>NZ_FTOB01000020.1 GCF_900156625.1 Zobellia uliginosa | reverse complement strand
AGAGGTGTTAGAAACGTAGAGTTCTTCTTATTTAGGTTAACTAATATTTTTGCCTAAAGATAAAATCCCACAACTTTATGACTTGATCCATTATTACCTTAAATAAAATAGGCCCACAAACGCGCATAAAAAAACCAGCAAAAAATGCATTTTGCTGGTTTTTATTTATTTACGTATTAAAAAATTAATTTTAATACCCTATTTGTCGGGATGACAGGATTTGAACCTGCGACCACACGCCCCCCAGGCGTGTACGCTACCGGACTGCGCTACATCCCGAAATCGGATTGCAAAAATATAAAAGTTATTTAGATAATCCACCCTCTTTTTAAAGAATTCCTTGATTTTCTATGCAACATCTTTTTTATCAAATCGTTGTTATTTTTTTAACCAAACCTTCCATACTTATGAAGTACGCTCTAAAAGAACTGACCTACATTTTCTTTTTGGTTTTTTGCATCGCGTGTTCCAAGGACGAAGAAAACCATGTGCAAGAAATCGATTCTCCGGATATTAGCACCGGAAGCATAAAAATTTGCGAGACCAAGGGCAATGGCAAACTTTATGAAGTCGGGCCGGGAAAAGAATATGAAAACATTATCGATGTCCCTACCGAAAATTTAGGGCCTGGCGATGCCGTTCGAATCTATGCAAAAGACAAACCCTATTACGAACGTATCATCATAAGTACCCGAGGCACTGAAACCGAACCGATTTGCGTTTGTGGGGTTCCCGATGAAAATGGAAAACTACCTGTTTTAGACGGCACAAATTCTAGGGTAAGACCCATTGACCTCCGTTCGTATTTTAATTCTACCATAGCCTATCTTGGTATGGTCATAATTAGTGCAACGGCCGACAACCATCCGGAGTATATCAATATCAGCAACCTACAGATACAAGGGGCGCATCAATATAAAGAAGACGACGCTCAAAAAACATATGAAATGGGTTCCGAAAAGCTAAAGCCCTTTTCAAGGGCCGCCTCCGGTATTTATATGCGGGGTGCCCATATAGAAGTGAACAACTGTATCATCACTCATAACGGAAATGGCATTTTCGGCGCCTATAACAGTCCTAAAGACCCTTTGATAGATGTACGGTTGAACAACAACATCATTAAAGGCAATGGCACCTTCAACGTTTCCCAACAACACAATATTTATATCGAGGCGGATGGCCTTGTTTCTATAGGAAATCAATTCGGCCCCGTTCGAGAAGGTTCCCATGGAGCAAACTACAAAAGTCGGTCGGCAGGGGATGTTATCATGTACAATCGTTTTATCGGCCCTGCAGCAAGACAGATCAACCTTGCCGAAACAGAAAACGCCGTAGATTACTTTCCTCAATTGGATTCCTTTAAAACCACTTATTTTGCCGGTAATATCATAGAGGGAAGCAATTCGGGAGCCGGTACTATTTTACATTACGGAAACGATGTCGATTCCGCATCGCCCGATGGCAAAGGAAATAGAAAAGGAACCTTGTATTGCTACAACAATACTTTTGTTTTAAAAGGAAACAACAAAGCAAGCTACCGTAAGATGTTTTTTGACCTAACCTTTTGCGAAGGCACCTTGGAAACCTTCAACAATATCCTTTACTATGAGAACGATAGTAGCGATCCCAATATACAGGTGAGCGTACTAAGAAACTCGGGGTCGGTCGACCTATTTTCCAATAATTTGATCAGCGATGCCACCGTAGCGGCCTATAGCACCAGGTTTACCGGCGAAGACCAAAAACGTTGTAACAGCGGTAGTCTGTCATATGAAACCGTAGCGCAAATGATCGTTCCGGATCAAGACTTTTCAGTCGACCCCACCAATGCCTATCAACTGCAAACCGGTTCAAAAGCTATTGATGCAGGAATGGAAATTCCGGCCTACGTCAAAAAATTAGAATATCAATTTAAGTCCCCAAATGGTGTAGAGCCCAGGGAAATAAAGGGTGCATCTATAGATATAGGGGCGTATGAATTCTAAATCGAATGCCGATATAACAAAAACAGCAAGCTTATTTGGCTTGCTGTTTTTTTTGTTACCCTACTCTAGGCTTCTTAACCATTCACAGAGGTTGTCCGTCCATGTTCTTAAATAGGGATCCTTTAGTCCCAGAGAAAAACCGTGGCCTCCCGTCGGATATATATGGAGGGTAGCCGGAACATCGTTTTCCACCAAGGCTTTGTAGAATGCCAAGCTATTTTCTACCGGTACCGCCTTGTCGTCCGTTGCATGCAATAAAAATGTAGGTGGGGTATTTGCCGTGACTTGTTTTTCATTACTAAACCGGTCGAGTGCGCCCGGCTCAGGTTTTTTGGTCAACAGGTTAAACTGTGACCCCTTGTGGGTCGATGATTGATCAAAGGTTATTACCGGATAACAGAGCGCCAGAAAATCGGGTCTGGCACTTATGGCATCGATTGCATCGATTGGGGCGTATACCTTCTCTTCGAAATGGGTCCCTAAAGTGGAAGCCAAATGTCCTCCAGCGGAAAAGCCCATAGCGCCGATTTTGTTAGGGTCGATATGAAAGGTTTTGGCCTTGCTACGCACCAATCTTAGGGCACGCTGGGCATCGATCAACGGAACGTCTTCTTGCTTGGTCTGAGATACCGATGAAGGCAAACGATACTTGACCACTATGCCGGCAATGCCTTTACTGTTCAAAAACTTGGCTACATCCGTACCTTCCCAATCATAGGCCAAAATGTGGTATCCTCCTCCGGGAAAAATAAGCATAGCCTGCCCCGTAGCGTTCTTTTTTGAAGGCAAATACACTTCTATTGTAGGCTCCTGTACCTTGCTGATACGCAGTATATCTTTTTGCTCATGGACTTCCTTTTCGTCAGAAGCCACAGCGTTGGGAATTTTGTCTTCGGGCCATAACGGTATTATGGCGTCTTGCGAAAAAGCGTTTACACTCATAGCCAATACAATAAACAGTGTTATTTTTTTCATCTTCTTAATTCTCGTTATTGATTACAATTCCATTTGAAATTCGCCACCTTGTCGTTTGACCCGGCCTTTAGGTTATAATGCCACCATTCGGTACGTATAGACCAAAACCCATGTTTTTCCATGGTTTCCTTCAAGAGTTTACGGTTGGCCAACACCTTTTCCGGCAGATCAAAATTATCGTGATAAGCGCGCTTTCCAAAGAAATCGAAATCGGTCCCCATATCGAGCTCTTCCCCTTCCAAAGTTTCCAAGGTTATATCTACCGCCCCGCCCTTATTATGTATAGATCCCTTTTTAGGATTGGCCACATACTGTGGGTTGGGCACGATCTTCCACATCTTATACTGTACCGAATTGGGTCGGTAGCAGTCGAAAAACTTTATCCGCACCCCGCTCTTCTTAAATTCCTCGTTCGCTTTCAATAGGGCTTTTGCCGTCTTAACACGGGTATAACACTCCGCACAATCGTAGACTTTTTCCTTTAAAAAATTATTCTTGGTGGCATAGCGCAGGTCATATGCAAAACCGTCACTAAAATCGGCTAGGCGAACAAAGGTGGTATCGGCTAAATTTTCGAAGGTGCGAAAGGTTTTGGGGGCTGATTTTTTTTCTTCCTTTAGAAGGGTATCTACCGCTTGGGCAGAGGGTATTACATGTTGTTCGGCTTCCTTTTTTTCAGATGTTGTTTCCTTGCATCCTACAAAACATAGGAACAAGATAAGCGCACTATAAAAATTCCTCATAAAAATAAATTATCGGTCTGGCACAAAAGGCTTGTCCTGCTTTGATACCTTACCGTTTCTCGGTTTTAAACTTTATTCGCAAGATATTACTTTCTAGCTATAACAATTACCCAATCTTTCCCTTTTTGTCCATTATAGGCCGATAGCTCTACACTGTTGGGCTTGGTTATCTTCCATCCCTCATTTTGCTTATCGTACAACATTCCCCCTTCTTTCGGGTCGTAAAAAGCAATGGTAAAGGCCCCATCGCCGATGGTCAGATCGGTGGTTTCGTTCTTGGGAAGATATACGAGGTAAATCTCATCTTTCTTGGCAAAACAATAGGCTTTATCGTTACTTAAAAGCTCGTCATGGCACTGCATCGTTTCAAAAGGCAAATGGTCTTCAAAGAACTTCTTGGCATTTGCACTGATATTCCACCAGTTATCGCGGGCCCTGAAGTCCTCTGCCGAGATATCGTTGTTCGGAATGTCCTTGCCCCCGAAATACCACGACGTACCGGCCGCACCCGACATAAGGCTTCCCCATAGGCTGCTGCGCATCACCATGTCGTGATTGTTGTTTGCCGCGGTATCGGTGGTAACACCTATATCCCAATGACCGATTTCATCAAGATAGACCACCCACGGCTTTTTCTTTTTTCGAGAAAGGTCCAACCACTTTTTTACTTCTTTATGTACCTCGGTAGTATCGTACATCTGTAAAGAAGGAATTTCAAAATTACGATACCCTAACATGGGCGTGAACGTTTCCTTAATGGGATCCAATGGCCTACCTTCCCTACGTTCCCCGGTAACCCGAACGTGGTTGTGTACGGCTATGGGATGTTCGTAGGGGTCTATACTGCGAATATAATCGGCATAATTTTTGAGCTGTTCGGGGCTACGGTTGGTTTCTTCGCCCAAATTCCACACAATTCCCAAGTGATGGCCAAAACGCGCAACAAGTTCTTTATAGAAGAGTTTTCTTTCCAGCCCAAGTTCTCCCTTGTTCAAAACGGTATCGTTCTCCGTTTCTTGGGTAAATACGTTCATGGCCATGCCCAGTCGGTCCATATGGGTAAAAACGGTTTCCCATTGATCTAATTTACTGACATCGTATCGGGTCTGTTCATCAGGTGCTATCCAAGGCCATACATCATTGCCATCGCCATTTTCGTTCATAACCAAAAAATAAAGGCTGTTCATGCCCTTGCCCGAGAGGTAGTTTAAGGCACCGATCATCCCCTTGCCCCTACCATCGCCCCAAACGGGATCATTTTCCTTCCAGTCGTCAACGTGTGTCGGATATTGATGGAGGCCATCGTTCAGTGTGGGGGTCGCAGGACCTCCGTTATCGTAGGTGCCATCAAATTCTGAATAGGCCAAAAAGTTTTCCGGACTACCGACCCCGTTCTTTAAAAAGGGTTTATGGGTTTCACTCTGTTTTAAGTAATGTGTTCCGTCATAAGCAAGTTTTCCCGTACGATAGAAGCCGACTGCGGTAGTGTCTACGGGACGTACTTCAAATTCCCCATTTATATCCCAGATACTTTCGTTCTTTTTAGGAAGCGAAAACTGTTTGACGGCAATATTCTTGCCTTCCATCAGGAAGGCCCTGAACTTCCATGTTCCGATGGTATTGGGTGAAAATTTCACCCTCCACTTGTTTCCGGCATCGGCACTGGAATTTGCCGCATCTCCATCCGCCGCAAAATAACCATGAACGTTATAGGTGGTATCCTTATTTGAAAAATTGACCACCAAGGAATAATCTAAAAACGGGTTTATAGAATCGGTCTCCGATACCTGTGGACCATCGAAGGTTAAGGTCACGGGCTGCCATTTGCGTAAGGTACCTTCCAAATCGTAACTATCGGAAAGGCCTTTTTCATTACAGCCACAGAGCAGTAAAATAAACGCACAGAGACCTACAAAATATGGCTTAACGGGGTGGGAATACATAAGTAGTATATTGATTTTATACCTGCATAAGATAGGTATTTTTTCCTTGAAAAAACGAACCTATCCGCAAATACACATTTGATTTTACGGCGGTCTTCACCCTCGGTTATCGGTCGAGGCGTATCGGTTTCTATTCCAAAAAGACAAAGCCCCACTTTTAAGGTGGGGCTTGGAGTCTCAATCTTAAGGAAGGGATTATTTATCCAGACCTTTTAAGTATTCTAAACTAAGTGGCACCTGTTCTACCACTCTTGAAGATTCATCTTCAATGAACATATATTCGATGCCCAGTTTCTTGGCTTCGGCAACAATACCGGCAATATCTACTTGACCTTGCCCCAAGACGACATTGGTCTCATGATCTTCTTGGCCCGTGTTGTTCCCTTTTACCCCTTTCTCCATATCCTTCAAGTGAAGCAATGTAAACTTTGAGGGGTATTTCTTCATCAATGCCAAAGGATCGGCACCCCCGTGTTGGGCCCAAAATACGTCCAATTCAAAGGTATAGTCCGTAGCATTCTGAACCATATAATCGAACAAGGTTCCATCTTCATAGGGTCGAAATTCGTATCCATGCGGATGATATGCCAAAGTGATGCCGTTCTTTTTCAGCAATTTCCCCGCCGCATTGAACACCTTTGAGGCATGTTGCGTCTCTTCCAAGTCCCATTTATTATCATCGTGGGGTACCCAGGCACACATTACATACTTGGCGCCATAGGCCTTGGCATTTTTCACGACTTGCTGTGGATTGTTTTCCAATTCTTCAAATTTGGCCCCAACGCTTACAACATCAAGCCCGGTAGTCTTCAATAACTTTTTAAAATCTTTCAAAGCGAGACCATAGGTATCCCCTCCTTCGATTTTTGTGATTCCCCATCCTTCGATAAGCTTGAGAGTTCCGGGAACATCGGTTTTAAACTGATTTCGTAAACTGTACAACTGTAGCCCTACCTCTTGTGCCGACAAAGACACGGTAAGAAACCCCATTAATAAAAATGCACTGATTTTTTTCATTTTCCGGTTTTAATTAAATCTATGGGTTTCCCCATATGGTGTTACAATTAAAGGCCGCTATAGAAAGCGGCCCTTCATTTATGTCAATAAATTTCCGTTTTCGTCCCATTGGGCAATGTCGTTCCTTTTGCTTTGGTCGACACATTTGGCGATCCACTCGGGGTCGTATTCCACGCCGTGCTTCTTGAGCACCTCATCGGGCACCCCGTCCCAAACGTTGGGCGAGTTTCCCTTGTAGCCAAGGTCGGCTATGCCCACCTTGGAGGTGTAGTACCCGGTGACCACCAGGTTCCGTATAAGGGCGAAAAACTGTATCCCCAAGGGCTGTTCGTCCAGGGGGACGTCCATATCCCGATAACAGATGGTATCGAGGATCTGTTTCTGCTGTTC
>NZ_FTOB01000023.1 GCF_900156625.1 Zobellia uliginosa | reverse complement strand
ATAAGGGCGAAAAACTGTATCCCCAAGGGCTGTTCGTCCAGGGGGACGTCCATATCCCGATAACAGATGGTATCGAGGATCTGTTTCTGCTGTTCGAGGGTGGCCGTCTTGAACTCGGTCCCGAATTCGGTATTGCTGCGGTGGTCGAGCCACATCAGTCCGCCCAAAAGGGTGTTCTGCATATCGGGCATGTCCTTTCCGATGAACTCTATGAATTCGGGCACATCGGCCTCCAAGGGCCCTCCAAAGGGTTCCTTGGGGGGAAGGATCACCGTGCTGAGCACGGCGATGGTCTCCATTTCGTGTTCGTTGAACAAGCGCTCGGCATTGAGCTTTTCGATACGCTCGAGTTCCTTGGGCGTACGCCCGAAATAATGGGTGTCGCCCGCCTGTGCAACGGCCCCTTTCGCCTTTTCTTGCGCTTCGCCGCCGCAGCCGTGGAAGGCAAGTGCGGAAGCCCCCGCACCTAGGATCATGGTCTGTATACTCTTTCTTCTGTCCATCTTCGGCTATAGGTTTTGTTTTTTGATCTGTTCGATGATATAATCCGAGGCCCTCCACGACAGGGCCAAAATGGTCCATGTACAGTTCTTGTCGGCCTGCGATACAAAGGGCCCCGCATCGACGATAAAGACATTGTCGACATCGTGGAGCTGGTTGAACCTGTTGGTCACCGAGGTCTTGGGGTCGTCGCCCATACGCGTGGTGCCCACCTCGTGGATGATCTCGCCCGGGGCGTGAAGGCCGTAGTCCCTGTCCTTGCCGGGTTTGTTGAGATAGATACCGCCCATGTTGTGGGCGATCTCCTCGAAGGTATCCTGCATGTGCTTGGCCTGGCGCACTTCGATATCGGACCACTTATAGTTGAACTTCAGTACGGGGATGCCGTAATCGTCGACCGTGGTGGGGTCGATCTCGCAATAGTTGTCCTTTACCGCGAGGCCCTCGCCCCTTCCCCCGAAGCCCACTACGGCACCATAGTACCTTTTGACCTCGTCCCTGAGCTTGTCGCCGTAGCCGCCCGTGGGGAAGCCCATGAGCTTGTTGAAGTTGTCCTGGTCGAAGCCGAAGCCGTAATTGGGCTGGCCCATGCCCCCCCATACCTCGATGTGGTAGCCGCGGGGGAAGTCCAGTTGGTTGTTGTCGCCCCACCAGGGCGAGTAAACGTGCATGCCGCCGACCCCGTCCTCGTTATAGGACACGTCGCGGTCCATGAGGCCCGGGACGAACGCCGCGCCGCTACTGCCCGTCGAGTCGTGCAGGTACCTTCCCACCAGGTTGCTGCTGTTGCCCAGTCCGTTGGGGTGCTGCTTGCTCTTGCTGTTGAGAAGGATGCGCGCCGAGCTACAGGCGGAGGCCGCCAATACGACGATCTTTCCCCTTAGCTTGTATTCCTTCCTGTCCCCCTTGTCGATGTACGATACCCCGGTGGCCCTTCCCTCCCCATCGGTGGTGACCTCACGTACCATGGCGTTGACGTACAGCTTCACCTGTCCGCCGTTCTTCTGTGCCGGGAAGATAAGGCAGCTCCCCGAGGAGAAATCGGCATATATCGAACAGGAGCGGTTGCACTGGCCGCAGTAAAAGCAGACCCCGCGTTCGTTGTTGATGCGCTTGGTAAGCATCGACAGCCGCCCGGGGATCACGGGAATGCCCGATTTCTTGGCGCCCTTTATATAAAAAAGCTCGTGGAGCCTCGGTTTCGGGGGTGGCAGGAAAAAACCGTCGGGATCGTTCTCCAGCCCCTCGTTGGTACCGAAGACCCCGATCAGTTTGTCGACCTTGTCGTAGTACGGCTTTACGTCATCGTAACCGATGGGCCAGTCCTCCCCATGGCCGTCGCGCGTCTTTCCCTTGAAATCCTTCGGCCCGAAACGCAGCGATATGCGGCCCCAGTGGTTGGTACGGCCACCGAGCATGCGCGAACGCCACCATTTGAAGGTCGTGCCCTCGGCATGGGTATAGGGTTCGCCGTCAACGTGCCAATCGCCATAGGACATATCGAACTCCCCGAAGGCACGGTCCGTGCCGGCGCCCCGCCTGGGAGAATCGTAGGGGTTCTTCAATTGGGTCATGGTCTTCGGGTCGGCCGGGTCGAAAAAGGGGCCCGCCTCGACCACCGCGACCTTGAGGCCCGCATCGGCCAGTTGCTTGGTGGCCATACCGCCACCTGCTCCAGA
>NZ_FTOB01000019.1 GCF_900156625.1 Zobellia uliginosa | reverse complement strand
AAAATACCGCCCGTAAAATATGCGGAACTTAATTCTTTTGGGGCTAGCCCCAAAAGAATTAAAAACAATAACTTTAATGAAGTTTTAGAAAACTAGGCAGTTCTAATTAGGGGAAGCTTACATTAAAATGATAAACAGTATAAAAAGGATAGGTTTTCTTCTTTTTATCTCTGTGGGAAATTTGAAATTAAACAAAAAATATCGAGAGTTTGAAACCCTCGGCTTTTTTACTTATACGAGTTATGGTAAAGGCTATTATTTAAAATCTACTTCTTTTACACCTTTGATGTCTCTTCTTTGATCTACTGCGACTCTTAATTGTTCCTTAAGTAGGTGCCCTTGCGCTAGTCCTTTGATTTGAAGAACAGGATTAGATCTATCGGTAGTGTCTAATACAATATTGGATAATCCAACCAATCTTAAGAAAAAAGGTTGCTCATGCCTAAGGTCTTTAACCCTATAGAGTTCTATCTCATCCGTTGTTTTAGAAAAAATACCCTTGTGTTCTAATATACGTTGATCTGTTATCTCAAATTTATGCAGATGAGTATCAAAATATTTCCAAATAGCTAATAATAAACCCAATCCAAAAACAAGAGTAAGTGGGATGCATAGCAAGTAAAACCCAAAATTGATCCATTGAGAAGGAGACCCTTTCCAAATATTTTCTTCATTCATAATATTATTTTTTTAAGTGACTATATTTAATAAGATTTGTTTGTCTCTCATCTAATTTTTGATTGCGATGAAATAACAAATTGACGATTACAATACTTGTAATTTATATATCAGAAAGGAAAAACTTTGTTTTTCGGTTTCATTAAAACCTTATACTCTAAGTTTGATACAAGAAGGTTAAACTAAAAACTGTTAAACTGAGTGTTTTTTGTAATGGAATGAAGCAAAATTGTATCGACCCTTCGTTAGATACAAAAAACAATGCTCAGATTAAAAATTTCTATTTTCTTAAATATAAATGCCACAAGCATTATTATTTACTTATGATTTAAATAGTAAGTTTGATAGATTTTTCTAACTGCTGTATAACTTTCTCCCTAACTTCTTGCGAAGCCATAAGATTGTTAATTAATTGTCTTGTTCTTTTTTGTTTATTGGCTATTGATAAATTCTGATTTGTGATCATGATGAATATGTTTAATAATTAATATTATAGTTTTTTGAAGAAGAGATGTCTTCATTTTAAAAACAAATAACATGTAAAGGACCCTATGTTTTTTAGCATTATTTTTTTTAAAAATTTAAAGGACTCTCTATGAATGTGTATAAATGCCTGGGGCTTTCTTTATAAACTATGTTGTATAGTTTAATATGAACCCTGTATAGGTAGTTTGTAAGAATAAACAGAGGGTGATCAAAAAAAGTACATCCATGAACTTGAGCCTTTTTATAGTATAAACTCATTTGTGTATCCACTTAATCACTACTAGTTGTAATTGCTATTACCAGTTTGCCAAATATTATTTTTAGGATATCTTCTATTAAGACTATATCAAACTCATCGCGATATAACCGAAAGTTTTTTCTTTGATTCTATGATAGTTTCCAATGTGTCATTTCAAGATCTCTTTTATGGTTTGTACACTTGGTTTTTTTAATACCATTTCTCATTTGAAATAACTGTAATAAAACGCCTTTTTTACTTTCTGGCACAATATAAAAGTTGTACTTAGCTGAGTATAGACCATAGCGGTTTACCCAGGACAGTTTGGCGAGCATAGCACGGGCAGTGTCAAAATGCTATACTTGACTTTCCTACTTCTTTGTAAAAAAAACTCAATTATATTTTTCGATAATCTCAAACAAAAAGGTACTACTTAAAAAATAGTTATAAGTATAAATATTTTAGAAAACGATGCCCGATATGGGGAAGATAAGATCAATGGGCCTTTTTAAAAGCACAATTAAAAAAATAAAAAAATAGGGTTTCTATGACTTCATTTGTTTTTTAAATATATCAAAAAAACAAAATAAATGATAAGAGCAGGGCCATTGCAAACAGATAAGGATATTAAATATCTTTAAGTGTAATATCTATAATCAATGCAGGTTATCACAATTTCTGTATAAAAAGATTAAAATATTTTACAAAATCAATTTGAAGTGATTTAAACTTTTTTCGGATCGAAAGATAGGGCTACGGACATTTGTGTTAGCACACGCAACTATCATAACCCATGTACAAGGTACTTGACAAAGATACCATAGAATTGGAGATCGTCCCATATATACCTTTACCGAAAAGGGGCTCTTCCTCAACATCGATGCGGGGTTCGACTCCAAGGATTTTCGATCGGCCTGTGCAAGAAGGGGCATCAATGCCAATATATGTTTCAACAAACGTAACGGCAGTGTGGATGACAGGGGACGAATATTTTGACCAAGACCTTTATGCCCAGAGATATGCCGTGGAACGCACCAACGCATGGGTCGACAGTTTCAGGTCACCGCTCAACAGGTTCGATACCACCGTTGAGAGCTGGACAGGGTTCAACTACCTATCATTCATAGTAACCGCCCTGAAAAAATCAAACTAAAAAAGTTTAAATGAGTTCCTATAGAAAATAGATTCGATACAAGTATAACATAAAAAATTAATTGAAATGAGACGGAATTTACTTTTGTTTATAGGGTTTACCCTTTTATGCTTTTCTGTAGGTACTTCGCAAATGAAAAGAGTTAAAGAAGCAGATAAAAAATTCAATAAATTAGAGTATACGGATGCTAGAAACATATATCTACAGGTAGCTAATAATGGATATAAGTCGGCACATGTACTCAAAAGAATAGGAGATACTTATTATTTAGAAAGAGAGCTGGAGAATGCTGTAGAGTGGTATGCGGAATTGATCACAAAATATAGCGATTATGAGGATGATTATTTGTTTAGATATGCACAGAGTCTCAAGGTCATGAAACTATACAACGAAGCTTATGATGCTATGCGGGAGTATTATCATCGAAAAGGAGTAGATTTTAGCTCTATACTTAAAAAAAGAGAGACTGATTATATTAATTTAATAGAAAAACAATCGGGAAGATTTAGTTTGCTTGATTTTAAGTATAATTCTGTGAACTTAGATTTTTTACCACAGTTCATGTCCAACAAGAAGCTTATTTTTTCGTCTGACAGCTACGTTCTTTCTGCCGATGGAAATAATACAAAGTATCAACCCTCATACGAGGTATCAGGGATTAATGCTGAAAAAAAACCGGATGTAATCAATACCGAATTTGATGCATCCTCTATGGTATATACAAAAGATGGCAATACCGTTTATTTTTCTAGAAGTAATAAGATAAACAACAAGAAAAGTAAGCTCCCGATGGCTACAA
The DNA here is from genome assembly GCF_900156625.1 of Zobellia uliginosa. Taxonomy (GTDB): domain Bacteria; phylum Bacteroidota; class Bacteroidia; order Flavobacteriales; family Flavobacteriaceae; genus Zobellia; species Zobellia uliginosa. Next base: position 10,979 of record NZ_FTOB01000019.1, on the reverse strand, counting down.
TGCCCAAGACACTATACAGAGCGACGGTAAAAAACGGAAAATGGAAAAATAGTAAGAAATTGCCTTTTAACAGTAATCGATATTCTGTTTCGCATCCGGCATTAAGTCCAGACGGAAAGAAACTATATTTTGTAAGCGACATGCCAGGCCGTCTAGGAAAATCTGATCTTTTTGCGGTAGATATCAAAGAGGATGGCACATTTGGAAAACCTTATAACCTAGGAAATACTATAAATACACTAGGTAATGAAACATCTCCTTTTATAGCAAAAAATGGAGACTTGTATTTTGCCAGTGATACACATTTTGGTCTCGGTGGATTGGATATTTTTGTAAGTAAATACTACCAGGGTAAATATCAAGAGCCTATCAACCTAGGTAAACCTATTAACAGTATCCATGATGATACCTCATTTATAATAGATGACAAAACAAAACAGGGGTATTTTGCAAGTAATCGAAATTTTATGGATAATATCAAGGACAATTTTGATATCTATAAATGTAAACAACAGAAGGATCTCGTTTTTAATTGTGGACAATATGTACATGGTAAAATTATCGATTCAAGAACAAATAAAGCCGTTCAATCGTGTACTGTGCAATTATTAGATAAAGATTTTAATGAGATAGCCCATACTATATCAGACGAAAATGGGTATTATCAACTTGACTTACAAGGCTCTGATGAACACTTGATTCGGGTAAGTAAATTTTCATATTATCTTACAGAGAAAATTTTATATACAAGTCGTTCCTCTAAAAAAAACATTGAATTATCTATTAAGTTAAACCACGGAAAAGGACATATAAAATCAATAGTGTTTGCCGGGGACGCTCTTAATGATATTTTAGAATTATCTCCTATTTATTTTGATATAGATGCTGCTAAGATTCGCTCTGATGCAGAAATTGAAATTCAAAAAGTTATTACAGTATTAAAGAGTAACCCACTACTTAAAATTAAGATTAAATCTTATACAGACAACAAAGGGAAGAATAGCCATAATAAGAGACTAAGTGAAAAGAGAGCGATTGCGACCAAGAATTATATTGTAGAAAAAGGAATGATAGCCCCTGATAGAATTACCATAGAAGCATTGGGCCAATCAAATCCTATTGCTGATTGCGGTAAGGATTGTACAGAAAATGAGAACCAGTTTAACAGGAGGAGTGAATTTATTTTTATTAGGTAATATAACTTTTTATTACCCAAATCCATAGCATAGAGCATATCTTAATTATGAGTTTAGAGATGGTTTAAAATCCTTACCGTGATTCAAATCAAAAAGCTCAACTCTAATACCCAATACAGGAAACAAAAAAGAAAGGAGCCGATCAATACGGTAATGAATTTATTCAATCTATGATCGAAGAAACCTTCTATTTATAAATATTTAAAAACAAATACAATGAGCAGTCCAACATCTGAACCCAATAATACATCCGACGAGGCGACTAATCCTTTAGATAATATAAGGGAACCTAACCAGCCCACTAATCAACAAGGACAAGTGCCTAACCAAGGGGGACATCCTATGAGTAACTCGGCTGCTGGTGAGATCCCCAAAAAAAGCCTTAGTGAAAGTGCTGTTGGTATATCAGTAAGTTCTACTATGATATATTTAGGGATCGTATGTGCTTTTGCCGGAGGGCCAATAGTGGGTGGTGCCATGATTATAGGAGGAGTAGGCTATATGGCTATGAAAACCTTTGGACCTATTAAGGCTTTGTTTTCAAATAAAGAAAACAAAGAAAGAAAGAAACAAGAAAAGAAAGAAAGGAAACTAGAAAAGAAAGAAAGGAAACAAGGAAAGAAAGAAGAAAAGAAAAAAAGAAAGACACCAGAGGAACGCATAAAAGAAGCAATTAAAGCTATAAATGAAGAGAAAGGTATATCCAATACATTTAAAGATAAAATTGTAAAATTACTAATTAAAGGCGGAGAGATTATTGGAAGAAACAAGGAAAAAAAGCAAGAAAAGAATCTAAGAAAGAGAAGTATAGAAAAAGTAGAGAGAGGATTAAGTCAGGATGAAGGTATTCCCAAAGCAAAGAAACAAGAAATAGATATGAATGCATTTTGTATTCCTAGAGCTAAACGAAATCGATCTTCTACTACGGATGGAGTAATTAAGGTGCCAGTGAGCAGATTAAAGAAAAGAGGAGTAGGGAGGGGTGTTTAATATCAGGGGGGCTTTCTCCCAATTTAATATAAAGTTGTTGAACTGTAAGACTCCAGTTGTGTTAAGGATCGGCCCACTTCTTTTCGATTTTTTTTGTTGTCAGGTATAACCAGTGTAAGCGTTCGGCAAACTACATATTGATTATCCAAATGGAGTTTTTTTGCAATGTCCTTGTGATATCTGCAAAAAGGAATTGAAAAAGCTGATTACTCTTTTCTAATGTTTGGACTCACTACTACCCATCAAGTCCATTTGTATAGAATTTGAAAATACTTTAGAGAGGCTTTTAACATTTAAGAAACAAAAATAAATAATTAAAAACTTAAGAAAATGAAAGAAAGTGAAGAACAATTAGCAGGATCTGTTCCTAATAGAGACAAAACAGTACACAATAAAGGAGATTTGCATTATGGCCTTCATAATGCTAGATATCAAGGCATGTCTCAAATAAGTAAAGAAACAAACAACCCCTTTTACGACCCTCAAAATCCTAAGAATAATGACCCTTTGACTATAGATAATTTGAATGATAATTCATTAGTAACAGATAAATTAACAGATGGGCCTGACTACATGGAAAATTACTTTGAATTAATCGAATGGTTAAAAACTCGTAAACCTAGACAAGGTCTTAATCGTGCTAAAAACGAAGAATGGTTAAAATTCTTAAAGGACAATATTGAATACTTACAATTAGATAAACAAATAGCACAAGTTAAATCAGGTGGAGAAGATATTGAACCAACAAAAGACCGACTCCATAAAAATGGACTACTAAAGGATAAATCTTCTGTAGAAGAAATAAAAAAAGCTCTTATAGATTCATTTGATTCTAAAAGAGGTGTTTCTGAAAAATATCAAGAACATATTAACCGTTGGGTTTATGACGCATTTTTCAGAAGAACTTCTAAACTAGGTATAGATTATACTATTAATAATGGCAATAGAATTCATTTTAATACAGCTTCTGAGTTTGACAAAAAAGAAAAAAGTATTGTAAGTCATGCGGGAAATCCTGGAAAAAAACAAAGACAACCAATTACTGATAGTGAAATAAGGCACGTACATAGAGAATGTGGACATGATCATCCCCAAATGGATTTATATTCTTTTGATGGCTTTACTAAAACTGGAATTGAAAGGAGTCCTAATATAGGTCATATGAAGAATTACGAAGATAAAAGAAGAGAACAAGGAAAAGGGACCCCAAAAAGAGGGTTATTTCATAAAAGATAATGCATTGAATTCAATGAGCTTCTCTTTTCAAAGTGCAAGATAAATACCAACGGCTATGATGATTCTGCAGAGCAATCAAAACCTAGTCGTAATACCTTTGGACCAGGTGATTTTACCGCAAGCAAAGATAAGCCCCATCAACAAAAACCAAGGATTAGAGACTCAATAGAACTAACTCGAGAAAAAAAAACAGGACTCGTATACGATCCTACCGTAGTAACAGCACAACAAGTTCAAACGGGAAAACCAAAAATAATAACTGTAAAAAAATCTCATCAAAGCTTTGACGCATTTAAAACCTCTTCACTCCAAGAAATTAACCAGGTATTAACATCAGGAAAAGCCGCACAAAACTCAAGACAAGGAAAAAACACAGCTCGTAGACTTGCAAGGTGATAATTTTTATAGAGTTGCAACCATTTACTATTTTGCCAGATACACTCTGTAATTATTTTTTTATGTTCGTTACATGAAACGAACTTTTCTGGTTATCAAGATTAATAATTAAGACTTGATCGAGTAAGTTTCTTAAACTTTAAGAAGTTGATTTGCGATATTATTTTTAATATCATAATCTAACTATGGTTTTCTGGTAAAATAAGGATAAACCATAGTTAGACTATTATTAATCCTTACATAAAAATAGTGGTTTATAAGGATGCCATGTGCCTCAGTAATTTAGTATTATTGGAATAATCGATTTATCTTAAATCAAGGATGCTTGATGTACATACGCTGTTATCCAACTTATAAAGAATAACAGCGTATGTATTTTCCATTTTTTTGAATAAATCTTGGTTCTCTAAATTTGGTTCAGCATGGATATTCTTTATACACACAAGGTCAAAAGACCAGTTCCTATAGCAAGACTTGATGAGTTGAAAAACAATAGGCCCACTCATGCATTTGTGAATGGTTTGGAGCTTACTATTACAAAAAAGGGTAAACAAATTTCGGTTTTCTATGATAGATCTCTCTATCAAGGTACGCAAATTACAGATCGACAAACTAATAAAAAATCTATCAACGATGAACATGGGGTGACGTATTTTTTTGATACAGAAACTTTGGAATCCAAGCTACAAAAAGACTTGCACAGGTTTGTTATTAAAGTTGATAACGATTATTTGTATGTTGATGAAGTTGAGATCAATGATTATCTCAAACAACACCCACAACATTTTTACCAAAAAAATTATCTGGAGAACACTGTTAATGTAAAATCTGAAAATACAGAAACAGACATATTATATGTTAAGGAACTGGCCAAAAATAATTTAAATACTATTGGAAGCCACGGTTTTTCTGTATCAATGGGAATAGACAGAAATACATTGCCCAAATGGAGTGATATCCAGTTTTTACCTGCTCAATTAGCTAGAAAACCACTATCAGATGATCAAAAGGTAAGTACAAAGGTAGTGATCGGTCCAAATGCTCAAAAACCTCTTGTTTTGGATATTCCAATAATTGTAAGTGATATAAGTTTTGGTACGATATCCCGCGAAGCAAAAATAGCATTATCCAAAGGTGCAGAAATGGCCGGAACAGGAATATGTTCTGGAGAAGGAGGAATGTTATGGGAAGAACAGCGAAACAATACCAAATATTTTTATGAATTAGGAGCCGCCAAATTTGGTTTTTCATGGGATAAGCTTAGTAAAGTTCAGGCATTTCATTTTAAAGGAGGTCAAGGTGCCAAAACAGGTATAAGCAGTCATTTGCCTGGTAGTATGGTAAGTAAAGAAATTGCCGACGTTTTAGGGATAGAAGCAGGTAAAGATGCAGTTGTTCCGGCAACTTTTCCCGATTTAAACAATGTAGCGGATTTTAAAGCATTTTCCAAAAAGGTTCAAAAAATAGCAGGAGGCATACCTATTGGCTTTAAAATTGCCGCGAGTCATATCGAAAAAGACATCCAATTTGCATTGGATGTGGGGGTTGATTATATTATTTTGGATGGTCGTGGTGGTGGAACAGGCTCTGCCCCTGCCATTATAAGAAATAATATTAATGTTCCCACAATTCCAGCATTGGTAAGAGCAAGAAAATACCTGGATCTACAAGGAGCCACAGATGTTACACTTATTATTACAGGAGGCCTGCGTACTGCAGATGATTTTTTCAAAGCATTAATGTTAGGCGCAGATGTAATTGCTGTAGCAAGTGCGGCTATGTATGCAATTGGATGTATTGGAATCAGGGCATGTAACAGCAACAACTGCCCGGTTGGGATCGCTACTCAAAAAAAATCTTTAAGAAATAGATTGATTATAGAATCTGCCGCTCAACAATTATGCAATTATTTTGAAGCAACTAATGCTCTTATAAAAGTGATCGCGAGAACCTGTGGATATGACGATATTTCAAAGTTTAATCATGAAGATTTGTCTACTTTTAACAGTGATATGTATAAACTTACAGGAATAAAATATGCAGGTATTCACCCCTAGAAGAATAAGAATTTGATATTTTTAATAATGAAGTGATTTAAAGACACTATCCCAAAAACTGTGTAAGTTAAAAATAACAGGGGTTGGACTTTATTTAAAGTCCGACCCTTTTTTCATAGATCCTAAGGAACTGATTTAAAATGATGCCCCAGTTCCTGATGGGCATGGACCACTTTTTCGTGGCCTCCCTTACCGCTAAATATACGGATTTTATCACGGCCTCGTCGGTCGGGAAGGACAGCTTGTTCTTGGTGTACTTCCTGATCTTGCTGTTGAGGTTTTCCATAAGATTGGGGTTAAAGGAAGCTTCCCTGTCCCTTGGCGCGGCTATTTCGGATTCCCCGAAAGAAGTGCGTACCTTCTTTTTGGAAAACCCGTTTCGCGAATTGCTCTGATTTGATTTTTGATGTTTGTCATAATCCAAATGACCATCCAGCTCCCCTTCGAGCATCTTCTCGATACCCCGTTTTTGGTGCCCCTTCAAAAAACCGTTGAGTTCATCCCCGGTCTTGAACTTCTTTAAAAATCCATCGTCGAATAATTCTGCTTTTTTCATAATGTGTAAATATTTAAAATCAAACAAAAAAATAGCTGGGGCATGCCCCAGCTATTTTTTTGTTTACACACTTTAGAAGGTAGTCCCGGCGGGGATATTTTATTTTTTGTCTGTTGCCTGTAATGTTGCACCGCCATGTTTTGTAACACGAGGTCGTGCTGTTATCTTCAGGGGTTTATGTGTAATTCCTTTTTCGGTTGCCTTGGTAGCCCATAGATACCCTTCACCAGGGGTTAATACATTCATATCTTGTGGAGATAATATTTCTAGCTGTGCCAGTGCATTTTTGATATGAGCTAACCAATGGGGACTGTTAAATTTGTGTAGAAGTACGACTGAGCTGAGCTCTATAATTTCTTTTGGCAAACTAGGAGGGTCCTGACTGGCAATCATAATATTTACCCCTTTATGCCTCATCTCTCTGATTGTTGTTACAATATTAGATGTCAAATCTTTGTTATCCATGTATTTATGAGCTTCGTCAAAGACAATGAACTTATTAAAACGTTTGCCATCAACTATTTTAACTCCAGAAAAAATATTTAATATAATAACAAACAGTCCCAATGCCTCGTCCTTATCTATAAACTCATCTCTTAAATCCACTATAATTAACCTGCCGGGGCGTAATAAATCTTTAAGCTTAGAGGAGTCATCGATGTACTCTCTTGCAAAATCAAGTTTTTGTAGCGCTAGCCCTCTTTCAAATTCTGTAAATAAAGAAGAAGATAGAACTCCTTCTTCTATTACATCCAGATTAATATTCTTTCTATGTTTTTTGGCTATCGCTTTTAATTGCCTTACATAATTAGCATCGTTCCCAAGGGCGCCCAGCATAAACATCCAATCCTGTACATTAAGTTCTGAGGGGCTAAAAGATATGGGGTTAACTTGTACCGATGGATATTCTAACTGCTTTTCTTTAACCTTATCTTTGGGGCATAGAATGATAACATCCTCTAATGAACTGGGATCTGCCCCGTATCGTCGCTTTAATTTTTCAATTTCTTTTTCTTTATCATTGGGATAGATCATTGATGTAAATTCTGGCTCATAGTCCATGCTTTCACTATAATGAAATATTACACCGGCAAGAGGGGAAGGAAGTTCGCATACGTGGCTGAATTGCTTTATGACCATTTCTGTAATGGTCCCTATGGTATAACTTTTACCTCCCCCCTGTACCCCAAACAAACTAATGGTATTAGTTCCACTAAGATCTATAGCGACTTTTCTACCACTAATACTCTCTCCAATCAATCCAAACTGTGGGGTAGATGAAGAGTTTCCTATTAAAAGGTCATACTCTGGCGTTACATGCTCTGAGGGGAGCGCAATAGGATTTAGGTTTTCTTCAATGATTTTCCAATTAGAAAAGTTAAGCATTTCATAGTGCTCAAAAATAGTTTTTACTAAATCTGAAGCCGTTTTAATATTGGCTTCATTCCTAAAGAAATCTACTATATGTCTTTGAATTGAATTTTTATGAACTGGCAATTTTAGGATACGATCATAAAGTGTTTTTTCATGTTTTACCAATACATTTACACTGATTAGATTAGAATGTATTCGAGTTCGTGTTTTTGTAGTATCTAATAATAGATCAGCATCTGGGATTAAATCTAATAGATATAAATAATTTCCTATATGTATCGCAGTATATCCCTGTGTTTCTAGTGCTGTCAAATAATTGATGATAGTAGTGTCTTGTAGAGGTTCATCTTTTAGGTACTTTAAACACCCTATGATATCTTCAAGAATTAATTGGGTAAATTCTTCGGGTATTCTAGTAATCAATTCATCCAACAATTGCTGTTGAAGTTCCTTATGGGAAATTTCATTAAGTTGTAAGTGTTCAAGATCCTGGAGATCTTCACTTTTATCAGAAGGAAGAATATAAACGCAGGTCTTTTGTTTCTTATTTAATGTTTTTAATTCAGAAATTGAAATATAATCAGTGTCTTCAAACAAATTTTCTGAAATGATATAGGAGTCTATGGTAGGGTACTTAGATTTTATAATATCCAGTATAAGTACTACATCTTTGTGATCAAACCCTGTTAGTATCCATGAAGTGTTTTGTTTTGAATCTAAAACATTGACTTGGTTACTATCAAATATCTGATGTAATAGATTTTCGAGATAGGGATTCCTTGTTTTGATTTCCTGCATGTTATATTGATGTTTTTATTGGGAATACTATTCTTGATATTGATTCCGTAGATGTGTAGCCTGGCGTTTAGGCGCAGTATGGCATATATTATAATGTATACTGTTTTGAGGTTGAGGTTTTCCATGCGCTCCGAATTTATCCTCAAGAACATTTACGACAGTATCCAGACTTGCACTGTTAGAATCTTGAACTAATATTACCTCATTGTTCTTAATTTCTTCCTTTAGGTAATTTGCAGCCAAAGTTGGGTTTTCAAAATGCTCCCAATTTGATAGATTGCTATTTTCTCCATTATACTTTGCATACTCGTCTACGGTAATCAGTAAATCAATTATACCCTTTAACTCTGTAATATTTGAGCTATTTTTACATTGCTTATTTCTTTTTCAACCACTACTGCAATAGCACTGTTTTGTTCAGCTTCATGCACAAAATCGTAACCATCTAATCGATTACCACATAGGGCTATAAACAGAGTTCCTTCTTTTGCCTCCTGCGACCTTTGGGTTATATGATAAATGTAGTCCATAGGGGAAATCTGCGGGTTAAATCGTCCACCAACAGCTACACTTGCTTCAAATAATGGGATTGTTATCATATTTGAACTCTTTTGCCTTCTTCATATCATAATATCCTACAATCGATTTCTTGAAATTACAGACCGCTAACAATATAATCCTCTATTAACAATCCATGTGGATTATCCTCGGTTCTTGCCACATTTTTTAGCTCAAAGTATGAGTGTAGTTTTTGGGTGTTTTCCAACTTCTGATCTGTTCTTTTAATAATCACTTTTCCAAAAAATTCTCCCGAATATGGATACGTTTTATAATTTACATGAATAGAATCAATATGTAATTCATGTTCGAGATTGTTTGATACTATGGTAGAATAATATCTTTTTGCTTTGAGCGTTAGGTATAAATCCTTTCCAGAATTTCCTATAAGATGTAAAGACTTATTTACTTTCTTTTCGTAATCAAATTGATCTATTTCAAAAAATAGTTTATGAAACTCCTTAATATGATTTACTATTTCGGGTTTTCTAAACTGATCTACTTTATACTTGTTAGCACTGTTTAGCATAATAGCTTTACCCTCGTTAGTTACAATATAGGTAGTGTTAAGATAGGCAGTGCATAAAGAATATGACCAAATCATACTACCTATTGAAATACATAGAGAAAGCCCTAAACAGATATACAATGACTTTTTTACAATCGAAAAGGTAGCAGGTATGTCTTTTAAAGATTTAAGATCCATTTTTGTATTGATTTTTGTTTAAAGAAATAATTATCTTTTTAGTAGTAGCTTAAGTTGCTAGTTACTTTTTCATAAGCCTTTCGGGTTCCTTCTCCTTGGAGTGCATTGCATAGCAATGAACCATGTGGAGCGAAGGGGCTAAAATGAGGGGCCGTACATAGAAAACCTTAATCTTAATCCTCTCCCAGAGGGAGAGGAGACTATAATTTTGATAATGAAGGTATAACTAGCAACTTAAGTTAATGTCAAACTTGATACCTCTTATTTCATAATGTTTGGCAGAAAGAATCAAAAATAATTTTTGGTTCAAACTATCATTATGGGTTCACGACTATACAAACATAGTGGCTATAAGATCTACCAAGCCAAAGATGGCAAGACCTATAATAAATTTGATAAAGTTTTTCTGGGCTTGTTCATTTCCTTGCATGTATTGGATAAAAATGATGAAGCCGCCAACCATTGCAAAAACTAATACAGATGCATCCAAAGCAGATTTAATTTCTTCTCCCCATTGCTGAATCTGACCATCAACGGCTTGTGCAAGAATGGTATTAGAAAAACTTAACATCCCTAGTGTTATCAATAATTTAGTTCTTAGTGTTACTTGTAATTTTTTCATCTGTATTTAATTTATTTGTTTAATAATTCTTCTATAGTTTTATCAAATATGATTACCTTAGGATTTAGATTATATTTTATATAATTCAAGAATTCTCCTTCTTTCTTAAATTTGTTAGCTATATAAATATAGATTACCACCAGAATCGGAAAGACTAATGCCAATAATAGATTTGTAACCATTAAAAAGACAAAGAGTAACGCTGCAATAGTGATAAAAATCACTTTCTTTAATTCGAGCCCTAGCACTATAGGAACTTTTTCTAATTCTTTTGGAATTTTGTGCTTCATTTTTCATTAAAAATTTATCAATTAATTTGTTCTGATTTTAAGTTGTTACATATTGAAAACAAACTTTAAAACAAAAACCCTATAGATGATTCATTTTTTCTTTGTTATTGAACTCATTTAAACTTTTTTAGTTTGATTTTTATAGGGCGATTACTATGAATGATAGGTAGTTGAATCCTTTCCAGCTCTCAACGGTGGTA
>NZ_FTOB01000018.1 GCF_900156625.1 Zobellia uliginosa | reverse complement strand
ATGGTATCTTTGTCAAGTACTTTGTACATGGGCTATGGTATTTGCGTGTGTTGACACAAATGTCCGTAGCCCTATCTTTCGATCCAAAAAAAGTTTAAATCACTTCAAATTAAACTTACTACCACATTACCAAATTATTTTCAACGGCATATCGTATTAATCCAATGACATTTTTTGCGCCAGTCTTCTTAAACATACTTCTTCTATGGCTATCCACCGTAGTTACACTGATAAAAAGTTTACTAGCAATTTCTTTGCTAGAGTATTCTTGACAAATAAGTTGAAGAATTTCTCGTTCTCGAAGAGTGAGCTCATGGTTTGATAGAATTCTACCAGACTTTTTCTTACTAATCAAGTCCATCATAACAGAGGTAATTTCATTACTGTAATACGTACCGCCATGAATTATCTTTTTTACAGCACCAAAGAGTTCAGCTTTTTTAATTTTTTTTGACAAATAGCCCTCAGTTTCTACCGAGAGAATTTCTTTTACTAATTCACGACCCAGAAACATACTCAATACCAGAACGGGAAGGTTCGGGTTAATCTCTTTTATTTTTTTTATCAACTCGATGCCATTCATTCCTGGCAAATTGATATCGGTTATTACAAGACCTAAGGATTCATTTTCGAGATACTGCAAAGCTTCTTCCGCACTGGTAACAGTGTTCAAAATTTCGATTTCATCACAATCTTTTAAGATCGAGGTTAATCCATGCAAGAAAACAGGGTGATCGTCAACAAGAAGTGTTCTTGTTCTTTTATTAGTTGGGGCAATCATAAGGTTGAGGTTTTAACAAGGTTTACGTAACTAAATAATAAGAAAAAAATAGTGTCTAGGTTTGTTCATTCCTCAATTAGTAGGACAGGTTTTCTACAAATCTAGGTTAATTCATGCTGCTTTTTTATATGTCTATTGGTCTATCGTAATCGATTGATTCATGTCTGTTTATTCCCCAATTAGTAGGGCAGGTTTTCTACAAATCTAGGTTAATTTATACTGCTTCTTTAAATATGTCCATTGGTCTATCATAATCGATCGGTTCATGTCTTCTTTCCTTGTTGTACTATTCAAAGTATTCTACCAATAGCAGGAACAGGTCGGGTCCATCGCTTGGTGGGTTCAGATAGATTTTCTCATACTTTACGCTTCTCCATAAGCGCTCTATAATTGCATTGTCCGTTGCCTTCCCTTACCGTCCATGGAAAGTTTGATCTCTTTGCCCAATACGCTACTTGGGAATTCATCGGAGGTGAACTGGCTCCCTCTTGGTCCGTGTTTATTATTTCAGGTTTCCCATGCTGCCCAACGGCCTCTTCCAAGGTCTTCGCGCACCATTCGGCCTCCATGGTGTTGGACGCTACAATGGACGACGAAGCGACTGTGCAGGTCTATTATCGCCGTAAGGTACATATTATTCTTTTCTCATGGGAATATAGGTAATGTCGGTCGCCCATACTTGGTTGGCCCTGGTTATCTCCAGATTCCTCAACGGATAAGGGTAGGTTTTGTGTTCCTTGTTCCTCTTGGAGGTATGTCTGCCGGGCAATACCGGCCTAAGGTCCATCACACGGTAATAAAGCCCCGATCGGTGGATACCTAGACTACGGCACTGTGCACATATACTCATCATGGAACGGCCCTTGCGTACCATTTTTCATCTTTCGTCCAAAGGCCTTAGCGCAAGGCGTCCTTTAAAAAATCAACTTCCACTTTAGGCTCCCCAATAGTCTTGAGCGCTAGGTCGTTCTTTTTATCGGCCTCGCTCCGTTTATCGGTCTTCCTTTATTCGAAAACCTGTTCGGCTCCCGAAAGAAAATCCCGCTTCCAACCACTGATCTGGGTCGGGTGTATTTTATACCTTTGGGCAATCTCGGTAAGACCGTGCCGCTCTTTCAAGGCCTCCTGAACTACCTTGGTCTTTAATTTTGATGTGAATTTTCTTCTTGTAGTATTCAGTAAATTTAATAATCAAACGTACTGTCCTAAAATCTTGGGTATCTACACACTACGGAGAAATCGGTAACTAGCAAAATATAAATTAAGGGTAAACCACAATACATTATCCTTATTAATCATTACTTAAAAATCGTATTTTATCATGATATAATTTCTTCAGCTCCTTTCTTAATTTTAATTTTATCCTGAAAAAAAATATCATACACCTAATAAGAATAATACTACAATATTATGCATGTCAAGATTTGCTTGAAAAAAAAATCAAATAGCAACAGTAGTTTGGATAAGACAATTTAGTGGTTAACAGTATGATTGGTCATACTGTTCTACTTATCCATAATACTAGTTTGTAAAAAATTAACCTACTAATGTTTTTTCTTTTTAGAGAAAGAACAATTGCAAATTATTATGAGAACAATTTTGTTTTTCTGCTTAACGGCAGCTTTTAGTTTAATCCCCAATAATTTATTTTCTCAAGATGCAAAGATCATAATCAACACTGATAAAAATATACCTGTAGTTCAAGTTTTTGAACTCATTCATGAACAACTAGGTTATAGGTTTATATATAATGATGAATTAATAGACAACACTCCTATAGTTGAATTAAAAAAAGGGGAAATCTTAGTAAAGGATTTATTACAAACGATATTAAGCCCTATCAATTGTGATTACAAGTTTACAGAAGATGGAACCATTATTATAAAAAAAATAGTAAGCTCGTTCTCTCTTAAAGGTACAATTACTGATAACAAAGGAGACCCCATTCCAGGAGCAAATATCGTAGAAGAGGGAACCTCTAACGGGGTACAATCAGACTTTGATGGTAATTTTACTTTACAAGTTTCAGAAGCTACAGCAACTATAATTATTTCGCATTTAGGCTTTATAACTCAAGATGTTGCCATTAACAACAGAAAGACTGTTCATATAACGCTAATAGAAGAAATCTCTAAACTTGATGAAGTATTTGTAACTGCTTTAGGGATAAAAAGAAAAAGAAAGGAATTAGGTTATTCTTTTCAAGAAGTTAAAGGAGATGATTTGTCCATTAATCCTACACTAAGTATTACACAGTCTTTATATGGAAAGGTAGCTGGGGTAAATATTTCTCAAACTGCGGCCGGAGTTGGTGCAAGTTCTAGGGTAATCATTAGAGGTAACAACTCTATTAATGGAGACAACCAGCCTTTATATATTGTAGATGGAATTTATTTGGGAAATTCTGGTATAGGAAGAATAACAGGTGATAAATCTGAAAAGTTTACTTCTGGAATAGATAATGGCGATGGTCTTTCTAGTTTAAATATAGATGATATTGAAAACATATCTGTATTAAAAGGTGGAGCTGCATCTGCTTTATATGGTGAACGAGGTGCTAATGGTGTTATAGTTATTACTACAAAAAAAGGAAAAAATAATTCCTTTAAAATCGATTATAATGCGACAATAACTTTTGATATTGCAGATGCAAAATACGAAAATTATCAAACAGATTACGGTTTTGGATCAAGGGGAATACTACCCAACCCATTAGAGATTAATACTGTGCAAGTAGGCACAACGAATGCTTGGGGGCCTAGATTTGGGACAGGAGATAATTTGGCGCGTATTTTTGATGGGTCTTTTAAACCTTACAGGAACGTTGAAAATAACATTCAAAACTTCTTTAACATAGGCACAACCTATAATAATAATATAAGCTTTTCAGGAGGGTCTGATAATACTACATATAGATTTGGTTATGGTAATCTACAAAACAATGATGTAATACCACTTAGTGGTCTCAAAAGAAACAGTTTTTCCTTGAGAGCGACAACAAACCTTAATAAATTACTTTTAGACGGAAAATTATCCTATATAACTGAGGAAATCAAAAACAGACCAGCTTTAGCTGATGATCCTAATAATATTGGTTTTTCTTTATCTCGTTTAGCGCCAAACATAGATCAAGCATGGTTACAACATTATCAAGATAATGAAGGTAATTATTTTGAATGGAACGCTGATCCTTTTCGTTTAAACCCTTATTATGTTATTTCTGAAAACAGCAATCTTTCGACCAAAAATAGAGTTCTAGGCAATTTTAACCTGAATTACGGCATTACGGATTGGTTAAAAGTCGACACCAAAGCCAGCATTGATAAATTTGATTACAATGTTACAGATTTTGTAAACTCAGGAACCAATCTTCCAGGAAGACAAAATGGAGGGTTAAGAGCACACGATATTTCTTTTCAGGAATATAATATTGAAGGAACATTGTCTGCTAGTAAGGAATTTGGGAAATATGGGATATCTGTTGCCGTTGGAGCAAATCATCGTAAAACGAAAAGAATTGACGGTGGTTATTTTGCTTCCGATATGATACAAAGAGGGATAAACAATTTGTCTAATTTTTCTAAAAAAACGTTAGAAGGAAAAACTAATAAAGAGATCTTGGTTAAATCCTTATTTTCATATGTAAGAACTAATTATAGTAATTTACTATTCTTGGATATAACGGCTCGTAATGATTGGAATTCTACCTTGGCTACTGCCAAGGAACCAACTTCTGATTTAAACAATAATTATTCTTTCTTTTATCCCTCTGTATCGACCAGTTTTGTATTTTCTAATGCCCTCGATATGTCTTCAAACATATTAAGTTTTGGTAAAATTAGAGCTTCTTGGGCAAGTACAGGAAAAGCTCCCGAAGAACCCTTTGCAACCACACCTTTTTATACCGTTGGTTCACAGCCTCTTTTAGGCCAACCTTTGGGCTCTGTAGGTAGCGGAGTAATACCTAATGAAACATTAAAGCCAGAAATATCAAATACCTACGAGATAGGTGTAGACTTATCATTCTTCAAAAATAGATTTGGTATAGATTTTTCTTATTATAAAACAAGGACCAAAAATCAATTAGTTGTATTGAACATATCACAGACATCAGGATATTTTGGTGTTTGGGAAAATATAGGAATCGTTGAAAACACAGGTATAGAAGGTTTGGTTACAGCCGGAATATTTAGAAACCCTAAAGGATTTAATTGGGACATGGCATTAAATTTTTCTAAAAACAACAATAAAGTCATACGTCTTAATGAAGATACAGATAAGCAGGTAATATCGATAGCAAGATGGGCCGGCGCACAAGTAATCGCCCAAGTAGGAAAAAGTTCATCGGAAATCTATGGGCAACAACTACAAAGATCCCCGGATGGTCAAGTAATTATTGGTGAAAACGGATTGCCAAAACTAACAGGAACCTTTGGAAGTTTAGGTAAAGTTACACCGGATTGGATTATGGGAGTAACGAATGAATTTTCATACAAGGGTTTTAACTTGGGAACTAGCTTGGATATGAAATTTGGGGGATATGTATATTCTATGACAAATGCTTATGCCGCAGCTTCTGGCTTATTAGATCAAACGGTTGAAGGAAGGGATGCGTATAATAATTGGGTGCAGCAACAACTCGATGAGGGGTTAACCATCTCACAAATAAGTACACTCACTCCAGATGCAGGCTATATAGCTGAAGGTGTAGTTGAAGTTATAGATGCCAATGGTGATGTAACCTATCAAGAAAATACCATACCTGTAAACCCGGAAGATTATTGGAATTCTTTATCTGGAGAAAATACGACCCCAGAACCTTTTATCTATGACGCATCCTATATAAAACTTAGGGAATTAAGTATCGGTTATAGTTTTCCTAGTGAGATATTCAATAAAATGAGATTAGATATAGACCAATTAAGGCTATCTATTATAGGGAGAAACTTATGGACAATATATTCCAACCTACCTAATATTGATCCAGAATCAACATATACAAGTGGAAATGGGCAAGGTTTTGAATATGGATCCCTACCCTATAGAAAATCATATGGTTTTAATATTCAAATAACATTCTAAAAAAATGAAAATGGCTATGGAAATTATAAAATATTTGTGCTGTATAGTACTTATTTTAAATATAATGGGGTGTGAAGATGATGAACTTTTTAGAGAAACAAATACAAATCGTGAAGCATTTTCTTCTATAGACCCAAATTTATTATTAACCACAGTACAGGCTTCCCTTTCAGGAGGAAGATTAGAACAATGGAGAGCTAATCTGATCTATGGTGAAGGATTTGTACAACATCTTAGTGGTTCTTTTGCTGTTTCAAACTACGGTGCTTTTTTTAAACATAATGCAGAATATGAAACTGCGCTTTGGCAATCTAATTATGGCAATGGTATTATTAGAAATTTGATCGACATCCAGGAACGCACAAAAAATAACCTTGCTTCAAAAAATATAAATGCAATCTCCAAAATTCTAAAAGTAATGGTTTTTCAAAGATTATCCGATAGCTATGGGGATATACCATATTCTGAAGCAGGCCTGGGCTTTTATGAAGGTATTCACTTTCCGAAATATGATAATCAAAAAGAAATTTATGATAATTTCTTTGTGTTGTTAGACGAAGCTTATAATCAATTGGATGACGGGCCTAGTGCCGATAAAATTACAGGAGATAACTTTTATAATGGTGACATTTCTAAATGGAAAAAATTAGCTAACTCGTTAAGATTACGATGTGCAATGAGAATTTCTGCAGTTGATGAGGCTAAAGCTATAGCTGAAATACAATCTGCAATAAACAATGGGCTCTTCGAAAGCAACGATGATAACTGTTTTACTCATCATGATGAAACAGGGTTTAATACTGTTGGAGCAGAAAAAAATGGAAATGGTTTATCACAAGCATTAAAAGGTAATGGAGTTGTTTTGGATCATCCTACTGAAATTTTGCTTAGAAACTTAGTAGGAGACCCAAGAATGAATATATGGTTTTTATCTGGTAATTCTGGGAATATTGAAGGGGTTTCTTCAAATAATTTCCGATGGGATCACCCTGGTGGGTCAACAAATTTAGGCGTTATTCAGCCATATCTATACAAGGATGATGCACCATATTTACATATTTCATATTCAGAGATTCAACTTTTGTTGGCCGAGGCAGTTCAGAGAGGTTTTATTTCAGGAGATGCACAAAATTATTATCAAAACGGAATAGAATCAGGGATTCTACAATGGTCTGCATTTGGGGCAGATATCGATCAAACAGATGTAAAAGAGTTTACTGAAACTAAAACGCTTACCCCGGGTAATGAAATTGAAGAAATAGTCACACAACAATGGTTAACTCTTTTTTTGAATGGAATGGAAGCTTATGCAAACCATCGTAGAACAGACTTGCCAATTTTGGACGCAGTGACCCGAACTGATACGGATACCAATGGAGTAATGCCAAAAAGGTTTCCATATCCGGGAGAAGAATCTACTGTAAACGAAGTTAATTATGAAGCGGCAAGATTAAAATATCCAAATGGTTGGTTATCTCCTATTTGGTGGGATGTTAATTGAGCTTTATAAATAATAAAGTTCCATAAAATGCCAAATTCCTAATAAAAATATACACGGCAAAATGAAAACGATTTATATAAAAAAACTATTTTTTTTGATAATATTACTAGGTTCGGTAATCTTGATTATCTCCTGTAGTGATGATACTAATTATTCTTCACCAGATCTCGTTTTAGTAACATCAAATATAGAAACAGAATTAAATTTGCGTGTTGATGAGGAGGTAATACTTAGTCTTAATTTTGAAAATGCGGTAGGTCAGTTATCTTATATTTGGAGTATTGATGGTACTATTGTTTCCAAAGAAGATAACTATGCTTTTCAACCTACTGAATCCGGACAGTTCTCTATCGATGTTTATGTAGAAGATGCAGAAGGAAAATATACAAACGAGATATTCAAATTAAAAGTAGTAGGCCTTCCACATGTTTATGACAGCAATAAGGTGGTTGTAGGGTATTGTCCAAGTTACAAAACAGATACTGTAGAATGGGATAAAATTACACATTTAATATATACTTATGTGTATCCAAAAGAGGATGGTACCCTAGACACAAGCGATATGCATGCATTGGCTTCATATGTTACACAAGCAAAAGCCAACAATGTGAAGATACTTGTTTCAATTGGGGGATTTGGTTTTTATCCAGGAAGAGATACCAGAATATTTACAAATGTTATTGGGGATGATGCCAAACGTTCAAAACTGGTACAGAACATAAATACGTTTATACGGGATAATCAACTAGATGGTATTGACATTAATTATCAAGAATTAATAGGAGGAGGAGAAACGGTCGATAATACGGAGACCAATAAACTACTACCTTTTTTCCGTGAACTAAGAGAGGCGCTCCCAAGCGAAAGTCTAATAACCTCATATGTTACTGGTAGTTATGAATGGGCTGCTTATCATTTTAGGGATATTACTGCAGAAATGGCTAGCGTATTAGATTTTATTTCAGTGATGTCTTTCGACAATTTAGGTTCTTGGCCTGAGTCTGCTTTAGGACCACATTCGTCTATTACAGATGCACAAAACGCATTGAATCGGTATATAGAATTTGGAGCCCCTAAAAGTAAATTGGTATTGGGACTTCCCTTATATGGACGAGATTTTTTGACAGCCTCTGGAGGAGTAGCACAAGTAATTACATATGCAGATATTGTATCGCTATACTCCCCTACAGAAAGTGAGTTTATGGAAGGAAATGTAAATAGGGACGGACATAATATTTTCTTTGATTCGCAAGAGATCGTTTCCCAAAAAGTTAATTATGTAAAAGATAATGAATTTAGAGGAATTACTCTTTGGAAGTTAGGTCAAGATACAAGTGATCCTAATTTATCTCTATTAAAAGATATACTTAATCAGTTTAATTAGGATGGAAAATGTGAGATAGTGCTTAGAATTATTAAGTAAAAGCAACTACATATTAGAGATCAAAATTATGAATAATACGATTAGTGTATTACAAAAAATTATCATTGTATAATTATTGACGACGAACCCTTTGCCAAAAACAATATAGAATCACATTTAGCTTCATTTAATAACATAGAACTTATAGGTTTATACAGTAATCCAATAGAGGCATTAGAAACAATAGAACAAAGCAATATTGATGCTATATTCTTAGATGTTAATATGCCAGAAATCAGTGGGTTGGATTTTATTAAAAAGTATAGACATGATTACAAAATTATTAGTACAACAGCATATAGAGAATATGCTGTAGAAAGTTTTGAACTAAATGTCCCGGATTATTTAGTAAAACCCATACCCTTCAATCGATTTTTAAGAAGTATGGATAAGCTAAATCAAACTATAAACCTCAATCAATTAAGAGGTTATGAATATTCAGCCAATAAAGGGCCATTTATTTTTTTTAAAGTCGACAAAGGACTGGTAAAAGTTCTGTTGAAAGATATTTTATTCATCAAAAAGCCTCAAAGACTATATCAAAATTATCACTACACAGGATAGTCATGTTGTACACAAATCATTAGCACAAATCACACAAGAACTACCTTATTCAAATTTTATACGTGTGCATAGATCATATACTATTGCCCTTGACAAAATAAAATCGGTAGAAGAAAATCTGATTGAACCATTGCTATATTCTTTCACAGGATATAGCTCTAGTAGGCATGTATAAACATTAAGTAATACAATTTATATTTTCATCATTTTAACATAGGGCACAACATATGCCTATTTGTTTTATAAATGAAGTACTATACTTCGATATATTAATCTTAAAACATATACATATGAAACCTAAAACAAAAATGTCATTGACTATTCTATTAAAAAATATAAAAAAAACATTAAAAGAGCTTCCCAAAGCCTGTAGTTACGCGATACATCGATAGAAAATAACATAATTAATATTCTGAATTAAAAAAGGTATAAGAGCATTAGAAAGTACTAGAACACAATGTCAGTTCATAAACAAATAAGCTTTTTTAACGGCAGTTATGCTTTTTACAAAACTAGGATCTATTATTAAAATAATATAGTATAAACCTAACTTGTTGTGTGTTTTGATATTTTTTAATCTAAAATTCGTAAATAATAGTGTTTTTACGCTATAGAAATACTATCGCTTGAAAGTATAGTTCTCCTTGTAATAATTTGCACCTCCTATACAAATGCTGAGACAAACTTGAACAGGGAAAGAATCAATGTGCAAAAGAATTAGTTATCCTTACTGATACAAAATAAATGTTCGAACAACATAGATGAGAGGGCTTATCCTGATACTACTTGGGATAAGTTCTTTTTATTTTTACGTTTTTCAGTATTAAAACCAGTGGCTACTAATGGATTTATACCGAAGCTTATTTTATTTATGATGGCTTTTCAAATCATATATATTGAAATAATCGACAAAATATATAGGGGAGAACAATGCTTAAATTGTTTTTAAATAAACAATAAGTAATAAAAATAAAAAAACGATATGAGCACTGAGATTGATGGATCAAAGGATTATTATGGCATATTAGGGCTAGATAAGAATAATTTAGACACACTCTATGAGGAAGCAAAAAAGAAAAAAAAAATAGAAAATGACGTACAAATAGCAAAGGAGATCAAAGATGGTAAAAGACAAACAACTGTTAAACTTACTCCAGAAGAAATAAAAAAAGAAGCAGAAGCCTACGTGTATAGTCACGCATATAGAACGATTGCGCTTCAGCAACACCCTGATAAGAGGGGGGATAATGGGGGTAATGACAAATTGATACAGGCACAAGAGGCCAGGGATATTTTGCAAGACCCAGATAAAAGAGAAAAATATGATAAAAAGAGAGCGGAGTTTCTTAGAAAAGAATCTGGCCCAAAAACAAAAAGTAGAGCTCGGCGAGAGGGCACCAAAGGGTATGCACCACAAGGGCACCAAGAACAACAAGAACAACGGAAAAATTCGTCTCAAGACAGATATAGAAGACCACAACAACAAGGTTCAGATGAAGAAAATATAGATTTAAGAAAAGTCATAGATGATTGGGAGAATGCTTATCAAATATTAAAACATGATTTTCGAAATCTGAGAGAATCTAACAACAGTGCAAAAGAAAAAAATAAAGATTTAAGAAAAGTCATAGATAATTGGAAGAATGCTTATCAAAGTCTGGAAGAATCTAACAACAGTGCAAAAGAAAAAAATAAAGATTTAAGAAAAGTCATAGATGATTGGACGCGTGCTTTTCAAAGATTAGAACATGCTTATCAAAGTCTGGAAGAATCTAATAACAGTGCAAAAGAAAAAAATAAAGATTTAAGAAAAGTCATAGATGATTGGGAGAATGCTTATCAAAGATTGGAACATGATTTTCGAAATCTGGGAGAATCTAACAACAGTGCAAAAGAAGAAAATAAAAAATTAAAAAATAAAAATCGTGTATTAAGGAATAAAATCAACAATTTAAGTGAAGATTACGGCAGCTTAGAAGAAGAAAATAAAAAATTAAAAGAAAAGCTGCAAAAATATGAGCAAGAAGGAGATAAAGAAAATAGAGTAAATGATCTTATTATAAAAATAGAAGGAAAAATTGAAGAATTAAGGAATTCTGAATTTGAACTACCTACTGAAATAAAACAGTCTATGGGCTATTCAAACGACGAAAAAAAACGTAATCTTCAAATACGTTATGATGTAGAAGCTGAATTCTTTAATAAAAAGAAAGTAGAAAAGTATGATTTTTTGAATAGTATAGGTAAAAGGATCAGTGATAATAAACATGGATTAAAAAAAATTGATGACAGACTTAGGGATTTACGGGAATGTGAAAAAGATATCGAGAGTTTTTATGGAAAGATAGAAAATGAATATAATAACCTTAACGCATTATATAAAGACGTAGGTCCTAGAGAAGAAAGAAGAATGGAGAATTTCTCAAATCCTCAAGTGGTTAAAAATAATATAAGTCGGAGTTCGAGTCCAAACGGATCAACATCAAGAGGAGTACGGAGTAGGAGAATATAAATTAAAAAACTAATTTTCATCCGATATATAAAGTAGTAGTATCCAATATACTGTGTAAACAGAAATCAGGCGGGTTTTGCAAAAATCCAAATCCCAAGTCAATATGATGGTGATGGCACTACAGTTAAAAACCCGACACAAAAACTATCATTAAAATGAAAATGCTTGATCTTAGAGGTTGATGATTTTAATGATCCCCATGTTATATATAGCATGGGGATTTGTCTTTTTTGAGCTAATTGACACTATCCCGTAAACTGTGCAAGTTAAAAATAACTAGGGTTTGACCCTTATCTATAGTCCGACCCTTTTTTCATAGATTGTAAGGAACTGATTTAAAATGATGCCCCAGTTCCTGATGGGCATGGACCACTTTTTCGTGGCCTCCCTTACCGCTAAATATACGGATTTCATCACGGCCTCGTCGGTCGGGAAGGACAGCTTGTTCTTGGTGTACTTCCTGATCTTGCCGTTCAGGTTCTCTATAAGGTTGGTGGTATGGGTGATCTTACGGACCTCCAATGGGAACTCGAAGAATACGGTGAGTTCCTGCCAGTTATCCCTCCAGCTCTTTATGGCATAGGAATACTTGGATTCCCATTGCCCTGCAAAGTCCTCCAAGGCGGCCCTTGCAGCCTCTTGGGACGGGGCATTGTAAATGTGCTTCATATCGGTGGTAAATGCTTTTTTATCCTTCCAAACCACATACCTACGGGCATTTCTTATTTGGTGCACCACACATATCCGGGTCCTGGATTCCGGGAAGACGTTCTTGATGGTGTTCGTAAACCCATTGAGATTGTCGGTGGCCGTAATAAGGATGTCCTCGGTACCTCGCGCCCTGATATCGGTCAGTACGCCCATCCGGAAAGCGGCCGATTCGTTCTTGCCCGGCCAAAGCCCCATCCCTTCTTTTTTACCGTCCCTGCGCAAGCCTAAGGCGATATAGACGGTCTTGTTTATGACCTTGGAGCTCTCACGTACCTTAAATACGATGCCATCCATCCACACAATAAGGTAGGCAGGTGCCAGGGAGCGGTTATGCCAGGCTACGATATCGCCGGATACCTTGTCGGTAATCCTTGATATGGTCGAAGTGGAGACTTCAAAGTTATAGGCCTCCCTTATCTGCTCCTCGATATCGCTGTTGCCCATCCCCTTGGCCTAGAGCGATACGATCACGTTCTCGAGCCCGTCGACCATGTTCCCACGTTTGGGCACTATCATGGGGTTAAAGGAAGCTTTCCTATCCCTTGGCACGGCTATTTCGGATTCCCCGAAAGAAGTGCGTACCTTCTTTTTGGAAAACCCGTTTCGCGAATAGCTCTGATTTGATTTTTGGTGTTTGTCATAATCCAAATGACCATCCAGCTCCCCTTCGAGCATCTTCTCGATACCCCGTTTTTGGTGCCCCTTCAAAAAACCGTTGAGTTCATCCCAGGTCTTGAACTGCTTTAAAAATCCATCGTCGAATAATTCTTCTTTTTTCATAATGTGTAAATATTTAAAATCAAACAAAAAAAATAGCTGGGGCATGCCCCAGCTATTTTTTATTTACACACTTTATAAGATAGTCCCGTATATTTTTTAGATAATTCTTTCTATCACTACTTTTGGGATCATAAGTCTATCCAAGGGCTGTTGAAACTGTTACATCTTTCCACGCTTCGAGATCGGTTTTTACATGCTCCATTTTTTTATAGGCCATATCATAAGCATCTTGACCAAGAAATAAGTGTAGCGGAGGATCCATTACTTCACTTATTTTTATCATAGCGTTAGCTGCCTTTACAGGATCTCCGGCTTGATTGTCATCAATTTCACGCAGATGTGCTTCTTGAATTTGACGGGCTTCGGTATACTCAACAATTGGGTTAGCGGGTACGGCTAAAGATCCTTTCTTTAGAAAATTAGTCTTGAAATATCCAGGATGTACAACTGTCGCCTTAATTCCAAATGATTTAATATCAGCAGCCAAAGCCTCTGTAAAAGCCGTTACTGCAAATTTGGTAGCGCTATAGATACCCCAAACAGGAAAGTTTGCAGTATAACCTGCAATAGAAGATATGTTGATAATATGTCCGGATTTTTGTTTCCGTAGGTAAGGCATTGCTTTTCTAATGACATGTGCCAGACCAAAAACATTTACATCAAAACTAGCCCTTATCTCGGCATCAGAAATTTCTTCTAGTGTTCCCATCTGGCCATATCCTGCATTATTAACAATAACATCAATTTGCCCGAAATGAGCGACTACAGCCTCAATCGCTTCTTGCACACTTTGCTCGTTTACTAGATCCATTTCAATCGGCAGAAACGTTGTAGTAACGTTACTTACTTCTTTTTCTAATGATTTTATATCGCGTGAGGTTGCTGCTACATAATATCCACTAGCTAGTAATTGCTTTACAAGTGCTAATCCTAAACCTTTAGATGCTCCGGTTACAAACCATACATTCCTATTCATAATTATTTTTTTATTGTTAATTGCTGACTTATATAGTTTTTATAATTATCTAATTTTTAATACAACAATGATTAAAGTGTTAAATACTTTCAATACTATCTGTGAATTAAAGAATGGGGTTATGAAAGAGTCAACAAGTTGTTTGTAATCCAAAATTAGGATGTTGTTGAAAAATATGATATCCTGATAAAGAATGATTTTTGAATAATGGTTAATAAGGGTAATATGTTGAGGTTTATTTATACTTTTTTACGTTACAACCTTTGGTTTAGTTGGTTCTAATAATCCAAAATGAGGGCTAATGAGTTTATCTTCTATACTCTTGGAGTAAGGATGAACTAATTTTATTACAGTAATTTAATGTAAGCTTCCCTTAAAACCGAACTGTTTAAAAGTAGAATAATAATCTTAATTTTAAACAGTATTATGAGGAAGAGTAGATTTTCACCCACGCA
>NZ_FTOB01000016.1 GCF_900156625.1 Zobellia uliginosa | reverse complement strand
ATGGTATCTTTGTCAAGTACTTTGTACATGGGCTATGGTATTTGCGTGTGTTGACACAAATGTCCGTAGCCCTATCTTTCGATCCAAAAAAAGTTCAAATCACTTCAACTTAAAAGTTATCGTAACCTATACATCTTTAGATTATTTTAATAATCTAAGTTTAATTTGATTTATTTATAATCTAATACCTGTTAATCAAAGTGCTTTGACGATAACTCAAAGTACTGAATTAGGATTTTTTGTTTAAAAGCATTTTCTGTGCACTTTTTTTCTTCAATAACCTAGATCCATAGGCTTTTATGAATATTGCTCTAAAACTACTTTAATGTCATCTTTTGTTAGGTCTAAATAGTGGGTTCACTATGCTTTAAGATAAATAACTGTCTTTTGTCATTTTGACAAAGGGATACATGATATGTTCATTTGTCTTATCAATGAAGCTCTATACTTCAATGTGTAAACCTTAAAACATATACTTATGAAACCTAAAACAAAAAAGTCATTGACTTTCTTATTGAAAAATATAAAGAGAACATTATAAGAGCTACCTAAAGCCTGTAGTTATTTAGTACGCCGATAGAAAATGACATTTAGTATTTACATATGATGTCTTATTTTTTTACAAGTAGTAAAAAATGCTTTCTGATTTAGTATCAATAAATACCCCTATAAAGCTTACAGCTGATTTTTTTATCAAAAAACAGTATTCAGACAAATAACTTGATGCATTGTCTATAACCGTCATAATTTATATGGAGTTTCTAAGAAAGACTTATTCAATAAGCACGTAAGAAGATCAGAAATTATCTTTTGAATGGATATTACTTCTATCATCATTATTAAGGATTTAACATCTCGATTAGGTGATTAAAAAACATCAAAAAACAAATATTTAGCAAAAAAACATAGGGTATGAGATGAGCTAATTTGTTTTATAAGTGACTAAGGTTTTCTACTATCGATTCTAAGTCTAATCGAATAACAAAACAAAAGTAATTATGAAAGATAAATTTTCTATTGACATATTAATAACCTTTGCGTTAATCTCATGTTTATTACTATTGTCATTAGATATATATACTGGGTTTTATAATGAACTAAACAATTTAGAATTAACGGACAGAAGCATT
The DNA here is from genome assembly GCF_900156625.1 of Zobellia uliginosa. GTDB lineage: Bacteria > Bacteroidota > Bacteroidia > Flavobacteriales > Flavobacteriaceae > Zobellia > Zobellia uliginosa. Next base: position 14,296 of record NZ_FTOB01000016.1, on the reverse strand, counting down.
AACCACGGTATTAAACAAGTATACCTGCAACTCCCTTTCTTATCAAATTCATTTTTCTTACGTATTATCATTTTAGGCGTTTTTATGCTCTGCTCATTTGGGATAAGTTTAAAAAAGAAACCCGAAGAGGATCCTGATTTAAAAAAATATGTCATTTCGGTAATTATATCTTTTTCTCTGTTTGTATTAAGTGGTGGTTTTAAAGTCAATTTAGTAGCGAATTTAATTATCACTTTTGCTTCTTGGACAGGGTTCATCTGGAGTTTTTTACATATCAGGAAACATTTTAATTTTTTCTCCAATAAAGATGAATTTAATAATAAGAATCTCATTTTTCAACAAGAAAAAGTATACAAGGAAAATCCATATTCTGTAAACCTAAAGACAGAGAATGGATTGATTAATGTAGTAAACCCATTTAGGGCTACTATGGTTTTAGGAACTCCCGGATCTGGTAAGTCTTACTCGGTAATAGAGGAATATATTAGGCAGCATATCATGAAAAATTTCTCTATGATGGTGTATGATTTTAAATTTCCTTCTCTGGCAAAAGAAACCTATGCTTTTTATGAATATTACAAAAATACCTATAAGGTAACACCAAAATTTACGGTGATCTCCCTAGATGATATTCCAAGCTCTAATTTTGTGAATCCAATAAGTCCGAATCTCATACGTAAAACGGCAGATGCTATAGAGGCTTCTCAAACGGTGCTTTTTAACCTTAATAAAGAATGGATTACAAAAAAGGATTTCTTTGCACAATCTGCCATATCATATTTTGCCTGTTGTATATACTTTTTAAAATTATTTGAGAATGGTAAATTTTGTACACTGCCACATGCAATAGCATTGGCCTCTTGTCCCGATGAAAAAGTGTTTAAAGTTTTTCAGAGACGACCCGAACTTCGATTTTTTATGACACCATTTGCCGATGCCTTAGCAAAACAAGCTTATGAGCAGTTATCGGGACAAACGGCTACCGCCAGAATTCCATTATCACAATTAGCTACAAGAGAGTTATTCTGGGTGATGGGTAATAACGTATATCCAGAGCTTAATGCTTCATTAGATATTAATAATCCCGAGGATCCACAGATTATGATATTAGCAAATTCTCCTACTACACAAACTACCAATTCTCCCGCATTAGGCTTGATTTCTACACAATTGTTAAAAGTGGTTAATGTACAAAATAAATTACCCTCTTCTATTATACTCGATGAGTTGCCTACCATGTATTTTATGGGGTTGGATAACTTGATCGCCACTGCCAGATCTAACAAAGTATCGACTACAATTGGAATGCAGGACCTGGAACAATTAAAGCGAGATTATGGTGATAAAGTGGCAGAAACCATTTTTAATATTGTAGGTAATATTTTTAGTGGTTCTGTAAGAAGCAGTACTGCTACCAAACTTCAAGAAATTTTTGGAAAGAAAAAACAGCGTCTTAAAAACATGACGGTAGATACCAGTACTACCTCGTATAGCATTAATGAAAGTATGGATTTTGCAATACCGGTATCAACTATATCCCAGCTTTCTCAAGGTGAGTTTGTAGGAATTGTTGCAGATAATTTTGGAGAAGAAATAAAGCAAAAAGTATTTAGGGGACATATCAAGGTAGACAAGAGAACTGATCAAATTAAAAAAGACATTCCTTTTGTTATCAATGAAGATAATTTAGAAGAACTACTAAATGGCAATTTTAAACGAATAGTGGATGAGATAGATATCATTATTGCGAACGAACTAGCTGAAATAAGCGAGACTGAAGAAAAAGAAAATGGAGATGACGGCAAAGAAGGTGAAGGCAAAGAAGAAGAAAGCAAGGTAGGACAAGGATAAAAATAAAATTCAGAAAAATCAAAGCCGTAGAAGTAAAACCAAGTTCACAAATGAAGAGAAGCCGTAGTGGGGTAGGTTATTGATAATTAACTAAGAACGATAGATTACATAACTATTATTTTTTTAAGATGATAAAACTTAGCAAAAAAATACTATTAGCCATTCTGATGATTTGTATGACAAATCTGGCTTATATGCAACCCAATAACAATAAGGGAAAAAATCTCTTGTATGCAAAAATGGAATTGCAAAAGAGGCCTGTTTATTTTCCATTATCATCTAAAAGTTTTAAAAGAATTTCTTCTGGATATGGGATGAGAAAGCATCCAATCTTAAAGAAAAATAAATTTCATTATGGGCTAGATCTAGCAGCAAGAAAAGGAACACCCATATATGCTTCTGCCCATGGTAAGGTTGTTAAAGCGGAATTTTCACCTAGTTATGGAAACTATGTTGTCATTGACCATGACTATGGATATAAAACATTGTATGGCCATATGATGGTTTCTAAGGTGAAAATAAATCAGAAGGTAAAACAGGGCGCTATTATTGGGTTTGTAGGGTCTACAGGAAGATCTACCGGGCCTCATTTACATTATGAGATTTTAAAAAAAAATAAAAGGATAGATCCTTTTAGCTATTGGATGAATTTTTTAAAAAAAATGGAAGTAAAACGTTTTTAGAGTCTAAAAAGAAAAATGATATAAAAATGAAAAATATAAAGCACACAGAAAAATATTTATGGGCTTGGATAGTATATAGCATTTTTAGCCTGGCATATTCCGTTTTGGTAGTTTATAAATTACAATTAGATAAACAACTATTGCTAAACGAGAGTTTAGATACGAATATATCTGAACGAATACAAAAATTTGATGATGTAGAAGATAAATTATTGTTTACTCCCAAGAAATAAGAAATGGATACCAATAAAAAAATTATTGTCGTGATTGTAGGTGTAATCCTTTTAGGAGTATTGGTTTTTACTATGAAAGGATTGGTGTTTTCAGGTACCTCTTCGACAGGAGAAATGGCAGAAGGTTTAGAATTCGACTCTCCTGATCTTGATATAAAGAAGTTTGATAACTCTACAAAAAAAGAATTGTATGATGAAACAAATACATATGATGAAGAACGCTACGATTCGTTAGCAGATAATCTTTCTTTTTTACAAAAAATGAAAGATAAGCTTTCAAAAAAAGATATAAAAGAAGAAGAAATGCCAGATACAAATGAAGAAGAAATGCTAGGTACAGATGAAAATTTACAAATGCTAATGGAATTACAGAATAACTTAAATAAAGCCAACCCACAATACGACACGGGTTATGTTCCACCTCAAGTAGTAGTACCAGAACCTGAGAAAAAAAAGATTCCCCAAGAAGGAGATTATTTTTTTGGCGCATCTTCTACGAGTAATACTGATTTAAGAGAAAATCTAATTCCGGCAGAGGTCATCGATCAAGGCGTGCTTAGACAAGGATCAACGATCGCGTTAAGAACGAAACAACCTATAGTACTAACAAAGTCAAATATAAAAATTCCCAAAGGGGCGGTAATTTATGGGGTAGTGAATATAGAAGATAATAGGTTGAATATTAATATCAATAAATATAAACGAGACAATAAACTATTCTCGATTGATATGAATGTCTATGATTATGACGGGCTGCAAGGTATTCATCTTAATCACGGGTCTATTTTTTCAATCCCTTCAAATGTTTCTAAAGATGTGTACAAAGCAGCATTGCAAACGTATCGACAACAGTCTATCATCGGAAATAATAATGCAGGTAATAACAGGGAACCCCTGGGAAGGATAGCGGCACTATCGGCTGCAAAAGAAATCTCTAGGGAATTGTTCGATAAAAGAAAAGTGTTTGTTCCCAGAAAATATCATATATGGCTAACCATAAATAACCAGGATAATGATAAATAAAATAGAAAAAATATTTCCTATTTATACAATAGAAAAGGATTTGTTAATCTCAAAGTTTGGGGATGTAAGTTTGGTGTATGAATTAAAAATGCCTCAAATCTATTCTTTGGATAAAGAAGCAATGGATAGCATTAATTTGATTATCGATAAATTGATAGGGTCATTACCTTCGGGTACAGTAATGCAAAAACAGGATTACTTTTTTGTAACGGACCTTAAAGACCCAATTGCTAAGGGTACAAATATGTTATCTCGTAGCGATAATAGTTATTATTTTGAAAAGCCAATATTGACTCATGAGTGCTACTTAATATTTACAAAAGACTCTAAGAATAAGATAAATATTACCAATAATACAACCAAGTATGAAAAGTATCTTGAAGGTATTGATGGTTTTATTTCAGATATAGATATAAGCGTTTCCTTTTTATCAAAAGAAGAATACTTTACTGCGAATCGCCTTAATAGTGATCAAATTATTGATCTGCTCGGTAAATACTTTTCCCTTTCCCCAAAAAGTGACAATAAGTTAAAAGATATTTTTCTAGATAGGCAAATTCAGGTTGCTAATAAGGTTGGTGAGGTTTATGCAATTACTTCAAATAATGAATTACCAATTAACATTGATAGTTATGTAAGGAATAAGGAATATTCTACACAACGAACAGATTTCTTTATTCCTTACATACAAGCGCTCTGTTTGGGATTAGAATGCAATCACATCTTTAATCAAATTGTTTATATAGAAAAATCAGAAGATGTTTTCAAATCTATTAAGGTGAAAATGAATAATTTCAAGAGTTTGTCACTCTTGTCAAAGGAGAATGAATTGAATCACAATAATATTGAAGATCTGGTGGAAAATGTTATTGACAAAGAATTAAAATTTATTAAGCAGCACTTTAACATTATTATTTGGGAAGATAGCAAAGAGAAATTAGAAAAGAGTAGAAACAATTTAGAAAATATATTTCGAGAAATGGGTATGAGGCCGTATCATATCAAATATTCAATAAAAGATATATTTCTTAATAGTGGACCCGGTGCTGCAACAAGGATCCCCGAAGAATATAAATTTATAGGCATTTCTGAACAAACAGCAAGTCTTATGAACTTTGAAAGTTACTATGAAAGTTTTAAGGATGGAATTTTGTTATGCGACAGGAAAAATGAAGCGCCTATCAGATTGGATCTATGGGATGAGCCAGTACAAAGAGGACATATAGTGAATAGAAATAGATTAATATTTGGGCCATCAGGTACGGGTAAATCTTTTTTGATAAATCATATTGCTTCTCAATATTATGAACAAGGCCATCATATTGTAATGATAGATATTGGGAATTCATACAAAAAGTTATGTAAACTGGTAGGAGGTCAATATTATACTTATGATGTTGATCACCCAATGGAGTTCAATCCTTTTTATATCCATGGAGAAATTGATATAGATAAAAAAGAGTTCCTGGTATCATTGATCATGTTTTTATGGAAAGGGGAAAGCTCCTTTACTAAAGAGGAAAAGCAAATCATTACGCTCTATTTAGACGCATACTATGCGAATCTTAAAGTGCACACAGACATTTTTCCGAAATTATCTACTTTTTATGAGTTTGTTATGGAGAACAGGGTAGAGTACAATGAAGAGAAGTATTTTGACAAGTTGAGTTTTGACTTATCTGTAAGGGACTTTTATGATGGTAAGTATAGACATATCCTTAATTCTGAACAACCAGTTGATTTACTACATGAGCGATTTATTGTTTTTGAAATGGATAATATCAAAGATCATCCGGTTCTGTTTCCATTGATAACAATGCTTTCTATAGATGTAGTTATGGGAAAAATACGACAGCTTAAAGGGATCAGGAAATCTATATTTATTGATGAATGCTGGAAACCTATTTCTAAAGGAGAAATGGCAGAATTTATAAAATATATGTACAAGACAGTCAGAAAACATTACGGAGAGGTTGCTATTGCAACACAGGATATAGAAGACATACTAGAGACTTCTGCAGGGGCAGCCATGATCAATAATACTGATACGATGATATTATTGTCGCACAAAAAGAAAATGGCATCCAAAGATAAGTTAGGAACCCATCTTTCTTTTAATGAAGCCGATTTAGAAAAACTGTTTTCTACGGATAAGCGAGAAGTATTTATTAAAGTTGGTAATGTTTCAAACGTATATAAAGTCAGTGTTTCCAAAGAGCGGTACGCCTGTTACTCATCAAACGCCAATGAAAATCAATTTATTTTTGATAGGTATGCTAAACATAAGAATATGAAACTGGCACTTAATGAATTTGTTAATCGTAAATAAAAAATAAAATGAGACTGACACAATCACTGTTTATTTTGTTATTGATAAGCTTTAATACTTATTCTCAACAAGAAATTTTTGATGAGATAGAGAGTACTAAACCAATTGCAATCTCTGATATAAAGACTACTCATTTGATCTTTAAGAACAAAATTAAATATTTAGATATAGGGTCACGCTATTTTGTTACGGATACAATAGAAAATATTGTGAAAGTGAAACACATAGGAGGTGATTTTATAGAGAAAAATGAGGAGAAAAAGACGAATATTACCATAATTACTCAAGATGGAGATTATTATTCTATTCCTCTTTTTTTTGAAAGAGATATCACAAATACGACCTATAAATTAGACCACTCGCTGAATAACAACAACAATATCTTGATGAAAAATGAACAAAAGAAAATGGGAATGTACGAGATGTGTCATTTTAGTAGAAAAGAGGTGAGTAACTATAACATAAAAGGAAACAGGGATTTACTGCTTTCAAAAGTTTCAGGAATATTTTATAGAGGTGATTATATAGCAATACGTCTGGTGGTCAAAAACTTTTCTACTATTGATTTAAATATTGATCATTTTCTTTTTCGTTTCATGAAAGACAAAAGATATGCTCAGGATATCGTTTATCAAGAAAGGGTTTTAAGGCCGGTTTTGATCTGTAATGAAACAGACAAAGTGAGGGGAACGGGAGGTATAGAAGTGTTTTCATTTGTTTTTGAAAAGTTCACACCCAATAATAACGAAAAGCTTCAAATAGATATTATTGAAAAAAATGGAGGTAGATCAACAACCATCGTTATTCCCAGGAAAAAATTATTAAAGCCAAGAGTAATATAGACCGATAAATTAGCTTTTGCTGTTCAAAAACCAAAAACTATGATCCCATTATTATTAAGGATAGCAGCGAGGCTTGCTCTACAGACAAAAAAGCCGATATCACAAGTGGGAAAAAAGCTGGTTTTGAAGAATATACCAAAGAGGCCACTGAATATTGATAAGCCAAGCCTAGTAGGGAATTCGAATAAACAAAAGATAGGTAAAACAAAAACTAAGATAAAAAAAGAGCTTCGAAAGAATTTTATTGAAGAACTTTTTAAGGAAATTCTAAAATTTAAAAATCAAGACAAGCAAAAAGAAAAAAAGGATAAAGTAAAAAATAAAAAATCTCATAACATCTTTCAAGAGGTTTTTGAGACCCTAGGCTTAAAAAAAACATTCGAACTTAGAAGTAGTAGAAGTAATAGTAAAAAAAGTAAAGATCAAGGTACAGAATTAAAAACACCAGTAGTGCATAAAAAGAAAGCACATAAGACGGTGGATTATTGGAATGGATTCGGGACCACATTGAATAAATTAAAACCTGGAGCAGAAATAGAACAAGGAGTTTCAAAACAAGCAACTTTAAGTAGAAGCAGAAGTTCGTCTATATCTATGCGCAGATAGTTTATGAGAACACTAGTAAACATATTGTCTTTAGTATCAATAATTTTTTGTATTGGATTTTTTGACTCTTTTACACTAGATGAAAAATTGGATACCAATATATTGTTGATACAACAGCATTGCAATGTCGATACGACATCCACAAAACTAAAAACTAAACTAGACTTGAGATTAAATAGTTTTTATCAACATGAGTTTTGGTCCAAAAAAGCGATTGACAGTTGTGATCAAAAAGAGCTACTGCTATTATTAGAACAAATCGTTGAGGACAATTTCTCTACACATAAGATAAATGCCGGTAGGCTTGCTACATTAAAAGAATCGTTAACCTGTAAAAATTAAGAAACCATGAGAAAGGTTTTAATACTTGCTTTTTTGATAACTGTAACAAAAACAATGGCACAACTTCCATTGCCCCCTTCTTATGTAGATATTGGTCATAAGGTAGCATTAGAAATTGAAGCAAGTGCAGCGAATTGGGTAGATAAGTCCAAAAAAGAAACCAGCAAAAGCTGGGGTACAACAATTATAGGTTCAGGCGCAGAAAAAGCAGGCTTAACCAGCTTGGGTAAACCTGTGAGATATGTACACTTTATAAATTATGCCAATATGTGTGACTCTTATTCAAATGGTCGTCAAAAAAAGTTTTGCGAAGAAAGAGTCAAGTATTTAAAACATTCTCATGATGTGGTTTTTGAGCTGTTAAGTGTAAGACCGAGACATAAAATGAGAAAAGGGGTAAGGGATTTGATTTGGGAAAAATATGCGTCTATTTCTATTATGATCATTAAAGAATTAGAAATAATTAAACGCGAATCAGAAAAAGAAGACGGAGAAAGAGATATAAACTATTAAGGATAATATAGGTAATAACCTGTTGTGCATTTAGAACTGGTTTTGACCAAAATTCGTCAGTTCGGCTACTTCGACCTTGAGAGAGTGTATCGAGAATAGAATTTTGGATAGAAAAAAGCTATTCTCGATACATTTTTTTTCCATTTCATTACAGAAAACCACGGATTGACGCTTTTTTATAACATTTTCCCTAAATGCACAACGGGTGGGTAATAGTCATTATATATAATTTAATAAAAATATCATTATGAAGTTTAGTAAGAATTTAATTTTCGCATGCATTATTACATTAACTACATACAACAGTTTTGCCCAATTAAAAATTATAGGGCATACCCATGTAACGAATACAGATACAAAGGCTATGACAGAGTTAGGGAAATTAATTGTAGCTATAAGCGCCAGAAATGAAACAAATGAAAATATAAATAATGTGCTTAGAGCGCTTATCGAGAAAGAAAAACAACTTTTGAAAAGCAAATACGATGTATCACCTCATGATAGTAAAAGCGGTTTTATCGCTAAATCTGCCGGAACTTTACAGTTGAGTATGGCAGAACAAGCCCTGTTGTCAAAATTTTCTAACGAAAGATACATGACCGAAAATAAAAAGACACTTATGAAGAATATGGCGCTGAGTAAGAGTTTGTTACCTTTTTTGCAGGTGTTGGATTCTAAAAATATCACGGCAGCAAATCGACAAGAAATATATAGGCTGCGTAGTGAAATAATCCGGCAATATTCAAATAATGATAAACAGACTTTTGGTTTGATGGCATTACCAGCAATACGACTTGCAGCTGAGGGAGATGAAGAGTTATTAAAATGGATATCTGAATTAGAGATCTTCTTGTAATACGAATGTCCTCATCAACAAAGTTCAACATATTGCAAGCATTAACTATAAAACAAATATTATCAATATGAAAAAAATAGTGATATTAATAGGACTAGTTTTGATTGGAACAACATGCCTAGCGCAACCTGTAAATTTTGTTTATCTCCCTATAACAGACATGCCTTTAGTTGTAGCAAGTGGAGCTGCTTCAGCTGAATATGGTATTATGAAATTTGAAGAGAACCAGCTTACAGATGCGGTAAGCTCTTATGCAAGTACCTACAATAAAAGAGCTACATATTATAGCGGGATCTTAATTATTTCTATGATTAATAATAACATCAATAAGAGTAGAAATAGGTATCTAAAACTAAAATTAGATAATAGTAAACTGGATGAAATCAAATACTATTCTAAAAGACCAGAAAATGATAAGTTATTGGCAGAGATAAATGAAAATCTTGATATTCTTGAGAAAGAACTAGAGAGTCAGCATAAAATGGTGATTTATGGAGAAAAACTGAATTTGCTTCAAAATTCTATGCTTACCCTCACCAGAATTAATAGAAAACTTGATTTTGTTAGAAAAAATATTCATAAAAGTGAGCAAGCTAAAAAGGTAATCAAAATGATTATTGACTAATTTTTATCGCTAAAAATGAACATATGGAGTCACATAAATTATTTTTTAAATGTACTATACTATCGGTTTTTTTAGTCTTGTTTGGTTTTATAGAAACAAAGGCACAAACGTTTGGATCTGTTACTGATGAATTAGGAAACCCTGTCTTAGAGCGTATTGCTAAAACAAATGGTAAGATGACGGCCACTGCAGTTTTAAATAGAGAGTTTTTGAAGGAAGTCAAAGATGTAATTTCGGAAGAATATTTATTCCTTACCAAATATAACGAGTTATATATAGGTGAAGGAATCAAGATTCAAAGATTCTTCAAAGAAAGCTATGATTTTGTCGAAGAAAAATATCCAATTGTTGAGCCAACTAGTAATGTCAAATATATTGGAAACCCCAAGGCTATAAGGCTAAGGTATGGTATAATGTTAGGGAGAGAGTCTAAAAAAGTTAATTCCTACCTGGCTTTTGATAATTATATGAGTGAAGGAGACAGGATATTGTTGCTATTGTCTTCTTTAGAAAAAGTAATTAAAACTTGCATAAAAAATGAAAAATTTTAAACAAATATTGATGGTTATCCTATGTATAACATGGATATCTTCACAAGCACAAACATGGTCGATTTCACATAATGTTGCAGCTGGGGAAAAAATCGCTGCAAATGTTTTATTAGGTGAAGAGATTAGTCTTATCAATGAGCAAAAACATCTTGTTGACGAATTGAGGGTAGTCGAACAAGATTATGATAGTAGAAGAAAGTTAAATTCAAATTTCAAATCACTACCTATGATGATCGCTACCATAGGGGCCATAGAATTTTCAGAAAAACAAATTAATGAAATAGAAGAAAAAATAAAAGATTTGAAAGGGAAAAGATTGTATACCAAATTACGGCTAAAAGAACATGAAGTAAACCTTACCGACGAAAAAAGATATTTACAAGAGATTAAATCAGAGTATACATTTTTACTTACGGCAATCTCATTAAGCGGTGGTCCAGGGTATAACTATAGCGCCTTTTTAAAGGTGTTAATAAGAACGTTAAAGATTAGACGAAATATACTACTCATAGGATATAAGGTAAATAATCTGATAACACAAAGTAACAATATTAAACGATAATAATTATGGATTTTTATGCGGTACTTACCAATTTTGAATCTACGCTGGAACCAAAAATTTTAGCTTTTGTAGATGCTATTTTACCTTCTGTAAGGCTTTTGGCGGCAGCTATTATGGTTGTATTTGTGGGATACCATGTCATCAAATCATGGTTGGGGGAAAATGAGAAATTAGATGTCTCTACATTGGTCCGTCCATGTTTAATCTTGGCTGCACTAGTTCTCTATACAGAGCTGGTTGTTTTACTTATAGAAGATCCAGTAGAGATTGTAAATGAAATCGTTCTTGATGGGGCATCTAAAGTAGGAGGTGCGACACCCGGTAGTATGAAATTATTTCGTGATAAAATGGCATATACCCAAGATGTAGGAGGTGTAGATGGTGGCGGAGTTGATGATGTCATTCAGTTGCATCCAATCCTTGAGCTTATACATCTTATTGTATTCTTTATCGCTTCTATTGCTGGAGGATATATTCTTTTCAGGCAGCTCATTGTTAAGTGTATCTATCTAATGATTGGCCCCTTTGTGCTGGCCTTTTCACTTATTGTAGGAAACGAAAAAGTAATTGGCAGTTGGTATCAAGGCTTTGTATCTGTTCTTTTATGGCTGCCTATACTTAGTATCGTACAAACAATTATCATATTACTCCCCGTAGAGACAACTTCATTTTCTGATAGTGATATTATATTCTCTATGGCTTTGCAGGTAGTTATGATATTTGTAGTATTTAAAGTTCCTCGTTATGCAAATATTTTAGTAGGTCAAGGGGCCGAAATGGGGGCGCAGGCAGGAAATACAATTATGGGACAGATTAAAGGTTTCCCAATGAGTATGCTTAATAATAGGATGATGGGAAGATCTATGAGAGGTAAAAAATAACAGGTAGGAACGTTACTTGATAATGGTATCAAAAAAATATTTACTGGCACAATAATATCAATTCTAGATAAAAGTAAATTAAACCAAAGTAATGGATTGGTTTTGATAGAAACACTAGGACGAATTGATATAGTAATGTCGAGAGATTAAGAAGGCGTAATTCGTAATAACCTTAACTCCTTATTTTTTGTCTGGGATTATAGACTAGCGGTTAAACACAGGTTACCGTATAAAAGCTACAACTAGTTTCTTGGATTTAGAGATTAAATTTCGTCTAGCTGTGTGATTCCGAAAAAGTAGATGTTATAGAAAACTATCACCAGAAAAGGGAAATGTTGTAAAATTGTAGCTCTTCCTTCTGTATCACTGTTTAACTTTAAAATTGTCTAAGTTAAAAATACAGAGGGTTTAGCTATTTTATAGTCCTACCTTTTTTTATAATATGGTTAAGAACTGATTGAGGATTATCCTCAATTTGTGGTTGGCACAGACCATTTTTTGATGCTATCAAAATAAATCAAAAAAGAAAGACAAAATATATTGGTATAACCTATTAATTACGATTAAATTTTTGGTTTTTTAAAATAATTAGAGAACTATCATCTTTGTCTTTTGAATACTCAATGCCCATGGTAAGAAATACGTTTTCTAAAGCATTATCTAAATTATTATGAGGAAAACTACCAGTATATAACATAGATAATTTATCTTCTATCCCTTTATAATCAATAGTAATTGGAAATTGTGATTCTAACTGATTGATTACATGTTTAAGAGGAGTACTTTTAAAATTACTGATTCCAATAGTCCAGGTTGGTTTTTTATCAGAGGAATTTTTATCAAAAACCTCTTGTTTTTTAATGCCGTCTAAAAAACTTACTTTGTTCCCTGCAGTTAATATGGTGTTATCGTCGATAGTAGAAACTTGCACTTTACCTTCAAAACAAGCTGTTTCAAAAAAATTATCCCGTGACACTACATTAAATTTTGTTCCTAAGACATGTATATCGCCATTAGAAGTACTCACAGTAAAATTGCTTCCTTTTTTAACTTCAAAAAATACTTCCCCATCCAGGTTTAACTTTCGATTAAAACTAAAAAAGTATTTATTATACGTTAATTTGGATAAGGCATTGACTGTAGCCAAAGAATTATCTGGTAAAGTAACGTTTTGTTGTTGAGCAATAGAGGTTTCAATAACCGTATTTCCAAAGAAGAATAGGCTCAGACCAACTATAAATATAACACTAGCTGCATAACCTATATATCGTAAAACATTTAAATGGATTACCTTTCCTTTGCTTATAGTACTGTCATGGAGTTTTTTCTGAAAATCAGAATAGGCTTCTTCCTCTGTTTGTTGCCCAGGGACCTTAAGTTTTGAAATTCCATCAATAATGGACTTGTAGTAATTATAATCTTCAGAACGCTCCAACAATTCTTGCTCTTCTGCTGTGAGTTCCTTGTTAAGCCATTTTACTAAAAGTCTTTCGTAATCTGTATTATTGTTTTGAAGTTTTGCCTGAAAATCAGAATAGGCTTCTTCCTCTGTTTGTTGCCCAGGGACCTTAAGCTTTGAAATTCCATCAATAATGGACTTGTAGCTTTTATAATCTTCAGAACGCTCCAACAATTCCTGCTCTTCTGCTGTGAGTTCCTTATTAAGCCATTTTACTAAAAGTCTTTCGTGATCTGTATTATTGTTTTGAAGTTTTGCCTGAAAATCAGAATAGGCTTCTTCCTCTGTTTGTTGCCCAGGGACCTTAAGTTTTGAAATTCCATCAATAATGGACTTGTAGTAATTATAATCTTCAGAACGCTCCAACAATTCTTGCTCTTCTACTGTGAGTTCCTTGTTAAGCCATTTTACTAAAAGTCTTTCGTAATCTGTATTATTGTTTTGAAGTTTTGCCTGAAAATCAGAATAGGCTTCTTCCTCTGTTTGTTGCCCAGGGACCTTAAGCTTTGAAATTCCATCAATAATGGACTTGTAGTAATTATAATCTTCAGAACGCTCGAATAACTCCTGTTCTTCTAGAGTTAATTCCCTATTCAGCCATTTTAATAAAAGCTTATTATAATTTTCTTCCATCAACATCCCTAATCAAACTCGATCAATATTAATAATATCTCTTCTGCCGTTTTGTAAAATTAAATTATTTTTATTTATTACCAGTTTCAAATCATCTTATTAACAAAAAAAATAAGATTCTTAAAAGATTGATGAAACTTTTACTAGTATTCTTTGTTTATAGTAACAAAAATAAGAGGTAGAACTTGTAAGCTCCCTTAGATAGAACTTCTTAGTTTTCTAAAACTTCATTAAAGTTATTGTTTTTAATTCTTTTGGGGCTAGCCCCAAAAGAATTAAGTTCCGCATATTTTACGGGCGGTATTTT
>NZ_FTOB01000005.1 GCF_900156625.1 Zobellia uliginosa | reverse complement strand
CGTTTACACTATCCCCGTCAACATCAAATGGAGTTCCCAGGGCTACTTCAGCGGCATCCTGGATCTCGTTATTCGGGTCGGCATCCGCATCATCGGTATCCAAGGCATCGACATAGGCCTTAGTGGCCGCGTCCTGTGGATTGCTTGGATCGGCCAAGTTGGTGATGGCCTGGTTACCCGCACTTGGGTCCTCACCTATTACGTCCTCTAAATCTTGGATCTCGTTATTGGGGTCCCCATCTAAATCAGGACTCGCATTTCCACCTACGGCATTCCATGTACTTCCGTCATAAACATATAATTGTCCCGCAACTTCGTCTACATAAGTAACCCCACTATTACTAGGTGTTACGGACGGAGCTCCATTGCCCAACAAAGTAAGTTCGTTAGTGGCATCCTCATCAAGATCTGTTGAATTTACCGTATAGTTTCCATCGCCATCATCCGATACTGAAATCGCACCTGTTCCGGCGATTACGGTTTCTACGAGCGATGATAAATCAACACTTGTTGAACTCCCTCTTTCAATCTCGATCTGTAATTGATTGGTTCCACTTAAAGTGGCTCCGGTCAAATTCTGGTTATCGCTAGCATTGGCTGCCAAATCAATAATAGCCTCTTCTACCGTATTTTCGTCTACACTATCACCGTCAACATCCAAAGGTGTTGTTAAGTTCACCTCGGTCGCTTCTTGATCATCGGTTCCATCAAAACTTGTAGTAGTTCCGTTTTCGGATGAATACACATAATTTACGTTATCTGCAGTGGATAAAGTAGTAATCGTTTCATCGATTTCCGTGGTAGTACCATCGGCCTCCGTTACCGTGGCGATCAGATTACCGGCGATAACATCGGTTATGGCAATGCCGTTCGTATTGATATCTACATCCGTTCCGTCTCCATTGGTAAACCTATAAACCCCACCTCCCAGATCCGTGATATCCGACTTGGCGACTGTTACATCGGTTCCGGTCTCATCGACCAAAGTGATGTTCCCGTCATTATTATCCTCGATACTTACAATGCTCTCTTGGATCGAAACCGTAGTACCGTCCTCCTTTTCGTAAATACCTATTTCATTTCCTGTAGTCGATGTTCCCGTAATATCCGTAACCGTTTCATCGATTTCCGTGGTAGTACCATCGGCCTCCGTTACCGTGGCGATCAGATTACCGGCGATAACATCGGTTATGGCAATGCCGTTCGTGTTGATATCCACATCCGTTCCGTCGCCATTGGTAAACCTATAAACCCCACCTCCCAGATCCGTGATATCCGACTTGGCGACTGTTACATCGGTTCCCGTCTCATCGACCAAAGTGATGTTCCCGTCATTATTATCCTCGATACTTACAATGCTCTCTTGGATCGAAACCGTAGTACCGTCCTCCTTTTCGTAAATACCTATTTCATTTCCTGTAGTCGATGTTCCCGTGATATCCGTAACCGTTTCATCGATTTCCGTGGTAGTACCATCGGCCTCCGTTACCGTGGCGATCAGATTACCGGCGATAACATCGGTTATGGCAATGCCGTTCGTGTTGATATCCACATCCGTTCCGTCGCCATTGGTAAACCTATAAACCCCACCTCCCAGATCCGTGATATCCGACTTGGCGACTGTTACCGTTGCTCCAGATTCGTTTGTAAAAGTTACATTGCCATCACCCGCATCGCTTATAGCCGTTATGGTTTCGTTAATTGTTACTATATCGCCATTCTCATTCTCGTAAACACCTATGGCATTCCCCGTGGGTGCCGTTCCCGATAAGGTCGTAATAGTCTCAACAGGCAAAGTCACCGTTGCCGTACCTCCGTTTTCAAGGGTTAGCGACAGTACTCCTGTTCCATTATCAAAAGTAAAACTCTGAAGCTGTTGGTCATCAGATGATGTCAATTCCCAAGAATCGCCATCCCAGAAATAAATTGTACCGGTATCGGTATTCACATAAATATCCCCGAGATCGGCTCCTGCAGGAGTAGCTACTCCCGGTGCAGTAACATCGACACCGCTTAACACCTCACAGTTACATTGGTCTTCTAAATTGACCGTAGTCTGTGCAAATGTTAATCCGGAGATTAAAAAAACGAGGATTATACTTATTTTTTTCATGACCATCACTTTGCTTAATATCGTATCGTCCAATACTTTTTGTAATTACTATGCGAGCTATTAACAGACATAGTGAACTGTTTCTTTTTCAAAAAAATCAAAGCTGAACACCTTTCCGGACATTGCACGTTTTATGTGCATTTTGGTATAGTGAAGAGGATGTGGATACATCCTAAATGCCACTCGGTTTTTGAGATAAAACCTATTGTCTTATTTGGTTAAGCTATTCAGTTTTTGGGGTGAATTGAACCAATCCTATTGAAAATGATCCAATTACAGTTTACAAAATTAACCTTAGTGCTACCAACTGAAAATAATTGTTGTATAAGTGTTAATTACTAATGTATACGTAGGAAAAAATGAGGTTTCGATAAATATATTTTCTGTGCCACTCGTCGATAAGTTCAATTATATCGCTGTATTACAAAGGTCTATAAATCTTAAAAATGAATCAAATAGTTCGTATTTGCATCTTTTTTTGACCACTAAAGAAGGCGCAAAAAAGTATCGAAAAACAACTTTGAAAGATGAAAAACCCATCCCTATATCGAGGTAAAACCGGAAGCGAGAACAAGCTGTTAATTCTTCTTTACACGGTAGGTAATTCTACGATTTGTAATTACGGTATACGCTTTAATAATGCTTAGGGGAGAGAATTCAGAAGTAGCATTGGCCAAGGTAGCCGTTGTAGTTACCGATTTACCTAGGCTAATACCCGACGGAGCAGGGATACTGAACTTAAACTTATTGGTGTTATCGGTATTATTGTCATCATCGGTGTAGGTCGTAACCTGCGAATCAGTGTCCATCGGGCCACCTTCGACCATAGTGGCGAGATATATTTGTCCTTCACCGTAATCGTATGCCATTCCCAACTTATTATCACCAATGGCGGCGGAACCCTCATTGATGTCGGTTGCAAACAGTTCTACGGTTGCCCCTGGCCTTGACCACCCTTCAATGATAAGGTTGGTTCCTGAAAGATAAGCCCCAGTGATTATCGGAAAATTGAGAAGTCCGTTAGGACCATTATCGGTATCACCTGAATCGTTAATGGTAACCCCATCTCCCATGCTGTCGGATGCATCTAAATCGATACCTAATGCCGGACCGGCCGTTCCGTTCGTGTAAATGGCGTTTCTAGAAATTAGATTACCCGAGGTATTCCCTCCTCCAAGAACAACACCGGCGCCTCCATTTGAAGCGATTATATTCTGGGTCAGGGTAGAATTGCTTCCATCGAGACGAATGCCCGCATTGGCATCATCTCCGGTACACTTACCCCCGTCTTGGCCTGAATTTACTATTGTATTTTCCGTAATCGTGAGTCCACCCGAAATTCCTTCGCCATCAATTCCTAAGGAAGCCGCCCTATCTATTAAATTCTGTTGGATCAAAATACCCGATCCCCCACTAACTTTTATATTATCAAAACACGCATTGCTTCCGTTATCGGTTATATGGTTGTTCTGAATAACGGTAGACGTGCCTCCGTTGACCCATACACCTTCATTCGTGTTTCTTGCGATGTAGTTCCCTTCTATGGTCGTTATACCTCCCGTTACTTCGACTCCATAATCGATGTTACCCGATGCATTACCAAGAGCGTTGACCCCTAATAAATTATGCGATACGGTAGCCGAACCACCTTCGACCTTTACTCCGGCATTATTACCCGCACGAACGGCAATATTACGTACCTCCACATTGGTGCCGTTTAATTGAAGGACATCACCACTGGCACTATAAAGTTCAATTTCAGGTCTATCGAAATCGGGTAAAATGGTATTTGACACGCCTACCCCTGTTCCCCCGGAACCTACGGTCCCTGTATTTGTATTTCCCGAATACGCCGTTTGCGTACGACCATCGATAACCGTATTTGTACCGGACACCACAGGAAATTCATTGGGATTTGACATGGTAATATTGAAATATCCGTTAGCAAAATTGGTATCGGCCGGTCTGCCCAAGGGATCACCGGTAGCGGGTATCATAAAAATTGAGGTGTCTTCACCAGCACCCGGATCAAATAGGCCATTGGCTTCAATATCTAAGCCTACCTCACCTATGCCATTGGAATTCTTAATAAATTGGGTCAATGAACCTTGTCCAGTTTCATTGGTATTCACAATGGTATTGAAGTTGAAGCCGAAATCGATTCCCACGACACCATTACCCGCCACCTCAACCGGTGATATACTCTGTGCGTTATTAAAAACACCTAGCGATACATCTTGCCCAGCTGTTGGGTCAGCCCCACCAACCTCATTGATGACATCTACAATACTACCAGAAACAACTTCGTTCCTATAAGTCTGTACCGGATAACAATTCGAGCAATTGGCTCCATTGTCCCTGGTGGACCTTACGGTCGAACTAACCACCTTTACAAAATAGTCTCCATCGGCCATCCCCCCAAACGAGTAATTTCCGTTCGCCTCGGTATTTTTTCTTTGGATGAAATTGCCTGAAGCGTCAAAGAGTTCTACGATTGCCCCCGAAATTCCTATCCCACCCGAAGTCATTTGGTTTCGCCCCGGACCTCCAGGATAATTAACATCCTCAAAAACACGTCCTGCAATCAAATTCGATGGAACTTTTAAGACTACTGCTGCGGAAATAACAAAATCTTGACCTACGTCTACGTTGGCCGTTACCTCACTATCCGCAGTTTGAATAAATGACGAAATATCATAAGTATCTAAATCTACACCATAGGTACTGGCGTTATTATAAACGGGCGGACCTACAGTATTATCGTAAATTGTAGAATTATAAGAGTTATTTCCGGTTTGGCCACCATCGCCCGTAAGTATAAAGTTTTGGTTACGCTGGTTGGTAATGGACAGTTCTTCGGGGTTAGTAGAACCCGAACTTGAACCATTAAGGTCTGGATCACCTTCCCATGATAAGAAAGAAGCTTTAGCTCCAGTGCCATAAATGGCATAAAACGAATCTAAGGTAAATGAGTTACCGTCATTACTTAATCCGTCAAAACCCTGATACAAGTTAATGTTTACGGCCGGCAAGGAGCGGTCTTCATAAAACACCATTAGCGCCCAGCCTCCTAGCACCGTACTTGTAGTACAATATTCCCCGGTATTATTAATGGTAAGACCACTAAAATCGAAAACGTTGCCCGATAAATTAGATACCCCCTTAACTATTGCGGTTACATCACTTACATACCCAAAAAAGTTTCTGTTACCCAACGAAGTTTGATACAAAAAATTAGCCGATACATTCTGTCCTTCAAAGATTACATCGGAATCCCGCACCGTACTGGAGTGCGACCAATACAAATAGGCCCGTTCTACAGACGCCGTTGCCGGTACCGGGGATACCAAGCTATTTGACGACGATGTAGTAACCGCACAAGGACTAGCCCCATTAGGACTGGTACGCAACGTACCTCCCGTGGTGGTATAATCGTAATACCCATCAAATTCTTGAAACAAGGTCAAAGGGTCATTTGCCAAGATTTGTGAGTTTATAGTACCTTTCCCTTTTTCATTATAGTTCACTACGGCATACTGAGCATTCGCTCCGGTAAACTCTATATCAAAATCCTCGGCATATTCGGGTACACCATCATTGGCTATAGGCACCGATATGGTCTGAATATTGTTCAGCTCTCCCGTAAAAGTCAATGTACCAGAGGTTGCGGTATAATCGCTTCCTGCCAATGCAAGTCCGTCCACGGTCCTAAAATCGACCGTAAAAGGAACTTCCACGAATCCAAACAAGAAAATATTTCTTCCATGGGCCGCTCGTGTGGACCTTACCGTAAATACGGCATTACCTACATCTTCATCAAAAGTAATATCGTCAATTACAATAATCGGTCCGTCAGGAAAACAATTGATTTCAGCTTCCCAACCGGCTCCAGTATTACTTCCATTGGAAACAAACCTAAAAGTTAAGCATCCTGATGAATGGGAAGAGTTAATACTCGTAGGAACGTTAGCACTATCGTACTGCCCTATTAGCGTTCCACTCGTATTCGAACCTTC
Organism: Zobellia uliginosa; assembly: GCF_900156625.1. GTDB lineage: Bacteria > Bacteroidota > Bacteroidia > Flavobacteriales > Flavobacteriaceae > Zobellia > Zobellia uliginosa. The sequence continues at coordinate 254,661 of NZ_FTOB01000005.1, read as the reverse complement.
ATAAATATAAAGAACATCACCGGAAACGATTTCAAAACTGGAAAAGTTGATATTAATGTACGTATCGGCCGTATCCGGACATATAGTATACGTCATATCTTGGTTATTGCCGTAATTTGAAAGTCCGCCCGGATCAAAAAAAGTATCACTACATGTGGTAGCACTACCCCCATTGGTCATAATTAAGGCGTCATCGTCTATAATAGTAGCCGTAGCCGTATCGCTAATATCTATCTGGGAATCGGATGACAAGGTAAATTCCACCGTAAAATTTTCGGGATTCTCCATAATTCCATCATCAAGAATAGGAACAGTTATGGTTTCGGTATCACCTGTAGATCCATTAAAGTTCAAAACACCTGTTCTAGAGGAGTAGTCGCTACCGTCGTTAGCGGAACCATTTACGGTTTGATAATTTAAAGTATAAGGTGCCGTGGCATTTGCCCCCGTATGTCTAACAGTAAAAGTAGCATTACCGGCATCTTCATCTACCGTAATATCATCTATTTCAATTACCGGTAATGGTGGCGGAAAAGTGGCCGTAATCAGAAAATTATCAATAAGGGCATAGTCGCTTTGATTCCAATTCACTCCGGATTTTGCCAATCGAATGGTTGTGGTCGCCGAAATATAGCTTGAAATATCTCGACTGAAGGTTCCCGAAGTATTATTCCCACTAATCGTACCTACTCTTGTATAAGACGCCCCGCCATTATTGGAAACCTCTACGCCCAGTGCCGTGCCTCCCGTAAGGCTTATGGCCCTATAAGTGAAACTTAGGGTTGCCGTTGCCGCGCCATTTAAGTTGGCCGATCGACGTATGGTTTCCGACCATAGATAATAAAGCTCGAGCCGGTTACTACTTATTCGTATATACTCGCTTACCGGTCCACCATTCGTGTCCCCTGTTTCGATCCAATTGGTACTAAAGTTGGAACTACCATTGTTATTGGCGTAAGAAACACTGCTGAAATTGTCCCTATAAGTTTCTTGCGCGAACAGCTGTAACGAGAACAGCATCGCAATAAAAATATAAAAGTAGCTTATGTTTTTATGGAACATTTAATATATCCGTAAAGGGTCAAAACCATCCAAAAAGAATCGAATCAACCCAATAATCAAACAAATATACCGGTATCTGGCCCGCTACTACCAAAATTGTTGTGAAGTGAAGAATTGGTAACACGTGAGGCCCGTTTTACAGTGTCTATCGATTTTCAACATGGCCCATAGAGCTACTTCAAGGCTTTTATCGACCAACTACCTTATGATAAAAAAACCAAGAATATCCATCAAAAAAGGCCGCTATTTGATAGCGGCCTTTTACAGTTGGTATATTTAATTGTTTTATTCGAGAATGATAAATTCGGAACGTCGGTTCAGTTCATGATCCTTATCGGAACATTTTACACCATTGGCGCATTTGTTTATGAGTTTGGTTTCCCCAAAACCTTCGCCTTCCAGTCGCTCTTTGGCAATTCCCTTACTGATCATATAGTTTACCGTAGCTTCTGCCCTCTTTTGGGAAAGCCATAGGTTGTACGAATCTTTCCCCCTACTATCGGTATGTGAGTTCACCTTGATTCTTAAACTCGAGTATTTCTCCATGGCCGCAATAACTTTTTCCACCTCTATTTCCGAATCTTTTCGAATATTGTACTTATCGAAGTCAAAATAGATGGTACTAAGTTGTAACAACTTGGCCAAATCGTCTCCAAATCCGGCACTGATAGAGCTTCTTTCCAAGAAGAAATCGATGGTTTTAGGTGCCCCATCAGATTTTCCCAAGTACTCTTCGGAAGGAATATAACCTTCGGTCATTGCCCTTACAAAATTGCCCTGGGTACAGTCTACGATCAAATTATATTTACCTTCCGCATCGGTGATGGCAGACATAATTTCTTCGTTATTTTCATCAATAACCTTCACAGAAGCCCCAACCAATGGCTCATTGGATATTTTATCCCTTACGACCCCAGATACAGCTTGTTCACAGTCGATAAGTAGTGGTTTAGTTTCAAGGAAAGCATAAATATCATCCGCTCCTTGACCTTCCGAGCGGTTTGAAGCGAAGTAACCTTCGCGGGTATCTTCGTTAAAGATGAACGTAAAATCGTCCATTCGGCCATTAACGGGCTCCCCTACATTCATTACGGTACCATCGAACCTTCCATTGCCTATCTTCGTGGCAAAAATATCAAGCCCTCCCAGTCCTGGATGTCCATCGGAAGAGAAGTACAAAATATCCTTACTGGTTACAAAAGGAAAGGTTTCCCTAGCTTCTGTATTGATTACGTCCCCTAGATTTTCAGGCGTTCCATAACTTCCATCTTCATTTATGGCCACCTTAAAAATATCGGACTCACCATATGAGCCGGGCATATCAGAAGCAAAATACAAAGTTTTTTCATCAGCGCTCAATGTAGGGTGCGCTATGGAATATTCATCGCTATTAAAAGGCAGTTCTTCAATATTAGACCAAACCCCTTCTTCAGACATAACCGCCTTAAAGATCTTAAGACGAATGATTCCATTACCATCTTTTACATATTTACCATCCTTGTAATTGTTACGGGTAAAATAAAGTGTTTGACCATCTTTGGTAACTACCGATGTAGACTCGTGCAATCTCGTATTAAGTTGATCGCCCAACTTGGTTACGAATCCGGTAGAGGTACTATCGGCATTAACCTTGTAAAGGTCTAAGAAGTCTTTTGAATTCCAGGTGTGACGATAGCGCGCAAAGTTACCGGTGTCCCTATCCGAAGAAAATATAAGTCCCTTCTTATAAAAAGATGGGGCAAACTCCGAGTAAGGTGAATTGTATTGAAATGGCAAAACGTTGTACCTACCGGAATTTTTCTTGATATCGTTTAAATAGTCTTCTTCACTTTTGTAGGTATTGGCCCTAACATCATCTGAAGTGACTTCTAGAAACTTGGCCATTATAACTTTTGAAGTTTCGTAATCTTCTAAAGTCTTCAAGGTTTGGGCATACCTAAAGTAATATTCAGGACCCGTTTCGTCAGGATATTCATCTACCAGCCTCTTATAGGTATTGGCGGCATCTTCGTAATCTGCATTGTAATAGTAAGAGTTCCCCAGTTTCTTTAATAAGTCGGCCGAAACATATCCGCGATCGAGCACTTTTTTGTAAATGTCGATAGCCGGACTAAAGGAGTACTCGTCATATTTTTCATTGGCTTTGGTTATTAATTTTTCTTGGGCAAAACCGCTAACACCCATCAAAAAGACCAAAACAAATAGAATGTGTATTTTTTTTATCATAAGATATAAGGTTTAGAAGAAACGGGGAGAAACCAATTTTTCAAACGATTTCACCAATTCCCATCTTAGAAAAATTTCAAAAGACCCTGAGTTATATTGTGTACTGCCAAAATCGGTTGTTTCTTTATCATAGGCCAAACCTAACATAATTTGGTCAGATATCTGAAACCCTGCCAAGGCACTTACTGCGGCATCCCATCTGTAAGCGGCTCCGAACGAAAACTTTTCCGCAAAGAGAAAGTTGGCCGACACATCTACCTGAAGAGGCGCACCACCGACGACCTTTGTCAAAAGGGCCGGTTTGAACATAAGGTTATCGTTCAAATCAAATACGTAACCGGTAATCAAATAGAAGTTCACACGGTCTTTTGCCAAAAAGTCGATTTGATTGGCATCGGTATCGCCCGAATCGAAATGCTCTACCTCCAATAAATTGGGCGCGGAAAGACCGGCATAAAACTTATTGGTGTGATAATACATACCCAAACCTACGTTCGGGGAAAACTTGTTTTCAATATTATCCGTACCTACGGCTTCTTCAAAACCTGGTCGCTGCCGTAATTGTTCAAAATCAAGGTTCAGGATGTTACCCCCCAATTTTAGACCAAAAGACAGTTTTCCTTTAAGGGAAACATCGATTGAATAAGAAATCAATCCGTCTATATACGTTTCCTGAACGGTTCCTTCCCCTATTTTGTCGTTTACTACCGACAGGCCGTATCCCACATTACTATTTCGAATGGGAGAATGCAGGTTAACGGTAAAGGTTTCGGGCGAACCGTCTAAACCTACCCACTGTGACCTGTAAAGGCCCGCGATGCTGAGCTGTCCCCTAGAGCCCGCGTAGGCTGGGTTAACGCTCATCGTATTGAACATGTACTGAGTGTATTGGGCATCTTGTTGGGCGGAAGCCGTTTGACAATAGACCAACACCAGGAATAGGGCCGCTAGTAGCTTGTTTTTTATAATCATGCCTACTTTATAGATTATTTACTGATATAAATATAACCACTATCAGTTATATTCTGCTTGTTTACAGTGGAGTACTTAAAGATATAGAAATATACACCGGCAGGTAGATAGTCTGCGCCACTTATAGTGGATCTTCCTTTTGACCTACCGTCAAAAACATTGTTCTGGTTATTGTAATCTTCCCCTTCGTAAACTGCCACTCCCCATCGGTTAAATATCTTAAGGCTATTGTTCAATGCCTTATCGACATTTTCAATCCACAAGAATTCATTTTTACCATCCCCGTTAGGCGTCACCATTTGCATCACTACAATATCGGTATCCTCCTCCGGGTCAAGATATGAAGGGATTCCATCACTATCAAGATCATCGTCTGTAGGATTACCGTTTCCATTTCCATCTTCGTCAGGCGTATCGATACCGTCTCCATCATCATCAATATCACGGTAATTCACGTCTTCGGTACCATCGGTATCCGGTAGGTCGTTTGCCGGATCGTCGATTTCATCGTTGACATCAAAGCCATCGTTGACATCACTTCCTTCGTAACCATCATCAAGACCATCTCCATCCGTGTCAATACCTGTGTACGATTGGTCAGGGATACCATCAAAGTTGAAGTCGTTCCCTTCATTATTATCGAACACCAAATCATTATCACTATCTAGGTCAATATAATCTTCCGTATCTGCCCCATCGGTATTTACCGGTATCAATCCATCAGGATAAGCCGAGTTCAATCCGTCATTGGCTTCGTAGGTTGCCGCATCGTCTTCGTTCGGTGCGATATAACCGTCAGTGGTCTGGGCCTCTACGTTATCAGGAATACCATCATCGTCAGAGTCGATATCCAAATGGTTAGGTATACCGTCACCATCCGTATCCAAAGGATTGGTCAAAGGATCGTTATCACCATCGGTGTTTGGATCTTCTACAGTATCCAATATACCGTCATTATCGTCATCTAAGTCTACCCTATCCGGCACTCCGTCACCATCGGTATCGGTATCGTCAGGATTCGGAATATTATCGGTAGGATCTAAATAATTTGGCGTACCGTTTCCATTACTATCGTCATTGGTAGGGTCACCGTCTTGATCCACATCTTCATCGGGAGTATCGATGCCGTCACCGTCATCGTCTAAATCACGGTAATTTACGTCTTCGGTACCATCGGTATCGGGAAGGTCATTTGCAGGATCGTCAATTTCGTCATTCACATCGAAGCCATCGTTGATATCGCTTCCCTCGTAACCATCATCCAATCCGTCACCATCGGCATCGTTACCGGTATAGGTCTGATCAGGAATACCATCGAAATTGAAATCGTTACCCTCGTTGTTATCGGGAACACTATCGTTATCACTGTCAAGGTCTATGTAATCTTCAGTATCAGCCCCATCGGTGTTCACAGGTGTTAACCCGTCAGGATAGGCCGAGTTCAATCCGTCATTGGTCTCATAAGTTGCCGCATCGTCATCGTTCGGTGCGATATAACCGTCAGTGGTCTGAGCCTCTACGTTATCAGGAATACCATCATCGTCAGAGTCGATATCTAAATGGTTAGGTATGCCATCACCATCCGTATCCAAAGGATTGGTTAAAGGATCGTTATCACCATCGGTGTTAGGATCTTCCACTGTATCTAAAATACCGTCGTTATCATCGTCTAAATCGGTAGAATCAGGTACACCATCACCATCGGTATCGGTAGGATCCAAGTAATTTGGCGTACCGTCATTATCGGTATCGTCATTGGTCGGGTCACCATTTTCATCGATATCTTCATCGGGAGTATCGATGCCGTCACCGTCATCGTCTAAATCACGGTAATTTACATCTTCGGTACCATCGGTATCGGGAAGGTCATTTGCAGGATCGTCAATTTCATCGTTGACATCAAAGCCATCGTTGATATCGCTTCCTTCGTAACCGTCATCCAATCCGTCGCCATCGGCATCGTTACCGGTATAGGTCAGATCAGGAATACCATCGAAATTGAAATCGTTACCCTCGTTGTTGTCGGGAACACTATCGTTATCACTGTCAAGGTCTATGTAATCTTCAGTATCAGCCCCATCGGTATTTACCGGTGTTAACCCTCCGATATAGGCCGAATTTACCCCATCATTGGCCATGTAGGTCGCTTGATCGTCATTATTCGGTGCAATATAACCATCAGTGGTCTGGGCCTCTACGTTATCAGGAATACCATCATCGTCAGAGTCGATATCCAAATGGTTAGGTATGCCGTCACCATCCGTATCCAAAGGATTGGTCAAAGGATCCTTATCACCATCGGTATTAGGGTCTTCCACAGTATCTAAAATACCATCGTTATCATCATCCAAATCGGTAGAATCCGGCACGCCATCACCATCGGTATCAGGACATACCATCGGAATTGCAGTTAAGCGGATTCCGTTTATTGGAAAATCGGAAGTTGTATAGAATTGGATTTCATCAGCCACGCCTTGAGATACCCAAACAAAACGATCAGGACCTGTTATAGGCGAAACTGTTGTATTTTCTACAAAGTAATCATTGGTTTCATTACTAGAAATGATTCCTGCGGGAAGCGCCGTTGTCTGTACATATGTAGTGTTATCAAGAGCAACGATACCATCCCTGTGGTTTGCATCGACTCTAGCTGAATGCTCCGCTATCAGTTGTACAGGTACGGTACCCGAAAAGGAAAAGGTAACCGGAAGGCCTTGGTTCACCTCAAACAGCCCGCCTGTATTTTTAGTACTTGCCCCGGTAACGCTTACCAAAACACTACCAACGGGAAGCCCCCACTTAGCACTTAAATCAACGTTCGTTGCAGATAGGCTCCCATCGGTTACGCCATTGGCAAAACCAAAATCACTAGCCTTGATTTCTTCAGGATTTTCTTCGACACACCCTGTAAGACTGTTTTCCAGCACGAGAGTGGACTTTATTTTTTGAGCTTCTTTGCCATTGGCTCCCTCTATAGGACCATTGCTGGCAAAAGAAGATCCCACACCCAAAATAGCGAGGGCGAAGGTATAGGTGACGGCCTTAAAAGCACCGTTCTTAAAATTTAATAGGGTAAAGTTTTCCATAAATGTTTAGTTTTATTAAACTAATCACCATGGCCTGTAGGTTATAAAGCGTATGTAGTAAGAAGTTGGGATACTTCAATATTGACGCAAGATATATCTAATATTTAGATCTCCAAATTCTTTTGATTCCAGAAATTATGATTTATCCGCTAAAGACCTATATATTCGGTGAAGCGAGCACATCAAATCAGTTTGACGAACTTAGACTCCGACGAAACACGCTAGAAATCAAACGTCAATAACAGCATATCGAATTTTTCCGTAGTTGGTCGACACACCAAAATATGTCCGTAAAATATTGATGCAACAAACTCCACATCAAAAAGAAGGACTTTGTTTTTAAGCAGCGTTCCCCTCTAGATAAACTATAATTTAATGTATTTTTGCACAAATTTTCTTCATGAGTTTCAAAGAACAAATCCAACGGCGTAGAACTTTCGGGATCATATCCCACCCTGATGCCGGTAAGACCACATTAACCGAAAAACTGCTGTTGTTCGGAGGGGCCATTCAAGAGGCAGGTGCCGTTAAAAACAATAAAATAAAGAAAACGGCCACCAGTGACTTTATGGAAATAGAACGCCAAAGAGGTATTTCCGTTGCTACGTCCGTACTCGCCTTTATATATAAGGACAAAAAAATAAACATACTCGATACGCCCGGTCACAAAGATTTTGCCGAGGATACATTTAGAACCCTGACTGCCGTAGATAGCGTCATCGTTGTAGTCGATGTTGCCAAAGGGGTTGAGGAACAAACCGAAAAACTGGTACAGGTATGCCGTATGCGCAACATACCGATGATCGTATTCATCAACAAATTGGACAGGGAAGGTAAAGATGCTTTCGATCTGCTTGACGACCTGGAACAAAAGCTTGGCCTATCTGTGACCCCTTTGAGTTTTCCGATCGGTATGGGTTATGATTTTAAAGGTATATATAATATTTACGAGAAGAATATCAACCTCTTTAGTGGTGACAGTAAGAAGAATATTGAAGAAACCATCGCCTTTGATTCTTTGGAAAGTACCGAACTAGAAAGCATTATCGGCAACAAGGCCGCCGAGGAATTGCGCGACAACCTAGATTTGGTCAATGGCGTTTACCCCCCTTTCGATAAAGAAAGTTATCTAAAAGGTCAGCAACAACCGGTTTTCTTCGGTTCGGCTTTGAACAATTTCGGGGTTCGTGAGTTATTGGACTGTTTTATTGAAATTGCCCCTTCCCCACGCGCCAAAAAAGCGGAAGAAAGACTGGTTGAGGCCAATGAAAAGGAAATGTCGGGTTTTGTATTCAAGATACATGCCAACATGGATCCCAAGCACAGGGACCGTTTGGCCTTTATAAAAATCGTATCGGGCACTTTTGAGCGAAACAAACCCTATCTACATGTTAGAAACGGGAAAAAAATGAAGTTTTCGAGCCCAAATGCCTTTTTTGCCGAGAAAAAAGAGATTGTCGACATATCCTATCCCGGCGACATCGTAGGGCTACACGATACGGGCAACTTTAAGATCGGCGATACCCTAACCGAAGGGGAAGCCCTCCACTACAAGGGGATTCCTAGTTTTTCCCCTGAACACTTTAGGTATATCAACAATGCCGACCCCATGAAGTCAAAACAGCTTTACAAGGGTATCGACCAGCTGATGGATGAAGGTGTGGCTCAATTGTTTACCTTAGAACTAAACGGAAGACGCGTTATCGGCACCGTTGGCGCCCTACAGTTCGAAGTAATCCAATACCGTCTCGAACACGAATATGGGGCAAAGTGCACCTATGAAAACTTCCCCGTTTACAAAGCCTGTTGGGTACAGGCCGAAGACCCAAAAAACGATGAGTACAAGGAATTCAAAAGGGTAAAACAGAAATTTTTGGCGAAAGACAAGCGTGGTCAATTGGTATTCTTGGCCGACTCTCAATTCTCATTGCAGATGACACAGCAGAAATACCCAAGCGTAAAATTACATTTTGTCTCCGAATTCGATTAAGAAAAATACCGAACAAAAAAATGCCCTCTACAAGTAGAGGGCATTTTTTTATGCAATTAAGCTTCCCCTGTGGGACCGAAATTCATCGGGATAGGAGGTTGCTCATAATCTTTAATCGTTCCGTGGGCGCTCTCAAAACGCTTCACGTTGTCGTTCAATGCCTTCAAGAACTTCTTGGCGTGTTGGGGTGTAAGCACAATACGGCTTTTCACCTTGGCCTTGGGCGCACCAGGCATCATACTAATGAAATCTACTACGAATTCAGAAACCGAATGATTGATGATCGCCAAGTTGGAATAAATACCTTCGGCCGTTTTCTCATCAAGTTCAATATTGATCTGGTTCTGCTTTTGTTCTTTTTCGCTCATATGTAAAAAAAATAAACCCCCAATACAATGTATTGAGGGTTTGATATTTGAGTTTAAAATTTCAAGGCTTCCTTGCGGGCCATGATCTCATCGTATTCTTCCTTAGAGCCAACAATGATGTTCTCATAGTCGCGCATACCCGTACCTGCAGGTATCTTATGACCTACAATAACATTTTCCTTCAAGCCTTCCAATGTATCTACCTTACCGCTTACGGCAGCTTCGTTCAATACTTTGGTCGTTTCTTGGAAAGATGCTGCAGATATAAACGATTTCGTCTGTAACGACGCCCTTGTAATACCTTGCAATATTGGTGTAGCCGTAGCCGCAATCGCGTCTTTGGCAGTAACCAGGTTCTTATCGGAACGCTTCAATACCGAATTCTCATCCCTTAGTTCGCGAGCCGTTATAATTTGACCCGGCTTAAGGTTTACCGAATCACCTGGCTCAACAACCACCTTCTTACCGAAAATCTCATCATTTTCCTTGATGAAGTCATCTTTGTGAACCAATTGGTTCTCTAAGAATATAGTATCACCCGGATCTTGAATACGCACCTTACGCATCATCTGTCTCACAACGACCTCAAAGTGCTTATCATTGATCTTCACACCCTGTAAACGATACACTTCCTGTACTTCGTTTACCAAGTACTGCTGAACGGCAGATGGCCCTTTGATCGCAAGAATATCCTCTGGCGTAATCGAACCATCCGATAAGGGCATACCTGCACGAACGTAATCGTTCTCTTGAACCAAAATCTGGTTTGAAAGCTTGACCAAGTATTTCTTGACCTCGCCCAATTTAGATTCTATGATAATTTCACGGTTACCTCTTTTGATCTTACCGAAGGAAACAACACCGTCTATCTCAGACACTACGGCCGGGTTAGATGGGTTACGTGCTTCAAACAGTTCCGTTACCCTTGGAAGACCACCCGTAATATCACCTGCCTTAGCAGATTTACGTGGTATTTTCACAAGGATCTTACCTTCTTTAATCTTATCACCATCATCTACCATGATGTGAGAACCAACAGGAAGGTTATAAGAACGTAAGGTTTCACCCTTATTGTTTTGAATCAAAAGTGTTGGAATCAACTTTTTGTTTCTAGATTCGGAAATAACCTTCTCTTGGAAACCGGTCTGTTCATCAATTTCAACTTGGTAAGTAACACCTTGCTCGATATTCTCGTAAGCAATCTTACCTGGGAACTCGGAAACAATAACACCGTTATAAGGATCCCAAGAACAAATAACATCATCTTTAGATACGGAGGCACCGTTTTTAATGAACAATTGCGATCCGTAAGGAATGTTATTCGTACTTAAGGTTATACCTGTTTTCTTGTCAACGATTTTAATTTCAGAAGTCCTTGATATTACAATCTCGGCAGATTTGCCCTCACCGTCTTCTCCGGTAACCGTTCTTAAATCTTCTATTTCGGCTACACCATTAAATTTGGCAATCAACTTGTTATCCTCGGAAATGTTACCTGCAATACCCCCCACGTGGAAAGTACGCAAAGTAAGCTGTGTACCTGGTTCACCGATCGATTGAGCCGCAACAACACCAACAGCCTCACCGCGTTGTACCATTTTGTTGGTAGAAAGGTTTCTACCATAACATTTGGCACAAATACCTTTAGGGGCTTCACAAGTCAATGCCGAACGTACTTCTATCTTTTCTATAGGCGACTCTTCTATTCGCTTCACATCAGCTTCCAAAATATGCTGACCTGCTTTCAAGATCAGTTCTTCCGTTAACGGATTGTATACATCGTGTAAGGAAACCCTACCGAGAACACGCTCTCCTAGTGATTCTACAACTTCTTCATTTTTCTTCAAGGCTTCCACCTCAATACCTCTTAGGGTTTCACAATCTTCGATGTTAATAATAACATCTTGTGAAACATCCACCAAACGACGGGTCAGGTAACCTGCATCAGCCGTTTTAAGGGCCGTATCCGCAAGACCCTTACGGGCACCGTGAGTTGAGATAAAGTATTCAAGAATTGAAAGACCCTCCTTAAAGTTCGACAAAATCGGGTTTTCAATAATTTCACCACCACCTGCAGTAGATTTCTTAGGCTTGGCCATCAAACCACGCATACCTGTCAACTGGCGAATCTGTTCCTTAGACCCCCTTGCACCAGAATCAAGCATCATATACACAGAGTTGAACCCTTGTTGATCTTCGCGAATACGCTTCATAGCAAGCTCGGTCAACATGGCATTGGTCGATGTCCAAACATCAATCACCTGGTTGTAACGTTCGTTATTGGTAATCAGACCCATATTGTAGTTGGTCATAATACCATCTACCTGACCATTGGCCTCAGCGATCATTTCATGTTTCTCTTGTGGGATAATAATATCACCTAAACTAAATGATAGTCCACCTTTAAAAGCGAACTCATATCCCATAGTCTTGATCTTATCCAAGAAATCTGCTGTAGTAGGTACATCGGTCACGGCCAAAATTCCACCAATAATATCCCTTAGGGATTTCTTGTTCAGTACGTCATTGATATAACCTGCCTGTTCAGGAACTTCCATGTTGAACAACACCCTACCCACAGTAGTCGGTATAATCTTGTACACCAATTCTCCTTCTTCATTAAAATCTTTTGCCCTAACCTTGATACCTGCGTTCAAGTTTACCTTGCCTTCATTGAAAGCAATTTCAACTTCTTCCGCAGAATAAAAAGTAAGACCTTCTCCCGCAATCGGAACTTCAGGTGTAGACTTTCTTTCCTTGGTCATATAGTACAGACCCAATACCATATCCTGTGAAGGTACGGTAATAGGCGAACCATTTGCCGGGTTCAAGATGTTATGCGAAGCCAACATCAACAATTGGGCTTCAAGAATAGCCTCAGGGCCCAACGGGAGGTGAACCGCCATCTGGTCACCATCGAAATCCGCGTTAAACGCCGTACATACCAATGGGTGCAGACGAATCGCCTTACCTTCGATAAGTTTTGGCTGGAAGGCCTGGATACCCAAACGGTGCAATGTAGGGGCACGGTTCAATAGTACCGGATGTCCTTTCAATACATTTTCTAGGATATCCCAAACTACCGGCTCTTTTTTATCTATAATCTTCTTGGCCGACTTCACTGTTTTTACAATACCTCTTTCGATCAGTTTTCTGATTACAAAAGGTTTGTAAAGCTCAGCGGCCATATCTTTAGGAAGACCACATTCGAACAATTTCATTTCAGGTCCAACGACGATTACCGAACGTGCGGAATAATCAACACGTTTACCCAATAGGTTTTGACGGAAACGACCTTGCTTACCTTTCAATGAATCGGAAAGTGACTTCAAGGGTCTGTTTGATTCGGTTTTCACCGCAGACGCTTTTCTTGTGTTATCGAAAAGAGAATCTACCGCTTCTTGAAGCATACGTTTCTCATTTCTAAGAATCACTTCAGGAGCTTTAATCTCTACCAATCTTTTCAAGCGGTTGTTACGAATAATCACCCTTCTGTAAAGATCGTTCAAATCGGATGTAGCGAAACGACCACCATCTAACGGCACCAATGGACGTAATTCTGGTGGAATCACCGGAATCACCTTCATGATCATCCATTCTGGTCTGTTTTCCCTATTTTCTTGAGATTCGCGAAGCGCTTCAACTACTTGAAGTCTTTTTAAGGCCTCGGTCTTTCTTTGTTTGGAAGTCTCTGTATTCGCTTTATGACGTAACTGGTACGACAAATCCTTTAAGTCGATACGGGCCAAGAGATCAATAAGACATTCCGCTCCCATTTTAGCGATAAACTTGTTAGGGTCGGTATCTTCTAAATATTGATTCTCAACAGGAATAGACTCCAAAATCGTTAAGTACTCCTCTTCGGTCAAGAAATCCATTTTATTGATTTCTTCACCTTCAGGACCTTTTGCAATACCTGGTTGAATTACTACATAACGTTCGTAGTAAATGATCATATCCAACTTCTTCGAGGGCAATCCCAAAAGGTAACCTATTTTATTAGGCAAGGAGCGGAAGTACCAGATGTGGGCCACGGGCACTACCAAATTGATATGCCCTACCCTATCCCTACGTACTTTCTTCTCGGTAACTTCAACACCACAACGGTCACAAACGATACCACGGTAACGTATTCTCTTGTATTTTCCACAGGCACATTCGTAATCTTTTACAGGTCCGAAAATACGCTCACAGAAAAGACCGTCACGCTCAGGCTTATGCGTTCTGTAGTTGATAGTTTCAGGCTTGAGAACCTCTCCTCTCGACTCCGCCAGAATTGCTTCCGGCGAGGCCAATCCTATGGAAATTTTATCAAACCTTTTTATTGGATTATTATCTTTTATTCTAGCCATAATCTAATGGTGATACTAATTAAAATGTGTGTTCTTCAATCGCTACAATCGATTCTATTCTTCCAAACGGATATCTAAGCCCAAACCTTTAAGTTCGTGCATCAATACGTTGAAAGATTCCGGTAAACCGGGCTCTGGCATGGTTTCTCCTTTGACTATTGACTCATAGGTCTTGGCCCTTCCGATAACATCATCCGACTTAACGGTCAATATTTCACGAAGTGTGGCCGAAGCACCATAAGCTTCCAATGCCCAAACCTCCATCTCACCAAAACGCTGACCTCCAAATTGTGCTTTACCACCTAATGGCTGTTGCGTAATCAATGAGTACGGTCCAATAGAACGTGCATGCATCTTATCGTCTACCATGTGGCCTAGTTTCAACATATAGATCACACCAACGGTTGCCGGTTGATCAAAACGTTTACCGGTACCACCATCATAAAGGTAGGTATGACCGAATCTAGGTATACCCGCTTGATCGGTATATTCATTAATCTGATCTAAAGTGGCCCCGTCGAAAATTGGAGTAGCATATTTTTTACCCAATTTAAGACCTGCCCAACCCAATACGGTTTCATAGATCTGACCGATGTTCATACGAGAAGGCACCCCTAACGGGTTCAATACGATATCCACAGGCGTTCCGTCTTCCAAGAACGGCATATCCTCTTGACGAACGATACGAGAAACGATACCTTTGTTACCGTGACGTCCTGCCATTTTATCCCCTACTTTAAGCTTACGTTTTTTGGCAATATAAACCTTGGCCAATTTCATAATTCCAGCTGGCAGTTCATCACCTACCGAAATGGTAAACTTATCCCTTCTTAGGTTACCTTGAAGGTCGTTCAACTTGATCTTATAGTTGTGGAGCAAATCGGCAACGGCTTCGTTGGTATCCTTATCCATGGTCCAGCTACCGCCAACCAAGTGAGCGAAATCATCAACCGCGTTCAACATTTTCAAGGTGTATTTCTTACCTTTTGGCAATACTTCCTCACCTAAATCGTTCATCACACCTTGCGATGTCTTACCATTGATCAAAGTAAAAAGCTTCTCGATCAAGATGTCTTTCAACTCTTGAAATTTCACTTCGTACTCCAATTCCAACTTGTTAAGCTCTTCCTTATCTTCAGAACGCTTACGCTTATCTTTTACTGAACGGGAGAACAATTTTTTGTCGATAACCACACCACGCAATGAAGGTGATGCCTTTAAAGAGGCATCCTTAACATCGCCCGCTTTATCACCAAAAATCGCCCTAAGTAATTTCTCTTCTGGAGTCGGGTCAGATTCCCCTTTCGGAGTAATCTTACCTATCAAGATATCACCAGGCTTGACTTCGGCCCCGATACGGATCATACCGTTCTCATCCAAATCTTTGGTAGCCTCTTCCGATACGTTCGGAATATCATGAGTCAATTCCTCAGCACCTAATTTAGTATCCCTAACCTCTAAAGAATATTCATCTACGTGAATTGAGGTAAATATATCTTCGCGAACAACTTTCTCAGAAATTACGATCGCATCTTCAAAGTTGTATCCTTTCCAAGGCATAAATGCAACCGTAAGGTTACGGCCTAGGGCCAATTCACCTTTTTCCGTAGCATAGCCTTCACAAAGCACCTGACCTTTCTTAACCTTATCACCTCTTCTAACAATAGGTTTTAGGTTGATACTGGTACCCTGGTTAGTCTTTCTAAACTTCACCAAATTGTAACTCTTGGAGTCATCTTCAAAACTGACCAAGCGCTCAGCATCGGTACGATCATACTTTACAGTGATCATCTTGGCATCTACATATTCTACAGTACCATCGCCTTCAGCATTGATAAGTACCCTAGAATCGGATGCCACCTGACGCTCAAGACCAGTACCCACAATCGGGGACTGAGGCTTCAACAACGGTACGGCTTGGCGCATCATGTTAGAGCCCATCAGTGCACGGTTCGCATCATCATGTTCCAAGAAAGGAATAAGTGATGCCGAAATAGATGCAATCTGATTAGGAGCAACGTCAGTATAGTTTATTTCAATTGGATCTACTACAGGGAAATCACCCTCTTCACGGGCAATAACCTTATCAGTATCGATCTGACCGTCTTCTTTTAACGGAATGTTTGCCTGGGCAATTTTCATTCCTTCCTCTTCTTCCGCACTTAGGTACACATACTCTTCTGTATTGACCTTGGCATTGTCAACCTTACGGTAAGGTGTTTCCAAGAAGCCCATTGGGTTTACCTTGGCAAACACCGATAAGGAAGATATCAAACCAATGTTTGGACCTTCAGGAGTTTCAATAGGACAAAGTCTACCGTAGTGTGTGTAGTGAACATCACGAACCTCAAAACCGGCACGCTCTCTCGAGAGACCACCTGGCCCAAGTGCCGACAATCTTCGTTTGTGCGTAATCTCGGCCAATGGATTCGTTTGATCCATGAACTGAGACAACTGGTTCGTTCCGAAGAATGAATTAATAACAGAAGACAAGGTCTTTGCATTAATCAAATCGATCGGGGTAAACACTTCGTTATCTCGAACGTTCATACGCTCACGGATAGTTCTGGCCATACGCGCAAGACCTACGCCGAACTGGGATGACAATTGTTCACCAACAGTACGTACACGACGGTTCGAAAGGTGATCGATATCATCAATCTCCGCTTTAGAGTTGATAAGCTCGATCAAATATTTAATAATAGTTATAATATCTTCCTTGGTCAAGACCTGCTTGTCCATTCCAATATCCAACTGTAATTTCTTATTCATACGGTAACGTCCTACCTCACCTAGGTTGTAACGTTGATCCGAAAAGAACAGTTTATCGATAATACCACGAGCCGTTTCCTCATCGGGCGGTTCGGCATTACGCAATTGACGATAGATATGCTCTACCGCTTCTTTTTCAGAGTTGGTCGGATCCTTCTGAAGCGTATTGTGGATGATGGCATAATCAGACTGCGCATTGTTCTCTTTATGAAGCAGGATAGTTTTCACGTCCGCTTCCAAGATTTCGGCAATATGATCTTTCTCCAACACGGTATCACGATCAAGAATGATTTCGTTTCTTTCGATAGAAACAACCTCGCCCGTATCTTCATCGACGAAATCTTCGTGCCACGTGTTCAATACCCTTGCGGCCAATTTACGGCCTAAAACCTTTTTAAGTCCCGCATTAGATACCTTCACCTCTTCAGAAAGGTCGAAGATTTCAAGAATATCCTTATCCCTTTCAAAACCGATGGCTCTAAACAGGGTAGTTACGGGTAATTTCTTTTTACGGTCGATGTACGCATACATCACTCCGTTAATATCTGTAGCAAATTCGATCCACGAACCTTTGAACGGTATTACCCTGGCAGAATAAAGCTTAGTTCCATTCGCGTGAAACGACTGACCAAAGAAAACACCTGGAGAACGGTGCAACTGAGATACTACAACCCTTTCTGCACCGTTAATAACAAACGTACCACTGGGTGTCATATACGGAATGGTACCCAAATACACGTCTTGCACGATAGTTTCGAAATCTTCGTGCTCGGGATCGGTACAGTATAATTTTAATCGTGCCTTTAAAGGAACACTATAAGTAAGACCTCGCTCGATACATTCTTGTATCGAATATCTAGGCGGATCTATGAAGTAATCTAAAAATTCAAGTACGAACTGGTTTCTGGTGTCCGTAATAGGGAAGTTTTCCATGAAGGTGTTGTACAAGCCTTCATTGCCTCTTTCGTCAGATTTTGTCTCAAGCTGAAAAAAGTCTTGAAAAGATTTAATCTGAATGTCCAAGAAGTCCGGATAATCCGGCGTGTTCTTAGCGGATGCAAAATTTATTCTCTCAGTCTGTTGTGTGAACATCTATGGACAGTATTTTGAACGTGAATACTAAATTCGGGTCGTATACCTCTTCATATACGTGAATCTTACTTGTATAAAAAGGCTTAGGTCTAGCTCCGCCGTGGGCGAAAAAAGACCTAAACCAAAGTACTATGGTTGCTGATACTATTTAAGCTCAACTTCCGCTCCTGCTTCTTCCAAAGATTTTTTGATTCCTTCAGCTTCGTCTTTAGAAACACCTTCTTTTACAGCTTTAGGTGCGCTATCAACGATGTCCTTAGCATCTTTCAATCCAAGTCCGGTCAATTCCTTAACCAATTTAACAACTGCTAATTTAGAAGCACCTGCTGCTTTCAAGACTACGTCAAATTCTGACTGCTCTTCAGCGGCTTCGGCAGCTTCACCACCACCACCGGCGGCAACAGCAACTGCAGCAGCTGCAGGCTCGATACCGTATTCTTCTTTTAATATATCAGCCAACTCGTTTACCTCTTTTACGGTCAAGTTAACCAACTGTTCTGCGAAATCTTTTAAATCTGCCATTTTTCTATCGTTTAATAAAATTTTTAAAATATACTTAGTTTACTAGTGCGTACTTATCTTTCTGATAATGTCTTAAGAATGCCTGCCAGTTTACCACCACCAGATTTAAGTCCAGAAATAACGTTTTTGGCTGGGGATTGCAGCAATCCAATAACCTCGCCGATCATTTCTTCTTTAGACTTAATGCTTACGAGCGCATCTAAGTTTTCATCACCAATGTATATAGCTTCCTCGACAAAAGCCCCTTTCAACAAAGGCTTCTCAGATTTCTTTCTGAAAGTCTTGATAAGCTTTGCGGGAGCATTCCCTACTTCTGAGAACATCAACGAAGTATTGCCCTTAAGCACTCCGGGAAGTTCACCGAATTCTTTTTCGGAAGCTTCCATTGCCTTAGCCAGCAATGTATTCTTGACTACCGCCAGTTTAACGTTTGCCTTGAAACAAGCTCTTCTCAAATCTGAGGTTTGCGTTGCATTCAATCCCGATATATCAGCTAAATAAATAGTACTGCTATCGGCTAACTGTGAAGTCAAATCCTGTATTACGTTTGCTTTTTCTTCTCTTGTCATACTGTAAATTTTGAACTACCCAGTTCGATTAAACTGTTTTTGGATCTAACTGAACACTTGGGCTCATGGTACTTGACATGAAAATACTTTTCATATAAACACCCTTAGCTGCAGCAGGCTTCATTTTCACTAAAGTATCTAACAACTCCTTGGCATTTTCAGCAATCTTGTCCGCAGAGAAAGAAGCTTTCCCTATAGCAGCATGAACGATACCTGTTTTATCTACTTTAAAATCTATTTTACCAGCCTTTACATCGGATACCGCTTTAGCAACATCCATTGTAACTGTTCCTGTTTTTGGATTGGGCATAAGACCTCTTGGCCCCAATACTCGTCCTAAAGGACCTAGTTTACCCATAACACTTGGCATAGTGATGATAACATCAACATCTGTCCAACCGCCCTTGATTTTATCCAAATACTCATCTAACCCGACAAAATCGGCACCAGCTTCTGTTGCCTCTGCTTCTTTATCTGGGGTTACCAAAGCCAAAACCTTAACATCTTTACCTGTACCGTGAGGTAGCGTTACCACACCACGTACCATTTGGTTCGCTTTTCTTGGATCCACACCCAAGCGTACCGCCAAGTCAACAGACGCATCAAATTTTGTATTGGTAATTTCTTTTACCAAAGCTGCACCTTCACTAACCGAATAAAGTTTATCTTTTTCGATTTTAGCGTGGGCCTCTTTTTGTTTCTTAGTTAATTTTGCCATTTCAAATTGCTTTTAAGATTTTAGAAAGGTCGCTTACCTGCAACTTTAAGACCCATAGACCTAGCTGTACCGGCGATCATGCTCATTGCAGATTCTACCGTAAACGCATTAAGGTCGACCATTTTGTCTTCGGCAATTACCTTAACTTGGTCCCAAGAAACACTACCTGACTTAACTCGGTTAGGTTCGCCCGATCCTTTTTTAATCTTAGCCGCTTCCAAAAGCTGAACTGCCGCTGGTGGTGTTTTAACGACGAAGTCAAAAGACTTGTCTTTATACACGGTGATAACAACAGGCAATACCTTGCCCTGTTTGTCCTGTGTACGCGCATTGAACTGCTTACAGAACTCCATGATGTTAACGCCGGCAGCACCTAAGGCGGGTCCAACCGGTGGCGACGGATTCGCAGCACCTCCCCTAACTTGTAGTTTAACTACTTTACCTACTTCTTTTGCCATTGTTTAAAATTAAATTTAAGCTGTATTATTTTGGAAGCAACACAACTTTAAATATGTAACACTTAACTTATACTTTCTCTACTTGCATATAACTGAGTTCCAATGGTGTTTTTCTTCCGAAAATCTTCACCATAACCTCAAGCTTACGCTTCTCTTCGTTGATTTTCTCAACAGTACCGTTGAACCCGTTAAAAGGCCCATCAATAACTTTTACCGTTTCACCATGTGTAAACGGAATAGCTACCGTATCGGTATTAACGGCCAATTCATCTACCTTACCTAACATTCTGTTCACCTCGGCCTTTCTCAACGGAACCGGGTCACCCCCTTTTGTTTCGCCCAAAAAACCAATAACGTTCGTAATCGAACGTATAATATGAATCATTTCACCGCCAAGGTTGGCCTTAATCATTATATAACCCGGAAAATAAACCCTCTCCTTGTTAATTTTTTTTCCGTTACGAATCTGAATCACTTTTTCAGTAGGAACAAGAACATCTTCCAAATAATCGGAAAAACCATGGCGCTCTACCTCACTCTCGATATACCCCTTGATCTTGTTTTCCTGACCACTGACCGCCCTCACCACATACCATTTCTTTTCCAATACTTCTGACATAGCGAACGACTAGTTTAATACGTTATCGAAATATAAGCGAACCAATTTACTGAACACCGTATCTACACCCCATGTCGCCAAAGCGAACAAAATAGAGAAAACAGCCACAACAACCATTAAATTAGATGATTCAGCCCTTGAAGGCAAAGTAACATTGTTACGAAGCTCTTCTATAGATTCTTTTATATACGTTAACATAATGATTCTTACTTAAATTCGCACGGGAGGAGAGACTCGAACTCCCGACACCTGGTTTTGGAGACCAGTGCTCTACCAACTGAGCTACACCCGTTTATAATTGCATTTAAAGGTGCCCTACTAAAGCAGAACACCCTTAAATACATTATTCTAATACAATAGATTAATCTATAATCTTGGTAACTTGACCAGCACCTACAGTTCTACCACCTTCACGGATAGCGAAACGTAGACCTACACTCAATGCAATAGGCTGAATAAGCTCTACTGTAATAGTAAGGTTATCACCAGGCATAACCATCTCTACACCAGAAGGAAGAGCGATGTTACCAGTTACGTCAGTTGTTCTTACGTAGAACTGTGGACGATAGTTATTGTGGAATGGCGTGTGACGACCACCTTCTTCTTTTTTAAGGATATAAACCTCAGCCTCGAATTTAGCATGTGGCTTAACAGAACCTGGCTTACAGATTACCATACCTCTGCTGATCTGGGCTTTTTCAATACCTCTCAACAAGATACCTACGTTATCACCAGCTTCACCTCTATCCAATATCTTACGGAACATCTCAACACCAGTAATAGTAGAAGTCAATTTCTCAGCTCCCATACCGATGATTTCAACAGGATCACCCGTATTGGCAACACCAGTTTCAATACGACCCGTAGCAACAGTACCACGACCAGTAATCGTAAATACATCTTCAACAGGCATCAAGAAATCCTTATCAACATCCCTAGCAGGCAATTCGATCCAGTTATCAACAGCCTCCATCAATTCCATTACCGTATCAACCCACTTTTGCTCCCCATTAAGGGCACCCAAAGCAGATCCAGAGATCACAGGTCCATTATCACCATCATACTCGTAGAAAGAAAGCAATTCCCTTACTTCCATTTCAACTAGCTCTAAAAGCTCCTCATCGTCAACCATATCAACTTTATTCAAGAACACAACGATTCTTGGAATACCAACCTGACGACCTAAAAGGATGTGCTCACGTGTTTGTGGCATAGGACCATCGGTAGCAGCAACAACAAGAATAGCACCGTCCATTTGGGCAGCACCAGTAACCATGTTCTTTACGTAATCCGCGTGACCAGGACAGTCAACGTGCGCGTAGTGACGGTTAGCCGTTTGGTACTCAACGTGTGAAGTATTAATAGTAATACCTCTTTCTTTTTCCTCAGGAGCGTTATCAATAGAATCAAAGCTTCTAAGTTCAGACAAACCTGCATTCGCCAATACTGTAGTAATAGCAGCAGTCAATGTTGTTTTACCGTGATCTACGTGTCCAATAGTACCTATATTCAAGTGCGGTTTGGAACGATCAAAAGTTTCCTTTGCCATTTTTAATAAATTTTAATCTTAGTTATATATTAGTGTACAAATAATGCCTTAGTTGAGCCAACGACGGGAATTGAACCCGTGACCTCTTCCTTACCAAGGAAACGCTCTACCCCTGAGCTACGTCGGCTTATTAGGTTCAAGGTTCAAGGTTCAATGTTTTTCTGATCGGAACCATACAACATTACCTTGGTTCATTTAGAGCGGGAGACCGGGTTCGAACCGGCGACATTCAGCTTGGAAGGCTGACGCTCTACCAACTGAGCTACTCCCGCAAATTACAATACTACAATATTTCAAAACCCGAATAAAAACTAGGCTTCTTAAAAAAAGTGGGGAGAGCAGGATTCGAACCTGCGAAGACATAGTCAGCAGATTTACAGTCTGCCCTCGTTGGCCGCTTGAGTATCTCCCCAAATCATTTTTTTAAAGAACTTTTAGAGCCGATGGAGGGACTCGAACCCACGACCTGCTGATTACAAATCAGCTGCTCTAGCCAGCTGAGCTACATCGGCCTTTCCACGCTATTTTCAGCATAAAAAAGTCCGCTATTTCTAACGGACTGCAAATGTATACGTTTTTTTGTTTATTCAAAACAAAAATTAGAATTTTTTTCATCAAGCCTGCACTCTTGATTTTTCCTTGTGTTTTATCAGCTTTCTTTCCAGCGAGTTACAACATGAGTCCACTGCCTCCTCAAAAGTCTTACATTGTTTTTTTATTACAAATTTATCCCCAGGGATATTCAATTTTATCTCCACTATTTTATTTTCCTTTGAACTTGTATTCTCTACCTTCAAATACACATCGGAACTGATGACCTTATCATAAAAGGTCTCAAGCTTATCCATTCTGTTCTGCAAAAAATCGATGAGTTTTCGATCCGCATTAAAATTCACTGATTGCGCATTTACTTTCATAGGTTATAGTTTTTTATGTTAACAATGAAATTGACCCCACTACTTCTTTGCCCGCGGGTGAGCCTTGGCATGTACCTTTTTCAATTCAGCTATACCATTATGCGTATACACTTGGGTAGACGCCAAACTCGCATGCCCCAACAACTCTTTGACCGAATTTATATCCGCTCCTTTGTTGAGCATATGCGTAGCAAAGGTATGTCTCAAGATATGGGGACTCTTTTTCACCTTGGACGACACCTTACTAAAGTACTTATTTATTAATCGATAAACAAGGGTTTCATATATTTTATCGCCAGATTTCAACAAAAAGACATAGGCTTCATCGGGCACTTTCGCCAAGGCCTCCCGTTTAACAAAATATTGGGAAAACAATTCAACCGTAGACCGCAACAAAGGCACTATACGCTCTTTATCCCGCTTCCCCAACACCTTGATCGACCGAGCAGGCAAATCAACATCATACAGTTTTAAATTCACCAGTTCGGCCCTCCTGATACCTGTAGTATAAAACAGTTCTATTATCAACCGATCGCGAACACCTTCAAAGTCATCGGAAAAGTCCACCTGAAAAAGCGCATCTTCCATTTCCTTTTCCGAAAAAGGAACCTCTATTTTCTTCGCCGTTTTCAAGGCCTTATGTTTTGCCAAGGGATTTACAGAAATAACACCTATTCCCTGCAAAAATTTATAGTAAGCCTTTAAGGCGGCCACCTTCCTGTTTATCGTTCGGTTTGAAATACCGGATTCCACCAAATCGACCACCCAAGTTCGAATTACGGAATACGACACCCCATCTATAGCCCCACTCCCGTGACGCTGCGCACAGAAATCGATAAAGGACCCAATATCCTTTTCATAAGCATTTACGGTATGTTCCGAATAATGCTTCTCCAAAGAAAGATATGATATGAACGACTCTAACGCCATGCTACGAAGTTACCTTTAAATCTTAAGATTCATCTAACGCTAAATTTAAGGATAGATTGCAGAACATCCTATCGATATATTCCCAACAAAAAAAATCCCATCTAACGATGGGATTTTCTTATTTGTACACTTAGTAAAGGATATTAAATTTCTTCTTTATCCCTTAAACCTTGAATGTATTCTGCTTTTTGTATCTGCGCTCTGCGCTCAACGGAGGGTTTTGTGAATTGCTGACGCTTACGTAATCTACGCATCGTACCCGTTTTATCGAATTTACGCTTGAAACGTTTCAAAGCCCTATCGATGTTTTCTCCTTCTTTTACTGGTATAATTAACATTGGCTACTACCTCCTCTCTTTAGAATTAAGGGTGCAAATATACAACTTATTTAGAATTGAGCACTACTTGTTTTTAAATTATTCGGCAAATTTTATACCCTCCTAGCTACACTCCTTTATTTACAAGCCGTAGCTAGTCTTTAGGCAGACGATATTCTTTTTTGTCTATGACGATTTTAGCGATAATTTCCTTAAGGATTTCGGAGGTACCTCCACCTATCGGCCCCAATCGGCTATCCCTGAACATTCGAGCCATAGGATAATCTTCGATATAACCATAGCCCCCTAGAAACTGTAAGCAATCATAGGCGACCTTGTCGGCCATTTCCGTCGATTTCAACTTTGAAATAGTAGCTTCACGCACCACATACTCCCCTTTGTTCATTTTATAGACGACCCCGTAATTATACTGTTTACACAGATCCATACTGGCATGTCCGTCGACCAACCTATGCCTTAGGGCCTGGTACTGGTTTATAGGCTTCCCGAAAGTTTCCCTTTCCGACATGTATTGCATGGCGTATTCAAGGGCATATTCGGCCCTTGCATGGGCATTGATCCCCATAACCAAACGCTCCAAGGCAAAAGCCTCCATTATAAAAGTAAAACCTTTGCCCTCACTTCCCATTAAATTGGAAGCGGGAACCCGTACGTTATCAAAAGCCAATTCGGCCGTATCCGAGGCACGCCAACCCAATTTATTGAGCTTACTGGCCGTAACCCCTTTGCTATCCAAATCGACAATAAAGATACTTATCCCCTTATTTCCCGCTGACGGATCGGTCTTTGCTGCAAGTATACAATAATCACCGTACACCCCATTCGTAATAAAGGTCTTTGAACCGTTGATAATATATTCATCCCCATCTTTTACTGCGATCGTTCTCATTCCGGCCACATCACTACCCCCAAACGGTTCGGTAACCCCCAGGCAGCCAATTTTCTCCCCATTGACACTTGGGGTCAAATACGCCAACTTCTGTTCGTGGTTGGCATTTTTGTTCAGATGTGTCATAGCCAAGTAAGCATGTGCCCACATTGCGGCGGCAAAACCACCGGAATTTACCCTTTGAAGCTCTTCCAAAAATATTACGGTATAAAAGAGATCTAACCCTAAGCCCCCATAGGCTTCATCGGTTGCAAGGCCGAAATACCCCATTTCACCGAACTTTTTCCAAATAAAGGACTCTATGGCGCCGGTTGCTTCCCATTTATCGATATGGGGAACCACTTCTTTCGACAAAAAATCCCTGAGACTCTCTCTAAATAACTGATGTTCTTCAGTAAAGTACATGCTCTGCATAGCAATTCAATTTATAAGGCCAAATATAACTTAATTCTATCAATCTTCTCTATTGGAAAATTCTCTATTTTTGACAATTCATCAAAAGAAACAAGGTTTCCATTATCATTTCTATAATTTACTATGCTCTCAGCGACTCCTTTTTGAATATATACTAATTTTGACAAGCTTTTGGCCGATGCCGTATTTATGTTAATTTTTTCAACAACGGGCTTTTTCAACACTTGAAAGCGCCCTAAAGTGCGCTCGACCACCTCAGGTTTTAGCCCGTAAACATCGTAAAGCTGTTCATTGACCAGAAATCCCCCGAGCCGATTCCTGAACTTTACGATTCTAGCGGACAAGGTTTCGCCGATTCCATCGATCTCTTGAAGTTCTTGGGCCGTTACTGCGTTCAAATCCCGAACCTCTAGGTTTACCCCGTAATTCCTTTCCCGAATACCCGATGTAGCAACCCCCCTTCGAGTCCTTTCTTTCTTTTGGACCCAGTCCGGAAATTTAAAATATGGGGATATGGCCCGAAGCAAGGAATCGGAAACTCCGGTAACCTCTTGAAAACCTTCTACGGAATTGACAAACTTACCCGCTTTCCGAAACCGGTGCAACCTATCTATTTCATCTATGGACATTCCTAAGGTATACCCTTTGTAATCGGTAATATAATTAGGGTTGAACGGATATATCTTCACCGAGTCCTTTTGCTGCGACCTGGCCTTTAAGCTATCTATTTCAGACTGAAGCCGCGAATCTAGCCAAAAAGAACTATCACCTCTTTCAGCGGTTACATTACGAAGAACAAAAAATCCGATTTGCAGGGCTATTATAATGAACAACAAATAAAAAATCCCACTTCGTTCCTGTTTATTGAACCTGAAGTGGGACTTAAAATTTTCCATACGCATGGGATGCGTCAATACTATTTAGCGGCCACTTGCTTTTTAAAAAGCTCGTTTGCCTTCAATTTTTTCCAGTAAGCATTCAAATCTCCCTTAACCTCACCGGACATAATGTAGAGACCGATAATATTAGGAAAAGACATGGCCAAGATCATCATATCCGAAAAATCGAGTACGGCCCCTAAACTTACGGAAGCACCTACTACTACGAATACCAAGAAAAGCATTTTGTATACCATTTCAGATTTTTTACTCTTTCCAAAAAGATAGGTCCAGGCACGCATGCCATAATACGACCAAGAAATCATGGTAGAAAAGGCGAAAAGGAATACCGCCAAGGCCAATACATAAGGGAACCAAGAAATCTGGCTTCCGAAAGCATCGGAGGTCAACTGCGCACCGGCCAAGCCCTCAACCTCGTGCATACCGGTAAAAATCAATACCAATGCCGTAAGCGTACACACCACTACTGTATCTATAAAAGGCTCTAGAAGGGCCACGAAGCCTTCAGATGGTGGATGATTGGTTTTTGCCGTACTATGTGCAATAGCAGCGGAACCTACCCCCGCCTCATTGGAGAAGGCCGCCCTCTGGAAGCCTATCACAAGCACACCAACAATACCCCCCTTTAGGGCCGATGGGTTAAAGGCCCCTTCGAATATGGCCGAAAACGCGGGTCCGATATTCTGTATATTCATAATGATAACGGCCAAGGCCGCTACAATATATATTGAAGCCATAATCGGCACTACCCTACCGGTAACCTTAGCAATACTGTTGATTCCCCCGATAATAACGACACCTACAAGAATGGCTGTTATAACACCGAACCAAAAACCTTGACCTTCCAAGGCCGGAAACTGGCCCGCCAATCGTTCGAAAGATTGGTTGGCCTGAAACATATTGCCCCCGCCAAAAGATGCACCAATGGCCAAGACGGCAAAGAAGCCGGCCAATATCTTACCAAAGCCCTTCATGTTTCGCTTTTCAAGACCGTATCTCAAATAGTTCATCGGACCTCCAAAGACCCTACCGTCAGGAAGGATATCGCGATACTTGACCCCTAGGGTACATTCCACGAACTTAGAAGACATCCCAAGCAAACCACAGACAATCATCCAAAATGTAGCTCCCGCCCCACCTAAGGACACGGCTACGGCCACACCGGCAATGTTACCCAAACCTACGGTACCCGATACCGCTGTTGCCAAAGCCTGAAAATGGGTTACTTGACCGGGCGCATCGGGATCGTCATATTTTCCTTTGGCCAAATCAATGGAATGCTTAAACCCCTTAATATTTATAAAGCCCATTCGAAGCGTAAAGAACGTGGCTCCAAACACCAACCAAATCACAATAAAAGGTATACCATTGGAAATTGGATCACCGTTCGGGTGTTGCATTGCCACAGGCTTATCGTATTTTATTTCCGCAAGGTAATGGGCCCCTTGCTCGATAACATGCTTTGCATTCTCAGAATTATAGATAACCTTACCTTCGTCGACCAAATATTTTAACTGGCCATTGGCAGGGGCTACAACCGTAGTATCGGCTTGGCTATTACTGGAAATCACTGCTATCTTATCTCCCTTTTTGACCCTTTCCCCTTCGGCCTTAAGCCACTTTTTGAGAACAAACCTATCTTGGATATTGCTGGTCCAACCCGGTGTTCCTACCAATTTGACATCGGCATACACTATGGGGTCGTAAATACCCACGGCCGCAAAAGGATCCCAAAACAGTACTGATCCAAGGGCGCTCACCGCAGGGGTCATAGTACCGTTAAAAACCTCGACTATAGCCTCGGATTCTACTTTAAAGGTCTTGGTCTGGGAGTTACCGGCAGCATCGGTTACCGTTAATGTATAAGGCACACCTTCTACCAATCCGCTTGATCTTTTGGAAGTTAAAGAAGTTGTTTGATTGCTCCATTTATAGGTATATGGAGGGGTACCGCCTGTTACATCTGCTTCAATTACACCGTCATTTATTCGAGGGGAAGGATTATAGACTTTGCCTTTTACAACAAGCTCTTGGGAAAAGGCTACTACACCTAGTAGCAAAAAAAACAATAAGGTAAATTTCTTCATATTAATCTTTGTAGGTTCGATGCTGTATCAGTGGTTTTAACACAATTGCAGCAATATCATAAAAAATAGTAACACAATCAAATAATAATGTTGAATTAACGCAGCACGGCACTAGCCAATTCTGAACATTTCATTTAGTTTTCGTATTTGTTCGGGCCTTCCCAAGACGATTACCTTACTTTTGGGTTGCAATTGCAGGTCCGCTTCGGGATTGATGATATAGTTACCATCAGGTTCTATATAACCGATTATCGTACAGCCAGTTCGCTTTCGCAGGTCCAAATCCCTAAGGGAGTTACACTCTACCTGGTCTTTAAAATCTTCTATAGCCACCTCCTCGAGGTTGGTGGTATGCTCCCCTTCCACTCCCAACTTATCCATAAAGGTGATAAGGTCGGGCATTACGATCAAGGAAGCCATATGATCGCCCCCGATCTTATCGGGCATAATCACTTTATCGGCTCCCGCCAAAAGCAATTTTTTCTGGGAGTTGACCAAAGACGCCCGCGTAACAATAAATAGGTCTTTGTTCAATTGTCTCGCCGACAAGACGACAAAAAGGTTGGCCGCATCATCGGGGAGGGCCGTAATCAAGTGTTGGGCACGATCAAGGCCAGCAGCCAAAAGAATTTCGTCTTCATTTGCATCGCCTTCGACAAACAAAAGCTCCTCCTCGTATTTTTCAATAACCTCCCTATCCTTTTCTATAACGACGAATGGTTTTTCATAGGCCCTTAAACGCTCAACGGCCTGCATACCGTTCCTACCAAAACCACACACTATTACATGTCCGGAAAGGCTATCTATCTTATTTTTCACTTTTTTCCTTTTTAATTCCTGTAGCGAACTTCTGCTCAAAATATATTCGGTAATGACCGAGATGGCAAATGCAAAAATAAAAACGCTCAGTACGATTAAAACTACGGTAAATATTTTTTCTTGGGTATCCATAGGGCCTACCTCGGAAAAGCCCACGGTAGTCACCGTAATAATGGTCATATAGAGCGCATCTACCCAAGTAAGGTCCGACAAGTAGCGATACCCGAAAACACCGAGCGACAACACGCCCAACATCAACGCAATCGCTATATACACTTTAGACCTAAATAGCTGTATCATTATCATAAATCAAAAACGGAAGTACGCTTGGTATACACCAAGTCTTTGATGCGTAACCAAAAGGCCAAAAACAGGTACAGTGCAAAACCAAAACCCAAGGTTACGAACGTCAGGTAAATGAAGGATGTCCGTACAACCCTGGCCCGTATGCCCAACCTTTCGGCTATTCTACGGCACACCTCGAAACCGCGTTTCTGAAAATAATAAAGTAATTTATAGAAGAGGTTCATAGTGATGTTTGAAACTATATGAAACGCCGACTAGAGCATTTTTTCAAAATCTTTAAAGCCAAATTTAACCATTTCAACGCAATAAATTGGTTCCCACCACACATTGTAGGCATTTGTTTTGGGTACAGTACCTATTGTACAACTGCAATAAGGCCTGGCTATCTTTAGCATTCAATGGTGCCATGCCCATTTTTCCGAAGTTGGAGACAACGGTATTATTTTCCTTCTTTATTTTGGATATCACCTTAATAATTTGTTCGTTAACATCCACTCCCCTGTGTTTGGCATAACAGAATTGCAACGGAAGAATGACATTTATCACCAATAGGTCAACAAACGTTGATGTGAGCTTTTTTGTCTTTTTTCGCGATTCCTTACCAAAAGTATAATGGCTGTCCCAATATGCACTGGCCTTGACATTAAATATAGCATAAAGCTCTTCTAGGCTTATCGCCGAGATTACCTTATGAAACAAACTTTGGTGCGTGGCGTATAAATTGGCCAATTGCGACAATCGCACCGTGGGAAAATTAGGTGGCCTAAGCTTAAAAAAATCCGGTTTTTGCACACCGGCATCGCTTAATCCGTATTTGCGCTTTTGATAGGCATACTCTTTTTTGAGCTCTATATAATAGTCATCCAAAACCGTATCGTCTTCCAAGAGATGGGCCATACCGAACAACAAGCTCTCCATTTGAAAAACGCTGTCTTGCTGTTTTCTAAAAATGGAAAATTCGAGGGCAATTCCTAAGCTTAAAAAAGCCGCCCCGTTAATTTTGAGTCCAAATCCCTTCAAAAGCAAAGTAAACAGTACTTGCTCCCAATCGTTATTCGATTTTTTCAATAGATCGAACACAAACACGGCCTTGGTCTCGAGCCGCTCAAAATAAAGACGCTCCAACCAGTTCTTCATCAAGAAGTCATCGAACTCCCCTATATCTTTTTCGCAATTAATAAAATGCACGTTTTTCCTATCGAACAAACTTTGATAGGTCTGCAAGAGCTGCAAAGGAATATACTTACGCAACTCTAATGTAGGTATAAGGCTATTGTCTTTTCTAAAAACATCCCCGTCGTCTTCCCAAACTACGTGTAGTATTACATTATTATAGTTTACATCTTGTTCGTGGTGGTGGGCATACCAATCGGAAGATCTTAGGTGCATCTCGACATTACCGGCCCACACCTGCCCCCCTATATCTATTTGGGCATTAAAAAAATCAGGACCGGCCAGGTGATTGTGCCTACCGAAATTGATAATGGACAAACTCTCCCCTCGGCTCGTCCGCAAATCGGAAAGCCTTAGTTTTTTATATTTCCATATAAAATGAAGAAGGTCTTCGCGCATTGAAACGGTTGTTTTTTTGCAACGCACAATTTATATACAAAAAAAGATAAATTCTAAATCATTAAAAAAACAAGGCCCCGACGGTACATTATAAAGTACTGACCGGGGCCCATTATTTTTCCAACAACACCAAACCCAAGCTATGGAAGCAGGTTTGACAAGAAGACACTAATCGCCTTCTACCGCACCATCCCAATTCATGAACCCACCTTCAAGGTTATAGGTATTCTCTATACCTACACTGTTCATAATGGCACAGGCCTGACCACTTCGATTACCGCTTCGGCAGTACACATAGTAGTTCTTACTTTTGTCAAGCTTCTCGATTTCGTTCAAGAAGTCTTGCCCAAGGTAAAAATCTATATTGATGGAATTGGGTATATAACCCTCCTCTACTTCTTCAGGAGTCCTAACATCTAGAATAAGTGCGTTGTCATCTTTTTCCAGCTGCTCTTCCCAATCTTCTTGTGATAAATTCATAATCTAATTTTTATCGCTATTGCGGATGTCCATTTTAAAAAACCAAAATTACGGATTTTGAACCAAAGGCATTTCCTAAATATTTAACAAAAAATTATCCATCGGAAATTTTAATGATTTGAACTTTAAATATACATTTGTATATACAATTGTTGTAGAGACATGAATGTAGAAGATATTTTAAAGACTAAAAAAGAAATTCCCCTAAAAAGCCGTACACTGATCCATTTTTTATTGGTCAACAATACGGTAACGGAAGCTTTGAGTGCCGCCCTCAAACCCTACGGGGTGTCATTACAACAATTTAACGTACTGCGCATTTTAAGGGGCCAGAACGGCAAACCAGCGAGTTTGGCTACGCTTAACGAACGTATGGTCTCTAAAATGAGTAACACTACCCGTTTGGTGGACAAACTTTTGTTAAAAGGCTATGTCGACAGAAAGGTTTGCCCTTCGAACCGACGAAAGGTCGAAATACGTATAACAAAGGAAGGCCTGGACATATTAAAAGAAATGGACCGATCAATGACCAAGGCAGAGGACCTTATATTAAAGAACCTATCGGACCAAGACATGGAACAACTGAACACATTGTTCAACAAATTTTAAATAGAAACACTAATTATTCATTTTAAATCTAAACATCAATTATGAAAAAAGGAGTATTAAGTTTGGCACTAGCCATGGTATTTGGCGTAGCAATGGCTACTGAGCCGACAGTTGAAGACAAAAAAGAAGTTAAGACCGAATCAAGTACCATTACTTGGAAAGCATACAAAGTAACCGGATCACACTATGGCACGGTAGACCTTAAATCAGGTTCATTGATTTTTGATGGTGACAAGTTAACCGGTGGTGAATTTGAGGCCGACATGACTTCTTTGGTTGCCCTAGACCTTGAAGGCGAATCAAAAGGAAAATTGGAAGGTCACTTAAAGTCCGAAGATTTCTTTTCCACCGAAAAGCACACTAGCTCTAAATTGGTCTTTACCAAAGTAAAAGCCACTGGAAAAAATGCGTACGAAGTAACCGGAGACCTTACAATTAAAGGTATTACCAAACCCATTACCTTTGATGTATCGGTTTATGGCAGCAAAGCTACCGCTTCAGTAAAAGTAGACCGAACCGCTTATGACATTAAATACGGATCGGGTAGTTTCTTCGAAAATTTAGGAGACAAGACTATATATGACGAGTTTGACCTTGTTGTTGACCTAGAATTCTAAGTTAGCTCAACAATAGCATATTAAGCCCTGCCTTCGTCAAGAGGGCAGGGCTTTTTTTTCAAAAAATCGGTTTGTGGTTTTAAAAATGATTTCTATATTTGACCCAATGAACAGAAATAACGTAAATACTTGGTGGTGGAACAACTCTTGACAGACATCGTGAGCTGAGCACCATTGTAGTAAAACTATATAAAGGCTTGTCATCACGACAAGCCTTTTGCATTTGAATACTATCAAAATGAAGTACAAATTAAAATCTTATCACAAAAGAATTTTGGCCGACACTATCACCCCGGTAAGTGTCTACCTTAAGATTCGCGATCGTTTCCCGAACAGCATTTTGCTGGAAAGTAGCGATTACCACGCTACCGACAATAGTTTTTCGTACATCTGTTGCAACCCTATCGCATCGATAAAAATCGAGAATGAAACCATTGTGGAACGGTTTCCTGACCAGACTTCGTACGAAACGCAGATCAATGCCGACACCGACGTTGTAAAGGTCATTCACGACTTTAGCAAAAAGTTCGAGGCCGAAGAGAGCGATTTCAAGTTTATCAACAACGGTATCTTCGGCTATATGGCCTATGATGCCGTACGTTACTACGAAGATGTAGAAATCAGTAAAAAAGATGATTCGGTAACCATACCCGATATTTATTATGCGGTATACCAGAATATTATTGCCATAGACCACCATAAAAACGAGGCCTATATTTTTGCCCACTGTTTCAACACCGATGAAAACACGGCCGAAATAGCGCACATATTAAACGTACGTACCTTTGCGTCGTACAATTTCTCCCTCGACGGCGAAGCCACCTCCAATCTAGAGGACGAAGAATACCGGGAACATGTAAGATTGGCAAAAAAACACTGTCAACGTGGCGATGTTTTTCAACTGGTCCTTTCCCGAAGGTTTTCCCAAGGATTTAAGGGCGATGAGTTCAACGTATACCGGGCACTGCGCTCCGTAAACCCCTCGCCCTACCTGTTCTACTTCGACTACGGTGATTTTAAGATCTTCGGAAGTTCGCCTGAAGCACAGCTCATCGTAAAAAACGGCAAGGCCGAAATCCACCCGATCGCGGGAACCTTTAAACGCACCGGAAACGATGAACAGGATGCCATTCTGGCCAAGGAACTCACCGAAGACCATAAAGAAAACAGCGAACATGTTATGTTGGTCGACCTGGCCCGTAACGACTTGAGCCGAAACGGTAGCATGGTAGAGGTGACCAACTATAGGGAGGTACAGTTCTTCTCCCATGTCATTCATTTGGTCTCTAAGGTTGTGGGGCAAAAAAAGAAAGACATCCCTACCATGAAAGTAGTGGCCGACACCTTTCCGGCAGGGACTTTGAGCGGCGCGCCCAAACACATGGCCATGCAACTCATCGAGAAATATGAAAAGACCAGTCGCGGCTACTACGGTGGCGCCATTGGGTTTATGGACTTTGACGGCAATTTTAACCACGCCATTATGATCCGCACCTTTTTAAGCAAAAACCATCAATTGCATTACCAGGCCGGAGCAGGCCTTGTTGCCGCATCGGACCCCGAAGACGAACTGCAGGAAACCTATAACAAATTGGGCGCATTGACCAAGGCCTTGAAAATTGCCGAAAGCATATAACGATGAAAAAGATTTTAGTAATAGACAACTACGATAGCTTTACCTATAATTTGGTCCATTATTTGGAAGACTTGGATTGTGAGGTAATCGTAAAACGCAACGACCAATTGACCCTTGATGAAGTCGAGGCCTTTGATAAGATCGTACTTTCCCCGGGTCCGGGAATTCCAGATGAAGCCGGGCTCCTAAAGGAAATCATTGCCAAATACGCCCCTACCAAAAGTATTTTCGGGGTTTGCCTGGGCCAACAGGCCATAGGCGAGGTATTCGGCGGTTCGCTGATCAACCTCGACGAAGTGTACCACGGTATCGCTACCGAAATCACCATCACCAAAGATGATCCCAATTTTGAGGGCTTGCCCAAAAAAATTAAGGTGGGCCGATACCATTCTTGGGTAGTCGACCCGAATTTACCCGAAAGCCTCGAAGCCACTTCGGTCGATGAGAACGGCCAAATCATGTCGCTGCGCCATAAGGTCTACGATGTTTCCGCCGTTCAGTTTCACCCTGAATCGGTCTTGACGCCCGAAGGCAAAAAAATTCTCGCCAATTGGCTAGGGAAGTAAACTGGAACAGCACAGGAATCGATTAAATACGTACCCCATTGTAGTAAGAACAAGACCATGAAAGACACATTAAACAAACTCATCAATCACGATATTCTCCACAAAGAGGAAGCCAAACAGGTACTGGTAAACATTGCGAAAGGCGAATACAACACCAGTCAGATTGCCGCATTCCTAACGGTTTATATGATGCGTAGCATCACTATTGAAGAACTAGAGGGTTTCCGCGATGCCCTTTTGGAACTGTGCTTGGCGGTAGACCTCTCGGAATACGACCCGATCGACCTTTGTGGAACGGGCGGTGACGGAAAAGACACCTTCAATATTTCCACCTTGGCGTCGTTCGTAACGGCGGGCGCAGGTGTAAACGTAACCAAGCATGGTAACTACGGTGTTTCTTCCAAATGCGGGAGCAGCAACGTCATGGAATTCTTAGGGATCAAGTTCAGTAACGAAGCCGACTTCCTAAAAAAATCGATTGACCAAGCGGGTATCTGTGTCCTTCATGCCCCCTTATTTCACCCTGCCATGAAAAACGTAGGTCCGATCAGAAAAGAATTGGCCGTAAAGACCTTTTTCAATATGTTGGGGCCCATGGTCAACCCCGCCTTTCCCAAGAACCAAATGGTAGGTGTCTTCAACCTTGAACTGGCCCGTATGTACGGTTACCTCTACCAGAATACGGACAAGAAGTTTACCGTACTCCACGCCTTGGACGGCTATGACGAGATTTCGTTGACGGGCAATACCAAAACCATATCCAACACTTCGGAAAGCATGTTGAAACCCGAAGATTTTGGCGTAGAAAAGATCGAACAGTCGCAAATAGTCGGCGGGGATTCCATTGAGGATTCGGCCCAGATATTCTTAAATGTACTGCAAGGCCGGGGTACGGAAGCCCAGAACAATGTAGTCTGTGCCAATGCGGGTGTCGCCATAGCCACGGTAAAAAACCTTAGTCCGAAAGAAGGTTTCGAACAAGCCAAGGAATCGCTATTGGCCGGAAAAGGACTGAATGCATTGAAAAAACTGCAAGAATTAAGTAAAAACTAAACAGGGGCACCCCAAGGCCCATAGAAGATGAACATTCTAGACAAAATAGTAGCGGACAAACGCAAGGAAACAGACTTAAGAAAGTCGCTTATTCCCATTTCCCAATTGGAAAATTCGGTCTTGTTCGCACGAGAGACAGTTTCTTTAAGCAAGGCCCTGCGCAACAGCCCAACCGGTATCATTGCCGAGCACAAACGCCGTTCGCCCTCCAAATCGGAAATCAACCAAGGCCTGAACGTTCAAGACGTAGCCCGTGGATACGAAAATGCAGGCGTCTGTGGCATGTCCGTTTTGACCGACGGCAAGTATTTCGGCGGTTCGCTCGACGATCTGTTATTGGCGCGCGCCTCCGTAGGCCTACCCTTATTGCGGAAAGAGTTTATTATAGACGAATATCAAATTTTGGAAGCCCGTGCCCATGGGGCCGACGTGATTCTATTGATCGCCGCCATTTTATCGAAGGAGGAAATAAAGACCTTTTCGGAACTGGCCAAAAGCCTGGACCTTGACGTGTTGCTCGAAGTGCACAACGAAGCCGAACTACAGAAAAGCATTATGCCCAGCCTCGACATGTTGGGCGTCAACAATCGAAACCTCAAAACCTTTGAGGTAAGCCTAGATACCAGCAAATCGCTTTCAAAACTCATTCCCGATGAATTCGTAAAAGTATCGGAAAGCGGAATCAGTTCCATAGAGGCCATAAACGACTTGAAGCCCTACGGCTACCAGGGCTTTTTGATCGGGGAAAATTTTATGAAAACCGACAATCCCGGTAAAAATGCCAAGGAATTCATTAAACAATTGTCGTAATTGCGACCCAATGCAATGACTCAAATGGACTATCATTACACAACCAAAAAATCAGGGCCTTCTACCATAGAAAACGCCCCGATCAAGCTGAAGGTGTGTGGCATGAACAAAAACACGACCGAAATTGCCGGCCTGAGGCCCGACTACCTCGGCTTTATTTTTTGGGAAAAATCCAAACGCCATTTTACGGGGCCCATGACACCCGTACCCCATACGGTAAAGAAAGTTGGCGTATTTGTCGATGCCGACATTCAAACCGTTGTCGAACGCATACAAGAGCACGACCTTTTGCTAGTGCAATTGCACGGTTCGGAAACGCCCGAATACTGCGCCGAGCTTAGGCAAAAAGTAAAACATATCGGCATCATCAAAGTGTTTTCGATTAAGGACGATTTTGATTTTGGAATAGTAAAGCCATATGAAACCGTATGCGATTTCTTTCTTTTCGATACCAAGGGGAAATTGCCCGGGGGAAACGGCTATGCCTTTGATTGGGAAGTTTTAAAAGACTATCCCTCTACCAAACCTTATTTTTTGAGCGGCGGTATCGGATTGAACGAAGTGGATTCCCTAAAGGAATTCATGACCCGGCCGGAAGCCAAATACTGTCACGCCATAGACGTGAACAGTAAGTTTGAGATAGAACCGGGTTTAAAGGATGTTGAAAAAGTAAAAGAATTTAAAAGAGTACTTAGTATCGAGTAAAACGTATGAAACCCTACTTTTTACTTTGTACTACAACTTCATATTAACTACGAATTGTTATGAAAACCTATCAAGCGGACGAAAAAGGATATTACGGGGAGTTTGGCGGTGCCTATATTCCTGAAATGCTATACCCCAATACCGAGGAGCTTCGGCAGAACTACATCCGTATCATGCAAGACCCCTCCTTTAAAAAGGAGTTTGACCAATTGCTCAAAGACTATGTAGGACGCCCTACCCCGCTCTATTTTGCCGATCGGCTTTCAAGAAAATACAACACCAAGATATACCTGAAACGCGAAGATCTTTGCCATACCGGTGCGCACAAGGTCAACAATACCATCGGGCAGATCCTTATGGCCAAAAAATTGGGCAAAAACAGAATCATTGCCGAAACGGGCGCCGGCCAACACGGGGTGGCTACCGCAACGGTATGTGCCCTTATGGGCATTGAGTGCATCGTTTACATGGGCGAAATAGACATTGCCCGTCAAGCCCCGAACGTGGCTCGAATGAAGATGTTGGGCGCCGAGGTCAGACCCGCACTTTCGGGCAGTAGAACCCTAAAAGACGCCACCAACGAGGCCATTCGCGACTGGATCAACAACCCTGTAGACACCCATTATATTATAGGTAGCGTGGTCGGGCCACACCCCTACCCCGATATGGTAGCGCGCTTTCAGTCCGTTATTTCGGAAGAGATCAAATGGCAGTTAAAGGAAAAGGAAGGTCGTGAAAATCCCGATTACGTAGTGGCCTGTGTGGGCGGGGGAAGCAATGCCGCGGGCGCCTTCTACCATTACCTAGATATTCCGGAAGTAGGCATCATAGCCGTTGAAGCGGCCGGAAAAGGAATTGACAGTGGCGAAAGTGCCGCTACCTCGGCCTTGGGTAAGGTAGGAATCATTCACGGTAGCAAAACCTTATTGATGCAGACCCATGACGGACAAATCACCGAGCCCTATTCTATTTCCGCAGGATTGGACTACCCCGGGGTCGGACCCATGCATGCCAATTTGTTCGCCTCGGGCCGCGGGGAATTTATTTCCATTACCGATGACGATGCCATGAAGGCCGGCTTGCTATTGTCTAAAATGGAAGGTATTATCCCGGCTATTGAATCTTCACACGCACTAGCGATCTTGGAACACCGAAAATTCAAGCCCGAAGATGTAGTGGTCATCAACCTATCGGGGCGTGGAGACAAGGACCTCAACAACTATATCGAATATTTTAATCTATAAAATACTTGGGCAAGATCTTACGGATCCTATAAAACGGCATCCCAAACGAACTTGCCCATCCTATTAAAAGGAAAAACAGCATTTGAAACTATGGGAAATAGAATCAACAAAAAACTGAACGAAGACGGAAAACTGCTTTCCATCTATTTTACGGCCGGCTATCCCAAACTGGGTGACACCGTGGAAATCATACAGCAATTGGAGAAAAACGGCGTCGATATAATCGAGATAGGGCTTCCGTTCAGTGATCCCTTGGCAGACGGCCCCACCATTCAACAAAGTTCCACGGCGGCGCTTAAAAACGGCATGACGACCGAAATTCTTTTCGATCAGCTGAAAGATATCCGTAAATCGGTTTCCATTCCGCTCATTATCATGGGTTATTTTAACCCCATGCTTCAATACGGTGTGGATGCCTTCTGTAAAAAATGCCAGGAAATCGGGGTAGACGGACTCATCATTCCCGATCTTCCGGTAGATGTCTATCATGAAGAATACCAGGAGACCTTTGAAAAATACGGCCTGATCAATGTATTCTTGATTACCCCACAGACTTCCGAAAAGCGCATCCGCTTTATCGATTCGGTTTCCAACGGATTCATTTACATGGTAAGCTCGGCAAGTGTTACCGGGGCACAATCGGGTTTCGGTGATGAGCAGCAAGCCTATTTTCAGCGCATTGCCGACATGAAGCTGAAAAATCCCCAGATCGTAGGTTTCGGCATCAGTAATTCCGAAACTTTCGAGCAGGCCACAAAATCGGCCAAAGGGGCCATTATCGGTTCGGCCTTTATCAAGCATTTAAACGGTCATGGCGTAGACGGAATTGACAAGTTCATCGAAACCATCCGCTAGTTTTTATTGACAAAAACAGCAACTCATGAAAGACCTTATCAACAACGGCAAGCTTCTATTGCTCCTCTGCCTTAGCTTGGGTCTGGCCCCTTTTTTTCCCGAACCCCATATCTGGGGCAAAATCAAGTGGATTACGGGCGGAGCAATAGGTATGCAGCCCAAAGATTGGTTCGATGTGATCTTACACGGTTTTCCCTTTGTCTTATTAATTCGATTTTTAATACTGAAAATCGGTAAATCCCGTTCTCAATAGAGTACAAGGTCTTAACGGCCTTAACTATGTACTAAATTGTTTACGCCATGAAGCGATATACCCTCGTTCTTTTCTTTCTTATTATCTATTGGGGCCATGCACAAGAGATCAAGGTCATAGACAGCAAAGACCGCTCCCCCGTTTCCTTCGCCACCATATCGTTTGGTGACGGACTGGGCACCTTTGCCGACGAAGAAGGTCTTTTTGTATTTTCCTCCCAAAAATACCCCGACATAGATACGCTCTATATTTCGGCACTTGGCTATTCGGAAAAAGCGATCTCGATTCCAAAAGGCAATAGCCCCGAACCCCATATCGTTGCACTTGCCCCAGAGGTTTCACAACTCGGCGAAGTTATCGTCTCCGCCCCAAAACAAGGAAAATTCAAGTTGAGGAAGCAAAAACCGCAGACCCATAAAGACATTTTTGCCTGTTGGTTGCCTACCGTAGAAAGTGAAATAGCCGTGCTCTTTCATCGCTATGAAGGTCAGGTTTCACAAATATCAAAACTCTACTTGCCCGTCAATGCCGAATCGGAATACAAAACCAAGGGAAAGGGTAAGTTCGCCACTATATTCAGGGTACAGTTCTACGAAAACAACAATGGAACTCCCGGTGCGGGCATTCCCTATGAAAACATCGTTTTTTCTATGGACGAAAAGGCCGACAAGGTATTTGAGCTCGACCTATTGTCCAACTCCATTTTCATTCCCGAGTCGGGACTTTTTGTTTCGATCCAAGTTTTAGGCTATGCCGATAAAGAGGGGAAATTGGTAGAGACCAAAAAATACCGTGAGATAAAAACGGCCCGGGGCATACAAAAAATATCGACCTCCTTTAGGCCCTTGTTGCCCTTCGTAAAGGGAGAGGCTAATCAACGCACCTTTGTTCGCCGCATTTTTTTTAACGATAAAAAATGGCAAGTCTTTGATCGGAACTATAACCCCAACTCAAAACTGCTCCAAACTGGACATCGCAATTACGGTATGGGCGCAGCGTTCAAGGTTTTCGAAGATTAGGCCACCCCAAAAAACAACATATCCGTTTTAAACAAAAAGCCCTTACTTTAAAAGTAAGGGCCTTTTTTTACGCTGAGTTTCTACTGGCATTAATATTGCCGTAGAGCGAACGGGTAACGATTTTTTCATACTCGTCCTTAAAGCTTGTGTCCTGCCCTATTCTCTGCAAGGCAAACTGTTGGATTACCAAGAGCGGAAGAACAATATTCTCTCGTATTTTGATCGACTCACGGGAAACTGCCTCGTTTTCCATCAAAATCTTGCTTCCGGAAATCAAAAGCAACATTTTCTTAGACAGTTGATACTCTTCGTGAAGGATGTTCCAAAAATCTCCATACTCCTCATCTTTCTGCATATAGGATGTGAGCTCAAAATAACACTTGGACAACGACATCATACTATTATGCATCAAGGCTTTAAAGAAAGGCACCTCTTTGTACAATTTCTTAAGTTCAGACAACCTACCTTCATTTTTAATGGTCCGTATAGCGGTACCAATACCAAAATAACCCGGTACGTTCTGCTTCAATTGGCTCCAAGAACCAACAAAAGAGATGGCCCTAAGGTCGGTAAGTTCCAATTTTTTCTTATTCCCCCTTTTCCCCGGTCTACTACCTATATTGGCTTTTTGGTAGTACTTTAACGTACTACGGTTCTCCAAGTAGGGAATGAATTTATCGTGGTTCTTAAGTGCATCGTACTTTTTGAAGCTCAACTCAGAAAGTTGCTCTATCAATTTTCTGTGCTCTTTTGAAATCACGTTCTCTT
Organism: Zobellia uliginosa; assembly: GCF_900156625.1. Classification (GTDB taxonomy): domain Bacteria; phylum Bacteroidota; class Bacteroidia; order Flavobacteriales; family Flavobacteriaceae; genus Zobellia; species Zobellia uliginosa. The sequence continues at coordinate 212,520 of NZ_FTOB01000005.1, read as the reverse complement.
TACCGAAAAGGTTGTTTGAAAGACCGGCCGTCAAGAGTTGCTCACTGTTATGGATAAACTGCTCCTTGGTACCATAGGTACTGGTTATAGTCTGTCCTTGAATGGTCAACTGTATTTCATGATTGGCAATGCTCTTGGTCTGGGCCGCATAAAAACGGTGCGTTTTACCACCACCACGTGCCGGTGGGCCACCACGTCCGTCAAAGAAAATAGCGTTGAAGCCATTTTTATCACACACCTTTGACAAGGTTTCCTTGGTCTTGAAAATAGCCCAGTTGGCCTTTAAATACCCACCATCTTTTGTACCATCGGAAAAACCGAGCATAATGGTCTGGTTGTAATTTCTTCTTTCAAGATGTGCCTTATAATCGGGCAAATCAAAAAGCGTTTGCATGGTTTTTTCGGCTCCTTCCATACCGTTCATGGTCTCGAACAAGGGTACGATATCGAAAGTGATCTCTTCTTTCTTCCATCCACACCATCGGAACAGTCCAAAAACGAACAGTACCGAAAAAATATCCTCCGAATTACTGATGATATAACGGTTGCATCCCTCTTCCCCATTGGCATCTTGAATACCCTTCAATTGCTTGATGTTGGTAATGGTATCTTTAACGATATCCTCTGAATAATCACTGGCATTGACCTTCAGGTCTTTATTGATCAAAAGGTCGACCAAGGCTTCTTGAGAAAGCTCGTCAACACTTTCTTTGATCAATTTATTGTTTTTCAATATACTCTCAATCGCCAATTTGTGCTTGCTATGATCTTGTCTGACATCCAAGGTGGCAAAATGGGTCTTGAATATCTTCACCTTATCGATAAAGTTCTCCAGCTCCTTTAAGTAAAGGCTGTGATATTTATTGATCAACAACTCCTTAATGTCAAGAAGCGGTTGCAAGATATCGTTATAGCCCACGGTTTTCTTTGAATCGAACATGGCGGTATACAAGTTGCCACGGAGTTTTTGGATAGGCTCCTGCAAATCTTTGAAGGTCAATTTTTTCTGAATGATCTTCAAATCATTGTAGTAACACTTCATCAAGTTGATACGGAGCTCATCGGCCACGTCTTTTGTAATATCGGCCGTTACAAAAGGGTTTCCGTCACGGTCACCACCGGGCCAAAAGCCCAACTTCATAATATTGTGGTTCTCGAAGTCGTCCTTTTTTATATTCTCTTTGATATAGGCGTACAAGTCCCCCACGGCATTGTAATACACATGACGTAAAAAGTAAATGATATTTTTAGCTTCGTCCAATGGGGTAGGCTTTTTTGAATTGATCAAAGAGGTCAGCCCCAATTGCTGTAAGGTAATATCAATATCATCTATCTTATCCTCTAAAATAAGTGATCGCAATTCTTCGATGATATCGAGTACGGCGGGAGTATAAAACTGTGTAGGATGGGCCGTTAACACAAGGCGGGCACTGAAGGAAGAAAGTTTTTTAGACACCTTGTCCCAACTCTTGTTCTTATTTACCAATTGAAAGTAGTCTTTAATCGATAACGACTGTGTATGCTCTTGTAGCTTCGGAAAAGCTGCATCTTCAACACTATCGTACAAAACCACCTGTCGCTCAACGTACTGAATAATCTTGAACATAAAATCGATCTGTTCTTTTTCAGAATCGATATGCGCGTAGTTCTCAAAGAACTTCTCAAGAATTTCCTGGGGGTTAAGCCCTGAACTCAATCCTTTCTGACATTGATCCAACAACAACGGTATAAGCATACCCACGTTCTCGATATTGCGGTACGGCAAATTCAAGAACAGACTATTGTAGACATTAAACTTGTTGTTGACCGACTTCTTAAACTCAACCAATCTTTCTATATGCGGCATAGGTTATTTAAAATTTAAAAGGAATACTTATGGTTTTCGACCGGTAAATATCGGTAATAATACACGACTATCGACACTTGAGCGCGTCTTATAACAAAAATACCACACTACACCACAAAAACAACAGTCTTGACAACAATAATTACCCCACAAGGGTATAACAAGGTACATTTACAATGTAATTAATACGGATTTAAATTTTTTCATTTTCATATAGTGTTCTCGTAAAAGAGTCTTGTCGAAACCGATAGGGCTCTTTTTAGTTTACACCTATTCCAATGGTATTTCCAAAGCTGAGGAATATCTTAGGAAAGAAAAAAATCGCGGTATTGTAGCACTCGAAAATCAAGGGTATTAAAATTGGCATCGGCAGCCTTCATACTTTTATAGGAAGCCAAACTACCTACCGCCCTATTGGCCGCACCCGATGGCGCCGTCAGGGAGACGGTCTGTATTTTCCGATCCGTTTCCGGGAGTTGAAATCGATATATTCGCGGCACCTCTTCAGAAATGGTTTCCAACTTGACCTCTATGGGTTTCAACAGTTTCCTAAAAAAGTATTCAGGACCGTTCTTGCTATTACCGCCCATAAAGAGTACGGTCTTCAGATTCTGATAACGCTCTAAATAATGCAGCAAATTCCGTAGGCGTACATTTTGCATACCCAAGTCGGAAGCATCTACCTTCTCACGTTCGGCACTTTCAACGATATCACAGACCCCGATTTTGTTGGCCAATAAAAAATTCTTGCGTTGTTCAACGGCCAAATGGGTGTTTTCATACACCAGGCCCAAATCGAAAATGCGGTCTAGAATAGGCCAGAGCATGCCATTTCTACTACCGTAGCAGAAATCGACATCATCGGCCTTTAGTTCACCTGTCGTAAACCGTGGGGGCGGAAGCGTTCCTACGATGAGCTTTTCAGCCTGCTCAAAAATAAAAGGCTCATAAGGATGCGTGTGTAAAAACATAGATATACAATATACCTATTTCAAGGTCAATACCAAATCTTCGGAATTTACCAAAGCCCCCCCTTGTAACTGTATTTTAGCAACAACGCCCTCTTCGGTAGCCGTTACGGTCGTCTCCATTTTCATGGCCTCGATAACGAAGAGGGGCTGGTTCCTTTTCACCTCTTGGCCCGTCTTGACAAGTACATTGGAAAGTAGCCCCTGCAATGGTGCCCCAATTTGTTTGGGATCACTCGGGTCGACTTTTATATTTTCCTGCTTTTCCACTTTTACGGAAGTATCCTTGATCAAAATATTTCTAAGTTGACCGTTGATCTTAAAGAAGATACTAACATTACCGGCCTCATCGGGCTCACCTTTGAGCATCAATGAAATCAGAACGTTCTTTCCTCCTTCGAGCTCGACCATGATCTCTTCGCCTACTTCCATGCCGTAGAAGAAATTTTTCGTCGGTAGGTTTACCAAATTTCCGTACTTCACATGGTTGTTATAGGCATCGGTAAAGACTTTGGGGTATAATTTATAGGAAAGAAAATCGGTCATTTTAAGTTCCCTGCCCATTCCCTTTTTAAACTTTCGCTTAAAGGCCTTGAACTCCTTATCAAAATCTATGGGTTCGAGATGCGCGTTGGGCCTATTGGTATATGGCTTTTCGTCCTTTAGAACGATTTTCTGTAATTTCTTTGGAAATCCACCCACGGGTTGTCCCAAGTCTCCCCTAAAAAAGCTTTTTACCGATTCGGGAAAGGAAATATCCTCCCCCCTTTCCATGACATCCGCAACACTTAGGTTGTTGCTGATCATATATTGCGCCATATCACCGACCACTTTCGAGCTCGGGGTAACCTTGATGATATCCCCGAACATTTGGTTGACCTCGGCGTACATTTTGGTTACCTCGGTAAACTTGTCCTCAAGTCCCAAGGCAATGGCCTGTCCTTTTAGGTTGGAATATTGTCCTCCAGGAATTTCATGGTGGTACACATCGCCCGTACCCGATTTCAATCCTGATTCAAAGGTGTAATAATAATTACGGACGGTTTCCCAATAATTGGAATATTCGGCAAGTTTTTCCGTATTCATGGCATTCTCTCGGTCATGAAAGCGGAGCATCTCCAAGACGGAATTGAAGTTGGGCTGGGAAGTGAGACCCGAAAGTCCGCCCAAAGCCACATCGACTACATCGACCCCTGCCTCGACCGCTTTTAAATAGGTAGCCGTCTGTACCGAGGAGGTATCGTGGGTATGTAAATGGACAGGAATATTGATTTCAGATTTCAAAGCCTGGATCAATTCAAAGGCGGCATTCGGCTTTAAGAGTCCGGCCATATCCTTTACTCCTAAAATATGGGCTCCGGCATTCTCGATATCCTTAGCGAGTTGCACGTAGTATTTTAGGTCGTACTTTGTTTTGGAAGGATTTAGAATATCGCCCGTATAACAAATGGAGCCTTCTGCCAAACCACCGGTTCTGCTTCGTACGTGCTCGATACATGGGGCAATGGATTTCATCCAGTTCAACGAATCGAAAATTCTAAAGACATCTACGCCCGTATTCCATGACTCCTCTACAAATTTCTCGATCAAGTTATCGGGATAGGCCGTATACCCTACGCCATTGGAACCCCGAATAAGCATTTGCAACAATACGTTGGGCATTGCCTTACGCAACAGGGCCAGACGCTCCCATGGATTTTCGTGCAAGAACCTCAGGCAGACATCAAAAGTGGCGCCTCCCCAGACTTCCATGGAAAATATTTCGGGATGGTTCTTGGCATAGCCTTCGGCCACTTTCATCATATCTATGGTCCGCATGCGGGTCGCCAACAAACTTTGGTGGGCATCGCGCATGGTGGTATCGGTAAAATGTACTTTTTTCTCCGCCTTGAGCCATTGGGCAAATTGCTCAGGCCCCAATTCGGTCAACAAATCCTTGGTACCCTTTGGGTGCCCGTCAATTTTCGGAAAAGAAGGAATTGTCGGTTTGGCCAAGATACGGCCAGGCTCAAGCTTCTTAACATCGGGATTTCCGTTTACTATGACCTCCCCTAAAAATGTAATCAGTTTATTGGCCCGGTTTCGGGGTTCGGTAAACTCAAAAAGTTTAGGTTCGTTCTTAATAAAATTGACCGTTACCTTACCCTCGCGAAAAGTTTCATGCTTCAAGATATTATCGAGAAAGGCCATATTGGTATTCACCCCACGGATACGGAATTCGGCCAGGGCACGGCGCATTTTTCTACAGCAACCATCAAGCGTTCGGCTACGTGCCGAAACTTTTACCAACATGGAATCGAAAAAAGGTGAGATAACCACCCCTTGATAAATGCTTCCCGCATCTAAACGAATACCAAAACCGGAAGCACTTCGATAAGTAGTGACTACCCCATAATCGGGTTTAAAGTCATTCGATGGGTCTTCCGTAGTTATTCTACATTGCAGTGCTATACCCGTTACTTGAACCGATTCTTGATTCGGTATTTTTATCTGGGTATCCGACAGTTTATATCCCCCAGCTATAAAAAGTTGGGCCTTTATCAAATCGATATTGGTGATCATTTCGGTAACCGTATGCTCTACCTGAATACGGGGATTCACCTCAATAAAATAGATACTACCATCATCATCTACCAAAAACTCCACCGTACCGATATTGTTATAATCGACCGCCTTGCAGATAGCTATGGCGTACTTATATAGGCTATCCTTAGTCTCTTGCGGGAGTCCTATCGACGGGGCAAATTCTATAACCTTCTGATACCTTCTTTGCACGGAACAGTCACGTTCATAAAGGTGTACCATGTTCCCGTGGGTATCGGCCACGATCTGTATTTCGATATGCTTGGGATTCTCTACAAACTTTTCGAGGAAGACCGTATCGTCGCCAAAGGCGTTCAACGATTCCCTTTTGGCCTCGGGAAAGGCTTTTTCGAGTTCTTCTTGGGTTCTGATCACACGCATTCCACGTCCGCCGCCACCTGAAGCAGCTTTCAACATTAAGGGATAACCGATGCGTTTGGCCTCGGCAATCGCGGTCTTTACATCCTTTAAGTCCTTATCACTACTTTGTATAATGGGAATATTATTGGCAACTGCGACTTCCTTGGCTGTAATCTTATCGCCCAAGGCCTTTAATACCGAAACTTTAGGACCGACAAAGACAATACCGTTGTCGGCGCATTTTTGGGCGAACTTGGCGTTCTCCGACAAAAATCCGTACCCCGGATGAATGGCATCTACATTGTTCTCTTTGGCCACCTTTATAATGGCATCGATATCCAAATAAGGTTTAAGCGGTTCGTTATCCTCCCCTATTTGATACGATTCATCGGCTTTGTAGCGGTGTAAGGAATACCGGTCTTCGTAGGTATAGATTCCGACCGTTCGCACACCGATTTCAACACAGGCCCTAAAAATACGTATGGCAATTTCACCTCTGTTCGCTACTAAAACCTTTTCTATCTTCATGTTTGCGCGTTGTTTAAAATTATTACCCTTGAACCGATTCAAACAAACTTAACTTTTTTGGTCTAGGATAGCAATATGATATGCCTATAAATTACAGGTATTTTGTGACGTTTCTATGTCACCTTAAGAAAGTCAGTTTGCGCTTTGCTTGATATTCCAAACCTAAAATAGTATCTTCAGCTAAAGAAGAATATCACATGGGAAGAGGAGACAAAAAATCGAGAAGAGGGAAAATCGCCAATCGCTCTTACGGAGCAAGGCGCCCTAAAAAAATTAAGAGACGCCCTACCGTAGAAGAGAAGATCAGCCTAAAGAAAAAGAAATAGATTACCTGATAAAAACAGGTTCGTTTTCTTTTAAGGTATGTGACGGGCTAAATTCGTATTCGTTATAGTTGAACCCTTTCAGTTCATCAAGGTTTTGCACATCCTTATCTATAATGTAACGAACCATGGCACCACGTGCTTTTTTCGCAAAGAAACTGATAACCTTGAGCTTGTCGTTTTTCCAATCTTTGAATATTGGGGTAACAATAGGTACTTTCAGCGCCTTTTTGTCAATGGCGCTAAAATATTCGTTGCTCGCCAGGTTGATAAAAAGCTCATCGTCTTTCAATTCCGAATTCAAGGTATCTGTCAGTTTTTTTTTCCAGAACTCATACAGGTTCTTCTTTCTACCGACCTTCAGTTGCGTACCCATTTCCAAACGATAGGGCTGCATTAGGTCGAGGGGGCGAAGAATGCCGTACAATCCGGAGAGAATACGTAATCTTTCCTGTAGTTTCTCCATCTTATGGGAGGGTATGGTATAGGGGTCCAATCCCTGATAGACATCACCCGTGAACGCATAAATGGCCGGTCTGGAATTTTTTAAGGTAAAAGGTACTTCAAAATTCTGATTTCGCTCATAATTGAGCTGGGCCAAATTATCGGAAATCCCCATAAGCTCCGATAGGGCCTTTGGACTTTTTTTGGCCAAAACCTTGTTCAAGCTCTGGGCCTCATCTAAAAATTGGGGTTGTGTTTCCTTATATTTTGGATAATCTTTTTCAAAATCCAAGGATTTTGCAGGAGAGATAACGATTTTCATGCTTGTGTCTATTTCAAAACTTCAGGTAAAAATACTGATGATCCGGAGTAAAACCTATGCATTTGGAAAAGAGTTATCGATAGGGCCATCGATGTTCCTTATAACCTATTTGCTACTGTGCTGTGCATAGTGCCTCCATTTATCGATACAATCGACCATATCTTGGGGGATTTCAGAATCGAAACGCATGGTTTCGCCCGTTACGGGATGCACAAAACCCAAGGTTTTGGCATGTAAGGCCTGCCGGGGCAGTACTTTAAAGGCATTATCTACAAACTGTTTGTACTTGGTAAATGTGGTGCCCTTTAATATTTTATCACCTCCGTAGCGCTCATCGTTAAAAAGGGTATGGCCTATATATTTCATATGCGCCCTGATCTGGTGGGTACGACCGGTCTCTAGCTTACACGACACCAAGGTTACATAACCTAACCTTTCTATAACGGAGTAATGCGTTACGGCTTCCTTGCCTTCATCGCCCTCGGGAAAGACCTGCATTTGCAAACGGTTCTTTGGATTTCTGGCAATATTGCCCTCAATCGTCCCATGATCATCCTCCACATTGCCCCATACCAAGGCTATATATTCCCTTTCCGATGTTTTATCGAAAAATTGTTTGGCAAGGTGGGTCATTGCGGCCTCGGTTTTGGCCACCACTAAAAGTCCCGATGTATCCTTATCTATACGATGCACCAAGCCTGGTCGCTCGTTACTATTGACAGGAAGGTCTTTGATATGATGTAGCAGCGCATTGATCAGCGTGCCCGAATAGTTACCATGACCTGGGTGTACTACCATTCCGGCGGGTTTGTTCACCACCAAGAGTACATCGTCTTCATAAACGATATCGAGAGGAATATCTTCAGCAACCAAAAGAAATTCATGCGGCGGATGCTCGAACAGCACCTTTACCTCATCGCCCGGTTTTACCTTGTAATTTTGTTTTACGATAGCCCCATTGACCCAAATATGACCACTTTTGGCAGCCTGTTGGATTTTGTTTCGAGTAGCGTATTCTATGAAATTCATTAAGAATTTATCGACCCTTAACGGTTCTTGACCTTTAGAGGCTACAAAACGGTGATGCTCAAAAAGCTCATCATCGTTCGGTTCTTGATTTTCCGGTGTTTGCATGTATTATTCTGAATCTGCTTGAACCCTGGCCTGATCGGTAATGGAGCCATTACCACACACCAATTCTATCTTAGAGGTTTTAGGCAGCTTGTCGCCGGGTTTGATTTGCTTGCCCTTGTACTTTATATAATAGACCATGTCTTTACCCAACTGATCAATATATGTGACCCGCTGTACATCAAGACCTACGGCGCGCAACATCGAGGTAGCGTTACGCTGGGTAACCTGTATAATATTAGGAACGGAAACTTTTTTATAGCCCGAAGGATTTACGGTCAGGTAAATTTTTCTGTTTTCCTTGACCTTACTACCCGCCGGTGGATTTTGCTCTATAATCGAAAACCTTGGATATTCGGGATTGAAGTTTGCCGAATCGAGAACTTCGTATCTCAATTTTGCCTCTTCTGCCGACTTGCGCATATCGGGCACCGACATCTTGGCGAAATTGGGCACTTCAACAAATTCACCGTGATTGGTGGTAGAGCTTAACCAGCGCAATACAAAAATCGATACAACTACCAAAAGCACTATGGCCAGGCCTAGTTGAATAAAAAATACCCTACTTTTTAAAAAGTTGAAAAAATTACGCATATGTTTATTTTAACGGTACAAATATAGTGAACTCGTATTGCTTTTTTTGTTTAATTTCGGTTTCGTTTTATTGCCAAGAATTTAAACGGTCGTATGAAGAAAAATATTGCCATCATTATGGGGGGCTACTCTAGCGAGTACAAAATTTCGTTAAACAGCGGAAGTGTAGTACACCGCTACCTGAACAAAGAAAGGTTCAACACCTATTGTATTCACATTTTTAAAGAGAAATGGGTCTATGTCGATGCGAACGAAAAAGAACATCCGGTAAACAAGGCCGATTTTACGGTAGACACCGACCAGGGGCACTTGGCCTTTGATTGTGTTTTCAATGCCATTCACGGCACCCCGGGCGAAGATGGGCTCATGCAGGCTTATTTTGAACTGCTCAGCATTCCCCAGACCTCATGCGACTATTACCAATCGGCCCTAACCTTTAATAAGCGTGACCTTTTAAGCGTATTGAAGCCGTACGGTATAAAATCCGCCCCATCGTATTATTTGAACCTTGGCGACCCTATCGATGAGGAAGCCATTGTTGCCAAGGTAGGGCTGCCTTGTTTCGTAAAGGCCAACAAAGCCGGCAGCAGTTTTGGCATTTCCAAAGTGCATGAAAAAGACCATTTAAGAAGTGCCATAGACAAGGCCTACCAAGAAGACGATGAAATTATTATCGAAGGTTTTCTCGACGGAACGGAAGTTTCCGTTGGTGTGATTACTTACAAGGGAAAAACCAAGGTCTTGCCCATTACCGAAATCGTTTCGGAGAACGACTTCTTTGATTACGAAGCAAAGTACCAAGGAAAATCGCAAGAAATAACCCCTGCCCGTATTTCCAAAATACAGCAAGACAAGGTGGAGGAAATGGCCAAACGGGCTTACGAAGTCTTAAAAATGAAAGGCTACTCAAGAAGCGAGTTCATATTTATCGGCGACGAACCATATATGTTGGAGATGAACACGACCCCAGGCCTGACCACCGAAAGCATATTACCACAGCAGGCCGAAAAGGCCGGCATTTCCTTGGAAGAACTATTTACAAGCGCAGTAGACGAAGCGCTAAACCAAAAATGACCTATCTTTAATAAAAAAGATACGCTCCCCAAAAACGAACAAACCCATGAGACGCGCAATTTTCCCAGGTTCTTTCGACCCTTTGACCTTAGGGCACTTCGATATCATACAAAGAGGTATTACCCTGTTTGACGAACTTATCATTGCCATCGGTGTAAATTCCGAAAAGAAATATATGTTCACCCTAGAAGAGCGTATGCAGTTCATTGAAAAGGCCTTTGAAGACGAACCTAAAATAAAAGTGCTCACCTATGAAGGACTGACCGTGGACTTTTGTAAGAAAATAGAAGCGGACTTCATTCTTAGGGGATTAAGAAACCCGGGCGACTTTGAATTTGAAAAAGCGATTGCCCACACGAACCGAAAATTATCTGAAATAGAAACCGTTTTTTTATTGACCTCCTCAGGCAAATCTTACATCAGCTCGTCAATTGTAAGGGACGTAATTCGAAACGGAGGCGACTATACAGGCCTCGTACCCGACACCGTACGCATTTCATAGATCCTAAACTGCCGTTCACCCTAATAATTCGTTAAAAAACACAAATGTTAAAATAAAATCGTATTTTGTAAGTAAATACGACATTTTAACTGTTTAATGTTGCAAACATCCCATTTTATTAGCAACACAACGAGTTTTATACTATTCACAACAAAGGTTTAGATATAAAGTAAAATGCCTCTACTTTAGTCAGAAATTACAGTAATATGTTGAACGGAACCAAAACCATACAAAACAACCCCCTTGTAAAACAGCTGCCATCGGCCACTGTTTTCACGAACAAAAAGTTCGAGGTTGTGTATGCGTCCGATAAATTCGTACGTGATTTTGGTTTTGATTCCACGCACGTTTTTGGCAAACCCATCAACGAACTGTTCACCACTTTGTCGGACAATTGGGAAAACACTTTATACAACTGCCTTTCCAATTCCTCTGAGTCCCTCAATGTTAATTACAGCTTAAAAAGCGAGGCAGATGCCAAATGGTATAAATGGTCATGCACGGCTTGGCTGAACGACGCCAATGAAACCGTGGGCTTGATCATTCACTTTAACGATATTACCGAAGAGAAACTAAAAGGGGAAAAAGTAGCCAAACTTCAATCACTTCTCGATGCCACTTGTGAAATCAGTAAAATAGGGGTTTGGGAATATGACTTTATCAGCGATACGCTTATCGGCTGCGATGTTATTCGCGAAATCTATGAGGTTTCCAAAGATTACAAATTCAGCTTTGACTCGGCCATCAGCCAATACAAAGACGGGCATAGTAGAAATACCATTGCCATGCACCTGCACGATACCTTGACGAATGGCAAGACATGGAATGAAAAACTACAGTTCAAAACCATAAAAGGCAAGGAAATATGGGTACAGGTAGCTGGTATGCCCACCTATATCGACGGTAAAATTGTAGGCATTAAGGGCACCTTACAGAATATAGAAGAACAGATACGCCGTGAGGCCAAGACCAAGGAAAACGAGCTCTTGATGCGCACGCTTATCGACAACCTGCCCCTGAACGTTTTTATAAAGGATACGGAGTCTCGAAAAATTCTGGTAAACAAGTCGGAATGCGAATATATGGGCGTTGAAAATGCCGACCAATTATTGGGCAAAAATGATTTTGACCTCTTTGACAAAGATATAGCCCAAATATCCAGGGCAGAAGACCTCCATGTAATGGAAACCTTGATACCTATGTTGGGCCGTGAAACCACCAGCAGAACCAAAGATGGTAAAATGGTAACCTTTCTCACCTCAAAAATCCCCTTAAAATCCAATAACGGAAAAGCCCAGGGCCTCGTAGGCATTAGTATGGATATCACGGACCTGAAACAAAAAGAACAAGAACTACGCGACCTGATCAATGTTACTTCCCAACAGAACAAAAAATTGGTCAACTTCGCCCATATCGTTTCACACAACCTACGTTCGCACACGGCTAATTTTTCTATGCTTTTAGACTTTTTGGCCCACGAAAAGAACGAAAACGAAAAGATCAAGATTACAGAAATGCTTACCCAAGCTTCAGACAATCTACTGGAAACCTTAGAAAACCTGAACGAGGTAGTTGCCATAAACACCAATATCAACCTTAAAAAGAAACCCGTACGGCTCAACCAACGTATAGCTTCGGTAAAACACAACTTAAAACCTTTCTTCGCAAGTAACGAGGCCCGAATCATCAATACAATAAGCGATGATGTAAAAATAAATGTTATACCATCGTATATCGATAGCATACTGATGAACTTCTTTACCAATGCGATCAAATACAAGCATCCGGACCGAAGTCCTATAATCAGGCTGGAAACTAAAAACGAAGAGGGCTATACCATTCTGTCCATCTCAGATAACGGACTCGGTATCGATTTAAACAAGTATGGCGAAAAATTATTCGGTATGTACAAGACCTTTCACGACCATAGTGACTCTAGAGGTATTGGCCTATACATTACGAAAAATCAAATTGAAGCTATGAACGGCAAAGTAACCGTTGCCAGTGAGGTAGGCGTAGGCACTACCTTCAAAATCTATTTTAATGAACAAAATTGAGAGTATTTGTATTATCGATGATGATCCGATTACGGTGTTCGGCATTCAAAAAATGTTGAGCCTCGTTGTGCAGTGCGATGATATTACAGTATACCGTAACGGCAAGTTGGCAATTGACGGAATCAAACAGCGAATAGAAGAAAACAAACAAGCCCCACAGGTCATTTTTTTAGACATCAATATGCCCATCATGGACGGATGGCAATTTCTAGATGAGTTCATAACCCTGCCCACATCGGAAAAAGTAAGGGTAAACATTATCACCTCTTCCATAGACAAAATCGACTTACAAAAGTGGGAGTGCTTCAAGCAAAAAACCGACCACACCATTACCTTCAACAACAAACCCATCCGTAAGGAACACGTTGCCGAGATTACCAAAGTAGCATAGTTAAAACTTGGTTGTTTTTGCTTATTTTTGGTATATGCGACGAAGATTTACGAAAATTAGCTCGGGAATATTCAACTTTTTTGTTTTGACCCTACTGTTCTGTTCTTCTTGCGAAAGCGAACAAGACGACCAAACGGCAGATTACAAGACCCGTTTTGAACTCAGTAAGGGCACGGAAACGGCCACCTATCTCGAGACCATCGATTTCTACATCCGATTGGCCAAAGATTTTCCCGAAATCAACATGCAGACCATCGGCAGCACCGATAGTGGCTACCCACTTCATATGATTACCTACAACCCCGATGGCGATTTCAACTTAAAAAAAGTAAGTGGCGACAAGACCATTTTATTTATAAATAACGGTATTCATCCCGGGGAGAGCGATGGCATTGACGCCACCATGCTCCTGTACAGGGATTTTGCATCGGGAAAAATACCCGCCCCAAAAAATACGGTCTTGGTTACCATCCCCATATACAATATAGGCGGCGCCCTTAACCGAAACAGTACAACAAGGGCCAACCAAAACGGCCCAAAGGCCTACGGTTTTCGCGGCAACACCCTAAACTACGACCTGAACAGGGACTTTATAAAAGCCGACACCAAGAACGCCCGTACTTTTTTCCAAATTTTCCATACGGTAAACCCAGATATATTCATCGACAACCATGTGAGCAACGGAGCCGACTACCAATACACCCTTACCCATCTTTTTACCCAACATAACAAATTGGGCGGCGAACTAGGCGATTATATCCATAACAAGATGATGCCATCACTAGAGAAATCATTATTGGAAGACGATTGGAGCATTACCCCTTACGTTAATGTCTTCAACCAAGTGCCGGAAAAAGGGTTTTCACAGTTTATGGACTACCCCCGATACTCCACAGGATACACTACGCTTTGGAACACTTTTGGCATGATGGTAGAAACCCATATGCTAAAGCCCTACAAACAAAGGGTTGAAGGAACCTATGAACTCATGACAAAAATGATTTCATTGGCAGAGACCGACGCCAAGGAAATAAAGCGACTAAGGGCGGAAGCCAAGCACAGGCACAAAAGTTGGACGCACTACCCTACCAAATGGCAAATAGACACCACCAAAACAACCGTGTTAGATTTTAAAGGATATGAAGGCGACACGCTTACCAGCGAGGTTACCGGACTCACCCGTCTGAAGTACGATCGAAACAAGCCCTTTGTCAAGAAAGTCAATTACCAAAACCATTACATCTCCACGGACTCGGTCGAAATTCCCGAAGCCTACGTTTTAAAAAAGGGATGGCACAAAGTACTGACCCTGCTTGACCTCAATAAGATCAACTACAACACCATACAGAAAGACACGGTGATTGCGGTAGAATCTTATAAAATAGACCATTACAAGACCTTAAACTACCCTTATGAAGGGCATTACCCCCACTACGACACCGAAGTAAAGGTCAGCGTCAAAAATATAAGGTTTCAACAAGGCGACATTCTCATACCTACCGACCAAGAAGGTATCAGGTATATTATTGAAACCTTGGAGCCCGAAACCAAGGATTCGTTCTTTAACTGGAATTTTTTCGATAGTATCTTACAACAAAAGGAAGGTTTCTCTCCCTATGTTTTTGAAGATGAGGCAGCAGAATTACTAAAACAAAACCAAGTATTAAAAGATAGTTTTCTTTCCAGAAAAGCCAATGACCCTGAGTTCAATGCCAACTGGTACGCCCAATTAGATTGGCTATTCAAGCGATCAAAGCACTATGAAGAGGCCCATTTACAATATCCGGTATACCGAATAATGAAAAAATAAAGGCCCTAATCGCCAAAAAGTATCTTGATGTTATTATAGGAGTTCTGAAGGGCTTCCTGTATTTTTTTAGGGCCCTTCCATTTCACTTTTTCTATTCCCTCTTTCTTTTCCGGCTTAAGTTTGCCATCATAGTCGGTTCTCATGGCGTACCAATGCACCTCCTTTAATGTATAGACCCCATTGTTACTGAATACATGGTAGGTTTTCCTTAAAAAATTCTCTATACGCAATCCCTTGACGCCGGTCTCTTCCATAACTTCGCGTATAGCGCAAGTCTCGATCGACTCGCCTTTGTCCAATTTTCCTTTTGGTAAATCCCATTTATCGTTCCTATAAATGAACAATACCTCGCCGAGGTTGTTGGTTACCACGCCACCCGCCGCTACGACCAAAGGAATTTTTCGTGTAAACTTCTTTAGAATCTCCTCATGGTTAGGGTGATAAATGTAGGCCTCGGTCATTTTTTTCTTCCGCAATGCCTTGATAGCAGCCTGTATAGAATCTTCGTTTAACAAAAAATATTCGCCACCTCCCGTTTCCGAGAGTTTATTTGTCAAGATCAAGGGCAGTTCGTTCACAAAAACTTTATACATTTGCGTCATGGTTTTAGACAAGAATACAGCCAAGAAAACGGCCGAACTCCTATTGCAAATTAATGCAATTAAGTTGAAACCGGAAAATCCTTTCTCATGGGCTTCCGGATGGAAATCACCAATCTATTGCGACAACCGAATAATACTCTCTTACCCCGCCATAAGAAACTTCGTCAGGGAAGAAATGGCCAAGCAAGTAGAGTCACTTTACGGCAAGCCGGATATTATTGCCGGAGTAGCCACGGGTGCCATCGGAATAGGTGCCTTAGTAGCCGATTTTCTGGGGCTTCCGTTTATTTACGTTAGGCCCGAGCCCAAATCCCACGGTCGCAAAAACCAGATTGAAGGCCAACTGGAGCCCAATCAAACGGTGGTGGTAATCGAAGATTTGATCAGTACGGGAAAAAGTAGCCTAAACGCCGTTGACGCCCTAACCGAGGCCGGAGCCAAAGTAAAAGGTATGTTAGCCATTTTTACCTATGGTTTCGATGTGGCACAAAGCAATTTTGAAGCAAAAAATGTTTCTTTGAATACCTTGAGTGATTACGAACACCTGATCGAACAGGCCTCGGACACCCATTTTATTAAAGAAGACCAGTTAAACACCCTATTGGAATGGAGAAAAAATCCATCGAAGTGGCAGCAATAATATTGATATGCATATAGAGACACCTCAAAAAAATATAGCCAAAGGAAACAAAGAAGTCTTTGAATTCTTGACCGATTTGAAGAATTTCGAAAAATTAATGCCCGACAACATCGAAAAATTTGAGGTCATTAACGAAGACCGCTTTCTTTTTGCCCTAAGTGGCATGCCACAGATCGTTCTACAACGTCAAGGACAAACCCCGTACAACCAAATAGTATTGGGTGCCGCAAGTGACAAGTTGCCTTTTACCCTAACTGCCGACATCACATCAATAAGCGAGTCTGAAAGTGGGGTTACCCTGAGTTTCGAAGGCAAGTTCAACGCTATGATGGCCATGATGATCAAACATCCGATCACCAATTTTATGGGAACACTTTCAGAGAACCTATCGAAAATCTAATCAGTAGAGCAGTTTTACCTCTTTGATATCGAATTCTTGCAAGATATTATCCTCAAGGGCAATAACCAGCTTTCCCTTGGGGGAAATACCACGAATGAACCCCATAAAGAGTTCCCCATCTCGATTTTCAAAGGTCGAGGGTTTGTCTTTGCGAAAAAGCACTTCCTCATAGGCCTGCCACAATTTCATCACGGGTTCGGCCTTCATTTTCAAAAAATTGCGTTTTAAACTTTCAACTAAAGCATGTAAGAGTTCATCCAGTTCAAAGTTTTTACCTAAAATCAATTTTAAAGAAGAGGCATTTTCAACATTACCGAAAAATGTTTGGTTCACATTTAGACCAATACCTATCACGGCCGTATTTATTTGCCCCCCAGAAAGTAAATTCTCAATAAGAATTCCACAAATTTTCGAAGTACCTGACAGAATGTCGTTGGGCCATTTTATGCTAAGGTTCGGCACTTGATACGCCTTCAGCACATCATAAACGGCAAGTGAAACACAAATGTTCAACGCAAAAAAATCATCGGCAACCAGATGCAGGTCATTTTTCAAAACACTGATAGTAAGGTTTTTACCGGTCTCAGACTCCCAAACAGCCCCCATTTGCCCCTTGCCCTTCAACTGTTCTTTGGCCATAACCACCGTAAAATCAGTTAAGGAACTATCGGGCAACAAACGTTTTAAATATGCGTTTGTAGAGTCCGTGGCATTAAGTTTGATTAATTCCATCTCAGGCTTAAATCGTAGATATTGTATCTATTATAAAAAACTTAGGCCTAAAAGAACAAAAAAATAATAACTTTGTAGAAATAAAATTTTGAATGCAAAAAAGCAAAGCCAATGCAGATGAACTAATTGCATTGATCTTACAGGGAATAGAAGAAGTTAAGGGCCAAGATATAAATCTGCTTGACCTACGAGATATAGAGAATACTGTTTGTGACTACTTTATAATTTGTAATGGTACTTCGAACACACATGTAAACGCAATAGTAGGTTCAATTCGTAAAATCGTTAGCAAATCGATTCAAGACAAACCTTGGCACGTAGAAGGTGAGGATAATGCCGAATGGGTCTTAATGGATTACGTTAATGTTGTAGTACATGTATTTCAGAAACACATTCGAGAATATTATGATATCGAAGGTCTTTGGGGTGACGCCAAATTGACCACGATAGAAAGTAGCAGCAGTTTGAACCAGTAAAAAATAATAATGGCGAAAGATAACAATTCGAATACAAAAAAACCTAAGTTCAGTTCGTGGTGGGTCTACGGATTGATCGCAATTCTTTTAATAGGTTTTCAATTTATAGGTAGTGGCAACTTGGCCAGCACCAAAAAAACGACAACTTCAGAGTTACAAGAATACCTAAGAAACGGTGATGTCAAAGAAATCATGATCATCACCAATACCCGTCAGGCCAAAGTCTTCCTTACAGAAGAAGCTATGGCCAAAGACGTCCATAAAGATGTAGCCGAAAAGCCATTTTTACCCTCTACCGGCGCCGTACCACAGTACGTGCTCGATTATGGTGATTTGCAGAATTTCGAGAACGAGATCAAGAACATCAAAAAAGAGAACAACCTAGATACCATTGTCGATTACGATACCGACAACAACTATCTTATGGATCTTCTTTTGGGCATACTGCCCTTCGTCTTGATTATCGGTATCTGGATTTACCTCATGCGCAGAATGTCGGGCGGTGGCGGCGGTGGTGCCGGCGGCCAGATATTCAACATCGGGAAATCAAAGGCCAAACTTTTTGACGAAAAGACCGATACAAGAACATCGTTTAAAGATGTAGCCGGTCTTGAAGGCGCCAAAGAAGAAGTAGAAGAAATTGTCGAGTTCCTAAGAAACCCTGACAAGTATACCTCCCTAGGTGGAAAGATTCCTAAAGGAGCCCTTCTTGTAGGTCCTCCGGGAACAGGTAAGACCCTTTTGGCGAAAGCCGTGGCAGGAGAGGCCAAAGTGCCTTTCTTCTCCCTATCCGGTTCCGACTTCGTAGAAATGTTCGTCGGTGTAGGTGCTTCAAGGGTACGTGACCTTTTTAAACAAGCCAAGGATAAATCACCCGCCATTATATTTATCGATGAGATTGACGCTATTGGCCGCGCCCGTGGCAAGAACAATTTTACCGGTTCTAACGACGAACGTGAAAACACGCTCAACCAGTTGCTGACCGAAATGGACGGTTTTGGAACCAATACCAACGTTATCGTATTGGCCGCTACCAACCGTGCCGATGTTTTGGACAAGGCCTTAATGCGTGCCGGTCGTTTTGACAGACAGATATATGTAGACTTACCCGACATTAGGGAGCGTAAGGAAATATTTGAGGTCCACCTAAGACCTATCAAGACCTCCGAGGCCTTAGACTTAGAATTTTTAGCAAGACAAACACCCGGTTTCTCCGGTGCCGATATTGCCAACGTCTGTAACGAGGCTGCACTTATTGCGGCCAGAAAAGAGAAAAAGGCGGTTTCCAAACAAGATTTCTTGGATGCAGTCGACAGAATAGTCGGTGGATTAGAGAAAAAGAATAAAATCATCACTCCAGGTGAAAAAGAAACAATTGCCTACCACGAAGCAGGTCATGCCACCACAAGTTGGATGCTTGAGCACGCTGCCCCATTGGTTAAGGTAACTATAGTCCCAAGGGGACAATCCCTAGGTGCTGCATGGTATTTGCCCGAAGAGCGCTTAATCGTCCGCCCAGAGCAGATGTTAGACGAAATGTGTGCCACCATGGGTGGTAGAGCCGCCGAAAAGGTTATCTTCAACAAGATATCTACCGGAGCATTGAGCGACTTGGAAAAAGTAACCAAGCAAGCAAGGGCCATGGTAACGATCTACGGTCTGAACGACGAGATAGGCAACATTACCTATTACGATTCATCGGGGCAAGATTCATATGGCTTCTCCAAACCTTACAGCGAGGATACGGCCCGTAAGATCGACAAGGAAATTTCAAAAATCATAGAAGCGCAGTACCAGAGGGCTATTCAGGTATTGACCGAGAACAAAGACAAGCTTACGATTCTAGCCGAAAGGTTGTTAGAAAAAGAAGTTATCTTTAAAGAAGATTTAGAAAAGATTTTCGGCAAAAGACCTTTTGACAAGGAATTCGATCAAAAAGGACAGGAAAAAATATCCGATGATACGGCTGCGCCTGACAATAGCGCACTTGCTAAAGAAGAAGGAGAAGAAAATAAATAAGAACATTTAACGTTTTCTTTAACCAGAAGAGAATGTATATTGAGTTTTATAAGAGCAAATGGGGCTATTTGACAAATTATTCGGTGGTGGCAAGCAGAAGAAGGTTTCCAAAGAAACAGCGGAAACTAGAGGCGCCCACATGCCCGATCTGAACATACCTGTAGACGAGAAATTTACCATTCATTTCAAGAAAAATGGTGGTAAATTCCTCTACTGCGATTCGTTTGACGAAATCTCCCAGGCTGTCAGAAACATTGTCAACGAAAATAGCTGGCAAGACCACCCCTTTTACATCATCGACCCTAAACTCAAGGAAAAGTTTTCTAAAGAAAAAATCAGTTTTACCGACAAGACACGAGAGAGCGAAGTGTTCTTTACCACTTGTGAGCACCTTATCGCCCAAAACGGTTCTATATTGGTATGCTCAAACCAGTTGATGGACAAAAAACTGAACGAACTACCGTACAACGTCATCGTTTTTGCCACGACCAGCCAATTGGTGGAGTCTATAGGCGAAGGATTAAAGACGATCAAAAAGAAATACGGTCATAACATTCCCGCAAACATTACTACATTAAAACACTTTCAACCTAACGAGGGTAATTCAGACGATTTTTTAACTTACGGAAGTAGCTCAAAAAATCTATATCTTTTACTTTTGGAAGACCTATAACATGAAAGAAGTTTTAAGGCGTTCGCTTACCGGGGCTGTTTACATCTTTTTATTGCTATCTGCCGTCTTTTTAAGCTCGGATGCCTTCGATTTTCTATTCATGATCTTCGGGCTGGCCTGTCTCAACGAATATAAAAAACTGGTCGACCTTAAAGGACTGCACATCTACGCCGCCTATTTGGCACTCTGGTGGGCCTTTATCTATTTCGTAAACGACATGAGCGTAGTCTACATACTATTGTTCTGCACCATTACCGTTAACTTTGCCCTTCTTTTTTATCTTTTTTCAAAAAAGGAAAAGCTTTTCAATACGGTTCAAAAGTTTATCATCGGACTTTTTTATGTGGGTGGGGGATGTATTTTCCTTACCATGATCCCTTATACCGACAATGACTTTGCCAAGTTTCTAATTATAGGTATTTTTATCTTAATTTGGGTAAACGATTCGTTCGCTTACATCGTTGGTCGTACCTTTGGGCGAACCAAACTGTTTCCGGCGGTATCCCCAAAGAAAACGGTTGAAGGCGCTTTGGGAGGATTGGTTTTTGCCGTGGCAACAGCCTATTTCCTAGCTAAATACGAGCCTATCGTTAGCCCTGCACAATGGGTTACCCTAGCTGTGATCATTGTAGTTACGGGCAACTTGGGCGATTTAATAGAGTCAAAATTTAAAAGAGCTGCCGGTGTAAAAGATAGTGGTGCTATTTTACCTGGCCATGGCGGGATGTTAGACCGCCTAGATAGTTTAATATTTGCAGCACCGTTTGCGTATTTAACCTTAAATATTTTCGCCCATGTTTCATAAAGAGGGTCAAAAAATTATTCTTATTACCTTTTTTATCGTTTCCGCCCTTATCCTTGGTTCGCAGTATACCATTGAGATTCCTTGGTTACGTCTTGGCATTCAATTGATCGCGGTAGTAATCTTAATTTTGATTCTTCAATTTTTCAGAAACCCGACCCGAAGGGCCAACAAAAACTTTGACGAAATATTGGCACCCGTAGACGGCAAGGTTGTGGTAATAGAAGAAGTAGAGGAAACCGAATTCTTCAAGGACAAACGCAAACAGGTATCCATTTTCATGTCTCCTACCAATGTGCACGTTACCCGATATCCTGCCAGTGGAAGTGTAAAATATTCAAAGTACCACCCAGGAAAATACCTTGTAGCCTGGCATCCTAAGTCAAGTACCGAAAACGAACGTACGACCGTAGTCATACGCACACCAAAGTTCGGGGACATCCTATACAGGCAAATTGCAGGCGCATTGGCACGACGTATAGTGAACTATGCCGAAGAAGGCGATAACGTTCAACAGGGCGAAGATGCCGGTTTCATCAAATTCGGTTCCAGGGTCGATTTGTTCTTGCCTTTGGATTGCGCCATTACCGTTAAGTTAAACCAAAAAGTAATCGGTGCAGAAACCTGTATCGCCGCTGTAGTCAAAAGGAATGAAGAAGGAGAAATTACATATTGATTTCGACAAGGCGGTAGAGTTTATGAACAACTATACCGACCCGCTGCCAGCCGACTTACTGCTCAAGTTGTATGCCTATTACAAAATAGCCAACAAAAACTATAGCAACCCCGGAAGCAGTACCCCCCTTATCAACGCCTTTAAGGCCAATGCCCTTATACAGGCAAAAAACATTAAAAAAGACGAGGCAATGAAGGCTTACATCAAACTTGTAAAAAGCGAAGTGCAAAACAAGCACTGAGCCCTACCGAGCCCCACTCCCATTTCACAAGTCTACTCATAAAGATCCTTTGTATCGGCCTTGCACAGCTCGTAAAGGAAATGCCCCATCTTTTGGGTAACATCATTAAAGAAGCGCTCCCCTTTTTCCTTGCTGGCCTTATGCGGATTACCCACACCGGTATCTTCACTGATCTCAGACCATTTTCGTTCGGCCCAGGCCCAAGCTTCCGAAAAGGATTTGATCTTAAATTTTTTGGAAGCTCCCATACCCCATTTTTCCCTAGGAAGAACCAAATCCGGTCTCAAATGAAGCATAAGACTGGTCTCCATTTCATCGGCATGGTCGCCTTCCTCCTCAAAATACAAGCCTTTATCCAAGGCTTGGGGAAAGCTGCAAAAGCTAATGAACATCTTAGGAAACTTATACCCCAGTTCACGCACCAAAGGCTTAAAATTATTGCCCCCATGCCCGTTAAACAGTACTAACTTATGAAGCCCCTGCCTATTGAGCACTTCTACGATATCGGTCAAAATGGCCAACTGAGTACTTGGGTTCAGGTTGATATCGAGATAAATATCGGATTGCCCCGTATTTACCCCGAAAGGCAAGGTCGGCAACACGATCGGCTTCCCTCCCTTTTCCCAAGCTACACGCGCCGCTTCCGCCGTCAAATAATCCGCTTGGATATTATCGGTAGCATAAGGCAAATGATAGTTATGTGCCTCGGTAGCTCCCCATGGCAATATGGCCAACTCAAAACTTTCCTCCTTTAACGCCTCCCAATTCGTTTCGGCTAAAATGTAAGGTCTTATCATATATAATTCTTGTTTAAAATACCCAAATAAAAAACATTTAGGCCCATGTGTTCCTTTTTGGGGCCGAGGTTTCAAAATAGGTAAAATATATTCCAGAAAACAGGCTTATCAAAAAGTAAAGCGCTACGAGCCAACTTCCGAAGGGCACATAACTGTCAAGACCGAACCAATCGCCCGTAAACAAGATCAAGGCCAAGCCTAAAACGCCCCTAAATAGTTCTATATACACGGCATACTCCTTGCGGTCCATCAAAGTAGTATAGCCATAAACCCCGGTAAAAACCACAAAGCCGAACAGAAGCAGCCCCTTCGGCCCAATTGCAGAAAAATTATAGAACATAAACCACATAAAGCCCGTAGTAACCAACATTTGAAAAACCGCATACACTTTTAACGCGGTCGATGCAGGGGTTTCGTAACGGGTAAAACCGTAGACATCCTCAATAATGGCCATGGGGTATTTTTCTTTGACATCATCAGGCCGCCAGCCAGTAGGCATAAACCAAATTCGAAACTTGTCCCAATAGCTTTTAGCATACCACGCATCGCGGATCAAACGCCATAAGTGTTGAAAATTAATCGGGATCGGATTCCATGTCAAAGCGGGTTTCAACACCCCAAACTGAGGGGGTACATCCTCAAGTTCTTCTTGAAAGGTACCGAAGCAACGATCCCAAATACAAAAAATCTGCCCGAGGTTCTTATCGATATACTCCGGATTAATAGCGTGGTGCACGCGATGTTGCGAAGGGGTTACAATAATATATTCGGCCCAGCCCATTTTACCTATGTGTTGTGTATGGTACCAAAATTGCGCGAAGAGATGAACGGGCAAAAGAATAGCCATTAGCCCATTAGGCACGCCAAGAACTGCCGCAGGAATCAACAATAACGGAAAATAACCGATCAAATTAGAAATGGGCTGACGCAATGCACAGGCCAAATTAAACTCTTCACTACTGTGATGGATCACATGCTGGTTCCAGAAAAAATTTATTTTATGACTTAAACGATGGTTCCAATATCCCGCAAAGTCGACTACGATAAAGGCAATCAACCATACCGGCCACGTAGCCTCCATTTGAAACACCGCCAAATGCTTCAATAAATAAGGATAGGTTACCAAGGCCACCCCTAGACCCAAGGTATCTTTAATAATATTGGTAAAGCCCGAACTTATACTTGATACGGAATCCATCACCTTATGCTTTTGGTCCTTTACAAAATACCCATACCCTATTTCGATGGCCAAGAGCACCATAAAAACGGGGATAGCATACAAAAGTGCCTGAGCATAGGTTTCCACTTGCCGTAGTATTACATTTAAAACAATTTCACATCAACAGAATGCGGTTCAATTAAAAGGGCCTACCATTATATGCGCCCGAAAAGTACCGGGATCCATAAGCCAAGGCATACCCTTGGCATGGGGTTTTGAAGGCAAGCCTGTAGATTCTACCGTGGCAAAAGGGGTATAAATCACATAACGAAACTGTCCGTCTGCCAATTCACCGGTGTTCCTATCGTAGGCTTCGTCGCTCCCGTAATAAATATAGAGCATACTGGGCACAAGGGGCATCTGCCATTTCCCCGCCGCAACCTCGGCACCTTGAATCTCCCGTTTCTCCTTAGTGTTTTTCCCTTCAGCGGTGAGCTCCCTACCGCGTTTCATAAAAGGTTCCAAGGCCTTTGAATAACAAGCTACGCTTATCCCCTCTTTCGCAGGATCGTCTCCTATGCAAACCAAATTATTACTGCCTTCCCTCAATACCGTCAGATTTCCCGAACTATCATACCCATACACCATGGCCCCATCCTTATCGGCTTCGGGAGCAGGCAAGGTCGCCGTTTTGACCTGTATTTCAGAAGGTAGAACTTCACTACTTTTCTCTTGCGACGTGACAAAACACACAGAGAACAAAGCTGCTAACAATATGGTATTTTTCATAATATCAAGGTTTTACCTAAATATAGACACGAAAAATGAATTTTCAGAAGATAAGGGACAAAAATTGGGAACGAAGTCGTAAAAGAAGGACCCCTAAAGCCATAAAGTGGGGGAACATATAGTTATGACAAATGGGGCCTCCAATGACTTAAGCAGATCAGATGAATCTCAAATAAATGTATTCCAGTAAGAATATGGAGCTATTACAAACTAATTTTCGATACCATTCAACTGTTAAGACGATACAATATACGGTTATAAATGAATACAAATTCATTTATGAATGTTAAAATATCATGATTTTATAGCATCCCAACACAAGTGGAAGGTTTGATCGATAATCTCATCCGTAATTTCTACCTCATCCATAGCCATTTGCCTAGCCAAGTTATTGGCATAACCGTAAAACAAGGGAATAATCAGGTCACTATCAATGTTCTTAATAATCAATTCCTCCTTTCCCTGCCCCAATAAGTTTTTGATAAAGCCCACAAACTGGTCGTCAAGCTTATGGGTTTCTTCGGAAGCATAGACCGAATACCGAAACTGATGCATGAATATCACCTCTGAACTGTTAGTTACACGAAACCACAGCACTTTTGACCAGATGATGGAAAGTTGTTTTTTTAAGGGTAAATGCCCAATAGAAGGAAGTATGGAAAGGGTACTACCGACAAAAAGATGCATATACAGCTCGTTCAGCAGCCGCTCTTTACTATCGAAGTAGATATAAAGGGTTCCACAGGCCATTTTGGCCCTTTGGGCAATAGATGACATCGTGAGCCGGTTCAGCCCCACTTCCGAGGTCAATGCAGTAGTTGCCTCAAAAATGGTATTGATCTTGGTATCGTCCCTTACTCTCACATTACTAATATAGTAATTAAAGTGAATCTAAGTTCATTTCTTGTTTTTTATCCACAATAAAACAAAATCCGTAATTCACTGATTACAGGCACAATGCCCCAAAAGAAACCAAAAACCACCCTACGTATTGGATAACTAATGGTTATTACAACACCCTGAACAACCCAAAAACAAAACGGTCGGACATCCTTCAAATAAGGATATCCGACCGCACTTATATTAAAAAAAGGACTAGCCTAAACTGGCCAGACTTTTTTCCAAGGTCTCTATCTTAGCCTCGGCATCGGCCTGTTTTTGGCGTTCTATAGCAATGACTTTCTCTGGTGCATTGTTTACAAAACGCTCATTAGAAAGTTTCTTTTGAACCGACAGCAAGAAGCCCTTGGTGTATTTCAACTCTTCTTCGATCTTTTTGATTTCGGCCTCAACATCGATAGCGCCGCTCATCGGCACAAAGTACTCATTGTTCTTTACACGGAATGACAATGCACCATCTACGGTAGCATCGACATAGGAGACTTCCGATACATTGGTCAATTTCCCTATGACCACATCCCATGTTTTGGCCAAACCGCCCTCGTTGAGCACCAAAAGCTCCAAGCTCTCCTTCATAGGAATGTTCTTTTCCTTACGGATATTTCGAACCCCAGAGACCACTTCCGCCGCAGTTTCAAAGCTTTCAATAAGAGCTTCGTCTACTTTCTCTACCTTCGGCCATGGCGCCACCACTAAAGCCTCTTGAGGCTTACGCTCCGTAATGTGCTGCCAAACCTCTTCGGTCAAGAAAGGCATGAACGGATGCAACAATTTAAGGTTCTGTTCAAACAAATCGATGACCGCCTCATAGGTGGTTTTATCGATAGGCTTCTGGTAATCGGGTTTTATAATTTCCAACAACCATGAACTATAATCGTCCCACACCAACTTGTAAATTGCCATTAGGGCATCTGAGATACGGTACTTGCTAAAATGGTCCTCAATCTCAAGTAAGGTTTTGTTGAATTTGGCCCTATACCATTCAATACCCAATCTTGATGCCTCGGGTTGTGGCAGATCGGCTATTTCCCAACCTTTCAACAATCGGAAACCGTTCCATATTTTATTGGCAAAGTTCTTTCCTTGTTGGCATAGATCTTCATCGAACATCAAATCGTTCCCCGCGGCAGAGCTCAATAAAAGTCCGACACGAACACCATCTGCCCCATAATCTTCTATCAATTTAAGTGCATCGGGCGAATTCCCTAGCGACTTAGACATTTTTCTACGTTGTTTATCACGTACCAAGCCTGTGAAATACACATTTTGAAAAGGACGTTCATCACGGTATTCATAGCCCGAAATAATCATTCGGGCTACCCAAAAGAAAATAATATCCGGCCCCGTGACCAGGTCGTTGGTAGGATAGTAGTAGTTCACCTCCTCGTTTTCGGGCTCCAAAATACCGTTAAAGACACTAATAGGCCACAACCAAGATGAAAACCAAGTATCTAGGGCATCTTCGTCTTGTTTAAGGTCGTCTACTGTCAAATTGGCATTACCTGACTTTTCCTTGGCTAATTTCAAGGCATCTTCAACCGTTTCGGCCACGACAAAATCTTCTTGGCCATCACCGAAATAATAGGCGGGTATCTGTTGCCCCCACCACAATTGGCGTGAAATATTCCAATCGCGGATGTTTTCCATCCAGTGGCGATAGGTATTCTCGAATTTTTTAGGGAAGAATTTTACCTCCTCGGTTTCAAGTACCGCCTTGATCGCTGGCTTGACCAAATCTTCCATTTTCAAGAACCACTGATCGCTCAACCTTGGCTCTATAACCGCCTTGGTACGTTCCGACGTCCCTACTTTATTGACGTAATTTTCCTTTTTGACCAAAAAGCCCTTTTCTTCGAGCTCTTTGGTTATTTCCTTGCGCACCACAAAACGATCCTTTCCTTCATAATGAAGTCCGAAAGAATTCAACGTAGCATCGGCATTGAAGATATCGATGGTTTCAAGCTCGTGTTTTTCACCCAAGGCCTTATCGTTCACATCGTGTGCCGGAGTAATCTTCAAGCAACCGGTACCGAACTCGATATCTACGTATTCGTCTTCTATGATAGGGATAATCCTGCCCGAGATCGGCACTATGGCTTTCTTCCCTTTTAAATGTCGGTAGCGCTCATCGTTAGGATTGATACAAATGGCCGTATCGCCCAAAATGGTCTCAGGTCGCGTAGTAGCAATGGTTACCCGCTCGTCGGAACCTTCTATGGGATATGAAAGGTAGTAAAGAAGACCTTGCTTTTCTTCATAGATTACCTCTTCATCGGAAAGTGTAGTCTGGGCCTCGGGATCCCAGTTTACCATACGGTAGCCCCTATATATCAATCCTTTGTTGAACAAATCGACAAAAACCTTGATGACCGATTTATACATATCGTCATCCATGGTAAACTTGGTACGCTTCCAATCGCAGGATGCCCCTAATTTTTTTAGCTGGTCTAAAATAACCCCGCCGTATTCGTCCGTCCAATCCCAAGCATGCTTTAGGAATTCTTCGCGACTTAAATCGGCCTTATCGATGCCTTGAGACTTCAATTTCGCAACAACTTTAGCCTCTGTAGCAATGGAGGCGTGGTCCATTCCCGGCACCCAACATGCGTTCTTCCCCATTAAACGGGCCCTTCTGACCAATACATCTTGAATAGTATTGTTCAACATGTGCCCCATATGAAGTACTCCGGTTACATTTGGCGGAGGAATTACAATGGTATAAGGCTCCCTTTCATCTGGAGTCGAAGAAAAGAAATCATGCTGCATCCAGTAATCATACCAATGGTTTTCAGCTTTTTGGGGGTCATATTTAGAAGGGATATCCATATTTTTGGAACGGTTTTTGACTAGAGTATGTCGGTCATCACAATAAAGACCGAAACATGAAGTTACATTGTTAATAAATTATGGCAATTTTGCCGCGTTTTAAATACGAAACAAAAATAAGTAACGTTAAGAGATAACAAAAGAATTTTGGAGGTTCATCTGAAAAGATTTATTTTTGAGATTCCCTAAATTTAACAAAATGAAAAAACTAGTACTTGTATTATTTGTTGGGCTAATGGGTTTTACCCTTACCGCACAAGACAAATCAGCAAAAATCGAATTCAAATCAGAGACCGTAGATTACGGTGAAATACAAAAAGGCGCCGATGGCGTTCGCGTATTTGAATTTACGAACACGGGCGAGGCACCGCTTATCATAAGCAAAGTTAGCTCTAGTTGCGGGTGTACTATCCCAAAGAAACCGGAAGACCCGATTTTACCAGGTAAGACCGGTGAGATCCAGGTAAAATATGACACCAATCGTGTCGGCCCGATCAGAAAGGCCATTACCGTAATATCGAATGCCGATACACCTACAAAGGTTCTTAAGATAAAAGGTGAAGTTAAAGCCTCGGAAGGTAAATAAACCTTGAATATAAATATTGCTAAAAACCCTGCCCTAAAAGGCAGGGTTTTCTATTTAAGCATATTTTTCAGCACAAAGGAAAAGAGCAAATCGGAATTGTAACGTTCTATAAGCAGTTTTACACGCTTCCCTTCGCGTTCATTGATCATTTCCAAAATATCCTGTAGTTTATAACGGTGGACCTTTTTTCCGTTTACCGCCAAAATTACATCCCCCTCCTTCAATCCCGCTTCATGGGCAGGACTACCCGCCCTGATAGCAGATACGACAATTTCAGGTACAACGCTCAATCGGGTCTGCTCCTCAAACAGTATCTGCACGTTCCCAAATTCCTTTTTAGCATCATGCACCACCCCCCGGGAATCGGAAATACTCTCGGCTATGTATCGAATACCATCGTGCTGCAGGTCAAGACCACTTAGGTTATACCGAAAGGGCTTACCGAAATTGGAATTTTTTCTAAGTGTAATACGGTTTTTACTATAATCGAAGATTACGTTAAAGCGTTTGAGTACGGCCCCACCGATGCTTCCGTTGCGGTCGGTCAGGTTTTTCAATTCACGGAAGGATTCCTTATCGGGAAAAGCCGCCTTGGCATCACTTAAGGTAAAACGACCAATGGTCAAAGCATCGACCTTGGTACGTTTCCCGTAAATATTACCGTTAAGCCCCCTTCCCAAGAAATCGTCATAATACTTATCAGGTACATTAATGGTATCGTTCTCGAACAACCAAAGGGCATCACTACTACCGGTGTCGAGCAGCAACCGGACAGGAAACTCCTCTCCGTTCTTCAACGACAGACCGCTATTGACATAGGCTTTTTTTCCGGTAAGGTACAAAGGCAAGGCCTCGTACTTTCTACCTTTACGGTATACATATTTCCCTGGATCATATAAACGAATGACCTGCTTCGTATAGTTGATATCTACCACAAAATCACGAAACAGGTCATAACCGATTATGCCGTGTACGGGAATACCCAAGGAGGTAGAAAAATTGACGCTCTTGTCCATGACCACGAACAATCTTTGCCGGGGGTTTACAATAGACTTTATACGAAAAGCGTTTTCCCGGGAGACCAAGGCCTTTATGGGCACATCATCGCCAAACCCCTTTATGGTAATTTCGGAAACATTGTTGATCTGCACCGAATCACGCTCCGAGATATTGAACAATATAGGTGTTCCCACGCCGGAATCCAGTAAAAACGAGAGTTCGGTACCGTTCACCTCGATGGGCACTATGATCAGATTGTTGATCAATTGAAATTTTAGCTTTTCAAACTTTTTTCCCTCGGGTAAACTAAAGCCCTGTGCCCTCATCACCAATGAGGACAACAGCAACAAAAAGAGGACGATATGAGTTCGGGCGCCATTCAACTTTTTTCATATTTACCTCTTTAATTTACGATTTTTTCAGATACACCCCCTCTTTTTTAACAAAAGACAAACAAACGAATTCGCTATGAATCATGGTTTTGTCGTTTGGTTTCCTCATTTTTGTGCCAAAATTGTAATTAACATGCCTTCAATATCACATAAAGGGCAATTGATGCCCGAGTCCCCTATCAGAAAATTGGTCCCCTATGCAGAAGAAGCCAAGAAAAAAGGGGTCAACGTTATTCACTTGAACATCGGCCAACCTGATATCAAAACACCACAGGTAGCCCTTGATGCAGTAAAGAACAACACTTTGGAAGTACTGGCCTACAGCCGTACCGAAGGCTCGGAAACCTATCGTGAAAAACTTGCGGCCTACTACGCCAAAAACGACATCCACGTCAGTGCAAAAGACATCATAGTCACCACGGGCGGCTCAGAGGCCTTGGCCTTTACCATGAGTACCGTTGCCGACAACGATGATGAAATTATCATTCCCGAACCATTTTACGCCAATTACAATGGCTTTGCAACGGCCGTTGGGGTCAAGGTAGTTCCTGTCATATCTCATATTGACTCCAATTTTGCCCTTCCCCCTATCGAAGAGTTCGAAAAACTGATTACCCCACGCACAAAAGCCATCCTTATATGCAATCCGGGCAACCCTACGGGTTACCTGTATACTAGGGAAGAAATTAAGAAATTGGCGCAAATCGTCAAAAAATACGACCTTTTCCTCATTGCCGATGAAGTCTATCGGGAGTTTACCTATGATGGCAAGGAACACTATTCCATTTTACAGGAAGAAGGCCTCGAAAACCACGCCATTGTCGTTGACTCGGTCAGTAAAAGATATAGCATGTGCGGTGCCCGTATCGGTTGTCTGGTATCAAAAAACGAAACCATAACTAAAACCGCCCTGAAATTTGCCCAGGCCCGGCTATCGCCACCGACCTACGCCCAAATTGCCAGTGAGGCAGCCTTGGAAACGCCACAGAGTTACTTCGACCAAGTCAAGGAAGAATACGTCGGACGGCGCGACCTTCTGATCCAAGAATTAAAAAAAATAGAAGGTGTAAAAATAGGGGTACCCCAGGGGGCATTTTATTGTATCGTTGAATTGCCCATTGACGACTCCGATGCTTTTGCCCAATGGCTGTTAGAGGAATTCCGACTAGACAACGAAACCGTAATGGTAGCCCCGGCCGCAGGCTTCTATGCCTCTGAAGACCACGGAAAGAACCAGATAAGAATTGCCTACGTTCTCGACAAAGAAAACTTAAAGAAAGCTGTTCATATACTAAAGGAAGGACTAGCCAGTTATATAGGTTAATGGAAGTCAACAAAGATATATCCCTTAAAACCTATAACACCTTTGGCATTGATGCCAAGGCAAAGTTTTTTGTTGAAGTCAATAGTTTAAACGATTTAAAATCGGCACTTCAACTAAAAGGCTACCCTGAAAAATTCATACTCAGCGGCGGAAGCAACATGCTTATCACCAACGACCTGAACGCCCTGGTATTGCACATCAACCTCAAAGGAAAGGAGGTTGTTTCGGAAAACGACGACACCGTTAGGTTAAAGGTCATGGCCGGTGAAAACTGGCACCAAATGGTGCTGTACACCCTTGAACGGAATTACGGGGGACTAGAAAACATGTCACTCATTCCGGGCAATACAGGTACGGCCCCCATTCAAAACATAGGGGCCTACGGTGTAGAGCTCAAAGATACCTTTGTTTCGTGCGAAGCCATGCACATTGAGACACAGACGTTGAAAACCTTTTCTAAAGAAGAGTGTCGCTTCGGTTATCGCGATTCTTTTTTTAAGAATGAAGGCAAAGGTCGTTACGTTATTGTTTCGGTTACCTTAGAGCTCACAAAGCGCAACCATAAAAAGAACACATCTTATGGCGCAATCGAGGCCGAACTTGAAAAAAAGGGGATTACGGACCCCACAATAAAGGACATTTCAAATGCCGTTATTGCCATACGGCAAAGCAAACTGCCAGACCCAAAGGTTTTGGGCAATAGTGGCAGCTTTTTTAAAAACCCGGTAATCGGTGCCGAAGCCTATCGGAAATTTTCACAGCAGCACCCCGATGCCCCATCGTACAAGGTTTCGGAAGAAGCGTATAAAATACCTGCCGGATGGCTTATTGAGCAATGCGGGTTTAAGGGGAAAAAATTCGGTGATGCCGGTGTCCATAAAAACCAGGCATTGGTTCTTGTCAACTACGGAAATGCAAGCGGAGACGAAATTTTAAACTTGGCATATAAAATTATTGAAGAAGTAGACCATAGATTCGGAATACGGATTTCACCCGAAGTCAATATCATAAAATAACCCCCGAAAAAGAATTCCGGGGGCTATACCAAACCAAACTAACCAAAAATTAAATGTGCAGTTACCAAGTGCACATTTACATTATTAATATTAACGCGGCGATATAAAAATCTATTTTATAAATTAGCGTCAAACCATATACGGTACAATCTATCGGATTGGATGCCATAAGGTCGATTTTTTTTTCGCCCCATACAGAAAAATGAGTACTTTATTTGAAAAGCACATTGTAGAACTACTGCGAGAACGAGACGATAAAGCGATTTCCCTCTTGTACGAACATTATGGCGACACCCTATTGGGAGTTGCCAATAAAGTAGTACGTGACGAGGAACTGGCTCAAGATGTCTTACAGGAAAGTTTTGTAAAAATCTGGAAAAAATCGGACTCGTACGACGCTTCAAAAGCGAAACTTTTTACATGGTTATTCCGGATTACACGAAATACGGCAATAGATAAATTAAGAAGTGTCAATACAAAAAGCGACAAAGAAATCCAAATCGATGTTTCTGACGTATATAATTTAGGCGTCAACAGTACACGACCCGAGTTTATGGACGTCCGTGAGAATCTCGAAAAGATAGAGACCAAATACCAAATTGTGTTAGATGCCTTGTTTTTTCAAGGAATGACACAACAGGAAGCAAGTGATGAGCTTGACATTCCGCTGGGAACTATAAAATCGAGATTAAAGATCGGTCTGAGGGAACTCAAGAAAATTTACGGCCCTACCCTACTGTTGGTGTTATCGATTAACTTGATACCTTAAAACCATGAAAGAAAAGATAAAACTATTTTTAGACTCCGATTTACTCGAGAGCTATCTTTTAGGCACGACCACTACAGAGGAAACATTGCGTGTAGAACGCTATATCTCAATGTATCCCGAAGTAAGGGAGACCTATGAAGAACTACAGGACAATTTAGAGACCTATGCCAAGATGCATGCCGTCAAGGCTCCCGAGCAATTGAAAGACCGTATCCTTAAAAGCATCCGCAAGGAAACGGGAATGAAAAGGAACTTTTACCGTATGGCCATTGCGGCCAGTTTCACCGTGTTGATATCGGTGGGCGCCTCATATTTCTTCTGGGACCAAAACCAGAGCCTTCAAGAAGAAAACACTATCGTCAACAATAAAATCGACGATTTAGAGGAAACCATGCGTGCCCAACTTGAAGATGTAAGAAACCAGTTTATCGTACTTCAGAATCCCGAAACCAAAAAATACACGGTCAAAGGGAACAAAAAGGCGAAAGAACTCAAAGCGGTGGCCTATATCAACCCCGTAAAACGTCTTTCTTATATAAACGTGAGCAAATTGCCACACCTACCAGAAAACCAATGTTACCAGATGTGGGCAGAGGTAAACGGGGAAATGGTAAACTTAGGCATTATCAAAGAAGCCAATAGCCAAGAGAAATTATTGGCCCTACCCTATGCTGATGATGCCATTAGCTATATCACCATAGAGCCCAAGGGAGGCAACCAAAGCCCAACGGTTGAAAACATTGTTGCCAACATCGCATATTAAAGCGTCTCACATTTAAGATATCATTAAGCCCCGAAACTTCCGTTTCGGGGCTTAATTTTATATCTTTGCCCCAAAATAACTTAATATGAAACTCGTATTATTGACCATTGGGTTATTAGCTTTGGCATTTGCAGGAATAGCCATCAAAATATGGTCTAAAAAAGATGGCAAGTTTGCCGGAACCTGTGCCAGCCAGAGTCCTTTCTTGAATAAAGACGGAGAAGCCTGCGGTATGTGCGGAAAACTTCCTAGCGAACAAGATTGTAGAAAAGACGACAACGTAAACCTTCAGTCTTCCATATAAACTTATATCTCAAACTTATATCCCTTTGGCAAGAGCCGGCGACCATATCCAAACTACCATTAAAAAAGCTCTTGCGGGTAACCAAATAGCCTATAGCACGCTTTTAGACACCTTTTGGAACGAAGTCTACGGATTTCAACTGAAGCGCACCGAGAACGAGAACGACGCCGAAGACATCACCGTTCAAACCTTCTCAAAAGCCTTCGATAAACTGAGCACCTACAATGCCGATTATGAATTCAAGACATGGCTCATTGCCATTTCCAAGAACATTCATGTAGACCTCATCCGTAAGCGCAAAAAAAACCTTGAAACCGGTGGCCACCAAGACGTAGTAAAAAAAGTACTTGACGACGCCCCATCTGCGGAAGACCAATTGATCCGCGAGCAGAACCTGGCCAGTCTTCTACTACACATCAAAAAACTAAAGCCCCACTATCAAGAGGTCATCAACCTAAGGTATTTTAAAGAATTAAGCTATGCCGATATTGCGAAAGAGCTCAATGAGCCCATAAACAACGTAAAAGTGAAACTATTGCGCGCAAAAAAACTATTGGCAGAGGTCATTCAAAAAAAATAGTCCCCCCTAAAGATTTATCGCACCCCAGGTGCACCCATGATCAGATGCCATCAAAAACCGTCGGCGACCGCATGTTACTGCACGCCTAAATCGTATATTTGTATAAAATTGCACAAGCTATGAGTACGGAAACCATAACCAATGTACATCCGCCCAAGGGAAAACCCAAATGGTTAAGAGTGAAATTGCCGACCGGCAAAAAATACACCCAGCTAAGGGGCCTGGTCGACAAGTACGACCTACATACCATCTGTACTTCGGGCAGTTGTCCGAACATGGGCGAATGTTGGGGGGAAGGCACCGCTACCTTTATGATATTGGGGAATGTCTGCACCCGATCGTGCGGTTTTTGTGGTGTAAAAACCGGCCGACCCGAAACCGTTGATTGGGCCGAACCCGAAAAAGTGGCCCGTTCGATCAAGATTATGGGCATTAAACACGCCGTAATTACCTCCGTTGACAGAGATGACCTCAAAGATATGGGCTCCATTATCTGGGCGGAAACGGTAAAGGCCATTCGCAGAATGAACCCTGAAACCACTTTAGAGACCCTAATTCCCGATTTTCAGGGAATAGAAAGACACCTAGATCGGATCGTAGCCGTAGGTCCGGAGGTGGTATCGCATAACATGGAAACCGTAAAACGACTTACACGTGAGGTACGTATTCAAGCCAAGTACGAGCGTAGTTTAGAAGTACTACGTTATTTACACGACAAGGGCGTAAACCGCACAAAGTCTGGAATAATGCTCGGTTTGGGCGAACTTGAAGAAGAGGTCATAGAGACCATGAAAGACCTAAGAAATGCAAATGTTGATGTAGTTACCATTGGACAATACCTACAACCCTCGAAAAAACATTTGCCCGTTAAAGAATTTATTCTTCCTGAACAGTTCAAGAAGTATGAAGAAATCGGTCTGGAAATGGGATTCAGACATGTTGAAAGCGGGGCACTGGTAAGATCCTCGTATAAGGCGCACAAACACATTAACTAGGTTTTTGTGGGATAATCGGCTACCGTTCTAAGCATACCAAAGAAAAAGTACAGAGTTAAGTAGATCATATTATTGATAAGCCCGTCCCTTTAAGATGAAAAAAACCAAGATTGGCATAAACGGATTTGGCCGTATTGGCCGTACGCTATTTAGACTGCTAGATGGCCACCCCAACTTAAACGTAGTTGCCATTAACGATTTGGCCGATGCGCGAACACTATCCCATTTATTGAAATACGATAGTATCCACGGGGTTTTTGGAGGCGAAGTCGGCTACAAAAAAAACCAAATCCTTGTCAACGGAACCCCTATAAACCTGACCAACCATACAAGTCCGGCCGAAATCCAGTGGTCAGATGACGAGGTTGACCTTGTGGTAGAGTGTACGGGCAAGTTTAAGACCAAGGAAAGTCTAGCGCCCCATCTGGCCAATGGCGCCAAAAAAGTAATTTTATCGGCTCCCCCGGCGGACGAGGATATCAAGATGGTAGTCTTGGGAATCAACGAAGATATCTTGAACAAAGAGGATACCCTTATTTCAAACGCCTCTTGTACGACCAACAATGCCGCTCCGATGATCAAGATTATCGATGAGCTGTGCGGTATAGAGCAAGCCTATATTACCACCATACATTCGTATACCTCCGACCAAAGCCTGCACGACCAGCCCCATCACGACCTAAGAAGGGCCAGGGCGGCCGCTCAATCGATCGTTCCCACAACAACAGGTGCCGCAAAGGCCCTGACCAAGATTTTTCCACATTTGGCCGAGGTAATCGG
The DNA here is from genome assembly GCF_900156625.1 of Zobellia uliginosa. Classification (GTDB taxonomy): domain Bacteria; phylum Bacteroidota; class Bacteroidia; order Flavobacteriales; family Flavobacteriaceae; genus Zobellia; species Zobellia uliginosa. The sequence continues at coordinate 175,347 of NZ_FTOB01000005.1, read as the reverse complement.
AGGATGTGGAATTCGGGTACCCGTACCCAACGGTTCTTTAACCGATATTACCTTTAATGTTAAGAATGAAACATCTATTGACGAAATAAACTCTATTTTCAAGGAAAAATCCGATAAAGAGCTAAAAAACATACTATTATACACCGAAGATCCCATTGTATCCATCGATATAAACAATAGTTACCACTCTTGTACGTTTGACTCTATGATGACTTCGGTGATTGGAAAAATGGTTAAAATCATCGGTTGGTACGATAACGAAACCGGCTATAGTAGCAGGCTCGTCGACCTAATGCAATTACTGGTTCAAAAAAAATACATTTGAGGTTTAACCTACAACATATAAAACTAACGCGAATACTACTGGTATTCATCCTTATCCTGACTGCCCAAACGGGACATTCGCAAGACACCCTTCACTTAAAAAACAAGGATGTCCGTATTTATTTTGAAGCCGCCCGAGCCCATCGCAACAGGGATGAGACCGACCTGGCATTGGAAGCCCTTGAAAAGGCCGCAGAGGTTGCCGAAGCCAATGCCGACGTAAAGGCTTTGGTAGACTGTTACCATAAATTCGCCTTGGTATACCTCAAACTAAAGAAGGAAGAGACTACCTATTTTTACTGGGACAGGGCCAAAGCTTTGTTAAAAGATATAGAATACCCCTATGGCCATGCCATGCAAAAGTATATCGAAGCCATTTTACTCTTTCACGACGATAAGAATTTTCAGGCCATTTTTATGCTCAATGAGGCCAAGCAACTGAACAATGACCGAAACTTCTTCAATAACATATTGCTCGCTGAAGGTAATATCTACCTGAAACTTGAAAAGTTCGATAGCGCTGCAAAGAATTTCAATTCGCTTATTGTCAATACGGACATATACGAAAGCGACTATTTGGCGACTAGGGCACATTTGGGCCTGGCACAGCTACATTTTCAAACGGAAAAATTCGACGAAGCTGCCGTAAATGCCGAGAACGCCCTTAAGCTTGCCAAGAAAAATAATTTTTTCAAGGAAATTTGGGAAGCCAACGAAATGCTCACCAACACTTACGAGCAAATGGCCCAATACCCTAAATCTTTAGAGCACAACAAAAATCTACTACATATACGCGACTCGCTTTTCAATATTGCCAAGATGAAGACCGAGGCAAAGACTGCCGAAAAGATCCAGTTCGATTTTATGAGTGACGAGATAAAACGTCAAGAAGCCAAGATAGAAGAGCTGAACGAATCAAAGAACAAATCGGACATTACGGCCATACTCACCTCTGCCTTATTGACGATCATTACCCTTTTGGCCGTTTCCCTTTTTAGGAACAACCAGATCAAACTGAAGACCAACGAGCTCTTACAGACCAAAAACAACGAACTTAAGGCCGCAAGGGATGCCGCCGTAACGGCCATGGAAGCCAAGACCAATTTCTTGTCTACCGTAAGCCACGAACTCAGAACACCGCTCTATGCCGTAACGGGCCTTACCCATTTACTCTTGGAAGAAAACCCGAGCAAGAACCAAAAAGAACACCTAAAAGCCTTAAAATTTTCAGGTGATTACCTGTTGAATTTCATTAATGATATTCTTCAGATCAACAAGATCGATGCCGATAAGCTAGAGCCCCTGAACGTACAGTTCAATCTAAAAAAGGTACTTCAAGAAGTTATCGATTCGCTCAAACAGAGCGCGCAAAACAACAAAACCGAATTAATTCTCGACTACGATCCCGAGATACCTTACCACATACTCAGCGACCCCTTGAAGCTTTCGCAGGTTTTCTTGAACCTCGTAGGCAACGCCCTTAAGTTTACAAAAAACGGAGAGGTACGGGTCATTGCCAAGTTATTGAAGAAAGACGACGAAGACATTACCCTCTACTTTGAGGTTAAGGATACGGGAATAGGTATAGCCAAAGAACAACAGGAAAATATTTTTGACGGCTTTGAACAGGGATCCATACAGATCAACAGGGAATACGGCGGTACCGGCCTAGGCCTTACCATCGTAAAAAGCCTCTTGGGCCTATTCGGTAGTAAAATCCAACTACAAAGTGAACTCGGGGTAGGAAGCTCCTTCTTCTTTGAACTGGAGGCGAAAAGCAAGGAAAGCTTGGTTGACGATATTCCATTTGCCATCAGCGAGCAGGAATACGACTTTAAGGGCTTGAACATTTTAATTGTTGAAGACAACAAGATCAACCAGGTCATCACCAAAAAAATGTTGAGCAAAAAAGAGATTACGAGCGACATTGCCAACAATGGTGCCGAAGCAATCGATTTGGCCCGTGAAAATTATTACGACGCCATTTTAATGGATATCCACATGCCTGGAATCGGCGGTGAAGAAGCGACCGTTGAAATACGCAAGTTCGATATCGTTACACCTATTATTGCCTTGACCGCTATTTCTTTAGACGATAGTTTAGAGAGTTTTTATGCGGCCGGCTGTAACGACGTAATTACCAAACCGTTCAAACCCGAGGTCTTCTACCAAAAAATTGGCGAGAACATTTTCAACCGAAAAGAACTCAAGAACTCGATTACATAAATTCTTGTAGCCTTTGCTCTAGCACAGCCTCGCCATTCGCAAGAAACTTATGCCGTACAGGTATAAAATAAAGATGGTCTACCTTATCCTTTAGGCGTACAAAATCCTTTTCGGTAGTAAGGATACATTGTTTTTGCCTTAGCATTTCCAATTCGGTTTCAGAAAAGCTATGATGATCCTTAAACCTCAAGTGTTCGAACTCCACCCCCTTGTTTTCCAAATAGACCAATAAGGGTTTCGGATTGGCAATACCCGTCACCAATGTAACGCTTTGCCTACGCAAATCTTCAAAATCTATACTACCCTCGTTTCCTATGAGCCGGTCTCCGTAGGCCAGATAAGAGAATATAAGTCGTTGGTAGGCCTTTGGCCGAAGCTTGTTTTCTAGCTCCTGTTGTGCCGCAAGACTTAAATCTTGGGGACATTTGGTCACTACGATAACTTGGGCCCGCCCCGCTTCCTTTTTACTATCCCTCAAATTTCCCGTGGGCAAATACCAGTCATCTACATACAGGTTATCGAAAGAGGTAAGCAGTATTGAAAACCCACACTTTACCTTACGGTGTTGATAGGCATCGTCCAAGAGAATCACATCGGGGCGTATTTTCTCTTCCAAAATAGTAATTCCGTTCCGTCGGTCGGCATCTACGGCCAAGGCCAGATCGGTATACTTTGAAAATATCTGATAAGGCTCATCCCCTAGTGTTTCAACCGTGGCCTGGGCATCGGCAAGAACAAAGCCTTTTGATTTTCTACGATAGCCCCTGCTCAACACCGCCACTTTATATTGATCTTTCAATAGGGCGACCAATAGCTCTACCATAGGTGTTTTTCCCGTACCACCGGCACTCAGGTTTCCAACGCAAATGGTAGGTGTTTCAAAGCTCTTGGAACTAAAAATCCCTTGATCATATAAAAAATTACGGAGGTAGACCACCAAGGCATATACCAAGGATACGGGAAACAATATTTTTCTGAGTAGTTGCACAAAGGCGAAAATATAATATTTTATCTTTAGACCTGATAAAAAATAGACATGACCGTAAAAGAAGTCACCGAAATACTCGAAGACCTAGCTCCTCTATCCTATGCCGAGGGCTTTGATAATGTAGGCCTTTTGGTAGGCGATTCCACCTCCGAGGTTACAGGCATACTCGTAAGCTTGGACACTATGGAAAACGTAATCGACGAGGCCATCGAAAAGAAGTGTAACCTTATCGTCAGCTTCCATCCTATCATTTTTGGGGGATTAAAAAAGATTACGGGCAAATCGTACGTTGAACGCGTAGTCATCAAGGCCATTAAAAACGATATCGCCATTTATAGCATGCACACCGCTTTAGACAATGTACCGAACGGGGTCAACGCAAAAATATGTGAAGTTTTAGGCATCAAAAACACCAAAGCCTTGATTCCTCAAAAGGGGAGCATTAAAAAACTAACGACTTACGTACCCCTAAAAGATGCGGAGGCCGTTAGGAAAGCCATATTCAACGCCGGAGCAGGAAATATCGGCAATTATAGCAACTGTAGCTTTAATGTTAACGGACTGGGCAGTTATAAGGCCGGGGAAAATGCCAAGCCCACCTTGGGAGAAATAGGCAAGACCCATTATGAAGAAGAAACCCAACTGAACGTAACCTTTTCAAAGGCACACCAATCTAAAATAATGAAAGCCTTGTTTGCCACCCACCCATATGAAGAAGTGGCCTATGAAATAACCACGCTCGAGAACAATGACCAAAACCTGGGTATGGGCATGATAGGGACACTCGATTCGCCCATGGGGGAATTGGATTTTTTAAAACAAGTGAAGCAAACGATGTCGGCCGGAGGCATTCGACATTCCAAACTATTAGGAAGGGAAATTCAGAGCGTTGCGGTCTTGGGCGGAAGTGGGGCCTTTGCTATTGATGCCGCCAAAGCTGCCGGCGCCGATATTTTGATTACCGCAGACATTAAATACCACGAGTTTTACAAAGCGGAAGACAAAATAGTGATCGCGGATATCGGACACTATGAAAGCGAGCAGTTTACAAAAAACCTTTTAGTTGACTATCTTACAAAAAAAATCCCTAATTTTGCAATCCGTTTATCGGAAAGTAAAACCAATCCCATCAAGTATTTATAAAGTATATGGCAAAAAAATCAGAAGCAACGGTAGAGGAAAAGTTAAGGGCATTGTACGACTTGCAATTGATTGATTCAAGAGTCGATGAAATACGCAACGTACGTGGCGAACTTCCTTTAGAAGTAGAAGATTTGGAAGATGACGTTCTTGGTCTAAAAACGAGATTGGACAAGTTAAAGACAGATGTTGAGACCATCAATTTTGAGATTGGTGCCAAAAAGAACCTCATAGAAGAGGCAAAAGCGCTTATAAAGAAATACGCGGAACAACAAAAGAACGTTCGTAACAGTAGGGAATTCAACTCTATCAGTAAAGAACTAGAGTTTCAAGAACTCGAAATTCAACTTGCCGAAAAGAACATTAAAGAGTTCAAGGCACAGATAGAGCAAAAGAAAGAAGTTATTTCCGAAACCAAAGAACGGTTGGCCGAGCGCGAATCGCATTTGAAGCACAAGAAAAGTGAACTTGACGCTATTTTGGCAGAGACCGAAAAAGAAGAAAAGGCACTTATCGAGCATTCCGAAAAGTTCCAAAACGAAATAGAAGAGCGATTGGTGAAGGCGTACAAACGTATTCGCCATAATGTTAAGAACGGTTTGGCCGTTGTGCCGATCGAAAGAGGGGCCTCAGGGGGATCTTTCTTTACTATACCTCCACAGGTACAGGTAGAAATTGCTTCACGCAAGAAAATCATTACCGACGAACACAGTGGAAGAATCTTGGTAGACCCCGTTTTGGCTGAAGAAGAAGCTGAAAAAATGCAAAAAATGTTCGCCAAATTATAGTCGAACTATACCGATACAAAAAAAGCCATCATTTTCATGATGGCTTTTTTTTATGTGTTCAACGGAACTACAACAGGCTCAAAATCTTTTGCTCGACCTCGTCACTGTCCCACAGGCTTTCAATATGGGGCATTTGCATTACCTCCTTCATAATTTCCTCTTGGGCATCGCCCATGGCCAAAGCCTCGGCGTAGGGCTTATTTGAAAAAGTAACCCGCGAATAGGCCGGTATCCATTTATCGGGATGTAATTCGGCAAAACGTTTCTCTATTTTTTTCTGCAATAAAAATTTGGCATCGGCGGTTTTGCTGCTCATTTCCACAAAATTGCGATAACTCAGTTCCGCTATGGCATCGGCATTGGGCTTACGCTCTTTTTGATAGGTTTCAAAAATAGTTTCCCAGTCATCACCGTGTTTTTCGATAATCTGCTTCAAGGCAAAGATATCTTCAAAGCCTGCGTTCATACCTTGGCCGTAAAAGGGCACTATAGCGTGCGCTGAATCACCTACTAAGGCCACCTTGTCCCAATAGGTCCAAGGATAACATTTGATCGTTACCATGGCACTTGTAGGATTTTTAAAGAAATCCCCGGTCAAGTTCTCTATCTCTTTTCGAACATTCGGAAAATAAGTCTTAAAAAAGGTCGTGGCCTGTTCCTTGGTCTTAATGCTTTCAAAAGACACCTCCCCTTCAAAAGGCATAAACAGGGTACAGGTAAAACTCCCATCGATATTCGGCATAGCGATCAGCATAAAATTGCCCCTAGGCCAAATGTGAAATGAATTTTTGTCCAGTTTATGGCTTCCGTCTTCATTGGCCGGAATCGAAAGCTCCTTATAACCTACATCAATAAAGTTTTGCGAATAATCAAAGCGGCTACGGCGTTGCATTTTGTGTCGTACCCTTGAAAATGCCCCATCACAACCGAAGATAATATCGTAATTGTACTCTTTCCATTTTCCTTTTTCCGACTCACCGGTAAACAAGGTTGCCTCGGGCAAATCTACGTTCCAAACCTTCTCATTAAAGCGAAATTCCACTCCTGCCTCTTCGGCCAAGTCGATCATCTTTCGGTTCAATACCCCTCTCGAAATAGACCATATGGCCTCGCCGTCCTTCCCGTACTTCTGAAAATACATCGGCTTTCCGATAACGTGCATGGCCCGTTTGTCTAAGGGTATGGCTATTTTCTTTATCTCATCTTCAATTCCGACTTCCCGTAACGACTGCCATCCTCGATTGCTCATCGCCAGATTAATAGATCGCCCTGAAAATTCAACATTACGTATATCGGGCCTCCTATCGAAAACAGTAATCGTATGCCCCATTTTTTTAAGGTAGATGGACAACAGTGAACCAACAAGACCGGAGCCTATTATGGCAATGTTCTTAGAACTTTGTTTCATATAAATTTCAGATAATGAGAAAGTGGTAAATGTACTAAATTCTATAAGAGTCTCTAAATACAGGACCTTAGTCCACAGAAAGTCGCTACTTTGTTACGCTTGGCCTTTCACGCCCATCGGCATCGACCGATTTGAGCAGGATTCAAAACCATCGGGACCTAGATTTGAGTTTAATATTTTTTTAACGTAAATGAAAAATCCTTGATTTGCCTTTCTTTCGTAAATACTTATGAAAATTCCGCGCAAGCGTCTATATATATCCAAAAAAAAGTCCTTCATAATTTTTAATTACGAAGGACTTTTTTCTTTTCGATACTCAAGAAGGATTATTCTAAAATGCCGTCTACGATACCGTACGCTACTGATTCTTCAGCGTTCATCCAGTAATCCCTATCAAAATCTTTCAACACCTTTTCATAGTCTTGACCACAATTATCGGCAAGAATACGGGCGCTTAGTTCTTTAGTTTTGATAATTTCCTTGGCTTGGATCTCTATATTGGAAGCCTGGCCCCTTGCCCCTCCACTAGGCTGATGTATCATCACCTGTGCATGTGGCTGAATAAACCTACGGCCTTTCTTTCCTACAGAAAGTAAAATAGAGCCCATAGAGGCGGCAAGACCGGTACAAATAGTTGAAACGGGACTCTTTAACGACTTTATGGTATCGTACATGGCGAAGCCAGAGGTAACATACCCGCCCGGACTATTGATGAACAATTGTATCTCCTTATTATTCTGCATATCTAAATACAATAAACGGTCTATGACATGCTTGGCAGAATCATCATCTACCATGCCCCACAAGAAGACTTTGCGTTCTTCTAGTAATTTCTCGTCTATCGCTTCTTGAACTTTTCCTTTTTTAGAACTCATTTGTGATTGTTTATACCACTCAAAATTAAACAATTTATCCGTACTAAAATAGTGTATGGACATTATCGCGGAAATTACCATCCACCTCCCTATTTAACGACGGGCCCCACTCCTAACCCCACCCTTCTTTAAAAGAGCCTTCCTATGATTTTTCAGGTATGCCCACCGCCTTAGCGCAAAAGCCATTATCTTTGACCAAAAACAGAGTCATGGCAAAGTACCTTTACGCATATATCTTATTTACCTTCCTTTTTATAAGCTGTAAAGAAAATAAAAAAGCAGAGCCCTCCCAACCCGAAAAAGAGCTGACCATTCTTGAAAAAATAGCCTATGCCAACGGCTATAAAAACTGGAACAAGGTCGAAGAGCTAAAATTCACTTTTAACGTCGACAGGGATACCGCCCACTTTGAGCGCAGCTGGATATGGAAACCCAAGACCAACGACGTCACCGCTATATCGGCAAACGATACCTTGACCTATAACCGAAAGGATATGGACAGTACGGCCTATAAAACCAACGGTGGATTCATAAACGACAAATACTGGTTGATAGCCCCCATTAATATTTTATGGGACAAAAACGGAAGCACCAACGAGCTTAGCCCTAAAGCGGAAGCCCCGATCAGCAAGAAAAGCATGCAGAAATTAACGGTCGTCTACAAACAAGAAGGCGGTTACACCCCAGGTGACGCCTATGACTTTTATTTTGGCGACGATTACTTGATCAAAGAATGGGTATTCAGAAAGGGCAACCAGGCCGAACCTTCAATGATCACCACTTGGGAAGATTACAGCGAGCTTGGGGGACTAAAAATCGCAAAAATGCACCAAAACGAAGACGGTAGCTTTAAGCTCTACTTCACCGGCCTAGAGGTAAAAACAAATTAACCGAAGCCTCTCTTACCGCTTGCGGTTAAGCTTAAACGTGGCGGCAAGGACCAAAAGCGCACAGGCGAACAACACCAAGAAACAAGTCTTTAAGGAAGAACTATCGGCAATATAACCTAAAATGGGCGGGGCCGTTAAAAAGCCGGCATAGCCCGTACCCGCTATAAACGATACCCCTTGGGATGAATCGACCCCTTTGACCTTTCCGCCGATACGAAAGAGTTCGGGTACCATTACCGAAAAACCGAGTCCGCTTAACGCAAAACCGGAAATAGCCCAAAAGGTATCTGCGGTCAGCACCATAAGGTAGCCCGTTAACACGATCAGGGTAGCCAAGGTGACCATTTTTACCGAACCGATGTTTTCACTGAGGGCATCGCCGAGAAACCTTCCTAAGGTCATGGTAATCTGAAACCCCAAGAAACCGGCGCCCCAGAGTACTTCCGGTGCCAAACTGACCTCTTTCAAATAGAGTCCGCTCCAATCGACTATGGCCCCCTCGCTCCCCATGGAAACGAATGAAATAAGCCCCAAAAACAACATCGGTTTAAAAAGCTTTAGACTAAAGGCTTCCTTTCCTTCAGAGACGGCAACCACGCTTTTATACTTTCCATGAAATATAAAATTGATCGTAAAAACAAGAAGTACCGCAAGGCCCATGTGCAAAGGTGGATTATCAAGCGGCCCGATCAAAAAACTGCCCAATCCTGCCAAGACACCGCCTAGGCTAAAAAATCCGTGGGACGCACTCATAAAATTCTTCCCATCTTCCTTTTCAAGTTCCGTGACCAAGGTATTCATGGCGATATCGGTAATACCATTCGAAGCCCCGAACAGAAACAACGCGGCCATAAGTGTATAATAGTTGGGGGCCAACAAGGGCATAAGTGCTGCTACACAGCTCATAACGACCCCGTACCACGTTGCCCTTCCCACACCGATTCTATTGATAATAGACGATGCCATGGGGAATACCGTAAACACCCCTAGCGATAGAAAAAATATGGCCAAGCCCAATTGTGACTTATCAATTTGAAGTTGCTCCTTTACCGCCGGGATATAAATCGCCCAGGTGCCAAATAGGATATTTATACTGGCAAAGACCCAGGCAGCCCCAAAATAGCGTGAATTGGTAAGTATTAGGCGTAAAGACTTCATACAAGATATTTGACCGCGAAGGTAATTCAAAAAGCGTTTTCCAGAAATGAAAAAAGGCCATCTTATGCAGATGGCCTTTGATCATGAAATATGTGTAACTGACAGAAAACCTGTCTTTGCTTTAACCCCAGTTAGAATTAATTACAAGTCTTGATATAATTCCAACGGGTAAAATCCCTTTGGTACAATCTACCATAATAGGTTACGTAGTCTCCGACTCTGTAAGCTTTGTTCGAAGAAAACTCTTCGGCAGTGTCACACAGGTCCTCTTCTGGTTCTGGGTTACCTCCACCATCGGTAGATGGGTAGGCCACATTGGTTCCTGCAATATCCAAAGGAGAAAGCTTGGCTTGTCTTTGAGGCAAAATATTTCCATTCAAATCGGTAATCGTAGGTTGGCCGTTTTTACTGAATGTATAGCTACCGTACATCATGGTAGAATTGATATCAAAATCGCTGGTAAGATAGATAGCCGATGTATTCTTATAGAATTGATCAACGGCATCAGGTTGTATGTTCTCAACATTGATAATGATATGGTCGTCCCTATCAGCGCGGTTTTGCTCATGAATATAGCCCAAAGTGTGACCTATCTCATGAATGATGACCACGGCAGTAGCGCGGGTACCCAGTTTGATATAGCCACTGGAACCGTACATACCTAAGGTAGCCACACCTGAATTACTATTAGAACCTGAAGATGATATAGTTACGTAATTAGATTGGTTGGTACGCTCCTTAAAACGGACATTAGTCTTGCTCGTCCATTCGTCAAACGACTTTTGCAATTCTGAACGTACACTTGAACTCAATCCGTTTATCACATAATACACCGTATTATCGGGCCACTTTCTGATACTACCGTGCTGGGCCAAACCTGACAGCTCTTCCCCGGGGACAGGGTTAGGATCATAAGCATCAGGGGAATCGGAAAGTTGATCTTCGAACAATCGGATATCCGTACCCGCCAAGCTGTATGTACCATCTTCTTCCAGTTCCACCTTTACGGCATCACCTAAGAAATATTTAGTAACGAATTGAGATTCCTGTTGAGCCTCAACTTCCGCTTTGGGACGGACGGAAGTTTCGGCCTCAGGTTCCACGGCATCTTCAGTACAGGATCCTAAAACCAATGCACAGGTCGCCATAAAAAGCATAAATCGCGTAGGGAACGTTTTATTGTTCATTTTTTCATTTTTTGTTTTCATGTTCATTTTAATATTTGGGGTTAAAACTTACATTTGATGTACGGAAATAACCACCCGATTGGCTGACAAGACCCCTCGAAATTCGATGAACTACACTCTTAAAAAAAACGGGAAGGGCAATAAAAACCAGTCTTAGCCCCTATAGGTCGGGGCCAGACGACGGTTGTGCAGAAAAAATAAAATTATACCGTTTGTATTCCTTTTTTTAAGATTTGACCGAAGCGGTACATATCTTCATAGGAACAATAAAACGGTGCGGGAGCAAGACGGATGACATTGGGTTCCCTCCAATCGGTAATAACCCCGCTTTTCATCAAGTAATCGAAAAGGGATTTCCCCTGACCGTGAAGAAAAACGGAAAGCTGGGTCCCCCTATCCTTGGGAGTAATGATTTCAAAGGTGGCCTTGTCGGTTTCCTTGTCTATTTCGTGAAGTACAAATTCCAAATAGGCCACTATGCGATCTCTTTTATCGATCAATGCTTCCATACCGACTTCCTCGAACATCTCTAAGGAGGCCAGATAAGGTGCCACAGATAACACCGGTGGGTTGCTCAATTGCCAGGCGTCGGCATTGGCCATAGGCTCAAACTCGGGTTTCATCAAAAACCGTGTTTCCTTTTTGGTACCCCACCATCCTTCTAAACGAGGTATATCCTTTTTATTCAGGTGACGTTCGTGAATAAACACGCCCGAAGCATTGCCCGGGCCACTGTTCATATATTTATAACTACACCATGCCGCAAAGTCGGCATCCCAATCGTGCAATTTAAGTTCTATATTACCGGCGCCATGGGCCAAATCCCAACCAACGTTAGCGCCTACGGCCTTTCCGGCCTTGGTTATGGTTTCCATGTCGAACACCTGTCCGTTGTAATAATTGACCCCACCGATCAGCACCAAGGCCAATTCATCACCTACTTCATTGATTTTTTGCAGTACGTCTTCGGTACGCCAAAAATTTTCACCTTCCCTTTTTTTCACCTCTACCAGTGCATCGTCGGGATCAAGTCCGTGATTGCGTACCTGACTTTGCAACATATATTGATCGGAAGGGAAAGCCTTTTCCTCACAAATAATTTTATAACGTTTGGCAGTTGGCCTGTAAAAGGTAACCATCAAAAGGTGCAGGTTTACCGTAAGGGTATTCATCACCGATACCTCTTCGGTCTTTGCCCCGACCACTTTGGCCAAGGGGGCGGCCAATCGCTCATGGTAATCCCACCAAGGCTTATCGGAATGAAAATGGCCTTCTACGGCCAGTTCTTTCCAATCGCTCATTACCTCATCAACAAACTTTTGGGTACGCTTAGGCTGCAATCCGAGGGAATTTCCTGTAAAATAGATGACCTCTTTTCCGTCTACCTTTGGGAAATAAAATTCATCACGATAGCTTCGCAATGGATCTTGATCATCTAGTTTTTGGGCAAAACCCAACGTATTCTCGAACTTCATATCGGCGTTTTTTTTTATAAAAATACAATTTCAAAAAAGATATTGCCCCCTACTTCGGGCCAACTAGTCGCATCTCGATAAGATGATTTGTAAACCCTGCTTTTTCGTAGGCCTTGATTGCCCCAATATTATCACTATAGACCGTAAGCCGTATCTCTGAAATCCCCCTTGAATCGGACCATGTTTTCAAGGCATCGACAACCTTTTTGTTCAGTCCTTTCCCCCTATAGTCGCTATGGGTATACATAAAGCCCAGATACGAATACACCTCATGGTCTAGATATGCCTTAGCCTTTTTGATTTGGGCATAGCCCGAAGCCACTATACTTCCTTCGCACTCGACCACTACCACCTCGGCATCATCACTTTTGATCAATTCCCCCAAATCGTAATAACTAATACGACCGGCCCTAAGGGTGGGGTCGTATGGTCTTTCGGCCGCAATGATGCCCTGCTCAAATTCCAACAAGGTCTCTAAATCGTCTAGAACTGCCGTTCGAATTTTAAATATATCCATAGCTTGATCTCTTCTAGTTTGAACTTCTGGAGTTCTAAAATACTATATATTTGCAGAAATTACAGCTCATGCATTTCCTATCTTCGGATTTAGAGGATTATATCCAAAACCATTCAGAGGACGAACCCAAGCTACTTCAAGAACTTACCCGGGAAACGCACTTAAAAGTAGTCCGCCCCCGTATGCTCACCGGGCATTTTCAGGGAAGGGTCTTAAGTGTGCTTTCGAAGATCCTCTACCCCAAGAACATTCTTGAAATCGGCACCTATACGGGTTATTCCGCCCTGTGTTTAGCGGAGGGCATGCAAAAGGACGGCCAGCTACATACCATAGACATCAACGAAGAGTTGCAAGATATTCAAGAACGCTATTTTTCGCGCAGTGCCTACAAAGGGCAAATCGTACAGCATATTGGAGATGCCAAAACCATCATTCCCCAACTTGAAGCTACTTTTGACCTCGTCTTTATCGATGCCGAAAAAAGGGACTACCCCGATTATTTTGAACTTGCCATACAGAAGACCCGCCCGGGTAGCGTTATTTTATCTGACAACGTACTATGGTCGGGAAAAGTAGTGGAAGCCGTGGAGAAAAAAGACAAGGTAACCCCCATTCTTTTGGAGTACAACAAAAAATTAAAGGAAGACCCACGTGTAGAAACGGTATTACTACCGATTAGGGATGGCTTAACCCTAAGTAGGGTACTATAAGCCTAAGGTAAAGCATATAAAAAAGCCAGGCCGAAAAAACACCGACCAAAGAACCCACCATGATATCGGTCGGAAAATGCACCCCTACGAAAATACGACTGCTTACGAACAATAGGGGCCAAATATAGAATAGCCAGCACCATTTAAAACGCCTTCTTAAAAAGAGTACCACAATAGTGGTCGCCGAAAACGAACTCGACGAGTGGCCGGAAAAGAAACTATAGGAAGAAGAAGGCTTCAGTATACGGATCAAGGTATTTATGGTTTCATCGTTATTGGGCCGCAAACGGGCTACTACCTCTTTGGTCAAATCGGTAAGGGTTACGACAAAAAACAGCATCAAGATTATGGTAAGCACCACAAAAATGGCCTCTCTCTTGGGGTATTTTATAAAAATAAGAATAAAGAATAGGGCAAAAAGGGGAATCCAAGTCGAGAAGTGCGTAACGACGATCCAAAATCGGTCGTAGTCTTCAATGCCCAGATTGTTCAGGTAGATAAAAGTTTCCCTATCCCATTCTAAGATCCTTTCGAGCAAAACTAGCTTCTTTTGATGGTTCCCGTAACATCATCGACGGTCTTTTTGACCCCGTCTATTTCTTTTTTGATGTCGGTACCGACCCCTGAGGTAATATTGTTCTTGACCTCATCGATGTCTTTTTTGATATCGGTTATAAAACTCGTATCAACGCCCTGTTTTTCGGCGCTTTTTTGAATTTCTTGCTTGATATCTTCCGTGGCGTCTTTCAATTGGCGCATACCCTTGCCCAGCCCCTTGGCTATGCCGGGTATCTTATCGGCGCCGAAAACCATCACCACGATAAACATGATAAAGAAGATTTCGCCCCCGCTAATAAATAAAAAGTGCAGTGAATACATATCACAAATATAATGAAGTTTACATAGAAAGACCTGTCAGGTATAGAAAACCTGACAGGTCTTTTTGTGATATTAACAAAATTTATTTGCCCTTGACAGCATTTTCCTTCATCTTCTCGAAATCGGACTTTTCCTCTTTCTTAGGCCATGCGTTGTTAGACGTGTCTATATCTGCCGTTTCCGCCTTTGGGTCGACAACGATTCCGGTAAGTTCGCTCTGTGATGATATCACTACACTTACCTCTTTATCGTTCTTACGCCAAATTTCAGGTGGGTAGGTAACATTTTTGGTAGAACCGTCGGCATAGGTGTACTCCACGATCACCGGCATTGGTATGCCCCCTGGCTTATCGTAAGTAACCTCGTAGATATATTTAGGCTCTTTTACGGCGGCGCGTTCTTCGGCCGTCATATTGTCCATCATAAATTCTTTCAAAGGCTGTGAACTTTCGGAAGGCGCCTTGTCTTTTAGGTTCGGATCAAGGTCGCCGCTACCTTCTTCCGCCAAATATACCAAAGGTGGTAAATCGGCCTCGGTAATGCCACGTACTGCCATATATTCTTGCATTTTCTTGCTAGGCTTGTCGGTAACGTAGTATTTTTTGATGCCTTTGACCCCTATATCCACAAAATCGGTAGTATAGAACCATCCTCTCCAGTACCAGTCTAAATCGACAGCAGAGGCATCTTCCATAGTCCTAAAGAAATCTTCGGGTGTCGGGTGCTTGAACATCCAACGTTGTGCATATGTTTTAAAGGCATGGTCAAAAAGTTCGCGGCCCATTACGGTCTCACGAAGAATGTTCAAGGCCGTTGCCGGTTTACCGTAGGCATTCGGGCCTAACTGGTATACGTTTTCAGGGTTCGACATGATCGGTGCAATGCTGCTCTGATCACCCGCCATATAGGGTACGATCTTAGAAGGCTCTCCCCTTCGCGATGGGTATTTGCTATTAGGGGCAATGGCCTCAGGATATTTTTCCCCGAATTCTTGCTCCGCCATATATTGCATAAAGGTATCAAGACCTTCATCCATCCATCCCCACTGACGCTCGTCTGAATTTACGATCATCGGGAAAAAGTTGTGACCTACCTCGTGAATGATCACACTGATCATACCGAATTTCACACGGTCTGAATACGTACCGTCTTCGTTAGGGCGACCGTAGTTCCAACAAATCATCGGATACTCCATTCCCTGTTGCTTGGCATGTACCGAAATGGCTTTAGGGTAAGGGTAATCGAAGGTATGCGATGAATACGATTTAAGCGTATGTGCCACGGCCTTGGTAGAATACTCCTCCCATAGCGGGTTTCCTTCTTTTGGATAAAGCGAAACGGCCATAACGTCTTTGCTGCCCACTTTAACGGCCTGCATGTCCCAAATGAATTTTCTTGATGTAGCAAAGGCATAATCCCTTACGTTCTCAGCCCTGAACTTCCATGTTTTTTTCTTTTTGGAAAACCCTTTTTCCGCCTTTTCGGCTTCCTCTTGGGTAACGATCACTACCGGCTTGTCATACGACTTCTTCGCCTTTTCGTAGCGCGCCATCATTTCCTTTGTAAATACATCTTTTCGGTTCTGCAAGGTTCCTGTAGCATCAAGAACGTGATCGGCAGGTACGGTAATGTTTACGTCGTAGTCACCAAAGGTAAGGGCGAACTCGCCACTACCCCAGAACTGGTGGTTCTGCCAACCTTCTACATCGCTATATACGGCCATTCTTGGAAAGAACTGCGCAATAACATAGGCCCTGTTACCGTCTTTAGGGAAATATTCATAGCCCGAACGTGCCCTGTTTACGGTGTGGTCGGGAATATTGTAGTCCCACTTGATGGAAAAGGAAATCTTCTCTTTACTCTTTAAGGGTTTTGGAATATCGATACGCATCATGGTCTGATTGATGGTATACTTCAACGGTTTTCCGCTGGCATCCTTCACGTATTCTATATTGAAGCCCCCGTCAAACGGCTCGGTCATGTATTTTTGTGCGAATGACCCCACTTGTTCGGCCATGGGTACACCTCCACCATCTCGCAAAGGTGATTTTGAAGTCTTGGCCCTTACGTTTTGATCCAACTGAAGCCAAAGATATTCAAGGTCATCGGGCGAATTGTTGGTATAGGTAATGGTTTCCGTACCAAAGATTTTCGCATTTTCATCATCAAGCTCGATATCCATTTTGTAATCGGCCTGTTGTTGGTAATAATCGGGTCCGGGTGCTCCCGAGGCGGAACGATAATTGTTCGGAGTAGCGAACTCTTCGTACAACTGTTTGAATTTATTCTGATTGTAATGCCCTGGTTCCTTGTCTGCATTAACGCCATTTTGTGCCATCAGAACGCTGGCGAACACAAAAAATAACGTTGCAAGACCATACTTCAATTTGTTCATATGTCTGTGTGGTTTTAATCCGCGAAAAATAAAATATTTTAAGGAATAGTCGCCTATATGTTACAAGTTTAACATTCCTTTAGTACGAGATTTGACCAAAACAAAGCTTTTTTTCTGGTCACCTATCTTAAAATGTACTACATTTTGTTGCTCGTCAAAGAGGTCGGTCAAGATTTCGTTCTCTATTTGCACCGATTTCAAAGTGGCCTTATCGACGTTGGGAACCTCGATATAGAAAATCACCACATCGGCGTCGTACTTCTTACCGATGTATGTATAGTCGGCATTGTTGCCGTTGACCTCTATTACAAATTTGGCCCTTAGGTATTTTTCTAGATAGGCATCGGCCAATGGCGATTCTTCCCCGGTTGCCAATTGCGCCTTTAAGTCGTAGCGCTCAAGCAGCAATTTGTCTAGGTCATCGATAAAAATGCGGGAGGTAATCTGTAAGGCCTTATCCTTTTCGGAATAGTTTACGTTGGTTACGCTTACGTAGAACTTATGGGCGGCCGTAAAGGCCATTAAAGGAAGCAGCAATAGTACAAGCAACTTTTTCAAAGACTTCATAATCTCATTTTCTATCGCAAAAATAGGCAAATGTTATGCCAAAAACCGCATTATTCCAAGCCGTTATTTTTTCTATATCCTGGGGCCTTTGCTTCCATCAGCCCATATACGGAAGCCATGTCGTCGGCCTTCGCAACTTCCTTATATGCTTTATCGACCATACAGTAGTTTAAAAAATCGTTTATATGGGCTTCGGGAATTTTTAAGGTACCTACAAAAACGAAGTCGGTAAAGAACAATCGTATGGCCTCAATTTGATCAAGCTCGCCCACAAGGGTTTTATACTTTTCCAAATCCTTGGTCCGCCCCGATATATCGTCGGCCAGCCTAACGATCTTTAAATCGAGACGGATATCGGGCCTTAAGGCAAGGGTGTCATATCCCGTTACCAGATTGAGGTATTTGTTCAATCGCAAGGTTACCCCCATACCTTTAGGCCTAAGCCTTGCCTTTTTGTTTAGGAGCCCCAAGGAGTGCGATGTAATTACAGAAGTGACCGGCACCCGATCTAGGTCCCTCCCCATGTCGCCGGTCAAGTTATACGGGGTTACCACCACCTCTTCCAACTGGGTCAAGACTTCCTGCAGGGGCACTATGAGCAATTTACTTTCCAAAACCGATGGGGTAACCACTACTTCCTTCCTTTTAAATTGCACGGCCGAGAAGACCAGGGTATCATTCAGGCGAACTACGATATCAAAAAAACCATCGCCCCTTGTTATAGTCGCCTTTTTGCTTGTGGTGTTCAACACGTGGGTGGCGGAAACATCTATGTTTTCGCTATACACACGCCCCTCTAAAGTAATCGGTTCTTGGGCATACGAAGCATGGGCCGTCAAGTTTATGGCACTCACAAAAGCTAATTTTAGCCATGGCTTCATAGGTTCCGTTTTAATTAATTCCCCAAAAGAAGAAAATACCTCAACCCTAATGTTAATCTTCCCCTTCTTCGTATGCTTCGTAATTTTTACGGTAGACCACACTTTTCCGCTTCATAAAAGTCCAAATTTTTAATCGATCGTGGCCATCCACTACTTTCTGAAAATCGGCATCGACCTCACAGAAGTATAGAAAATCATCGATTTTATCTTGGGGAATCTTTAATTCGGTGGTATAGAGCGAATCTACATAAAACGCCCGCACCCTTTCGGTTCTTGAATAGGCCCGATCGCGTTTCACACGTTTCTTGAGCATTTTGGTACGTCCGGTAATTCCGTTTATAATAGGATTCAAGGAAACCGCCCCACCCGCACCCAGACCCGATGTGGTTCCGGTCACCGACATGGCCGAAGCCTCGCGGAGCAAACGCTCGCTTTGGGTCCATCTTTTGGCATGGGCATTGGGAAGCCCCAAGGTAGAAGCCGTCACCACCGGGTCTATTTCGAGGTTTTTCAGGTCGCTCGCCATATGGCCCGATAAGTTGTAAGGCGTTACGACTACCTCATCTAATTCGTTCAGGGCCTCTTCTAGGGGAATCAACAACAACTTGCTCTCAAGAACACTTTCAGAAACCACGATTTCCTTGCGTTTGTACTGTACGGCGGAAAACACCAAGGTATCATTAAGCCGTACCACAATATCAAAAAAGCCGTTGGCATCGGTTATCGTAGCCCTATTGGTCGTCGTATTCAACACATGGGTTCCCGACACATCATTGTTATCGCTGTACACACGTCCCTCTAAGGTTTCGGAACTTTGGGCCTTTCCCACGGTAGAAACCACCAGCATTACACTTGTAAAAAGAAGTCCTTGTAAAGATTTCATATCCGAAACGTTTTAGCCCTACACTATTGAAGCACGACTTTTTACCAGCCAAGCCAATTACTCTTCCTCCCTATGGTTCCTGCGGTATACTACACTTTTCCGCTTCATAAAGTCCCATATTCGCAATCGGTCATGGGTATCCACAATTTGCTGGAAGGCCGAATCGACCTCACAGAAATACAGAAAATCATCGATTTTATCTTGGGCAATCTTCAGCTCTACGGTATAGAGCGAATCTACATAAAACTCGCGCACGCGTTGGGTCCGTTCGTATTTCTCATTGCGTTTTACGCGGGCCTTCAACATCTTCTTGCGCCCGGTAATGGTATTGATCAGGGGATCTAAACTCATATAGGGGTTTGCCGTGGCCGCCCGAAGCTCGCGTTCGGCCTTACCCATCGGCACCACAAAGGCATTGGGCAGGCCCAAGGTAGAAGCCGTTACCACGGGTTCGATCTGTAAGGTCTGAAGGTCGCTCGCTATATGTCCTGACAGGCTGTAGGGCGTTACGATCACCTCATCCAATTCGGTCAGGGCCTCTTCTAGGGGAATCATTATGAACTTGCTTTCCAAAATGCCCATGGAAATCACAATTTCCTTGCGCTTGTACTGTACGGCGGAAAACACCAAGGTATCGTTCAACTTAACGGCTATATCAAAAAAACCGTCAATATCGGTAATGGTAGCTTTTTTCGTGGTGGTATTCAGAACATGGGTAGCGGCCACATCGCCGTCTTTACTGTAAACGCGACCCTCAAGTTCAACGGAAATAAGGTCTTGGGCAGCAAGACGTGCCAAGACCACAAAAAAAATAGCAAAAAGAAAACTATTTCTCTTCATTTATTTGTTCTCGATAGGCCTTACTCTTGTTGACCAGAAAATCGATCAATTCAAATTCGTTCTTTTTCAAGAGCAGGGCATATTCGGGTTCGTGAGTATCTACATATTGTAAAAAATCGTCAATAGCCGCCTGTGGTAATTTAAGGTCGGCCACAAAAAACTCATCGTCATACACCTGTCTTAGCACTTCGCTCATCTTCATACGGGGCCGACTCTCAGCGTTGTCGCCTTTCCCCGATTTGGCCAAAGCCTTAAAGATGTTGACAAAATTGAGGCCATCTTTCATCCCCCTATCCACCTGGCTCAAGGCTATATTTTCAACTTCGGTAGAACGGTCGATATCGTACTCTACCTTTTTAAATTCCTCATTCTGCATTTTTAAGAACTTCTCCTCGTTTTCAGGGCTTACCACCACCTCGTCGAGTTCGGTCACCTTTTCGGTCACCTCAACGACAAGGCGCCCCTTCTTTATGATCTCTTCGGTGACCTTTATTACTTCCATCTGATAGTTTATAGCGGTAAAGGCCAACTCGTCCCCAGCCTTGGCCATAATGGCAAACTGCCCTTTTTCATCTGAAATGACGGCATTCTCGGCCGTAATATTGATGACATTTTCATTAGGGACACTAATACTTCGGTAAAGCACCGTACCTCTCAACAAGGATCGGTCATCGTCTTGGGCCGACACGTTCAAAAAGGTAAAAAGTATGAAAACCAGGGTAGGGATATTTCTCATTTGGTTGTTTTAGTTGTAAGCGTTCTATAATTGGTCAAAGTATTGGTCGGTTTAAAAATAGATTCGGGGCAACTTTATTCATAGTACATTCGTACAATAGTTAAGAAAGCGTTCCGTGTCGATTCCTTTTTAAACGAGTTTATAAAGAAAATACATGTTTCGGTCTTAAAAAAACCATGCCCTCTAAACTTTTGTTAATTCGTAATCGCGGCCAAAACCATGTTATCGATGGCCTTTTACTGCCCATTGTAATCCTTTTAGCCTGACGAACAAGTAGTTTGTCTTGTTAAATTAGATAAATTATGAGATAAGTTTATTTTTGTTGACCCTAATATGCTTAACACCTTAAATCGAAATTGTATGCAAAAGCGCATTTCAATACCCTTATTCTTAATTGGTTTCTTTATCATAGGTTTTGCCCAAGCCCAGGTAAAAATCGGTGACAATCCACAAACCATAGACCCTTCCTCTATTTTAGAGCTAGAAAGTTCGAACAAGGTTCTGGTCATAACTCGGGTAGACGAGTCGCAAATGGCCAGCATTGTTCCCAATCGCGGAGCCATGGTCTACAACACCACGGCCGATTGTATATATTATTACGATGGCACCGCCTGGATCAGTATGTGCGAAGCCGCGGGCGGCCTAATTACCGACCCGGAACTGAACGCCGAAAGCACTATAGCCATTACGCCTACGCCAAACGGAAACACGATAGAGATCGCCCCGAACAGTATCAACAGCGAACAGATCCGTGATGGGGGCATCAATGGAATAGATATTCAAGACGGTTCGATCGGACAGAACAAGCTTTCTGACAATTCGGTTACACAAAACAAACTAGCGGAAAATTCCGTGGGGGCCTTTGCCCTCGATAATGACAACATCAACCTCAGCGATTTTACCAATGACCAAGGTTTTATCACCGGTGCCGATATCGTCAGCCCCGATGCGGGCAACAGCATTACGCCCGATGCCAATGGGGCCGCCTTTTTCGACGCCTCTACCTTGGAAAACAATATTGCCGCCAACACAACGGCCATTGCTGCTGACGGCGACACGAACGCTACGAACGAAATACAATTACTAAATCTAAACACAACCACCAACGAACTCACCTTATCACGGGGAGGAGGCTCGGTCACCCTACCGACCTCCAGCGGTTCGGACACCAAGATCGTGAACGGCACCAATACCACCGTTAGCGGTACCGGGGTGGTAGGGGACGAATACAGGATCAACGTACCCAACGAAGTTGACGGAAGCACTACCAATGAGCTTATCACCGGTGCCGTTCTTAATGCCGCCAATGAATTGGTGATTACGGAACCGGGCAACCTTACCACGGTCGATTTAAGCCCCTTGGCCGGAGGCGGAGACGACGACCAAACGGCTACCGAAGTACCCTTCACTGCCACAGGCAACACCACCAGTACGAACGTTCAGGATGCCATTGTAGAAATCCAGAGCGAGGTCGATGGCCTTAGTGCCGGCGGTGAGGCGAATACCTCCTCCAACTCAGGTGCAGGTGGTGTAGGCGTGGTATTGCCCAAAAGCGGGGCGGACCTCCCTTTTAAAAGTATAAACGCAGGCACTTCGGGATTTATCTCCGTAACGAATGATGCCGCCAACAATGAAATTGACATCGACATCGTACCCGCCACGCCCTTGGTCACCCCGGCCAATCAAATGTTGATCACCGATAAAGACACCGACGCACTTACTTGGGCTCCGATACCATCAGGTGCCACTACCCCCAACCTTTCCGCGGTCTTGGGTGAAGGCAAAGATGCCGGGGGAGCGACCATCAACAATTTGGGCGCTCCCACCGCCGATCAAGACGCCGCCACCAAAAAATATGTGGATGATGAAATAACCGCAACCAAAACCTTGACCGACGGGAACATTCTCATGGGCAATGCCTCCAACGAAGCGCAAGAGGTGGTAATGAGCGGAGACGCCACCCTTGATAATACCGGGCTGCTTACCATAGAGGAAGAAGCTATTGACTCCGACAAAATAGAGAACGCTACGATCAAGCTAGAAGACCTAAGCGATATGGGGGCGACCGACGATGGCGATGTCATGCGATGGGACGTCGACACCACTTCTTGGATCGTAGAAGCCGCTCCGGGGGAGCATACGGGGGAACCCAATACCATATTTTTTGCAGGCACAGACAATAAACCAACATCAACAGAGGAAACACCGGACTACCAAGATGATGGCGGCTTAATCTGGAACCCCGCCAGTAGATTTAAATCCGGTGCGTTGTTTGTGGGATTGAAAAAAGGAGTTCCAAATCAAGGTACGGCTAGTAAGGTCAGTAATAACTCAAAAGTGGTTATAGCTGAACGACCTCCTTTATCCATGGGAACCACTTTCCCATTACAACTCATAAATGAAAGTAATCAAATAGGAGCTTCGTCAGGAATTCTTTTTTCTGTAGTTGGGGTATCAGAAGGTACAGGAACTTACGGCAAGGGAGGCTTGATTTATGAAAGAACAGCCAGCTCTGCGCGAGGTGATTTTCACTTTTTACAAAACTCCGACGACAATGGTGACAGCGAAAAACCTGAACTAACCGACAAGGCCTTTACCGTTAAAAATAACAAGGACATTGTACTATACAACGGTATAGAAATAGCGGGAGATCGGGGTGATGATGGTCAAGTATTAACCTCAACCGGCACTGGTGCCGTAACATGGAAAGATGTTTCAGATGTAGCCCTACCTTCAGGCGGCACAGCAGACCAATTATTGGTTTACGATGGTACAGATGCCACATGGAGCTACAATAATGCCACAAAAGTAAAATTGGCCACCCCTATAGATATTGATGGGGACACTGCGGATGAAGAAGATGTAGAAGCGGCGATCAACAAATTGAACGACCTAACCGTTAAAGGCACTACAGGCTCTATATTTTTTGCCGACACGGATGGTTCCGCCACGGATGAAAATTCGGAATTGTATTGGAGTACAGCTGACAAACGCCTAGGCATCGGAACTAACTCCCCTAGTGAAAAACTACATATCAACGGAAACGTAGAAATCAGTAACGGCAACCTTATTGCCCGAAATGGTGCTGGTAGCAATGGGCAAGTACTATCGACTACCACAACGGGACAAACCGAATGGGCCGACCCCGCAAATCTAGAAAACAATGATATGACCTTGACCGAAGACAGAACAATCAATTTAGCTGGTTTTGATTTTGCCCTTAATGGCTCTGGAAGAGTCGGAATAGGAACGGATAGCCCTGCAAACAAACTACACGTTACGGGAGCAATACGCTCAGAAGGATTTCTGAACTCTAACGGCACCATTAACGAGCCCTCTTATCGCTTTAACGGCGATACAAACACAGGAATGTTTCGTGCGGCAGCTGACCAACTGGCATTTTCTACAGGAGGTACGGAAGCTTTAAGAATCGATGCCAGCCAAAACGTAGGAATCGGAACGGCTACTCCTGCCGAAAAGCTTCATGTTGCAGGAATCATTCGGGCAGATGGTGATATAGTTACTTCTGGAGATGTAATTTATGATGGAACGCTAATTGATAATATACCTGATTACGTTTTCCAAAAATACTTTTTAGGGAGCTCAGACTTAAAAGAAGACTACCACTTCAATAATTTAAAGGAAATAGAAGCGTTTATAAAAAAGAACCATCACCTGCCCGGTGTTACCTCGGCCGCAAAAGCCCAAGAAGAAGGGCACTGGAACTTGAGCGAATCGAACTTGCAGAACCTCGAAAAAATAGAGGAACTTTTTCTGTACACCATTGAACAAGAAAAAGAGATCCACAAGCTAAAGGCCGAAAAGGAAAGCTTGGCCCAAGAATTAAAATCGATGAAAAGCGACCTAGAAGAAATCAAGGCCCTTTTAAAGAAGTAATCAACGGAGCACCATCAGCAGCACATGAAAAAACACCTATACATAGTGGCACTCATTTTGGTATCGGGCGTACAGGCCCAATCGGCCCTGTACAATGCCGGCAACCTACGTGTTCACGATGGAGGGCGAATAGGCTTTCATACCGACCTGATCAACGACGGCAGCTTTGACGAAAACCTGGGGCTGGTCGGTTTTTATGGCGACGACCTCCGCACCATTGGCGGTAGCCTGCCCGCCACCCTTTACGATGTTGAGTTCGTAACCGGTTCGGGTACCATATTACAGACCGCCTTGAACGTATTGAACAATGCCAACTTCGTAAGCGGGGATGTCATCACCGATCGGGCACAGAGCTTCAATTCCCTTAACTTTTTGAACAATGCCTTTCCCAACGGACAAAGCAATATCAGTAAGGTAGATGGTTATGCCAGCGTAAGTGGCCAGTCCGATTTTATGTTCCCTGTAGGCGATACCCAAGAGTTTCGCCCCTTGCGTTTAATTTCCGAAAGTCCGAATACCCTGGCCCGATGTGCCTATTATTTAGAAGACCCGAACAGCCCGAGCATTATACCGGGTTCGTTC
The DNA here is from genome assembly GCF_900156625.1 of Zobellia uliginosa. GTDB lineage: Bacteria > Bacteroidota > Bacteroidia > Flavobacteriales > Flavobacteriaceae > Zobellia > Zobellia uliginosa. The sequence continues at coordinate 150,001 of NZ_FTOB01000005.1, read as the reverse complement.
AATACCGATAACAAGGCTGCCGAGATTGGCCGGATCAGCACCGTGGAATTCTGGCATTTAGAAGGCTCGGTGCCTTCTACCGTACAACTGCTTTGGAACGAAAGGAGCAATATCAGCCGATTGACCAACGATGTCAACGAAGTGGTCATTGTTGGCTATAGCAAGTCGGAAAACCGATGGGTAAGCCTCGGAGGGCCGGTCTCTTCGGGTTCCCTTAGCCAAGGCATTGCCGCTACGGGCACTATTGTTCCCGATGACTACGCCGTACTTACCTTTGCGGCCGCAGGCGAGCCCCGTGACTATCTCGACCTTGAAAATTACTTCGTCTCCCCCAATGGTGACGGAATCAACGATTTTCTCGAGATTCCCGAATTGGCCTTATCGCCCAACAATTTTATGCAGATCTTTAACAGAGAAGGACTCAAGGTTTTTGAAAAAAGGAATTACACCAATGAATTCAACGGGCACTCTACACAGAACAACTTTGTAGTATCGCGCGATAAGGGACTTCCCTCGGGCGTATACTTCTATATAGTTACCCTAGACGATCTAGATCTTGAGTTTCAAGGATTTTTATATTTGGCGAACGACTGATAAAAAGAAGGGGCTTAAAGGCCCCTTTTTTATGCCCCCTATTTGCCGCCCCACATAAAGACCGTACATAGCGATACATACCGGACCCGGCTTTTCTTTTTTTAGTAGGATGTTGAACCTACCTCCCCTATTTCACATTTGCCCTACTACTGTTTCTTTGCCCCAACGAGCGGCACGAATCGACCTTAAAGCCATAGGAATCATTCCGATAGGGGGAAGCCTTAGGTTTTTTTCCTATTTACCACCGTCACTTTACACGATAATCGCTAGTTCAAACGTTATCAATTCGGTCGCGATCTATTCTTGGCACCAAATTTGGGTATCTTTGTCTAGATTGCGAACACGATTAAAACAAAATGGTAGTATGGAACGACGAGCATTCATAAAAAAGAGTGGGGTTGCAGGCCTGGCATTGGCGGCACTGCCCAATTTGGCATTCTCAAAAGATTTTGAGTACAGCATCTTAGAGCTGATGGGCAAAACCGATATCAAACTCTACGGAAAGGGCATCAATTTAAGAAAAGAGGCACATGATGCCTTTGTTGAAATGAAAAAAGCCGCTTACGGCGATGGCATAGATTTAAAAATTGTCTCTAGCTACCGCAGTTTCGAACGCCAACGTTCTATCTGGGAACGCAAATTCCTAAAATACACCGACGATGGCAACATGGCCCCGCTAAAGGCCATTGACAAGATCATAGAATATTCCACCATACCCGGCACAAGCCGACACCATTGGGGTACCGACATCGATATTGTTGACGGTAACCGCAAGGTAGAAGGCGATATGTTGGTACCATCAAAATTCGGGGAAGGCGAACCTTATGCCGATTTCAAGAAATGGATGGATGAAAATGCCAAGGACTTCGATTTCCACTTGGTCTATACCGACACCCCCGGCCGTAGGGGCTTTAAATACGAGCCATGGCACTATAGTTATGCCCCATTATCGGTTCCTATGCTGACCGAATTCAGAAGAAAGAACATCATGCAATTGCTAAAAAATGAAGATTTCTACGGTACCGAACATTTTACCGAAGGCTTCTTGACCAACTACATACAAGATAATATCCTGGATATCAATACCGAACTTCTTTAGGTCTTTTGTATATTGAGGTACAAAAGAACACTAAACCATGCGAAGAGGAAGTTGGAAAATTAGGATAGTTATAGGCTTGGCCATTGTGGCATTTGCCTTTATCAAGCGTTGGAGCAGCAAGGAGGAAAACCCCTATACCGGAAGGGTACAGACCATTAACATGAGTACCGAGCAAGAGATTGCCATCGGCCTCAACAGTGCCCCGGAAATTGCCCAACAATACGGAGGACTATACCCCGATGAGAAGCTACAATCTTATGTAGACCAAATAGGGCATAAACTGGTACAGAACAGCATTGCCCGAGAAACGCCCTATCAATACGACTTTCACCTATTGGCCGACGACCAGACGATCAATGCTTTTGCATTGCCCGGCGGTCCGGTCTTTATCACCTACGCCCTGTTCAAACAACTGAACGAGGCCCAGCTCGCCGGGGTTTTAGGCCACGAGATCGGCCATGTGATCGGCCGGCATTCGGCAGAACGCATTGCCGAGGGCGAATTTTGGCAAACCCTATCGACCGGAGCTTCCGTTGGTGGCGACATGGGCGGATTGGTCGGTGGAATCGGCCAAAACACCCTGCTTAAAAACGGTCGTGGCGACGAGCTTGAAAGTGATGACCTAGGCGTACTCTTTATGATAAAATCGGGCTATCGCCCTGAAGAAATGATCAAGGTAATGGAAATCTTAAAAGCAGCGGCCGGCCCGAACCGGACCCCTGAATTCCAAAGCACCCATCCCGACCCTGAAAACCGGATCGAGAAAATACGGGAATCCATAGAAAAATATCGAAATCAGTAAGGCCCGACCTACTTCATACGGCTTCCCCCACAAAACCCTAGCCATTGTTTCCCAATAGGTTACGATTTATTTTATAAATTCCGCGAAGAGTTGTTAAATTCGATGAACTGCAAGGGCACCGCCGTTTAATTGGCTATCTTTACACCTCCCAAAGACTACCATTGCCAGAGCACTGATTTAACCCTTATAGCTTTACAATAACCAATGCCCCTAGACAAGGCATTAAAAGAGAAACTATATGGGAACACTATTGCACTTTAAAAATTTGTACGTCCAAGCATTCGAAAATTGCAAGCCTGAAATCGTTGTATTTCTTTTAAAGGCCTATTCGGTGTTTTGTGGATTAATGTTGTTTATGGCCGTTTACGCGTTTATGCATAGGGCCTTACACGGATTTGAATTCTGATCCGTATCGTTTTACCGCTCTTTTACGAGTCACTATATGAAAAGAAACCCGGCCATAGCAATATGGTCGGGTTTTAGTTTTCATAGCAATCGGGCTAATTCAAGCTTTTAGCTTCCCATGGCCGAATCAATGACCCTTAGGGCATCGACCGCATTGGATAGCTCTGCGTATTTTTTTACGGAATATCCCTTATCGCTCTTGATCTTTAGGTTTGCCCCATTTGCGATCAACAATTCTAGGATTTCCGCCCTGTTATAGCGTGCGGCAAAAATGGCCGGTGTCATTCCCAAAGACTTTTGGTTGACGTCTTCGCCCAGTTCTATCAATTTTTTTACGGTGTCAAAATCGCCCTGCATAATTGCCTTGCAGAAAGAGTTTACTTCTAAAGTACGGTACATTTCAAATGCCGGCGCATTGTTCGTAGTAATGTTGTCATTGGCCATTAAGGCTGTAGATCCGACCAAACAGGCCATTGCGAAAGTGAATACTGTTTTTTTCATGATGAGTGATTTTAATTGATGAATATGTAATTGATTGTACTAGATAGACTTGATTTTCGCCATCTTGTTACAAGATTTTGGGTACAATAACAAAATTTTAACAATTGGGCTTCCTGCAAGCTCAGATCTGCAATAGGGCCTATCGCCCCTTTCCATCCATTTTACAAGCGTCTTGCCTTTGCCAGAGCTCCCCTTCGGTCCTTCCCTAGAAATTTAAAAAATACTATTTCGAACAGTAAAATGTGGTATCTCTAACAATGTTGAAATCACCGTAAAAAAGCCCCGTCATAATTGGTATTTCCTCATAGATCACAGTACTTTTGAAAATCTAATTTTCAGAACCCATGAACAAGAAAGTAATACTTATGATTCTTGACGGTTGGGGCAAATCGCCCGACCCCAAGGTCTCCGCAATAGACAATGCCAATACTCCCTTTGTCGACTCCCTTTACAAAAATTACCCGAACGCCAACCTTCTTACCGATGGTATGAACGTAGGTTTGCCCGAAGGTCAAATGGGAAACAGCGAAGTGGGCCACATGAACCTTGGTGCCGGACGTATCGTATACCAAGATTTGGCAAAGATCAACTTGGCCGTAAAAGAGAACACCTTGAAAGACGAAAAGGTCTTACAAGATGCCTTTGCCTATGCCAAGGCGAACGACAAACCCGTACACTTTTTAGGTTTGTTGAGCAATGGTGGGGTACACAGCCACATCAACCACATCAAAGGACTTATCGAGGCCGGTAACGCCAGCGGCGTAAAAAATATGTTCGTTCACGCCTTTACCGATGGTAGGGACGTAGACCCCAAAAGCGGAAAAGGTTTCTTGACGGACCTGAACGATTTCTGTAGCGATAAAAATACCAAACTGGCTTCCGTAATCGGAAGGTATTTTGCCATGGACCGCGACAAACGATGGGAGCGCGTAAAGAAAGCCTATGACCTTATGGTAAATGCCGAAGGTGATAAAACCGTCGATATTGCCGCAAAAATGCAGGAGAACTATGACAAGGGCGTAACCGATGAGTTTATCGAGCCCATTGTAATGACCGACAGTAAGGGAACCCCCGTTGCCAAAATCTCAAATGACGACGTGGTCATCTTCTTCAATTTCAGGACCGACCGTGGACGCGAGCTTACCGAAGTCTTGAGCCAGAACGATATGCATGAGCAGAACATGCACAAACTCAACCTGTATTACGTAACCCTTACCAATTACGACGATTCGTACACCGGGGTTCACGTGGTTTACGACAAAGACAATATCAAGGACACCTTGGGCGAAGTCTTGGAAAGGGCGAATAAAAAGCAAATTCGTATTGCCGAGACCGAAAAGTATCCGCACGTTACCTTTTTCTTCAATGGTGGCCGTGAAAAGCCCTTCAATGGCGAGCAACGTTTGCTATGTCCTTCCCCAAAGGTAGCCACCTACGACCTACAGCCGGAAATGAGCGCCTATGACATTAGGGACGCCATCATTCCCGAATTGAAAAAAGGAGAGGTCGATTTTGTCTGCCTAAACTTTGCCAACCCTGATATGGTAGGCCATACGGGAGTTATGTCTGCCGCTATTAAAGCGTGTGAAGTGGTCGACGAATGTGCCAGGGACGTAGTGACCGCAGGACTGGAAAACGGCTATACTTCCATAGTCATTGCCGATCACGGGAACTGTGATACTATGGTAAACCCTGACGGTAGTCCGAATACCGCACATACCACCAACCCCGTACCCTCGATCTTGGTCGACAAGGAAATCAAAGAGATTAAAGACGGTGTTCTGGGCGATATCGCCCCGACCATTTTAAAACTGATGGGCGTTCCCCAACCAGAATTAATGACAAGAAAGGCTCTTGTTTAGTCAATCACATCAAATATTTTTACCTTTGCCGCTATGATCAAATTAAAAACACCCGAGGAAATAGAACTAATGCGTGAAAGCGCCTTGGTGGTATCAAGAACTTTGGGCATGCTGGCATCGGAGATAAAACCAGGTGTCACCGCCCTATATCTTGATAAATTAGCAGAAGATTTTATCAGGGAGCAGGGCGCTGAACCAGGTTTCTTGGGCATGTACGATTTTCCGAATACGTTGAACATGAGTCCGAACGCCCAAGTGGTGCACGGCATACCCAACGCAGAACCTTTGAAAGAAGGCGATATTATTTCGGTAGATTGCGGTGCCCTTAAAAACGGTTACTACGGCGATCACGCCTATACCTTTCCCGTTGGTGAAATAGCGGAAGAGACCAAAAAGCTACTCAAGGTCACCAAAGAATCATTGTACTTGGGCATTGCCCAATTCAAGGCGGGAAACCGCGTTGGCGATGTGGCCTATGCCATTCAAAACTATTGCGAGAGTCATGGTTATGGTGTAGTTCGCGAATTGGTAGGCCATGGCCTGGGCAAAAAGTTACACGAAGGCCCCGAAATGCCGAACTACGGTAAACGCGGTCGCGGAAAACAGTTCAAGGAAGGTCTTGTTGTTGCCATAGAGCCTATGATCAATATGGGTACGCGACGCATCAAGCAACTCAAGGACGGCTGGACGATCTTAACCGCCGACGGTCAACCCAGTGCCCACTTTGAGCACAACGTGGCCATCGTTAACGGCAAACCCGAGCTTCTCTCTACCTATCAGTATATTTATGAAGCCCTAGGTATTGAAAGTGACGAAGAAGATCAGTTCCATCAAAAAAAATTGGTTCTTTAAGCAAGAGCGGATATAGGTAACCCGAACAAACCCGTTCCATACGTGTCCAAAATTTTCAAGTTCATTCTAAATGCCGTTCCTAGGCCGCTGCTTATCAAGTTAAGCTACCTAGTGCGACCGCTTTTAGGTCTTTGGATGCGCGGCAATCGCTATGAAGACCCCATTGACGGCAAAAGGTTCAAGCGCTTTTTACCCTACGGATATGAAAGCCCTAGGGAAAATGTGCTCGCCCCTTACACCCTATCTTTGGAAAGGCACCGTTTGTTATGGCTTTACCTGAAACATCGGTCGAACTTCTTTACCGAAAACCTAAAGGTGCTCCATTTTGCCCCTGAACAGGCGTTTTACAAGCGCTTTAGAAAGCTCAAAAACCTAGATTATACCACTACCGACCTTTTTTCGCCCCTAGCCGATGTAAAGGCCGATATCTGTGACCTACCTTTTGAAGACAACAGCTTTGATGTGATTTTGTGCAACCATGTGCTCGAACATATACCGAACGACACCAAGGCCATGCAAGAGCTCTATCGCGTACTGAAAAAGGGAGGATGGGGCATCTTACAGATTCCACAAGACTTGGAACGCGAGACCACCTTTGAAGATGACAGCATCACCGACAAAAAGGAACGCACCAAGATATTCGGGCAGTACGACCACGTTCGTATTTACGGTCGCGATTATTTCGACAAGTTAAGAAGCATAGGTTTTATCGTCGAGGAAGTAGACTATACCGCCACCCTTTCGCCCGAAGACATAGACAGATACCGATTGGCCAAGGGTGAAATCATTCCCCTGGTAAAAAAACCGGCCTAAGATTTGGTCAGCAAGGCTTCAAAACCCGGGGTCATAAATTCGTGGATCTCCCCCTTTTCGTCAAAAAAGATAATATAGGCCTCCAGCTCGCGCCTAACCGCCAAAAGTTTCAACACCTCATCTAAGTCCATTGCCATAAAGGAAGTGGCATAGGCATCGGCTTTTGCGCAATTATCGGCAAGTACGGTAGCCGCCAGGGTATTGGAGTTTTTGGTAAACCCCGTAATAGGATCGATCGTATGCACATATTTTACCCCACTGACCGGGTCTTTTCTAAAATGCCGGTAGTTTCCCGATGAAGCCAAAGCCTTATCCTGAAGTTCGATGGTAGCCTTCAATTTTCTATCGTCTTCAATGGTAGGATCTTCTATTCCCACGACCCAAGGCTTCCCTTTGATTTGGTTGTTTCCTTTGGCGACGAGCTCCCCACCCACTTCCAGCAAGTAGTTTTCAACACCGTGCATCTCCATCAGCTTCGCCAAGCGATCTATGGAATATCCTTTGGCAATGGCATTAAAATCGAAATAGATATCGGGTTCGCTCTTTTGAACCGTAAAGCGCTCGGTAAGCTTTACCTTATTAAAACCCACATAACGCAGAAGGCTATCTACGCGGGCGCTATCCATCTCCATTTGTTTTCCCGGGCCAAAGCCCCAAGCGTTCACCAAAACCCCCACAGTGGGATCAAAATAGCCTTTCGTACTGGTGTACACTTCTTGTGACAAATTAAAAACCTCCCTGAACATTTGATCCACCACCAAGGTAGAATCGCCCTTATTGATCCTCGAAATATCGGAGGTCGGAATATAGGTCGACAAGGAATGGTTGATCGCATCAAAGACCGAATCGATTTGCTTTTGCAAGTCAAGCTTTTCCGGCGTCAGATATATCAGGTTATACGAAGTACCCAAGGCCGCACCCGATGCTTCGTTTCGGACCACACCACCCGGACCACCACATGAAATCAACTGCAATCCGACAAGAAACACTATCAATCTATTCATCTTCAATCTCAATTAAACCTCTATAATCAACAATATAGGCCTCGTTCAAATACACCGGTAAATCTTGGTTTTCGGCATTTGACAGCCCCACCCCCGCATAATAGGTACGCGCTTCATGCTTATTGGCATGATCCTTCATTTTGGCCATTAAGGCCTCGTCATAAACCCTAGGGTCTTTAGGGTGCGGTACATAGCGTACCACGATAAAATGCAATACCTTGTCCTTTAGGCAAACAAACTGGGGATTCTTTTTAGGTTCGCTGTTCACGCCCATAAAATCGTACCCCTCAGCCTCAAGCTCCCGTCCCACAATGTTCATGGCCAGGTTATGCAGTTCTCGACCCGTTAACGGTTTCCCCATAACACTAAAAAAAAATTAGATCAAAAAAAACCGATGCTTGTACATCGGTTTTTATTCAATTTAAAAAGCTTGTACGATATAGAATACTAAAACTCCTTTGTTCGTACGTATATGATTATCCACCAAAATCATCAAAGCGGATATGCTCATCGGGAATACCAAAGTCTTCACCCATTTTCTGTACCGCCTTGTTCATCAATGGAGGTCCGCAGAAATAAAGCTCTATATCTTCAGGTGATTCGTGATGGTTCAAATAGTGCTCGATCACACAGTTGTGGATAAAGCCTACAAAGCCGTCTCCCGGTGCATCAATATTTTCCTTAACCTTCCAGTTATCTTCCTCCATAGGCTCAGAAAGTGCCATATAGAATTTGAAATTCGGAAATTCTTGCTCTAATTTCTTAAAGTGATCGATGTAGAAAAGTTCCCTTTTAGAACGACCACCGTACCAATACGTTACTTTTCTATTGGTCTTAAGGGTTTTGAACAAATGGTACAAATGCGAGCGCATTGGCGCCATACCTGCCCCACCACCGACATATAACATCTCAGCATCGGACTCGTTGATAAAGAATTCACCGTAAGGTCCTGAGATAACGACATCATCACCAGGTTTCAAGGAGAATATATAAGATGAAGCCACCCCTGGGTTAACATCCATCCAACCGTTCTTGGCACGATCCCATGGTGGGGTCGCAATACGAACGTTCAACATGATCTCTCTTCCTTCCGCAGGGTAAGAAGCCATCGAATAGGCACGCTCTACGGTTTCAGGGTTTTTCATTACCAAAGGCCAAAGGTTGAACTTGTCCCACTCCGCTTGAAACTTATCGGGTGTTTCATGTTCTTCGGGGTGGGCGGTAATATCGATATCGGAATACTTGATCTCACATTCCGGAATCTCGATTTGGATATACCCCCCTGCCTTGTATCCCATATCTTCTGGGATCTCAACAACGAATTCCTTGATAAAGGAAGCCACGTTATAGTTACGAACCACTTTGGCGGGCCATTTTTTGATACCGAATACCTCTTCGGGTATGGTAATCTCCATGTCTTGTTTTACTTTCACCTGACAGGCCAAACGAGCTCCCGCGTTCAATTCCCTTTTAGAGAAGTGGGGCGTTTCGGTAGGCAAGGCCTCACCTCCACCGGAAAGCACATGGCATTCGCACTGAATACAGGTTCCACCGCCACCACAAGCCGACGGTAAGAAAATTTTCTGGTTACCCAGTGTAGAAAGCAATGAACTTCCTGAGCCCACCTCTATCTTCTTCTCCCCATTGATCGTAATGGTAACGGGACCCGAAGGCGATAGTTTTTCCTTGGTGAACAATAAGAGGGCCACCAAAATCATTAAGAGTATCAAAAATGCGACTACTGTAATAAGAATAGTTCCGCCGGTACTTGCTGCTAATAGCATATCTAATTATTTATTGTGTCGTTATAAGAAATTTCCTTTTCCTCGATATCTTTCTTTTCAAGCTCTTTCTTCTCGATTTTCGATACCTTGTCGTTAACCACTTGTTGTTCTTCCTTAACAGGGGCCGCTTCGTCACCACCTGTCAACATACCTCCAAAACTTTGGAATCCGATACCCATCAAACCTGTTATGATAAAGGTTATACCCAGACCTCTTAACGGGGCCGGTACATTGGAGTATCTGATTTTTTCACGAATAGCGGCAATGGCCAAGATGGCCAAGAACCATCCGATACCTGAGCTAACACCGTAATTGAAGGCCAAACCCAAGGTTTGGATATCTCTGGACTGCATAAAGAGCGAGCCCCCCAATATCGCACAGTTTACTGCGATCAAAGGCAAGAAAATACCCAAGGAGTTATAAAGTGAAGGTGAAAATTTCTCCACTACGATCTCAACCAATTGTACCATAGTTGCAATGGTAGCAATGAATAGGATGAAGGAAAGGAAGCTCAAGTTGTAGTCAGTGTATTCAGGTCCCAACCACACCAACGCGCCATCCCTTAAAAGGTATTGGTCCAACAACCAGTTCAACGGAACGGTAACGGCCAGTACAAAAATTACGGCAGCTCCCAAACCTACGGCGGTAGCTACTTTTTTAGATACTGCCAAGTAAGAACACATCCCCAAGAATACGGCGAACACCATATTATCTATAAAGATGGACTTAAAAAATAATTCAATATGCTCTAACATAATTCTATCTTTTTACCTTAATTAATGATCTTCGACCAAGGCCGGATTTCTTGAACGCTGTACCCAAATGATAATACCTACAACGATCAAAGCCGCCGGTGGAATAATCATAAATCCGTTGTTCTCGTAACCTATGGAGTACAAGCCCGTTTTTTCGATCGGATTTCCCAAGACAGGATAACCGAATAAAGTTCCCGAGCCCAAAAGCTCCCTAAAGAAGCCTACGATGACCAAAATAACACCATAACCCAAGGCATTACCAATACCATCCAAGAAAGACCTCCACGGACCGTTACCCAAGGCAAAAGCCTCAAAGCGTCCCATAATGATACAGTTGGTAATGATCAGACCAACGAATACCGAAAGCGTTTTACTCAATTCATAGGCAAAGGCCTTCAAGACCTGATCCACGATAATTACCAAGGTAGCCACCACGATCAACTGAACGATAATCCTTATTTTGGAAGGAATGATGTTTCGCATTAAGGAAATCACCACGTTACCCAAGGCCAAAACGAAAAGTACCGAGACCGCCATTACTACGGAAGCTTTCAACTCTGCCGTAATCGCCAGCGCAGAACATATACCCAATACCTGAATGGTAATAGGGTTGTTATCGGCCAACGGGTCTGTTATTAGACTTGCATCTTTTTTTGTTAATAGTGCCATATTATTTTGCGCTAACGGTTTTTAAATAGTCCTCATAGAGATGTACACTCTCTTTAATCATAGCCGACACCCCGTTTCCGGTAATTGTCGCTCCTGCGAGCGCATCGACTTCGTTGTCATCTTTTGTATTGTTCAAGGGATCGTTATTTCCTTTGGCTACGGTAATACCTTCAAAGGCCGTACCCTTAAGGATGCTTTCCCCAGTGAAATCATCCATAAAATAACGCTGCTTGATGTTTGCCCCTAGACCCGGTGTTTCTCCTTTGTGGTCAAAATAGACCCCTTTAACCGTCATGGTCTTGTCAACTGCGATAAAACCCCAGATGGCATCCCAAAGACCTTTTCCGTACATCGGGATGATATAGAAGGTCTCCCCGTCTTTTTCACCGATCAACAATGGAAGCTTAGGTGTTTCACCTTTGGCGGCGATAGCCATTTGCTTTTTCATATCAATCAAATACGCATGGTCGTCTTTGGTAATTTCACCACCTTCGATAACCAATTGTTCTTTGATATACTTCTTAAACTCGCCCTCTACCTTATCGGTAGAAACGAAGTTTACACTACCCTCGTCAACATTTTCGTTTACACCCATGGCGTAAAGAATGTTCTGTTGTTTTTCAAACCGTTCGTTCTCGGCTATCCTATCTTTAAGACCAGAGGCCGCAAAAGCGAGAATAGAACCTACTATCACCACCATAACGGCAGCGAAAATAACGGTATATGAATTTTTATCTGTATTGATTGCCATAACTATACGGTTTCTGCGTGAAGTTCGTTTGCCTTGCCCTCTGAATCCTTAGGCAAGATGGTTGCATTTTTGAGTCGTTTCATTCTACGTTTTACGTTTCCACGAACCACATAATGATCAATTGTCGGCGCAAAAACGTTCATTAAAAGAATGGCCAAGAAAACACCTTCTGGGTAGGCGGGGTTGAATACCCGTATCATTACCGAAAGGAAACCGATAAAGAATCCGTAGAACCATTTCCCCCTATTGGTCTGGGCGCCCGTAACCGGGTCGGTAGCCATATAGACAATACCAAAGGCCAAACCACCAACGATCAAATGTTTCCAAAATTCAAAACTCATAAGACCGTAAAACTTGCTGGTCTCACCGATCCAGCCTGCATCGACAACTCCGTTGAAGACCAAGCCCATGACCAAGGAACCGATAACGGCACTTAGCATAATACGCCAGCTAGCGATCTTACTAAAGATCAAGAACAAGCCCCCTAAAAGGATCAAGAATGTAGAAGTCTCACCGACAGAACCCGGTATAAAACCGAAGAACATATCCGATACCGAATACGACATCTCGGCCGCTTTATTCTGTGCCAAATACCCTAAAATAGTCTCACCTGAAATAGCATCCGGGCCACCGGCACGTTCAACCGCCTGATACACCCAAACCTTGTCACCACTCATCCACGTGGGATAGGCAAAAAACAAGAACGCCCTTATGGTAAGCGCAGGGTTCAAGATATTCATCCCCGTACCACCAAAGACCTCCTTACCGATGACCACACCAAAAACTACGGCCACGGCCAACATCCAAAGTGGCGTATCGATAGGAACGATCAAGGGAACCAGCATACCTGTTACCAAGTAGCCTTCCTCCACTTCATGCCCTTTGATTACGGCAAATATAAATTCGACTAGAAGTCCCACTCCATAAGACACCACTAATAAAGGAAGTACTTTTATGATTCCGATCCAGAAATTGTCCCAAGTAAGGAAATCGTTCATCAACGAGAAATCTTGAGGAAATCCGTTTATGGCCGAATAGTGTTGGTAGCCCGCATTGAACATTGAAAAAATCAATACCGGCACCAAGGCCATGATCACCGTGTTCATGGTACGTTTTAAATCATCTGCCGCCCTTACGTGCGAACCCGAATGTGTGGTTTCGTCAGGAGCAAACAAAAATGTATGCAACGCATTGAAGGCCGGCGCCATTTTCTTGCCACGGTAATGGTGCTTTAAAATGTGCAGCCTTTTTTTGAAAGTCAGTCTTTTATCACTCATCTTTTATCCTATTTCTTTATGCAATAGATCCAATCCTTCCCTAATGATCTGTTGATGCGGTTGTTTTGAAACACAAACAAACTCGGTCAACGAGAAATCCTCCGGCGCCACTTCATAAAGCCCCAGTTGCTCCATCTCATCCAAATCTTTCACCATACACGCCTTAAGCAACTGCATAGGATAGATATCTAACGGAAATACTTTTTCATACATACCCGTTACCACAAAAGCACGGTGCTCCCCATTGGTATTTGTATTCAGGTCGTATTTTTTATTGGGCTGCATCCATGAGAACGTCAATGCCCTTGTAGCCGATATTTTATTGAAAACAGGTTTGTTCCATCCAAAGAATTCGTAATCATCCCCTTCAGGAATCACCGTTACCGTATTATTGTAGTAACCCAAGTACCCATCAGGTGCCGATTTTGAACCCGTAAGCACATCACCATTGATTACCCTAAAATTATCACCTTCAACACCGCTACTATATAAAAAGGTAGAGATTTCGGTTCCAATTTTGGTTTTGTAGTACTTTGGCGCTTTAACCGATGATCCGGCCAAGGCCACAATACGCTCAGGGTTAAACTTACCCGTCAACAACAACTCACCGATGATCACCAAGTCTTGTGGCGTTACCGTCCAAACGGTCTCCCCTTTGTTGATCGGATCGATTTTATTGATCTGCGTACCGACCAAGCCTGCGGGGTGCGGACCCGAAACCTTGTGCAGCTCCACGCCTTTTACAGCGGCCAATGGCGAGTTATCGGATTTCCCGACAGAAACATGGACCTTACCGGGCGTCAATTTGCCCAAGGCGGTCAATGCGGCCTGAAGTTCTTTTTCCTTTCCTTGCAAAACGTAATTCAAATCCGCAGCAAGTGGCGCCGTAACATATCCTGAAACGAAAATCGCTTTCGGATTCACATCCGGATTCGCTATAACGTCGTACGGCCGTTGCTTGATAAAAGGCCAGCACCCTGTCTTCAACAAGTATGCCTTGACCTCATCCTTAGAGGCGTTTTCAACATTTAACAAATCGTGGGAAACGTCGGCCTGCTCTTTATCGGCTAAAATCCTTAACGTGAGAATGCGCCTTCTTGCGCCCCTTACAATCTCTACAAGCTCACCACTTACCGGCGAGACGAAAAGCATGTTTTCCTTGTCCTTATTGTAAAAAATTGGTTCTCCCGCTTTGACTTCAGCACCTTGCTTTACCAACATTTTAGGTGTGACTCCGTGAAAATCGTTTAGGTTTATGGCATAAACGTTACTTAAAACGGCTTTTGAGGTAGTTTGATCTGCAGCTCCAACAAGATTTATGTTCAAGCCCTTTTTAATCCTGATGTCTTTAGACATATTGTTCTAGACCTTAGGTTAACAAAATTTCGAGCAAAAATAATACTAAAAGGATTGTTTTCATAATAAATGCCTAGAAATTTAGGCCACACAGCGATCTAAATTTTTTGGGCAAGCTTTTTGTTTACCTTTGTGATAAAAAATAGCTGGTAATGCGCTTGAATCTTACACTGGTTTTTTCCTTCGTTTTAACATCTTCAATATGGGCTCAGGTTCAAGTAGAAGTGAATCCTCCCGAACATATAAAAACCGTCATTTTCGGAGGACCTACGGAAGACCAATTTCCCGTGGTAGAGCTCGGCGAGAGCATCAAGCTGGAGTTTGACGACACTACGGCGGAGGAACGCGACTATTACTACAAAATCGTCCATTGCGACTACGACTGGCAACCGTCCCAACTTTTAAAGTCGCAATACCTGAACGGGGTAGACAACCAACGCATCACCGATTACGAGAACAGTTACTCTACCCTCCAGTCTTATTCCAACTACAAACTGACCATACCGAACGAAAATGTAGGACTAAAGGTAAGCGGGAATTTTGTACTGGAAATCTACAACGACAGCTACGAACTTCAATTTTCAAGGCGATTTGTCGTCTACAAAAACCTCGTTACCGTGGGAGGTACGATCAAACGTTCGCGTGATTTTAACTTCCTCAACGAAAAACAAGTGGTACAATTCAGCATCAATGCCGGAAACTTTCAGCTTGTCAACCCGAAAAAAGAAGTGAAAGTGGCCATCTTACAAAACCATCAATGGGAAACGGCTCTTTATAATATAGCCCCACAATACACCTTGGGATCCGAACTGGTCTACAAATACGACCAAGAAACGAGTTTTTACGGCGGTAACGAATTCCTGAATTTCGACACCAGCGACCTTAGGGCGCCGACATCACAAATTTCAAGAATAGAAATCGGCGAACTCTACGACCATTATTTGTTTGCCGACGAATATCGCGCCAACCAACCCTATACCTATTACCCCGACATCAACGGCGACTTTGTCGTTCGCACCCTACAGGGCGACGACAATTCGAGGGAAGCGGAGTACACCATGGTCCATTTTGCCCTACCCTACGACGAACGTCTGGCCCTAGACGAGGTCTATGTTTTCGGAAAGCACAACAATTACGCCCTGAACGAGGGGAACAAAATGACCTATAACGAAAATAATGGGATGATGGAAGCCCAAATAAAACTCAAACAGGGCTTCTACAACTATAAATATGTTATAAAACGCGAAGATGGCAGCATAGAACTCAATACCATTTGCGGCAACTACCACTTTACCGAGAACAACTACCTTATTTTAGTATACTACAGGAACTTCGGTGACCTATACGACAGCATTATCGGTGTTGGCTCGGCCAATTCGAGAAATATCAGCAATTAAACCACAACAAGCCTTGGCCTTATATTTTTTCTGGACAAATGAACGACAAGCCCATAATACCAGGAAAAGGAAGGTACAACCTCAACTACCGAGGCACCGAATGCCTCAATTGCGGACATCCCCTAGACCTAAGTGACAGGTATTGCCCCAATTGCTCGCAGGCCAACAGCACTAAAAAAATATCCCTCAAGGATTATGTGGACGAGTTTTTCGGCACCCTGATCGCCTACGACTCACGTTTGTTCCGTACACTCTCTACCCTACTCATCAGACCGGGAAAGATCACAAGAAGCTATATCGACGGCAAGCGCGTTTCTTTCACCAACCCGTTTCGCTTTTTACTAAGCCTCGCCATCATCTATTTTTTGATGATAAATTTTACTGGAAATTTTTCAAAACTGGACAAATACGCCGTTCAGGACTTCTCGGCCGTTGAAGACGTGATTTCCGAATTGACGATAGACCCCGCAAACGAAGAGGAAGTCGAATTATCCCAAAAAATCGATTCCCTTAAAAAAGTGGTAAACTACGATACATACAAAGCGCGAAAGCACAAGCGCGACTCATTGCTCTTACTCGACCCGGGCGCCCATATAAAGAAAATAGACCAAGGTCTTTTAGGCGACCGCTTCAGCGCCAAGCACGTTTTGTTCACCACCCTTTTGAAGCACGATACCATATACGACTACCAAGATATAGAGCAGAAATACGGATTTGCCGAAACTTTCGAGAACAAAATGGCATTCAACACCGCCAACGGGTTCTTAAAACTCCAAAAATCGCCCGGCAGCTTCCTAAGCACCCTGATCTCAAAATTACCGTTCGTCGTATTTTTCTTTTTACCCGTCTTTACCTTATTCATTTGGCTGGTATATATCAGAAAAAAATATAGTTACACCGATCATTTGATCTTTAGTTTTCACAACACCGCCTTATTGTTTATCTTGCTCATTATTAGCTATTTGATTGACTCTGTTTTTAAAACGAACAGCAATTGGATTTTTCTAATGATTTTTTCGACATACCTCTTTGCGGCTATGCGGAATTTTTACGGACAGGGTATATTCAAAACTATTGTTAAATATCTCTTTCTCAACACTATTTTTTTTATATTGGCTATATTTTCCACGGTAATTCTTTTTACCGGAAACATAATCACCTTTTAGAAGGAAACGCTTATGATCACACAGGTAACCAAGGGCATAAAAATTTCGGTAAACACCAGTTTTGAAGGTACATTCTTCAAGAACTATAAAATGCACTTTGCCTTTGGCTACACCATTACCATAGAAAACCAAAGTAAAGACTCCGTACAGCTGACCTCGCGTCACTGGAAAATCTACGACGCCCTTAACGAGCTGGAGATCCTTGACGGGGAAGGTGTAATCGGCAAGAAACCGGTCATCAAACCCGGCGAATCGCACACTTACACTTCCGGCTGCCTTCTAGCCTCGCCCATCGGCGCCATGAGGGGGCATTACAATATGGTAAATTTCAGTTCCACCGAAAAATTTAGGGTCTACATTCCCACCTTTAAATTTCATGCCCCTTTTGCACTGAATTAGGCCATTTCCTTTCAATATCATAGTATTTTTTACGCCGATTTAAAAAATTGTTAGCGCATTGGTTTTCCCGTCGGTTCACTCCCTATAGTTTTATGCTTTTTTTAGCATAGTTTACGGGCATTATTACCCCCATAGCAATTTTTTATTCGCACTAAGAATCCTACCTTTACGCTCTATTTTTTAAAACTTAATTAAAGTATTATGAGCAAAGGTTTTTTTCAAGTACCGACAGCTATCAACGAACCGATAAAAAGTTATGCACCAGGCTCTTCCGAAAGAGAAGAAGTCCTCGAACAGTACCGTGCTTATTTTAACGGGAATGTAGACGTACCCTTATATATAGGTAAAGAAGAAATTAAGACCGGTAATACCAAGCCGATGTCTCCTCCACATGACCATAAACACATTGTAGGCCAATACCATGTAGCCGAAAAGAAACATGTGACCCAGGCCATTGAAAACGGCTTGGCATCTCGAGCGGCTTGGGCCGACCTTACTTGGGAACAGCGTGCCGCCATTTTCCTAAAGGCTGCCGAATTGATCGCAGGACCTTACCGCGCAAAGATCAATGCCGCCACCATGATCGCACAATCGAAAACCATACATCAGGCCGAAATCGATGCCGCCTGTGAGCTGATCGATTTCCTTCGCTTTAATGTAGAGTACATGTCACAGATCTACGAAGAGCAACCCGATTCGGCCGAAGGTATCTGGAACCGTGTAGAATACAGACCCCTAGAAGGCTTTGTTTATGCCATTACCCCGTTCAACTTTACCGCCATTGCCGGAAACCTTCCAGCAAGTGCCGCCATGATGGGTAACGTAGTGGTATGGAAACCTAGCGACAGCCAAGTATTCTCGGCAAAGGTAATTGTCGACATCTTCAAGGAAGCAGGTCTTCCCGATGGAGTGATCAACGTAGTTTACGGAGACCCGGTAATGATTACCGAAACCGTATTGGACAGTCCTGATTTTGCAGGTATCCATTTTACAGGTTCCACCCATGTCTTCAAAGAACTTTGGAAGCAGATAGGAAGCAACATCCATAAATACAAAACCTACCCAAGAATCGTTGGGGAAACCGGCGGAAAGGATTTCATCATCGCTCACCCATCGGCAAAACCACAGCAAGTGGCCACTGCCATCGTTCGCGGCGGCTTTGAATTCCAAGGTCAGAAATGTAGTGCGGCCTCCCGTGTCTACCTTCCTAAATCATTATCGGAAGAAATTCTTGAATCTGTCAAGAAAGACGTTGCTTCGTTCAACAAACCGGGAAGCCCCGAGGATATGAGCAACTTCGTAACGGCGGTTATCCACGAAGGTTCATTCGACAAATTGGCCAAATACATCGATCAAGCCAAAAACGACGACAATGCCGAAGTGATTATCGGTGGAAACTACGACAAATCGAAAGGGTATTTTATAGAGCCTACGGTCATTCTTACTACAGACCCCAAATACACCACTATGGAAACCGAATTGTTCGGCCCAGTGGTAACGGTATATGTATATGAGGACGAAGATTGGTCCAAGACCCTTAAGCTCGTTGACGAAACCTCGGAATACGCCTTGACAGGAGCAGTTTTGTCTACTGACAGATATGCGATCGACGAAGCCACCAAAGCACTACAAAACTGTGCGGGTAACTTCTACATCAACGACAAACCGACTGGAGCCGTTGTAGGCCAGCAACCTTTTGGAGGCGCTAGGGCTTCCGGAACCAACGATAAGGCCGGTTCGGCCCAAAACTTGTTAAGATGGGTTTCACCTCGCCTTATCAAGGAGACCTTTGTAACCCCAACGGATTACAGATATCCCTTCCTAGGCTAAACAAGACACCAAAATAATACTGATTATCAGTATTTTATTGTAACTTTTCTTAAATTCCCCAATTCCCGGTTTTACAATCGGACGATTGGGGAATTTATTTAACCACTAAAACAAAAAGAAAAATGAAAAAACTAGCATTAATGGCATTCCTTATGGTAGCCACCATAACGTATGCACAGGAAAAATTGACCCAAAACACAATTCAGGGCGTTTTAAAAGGAAACCAAGAACAAGTAGTCGCCCTAGCGGAAGCCTTCTCTGAAGAGCAGTACGCCTGGCGCCCTACCGAAGGGGTCAATTCGGTGGCGGAAGCCCTGTTGCACGTAGCCGGAGGAAACTACTACCTAACCTCTAAAATGGGCTTTGCCCCACCAGAGGATGTTGATATGATGAACCTTTCAAAAATTACGGGCAAGGAAAATATTATAGCCGCATTGAAAAAATCGAATGAATTCGTTCTTGACAAAATAACCCAAGTGGAGGACGACCAATTTGCCGATGAAGTGGACTTTGGGTTCGCCAAAATGAACAAATTGGGTGGCCTTTTGGCCATAATGGAACACAACGGAGAACACAAAGGCCAATTGATCGCCTACGCGCGATCTAACGGTGTCACTCCCCCATGGAGCAAGTAAGAAAAGCGTAAAACCTTCAAAAGCCTTTTGACACATAGTGTTGAAAGGCTTTTTTTATACCCAAAACCCTCCTTTTTTCCAAAACAACACAATTTACCCCTCTTGGTTAACGTTATATTTACATTAAAATAACACAACACAAACATTACTTTATTAAAGCAAAGTGATTACAGTCGGACTCAAACCTATAAAAACCTAATTACAAGCGCTTTACAATAAAATTTTTGTTAGATATCAAATCTGGCTCCACAAGGATAGTAAAGCCTAAAATCGCGATTTTATCACCTTGATTTTGAGGAAAAAAGACTGAAACTTGCTTGAATACACACTTTTTATGTAAATTTAACGTTAAGTAATTGTAAACTTATCGTAATAATTACGTACTTTGTAGTAACTGTAAAAAAATGAGGATTATGAATATGCAGAAAACATACAGTAAATCACGAATGATTGTAGATTGCTTACGTATACACGTATGGAGTTATTTGAAAATTTACGCGAGGAAATATAGAAAGGCGTATTACCACCTATTGAGCTTATAGACTAGCCCTTGTATTTCATGGGCAGGTAAACCACTTTTTTGGTTTCGAAAAAAGACTCTTCAAAGTAGTCGGTAAGATCGTAGGTCTCTACCGACTTATACCCTTCTAGTTCTTCCGACAAGTCCCCACCTTTTAAGTAAAGAATTCCGTTTCTACGTTCGTGTAGCGAATCTTTTTTTATTCTCCCTTTGACCCAGTGCACAAAAGTAGGCATTGCGGCAACCGCTCGACTTACAATAAAGTCATGTTGCTCCTTGGTTTCCTCTACCCTGGCATTGATGGTACGTACATTGTCTATACCCAGACCTTGAACGACCTCTTCGACCACTTTAATTTTCTTACCTATAGAATCGACCAAAGTGAACTGTACTTCAGGAAAAAGTATAGCCAAGGGCACACCGGGGAAGCCACCACCGGTACCTACATCGAGAACGGAAGACCCATCGTTAAACTGCTGAACTTTAGCTATTCCGGTTGAATGAAGTACATGTCTCAAATAAAGTTCATCAATATCCTTACGAGAGACTACGTTTATCTTTTGGTTCCAATCTTTATACAGTTCTTCCAATAAAATGAACCGTTTTTGTTGAAGTTCTGATAAATTGGGAAAATATTTAAAAACTAATTCGGCAGTCATGCGTATATTTGTATAGTTACAAAACTACTATATTCATCGATGAAATAATATTTTATCGACATTTAAACCTTTGCGTTTCTACGATATTTATCAAAAATACTATTTATATGGACCCAAAAACAGTACGATTCTCTAGAAAAGATTCCGCACAGTTCTTTAGAACCTTGAACAAGCGCGTAAACGATTATTTCAAAGAGAACAAATTAAAAAAGACGGGCAACTGGCGCTTGCACCTGAAAACGGTGATTATGTTCGCCATTTTTCTGACCCCGTACTTTCTGATCTTGACCCTAGGCCTTCCGATCTGGGCCAACCTGATTCTTACCATTATCATGGGAATCGGTATGGCAGGTGTTGGCATGAACGTTATGCACGACGGCAACCACGGCGCCTATTCGAACAAAAAATGGGTGAACAAACTCATGGGAAGCAGTATTTATATCCTAGCGGGAAATGTTTACAACTGGCAGGTGCAGCACAATGTATTGCACCACACCTATACCAACATCCACGAACACGATGAAGATATGGAAGCGGGCCGCATCCTGCGCTTTAGCAAACATGCAGAATGGCGCAAACACCATAAATTCCAACACTTCTATTCGGTTTTTCTTTATGGCTTATTGACGTTCAACTGGGCCATTACCACCGATTTTCAGCAGATGTACCGTTATATGAAACGCAAACTTTCATACGGTAAACTACCGAACCCGGTAGTGAATTGGAGTACTTTGGTTATTACAAAGGTGCTCTATATCACCATCTGGATCGTTCTGCCGTTGATTTTTGTCGATATCGCTTGGTGGAAGGTATTGTTGGGCTTCTTTATCATGCACTATGTAGCCGGGGTTATCTTGAGCGTAGTATTCCAGTTGGCACATATCGTTGACGAGGCCGATACGCCATTACCCGACGAAACAGGTACTATGAAAAATACATGGGCCATACACCAATTGTTCACGACCGTCAACTTTGGCACCAAAAACAAATTGGTCAATTGGTTTACGGGAGGTTTGAACCACCAGGTAGAACATCATATTTTCCCTAACATCAGTCATGTACACTACACAAAAATTGCAGAAATTGTGAAAGAAACGGCAAAGGAATTTAATTTGCCCTATAACGAGTACAAAACTACCCGAAAAGCTATAATTTCGCACTTTAAACATTTGAAGGAGCTCGGTAAAAGACCTAGCCTGAACCTTCAATAGACCCATTGAACGTAATTTTATTAGCACACGTGTATACGTACCGTGTAAAACATTAGTTTTATTATGACATCATCGACTGCAACAACGAACCAACTTTCTGACCGCATCAACAGTCTAGCTCCCTCGGCCACCCTAGAAATGGCCTCCAAGGCCCGTGAATTGCGCGCAGCAGGAAAAGACATTATCGGACTAAGCTTGGGCGAACCGGACTTTAATACGCCCGACTACATCAAGGAAGCGGCCATTCAAGCCGTAAACGACGGCTATAATTCATACACCCCTGTTGATGGGTACGTAGAATTGAAGGATGCGATCATCACCAAGTTTCAAAGAGACAATGGCATCAGCTATGAGCGTCCGCAGATCGTTGTGTCTACCGGAGCCAAACAAGCTTTGTACAATGTAGCGCAAGTGGTATTGAACAAAGGTGACGAAGTTATTCTCCCATGTCCTTACTGGGTTAGCTATAGCGATATCGTGAAATTGGCCGATGGTGTACCCGTAGAAGTGGCCACTAGCATAGAGAGCGATTTTAAAATGACTCCCGAACAACTGGAAGCCGCCATTACGCCAAAGACCAAAATGCTTTGGTACAGCTCCCCATGTAACCCCAGTGGTTCTATATACAGCAAGGAAGAATTACGTGCCCTTGCGGACGTTTTACAGAAATACCCACAAATTATAGTGGTAAGTGATGAAATATACGAACATATCAACTACGGTGTAACCGAGCATGCCTCTATGGCCGCGTTTGAAGATATGTACGACCGTACGGTAACCGTAAACGGAGTGGCCAAGGCCTTTGCCATGACCGGATGGCGTATTGGATACATCGGAGCCCCGACTTACATAGCTCGTGCCTGTAACAAACTACAGGGCCAAGTTACCAGCGGCGCCAACTGTATTGCCCAAAGAGCGGTAATTACCGCCCTAACCGAATCTCCCGACCGAATTCAATATATGGTCGATGAGTTTAAGGAACGTAGAAAAATCATTCTTGAACTTTTGAACGCTATCGACGGTTTTCGTTGTAACGAACCCGAAGGTGCTTTTTACGTTTACCCTGACGTAACCGCTTATTTTGGAAAAACTTTGAACGGGGTAACCATAAACAATGCCTCCGATTTCGCCATGTACCTTTTGGAGCATGCGAACGTAGCAACGGTGACAGGCGATGCCTTCGGCAACGGAAATTGCATCAGAATCTCTTATGCCGCGGCCGAAAAGCAAATCAGGGAAGCTATTTCCAGAATTGAAAAAGCGCTGAAACAATAGACCAAGTATAGGTTTAACACATACAAAAAGGGTAGACGTTTCATCACGTCTACCCTTTTTTAATTGACATATATTCCCCCCACGTGTCAATTACGGCTATATTTATTCAAATCCTTCTCAATTTTATTGAGCTTTGTCGCACTGTCGTTTTCTTTTATAAAACCAAGAAGCTCGTTCAAATGTGCGTTGTTCGATGCAACACCATAGGTCTTGGCAAATTGCTCGGTACGTGACGTAGCTATATCGATCAAAGACTTTGCCTTTTTCTCATCGGCCTTTATCGTCTTGAACCCGCCCTTTTCCTCCGAGGCACTTTTTACGGCCGCCTGCGGTGTAGCTTCTTCAAAATTCATCATCTTATAATCTTTCATATAAGGCATAGCCAGTGCCATAGCCGCATGTACCGAAACATTACTTTCCGGTAGGCTGTCCACTACTTTTTGCAACACCTTGTTTCCAGTGGTAAGCACTCGGCTACCATTAAAAAACAAGACTCGCGCCACCTCTTCGGTAAAATATTGATTCGCCAATAATTGGGCTTCGGTAGTTTTAGGCAAGAGTACTTCCAATTCCACCTGATTGGAACTATAAACTTGATCCTTGTTCTCTAACATGGCCGAAATTTTATAGCTACCACTATCTTTTATATACCAACCATCGGGACCTGCGGATATAAAATGTTTATGGGTCATGATTTCATCGGGCAACAAGACCACCTCTTTATCCTCGAGAAGGTACTCGACAAAACTACGCACCTTAGACACCTTGCCGTTGGGCCCTTGAATAAGCACCATAACATTCTTAAGGTTGTCAATCAAGCGTTTGCTCACCGCTATGGGAGCACCGGAAGTATTCCTCAAGGTCAGCTCCAAATACACAGGCTCAAGGTATTCGGCCACTCGGCCTTCCTGTAATACGTTTATCTCTAACGACAACCTATTATCGGTAATGGACGCTTCTTGTTCAAAAGCGTGGTTCTCGAACCAGTCGCTATTTCCCATTTCAACAAAATCGTTAGGGGCATGGCGCATAAACAACAACTCGTTATCGGTAAACCTAAAATCAAAATCGGAATAGAAAGCGTTTTCACCCCCACTAACCCTACCGGGATAGTTCATAAAGCTACGGTCTTCAGGATCGTTGGCCAGTGGAATCCATGAAAAGCCAAAACCGGGATAGTTTTTTTGCCATGAATGGGCCAAATTAAAGGCATGCCCCATTTCATGGGCGGCCGTCCAGAATTTTGAACGTTTGACAAAGGCTGCCGGATTGGCGTCACCCACTGGCGCATTATTAATAAAAGAGTCGTAAAATATAGCCGTACCCTGTCTGTGGTTAGGACCGATATCATCGAACATAATCCCTCCAAGGTTCGGGCCTATATCATGTTGTTTGGCAAAGAAGGTCCACAAGGCCCACTTGGGTGCTGCGCTGAATTTAGACCAATAGGCCTGCATGGCATCATGCATTTCCATATTGCTCCAAGTACCATTCGCCCCTTTTAACGCCGAAGGAACCTCATCACCGGCGGATCGCGTAACCGTAAAACCAGCCCGCTGATACACTTTTTCAAGTGTCAATTTTTCTTTGACCAGACTCGCAGGCCTTATCGGATGGGCATGGGTATCTATAGACAACACCGGTTTTACCCCTTCTTCGTAATCGAATTCAAAATCGACTTTTCTAAACTGACTGCTACTAAAATTATAGGTCGAAACTTTTTTGGTATCTCCGTTTCCGTAAAAAGTGACCTTGGCCTTCTTGTTTTTTGGGAAGATTGAATTGGTCAACTCGATTTTGATATACTTGTAGGCAAACGAGGCTACATTACCATGCCTGTACCAGATTTTACCCAAGTAATCATTGCCCGACTTGCTCAACTTCGCTACGTAATGCACCCCTGGAAACCTCAGGTAACCACTGGCCATCATTAACGGAAATTGACCGTCAATATCAAGCCTCAGTTCTTCGTAAGAGAGAAATGGCAATATAGGAAGACTAGCCCGTTCTTCCTCGTTCAGAACATCAAGGTCAATTGCACTCTGAACCCCAGACGGCTTCATCTTTATCGGTATTTTCGGAAAGACCGGAAAGAACCTGCCCTTTTTAATGTACAAGCCGCTGTTTCTATACCAAAACGGTATCAGTTGGGCCTGTTGGCCAATTTCTTCCGGAGTTATTTCCCTTTCCAACTCCGCTACGTCCCCAATACTCGAATCTAAAACTTTTTTTCCCATGATAAAACGTATTTTATGATTAGAATTAGTAAATACAGACTAAGAACCAAATGCCCTAGGCATTGCTCATTTCAGGGGAAGGTTGAAGGTGCGGCGGCCAAACCATCATATTGCTGTAGCCCCACAATAATAGTTATATCAAAAAAGGAATACAATGTAAGATTTTTTCTACATTTATCAAAATATAAACATATAAATTACAGACTTGATAACACCAATTGTTCCAATAGCCTTATGGCGGTAAAAATTTGAAAACTACGTTGAAGTGCAAACGATACTTTACAAGGTTTTTTTGACCTTAAATGCAGTTGTCGAAAACAACTCGAAAAAATAAAGATCGGAAGAAATAATTTCTAGGTCCTCTTCCAGAAATAAGGGGTAAGTAAAATAAGAACCGTAAAGAGCTCGAGCCTACCGGCCAACATAAGAAAACCGCACCACCATTTACCCGCGTCGGGCAATCCGTTGAAATTGCTCAAGGGATAGAGTCCCCCAAAGGCCGGCCCCACATTACCAAGGGACGAGGCCGAACCACCAATGGCAGTTACAAAATCGATTCCCATGGCCCCTAATACCAAAGCCCCTATGATGAACAATAACATATACAGCACAAAAAACGCGATGATGTTATAAACGATTTTCTCTTTAACGGTCTTATTGTTGTAACGCACGGGGATAATGGCATTGGGGTGCAAGGTTCGCTTAAACTCCAACAATCCGTTCTTAATAATCAGTATATGCCGCATAACCTTGATCCCACCTGAAGTAGAACCTGCAGAGCCACCAAGGAACATCAGTCCGAAAAAGAAAACGGTCATAAAGGGTGTCCAACTAGTAAAATCGGCAGAAACAAATCCCGTTGTGGTAATTACCGATATAACTTGAAATAAGGTATGCCGAAAAGCGCTTTCCGCCTGCCCTAGCACCATCGGATGGTATTCGGTAAGCGGCACTTCCGCATGAAAATAGACCACTAGGGCCGACACCAGGGTAAAAATGACCACAAAGCCGCCATAATATCTAAACTCCTCATCCCTTAATACGCGTTGTACCTTCCCTTTAAAAGCAAAGTAACTGAGTACGAAATTGCTTCCTGCAAGAAACATGAACACAATAATAATGTACTGGATCATCGGCTGATCGTTCCAATAGGCCACACTTAGGTTCTTGGTCGAAAAGCCCCCGGTAGAAAGGGTAGCCAAGGAATGGTTTATAGCATCGAAGAAACTCATGCCCGCCAATTTCAAAAGCAGGGTTTCCGCCAAGGTATATCCGACATAAATCAGCCAAAGACGTTTGGCGGTATCGGTAATCCTTGGGTGCAACTTATCGGCGCTCGGCCCAGGGGCTTCGGCCGCGAACAACTGCATCCCCCCGATACCCAATAGCGGTAAAATGGCAATGGCCAAAACAATAATTCCCATACCACCGATCCAATGGGTAAGGCTACGCCAAAAAAGCAAGCCCTTGGGCAATACCTCAATATCATCTAAAATGGAGGCCCCTGTTGTGGTATACCCCGATACGGTCTCAAAAAAAGCATTGGTAACCGAGGGAATGGCCCCGGAAAAAAGATAGGGCAACATGCCCGAAAAAGACATTACCAGCCACCCAAAGGTCACGATAATATAACCTTCCTTACGCTTTACCTCCTTTTTATGTCCCTTGGTATAGAACATGGCAAAAATTCCAATAAACATTGTCGTTATCGCCGCCAAAGCTATACTTAGGGTAGCGCCATCATCATAGATCCCGCTTACCAAGGCAGCCAAGAGCATAAAGCCGCCGTTGCAAAGCAACAGCAGCCCCATGATATGAAATATTATTTTTGAATTTAGCTGCATTAAAGAAACAATCGTTCAATTTTAGGAATGGCTTCCGGCAGACAACAGACCACTACCCGGTCGCCTGCCTGTATTTCAAAGCCCCCTAAGGCTATGATTCCTTCTTCTCCCCTGATGACCCCGCCTATGGTAGCGGCCCTTGGGAAATCAAGTTCACGGATAACACTTCCCGTTACCCTTGAGTTGGGTTTGACCACAAATTCCAGTATTTCCGCGTTTAAATTGTTCAAACGCATCAAAGCCACTACTTCACCTTTTCTAATATGGCGAAATATGTTATTGGCCGCCAATAGCTTTTTATTGATCAAGGTATCTATACCTATGGAATGCGATAGTTGAAAATAGTCCATATTCTCGACCAAGGCAATGGTTTTCTTGATACGCTTCGACTTGGCCACAAGACAAGACATAATGTTGGTTTCGGAGTTTCCGGTCACCGCAATAAAGGCATCCATAGACTCTAGGCTTTCCTCTTCCAACAATTCTACATTTCTACCGTCTCCGTTAATGACCAAGGCATTTGGCAAATCGTCAGCAAGATCAAAGGCCTTTTCCTTGTCCTTTTCAATAAGTTTTACATTGAACTTGTTGGCACACAGGTCTCGTGCGGCCTTAAAGCCCACTTTACTACCGCCCAAGATCATTACGTTTCGAATAGATTCCTTTTTTTTGCCCGTAAGCTTGTACAGTTGGTCTACCCCTTCTTTTGTCGTGATAAAATAAACCTGGTCACCGTGTTTAAAAACGGTGTCTCCCCGAGGTATAACCGTATATTGGGTACCGGTTCGCTGTAAGGCGATCGGCATAAAATTGAGTTCCGGAAAAATACGGGCCGCCTCCTTTACCGTCTTTCCGACAAAGGGCGCACTGGCCAATAGCGAAACCCCGATCATAATAAGTTTACCTTCCTCAAACTCGTAGGTATCGTTAAAAGCCGACTTGTTCAACAGCAGTTGTATTTCGGTCGCTGCCAGCTCTTCGGGGGAAATCAGCTCGTCTATACCAAGATCGGCAAAGCGGATGCTCTCACGTTCTTCGATAAACTCTGTGTTCGATATTCTGGCGATGGTTCTTTTACATCCCAATTGCTTGGCCAACATACATAAGGTAATATTGGTGGTTTCCGAGGAAGTTACCCCGATTACCAACCTTGAATTTTGCACATCGGCATCCCTAAGTACGGAAAGTGAAGTGGCATCACCACGCAGCACACGAATATCCAAATGAGTATCGGCATAGGCCAGACTCTCTTTTTTAGTATCGATGAGCGTAATATCCTGTGATTCGTAAGATAGCAGTTTGGCCAAGTGAAAACCTACTTCACCAGCGCCTGCGATTATAATTTTCATGTATCAGCAACTTTGTTGGGATCGGCAGCACACACCCCTCTATGCATATAAAACCAGTTTCTAGCTTATATTTTGCTGGGCAAAATTACATAATATTTCGGTTGACTTTCTAAAATGCCCATAAAATACACTTTACCCTCCTAGGCTTTCGTGGTGTTGCATAAACGTTTACTTGTCACGATATTGTATCTTTGCCCCAAAAATTGCCCAAAAATGGACAAAAAGGTTACTCCTTACAAAGATTCCGAGCTTGGAAAGAAAGACCAAGTTACGCAAATGTTCGATAACATATCAGAAAATTACGATGGCCTGAACCGTGTCATTTCCTTCGGTATAGACATCAAATGGCGCAAAAGGGTGGTGGCCATTTTGACCGCCAAGGAACCCAGTTCCATATTGGACATTGCCACAGGCACAGGCGACCTCGCCATTAACCTGGTGGAAACCGGAGCCGAAAAAATTGTGGGCCTTGACATATCTCCCGGAATGCTAGAGGTCGGCAAAAAGAAAGTAGCCCAAAAAAACCTAGATCAAAAAATAGACATGGTTATCGGCGACAGTGAAAACCTACCTTTTGAAGACCATAGTTTCGATGCCGTAACCGTAGCCTTTGGTGTTCGAAATTTTGAAACCTTGGAAAAAGGCCTTGCGGAAATATACAGGGTATTGGCCCCAAACGGCACCTTTGTGGTCTTAGAAACCTCGGTACCGACCAAAACCCCTTTTAAACAGGGCTATAACACATACACCAAATACATGTTGCCCGCCATTGGCAAACTCTTTTCCAAAGACAAAGCAGCCTATTCTTACCTGAGCGAATCGGCATCTGTTTTCCCACATGGTGATGCCTTCAACAATATTTTACGCAAAATCGGGTTTATAGAGGTAGAGAACAGGCCCCAAACATTTGGGGTTGCATCGATTTACGTTGCCACAAAAAAATGACACGGTCGTTATGGCCAAATAAACCAGAGGTTCGACCTTTTTAAAAAGCGAAAAGCGGACGGATAATTTTTTTTTGAATGAAAAGATTTTTTTTGGTTCTGGGAGGTATTTTATTCCTATCCCTACCGGCGAACGCCCAATTCAATTCCAACCCGGTTCTAAATATTGAGAACAAGGATAAAAAATTCTTGAACTACGGCTATTTCTTGGGTTTCAACCAATACGGATTCAAATTTGAATACAAACAAGATCGGGGCAACCAAGGCACCGACATACAAGTCTTGGAGTCCACCGGATTTAACGTAGGCCTTATCGGCGAGCTGCGCCTTAATGAATTTTTGGATGTAAGGCTAGAGCCCGGACTATACTATAACGCCAGAACCTTGGGTTTTCCCGGATTCGCCGCAACTGACGAAGGAGAAAGGAATGCCATTACCGAAGTAAAATCGACTTACATCAATTTCCCCGTTCTTTTAAAGATCGGTACACGCCGTTTTGGTAATTTCAAACCTTTTCTAGTTGCCGGCCCATCGGCTTCCCTCAACTTGGGAAGCAACGAAAAAAGTCTTGATGACAACAGCAGCGGAACCTTCCGTATGAAAAAATGGACTTACAACTACGAACTGGGCTTCGGTATAGATTTCTACCTCGAGTACTTTAAATTCACCCCATCCATTCGCGGTGTCTTCGGCCTAACGGACGAACTGGTACGCGACAACGACCCCAACAGCCCATGGACCGGAAATATCGAATCCATGAAAACGCGCGGACTCTTTGTCAACTTTACCTTTGAATAAAAAAGCGCTAAACCCTTCTGATTTCGTTTAACAATATAGCCGTAGCAGTTGCTACGTTAAGGCTTTCCGTAGTGCTTTTCCCGAACTGGGGTATGCTTATTTTCCGGGACACCAAAGCTTCCACTTCTTTCGATACACCATTGGCCTCATTGCCCATTACCAATATTCCCGACTCGGGCATTGTCTTCGTATAAACACTTTCTCCGTCCATAAAAGCTCCGTATATCTCGACGGAAACTCCCTCTAAAAAAGTAGGCAAATCGGTATAACCGATATTCACACGCGATATCGACCCCATGGTAGCCTGCAAGGTTTTCGGATTGTAACAATCTACCGTATTCAAGGAACAGATCAAATGTTCAATACCGAACCAGTCGCACAACCGAATGATGGTCCCCAGGTTTCCCGGATCACGAACATCATCGAGCACAACGACCCACCCCGTCAAATCGGGCTTTCGGGCCTTAGGAATCTCAAAAACCCCCAATACTTTGTTAGGAGTGGTAAGCGCACTCATTTTTTTCAATTCCGCCTCTGAAACAAGCTCCACCAAACCAGCCGCACCCACCTCTATTTCGGCATCGGTACTATAAACGGCATTTACCTTGAAATCTGAGGCCACCAACTCGCTTACAACCTTTCTACCCTCGGCCACAAAAAGGTTGTGACGATTACGGTACTTTTTTTGGTGTAGACTTTTAACGAGTTTGATCTGATTTTTTGAAACCATGGTGTTCTGTGCGTCTTACGATGAATATATATGGACTGCAAATATGCCATTTTGAAGCTACAATTTATACTCTAACACTAAAATTAAGGTCATAAATTTCCCCCAAAAAAGTGCATCCCTACAGAAAACCCTATATTTTCGACTCCAAATAAAAAAGTTTAAACGAAATCAATGTATTTTTGACCTCTATGGGCAAAACGTTTCGCTTTACTAAGTCCACTATTAGAATAGGCCTATTGCTTATAGTTCTCGTGGTCAACTCGTGCAACACGCTAAAGCGCGTGGATGACGATGAACTTT
The DNA here is from genome assembly GCF_900156625.1 of Zobellia uliginosa. Classification (GTDB taxonomy): domain Bacteria; phylum Bacteroidota; class Bacteroidia; order Flavobacteriales; family Flavobacteriaceae; genus Zobellia; species Zobellia uliginosa. The sequence goes on along the minus strand of NZ_FTOB01000005.1, from coordinate 118,183 downwards.
TGCTCAAAAAAAACACCATTTATGCCGACAGCATTGAAGTCAAGAGCGAAGAAATAAAAAGTTTGATCGTTCAAGAGCCGAACACCACACTTTTAGGCTACCCACTGCGACTGAACCTGCACAACCTCGCTAAAAAAAATCCGGATTCGTCTTATCAGGCGTGGCTTCATGAAAGTGCAAAACGAGAACAGAGGCTGATCAATTTCCTATCCAAAAAACAGGTAGACCGATTAGGCAAATCTTTTCTGGTAAGCGGCCTGAGCGAATGGCTCAAAAAAGTCGGCGAGGCCCCAGCCATTTTAGACACCACAAAAACGAGGCGTACCTTGGAAAGACTGCGCGCCTATTACGGAAGCAAAGGTTACTTCAACAATAACACCACATACGAGATAGACACGCTTGGCAAAAAAAGAAGGGCCATGGTTGCCTATAAAGTCGACCTCGGCCACCCCTTTATGATCGATTCGGTATCCAAAAAAATTGCATCAAAGGCCATAGACTCCATTTATGCCCTCCATAAGGCGGAATCGTTCGTTCAGAGCGGAGACCAATTCGACCTTACCAAATTTGCCAGTGAAAGGGAGCGCCTCAGCACTATTTTCAGAAATTCAGGTATCTACAACTTTCAAGAAAGCTCAATTTCTTACGACATCGCTACCGATACCACCAAATTGGCCAATGATCAAAAAATGAACATTGAGCTGAACATCGACAACTTTAAGAGACGGGGCGACAGTGCCGTAACCAGTGCCGAATACAAAGTGTACAAATTTGACAAGATCAATATCTACACCGATTATTTATATGACGAACGCGATAGCGAACAAAAGTTCATCCGTTATGGAGACTACACCATTTTCTACCGCAACAAACTAAGGTTCAAGCCCAAAACCTTGGCCAATGCCGTATTTTTCGAAAAAGACAGTATCTATAAAGATATAGACCGTACCCGAACCTATAGGCAAATTACCAGTTTGGGCGTTTTTAAATATCCTACGATCACATCTACACCCAACGATAGCGCTGCGGTTTTAGACGCCAACATTTATCTGGCGGCGCGACCCAAGTATTCACTGGGAACCTCTTTTGAGGTCACCCGATCCAATATTCAGCAGGTAGGCTTGGCCCTAAGTCCTTCCTTACAGGCCAGAAACTTGTTCGGGGGGGCCGAAAACCTAAATTTGGCAGGCAGATTGAGCATTGGCTCATCGAACGACCCCAGTATAATAGACAGTCGGTTCTTTAACATTCAAGAGTTCGGGGCCGACCTCACCTTAGACATACCAAGGTTCTGGTTTCCCTTTATCAACACCAGTAAAATTATACCCAGCTATACCCTGCCCAGAACACGGATTTCCGTCGGAACGAGCTTTCAGAAAAATATAGGTCTAGACAAACAGGCCTTCAGTACGGTCTTGGGGTATAACTGGACACCTTCGGACTTTATCAAACACAACATTGAACTGCTCAACATACAGTTCGTAAAAAACGTAAACCCCGACCGCTTTTTTAATGTCTATCAAAACTCCTACGAACAGTTAGATGCGGTAGCCGATAATTTTGACAGCTATAACGACGCCATAAACTACCCCGAACTGACACGTAATTTTGAAACCTCGGAAAGTTCGGACGACCCCAGCCTTCGTATTCCTTTAGGAACGACCGATTTCACAAGGGCCATTCTTGATGGGACGGTGTCGAGTACCGCTGATGAATTTCAAACCGTAAGCCGTATCGAAGAACGAAGACAACGGCTTACCGAAGACAACCTGATCTTTGCCAGCAATTACACCCTGAACCTGAACAACCGCGAAGGGCTTACCGACAACCAATTCTATCAATTCAGGTTCAAGTTCGAAAGTGCGGGCAACGTTTTATCCTTGCTCTCGAACATTGTTCCCTTCAATGAAAATGACAGCGGAGACCAATTGGTTTTCAGCGTTCCCTATAGCCAATACCTTAAAACGGAATTCGACTACGTAAAATATTGGGCTACATCGCGTACCAACGTATTGGCCTTTCGTAGCTTTTTCGGTATAGCCATTCCATATGGAAACTCCGACAACATTCCCTTTGTCCGCAGTTATTTTGCAGGAGGGGCCAACGACATCAGGGCCTGGTCTCCCTATTCCCTCGGACCCGGAAGCACCGATGCCATTAACGACTTTAACGAGGCCAACCTAAAAATCGAACTCAACCTTGAATATCGCTTCCCCGTAATAGGAAATATGAAAGGAGCCCTCTTTGCCGATGCCGGAAACATTTGGAACGTTTTCGATAACGTAGAAGACCCCGCCGCTACCTTTACCGGGTTCAAATCCTTGGAAGACGTTGCCCTAGGAACCGGTTTTGGTCTCCGATACGATTTCACCTATTTTATCTTAAGGGCCGATTTGGGCTTCAAAACCTATAATCCGGCGGAAGAAATGTCAAAACGATGGTTCAGGGACTACAATTTCGCCAACTCGGTACTCCAAATTGGGATCAACTACCCCTTCTAAAATGGCCGTAAATTATTTTTTCACCCCACCATGCAGAAACGGGCGCATCTTTTAAAACACTTATAAAACAGGGCGGAAAAAGGCTAATTTTATCACAATATTCGGCCTTATAGGGTATAAACTTATAAACACCCATCTTTTTAGACCTATTTATTTTATTACATTTGCCCTATTCATTTTTTACATAACTATATAGACCAGAAATATTATGGCCCACAGTATAAAACCAGGTGTCGCAACAGGTGACGAAGTACAAGCGATTTTCAATTATGCCAAGGAGAAAGGATTTGCCCTTCCGGCAGTGAACGTTATCGGTTCAGATACGATCAACGGTGTTCTAGAAACAGCAGCAAGCTTAAATGCCCCCGTAATCATCCAATTTTCCAACGGCGGTGCTCAATTCAACGCCGGTAAAGGTCTATCTAACGATGGTCAAAAGGCCGCCATTCTTGGCGCCGTTGCCGGAGCAAAACATGTTCACCAATTGGCAGAGGCCTACGGTGCTACCGTTATTCTTCACACCGACCACTGTGCCAAAAAATTATTGCCTTGGATAGACGGACTTTTAGATGCCAGTGAAAAGCATTTCGCCGAAACCGGAAAATCTCTTTTCAGCTCGCACATGATCGACCTTTCCGAGGAGCCTCTTGAAGAGAACATTGAAATCTGCAAAGGCTACTTAGAGCGTATGAGCAAGATGAACATGACCTTAGAGATCGAACTTGGTATCACAGGTGGTGAGGAAGATGGTGTTGACAACTCAGATGTTGACGATTCTAAATTGTACACCCAGCCCGAAGAAGTTGCTTATGCTTACGAAGAACTTTCTAAAGTAAGTCCGAAATTCACTATTGCGGCCGCTTTTGGTAACGTGCATGGTGTATATAAACCAGGTAACGTTAAGTTGACCCCAAAAATCCTTAAGAACTCACAAGAATACATTTCCGAAAAATACGGTGTAGAGCATAACCATATTGATTTTGTTTTTCACGGGGGATCGGGCTCTACCGTTGAAGAGATCAGGGAAGCTATTGGCTACGGGGTTATAAAAATGAATATCGACACCGATTTGCAGTATGCATTTTTAGCCGGGGTACGTGATTATGTCCAAGACAACAAAGACTACCTACAATCACAAATCGGAAACCCAAAAGGTGCCGACGAACCTAACAAGAAATATTACGACCCAAGAGTTTGGCTACGTGAAGGAGAAAAATCCTTTATCGAAAGATTGAAGAAAGCCTTTGAAGACCTAAACAACGTTAACACCCTATAAGGTAGAAATACATCCCCAAACTAATTTATGGAAGATATGACGGCTTGGTTCAGAAGAAAGGAAAAGGGAATACAAACGGCGACCGAAGAGAAAAAAGACACCCCAAAAGGGTTGTGGTACAAATCTCCAACGGGAAAGATCGTTGAGTCTGAGGTACTCGCCAAAAACTTTTATGTAAGCCCTGAAGACGACTATCACGTTCGCATCGGGAGCAAAGAGTATTTTGAAATACTTTTTGACGACAACAAATTCAGGGAACTGGATGCCAAATTGACTTCTAAAGACCCTTTAAAATTCGAGGATACCAAAAAATATTCAGAACGTTTAAAGGCCGCTCAGAAGAAAACAGGACTCAAAGATGCCGTTAGAACCGGCTTCGGAAAGTCTATGGGCAAAGACATTGTCATAGCCTGTATGGATTTTAATTTCATAGGCGGCTCAATGGGTAGTGTGGTAGGCGAAAAAATCGCACGGGCCATAGATTATGCCATAAAGAAGAAGGTGCCTTTTGTTATGATTTCAAAATCAGGTGGGGCCCGTATGATGGAAGCTGCCCTTTCATTGATGCAATTGGCCAAGACCTCGGCCAAACTGGCTCAATTGGCAGAGGCTAAATTACCGTACATATCGCTTTGTACCGACCCGACTACAGGGGGTACAACGGCTTCATACGCCATGTTGGGCGATATTAACATCTCCGAACCTGGTGCCTTGATCGGTTTTGCCGGGCCAAGGGTGGTAAAGGAAGCTACAGGAAAAGAACTTCCCGATGGTTTCCAAACAGCGGAATTTGTAAAAGAACACGGTTTTCTCGATTTTATCTCCCATAGAAGGGATTTGAAAAAGAAAATCAATCTTTATATTGATTTGATCCAGAACAACCCGGTTAGGTCTGAGGAAATTTCAGCATGAAACCTATAGTTCTTCTTATTTTCATTTCACTGGGGTTGAGCTGTTGTTCTACCGATAAAGAAAAAGAGCTTGCCGCTGAAGATGCGGCAAGCTCTTTAAAAGATGGGGCCAGGGTAATCGCAGTAAAGACTACCGGAAATGAGAACGCCTATTCTTTTGAGGTCACCATTGAAAGCGCAGATACCGGTTGCGATCAATACGCCGATTGGTGGGAAATCGTCGACCTTGACGGACACCTTATCTATCGAAGGATCCTTACCCACAGCCATGTTGACGAACAACCTTTTTCACGTACGGGTACAAACATCCCATTAAAAAAGAATACCCAAGTATACGTTCGCGCCCATATGAAGGCCACCGGATATTCTACCAAGGGGCAAAAAGGCTCCGTAGAAAGCGGTTTTATACCCACGATCTTGGATACCCAATTCGCCAATGACCTGGAAAAAGTAGATCCGCTTCCATCAGGATGCGAATTTTAGTCCACATATTAAGGGGGGCTCCCTTTAAAATATCAATTTTAATTGTATCTTTGCCGCTTGACCGAAAATCGGACATATACATAAAAATCATTTAAAACAATATTGGCATGTATCTAACAAAAGAAGTAAAAGCCGAAATCTTTAAGAAACACGGCGGAAAAGAGGAGAACACTGGTTCTACCGAAGGACAAATCGCATTGTTTACACACCGTATCAATCATTTGACCGGCCACTTAAAAAGAAACCACAAAGATTTCAACACTGAGCGTTCGTTAGTACGTTTGGTAGGTAAGAGAAGAAGTCTACTCGATTACTTGAAAAAGAAAGATATTGTAAAATATCGTGAGCTTATCAAGGAACTAGGTATTAGAAAATAAGTATATCATAAGGGCTGAAATTTTCGGCCCTTATTTTTTTTATCTATTTTAGTCATCCTGTGTATTAGGATTTTTTTTACAAAAAGCTGCACCCAGTTTTTCATTGGTCAACACAACACAACAACTTCGACCTTCAACAAGTCGATAAGACCATTGTTTAACGATTCGTCGAAAGACGTATTTAATTAAAATTTATGATTCCAAAAGTATTTAAAGAGGTCATCGACCTCGGGGACGGTAGGGAAATTTCTATCGAAACCGGAAAATTGGCAAAACAGGCCCATGGTTCTGTTGTTGTACAATCAGGAAAATGTATGCTGTTGTGTACCGTTGTTTCCAATTACAAACAAAGTGATGTTGACTTTCTTCCACTTACGGTAGACTACCGCGAAAAATTTGCAGCAGCGGGCCGTTACCCAGGCGGTTTCTTCAAAAGAGAAGCCAGACCAAGTGATGGGGAAGTATTGACCATGCGTTTGGTGGACCGTGTACTACGCCCACTTTTCCCAAAAGATTACCACTCTGAAACCCAGGTGATGATCCAACTCATGTCGCATGACGAAAATGTAATGCCAGATGCAATGGCCGGTTTGGCTGCATCTGCCGCCATTCAATTATCCGATTTCCCATTTGAATGTGCGATTTCAGAAGCACGTGTTGGTCGTGTTAATGGTGAGTTCATCATCAACCCTACCAGAGCGCAATTAGAAGAGTCCGACATCGATATGATGATCGGTGCCTCTGCCGATTCCGTTATGATGGTAGAAGGTGAGATGGATGAGATTTCCGAAGAGGAAATGACAGAAGCCATCAAGTTCGCACACGAGGCAATCAAAGAACAATGTGCCGCCCAATTAAGACTTGCCGAAGCTTTCGGCAAGAAAGAAGTTCGCGAGTACGAACCGGAAAGAGAAGACGAAGAATTGGCCAAAAAAGTTCACGACCTTTCTTATGACAAAGTATACGCCGTGGCAAAAGCCGGTTCGGCAAAACACGAGAGAACTGCCGCATTCGATGCTATCAAAGAAGAAGTAATAGCTACTTTCACTGAAGAAGAGCAAGAAGAATACGGCTCCTTGATCTCTAAATATTTCTACAAGGCCGAAAAAGCCGCTGTTCGTGACCTTACCTTAAACGAGGGGCTACGTTTAGACGGGCGTAAGACCGATGAAATCAGACCTATCTGGTGTGAAGTCGATTACTTGCCATCTACACACGGTTCAGCTATTTTCACCCGAGGTGAAACCCAAGCCCTTGCAACCGTAACCTTAGGTACTTCTAGGGATTCTAACCAAATAGACATGCCATCGCACGAAGGCGAAGAGCGTTTCTATCTACATTATAACTTCCCTCCTTTCTCAACAGGTGAGGCAAGACCTATCCGTGGTACCTCACGTAGGGAAGTAGGACATGGTAACTTGGCACAACGTGCCTTGAAAGGAATGGTTCCCGATGATTGCCCTTATACCGTACGTGTTGTTTCTGAAGTATTGGAATCTAACGGTTCTTCTTCTATGGCAACGGTATGTTCGGGTACTATGGCATTGATGGACGCCGGTGTTCAATTGAAAAAACCGGTCTCAGGTATCGCCATGGGCTTGATCACAGATACAGAAAGTGGTAAATACGCCGTACTTTCAGATATTTTAGGTGATGAAGACCACTTGGGTGATATGGACTTTAAAGTAACCGGTACCGCCGATGGTATTACCGCTTGCCAAATGGACATTAAGGTAAAAGGCCTTTCTTACGAAATTTTGGTAAATGCCTTGAAGCAAGCCAAAGATGGTCGCTTACATATCCTTAAAAAACTGACCGATACTATCGCCGCTCCGAACCCAGACGTGAAACCTCACTCTCCGAAGATGGTAACCCGTGTAATTCCTAACGAATTCATCGGTGCACTTATCGGACCTGGTGGAAAAGTGATCCAAGAACTTCAGAAAGAAACCGGAACTACCATTGTTATCAATGAAGATCCCGTTACCGAAGAAGGTATTGTTGAAATATTAGGTACGGACCAAAACGGTATCGACGCGGTATTGGCCAAAATCGACTCTTTAATGTTCAAACCTGAAGTAGGCAGTGTTTACGAGGTCAAGGTCATTAAAATGTTAGATTTCGGTGCCGTAGTGGAATATTTAGACGCTCCGGGCAATGAAGTATTGTTGCACGTGTCGGAATTGGCATGGGAACGTACCGAAAATGTTTCCGATGTTGTAAACATGGGCGATGTTTTTGACGTAAAATACATGGGTACCGATCCTAGAACCCGTAAAGAAAAGGTTTCTAGAAAAGCCTTGTTACCTAAACCCGAAGGTTTTGTAGAAAGACCACCACGTAACGACAAGGATCGTGGTCGCGGTAGAGATGATAGACGAGGGGGCGGACGTGATCGCAAACCTAGAAGAGACTAAATTCTCTAAAAGTTTAACATAATTTAAGCCCCAACTCGTTAAGTTGGGGCTTTTTTATGCGACTTATCTAAAAAATGAACTTTTTTTCACCTGTTTGTAACATTTCTGGCTTTATTACGTATAAGTATATGCAGTCTATGCAAACTGAACCTAATTTATTTACATGAGACAGCTTAAAATAACAAAACAGGTCACCAATAGGGAGACCGCATCTTTGGACAAGTACTTGCAAGAAATAGGCAAAGTAGACTTGATTACAGCAGATGAAGAAGTAGAATTGGCACAACGTATCAAGGCAGGCGACCAGGTCGCTCTTGAAAAACTCACAAAGGCCAATCTTCGATTCGTTGTATCGGTTGCCAAGCAGTACCAAAACCAGGGACTTACTTTACCCGATTTGATCAACGAGGGTAACCTTGGCCTTATTAAGGCCGCACAACGTTTTGACGAAACGAGGGGATTTAAATTTATTTCCTATGCTGTATGGTGGATTCGTCAATCGATTTTACAAGCTTTGGCCGAACAATCACGTATTGTACGTTTGCCATTGAACAAAATTGGTTCGATCAACAAAATCAACAAGACCTTTGCTTTTCTTGAGCAAGCACATGAGCGTATGCCATCTGCGGAAGAAATTGCAAAAGAGCTAGATATGACAGTGGAGGATGTGAAGCAATCACTTAAGAACTCAGGTCGTCACGTATCTATGGACGCTCCTTTGATCGACGGTGAAGATTCTAACCTATACGATGTACTTCGTAGTGGTGAATCGCCAAACCCCGACAAAGAATTGTTGCATGAATCTTTGCGCACCGAAATTGAACGCGCTTTGGAAACCTTGACCCCTAGGGAGGCCGATGTTATCCGTTTGTACTTCGGTTTGGCCGGACAGCATTCAATGACCCTCGAGGAAATTGGCGAGACTTTTGACCTGACAAGGGAAAGGGTTCGTCAGATTAAGGAAAAAGCGATCAGAAGGTTGAAACACACTTCTAGAAGTAAGATCCTAAAAACCTATTTGGGTTGATCGCCCAAGAAAATTACACGTTAAATAATCCTTAAATTGGATATTTGGCATATATATTGTAATTTTAAAAGCAACAACAGTTTATCATGACTGTTCGTTTTTTGATTGATGAATAAACTCCGGCTGATTACCGGAGTTTTTTCATTTATAACATTTATATTACACCCGCACTATAAGAGTGTATATACAGAATGTAGTTATGCTTCAAGACCAAAAAGACTATACCTCCAACACCTATGGAATCTGAAAACAAAACACCGAAAACCCAGCCGAACAACCCCTTACATGGGGTAAAACTGGCCGATATCTTAGAAAAGCTTACGGAAAAATACACTTGGGAAGAACTGGCCGAGCGCATAAATATCAACTGTTTTAAAAGCAATCCTACCGTAAAATCCTCGCTTAAGTTCCTCAGGCGAACACCATGGGCCCGAACCAAGGTAGAACAGTTATATCTAAAATCGTTTCACAAAAAATAGCCCATGTCGTTCAATATTGTACTTGTAGAACCAGAAATACCCAACAATACCGGAAATATTGGTAGACTGGCACTGGCCTCTGGCGCCAAGCTGCACCTTATAAAACCCTTTGGCTTTGAATTGGATGACAAACGCCTTAAACGGGCGGGACTTGACTATTGGCCCCATCTCGATTTGCACCTATACGACAGCTTAGACGACTTTCTGGAACAACACGGCGACAAGAGCCTCATACTCTTTTCCAGCCATGCTTCAAAAAATCATTGGTCCATTCCCTTTGAAGACGAACAATTTCTTGTATTCGGCAAAGAATCGGTGGGCCTTCCCCCTTCCCTACTTTCGAGGTACGAAGACCACCTATATAAAATCCCCCTTTACAGTGAGCACGTTCGAAGCCTAAATCTGGCCAATGCCGTGGGCATTGCGGTTTATGAAGGCCTGAAGCACATATAAACAGAAAGCCCCTTAAACAAGACCGTATACATTTTAAGGACCTACAATCGTAAAAAGCGACGAGCTTTGTAAAAAAATGCTTCAATTGAGTGGTAAACCTCTCATTTTCTTAACCAAATGCACTTCCCTATGAAAGACACTTCCATTCAAACTTTTATCGAAGGCTTACCCAAGACCGAACTCCACCTGCATATTGAAGGAACGTTTGAACCTGAGTTAATGTTCAAAATTGCAAAACGGAACCATCTTAAAATTGATTATGCCGATGTTGAGGCCTTAAAACGGGCCTATAGCTTTAACAACCTTCAAGAATTCCTAGACATTTACTATGCCGGAGCCTCGGTCCTTATCAAGGAAGTGGACTTTTACGATCTCACCTGGGCCTACCTGACCAAGGTAAGCGGGCAAAATGTCAAACACGTAGAAATATTCTTCGACCCACAGACCCATACCGACCGCGGTGTACCCTTTGAGACCGTCTTATACGGAATCTACAAGGCCTTGAAAGATGGCCAAGAACAATTAGGCGTCAGCTTTAAACTGATCATGTGCTTTTTAAGGCATCTTGACGAGGCATCGGCCTTTAAAACATTGGAGCAGGCATTGCCCCACAAAGACAAGATCCTTGCCGTAGGACTTGATTCCTCTGAAGTGGGCAACCCTCCATCAAAGTTCAAAAACGTCTTTAAAAAAGCCTTGGAAGAAGGCTTCTTGACGGTAGCCCATGCCGGCGAAGAAGGTCCGCCGGAATATATCTGGGAGGCTTTAGACCTGCTCATGGTCACCCGAATAGACCATGGTAACCGCTGTCTCGACGACCCGAAACTGGTAAAGCGGCTAGCCGAACAACAAATTCCACTTACCCTATGCCCCCTATCGAACCTTGAATTAAAGGTGGTTCGCGATCTAAAGGAACATCCCTTGCCCACTATGATGGCCCATAACCTATTGGTGACCATCAACTCTGACGACCCCGCTTATTTTGGCGGCTATATGAACGAAAATTACTGGGGCCTAGCCCAAGCCTTGAACCTTTCAAAACCTCAAATAGCGACGCTGGCCAAAAACGGATTTAAGGCGAGTTGGCTGAATAACGACGAAAAACAAAAGTACATAGACGAAATTGAAGGCTACCTTCAAAAACACTGACCAAAACGGCAGAAATACCATTCTTTTGTCGGCATGGGATAAAACGTAAAAACACAATTCACTACTTTTGTACAAATCTTTTTGAACAGACACAAAATGAGCAAGACAAAAATTGCACCTTCCCTTCTGGCGGCCGATTTCGGCAACTTGCAGCGCGATATAGAAATGGTAAACGAAAGTGATGCGGACTGGCACCATATCGACATTATGGACGGGGTATTCGTTCCCAACATCTCCTACGGTATGCCCGTTGTAAAAACCATCGCCAAGCATGCTACAAAGCCCTTAGACGTGCACTTGATGATTGTAGATCCTGACCGTTATATCAAAACTTTTGCAGAGCTGGGCGCTACCCATCTGACCGTTCACTACGAAGCCTGTACACATTTACACCGAACGATACAAGCTATAAAGGCAGAAGGCATGAAGGCCGGGGTTGCCCTAAACCCGCATACCAATGTCAACCTGCTCAAAAACGTGATAAAAGATTTAGACATTGCGCTTATCATGAGCGTTAATCCTGGGTTTGGGGGACAAAGTTTTATTGAAAACACCTATGAAAAGATACACAACCTCAAAGAACTGATCAAAGAATCGGATGCCCCAACCCTAATAGAGGTCGATGGCGGCGTTAATTCAAAAAATGCAAAAGCCCTGATCAAAGCCGGTGCCGATGCCCTGGTAGCAGGAAGCTTTATCTTTAATACCGAAGACCCAAAAAAGACGATTTCAGAACTTAAAAAATCAACCGATAGATGGAGCATTTTCGAGTTGTAATTATAGGAGGTGGACCTATAGGAATCGCATGCGGACTTGAAGCCAAAAAAAAAGGACTGGATTACGTTATCCTTGAAAAAGGTCCTATTGTAAACTCCTTGTTCAACTACCCACAGAACATGCAGTTTTTTTCTTCTTCGGAAAAGCTTGAAATCGATGAAATACCTTTCATCAGTAAAGAGGCGAAACCCAAGCGAAATGAGGCCCTAGAGTACTATCGAAGAATCGTTAGTTCCAACAAGCTGAACATACGCCTGTTCGAAAAAGTTGAAAAAGTTGAAAAGACCAACAGAAGTTTTAGCATCGCTACTAGCAAACAAAGCTATACCGCCGACAAGGTTATTGTGGCCACAGGGTTTTACGACCTGCCCAATACACTGAACATACCGGGAGAAGATCTGCCTAAAATTGCCCATTACTACAATGACCCGCATTATTACGCCCATCAAAAACTAGCCGTTGTGGGCGCTAGCAATTCCGCCATCGACGCAGCTTTGGAATGTTGGCGCAAGGGGGCCGAAGTGTCACTGATCATAAGGGGAAACGAAGTGGGCCAACGCGTAAAATATTGGGTACGTCCCGATATCATCAACCGTATCGAAGAGGGCAGTATCAAGGCGTATTACAATTCGGTGCTCAAAGAAGTTCGCCCAAATGAAATCGTTGTCGATACCCCTGAGGGTACTATCATTTTAGAAAACGACTTTGTATTGGCCTTGACAGGTTACAAGCCGAATTTTGATTTCTTGACACGTATGGGAGTCAAACTTTCAGATGACGAAAAAAAATTGCCCCAATACGATCCCGAGACCATGGAGACCAATGTCTCCGGAATTTATTTGGCAGGGGTTATCTGCGGAGGCATGGAAACCCACAAGTGGTTTATAGAAAATTCTAGGATACACGCCAAACTCATCATTGCATCTATCCTTAAGGAAGAGGAAATCAGCAAAACCTAAAATTTACAGCCCCCCGTTTTCAGGGGGTATGATTTCACGGTTACAGGTATTTACCGGGGTGGTACAAAATATGACATTTGTACCATCAAGAACCTGAACAATGAAATACATCTACCCAACACTTTTATGCATTTGTCTGGCCGTGGCCGCGTACTACAACAACAAATCGAACAAAGCACATGATTCGGGCCATTTTGGAAAACCCGAACAGTATACCCTATTGGTCCAGCGGGGCGCCTTTCATTTCGATTCGTTCAAACTTACCCGGAACAAAATTTCCCACATTCCGGGCATCGCCTCCAATTTTGAGACCTCAACCCATAACAATAACAGCCAAACCTTTTTAGACAGCTTACAGACCATAGGTTTTTTTAAGAAATTAGAGGCCAGCGGATTCTGGGACTTAGAATCGTACTACGGTACCGACACCTCTTGTACCAGTCAACTAATTGTCACCTTGCGCACGGGTAAAAAGTCAAAAACCGTAATTTGCGACGATTACCAAAGTGATTGCCCCGAATTGTTAAAATATATCGAGAAAAAAGTTGTTGAATTGGAAGGGAACCATTTAAAACGTACGTACCTCCCAGGATAAAACCGAAGCACTGAAAACAAAATACAGCCTACATATCGCCCCTAGCATTCGCCTACTCGCGATTACCGCCCTGATTTTCTTCTTGGGAATATCGCCCGTGAAGGCCCAAGAAGCCGATCGTGATTCCACAAACACGGACAAGGTCCAAATAAATACCTTCTCTACCATTCCGAACAACAAGGAAGAATCACTAACCTCATACTACGAGGCCCTAAACAATGCCGATTACGGGAGCCAGCGCTTTTCCGTTTTTGAGCAATTGGCAGAACAACATATCAAAAGGGGAAATACCGATTCGATCCTACACTACGGTAACCTGTACATCAAGGAACTCGGTAATTGGGACAAACCGGATGCCTCTAAGCGATTGCACTATGCCAAAGCGCATTACTTTTTGGGTATCGGAAGTCATATCAACGGTCTCTTGGACAAATCGGTAGAGTGGCACATCAAAGGCCTAAAAGATGCCGAAGCTGCCCATTCGGAAGAGTTACAATACAAGAACAAAATCGGCCTGGCCCATAGCTACATACAAAACTCGGAAAGCGATAAAGCCCTTGAAACCCTGACAAAGGCCATTATGGATTTTGGCACCATGTTTCCGGAACTGACCATACAGGCCCAAATATTTATGGGCAATGCCCATTTGATGAAACAAGAATACGAGTTGGCCAAAACACAATATGACGAGGCCTTGCGTATGGCCACCGACTTTAAGGATTTTGAAAAGGAACTTGCAGCTAAACTTGAACAGGCCAAACTGGCCCAAGCAACAGGAGATATCGAAAAGGCATTTCAAGAGTATGAATCCGTTCGAAACCAAGCTTTGGCAAACGACCTTACCGCCATATATTTTGAAGGTTCGCTACTATTGGCCAAGCTCTATTACCTGGAAGGGATGTACGAAACCGCGAACATAGCCCTAAGCATTGCCTATATCAATGCCATAGACCGCGAAAACTTACAGTTCCAAAAGGAGACCTTAACGATGCAGGCCAGGAGTTTTTCGCAATTGGAAGACTACAAAAACGCTTATGCGGCAATGACCCAATTGTTCCGTGTCAACAATAAGATCACGGCCAAACAACAACGGGAGATCATTAAAGAGCTCGAAATTCAATACGAAACCCTGGAAAAAGAAAAAACGATTTCAAGTCTTGAAGAGGAGCAAATCGCCAAAAACGCTGAATTGGAAAGGCAAAAAACGATTAAGAACGCATTTCTTATCGGCTTTTTAATCATATTGATCCCCATTATTGCCTTACTTTATGTTTACTATCAAAAAATTCAGGCCCAAAGCGAACTGACGAAAAAACAAGAAGTCATAAACCAGCAAAAGGTTACGGCCCTAAAACAAGAGCAAGAGCTCAACCTGATCAAGGCCGCTATAGAAGGCCAAGACGAGGAGCGCAAAAGAATCGCCCAAGAATTACATGATAGTATAGGCGGAAACCTAGCCGGAATCAAGCTGCAGGTAGCTTCCCTGACCAAGGAATCTTCCAAGTGGAAGGAAATTAACCATCAGTTGGACGAAACCTACCAACTGGTGCGCGATATATCGCATACGCTTATCCCCAAAAAATTCAAGCAACATGCTTTTTCAGAGCTTATCAGGGAATACATTGGCTCCATTTCCCGTAGCGGAAAACTTGAAATCGGTTTTCACCCCCATCCCGAAGCGGATATCAACGGCATTGATGACATGACCCAAATGGAACTGTTCAAGGTCATTCAAGAATTGATGACCAATACCCTCAAACATGCCGAAGCAAATCGGGTCGACATCCACTTGAACCTGCTGGAAAAGGAATTATCACTTCTCTTTGAAGACGACGGAAAAGGATTTGCCCCACATGAAGTAAAAGAAGGTATCGGTTTTGAGAATATACGAAGCAGGATAAGCCATATGAACGGTACGTTTCACATCGACTCATTACAAAACAGGGGCACTGTTATTTCCATAGAAATTCCCATAAAATCCACTTCACATGAAATATAACCTCATCATAGCAGATGACCACAAAATGTTCATTGACGGTCTCCTAAGCATCTTGAACGATGCACCTGAATTTTCGGTAAGGACCACGGCCAAAAACGGAAAACAAGTCGTCAAATACCTAGAGATCAATGGCACCGACGACCTCCATTTATTGATAACCGACCTCAGTATGCCCGAAATGGACGGCATAGCCTTAAACCGCGCGGTGAAGGAAAAGCACCCAAGCCTAAAGACCTTGGTAGTAAGTATGCATATTGACGGAAGTATGATCGAAAAACTGATCCAAAACAATGTAGACGGCTATGTACCCAAAAACGCCGAAAAAGACGAACTCTTAACCGCCATGCGCACCATTGTCAAGGGCGAAAAGTATTTCTCACAGGAAATCAAACAAGCCTATACCGATGCCATGTTCGAAAACAAGAAGCAAGACGAAGTGCATCTTACCGACCGTGAAAAGGAAGTCTTAAAGCTCATTGCCGACGAATACACCACCCAAGAAATTGCCGATAAGCTCTATTTAAGCAAACATACCATAGAAAGCTACCGCAAGAACCTCATCTCAAAACTGCAGGTAAAAAACCTGGCCGGTCTGACCAAGCATGCCATTAAAATCGGACTTCTCGATTCTTGATCAGACAAAAAGCAAGATCAAGGTAAGAAGTAGGCCGCCCAAGGCAAAATAGAGCCCTTTTTTAAAAATCGGGGCACTGGGCCTGAACATCCAAAAGGCCGATATCACAAAGAAAAGCAAGGAAGCCCCAAAGAAAATATTCAGAAAAAACAAGGGTTGGCTAGAGGTTGCCTTATGTACCTTGGTCATTTTGTCCAAAACGAAAGGCAATGTTTTAAGGGTATACGAGGCCAAGCCCGTTTTACTGTCATAAGAACCGCCTTCAAAGTGTACGATACCATTCTCTTCCTTTTGTAACTTAAAGTGTTTTATTTTGAGCATCTTGCCCAGGTCGTCAGCCTTAACATTGGGTTGTATCGTTTTTTCAACGGCAACCTCTTTCTTGAGAAAATCGGTATCCCTGAAAATCAAGATAATACCACTTATGGCGTACATGGCCATTATACCGGCCAAGAAAAAGCCGAGGTAACGGTGATAGGTGCGCATTTTTTCTTCCGTTTTTCTTCCCATTTTTAGTCTTTAATTGGTTGATTTATCTTCTTCTACCGGAATATTCCATGGCCTCGCCTTTACCGAAACCGTAACTGAAGCCAAAAGTAATAAACCTACCACGTTGTCTTCGGCTATAACTTGAAAAATCTTCCTGTATAGTTTCCGTTTCGTTTACCCGAGAAGCAAAGGCATCCCTCACCCCTATATTCACTACGCCCTTGCCCTTCAATATTTTTTTACGGGCACCGAGGTCTAAAAATAGGTTTTCACTGGTTCTGCCCTGAATGGTTTCATAACCACTCTGATAATTTCCGGTTGCCTCAAAATCAATATCGGCCGGCATCTTGATCTTGGCCATGAGCTTGCCCGACCATCGGTCAGCGGTAAAGTCGAACACTTGCTCACCTAGGCTTCCATCCCTTACAAACCTATTATAGTTTAAATCGGTAGTGGCGGTAAACCATTTTACCGGACTGTATTTTCCATTAAACTCCACCCCTGTGGCCTTGTTCGTTCCAATATTTTCGGAACTACTAATTTTCACGTCATCATCAAAAGTATAAATAGATTCGATTACTTCGGTAGTATAACGGTGATAAACACTAAAGTTGAGGGATGCCTTACCCAAAACATAAATGCTCGTTATCTCGTATGAATCGGTGAATTCGGGCTGCAAACCGGGATTACCTTTACGGATATTAAAGTTGTTCCTGATATTAAAAAAGGGGTTCAAATCCCATAAATCGGGTCTGTACACCCTACGGGAATACCCTGCCTGCATGGAGACCTGATCAGTGAATTTATAGGACGTATGGGCACTCGGGAAAATATTGGTATACTTCTGCCCATTCTTTTCATCGGTATTCTTCAACAAGGTATTGAGATGGGTCTGTTCCGCTCGTACACCGGCCTTTACCCCCCATTTATTACCTTCATATGCCGCTGTACCGTAAAAGGCCATAACCTTTTGATCGTACTCAAAAACATTGGTCAAGTTTGGATTGGATTGATACTCCCCCAACACAAAATCTTCTACCTCATAATCGTTGCTGACATCGTTCATGACATATTGCCCCCCGGTTTCCATGGTCCACTCTTCATTAAATGGCCGGGTATAATCTAACTTAAAAGTATACTCCGCTTCCTTAAACTCGGTTCTTGTTCGTTGCACACCATCACGATCTTCCCCGAAAACGGTCAGGTCTTCAAAATCGGAAGATTGGTCCTTCCCAAAGAAATTCCCCAAGGCACTGAACAAAAGATCGTGATCTTCGTGATCTTTAAAATCACTTTTGTATTGCAGTTCATATTGGTATTTCGGATTCGTAGCCTCGGTCGTTTCGGTACGTTCCCATTCAGAGACCAACTCGTCATTCGTATCCCAAGCCTTAAAATTGGTGCTTGAGGGCTGATCTTCAATTTCGTAGGCAAAATTTCCCGACAAGGTCAGCACGTTATTCTCGTTGATATAGTAATCCGTTCCTAGGATAACATTGTAAAATTCCTCATTCCTGAACTCTTCGCCCACAGAAGAGATGGAAGAACCATCGGTCAAATCTCTATTAATATTCTCTACATCACTGGGGAGTTCCCTATAACCGGCCCCTAACTGACTAAAAAGGTTAAAGCGTTCGGTTCGGCGGTTAAGGCTAAGGCCGAAACTATGGTTGTCGGGAGAGCCCGTATTTAAACTAATAGAGCCATTAAGTCCCTCACGTTCCTCCTTTTTTATAACGATATTGATAATTCCCGAAGTTCCCTCCGCATCGTATTTTGCCGAAGGGTTGGTAATGACCTCCACCCTTTCGATCATATCGGAAGTAATCGTCCCCAAGGCATTTCCTCCCTCTCCGGTAAGGATTGAAGGTTTTCCATTTATCAAGACTTGCACGCCTTGGCTTCCGCGTAAGCTTATCTGCCCTTCAATATTCACGTTCACCGATGGCACGTTATTTAACACCTCAAGGGCACTCGCACCTGTGCTACTGATATCCTTGCCCACATTGAATACCCGTTTATCTAACTTGAACTGGGTTCGTGAAACCTCACCTGCCACCACGACTTCGGATAACTGTTGGGCATCTTGCCCGAGTTCTACCCGTCCTAAAGCGATTTTACCGTTTGCGGGCACGAGGTCGTCAAATTTTTTTTTCTCAAAACCTATAAAACTGACTTCAATGAAAAAATTACGGGCCTCGGTCTTGAGGCTAAACGAACCGTCATCAAGGGTCGTGGTACCCGTGATACCCTTTTGGGTGGCCTTATCACCTACTAGGACCGTAGCAAAAGCTATCGGTTGCCCGCCGCCCTTTTCGACTACCGTACCGGTAATCTCGATTTCACCACCTTGGGCCAGCCCCAATTCCGTAATCATCAATACAAAAAGAAGCACGTAAAACGTGCTGGTAAATTTTAAATGCATGGTACTAGTTGTTTGGATTATAAAAATGCGTAAAAAAACTACATTAACAGAATCCTAACTAGGCTATCTATCAATTTTAACAATATTCCCTTCACCTGAGAAATCAGTCCCCCTCAAAACAGGAACCTTCCCCCTCTTTTACCATTTCATATTTTGCAATCGAACGGCATTTAAAACAGCTAATAAGGCAACACCCACATCGGCAAAGACCGCCTCCCACATGGTAGCGACGCCCCCTGCCCCCAAAATCAAGACAAAGGCCTTTACCCCAAATGCCAAACCGATATTTTGCCAAACGATACGGCGTGTAGACCTTCCTATGGCAACGGCTTGGACCACTTTTTCCGGTTGGTCCGTTTGTATGATCACATCGGCGGTCTCGATGGCCACATCGCTGCCCAAACCGCCCATGGCGATTCCCAGATCACTGGCCGCCAAGACCGGGGCATCGTTGATACCGTCACCGATAAAGGCCACTTTTGCCCCGGCAACGCCCTTTAATCGTTCTACTTCCTTAAGCTTATCTTCGGGCAGGAGTCCGCCCATGGCCGAATCGACATGTAGTTCTCCCGCTACTTTTTGCGTAATGGCCTCTTTATCGCCCGACAGCATCACAATTTTTGAAATGCCCATCTTCCGAATGCTTTCGACCGCCCCCATAGCTCCTTCCTTTAACTCATCGGCAATCACGACATAGCCTGCAAACTTTCCTTCAATAGCCACCATAACCGTACTTTCAACGACGTTACGCACTGCTTCCGGAACGACAATTCCATTAACGAGCATTAGGGCCTCGTTTCCTGCCAATACCGATTTCCCGTCAACGGTACCTATCAGCCCCTTACCCGCAACTTCAAAAACATCTTGGGCCTTATGCCCTTCCCCTTCGTTTTTATAGGCCAAGATAGCCTTGGCTATCGGATGGGTGGATTGGGCCTCTATGGCCATGAGATAATGCATAAAATCCTGTTCGGCCACGGGGGCATTGGTCGGTCCGCCCTCGGAATACACTACGACATCCTTTATCTTGAACACCCCCTTGGTCATAGTACCCGTTTTGTCGATGGCCAAAGTGTTGATTTTGGTTATAGTATCTAAAAAGGAAGCCCCCTTGAACAGAATACCGTTGCGCGAGGCCGCCCCCAACCCTCCAAAATAGCCCAAGGGAATGGAGATCACCAAGGCGCAAGGACACGAGATTACCAAGAAGATCAACGCACGGTACAGCCATTCGCTAAATATATAATCTTGTACAAAAAAGTAAGGGAACAAGGTCAGGCCAATGGCCAAGAATACCACGATCGGCGTATATATCTTGGCAAACTTTCGGATAAACAGTTCCGTTTTCGACTTACGGGCCGTAGCATTCTGTACCATGTCAAGTATACGGGCAATGGAACTATCCTTAAATTCCTTGGTCGTCACAATTTCAACAACACCGTCAAGATTGATACTTCCCGCATATACCTCTTCACCCTGAAGAATGGTCGAGGGTTTGCTTTCCCCGGAAATAGCCGCCGTATTCAAGCTGGCTTTTTCCGATACCAATTTTCCATCCAAGGGCACTTTTTCACCAAGCCGTACCTGAATACGCTCCCCTATTTTTACCGATTCGGGCGCTACGGAAACCGGATTGCCATCACGGAGAACGGTAGCCGATTTGGGCCTAACATCCAAGAGAGCCTTTATATTTCCCCTTGCCTTTGTTACGGCCGAATGTTGAAACAATTCACCCACGGTATAAAAAAGCATTACCGCTACCCCCTCGGGGTACTCGCCAATGGCGAATGCCCCGACCGTAGCAATCGACATCAGGAAAAATTCCGTAAAAAAATCACCTTTTAATATACTCTCCCAGCCTTGCTTCATGACCGGAAACCCTACCGGAATATAGGCCACTGCATACCAAACGATTCGGAGCCAGTCCTTAAAAAAACCCACATTTAAAAAATCGAGTAGAATGCCCGACATCAACAATACAAAACTTATGATCGCAGGTGTGTATTGTTTGATACGGCTCGACTTGGTATTCTTTTGGCTATCACAGCAACTGCCCCCTTGGTCATGCCCATCCCCTGCGGAATGTTCATGGGCTCCAGTATCACGAAGAACGATTTTCTTTTTTTTTATCATTATTCAAAATTATCAATTCACCCCCCTGTTTCAAAGGGTATACCGTTAAAGCTATCTAAAGTAACGGCATCCTAATGAAAACAAGGGTCTTAAATGCAAAAAATATTGCATAAAATGAGCGGTATTTCCATCAATGGCTATGTTCCGCTTCTCCCTTTTTCATTTCCGCCATCAAATAGTAGGCGTTGTTGAACGCAAATGGTACATCTGCTTCCAAGGGCCGTAAAAAATGAACAGCTGCCCAATCGCCATCTTTCGCCCCTAGCGTAACCTCATGCGGAACAAAACGGTAAGCATCTCCTTCATTCCCTACGGCAAATACAAAGCTTTTTGCGCCCTCTTTGGCAATAGCGCTTACGGGAAGGGCTTTTACCTTATTGTTCTCTACCTGAATACGACCTTTTATATACATCCCAGGAATCAGGTTTCCCTCTTTGTTTTCTATTTCAGCATGTACGTGCAAGGCTTTCGGGTTCTGCTCAAAGGTTTTTCCGATCGAGTAAATTTCGGCCGTCAATTCTTTATTTTTTAAGGATTGTACGCTAAACTTTACCATCTGCCCCTCTTTGATCTTATACACATCTTTTTCGAACACCATCAAATCGGCATGTACGTGGTGGGTATCGACCACTTCAAAAAGGTTGGTCTTCGGGGCTACGTATTGCCCTGTCTTTATCCTCACTTTTTGTACGGAGCCCTCAATCGGACTACGTAAGGCCACCCGCTGGTAAAAGGTTCCGTTTTTGATGCCCTCCGCATTTATGTTCAATTGCAGCAATTGTGCCGCCAAACCGTTTACCTTAGCCCGAGAGGCCCGATACTCGGCTTCGGCCTTCTGAAAATTACTTCCGCTACCAACACCGGCATCGTACAGTTTTTGTTGGCGCTCATACTCTTTCTTCAGAAACTCCCTATTGCTATACGCATCAAGGTAGTCGGTCTGTTTTTGTATGATGTTCGGATGGGACAAATAGGCTACCGTTTGCCCTTTTTTGACTTTATCGCCCTCTATGACCTCAATTGACACCACATTTGCCCCGATCACGGAAGTGATGCTCGCCTCATTTTGTGGAGGAACTTCCAATTGCCCGTTAACCTCTACATACCCGCTCATATTGCGTAATTGTAAGGTATCTACCTTCATTTGCAAGGCATCAAATTGCTGTTGGGAAAGCATCACTCCTTCCCCTTCGTTATGCCCTTCGGCCTCTTTATGGGCATGGTTGCCCCCATTGGCATCGTTTACCTTGTTCTCCACGCATGAACTGAATAAGAGCACAAAAAGTAAAAGTGCGGCTATTGTATATTTGAATGGATTTTTCATGTTTCTATTGATTGAAATATTGTAGTTTGAATAATGATTTTAAGTAATTGTCGAGGGCATCGAGGGCTTCCATTTCCGTTTGAATGGCATCCCTGATAATTTGGGTAAAGCCCACATAATCTACGGCTCCTTCCTTATAGGCCAAAAGTGCTCCTTGATGTTGTTCCCTTGCTAGGGGAAGCGCCTTATCCCTATAAAAAAACCAAGAGGTTTTCCACTTTTCATAAGCAGTCAATGCCTGATGGTATTCAGATGATAGTTGTTTTCGCTCAAATTCGGCTTTCGTTTTTACCATCTCCTTATTGATCTTGGCCGATTGCTTTCGACTACGAGCAGCACCCGAAAAGAACGGAACGGATATCCCCGCTTGGTAGCTATAAAAACCATCCTCCCCATTTACCTTTTGAAGTCCCCCTTGCAAATTAAATTTGGGCAGCAATTCGGCCTGGGCGACTTTGTAATCTGCCTCCACTTCATCGATGCGTTTTTGTGACAATTGATATTCTGGATGGTCCTTTAAATCAAGAAGAAGTTCGAACACCCCATCGACCTTGTCGTCCAACACATCCGAAACCGAATAATAAGTCTCGGAAGCCAACCACAGGTTCAACCTTTGCAGAGCAATATCGTAATCGCCTTTTGCCTGTTGGTATTTGTTCTTGACCTGTAAGGCTTGGTTCATAGCCGAGGTATATTCTAAGCGGGAAATAGCTTCGACCTCAAAATTGAGCTCAATAGCCTGTTCGAAGTGGGTATAGACCGAATCTAACCTACGATAGAGAAGGAAGACTTTCTTTGCCCGAAATGCCTTTGCCCAAGCGATTTTTACTTCTTGTTCTACCTGCAGTTCAGACAGGTCGTATGCGACTTCCGCCAATACGACACGCTGATCGTACAATCGTTTTTTGGGTGCGATACCGAAGAGGTCTATATTCTGTTGGCTCACGCCGGCCAGGGTATAAATTCCTTGATTATCGTTAATTTCCTCGCCCCCGGTAAAAAGCCGGGTATTCCCAAAATTATAAGCAGACGCCTTAAGGGTCGATTGCTTTTGGACCTCTAACTGGGCCGATTTTAGCAAGGGGTAATTTTCTTTGGCCGTTATCACTGCTTTATTCAAAGAGATCATAGGCAGTGAAGTTTCCATTTCTTGGGCACCCCCCTTGAACCCCATCGCTATAAAGCCGACCACAAGAAGTGCCGTTTTTAACCCTGGTTTCCATTTCCATTTCCATTTTCGTTCTCCCCTATTTTCTACCCACTGATAAAAAATAGGAAGTATAAAAAGTGTCAACAAAGTTGAAGTCAACAGTCCGCCAATAACCACCGTTGCCAAAGGCCGCTGCACTTCCGCCCCTGCCGAAGCCGAAATGGCCATGGGCAGAAATCCTAAAATATCGGTAAAGGCCGTTAGCATAATGGGGCGAATACGGCGCTTTGTTCCCTCTATGATTCGATCGTTTAAATTCGATACTCCTTCTTCTTTTAATTCGTTCAATCCGCTTATCATGACCAATCCATTTAGAACCGCTACTCCAAAAAGCACGATAAAACCAACCCCTGCCGAAATACTAAAGGGCATATCTCGGAGCCAGAGCGCAAATACGCCCCCAATGGTCGCCATAGGAATGGCCAAGTAGATCATAAGGGTCTGCGGAAGGGATTTTAATGCGAAATAAATCAGGACAAAAATGAGCAACAGCGCAATAGGTACTACGGTTTGTAATTTGGCACTTGCCCTTTCCAAGTTTTCAAAAGCACCTCCATAACGGATAAAATACCCGGGAGGCAATTTGAATTCCGCATCAAGTTTCTCTTGTATATCTTCCACAACCGACTTTACATCACGATCTCGAATGTTGATTCCTACATAGGTTCTACGATTGGTGTTATCCCTGCTTATCTGCATGGGTCCGGGTTCGTAACTGACACTTGCCAATTCACGAAGTGGGACTTGGGAACCGTCATCAAGACTTACGAATAGGTTTTGTACATCTTCAATACTATTTCGGTTTTCTTCCTGTAAGCGCACCACTAGATCGAAGCGCTTCTCGCCTTCAAAGATTACCCCTGCCTTACTTCCAGCGAAGGCGGCCTGAATTAAACTATTCAATTGGTTGACACCAACCCCATATTGGGCCAGTTTGCTTCGGTTATAATGAATGGTAATTTGCGGAAGGCCGCTTGTAGCTTCGACTTTCATATCCGCCACCCCCGGAATGTTCGCAATAAGTTGCCCCATTTCATCGGCCTTACTAGCCAACACCTCCATATCCTCACCAAAAATCTTGATAGCCACATCTTCACGAACCCCTGTAATCAGTTCGTTAAAACGCATTTCTATAGGTTGGGTAAATTCATAATTGATTCCCGGCAAAATACTAATGGCTTCTTTGATCTCGTTTACCAGTTCTTCTTTGCTACGGCCCGACCCCCATTCCTCCTGCGGTTTTAGAATAGCGAAAATATCCGCTATATCCATAGGCATGGGATCCGTTGGAACATCGGCCACACCAATTCTACTTATGACCGTCTCCACTTCGGGAAACTTTGTCTTTACAATCTGTTCAACCTTGGTTGTCGTCGCGATAGTTTCCGTTAGGGAACTGCCCGGTTTTAAAATGGCGTGAAAGGCAACATCGCCTTCGTCTAATTGCGGAATAAACTCCCCTCCCATTCGGGTAAAAGCGAATAGGGCCAGCAGAAAAAACACGAGTGCGCCTCCTATAATCCGTTTTGATTTTGCCAGCGATTTCAACAGAAAAGGTTCGTAAGCCCTTTCTACCCTATGCACAAAACGGTCTCCAAACGATTGCTTTTCTGATTTTGGAACCCTTAAAACTAACGCCGAAATCATAGGCACATAAGTAAGACACAAAAGCATCGCGCCGATCATGGCAAAAATGAAGGTAAGGGCCATGGGGCGGAACATCTTTCCCTCTACCCCTTCTAGGGCGAGAATAGGGAGAAAAACAATAAGAATGATCAGTTGCCCAAAAAAAGCGGCATTCATCATCTTCTTTGAAGCCCTTGCCGAAATTTCATCGCGCATTCCGGCCGTAACCGTTTTCTTCTTTACCACATAGGAATACATGAGAAAGACCGTGCCTTCTACAATAATGACCGCACCGTCTACGATAATACCGAAATCTATGGCCCCCAAACTCATGAGATTCGCCCAAACATCAAAGACATTCATTAAGATAAAGGCGAACAAAAGCGACAAAGGAATGGTCGAGGCTACTATGAGTCCCCCACGCCAGTTACCCAATAATAGTACCAAAACAAAGATGACGATCAGACCACCTTCCAAAAGATTACCCTTTACGGTTCCCGTGGTTTCGGAAATCAAATCACTACGATTGAGAAAGGGTTTTACCTTAATGCCCTCGGGCAATGAATGCTGGATCTGTTCCATCCGCTGGATAACATTCTTGATAACCGCATTGGAATTGGCCCCTTTCAGCATCAGGATCATTCCCCCTACGGCTTCGCCCTGCCCATCTTTTGTAAGTGCCCCATAACGCACCGATTGCCCCATGCGGACTTCTCCTATGTCCTTGATCTTAATCGGAACGTCCCCAGTTGTTCTTACCACCATATTTTCGATATCGGAAACGGTTCTGGCCAGACCTTCACCCCTGATGAAGTTGGCCTGATGATTACGTTCTATATAGGCGCCCCCAGTATTTTGGTTGTTTTGCTCCAATGCGCTAAAGACCTCCGCTATGGTAACGCCTATGGCTCTCAATTCATCTGGATCAACAGCAACCTCATATTGTTTTTGATTCCCTCCAAAGGCATTGACCTCCACTACACCGGGAACCATGGCCATTTGCCTACGGATGATCCAATCTTGAAACGTACGCAAATCCGTTATGGAATATTTATCTTTATATTCATCTTCTACCTCCAGTACATATTGATAAATTTCGCCAAGACCTGTAGAAATGGGGCCCATAAAGGGTTCTCCAAATCCTTCGGGAATCTGCTCTTGTACTTCGGGTAATTTTTCGGCTACCAGCTGCCTAGGTAAATACGTGCCTACCTCATCGTTAAAAACGATGGTCACGACGGACAGCCCAAAGCGTGAAACCGAACGTATTTCTTCTACATTGGGCAAATTGCTCATGACCACCTCTACAGGATAAGTCACGAATTGCTCTATATCCTCAGTGCCCAGGTTGGGCGACTGGGTAATGACCTGCACCTGATTGTTCGTGATATCAGGCACGGCATCTATAGGAACTTGGGTCATGCTCCAAATACCAGCACCAATAAGTGCTAGCGTGAAGAGCCCCACAATAAATTTATTACGGATTGAAAAATCAATGATTCTATTAATCATATGGATTGCTATAATTCAGTTAGAAAATGTCTATTTCTGTCGAGAAATATTAATGTCAAAAATTAGGGTAATGAAATCGGCAATGGATTCACTACAACGGGATATAGGTATCCCCTAAAAAAACTGAATTATGCCCTGGGAGGTTGTAAGAGGTCAAGAGGAATATCTTTGCCCAAACTATCGAAATGGGCTAATTCTTCTTGTGGAATTGAGGGCTGAAAAGGTTCAAACGAAAAAATTTCAAAACTGACCGTATGTGTATGGCAGCAATGGCAGTGGCAGAATGGAGAGCACAAATCGTTTAGGGCATGCCCGTGATCATCACCCTTATCCGCAACTACAGAAACTTGACCGTCGGCAACCGGTTCCGTATCGCTACAGGGTACCACATTGAGTGCCAGAAAGTAAATGGACAATATGAGGGTCAATAGTTTCACGCGGTAAAGATATAAAGATTTTAAATGGTGATTGTTCCCCAACGCACTAATTCACACCAAAACAATTCACACAAACCTCCAGACAAGATATTTTAGCCCTACACCATCACCTATGCGCCCCATAACCGACATTGGGCCCAAGCCGTAGAAGCTAGAGATAACGCAACCACCACTTCTCCCTATGGTTGCTTTTATACCGGTCAAACCATGCGCATAAAGGATATAGGGCAACAACAAGTACCGCCCAAATTAGGTACACCACCCCTAGACCAAAACCGTAGCCTTTTAGACCGGGCTGCATTGTAACCCATAGGTCCACATACATATCCGATGCCTTAAAGCCTGTTAAGACCGCTGCAAATAGTGCCAGTAAGTGAATTACATAAATATGGATTATATAAAAGAACATGGGCACACGACCTATGATTACCAATTTATCAAACACCCATCCCTTCCATTTTTCGGCAAAGGCCAGAAGCATAATGGATGGGCCTATCGTAATTAGCAGAAATAACAGTGAAGGCGGATATTTGGTCACATTAAAAAAGGACATCAACGTATACCCCCACGAACCTTGTAAAGTCCACAAATACGGATCCCCATAATAATTCATAACCCGAAGTATCAAAAATGCCACGGTAATCCCAGCCCCCATTTGCAAGAGTATTTTCGCCCTGGTCTTACTATCAAAAATCTGTTTATAGAAGGTTCCAAAGTAATACCCTAAAGGCATCACAAAAACCCAAGGTAAAATAGGATAGGCAACAAAGATCCGAATATCGCCATAAGTCAACAATTTAAATTGATGGAGAAACGACCAAAGACCGGAATTCAGGCTTCCGTCCGATTCGAAAAAATCGAATAGGTTATGTCCGCCTATGACCAAAGCGGAAAGTATCAAGACCACCCTCTTGGGCAGATGGATCAATCCTGCCAAGAAAATCATCGCCAGACCAAGAATCCAGATTACCTGCAACATAACATAGGACAAATCGAATTTAAAAAGCCATGCGAATTTTACAACGGTAAGTTCTAAGAAAATTAACCAAAAGCCACGTTTAAGGAGCCATTTAGACAAGTACTTCAAACCTTTCCGCTGGCCGACAAAAAAAGCGGATGTTCCCGCTAAAAACACAAATACGGGCGCGCAATAATGGGTAATAAATCGCGTAAAGAACAAGGGGGCGTTGGTTTGCGTTAAATCGGTAGGATCAAAAAGAAAGGCATCGTAGTGAAAATAATCACGTACATGGTCTAAGGCCATAATCACCATGACCAAACCTCTTAACATGTCTATTGATTTAATTCTGTTATAGGTGGTTTTAATCATGCCACTAATACTCGAAAATTAATAGTTTAATACGTTTATAAGAAACAACAATGCGCCTTAAGTAGGATTAAGGTAAAGCAAAATGTAAGTTATTTCATAAAGTTCTTATGTGCTGCGCACAAAAATGTATAAGATGCAGGTTTTTGCTTATAAATGGAGGTTTACAGCATCACCTGATCCGTATCCGCTCATATTAAGACCTATAGGGAATTACGACAAAACATACGGATTGGCATACAGGATATTAGTCATACAGAGCCGAGGCTTAATCAAAAGGTTTGCCTATTTTTATACAATCCACATATAACACAACCGTCGAATCGACTCTAGTTCCAATGGTTGCCAAGACTTTTGACAAATAAATAAAACATATGAAAATAGGAATTTTAGGAATGGGTGGAGTCGGGAGTTTCGTCGGGGCAAAACTTACCGAAAATTACAAAGACGATCCAGATACCCAGATCATTTTTATTTGCCGAAACAAAACCAAGGAAAGCATTACCACCAATGGCCTATCATTGACCACAGAAGGCAAAACCATTACATGCAAACCCTATTTGGTATCGGATGACAGCAAGGAAATAGGTTTGCTCGACCTATTGATCGTATCGACCAAATCGTTTTCACTCGGCAATGCCATTGGCCAATATCAAGATTGCCTGAAGAAGGAAACAATAATTCTTCCTTTACAGAATGGGGTAGACTCAAAAAACCTAATCGAAAACAGCATTGACCACGACAGTTTAAAAATACTCGAAGCCTGTATCTACATCGTTTCAAACATAGAACAACCGGGAGTAGTAAAACACCTCGGAGGCCCAGGAAAAATTTTCTTTGGAAATAGTGATTCCCAAGATTTCAAATGGTTAGAGGAACTATTGGTAAAAGGGGGCCTAAATGCAAGTTACACCAAGGATATCAAAACCATACTATGGAAAAAATACCTTTTTGTTTCTCCCCTGGCCGCAATGACCGCGGCGCTCGACATTACACTTGGGGAGTTGGCCGAAAACCCAACACACATGGCCAAACTTGAAAAAATGATGAAGGAAGTCAAAGAACTGGCGAAGCACTTTAACATCACCTTAAGCGATAAGGATATCAATGAGGCATTGGCGATGCTCTCAAATTTTCCCTATCAATCAAAAACCTCCCTTCAACTAGACGTTAAAAGCAAGAATAAAAATACCGAAAAAGCCAATTTGGTCGATTATATGATAACTACCGGTAAAAAATTCGGGGTCAAGGTTGACCATTATGAAGAGATGGGCACAAAAATCACGGTTTAAAACGATGCAAAAAAAAACCATACGCTTAAATTTACCGTTCTACCCGTCATCATGCATAGAATACAACAAGCCCTAGGCTACTTCGTCTGGATATTCATATCACTACTAGCCGGAATCGCATACATGCGAATAATTTTAGGCCCAAAACCGAAGCCTTCCTCCGGTATTTTAAAAATGTTTGACTGGGTTTACGGTGTCAGCCTATTTCATGTAGGATTGGTCATTGGAAGCATAATAGCCTTTCTATTCATTATAATCAATCACTTTTATCTCAAAAAAAGCTTCGCAACCAATGCAAACCGAAGCTTGATCCGTCTTCTGGTCATTTTGATCTTGGCCCTTATCGTTGGCACAACGCATTATATATGCGAGGAGGTCATTGACATCATCTAAGAATACGATGTAAATCGGCCTGTATGTTTTTATGAGATCAAGTCACTTCTCCCCGTCACTTAAAGATTTTACATCCGCCCCTTTTAAAAACAACCAGAATAAAGCTCCTAAGGCCCCATATCGAAATATCGTGATATTGCCTTATCTTTGTACCCTCAAAACCCGTTGATGTCTTACACACTATTATCTTCCCCTTTACAAGGCTTTACCGATTTTGTTTTTCGCAATGCACAGCAGAAGTTTTTTGGAGGAATAGACACCTATTACGCCCCATACATCCGGTTTAACCGAAAGATGATCATCAAGGGCTCGTACCAGCGCGATTTGAACCCTGAGGTAAATACTTCCCTGGAACTCATTCCACAAGTAATGACGGCAGACGTCGAACATTTTTTATTTGTAATAAAATATATTCAGTCTTTAGGATATACGGAACTGAACTGGAATCTGGGTTGCCCCTATCCTATGGTCACCAATAGCGGAATGGGTTCGGGCCTTATTTGCAATACCGAAAAAATAGACCATATATTAGATCGTGCACATAGCGAGACCGATATTACCATTTCGATGAAAATGCGTCTCGGCTACGAGAACAGCAATGAAATATTAGAGGCCTTTCCCATACTGGAAAAGTACCCTCTTAAAAACGTGGCCATCCATGCCCGACTGGGGAAACAATTATACAAAGGAGGCGTAGACCTAGAAGCCTTTCAAAAATGCGTGGATGTAGCAAAACACACCTTGTACTACAACGGCGATATCACTAGCGTAGCACAGTTCAAGACCTTGAGGGAACGCTTCCCATCCATAAACCATTTTATGATAGGCAGGGGCCTTATCGCCGATCCGTTTTTACCCAGCATGATCAAAGCGGACACTACGGACTACCCTGTCGATCGCTGGGATATTTTCAGGGAATTTCACGATACCATCTACACACAGTACGACGCCATGCTTTCGGGCCCGACCCCTATAAAGATGAAAATGCTTGGTTTCTGGGAGTTTTTTTCCCAATCTACCCACCACCCTCAAAAAGTCTACAAGGCCATAAAAAAAGCGGGGAATCCTGTAAAGTACAGACAGGCCGTAGGGGAAATCATAGCGGCACAAAAACGAACTGTTTCGCGATAGTGACAATACCTTTCAAAGCGACTGTCCTCATTTCGCTTCTCGAGTTAAAAAGTACCATCGCCATAAAAAAAAGCCCTTTAAACCTTGAGTCTAAAGAGCTTTCGATAAAATTGTGACCCCGGCAGGATTCAAACCTGCAACCCTCAGAGCCGAAATCTGATGCGCTATTCAGTTGCGCCACGGGGCCAATTTTATGCTAATTTCTGTTTTACTATGGCCGAAATGGTCTTACCATCGGCCTGACCGGCCAATTCCTTGGACACCATGCCCATAACCTTGCCCATATCTTTCATACCAGACGCTCCTGTGGCGTCTATGGTCTGAACCACTACTTTTTCTATTTCTTCTTCGGTAAGCTGTTCCGGCAAAAATTGCTCGATTACGGCTACCTGTGCCAGTTCGGGTTCCGCTAGGTCTTCCCTACCTTGTTCCTTAAAAATGGCGGCACTATCCTTTCTTTGCTTCACTAGTTTTTGAACCAGTTTCACTTCTTCCTCCTCGGTCATTTCACCACCCGTTCCACTGGTCTGGGCCAAAAGCAAAGCCGACTTAATGGCACGGAGCGATTCTAGCGCAACGGCATCCTTTGCCCTCATTGCCGCTTTCATCTGTTCCATTACCTTTTGTTGTAAGCCCATGCTTTTTATTTAGGAATGCGAAGATAAAAAATAAACCCGAAAAAAAACTAATTTTTTCGGGTTTAAGCTTGAGTTAGTTAAGTTTATTTTGAAATCCTTAATCTACATTATCGTGTAGAAAAGAATTGTTGGAGCGCAACCTAATCTCATCGTTACTATCCTCACTTAACGTCGTTCTTGAAACCCTGGTTTCATCTCTTCTGACATCGTTTAAATCGATTCCCTGACGTCTGTAGGCCGGTTCTTTTTCAATTTCATCTATACTGCTAACACTGTTCTGGAACTTATAGTTGAAATCTTTCAACTTTCTTCTTCGCTCATCGGCCCTTTCCCTTAAAAGGTCTTCGATAGGACTGTTCATCGGATCGACTTCAACAGGAGGCTGTTCTTGTGTTTCCACCCTTCTTTCAACCGCCTTCACCTCTATTCTAGGCTCTTCCTTTACCACCTGTTGTGGTTTTGGCGCTTGCTTTTGAACCGGTTTCGCCCTGTTCAGCTTATCCTCTATTTCCATATAGTCATCTAAGCTATAGCGCTTTTCACCTTGGTCGTTGTGTTCTATAACAGGAATGACCTCTACATGGCTTTTTACCTCAATATCCTTTACATCATCGTCTAGGCTAAAAGTAATAACGTTCTCTTGCTCCTCTTCATCCACCTCGTCTTTTTGCGTCAAGGGCATATCAAAGCTCATAGTGATCTGCTCTTCCTTTAGATTGTCGTAAGGAACGGTCATGGGATCGACCACCTCCATATCGTTTATTGAATCTTGAGCATTTACGATTACAAAATCGTCTTCTGAAGTATCGACTTCGGCCACTTCCTCTAACACCTCTTCATAAAAAACGTTGAAGTTTTTGATATAGCTTGTGGTTTCCACTAAATCCATACCCGGCTCCTCTTTCACATCTTCCTCAAGAGTGTGTTTGATCACCGGCGCTTCTTCCTTTACTGTTTCGATCGGCATTTGATGAACGATATTCTTTCTAGCCGTCAAATCGTGTTGGGCACGTTGCTCATCTTCCAAAGTATGGATGATTTTTTTGGCCTCGGTATTTACGATATCGTTCTGCTGATCAACATCGAAACCCGTAGCAATAACGGTTACGGCAATCGCTTCCCCTAAATCTTCGTCTTCACCGACACCCATGATGATGTTGGCACCATGGCCGGCCTCGACCTGAATATAATCGTTGATCTCACCGATTTCATCGATAGTAATTTCTTGAGAACCTGAAACGATAAGCAAAAGTACGTTCTTGGCCCCACTGATCTTGTTATCATTAAGCAGGGGAGAATCCAAGGCTTTTGTGATAGCCTCGTGCGCCCTTGCGGAACCGGTTGCCTGGGCCGAACCCATAATGGCGGTACCACTATTAGAAAGTACCGTCTTGGCATCCCTAAGGTCAATATTCTGGGTATAGTGGTGGGTAATAACCTCGGCTATACCTCTTGCCGCGGTCGATAATACTTCATCCGCTTTAGAGAAACCTGCCTTGAAACCTAAGTTTCCGTAGACTTCACGTAGTTTGTTATTATTGATAACGATCAAGGAATCTACATTGGAACGTAGTTTTTCAATACCAATCCTTGCCTGTTCGCAACGCATTTTACCTTCAAACTCAAAAGGCATGGTAACGATGCCCACGGTAAGCACGTCCAATTCTTTTGCTTGTTTGGCTATTACCGGTGCGGCACCTGTACCGGTACCACCACCCATACCAGCGGTAATAAATATCATTTTGGTAGTAGTGGCCAACATCTGTTTGATCTCCTCCATACTTTCCAAAGCGGCCTGTTCACCTACCTCAGGGTTGGCACCAGCACCCAAACCTTCGGTCAATGAAACACCCAATTGTATTTTGGTAGGTACAGGACTATTATTTAAGGCCTGTGAATCGGTATTACAAATGACGAAATCTACGCCATTGATACCCGACTGAAACATGTGGTTGATTGCGTTGCTACCACCGCCCCCTACGCCGATTACTTTAATTACATTGCTTTGATTCTTCGGAAGATCAAATGAAATTCCATCAAATTCCGTGTTGTTGTTCATAGTGTCTTTTATTACTGGTTAATGTGTGTTTCTGTCTTTACTCGGCATTATCCAAAAAGTCCTTCAACTTTTCCGACCATTTATCAAATACCGATTTGCGCTCTTTCTTGACCTTAGGCCCATTTGATTGCGGCGCTTCCTCTTCGTGTCCCGCCATAACGAGCTCTCCTTCGTCTACGATCGTTTCTTTGGTTTCTGCCGTTTTGATTTTTTTCTCATTGGCTACGGCGTTCATCAAAAGACCAACGGCGGTAGCGTAGAGGGGACTGGCGATTTCGGCATCTGAATCGCCCGCCAAATGTTCATTAGGGTATCCGATACGTGTATCCATACCCGTAATATATTCAACCAATTGCTTTAAATGCTTCAACTGGCTACCGCCACCTGTAAGCACTATACCTGCAATCAGTTTCTTTTTCTGTTCTTCATGGCCGTAATTCTTGATTTCCGTATAGACTTGCTCTACGATCTCAACAACGCGTGCATGAATGATTTTCGAAAGGTTCTTAAGGGTAATTTCCTTAGGTTCCCTACCACGAAGACCGGGTATGGAAACAATTTCATTATCCTTGTTTTCACCTGGCCAAGCCGAACCGAACCTTATCTTTAAAAGTTCTGCCTGCTTTTCAATAATGGAGCAACCTTCCTTGATGTCTTCGGTGATTACACCGCCACCAAATGGAATTACGGCCGTATGCCGTATGATACCATCCTTAAAAATGGCCAAGTCGGTAGTACCGCCCCCTATATCGATCAATGCCACACCAGCTTCTTTTTCTTCCTTGCTCAAAACCGCATCGGAAGACGCCAAGGGCTCAAGGGTGATGTTCCCTAGATCGAGTCCGGCACTCTTGATACACCTGCCTACATTCTTGATGGAAGAAACCTGGCCTACCACCACATGGAAATTAGCTTCAAGACGGCCACCATACATGCCAATCGGCTCTTTGATCTCGGCCTGTCCGTCCACTTTATACTCTTGCGGAAGTACGTGAATGATCTCTTCACCCGGAAGCATTACCAACTTGTAAACCTGGTTACAAAGCTTATCCAGATCATCATCATTGATGACCTCCTCTGAATCGGGCCTGGTGATATAATCGCTATGGTGCAGACTTCTTATATGCTGCCCGGCAATACCGACCACAACCGACCCAATCTTCAAACCGGAATTGGCTTCCGCCTCTTCCACAGCCTGCTGTATCGATTGAATGGTTTGCGTAATATTGTTTACAACACCTCGGTGCACCCCTAAACTCTTAGATTTACCGATGCCCAGAACCTCAATTTTACCATACTCGTTTTTCTTACCGATTATGGCTACGATCTTGGTTGTTCCAATGTCCAATCCTACCGAATAATTACCTACTTCCATAACTTAAATTTTGGTGCACACTACTTGATTGTCAAACTCCAAACTAACAACATCATAGTTTTGCAGAGTTTTGTCTTTATTTGCCTTGGCGTAAAATGCCTTGAAATTACTAAACTTTTCTTCCAGTCTTTCTACGTCTCCTAAATCGACAACAAACTCTTCCGTACGAAAACGAAGCTGATATTCATCTTCATTCTCGATATGTAGCCCAATGATGTTTTTCTTCAGAAACTCGTCCGTATTGACATAGTTCAAAATTTTATACACATCTGCCAAGCCTTTTTCCGTGATGCGGCCCGTGATTATGGGTACGCGTGCAGAATAACTCGTTGACAGCGGCATCCGCTTTCCGTCTTCGTCAAGGTAAAATTTTGAATCCCCTTCTATACGTCCGATTGGTGTGCGTTGAATGATTTTCGACGCCAACTTACCGTTTACAGTAAGATAAACTTGGGCACTTTTCACCATTTTGTTGGCCTCAATGGCCTTCTCTATAGTATTCAAAACTAATTTTTCTTTGGGCACGTTTTCAAGACTGCCGAATTTTTGTATTAACAATTTATTAACCGCGCCTTCCGTAATGAACAAATTTTGATTTTCCACAAAATCAATAGCAATGCCGTTTATACCTCTTTTCGCACTTCTTTGGTTAGAAAATGCGTAAAGCCCTGTTATTACAACGACCAAGACCAATAGCTTTATGTAGTTATAATTAATACGCATCTTGTAATTCTTTTGTGATTTTACTTACTTCCAATCCTATATCTCCGGCCCCCATAGTAATAAGTACCTCTGGATTTTGCCGCTTTATCTCATTTAGCAATTTGGATTTCTCGATTATTTTTCTTTTCGGATTTGTAATTTTCCCCATCAACCATTCCGCCGTTACCCCTTTTATCGGTTTTTCGCGCGCGGGATAGATATCCAACAACAGCACACTATCAAACCTTGAAAGGCTTTGGGCAAAGGCATCGGCAAAATCCCTGGTTCTCGAAAACAGGTGGGGCTGAAAGACCGCCAATGTTTTTTTGCCCGGATGCATTTCGGTAACCGCATCGTACACCGCATTTATCTCGGTAGGATGATGGGCATAATCGTCGATAAAAACCAACTTCTCCGTCTTTATCTTATAGGAAAACCGCCTTTGCACCCCTTTGAAGGTCGCCAGTGCACTTGCCAATTTTTCGAGGGGCAAGCCCGTACGCGTAGCCATGGCAAAAGCCACCAATCCGTTTAAAAGATTGTGCCGGCCCGGCTTATTGAACATTACATTGGTCAAAACGCTTTCCGGCGTCACCAAATCAAAAACATACGTACCGTTTTCTATCCTTAGGTGCGTTATACAATAATCCGCCCCGTCTTCTATACCATAGGTTATACCTTCCAAGGGAAGACCTTTTCGTACAAAAAGGGCTCCATCCGAAGGAATCTTATCGGCAAACTCTAAAAATGACCTCTGTAACTCTTCCGGATTACCGTATATATCCAAATGGTCGGCATCCATAGACGTGACACAGGCCACATCGGGAAACAACCTCAGGAAGGAACGATCGAACTCATCTGCCTCGACCACCGAAAAGTCGGTACCCTCAAACACAAAGTTACTATTGAAATCTTCCGATATTCCTCCTAAAAACCCCGTAAAGGCAGCACCGGACTCTTTGAGCAGATGTGCCAAAATACTTGTGGTAGTCGTTTTGCCATGGGTACCCGCAACAGCCAAACAAAAGCTGTCTTTGGTAATAAGCCCCAAAACTTCGGAGCGTTTTTTGATTTCAAAACCCTGGGCCAAAAAATATTGATATTCCGAATGCTCCAAAGGCACTGCCGGTGTATAGACCACCAGGGTGTTTTCCTGATTTTTAAAACCTTCCCCTACCGCTGTAATATCATCATCGTAATGAATGGCGATACCCAAGCCGGAAAGTTCTTCGGTAAGTGGTGTTTCGGTCTTATCATAACCTGCCACTTGCTTACCAACGAACTTAAAATAACGTGCCAAAGCAGACATACCAATGCCTCCGATGCCAATAAAATATACGTTATGTATGCGTTTTAAGTCCATTTCCACTTCTTCCCATGCCTTTATTTATGGGTGGCATTCCCAATTAATTTTTCAATTTCGTCCACTATATCTTTTGTCGCGTTCGGTAAGGCCAATTTTTTAATGTTCGCCGACAAACGTTCTTGTTGCCCCTTATCATTAAAAAGTCCCGTAAACACCGCTTCAAACTTGGCATCCAACTCACTTTCCTTCAACAACAATGCCGCATTATCGTTTGCCAATGCCCGGGCGTTCTTCGTCTGATGGTCTTCCGCCACATTGGGCGAAGGAACAAATATCACGGGCTTTCCTACAATGCACAATTCAGAGACCGAACCTGCACCCGCACGCGATATGATGATATCGGAAGCGGCATAGGCATAATCCATCCGATTTAAAAAATCGAGCACCTTTACCGAATCGGAATTGTATTTCGCATATTCATCAATATAGAGCTTTCCACATTGCCATATAAGCTGTACCCCGCTTTGCTCAAAAAGAACGAGGTTCTTTGCCACCAATTGGTTAATTCGTCGGGCACCAAGGCTTCCTCCCAAAATCAAAAGGGTAGGCACATCGGGTTTCAACCCGAAGAACTGCAAGGCCTCGTTTTTATCGGCCGTCATTTCAACCAGGTCTCCCCTAACCGGGTTACCTGTTTTTACGATCTTATCCTTAGGAAAAAACCGATCCATTTCATCATAGGCCACACAAATTTTAGCCACTTTATCTTTCAGTAGTTTATTGGTAATACCCGCATACGAATTCTGCTCTTGCAATACGCAGGGCACCCCTTTTCCGGAAGCGACCTTCAACATAGGCCCACTGGCAAATCCCCCAGTGCCTATGACGGCATGCGGTTTAAATTTGCGTACTATTTTTCCGGCCTGTATCAAACTACTTATTACTTTAAAAGGAAACATTAAATTTTTAAGGGTCAGTTTCCGTTGCAACCCGCTAATCCACAATCCCTCAATCTCATAACCTGCTTGAGGCACCTTTTCCATCTCCATTCTATCCTTGGCGCCCACAAATAAAAATTGCGCGTCAGGATGCCGTCTTTTCAATTCGTTCGCAATGGCGATCGCCGGGTAAATATGCCCGCCCGTTCCACCACCGGAAAGTATGAATCTATAATTGCCCACTCAACACTTCTAAAGGGTTCGTTTCATCTATTTCTTCGGACGGCTTTTCTACTTTAGCCTCCTTATTGCTCACACTCAAAATAACACCGATGGCCAAACAGGTCATCCAGCTACTGGTACCACCGCTACTGATCAGCGGCAAGGTCTGCCCCGTTACCGGAAAAAGCTCGACCGCCACAGCCATATTGATCAACGCCTGAAAGACTATGGGAAGCCCTACCCCAAGCGCTGCCAGCTTACCGAAAATGGTAGCACTTCCATTGGCCACGACCACGATCCGGAACAGCAAGAACATATAAAAGAACATAAGGGCGAAACCACCCACCAGTCCATACTCCTCCACGATAATGGCATAAATAAAATCCGATGAGCTCTGCGGCAGAAAGTTTTTCTGAATGCTTTTTCCCGCACCTTTACCGACAATACCTCCCGTAGCAATGGCTATCTTGGCCCGCTCAATCTGGTAATCGGCCTCGGTATCTTCCGAATCGGCAAAATTCTCTACCCTACTGATCCACGTATCGACGCGGTTCGGGAACAGCCCCGGAATAGCCTTTGCCGTAAGTATAAAGAACGCCAAGCCCAATACACTTGCCCCAATGATACCGAACAAATATTTTAACGGATACCCCCCTAAAAAGCAAAGCAGGAGTACCATTGAAAATATAATGGCCGCCGTTGAAAAGTTCGCGGGCAAAATTAGGGCCACCGTTAGAAAAACGGGAAGCCACAAAGGCAATATACTTCGCTTAAAGGTAATCTCTTTATGCCTTACCTTACTCAGGTAGCGCGCCACATAGATCATTAGCACCACTGCGGCCAGGTTCGATGTCTGGAACGAGATACCAACTATGGGGACACTGATCCATCGGCTGGCATTGGCCCCGCCTATAGTAGTACCCTGGGCCAGGGTGAACACCAATAGTACCAGCACCAAAGGCATGGCGATCAAAGACAAGCCCTTAAAAAAATGTGAGG
Organism: Zobellia uliginosa; assembly: GCF_900156625.1. Taxonomy (GTDB): domain Bacteria; phylum Bacteroidota; class Bacteroidia; order Flavobacteriales; family Flavobacteriaceae; genus Zobellia; species Zobellia uliginosa. Next base: position 78,608 of record NZ_FTOB01000005.1, on the reverse strand, counting down.
GAATACGATGAACACCATAAATGATACCAAAGCCCAAAAACAATAGCAATGCATGTTTTACCAAATACCCAAACGTGGTTCCGTTGCCCACTACATAGACCAGATTACTACTGGCACTATATACCGGCAAGAACGAAAACAAGCCCAAGAGGGCCGCAATGGCCCAAATAGCTTTATCTCCTTTGATATTTTCAAAAAATGCGTTCACTGCGTACTGTTTTTACAAGTTTTTTACTGCCGCCTTAAATTGGTTTCCGCGGTCTTCATAGTTCTGAAACAAATCAAAACTGGCACATGCCGGAGATAACAGAACCGTGTCTCCCCTCTCGGCAATCTTATAGGCCACTTTAACCGCCTCATCCATGGCAAAGGTTTCCACCATTAGATCCACTACATTGCCAAAGGCATCCTTTATCTTTTCATTGTCCAATCCCAAACAAACGATAGCCTTTACCTTTTCACGGACCAAAGGCATCAGCTCCCTGTAATCGTTACCCTTGTCCTGTCCTCCGACAATCCATACAATAGGTGTTTTCACACTATCCAAAGCATAGAATACGGAGTTTACGTTGGTAGCTTTAGAATCGTTTATATACTGTACATGGTGTATTTTCAATACGTTTTCAAGGCGATGGGGGGCTCCTTGAAAATTAGCGATACTATCACGTATCGATGCTTTTCGTATGCTCACCAATTTTGCCGCTGTCATTGCAGCCATAGAATTTTTTAAATTGTGTTTTCCTTCAAGTGCTAAGGCGTCTTTTGTCATTTCCAATGTCTCGTTAGTTATGTTCAGTATTATGTTTTTGTTCTTTAGATATGCTCCTTCCCCCAGTTCCTGTTCTATGGAAAATGGGAGTAATTTTGATTTAACGGGATGCTTTTCAAGCCAGGCAACAATCACCGGATCGTCTGCGTCATAAATTAAAAAGTCGTCTTCGGTCTGGTTCTGTGCTATTCGGAATTTTGAAGCGACATAATTTTCAAACTTGAAATCATATCGGTCTAAATGATCCGGCGTAATGTTCGTTAGGATGGCGATGTGCGGTTTAAAATCCACAATGCCGTCCAACTGAAAACTGCTGATTTCCAAAACGTAGAAATCATAATTGTTTTCCGCGACCATTTTAGCGTAGCTATCACCGATATTCCCCGCCATCCCTACGTTCAACCCACCTTCTTTTAACAAGTGGTTGGTCAACATAGTAGTGGTGGTCTTTCCGTTACTTCCGGTTATACCGATCAAAGTAGCATCGGTATATCGCGATGCGAACTCAATCTCCGAAATAACAGGAATGCCCTTATCGTGCAATGCCTTCACCAATGGAACCGAATCGGGTATACCCGGACTTTTCATGACCAAATCCGCATTCAGGATCTTTGCTTCCGTGTGCTTTTCGGCTTCCCAATCAATATCAAAATGTTCAAGAACGTCTCTATATTTCCCTTTTATCTTTCCTCGGTCCGATACAAAAACCTCGAACCCCTGTTGTTTTCCCAAGATGGCCGTACCAACACCGCTTTCGCCTCCCCCTAAAACCACCAATCTTTTCATCTTATCTTACTTTCAAGGTAACCACGGTTATGACCGCCAAAAGGATGGCGATGATCCAAAACCGGGTAACGATCTTACTTTCGTGATATCCTTTTACCTGATAATGATGATGGATGGGCGACATTAAAAAAACACGTCTGCCTTCCCCAAATTTCCTTTTGGTATACTTAAAATAGCCTACCTGTATCATGACCGATAGCGACTCGGCAAAGAAGATTCCGCACAACACGGGAATCAACAATTCTTTTCTGATAATAATGGCGATTACGGCAATGATGCCCCCAATCGTCAAACTACCGGTGTCTCCCATAAAAACCTGGGCAGGAAAGGCGTTGTACCAAAGAAAGCCCACCAATGCTCCCACAAATGCCGTTATAAAGACCACCAATTCACCCGAATTGGGGATAAACATAATATCCAGGTAATTTGAAAAGATGACGTTACCCGACACCCAAGCAAAAACCCCCAGTGTAAAAACTATAATGGCCGACGTACCCGCCGCAAGCCCATCGATACCATCGGTAAGGTTGGCCCCGTTGGAAACCGCCGTTACGATCAGTATGACGATCGGTATGAATATCAACCAAGCGTAGTCACGGGCACCTTCTCCCGCCCAACCGATAAAATCGCTATAATCCAACTCGTTGTTCTTAAAAAAAGGAACCGTGGTGCGCACCGATTTGATCTCCTTGCCAATAACATCACGTACGGTCAATTGCTCGGTAATGATGGTACTGGAATCGTCCCTCATGGTCACGCCGGGATGAAAGTACAAGGTTGCCCCAACCCCAAGACCTAGAACCACTTGGCCCAATACCTTAAACCTACCTTTCAGACCTTGTTTGTCTTTTTTAAATACCTTGATATAATCATCGGCAAAACCAATAAAGCCCATCCAAAGCGTAGTGACGATCAACAAAATGATATAGATGTTATCAAGTTTTGCCAACAAAAGCACCGGAATCAAAGTAGACATGATAATAATGAGTCCGCCCATGGTCGGCGTACCCGCCTTTTGCTTTTGTCCTTCAAGACCAAGGTCGCGCACACTCTCACCTATTTGTTGTCGTTGAAGAAAAAGAATAACCCGCTTACCGTATACCGTTGCTATCATCAACGAAAGCAGAATGGCCATGGCCGCCCTAAAGGTGGTGAACTGAAATAAGCTCGCCCCCGGCAACTGGTATTCATTTTCTAAATATTCGAATAGGTAGTATAGCATCTTTTAAGCTTCTAGTCTTTATATTTTCTTTGGTCTTCGTTATTTATCCAAACGCTTAAGCACGTCTTTCACCGTTTCAAAATCGTCAAAGTGAATGCGCTTTCCATTCGTTTCCTGGTAGGTCTCATGCCCTTTTCCGGCAATGAGTATGATATCTTCGGCATTGGCCAACTGGCATGCCGTTTTTATAGCCTGTTCCCTATTTTCTATGGATAGGATTTTCTTTACGTTCTGTGGCTCAACCCCTTTTTCCATAGCATCTATAATGGCTAGAGGAGACTCCCCTCTGGGGTTGTCGGAGGTAAAAATGGCCTTATCGCTCAACTGCGAAGCAATATGACCCATAACCGGACGCTTAGAGCTGTCTCTATCGCCACCACACCCCACAACGGTGATAACGTTTTCATTTCCAGTTCTCAGTGTACTGATCGTTTCCAGTACGTTTTTTAGCGCATCCGGCGTATGGGCATAGTCAACTATAGCCGTAATTTTTTTACTCGATATAAAATATTGAAAGCGGCCGTCTACGTTCTCCAGTTCGCTCAACAATCGCAAGGTTTCCAAGGTTTCCAAACCCAACAGGTCGGCCGTGGCAAAAATGGCCAACATATTATAGGCATTGAAATGCCCTATAAGCCTCGACCAAAGTTCATGTTCGTTTATTTTGAGCAGCGTACCGCTAAACTGGCTCTCAAGTACCTGTGCCCGATAATTGGCATAGGTCCTAAGGGCATATGTATACTTTTTGGCCTTGGTATTCTGCAACATTACCGCCCCATTCTTATCATCGATATTCGAAAGGGCAAAAGCAGTTTTAGGCAACTGATCGAAGAGTATTTTTTTGGTATCCCTATAGTCGGCAAAAGTCTTATGGTAATCTAAGTGGTCATGCGATAAATTGGTAAAAATAGCCCCCTCAAAGGTCAAGCCTTGGGTTCTTTTTTGATGGATACCATGCGAACTCACTTCCATAAAACAGAACTCTACCCCTGCCTCGTTCATAAGGTGCAAATGCGCATTGATCGTCAATGCATCGGGCGTGGTATGACTGGTGGCGTACACTTGATCATCTACCATTATTTTTATGGTAGACAAAAGCCCTACCTTATACCCTGCCTTCTTGAACAATTGGTACAACAGACTCGATATGGTAGTCTTTCCGTTGGTTCCGGTAACCCCTACCAATTTTAAATTCTTGGACGGATTGCCGTAAAAATTGGATGCCATCATGGCCAAGGCCGTATTCCCATCCTTTACCTCAACATAGGTCACACCATCAATGATCCGTTCCGGCAAGGTTTCGCACACAACAGCCTTTGCCCCAAGGTCAATGGCCTTGCCTATGAACAAATGGCCATCGGTCAAGGTTCCCTTGATAGCCACAAAAACATCGTCCATTTCGACCTTTCTAGAATCAAAACGGATGTTGTTTACCAATACATTGGTAGAACCGATTACATCGGTCAGGCTTGCCCCGAACAATATGTCCTTTAATAATCTCACGATAGTTCTAGTGTAATTTTTTTAGCTTCCTTAATGTTCGTTCCCTGGGAAACGGACTGCCTTTTTACTTTTCCATTGCCCTTTACCTCTACTTCTATCCCAAGGTTTTCAAGGATCGAAACCGCATCCATACCGCTCATACCCTTCACATTGGGCACTTGCTTGTAATGTTTTTGGGCTTCGGCATAATATTTTTGATACGATTTTTCCAATCGCGGATCTTCCATCTTTTCCATATCCACCTCGTCTACCAAGGGAGAGGTCGCATATACTTTCTGCGCTATGGACTTGAATACGGGCCCCGAAACATCGGCACCGTAGTACCCCACACTTTTATCCGGCTCATGGATAACCACGATGCAGGAGTACTTTGGGTTTTCAGCAGGGAAGTACCCCGCAAAAGTCGATATGTACTTTAGTTTGTCAGGATCTTTCGAAACGTAATTTTTTTGTGCGGTCCCCGTTTTTCCCGCCATGGAAAAATTGGGCGAGTACAGCCGATGCCCCGTACCGTATTTCTTTTCGACTACATTTTTCAGTAGCTCCTGCACCTTGGAAGCGGTTTCCTTTGAACAGATCGCCTCACTGATCACCTCTTTGTCGAACTTTTGAACGGTGCGGTCCCACTCCTTTACTTCCTTGATCAATCGAGGCTTTACCATTTCCCCATCATTGGCGATGGCATTATAAAAAGTAAGCACCTGCAAAGGCGTCATGGACACCTCGTAACCATGGGACATCCACGCCAATGAAATACCCGACCAACCCTTGTCACCAGGAAACCTGATAACCGGTTCCCCTTCCCCTTTTATAGGAAGGTCCAATTTTTTATGGAGGTTCATGCGCATCAAACGATTGACGAATTTCTCGGGATCGTTCTTGTAATTATTGTGGATCATTTTTGCAAAAGCCGTGTTAGAGGAAACCTCAAAAGCATGCCCTGCCGAAATCTTGCCATATCCGCCCCACTTCGAATCCCTTACCGTTCTATCGTAAATTTTCCATCTTCCGTTTTCGGTATCGAGTACCGTACTGGTATCTATCACCTTATCCTCAAGGGCGGCCACAAGCGACATCAACTTAAAGGTAGAGCCCGGTTCGTGCGATTCCCCTATGGCGTAATTCAAGCGCTCATAGTATTTACCGGCTTCGGTACGTCCCAAATTCGATATGGCCTTCACTTCACCCGTTTCGGTTTCCATAACGATGACACAACCATGGTCGGCCTTATAATGCTCTAATTGCCCCAGCAAAGCGTGGTGGGCGATATCCTGAATATTAATATCGATGGTAGACACCAAATCATACCCATCTTTAGGCTCAACGATATTCTCCCACCCGATCGGCTTCCACTGGCCTTTGGCAATTTTTTGCTTTAAACGTTTTCCCTGAACACCTCTTAGATATTCACCGTAGGCCCTTTCAAGCCCCACTCCCGAATAGTAGCCGTTTTCATCTACGTTCTCATAACCCACACTGCGCTCCGCGATCTTACCCAGCGGATGCTCCCTAACCGTTTTCTGCTCTATGATCAAACCACCTTTATACGGCCCCTTATTGAATAGCGGAAAATCTTTGACCGCTATGTATTCGGAGTAATCAAGGTTTCTGGCTATAAGGGCATATCTGTTCTTGTTCACCTTGGCCTTCCTCAACACTTGCTGATAATGTGACGACGATTTACCCAACATTTTAGAAAGCGCATTGGACAAGGGAACGATATTCCTCCTAAAGTCTTCCTCACTTACGGTAACGGCATCAAAACGGATGGTGTAGCGCGATACGGAAGTAGCCAACAGACTACCATCGTCAGAATATAGATTACCGCGATTGGGCGCTATGGTGAACATCTTTTCAGTGCGCTCCATAGCCAAGGCCTTGTACTTATCTCCTTGCACAAACTGGATATTCACCAACTTGAAAAGCACGGCAATAGCGAACAAGAACATGAACGCCGTTACAACGTACAACCGGGTCAATATGCTTTTTTCGGTTACGGCCACTATTCTTCCTTCTTATTGTTTGATTTAACCTTTATTTGTTTTGGCGGCACCTCTGATGGGTACAAGCCTTTTTCCGCCACGATCTGCATCACCGTAGATTCCAACTTTAACTGTTGTACGTCTGACCGCACATCTACAAATTCGTTCCGAAGCTCCTTTACCTCTTCGTTCAATGCCGCTATCTGATGCACCTTTTTATCGGCACTATGCGAACTACCGATCATAACGGTGGCCAGAAAAGAGGTAAAAATGATGAACAGCCAATTTTTAGGAGCGTCGCCGCTCACCAAAAACCTACCTTTTAATATGTTCAACAATCCTTTTTTCATTGTTTCGCCTTCTTTATTCTTTTTACCTTATTTAATTATGCGCTCCGCAATTCTCAGTTTGGCACTGCGAGCACGATTGTTCTTTGCTATTTCCTCTTTGGAAGGAACTATAAGCGACCCTACTTTTTTGAACGGAACATCAACATTTCCATAAAAATCCTTCGGCGCCTCACCTTGAAATTGTCCTTCACGTATAAATCGCTTTACCAACCGGTCTTCCAAGGAATGATAACTTATAACACTTAGCCTTCCGCCTTCACCCAACAACTCCGGAGTCTGCAATAAAAACTCCTCGATTACCGCGATCTCTTGGTTCACTTCTATGCGAATGGCCTGATAGATCTGGGCCAATATCTTATGCTCTTTGGCTTTCGGCAAGAACTTCTGCAGCACCTCTTTCAACATTTCGGTAGTCTTGATCGGCGCCTCTTCCCGTTTCGCCAAAATGGTCTTGGCCATTGCATTGGCATTTCTTAAATCCCCATACTGAAAAAGAACCCTTCTTAAATCGTCGTAATCATAGTTATTGACCACTTCATAAGCCGACAGGAGGTTCCTTTTGCTCATCCGCATATCAAGATCGGCCTCGAACCGGGTAGAGAACCCACGTTCAGCTTTGTCGAACTGATGTGAGGAAACACCAAAATCAGCTAAAATTCCATCTACTTTTCGAATACCATAGAACTTCAAAAACTGCCGGATGAACCTGAAATTTTCATTGATCAGCGTAAAACGCGTGTCGTCAATGGCATTTGCAAGCGCATCTTCATCTTGATCGAAAGCGAACAACTTTCCTTCGCTTCCCAAGTACTCCAATATCTTTCTCGAGTGTCCGCCGCCACCAAAGGTGACATCGACATACACACCGTTCTCTTTTATATTGAGTCCGTCAACGGACTCTTGTAACAATACAGGATTATGATACATAGCTTTCGTCATCTCCGTCATCACCCATTACCTCTTCCGCCAAATCGGCAAAATCCTCAGCGGTTTCCTCCAATACTTTCTCATAGCTATCCTTGTCCCAGATCTCTATAATGTTAATGGCCGAACTCAAAACCACCTCTTTGGAGATATTGGCAAACTCCACTAGGTTTTTCGGTATCAACATTCGCCCCGTACCATCGATCTCAATGACTTTCACTCCGGCCGAAAAACGACGGATGAAATCATTGTTTTTCTTCTTGAAGCGGTTTTTCTTGTTCATCTTCTGCATCAGAAGGTTCCACTCCTCCATAGGATACAATTCCAGACAAGGTTGAAAAACAGATCTTTTGATCACAAAGCCTTGGTTTAAAATCGGTGACATCTGATTTTTTAGGGCAACCGGAATCATTACCCTACCTTTGGCATCGGCCTTACAATCGTATGTCCCAATGAAATTGATCACTTAAAAAAGCTGTTTTACAATACTATAACTCAAAACTACAAATTTTATTACCACATTTTACCACTAATTACCACTTTGTTAATAAATAGTGGGTTTTCGGCATAACTTGTGGTTAAATTTGCTTGGAAAAAAATGGCGTTTTTGACCGCTGAATGAAAAATAATGGCCAATTCTCGCTTTATTGAACTATACTTGTAACCAAGTCATAATAGGATTATGCCTATCTTTGACCAACAGACCAAGAAGTATCTTGAATGGAAAAAAATTTAATTAAGGAAGGAAAATTCCGGTATATAGAGATAGGCGAAGGAACGCCAATCATTATTTTACACGGTCTTATGGGAGGACTAAGCAACTTTCAAGGTGTTACCGAATACTTTCCCAAAAAGGGGTATAAGGTGCTCATACCCGAGCTACCTATTTACGACATGCCAATGCTTAAGACCAATGTAAAGCAATTTGCCAAGTTCTTGGCCAAATTCATTGAGTTCAAGCAACTTGACAACGTTATACTACTAGGCAATTCCCTCGGAGGACATATCGGCCTCCTGCACACGAAACTCTATCCAAAAATGGTAAAGGCCCTCATTATAACCGGAAGTTCCGGATTGTACGAGAGCGCTATGGGCGATGGATATCCAAGACGAGGCGATTATGAGTTCATAAAGAAAAAGGCCCAAGATGTATTTTACGACCCCGAGATTGCCACCAAAGAAATCGTAGACGAGGTGTTTGCCACCGTCAACGACCGCAAAAAGATCATAAAGACCTTGGCGATTGCCAAAAGTGCCATCCGCCACAATATGGCCGACGACCTTCCTAAAATGAACACCCCTATATGTATTATTTGGGGAGAGAACGACAGTGTAACGCCACCCGACGTAGCCAACCTCTTTCACGAGCTGCTACCCGACTCCGATCTTTACTGGATCGAAAAGTGTGGTCACGCCCCTATGATGGAGCATCCTGACAAGTTCAACGAGATCCTTGACAGCTGGCTGACCAAACGCAATTTTTAACAACCCTACTCTTCTCTTAAACAAGCTTAAAGGTGAATATTAAATCGGCAAATTTCGTAATCAGCAATACCGATGTGGCCAAGTGCCCCAACGAACCCTTGCCCGAGTACGCCTTTATCGGAAGATCAAACGTTGGCAAATCATCTTTGATCAACAGCCTTACCGAGCGAAAAAGCCTGGCCAAAACATCGGGCCGACCGGGCAAGACCCAATTGATCAACCACTTTAAGATCAACGGCAATTGGTTTTTGGTCGATTTACCCGGTTATGGCTACGCCCGAGTATCAAAAAAAAGCAAGAAAACTTTTCAAAAATATATTACCGACTACTTTATAAAACGCGAGCAGCTGGTCTGCGCCTTTGTTCTGGTCGATATTCGCCACGAGCCGCAAAAAATAGACATGGAATTCATGGAATGGCTGGGCGAGAACAACATTCCGTTTTGTATTATCTTTACCAAAGCCGACAAACTAAAGGCCAAGGCCATAGAAGAAAACGTAAACAATTATATCTCGGAATTACTGAACGGGGTATGGGAAGAAGCCCCCTCCTATTTTATCACTTCCTCGTCAAAGGGCTATGGCCGCGATGACGTACTCAATTTTATAGACAACATCAATGCCGACTTTTTTAAGGCTACAAAAGCTTAAGCCCTGATCCTTTTTTCGATAAGTCGTATTAACGATCGTGCATCTTCAATGGTATTCATTTCCTCCGTAGAAACAAATACCTGAAGCTCTCCATTGCTCTGTGCCAATATAATCGGAAAGCTAAACTTATTGCCAAACTTGGAAGCGTATTGCTTCTTGTATTCATCTTTGTGCAAAAACTCCATTTCCAAATCGGTTTCCTCCCGAAATCGCTTCCAAATTTTATTCTCGGTAAATACCCCAAAAGTAATATCGCATAAATTGCAATTATAGGTACTGGGGTTTAAAATTTTGTGGGCACTATCTAACAATGCGTTTTTCAAACCAGAATCGGCGTTGTAGATAAAAACGAGTTTTTCAATATCGGAATCTTTCATAATGCAATGTAAAACTATATATTTATGTACCTAAAAGAACAAAGCCATGCCCCACAAATCGACCGTAGTACTTTTGTTCTTGATAACAGCTTTCTTTTCCTGTAAGTCACAACAACACGCCTTAACTTACAGTAGCGAGGACTTAAAAATCATCCCACTTTCCAAAAACAGCTTTATCCATATCTCTTACCTATCGACCGAAGACTTCGGAAAAGTAGCCTGTAACGGACTTATCTACATAAACCATGGCCAGGCCGTTGTTTTCGATACACCCACCGACAACGAAACTTCCGAAGAACTCATCCGCTGGATAACCGAAACCAAAAAACAACAGATCAAGGCCGTGGTCATCAACCACTTTCACGACGACTGCCTTGGCGGGATCGAGGCCTTTCACGAACTGAACATTCCCTCCTATGCAAGCAACACAACCATAGAACTCGCAAAAAAGGAAGGAAACCCAGTTCCACAAATTGGTTTTGACACCACCAACGAACTCACCATTGGGAAGCAAAAAATAGTTAACCGTCATTTTGGCGAGGCCCACACCAAAGACAACATTGTAAGTTATATCCCTAGCGAACACCTCCTTTTCGGGGGATGCGCCCTCAAATCGCTCAATGCCACCAAAGGATACCTAGGTGATGCGAACACCAACGAATGGAGCACTACCATCAAAAAGATAAAAGCAAGCTACCCCGACCTTAAAACGGCCATTCCCGGGCACGGGGAATACGGAAGCATCGAATTACTGGATTATACCATTTCCCTTTTTAGTACGGCACAATAACCCAATACAATATTCAAAAGCCTAACACTATGCGCACCACAATACACAAAGCAGATACGAGAGGCCACGCCAACCACGGCTGGCTAAACAGCTACCACACCTTCAGCTTCGCCAACTACCATGACCTCGAGCGCATGAATTTTGGTGTATTGAGAGTGCTCAACGACGACCAAGTAGCCGCCGGAATGGGTTTTAACACCCACACCCACAAGAATATGGAAATCATCTCCATTCCCCTAGAGGGCGACTTGGAACACAAAGACGATATGGGCAACACCACAACCATACGTCAAGGCGACATACAGGCCATGAGTGCCGGAACAGGAATACAACATAGTGAAAAGAACAAAAGTCGCGACCGGCAGGTAAAATTCCTGCAAATATGGGTACTCCCCAACAAGGTCAACGTGAGTCCGCGTTACGACCAAATCAGCCTAAAGCCCGACAGCCTTAAGAACAATCTACAACAGATAGTTTCGCCCCATGCCGATGACGACGGCATTTGGATCTATCAAAATGCATGGTTTCACCTAGGCGATTTTGACAAAGGCCAAAAGACCACCTACGAACTTAAAGACCCTTCAAACGGCGTCTATATTTTTCTTTTGGAAGGAAAATGTACAGCCAACGGTATTGCCTTGGACAAAAGGGACGGATTGGGAATAGAGGAAGTCGAACGTATAGACCTCTCCTATCTTGAAAATTCAAAAATCCTTTTAATGGAAGTCCCAATGGCCAATTAGGCAAGCCCCTTATTTCAAGTCCAATTTTTCCGCAAAATAATCACAAAAATCCTTCATCGTTGCGGTCATTTTCTCGTCTTGGGTAGCTTTCATAAAGGTATCGGACAAAGAAACCAAAGTCTGATGGAAGAATATTTTCATTTCATCAACGGGCATATCTTTTGTCCATAAGTCTATCTTGAGCGATTCTTTCGACTTACTGTCCCAAACCGATAAAAGCATGGCTTTGGCCTCTTCGTTGTCTATTCCCCCGTCTTGAGCCGACCATGTAAGTTCTTCGGGTACGCGGTTTTCGTCTAAACCAACTTTCAACGTTATTTCTGAAGTGTGCAACTTTGCCATATTATTTCTTCGGTTTGTAATTTGATTTTTTAAATATTTCCTCTGCCGGCAAATTGAGCATTTGCTGCAAGCTTAACTCGTTCCTATCCATAAACGCCCTTACGATCTGCCAACCTATAAACCGGCCAATACGTCCCGGCGACTCATTATCGAGCTCCAGTCCGAACTTCGAAAAAGGAGCCAGGTCAAGAAAGCGCGGCCCTAACTTATTATCGGTACTATATAAATATTCCCTTTCGATAAAATTCCGCCATATCGGCTCTTCATTGGCTATGGCCCAGGCCAATTGTTCTTCGGAATAATTGATCCGCTGGGCTTCCGTTACCAAGGGCAACAATCTATCCTTAAGGTAGAGTTCTTTGCCGTAGTAGATCATTTGCGCCAAAAAGCTTCGGTCATTTGGGGCGGGCACCACTTTTTTGGCAAAGGCACTGGCCACATCAACCGTTAAATAGCGTTTGTCTAGATCTGCCCTGATGTACTTTTGAATATCGACGTAAAACCTATGGTCGGGACCCAAGTAGTTATCAAGGCCTATAAGCAATAGTGTATCGGTCAAAATAACACGGTTACTATAATCGACATCGGAAGTAACCGTTACGACCTTTGGCGCATCGAATTGTGGGAAATAATATTTGATATGCTTGAACAAAAGCTCGAGCGACTGCTCCTCTTCCGAAAAATCGGAAAAGGCCTTTTCCACCTCGTCTAAAAGCTCCACCTGAATCGTATCCTGCATTTTGGCTACCCAAACGCTATCTGAATACTGTTTCGGGAACAGATAGGGGTACTTTTTCTTCAATACCGGCAAATCTTCGGGTCGGGCCGCTGCAAATTCCTTATCGAACCTATCGATTTGCACATCTAATTTTATCTTCTTGACATCTTCAGACAGCTTTACACTTTCTTTACACCCGATAAATGAGGTAGAAATTATAAAAATGACAAAAAACGTCGCCAGTTTAGAAAGTAATTTCCGATTGATTTCAATATTTAACCTCAAGACATTAATTTTAGGGCACAAAGTTAGTCGATTCCGACAAAATGAACATCCTATGCAGACAGAAAAGGTAATAGATTATATTGTTGACTGGTTAAAAGAATATGCCGTAAACGCAAAAATGAAAGGATTTGTCATCGGCATTTCAGGAGGAATCGACTCTGCGGTAACTTCTACGCTCTGTGCCAAAACAGGCCTTGAGCTTTTATGTCTCGAAATGCCGATACATCAGGCCGAAAATCAGGTTACCAGGGCTTCCCGACATATTGAGTGGCTACAGCACAACTTTAAAAATGTAAAACGGCAGGCCGTAAACCTAACACCGGTATTTGACAGCCTTGTTGCCGCACTCCCACCCGTTGAAAACGAAGAGGAGCGTTTTATGGCCTTGGCCAACACCAGGGCACGTTTGCGCATGAGCTCACTTTATTATTTTGCGGCCCTTGATGGCTACTTAGTTGCCGGAACGGGAAACAAGGTAGAAGATTTCGGTGTAGGATTTTACACCAAGTACGGAGACGGTGGTGTCGACCTTAGCCCGATTGCCGACCTATTAAAGACCCAAGTATACGAAATAGCCCGTGTTCTAGGGGTTAACGACGATATTCAAAAAGCGGCGCCAACAGACGGCCTGTGGGGCGATGACCGTACCGACGAAGATCAGATAGGCGCAAGCTATCCTGAACTGGAATGGGCGATGAAAATGAAGGAAGAAGGTAAGAGCGCCGATGATTTTACTGGTCGTGACAAGGAAGTCTTTCTAATCTATACGAAGTTTAATTCCGCTAACCGCCACAAGATGATTCCGATACCCGTATGCGAAATACCACACAGCTTAATATAGCAACTTGACCTAAAAGGCGGTAGTCTAATCGAATAAATTCATAAAAAGCCCGTTTTTTATGAAAAAAATAGCAAATTTGTTTAAAGAATTAGATTTTTAAGCCTTACATTGCATGTCAGTATTTTTAGACGGGCTAACAAGCGTTTATTGATCTAGATTAAAACTATCAACATGATAAAAGTATTAATTGCGGACAACCATCCCATTATTAGAATGGGTGTGACTAATGTTCTTGAATCTGCAAATGGGTTTGAAATGGTAGGTGCAGTATCAACGACTTCGGAACTTTTCAAAAAATTGGAAAGTACAAGTCCCGATGTCGTAATGCTGGAAATGGACATTCCTGAAATCAATGGAATAGCCACGCTAAGAAAAATCAAAAAAGAACACCCTAACGTAAAAGTATTAATGTACAGCGGTCAATCAGAAGACGTGTATGCATTAAGTACAATTCGTGCCGGTGCCTTTGGATATCTTTCGAAAGCTTCTGACATCGATTACATTATCACTGCAGTAAAAAAAGTAAGCGAAGGTAACATGTTCATCACGAACGAACTCGCCCAACGATTGGCTTTCGATGAAGGTACACAAAAACCAAGAAGGTTCTTTAGAAAACTTTCTACACGTGAGGTGGAAGTACTGAAATTACTAGCTAGCGGGAAGCGAAACAAAGATGTTGCCATCGGTTTGAACTTAAACGAAAAAACGGTCAGCACCTATAAGGCGCGTTTGATGAAAAAATTAAACGTAGACAATATGGTGGATCTTTTGCAACAGGCAAAAGCGTTAGAATTGTACTAACAAGACCCTTCGTAAGACGTACAGACCCTGATGATTTCATTAGGGTTTTTTTATGCCCCAATATTTTGTTTTCACCTTAACCGATCAAGAAAGCACCCGGTTCAGCTTCTTGTTCAACAATTTATTGAGCTGGAGGTAGTTCATAATCTCCTCTAGGGTTTCCCTATGGTCTTGTTGACTTTCCTTCGTATGCTCTTGCAGGGATATCATACGCTTTTTTATAAGAAAACAACGCAAGGTCAAAATGGTCTCACTTACCAACTGGGCCACCCCCTTTTTCTTCTCTTTCGGATAAATATCCTTTCTTTCCCAACTGTGAAGCACATACTTTTCCTCTTCCATCAATATAGAGGAAATTTCCGATACTAACGACTGATCCAAGCCACTTAAAAAAGTATTTATCGTAAAGTTGGTATCTTGATTCAATGCTTCAATGAGTTTATAATAAATATTTCGAAACTGCTCGTTCGCCAATTCGATTTCATCATCTTGCAGGTCCAAATAAATTTTTTCGTATACCTTGGCCTCTATCGACTCTGGCTCAAGTATCAGATCACCCTTCTCGTTTTCTTTGAGCACCAAATCTTCAAACTCTTGTTTTTCTTCCCCATAAAGCAACAACAGTTCAATAATCTTACGCTCGAGCAAATATTGCACATCGACCTTCTCTTGGGGCGCTTCGTTCTTTACAACATCGAACGCCGTCTGCGGTGGTTGTTGTTTTTTTGCGGTATCGGAGGCTACCTTCTTACCCATTTGGGCCAAAGTACTGAACAGCACCCCTTCGGATACCTTCATGATGTTGGCACATTCCTGAACGTATATCTCACGCTTGATCGCATCGGGTATTTTAGAGATACTCTGTACGATATCACGAACCGTATCGGCCCGCTTTATGGGATCGTTGGCAGCTTCTTGGGCCAGTAGGCCGGCCTTGAACTGTATAAAGTCTTGCGATTTTTCCTCGAGATAACGCTGTACATCTTCAAGGGCGTTATTCTTGGCAAAACTATCTGGATCTTCCCCTTCCGGAAAAGTACAGACCTTGACGTTCATGCCCTGTTCCAAAATTAAGTCGATACCGCGCAAAGACGCACGTAAGCCGGCAGCATCGCCATCAAAAAGAACCGTAATGTTCTTCGTCAACCTATTGATCAGCCGTATCTGCTCAGGCGTTAGGGCCGTACCACTAGAAGATACCACGTTGTGAATTCCCCTTTGATAGAACTGTATCACATCGGTATACCCTTCTACCAAATAACAATTATCTTCTTTGGCTATAGACTGTTTGGCATAATAGATCCCGTAAAGCACCTTGCTCTTATGATAGATATCGCTTTCGGGGGAATTAAGGTATTTGGCGGCCTTTTTATCATTACCAAGAATACGCCCTCCAAATCCTAAGACCCTACCGCTCATGGAATGTATCGGAAACATTACCCGTCCTTTAAACCGATCAAAGGTTTTTGGGTTATTCGGGTTTTGACCCTCGTGTTTTACAATGGTAAGTCCTGTTTTTTCAAGGTAGTTCAGCTTGTAACCTTCCTCTAGGGCAGCCTTGGTAAAACCGTCCCACTGATCGAGGCAATAGCCAAGATTGAATTTTTTTATGGTGTCTTCGGCAAAGCCCCTTTCCTTAAAATAACTCAATCCAATGGCCTTGCCCAGCTCACTCTCCCATAACATTTGGGCGAAGTGCTTCTGTGCATATTCAGAAACCAGGTACATACTCTCACGCTCATCGGCCTCTTGCCGTTGCTCATCGGTACGTTCTGTCTCCTCTACCTCTATATTGTATTTTTTCGCCAAGTATTTTATGGCTTCCGGATAGGTAAAATGTTCGTGCTCCATTAAAAAAGCTACCACATTTCCACCCTTTCCGCTACTAAAATCCTTCCAGATCTGTTTTACGGGAGACACCATAAAACTAGGTGTCCGCTCGTCGGAAAAAGGGCTGAGCCCCTTAAAGTTAGAACCCGACTTTTTCAATTGCACAAAATCTCCGATAACCTCTTCTAAACGGGCGGTTTCGTATACTTGGTCAATTGTGGTTTTAGAAATCAATTTTGGTGATTTTTATATGAAAACGAATCTCACAAAGATAAAAAGAAAAGTACTCCCCCCTATTTTCAGGGATATCATTTTAGCTAGCAAAAGGGTATTTTACACTCAACCATTGTCTCAACTTTGCCCCATAGATTTTTAACCCTATTACAAACCTAAAAAAACAACATTATGATCTGGGGAATTACATTAATTTTATTGAGTATCGTAGCCGTACCATCATTACTGCTATCAAAAAAACCGAACGCCGAAGAACTCTTGGAAAAAATAGAGCCCTATCAAGGATGGATCGGTATTGTATTTTGCTTCTGGGGCGTGTGGGGCATTATTACCGCCATCTTAAACCTAGGATGGCTGACCTCCGCTCCCATCTGGTGGATTACCTTTCTAGCGGGAAACATTGTTTCGGCAGGACTTGGTTTTATGTTGGGCTCAGGACTCATTAACAAACTATTTCTATCAAACCAGCAAGATGCACGTGCGAAAGCCGAAGAGCTACGCCAAAAGATTGCACCGAAACAAGGCAAATTGGGGATATTGGGCATATTCATAGGCAGTTGGATGATCCTCGCCTCATTTTTATACTCCGTTGCATAAGTTTAAGACACCTCAAACGTTTATTCAAAAAATACATACTTTTTAACATTACCCAAAAGTCGATTCCATGAAAAAAGCAATAACAAGTTTAACCTTAATTTTTATCTCATTTATGACATTTGCACAAAACAGCCATCCGAACAGTATTAACGTCAACGGTACTTACGAATACAGTATAACACCGGAATACAGCTGTAGAATGGTCGTAAGCCTAAACAATGTGTATTACGATTCACAAACCATGAGCCTTGAAGAGGTAAAATCGGGATACTTTGAAAAACTGACAAAAGCCGGTATCAAAAAAGAGCAACTTAAAGAATCGGCCCTGTATTACGAGCTATTGGGCTATGAAAAAGAAGGTACCGTAATCGAGTTCAGGACCAAGTCCCTCGACGAAATGCAAAAATTCCTTCATGTAAAATCGATTGGCGTTACTCGTTCCGATACGAATTTTGAAGTAGAGCTAAGCGAAGACGAAATGGCCGATTATGCAAAACATGCCTATGAAGACGCCAAGAGCAAGGCTGCATCGATTGCCGAAAAAATAGGGCGAAAAATAGGCAAGGCCTTGTACATTAGCGATACCAACCCTAGCAAGATTTCAGAATCTTTGTATTACGGCCATACCGACGAGAAGAGGTTGTATGCGATCTCCGTATCGTTCGAACTCCTATAACACTTACACTAAAGACTATTGACAACTCCCCAGCTTATCCACTTAAGATAAGTTGCGGAGTTTTTTTATGGAAAGGCTTCCCGTAAAAGTTTGATCCACCTACTTTTTTCGGTCGACGACGTAGTTGACCATCAACTCAAGGGAATCCCTATAACTTGACGGCGGATAGCTAGCAAGAATTTTTAAGGCCTCTTCCTTAAAGAAAAGCATTCGTTGTACGGCGTAATCCAATCCCCCGTTATTTTTCACGAAGGCGATCACCTCCTTGACCCGTTTCTTATCCTTGTTGTGATTCTTTACGGAATTGATCAACCATTTTTTTTCGGCCTTGGAACAAGTGTTAAGCGTATGGATCAGCGGCAGGGTCATTTTTTGCTCCTTGATATCGATCCCTGTAGGCTTTCCTATCTTATCCTCCCCATAATCAAAAAGGTCGTCCTTTATTTGAAAGGCCATACCACAAAGCTCCCCAAACCTACGGAAGGTCTCTACATCAGGTGAATCCGGCTGTACCGAACAAGCCCCCAAACTACAACAGGCCGCAATCAGGGTTGCCGTTTTCTGTCGGATAATATTGTAATACACCTCTTCGGTAATATCTAGGCGACGCGCTTTTTCTATTTGCAATAGTTCTCCCTCGCTCATTTCACGTACCGCTACCGAAATAATTTTTAATAGATCAAAATCTTCGTTATCTATGGAGAGTAATAAGCCCTTTGACAGAAGATAGTCACCAACCAATACGGCAATCTTATTCTTCCATAGGGCGTTTATGGAGAAAAAACCCCTGCGCTTATTACTTTCATCAACCACGTCGTCGTGGACCAACGTGGCGGTATGTATCAATTCGATTACCGATGCCCCACGGTAGGTACGCTCGTTTACCACCCCATTATTGAGCATCTTGGCCGTAAGAAATACGAACATAGGCCGCATTTGCTTTCCCTTACGATTAACGATGTAATAGGTAATACGGTTCAGCAGCGCCACTTTAGAAGACATGGCCTCTCGGAACTTCGTCTCAAAAAGCTCCATCTCTTGGTTTACTGGCTCTTTTATTTGCGCTACTATTTTCAAAAAAAATCGGTTTAGCTGGTTACCTACTTAAGCGCATAAATTTAAGGAAAAAGAAATGAGTACATCGTATGCTTTGACCAGTAATCGCAAAAAGCATAAAAGATAGTCTGATTGTACGATTTACCCTATAAAAAATAGATGCTTTAAATACTCGTTCCAAATCTAAAATACGCGAATTTCCTATTGTTTATTGGCTAACTGACCACAGGCGGCATCGATATCCTTGCCCCGCGACCTTCTCACCGTAACTACAATACCCTTTCTTTCCAAGGTATTCACGTACATGTCTATGGCACCGTTCGCAGCCTGTTGAAATTCACCGTCATCTATGGGGTTATACTCAATAAGGTTCACCTTTGAAGGGGCAAACTTGCAGAAATCAACCAAGGCATCTACATCGGTCTGCGAATCGTTTATGCCCTGCCAAACGACATATTCATAGGTTATTCTACTTTTCGTCTTCGCATACCAATACTCCAAGGCCTCACGAAGGTCGGCCAGGGTAAAGGTAGCATTAAAGGGCATTATAGAGGTACGGATATCATCAATAGCGGAGTGCAAGGATACCGCCAATTTAAACTTCACCTCATCATCGGCCATTTTTCGTATCATCTTCGGTACACCTGAGGTGGAAACCGTAATGCGCTTTGGCGACATACCCAAACCTTCTGGGGAAGTGATTTTATCTATGGCCTTCAATACGTTGTTATAGTTCATGAGAGGCTCCCCCATACCCATAAAAACAATATTGCTCAAAGGTCTGTCAAAATACAGGCGACTCTCATTATCGATTGCCACCACCTGATCATAAATCTCATCAGGATTAAGGTTTCGCATACGCTTTAAACGTGCCGTAGCACAAAACCGGCAATCGAGACTACACCCTACTTGACTCGAAACACAGGCCGTAGTTCTGGTATTTGTGGGAATAAGCACCGATTCAACCACCAAATCATCGTGCAAACGAACGGCATTCTTGATCGTACCGTCATTGCTACGCTGCATTTGATCTACCTTTATATGGTTGATCACAAAATTGGCCTCGAGCATATCCCTGGTTTCCTTTGAGATATTGGTCATACCCTCAAAAGAGTGGGCCGCCTTTTGCCATAGCCATTCGTAGACCTGATTGCCCCGAAAAGCCTTATCCCCCTGGGAGACAAAGAAATCCCGCAATTGCTCTTTGGTCAATGCCCGTATGTCTTTTTTTTGTGCCTTCACGTTTTAGAAGCTAAAAACCCTTCTTTACTTAAAATACAAATAAAGAAGGGCTTGAAAATTTATGCTTTTGCCAGCTTGGCAAAAATTAGATTATTAGCATGGCATCTCCATATGAATAGAACTTATACTGCTCTAAAATGGCTTCCTTATATGCTTTTTTCATCAAATCATGACCGATAAAGGCAGACACCATCATCAACAAAGTTGATTTCGGTAGGTGAAAATTGGTCACCATACAGTTGGCAATACTGAAATCGTAAGGAGGGAAGATGAATTTATTCGTCCATCCATCAAAAGTATTCAGGGTATGCTCAGAAGAAACGGCACTTTCAAGTCCGCGCATAACGGTAGTACCTACGGCACAGATGCGTTTTTTCTTCAACTTGGCGTTGTTGACAATTTCCGTAGCCCTTTCATCGATAACCAGTTCTTCACTGTCCATTTTATGCTTGGACAAATCTTCTACCTCAACAGGGTTGAAGGTACCCAAACCTACATGTAAGGTCACCTCAGCAAAATCAACCCCTTTGATCTCAAGGCGTTTCAACAAATGTTTTGAAAAGTGAAGCCCAGCAGTTGGTGCCGCTACCGCTCCTTCATGCTTTGCATAAATGGTTTGGTAACGCTCCTCATCTTCTGGCTCTACGTCTCTTTTTATATATTTTGGCAATGGTGTTTGACCAAGCTCACGAAGTTTTCTTCTAAAATCGATATATGAACCATCGTAAAGAAAACGCAGGGTTCTTCCTCTTGAAGTGGTGTTATCTATCACTTCCGCTACCAAGGTTTCGTCTTCACCAAAATACAATTTGTTTCCGATACGTATTTTACGTGCGGGATCAACAAGAACATCCCAAAGGCGTTGTTCCTCATTTAATTCCCTCAATAAAAAAACTTCGATCCTAGCCCCGGTCTTTTCCTTATTACCGTATAAACGGGCAGGAAAAACCTTAGTATTGTTCAAAACCATTACATCGCCTTCATCAAAATAATTGATAAGGTCTTTGAACATTTTATGTTCTATTTTTCCGGTTTCACGGTGAATGACCATTAACTTGGACTCATCCCTATTCTCAGCTGGGTATTCGGCCAATAAATTATCAGGTAATTCAAAATGGAAGTGCGATAGTTTCATTTATGAAATTTAGTTAAGAGTTTTGCGGTTGCAAATATACGATGTGTGCATAGGGGTTGTCAAGTAAAACACCGATTATATTGATTCTTATTGCATTGCACGGCATCACCATCCGACACATTTCCTCCAAAAAACACAAAACATTTTTACAATACACTAAAGGACAGGTTTTTACACCTCATCAATCAAGAAAGTCAATTTTTCAAGATCTTTCCAAAAATCAGGGTATGATTTTGAAACTACCTCGGCGTCGTTCACATACAGCGGTATTTTCATGGCCAAGGGAGCAAAAGCCATGGCCATTCTATGGTCATTATATGTATCTATGGCCACTTCAGCCTTCATGGTTCCCGAGAGCCCCAGGGTCAAGTCCTTTTCCGTTACGGAAATATCGGCACCCAGTTTCGACAGTTCGGTATGCAAGGCTTCCAAGCGATCGGTCTCCTTGATCTTTAAGGTATGTAAGCCGGTCAAATGACAGCCCATTCCGAGTCCGAAACACGTAACGGCAATGGTTTGCGCTATATCGGGTGCGTTGCCCAAATCAAACTGTACCGTTTGTCCCTTTGGGACCCCAACTTTCCTTAAGACAAGGGTGTTCCCTTCAAAACGGGTTTCCACACCAAATTCGGTATACAATTCCTGAAGAACACTATCTCCCTGCAAACTATTATCTTTATAGGCGGACAAGCTGATTTCACTACCCATCTCGCTCAAGGCAACAATGCTATAATAGTAAGAGGCAGAGCTCCAATCGGATTCGACCACCAAATTAACAGGATCTACCTTTACTTTGGGCGACACTTTTATAGTATTGCCCTCGAAAGAGTTTTCTACCCCTATCTGAGACAAAAGGGCCAAGGTCATTTTTATATAGGGTACCGAAGTAATCTTACCGACCAACTCCAATTCGAGTCCGTTTTCAAGACTAGGCGCAATTAACAACAAGGAAGAAATATACTGGCTACTGATATTGGCAGGAAGGCTCACTTGACTTTTCTCCAGTTTCTTTCCCTTGATCAAGATCGGGGGGTAACCCTCGTTTTTCTCATATGAAATCTCCGCACCTAAATGCCGTAAGGCCTCAACAAGCACCTTGACCGGTCTTTCTGTCATACGTTTTGAGCCGGTGAGCGTAACCTGTTTGCCCTCTTGTGAGGCAAAAAATCCGGTAAGAAAACGCATAGCGGTACCCGCATGATGAATATCTACTACCCCATTACCTATTTTTAATCCCTTTTGCATTACCTCTGCATCATCTGAGTTCGAGAGATTGTCAATACTGATATTCGGGTACAAGGCCTGTAGCAACAAAGACCGATTCGACTCACTTTTTGAGCCTGTAATCTGTATATTATTACGCAATAATTGGTTTGACGGAGCAGATAGGTGTAGTTTCAAAAGTTGTTCTCTTTAATAGGTTCTTAAACCGGACAGATCACTTGGCGACCTATACGTTTGCCCTATGTTGATAGGGTATAATTTAAGTTGCCAAATATAATACTATTTGAGCTTTTCATTGTTGTGATGACGGTCATGATCTCGTTTTGTTTTCAAATCGAGTTTTTTATCAAAAGCCTTTTGAAGATCTACCCCGGTTTGATTGGCCAAACAGAGGGTCACAAAAAGAACGTCGGCCAATTCTTCACCAAGGTCTTTGTTCTTGTCCGACTCTTTTTCACTTTGTTCACCATACCTACGGGCAATAATACGGGCCACCTCGCCTACCTCCTCGGTAAGCTGTGCCATATTGGTCAATTCGTTAAAATAACGCACCCCGTGTTCTTTGATCCACTTATCTACTCTTTCCTGTGCTGTCTGAAGTTCCATTGGCAGTAATTTTGGATAAAACTACTTTTTCTGTTTGTTTTTCAACAACATTTTTAAAGAATTCTTTTAAAGAAGAATAGTGTTCAGCCCCTATAACCGCTTGATTTAATTTGAGATCTAACATGAGTTGCAACTGCCGGCCACTGCTCAAAATTTTATATTGAAAGGTTCCCATATTATCTATCATACCAATATTCATGTCTGCTGGTTTTGATATTACTTCATAATCATCTGGAATAGAAATAATCACTAAATATTTCTCTCTCTTGGGAAACATCAGGTCTATAGGGTATTTTCTCTCTTCCAGTTTAAAAGGATTTTCAGCCTCTACCAAGTGAAACAAGGGGGAAAAATAAATCTTATCCCCAACTACATCTGCCTGTTTATCCAAAACAAACTCATAGCTCTCTTGTACAGGCTTACCATTACCTTTCTTATTTTTAATTAGATAGTTTGAAATTTCAATACCGTTGTTTCGGTTTTCCAGTTTTTCCAGATAGTCGTCTTCGTTGCTATTGCCGAACTTATTCCTAAACAAATAAGCGTTATAGTAATGACCCGTACTCCTAAATTTACCTTTCACCTCGCCATTTTCATCTAGCTTAACGTTCATTTGCACGTTCTCTAGTGAAAGTTGACTAGGCAAAAGATTTATTGAAACCGAAGAGCCATCTTTTTCGATTTTCTTACCAAACCAATTCAACGCCCTCGTCGGCAATAAATTAGGACTGGAATATTTATTGGTGGCATCTAGCAATATCATTTCTCCATCAATTTCAACAGAAGCTATCACATAATTGAATCCTTCCATAGTCGGAAATAATGGAATACCATGCCCTCTTGTACTCACCAAAACAGGCTTGGCATTCAAGCCGGCCCCTTGCAGCATAGCCGTTAACATAAGATTGATATCGGCTATATTACCAGAACGTTCTTTATAGGCTCTTTTCACCCCCTTATCTACGGAGTAACCATAAATATTGTTCCAAGTCATGCGGTTTTGTACATGGAAGAATATAGCTGCCATCAAATCAATTGAAGATGATGTACTTTTCTTTAAGACTACCAGATCCTCATCAAAATATTTATTTGAGGTTAGTTGCCCGCCAAAATCACTACTCTTATATATATTTTTAACTACATCCCCCCAAGTAGTCGTGTAATTTTCCTGCATTTGCTCTGGAAACTTTATATACTGAAGCTCATATTTAACGACACTTCTATAATTATTCATATCGTTTACGAAAGGCTCTTCCTTTAAAGCCGGCACGTCGCTCATATTGTAATCCGTACTGTTTATCTTATAATCAATATTTTGATTTATGTATTTTGTAGTAGTCGGAGCAACCCCTCCTGGGGTAGATCTTATTGAACCCGTTAAATTAATACTGCCAGATTTTGAGCTGTACTTGGGAGCTACGGTTAAATACCCTTTGATAAAGGGTTTAAAATTGAAATATTCCGGTGTGGCAAAACTTATTTCTTGTCTTTTTATCGGAATATCATATTGTAATACGATTTCATCTACAGAATAGAAAAATGGAGACGTAATCTTATATTGATATTCGATAACAGAACCTTCCTTTATATTCGGAAGTGTGAATTTCCCTTCATTTCGATACTTACTTAGTTCAGTCGTAAACACGGCGGATTTTTCCATTTTACTTTTTTCAACCTTACCGTTCACCAAATTATAGGTATATGCCTTTAACCCAGAAATGGACTCCACATCACTATCGTCCTTATACAGCGTTTGTGAAATGGTGGCGTAATCAAATCCCGCCTTATTATATATTTTAATGCGTTCAAAGACATCGGTTATTACTTTAAATCCGATGCCTTTAGTATAATCGAACCTGATGTTCCTACTCCTGTACAAAACCGTGGCAGCAGCAGTGGAATCATTGGGATTAAAGGTTTCTTTTAACTCTTCCTCAGAAACTTTTCCGAATTTAAAATTTTGGGCATTTACCGAAAACACCACGGTCAAAAGCACCCACAAAAGAGTTGTTCTAGTCTGTATCATGTTATTGGTTTTATGTAAAAGTGGTTTGCTATTCTTTAAGAAGTACGATTGGCGCGTTATCTATACTCGCTACTTCCTTTCTAAAATCACGATAAGCTTTATATTTTTCCTTAGGGTAAAAACCTTTTTTCAAAAAAAAGCGTCGTTCATAATTGACGGTATTACTTTCTTCATTGTATTCAAAATTTACGGTATAGACCCCAAATTCATTTTCAATTTTCTTTGTACTTGGCAGCGTCTCCACCGCATATCCTTCCGGAAGGCTGATTGTTGAATCATCCTCCTCTAAATATCCACGCTGAATTTCAAAAGGCAATTTTCTGTTCCGATAGCGGTCTGGAATAATATTTCTATTATTGAAAGCATTAGCTCTAAAAAAAAATCTATCCCCACTTGTAGAAGCATAATTTGTTGCACTAAAAGATATGTTCTCATTAAAGACCACATCCTTTTTATTGTTTTCAAAATAATAATTGGCAACAGTAAGGTTATTTATGGAACTCCACCTATTTTTAATTTGTCTTATAACTTCCTCTTCGGTTTCTTCCTCTAATCTAAAATGACTATTGTATTTGCTTCCCTTGGTCACAACCTCGGTTTGCCCAGATATACTACCATCGGGTTTTAATTCATATGTCGCTATAGTAGATTGGTAATTATCTTCATTTACATAGGCCGTTGTAGTCACAATTTCACCTCCATCCGGCTTTATGACCATAACTTTTCTATCATCCGTAAAACTACCGATATACCCAAACGGAAGAATTTGAGACGTACAATCCAGCCAATAATACTTGTCGTTATAGGGTATGCATAGAATAACATGGTTCCCCTGTGCCAAATCGGCGAAGTCATCTTCAAAATCAACTTTATCGTTTCCGGCCTCAACCACGGCATAGTAAGCTGTTACCCCTACTGCTTTTAACAATGCCCCTGTATAGTTCGAAAGACCTTTACAATCACCATACTTTACACGGTCTACCTCTATGGCCGCAATAGGCTGCAGTCCACCAATACCTATTTGTACACTAACGTACCTCGTATTTTCCTGAACGTATTTATAAATAATCTTTGCTTTTTCAAGATCATCTTCTACCCCCGCCACTAAAGCTTCGGCTTTTGCGATAGTTTCCGGGCTTAGCTCATCTCTCCCCGATAAAAGTTTATTGCCTACCCAAGAACCAAGTTCGGCCCAATTGTCTACAGAACCATCAAATCCTTTATAATGAAAATTCTTGATTCTAGTCATCAACCTCGGAGTGATTCTTTTGAACGAAGGACTCATACTTTCCCTCTTTACAGCAGGGATATTATTCGCCAAGTAGCTTATTGAGTGGTTTGTTTCATTTTTTTCAAATTTGAAATTCTCCAAATTTTTCTCGTGGATTATCGGCCTTAGACTTGGCTCGGCATAGGTAATGGAATAAAAGCTCTTCTCTACACTTGCAAAGAATCCTCCCAAAAAATACCAAGAAGGGATTGCTCCGGTATCAGATGTTTCATATTCATAGTTAAACTCAACCGTGTAAGGATATTTAATAGGGGTATAATTGTAGTACAGCTTACGGTAATCGTTATAAAGCGAAAAACCATCCACTACGTTTACATCCCTAAAATTCTTCTTTTTAATTTTTTCTATTTGCCTCCCTGCCGCATCATAAACAACAACATTCAGATGCTTTATGTTTTTTGAACTATCATACCCCAAGGCGGTCCTAGCGTGTTGGTCTCCTGCCCGGTTCAGAACGGTAACCACTTGTTTGCTCTTAACCGTCATTTTTTTTGAAGAAAAAATGTGAATATCCGTCCTATCCAAGCGTACCACTGCATTGGCCATATGGGTCAAATCTTCGTTTAGAAAAAGAGCTGGATAGTTTGAGTCTTGGGCACTTAAAAAGATACTTATGAAAAGTAATGGAAATAAAAGCGGTAATCGCATTGCTTAGGTTTGGCATTGAAATTCGACACAAAACATACATTTTTCTTACATAGCGAAGAAAAAAATCGACAAAAAGCGCTTATTCCTTGTTTTTCGTATCTATTGCAATGGTAACCGGACCATCATTGAGCAAGTCGACCTTCATATCGGCGCCAAAAATTCCCGTACCTATTTTTTTGCCCAAATCGACCTCCATTTGCTGTACGAACTTTTCGTATAAGGGGATTGCCACATCGGGTTTGGAAGCTTTGATATAAGATGGCCTATTGCCTTTTTTAGTAGCGGCATGCAAGGTAAACTGGCTGACCACAATGGCATCGCCCCCCACAGCTTTGAGCGACTCGTTCATAACCCCATTGGCATCGTTAAAAATTCTAAGGTTCACGATTTTACGTGACAACCATTCAATATCCTCTTGCCCGTCGGCATCTTCAATGCCCAGTAAGATTAAAAGTCCGTTCCGTATTTCTGATATTATTCGGCCGTCTACCCTTACACTGGCCCTTGACACTCTTTGAATAATGGCTCGCATCGTTCTTAAACTGATTTCTTATTTTCTGATTCTATACCAAGAGCTACTTTTTTACGTCGTGGATATCGACCCTATAATTTTCCTCTTCACCGGTTACCATTTGCACATAGCTCCTATAACGGCTCCATGCGACTTCCTCGTTTTCCAAGGCTTCCTTCACGGCACACTTTGGTTCATCGAGATGTAGGCAATTGTTAAATTTGCAATTCCCCTTGAGTTTGAAAAATTCCGGAAAATAATCCCCTATTTCCTCCTTTTCCATATCCACGATACCAAAACCCTTAATACCCGGTGTATCGATAATACGCGCCCCAAAATCCAAGTCGAACATTTCGGCAAATGTAGTGGTATGTTGCCCTTGTAGATGTTGCCCCGAGATTTCCGTAGTTTTCAAATTGAGTTTTGGCTCCAAGGCGTTTACCAAGGTAGACTTTCCTGCACCGGAATGCCCTGCAAACATACTGGTCTTACCGACCATCATTTCCTTTACCTTATCTACATTTTTACCGGACTTAGCCGAAATACCGATACAGGTATATCCCACATTTCTATAAAGCTCGGCCAGATATTTAATTTCCGCCAGTTCTTCAATAGTATAGCTATCCACTTTATTAAAAAGTAGAACGGTAGGAATATCATAGGCTTCGGCAGTAGCTAGAAAACGGTCTATAAAAATCGTATAGGTGGTCGGATTGTTTAAAGTGACCAATAGAAACACCTGATCTAAATTGGCCGCAATAATATGCGTTTGTTTTGAAAGGTTTACCGATTTTCGAATAATGTAGTTCTTACGATCATCAATACCGTAAATGGTGCCTACGGTGTCATCGCCCAATTGTTCAATTTTGAACGCCACCTCATCCCCCACGGCAATGGGGTTCGTACTTTTTATCCCCTGAATCCTAAACTTACCCTTAATACGGCATTCGTAAAATTCGCCATCTTGCGTTTTTACGGTATACCAACTTCCGGTAGATTTATATACAGTTCCTTTCATTATTTTCAATTTCATTACAAAGAAACAACTTTACTTTATACTATCAGCGTAAAACAGACTGTCTTAAAGCTTGTTCCAACAAAAAAAGACTCTAATTTCCCTATATTTTTTTTACTACAAATGCAACCTTTTAGACTTCACTTTTGTCTTTATTAAACCTAATTTAAATTTTAAACGATGAAAAAGATAGCCGTATTAGCCTTTGTTTTAATTGCCACAACCCTCAGTGTAAATGCCCAAGAAATAAAAATAATTACCAGTGTCGAATCTATTGTCCCCAGCGGATTAGGGCGATCAAGAATCATTGATGCCCAAGAGGAAAAGGATTTTGAGGAATATACTTCTGAACAGACCGAGGAAGACAATACCCGGAACAAATCTAAAAGGGGCACGATCAGAGTAAAGAATTTTGAGGAAACCAAACTCCTCAACTTTTACAATATTGCCGGTATCCGCTTTCAAAATATTGCCGCAAACGATGCCGTTATCTCCTCGAAACTTACGAATATGCTTCAAGAGGGATGGGAATTGATCTTTGTAACCAGTGGCGTAGAAGCCGATGCTGGCGACAACGATGCCCAGGGAATTTTTATTACGCGATATGTTTTTAGAAGGGACTAAAAACAAATAAAACGGCTTGTCTTTCGACAAGCCGTTTTTATAATACATCGAATAGTTACCACTATCCGTTTACAATCTTCTCTTGATGATTGATCGACTCTTGGTGAATGGCCTTGAACATTTTAAGGACAAATTCTTCACTCAATCCGCGAGATTCGCCTTCCAATATCATAGCTCCCAAAATCTGGTTCCAACGGTTCGACTGTAGAACGGCTACATTCTTCTGCTTTTTAAGCTCACCAATACTATCCGACACCTTCATACGCTTGCCCATAGTATCGATCAACTGGTTGTCGAGAATATCTATTTGCGCCCTAAGATTGCTCAATTTAGCATTGTATTCGGCTTCGCTGTCGGTCTCTTTCCTAATACGCAAATCTCTCATGATCTGCACCAACTTCTCCGGAGTAACCTGCTGAGCGGCATCACTCCAAGCGTTGTCGGGATCAAAATGGGTCTCGATCATCAATCCGTCAAAGTTCAAATCAAGTGCCGTTTGCGAAACATCAAAGATCATATCACGCTTACCGGTAATATGCGATGGGTCATTGATCAAAGGCAAATCAGGAAACTTGTTCTGGAACTCGATGGCCAATTGCCATTCGGGAATGTTCCTGTACTTCGTTTTCTCATAAGTAGAGAATCCTCTGTGGATGGCCCCTAACTTTCTGATTCCGGCGGTATGCAAACGTTCGATACCTCCCAACCATAAAGCCAAATCAGGGTTTACAGGGTTCTTCACCAATACGATCTTATCAGTACCTTCCAAGGCATCTGCCAATTCTTGCATGATAAACGGGCTCACGGTCGAGCGTGCCCCGATCCACAATAGGTCTACATCGTACTCCAATGCCAATTCAACATGGGCTCGATTGGCGACCTCTGTGGCCGTTTTTAATCCGGTTTCTTCCTTAACCTTTTGTAACCACTTCAAACCAAGTGCGCCAACACCTTCAAAGTTTCCTGGTCGTGTTCTTGGTTTCCAGATACCCGCACGGTAGTAGTTTACGTCGGTATCTTTTAACTCGTGAGCAATACGCAACACTTGTTCTTCGGTTTCAGCACTACATGGCCCTGCTATTACTAGTGGATGGTCTAAACCCATATCATCCAACCATGTTCTCATTTCTTTTGAATTCTCCATTACTTCTTGTTTAGTGGTATTCCGTTTAAAATTTCCTTTATTTTATTAGTATCGTTCATTTCGTTAAAAATTCCCGTGTAATCTCCTTTTTCCAATAGCTGTTTAAACTCTTGGAGGTTCTGTATATATTCGGTCAAAGTTTCGACCACATTGTCTTTGTTCTGTTTAAAAATTGGCGTCCACATGGCCGGCGAACTCTTGGCCAACCTTACCGTACTCTCGAAACCACTGCCCGCCATGTCAAAAATATCACGTTCATTTTTCTCTTTATCGATTACGGTCTTTCCCAACATAAAAGAGCTGATATGTGACAAATGCGACACATAGGCAATGTGCTTGTCATGGGCATCGGGGTTCATGTACCGAATACGCATTCCTATCTGCTGAAAAAGTTCCAAGGCCTTTTCCTGTAGCTTGAAAGCGGTTTTCTCTATCTCACAGATAATATTCGTTTTACCCACGTATAAATTTTCAATGGCCGCCGACGGTCCCGAATGCTCGGTACCCGCAATGGGGTGTGCCGCCAGGTAATTTCTTCGCTTAGGGTGCGAATCTAAGGTTTTACAGATCAAACTTTTTGTAGACCCGCCATCAAAGACCACACAATCATCGTTAACCGCATCCAATATTTTAGGAAGCTCGGTAACCATAACATCTACGGGAATGCTAACAATGACCATATCGGCCACCCCTAGATCATCGTAACTCGACTCAACATCGATAATCCCCAGGTCCAAGGCTTCGCGCAAATGCGAAACATCCGTATCTATACCGTAAATCTTGCACTCTGGGCGCAGGCGTTTGATATCCTTTGCAAAGGAACCTCCTATCAACCCGACACCAACTATAAAAACATTCATTTTATCAACTCTTGTTCGTCATTCTAAAAACGGCTTATCGCCTCTTTGATCTTTTCTTCGGGCACACATAAGGAAAACCGTATATACCCCTCGCCCTTGCTTCCAAAAATGGTTCCTGGGGTAATAAAAAGGTTCTTTTCGTACAGTACCCCATCTATAAACTCTTCGGCAGATTTACTTCCTTCCGGCAACTTTGCCCAAAGGAACATTCCCACCGCATCGGTATCATAGGTACAGTTCAATTTATCGGCCAATTGACACATAAGCGCCTTTCTAGAGCGATATACCTCATTCAGCCTGTCGAACCAATCTTGATCGCTTTTTAAGGCCTCTATGGCTCCTTTCTGAATTCCGTAGAACATCCCCGAATCCATATTACTTTTTACCTTCAGCACGGCATTGATATGTTCGGCCCCGCCCAATACCATTCCTACACGCCAACCGGCCATATTAAAGGTCTTGCTCAAGGAGTTTAGTTCCAAGGCCACCTCTTTTGCCCCATCGACGGCCAAAATACTTACAGGCGCATCGTTAAGCACGAAACTATAGGGGTTGTCGTTCACCAAAAGGATATCGTTCTTTTGGGCAAATTCGACCAATTTTTCAAACTGTGCCTTTGTGGCCGTTGCCCCGGTCGGCATATGGGGGTAACTTGTCCACATGATCTTTACCTTTGACAAATCGTGTTCCTGCAATTCTTCCAAATCGGGAAACCATCCGCTTTCGGCACTTAGGTTATAATATTTTGCCTCCGCCCCTACCAACTTCGTGACCGAGGTATAGGTAGGATAGCCCGGATTGGGTATCAAGGCTACATCGCCCTCGTTCAAAAAGGCCATGCTAATGTGCATAATACCTTCCTTTGAACCCATCAAGGGCAAGATCTCGGTCAATGGATCTACCGTGACGCCGAATTTTTCACTATAAAAATCCGCTACACCCTGACGCAGTTCGGGTAAACCCTGATAACTCTGGTATTGGTGCGCGCCTTCTTCCAAGACCGCATCTTGAATACTTTTTATGATCGCTTCGGAGGGAGCCAGATCGGGACTTCCGATCCCCATATTGATTACGGGCCTTCCTTCGGCGATCAAACCTCTTACCTCTCGCAACTTTTTCGAGAAGTAATATTCTTCAACTGTATGTAAACGATTTGCCGTTCGTATCATATTCTCGCATTTTTATATTCACCCAACACCTTAAAGTCTTCGGACATGATGTTCAACAGTGATTTTGCTTTGTCGAAACAATCATAACCATCAAAAGTCACGTCAACAAAAAAGGCGTATTTCCATGGCGTTTCAATTATGGGCAGCGACTGTATTTTGGTCAAGTTCAAATTGCAATCGCTCATAACATTAAGCACAGCCGCAAGACTTCCGCGTTTATGGTCGGTAACAAAACGTACCGAGGCCTTGTTGATCTCTTCCTTCGGAAGCACTTTATTTTTTGTCTTTACAATAATAAAGCGGGTTGCATTGTTTTGAATGGTCTGTATGTCCCGTGCTACGATGTTCAAATCGTATAAATCGGCGGCAACTTCCGGAGCTATGGCCGCAATATGCCTTAACTGTTGCTCTTGAATCCGTTTTGCCGTTTCGGCCGTATCAACATCTTCCACCATTTTAATGTGTGGGTAATCGCCAAAAAATTCCTTGCACTGCAACAGGGCCATAGGGTGCGACCTCACTTCTTCAATATCGGCTATTTCCTGTCCCTTTAAGGCCATTAAATGGTGATGGATATTAAGGTAATGCTCTCCTATAATATGCAAATCCTTATGGTAAACCAGGGCATAGTTCGGTATGATCGAGCCAGCAATTGAATTCTCAATGGCCATTACCCCCATGTCAGCGGTCTTTTGCAGTAATTGATCTACCAAGAAATCGAACGACATACATTCTACCAAATCTACATTATCATCAAAATACTCTCGGGCTACTTGGTGGTGGTTAGACCCCTTAATGCCCTGAATGGCTATTTTTAGCTTCATAACTGGCTTTCTGCCTTATGGGAAACACTTTTAAACGATAATTCCCAATAGGTATTGAACAAAAAAAGTCCCGTTTTTCACGGGACTTCAATTGGTTTATATCATGCAATATTTTACAACAGTCCCGTACCTCTCTCAAAAAAGAAGTAAAAATAAAAACCGTTGAAAAAGAATCGCTTTGTCATAACACACTTAAACTTTGGCTAAAGTAACAATTAAATTTAAAAATAAACGGGTAGAACACATTTTTTTCCAATTTATATGTATCTCGCACTCAGGCATTGGTCTATTTTTACATTTCATAGTTCACGGGCGCCTTTTTAAAAAATACGATATTACTTAATTGTTTATTTTTGATGGATGAACCGAACGTACCCTAAAAAAGTACATCGTTAAAATCTACATTCAGAACAATCATCTAACTTTCATTTGTCCCTATATGTCTATAAGCGTCTACAAAATCAGCAAAACTTTCGGAAGCCAAAAAGCTTTGAAGAACATCAGCTTTAAACTTCAAAAAGGGGAAATCGTTGGTTTTTTAGGGCCTAACGGCGCCGGAAAGTCAACCATGATGAAGATACTGACCACCTATTATTCGCCCGACAAAGGTGAGGCTTCGGTCAACTCCTTTGACGTTCTGACGGAAAAGAAAAAGGTTCGGGAAAGTATCGGCTACCTACCCGAGCATAACCCCCTGTACCTAGACATGTACGTAAAGGAATACCTTGCCTTTAATGCCGATGTCTACAAAACGGACAAAGCTAGGATACCCGAGGTCATCGATCAAACCGGACTTTCACCCGAAGCCCATAAAAAAATAGGGCAACTCTCTAAGGGCTACCGCCAACGTGTCGGACTTGCCGCCGCCCTATTGCACGATCCCGAAGTACTGATCTTGGACGAACCTACAACCGGACTCGACCCCAACCAACTATTGGAAATCAGAAAACTCATCAAAGAGATCGGAAAGGAAAAGACCATACTGCTCTCGACCCATATCATGAAAGAGGTAGAGGCCGTTTGCGACCGCGTTCTGATCATTAACAAAGGAGTACTTGTAGCCGACAAGAAACTTAGCGAACTGCGCGATGCCGAAGAACAGATCATTGAGGTGGAGTTCGATTACCGGGTAGAAGAGGCTTTCTTGAACAAGTTGCCCAACGTAAGCCATGTAAAAAACACTGGCGGCTTTGTCTATGAAATCACGTTCAGCACCTCCAAAGATATGCGCCCGGCCGTTTTCGATTTTGCCCACGACAACCAACTGAAGACCTTGCAACTGAGCCGCAAGAACAAAAACCTCGAAAGCCTGTTCACCGAACTTACTTCCGACTAAAAAAAATCCGGAAGCCCTATATGGAATTCCGGATATGGTTACAGTAGTCCGAATCAAAACTTCAGGGCCAAGCCTACTCCGTTTTCATTAACGGCGGGCACCATACGGAAGGACGTTCCATTACCCAAACTATCGTTATAATTAAGTATGGCCTCCTTTTTGTTTTTCATGGCGTGGTGAAAGAAAATAGAGCCAATGATCCCGGTTCCTGCAAAAGCGATGGCAGGTGCCGTAACACTTCTGTCATCGTTCTCGTTCACCAAAAACCAAATGGCCGTACCAAAATTGGCGGCCCCGGCAATCATACCTCCCATCATTTGTTTT
Source organism: Zobellia uliginosa (assembly GCF_900156625.1). GTDB lineage: Bacteria > Bacteroidota > Bacteroidia > Flavobacteriales > Flavobacteriaceae > Zobellia > Zobellia uliginosa. Next base: position 43,668 of record NZ_FTOB01000005.1, on the reverse strand, counting down.
TTCGATTTTTCCCAGTTCATTTGGGCCACTTGACTTTCCGACATGATCTTATCGATTTCCTTCCACGTCAACTTTTGTCGATCTTGATAAAATTCAGGTCCCCACATGCCCGAAAAAGAAGTTATCTCTTGGGCACTTAAGGTGAATGCAAAGAGCCCGCATCCGAGGGTCAAAATAATTGATTTTAGATTTTTCATAGCTTTTTATCTAAAGCTAAACGATTTCAAGGCAAGAGACAAGCTTATACCCCTTCAAAAAGCTTATGCATTAACTATTTAAGCATTTGGATCAAAACCCGCTACAATAAAGCGGACCGCCCTTCCTTAGACCGTATCAGGCAATCGATGACCACATCCAGTTCCGGTTGTACCTTGGGGTCGGTACAATTGATCAATATGGAAAATACCATTTCCTCTTCGGGGTAGACAAAGAAATTGGAATATCCGCCCACACCATTGCCCACATGGCCATAATAGGGCCTTCCTTGGGCATCTTGGCTTACCTGCCATCCCAAACCGTAATAAATAGAGCTACCATCGACCTTTTGAGCCCTGAGAAACTCGTTTCGAAGGCTAGGAGTCAATACCCGGCCCTCAAGATAGGCCTGCCCGAACTTGGCAATATCGGGCGTTGTAGAAAGAAAACCACCGCCCGCCATTTTATAATGGTTGTTTACGGGAATGGCCTTACGAAAGCCCCTTTTGTTTTTAGAGTAGAAACATGGTTCCACTTGGGTATGCCCTAAGTCGGGCCATGACGTACGGTCCATCCCCAAGGGGGCCAAAACCCTCTCTTGTACATAGGTCTCGAACGGCATCCCACTGACCTCTTGCATGGCCAAGGATATCAACACCCAATCAAAACTATTATAGAGGTAATCGGTTCCGGGCTTAAAGAGCAATTCATCGTCTTTAAAAATTTCTATACCCTCCTTGATGGTATAAGGCTTGTTCAGACCGTACTCAATACCCCTATACCCTCTTATACCGGCGGTATGACTCGCCAATTGACGAATGGTAAAATCGTATTTTTTCTTCGGAAAATAAGGTACATAAGCGTAAAAGGAAGCATCTAAATCGATCAAGTTATCGCCCACCATATAAGCCAAGGCCGTAGCGGCAATAGGCTTTGAAACACTGGCAATGCGAAACACGGAACTTTGGGGATCTACCGGAAGCTTCCTTTCCCTATCGTAAAGGCCGTACCCCTTTTGAAAAAAGGATTCCCCCTGCTTGAGTACCGTAATGGCGAGACCGGGGATCTTCTCTTCCGACACCAGATCTAACAACAGGCGATCGGCCTCCACCAATCCGTTCAACAATGGATCATTGCCCAACACACGCTTCTTAGCGAACAGGTTTTCTATATACTTGAGAATCGGATTCATATCGGGTTTCGGTCGGCACAAAGTTACAGATTGCATTTGTGCCCGTACCGCTCTTATGGGCAGAAGTTGAACCTTAACCCCGGAAACTACTCAAAAATGAGGCGCCCTTTGTATAATTCTTCCACATCTACCGCTGTCGGCCGGTTTGAACTAAAGACATCTCCAACCCCGCGAATCACCCCTTTAATGGACTCTTGCGGATTCACGTACATATCGTTCGACCCCCTATGGTTTAAGGTCACGCTTTGGGCGACCAGGTCCGCGGCCTCTATGCGCGAATCGCCCGCAGCAATGGTCAAACTTAAATTATCGACCGTGCCTTTCAACTTAAAATAAGCGATTCCGTTTACTACCACGTTCAGGTCATTACCGGCCACCTCCAAATCAAACTCACCATCGGTGGTTTGTGCTTCGGGGTCGGCAAAACTTTCCGACAACAGGTTCAATCTCGAATACGCCAAAACGCCATCGCTTGAAATAGGCCAGCCGGTGCTGCTTCGTATCTCGGTAATATCGGGTGCGGTCACGTAAATTTTCGTAACGCCATAATCCCTAAAATAATTACAATCATTCGTATCGCGTAAGATAAGCCGCCCATCTACCACCTCGGCCGTAACCTCGTTCCGCAATACACTTCCCGTTTCAATCTCTACCTTTTGAACAGGACCTTGCTTTACAACCAAGCTTACATTCTCGTAAACCGTAATCTGGGTAAAATTATCAACCACTACCTCTTCACGCACGATATCACCGGTACCCTGAAAACAGTCGGAAGCATTTTCACCATTACAGGAAACAAGCACAACGATACAACAAAGCATCGCAAAAAAACGAGACCGGCGCACCACTCTACCACTACCCAAAGGCACGGTTTCACTATCCCTATCTTTTAACCCTATTGCCATATTCTATACCTCTTTCATTACAATCGTATCCCTACACCGAATTCCACGGCTTCGGCGGCGGCGGCATGCGATTTCAAGCTTACCACCCCAAATACCTTATCGCCAAAATAGCGTTTGAGACTAAGGCGGTTATACACCTTTCCCTCAAAATCAAACGGATAATACACATAATACCCGAGCTGCGTTTCTATGGAAAGCTTATTGATAAAAAGTTCATGTCCCACAAAAACCCCCACCCGCTTAAAATCGGTATCGGGATCTATGTCATTTTCAGGAAATGAAATCGACTGGTACCTTATCAATTCCTTCAAGAAATTGCTAAAAAACACATCCGCTCCCAATTGAACGGCACTTTTCCGTCCTAGGCGTTTATCGGCATAAGCCGAAAAAATATAGAAGGGATACTGGCCGTGGCCAATATTGTCGCTCTCGTTGATACCTCCCCTAAAAACCAGGTTGTATTTGATAGACTCTGTAAGCCTTACCTTTTCCCGTCGAATATATTCCGTGTCCTTACCTTCCAAGGTATATGTTAGCCCCATATTAAAGGCGAAGGTATTGGTAGAGGTATTGGGCGCCTTTACATTGGCATTGGAGAAATGCGTGATAGAAATACCCGCCTTAAAGCCCAAGCCTTTATAAATATTCTCTTTATGGTAATTTATCATGGCATAGTTAGAGCTCAACAATCGAGTACCGTAGGCATTGTTCCTAAAATTGGTCTCCCGATCGTAAGGGTTGGTCATATAGGCCAGTCCCTGGGCCACCCGAAACTGAAGGTTGCGCTTTAAAAAGTAAAAGTTGAAATGGGCATACACAGCATAGGCCTCACCCAAAACCGAACTGTTCGTGTTGTGATAGATAAACGAGCCCCCCAAATCAGGATAGTTGTACCACTCCTCCCATTCCTTTAAACCAAAGGTCTTTCGATTGTACGCCAGAACAACACCCGCAGGGTGATCCGTAATCAAATGCGAAATATCAGGATTGTGCAGTATAATGGAACCGTAAAACTGGTTCGCTTCAAACGTATAAGTATGGGCTCTTTCGGACTCTTGTGAAAAACAATATCCGGCACACATCAGAAAAAATAAAAACACCCTTGGGCTCATGGAGCGCAAAAATAATATTATTCGTTATTTTAAGCCCAAGGTTCGCCTTTATTTTCTTACAAAGCCACTGATTTAAAAAATCTTCTCGGCAATGGCCTTGATGTTATCGGATTTCCCCATTGAGTAATAGTGCAGTACGGGTACTCCGGCCGCCTTCAACTCCTTTGATTGCTGAATGGCCCACTCAATACCCACCTGACGCACCTCTTTGTTCGAGGCACAATCGTCAACGGCATCGATCAGGTCTTGCGGCAAATCTATCCGAAATACCTGGGGCAGCAACTGCAAGTGTCTTTTGACCGCAATAGGCTTGATCCCCGGAATAATCGGAATGTTTATACCCATTTTTTTGGCTTCCTCTACAAACTCAAAATACTTTTTATTATCAAAAAACATCTGGGTCACCACATAATCGGCGCCGGCATCTACCTTTTCCTTCAATCGTTTTAAGTCCGATTTCAAAGAAGGCGCCTCCAAGTGTTTTTCAGGATATCCGGCCACACCGATACAGAAATCGGCACAATTATCGGTCTCTACCGTATCGTGCAAATAATTACCGCAATTCAGCTCATGTACCTGCTTCACCAAATCAACGGCATAGGCATGCCCTCCCTTGGTCGGCTGAAAATATTTTTCGTCTTTCATGGCATCGCCACGAAGGGCCATAATATTGTCAATGCCCAAATAATGGCAATCGACCAACAGATACTCGGTCTCTTCCCTCGTAAATCCACCGCAAAGCACATGGGGTACGGTATCTACGTTGTACTTGTGCTTTATAGATGCACAAATACCAACGGTACCAGGACGCATACGGGTCAGCTTCTTATCCAACAGACCGTCACGATCAATATAGACATACTCCTCCCGCGACGTGGTCACATCAATGAACGGAGGCTTAAAATCCATCAAGGGATCGATATTATCGTAAAGTTGCTGAATCTGATGTCCTTTTACAGGAGGTATAATTTCAAAGGAAAATAAAGTTTTGCCCTTTGCATTCTTTATATGGTCCGTTATTTTCATGTATACTGCCCCTTTGACCGGGAAATTTAATGTTTATGCTCTTCTATGGCGTTCGGGCGGGCTATCCGCTAAATTTTTTAAAGCCTGTCGGACTTTAAAAAGATACCGCTCCTATCCCTAACGCATTATTTCTGTTATTTCAATCGACTACACCGTTAAAAGCATCCGCTATACCTCGGCATAGGTGTTCTATATCAATCGTCCGCTATATTCGGCGCCAACCACTTGGTCGCCTCTTCCAGGGGAATCCCCTTCCGTTCGGCAAAATCGGCCACTTGGTCTTCCTTTATTTTTCCCAACCCGAAATACCGGGCCTCGGCATTCCCAAAATAATAGCCCGAAACCGATGACGCCGGCCACATGGCCAGACTGTCGGTAAGTTTCACACCGATTCGCTCCTCTACCTTGAGCATGTCCCAAAGGGTCAGCTTTTCAAGGTGGTCGGGACAGGCCGGATATCCTGGCGCGGGACGGATCCCCTTATATTTCTCATCGATCAACTCGTCGTTTTTCAAATGCTCATCGGCGGCATAGCCCCAATGCTCCCTTCGCACCTCTAGGTGTAAGTATTCGGCAAAAGCTTCGGCCAAACGGTCGCTCAACGCCTTTACCAAAATGGAGTTGTAATCGTCTAGGTTCTTACGGTAGGCATCCGCCAGTTCATCGGTACCGAAACCTGTAGTCACACAAAAGCACCCTACATAATCTTGCTTGCCCGTTTCTTTTGGCGCCACAAAATCGGCCAGTGCGTAATCTGGCACGCCCTCGCGACGTTTCAATTGCTGCCGCAAGGTTCTAAAGACATATGTTTTATCCTCTTGACCGTCGTTCACCTCTACCTCAATATCGTCGTGGTTCTCCAAGGTATTGGCCGGAAAGAGCCCGAAAATCCCTTTACCCGTCAACTTTTTATCCTTTAAGATAGACTGCAACATTTTTTGTGCATCGGCAAAAAGCTCCGTGGCCTGTTCACCAACGATCTCGTCGGTTAGAATATCAGGGTATTTTCCGTGCAGCTCCCAACTTCTAAAAAAGGGCGTCCAGTCGATAAAAGGCACCAGTTTTTCAAGATCTACGTCTTCGATTACCTGAATACCAAGCTGACGGGGCTTTACGATCGGGCTGTCTTCCCAGTCGATCTTAAATCGGTTTTCCCTAGCGGCAGCAAGGCTTTTGTATTCCTTCTTTTTGGTACGGCTCAAGAACTTTTCCCTGAAAACGTCATAATCTTCCTTGATCGTCTTCTTATATTTCTCCGAAGTATCTTTCTGCAACAGGTCGCCCACTACGGTAACGGCCCTTGACGCATCGTTTACGTGCACCACGGCCTCACTGTATTGCGGGTCTATTTTTACGGCCGTATGCGCCTTACTCGTCGTTGCCCCTCCTATGAGCAAGGGCACTTTAAAGTTCTTGCGTTCCATTTCCTTGGCCAAGTGTACCATCTCGTCAAGCGAAGGCGTAATGAGTCCGCTCAACCCGATAACGTCTACATTGTGGGCTATGGCCTCGGCAATTATCTTTTCGGGCGGAACCATGACCCCCAAATCGACAATCTCGTAATTGTTACAGGCCAAGACTACACTTACAATGTTTTTTCCGATGTCATGCACATCGCCCTTAACGGTGGCCATTAAGATTTTCCCATTGCCCTTATCATCCCCGACTTGCGGATTCTTCAATTTTTCCTCTTCAATATAGGGCAACAAATACGCCACGGCCTTTTTCATGACACGGGCCGACTTCACTACCTGGGGCAGAAACATTTTTCCACTACCGAACAGGTCGCCCACCACGTTCATACCTATCATAAGGTGGCCTTCGATTACCTCAATAGGCTTATCGGCGGCCATACGGGCCTCCTCTACATCTTCTACTATATACTGATCTATTCCCTTGACCAAGGCCCTCGTGATCCTGTCCTGCAAGGGTTCTTCACGCCACGAAAGGTCTATTTTACTTTCCTTGGCCTTACCTACTACCGATTCGGCAAAATCCAACAACCGTTCGGTCGCGTCATCCCTGCGGTTGAGAATAACATCTTCTACATGCTCTAATAAATCTTTAGGAATGTCGTCATAAATCTCCAACATGGTCGGGTTTACGATCCCCATGTTCATACCCGCTTTGATGGCATGGTACAGAAAAACCGAGTGCATGGCCTCACGCACGGGGTTGTTCCCCCTGAACGAAAAGGAAACATTACTCACCCCTCCGCTCACACTGGCATAGGGCAGATTCTCACGAACCCATTTAGTAGCCTTAATAAAATCCAGGGCATTGAGCTTGTGCTCGTCCATACCCGTGGCAACGGGGAAAATATTAAGGTCGAAAATGATATCTTCCGGTGGAAAACCTACTTGGTCCACCAAAATATCATAGGATCTTTTTGAAATTTCTATGCGCCTATCATAATTGTCGGCCTGACCTACCTCGTCAAAGGCCATTACGATAACGGCCGCGCCATATCTTTTAATTAATTTGGCGTGATTGATAAATTCTTCCTCACCTTCCTTTAAACTGATGGAGTTTACCACGCATTTACCTTGAACGACCTGCAAGCCTGCCTCGATAATATCCCATTTAGAGCTATCGATCATTATGGGTACCTTGGCAATATCAGGTTCGGCAATAACCAGGTTCAAGAATTTGACCATGGCCTCTTTTCCATCGATCAGACCGTCATCCATATTAATATCGATAATCTGGGCCCCACCTTCAACCTGATCTCTTGCAACGTCTAAGGCCTCTTCGAACTTACGCTCCTTGATCAGGCGTAAAAAACGTTTAGACCCGGCCACATTGGTACGTTCGCCCACATTTACGAAATTACTTTCGGGGGTGATCACCAAGGGTTCCAAACCCGATAGTTTTAGGTAGCGGGCGGCCGAGGGTCGGGTATCGGTTATCGGTATGTTCGAGTCGTTACTCATAATATCTCCATCATTTTTTTATACTTGATGCATCTGCATTCCCATCAAGATTCCACGGCTATCTTCCGTGGGTCGTATTCTCTCACTAGATCCGCAATGGCCGTAATGTGCTCAGGCGTTGTACCACAGCACCCGCCAACAATATTGACCAGGCCTTTTTCCACATATTCCTTTATCTGCTCGGCCATTTGCTCGGGAGTTTCATCGTATTCCCCAAAGGCATTGGGCAAGCCCGCGTTCGGGTGGGCCGAAACGGCATGCTCCGTTCTGGTCGACAAAACCTCCAAGTGGGGCACCAACTGATTGGCCCCAAGGGCACAGTTGAACCCTACGGAAAAGATCGGAATGTGTGAAATGGAAATCAAAAATGCCTCTGCCGTTTGTCCCGACAAGGTTCTTCCCGAGGCATCGGTAATGGTACCGCTCACCATAATGGGCACTTCTATATTCCGTTCCTCCTTTACCTCTTCTATGGCAAAAAGGGCGGCTTTGGCATTAAGCGTGTCAAAAATGGTCTCGACCAAAAGAATGTCGGCCCCACCATCTAACAAGGCTTCCACCTGTTGTTTATAGGCAATTCGCAACTCATCGAAAGAAACGGCCCTATAGCCTGGATCGTTTACATCGGGAGACATACTGGCCGTTTTGTTCGTCGGCCCTATACTCCCAGCTACAAACCTTGGCTTATTGGGCTCTTTGGCGGTAAACTCATCGGCCACCTCCTTGGCAATGCGTGCGGACTCATAATTGAGTTCGTACACCAAATCTTCCATATGGTAATCGGCCATGGCGATGGTGGTACCCGAAAAGGTATTGGTCTCGACAATATCGGCGCCTGCGGCGAAGTATTTACGATGCACCTCGGCAATGGCTTCGGGTTGGGTCAGCGACAATAGATCATTGTTCCCCTGCAAGGGGTGTTCCCAATCTTTAAAACGCTCACCGCGGAAATCTTCCTCGGTAAACTTATAGCGTTGGAGCATGGTACCCATGGCACCGTCCAATACTAAAATGCGTTCCTTTAATACCTCTTGAATTTTTTTCATTTCCTTACCTCCTCTTATGTCGCACGTTCATGCACAACGGCCCTTCTTAGGCCAATCTACAAACAACTATCAAGCAAAGGAATAAGGACAGACAATCTCGCCTCTCTTTGTTATCTGTCCCACAAATACTAGGATAGAATGTAGCACCTTCTTTATAAGAAAAGGGTTGCCAAGGTTTCACTGGGTCTATTCCCTCCACCTTTCTTGATAACAGTCTTGTTATTTTAATGAACGATTTGCAAAGTAACGCCACATATGGTTCAAAACCAAAGAAACCCTCTGGTTTTTGGCTTCTTGCATTTAATAAAAGCCTTCTGTTCAAATACTACAACAGAAGGCCCTTATCGATATATACACTAATAGCTAATTAAACAATACTTTGAACGACCTCTTTTTTGGCCTCTTTTTTACTTCCGTCAAAACCTTCTACCCCACCTACAGTGGTGTATTTCATAACGTATCTTTTACCTGGGTTTATCAATTGATAGGCGAACTGACACATTACGGCTGCCTCATGGAAGCCCGATAAAATCAATTTCAATTTACCTTCATAGGTATTTACATCGCCGATCGCAAAAACACCAGGTATGTTGGTCTGATAATCTTTGGCGTTGTTTACCTTAATGGCGTTTCGCTCTATTTCAAGCCCCCAATCACCGATCGGACCCAATTTCGGGGAAAGACCGAACAAGGGAATAAAGTTATCAACCTCAACATAGGTTTCCCCTTTTTCGGCATCGTTGTGCTTTATAACCACTGCTTCCAAATGATCATCGCCGTAAAGTTTTTTCACTTCGGCCTCGGTAAACAGTTTTATTTTTCCAGCCTTTGCCAATTCCGCTGCTTTTTCTACGGAATCCAAAGCGCCCCTGAACTCGTTCCTACGGTGTACCAAGGATACTTCAGAAGCCACATCGGCCAAGAAAATCGCCCAGTCCAAAGCAGAATCGCCACCACCGGCTATCACCACTTTTTTATCGCGGTACACTTCGGGATCTTTAACCATGTAGGCCACCCCTTTATCTTCAAAGTCGGCAATATTCTCAATAGGTGGCTTTCTAGGCTCAAAAGACCCCAGTCCACCCGCAATAACCACTACCGGGGCGTGGTGTTTTGTACCTTTATTGGTCGTTACTATAAAAGAGCCGTCTTCTTGCCTGTCTAATGTTTCGGCACGCTCACCCAGGGTAAAACCTGCTTCAAAAGGCTTTATTTGCTCCATAAGGTTGGTCACCAAATCTCCTGCTAGAATTTCCGGAAAGGCGGGAATATCATAAATCGGTTTCTTTGGATAAATTTCCGAACACTGACCACCTGGTTGTGGCAAGGCATCTATCAAATGGCATTTCAACTTCAGCAAACCTGCTTCAAATACCGTAAAAAGACCTGTTGGGCCTGCGCCAATGATGAGAATATCTGTTTTTATCATAACTATTTACTTAACTGTAATTCTTGATTCTGGGCAATGGATAGAATGCTCGCCCTGTGTTTTACTACTTCACCTATTATAATTATTGCCGGATTGGCCAACTCTTGTTTTTCTACTTCCCCTTCTATGGAAGCGATAGTGCCAATGGCAACTTTTTCATCCGTTCTCGTCCCGTTTTGCACAATGGCCACCGGGGTTTCAGATTTACCCTCTGCCTTGAACAGTTCCGCTATTTGCGCCAGTTTCGACATTCCCATCAAAATAACCACCGTAGCATTACTCTTTGCGGCCAAAGCCACATCACTTGACAGCTTGTGTGCCTTGGTTGTTCCGGTAATCACCCAAAAACTTTCGGTAGCCCCCCTTTTGGTCACCGGAATGTTCTGAGAGGCCGGTACCGACAAACAAGACGATATACCCGGCACCATAGCTACTTGCACCCCGTGAGACGCAGCGTACTCCATTTCTTCGGCACCACGGCCGAACACAAAGGGATCCCCGCCTTTCAAACGTACCACATGGGCATTGGCCTTGGCCCGGCTTACGATCAATTCATTGATCTGTTCCTGCTGATAGGCATAACAACCTTTTCGCTTGCCTACAAATATATGTTCGGCCGTGGGCGCATAGTCTAACAATTCAACGGACACCAACGCATCGTACAACACCACATCGGCGTCAGCAAGTGTCTTTATGGCCTTGAGGGTGATGAGTTCTACATCACCGGGACCGGCGCCTACAACCGTAAGTCGACCACCCGAATGGGATAAATTGTTATGTCCTTCGTTGGAGTATTCCATGGTTAAACCTCTGCCAATTCTTGTTTTCTAAATGTTTCCACCGCTTTCAAAAATGCCTTGGCATCTTCCAAATAGCTTTTTGCAAAAGCTTCCGTTGGCTCGTTTTTGTTCAATTGTAGTACGAGTTCTTCAAAACCCCTTCCGAAATCTATCCTGCCCGAGGCTACGAATTTTTGATCAAAATCCTTGATAATGGTAGCATGGGTGTTCACTTTCGCTTTTTCCGAGGTCAATAAGGCCTTGGCCGAATTTACCATGGAAGAATAGGAGTGATAGATACTGGCCGCCCATTTCTTTTCATCGAAAGACTCTTGTGCGTTCTGTATTTTTTCTTCGCTTTCAAAGAGCAAGGTGGCAATAAGGTCTATCACTACACCGGCACATTCACCGACACCGATAGCCTTCTCATAGCGCTCCGTATTTCCCCAGTCGATAAAATCGTCCGGCGTAAGGTTTTCTATATCGGATAAAGGAGTTAGAAAATCGTAGAAATACATTTGCCCCTTTTCTTCGTAATAATCGGCATACGACTTTCCATTGCCGTTTTTATCGTAATCGTCTAAAATCAACCGTAAGGCCTGAGGACCTCTCTTGGAAGGAACCTTCACTACTTTATCGGCAAATCTTCCGTTTCCATCACCATCGGTACCACCGCCCAACAAAACTTGAAGCGCTGGCGCCACCAATTTATCCTTGGTTCTGATACTCATCCCCTGAAAACCGATATTGGCCATGTTGTGTTGACCACAGGCATTCATACACCCACTGATCTTAATGGCCACATCCGGATTGCTGATGTACTGTGGGTACTCCGTTTTTATAATGCGTTCCAATTCTTCGGCAATACCGGTACTACTGGCAATACCCAAATTACAGGTATCGGTACCCGGACAAGCCGTAATATCTACCGCCCTGTTATAACCCGCCTCTACAAAACCAAGTTTTTTCAGTTCCGTATAAAAGAAGGGAATCAGTTCATTGGCCACATAGGGAATCAAAATATTCTGACGAAGGCTCAACCTTAGTTCACCCGCGGCGTATTGATCCACTAAATCGGCCAACAACCTAGCCTTATCCGTATAGAAATCCCCTAGGAGTACTTTAATACCGATAGCGGTATAGCCTTCCTGCTTTTGAGGTATTAGGTTGGTAGATTTCCAGATTTCAAAAGCTTCGGTATCCTCTATTTCTACTTGCGGCGCCTCAACTTTGGCTACCTCAACCTTAGGATATGCCTCGGCATCGATAGGATAGGTTTCGTAAGGAACAGCCTTTTGCTCTTCGGCCAACAAGGCTTTGAATCCGTCAAGCCCCAAGTCTTTCAACAAGAATTTCATTCTTGCCTTGGCCCTACTCTTTCTTTCCCCATAGCGGTCAAAGACACGAACCACACCATCCATCAAAGGAATGATCTTATCTGCGGCAAGAAAATCGAAAAGCAAATCGGCATGACGTGGCTGAGAACCCAAACCACCGCCCAACATCACTTTAAATCCTCTTACCCCATCTTGTATCTTGGCTATAAAACCAAGGTCGTGCATATACGAAAGACCGGTATCGGCATCGCTGGCAGAAAAAGAAACCTTGAACTTACGCCCCATTTCCTGACTGATAGGGTTACGCAAGAAATACTGAAAAAGTGCGTGCGCATAGGGCGAAACATCAAATGGCTCGTCTACGTCTATCCCGGCAGTTTCACTAGCGGTTACGTTACGGACCGTATTACCACAAGCTTCGCGAATGGTAACATCATCTTTTTCGAGTTCCGACCAAAGTTCGGGCGTACGGTCTATATCCACATAGTGGATTTGAATGTCTTGACGTGTAGTAATATGCAATCTACCTCTAGAATATTCATCGGAAACGTCGCTAATGCGCCTAAGTTGCCGTGAGGTAACTTTTCCGTAGGGCAATTTAATACGGATCATCTGCACGCCAGGTTGACGTTGACCGTAAATACCCCTGGCCAAACGCAAACTACGAAACTTTTCCTCGTCTAAATTACCTTCCTTGAACTGGCGTATTTTAGCCTCTAAGGCCAAAATATCCTTCTCAACTACGGGGTTTTCTATTTCTGTTCTGAAACTTTGCATGCTATCTCTATTCTAGTTTCTCACCGTTTTGACGGCAGATTGTTAATTATATATTTTTCCTATAGGTTTTATAGGGATAATTGAAATAAAATCCCGGTCCTTGTTCTTTTTTTACGAACTTCTTAGCTTATAAAACCCGCGCCGACCGTGTTATTGGTCTGTGTATCGATCAAGATAAACGAACCGTTGGTACGGTGATCTTTGAATTTATCGTAGAAAATAGGCTTGTTCAATTTGAAGGTTACCTGGGCGATATCGTTCATACCCAAGCCACCGTCAACATTGGTATCGATTCCCGAATAGTCAGGATTGATTTTGTGATGGATGTTATCGACCTTGGCCAACACCTTGTTCACACCGTGTTGCACCACATATTTTTTACCGGCGGTCAGGTTATCGGAATCCATCCAAGAGATGGTAGCCGTAAACTGCTTATCGATCGTAGGCAAATCTTCGGCCCTGACCAACATATCACCTCGACTCAAATTGATCTCATCTTCCAAAGTAATGGTTACCGAAGATCTTCTTGAAGCGGTATGGTACTTTTTATCGTAAAAATAGATATCCTTGATTTTAGATCGCGTTTGCGATGGCAAGGCAACAACCTCGTCACCTACGCTAAGCTCCCCGCCGTAAACCTTACCGGCAAAGCCCCTAAAGTCATGGTGCTCCTCTGTCTTTGGACGGATTACGTACTGCACGGGAAAACGCGGTGTACCCACATTGAAAATATCCTTGCGATCTAGGGCTTCAAAATGCTCTAACAAAGTAGGACCCGTATACCAAGGCGTCTTATCCGTTTTATTCACTACGTTATCACCCTTCAAGGCACTAACGGGAATAAAGGTGATCTTCTGGTCTTGATAATCCCTTTTGGCCATCAATTCCTCGAAATCGGCCTTAATGGCATTATAAGTTTCCTCGGAATAATCTACCAAGTCCATTTTATTAATAGCCACCACCACATCTTTAATGCGCAAGAGGTTATTGATAAAAAAGTGACGGTTGGTTTGTTCGATAACCCCTTTTCTCGCATCGATCAAAATAATCGCGGCTTGAGATGTAGAAGCTCCCGTAACCATGTTACGCGTGTATTCTACATGGCCGGGAGTATCGGCTATAATGTAACTTTTCTTTGCTGTTGAAAAATAGATATGCGCCACATCTATAGTGATACCTTGCTCACGCTCGGCCACAAGACCATCCGTAGCCAATGAGAAATCGAGGTAATCATACCCCTTGCTCTTACTGGTCTTTTCTATGGCTTCCAACTTATCGCTGGTCAATGATTTTGTATCGTACAGAATTCTACCGATCAAGGTACTTTTTCCGTCATCTACACTACCTGCTGTTGCTATCTTTAATACGTCCATCTTCTTTGGCTGTAATTTTTAATCAAAATTTTTAAACTAATTCCCTAAACGAGAATCCTAAAAGTACCCCTGTTGTTTTCTCTTCTCCATTGCCGCTTCAGACCTTTTATCGTCTATACGGGCCCCTCTTTCAGAAATACTGGAATCGCGAATCTCCTCAACGACGGACTCAATATCGGTCGCATTGGAAAAAACGGCCGCGGTACAGCTCATATCCCCTACGGTACGGAAACGTACCATACGCTCTAAAACCTCTTCATCTTCCTCTTGGTACACATAATCGGAATGTGACCAGATCAAGCCGTCTCGCAAAAATACTTTACGCTTGTGCGCAAAGTAAATGGAAGGTATTTCAATTTCTTCCTCTTTGATATAAGACCAAACATCAAGTTCTGTCCAGTTTGAGATTGGAAAAACACGTACGTTTTGTCCCAATTCTATCTGACCGTTCAACATATCAAAAAGCTCAGGGCGCTGGTTACGCTCATCCCACTGGCCAAAATCGTCACGTACCGAAAAGATTCGTTCCTTGGCCCTTGCCTTTTCCTCGTCCCTACGGGCACCACCTATACAGGCGTCGAATTTGAATTCCTCAATAGCATCCAACAAAGTAGTGGTCTGTAATGAGTTTCGACTCGAGTACCGCCCCGACTCTTCCTTAACCTTACCCTGGTCGATAGAATCTTGAACATTTCTAACGATAAGTTCCAGACCCAGCTCTTCGACCAACCTATCCCTAAACTCGATAGTTTCTGGAAAGTTATGTCCGGTATCGATATGCATTAAAGGAAAGGGAATCTTGGCAGGCCAAAATGCCTTTTGCGCCAAACGCACCAATGTAATGGAGTCTTTTCCTCCTGAAAACAAAAGTACGGGTCGCTCAAATTGTGCCGCTACTTCCCTAAGAATATAGATGGCCTCGTTTTCTAAGGCGTTTATGTGTGATGTATCTTGGCTCATAATTTCTTGAATATATTTTTCGCTACTGTGCTTCGATTATTTTTTCGCTTAAAGCGGAATGTCGTTTAGGTATGCAACCCACACTCACGGTTCTCAAGAACCTTGGTCGGATCAAAGTATTTATGTTCGTTAGGCAATTGTCTTTCTTCCAAATAGGCATCGAGTTGGGCATCGCTCCAATAATAGAACGGACTCACCTTAAGTACTCCGTCCTTGCTCAAACTGAGGATATCTAAAGAATCCCTTAACGCGGTCTGCCCTTTTCTTAGGTTGGTAAACCAAACATCGGGTTTATGCGCTGCCATTGCCCTTTTAAAAGGCTCCAATTTCACCTGCTTGGTAAACTCGGCATGCCTTGGGTCATCAATTTGCGGTATGCCCATTACGCTATCGCGGTGCGCACTGGTCTGCTTCGGCACGTATAAGTCGATGTTCAAATTCAAACGCTCGATCAAGTCCTCGGCGTGCCTATAGGTGTTAGGGGTATTGTAACCCGTATCGCACCATATTACAGGTATGTCGCCCTTTACATCTGAAACCGCATGCAAAATAGCCACTTCATAAGGCCTGAAATTCGTAGTGACTACGGCATTCTCGGCATTTTCGATGGCCCAATCTATAATTACGGCCGGATCGGCATCCTTAAACCGCTCATTAAGTTTCTTTATCTGTTCTTCTGAAAAACCCATAACTTAATTATTTACCCCAGTTAATTTTATTCCACAAACGCTCGTGAAAGAAGTACAAGAACATCTTGGTCACAAAGTCAATGGATGCGATAGAGGCCGCTATGGCCACCTCACCAGTTAACAAATACGAAACCAATAAGGTATCTAAAGTACCGATTACCCGCCAACTCACCGCCTTGGCGATACTACGGATAGGTCTTTCAGATTTTTGATCTTCTGAAAACTTTTTTTTGGGAGCTGCTTTATCTAAAATCAATTGATCTACAATCATTTTCTCGTTAATCTAATTACCCTATCAATCTAATAGAGTAAACAAATGTAGTATATTTTTATTGTGTTAGACGCCACAAATTAAAAGAATTTACGTTTACCCTATAGATTTAGTAGATTTATAATAAACCGCAAATAAAATTGCAGAATTTTCAGCACTTCTTCCAGAAGATCGGGAAATCAGGCTATTAAATCGGCCAAGGTATGGCTGCGGTACACCTCAAGATTGGCATCGCGCACCATAAGCATCAACTTATTTACCGAACAGCTGGCCTCATCTGGGCAATCGGTACACTTTTCATAAAAATTAAGGCTTACACAAGGTACCATGGCTATGGGACCCTCAAGAATACGCATCACATCGGTCATCAACACCTCACGGGGGTCTTTGATCAGGTAGTACCCTCCCCCCTTACCCTTTTTCGAGCCCAAAAATCCACTTTTGCGAAGAGACAATAGAATGCTCTCCAAGAATTTTTGCGAAATATTCTCGGCCTGGGCAATTTCAGAGATCTGCACCGGCTGTTGGTCTTTCTTTGAAGCCAAGTAAGTCAGGGCCTTTAAGCCATATTTTGTCTTTTTTGAGAGCATGGGGTAAATATAACAAAAATTGGGACGAGTAAGCAGTGCTATGGGCCCGTCCGAAAATTATAAAACGTAACGAACCATGATTTTCAAGCTTTTGACTCCGAAAGGCTAAAAACCCTGACAATACCAACTCATCAAATACTTGACAAATACGTTATCGCCTGCATAAAAAATCATTTGTTCTGTCGTTTTGATCATTTACTATCTGAAGCCAACCATCTTTCAATTAGATTTGGTAATACACCCAATTGGTTGAACCTACCTAAATCTATTAGACATGTCTACAAAACAAAATTATCTTTTCTCCTTTTTATTCTTATTCCTAATAAGTATAAACTCTTTTGCCAGAGACATCTACGTAGCCAAAAACGGCGATGACACCAACCCGGGCACTTTGGAGAGTCCGTACTTGACCATTTCAAAAGCAGCGAGCGAAGCGGTTGCAGGCGACATCGTATATATCAGGGCGGGCACCTACGAAGAGACATTGGCCCCATCGAATTCCGGAAGCCCTGGTCAGCCCATTGTCTTTCAATCGTATCCCGGGGAAAAAGTCATTATTTCGGCCATGGATGCCTTATCCGGTTGGACGCAAGACAGTGGTTCCATTTACAAAACCACCATTCCCTTTCCTTCCCTAGGCCAAGAAAATTTTGTCATGAACGACGCTACCGCATTGGACTTGGCCCGATGGCCAAATAAAACGGACGACGACCCCTTTGCCTTGGGAACCATCCGAAATACAGGAGGAAGCAGTGGCGATGTCATCAACGGGGCCTATTTGACAGAACCCACGATTCCAGGTATTGACTGGACCGGTGGCGCACTTTGGTTCTATGGGGACAAGGGCGGGAGCGGTTGGCTCGCCTGGAAAAGGAAAATTACGGGCAGCTCTGCCGGAAGGGTCAATTTTAATCATACCACAACGAACAACGAAACTTGGGTAAGAACCTTTCATGCCCCGGCCGATTTGGGCGATTTTTATCTCGAAGGAGCCAAAGACGCCCTAGACTATCAAAATGAGTGGTATTTCGATGAAAGTACAAGCACCCTATACGTTCAGCTTCCTGGAGGCGAAGCCCCGGTCGATGGCAAGGTCAAGATGAGACGCCGTTTGGAAACCATCAACCTAAAGGACAAAAAATACATCGAAATACGGAATTTGGCCGTATTCGGCGGCAGCATCAATATGGAAGACAGCTCCACTTGGTGGGCATCGAACGCCAATAGCAAAACTACAAACAACCTCCTCTACGGTGTAACTTCCTTTTACGGCAACCACACCCAAGGAATTACCGATAGCTCACGTACCAACAATGCCAACGTACATGTACAAGGCTCGAACAATAGAATTGAAAAATGCGAAATCGCATTTAACGCAGGGGCCGGATTGGTGGTAAGGGGAAACAACCAACAAATTATTGACAACTATATACATGACTGTAATTTTCTAGGTTCCTACGACGGCCCATTGGTAATCAGGGGCATAACGAACACTTTAGTAAAGAACAATACGGTATTCAGGGGAGGACGGGACGCCGTACAGTACAATGGCTCCGACAACGAGTTTTCCTATAACGACATCTCCCGAAGCAACTTGATCGCCGATGATTGCGCCCTTTTCTATACGGTAGGAGCACAATACACAACGGAAATCCACCATAACTGGTTTCACGATACGGCTTCCGGTGGCACAAAATACAAAGCCGCCGGAATTTACCTAGACAACAATGCGGCGGGCTTTATCGTCCACCATAACGTAGTCTGGAATACCGAATGGACCAGCGTACAGATCAATTGGAACGGAACGGATATCGATATTTTTAACAATACCCTTTGGAACGGTTCCGCAGTAATGGGAGCATGGCATAAAGATGGAACTGCCTTCTCAAACGTTCGGGTTTGGAACAATCTAGGAAGCGATACCAATTGGGAGCCGCAGTCGGACAAACAGAATAATTTAACCGTCACTTCCGGAGTGTTCGTAAACGCAGCCAATGGCGATTTCAACCTAAAGAGCGGTGCTTCACCCATTGACCAAGGGAAGGATATTCCGGGCATAACCGACGGCTTTACGGGCGACCACCCCGATGTTGGGGCCTATGAAAACGGAGGTGAGCAATGGATCGCAGGCATTACCTGGCAGCCGCTATATGGGGCTGCAGGCCTAGGCTGTTACGGATTACCCGGTGAAGACTGTATCGCCTTCGATCCTAATGACGACGACAATGACGGTGTTGCCAATGCCGATGACGAATGCCCCGAAACTCCCTTAGGAAGTACCGTAAACACCAAGGGCTGTAAAATATTCAGTCTTGCCGCCGATAATTTTAAGGTAAAGGGAACCGATGAATCATGCAGCAGTAGTAATGATGGAACGATTTCCATACATTCAAAAGATAGCTCTCTTCAATTTAAGGGAAAAATAAAGGAAACGGGGGCAGAAAAGGATTTTACTTCAGATGCCTTGTTCGAGCAATTGGGCGCTGGTGACTACACCCTGTGCATTACCACGCCCTCCGATGCCAACTTCGAACAATGCTTTGTTATATCGATAGACGAGCCTGAAGACCTATCCGTAACATCAAAGGTCGACAATAGCACAAATCAGCTCACCCTAAGCTTGAAAGGGGCCACCAACTATAGCATTGACCTAAACGGGGTGGTTACCCATACTACCGAAGATGAAATTACACTTGACCTATCGAAAGGCCAGAACAAACTTTCCGTTAAGGCAGATAAGCTTTGCCAGGGCGAGTATAGCGAAATCATCAGCGTTTTTGACGGCGTCACCGTGTTTCCGAACAAGGTAAAAGACCAATTGAACGTTGCCTTCTCCCACAAGCTTGATTCCTTGGTCACCCTTGAATTGATCTCGGCAACGGGCAAGGTCATTCTAAGCAAAACCGAATCGGTCGGGAACCAGATTACGACCATAGATACCTCTAATCTAAGTTCGGGCATTTATTTCTTGAACATCACAGCTACAAATATCAAATCCCAAGCCAAAATTATCAAACAATGATATCCAACACCTATATCCGATCAAGCCTATTCCTTCTTCTTATCGCCTTTTGCAGTTGTAGCAGTAGCGATGACGGAGCCAAAGACCCTACGCCCGAAGAAAGCCTACCGCCCGAAGCCTCGGTTTTGGTTTTTCCGAAGAAAGATGAAGAATGCAACCAAGGCGACATCATCTCCGCCACCCAAAGCAAAGTAACGTTTAAATGGAAGGCTTCCGACCATACGGACAGCTATACCTTGGTGCTAAAAAACCTAGAAACCAACGAAACGAGCGAAAACGATACTTCGACCAATTCGCTTGCCCTAAGCATTTTGAGAAATACACCCTATTCTTGGAACATTATTTCAAAATCTGACGAAACGGCCACGACCGCTACTAGCGAAACCTGGAAGTTTTACAATGCCGGCGAAGGAAATGAAAATTATGCCCCTTTTCCGGCGGAGGCCGTAGCCCCGACGATGGGGGCCAGTGTGAGCCAACCCCTAAGCCTAAGTTGGAAAGGGAGTGATGTTGACAATGATATCGCCTCCTACGATATATACCTAAGTACCGACAATCCGCCGACTACCTTACATGCAAGCACCGCCGATTCAAAAATAGATGACATTGCACTGAATCCTGCCACTGTTTACTACTGGAGGGTAGTCACTACCGACGAAAATGGTTCCAGTTCCCAATCGCCGGTCTTTGAGTTCAAAACCCAATAAGCCCTATCCAAGGCATAAAAAAACCAAAGTCAAAAGCTTTGGTTTTTTTATTTACAGAAATCTCATTCGCCCTTAGGCCAGTGCCTGCGAAATATCGGCGATGATATCATCTATATGCTCCAGTCCTACAGAAACGCGTACCATTCCGTCCGTAACACCTGTTTCCGCCCGCTCTTCTACGGAAAGCTTACTATGGGTGGTAGAAGCAGGATGTGTTACGATACTACGTGCATCACCCAAGTTGGCCGAAAGCGATAACATTTTTATAGAGTCGAAAAACTTCTGGCCGGCTTCCAATCCACCTTTTACCTCAAAAGCAACGACACAGCCACCGGCCTTCATCTGCTTCTTGGCAATCTCATATTTGGGATGCGACTTCAAAAACGGATATTTCACCCAGTTGACCTTTTCGTTGCCTTCTAAAAACTCGGCCAACTTCAGTGCATTTTCACAATGGCGATCTACCCTTACGGCCAAGGTTTCCAAGCTTTTGGAAAGTACCCAGGCATTGAAGGGAGATAGGGCCGGACCTGTAATTCTTGAAAAACGGTAGACCTTATCGACCAACTCCTTCTTTCCTACGGTAACGCCGGCCAATACACGACCTTGTCCGTCCATTAATTTCGTACCGGAATGGATGACCAAATCGGCACCGAACTTGATCGGCTGTTGCAAATAGGGCGAAGCAAAACAGTTGTCGATCACCAAAATGAGATTATGCTTTTTGGCAATCTTCCCTAAAGCTTCCAAGTCGAGGATGTCTACCCCTGGATTGGTCGGGGATTCCGCATAGATAATTTTCGTCTTTGGCGTAATCAAAGCCTCCATCCCATCTAAATCATCAATCTTAAAATAGCTATGATCAATATTCCATTTGGGGAAAAAGTTGGTGAACAAGGAATGTGTCGACCCAAAAATACTCCGCGCCGACAATACATGGTCACCGCTATCCAAAAGGGCTGCCAAAGTAGAGAATACCGCTGCCATACCCGAAGCAAAAGCAAAACCACTTTCTGCACCTTCCATCTGACATACCTTCTCTATAAACTCAGAGGTATTCGGATTGGAATAGCGCGAATAAACATTCCGTTCTTTTTCTTCGGCAAACGAAGCGCGCATATCTTCCGCATCTTCAAATACAAAACTCGAAGTCATGTACATCGGCACTGAATGCTCTAAATTTTTAGTGCGTTCCAATTGCGTTCTGATAGCGTTCGTTTCAAATTTATTTTCCATATGCATATAATTTGCTGAAAGCGGACTTTCTCTATTATTTATATCCTTTTTCTGCTATTCGTAAAATATCGCCAAAAACACCCCTTGCCGTAACGGCTGCGCCCGCACCTGCCCCTTGAATCACTAATGGATTTTCGCCATATGACTCGGTATAGATCTCTATGATGGAATCGGACCCTTTTACCTGTCCCAAGGCACTTTCTTTGGGCACCGATATGAGTTTTACGTCCAAAATACCTTTCTCTTCCTGAAGGTTACCGTGCAAATCGCCCACATACCGCAGTACATGGCCGGGCTTTTGGTTCTTTTTAATTTCGTTGAACTTGGCATCTACCAAGTCCAGGTGGTCCAAGAAATGCTTTACATCGCCATCCCTCAACTCCTCGGGTATCAAGTTTTCAATGTTCACATCGGAAAACTCGTTTCGCAGGTCGAGTTCCCTGGCAAGAATCAACAATTTTCGACCCACATCGTTACCCGATAGGTCTTCGCGGGGATCCGGCTCGGTAAATCCGCTTTTCATTGCCGCCCTTAAAATATTGGAAAAGGGTTCATCGCTTTCTGAAAAGGTATTGAAGATATAACTCAAGGAACCTGAGAACACCCCTTTGATACCGGTAATGTTTTCACCCGAAAGATGTAACAAACGTATGGTATCTATCAAAGGAAGTCCCGCCCCTACATTGGTTTCGTACAAATATTGCTTTTGGTGCTTATCCAATTCATCGCGCAACAACTGGTAGTAATCGAAACCGAGCGTATTGGCTATTTTGTTGGACGACACGATATCGAAACCGTTCTCTACAAACTCAAAGTAATGGGCCACAAAATCGCTATTAGCGGTATTATCGACCAAAATGAGGTTCTCTAGATGGTTTTCCTTCGCATATGCGATAACATCGCCTACCTTATATGGCGTACCCTTTTCTTCTATGGCCGTTTTCCAGTTTTTAGGGATTCCCTTTTTATTCAATAGGATTTTCCTAGAATTGGCCACGGCAAAGACGTTAAGGTCTATCCCTTTTCGTTTCTGTATGGTCTTGGTAGATTTCAAGATTTGGTCAATAAGCGTTCCGCCAACATTTCCATGTCCAAAAATCACCAAGTTGACCTTTTTACTAATTCCGAAAATCTGTCCGTGCATTACGTTCAATGCCTTGTTCAGGTCCGATTTTCTAAGTACCAAACTTACATTTCTGCCCGATACCGTATTATTAAAGAGCAAGGGGGCGATCTGATTCTTGATCAAGGCATTGTACGGTCTATGGAAGGTACTCAAATCTTGACCTACGATAGAAATGACCGAGACCTCATCAAGCACGGTAATCATATTAATATCCTTCGACTGGTAATCGCTTTCGAATTCCCTGTCCAAAGCCCTCTTGGCCTCTAGGGCCCGGTCGGCATTTACGACCAAACCAATGCCCCGCTCCGAAGAGCCTTGGGAAATGATACTTACACTAATATTGCTTTTTTGAAGCGCACTAAAAATACGTGCATCGACCCCAACTTTTCCTAGGAGTCCCCTACCCTCTACATTGATCAAGGACACGTTTTCAATGACCGACAAAGACTTAATACCGCCTTCTTCGGTCTTGGCGCTGATCAAGGTTCCCTCATTATCGTTATTGAAGGTATTTAAAATACGAAGGGGTATGTTTTTTTCTATTAACGGAATAATGGTCTTGGCGTGCAAAATGGTCGCCCCGAAATTTGCCAGTTCGTTCGCCTCCCCATAGGAAAGGTGGGAAATGCGCTTGGCATCGGATACCAAATCGGGATTAGCCGTATATATACCGTCAACATGCGTAAAGTTCTGAAGCTCTTCCGCATTCAAGAAATTAGCGAATAGTGCCGCCGAATAATTACTGCCATTACGCCCCAAGGTGGTAGTTTCCCCATTTTCATCAGAAGCGATAAAACCTGTAATAATCGGTACCGCATCGGCATCAAGCTTGGCAAAACGGCGTAAAACGTTTTCTTTTGAAAGCGCTTCTTTGACCGTGGCATCGCCAAAATTAGAATCGGTCTTTATCAATTCCCTAGAATCGAGCATTACCGCATTGATGCCTTTTCCTATAAGGAGTTTGGTGACCAATTTTGCCGAAATAAGCTCCCCAAAGGCCAATAACTGGTCTTTTATCTTTAAGCTGTAATCGCCCAAAAGCGAGACCCCTTCGAGTAATTTTGCCAAATCTTTGAACTCCGCCGAAAGGTTGACATTCTTAAAGGCATTCTTCTGATACTTTTCAAAAGCCTCAAAATCTTCATAGTAGTTTTCGCCCTTTGCCGCCTTTTCCAATATAGCTTCCAATTGGTCGGTAGCCTTTTCACGGGCAGAAAGTACCACGGCAATATTCTCGCCCTCTTCTACCTTTTTTGAAACAATACCCAAAACACGTTCCAATCCCTCGCCATTGGCCAGCGATTTTCCTCCAAATTTCAAGACCTTGATATGTTTTGACTTTCCATTTCTACTGAACACAGGTTCCAGCAGTTGTTCCATCTGCTCAAATTCGATCAAAAAGGCATCGTGGCCGTGAAGGGAGTGTACCTCACCGTAAGTTACATTACCATTGGCCTGGGCCAAACGTTTAAAGGTCTCCTTGTTTTCCTTGGCCGTAAAGAACAAATCGGAATCAACCCCGATGATATGGATATTCACATCGCTGTTCTGAAGGTCGATAAAATTCTGCTCCCCGTTCCTCATAACATCTATGGTCTTGAGCAACTGGTTCATAAGCTTATAGGCCGAAAGTTGAAATCGTTCCTGTAACTTTTCCCCGTGATGCATCAACCAACTCTCTACGTTAAAAACCTGAAGTTCCTCATTGGTACTCCGCTTAAAACGCTCTTTAAAAGACTCGGGCGTGCGATAACAAAGCATGGCGTGCATACGCGCATCGTGAACGGGCTTTTTGCTATTGACCAAAAACTGTTCCTGGATCTGGCAATTACCGATCAACCAATCCGTAGATTTCCAGTCCGATGCAACGGGAATCAGATGCTCCATGATCTTCGGGTTAAGCGCTGCCATTTCCCAGGCTATACCCCCTCCCAAAGAGCCGCCGATAAGGGCGAACAATTTATTGATCTCAAGTTTTTGGAGGCCCAACAAGAAGATTCTTGCGATATCGCCTGCCACGAAATCCTTATAATTATCGATAACGAATTTATCGTATCCGTTACCGGGAATATTAAAGGATAGAATGGTGTACTTATTGGTATCGATACACTTGCCTTCGCCAATAAGGGCGGACCACCAACCATCATCGCCCGTAACATTGGAGTTACCGGTCAAGGCATGGTTGACCTGCACTATGGGCGCAGTGTGCAATTCTTTCCCGAACAACTGATAGGAAAGCTCAATATCTTGAGTTACCCCACTGATCGTAGTATAGTTCGATAATTTTAAATGGTGAAGCATACGGCATATATTAGACCTCACCGGCGTTGTACCGGCCAGGTCTTATTAATTTCTAAAATAGTATCGGTTAAAGCGCTGCGAATGCGTTTGCCAAATCGGCTTTCAGATCTTCAATATCCTCTAGCCCCACTGACAGACGAATCAAATCTTGCCCCACACCGGCGGCTTCCTGCTGCTCGGCGTTCAACTGCTGGTGCGTAGTACTGGCAGGGTGGATGATCAATGATTTTGTATCGCCAATATTGGCCAATAGGGAGAAAATTTTGGTAGCATCGGTCACTTTTTTAGCGGCCTCAAAACCACCCTTTATTCCAAAAGTCACCAAACCACTTTGTCCTTTAGGCAAATATTCTTGGGCTAGATCGTAGTATTTACTACTCTTAAGACCGGGGTAATTTACCCATGCCACTTCGTCCCTTCCTTCCAACCAGGTCGCCAATTCCAAAGCATTGGCACTGTGTTGTTTGATACGAACGTTCAAAGTTTCCAAGCCTTGTATGATCTGGAATGCGTTAAACGGACTCAAAGCCCCTCCAAAATCGCGTAATCCTTCCAAAATCAATTTAAAGGTAAAGGCCGCAGCACCTAGGGCTTCGCTATACACTAAACCATGGTAGCCTGCAGAAGGCTCGGTAAATTCAGGGAATTTTCCGTTGGTCCAATCGAACGTTCCCGCATCGATTATAGCACCACCTAAAGAAGTACCTTGACCTCCGATATATTTAGTTAAGGAATGAATCACCAAGTTGGCCCCATGCTCAATAGGGTTCAAAAGGGCCGGTGAAGCTACCGTATTATCAACTATAAAAGGAACCTGAGCCGCCTTGGCCTGTTTTGAGATTGCTTTTAGGTCAAGCACGTCTAGTTTAGGGTTGCCCAAAGACTCTACAAAGAAAGCCCTTGTATTGTCTTGCACCGCCTTACCAAAATTTTCAGGATCCGAGGCATCTACGAAAGTAGTAGTGATTCCCATTCTTGGCAAGGTAACGTTCAACAAATTGAAAGTTCCCCCATACAGGCTACTAGAAGCTACAATATGATCTCCTGCTTTTAGGAGCGTCATTAATCCGGTAGAAATCGCGGAAGCACCTGAAGCAAAAACTACAGCGCCAATACCTCCTTCAACGGCCGCCAATCGCTCTTGTAAAATTTGATTGGTAGGGTTGTTCAGACGGGTATAGATAAATCCGAGTTCGGCCAAAGAGAAAAGGTTGGCCGCATGGTCGGTATCGTTAAAAACGTAGGATGAAGTCTGGTAGATAGGGACTGCACGTGTTCCAGCGGTTTGCGCCGGGTCGTGTCCAGCATGTAGTGCATTGGTAGCAAGTTTAAGATCACTCATAATTCTAGATTTTTAATTGTTATTTAAAATAATTAAAAGCCCAACCATAGACTACGGTCTTGTAGTTAGGTATAATATCAAAAAAGTTATAAGAAAGTAAAAGATTAGGATGAGTAATCTATTTCGTTATCTGTCCTAATAATTATTTCAGGATAGAATGTAGCACCTTCTCTGCATAAGGAACAAAGGGTTGCTAAGGTTTCAAAGGGTCTATTCCCTCCACCTTTCTTGATAACTGATCAATACGTGTTTGAACTTTTGGAAATACAAATATATGGTCGGCGAATTTAAATTCACCAACATTTTTGAAAAATTTATAAATTAAACGCCTTTTTTACCTCATCTACCCGATCTAATTTCTCCCAGGTAAACAATTCGACTTCTTTTTCGATACGACCGTTGTAGGGCGATTCAAAAACCTTTTTGATCATTTTAGGCGTTTTGCCCATATGTCCGTAAGCTGCCGTTTCCAAATAAATAGGGTTACGCAACTTTAGTCGTTCTTCAATGGCAAAGGGACGCATGTCGAACAAGTCTTTTGTCTTGTTGGCAATCTCGCCATCGGTAAGGTCTACATTAGACGTTCCGTATGTATCGATATAAATGGAAGTAGGCTCAACCACCCCAATGGCATAACTCACCTGCACCAAAATTTCATCGGCCACTCCGGCCGCCACTAAATTCTTGGCGATATGTCGTGCGGCATATGCGGCGCTTCGGTCTACCTTACTTGGGTCTTTTCCACTAAAAGCCCCACCACCGTGGGCACCTTTACCTCCGTAGGTATCAACAATTATCTTCCTTCCCGTAAGTCCCGTATCACCATGTGGCCCCCCGATAACGAATTTCCCGGTAGGGTTGATATGGTATTTGATCTTATCGTCGAACAAGTTCTGAATCGCTTCGGGCAATTGCTCTACGACCCTAGGTATCAAAATCTCTACAAGGTCTTTTTTGATCTTGGCCAACATTTTGGCATCGTCGATATCAAAAGCGTCGTGCTGTGTAGATATTACAATGGTATCGATCCTTTGGGGTACATTGTCGTCGGAATACTCTATGGTTACCTGCGACTTGGAATCGGGCCTAAGGTAATCTATGATCTTACCTTCCCTGCGCAACTCTGCCAAGTTTTGGAGAATCTTATGCGATATATCCAAAGCCAACGGCATGTAATTTTCGGTTTCTTTAGTCGCATAGCCGAACATCATACCTTGGTCCCCTGCTCCTTGTTGCTCTTTTTGACCACGGTCTACCCCCTGACTAATGTCTTGCGATTGCTCATGGATCAAGGAAATGACCCCACAAGAATCTCCACTAAACTGGTATTCGCCCTTGGTGTAACCTATGGAATTGATCACATCCCTAGCAATGGTCTGAACATCGAGATAAGTATCGCTCTTAACCTCTCCGGCCAATACGACCTGACCTGTGGTAACCAAAGTTTCACAAGCCACCTTGCTCTCTGGGTCAAACGCCAAAAAGTGATCCAACAAGGCATCGCTTATTTGATCGGCAACTTTATCAGGGTGTCCTTCGCTAACGGATTCGGAGGTAAATAAATACGGCATAACAAACTTTTATTTTTTCGTAAAAGGATCTGAAAGGAATGCCGGAAGAAGATGATGCGAATCGAATCAACATCAACTGCTTTAGCATTTTTTTTGTTTTATCACCCTATTCGGGCTTAAAACAGAGGTTGCAATCAGTCAAATCCCTCCTCTTTAATTTAATTAGGACGCAAAAGTATAAAAAATGTTCAGTTCAAAATATAATTATCAGGTTAATTATTTCCCTAAATTGAATATTTAGGTTTTCACGACATGCCATTCGACCTAATTACAGATCGTATTTTATGGAGAAAAGCAAGTAACGCGGTTGTACAAAATAGGCCTGTGTCGTAAAGAACAGATCATTGGTACTGTCTCGGTTCAGCGTAGTGGTATTTAACAGGTTGGTACCTTTAATACCATATTCCCATCGGCTATCCCTTTTCTGATAGGTCAAGTTGGCCTCCAAAAAACTATATTGGTTTTCAATGGTATTTTCCTTATCCGTGTAATTGTAGTAATCATAGTCTACGTTAAAGATAAAGTTCTTTAAAAAAGTGGCGTCGAAACGGGCATAGGGCCTGCTCGTAAAATAGGTTGTCTCCAAATCACCGTTTTCATAATTGTTTACGGTGTACCTGTATCCTACTTCCAAATTGGGGGCATTCTTAAAATTGGTAGATAAGCCCCCCCTATAGTTCTGGGTGAAGGCGTTGGACATACGTTGCTCATTGCTCACCAAGTTATAGGTAGTCGACCACGCCACATTACCCCTTACCGAAGCTTTTATCTTCCCGAAGGTACGCTCATAATTTCCGCTGGCGGACAATGACTCGTCTTCAAAATTGGAATTGATCGTAGTACTCACCCTGTTGATCCCGATAATATCGGCACTACTCTTTAGGGCATCTATTCGTTTTGTATAGGCTATGTTCGCGAAAATATTGGTAAAATTGAACATATTGAAGCTAAAGAAATTTAGCGAAAGGTTATGGTTGAGGGCACTCTCCAAATCCCTATTACCACTGTAAAGCGAGTTGTAGTTATTGAGCACATAGCCTTGGGCAAATTTGCTCACATCGGTAAAAGATCGGGTAACCCGGTAGTTGAACCGGATATTTTCAGACTTCTTCAATTGGGCGTTGATATACACATCGGGCAATAATGACGTAAGGTTGTCTTCCACCACGGTGCTCAATTGCTCATTTTTCACATTAAACTGATGCAAGGTCACCCCTGGATTAAAGGTGAAAATTCCAGAAATCACCTTATAGTGAAACCCTAGGTACAGATCGGAAACATTAAAGGTAACATCGTTCCCAAACTCCGCTCCGCTCATGTCCAAGCTTTCCTCATTATCTAAAATCTGAAAGATTCCCGAGTTAAAATTTTGATGGCTTTGCGTAGTTCCCATGGTTAAATTCAGATTGCTTTTAGTGCCGAGTACATAGTAATAATCAAGCTTGGCATCTACTTTATTCGTCACCACATTTTTGGCCTGATTTATATTGTACCCCTCTTGTCCCTCATCTACCGGAAATATATCCACGTAGGCAAATTCATTTCGGATGGCCTCGTAAAAGGGATCCTCGTCTTGGTACATATGCTGTGCCTCTACGGCAAAAATATTCTTTTCGTTCAGCGTGTAATAGAGATTGAGGTTTTGGTTTACGGCTAAAGGCTTTTGTTTTTTCACCTCTGAAATCTCATCGGTGATATCGGATACCGAAAGCACATCTACCTTTTCATTATCATCCGATTGTTTTAAAAGGACATCGTAATCGAACTGAAAATCGGCATTGGGCTTATATCGGGCACTGAATTTTGCCAAACCTAGATGTACGGTCTGATCCGTATGGGTGCTTGCATTTTCTACATCGTTACTGGCTATATAGGCCGTATTTCGTTGCGACTTCATCAAGGTTCCGGTATACGAGTAAATTCCGAAACCGCTCAAATCTAAGCTCTCCGTTGGGGAATAGCTAAAATTGGCCGCGGCAAACTTGGTATCTATATCGTTGGCCCTATTGTTTTGGGCCGTAGAAAGACCGAGCCCATCGGCGCCTGTGGCAATCGAACTGCCTCCCCTGGCATTTATGTTCCTAAAGCCGCCGGTAAAATTCCTATAGTCGTTTCGTGTAAACGGAACTTCCCCCAAGTTATTCAAGTCGGTAATAATATTGATGCTGTATTTAGGACTATAATAGAACAACTTCGGGTGGGCCAAATATCTATCATCAGGCCCATAGCCTGCGGTTAGTTCGCCAAACCAAAAATTCTTTTTGCCCTCTTTCAACCTTATGTTCAAGGCCACGTTATCATCGTCATTGGTAAGCCCCTTCATTTGCGACACCTCGTTGAAATTTCGCAGTACCTCAACCTTGCTAAGGGCATTTGCCGGAATATTCTCAACGGCCAATTTAGAGTCTCCATCAAAAAAATCCTTCCCTTCTACCATCACCTTGCTTACGGTCTTCCCCTCTACCTCTATCTGCCCATCATCGTTAATCTCGATACCCGGAAGGTTTTCAAGTACATCTTTCAACTTTTTCTCGGTTCCCGAAACAAAGGAATCGGTATCATATACAATAGTATCGCCTTTGACCGATACCGGCATTTCATAGGTTACCTCAACCTCATCCAATTGATTGGCCTGTTCGTACATGACAATGTCTTTTACCGCATCGACCTCACTGGCAGTAAACGTAAACGACTCCGTCTTAAACCCTAAATAACTAACTTTTACGGTATATTGATGTCCGGATTTCAACTTCAACTTATACAGTCCCGCATGATTGGTAATACCGTAAGACTCCAAGCCCTTGGTTTCGGTATTAATAGCAATAACATTGGCCATATCGACACCAGTACCCAAACTATCCTTAACCATACCGGTAAGGGCAATTTCTTGGGCCCAGCTAGCGGTTGCCAAGCTAAGGAATACCACAAACAACAATACATTCTTCATTATCATTGAATTAGATGCAACAAGTATTTCTAAAATTACAAAGGGAGGCCACCATTACGACCGGCCGTTTCGTCCTCCACCCCTTCTGTTTCTGAAGTTTTCACGCATCTCTTTCATTTTCTTCCTTGAGATTTCGTCGTATTCCTCTTGGGTTACTTTTTTGCCTTTGGTCGGGGCCTTTATATTGACTTTCTCCGAAGGATTCAAGGTAATCTGCGAACAAACTATAGTGGTAATGTCATCGCTCACGGCCAAGATAAGCCCCGGAAGCCCCCAATACGAAGAAGGACCTTGATTGACCGGTATTTCAGGGGTATACCAAGCTACGATTTCGACTTCCTTTTCTACAAACTCCTCATTCTTTTCGCCCCCATCTTTTTTGTCTCCCTCCTTACCATCGTTCGGGCGGCGGAAAACAGCCCTCATATTGGGGCGTTTTATGGTTTTTAAAGCTGTTGCCTTAAATGCCGTATAGTTTCCTATTTGCTTGGTTTCGCTTCCCAATTTCCAATCGAGTTTCTCGAGTGTATCGTCGATCAAGAATATCTTTCCGAACAAATCGTTTTTTACCAGGTAGCGTTCTTCCTTTATATTTTTGTACAGGTCACCGCCAGAACTGGAAAAAGCGCCAAAACGTGGCCCCCTTCCGCCTTCCCTACCTCCAGGTTGCTCTAGCTGCTCTTCTTCCTTATAAATAGATTCTGTCTGATTGAAATTGAGCTCGTATGTTTTTTCATTGGCTCTTTTCATCCGCTCCAAGATTTCCTTCTTACGGTCTTCCGGTATTTTTCGGTTGCCGAAATCCATATTTACCTGGGTTTTGCTCAAATATGTTGCTTTTCCCTGAAAATCCTGTGCGTATGCACTTGCGCAAAAAAAGGCAAGAAACATTGCTATTGACCATGTATATTTCATCATAATAACTTGTTAGAACACTTTTAAGACTATTATTGGCACATATGGTTTAATCTGACTTTCAAAAGAAAAGAGATTTGTTATACAACTTTTTTCCACTGTACTTCAAAATATGTTTTTACTTCATATACTTATCTTGTATCTTGTACCTTCTAATTTTAGTAAAAACGACAACACAACCATTAATTCATTTATCTCTATGCACATAGCAGTTGCCGGAAACATCGGTGCAGGAAAAACGACACTAACTAGGTTACTTGCAAAACATTACAACTGGGAAGCCAATTTCGAAGATGTTGTAGACAACCCGTATCTAGACGATTTTTACAATCAAATGGAGCGTTGGAGTTTTAACCTTCAGATTTATTTTTTGAACACGAGATATCGTCAAATTCTTCAAATCAGGGAAAGTGGCAAAGAAATCATTCAAGATCGGACCATTTACGAAGATGCCTATATTTTTGCCCCTAACTTGCACGCTATGGGCCTTATGACCAATAGGGATTTTGAAAATTACCAAAGTCTCTTTGAATTGATGGAAAGCTTGGTTCAGCCTCCAGACCTTCTTATCTATTTGAGAAGCTCTATTCCCAATTTGGTAAAACAGATCCATAAGAGAGGGCGTGAATACGAGAACAGTATTTCCATAGACTACCTAAGCCGCCTCAACGAACGGTACGAAGCTTGGATCCATGGCTACAAAAAGGGCAACCTGCTAATAGTCGATGTCGACAATTTAGATTTTGTAGACCAACCGGAAGATCTAGGTACGATCCTTAATATGATCGACGCAGAGATCAACGGCTTGTTTTAGGGCAATATCACTTTATAAAACCGTTTTCCCTGGCATGGGCAATGGCGCTTTCACTGTTTTCGACCAGCAATACGGGAGTGGTCTCATAGGCTTTGAACAATCCCCTTACCCTTTCCATTTTTCCCTTATGGGCTACGCTCCTTAGGTAGATTGCGCCTATCTGTTCAGGATATAGCTCCGCAATTTCCTTATAGATATCGGCATCGTGCTCACCACTATCGCCTATAAGGATAAACTTGAGTTTGGGATAAGTCTTAAGGATATTGAGGATTTCCTTTTGTTTTTGGGGTTTTTCACCCACTGACCGAAGACTTTCCAACTTCGGAAAGTTTCGCAAGAGAATCGGCCCCTTGGGAAAATTGTTCTTTTGAAGAAAAAGCTCAAGATAGCGATACAGGTTCCATGGACTATGGCTCACGTAAAAAATAGGATTGGCCGCCGTGCCCGAGCTTCCCCTATGCAAAAGATTATACAATTCGGAAGCCCCCTTGAGGGGTGTACGCTTACCCGGGCGTTTAAAAAGGGTATTGACCACGACCTTCCACTTTAATGAAGACACCACTCCCGTATGTAAAATGGTATCGTCAATATCACTGATCACCCCAAACTCGGCGGTGGCCGAAGGAATCAATAATTCACCAGGAAAGCGGTTTTGGTGAAGGATTTCCCTTCGAAGGGCACGGTCATCATACGAAACCTCGTACTGCAACCATCCTTCCCCATTGGTAAGTGGGCGTAAATTTTCAATGGACTCGTCAAAGAGGTAATAGCCCCTTGCATCGGTTTTTCCAACAAGCACCCTACCATCCGAAAGCTTCACCCTCACTGTGGTGTTTTTGATTTCATCGGTTTCAAACCGCTTGTAGCTGTTCCAAATCAAATTGAAAAAGCCCTTTTTTGACAAATCTATCTCTTCATCCTCCAAGGCCCGACCACGCGCATAAAAATGCGAATCGGCACCATAACCCTGAAAAGCGATGATCTGTAACTTGTCTTTCTTCCCGAATAAACCCATAGGGTCAAATATACTTAAATATAGTAGTTCAACTGCCCTCCGAACGAATCGCCCCGCACCCAAAAGTAGCGTTCACGCATTGGAAAACGGACTTCACTCATTTTCGGTTTTTACTATAGGTATCGCGATGTAGGTTTGGGTATGTTCAACCTGCCCTTCGTTGAAAGGCATAAAACCCATACCCTATGAAACCCAAGAAAAACCCACAAAAGGACCTTAACGGAAAACGACCTATTTACTTTTTGTTCGGACTACTGTTCGCACTTATGTTGACCCTAGCCGCATTTGAATGGAAGACCTACGACCGCACCTACGACTACGACACTTCGATGAATATTGAGGACGAACTCACAGAAGAACTGCCAATTTTGGTCGAGTTTAAAACGCCGCCCCCTCCCAAGCAAATTCAAGCCCCGCCGATTATCGAGATAATCGATGATGACGAGGAGGACATAGAAGACGTAATCGAATCTACCGAAACGGACCAAGAAGAAAAGATATTGGAAGTATCGGATATAGAGGTACTGGAGACGGACGAGCCCGAGGAATTTTCATTTATGGTCATCGAAGACGTTCCCGTTTTTCCCGGATGCGAAAAAGAAAAAGACAAACGCGCCTGCTTTCAAACCATGATGAACAAGCATATCTCCAAGAATTTCAGGTATCCGGAGTCCGCCCAAGAAATGGGCATACAAGGCAAGGTAAATATTATGTTCGTAATTCAAAAAGACGGCAGCATCGACAACATACAGTTGCGGGGACCCGACAAAAGCCTTGAAAAGGAAGCGAAGAGAATTATCGACAAACTACCCCGTATGGAGCCCGGAAAACAACGTGGCACACCGGTCAGGGTACCCTTCAGTATCCCTATCGTTTTCAAGCTACAGTAAAAACCAAAAAAAAGGGACCCATAAAAAAGGTCCCTTTTCATTCAAATGGGTTTGGTTACTTTCGGATATCGACCTTTTCTATGGTGATTTCCTTTTCTTTTCCCTTGCTCAATTCCACCTTCTTTTCAAAAGCGATCAATTGATTTTTAACAGCGGATTGAGTACCGGTAAAAACTTCCTCTTGCAAGAGTTTTTCACCGTTTACCACCGTAGTATAAGCTATTGTTGCTTCAGCCGTATCCATATCAAGGGCACTCATCTCGATCTTGATTTCCTTTTCTTGATCAAGCATGGCCACTCCCGTAGAACTTATAGCAATACTCGGAGCGATGACCAAGGCCACCACCGACATTAACTTTAAGAGAATGTTCAACGACGGTCCCGAAGTATCTTTAAAGGGATCACCGACAGTATCACCTACAACCGCTGCCTTATGTGCATCGGTACCTTTGCGGCCTTCCGATTCTATCATTTTCTTGGCGTTGTCCCATGCACCACCGGCATTCGACTGAAAGATGGCCATAAGCACCCCACAGGTAGTTACACCGGCCAAAAGACCTCCTAGCATTTCCGCTCCACCAATAAAACCAACGGCTACAGGAACCGCAATGGCCAACAAGCCCGGCAGTACCATTTCCTTTATCGATGCCTTAGTAGAAATATCCACACATTTATCATATTCCGCATAACCATCTGCAGCATCAAATATGGCCCTTTGCTCAGGAGTTGCCTTTGACATATCGGAATCGACTTCCCTCATGACCTGTAAGGCCGCCTTCAACTGTGGAATATCCCTAAACTGACGTCTTACCTCTTCGATCATGGCCATGGCCGCACGCCCCACCGCATTCATCGACAAGGCCGAAAAAACGAAGGGTAGCATCCCCCCGACCAATAGACCGGCCATAACGGTCGGTTTTGATACGTCGATAGCGGATACATTGGCCACCTTCATAAAGGCCGAAAACAAAGCCAAGGCGGTCAAGGCCGCAGAAGCAATGGCAAAGCCCTTACCTATGGCCGCAGTAGTGTTACCAACGGCATCTAATTTATCGGTACGCTCACGAACTTCCGAAGGCAATTCAGCCATCTCGGCAATACCGCCGGCATTATCGGAAATAGGTCCGTAGGCATCGACCGCCAACTGAATACCCGTATTGGCCAACATACCTACTGCCGCAATGGCAATACCGTATAATCCGGCAAAATGGAAGGATACTATAATAGCTATAGCAATCAATAAAATAGGAATCATGGTAGACATCATTCCTACACCAAGACCCGCAATAATGTTCGTTGCCGCCCCGGTCTCCGACTGTCTAACGATGGAATTCACTGGTTTTGTTCCGGTTCCCGTATAGTATTCCGTGATCTTTCCAACCCCCAAACCGGCCACAAGACCGGCCAAAGTGGCCCAGAAAATCCCCATGGCTCCACTTGGAAGTCCCTCTACACTCTCAGGAATCAAAGTGTTTATAATAAAATATGAGGCCACCACCATAAGACCGGCAGAGCCAAATTCACCTATATTTAAAGCGGTCTGTGGGTTTCCACCATCTTTCACCCTTACAAAAAAGGTTCCGATAATAGACATGATAATACCGACAGCCGCAAGAACCAATGGCAAGTATACTGCACCCAAGCCCATAAAATCGGGCGTAATTATAAAGGCACCCAAAACCATGGTTCCGATAATGGACCCAACATAAGATTCAAATAAATCGGCCCCCATACCGGCGACGTCACCAACGTTGTCACCGACATTATCCGCAATGGTCGCCGGATTCAACGGGTGATCTTCAGGAATACCTGCCTCTACCTTACCTACCAAATCGGCTCCAACATCTGCAGCCTTGGTATAAATACCTCCGCCCACACGGGCAAAAAGGGCAATGGAAGAAGCCCCTAGGGAAAATCCGGAGAGCACGTTCAGTACCAAGCCCAAATTATCGGCCCCGGGCCAAATGCTTTGATATATCATAAAAAGACCACTGAGCCCCAAGACCCCAAGACCCACAACGCCAAGCCCCATTACGGCCCCTCCGGCGAAGGCTACCTCTAGCGCCTTACCTAAAGATGTACGTGCGGCCTGTGTAGTTCTTACATTGGCCTTAGTAGCAACTTTCATGCCTATAAAGCCAGCCAAGGCCGAACAAATGGCCCCAACAATAAACGATACGGCCACCATACCATTGGAACCTTCTTCGTTACTCCCTTTAAAATAGAGGAGTACCGCTACGGCCAACACAAAAATTGCTAGAATCTTGTATTCGGCCTTCAAGAAAGACATGGCTCCGTCAGCAATATTCTTCGCAATGCGCGCCATCTTGGCGTCACCCACGTCTTGTTTGCCTACCCATAAATTCTTGACAAAAACGAACACTAGCGCCAGTATTCCAAATACAGGCAAAAATTTCACTACTAAATCCATTCGAGATGCTATTTAAAATTTCTAATGTCTACTAAAGTAATGAAATTGATCTTATAAAAAAAAGCCTTTTTTATTGCTAAAAAAGGCTTTTTAAATCGTGATAATTATTTATATCGTAAAAGTGCGTTTCTTCTTTAAATCACTCTCATCATAACGCTGCACACATTCGTGGTAGATTTTGACGGCCTCTTCGGCATCGCCCCATCCACCGGTATCGACTTTCTTCTTTTCCAAATCTTTATACACCTTAAAGAAATGCTCGATTTCCTTTAAACGGTGTGGGTTCAAATCACTGATATCATGATTATTACTCCATATAGGGTCAGAAACAGGTACACAGATAATTTTTTCATCCGGCCCCTTTTCATCGGTCATATGAAAAACACCGATCGGCCTTACCTCCATAACCACCATAGGATAGGTAGGTTCGGCACCCATGACCAAAACATCTAGTGGATCTTTATCCAATGCTAAAGTCTCTGGGATGAAACCATAATCTCCAGGATACATCATAGATGAGAAAAGCATACGGTCAAAACGTATCTTATGCAATGCAAAATCGTACTCGTATTTGTTTCTACTTCCTTTTGGAATCTCTATTAAAACATCAAAAGTTATATCAGCTTTTTTTCCCATTTTTTTGGTTTATTTTACAGCTACGAAGGTACAAAAATGCTCACGTGCCACCCTTGAAATATTGAAAAAACATCGGGTTTTCCTATAAATATTAGAATATTTAAATTCTAGGCCGCTTCCTTTCCCGAATACGAACCAACAGACACCAAACCCTAAGCAATTCGAAATGAACAAACTACAGAAAACCTACCGTATTGGGAAGCTTACTTAGAAATCAAAGCCAAACGTTCCGGTGATACTAAAAGGACGGGCATCGGGGGCGTCTAGATAATTGCCCCTAAAATTAAAATCTATCCTTAGGATCTTGAATATGTTTCCTATCCCAAAAGAATACTCGTAATAGATTTTCTCCGACGGTGCCCGCAGCGGGGTATTTATCGTAGCCGGCATACTCAAGGCGATGTTCTCATCTGACAAATCGCCCCAAACGCCCCTAAGACCGATAATTTCGCGCAAATTCAATTTTCGCAATAGCGGCACCCTTGAAAAGAGGCGCCCGTTGAAATTGTGCTGCAGATGCAAGGCCACATAGGTATCGGTTACGAACTCGTAAAAATCGAGGTTAGGGAAGGTACCATAGTTCGAGAAAAAAGTCTGGTTCCCAGGCACCACATTTAGCAGTCCCAAAGGCACCGTATTGAACGTCTTACCCATTTCCAAAGTCGAGAACAAGCGGCCAAAGCCTCCAATTTGCCAAGGTTGGCTATAAGAGAACTGCAATTTACTATAGCTAAAATCACTATCAAAAACGACATCTACACCCTTGGTATAGCTCAACAGCAAAGTACTGTAATCATCGTTCATACCTTTCCGCTCCACCCCATATCCAATAGTTCGTTTACCAGGTGTATAGATCATCAATGCATTAAAATCGAACTGTCGTATCTCTGAGGACACCCCGGTCGATGAGTCGGGATCTATATAGTCTAGACTAAAATCATCGGGCAGGGCCGAACTTAGGGTACGAAAAGTCCCCCCTATTCCAAACCTTACGTTGGTAATAGGTTCCATCTCTATATTGAACTTACTCAAATTAATATTGGTCAAGCGGTTATTGGCCCCTACGGTCACCAATGAGGACGAGGCGATACTACGCCCGAGTACATCGTTCGTTGCGGTCAAGCTCACCCCTAGCTGTTCAATGTCGCGCCGATTACCGCCCGAGACGATAAGCCTGTTCTTTCTATCGAGCAATATTTTCCCCGAAACACCGTGTTTAAACTTTTGGTCGGTGAAACCATAGGCCGTATAGCCCTCTACCCGCCAAAGATCGTTCTCGCCAAAATAAGAACGGGCACCGATACGCAAACGGGGTCCTTCGGCCTGGTTGTACCCAAATACATCGTAGACCGAGCCAATATCCATATTCCATTTATCGATCTCTACATAGCCACTGCCCAAAATACTGACCAAATTATAGTACGACTTAAATTTAGGTACGGTCTTTAGGGTGTCGAGCAATTGATAGATCCCTTTTTCATCTTTGTTCAAGGTCTCCAAGCGGTTGTTCTTCCAAAAGGTAGAATCGCGATTCAAGACCACGGGATCGTACGGATTGCTCTCTTGCTTGTAAAATTCCTTCGGCTTTTCTTGATCAAAGACGTAGTCGTCAAAGACCGTCGTACGTTTTCCGTACATGCCCCGCGATTCTTCCTTTTTCTGAAAACTGAAGTCGCTCATCATATAATCGCGCTTCAAGAGAAAAACGGAATCGTTGACCACCTCAAAATCTTGCTCTATATATATCTCCTTCACCCAGTTGATATTGGCACTTTTGGTAACCTCAAGATTGATGTTTTTGATGGCATAGGTAGTATCGTTCACCCAAAAGTCTCCCTTAAAGGTAAGCTCGTTCTTACGCCTTGGATAATACACGATATTGTAACACCATTTGTTATCGATAAATGCACTATCACGTAGGGCATAATTATACGTATCTATCCCGGTTCTCGATAGCGGACTGGTAAAGCTCTTATCGAAAAACTTCAGGTAGTTATCGTAAATATCATATTCTTGATAGAGGTCGGCCACAAAGGCAATTATCGCTTGATTATTATCAAATCCGGAGTTTTTGTTTCCTAAAATATCCTCTTTTTCCTCATCTAGAAGATTATCGCCATAGACCTTACTAAAGGTCTCGTTCAAGAAGATCGGCAAATAAGTTTTACCCGTTATACGCGAAGTATCGAGGTCATCAAACACAAATTCAAGTCCTTTAAAGATCTTTTTCTTCATCAAGGCACTATCAATGGTATTGAGGTCGAACTCTACTTTCTCATATTTCTTAAAAGCGTACTGTTTGAACTTTCGAAGTCCGTTCTCACGTTTCTTAGCCCATATTTTCTTAAGAATTTCCACCGCGGGATTGTTTTTCTTCGGCTGTTTTCCGCCAACAAGTACGATTTCATTCAACTGTTGGGCAGCTTCCTTGAGTTTGACCTTCATGTTATAGGTCACCTTCGAAGTCAAGGGAATTTCCACGTTTTCATAACCTATAAAGGAAACCACGAGGGTCTTATGACTACCGTCCGATTCCATATAGAAATGGCCGTTATCATCAGTAATCGTTCCTTCGTAAGAGTCTTTAAAGAGAAGATTGGCAAAGGCGACCGGTCGATCATCTTCATCTACAACAATGCCTCCTACCTTGGTCTGTGCACTGGCAACAGAAGTAACAAGCAACAGTATGGCTAAAAGAATGTTTTTCATTTACAATGTTGTTCTCGGTACTATATAGACAAATAACGTACCAGAAAAGAATATATTAGCAAAACCCGTTCGTTTTACCCATTTTTTTTCAGTGAAAAAGCTGACCTAGGGGGACGATTGAACAACAAAGGGCATCTTCAACAAAACTCCTTAAAAAAAAACTTCGCCAACACGATGTCGGCGAAGCAAAAGTACCCTTACTGAATTGTTATACTTACTTGTATAACACTTTCTTAACAGAATTGACCACATCTTCATGGTTCGGAAGCCATTCGGCCAAAAGTACCGGTGAATACGGGGCCGGTGTATCTGCTGTATTAATTTTTTGAATAGGTGCATCTAAGTAATCGAATGCATTGGCCTGAATATGGTAGGTAAGTTCAGTAGCTACGTTACCGAAGGGCCAAGCTTCTTCTAAAATCACCAATCTATTGGTTTTTTTCACCGATTTCAAGACCGCGTCATAATCTAAAGGCTTCACTGTACGCAAATCTATGATCTCACAGCTGATACCTTCCTTTTGAAGTTCATCGGCCGCTTTATCGGCTTCTTTTATAATCTTTCCGAAAGAGACAATGGTAACATCGTTACCTTCCCTTCTGATATCGGCAACACCCAAGGGAATGGTGTAGTCACCTTCGGGCACCTCACCTTTATCTCCGTACATCTGTTCCGACTCCATAAAAATTACGGGATCATCATCGCGAATAGCCGATTTCAACAAACCTTTTGCATCGGCAGGGTTTGAAGGCACGACCACTTTTAGACCTGGGCAATTGGCATACCAACTCTCAAAAGCCTGGGAGTGCGTTGCGGCCAATTGGCCTGCGGAAGCCGTTGGCCCCCTAAAAACGATGGGGCAAGGAAACTGACCACCCGACATTTGACGAATCTTGGCAGCGTTGTTGATAATCTGGTCGATACCCACCAAGGCAAAATTAAAAGTCATAAACTCGATTATAGGCCGACAACCCGTCATGGTTGAACCGACGCCTATACCAGCAAAGCCTAACTCGGCTATCGGCGTATCTATCACGCGTTTGGGTCCGAATTCATCGAGCATTCCCTTTGATGCCTTGTAGGCACCATTGTATTCGGCAACCTCTTCGCCCATCAGATAAACGGACTCATCTCTTCGCATTTCTTCCGACATCGCCTCGACAATGGCTTCCCTAAATTGTAATGTCTTCATATTATATGGAGTATCTTTTTGTTATGAACGTTAAAAACGCAAGCAAAAATAGGAAATTATATATCAAAACATAGGCTCTCAGAATCAAAAAAAGTTACAAAAAATACTATGCATGCATAGTATTTTCGAAAAAGATTACATATCTTCGTGTAGATTAAAAACAGCTTTATAGACATGAAAATATTAGTTTGCATAAGTAATGTTCCCGACACGACGTCTAAAATCAACTTCACCGAAGGCGATACCAAATTCGATACTAACGGTGTACAGTTCGTAATAAACCCCAATGACGAATTCGGTTTGACCCGTGCCATGTGGTTCAAAGAGAAGCAAGGTGCCACCGTACATATAGCCACAGTTGGCGAAGCATCGGTAGAGCCGACCATGCGAAAGGCCCTAGCCATAGGTGCCGACGAGGCCATTCGCGTCAACGCCCTACCTACCGACGGGTTTTTTGTAGCCGAACAACTGGCCCATATTATTAAGGATGGCGCCTACGACCTTGTTATTGCAGGTAGGGAATCTATCGACTACAACGGCGGTATGGTACCCGGAATTTTAGCCACCCTTC
The DNA here is from genome assembly GCF_900156625.1 of Zobellia uliginosa. Lineage (GTDB taxonomy): Bacteria > Bacteroidota > Bacteroidia > Flavobacteriales > Flavobacteriaceae > Zobellia > Zobellia uliginosa. The sequence continues at coordinate 1,629 of NZ_FTOB01000005.1, read as the reverse complement.
TAGGAATGAACTTCGTAAACTCGTGTATCAACCTTGAAGTGGACGGAAACACAGCTACCGCAGTACGTGAAATCGATGGCGGAAAGGAAACCCTACAGACTACATTGCCCCTGATTATTGGCGGACAAAAGGGACTTGTTGAGGAAAGTGACCTCAAAATACCGAATATGAGAGGTATCATGATGGCCAGAAAAAAGACACTTACGGTGGTAGAGCCCATTGAGGCTGTCAAAGCTACCAAGGATACCAAATTCGACAAACCTGCGGCAAAAGGCGCCGTAAAACTGGTCGACTCGGTAGACGAGCTTGTAAATTTGTTACACAACGAAGCCAAGGTAATCTAAGAAACCTTCTTTGGATTTTACACCAGATTGAAGGGGTAGCCATCTCAAAATTTTGTCTCTAAAAAATTAAAAAATATACACCATGTCAGTATTAGTATATACAGAATCCGAAAACGGAAAATTTAAAAAAAGCGCCTTTGAAGTCGCCTCTTACGCCAAGGCCGTGGCAGACCAATTAGGCTCGTCGGTAACGGCAATTTCATTCAATACCGAAGACAACGAAAGTCTTGGTGCATTTGGCGTTTCCAAAGTATTGAACGTATCGGACGACAAGCTGGCCACCTTTAACGCGCAAGCCTATGCCAATAGCATTGCACAGGCCGCCACCAAAGAGGGTGCCCAAGTAATTATAGTAAGCTCAAGTACCAACAGTAAATTTTTGGCCCCAATCCTTACGGCCAAACTCAAGGCCGGTTATGTTCCCAACGTAGTGGCCGCCCCAGATAGCACAGCTCCCTTTATCGTTAAACGTACCGTTTTCAGTAACAAAGGCTTTGCCCATACCGAAATCGCCACCGAAGTAAAAATCATTGGGGTATCGAACAACTCATTCGGCTTAAAGGAAAACCAGACCACTGCATCGGTCGAAGCTTTTAATGCCGATCTTGGCGATGGGGACTTTGCCGTTAAATCAACAGAAATCGATAAGGTTGCCGGTCAAGTGACCATAGCCGACGCAGAAATCGTAGTTTCCGGAGGAAGAGGCCTAAAAGGTCCTGAAAACTGGGGAATGATCGAAGAACTTGCCGGAGTACTCGGCGCTGCTACCGCATGTTCGAAACCTGTTTCGGATATGGGATGGAGACCCCATGGCGAGCACGTTGGCCAAACCGGTAAGCCCGTAGCCTCGAACCTATACATCGCCATAGGCATCTCTGGCGCCATTCAACACTTGGCGGGAGTGAGTGCTTCCAAAACCAAAGTAGTCATCAACTCAGACCCTGAGGCACCATTTTTCAAAGCCGCAGATTACGGAATCGTAGGCGATGCCTTTGAAGTAGTACCGAAACTGATTGAAAAATTAAAGGAATTTAAGGCGCAAAACGCTTAATTTTTGTTAATTTGCGCTCATTAAAGGGCTGTTTAAATGCATGGTACGCCCATCTTTAAACAGCTTTTTCCATTTAATGATTCTATGAGCTTAGTCAGGTTAAAAATAAAAGGTATTTCTTATAGCCAAACACAAAATGGGATCAAGTCATAAAGTTGTGGGATTTTATCTTTAGGCAAAAATATTAGTTAACCTAAATAAGAAGAACTCTACGTTTCTAACACCTCTGAATTG
>NZ_FTOB01000017.1 GCF_900156625.1 Zobellia uliginosa | reverse complement strand
TAGGTGGGAGAGTAGGAAGCCGCCTTACTTCGAGGTCCCGATCAGTTTTACTGGTCGGGACCTTTTTTTTTGACCATCCCCCGTCCACATTACAAACCCATTGGAATTCTCTGCAAAACAGGATGTTGTTGCATTATATCGTGTATAATTTCCGTTAAAAATTTGCTATTTATTGATAATTATGGGCTGAATAGTAAGTTAATATTAGGTGTGGTTCTTACACTTTTGTATTTTTAGCTTCGTGTAGTTTTTGCTAGAATACTACATGCATCCGCTAATAAAAATACTTTATAAAACTATCCAGTAATCTATTTTTGATTTCAAACCAGACCCATGAAAAGAACTGTACCAATCTTTATTTTAAGTGCATTGTTGTATTCCTGCACAGAAAAGGACGGGAAAGTAGAAGTGGCAGAATCGGCGCCGCAAGAAATTTCGCTTCCTTTTGAATCGATATCGCTCAATGATCTTGGCGATTTTAAAAAAACATCAAGCAATTGGAGCATCGTAGGCGATGTATATGTAGACCGTTTAAAGGATAAACAAATTACGGCTTCTGAAGGTAGCGGGGTATTGGTGAATATTCCCGATAGCGAGTCCAAAGCTCATATCTTTACCAATGTTGAACACGGTGATATAGAACTTGAAGTCGATGTGATGATGCCAAAGGGCTCTAATTCAGGACTCTATTTTCAAGGGCGTTATGAGGTGCAACTTTTTGATAGTTGGAAGGCGGAAGAAGCTACTTTTTCCGATATGGGCGGTATTTACCAGCGATGGGATGCCACCAAGGAGAAAGGGAGTGAAGGCTATGAAGGTTCGGCTCCAAGAATGAATGCGGCTAAAGCGCCTGGATTGTGGCAACATCTTAAGGTTATTTTCCATGCACCCCAATTTGACGCGTCAGGCCGAAAGGTCAAAGATGCCGAATTTGAGGAAGTCTGGTTGAACGGGGTACTTATCCATCAAAATGTTAAGGTTTCAGGCCCTACACGGGCGGCTATTGCCAATGATGAAGTGCCAAAAGCGCCATTGATGATACAAGGTGATCATGGAAGCGTTGCGTTTAAAAACTTCTCCTATAAACTCTATGGAAACCCTAGCTTGTCATTTGTCGATATGAAGATGAGGGAGTTTGAGAGTGAGCACGTCCTGCTGCCGAATGTCGATACTTTGACTCCCATAAGGGAAGTCGATACCGATTCGATTTCATCGGCGATGGTCGTTGGGAAAAAGGTAACGCGTATATTGGATTATAAGGGTAAAATGCTTGTTCCGGTTACGGGGGATTACCTTTTCGATTTTAAACTCAACCAAGCAGGTGGCCTGCTTATTATAGATAATGATACCGTAGTAAACCATGACGGCCGCTTTACGCTTGATTCATTAGGTTTGGCCAAGGTTCCCCTGACCAAGGGAGAAGTGCCTTTTAGGTTGATATACAACAAGCACAATCCATGGAACATAGGCTTTGGCCTGTATGTCGAAGGTCCTGGTATTCAAAGACATTCGGTGCACGCCAAAAGTTCTATAAACGACAGACCTCACATCGGCAAGAATAGAATTATGGTCGAGCCAAGCGATAAGGCGGTAACCCAGCGTAGCTTTTTAATGCACGGGGATGAAAAACGGACCCATTGTATTTCAGTAGGAACCCCTGAAAAAATTAACTATGCTTATGACTTGACTTCTGGTTCTTTGCTGGAGGTATGGAGTGGTGAGTTTTTAGACGCTACACAAATGTGGCATGCGAGAGGTATCAAGCAGCTTGGCGAACCTGCCGGATTTGCCGTTTCTTTTCATGGCGATCCTGAGTTTGCCCTATTGACCGATGGTGGTGCCCAATGGCCTACTGAAATAGGTGAGGAAGACTTCCAAATGTCCCAAGGCTATGAATTGGATAAGAAGGGAATTCCGATGTTTATACGAAAAATAGGTTCTAAAAAACTACTTGATAAAATTGATGTTCTATCCAATGAACGGGGCGTAACGCGTACCGTTGAAACTAGTGGTGATGGTGCTATTTGGCATAAGGTAGCCGATGGGGAGTCTATTAAAAAGCTTCCCGATGGTTCTTACATTGTAAATAACGAGAGCTATTTTGTTCATTTTGCCGATCAAGGCTTGGCTCCGACCGTTCGAAAATCTAACGGTAAGGATGAATTGATAGTGAAAATTCCATCAGGCGAACAAAAAATCCAGTACAACATTATTTGGTAAAAAGAGAAGATCATGCAAACTTTATATAGAACCTTATTTTTTATATTTCTAGTAGTTACGGCGCAACTGGGTATTGCCCAGTCGGATATGGCCAAAAAGGAAGCCCAATTTTATAGTATTGTCGATGTTCCAATTCCTCAGGACGTAGTTCTTGAAGTGGGTGGTTTGGCACTGACCGACGATGATAAATTGGGGGTCTCGACACGTAGGGGAGAAGTATGGGTTATTGATAAGCCTTACAGTAAATCGCCTTCGTATAAAAGATTCGCCAGCGGGATGCACGAAGTTTTGGGATTGAACTATAAAGACAATAGTTTTTACCTGGCCCAAAGGGGAGAGCTCACCAAATTGGAAGATAAGGACAATGACGGTGAGGCCGATGTTTATAAAACTATTTATACATGGCCCTTGTCAGGTAATTACCATGACTATTCCTATGGTCCTAAATTTATGGACAACGGAGATATGCTCGTTACCTTAAATCTATCATGGATCGGTCACGGGGCCAGTTTGGTAAAATGGCGGGGCTGGATGTTGCGAATTACACCAGAAGGTGAAATGACCCCTATTGCTACGGGATTGCGTTCCCCTTCGGGTTTTGTAATCAATGATGCCGGTGATGTTTTTTACTCCGAAAATCAAGGGGATTGGGTAGGTTCAGGGAGAATAACCCATTTAGAGAAGGGAACCTTTGCGGGAAACCCTGAAGGATTGGTATGGACCGACGACCCTAAGTCTCCTTTAAAGCTAAAGAAAGAGGACATTGAAGAGCAATCGGGGCTAAGCTTGTACGAGTACGCAAAAAAAGTACCCGAATTAAGGGCTCCGGCTATCTGGTTGCCCCATACGATTTTGGGGATTTCCACTTCCGATATGATCTATGATACGACCAAGGGGAATTTCGGACCCTTTGAAGGTCAGATGTTCGTGGGTGACCAAGGACACAGCAAGATTATGCGCGTGTATATGGAAAAGGTCAACGGAGTGTATCAAGGAGCCGTTTTTCCTTTTGTGGAAGGATTCTCCTCAGGTATATTGAGAATGTTGTGGGGTAGCGATAACAGTATGTTCGTAGGGATGACTAGTAGAGGTTGGTCTTCAACAGGAAGGAAAATGTTCGGTCTACAGCGATTGGTATGGAACGGAAAAGTGCCTTTTGAAATAAAGACAATGAAGGCCCAAGATGATGGTTTCTTGTTGGAATTTACCAAGCCTATCGATAAAAAATTAGGGGCAGACCTTGCCAGCTATAATGTAACCACATTTAACTACCTATACCATAATACGTATGGAAGTCCAATTGTAGACCAACAGAAGGGCGAAGTGACCCAAGCCAAGGTTTCAGATGATGGACGCTCTGTAAAATTGACGGTCAAAGGCATGCGTTTAGGCTTTATCCACCAGCTTAAAATTCCTGATTTAAAGGCTAAAAGTGGGGAAAAGCTGTTGCATGATACAGGATACTACACCTTGAACGAAGTTCCTGGAGGTACATTGAAATCGGAATCCATTGAAATGAATACGGGAAAAAACAGTGTGAAACAACCTAAGCGGGTGAATGAGATGCCCCTACTATGGGTTAACGGTCCCACCGAAAAAATTGTGATCAGTACTAAGCCGGGATTGAAATACGATATAGAAGAGCTTAAGCTTAAGCGAAAATCTAGGGTGGCCATCACGTTTAAGAATAATGACGATATGCTCCATAACCTGGTGATTACCGATAGAGGTGAAGCGTCTGTAAATGAAGTGGGTGATAAGGCCTTACATTTAGGCTTGGATGGTGCTGACCTTAATTATGTTCCCGATAGTGAACTGGTATTGGTCCATACGGGAATCGTTCAGCCCGAATCGGAAGAAACCATCTATTTTGATGTGCCGAATACTGCTGGGGAATACTGGATTGTTTGTACCTTTCCGGGACATTCGGCTTCAATGAGAATTAAGCTTATTGTAGAGTAGCCGAAGTTTGAAGGTAGGAGTGTCTTTTAGGTTGCATGAACGAGAGAATAGCTTTTTCAAAGGAAGAAAAATACAACACCCTTTCGCATGGTTTAGGGGCTTTATTTGCGGTACTGGGCACGATTATGTTGCTCGTAAAGAACAGCGGTAAGTCCCCCTATGCGACATTTGCTATATTGCTTTACGGCATAAGCTTGATTTCCATGTTTGGGGTGTCGGCAACCTATCACCTTAGTACCAACCCGTGGTTGAAAAGTAAATTACGTGTATTAGACCACATCAATATTTATTTTTTAATAGCGGGTACTTATACGCCCATAGCCTTGATTACGTTGTATAATGGTAACGGATGGCTTATTTTTTATGCGATATGGGGTATTGCCCTTGTAGGTACATTGTTTAAAATTTTCTATACAGGGAAGTTCGAATTTTTGTCATTGGGACTATATTTGGCAATGGGGTGGTTGATCGTTCTTGATTTTAAGAATCTTCTCGATAACATCCCTTCTTTAGGAGTTTGGCTTTTGTTTCTTGGTGGAGGCTTTTATACCTTTGGAATTCTCTTTTACGCGTGGGATCGCATACCGTTCAATCACTTTATATGGCACATTTTTGTTTTAGGTGGCGCGGCAAGTCATTGGTTTCTCATGTATTTAAATGTAGTTTGAGGCATATTTGGAAGATAAAATCATAGCATAAAGTATTTATAGAATGAAGTATTGTAGATCTACCGTATTTTTTGGCGCGCTTATTGTTTTGTTCAGCAATTGCAAGCCTTCATACGAGGAACCTCAAATAGCATTGGATGGCTATAAGGTAGAAGAAGGTTTTGAACTCGAGGTGGTGGCCTCTGAACCGCTTCTAAAAGCCCCTGTTACCATCGATTTTGATGATCAAGGAAGGATTTGGGTCGCTCAAATGCCCGGATATATGAACGATATGCAAGGGAGTGACGAGACCGCGCCCGTGGGCAGTATCGATATTCTTGAAGATCTTGATAACGATGGGGTCGTAGACCATGCGAAAACTTTTTTGGATAGCCTTGTGATGCCTAGGGCCTTGGCCCATGTGTACGGGGGACTTCTATATTCTGAACCTCCCTTTTTATACTTTGTAGAGATTAAGGATGATAAACCGGTCAATAGGGTCGTTGTAGATTCTATCTATGCCGTAGAGGGGAACCCCGAGCATCAGCCTAACGGTCTGATGATGAACCTCGATAACTGGTTGTACAATGCGAAATCCAATTTCAGGTACCGACGAGTCAAGGGAGTCTGGAAAAAAGAGGCAACTAGCTTTCGGGGGCAGTGGGGTATAAGTCATGATAATTTTGGTAGACTTTATTTTAACGATAATTCGAGACAATTGCTAGGAGACCATGTCTTGCCCAATGTCTTGGTGAAAAACAAATATTATAGCCCGAAATATGGGGTGAATAGAATGTTGACCCATGACCAGAGGGTGTATCCCGTACATGCTACGACCGTAAATAGGGGCTATGCCAAAGGGGTGTTGAACCAAGATAGTATATTGGTGAAAGCCACGGCCGCTTGTGCCCCCCTTGTCTATAGGGGCGGGGCATTTCCCGAAGCGTATGACGAGAACGTTTTTGTATGTATTCCTGAGGGGAACCTTATAAAACGCAATCTCTTGACTTTTACGGGAGATTCCACCATAGCGAAACAAGCCTATGAAGGAAAGGAATTCTTGACCTCTACGGATGAAGGGTTTCGACCGGTAAACTTGAACAATGGCCCTGATGGAAGCTTGTATATTACCGATATGCATCGTGGTATGATAGGGCATCACGCCTATTTGAGCCCTTATCTCAAGAAAAAAGTAGCTGTAAACAAACTCGATACCCTGATTAATTTTGGGCGTATCTTACGTGTCAAGAAGCTAGGTCAACGGTATGAAGCGGTCCGTAATTTTAGTGGGATGAATACCAAACAACTCATTGCACTATTAAAGGATAAGAATGGTTGGGTTCGCGACCGTGCCCAGCAGCAGTTGATTTACAGAAACCAAAAAGATGCCATAGAAGGATTGGAAGAGCTTCTGCAGGACGGACAAAACCCTATAGCCCAAATACATGCGCTATATACCTTGGAAGGGCTCGATGCCTTGTCGTATGACTTGTTGGCCAAGGCGGCACGCTCAGGGGCTGCTGATCTGACGGCCCATGCACTTGTTTTGCTTCCGCCATTTGTAACGAAGGCCAATACCGAGCAAACAGAAGCCTTGGTTGCCGAGCTGTTGAACAAAAATAATGTGACTATAGACCTTTATTTAAGTAGCATCATAGGAAACTTAGTGGGCCAAGATGAATCGCGTTTTCTTCCGGTTATGGAAAAGCTAAGTGCCAAGTATGTGAACAAGCCAATATTTACCGAGGCCTTGGTCAGTGGCATCACGGGTGGGGAAGAAGACTTACAGACCGCCATTGCATCGGGGAACCCGAAACTTGCCGAAGTGATATCAACAAGCGCTATCAAGCGAAAAGAAGATAAGGTCAACCCTATTTTTGCAAGGAAGTCATTAGTAGAAGACACAAGAACCAGTGGGGCCAAGATGTTTTATGAAATCTGTGCTTCGTGCCACGGGGTAAATGGCCAGGGAATAGAAGGCCTGGCACCGCCACTAATGGGGTCTGAGCACGTGGCCAATACGGAAAGACTAGGACTGATAATCTTGCACGGCCTTGAAGGGCCTATAACGGTCAAAGGGGAGCAATACAATTTAAACCTCGCCATGCCGGGACTCATACGCAATGAAGATATTTCCAATAAGGATATTGCCGATATTATATCGTATGTGACCAATGCGTTTTCCGATGAGCCTAAGCGCTTGAATATCGATAAGATCGAAGAGCTACGCCAGACCAAACCCAAAAGCGGAACCGAATACACCGAACAGGAGCTATTGGATTATTCAAAGAAATAAGGGATTAATCTTGCACTATTTTTTCGGTCACAGCCCCTTGTGGCACCTTGAAAACGCTGTCATCGGGTATTTGATCTAGAAAGCGAATGTCGCTGAAAAGACGGGTGTGTTGTTTGTTTTCTCCTAAATTTCCGTCCTTCCATGCATAATTTTCCAATTGGGAAGGCATCAGAAGGCCCTGTACCTCGTGATATCCCGAATACACTTTGGCCGTGTTTATCTGTGCATCTTCCTTATTGAAATAAGAAACGGAATAGGTGAGTATCTCTAGCCGAAAGGTTTCGGGGTCGATGTAGAGGTAGTAAACGTCTTCTGGGGTAAGGCCGACTTCCGGGCCAAAGGTAACCTTTAAGGTCTCGTAGGTTTTACCGCCAACAACGGATGTTCCTTCGTCGCTAGTAATCACGCCCGGGTCTTCCAATAAAAAGGGCATGCCGAAAAAGTAAAAATCGAGATTGTAATAAAACGCTGGGGAATTTCCGGGGATGTGGGAAGCATCCGGTTTTGCCCATGCCGTTTTTCCGTCAAAACCCACTTCAAAATCTTTTGATTTTAAATAGGCCCTACGGTCTTTTAGGTGGGTAAGCTGGTAAACGGTTCTTCCCTTTTCTTCTAAATTATAGGCCAGACTGATGAACGATTTCCATTGTTGAATGCCGCCATGGGCATTGATGCAACGGTCTAGTAGGCTGACCTCTTCGATCTTGGGAGTGGCGGTAACAGGGTCCGATGCTTTGCTTGAAGGCTTAGGCTCGTTCTCTTTACATGCCGTAAACGAGCAGAGCAGTAAGGTCAATATAAAAGGGTAGTAATGTTTCAAAGTGTTGTTTTATACAAAACTACCCTAAAGCCTTTTATTTTCCAATAGGGGAGTCGTCGCATTTTAAGTCGCCGACAGCATACTGTAAGCCATCCAAGAAAAACTGAAGTAACCCAGGGTGGTCTAAACTTTGGGCGTTATGTGATGGGGAGCTATAGAAAACGCGGCCTTTGCCATGTCTTTTGATCCAAGAAACATAGTTTACCTTTTCGTCGACTTCCTTTTTCATGCCTTCTAGCTTATCGATTTCAATATAAAGTAAGGGCCTGAAATTATAGTCGAAATAGGCATTGTTGAAAAAGTAGGGCTCGTCTACATGGGTTAATCCATTTCCTTTAAAGGCTTGTACCAGTGGATGGTTTGGGGCTACTTCCTTAACGTGCATTTCCTGCTGTTTCGGATGGTAGTTTCCCTAGCTATTAATTTATGTTTGATGAGGATTTGGTCGGCGGACTGAATATTGATCGACCCGTTTAAATGGCTGAAGATACTTTGTCCTGAAGAATGCCCATTTTGTAACCGGGGTATTCAATTGTGGATAGGCTGGGCGATATGACCTCGGAGACGGGGTCGTTGTTGAATCCGATAACTTTAATGTCCTCGGGTATACGGAATCCTTGCTTTTATCAACTCAATGATACAATGTTTTGTAGGGCAGTATAAGTACAATATAGAAAGGGGAACTTTTTTCTATAGTTCCCCTTTCCTTGTACCACATGTATGGTCTTAAAAATATCAGACTTACTCACCTATTCTTAGCTATGATCTTCCAGGTTTTTGTTGTTTTTGTTGTTTTTGTGGTTTTTGAAGTTTCGCTTTGTGGCTTCCTTCAGTAGGCTCGATCGTAGGAATTTGCCATGAATTTCTTCTTCTCAAAGGATGTGAAATACTTCCTTTTTGAGAACTTATTCCTAATTCTACTACCTTACCTGTAACAATATCTATTACATTACTAGGTATAAATACCCTCAATGGATTTTGATCCCAATCTTCATCAAGTACTCTACCACTATCCCAAATGGGAAGTTTGTTAGGGTTATCTTTAGAATTAGCAATAATAGCTTTGAAATTAGTATGTGTTAATATTTTGCTAGATAGAGCGTATCCATCCCTGCTTGTTATCCAGAGAAGATAGTCCAATGCCAATTTATCCTCGCGTGATACTTTAGGTTTTTCATTATTGGCATATATTTGTTTTGCTAGATTTATAACGTTCATTTCCTGTTTATTAACTTCGATCGCAATCTCTTTAGCAGAAATTTTGGGGTTAAGACCTCTTTTTTCGGCTATTATGCTATTAGCAAGTTGAGTAGGGGTATATCTCTCGTCAGGATAAAGCTTTTTAAAACCCTCAGGTTGTTTTTCATAAGGTATTGGATCTACCATTGCAGAATGTTGAAACCCTGCACGGTATAGTTCGAAGCTATTTCCAGGGTCTTGCATATATGCTTGTATATTTGGGTCTATCTCGAAGTCGGGACGGCTATCGGTACGAGCAAGCATTATTGTTACTTTCAAAGTTTCTTTTTCTTCAACCCCCTTTTCCCTTTTGGCCGCTGCAAACATTTTATTTAGTTCTCTAAACAGATGCCCTAATTTATCTTTTTTGTCTTTGAACTCGGGCAAATCCATTACTCCATATAAGTAATTCCCCATAGGACCGGCAACACCATCAAATAGCACAAGATTCATTTTGTTAATTTGATTTGCGATATGCTTAAATATTTCTGTATGCTCTGGAGATTTACCTATTTGATATAATCCGGCTAAAACTCCTACCATACCTCCTGCAACACCTCGACTATGTCCTGACAAAAGGATGTTCCCAGTTTGAGTTATCTCAGGAAAAGGTCCTTTGAGGTACTTATCAAATATACTGAGCAATGGAGCTGTTTGGGCACGCTGATCATAATCATGATAGCCAGCAACTGAAGTTTTTAAAGGTTCAACCTTTTTCAAAATAAAATCCAGGATAGGCCATTCTCCAGTTTTCTCAGCATGTTCTTTCGTTCCAACACCATCAAGTATCAAGGAGCCCTTTAGAGCAGGAAGTGCTTTTAGAGATTCAAGAGCAGAAACTCCTGTACCGGAAATGTGCGCTGAAATTTCTTTTTTTGATTCGTTAAAAATTAGATTTTCGTCTGAAGTTTTAGCATTGCTTGTTACATTATTCATAGCGTTAAAATTTAATAATTAATATAGAATGTTATCTAATTCTGATGTTTTTTACCTGTCACCCTTTTTATATCCTTGTAATAAGGTTGTTTCGTTTTATGAATGTGGTTTTTTGTAAAATTTCAGATATGTGTATTGCACGATATAAAAACAGTTAACTCGTTTGTTTACCCTATATATTTTTTCAAAAAAAATAATATGATAGCTCAGCATTTAAGGGGAATCGAAGTTTTTTTGCGTAATTAGAGAGGTTTTAATTTAAATAATCCCACCTCCTTTAGTTTTTCTGCTTATCGCTTTGAGGCTACCGTGTGTGCACAAATATTTAAGGATAGATTAGAGCTGAGGTCTAAAAAATGTTATTCCGGGAAATCCAATAAAAAGTTTATTTAATGGATATACTGACATTCAAAAGCAGGGCTTTTCAAATCTTTTTCCTTTTAAATATTAAACTAGTTTACTTATTGAAAAATGTAGTGGAACAGAAACTAACAAATAGATATGATTCTTCGGAATATGACCTTTCAATATCTCTACATCATAATGCTTATGCATTTATCTTATTCCCCGAAGGAGACAATGATGATTGCCATTTGAATTTTGAGTACAAGATCATTTTGATATTTTTATACTCATAGGCTTTTTAATTCCTTTATAATAAGTTTACTAAGTTTTGAAGACTATATCTGTCAAAGGATTTTGGATGTTAAAAAACTGCAAAAAAAATAGTTTATTACTTACTTTAGGTATTTTTAAAAAATTAAGCACTTATCATTTAAGGAAATTTGAGCCTCCTTAATTTTAATTAAAATGTTAAAAAAAGCAGTTTTAATAATAGACTTTTGATTAGCGTACTTATTTGTAGGATTAATAAGCTTTTATCTATAATGATAGATATATAAAAAGATGAACGCCATTTTGAAAAAAATAAAATAAAATTTAAATTATTTAAAGAAATAATAAATCAGACAAAACAGAAAGATCTAAATTTGTAAATGTTCCTAAACAACATCATCAAATTATAAAAAAATTATTTTTTTTTAGAACGTTAAGTTCTCAAATCTTTTTTAATACATATACAACCTGCTATGAGTGAAAAATTAAATGTTTGCGATGAAAAAACGTTTAAACAAATATTTAAAGACCATTTTAAATCTTTACAAAATTTTTTCTACTATAAATACGGTGATTTAGACAAGGCAAAAGATTTAATGCAAGATAGTTTCATCAAATTATGGAATAACTGCAAGGATGTACCTTATGAAAAATCAAAAGGTTATCTTTTTATGTTAGCAAGGAATGCTTTTCTCAATGATCTAAAAAGGCAGAAAATGATACTTAAGCATCAAAATAATGCAAATAAGAACCTTCTTTATATAGAATCTCCTGATTATGTCTTAGAGGAAAAAGAATTTCTGGATAAAATAAACCGTGAAATATCTTTACTACCAGATAATCAAAGAAAAGTGTTTTTGTTAAACAGGATAGATGAAAAAACCTATAAAGAAATTGCCGAAATGCTAGATATTTCTGTTAAAACGGTTGAAAAATGGATGCATGATGCTCTAGTTGTATTAAGGGAAAAAATAGGTAAAATATAAGGTGTATATGATTTATAGTGGCCCTTATCTCCTTTTGTTAAAACAATGTAACCTTACACTGTCTGTGGCATAACTTAATTCTACGGCCTTTTGTTTAAACTCTAAGGTGTAATGTTTAGGTTTACTTCTCATAAATGCTAAGTTCATAACGAGCAAACATATTCTCTCAACTTTGTGTCCGGACTAATGTAGTAATTCCAGCATGAAGAAAAAGCACATTTAATACGTAAACGTGAGACTTTTGATAATCTAATAAAAAACCAGGTAGGTCTCGATATATTTTCAAAGGTAGAAATACAGATATTTTAATACAAAAAAAAAGCATCAGTCCTTTTCTGATGCTTTTTTTTTTGAGTACATAATGAATACCTATTCAACCATAAAATTTCACCTTTAATATAGGGTATAATGCCCCATAATTGTTTTTATTATAAAGAGGGATTAATCTTTGAGAATAAAAAACATAGCGGTTGCATTTATGTTTTTGAAGACCAAACAAAAAGAGTAAGTATTACTATTAAATTGTATTTTTATGGAAGAAAATATACCTATAACGGCTCCCGGAGGAGAGGGTTCTAGACAGTTAACACGAGAACATGTTAAAAGTTTCTTTAATGAACATCGGAAATTAGAAGCTGAAATTGCATTTATTCAATTGAGAAATCGAGAACAAAAACAAAAACTTCTTAATTTAAAGAAAAAAAATCGAAGGTTATTGAAGGAATTGGCTGAATTAACTACTAGGGAACGGTTACTCCAGGCCCAATTAAACAATTTAGGCATTAAACAAGCAGGTTCAAGAAAACCGAAAGGTAAATTCATAGAAGATTTACCTGAGTATAGAGACCCAGGATTATTACCCATTGATGGACTATCTCCTAGACCTAAAGATAACAATGATCAAGTAAAAGGTTTAAAAAACTCTGTAAACACGGAATCAAAAGGTGATACAAAAGAAGACTTGCCTGAGAATAAAGAACATAATCCACCCAAAAAACGAACAAAAAGTTTTTGGAGTAGATTAGAACATATACTGATAAGAAGCACTAAAAAACAAGATCCTCTTAAACATAGAGATAGAGAGGTAATTCCAAAAGGTAAAGGTGAAAGTTTCAGTCTGCAAAATTTATCAAAAACACCTTCAGAACAAAAAATAAATGAACAAACAAAACAAAAAAGAACATCCAAAAAACTTAGAAAAAATCCTATTAGGTAGTACCCTACTAGCTATGCAAATTAAAAATTTTGATTAACCTTATTGATGTTCTTTCCCTATTTTAAATATCAAAACTGATAAAGAGGTGTGTTCCTTTTCCGGGTGCTGACTTTAGATCTGCCTCTCCTGTAAGAATAGCTACCCTCGAAAGAATATTTTTCCATCCAATACCGCCAACACTGTCTATTTTAGAGGTATTTATGCCTATTCCATTATCCTTTATAGATAATAATAGCTCATTTTTCTCACAATTTAAAGAGATTACTACTTTGGTAGCCTGTGCATGTTTTATAATATTAGATAAGGCTTCTTGTATAATTCGATATAAGGCTATTGCTTGGTTATCCTCTAGTTCTTCGAAATTACCAAAGTCTGAAAATGTAATCTTTAAGTTTTGAGCTACACTCATTTCATCTATCAATTCGCGTATGGCAGGAATGAGACCTAATGTTATTAATGTATTAGGCATGATGTTATGTGAAATATTTCTTAGCTCCTCGTACGTTCTATCTATCAAACTTAGCAATTTCTGGAGCTTTTTTTCTTCTTCTACATTTTCAGTATTCAAATTAGACGCAATTATCATCATGGAAGAAATGGCTTGCCCCAAGCTATCATGAAGATCTTGAGCTATTCGTTTTCTTTCTTTTTCCTCTGCTTCTATAACAGATTTTAAGCGCATGTTTTCTTGTTTAGCTACCAATTTACTTTTATTGGTAAAATGATAGATGAGAATACCACCAATTATAGACAATACCACAATAGATAAGATTAATAAATGAGTGCTATGTCGTTTTTGGGTCTGTATAATTTTTAAGCTTTTTAACTCGTTTTCTTTACTTAAAATTGCGATTTGATTTTCTTTTAGTTTTGTTTCATATTTTACTTTAAATTCTAGCATTTTTACTTGAGAAGAAGCTTTTGTTACAGAATCTGTCCAAAACTTGAATTTTTCATGGTATTCCAAAGATTTTTTATAGTTTCTGGCACCCTTATAAGCTTTATAAGCTTTGTAGAAATTGTTACTGTAATAAATATTATCTATATGGTCATTATTTTGCTTTAGTATTCCAAATCCTTTATTAAGATAATATATTGCTTTAGTGTATTCTTTTTTCAGAATGTATAAATTAGATATACTTTGATAAATTGTTGATAATTGAGAATTGTTTCGATTTATTTTTCCTATATATTCTGCTTTCATAAAATAATAAATAGCAGAGTCGTATTGCTGCAATCGCATTAGATTGTTTCCAAGATTATTGTATATGTCAAATTGACCTTTTTGTGCATAACTATTACTTATTCCATTGGCAGCCTTAGCAAGTATAGGGTAATATCCCATCGAATTACTAATGATGTATGATTTATGATGGAATTTATAGGCATTGTCCCTGTCATTATTTATAAAATAGTATCTCCCAATTTCTAACATCGGTTTTGCAAATTCTTTCTTATTTCTTACCGTATCAACATGCTCTAAGGCCTTATCAAAGTAATAAAAGGCAGTATCACTTTGTACGGCGGTAGAATAAGAAACTCCTATTTTTCCCAAAATTCTTGCATATGTATTAGAATCATTTGTTTTTAAACTAAGTTTTTCGCCATGGTGATAAAAGTCCATAGCCTTATATGGTCTGCCATACGCTTCATGAATATCTCCAATGTTCTCGTAAGTTTTGAGAAGTAGCTTTTCGTTTGGGGTCTTTTCAATTAATACCAAAGCTTTATTATAGTAAGACAAAGCCAAATCCAAATCATCTTTAACTTTTGTAGCCTCTGCTTTTTTAATAAAAAAATTAATAGAATCGGTTATATCTTGAGCGGTCAGATCTATTATAGTAAAAAATAAAAAAAAGGAGAGTATTATATATTTTGATATTGAACTCATTTAAACTTTTTTAGTTTGATTTTTATAGGGCGATTACTATGAATGATAGGTAGTTGAATCCTTTCCAGCTCTCAACGGTGGTA
>NZ_FTOB01000013.1 GCF_900156625.1 Zobellia uliginosa | reverse complement strand
TTTGGCTATAGATGATAGTGAATCTGAAAGCATTTAACTTTTTGGATTCAAAGATCGGCCAATTTTAACCTCTCCACAACTTTTTGTGTTGAGCCTAATCTATCCTAGACTTTAATATAGATTTTTTTTCTGTCCAACCAAAGACCGATGCTCCAGCAGAAGAGCATAAAGACCAGGGCAAAGGCCAAAGAGCCAAAGTAAGGCCCTATCCAGCTAAAGCGCTTTTCGTAGCAATATTCGTAGAGGGTCTGTTCTCCGTCTACTCGGATAAAGTGCATGCCTATGGCCAGGTATTCCGAGAGTAGATAGATGAAAAGCGGGTTTTTGCCGAATACTTCAAAGAAATTATAGTTGATCGGTCGCTTTAGGAATTCAATGGTATAGATCAATACGGACAAGACCACGATATCAAGACCTACGGTAAGCACTACGAAGGAACTGGTCCATAATTTTTTGTTTACGGGGAAAGTAAGGTCCCATAAATAGGCCACTACCAGTAAACCCGCTCCAACAAGAAGCATTTTGGCCAGTTTTTCGTAATCGATGCCCTTGTCAATAAGGTACTTTCCTACTAGGTAGCCACCAAGAACGTTGCATATGGAAGGCAAGGTGCTTAAAATCCCTTCAGGGTCAAACGGAATACCATTACCCATATAGAGGTGGCTGTCACCCAAAAGCATTCGGTCTATGGTTCTAACAAAGTTTCCTTCCAAGGTGTAATCGCCAAAGGCGCTTAACAATCCCCAATAGCCCAATAAAATCGCGGCCGAGGCTATGATCAATTGCCTATTGGTCAGAAAATAGATCATAGTGGCGCCAATGAAATAACATAGGGCAATACGTTGCAGTACACCTAGAATCCTTGTTTCGTTAAAAGGAATGGCTGCTAGATCCCCAGTTTCGGTCCAAGAGAAGAAGGGAATCCAATACATGGTATAGCCCAATAGAAATATGATCAAGGTACGTTTGGCTATTTTCTTGAAAACATCGGAAAGCGGTTTGTCGGCCCATTTCGTTTTGACGAAAGCAAAGGCGTTGCCAACGGCAAACAAAAATGAAGGAAATACCAAATCGGTAGGGGTGAAGCCGTGCCATTTGGCGTGTAATAAAGGTGAAAAGGTCATGTCCCAGTCTCCGGGCGTATTGACAATAATCATCAGGCAAATGGTCAATCCGCGGAAAACGTCGAGCGCTTTGAATCTTTTCATGGTCGGTTATATTTTATTTGGACTCTAAGTTAAGTGCTCTTGTGATCTTTTCAAACATATCACTGTTTTCGTAGATGCCCTGAAATGATTGCGAGCTTGGGCCATAGGCAAAAATAGGAACCATAGTGGCCGTATGGTCGAAGGTAGTAAAAGTTCCTTCAATTATTCCTTTTTTAAGGTCGCCTTGTGGTATGCTAAAACCAGAGGTTTCGTGATCCGCGGTAATGACTACCAAAGTATTTCCCGATGCATCGGCAAATTTTATCGCTTCGGTGATGGCCCGGTCAAAGTCTATGCCTTCAGAAACAATACCGCCTACATTGTTGTAATGACCTTGACTGTCTATTTGTGCCGCTTCGACCATTAGGAAAAAGGGTTTGTTCTTTGAGGCCAGAAAATCGATTCCGTTTTTTGTGGCTTCCGCAAGGGCATTGTCACGGCCATCGAGTACACTAGGTACGTCTTTTTTAGAAAGAAAATAACCGAGCTTGTCGGCCTTATGTTTACCGATTTTATCGATGCGGTCTACAATGGTGAAGTCGGTGTTTTTCCAATCGAAGGTGAAATTTTCTTCCCCTCCACCAATAAAAAGGGAAAGTTGGCCCTTAAGGATGTCTTGGGCGATTTCTTTGGTGTCCGATCGGTCTTTTTGATGGGCGAAGAAGGAAGCGGGAGTCGCACCGGTAACCTTGTCGGTGGTAATGATACCCGAAACGTAACCGTGTTTTGAGAGAAATTCGGGCATGTTCTGAACGGGCTTTCTTGATGGGTCTAGGCCGATGGCGCGATTATAGGTTTTTGTACCCGTAGCCAGTGCGGTACCTGCCGCGGCAGAGTCGGTGGTAAAATCATCGGCAGATTGTGTCTTTAAAAAGCCGATGCTCTTTAGTTGTGAAAGGGTAAGCTCGCCGCCATTGGCCAAAACGGCCGATGAAATTTGGTTTAGGCCGTTTCCGTCGCCGATCAGTAGTATTACGTTTTGTACAGGACCCTCTTTTTGGTCCGTAGCGTAGGTAGGGCGGTATACTTTTGAGCTTATGGTGTTGGTATAGGTGCGTTTTTCCAGTGTATTGAGGTAGGCCGATGTCTCGTGGGGCATATCGGTATTTATGATGTCTACGCCCATATCGGAAAAGGCTTTCCATGCGGTATTTGAATCTGGTGTTCCCCAAAATCGGAAGGGCTTATTGAGATTGTGGGCTTTTGTGATGGCTTCCGATACGGTTTGGTAATCTTCTTGGGTAAGTCTACCCTTTCCGTTCCACTCCGAATAGTTTTTAAAATCGACACTAATAAAAGCGACTTTTTTCCAATCATCGGTATCAAGGTCGCTCTCTAGCTTCTGGTGATCGAAATAAATGAACTCGGGATAGGAACTATAGGTTTCGGGCTTGGGCCTTTGCCCGGAAATAACAATCTTTATATCGGGCCGTGAGGTAATCTCGGGGTATTTTTTAAGTGTGGCCAATATTTTTTTTAAGGTAGGAATGGCCTTCGATTTGACATCGAGCATCAGCATAAGGCCGGAAGCATTACCGATGTTGTTTTTGATGGCATACTTTATAGGATCTAAATAAAGTATTTGTAATGTGTTGCCCTCAATAATTTCCGATTCGGTGTGGGCAATGTTCAATGTACCGTTCTTTAAAACGACATCGGCCTCAATAATATCGAGACCATTGGCGTAAGCCTTCCAAAAGGGAACGTTTTGCAGGTAATCGTTGTGAGAGTGGATCAGGGTTTTTCGATTTTCTTGGGCAGTGAGCAGGGCTATGCAGAAAAGGGCGATTATGAGGGAATACTTTGTTTTGAATCTATACATACTTCTTAAAATTAAAAAAAGGTACCCCATTAGGAGGTACCTTTTTGTAAAAACTAAACTAACGAACTCATTTTTATGCTTACCATCCTTTGTTCTGTTGAATTCCAGATGATTCTATTACTGTATTGGGTATGGGCCAAACATTCATGTATGAGGCATCAAAATTTCGTGCAGGCCATACAATTTCAGAAGTGTAGGGCGAATCGGGATCGGAACGATCGGTGTAGATACGGCCATAAATAGGCTCGGCATACGTATCGGCGGCATCGCCCCAACGAACAAGGTCGAAATGTCGGTTGGCGAACTCGCCGGCAAGCTCTACCCTTCTTTCATGTTTTAAATCGCTCATGGTCGCATTGGTAATGGGGGCAAGACCAGCCCTTTCCCGTACCATATTCAATGGGGCATCTCCATTTTTACCATCCATGATTAATGCTTCGGCTTTCATAAGTAAGACTTCCGCGTAGCGCATTAAAGGCACATTGTAAACGGTAGAAGGATCGTCGCCATTGCTGTTCAGGTACGTGCCGATAGGATTTTCAAATTGAAACTCGTACATGTATTTGTTGAACTGAAAACCTGATAGGGAGTTTTCCGATTGATATCTTCTGGTTTCGCCGAAAAAAGTAAATTCATCACCGAAATTCAATATGGTTACCGCCTTTCTGGCATCGTCGTCTTCAAACTCGTTGTAAAGGCCTTCTGATGGCGTATAATAGCCCCAGCCGTTATATTTGCCCCATCCCTTGTTCTCCAGCATAACACCGGTTAAGATGCTGCCTTTATCAACTCCTGAGTTAACGGACCAAATGTACTCACTGGTCCAGTTGTTCAAATGGCTGTGCAATTCACGGTAATCTTTTGACGGATTACCCGTGTTGATCAGCGCCCTACCCGAACCACTATTGGTAACGGCATCGGCGTACTTTACTACCTCGGCATATCTAGAGGCGTCGTGTTGTGCCCAGTATAGGTTGGTTTTTGCGATATAGGCGTAAGCGGCGTCCTTATGTGGGCGACCATAGTTATCGGAAGAATATTCTGTGAATAGCGGTAATAATTCCGCGGCTTTCAAAAGGTCGGCTTCTATTTGCTTGTAGTTTTCGACCACGCTGGCAGGTCTTGTGTAACTACCGGCCTCATCGTTCATGTTCTCTTCCGTAATAATGGGTACACCCCCATTTTCACCGTTATCTCCATAGGTATGGGCAACCCAGAAGTAACTGAAGGCACGCATAAAGTAGGCTTCTCCCAAATATTGGTTTTTTAGGCCTTCGCTTATTTCCATATTGGGGACGTTCAAAATAACATCATTGGCCCTGCGGATTACCTGATAACTTTTAGGGTAGCAGGTTGAGGTATACCCGCCTTCGCCACCGGTGATATTGAAATCTTTGATATTGTCGGCAGAGGCTTTGATTCGACCGGTAATCATATCATCGGAGGCGTTGATGTACCAAAAGAAGCCCCTAGAGAACATTTCTTGGTCCGTCATGTATTGATACATACTGTTCACTGCCTCTGAAGCATCTTGTTCAGATGCCCAAAAATTGGCGTATGACGTGCTTCCTAGGGGAGTGACCTCCGTAAAATCGTCAGAGCAACTAATCAGGTTAAGGCCGGCAAAGCCCAGTACCAAGCTCATGGTTTTTATGCTATTGAATTTCATTTTTTTCATTTTTTTTAGGTTAGAGCGATAATGATAGACCAGCGGTAATAGTTCTTGATAATGGGTACCGTGCGATATCCAATCCTTTGCCACCAACTTCGGGGTCGATGCCCGTATAATCTGTAATGGTAAATAGGTTTTCTGCAGAGATGTAAAAACGCAATGACGAGCCGGGCAATACGGTATTCATAATACGCTCGTTTATGGTGTACCCAAGGGTTACGTTCTTCATTCTTAAGTATGAGGCATCTTCAAGATACCAGCTTGATGCCAGACCAAAGTTTTGGTTGTCGTCTTTGGTCGATAGCCTTGGTGTAGTGGCCCCTGTGTTGGAAGGCGACCATGCGTCAAGTACCCTGTTATCTAGGTTATATCCGGTAAGCGAAGCGTTATAGGTAGAAAACTTGTATCCGTTAAATACTTCAACACCTGAAACGCCTTGAAACAACATGCCTAAATCAAAATTTTTGTAATTTAGGTTCAGACCGAAGTTATAGGTGAAATCGGGTTGGTAACTGTCGTAAAAAACCTTGTCGTTATCGTCTATTTTTCCATCATTGTTGCTATCGGCAAATTTAAAATCGCCAGGCTGGGCGTTAGGCTGTATTAAGTTGCCATCTTTTACATGGGCATCAATTTCTGCCTGATTTTGGAATATGCCCAATTGGGGCACTACATAGACCGAGTACAAGGCTCTGCCCACTTCGGAGCGGTAAGGTCTAAGCACTCCTCTAACATTGTCAGAATGGGCAATAAAATCTATACCGCTTTTATTATAACCGTCTAGGTTTACCAGTTCATTTTCCAGTACGCTGGTATTGGCATTGATGGTAAAGTCGAGGTCTCCTATTTGCTTGGAATAGCTTGCCGAAATTTCAAAGCCATTGTTCTTTACCTCCCCACCGTTTACATCGGCAGCCGATGTACCTTGGTGTAGATCTTCAAGACCGGGAAGGATCATTCCCTTGGTCGATTTTTCGAAGTAATCGAAAGTAAGGCTTAGACTGTTGTTGAAAAGTGCTGCGTCTAGACCAAAGTTGACCGATTCCGACACTTCCCAGTTTAGGTTTGGGTTCGATTGCTTTCCAACGTACGCACCCTTATCGTCATGTGAGGCGTCTTCGCCAATAGTAACTACCGTGGTGTTCAATGGAACGTCAAAAGAATAATAGCCTACGGAGTTGATATTTCCTATCTGTCCCCAAGAAGCTCTAAATTTCAGGTCATTGATGGCTTTGACATTGAAGAATGATTCGTCTGACAATCTCCAGCCCACGGTAGCCGATGGAAAGTTATCCGCTTGATTGTTTACCGCTAAGCGTGAGGTCATATCCCTTCTAATGCTCCCTGAGATAAAGTAGCGATTCTTGTAATTGTACATTAGCCTACCAATGGCCGATGTCAAGGCATCTTCATAAACATTGGTGCCAGGGTTTCTGATGACGGAGGCATTCGATAGATATTGGTTGAATGCTTCTTCGTTGCTAAAACCTTCCCCTCGGTTAGATAGGCTCTCAAAATCCGTATGCTGGGAAGAATAGATTGCGGTAAGGTCTAGGTTGTGGTCGCCAAATGATCGTTTATAGCTCAATTGGTTGTCCCAGACCCAGCGGTTCGTGGTAGAGGTGGTTTGATCTAAATAATTGTTCGGGTTTGAACGCCCCAATTCAGGTACTTTAGGCTGAAACCTTTTGTATTGCGAATGGGTGTAGCTATACGAATAGTTAGTTTTGAACGATAGGCCGTTCAAGATTTTGTATTCTAAAAATACATTGGCGTTCAAAAAGTTTGTAGGCGCATTGGTCGTAGGTCTTAGCAAGAGGGCCAAGGGGTTGTAAACATCTCCGTACGCCCCTGCAAATTGAGAAAGGTTCTCTGGGACAACTCCGGCAAAACTGCCATCTTCATAGCGGGTTGGAGAGGCAGAAGGCATGTAAATGGCGTTTATTATGGTTCCTGAATACGGGTTGTCCGTATTGGTTCCTACGGCTTCCGTTTTTGAAAAGTAAACGTTCTCGCCAATCTTTATTTTATCGGAAAGGTCAAAGTCGGACTTCACCCTAAAATTGTAGCGTTCAGAACTTGTTCCCTCTAAAAGACCATTTCTTTTAGTATAACCAAACGAAGTTAGGTAATTCATACTTTCTCCGGCACCGCTAATATTAACATTGGCATTGTTCATACCTGCGGGCCTAAAAATCGCGTCTACCCAGTTGGTACGGTTTACTTGTCCGTACGGGTTTTGTGCGGCGTCGTGTGCCGATTGTCGTGGTGTTCCGGCATTGTCGGCGGCAGTGTTGTAAATGTCGGCCTGTTGTTGTGCCGTAAGTGGGGTAGGGAGGTTGGTAGCTTCTTGAATACCGCCATAGTAGTCTACGGTAATACGAGGTTTGCCTATGACCCCCTTTTTGGTTTGGATAACGATAACCCCCGATGCTGCTTGTGCTCCATAAATGGCGGCCGAGGCGGCATCCTTTAGTACGGAAACCGACGCGATGTCGTTGGGGTTGATGGCAGGGCCATAATAGGGCACACCATCTACAACGGTCAGCGGTTTTTCATTGGAAAAGGTTCCGAGGCCACGAATAACGACATTGCCGCTAGAAGTTGGGTCCCCACCTTGTTGTAATACGGTAACCCCTGCGACATTACCCTGTAGGAATTCGGTAATATTAGAGACCGGTCTTGAAGCAATGCTCTCTACATTATTGACCGTTGCAATGGCCGTGGTCAAATCACCCTTTCTGGATGAACCGTAGCCGATAAGGACTACTTCATCCAAAAAGCTGGCTTCTTCATTCATCGATACATTCAGGACCTGGTCTCCTGAAAAGTTTACTTCTTTAGTGGCAAAACCCAAGGAAGAGAACACTAGGGTTCCACTTTCTTCGGAGAGGCTTAGCGTAAAGTTACCGTCAAAATCTGTTGAGGTACCGGTTTGGGTTTCCCCTTTCAGTACAATCGATACCGAAGGAACCGGCATTCCATCTGTTTCGGAAACTACCGTTCCCTTTACTGTTACTTGCGAATAAGAAAAGGAAATACATCCTAATGCTATTAGCAAAACTAAGTACACTTTTTTCATTTAGGTAGAATTTTAAATTGGTTATGAACCAAAAGTAGTTGGAGGTGCTACTTTTCCAGATGAAAAAAGAATCATAAAGGTGTACTTATGTCTCAAAAAAGGGGGTGAATGGTTTCTTTTTAGTGCACTTTCATTACAATGATTTTAACGTAACATTGTGATAATATGTAGCTAACGTTAGGCGTTGTCGGTTTTGGCGCGATATGCTTTTGGGCTATAATCGAAATTTTTCTTAAATAGGCGGCTAAAGTACTTAGGATCGTTAAAACCACATTCTATACTTATTTCGGAAATGTTCAAGGTGTGATTTTTAAGGAGATATTCGGCTTTTTGCAGGCGTAACTTTATAATGACGTCGGAAGGAGACTGTTGGAGCACCTCTTTAAAGGCCCGATAGCACTTGATTTTTGATACGAAAAGCATTTCTTGTAGCTTCTGAACGTTGAACGAGGGGTCGTTGAGGTTTTTGTTTATCAGGGCCAGGGCCTTTTTTACAAGTTTCTCGTTGATCGATAGGGTTTTGGTCTCATCGAAAGGCGGAACATAGAAGAGGTGTTTTGATGTGTTGTTCGCATATTCTTTTCTAACGGATGTGAGTTTCGAAATTTTACTTTGAATAAAAGACTTGCTTACGGGTAGCTGTATAAAGGTGTCTACGCCAAGTTCTGTAGTTTGTATGCGCAATGAATGGTTTATTTCTTCGGAAACGTAGAGCACCGAAACGGCTATCTGTGCCCCATTGCTTTTTATAAGATGAAAGAGTTGTACCAACTGTTCGTCAATGGGAATATTGTACAGGGCCAGGCAATGTATGTTGACATGTTTGATGGCCGAGCTTACCGCTGATGCCGTTTTTTCAAAGATTAGATTGTTGTCGGGGTGGTCGAATAATTGAAGGGCCGGCAAAGCGTCGTCGTCATTACAAAAAACTAGAATGTTGTTTTTGTCCGAGGGAAGCTTTTCATTTAGGTCGAGGTGCTTCCATAAGACTTCTTCTACCTTATTGTTTTCGGTATCTACCACCTTGATCGGCAAGTGTACCGAAATGGTCAGTTCGTCGTTTTTTTCAATGCTAAGGTTTCCATCCATAGCAGCTAACAGGGTGTTCGATGCTTTGTAATACGGACTGTAATGTTGTATACTGAAAAAGTTGTCGGAGAGTACTTTACTGTCCGATTTTATAAAGAGTCCTAAGGAATTACCTTTTGTCCTTACCGTAAGTTTTAGGTAGCTGTCTTTCGAAAGGTATTTGAGAATGTCGTTAAAGAGGTATTTGAAAAACAATTTAAAACGGAGGGAGTCTAGTTCTACCCATTGGTCTTCGATATCTAGGGTGTAGTCTAAATTGATTTTCGATTTTCGGGCGTGTGTAGCGAGTCCGTCTACAAGTACTTTTATGGTTTGTCTTATTTTGGTCGCCGATTTTTTTAGTTCGCCTATGTCCTTAGAGTTGGTAAGGTAGTCCCATTCCGATAGCAACGTGATCAATTTGTTCGACTCCTTATTGATGTTTTGTTTTGTGCCGTCGTCTTCGTTCAGTTCTTTGGTGTTCTCAATAATTTTGGAAACCGGTTCCTTGAACTCCGACAATACGAAGGTCTTGAACTTTTCGATTTCAAAATCTTCGTTTTTAAGCTGGTGATAAGAGTTTAAGAGTTCTTCCCTTTGGCGGTTGATTTCTTTATTTTTTTCATCTAAGGTATGGTTGACCTTCAAGAGCCGTTCTTTTTGCCGGTTTATGGTTTCGGTCCGTTCCTCTATTTTACGTTCCAATTCTTTCTGGTTTTGCGCAATGTTGCGGTTTCGTACCAGTACCCAGCTTGTAAGGCTTAGTAGCAAGGTGGTCAATAGAAGTAGGTAGAAGAGGGTGGTCTTGTAAAACGGTTTTTTGATGATGATGGGAATGCCTTTAAAGGCTAGGTCTTTGGCAGAAGAGTTTTTTACTTCAAAAATATATTCGCCATCGGGCAGACCGGTGTAATGGACACGGCCTTGGCCTTCCTTGAATTCTTGAAACTCGTTGTCGTAACCGGAAAGTTTGTACAGTACCCGATTGTTGGGGTCTTGCGTAAAAACAACGGGTTCGATTTTTATATCTAGGGAATTGTCGATAAAATTTTTAGTAATGCCTTTCGTAAAATCGCTGGTATCGTCTATTTCGACCTTTATTTTGGGCAGTCTTTTGGTAATGTTCAGACTCGCCGGCGAAAAGTAGTTAAGTCCGTTTATTCCCGCAAAGAACAAGGTGCCTTTAGGGTCTTGGTAGTAGGCGCCTTCTGAGAATTCACGGCCTTGCCAGCCTTCATCCATATTCAGGCCTGTAACGGAAAAATCGTTTCTGTCTACGGCGGCAATCCCTTTGGTCGTACTCACCCAAACCTTATCGCTGTCTAAGAGTAGGCCATATACCATATGGCTCGGGAGGCCCTGTTTTTCTGAAATATGCTGTATAAGCCCTTTGTTTTTGTCGTATACGCTGATGCCGCCCAAGCTTCCCGTCCAATAGTAACCCGACTGCTTGTCTTTAAAGGAAGAATAGACGCTATTGCCCAAGAGCCCGTCTTTTACCGTGATATCCGTTAGTTGGCCGGTGGCAATGTCAAGTAATATCAGACCTTCGTTTTCGGTGCTGATCAAAAGTTCGTTATCAGCGTATTTTATGTTTCTAATGTGGTATGGGGCCAATGCCGATTGACCTATAAAGGCCTCAAAGCTATCGGTGGTCAAGTTAAATTTGGCCATCCCTCCCCAACAGGCTATATAGAGCTGATTATTGTTGTCTTCTTGAAATGAATAGTTTCTGTCGTTGGGGAGATTGGCAGTGTTTTTAGATTGATACAGGGTATAGCCGTTCTTCTTAATTCGAATAATACCCGCATAGGTGCCTGCCCAAATTTCACCATTGGAGGTGGTGTAAAGCGACCGGATTCGCCCCCAGTCTGAATTTTCCTGGGCCTCTGCAATATGATATTTTAAGTAGCACGGTTCGTCTTGGTCAAAGTAAAACAGGCCTTTTGTATAATATCCCAGCCAGATGCGATTATTGAAATCCTTGGTAATTGCCCGTATGGTTTCGTTGGGCAAATGTGGATATTTGTTCGGATGTGGTGTAATTGTAGAGATTTTCTCAGAGCCGCTATAGGCCATGCTTAGCCCACCATCTTTATGTCCTAGCCATATATTGCCAAAACTGTCTTCGTATATTCGTTCAACCTCATTGCTGTTAAAGCTATAGGGGTCGTAGAGGTCGTAATAGTAATG
Source organism: Zobellia uliginosa (assembly GCF_900156625.1). Taxonomy (GTDB): domain Bacteria; phylum Bacteroidota; class Bacteroidia; order Flavobacteriales; family Flavobacteriaceae; genus Zobellia; species Zobellia uliginosa. The sequence goes on along the minus strand of NZ_FTOB01000013.1, from coordinate 44,496 downwards.
GTCGATCCGGTCATTGTTCCGATTGGCGATGCTGTTGGGAATGATATAGATACCGTTCCTTCGGGTGGCATACCAGATATGTCCGGATTTGTCTTTGAGGACATCGTTGATAATGGTATTTGGATATTTGTTCAAAAGAAGCTCCCTGAGGATACTATTGTCTTCCTTTTTTTTCTCGACAAACTTTGCTTCCTTAAAGTTACCATCGATAAATTCGTAATGGGTATTATCGGTCCGGATGCCTATTCGTCCCTCTTTGGTCAGGGTCATATATTGTAGGGGTTCATCAAAGGAAAAATTCTGAAACTTGCCGTTGCCTAGGTGTTTGCTTATTTTTTTATCCTTTGTAAGGATCCATATATTTCCTTGGCCGTCTTTTTTTAGGTGCTGAACATTGTTTCCGGCTATGGAAGTCGAATTTTTTATATCGTGTTTGTAGACCGTGAATTTTTGGCCGTTATAACTGTTGAGTCCGTCCCAAGTGGCAATCCATAACAGGCCGTCATCATCGCTTATCAAATCGGTGATGGAATTATTCGAAAGCCCGTCGTTGGTACTGAGGGTCTTGAATTTTATGTTTTGCCCAAAAACCGGGTTTATGGGCAAAAGCATGAGCAGTATGTATAATAGTAGGAAGGGCGGTTTCATCTTGGTTGGTTCTGCGAGGCTTTGGGGCGCAGGTTAAAAATATGAAATTTAAGCTATACCAGCGCAATCGGTATATCGATGTTAATGCTTTGATGTTGTTCGGGGGGGTATGGAAGCAAAAAGCCCGCGAAAGTAATATCGCGGGCCGAGTATGGTCAGTGACCTATTTGTTCTATAGAAGGTGATTTTTACGAGATAAACCGAATGGTCATAAAATTGCTCGGAGTTTCGCCGTTACTTGCTTTTACGGCATTCACGATAGGTAGTACAAAAGCGATTATGCCAATGAAGATCAAACTTAAGATGCCTAGACCTAAGAGTAAAATGGCCGGAATACTAAGAATGGTAAAAAGGAGCATACTTAATTGAAAATTGACAATCGACTTGCCATGTTCGTCCATTCCGTCAACGTTGTCCTTCGTGGAGAGCCATAATACCAATGGTACGATAAGCCCGCCAAAACCGGTTACATAGGTCAGCAATTGCGATAGGTGTGCAATGACCAATAGTTGATTGTTCTTTTCTAATGATTTGTTTTGATTGATGACTTCCATTTTTTGATTGTTTAGGGGGTTCTAAATATAAGACGAGCTAAAAACCAAAATGTTACAATTTCAGATGGGGATAAGAAATAAAAAATCCCGTACGACATGGAGTGTACGGGGTTTTTTTGAAAATAAATTGAAGTGGATACTACTATAGCTTACGCTCTATTTTCAACAGTTTTTCCTGATTCTTTGCAATGTTACTCTTTAGTTTGCTTAGTTTCTTTTCGATTTTGGCGATATCGTTCGGAGAAAGTTTTCCTTTGATTTTATCCACTTCCATCTTGTTGCTGATCTTGCTGACTTTCTTTTCATCTCGGTCCAAGGTTTTTCTGATCGCACTGATTTTGTCGTTCAGTTTTTCGATTCTTTTGGCTGCTTTGTCAGCTCTTTTTTGCTCTTTTTTAGCGGCTTTGGCCGCCTTTTCAGCTTCTTTAGCTTCTCTTTCGGCCGCTTCTATCTGTTTTCTGATTTCCTTGGCTTCCCTTTCCGCTTGTTCGACTAGAGAAATAGAGTCGTTTTGAACTTCTCCTTCTTCTTCCTGGGCGAAGGTCAAGGCAGTCATACCCATAAAAATCACACAAAAAGTCAATAAACGTATTTTCATAATAATTTTAATTTAAAATAGTTAATGGAGGCGCGAAGGTAGATATTTTCGGTTATTGTTGCACTTTGGTGCAATTATATTTTTGTCGTAGGGAGAGGCCGAAGACTTCTATCTGTTTTTGAGTACTTTTGCAAAAACTCATGAATGATTCCTAACGATAACATCATAGCATTGGCCACACCTTCAGGTGCGGGAGCCATCGCCGTAATACGTATTTCTGGCGAAAAGGCCATAGAAATCGTGGCCCCCTTTTTTCAATCGGCCTATGGTAAGGATTTAACCAAGAAGAAAAGTCATACCATTAGTTTGGGCCATATGGTTGAGGGAGGAAAATTGCTTGACGAGGTTCTGGTATCGGTTTTTAAAGGACCCAATTCGTATACAGGGGAGAACGTTGTGGAGATTTCATGTCATGGTTCCCCATTTATTCAGCAACAGCTCATTCAGCTCTTCTTAAGGAACGGATGTAGAATGGCGGAAGCGGGGGAGTTTACCCTTAGGGCCTTCCTCAATGGTAAAATGGATCTCAGCCAGGCCGAAGCGGTGGCCGACCTGATTGCCAGTGATAATGCGGCCAGTCACCAGATAGCCATGCAGCAGATGCGCGGGGGTTTTAGTAATGAGATCAAGTCTTTGAGACAAGAGCTTCTAAACTTCGCGTCTTTAATTGAATTGGAATTGGATTTTTCTGAAGAAGATGTAGAGTTCGCCGACCGTACGCAGTTTAAGGAGTTGCTGGGGCGTATCCGGAAAGTATTGAAGGGGTTGATCGATTCGTTTGCCGTAGGAAATGTTATTAAAAACGGAATCCCTGTAGCCATTGTAGGTGAACCCAATGTGGGGAAATCTACCTTGCTCAATGCATTCTTGAATGAAGAGCGCGCCTTGGTATCCGATATTGCCGGTACTACTAGGGATACGATAGAAGACGAGATCTCGATTGGAGGTATCGGTTTTCGTTTTATCGATACCGCAGGAATACGCGAAACGGAAGATGTGGTCGAGGGTATGGGTATCAAACGGACTTTCGAAAAGATCGAACAGGCCCAGGTGGTCTTGCTTCTTGTCGATGGGGCCAAGCTTAGGGCCGATAGTGACAAGCTCAAAAACATCGTAGTCGATTTCGAAAAAATAAAAAACCGCAACCCGCAAAAACCTTTACTTCTATTGGTGAACAAGGCCGATACATTGACCGAAAAGGATAAGGAAAATATTGGAGGGGCACTAAGTGAAGTGAGGTATATTTCTGCCAAATCCGGAGAAGGGGTAGAGGACTTGCAGAACAAACTTTTGGAATTCGTAAATACGGGAGCCCTGCGTAACAATGAGACGATTGTAACCAATACGCGACACTACAATTCGCTCTTAAAAGCACTTGAGGAAATTGAAAAGGTACAATTTGGTATGGAAGAGGGACTCTCTAGCGACCTTATGGCCATTGATGTTCGCGAAGCCCTATATCATTTAGGGGAGATAACCGGCCAAGTGACCAATGATGAACTGCTGGGGAATATTTTTGCTAATTTTTGCATCGGAAAGTAGTAGCAAAAAGTTTTGTTGTTTACAGTTCATATTTCGGTTTTTATTCAATACGGATCCATTAAGGAATGTGCTTAGATATAAATTAACCTTATGAGACCAAGGTCTCATAAGGTTAATTATAGACTTGATTAAAAAAGTCGTTATGGGGTGCAGCTTATCTTGTCTTTTTCGGTGATGATGCTTTTTTGAGTAGGGTCAAATCCTTTTTTGGTGACTTTTGATATGGTAGCTTTGTAATAGCCAGGTCCTTCTCCCCGAGCATCATACAATATGGGGGCAATGGAAGGCCCTATAAAAATTTCTTTGCCGAGATTGCCGGTAAATTCATCCGGATTCGGGGTTAGTAAGGCCCTTGAACTACAATCCAAGTATTTGACCCAGTGTTTCCATTTAAGCTGGGAGGTGGTCCCGTAAGTTGCTTTAACGTTCGTTATGACGGGGTTTTTAAAGTAACCGGGAGGTATACCTAGTTCCGATTGTGATTTGGTAGCAAAGCCTTTGTCTATGCGAACGGCAAAGCCACAGTTGTGGGCTACGACATTCTTTATGTCTACATGTCCGTTTTTGATGGTATGGGGAGATATCATGACGGCGGAGTTACCATTTTCCGCGATAATATTTTTTGCTTTGATGTCAAAGATACCCAGCCCTTCAAGTTGTAATTCATTGAACTTCGTTTCCCCTGATTCCAATCGCAAGGTCACTCCACCTTCACTGTAGAGGTTTTTGAATTCTACGTTTTTGGCAACCTGTGCTTGAACCAAACCATAGCCATAGTGCGCAGAAAAGGCACTAATGTTTTTGACCGTACCGTTGCGTGGTCCGAAATACTTGCCGTCATAGAAAGCTAAACCAAAAGTGATTGCTGAAAACTTCGAGAGTTTGTCCAGTACGCTAAAATCTGAAAATACAAATCCGTCCACATTTCCACACTGAACAACCCTGACATTGGTGTTCTCGACCTCTCTTAAGTCAACGGTGAATTTGCCGCAGCTTCCGGCTATTTTTACGTTTTCTACTACGTCTGAGTTTACACCCAGATAGAAAATAGAATAGTTTTTGTTGTTTTTCCTTCCTATGGGCTTAACGGTCGTGCCCTCTTCAAAATACAAATGAACGTTAGATTGTAGGTGTATCTCACTAAGGTAGTATTGGCCCTGAGGTATGAATATAGTACCTCCTCCATCTATGGCCGAAACTTCGTCTATGGCCTGTTGTAATTGTTCGCTGTCGTTCTCTTGATCGGTTCCGTCAGCTCCATAATCGGATACTAGGTTCTTTTGTAACCTGTTATCGTCTATTTTACAATGTAGGGGGGCTTGATCGTTTCCCGACCCGATGTAGTGGTTTATTTCACATTGTACGAGTAAAGTGGAAAGGACAATTGTGGCTAAATGCATTCGAATTTTTTTCATAGATATAGATTTGTGGTTTCGGTGTAAAACTATGATCCAACATGAAATCAGGTGTATTTGAGAGTAAATGATTTGTATTTAGTAATATATATCCTATAAAAATATAATCTTTTTACTACATATAATATAAGTCTTGATTTAGCCTATTATTAAGTCGTATTCTACTTATGGAAAAGGCTTCTAAAGTGCCTGTTTTCAGGTGTTTCTAATTGTTGTTGTAAACTGAAAAATACGGGGTTGAGATGTGCTTGATAATCTGAAATTTCCTTACATTGTATCTAGAATTCTCAATATGATTAATTTTCCATTATTTGCAGGTATTGCCGCCGCCGTACTACATGTGGTTTCGGGTCCGGACCACTTGGCCGCGGTGACGCCCCTGGCCATTGAAACCCGACGAAAAGTTTGGAAAATAGGTCTGTTTTGGGGTTTTGGACATTTAGTTGGAATGCTCCTCATAGGACTTCTATTTCTGGCCTTTAGGGAATACATTCCCATCGAAAGAATATCGGAGCACAGCGAACAATTGGTCGGGGTGGTGCTGATCGCCATTGGGCTATGGGCCCTGTTCAGTCTTTTTTACAAGGCCAAAGGGCACAAACACCCCCATGTACACGATGGGGACGAGCCCTATATCCATGTACACGAACACGATCATGACACCAATAAACTCGAACATTCCCATTCCCACGATAAGAAGGTAAAACAAAATGTCTGGTCTTCTTTTGGTATCGGTGTGCTGCACGGACTTGCCGGGGTGGCGCATTTTATACTTCTTCTTCCGGTATTGGGATTCGAAAGTCAAGGAGATAGCCTTCAATATATCGTAGGCTTTGGCATCGGAACGGTGTTGGCCATGACCGTTTATACCTTTCTATTGGGAAAAGTGTCCGGTTATGCCAAGGGCCAGAGCAAATCGCTTTTTAAGGCGGTACGCCTTTCGGGCGGACTCTTCGCTATTTGCATTGGGGTCTATTGGCTGTATTTGGGCCTCTAAAATTTTAGATCGGTAATGACCAGGCGGTGGTTGCCCGTATCGGCAATAATCAGCTTGTTCCCTTGGGTAGAGATGGAGAAGGGCCAGTAGAGCGAGCTTGAGGTGCCGTGTAGGGTTTCCTTGTTTTCACTTCCCGTCTTAAAATCGCGCTTTCCGATGACGGCCGTGGCCTCGGCATTGTTGTCTTTTGGAAGGGTTTCGAACCATAATATCCTACTGTTCCCAGTATCGTTTACCAAAAGTCCGTCCTTATAAAAACAGGCATCGTAGGTCCAGTTTAAGGATTTTGAACTGGGGAAGAGGCCAAATTGGTTCTGTCCACAGGCATCAAAATTCGCTTGGCCAACGATTACATCGGCCGGTTTTGAAAAGGCATCCTCCGCATTGTTCCATATCAGGTTTCTGTAGAATTGCGTATCGGCAACGACCATTTGCTTGTTGGCGTTCACTTTCACCGAATAAGGCCAAATGGGCTCGTGGTTTTCGTAATCGCGGGTCGTAAAATCGGGTTTCCCGATGACCTTGTCGGCCGCTTTATAATTGGTTTTGGGGATGTCTTCGTAAAAAAGGATCCTGCGGTTTCCGGTATCGGCGATCCATAGGTGGTTTCCATCCGAAAAAACCCCGTAGGGCCAATTCAGGGTCTGTGCAGAAGGGGTATTCCCTATACCCTTGACATTGGGTTGGTTGGAACGAAAATCGGGTTGGCCCACGACTACATCCGCCGCCTGCCCATTTTTTGTAGGTAGGGTATGCCAGATCAGTACCCGATGGTTCCATGCATCGCCGACAATCAATACACGGCCGTCGCTCCAAATACCGGAAGGGTAGTGCAAGGTGTTTTCAGATACAAGACCCCCCGAATTTCTTCCGGTTTCCGAAATGTTCGATTGCCCTAAGACTATGTCGGGTTCCTGATATTCCGATGTGGGCAACTGCTTCCAAATAAACACGCGATTTCTGCCCGTATCGGAAACAAAAAGATGATTGTTGGCCACAAAAACCCCTCTTGGTGCCAAAAAGGGCGTTTGTTCCGAACCTTTAAAAATATACGAGTTGGTAACGTTCGGACCTAAAGTTTCAAAATTCATAAATAGGGTTTGATGGGTATCGGAGCTCTTTTGTGTTCTTTGTTTAGCAAATTCTTGGTAACTGTTCGCCGGGCAACATGCTGATTACCCGCTTACCGCCTATACCGCTTTCCATAATCACTTGTTTGGGGTGTTCGTCGACTACGCTTCCGATGATCTGTGCATCCTTGCCCTTTTCATCTTGTCGCAATCGTTCCAAAACGGCATCTGCCGATGCTTCCGATACAAAGGCGATAAAAAGTCCCTCGTTGGCGACGTACAGTGGGTCGAGGCCCAAGAGTTCGCAGGCGCTTGCCACTTGGTCGTCGATAGGCAGGTCTTTTTGAAACAGGTCGATCCCTATTTCCGACGATTGGGCTATTTCTTTTAGCACCGTTGCCACTCCGCCACGTGTGGGATCGGTCAATAGATGAATGTCGGCCCCGTAGGCATCGATCAGTTCAATAATCGTATGGTTGAGGTTGGTGGTGTCACTTTTTATTTCGGAATCGAATTCCAGTCCTTCACGTACCGACATTATGGCCATTCCGTGCGAGGCGATATTACCGCTGATGATAATTTTATCGCCCACCGCTATATTTTTGGTACTGATATGGGCCTTTGGATGTATCGGACCCACCCCGGAGGTGTTGATGAATATTTTATCACCCTTTCCCTTTTCCACCACCTTGGTGTCACCGGTTACAATTTGGACCCCGGCTTTTTCACAGGCATATTTGATGGCGACCAAAATGTCCCAAAACTCCTTTACGGGCAGGCCTTCCTCGATAATAAAGCTCAAGGACAGGTATTTCGGGGTGGCCCCGCACATGGCCAGGTCGTTTACCGTTCCGTTTACCGCAAGTTCACCGATGTTCCCACCCGGAAAAAAGATGGGTGACACTAGAAAACTGTCGGTAGAAAAGGCGGTCTTTCCATTGAGTTCCAAAAAGGCACCGTCGTGTCTTTCGTCTAAAATATCGTTGCTGAGCAGGTCAAAGACGCCGCTGTCTAATAGTTTGTTGGTAAGTACCCCTCCGCTTCCGTGCCCAAGGGTAATGACGTCGAAGTCCAGTTTGGGCATGGGGCATTGCAGTTGCATGCGTATGTTATTGTTTTCTTTCATTTTTTTCGGTTAGACCTTAGGATTTATCAGACCTCACGGGTCTTCAAGACCCGTGAGGTCTCAAGGTCTATTATTCTAAAGTTAAACTTTTTTCCAGTTCCGTTTTTTTGTTCAAATGGGCATGTACAAAGTTGGTCCTGTCTTCAAATAGGCCTAGGATAAATTTCCGATCGAGCTTCGAGGGCAAATCGGACAGGTAACTTTGGTAGGACGAATACTTGTACTTTCTAAAATCATTGGTAAACCCGTGGTGTTCGGGGTTCAAGTGGACATAAACGATCAGGTTTTTAAGGTAGTTTTCGTCTTCTATTCTCTTTCTTCGGAATCGGTCCCGAAAAAGGCTTCCCGTGCGGTGGTAGGCCTTGTTGATGGCCTTGGCATAGGAATTGAATAGGTTGGATAGTTTTTGCGAAATCACCTTGTCGGCCACATTTTCATTGAATTTCAAAACGATATGAAAATGGTTTTTCAACAAGCAGTAAGCGTATATGTCGCTTATGGCATCGAGGTATTTGTACATCAATCGAAGGAAATAGGCATAATTCCGGTCTTCAACAAAGATGTTCTCTCTGTTGTTTCCCTGGTTGTAGATATGATAGTAATGGTCCGCTCGTATCGGTTCGTATTGCATTTAAATAGGATTTAGCCTAAGACCTGTCTTTTGCGATTATGCTTCCACCATTCCTGAAAAGTGATAATATGCGGCGCAGGCCCCTTCACTACTCACCATGGGGGCGCCCAAGGGATTGGTCGGTTTGCATGTTTTTCCGAATTGGGAGCACTCAAAAGGTTTTTGGATGCCCTTCATGATCTGTCCCGAAATGCATAATGGGTTTTCGGGAGCTTCCGCGATGTTGACATTGTATTTTTTGGTGGCATCATACTCGGCATACTTTTCGCGTACCGCATAGCCGCTATCGGGAATCTCACCGATACCGCGCCACATTTGGTTGTGAACCTCGAATACCTCGTTGATGATTTTTTGTGCCTCGGGGTTTCCTTCTTCCCGAACGATACGGGCGTACTGGTTTTCCACTTCCGATTGGCTCTGCTCCAACTGGCGGATGACCATCAAGATGCCCTGAAGCACATCCAAGGGCTCAAAACCGGTTACGACGATGGGAACCTTGTACTTGGCCGATAGGGGGTGGTATTCCGTGTTGCCCATGATGGTACAGACATGGCCTGCGGCCAAAAATCCATCGATCTTGCTTTCCTCATCGTCTATCACCGCTTTTATGGCAGGCGGTACCAATACATGCGATGCCAATATAGAATAGTTTTTTACTCCTCTACGGTGGGCATGCACGACGGATAGCGCATTGGCCGGAGCCGTAGTTTCAAACCCGACGGCAAAGAAGACCACTTCCTTATCGGGGTTGTCTTCCGCAATCTTAACGGCCTCCAAGGGCGAATACAAAACCCGTACATCGGCCCCTTCGGCCTTGGCTTCCAAGAGACTTTTTTCGGAACCGGGCACGCGGAGCATATCGCCAAAGGAACAGAGGATCACCCCTTTTTCCGAAGCCAGGTATATGGCTTTGTCGATAAGGTTCAAGGGAGTGACACAGACCGGACAACCGGGCCCGTGGATCATGGTGACCTTATCGGGCAACATATCGATGATGCCATTTTTTACTAGGCTGTGGGTCTGTCCGCCGCACACTTCCATAATGGACCAAGGTCGGGAAACGGTTCTTTTTATTTCCTCCAAATATTTTTTCGCCAAGGCGGGGTCGCGGTATTCCGACATGTACTTCATAATTCGCTATTTATCGGTTTTGGGTAAGTATTCGTCTACATCTTCCAAATCGCCCAATTCCCCTATTTCTTCGAGGTATTTGAACGTTTTTTGCGCTTCTTCCTCATCTACTTTGCTAATGGCGACACCCACGTGCACCAGCACATAATCACCTACGCCGGCATCGGGCAGCATCTCTAGACTGGCCTCTTTGGTAATGCCGCCAAAAGATACCTTGGCCATACGCACCATACCGTCATATTGCGATTCGATACTCTTTATTTTTCCTGGAATTGCTAAGCACATATTTCAATTTTTTAGATAGTGATGATAGCATAATTGTCCGAACGAAATGTTCTCGTCGTTACTAGACAATATACGATTAAATTTTAACTTGAAGCCTTGTGTTTTCGATAGTTTCAACAGTTTTTCGACCAATACCGAATTCTGGAAAACACCCCCGCTACAGGCTATGGTTTCACAATGGTTTTCCTTTGCCGTCTTTACGATGGATAGGGCCAGGGTGTGGATAAAACTGTGCGCTATCCGCGATGTGGGAATGTCATCCTTTTTTGCTTTTAGGATGTTGGCCATTAGGGTTTTTGTTGGGATGTTTTGATATGGGATTCCAGCCAGAAAATCAATAGGGGTATCGCCATTATCATCTCGTGCCGTGTTTTCTAAAAGCATGGCGGCCTCTCCTTCGTAGGAAGTCGTGTCGCCCAGATCCAAAAGCGAGGCCACGGCATCGAACAAGCGACCTACGGAAGAGGTTTTTAGGGTGTTTTTTTCCAACATCCTATTATAGATCTTCCATTCCGTGTCGGAAAATTTTTGTCGTACCCCTTCCCTTTCGGTCTCGGGAAGCATACAGAGCAATGACAAACGGGGTTCCTTGGCCATTTTATCGGCAGCAATCCAATCGACATATTCAAAATGGGCAAGGCGTTCCATTTGGTGGTCTTTATACATGAAAAACTCACCGCCCCAGATGGCACCATCGTCACCTAGGCCAGTACCGTCCCAAATGGCCCCCATAATTTTTTCCTTGGAAGGGAAGAGTTCATGTTCTCCCAAGACACTGGCGAAATGGGCCTTGTGGTGCTGCACGGTCCGTAGTTCGGCCTTCCATTCGTTGGCCCATTCCCTCCCCAGAATACTGCTTTGGTATTGGGGGTGGGCATCGATCAAAACAAGCTCAGGCCTTGTATCAAAAAGGGCCATGTGTTGTACAATGCTTTTTTGATAGCGTTGTGAAACGTCATAACTGTCGAGGTTTCCGAAATAGGGACTCACATAGGTATGGGTATTGGGAACAAAAGCAAAGGTGCTTTTTAGGTGGGCGCCCATGGCGAGCACCTTCTTATTTTCTGAAAACGGGGCGTTCAAATAATTGGGGGCAAGCCCACGGGAACGGCGTAAGGTAATTTGCTGTTCACCTGCAAAACGGACGACCGAATCGTCCTGGGGAAAGGTGATGTTTAAATTGTGGTGTACGAAATAATCGGCTACGTCCGCTAATTTCTTTACGGCATCGGCGGCTTCGGAAATGATCGGGGAACCGTGAATGTTTCCGCTCGTGGCGATAATGGGGATCTTCAAGGTGTCCATCAAAAGCGTAAGCAGGGCCGAAGAGGGCAACATGACGCCCAATTGGTGTAGTTTTGGGGCGATGCTTTTCCGTTCCAGATTGGCCATACCTTTTTTGGGGTCAAGAATGACAATGGGTCCTGCCGAAGCGGTAAGTGCCTTTTCCTCTTCGGTACCTAGTTTAAAGTCCTTTTTTATTTTTTCAAGGGAGGGATAGAGTAGGGCAAAGGGTTTGGTGGGACGTTGTTTTTTCTCCCTTAACCGGGCTATGGCCGTTTTGTCATTGGCATTGCAACAAAGCAAATAGCCGTTCGTGTTTTTAAGGGCTACGATGTTACCCGAAAGAATAAAGCCCGAAACCTTTTTGATGATCTTAGGGGTATCGGTAGCTATGGAAGTTCCGTCTGAAGTGGTTAGGTTCAATTGAATACCACATTCCCTGCAGCTATTGGTCTGTGAATGAAAGCGTCGATCGTTGGGATCGGTGTACTCCGTTTTACATGGGGTACACATGTGAAAATCCGATAGGGAGGTGTTGGCCCTTTCAAAGGGAAACTTCGTGGTTACCGCATATCGGGGACCACAATGGGTACAAGTGGTAAAGGCATAAGCGTATCGGCGGTCGTTCGTATTCCTGATCTCCGATTTACAGGATTCGCAAATGACAAAATCGGGCGTTAAGGGAATGTTGATCTGCTTTTGGGCCTGCGAAGGAAGGATCTTAAAATCGTCATAGGAGCGAAAGGGAATCTCGGAGAGGGTATGGGATTGGATAACCGAAATTTCAGGGGCCTTTTTTATAATGGCATTTAAAAACTCCCCTGCCTTTTCTTCCTCCGAATTTATATGGACCAATACCCCGTCCCCATTGTTGCAAACCATGCCTTTTAATCGATGGTGATGCGCCAAACCATAGACAAAGGGGCGAAATCCAACTCCTTGTACCTGCCCCGAAATAATGATTTGAAAAGTTTTTGCCATGGTTTTGAATACAGACCGACCTATAGACCTCACGGGTCTTCAAGACCCGTGAGGTCTTTAAGAAAAGAAAGACCTATCGCTTCTTTTGTTTAACTTTTTCCAACAACCAATCGCACCATTGGTCGATACCCTCATCGGTAATGGAGGATATCTGCAATACTTCTATTTCATGGTTGACTTCACGGGCATCCTTGGTAACGGCCTCGACCGAAAAAGGAACATAGGGCAAGAGGTCGGCTTTGGAAACCAGCATCATATCACTGGTCAAGAACATTTTTGGGTATTTTTTCGGTTTGTCGTCCCCTTCGGTGGTCGCCATTAGGGTAACGCGGTAGTCCTCGCCCAGGTCAAAGGAAGAGGGACAGACCAAATTGCCTACATTTTCAATGAACAATAAATCAATGTTTTCCAAGTCGAATTGGTCCAGTACTTGGTGAACCATTTGCGCTTCCAAGTGGCAAATGCCCCCGGTTACGATCTGTAGGGCCTGAATACCCGTTTCCCGGATGCGTTCGGCATCCCGTTCGGTTTCAAGGTCACCGACCATAACGGCAATGTTGATTTTGTCTTTCAGCCTTTCGGCCGTTTTTTGCATAAGGGTCGTTTTACCGCTTCCTGCCGAAGAGGTAATGTTGATCAAAAGAGTGCCGGTCTTGGCCATTTCCTTTTTAATGATATCGGCCACAAAATCATTGGCCTTCAGCAAATGGATGTTCGTGTTTTCACATTGCACGGTACCCCGTGCCGCTTTTGTTGATTTTTCTACCATTTTCTTTCCTTTTTTGAGTGACCCTTGGGGTCGTAATTCGTTGTTATAATGGGCTGGCCGCTAGGGTCAGTCTTCAAATTCTACTTTATGGATTAGCATTTCCTCGCCTTGGATCACATTTTTGCTGGGCCGGTCACAGTTTTCACAGATAAACCGATAGTTCTGTACATCGGTAACGTGGTTACATACCTCGCACTGGATCTTTAAAGGGGTCGATTCTATATGCAGTTGCACATGGTGGTACCCCGGATGGGTCAGGTGATAGGCGCTATAGGCATTGTGCAACAAACGCGGCTCGATGTTCGATAAGATGCCTACCTTTAAATGAATGGCCTTCATTTTGTCTAACTTTTCCCTTTCGAACTCCTGTTCGAGGGTGCGCATAATGCTATTTACGATCGATGTTTCGTGCATTAAATCAAACTTTTTACTTTTTCCAATTCCTCTAAATGCTGATCGGCCTGGGCAATCAGGTTTTTGTCTTCGACCAAGGTTTTTATCTCTTCGGCCTTGGCCTTCATTTCTTCGTATTTTTTCAGTTCTTCGGAACTGTTTTCGTTGTGGGTAAGCCAGCCGAGTTCCAATTGGTTCAATAGGGTGAGGGCCCGCTCGAACGGATAGTCGCTGGCCGTTCGTATTTCTAGGGCCTCGTTGAACAGTCCCGCCGCCTTCTCTAGATTGTCATGGATTTTCGCCGGGGGGAAATGCATCAGGGCCGTGGCATAATTGTGGCTGGCCATGGCATTTTCATAAGGATATTTTTCCTTGGTATAGAAGGCCAGTACCTCTTTGAAGGAGGAAGCACAAAAGGCCGTCCACATGGGTTTTTCTTCTGATGATACGGGAATTTCTGAATAGATAAGGGCCAGATTATGGTGTACATCGGCAAATTTCTTCGGATGTGTGTCCCGTTTAAAGACCTTTAAGACATCTTGGAAGGCATTGATGGCCGCTTTGTAATACTGCGGATTTCCATTCTTTGACCAAGTGTACAAAAGAATGGCTTTTTTGTACATGGCTTCCCCCAGGAATTCGGGAATATCTTCCTTTCTAAAATATTGGATCGCCCTATTGATCAATTCCTTTGATGCGATGAAATCTTTCTTGAAGTTCGCGATTTCGGCGGCATCGACCAGTAACATCCCTGCCTGTACGCCCAAGCCTTTTTCTTCGTAATAGGCAATGCAGCCCAATTGTAGCTCATGCACCTCATTTAATTTTTCGGGGTCGTAGGGCACCTGTAACTGGGCCATTAGAATACCGGCCAAATGGCTGTTCATGGCATTCTTGGCATCGTCGGAAACGGCAATCTTAAGTTGTTCTTCGGCCAATTGTTCGGCCTCCTGCAATTCTACCGAATCCAATAACAAATTCAGGTAGTGCTTTGCGGTAAATACCCTGACCTCGTCGTTTTCGGCCTTTGACAGGGCTTCGGTGAATCCTTTCTTAAGTTCGGCATGCCCCGGGGAGGGCGCTACGGCACCGTAATAGTTGATAATGGCACTGTTATGGGCCGAGGTGTTATAGCAGAAATCGATCATGTTGTGCGAAATCTCATAGCCGAACTGTAAATGGGTCGCGATAAGAAGGTGGTGGTATAGGGGCGATTCTTCCAAAACAAATTCAAAAGCCTTCTGGTGGTTCCCCAATTTATAGAAAACCAAGGCAAGCAAACTTTTTGGGGTAAACGGAATCTTGGGAAACACATAGGGCGGTTCCAAATCATACCAGTCCAATGGAACGGAGATGGTATCGACATCCACCGTCAATGTTTTTATATCCCGTATGCCTTCGGGGTCTTCGGTTACCGTAACCAGTTCATCCAATCGGTCTACGGTCGCAATCGCATCATTTGCTTTCTGCAAGGCATCAGTTGTCGTTAATATCGTAAGCATCTTTGTCTACTTTTTGTGTGCCACGGGGGTCTTTCGCCGCCGTCAACATCATGTTTCTGCCATATATCTCGGCCAGGCGTTCCGTTCTGTAATCCCCAATGGTCTGAACCAACACTTGTTTGGGGTCTTTGGTGTTGATGAAAATGAGTGAAACTTCCCAACGGCCTTTTACCGGGGTAACCTTGTACTGCACCTCGGCATCCATCAGCCAATTGTTGTTTTGTTCCGTCATGTAATGGCGACCTTTATTAATTGGGTCTTTTCAATAATCTCATAATCCAATTCCCTATCGCTCATATCCAAATCGTTGTCTATCAGCAATTCACGTACGGCAAGGGTCTTGTCACCCTTTAAGTTACGCGATTTTAACAGAAACTGCGTGGGTTTATACATTTTTACGAACCATTGGCTTGTGACGGGCGTAATCAAAATATGGCCCTGTTCCTCTACATAGGTCACATAAGCGTACAGGCTTTCCCCGAAAATGGGGGCTATCAATTCATGGTCTAGGTAAATATGGGACGTTTTTAGGCTAATTTTTGAACTCACGTGGGTATCGATAGCTTTAGGTCTTCCAAAATATGTTGTACAATTTTGTCCCCGGCGTCTTTCACTTCATCGCTAAGGTCTACCTCTAGCTTGGTATTTTCAATGGCCACGAGATATACTTGGATATCCTCTGGATATTCATCGCGAAGTATTTTTTTGGTATAGGATAAGGCCTGGTCCCATTTCATGCCATGTAAAAAAACCATAGGGTCGTCTTGCGGAGCCTTCATCACCTCTTCCGCGGGTACCTTGAACAAGGTGCCTACAGGCTCGTTGCTGTTTAAAACTGCATCGACCAAAATGATTTTATCGTGTCCCTTGAGGCCAAAGAGTACCTCAAAGGCAGCGGTGCCCATGTCAAAAATACTGATATCTTCCGTTTGGGGGAGCTTTTCGCGTAGTTGTTCAATAACGTAAATGCCTACTGCATCATCGCTTCGTACCGGATTACCAAACCCCATTATAGCCGTCTTCATATGCTTTCTTGTTTTAGATACAAAGACCTCACAGGTCTTAGAGATCTGTGAGGCCTAAGGTAATTATTATCGAAATCCGTAATTACAGTTTAAATCGGGATAATTCAACGCCACTATGTGCATCATGGGCATGTACGGTACATACCAGGCAGGAATCGAAGGAGCGCGCCACAATACCCACTTCAACGGGATCTGATGGATCTTCTATCTCGGTACCCATTAGGGCGGTTTCTATAGGCCCCGGGTTATCGTTGGCATCTTGCGGACCTACGTTCCATGTGGTCGGTGCCATTACCTGATAGTTTTTGATCACACCGTTTTCGATTTCGATCCAGTGGGCGAGGGCACCACGTGCTGCCTCGGTAGCACCGAAACCTTTACCGTCTTTTTCAACGGGTTTAACGTAGAATTCACCATCCAAATCGATCTCGGACAACCATTTTTCTATGAAGGTATAGATTCTTGGAGCCTCATGTACCCTGGCCAATACCCTGGTAAATACACTGGGACCCAGTTTTTTGATAATATCGCCGAACAAAGGATCTTGGATCTGATGGTCTTTGTTGGCCGGGTTGGCGTTCATGATGGCACGGGCCAATGGTCCGGCTTCGGCGGCATGGCCGTCGTAACGTGGCGATTTGGCCCAGCTGTACTGATTGTCAAAATCGGTTTCGTGCAAGGTCTGCGACTTCATGGGCGTTGGTAGGGGCTCGTCCCAAGGGTGGAGTCCGTCTTTTTGATTATCGTACCATGAGTGCTTCACGTGCTCGCTGATCTTCATGTGGTCGAATACATGATAGTTTTCCCCGTCGAAGAATCCGCTCGACGAAATCAAGGCGTCGTTTCTACCTTCGATAGTCGGGTTATTGTACATGTCTTTATGTAAGTAGGTTCCCGTTGCCAAGAACTTACCGACCCCCTGTCCGAATTTGTCCAATCCGAATTCGATTCCTGCACGTATCAATAGCCCAAGGTCGCTATTTCTCTGCGATTCGTTTTCTTCGACCCACGCCAACATATCGTCCCAGGTCTTTATTTCCATGTAACGTTCAATGGAACAACCCAACCAAACGGGTTCCAACCAATCATTTTTGAACTGGGCGAGAATGGCATGTGCCCTGGTGATATCCTTTAAGGTAGGGGCACACATGACACCACCTGGTACCATATAGCTCGAGTGCGGCCATTGGCCACCGAACAAAGCGTATATCTGAACAGGCAGTCCACTGGCGGTCAACCCAATTTGAAAGGTTTCGCCGACGTAGGCGGACCAGCGTTTCACTACTTCCTTATACAACGGCTTATCGGCGTATTTTTTATTCGCCAAATCGGTCGCGAAGATGGCGTAGAACCATCTTGGGATACTTTGAAGGGTTTCCGAAGCCTGGCCGATGGCCCTTAACAAAAGGGCATTGGGCGTTAACTTGGTACCCCATGCGGTATCGAGTGCCGAAGAGGCACAATAGAGGTGAGACCCTCCACAGATTCCACAAATTCTAGGCGTAACCACGAGTCCCGATTGGGGGTCCTTGCCCGCCATTATTTTTTCAAAGCCCCTGAACATTGCCGCTTGCGTATGGGCGCGGGTAACCTTACCGTTGTCGATATAGACCTTTACGTCCAAATCGCCCTCAACGCGGCCAACAGGAGATATATTTAATTCTTTAACTGACATTTTAAATGCTTTAAGGTTCGGTTATTTTGAAGTTTCCTGTACTCTCTTATTCGAAGGCATGATCTTTTGGAAACCTGCCTCCATATAATAGGCTAGTTTAGTTCTTCCTTCAGGAACCTCTTTTGGAAACGTGCCCATATATTTCATGGTTTTCATAACGCTTCCCTTTTTGAGGTCGTGGTGTGGGAAACCGGGTTCGGTACAACCAAGGCAAGGATGATTGGCCCTTGTCTTACTGGACTGTCTGTTCCACAAAATGTTGTTACAGCTCGCCCTGGTCATTGGTCCTCTACAACCAACCTCATAGAATAGGCATCCGCCACGTCTACCAAAGCCACCATCTACTTTTTGTGCAAAGTTGACCACATTGGTACAACCCGTTTGTACAAAATCGGTAAAGAAGGTCTTTGGCCTGTGGTAATCGTCGATTTGAACATCACCGATCCTTCCTACGGCGATGGCCACAAGAATTTGGGTGATCCAATCGGGGTGGGCCGGACAACCGGGAATATTAATTACCGGTAAGCCTCCTTTTGATACATAGTCGGCCCCTAGGAAACCACCTTTGTTTTTCTTATGGAATTGCAATCCGGTAGACTCACTGGGGTTCGGAGGAACCGCAGGTATACCTCCCCATGTTGCGCAATCGCCGATAGCGACGACATAACCTGCAACTTCAGAGAGTTCTTTGATCCAGTCCATCATCGGACGGTCGGCGAAATAGTTCATTGTACCCGTGTTGTTCGGGCCTTGGATCAATGAACCTTCGTAAACAAGGATGTCCATCTGCACCTTACCGGCGAGAATATCCTTTAAGAGATCTTGAACTTGGTCCCCAATCTGTAAACCCGTTGTGGGGTGCCATAAAATGTTGAGGCCGAAGTCGGTAATAAGCTCCACCACGGTGGGTTCCTCGGCATTTAAAAAGGACATGGTGTTGCCACTACATGCGCCTCCTTGCAACCATAATACATTTGCCATATTCTTATGAAATATTTGGTTTGGAGATATTAAAGTATAAATATGACACTTATTTAGCAAAATAATTATGAAATTCTCATTAATTTGGAATATATCTAAATAAAATGTAAGGCTATTCTGATGTTTAAGTGAAGGGGAAGGGGTTTGATGGAAAATCCGCCTTTTTAGAAGGTGGTTTTGCGCTTTATGATTCTTGGTTGTGCTTGGAATTAGGAGGGCTAGGTGTAGCCCTACGGTATTTTGGGCTTCAGGAAACCTGATTAAAATCATATTTTGTAAGAAATTAAGATCCGATTTTTGTGGGTTTAATTTTGGTTTTATGGACGAAGAGGTTCACTAGGGTCAAATCATCGCAAAAATTATATTTTTATGACGTACGCACATTCCTTTCACATCCCGGTTATGGGTATAGGTTTTACTATTGACTCTCCCTTAAAAGTTTCACAATTCGGTATCGATTCGGTCATCTCATTGGTCGACGATGTGCTTCTGGAAAGGCTACGCAAGATGTATTCGGGCAAGCATGGCCTACCGTACAAGGAGATTACCGACAACCAAAATGATTTTAGGGCGAAACGTATCAGCTCGTATCTCAATATGGTCCATGATCTGGCCCATGAGAAATTCGAGGAATTCAAGATTAGCACCACCGAAACCGCACATAGCATCAAAGAATACTTTCATATGCTGCCAGACTCGTCAACGTTTAAGCGGGAATTTAACCAGCTTACGGAACATTGCTTCAATTTGACCGAAATCAAGGACTGGGTAAGGGAACACATGCCCATGGGGAGTATTGATGTGAACATCATGACGAAGGTCGATAAGGACAATTATGTTAAAAAGGAAAAGCTGTCCTCGGAATATAACGATGCCCATGCGGCCCTAAGGGGCTTCGCAAAAAGTAAGTTGCAGTCTTCCGTAGTGCTCTCTGCGGGAATGAACCCCAGACTGTATAGCTATTTGGAGCAGTTTGATGACTTTTACCCCGATGCCGAGGGAAGGGTCAAAAAGAAAATAGTTCTTAAGGTAAGTGATTACCGTTCGGCTTTGATCCAAGGAAAGTTTTTGGCAAAAAAAGGAATTTGGGTTTCGGAGTATCGCGTGGAGTCAGGGCTCAATTGTGGGGGCCATGCCTTTGCCACGGATGGCTATTTAATGGGGCCGATTCTTCAACAGTTTAAAGATCATCGACAAGAACTGATCGATACGGTTCACGGGCTTTTGACCGGAGCACTTGAAAGCAAGGGGCGTATGCTTCCTAAAAGACCGTTGCCCTTAAAGATTTCTGCCCAGGGGGGTGTGGGTACGGCCGAAGAGCATCAATTTCTTCTTGATACCTACCAGATAGACTCCGTAGGTTGGGGTTCCGCTTTTCTTTTGGTGCCAGAAGCCACTACGGTGGATCAAGATACTTTGGGCAAATTGGTAAAAGCGAAAGAGGACGATCTTTATTTGAGCAATATTTCCCCTCTCGGTATTCCTTTTCATAGTTTAAAGGGAAATACCAAGGATTTGGAAAAAGAGAAACGTATTTCTGCGGGAAGACCTGGTAGTCCGTGTCCGAAAAAATTCGTGGCACTGAACAAAGATTTTAATGAGAAGGGCCTGTGTACGGCATCGCGTCAATACCAAAATCAAAAGTTAAGGGAACTTAAAAGTCAAAACCTATCAAAAGCCGAGTACGAATACCATTTTCGGAAGATTACCGAAAAATCGTGTACTTGCGTAGGTTTGGGAACGACGGCACTTTTGGCCTATGACTTGGATACCAAAATCGAAGGGGAAGGGGTGTCGGTCTGTCCGGGCCCGAATATGGCCTATTTTTCAAAGCTTACTTCCCTAAAGGAAATGATTGACCATATTTATGGCGAAACCAATATCATCGCACGTACCGACCGCCCGAATATGTTTGTAAAGGAACTGCATATCTACCTCGAATATTTCAAGGAACAGATTGCGGAATACGAAAGGTCGCCATCAGACAAACAGAAAAAGCAATTGTTGTCATTTGGCGAACACCTAAACGACGGCATTACCTATTACGAAAACTTGTTTGGGGAAGGCCAAGAAGGGAAGGCCCCCTCATGCGGACATTTGTTGGACCAGTTGAGGGGAAGCCGTGAACTTCTAAAACAATTGCTTCAGGAAATTGAAGTGTTTGATGGGTGTAATAGTCTATGATCGACCTGATCTTGTTATATGACAAGTATCTCCCGGTTTTACTTCTATCAAGTATTCGTAAAAATCAGGTACGTCGATTTGCGGTAAAGCTATCTCCTTATGGTCTAAGTGCTTTCTTGGTTTTAAGGGTTGTAATAAATAATTGGGTTTCGATTCTTTAGATAATGTTCCACCTGAAATATGTAAGGGGACGGCGCTTCGTATTGGCAGGGTACCTTTCTTACTTACTTTAATGGTGGCTTCCTTCAATTGATTTCTTTTCCAAGTTATATCGACCTCGAAATCGCCCCGGGCCTTAAGGCCTCTAACACTACCCTCTTTCCATTTTGTGGGTAATGCCGGGAGCAAGTGTACAAAGCCATCGTGAGATTGCAGCAACATTTCTGCAATACCGGCCGTAGCTCCAAAATTACCATCAATTTGAAAAGGGGGATGGGCATCGAACATGTTAGGGTAGCTGCCTGAACCCTTAAATTTGGGGTCGTTCTCTTTAACGAGATTAATAAGACTGGACATGATTTTGAGCGATTTGTCACCATCATACAAGCGCGCCCACATATTTACTTTCCAACCCATTGACCAACCTGTAGCCTTATCCCCCCTTCTAATTAATACCTGTTTTACCGCTCGGGTCAGTTCAGGATTGGAAGTCGGCGTAATTTGATTTCCAGGGTGAAAAGGATACAAATGTGAAATATGGCGATGGTGTATATCTTTGTCTTCAAAATCAAACTGCCATTCTTGCAATTGGCCGTGTTTGCCGATTTGGTAAGGCAGTAGCTTGTTTTGTTTGTCAATGATTTCTTTTCTTAATTCGATGTCTTCAATGCCAAGAATATCAACGGTTTGTAGGTATCGTTCGAAGCTTTCTTTTATCAAGGCCATATCCATTGTAGGTCCCTGACTCATTGTCGAACTCTTTCCGTTTCCATATAGAAAACTCTGTTCTGGAGAATGCCCTACAGGGGTAACCAAGTAGCCTTCTTTATTTGGCACCAACCAATCTTTATAAAAGAGTACAGTGCCTTTAAGCAAAGGGTAGACTTCTTCCAATAAGAATTTTTTGTTACCGGTAAAGAGGTAATGTTCCCAAAAATGGCTGGTTAGCCAGCCAGAGGCCATTGGCCAAAAAGAGCAGGGACATGAATCGACTGGACCTGAATTTCTCCAAATAGTCATGTTGTGATTGGCGACCCAACCATGATTCCCATACATTGTCCACGCTGTTTTACGCCCATTTTCGGCTAGTTCTTTTATAGAGTCAAAGAAAGGTTCGTGACATTCTGAAAGATTGGTCACCTCTGCCGGCCAATAGTTCATTTCCATATTGATATTCATGGTATAACCACTTGCCCAAGGCGGGATCAATTGATCATTCCAAATGCCTTGTAAGTTAAGCGGTTGCCCGCCAGGTCTAGATCCAGCTATCATTAGATAGCGACCGTATTGAAAGAATAACGATACGAGGTTTTCATCGCCTCCTTCTTTGTAATGTTGAATACGTTCGTCCGTCGGTCGTTGAGAACGCTTTCCAATTTTGTTGATATTCAGGTCGACCCGGTCGAATAAGGAAGTGTAATCGGAAATGTGACGTTCTTTGATGGTCTCATAATCGAATTGTTTTACATTTTCAAGCTGTAGGATGGCTTTTTTATAAGCTAATTCTTTGCTTGTAGGGCTTTCGTCAAATGAGGTAAAGCTTGTTGCCGCTGTAAGTACAATGGTTATTTCCGAGACGTTCACAAATTTTAGTTTTCCATTTTCATAGAATACTTCGCCACCAGTGTGACTCAATTTTAAGCGTGTTTGGAAATACATGCCCAATCCATCAACTTCATCATGATATAATATTTGTTTGGCGATAGGTTTCCTGGTTCGGTCAGGGTTATATATTTCAGGGTATTTATGTTCGTCCCCATATTTTTCTACGTGATCTAGGGTGCGCCTTAACCCGAAGCCAGGGACTTGTGCGTTTAGAAACATAGTACGTCCCTCTCCGCCTATTTCCATGGTCGGTTCATGTATTGTAGATAAAGATACCGTACCACTCATTTTATTGGGGCCATCGGCTGAAAGCCTTATCGCAAAAATATGGTCGGGATGACTTGCCAGAATCTCCCGATCGTAATGGGTTTTGCCAATTGTATATGAGACGTGGTGTACGGCCTTTGATATATCTAGAACTCTTTTGTAATTCGAGACTTTTCCTTTATGGTCCATTTCTATCCATAAATCGCTCATAGGTTGATATAGGTCCTGAGCCTTGCCCAGCCACTTTTTCTGAACCATTTCTTGGCCTTCGGCATATTTGCCTTCTTCGAACAAGCTGATAATTTTATTATAGTCTTCCCGGATATTGAAATTTTCGTATTTACGATTTGGATCTCCACTATACAGTGTTGATTCATTTAGTTGAATGTGCTCTTTGAAAGGATTTCCAAATATCATGCCTCCCATATAACCATTGCCAATAGGTAGGGCTTCCGTCCAAACCTCGGCTGGCTTGTCATATTGCAATACATTAGTACCATTTGTTTGTCCGTAAGTGGTACTCACAAAAAGTAAAAAGACTATCGCCCCAATTGTTCGGTTCATTTTCATGTATTTATTTTTGATTGAGTATATGTACATGTTTTCTTCTGTTCTCGGGAATCACTTTAAGGTCAAGCAATTTTCCATCTTTGAATTCTCCTTCCACTATTGTGTTCTTGGGGGCGTGAAGCTTAAATTTAACGTCCCATTCAGTAGGCCAAGCAGGAAACAAAACTATTTGATCATCTACCGTTTGCATCAACATCTCCTGAAGTCCAATCATCCCTGACCCACCCCAGTTATGGTCGGGTACCCAGTCATAACCAGGCCCCCAAAAAGTCGGAAACCTTCGTTCAGAGCTCATTAATTTTCTAGTGTTGTATTCCGCCGCTGCTTCGGTCATACCCATGCGTGCAAGAAAAATTCCATCTTGATGCCAGCTAATGACATTTCCTTTGCGAAATTCGGGAGCCAGCGCATAGGTATTTTTAAAGGAGCTGATTTCCTCATCACCTAATTTGAATTGATTGAAAGGGAAAAGTGGATAGAACTGGGGCATTTCTTGGTTCGATTCACGTAACCAAGTTTCTGCCGGTTTGATAATAGGGCGTCCTTCGACTTCATCAAAGGGATAATCTGGAATCCTACCTAAAAATTCAGCATAATAGTTCTTTTTTTCTGGCGTTATGTAGGTTTCGTCCAATAGCAGCAAACTCTTTAAGGCAGCCTTGAGGCCGGAAAGCACATCTACCGGGTTCTTAGCGCCTCGATACGATTCGCAGGAAGTAGATGGGAAAATCACGAGCTTTCCGTTTTCGTTCAACTCCTTACCATTTCTCATTTTCTGTCGTAAACGGTAATGCTCGTCAAAAAAAATAAGTGACTGCTCTATGAAGGGCATATACTTTGAGATATCGGCACCGGTATAGCGATGGTATTCCAAAATCATATAAGATTGTTCTATTTGCGACTCCCAATGATAGGCAATAGACCCATTGGCCATCACCCCTTTTTCTACCACATCATCATAGGCTCTTGCCCCGGTTGCACGCTCATCTCCGAACGGGATTTCCTCCCCGCGCTTTCTACGACCTTCCAACCAACCGTAACCATTCCCAATTGCCAATCCGGGTACGCTATTATATTCACTATAGACGGCACCGTTGTGCTTAAAGTGTTCTTTTACCCGGGCTTTTGCTCCGGGCAAGGCCTTACGGTACAACTCAAAATGGGGTAATATCGCGTCATAATCGCCCGACCTTAACATTGGCCAATGCACCAATCGCTGGTTTTGTGCCGTAAATACGCCGCCGCCCCATTGCCTAAAATCCGGACCGTAATCGCGCTCTGTCTTCACATGACCCGAATCGAAAGTGAAATTGCCTCCGTTGAATTTTGTGGGGTACTCACCATAGACATTACATCCCAATTGGTATCTGAACAGTTGATAGTTTCGGGCGATGGTCCATGCCTTGTCATTGATATCGGCCGTTGCCGAATTAATGAATATATAGCTTCTAGACCAGAACTTGTGCCACCAGTTTTTTGTGGAATCGTGCATTTGCTGCGATTCTACTGTATTACTTTTTGCTATCGTCTTTTCTAATCCGTTTTTCCAACCGTCTAAGTCCATATATTGACCAATATGCGTGACCATTTTAAGATGGTGTTTCTTACGCTTCTTCTTTGAAGCGATATGCCACGCCTTAAAAGGCTTACCCGCATATTCTCCCGATGTAGTTTTTGAGGGTATAAATCCATTGCCTAGCAACATACCGCCGAAGGTTCGGTCTTTGAGGTCATCTGTTATTTGATCCCGATAGTTTTCCAAGCCCTGTTGCTCAATCATCAATTCAGGGACCAGTTTGTCATCGGGATTTCTATGATAGAAAATAATCCCGCTATCCATCTGCTGAACATGGTCTTTGGAAAGCGTGATTTCACCCGGATATGCGTCCAAATTAAAGGTAGAGTGTCTTCGCCCATCGTTCGTCATTGACTCCGGATTCATTCGCCAGTTTTCATAGGCAGCATCCACCCTAATTTTTTCATTAGCTTCTACCTCTAGGTGAACTATAGGTTCATTCACTTCGACCCATATCGCAATTTTAACCTCCAAAGGTGTTCCCGAATCCTTATTTTTACCATGGATTTCAATATAACCGTCATGAAGTTTTAATTCTTGACGAAATTCATAGTCCTTACCTTCTTTAGCAAAGGGATTCGGACTCAGTTTAACACGAATACGTCCTAATTTGAGATATTCATTGGTTTCTGCAAGACTACCACTTCGTTGAACGTACAATAAAAGCTCTCCTTTTTCAACCCATACGTTACAGCCTATATCTCCGCCCCCTAAAGGCATCGACTCGGAACTGTTCTCACTTTGTTCGGTCCATAATATATTATAATCGCTAAAATCGGGCTGCTGGAATTGCATTGCCGCTAAATGCCCTGAAGCGGAAAGAAATAAAAATAGATATAATAAATTACATAATTTCATACGTGTTATATATTATTGTTTACTTAACCGAGTAAAGAGTCATCTTCTTTTTATCAAAAAATAAAACATTCGAATCGCCACTATTTAAAAAGAAAATGGGACCGATATAGACCGAGCCCCAGTTTTCAAACCAACTCAAAACTCAAATTTTCAATCAATTAATTTAGATTATCAAATGGCAACCTGCTTATAGTGATACCCGATATTACCGGGTATCCTCAATAGCCTGGGTTTTGCTCCAATATGGCTTCTGTATTTACCAGGATTTCAGAATTGGGAATTGGCCAAAGGTTCTGTGTGTCATTAATAGGGTTACTGGCGTATTGCCCGTTATGCATGGGGTTATATGTTCTTACTCTTTCGACTATATTTCCCATTCTCATTAAAGTGAGAAGTCTAAACTCTTCGGTAAAAAGTTCTCGGGCACGTTCGTCCAATATAAAGTCAATATCTACCTCACCGGCCGTGATAGCATTTGCGTTTGCTCTTGCCCTAACCCTATTTATATCATCGGCGGCACTTTGGGTATCTCCGTTAAGTAAATGTGCTTCGGCGCGAAGTAAAAAGGTTTCGGCCAACCGCATCAAATACCTATCATTGAAGGATGAAGCCGCACCATTATTGGTTGCTCCGGTTTCAGGATTATCTATAACATCATCAGGAAAATCGCCAAGGGGAGCGCTTTTGGCGAAAAGGGCACTCCACCACCTTTTATAGGGATCTGGAAAATCGTCAATGGCACCACTTTCAACCATCATTTGACCAAAAAATTCAGAATCAGGATTGTCTACCGGCACATCTCGAACGATATTGAACTCTGAATTTCGCATATCGTCACCGGCCCCTACCCAAACTTCGTTGAGCATATAGTCAGATGCTGCCCACCAACCTATACCACGACCTCCGTTTTGGCTCGAGTGTCCGAAGAAAACATTGTCCCCATTGTTATCTTTTAGTTGCCAGTAAAGCGGCACTAAAAATCTTGCCAAGTCATCACCCTTACCTCCGCCGGGAGCGAGATGCTCATATTGACTGGCCCAAATGGTTTCAGTATTTCCACTACCCCTGTTGACGTTACCTCTTTGAAAAAGGTCCCAATAGACATCCCCAGGTTCGGAAACCCTTGAACCGTATCGATCAGTCATCAGTTGATAACTTGGATTGTCGATAACGGCAGAGGCGGCGGCTATGGCCTTGGTATAATCGCCTTTCATAATATAAATCTCCGACAGCAGGTGATTTGCCGCTCCTTTTGAAATCCTGCCATCTTCCGTAACCGCATCCGCATCGGGCAAGTCCGCTATTGCATCTGTAAGATCTTGAACGATTTGGTCAAGGACATCGGCTTTTGATGCTCTCGTAAAATCTCTTTTCGGTTCTTGAAGCTCCTCAAGGCTAAGGGGTACCCCTCCATACATAATTACCAAAGCCCTATAGGCATAGGCCCTGAAGAACTTGGCTTCAGCAATTTTTGCGTTTTTTTCGGCTGCGGAGGCGTACTCGACATTCTCAATTCTAGAAAGTACTGTATTTGCGTTTGCTATAATCTTATAAGATTCTTCCCAAAAAAACTCTACTTCACCTGTTTCGGGCGTAATCCTATCTGCCCAAGAATTCAATTGATGGGTAGGGTCAATACAATCGTAGGCAATATCGGTCGTATAAAAAAGAGCCCAAGTGTCCACCACCCCTGCAATAAAAGTTTCATGAACACCTTGGTACAATTTGACTACCGCCAAATCTATTTGTTCGGGAGAGGTAAAGGAATTTTCGGGACTATAAAAATCAAAAACCTCTTCTTCTAAAAAATCCTCTTCATTACAGCATATCAAAAAGGACACTGTAAGAAATGCTATTATTATATTTCTTATTTCTCTCATGATTTTTTTATTAAAATTGAACGTTTAGACCCAAGGTATATGTTTTCAATAGGGGACTGGTAGGCATAAAGCCTACACCTGTCTCAGGGTCGCCTCCCCTCCAGTCTGTCCAGGTGGCAAGGTTTTTTCCGCTTATAAACAGACTGAGCTTATCAAGATTAATTTTTTCCGTGATTTTATCCGGAAAATTATAATTGAAAGTAACGTCCTGCAATCTCACGAAACTTCGCTGTGTTATTGGTGCTCCACCAAATTGTGAGCGTTGATCTAAACGGCGGTAACGTGCGTTCGGATTTTCTGGCATCCAGTAATCCCATGCTCCTTTGGGTATATTGTGATAACCCAACTGATCAGATTTCTCAAAACTTCCTTGGGAATGTGGTGTATCGTTCCCCCAGTAGTACTCCTTGCCCCCTTGGATGGAATTAACAAAAACAAAAAGACTAAAATCGTTATACGAAATTGTGTTGCCCACACCGAATCTGTACGATGGGTCACGATAACCTAAAATTTTACGATCATCAAGAGAAGAAATTTGCCCATCATCGTTCAAATCATTCAACCGATAGGTGCCAGGCAAAAAACCTTCCCATAAAGTTCCATTAGCTTCATCTTCCAATTGCCACATTCCTACAATCTCATAATCATAATATACATTTTGCGGCTCGCCGATAAATAGGCTACCACTAGTATTGTTCGTAATTAAATCATCTTCTACTCCGTCACCGTCGTTATCATCACCGATAATAGATTCTATCTTATTTCTTACCCTATTGAAACTGAAAGAAGTGTCCCAACGCCATGATCCAGTATTGACAATGTTGGCATCTAAAGTGATTTCAATACCATTGTTCGATACTTCGGCGAGGTTTGTATTCACGTTTTCAAAACCAGTAATTTGGGGCAAGTCGATGGTAAAAAGTATATTCTCGGTCTTGTTCTGATAATAATCGATACTTCCCTGAAGTCTTGAATTAAATAGACCAAAGTCCACCGCCAAATTTGTTCCCGTGGTAGTTTCCCAAGTTAGGGCGGGGTTAGACAGTGAAGCAACTTCTTGTCCTAAGAAGGTCTGACCACCATCGCCAAAAACTACACTTGGCTCCGCCTGAACTTGTGCTCTT
This sequence comes from Zobellia uliginosa, assembly GCF_900156625.1. GTDB lineage: Bacteria > Bacteroidota > Bacteroidia > Flavobacteriales > Flavobacteriaceae > Zobellia > Zobellia uliginosa. The sequence continues at coordinate 15,666 of NZ_FTOB01000013.1, read as the reverse complement.
GTATCATAGCGACCGAGACCACGTCTACCAGATTGACCGTAACTTGCCCTTAGTTTCAAATAATTGAGCCAAGAAGAACTGTCGGCAAAAGACTCTTCTGTAATAGTCCAACCCAATGCCACGGAAGGAAAAACACCGATTTTCTCATTTTCCCCAAAACCGGAAAAGCCATCCCTACGAACAGTGCCCGTAAAGAAATACCTGTTCTTGAAATTATATAACAACCTTCCCATCTGATATAAGCTTGATTCTTCTTCTTTTGAAGAATTAACGGTATTCAGGGTCGGGTCACCGGCACTAAGGTCATTGAATCCCAATATATCGACGCTAAAATTTCGAGAGGCTGCCCGTGTACCCGAAATATGTCTTTTTTCAATACCATAAACAAGGGTAGCATTAATATTGTGCGCATCTTGAAAAGTTTTTCTGTAGTTCAGAATATTATCAAAAGTATAGTCCCAATTGACCGAATGATCTTTAAAGGCCGTACCTTGAAAACTTGCTGCAGACGGGTCAAAACGTGCTTGATCCCTTCTTCTATAGTTGTTTGCGTAATTTGCTCTGTAGTTAAGACCATCTATGGGTAGTTTGATATCGGCAAAGATGACACTTGAAAGGTTAAACCTTATATCGGAATCATCGACTTCAAGTGCTAAGAATGGGTTGAGCCAAGATCCTTCAGGGTTGGGGACGAATTCACCCGCTTCATCACGAATTGGCGCCCAGGGTTGCAGATAGAAATAGGCATTTTGGTTGTTATAATTCGCCGATTGGCCCGAATAATCACTGACGGTAACAAAGGTTTGTGTGCCTATGGTCAGCCAATCGTTGATTTTGGCATCTATATTGGCCCTAAAATTATAACGTTGGTAATCATCCCCCTTGATGAAACCTTCTTGATCCGTCAACCCCATTGATAAGAAGTAACCCAGCGAATCACTTTTTCCCTGAACGCTTAAGTTATGTGAGGCGATGGAGCCATCATTCGTTAATAGGTCGAACCAAGGCGTATCCAAACCATCCGCATACCCTTGGTTTATTTCATTTGTTTTAAAATTATTCTGCCATACATAGTCAGGGTCCACCTCTAAAAAATCAGGTGATAACCTACTTCCTCGGGCCCACCAAATATCAGGATAAAACTCTTCGAGTTCGGCGGCATTCATTGGTTCAAATTTGTTGGAAGGAGTTTGAACCGTATAGCTAGAACTGAAATTAAAAATAGGTTTACTGGAAACACTACCATTTTTGCTGGTAATGACAATGACACCATTCGAGGCCTGTGATCCATAGATAGCCGCAGAACTGGCATCTTTTAGTACTTCAATACTCGCGATATCGGCTGAATTAATGTCCACTATGCTCCCACGATAAATTATACCGTCCAAGACAATAAGAGGCTGATTGTCCCCTCCTGCACTTGACAACGTACTTTGTCCCCTTATCGAGAGTGAAGGGTTTTGTCCGGCACTGGTAACCGCCCCTACGTTCAAACCGGCGATAGAGCCTTGAAGTGCTTGAACTACGGAGACGTTTGAGGTTTCGGTAGCCGTGCTTAGATCAGCACTCGCCACAGCACCCGTTAAATCACTTTTTCGTGCCGTCCCGTATCCTATTACCACAACTTCATCAAGACCTGCAGCACTTTCTTTTAGGGTTACGTTAACCGTGGTTTGTCCGTTTATGGCCACATCCTTAGAGGCAAAGCCGATATAGGATATTTGCAAAGTGGCATTTTCATCATTTAGTACGATTGAAAAATTACCGTCAAAATCTGCCGTAACCCCGTTTGTCGTACCCTTTTCTATGATGTTGGCCCCCGGTAACGGTCTTCCTTCCGTGTCCGTTACAGTCCCCGATATGGTTTGTTGCGGATTTTCATTGACCGAAATTTTGGCTTCATCTTTATTCCGAACTTTTTCCGAGGTTTTCTTTAACAGTATTTTGCGGTCATCTAATTCGTATGAGGTGTCAACATCTTTGAATATTAGCGCCAAGACCCGTTTTATGGAAGCTTGGTCAACCTTTATCGATAGCTTGCGTTGTAAATCGACATCTTTGGTGTTGAACAAAAATTTAAATTCGGTAGTAGTCTCTATTTCATCGAGAATCTCCTTTACGGTAGAATTCTCTCGTTCCATCGATATTTTTGTCTTTTGGGCATAGGAAGAATTGGCCTGTATTAAAAAACTTATGGTTAAGAAGAATAGAAGTGACAACTTCATTTTTAGGTCGTACTTTAAGTGCCAAGAGGGAACACCCTCCGACTTTGGTGGTTTTTTCATAATTTTGAGTGATTATTAGTGATTACGCCTTCTGTGTGATCATTTTTACTAAATCGGGAAATGTTGCACCATTTTCCGATTTTTAGTTTTTGCTTCGATCAAGAAGCAAGGAACATGACTTTGGTTGGTTGTACTATTGATTTTCTAGCTCATTGGCTCTCTGGGTTTAATTGATTATTATTTTGTTCTCTACAATTTGGTACTCGATCCGGTATACCTTGTTGAAGTAGTTGAATACCTGTTCGATGGATTCATGGTCGGTTTCAATGGTAGCGTTAAACGTTTCGTTGGCCAACTTCGAGTTGTTGTTTATTATTACCACGTTATAATGGCGCTCCAATTTTTGGATGATGTTATTGAAAGTTTCGTTCCTGAAGACCAAGTTGCCGTTTCTCCATGAGGTGTAGAGTGAGGTATTCACTTTTTTGTCTACAATGTGCTTGGTCTTTTTGCTGAAAGTGGCCATATATCCAGGTTGGAGAAAAATTTCCTTTTTGTCGGTTTGTTCCCTTGCTTGTTCCGATAGGCTTACGGACCCTTCGACCAATACGACTTGCGTGTTTTGGTCTTCGGGGTAATTGGTTACATTAAACGTGGTGCCATATACCTTTATGTCGAGTTTCTGGGCATTGACAACAAACTGCCTTTTTTTGTCGGGGCTAACTTCAAAATAGGCTTCGCCCGTTAAGATAACCTTTCTAGGTTCTGACTTCTCAAAAGCAATAGGGTAGGTTAAGGTGCTCCCAGCGTTTAAGTGCACCTTGGTTCCATCCGAAAGAACGATACCAAAGCGTTTTCCATTAGGAATACTCAGGGTGTTGAATTCGGGTGTAGATTCCTTTTGGTTGTCTTTATAAACCAACTGATTTTCTTTTTTGTCCCCTATGATACGGCCCGTTTCGTCAACTATTTTTGAACTTCCGTCTTCTGAGATAATTTGTACCTCTCCGTTTCCTAGCTCCAGGGTAATTACGTCTTCCCTTGGTACGACCATGTTATTTGTTTCCCTGTCGAACCAATTGTTTTTAAGGGCCAGGCCGAGGCCTAAAAATACAAGGGCAATGGCCGCATACTTTAAGATGGATAAGAACCTTACTTTGTGTTTTGAATTCGTATCGTTACGAATTTCCTTTAAAAGTTCTTCTCGTACTTTGTCTAAATTAGGGTCGTTCATGGCCAGGTTTACCGCAAAATGCGTTTTTATGTATGTTTTGAAAATTTTCTGGTTTTCTTCTTCTGCCAGCCAATTGTTCAGTAAATCGAGTTCTGCTCCATCCGCTGTAAGCGTAAAATATTTAATGATGTACTTTTCAGCTTCCTGTGGAGTCATTTACTTCGTTTCTTTTTATATACTACAAGTCAAATTTGCAATACCCTAACTATTTTTTCATTTATTTTTTGATAATCACAATATTTTTACTGTTTATTTGTGAAATAATTATGGGTTATGGATTTTGACGAAAACCAAAAACTAATTGAAAAGCTTATTTCTGGAGAAGAGAAGGCGTATATGTTTTTATTGGACAAGTACCATAGACAGCTTAACGCTTATGCACTTACCTTGACCCATGAGGCGTCTATGGCCCAGGATATCGTTCAGAATGTATTTCTTAAGACTTGGAAATCGAGAAAAAAACTCAATCCGGAATTTTCGATACGTAGTTTTTTGTACAAATGTGTTTATAACGAATTCTTAAATCATTATCAAAAAAATAAGGCAGTGGTGCTGTTGCGTGGGAAGTATATCGAATATGCCCACGAGGTCGTCGAAGAGGCCGACGATAATGTTATTGCCCGAATGATTGAAATTGTAAACAAAGAAATACAGAAGCTGCCTCCCAAATGTCAGAAAGTCTTTGTTCTCAGTAAACGGGAGGGACTCACCAATCCAGAAATTGCCGATTATCTCGATATTTCCATAAAAACCGTAGAAGCTCAGATTACAAAGGCCTTCCGGATTTTAAAGGATAAATTAGGGGGAAAATACGAGGCTATTTTGATGGTTATATTTGGAAGCTGTAGGGCAAAATTATCGATAAAGCCTCAATAAAAGATTCTTCTGGGTTTCCATAGGATCGGAAATGAAAGTGTTCTAAATAATATCAAGGGCTCAAAATATGAATAGCCCAAAACTAAAAAGAGTCTTATCGGTTTCGATAAGACTCTTTTACGAGAACACTATATGAAAATGAAAAATTTTATTTCTGAATGATTAACACTGTAAACTTACGGCAGGAGGCCTCCATTTGAAAAAAAATGATGTGAAACGCCCAATTTGTGTTGTGAAACTATCCTTTTGAATACTTCCCTGTCAAATACAACTTTAAATTCCCTTGGGGAAAGCCCTAATTTTTTCAAATCGAGGCATATATCATCCCGGAAATATGTCAGGGCCAATTCCGTTTAAGGGGACAACTGATTCGGATGGTGGTGGCTGCTACTGAAAGGCCGGAAATCCGGTAATATCGGCACCGGTGATCAATAGATGGATGTCGTGGGTGCCCTCATAGGTGATAACACTCTCTAGGTTCATCATATGCCTCATAATGCTGTATTCGCCGGTAATGCCCATTCCGCCCAATACTTGTCGGGCTTCTCGGGCTATGGTGATGGCCATTTCCACATTGTTGCGTTTGGCCATTGAAATCTGCGCCGATGTCGCTTTGCCTTCATTCTTTAATTGGCCTAGGCGAAAGGCCAATAACTGGGCCTTGGTGATTTCGGTAATCATTTCGGCCAGTTTTTTCTGCTGTAATTGGGTGGCGGCGATCGGTTTTCCGAACTGTATGCGTTCTTTGGCATATCTCAATGCGGTATCATAACAGTCCATGGCCGCGCCTATGGCTCCCCATGAAATTCCGTAGCGTGCAGAGTCGAGGCATCCGAGTGGGGCGCCTAGGCCCGATTTATTGGGCAATAAATTCGCTTTGGGTACTTTGACGTTGTCAAATATCAATTCGCCCGTAGCCGAGGCCCTTAAAGACCATTTGTTGTGCGTTTCGGGTGTTGAAAAACCTTCCATACCGCGTTCAACGATAAGTCCGTGAATACGGCCTTCCTCATTTTTGGCCCATACTACGGCAATGTCGGCAAAAGGGGAATTGGATATCCATAATTTGGCGCCGTTCAATAGGTAGTGGTCGCCCATATCCTTGAACTTGGTTTCCATTCCGCTGGGGTTGGAACCGTGATTGGGTTCTGTAAGTCCGAAACAGCCCATCATTTCGCCCGAGGCCAATTTGGGCAAGTACTTTTTTCGTTGTTCTTCGGTGCCGTAGGTGTAGATCGGGTACATGACCAATGACGATTGTACCGAGGCCGTAGATCGCACCCCGCTATCACCACGCTCTATTTCTTGCATGATGAGTCCGTAACTGATCTGATCGAGTCCCGCCCCTCCGTATGCCTCGGGAATATAGGGGCCGAAAGCCCCAATTTCGGCCAAGCCCCCTAAGATTTGCTTTGGGAACTCTGCTTTTTGGGCATATGCTTCGATTATGGGCGAGACGTCTCTTTTAACCCATTGGCGTGCGGCATCACGCACCAATTTATGCTCTTCTGAAAGAAGGTCGTCAAGATGGTAGTAGTCTGGAGCTTCGAACAAATCAGGTCTCATAAAGTGAATTTTAATCAAATGTACTAATGAAACGTAACATTACGAACACAAATTGTTACATTTTTAAATAAAAATCTTTGGTAAGCGCGACATAGGCGTCGGTGTATTCGTGCCGGCCTATTTCAATGGTAAGTTCGTCGGTAAGTGGGGTGGACTTCGTACGTGTGAACTGAAGCAGGCTACGCTTGATCTCGGAGGTGGGACTGCCTTTTACACGGGTGATACGCTGTGGATATAGTTTAAAGGAATCCGCCAGTTGCAAAAATGCGGCTTCTTCTTTATACGGAATAATGGTGGCAAAGGCACCTTTGGGAGCCATTAGCTTCGCTACGCCTTCCAAGAGTTCGTCAAAGGGAAGGGATTGGTTCTGTCTCGCACTGTCACGGGAAGCATTCCCGCTGGAAACCTCCTCCGAATAAAAAGGGGGATTTGAAACGATCAGCTCGTAGGGGTCTTCCCATTCCTCTACAAACTCGTCAAGCCCTGCGTGATAGCAAAAAAGCCTATCGCCCCAATCGGAGGCTTCAAAATTTGATACACACTGCTCGTAGGCGCCCTCATCGATTTCTAGGGCGTCAATGGTATCCGCTAGGCTGCGTTGTGCCATCATGAGGGCTATTAGGCCTGTTCCGGCACCGATATCCAAAATAGATTCAGGAGAGCTTTCCAAAGAGGTCCAGGCGCCCAGTAATACACCATCGGTGCCCACTTTCATGGCACATTGGTCTTGATCTACGGTAAATTGTTTGAATTTGAAGGGTTTCATTCTGTAAGGGCGTTTCATCCGTTTAGTGCCTTCCGTTCTCAGAAGAGGTCCATGGGCTGAAACGGCTGATTGTATTTTGTATGTTTAAAAGACAAGTGAAATATCGGAATATAATTTCAATGCTGACCGCTTTTTGTTACAGCTGACATAAAAACTTGTCACTAGGGTTGAAAATACTTAATTTTCTTGTGATAATTCGTTCCTTTATGAATTATGGTTTTCCTTAAAGAAGAAGCAAAATACGACTCAAACCAAATATATACTCAAATGCAAAACGATTCAAAGTCCGGAAGGCGCAAGTTTTTAAAGAATACCCTAGCGGTGGCCGCAGGTTCAACACTCATTACGCCATCGCTTTTTGGGGCTCCGTCCATTTTAAAGCATTACAAAAAACCGAATTCCAGATTTAACGGGGTGCAAGTCGGCGTCATTACCTATTCGTTCAGAAGTATGGAAGACCAAAGTGCCGAAGCAACCTTGAAGTATATACTCGATTGTGGGATCAATGCCATTGAATTGATAGGGGACCCTGCCGAAACCTTTGCGGGAAGACCTGAGAACAAATTGGATCGATCGGTGTTTTTCGGATTGATGAAGAAGAAACGCAGTGGTAGCATTAGCGATGACGAAGCAAAGCAACTTGCCGAAATACAGGCCGAGCAGGCCGCTTATAACGCCCAGGTAAGCCAATGGCGAAAGACGGTGGACATGAAAAAGTTCGAGAAGTTCAGAAAGATGTACAATCGCGCCGGGGTCGATATTTATGCCTTTAAGCCGCGGAATACCTTCGGGAAGAACAATTCCGATGCCGATATCGATTGGGGAATGAAGACGGCCAAAGTTTTGGGTGCCAGCCACGTTACCGTAGAGCATCCGAGCGATGATGCTACTACGCTCCGCTTGGGCAATTTTGCCAAAAAACACGGTATTTATATTGCCTATCACGGTCATGAACAGCAAACGCCGACGCTATGGGATACGGCTTTGGAACAATCGAAATACAACGCCCTGAACCTCGATCTGGGCCATTTTGTGGCCGCGGGGAACACGGCACCGCTTGAAATGATCAAAAGCAAGCACGACCATATTAAAAGTATGCACCTAAAAGACAGACAGACCCCTGAACACGGCAAGGGTAATCTGGTATGGGGTAGTGGCGATACGCCCTTGGCCGGGGCTTTGCAATTGATGCGCGATGAAAAATATGGGTTTCCCGGAACGATTGAACTTGAGTATAATGTGCCCGAAGGCTCAAATGCCGTGGCCGAGGTTCAAAAGTGTGTCGCTTTCTGTGAAAAGGCTTTAAGTAAATAGAAAGGAATAGGGTAGGTCTGGTCGAATTAGGTCGGGTTTACCCTAAATAAAGTTCTACTAGACCGTCGGGAGTGCTTACATGGATGGCTTGATTGTCGCGGTCCACTTTTTTTACGATCTGGTCTATGATGGGTACGAGAATTTCTTTCCCGTCTTTGTCTATTTCAAAAATGGCTTGTGAGGTGGAATCGTTTACCCCGGTAATTTTACCGATGTTGCCATGAACTTCGTCCAATACGTCAAAACCGATAACTTCGTGAAAGTAGAATTTATCGCCTTCCAGCTTGGGGAGGACCGATAAGGGCAGGTAGAGTTCGTGGCCCATAATACGGTTGGCCGCCGCTTCGTCTTTGACCTCTTCGAAATCGATCCGTAAAAGTTCCGATTTGTGCAGGCGACATTTATCAATAAAAAATGGAACCAGTGTATTGTCTTTCATCAAGACAAAAACTGATTCCATGTTTTCGTATATCTCAGGTTCGTCGGCGTCTAGTTTAACCAGTACCTCACCCTTGAAACTATATTTTGAAACGATCTTACCGAGGTAGAAACAATCTTCCTTGCGCATCCGTTTCAAAATTTATTTATTCTTCTTCTTTAGCAGCTTCTGCTTCTGCGGCCGGAGCTTCTTCGGTTGCGGCAACTTCTGCTTCTGCTTCTTCACCTTCAGGTGCTTCTGGCAAGGCAGCTTCGGCAGCGGCTTGGGCTCTCTTTTCGTTTACTTCTTTTTCGGCTTTCAAGGCTTCGGCCCTTGCTTTTTCCTTTTCCTTGTCAAGGCCATCTACCTTAGAGGCTATCTTGTTTTCTTTTTCTTCCAACCAAGCCTTGAATTTTTCTTCGGCTTGCTCTTCGGTCAAAGCGCCCTTGCGAACACCGCCCAATAAGTGGTGCTTTAAGAGAACGCCTCTGTAAGAAAGGATTGCTTTGGCAGTATCGGTAGGCTGGGCACCGTTCTGTAGCCATTTTACTGAACCGTCAATGTTCAGGTCAATGGTAGCAGGGTTGGTGTTTGGGTTGTAAGTACCCAATTTTTCCAAGAATTTACCATCTCTTTTTGCGCGGCTGTCGGCAGCAACGATCCAATAGAATGGTTTTCCTTTTTTACCGTGTCTCTGTAATCTAATTTTTACTGGCATATCACATTAATTTGTAGGGTGCCCGACCCTTGTTATTAATTCATTTTAAATTTTTCCCTTTAAAAGGGGTGCAAATATAGAATTTCTTTTTGAGGTAAGCACTCTTGAGTTAAAGAAAAATACAAAGGGAAGCGACTTTTTTGGAGGAAGCCGTGTTGTAGTCGTAACTGTCATCGGTCTAGGGGTTTGCGGGGCCTTGGGCCGGCACTTCTGTGTCCGTTGATAACTCTTGACAAGTCATAGGTCTTATGAGTGCTCTTTTTACGTAATTTTACCTTCTCTTTTTTAAGCTCAAACACGAACTTTTATGTACCTCATTTTTGATACGGAAACCACCGGACTTCCCAAACGCTGGGATGCACCCATAACCGATACCGACAACTGGCCGCGCTGTATACAGATAGCTTGGCAGTTGCATGACGAAATGGGGCGGTGTATAGAACATCAAGATTATTTGGTGCGCCCCGATGGCTTTAATATCCCCTATGATGCCGAGCAGATCCACGGAATTTCCACGGAGCTCGCCGAACAACAGGGGGTTGCCTTGTCGGAGGTTTTGGAGAAGTTCAACATCGCCATGTCGAAGACCAAGTTTATCGTAGGGCAGAACGTTGGTTTTGATGTAAATATTATGGGGGCGGAATTCCATAGAATGGGCGTTGAGAACCCCTTGCAGGAATTACCGGTTTTAGATACCTGTACCGAGCATACGGCACAATTGTGCCAGATACCGGGTGGACGTGGGGGCAAGTTTAAGCTTCCTACCTTGACGGAGCTGCACCAGTTTTTGTTCGGGGAACCTTTTGGGGAAGCGCACAATGCCACGGCCGATGTTGAGGCCACTACGCGTTGTTTTCTCGAACTTATCCGTAAAGAACAATATACCGCTGAACAGTTAGATGTCCAGCCCGATTATTTCAAGAATTTTTCAGAGGCCAATCCGCAAGAGATCCAGCTTATCGGATTAAAGCATATCAACCTTAAAAAGGCTTCCAAAAAAATAGCGGATGCCCTTTGGGAAAAAGACACGAGTGGGGTGTCGCAAGAGGAAATAGAGGAGAACCTGGCCACTTTGGAGTCGGCCAGTTTCGCCCATTTGCACAACCATACCCAGTTTTCCATACTTCAGTCCACCATAAGCGTACCCGATTTGATCGCGGCTACGGCCAAGGCTAAAATGCCCGCCGTTGCCATGACCGATCACGCGAATATGATGGGCGCCTTTCACTTTGTCAATGGGGTGCTCAACCACAACAAAGGGGTGGCGGCCCGTAACGAGGAGAACCTGAAGCGTTATGAGGCAACGCAGAACGGAACCCTTGAAGAAGGGCAGGAGCCGTTGAACGAATTGCCCGAACCCGAATTGGAAATTACCCCGATCATCGGTTGTGAGTTTCAGGTCTGTGAAGACCATACCAATAAGTCGCAAAAAGATAACGGGTATCAAATAGTGATGCTCGCCAAGAGTAAAAAGGGCTACCTGAACTTGGCAAAAATGTCTTCCATTGCCTTTGTCGACGGAAAATACTACGTGCCCCGAATCGATAAAAAAATCGTAGAGCAGTACAAGGAAGATGTAATGGTGCTAACGGGTAACCTTTATGGTGAGGTGCCCAGTAAGGTGTTGAACGTAGGGGAGAAGCAGGCGGAAGAGGCCTTGATATGGTGGAAAGAGACTTTTGGGGATGACCTTTATATAGAGATCATGCGCCATGGTCAAGAAGACGAAGACCGTGTCAACCAAGTGTTGATACAGTTTGCCAAAAAGCACAACGTAAAACTGGTCGCCACCAACAATACCTATTACGTAAACAAGGAAAACGCAGATGCGCACGATATTTTGCTTTGCGTTAAAGACGGTGAGAAACAGGCTACACCTATAGGTCGGGGCCGTGGCTATCGCTACGGGTTGCCCAATCAAGAGTATTACTTCAAGTCTTCCGAAGAGATGAAGGAGCTCTTTAAGGATATTCCTGAAGCCATTATCAATATTCAGGAAATCGTAGACAAGGTAGAGACCTTTACCTTGGCGCGTGATGTACTCTTACCTGCCTTCGATATACCTGAGGAATTCCAGTTTGAAGAAGACAAGTTGGACGGTGGCAAACGTGGGGAAAACAAATACCTGCGCCATATTACCTATGAAGGGGCCAAAAAGCGATATGGGGAAATAACGCCCGAAATAGACGAGCGACTCGATTTTGAGTTGAAGGTTATCGAAAAAACAGGTTACCCGGGTTATTTCTTAATTGTAGAGGATTTTATCAGGGCAGCTAGAAACATGGATGTTTCGGTGGGGCCGGGGCGTGGTTCCGCAGCGGGTTCGGCCGTGGCCTATTGTTTATGGATTACCAATTTGGACCCGATCAAGTACGATCTGCTTTTTGAGCGCTTCCTGAATCCTGACCGTGTGAGTATGCCCGATATCGATATCGACTTTGATGACGAGGGGCGTAGCCGTGTCATGGACTACGTAATCGATAAATACGGGGCCAACCAGGTAGCGCAGATCATTACCTACGGTACCATGGCCGCCAAATCGTCTATTCGCGATACGGCACGGGTCTTGGACCTGCCTTTGGGCGATGCCGACCGAATGGCAAAGCTGATCCCCAACATGTCTAAACTGAAAAAGATTATCGGGGTAGATGAAAAGGTGTTGCGAAGTAAGTTCAATAGCGAGGAGCTTGAAAAAATAAACGAACTCCTGAACATTTCAGAGGGGGATGGCCTGGAATCGGAAACCCTGAACCAAGCTTATGTTTTAGAGGGGTCGGTTCGTAATACGGGTATCCATGCCTGTGGGGTGATCATTACCCCCGATGATATTACCAAGTTCGTTCCTGTGGCCCTGGCCAAGGATTCCGATATGTACTGTACCCAGTTCGATAACTCGGTGGTGGAAAGTGCGGGACTGTTAAAGATGGATTTCTTGGGACTCAAGACCTTGACCCTGATCAAGGATACCGTAAAGATCGTAAAGGCGAAGCACGGTATTGAACTGGACCCCGAAAATTTTCCGCTTGACGACGAAAAAACATACGAGCTTTTCCAAAGGGGTGAGACTATTGGGGTGTTCCAATACGAATCGCCCGGTATGCAAAAGCACATGCGTGCGCTGAAACCTACGGTTTTTGCCGATTTGATCGCTATGAACGCCCTCTATCGTCCCGGGCCGATGGAATACATACCCAGCTTTATCGCCCGTAAACACGGTACCGAAGAAATTGTATATGACCTCGATGCCTGTGAAGAGTACCTTGCCGAAACCTATGGTATTACGGTATACCAAGAGCAGGTGATGCTCCTCTCGCAAAAACTGGCCGACTTTACCAAGGGTGAGGCCGATGTTTTGCGTAAGGCCATGGGTAAAAAGCAAAAGCACGTACTTGATAAAATGAAGCCCAAGTTCATTGAACAGGCTTCTGCAAAGGGGCATCCGGTAGATAAACTTGAAAAAATATGGAAAGACTGGGAGGCTTTTGCCGCCTATGCCTTTAACAAATCACACTCTACCTGTTATGCGTGGATCGCATACCAAACGGCGTATTGTAAGGCCCATTATCCGGCCGAATATATGGCTGCCGTACTGTCGAACAACATGAACGACATCAAGCAGGTGACCTTCTTTATGGAAGAATGTAAGCGTATGGGGCTCGACGTTTTGGGGCCCGATGTCAACGAATCGTACTATAAGTTTGCGGTGAACGATGCCGGTGCCGTCCGTTTTGGAATGGGGGCCATTAAAGGTGTGGGCCGTGGTGCGGTAGAGACCATTGTTGAAAGTAGAAAAGAAGGAGGGCCGTTCAAGTCGGTCTTCGATTTTGCCAAACGTATCGATCTGCGTGCCGCCAATAAAAAGGCCTTTGAGAACCTCGCGGTGGCCGGGGGCTTCGATTCCTTCGGAGATACGCACAGGGCCCAATATTTTCACGATGAAGGGGACGGTATTACCTTTTTGGAAAAGACCATAAAGTACGGTGCCAAGTTCCAGGAAAGTGAAAACTCTAGCCAGGTAAGCCTTTTTGGCGATGCCAGTGAGGTGCAGATACCGGAACCGCAGGTGCCACCATGCGAAGAGTGGGGTACTATGGAGAAACTACGGCGCGAGAAAGAGGTGGTGGGAATCTATATTTCAGGTCATCCCTTAGACGATTTTAAAACCGAAATCGATGCGTTCTGTAATGCAAGCTTGGCGAACCTGAGCGATCTTGAAAGTGTGGTAAACCGAGAGTTGGCCTTTGCGGGAGTTATTACCGACGTGCAACATAGGGTTTCAAAGAACGGAAAGGGCTGGGCTTCGTTTACGGTAGAAGATTATTCGGAGTCCTTTGAATTCAGGATTTTCGGGGAAGAGTACCTAAAGTTCCGCCATTTCCTTATGATCAACTCCTTCGTTTATATCAAGGTCTTTGTTCGTGAAGGATGGATGAACCGTGATACCGGTAAAAAAGGTGATCCCCGTATACAGTTCAATAGCTTTATGTTGCTTCAGGAAGTAATGGAAACCTATGCCAAAAAACTTACGATCAAGCTCAATATCGATGACCTAAAGGAAGAAGATATCCATCAATTGAAGGACACCCTATTGTCGCATACGGGCAATCATCCGTTGAATTTTGTCGTGTATGAAATGGAGGAAGAAATCAAGGTGAGTCTAACAAGCCGGAAGCAAAAAGTACAGATTAGCAGTGAACTGTTGGCAACACTAAGGGAAAACGAGGTGCATTATAAGCTAAATTAGGAGATTACCTGTGCAATTTAACGTTATAGATTACGTTGATAGTGCAATAGCTAAAACGAATGTATCCTTAGTAAGGAAACCCTAAGATATTTGACTAAGTTTGCATAATATATCTAAAATTATAGAATCATGGCATTAGAAATAACAGATGCTACTTTTGACGAAGTAGTTTTGAAAAGTGATAAACCGGTAGTAGTGGATTTTTGGGCAGCATGGTGCGGACCTTGTAGAATGGTCGGCCCTATCATCGAAGAAGTAAGTGCTGAATATGACGGCAAAGCCGTTGTAGGTAAAGTAGATGTGGATGCAAACCAAGAGTTTGCCGCCAAATACGGTGTCCGTAACATCCCAACGGTATTGGTATTCAAGAACGGGGAAATCGTTAACCGTCAGGTTGGGGTTTCACCAAAGAAAGTTTATACAGATGCGATTGACGCAGTTTTATAACGTACTTTTCCCTGAAAAAGGGAGATTATAGAGGAAATCCCGCTTATGGCGGGATTTTTTTATGCCTAAAATTTCGCAGCTAGCGATTACGGTTTAATGTTTATCTTAGTGATATGAACCTGCAGTCAGAACTAAACAATGCCAGCCTTTTTCAAAACCTAGAGCTCTTGGCCAACCAAGTAGTGGAAGGTTTTATCAGCGGCATACACAAGAGCCCGTTCCATGGTTTTTCGGCCGAGTTTGCCGAACATAAGATCTACAATGTGGGGGAGAGTACCAAGCATATAGATTGGAAGCTCTTTGCCAAGACCGATAAGCTGTATACCAAACGCTTCGAAGAAGAGACGAACCTAAGGTGCCATATGATCTTGGACAGTTCGGCATCGATGTACTATCCCGAGGTCAAGAACCTAAGCCTGGGCAAGCTAAATAAAATCGGTTTTGGGGTACTGGCCATAGCCGCCCTGATGAACATTCTTAAGCGGCAGCGCGATGCGGTCGGGTTGAGCGTATATTCCGATAGCTATAATTTTTACGCCCCGGAAAAGGGGAGTGAAAGGCATCATCAAATGCTATTGGCCAAACTGAGCGAGCTAAGTCAGGAGACCAAGCCGGCCCAACAGACCGAAACCTATACCTATTTGCACCAGATTGCCGAGAATATAAAACGGAGAAGCCTGATTTTTCTTTTTACCGATATGTTTCAGACCTCGGCGGATGACGAAAAAATTTTTGAGGCCCTTCGACATTTGAAATACAACAAGCACGAAGTGGTATTGTTTCATCTTTTGGACCGGTCTACGGAGTATCACTTTAATTTCGACAACACTCCCAAGCGCTTTTTAGATGTGGAAACGGGGGAGTATATCGATTTGTATTCCAGTAATATAAAGGAAGCCTACGAGCGTAGTGTTACCGCCTATTTTGAAGATTTAAAGCAGAAATGCATACAGTATAAGATCAAATATGTAGAGGTTGATGTAAAGGGCGATTTCTCGAAAATACTCAACACCTACCTGGTTGAACGGCATAAATTTGTCTGATCATGAAATTTTTTATTAAAAATTGTTTGTGCAATTGAAATAGCGGTGTATATTTGCACTCGCTAAACGCCACGGTCTGGTAGTTCAGTTGGTTAGAATACCTGCCTGTCACGCAGGGGGTCGCGGGTTCGAGTCCCGTCCAGACCGCGAAAGCCTTCAACGCAAGTTGGAGGCTTTTTTGTTTTCAGCTCCTGTGGTGAAATAGGCGGTGAAATCGGGAATCAAGTCATAAAGTTGTGGGATTTTATCTTTAGGCAAAAATATTAGTTAACCTAAATAAGAAGAACTCTACGTTTCTAACACCTCTGAATTGAG
>NZ_FTOB01000012.1 GCF_900156625.1 Zobellia uliginosa | reverse complement strand
CAATTCAGAGGTGTTAGAAACGTAGAGTTCTTCTTATTTAGGTTAACTAATATTTTTGCCTAAAGATAAAATCCCACAACTTTATGACTTGATCCGAGTTCTTCTTATTTAGGTTAACTAATATTTTTGCCTAAAGATAAAATCCCACAACTTTATGACTTGATCCACAATGAGTCATGACTCGTAAACAACCCCGTAAAATTAGATATAAAAAAAACGGTTTAGTTTTCGCTAAACCGTTTTTCTGAATATGTTAATCTTAGTAGCGGGGACTGGACTCGAACCAGCGACCTTCGGGTTATGAGCCCGACGAGCTACCTACTGCTCTACCCCGCGATATGGGTTTCATCTTTCTTGTTTTGCAACTTCGGCTCATGACGCCGACAAGATGAACGCTACTATTCGTAACGGGCGACAAATATACAACTGTTTTTTACTTAATTCCAAACATAAGTCGGAAACTTTTAGGGCTATGCCATAAAAAATATCGAAATTCCCTACCTTCGGGACTTGCAAGCCTATTTATGGATACAATAAACGATTTTATTTCGGCCGCACTGCCTTATACGGAGTGGCCCATGTTTCTCCTGCTTATTGGAGGGGGACTTTTCTTGGTGTTTTACTCTAAATTTTTACCCTACCGATTTTTTGGTCATGCTATTGCCATTACCGCAGGAAAGTATGATAATAAGACCGCCCAAGGTGATGTAAGTTCTTTTCAGGCCTTGTCGGCAGCCGTTGCGGCAACGGTTGGACTCGGAAATATTTCCGGGGTGGCCATAGCCATTCACGATGGTGGGCCCGGTGTGGTTTTTTGGATATGGGTGACGGCGCTTATTGGCATGTGTATCAAATTCTATTCATGTAGCCTCTCCATTATGTTTCGCAGTACGGATTCCGATGGCAAACTGCAGGGTGGCCCCATGTACTATATAACCAAAGGACTAGGGCCAAAAGCCAGGCCTTTGGCCGTATTTTTTGCCGTTTGTGGACTGTTCGGTTTTTTGGGGGTTTTTACCGCCAACCAGTTTACCGAGACCTTTATGAGTGTTGTTGAACCGTCGGAGACCCTGTTTCAAATGAGCGAGCAGAATTGGAAGTTGGGAATAGGCGTGCTTCTGGCCGTGGTTACCTCCTTTGTGATTTTTGGAGGGTTGACCAAAATTGCCAAAGTGGCCTCGGCCATCGTTCCTTTTATGGTATTGGTATATTTGGTAGCCGTTGTAATCGTAATGGTGTTGAATGCTTCGCAGATTATGCCTTCCTTAAAACTGATCATTACCGAAGCATGGAATTTTAAGACCGTCGTCACCGGAGGTTTCTGGGGGCTGGTCATAATAGGTATCCGCCGGGCTATGTTCTCTAACGAGGCCGGTCTGGGTAGTGCACCGATGTACCACGGGCAATCAAAAACCGATAATCCTATCAAGGAAGGTCTTGTGGCAATGTTAGGTCCATTTATAGATACCATTTTGGTCTGTACCTTTACCGCGGTCGTAATCATATTAAGCGGGGCTTATTTGGAGGATGGTAGCGGAATTGTCATGACCCTTTCGGCATTCGAGACCACCCTCTTCGGTTATGGCGATGTGCTATTGATGATAATCGTTACGGCCTTTGCCATGTCTACCCTGTTTACCTACTCGTACTATGGGGTAAAGTGTCTTTCTTTTTTGACCAATGCAAAAATTGGGAAGTTTTACAACTGGTATTTCGTAATCATGATTATTTTTGCAGCAGTAGCTTCGCTCGACTTGGTTAAAAACCTGATTGACTTATCGTACGCACTCATGGTCATACCGAACATGATAGCCGTTTTATTACTGGCACCGAAAGTAAATGCAGCGGCGACCGACTACTTTAAAAAATTGAAAGATGCAAAAGCATAAAGCAGGATTCGTAAATATTATCGGCAACCCCAATGTGGGCAAGTCTACTTTGATGAACGCTTTTGTGGGCGAAAAACTGTCCATAATTACCTCTAAGGCACAGACCACGAGGCACCGTATTTTAGGTATTGTCAACGGCGATGACTTTCAGGTCATTCTCTCCGATACCCCTGGGATCATTAAGCCGGCCTATGAGCTACAGTCGTCCATGATGAATTTTGTGAAATCGGCCTTTGAAGACGCAGATGTGCTTTTGTACATGGTCGAGATCGGTGAAAAGGCTTTGAAGGACGAAGCGTTTTTTGAAAAGATCAAAAACAGCAAAATACCGGTGTTGCTATTGCTTAACAAAGTAGATACGGCAACCCAAGAGCTTTTGGAAGAACAAGTGCAATACTGGCAAGAAATGCTTCCTACCGTAGAACTGCACCCTATTTCGGCCTTATCCAACTTTAATATTAAGAATATTTTCGAGCGTATTATCGAACTGCTTCCCGAAGCACCCGCCTATTATCCTAAAGATCAGCTGACCGATAAGCCCGAACGTTTTTTTGTAAACGAGACCATTCGAGAGAAAATCTTGATGCACTACAAAAAAGAAATTCCCTATTCCGTAGAAATCGAGACCGAAGAGTTTTTTGAGGATGAAGATATCATCAGGATGCGCTCGGTTATTATGGTAGAACGAGATTCTCAAAAAGGTATTATTATTGGTCACAAGGGCAGTGCCTTGAAAAGGGTAGGCGTAGAGTCACGTAAAGACCTAGAGAAGTTCTTCGGTAAGCAGGTGCATTTGGAATTGTATGTCAAGGTCAATAAAAACTGGCGTAACGATGCCCGACAGTTGAAACGCTTTGGATACAATAACTAAACCTTCTTAACCCTTTGCTAGCGTTCTTTTAAAGATTGCTTGTTCTTAAGCTAACTTTTAAGTGACCTTGAACCTTCATCTTTGGCGATTAATAACCAAACTTGAAGATGAAAAATTTTAAAAGTATTCCGCTTATTCTTATCGCATTGGGTAGTTTTTCCTGTGAAAAACTGGAAGACCTTGTGGGGCATCCCGATGAAGCCCCCGTAGTAGATACCTCAGAACTTACCTTTACTAAAATTGGTGGCTTCGTGAACGGGTCTGGAGATGAAGGCTTTGCCGAAATCAGTGCCTTCGATGCCAAGACCGGCAAACTGTTCGTTGTAAACCCTGTGGAAAGTGAGGTTTCCGTTTGGGATATTTCCAATCCTTCGGCGCCCTCCAAACAGGCTGCCATTGCCTTAACGGGAACGCCGAATAGCGTTGCGGTCCACAAAGGTCTGTTGGCCATTGCCCTAGAAAACGAGAATAAACAGGCAAACGGAAGCATTGAGGTATATGAAACTTCTACCATGACCTTGGCCAATTCGTATCCTGCAGGTGCTTTGCCCGACATGGTAAGCTTTAGCCCCAATGGTAAATACATTATCTCGGCAAATGAAGGGGAGCCCAATGACGATTATACAGTGGATCCGGAAGGCTCGGTTACTGTAATCGACAGGCTAAAAAACGAGGTGCGTACCTTGTCTTTTACGGGTTTCAATGGTCAGGCTATTGGCAATGATTTTAGGGTTTTCGGCCCCGGTGCCAGTTTGGCCCAAGATGTGGAGCCTGAATACGTGGCCGTTTCCGATGATAATAAATACGCATACATCAGTTTACAGGAAAACAATGGCATGGCGGTAGTGGACCTATCGGCTATGGCGATTACGGATGTTTTTGGTTTAGGGGTAAAGGATCACTCCCTTGTCGAAAATTCTATGGATGCCAGCAATAAAGACGACAAGGCTGGAAACTTTAAAACATGGCCTGTTCTTGGCTTTTATATGCCCGATGCCATAACCTATGCCCAAATAGGAGGGGTGGGCTATATCATTTCGGCCAATGAAGGTGATTCACGAGACTATGATGGCTATTCGGAGGAAGAAAGGGTAAAAGACCTTGATTTAGATGCTACGGCTTTCCCTAATGCGGAAGAACTACAGGCCGATGAAAACCTCGGAAGGTTAAAGATCACTACGGCCAACGGCGATACCGATGGCGATGGCGATTATGACAAAATTTATTCTTATGGTGCGCGTTCATTTACCATTTGGAGTCCACAAGGACAAATCGTTTACGATAGTGGTGATGAAATCGGCAGGAAAACATTTGAATTGGCTCCTTCTTTGTTCAATAACGATGAGGGTAAGACCGATGGCAGAAGTGATGATAAGGGTGCGGAACCTGAATCGGTGACTACGCTGAAAATCGGGGAGTCTACCCTGTTGTTCGTAGGGCTTGAAAGAACCGGAGGCGCTATGGTATATGATATTACCCAGCCTTCTGCTCCCGAGTTTTTACAGTGGGTTTTCAATACACAGGATATTGCGCCCGAAGGCCTCTTGGCCATACCTGCGCAAGAATCGCCAAACGGTGAAAATTTATTGGTCATTACCAATGAGGTGTCTAATACCGTTTCGATCTATGAAATAAAATAAAGGCTTTAACCGGCTAAAACATAGTAGAATCCCCGAACTTCATTTTGAGATTTGGGGATTCTGTTTTTAATTTACTTACGATTAGTTGATTAGAATTACGATACCATCGGGATTAATACTATTTTTGCAGCAAATTTGAGGAAGTATGAGTGCTATTGTAGCCATTGTAGGAAGACCGAATGTAGGGAAGTCTACGTTTTTTAATCGTTTGATCCAACGGAGGGAAGCTATTGTTGATGCCGTAAGCGGAGTTACCCGTGACCGCCATTATGGAAAAAGTGATTGGAACGGTAAAGAGTTTTCTATTATAGATACCGGTGGTTATGTTCAGGGTAGTGACGATGTTTTTGAGCAAGAAATTGATAAGCAGGTAGAATTGGCCATTGATGAAGCTGATGCCATTATTTTTATGGTAGATGTGGAAAGTGGTATAACGGGCATGGATGAAGACGTTGCCAAGCTACTCCGTAGGGTGAAAAAACCCGTTTTTTTGGCGGTCAATAAAGTAGACAATGCCAAACGGGCCGAAGATGCAGTAGAGTTTTATGCCTTGGGCCTAGGGGATTATTTTACCCTTTCCAGCGTTAACGGTAGTGGTACGGGAGATTTGCTCGATGCCTTGGTTGAAGTACTTCCTGAAAAGGAAAAAGAGGAAGCCGACCTTCCGAGGTTTGCCGTGGTAGGAAGACCTAATGCAGGGAAATCTTCCTTCATAAACGCCTTGATCGGTGAAGACCGTTATATCGTTACCAATATTGCCGGTACTACTAGGGATAGTATCGATACCAGGTACAACCGTTTCGGGTTTGAGTTCAATCTTGTCGATACGGCGGGTATACGAAGAAAATCAAAGGTAAAGGAAGATTTGGAATTCTATTCCGTGATGCGTTCGGTACGGGCCATTGAACACTGTGATGTTTGTTTGGTAATGTTCGATGCCACTCGTGGTTTTGATGGCCAGGTCGAAAATATCTTCTGGTTGGCCCAACGGAACAACAAGGGTATCGTGATTTTGGTAAATAAGTGGGACCTGATCGAGGAGAAGGAAACCAATACCATGAAACAGTATACGGAGCGGATCAAAAAAGCGATGGAGCCTTTTGTAGATGTACCTATTCTCTTTATATCCGCGCTAACCAAGCAACGTATTTACAAGGCTATAGAAACGGCCGTAGAGGTGTATAAGAACCGCTCTAAGAAGATAAAGACCAGAAAGCTTAACGATGTCATGTTGCCGATTATAGAGCGTACTCCGCCACCGGCCTACAAAGACAAATATGTAAAGATCAAGTACATCACCCAGTTGCCGACGAACTATCCCCAATTTGCCTTTTTCTGTAATCTTCCGCAATACGTGAGGGAACCCTATAAGCGGTTTTTGGAAAACAAATTAAGGGAGAACTTTGATTTTAACGGGGTACCCGTAACTATCTACATGAGGAAAAAGTAAGGGTTAAGGGGCGTGCTGTAGGGGATTGTGTTGTTGTTTACGTAAAATCCTATAAAACCCAAGCATAAACTTATGTTAAATTGTAACTAATTTTTTAGTTCAATGATTAGATTTGGAGCAAGCCATTTGCCAATCCAATAACTAATCCGTTTATGCAGAAAGTGTTACCAGCTTTTCTTGTGTTCGCATTTTTCTGTGTGAGTACCTATTCCCAAGAATTCAAAATCACCGGTAAAGTAGTTGACGCTGTTTCTGAACAGCCCTTGGAAGCTACCACCATCTATGCCGAGTCGCCAAAGGATAGTGCCTTGGTCGCTTATACCATTTCGGACGAAATCGGAAGTTTTACGCTCGAAGATCGCTCGGGGGTAAAGGAAGTGAATCTGTTCTTTTCCTATAATGGGTACAAGACCAAGGTTATGAAGGTTGAACTGAAAGATCATGTAAAGCTTGGGACCTTACTGTTGGAAGAACAGGCCGAAGAACTCAAAGGGGTGTCCGTTGTGGGCGATAGGGTGCCTATCACCATTAAAAAGGATACCTTGGAGTTTAATGCCGATTCGTTTAAGACCCGGCCCGACGCCACCGTAGAGGAACTATTGAAAAAGCTGCCGGGCGTGGAAGTCGATGGTGACGGAAAGATTATGGTAAACGGAAAAGAGGTGAGCCAAGTGCTGGTAAACGGTCAGGTCTTCTTTAGCAACGACCCGAAAATGGCGACCAAGAGCCTGCCCAAGGATATTATTAGCAAAATACAGATAACCGATACCAAAACGAAAGCCCAAGAGTTTACCGGCGAAAGTGGTGACGGGTCTTCTAAGACCATAAACCTGATGATCAAGGAAGATATGAACAAGGGGATCTTGAGCCGGTTGACGGCAGGTTATGGTACTGACGAAAGGTATCAGGCCAACGCGCTATTCAATTATTTTAACGGTGATGAACGCTTTAGTTTGGTGGCGGCCTCCAATAATATAAATTCGGCAGGTTTTTCGTTTGACGAGATTTATGATATGATCGGTCGTACACGGGGTGGGGGTTTTAGTGTGAATAGAGATGGCGGATTTTCTATAGCTGGATTAAATTTTGGTTTCGGGGAAGGAATCACAACTTCGAACACCTTGGGCGCCAGTTACGCCAATTCTAAAAAAGGAGAGTACGAGATTACCGGAAATTACTTTTTTGCATCGTCCGATAGTTACAATGATGAGCGTATGTCACGTGAAAATATTCTGCCTAGCGGAAGTTTTTTTACGGATCGTGAGTCGAGTTTTGAGGGGAATACGGTGTCGAATAGAGGAGGAGCGAACCTTATTTTTGACATCGATAAAACACTTCGTGTAACTTTATCCCCTTCTATGAGCGTAAACCGGACTAGTTCAGTTAACGCATCCAGTACGCGATCATCTACCGAAAATAATGGGCTCTTGAATGAAAATGAAAACCTGACCAGTGAAGACGGGGTAAACAGGAATTTTTCGAACCGCTTCGATATTACCAAAAAGTTAGATACCCTTGGTACCTACGTACGTCTGTTTTTCAATAACGGTAATGAACAAAACAACAACGAATCTAGATTGAATACGGTCAGTCGTATTTTTGGGGAGAATGCCAGAACCGATGAACGCAATCAGAATACGGAATTCGAGGCTAAAAATGATAGTTATGAAGTTGGGTTTGATTACAGACAGGCCCTAGCCAAAAAATTATTTCTTGAATTGGGCTATGAGCAGAAGGAAGATAAGAACAGCAACATACGTTCGGTATTCGATTTAAATGAGGTTGCGGGTACGTATTCAGATTTTAATTCGGCACTTAGCTCCGATTTTCTATTCAAGACTTCACGCAAGACGCCATCCATAGGAATCAAGAAGGATACTGAGAAATTACGGTTGGGTCTTGATATGGAATACCAATTTTCCGATTTGGATAATACTGAAGTTTTGCGCTCAACATCTTTTTCTAAATCATACAAGAATATTTTGTTTAGGGGCTATGTCAACTATAACCTTGATAAAAGCAAGCGAATAGGGGTTCATTATAATTCTGGTGTCGACCTACCCAGAATAAATCAATTGCAACCTGTTGCCAATGTAAGCAACCCTTTGAATGTGGTGACCGGTAATCCTGATTTGGAGCCCTCCATTTCACGAAACTTGTATTTTAATTATAACAATTTTAATTGGAAAGAACGAACGGGCTTGTTCGTGTATGTTGGACTGAATTATCAAGATAACCTCATATCGTCCGTAACAGAAACCGATGAAGATTTACTTCGTCGTACGACCTATACCAATGTAGATGGTAACTACAATCACTACGGAGGGCTAGGCTATTCAAAGGAAATTAAGAAAGACAGCACCTTTAAGGTAAAGTTTAATTTTAGGCCTTATTTCAACCTTCAAAAGAACGTCGGTTTTGTTAACGGCCAGCGCCTAGAGGCCAAAAGAAATAGTTTTAGTCCACGCATCACCACCACCCTTAATTTTAAGGAGTTCTTGGAGATAGAGCCTGGGTATTCCATCAACCTAAATTCAACCAAATATAATCTTGATAGCTATGATGATATCAACTTTACATCTCATAACGCCGAGCTGAAAACTACCTTATATTGGCCTAAGAACGTAATTTGGGGGAATGATATCCGATATAATTACAATGGTAGTGTGGGCAATAATTTTGATAAGGACGCCGTCTTTTGGAATATGAGCTTAGGTGTGCAAATGTTTAAAAAGAGTGCAACCTTAAAGTTGTTGGCCTATGACCTTTTAAATCAAAATATAAATACAAAACGGATTACGGGACAAGACTTTATTCAAGATGAACAGGGTACGGTCTTGACCCGTTATTTCATGATGAGCCTAACCTATAAATTTGACCAGTTTGGGGGTAAAAAATCAAAAGAGGGCAATAGGTTTATGTTTTAAGGCCTCCAACTACCATTAGCACTGCCACCACCAAAACGGCCACCGCCAAAACCACCTGTAAATCCAGGGCGTCGGTCCATTTTGGCGTATTCACGCTCCAATTCCCCATCGACGTCTTCTAGCTTCGATTTTAATTCGTTTCTTTCCTTTTTGCAGATTTCATACTGTGCGAGAGTGGCCTTGTGTATGGCCTTCGTAGCTATGTTGACGTATTTGGAAGATAGGTTGGCGGCAAGAATGACTACGTCTTTTCCGGTAGTTACAAGGTTGGTTACATCGCTTTTCTTAAAATTTATTGCCCAAGCCTTTTCTTCTTCGTCGTAATAAACAATAAAATTTTTGACGTAATTTTTGACGGCACGTTCTAATTTCTCTTTATTGTTGACCAACTCCAATTGTTGTTCTTCTGAAAGTGTTTTGAATTTTTGAATAATATTTAAGACCAATCCCTTTATGGCTTCGTTACGGGTAAGGTTCATCGCCAAATTGGTTCGTCTATTTAAATTTCTTAATTCTTCCTCTTTCGTTTTTAACTGAAACTCAAGGGCCGATTTCTTTTGTTTCAGTCTTTCGATTTCAGGGTTTGTGGGGTGTAACTGGCCAATGAACATTTGGTCCGGGTCAATTGCAAATTCCGTGTCGAAATTTACCGTTTGCGCTATTTTGTTGCCGTCTTCAAATTTTTTGATGGTGCTTTTGATAGCGACTTTAAGCTTCGACTCGAGTTGGTCGAAATTTTTGTTTCGTAACGAAGCCTTGAAACATTTGGAAATATCGGCAACTACTTTCTTTTTAAAGGCACTTTCCTTTTGAAGCGTTCGGAACTTTAAACTTTTGTTCATAGATGAATCTTTTAGCTGCCATCGATTTAAAGTACGCTTTAAGGAATAGCGGTCTATGGAATTTCCTACTAATATAATATATTCGGGCCAATCGTGAAGGCTAAAAAGAAATAGATTGTTACCAACCGCCCGAGGCGCCGCCGCCGCCGCCCATGCCACCGCCGAAGCCGCCGCTGAAACCACCGCCTCCACCAAAGCCTCCGCCAAAACCGCCTCCGAAGCCTCCTGAGCCTCCGCTACGGCCCATATTGCTTAAGATGATAATGTCCCAAAGGTCTAGGCCCTTATTGCGTTTGCCGCCGTCACCTCCGTTGCTGCCGCCACCTTTGTTGCGACGGGAGAGTATGATAAGAATGATGATAAAGATGATAAAGGGAAAAAACGGGGCTAGGGGAGATGCCACGCCATCGTTAAATGAGCGCTCTTCGTTAAACTCGCCCTGAAGTACCTGAAAAATGGCATCGCAGCCACTGTTCAGGCCTTCGTAATAATTGTTTTGCTTAAAATGGGGTATAATAACGGTTTCAATAATGCGTCTTGACATCGCATCGGTCAAGGTGGCTTCGACGCCATAACCGGTATTAATACTGATTTTACGGTCATTTTTGGCTAAGACAATTAAAATTCCATTGTCTTTTCCCTTTTGGCCAATCCCCCATTCGGTGAGCCAATTTGCTCCAAGGTAGTTGATCTGTTCCCCTTTCGTAGAATTGATAATGGCCACTACGATTTGGGTGGAAGTACTATCGGAATAGCGAATGAGCTTTTCTTCCAGATTTTTTTTCTGGCTTGTGCTTAAAAGATCAATGTAGTCGTACACACTGGTTTCCTTTTCTGGTTTTTCGGGAATTTCGAACTGGGCGAAAGAACCTAGGCCCCAGAAAAGAAAGAGTACAAGTAAACTAGTTTTTAGATATTTCATTGCTCAGCTCATTTACATCGCCATGTTGCCATGGGAAATGACTTTCCAATTCCTTTCCGGCTTTCAATATCCCCTCGATAAGGCCTTGTTTGAACCTTCCTTTTTTAAAATGCGATGCAATGGTGTCTCTAGTGGAATCCCAGAAATTTTCAGGGACCACTTTATCGATGCCTCGATCGCCATAAATAGCAAACTTCCTATCGTTTACGGCCACATAGATCAGAACCCCATTTTCTTCTTTGGTGTTGTCCATTTTTAGTAAATGAAATACTTCTTTGGCTCGGTCGAGTAGGTCGATTTTTGTATGTGCCTCTAAATGTACCCGTATTTCACCAGACGTATTTTTTTCGGCATTGACAATGGCCTGAACAATTTCTTGCTCTTCTTCGGCCGTTAAAAAGTTTTCTACTCGAGACATAATCCGCGGCTATTTGAAATCAAAACTTGTGTCAGGTGCCTTTTCCGCCCCGGCCTCAGATCGAAAATAGGAAAGCTCTTCAAAATTGAACAATTTTGCCAAAATAGAATTTGGGAAGGTTTTTACATGCAGGTTATAGGGCTCGACCGAAGCATTAAAGCGATCGCGCGCTACATTGATGCGGTTTTCCGTACCTTCCAATTGGGACTGTAGTTCCAGAAAGTTTTTGTTGGCTTTTAGATCAGGATATCGTTCTACGGTAACCAATAGGCTTTTTAGTGCCCCGCTTAGGCCTCCTTGCACCTTGTTGAACTCCGCCAATTGTTCTGGAGTGATATTGCTAGGGTCTATGGAAATTGAAGTGGCTTTTGAGCGGGCCTCGATCACGTCTTTTAATGTGCCCCTCTCAAAATCGGCCGCGCCTTGTACTGTTTTTACCAAGTTACCGATAAGATCATTTCTGCGTTGATAGGCACTTTCTACATTCGCCCAAGTTTTGGTCGACGCTTCCTTGAGTTCTATGGCTGTATTGTTGAAACTTACGCCCCATCCATAGAGTGCGATTGCGATCACTCCCAATACAATAAGTGCTATTAATCCTTTTTTCATTTTTAAAAATATTAGGTTATAGTTAATGTGCTGTAAAAAGAAAAACAGTTCGTTTAAGATGTTAGACCCCTAATTTGTAAAAAAGTTACAATTGGTCTTTGATCTTCGTCAATTCGGTCTTGATACGCTCGAGCTTATCTATGATATCAAAGTTGTTGAGCGTTTTTTGGCGATTTTCCTTAAGGTGGGTTTTGGCGCCTTCAAGGGTAAATCCGCGCTCTTTTACCAAGTGGTAAATGAGTTTGAGGTTGTTGATGTCCTGTGGGGTGAACTTACGGTTGCCCTTCGCGTTCTTTTTAGGTTTGAGGGCGTCGAATTCCTTTTCCCAAAAACGGATAAGGGAAGTGTTCACGCCAAAGGCCTTGGCGACTTCACCAATGCCATAGTACCTTTTTTCGGGGAGATCTACTTGCATTAGTCCAAAGATTGGTTTTCTTGTGCTGCGTATTTTAGCATATTCTCGAATTCTTCTGCGGTCAGACTACCGTAATAGAAGTTAATGGGGTTGATGCGTTCTTCATCTTTCCAGACTTCATAGTGCAAATGCGGGGCTTCCGAGCGGCCTGTATTTCCTACAAAACCAATGAGGTCGCCTCTTTTTACTTTTTGCCCTTTTTTAACGTTGTATTCGCTAAGGTGCCCATACAGGGTTTTGTATCCGTAGCCATGGTCTATGCGAATGTGTTTGCCGTAACCTGACGAGCCGTTATCGGCGCGGATGACCCTACCGTCTCCCGGAGCGTAAACCGGAGTGCCTTTTGGGGCCGAAAAATCCATGCCGCGATGCATTTTTCGAGCTTTTGTAAAGGGGTCCGAACGCCAGCCGTAACCCGAGGCCATTCGTTTAAGGTCTTCGTTTTTCACCGGTTGAATGGCCGGTATGGCCATCAAGAATTTTTCTTTTTCTTCGGCCAATTTGGTTATCTCATCCAAAGATTTTGATTGTATGGCCATTTGCTTTTTGATAATATCAAGTCGTTTCGTCGTGGCAATGACCATTTCCGAATTGTTGAAGCCTTCAAGCGATTTGTAACGGTTGACACCACCGAAACCGGCCCTTCGCTGTTCTTCGGGTATGGGGTTGGCCTCAAAATAGAGACGGTAGATATTGTTGTCGCGTTCTTCTATATTGGCCAAGACTTCCTCTATCTGACCCATTTTTCGATTTAAAAGCTCAAACTGGAGTTCGTAATTCTTTACTTCCCGCTGTAGTGAAAGCTCGCGCGGGGTGTTGATCAAATTGGTGTTCATCAAGAAAACCAAGCACAGCAGGCCAAAAAGAAAAGAGCCAATAAAGAACAGGGCGATATTACGATAACGCCTAGACTTTTTGGGCTCTATCTTGCGATATGAAAGCGTATCGGGATCGTAATAATACTTTACCTTAGACATGTACCTATTTTATCCTATTTTTGTGACGTTTTAGCGGGATAAACAAATATAGAAATACTTTCCTTTAAAACGTCAAATTTTGTAAAACCTTATAATTTTCTATGACTTCCAAGGAAATCCGATCGCAATTCTTAAACTTTTTTAAAGAAAAAGGACATAAAATAGTTCCGTCTGCCCCGATGGTCATCAAAGACGACCCTACACTCATGTTCACCAATGCGGGCATGAACCAGTTCAAAGAGTTCTTTTTGGGGAATAGCGTGGCCAAAAATCCAAGGGCGGTCGATTCCCAAAAGTGCTTACGTGTAAGCGGAAAACACAATGACCTTGAGGAAGTGGGTAAGGATACCTATCACCATACCATGTTCGAAATGTTGGGTAACTGGAGCTTTGGCGACTATTTCAAGAAGGAAGCTATCGAATGGGCATGGGAGTTGCTTACCGAGGTATTGAAAATAGATAAAGATTGTCTCTATGTTTCGGTCTTTGAGGGAAGCAAGGATGCCGATAGACTCGATTTGGATACGGAGGCATTCGATCTTTGGAAGGCCATAGTACCAGAAGACCGCATTATTCTAGGCAATAAAAAAGATAACTTTTGGGAGATGGGGGATCAAGGGCCATGTGGACCTTGTTCCGAAATTCACGTAGATATCCGCTCGGCCGAAGAAAAGGCCAAAATTTCCGGGGCTTCGTTGGTAAACGCCGATCACCCGCAAGTCGTAGAAATATGGAATTTGGTGTTCATGCAGTACAACCGAAAGGCCGATGGTTCATTGGAGCCCTTGCCGGCAAAACATGTCGATACCGGAATGGGATTCGAACGCTTGTGTATGGTCATGCAAGGTGTTCAGTCTAACTACGATACCGATGTCTTTAAACCGATCATTCGTGAGATAGAAACCATTACCCATAGCAAATATGGCAAAGACGAGGAAATCGATATCGCTGTCCGGGTTATTGCAGATCATATTCGTGCCGTGTCCTTCTCTATCGCTGACGGACAGTTGCCAAGCAATACCGGTGCCGGTTATGTGATAAGACGTATTTTAAGAAGGGCCGTTCGCTACGGATTTACCTTTTTGAATACCAAGGAACCCTTTATGTACCGTTTGGTCAATGTACTGACGGAAAATATGGGCGAGGCTTTTCCTGAATTGAAAGAGCAACGCCAACTGATAGAAAACGTTATCAAGGAAGAAGAGTATTCTTTCTTAAAGACCCTAGAACAAGGGCTTGTGCTTTTGGATCAGGTTATTTTGAATGTCAAGGGCAAGGAAGTTGACGGAAGAAAGGCTTTTGAACTCTATGATACCTACGGTTTTCCAATCGATTTGACCGCCCTGATCCTTTCTGAAAAAGGTTTGACCTTAGATGAAAAGGGTTTTGAACTCGCTATGCAAGAGCAGAAAAACCGTTCAAAATCCGCCTCGGAAATCTCCAAGGATGATTGGGAAGTGCTCTCCGCTGATTTAGAGCAGGAATTTGTGGGTTACGATATGCTTGAAGCCAACGTAAAGCTGGTGAAGTACAGAAAGGTGACCTCTAAAAAAGCGGGCGAGCAATATCAATTGGTATTCAACCTAACCCCCTTCTACCCTGAAGGCGGCGGACAAGTTGGCGATAAAGGCTACTTGGAGATGCCGAATGGGGATGTGGTCTACATTCTAGATACCAAAAAAGAGAACAACGAGATTATCCATTTTACCAAAAACCTTCCTGCCGACCTAAACGGAACCTTTAGGGCCGTCGTCGATAAGAAGCAGCGCGAGCGCACGCAGGCCAACCACACGGCTACACATTTATTGCACCAGGCCTTGCGTGAGGTTCTCGGTAAACATGTCGAGCAAAAAGGGTCTGCGGTGCATTCAAAATACCTTCGTTTTGATTTTTCGCATTTTTCAAAGGTAACACCTGAGGAACTGCGTGAAGTAGAGAGTTTTGTAAACGCCCGTATTGCCGGACAATTGCCTTTTGAGGAGCAACGTAACATTCCGGTCGAAAAAGCGCTCGAAGAAGGGGCGATGGCCCTTTTTGGGGAAAAGTACGGCGATACCGTTCGCACGGTCCGCTTTGGTCGGTCTATAGAACTTTGTGGAGGGACCCATGTAAAGAATACCGGCGATATCTGGCATTTTAAAATAAAGTCAGAGGGCGCGGTGGCTTCGGGAATCAGAAGAATTGAGGCCATTACCTCCGATGCCGTAAAAGATTTCTATGCCGAGAACGATAGGGTTCTTTTAGATATCAAAGGCTTGTTGAACAATGCCCAAGACCCTGTTAAGGCTGTGTCAACCTTGCAGGAAGAAAATGCAAAGTTGAAAAAAGAAGTGGAGGCACTTTTAAAAGATAAGGCGAAAAACCTAAAAGTAGAGCTGAAAAATGAACTCCAAGAAGTGAACGGGGTTCAGTTTTTAGCCAAGAAAATAGATTTGGATGCTGCGGGAATTAAAGACCTTTCTTTTGAAATGGGACAGAACCAAGATAACCTCTTCCTTCTTTTTGCTACGGAACAAAATGGAAAAGCATTATTGTCTTGTTACATTTCTAAAGAGCTGGTAGGGGCAAAAGATTTGAATGCCGGAACCATTGTGAGGGAATTGGGGAAATTCATTCAAGGTGGCGGCGGTGGCCAACCCTTCTTTGCTACCGCAGGGGGTAAAAAGCCCGAAGGAATCGATGAGGCCTTGGCCAAGGCTGAAGATTATATAAAGTAAATTATAACAACGCTTCGCTTATTTAGGCGAGGCGTTTTTCTTTTTATTTGGTGTTGGAACGGAAACTTAAGTGTATCGAATGGGGATGTGGCTTATGGCGAAAATGAAGTAACTTACAGGGGATTTTAAGTTTAAACAGTCATAAATAATATAGATAAGATTAGCCGTCCGACTACCATACCTGAAGTGCTCCGTCAATTGGATATTATAATTGATACCGCCATTGCGGCCAACAGCCACATGGGCTTATTCGCCTATGTCTACAGAAGGACTACGGCCCAAATACTAAAAGAGGTCGAGCTCGGAAATTTCGAGGATAATGACCGAATGGTGAAATTCGATGTCGAATTCGCCAATTTCTATCTCGACGCCTACCACGCTTATTCAAATGGCCTCGAGGTAAGCAGGTCGTGGGATTTTGCCTTTAAAAACGCAAAAGAGCCCTTGACCATTCTACAGCACGTTATGCTCGGAATCAATACCCATATCAATCTTGATCTGGCCATGGCGGTAAGTACCGTTATGAGGGAAAGGGAGTTGGCGGAAATAGAAAACGACTATAACACCGTAAACCGTATTCTTTCCGATATTGTCAATGAAATGCAAGATAGGCTTGGCCGTGTGTCCCCTTTACTTTTTATGTTGGATTGGGCAGGGAAAAATTCAGACGAGAAGATTATCGATTTTAGTATGGCCAAGGCCAGGGAGGTATCGTGGGGCAATGCGAATTTACTCTGGGGCTTGGGAGTGGAACATCAAGGGGAAGCGATTAAAAATATTGATGGGGTAGTGCTGAAATTGAGTGAATTCATTAAGACGCCCCGATCTAAGATTATCGATTTTTTGCTCAGTCTCATAGGCCGGTTCGAAGAAAGGAATATCGCTAAGGTCATCGCAACATTACGGGAAGACTGAATCGATACGGCCCTTATTTATTTAAAAAAGACAGATAAAAAACAAACAACACGTATATCCCTTATCCCGAAAGAAGCCATCGAAGCCTTACAACACATACTAAACCAGATATTGCCTTTTGAAGAGCACGATTGGAAGGCGATAGAGCCTTATCTGTCGACAGTTGGCTTTGATGAAGGGGAGCGGTTGCTCCACCCTCCGCAAATATGTGGTTTCATTGCTTTTATCAAGTCGGGTTCCATACGGTCTTACCACACCAATGACCAATTGGTGGAGACCAATCTTTTGCTAAGGTCCGATAACGAATTCATTACGGATTACGAGAGTTTTATACGCGAAGAACCAGCGACCTTGTCTATTCAGGGCCTTGAAAAAGGTGAGGCCATTTTTTTGGATAGGACAGGGCTCAATGCCCTCTACGAAACTTCTTTTTATTGGAATAAATTCGGGAGGATCATAAGTGAGCAAATATTCGTCAACAGTAAACGTAGAACCGAACAACTGTTGTTTTTAAATCCAAGGGAGCGATACCTGCTTTTGATGAAAGAACATCCTGATTACTTTCAAAAGTATTCCCTAAAGCATATCGCGAGTTATTTGGGCATTACCCCACAGTCATTGAGTAGGATCAGAAATCAGCTTTCAAGGCATTAATTACCCAAAGTTAAGTCTTGCTTCCATTGTTTTATAGGAAATTTGCCCGATCAATAAAACAAAGAAACGAGTATTTAAAAGCGTAAACGTATGGTTGTTATGGTGTTGTCATTAATTCTATTCTTGATTTTTATCGTACTTGGAGGCTTACATTTCTATTGGCTTTTTGGAGGCGATTGGGCGGTAGGGAAAGTAATCCCTACAAAAGGCAATGGGGAATGCCTGCCTAAGATTCCCCCAATAGCGACCCTAGTCGTCGGGGTCGTCTTGGTTTCGTTTGCTTCGGTTTATCTGATGAAATCAGGGCTCGTAACTATTCAAGGGTTGAATGGGGTGATAAATTATGGATATTGGTTTATTCCTTCTATTTTTATTTTACGGGCCATAGGTGATTTTAATTATGTGGGCTTTTTTAAGAAAGTAAAACATACCACCTTCGCGAAGGCGGACTCAAAAGTTTTTATTCCATTATGTTTGGCCATTGGTATAATGGGAATACTGATTCAATTAATGGATTGAAAACAATAGGGAGGCGTAGAAATAAGGTGAGCTGCTATTTTTGGATGCAAGCCGGAAAATAAATGATAATGAAACTCCAAACACAAATACCTTTACAAAAGGCCGAAAAGCAAATCGATTATGAAAGTCGCTTGGTTTTTCTGGGTTCTTGTTTTTCGGAAAATATCGGGGAAAAGTTCACCTACTTTAAGTTTCGGTCGCTCAGGAATCCCTTCGGCATTTTATTTCATCCCTTGGCTATTGAAAATTTGGTGTCCCGGGCCCTTCGGAGGAAGCGGTATACCCAAGAGGATGTATTTTACCATAACGAACGTTGGCAGTGTTACGACGCCCATTCCGATTTGAGCGCCCTTTCCCAAGAAACCCTATTGGGGTTGCTCAATGATGGGCTGGAAAAAACGGCCGAACACCTGGCGACCGCTACCCATATCGGTATTACCCTGGGAACGGCATGGGTGTATCGCCACTTAGAAACCGATACGGTAGTGGCCAACTGCCATAAAGTCCCACAGAAGCAATTCTCAAAGGAGCTGTTGGGCATTGCAGAGATGAAGGCGGCACTGAATGCCATTATGGCCTCCGTTCGTTCGATAAACCCGAAGGTGCAGTTTGTTTTAACCGTATCGCCCGTACGGCATCTAAAGGACGGTTTTGTGGAGAATCAAAGAAGTAAGGCACATTTGATTTCGGTGGTCCACGCGGTTTTGCAAGAAGGGGCGTCTTACTTTCCTTCGTACGAAATCCAGATGGATGAGCTTAGGGATTACCGCTTCTATAAAGAAGATATGGTGCATCCCAACCCATTGGCGGTTGATTATATTTGGGAGAGGTTTAAATCGGTGTGGATTTCGGAGGAAGCTCAAGAATCAATGCAGCAGGTCGATGCCATTCAAAAGGGATTGCGCCACAGGCCCTTTCATCCGGAATCGGAACAGCATAAAAAGTTTTTAAAATCCTTGGGACTTAAAATCAACGACATTCAAAAGCAGTTTCCTTTCATGGATTTTTCCGGTCAAGGTTCTGGGGGTTAGAATGCTTTTTCCGTTTCGTTAATTTCAATTTGTATTGTAACTTCAACTTATGAAAAAAGTATTTGTAGGGGTTATTGTCACCTTGGCGGTAGTTTTGGTGTTCCGTTCATGTGCCGATGAAAGGGAGGAGAAAAGCATCCTTCAAGAAAATAGCATGCTCATCCAAACACAAATAGACAACGTCAGTAAATTGATCGTTACCGAAGGCCATTTTGCCGAAGTCTACAATTACAAAGATTCCAAGATGCTTTTCGGTCCCTTTATCTCCGCGGAAAAGAAAGCCTTGGTAGTGGTCAATGCCGATGTTACCATAGCTTATGACCTGAATCAAATAGACTTTGAAGTCGATGAGGACAATAAGGTGTTGCGTATCAAAAGCATACCTGAGCCCGAGGTAAAGATCAATCCCGACTTTGAATATTATGATGTGAGCTCAGACTACTTGAATATGTTCGAGGCCAGCGATTATAATAAGATCAAGAAAAACGTAAAGGCTTCGTTGATGAAAAAAGTGGAAGCCTCATCATTAAAAACGAATGCCCAGAATCGCCTGATTAGCGAACTTCAGAAGTTTTACATCCTAACCAATTCCATGGGGTGGCAGTTGGTCTACAAAGATGAGGTCGTAGACCAAGACCTAAGCGATTTTTTTCTTAAGGATTGATACCTCTTCGGCTATTTTACAAAATTTTGTGCCCAACTAATGTATTGGTCCCAATCGTAATCGGTAACATCGTGTTTTCCCGATCGTATATGGTAGGCTAGGGTTTCTTGAATAGGCCGGTCTACAAGGGGGCTATCGCTTTTAGATATCCCTTTTTTGCCATATAGGGCGTATACTGACGTGGCGTACTGTGCCGAAAGGAATTCGCCCTTGGGGTCGGCCCATTCGTCCTCGGCGGCACTTGCCACATATAAAGGCCTTGGGGCGATCAATGCCAATAATTGGTGCTGGTCTACGGGCAATATTTCTTCTTTGTTACTGTATTTCTTGAAGCTTTCCGAAAACCAATGCGGAAAGGAATTGTTAATGTGGCCTATGGTTTCCCCATATTTGCGTTTAGATAAGGCGGCGCCACCGCATCCGGAATTGTTACTGATCACTCCGTCAAAGCGAGGATCCGATGCCCCGGCCCATAGAGCGGCCTTGCCCAGTCTTGAATGGCCAAAAACAATAACTTTGGAAATGTTGGTGTCGTTTTCGAGGTAATCCATGGCACGGCTAAGGCCAAAGGCCCATGCGGCAATGCTTCCCCATTCGTTTGTTTTAGGTCTGTTTTGCCCTTCCCTATAGAAGAGGCTGTGCAATCCATCGGAAAAATCGTTTTTATCAGGGTCGATTTCACCGTAGTAGACCGTCGCTAATCCAAATCCGTTGTCGAGTATTTTGTCAACGGCCCATCGGTCCTTTCTTGAGCCCCTAGAGGCTTCGGTGGCCTTGTTGTTCTTGATGTTCAAGGCAATGTCGTTCGCGTTCCAAGCTTCGGTTATGAAGACCTTGGGGTCGTCGGTCACCGTGTGGTTGCCGTGAAAATTATAGCCCAAAAATACGGGGGCGTTTTCGTTTCCCTTAGGGAGATAAAGGAGTATGTTGAAATTGAGCGAACGGTTGTTCTTTTTTAGACCAACGGCAATTTGTTTGCGCTGGGCTTTGCCGCCCAAGGCGTTGTTGTCTTCCTCTATGACTTCGAACGAATACTCATCGAGCATGGTGGGCACCTTGCCATAAATCTGTTTTTCGAAAAATTGATAGATCTCCAGTTTTCGTTTTTTCTCCCATTGGTCCCTATCGGTAATGGCTTCGCCACTAAAGGTCATTAACGGGTCCGGTACGGTAAACTTGGGAACCTTGGTTTCGTCATAATTTGCTTCGGGTTGTGCCACGAATATCGATGGAATTAATGCAAAAAATAGAATGATGAATGGTTTCACAGTGGTTTGGTTTGGGGTCGATCGGCAAATGCGCCAATCGTTATTTTAATTTTTCGGTTTCAAATTTATGATTTACCAAATTAAGTCCATCATCTATCAGATGGCCTGCCTTCGGATTGTTCAATTTAACTGTTTCTAGGTGTGCGGCTATTTCTTGGGCAAAATCATTGTCGCCGTTCTCTTTGGCGAGTTCATATAGCTCCACGGGTAGCAGCCAATCGTTAGGGTAATCGTCCCTGATGGCTTCAAAAACCTTATGTCTTGAGATGGTGGTGTTCTTACCTTCCCTAAAATGACGTATCTGTTCGTAATACTGCCCTAATTTGCTTTGGGCGGAATCGGCCTTGACCTTTATGGTGCTCGATGATATTTTGTGGGTAACCAGATCAAAGCTGTTGAGGTCGGCCGGGCCGTTAAAGGCGGAAACAATTTCTCGACCTACGGCCATATTGTACAGTTCGTCATTGCTTTCGAACAGTACTTTGTCCTTATGGCTTACTCGGCAGTTTTTAAAGGTAACCAGAATAATTTCGCCCTGTAGGTTTCGGGTACCTGTAATGATTTCTCCCGCTACCTTAATGTGTCCTTCGAATTCTAGGGAAACTTGCTGGCCTTCAAAAATGTTATAGGCCTTTAAATCTAAGGGGCTCATGTCTTCAATGGCCAGGTTGATGCCTTTGAGTTTGCCTATGGGCGATCCAAAACCGGTGGCGTGCTGTTTGGTGCTGTGTCCGACCAACTCTTTTTCCCGGAAGGAAAGGGCGGTAGGTCCTAAGGTCTGAAAGAATGCCGGCTTGCCTTCGTGTTCAATTACCCTATCGAAATTTCCCGATATCTGCAATCCGGTGCTGAGTTCAATAGTGCCCAGTTCTTTCGATTCAATAAGTTTTTGTATCCCTTTTAATCCTCCACGTCTTAGGGCCATGGTGTTGGCGAACTCTTCCAATACCTGGCTCAGGTAAGCGAAATCAGGTGTAACGAAAAGTTGTGGTTGAGGTTGCGTAATATCGAAGGAAGTATATGCCGCATCTATGGAATAGGGTATTTTCTTTACTTTGTCGGTCATGCACCAAGCACTTTCCCCAATCGAGGAAAGAAGTCCGGCACCGTATATTTTCGGGTTTTCGGGTGTTCCAATAAGGCCGTATTCCACGGTCCACCAGTGCAGATTGCGAATAAGTGCGATTTCGCTGGGTTCGCCCATGTTATTTTGCAGGTCTTCAATATGTTTTTCGGCCTTGTCGATCTCTTCCTGGGGTGTGCCGGGTGCTTCCTTAATGATGGAAAGGTGGCGTACCGCTTCGTAGAGTTCGTAATCTTTTGCATTGGAAATCGCCTTGCAGCCAATTTCGCCAAATCGACGAAGGTATTCGGCGTACTCGGGGTTGGCGATAATGGGGGCGTGGCCTGCACCCTCGTGAATAATGTCGGGGGCGGGAGTGTACTCTATATGGTCTAGTTGGCGTATATCGGAGGCAATGACCAAAACGTTATAGGCTTGAAATTCCATAAAGGCCGAAGGGGGAATAAACCCGTCAACGGCTACGGCCGCCCAACCGATTTCCTTTAAGATACGGTTCATGCCGTACATGTTAGGAATATGGTCTATGGAAATCCCGGTTTTTTTTAGTCCCTCAAGATAGGAAGCATGGGCCACCTTACTGAGGTAATCCACGTTTTTGCGCATTACGTACCTCCAAACGGCTTGGTCTATAGCCGAATATTCATTGTAATCCTGTGGTTTGATATACTGCTGCAAATGTGCAGGTAGCTTGTCGAGAACAGGGTTGCTGATATACTTCATACTAGACGGTTTTCTGTTATAAAGATACAAAAAAGGGAGGCTTTCGATTGCATGGGGTGGGCCAGCGTATAAAAAAAGCCCTTTAAGAATAAAAGAGCTTTTACTTGGTCAAAATAGGTTTATTTAGCAGCCACTGCGTTCGGTGGGTATTGCATCAATATTTCCGAAACAAATTCGCGAATGCGCTCCTCTTTCTTTTCTATGTTGCTTACGTTCACTAGGTTGCCAACTCCTTTGCCTTGCCATACCAGCTCCTTGCTTTTGGCATCGATGAGGTCAATGTACAATGAGCCTTCGGTGCGGGTGCTTACATTGTTGCCGCCCCATCCCGGGCCCCAGTAATACGGGTTCCATCCCCAGCCATAATAGCCGCCCCAGTAGTTGTTGTAGATGTCTACCTGTTCCTTTTCTTTGGTGAATATGCTCACTAAAATATCTGGATTCTCAGATTTTGAGAAGCCTCGTTTGCCCATTTCGGCCTCAATGGCGCGAAGGATACGTTTTTTGTCCAAATCCGAAATTTGGGCCTTGTCTATGCCTGTTTTGTAGAAAGCATAGGTTTTGTAGCTGTCAAAATTCGCCTCTTTGTCGTAATCCGAAAGTACGCGCACCGAAGTACATGAGCTTAAGAACAGCAACACAAGCATGGGAATTGCAAGGATTTTAATTTTTTTCATAACAAATAATTGTATTTGGTGTTAATACATCTTTTTTCTGATTAAGGTAACCTCAAAAATCATGCCGAACAACCATGTTCATTGGCGGTTCGTTTTGGGGTCAAAACCATAGGGGCAGTGCCTGCAACCACTTTCACAACAGTACCCTCTCTTTAAATGATACTGCTGGGTAAATACCCGATATCCTTCTTTTGATAGGTAAAAATCGCCCTCCTCGGGCGGAATTATTTTTTTCATCACCTCCTTCAGCCTTGCTTTTGATTGGTATAAAATTACTTCATTTTGTTGATAAACAACAAAAAACGATTTGAAAACCGTACATTTTAGGGGTGTTTAGGAGTATTTTAACGAATCATTGTAATTGTTGGCAAGAAAGTTCAGTTATCGAATATAAGGGCTGAATAACAATTAACTTTATGATGCTCCGTTTAAACTTTTGATTATGATCTTAGTCTTTAAACATTTTTTTTATAAGAACTATGTTGGTCTATCACTTTGGCCCTTCATCATTTTAAAGCATGATGGACTCAAAGAAGATATCGTTTTGATCAACCATGAGAAAATACATCTGAAGCAGCAGCAAGAATTGTTGATTGTTTTTTTCTACATTCTATACATCTCGGAATGGCTTATAAGAACCGCGATATATCTCGATAGTTACAAGGCATATCAGAATATCAGTTTTGAACGTGAGGCCTATTCGAACGAGAAGAACCTTAACTATACGAGTGAGCGCAAGCCTTTTGGTTTTATAAAATACCTTTCCCAATAAGGGCCGTCGCGCTTAATCGATACTTCACTTTACTCCTTCTTTTTTTCGCCCTACTTTTGCTACGTATGGGTGAAATGACCGAAAATCAAGAAATAGACCTGGCAATATTGGCCGAGAAAGGGATTTCCCTTGTTCTTAAGAGGGAGGATCGGATTCATCCTTTGATTTCCGGAAACAAATACAGAAAACTCAAGTACAACCTAGAAGAGGCCCGGACCAAGGGTTTCGATACCCTATTGACGTTTGGGGGAGCCTTCTCGAACCATATTGCGGCCACGGCCTATGCGGGACAACTCCATGGTTTTAAGACCATCGGGGTGATTCGGGGGGAAGAGATCGCGGAAAAATGGCAGGGGAACGGTACGCTGAAATTGGCACATTCCCATGGTATGGAATTCAACTTTATCTCTAGGGAAGCCTACCGTAACAAAGACAGTAAGACGCTTTTGGCCGGTCTGAAACAACGCTTCGGTAAATTTTATCTCTTGCCCGAAGGAGGAACGAATGCCTTGGCCATAAAGGGATGTGAGGAAATTTTGACTCCCGATGATGCTGTTTTCGATGTGGTCTGTTGTGCCGTGGGAACAGGGGGGACCATTGCCGGAATCAGTAATGCGGCCCATGCTTCACAAAAAGTTTTGGGGTTTCCGGCGCTTAAAGGAGATTTTTTACAAGAAGATATTTGTAAATTTGCTCCAAGGGGAAATTGGAAGCTGATAACCGACTATCATTTTGGGGGTTACGCAAAGCTCACCGAAGCATTGGTGCAGTTTATTAACGATTTTAATCTAAAGACCCAAATACCACTCGACCCTGTTTATACGGGTAAGATGGTCTACGGTATTTTAGATTTGGTCAAGAATGGGTATTTCCCCCCAAAAACCAAAATCTTGGCCATCCACACAGGGGGGCTACAAGGTATAGAGGGAATGAACCAGAGTTTGAAAAAGAAAAATCTACCATTGATAAACATATGATACGCAGACTTTTCATAATGTCTCTTTTGAGCATATTTTTTATAGGATGTAAAGCCAAACGGACCGTTGCTTCGAGAAGCGAATCGCCACAGCAAAAGAAGGAAGTGGTGGTCGCAAAAAAGGAAAGCAAGAAGTCTGATGACGGACTGTATCCAATGCCCGAAGACACCGGGGAATTCGTCCGTTTTAATATAGATTCGCCCGAAGAATACGTAGAGACTTTCGCCGAAATCGCCCAAATGGAAATGAAGGCTTTTGGAATTCCCGCAAGTATTACCCTGGCCCAAGGTCTTTTGGAAAGCGGATTGGGAAAAGGGGCCTTGGCCCTAAAGACCAATAATCATTTTGGGATCAAATGCCATACGGGCTGGGAAGGCGATTACGACTTTCACGATGACGATGAAAAAGGGGAGTGTTTTAGAAAATACAACCACCCTATGTACTCGTACCGCGATCATAGCCTTTTCCTGAAACACCGTTCCCGCTACGCCTTTCTCTTCGACTACAGAAGTGACGATTACAAACGATGGGCCAAAGGCTTGCGACAGGCCGGTTACGCTACCGATAGGCATTATCCGCAAAAGCTGATATCACTTATAGAACGATACGAATTGCACAAGTACGACACTGAAATTGCCAAGCAAGGCTTCCATAGGCCCAAAAAGGAAGAGCCGGTGATTGCGTCTCGTGCACAGAGTCGGGTACATGTGGTTCAAAAGGGAGATACCCTATATTCGATTTCGAGGGCGTATTCCGTTTCCGTTGATGATCTAAAGCGATGGAACTACATGTACGACAACAATTTGGCCATTGGGCAAAAACTTACCGTTAAGACACAAAATTTCAATAAATAGATGTTATACCAAAGAAGTAGTGCCTTGTTTGCAGAGGCACAAAAATATATTCCAGGAGGTGTTAACTCGCCGGTCCGTGCCTTTAAGGCCGTAGGCGGTGATCCCATTTTTGTAAAGAGGGCAAAAGGTGCCTATCTCTATGATGAAGATGACAATCGATTGATCGATTATATCGCCTCTTGGGGCCCGTTAATTTTGGGCCACGCCCATGAACCCGTTATCAATGCCGTTATCGAAAAGGCCAAACAGGGTACATCTTTTGGTATGCCTACGGAAATTGAAACACAGCTTGCCCAATTGGCGGTATCCATGGTGCCGAATATCGATAAGATCCGTTTCGTGAACAGTGGTACGGAAGCTTGTATGAGTGCCGTGCGCTTGGCTCGAGGCTATACGGGAAAAGATAAGATCATCAAATTTGCGGGTTGCTACCATGGGCATTCCGATTCGTTTTTGATACAAGCCGGAAGCGGGGCCGTAACCTTTGGTAGTCCCAATAGTCCGGGGGTCACCCAAGGTACGGCTAAAGACACCTTGTTGGCCAAATACAACGACCTGGAAAGTGTTCGGGCACTGGTAGAGGCGAACAAAGGGGAAATAGCCACTATAATTATTGAGCCTATAGCGGGTAATATGGGGTGTATTGTTCCTTCTGACGAATTTATAAAGGGACTTAGGGAATTATGTACCCAAGAAGGTATCTTGTTGTTGTTCGATGAGGTCATGACCGGTTTCCGTTTAGGAAAAGGGGGAGCTCAAGAAGCACTTGGCATCGATGCCGATATCGTTTGTTTTGGAAAGGTTATCGGAGGAGGTTTGCCAGTAGGCGCATTTGCCGCAAAAGCTGAAATTATGGCCCATTTGGCACCTGAAGGCCCTGTATACCAAGCAGGGACCTTAAGTGGTAATCCCTTGGCCATGGCTGCAGGTTTGGCTATGCTTACCGAACTGGACGGGCACCCTGAGGTTTTTGAAAGTCTTGCCAAAAAGACGGCTTACCTTCATGAAGGCTTGGATACCGTTTTAAAAGATAAAGGTGTGCCTTACCAAATCAACCGTTTTGGTAGTATGATTTCGGTACATTTTACAGAAGAACCGGTTATCGATTTCGATAGCTCGGCAAAAGGGAACAATGAAACCTTTAAAAAGTACTTCCATGGTATGCTTCAAAATGGGGTATACTTGCCACCAAGTGCATTTGAAAGCTACTTTTTGAACGATGCCTTGAGCTATGCCGATATCGATGAAACCGTAGAGGCCTTAAAGAAAGTGGAGTTGTAAGGACTTGTTTTTATGTTTGGCTTACTTGGGATAAGGCATTGGGAACCTTTGTTTTAGTCCCATCCAGTATCTCGCCCATGGTCTTTAAATGGGCGGGGTTTCTTTACCCCTACCTTTGACCTATGCTTCAGATCGCGCCAAAGAGCGATTGTACTTTGTTGTAATTTGTTTTATCGTGGATCTCAAAAAAGTAGCGAAGCTGCCAGTTTTGGGTGTTCTGGGCTTGCTTACTTGTTGCCACGTCCCAAATGGGATATACGCGAAAACCTCGTTTCCCCTCTTTTTTTGGGGTAGTGACTATTCCTTTTGATATCAATACTTGCTTTGGAAAAACAAATTGTCCGAGCAAATCGTCTTTGCTCACGTTGATGACGAAGCAGTCGAAATCATCACTGTCATCGAATGGACAAATAGGGCCATTGTCGGCCCGTTTCCAAAAAGTAACGAACTGCCCGACTTTCTTAGGGGTGATTTTGGCATTTCTAAAGATGACCTTATGGGAGTCCAATAGAAATCTACAGGCCCCGTACTCTTGACTTTCTTGCTCCGATTTAAAACCCCCTAGGGTAAGTCCACTCGGGGAATACACATTCGATACGAGATGTTGGAGGTCTTCGGTCATGTGTTCTTTTTGGTCTAGAATAATAAATATAGTGATCTTAAGTATCGAATATCCTGTAAAAATAATGAAATAAGTAGAGGCTGAAAACAAAAAAGGGCCACAGATACTGCGGCCCTTTTTTGTAATAGCTGAGGTTCTTACCTTCTTGCTTTGTGTCCTTCTTTTCGTCCTTTAGAACCCTTCTTTTTTCTATGCTGTTGCATTTTTTTCCATTTCTCGTACTGCTCTGCAGAAAGAATATCTTTCATTTCGGCTTTAAGGGCGATCATCTTGTCCAATTTGGCATTTTCCATAGCGAATCGCTCTTCTGAAGTCGGTCTTTTACGTTCGCCTTCCTCTTTTTTTGCCTTGCGTTCTTCATGCTTGGCTTTACGTGCTTTGGCTTCCTCTAAGTGAATGGCCTTTATTTTTTCTTGCTGGGCCGATGTTAGGTCTAAGGCCAAGGTCATTTTCTTTGTGTGGAGCGTTGCTATCTGCTCTGCGGTCAAATCTTTCATTTGATCTCTATTGTGACCTTTTTCCCTTTGGGCCATTGCGGTAAGCCCGATCATACATACTAATGCTACAATTATCTTTTTCATCTTTCTAAATTTTAATGATTATACATCTTAGAGTGGAATGAAGGAACAAGGTTTAACGGGCCTCTGTAATTTATGGATTAATTAACAGGTTGATAGGCTTGATTTTAGGGTGTAAAAAAGGGCGAAGAATAGTTTCCTCGCCCTCACATAGTAGGTTTGTCGAATGTCAGTATATTTTAGTCCACTGCCTCGGGAGCAATAACTTGTTCGATATCTGCCGAAGCCATCTCGACCGTCTGGAGAGACTGATCGGCATTGGTTTGATTGTAATAGATTACTGATGCGATCACGAATCCGGCTAGGTATAACGAACTTTTAAGTTTTTGAGACATGGCGTATGTTTTTTTGATTCTAATACTAAGTTAGTTAAAAGAAGACGCCGATAATGAAGCTTGTTGCAAAGCGGTACTAAGCTGTGGTCAGTTAAGCCAAAATTGTGGTTTAAATGTATGGTTTGTCGATGTTTTGTGCATTTCATCGATAGGTTTGTAGATAAAAGCGGGGGGTGAAGAATAGAAAAGGTATGAAACCCTAGCTGTTAATGTTGCCCTAAGGGCGCTTTGTACAACGAGGTTTCATACCTGTCTTACCAAGATAATTGGGCTATTCTTGGCCCTTAAACCTGTCAAC
This sequence comes from Zobellia uliginosa, assembly GCF_900156625.1. Classification (GTDB taxonomy): domain Bacteria; phylum Bacteroidota; class Bacteroidia; order Flavobacteriales; family Flavobacteriaceae; genus Zobellia; species Zobellia uliginosa. The sequence continues at coordinate 31,061 of NZ_FTOB01000012.1, read as the reverse complement.
GGGAACCGGCCTATTTCTAATTTTGGTCAGTTATTTCCATAGTCCTGGTGTATTTGCCGCAAAATCCATTGCTTATTTGGGATCAAGAATTTGTTCTATTCGTTCGTTTACGTCTTGTAAATGATACTTGCTCATGCTATCGGAAGTCCGTATACTCGCTTTTTCAATACTTCTTTGCAGTATTTGCAGTTCGGCACGGGCTACGGAACGGATATCGGATTGGCTGGCATGAACCACGGTCGACTTTTGATAGCCGCCAAATTCCGGCAGCTTCTTTTGGTCTTTTGCGGTCATTAAATAATTCAATCGCTCTACATGTGCCTTTTGAAGGTTTCTTCTATAGGTGTCAATGCTTTTTCCGCTCTTGAGTTCTGACCAGATACCGTTGCGGAGTTCGTTCATCATATCGGTCAATCGATAAGCTTCCACTCCGTTGGCAGTTTCATTTTCGATCAAACGTTGAAGTTTTCCTAAACTGAGTATGTTGTTTAAAGTTCGGGTCTGCATCGCTCTAATCTCTTCCACAAAACCTGAATATTGGATCTTGTTAAAGATATTCTGGTCAATAAGCCATTGTGGGGTATCAAAAAGTTCTTCCTGTAGAAAGGCCATACAGTTTTGCTGATGTGATTTCGTTACGGGTATGTAGACGGCACCATCTTGGTCATAGGTCTTTTGATATTCGTAAACACCACCGATATTATTCGATACATGGCCCATATAGCGATTGAATTGGGCAATCACCTGACCGTAGAGTTTTTTTAGGTCTTCATAGGTTTTTCCATCCTCCTTGGTCCAAGTTATTAGGTTGGGAACAATGCGCTTCAAATTCTTAATACCATATAGACTGGCCTTAACGGCATCGTCTCCCAAATCTTCGGTCTGAGCACTTGGGTCTACTATATCGCCTACCTGTTGGTGGCCGAAACGGTATAAGGGATCACCGGCATGTTCGAGTATCCAGCTGTCTAGAATTTTATTTTCTTCTTCGGTAGATACCCCTAAAATAGGTTTATAACCCCATTTAATGGCATATTTATCGTAGATGCCTATGTTCGGCATAAGGGCGACATCACCATCTTCGGGCTGGGCAATATAATTGAAACGGGCGTAATCCATTATCGATGGGGCCGTTCCATATTTTTGGGTGAAGGATGCCGAGCGCAAAGAATCGACCGGATAGGCGACACTGCTTCCCATATTGTGGGGCAAGCCAAGGGTATGGCCTACTTCATGGGCCGAAACAAAACGGATCAGGCGTCCCATGATTTCATCTTTGAACTGTGTTCCCCGGGCATCGGGGTTTATGGCCGCGGTCTGTACAAAATACCAATTGCGCAATAGGGTCATTACATTGTGGTACCAATTGATATCCGATTCCAGAATTTCACCGCTTCGGGGATCACTTACGTGGGGTCCGTTCGCATTTGGAATGGGAGAGGCCAAATATCGTACCACCGAGTAACGAACATCTTCGGGAGACCAATCGGGGTCTTCGAGAACGGAAGGGGGGTCTTTGGCGATAATGGCATTTTTAAACCCTGCTTCTTCAAAAGCTACCTGCCAATCTTCTATTCCTTGTTTTATATAAGGGATCCATTTTTTTGGGGTGGCCCTATCTACATAATATACGATCTGTTTTTTGGGCTCTACCAATTCGCCCCTCTTGAATTTTTCCAAATCTTCTTCTTTGACTTCTAGGCGCCATCGGTCTAAGAACTTTACGGTCTTACTTTCTTGCACGTCTAATCCGTAATCGGTCTGGGCCCTGGCGAACCATCCGACACGTTCGTCGAAATAGCGACGTTTCATAGGTTCGGCGGGCAAGAGTATCATGGAGTTGTTAATTTCAATGGATATGGAGCCGAGACTGCCGTTGCTGGGCGGTTTTTTTGCCAAGTAGGTCTTGACATGGCGCGCTTCAACGTTTAAGGGAAAGCTTTTAATGGATTCGATGTAACTCCTGCTTTCATCCAAACGCGACACCTTGTACTTTTCCCTATACGAATCGGGCATACCCAAGGCCTGGACATCTTTTTCGAAGAAGTCGTTCACTTGTATGACGGTCGTAGGGTTGGCCGAGTCTTTTTTGACGGCCTTAACGTCAAAGGCGTACAAGACGGGTTCGAAGTTGGAGTTTACCACGGCTTCATGTACAGGCAAGGAATCGGCGGCCACGATACCGTGGGAAACAACGCGAAGGAGGACTTTCGTCGGCTTTTTTTCCCAGCGGAGTACCTTCGTGTTTATTTTGCCGCCCCCGAAACCGATACCTGTGGCGGTTTTGGAAATACGGCTTACCATCAACATCTCTTTGTTGAACAAAGAGTCGGGTATTTCATAGTAGTGGTTTTGATCGACAATATGTGTGGTAAACAAGCCTTCATCTGACTTGGCCGCTTTGGTAATGACCTTGTTGTAAGGTTTTATCTTTTCCTTTTTACCATCGCCCTTGCTGTCGGGGCTTTCGGTGTTCTCTTTCTTTTTCTTGAAAATTTGGGCTTCCGTAGTTGCAGCACTCAGTACCATTAAAGCAAAAACGAACCTAACAATAGTTGTTTTGTTCATATAAAATGTTGATTTGAAAATTTGTTGGAGTGAATTGCGGTAAAATATCGGTGTATTCGATTCGACCTCTATAATGTTCGTAGAAAAATAACCTCTTACTGCTCATCGGGTAAATATAACATTTTTTGAATGTTTAAGTCTTTGCATAGTAGGGGGGAAAGGATCCTTTTCTAAAGGTTTTTCTTCCTTTAACTTCTTAAGCCTATGTTTTTTGTTCGGACGAACGACCTATAAAACCGATGATTTTCACCAGCCCTTATGGATGCTTCCGGAAACGGAAAAAAATATTCAAAATTTCCGACATAAAAATTCCTGACAAATACTGTCGGGAAATCAAAAGTGCAAACCCTTAAATAGCAAGTTGACTCATTTTTGAGCCATAAATTGCGAATATGGTGATTTCAAGGTAATTAAGAAATGTCCCACAAAAATAAAAAAGCAATAAAGGCACAATTAGACGTTATATAAGCTCGGAAATAAACGTACAACGTTATGAACAAGAAGAGTTTAAAAATAAGTATAGTATTGGGTCTTATATTTGCAAACGGAGTTTTTGCCGCTGACCCCACCACAGAAAAAGATGAATCTATCATTCAATCTATAGACTATATCGATGAGGATGTAGATTTTGAATTGGGCTTTGATACGTCCGATTATCTTCCAGAAGATTTTAATGCGAACGATATCTATGTAGATTTAGATGCCATTGCCTATATAGAGGAAGATGCGAACGATACCGGTGACCTGACCAAGTATCTTCCGGTAGACTTCGACGCCTATGCGTATCCTACACATGTGGAAGACTTCAACTATATTGATGCTAATGATGAAATATCTTTAAATTTCAATACAAAAGAACATCTACCGGAAGGATTTAATCCGTATATAAAATACAATTGACCATTGAAAATTTTAATGGATTAGCTAAATAAAACCCTCGCTTTTTAAGCAGGGTTTTGTTTTATACGGAATATTCATTTTTCGACTAGAACAATAGGGGTACTACAAATTGGAACATTAAGACCAATAGCATTACGGCAATGATGTTCAATATAATGCCGACCCTGGCCATTTCGTTCACCTTTACATAGCCGCTGGCAAAAACAATGGCGTTGGGAGGTGTAGCCATAGGAAGCATAAAGGCACAGCTACTGGCTATGGTAACGGGGATCAATAAATATAGTATAGGGATATCCAAGCCGATGGCAATACCGGCTACTACCGGGGCCAGTACGGCGATCAAGGCCACGTTGCTCATCAGTTCGGTCATAAAGAGCATAAGGGTAATCAAAAGAATGGCCGTAAACAAAATACTGATGTGGCTATCGCCTATTGCTCCCGATACCACGTCAACGATACCGCTTATCGACATACCTTTGGCCAAGGCCAATCCGCCACCAAAAAGGATCAAGATGCCCCAAGCTAGTTTTTGGGTGTCTTTCCATACGATGATAAAGTCGCCCTTTTTTATGTTGTAGGGGATGGCGAACATTGCAATTGCCGCCATGATGCTGATCATGGTATCGTTCAATTTCAATGCAGGGAATATGCCGTTGATGACCGTTCTGAAAATCCATAGGAAAACGGTAACCCCAAAAATAGCGAGCACCATTTTTTCTTTCCCTCCCATGGGGCCCAGTTTTTTGAGCTCATCGTTGATTACATTCTTTGAAGCGGAAAAGACGAGGTCGCGATTCGGGTACATCCATTTCACCAAGACCAAGTAACTGATCCAGATCATCAAGGCGGAAAAGGGCACGCCTATGACCATCCATTTTAAAAAGGAAATCTCAATATTGTATTCGTTTTCCAGAAGTCCTATCATCACCGAATTGGGCGGTGTTCCGATGACCGTGGCCACCCCACCTGCATTGGCCGAAAAAGCAATGCCCAACATGACGGACAGGGCAAAATTCCTGTCGTTTTTGGTAAAGCCGTCGGCATCGTTGACCAAAAGACCAATGACCGACATGGCAATAGGAAGCATTACAACGGTAGTGGCCGTATTGCTGATCCACATACTCAATGATGCCGTAGCGATCATAAAACCAAGTACTACCTTATTGGGGGTGGTACCGGTAATTTTAATAATGTTCAGGGCTATCCGTTTGTGAAGATTCACTTTCTCGAGGGCCAGGGCCAGAACGAAGCCCCCGAAAAACAAGAAAATTATCGGACTGCCATAATTTGCGCCCACTTCACCGATGTCCATTATTTTTAGAAAGGGAAAAAGAAGTAGGGGGAGTAGGGCGGTTACCGATATTGATACGGCTTCGGTAATCCACCAAACGACCATCCAGATGGCAACGGCAATTACGGCATCTCCTTTTTCGGAGACCAGGTCAAACGGTAAAAAGCGAATAATAAAAAAAAGAATGGGCCCTAAAAAGAGTCCCGCTTTTTTACTGGATTCCATAGTTTTGAATTGGTGGTCCTAAGCTATGTTTTTTCTTTTGTTTATGAAAATTAATATACAATGGTGTCCGAGGGTATCGGTGGAAGCTGGTAGTTGCCGTAATCGATACTGATTTTCGGGTTGTTCAGTTTTACGCTTTCGGGCGTGGCTTCGGTTCCGAACAAATAGAGCCGTTGTAAATTTTTGAATTCGTTTAAGGCCTCTAAATGTTCCGGTTTTAAGGCAGTGCCTGTTAAGTTGATCGATTTTAAATGTTTAAGTGGGGCCAAAAGGTGCAAGTCCTTTCCGGTAATAGCGGTATGGTCCAATAACAATATGGTCAGGTTCGGTAGCTCGGCTAATTTAGAAAAAGCGGCATCGGTAATTTTGGTGTGGCCCAGGTCGAGTCTTGAAACCTGTTCCTTGATAGGAAGTAGGGCTTCAAAGTCGGTATCGGAAAAAGCAGCTTGGTTGATGCACGATACACTAAGGAAGTTCGACGACTTGCTGATGGGGTCGACATGAACTCCTGTTTTTTCTATAGTCTTGATGTGTTCTTCCGATGCAGCGGGTATCTCTATATCCGGATAGTCAAAATCAGCCTTTTGGGGAAAGAAGGAAAGAAAAAGCGCTTTATCAAGACTTGATTCGGCAATGGTTTTTTCAAAGGGGCTTCCGGCATCGATCCATGCGCGTACCAGTTGTATTTCTTCCTTTGATGGTTGGGACTTTCCTTCGGGAGGCATATGGTCGTCATTGTCCATAGGGAGTACGAGCCTTGTAAACAGTTCGCTTTCCGAAGCTTTTGAGGCTTCGATTACGGCCCCGCTCTCGCCTCCTTTCAAAATACCTTCCTCTGAGTTCAACAGGAGTTCGCCCTTGGCTTTTTTCGGGTTGTGGCAACTCACGCATTTGTTGTTCAATATGGGTTTGATGACATCTTCATAGATGAGGGCCTCTTGCCAATTCGTTTCGTTGAGACTGATTTCTTTCTCTTCAAATGTGTCAAAGCCTAAGGCCGATTTTATGGAATTTGGTAGGGGTTTGATCAAATAATCTTCTCCATGGGTTATGTTCCCCCCTTGGTGGCCAGTAAAGGAAACCAAAATAAAGAAGAAAACGGACCATCCCACCATGGGGAGCTTCGACAAAAAATCAACCGCTTGGATCCCTTTTAATTGGGCATACATCAAAAACGAAAACAAGGCCGTAGCAATGCCCGACCACAAATGCCATTTTACCGTGTCAAAGGCATAGCCTTCCCCCAGGTATTGTAAGTAACCGGTAAGGCAGGCAAGGCTGGCGCTAATGCCGGCCCAAAGATAGATGAGCGATAATACCGCGTTGTATTCTTTCTTTTTACGGTCGTACGCTTGCAAAAGGAGACCTAGCATAATGAAGCCTATCGGTAGATGGACCACAAGGGGGTGTAACCTTCCAAGAAGTTGTTTCAGAACATCCATGCCTAATGGTTTAATCGATGTTGAATCGTTCCTTTAACAGCTTCATCATATATACATTGGCCTTCCATTGGTCGGCTACGGGTAATTGGGTGTAGGGTAAAGTGGGCATATAGTCTGCTGGACCGAATTCGGTAGTAATCGTAAAAACATCTTTGTCTTCCCATCGTTTACGGATCACTTTTTCCCAAATGTCCATATGGCGTTCTACCGCTTTCTTCCATTCAGGGGCTTCGGGGTCGTTTACTTGTGGGCCTTCGGCATGACCTACACGGGCATGAATGTGATGGGATCGGTTTACGATTTCTTCGAGCTCTTTATCTTGATCCTGTAAAAGCGACTCGTGAACGACCATCCAATGGCTGATATCTAAGTTCAGTTTTAATTCAGGAATGGCAGAAAGGTATTTTTTGGTGTCAGGAAGGTTGAAGCTAAATCGTCCACGGTGGGTTTCATGATAAATAGGAATGTTGCTTTCTTTGGCTATTTTGTTGGCAGCGTCAATAAAGGCCTTATTCTGTTCAAAAGTGAAAAAATCACTTCCCGTATGGCAATTGATGTACACAGGCTTCCATGAGACCAGGGTTTTAAAATTCGCGGTGTATTGCTTTAAACTTTCCTTAAAAGGAAGGGATTTATTGGTGCCGTTCAAGAAACCGACTTTTAAATCGTATTTCTCAAGGGCCGTTTTTAGTTCGTTCTGGCTTTTTTCGTCCCTAGGAAACCATGTCTCTATACCGTCGTAACCGGCCGCCTTTGTTTTTTCGCAAAAGGCATCCCAAGAAATCTGTCGTCCCCAATCGGTCTGGAAGAACTGTATTTGTTTTTTTTGGGAAAGTCCTATAAAAGAAAAAAGGAGTACAACAAGGGTCAGTGGCATTCTCATAAATGGTAGGGTTGATATTATAATTGTTATTTAAGATAAGATTTCTTTGATGATATTGCCTTCTACATCGGTCAAGCGAAACGGTCTGCCCTGAAATTCATAGGTGAATTCTTCGTGGTCAAAACCGAGTAAGTGTAAAATAGTGGCATGTACGTCGTGAACCGATACACGGCCTTCGATTCCGGAAAACCCAATATCGTCGGTCTGACCATGTGAGGCCCCTTTTTTGATACCTCCGCCGGCCATCCACATGGTAAAGGCATCACCATGATGATCTCTTCCTTTAAAGGGCATTTTTTTATTCCCCCTATTTTCTTGCATAGGCGTTCGGCCGAATTCCCCACCCCATACGATTAGGGTATCGTCTAGGAGTCCACGTTGTTTTAAATCCATGATCAAGGCGGTAATGGGCCGGTCTATTTGGGTACATTTATTTCGGAGGCCCTTATCGATAGACCCCGAACGTACCACGCCATGGCTGTCCCAGCCCCAATCGAACAATTGAACGAAGCGCACCCCGTCCTCTACCAGTTTTCTGGCGAGCAGACAATTGTTGGCAAACGATTCTTTGCCGGGTTCTACCCCGTACATCTCCTTAATATGTTCAGGCTCATTATTGATATTCATGACCTCGGGAACCGCTATTTGCATGCGGTAGGCCATTTCGTATTGGTTGATCCGCGCCAGAATTTCAGGGTCGGCATACTTGGCGTATTCCTCCTTGTTAATTTTGGTAATGGCGTCTATGGTGCTTTTCTTTAAATCCCTGGAAATACCCTCTGGGTCTTCAAGATAAAGTACGGGGTCGCCCTTTGAGCGGCATTGTACTCCTTGGTAGACGGAAGGTAAAAAACCGCTTCCCCAGACACTTTTTCCGGCATCGGGCGTGTTTCCGCCAGAGGTCAGAACAACAAAGCCGGGTAGGTTCTGGTTCTCGGAGCCCAGGCCGTATGTGGCCCACGCACCAATGCTTGGGCGACCTAAACGGGCACTACCCGTATGCATAAAAAGTTGTGCCGGGCCGTGGTTGAATTGATCGGTATGCACTGCTTTTAAAAAGGCGACATCGTCTACTACCTTTTTAAAATGGGGCATAAAGTTCGAGACCCAATTGCCTGAATCGCCTTCCTGTTTGAATTCGGCCTGTGGGCCCATTAACTTTGGGGTACCTTTTATAAAGGCGAATTTTTTTCCGGCCAATAAAGATTGCGGACAATCTTGGCCATCTAGGCTGTGAAGTTTTGGTTTGTAATCGAACATTTCGAGCTGAGACGGGGCTCCGGCCATATGCAGGTAAATGACCGATTTGACCTTTGGGCCATAGTGCGGGGGCAAGGTGGCCAAAGGATTAAGGTCGCGTTCCGAAAATGTGGTCGTTGATTTTTTAGGCTGTTTTGTGAGCGGGTCGCATCCCATGAAAATGGAACTCAGGGCCAGTCCGCCAAGTCCTTGTGCGCAACTTTTTATAAAGTGCCTTCGGGTCTTTTCCTGTGCTTCACGGGCCAGTTGCTCTTGAATGAGTCTTTCGATTTGGTCTTTCACGGCTTATACTTTCGTTAAAAATTCATCTAAGTTCATAATGGCATTGGCCACAAGGGTAAGCGCACTGAGTTCGGCCGTAGGCTTCTCTTCAAATGAAAGTAATAGTTTTGAAGCTTCGCTGTTTTTGTGAAATTCAGCCAAGGAAGTTTGGTATAGGGCTTTTAAGGCTTCTAGTCTATTAGGACTGATTTCCTTAAAAGTTGCTTTTTTATAACTCAGGGCAATACTTTGTTCAATGTCGTCTGGCCGGTAGTTGTTTTTTGCTAAATGGTAGGCGGTTTCCAAGTAAACGGGGTCGTTTAAGGTAACCAAGGCCTGTAAGGGGGTGTTGGTCACGGTTCTTCTGATCGTGGCAACCTCGCGGCTTCCCGCGTCGAATGTCAAGAACGAAGGGTAGGGGCTCGTCCGCTTTAAAAATGTATATATGCCCCTGCGGTATCGGTCTTCCCCTTTACTTTCGACCCATTGGGCATCGCTATATACGGTTTGCCAAACACCATCGGGCTGGGGCGGCATAACGCCTGGTCCGTACATTTTCGGACTTAGGAGTCCCGATACCGCCAAGGCTTGGTCCCTGATCTGTTCCGCGCCCAAACGCATTCTCGGGCCACGGGCGTAAAGTTCGTTTTCAGGGTCTATTTCATACATTTCGGGAGTACTTTCGGAACTCTGGCGGTAAGTGCCCGACATCACAATTTCCCTCACCAATTTCTTTATACTCCAGTTGTGTTCGTTCATAAACCGTAGGGAAAGCCAATCGAGCATGGCCGGGTGCGAAGGGGCATCCGATTGCGAGCCGATATCCTCTACGGTAGAGACAAGGCCTCTGCCATAGATTTGGTGCCATACCCGGTTTACCAAGGTTCTTGCGGTCAAGGGGTTTTTTTTATCTACGATCCATTGGGCCAGTCCGAGTCGGTTGGCGGGCCAATCGGGGTTCCATGCGTTTAAGCTCTCTGGGGTGCCTGGTTCTACGGTATCGGTTTTCGACATCCAACTGCCGCGATCGAACAGTTGGGAAGTACGCTTCATGTAATCGGGATTTTCGACCATTATAGGTACGGTCGGGGTTTTCGTGTTAAGGGCCTCCATGAGGTTAACGCCCATTTCTTTATATCCGGCTTGGCCTTCGCCCGGTAAATCGGGAATAAAGGTCACCCAATAAAGATTCATCAGGTTGGCTTCCTTTTTGGCATTGGCGTTATGGGTTTCGATATAAATATCGCCCTGACGGTCCAATTTTTTTATAGGAAAGCGGGCCGTAATATTCTGTTTTTGTTTGTTGATGGTGAACTCGCCTATAATCGGGCCCTCGGCATCCTTTTCACGGATAATGAATTTTGTGCCGTCGTAGTGCGAACGATAGTTGAGGTACACATAGCTGGCATTGTTGGTGTATCCGTTTTCTATAATGCAATTTCCCTTATCCCATAAAACCACGGAGGCGTGGTCATCGTAGGAGCCATTGTTAATTTCCTTAAAAAAGTGCGATTTATAGACGGGCTCGGTAAACTGTAAAAAGTCCTTGTAGGTTTTGGCCGAGGCCTCGTCTCCATATTTTGTGGCCCATTCGATGACCTTATCTACCTTTTCCTGTTGATCGGGCGTATAGAATTTGAGAACGGGCGACTCACCGGGCGTATCTTCGTCACGGGAGTTGTTGAAGAAGGCCATCAGCTTGTAAAATTCCTCGTATTTAAAAGGGTCATACGGATGGCTGTGGCACTGAACACAACCGATAGTGGTGCTCTGCCATACCTCAAAAGTAGTGTTTACACGATCGATTACGGTAGCAACGCGATATTCCTCGTCATCGGTGCCGCCTTCATCGTTGTTCATGGTATTTCTATGGAAGGCCGTGGCGATCAATTGGTCGGGAGAAGGCTCGAGTAGAAGGTCGCCCGCTAATTGCTCAATTGTAAACTGGTCATAGGGAAGGTCGCGATTAAAGGCATCGATGACCCAATCGCGATAGCGCCAAATACTACGGGCCATATCTTTTTCGTATCCTTTGGAGTCGGCATATCGGGCCAGGTCTAACCACCAGGTGGCCCATTTTTCACCATAGGCCTTTTGATTTAATAAAGTATCTACCAAATCTTCATAAGACAGCTCTTCGGATTTAAAACGGTCGAGGAGTTCTTGGCTAGGCGGTAGGCCAATAATATCTAAGGATAACCTTCTGGCGATTATGTTTTTTTCCGCGGAAGGATTGGGCCGTAGGTTTTTCTCGTCGAGCCGGGCAAGAATAAAATGGTCAATATCGTTTTGTACAAAGTCTGAAGCACTGGTAGGGGCCAAACTGGCCTCGATATTAATTTGGGGGACCGCTACTTTTTCAGGAAGCGAGTAGGCCCAGTGTTGGCCCCATTTCGCACCTTCATCTATCCAGCGGGTCAATAGGTCTATCTCTTCGTCGGTCAGCTTAGGTTTTTCATAAGGCATACGAAGCTCGGGGTCTTCTTCGTGCAGTCTTTTGATCATTTCACTGCCGGCGGCATTTCCGGGAATGATAGCCGCTACTCCCGATTCTGTTTTGGCGAAAGCTTCATCTTCGAACAAGAGACTAAAGCCCCCACTTTTTTTTACACCCCCATGGCAGGTAATACATTTGTTGTTGAGAATAGGTTTTATCTGCGTGCTAAAGTCAACAGGGGGAGTAGATTGGCAGCTACCTAATAACATTAGCCCTACTGAATTTAAAAGATACCAAAAACCATGATGTATTGTCCTCTTTTTCATACTTAGGTCTTATTTTTTCTTATAAATCACCCTTCAATATAGAAAACTTGAAAAGTTAAGAACTCAAAAATTACGCAACTTGTGCAACAGCGTTCATTAGTTATAGGCTATTTTGGAGAAAAACCCCTAAAGACAAGGCTGTTAAAATTATAAGGGCTTTCGTACTAAAGATAGTGGTTGTTGTTTTAAAATATCTGATAGTCAGTATTTTGTGTAATTGAAGGGGTGGTGTGGCGGTTGGGATGGTAACTTCCTTTTGTGGTCAATGTGATGATGGTCCTAGGGTTTGATGGGAAATTCGCTGTATAGGAGTATGGCTTCGGGGAAGCTTTCTTTTTTAAGGTAAAAGAGCCGATTCATAAGAAAATGAATCGGCTCTTTATATTTAAGGCTGTTCTGTCTTTTTATTTCAAGACTACGGTTTTGTGGTTGCCCTCGACATTTACGCTAACCAATCCGTGTTTGTTCAAGGCCTTCATCGACTTGTCCCATTTTTTACCGCTAAGTCCGGCTTTCGATTTTAAGTCGGACAGTTCCATTTCCCCTTCCGGTTTCAACAATTCTACAATGGTCTTTTCTTCATCGGTCAGTGCTATCGCTTTTTTCTCCGGTCTCATTTGTGGGAAGAACAATACTTCTTGAATCGATGAATTATTGGTCAAGAGCATTACCAGACGGTCAATACCGATACCGATACCCGATGTTGGGGGCATACCGTATTCAAGGGCACGTAAGAAATCTTGGTCAATGAACATAGCCTCGTCGTCCCCTTTCTCGGAAAGCTTCAATTGCTCTTCAAAACGTTCGCGCTGATCTATGGGGTCGTTCAACTCAGAATAGGCATTGGCCAGCTCCTTACCGTTGACCATTAGTTCAAAGCGCTCGGTCAGGGCAGGGTTGTCTCGGTGCTCTTTCGTTAAGGGACTCATCTCTTTTGGATAGTCGGTAATAAAGGTAGGCTGAATATAGTGGTGCTCACATTTTTCGCCGAAAATTTCATCTATCAATTTGCCGACACCCATGGTCTCGTCAACTTCAATACCTAATTCTTTTGCGGTTTGGCGGAGTTCCTCTTCGCCCATGCCGGCCACATCTTTGCCCGTATGGATTTTTATGGCTTCTAGAATAGGCACGCGCGCATAGGGGGCCTTAAACTCGATTTCGTTTTCACCTACCGTAACTTTTGACGATCCGTTGGCATCGATGGCCACTTTTTCCAATAGTTTTTCGGTGGTGTCCATCATCCAATTGTAATCCTTATAGGCTACATAGAGTTCCATTACGGTAAACTCGGGGTTATGGGTACGGTCCATTCCCTCATTACGGAAATCTTTGGAAAACTCGTAGACCCCATCAAAACCTCCAACGATCAATCTTTTAAGGTATAACTCGTTGGCGATACGTAGGTACAAGGGAATGTTCAAGGCATTGTGATGCGTTAAAAACGGCCTTGCGGCAGCACCGCCGGGTATGGGTTGAAGAATAGGGGTTTCAACTTCCAAGTATCCCGCATTGTTGTAAAACTCCCTGATACTGTTGGTAATCTTGGTCCTTTTGATAAAGGTTTCCTTGACCTTTGGGTTGACCACCAAATCAACATAGCGTTGTCGGTATCTCATTTCGGGATCGTTGAATTCGTCAAAAACATTGCCTTCGGCATCTTTTTTAGGCAAGGGCAGCGGACGCAAAGACTTGCTCAAGAGCGAAAAGTTCTTTACCATAACGGTTTTTTCGCCCACTTGGGTGGTAAAAAGTTCACCTTCAATACCAATGATGTCGCCTATATCCAATAGTTTTTTATAAACGTCGTTATAAAGGCTTTTATCCTCACCGGTACAAATTTCGTCACGGTTAAAATAGACCTGGATCCGGCCTTCACTGTCTTGCAACTCGGCAAAAGAAGCCTTGCCCTGAATTCTACGCGACATCAATCGCCCTGAAATGACTACCTTTTTACCTTCTTCAAACTCCGATTTAATGCGCTTTGAAGTAGCGTCTACAGGGTATAGGGCAGCGGGGTAGGGGTTGATGCCCAGTTCGCGCAATTTGGTCAGTTTTTCTCGTCTAATGATTTCTTGTTCCGAAAGTTGCATTTTTTAATATTTAAGGCTGCAAATATACGCTATCGACGGTATACTCTATGCATCATGTAATACGAAATTATAATGAAGCGGTCTGGTTTGCGTTAATGTATAAAGCCGGACTGCTTGAAATACCCAAAAAATGACCTTGTTTTTTCCTTTTATGGATGTAACAAAAATGACGTTTTTACGTCTTATGGGTACATCATCAATCAAAAAATCAGTTTAAAATGAGCTTTTTACGTGTTTTATTGGCTATTATCTTTCCTCCCCTGTCGGTTATCGGAAAAGGTTGTGGGTCTTTTTTTATTGTCCTACTTTTGACTTTCTGTGGCTGGGTTCCGGGAGTCATTGCCGCATTGATCATATTGAACAATCCTAATTAGAATCGATTTTAGATGAAATTATTGAAAGTAGTGGTAACGGTTTGTATTGCCGTTTTTTTTGTAGCCTGTAATTTTACGGAAGAAATTTATTTTGACGAAGATGGAACAGGTAAGATGAACATCGGTTTTGACGGGAGTGAAATGATGCAAATGATGCCTTCTTCCGACTCTACCAAATTGGGGGAGGTTATTGACTCAACCCTAGTGTTCAAGGATTTACTACGTGAGAAAAAAGATAGTATAGCACAATTGTCGCCCGAACAACAGGCCGAGCTGAAGAGATTGGAGCCTTTTAGCCTGCACATGAGGGTAGATGCCGACAATGGAATCATGAACTTTAATATGTTTACCGATTTTAAGGATGTATCTGAAGTGAACGATGCCTTTAATGCTTTTCAAAGTGCAAGTTCGGTCGGGCCGGCAGCAGGTAGCAAGCCTATGCCCCAAAATCCGGCTAATGGGGCTACGAAAGTAAATTATACCTTTAATAAGAATAAGTTCAAACGTGAAGCGGCCATTGTAGACCAAGAATTGTTCCAGCAAAGCGTCGATAGCTTGGTAAGTGCGGAAATGTTTCTTTCATCTTCTACGTACACTTTTAAATATCACTTTCCAAAAAGGATAAAATCTACGAATATCGAAGCGGCCACTTTTTCTATGGACGGAAAGACCATGATCTATGAGGTCAACTTTTTGGATATCTTGAAAGATCCCGAATCTGTTCTCATTGAGGTAGAGTTAGAGAAATAGGCCGTCTGTTTTCGTATCTTTGTGCCATGAACAAAAAGGTACTTTTTCAAGATCTCGGACAGAAAGACTACAAGGAAACTTGGGACTATCAAGAATTACTGTTTAAGCAAACGGTAGACTTAAAGATCAAGAACCGAAGGGAAGAGGCCGATGAGCCGACCCCCAATCACTTTTTATTTGTAGAACACCCCCATGTGTATACTTTGGGCAAGAGTGGTGATTTGGCCAATCTTTTGGTGGGCGAAGAAGAGCTTGCCGCTAAAAATGCCAAATTCTATAAAATAAATAGGGGTGGCGATATCACTTACCATGGCCCCGGGCAGATAGTAGGATACCCTATTTTGGATCTGGACAATTTTTTTACCGATATCCATAGGTACCTTAGGTTTTTAGAGGAAATGGTAATTTTGACCTTGGCCGAATATGGGGTGAAGGCAGAGCGCTCGGAAGGTGAGACGGGAGTTTGGCTCGATGTAGGAACGCCATTTGCCCGAAAAATATGTGCCATGGGCGTTCGGGCCAGCCGTTGGGTGACCATGCATGGGTTTGCCTTGAACGTCAATGCCGACTTAGGGTATTTCGATTTGATGATTCCCTGTGGCATAAAGGATAAGGCCGTTACTTCTTTAAATGTAGAATTAGGAAAGCAAGAAGTTGACCTGAACGAAGTAAAAGGAAAGTTGCTGAAACATTTTGAAGCCCTTTTCGAAGCGGAAATAATTGAACAAGAAAAAACCTCGGCGTGAGCCGAGGTTTTTTTCTTTGTTTAAAAAGTACCCTAGTGTTCCAAACCAAAATACTGCATAACTTCTTCGTAAGTCATTTTTTTAATGTTTTCCCTTCCTGTTTTTCCAGATAGATGGCCTTCTACAAGAATGAATCTAAAGTCTATCGTTTGGCTAAAATCGGATTTTACCAAGATAGACCCAACTTTGATTTCATCAATATCCATTAGAACCTCTTTGGAAATAACTAAGGGAAGGCTTTTCCATAGGTCATGCTTAACATCGGCGCATAAAAAAACCGAGGTGTAGGCCTCGGTTTTTCATTTTGTAAATGATTTTTTAATAGTCAAGTCCAAAATAGTCCATAACTTCATGGTAGGTCATTTTGTTGAAATCTGGCCTATTCCCTTTTGAAGAGATGAGAATGTTCGGGGGAATGATAAGGTAACGGAACCTATTCCCTCGTTCAGGGCTTATAGCGTACTCGCTCAGTGGGTTGGTGCTTATTGATCTTGCGTTTATGATGATATCCTTTGAAGTACTACTACCAGAACCATAGCCAAAGGTAAATTGGGCTCCTCTAAAATTGAGTATGGGTAGTTGGTAAACGTTGCCGTCGCCATAACCGGTGAAATAGACCAAAACAATATGGGTGTTTTTAATTCTAAAGGCAGATTCCATAGATGCTGGAAAATCGATTCTCATATATTGTATAGTTTCCGAGGTACCCGTAAAATCTGCAGGAATCCAATCGCTGTAATATACTTCGGCGTTACCGTCTTCCCCATCTTCCCCGTTTTCACCGGCCGGTCCTTGTGGGCCCTGTTCGCCTTGGAGTCCTTGTTCACCTTGCTCTCCTTGGGGGCCAATAGGGCCTTCCTCCCCTTGTGGCCCAATAGGACCGACATCCCCGTCCTTTGAACAGGAAGTAATCAGTGCGGTAATGCTCAAAAATGTCATGAATAGAATTTTCATTGTGGTTTTCATAATACTTGTTATTTATACGTTTGCCTTTTTATGGTGCAGGCTATAGCAAGGTTAACATCGGGTATAAAAAAAACCGAGGTGTAGGCCTCGGTTTTTCATTTTGTAAATGATTTTATCAATAATCAAGTCCAAAATGGTCCATAACTTCACGATAGGTCATTTTGTCGAAGTTGGGATTTTGGGATTTTTCCGTAACCGAGTTTGTTGGGATGATAATATACCTATACATATGATATGGGCTTACACCACCATGGATGTCATAGTTTTCGGTAAGGTTGAATTGTATGTTTCCTTCAGAAATAAACGCTTTATAAATGTCGATTTGGGTATTTTCCAAGGCATTGTACATGACCGTAATCGGAAATTGGGCTACTTTGTCGGCCGGCCAAACGTTTTCGGTATAACCGTTTAGTTTGCCGTAAACGATTACTGTTCCTTTTTCAACGATTTCAGAAGTGATTTCGGGAACTGCTTTGTTGCTATTATAATGTGGCAGTTCGTTTACTATGGTTTTTTCAAAAGTTAAGGGAAACCATTCGGAAGCGATGACATTGGCGTTACCATCTTCCCCTGCTGGTCCTTCCGGGCCCTGCACACCTGGTTCCCCTGCCGGTCCTTGTTCGCCTTGGGGGCCTATTGGGCCAGTATCCCCATCCTTTGAACAAGAAGTCGTTAATGCTGCGATACTAAAAAAGCTTAAGAATAAAATTTTGAATGTGGTTTTCATAATGCTTGTTATTTATGCGTTTGGTGTTTTATGCATAACGTAAGTTATGGTTAACATCATAAAGGAATAAAAAATTAAGGGGAGGGTTCGCCGAATCTATTTAGAAAAATACGATTTCCGTATCGTGGTCGTCAATAAGGATGTTTAACGCTGCACTGGAACTGTTCATACTACCGGTATCACCTCCATAGTCTACTAGGTAGAGGGAGATTTCCAAGGAAACAATGTCGCCCTTGGTGTTGAAGGAACCGTCTAACACTGTTCCGGTAAGGGGAGATGAGCGATCGCCGTTCCAATAAATTAAATCTGTAAGGGGCGTTAAGGTGGTCATTTGCCATGGCCCGTATAGATTGGCGTTCATCTCTATGTAATCGGGGGTAAAATACATTTCCAATCGCTTTAACCCGCCTTGGTCGGCTCCGGTCAATATAAAATTATAGGTGGCCCCTCTCTTTAGGTTCAATTGAAAGCTGTTGAAATCGGTGTCTTGGTCAAAGCTTTCGCTAAATCCGTCTCCTGTAATCTGAATACTAAAGTTTGGCGGGTCGTTGTCTTCCAAAGGTATTTCGGTTTCGCAGCTTCCCATAAGAAAAGGTAAGAAGGCTATAGTGGCAAATTTTCTTAAAGTTGAATAGAGGTGTTTTGTCGTGTACATAATTGAAGCTTTTAAGTGGTTAATGGGCAAGCATTGCGAAGTATAGGGTCGAGTCGGGCTTTAGGCCACAAGTGTGATCAGGGTCGATATCGTTATCATAAAGGCAAGGATGAGTATCCTTTTAAGGAATTCTAATTTTTCATAAGTGTCCATGTTCTTTCATTTTAGGGTTCTTTATTCTATGTAAGGAAAGCACATAGGTTAACATCGGAATGAAAAAACCGAGTTAGACTCGGTTTTTTTGTTTATATGAAGGTATTTTTTTCGGATTTTGGTTCTTCGTTTACAAAGCCACTTTGAAATTTATTACCTCTTCCAAGAATTAATAAAGACGCTTATTAATATAAAAGTGTCTTCATGGTGTATAGTCACATAGCTTCGAGCGTTACGATTTCCCCGATGGGTTCACGATTGTCATGACCGCCAAAGATCCAAATGGCCCCGTCATAGTTAAGGGTGGCAAATTTGTTCAGGGGAGTAGGCGATGGGCCTAAATCGGTATATTGGGTCCAATCTTCCATATTGTCGGAATAATATATATCTGCATAGGGTCCTGTAAGAAGCCCCATTCCTCCAAGAATCCATACTTTACCATCATATACGACTACACCATGATGATACCTATCGGAAAATATATCGCCAGAAAGGGTTAAGCGAGTCCATGTTGAACCGTTGTCGCTTTCCCAGATTTCATTGTAGGCAATACCTTCGGCTTGTCCTCCTATAACATATAGTTTGTCGTTAAACACAACGGTTTGGTGTGCTTCCCTCGGAGGAAAAGGATCAGAGCTTTCCAAGGTCCAAGAAATACCATCAGTGGTGGACCATACTTCTGTCTTTAAAGAAGATGTTCGATTTGCCCCGATAAGGAACATCTTATCGTGAAAGACGGTTAAACTAGGGTAGAACATATGTCCGAATGGGGCGTGTTCCAGTTCTTGTGTCCATGTTTCCCCATCGGTTGAAGACCATATATCGTCGTATTCCACATAAGGGGAAGCATCTGTGTTTATTCCACTTATGACCCAGATCTTGTCCTTAAAAACTGCGGTCGCATGTCCCCTTCTGGCACCAAATTGGTTAGAGGTTACACTACGCCAATTCATACCGTTATCGCTGCTCCAGATATCACTATTGCAATTTGGTAAGCTATAGCTGTTATAACCACCAACGGACCAAATTTTACCCTGAAACTCTACCATTCCATTGTCGTAAAAACTGCCCATTTGGTCTTCATGGGTTACGGTGGTGATCTCAAGCCTGAGACTGTCGCCTTCGGGAAGCCCTTTGGTCGGTCCTTCTTCAAGGTCTTTGGCCTCGCCGACCAAGTCTTTATCACAAGAAGAAAGGAAGCTTAGAAAGAGGCTACATATCGTTATATATTTTATAATTTTCATAATGTTTGATATTTATTTGTTTGCCATTTTATGAAACACGTCCGTCAAGGTTAACATCCAGACATAAAAAAATAGAAATGAAGTCTATTGAGCGCTTCTATAATTTTTCGGTGTGCTTTTTATAATCTTGATTTTTAGGTTTCTAATACTTTAGGTTAGGAAGGGGATTTGGATAGCAACCCTATATAGTTGAAGCGAAATACTGTAATAAGAATACTACAAATGTGAATTTATAGGGAGTTATGCCGGCAATAAGCAAGAAGCGCATACAAAAAATGTTAAATTAGCGGCCGTTGATGTTAACCTTTTCAATTCCTGTTTATTAAAGTGCAAGAGACAGATAAAAATATTACACTGGAAGAACTTCAAGCAGGTTCTGAAGAAACACTCCGGAAGGTCTATGAAGATAACCGGTCTAAGTTTTTGAATTTTGCGAGGCGCTATAAGCTTACGGAAGAAGAGAACATCGATATCTACCAAGATGCCTATATCGTTTTTTATGAAAACATAATGAACGGAAAATTAGAAAACTTGACCAGCAGTATCTCCACCTATCTGTTCTCTATTGGCAAGTATTTAATTTTCGATAGGATGAGGAAGAACAAAAAAACAGTCTCGGGAAGCTATGACCTTACTAGGGTAGGCGAGCCTGATGAACAACTAAGTACTCTTGACCTGGAGCGGTCAGACCTGACAAGGGAGCAGAAGCTACTCCAGAAGCACTTTAAAGACCTCGGGGCGAAATGCCAAGAATTATTGACCTTCTTTTATTATCGTGGTTACACCATTCAAGAAATCATGAAAGCGGGCAATTACAATAGTGAAAATGTGGTCAAGTCGGCCAAATCGAGGTGTATGAAAACATTAAAGGAACGCATCCAAGAAAATACCTACTAGTCATGGATAAAGAGCAATTACTCAACGATTACTTTTCGAATCGGCTAACGCCCGAGCAAGAAAGACTATTTACCGAACTCTTGGAGACCGATGGTGAATTTAAGCGGCAATTCGATTTTGAAAATGATCTTAAGCAGGTTATTCGTGAAAAGGAGGCCAAGCAACTTAAGTCTAAACTTATAGGCTTCGAAGAAGGTATCCAAAAAGAAGTGCCCGCAACAGCACCGTTTACCGTTTACCGCAAATGGGCCATGGCGGCCTCTATAGCTTTATTGGTCGGTTTGGGCTGGTTGGGGTACAACAATTTTTCAGGGTCGGGTTATATAGATATGTACGAACGGCATTTTCAAGAGTATCCGAATACGGTATATGCCATTACCCGTGGAGAGGAAGCCGATACTTCGTTGGAGCGAAAAGCCTTTGTGGCCTATGAGACCAACGATAATGTTCAGGCGATAGCCCTATTTACCCAGTTGAAAGAAACAAAGAACACCGAAGCGGTCAATTTCTACCTGGCGCAATCTTATCTTAAAAATGGGCAGGCCGAGAAGGCTATTGTCCTTTTTGATGAGACCATAAACGAAAAGGGCGAGTTTAGGCCTCAGGCCCTTTGGTATGCGGCACTGGCCTATTTGAAAATAAATGAAAAGGAAAATGCCATCCGTATGTTTACTGATTTGGTTGCCGATGGCCGATATAAAAAAGAGGAAGCCTTTAAACTTTTAAAGGACTTGGAATAAATTCAGGAAAGGTGTTTCCTTCTTTTGACAAGAAGATAAAGCACTAAGGCCAATAGAATTCCTAGAACTATATATAAGATATAAGGCCATTGCTTATGGGCAGGCCTGATCGGTAGGTTATCCCCGATAATGATCAAAGCGCTCCAATAGGCCGGAGAAATACTGCTGCCCCGATACTTGTTGATATAATCGGTTTTGGCCTTCCGCAGTGCGGCCGATTTGGTGAGCCCCTCATCAAGACCTTGGTAAAAAGCTGCCATAAGTTCCTTACTGCTCTTGTCATTGGTAGACCATAGGGAAGATACCACACTTTTCGCCCCGGAATGAAAGAAGCCCCGGGCCAAACTCATGGCGCCCTCGCCCTTTTTTAATTCCCCGATAGAGGTATTACAGGCGCTCAAAACCACCATATCGGCCCGGTTTTTTATGGCGTACACTTCGTTTAGGAACATTTTTTCGTCACTAAAGGCGATCCAAGGGTCGTTCTCCTCGCCAATATCGGCATGGGTAGAAAGATGTACAATGTTATAGTCGTTTACCTGTTCTAAAAACCTTGCTTTTGTTGCTTCTTGGTTCATCAGCCTTTTTCCGGAAAAGATTCTTTCCGCTTCTTCCACTTCAGATTTACTAAACACAAGTTCTGGAAGTCCCAAAGTGTTAAATGTTACAGGGGCTATGGCCAAGAGGTCGTTTTCGGCCACGTCGTCGACCTGTTTTTTGGCGTTTAGGTACGACATCGAATAGGCATACCGGATCTCGGCATCCTCGATAAGGTAGGTGGGGCCATTGAGGTCCGTGACAAAGGCTTCAAAAGGAATTTGTTGTAAGATGTAATCGGTAATAAGGGTCAGTTTTTTTCCTTTAATTGTCTCGTGCACCGTTTCGGGTACCAATTGGTTAAAAATTTGGTGGGATAAGGTATTGAAACGCGCCAGCTCGTCTCGGCTGGTGGTCAGGTCGGTCAACCGGCCGTAGAGGGCTATCAGTTGTTCGTTCAGGTTATTTACGTCTTCAAGTTTGAAGAAAGTGATTTGTTCGCTTGATGTCAACAGACCGTACCCTTGTTCTTCGTTAAGGATATATTGGAGTACGGCTTCGTCTTCCGAAATGTAATCGGACATAAAATCGGTATGCGAGAGCAAACGGACTTGTTTTTTGATGTTGGCATAGTCGGGAAAGGCTGCAGCCAGTGAATCTGAGAAAGCATTATAGACCCGCTTGCTTTCATAGACCCGTTGCCTGACCGAATCGAGGGAGCTTTCGGAAGTAGGTTCAAGATTCCTCAATTCGTTTTCCGATAAATAAATATTTTGTTTGAGCCTGAACTCGCGTTCTATGGTTTTTTGGGGCAATTGTGCCAATTCCTTTGCCTGTTCCACTGACACATCCTCCAAAAGCAATAAGGCCTTGTTGCGTTCCATATAATAATAGGCTTCCTTAGGCTTGTCGAGCAAGTAACAGGCCTGTACGGCCTTCGCGTACAACGAAGCCCCTTTTTCGCGCCAAAAGAGCTTTGATTGGTATTCCGTACTTTCCGATCGTATGATATCGACCAGTTGATCCGCAAGTGCAAAGGTTTTTAAAGCATGGTCGAGGTGGTCTTTGTTTTTGACGTATTCGTAAAACTTCAACCAGGCGTTGGCCTTGGCGATTATATGGCCAAGCAAAACAACTTTTTCGCTGGCAAGTTCAAGGTCCTCAACGGACGGAAGCTCATCGAAACGTATTCCCTTTCTGCCGTCGGTTGACACTACAATGGCTTTTTGGTAATGATAGAGGGCTTTTTCGTAATTATTTTGGTCAAGGTAAAAATCGCCCAGGTTTTCATAAGGAAGGGAAAAATCTTCAACCAAGGAATTTGCCCTTTTTAAATGGATGAGGGCCTCGTTGTAGTTTTTTAATTTCAAATGGGAGTATCCGATGCTGCTGTGTATGTTCGCTATATCTCTGGGTCCTAGGTCCATGGAGTCTTTTAGTACTTGCTTGTGTTTGGCGATGGCCTGTTCGTAGCTGCCGTTTTCGATAAGTCGGTTGCCCTCCAAATGGTCGATACGCCTTCGGTATTGTTTGTCGGGTTCTTTGTGAAGACCAATGAGGGAGTCCGCTTTTTTGAGGTTCAAACGTATCTCGTTCGAAAATTCCTTAAGGTCCATTTCGGCGTAGGTCTCCGCCACTAAGATTTGGGCGTCGATATCGATAATGTATGGCGATGTGCTTGGGGAGGTTGGCACCCCGGCATCCAATAAGGTGACCTCTGAAAATTGATTCAGGGCCTTGTAGAAATCGCCTGTGGTCAAATAATTGTAGCCTAGTTCAAGTCGGGCCTTTTGTATCCATTCCACGTCACTTCCCTTGTTCGAAATATGCAAGAAAGTGTTTCGAGCCTTATAGATTTCCCCTTTAAGACTGTAAAATACACCGAGGTTAAAACGGGTGTTGTCCAAAGATCCCTTTTTCAGGTCTTTTAGCCCCGACTTGATTTCCAAGGCCTTTTGGGTGTAATAAATGGCCTTTTCGATATCGCTTTCCCCGCCTGTGTCCCACCACTGTTCGTGATACCATTTATTGCCCACATCGTGGTAGCAATCGGCCAATTCCCTTGGGGACATATCTTTTGTGTGGGAGGCGAAGAAAGCATCGATTTTTTGTTCGATCACTTCCTTTTTCGCGTCCGTATGGATAATCTCGGTCAAGATTTCTTGTTGTGCCATGCACAAATGGCCCAAAAGAAAAAAAAGGATACAGTTGAATCGCAGGTTCACCATAGGGGATATTCGGGTTAGGGAGGATCGATCGGCGGATAAGGAATCTGTCGGTCCAAAACCAATTCTTAAATATAGGAAGAAATTTAATGGTAAATCGCACTTTCTTAAAGTACCGTCGGCCATAAAAAAAAACCGCCCATGGCCATTCATGGGCGGTTCCTTCCCTAGGGAGGTTTAGATTATTCTTCCCGGATAAGGGCCCTTCCATCGACTATTTTGCCGTTGAGCTGGGGCGCGTGTTCCGTCAAGCTGAAAATACTGTTCTTTAGATCTTCGATCGGACGACTGCCTAAGCTGTCGATCAGGGTTCCGACCTTGCCCGACAAGGCGGCCGCGGCGTACGATGTGCCATGTAGGGTTACCCTTTGTTTTCGGAGTGAGTCGCTGGTATCGTAGATGATCTCATAGTTGTTGAAGGCCAATGCGATATCGACGCTTCCTTTGCTTCCATAATTAGAAAAGTCGTGCAGAGTGATCGGCCGGGCACTGGGATTGACCGTATCGTACTTGTAACCCCCGACCGATATGATGTTGGGAGCCTCAAAAGAGGACAGGAAATCTCCTTCGGTGCCCGTATCGTTATCCTCGCCTTCGTTACCGGCCGAGGTAATGACCAATGTACCTTGGTCGTTAAGGGCTTCCAGCATCCCGGAAAAGATGTTTTCGGTTTCCCCGGCTTTCGGCTTGTCAAAAAATTCACGTGGGAGCCCACCGCCAAAACTGGCATTTACGATATCGATTACCTTGCGAAAATGGTTGATGTCCTTTATGTAGGCCAAGGAGCAAAGCACGTCCCAATACGATCCCCTTCCATTTGCGTCGAAAACCTTTAAAGGCAGAATTTGATAGTCGACGCCTTTCTTGTCGAGTTCGTCGGTCATGATCTTGGTTACGTAGGTACCGTGCCCGTTATCATCTACAAAGTAGGGGTCTCCTTCACGGATACCGTCGCCATTATTGTCGGCGGTAAAATTCCAGCCAGTACCCGTATCGTAGCAGTAGCTATAGTAGCCGCTGGGAAATAAAAATTTCTCGGGGCTTTCGGTGTTCAGGTATCTTTTAAAATCAAGTCCGGTATCGATGACCGCAATGTTAACTGAAAGACTCGAGGCAGGGCCGACTAGGCCTACTGTATCGGCTAATACATCCTGTCCGGGCTGGGGAAATGGTCCGACGGGGGTAAGTTGAATGTCGAAGGAGCGTTCGCCCCGTGTCCCGCTGCGTCTTGAAAGCCTTTGGACAACACCTTCAATTTCAAGTTCATCGATGCCGGGGTCAAAAACCCACAATTCAATATTGGTATCCCCGCAGTCGCATTTTTGATAATTGAGCAAGGGGAAGTCTTGCCTTACCGAGTCTTGTGAAACCCCCGGGTCGTATTTGACGATTACTTCATTGGGTGAAATAAAGATCTTGGGGTTTCCGCTATCCGCTCCTTCGTCGACCACTATGATGTTTTCGTCGATAATTACATCGTCAGGATCGATTATAAGGCCTTGGGTGTCATCCTCGTCACAAGAGCTTACAATGAACAGTAGTGACAGCAGAAGGAATATTTTTGTTTTCATCGGTTATAAATTTAGTAAGCGTTTTTTGCTTGTATTATTTAGTGAATCGGGTAAGCTCGGTTCGGCTCATTAAGGAGCCATTTTTTTTGTAGCTTTCCTGTCTTACCATGCCTATGCCTTCCGCCAGCCACAGTTTTGTTGAGGTTTCAATGGTCGCGCCCATGGTCTTGGTCATGTGGTTTTCCGTAATCAAATAACAGTCGAAAGTACCGGCAGGTGTAGTCACGCTTTCCCTTTTTTCTACTTTTCTGTTCGTCTGGTCGACCGAAACGTTCATGTTTATGCCGCTCATACTCATGGCCACCGTAACATTGGCATCGTTCAGTTGTTGGCCTACACTCAGGTCGTTGGGTAGTTCGATATCGGTTCCCGAGATGTCCATTTCCAATCCCATTTCCGTGTATTGCTGCATCATTTGCGAGGGGAAAAGTGATTTGTAGTCAATGGTGACCAGACCGTTCTCACAGCTAAAGGAGTAGTTTGATTCAAATAGGTCCTTTCCTTTCTTATCCTTATACTTCATATCAAAAGTGGCTACGGAAGCAGCGCCTTCAGAGCGGACCTCGGTAATGGTGTAGTGCACTGAGCCTTCTACCTTTTCTTTTTTGTCATAATTCGTATATTCAAACGAACTCCCTTCTTCAAGAGGGTAGAATTTGCTACAGCTGTCTTGGGCAAAAGTGAAGGTGGTCACTATAAGGCATAATACGGTTGTTAAAAAAGCGGTCTTCATAAGGTGTGTTATTTATAGTTTAATGAATTCTACACGTCGGTTCATAGATTTGCCGTCGGGGCTTGAGTTGTCTCCAACAGGTTCAGATTCTCCTTTGCCGTCGGTCGATAATCTACTGGAAGATACATCATATATAGATACGAGTACATTTTTTACGGCCTCGGCCCTTTGCTTTGAAAGTTGAAGGTTTTTCTTGTCATCTCCATCGGCGTCCGTATGGCCTACGATCTTGAGGTTGATGGAAGGGTCTTGTTGCAGTACCTGATATATCTGCCGTATAATGCCCATCGACTGGGGCTGTATCTCGGCCGAGCCGCTGTTGAACAGAATGCCATTGGTCGATATTTTTCCATCGGCCAATAGTTTCCTTCGTAAGTCGACACCTCCTTTGGCTACCTTTATATTACTTATTAGTATAGATTCTTTATTGGTATCCGTTCCGCGAAGCATAAATTTTATTCCCTGCATCTGTATATTCGAGGGGAGTAGGCGAGGTACGTCAATATATTTGTTCTCGTTTATCCAAAATCGAAAGCGCTCTTTGTTGACGGCTACCGATATGTGGTGTTTGTTGTTCACAACCTGACGTATATCGGCTTTTACGACGTTTCGAATAACCCTTTTTGAAGCGACCTTGTTTTCTACGATTATCCCTGGGTCTATAAATTGGCAGAGGGAATATTCCACCATGCCCATGTTCGCTCCTTTTTTAAAGGTATTGTTGTCTTCTATAACAATGCCGAAGTACGCTTGTGACGAGGTTTTTTTGTCGAGTCCCAGTGCAATGACGTCAAATTCTAGGGTGAATTCGTCGGGTAAGGGGCTTATATCGGGAATGTAGGCGGTTGTGAAACCTGGTAGAAGTTTGAGCCATTTGCTATTTTCACCTTCTACGGTAACCAGTTCGCCACTTCCGTTCGTATTCCATCGCGAGGGAAAATCACCCACAAAGTCATTTGAAAAATCATCGAAAAAGAGGGGAGTGTCTCCGGGAACAAAATCGAACTTGCTATATATGGCCATGGTAGGCGTACCGTTTTTCGGAACTGTTGAAGAGGAGTTTCCGCTGGTTTCGGCAGGCGCCTTATTGGTTGAGGTCTTGTCTTTTTTTGAACTGGACTTTTTCTTCGTCTTCTTTTTGCTTTCCCCTGGTTCAAAAATGCTATCAAGGGCTTGATCGGTTTTTTCGGAGGTTTCTTTTTCTACACGTCTTTCAACGGTTCTTTCCGCGGCCCGCTCAGCAGCCTTTCCAAGTTTTCTTAGAATTTGTGCGTTGCTCGTATGGCTTGCAAATAAAAGCCCCACTAAAACAAATACTAGTTTTGCCAGATGTGTTCGTCTTTTCATGTCGATCGGTGTTTAATAATAGTATTATCCGTTAAGGCATGAATATGTGCCTTTGTGCTTCTCTTTCATTTATGGGAAACACTTAAAAAGGTTAACACCAAAACTAAAGGAAATCACATTTTGAAAATAGAAGCTTGTATTTCTGGGGCAGAAATAGTGTATAGATGGTAGCAAATACTATATGAATGGTCAAAAATGTAATATTCCTACATGTAAGAAAAACAGAACTAGAGCTTTAGCTCTAACTCTAACTGGTCGGGAAGTAATCTGAAGCTTTTACGGTGGTATTTGGTAATGCCGTATTTGCGAATGGCCTCACGGTGTTCTTTCGTAGGGTAGCCCTTGTTCTTTTTCCAATTGTAAACCGGGTATTCTTTATGAAGTTCCTCCATATAGGCGTCTCGGTAGGTTTTTGCCAAGACCGATGCGGCGGCAATGTTCAGGTATTTTCCATCCCCCTTTATAATACACTCATGGGGGATGTCTTGAAAAGGTTTAAACCTGTTGCCGTCGACCACTATGAACCTTGGAACGGTTTTTAATTGGGCCAGGGCCTTGTGCATGGCCAAAATCGAAGCGTTCAAAATGTTGATATCGTCTATTTCATCAGGAAACACATGTGACACCGCGTAGGCCGCGCAATCCGATTCAATAATAGGGCGAAGCAGGTCGCGTTTCGTATGTGAGAGTTGCTTTGAGTCGGTCAACATCTCGTTTTTGAACCCCTTTGGCAAGATTACGGCCGCGGCGGTTACGGGGCCGGCCAAGCATCCCCTTCCGGCTTCGTCGGTTCCCGCTTCCTTGATAGGGGTGTGGTGGTAAGGCTTTAACATTGTTTGCTTCTTGTTGTAGATCAACTTATTTTCGAAATATCGTCAAATACTTTGAAATGGCAAAAAAGGGCACGGACATTTAAAGAGGGCGTTCCGTGGTTGTGGAAAATCGGGCCAAGGGCAAGGCGGTCTTATAAAGTGACGGTGGCCATCGTTTGTGCGGGAAAGGCTCGACTATTACGGCATATTTAAATTTTCACATTTAATTACGAACTAAAAAAATTAACTTTACCGCTGTAATTAACTTCAATGAAATATTTTTTCCTCATTTTCTTAATTCAGTTGTCATGTGTACAGGTCTTCGCCCAAGAAGATTCCATTCCTCCCCGAAAAGAGGTAGATACTACGGCCATGCGCCGTATGCCAAGAAGGCTCGGGCCTAAGGAAAAAGAGAAAGCACCCGAACCCGAAGAGGTCACTATTAGGGATTATAAGATTATTTCTTATGCCAGGGACACCACGTTTTTAGATACCACCCTTACCATACAAAAGGAGTACAAGTACAATTATTTAAGAAAGGACGATTTTGAGTTGATGCCTTTTTCCAATGTCGGGAAGCCTTACAACAAACTAGGGGTCGATTTCAAGTCGAATACCCTATATCCTGTAATGGGGGCCACCGCGCTTCATAGTAACTATTTCGAAAAGGAAGATATAAAGTACTACAATGTGGCAACGCCCATGTCGGACTTGTTCTTTAAAACGACCTTTGAGCAAGGTCAATTGCTAGATGCCAGTTTGGCATTCAATACATCGAGACGGCTGAATTTTTCAATTGCCTATAAAGGTTTCCGGTCTTTGGGCAAGTACCAGTACAACCAATCCGAATCGGGTAATTTCAGGACGACTACCAATTATGTTACCGAAAATGGACGATACAGCCTTCGAGCCCATATAGCCGCCCAAGATATAGAGAATATAGAAAACGGCGGTATCGTAGATGAAGAGGCACAGTTTGAATCGGGCGATTCGAATTTTAGCAACCGGGTCAAAATTGATGTCCGCTTTAGTGATGCCAATAGTAAGATACTAGGCAAACGCTACTATTTAGACCATCTATATAAACTGATTCGAAAGGAAAAGGATTCGAGCAGCCAAGAGAAGACCTCCTTGGGTATTGGCCATCAGTTCAATTATGAAACCAAGTATTACGCCTTTAACCAAACCTCGGCGAATGCGTACTATGGAAATAACTTTATCTCGTCCATAGAAGACAGGGCCAGCTTGAAGACCATGTACAACCAGGTCAATGCCGAGTTTTACAATGCCACCCTTGGTAGGCTTCAAGGGAATGTATCACTATATAATTACAATTACTTTTTCAATAGCATATTAATCGACGACAATGGAGTTGAGATACCCAGCCGTTTAAAGGGGGAAGAAATCGCTATAGGGGCCGAATATGAAAAACGTATCAAGGGTTTTCAGCTCAAGGCCATGGCAAAATACAATATAACGGGTGACCTGGGCGGTAATCAAATGAATGCATCCGCATCGTATAAGCTTAACGACAAGCATAAGCTGGCGGTATCTGCATACGGATCGTCGAAGATGCCCAACTTTAATTTCTTGCTCTATCAAAGTGATTACGAAAATTACAACTGGTCGAACCTCTCCAATTTTGAAAAGGAACAGGTTTACGGTCTGCGTTTTGATTTTGAATCCCAAATGTGGGGGCACCTTTCCATGAGTTATGAAACGGTAGACAATTATACCTATTTTGGGCAAGACCCTTTGCAGGCCATAGAGGAGGGCATGGAGAATGCCACGATCCGTCCGTTACAGGAGAACAACGTACTCAACCACACCAAGATCAAATACGCCAAGGAATTCAAGTTGGGGGGCTTTGCCCTGAACAATACGGTCATGTACCAAAACGTATCGCAGGCCAATCAAGTGTTGAACCTTCCAGAGCTCGTTACAAGAAATACCTTGTATTTTTCCTCGGAGGTCTTTAAGAAGGCCATGTTCATGCAGACGGGGGTCACCCTTAAGTACTTTTCGGAATATAACATGGATGCCTATAACTCGCTCTTGGGGGAGTTCTATCTTCAGAATGACAAGAAGTTGGGAAGCTTCCCTATGTTGGACTTCTTTATAAACGCCAAGATACAGCAGACCCGGATCTATCTAAAGGCGGAACACTTCAATACCTTGTTCAGTAGTGAACCGAATTATTACTCCGCACCCAACTACCCATATCGCGATTTTGTGATCCGTTTTGGTTTGGTTTGGAATTTCTTTTCATAAAAACGCAGTTTTTTAGGAGGGGCATTAGGGGGAGTAATACCCATATTCCATTAAAATTCTACTTAAAAGAATAAAGATTTGGCCCGTTGGTACATTTCTTTTTACCCTATAGACATGCTTTTTTATCAAGGAGGAAATAATTTTCAGCTTGTATAGACGAAATTGAGCTTTAGTTTGACCAAGGTTAAGAAAGGGTTAATAGTGAAAATTGCAGGTCTGGCCCGGGTAAGGTTTGAAAAGCGGAAAAATGATTTAGATGCTTTTGGCTTCATTATCAAGCAGGTGCAAAATGAGGGCAAAAAAAAATGAAATTTTTTACAAAAAACTCTTTGAGAATTAAAAAAGGGTCTTACATTTGCAGCCCGCAAAACAGGTATGAAGATGTTTGTTAAGCGAGGGTAAACAAAGAGTAAACGTTCCTTTTGAAATATTGTTTTTTACGGCGAAAAAAAAAGATTCAATTTTTTTTCAAAAAAAAGTTGCCGGTTAAAAAAACAGTCGTATATTTGCAGCCGCTTAGACAAACACTGACAGTGTTCATCGGGCGTCACCGGGAGACCGGGGAGGAATATAGAAGTTCATTTGACATATTGTGGAGACAGCGTAATAGGGAAAAAAGGGAAACCT
>NZ_FTOB01000021.1 GCF_900156625.1 Zobellia uliginosa | reverse complement strand
TTGTAATGTGGACGGGGGATGGTCAAAAAAAAAGGTCCCGACCAGTAAAACTGATCGGGACCTCGAAGTAAGGCGGCTTCCTACTCTCCCACCTATTGGCAGTACCATCGGCGCTAGCGGGCTTAACTTCCCTGTTCGGAATGGAAAGGGGTGGGCCCCGCCGCCATGGCCACCTAAATTTTAAATATTTTAATACCCTGACCTTGCTATGGCGTTGTCACGGGCATGACATAAATAATGGGACAGGTAGAAGAAAGAAAACGTCGTTCCTTTTAAGTAAAAGGCGGAATGTTATAGAGAAAAGGTTGTCGCCCTTCCCTGCCGAGGCAGGAAAGGGACTTACGTTGCGCAAGCCGTACGGACAATTAGTACCACTCGGCTACCGACATTACTGCCGTTGCACCTATGGCCTATCAACGTGGTCATCTCCCACGGTCCTTTAAAGAAATCTCATCTTGCGGCGGGTTTCGCGCTTATATGCTTTCAGCGCTTATCCCATCCCGACATAGCTACCCGGCAATGCCCCTGGCGGGACAACCGGTGCACCAGCGGTCGGTCCGGCCCGGTCCTCTCGTACTAGGGCCAGGTCCGCTCGAATTTCTAACGCCCGCAGTAGATAGAGACCGAACTGTCTCACGACGTTCTGAACCCAGCTCGCGTGCCACTTTAATGGGCGAACAGCCCAACCCTTGGGACCTTCTCCAGCCCCAGGATGTGACGAGCCGACATCGAGGTGCCAAACCCCCCCGTCGATATGAGCTCTTGGGGGAGATCAGCCTGTTATCCCCGGCGTACCTTTTATCCTTTGAGCGATGGCCCTTCCATGCGGAACCACCGGATCACTATGCTCTTGTTTCCAACCTGTTCGACCTGTATGTCTCACAGTCAAGCGCCCTTGTGCCATTGCACTCTACGTACGATTGCCGACCGTACTGAGGGCACCTTTAGAAGCCTCCGTTACTCTTTTGGAGGCGACCACCCCAGTCAAACTACCCACCACGCACTGTTCCCTCTTGGAGGGTTAGGCCCCGGACAAGCAAAGGCTGGTATTTCAACGGCGACTCCAACACACCTGGCGGTGCGCCTTCAAAGTCTCCCAGCTATCCTACACATTGCTTGACCAAGGTCAATACGAAGCTATAGTAAAGGTGCACGGGGTCTTTTCGTCCCACTGCGGGTAACCGGCATCTTCACCGATACTACAATTTCACCGAGCTCATGGCCGAGACAGTGTCCAGATCGTTGCACCATTCGTGCAGGTCGGAACTTACCCGACAAGGAATTTCGCTACCTTAGGACCGTTATAGTTACGGCCGCCGTTTACTGGGGCTTCAGTTCAATGCTTCCTCCCGAAGGATTCACATCTCCCCTTAACCTTCCAGCACCGGGCAGGTGTCAGGCCCTATACTTCATCTCTCGATTTTGCAGAGCCCTGTGTTTTTGATAAACAGTCGCCTGGACCTCTTCACTGCGGCCCCGACTTGACGTCGGGGCGACCCTTCTCCCGAAGTTACGGGTCTATTTTGCCTAGTTCCTTAGCCATGAATCTCTCGAGCGCCTTAGAATACTCATCCCAACCACCTGTGTCGGTTTACGGTACGGGCCGCACATCTCGCTTTTCTTGGAAGTCGATACGCTGGATTATCACCTTGGCCGTAGCCTCGGTGTACTATCGGGCAGTTACCTGTCCCTTCAACGTGCAATTCCGTCTGCACGCACCAACTTCTCGCCTCCGTCGCTTTTAATGATGTGCGGGTAGCAGAATATTAACTGCTTGTCCATCCACTTCCCCCTTCGGGTCCGCGTTAGGTCCCGACTGACCCCCAGCTGATTAGCATAGCTGGGGAAACCTTGGTCTTTCGGCGTGCGGGTTTCTCGCCCGCATTATCGTTACTTATGCCTACATTTTCGTTTGTAGCTCCTCCAGCATCCCTCGCAGGTACACCTTCAACGGCACTACAATGCTCCCCTACCCCTTACAGTAAACTGTAAAGCCATAGCTTCGGTAATATGCTTATGCCCGATCATTATCCATGCGGAACCGCTCGACCAGTGAGCTGTTACGCACTCTTTAAATGAATGGCTGCTTCCAAGCCAACATCCTGGCTGTCAATGCAGTTCCACCGCGTTTTTTCAACTTAGCATATATTTTGGGACCTTAGCTGATGGTCTGGGTTCTTTCCCTCTCGGACATGGACCTTAGCACCCATGCCCTCACTGCGCAGAAACGTTTTATAGCATTCGGAGTTTGTCAGGAATTGGTAGGCGGTGAAGCCCCCGCATCCAATCAGTAGCTCTACCTCTATAAAACTATCTACACGCTGCACCTAAATGCATTTCGGGGAGTACGAGCTATTTCCGAGCTTGATTGGCCTTTCACCCCTACCCACAGGTCATCCCAAGACTTTTCAACGTCAACGGGTTCGGTCCTCCACTGTGTGTTACCACAGCTTCAACCTGCCCATGGGTAGATCGCACGGTTTCGCGTCTACTACTACTGACTGGGGCGCCCTGTTAAGACTCGCTTTCGCTGCGGCTCCGGCCCTGAAGGCCTTAACCTTGCCAGTAAAAGTAACTCGTAGGCTCATTATGCAAAAGGCACGCCGTCACCCCGAAGGGCTCCGACCGCTTGTAAGCGTATGGTTTCAGGATCTTTTTCACTCCGTTGTTCACGGTTCTTTTCACCTTTCCCTCACGGTACTGGTTCACTATCGGTCTCTCAGGAGTATTTAGTCTTGGCGGATGGTCCCGCCGGTTTCACACAGGGTTTCACGTGCCCCGCGCTACTCAGGATACCGCTATCTTGCAGATCTTTACCTATACCGGGCTATCACCGTCTGCGGCCAAGCTTTCCAACTTGTTCTAGTTCATAACTGTTCGAATGTCGCGGTCCTACAACCCCGCACATGCCGGAACATGTACGGTTTGGACTAATCCGGTTTCGCTCGCCGCTACTCCCGGAATCACTTTTGTTTTCTCCTCCTCCGGCTACTTAGATGTTTCAGTTCACCGGGTTTGCCTCCTTGCGGATAACATGTCTTCAACATGCTGGGTTGCCCCATTCGGATACCTGCGGATCATATCGTATGTGCCGATCCCCGCAGCTTTTCGCAGCTTATCGCGTCCTTCATCGCCTCTGAGAGCCTAGGCATTCCCCATACGCCCTTATCTAGCTTGTCGCCAGACCTTTTGTTCTATTCGTATTCGTACTCTTTACTTAAAAAATTCGTGTTTTCTTTTTCTTCAGTACATATATCCCTAAAGATATACGTCCTGTCCCAATATGTCAATGAACTTGTGGCGAGTCGCCCCGGACAATCAAAAATCGTCACCAAGGCTCCTCATGCAATACATCGCGATAAACCAATATCACTGTGCATTACCTGGTGGAGAATATCGGAGTCGAACCGATGACCTCCTGCGTGCAAGGCAGGCGCTCTAGCCAGCTGAGCTAATCCCCCATATACTAGTAGTTAGTACATAGTAGTTAGTAGTCAGTGCCTCCAACTACTACTCAACTTCTAGAATTTCCTTCAATATTTATTCTCAATGAACGTGCGCACCTATTTAAAGATGCCCCTTGTAGTCCCAGGCAGACTCGAACTGCCGACCTCTACATTATCAGTGTAGCGCTCTAACCAGCTGAGCTATGGGACTGTCCCTACCACTCTCAGTACTTCGTACCAAAAGAAGTATTCTATTATTGTTAATGTGGAGACTTTCTTTTTTGACCTACAGTAGACATTATATTTAGAACGAGTCGTCGGGGCCTTTAAAATTCCTCGGGCCGAAGCTCTAGAAAGGAGGTGTTCCAGCCGCACCTTCCGGTACGGCTACCTTGTTACGACTTAGCCCTAGTTACCGATCTTGCCCTAGGCCGCTCCTTGCGGTGACGGACTTCAGGCACTCCCGGCTTCCATGGCTTGACGGGCGGTGTGTACAAGGCCCGGGAACGTATTCACCGGATCATGGCTGATATCCGATTACTAGCGATTCCAGCTTCACGGGGTCGAGTTGCAGACCCCGATCCGAACTGTGACCGGTTTTGTGGATCCGCTCTGCGTTGCCGCATGGCTTCCCGCTGTACCGGCCATTGTAGCACGTGTGTGGCCCAGGACGTAAGGGCCGTGATGATTTGACGTCGTCCCCACCTTCCTCACGGTTTGCACCGGCAGTCCCGTTAGAGTCCCCGACATGACTCGCTGGCAACTAACGGTAGGGGTTGCGCTCGTTATAGGACTTAACCTGACACCTCACGGCACGAGCTGACGACAACCATGCAGCACCTTGCAAATTGCCCGAAGGAAAAGGTATCTCTACCCCTGTCAATATGCATTTAAGCCCTGGTAAGGTTCCTCGCGTATCATCGAATTAAACCACATGCTCCACCGCTTGTGCGGGCCCCCGTCAATTCCTTTGAGTTTCATTCTTGCGAACGTACTCCCCAGGTGGGATACTTATCACTTTCGCTTGGCCGCCCAGGCCTCAAGGACCCGGACAGCTAGTATCCATCGTTTACGGCGTGGACTACCAGGGTATCTAATCCTGTTCGCTCCCCACGCTTTCGTCCATCAGCGTCAGTATATAGTTAGTCACCTGCCTTCGCAATCGGTGTTCTATGTAATATCTATGCATTTCACCGCTACACTACATATTCCGGCAACTTCACTATAACTCAAGACCGACAGTATCAAAGGCAATTTTACAGTTGAGCTGCAAACTTTCACCCCTGACTTATCGGCCCGCCTACGGACCCTTTAAACCCAATAATTCCGGATAACGCTCGGACCCTCCGTATTACCGCGGCTGCTGGCACGGAGTTAGCCGGTCCTTATTCTTACGGTACCGTCAGTAGGCTACACGTAGCCCTTTTTCTTCCCGTATAAAAGCAGTTTACTACCCATAGGGCATTCTTCCTGCACGCGGCATGGCTGGATCAGGCTCCCGCCCATTGTCCAATATTCCTCACTGCTGCCTCCCGTAGGAGTCTGGTCCGTGTCTCAGTACCAGTGTGGGGGATCCCCCTCTCAGGGCCCCTACCCATCGCGGTCTTGGTGAGCCGTTACCTCACCAACTAACTAATGGGACGCATACTCATCCCCTACCGTAACCTTTAACCATAAATACGATGCCGTAATATGGTACCATGTGGTATTAATCCAAATTTCTCTGGGCTATCCCACAGTAGGGGGCAGATTGTATACGCGTTGCGCACCCGTGCGCCGGTCGTCATCGGTAGCAAGCTACCATGTTACCCCTCGACTTGCATGTGTTAGGCCTGCCGCTAGCGTTCATCCTGAGCCAGGATCAAACTCTTCATCGTTGTTTCATTATATATTATAAGTCTATCAACCTAAGGTCTTCCCGGCCCCGACTCTCATCCTAAAATAAAAATCTTGTCTGTATGTTGTTTTTCGTAATTCTTAACGGGTCGAAAGGTTTCCCTTTTTTCCCTATTACGCTGTCTCCACAATATGTCAAATGAACTTCTATATTCCTCCCCGGTCTCCCGGTGACGCCCGATGAACACT
>NZ_FTOB01000011.1 GCF_900156625.1 Zobellia uliginosa | reverse complement strand
CTGCGTGGGTGAAAATCTACTCTTCCTCATAATACTGTTTAAAATTAAGATTATTATTCTACTTTTAAACAGTTCGGTTTTAAGGGAAGCTTACACTAAGACTTGGTTAAAAGCCAATTCGTAGCAAATCATATTCAGTTCGTTTCAAATTATAATTCAGAACGATTGCCTTAGTTATCTGATGAATCTTTGCATCATCATTTAATTAATAATCAAAAAACGAGCAGTTATGACAACTTTACACAAAATTATAGTAGCATTTATGGTAGCCACCATAATACTTTTTACATCTTGTTCAAAAGATGATGACAACATCACCCCACAAAACAATTACACAACCGTTGAAAATTTACTAAATGAAGTTGATTTTCAGGGGTATGCCATTGTAACTAAAAACGGAAACGATTTAGTGAGACAAGGATTTGGATTGGCAAACCAAACCACAGCTTTGGCACAAAATTACAATCTCGCTTATCGTATTGGGTCCGTAACCAAAACATTAACCGCAGCTGGTATTGTCCCATTAAAACGCGATGGCTTAATCACTAGTTTTAATCAAACTTTAGATGAATTTGACACTGAATTTCCATACGGTAGTCAAATTACTATTGCACAATTATTATCACATCAATCGGGTATTCCAGATTATCAACTTATAGTAGAGGAGGCTTACGAACAAGGAGAAACTTTGGATGAAGAAGATATATACCAAGTAATTAAAGAATTGATTATTGAAAATGGTCTCGATTTTACCCCAGGTACAAATAAACAGTACAGCAACTCAAATTTTCTTATTTCGGCTTTATTAATTCAAGAAATATCTCAAATGTCTTACCACGACTATATTCAACAAAACATATGTACCCCCCTTGCAATGTCCAATACGTATAAAGGCATGAATATAGTAGATGAAAATACACACGCCCAAGGCTATTTAAATGGTAGTGCAAATAGTACTTACCCAATGGCAATCGCTTTTGGTGCAGGCGATTTTAGTAGTACCCCAAAAGATATGGAAACTTGGGTAAATGCTGTCAAAAACAATTGGTTTACAAATGCAGAAAAAACCGAAATATTTACTCAAAACGTACCAAGTGGTTATACTGATTTTGGTTTAGGCTGGTTCACCACACAAGAAGGAAGTACAACTATGTATTGGCACGGTGGTGATATTAATGGCTATTGGAGTATCATTGGTTTTATTCCAGATTACGATGCCACCATTGTATTGTTAAGCAATCAGCAAGACGATACAGGTATGCAACGCAATACCATTATAGAGCAATTATTAACAAATGAGTTTAATTAAAATCGAATTAACCAAATAGTAATGAAACATACTAACATATTATTAGCAGGTGCTACAGGTTACTTGGGGTCTTATGTATTAAACGCCTTAATCAAAAAACAAAATCAGGTAATTGCCATTGTACGTAACCCTGATAAGTTATTAAATACCAATGAAAACTATTTAGAAATAAAACAAGCAGAGGTTACTAAACCTGAAACTCTAAGGGATATTTGCAAAGGTATTGATACCGTAATTTCTACCGTGGGTATTACTAGACAAAAAGATGGACTTACCTATATGGATGTCGATTATCAAGCCAATATGAATTTGTTGGAAGAAGCAAAAAAAGCAGGTGTAAAGCATTTTGTTTATGTATCGGCAATCAATGGCTATAAATATCGGAATTTAAAAATTTTTGAAGCTAAGGAAAAGTTTGTTGATGCTTTAAAATCCTCAGGATTAAACTATACCATAATAAGACCCAACGGATTTTTCTCAGATATGAAAGATTTTTTGCAAATGGCAAAATCAGATCGTATTTATTTGTTTGGCTCGGGTCATCAAAAATTTAACCCAATTCACGGTAAAGATTTGGCAACATTTATTGTAGACAATGTAGAAGAAACCAATAAAGAATTAACTATAGGAGGTCCGGATGTATTAAGTCTTAATGAAATTAGTGAATTAGCTTTAAATGCATTTAACAAACCCTTAAAAATCATTCATTTACCAGATTGGATGCGAAAACTAACTATTTGGTGTTTAAGAACCTTTACTAGTGTAAAAACTTATGGGCCAATTGAGTTTTTCTTAACGCTTATGGCAGAGGATAATATAGCACCAACCTACGGAGAGCAACGTTTAAAGGATTTTTATTTTAAAGAAGTCAAAACGATTTGAATATGCAAAACATCACAATGAAATTATCTCAAAAAATCGCCCTAATTATTGTAATTACATACTGTATATTTCACGTGTTGGTTTTATTTCAAATCATTCCATACGATGTAGTTTGGGGTGGCAAAATAAAGTCAGTTAACGAAATGTACATTTTAGAGGGAGTGGCATTAACTATAATGCTGTTTATAGGTGCAATCCTTTCAATGAAAAGCAGACTGGTAAAACCATTTTTTGCATATAAAACCATAAAAAGAATACTATTGGTTTTTGCGATTGTTTTTATGTTAAATACTATTGGTAACCTTTTGGCAAAAACTATAATTGAAAAAAGTCAAGCTATCATAACCTTATATTTAGCCGTAGTATTATATAAATCATCAAAAAAATAAAGTCTCTATGAAAGCACCCAACCCAAACACTCTATTTCCGTTACCCAATTATAAAAAACTTTGTTTTTTAAAGAATTTGATTAACAATCCAAATATCATAGTAGGTGACTATACGTATTACGATGATTTTGAAGAGGTGTCAAATTTTGAGAAAAACGTAAAATATCATTTTGATTTTATTGGAGACAAACTCATCATAGGTAAGTTTTGTATGATTGCTTCAGATGCTACATTTATTATGAATGGTGGCAATCATTTAACCAAAGCCACATCTGCTTACCCATTTGCCATTTTTGGTGGTGCTTGGCAAGATGCGATGGATGGTAAAACCTATCCAACAAAAGGAGATACTATAATTGGTAATGATGTATGGATTGGTCACCATGCTACCATTATGCCCGGAGTTCATATAGGAGATGGTGCTATTATAGCAACAAAAGCGGTGGTAACAAAAAATGTTGATCCTTACACCATTGTTGGAGGTAATCCTGCGAAACCTATCAAAAAACGTTTTTCTGAAGCTGCCATTTCAAAACTATTACAGTTAAAATGGTGGGATTGGGATATTGAAAAAATTACTAAAAACGTAGAAAAACTTACTTCACACCCTGAGGCGTTGTTTTAAATTAAAACCTAAGAACTAATAAAAGGCTTAACACTTAAAATGTTAAGCCTTTTTCTTTTAGTAAAAAAAATATTAGTACTAAATATCAAAAAGGTTTCAAATTATAATTCAAAACGATTGCCCTTAAAATTCAATGAATATTTGCATCATCAAATAATAAAAACGAACAATTAAAATTCATTAAAATGAAAAAAATAGTAATCATCTGCTTAACACTTTGTACACTAAATGTTTTTGCACAAAGTAACAACGGATCTTTGAAAAATAAGGATTCAGATTTTAAATACAGAGTAAGTTTTCCTGCTATTATCTTAGGTAACATTGGTAAAGGTGGCGAGAGAACCAATACCCAACATTTTGAGTTCCATATAAAAAAAGAATTAGATGCTAAAAATATTGTTGGAATTAAGTTGGCTACTTGGAGATTATTTCAGCCTATGGGTATTCAATGGTGGGACGGACTTACAGACAAAATAGATACTAAAACCGAATTTTATCCAGGTTATTTACGTGAAACGGGTATTGGAGTATCTTATCAACGTATGCTTTGGAAAGGACTGTTTGCATCAGTAGAAGTATTACCACAATACAAAACCTATTTAGATTTAGATAACAAAAAAATAGCAAACGGTTTTAAGCTTTACAATTCGTTCCATCTTGGTTATCATTTTGCATTTGGTAAGAATAAAAGGTTTTTTATCGAGCCTCAGGTTCATTCTCAATTTTGGATTTTTGACACCAATACGCCTGATGCATTTAAACAAATAGATAATAGATGGAAAAACCACTTCCTTTTTGAACCAAATCTTTATATAGGAATTAGGTTTTAGTATAAAATAAAAACTTATCAAACAATTAAAATGAAAACAATCAAAAAACACATCCAATTAAAAATAGCCTTTATGGCATTAATGCTAACCTCAATAGTAGGGTTTGCACAAAGCAAAGCGGATTATTATAAATTACAAACGCTGTAAGAGTGACTCATTCAATCAACTAAAGGTTTCTGTAAGTGCAATGATTTTGGTTAATGCTATTCTTAAAACAAAAGATAAAAAAACTAACAGTAGAAAATGATTGAATATACTTAAACCTTAATTATTTTATATGATCATAAATATAAGAAGTAAGCACTATTGGCAACAAAGGTAATCGTTGCACAAGCCATTGAAAAGCAAAAAAACGGATTCATATAAGCCTCTTTACGGGGCTTTTTTTATGTCGGGTCAGAATCGAGGCACCAAATTTAGATGCTTTATGCAAGTCCCGAACAAGTATTGAAGCGCATTTTTTACCAAGGCTGCCAAATCAAGCCGTCCCGCCCCACTTTTGGAACGTTTCTGTTCGAATTTCAGGTACTTCTTCAGGTTATAGGCAATCGCCGAGAGGTGCATCACCTTATAAGCTTGCGGTCGCTGATGATGTTCTCCAGATAGCCCACAAGGCAGAGCTTGAAGAAGACCACCGGGTCTATGCTCTTTTGGCCGTTGTTCCCGTAATAGCCTTCGGTAAGGCCGTAAAGGAACCGGAGTTCCAAAACCTCCTTTAACCGCCTGTAGAAATTGTTCTCGGGGATTCGCTCGCTCAACTGGAAATGGGCGAACCGTTTTTCTTGGTAATGCTTT
The DNA here is from genome assembly GCF_900156625.1 of Zobellia uliginosa. GTDB lineage: Bacteria > Bacteroidota > Bacteroidia > Flavobacteriales > Flavobacteriaceae > Zobellia > Zobellia uliginosa. The sequence continues at coordinate 77,896 of NZ_FTOB01000011.1, read as the reverse complement.
TTTCCCTGCATACCTAAAATTAACAACGCAACGTTAAGATCGCCTTGATCCTATGTGGTTTTTTCGTTAACTTGTGCAACAGGCACAACATGTATAATTAATGGCTAGTTCTAGCCTACTTACGAAAATCCTCGCGGATTTTCTATTCGGTTTTTATTTGCTAAATTAGGTGCTTAAACACGCCACTAATCATACACAAAACCGTTGTGTTTCATGCTGCCAGTATAACTTACTACTATTCTTATAAGAGCAATACCCTTAACTGTTTAGTTAGTTTATTTTTTCATAAATTCCAGAAAAACGGAAATATCATTGATTAGAACATCCTTATCAATTTTTCGGAAATTCTTATAGCATTTATAGTGCCTGTAATTGTTGCATTTTTTCATTGATACTCCACTCCCACAATAGCATTTATCGTGCAACCGCATCTTTGTTCCTTTAGCTCTTCTAACCATTAATCTGGCAATAAGGTAATCGTTATTCGTTTGAAGTATATCCCTATAACCTTCAATAACTCCACTCTTATCATGGGCATACTCATCTGTCTTGTATTTGCCATTAATTTCAAAATATGAGTTATTCTGAAAATAAGGCACTACTATTTCCTTTATGAATAGATTTAGAGTACTTATTTTAGTTTTAAGCAGAATTTGAGCCTTTGCTTGTGTAGAAAGGCAACACGATTTAGTATCCGAATAAATATGTCTTGAAACCTTTGGCGGGATACGCTCACCTGTTTCAAATACTCTCGGAAAATGTTTGGGATATGGTTCAAGATGTATTGAAACATCATAGGAATCATCCTCTGAAATAAACAGTTCTCCATCAATCGAATTGTTATTCTCGTTAAAGGATAATCTCGAATAACATCTCAATACTTCTTCAATTTGCTTTCTAATATCCATAAGGCTTTGGTGTTATGGCTGCTGCCCCAAGGCTTTTCCCAAGAATATTGCTTTTTTCTTCTTCGTCCTTATCTGCACCTAATGGGAATCTATCGCCAAACTGATTGTCACGCAGAATCTCAGAAGCTTTTTTAAAGTTCTTCTCATCTTTGGCTCTGCCTAAATCGTTCAGCAAGCTTTTTAAGGTCGAAAGGAAGTTGTTTTTTCTTGTTGTAGAGTAATCTGCAAAAACATCTTCATCTTTTGGTGTTGTTGGACGTAAACATTTGAAACCATTAGCTTTATTTAGTTCTGTGTTTATTTTATGAACAGTTTCCCTAAAGGCTTTATCGTCATTATCATCTTCAACATAGTTGTTTGCAGCAAGTATGGTAAGTTCAAAGCCACTAGGGAGCTTCAAGTTTGTATTATTTAATTCCCGATAGTTTTTCCAAGCTTTAAGATACCTTACTATCCTTTCAAATTGAGCATTCTTTAAGTTGTTGAACCACTCATAAAACTCTTTAGGGTCACTTTCAATCCAATCTTTTGACCTATGTGCAAGTTCAATTACATCTTCAAGTTTATAGTAAATTGGTAAATCAATATGATGGCCATCACTAAATATCACACGAATACAAGTCGTTTTTCTAACAGGTTTCTTATTAGTATGGTCTTCAACTGCCTTGTAAATCCAATTATGCCATGTATCAATAGATTGCTTATTATCCTGGTCTTCTTTTTCAATGAAGTAGATTCCAAAATCCAAATCATATTTCAACAAGGTGGTTTCTCCTTCTTTCTCAGGGATAGGATTTACACCTGTATTCATTTCAAAAGAACCCTGACCATGAAATTTAGGCTGTAATTCATTCGGTTTATTGTCTTTAAACCATTTTCTAATTTTTTTCTTAATGTCTTTGCGACTTGTTTTTAGCTTCTCTTTCCTTGAAGACGTAAGCTTTATTTCTTTATTAAATTTTGTAAATTCTTTATGTAAGACTGCCATTTTATTACTGTTTTAAAATTCGTGATTTAGGTCATTGCTAACCCATTTAAGATTATGATATTTCCCTCTTGTTTGTGGTGTTCTATCTGTGTAGTAGCCACCAGATAAAACCTTTTCATTTCCTTGCTTTATAAACTTTAATACATCTGTACCAAAGTGGGGATGAAAGCCAAGTTGATGATTACCTTCATTGAGATAATGATAAATTATTCGGAAATGATGTTCGTCTTCAGTTTGCTCTACGAACAAACCTCGACTATACGATGGTGAAGACCTACCTCCATCTTCCTTTAATGTGAATGAAGTAATGGAAATTCGACTTCCATTTTGGTTAATAATCTTTATATGTTTCCGTTCGCCTGTTTGCAGGTTCCCACTTTCATCAACATAGCTGTATTTCAAAATACCTTCATACCTACCTGAAAAATCATCAATCCAAAACAACCATTTAAAAGGCTTAATTTTCCATAAATATTTAGATATAAGTACTAGCAACATACTAACACTACCTGATATGGCAAATGATAACTGCCAGTGTGTTTTGGCTAAATACAATGCGATTCCAAAAATCACAATCAATGAGACCAGGATACTTGACCTGAAATAATTAAAAAAACTGTTCTTCATATATTATTTTTCCTTTCTTACTCCTTTAAAAAGTTTATTGCTCGATGTCTTGACATCAAGAAATCTACCTGTTTCACTATCATGCTTTGTCCATAATCCTGTTTTAGGATTTTTTACTTGAGAACGCTGTCTAACTGCTCCTTTTCTACTTCCGTCTTTCGGTGGATTTGTTGCCATATATTACTATTTATTGCTATTTTTAACTACTCTTTACCTGTATACTAAAAGCGTGACTCACGCTTTTGGTAGTTAATTAATAAGACTATTTTGGAAGTTATAGAAGAAATAAAAATGGCTTGTAGCCTTGATTTACTTGAGTATATCGGCTGGAAGGATGAATACCCGGAAGAAGCAAAAGCTGCTTTTAGTGTTTTTTGCCTTCGCTATGACCAAGCGATATTAAAAAATGCAGAGATTAACTGTAGAAAATGGAATTTATCTTCAACAGTTGCTTTAGACATAGTTAATTGCACTTTTGCACGAGTTTGGAAATATCCATCATACAATCATGAGAAATCAAAAACAAAAAACATTGACAATGGTATTAAAAGGTGGCTAAACAGAATATCGTTTACCCAACTTGCAAATTACACCGATAAAGGTACATGTCACGAACCTGACAAGGAAACTGACTTATCTCTTATCTATACTCTTGATGATTTCGTTGAAAATTCAACAGTTGATAGTTTAAAAAGAAAAGAACTAAAAGAGCAACTGAGTGTTTTAGAAGAAGTTCTTAATGGTTTGGGGGAAAAGCACAAAATCATTTATTTAACGTATAAATTATACACCCATGAAGGGAATAATATTCCTAGACCTGTAAGTAAGAAACTTCAAGATGAGTTAGGATTAGTTCCTGGTTCTATAAGGAAGTATAAGGAACAAGCCAATAAACAAGTCGATAACTTTTTAAATCAGTACAATGGCAAATAAAAAGAAAAACATGGACATTAACGCTGATAGATTTGATGAACTGTTAGCTATTGCGGGCTACACTTACCCAAGAACAGATAAGGAGTTAGAGCTTTTTGAATCAATGTATGAAGGTTACGACTTTGAGTTAAAAGATGTAAGAATAAATCCTGAAGAAATCATTAGTGGTTCTTTTGAAATGAAAGGTAAGGTAATAAAACTTCACGATGAAGAAGAACAACAGGATATTAGTGAAATAAGGTTGGCTGCAAGAAAAGGTAGTGAAGAAATACCTCAATCAATTCTTGATAAAATGAAGAGCAAGCATAAAGATGGAGATAAACAATCGTAAAAGAAACCAGATAAAAGATTTAGCAGAATTTCTTGCTCTTGAGCATGATGAAACTGTTACTCCATTAAATAAAATTGCTGAGTTAGAAGAGCTACCTGTGTTTTATGATGATTATGGAAATGCTTTTGATGGAACTTTAGTTTATGATAAAAGCTTTTACATACACCTAAATACTACTCTCGGAAACACTTCTGATAAAGAAAGAGGACGTTTTACATTAGCCCATGAGCTTGGGCATTACTTCATTGACAGCCATAGAATTGCTTTAAAAGCTGGTTTGATTAAACCGCATCCATCAAGGTATAATAAAAACAAACATCAGGTAATTGAACGTGAGGCCGATTATTTTGCTTCTTGTATTTTGATGCCTGAAAAGAGATTTAGAAAAGACTGTGAAAAGTATCGAAAATTCGATTATCAAGTTATTGAAAATTTAGCAAAGCAATATTTAGTAAGTATTACGGCATGTGCTATTCGTTTTGCTGACATTGGAACACACCCGATTATGTTGGTATATATGGAAGATAATCGTATTGCTTGGAAATGGCAAAGTAATGATTTTCGATTCTGGAAATTAGCCGATGACAAAGAAGTTGTGCCAAAAGACAGTTTAGCAGGTAAATATTTTAATACAGGTACGGGTGAAAAAAGAACAGAGGAATTATGGGGTGTTGACTGGTTTGATGGGATTAGCGATGATAATATCAACTTCAAAGTGTATGAACAGGTGATTCCATACAAGAATAAGGTTTTAAGTATCGTGTGGTATTAGTTTGAGTGATTAGATTAGTGTATTGTCAATACCACTATAAAAGCACATAAACACAACAATGTGTAATGCGCAATATGCCTGCCGCAGGCGCAACACAGGCAAACTGCGCATACACGAAACGTTGTGTGTAATTTAAGCAACCGAACTAAAAACAAACTGAATGGGAATATTTGGAAATCTATTTGGAAGTAAAAAACTAAAAACGACCGACTCTGATTTTGGAGAAATTGAGAGTTTTAGTGTTCGTGGAAATAATGTTGGTTGGACTTTTAAAAAGCAGTTTCTTAACTCTGATGTTGAGATTTTAATTGATGGAAATAAAGAAAGTCTCTCTGAATCTCAAAAACGGACTTTAATAAATGCTCTGAATAACGAATCGGAAATTAAATCTGAATCGGAAAAAGCTCTGAAAGAACAATTTGACAATGCGGAAATGGAATTTATATCGATTGAAAAACATTTTGATGTGAGTAGCATTTCAGTAAATGACAACGGATTTGAATTAACGTTTCAGGAAAAAAATGACCCTTATTATTACTTTAATGTTCATTTTGAGAATAACAAACAAGTTGGTGTTTCAATAGATGGGTAATTTGGACGTAAAACACTATTTAGGAATTTATAAAATTCGAATGCAAATGCAAGACGAAGGAATTACCAATCCTTCTGACGAAACAAAATTATTAACTAAAACAATTGTGGAGAAATTATCTCAACTACATCTTACCGAAAAAATTGAATTAGAGAATGGAAAAATGACCGATTCAAAAGGAAATGTAATTGTTGTTTTTCCAAGAAATTGAACGAATAAAAACTACACACAACAAAGGTAACCGTTGCACAACCCGTCATACGGAATAAATTGATAGTTTTTGAATTATAAGAAATAATTAAAAACCAATATATCAGCTAGTTATATTTTACAAAATAACCTAACAAGTAGGTGTTGATGGAATTCATGCTTGTGCAACAGGCACAAAACCTAAACGTAATGCGGACTTTAGGGCTAAATCGAAAGGTCTGTGTATATTTACTAAGTCGCTAAATTGAAAATTACGCGTTAGCGAAATATTCAATTTTAGCTTTGGACAAGAAAAAATAAAATTAAACAATAAGCTTTAGCTTCGTTCGTAGACGGAAACGAAAAGTTTCCTTGCCCGCCCTACTTGCCATAGCCGTGACCGTTGCCAATAATATGAAAAAACACATTCAAAACAGAAAGGTTTTACTGAGATTTGGTTATTTAGGTTCATTTTTATTAATTAGCCTTTATTCTTGTATAATGCAAAAACCTTATTCCGCCAAAATAACTAAATTTCAACCATCTTTTTGGGGGGAAATTAAAGAAAATAATTTAAAAAGAATTGCAGATACAACAGAGATTCTTATCACCGGAAAAGTGTATGATTATGATAGGCCTGAAGGTGGTATTTCCGTGATTTTTATAAGTAAAGAAAACAAAAGAAAGTTTAAAACAGTCACTGATTCTAAGGGTCATTTTCAAATAAACATTGTCAATGGATTGTATAATATACAGCTAATACCTTATAAATATGGCAAGACTCCATCTTTAAACTTTGAAAATTTAAACTTTAAATCTGGAGAAATACGTGAATTAATAATTTATACAGAATCATCTGCTGAGACTGTATCAATGGATACCATTTTCGAAAGTAAAAGAGCTTATAATGAATATCTCAAAAGGCAATAAGAAATACTACCGCCAACAAAAGTAACCATTGCACAAGCCGTCATCAGCAACAAATTGATAGTTTTTGAATTATCAGAAATAATCAAAACCCAATATATCAGTTAGTTATATTTCACAAAATAACCTAACAAGTAGGTATTGATGGAATTCATGCTTGTGCAACAGGCACATCGCCCATAACAAATGCGGGCTGACTCCTTAAAAATGAAGACATTCCAACTAAATAAAATTACGGTAGGCATACAACTAAGTGGCTTCAAAATACGGCACCTTTCATATCCAGGGTCGTTGGCAAACATTTTCAAACAATTTTATAGTTCTCCCTACTACCTAAGTATCTAGTACACCAGTCGAATTAATTTGCATAAGTGGTCTAATAATTATAACATCACAAAATGAAAATAAAAAATACTATTACACTAATATTCACTTTTATATTAATAGGTTTTATTTATGGCCAGGACAATACATGGAATGAGGGCGAACTATTTTTAAAAAATGGAGAGAGCAAAAAAGGACTTATTAAAGTTGGATATCATAATAAAGCATTAACGCTAAGTGCTAATGACCAGACCGTTTTTTTCAAATCAGATAAGAGAGCTAAAAAAGAAAAATTTAAACAAGAACATGTTGATTACTTTATAAACAGCGGAAACGAATACTATACTTATATACCGGTTTCAAAGAACAAAAGACAACTGTTCAAGCGTATCATTGAAGGAAAAGCAAGTTTATATGTTAGAAGATATTATTCAGGACGATCTGAGCATACTAATAATCTTAACGGTATGAAGACAACTTCCTTCAATCATGATATAGAATATTATATTTTAAAAAAGGGAGAATCCAAAGCAAATCTTTATCTAGCGGACAAAGTTCTTTCTGTAAGAAAAAAAGCGCTTAAATACTTTTCAGATTGTCCTTCTTTAATAAAAGAACTTAAAGCTAAAAAATACGGTAGAAAATATTTCCGTGAAATTGTTGAAGAATATAATAAATGTGATACTTCTGAATAGAAATTTAAAAACAGCCAGGCTGTTCTTAGGATTAGATTGCGCAATCAGTATCCAGTCAAGATGACGGTTATTTGAACAGATCAGGAAAATGGAAATCCCAAGAATGCGATGCGACAGTATTGTTGCATTGCACATCATGTGAACCCAAAACTTCGAGGGTGGATTCGTTACTTTGGCCAATACCGAGGCTATAGCTTGTCCAAAGTGTTTTTTTATATTGCGCATAAAACTGGTAAAATGGGCAAGATATCACTACAAGCGGTATAGAAACAATCCAAGCAAAGCCTACAAATGGTTGGACGCGGTTCGGAAGCAATATCCGAGTCTGTTTTACCATTGGCACGTTGGATATTCCGATTAAAGGTATTAAATTGATTATGAAGAGCCGTATGATGGGAGACTATAATATACGGTTCCGTGAGAGGCTCGGTTCCCCCCTGTCTACTTTACGCGAAACCATTAGCAAATATAGAATAGTAAATGAATGAATCTATCCAAGAAAGGTCATTTAAGGAATATGTCTTTAGAATAAATAAAGTAATTGACTTTATAAGGTTAAATATAGAGCGAGAGATTTCGTTAGACGAGTTAGCTGAAGTTTCAAATTTTTCAAAATTTCATTTTCACAGGGTATTCAAAGCAATTACTGGAGTTACTCCAAATAATTTTATAACAAAATCAAAATTAGGCAGAGCTGAATATATTTTGGCAAACAATTTAGATATAGCTATTTCTGATATTGCTTATTTATTGGGTTTCTCAAGTGTCTCATCCTTCTCTAAAGCATTTAAAAAATTAAATAAACTAAGCCCTTCACAATGGAGAGAAAGAAGAAGGTATAAAAATAGCAAGACTGGAAAAGTAAAGAGCAAGATTGGACAACTTCCAAGAATAAATGACAATTACATTGCACCCATATTATTAAATCAAAATTTCACAAATATGGAGCTTAAAAAAAGGATCAACATTGAGGTTAAAGAATTAGAAAACCTTCCAGTTATTTATATCAGAAACCATTCTATTCATGTACATGATTCGGACAATTTCGCAAAAATGCTCAATACATTGATAACGTGGGCTACCCCAAGAGAACTCGTTGACTTCCCGACTACTAAAGCTTTAACAGTATATCGAAGTATGCCGGATTCAAAAGGAATGGTGCAAGCCGATGTCTGCTTATCTGTCCCTGAGAAAACTGAAGGAGAGGGAACAATTGGAAAAACTGTTATAAAAGGTGGAAAATATGTAGTTCTTCATAAAGAAGGTACATTAGATGAATGTTTCTCAGCTTGGGATTATCTATATAACGAATGGTTTCCAAATAGTGGTTATCAACCAGACGACAGAGGAGTATATTTAAATCATTTAAACGATCCTAAAACTCACCCGCAAGGTTTACATATTTTTGACATGTGTATTTCTGTAAAACCATTATAACAAAGGAAATAAATTCACAGAATAATAAATAAACTTTAAGACGTTTGGTGCCAATCCAAACGTCTTATATTATTTACGAGGTCCACAAATATAAAAGCGAACGATTTTCTAAGTAATAAACCGAAACGATAGTACGTATTTCCAACTTAGAAATATGCACTACCATATTATTCGGCACATTTAACATTGACAATAAAATTCTTAGAAAGATAAAAAATTAACTAGTGATAATGATTTATGTATTCAAAACTTCAATAAAATCTAAAAAATCAATAAAACTAATTACGCCACAATTGAACAACTTATTAGTTGGTTCTTGTTGGAACTTTGACCTTGAAGATTCCGACAACATTTTACGTATTGATAGCCAGATTGATATAGTGAAAAATATCATTGAAATTTTGAATGACTTTGGTTTTGAATGTAAAGAACTCACTGACTAGATTTTGGGGTATCTAACAACATCCCAAAAGCGGTCCTTATGGACGCTAAAGGTCTCAAAAAATTCCTTCTTGGACCTTATATCGGCATTCATGAAAATCGGAGTTTCTTTCAGCTCAATATCTCGAATTGTGTAATTTTATTCAAAATCACGGGCGGTTTTGAGACAGACTGACGTTGGCGGTAATTAGAAAAATGAAAAAATTAGAAAACGAACTAATAGAAATCATTGAAAATGATATTTGGATGACTAACATTTTGAAAACCGTTAGAAATTTAAACTTGAATGATTGTTGGATTGGAGCAGGTTTTGTGCGAAACAAAGTTTGGGATGAAAAACATGGGAAAGACAGAACGAAACTTAATGATATTGATGTAATATATTTTGACAAATCAAACCCGATTAAAAAATATGACCTGCAAATAGAAAACAAGCTACGAAAACTGAATTCGAATCTGAAATGGTCCGTTAAGAATCAAGCAAGAATGCATATTAGAAATGAACACCAACAATATACTAATTGCAAACATGCTATTTCTTTTTGGCCTGAAACTGCAACTTCAATAGCCGTAAGACTGAATCTTGAAAACCAAATTGAATATATAGCTCCTTATGGTTTAGATGACTTATTTAACCTTTTGGTAAGACCAACACCAAAATTTGATTTGGTCATTTATAATGATAGAATAAAAAACAAAAGATGGAAAGAGAAATGGAGCAAATTAGAAGTAGAAACTGGATATAACGATAAATTTAACTAATAGATTTATTACTGATTAAACTAAAAAAAGTATAGTTTATTCTTTCTGTTTTTGCTTGTTTAACGTCATATCTAATGAAAAACATTATAAAAATTGAGTTCTACTAAAACACAATATCTCCTAAATTATTTTAACAATTATTGGACGGTCGAACAATCAACCGTAAAAATGCTTGATAAATGCGTAACTGAAAGAAAGCTTAAAAGAAAAGAAAATATCTTAACGGAAGGAGAAAAATGTCTCCACCTAACCTTTGTTATAAAAGGAATTTTAAAAACGTATCATGTTGACAAAAACGGAAACCAACATAACTTAAAATTTACCTCAGAAAATAACTGGTTAACTGATTTTAACAGTTTATATAATAACAGTCCTAGCAAGCTCTTTATTCAAGCTATGACACCTTCAACTATTCTACAAATTAAAAATGAAGACCTTTTTCTTTTATATGACAACTCACCTCTTTTTGACAGAAACATGAGGATTGTTAGTGAAGAAGCCTTTATAGAACAACAAGAAAGAATTCTTCAGCATATAAGTTCGACAGCACATGAGAGATATCTATATTTTTTAAAAATATATCCCGACTTATCAAAACGTATCTCAAATATTCAGATAGCTTCATATATTGGTGTTACACCTGAGTTTTTAAGCACTATAAGAAAAAAAATAGCTGCTAAAAAGGTGATTTCTTAAACTACCTTATTGTTTTACACAAAATTCTCAAAGTAATTTTGTCGTCAATAATCTAAAACAAACAATTTAAAAATGATAGTAGAAATTACCACTTACAAAACAGCAGAAAATGTAACTCATGAAGAGCTTTTATTAGCTTCAAAGGCATTTAACAAAGATTATTGCTCTAAATGTAAAGGTTTAATTAGTAGACAATTATTAAAAACAGAGGGTGGTTATATGGATATCTTTATTTGGAAAAACAAAGAAGATGTTGAACACGTTCAAAAAACATTTATACAAAATAAAGATGCTATGAAATTTGCTAGTTTAACAGACGTAAATAGCTTAACAATGAAAAATTATGAAGTGCTTGAAACTTCTGAATTTAATAATTAAAAAACTTCGTAAAAAAAACATGACATTTTAATTTAAAATGTCACGTTTTTATAAATTGAATTGTCATGGTTTCTAAACACAAAATTTAGATTGTGAAAAACTATCACAATATACTGTTTCCTTTCGCTTATAACATCCTTGGTTCTTCTGAAAATGCGAATGTATCATTTATACACTATTTTTTCATGCCTGAGATTATTGAATTATTATAATGATTTATGAAGAATACATACCATCTAAAAATTTGAATTCAATTGTTGATTCCATTTGGATAGCAACAAACAATGGACAGGAAATAGAGTCAAGAATTTTACCCGATGGATATGTTGATATTATTTTTGAACTAGGCGAACAAATGCAGTTGAACTCTGGAAATGAAATAAGAGTTTCTGGAATGATGACTAAATTCAAAAAAGTAGTTTCAAAGAAAAATTCAGAAACTCTTGGGGTTAGATTTAAAACTGGTCAGTTTAATTCCATCTCGAATATACCACTGTCAGAAATAAAAAACACGGCTATAAAGGCATCAAACCTATCTCCTAAACTTAACAATTCATTTTTAGAAGAGCTTATTGAAAAAAAATGTCATTTTGAAAAAGTGCAATTAATTAATAGTTTTTTAACCTCCGAAATAAATTGGACAGCTATAGTTGAAAACAAATTAGAGTACTCGGTTTGTGAATCTATACGCACTAATTATAGAGAACTAGATTTAAGTTTAATTGCTAAAAATCATTGTATAAGTTTAAGGCAATTAGAAAGACGTTTTAAAACGATAGTTGGAGTTACCATGAAGGAGTATCATTCCATTATTCGATTTAACAATACAATGAATTACATTTCTACTAACTCTGATACAAGTTTATTAAATATTGCATTTGACCATGGCTATTTTGACCATTCACACTTAACCAAAGAATTTAATAAAATGTCAGGTCTAAACCCTTCTAAGTTTTAAGCTCGTCGTTTTTTTACAAAACATAGGCATTTCTTACCATTTACATTTGTCATAAAAATAATTGTGAAATGTTTTTTGATAGTAATTCTTATTAGTTTCTCTATCAAACCTTATTCACAAACTAAAAACAACAATATGGCAAAATTAGAATCTCTTACACCAAACCTAATGGTAAAAGACGTAAACGCAACTCTAGATTATTACATAAAGAATCTAGGTTTTAAATTAATAGATACAAATCCTGAATCAGGTCAATTTGAATGGGGGTATGTAATGCTAGATAATGTAGGAATGATGTTCCAAGAGGAAAAATCATTAAAAACCGAGTATAAAGAAATAGAGCCATTAACTGTTGGAGGTGCTTTAACTTTTTACATAAGAGTAAATGATATTAATAATTTTTACAATCAATTACCTAAAGAGGTTAACATAATAAAACCTATGAACAGAACTTTTTACGGTACTAATGAATTCGCTATAATGGATTTAAACGGTTTTATTTTAACTTTTTCAGAAACTCCTGAACAGATATAAAATACGATCCCTTTGATTTTATATATAATATAAAGAAATGAAAAAAAAAACTTTTTATAAGTTAGTTATACTATTGTTTACCACCTTATACAGTTGTAATAATGATGATAACCCGAAAAATGACACAAACAAGAGTAGTGAGAAATTGATTACTAATTTTACTTTTGAGGCTTCAAAAAATTCTGGAATAGATAATGATATTATAGGAATTGTTAACCAAGATAACAATACCATTCAAGTAACTTTTCCTTCGGGAACAGATATTTCAAACCTAACACCAACAATCTCTATTTCTAATTTTGCAACAATATTACCTAATACAAAAACTACAATTAATTTAACAACACCCGTAAGATATATAGTTACTGCAGAAAATGAAACTTTAACCCAATATACACTAGAAGCTACATTTGCCGCCCCCCCTATTTTATCAGACAGAGATATTCTTGAGTTGTTATATAATTCTAATCCAAACAATAATTTAAATTGGGATTTGAATGCTACTACAATGAACAACTGGAGTGGTGTGATAATTGAAGATGAAAAAGTTACAGAACTAGATCTTTCTAATAGTAAAATAAATAATATTCCTATTCAAGTTCAAGGTTTATCTAAGCTAACCAAGTTTAACGCTTCTTTAAATAGTGGTATTAAAAGCATACCCCAAGCCATAATTAACTTGGGACTGCAGTTAAAAAATCTTGATCTTTCTTTTTGTTCTTTAACCAAACTTCCTACAGAGTTAAACAACTTTAAAAATATTGAAAACTTAAACCTTAAAAATAACTTAATAACACAGTTACCCAATACAATATCAAATTTACAGAGCTTAACTCGTTTAGATATTTCATCAAACTTTTTAGTACAACTACCAAGTACTATAGGAGCACTAAAAAAAATAGAATTTTTAATACTCGAAAACAATCAAATAAACAGCCTTCCTGATGAAATAGGTAATTTAAATACACTAAAAGGTTTATATCTCAATAAAAATCAATTAGCATTATTACCTTCTACCATTAAAAATTTAAGTGAATTATCTACACTTAAATTAGGATACAATAATTTATCTATTGTTCATTCATCTATTGGTCTTTTACCTAATCTAAAGACTTTAGAACTACAAAATAATCAACTTATAATAATTGATTGTCCTATTTGTTCACTTCCAAAAATAGAGGAACTACTCTTACAAAATAATCGCATAGTGGTACTACCTATGGAAATAGGCGAATTAAAGACTCTTAAAACGCTTAATATTATAAATAATCCATTTACACATATGTCTCAAGAAATTTGTGACTTAGAGTTGACTGGTACTGTCATTGAAAAAAATTTAGATGTTACTTGTAACTAAATATCTCTCCTTAAATATTAATGATTTATTGTTATGGATTTTGAAGAAGTTGCTAAACAGTTAGCCAATCCATCAGGGAAATATGGAATCGATGTCGCTTTAGGTATGAATTCCATGAATGAATTCATAAGTAAAACCACATATGAATTGCTAAAAATAAAAGACAATGAATCTGTTTTGGAAATTGGGTTTGGAAATGGGAAATTTATAAAGGATATTCTGAACTATGGTTCAAGAATATCCTTTACTGGAATTGATATTTCTAACACTATGATAACTGAAGCAAAAAAAATAATAGTTTACTAATAGAAACAGGATATGTAGATTTATTTGATGCAGATGTTGAGAAAATACCTGTTTGGGATGAAACATTTGATAAAATATGCACAATCAACGCCATTTACTTTTGGAAAAATCCAGTAAAGGCATTAAAAGAAATTTATAGAGTATTAAAAAAAAATGGAATATTAATTGTTTCATTTAGACCATTTATTGAAGGACAAACACTTAACTTTACTAAATATGGATTTAAAGAATATCAATCCGAAGATTTTGAATCTTTAATTCAACAAACAGCTTTTAAAATAATTGAGAAAATTGAGAAAACTGAACCCGAAGTTGAATTTAATGGGCAAAAACACAATCTGTTATCTATGTATTTTATAATAAAAAAACTGCACACGACATAAGTAAGCATTGCACTACCCCATAATGATTAAAAGAACGACCTCGATAACCGCTTTTTAAGGCGGTTTCGTTTTTTTTATACCGGAAGAGCCCCTTATTTATAGAGGTATAAAAACAGGCTTTTGAGCTTTTCCAATCCGTTTTTTTACAAAAACCGACAAGGCGGCCATGCCTACCCCACTTTTGGAACGTTTTTCAGTGAATTTCAAGTACTTTTTCAGATCATAGGCGATTGTGGACGATGTTCTCCAGGTAGCCCACAAGGCTAAGCTTGAAGAAGACCACCGGATCTATGCTCTTTTGGCCGCTCTCCCATTCCCCCAAACAACTGGAAATGGGCGAACCGTTTTTCTTGGTAATCCTTTTTTCCCTGCATACCTGAAATTAACAACGAAACGTTAAAATCGCCTTGATCCTATGTGGTTTTTTCATTAATTTGTGCAACAGGCACAATGCATAAAAACAATTGCTCAATTTTGGGCCTAACCAAAGCTAGTTGCAAGTTTAGTACGGATGATTTTCCTGTGGACAATCTTCGTACATACCCCCCAACTATGCGTATACATAAACGTTATAACACCTTTATAGAAACAATAAAATGAAAAATAGAAAATCACTTTTTATTCTTCTCATGTTTTTTTCCATTTATATGGGATTAGCCCAAGACAGCATTCAGGATATGCTTTCAAGTAATTCGAGACCTCTAAAAAAAAACATACGTATTTCATTCCAAGATTCTCGGAACAACCAAACCTTCATGCCAATATCGATACTAAAGGGAAAGAACGAAGGCCCTGTTTTTACGATTGTTGCCGGAGTTCACGGGTTTGAATATCCGCCCATTGTTGGCGTACAAGAGCTTTTGAGAGAAATCGATATCAACAGCTTGAGTGGTACTTTGATTATCATACCCGTGGCCAATACGGCTTCGTTTTTTTCTCGAACCTCTATTGTCAACCCAAATGACCAAGTGAATCTGAACGGTGCTTTCCCGGGCAAATCAAATGGTAGTGTTACCCAGAAAATAGCGCATTTCATTACAACGAATATAATTCCAGCGAGCGATGTTTTCTTAGATATACATGGTGGCGGTGTCAATGAAGATTTGATTCCGTTTGCGCTTTTCTACGATAATGGAAATTATCCGCAACAAACAAAAAAGGCCAGAAGACTTTCAGAGGTCAGCGGGTTCGAATATATCGTTTCATATCCTTTTACTATTAGGGATGATGAACCAGCAAAATATGTCTTTAAACAAGCTAGTCAAGATGGCAAAGTGGCCTTGAGCTTTGAAAGTGGCAAATTGGGCAATGTACAAAATGATGCCGTTAGCTTGATAAAAAAGGGAGTATATAATATACTCGTTGAAATGAAGATGTACGATAAGGCTACCGGGCCAAGCCCAAAGCTCATTCAGTTAAACAATCAAACCTATATCAAGTCTAATGAAAAAGGTCTTTTTTACAGTAATCTCAAAGCAGGAGATTCTGTTGAAGAGGGTGAGGTCGTAGGCTATATCACCGACGAATTTGGCGAGAAGCTCAAAGAATACAAAGCACCTACATCAGGCATAATTCTATACAAAATTTCCACCCCACCCGTCAATGTAGATGACACTTTAATGTGTTTAAGTTCCAAGTTATAAAATGCTCCTAAGACTTATATATGAATTATAAATGACTTCATTGCACTTGTCCAATACTAATTTAACACCTATCATTGTTAGACTATCCGTCTTTCAAACAGATTGTTACCAGATTAAACAGGTGATATCGTATTTTAGTTGGAATCCCCTTTTTTCACAAATGCGCTTTTTTTAAAACCGCGAAATTATAGGCAAACGTAAATTTGACATCCGGAATAGATTTTACAATCTAACTTGGTCTTGGAATATGCAACCTGACAAAAAAGAAAACCCCATGTTTTATTGACAGTTAGACGGACTTTAATTCTCTCTTTTGTTCTTTCTGATCATACCGACAATCTAACGAGAATCAAACTTAAGACGTGTATAATGAATAGCCGGACTTCGTGTTCCTCAGAAGATCCTCCGAATCTTCCCAAGGTTCGGTTTCCTTTTTCGTAATTAGTCGTACGAGACCCGTTACTACCTATATTCTCGCGCGTTGTCAGCAACTATAACGGAAGAGAAAAACGACCACTAATTTCAAAAAATTAAAGCGAAAATTTGCGCAGTCAAATAGTTGCACTTATATTAGCAGTTAAATAGCTGCATAATGAAATTAAGACGAGATGTTTTTCAAGCCATTGCCGATCCAACCCGAAGAACCATTATTTCTTTAGTTGCATTTCAAGCACTGACACCAACTGCCATTGCCGAAAATTTTGACTATTCAAGGCAAACGATTTCAAAGCACATTCAAATCCTTACCGAATGCGAAATTTTGGAGCAGGAACACAAAGGGCGAGAGATCTACTATCACCTAAATCCAAACGGAATGAAAGAAATAGCGGAATTTATCGAGCCTTTCAGAAAACTTTGGGACGACCGATTTAACAAATTGGAATCGGTGATGAAAAACTATCAATCAAAAAAATAGATATGGAACTAAAAACAAAGGTGATAGCCGAAGATGGCAAACAGGAAATACTCATAACACGAACGTTTGACTTGCCTGTAGAACTCTTGTTCAAAGCCTATACGGAACCAGAAATAATTGAACAATGGATGGGAACGAAAGTGCTAAAGTTCGACTTCCAAAAACACGGTAGTTTCCAATTCTCAACTTCCGACCCAAAAGGCAACAAAATCGGATTTAATGGTACGATACACGACTTTATAACAAACCAAAAAATCATACGGACTTTTGAAATGGAAAATATGCCTTTTGGCGTTCAACTCGAAATTTACGAATTCGAGAAATTGTCCGAAAACACAAGCAGATTAAAACAGAATGTAATCTATCAATCCGTAAACCACAGAGACCAAAATCTAAAACTTCCGTTCAAGCAAGGTATCAATTGGGCACATAACCGATTGGAAGAAATATTGACAAAATCAAAATAATTGCAAAATGACTACAACGAGCAAAATTATTTATTGGACTTCAACAATCTTCCTATCATTCGGAATGTTGGCAGGCGGAATCCAACAACTATTTCAAATTGGCGGATACAACGAAATAGTTACCCAACTGGGCTACCCACTCTACTTGCTGTCAATTCTTGGAACTTGGAAAATTTTAGGGGTAATCGCCATTTTAATTCCTAAAAAAGCTTTACTAAAAGAATGGGCTTATGCAGGATTTTTCTTTGCCATGTCCGGAGCAACCATGTCACATTTAGCAGTGGGACAATCCATAACAGAAGCATTACCTTCAATTATTTTGCTTTTAGTAACAGTTACGTCTTGGTATTTCAGACCAAATGACAAAAAAATAATTGAACCACAAAAACAAAGCTAACTATGGACAAAGTTGACAGATATATAGAAAAAATCAAGAATTGGAAAGATGAAACCATTTTGCTGCGAGAAATATGCTTGGAATGTGGACTTGATGAAGATTTTAAATGGATGCACCCTTGCTACACTTTTCAAGGTAAAAACATAGTTCTAATTCACGGATTTAAGGATTATTGTGCCTTACTTTTTCACAAAGGAGCATTGCTAAATGACACCGAACATATTTTGGTACAACAGACCGAAAACGTTCAATCTGCCCGACAAATTCGATTTACGGACAAAACACAAATCGATGATTTGAAAAAAGCTATCAAAGTCTATATTTTTGAAGCAATAGAAGTGGAAAAGGCAGGCTTGAAAGTCAAAAAGAAAAAGACTTCTGAATATGAAATGCCCAAAGAGCTAGAACAAGCATTTGAGAACGACTCGGAATTTGAAACTGCATTTTACAACTTGACACCAGGAAGACAAAGGGGGTATTTACTTCATTTTTCAGATGCCAAACAATCGAACACCCGAACATCAAGAATTGAAAAGGCAAAACCCAAAATCTTTGACGGAAAAGGATACAACGAAAGATAAAATACTACCGTCAATAACTAAGCATTCGGTCGGTACGACCGAGTATGGTTACATGGTTAAACTACACCGGTCTTTGGCCACGTTGTTTCCTATGGGAATCAATCTGTATGGGGAGGAAAATATCAAGCAGCACCTCTGTGGAGACCTTTACGCTTAGCGTGTTTTCTTGACACCCTTGGGGCCTGTGAGAAGCTTGGGTGAAAATACCCTTGTCGACTCGTCGCTAAACCGTTGGCTCACATGCAAAATCACTCGAACTTTATTTAAAAATCCGAGTGGTATAAATAAATATGATGCTTTTAATTTTTTGATTTTATTACTGCCTATTCCTAAATCTGCTTTAAAATCTTACGTAACATAAAACCAAAACTTTCTGGACTATCTTCTTGCGTGAAATGACCAGCTTCTTGCAATAAAATAACATCTCCTTTAGGAAAATGTTTTTGCCATCTTTCAAAGTCTATGGTAGTTACCGCTGTATCCTTTAATCCGAAGACAAAATGTACAGGTTTATCTGCCAATGTATTCAATTTCCCCTCAATTTTTTGTACCCAATCTTCTGCTTTTACAATTTGTTCCGGGAAAACAGCAGTTCCCTTGCGGGATTCTGTTGTTGGAAAAGCATGGGCATAAGCGTCCGTAATGGCCTTATTGTTTCCAGAAACCCTATTGATGTTTCCCGATAGAAGTTCATCAGCGAAAAAGTTTTCTTCCATTATTTTACTCTGCATTTCTGGCACAGCCATCATCAAAGAGAAGTTCCTTAAATTACCTTCTGGTTTCCACGCCCAAGTATTACTAATAACTAGGCCATAAATACTATTTGGATGCTTGGTTGCTATATGCAGACCTATTGGTCCTCCCCAATCTTGAACCACTAAAATGAATTTCCCTAACTTTAAATGTTCGAAAATTAGGGATTCAACCCACACCATATGTTCCTGTGGCGTAAATTCAAAATTCCGAGGCGTGTCCGAAAAGCCAAATCCCGGTAAATCATAGGCAATGACACGTGCTTCCTTAGACATATCCTTAATAATATTCCTGTTTAAAAATGACCAATCTGGATTTCCGTGTGTTAAGACTATCGGAATCCCTGTTCCTTCATCAACATAATGCATAGAAACTCCATTGCGCTCATACCAATGGCTTTTAAAAGGATATTCTTCCTTATCTACAACAAATGGTCTTTGTTTCTTATTTAAAGGATCTGCATTTGCCAATACTGGGTCGGCTTGTATATTATAAATCATTTCTTTTAGTATTGTTTTTTTGTCTTGTCGATAGAAAGCGCGAGTTCATCTGCAAAATCAGCAAAAGAGCGAGGTTTACGACCTAAAACTTCTTCAACAGTATGCGTCGTAAAACCATAGTCTCCTTCAGTGAACCATGTAATCATTTCCCCTAACTTTTCAGAAAGCCAATCTCCGAAGCCAGCTTCCTTTAATCCTCCTATCAAGGCCTGTTCAGGCAGGTCTATATAAGAAATCTCTTTACCAATGGCTTCACTTAATATCTTAGCTTGTTGGGAAGAAGTAAGTGACTCAGGACCTGTAATAAGGTGTGTTTTCCCTACGTGTCCATCCTCTGTTAAGGCAGCAACCGCAACGCCTGCCACATCGTTAATATCAACCAAACTTACTGCGGTCTCACCAAGAGATGAATAAAAACGACCTTCTGCATTAATGCTTGCTAGGTTAGCATAAAAATTCTGAAAAAAGGTATTCGGTTGAATTAAAGTATAATCTATACCTGATTCTTTAATTAACCCATCTGTAATAGCATGTTCCCTAATAACTTCTGAAGTGGCATCTTTACTTGCTTTTAAACCAGATTGTTTTACCAGGTGCTTAACATTTGCCGTTTTTGCCGCCACAATGATATTTTTCACCCAATCTCTAGCCTTGGCATGTATTGGTGTCAATACGTAAATTCTATTCACGCCTTCAAAAGCTTCGACTAATGATGCTACATCATCAAAATTTCCAATACGGATCTGCTTCTCTTGTAATTCTAGTTTCTCAGCGTCTTTATACCGGGTAACCATAACACCAAAATTCGCCTGCTTTTTCTTTAATTGGTTTACGATTATTGAGCCAGTATTACCTGTAGCCCCTAATATTAGAATATTCATATTCTACAATTGTTTTTGTTATAAATTAAATCAATGCTTTTACGCATTGAGCCGTGTCTAAAATGGATTTCTCAAAGGAAATAGGCTTCCAATTAAAGGTGTTCATGGTATTACTGACGTCAGCATCATAGGTGTTTCCAATAAAAGGCTTCATTCCTTTTAAATCACTGTTAAACTTAGACATGAATTTTAGCAGGAAATTTGGACCTTCGAGTGTACTAACTTTTTCATTTCCATTTGATTTTAGAATTTGGGCCATTTCTTTAAATGAATATGGATTTTCGGTTGCCACAACAAATCGTTGTCCATTAGCTTTCTCATTTTCCAAAGCCTTAACGTGAATACTGGCAATATCCCTTACATCTGACATATTAATGCGCACTTTGGCAAGCATTGGCATTTTACCAGATATCATATCTTTAACAATATTCATTGATTCACCAGAGAGTTTATCTGACAAGGTCGGGCCCCAAATCGGACCTGGATTAATAACGACCAATTCCAACTTATTATCACCTTTTTGAGTTTCAATAAAATCCCAGGCACTCTTTTCTGCAAGGGTCTTACTTTTTACATAGGCGGACATATTTTTAGCATTCGGATTAGTCCAAGTATCCTGCCCAATGTTCAATGACTTGTCCGCATCACCGAACATAGCTACCATCGATGATGTTAACACAACTCTCTTCACACCTGCATTTTTAGCAAATTCCAGCGCACGTTGTGTACCTTCAATAGCAGGTTTTATAATCTCATTTTCATCTTTGGGTTCACTTGCCACATAAGGCGAGGCAATATGTAGAACATAGTCACAATCCTGCATTGCTTCCATCCAACCTTCATCTTTTAAAAGGTTAAGTTCACAAAACTCTAAATTACCATTAGGTTTAACTTCTTTTCGAATTGCCCTTGTTAATTGCTCTGTTTTAGATAAGTTTCTAACTGAACCTTTAACTGCATAACCATTTTTCAACAGTTCCACTGCAGCGTGCAGACCAACATATCCTGAAACTCCAGTTACCAATACTTTTTTCATTTTATTATATTTTATTTACACCAAATTATTACTTGCTAATTGCAAGCAAAGATAAGTTATTACTTTTATTTTGCAAGTAATAAATAAAAAAACGTATTTTTACACGATGACGATAAGGTAATACCCCATGGAACATAAATTTAGATGCAACTGCCCAATTACCAGTGCCATTGATATCATTGGAGATAAATGGTCTTTAGTAATTATTAAACAAATGTTGACCGAAGAGAAAAAAACATTTAAAGATTTTATTGAGAGTGAAGAAGCTATCGCAACAAATATCTTGTCATCGCGATTAAAAATGCTCGAAGAATTTAAAATTTTAATAAAGGGAAAACTTCCTGAAAACAAAAAAACGAACATATATACCTTAACCGAAAAGGGACTTGCACTAGCGCCATTGATCGTAGAACTATCAATTTGGAGCGATAATCATCTACGGGAATTTCATTCAGATTTATACGCAGGGGAACAACTAGATATGATAAGAAGTAACAAAGAAAAGTTTATTGAAGTTATAGTAGAAAATTACAAGAAAAATAACTGGCTAGAACACCGGTAACCCTTGCGCAAGCCTTTAATTACTACGACAGCTATTGATATAAGCCTACTTATGGGGCCTTTTTTATGCCGGTCTGGAAGTTGTAAATTTCGTGGTTTTTAGGTTGTAGGCGATGGCTCATTACAAATTCACGGACCGTTTTTCTTGATACTCCTTTTTTCCGGCATACCTAAAATTAAGGATGTAACGTTAAGATTGCCTTGCTCCTATGTTGTTTTTTCGTCAATTCGTGCAACAGGCACAATGTATAAAAGTAATTACTCTATTTTAGGCTTTATCAAAAGTCGTTGCAAGTTTACTATCTCTGATTTTCCGCTGGAAAATCCTCGTACTGTTTTTTAAAGGCTACACCCTTATATCAGAATTTATGTAAATTTATTTAAAATTAAAGGCGGTTTTAAACAAACTGACCTTAACTACAAGCTGAAAAAATATCGTGCAAAAAATAGCCATCCTCTATCAAGCAAAACTTCCACCAATTACAGGTGGTGTTCAGAAACCAATGAAACCAGGCGGATATTCCGATAGTGGGGCAGACATCGCTTGCGAATTAAAAAAGAACAATATTCAAATAGTTACCCCAGTCGATAATCCTAATATCGAAACTCATTTGGATTGGGTCTTCCCAGACACAAAGCAAGGAATTCAAAAAGCATTGGACAAGGGAGCAAATACCCTTTGGTTAAATACAGTTTTATACAAAAACCACGAAATAGAGAACTTCTTTGATCGAGATATTCAATTTATCGGACAACTACCGAATCAGGTGGATATCTATGATGACAAATATGTCACAAATGAACTATTGAGAAAAAACGAAATCCCTATCCCCAAAACTAGATTGATTTCAATCGAAAATTTGAACGACTACTCATTGGATATTGATTTTCCGCTGGTCGTCAAGCCAATAAGGGGACGAGGCAGTCAAGGTGTTTCATTGGTACATAACCGTAAAGAACTGGATAATAAACTAAACCACATATTCTCTAGTAAAGAATATGGTCAAAGTGTTTATGTCGAGCAATTTTTAAACGGTCAAGAAATAACGGTCACCGTAATGCCCCCCGGTAATTATCTGATAAATAACCAAGAAAGGACTTATGAAAAACCTTGGTGCCTTCCTGCCGTCAAAAGATTTAACCACGAAAATGGAATAGCACCCTATAACGGACTAGTAGCAGTAATGAAAAACAGTTCAGTACTTGAAAACGATGAACTAAAGTCAAAAAAAATCATTGAGGTTTATGGTCATTGCGTAAGAGCGGGCGAATTACTGAATATCAAAGCACCGATACGAATAGATTGTCGTGCAGGCGAGAATGGAAATTACTTTTTGTTCGACCTAAATATGAAACCTAATATGACCGGACCATCGCGACCGAATAGGTTAAACCAAGATAGTCTGACCTTGTTGGCCTCGAGAAAAATCGGTTGGAATTATATAGATTTATTGAAAAACATACTAAAACAAGCGTGGAAAGCCAATGGCTAACAATGGTGTCGGTTGCAATAGGTATTGCAAATAGATCATAAAGTGCCAAATTTAATGGCTCAGGCCTGTTTCCGATGTTCGCCAAATCTCTTGAATTTACTTTTGAAGCCCTGTATCTGTGCTTATATATACCGGACACGCTCTTCTAGACAATTGGAACTCGAGTGGGCCGCAGCATCGAACCCATGTGGTTCTTAAGCAACCTAAGCAATAGCATTGCGCGTTGCAGCAAGGACAATCCCAAGGCCATATAACGCGTGTTCCGCCCCACGGTGCCCATCGCCAAGAACCATGGGCTATCGGCGCCATCCTTATCACCGGCGACTCTTTTGCCTTTACCGTTTTGAAGGCTACATTTTTAGGGAAGGCTACAGCCCTACCACAAAATCATCATTACTTTTAAACCAATGGATTATTCTAAATATCTTAGCTTCAACTAAGAGACAAACATTCGAGCCGAGCCGTTAGCAAAAAATAAAAATCAACTTACCTACAAATGAATAAAGCTTTCTCAAAAGAAGAAAATATTTTATATAATTTTCTAAATACCGTCTACCCACTTACCGCCTTGGAATTTAAGCCCATAGCCGAAATTTTAAAAAAGAAAAAATACAAAAAGGGAGAGATTATTTTAAATATTGGTCAAGTTGAAACAAAAACCAGTTTACTAATTAAAGGCTTTATTCATCAATATGTAATAATTGAAGAAGAATTGTTTACTATCGATTTTTCCTTGTCAGGTATGAGTTTTAACAATTTCACCAGTTATATGGAAAACTCGCCTTCAAATCAAATCCAACAAGCAATTACTGATGTAGAAATTCTATATTTTAAAAAAGATGATATTGAAAAACTACTTTTAAAAAGCCAACCTTTTTGTTATATCTACACCAAGCTGTTTGAACAAGTACATCTAGAACGCGAAAAAAGGTCTTTAATCTTGCAACACAAAGATGCCTGCAAAAAGTATGAATTGTTTCTGCAAACAATTGATAAATCAAAACTGTTCATAGAAGAGATACCTCAAAAACTAATTGCAAATTACCTAGGCATGTCGCCCGAAACTTACAGTAGGGTAAAAAAGGAATATCTTAGAAAATAAAATCATTTATTGATTTGAAATAAGTTTTATGGCTCAAAGCTGTTGCATCTTTGTAGCAAATTTTAGCCCATGAAATCTATCTACCCTTTGCTTTTAACTTTACTTTTAAGTTGCTCCAACGATGCGAGTTTAGACATTATAGGAGTTACCGAAGAATTTATACTACAATCAAACATTATTGACGATAGCTATCCTATCTATGTTTATTTACCCGAAAATTATTCCCATAATTCTTATAACCAATTGATCATCGGTTTAGATGGCGATACTAGATTCAATACTATAGCAAGTCTAATCTCCGATAAAACCCAGAACGGAAGTATGCCCCCTTCTATTTTAATATCTATTGGAAACAATAAAAATAGGAATCGAGATTATACGCCAACATCTTATGAACATGGTACCGGAGGGGCCAATAATTTTTATCGGTTTATTAAAGAAGAACTGATACCTGAACTTGAATCTAGATACAGTGTAGACCCATTAAATAATAAAACACTAATTGGTCATTCTTTTGGTGGGTTGTTCACACAGTATATTATGGCACAGAATAGGCAAGATAACCCTTTCGATAAATTTATAGCAAGTGGCACATCATACTGGTACGATTCGGGTGTTATATTCGAATATGAACAGAATTATGCTAATGAAAACAATGACTTAGACGTAACATTTTATAATGGAATGGGAACTTTAGAAGGAGGGGTTATGCTCGCGTCCTTTAAGGAAATGAATGAACGTATAGACAATAGAAACTATCGAAATTTTAAGCACAAAAATGAATTAATAGAAAAGAGCGGACATACAGGTTCTGCCCATACAATATTTAAAAAAGGATTAGACTATGTATTCAGTAATTAGAATAATTACAATTATAGGTTTGTTTTCTATAAGTAATACCTTATACGCTCAAAAAACCAATAAAAACTCTTTAGAAATAGGTGTATTGGGAGCAGGTGATGAATCATTATATTACGGTGGCTACAGCAAATTGATCGTACCGCTATCTAATAAAACAAATCATTTTACGATTTCTTTTAACCTAGCCGCCTATTTCGATTTTAAAGGAGAATCAGAACCAGATGCCTATTTAGTAGATGATATTGATATGCGCTTAATACCAACTGTGAACTTTGGATATTCGTTAAATTTCAAAAAAGTCCAATTAAATTTTGAACTGCCTGTTGGTTTAAGTTATGCCTATACAAAAGGTAATTTGGTAAATGAAAGAATAGGTTTTGAAGAAGATTATTCTAATAAAGAATTTTTCTTTAATTATGGCTTTTCTTTTTCGCCAAAATATAAGATTAATAATTCCAATAAAATTGGATTCACTACATTTCTACCTTTTATAAAGGACAAAGCTCAATCTGGATATCAGATTGGAATTGGATGGACAAAAACTTTTGGCAACTAACAACCGAGGTAGAACAAATTCTTTTTTTGAAGTCTTCAGTACAAGGTGTAAAAAATCTAGCCTTCGCTAAAAGCGAAAGCTTTAAAAACACTCAATATACGGCTATGTTTGAGTTCTCCCCTATTAAAAAAAAACAATCCCCCCTAGAAAAATCTATGTATTTTAAGAATCGTACTTTATATATGTAAACCGTTGTTGTGCACAATACAGGAAATCGTCTAAATCAGAACTAAAAAAAACCAACACGCAAAAACAGCACGTTCATTTTTCCCTTGCCAAATGCCAACGATAAAAAATAAAAAAGCTGTTTTTCCGCCAATGCCCGAATGGCGATACTAATGATAAAAATACTTGAACATCTAGACGTAGATGACAACTATGGGTTTATTCTGCTTCAAACCAAAAATTTACACTTGTCTTTTCTACTGTCGAACTTGGTCGTTGTCTATTCTGGCGCCCCATACCGCCGCCGCCACGTCCATTTCCATTTCCTCTACGACCACCACCACTCCTCATTCTTTGGCCTTGTCCTTGCTCTCTTTCCTTATTTATATTTCCTTCCTTTTTATTGGCTACAACACCTATGGATAGTTTAGAAAAATCGGTGTTTTTTTGAGAGGCTATTTTAGCTTTTGGAATTTTAATGGAAAATTCAAATAATTGACTTGAAGGTGAATAACTGTTTTCAATTGTAATGTCTAAACTATTCAAGTCTTTATTAAACTCTTGTCTTTCTTCAAAAGAGCTATACTCCGCTACTGCTGGCAACTTTTCAATCATATGATTTAAGTCTATAGCATTTATATCCTTAATTTCTAGTGAACCTTGCCGAGGTTGTCTTGGCTCCGTACTATAAGGATACTTTACGTACACATCCTTCTTTCTCTTTCCTTTAATGTCATAATAAATGGTAAGTCCGGTTCTAATTATTGACATCGCCGTCTTTTTTTCAGTAGTGCTAATGTTTAGGTAGACATAATTACCTTCTTGTGAAACCTTATATAATATACCTTCATTGCTTACTTGTGTGGTATCTGCCGAAATACTTTTTTTACCTGATGCAAAAGCATTAAAACTTGTTAGTAGTAAGCATGCATATATTATATATTTCATTTTTTGTACGTATTAAATTCAGAATTGACCGTTTTATTTTTAGTGTAATACAAAGACTATCAAAACTTGGAAAGGTTTAATCAAATCATAAAATACTATATAATGCCCTCTCTAGATATCATAGTTTTTTTGGCCGCCTTTCAAGGAAAAGAACCAATTGGCAAAAATCAATGCTTCCATTGTAATTTCCGTAAAGACTGAGTTACTTCCTTAATTTGAAGGAGACAAACTGATATTAAACAAACCTATCCATAATTACCGCCTAAGGAAATCGTATAGCCATCTATATTATTTTTCCGGGAAGGCCGGACATTCCCGAAAAGGGATTTATTACCTTAGTCGTTATAAGTACTTTGTACATAATGTTGTAAATCTAGATGATAAAAGAATTTAAGGTAAACATACCCCAATCTGAACTTGATGATTTAAATTATAGAATCAAAAAAGTTAGGTGGCCAGATGAAATTAAAAACTCAGATTGGAAGTACGGTACTAGCCTATCTTATATCAAAACCCTAGCTGGGTATTGGCTCGAAGAATTCGACTGGAGAATAATTGAAAAAGAAATAAATTCCTTTCCGAATTTTATCGCGGAAGTTGATGGAAACCAAATCCATTTTCTTCATATTAAAAGTAAAAAGAAGAAGGCCACTCCCCTAATTATAACACACGGTTGGCCTGGTTCATTTCTTGAAATGCTCAAAATCATACCATATCTAACAGAATCAGAAGACATGGCCTTTGATTTGGTTATACCTTCAATAATCGGATTCGGATTTTCAAAAAAACCAAGGGAGAATGGAAGTGATTATGGGTTTAACGCAGATTTATGGCATAAACTTATGCTTAAGCTAGGGTATAAGAGATATGGGCTTCAAGGCGGAGATATTGGTGCAGGAATTAGCATAAAAATTGCGCAAAAATATCCTGAAAGTGTTATCGGATTACATCTGAATTATATTTCCGATTCCTATGAACCTTATTTTAAAGAGAACGAAAGTATAGATACGCACATCGTGAAATTCAGAAAGTATACACAAATGTGGAATGAACAAGAGGGCGCTTATGCTTTAGTCCATAGCACAAAACCTTTGTCATTGGCTTATGGACTAAATGACTCCCCAATTGGACTTTGTGCTTGGATATTAGAAAAATTTAAGGCTTGGAGCGACAACAATGGAGCTATTGAAAATAGCTTTACAAAACAAGAATTACTGGCGAACGTCACTTTATATTGGTTCACTCAAACAATACACTCATCTATTAGAATGTATCACGAGATCGGCAATAATCCTCTCAAATTTGGAAAAAACGATTTTGTAAAAACTCCAGTTGGTTTTGCAAGGTTTCCAAAAGAAATTCCTTTACCGCCAAGAGATTATATTGAAAAAGGCTTTAACCTGATCCATTGGACAGAAATGCCTAGAGGAGGACATTTTCCGGCTCTAGAACAACCTAAATTGTTAGCCGATGACATAATAAGGTTTTTCAAAAAATTGAAGTAAACCGTGTAGAAAACACTATGCACATCTATAGTACCCCTTGCCCCCCTAGTATTTGAAGCAAAGACCTTTATAACACTTTTTAAGACGGTCTTATTTTTCACCCCTGACCTTTGGGTAAATAATCAGGCGCAATGGCAACTCAAAGGCTAAAAATTACTGATGATCATTAATGGGTTATTGTAGTTTTATTCAAAAAAAAAGACAAAATCCTATCATCTGAATTTTGTCTTTTTTTGTAAAGAATCTTTCCGGTAACGTGCCGTTTCGTGTCCCAATATTGTACCAACTCTTGATCATTTGCTGTAGCTGGCCGTAATTTTATCTCTGGGACAGTGTCTTATCGTTAACAACTACACTTACTAGAAAAGACCATAGAGAAGTCGCTCAAATCATTCCTTAACGAACGTTATACTTCCTTTTTCAGGTACAGATATTATATATAGTCCTGATGTAAGATAGGAAATATCCATGACCTCTTTATCTTGGCTCGCTATTTTACTTTCGATCAAGGTTCCTAGCATACTATACACGTTTATTTGGTCGCCATAGTGCACACCCGTTATAGCAATATTATTCTTTGCAGGGTTTGGAAATACTTTTAATATGTCTTGGGTTTTAGACGAAAAGTCGCTTTTACCAGCATTGGCCGCAATAAGTTCCCATTGCTGATTTTTATTTGCGTAGGAGTACTTCCACGTATGCACGTTTGCATTTAGGGCCCCATCGGATATATCCAATGCGACCTCTCTACAATGTATGGGTTTAAATGAATATTTATTGGAGCTATTTTTAAGCACTTTCCATTTTTGATGATCTAATGACTTGGAGTTTTGTGTGGCAACATCATTTCCATTTCCACACTTGCCGAAAGGCACCTCTAAATATCTATTGCTTCTTTTATTTTTAATATGATAGATATTATTTTTTAGATGTGTAAAAACCCACTGTTGATCACTATAATCTCCAGGATTGGCCATTCTTGCACTATGTGATTCTAACTCTCTAGCTAATAATCGTTGATCAGACAGAACTGATTTTACATAATATGTACCATCTTCAATTAACTGACTTGTTGACTGATTTTTTAAAACGCCCTTATACCAGCCGCTTCCCCAGCCCGCACACCAGAAGGTGTTTTCATCTTTATTGTCAGGTCGAATATCAGTAATTGCATCGGGATGCGCTAAATTTTTATTTATTTTAATCCAATTTTTACCTCCATTTCTAGATAGGTAAGCCCCTAAATTTTTTGCCTTTGAGTTCCAAGGAACACTGGCAATAATAATATTTGGGTTAATAGGCGAAGTTTCTGTCTGCCATACATAAGGTAAATCGAATATTTTCTCCCAAGAGGCTCCTCCATCCTTGCTTCTCCAAATTCCTCCTTCATCATAAGTACCTGATTTTCTACCGCACGAAATGTAAATATGCTTTGTTGTTTCATCAATATGTACATTATTAACCGACTTGATAGCTGCTGGAATTTCCACTTTAGACCAAGAAGCCGCTTTGTTGGTCGTTTTATATAGCCCCCCTGGAACCTTATTTTTAGAACTAAAGTTAGACGCGGCATAAATGACGGAACTATTGGTGGGGTGCATTTCCAACCTACGAACACTAGCCCCTTGAGGAAAACCATTATTCATCACTTTCCAACTAAACCCTCCATCCGTACTTTTATAAACGCCAAATTTATTGAAGTCTCCCGGAGGGATATAACTATTGACTTCTGCGGGAGCGTCCCTAATAACACAAAAATAAATGTTTTTGGGAGTGACTGGGTCTATTAGGATGGAGTATGAAAATATCCGCTCTCCCGATAAATTAGTATCCGGGTGATCTATAGGCGTTGAAATATTTTCCCAAGTTTTGCCTCCATCGATGGATCTACGAAAATTATCCCGATGGTCTTGTCGAAATTGAATTGTATAGAGAATATTGGGTTTGTTAGGATGTACGGCAACATATCCTATAGAAGTAGCGGCATTAGGTTCGTTCACTTGTCCCTCTATTTGTTTTACGGCTACTGCATTAGGGTTTGGGTGATTTTTTAGAGGAGCGGATTCCCATAAACCATGCTCTCCGCTACAGAATAACTTTCTATTTGGAGTGCCCGTATCCAATAAAATATACCGTCCCGGTAAATTACTCCCTCCTCTTCCTACCCATCCCTTGCTATTCGGTGCGGTTTCATCATCATCTATTTGTTTCCATTTTTTTCCCCCATCAGTCGATTTTAATATTTGTTGATCGATACTTGTAAATATTTCTCCCTTTGAATTTATCTCGATAAATCTATACCCAAAATATCCATCTGCCTTTTTCATTTTGGGCTGTAAATGGGCAAAAGTAGTGTTCATACCTGTTGGCATGCCCCTCCCTTCCCAATAGCTCTTATCTTGTCCACTTGTCCAATATTTTCCCGTTCGAGCACAGGGAAACCAATTTTTTCCTCCATTTTCCGTTTTCCACACGCCTCCAGGTCCAAAGGAAAAATCATGTTTTACGTTATGGGAAAGGTAGATTTCTTGAGGGTTTTTCGGGTTTACCCTAATTTTATGAAATGTTGGGATAGTTTGTGTTGGAAGTTCCCCAACTTGGTTTGTAGGAATGCTTAACCAATTAGATACGGTTCTTTTGTACTTTGATCTAGTAAGAGGGTCGGTTATTTTCGTTAAATCAAAACCTAAGTCACCCGTAATTGATTTCCAGCTTTTTCCTCCATCTGTACTTTTATACACTCCTCCTTTTGAAGTTGTAGTATTGCCCTTTTTAATATACTTGGTTTGTTCAACAACATACAAAACAAACTTGTTCTGCCCCTTGTTATAATAAGAGGTCATATCTTTTGGTAAGTTGTTAGGTAAACCTGTTTTGCTAGGAGACCAACTCTCACCTTTATCAATACTGCGATAAATACCGGTATTAGCGGCCATAATAATCCTATTGGAATTTCTAGGGTCTACTATAATTTTAGCCACGCTTAAGGTTGATGGTAGTCCTCTACTAATTTTCTTCCAAGTTTTCCCCTTATCCGTGCTTTTATAGATATGTCCCGATACTGCGGTACTCCTTAGGTTTGCCATTGGATTGGCCAAGGTTCTATGTGTTCCTTTAACGTCCCACCATGATCCTGCCCCTATATACCAATTATTATCATTTGATGGATCTACGGCAATTTCAGAATGGGCTTTATTTATTGAGTAAGTTTTCTCCCAAGTTCTACCCTTATCTTTTGTTCTATAGACACCCCCTCCCTCATCAATGGCAAAGCCAAAATTTTGGTTCTGCCTAGAAAATTCTATATCATAGGTACGCCCCATTCCCCTGTCTTGGCTGTCATAATTTTTAATGGTCTGCCAAGATTTACCCGCGTCAAAACTTCCATAAGCGTTAAACATATCCGGACTCATATGGATAGTTTTAGGATCTGTAGGATGACACCAAAAAAACTCACAATATCCCGACATACCCGGACCAAATTGGACCCATTCCAACGCATCACTTGATTTTATGGTTTCAGATTTTAAACGATTAAAGTAATTTGTATCTAATTGTCCGAATACTGAGCTATAAAATAAACTCAACAAAATTGTAGATTGAACTATTTTTTTCATAACATTTAATGTAAAAGTTAGACGCTTGATCAATTGAGAATTTTATCTCAACGCTCAAGCCAATTGTCATTTATTCTTTCCAAGAGGTTTAAACATTTTGCTTTCGCCTAATTCCTATTAACACTATCGCTTTGAATTCTAACAAATTACTCCTTGTCTAATTCTTCTAGACAGTATTACTTGGCTTAAACAAACAGCAAAGGCACCGATTCTCCTTTATCGATCAATTTTTAGTTTTTTCGATTTCAAGTAATAGAACACCATGAACATCAAGATCAAACATTGTCTTCAACGGTTGTTGCGTGAGTATATCCGTGCACTTAATTTCTTCCCCATTCCTCATAGAAACGTTTAATCGGGCTTTGGTTTTTCCCAGGTTTATAATTGTCATTACATAGCCCCCTTTACCATTAGGGGCTATTCTCCAAGTACACCCCTTATGGGCCGCCCCATTAGATTCTGAAAGAACAACTGCGGGTAATTTATCTGCTATCAAGTCTAGGGCAAATGTTTTTAGAGTCTCATATTCATCTGTTTTCAGAATATGTAGGTTTCCCTTCCCTTTTTTCAAGGTTTTTGACCGCTTGTATCCGTATTCGTTCATTGAAAGGCTGGTTTCATTATCCATTATGACAGTCCCTCCATTATCTAGGTAATTTTGTAACTCGTTAAATTCTGAATCAGTTACATATTCTGTTTTGTATACAAGAAGAACATCCCAGTTTTTACTATCCTGCTTTTTAATGATGTTCTC
This sequence comes from Zobellia uliginosa, assembly GCF_900156625.1. Lineage (GTDB taxonomy): Bacteria > Bacteroidota > Bacteroidia > Flavobacteriales > Flavobacteriaceae > Zobellia > Zobellia uliginosa. Next base: position 44,622 of record NZ_FTOB01000011.1, on the reverse strand, counting down.
AGTGGCATACCCTACAGGAAAACCTTCGAAGAACAAAGATTCATAAAGATCATATTGTTGTGTCATATGATGCTCTTTGTTAATGGCCGAAGTTTCCGAATGAAATAACCTTATTGGTTTTCTCTGACGACGTAATGCCATAATCTCTTCGGAAAAACTATTTAAGTCCATCATTACTTGGGTGAGTTCGTTGGCTACTTGGGGTTGCATATTCACCGATGCCGCAAATGACTCGCTCAAAGCCCTATCTTTTGAATAAATGTTATTCTCAAATCTAGCTTCGGGGGAGCCATCTGGGTCCCTTGCCCAAAACCATGATAAACCGGCATCCATACCATGTAGTGTAGCTAGCCAGAAGTTGTTTCTCACATATTCGGGAGAGGTATCAAGCTTTCTCCATGCAACACTAGATAAAAAATGCGTTTCTGAGTTCACATGTATTTTATCGGGTGACACCGACTCCATAAAATCATACGAAACACACAATTCTTGCCAGTGGTACGAATAATTCGCTTCCCAGAATTCCGGCTTATCAAAACGGATATCCCTCTCCCTTGTCTTTGCATCATCGCCTATCATAGTAGTTAGTTCCGTTAAGGATTCAAGGTCTATTCCATGAGAGCGTTCATCATCCGAAAAAAAGTGGGATATAAGCTTAATATGGGTATCTCCCTTTGGGTTTGTCTTATGCAATTCTGTTTGTAAAAAAGAAAACCATTCTGTAACCCTATCCATATTAAAGCGGTCCCAATCGTATCTGAACGGGCTTCCCTTGGTTTCCTTTTTCAGTGGAAAAACAAAACTTATATCTTTAAACGTCTCAAATTCCGTTTTCCAATTTTTGTTGAGTTGGGCAAGGTCATTATTATATTTTTTGATTAACCAAGACTTAAACTTATCTAAGGTATAAGATGAGAGTTCATTCATTTCCCCAAGTTTGTAGGCCCAATTCCCCTCCTCAGAAAGCCAATGGGGTTCATTGGCCAAAATATAACCTAATTGTACTGCCTTTCTGCCTTTGGTTACTTCTCCAGTTTTTTGCATTATACTGCCCCAGACCTCACGCATTAAAGGGTTATCAATATCAAACCCCATAAAGGTATTTACACCTTTAGTGACCTCTGGCTCTTGTTTTTCTATCCATTCGGGAATATTCGTATTCCATAGCAAAAGATAACCTGCCTTTGTATCCGGGTGACGGACAATTCTATTCAAGGTCCGCTGATTAAATGTCCGATCTTCATTTAATAAAAGAGGCGTAACACCTCCTATACGGTCAATATTTCCTAGATGGTCGTTATATATATTGGAATCCAAGGTAGGGTTCCCCATTGATTTTGAAAAATAATCATATAGAAACACAGGTTTTCCATTGCTGGTAAATTGGTCTTTCTCCACTTTTATATTCTCCCAATCTACCTTCGCCACCGGTCTTCTTACAATGGTTCCATTCATAACCCTTGTAAGGTTGGCAATTCCTTTATCCAAAATTTCCACCACCTTTTTCCTTTCAAAATTAGGAAGGTCCTTAGCCATTTGGGCCTTGTCTCCTTTTAATGGTTTAAATTCTTCAAAAGTACTTTGTATAAAGTCGGTATTATTCTCATCCCACCTGGCAATTTTCAAAAATTCTTTTGAAAACCATATTATGGTTTTTTCGCGTGTTACATCGAACCCTTCTCTTTCGGCTTTAGACATTAAAGTCTCTAACCGGGTTATTTTCTTCTCTGCCTTTCTTTCTAAATCTTGGGCTTGTGCCGCAAAGCAATTTGCAAATAATAGTAATAAAAGTAACTTGTATTTTTTTTTCATTCTTATAATATATATTGACTTTCTGACACCAACAGGTAAGTCCGTACCGGTGTATCTAGACTATTTTAATCGAACACAGTATCGGTTTAACCAAACTTTCTCGTTGTTTTGTACATAAAGAAACTACACCTTCGACAATGTCATAAAAAGAAGTTTACAACTACTTCCATAGGTTTTCACCATACGACCAACCTGCCCTCACCTCTTCCTTGACGTAAGCATTCAATGCAGGCTGATTGCTTATTTTCATAGTTGCGGCATCATATTCAATCTTTGTATTAAACCGTTGTGCCAGAGCCCCTAGTAAAGCGACCTCCGTTAAATCTGCACCATACTCAAAACTAGAACCGGGTTTAGGACCTTTTCCCCTAATCGCATCAATAAACTCTCCGTGTGGGTTTTCATTGGGAATACGACGAATGGTTTTGTTCCAACCTTTCTTTTGAAATGCATCCCACTCCGTTTTTGGCATTAACATTTTAGGAGCATAAGGTTTACCTCCTGTAAAAACCGATTGTTTGTCCCCTACCATGATCATTCCGTTACCTGGTACATTTTGCATTCCCCATTCAGGTCGGTTCTCGGGTTTTTTACCCCCTTCATACCAGAACATGGTCAATGCCGGTCTGTTTCCACGCTTAGGGAATTCATACTTTAAAATAGATTGATCAGGGCCGAAATCCGTAGGGCGAGGACTTAATACCGAGTGTATGGGTTCTATGGAGGTAGGCATACCCATATCTAGCGTCCAAAATGGAGCATCCAGTGTATGGCATCCCCAATCCCCTAACATTCCCGTTCCCAAATCAAGGTGGGAACGCCACCATTTGGGTAAATAATAATGGCTATAAGCTCTTTCTTTTGCCGGTCCTAACCATAAATCCCAAGCCAAGGTACCGGGTATGGGTTCAGCTACAGGTGGATAACTTGTAGGTTTATTGAACCATAAATCATCTCCAAACTTTGGCCCATTGAACCAGGCATGAATTTCCTTTACATCGCCTACATAACCTTGGTCATACCATTCTTTAAAGTCCCTTATACCATCTGAAGCGTGCCCTTGGTTACCAAGCTGTGTAACCACGCCATAATATTCGGCTGCTTTTTTAAGGGTCCGTAACTGCCATATATCATGGGCCAATGGTTTTTCTACATAGACATGTTTTCCCCTTTCCATAGCGGCCATGGTTGCTGCAAAGTGGGTATGATCTGGAGTGGAAACAATTACGGCATCTATATCCTTATGCATTTCATCCAACATGACCCTAAAGTCCTTGAACTTTCTCACCTCAGGCATCATTTTATAGGCTGTAGCAGAAGCCACATCGTCAACATCACACATGGCCACAATATTTACGTGTTTATGGGGCTTTCTTTCGCCATCAGGTTCCAGTCCTTCTTTTATCCTTCTATAATCACCTCTTATCCCTAACATTTGAGTCCAGTTGTTCATGCCTCTTCCATTTACGCCAATGACAGCTACATTTACAGTGCTATTTCTCGATGATGTCAACATGTTGGGCATAATAATAGTTCCTGCCGCGGCAGTACCCGTGGTTTGGATAAAACGTCTTCGCGATAAATTTTTCATTTCAATTACTAGTTTTACGTTATACTTCTCTTTTATTTTTCCGAAAGACTTTTGGCTACAATTCAATCCTTAAGCCTAGGTTTTGTGCAGTTTTCAGGTCAATTGGAATCAAGGTGTCCCTCAAAAAAGATTATGGGATAAGTTTGGGTAAAAGGTTGAGAATAATTCACCTCTATATAGGTCCTGCGCCCCAATATCGTTTAAGGCAAAACGTATAAAAAGATAAATGTTCTCAACCTTACCTTAATTGCAAAAGGCTTATAACCTACTAATTATAAGCCCTCCATCCACATTGTTTATTAGGGTCGTTGCCCCTATGCGCAATAGCATTGCCGGTTAAGATATCAACTCTTGAATTTACTGTGTTTGCGGGGTTTGTATTATTAGGTACGGTGGCACTAACTGTACTGCCAAAAACCTTTACTCTATTCGCTTCGCGAGTAACAAAATCTCCCACGACACATATTGAAGGCCCTACCCTAGCCCCAGACTCTTCCGCGTCAGGAGAGGGTTCATTCTTTTTGAAAAACCTAAGTAAACAATTGGGAATGGCCTTTTCATGTGCAAAATGACCGGTTGCCGTAAGGCCATAAACCGCGGCGACGTTTTTGATACTAGAATTAGGCCCAAATCTACCCTTGCCCGTTGTATCTTGATAGCCGTCTTGGCTTTCAACCGCAAAATTGCAGTTTATGGCATAAGCTCCATCTATGAAAACATTTCCATTTACAACATTCCACGGTTGTAAGAGTACGGAGGTGTTACCATTTATCGTCAAAACATTACGCACATGCGCATTGTCTATACCTATAGTTTTACTCTTAAACGTCCTATTGTCCGATTCTATCCGGGCAGTAATTCCACCTTCCCCGGTTAAATTCGATAACAAAACATTTAACCCGCAATTTAATTGCACTAATCCATAACCATAAGCACCCTTCTTAATCTCACAATTATCTATAGTTACATTTGTAGGTCTTCCTGCTTTGCTTACATCACTAAAATTGAAGTTAAAATCGATACCCGCAAATCGAGTTTCATTGTCCTCAATAAGAACATTTTGAATAAAACAATTCTTGACACCATTTACAGAAAAAGCCCTAACCCCTCCTTCATTTCTTTTTGATTCCCTAAAATATCTGAACTTAGGCCTAGACTGCCCTTTACCCTCGCCCACAATACTTACATTTTTGATATTTTTTCTTCTACCTATCAGAAAAATATCCTTGTGTTTGACCCGAGCCGCAGGACTTTGATCCCTTTGGTCCGCAACCATAATAACATTAGGTTTAAGCCTGATATGGACATTGGACTTTAAATTGATCTCTTTTACGATATACTTTCCAGGTCTAATAATTACCCTTCCTCCATTTCTAGCACTAGCTTGGTCTATTGCTGCTTGAATTCTTTGCGTAGCATTATGCTTAGGCAATTCATCTACAACAAATTTTGGAAAAGTATTAATTACACTTTGCGAAGGACCTTGATACCCCACCCCATTTTTTATAAACACATTAGGAGTTAGGTTTTTTTGGACACCTTTGTTCGCAATTTGATTGGCATTAGCCGTTGCTTTAACAGATTGTACTTCTACTTCTGGCTCATTAACCAATTCTGTTGGATCATCGCAAGAAACAAGACATAGCATTAACCCCAAAAGAGAGGTTGTTGCCTTTTGGGCAAATTGTTTAAATTTCATAATATTATAGTTTAAGTTAAAAAATGATATGGGGCACAATATCTTCTTAATACTGAAAAAATCACCGTCCTTAAAAAGGCTTCAAGAGTTCGCACTGACACGCATTAGCTCTTTTAAGTTTTGGGTGTACTTATTTATAGTTAGTAAAGATGTTATATGACGTATTGATCTAAAAAAATTCCGGAAAACGTTCGAAGCAGCTTTTGTTCGCATTACATCTCAATTGCTTGCAAAGCTCCAAACGTGACCAATGGCCTCTCCCCCCTTTCCGTCCTTAACCCTAACCCTCCAAAAATATGTACTGGCAGGAAGGACGTTCACCTCAATGGAAGACTTACTTTCATTACTACCTATCTTATTTTCTGGAGGATTTTTCGTGTCAAAATAAATGTCATATGCAAGTGGGTCACCATCTACATCCCCACCTGTCCAATCTAGCTTGACTATTCCCTCATCTACCATTTCATTTGTATCGGGAGCTACCAAATCTGGCATAAATGGTAGATGGTTGGTTTCGCCAAACCCTTCTGTATAAAATTTGGATGCCTTTGAATGCGGTCCTATCAAATTGAAAGGATCCTTTGCCGCAACCCGCCAATAATAGATTTGATTTTTATCTAAAGTAATGGTTGTAGCGTTTGAAGCCGAATCAAAAATCGCTGCCTCTGTAAACTGATCATCTGTTGCCACCTCCAAAATATAAGTCAAAGGGTCTTCATTAGGATCCTGGGCCTTTTCCCATTGAAATTCCAAGACGTTATCTGAACACAACATGTTGTTTGGGGGAAATAAAAGTTCAGTTACGGGTAAAGGTGCCTTATTATCAATTGGTAGAGTTCCTTTTTCAGCTCCGTCATCACTACTGCTAGAACAAGACCAAAAAATTGTAGTCGCAAGCAGAAAAATTATAATAGCTCTCATAACATTCTACTCTTTAATAATTTTAACCGTAACCACCTCATCAAGCATAATTGTTGCTAGATAAACACCAGCGGGACTGTCGGTCAAGTCTAACTTTACTATACCAGAGCTTACAGGATATACCTTCGAGGAAATTAATTGAAACTGAAGATTGCTTAAATTAATTTGAATCGTCTTTTTTCTTGTAGGCACATGAATCTCCACCACACCATCCGAAGGGTTGGGAGCCATAAGTATCTCCCCATAAGAAGAGATTACCTTATTTATCCCCCCCTCGCATTCGCGATCGGTCTTAACCTGAACCTCATCGCCATTTTGGACGTCTATGCTAAAAGAGTTCGCATGTGTTTCGTATACTTGTTCGTCATTGACCAAAACCCTGAACGGCGCGGTACCTTTTTCAATTGTCATATTTAATTTATTGGTAGCTACGCTAGATTGTCCCTTTATAGTAACAGCTTCCTTTACTGTTAAGTTATAGCATGAAGATATATCGTTTTCACCCGTCGTAAGACATAATTCATAGGCCCCCGGGGTAACATCCTCAATTGTCAGGTCTTTGGTAAACTCAAAATCTTCATTATTCAATTTTGCGGTATAGTTTTGCTCAAAATCGGCAACTATATGAATGGATCCATTGTTTTTATCGGGACATGTTTCTGCCGTTGTTGTAATTTTAAATCGATTATCCTCATCGCTTCTTTGACGCACCGCCAATAGGTACACCGTCTCAGGATCCATAGTGAAATTACTATCCAGTCTCTCGTTTGTCAGCAGATCGGTGACTACCAATTCCTCTGAAGAGTTATTTAATTTCAGAGCTATATTAGCCTTCCCTTTTCCTATATTAATAACATTGATGATATCCTCTCCGGTACGACTTCGATAGCCTCTCCAGACACACCCCTTTAATCCTAAATCATTAGTTTCTTCCAAAACTACGTTAGGAAGCCTACCCTTTGAATCTGCAATTTCTAGCGCATTGGAAACCATATCGGAAAGAGATGAACTTCTTAAAATTTTCCCTCCGTTGTTTGTATTTAAAGCTACACCATGATTTCTTCCGTACTCATCTTTTTTTAAGCTGACCGCATCTAGAATTACGGTACCCCCCTTATCCAAATAAGCCTGTAAAGCATTCAATTCTTCTTCTGCAACATAATCTGTCTTATGAACTACGACCACATCCCATAGGGCGTTATTCTGATCAGTTATGATTTTTTGCGTAGCAAAACCAATGGGTACACCCTCAAAATACAGTGATTCGTATATATCAAAAATATCGTCCATATGTTCTTTTTTATTTATGGCCGATGTTTCCGAATAAAAAATTCTGATAGGTTGTTTCAAGTTTTGTAGCGCATCAATAGTTTCTGCATGTGAATTTATATCCATCATAGTAGAAGTAATCTCATGTATGACTTGAGGTTGGTTAATTGCGGACCCGGCCAACTCTTTTACAGAATCATGCCCCAAACGAAAAGATCCATCTTCCAATCGTGGCCAGAACCAAGTCTGTGAGGAGTTCATTCCTTGCAAGACGGCCAACCAATAAACCGACCTTACATAATTCGGGTCTAAAAACAAATCTGTGAATGCAGGTGCCTGTAAGAAATGTACTTCGGAATTGTAATTGATTTTATTCGGTGAAACCGACCTAAAGAAATCATACGGCATACTTAGGTGTCTCCAGAGAAAATGATACCTGTCTTCCCAATCTTGTTTTGCCCCCCACCTTAGGGAATTTTTTGCTCCCGCATCATTACCGATATGATCCGTTATACTGGTGAGTGTTTCAAAATCTAGACCTTGATGTCTATCGTTTCCCGACCAATGGAGCGGAATTAACTTAATATGTGTTTTTGCATTTGGGTCATTTTTTTTAACCTCATCGTGTAAAAAACTAAACCAGTTATTCGCACGTTCTTGGTTGAATTTCATAACATCGTACCAAACTGGCTTTCCACGCTCTACTTCCGACATGGGAACGGTTACCGATACTTCTTCAAAACTTGAGTAATTCTTGTTCCATAGGGCATTTAGGTTTGCTATGTTATGGTGCTTATCTTTAAGCCAAGTCTTAAGGCTATCCATAGCGTAATTAGAAAATTGTACCGTTTCCCAATTTCCGGAAAGATTCCAATGCGGTTCATTGCTAAGCATATAACCTTGTTCCACAAATTTTTTCCCTTTTAAACTAGGGATGATTCCTTCAAATAATTTGCGGTTAACTTCACGGGCCCCGGGATTACTAATATCATATTTAGTAAAAAGACCTCCACCTGTACGTATATCCGGATATTTGGTTTCAAGCCAACTTGGAAATCTAGTATGACCTATAAACATAATCCCAAAATTGCCCGATGGTTTACTATTTATATCGCTTAATACCCACGGTGTTATATCACCTTCCTCATTTTCTACCATAGCTGGGTCTATGTAAAGACTGCCATAATTACCAAAGTAAGTGGTAATATCATGTGGGCCCGCCTTGTCTTTTTGCCAGGTATAGTCCGCTAAGAAAACAGGCTTACCATCATACACCTGCTTATTGTTCTCATAGGTTATTTGTGACCAGTCAATATTAGGTATAGGGTTTCGTGATATCTCACCACTGATCAGTCTATTAATGGTGGTGATCGCCTTATCAAGAACCGTAATCACTTCACTACGTTCATATACGGGTAGATACTCTGCAAGTATTTCAGGTGTTGTTTCATGAAAGCTGTGCAATTCTTCGAACATTTTTTCGTATGCACTTCTATTTTTTTCGTCCCAGTTGGCATAAAACAAAAATATTTGGGCCAACCGAACCGCCATTTTTTCTTTTGTAGCGTCTATTCCCAAGTTTTCAGCCTCTGAAATAAGTTCGTTAAGCGCCTCTATTTTAAGATTGGCTTCTTCTTCCGTACCGGAAAAATCTTCAATATTTATTTTCGGAATTCTAGTTCTCTGTGCGGTCGCCGAATAGCCTACACAAAAAACAAATATCATTTGCACAAAAAGATTCAGTATTCTCTTTTCCATAGTTTTATTTTTTTAGGTTAATTCTCTGGATACAGTGGTATCAGAGTGGTAATATTTAGGGGACATAGTGCAGTTAATCTGGTCAAGGGTGACGCCCTCTTGTACCAGCAGTTTCAATAATCAATCGTTTTACAAAGTTTTTTTTCATTTTACATCAGGTCTTTTGTTTTAATTATAATGATTAAAATTCCCCCCGGAACAAAGGTCCCAGAGGGGGAAACTTACACTAACACACAACTACTCAAATTATAAACTAGGGTCTCGCCTCGATTGGGGCAAGCTTTATATCGTCTATATAAAATGTCTGGGGGCCGGAAACACCAGGGTTATCTGCCTTTCGAACCCCTATATTCAACCTTTCCATAGCATCTGTCAATTCTACATCCACCTCATAGGTTACCCATTGACCATCTTCTCCTTCACTAAAATCGATTATACTTATGACCCATTCCGGGTTGGTGTTGATTACAAATGCACCAATGGTAGATCCAGACTCCCGGTACACTTTTATTGAAAGTCTATAGGTTCCGGCGTTGGGAACCAAGGCTGCAGTTTCTGCTGCACTTAAGCCCCAAAACCATGTAACATCGGGTACCGTGGCATAATCATCCGCATGAAAACGTACCACTCGGGTACCGTCCGCGGCAGAAATATCGCGTGTTCCCATAAAATACCACGGATTGTTATGATTGGTCCACCAACCCGCCGTATTACCGCCGTTACCCCTATCCTCCTCAATTTCAAAACTATAGCGCTCATCCGATGCAAGAACATCTTCCCCAGCACTTAGTGTTGCGATCTTCTCTTCAAAAGAATTTAATACTCTTTGATCGGTAGATAGGATATTGCCCCCGGCATAGGATACTGTAATCTTATCCGAGTTATACACAGGTTCAGCTAAAGTCATCTCTAATATTGAACCGTCTTCAGGATTAACACCTATCTGTTGTACTGCAATATTTTGATCAAATCCTGAAGCTTCATTTACTACATTAACCGTAAAATTTGCACTTTCACCGGACAAGGAAGCCGGGTCTAACACACCTGAGACCTGAAATGTTAATTTACCGGATTCATTTTCTGATATTTCACTCAAGATCTCAAAAGGTTGAGAAGAAGAAACTACTCTCACCCTTAAAGGGATTTGCATAAAAGTAGAAGCAGTGGGTAAAGGAGCTATACGAGAAGACTTTATATTTCCAACAGTTGTTGTAGTGCCAAAATTCAAGAATGCTACCTCAGCTACGGAATCGGTAGAAGTTTGTGGTATCCCTGACAAACTCCAGGTTCTATCGTTGGGTCTTCCTACGGTAGTTAGATCAACAAAGGTCAACGTTTTATTTACTTCAACATCTACTACCGGCCAAGTGCTGATATCTTCATTTATTACGTCGTTTGCACCGACCCTCAATATTTCCTCACCGTCCTGTAACACTTTGAAGGCCGGTTGAATGTCTTTGGCAAAAACGTCGATTTCGAAACATTTTTCAAAAATATAGACATCACCCTCCTGTACTGCAGAAATAGGTCCGTCTTCGGTCTGTAAGGTTACCGGTTCACTAAAGGTATTTTTCAGACAAACTTTGTTTATCCCTTCATTCATGAACATTACATGGGCGGTCTTATCCGTAGTGGTCAAACCAAGTTCTTCATTAATAAAAATTGGCAAGGAATCATTGACTTTAAAACCCGGTCTTAAAAAGAAGTTTCCCTCTTCAATAGTCCACTCATGGCTTATGGCTCCTTGGGAAGCATCCATAAAAGATATAAAGTCTTTTTCCGCAGATGCATTAAACGGTGAACCTGGAAACACACTGGTATAATAAGCCACATCCGACAAGGTATCGGGAGCCTCATATTCATCGTCATTTTGGCAACTGGTCGATACCGCCAAAAAACATATCATTAATAATCTAATCGTTTTCATAATTGATTTTTTTGGTTATTCTATGTTTGAATTCGCATTTATTTCACTAAGCGGGATCGGTAAGTAATCATGCAACTCCGGATTGTAATTCTGGGCGGTCAAGTCGTATTCAAAATCTACCAACAACTCAAATTCAGCAGGTTCCGGGCCCATAACTACAGATGCATCGTTCCAACCCTTTGAACCATCCAACCTTGTGAAATTGTAAGGTACCGCGTAGTAAACCTCGCTTGCCAACCTATCAAAGTTTTCCTTTATAATTCCCCATCTTCTCAAATCTGTCCATCTTATAGAATGTCCTTCATTGGATAGTTCCAGAGGTTTTTCCACATACATTAGACGATCCATCAATGATTCTTCGGTATACGCTACTTCGTCATAGGTATGGTTGCTATCCATGGCCGGGCCAAGCAATTGCAATCCCCATCTTTCACGAATTTTGTTAATATCAGCCAAAGCACCTGCAACGTTTCCAGTCTGTATCAAACACTCTGCACGCATTAAGTACACTTCTGCCAACCTGTTAACCGTTACGTTTTTTCCAGAATTCCAGGTGCCTTCCGGATTATCATCCTCGCTTTCCAAGTGGTCGTGATTGCTATACTTTTTAGAATGACCAAAACCCCAGCCCCTAGCACCTTTTTTCATGTTCTCACTAACATTATCGTCTAGGTAATACAGCGTTTGCTCATCTTCGATCAATGTTACCATTTGGGAAGCCCTTAACGGAACGTTACGCAATTTTCTACCCTCAACAGGGTCCACATAATAATTTCGCTCATCCAAAACATCCATGGGTTCTGTCTTGTATTTGTATTGAATCCATGCGGGCATAGATACCGTTACACCCGAGAACAGAAACCCATATCTATTGGTTTGGCTTAATTCATCCCATTGACTCAGCTCTGGTCTATGTATCACATTATATGGGATTTCAAAAATGGATTCTGCATTAAATTCCCCTTCAATTGTGAAAAGAACATTAGCATCTACCAGCTTATAACCGTAATCAGGATTATCTATAACATCATTAAATAGCGCCAAGGCTTTCGTGTATTCTTTCTCGTACAAAAAGCTAGTACCCAATATGGTTGCCGCTGTACCTGCCGTGACGCGACCTTGATTTGCACTTAGATTTTCATATTTAGCCGGTAAATTTTGATATGCGTACTCTAGGTCCTCCCTAAAGAACTCCATTACTTCCTCCGAAGGGGAAACCCCTTTATTGAAATCTTCCTGAGTAACGGGAACATCGTCCCTAATTATGACATTTCCATTATTAAAGCTCGTATGCAAATAAAAATGGAACAGGCCCCTGAAGAAACGGGCTTGGGCCATTTGCAACGTCCATTCTTCCTCATCTACTTCCCCCTCTAAAGCTTTGAGACCGTTTATGGTTTGGTTGGCCCGGGATATACCTTGGTACAATCCGTCCCATTTATTCTGGATAGATTTGTCACTATTGGTATAGGTTTTGAAATAGTAGGTTCTTCCTGTTCCGTCGCCAGGTGTTGGCCTACCAAAACCAGGCCACCCCATATCCGAACGCCATGATTCTTCCACTAAACCTAAAACATAATGATTGAACATGGTAGCATAGGTAGCGGTCAAAGTACTGTTGGTCTCATCCAAGTTTTTCCAAAAACTAGCTGTAGAAATTCTGTTAGGGTCTGTTTGATCTAGAATTTCATCATCACAAGAAGTGAGTAATACCGATGAAAAACATATTAAACAGATGTATTTTATAGTAATTCGTATCATAATAATTGCACATTAAAAATTAAACTCCAATCCAAATAAATATTGAGATGTTATTGGGTAATTACCCTTATCCAAACCTCGTGCACTGATCCCTCCCCCTATTTCCGGGTTATATCCTTCATAATCCGTAATGGTCAAAAGGTTTTGGGCCGTGGCATATATCCTGAATTTGGACAATCCTGCCTTCTCGACTAATTTTCTAGGAAAGCTATAGCCTAAAGTCACATTTTTTAATCGTACATAATCACCGTCTTCCAACCATAAATCATTGTATCCCCTAAAATTGGGGTGCGCTTTTATATCTCCTCTAAAAGCGGGTATGGGAGTTGAAGTATTTGATTCTGACCATGCGTAAATAAGATCTTTGTGCCTACCGTAAGCATACGCGGTTGCCTTTGACCCATTCATAATCTCGTGACCCAAAGCAGCATACCACTGCATGGAAAAATCAACACCTTTATAATTTGCATTAAAATTATAGCCAATCTCATATTCGGGCAGTCCGCTACCACTGTATACCCTATCGGCATCCGATATACTGCCATCGCCATTGGAATCGATGTAGACGACATCCCCCATCTTAGCAGCCGGGTCTATCTCTTGATATTCCGCCAACTTTTCCGGTGTATCGGCAATACCGTTCGTTTTCCTTAAAAAGAAGGCACCGGCTTCGTAACCTTCGGCGAGTACGGTTACTTGAGATTCTACCCTTGCTCCACTTACGAGTCCATAATCATTTGTGAAAATGAAACCTTTATCCCCTGATATCTTCGTAATCTTGTTTTCATTGGTAGTGAATGTTCCGTTCATATTAAAATTAAACCGGCCTATTTTTTCTCGGTACCCTATGGCCAACTCCGCTCCTTTATTTGTCATATTCCCAACATTCAAGACAATTTGGGAATTACCGCCACCACCTGCAGAACCAGGTAAGACAATAGGAAACAGCATATCTTCATTCTTAATGTTATAAATATCTGCAGATAGGGTTATCTTGTTTTTGAAAAGACCAAAATCAGCCCCAAAGTTCACTTCCTTTTTAGTTTCCCACTTCACAAGGGCATTAGCGAATTCCGACTGTGCGGAACCAATGTTCAAAACACCGTCTCCTGTACCAAAAGAATAATCTATACCACTAGCAATGGCAGCGGAAAAGGCATAATCTCCAAATCTATTATTCCCCAAGGAACCTCTATTGGCCCGAAGTTTAAAGTTGTTGACCACATTCTTAAGTGGTTTCCAAAAACCCTCATCGGATACGTTCCACGAAACGGATACCGAAGGAAAAAGTCCCCAACGTCTACTCTCCCCAAATTTTGAAGACCCATCTCTACGTACACTAGAACTCAAGAAATACTTGCCTTTATAATTGTATTGCAATCTTCCCAACATGCCAAGAATAGTTGAGTTATAGTAAAAACCCGATTGTGCATCAGGGTTAATTGTGGCATTGTCCAAAACCCTGATATCGTTATTCTGCACGCCAAATTTTTTAGCGCTAAAATCTTTTCCGCTATATTCTTCCTGTGTATACCCAGCCGTTAAGGTTAGATTATGATCTTCGGAAAGTTGATTTTTATAGGTCAGCACGGTTTCCCAAACATTTGAAGACCTTTGGTTAGCACGACTTTCGGCAAAGCTATCGGACGGATTGTTTATAAGCTCTCCTTCTGCTGTAAATACAGGGGTATATCCTAAAAACCTATCTCTATATCCGTTAGACTCGTTTACACCAATTCTAGACCAGACATTAAGCCCTTTAACAATTTCATAGTTGACATTAAAAGAGGCAAAAGTTCTTACGGTTCGCTCAATATCAGTACTGCTCAAGCTATTCAAAACCCATCCCAATCGATTTGACTCAGTAGACCTAACTTCCACTAAGGGTTCATCAGAACCTATAGCTTCTAAACCTTGTTGCGTTGGAAGATATCTAATAACTTGATTTATTATTCCTCCCGGTTCACGTGACCGATCTTCACGACTCATACCAACACTTGCATTTATACCCCATTTACCACGCGTATAAGTAGTATTGACCCTAGTATTGAATCTTTTAAAATCTGAGTTTATAATTACCCCTTCGGTATCATACAAACTGGTAGAGACATTATATTTGATGTCGTTACCGCCTCCGGATACGTTTACCGAGTAATTCTTAAACGGGGTATTCTCGCGTATAATAATGTCCCTTATATCTGTATTGTTCTGAAAACCTTGTGGGCTTCTTGCCAAGGTTAAAACCGTAACATCATCGGTACTACCCGTTTCATTTCTCTCAGAAACCAAATTAAAATAGGTTTGCTCCTCTGTATTCATTAAATCGATTCCTGAAGGAACTTTCTGAAAACCGTAAGAAGCGTCTACACGTACGGATAATGCCCCTTGCTTACCTTGCTTTGTTGTAATCAAGATAACACCTGAAGCCCCCCTAGTTCCATAAATAGCCGCAGATGAGGCATCCTTTAATATATCAATGGATTCAATATCACTTGGAGCTATTCTTGGGTCACCTTCCTGTGGTATACCATCTACCACATACAATGGCGTATTTGATCCAGATATACTGGTTATGCCCCTAATTAATATTTCCGATGCGGCTCCGGGCTGGCCGGAACTTACAATGTTAACCCCGGAAACCTGACCTTGTAGGGCCGTACCTAAATCTTGGGTAACGATGTTTTCCAAATCATCGCCCTTAACACTAGCAACGGCACCTGTCAGCTCCTTCTTTTTAACCGCTCCGTAACCAATTACCACTACCTCCTCAAGGTTTTCTACATCGGCCTTCATACGCACGTTTAAAACCGGTTCGGATACAGTAATGGCTTGAAACTCCATTCCTATATAGCTAAATTCCAAAATATCGCCTTGTTTCGCGGCAATGGAATAATTTCCGTCAAAGTCTGTCGAAACCCCTATATTGGTTCCCTTTTTTACAATAGAAACACCCGGTATGGGGACTCCATCTTCTGCATCAACAACAGTACCTGTTACTTTGCTTACCTCTTGCGCATGAACGGCCATGCTGCAACATAAAATCAGAAAAAATAGTATTCGAGGACAATCGCCCTGCAACTTCATAAAAATTGTTCCCTGTTTGAATTTCATAGGTTTAATATTAGTTAGTTAATCTAGGTAGCTAAACCCCTGGGCATTCTATAGCTTCTCGTATTTATATCCCATCATGCCATGTAATGCATATGACTTCTTTAAAAAACTATTTTGTCCTGAGTTTACCTTTTGAGTATTGGTTATTAGTGATTAATTGAATTCTACTTTTTGCATATTACCCTCTACCTCTACCACGGTCTCTGCGTCTCCTTCATATGTGTTTTTCTTAAATTGAATATTACGCGATGACTTTAATCTAAATGCCGATTTCTGATTATGCCGTTTAGGAAAGGTTTTTGAATTGGTAATCACATTTTCCTGAAAAACCAGTCCATCCGTGTTGGCAACTTCAAGAATGAGATTATCAAAATGGTTAAAGGTGTTTCCTTTAATATTTATATTGTTGAAGGCAATATTGTGATTGTCATCATCCGTAACAAAGCGTATTACCCCGCGGTTATAACCGCTATGATTACAATCTTGAAAAGTATTATCTATGATACTAATGTTGGCCCCATTCCCAGACTCGAACCAGTGTCCACTTTCTACGGGAATCAAAAGCGCCTCCATCTCGGTACTAAAAAAGTTATTTCTAATTACAGTCTCGTTAGGTGTAGATAAAAGCAAGCCTCTTGCCCTATTGTTACTAATAATACAATCCTCTACCAATAGCATTTCTGGGTATGCGGATAGATTTTCTATTAAATCTCCGCTCTCAAGCGATGCTGGCAAAGATTCGTTAAACGTAATTTTCTGATACCGGCTATTGAGTTTCTGTACGCTTTTTATGGTAAGACTGTCATAAGGGAAAAATGAGTTTTTCAACCGTACCAGCCCCACTTTATCCTTAGGTTTACCAATAACAAAGCCTTGTTGTTGATAATGCCCCATACGCACACCAATGGTAAACTCATCAATAACATCAACAACTTCTTGATAAGTACCATGTACATTGGTGGCATCGTCTAGCTGATTCTTAAAAATGCACTTCTTTAGCTCTATTCTTCCCCTGCAGCCCACAAAATGTGTTGCATCTGCAGTAGTGGAAACCATTCTTCCGCGTGAGGGCGTCACATCAAAACGATCTAGTATCAGGTCAGAAGAATTTTCCGCAATCAACCCCATGCCTCCCGCATGGTGCACCTTTACATTTTTTGCGTTAAAACCGTTCGTATTTGTAATTCTGATTGCAGGCGCCAATCTATTGGCATGTTGCTCGCCTTTACAGACCAGTACTTTTCCTACGGGAGGAATTTTTTTCCTATGATTGTAAACTCTAACGAGTCCGGGTTCAAGTTCCTCTACCCGTAACGCATATTCCCTAGCTATTCTATTTTGAACGGGGTCGTGTGAATCAACTTTATACTTGTAGGCAACAGCAGTTTTGGTATTTTTATTAGGTAAGTTATTGTAAATGGTCAAAGGGGTATAGTCTTCCGTATTATAGGCGATGGCCCTTCTTTCAGGGTCATATAATATGGCCTGACCCAAATTGTGTTCGTAAGATTCTTTAATAAAATACAACTGACCATTGCGGATCTCATAGGGGTATTCCTTCGCTATTTTTAGATCAAAGGTTTTGTTTTCCAAATCGTTTGCGACAATAAGTGCCTCACTGTGAAAAGGGACCTCCCAATCTATGGAAAGGTTTTTGATAGCTATATTTGTCGATCCATCTATCAAAAAGGGTATCATTTTTCCATGAAAGACAAAAGTGGCCCCTTGCCCATCTATCGTTAGGCCTTTCATTTGAGAAAGAGGAAACGCCGTTTTTATTACAACATCATTATGGTTGGATATATAACAAAACTTTTCTAAGCCTTTATCTGGATAAAAATGATACTCTCCTTTTTCGAACGTAATTTTTGAAACCCCCTCGTTTTCTTTATCCAATAATTCTTTCAATACGAAAGGAGTAGCATCAGAAGAAATATCTGAACTAAAATGTAATAATTTTATCTTACCATTTTTATCAGAAAAACATGCTGATAAAGAAAAAATGATTGTAAGTAAAATTAGAATATGTAATTTTCTTGAATAAAATGGTTTTGACATTTGTTCTATATGTTAATCATATCCCAAATATTGAAATATGAACACAGAAGAAAATGTCACATGGTAAATTAATAATGCTTCTCAGTAAATATTCTATATAAAACCAAGGGCCAAAGCCTGACCGTACGTACAAATATGTAGTTTTAACAGAAAAATTATAGAGTAGCCCAAAAATTAAAAAAATCTTAAATTTTCACTCAGTTTTGTAGCACCTATTGATAAGTATGTGTCTTAAAAATTAACATCAACCATTGCGTTTTAAGTTTCAAATGAGAAAATATCCCTTAGAATAAACATGATTAATTTAGAATCGGAACAATCGACCTTATTTCAATCTTGCCTATTTATAACGAGTCATATAAGATTTGGGGCAAGGCGCGTCTTTTTGATATTGTATCTGTTTCTGATCTCCCTCACATCCTTCGCCCAAGAACAGATAACCAATCCCTCTAAACACTATACGACCATAGACGGACTGGCCCATAACGGTGTAACCTCTATTTTGGAGGATTCAAATGGTTTTTTGTGGGTAGGAACCTATGAAGGGCTTAGTCTTTATAATGGTTATGAATTTGTTACTATAAAAAATACAAATACAAATAAGCCGCTGGCAAATAATCGTGTAAGATCTCTATTTGAAGATAAAAATGAAAATATATGGATTGGAACCGATGAAGGATTAAGCGTCTACAACACCACAAAGGAGGAATTTTACGACCTTACAGCGGACCAGTTCCCGAATAATAAGGACAAGCCTGCTATACGACATATAATGAGCAATACCTCTGACCTCATTTTATGTGCTACTGAGAATTATGGCTTGTTGGTGTATAAAGATGATTATAGTTTTGTTGCATCTTATGCCTTTCCCTTTGTTAACAAATCACGAACAGGAATAATTTATGACGGTACCCAGTTAGACCCAAATAACTATCTGTACTCCACATCCTATGGCTTGCTTCTGTTCAATCTAGAGAAAAAAACCTTTAAGCGAGTTTTAAGTGAACAAATATATTCATGTAACTCTATTGAGCAAGTAGATAGAAATACACTTTTGACAACCCTCCCCGTAGGAGGTATGGCCGTTATTCATTCAAACAAACAAGGTAGTAAGTACACTTTTGAAATTACCAGGGTAGACTTTCCCCAATATTCATTTAAGAATTGCATGGTAGATAATTCAAATAATGTTTGGTTAGGAATACTCAATGATGGATTCATGCGGTTAAACGATGCTTCAGACTTGAAAAACAATTCTGACTATGATATTTCTTACTTTGAATTTGAAACCAATACGATTAAATCCAGTGTTTTTTACCAGACATCCTTAGGAGATTGTTGGCTAGGCACCTTTAATAAAGGGCTATACCAATTTAGGATTAGCAATAATCCTTTTAAAACCTACAATTCATCTATGGCGGACCCCCTTGGTTTTAGGTCAAATAACATTACAAATATGTCCCCCTTGGACAACAATAGAATCTATGTCAGTTCCGATCAGGGAGGTATATACTTGTTCAACACCAAATCTCAAAAATTTGAAGCCCCTAAAATTCATATAAATGATGAAGAAAAAACAAACTTAGGGAACGTCTTTTATGATTCAAGAAAGAACTTATGGGCAAAAATTAAAGATATAGGATTGTGCAGAATTAAAGCCGGAAGCAAGAATTACGAAATAATTAAAACCGACACAAAAAGTTTGCCCCAATATACCCATATAAGTTCTTATACCGAGGACAAACAGGGTAACATTTGGATCATTGGCATGACCGGGGTTTATAAAATAATTCTGAATGACAAAAATGACATCATAAACATTGAAACCTTAAATGACAATCTTTTTTTCAAGGATAAGCAACTGAAATATGTAAGATGCATATACACCGACCCCTTAAACAGCAATATATGGATCGGAAGCTATAAAAAAGGGTTGTTCAAAATAGATTCAGAAGGGCCTTTGAAACATACTAAGATACAGCAGTATCAGCACGATGCCGACGACTCCAAGTCTTTACCTATGGATTTTGTAAGTTCTATTATCAGACTCCCCAATAAGGAGCTATGGATAGGAACTGAAGGTGGCGGAATATGTAAGATGACCGAAGATACCCCAAATCCAGAATTTATTTGCTTCACCGAAGAACAGGGGCTATCTAACAATGTCATCAAAAGCATCCAATATGACCATGACCATAACCTTTGGGTAACCACCAACATTGGACTCAATAAACTTAATACTAAAAATTATACCATACGGAGTTTTCACTCTACGGATGGGCTTCCTTTTGAGGATTTTTGGTACGCTAGTCTGTTCTTGAAGAACGGTTACATGGTTTTTTCCGGTTTAAACGGTATCTGCTATTTTAAACCGGAAGAAATACCCAACAATGAACCCTTACCAAAGTTCGCTTTCGGGAATTTTAAGTTACTCAATAAATCAGTAAAAGCCGGTGATTCTATTAATGGCAGAGTTTTACTGAAGAAACCTTTATCCCAAACCCAAACTATTGAATTAAAACATGATGAAAATGTATTCTCTCTAGAATTAACGAGCCTTCATTTTACAACCCCTTTAAACCATACCATAAAATACAGGTTGTTTCCAATGAACGAAGAATGGATAGAAGTTCCTTCCGACCAAAAGAACATCTCCTATAGCGGTTTGCCACCTGGCGATTACGAGTTACAAGGTATGGCTTCCAATTCCATAAATGAATGGACCGACCCTAAAAAAATCAATATACTAATTTCCCCTCCATTTTGGAAAACCAAACTCGCCTATGCAGCCTATATTCTACTAATTCTGATTGTGGGTTTTATTATTAACCAAACTCTTTTAAAGATTCAAAAACTGAATCATAAAGTCGAGATAGAACAACTCACCATCAATAATGTAAAAGAGGTAAACGAAGCAAAACTGCGTTTCTTCTCGAATATTTCCCACGAGATAAAAACACCTCTAACGTTAATCGAAGGCCCAACAAACACCCTTCTTCAAGAGTTCTCCGAAAGTCCAGACCTTACGGATAAGTTAAGCCTGATAAAGCGTCAATTAAAAAAAATATATGAGCTTATAGAGCAAGTACAAGATTTTAGAAGGGCAGATTCAAACCTATTAAAAATGAACTATACGAGGTTTGATTTTAAAACCTTCATCGAAGAAATTACGGAAGACTTCAGATTTATGGCAACTAACGACAAAAAGGGATTCGATTTGGTTGGTGAGGATTCTTCCATTATAGTTGTTGCCGACAGGGATAAATTAGAAAAAATAGTGAATAACCTAGTGAATAATGCCTTTAAGTACACACAAACCAATGATAGTATTAAAATAGAATACAGGAGCGAGGAGAAAAACTTGATCGTATCCGTTATCGATACGGGCATTGGTATTGACGAAGTAGATCAAAAACACATATTTGAAAGATTTTACCAATCCCACAAAATAAAAAGTAGCCACCTAAGCGGTTCCGGTATTGGCCTAGCTTTCTCTAAACGCCTTGTAGAAATGCATTACGGATATATTCATGCGGAGAGCGAACCGGGCAAAGGCACTAAAATCACCTTTAAACTTCCAATTGTTAAAAAACAGTCTAAGGATACCGAGCTTTCCGTAGAACAAATTGAACTACCAAAAGAGAAAGAAGTCTCTTTAAGTAGTGAGCTTGTAGAAAACAATACCTTAGATCATATAGATGTTACGGGCGAATTTCAAGAAGCATTGGTTTTTTACGTGGAAGATAACTTGGAAATGAGAGTCTATGTCTCAAAACTATTATCCCAATACTTTAAGGTACAAAGCTTTAGAAATGGACAAGAGTGCATAAATGCCGTAGAAAACCAATGGCCCGATATAATTATTAGCGACATACAAATGCCTGAAATGAACGGTTTAGAGCTATGCTTAAAAATTAAATCGAATTTACAAACTAGCCATATTCCGGTAATTCTATTGACCGCATTGACCAATATAAAAGACCACTTGCGCGGAATTAAAGACGGGGCCGACGCTTATATAAAAAAACCCTTTGACCCTAAGAGGCTTATCACACGGACCGAAGCGTTACTTATCAACCGCAAACGGCTTAGCGAAAGGTACCAAATAGGCATGCCATTGACCAAAGACAATAGAAATAGTAGAAACGACAATGCCTTTCTTGATAAACTCTACAGCTTAATTGAGGAAAATGTAGACAACCAAAATTTTGACCTTAACAGTCTTGCTAAAAAACTATATCTAAACCGCACTCATTTTTTTCAAAAGGTCAAGGTCTTAACAAACCAAACGCCATATGAATTATTGAAAAGCTACCGACTACAGAAAGCTGCCAACCTCTTGGTTCATGAAAAATTAACCGTTCAAGAAACCTATCAGCTCACAGGTTTTAAGAGTAGCTCCCATTTCAGTAAATTATTCAAGGAAAAATATGGCGTGTCTCCGGGAAAATACAATCAAGAAAAACACCAACACAATAATACATGACACGCTTTTAGCTTCACTACAAACATTCGCTGGTATGCGCCAACTGCTGTTAATAAGCATACGTGCTTTTAGGGTTAGTCATTTCTTACTTAAACTGATCGTATTCGGGGTTTATCTTTGCATTTTTAAAAGGTGCTACATCTTTCCATAAATCGTAGGTAGCTTTTAATTGAGCAGCAGATTCTTGTCCTTGAGCCTTGTCTCCTGTTTCCAGTACCCAATTTTCCAATACCGCTTGGTGTTCTTTCAAAATGGATGCGTACTTAGGGTTTAATGCCAAATTATTGATTTGATGTATGTCATTCTTTAAATCGTACAATTCATGAACAGGCCTTACCCCAAACCAAAATTTTTCTTGATACTCTGTTAAAAGACCATCTTTACGGGCTTTTTTTAAGCCAGTGACAATAGGTCTGCCATCTCTATAACCTGCTTGCAACATAGGTCTGTTCGGATAGTAATTTTTTATGTACCTATAATTTTCCGATACTACCGTTCTAATCTTATCTATGGTATAATCGCACCTATCCCTTGCCCCAATAACATATTTAGAACCTTTAAATTCTTTGTTAAATAAATCCTGACCGTCTAAATACCCCGGCATCTCTGCCCCGCCCAATGATAAAGTTGTAGCAGATACATCTAACAATGAAACCAATTCATCTACAACTTTTCCTTGTTGAATATTGGGGTGAGAGCCTGTAATGATCAAAGGCACTTGCATTCCTCCCTCATAACAAAACTGCTTGTGCCGCAATGAGGTTGGACTTCCGTGATCAGAAAAGAAAAATATTATTGTATTTTCCAATTCCCCGTCAGCCTCCAACTGATCTAAAATGCGCTCTACGGCAACATCAGATCCCCTATTGGCATTGTAGTGTCTTGTCCACGCTTCCCTTTGTGATGGAATGTCTGGAAAATAAGGAGGTAAAGGAACATCGTTAACGGCTAACTTCTCCCCCTCACGAACATATTTGTAGTCTTTTTTTCCTCCATCTATTTGTACCTGTCCAAACCAAGGTTGGTTTTTATCCTTCCTTGAACTCCACACATAATTTTTGACCGTTTTAAATTCTTTAGCAAAATTTCCTTGCCAACCGTTCATACCTATAACATAATCATCTTGGGTACCTACATCATAAAGTGATTTTCTATTATAATGAAAATTATAATCGTCCTTACCACTGTTAAAAGTAAAATAGCCCGCCTCCTTCATTAATTCGGGAACGGTTTTCATTCCTTCCGGTAGAAGTATACGCAAGCTATCCGGAACGACCTCTCCATTAGTAAACCTACTCGATCTATGATTATGTGTGCCGGTAGTGGTTTGCATTACTCCGGTAATTAAGGCCGATCTACTTGCCGAACAAACAGGAGCGGTGGCATAAGCCCTTTTATATAAGACACCATCTTTAGCCAAACTATCTATTACCGGTGTATGCCCTTGGTTTATCGAGTCTCCGTAACACCCTAGGTAAGGAGATAAATCCTCTGCTATAATCCATAAGATATTTGGTTTTGTTTTGACTACTTTTTTAACAGCAGTACTTTCGCCACATGATAATAGAACAGAAATAATTGTTAAACCTACAGTTAGTTTGGTGAGAATTCTTTCCATATTACAAATATTGGTTTTATCAATTGATGATTTGTTATTTTGATTTTTTGCTACTTAACTATCTCGGGAACCTTTTATATATCTAGTCTGACCATCATACTATAGATTAAAATTTTACAAATACTTTATTTTTGTACAGTAAAGACCATAGGTCCAAGTTTGATCACAACTTATTTCAACTTACCAAACACCTGGGCAAATATTCCCAACAAGAAGTTTCAGGCCATTTCTAAACCTATCGTTTTATTTGCCCTATAGATAGTTATAGAATTTGGCCCAATTAAACGAAAGAAAAATATCTATTCTTAATAATTACACATATCCATTGCCAAGTGAACTACTATCAATACAAATGCCCATGAATTGAAAATTAAGGTCTATAAGGGTTTAATACTTGAATACCGTGGTTTTAGCGCAACTGCTACGATTATTCCCTACTTGGGCACAACCCTCAAAAGAAGTTGCCACCAAGGATATTATTCCATTAAGCTAGGCTGCTTTTAGGAAAACATTTGAATAACTGCCAACCATAATCCATCATAATAAAGAGTTCCCAATCTTCAAAATATTTAAGCTATACAAAAGCAACTACTTTATTCATTTAACAAATGCTTCCTTAAGGTTTTTATAGCTTGTTTAATTTCTTTTCGTCCTTTGGATTCTATACCATAATACCCCCTATAACCACTTTCTTTACAAAGGTTAATCATCTTTATAGCTATTTCTTCGGTAGGTTGGTTTCTGAATGACATTCCTTTGGCATAAGGAAGCATTTGCTTCAAAAAATTGTAATTGTCAAAAGATTCACTTGGTTCGCGCCAATCTGGGTAGGAACCAAAATAAAGATTATCAACTTCTTTCATTAAAGCAAGCATCCAATCCGTATCATTCGACAATCCTCCATGGTTTTCGATACAAATACTAACATTGGCCGGAATTGCATACTCTAACATCATATTATAGGTGTCCGCAGCCCATTTTAGAGCTTCATCTTTGTCCGCTCCTTCAGGACCTCTACAGTTGGTCCTTACAGCATGGCATCCCAATTCTTGGGCTATGTCAATCCATTTTTTATGATTGTCTACAGTTTGCTTTCTTGCTTTGGCCGTTTCCGCTGCAGTTTCCCCTTCTTGATCTACCATCATCAGTACCATTTCAACACCATGGTCATTGGCATTTTTTTTAAGCTCATTAATATATCTAGAAGTAGGTACATCAAATAGAATATTCACAAACTCAATGCCGTTTAAATCAAAACCTTCCCTAGCTATACGCGGAAAATCCAAAGTGTTCAATTTTCCGGATTTAAATTCATCTACCAAGGCCCATTGCGCTAACGATATATCATCATTAACCCTTCTGGGATCTTTCATAGTCAACATGGAAGAGGCTGTTAACAATGTTGGAGATAAGGCACTTACGACACCGGCAGAAACTGTGTTTGTAATAAATTGTCTTCTTTTCATTCTGAAAATTTTATTTTGAATTCTATTTCAAATCCTTTACAAAAAAGCTAACTATATCCATATATGATTTTTTGACATTTCACTATAGACGTAAATCTGACCATAGCTGATTTGTAGATTCCTCTTAAATCAGTCCAAAAAAACCAATTGATTCCTTAAAAAAATGAAAAAGCAGAGAGTTATCGGCATTTAAAATTAGCAAAATTAGTGTATGTAGGTAGCTTAAAATTCACTAATTATTTATTTCGTCTAAATCGTGCGCTAAAAATATGTTTGTCCGGTCAACAAGCCAATCGTGCTTTAAGGCTTTTATATTTTAGATTTAGTTTTTCTTCTTTCCGAAAAAAAACAGACCATTTTACTTCCTAAATTGTCGTTTTCCCGTATGATCCATCCCTTGTTCACGTTCTAGCGCTATCATTTTATGAGGTCTATAATTCAAGATCAAGGCTCGTCGCGGTCCATTGGTGCTATTCCCTTTACTATAGTGCAAAGTAAAACCATCATGAAATGTACACCCTCCCGCCTTCAGAGGTATAGGTCTACCATTTTTTGGACTTACATCAATGGTTAAGGCTCCGCCTTCTTTACTATGAGTATGTTTGAGTAGATTGGTATCACATCTGGGAGCAAACCACATACACCCATTCTCTTCATAAACATCATCTAATGCTATCCAACAACTTACCGATCTTTTATCCGGCAAATCGATCCAATACGCAGCATCTTGATGCCAAGGTGTTTCGGTATTCGTTAATGGTGCCTTATTTATTAGCATATCAAAATCGAGGGCCATATCATCACCCAACAAATTCTGCGCCCACCGCAGTGCTTTTAAATAGACTTGCTGTTGTAAAAGCCGGGGCTCAATGCGACTGGGAAGCATGATTTGAGTAATTTTCTCAACAGCTTGTGATTTTGTATTATTACCGGACAAATCGCTTCGCAACCCAGCAGTAAGTTTCTTATCTTCCAAAAGCGTATCGTACACTTTCCTTAGCCCTACCACTTCATCAAAAGACAATAGCCGGTCTAAATGCATAAATCCATTGTTTGCAAAATCCTGATTCAACATATTAAGATTGTTTTTTTCATTTTACGAATGATGCTAAGGGGGCTTCCTCTTTAATTTAGGAAGCGACATATACATTAAGGTTATTTTCAACCTTTTCGAAACGCTCCCTCCCTCTCCGGGAGGGCAATTTAGAAACCAACCCTAAGCATTCTTATGCCTTAGTTTCATCTTGTTCTTTTCTTATGAATCCACCTCAACGGAAACTTCTTAAAACTATCGAAACCACACCCCACATGCCTTCCGTAAAAAAGTTGGTAAAATTCATTTTTTTTGCCAGCCACCCCCTGTTCGCTTTAAGAATGGCTCCCCTTAAACACTGAGTCTTAACCCTATATAAAATTTATCAAGAATTCTATTTTACACTAATTCTTTATAAGTACCTTCAAGAACCTCTATTCTCGATTAGTTGTGTTTTATTGTTTTATTTCGAGTAACATCCAATTATCATTGACCACCCCGTCAAGCACGTTTTCCATACAGAGGTTCCAACTTATAAATCCGATTATATTGCCATCTTCATCAATATGGTCATCGCTTGGAGCCAATGGTTGGCCTGTATCCGCATGATAATTTTCATGGGTCGTTTTGTACTTTGCAATATCGTCTAACAATAAATTGCCTACGGTTTGCGCCAACCAAGCGATCTCTTGGTCGTATCCATAATTTTTTAAACCTATGGAATAGATATAGTTCGCTATGGGCCATACAGGACCTTGCCAATTTGAAAAAGGAACAATAATGTTTTTATTGTTATAGTCGGGATCCTGTACAGAAAGTGTTCTAAAACCATATTTAGCCTTCATATGATGCTCACTCAGCAAATACGTTTCTATCATTTTTTTTGCCTTGATTTTTGGAACGATATGGGCTGTCAATGGTAAAAAAGAGGAAAAAGTAACCCTTTTATAGAAATCACCCGTTTCCCTATCTACCGTGTAAAAAATAGAATCTTCTTCGGACCATAGAATTTTGTTGATTGCCACTTTTAGCTCCTTTGCTTTCCGCTCGTACAAAAGAGCATCTGCCTCTTTCCCCATTTTTTTTGCGAGTGCGGAATGAGCAATATATTCTTTGTATTGCCATGTACTAGCGTCAGGAGCTAAAAAAGAACGTTTATCCTCTATAAAATAATTAAGAGCGGGGTTATTGTCTGCCCCACTCTGCATGGCAATATCCCAAAAAAACAGGCCGGTAATACTATCCCTCTGGGTTCTCTCCCTGTACTCCAATACCTTTTTAATTTGATCGTAATGAGGCTTTACCCATTCAAAATCGTTCAATTTTTCAGAAGCTAAATATACACCTTGAGACAAAAAAGGTTTCATAGCAAACTTTCCGAATATAGGCCGAGGTCCATTTATTGTTGCACAGCCCGATACGTACCCCACTTCATCTATCCCCTTGATCAAGTTCAGCGCCCAATACTTCAGATATTCAGGCCTACCCTTACTCACAAAATAATTCCCCATAAAAAACCCGTCCCAATCCCACATTTGTTTGTAAAACCCAGCCGGTATAAGGTATGGATATTCCAAATAGCCCTCAGCCGGTTGAATTACCTTTGTGCTTAAGCGCTTAAAATTTTCATGTAGATGGGTATAGAGGTCATACAATTCTTGCCGGTTTGAAGAAGATATCACCTTGGTTTCGATTTCCGCTATACGCTTTTCCGATTTTTCTTTACAACTGTTCAACAATAGGGAAATCGCAATAAAAAACATAAAGAACAAAGGGGAATTGTTCAAGTTCCGTTTGATCAAACCTTTACTTCTATAGTGTATCTTCATATGTATATGGTGTTATGGCCTTGATTTATACATTATTATCGAAATCTATTTATTATAGCCTCCAAATCGCTTACCATTGCAGGGTTTTGATCGGCAATATTCCTTTTTTCCGATATGTCATCGGCAAGGTTATACAATTCAATACTTGTAGAATCGATTTTAGGGTCTTTGATGGTCACCAATTTATAATCGCCCGACCGTACCGCATGTCTTGAAATGCTCGTTTTGAATTCCCAATACAAAAAAGAATGTTGTTCTTGCTGTTCATTATCCCCTAAAAGAGTCGGTAAATATGAAATTCCATCAGTTGAAATAGGTTGATCCTGACCTGATAACTCACATGCCGTAGGTAAAAAATCCCAAAAAGACACTACTTGGTCAGTTTCCCCTTTTTTTATTTTCCCAGGCCATCTTGCTATAAACGGTACTCGTATACCTCCTTCATATAAATCTCTTTTCATTCCCCGCAAAGGTCCATTGCTGTCAAAATAATCTAATCGCCACCCTCCCTCTTGGTGCGGTCCGTTATCGGAAGTGAAAATTACAAGCGTATTCTCATCGAGGTTATTTTCCTTGAGCAAATCCAATATTTGACCTACATAACTATCCAATCTGGTTATCATTGACGCACCGGCTTTTTTTTCTGATGGCCACGGTTCTTTATCATAAATCCCAAAATCCGGCACTTCCATACCGTGCTCGTTAATTAAAAAGCTCTCATTATTGGCGTGCGGTATGGTATAGGCGAGATATAGAAAGAAAGGTTCTTTTGTATCATTTTTTATATAATCCAAAGCCTTTTGTGTGAAGAGGTCATTTGAGTACTCTTTCTTTTTCACAGCAGCATTACCGATACCTACTGCGTAATTCGTACTATCGGTAACATAAACCACTTCATTTTTCAAAGGAAACTTTTCACCATTTTCCATAAGGTAGTCCGGATAGTAATTATGTGCCCTAATTTGATCGTAATAACCAAAGGAATAATCGAATCCTTGGGCATTGGCGTATCCTGACGTACCCACATTTCCCAAGCCCCATTTTCCTATTACCCCTGTTCGGTATCCGGCACCCTTAAGCACCTCTGCCACGGTAAGGTCATTATCTTTTATGGGTTTTTCCATAGATTTAATCGTGGTATGGCCCATGTGCTGTCCGGTCATAAGACTATTTCTAGACGGGGCACATACCGTAGCCCCTGCATAGTGTTGGGTAAATCGCAAACCCTCTGAGGCCATACGGTCAATGTGTGGTGTCAATATGGTTTTTTGCCCATAACAACCTAAATCCCCATAACCTAGGTCATCGGCTAAAATGAATATTATATTGGGCTTTGCCCCTTTTGCCCGTTCATACGCCGAGCCCGTATTTTCGCAGGAACAAAGCAAGGCTATAAAGGCAACGTATAAAAGTGTTCGTTTTTTCATATCAATTTTCTAATGGGGCCACTAATTTCTCAAAAGGCAGAAAACCGTGCATTTTGTCGGTTTTATATTTTATGTTCAATTGGTTCTGAATTTTTCGATAGTAATATTCTATCCTCAAATTGTGTTTACCTTCGGAAAGAGCCACATTAAAATCTTGAGGGGTTTTGTTGGTCTCGCTTCCTTTGGCTACAAGTTTATTATCGATATATATATTAGCAAATCCGTCATCGGTAGTAAGCCGCAATGTATAATCTTCGTTCCCAGGAATATAGATCTGTCCATTAAGCTCGACCGCATATGGATTATAAAGCCCGTAAAACCTCGTATCGATATGTCCGTCCCGGGCGACCTTCGCAAAAAGTTCCCCGTTTATTTTATCTAGGCGATCGTTGGTCATAAAGCCGGTAACCCCTTCCCTTACCAAATTCAATTCCGAGAAATCGGGCAGCCCCATCCCAACTCCTTTTGATATGGGACCATAAACTTTATAAGCATAAGCCGGTACTATTTTCTGATAATACTCTTGCTGAGGGTGCCCTAATGGACTCCCTGATGCAGTAAAGGCCTGCACGGTAAGAATCCCCCCATTGGCAATGTCAATCGGACCTTCGTATGTTTTTGCCTTGCCCATATTGGGTAAACTCCAAGAGTTTGAAAACTTCCATTTGAACTCCACTTCCTCCGTAGAATCAAACGCTATGGTTATCTTGTCGGTAAAACGTTGGTCTTCGTCATGGACCAAGCCATTCACTTCTATTTTTACGGGATTAAAAAGACGGGAATACAATTGGTCCGTATTGTCAAGTGTCTCTAAAAAACTATCGTAACTTTTGTTAATTGATCCACTCCACAGATGGGTAGCCAATACGGGCACCCTCTTTCTTAGAACAGGAATAACCTTAAAATGGTTTTGCTCCCAAAAAGAAATCTGCCCGCCTAAAATTCCTTCATCGCCCTTCACCTCAATATCTTCAATAGCGTCTTGCCAATGGGACCACTCGGTCAGACTCCAATCATATGCTTTTTTTATTTCCGGGGCAAAATTCATGGCTCCCACCATATACCATGGCACCCATGTAGAATTGATAATCTTATAGCCATTATCCAATAAGTTTTGAGGATGGTTATAGGTGGTATTCCAGACGATAATGGTTATATCCTTGTCCACCGTGACATGTTTGGAACCCGTTCCATGAAAGCCTTCCCAAATTATGGTCTTCTTACCTGTAGCCTTTACCATACCATTCATTCGGTTGATAAAATGGCAAAAAAGTTCATTGGCATCACCATTAGCTGCTTCTTGCAGATTATGCTTTAAAGTATATTCCTTGTACTCAGGTGTTTTTTTAAGGTTTTCGAGGTACACTTCATCTCCACCTATATGTATATACGGACTCGTATAAAAAACCTCTGCAACCTCCTTTATAATTCCATTCAAGGCCGCATAAGTAGATTCTTTAGCCATATTAACCACATACAAGGGCATTGCCTCCTTTGTCTGTTCATCTACACTTCCAAAAACCTCAGGATAGGTACTCCATAAAATACCAGAGTGACCAGGAACCTCAATTTCAGGAATTATAGTAACCCCCCGATTCTTGGCATACTCCACCAAGTCCCTCAATTCTTCTTTCGTATAGAATTCGCGACTGCCATCTGAATGGGTTTTATTTACTTTGGAAAATTTCTCCAAAGGAAAGGTAAAACGCTTATTATCGGTTAAATGAAGGCTTAAATACTTTATTTTGTACAACCATAACAAGTCTATGGTTTCCTTGATAGTTTCTGTAGGATGCCAAAATCGAGCAAGGTCTAACATGACTGACCTAAAATTAGATTTAGGGCTATCGGAAATAGAAACCTTTGGTATTGTTCCACCAGTTTGAGAGCCGTGAACCAATTGAACCAAGCTGGCCACGGCATTGGATACAGCTTCATAGGTCTGCCCTTCTATTTCAATTGTTTTACCAACTTTGATGGTATATGAGTTTTCGTTGAGCTTTTCATTTATGCCCAGTAATATCTTGGCCTTACCCTCAGAATATTGGGCCAATTTTAAGTCTGATCCGGCAATGCGGTTGACATAGGTTACCAAAATTTCTGCCAGTGGTTTTAATTCAGGTTGGGCCATACCAACCAGAATGG
The DNA here is from genome assembly GCF_900156625.1 of Zobellia uliginosa. Classification (GTDB taxonomy): domain Bacteria; phylum Bacteroidota; class Bacteroidia; order Flavobacteriales; family Flavobacteriaceae; genus Zobellia; species Zobellia uliginosa. The sequence goes on along the minus strand of NZ_FTOB01000011.1, from coordinate 12,711 downwards.
GGCCGTTCAGTTTAAAATATCCCTTTTCTTTCTCAATCTGTGTCGGACTGGGCAGTAAGTCCCAGTTTCCATGGTCCTTCCCCGATGTTTGGGCACCTCCCGATAAAAGTCCATAGAGAAATAAAAATAGACTTATACAAATGTTTTTCTTCAATATCATGTTTTTTATTTTTTAAACAAATAAGCATACTCGGTTTGTATCCTACGGGCTACATCTATGGTTTTCCCGCTTGGGACACTAGGGTATATTTGATGCGAACGAGTCCATTTATAATCTATCTCCCGCACTTCGGAATCATAAGCTTTGGGATCAAAATCGACATCTTCGGTTAACGACCTCTGTAGGTGCTCAACAAATAATTCCCATCTAGGCTTATAGTAACCACTAAAAAGACCGTTCCATTGTTTACCCGCATAATCTCGAAGCCCCCCCTTTGGGTCGGGCTGCCAAATAGTAACAATTGTTCTGGCATTCCATTCGTAGTATTCCTTCTCTTCTGGTGTGCTTCCCCAGCTTTTGGCATCCTCCAACCATTTCCCCAACAAGAAATTTTCATTGGTACCGGTAATAGCCTCAAGGTCATCCAATAGCTTGAACAAGGATTTAGCACTTCTGTCAAGCGCTTTTCGATCCCTCTGCTGATAGGCCACACTTAAATCATTTATATATTTATGGGTTAAGCTAGACAACAATTCACGATACACGTTCGCTAGGTCGAAATTATACGTTTTAATGTCATGTAGTTCATTGGCTTCCCCAAGAAGTATCTCGGCCGCCTTGGCTAGCTTATATACATCGAAATCCCATGCGAAGGGGTCCGTTTCGGTAATTTTAAAATCCTTTCTTACGTGTCTAATATCTTCCTTGCTACCCTCTTCAAAAATCATTAATCGCGGGGTCGTGATTAGGGGCGACCACATTGTTCGGGTTCTACCATATACCGATTCCCCTAAAAGTTGCCAGGCCTTTTTCACGGATGGACTTTTTGTGCCGTAACGCACTGTGGCATAATCTTCAATCCATTCTTTTACGCTGAGTTTTTGGGGATTCCAAGTTTTTTCGAAAATAAAATCCTGTACGATGGGGTTATACCCCAAACCTTCTGGAATCACTCCGATACCCTTAAGGTTATTGTCTATTTCAGACGTATAAGCCTCTTGAAACTGTCTTTGCATTTCTTCGAGATCCCCGCTCATGTTAACTTTCTGATCTTCATTACAGATTACATTCCATATCCAAGGTTGTCCGTAAAATGCATCCGTTTTGTCCCAAGTAGGATTTTTTTCCCCGTAGAGATCAAGCACAATAGCTTTATTTCTAGGTATACCGTCTAAAAACGCCTTTCCTCTTTCCTTTGTCCAAAAATCTTTTTTAAAGAAGAAAAACCATCCCTGTAGCACCCATGTAGCTTTTGAATCGGCCAATGCCATGGACTTATAAACACTTTCACTTACCTGCTTTAAAAAAACAGGGTCTTTTGAAGGGGGGTTTACCTCAATAAAACAATCTGCATCATATAAATGATCTGTTCCGTAAAGTTCCGTCTGTTTCTTAATAAAGGCCGTTCCAATTTTTTGGAACAACGCATCGGTAGGATCCAGAAAATAGGTTCCCTCCGCTCCTGCCCAATCCTCTATTTGAAAAATATTGGCCTCTGGGTAGCGTATTTTTAAAGCTTTGGGGACGTGGCCGGTAAACGCTTGTAAAACCGGCTTCATACCAAGCGAACGCATACGTTCTAAAATTTTAACCTGTAACTCTTTTCTCTGTGATATCCAATTTTGAGGCAGAGGACCTGCCATACCATCGATATTTCCCATCCACCCCCAGGGTAAGTGTGCGGGACCTACAAAAAAATTATCTATCTGCTGCCGAGACATTCCTAAATCCCGAAAAACCTCTTGCCATACCGCTTCTTGACCGATGATGGCCAAAGGCATATTCACTCCTTTCAATGCCATGTAATCAATCATCCGCTCCCACCTGTCCCAGTTCCACCAAGGCATGGTGTAGCCGTATGTGCAATAATTAAATAAATAGCGGTAATCGAAGGGGGTCTCTTTTCTAATTTTAGAGGGCAGTTTAGGCAGCGTCTCAGGAAGGTCAAGTTGATTATAATTTAACGATATGTGGGTATTGCAGTAATTTTTCAAATACCAGTCAAGACCTGAGGCCATCGCCACGGTGCTATTCCCAGATATGATAATTTTTCCTGCATGTCCATTGGATACCTCAAAAACATCTTTATTGTTTATCTCTGTGATTTCCTTAAAAACGAAGGAGGAAACACGATCGGGCAAAATGCGCTTTAAAATACCATATGCAGATTTCTCCACACTGGATTGCGGTACCTGGCCAAAAACGGTTATAGTAAACAACAATAGTATTGAACTGACTACTTTTCTCATGAATTAAATTTTGATTAAGTCCCAAAAGTCATATTAGGCCAACTTTTGGGGCGCCCTTATAGATCGTACAACTATAAAAGGCTTATTGTCAAGGCAAAGTGATTACTTTAGGGGAAAGCCTTTACAACAAGCCTTTTTAACTAACTCAAAAAACTAATAACTGAACAGAACAGGCCCTTCTTGAATGGTCGGCACCATTTTTACGGCCGGGGCATTCCGAGCAAACCAAAGTGGGTCTCCAAATACGTTATCGACTATATTCACCCCTTGAATGGCGGCTTCAAAATTGGCATTGTTGAAATTCTGCATAGTCTCACGTGGATATCCAACTCGTACCGGATAACCCTTTTCTTTGTTTATTCCTATATCGAAAAAGTCCAAAGTCGGCAATCCCGTTCTTCGTATCATTGAAAAGGTATTTATACTTTGACCGAACTGCGCTATATAACGTTGCGTAATAATCTGCTCCAATGCATTCGACGAATCAAAGGTCACTCCTGGAGAGGTCAAATAAGCGTCAATTGCCGTCTGGTCTACAGCTAATTGCTCCATATTGGCCTTAATGCCATCTTGGTATGCCTGATCCACCGAAATTCCAGTTTCAATGCCTTTGCTCTCCGCTTCCGCCTTTATAAACATCAACTCCGAATAGGTCATCATAAATCGTTTTTGAGGGGAGGTATACATATCGGATAATTGACTTACCGAATCCAAGGCCACCCTGGTGTACCCATTTGGATTCTCTTCATCAAAAGCCGGTGGAACCCCGGTGTACGTATCTTCATCCGTATAACCTGGAGCTGGATCCAAAAGGACCTTCATTCTGGGATCTTTCAGCTCCCCAAGGGTATTTACAAAACCGGTAATAGCGATAGGAGAATTGGTATTGCTCTCTACATATTGGGCAAAAGGGTCCGAATAAGAACCGATGGTGGCCTCCCAGGTCATACCAAAATTATCCCCATTACTTTCTAATAACGGATATTTACTAGGGTTCGCGAAAATAGACTCTAGTCTAGACTTAGCAAACTCGGCATCTGCATCAGAAATCCGCATTAAAATACGCACTTGTAAGGAATTGGCGAATTTTTTCCACTTCAACAAGTCTCCGCCGGCATAAGCATCACTTTCTCCATTCAATGCTACGTTGGGCTCTCCGGATAGGTCAAAAGAGTCATTGGCCTCTTCTAACAAATCAAGAACTGATTTGAGAATTTCTTCTTGCGAATCGAACTTTGGTTTATTGTACTGTTCTTCTTCCGAGACTTCCCCAAATTGAGCGTCTGAAAATGGAATGGGGCCCCAAAGCTCGGCCATATTACTATAAATCCACCCCTTCAATACTAGGGCTACCGCTTGGTAATTCGGTTGGGGGGTTTCCTCCGTATTGTCCAAAATTCTTTCTATCAAGGGGATTGTCTGGGTTACCAAATTTTGATACACCCAAAAATCATTGAAGTCTTCGCGCGGATTAGAGGCTACAAAATCAGTAGGGGCCGTAGTATTTGTATAATACTGCACCCATTTTGCAGTTCCCTTATTGTAGCTGTTGACATTGTCCAACAATTCTCGTGCAGCCCTTATTTCCGCACCTAACAATAAACTCTCATTGCTACCTACAACTTGGGCATTAGGGTTTGTGTTTATTTCCTCGAAATCGTCGGTGCAGGCCTGTAGCGAGAAAATCAGAAAACTAATGGCCACTATATAATTTGAATATTTCATATTGATATATTTTTATTCGATTAGAAACTAACGGAGAAATTCATTCCAAAACTTTTGGTATTGGGAAGCGATCCGGTTTCAAATCCAGATCCATTGTTCAAACTCCCCATATTTGCCGTCTCGGTATCGATACCATCTAGGTTGTTCTTTATCAACCAGAGGTTTCTACCCACTAAGGATATGTTCACATCGGACAACCCTAATTTTTTGGTAACCTTTCTATCTAATCTATATCCTATCGAAAGTTCTTTAAGTTTAATATTTGTAGCGTCCCTCATCAGTGCGGAAGTCGGATAGTTGAAATTGGCGTACAAATCTTGGGTGCTTATAGCTGTCGTGTTCGGTTGTCCGGTTTCCACATCGATGCCTTCAAAAATAAAACCGCCGCCATTCTCTGTACTTTCCCTTACGGCCACCCCGTTTATATTATTCCCAGCACTTTCGGGGTTAAGGCCGTTGAGCGACATATATTGATATGTGGTCGATATTATTTTACCCCCATATCGAAGGTCGAAAAGAAAATTGAGACTAAAGTCTTTATACCTAAAACTATTGCTGATTCCCGCGGTCCAATCTAATGGAGCGGAAACTCCCAAGTCTCTCGTTCCTCTCCATTGGTTATGCATAGGAAAGCCATCTTTGGTAAGTATTTGTCCCGTTCCATAGATATTGTCTTCAGCCGTATACCCAAAATTATTAAAGTCATCTGCCATATTGGGAACGTTGGCCAAGGCATCTTGGGTATCCCTAAAATATTCAAAGCCTACAATATGGCCATAAGGCTCTCCATTGGTGGCCCTAATTTCCGGTCCGAACCAAGCTGCAATATGCTTGAAGTCTACGAGATCTTCAGGAAAACCCGATACGGTTCCTCTATTTCGAGACCAGTTCATATTTATGTCCCAACGAAAATTCTTGGTTTCTAACGGAGTGACATCAAGCTTTACCTCAAATCCTTTATTGGTAATTGTTCCCGCATTGATAAAGGCGAAACGGGCACCTCTTTCCCATGCATTCTCCACCTGAATCAATTGATTGCTCGATTCGTTTTTATAGTAGGCTACATCCAGTTTCACCTTTGAATCAAATAGGTAAAGTTCCCCACCGACTTCAAACGAAGTTGATTCCTCAGGCACCAATGTTGTTGCCGGAATAACATTATCTATTCCTGCAACAGGCTGCCCGTTAAAAGCAGTGGAGCTTCTCGTAATAAAGCGGTCTAAGGCATAAGGTTGGGTATCATTACCTACTTTGGCCCAACTACCCCGTAGTTTACCGTAGGTCAACAATTTACTCTTGATATTTAAGGCATCCGTAAAAATAAAACTCGTTGAAGCGGATGGATAAAAGAAAGACCAGTTGTCCTTTGGCAGCGTAGAAGACCAATCATTTCTTCCCGTAAAAGTCGCATACCAGTAATCTTTAAAATTAAACTCTACCGAACTGAATACACTGCTGACCTCTTTCTCCGTTTTTCTATTATTTACGGTCGCCGGTTTAGCCGAGTTACCCAGGTTATAAACCCCTGAAACTAAAAGTCCTCCATCGGTACTGGCAAATTTGCTGTTGGTCTTTTCATTTCTGTTTGCAGCGCCCATCATGAAATTCACGTTTAAATCTTTATAAATATCCTGATTGATATTCAATCGTACATCTGCGTTAATTTCCTTGTTTAAATCAAGACCTTCTTGATAACTCCCTGTATTATATAAGTGTTTCGCTACAATTCTCTCATATTCGGTGGTATTGGTATCTTGAAACACGTTTGCCTGTAAGGACATCCAATCGGTAAGTGCATAATCAAGTCCTACATTAAAACTGAAGCGTGTTCGGGTAACAGGGTTAACATTCTCATACAGGTCCCAATAAGGGTTCGGTCCGTTTTGGTAAAAGCTCTTTTTATTGCCGAATTCATCCTTATAATCCCTTAAGTCCCTAATATCTATGTTCGTTGGAATAAAAAGCGCTTGCCACATACCACCGTTACCAAAACCATAACTAGTTCTGTTATCACTATCCATTGTAGAGCCTGTGGCTACAAAGTTCAAACTTAATTTTTCACCTAACCTAAAAGTTGAATTAAAACTTCCAGTGATACGCTCCAAACCGGTGTTAGGGGTAATTCCTTTTATATCTTGATGCCCAAGGGAAAGACGCGCGTTAGAAGTCTCGGTAACATGGGTCAGCGATATATTTTGTTGATATGTGTGACCTGTTTCAAAAAAATTGTCCAAGTTTTTAGACCCATAGGGTAACCACGGTTTTACTATCGCCCCCCCTGTTTCTGGATCCCACTGAGATATAGGCTGGCCATTATATCGGGGACCCCATAATCTTGTATCGGATTCATTGGTACCTGCACCGTTCCCATCTACATATGAAAACTCACCATTATTACCTTGACCATAATTTAATTGAGGTTCAGGTAGAATCAAAGCCGATTGAAACGTTGTGGAAGTACTAAGGTTTACCCCCCAACCTTTCTGTCCGGATTTCCCCTTTTTAGTGGTGATCATAATAACCCCGTTTGCACCTCTGGCCCCATATAAAGCTGTAGCACTCGCTCCCTTAAGAATACTGATATTTTCAATATCATTGGGGTTGATATCGGATAATGGATTACCTAAATCAGATTGTCCCGAAGATGATGTGAACAAACTTTCGGAAAGCGACCTATTGCTAAGCAAGGGCAGACCATCAAGAACGTATAAAGGCTGATTATCGGATGACAGGGAAGTTACCCCCCTAATCAATACTCTAGGAGACCCATCTACACCATTGGCCGAACCAGACACTTGAACTCCGGGGGCTTTGGCCGATAAATTCAATAATACATTAGGTTCTCCCGTTGAGTTGATCTCATCTGCCGATATAGCGTCTACCGCGTAACCTATGGCCTTTTTTTCCTTTTTTATACCAAGTGCGGTTACCACTACTTCCGATAACTCACTGGTATCGGGCACCAATGAGACGGAAAGTTCGGTGTTCTCGGAAATCGTTTGTTCAAGATTACTGTAACCTACATAAGAAAACACCAGAATTTGGCCCGGTGTAACCTGTATACTATAATTTCCGTCAAAATCCGTTAATGTACCCGATCGTGTATTTTTAACATACACGTTCACATAGGGCATGGGCATATCAAACTCGTCGGTTACCACACCGGTAACCTCTATTTTACCGGAAGTTTGGTCTTGTGCAAATATATATTGTGCGAAAATGAGCTGACAAAATATCAGGGCCAGCAAAAGTTGTTTCTTATTCTGTTTGTTTTTCATACTTGGCGTTATTTAGTTATCTGTTAGTCTTTGTTTTCTTCCTTTACTAATTAGTATCCATTCGCAAATTATTTTTTGGGTTTTTAGATGGTTTGAAATTAACTTGAAGAGGCATTGGGCAGTGATAAACAAGTATCAATTACTAATAAAATCGTATCAAATCAACGATTATGAAGCTATTTGGGTAAAATTGCTATTAAAACCTTACAAAAAAAGTAATAGCTCAATGCGTAATTGTAGCTTTGATGCCCATTCTAGGAAGAGAAAATTATTTAAAAAGGAAAGATGTAGACCTGACCAAGAGATGAGGCATACCCCATAACACAAAATTCGCACTTAAATTTGGCCAAAATAGTGTTTTAAACGTATAAAAAACAATGCCGAGCTTGATTAGGACTTCATATATTCTTTGGGAGTACACCCATAAGTTTCCCTAAAACATCTGGAAAAATAACTAGGTTCTTTAAATCCACAGAGGAATGCCACTTCCGAAATCTGCAGCTTATTCTCTTCTAACAACTTTACGGCAAATTTTAAGCGCACCGATTTTATAAAGTTATTAGGGGTCAGTCCCGTCAGTGCCTTCATTTTTCTAAAAAGCTGGGCCCTACTCACACCTATTTCAGTTGCCATGCGTTCTAAGGTAAGGTTTTGGTCTTGAACGTGCTCTTCAATATATTTCTTTAATTTCAGCATAAGGGTTTCATCTACTGAACTAACCGTGATTTTTGATGGTTCCAGTATCTTTTCATTTTGAAAAATCAACCTAAGCTTTTCCCTACTTGTAATAAGATTGGCAATATTGGCCAATACTATTTCTCGATTGAATGGCTTGGTAAGATATACGTCCGCCCCCGATTGTAAGCCGCTCAATTTTTGAGAATCAAAAGTTTTGGCAGTGAGCAATATTATCGGGATGTGGCTGGTATCAAAGTTATTCTTTACCTGCCTACAAAGTTCCAGGCCATCCATTTCCGGCATAACGACATCGCTCAAAACCAAGTCCGGTATTTCATCTTTAATCAATTCTAGCCCTTCAACCCCATTGGTAGCCGTAAATACATGGTAATGGCCTTCCAAAATATCTTTTAGATACATGCGCAATTCGTCGTTGTCCTCTACAATTGCAACACTATGCGTTTTGGCTTTAAAAATATTATTATCCGTGCCCCGAAGAATTAAAGTGCTTGGTCTTTCTGCCTTTTCCCCTTGACTAACCAAAGGTTGATCATCAACTATGGAGGTGCTATAAATATCTTCATTTCGAGGTAAAACGATAATAAATGAAGTTCCTTTATGACGCTTGCTTTTTATTAAAATGGTACCTGAATGCAATTCGGTCAACTGCTTTACCATATAAAGCCCTATTCCTGTACCCGAATTTATGGTTTTATCTTGGTAGAACCGAGTGAAAATTTCTTCTAGATTACTTTCCCTTATTCCAGTGCCCTTGTCTACTACTTTGATGTATATATGGTTTTGAAATTCATGTAATTTATCATTACCACATATAACCTTGTACTTACTTAACTTTTTTGTTTTTTGAGGATCAAAGTTTCTTAAAGAAATTCTCACCGTCCCCTCTGCGGGAGTTGCCTTAAAAGCATTGGACAAAATATTGTAAACTATCTTTTCTATTTTATCTTCGTCAAAATACATTAACATCTCGTGTTCAGGTAACTTAACTTTAAATTTTATTTTTTGCTGAACCGAATGAAAATCAAAGGATGCAGTAATCGACCGTATGGTCTGGACCATATCCGCATGCACGACGTTTAACTCCAATTTTCCGTATTCATACTTTCTAAAATCCATAATCTGGTCGATCAACCTTCGTAAGCGATCTACGTTGTTGTTCAACACATTAAAAAGCTCTGGTTTTCTACCATAGATTTCGCTGTGCGACATTAACGTTTTTATGGGATCTACTATCAATGACAAAGGCGTTCTAATCTCGTGTGAGAGATTGGTAAAAAACACCAGTTTTGACTCGTACAAATTTTGAAGGTTTTCCTGTTCTATCTCTTTAATCTTTAAGGCATTGTTCTTATTGTGATTCTTTATTAAAACACGAACGAACAATGTTATAATCGTTAGGGATAATAAAACCCATAATAACATCATATACCAAGTATTATACCATGCAGGTAGTATTTCAAGGTGTATTGTAAGCGGGGTTTCATTCCACACTCCGTCATTGTTCGTAGCCATGAGCTGAAAGCTATATTTACCTTTAGGCAAATTAGCGTAATTGATCGAGCGTTTGTTTTTAAGTTCGATCCAATCATGGTCGACCCCTATCAATTTACATTTGAAGTAGTTACTTAAAGGATGCGGCAGATGTAATGAGGTAAACTCAAACCCCACGGTATTCTGTTTTGAGGACAAGGTCAGTGATCGAGTGTATGCCACTTCATTATTCAAAGCCCTACTTTTTAAGTCGTTCTCCAATAATTTTCCATTCACAAAAATCTTTGTCAAAGCGATATTGGGTTTAAAACTACTTTTTTCGAACCTTAAGGAAGCATCATAAATGTTTAAACCGTTTGCCCCTCCAAAATAAAGTTTTCCCTGACTATCTTTATGAACAGCATTACCATTGAACTCTAGGGACTGTAGGCCATCTTTTATGCCAAAATTTTCAATTTCCCTACTATTGAAATCATAAGAAAACAAGCCATTGTTCGAACTAGCCCACAATTGATTTTGGTTTTTATTGTAAAGAAGTCCGTATACATAACTGTTGCCCAGATTAGAAGAAGTACTTACTTCATCAACAGAGAAAAGGGGGGCTATTTGCTTATTTTCAATATCGATTTTGCACACTCCAAAATTAGTGCCGGCCAAAATAGTACCGTCGACAATTTCGGTAAGGGAATAAACTCCATAATTTTCAAAGTAATCTTTGTAAGTTGGAGCAACTGCAATCCTCTGAAAATTGAGTGATTTTCCAATATATTCAGAAAACAAGTACGGATTGTCATAATCGTTTAAGTCCAAAAAAGCTATTGTCCCGTTTAAAGTTCCCATCCATATTCTTTCTTTACTATCCAAGAACATTGAGTACACCACCTTTTTATCTAAAATGGTCTCTATATTCGTATTGGTAATCTTCCTAAGATTTTTTTCGGCAGTATATATATAAAGTCCACTTAAAGTACTAATCCATTTGTTACCAACCCTATCTTCCAAAATATGATATATCTCTGTTTCGGGGAGCAATGCAGGCTGTACATTTTTAAGATAAGTTTCGATATTTTCAGTTTTGACCTTCCTACTGTCAATTATGTACACTCCTTCCTGCGTGCCCACCCATATACGGTTATACTCATCCTCTATAATAGAGCGTATTTGACCTAGTCTCCCGTTCTCATCCGGATGCACGTTTATACAAATCACATCATCTTTAACAAAAAGTCCGTTGCCTCTAGTACCTATCCAAAGCCTACCATTCCTATCCGTAAGAATTGAGTGCACATTAGACACGTCTTCTTTTATATTTTTACAGGTAAGGTTCTCTATTGATTGAAATATACCTCCTTCTGCAATTAATGTATTTACACCTGCATCGCTTCCTATCAATATCATCCCCGATTCATCTTCATAAAGCGCTCTTATGAAATCATTTTTTAGAACATTTTTTTTATCTATCTCGAACCGATAATTTTTCCACTGAGCAGTTTGTTTGTAATAAGAAAACACACCATTACCTTCAGTTCCCAACCAAATTGTACCGTTGGAGTCCTCCAGAACAACGTTTACCCTCTTCGTTGGCGGCCAATTGCTATAAAGTTCCCCAATCGGACTTACCCGAATGTCCTTATCCATAGTTAAGCGATACGAGCCTATATCAAAGTAGAAAAAACCTTGTTTAGCGGAAATGAGTAAACGGCGGTCCTTTGTCGCATATATTGAACGAATATCATTCAACTCTTGCCCCCCTGAAATAAAAGCTAATTTATGTGCTCTGTTGCTGTCTTCTGAAAGCTGAAAAACTCCAAGTTCAGTATTGATAAAAACCCCATGTGGAGATTGAACCATATCCCTTACCCTAACTGCTTTGTTTCTCACTCCATCAACGAACAAGGGAATCTCTTTCAAAACAGAAGTAGTATCAGATGCTACTAGTATTAGACCGTTTGCCGTACCCACCAGCAATCTTCCTCTCGGTAATTCTAGAAGGGATGTAATTTCATTGCTTAACTCACTATTTGTTCCTGAAGGGAACAGTCGTCGAAATATGCCTGTCTTGGGATTAAAAAAATTGAGCCCTCGTTTAGTGCCTATAGCCAATTCATCTCGATACCCTATAATATCAGTCACCCACGGATTGCTTAACCGTTTTTTATCATTAGACGACGAAGAATAAACTTCAGCATCGTAACCTGAATATCTAAACAGCCCATCCATCTTACCTATCCATATAAAACCTAAACTGTCTTTACATATAGATGATACCACATTATCATTAATACTGTTTTGATCATTCAACGTTCCTACTTTGTACATAGGGACCTGACTATTTCCAACAGAAATAAAAAGCAACAGAAATGCGATTAAACCCGTTTTGATTGTATTTGAGAACTTTATTTTTAGAATAGACCTGACCATTAATTTACCAACAACATTTTCAATTTATAACGAAAAACATAAGACTTCCTAGATTTAAGACCTAGGAAATCATCCATACGATATTGTGGTCAATTTACGCTTTAAGCCCAATGTAAGAACAATTAAAGATAGAAATTATAGGTTCCGTAAAACAATTTGAACCTGTCATTCTCGATCATTCTTACTAATGCGAAATCGGACATACCATAAGTTTAAGATAGAAACAATTGGATTTTCATAAATCAGCCCAAAGTACATTATAATATTAAATACAATTACCATAAACACTACTAAACATGACCTCGGCATATTTGCGGGTAGTCGATACCGCTTTATCCTTTCCGAGATAACGTTCCTTAACTGCTAATACCATAATCACCCTCCCTTCGTCCGGAAGCTCTTTATGAGACTTTTGGGTTCCATTTTTATGTTATATAAAATACCGTTGATGTACTTTGCCTCCTTTGTCAAGACCTTGGTACGATAGACTTTAGAGTACCATTGCTTCTCCTATGTGGATTCCTTGGTATTTATAATGGTAGCTTTACCGCTTATCCGAAATGGATATTTACATCATTTGAAAAGATTATTACGGCTCAACACAAAAAGTTGTGGAGAGGTTAAAATTGGCCGATCTTTGAATCCAAAAAGTTAAATGCTTTCAGATTCACTATCATCTATAGCCAAA
>NZ_FTOB01000001.1 GCF_900156625.1 Zobellia uliginosa | reverse complement strand
TTTGGCTATAGATGATAGTGAATCTGAAAGCATTTAACTTTTTGGATTCAAAGATCGGCCAATTTTAACCTCTCCACAACTTTTTGTGTTGAGCCCTCATTGTTGTGTATGAAATGAAATAGGAGTTTGCTATTTGCATGAAAACAATTAGTCATGATCCGTATTCACTTCTTCCAAATTTTCTCCAATTCTTCCAATGTTTTTCCTTTTGTTTCCGGCACATACTTCCATACTAAAAACATTGCCAGTAAACCCATAACACCATAAATCCAATAAGCAAATCCGTGGTTGAATTTTTCTAACAAGTACGTGTTCTTATCCATCATTGGAAACGTCCATGATACTAAATAATTAGAAATCCATTGTACCGCAACAGCAACAGCCAATGCACGACCTCTAATTTTATTTGGAAATATTTCCGATAACAAAACCCAACAAACCGGCCCCCAACTCACAGCGAAACTTGCTACATAAATAAGCATAAAAACTAATGCCCCTAGACCAACAGACTGTGTAAAAAAGGTTGTTCCTAATGCAAACATCGAAATAGCCATACCCAAGGCACCAATAACCATTAATGGTTTTCTTCCATATTTATCAACGGTCACTATAGCTAATACTGTAAATACTAAATTCACCGAACCAACAATAATTGTCTGCAATAATGCTGTATCAGTTCCAGAACCCATACTTTTGAAAATCTCTGGCGCGTAATATAATACTACATTAATACCTACAAATTGTTGGAAAACGGAGAGTAAGACCCCTATAACAATTACTCTCATTCCGAAAGAAAATAGTTTTCCCGAACGACTGGTTACCGTATTTTCAATTTCAGCAAATATTTTCTTTGCTTCTTCTAGCCCATTTACTTTTGTTAGAACTTCCATAGCTTTTTCTGTTTTAGATTTCAACAGTAACGACCTAGGAGTATCCGGCACAAAAAACAACATAACCAAAAACAGTGTAGCAGGAATGGTTTCCGAAGCAAACATCCAACGCCACCCAATAGAATTCAACCAAGAATCATCTCCTTGTTTTGCAATATAAAAGTTAACAAAATACACCACTAACATTCCAAATATAATAGCAAACTGATTCAACGAAACCAGTTTACCCCTTATTTTAGCCGGTGCAATTTCAGCAATGTACAATGGTGAAAGCATAGATGCTAAACCAACACCTATGCCGCCTATAATTCTATAAATAACGAAAATATAAATGTATGTATGATCTGCGCTTCCTATTGACTCAATAAATAGTTCGGGCATCGAAGACCCTATTGCAGATACTAAAAACAATAATGCCGCTAAAATTAAGCCATTTTTCCGTCCCAATTTTTTGCTGATCATTCCTCCGCATATTCCCCCTACAATACAACCAATCAAGGCGCAAGAAACAACAAATCCTAATCTGGCATTAGCATCCATTTCATTTAATCCGAATGGTAGAATAAAAAAACTTTCCAAAGAACTGACCGTTCCGGAAATTACTGCTGTATCATACCCGAACAATAGACCTCCAAGTGTTGCTACTATCGTTAATTTTATTAGATAACTTCTGTTTGCTGTTGTTTCCATGGTGTTTAGTTGAATTTATTATTGTTTTCAAGCAACTTTTTGTCGCCGTCTTGCTATTTTTTATGATTAATGTAAATTTTCAACCGAATTTGATATTGCCATATCTTTCTCTTTTCGGTTTATGAAATATTCCTGGGCTACTACCTCGTGCATTTTTTTGACTTGAAATAGGTTATGTAGATTTACCCTTGTTCAAACAATCCATAAGTTAGAATTTAGGTTTATTCCCAAATTCCATAGTCAATTGAAGTAAAACTCCCCAATTTCTTTCATTTAAATCATAGATATTGGTGTAGTAACTATTTAGTTTCAGACGTTTTAGAGGTTCTATCATGTAGGTAAAGCTCATACCACTGGTATAGTTCAAATAATATTGATTAGAGGAGGTTGAAGTCAAATAACTACTAACAAAAGATGTATCTATAGAAAAATCATCTTTTAGATAATACCCTAGGCTAGATTGCGTATTAAGAGACATAAAAGAACCATATTCACATGATTTTGAGCTACCTACAAATACTTGATTAATAACTTTTAATTTATTTTTGTCTTTATGTTTCCAGTATACCCCGATTCTGTTTATTTGTATAAAATCATCATTAACCAATTTGTCCTTTATTCGTCCAGAAACTAGGTTTACTCCAATTTTATCATTGAGAAAATGACGATTATCGAAATGTGCGACAACTAGCCACCTTTTATCTCTCTTAAAACTATTGTAAGAATAATCATTCCCTTCAATCTCCAGAAGCGCTGTACTAAACAAGCCTCCAGTACCTATACTAAATTGAGCATCTATTTTATTTGAAATTGGAGTTTTAACAAATACACCTAAATCTTGAATAAACCCCATATCTATATTAATACTATGAAGCATAAAACTAGAAGCGGTATCTAAAAAATGACTATGGCCATAGGGTAGTGTTTTATTACCTACCCAGATTGTAGTGTTCACCCATTTTGTTGAAAACTTAGCCCAAGCTTTTATTAATCGTACTTTAAAGTTGATGCCATTATTTTCTTTAGTAAAGTCTAAACTGGTAGGAGTTGCAACACGAAACATTAATGAGTTGAATCGAATGAGTTTTGTTGGATCAGTAGTAACATCTCGTTTTTGTTTATGAAAAAACTGAAAAGCAACAAGATTCCTTTGCCCCCTAGTAGTGGTGCCAAATCTATTGCCTTCTTCATCGTGAATATACCCTGCATGAAGATTGAACTGGGTAGAGAAAAAATTGGATCGGACTTTCTCAAGTTTTAGTACTTCTTGCCCATAGAGATTACCAATACCTAATACATATAACAAGTTCAATGAAAGGCCCGATAATAATATATGTTTTACGTTTCCCGAACTTTTAGAATCAGAACAAATAATTAGAAATAAAAAACTATGAAAGTTCATTTAATATGAATCCAAGTTTTCAATTTCGAACCAATTGAATCTAGCAGTGTTATCACTTTTCTCTCCTAACGAAGTCGTGTACATACCATAAATAGCACCTACGAAACCACCTGCTTCTTGAGTACTTAAAAAACTTGCATCTACATCTAATTGTAATGGTTTCCAATTTTCATTTTCGTCAGCATAATAGAAATTGTAATGCGCTCCGTTTGCTTCTATCTTTAGCTGTAAAGAACTTTTTGAGATTACAGGTTTTTCAATTAAGAGTTCTAATGTGTCTTTTTTAGATTGAAATAACTGAACTACGGGCCTATCATTGGAAATTGATTTACACATGTAGTAATAATGTGTCTCGTTTTGAAAAATTACTAATCCGGATTTTTCGTTTTCTTTAAGTGTGTTAAAGTCCATTTCTGCACTTACACTCCCATTTATATGTTGCTGTCGGTATCCTATAAAACTTGGATTTTGTTTTTTGGAAGCACTTTCCGGCCTTGTTTTAATTGAAATAGTACCATTGGAAATAGTGTACCACTTTTCTCTTGGTGTTCTTAAAAACAACCATTCATAACCGAGTTTCGATTTTTCGAACTCTTCTTTGTATATATATTTTCCACTGTTTTTAAATGATCGCTTTTGTTTTTTTGCATTATTGGGTGTTGGATAACTTCTCTTTACAATATCTCCTCCTAAATCAAAAATAGGCCAGTTATTTACCCATTTTACAGGCGCCATAAATGTTTCTCTACCAGTGTTATAATAATTGCCTTCGTAAGGTCTGCATCCTAAAAAAACGCCCCACCAATTTCCATAATTATCTTCTACTATATCCGCATGTCCAGTTGAAACAATTGGGCTTGGTCTATTTGGGTCTAAATGACGCTGGGTTAGAATTGGATTATTCTCATAACTTGTATATGGCCCAGTTACATTTTTACTTCGAAAAACAACTTCTGAATGATTTTCATAAGTTCCACCTTCGGCAGCCATTAAGTAGTAATACTTATTTCTTTTGTAGATATGTGGACCTTCGATCCAGTTTGGTTTTTTGGAAATATCCGAACCACCATTTACCAAAATTATAGGTGCCCCTAAAACTTTTCCTTTTTCTATATCGAACTCATACATTCTTATAGTCCTATGTCCTTTATACATTGGTTTTCCATCTGGAGGGACACTGTTGTATACAATAAAAGTTTTCTCATTATCAAAAAAAAGTGAAGGATCTATTCCTTTTACTTCGGGTATCCATATCGGATTGGACCAAGGACCGGCTGGATCGGTTGCGGAAACAATAAAATTATTTCCTCCTTTAACTATTGTGCCTACTAAATAATAAATTCCTTTGTGATAACTGATTGCCGGGGCAAAAACTCCTCTTGATACATCTAACCCCTCTAAATCTAATTGCTCCGGTCTGTCTAATACATTTCCAATTTGTGTCCAGTTCACAAGGTCATTACTTTCAAAAATTGGAATTCCTGGAAAATAGGCAAAGGTTGAATGTACCATGTAGTAATTACTACCAGCTTTACAAATACTTGGGTCGGGGTAGAAACCTTGTAAAATTGGATTTGAGTACTCATTTATTTCATTCACTGAAACTTTATCGATCCTCTTGTTCGTAACACAACTTAAAGTAACAATCCCAACCAATGAAATTGTAATAATATTTTTAATCATCGTATACATATATTTTAAAATTCAGCAATGTGACAAGGCCATTTATCATTTTTCAGATAACTCTATCGACGGAGCACCTTTTTTAGATATCCAGAAATTTTGTTCTTGATATCATGCTTTTACATTATAGATCGCAAAACATCTTTTATTAACAATAGTTTTCCCTAACAGCTGTTTTTATTGGCTTATGGTTTTTTTTGCCCAGTAAATAGTTACATTTTGAATAAAAAAAGAACCATGGTTCTCATCTGTTAGATTCTGTTTTCAGTAACAATGTCACTTGGCACAAATCCTATTCTATACGCTTGCACAACTATTTTAGCATGTTTAGGAAGGTTTAATGGTTTCTGATATATTGACCATGTTTTTGGTGTTTTCCCATTTTCAGGAATAATTTTATAACCAATGGAAGCTCCTATGGTAGCACAGCTAATAGTTAATTTATTATCAGAAAACGCAAGTTTTGGTTTTGAGGTTGTTGGCTGTTTTTTTGCCCCATTCCACAACTTGGCAATCAGTTCTTTTTCAGGAAGATTGGGCTCATCTCCAATTTCAGATAACCAACGGTCCAATTCCGTTCGCAATTCAACAAGTTTACTTTGATAAGAAGGATCTTGAGCCAAATTATTTAGCTCGTATGGATCAGCCGAACAATCATAAAGTTCTTCATCGGGCTTCTTTTCACGAAACCATTGTAATTGTATACTATCTAATTTTCCTTCATCACGTAGTCGTAACAACTCTTGCATTGTAGGTATCCTTTCCCTGAATTTTACAGGCAAATAATACCCTTGATCAGGTCTATAATTACGTATGTATTTATATTGGTTATCTCTAACGGCACGTATGGCGTCGGTAACCCCATCGAAACGATCTGCGGCCCCATATATATAGTTTCGTTCTTCCTTGGCTTTGTACTTTCCTAAAAAAGCTTGTCCTTGAATATAAGCTGGTGGTTCAATGTCGGCCAAGGAAAGTAAGGTAGGGGCAAAATCTACAAAACTGAGTAATTGATCATCTCTTGTTTCTGAGCGTTGCTTGTTTGGAAACCTAATAATCATAGGCGTTTTCAGCCCTAAATCATAAATTAGCCGCTTTTCCCTTGGCATTGGCCCTCCATGATCACCATAGAAAAAAATGATGGTATTTTCCAATAATCCATCATCTTCCAATTGCTTTAAAATGGCTCCAACTTGTTTGTCCATTTCGGCTATGTTATTATATAATTTCCACATATCCCTATGTACTATAGGGGTATTGGGCAAATATGGGGGAATAGAAAACTTTGTGTTTTTGGGCAAGTTCACCGGCGTCTCTTCTTCAGTAAATCGGCTAGCTCCCCAAGCTATGTACGGTTTTTTTTGTAATTCTAATTTATCCTCTCCCCAAGTATAGGTAGTGTCTCCCGAGTGATAATGTCTCGTTTCAATTTTTCTATGACCATAGGGTTCAAATAATCCAGACTCATGTGTTTCCGTAAAATTGAATACCGCGAAAAAAGGTTGGTCCTTATTTCGATTTCGCCAATGGGCATACGGACTACTTTCGTCCCAAGCAGTTTTTGGGGCTTTAAATTGATAATCCTCTTTATAGTTGTTTGAGCAATAATACCCGTTCATTCGAAGAAGTTCGCTTACCATACGCGTTTCAGGTGGAGGCACTGCCCCATAGGCGGGCAAACCTGTCATCTTGGTATGCAAAATGGTACGCATATTATTGGCCCCTATACTTGTTGGGTACATTCCCGTAGTAATTGCCGCCCTACTAGGCGCACATACTCCGGAGGGAGAGAATAGATTAGGATACACCACTCCTTCTTTGGCCAAGCGGCTTAAGTTGGGAGTTGTAATTGTAGAGTCGCCAAAAGAAGGTATATATGACCCCATATCTTCAGTGACCAACCATAAAATATTTGGTCGGTTTGGCAACTCAATTGTTGTAGTTATTACATTTTTTTTCCCATCATTCTTTTTCTTTGATTCGCAACTGGTCAATGTAAACCCTGCAAATACCAAAATGAAAATTACCGTAAAAACTTTATTTAAAGACATACCAATTATTTTAATTGAACAATGATGATTTCAACCTTGAAGCCTTTAAGCCTCCATCCATAAGAATATCTGTGCCATTAACCCATCTACCACCATCACTACATAAAAAACAAAGCATTGCGGCAATATCTCTTGTCTCACCTTTATATTCCTCAGGAAGACTTACTTGTTTTTTTACGATTGTTGCTTCAAAATCTTTAAGAATAGGTGTTTTTATTGGACCTGGACTTACAGATTTTACAGTGATACCTTTTTCTTTCCATTTATCCGATACTTTAAGGGACCATGCAATGACGGCCTCTTTTGAAAAGGCATAGGTAGCTACATCGTTCAAATTATTTTCTATTAAAAACTGTTCTGCTTCATCTGGGTTTTCAATTGCGAACAAAGAATTAATATGGTCTATATTATTAAGCCAATTAGCACCAGCCAATGAAGCTAAATTTATAATTGAAGCGTTCGAATTTAATTTAGGAATCATAAGATTGGTAAAATGGCGCAGTCCAAAAAAATTCACTTTAATTTGGATATCAGTAGGTAATGTTGGGGGAACCCCTGCTACGTTATATAGTGCATCACCTTTTATTTTTAGTGCTTCTACGGCCTTATCAATAGAGGAATAATCACTTAAGTCCATAGGAATATATACGTCGACGTTAGCTTCGGGTTTTTTTAAGTCGAAGCCGACTACGGTCATGCCTTGTGCTTTAAGCTGCCTTGCTGTTTCCGCTCCTATTCCTGAAGAACACCCCGTTATTATTATTGTTTTGCTCATTTTGTTTTATTTTTATTCCATGAATGCTGGTGGATATTGAATACCTTTATCGGCAATTGTAATCCATTTCGTTGTCGTAAAACTATCTATTGACGCTTGACCACCGTAACGCCCGATACCACTATTTTTAACACCCCCGAAAGGGGCTAAAGCTTCAGCATAGATAGTACCGTCATTTACATGGCACATTCCACTTTCAATTTTCCTGGCTACTTCATACCCTTTAACTGTATCTCTAGTAATTACAGCGCCTGAAAGACCATATTTAGAGGCATTCACTTGATCAATAGCTTCTTCGATAGTTGAAAAAACGTATATAGATACTAAAGGACCAAAGGCTTCTTCGTCAAAAGTGCTCATATTGGAAGTTACCCCAGTAAGAATTGTGGGCAGGTAATACATACCATCTCTTTTTCCGCCAGCTAAAACAGTTGCTCCTTTAGCAACTGCATCTATTACTTGTTCGTCAATTTTCCTAATTTGGGTTTCATTGATCAGGGGAGCAATGGGCTTATTTAAATCTCGCACATCACCGTAACCAAGTTTCTTAGTTTTAGCAACAAAACGGTCAGTAAATTCGGTAGTTAGTTTTTCATGTACATAGATACGCTTGGTACCCATACATATTTGACCAGAATGATTAAAGGAGGCAAAAACAGCTGCGTTTACGGCTATATCTAAATCCGCATCGTCTAAAATAATCATCGCATCTTTACCGCCGAGCTCCATACTAACCTTTTTTAAAAGACCTCCGGCTTTTGCTGCGATATGCTTACCCACACCTGTAGACCCCGTAAAACTTATGGCCTTAATAGAGGGGTCCGTAACCATAACATCACCAACTTTCTCTACATTTTGTTTGGAGCACAAAAGAACATTAAATACACCTTTAGGAACACCAGCTTTTTCAAAGGCTTTTGCCAAAACCCATCCTCCTGACAAAGGAGATAATTCGGCAGGCTTTAATATTACGGTATTACCTACCGCTAGAATACTAGATGTGGTTCTTGATGAAAGGTTTAAGGGCATATTCCACGGTGTGATAACACTGACCACTCCCATAGGTTCTTTTACTACCATGCTCTTTTTGCCAGCAGGCGATACTAGCTCATAACCTTTTACGGTTTTAGCAAGGTCTGCTGCTGCACGAAATAACTTAGGTGTGGTAAGGCATTCAAATTTTGCTTTCCCGATCCAAGAGCCAACCTCATCAATTAATATATCTTCAATTTCCTCAACCATTTCTTCAAGAGCTTCCGCTACTTTGATCAGGTAATGACTACGCTCTTCAGCACTTAAACCTGACCATAATGGAAATGCCGTTTTTGCTGCTTTGATGGCCGCCCTAGCATCTTCTGCATCGCAACCAATAACAGTAGCGAATGGTTTATTGGTTACTGGGCTGGTGGTTTCAAAATTCTCGCCCATAGCAGTCCATTTTCCATTTATATAAGAACTATACATATTTTGGTGTTTTTAGGGTATAATTGAATTTATTGAATATTATCTGTGCCGAATTTCTTTTTCCTGGTAATCAACAAAATGACGAGTATTGCACTAGCACATATTATCGGGGCAATTGTAGCTATGTTATAAAATTGGGCAGCAGTCACGTTGGCGGCTACCAATGCGGCACCAACCCCAGGAGTCAGCAAACCACCGATACGACCAACGCCCATTGCCGTACCTATACCTGTTCCTCTAATTGTTGTTGGATAAAGACTAGCAGCAAAGGGAGCCTTTGCCATCATTGCACCAACACTTACGGCTCCAGCGAATGGCGCTATGATAAACCACATATCCGGGTCGTCAACAACTTGTCCTAACCAAAAATATAGCAATGCGGCAAGAGGAAAAGCTATGGCCAAAACTTTTGCGGACCCCCATCGGTCTGCCATCCAGCCAATAATAATTCCACCAATTCCAGCACCTAAATAGTAATGACCGATTGCGTTTAAACTTAGATTTTGTTCCCAACCATTATTTTGTAAAATTGTCGGTAGCCATAGCGACATAAAATAAACGATGAACTGGCCGCCAATAAATGCAATCCATAATAAGAAGGTAACAATAGACCTACCTTCAGAAAACAGTGCTCCAATAGGACTTTTTGCAATCGGTTTTTCATTGATAAACAGTCGATCCGTTTCGGCAATAGTTATGGAGCTATCAACTTTGATTAATAATTTTTTTGCCTTCTCTGTATTTTTCTCTTTGGCTACTAGGTATTTTAATGATTCAGGTAAGAAAAAGACCATCCAAAGAAAAATTGGCAAAGACATCATAAAGCCTAAAAGAAACATCCCCTTCCAATCGTACATTTCAATGAAATGAGGACCTATATACCCGCCAACGGTAGTGGCAAATGGGGCTCCGGCATATACCAATACAGCTAACATGTTTCTAACCTTTTTAGGAGAATATTCGGTTACTATTGCCAACGCGATCGGCAACGAACCTCCGGCCCCCAATCCTGTCAAAAACCTTAGTATAATCAGCTGTGTCATATTTTCAAGGAAAAAACTTACCCCCATACCAATAGTACCTAGACCAAACATAAGTAGCATTGATTTTCTTCGGCCAATTTTATCCATGAGGATTCCGGCAAAAATAGAGCCTGCTAAAATTCCGAATAGAACGGCTAGATGTGCATATTCGAAATCTTCTGGTTTTAAGCCCCAATCCTTTGCAAGATTTGGTATAATCATACCCAAAACTATCATCTCAAAACCTTCAATAATTGAGCACAAACATCCAAG
The DNA here is from genome assembly GCF_900156625.1 of Zobellia uliginosa. Classification (GTDB taxonomy): domain Bacteria; phylum Bacteroidota; class Bacteroidia; order Flavobacteriales; family Flavobacteriaceae; genus Zobellia; species Zobellia uliginosa. Next base: position 1,126,098 of record NZ_FTOB01000001.1, on the reverse strand, counting down.
AACAACTATGTGAACTAGAAATGACGTGGCTTTAGCCTTATCTATTATTTGGTTTATATCCAATGTGGTCATGATCTTTTAAAATTTGGTGGTTACGGATGAGATTGCATAGACCACGTTATTATTCATTGTTTTTTCTTGTTCCGGAATTTGTTCTTGAGAATATTCAACGGCCTCCAGAATTGACATAAAATGATTTTTACCGACTATTTTTTGTGTTAAACCAGCCCTATGTAGACGGTCTCTAAAAGAACCTATCGTATTAGCAAAATAAAAATGGATGCCTTTTGCTTCCAGAAGCTCTTTAATTTCTTCTAACATTTTTATTCCTGTAGAATCTACATCATGAATATTCGAAGCATCTATGATGAGTACTTTGATGTTACTGTTTTCAGTTATGACGTTTACAATAAAATCTTTCAAATAATCACTATTAGCAAAGAATAGTTGACCGTTGAATCGAATGATTTTACAATTTTTGACTTGCTCAGCTTCAGGATATCTGTGAATACATCTAAAATGGCTTGTGTTTGGTAATTTGCCCAACACAAGGATGTCTGGTTTTGCCAAGCGATAAACAACAACAATAATGGATAAAAATATACCGGCAAACACCCCTTCTTTAATACCGACTACAAGTGTTAATATAAAAGAAGTCAACAACATATAGAAGTCGCTTCTATGGGTTTTCCATAATGAAAATGCCTCTTTGTATTCAAACAGCCCCACAACGGACACTAAAATAATAGCAGCCAATATGGCTTGGGGCAAATAATAAAATAGCGGTGTAAAAAACAACAATACCAGCGTGACGAAAAGCGCAGTAATTATTGATGAAATTTGTGTTTTTGCTCCGCTCTCATGGTTTATTGCTGAGCGAGTAAAGCTTCCTGAAGATGGCAAAGCTTGAAAAAAGGAACCACCAATTTTAGCAATACCAAGGGCAAATAATTCTTGGTTTGCATCTATCTTATATCTATTTTTTGGATCTTGAGTTGCATTATATTTAGACTCCCAAACCTTGGCAATACTTATTGACTCTACAATGCTGATTACTGTTACGGTCAAGACCGTAGGCATTACCAAACGAATATTTTCTATGGTGAAGTTTGGCACTAAAAAAGAAGGGAAACCCTTAGGTACTTCTTTAACAATTGTAATGCCATAGTCTTCTAAATGGAATAGAGAGACTACCGCTACACTCAATATCACAACCAATAAGGCGCCAGGTATTTTTTTGTTCAGCTTTTTTAATAATAACATTAATGTAATACCACTAATGCAAACCAATGCCGTTGCCACATTCGTGTTATCTATTTCTGAACTTAAACCCTGAATAGTACTTAATAAAGATGAACTTGTTGGAATATGTACACCAAGCACATGCTTCACTTGACTAATGGCTATAATGATTGCTGCAGCGGAAGTAAAACCAATAATCACAGGTTTTGATAAAAAATTGACCAAAAACCCTAATCGCATTATACTAATTAGCAGCTTAAGGAGCCCTATAAAAAAACCGGACAAAATCACGAATGAAATAAATTCGGGAGAACCGGGCACCGCTATTTCACTTATTCCTGCAAAAATTAACAATGATGAAATTGCTACGGGCCCTATGGCCATAGCATGTGATGTACCAAAAATAGCATACAAAAAAAGTGGGACTATGGCACCGTACAATCCATAAATAGGAGGTACACCGGCAAGCATAGCGTAAGCCATGCCCTGAGGTACTATCATTACGCCAACAGTTAGCCCAGAAATTAAGTCAGACTGGAACAACTTAAAGTTGTAATGCTTTACTCTATTTATAATTGGTATTGAAATCATTATCTTTTTATTCGATCACGTCTAAATCATTACCATAGATTACCTCTCCCGTAAAATTCATTTGAACTTCTTTTAAAATCTGTTTTTCTGCCTCTTCATTAGAAAGACCATATGCGATCTGGTGGGTCAAGACTAACTTTTTTGGTTTTATTCTATTGGCTACTTTTCCCAATTCAACACCACCAGTATGTACTCTTTTAAAATATTCTTGTACGACTCCTTTTCCTTTTTTTATTGCACTTTCGCAATAAACTTCATGAACCAAAATATCACAGTCTATGGCTTTTTCATATAGTTTTCCCCTGGGGCACGTATCACCGGAAACTACTATTGTTTTGTCTGGAGTAATAAATTTGAAGGCATATGCTTCTAAATTACCGTGCTCAACGGGAATGGCCTCAACTTTGACCAAATCATCTTTATAAATAATGCCTTGTGTATATGCTTTTGGTTCTATATCTATAGGAGACATAAATTTTGGGTTACTATTTAGATGTTCATTGATGCCATCTTCAAAAACGTCCAATAGCCCATTCACTTTTTTTTCAATACCCTTGGGCCCGAAAATTTTAAGTGTATCCCATCTTTCCGCATTCCAGGGACAAATCATAAACGCAGGCAGGCCTACGGTATGATCTGGATGAAAATGGGTAATGAACAAACGTGTTAATTTTTTATTTTCCAGTCCTTTAATGCCCCTTGCGCGGGCATTTGAAAGGCGTTCTAGAATACCGCTACCACAATCAACGATATATGAAGTCTCATCAACAATTATTGCCAATGAACTTTGATAGCGATCACTCACCATTACTGGGGTACCAGTACCTAAGAGCACTACTTTAGTTCTTGATTTTTTCAATTATTTTGTGTTTTTAATTATTCAAAATTTTCTAAAAACGATACATCCATTTATAAACTTCCGGTCTTGAATTAGGTTGGAACACATTTCTAGGTGTTCACTAGCCAAGTTTTGTTGTTCATACATATCTTGTTTTAAGTTAAAAAGTTGAAAGAATTCATTTTTTTGAAGCATCTTTTTGATACTAAATACTACTTGCCAACAGCGACCGTTTTCGAAAGACAGTTATATCGTCTGAAATTTCTTCTCAGGAATGCTTGAGTCCTCTGTAACAATGTTTTTTAAATACTTATTCATAATTCTGTTCCTACCTTTCCTAAGCATACGGTTGTCCCTTATCATTATCCCTATTGAAGAATCACACATTAAATCTGTTCTAAAACCAGGGAACCATTGTAAACTGTTGACTCATGTATTTGTATAAGATGTAGATGTTTTACCACCATTGTTCCCTGAGCCCGAGATGCTTGAACCATCCAACATAATTTATAGGATGTAAAGCCTTTGAATTGCAATTACGTTTTTATCTTGGCATAGATAGAATTGATGATTGCGATTTATTTAAATTTAAGCCCAGGGTAATCATCGCCATATTTATATATGCGATATAATCTTCCCCAACCTTGCACTCTATAATCTTCAACTTTCTTCCCATCAGGTGTTACCTCTATAATGTATTTATCATACGCACTATTGAAAATGGTGTTACCGTTAGGCATTCGTTGAACTCCGCTCATAAACGGAGAATAGAACCAGGTTTTATCTGGGTTGGCCCAAGACCAAACTACTTTGGTTTTCTTGTTCGGGTCAAAGTTCCCAGTTTCATCCATTGGAAGTTTAACTTCCAATATATCGGAGTACGTACTACCAAAACCCGTAGTTTTCGTTTCTTTGACGAATTTGCCATCTAGTGTGCGACGTTGGCCATTATTAAAAATTAGGATATTGCCCGCGCCAGGCAAACCATCTGGTATCCAATGCACGTTGTGTTGCCAATACAATGTTGAATTGTCTCGAATGTCTTTCCCAAATGCTTCATCATTGCCCCAACGGTAAATTATGTCGCCTCCTTTTTTATATTTTCCTCCTGTACTGCCTGCAGCTTCTTCGGTAGTGGTACTATGATCTATAATCCAAAATTCTCCATAAGTCGGGGAACTCAACATAATTAGGTCTAAGTCCGCATTATAATCTACTGTATTTAGATGAAAAAATTGTCCAACGTTATATGGTACGTCTTTGTCTAAATCAAGGTAGTTTATATGTATTTTACCAGAATCTGTTATGTTTCCGAAGTTTTGTTTCTTAGGATATTTATTTTGAACTAGATGGTCCCAACTATTCCATTGCCAGACAATTTCGGTACTGCCGTCTACTAGGTTTGGTTTCAATTCTAACACATTACTCATCCAAACGAGCCCATTTTTCTTAGTCTTATCCTTGGTTATCATATAGGCGGCCCTTTTACCTAAATCTGCATTCCAACCCATTGCTTTAGCTTCTTCAACCGTGAAGGCGTTATGTCTAATCGCTAAAATATTCCCGTTTGGCAATGCTTCTACATCATGATGAAAACTATATTTTTCGGCTACACTCATCGTAAAGTCCCATAGAATATTTCCTTCCCAATCAACCAATTCAATAGTCGACGTAGCACCTACAGGGAATTTTTTGTCCTTATGCCAATGATGTTTGCTATATGTTCTTAATAATTGACTATTGGGTAAAAGATAGGCGACAGAAGCTTCAGGGGAGTATCCGTTATGTTTCCATTCATGAACCTTTTTTCCCTTTTTATCTAACAAATAGGTTTTATCTGATTGTTGGGTTAATGTGGCATCACCTGATTCATGTATCAATGTATAACCTTTGTAGGCATGCTTGTTCTTTCCTGGGGGAATAGGACCGTCGAGCTCCGTTGTATACCCCCTAAACCTTCTCCATGTTTTCAAAGGCATTCTAGAATTACTAAAAAGCGGAAAAAGAGGAGGTTTGTTAAATTCTATTTCCTCTTTACTGATATGCCAGTTGCCATCGGCATCTAATAATTTTAATGAGGATGAAGCATTTTTAATTTCTTCTGCGGATATGATAACATCACCATTTACGTCAATATAATTGGTAATATTATGATTGCGTACTAAAGGTAGTTGTTCTTCCCATGCACCTATTTCATTTGAATCTAAAATTCCATCGCCATTTTTATCTAACTTTAATAGTTGTTTAGGTGCCGCAAGTACCTCTTCGATAGAAAGGTCACCATCACCATTACTGTCAACTGCATTTGGGACGGTCATTAATCTGAAAACAAGTTTTTCCAATTCAGGAGGTCTGGGTTTCTCTTTTATTTTTTGAGAAGTCCCAAAATGACAAATAAAAAGAGCTAGTATTATAATTGTTTTTTGCATTATATATTTTTTTTATAAAAACGCTATATCTTAAATGGTTGGAGGGGTGTTTCTACAAACTAAAGACCGACCCTCACATTGAACATTGCAAACCTTCTTAATTCTGGCAGGTTAACAAAGTGAGAGTATTTTTCGTCAAACAAGTTTTGTACACTTAATCCGAAATCTACTTTGGCTTTTTCATTGAACATTAACGTTTTATAGCCAATTCTAGAATCAACAATGGTACGGGCGGGGTTTACTCCTGTGAATACTCTACCATCACCTTGTTTGCCTTCGTACTCTGAGGCATAGTTCATACTAATAGAACCATAGAAACCTTTTTCGCCACCGTACCGTAAACCTAGGTTTACTCTACTCGTCGGTGAATTAAGGTAGAACTGATAGTTTTGATTTGTTTCGCCAAGATCTTCTGGTGTCCAGATATTTTTAGATACGTATGAGTAATTTGTAGAACCAATCAATTTTGGTGTAATATAATACGTCAGTCCGATATCGGCACCTATGTATTTTGCAGATTCGTTACCAAAAGTTGGAAAACCGGCATCAAACTCCCATCCGTTGGCCTGTGCCAAATCGGAAATGACCAACCCGTAGCCAGGAGCACTACTGTTGCTAGGTGTACCTAGTTGGCTGTATAGAGCATTGAGCAGGGCATCCCTATCATTGCCAGCCGGTACTTGTGCTTCTATTTGTGCTTGAACATTGGCTAAATTTAATTGCGAACCTGGTGAGATGGGTATTGATCCTGCAGGTTGGAAATTTTCGGAAATAGAATAATATAAATCAACATTAATCTTAAGTTTCTCTTCGAGAACGGTGCTATATCCTATCTCAAATTGATTTACGGTTTTCAACGAAACTTTAGGCTGTCCGGCCTGGTTTATATTGGAGATAGGCCCCGTGGACGCACCTACACCGGCTGCCCCTGGCCCAGAGAACACAGAAGATGTTAATTGAGAATCAATAGTACCTGAAACAGAAGGCGCCGTAATACCGGCATTTGTCGCCAAAGCATTTACAATATCTTGAAATTGATAAGTTCCTGCTCCGGTTACATTCCCAAAAGCGAACTTGGTTACTGGGTTATTATAGGTAACAGGAGTTCCTACCCCAGCAATATGTGTTTCGGGAAAAGTGGAAGGAACAGGAATTGGAAAGTCTAACCAAGTCCTTAATTGACTTTGAGATTCGAACGCCCTACTAAAGCTCAGCCTAAGACCAGTTTTATCACTTGGATTGTATACCATGCCAATTCTTGGAGAAAATGCGGTTTCTTTGTATGCCGAGTAATGATCAACCCTACCCGTTGCACTTACCGCCAGTTTGTCGGTAATTTTATATTTACCAGAAATATAGCCCCCATAGATATTGAAAGAATTATCTCCTCCATTACTTTTGTCGTTAATGCCATAAACAGCTGGAGACTCAATTGAAGGGCTTATTTTTGAATCTGCACCTACGATCATTCGGAGATTGTCGTTTGTGTTAATAGTGTATTGAGCGCTAATATCATAATAATCGGTTGCCCCAATTGGATCGGTTACCCGTGTTTCATTGATACCGTCTCCATCTCTATCTACATTGGGCGGATTACTATAGCCTACAGTAAAAATGTGATTTTTTAATCCGTTAAGGTTGCCATCACTATCAATGTTTCCGAAACTATGGCGGTGATAAAGTGCAGCGAAGAAATTACCGGCATCAATTCTTAACTGCTGTTCGTATCGCTGCATACCTCTATAATTCTGTCCTGTTTGATTTCTTGAATTACCCACAGATCTAGCAAGAGAAAACAGGTAATTCAATTTTACCTTATCAGAGAACTTATAAGCCAAAGTACCTTCTACAAACCAATTGCTTACTTCTTGGTCTAAATTTTCAACATTATAGAATGTTTTACCGCCCAATGTCTCCATATTTTTTGGTCTAACGACAGGGTTGCCATTGGCATCTATAAGACCTTCGCCTGCAATTGCAAAATCAGTTGATTTTGAATATGATGTTAAAAGTTTCCAGCCAAACTTTTTACCGTTGTTACCAGCATATCGTAAACTATAATTGGTTGCACTTCTGTCTCCAACACCTACCGCAACGTCTAAGCCAGGGTATTTAAATGGGTCTTTAGTAATAAAATGTACCACACCAGAGGTTACATTTGGCCCGTACAAAGCACCGACCGGACCTCTAACTACTTCTACCCTGGCAATGTCTAAGGAGGACAATGAACTGTTTCGTGATTCTGTTGATTTATCAACGGGTGTTGTTAATGGCATGTAGTCTTTTAATATAAGCGTGTTCGTTTCATTTACAGTGGTAGATCCTCTCAATTCTATATTTGAAAACTGGGTACCACTTCGCACCAAATTAACCCCTTGTACATTTCTCAATAATTCTGTTGGATCTCCGTTCGATGGTGTGGCCGCTATTTGCGCAGGACCTAATGAAGTTACCGAGGCCACGGCTTCAATAACTTTTTCTGGAGCCCTGCTAGCGGAAACTATTACCTCTTCTAACATCTCTCCCTCTGCTAGGGTAATATTGCCAACATCACCTCCCTTTTCTACTATTACATCTTTAGAGTTGAAACCTATATAGGAAATAGTTAACGTTATCGGTAAAGGCAGGTCTGTTGAAAATTGAAACTTGCCATCAAAATCGGTTGCTATTCCGTCGGTTGTTCCTTTTATGATCACAGTTGCCCCGATTAAGGGTTCATTTTGCACATCGGTAACCGTCCCATTAATTTCTGTTTGCGCCAAGGCATTACCGGTAAAGATCACCACAATAAAAAAAATCATTAAGTGTTTCATAAGTAATAGTTTAGTTGGAATTGTCAATTGGTTTTGTTCTATATATGAACAAATGTTTTTATTTCGGATAAATATTATTATTAATTAATTAATATGCAAATATTTATGTGTTAAAATTAAAAATATAGCATTTACTGATGATTTTTTTGCCGATAACTCAATAGTATTTATATTTGTTCGAATAATTTATTTTTGTTTAAAATTGGATATAAAGAAAACGGATTACGTACAGTCATTAGACAAAGGTTTAAAGGTTTTAACGGCTTTTTCTGCGGACAGAAAGTCGATGACATTATCTGAAGTTGCCGAAATAACCGGATTAACAAGAGCTGCCGCAAGAAGGTTTCTGTTGACTTATTGTTATTTAGGCTACATGTCCACTAACGGCAAATATTTTGAATTAACATCAAAAGTGCTCGACCTGGGGTATCGGTATATGTCTTCTCTTGATATTTCCGAATTAGCCGGTCCTTTAATGAGAAAATTATCCCTTGAAGTTGGCGAATCTTGTTCTTTGGCTACTTTAGACGGCTTAGAAGTAATATACATAGCCAGACAGCAGGTGTCTAGAATCATGACGGTTTCACTAGGGGTAGGATCAAGATTACCGGCTCATGTAACTTCAATGGGCCGTGTTCTATGGGCCATGAACGACCTGCATTTAACAAATGCCCTTGATGACATAGAATACAAACAATACACCATTAATTCTATCATGAGTAAAGAGCATTTAAAAAGAGAACTGGAAAAGGTAAAACTTCAAAAATGGTCTTTGGTCGATCAAGAATTAGAAGCAGGTTTGCGTTCGATTTCCGCTCCAATTTTTTCTAAGGGCAACAAAGTAAAGTATGCTATAAATATTCTTGTGCAAACCAGTAGATTCAACAATGAGGAACTGATCTCTAATGTTTTACCCCATCTTCAAGCGACATGTGAAGAAATTAGTATAGCATTGAAAAAAAGTTCATAAGTAAGTTTTATAGTTAGTGAATTGAAGATTTTTATTGATACTAACTAAAGTGGGTATTTTATAATTTGATTATATAACTGGCGCTAAAGGTCTTAGTATAGTAGTTATCCCTTTCTAAATTCTCCTGGTGGTACACCCACCCGTTTTTTGAACAATCGACTAAAGTAGGCAGGGTCGTTGAAATTTAAAAAATACGATATCTCGGAAATAGAATAAGATGTATTCAACAGGTATTTTTTGGCTTCGTTGATAGTAAAATCCTGTACAACCTTTAGGGCAGAGGTGCCGGCAACGGTGTGGCAAACCCGGTTAAGGTGGGTTTGGGTTATTCCTAAAGCTTTTGCAAAAGTTCTGATACTAGGTAGGTTTTGGGCATGTTTTCTTATGAGTACTTGAAATTGTTGAAAATAGGCAAGGTTCTTGTTTTTGCTAATTAGGGCTTCGGAGGTGCTTCGTAAAGTGGAGCGATATAGTTCTAGATAAAACAACTCGAAATAAATTTTTAAGGCCAGTGATTTTTCGGGGGCCTCATCGAATATTTCTTGTTGTATTTTGGATTTCAACTTCAACAAGTCGGCCAACACTTCTGGTTTATTTTTTAAGTTTAAACAAGATAGCTTCCCCATTTCTTTCTTGATATACGGCTTTTCGGTCAGTAGTGTCTGAAAAAAAGATTGAGAAATAGTTATAACATCGCCAGTAATTTTGGGTTCAAAATTAAATCCGTGTAGTACATTGGATGGAACCGTAACAACACATGGTGCTTTTAAGTTGATTTTTTTTCCTTCGGAAAATAAAGTGCCCTCACTAGATTCAATAATGAAGATTTGTATCAAATTAGAATGAAAGTGCTCTTTGATCTCCCATGAGTATATCTTACTTCGTTCTTGTAAGGGTTCTAAGTGAATAAAATCGCTAACAAAAGATAGGTGCTGGTCCCCATACAATCCTCTAAACCGTAAAATGTTACTCATAATGTGTATTTAAAACAAGTGTATGCTATATATATAAATAGTATTAACCATTTATATATAGTAAGTTATGAATATATTTTTGGTATAACCAAAACATAAATGTTTAAAAAGTACAATAATAAAATAAATATGTCCAATAGTTCTTTTTATGATGCATATAATTTAGTCGGTAGAATAAAAAAATAGTTAGTCATGAGTGAAATGGCCCAACAGGGATTTGATATGGAAGTTCAGCCATCTTATTTGGATAAAGGTTATAAATCAACTCTTTTAAGGGCGCCATCAAGGGCCCTTGTTCTTCCAAAAAAGTCATTGTCCGAAAGTACGGGGCCCTTGTTCAAGGATTTTGAAATTGGAGCCTTGGACCATGATTTAACAAAAAATGCAATTAAGGTTGCCGAACCTTTAGGAGAACGTATTGTGGTACATGGTATCGTAACAAACGAGAAGGGGCAACCATTGCCATATACCTTGATAGAAATTTGGCAAGCAAATTCTGCAGGTAGATATGTACATAAAGTAGACCAGCATGATGCACCTTTAGACCCAAATTTTTTGGGTACGGGAAGATGTATGACCGATGCAAACGGTAAGTATAGGTTCTATACAATTAAACCTGGGGCATACCCTTGGGGAAACCACTACAATGCTTGGCGGCCGGCGCATATTCATTTATCCTTGTTCGGTGGGGCCATCTCTAGTCGATTGATTACTCAAATGTATTTCCCTAACGATCCATTATGCAAGTATGACCCTATTTTTAATGCCGTACCAGCAAAAGGGAGAGATTTATTGGTATCCACTTTTGATCTAGACCACACTGAGCCCAGTTTCGCTTTAGGGTATCGATTTGATATTGTTTTAAGAGGCGAGAACGCAACTCCATTCGAGAATTTATAACCTAAAATTATGAGTGCTAAAAAACTACAGACCCCTTCCCAAACCATAGGTCCTTATTTTGCATATGGATTAACACCAGGTCAATATGGTTATAATTTTCCCGGTATAGTGGATGGAATGATGGTTGACAAGAATGATGAAGGCAATGTTGTACAAATAATTGGAACGGTCTATGATGCCGAGGGTAAATCAGTTGACGACGCTATGCTGGAGCTTTGGCAGAATGATGGTGAACGTCGATTATTCGGTAGATATGGTACAGGTACGGATGAAGGCAATAAATTTTCCTTTACTACAGTGAAGCCAAAATCAGTAGATGGCCAAGCACCTTTTATCAATGTAATTATATTCATGCGCGGGCAGTTATTGCATTCCTACACACGAATCTATTTTGAAGACGAAGAAACGTTAAACGCTACTGATGAGACGTTGAACAGTATTCCAGAAGACCGTAGGAAAACCATAATCGCCAAAAAAGAAGACGGCCGCTATGTATTTGATATTTATATGCAGGGAAATCACGAAACCGTCTTCTTTCAATTATAATCAGAAAAATTGTTATGTCTCTATACGCTGAAACATTTTATACCAGAGAATTGTCTGAGCTCTTTGAAGACCGATATGCAGTCTCGCAATTATTGAGGGTCGAAGCTGCTTTGGCGATGGCTCAGGCAAAAGTGGGTATTATACCAGAAGCGGCGGCCAAAACAATTGTTGATTGCTGTGTGGTTGATGCCATTGATATTAATGCCTTGAAGAATGATGTGGTTTTAGGGGGCAATGTTGCAATACCCTTGGTTAAGCAGTTGACGAAACTTATAAAAAACAGTGATTTTGAAGCCTCTAAGTATGTTCATTTAGGGGCTACGAGTCAAGATATTATCGATACGGCCACTATAAGTACAAGCAAGGAATATATAGAATGGTTAGAAGTCAAACTAAATAGTCTCGAAACTATTTTGATTGATTTGACCAAAAAGCATATAGATACTATTATGATGGGGAGAACCTTGTTGCAACAGGCAAAACCCATGACCTTCGGCCTCAAAACAGCTGGATGGTTAGAAAGCATTTCCCGCAGCAAATCAAGATTATATGATTTAAAAAGTCGCCTTTTGTGTATTCAACTGGGCGGAGCTGTAGGAAGCGGTAATACCAATATTACAACCGATGTTCAATTGGTTTTTGCAAAATTATTGGGGTTATCACCATCGTTTCCATGGCAAACGCAACGTGATTCGTTGGTTGAATTCGCTTCTTTCTTAGGCATCCTATCAGGTTCATTGGGTAAAATAGCAAAAGATATTTCACTTTTAATGCAAACAGAAGTAGCTGAGGTTTTCGAAGGAGCTGCTGAAGGTAAGGGAGGCTCCAGTACCATGCCACACAAACGGAACCCCGTTGCTTGTGCACTTATATTGAGCAATGCCGCCCGAACCCCAGGTTTGATTTCTACCATGCTTTCTGCCATGCCACAAGAACACGAACGCTCTGCCGGGCTCTGGCATACCGAATGGGAAACTCTTTCGCAATTGATGAGTTTAACAGCAGGTTCGTTGGAGAAGGCGGTAGATTTAATTGGAAATCTAGAAGTAGATAAGGAACGTATGCTTCAAAACATAGAAATCACAAATGGTTTAATATATGCTGAAAAAGTGTCTTTCCAACTATCCAAAACTCTTGGAAAAATGCAAGCTCATGAATCGGTTAAAAAGGCATGTAAGATAGCTACCCAACAGAGAAGACATTTAAAAGAAGTGGTGTTGGAAATGCATCCGCAGATAGAAAATATCGACAAATTATTTCAACCAAAAAATGCGATTGGCAATAGCATCATTTGGGTTAAGAATCTATTAAAAGCCTATTCGTAACACTATGAAAACCAACTATAAAATACAAGGCACACCTAATAGTCCTGTTTTAATGTTCTCCAATTCTTTAGGGGCTACCATGGAAATGTGGGATGAACTGGTGCCGTATCTATTACCTTATTTCAGGGTGTTACAATATGATACCCGAGGTCACGGTCAAAGTGAATCTACGAAAGGCCCATATAGCATTGAGCAATTAGGAAACGATGTTATCGATCTTTTGAACGAACTGAACATTGACAAAGTGCATTTTTGTGGATTATCTATGGGAGGACTCATAGGTCAATGGTTAGGCATTAACCATCCAGAGAGACTAAATAAACTAATTATCAGTAATACCGATTCAAGAATCGGAACGGTAGAAAGTTGGAACGAACGCATAAAAACCATTACCGAAAACGGAATGACTTCTATTGTTGAGGGTACTATGGAGAAATGGTTCACAGATGGCTTTCGCAAGAACAAAACATCCCGTGTAGCAGAAATGACCACGATGTTTTTGGCAAACAAACCTGCAGGCTATGCGGCCTGTTGCGCTGCAATTGGTGCCGCTGATTTCAGGGAGGTTGTTAAAACGATATCTTTAGAAACCTTGATTATTACGGGTGATGAAGATGTGGTAACCAATGTAGCTGCTGCCCAAAAAATACAAAAAGAGATTCCCGGTGCAAAGATGAAAGTATTTCATGCGCGACATTTACCAAGTACCGAATTACCATTTGACTATGCGGAGACGCTTATCAACTTTATTGTGGGTGAATTCACTTTTGATAGAGGTATGCACGTACGTAGAACGGTCTTGGGCAGCGAACATGTAGATAGGGCGAACGGCAATAAAAACAAGTTTAATACCGATTTTCAAGAATTTATATCTCACTATGCATGGGGCGAAATTTGGACCAGACCAGGATTACCAAAACACCACCGAAGCTTAATAACGCTTTCAATGTTGATTCCTTTAAATCGAAAAGCGGAGTTTAAAATGCATGTAAAGGCAGCTTTCAACAATGGTGTATCGGCAGCTGAAATCAAAGAAGTCATATTGCAATCAGGTATTTATTGTGGCTTGCCAGCAGCTAACGATGCCATGCACTCTGCCGAAGAGGTATTTCAAGAAAATAACATCAAACTTTAATAGCACCACATGAAAAAAATTAAAACACAAGTAGGAATTATAGGAGCCGGTCCGGCGGGGTTGACATTAGCGCACTGGTTGAAAAGAAATGGAATTTCATCCGTTATTCTAGAACTTCGCAGCCGAGAATATGTTGAAGGGCGTGTTCGCGCAGGTTTGCTCGAACAGAACACTGTTGATATCATGAATGATCTGGGCTTGGCCGACCGCTTGAAGAAAGAAGGTATTGAGCACGATGGGGTTAATTTGAGTTTTGATTCCGAACGGGTACATATTCCTTTCGCCGAACTTACCGGAGGACGAAAAATCACTATTTACGGACAACAAGAAGTTGTAAAGGATATGACCGATGCTTGGTTGGATGCTGATGAAGAACTTTATTTTGAAGCCGGTGCTAGCGAAATTGTAGATTTTGATACAAAGAACCCGAAAATTCATTTTAAACATGCTGGTGAAGACGGAATTTTAGAATGTGACTTTGTTGCTGCTTGTGACGGTTTTCATGGTGTAGGTAGAAAGACAATGCCTAAAGACAACTATCGCTCTTATGATATCACCTATCCGTTTAGCTGGCTGGGTATTTTGGCAAATGTTGCACCTTCAACAGATGAACTGATTTACGCTTACCATGAAAATGGATTTGCCTTGCACAGTCTCCGTTCTGAAACCGTTAGTAGATTGTATGTACAAGTACCCAATGGAGAATCACCTGACGATTGGTCGGACGACCGTATCTGGAGCGAACTATCAACACGTTTGGCGACACCAGGATTTGAGCTTAAAGCAGGCCCTATATTCGATAAGAGTATTACCCCAATGCGTAGTCACATGATTGACAATCTAAGTTCAGGTCGTTTGTTTTTAGCTGGAGATGCTGCCCATATTGTTCCTCCAACTGGCGGAAAAGGGCTGAATCTAGCAATTGCCGATGTAAAACATTTGGTAGATGGTCTGGTAAGTTTTTACAAGCATAATTCTACAGATGACTTAGATAACTACACGCAAATGGCGCTACGTAGAATATGGAGAGCACAAGATTTTTCTAATTTCATGACCACACTTTTTCATAAACAAGAGGAACATGGTTCTTATAATTATAAGTTACAGAAGGCGAAATTCGATTACCTAAAAATGTCAAAAGCCAGTAGAACTACCATTGCAGAAAATTATGTAGGACTACCTTTTGAAACCTATGAATATTAGCGACAAACAATTATGAAAAAAGTTCCTATAATATCAGCCGAAAAGGCTGCAAGTTTAGTAAAGGATGGGGATGTTATTCTAGGCGGAGGCTTTGGTATGACGGGAAACCCTGTAAATATCATTCATGAATTGGCTAAAACAAAAACCAAAGATTTAACCTTTATAGCCAATAATGTAGGCGAACCTAATATGGGTGGTGGCCGTTTGTTGAATAACGGACAGTTGAAGAAAGTGATAGGTTCTTTTTTTACTTCTAACCGAGAAGCGGTCTTGGCTGCACAAGAAGGTCGCGTAGACTATGAATTACTGCCACAAGGCACTTTAGCCGAAGCCATAAGAGCAGGTGGCGCAGGCATTGGCGGATTTTATACACCAACTTCGGCAGGCACTCTAATTGCCGAAGGACGAGAAACTAAAATACTGAACGGTAAAGAACAGGTCTTTATTGAAGGTATACGAGGTAATGTAGCCATCATTCGTGCTTGGAAAGCAGATACGGCAGGCAATCTTCAATACAGAATGACCGAGCAGAATTTCAACAGAGCCATGGCTACCGCTGCAGATATCGTTATAGCTGAAGTTCAGGAGATTGTTCCTGTTGGAGAATTAGATCCGAATGAAATTCATACACCTGGTTGTTATGTCGATTTTTTGGTAGAACGAAAATTGACCGAAGAAGATTTAGGTTCTTCGGCATCGGTAGGTTCCTCCAAAGTAGTTGATGAAAAACGGATGAATATGGCGAAACGAGCATTTGCCGAATTGAAAAAGGGTGACGTGGTAAATCTGGGTATTGGCATTCCTACTTTAGTAGCTGACTTGATTAAACCAGAAGATGGTATTATACTACATACGGAAAACGGTATGTTAGGCGTTGGTCCTGAACCGAAAGATGGCGGTGGCGCAATGTTTTACCCGGTAAATGCGGGTAAAGTGCCAGTAACCGCTTTACCAGGAAGTAGTTATTTCGATAGTGCCGATAGTTTTGCCATGATTCGCGGCGGCCATATAGATGTTGCTATAATGGGCGGACTAGAAGTAGATGCTGCAGGAAATTTGGCGAATTGGACGGTTCCAGGAAAACCTCTACTAGGGGTTGGCGGCGCTATGGATTTGGCCTCTGGAGCAAAAAAATTAATAGTCACCTTAAGACATACAGATAGGGATGGGGCTTCTAAAGTGGTTGAAAAATGTAGCTTACCTATTACAGATTTCAACTGTGTAGATATGTTAATTACCGAATTAGCGGTCTTCAAATTTATAGCGGGTCAATTGACACTTGTAGAAATACTGCCTGGAAGTAGTTTGGAGGAGGTTCGTGAAAAAACTGAGGCAAAATTTGTAGAAAAATTATAAAAGAATGAAAGAAGCATATATAGTTGACGCATTAAGAACACCAATAGGAAGTTTTAGAGGTGCTCTGGCTCCAATCAGAGCAGATGATTTGGCAGCGATCCCCATAAAAGCTTTACTTGAAAAATATCCAAACTTGCCCAAAGATGTTATCGATGACGTTATTTTAGGGTGTCATAACCAAGCAGGCGAAGACAACCGAAATGTTGCCCGTATGGCATTGCTTCTGGCAGGTATTCCATATTCAGTACCAGGAGAAACGGTCAATCGATTATGCTCATCGGGTATGTCTACTGTAGTTCAAGCCAATAGAGCCATTAAAGCCGGTGACGGTGATGTTTTTATTGTAGGCGGTATGGAGCATATGTCTCGTGGACCCTACGTGATGTCAAAGGCTTCTATAGCATTTGGCAATGATTCAAAAATGGAGGATTCCAGTTTCGGATGGCGTTTTGTGAATCCTAAATTAAAAGAAATGTACGGTACAGATGCTATGGGCGTTACTGCTGAAAACTTAGCTGAGCTATTCAACATTAGCCGCGAAGATCAAGATCTGTTTGCATACAATTCTCAAATGAAAGCTTCCAAAGCACAACAAAACGGAATCTTGGCTGAAGAGATTTGCCCAGTAGATATTCCACAGAGAAAAGGAGATCCGATGGTTGTGGACCAAGACGAATTTATACGTCCTAGTACAACTTTAGAAAAACTATCTACTTTAAGAACCGTATTCAAAAAAGATGGTAGTGTTACAGCTGGTAATTCATCAGGGTTAAATGACGGTGCAGCTGCAATGTTAGTTGTTTCTGAAGATGCTTTGAAAAAGTACAATTTAACCCCAAAAGCAAGAATTGTGGCTTCTGCCGTGGTTGGTGTAGAACCAAGAATTATGGGAATAGGTCCTGTTTATGCCACCAAAAAAGCCTTACTAAAAGCTGGTTTAAAGTTAAGTGATATGGATGTCATGGAGTTCAATGAAGCTTTTTCCTCGCAAGCATTAGCTTGCATACGTGAACTTGGTTTAGCTGATGACGATACAAGAATAAATCCTAATGGAGGTGCTATTGCTCTAGGGCACCCTTTAGGAATGTCAGGCACTCGCATTATTCAGGCTGCAACAAATCAATTAATTCGTTCCGGTGGAAAATACGGATTGGCAACTATGTGTGTAGGCGTTGGTATGGGTTACGCTATAATTATTGAAAATGTCAAAAAAAACAGGAATTAAACAATAAAAGACCTAAATCCCTTAAAACATTTGACTTATACTAAATTACAGATTCGACTATTAAGTTAAGCACACTAATTTTAATCGACAGAACCGATACTAACACTTTAATTTAAATAAGTTAAATGAAAAATAAATGATGCGATTTTAGAATTTTATAGCCATTGCCCTCAATAAAACTGTTGTTAAAATTGGGTATAAAGCCCACAACCCGAAGGTCGCTGGTTCGAGTCCAGTCCCCGCTACTAAATAAGAAGCCATTTATCTGAGTTTTCAGATAAATGGCTTTTTTTCTTCCCGACATTTTTTCGATTTACAGGAATAAAGACCAGGGTCGGTACCGCCAAGATTAGAAGCAGCACCGACCCACACAGTCTAACAATTAAAAAATTCAGGTATTTCCTAAGCTTCGTATGGTATTCTATCAATCATTAATTGCTTTGTCAGTTTTTATATAGGGCGATAGAATGCTACTCTTTGACCAACTGCTTAACAGTAGACTTTCCGCCTTGTTCAATGGTCAAGAAATACATACCACTTTTTAGTCCCGATAAATCGACGGATTCATCAGCTGAAACGCCCGATTTAGTAAAGATAACCGTACCTAACATATCCTGAAGGATCAGGTTCGCCGTCCCCCCCTCAAAATTAACGGACACGTATTCCGTAAAAGGGTTGGGATATACCCTAATTTCTTGGGAAATATCATCGTCAGCAACTATCAAAGCGGAATTCATGGTCTGGGCCGCCCGAGCATTGCCCAGCTTTGTGATTTTGATCCAGTTGATATTCCATCCTCCCGAAATCGAATAGAGCCCGAACTGATACGTTCCTGCATTTACATTGACCGTTTGTGAAATGGTAGTCCAATTCTGCCATCCTCCAGTGTTGGGTACCGAAAGTTCACCAAGCACCGTTTTGCCTGCCTCCAGGTCGGAAGAAAACCGACCGCCGTTGACGGCACTGGCTACGCGATACTCGATCAAATAATTTCCCGATGACGGGAAGTTGATACCCGGGTAGGCCATCCAACTGCCTTTATTGATATAACCGACGTTCTCGCCACCTTCAGAGCAGGCTTCCTTTTGTACGTCGTTGGAATGTAAATAACTTTCGGCCTCGATTTGAAGGGCGTTAGTATTATCATTGTCATCTCCCTTTTGGTAGACCCTTACGTAATCTACCAACATTTCGGCCGGAAGCTTACTATGGTCCACATCGAATCCCGGCCAATCACCTCCTACTGCCATGTTCAGGATAATAAAAAACTCGTTCTGGAATACGCCAGTACCGTTGATACCGTTACTAATATCCGCCTCGTGAAACTGCTGCCCGTCAACGAACCACTTGATGGAGTCCGTATCCCACTCAATGGCATAGACATGATACTGCCCAGGATCGCTTACACCTACGCCGTCACCATAGGAGACCACGTCGCCATTTTCATCGGGCCAATGGATGGTACCGTAGGTCCGTAGATCGTTATTGACGCGCTCCATGATATCTATTTCCCCACAGGCAGGCCAGCTCACACTGGTAATATTGCTCCCGAGCATCCAGAACGCGGGCCATAGTCCTTGACCTGAAGGCAATGCGATCCTAGCCTCAATTTTTCCGAACTTAAAACTCTTCCGACCCTGGGTCTTCATTCGCGCCGAAGTATATTGGGCACCGCCGAAATTCTCACGTTTTGCGGTAATTACCAAATTGCCATTCTCGACATGGGCGTTTTCGCGTCTGTAATACTGCAATTCATTGTTGCCCCAGCCCATATAGTTCATGCCGGTCTCAAAGACCCAATCAGGGCCAATAACATCATCGAATTCATCTTGCCAGACCAAGTTGTAATTTTGGGCCGAAAGCATCGGGGCCAGGCCAAAGCACAAGGCCATTAGTAAATAGATCGTAATTTTTCTCATCTTGTTCTAATTTTGGGGTTGTCAATTAAATTTTAAAAAACTGTAATAATAAATGTCCGCCGGAATAGGAGACCGACAATTAAACCCTTCCGACGGCCATTGAAAAAGAGTTGGTGAATGGCTTAAACCATCTTATTAATTTTTAAGAAGACGCTGGGTTTTCTCCCCGCTACCTGTTTTCATCTTTACGATGTACATTCCCTTTTCGAGAGTCGACAAATCGAGGGAACTACCGGCTTTCAACGTATGTGGCGCCAATACTTCACGACCTTCTATGTTTAGGATCATAACATCTATTTCGCCTTCCCCTCTTCCGAAGGTCACCGTATCGAAGAAGGGGTTCGGATACATGACGGTGTTCGTTTCACTTATGGCCTCTTGAGTCAAATCGGCCCGTAAGGCCGTGGAGTTCCCTTGTGGGGTAATGCGAATCCAGTTGATGTTCCATCCTCCCGAAATCGAATAGAGACCGAACTGATACGTTCCTGCATTTACATTGACCGTTTGTGAAATGGTAGTCCAATTCTGCCATCCTCCAGTGTTGGGTACCGAAAGTTCACCAAGCACCGTTTTGCCTGCCTCCAGATCGGAAGAAAACCGACCGCCGTCGATGGCACTGGCCACGCGATACTCGATCAAATAATTTCCTGAAGACGGAAAGTTGATATCGGAATAGGCCATCCAACTGCCCTTATTGATATAACCGACGTTCTCGCCACCTTCAAAGCAGGCTTCCTTTTGTACGCCGTTGAAATAGGAAAAGCTTTCCGCCTCGATCAGCCGTGAAGGCAAGGGGTCGGGATCGGTAGCATCTCCATCGCCGTCTACCTTGATCGGGCCAAGGGTAATCTTTGCGCGAAGAGGCTGTCCGGTACTAATGGTCGACGATTGGTCGAATACGTCATCATAGGCAAACGTGTAGGTCTGGCCCTCGAAACTGATGTCCGTTCTGTGAAAGAATTTCGAGTACCAATTATAAGGTTCTACCTGATAATATCTTGAAGCGTCCCCGAAATCCTGAAAGGCTCCCGAAGGTGCGTTCAAGTCGATAGCGTGACGTGTGATCGCAGCGACCATCTGAGCCTGCACCACCAAGTCCCAACGTTGCCCGGAGGCCATGACACCACTGCCTTCCATTGCCATAAGCGTGGTAGGTTTTCCGGGGATGGTGGCCACCTGGCCATCGCTTTCCCGTGTAAATACAAAATTATCACCCTGTACCCTACCTCTCCATCGGCCGGCATCCCCAGAGTTGAAATAAAGTTCGGCATTACGGTATTTCGACCAAATGGCATCGATGTAGCCGTCCATATAATTCGTCGGAAAGCTATCGTCTTTGGTGGGAAACTTTATGATACCTTGATCTCTTTTTAAAAGCCCCTGAAATTCGGGCGGGGCCGTTCTTGCCCATTCATCCTGAATTTCCTGTGAGGATTTCAACTCCCCGACCTTTTTAAAGAAATTGACTCCCTCGACTTCGAGTCCGATAGGATATTGAAAGGCATCTACCCTCGAGGTATTGTTAAAGATTCCGAACTCGTTATAGGTAAGTTCGATGGATTCAAATGTAATTCCCTGGTTCGGGTCTGTGGGGTTCTCTAGGTTGGGAGCCGCATATCCCCTTGGGTCACCATCATACCCAAAAAAATAGAGATAGAGGGGACTTCCAAAAGAAATCAGGATACGGCATCCTGCAATTTTTGGGATGTTTACCGTTTTACCAGGGATGTCGCTCAACTTCCTGAAGCAATTCGCGTAGCGACCGTCAAGTCCGGGACCGAGATTGCCGTTAATGACAGGGCCAGGTACGGTATTATCGGAACGGGACATCCTATTGACCTGTCCATTTACGGGGTCTACCCAAACGAAGCCTCCAATTTCGCCGACTACGGCCACGTAAACTTCATCATCAGGGAACTCCGAGTTGTTCGCAATCTGATAAGGCAGGGTCTGAGCACTCAAAAGGGCCCCTCCAAGAATTAGATATAACAGTGTAAAGTAGAATGTTTTCATAGCATTTCGTTTAATTAATTTTTACAGTAATAAATGGGGCATGATATGGGCGAGTTGAGCTAAGTCTGCACAACGGCCACTATTATTTTTTAACACCGCTAATTTATCAGTTCACACAAAAAGATTTAAATAAGGCTGCAATACAAAATGTATACATCACGTAAAATAAATTAAGACAACGTAGGAATTCGAGTACAACATACTGTAGTTATTAGGGTTCCGCGATTATAGTCCATATGATTAAACAGTACAAAAAAGAGGATAAGTAGCAAGTTGTAGTGATAATGTTGTGATAGGGCATAGGTATGTTAGGGGGCTTAAATACTCAATATATAGTCCGTTAGTCCATCATCGTGGGACAGGCCTATTTTTTTACGCAGGCGATACCGTTTAACATCGACACTGCGCACGGTAATGTTCAATAACGGGGCAATTTCCTTTGAGGTAAGGTTCAACCTAAGATAGGCACAAAGGCGTAGGTCGTTTGAAGTAAGCTCAGGGTGTTTTGCCTTGATTTTTTTCAAGAATTCGGAATCGGCGTTGTTGAAGGCATCCTCGAAAAATTTCCAATCGTCGGCATGGTTGATGTTGCGGTCTATGGTACGTATAACGGACTTTACCTTGGGATCCTCAACCCCCTTAAGCTCTTCCTTGATGGCATTCAAAAATTTGTTCTTTTTAATCAAGCTCATTGTCGAGATGGCCAGTTCACGGCTTTTACCCTTAATTTCCTGTTCCAGTTTTTCGTTCATGACGCGCATAATCTCCCTTTCGGCCTCGGCGCGCTTATGCTCCAGCTCACGCGCGCTCTCTTTTTCCAATCGGGCCTGTTGTTTTTTGTAAAAATCTCGGGAAACACGGTGAACCATATAGAAAAGCAGGCAGCAACAAATCGCATAGACCACTATCATTATTTTCGAAAAATACCAGGGTCTTGCGATAGTGAAGGCATAAGATGCAATATTCTCACTTAGTTGATTACCGGCCTTGGCCCGCACCTTAAATACATAATCGCCACTGGGTAGCTTTTCAAACACCGCTTTCGAACTCAGTGTCCAACTTTGCCAATTGCTATGCAGGCCCTCGAGCTGATATTGGTAATTGGATTCCAGATACTTTGCGTATTCGGGTATGCTATAGGTGAATTCAATGCTATTTTGACCCGCCTCGAATTCGCCCTTCTCTGCTATTGGAAGGCTTACGCTTAGCTCGGGATCATCGGTTTTAAGGGCTACGGAATTGAGCCTTATGTCATAGACCTTTTCCTCTAGTTTTTTAAGATCCAAAGTAACAAACCCATTGGATATGCCTATCAGATATTTATCATCAGGAAGGGGAATAAGACACTCAAAACCCAAAGGACCCAAATTTCGTCGGAAGGCTTCGGGAATCGGTATTTGAACCCGCTGTTGTCTTTCGTTAAAGTTACCGGGACTCAAATACTGAATATTTGCGTTGGTAAAACACCAAAGTCTGTCGGCCGAAGCATCGGCCATCAGAATACCGATAGGTCTTTCTTCCTCGGAAAATAGGTTAGCCGTAAAAACACTGTCCTTTACAAAGGTTTTCGAATCAGCTTCATAATCAAAAACCCCCAGATGACTCATAAACAATATATCATCTTGGAACTTGACCAAGCTGGCCCCCATACCGTTGGGCGGTTTTTCATCGATTTCGACGACCTTTTGGAAATCGGGATCGAGCTCTAGGGTAAAAATACCCTTGTACTCATGGTTGACCAATATCTCCCCGTTCTTAGTGAACTCAAAGAAACGACTCGAAATATCGAAGCCTTCGATGGTATTTCGAAGTATCCACCCATCATCAGTTTTATGTAAAATACTGAGTCCCCCATAATTCCCCTGTAGCAATAGATCGGGCCGGTCGGCAATCTTTTTGACCCCCCAAGACCCCGGAAAATCGGAAATCAGCTTAGCCTTTCCTCCCTTGACCGTAAAAGTACCCTCATTATGCCCGCAGAATAGGGTATTATCGATTACGTTCAGGGCCCAGACTTGGCCATTCGTATTCTCAATAAACTCAAAATCGCCAGTCGCATCCACAGCTTTGAAGAATAAGCCCTGATTGGTGCCTAGGTATAGATACCCTTCGAAAATCGTGGCGGCGTACACCACTCCTAAAGTGCCCATCTTGTCGACATATTCCTCGAAAAAAGAGTTCAGGTTGACTACGCTGATGCCATTATCGAGACCCAGCCAGAGGTTTTGTTCCCTATCTTCATAGATAGACAATATCGTGTTGTTACCTAGGCCTGCCCCTTGGTTGATATGATGTAGAATGCTTCCTTCGGCATCTAAATGGTAGATACCATCGGCAATAGTCCCCACAATAATACTACCGTCAATAAGTTGCAGTCCGCTATAGATGGTAAGCGATTCCAGTTGATCGGAAGCTGGTATTTTCCATGGAGATAGACGCCCATCCTCCAAAAAGAAGAAGGTTCCGTTCTCCAATAAAAGCAATGGTTTATCTTGTATTTCGAACAATCCGATAATCGTAGTAGACTTAAGTAAGGGGTGGGTCGAAACTTTGGT
Source organism: Zobellia uliginosa (assembly GCF_900156625.1). GTDB lineage: Bacteria > Bacteroidota > Bacteroidia > Flavobacteriales > Flavobacteriaceae > Zobellia > Zobellia uliginosa. The sequence continues at coordinate 1,102,064 of NZ_FTOB01000001.1, read as the reverse complement.
TGCCCCGCCGTCTTCAATCTTAAAGAGTCCCTCCCCCGAACGCTGGAAGAACACTGTACCGCCCATTTCAAAGATACGTGCACGAGTTGAAGGCGCATCGATTATATTGAAGGTCTCGGCATCGGTATCATAAATATAGATACGGTTGAGGGACTGAAAGAAAATGTACTGATCCAGTATAAGAATGTTCCAGAATTCCTCGTCCTCCACCAAAGGGGTTTCCAATTTATCAAGTAGACTACGGTACACCCGATCTCCAAGGGCATTGATTTCCCAATAACCAAATTCCATGTAACATCCGGTGTAAATCAGGTCGCCCTTGGCCTTTACGGAACGAATGACAGATCGATTAGTGGTATAATAGGTTTTCCAATCCTCCCCGTCGTATTGCAGCAACCCACTATTGTTACCGAAATATAGGTAGCCCTCCTTGGATTGCGAGATGGCCCAGTTTTGGGTCTCTGCCCCGTAATCAAAGGTCGCATAGTTTTGTATAGGTGGAAGTTCCTGCGCCCCTAAGCATAGGGCAGTCAAAAAAAGCGTTGTAAAATACAGTGTTTTCAAATGATTACGTCGATTTTTCAAATTGGCAGCCTACATAATTTGTATACGTTTATATATCACCGTATGGTCTGTTTGTAAACATATGGCAATGCACATTACCATACGCTTACTCCGATCTCCGGTTTTTCGCTCCAGAACATATAAACGCTGAATTTGCTCTAATATATAGTTAGCTCTAGTTTAGTTTTGCGGGGTCCATACGAAGGATGACTTATAAGAAGTGCTCTAAAATCGCTTTCCAGATCTGTATTTTCTATTCGTTTCATATTTTATCTGTATTTAAATCACTTATAATTAAGAAAGCTTTTTTTTAATAAAAACAGGTTCGATAATTCTAAAAGTAAAGTCTTATATCTAGTATTAATTTTAAAACTTATCTTTATTTAAAAACAATTACATAAATCATTACCCTATGAAAAATGTAATTTTTAACAGTTCTTTTCTTTTGTTGGAGTAAATATAGGTTCAGTACACAGTAAATAAGCGGTAACTCTAAGCGAACCTGTAATTCACTATATATCAAAAATATTGGTTATCAAGTACGGCTAGAACGACGACTTGGATATAATACCTTTGACTGGAGATGTTATAACCGCCTTTATAGCCATTGGCATTAGAAAGTTTCAAAATTATTACTCAGGGATGAATCTATTGTTATCCACTTTGCTCTATGATGATACCTCCGAAATATGTGGTAACAACTCATATAACCGATTAGCCTTATGGTCTGAGATTCTTTCTAAAATATCTTTTAGCCAAGTATAGGGATCTACATTGTTAATCTTACAAGTAGTAAAGAAAGACTATACCATTGCAGCTTTCTGGGCAGCCTTATGTAATCCTGCAAATAAATAGTTCTTTCTCCCTATTGCCAATGGTCTGATGGTATTTTCTATGCGGTTATTATCTATTTCATAGCTACCATCACTAGCGTATGCTATGAGTTTGCCCCATAACTTAAGAGTGTAGGAGATTGCTTTACCAATAGCGCTTTTAGGAAGGACCATAAGTGTCTGTTGTTAGAACCAAACCTCTAATGCCGTTAAAATAGGAACAGCATACAGTTTTCGTTTAGTGTCTTCTTTTTGCATAGCACAAAGCTAAATACCAGCAATACAATATACAGTTTACCAAATGGTTACGTTTATTTTTAGAAAAAATATAAGAAAAGGAGACTTTTATGTATATACCCCTACCTATTCAAAACGCACCCAATTTTTTGACGCGATGAATACTGTGCCCCTTGGTAGTTCTGACCGTCATGGCAGCTAGGTTCAGGGTTTCTACGAACAAAGGTATTCGGTTGAAGATACCAATAATACTCAACATCAGCTGCGATTTTCCGAAGAGGGGTGTGTTGGTAACGGACAGGGTATCAGAATAGACATAATCCTCCTACTTTTGAAAAGGAGCTTGTTTTTCCGTTTTATATGAGTCCACTAAAAATCCTTCATTGGCCATTATTTCACCACCGATTGAAACCGTATAAAACATAGCCTTTAGCCCTGATTATCGATCGCGACATCAAGGGAACTCAAACCTTCCCTCAAGCGTTTTCCCAAAATATTCGTACACCAGGGTACCGGCCACCTTAAAAAGCTATAGTGTGATATTTTTCATACTAGCATGCCAGGTTAATGTTCAATAAAAAATGAGGCAAAAAAGGTAAAATAGGGTTTACGGGAAACCGGGGAGTTTCCCGTAAACATTCCTATCTAAGCATTCTATTTGATCACTTTAACGGTTTCTGTCCTATCGGCCGCTATCATCCGAATAAAGTAAATACCTCTAGGCAGACTGGCCATTTCAAAAACAGGACTTTCCCCGTTTTTGATGTCCTTCCTGTCCAATTCCTGTCCCAATCCGTTTACTAGAATGGCCGTATGATAATCGGTCGTACGGTCTATATTCACCTGTAACCTATCTTGAACAGGGTTCGGATAGACAAAGCAATCGGGGGCTTCCGAACCAAACACCGAAGCATTGAATTGTACGGCAGCGGCAGCGGCACAACTGCCGACCTCGAAACTATGTCGGTTCGCCGATGTATTGTGCTCCCCACCCTCGGGAACGTTGTAGGTGTAGTAGAAATAGACGGTCTGCCCAAGCTCGACATTAATGGCCTTCGGTTCATTGGGCATCACGTTATAACCGGGAAAAATTCCGTTTTCGACCGTACCATAGTACAGAATGGCCACGCTATCTCCGATACCCGGTTTTTCAGGTACAAAAGTCAGAAAGCTTCCCTCACTATTTTCGGTTATCTTGACGGTGTAATCGTTATTGGGCGCAAGCTGAGAACAGCTGCCGTCACCATCATTATCCTGTTCGCCATTCTCCGTAAAGGTCGCATCATTTCTTGCCGAATCAGTATCCACGGTATCGATGTACAATAGAGAATTTCTGTGCAGCAGATAATATCCGGGATAGTTGAAGGATTCGAACGAGGTCGCCGAGATGTCGGCCAATCCTTCCCGTTCAAAAAAGGTAGCATCCTCTCTGTACATAGTGTTATCTTCAACATCATCTAACCAAACCTCTCCACCCCGATGCCTTAGGTATTTGTTCGGAAAATCAACGGATTGAAACGATACGCCGCTACCGGCAAGTCCCGCTACCATATTCCATTGTCCCGCTTCAACGGGCACGACATCATCGGCAATTCCAGCCCGACCATCAAGATGTCTAATAACATTCCCCGCCTTGCTGACACTGGTCCAAGATTTGATCACTCCGACCGGTGGCTCCGGTAAGGTAACGGAATCGATGGTAATACGATAGGTAATAGTCGTCTCGGCGCCACAACCGTTGGTGTAGGTTCCCGTATAACTACCCCCATCACCCTCCTCGACAGCAAGGAGATCGACCTGTCTTTGGTTCGATGAAAAATTGTTGGGACCGGACCAGTTCCAAGTACCTTCCAAGGGTTCCGGAGTTAAGCTCACGCTATCTCCCCTACCAACGGTCAAATTCGTTTGAGAGGTCGCATCACCATTTACATTGGCAGAGGCGATGATATCCGAAGGTTGACAACCTATCGCACCACTTCCATCTTCCCAGACAATATCATCGATGGCCACCTTGAAGGGCGAGGATGGTAGATTCTCGGGGTCACTGGAGAATATGAACAAATAGGATAAGTTTTGAAAAGCCAACAAGCCCTCATAATCAGAAAGGGGAATCTCTACTTGCCCCCATTCACCGTTCCTTACCAGACCATATTTGGTCTCGCCCGCTGGAAAAGTGATATATTTTTCATTGGTAAAATTATCGGTGATACCGATACGGAAGGATACGTCGGCGGGAATCTTGATCTTGAACTTCATGGTGCCCTCCTCGACATAATTGGACATATTTTTACCGAACAGACTGGTAATTCCGGCACCGAACCAAGTATTGGATGAGGGAGTTTCCCAACTGATGACCTCCTCGCCCTCGTAAGGCGCTTCAGAACCTTCGGCAAAGGTCTCAGAAAAAACGAAGATATCGGCATCACTGCCAAAATTCAGTCTATTCGCCACTGGGGTGTTTTCAGTGAACACGCCAAAGTTGCCCGATTCGGCCACTAGATCGTCACTGCCATCACCAAATTCTACGCTTCCATGTCCGTTATATTCAGAAACACGCACATAGTCCACCATCATTTTACCAGGCAGGGGCGCATTGATACCGTTAGGATCCGTAACACCCGTTAAGCTACCGCCTACCGCCAAGTTCAGCAACATATAAAAAGGACGTGTAAAAACAGCAGTATCGCCTTCGGGATCCAGGGGTAGCGGTCCGGCATACAAATCGTACTCCGTTCCTTCATCCTCAACCACAAAGCGCAGGGACGTAGGCTCCCAATAGAGCTTGTAGGTAACAAAACGATCGTTTAGCGGTCGGTCGGCCACATAGGGCGTATTATAATCGACTTCATAAGCGATGTTTCCCACCCCTCCGTTATCGGGTATTGGAAAAAAGGCATTGGCACCCGTGTAGGTGTTGACCGTAGAATTAGGTTCCAGTTGCCGGGTTCGCTCTTCTTGGTTAAAGCCCATTTCCATCATATCGATTTCCCCTTTAGCGGGCCATACCAGATTAGAAGTTCCCAAGAGCCATACAGCCGGCCATAGACCGGTCTGTAGGTCTGGCACCCGCACCCTGACCTCGATAAGACCGTAATGTATAGCTACCTTCTTATTGGTGGTGACTTTTCCTGAAGTAAACGACTTGCTGCCAGAATTCTCCCTTTTGGCCTCGAGTACCAGGGCCTTGTTCCCCGGTTCGCCAGGCACGTCTTCTATATATATATTATCGGATTCGTACGACTGAAGTTCTTGATTTCCCCAACCACAGATACCCTGTGCGCAGCCATCGCCTATGTCGGGAGTCCACAAACTTTCGTCAAACGTATCGAAATTATCTTCCCATAAAACTTGGCCTACCTGAGCTTGAACATTTGACAGGAACAAAACGGAACCAATCAACACCAATAAGATTGACTTTAAATACATCGGTGTTCCTATTCCCTTTTGCCCCTTCCTAAATTCCTTCTTTGTGTAACAATTTTTCATTTTATTAATTTTTAGTTTCCTTTAAAAATTTTCCACCTTTCGTGATTTAATCTAACTGCCAAAGTATTTTTAATTTTTTGTAAATGATTAAGAATGACATCAACAGAAAACATACAAGCCAAATACCTGGCCCTGCTTTTAAAAATTCCCTAGGTGGGATTACCCGATTTGACGGACATCCCGATGTTCCGTAGAAATACTTGACTATTGGAATTTTATCGATCTAAACCAAAAACATATTGATGCCGTATGGTTGATGTTTATATGATTTGTTGAAAAAAAAGGGACGATATCACTATCGTCCCTAATCAATCGCATTCTAGTAGGTTAAGACTATACTATTTAAGTTTGAAGCATGTTGAATAATTGACATGGGCCTGTCATAAACAACATAGGAGATATGGGTTTAATTACAAGACCGTACCACCTCCCAAGGCTGACCGTCACCAGTGCTTTCAGAAGGTACATCTCCACTGGTCCACCACTTCGCCTTATATACGGTTCCGCTGTAAACTACTTCCGCATTACCGAGATAGGCGGCTGATGCACTCCATTGGGCAATAGATGAGCAATCGCCCCCATCGTTACCATTATTACCACCCTCATCACCAGAACAACTGCCGATAAATTCCCATACGCCACCACTAGTAGGCAGGTCGCCCAGTGTCCACCATTTGGCTCGATAAAGTGAATTTTCGTAGGTACTGTACATACCTCCAGTATAGGTCGCAGTAGCGCTCCATGCCGCAGCCGAATCGCAATCCGTGCCATCGTTCGGATCTGGATCTGGATTTGGATCTGGGTCTGGATTTGGATCTGGGTCTGGATCCGGATTTGGGTTTCCATTACCACCATCGGGATAATTTTCAGCATTGGCTATGGCGGTCGACCTAGAAACACCGTTCAATATTTGGCTGCCTACATGCAAATAGCCATAGGACGAGGTGTTGCCATTGCCCAACAGCAATTGCCAGATCATTAGACCGTCATTTTGGCTTTTGGCCGCGATATGCTCCGACAGGTCGGCAATTGTTTGATAGTCATAAGTGTAATGTGGGCCCCAAGGCTCATTGGGATAATGGGTACCCGCCGCTATGTTGAAGCCGTACTGATCCGCATAGTGTTTGTATGCGTCATACATGATCTTACGATTACTAGCCGCCCCGGTGTTGTAGCCCTGATAGGCCACAAGGTCGATTTTATCGCCCACCGCTTTCATAACGGGAATAAAATGTCCGGTAGCACCGAAGCCAAAAAGACTGATGGCCTCATTGGGCTCCGTGGCCTTATAGAGTTTGTCGTCCGATTCCCCGGTTACGGAATTTCGCTTACTGTAGGCATAGGGAGAAGCAGGGTCGTCATTGTTTAGACCTCCCAAGGCCCCTACACCTGCAGGAGCACAGGCCAAAAGGTATTCGCCCTTAGGCATGATGGCTCTTGATTTGTTGAAAAAATCAATAAAGTGTTGTACGTTTTCCGGATCACCGATGGTCGCGAAACTCCCCCTGGGCTCATAGTCCCAATCGATACCTTGAAAGCCCATGTCATCGACAAAATCCTTAATCTGTTGGTAATCGATGTCGTAGGCCGCTTGAGACCCCCAATAGGTTTCCCCACCGATGGAAAGGATGACATTGGTGCCCCTAGCCTTTAGGATAGAAACGGTCTCTTTGAGGGCCTCACCGTCATAAGGTGTCTGTATACCTGTACCAGAGAGTGACATAGAACCCTTTTGGTATCTCAAATTTGGTTTGGCAAAGGCTAGAAAAACATGAGTAATATGCCCCGGAAGATCTCTTAACTTCGAAGGTTGCCCGGAAGCCGCCCAAGTTTCGGACCAAGACGGGAAATACCCCAAAACAATGGGCTTATCTACAGATGAGGCCTGTGCCGCAACCGGGGTTATCGGTTCCGGATCTAAACTTTGTTCCTCGGAAGCGATTTCCTTGGAACAGGACGAAAACAAAAAGGGAATCAAGAAAAGAGACCCAATAATCTTTTTTAGTGAATTCATAATCAATAAGTTTGAGAGACTCTTATAAAAGTCCCTGAGTTAAACATGTAAAAAATTGAGGAATAAAAAATATACGCACCTAAACTAAGGAGGGCCTTGTACTTTTTTAAGTACAGGAGAGTTTGTTACATAAGATGGCTCCATAATTGAAATTATAATGAGCCGCAAATATATTATCGTTGCTTCCTTTGAAGAGAGGAAAGAATATCAACAAAAAACATACAAAGCAAAAAAATACCTTTTTACTGATAAATTGATAGTAAAACACCCCATATACTATACGATTAGATAGATTTTCAATATTCTAAAAACAGTAAGGTTTTTTCCGAAAAAATAGCGCTCCGATTGATTTTGTGCAGGTGTTGTGCAGGTATTTTCGATGTTTTTGTGGTTCCTTTCTTAGGATATATACACCGAAACTCCTTCAAAACGTATTTTCACGGATTGAATGATGCCGTTTTTATTAAAATTTTAGGATATCGAAAAACAGGAAATCACATTGGCAATCTACAAGAGTACCCTTTTTAAGATTATGGGATTCTTTAGCCTTAAAAAACAAATAGTGGTTTAAACTTGAACATTTATTCGCTCCGATCTTTCCAACTTTAATCTGTTTGTTTAAATAGGGGGAGGGGTCAGGTCCGAGTCCAGTCCGTGCTACTAAAAAAAAAGGCCATCTATTTCTCGCTTGTTTTTTGTGTTTGATAATTTCCTTTACTACGACAGTAATTTTAATATTTTACCGTTAAAGTTACAGTATCTCTTACAGTTCTACGAGTTATACATGACGAAAGAATCTAGATATTCATAAATTGCAATTCCTATGAAAAAGGTAATTAGGGTGTCATTGATTAATTCGCCGATTGTTATTACACCTTTAATTTCGATTCTAAAATCGTGCGAAATGCAATTAAATCAAATGATATGTTTTCTTACCCTTTATATATTCCATAACAACTATATCAAACCAATACAAGGCAAAATTTTAACAAACTAAAAATTTACATCTACGAAAATGAAGCTTTCCAACCAACTCCTAACAACAATTACCCTACTGATCACAAGTATTACATTCGCTCAGGAAGCCCCACATTTTAAGCCTGGAGAAGACCCAAAGCAACCTCATCAGGAATGGAAATTAATTGAAAACATGTCCGATGAGTTTGAAGGGAAAAAGATAGATGAAAAAAAATGGCAGATTTCGGGACAAGGATGGATAGGTCGCGCTCCGGGATTGTTTCTTGCAGAAAATATTTCCTTAAATAACGGAAGTTTACAAATAACTACAACTATGCTGCCAGAACCTATAGTCAAAAACAATAAGACCTATACGCACGGGGGTGGTTACGTTGGCTCAAGAAATGGTATGACCTATGGCTATTATGAGTGCGAAATGAAAGCCAACAAAACCTTTATGTCCTCTACATTTTGGTTAATTAATGAAGGTAAAGACCGATCAAGATGCGACAAAAGAACAACGGAATTGGACATTCAGGAATCTGTTGGACAAATAACAAATGATGCCGACTGGATGAAATACTTTGACCAAACCATGAACTCGAATACCCATAGTAGAAATATTCCCGAAGGATGTGAATACGAAAAAGGATCGAACAAAGGCAAAGCGGAGTTAGGAGGAAAAGCATACGAAGATTTCCATGTTTATGGCGTTTGGTGGAAATCTAAGGATGAAATTATATTTTTCTTGGACGGCAAAATGCAATCTAAAGTAACGCCCCCGGCCGATTTTGATATTGAAATGTATTTACGAATGGTCGTTGAGACCTATGATTGGAATCCAGTACCCAAAGACGGTGGCATGACCGGTTCAAAAGAGGATAGAACTACAACATACAATTGGGTAAGGTCATGGCAATTGGTTGATTCAAAGAATTAATTGTTGGCAAAGGTTATCTAAAGTAAGTGTCTTTACTACCTTATCATAAGGGTGTAAATTAAACTCTGTCTGAAAAAAGAATATAATCATTAATTTTATTCAGACAGAGTTCAGTTTAAAGTCTCCCCGTTATTTTTAACTTACAGACTTATTGGGATAGTGTCTAATCTAACTGAAAATACTCTTCATCCGTCATTTCACCATTCTTAATTCTTTCTAACTCCTTAGTATAAGAACGAATGTATTTGTCCATTTCCGGATTAAAATATTCTGATTTCTCTTGCTTGTAAGAGCCATTCAATACGCCATTATAGTAGTAGAAAAAGTTGTAATCAAAACTAGCGGCATCAAGGTCATATGCCCCTAAAAGAAACCCTAACCTCACCGCAGAACGTCTCTGGTAGCTACGACCATGGTGTCCTGGGCTAGATGTATTATTATCACCTATAGATTCAGCAAACTCATAAGCCGCCGCAATCTCGGAAAAACTGGTTTTATTGTACCCATTCGGTCTTCTTAGGTAATATCCAGCCATACCATCTGCTTCCAACTCCGCAGCTCTTGCCGTGCTTTCATTTTTAGAAGGATAACCGTAAGTAAATTGTAATTGGTGTGCAAATTCATGTGCTAAAATCATAACATTAGCAATTTGCCCTTGTGCCTTTGCTGCATTATAAATAGCCTCACCGAAATAAATTTTACCACTACCATAAGATATAGCATTGTACGTAGAATTTGGATTAACGTTGTCTTTTACAAAAGATAAAGGCACAGCTGGTCTTCCCCAAACAGATGCTATCTTAGAATTCTGGGTTTGCATAAAGTTAGTTTCCGATGCAGTACCAATAGTGCTAGATAAAAAAGCCGTGCTGCTCCAATAACCATCTACATACCCACAATTATGCAGTTCTTCTGGAAAAGCATCTGAAATTGCCAAAACAGATTCTTCCGCAATTCCTACACCTGCAACGTCGGTGTCTTTAGTACAAGATTGTAACACTGAAAAAAACGTAACCCCTAATATATAGGCTACTTTCCGATTTAAATTTTTCATTTTATTAAAATTTAATTAGTTATAACAATTACAATGTTAATAAATAAATTCTTACAAATAATGAAATATTATCATTTTTTTAACAATACAGTATAACTATGGGATTACTAGGTTTTTAGGGAATAAATCTACCTTGGTCTATTAAAAATAAACCGTTAGAACGAAGGCTATTATTATAAGTATAAGTCTTATCATTTTAAAGGTTTTAATCCGCCAAAATAGCTTTTTCTATTATCTGGTTTTGTGCCTTACTTTGAACGTGTTTTGAATATTCAAATATTTGGGCGCTTTTTAAGGAAGGAAATATTTCCTTTGCTCTTTTTATCATTTTTATGCCGGGAAACAGAATATCGTCCTGAGCTGCAAATAGCGTTATTGGAGTTTGTATTGAATTAGCTCGGCTTTTATTTATTACAGGAACCGGTGTAAAATCCATTTTAAAATGTAAAAAAACTTTTGACAAATAGCGCATGGCAAATTCGTCTCGTTCCGTAAAAAGTTCCTTTAGGAATTTCTCTATATATTTCACCTTTTGGGTTCTCATAAAACGCTTCATGGGAATAAAAATCTTGAACAATGTTTTTAACGGATTTCCATTAACTATGTAAGCTGGCGCGGCCAAATACACTTGCTTCACTTTACTCTCGTCAAACTCAAGCGTTTTCAATATGATGAGTCCGCCTAAAGAAAACCCCACAAGAGTAACCTTCTCAAGCCCTAAAGAACTTATGATTTCATTGACCCAACGCCCATATGAATCATCTTTCATACTTAACCACTTATCCTCGCTTTTGTTGGGTTGCGCTACAACGTCTACGGCGTACACCCTAAAGTTCTTTCTTAAATTAGGATAGGTTTCAAGCGCAATTGGCGCACAACCATTGGAACCGTGAATCAATACAATTGGTGGATTAGTAGATTCACCAGTGGCAATTATATTGGTTTTCCCAAATCCAGTATCAATATTTAGATATGTAAACTCAATATTGAGTTCCTCTAGTTTTTGATCGTACAGATCCAATATTTCCCTCTTTCCTATTTCTGTTTTAAAAAGTGCCTTCATTATTTTTAATCTCTTATATGGTCCTATGAACTTTCCCTACTTCGAAGTATTTTCACAATGCGGTTGATTACGATTTCGGATAAATTCCATTCGTACCCATCAAAGTTGGTGGTATTGATGAATTGGACCACTACGGTATCTATATCCTTATGATATTCCGCTAAGCATTGATACCCGGGAATAAGCCCCCCATGTTCATATACATATATAGACGAGTATATTTTTTGCTCATTTTCATTCAACAAAGTACCATCGTTCAATGCCCTTAAAAATATACCCACATCTTCGGCCGTAGCGATCATGGATCCGTAATCGTTTGTTTTTAGGTCTTCATCATACCCTACATAATAACCGCTCATAAGCTTATCTATATTTATTTCGCTAAGGGAGCTAAAGGTATTTTTCAACCCAAGTGGTATCAAAATTTTCTCTTTAATGTATTGGTGATGACTATAGCCTACTACTTTATCAATGAGCCTGGAAAGCAATAAATAATTTGTATTTGAGTATTCATAACCTTCATCCGGCTTAAAACTGGCCGGTAAATCAAGTGCATATTCCAAAACATCGTTACCCCTTGCCTGTGGTTCGTTCCAAAAGCCCGGGTGATCTGTAAAATTGGGGATACCGCTACGGTGTTGCACCATTAACCGCAAAGTAATTTTATCTGCATATACTATCCTATCTTCAAGTTCAGGAAAATAATCGGCTAAGGTATTATCTAAGGACAAACGTTGATCATTCGCCAATTTGGCAATAGAAACGGCAATATATAATTTGTTGACACTCCCTATTTTGAATAGGGACTTAGGGTCTGCCGGTATTTTCTCCGCTCTATTTTTGTAACCGGCCGCATAAAATTCCGATGGCCTGCCCCCTTGGTCCACATATACGACCATTCCGTCAAATCCATGCCCTAATGCTTCTTCAAGCTGTTCTTGAACGGTACCCGGCAATGGCAGTATCCAAGCTTTTACCAAAATCCATGGCACAAAATATAGCGAGCCAATACTTACCATTATAAACCCTATCCTCAGTATCCGTTTTATCTGCCGCTTGGTCATATCTGCCTTGTTTTTTTTTTGATAGACTTCTATCAATTTTGAGTGTTTTGATGTTCCCCAAATTAGAGGCCAAACTTACTGAGTAAAAAAGGGGGAATCGTTCGGATATGAAAATCGGAACTAATTTTCAACTAACTGCTTCCAGTAGGTCTTGGGAGTGACTTTCATGGTTTTCTTGAAATAGGTATTGAAAACGGTCTTAGAGTTAAAACCACTATCGTAAGCCAATGCCAAAATTGTTAAATGCCGCTGTGATGCATCTGCCGCTTTAGACTTAAAGGTTTCCAAACGGTAGGAATTTACAAATTCAGAGAAGTTTTTATCAAAACCTTCATTAAGTAATTGCGATAAATAGTTAGGAGGAATTTCCATCATTTGGGCCAGGTCACGAAGGGTTAAATCCGGATTAAGATAAGGTTCCTCACTCAACATTAAATGCTCTAATTGAGCCTGGTATTGTTTGAGTTCAGTTGTATTGAACAACGACTTCTTATATTTCCTTGTAGAGTTCTTCAGAACATTTCTGTCTCCTAGAACCGGCTGCATGACCTTTAAAAAACGGGGGTTAGAGCGAAGGGGTTTTACTATGGGCTCTGTATACAGCAGCAATACCCTAGGTAACCTATATTCGGCACCCTTTTCCACCAAATCAAGTGCCTTCCCATAATTGCCGTTCATGGTGTGGCATAGTATTAAAAAGAACAAGGCACGGCCCATTGAATCCGTTTGCAAATAGGACTCCAGTTCCGCTATGCCCTCCTCCGCTTTTGGTACGTTCCCCAAGGCTATATACGCCATGGTCATACCTCCCCGTTTCGTTAAATCTTCGGGGCCCAACGGAGGTAAATTCTGGAAATAGGACAATCCTTTCTTGGCCTGTCCTTCCAGTAATAGCATACTCCCTATATAGAGTGGCGGAAAAGGCAGGTTGGGCTTTAAGTCTAAAGCTTTTTCAAAAAAAGGCGCGGCTTTCCCGTACTTTTCCATAAGGTAATACAGAAAGCCCTTATAGTGGATGTTCATTGCGGAAAAAGGGTCTAGCTCAAGGGCTTTTTCAACATAATTCAAGGCAGCCCCTAGCTTCCCTTCTAGCGTAAGTATGTTTGAAAACGTCAGATAGATTTCATCAGAAGGGCGAATTTCCAAAGCATTGTTCAAATGTCGATAGGCTCCTTCCAAATCCCAATTTTGCCAGCAGCTTATCCAAGCCAGGTTCAATTGCGATTCCAGTAAATTGGCATCCAACTCCAAGGCCTTATCCAAAAAAGGTTTCGCTTTTTGAAAAGCCTCAAATGCAGGTAACAACCCCATGGTTCCGAGAAAGGTATAACCTTGGTTAATATCCAAATATGGCAAGAGGAAGTTGGGCTCCTTCTCTATTACGTCTTTAAAGATACCGATGGCCTTTTCCGTTTCCGGAAGCGTTAATTTCATTAAATGATACCTTCCCTTTAAATACGAGGTATAAACGTCAACAGGCACATTGGGAGCCTCTATCAAATGTTCTCCAATATTAAAATGGCCTAAGTGTTCTCGCAACTTATCCGCAATGAGTATGCTTACTTCATCTTGAACCTTAAAAACATCATCTATCGACCGATCAAAGGTTTCCGACCAAAAATGAAAATCATCAACCACATCTATTAATTGAGCGGTTATTCTCATTTTCTTGCCGGACAAGCGCACACTTCCTTCCAAAATAGTGGAAACATTCAACGCCTTGCCAATATCTGAAATTGGGATATTCTTGTTCTTAAAATGGAAGGAAGATGTACGGGAGGTCACCTTTAGCCCTTTCACCTTTGAAAGAGCGTTGATTATTTCTTCGGTCATCCCATCCGAAAAAAACTCGTTATCAGCATCAGAACTCATGTTCACAAAGGGCAATACCGCAATAGTCTTATCTTCTTTATTAAAGCTATTTTTGAGTTCATATTTTTTTGGAACTACCAACCCTTCGTTGGCGACCGCAAAAACCTCTACAGGTTTTGCAATGTTTTTCAGCCCAAAAAAGCCAAGGGATTTTGTAGCTATCTGCGGTTGATTTTTAAGTTCATCGTTCAATTTTCCCGATATCAGAATAGAACCTGCCACACCCAAGGATTCAATTCTAGAGGATAGATTTACACCGTCTCCGTACACTTCCGTTCCATCAAAAACAATATCACCCAAATGCAGTCCAATTCGTATGGGTACCGTTTTTTCGGTTTGCAAGGTTCGTTGAATAGCAATTGCACATTCAACGGCTTTCACAGCACTCGAAAACGTGCTTAAAGTACCATCTCCATAGTACTGAACAATCTCCCCTGTGTATACATTATGGTTTTTATTGAAGGTTGAGCGATGCCTCTTTCTCATCTCCATTGCCGCAGTCTCATCTTTTTGCATCAATGCAGTGTAACCGACAATATCGGTAAACATAATAGCTGCAATGCGACGGTTTTTTGACTCGGACATAAGATTGTCATTAAAATTACGATAATTTCTTAATTGGCAAGGCTGGCCCGTTTTGTATTGTTTATCGGCATCCGGAATGAACATGAACCCTGTGTTTTTATTTCCTTAAGGTCTTAAGCACAAGTAAGATCAATAACCCCACTAAAATTAAAAAATACAAAAGCGTGCCCATACTTTTCACTAAGGTAAAAACGAGCGTAAAGGTTACCATACCATCAGATGTTTCAGGATAAGCATTTAATAGATATACTATTCCAAAGTTTTCAAAATAATCGGCTACACCAACAATTAATGGCAACAGGCATACATATACCAAAGGAGGCTTCAATCTGTTGTATTTATTAAGAAAGTATGCCAAGACTAGGCAATAGCTTATTCCGAACAGAAAAGGATATACCATATCTAAAGGTATCTGGTGGTACAAATAAGCACGACGGCCTTCCGGACCAAGGGTACGAAAGAGTGAATGAACATACTCATGCCCATATCCAAAGGGCTGCATATCTAACAGCCGCATTCCATTGGAAAAGCTCATGACATTAGGAATGGTAATAAAAAGCATTGTGGCGTAAACGGTATTGGTAAGCAAGAACAGGTACAATACCTTTTTACCTTGAATATTTTGGAGCAGACTATGTTTAAACGTTTTCATTTCCTTGATTTTCAGCAAAGAAATGGCAGTAATTTAGCTCCTACATTAACAATTGATAAAATCGCTCTTTAAGACGATTTCCGTAGTCTGCTAAGGGAAACGTTGGTAATCCCCAAATAGGAAGCGATCATAGGATGGGGAATATGGTTCTCTAACATGGAAAAGTCATCCCGAAACTGCTCCAGACGCTTTTTGGCAGTCCAAGAGGCCATTCGTATTTCTTTATGCACTTTGTTCAATAGCTCTTGTCGTAACACGGAATTACCAAAATCGCGTATTTCTAGATTTTCAATCATCAGCAACCCAAAATCATCCGCATTTATTTCGGCAAAGACACAGTCAGTTAGCGCCTCTCCGTACAATAATGACTTTCCATTTTTGGTTCGGGTTACATAGGGAGGCAAAATCATATTTTTCTCAAAAAAGGAAAGCGTGATTTGCTCTCCTTGGGTGTCCAGTAAAAAAGTGCGCGCTATTCCCTTTAGTAAGACATACTCGGATGTATTGCTTTGATTAGGCTTAAAAATGGTACTTCCGGCTGCATAGGTCCTTTCTTTACATAAAGCAGCGAAGGCCGCAAGAGACTTCTGGGTCAAATCATGACCGTATGCACAAATTGAGTTATTTAACCTCTGTACTTCCATAGCGCTTAAGGTAAAACATTTTTACGAACACAAGGGCAAAAGCCCTAGGCCAACTCCCCAAAAAATGGATTACTGAAACTTCGATTGAGTTTGAATAATCGGCTTTTCCGAGAAGCGGAGGAAGTCAAAAATACACTACTATACACTACCCAATAACAGCTTATTTTTTACGATACAGCCACCAGTTCATATCCCTGGTTAACTCGTAACCTAGTTTTTCGTATAAAGAAATCGCCGGGTTTCCTTTATTTGTATGCAAAATAGGCGTTTTGTTTTCCTTTAAAATTTCTTTTGTAGTATGTGCTATTAATTGTTTGGCCAGTCCCTTTCTTGTATAGTCAGGATGTGTAACTACGGCACTGACTTCTGTAAAGTGATTAGTTTGCATTCGTTGGCCCGTAATTGAAACTAATTTACCATTTTTGAATACCCCAAAGTATTTACCCATTTCAAAAGTCCTTCTCCTATAATAACCGGGCATAACCAACCAGACTAAATCATAAATCTCATCAATGAACCCTTCACCTAACAACACAATATTCTCGGTTATTGAAACGTCGGTTAGCTTGTTTAAAACCATCTGACAACCATCAATTTTTTTCTCCAAGAAAACCTGGGTATCATCTACTATAGGGGTTTGGCTCTCCGAAACAAAGAAGAAATGATCCGAAGCCTTTAAATATTCATTTGCTGCTTCGGTAGTTTTTGTTTCATCAAAGAAAGAACCAAAAGTGCAAACTTCCGGGTTATAAAATTGAACTCCGTTAAGTTCAACAACAAATTTTTTATGAGTTTCCTTTAGGGAATACCAAACGGGGTTTTTTAATTGTTCTTCTAATTCTATCATTCGAATAAAGATAACCAAGATTAAATAAAAAGCAGATTACAGAATTTTAAATCTATCTTCAAACAATTCTATATTTGCTATAGCGATTACGTATTCTTTCGGAACACCCATTAAATAAGCTAGGTTTAAGAAAGAAGAATTTTACCGCCACTTACACCTAATGCCATACATACGGTACAATGAATAGAATAATCATCCAGGGAATACAATTCGATGACAAATCTTCATATCAAAAGGGACCTAAACTTGCCCCACCATTAATAAGGGAAGCCCTCCATTGTGGTTCTGCAAATATGTATACGGAAAATCTAGTCTCCATTGAAAACACAAAAATCGATGATAAAGGTGATTTTGAAATATCGGAATATTTTGATATTGAAAAAATAACTAAAGACCACTTAGATACAGGGGCCAAAGTGCTTACCCTAGGTGGCGACCATTCCATAACCTTCCCTATAATGAAGGCACATAGTCTAAAATATCCAAAATTGGACATTCTCCACATTGATGCACATTCCGATTTATACGACGACTTTGAGGGGGATAAATATTCCCATGCTTGCCCTTTTGCCAGGATCATGGAAAACGGATTTGCCGTTAAATTAGTGCAAGTAGGAATCAGAACCTTAAACAGTCATCAAGCCCAACAGGCCGATAAATTCAATGTTGAGATCCACCAAATGAAAGATTTGGATTTAACCCAAATCCCCAAATTTAAAAACCCTTTATACATTTCCCTTGACATGGATGGTTTTGACCCCGCTTATGCCCCTGGCGTTTCGCATCATGAGCCCGGAGGCCTCACCTCTAGACAAGTAATCGATTTAATCCAAAACATAGAAACTGAAATCATCGGTGCCGATATTGTTGAATACAATCCTAAAAGGGACTTTCAAAATATGACCGCTTTTTTGGCGGCGAAAATGATGAAAGAAATACTTGGCAAAATGATGTAGCGCAGTACGAAAAAAACAAACCCTTAATGAGCAAATTAAAGACCTATTTTAACTGGAGTACCGGCAAGGATGCGGCATTGGCCTATTACCACATTTTAAAAGACGGAAAATATCACGTAGACCACCTGGTCACTTCTATAAACGCCCACCACAACCGCGTTTCCATGCACGGTCTTAGAAGGGAATTACTCGTAAAACAAACTCAAGAAATCGGGCTTCCGGTCACAACCATAGAACTACCCGAAGAGCCTACAATGGAGGTTTACAACAAGTAAATGGACCAAGTTGTCACGAATTTGGTATCCAAAGGGTATACGCATTGCTGTTTTGGGGATATCTTTCTGGAAGACCTCAGGGCTTATCGAGAAGAACAACTTAAAAAATATAATATTACCCCTTGCTTTCCGCTTTGGAAAAGAGATTCTAAAGCCCTAATGGAGGAGTTTATAGCCTTGGGCTTTAAAGCCATGGTCATATGCATAAAATCTGACCTGCTAGATGCCTCGTTTGTCGGAAGGGATATTGATGAAAGTTTTATTAGGGACCTACCTGAAAACGTTGATATATGCGGTGAAAACGGGGAATTCCACACCTTCTGTTATGACGGTCCGATTTTTAAAAATCCTGTAAAATTCACCTTGGGAGAAAAAGTCTATAGGGAATATAAGAACCCTGAAAACGACAGTGAAGCAAAGACACGCAATACCATGGGGTTCTGGTTTTGCGACCTGATACCCATGGAATAATACCTAAATATGCCAAACGGACTCCCGCTGGACCGGTAGTAAGTATATGGTCCTCCCCAAGGCCCCAAAAACAATATCCTAGAAACCAAAGTGCGAAGTGGCCGCCATTATCGATAAAATTTCAGCCACGCATTTTCACCTTATTCTCTCGCCAGAGCATTATTGCTTCAAAAGACATCCTTATTTAAACCCTGTACGTTAGGGAATTACACAAGAAAATTGTGACACCCATTTCATTACCCAAGCTTTTAGATCTTGCAAATACCAAGCTATTTTAAACATATTTAATTATATTGAGCGCATCTAATACGTATTGTAAGTGCATCTAACCTCTACATTTTCAGTAAAAACAAAGGACAAACTTAGAATGATACGCCAAAAGCAAATAAAACGTTCTGCTTGCAAACTATCCCTTATTGGCATATTGGGTCTCCTTATTTCAAGCTGCACCCCGAAGAATTCCAAAAGCCCCATTTTCAAACTTCTTCCTTCCACAGACAGCTCCATAGACTTCATAAACACCTTATCGGAAAACGATACGACCAATATTCTCGACTTTGAATTTATGTTCAACGGAGGTGGGGTAGCTATAGGCGATATCGATAATGACGGATTACAAGACATTTATTTCTCAGGCAACCAAGTCCCCGGAAAACTATACCGCAACCTAGGCAACCTCAAATTCAAAGACATTACAAAGGAGGCCAACGTTGAGACCACGGGATGGTGTAACGGAGTGGCTTTTCACGACGTAAACCAAGATGGTTTTATCGATATGTACATCAGCAAAGGCGGGCCCAGAAACACCTCGGAAGAAAAAATGGCCAACCTTCTCTACCTCAACAATGGCGATGGCACTTTTAAGGAAGTGGCCAAGACCTTTGGAGTGGCCGATACGGGCTACAGCATACAATCGGTATTTTTCGACTACGACAAAGATGGTGATCTAGACCTATACCTTTTGACCAACGCCTTGGTTCCCTACAACCGAAATACCTCAAGACCAAAAATCACCAATGGAGAGGCCCCAAGTACCGATAGACTTTATCGCAATAATGGCGATAATACCTTCACCGACATATCGAAGGAGGCCGGCATTACCATCGAAGGCTTTGGCCTCGGGGTTGCGGTTTGCGACCTCAATCAAGACGGATGGCTAGATATCTACGTTTCCAATGATTTTTTGACCAATGACATTTTGTACATAAACAACGGTGATGGCACATTTTCCGACAAGATTACCGACTACTTGAAGCACCAGAGCTATAACGGAATGGGACTGAACATTTCAGACATCAATAACGATGCTCTTTCCGATATTGTCGTATTGGATATGATGCCCCAAGACAACAAGCGTTTAAAACAAACTATTGGCTACTTCAGCTATGACAAGCTCGTTCTTGATACCGATTTTGGATACACCCCCCAATACGTACGAAACACACTCCAGTTGAACAATGGGAACGGCAGCTTTAGCGAAATCGGCCAGCTTTCCGGTATTAGCGCTACGGATTGGAGCTGGTCTCCCTTGATTGCCGATTTTGACAATGACGGCTTTAAAGATATTTTTATCACCAATGGATATAGAAGGGATGTCACCAATTTAGACTTTATCGTATACGGACAACAACAAGGGCCTTTTGGCGACCCCACGGCCATCCACAAAGAAAAATTGAAAAAATTGAAAGCTTTGCCCGAGGTAAAACTTCACAACTACATCTATAAAAACAAGGGAAACCTAACTTTTGAAGACAAGTCTTTAGACTGGGGAATCGACACCCCAAGCTATTCTAACGGTGCGGCATATGCCGACCTTGACAATGACGGTGATCTAGATTTGGTCGTGAACAATATTGACGACAAGGCACACCTTTATCAAAACATGACCATTTCCGCTACAGATCAAGTTTCGGATAGCACCAATTACATTTCCATCCTTCTTCAAGGACTTGACGATTTTATAGGTTCGGAAGTCACCTTATACACCAAAGACACCAAACAATATCAATTCTATTCCCCGGTCAAGGGCTATTTATCTACAATGGACAACAGGCTGCACTTCGGCCTGGGGGCCACAAAAAAAATAGACTCCTTAAAAATAACCTGGCCCAATGGCACCTACCAGGTTTTGACCGATGTTCCAACCAATCAATCCCTTCTTTTAAAATACCAAGAAGCAGAGGCCGTCAAAGTCCATAAACAAAAAGACAGCCTACACCTATTCAAAGAAATATCCGATGATATCGGTATCACATACCAACATAAAGAGAAGAAATTCATCGACTTTAATGCACAGCCAACTTTAATAAAAATGACTTCAAGGCTGGGGCCGGGCATGGCCGTAGGCGATATTAACGGCGATGGCTTAGAAGACTTTTACATTGGCGGAGGCAAAGGGCAAAACGGGAGTTTTTTCATACAACAAGCGAACGGAAGCTTCACCGAAAGAATACTGGAAAATGGTGAATCGCATGAAGATATGGGGGCATTGTTGATAGATATAGACCATGATAACGATTTAGACCTTTTGGTCATTAGCGGGGGAGAACGCACCCCCAATACCTCTAACGACTATACCGACAGACTATACACGAACGATGGTAACGGGGTATTTTCGGAAAGCACTCTCTTTACAAGACCGAACTCCGGCTCCTTTATCAGGGCGGCCGATTTTGACAAAGATGGCGATATAGACCTGTTCATTGGAGGAAGATACATCGACGGCTCTTACCCCCTATCTCCCAAAAGCTATCTTTTGGTAAATGAAAACGGAAGCTTTGTTGACGCCACCCAAACCGTCCTCCAGGGCAACGGAGAATTAGGCATGTTAAGCGATGCCCTTTTCACCGATTTCGACAACGATAGCTTTATCGACCTTATCCTCGTCGGCGAATACATGTCGCCTATATTCCTGAAAAACGAAAAAGGGGTATTCAACGATGTTTCAAAGCATACCGGAATTAAAAATGCCAACGGTTGGTGGAACAGTATTGCATCCGCCGATTTTGACATGGATGGGGATACGGACTATATACTGGGAAACCTAGGCCTGAACAGCTGCTACAAGGTGAGTCCTGAAGAACCGATGACCATATACGCCAAAGACTTTGATAAAAATGGGGCCATTGACCCCATAACGACCACCTTCCTTCAAGGTCAAGAGCAGATCATACACGCCAGGGATGTCTTAAGCAGTCAAATAAATGCAATGAAAGCCCGTTTCAGAACCTTTGAATCGTATGCCAATACACCTTTCGACCAAGCCTTTTCAGAAGAAGAACTAAAAGACACCTATACCCTCAAGGCCGAAATGTTCAGCAGCGCATACCTTGAAAACCTAGGAAACGGCAAATTCAAAACAACTCCCCTTCCCCTAGAAGCACAGTTTGCACCCATTTTCGGAATGGAAGTCCAAGATTACAATAACGACAACAACCCAGACCTGCTTTTAGTAGGGAATATGCACTCCGTTGAAGCCCTAACAGGGGCCTATGATGCCTTCTCTGGTCTTTGTCTGTTAGGTGATGGAGAAGGTAATTTCAAAGCGGTCAATACTTCGGAAAGCGGATTAAAAATTGACGGTGACGCCAAAGCTATCGTTCAACTTCAATCCGCTAACGGCGAGCCCGTAGTCGTGGCAAGCCAAAACCTCGGCCCGGTAAAAGCCTATACCTACGCTTCCCAAAAAGAAACGATCCCAATCGCCCCAAACGAGGCTTATGCCATTATCCATCCAAAAAATGGGAGTCCGTATAAGCAAGAATTCCATTACGGAAACTCTTACTTAAGCCAGACATCACGAAGCCTAAAAATAGACCCAAAAACCACGGAGACCGTAGAAATCTTCTCTTTCCTCGGACAAATGAGACAAATAAAAATAAGCCATGAGGAGTAAACTTTTATTTTTATTGACACTAGTTGGTTTCGCCCAATTTTCTTGTAAAGAAAACCCCGACCAGCTCTTTACCCCAATAGCCGCCTCCCATAGTCAAGTCGATTTCTCCAATGAAATTGAGGAAGACGACACCCACAACATGTTCAATTTTATGAACGTTTATACGGGTGGGGGCGTAGGAATCGGAGATTTCAATAACGACGGACTACCCGACCTCTTTTTTTCGGGAAATATCGTGTCGAACAAACTCTATCTGAACAAAGGCGATTTTGTATTCGAGGACATTACCAAAAGTGCCGGCCTAGAAAATTCCAGCTGGTGTACGGGCGTAAACATAATAGATATAAATCAAGACGGATGGTCAGATATTTACGTTAACGTCTCCGGTTCCGACGTGCCAAAAAACCGGGCCAATCTATTATACATCAACAACAAGGACAATACATTTACAGAACAGGCCCAGGCCTATGGTATTGCAGATACCTCCCAAGTCACACAATCCGCTTTTTTCGATTATGACCTAGACGGCGATTTGGATTTGTTCTTGATCATCAATCCGGTGAATTACACCATGTCTAACGTAAATTCCGTACGGCCCAAACTCTTGGACGGACAAGCCCCTAGTACGGACAAACTCTACAGAAACAATGGAGATGGTACTTTTACCGATGTTTCCTATGAATCTGGAATTCGCATTGAAGGATATAGCTTAGGACTTGGCATCAGTGACCTAAATAATGACGGATGGCCCGATGTCTATATCTCAAATGATTTTTTGACCAATGATGTTATGTACATCAACAATGGGGACGGCACGTTCGCAGACCAATCTCAAGAACAATTAAAACACACCAGCTTTGCCGGTATGGGCAATGATATTTCCGACGTCAATAACGATGGCAAAACCGATATCGTAGTCTTGGATATGCTTCCGGAAGAAAACAAAAGACTTAAAAACCTTATTCCGTCGGTCAGCTACGACAAATTCAACATGCTCAAAAGAAAGGGCTATAAGGAACAATACACCCGCAATACCCTGCAGATAAACAACGGCAACGACTCCTTTAGCGAAATATCATACTTGGCCGGTATTAGCAGTACGGACTGGAGCTGGAGCGTTCTATTGGCCGATTACGACAACAACGGAACTAGGGATGTATTTATCACGAACGGGTTCAGAAGAGACGTGGGCAATTTAGACTATATCAATTACCAACAGCAAAGCTCTACTTTTTTTGGTACGGAAACGGCGAAAAAAGAGAGCAAAATCAAAGAAATAAAAGAATTGCCAAGTGCCGCCATTCCTAACTATTTCTTCAAAAACAACGGAGACCTGACCTTTACCAATACTTCAAAGGAATGGGCGGCCGTCGAACCCAGTCTTTCGAACGGGGCCGCTTATGTCGACCTTGACAACGACGGAGACCTAGATCTGGTAATCAACAATATCAATGAAAAAGCCAGCATCCTTAGAAACAACATAGACCGAACAGAGAACAAGCACTATCTCAAATTACGGTTAAAAGGAAGCGATAAAAACCAAGATGGCATAGGTGCAAAAATCAGCTTGTTCACAAAAGGTGCTTCGCAGTATTACGAGCACTTCCTCACAAGAGGATATGCCTCGAGCATCGACCACAATATTCATTTCGGACTTGCACAATTCCCCGCGATCGACAGCCTTAAGATTACCTGGCCCGATAGAAAAATACAGATATTGCGCAATATCAAGAGCGACACATTACTTGTTCTGGACTACAAAAACGCAAAAACGTCCACAGATACAAGCACTCCACAGCCTCCCCAATTGTTTGCCGATATTGCCGAAGAAATGGGCATTGCGGTAGAGCACAAGGAGAACAATTATATCGACTTTAACAAACAGCCGCTCCTACCCCATATGCACTCCCGATTGGGGCCCAAACTTGCCGTTGGGGATATCAATGGCGATAATTTAGAGGATTTTTACATGGGGGGATCAAAAGGGCACAGCGGCTTGTTCTTTGTTCAAGAGCAAGACGGAAGCTTTAGCCAACGGCCCTTAGGCTCGGAAATAGCAAACGAAGATACGGATGCCTTGTTTTTTGATGCCGATGGTGATGGCGACCTAGACCTATACGTTGTAAGCGGGGGTTCTGAATTCCCGAAAAACAATAGCCTCTATCAAGACCGACTCTACACAAACGACGGCTTGGGAAATTTTGAGCTCAGCCCCGATGCCCTTCCCCAAATAACAACTTCCGGGGGGCCAGTGGCAACAGGCGATTATGATGCCGATGGCGACCTTGACATATTCGTAGGAGGAAGACTCGTTCCCGGAGAATACCCTATGCCCGCAAAGAGCTTTATCTTAAGAAACGACAACGGGACATTCACCGATGTCACCCCTAGCATGTGTGCCCCATTACAGGAAGCCGGAATGGTTACCGCCGCGCTGTGGACAGATATGGATAAGGATGGCCTCTTAGACTTGGTAATTACAGGCGAATTTATGCCCATTCGAATCTTCAAAAACAAGGGCACCACTTTTTCCGAAGAAACCGAGAACGCAGGTTTGGCAGAATCTTACGGTTGGTGGAACAGCCTTGCCCAAGGAGATTTCGATAATGATGGGGATATAGACTACATAGCCGGAAACCTAGGCTTAAACAGCAAGTACAAGGCCTCCGTCAAGGAACCCTTATGCATCTACACTAATGATTACGACAAGAACGGCACCCTTGACCCCGTTATGTGCTACTACATTAAGGGAAAGAACTACCCCGCGCCCCCTAGGGATGCCATAATCGGACAAATTCCGGCAATGAAGGGCCGATTTACAACATTTGAATCGTATTCCAACGTCACTTTTGAAGAAGCCTTTCTTCCCGAAGAAATAGAAAATGCCTATGTGGTCAAGAGTCAAACTTTTGAAAGCGCCTATATAGAGAACTTGGGCAAGGGAAGATTCAAGTTGAGCGCGTTGCCCATTGAAGCCCAACTTGCCCCGGTACAAACCATTCAGGTCACGGATATTGATGCGGACGGCAACTTAGATGTTCTTCTTGCAGGTAACGACTATAGCTATGATGCGTCTGTGGGCAACCATGATGCCTCGATCGGACTTTCTTTAATGGGAGATGGGAAAGGGACATTTGCTCCCATCAAAGGAAATATAAGCGGATTTTTTGTAGATGACGATGCCCGTGACATTGAAATTATCACAGGGGCCTCGGGCCGCCCTATACTATTGGTGAGTTCCAATTCTTCCACATTAAAGGCCTTTGTTAAAAAGAATTGAACCTTGAAAATTTTTGTATAACTATATCCATACGATTACGAAATCTTAGTTGCATCCTTCCATGTATCCGTTCATACCCATATCGCTCGACCTGTTCTAGGAGCAGATGCGACGCATACGAATGACCTAAGCATAAACTAGTATTAGTGATATTTTGAGGAATTATAGCTTACAACTACTTTTTGGCAAGCAGTAAATTTGCCCGATAATCTTTCGGTGAAACGGCGTACTGCTTTCTAAACCGAGTCGCAAAGTATTGGCTACTCGAAAAACCACAGTCATAACTTATTTCCCCAACCCCCTTATCTTCATCATCGAGCAGCATTTTTGCAGCCGCTTCAAGCCTTATTTTAATGAGATAATTAATCGGGGTCAAATTTGAAAGCTGTTTACAATACTTTGTCAGGCTAGTTATATCCATACCGCAATGTCCAGCCATTTCATCCAAGGTCCAATGCCTCTCGAAATCTGTCCGAAGGTGGTCTAAGAATATTTCTACCGTTCGAAGGTTAACGATCAAGGATTCATCCAATTCCACTTGGCCCTTTCTGAACAGATCGAGCATTTGCAACAACAACTGGTTTATCAGTATGGTAAGCTTTGAATGTGGAATCTGACCTTCAGTTTTTGATTCTTCTATACATTTTCCGATTTCAGTGAAGCAAACATTTAGAACCTCACTTGTTTTCCTTAAATATCATGGATGTGGGATATCGCAACCCATCATCCTTTACATCACAGAACAATTTTGCCTCGTCTTCCAAGCCATCACCATCGGTATCTTGAAGCGAATAGATTTCACCCGTGTAATTAGCGGCATACATAACACCATCGGGACCAATAGCCACATTAGTGGGGTTCCACAAGGGAACACCCTTGTCTATCGGCAACTTGACGGCAGCATAATGCCCAAAAACCTTTACGGAGGTATCCGTATGTTTCTTCACCAGCTCCTCCCATTCCTTGGCTTTAGCTTCAGCCATACCATCGGGCTTGTTCTTTATTTCGCCACAGGAACCAAATAACAATATCGAGCCTAGACTTAAAAAAGTTAGTCTCTTTAGATTAAAATCCATTCTTTAGGTATCAATATTTACAGTGTAATGTAAAAACTTTAACCTACTCATATGTTCAATAAATAGCGTCACGATATATTGAACATTAAATTACAGGTTTGACCCATAGTCCATTCTGTCGTTGACACATCCTCCGATGCATACATGGTTTGTGCCACGGACATAGTCATAAAAAAGCGGCCCCTTTCTTAAAAAGAGCCGCTTCTCAACAATCTATTTCTTTAAAATGTTAAATCACTTCAACATTAAAGGCGTTTAAGCCTTTTTTACCTTGTTCCGTTTCAAATTGAACTTGGTCATTTTCACGTATCTCATCGATTAGACCCGATGCGTGTACGAAAATGTCTTGATCCGAATTGGCCGGTGTTATAAAACCGAATCCTTTCGCATCATTAAAAAATTTTACTGTTCCTTCTTTCATTATTATATTATTTATTTAATGTTTATTAATTGACGAACGTGTAGGCCGTTCCCGTGCGCTCTGCCCGGCCGGTCCTACCTATTCTATGGATATAGCTATCCATGGTTTGGGGCAATTGGTAATTGATGACATGGGTTACCCCCTTTATGTCAATTCCCCTGGCCGCAACATCCGTTGCCACCAATATTTTGGTTTTACCCGATTTGAACAACTCAATGGCCCTAGATCGGTAGTTCTGTGATTTGTTGCCATGGATCACGTCAGACCGAATCCCTGATTGCATAAGCTGCTTACTTAATTTATCTACTCCTCTTTTGGTTTCCGCGAACAACAGTACCTTTTTGAAAGAGGGCTCGTTGACAAGGTTAAAAAGGACTTCGAACTTATTCTCGTCCCTACCGACCCTGATGATACTTTGATCAACATTGTCGCTAGATTTCGTGCCGCTAGACACACTGATCCGTAAGGGGTCTCCAATAATTTCATTGATCACCCTTTCTTGTGACGGGTCTACGGTAGCCGAAAAGAGCATGGTCTGCCTTCTGCCGTGCATTCCCGATACAATCTTCCTGATGTCTTTGATAAAGCCCATATCGAGCATTCTATCAAATTCATCCAAGACCAAAACGGAACGTGCTCGGGTGTTTAGGGCTTTCCTATCGATCAGGTCGTTCAACCTTCCCGGGGTACCTACGATCAGGCTTCGATTTCTTCTGGCCAGCGAACTGTCTTTGTTCACGCTGGTTCCTCCTATAAAACAGGCAGCCGACAAAGCGGTACCCTTGGTCAACGATTTAAATTCGCTGTACACCTGTTGTGCCAATTCCCTGGTAGGCACGACCACCAATCCGGTGATACCCTTAGAGGCGAGCATTTGCTGCACCATGGGAATTAGAAAAGCGGCCGTTTTACCCGTACCGGTGGCGGCAATACCTATGAGGTCTTTGCCCGACATCAATGGATCAATGCACTTTTCTTGTATTTCGGTAGGGCTTTTATATCCCTTTTCCTCTATGTTTTTCAACAGTGTACGATGCAGTTCCAACTGGTCGAAACTACGTTCCGACTCAAAAGGTGTTACTGAAACCCCTGTTGATTTCTTGACCAGCAATTCTGGGTTTAAGGTAGAGGCCGGCCTTCTTCCGGACGTTTTCGTCCGGAACTTATTCTTTTTATAATTCATTCTTGTATTTTATTGATTTGTGGGAATTGCTTCGATAGGAAGCATATCCATACGCCCCAGGTCTCGGAGCATTTGAAAATGTTTAGAGACGGCAGAAACAAAAGAGCCATTGGAATGATAGGGCAGTCCGAACTCTTCTGCGGTCCGTTTAACGATCGGTGCTATTTTCCGGTAATGTACATGCGAAATGTTCGGAAAAAGGTGATGTTCTATTTGATGGGTAAGGCCACCTATCAACCATGATAGGAGCACACTTTTTTGTGCAAAATTACAGGTGGTTTCCAACTGGTGGGCCAGGCGTCCCGATTCCAAATGTCCGTTTTCGTCC
This sequence comes from Zobellia uliginosa, assembly GCF_900156625.1. Lineage (GTDB taxonomy): Bacteria > Bacteroidota > Bacteroidia > Flavobacteriales > Flavobacteriaceae > Zobellia > Zobellia uliginosa. Next base: position 1,073,367 of record NZ_FTOB01000001.1, on the reverse strand, counting down.
GGCAGGGGAAATGCGGCATTGGGAGAAACGTGGGCCGTTTGAAAGACCAAGGAGATGCTTAACCCAGTTACAAAATGCATGGCCAAAAAGGCCAACACTACGGTCCAAGGTGCAAAAGCGGTCAAAACGATCGGCAGTACCAAGGCATAGGAATAATACAGCAGTTTCCACGCTATAATCTTCATCATACCTTTTCTATAGGTGCTTCGATCTTTGATCAATCCCATTTTATAGTATCGCTTATATCGGATAAAGTCTTTTGATGTAACCCACGAAATGGTCGATAGTCCGTAAAAGAACCAAGCATAATAATGTTGGTACTTATGTAGTTTGTTCCGTTTTGCATGGGGGGAAAACCTCAGGAAAAAAGGAGCATTGATATCATCGTCATGCTCATCGATATTGGTAAAGCTATGGTGAAGCACATTGTGCTGTAGCCTCCAAACCTTGTCGTTCGCACCAATTAAATTAATGGTGTAGCCCATGATCCGGTTAATCGTCTTGTTCTTTGAGTAGGAGCCGTGGATCGCATCGTGCATTACTCCCATACCGATACCGGCCATACCTAGGCCGCTCAGAATATAAAGACCGAACAGTAATGGAACACTGGTTATCGATGAGAAAATGATGATTGATAATGGCGTGAAGAACAACAACAACATAATAGCGGTTTTAAAAACCATAGGTGTATTGCCGTATCTACTTTTTTCTGTGCTTTTAAAATATTCCGAAACACGAACTTTCAGCGTTTTGGAAAAATCAGAGCTTACTGATCTAGAAAAGGTTAAATTTTTAATAGGAAAAGAAATTAGTTAAACAATATTTACTTCGAGAAAGGGTAAAAATGATATTCGACTTGTGAAATCAAATTGAAACGTTGAAGTAAAATCTAGTGAAGAATTGCTTAACGGAGAACTACTGGAGGAGTAGCCTATTTTTACTATTTATCTTAGTCGTGGGATTCAATTTTCATACCCAGAACAGTGACAAAGATAGGTCAAATATTCCGACTGACCTAATTATCCTACATAAATGATATTTTTAACCTACTCATTTACAGCCGACAATAAGACAAAAACCCCGCACCACAAACGGATGGCCCTAGTTTCGCTTCCCATTATTATTTTTCTCTTTCTTGCCTTGTCCCTTTCTCAAAACAGCGTCAACTACCTCGGGGCAAGCCCGCGAAGCATTAAAAGGAATACATCTTGATTTTGAGGCAAGATTCGGAGCATTTAATCTCAATTATCGAGTAAAAAAACAAACTTTTACGGCTCGGGGCCCATCCTTTTATTTTTCCCATTTCAACAGAGAATAAGGTATTGAAACTCCCCTAAAAAATCTACTCTTATGACCAAGAAAATATCCTTCCCCTTCTATAGTCGGTTTTAGGTACTAACAGGATTTTCACTATATTCCCTACCCATACCATTCGAACCAAAACCAACGAAGACAAGAAAAACACCATGCTTACCCAAAACAAAGGCCTAGTGCAAAACGAACCCTCGATTATGGAATTTATATCGGACTTTTTTAAGAGCGAAAAAACACTATACCTTTTCGCGGGAATAATCGGTACGGCTTCAGTAGTGCTCGGTCTGCTCCTCATGATGTTCTCCGTCCATAAGGTTTTCGCTACGACCATGATCGTCATCGGGCTCCTGGAAATGGCCGCCATGTTTTCTACCTACCTGAAGTACCCAAAGAAAATAGAACATAAGATATCTACCTACCAAAGTAATCGTTCCAAATTTCTTCAAGCCGAATCCCTAGCCACCCAAAAGGCCTTAAAATCTTTCTTCTGGCTTAAACTGATCTACGGAATCGTAATTGTGGCATTGGTCGTGACCATGTCCTTTCTAGCATCAAAATCTATCTTGTTCGGCATCTTTACGGCCCTTATCCTGCATTTGGGTTTTGCCATTGCCATTGACAGTTTCGGGGAAAAATATACCGACACCTACTTGGAGCATTTGACCACAGCCTTGAAATAGACCAAAAACCTTCCGCTTTTTTATAAAACCTTAGAACATCCTGCAATTCACAACAACTCTTCTACTCTTTTAAAAAATAGCGGTCAAAACCCGGTACTTTGCGTTTTTCCCCCTAGCCTAAATTAGGTAAATGTGCTATCTTCAATTGCAAACTTTCCCTTGATCAATCGATCTTAGGGAGGAAGCCTTATACAGTCAAGAAACATTTGTCAAATCATTTACGCATAAAAAAAAGATACCTTGACCATGACGAAACAACTTCAAAAAGAGCTGGTGGAACTCATACAGAAGGACTATGATAACATTGCGGGCATCGTAGTTCTAAAAGACGACAAAATGGCCTACGAAAGCTACTTTCAAGGATACGGCCCGAACGATACGGTTCATATCGCGTCGGTGACCAAAAGTGTATTGTCCATTCTCATAGGCATCGCCATAGACAAGGGCTTTATCACTAGTGTAAATCAAAATGTCTTGGATTTTTTCCCGGAATACCTCATCAAAAAAAGGGAGAAAACCATCCAAAAAGTAAAGCTAAAGCACTTGCTTACCATGACCGCACCCTTCAAATTCAAATACGAACCCTATACCAAAGTGTATTCGAGCGACGATTGGACAAAGGCAGTATTGGATCTATTGGGAGGAAAAACTTTAAGCGGTGATTTTAAATACACCACCGTAGGGCTACAGGTATTATCAGGAATACTCGCGAACGCCACTAAAACCGCTGTACTCAATTTTGCTACGGAACACTTGTTCAGGCCCCTAAACATCAAAACACCCCCTAACGTAAGCATCCATAACAAGGAAGAACATTTTGCCTTCCTCAAAGATAAATATGTCAAGGGTTGGGTTATCGACCCCAAAGGGATCAATACAGCGGGTTGGGGACTAACCTTAAGCGCACGGGACATGGCAAAAATTGGCCAACTCTACCTCAATAAAGGCCAGTGGCGAAACCGACAGATCGTATCCGAAGAATGGGTAGAAACAAGCACCAAAACACATAGTCGCTGGAAAGAGCGACACTATGGTTATCTCTGGTGGATTATTGAGGGGAAAGAAAACCCTTGCTTTGCTGCCATTGGTGATGGCGGGAACATCATTTACGTGAGCCCGGAAAAGAAAACGGTCGTTGCCCTAACCTCCCGATTTATGCCCCGCGCCAAAGACAGGGTCTCGCTCATTCAGCAACGGCTCCTTCCCCAACTCGAAATATAAGATCAGGACTTCCTTCCTGTTCCCGTAGCCATCGGTCCGCCCGATGGTTTTTATTTCCCTACCTCAACCGCCTTCCCATAAAAGAGCATAGCCCGCATGATGCAATCCCATTAAAACATTACGCTTTTCGGTCAAGCCCTTGAAAAGCCTAAGGCTAATTTTACCATGAGCAGGTATGCAGACCATACCTTAGCCTAAACCTATGACAGCTACAGATTCTGAAAAAAGATTTAAACTCAAACACCTGCCACGGCTTATTGTAGACACCTACAAGGCTTGGGAGGCCGATGACCCCTTTCGGCTGAGTGCCATTATCGCCTACTATGCAGTGCTTTCCTTACCCGGACTTTTAGTGATTATCGTCAATCTGGTAGGTTCGGTCTGGGGTACGGAAATCGTTCAGGGTGAGCTCACCCAAGAAATATCGAGTGCCCTGGGGCGTGATGCCGCCGAGGCCATACAGTCGATGATGATCGAGACTCAAAACAAAGACCGTAGCACCGTTGCCAGTATTCTTGGTATAGGCACCTTGATATTTGGGGCCACTGGGGTTTTCTACCACTTGCAATTATCGCTTAACCAGATTTGGGAGGTCGACCCCAAACCCGATTCCAATTTCGTAAAAATGCTTATCGATAGGGCCCGAAGCTTCGCCTTTATTCTCGCCATAGGATTTTTGTTGCTCATCAGCTTTTTGGTCACGGCTGCCATTTCGGCCCTTAACGGATACATCCGCAGTATATTGCCCGACGTAATCGTTTACATTGCCTATATTCTTGATTTTGCTGTTTCCGTAGGAATAATTACCATACTCTTCGCCTTGATTTTCCGCTATCTCCCAGATACGAAAATACGCTGGAAAACGGTCTGGATAGGCGCCCTTATCACCGCCGTTCTTTTTGTTCTGGGCAAGTCGCTCTTAGGGTATTATTTTGGCGAGGCAGACCCAGGCTCTACCTATGGCGCGGCAGGTACCATAGTTCTGATTCTTCTATGGGTTTCCTACTCGTGTCTGATCCTTTTCTTCGGGGCCGAATTCACATGGGTCTATGCCAGACGATATGGGCATGGGGTCCCCAAGGAATCTTCCGAAAAGTTGATTGAATAACCCCTTCTCCCTTCCCTAGTGCACGGTTATAGTCAATATTTTTCTTGATGTGATCAAGCCCTTACACCCCAAATCGAAACCTTTGCCACACTATAACTTTCAATTTAAAAACATAAAAAAATGAACATAGATAATAAAGTAGTCATCATTACCGGAGCTTCAAGTGGAATAGGTGAAGCGACCGCCCTTAAACTATCAAAAGAAGGAGCCAAGGTAGTACTTACCGCACGACGTGAAGACCGACTCAAAGACATACAGAAAAAAATTGAGGAAAGGGGCGGTGAAGCCTTGATCGTAACGGGAGACGTTACCAAAAAATCGGATTACGAGAAATTGGTTGAAAAAACACTGGGCAAATTCAAAACAATTGATGTCCTTATCAATAACGCGGGTCTAATGCCGCTCTCCTACGTAGAAAAATTAAAGACGGACGAATGGGAGAAGATGGTAGACGTAAATATTAAAGGTGTATTGAACGGTGTGGCCGCCGTACTTCCGACCATGATCGAAAACAAGGGTGGAAGTATTATCAATATAGCTTCGAGTGCGGCCCACAATTACTTTCCGGGCGGGGCCGTTTATTGCGCTACAAAATCGGCCGTAAAAATGTTTTCCGAAGGCCTTAGGCAAGAACTTGCCCCTAAATATGGTATTAACGTAACATCTATTGAACCTGGCGCGGTCGCTACGGAACTCACCGATACCATAACCGACGAAGATATCAAGGAAACCTTTAAGGAGATGCAAAAAATGACCTTTCTAGAAGCGAAAGACATTGCAGAGGCCATTCACTACGCCTTGATACAACCTGCCAGGGCCAATATCAACGATGTCTTTATCATGCCCACAGAGCAACAAAAATAGAATACCCCTATTTGATTTGAAACGGATTATTCACCTATAAAACGCATAAAATGGACTTACCGAGCATAAAGAACGAAAACCGATACGAGGCACTCAGGGACAAGGGGTACAGCAAAGAAAAATCAGCGCGGATAGCCAATTCTAGCCATCCCGGAAAGAAAGGCGGAAAAGCAAAGCCATATGAAGAACGGACCAAAGAGGAACTTTACGAACAAGCCAAGAATGTAGCCATTGAGGGCCGCTCGAAAATGAGCAAGTTAGAGCTTATCCATGCCCTTCGGAACAATTAGTAAGTTGCCGCCTCATTTCCCATATTAATTACGCCCTATGAAATCGATACATCCAAAAGTCATTCGCCAAATTTTCGTGCTATTGCTCATAGTATTTATAGGCGGACTCATTTTCAAAGAAATGGCGCCCTATTTTTCGGGGGTCCTAGGGGCTATTACCCTCTATGTCTTACTAAAAAAACCCATGGCCCGACTGATCAAAAAGGGCTGGAAACCCAATCTTGCGGCGGGCCTTTTGATGTTTGCCTCGGTCATCGTCATCTTAATACCGGTTTCCGGTGCGGTGCTCATGTTGGGCAACAAAGTGAGCCAAACGGTCAACAACTCCGAAAAGGTGGTAAAAGCTGTAAAGTCACAACTGGAAAACTTAGAGCGCTATGTGGGCTACGACCTGTCGTCGCAAATTGATGTGTCGGCCGTATCGGGATGGCTTTCCGACAAGCTACAGGGGCTGGCCGGTAGTACCTTCACCTCGGTTATCGCTATTGGCATCATGTATTTCATTCTTTACTTTATGCTAACCAACCGTAAGGAAATGCGGGAGTCGCTCTATGAATACATTCCGATCAGCACGGAAAATTTAAAAACCATCGGCAGTAAAATAAGACAGATGGTACGCGCCAACGCCCTTGGCATTCCCTTGGTGGCCATTGCCCAAGGGGTTGTGGCCCTACTGGGCTTCCTCATTTTCGGTATCGAAAACCCATTTTTTTGGGCGGCCATCGTGGCCATAGGGTCTATGATTCCCTTTGTAGGCAATATGTTGGGTACGCTGCCCGTATTCATACTGACCTTATCGAACGGAGACACCTTTCAGGCTTGGGGTATTCTTGTTTACGGCATTGTTGTAGTAGGTTCTACCGATAATATCATCCGATTGTACATCCTCCAAAAGTTAGATGATGTCCATCCCCTGATAACCTTGATCGGGGTGCTTATCGGTATTCCCCTCTTCGGCTTTATCGGATTGATCTTCGGGCCGCTATTTGTCAGCCTCTTTCTAATCATCGTTCAAATCTATAAACAGGAATACGGTCAAGAAACCAGTCATAACGAGGCCTGACCCTTAAAAACCGGAAAAGGACAACCGATCAGAAGCCCCAAGGCGCCTAGCTATCTTATAGCACTAACAATACACCTAATCGGGCTAAGCACTTTTTAAAAGTATCCCTAATATACCATGGGGCTAATTAGCTTTAGATTATAGCCTAGCTCGGCTCGACCAAGAGCTATCAAAAATTATAACCCAAAAGAAAATACTATGCAAATTATCTATGAGTATCACGATGTATCGGCCAGTCAACGTTTAGAGGGCTTGGCCAAGGAAAAACTCGAAAAACTTGAAAAAAAATACGATTTCGTACATCGCGCCGATGTGTTTTTCAAGACTGAAAATCGAAGCGACGACTACGGTATGTTCTGCGATATCCGTTTGAGCATGCCCGGACCACGCATCTTCGCCTCCTCCAATGCCGAAACGTTTGATACGGCCCTGAACGAGACCGTTCGCGACCTAGAACACCAACTGCGAAAAATAAAAGAAAAAATGTCGGAGCACTAAACCGATATCACCCAATGTAAAAACTAAAAAAAACGAATATGAGACCCACATCGCTTATTGGCATTGCCTCGGCACTGGCCAGCAGTAGAAAACTCAAACTTGCCTTGGTAGGAATGCAATTTGCCTACTTGGGATACAAACTCATACAGAGCAAAGAATCGGACAAAGGAAGGAAGAAGAGAAAAAAACTAAAAGGCTAATCAATCGGGCCTTGTACCTCCGGTTCAAGGCCAAACAAAAAATGACTTGGGAAATAACTTTAATGTTTTGTGTATTACTGGTAACGGTAATCTTATTTGTGTTCGAGGTCTTTCCGGTCGACAAAATCGCCTTTTTGATTATTGTTTCCCTTATCCTATTGGGTTTGGTAAAACCCGAAGAAGCCATTAGCGGGTTTTCCAACAGTGCCACCATAGCCGTTCTTGCCTTAATGATTCTTGCCATTGCCCTAGAAGAGAATGGCGTCATCAATGGGCTGTCATCGGGCATGGGCCGGATCAAGGGCTTCCCCCTTTATGTCATGGCCCCTCTCTTTATGTCCGTAACCGCGGGTATATCGGTCTTTATCAGCACTACTGCCGTAGTTATAGTTTTTATTAAAATAGTAAACCAGCTCTCGGAAAAATACAATGTTTCCCAAAGCAAATTGCTATTGCCCATATCTTTTGCGGGTATTCTAGGCGGTTCTTGCACCCTTATGGGCACTTCTACCAACTTGATCGTAAATTCAGTGGCGACCGACCTAGGCGCCGAAAAATTAGGGTTTTTCGAATTCTCCCTCCTGGGATCTATTTTTCTGATCATTTCAATTGTTTACCTCACCCTTACCCTACACTGGCTGCCTTGGGGAAAAACAAAAAATATTGATGAGGACTATAACCTTGATAACTATGTGACCCATGTACATATCAATGCGGGGTCGCAATGGGTCGGAAAGACCATTCAAGAAAGTTTTCTATTTGAAAACCCCGATGTTACGCTCCTAAAACTGACCCGAAACCATAGAGTCCACAATTCCCCGGGAAAGTACATCACCTTTAAGGCGGGTGACGAACTGCTCCTATTGTGCGACCTAGAGAACCTATCGCGGATAAATGCATGGGAAAACCTACCAAACCAACACGCTTATATATAGCCTAGGAAACTACAGGTTTAGTTATTTTTTAATCATAGGTGGCCTTTTGAGCCTTATTCTGGCGGTAGTGGCTTCCCTCTTATTAACCAACATGTTATAAAAATATAAATTATGGAAAGTAAGTTCTCAATAGAAGATTCAATTGTTAAATTATGGGGTAAGTTAGACGGATGGCTCGATGCCATTATCCTAAAACTCCCGAACATCGTGATGGCCATTTTTATTATGGTCTTGTTTTATTTTATCGCACGGGGCATACGTAAGCTATTGCGAAAGTTTTTATTAAAGCGTATCAGCCAGCAATCCATTCAAGATATCATTGCGCGCTTTGTTTTCTTAACCGTAATTTTAATCGGGTTCTTCATCGCCTTGGGCGTACTCGAGCTTGACAAGGTCCTTACCAGTATTCTTGCAGGTGCCGGGGTCGTCGGCCTGGCCATCGGCTTGGCTTTGCAAGGGACATTGAGCAATACTTTTGGGGGACTCATTCTTTCCTTTATGCCAAAAATAAATATTGATGACTTTATTGAAAGTGATGGTATTAAAGGATTCGTCTCGGAAATAAGCCTACGCAATATTGTCGTCCGCCAACCCGACAACAATTACGTAATCATACCCAACTCTAAATTTATTGATGGGTCTTTTAAGAACTATTCCCTAAGCGAAAGAAGCCGTATTGCCGTCAAATGTGGTATAGGGTACGAGAGTAAGCTGCAGGAGGTAGAGCACTTGGTATTGAAGATTATCAGTGAAAACTTTCCCCAGAAAAAAAATGAATCGGTAGAATTTTTCTTTACCGAATTCGGGGATAGCTCTATTAATTTTATGGTTCGCTTTTGGATCGATATGAAGGGAGCCAAGCAAGAACTCGAAGCCAGACATGAAGCCGTAAAACTGATCAAGCATCATTTTGACGCTAAAGACATCAATATTCCTTTCCCTATCCGCACCTTGGATTTCGGAAAGAATCGTCTAAATATGAACACCCATAGGATCAAAGCGGAGTCTTAGGACCAAGCGGACCGTAAAACAACGGGGCCAAATTACCCCATTGTTCAAAGTACCCTTCATCATACTTAAAGTGAATTCATGAAATCGAACGAAATAGCCCAAGGAATTCTAAAAGCGATCGCCGCGGTATGCGGCGTTCTACTTCTCTTATTCCTGATATACGAACTACAGTCGATAGTAGCCTACTTGGTTATTTCGGCCGTAATGGCCTTGATAGGAAGACCTGTTGTAACCTTCCTAAAAACCCGCTTGAGAATACCGAATACCATGGCCGTTATTCTTACCATGCTCATCTTGACCGCGCTTTTCGGGGGAATCACCACCTTGCTCGTACCCTTACTTACCGAACAGGGCAAAAACCTGTACCTATTCGATTTCGGGATCATTCAAGCCGAATTCGACAAACTCTACCTTATGGTTTCCGAGTATTTTGGTACGACCAAAAAAGTGGTTGAAGACTTGGTAGAAGACGCTGCCTTGGATAAAAATTCGGTCAATGACCTTGGGAAAGATTTGGTGCCCTCATTTATCAAGTCGATTTTACAGGTGTTGGACAATATTGGAATCGGAATGTTTTCCGTACTCTACATTTCCTTTTTCTTCCTTAGGGACAGTAATATGATCCAAAAGTCCATCTTACTATCGGTGCCGGACGCCCATAGGGAAAAGACCCTCAATTCCCTAACGAAGATCAAAAACCTGCTGTCGCGATACTTTGTCGGACTTTTGATCCAACTGTTCATCTTGTTTTCCCTGTATGCCATTACCCTGATCTTGGTAGGCTTGGAAAATGCCGTACTTATAGCTTTTATGTGTGCCTTGTTTAACGTTATTCCGTATTTGGGCCCTGTAATAGGCGCTACGATTATGGTGATGTTTACCGTTACCGGCAATCCCGGTTTAGATTTTAGCACCATTATACTTCCCAAGGTGGGATATGTCCTTCTTGGGGTAACGATCGGCCAGCTCATCGATAATTTTTTCTCCCAGCCCATTATCTTCAGTAATAGCGTAAAGTCGCATCCCCTTGAAATTTTCTTGGTAATACTCTGTGCCGGCCTGCTCTTCGGTATTGTAGGCATGATGCTGGCCGTACCCGGGTATACGGTGATAAAGGTAGTTCTCAAACAATTCGTCTCTAAAAACAAAATAGTTACGGCCCTAACCAAAGGGCTGTAACTATTCCATCCATTTACTCCAAACGTTTTAAGGTCGTACTTAAATTTAAAAGGCTACTCCCGATGCCACAAGGGCCACGACCAAAAGCACCAAAATGGCGACAATGATGAAGAACCCTTTTATAGTAATTCCGTTCTTTTGAAAAATGTACGATTCCTTAGGGTCATGGGCCTCCTTGGCCAATTCGGTTTCTTCCTTCCCTACTTTTTTATCCTCTACTCTATTTTCCATGCTTATTTTCTTTTTTTCGATTTGTCAATGGTTTCTCCAAACGATGCCAAAGCCCTTGATCACACAGGCTCCAGCCGTCGCTTTGTTTCAATATACAGCGATTTTTTGCTTTAAAAAGTGCTTTTACCAAAGCGGTCAAACTAATTATCGATTGAGCCCAAAGCCCATATACGATTAGGGATATCTTTAACCTGAACCGTATCGACAATCCTTTTCACCCACAGACCGATGACCAAAGCGAAATTATTACGCCAACTATTAAAAGCCCCCGAATTAGCCATAGAAAACCTTGACCTGGTTTATGTAAATCACGACAAGCTGTCGATTTCCCGGCTTCGAAAAAGAAAGGGGTTTACCTATATATACAATCAAAAGCCCCTTACCGACCCCAAGGAACTGGAACGCATTACAAGCCTTGTTTTACCTCCTGCTTGGGAGGACGTACAGATTACCCACCTATCCAATGGCCACCTTCAAGCCGTAGGGAAAGACCTGAAACGAAGGAAGCAATACCGCTACCACCCGACTTGGGTAAAGATCAGAAAACAGACCAAGTTTTATAAAATGGCCCTGTTCGGAAAAAAGTTGCCGATCATTAGGGCCCAGGTAGAAAAAGACCTCTCGTTAAAAGAATGGTCAAAGGCCAAAGTGGTGGCCCTGATCATAAAGTTGATGGATGAAACCCATATACGTATCGGCAACGAGCAGTATGCCAAACGCAACAAATCGTACGGACTTTCTACCATGCGCAAAAAACATGTTGAAGTTTTTAAAAACAATATCAAGTTCGAGTTCGTGGGAAAGAAAGGAAAGAAGCACTCGGTTACGGTACGCAACAAAAAATTGATGCACCTCATCAGTCGTTGCGAAGACATACCGGGTTGGGAACTTTTTCAGTATTACGATGAAGCGGGCAAGAAGCAATCGGCAGACAGTACTATGGTAAATGAATATCTGCACGAGGTGAGTGGAGAATTTTTTACCGCCAAAGATTTTAGAACTTGGGCCGCTTCGGTCGTTTTTTTCGACACCCTTTTAGATTTGGGCCTTTCCGAATCGCAAAAGGAAATCCAAAAAAACCTAGTCATTGGTTTTGACGCCGCTGCCGCGGCACTCGGCAATACTAGAAATGTATGTCGCAAATATTACGTGCATCCGGTTCTGCCTTCTTCCTATGAAGACGGATCCATAAAAAAATGCTTCGACAAAACCCATAAAAGCAATTCTAAATCTGAACATTTTTCCACTTCCGAAATGGTCATACTTGAACTCTTTGACCAGTACACCCCCCAATTTTGACACGAATTTATACTTTATTTCACAATAAAATACAAATAGACACCCTTTGAACACCGCATTTACGGATTGCATCAAGAATTGATTTTTTCAGGTAAAGGTCCGCGAGAACATCTTCCTAATTTTACTATCAGTTAACAAGATGTCATGCGGCACACATCCCCCATAAACAAGTTGCCGTTCATTTAAACAGATACGATTATGAGTACATATAGCGAAGAAGTACAGACTAAATTGAATAACATATTAGAGAAAACGTACGATGCGGAAAAAGGCTTCAAAAAAGCGGCCGAACATGCCAAGAGCACGGATTTGAAAACCTTTTTTAAGCGCAAGGCCGATGAGCGTTATAGCTTCGGTCACGATTTAAAAACAGAAATTGTACGTTACGGACAAGATTTTGAAAAGGGCGGAAGCACCACTGGTGCCATGCACCGAAGTTGGATGGACGTAAAAGCTTGGTTCAGCGCAGACAATGACGAAGCCATGCTAGAGGAAGCCATTACCGGTGAAAAGGCGGCCATTGACGAGTATAGGGAAGTATTGAAGGAAGTTTCCCTGCCTTCCTCGACCACTACGCTACTCACCCAGCAGATGAACAAGATCAGTACCGATCTAAATAATATCAAAATAGTGGAAGACGCGCTGTAAGCGTGGTAAAGACCAAAATAAAAAGGGATGCATTTGTATCCCTTTTTTACATTTTACGAACCATTGATAAGTTAGATATGTATAACAAATTATCCATCAGGGCAGACCGGGACCTGATTGAGGAGACCTACGGGGCCCGATTTCGATTTCCCGATATCTATAGGCCCCGACCCATTGTAAACGGACTCGAGGAGAGTACCGTTCCCATAATTACCTCAAGACCGAAAAATACCATTATCACCTCTATTTGGGGCCTATTGCCCAAGAAGTTCCAAGGTGATTGGGCCGCATTTCAGAAACACGTAAATACCCTTTCGGTACCTTGGGCATCCTTATATTCCAAACCGTGGTACGCCCAGACCGAAGAAACGGAAAGATGCCTTTTGATCGTAACCGGTTTTTTCACCACTTTCGTACATGAAGGCGAAGCTCTCTTTTTCCATATGTCCCAAGAATCGGGCAGACCCTTTTGTCTTGCCGGTATTTGCAACGAACTCGAAGACGGATTTGTTACCAGTGCCCTCATCACCCGAAAGGCCTATGGCTCATTTTCCGAAGTGCATAACATCGATGATCAAATGCCGGTTTTGATACCGGATCACCAACAAAGGGAATGGCTGGAGGATAAGATATCGGTAAACGAAGTAGATATATCGGCTACCCTTACATTGACCGCCGAAGCGGTTGCCGAAGATTTGGTTTACGATATGCATTCCGATGCATATGGCGACCTCCCCTACTTAAAAGAAGAAGATTTTCTGCCGACTTCCCTGAGCGAGCTATTGTACCAGAACAATATTGACCTAGACGGGAACTAAGTCCTACCCCCTTGTTTTAGAACCCAGTACACCCCACACCCTTGTTGTTTTAAGGCAAAATCATAATTTATAGTGTCAACCCGAACGGCCCGTATCCCCCATCTTTGTATCATAGAAGTCGGATAAGTACGACACCAAGAATTACTAATCTAATACTACATATTATGTTACGCTGGACAGTCACTTTTGTAATACTGGCAATCATTGCCGCAATATTCGGATTTGGAGGAATCGCAGCTGGAGCTGCAAGCATCGCCAAAGTCTTGTTCTTTATTTTTCTCATCCTTTTCGTGATCTCTTTGTTCACTGGAAAGAAGACCGTATAACCTATATTAATCTATAAAATCGAAACATATGAAACGTACACTATATATCATGCTAATGATTGTAATGACCACATCTTTCACTACCCTGACAAGTTGCAGGGAAGAGCACAAAGACACCGGTGATAAGATAGAAGATGCCATCGACGATACAGGAGATGCCATTGAAGAAGGCGCAGAAGATGTTGAAGACGGTATCGAAGATGCTGTAGACGACAATTAGAATAAGTTTGGTTGGTTGTTAAAGCGGGAGCTCTCCCTTGGGGAGGCTCCCGCTTTTTTGGGTCTTGCCCGAATAGTATTTCCGGGAATCGTTTGAACCGACACCTATACCATCATAGGCGACAAGCCCGCGGAAAAGAAGCACATCAATATATCGGCGATCAAAAAAAATCTTGAATTTCCACTTTTCCTTCCCCTCGAAAATTAAATAGCTTAATTTTTAAAATAAAGTACATATCTTTCCTATTCATAAAATTCATTGACCGTTATCCTATGACTCTCTTTGTGAAATATGATTTTAACCTGGCATGCAAGACACTTTTAAAGGAACATCTTGATGCTTTTGGTATTTCATATACCTTGGGCAGTCTGGGGGAAGTCCATATTAAAGGGAAGCTACCGGAAGAACAAAGACAAGCGCTGGCCAGTTCGCTAAAGCGATATGGAATTGAAATCTTAGACGACCAAAAGATCACCTTGGTGGAACGGATCAAAAATGCCATTGACGAACTCTTAAAGGACGAAAAGCTAAAATCTGTCAAAGTATCCTCGTATTTGGCCGACACCTTGAATTATTCCTATGCCCATCTCTCCTCCATTTTTTCGGAGAGCACCTATACTTCCATTGAAAACTATATTATTTTGCGCAAAGTAGATCTTGCCAAAGAACTCATCTGTAATACGGACTTGACCCTTACGGAAATTGCCTTTCAATTGAATTATAGCAGTGTGGCCCATTTATCGGGACAATTTAAAAAAACAACCGGCCTTACCCCTAGTACGTTCCAGAGGATCATGGCAAAAAAAACGAATTATACGACCCATTCCCAAACCTAAAATTTACTCATGAGCAACAAACTGTTAAACATTGCACTTGCCGATGATGATGAAGATGATAGAATGCTTTTCAGTGAAGCCATTGAGGAAATCACTATCAAGACCCAATTGACCTGCTTCAAGCACGGACAAGAATTGATGGAGCATTTGAATACGCCGAACATCGCATTGCCCAACCTTATCTTCCTTGACCTCAACATGCCTATCAAAAACGGTATGCAATGCCTTAAGGAAATCAGAAGCAATCCGGCCTTGCGGGACCTCTGCATTGCCATATATTCAACCTCTTCCTCAGAGAAAGATATCGAGGAAACCTTTTTAAATGGGGCAAATATTTATCTGAATAAGCCCAACAACTTTGTTAAATTGCAAGATTCGGTCGAACGTATATTGCAGCTTAATTGGCAGTACCATACGTCTAACCTAAACAAAGATACTTTTCTGTTCCGCATATAGACTTTATGGATTTCAAACGAATATATCAATCTTCAAAGACTTACATTGTATTACTGATTATCTCCTTCGCCATCATTTTATTTACGGCGAACATGGCCTATTATCAGATTATGCGTATGCAAGATCTTGCGGAAAAGGTGGCCCATACCCTTCAGGTGAACAATGCCATTAGTGAGCTCAGCGCCCATTATACCCAAGCCGAGTCAGAGGAGTTTAGAAAACAGTTGAAAACCGTAGATACAAATGATGCCCTTTTCAATAGCTATAAGGAAGACGGCACCAAGATCCTCGACACCCTAAAAAAATTGACCGCCAATGATTCATCCCAACAGATTAGGTTGGCCCCGATGCAATCGCTTTTAGATACGCTATACGAAGACCTTTATAACCTATCGAAAGAGCCCTCGGCAAATTCCGACACCCTGAGTTTGGAGGATGCCGAGAAATTGCAAAAGAACAATATCAACTTTACCCTTTACCGCATTCGGAACATCAAGAACCAAATGCTGGCCGAGGAACGTTTGTCTATAAAGAATGCCCGGAGCGAATACAACACCAATAAATACCTGGCCCCGCTAACATCGCTCTTATTGGCCTTCTTTGCTTTGTTGGTCTTCGTCTTGGCCTTCTTTAAAATTTACCGGAACAAATTGCGCATTCGCAGGTCAGAAGGTTTTCTGCGTAGCGTTTTGGCCACCACCGATAACATTGTCAACTATTACGAGCCCCTATTCGATACCCAGAAAAAAATTATTGACTTTAAGATCAGTTTTGCCAACGAGTGTAACCGCGACTACCTAGGACTCGACCCCGATAAAATCATAGGCGAGCCCATCTCAAAGGTTTTTCCCTTTCTCATGTTGAACGGCGAATTCGAAAAATTGGTGACTTCCTACACCGAAAAAACCAAGATTACCCTTGACCGTCAAATTTCGGGTCCCGACCAACGACTATGGTTTAAATCGATCATTACCCCATTGGCCGATGGTATTATGGTAACGGCACGCAATTCAACCGCCGAAGAAAAAGCCAAGGAAGAACAGTTATTGCTCAACCAGCAACTGGAAGAACAAAACCTAAAATTGTTAGATCACCGGGCCTTTCTCAACAATATCTTTAAGAGCATATCCCATGTGGTCATGAACTTTGAGTCGGTAAGGGACAGCTCTGGGGCCATTATCGATTTTAAAATCTTATTCATCAACGATAAGATTACGCCGATTACGGGCGACCAGCCCCAAGATATCATCAACAAGAATATCTCTAGTGTCTTCCCTACCATATTTGAAACGGAAATCTTCGGATATCTAAAAGGGGTGGTCAACTCGGGCCAACCGACTTCCTACGAAGTACCCTATGAGGTAGACGGAAAGACCAAATGGTTCAGTGCCCGGGCCATTAAACTCGGCGATGGCATCACCCTTACGACCCGGGAGATTACCGAAGAAAAAGAAAAGACCGACGAACTACTGCACCTAAACACCCAATTAGAGACCCAGAATTCCATTTTTGTCGACGCGGAAAACGTTGCCAACATCGGTAGTTATATCTGGTACCTCGATAACGGAGAAGCTATCATATCAGACAACTTCTATCGCATACTGGGCTATGAGCCGAATACTTTTAAAGTTACTTACGAGAGCTACCGTAAGTTTGTCCATCCCGATGATCGCGAGATGTACGACCGATTGGGCAAGGAAACCTCCGAACACGGACAATCGCAGGTAAATGGCTACCGTATCATCACCAAGCAGGGCGATGTAAAACACATTGAACTGAACGGACGTAGTATGGTCCGAAACGGAAGAAAAGTCTCGGTCGGGGTCGTTCTCGATGTAACGGAAAAAAAAGAGAAAACAGATCGGGTGGCAGCGCTCAACCAAGAACTTTCCATTCAGAACTCCATTCTTACCGATGCCGAGCGCATTGCAAAAATCGGAAGTTTTGTATGGCACGTAGGTACCGATGAAATTGAAATCTCCGATAACTTTTATCGCATGATAGGTTTTGAGCCCAAAGGTTTTAAATCGTCTTTAAAGGCTTTTCGTAAGTTTATCCATCCCGAAGATGTAAAGATGTTCGACGAAAACATCAAAAATTCAACAAATGAACTAAAGGTCAAGGAACACCGCTACCGTATTATCACTACCGAGGGAGAAGTAAAACATTTTGAGGTCAACGGACAATTGATCGAGAAAAACCATACCTCGGTCATGCTAGGGGTGGCCCAAGATATAACCCAAAACATCGCCGCCGAGGAAAAATTACGGGCGAGCAACCTCCAACTACAACATTCCAATGCGGAACTGGAATCGTTCAACCGGGTGGCCAGCCACGACCTTCAGGAGCCCTTGCGAAAGACCCAGATGTTCATATCTCGCCTAGAAAGTACCGAGGCCGAAAACTTATCTGAAAAGGGACGCATCTACTTTCAAAAAGTGGTCAATGCCGCCTCGCGTATGCAATCGCTCGTACTGAACCTGCTCACCTACTCGCGTATCGATTCAAAACACGAAGATTTCGACATCATTGACCTTAACGAGGTACTGGCCAAAGTAAAAGAAGACCTTTCCTCGAATATTGCCGATTCAGGGGCATTGATCAAAAGTGAAGAGCTCCCCGCCATTAAGGGGGTATCCTACCAATTGGAACAACTGTTCAATAACCTCATATCAAATGCCCTGAAGTATAGGGCGACCGAGGTTACCCCCAACATTACCATTCAGGCCGAAAAGATCCATTCCAAACAGATTCCCGAGAACTTTTTTAAGATTGCCAATACCTATTATAAGATAACCATAATCGACAATGGCATTGGCTTCTCTACCGAGCACTCCGAAAAAATATTTGAGGTCTTTCAAAGGCTGCATCAAAAATCGGAATATTCGGGTACGGGAATCGGACTCGCTATTTGTAAAAAGATTATTGAAAATCACCATGGCTTTATCTATGCCACTAGTGAACTAGGTAAAGGCTCCGCCTTTGTTTTTTACCTTCCGGCCTAACCCCTAAGCTTCCATTTTTTGTTTTCCTCGCCGGCCGACATCGCCCCTTACTCGACCTAAAACCGAGTAACGGCGATACTTCCTACCCCCTACTTTAGATCATTTTAACGCGGTTTTTGACCAAAACCCACAATTGTATAACACAATGCAGTAATTGTGTAAGAGGCTAGGCTCCCTCTCATCCGATATTTGCAACAGTTAAACAATTGAACTGGTCCTTATGAAAAATTTGATGGAAAAAGTATCTGAACAACTGGCCAAAGTAGGCCGCGTACGATCGATTCATGAATTCTCCGCTAATGGAACAACATCCGACCATTTCAATATGGGGGCATCCCGAACGGAACAACACCCCCAAGGATAATCAATTTCAACCAAAAGAAATTAACAACCTTAAAACAGAACACTATGACAACTATCACCTTATCATCTGCAGCTATTAAAAATATGTTCGAACAACTTCACCACAACTTTGGGGGGTCGCTTTCGGTAAACGTAAAAGAACATATCTTAACCCTTGACAATGAGCTAGGACGTGGACACATTAGGGGAATTACCTTTAAAGGAGGAATTTCCTATCTAGAATTCGATATGGAATTTTCGGAAGACGTAACCCTAAGGACCGGCACGGACAAGAACGCTCCCATATGTTTTGCCTACTGCTCCGAAGGGCGTATAGAACACAGTTTTAACAACGAAAGCGAAAGACATACCTTGGAGAATTTCCAAACCGGAATATTGACCAATGAGAGTCATGCCGTAAATACCTTATACTTTAGAAAAGATGTAAGGGTCAACACCTCATTGATCGTTGTAAAGACCGTTGGGGCCGAACAGACGGAAAAACGAAACGGATTGAACTATAGGCTTCAAGAACGTATCTTAAAGGGAAAGACCGCAGAGAACACCATCTACATCGGTTCGTACAACCTAAAGATTGCCGATCAGATCAAACAATTGAAGGCCATCAAGCAACAGGGTATCGTGCGCAGCCTTCTCATAGAGGGATTGGTACATATGATCTTGGCCCTAGAGGTTCAACAACACACGGACGACCTTAAGAACCAAGAGAACCGGACCGGAAGCCTGAACACCAGGGAAATGGAATCGGTAAGGGAAATTTCAAGTTTTGTACACAACTATCCCGAGAGACAATTGTCTATTGCCGAGCTTTGCCGTAAATCAGGACTCTCACCTTGTAAGTTGCAAGAAGGCTTTAAACTCATGCACGGCACCACGGTGACCGATTACATCCGCGAGGTACGGATCAAAAAAGCCGAAGAGTTGATCAAAAACACCGACCTCAACATCTCAGAAGTGGTCTATAGCATTGGTTTTACCAGTCGTAGCTACTTCTCCAAAATTTTCAGAAACAAATATAACTGTAGCCCAAAACAGTATAAAGACAAGCAGAACATGATGGCCGTATCGGCATAATAAATTTGCTTATATAGTTTGGTTGTTGATAAGAACCGGCACATGATGTGCCGGTTTTTTTATGCATAAGCATCCCAGATTTACTTTACACAATGGGTAACTTAAGAATATGCTTCCTTATAGAAAGTGGAGTTGTGCTATGAGAATAGTCAAACGAAAGGAAGCCCTACAACAAGGTGATACCCTCTTGGGGACTCCCTACCGTACGGCTTTTTAAAATAGATTCACAGGAATAAAATGGAAATCGCCATGAAATCGACTAAGCGTCGTTTATGGCCTTTTTGTTGAGTCGGGTTTCGGCCAATTTCTCTAAGACATTATCGGCGTCGTACTCTTCGTTCAAGGTTTCTTGCAAGGTCTTTGCTATTTGTCGGTAGCCCAATTCCTTGGCAAAGCGCACCACGGTACCGTAGCCGGAAATCTCATAGTGCTGTACCCTTTGGATCTCCGCAATCAAGCCAACGTCCATAAGCTCATCGTTCTCGGCCTGCCCAATAAACTGTTTCGCCTCCTTGATCAGTCCTTTCATGGCCTGGCACGTTTCACCACTTGGCGTAATATTCAATTCGCGGCAGATGGTTTCAATTCTGCTCTTTTGCTCCTTGGTTTCCTCCAAATGGTTTTCAAAAGCCTGCTTCAACCGCTTGTCATTAGCGTGCTCCACTATATCGGGAAGTGCCGCCAACAATTGGATTTCAGCACTGTACAAATCTTTAAGTTTATGCTCGAATAAGTCGTTCAACGTCTTCATATGCCTTCGCTTTTCTAATTAATACTACTTATTTGCAGGATTAAAAATAAGCCAGGGCCCCATAGGAAATTGACCTGATAGAAGAAAAAAGTGCTGTAATACAAATATGGACGAGTCCTCGAAGAGCGAATATCTTTAGGGGTAAACAATAATTTTTTCCGGTCAACCAAAGCCCCTATTCTATCTTAAATTGCCTATGAATCCAAAAACAATACCATGGAAGTTAAAGAAGCACAAAAAGCCGAAATAGGCATAAAAAAATCAAACCGTGAGGCCGTGGTAAAAATGCTACGCCAGTTATTGGCCGATGAATTTTTACTTTATACCAAGACCCGTAATGCCCACTGGAACGTTGAGGGCATAGATTTTCATACCAAGCACGTATTCTTCGAAGAGGAGTACGGAAAACTGGAAACCTTTATAGACGAGGTAGCCGAGCGTATCCGCATGCTAGGGTTTTATTCCCCGGGCACATTAAAAGAATTTTTAGAGTTGTCAAATTTAGATGAGAACAAGCCCGACCAAACCGACAGCGCCAGCTTTATGACCGTATTGCTAAAAGACCACGACAAGGTCATCAAATTCATCAGGGAAAGTATTGGCGATAATGCCGAGGCCCACAATGACGAAGGTACCGCCGATTTCATTACAGGAATCCTCCAGGCCCATGAACAAATGGCATGGATGCTAAGGGCCTCCTTAAAACAGTTCGATTAAAACGGATCAGTACAAAAAAAAACGGCGATAGTATCGCCGTTTTTTTTGTCTTAGCCTTATTTTACATATTATCCGGGGGCATGGTGATCAAGACCTTCATCCGTTTCCAAAACAATATGGCGGTCTTATTGGAATGCACCGTTAAATCGGCCAATAACAATAAATTTCTCTTGAACTGTTCGTACTCGTTTTTGTTGAGCTCGTTGTCGTCTATAGGATAGTAGACCATACCCCAGTTGGGGAAATTCCGTTCTTCCGTTTCGCCTTCCGACAACAAATAAACACCGCTATGCCGAGGATCTTGTTTGATATTTTCAAAAAGCGCGTGTACTTTTTTCTTTTCCCCTTCTAAAATTTGAATAAACTTTCGCTTGTAGAAAATGAGGCAACCTGTCAATCCATTGGCCTTATTAAAGTTTCGGGCCGTCTCCAAGATGGCTTCGATGTCGATATTTGAAAGGTCTTTGACCGCTTTTGATTCGTAAGTAAGTGTATACATTTCTAAAATAGAATGGGGATGATTATTTTGCCCATGACCCTAGCCCACGGTACAAAGCAAATTCTAATGCTCCTTGCCCTCGTTTTCACTTCTAGATGAAAACGTCCAAACAGCATGTATGAAGATAGCAAAAGTAATTACAAATTACCAAATACGAACCTAAAACCCGTAAAAAACAGTACTACCACGGATTACCCTTTGGGCAAGAACGCTTAAAACGGATACCCTATGGCGAAATTAAATATAAGATTATTGCTTCCCCCGTCGATGAACGGCGTACGCAAACGTTCCCCCTCGGGCCAATAGGGCACCTGTAAGGGCGAAGCAAAATCGAAGCGGATGACAAAGCTCTGTATATCTACCCGGAGTCCAAAGCCCAAACCGACACCCAGCTCCTTCATCCAATCGGAACCGAACTTGCCTTCGGTGGCGAGCCGCTGGTTAAAGGCTATACTTTCAGCCGATTCGTCTTCGTCTACCTCCACCTCATTGGTCAACCAGACATTGCCCGCATCAACAAAAAAAGCCCCCTTTAAATACGACCATATCGGAAAGCGGTATTCGAGATTGGCCTCTAAACGCAGGTTACCCGACTGATCAAAAAACGAACTGTTCCCTTCTTCATCACTACTAAAGGTTCCGGGACCCAAGGAGCGGATCTGAAAAGCGCGAACGCTGTAGGGCCCGCCCGAGAAAAACTGTTTTACAAAAGGCAGGGTCGAAGAGTTACCGTATGGAATACCCCATCCGGCATAAACGCGACTTACCAAGGCGCTCTCTTTGCCCCATTTGAGGTAGTACCGAAAATCAATATCGGCCTTGGCATACTGTGCGTATTCCAAACCGAAAGCCGTACTCTTCCCTCCGTTCAAAAGGCTCAGGGTATTGCCGGCCACATCTAAGCTGGTGGACAAATAAATAGGATGGTCTTTATTCTCGTCGACCAATTCGTTATAGCTAAAAGTATAGTTGAGACCGGCGATGAACTGTTGTTCAAAACTGCTACTCAAAAACGGGTTTTTCTCCAAGATCGCATCGAACTCGGCCGTGGTATTCGAAAGGTTGACATAGGTTATATTAATAGGGTTCAACTCGTGGAACACAAAGCGGTTGGCCTTCCAAGTGTAACCAAAAGAACCGTTAAACGAGGTCAAGGTATAGAGCTGGCTCCGCTTAAGGAAATCGCCCCCCAAACTGATTTTGGTCTTAGGTACCGCATAGTTAAAACGACTGGGGGAAAAAGGCAGCAGCCTGGGCAATAGCAAATTCGCCTTTAACCCGCCCGCAATACTGCTTAAACCAGAATTCTGGGATCCCGATAACTGGGTTTCATACGAAAAATCACCCGTTAGGCTAAAAGTTTCCCCTCCGTTAAAAACGTTCCTATTGTTATAGGTCAAGGCTATACCCGGCCCTGCAAAGCCATTGGATTTGGTCACCGCTTGCAACTCTGCCCTGACCGAACGTTTGGTCAAGGGCGACAGAAAAATATCGGCCGTAAGCGAGCCCTTTCCGTCTGCGGAAACCGTATCGTTTTCGTTAAAGCGTATGTTTACGAACTTGTAACTTCCCAAATCGGAAAGTCGGTTACTGGTTAACCTGGCCGTTTCAGCGTTATACTCCTGCCCTTTTTCAAAAAGGATGTAGGGCTCCAAGCGCTTGGGTTTAAAGAACTCTTCCTCCTGAACAAAATAGATACCGTTCTCCTCGGTCATTGCCCATGGTTTGGGCAGACTGTCGTTTTCAATCGAATAATTAGGATAGACCGCAATGGAATCTATCGTATACGGAATCACCGATTTTTGTGGCGTTCCCTTCTTTAAGCGCAGGAACAGGTCGAATTTTCTCTGGTCATAACGGTTGGTGTCGGCCTCAAAAATCAAAAAATCAGGATTAAAATTATAATATCCCCGGCCTTTGAGAACCCCATCTATGCGTTCCCGTTCGTACTTCAACAATTCAAGGTCGAAACGTTCGCCCGCCTTTAGCCGTGTATCGGCCATGGCCTTCTCCAATTCCCCATAAATCCCCAGGGAATCTTTGTCAATTTTCCACTGCTCTAAGGTATAAGGTTTCGACAATTCGGCCGAGTAGGCCACAGAGGCATAGTCTCGGGTACTGTCAATGGCCGACGACACCTTACTATAGAAAAACCCTCTATTATCGAGCCTATTGCGCATAAGTTCCCTTATGCGTTGGGGATCCACATCACTGAGGTAGACGGGCTCTTCCCCGAATTTTTTATTGAGCCATTTGTTTAAAAACCCCGGTTTTTTGCGCTGTGACTTATAATGGTAATACAGGCCCAGACGCATCCCCAAAAGCGTAGAGTTCGGCTCGGGCCTAAGCAAGGTGTGTAACTCTTGCGTTACGGCCTTCCGAGCATCCTTGCCCTCATCCGTAACCACGTCGACCTCGGCTCCCTTGTACAGGGTTTCATTCCCAGGTATGTACTTGCGCACGCTACAGGCGGTCAGGCCCGATAGAAAGAGTAGTAAAAAAAAGTGCGAAATAAAGGTCGTTCTCCACTTCATATCTATTGATTCTCCTGGGGTTCTTCGGTCTTGTTTTTCTTCTTGTCCGTGCCTGCTTCCTTTTTTAAGGGGTTGAACAACTGACTGAACTTGTTGAATTCCCGATTAAAAATTACGGCCATTCCGGTAACGATCAACTGACCGTCCACAATATTTTCATATTCACTTTTTCGAAAGCCCTTAAGGCGGTACCGTCCGTCTTGAGTAAGCAAATACTCCAAGCTTACGTTACCTATAATGGGGGTCTGCTCCTGTCCCGACTGGGCACTGCCCTCCACGTCTACGGCACTACCTGCGGTAACCACCAAACGGTCATCGAACAATTTTTTCTTTGCGTTGATATTGAGTTGGGTGCGGTCTTGGGGGGTATCGCCCTGATAATCGGTAAAGCTGTCAAGGTCAAAATCGACCTCAAGGCCGGTGCTGCCGAAAACCTTATCGGAAAAAGCATTGAGTTCGCCCGAGAGCACCTTGTTTACGTTATCCCTGGCGATGGCGGCCGTACCCCCCAAGCTTCCGTCACTTCCCGAATCGGGATAGAAGCGATTGAGTGCCAATAAGGAAAATACCTGCTTGTTCAGTTCCGCTTCCTGACCGTTGAGTTGCTGTACCCTTCCGTAAACGGCACCCCCCAAGGAACCCTGTTCGTCTTCGGGCATATCGAGCCCGAACGATAGCTCAGGCTGTAAAAGTTCCCCATCGACGTTCAAATACACCAAAAAGGGCAGCACTTGCTGGTATTGGCTCGACACGCCCAAATCTTCACTTGAGGTAACCGAGGCCATCAATGGTGAGGCCGAAGTTTCCACTTTATAAACGGCCGTTACATCTAACTTGGCATTGGCGGGATCCCCTTGCCAGGTAATGGTGCTTCCAGGATTGATCTCGAAGCGGCGATTCACCAAATTGTAAAGATTGGTCTCGTAATGGCCCGATTTAAGCTCATACCGCCCCGTTAGGTTCATTCTTCCGTTGGGCTCTATATTCAGGTTCAGGGCCGCCTCGCCCGAAACTTCTAGATTGTCCCCGGTACGCTCGTCTATAATAACGTGAAAATCGGCATCCTCGGCAATCTCCAATACGGTCCTTACATCCATACCTTGAAAAAAGGAAGGCACTTCCTCTTGGTCGTTACGGGTCAATATGGCATCGGGATTTTCACGGTTTACAAAAAGTACCACCCCGTCCCTTTCCTCTACGTCCAACTGCGACTCAGGTACCACATAGGTGATATCGGTAACCTTTCTGATCCGTAGTTTCCCCGTGATTTTCGGTAATTCCAAATCGCCCTGAACGGCGATATCGGCATCTAAACTCGCTTCCCCATAAAAAAGCTCATTATCTTTTTCGGTAGCGTTCAACACCCGAAATTTTTCGGCCTTCAACTTCAGGTCAAAGCTGGGGTTCAGTAGGCTTTGGGTACCGATACCACCTTGCACGGTAAACGCACTTCCATCAGCATCCATCACCTGAAAACCATCGAAATATACGCCTTCGGTATCTAATTTGAGCTGTTCTTCGGATATCTTAAAAACGGCATTGAGCGAAGCTACGTTAAAATCGACCTCGTTGAAATCGAGCACCCCTTTATATTCAGGGGAAGCCGTAGTACCCGATACATTAATCCGTCCTGAAACGGCCCCGTGCGCATCCTTAATGGCGCCTTTGGTAAACACCTGAAGTTTTGTTAGTTCGATACGGTTTAAATCGAGGTCTAAATTCAACAAGGCCCCTTTTTCCGCTGCGGCATAATCGCCCACCAAGTCGAAATCGACACCCCCATCTTTCAAGGCCAGATTAAAGTCATAGGCCGAGACCCCGGTGGAATTGGCCTTAAGGCCTAAATTACCCAAGGGATTTTCGAGCGCCTCTAGGGAATTGATCTTAAAATCGGCCACAAGGCCCGTGGCCCCAAAGGGATTCTCGATTACCAAATCGCCCTTGACCAGGCCGGAAGCCAAGGTCTCGTCGGGATTCAGCAAACTCAAAAAGGTCTGTAGCTTAAAATTGTCGAAGCCGATTCCGATATGTTCCTTTTCAACGCCTTCCATTCTATTACTAATGGTCAGTTCTTGCTCGTTCCGGGTAAAATTCAGCTTCCTAAAACGCAATAACTTTTCACCTACGGCAATTTGGTTGTCTTGGGGAAGGGACCATTTTTTCTTGTTCAAGAGCAGGTTCGACGGATCGATGCGAATTAGGGTAGTGTCCTTGGAAAGGGTCATGACCGAGGAAATATGGGCCATTTCCTCCTTACCGTCAAGGGCCACAAAATCCAGGAGAAGCTCCTTATTTTTTAGATTGCCCGTAATATAGGTGCCTTCCATTTGTATAGGCTCAAATACCAAGCCGCCAAAGCCCGCACTAAAATTCAGGTCGGTGGCCGTACCCCTTAATTGGACGCCCAAACTATCGATGGAACTCCCTTGGTAGGCCAGGGAAGGCACATATACATCCGCATTCATCTTTTTCGTCCTTGCATCAAAGTCGGCTTCGACCAAAAGGGAATCCAATCGTTCTACCCCCCTTAAAAACACTTCGGTCAAAATGGGGGTGGGCGACAATTTTAGGTTCATTTTCACCTTTACCGAATCCGTTTCCGAATTTTCGGTAAGGCTATCCTTGAAATAGTTTTCAAACTGTTGCTGCAAGGCTTTACCCAAACCTTGCGGGGAGGCGTTCGACTCTAAACGGGCCATCAAAAAATCGCTATCAAGGCTTAGTCCCGTATGGGCCGGATCTACCGAAGAACTCAGTTTGACGCCCCCCAATTGATACTGCTCATCGTCATAGACGGCCACTCCGTTCTCAATTCCCCCATCGATGGTATAGGCATCGGCATTGCCCGTAAAAAGGGCCTTTAATTCGAAGCCTGCCTTTATATTCTCACGTGTGGCCCCCAAAGCGTAGAGGTCGGCCCCTATCACGTTCAGGTCTACATCGAGCTCCGAACTTACGGAATCGAGTACGACCTTGGTCTGGGCCATAAGGTGTAAGTTATCATCCTTAAAAGAAAGGTCTATGGCCCCTTTACCGTTCTGTATATCCCCTTCGAGTTTTAAGGCCGAAAAATCGTAATCGTTTAGTTGAAGCTGACTGAAATCGGCTTTGAGTTTGGCGTCGAGATTATTGACATCGCCACCTCCCGAAACATCCATGGTAAAGAAAACCCCACCCAATTGCGGATTGTTCAATAGCTTGTCGAGTTGAAGGCCGTCTACTTTTAGGGCTCCCTTAAACCGCATCTCCGCACCGTCTTGGTAGCTGCCCTTTGCCGCAATGGTCCCTTCCGGAATGGCCAGCGTTGCCTCGGCCCTTAGGTCATTTATTTCTCCCCTTGCTTCCGCATCGATAGCCAAGGTCTGGGGAAGGGATATTCCCAACTCCTTTTCAGAAACAAATCGGGCGATGTCCGCTTTGACCGTATTCAGTCGAATCGTATCGAAATTAAAATACAAAGCATCCGGACGGGTTATATTGTTAAGGCTTCCTTGGGCAATGAATTGGCTGGTTTCACCCCAATTCAACCGCATATTTTTTATATCGATTTCTTCCAAGGTACCTTCTGCCGTAATTCCGCCTTGAACGGGATGTTGTGCTGCGGACTTTAAATAGGTGTTATCCGCTAGTTGGGGCCGAAGGGTGAACACATCGTTTAAATCGAGGTATACCTCCTCAAGTGCCATATCTACCTCGGTTTGATCCGGGGTATCCATCAGCTTTTCCACAGAGGGATAACCCATTGTCATTTCCCCAGCCAAAGCACTCTCGTTAAGGCGTAGTTGCAAGCCCGTCAAGGCTGCGGAAGTATCATCCATCTCGGCACCAAAGGCTAGGTTTCGCAGTACGATCCCACTTTTTTCAACAAAGGACAAGGCCTTTAAATCCATTTGCACCATTCTAGGTTGATAGCGTATCGCCTCCGCCCGTAGTTTAAATTCCGACAGGGAAATCGCGTTCGGATTGAAATCGCCCTTTTGGGACCTGGCCCTTCCCCTGGTATATACAATTGTGTTGTTTTCAAAATCGACCCCATCGGCACGTACCGAAAACTTGGGCCACTCAAAGGCAGTATCGGGAACATCTGTTTCGGTCGAATCCACCGTGGCAAGGTCTGACGGAAGATGCAAAGCCATTGACGAACCCTTTAGGGCCATTCGATCCACCTCAATCGTATTTGTTGCCAAATCGGCTTTGGGCAATTCAAGTTCAAAATCGGAAAAATTTAAATGGGCAAAAGTGGAATCGGGAACCGAACCATAGTCGGCCTTTACGTTCTTTAATTGAAGATGGTCTACGGCCAGATAAGGCAAGGTCGTCTGGGTCGTATCTTCTGAAGAAAAGGCTTTTGTTTGCCTATAGAAGATTTCAGTGTCCGATAGCTGAAACCCATCGAGCTCGAATCTCAGTTTTTCCAGATCGGTTGCATCGGCATCCCATAGCAATTCACCCAGTCGGATACGGCTGTCCATTCCCAAATAAGCATCCTTATAGTCCACTTTAAAATCCGTAAAATGCAGCTTCCCAATACGTATTTGCATGGCTTCCGTATCGGTAGACACCGTAGTGGTATCGGCAGCCGCAAAGGCATCGACCAAAAAAGTAAAATTGAAATCCTCCATGGTTTCCGCCCTATGGATATTTGCCCGGAGACCTTCCCAAGTGGCAGATTTTAAATTCAGTTCATTCCCGAAGACCAAAGGCCTAAGGGCCAGATTGACCTCCAAGTTTTTTGAATAGACCAAGGTATCTCCCTTGGTATCTTCCAAATAGAGCCCCTCTAAAAAAAGATTCCCTGAAAAGGTAAGGAACAAGCGGTCTATGCCCACCTTGGTCTGGGTCTTTTGGGAAACATAGTCCGTCAGTTTACCGACAATAAGGTCTTGCCCCCATTGGCTTCGAATAAAAAGCACCAAAGCGAGAAATAGCAAGACCAGCACTAGAGACACCCGTCCGAAGCGCCTTAGCCACCTATATTTCCTTTTCTCCTCTTGCATAAGGCACAAAGATCAGTAATAAGCCCATGACTTGTATGCTTTTCACCATCATAAATTGACTTAATTGCTATTCGTCTTGACCTTATACCTACGTTAGCCTTATAAGAGGCGGACTATCGGTCCCACTTTTTAATGATGCGGGCCAATTTTCGCGGCATTTCCATTGGGATCAGATGCCCCACCCTGCTCAAGGTTACGGTAGACGGTTGGCACAAATGGGGAAGGACCTCGTTATAGATGGCCTCAGTAGCGATTACGGGGTCGTCTTTCGAAAAGATGACCGTTGTGGGTATATCGAGCCCCTTAATGCGTTCGGCAATATTGTTTTTCATTCCCCCCTTCAACCACCATTGCCATGTGGCCCCATCGATACGCAATTGGGAATTGACCGCATACAAGCTTCTTTTTTTGCCCATTTTCTTTTTGGTGGCGCCCCGTACGGTCTTTGCCGCCTCTTCCCTATCGGGATGCTTTAGCATGCGTTGGCGTTCATCGTCGGCCATATCTTCTACGGTAGGTGGTGAAGGAGCGATAAGCAATAACTTATCGGCCAGATTCCCTTTTTTGAGCTGTGCGGCATAGAGAACCAGTTTAGCGCCCATGGAATGTCCGCAGAGGATGTAGTCCTTTAGTTTCAACTCGTCGAGACACAGATTGATGTACTGGGCCATACCGTAAATGGAGGGTTCCGCCAGGGGTTTCGTCCCTCCAAAACCGGGCAGATTCAGCAAGATACAGGTGTACCGTTTGCGCAAGCGCTTTGCCAGCCAATGCCAGCTTCCGGCATCGCCCCCAAAATAATGCACAAAGACGATGGCCTTTTTGCCCTTTCCAATTTTTTCGTATTTCAAACCTGTATAGGTCTTCATCGCGATGGGCCTACCTGTTCCTGATGATCTGAAATATGTGCCAACCTTTCCCTATGATCCATGAACAACTTGCCAAGTTTTAAGGGCATCAAGGGTTCCGAAGCGATATATCCCGCTTCCTGCAAGATCATGATATCGGCTTTGGTCAGATGGCGCAATAGGACAGCTAGGCTTGACGGGGAAAGCAAGGCTGGGTCGGTATACCACATTTTGAGCGCCAAACAGCGTGAAGCCGGAACATAGGGAATGGTAATGCCCGGGTTTATAAAAAAGGCCACCAATTGGGCCTGCACCAAACGAAACTCACCGATACGTGCCCCGATCAAGGCTTTCCCTTCGGGAAGGGACGAACGCTGCTTTAGGTCTTCGAGATAGGGCAAGGTGCCGCATACCTTGTTGAAGTAAATTTTAACCTTGCGATATATACTATAATGTAGTTCCATAATCCGCTTCATTTTATTGGAAGGTGTGATGAAGGCCCCTCTAACATAGACCGTCACGGCCTAAAGTTTCCGTCTTCACGAAGACCTTTCGAGATTCTTACTTAAGATACGATTTTTTAGGGTCGGTTTTCACCCACTTTCCTTATTGACACTTCTTTTACCCATATAATAGCTCCGTTACGAGGATTTAATGGAGGTAAGCATCGGCTTCAGGCCCCTTACAAACTATATCCTACAAAGAACGGCCGCAGAAAAAGGTCGGATAGGCTGGATTGCTAAAACTTGTAACGTAAAAACCATAGCCCCGCCTTCCTTTGATTTTCACGGGCTTAGGCTTACGCATAGCGTCATCAATTTGAGGTATTGCACCATTCCACCCCATTTCTTCCCCATAATTTTACACCCTAATCACAACAACATGCAGAAACCCAATAAAAGACTCGAGCAACAAACCTGTATTATCACCGGTTCAAGTGGTGGCATAGGTGCCGCCGTAGCCAAGGCCTTAGGGACCGAAGGTGCCAATATTGTAGTCAATTACCGCAGTTCAAAGGAAGCCGCGGAGGAGGTGGCCCATTGGATCAATACCCACCAAAGCTGTGGCGAGGCCATCGTCTTGAAATGCGACGTGAGTAAGGAGGAAGACGTAAAAGCATTGTTCAAGCAAACGATTTCCCATTTCGGTACGGTGGATGTATGTGTGGCCAATGCCGGACTGCAAATAGACCATCCTTTACACGAAATGCCCTTGGAAGCCTGGAAAAAGGTCTTGGACGTCAACCTCACCGGGCAGTTTCTGTGTGCCAAGGAAGCCATTAACGAATTCCTGAGAAGGGGCCTACGCGAGGAGGTATCGAGTTCCTTGGGAAAAATCATCCATATGAGTTCGGTACACGAAGAGATTCCCTGGGCCGGCCACGCCAATTATGCCGCTTCAAAAGGAGGACTCCTTATGTTGATGGAAAGCATATGCCAAGCCTACGCCCCGCATAAAATACGGTGCAACAGTATTGCGCCCGGCGCCATAAAGACCGATATCAACAAAGACGTATGGAGCACGGAACAAGGGAAAAAAGACATGCTAAAATTGATACCCTATAAACGTATTGGCGTCCCCGAAGACATCGGTAGCGTGGCCAGTTGGTTGGCTTCCGACGAATCGGAGTACATCAATGGCACCACTATTTTCGTCGATGGCGGAATGACCTGCTACCCCGGCTTTACCACGAACGGATAAGACCGATAACCTATTAGAGATAACATAAAAAAAAGACAATGGATTTAAATATAAAAGGAAAAACGGCCCTCGTAACCGGAGGGGATTCAGGACTAGGCATTGAAACCGCCAAGTTTTTAGCTAGGGAAGGCGTGAATGTCGTCTTATCGGATAAGGCCAATGGCAAAGAACTGAAGAACGCGGTCAAACAAGTAGAGAAAGACGCCCGGAATGGCGCCAAGGTAATGGGTATTGCCGCTGATATTTCCAAGAACCAAGAAGTACTGGACCTTGCCAAGAAAATCGAGACCGAATTTGGTGGGGCGCACATCATTTTCCATTCGGCCGGAGCCCGTGGTGCCGCAGGCGATTTTCTTGAACTGACCGATGAGGACTGGATGAAGACCATTGAAATCGACCTTATGGGTGCCGTACGCGTAGCCCGTGCCTTTATCCCCCAAATGCAAAAACTGAAATGGGGCCGAATGGTGCTGGTGGCCAGCGAAAATGCCTTCCAGCCCTACGAAGAAGAGAGTCCGTACAACGCATGTAAAGCCGGTATCATCAACCTGTCTAAATGCCTATCGAGGGCCTATTCCAAAGAAAACCTTCTTTTCAACTGTATTTCCCCGGCCTATATAGAAACCCCGATGACCGATGCCATGATGGAAACCTTGGCCAAGGAAAAGGACATCTCGGTAGAGGAAGCCGTAGCATGGTTCGTAAAAAACAAACGACCCCATATTGCCATGGAACGAAGGGGCAAGCCCGAAGAGGTTGCCGCCGTTGTGGCTTTTCTGTGTTCGGAACACGCCAGTTATGTGAACGGGACCAATGTCCGTATCGATGGCGGGGCCGTGGAATCGGCCTTTGGATGATCAAGAAAAGAACAGTACGACAATTAAAAAACAGAAAGCAAATGGAAAAAGAACGCAGTACCTGGGAAAATGCATTACATGAATTGGTAGCCGAAACCGTGGCCGCAGAAAGGGCCTATGGCAGCTTGATACGATCTGATCGCTACCCGAGCTATCACGCCTATTTTAAAAAACGCCATTTTGAGCAAAGGGATTTCGCAAAAATCCTAACCGACGAGTACCACAGCGTAACGGAACGAAAAATGGTCGCGCCGTTTACGGGGGAAAGCCCTATTTTTACCCCCTTGGAAAAACAGGTGTTGGAAGACCACCTATCCGATGCCCAAATCAATGTATTGATTACCGATAGGGAGGAGGCCTTGGTGCTAGGTTACCAAAAGCTCCTAAGCCTTAATGGAGTCCCCAAAACGACCAAGGCCCTGCTGCAATCGCAAGCCGAAAACCTGAACAGTACGCTCCAAAAGCTACGGATGGACTATAACACCATTTACCGAACGGGGCCTATAAAGACCCTATAAAAAATTACGGATATGAAGAACATACTAAAAGCCCTACTGGCCGGTTGGGGCGCCAAGAAAATAGGTGGAGGCAAATGCGGGTGCATAGGTAGCATCGTGGTTTTTATCATCCTGTACTGGATATTAGGTTATGTGATCAACTAAGACTGGCAATAGCGTCAATCTTGATTTTTTTAGGATCAATACCGTAAGGCAAACCGCCGCATCTTTGTAACTCATAAGTAGGTTGATTACCTATTTCACTTGTGAAATAGTAATTGTATAATTAGTTGAAGGGAGCGTAGGGGTGCGCTCCCTTTTTTTATACAACGGTCAAGGGCAAGCCGCATTTAAGTGAAGTCTAAAAAACATTTAAAAGTAAGATTTTACGCATTTCAACTATGAATCCAACAACAAATCACCTATAAAATTTCGGCTTTCTTAAAAGCGCCCCCGATAATTATCGAATAAAAGATTTCAAAGCCGTTCTACCCCAATTTTTTCCGAAAAGAGCAAGTAAAAGATACAGCAAAATAAAATTCGTAAAAATGCACTCGCCCCCAATCTTTGGTAAGCCCTATCCCCATTGCAACTACTTACATTTTAAAGAATTAAATCCCAGCCAAACCATAGGGCCCTTGGTTTATTGAAGGCTAATAATTTTGCCCGTAATACCCGAAATCTTATATTTGTCGCCGTATTTAAAACACGCCCTGAAGCTAGAGAAATTACCATTAAAATCTTTTAAAAATAATGAGGTAATGTGTTGAAATTTATTGTTACGGCGACATCAACAATGTATTAAATTCTTACAATGGTCCATTTTGAAATGCACGCTATAAAAAAAATCACGTTGCAAACGAACAAGATGTTCCAGTTGACAATTTACTAGAACTACGGAGATGATAAATGCAAAGAATTCAGACTTAATCTTACCCATATCCGTAGCGGCACATTTGTGTATCATAAACGGGCTATTATTTTTACTTACTCCCGATACCTACACCCATATTTACTACATTTTGCACTACAACATATCGTGGTTGCTCATTACCTATGGTTTAGGATACTACGTAAGGGTGCGTAAAGAGCGCTTTATGACCAACATTCATAAGATGGTCCAGCTCTATCTTATCTATGGTTTGGCCTATTTTTCCCTTTTTGGCTTCACCGGACGTATTTATGAATCCTTGGAGCACCAGCTCTTTGTCTATTTGACCATATGTATTGCCTTGACCCTGTATAGGGCCCTATTTTTCTGGGTCCGCCGCAAATACCGTTTATGGGGCGGAAACTCGGTAAGGGTCGTGGTCATCGGCCGTGACAAAAACCTAAAAAAAATACGAAAGGTATTTGACGAACCCGAATTGGGCTACCGTTACATGGGCTACTTTGACGATAAAAAATCAAAAAGCCAAACCTATCTGGGGCCTGTCATCGACTGCTTTCTCTATATCTTGGAAAACGACATTGATGAAATCTACTGCGTTGCCTCAAAGTTCAACAACAAAGAGCTGCGCAACCTGATCGACTTTGCCGACAACAATCTCATCCGTATAAAGATCATTCCCGACAATAAAGAAATCTATTCTAGGGGCATGTCTATTGAACTTTACGAGACCATACCCGTTCTCAACCTGAGAAAAGTACCTTTGGATACCGAATTTGCGCGTATCTCCAAACGCAGCTTCGACATTCTTTTCTCTTCCTTCGTGATTCTTACCGTACTCTCTTGGCTAGTGCCCATTATGTACGTATTGATCAAATTGGAATCACCGGGCGACCTCTATTTTAAACAAAAACGCCACGGCCTAAAACGTAAGACCTTTTGGTGTTATAAGTTTCGATCTATGCGCCCCTCTAAGGATGCCGACTCAAAAATGGCCACCAAGGGCGATATGCGCGTGACCCGCATAGGCAAGTTTATCAGAAAGACGAGTATAGACGAGCTACCCCAGTTCTTCAATGTGTTTTTGGGCGATATGAGCGTGGTAGGCCCCAGACCGCATATGGAATTACATACGTGGGACTATGAAGTGTCGGTAGACAAATATTTGGTACGCCACTTTGTAAAGCCTGGCATTACAGGCCTTGCCCAAGTAAAAGGCTATAGGGGCGAAATTGCGGAAAAGAAAGATATTCTCAACCGCACCAAACTCGATATTTTTTATGTAGAAAAGTGGAGCCTGTTATTAGACTTACAGATCATAGTACAAACCGTAGTCAATGCCGTACGCGGAGAAGAAAAGGCCTATTAGGTAAACGATATAAAATTGGCAGAAATGTTAAATCTCATATTCTTATAAAATGGCGCTCGATTTGTTTTTTACACAGTTTTACAAGCCCCTAATTTATATTAATTCAATAGGTTACACATAAATTAAACACATTGAGAATCGATTTTTTCGACATCTCTCTTTTAGATGCTTTAAAAATTTTCGGTATGTAAAAAATGGCTTTCCTTTGAAATTATAGATAAGGTTAAATAATTGAAAATTGCTATAAAATCGAACTATTCTTTTTTTTTATGACTATTTAAAATACATGTAATGATGTTTTTCAAGAAACTATCAACTTTCTTGAAATTAATTTAAGAAACAATAATCCTACAGAATTACTACACCAAAAAATTCAAAATCAACACCTAATGGAAGAAAATAACATTAACAAGTTACTCTCGAATTACACAAAATACTGGCCTCTGTTTTTAATTAGCCTAGTAATCTGTTTGGGAGGGGTATTCTTATACTTGAGGTATTGGGCAGATACCGAATATCAAATATCAAGTACATTACTTGTTAAAACCAAAGATGCTGGCCAAGGATCCATACAAGCGGAAAGCATTAAAAGTTTAGGGCTTATAAAAAATACTACAGAAGTAGAGGACGAAATTGGCATTTTAAAATCAACTGGTATTATGGAAAAAGTGATAGCCAATCGCTCTCTTAATATCAACTATTACGTTGAAGGAAAAGTACGCGATGTAGAAATTTATGGAAATGATTCACCAATTGAAGTTCTTGTAGATGAAACCGCATCAGGTTTGATATATGATTTGCCTATTGAAATAAAAATCCTTGAGAATAACAAATATGAACTTATAACAGTTATGGAGGATAAAGACTATAGGGCTTCTTATAGTTTCGGAGACTTGGTGGAAGCCCCATTTGGAACATTCACCATATCAAAAAATGAAAATTCATCATATGTTGACAATGGAAAACCTCTGTATTTTGTCATTAGAAATTCTGAATTAGTTATTGATGATTTTTTAAAAAAGCTAAATATTGATTTAGCCAATAAAACAGGGAACCTTTTACAAATTCAGTTCTTAAGTCAAAATAAGAAAAAAGGAGAGGATGTTGTAGCCGGACTAATTGAGACATATGTTGAAGAAATGATAAAATACGAGAACGAACTCGCAGAAAACACCATAAAAATGATTGATGGTCGTCTCAAACTTCTATCCGGAGAAATCGAGGGGGTCGAAAAATCTGTTGAACAATTTAAAACCAGAAATGATTTAACTGATGTTGCTAGCAATGCCAGTCTTTACGTTGAGCAAGCAAATGATTATAAAAAATTAATTTCCGAATACCAAACCGAAATTAAAGTTATAGATGCGATAGAGACTTACCTTCAACAAGGTAATATGGATACCCCCATACCTGCTTCTTTGAGCGCCAACGACCCGTCGTTGACAGGTATGATTGACCAGTATAATGCTACTTTATTGCAAAAAGGGCAAATGGCCCAATCCGCCTCGGATGCGAACCCAATTATTGTCAACTTAAACCGAACTCTAGATGAATTGGGTAAAGCTATAATTGAAAACGTCCGTAGTGCCAAAAACCGTTTGATGATCGCCCAGCGGAACTTACAATCGAATGCCAATAAATACCAGGCCCAGATTGCCAAGGTCCCCTCAATGGAACGCCAACTGGTAGACATCAGTCGTGATAAGAGCACAAAAGAAGGGCTTTATTTGTATTTATTGCAAAAAAGAGAAGAGGAAGTCCTATCCTTAGCAGCTCCAGTATCATCGACAAGAATTGTAAGTCTACCGAAATCAAGCACGTATCCTGTAAGCCCCAATAAAACAGCTCTTTATTTAGGAGGTTTTTTACTAGGTCTATTCCTACCTTTTTCAATTATTTATATTAAAGATTTATTGTACAATAAGATTTCATCAAGTGAAGAATTAAGCAATTACACAACTGCCCCGATATTGGGCGAAATAGCAAAAAGTACAACCGGAGAAACACTTATAGCTCCTCAAAGTAACAGAACTCCTATTGCTGAGCTATTTAGATTATTATGTTTTAATCTAGAATATTTAAAAAAATCAGAGCATAATCAAACCCTTTTAATTACTTCTACCATAAAAGGAGAAGGCAAAACATACATTGCTTCTAATCTGGCCATTACAATGGCATCTAATTCCGAAAAGGTGATAGTTTTAGCATTCGATTTGAGAATGCCCAAATTGATGAATCAATTTGGGCTATCTGACAATCCAGGTTTGACAAATTTTATTATTGATAATGATATTCAGATTAGCGAAATTATTCAAACACATCCCCAATATGACAATCTCCACCTCATTGGGGCGGGTACCGAAACCTCTCAAGTAGGTAGACTGATACTAAGCAACCGTATTAGCACTTTAATGGAGTTTTTAAAAGGCAAGTACACCCGAATTATTATTGACACTCCTCCAATTGGACTTATTTCAGATGCCTTTGCCTTAAATGATTATATAGACAGTACGATTTATGTCGTTAGACAAGATTATACTAAAATTGACTGTATCAAAACACTTGAAACAATTCATGAAAACGGAAAATTGAGAAATACAATGGTTGTTTTAAATGACAGCCAAGAGGCCAAAAACTATGGTTATGAAAAAACTCGATAGTCTTATCTAATACGAAGAAAACAATTTTTAAAGACATATCATTTGACAGATTTTTTTCATCTTACAAATAGTCGTATAAAAAGTTTACTGCCCAAGCCACTAGTTAAAGCCATAGGGCAAGTATTTAGCGCGCAGATTCTATTTCAGATAATGGGGTTAGTGATTAGTCTAGTACTTGTCCGGAATTTACCAAAATCCGAATATGCACTCTACACGGTTCTAATGGCCGTTTCCGGTATGTTGAGTATAATATCTAATTCGGGAATCATGATTGGGTTCAAAAAAATTGGCTCTCAAATTTGGGATGACTCTATTGCGTTTTCAGAATTGATTAAGACCACATTATCACTCCGTAAATACTTAATCATATTCTCTTTTCTTATAGCAGGATCATACGCAGGGTTGATTTTACACAGGCAAGAAGTTCCAATTGGAGAGAATATATTTTTTCTTTGCAGTTTACTATTTATGGCTATCCCAAGTGCAAATATTGGAATTATTAGAGACGCTCTTTTACTTCAAAAAAAAATTGCAGCTGTTCAATGGACATCTATAATCAATCAGTCAATTAGACTCATTGCGGTCATCACAGTATTACTGCTCTTTAAGGAATATTTGACAATAAAGACAGTACTGGTCATTACAGTAATAGCTTTAACAAGCTCATATTTCTATATAAAAAAAGTACAAATTGAATCTTTAGGCAAACCCTCTCCAATTATTAATTTAGAACAGAAAGCTACCTTAGTCAAATATATCAAATTGAATTGGCACAACTCTCTTTTCTTTGCTTTCAGAGATCAAATTGCAATTTTAATTTTAGGTTTTTTCGGAAGTACAGGTGGGCTTGCCGATTTAGGTGCTATTACTAGATTTGGTCTTGTTTTTCTGAGCATAAATGCCTTAGCTACAAATATCTTAGGCCCTTCGTTCGGCAGATGCTCTGAAAAAAATAAGTTAATAAAAATGATAAGTATTACATTTTTCGGCTACACTATTCTATTCTTTGTCACATTACTCATAGTTTATCTTTTTTCAGACGAATTACTATGGTTGCTTGGACCTAAGTATTCAAATCTGAATTTTGAATTACTTCTGGTTTTCACCTTAAGCTTGCTAATGCTTGCTGTAGAAATTGTTAATACCTTAAACAACTCGAAAGGCTGGATTAAGTTTTCGCCTTATTTTGAAATCCCTCTTAATATACTTGCGATTACATGCGGTATTCTGTTTTTGGACCTCACAACGGTTTCTGGTGGACTCTATCTTACAATTTTTTCTTTTGCGTCCATCTTAATTTTATACCTTTTTAATTTATGGTATGGTCTAAAGTCCTTTAACGTTGACGGAAGAATCAACGAATGATTACAAATTAATAAAATTCAATTTATTACTATAAAGAGATTTTAAATTAAACGAAAATGAAAATAATAGTTTCTCATCCTACCAGTAATCAAGTAAATAGAGCAATGACACTTGGATTACATAATGAAAATTTACTTCAAAGCTTCCATACTTGTTTTGCTGCTTTCCCTAATGATTTTTTAGATAAGATAAGTGAACTAAAACCTTTCGAAGAGATAAAAAAGAGAAAATTTGACAGTTCTCTTCAATCAATTACACATATATATCCATATAGAGAGATTATGCGATTAATGATGCCTCGACTCGGATTGAAAAATTTAGCGCGCACAGACAATGACCCGTACTCAATTTGGTCCGTTTATAAAAATTTTGACAAAAGTGTAGCAAATCGTCTTATTCAGGAGAGTAGAAATGGCGCTACCGCAATATATGCCTATGAAGATGGCGCATATCATTCCTTTCAAAAAGCCAAAACTTTAGGATTAAAATGTTTTTACGATCAACCAATTGGATATTGGCGTGCTGCTCAGCGCATGTATCAAGAAGAAAAGGAAAAATGGCCTGAGTGGGTAGAAACTATTCCTTCAATCAATAACTCAGAAGAACGATTAATGAACAAAGATAAAGAGTTAGAACTCGCTGATTGTGTATTTGCCGCTAGTACTTTCACTGCCAATACTTTAAAAGAATTCCCAGGTAAAATCAATAAAATTGAAGTTGTTCCATTTGGTTTCCCAAAGGTTTTTGAACACAAAAAATTCAACTCTATTAAAAAAAACCAAAAGTTAAGGTTATTATTTGTTGGAGGACTATCTCAAAGAAAAGGGATCGCTAATCTTTTCACTGCCGTTAATAAATTTTCAGATAATGTTTCACTAACCGTTGTTGGTCGAAAATGGAATAATAAATGTGAGCCATTAAATGAGCAATTAGCAAAACATAATTATATACCCAGCCTGCCATTTCCTAAAATTTTGGAGCTAATGCGGGATCATGACGTCTTTGTTTTCCCTTCACTTTTTGAAGGCTTTGGGCTTGTGATAACAGAAGCTATGTCTCAAGGGCTCCCCGTTATTACAACATCAAATACAGCTGGCGGCGATTTAATCAAACATGGTAAAAACGGTTGGTTAGTTGAGGCGGGAAATACAGAGAACCTTGAAGCCCTAATTGAAGATTTAGTTCTAAACCCAAGTCAAATTGTACCCGTAGCTCAAGAGGCTATGGAAACAGCTCGAAAACGACAATGGTCTGTTTATTCCGACGAAGTTAACAATATTGTCAAAAACTTATGATTGCAAACATAAAGCCAACCTATTAGTGTACAAAGTCATACAACATATAGATTTAAAAACCAGTGTAGATAGAAAATTAAAGAAAGCTATTTGGCTCTATTTTTTCCTGTTAATTTTCGAAGGAGCATTAAGAAAATGGTTTCTTCCTTCCTTATCTGACGCACTTTTGGTTGTACGTGATCCGTTAGCCATATGGATTTTGTATTATTCTTGGAAACATAAAATTCTGAAAAAAAACATTTTTTTAATCAGTATGTTCGGTCTAGGCTCCCTCGGTATTATCACAGCCCTTCTCTTTGGCCATTCAAATATTTTTGTTGCTTTATTTGGAGCAAGAATATACCTCTTACACTTTCCTTTAATATTTATTATTGGTGGTGTTTTTAACGAACGTGATGTCATTAACTTGGGAAGAATTATGATTTACCTTGCCATTCCAATGACCATCCTTATTGCTTTACAATTTTATAGCCCGCAATCTGCATGGGTGAACCGAGGTGTTGGCGGCAATCTTGAAGGAGCTGGTTTCGCCGGAGCTATGGGCTATTTTAGACCGCCAGGAACTTTTTCATTCACAATGGGAACGACCTTATTTTATAGTTTCCTAGCAGTTTATATTTTCTATTTTTGGTTTAGCAAAGCGAAAATCAATAATTTGTTATTAACCTTATCAACATTTTGCTTAATAGCCTCCATTCCCCTTGCCATAAGCAGAGCTCTATTTTACTCCATTTGTCTTACATTTTTGTTCGTCCTTTTCAGTCTAATTTTTAACCGAGAAAAATTACAAAAACTTCTTTTGGTCACAGGCGTATTAATTGTTTTCGGAGCATTACTCAGTAATTTTGAATTCTTCAGTACTCCTTTAGATGTTATAGTAAAAAGATTTGAACAGGCCAACGAAGTTGAAGGAGGTGTTTCAAATTCATTAGTTGACCGAATTTTTGGATATATGTTCAGGGGCTTTGTAGAATCAAGAGATGTACCTTTTTTTGGATATGGCATCGGTATGGGAACAAATGTAGGAAGTCAATTAATGACAGGGGACAGAAAATTTCTTATTGCAGAAATGGAATATGGGCGAATAATTGGTGAAATGGGGTTAGTAATGGGCAGTGGAATCATCCTAGTAAGACTACTATTCGCAATTAAGTTATCACTTATTAGTTTTAAATCTCTCAAAGACGGCAACCTTTTGCCATGGCTGTTATTAAGTGTAGGATTACTTATTCTGATTCAAGGGCAATGGGCATCTACAATGAATCTAGGTTTTACAGTAGTGATAATTGGTTTAGCACAAGCTTTACTAAAGGATGAAAATATTTCAACACTTCGCAAAGAGATTTATTGAATAAATACAACTAAATGTTTTACCTATGGAAAACAAAAGAACTTTACGTATAATCTTTATAGGATATAATTTTTCGCCAGAATTAACAGGCATAGGTAAATATTCAGGTGAAATGATGCATTGGTTAGCTAAAAAGGGACATCAATGTACTGTACTTACATCCTATCCCTATTATCCATATTGGAAAATACAAGAACCATATCGTAAGAATCGGTTTTGGTATACAAAAGAGGAAGAAGTTTTTAAGTCAGGTGGCAAACTTACCGTAATACGATGTCCTATGTATGTCCCAAAACAACCTAGTGGAGCAAAGCGCATGATGCTAGATACTACTTTTTCCATTACAGCTTTCTTCCGTATGATTCCATTATTTTTTCACCAAAAATATGACTGGATTATTTCCATCGCCCCATCTTTTCAATTTGGTCTTTTAGGGGTTTTATATAAAAAACTAAGAGGGGCCAAACATTTGCACCACATACAAGACCTACAGATTGAAGCCGCCCAAGATTTGGGCCTCATAAAATCACCTCGACTGCTCAAGCTATTATACGGCACCGAACGCTTTATTTTTAGAAATACCGATGTGGTAAGTAGCATTTCCGATGGAATGATGGCCCGCATTGAAAAAAAAGCCCAAAAACCCCTATTGTTCTTTCCAAATTGGACGGAGACCCATAGCTTTTATCCGATGATTGAGAACAGAGAGGGCTTAAAAGAAAAATTTGGGTTTGCCCCAAACGACTGGGTGGTACTCTATTCGGGCGCCATTGGCGAAAAACAAGGCCTTGAAGCCATTCTCCATACCGCCCAAACCCTTAAGGGTCATAAGCAACTACAATTCGCTATTTGCGGTACAGGGCCTTATAAGGAAACCCTAATCCATATGGCAGAGGAAATGGGCTTGCCGAATATGCGTTTCCTTCCCCTACAACCCAAAGCCGATTTTAATGCTTTTTTAAATATGGCCGATTTACATTTGGTGATACAGAAAGAAAAGGCCAGTGACCTCGTTATGCCCTCAAAATTAACCACTATTTTGGCCGTGGGCGGTTTGGCCCTGATTACGGCCAATGAACAATCTAGTTTGCATAAAATTGTACGGAAATACAACATGGGGCTTTTAGTTGCCGCCGAAAACCAAGAAGCTTTAAACACCGGTATTTTAGAGGCTTTTGAAAACCGAGACAACGCTTCCATAAAAAAAGCGGCAAGAACCTATGCCGAGAACTATTTGGCCATCGACACCATCATGCAGGCATTTGAAAAAAAACTGTATACTTGAGCGAATTTATACATGTAGTTTATCGATCAATAGCGCTATTGATAAAGTATCCCCTATGGTTTGCAGATTCATTTGTAACTTTAAGCTCATTGCCTCCCCCAATTCGATTGACTGTGCCAGACCAATTTGTACGATCAAATAATTATCCGATATCCTTATCTTGGCTATCATTAATACCTGACCATTATGAAGAATAGCTTTTCAAAAGCAGTTTTTTCATTTAAAACTAAATTTGTAAATCCAAAACTTGAAGGTTTACATCGCGCAACAGTGACAAATTTGGAAACTGAGGATTTATCTGCCCTCAATTTCATAAGACGCCAAGCCTTAGTACACCACGCCATTACACACACTAAATTTTATAAAAAAAATACCACCAATTGGATTTTATAAAAAACGGAGTGATGACTAAGGAAGACTTCTTAAAGCTTCCTCATTTAACACGTTCTGAATTAAGTGAAAATTTTGAAGACATTAAGGCGGACAACATCTCTAAGGCCGACTACAGAAAGGCCTGTACCTCTGGAAGTACCGGAAAACCTATCACTATATTACATGACCTGAGACACCCTGAAACCCCTATTAGATGGCGCATTTTAGACTTTTGGGGAATAGAACCTTGGGAAAATCAAGCTTTTATCTACAGATATAAAAGACCTTTAAAAAAAAGGATCAAAAATCATTTACTTTGGTGGCCTACCAAGCGAATATTTCTTGCCGCAGCGAATTTTGATACACAAAAACTTAATAGATTTATTAATGATTTTAACCGT
Source organism: Zobellia uliginosa (assembly GCF_900156625.1). GTDB lineage: Bacteria > Bacteroidota > Bacteroidia > Flavobacteriales > Flavobacteriaceae > Zobellia > Zobellia uliginosa. Next base: position 1,029,340 of record NZ_FTOB01000001.1, on the reverse strand, counting down.
ATCAAACCCTCATTACTGCAAGGCTATGTAGACGTTGTTTTTGAATTTGCTCTTTATTTGCTGGACAACAATATAAAAATAAATCCGCCTAAAGTAGTTTGGGTTACGTCAGCTCCTTTATTTGAAGAGCAGCGATTACTAATGGAAAAAGCCTTTGGAGCACCCGTTTGTGATCAATATGGTAATACCGAAATAATGCTGATTGCGGCCGAGTGCCCCGAACAAAATGGTCTGCACATCATGGAAGACACCGTACATATTGAATTTGTTGACAAAGACAATCAGCCCGTACCGCCAAATACTACTGGAAAAATCTTGTTAACCGACCTTACCAACCACGCTTTTCCCTTAATTCGTTATGAAATAGGAGACGAAGGAAAATACTTAGATTATTTTTGTAAGTGTGGCAGACCCTTACGACTAATGGACAACGTTAGAGGGAGACAATCAGTTAATATTGAGACTCCTTCAGGCTTGCGTATACGGGGAGAACATTTGATGATTATGTTCGATAAATATATTGCGGCTTTTAAAGAGATTCAACTACTTCAACAACCGGATTATACGGTATGTATACAATATGTCCCACGCACATCGGATAAAGAAGCTAGGGATGCAGTTGAAGAAATGGTTCATTTACTAAAAAAACGTTCACGTTTAGAGATTGAAGTAACATGCAAGAAAGTAAACCGTATAAAACGTACAACAACAAAAACTCCTCTTATTGTGAGCCACCTCGAACACGATTAAAAACTAGAACCTCTAAAGAAAATATTAAATTATTGTTTAAGCAGTGTTCTAAAAAATTATTGGATTATAGATACCACCAAATATCCAACACTATTGCGCGAAAAGCGCTCATTGAAATTGAAAAAGATAGGGGACAACTAGAACCAAGATTAAAGAAAAGAGCCGATGAATATGCCATCGAGATTTTGGGGTGGAAAGGCTTTTCTCCTTGGTTGCACACTTACTCGGCCTTAGCTAGAGATTTCAAAGAGGGCTGGATACCTGACAATTATTATGGCAGAGTCGTTATACAACAAATACAGGGTTCATATGGCCAAATTTCTTTTCTTAAACCTTTATCTAATAAACTCCTAAATAAAAAAGTCTGTCCTGAGGTGGCTTCTTTTATTAACGGATTTTGGTTCGACCATAATCTCCGCCCTATAAAAAACACCCAAGTTTATGATGTAATTTTCAAAAATACAAACCAAGTAATTTGTAAACTGGACCAATCCTATCAAGGTCGCGGAATATTTAGAATTGAAAAAGAAGATTTTAATCTAGAACAAATTGAAAAAAAGGGAAATTGCGTTATCCAAAAGTTCATAGAACAACATCCTATTTTTGATGAGCTGATTTCAGAAGCAGTAGCAACTATTCGCATCACTACAGTTATTGACTCTAAAAATGAGATTTCTGTTCGTGCCTGTTACCTACGTTTAGGAAGAATAAATGATACACATGTTAAATCTACCAATCATATTCGTGTACCCTTAGATATACAAAACGGGAAACTTTATAACGTAGGTTATCTATCAAATTGGAAATCAATCAACCATCATCCTGATTCAAAAGCTCGTTTTAATCATATAACAATACCCAACTATCAAGACTGTGTTTCTTTAGTTCTTAATCTTCATAAAGAAATGCCTATGGTGCAATCTATAGGTTGGGATTTAAGTGTCGATAAAGATAGTACTCCCGTATTGATGGAATGGAACGGTTATAGTAATGATATAAAATTCTCAGAAGCTATCCAAGGCCCATGCTTCAAAGATCTTGGCTGGGAAAAATTTTCACTCAAAAAATAACCATTCAACATATTCTATATATTTTAAATTAAAAATACAGGAATCGTATAGATTAGTAATCTATTTGTTATTAAGGGACATTATATACTTTACGGCGCATTCTTTTTCAGTATCATTTAAGATATCTTTCCATGCTGGCATTGTACCATTTTTCGCCCCATCATTTATAATAGACATCATATCATCTTTATCATATATCCATTTATCGTCTACTAGACTTGGACCAGTTGCTCCCCGAGCCTTAACCCCATGACATATTTGACAATTCTGTTCATAGACTACCATTCCTTTCTTCAAAGGAGTAATCTCTTCTTTTTCCTCAACCGCAACACCCTTTATCATTTCATTAGATTCATTTTCTGTTGGACGAAACAGAGTAATAGTCTTATTACCATATTCAGAAACATATATGTCACCGTTACTTCTGTTCTCCACCAAATCCAAAGGGCCACTATCAAGAGTTAATTTCATTTGAGCCCCATCATAGTCTTCCACAATATTATAGCCCTTGCCATCTGGCTTAAGAACAACTAAGTCTTGATACCCTAATCGCCCCACGATAAGACACCCTTTTAACTTCCCGTTAAAACAATCGCTCCCATATTCTATAATTCCAGTGGGTGAAATATGAGGACCAAAATCATAAGTAAATCCTCTAAAATTACTATCCGCTTCAACTCCCTTATATTCATAATTATCTACATCGGCACCTCCACGGTTCAACACATATTCGGCCCGAAGCGGGTTGGGGTGCCCATAATACCCGCCCTTTTCCACCCTTGCCATAAAATCATTTTGATCCGGTTGAGCTCCTATTACGGCAGGAATATCTTTTGGCCCGGTATAATGAATTTTCGGATGGGGAGGAATATAATACGGAGATTTAGGGTCTGAAGATGGGGTATTTTCATTACCCCCAGAACCATTGATCGTGGTGTAAAGTTGCCCATTGCTATGCCAGACCATGTCATAGGCATTTCGAAGGCCAGTAGCATATATCTTAAGAGGAGCTCTAACATCATAGGGGTCGTAACTTCCTCCACCATCAACGGTCTTAACTACAATAGGTAATTTTTCAGGTAGCTCAACAGTATTCAAACACAAAACAGTGCCCGACAACAAAGCCTCCCGAGATGGCGCCTGTCCCTCCTCACAGTCGCACCAACCCATACCCGTATTCGCTCCCTGTCCAAAATAGAGCTTCCTATCGGGCCCGAAAACAATGGAATTCGCGAAATTTTCCTCATTCGGACCAAAACGAGGCAACTCCTTTAATATCAAATCATTCCGCACAACCTCACTAGTCGTACTACTCAAACGTAAACGCGCCATACAACCGGCCCAAATCTCTCCGTTAAAATCCTGATGGGAATCTGGGAATTCTGCCCAATTAGAAGAAGTCTCCGAATAAGTAACCCAAACGATTAAACTATCGAAGGTCGAGGCCGGATCAAAAGCTAGGCCAATGGAAAATTTAGATTCTTCGCCATAAGGTTTAAAGGTATGCTCTAACCGCAACTCCCCCGAAGGCTGAACCTGAAATCGCTTTATTTTGCCATCTATCTCACCCGCATACAATTTGTGATCCGGTCCAAATACCAAACTTGTATATAGCCCTTTAACCTCACTCCCTAACTCTATTTTTTGGAAGGTTACGTCGTCTTTTAATGTGCCTTTAGGAGCAGTAACATAAGCTCGATATTTTCTTTTGACATATCGGTTTAACCTATTGGGATAAAATATAAGAACGGCGAAGACGCCAGACAACAATACAACTAATATTCTTTGTATTTTTAGATTCACTTTCTATTTTTTATTACCAAAACTTCTTTTATTGGCTACAATCTTATAGCATAGTTCTGATATATATACAGTTTCATACCGTCAGTATCATCTCCGCAAGCTTTTTTTATCTCGTACACTTTAGCATCCACCAACGTACGGTACCACCAACCCTGAAGAAAATGCCATAAAAACCCCTCCTTGCCTTGGGTAAACCCCAATTTAAAGAAGTAACGATAGACAAAGTAGATAAAGGAACGCCAAAAGAGGGGCATATTGGCATACTTTTTTTTCTTGTCCCGTTTGGATTGGGCATCGGCAGACATGGCATATTTTGCAGCTTCACCCTTGGGCTCTATTAACCCAAACTCTAGATTTAACAACTCTACAGCTTCACGAATCGCGTAATTATTATGTTTTTCAATCCACCAGCCCAAGGGATTTAAATTATGGTCTACAAAAAAGCCATCGAACTGCATACTATCTCCTTCGGTAAGTACTATATGTTCATCCATCCAACGATCTTCACAAACCGCCTTCCCATAACGGAACATTCGCAAGATGTTCATCTGAATCATCCCCTTGGTCATGAGCTTATTCAGAAAATACATTTTCCGCTCGAAGACCACGCCCGAAACACGGGGCTCTAGGGTAGGGAGTTTTTCCCCAATTTCCACGATGAGTTCGTCGGTCAAATATTCATCGGCGTCTAGGCGAAAAACCCATTCGGTCTGAATCGGCAAGTTTTTAAGGGCCCAGTTGACCTGTTTGGCGTGATTATTTTCCCACTTATTCTGATAGACTTTTGCTCCTAACGATTCAGCCAACTCAACGGTTTTATCCGAAGAAAAAGAATCGACAATATATACGGTTTCGGAAAAGCGTTGGGCATTTTTGATACAGCGCTCAATATGCTTTTCTTCGTTATAGGTCAGAATAAAGGTAGAGATGGAATGCATCAGTCTTTTATTTTGCGTGTTTTAATAAATTTAGCTGGATTACCCCCAACAACGGACCACTGTTCAACACTCTTAAAAACTGCTGCTCTAGCGCCAATTACGGCACCTTTACCAATCGTTACACCCGGTCCGATAAATGCATCGGCGGCCACCCAAGATTTATCTTCTATAACTATTGGCGCCAGAAATAAATCATGTGATTTACTCGTATAATCATGACTAGATGCACACAGGTAGCACTTTTGGCTTATTGTAACATTATTCCCTAAAGTAATTCGTCCTTGATTATAACAGTCTACTTTCTGGCCTACACATGAATAATCCCCCACTTCAAGATTCCATGGAGCCCAAATCTTTACGTTAGCATGTACAATACTTTTATAAGACACTTTTGCCCCAAAGAGTCTCAAAACAAAAATTCTCCATTTTCGGAAAATTCGAATAGAAAATGGCCTAAACAAAAGCAGATACCCAATAGACCACACAACCCTTCCAATTTTATTAGACTTAGAAAAATTATGTCGGGTTTCCGTCATATTGTAAGCGTCACTCATATATTATTTTTTAAACGTATATACGCAATTTTTTTACTGATAATTCTAGGAGCCGAACTTGCCACCTCTAACATACGAAGCCTTTTAAGCGTGCTTTTCATACGTCGTTGGTAAATACTATAGTTGTTAGTTTTAAGCGCCCTGTGGAAGCTTACTCGAGACACTTTAGTAACATCTGATCTCATCGTATAAATTGTCTTCCTAAGTGGAGAAAGCTTATAGGAATTAGCAGCCACTCTTTTTTCCGGCCTCCATTTATTTGATTTATCTTTCTTATGTAAACGATATGACAATCCTTCCCTGCGTTGCCTAAACCCGCCGGCCTGTGCGTACTTGGCATCTTCTTCGGTAAGGTTTACTAAATTCACCTTTTTTTCTTCAATACATTTCTCCAATAGGCTATTTATTTCCTTATTACGAATAATAAGCATATTCGTTCCTTGCGCATCAATTTCAAATTGAGGCAACCAAGCATCACCAACGGTAATATCCGCAGTTTCACCCACTACGTCATCACAAAAATCACAAGCCTCTAACATTAAAGCCCCCTGATTGAATTTACCCCCTATAACATTTCCCGAATCTTCAACAATCTCTTGAGCATCGCTATAAGCTGTAAACACATAGGCCCTTGCAGGAATACCCTCACCCTTAGTCCTATATTTAAACTTAGTTGCTTTTTCAGGTGTAATTCCTTTTCCCCACGCCAAGGAAAGTGTCCAATTTACGCTTTTCAGATGACCACAAACTAAGGCCAACGTATATTTTATAGACTCCTTCACATATGAATCTTGCAATTGCACCCTTCTAATCGCCTTTATCATACAGGGTACACCTATCAATAAGTATTTTCCCGGTTTTTCATGAATTAAGTTTAAAACTCCAGAAAGCTCTATAACATGATATTTTGTTCTAGCTCCATTTTGGATTTCATCCAACGTTGTACTTATTCCGTATTTAAAAAAAGGATCAGAAGCGTTGTTCCTTTTTGCTTCCTTAACATGTATGACGCCATCAATCATTCCGTTCTCGAAGAGTGCCGCGCCAATATAAGTCCCAAAACCACCAGAAGTACCACGATTTCTATAGTCGGACTCAACTACATACCCCCCATAGACGTTTTGATAAGGACCTATATACTCACTACTTTTATCATTATCCCGACCCAAAAAGGTACTGGCCAGCACATCTTCATTGAAAGAAGGATTTAATGAGGGGCAAACAAACTCTGCCTTCTCTATCGTTTTTTGATCTTTTTTTTCAATTAAGCTAAGGTCAGGTATATATTCGCCATACTCATTAATACTCATTTTTGTACTTGTAGCGTAAGCACATGCTCCGCACCCCGTACAGTATCCACCTGAAACTACCTTCTCTAAACTCCCTTTTTTAGTATCTGCTGTCATAAACTAGTTTAATGATTTTTTCAAAAATTCAACTGAAATGTTTATTTGCTTATCTAATTTAGATTTAACTATTTCGAAATCAATATCAGTTAATTTATTCAAATTCACCTCATCACCTTCCCGCAATAAACGTTCTTGTAAACCTACTACGTTCATGAGACTTTCTTGTCGGCTATTATTATTTTTACTCGCCGGTGTAATTGTATAAAAAGGTTTTTCAAAAATCAACGAAAATATACTTCCATGAAATGAAGTTGTTAAAACAATGCTGGCACTATTATATAACCCTAGAAATTCGGCAGGACCGTAATCTCTAATATTTATTATTTTATCGTCCGATTCTAAGGGCATTTCATTTTTACAAACACGAATTATTTTATAACCTGTATTCTTTTGTATTCTATATGCCAAATCTTCAGCGTACTTGTTTTTCTTAAATATGAAGAATAAAATATAAGGCTCACTATGTTCGTAAGGAATCATAATGTTCTGCCAATCCTCTTTTGAAAGCAATAAGGTTGGATCAACAACATGCAATGCATCCTTGCCGGTTATATCTTTTATGATATTGACACCATCAGATTCCCTTGTGCTTATATGCTTAAGGTTGTTAATCCATTTTCTATATTGGTCATAATAGGTTCCATCTATACTACCAACCCCAAAACTAGACGCATAAGAAACTTTATTAGCTTCTTTAGGCGCAAAAGTGAGAAAATAAGGAGCTATATTCGTACCATTATTCGGGTTCCATACTTGATCACTTCCAACAATATAAGTATCATAACCTAATGTTGAATTATAGAGTTCGGAATAGCTGTGGTATGTTTTTGACACAGCCGTATGCTTCTCATGAAAACCATCAAAACGTTGCTTTCTGATTTTTGCGATTTCAGGATATTTGAACGCACTATATTTATCTAACCACTTTAAAGCCAAATCTTTTAATCGATTCTTTATTGAAGTTTTTATAAGAGGTTGAGAGGCCGCTTCACTCTTGTAGTTAGGATTTTTATAATAGAGGTAATTAATAATCTCATTATCAAACCCCATAAGCTTGAGCTTATGATGAAGGGCAAAAGCCTGGAGTTCAGCCCCATAATTATTTACGTTAAGAATGGTAATAATTCCTATTTTTTTCATTTGGGAGGTATTCATTTAAGGGTTTATTCCTTTTAAAAATTGACGAGCTGCTTGAGCTATTGTAAAATATTCCTGATAAACTTTAATCGCATTTATAGCCATTTTAGACTTTTCCACTTCGCTGAAAGACAACCATTTTTTTAATAGTTCATAAGTTTCCTCTTCATTATCGTTTTTCACGATTCCACCCTTTTCTTTTTCTATTTCACGCCAAATATTAACTTTATTACTTATAAGTACAGGCTTTTTACAAGCCAAAGCTTCCACTACAGCTATACCAAAATTTTCTTGATGGCTCGGCAAAACAAAAGCCTCGCTCTCATAAAAAGCCCCCCACTTTGCAGCTCCTGTCAACATTCCTGTGAATAGAATATTTTCAGATGTTTCTCCCAATTTCAGTATCTCGTGACCATATGCATGATCAACCGGACCCGCAATTATAAGTTGTGGCAATTCTGACAATTCTTTCTCTAGTCGCAAATAGGCCTTAATCAATAAATCAACACCTTTTTTTTGATGAATTCTACTTAAAAACAAAAAAAAAGGCTCTCCTTTCCATTTTGGCACCTTTTCCGCGAAAGCTTTTTTATTATTGGGATTGTTGTGTGGCGGGGGTTGGATACCATACCCTGCATTAATTTCCTTTTTCGGATTATAATTGGCAAACGCAGTTCTGGCCAGTAATAATTCTTCTTCACAAGTGAACAAAATACCATCTGCACCGTTAACAACCTTATTCTCGAACAAACGCCAGTACACCTCATTTCTCAATGCCTTTAATCGTCTTTCTTTAGCTTTTTGAAAATAGGGATCCAGCATACCATGTGGCATAATATAAATCTTTGGAGACGCTTTTTTTGATTTTCTATAGACCCGCATTGCCTTTATTGCAGCATGGCTATGATATTGCCAAAGGCCATGAACAATTACCGCATCATACCCAGCGAAATTATTTAGTAGCCATGGAATTAACTTACTATTGTATCTCCATGGATTTTTTGCTCCTCCAATAGCGTATATTTTAAACGAATCTTTACCCAAGTAATCCGCATCCAATTCATCAAAACAAACCACCTCATTCTCTACACCTAATTTCAGAAGCTCCGGAATAGCATTTCGGATACCTTGACATGGTCCTCCTTGCTTAGGGTTCATGCTTGCTATAACTCGAAGTATTTTCATGCTTTTTTCTCAATTTAAATTACACCTCAAATAGTCTGAAAGAACTACCCAAAAAAACATTGTTAATCATAAATTTAACGGACATCAAAAAGTAATAAGACACGTTTGTTGGACCATTTTCAACAAAAATGGCAACCTATTAAATCGCAAGTAAATATCATTCTTTTGCAGGATAATCTCAAACTATTCAACCCAATTATATCCAATTGACTTCATTTTTATCAGCTTCATACAATTTAGTTAGATATGTTTGGTTTTTCTAAATAAACAGACTCCAAAAGCCTACATATCAAGATTAATAAAACTGCAACTAAATCCATGCTTAGAAACAGTTGTCAAACAAGAAATTAATGTCTTACCAAAAGCTGAGGATACGGATGAGATTGAGAATCTATAAGGACTGTTTGCGCTTTTTCATTCACTTTAATCAAAAGAGGATGTGAGTTTCCCGAACCTATAACCGAATTGACGAGCAATCCATAATCCAAACGCCCTAATCCCCCACTTAAACTTGAATTAACTATAAATGCATTTCTGCTCTTGATATCATTAGCAAATAAAGGAATATTATCCGACACGACTGTGCCTTCCATATAGACATCTCTCGATTTAAAAATAGTATTTGATTTATTGTTTTTGAACAATCCCGAGTAGATGGAAATGGTACTTTCCCCTATGATATATTCACCTGAGTTATTAATAAAATCGCAATTAGCAAAGAACGACCCAATATGATATTTTAAATCAGCAGCAATCCTATTCCCGTCAAACTTACAATTTACCCATGCAATTAAATTGTCAGCACGACCGGCCATCATACTCACACCAATATCGCAATTAATGAATTGACTTTCGTAAAACACCAATTTATCAACATACATCATAGATTTAGTCTGTCCACTTACATATGACGGATCTACTTCTTGATAAAAACCAACTCCACATTTAACAAAACTCACATGATCGATAAAATTATTATCAAATCCATAGAATTTATCCAAATGAATACCATATTGTTGATCACGAAAAACCAAAAATTTCAAGTTGCACGAGGTGACCTGTAAAAAACTATCCCCATCAGACCGTATTCGAAAGCCCGAACGCCCCCCCTGCAATGTCATATTAGCAAGAGTAAAATCTACTGCAGAAGAAGCCCCTTCCCCAATAATCAGTGGAAAATCATCGGTAAGACCAACCAAAACAGTCTTCGCTGTACCTTTACCAACAATTCCCTGCCCATCTCTTAGAACAATACTACTTCCAATATAATAAACCCCTTCATCCAATTCTGCAATATTACCTGAATCTACCAGATTCTGAATATACTCAGACTGATCTAACTGATTTTTTCTCTTTCCTCCCCATTCACCACCCATCGGATCGGGTAAATTACCAAATTCACCTCTACTCCATGGTTTAGATTGAGAACCTATAATATTAGCTTTTATCTTTTCTAAATTTCCACCTGTTATTTTTGAAACTACAGGGCTTTTATCAAGGTAGACGTCGGCACTATTTGAAAACATAGCCAAATTAGTACCTGATTGGGGATTGACCAATTTGTATCCTTCAGAATCATCAGACAAAGAAAATACATCTGTATTCGGCTGCACCACACTTGCTCCCCCTCCTTTAGATGTCAGACTTTGCTTTTGTATGTTAAGAATTTCAGCTTCCACATCAAATACCGGAGTCTTATGGGGACCGTTGTTCCCCCCAGTCATACCTACTAAACTAACCTCACCCATTTTTTTCATATTGAGCAACGGCTTATCACTCTCCCCATCATAGTTCCAACTCTCCGCATCCACTCCAACCCATGTAAGTGATTTCAAGTTTTCAAATTCGGCAGAATGACCTCCTGGAGTCAATAAGTTCAACCAAACCGACACATTACCATAACTCGGTGTAATACTATTTCCTTTCATCACAATTTGAGGCCACCTACCATGAATCCAATGCTTAATAAATTTATTGTTACGAAAATAACCAGCATTACCACAATCCCAATTCAGCATACATCGATCCAAATTAATGAACACATTATCAGACAAACTACAATCCTTACATTCTAGGGTAGTAAACAGTAGATTCTTTATCGTACAGTTGGATATTTCGGCACCAGCCTCAAAAGTTATATTAGAATTTACATTTAGTACCCAAACATCCTTACTACCAGCCTTTATAGTAATACTAGGCACTTTATTTTTAGTCGGATGTCCATATAAACGTTGACCTGATTTCAATACAATTTTAGGACCGGGGTAATTCCCTTCTTCAAGACGAACAGCTCCATAAGTATCCAAGGCTTCCTGTAACTTGTACGCATCTTCAAGTGGAAGTAAATATGAATCGAAATAGAGTTTTTCCTCTGGCAGGTTCTCGGCTTCACTTACCTCTGAATCTTGGGAATCAGGTACCGATTTTTCATCCAAGGCATAATGATAGCTCTGGGCACTTACCGAAACTACACACAATAGAAATAAAAATTTAAAACACTTCATTGTCCTGATATTATATAGGCGTTATCCCCTGATTTTCGCAATAACCCAAAGCGTACATTCCCGCTCTCGCTTTTAAAATTGGCGGTACCGCCCTCTTTGTAATTCAAAGATACACCACTTGCCGCTTTTACGGTAAGCGAAGCCCCGTTATGGGCCTCTAAATTCACCGTCTCCCCCACCTGCATATCCGAAAATCCAGAGGTAAGGGTTACCGTAGCGGTCTTGGTACACTCCAAGGTATTCCCGATATCACCTGCAGCTATATTACGCGACGCCCGCAAGGATACCACAGCGGCACTGGAATACCCCCACTGCCCGTAGCCGCCCCCGATACGTTTTCGGCATATTTGGCATACAAGGCGTAAGGCACGCTCAACAACTGGCTCACCCCGATAATGGAGTAGTTGCTTCCGCCCTTGGGGTCTACTTGGGTCTCTATAAAAAAGGGACCGTTGTCCCATGGTATTTCACTAAAACTACCTGAAATCTGGCTGCCGGCACCGATTTCCAAACTTACCAAACCGTTGGCATTGGTCGTGGCCGAATGCGACTCTTCGTATACGCCGCTTCCGTTTACACCCCCTTGGCGTACAATAATCTTAAGATTGACCGGCGCATCGATCACCAAACTGTTGTCACTCGACCGAATAATGGCCTGATAGCTCATTTTTTCGGGTGCCTGCGCCGACATTTCCATGAAGGCGAGCAGCATAAAAGCAAATAAAAATTTCAATTTCATAGCGTTACTTTTTTAAAATCCTTAAGGTTTTGACCGTTTGGTTGGCTATATATATGCGCAGCACATAGGTAGCGGGACTCAAATGGGGTATGGCCACCTCAGTGGTCCTCCCAGAGATTCGCCCATCAAGGAGCGCCCTACCCCCTTGATCAAAAAGTTGATACCAGGCATGCTGATCTCTATAATTTTTTATTCCGATGGAAAAATCGTCCACCACGGGATTTGGATAGGTGACAATGTCAACCTCCCCCACATCTTGAAGCGCATGCCCTACAAGATCTTGGGCCTGTAAGGGCAAAGGCAGTTCATAGGACTGGCCCGCATCGGGCTCTTGGTCGGTGTCCGGCACTTCCCCTTCCTCAGGAGGGTCTACCATCACAGGTTCTGGTAGGGGACTCAAGGGAGGTGTCTGGGCATCTTCCCCTCCGCCTATCGGTTCTTCCGGCAAGGGTTCCATTGGCACTTCATCTACTATAGGATCAGGGGTTTCAACCGGGGCTTTGGGTAAGGTAGGGTTTTCCTTAGGACCTTCCTCTTCCCCTTCGTCTACCGGCGCTTCATCTACTATAGGGTCAGGAGCTTCAACTGGGGCTTCGGGTAAGGTGGGGTTTTCCTCAGGACCTTCCTCTTCCCCTTCGTTCACTGGCACTTCCGGTAAGGGCTCCGTTGGCACCTCATCTACTACAGGGTCAGGGGTTTCAATCGGGGTCTCGGGTAAGGTGGGGTTTTCCTCGGGATCCTCGACTTCCTCTTCATCGACTACCGTTTCTTCCTCCATCTCGGCCTGTTGTACGCCTTCACAAACCAATATACGGGGTGATTCAATTACACTATAAAAAATACTTCCAAGGGAATAGGCCACCGACCCACTGCCGGAAAGAGCATCACCTCCTGAAGCATTATAGATTACCATATTTTCGGATGTATTACTTTTATTCTGCTGACCTTGCACACAAGTATAGCCGAAAACCAATACTAAAAAGGGGACAATTTTTTTCATAAGTAGCGCTATCGTTGGGGACAAAGGCTACTTGTATACGTGAAATTACCTATTTTAGATTAAAAATTTATCCAAAAAAACAAGATCTGCAGAATTATCAATAATCGATGTAATGTATTATAATATCGATAAAATACACTTCTTTAAATTGTTTGACCCTTATCCCGTAAAACGTCATCAATCGGTATACGGGCCATTATGGTTTACATCTTTATCAGGGGCAGCGTTTTTTCAAATCGGTTCATTACGATAACTTTTAAAAAATAGGTAGACGCCCCTAAATCATCCATGGGTAATTTTGTTGTGGCCGTATGAATGCGTTCACTCTTTACAAGACTCCCCCTAGAATCGAACAATTCGTATCGGGCCGTTTCATTCCCATAGTCCAAAATATCGATCAATACATAATCGGTAGTAGGGTTCGGATAGGCCATCACCCTTAGCTCCGAAATATCTTTTAAGTCATTGCCTTTTTCTAACTTGGCCTGTTGTATACATTGAGACACCGTATTGTGCTGTGTTTCTATATTGGTATAAAAAATCGTCCCTACGGAATAGACCACAGAGCCTTTACTGCTACTGGCCTCTCCCCCCGACACGTTCAAGGAGGCCATGGCTGCGGACGAATTTTCGGGCTTTGCCACATTTTGTGCCTTGGCTACAACACAGAAAGCCAATACGATAAGGGAACTAAACACTTGTTTCATGCTGGGGAAACGACCGACAACAGCCTGTATTACAAACAAAGTCCTAATTTATTGTTGTTTTCGACCAACTGCACCACTCGCTTACCGTTTATCGATGTTTCCCTTCTATATCGGCATCCCCTTAACGGAAAGGACGGAAACAGAAACTTCATCTACATATTTTTTGGATCGCCCCTAAAATCGTACTTTTCAACTAGCTTTCTATGCAACGATTTTTATGAAAGAAGAACTGTTCACCGATTTTCAGGAAGTTTCCGCTAAAGCGTGGAAACAAAAGATCCAGTATGATCTTAAAGGGGCCGATTATAACGAAAAATTGGTTTGGGAATCTCCCGAAGGCATCAAGGTCAAACCCTTTTACCACGCCGACGACCGGACCACCGAACTTCTGCCCGTACCGACTCCCCCCAAAGCATGGAACATCGTACAACATATTAACGTCGACACGGCTACCTCCGCCAATGCAAGGGCCTTGCACGCCCTAAAAAACGGCGCCGACAGCATTCGCTTTAGCATTACTTCGGCCCCAGCCGACCTTAAAACCCTGTATCAAAACATAACCCTTGAACATACCGAGGTTACCCTTGATTTTCACGACCTTCCTCCGGATGCCGTATCATACTTGGGCACCCTACAAAGCGATCCATTGGCCCTGAATCTAGACCCTATTGGAAAATTGGCCCGCAGCGGTAACTGGTACCGTAGAATGAAAGACGATTTTGAGTTGCTCGATACCCTACTGCTCTCGCCTAAAGCCCACCCCCAAAAAAACACAATCAGCGTAGATGCCTCTCTTTACCAAAATGCAGGGGCGACCATGGTACAACAATTGGCCTACGCCCTGGCCCATGCCAATGAATACCTGAATCGCTACCCAAAGCTGACTTCCCTAAACCTTAAAGTGGCCGTTGGCGGGAATTATTTTTTCGAGATTGCGAAAATTCGGGCCTTGCGAAAGCTCTTCAATTTACTCGCCCCGGAATACAACAATAACCTGAATTGCCACATCGAAGCCTCTCCATCGCAACGGAACAAAACCCTCTACGATTACAATATGAACATGATACGGACCACCACCGAAGCCATGTCGGCCATATTGGGCGGGGCCGATGCCGTCAGTAGCCTGAACTACGACTTTATATATCACGACAACAACGAATTTGCCGAGCGCATGGCCCGCAACCAATTGCTTATCCTAAAAACGGAGAGCTATTTCAATTCGCTTGAAAAAGTAGCGGACGGCAGCTACTATATTGAAAGCCTTACCGACCAACTGGCGGAAAAAGCCTTGTTCCTCTTTAAAAACATAGAGGCGGGAGGCGGTTTTCTAAAACAACTGAAACAACATACCCTTCAAAAGAAAATCAAGGAAAGCGCCCAAAAGGAACAGCTCCGCTTCGATAATAAGCAAGAAGTATTGGTCGGCACCAATGCCTACACCAATCGCGAAGACCAAATGAAGTCCCAACTCCACCGGAATCCCTTTATGGCCCGGCGCGCACAAAAAACCTTGATCGAACCGATTATTCCGAAACGCTTGAGCGAAAAATTGGAACGCGAACGCCTAGAACAGGAAGGATGGCATGAACGTTCAAATCAGTAGATTGTGATTCAGATGAGAAAAGACATACAGCACATAGCATTTGAAAAAAAGGCGGCAGAGGCCCCCATCGGAAGCGATAGGGAGCAGCTGAACTTTGCAGCAGGCATCCCTCCTTATTTACGCGGCCCCTACAGTACCATGTACGTACAACGCCCATGGACGATCAGACAATATGCAGGTTTTTCATCGGCGGAAGAAAGCAACGCCTTTTACCGAAGGAACCTGAAGGCAGGCCAAAAAGGACTCTCCATTGCCTTTGACCTGGCTACCCACAGGGGATACGACAGTGACCACGAACGGGTGGTAGGCGATGTGGGAAAAGCTGGCGTGGCCATCGATACGGTAGAGGACATGAAAATTCTCTTCGATGGTATTCCCTTGAACGAAATGTCGGTCTCCATGACCATGAACGGGGCCGTATTGCCCATTATGGCCTTCTATATCGTTGCCGCCGAAGAACAAAGAGTGTCTTTACAGGAACTTACGGGCACCATACAAAACGATATCCTGAAGGAGTTTATGGTACGAAACACCTATATCTATCCGCCTTCGCCCTCCATGGAAATTATTGCCGATATCTTTCGCTATACCAGTGCGCATATGCCCAAGTTCAACAGCATTAGTATATCGGGCTACCACATGCACGAAGCGGGCGCCACCGCCGAACTTGAACTGGCCTATACCTTGGCCGACGGCCTGGAGTATATCCGAACAGGCCTTAAAGCGGGACTCGACATCGATAGTTTTGCGCCAAGGCTTTCCTTCTTCTGGGGTATCGGCATGAACCATTTTGCCGAAATCGCCAAGTTAAGGGCTGGCCGTATCCTTTGGGCCAAACTGGTAAAACAGTTCCATCCGAAAAACGAGAAATCGATGTCGCTCCGCACCCACTGCCAAACCAGTGGATGGAGCCTTACCGCACAAGACCCCTTCAACAATGTGGCCCGGACCACCATAGAGGCCCTGTCGGCCGTATTGGGCGGCACCCAAAGCCTGCACACCAACGCCTTGGACGAGGCCATTGCCCTTCCGACAGATTTTTCGGCCCGTATTGCCAGAAACACCCAGTTGTTCCTACGCGAAGAAACCAAAATCACTAAAACCGTAGACCCGTGGGCCGGTAGCCATTACCTGGAACAACTCACGGAAGAACTCAGCCACAAAGCCTGGGAACTGATCCAGGAAATAGAAGGTATGGGAGGGATGACCAAAGCCATAGAAACGGGCATTCCCAAATTACGCATCGAAGAGACGGCCGCTATAAAACAGGCCCGCATCGACAGTACCCGCGATATCATTGTCGGGGTCAACAAATACCTGACCGAAGATGACGACATGTTGCAGATTCTGGAAGTCGACAACCATGCCGTACGGAAAAAGCAACTCGAACGCCTACAGTCGGTAAAGCAAAACCGCAATAAGCAACAGGTAGAACAAGCCTTAGACCGACTTACAGCGGCGGCACGGCATATTGCGAATACATCACAAGGGCATAACACCCGTGAAAATTTATTAGCTTTAGCGGTAGATGCCGCAAGACATAGGGCTACCTTGGGCGAAATCAGCACGGCCCTAGAAAAGGTGTTCGGCAGATACAAGGCTAACATTCAATCGGTAACCGGCGTGTACTCAAAAGAAATAAGGGAAGACAAAAGCTTTAAACGGGCGCGTGAACTTTCAGACCGCTTTGCCGAACAAGACGGTAGGCGCCCCCGTATCTTGATTGCGAAAATGGGCCAAGACGGGCACGACCGCGGCGCCAAGGTCATAGCTACGGGCTATGCCGACCTGGGCTTCGACGTCGATATAGGCCCGCTCTTTCAAACCCCTGCCGAAGTGGCCAAGCAAGCCGTAGAAAACGATGTTCACATTTTGGGGGTTTCCTCTTTGGCTGGAGGCCATAAGACCTTGGTACCCGAGGTAATCTCCGAACTGAAATCCTATGGACGTGACGATATTATGGTCGTAGTGGGCGGCGTCATACCAAAACAAGATTATCCCTTTCTACTGGAAAGTGGTGCCATAGCCGTATTCGGACCCGGGACCAAAATTACCGAAGCCGCCCTACTTATTCTCGAAATCTTACTCGACGAAGACCCCTGAGTTCAAATCGGAACTGAAAATCAAACATTTTTACGACTACACTTCTTCCTACTAAAGAAGTGAAGGCCCCTACATTTTATATTATTGCATAATTTGTTGCATAAATGTCAAAATACAACAAATTTGTACTATTTATACTACAAATTTAACATATTTTAACTCCATCGGCTTAGATTTTGAAGTAAATTTAAAGATACAACCGCTCTACATGATGAAAAAATCATATTGACAAGGCTTAAACTCATATAAATCTACAACCCTAAGAATAGAATCAATGCTGGGAAAAAAACTAATAATCGCATCGACCCTACTATTCTTAATTACGTGTAGTATTATATGGTATCTTTCCGTTCAACGTATCAATTTATACGAAAAAAACATCACCCTTGTAGAGGAGATTACCACCGAAAACCGACTCAAGGATACCGAGTCCCGTCTTTATGAACTTTACAACATCAGTAAAAAGAACGTTATTTTTTTAAGGGACCTCATCGAACTCGATCTTAAAACGAACACCCCTATAGAAATCACCCAACAGAAACTGTCCCGTTTTCTCAATATCGACAACAATTATTTTCAAGTCCGCCTAATTGACCGTCGGGGGATGGAAATGATACGGATAGAGAATAAAAGCAATCCTGTCACCACCAACACCCAATACAAAGGTGATCGAGACTATTTTAAGAAGGCTTTGGCACTACCCAAGGGAAAAGTATACATTTCAGAAATTGAACTGAATGTAGAAAACCAAGAAGTGGAAGTTCCGCACAGACCTACCATCCGGTTTTTTACCCCAATTTATCTTCAGAACGAACTGAAGGGAATCGTAGGACTCAACCTTAATGCCACCCACTGGCTGGATAATTTTAAAGGTCAGAACATTAGTTTCTTAAACTCAAAAAACGAAGTCTTTCACAGTAGCGATAACGAAAAACCATACGAAACCCTTAAAACTGACCTTAGCAAAAAAAACTCCTTTGGCCATCCTTACTATCACGTACGTAAAATTAACCATGAAGGCAAGCACCTATGGACACTCTATACCAAGGTAAACCTTGCCTCTATACAAAATCAGCTATCGGCCTATAAAAAATCGACCTATATCACTTCGGCCATTTTAACCCTTGGCCTTATGATATTGTTGGGTATTGTTTATATACTCTATAAGAAGAACAAGCAAGTCAACGCCCTTAACAAGATCGTTACCCAACAACTCAACGAACGCGATACCCTATTAAAGGAAATACACCATCGGGTAAAAAACAATTTACAGGTCATTACCAGTCTCCTAAGCTTACAATCAAGCTTTATCAACGACGAAAAGATAAAGGCCCTGTTCAGGTACAGTCAATACCGCATCAACTCTATGGCCATTATACATGAAATGCTCTACAAATCAAACGACTTGAGCAGAATCGACTATGGCCGCTACGTCAACCAATTGGCTACGACCCTGATCGCCTCAATGAAAGGGCGAAATAAGGAAATCGATTTAAAGCTAGAAGCCGAAGAACTTCATTTGAACCTTGACACCTCCGTTCCACTCGGCCTCATGATCAATGAAATCATCACCAACTCGTTGAAGTACGGTTTTAAGAACAAAAACAAGGGCTTAATCACCATCAAATTCGAAAAGGCGCAATACCCCAACTACCTTTTGCATATCGGGGATAACGGAAGTGGTTTTTCAGAAACGGTGAACTTCAGGAACACCAAATCCTTGGGCCTAAAACTCATTCATATGCTGAGCCTGCAGTTAAAGGGCAACATAGAAAAAGACAATACCGAAGAGGGCACTCATTATATAATAACGTTTCAAGAAATTGAACAGATATCTTAACAGTATGACTACAAAAGTTCTAATAGTAGAAGACAACCTGATTATTCAAATGTTCATTGAACATATCATTACCAATGTGGGCAGCACCCATGTAAAGACCGCCGACAACGGTGAAGACGCGCTCTACATCATAGAGTCGTACATGCCCGACGTAGTGCTGCTAGACATCGGACTATCGGGAACGCTCAATGGCATTGAAACGGCTACGCTCATCAAGGAGAAATATAAAATACCTTTTGTGTATATTACGGGGAGCTCCGATTTCAACACCTTGGAAAGTGCCCGTAAGACCGGCCCGATCCACATTCTCAAAAAACCTATAGACGAATACGAATTGACTACTGAATTCGAAATTATTTGCCAAAAGCTGTACGAGTCAAAATTTGAAAGCTCAAAATAATCATACTCCCTTCTCGCTGAACCCCCATTATCAGGGCTAAAGTCCTCTTCCAAGCCCCTGTAGCTCCGTTGAAAAACACCCTATTTTTCAACAAAACCTTATTTTTACCCCCACCTGTCTTATTTTTTACGAAAATAAACTATCTTTGCACCGCTTTTGAAATGGTCGCGTAGCTCAGCTGGATAGAGCATCTGCCTTCTAAGCAGACGGTCCCAGGTTCGAATCCTGGCGCGATCACTTTAAATTAAAAACCACGTCCTTAGGGCGTGGTTCTTTGTTTTATGGAAAGATGCAAGACCACGGGTCTTGTCATCTTGGAATAAAATGAAGAACTAGAGCGATAGCTCGTGGTTTACAATTTGCAACATTGAGCGCCTAGGAACACCAAAGGTAATCCTGGCGCGATCACGACACTCAGAAAACCATGCTCCTATGAGCATGGTTCTTTGTTTTATGGAAAAACCAAAACGAAGTTTTAGGTTTTGGAAAAAAACAATGGACCAGGGCGACAGCCCATGGTTTTCTATTTGCACCATTGATAAAAAAGGAACACCGAAGGTAATCCTGGCGCGATCACGACACTCAGAAAACCATGCTCAAAAGTTAGGGATAAGGTTTGCTTAAGTGCTAGAATTTATTGATTTCATGTTACGAAACAAATAAACATTCTGCCCTTGCAAATATTTATTCAAGCATTACGTATATAAATTGATCGTAGTCCACCGCCAAGAAAATTACGCTTATATTTTCTGAAGGAGATTAAAAACCCGTATTTTGTTTTAAGTCAAGCCTTTCAGCCAATAAGCAAATGAGTAAACCAGCCGAATCAATCTTTTTATTTCAATTATGCATTTCTTATGTAAAATAGCCAACATAGGGGTCAATAGAATTACGTCGATTTTTTGGAATCAAAATTCTCCTATTCAAATTTTTATTCTCATTTTTTTGCTAATCACAAGCGCAATAAGGGCGCAGGACATCAAAATAGACAGCTTAAAGAAAGAATTGGCATTTCATACCAAAAAAGACACTGCAAAAGTTAATTTGTTAATCGAGCTTTCTAAAAGTTATTCTACAGCAGATATAAACCGATCCAACGAAAAAGCTCAAGAAGCCTATGATTTGGCCAAAGAGCTTAATTACAAAAAGGGAACTGCAAACAGTCTACTAAGATTAAGCAACAATGCCTTAAGAAACAATGAACGAGATAATGCCGAAAACTATACGCTTAAAGCCTTTGAAATATGTAAGGAACTGAAGGACCCGGATTGTATTTATGCTTCCTATACATCTTTGGGAAAAATAGCATACTTAAACGGTAAATTTGATAAGGCTGCCGACTTTTATAATACAGTACTTGAACTAAGCATTAAAAATGGTGACTCATTAGTTCAGGCAAATATGTATAATCAAATTGGAACCTCCAGGTACAGAAAAGGAAATTTTGATGAAGCTATCGACCTGTTTAAAAAGGCAGCTGATATAAGTGAACAATTAGGTGAGGAAAAATTAAACTTGGACATTTTAAACAACATTGGTGCTATTTGCCTTAATCAAGGTAGATATACAGAAGCCCTAACTTATTTTAACAAGTGTTTGAGCATACATATTGCAAATGATGAAAAGGAAGATATTGCCGTTTCTTCTTATAACATAAGTGCGGTTTATTATGAATTGAAACAGTACGACAAAACACTTGATCATCTAGATATTGCACTAAATATTTATAGGGAATTAGATGATAAGAAACAGATTTCCAGAACATTGATCAACAAGGGTGCGGTTTATGCAGATCTAAAAGATTTTGAAAACGCCCTGTTGTATATGACAAAATCTATAAACCTTAGCAAAGAAATCAATGATAAAACAGAATTAAGTGGGGGTTATTTTCAACTTGGGGATTTGTACTTTTTAATGGATCAACCTAAAAATGCTTTGAAACATTATAAAGCTTGTTTAGAGATAAGTGAATCGATTGAGGATAAGATCTATAGCTGCCATGCCCATATTGGATTGGCAAAAACTTATGTTTCGCTCAAAGATTATTCTAATGCTCTAATACACGCCGAGAACGGAAAAAAAATAGCAAATGAACTAGAACTTCTGCCTCAGCAAATATTGGTATACAAAACAATGGCAACCATATATAAAGCAAAGGGAAACTATAAAAAAGCCCTTGAAAGTCATCAGCAATTCAAATTATTGAACGACAGCCTTTTTAATAAGGAAAATATCGAAAAAATTGCCCAGTTGGAATACGAATACAAATACAAGCAGGCATTGGATTCTGCTAGTATACGCGAATTAAAACTTACCAAAACGGTAATGAGCACTTCACAAGACCTTGCAAAGACCAAACAAAATTACCTTTGGGCCGTTATCGGCATTTTGGTTATCTCTATCCTGTCAGGTTCTTTGGTGTTCTATCAAAAATACAAGAACGTTAAAGTAAAAAACCAAAATATTATTACCGAACAAAGGTTATTGCGCTCGCAAATGACTCCACATTTTATATTTAATTCGCTTTCAGTCTTGCAGGGCATGATCTTGAACAAAGAAGAGAAAAAATCAATTACCTATCTATCAAAGTTCTCGAAACTACTACGACTTGTTCTAGAAAATTCAAGGGACAAAATAGTTCCCCTCATTCAAGAATTGGATGCCATAGACAATTATATGATCTTACAAAATATGGATGCCAATTCACCTTATGACTATAGTTTGGTGGTGGACGAAAACATAAATATCAATCTCTTTTTGGTTCCTCCCATGCTCATTCAGCCCTTTATTGAGAATGCCATAGAACATGCATTTTCTACTAATCAAGAACATCGGGAAATAGAGGTTCACCTCTCTTTTAAGGACAAAAAACTAAGCTGTGCCATAACGGACAATGGTGTTGGAATAGATGCCATGCTCCAAAAAACAAATACCAAAAAGAAGTCGTTGGCCACCACCATTACCAGTGAGCGGCTAAACCTTTTGGCCAAAGATTTCAACATGCCAGGATCCGTATTTGTCGAGGATAGAAAAAAATATAATGAGCAAGGAACCAAAGTTACTTTGATCATTCCCTATAAAATAATAAAGAATTCATGAAA
The DNA here is from genome assembly GCF_900156625.1 of Zobellia uliginosa. Taxonomy (GTDB): domain Bacteria; phylum Bacteroidota; class Bacteroidia; order Flavobacteriales; family Flavobacteriaceae; genus Zobellia; species Zobellia uliginosa. Next base: position 1,006,497 of record NZ_FTOB01000001.1, on the reverse strand, counting down.
GCACTTATCGTTGAGGACAAAGCCTATATTAGAAAAGGCTTGATAAATCTTTTGGAAACGGTTGAAACCAATATAGAAATCATAGGTGAATGTGCTACGGTCAAGGAGGCCGTTGTGGTCGCGAATGCCTGTAAACCAGAATTGATATTTCTGGACATAAATCTCACAGACGGTACTGGATTCGACTTTCTTGACCAAACCGAGCACCTTAGCTTCAAAACCATATTCATTACCGCCTATGAAGAATATGCTTTGAAGGCACTTAAGGCTGGTGCCGTAGATTATCTTTTAAAACCTGTTGACGTTGAAGAATTGGATTTGGCCTTAAAAAAGATAAAGACCTTACCTATTACCGAACAAAAAAGACAAATAAATACGGTAAAAAAGGTTTGGTATCAAGATGATGCCACCTTGGTTCTTTCGCTTAGCGACAGTTTTCAGGTCATAAACCTGCAAGAATTATTGTACTGTGAATCCGACAAGGGATATACGACATTCTACTTGGCCAATAATAAAAAATACGTGGCTTCCAAACCATTAAAGGAATACGAGGAGAAACTTGAAAAAGTCAATTTCACCCGGCCCCACCAGTCTTTCATGGTAAACTTGAAATTCATAGACAAATACGATAAGTCGGGCATCATCTATTTAAAGAATGGTCAAAAAATTCCTGTTTCCTCCAGAAAAAAGGAAGCTTTTATAACGACTTTTTTGAAATACAATAGTCATTGAGAACTATTGCCCCAATGATCAAGATTACCGGAAATAGCTATCTCTCCAAAAACGCATATTTCCTTACTTCGCACGAATAATGATTCCCGGCTCGCGAAAATAGATTGGCTATTTCATAGGAAATGCCATTGCCCCATCTTTACCCTGACCAAACCATTTCTTACTTAAGTCCTCTTCGAAAATCACACTTTTCCAATGGTGCTTATCAAGAAATATTAAAATCAAATCTTAATGGAAAACATCAAATCCAAACTAGGCCAAAAAGGCCTTGTACTTGCAGCTATGGGCATAATTACTACCCTTTAGTCAATTCTAATTACAACATCAGATTACTTGCTTGGATAGATAGCTGGGGCAGTACCACGGGATGGGTGCTCAGGGTAGTATTGATTCTAGCAGGTGGCGCACTGTTTTTTCTATTTGGAAGAGCTGAAGAGTAATAGTCAATCAACATAAAAAAAGCATAAAAATGAAAATACAGTTGATAATTTTAATGATAGCGATAACACTGGTTTCCTGTGGAGGAGACACGGCAAAACTACCTGCCAACGCCGATGGCTTTGCGGGCATTGAGAAAGAACTGAAAAGTGAATTTGGGGATAGTGCCTACTATACGGATTTGACTATCATTTACAATGAATCCATCGGTAATAGCATTTCGACCACGGTAACCGATGCCCCTGAATCTTTAAAAATGGGGCAATGGACCTACTCGTTGGGCAATTGGAAGCAAACTTCCGAAGTAACCTTGGAAATACCAGAGGGTACCAAGGCGGCAGATTTTATGTTTCAATTGGGTGAAAAAATCAGCCTTGGGAAATTAGGAGAACTCGTTGAAAAATCGAGTGAGCAATTAAAGGCCGAGAAAGACATCGAGAACCCCCGACTTGAAATGGCTTTTGTCAAATACCCAAAGAACGGTGATTTGAGTGATGCCCAATACATCGTAAAACTGCAGCCTGAAAACGGGGGGACTTCTTTTACTTTTTCATACAAAATAGACGGTTCATTAATTAAAATGGACTACTAAAATCCGAACCTATTACTCAATTAAATTAATTTATTTAACCCAAACAATCATGAACAATAAACTTAAAACTATTTACTTGGCCGTAAGTGTACTTTTTCTAAGTGTTGCCTGCAACAATGATGATGATGGAGCTGTAACCGTAACACTGTCGGATTTAGAGGCAACCCTAGATGAAAATCCCCAAAAAGGTGATCTCGTGGGCACCGTACAAACCGATGTTTCCACCACAAATTTTAATATCGTCTCACAAGCACCTGCGGGAGCTTTGAGTATTGACGGTTCTACTGGTGAACTTACTGTAGCCAATGCGACCTTATTCGATTTCGAGACCCATCCTACGATTACGGCAACCGTTACCGCGGACAATGCTGAAAATTCGGCAAGCATTACCATAAACCTGAATAATGTGAATGAGGTTTCCGGTCAGAATTTAGAAGTGACCATAGATGAAAATCCTGCCGAAGGGCAAGTTATAGGCAGTCTACAGACCATTGGCAATGCTTCGGGCTTTGCCATCACGTCCCAGACACCGAGCGGCGCTATGGGTATTGATTTCAATTCGGGCGAACTTACCGTATTGGATGCTGCGCTATTCGACTTTGAAACCAATCCTGTACTGACAGCGACCGTTTCTATTGAAGATGCAGATAATCCGGTAACCGTTACGGTGAACCTTGAGAATGTAATTGAAGTAACGGCCCAAGACCTTACGGTCTCCATTGATGAAAATCCAACGGACGGACAGATTTTAGGAACGGTACAGGCCAACAGCAATAGTACTTTAGCGTTTTCATTTACCTCGCAATCACCCATGGGCGCCATGGCCATTGATGCCGCTACGGGAGAATTAACGGTAATTGACCCCAACCTATTCGATTTTGAGACCAACCCCGTGATTACAGCTGAAATTTCAGTGACAGATGGTGCGGAAACAGCTACGGCCACGGCCACCATCAATCTAAACGATGTAGACGAAGTATCTGCCACAAATACGGATTTGACCATAGATGAAAACCCTTCCAATGGCGATGTTGTGGGAACCATACAGGCCAGTGGTTCAAATGTAACCTATACCATTACGTTCCAGAATCCGGCTGGTGCATTTACGATAGATCAAAATACAGGTGAATTGTCCGTAGCGGATGAAACCCTTTTCGATTTTGAAACCAACCCCAATATGTTGGCCACCATTTCGGTAAGCAATGGTACCGAAACAGTTTCCGCCAATGCGTTCGTAGAACTTAATGACTTGAACGAGATTGGGGAATTCAAGTATGGTGGTGTTATTTTTTGGATAGACCCTACAAGTAACAATAGTGAAGGCTTGGTTTGTGCAATTTCAGGTCTAACCGTTAACGCCTGGGGTTGTTCAGGTATACTAACAGGGGCTTCTGGAAGTGGTATCGGAACAGGAGAAACCAATTCTGAGGCAATTATTGCCGCAGGTTGTATTCCATCTGCCGCATTAACTATTTCCAATTTGGATTGGAATGGTTATGATGATTGGTTTTTACCAAGTGTGGATGAATTCAATGAAATAGCGATAAACTACGACGATTACATTGCACCGACGATACTCGCCAATGGAGGAAGCGCCCTTTTTAGTACAGTATGGACTTCTACAGAAGTTAATGCAAATGATGCTTATATAGCTTTTTTAGGGGGTAGTGCTCCCATAGCCCTTCCTAAAAATACTGCAAATTTCATCGTATTGCCAATCCGGTCTTTTACCGACTTTTAAAAACAAAGTACCGCCACAGATGGTCAAAACCATCTGTGGTTTTTCATTTATAACCAAAATCATACAACCAATGGAGAACTTAATTCAAATAAAACAACCATACAATTCTTTAGAGGAACTCTATGAAGTCTTAAAAAAAGAATCCGGTTTTGAGTGTTCAAAAGAATATGATGTTTGGGAACATTGCACGGACAACAGCGGACAAATGGCACAATGTATTGTACTTAAAAAAGTGGCATGCACGCCGTTAAGTTACTTTTTGTGAATAAAAACACGGTGAAAGTAAACCATATCATTCCCAATAAACTAATGCACGCCTATTTCGGGAAAAGTGTAAAGGCTCGCAGAAGCATCTTAGAAGTGATCACTGGAGCCCTAAAACAGGCCGTCTTGGTAAAATCGCAGCAGCAAGCCTTTGAGGAATTGGAGGGCAAAATTAAAAGTTTAGCGGCCTAAAATTAATAATACAATGTAATCCAATTAATTACAAAACAATAATGGATAAAAACAACAAGTATTTTCCACCAATACATCCTAAAAAATCATCGACAAGGCAGGATGAAAAATGGGACGAGGCAGTAGCTCTTTTTAACAGTAAACAATATAACGAGGTAGTGCCTACCCTATTGGATTATGTCGGGAATCATCTTTCCGGCAAAAAAAAAGGTGACACCTACGAAATACCCCATGGGTCGGTAGTGGTATCCATTACTCAAACAACTGATGAACTGTTGATCAAATGTCCTTTTTTGAACATAAAAAATGCCAAAAAAGTACCCATGATGCGAAAATTGGCGGAACTCAGAATGTATCCGCTCAATTTGACCAATATAGTCTTGGACAATCATTTGGTGTATTTTTCTTTTTCATGTCCAATAAGTCTTTGTGAACCGTACAAAATCTATGGGGTGCTTCGGGAAATATGCTATTACGCAGATAGCTATGACGACGAGTTTATAGAAAAATTTGGTGCAGCCCACATACAAGAGCCAAAAACAAGCCCTTTTCCAGAAAACAGCAAACAGGAAGCTTACGATAATTATCTAAAAATTTTGGGGGATGGCCTACAACGATTTGACCGATACATGGAAAAACGGCATGGAAACAATGCATGGTACACCTTGAACATCACCTTAAAAAAGATAGAGTTTCATGCAGAGCCCCAAGGGTATGTACGTACCCTATTGGAAAAGGCGATAGACGGACTTTTTGATGGTAGGCTACCATTTCATGACCGATTGCTGAATGGAAAATCGGCCTTGGAAAAATTGAAAGAACTCCCTAAGGAGCAATTCATGGCCGACCTCTATCAGACAGAAACCTTTATTCCCTATAAATACAGCGGAAAAAAGGAAAACATCAGAGAAAATTGGCAAGAAAATTATGAAGAAGCGCAGGAAATGATCGCCAACTCCAGATTCGAGGATGCTTCCAATCTTATACAGTCCTGTTTTTACAATATGTTCTTTTACAATTTGGTGAACGAAGAAATCAGCAAACCCATCACCGACGCCCTATCACAAGCCAGTGATTTGCCATGGAGCCAAGCGGCTCCCATCCTTTTAAAGGGCATGCAAGCCATCATGGAAGATACGTTTATGGATGCCGATTACGGTATGGACCTTACAAAACTGATGGGCGAACAAATGCAGCAATCCATGGCGGCCATGCAAAAGATCATGGCAAACTTTAAAATCAATTAAGCAAGGAATCATGAAGAATATAGAAAGTTCGGTATTTAAGATAAATACCGCAAACGGAACGGGCACAGGTTTTTACAACAAAAAAAATGATATTATCATCACAAACTACCACGTGGTGGCGGGTTGTCATACCGTTAGCCTGGAAGGGAAAGATAAAAACAGGTACTTGACCCAAGTGCTTTATGTAAATCCGGGAAAGGACATTGCGTTTTTGCGAGCTAACGACCTTCCAAAACCTATTGAAACGGTGGTAATTGAACATCGGACAGAATCAAAATCAAGAGACAAGGTGATTGTCTTGGGCTATCCTTACGGTATGCCATTTACGGTTACCGAAGGTATTGTTTCAAATCCACGCCAAAGTATAGGAGGTAACTATTATATTCAAACGGACGCCGCCATCAATCCAGGAAATAGCGGTGGGCCGGTAATCAATGAAAAAGGGGAGTTAATGGGGATTGTGACCTCAAAATTTTCCGACGCCGACAACATGGGTTTTGCCATTCCCATGGAAACCCTTCGGGAAGAATTAACGATAGTCAATGATATGTCGGATGCCTTTACCCTTGGTTGTTCCAACTGTGGGGGACTTATTGAAGAAAAGACCGATTACTGCCCCAATTGTGGCACACTTGTAGACGAAAAGTTATTCGAAGAAATGGAACTTTCCGATTTCAGTCTAAAGGTCGAGGAAGCCATATCCAAACTGGATATCAATCCCATTTTGGCAAGGTCGGGCAGGGAGCGTTGGTATTTTCACCAAGGCAGTGCAGAGATACGCATATTCGTTTATGACAACAATTATCTATTCGCTACCTCTCCCCTAAACGACTTGCCCCGTAAAAATCTGGCCGAGATTTATGAGTACATCCTAACCGCGGATATGGGCCCGCATCGATTGTCTATTTCCGATAATCAGATCTACTTATCGTATCGCATCCATATCAGCGATTTGTATTCCGACCATAAAAACGAAATTCTGGAATGTCTGGCCCAGCTTGCCACCAAAGCCGATGAACTGGACAATACATTTGTAAACGATTTTGGAGCGGAAATGACACATTATAGCAAATAGTGCTTCGAAAGCCAAAAATTATTACTTGAAACAGGTAAACCTGAAAGGATCAATGGATCCACAATATAATATTTCACAGCATGGCACATTCTTAATAAAGTTTAGTGCTATGCTGTTCATTGCCCTATTATTTGTTTCATGTAAAGCATTAGTGCCAACTTCTGGAGAAAAAGTAGTTTTTAAGACATTGGATTCCGTAATGTATCCATTTCAAGAAATCACGAATGGGAATGGTTCAAAATCAGTTTCTGATTTGCTTGAAGAAAAAGAAATCGTGCTTTTAGACGATTGGAGAAAGTCAACATCAATTTTAGCAAATTTTATTCAAGCGGAATGCGCGGGCTGCTCCAACCGAACAGCGGACCTAAAACCTCTTTATAAAGCAGAAAAAGGAAAGTTCATCCATTTTGGAATTCAAAACGAGATGGGTGTTGAAAATTGGGTTTTTAAGAAAAACGGACGATTTATGACCCGTTTTTATATGTTTCAAGGCGAAACACAAGAAAAAATCAACGAAGAACTAAAGGACTTTCGAAATATAGACTACGTGTTGGAAAGTGTTTATCCAATCGAAATCAATACTAAAAATGCTTACCTGGAACATGTATCATATGCTCATGGTTTAGATGCCGACAATCAATGGTACAAAACCATATATCCAACAAAAATCAGCTATGCTATAGACTTAAAGAAAAAAAATCCCGTTTTAAGATTTATGTTCAAAGGTGGATTGTACTCGTATCAAAAACCTAATAAAAATGGGCAAAATCAAATCATCAACTTTGTGGAGCCCTCTTTTTACGCAAATGCTGTAACTATTGATGAGCCTCAATCCTATTCTTCCCTTACCGATGCCTTTTATGCCAATGCTACCTTTTTCTTGTTCTTTTTGGAGGAAGATGCCCAAGTTTCAATCCGTATGAAGTCAAAGATAAAGGGTATGGATTTCCGTTTCTCCGTGCTAGAAAACAATGGTTTTTTCACCATGGAAGAATACCTCAACAAAAAGGGAAAATTGCATGGTCAATATCGAGAAAAATTAAAGAAGGGAGGGTACTTGATCCGGGTTGCACATCAGAGTGCAGATTTCATGCAAAACCCATTGTATACCGTTGAGATAGATAAAGTAAATGTTCATTTTCCTAATAATCCAAAAAGCCATTGAGCCATTTTAATATCAAAAATAAGCCAACGTTGTGTTCATACTAGTCATTACCATACTGGTTATTGTAGCAATTCTGCTATTGATCCTTGCCTTTAGGTTTTTCAAGTGGACCTTAAAAAGCAAAAGACGGGTTCAGGCAGTTTTGGCCGTGTTGGTATTTGGTGCGACGGGACTGGTAATCCACCACTTCTTCTTTAAGGATATGCGGTTTATTCAGTCAAACGTATATCCCAATTTGTATTTGGTAAAATATCCGGATAAAGATTATTCCGTAGTACAGAAGGCCATACAAGAAAAAATAAAGGTGCACCTACGGACAGAGCATAAAACCGGAAAACCACTTTCGTATACCGGCGAAAATGGGATTCATTTTTATGAATACGGGGGAACGACATTTGGTTTTATTGGGGAAGCTGGCACGGGCTATTTTATTGACCATGAAGAAGATTTTGGGGGCTTTGTAAGCGAAGAACTGGGTATGTACCGGGATTACCGCATGGCAGAGTTTTATTATGACCCATGCCTAAATGATTCAACCTTATACTGTGGCGAAATCAATTATTTCAAAGAAGGTAAATTCTTCAAAGCCGATAGCCTAAAGAATATTTTTTCCAATGGTATTTATCCTAAAACAAAACGTGTAAAATGAAGTTTCAATTTGTATTTCTAGCACTCTTATTACTGTCTTGTGGCCAGGAGAACAAGCGCGTTGAAAAAGAGCAAAAAGCTAAAGATTCGGTGAATGCCCTCTTTATGGAAGCTTCAGAAAACTTAAACGTGGACGAATGGGAAGCTCCAGCTGAGACTCAAGAAAAAAGTCCAATGGAAATCAGCATCCTAAACCTGTATAAATCCATGGAAGATAAGGATGAAGAAGAATTTCTACGGCAGTTTCCTCAAGATTTTGAACAGTTTCAAAGCTATTTTGGCTGGGATACACCAAATGACGCTCCCCATGAACTTTACGAACACAGTGTACATTATATCGAATACTTGTTTTATCTGCTGCGAACCAACAAATACCCTAGTTATGAAAAAAACATTATCCGTATTTGTGAGAACGGACAATGGGAAGCAGATGGGGTCAACTACTTTCAACATCATGTGCTAAACTATTTAAGGGAATACAAAAAATATTACCTGATAAACGAGCTAAGTAACGAAAAGGCAAAATCGGTGCTATTCTTTCTCTTTGACGGGCCACATCCAAAATTTGATGCTGATTTTGCATCCCATTTAACTACTTCGAAAAAACAGATTTTAGAAGATTTATTTGAAACAGCGTTTTTTGATGACAATGAAAATCCGGACCCATTTCCAGATGACCGAACCAATGGCACCTACACCTTATCGGATTACATGGAAAACGAGCACTTTTTTATCAGGGATATTGACATCAACAACGATGGCATAGTCGATAAAATAGTAAGTGCAGGGCCTTATCAAGGAGACGAACTATTGCTCTTTACAAATGAAGGGAAAGCATACCAATTCGCTTTAAAAACCACCAATTTTTCTGAAGATGGAGGCAATCAAATTGTTGATGTGGTCGCAGAACCCGATGGCTTTTTCATTAAAACTGCCTTTCCTGATGGCGGACTAAACGAGGCCAACCATCACATAGCCTTTAAAAAGAATAGTTGGATACTGACCAATTCGGTCTACAGAACCCGAAGCAGCAATCAAAAAGATGCTTTTATCTATGTATGCGATGTAGCGCAAGGACTAAATATGGCCGACACCCATTTTTTTGAGAAACTAAAGGGGATGCCCGATGAAGTTGAAAAAAACACTGTTTGCACGAAAGAAATGTTATAGATGCGAATTTTAAAATACATATTGGCCTATCTATTTTGGACGCTGTTGTCGTTGTTCATAGGCATTGGCTATATGCGTTTGGTCTTAGGAGCCAATACGGTAAGCGAAGAAGGATTGGGCTATTTGCTACATCTATTTTATGATATAGGGATGATTCAAGTTGGTCTGTGGGTTGGGAGCGCCATTGCATTATGCTTCGTGTTGTTAGATATTTTTTACCTACGAAAGAAACTAAAAAACAACCCGAAAAGGACGGTTATCCGTTTGGCAGTACTGCTAATGATTACTGTACTCGTTTCCATAGTGCATTATTTACTCGAAAAAGTCATTGACGTAATATAGTATAAGAAACTAAAAACAGTGGATTTATATAAACCATAAACGGCATTAAATGAAAATTCAATATCACATAGCCTTACTAGTACTTACAATCTCCTGTGGCCAAGGCCCCAAAACGAATAAAGAACCGGAGATCGAAACCCAAGGCGCCGTTGAAATCATTGAAACGGCTTTGGACACCTTACCTAAGAGCGTGCATTTAGATTTTGCCGAAGTAATTGCCAACAGCCAAACTAAAAAATTGCCACACATCGAAGACACGAATTTTGACAGTTTTATCGATGAAGATGATTATGATGAAGTAGATGCCAAAGCTTTGAAACTGGACCAAATCTATCCTGATTTTAATTCGGAAGGTCATAATTACAGGGCAATCACCATCTATAAGATACCTGTGAATACAAATTTTCACACCATTGTTGCAACCATTCAACACGGGGACCATGAAATGGAGACGATTATAATCAATTATGATACGGAGGGGAACATCATAGATCACAAACAAGTAGCTTTCGATGAAATAGCCGAAGGCATGTCCAGGACAGTCTCCCGAATTAGCGAAAGCAAACTAACGGTAAACAAAATATTTTGGGGCAACACCAAAGAAGTAGAAGAAATTCAATATGAAATTCGGGGTAATGGCACCATTATAAAAATAGATGCCAAAAAATTGAACGATTCCTTTAAAAATTTTGCGCTGATCAATGGCGTTTTAACGGACCTGAATTTGGATTGGATGCAAACAAAGACCGATTTAATTGCCACTAGAGTAAATCCAGAAAACCCAGATGAAAGCATTGTGGTCATCCCAGAAGTCGTGGATGAAGGCGAACAGTATTTTGATCTCAACAGCCACATTGTTATTGCGGACAACCGTTCTGGAAAAATAATGAACAAGTACTTTGAAAGTCACCAGACCAACCAATGGATTTCTGATGCCATTGAGTTAAACGAAATTCAGATTGCCCCAAATTTATTTGAGATTACTGAAAATAAAGTGGCTTTCGGCTTGTACGTTTCCTACTTCGGACACTCAAGGGTCAATCCATACCAAAATAAAACACTGTCCCTTTTCATGAAATCAAAAGATAGTTTGACCAAGGTGCTTGCCAATTATACCGTTGCCATGAATCGTGGAGAATGGGATGGGGATTGTGACGGAAGATTTAAAGATGAAGAAAAAGCGGTGGTGATGAGCACTAAGAAGACCAATGACCATTTTGATATTCTAATAAACAACAAGATAACCGAAACCAAGATATTTAAAGATAATGATGGGGAATGCCAAACAGAAAAATTCTTTCATGTTAAAAACAATGTCTTGAAATTCAATGGAAGTACGTATACCGAACATGATTCTGGGGCCATTTTATTTTCCGAGTACGATCCAGAAAAATTGGAGGACATTCACATAGACAGATTTAATGTAGATCACGCCTATCAGTTGGAGGCATTCAGAATAGCAGCAGGAAACTATAAACCAGAAAACGGACGAACCGTAGCCCCAGATACCGAAACGGATTGGGGCGACCGCCTTTTAATGTTGGATGCATCCAACAAAATAGTATACCGATCAAAAGGTATAGGTGATGCCTATCTATTTGAGCCCCATTTTTATAAAAGCAACGCATCGGACAAAGTCATTATTATTTGTCAAATGGCATTTGAATATCCCTTTGGAGGTGAGGCTTTTATTCTTGAAAACGGAAACCTGAAGTCTATGGGAACCCTTGACATTGAACCCTATGATGAAAATTTGGATAATTATTTGACAGATGTTTTAGAGATAAATGAAATAGAAGGTAGCCTTGTTTTCGCCCTCAAATCTGAAGAAGTGATTCTAAAGCCTGGTTCAGAAGACACGCTTAGGACCAACAAAAATGTCATTTACGTGTATCAAAACAATGAATTGGCGTTGAAAACAAATTGGAAATGAATTTTAGGGACATAGCATTTTTGATGGCATTCTTTTTGGTTCAGGTGTTTTACGCCCAAAGTGAACCTATGCTGTCGGAGCTGCCCGCCAAGGGAAGGTCGATGCAAAATATAATCCCGACCAATTATAAAATTTTGTCAAAAGCTTCAGGAGATCTAAACGGAGACGGTTATAAAGACATCGTATTTGCGATCGAAAGTCCCATAGAGAAAAAATATATCTACAGAGACGGTTCAGATAGCGATACGCTACACATTAACCCGAGGGTATTGGGTATCTACTTTGGCAAACGCAATGGAAAATTCAAAAAAGTACTTCAATCCAACGCGTTTATCATTAACCAAAATACACCCACGATGGAAGAACCTTTTAAAGGGCTTCAAATTCTTCCAAATGGAGATTTGCAAATTGAGTTTTATATATGGCCATGTCGCGAATGTACCACATGGTCTTCCCACGAATACATTTTCAGGTTTCAAAATAGAGCTTTTGAATTGGTCGAATATAAGAAAGGTGTCGTCCAAAGGGTATCGGGCGATGAAATGAACTATAGCATCGATTTTCAAAATAAAACACTGAAAATCACAACCGAAACCCGCAATGAAGACGATGAGCGTGAATATGAGGAAACCTTAAAAAAATTTGAGTTAGACCACTTAAAAACAATCCAGTCTTTAGGTAAACCCTTTGAGTGGGAATTTCAACAGTTACGCATATAACCATTTAAAAAAAGTAGTATGAAAATCATTATCGCCATTGCAATTCTAGCGCTTATCGGGCTAACTGGCATTATTGTCAACAACCGGATAATTGGTAAAAAAAATCAAATCAAACAAGCCTTTGGCAGCATTGAGATTTATCTTAAAAAAAGGTTTGATTTGATTCCGAACCTTATCGCCATGCTCAACAAATATCTGGCGCATGAAAAGGAAACCTTGCTAAAGATCACAGAACTACGTAGTACTGTTGAAAAAGCCTCTGGGGCGAACGAAAAAATAAAGGCCTCAAACGAGCTAACTCATATTATTGGCGGGTTGAACATCAACGTGGAAAACTACCCCGATTTAAAGGCCGACAAGCAATTCACGAACATCGAATATGAACTTTCTGATATTGAAGACCAGATATCCGCGGCACGACGTGCCTATAATGCGGCGGTCACCAGCTATAACAATACCATAGAAATGTTTCCCGCAAGTATTATCGCGGGTATTCGAAAAGACCAACCCGGTACGCTATTGGAAATTCCTAAAGCGGAACAAAAAGAAATCAACGTTAATCAATTTTTAAAACCATAAATCATGCAAATGTTCGAAAACTTACCCTGGTACGGTTATGTGATACTGGCCATCGCTATTGCTTCTTATGCCATTCGTTATTTTAAAATTGGAAAGAAAGAATACGATACCCCGGCCAAGACGAAGGCGAAATTTAGAAAGTCGCCAAACAGTGATCTCAATCAAGAACAATTATTTGGCTTAGCCTTGTATACGCCCATAGCCGAATGGTGGAAAGCCAACACCAACACCCTATCATTTCTCACTGCCAAAGATGTTAAGCCCTATCTGGAAGGTTGGGGCATTGATACCGTGGAAGGGTATTGGGGTTTGACCGAGTATTTTATGAAAGATGGTCGCCGATGGTACTTTGATTTTATCCAAGGAATGATTGAAAACGAACCTCAAGAAAAATGGGGCGAACTAATGGATCAAAAATTCGGCAGTAATGAGCGGGCCCATCGTTATTTGAAAACGTTAAGTTCTGGAGAAGCCCTAAACAGTTTAAAGCAAAAAGGCATCATCCTTTTTGATTCCGAATTAAAGCTTGGTGTGGCAGGTTATGATGCGGCAGTATTGGTCGGGCAGGCACGTAAAGCCTATACCGGCAATCTTATTTCTGAGGAAGAAGCCTGGAAGGTCATCAATTTTGCCAAAGCATTGGCCTTGCAACATTTTTCTTCTTGGGAAGATTTTGGAAAAAGCTTTGCCCTTGGTTTTGCCATAGATATAAGTGCCGATTCCAGTACGTACAAAGAAGAAGTATTCCACCTTTACAAACAGGTTTTGGAAAGCCCAGACAGTCCGTGGAACACCATAAAATGGCCATAATATTAAGATAATGCAAGAGCGCATAGTAGCGGCCTATTCCGAAACCAGCAAAGTGTTGGATACGCTTTATAAAAAAAAGAAGCGCACCCTTTTTTTGCAAAGAGTCATGTGGGGCATTACCGGTATGTACCTCATATTTATGCTTGCATTGTTGGGCATACAATACATACCAATGCTCGAAAATACTTCTTTGGCTTTTTTGGATGTTTTCAAGAGCAGTCACACCGACCCCTACGCATCCCTCTATCCAATAATGGGGCTGATGGTCCTTTTATATCCGACCACCATCTTTTTTACCAGGGCATTTCAAAAATTCAAAACCACGGAACAGAAAACCATTGCTAAAATGGTCAAAATGCTGTTTCCACAGGTTGAGTTTACCCAAGGTGCAATGGCCCCAACCAATGAAGTGGTAAAAAGCAAATTATTCCCTTGGATAAAGGAAGAAGCACCAGTTTATAGTTACGGGCAGATTAGAGGAAGAACCAATGATACAGAAATAAACATAACGGACTTGGGCATTGTGGAAAACAATGTAGCCAACAAGTTTTTGGGTATATTAATGCGTATTCCCGTTCTAAATATGTTAGGCGTTATGTACCAGACCGTATTCAAGAATATGGTAACCAAAAAATTAGCTGACAACACCAACTATTCTTTCCGGGGTATGTTCTGTTGGTTGCGGTTTAAAAAGAAATTGAACGGCCATACGGTGGTATTGTCCAAAAACCAAATGACAAAAGTGGACCGATTGGCCAGTTTTAATTTTAAGGAAGAGCAGGAAATACATTTGGAAGATCCAAGGTTTACCAGCAAGTTTATGGTGTACGGTACCGACCAAGTGGAGGCCCGTTATGTTCTATCTGCTTCAATCATGGAAAAAATTGTTGCTTTAAAAGAAGAATTTGACCGCCCCATATCCTTGTCCTTTCAAAATAGACAAATGTATATGGCCGTAAAAAATGCGAATGGGCTGTTTTCATTTCCATCAGGAAAGCTGGACAGTATGAAGCTAGTGGAAGAATTGGCCAATGACATTGAAACTGCCTTGGAGATTTCCGAAGAATTAAAATTGTAGATTGTGTATTCATCTGATACTATGGGAATTTATTGGTAAAACCGACGCTTTAAGATTAGCTCCAATAAGCTAATTATTATTAATTCTACTTTGCAAAACACCCATAAGTTTCACCACAGAATGTACTGTTTTGAATACAGTTTAGAGTTCGGTTAATCCGCTTTTTAGATTAGTGTAAAATTTGGACTGTAAAGACGTTGTGGTTTTCTATTTGCACCATTGATAAAAAAGGTAAGGTAATCCTGGCGCATCACTCTTAGTAAAAAGGCTTCCGAATTATCGGAAGCCTTTTTTTATGCCTTTTCACCTAGCTAAGCATTGATTTGAAAAACCCTATAACAACAGGGGCTTCAGAAACAGCAAAAGCCTTATAGGGCCCGTGCTTTTCTATAAGAACAAGGTATTAAAACTATTTCGCCACGACCACGGAGTCGCCAGCCACAAAAAACGCTTCAATTTCCGGGTCGATGCCATAGTTGACCGACAAGGTTGGGTTCTTGGCCTGAAGTTTTTCAAGAGCTTCCCTAGAAATGCCGGTTTGATATACATAGAGATTTTTTAGTCCCTTCATATTTTCAAAGACCGGTATACTCTTATCTGTAATGGAAGTGGCGTAGGTTTTTAAGAACTTCAGGTTTTTCAAGCTTGCCAACTTTTCAAGTTCGCTGTCACCTATTGGGGTCTTGTCGATTTCCAACCATTCCAGGTTTTGGCATTTTGCAACAAAATCCATTTCCGCGGCCCCTATGGGCAGGCCACTAAGGTCGAGTTCCACAATATGTCCAGCAATGCGCTCCATGGCCACAACAGCCGCTGCATCGTACTCGGGCGGCAAATACACATCTACGCTCAAGGCATTGGAATTGCTTGCCACCCGCTCAATCGTCAGATAATCCGATCCCAAGTTTTGTAGGGTGCTATCGGCCACAAAGGGCAAGTCCGCCCATTTTGACATGGGGTCGGGTTCCATAAGCCCTTTGATCAGTGCGACCAAGGGTTCGCTTTTGGGCAATTGATCAAAACGTAAGGTATCGGAAGCCCCTAAGGCCACCCATCTTTCCAAGATTTTAATTTCCGCATCCGTTAGGGGCGTTTTCCCTTCGGGAGGCATATGTTCTTCGTTTTCCAAGGGCAAGTGTAGCCTACCTATCAATTCGCTCTTAAGAGGCTCCCCTGGGACTATGGTATGCCCGCTTTTACCACCTTCCAGCAGTTCCGCCATATTGATCATCAGCAATTCCCCCTTCTTTTTATTGGCATTGTGACAAGACACGCATTTGTCATCCAAGATACGCGCTACCACATCGGTATACACTATTGGGTTCTCGGGTATCTCTTTTTGTTTTTTTGATGTCGGAAGGGCCAAAAACTCTTCCCCATGGGTTACCATTCCCCCATAATGCCCCGTAAACCCAACCAAAACAATCAAAACGACCTGAAGTCCCTTCCCGTAAACCGTACGGTCCAGCCCCCTATCGCTCAGAAGGTACCATACCGATGCCATAAGGGCCACGGCGCCACCCATCCACTGGTGCCAAAAGAGCAAATTGCCCTTTACGGCTACTTCCTTTCCTAGAAAAAAACCGGATATAGCGGTAAGCAGGGCCGATAATACGGCTATGACCAACAAGCGATGTGGAATTGGCCTTCCTGTCAATCCTAAAAAAGCGGCTATAAGCAAGAGTACAATCGGAAAGTGGAGCACCAAAGGGTGCCAGCGTCCCAACCACGCCACCAGATTAGGCAGTACGATATACGCATCAAAAACCAAACAAAATACTAGGAATACGGATAGGCCCAAAATGGTATAATCTACCCAACGTTTTTTTAAAATATCGGTCATCGGCTATGCTAAAAGGTCTTTGACTACATTACCGGCCACATCGGTCAATCGAAATCGTCGACCTTGATATTTATAGGTCAATTGCTCGTGATCAAGTCCCATGGCATGCATTAAAGTCGCGTGAAAGTCATTTACGTGTACGGGGTTTTCTATAACGTTGTATCCAAACTCATCGGTCTTCCCGTAATTGAGTCCGGGTTTGATACCGCCACCGGCCATCCAAATGCTAAAGGCCCTTGGGTGGTGGTCCCTACCGAAATCGGCCGGATCAAATTTGCCTTGGCAATAATTGGTCCTACCGAATTCACCGCCCCAAACTACTAGGGTATCTTCTAACATACCCCGCTGCTTCAGGTCCATGACCAGGGCGGCAGACGCCTGATCCACATCCTTGGCCTGACCTGCCATGGCATTGGGCAAATTACCGTGTTGGTCCCACCCTTGGTGGTAGAGTTGTATAAAGCGTACGCCATTTTCCGCCAATCTTCGTGCCTGTAAGGCGTTTGCGGCATAGGTACCCGGCACCTGACAGTCTTCACCGTACAGTTTGACAATCGATTCCGGTTCTTTTGAAATATCCATGACATCCGGCACCGACATTTGCATACGGTAGGCCATTTCATACTGGGCAATACGCGATTCTATCTCATCATCTCCCGTCTCCACATGATGTAACTTGTTCAATTGGCTAACCTCGTTCAACAAATGGCGCTTATCGGATCTTGAAATACCGTCGGGATCGTTCAAATACAATACCGGGTCTTTGCCCGAGCGCAAAAGCACCCCTTGATGTTTGGAATCTAAAAACCCACTTGACCACAATTTAGAGTAGAGTCCTTGGCTATTGCCCTTACCCCGCGAGGTAAGTACAACGAAAGAGGGCAAGTTCTTGTTTTCGCTTCCCAGTCCGTAGCTCATCCATGATCCCATACTGGGGCGACCCGAAATCTGGCTTCCGGTTTGAAAAAAGGTAATGGCGGGGTCATGGTTAATGGCTTCGGTATGCATACTGCGCACCACCGTAATATCATCGGCTATTTTTGCGATATGGGGAAAGTAGTCACTAATCCACGTTCCGCTATCGCCGTATTGCTTAAAATTGGTAGCCGCCGGCATCAATGGAAATTTGTCCTGTCCTGCGGTCATTCCCGTCAGGCGCTGTCCGTTCCGTATCGATTCGGGCAAGTCTTCCCCCATACGTTTGCGCAAAGTCGGCTTATAATCGAACGACTCGAATTGTGAGGGCGCCCCGGCCTGAAATAAATAAATCACCCTCTTCGCCTTGGGGGCAAAATGGGGTATTCCCAAGGGTTGGGTCAAAGGTTGGGCATTACCGCCCTTGAACAAATCGGGAATCAACAATGACCCTAAGGCCAAGGAACCGATACCCACACTCAGTTGTGAAAAAAAATGGCGTCGATTTCCCTTTAGCGGATTTTCTTTTTGGTTTTCGTCTTCTTTCATGGCCTATTCTTTTGTAATGGTTTCGTCTAAATTGTAAATCACCTGTGCCGTAAGCATCAGGGCTGCCGTTTTTCCGGGATCGACCGGCAATTGTTCATATTCACCGACCGCAATCAGCTTTTCGGCACTTTCACTATCGTTCTTGTATTGCTCCAATGCGCTGTGGTAATAACTGTTCAAGGTCAATAATTCCTCTTCCCTCGGACTCCGCACAAGTATGCGTTTAAACATGGTCGCCACAATATCGGGATCATCGGGTGTCGCCTCTATACAGCGTTGTGCCAAAACCCTTGCCGCTTCCAATACCTGGGTATCGTTCTGCATCACTAGGGCCTGTAAGGGCGTATTGGTCTTCTGTCTCCGTACTTCCGAATAATCCCTTGTAGGTGCATCAAAAATCGTCATGTTCGGCGGTGGCAAAGTCCGCTTCCAAAAGGTATACAACGAGCGGCGGTACAAATCTTCCCCGGTATCGGGTACGTATTTGGTAAGTACCCCGCGGTTGCCTCCCGCATTGGTTTCTTCCCATAGACCCGCAGGTTGGTAGGGTTTTACGCTTGGCCCGCCCAATTCAGGGTTGAGCAAGCCGCTTGTGGCCAAAATATAATCCCTGATCATCTCACCGCTCATTCTAAAGCGCGGTGCCCGTGCCAACAATTTGTTTTCGGGATCGGCCTTTTTAAGATCGGACCGCAATTCCGATTTTTGCTGATAGGTTGCCGATAGCATAATCTTTTTTAAGAGGTACTTGATATCCCAATCGTGTTCCATAAAATCTACCGCCAACCAATCCAATAGTTTGGGGTGGCTAGGCAGGCTTCCCTGAACGCCAAAATCTTCAGAGGTCTCTACTAAGCCCTTACCGAACAACATGGCCCAGATACGGTTTACATATACCCTTGCCGTTAACGGATTTTCTTTATCGACCAGCCACTGCGCAAGTCCCAACCTATTCTTGGGAAGGTCATCGGAAAAGGCCAAGATGGCCTCGGGCGTTTTCGGACTCACCGAATCTGCCGGTTGATCATATTGTCCCCTATTTAATATATGGGTCGTTCTAGGAGCCGAATCGTTCATCACCATCACATTGATTTGCGACAGGCTATCCATATGGATAAACGATAAAACGTCTTCCGTTTCCTCCTTCGTTATCGTAATATAAGGGGGGTCGGCAAAGAATTTTCGCCTCCCTGCCTGAACGGCGTCCATTTGCAAGCCCCTTTCATTGACCTGATTAAAAAAGGCGAACATCTCAAAATAGTCGGCCTGTGAAATGGCGTCGTACTTATGGTCATGGCATTGGGCGCACTCCAAGGTAATCCCCAAAATGCCCTTCCCCAATGTATTGGTGCGATCCAAGATGTAATTGGTACGATACTCTTCTTGGATAACCCCACCTTCTTGTGTTATGGGGTGGTTGCGGTTAAAGGCCGTAGCCAGTATCTGTTCCTTGCTAGCATTGGGCAATAGGTCACCGGCCAGCTGCCAGGTTAAAAATTCATCATAGGGCAAGTTTTTATTGAACGCATGGATAACCCAATCACGCCAAGGCCACATGGTACGGTAACTATCGTCTTGGTATCCGTGTGAATCGGCATAGCGGGCAACGTCTAGCCAAGACTGCGTCATACGCTCACCATAGGCGGGCAACGCTAAAAAGGTATCAACGATCTTGGCAATATCGGTTTCCGACCTAAGCTGTTCCACCTGCTCAAGCTGGGGCGGCAAGCCCGTTAAATCTAAGCTTATCCGTCGTATTAAGGTTTCTATGGGCGCCTTTTCAGAAGGGACCAAACCTTTTTCTTCCAGTTTTTCCAAAATGAAACCATCGATTTCGTTCTGCACCCACTGTGTGTTTTCCGTTTGGGGGGCGCTTTTCTTTTTAGGAGGAATATAAGCCCAGTGCTTTTCGAACTTTGCCCCTTGTTGGATCCATTTTTTTATCAATTTCTTCTCATAGGAATTCAAGGCCAATTTTGAATCGGGAGGAGGCATCAACACATCGTCATCATCGGAAACGACTACCTGGTACAATCTACTTTTTTTCAAATTTTTTGAAACGATGGGATAGTGTCCGGGGTTTTCGGAAAGCTCCTTAAAAGCGGCCTCTTCCAAATCGAGACGCAAGCCCGCCTTTCTTTTATTCGCATCGGGTCCGTGACAGGTATAACAATTATCGGAAAGAATAGGTTTGATGTGAAAATTGTAATCTACGGTTTCAGGAAGCTTCATATCGGAATAGGCATTCTCTTCCCTATCGAATACCCCTTTCTTATATAGGAAAAGAAAACCGATCAAACTTGCCAAAGCTACTGTAATAATTACCTTATATCTCATTTTTAGGAATAGTACATTATACACTTAATGTTATTCCTTAAAAGTAGTCGTTTGGGGCTATGTCGACAACTCAATGAGTTGTACTTTTTCGCTATTCTTTAGTATTTTTTGAATATTCATCCTCGTTTTTAACAAAATCACCAAAACTGTCCTACGAAAAATAAAAATACATCAATCTAAAAATAGTAAACCAAGAGATTAGGCCGAGAGTGTACTTAAGGCCAACCAAACCATGAGCCCCCCACCGATCTCAAGGGCAGACTCATCAATATCAAAGGTGGGGGTATGCAAGCCCGAGCCAATGTGCTTCTCCGCATTGCCCACACCCAACATATAGAAGCAAGCCGGGTTTTGTTGGCTGTAATAGGCAAAGTCTTCCGCAGCCATCCATTGGTCCAACTCCAATACGTTTTCCTTTCCGAGGTAGTCTTCCGAGAGGGCCTTTAGTCGCTCGGTCAATACGGGCTCGTTCCTTAAATGCGGATAGCCGTGATTGATCTTCAATTCACAACTGCCTCCCATGGCTTCGGCCAAGGTTGTCACCAATTTATCGAGTTGCCCCAAAGCGATCTTTCGCCAATCTTCGTCCAATGTTCGGAACGTGCCTTCTATAATCACCTCATCGGGAATGACATTTATGGCCCCATCGGCGATTACCTTTCCAAAAGAAAGTACGGAAGGTATTTTGGGGTCGGCCCTGCGGCTGACCAATTGCTGGGCGGCCACTATGATATGGGAGGCGATCAAAACGGGGTCTATGGTCTTTTCAGGCATGGCGGCATGGCCCCCTTTCCCTTTGACCGTTAAAAAAAGTTCGTCCATACTGGCCATAAACTTTCCGGAACGGAAACCTACCTTTCCCACTGGGATATCGGGCCGTACGTGTTGTCCTAAATGGGGAAGGCTTCCTAAAGCCGTATAGACCTTCTCACGGATGACCGCACTGGCTCCACCGGGACTCAACTCTTCCGCAGGTTGAAAAAGCAGCTTTACGCTTCCTGAAAAAACCTCCTTTAACTCCATTAAAATCTTGGCACAGAGCAAAAGCGAGGCACTATGGGCGTCGTGACCACAGGCATGCATGACCCCATCGTTTTTGGAAACATAATCGACCGTATTGCGTTCCTGAATGGGCAGGGCATCGATATCGGCCCGTAAGAGTACCGTTTTTCCCGCTCGGCTGCCATGGATGGTAGCCAAAAGCCCCGTTTCGGCAACCGATACAATATCGGTCACCCCCAGCAACAACAATTGCTCTTTTAGGTAGGCACAGGTTCGGTGTTCTTGAAAGGAAAGCTCAGGGTGTTGGTGCAGATGCCTTCGTACGGCCACAAAGTCGGGAGCATATTGGGCGGCCAGATTTTTAATCTTTTGACGTTCATCCATATAAAAGGTTTTTAAAAGCCGCCCCCGAAAACACCTTAGTTCTTTGAGAAACGCAAATCGAAGTTAACGGTAACCTCGTCCCCTACGATTATCTGTCCGAACATTGCCGTGGGAGCTTCCATTCCATAATCTTGTAAGATCAATTGCTTTTTCCCTGTGATTTTCAATCCTTGGGAATCCGATTCCATATCGACCGGAATCTCCACGGACTGCTCTACGCCCGCAATGCGCAACACCCCCACAAAAATCGATTTATCCTTTACTTCCTTAAGCTTGAAAGTTATGGTTGGATGCTCTTCCTTCTTAAGGGCGGCGTGCATTTTTTTGTCCATTGCCGCTCCACGTTCACTCTGAATATTTTCGACGGCCACCTCAAAATCGATTTGGGTAGGGGCTGTACCATCGTAACCCAAGCGGCCCGAAAGGGCATTTGCCGCAACCGTCCAATCGTGCACGGTAGAAGTGCCACTGATCGTCAGTTTACTCTGATCGGAAAGCACGTATTCATCTTGCGCCCTTCCCACAAAGGCAAAGGCGACCAAAAGCCATACTAAAAAGGTATTTTTCATTGTAAACATATGGAGCCAATTAAGTGATTGGCGTTATTAATTCTATTGCGACCTGCCTTAGCAAGCCTACTATTCATCCAAAACAATTTGCCAGAACTTCTTCTGCTCTTCGGGACTGGGTTGATTTTTTGGACTCACCACGCGAAAGCCAACATAATTGGAATCGGTAAACCACCAAAAACTCTTCGGGATCTGGGGATCTCGTTTTTGTTGTTTCAGGCTTGAGGCCGACCGAGCCGATGAACGCAGCTTGTCGGCATCATCGTCCCATGAACCCCCTCTATACGACCTCGGATGTATTACCGTGGGTGTCACCCATGGATTTTTGGCGTCGGTTGTGGCATAGGCATCGCTCTTATACTCGTCCAAGGTCCATTCCGCGGCATTTCCGTGCATATCGTACAAGCCCCAAGGATTCGGTTTTTTACTTCCTACTTTGGCATACTTCCCATCGGAGTTCTTATAATAGACCGCATAGTCATCCAATTGTGCCAGGTCATCCCCGAAACTATAGGCCGTTTGCGTTCCGGCTTTTGCGGCATATTCCCATTCCGCCTCGGTAGGCAATCGATAGAATTTTCCGGTCACCGTACTGAGCCATTTGCAATAGACCAAGGCCGAATAGGCCGACATACTCACAGCAGGGAAACCGTCCTTGCCCATACCATAGGAAGGATCCTCGTAAGGTGGGCTCGGTCGGGTGATCGCATCGATTTTCATCACCTTATCGTTCTCCAATTTAACGAACAGCTCCTTGTTTTGCTTAAAGAACAGTTCGAACAAATCCCAGGTCAATTCATGTTGGGCCATATAAAAGGGATCGAGTTCCACTTCCTTCTGAGGGCCTTCATCAGCCTTTCTGTTCGCTTCTGTTTCCGGACTGCCCATGGTAAATTTTCCCGCAGGGATGTAAACCATCTTAAACCCCTTATCGGTGCCGGGTACGACTTCAGTATAACCTTCAACAGCTTCCGGAAGGGCCTTGGCGGTAGACGGGGCCTCCGTCTGTGCCACTGGAGCCGGGTTTTCTGCCGCTGGTTTTGAAGTTTTACAAGATTGTAGCATCGCGCCTAGAAGGCAGACTGCCATGGTAACTTTAGTATACGGAATTTGCATTGATGTTTGGTTTTCGTTAAAAATAGCTTTTTTTATCGATAGAACACAAACCCGCCCCCCTTAAAAACACAACACGGACAAAGAGATAACAAGACCTACAACTTTTGTTTGAAAAAGCCACAAAACCAATGACGGCATGCCATTATGGGGCACGACCGACAAAATTGCTTCACCAAAAATAGCCTATATTTGGGCCAACACTAGAAATGATAAGCGCGATGAAAAAAATAAAACTACTCGTCCTTGCCCTGTTCATCTCGGCAGGCATATGGGCACAAAAGTCAAATACAAAAACCCTGGAAAAGTTCAACGAACTCAAAGTCTACGACCGTATTATCGTTAAACTTGTAAAAAGCAACGAGAACAAATTGGTCATTACGGGCGATGACAAGGATGAAGTAAACATCTCCAACAAGAACGGACTCTTAAAAATTAAAATGGAGTTCGATAATTTCTTAGATGGGAACGAGGCAAATGCCACCCTATACTACACCGAGGAACTTACCTTGATCGACGCGAACGAAAACGCAAGCATACAATCTGACGAAACGGTAAAAGGGGAACGCGTAGAGATCAAGACCCAAGAGGGAGGACAGATAGAGCTAAAAGTGGACATCAAAGATCTTTATACAAAATCCGTATCCGGCGGGGAAGTAACCCTTAGTGGTTCGGCCACCCAGCAAGAGATTATGGTGAATACGGGAGGAAAAACCTATAACAAGCAGCTTGACACCAAGGAAACTACAGTAGTGGTCAACGCGGGGGGAAGGGCCGATGTAAACGCCTCCGATAAAGTGAGCGCCAAAGTACGTGCAGGTGGATCCATCTACATTTACGGAAACCCTAAAAGCATTGAAAAGGACAAAGTCTTTGGAGGAAGGATCAAGGAAATGGATTAAGCCTATTGCTCTATATCACGGGCTTCAAAGGCGACCAGTTCGTTATCTTGAAATTGCGGGCTTACCTCTATAGGATTGCAGCAGACCTCACAGTCTTCTACATAGGTCTGTTTACTTACGGATGGGTCCATCAACATGGATATTTCTTCCCAGCAATACGGGCATTGAAAAAAGTGTTCGTACATGCGTATCGGGTTACAGGTGAATCAAACTACGCCGCTTTGACGACTCGTAAATGGCGTTTATCAGCGCTACGGATTTTCTGGCCTCCTCACCATCTACCATTGGCGGCCGCTTCATCTGGATGGCCTCGACCATATCTTCGAGTACCGTTTTATGGTTTTCATGACCGATTGCGGTCGGATCCGAAGCCCCACTTCCCAAGGTTTCCGAAGACACAGCCTTATGGTCTTCCCCTTCGACATTCCAGGCGATGATCTGCCCCCCTTCCATAATGATGCTTCCTTTCTCCCCATACACCTCCAAGCGTTCGGGATAGCCAGGATAGAGGGCCGTTCCTGCCGTAAGGGTGCCGATGGCCCCATTGGTATAATTCACCAAGGCAGCGCCCACATCTTCCCCTTCAATTTTGTGGACCCTCGTTTGCACATGGGCATAGACTGAAAAAACGGGGCCCATAAGGTTTATGAGTAAATCTATGGTATGGATGCCTTGATTGATAAAGGCCGCACCACCATCCAAAGCCAGGGTACCGCGCCATTCGCTCTTTGCATAATAGTCCTCTGACCGATACCAATCGATACTGGCGTTCCCCATAAGCAACTTCCCCAATTTACCCGACCTTATGGCCTCCTCCGCGCGTTTATAGTCCGCAGCACATCGATTTTGAAGGACGCAGCCCAGATAAACCTGACGTTCTTTGCACAAAGCGATTAGGGCATCTATCTTTTCCGTTGTTACTTCCAAGGGTTTTTCAGTCAAAATATGCTTGCCCGCCATTGCCGCAGCCTTAATCGCCTCCCCATGTTTACCGCTCTCGTTGCATACACATACAAGGTCGATATCACTTTTGGCAAGAAATTCTGGGTAATCACTAAAGACCGGATATCCGAATTCCGTCTCAACTTCCCGAGCCCTATCGGGAGACGAAGTACACAGGGCCACGACCTTGGCCGTTGCCATTTCCGAGATACATTTGAGGTAGGTGTGTACAATGGATCCCGTACCCACGATTCCGATACCGATTTGCGACATGTAAAAGCTGTTTTGGAATTTCGACTATACTACGAAGAAATTACGTAAGCGACAAACCAAGCTATTAGGTTACAATTCAACATTCAACAATTGCCCGGTAAGTTGAAGCAATTGCAATTCTGCCAATTTGGTGTCATACTTGGCCAAATTCTTATTGGTCTGGGCATTCAAAAGATTGATCTGCGCCTGACGAAATTCAATAGACGTAATCCTTCCCAATTGAAACTGCTCTTTTGAGCGCTCAAAATTGTTGCGGTTGGTAAGTACGTTCTGCTCTTGGATTTCATAGATGTTCAAGCGATTTTCATAGCTCGCCAAGGCATTGAGAATATCACGGTCGACTTCAAGCGCTACCTGTTCTTGAAGCAACTCTTGGTTTTCATAGCTTATTTTAGAATTCTTGAGCAAGGTAGTGGTCCTTCCCCCATCAAAGAGATTCCAAGTTAAACTTGCCCCCAAACCGAAGGTAAGGCTAGACCGGTTACTGCCCGGAATAACTTGGCCCGGCAAAAACGAATTGGGCGCACTTTGGTTTAAGTTCCATCCGTAGGAACCGGTCAGACCGATTTGCGGCAAATATCCCGAACGATTGACCTTAATGTCGTATTCATTAATGTTCAAGTTACGTTCCGCCTGAAGTATGGACACATTGTTTTCCCTTGCCTGGGCGATCAATTCGTCCAATTGCAAACGAGGAATAAACCTGACAATGGTATCTACCTGAAAGTCCTCGCTCAAACTTTGGTTCAGCACTACGTTCAGATCGCGTTTCGTATTGGCCAATTGCTGTTTGGTATTCAACAGGTTGATACTGTCATTGGTAACGTCAACTTGGGCGTTTAAAATATCCAACTTGGTGTTTTGTCCGTATTCAAAAGCGTATTCCGCCCGTGTAATACGGTCCAGTGAAATTTCAAGGGCCTGCTTGAGCACGTTTTCGTTCTCTGTAAGTCGCGCCACCTCAAAATAGATGCTGAACAACTGCAACAAGGTATTCTCTACGGTTTCCCTAGCCTGAAGCTCGGTAAGCTGGTATTGTTCTTTTAGCCTTTTGTAATTGTACAACCTTCCTAGTCCATCGAACAAGGTATAATTCAAGTTCAACCCGGCGTTATAGGTTTGCGATTCGGCATGATCGATCTCTAGGTCTTCACGTGCGCCGCCCGACGTATCGAACTGCCCGGGATATTCCGTAGTACTGTTCAGGTCATTGTAATTGGCACCGGCAGTACCGGTCAAACTGGGAAGGTATCCCGAATTCAGTATCCCCTGGTTATTATCGGCAATTTTGGTCAGGTTTTTGGCCATTTTTATACCAAAATTGTGCTCGAGGGCCAACCGTACGGCCTCTTCTTTAGACAGCCGTTTTTCTTGGGCACTCAGCCCAACCGTAAGGCAAAGAAAAATAAGGCTAGTTACAATTTTATGTATCATTCTTGTTCTGGTTTCTTTGGATGGGTAGTCGTAGGTATATCCTCCCCAGTTTGTGTGCTTCCCATTGTATCGTCTGACACCTCCTTCAGTAAGGGCTCTGGCCGTTCAGACATATGTTTTTCTTCCTTCTGTTCCTTTATGGCGCGCTCAACCTCTTCCTTAGTCACATCGTCACCCGTCTTCAGCCATTTGGCGGTCACTTTAAACCTATTGCTAAAGGCCAGGAACAAAGGCAACAACAACAAGGTAAGCACCGTAGCGAATGCAATACCATAAGCAATGGATATAGCCATGGGCTTCAAAAACTGCGCTTGCCTACTTTTTTCCAACAATAGGGGCGCCAGACCCGCTATAGTGGTTATAGACGTCAAAAATATGGCCCTAAAACGCGAACGCCCTGCCTCGTAAATCGCATCGTCAAATTTCATTCCATCGCGCAGGTTGCCATTGAACTTACTTATAAGCACAAGGCCATCGTTCACCATAATACCGATAAGGGCGATAATACCCAACATCGATAGGATGTTTACGGGAAAATCATGGATCCAATGCCCCCAAGCCACCGCAGTCAAACTGAACGGAACCAACAAAAGCAACAGTAACGGTTGGCTGAAACTTCTAAACGTAAACGCAATGGTAATGTAAATCAATAACAAGACCGAAAGACCGACTACCCTTAATGAGCTCGTCATCTTATTGGCTTCCCTGTTCTGCCCTTCATAAGAAGCGCTAACGGTAGGGTATTTCGATTGAATTTCGGGCATTACCTCGGTACGGATTTCATCCATAATATCCGTAGCACTCGTGCTCTTAGCATCTTTAATATCGGCTGAAACCTGAATTTCACGCTGCCCTTCAAGGTGGTTGATCGCCACATCGCCCCGTTCGATGATATAGCTGGCGATTTCCTTCAATGGCACGCGGTCACCACTTGGGGTGGCTATCCGCATTTCATCAAGGTCGGTGATCGATGAGCGGTTTTCCCGATCATATCGCACCCAAACCTTAATTTCATCTTGCCCTCTCTGAAAGCGTTGGGCCTGTGTACCAAAAAAACCTGCCCTTACCTGGTTCATTACGGTACGGAGGTCTAGACCTAGCAAGTAGGCGTTTTCCTTTAGTTCAAGTCTTATTTCCTTGATTCCCGCTGGATCATTGTCCGCTACGTCCTTCAACAAGGCATTATTTTCCAGTACGGCCTTAAGTTCCTTTTTGGCTGCCTTCAATTCGGCTATATTGTTTCCTAAAAGGGAAACCGACACAGGGTTGCCCCCAAAATTTCCTCCCGAACCATAGATAAGGCTTTCTACCCCGATTACCGGCCCCATCAATTCTTGCAGGCGGTTGGTCACCATATCGGAACTAATTTCATCAGGTCTTTCTTCGCCTGGCAAAAGGTTGATATCCAATGATGCCGCCGCACTACCCGGACCAATTTTTCTAATGGTGTTCTCAAACAAGACCTTACCCGTTCCCTTTAAATACTTTTCGGTAAGCTCTTGATTGACGATTATCGACTTCTCCTCAATTAGTGAAATAATGGAATCGGTCACCTTTTCATTGGTTCCGTTGGGCATCAAAAGTTCTACGGAAACACGGTCACTGGCCACTCTTGGGAAAAAGGCGGTTCTAATGATCCCACCACCTACAGAACCCAAAGTAAGCACCAAGGCCATTACAAAAAAGGCAAACATCAGCACCTTGTAACGCAATCCGAAGCGCAAGGCCGGACTGTATAGCTTGTCTCGCATCCAGACCATAAAACGGTCCCCCATTTCATTGATAACACGCAACTTTGCAAAAGCTTTCCCTACGGCCGTCGTAGGCTCCTTATCTATGGTCTTCAAGGCCTTTGAGTGGGCCAAATGCGCCGGCAGGATAATCAGGGCCTCAATTAGCGAAACTGCCAAGGTCAGTATAACAATAACCGACACCTCTCCAAAGAACTCCCCTATCCTTCCATCTAAAAACAGGAATATGGAAAAAGCCAATAATGTGGTAATAATGGCCGAAACTATGGGAGGGATTACCTCCATAGTACCATCAATGGCGGCCTGTA
The DNA here is from genome assembly GCF_900156625.1 of Zobellia uliginosa. Classification (GTDB taxonomy): domain Bacteria; phylum Bacteroidota; class Bacteroidia; order Flavobacteriales; family Flavobacteriaceae; genus Zobellia; species Zobellia uliginosa. The sequence continues at coordinate 977,450 of NZ_FTOB01000001.1, read as the reverse complement.
TAGGCGACTTGCCCTTTTCGTAATGCTGATAAATGTTCTCCGCAATTACAATACCGTCATCGACCAGTATACCGATTACGATAATCATACCGAAAAGCGACAGTACATTGATCGTTACATCAAAATAACCGGCAAAAATGAACATTCCCAAAAAGGAAATAGGCAGACCAAAGGCCACCCAAAACGCCAGGCGCGTATTCAAGAACAACGATAAGAATATGAGCACCAAGATCATACCTACTATGGCATTTTCGGTAAGCAGCTCGGTACGTTGGTTCAAGGTGATACTACGATCACTGACCACGCTCAATTTTATGTTGTTATGCTTATGGTTGAAATCTTCTATGTATTCTTTCACCTTTTCCGCAGAGCCCAAAAGGTCTTCGGTATTGGTACTGGTGATAGAGGCATTAACGGAAAGGTTCCCGTCGAAATACGACGCATTGGGCGATTCCTCAAAACGGTCGCGTATGATGGCCACATCCTTTAACCGCACCGTACTGCCCGAAGCATCGGCCCGAATAATCAGATTGGAGAGCTCATCGCCATAATAGGCCCGGTTATTGGCCCGTATCAAATACTCCTCGGCATCGGTCTTGATATTTCCCCCCGTTACCAAAATATTGGCATTGGCCACCGCTTGCGAAACTTCGCTAAAGGACATGTTATAGGCCAGCAAGCTATTTTCGTTAACGGCAATCTCTATTTCCTCCAAGGGATAACCGCTCATTTGTATTTGGGAAATGCCATCGATCGTCCGTAATTCGTTCTCGACTTGCCTACCGACTTCCTTCAATGTGGCCAATGGGATATGGTCTCCGCTTATGGCAAAGGTTATGGTCTCCCTTACGGCCTCAAGTTTTGAAACGATCAAAGGCTCCATCCCCGTAGGAAACGAAGGCACCCTATCTACCGCATTCTTTACCTCGAGAAGCATAAAATCGATATCGCGCCCCTTCTCGATCTCAACATTGATCACTCCACTATTTTCCCGAGCAGTAGAGGTTACACGATCTACGCCCTCCAAGCCTTTGAGGTTGTCTTCGATCTTCAGTACGATACCCTCTTCCACCTCTTGAGGCGAAGCTCCCGGATAAGTTATATTGATGGTAATGTTCTTGGAGTCGGTAAGCGGAAAATAACTCGATTTCAATGAAAGCGCCCCGACTATACCAAATATCATAAAGGCCAAGACAAAGACATCTACCGCTACATGGTACTTTATAAAATATGAGATGATGTTCCTCATTATTCCGCTGTTTTTACATTAGTCTCATCAAAGACCTTTACCAGCATACCGGCATACGCCCCGACCACAGGTTTGGAAACAATGGTCAACCCGTCAGGCACATTTTTCAGTACCACCTTTTTTTCGGAGAAATAAACGGGCTTAACATCAATGACATCTAAAATGGTGTCCCTAACCACAAAAATCCTATCGTTCTCGAGCAAGAGCCCCCTGTCGATCTCTATGGCATCTTTTTCCTCCTTGGCATCGAGGCTCGCCTCGAGGTACATTCCTTCTTTAAGATTGGCATCTTTTACCTCGATAAAAGCCTTGATGGTCTGTGAGGCCTGATCTACCTTTCCATTGATTCGGGTTACCTTACCCGTATAGGTCTTTGTTCGGTTCAAGTTGACTAATTCTACGCTCTCTCCAACCCTCAGCAAGTCTCCATAGACCTTACCTATGGCCACTTCCAATTCGTAAACATCGGTATTGATAAACTCGCCCAGCTTTTGGCCCGACCTTACCAAGCTACCTTCGGTAACCAAGGCTTCGGTGAGCACCCCGTTGAAAGGTGCGGATATTCTGTATTTGGACAAGCGTTGCTCTAAATTCTTAACATTGTAAAAACTGGTCAATACACCGCGGCCGGAAATAAAGTACTTTTCTTTTTCAGAAGTCATTTCGGGCAAAGCCGGCGTACTTTTATCCATATTGAAATCACTGAGATATTTTTGCCACTTTGGAAAGACCTCTGGATAATCGAGTCTTAAATCGGGCATGATGGAAGTAAGCAAATTGTACAAGCTGCTTTTGGCCGATTGTACACTTGCGGCATATTCGGAAGCATCGATACCGATAATGGTCTCGCCCGATCGATACACCTGCCCGGCCTTGAATAGTTTATGTCCTCTTTTAAAGACGCCTTGGACCTCAGAATAGAGTTCTACCCTTTGTTTTGCCCTAAGATTACCGTTAGCCGGAATAACTATGGAAACCGTTCCGTTTTTAACCGTATCTACAAAAACCGTTTTGACAATTTTTTCAGGTCGAGGCCTTGGTCTTTTCTTATTATTTACAATGGTTATGGCTCCATAGATGGAAACAATAATCAGTAAAACACCAATAATGGTCAAGATAATCTTTCTTGTATTCATAAGTGGTTGGGCTATTTGTCAAAAAAAGGTTGGACCACAAAACTATTTAATAGTTTAAGCCCGTTAAGTTAAATCTATCTTAAAACATTGTTTTTTGCAGTATGCATAAAAAAAGGGATACTGTACAGCATCCCTTTAACCAAACTAACTAATAAATTATGGAAATCTATATTTTCTATTCTTCGTCTTCAAATTTCGTATCGGCCATTCTTGTTTTACCGTACTTTACATTTTTGAAATCGATTTTAGCGTCTTCCCTATCGTAATCGAATACCAAGAATTCTTTCTCTTCCAACGATTTAAGGTTCTTGAACGAATCAAACTTATTGTTTTGTATCTGTAATACCTCTAGACTTGCAAGCTGACCGAATTCTTCGGGTACATCTCCACCTAATTGGTTATTGGCCAGTACAAGTTCTTTCAACTTGGTCAGACCTCCTATTTCGGAAGGAATACTTCCATCCAAGGTGTTTTCAAAAAGGCCCAGGCTCTCCAATTGTGCCAAACCACCGACCGATTTAGGAATATTTCCTTTTAAATTATTACTGGAAAGGTTCAACACCTTTAAGTTTTTGATCTCCCCAATACTTTCTGGAATACTTCCTGTCAAGAAATTATTAAATGCGGTAAATTCCCTAAGGCTGCGCATTCCACCTAATTCTTCGGGCAATTCCCCCTTAATTCGGTTCATTTCCAATTTTAACACCTGAAGTCTTGACAACTGGGCAATTTCTTTTGGAATTTCGCCAGTAATTCCATTAAAGGCCAAATTCAATTTCTCAAGTTTTTCAAGATTGGCAATACTGGCCGGAATCGTTCCTTGTAGGTTATTTTTAAACAAATTGATTTCTACCACACGATTGTTTCTCACAGTAACACCTTGCCATGTCTCTATATCAGCAGTCAAATCCCACTTTCTTTCCCACGAATCCCCATCCGTAGCATTATAAAGATCTACAAGAAATTCTTTCTCTTTGTTCGGTACTTCGGCCAATACCGTATGCACGGTAATGAAGAAAAGAATCAGACAACTAAATAGATTTTTCATATCATGTTTTTTTCGATTGACAGTAAGATGGGCGTAAGTCACTGAGAATTACCCTACAAAGTAAGGCTAAACATGGTCGAAAAACAAAAAATATCGATTAAGTGCTTGAATATGTTGTGAAAACCCGATAATCTGTTGTGAGAACAAACAGGGCCCCTAGATCCAGCCCTTTTTTTTAGAAATTTTCAAGTTCCAAGGTAATATCTTCCCATTTGGACATCAGCTGCTCCAATTGCTTTTTCTTCTTCTGATAACCGTCAAAAAAATTAGGCTTGGCAATGGTAGCGTCGTAATCCATCATCAACTGATGGTCTATTTCGCCAATCTCCTTTTCAAGTCTAGAAATATCACTTTCTACATTGCTCAACTTATTCTTAAGCGATTTTAATTTCTTTTGATCCTTAAAATCGTTGCCACTTGATTTAGGCGCTACGGCTTTTTTTTGTTGGCCCTGTTTTTTTTCAATGGCCCTAAAATCTTCGACCTTGCGTTGCTCAAGGTAAAAATCGATATCGCCCAGATATTCTTTAATCCCCTTGTCCTTAAACTCATATACCTTGTTGGTCAGCCCTTGAAGGAAGTCCCTATCATGCGAAACCAGTACCAGGGTACCGTCAAAATTTTGCAATGCCTGTTTCAGTACATTCTTTGATTGTATATCCAAGTGGTTGGTAGGTTCATCCATAACCAACACATTAAAGGGTTGTAGCAACATTTTAGCCAAAGCCAAACGGTTTCTCTCCCCTCCGGAAAGCACCTTTACATATTTTTCCACCTCATCACCCCGAAACAGGAAGGATCCCAATATATCCCTCACCTTACTTCGGTTCTTTTCGTTGGCGGCGTCGATCATGGTATCCAATATGGTTTTGTTCCCATCAAGATACTCGGCCTGGTTTTGGGCAAAATACCCGATTTGCACATTGTGCCCCAACTTCATTTTACCTTCGTAATCAAGGTCTCCGACCATTATCTTTGCCAATGTGGACTTTCCCTGTCCGTTTTGCCCCACGAAAGCGGTTTTACTATCGCGTTCCAAAAGCAGGTTGATGTCTTTTAGAACCTCTTTGCTCCCGTAGCTTTTACAGAGGCCTTCTATCTCGGCTATCACCTTACCGGGCGTTACCGAAACCGGAAAACGCAGGTTCATTACGGCGTTGTCATCTTGATCTACCTCAATGCGCTCCATTTTATCCAGTTTCTTGATAAGCGATTGCGCCATGGAAGCCTTGGTGCTTTTGGCCCTAAACTTTTCGATCAGACGTTCGGCCTGTTGTATTTCCTTTTCTTGGTTCTTTTGGGCATTGAGCTGTTGTTCTTTGATCTCGCCCCTGAGTTTTAGAAATTGCGAATACGGTTTATTGTAATCGTAGATCCGTCCCAAAGAAATTTCTATGGTTCGGTTGGTCACGTTATCCAAAAACATCTTATCATGCGATACGATGACCACAGCTCCCGTATAACCATTTAAGAACTGCTCCAACCAAATGATCGATTCAATATCCAAGTGGTTGGTGGGCTCATCCAAAAGCAATACATCGTTACTCTGGAGCAATAGCTTGGCCAATTCTATTCGCATACGCCACCCTCCTGAGAAGGTATCGGTCTTTTTATCGAAATCTTCCCGCTTAAAACCAAGGCCCAGTAATATCTTTTCGGTCTCGCCCTGGTAGTTATACCCCCCTAAAATTTCATACCGATGGGTAATGTCGCTCAAATCGACCATTAGCTGATGGTAGATCTCACTTTCATAATCGGTTCGTTCGGCCAATTGATGGTTGATATCATCAAGTTTGAGCTCTAACGCCTTTATTTCCTCAAAAGCCTGATACGACTCTTCCAAAACCGTACGTCCCACGACAAAATCAATATCCTGGCGAAGAAAGCCGATCTTGATATTCTTTTCCGTAGCGATCGTACCCGAATCAATGGGCATATCTTTTGACAGCAATTTTAAGAGTGTTGATTTACCCGCCCCGTTCTTGCCGATGAGACCTACCCGATCGCCCCCGTTCAAACGAAATGAAATTTCTTCGAAAAGATATTCTCCGCCAAAGGATACGGAAAGATTATGAACGTTCAACATACTTTAAAATTCTAGATTAAGATAGGCTTCGTGCCTAAAAGGTGGTTTACTTTATTACTAAGAAAAAACTATTATTTGTAATGATCGTTACGTTGAATAAAAAGTCAAAATCGTACTTTTGTCCAAAGTTTTGCAAATGTTAAAAAAAGGAAACAAACTATACAGCATTTTAACAGGAAGTTGTCCCAAATGCCATGAAGAGAGCATGTACGAAGACAAAAACCCCTATCATTTGGGTAAAATTTTCGACATGCACGAACGTTGCTCACATTGCGGCACCAAATATAAGATAGAGCCCTCTTTCTTTTACGGGGCCATGTATGTTAGTTATGCCGTGGGTATTGCCTTTGCCGTAGCGGCATTTGTTATCAGCTTTTTATTCGTAGGGGCCAACTTGGTCAACACCTTTATTGCCATCGTCTGTACGATGATTGTATTTATGCCCCTGATCATTCGACTCTCAAGAAACATCTGGATCAATTTCTTCATTGGCTACGATCCCAACGCCGTGGCCGAACACCATAAAAAAGTTACCGAAAATACTTCTGCGTAAAACGGGCTATATCGAGCTGTGGGTCTAAGGCCTCCCTGTTTTCGATAAAACCGTACAATTGCTTCGATGCCGATGGCCCTATAAGCACTCCTCGGGAGCCAAAGCCATTAAGCACATACATATGCTCCATTTTGGGATGCCTGCCCACCAAGGGCTTCCTATCCTCGACCGTAGGGCGTATACCCGCAACCTGACCAATAAGTTCAAAATCACATTTTAACACGGTCCGTAATTTATCCAACAGACCGTTCTTAGCGGCTTCAGTAGGTGTATTCGTCTTGTCGTTCCGTTCATAATTGGCCCCTACCCGATATACATCGCCCCCTTGAGGAATAATGAATATGGCCGACTTAATGGCCTTATCCTCTTTTAGGTCGGGTGCCTTGATCATTAAATATTCACCTTTGGAGCCTTGCAAGGGCAAGTAGTTGAAAAAAGGATTGTTCTTTAAACCATAGCCCTCGGCAAAAACAATATGCTTGGCCTTTAGGGTTCCGTAGGCCACGCCTTCCCCGACCTGTCGTAAGATGTCAAAATTAAAAGTCTCCTCTAGCAACAATGCTTTTTCAAGGAGGTATTTTTTATAGGAAGACAAGAGCGCTTCGGTATCTATTCTTCCCGTATGCCTCACCTCGCCAAATCCGAAAGGAGCATCTATACAGGCATTGGTATTGGGTTGGAGCTGCGTACTCAAAAATTTTCCCAAGCCTTTTTTATCGGAAGCTTCAAACCATTGGTTTTGCTCTTCCGCAGAATGAAAGCGCCGGTACACCGGAAGCCCGTAGTCAAGCCTCACCTTTAGTTTAGCCTCCAAATCGGCATAAAAGGTCTTTGCCTCCTTCAACTGTTCATCGGCCTGCCAGGCCAAAGTAAACCGCTTTAAGATGACAGGGTTATAAAGCCCTCCCGCAACCTTGGAAGAGGTTTGTGAATCATCGTTGATGACCTTAAAAGTCTTATTGTGCCCCTCTAGCTGTTCACAAAATGAAATACCGGCCAAACCCAGGCCTACAATTATATAATCTACCATGCCCCAAAGGTAGAAAATTGACAATCAAAAAGCGCCCCGACAAAAATGTCGGGGCGCTAAATACTATTTGAATTGGAATGTTCTAGGGTCTAGTAAGCCCACATATCTTGTTCACGGTCTCTAATGACCTCTTGAATCCTAGTGGCCTCAAGCAATTGGAACAAGGCGTTGTCGGTTATGTAATCGTTTACCTTTCGATCGCCATGAACGTTGTCTTCCCTATAGATTACACCGTTGAAACGTCTTGCGTTAAGCAACATATCGAAAGAGATAGGCTGTGCAGAGTTTCTTTGGTTAAAGACTTTGGCCTCATGCAATATCTGTCGGGCATCTGGGTACCATACCCAAAAAAGCTCAACTTTAGCATCACTGGGATCCATAGAGTCATCATCAATAAAGTTAACATCGGGGGCAACCGGGGCTATACCTAACAAGCGGTACTTTAGCTCACCTTGACGTTTATCAAAATACCACATACCTTTAATTCGGTACTCCTCAATATCGGCTGCGGTAAGGGTTCTCTTCATTACATACTCGGGAGATAATTCTTCCCCAGCATTGATCTGTTCGTAACCGTAATCGGTAGTATCTACCTTTTGCAGTGTACTCTCAAGATCACTAAACTTTCGTTTATCGGTAAAGTAAGAATCTGCATACACATCTTTCAGTCTACCATTTTTGATGTTCTTAATAAGCACATCGTACAATGATCTTCTGTCGTTGCCTATGTCGATAGTGTCTGTAGGGTAATACAAGGGGAAGTTCACCCTTTCGTCAAGGTCGATAACTTCCCAAACGGTCTTAGACCAAAGGATGTCACGATCATCAACATAACCATACTCAAGGGGAGCATCATTGTCCAAAGCTTTCTGAGCTTCGGTCTTGACACCTATTTCCTCGGGCTTTTTGGCGTTCAAGATGTTCGCCTGGGCCATCATGGAAACCGGTAACAAAGTTACTGCACCAATTACTAAAGCATTTTTCCAATTCATGTTTGTAAAATTTTAAATTACCGAGCGATCAAAAGACCGCTCGGTTTTACTAGTTGTTATTAGTTTGTTATCTCCACTACAACCGGAGATACTTTCTTCAATTTATAACTCTTGTTATTTGTAATGTAAGCTTGGATATCGAATATCTGAACAGCGTCACCTCTTTTGGCTCTCTTAAGGGCCGACTTGGCATTAGCGTTCAATCTGTTTCCGTTTACGCTTACGGTAGGCTGACCAGGAACCTTGAACTTAAATCCGCTAACGGCAAGGTTCAAGTCAAAATCAAAGTCCTCTAACATTGCACCGATAGTGGCGATTTCCATGTTAGCCCTAGGCATTTTAGCACTACCTGTCTGCTTACTTACAGAACCGGCAGGTCTTGGAATATCCTTAATTCTGAACTCAGATTTAGAAGATACGGTCTGACCATCGGGCAATTTACCGGATGCGGTAATCGTAACCGTTCTACCTTTACCAGGGTTCATAACATACTTGCTACCACCTACGGATTTCAAACCAGGCGCAGAAGCGTTAACTTTGTTATTAGGTATACCCGGTATAGAAATACTCATTGGGTTAGCTACACCACGATAAACAACGTTCATCTTATCGGCAGCGATCAAAGCAGCATTAGGCTTGCTAATGGTAGCAAAACTATTCTTAACCGGTACGGGAATCTCTTCGCCATCTTGCTTAAAGTACAATGTACCTTCTACAACGTGATCACCTGCAGCACCTGCACCGATCAACATTTTAACACCACCGGCCTCTAATTTATAGTCGGTACCTTCAGAAAGTTTTCTTCCATCAAGGGTCAACTCGGCTTTAACTGGTGTAGAAGAATTATCGGTTTTACTAATGATAATCTTACCGTCGTACTTCTCACCGGCATAAAAGGCAGACTTACTAGCCTGTAGCGATGTTGCAAAATTCTTAAGTGATACTTGGCTGGTCAACTCACCTTCCAACATTCTTTTCAGAGCGTCTTCCTCAGTGGCCTTAACGTCTGCTTGAAGCGCAGTAATCTTGGCTAAAGAAGCTACTAAAGGATATCCTTCGTAGTGGTAATTGATCCAATCTTGTTTTGTACCGTCCCTTTTTACTTCCTGACCATTTTCATCACCGGTCTTGAAGCGGACATTTACAGATTCTTTCAAATCTTTTGGTACGATAGCCGCAACTTGTGTACGGTAATCATTGATTCTTTTCATGAACTCCTTTCCTCCTTCGGAAAGATTATCGCCTTGAAAGAATTTTTGATCTAAGAAATCGGAATTGTCCATTCGTGCATAATCTTTTGCATCTTCCAGACCTTCTGTCATTCCCTGTTTAAGACCCTCAAGATAGTCGTAATAATCTTGCGACAATTGCTTGATTTTTTGGGCATCTTGATAAAGCTTTCCGTATTTCTCCGAATCTTCGGAAGCTTTAGTTTCTAGACCGTCTAAGAAAGCTAGGTTACTTTCTGTGGTCTTCGCGTTAGAAGCCTCCATCTTTTCGTTCATAATACCGAAAGCTGCAAGTACTTCTTTACTCATGTTTAACGCCAGCATAGCGATGAAGATCAAATACATAAGATTGATCATCTTCTGACGTGGTGTTGCTTTTCCTCCTGCCATGTTTTTTTCTAATTAGATTTGATTAATTGTTCGATTTGGGGTTAACTAATCTCTAATTAGTTTCTGTTCATTGCAGTCAACATACCTCCGTAGACTCCGTTCAAAGAAGAAAGGTTGGTAGCCAATGACTCCATTTGATCTTTAAGGGCAGATGCATTTTGTACAACTTCTTCGTTTACCGAAGCTTGTTTGCTAGCGCTCTCCAACTGTACTTTGTACAAGCTGTTCAAAGACTCCATCTGAGCTGCGGCCTGAACCATTTCCTCAGAATATTTTCTTGTAGACTCCATAGCATCAACCGTTGGGGCAATACCTTTGGCAGCACCTTCAAAGTTGCGGATACTAGAACCAAGGCTCTCCATTAAGCTGGCATCGACACCGGCTTCTTTTAGCAAGTTGTCCAATTTAGCGGACAATGAAGCTTCAGCTTCCTTGATTTCCTGGGCTTCGTTACTTCTAGCAACTCCTGAAGAAGCACCGCCGGCCAATTCTGGATATACTAAAGACCAATCGTACTCGTCATCTACAGGCTCAAATGCACTAATGGCAAAAATAAGAGCTTCAGTGATAAGACCTATCGCCAAAAGAAGACCACCTGTTAAAGGTCCGAATTCCCAGTGAAGTATCTTGAATAACGCACCAATAATTACTACCGACGCTCCAAGACCGTAGGCCATGTTGAATAACTTTTTTGTTGATTTTGACTGTGCCATAATTTAAGATTTAATTTGAAATTTAATGTTAATAATAAAGATTTGGTTTACTGTTTGATTTGTTTTCGTCATCTCCAATGGCTTGAAGAATCAGAGGGTGTATTTGTATTTGTGTATTTGAAATAAACTATAAAACGTAGGTGTTCTATTGTGTTGAATCTTCTTCTCCCATGTAATCCTGTACCGTTCTGAAACCGATGTAACTACGTGCCGAATCGGCATATTCGTAATCTCTTGTACTTACCTGTAGGAAGTAAGCAACATCTTTCCAAGAACCACCTCGTATTACTTTTCTAGCATTTGCCCCGTCGCCACCGTTAGGGTTCATTGTAGAAACGAATTCGTAAGATGATGGATCATAGCTGGAGTTGGTCCATTCAGACACGTTACCGGCCATGTTGTAAAGGTTGAAGTCATTAGGCTCATATGATTTCGCTTCTACAGTATATAAAGCTGCATCGGCCGCATAATCGCCTCGTTGTGGTTTAAAGTTTGCCATAAAACAACCTGTATCGCTTATCACGTAAGGTCCGCCCCATGGGTAGGTTCCTCCTTCGATACCACCTCTGGCAGCATATTCCCATTCAGCTTCGGTAGGTAACCTGAACTGGTTTACAAATTGCTTGCCTTTACTTTTTTGATCATCGTTCTTGAACTTGGTCCTCCAGTTACAGAAGGCCCTGGCTTGCTGCCAAGACACACCCACTACAGGATACTCGCTGTACGCATCGTGCCAAAAATAATCGTTGTGCATCGGCTCATTGTACGAGTATTCAAAATCACGGATCCAAACGGTTGTATCCGGATAGATTTCAAGTTCTTCCTGACGGATAAAATCTTTTCTGCTTCCGGTTCTGGAACGGGCGGCAGCTTCGATATCCATCCAGCTGTACTTGTACTTCAATTTGGTTACATCGATAGTACGCTGACCGTTATACGATTCCTCCTCGGGAATGTACAAGGAATCCATAACCTCGGTATAATACTCATCTGGGTACTCAGAGATATCCCAGATCAAATCTTCTTCTTTGTTCAAAGCGCGACCTTCAAAACCAGTTTCGCCCATGCCGGCATAATTATCCAACATGTACTTGTCGTAAGCTGAAAGTTTCGTTGTGTCCGCATCCTTGAACGCATACTCACCAATACCTCCGTCTTCCGGCCCCAAACCTAGTTCATCGGCCAATATGGCCAATCGTGTCCTGGTAATGGAATCCTGCACCCATTCTACGAACTGACGATACTCGCTGTTCGTAATCTCGGTATCATCCATGTAGAACGATCTGACCGTAACGGTCTTTGTTGGTGCGTTCAGAACTTTAGCCTGGTCTTCTTCGGTTTTACCCATGATAAAGGAACCTCTTGGAATGAGCTCCATACCATAAGGTTTCTCAGGGTACCATTTCTTTCCTTGGACCCCGACTAGCTCTCCTTTGGTTTTTGACCCGCAACTGCTGAGCAAAAAAACAAACGCTATAGATGATAACAATAGCTTTTTCATACTTTAGGTTAAATTTCGATTCTGGTTACTAACTGCAAATACTATGATTTAATTCTACACTCTAAAACTGTGATTTGATCAAATTATTGTATTGAAGGCAATTATACTATATTTTTTTTCAACTCAATTAAAACCTTTTTTATAGGCCTTGAACCACCGCTCAGGAATGTTTTGGTCGCATGCTTCCAGATAGTCCTTTTTGGTGCATGGTAATAACGCCACTGAATTTGATTTAGTATGCGGCGTCAAAATAGAAGGGACCTCCACCCACCACCTATCGGTCAGGTGACTCTTGTGAAAGGTAAGCTCCTCGGTGTCTGTTGGAACAATATACTTGGTAAAGTTTTCACTACTCTCAAATGGAGATTCGTTTCTTCGGAAATTATAACCTTCGATGAAATACCAAATTATCTGGGCCATCAGCTGACACGATTGATTGGTATTCTCCATTTCATAGAGCCCAAATATGCTTACTTTATCACTTATTCCCGCATATCTGGCAATGGCACATATCTCGCGTCCGGTAAAACCGTTGGGCGAAAAATTATCGGACAACCCTATTTCACTTGCCCTTACGGCACGGGCATCCATACTGATCATATGGGCGTTGCGCAGCACCGGCTCCGCCAAGGAAATATCGGACCCTAGTTCACCCAAGCGATAGGCATCAAAAAACAAACGCTCCATCAGATCGATCTCTTCTTGCGCGTTAAAATAGCTCTGATAGCCGATATTGGAGAAGTTGAAAAGGTTATTGGGCTTGTCGGTAATGATCTTGCTCATGTACGAATGCGAGGAAATCAGCTCATCGTCCATTCCAAAATCGAACCTACTGTCTACCGCCACAAGATTGACCAAGTCGATAATACCGTCGAACGATCGGTAAGCCGGGTAGGTAATGTCTTGGGTCGCCCCTATTACTATAGGTATGATTTTCTTCTCTAGAAGGGCCGCCAAGGTATTCTTTACCACAAAATACGTATCCTCTACCGTTGCACCTTCCTCAATATCGCCCATATCGGCCAATTTTGAATCCCAGTTGCCCAACAACAACTTGTACAATTGGACCCGTATAGCCGAGACATCTAGTTTTTCGGTCTTCTTTTCAAAAGCGTTTCTCGATTCTTTCACGCCTAGAATGGCAATAGACACCCCCTCGAGGTCGGGAATACCGTCCCTTTTGGTGTGCAACCTTGTGTGCTTGCCCAAAGACTGGGCCGCAAATAGTTCACAGTGGGCAATTACTTTATCTTCTACTGGAACCAAAAAATCAAATGCCATTTATCTTGAAAGATTATTTGTGTTTAAATCATAGAGACGCATATAATGCGCCTCCGTTTTTTCATTTTCTTCTATAAAATCCGCCCTAAGGGACGAAACTATCGGCACAAGCTATTTCTTTTTGGCCTTGGGCTTGGCCTTTGCTTTTTTCTTCGGCGTTTTCTGTTCGATCATTTTTTTGGCCTCGTCCAAAGACATCTTGGCCGCATCAACGGTCTTGGCAAGCTCTACCTTTACCTTACCTTTTATTATATTGTGCCTGCCCCAACGTGCCTTTTCGATACGGATACCTTCTTCAGGCCAGTTTTGCACTACCTTATCGATTTCTTTCTGCTTTTTAGCTTCGATCAACTCAATAAGGTCTTCATTCGAAAGGTTGTCGAAATCATATTTCTTGTTGACGTTGATAAACATACCGTCCCATTTGATAAAAGGCCCGAACCTTCCGGTTCCCTTAGTGACCTCCTTACCTTCATAGGTATAGATGGGGGCATCGGCCTTTTGCTTTTGCTTAATCAACTCGACCGCACGGTCAAAGTTTACGTCAAAGGCGCTCTCTCCCGCTTCCAGGGACACGAATTTCTTCCCAAAACGCACATAAGGTCCAAACCTACCTACATTCGCCTCGATTTCCTCTCCTTCATAAACCCCTAACTTTCGCGGAAGCTTGAACAACTCCATTGCCTCTTCGTAAGTTATAGTGGTCAAGGACTGTTCGGGCAAAAGGCTTGCAAACTTGGGTTTTTCCTCATCATCAACGGTACCCATTTGAACCATAGGCCCAAAACGGCCCAAACGAACGGACACTTGACGGCCCGTTTTAGGGTCTTCGCCTAAAATACGTTCGCCACTGGCTCGATCGGCATTTTCTTGCACATCGAGCACATTCGGATGGAAATCTTTGTAAAAATCCCTCATCACCTTCTGCCAATCTTCTTCCCCCTCGGCGATCTCATCAAAATCTTCCTCTACCTTGGCGGTAAAATTGTAATCAAGTATAGTGGCAAAATGACTTACCAAAAAGTCGTTTACGATCATACCGATATCGGTAGGCACCAGCTTACCTTTGTCGGAACCGACCATTTCAGAAAGTTTTTTCTCTTTTACGGCACCAGCTTCCAAAAGCAACTGCACATAATTTCGTTCCGTACCCTCAACCGTTCCTTTTTCTACATAGCCCCTATTTTGAATAGTGGAAATGGTCGGCGCGTATGTAGACGGTCGGCCAATACCCAGTTCTTCGAGCTTTTTCACCAAAGATGCTTCGGTAAAGCGGTATGGCGGTCTTGAAAAACGCTCGGTCGCGGTAATATAATTGTTCTTTAAGGCTTCGCCCACTTTCATGGCAGGAAGCATTCCTTCTTGCTCTTCGGCCACATCTTCTTCATCAAGGCCCTCCATATACACCTTAAGGAAACCATCGAACTTAATGACCTCCCCATTGGCCGTAAATAGCTCTGAATGGGTACTTGCCTTAATTTTTACGTTCGTACGTTCCAATTGGGCATCGCTCATCTGCGAGGCTATGGTACGCTTCCAAATCAATTCGTATAATTTGGACTGGTCGCGCTCAAGTGATGGCGACTGATTGGTTATATCGGTGGGTCGAATGGCCTCGTGAGCCTCTTGTGCCCCTTTTGACTTCCCTTTAAAGTTACGGACGGTACTGTATTTTTCGCCGTAGTTACCTATAATGGCGTCTTTGGCCGCGGCTATGGCTTCCCCCGAAAGGTTCACACTATCCGTTCTCATATAGGTAATAAGCCCCGCCTCATACAGACGTTGCGCCACTTGCATTGTTCTCCCTACCGAAAAATAGAGCTTTCTTGCTGCTTCCTGTTGTAAGGTAGAGGTGGTAAAAGGTGCGGATGGCGACTTTTTTGCCGGTTTTTTATCTAGGTTTCCAACTGAAAAATCAGCCCCTATGTTTTCGTTCAAAAAGGCCTGCGCCTCTTCTTTTGTAGGGAAGGTTTTGTTCAATTTCGCCGTAAACACACTACCTTCAAGGGTCTTGAACTCTGCCGACACCCTAAAGGATGCTTGTGCGGTAAAGGATTCTATATCCCTTTCCCGTTCCACTATAAGGCGAACAGCAACGGATTGTACCCTACCGGCCGAAAGTCCCGGTTTAATCTTTTTCCACAATACGGGAGAAAGCTCATACCCCACCAGACGGTCTAAAACCCTTCTGGCCTGTTGGGCATTGACCAAGTTATAATTGATCTCTCGTGGATTTTCTATCGCTTTCTGTATGGCAGACTTGGTAATGGAGTTAAAGACAATACGTTTGGTCTTGTTTTTATCTAGCCCCAAAGTTTCCGCTAAATGCCACGAAATGGCCTCCCCCTCGCGGTCTTCATCACTTGCGAGCCATATCGTTTCCGCTTTCTTGGCCAAATCCCCAAGTTTTTTCACCAAGGCTTTCTTGTCTTTATCGACAATATATTTGGGCTCAAAATCATTCTCGACATCTACCCCTAGTTCTTTGGAAGGTAAATCGGCAATATGTCCGAAACTGGACTCTACCTTATAATCCTTTCCTAAAAACTTTTCTATCGTTTTTGCCTTTGCAGGTGACTCTACTATTACTAAATTCTTAGCCATTCATGGTTTGTTTGATAAAACAAAAGTAATTGATTTTTTTTATTAGCTACCATACCTTATATAATAGGCATAAAAAAAACACCCCGTAAATAGGGGTGTTTCAAATTCATTTATAACAAATCTACTTCAAATCGAAGGTACTCAACAAGCGAATACTATCGTTCAAATACACATATTGATACAGCACTTTATCTCCTATCATCAGCAGGGATTTCTCTAGAGGAATCACATCATAGGTCACAATATCCTTAAAGTGACTTATTAATTTTAAATCATTGACATCGGTCTTGTCGTACACCTTTAGGCCATCATCCCCATCACAAACAAAAAGCAAACTATCTTTAAAACCTATACCATAAGGACCTTCCAATGGATAAAATCTCTCCAGTTCAGGACTCGTCAAATTTGAAACATCAACGATATAGAGTCCGCTCTCGGTGTTCCCACAGGAGTTTTCGCCCCTTAGGGTAACGAAGGCATAATCGCCATCGACCACTACCGGGTCACAGGCCGTGCCATGGACAAATTCTGAAACGTACTTCGGTTTATCAGGCGATGAGATATCGTAGATATACATACCTTGGGCACCTCCTACAAACAATATATCCCCTTGATTGTATATGGTCTCGATCGCCCCGTTGACATAGACATCGTCTAAAGTCTTGGGGTCACTTAAATCGGAAATATCAAAAACACTGATACTAGACCACTCTACGGCATACAGATAATCGTCTACGATCTTAA
The DNA here is from genome assembly GCF_900156625.1 of Zobellia uliginosa. Lineage (GTDB taxonomy): Bacteria > Bacteroidota > Bacteroidia > Flavobacteriales > Flavobacteriaceae > Zobellia > Zobellia uliginosa. The sequence continues at coordinate 960,894 of NZ_FTOB01000001.1, read as the reverse complement.
ACCGCGCCAATGACCCGCCTTGCCCCGTATCTGAGCTACTAGGTGTCGCCGATTCGGAACTAGTATTACTAAGGGCGATATCGATATTGGGATCACCCACCCCGTATTTATCTTGAAGCTCTTCTTCCGAAAGGCGTTGCGACTTTACTTCCCAACCAACGATAGCTTCCTTACTGGCATCGAAACCCTCATAATCATAGAAATCGGCCTGTGGCCAATCTACATCAAAACCTACGGTACACCAAAATTGCTGGTAGATGGCCCCTTCCATTCGCTTCACCATCTTAATTGCATTGATATCCGAAATATCCATAATAACCAAATCGCCATAACTATCGGCATATAGGTGGTCATTTTTAATGGAGATATCATAATTCCCCTCCAACTTGATAAACGAAATGGCATGCGGGCTTACGGGATTACTGTTATCGATTACGTGAAAGCCCCGATTTACATCGTTAACGAAAACATAATCTTTATAGGCGTAAATCTTACCCGATTCTTTGATGGGTATGGGCTCGGTAACCGCAACGGCCTCCTCCTTAAATTCTTTTAAATCGGCAGTAATGGGCGTTGCCACAAGATACTCGCCCCCTTGGGCATCGTCTTTATCATCGGTACAGCCGACAAAGGCCAGCACAGCAATTACCCACATTAAACCTAAGGTCTTTTTCATAGTTTTTGGTTTGACTGATTGAGAAACGGTCGATACCCTACCGACCTATCTACCAAATAGATGCACCAAGCCATGTAACGTTGCGTTCCTTCCCTAAAAGTTACATCGATAGACTAGACCCCATCTGTGAAACCGACACCGTTTTTATACATATAATAGGTAGGGACCTTAGAGAACATGGCGGTAAAGAATATCCCCACCCCACAGAGCACAATACCAAGCTCGGCCATTATACCCGAAAGAATGATCAACCCGAAAATAATGAACCAATTCTTGTTGCCCAGTTTAAAGCAAGCCTTTAATATATCTATCGATGACAATTCTTCGTTAAAGGCAAAAAATGCCGGTAACAGGGACAGGGGCACCATGGCATATATCAAACCAACACCACAAAGCAACATTCCCGCTATGGCCACCAACAACATTAAAAGTCCCAGCCCCAAACTCTTCTTCCACCTGCCATTTTTCAGGTAATAAAAATAATCCTCGGGCTCTGAAATCCCTAGGTCTTTCATCCTACAAATTCTCATAAAGGCCGCATTAAGGGCCACGGATATGGTCATAACCCCCAAAATCAACACAGGTACCATAAGAGACATGGCCAAACCTATTACAGGCGCCATCAAATCACTTTCGAACGTAGCGGGATTACTGACCCCTAGTACAACAAAGGGAACATAAAAAATCAGGTAAAGAGGAATCATTAGCACCAAAGTCAACAAAATCGTTATAAACCCCTGCAACCATACTTTTTTAAAAAGCTCAATAGAGCTACTAAATACGGTGCCAAAATCAAGGATATGGTTCTGTTCTATTTTTTCGGTAAGCTGGTTCAAGGTCATAATTTTAAGTTTTCGCCTAAGATAAAAAGATCTTCGCACGAGTACAGTTGTAAAATAATATTAAAATTCACTGTCAATTTGTCATAAACTTGTATTAAGCCCTATATTTGCTGCCCGTTATATTAGAAAGGTAAGCTTAGATATGGAGAAAATAATAGACGAATCGCTTCAGGGAACTACCCTGACCATTGAAGATAAAAACGCCAATAGCAAAAAACTCTATATTGAAAGCTATGGGTGTCAGATGAATTTTTCAGATAGTGAAATCGTCGCATCGATATTGGCCAACGAAGGTTTCAATACCACACAAAACCTAAAGGAGGCCGATTTGGTATTGGTAAACACCTGTTCGATACGCGAAAAGGCCGAACTTACCGTTCGCAAGCGATTGGAAAAATTCAATGCCATCAAGAAAAACAGGCCACATATGAAAGTAGGTGTACTGGGCTGTATGGCCGAACGCCTTAAACACCAATTTTTAGAGGAAGAAAAGATAGTGGACATGGTCGTAGGTCCCGATGCCTATAAAGACCTGCCCAATCTGATCCAAGAAATCGACGAAGGCCGTAGTGCCGTAAACGTCATTCTCTCCAAAGACGAAACCTATGGCGATGTTGCCCCGGTACGGCTCAACACTAACGGAGTAACCGCATTTGTATCGATTACAAGAGGCTGCGACAATATGTGTACGTTTTGCGTGGTTCCCTTTACCCGCGGCCGTGAACGTAGTCGTGACCCACAGTCTATCATAGACGAGGTCAACGACCTTTGGAGCAAAGGTTTTAAGGAAATTACCTTACTCGGACAAAACGTAGACAGCTACCTATGGTATGGGGGCGGTTTGAAAAAAGATTTCGAAAAAGCATCGGACATGCAAAAGGCCACCGCGGTAGACTTTTCACAATTGCTGGAAAGGGTAGCCTTGGCCCAGCCCAAAATGCGTATTCGATTTTCAACTTCGAACCCCCAGGATATGACCCTTGACGTCATACACACCATGGCCAAGTACGACAATATCTGCAACTACATCCACCTTCCGGTACAGAGTGGAAGCAATCGCATTTTAAAGGCCATGAACAGGCTACATACCCGTGAGGAATATTTTGAGCTTATAGACAACATTCGCAACATCATTCCCGATTGTGCCATTTCACAGGATATGATTACCGGCTTCCCTACGGAAACGGAAGAAGACCACAAAGACACCCTGTCATTGATGGAGTATGTAAAATACGATTACGGCTTCATGTTTGCCTATTCCGAAAGACCGGGAACATTGGCCGAACGCAAAATGGAAGATGACGTTCCCGAAGAAACCAAAAAAAGAAGGCTTTCCGAAATCATCGCCCTTCAAAGACAACATTGCCAAGAGCGCACCGAACAGCACCTTGGCAAGGTTCAGGAGGTTTTGATCGAAGGCACTTCCAAGAAATCGGACGAGCATTTCATGGGCCGAAACTCACAGAACACCGTTGCCGTTTTCCCTAAAGAAAATTATAAAGTAGGTGATTTTGTCATGGTACGAATGGACGATTGTACCTCTGCCACCCTCATTGGAGAGGCCGTGGGATATTCAGAAAACAACTAAATCCAACAGCCCACGAATTGCAGACTAAGATGGAAAACATACAAGCCATAAAACAACGATTTGAGCTTATCGGTAACGACCCCAAGCTCAACCGTGCCATAGAGAAAGCCATTCAAGTGGCCCCTACCGATATTTCCGTTTTGGTAACGGGCGAAAGTGGTGTGGGTAAAGAGGCCATTCCGAAAATCATCCATTCCCTTTCCCATAGAAAGCACGCAAAGTATATTGCGGTAAACTGTGGGGCCATACCCGAGGGCACGATCGACAGCGAACTCTTTGGACATGAAAAAGGAGCCTTTACCGGTGCCACCCAAACCCGAAGCGGTTATTTTGAAGTTGCCGACGGGGGTACGATCTTTTTGGACGAGGTGGGCGAATTGCCCCTAACCACCCAAGTAAGGTTACTTCGGGTTTTAGAAAACGGCGAATTCCTAAAAGTAGGGTCTTCCCAGGTTCAAAAGACCAATGTGCGTATTGTAGCCGCAACCAACGTGAATATGCTCGATGCCATAAAAAAGGAAAAATTCAGGGAAGACCTATATTATAGGTTGAGTACGGTCGAAATCAACATTCCTCCTTTGCGCGAGCGACAGGGCGACATTCATTTGCTTTTTAGAAAATTCGCATCCGATTTCGGACAGAAGTACAAAATGCCCACCATACGCCTCGACGACGATGCCGTAGAGCTTTTATTAAAATACCGCTGGCCCGGAAACATCCGTCAGCTAAGAAACATAGCCGAACAGATTTCGGTACTGGAAGAGAGCAGAAATGTATCATGGGAAACCCTCAACGGATATTTACCCAATGCCAATAGCTCAAACCTACCTGCGGTCATAGGCCAAAAAAAATCGGAAAGCGACTTTAGCAACGAAAGGGAAATTCTCTACAAGGTCTTGTTCGACATGAAAAGCGACCTTAACGACCTAAAGAAACTCACCTTGGAGCTGATGAAGAACAGCGATGGCGAAAAGGTACAAGAGGAAAACGAAGGCCTTATCAGAAAGATTTATGGCAACAACGGTGAAGAAGTCAAGGAAGACGAGCGCACCCCTTTAGAAGTACTACACTTACCCGAATCCCGCACGGAAAAGCACACGCCAAAGCCCGTGGTGGAAGACAAGTATCATTTTGCCGAAGAAATTCAAGAAGAAGAAACCTTATCTTTACAGGAAAAGGAAGTTGAACTTATAAAAAAATCACTGGAACGCAATCGCGGAAAACGCAAGGCGGCCGCTGCCGAACTTGGCATTTCCGAGCGCACCCTATACCGTAAAATAAAACAATACGACCTGTAACACCCCTAAAGCGATACAGTTTCAACCTTAATATTTAAACGAAACCTTGAAAAAAAACACATACACCATACTCTGTTTAGTTCTATGCTTAAGCCTAAGCGGCTGTGGCGTCTACAATTTTACGGGGGGCAACGTGGGTACCGCCACTACTTTTACGATACCCACCTTTCAGAACTACGCCACACAGAATCCTGGTTCTACTTTTGAGCCCGGACTCGAAAGAGACTTTACATTGGCACTTCAAGACCGTATCTTGAACCAGACCAGTCTTGACCTTACATCTTCCAATGGCGACCTGCTTTATGAAGGTGAAATTGTAGAGTTCCGCATATCGCCCATGAGTGCCACGGCCCAGCAGACCGCGGCCCAAAACCGCTTATCAATGGCTGTAAACGTCCGTTTCTACAATAAGACAAAAGAAGATGCCGATTTCGAACAACGTTTTTCATTTTTCTATGACTACCCGGCCAACTCACAACTCTCGGCGGTAAAGACGGAGGCCTTGGAAGTAATTTTTGAAAGAATCACCCAAGATATATTCAACGCCTCATTGGCCGATTGGTAAAGTTTTTTCGCTAGGCACAAAAAATCAAGAGCACGCTTATACCTTATATATAGTACCCTTAAAAATGAATGTACAAGACTTTACATACCTTTTACAGCACCCAGACAAGGTGGTCTCTCCGCTTCAGACCAAGCAACTGGAAGATGTGCTTGAAGAGTATCCGTACTTTCAAGCGGCACGGGCGCTACACTTAAAGGGCCTAAAAAACCTCAACAGTTTTAAATACAACAACGCCCTAAAGGTAACGGCGGCCTATACCACGGATCGCGACGTTCTTTTTGATTTTATTACTTCGGAAGAATTTTTACAAAACACCATTGCCGATAAAATTTTGGGTAAGACGATGGGCCTAGCCGACACCGAGACCATTTCGGAAGAAGTGGTTCCGGTCGAAAAGAGCGAAACCCCTATCCCACTAACATCGGCCGATGCCGAAAAACTCTTAGACCCTCAGCTCTTTCAATCAAAAGACCCCAAGATCGACGAGGAAATTGCGGAAGCGAAAAGAAATGCCTCCGAAAACCTGGAGCTTGGCGAACCCCTACCCTTTACCAAAAGGGAAAAATACTCCTTTGCCGAATGGTTACAGCTTACCACCTTTAAATCGGTAAACCGCGACACCGATAAAATTGAAGTGAAAAAAGAAACACCAACGTCTGCCAAGGAAGAGCCCAAGGCTATAGAATTTCCCTTAGAGGAAGAAATCTTAAAAAGGAAGAAATTCGAACTGATCGACAAGTTCATTGCCGACAACCCAAAAATCAAACCCAAAAAAGACGTTCAAAAGGTAGCCATTGAAACTTCGCTCACCCTTGACAAAAAGGAATTGATGACCGAAACCTTGGCTAAGGTTTATTTGGAACAAAAAAAATATAAAAAAGCAATTCAATCTTACAAAATTTTAAGTTTGAAATATCCGGAAAAAAGTGGTTTCTTTGCAGACCGAATAAAAGCGGTGGAAAAATTACAACAAGAAAACAAGTAAGGTAGCTATGAGTACGTTTACCATTTTTTTAATACTTATCATTATAGTTTGCTTTTTGCTGATATTGGTCATCATGGTTCAAAACCCTAAAGGTGGCGGACTATCATCTTCTTTTGGTGGTGGCGGCAGTCAAATCGTAGGCGGTGTAAAAAAGACAGGGGATTTTCTCGACAAGAGTACGTGGACGTTAGCCATACTACTGGTTGTTTTAATTCTAGCCTCTAATGTTGCCCTTAAAGGTAACTATAGCGACATGGATTCTAAACTCTTAAACGGAGACGGCATTGAGACCGTTGTTCCAGAAGCTCTACCGGAAACTGTGCCACAAGAGGCACCTGCACCGACAAGTAGTCCTGCCGACAGCTTATAAAAACATACATAATCATATACGAAAATGCCAGCTTAGTGACAAGCTGGCATTTTTGGTTTAACAATGTGTCAGTTTTCAGCTAATGGCATAATTTCTGCCCAATAGGAATTCGAGAATATAATTTTTCAAACTAAAAACTAAAAATATGGCAAAAGTAAACATTAAACCATTGGCAGATAGGGTTCTTATCGAACCTATGGCTGCTGAAACCAAAACAGCATCGGGTATCTACATTCCAGATACGGCTAAAGAAAAACCTCAACAAGGCAAAATTGTTGCCGTAGGGCCTGGCACCAAAGACGAAAAGGTGACAGTAAAAGTTGGCGATACTGTATTGTATGGTAAATATGCTGGCACAGAGCTTAAGCTTGAAGGCGTTGATTATCTTATGATGCGCGAAAGTGACGTTTTGGCCATTATCTAATTTTTTTGTCATTCCTGTTGTTAACCACAGGAATTTTTTATGAAACAATAAGATCAATTTAAAAAATATCCACCCTGGTGGAAAAAACTAATAGTAATATATATTATGGCAAAAGATATAAAGTTTGATATCGATGCACGCGACGGCCTTAGAAGAGGTGTCGATGCATTGGCAAATGCAGTTAAAGTAACTTTAGGACCAAAAGGTAGAAACGTAATCATCAGTAAATCTTTCGGTGGACCACAGGTAACCAAGGATGGGGTTACAGTTGCAAAGGAAATTGAATTGGCTGACGCCCTTGAAAACATGGGTGCGCAAATGGTTAAGGAAGTTGCTTCCAAAACCAACGACCTTGCGGGTGATGGTACTACTACCGCTACCGTTCTTGCCCAAGCTATCGTAAAAGAAGGCTTGAAGAACGTAGCTGCAGGCGCAAATCCAATGGATTTGAAAAGGGGCATAGACAAAGCCGTTGATGCCATTGTTGAAAACCTGGCCAAACAATCTAAAAAAGTTGGCGATTCTTCGGAAAAAATCAAGCAAGTTGCTTCTATTTCCGCCAACAACGACGAGACCATTGGCGAATTGATCGCCGAAGCTTTCGGAAAGGTTGGTAAAGAAGGTGTAATCACCGTTGAAGAAGCCAAAGGAACCGATACTTACGTTGACGTTGTTGAAGGTATGCAGTTTGACAGAGGTTATCTTTCCCCATATTTTGTGACCGATTCTGAAAAAATGACTGCGGACCTAGAGAACCCGTACATCTTGTTGTTCGACAAGAAAATCTCTTCAATGAAAGATTTGCTTCCCGTATTGGAGCCAGTTGCCCAATCAGGTAAACCTTTATTGATCATTGCCGAGGACGTTGACGGTGAAGCATTGGCTACCTTGGTAGTAAACAAACTTCGCGGATCCCTAAAAATTGCCGCTGTTAAAGCTCCAGGCTTCGGTGACAGAAGAAAGGCCATGTTGGAAGACATCGCTATCTTGACCGGTGGTACGGTAATTTCTGAAGAAAGAGGTTTCTCTTTAGACAATACCACTATCGATATGCTAGGTACTTGCGAAAAAGTTTCTATCGACAAAGACAACACAACCGTTGTTAATGGAGGTGGTGTTCAAAAAGACATCAAGACCCGCGTAAACCAAATCAAATCTCAAATCGAGACTACAACTTCGGATTACGATAAAGAAAAACTTCAAGAACGTTTGGCCAAATTGGCCGGTGGCGTTGCCGTACTTTATGTCGGTGCCGCTTCTGAAGTTGAAATGAAAGAGAAGAAAGATCGTGTTGACGATGCCTTGCACGCCACTAGAGCAGCCGTTGAAGAAGGTATTGTTGCCGGTGGTGGTGTAGCCTTGGTTCGTGCCAAAACCGTTCTTTCAAAAGTAAGCGTTGAAAACGCAGACGAGGAAACTGGTCTACAGATTGTTGCCCGTGCCATTGAATCTCCACTTCGTACCATTGTTTCCAATGCTGGAGGCGAAGGTTCCGTAGTAGTTGCCAAAATATTGGAAGGCAAGGCTGATTACGGTTACGATGCCAAATCTGAAAAATACGTTGAGATGTTCAAAGCAGGTATTATCGATCCTAAGAAAGTAACCCGTGTTGCATTGGAAAATGCCGCATCTGTTTCCGGTATGATCTTAACTACCGAATGTGCTTTGACAGACATTAAAGAAGATGCTCCTGCCGCTGCACCACCAATGGGTGGAGGTGGAATGCCAGGCATGATGTAGTAGCGAGGCACCACAGCCGATTATGAATTGGTTTGTGCTTCATATTATATAATATTAAACCGCTCTTGAACGTACAAGAGCGGTTTTTTTTATACCCTATACAAACAAACAAAAACCATCCTTTTTTAAGGGATGGTTTTCCTGTCCGATATCTAGACCCTACCGGGTCGACCGACTACTTCTTTCTAACACCAGCTATCGGAGCTACCATTTTACCGGACTTTGCCGGTGAAGGCTTAGCAGATGGTTTACCTGTATTTTTTGCTTGTGTCATAGTTTCTACAATTAAATAAAGTAAATCTAAGGTAGACTACTTTTTGTCTCGTGATATCCACTTTGGAAAAAAACGAACCAAAAATAATTCGCACAGGTCAACCTTGCCCGACACCCGACATAAGAAACGAATTTACAGCACCATAACTTTAGTGATGCCCACTATCATCGGTATTGTCTTCCCTATATCTACAACAAGGATGCACACTCTCATAGGCCTCTTCGGTAGCCTTAAGCTCCTTGGTATCGTGTCCAACGGCCACGATAGCCGATTTAATTTTCATGGGATCCGTTTTTCGCTCATCCATGATAAGGGACAATTGATGTGAAGCTATATCCCATGAAGCATACTTGACCCCTTTTACATTAAGGGCCGCCTTTTCTATACGCGCCTTGCACATGGCACATTTACCATTGACATCAAAGGTCATTTTCTTGTTCTTGTCTTGTCCAAATGTCACCATGACCATAAGGGTCATTACCATTGTTACGATCGTTGTCTTCATTTTACTTGTGTTTGTTTATAGTTATTAAATTTTAACCCTGAATCCGCCATAGAACATTCGACCCATTATTGGCGCGTATATGATAGTGGTATCAAAATTAGGGCCAAAAGGATTATCGGCACCCAATACCGGATTATCTTGCTGTACGTTCGACAGGTTTTCACCCCCTACATATACTTCAAACGTATTAGAGAACACTTTTGTTATCTGGGCGTTCATATGGTTGTACGGCGATGAATATGCCGCCAATTGATAGGCCACTGGATTTGAGACGGTGTTGGGCAATCTCTTTTTTCCCATACTATGCAAGGTATAGTCAAATTTCCACTGCGAACCGTTTTCCTTTACCTTGGTCTTATACCCTAAATTAGCAAAAATCCGATGCTGGGCCTGCAAAGGTTTTTGCAGATTACCGCTCTTGTAATCCGTAGACACATCGTAATACTTATAAGCCGTACGCAAATCAAGTCCCGTTAAGAGTTCGTAATTTACCTCTACCTGAAAACTTTCCGCCGTGCTATCGCCATCCAAATTATAGAAGGACACCTCTTGTGGATTTTCCCAATCGACGACCACCTGGTTCTTAAAGTCGGTTATATAATAATCGAGGGCAATATTACCCTTCTTGTTCAAAAAGTTAAAGCCTTGCAAGAAACTCACTCCGTAGTTCCAGGCATCTTCAGGCTCTAGACCGTAAACCTCCCCTCCTTCGCTTAAGATATTGATTTGCCGCGACGATGCAAACAATTGTTGGTTTTCGGCAAAAATATTGGCTGCACGCTTGCCCCGTCCGAAAGATCCCCTTAGACTCCCTTTCCCCCATGGGGTATAACGTATATGAAACCTCGGGGTTACAAAAGTACCCAACCTATTATGGTTGTCTACACGAAGGCCTGCCGTTAAGCTTACCTTTTCCATATTCTCGTAACTGTACTCCATAAAAGCACCAACGGACTTATCTTCCCGTGAATAATCCGTTGTATTCACCAACTCATCATAGCCATCATAGGCAAAGGATAGTCCTGTTTTAAACTTATTTCGGGTATCGCCGATAATCGAATTAAAAAGCAAATTGGTGTATATACTCTCATGATTGATATCATAAGTCTTAAACCCAAAGTACGAATCCTGTTTATGGAGGCTATAGGCCGTTTGAAAGCCGAAACTCTGAAAAGGCAATTCAGGAAAAACGTAGCCCAGTTTCAAGGAAGTATCGAACCTTCGGGTGTTGATTTCACTACCCCATGCATTGGTCGTAAACTTATCGGCATCAGGATTAAAATCTACCTGACCGACCTGCTTCCCATCATTCAAAAAACGCACGTTAAAAAAGCTCACCCATCCCTTTTCGGGATCTTGATACTGCCATCGGTTCATTACATTGATCTGGTCGGCCAGGGGAGCATCGAGAAAGCCGTCTCCTTTATCATCTTCCTTTTGGGTTCTTTTGTTTCCGTGAACATACAGTCCCGTACTCCACTTTTCGTTAAGCTTTTTATTGAAGTGCGCATTCAGCTCATAGCGTCCGTTTTCATTCCCATACCCATTCACAAAAATGGTATTGTCGGTAAGGGGTTTTACCAACTCGGTATTGATCTGGCCCGAAATACTCTCATATCCATTAACTACACTTCCGGCCCCCTTGGTAATCTGAATACTTTCGATCCAGGTTCCGGGCGTAAAGGTGAGGCCATATGCCTGTGAAGCCCCACGGACCATAGGAATGTTTTCTTGGGTAATCAACAAATACGGACTCGTCAATCCCAACATTTGGATTTGCTTGGTTCCCGTTAAACCATCGGATAGGTTCACATCTATGGCGGGATTGGTCTCAAAACTCTCCGCCAAATTACAACAAGCCGCCTTAAGCAGTTCGGCACTGTTTACCGTAACCACGTTCTGCGGACTAAAATAGGCTTTTTGAATATCGTCCCGTTTTTGCTGCACTACCACCTCATCCAAGGTATTGGAAGCCTTTAAGCGCAACCGAAGTGTCTTGGGAGCGTTGACCGTTAAGGTATCGGCCTCATATCCGACATAACTCACAATCAATTTATTGTGTTCTTTGTTATAAGGAATGGAAAATTTTCCGTCAATATCGGTTACCACCCCGATCTGGGAATTCATCCAATACACGTTGGCCCCCGGAAGCCCCAGTTCATTTGATGCCCCCGAATCGATGACTATTCCTTCAACTTTTTCCTGTGAAAAAGCCAACCACGGCAACAGGGCCGCTACCCATACTACTATATATTTATTCATTTATATTTTATTCAATACTATTCATCTATTTTTTTGGTCCGCAAACGCAAGGCGTTCGCTATGACCGAAACCGAGCTAAAACTCATGGCCAAGGCCGCAATCATGGGCGACAACAACAAGCCAAATACCGGGTACAAGACCCCAGCGGCTATCGGTATGCCCACCGTATTGTAGATCAAGGCAAAAAAGAGATTCTGCTTGATATTTTCCATTACCGCACGACTTAACCCATAAGCTTTTACAATACCGTGCAAATCGCCTTTTACCAAGGTAATCGCCGCACTTTCGATAGCCACATCGGTACCCGTGCCCATGGCGATGCCCACATCGCTCTTGGCCAATGCCGGCGCATCATTGATACCATCTCCGGCCACGGCCACTTTTTTTCCTTGGGCCTGTAAGCGCTCTACCTCGGCAAGTTTGTCTTGCGGAAGCATACCCGCCTTAAAATCGGCCAGGTTCAATGCGTCGGCAACCGCCTTTGCCGTATTCCTGTTATCACCTGTCAACATAACCACGGTGATACCGGAATCCTTCAATTTTTGAATGGCCTTTTTACTGGTTTCCTTGATCTTGTCGCCAATCACCACATATCCTGCCGCCTTATCATTTACTGCCAGATACGACACCGTTTTACCTTGTTTTTGGAATACCTCGACCTCGGATTTTAAGGCCTCGGAAATAAGGACTCCGGACCCGACGATCATTTGCTCATTGCCCAAAACCACGGATTCATCACCAATTTTCCCCCGCACCCCTTTTCCGGTCACGGAATCAAAATCAAGTACCTTTAAGACAGTTACGCCCTGGGCCTTACCGTATTGCACGGTAGCATCGGCCAGCGGGTGCTCACTGTATTGGTTCAAGGAAACGACATATTGCCGCACCTTGCTGCCGTCAAAGTCGGCAACTGCATACATCCCTTCCACCGAAGGCCTTCCCTCGGTAATGGTCCCTGTCTTATCTATGACTAGGGTATCTATCCGTGCCATACGCTCAAGGGCCTCGGCATTTTTTATCAAGACGCCCGATTGCGCCCCTTTGCCAACACCTACCATTACCGACATCGGCGTAGCCAGACCCAAAGCACAAGGGCAGGCAATAATCAATACGGCAATGGCATTTACCAAAGCATAAACATATGCGGGTTCGGGACCAAAAATGACCCAAACTATAAAGGTAACCACCGAAACAAAGACTACCGTCGGCACAAAATAACCCGAGATCTTATCGGCCAGTTTCTGAATAGGTGCCTGACTACGACTAGCCTTGTTGACCATATCGATAATCTGTGAAAGCAAGGTCTCCGCACCCACTTTTTCGGCCTTCATTTCAAAAGACCCCTTGCCGTTTATGGTTCCCGAATGCACCGTAGCCCCCTCCTCTTTTTGAACAGGCACCGGTTCACCCGTAATCATGGATTCGTCCACCACACTTTCACCTTCGGTAATAATTCCGTCAACAGGAATTTTATCCCCTGGCTTTACACGAAGCAAATCGCCCTTTACGATCTGATCGATGGTAATGGCCTCTTCTTTACCACCAACGATACGAACGGCTTTATTGGGTGCCAATTTGAGCAACTCTTTCACCGCACTGTTGGTTTTGCTATGGGCACGGGCCTCTAAAAGCTGGCCGAAAAGTACTAGGGTCAAGATAACCGTGGCCGCCTCAAAGTACACATGTACCGTACCTTGATCCGTTTTAAACTGGGGCGGAAAAAAATCGGGCACCAAAATGGCAAAGACACTGAACGACCATGCTACCCCTGCGCCGATACCGATCAAGGTGAACATATTCAGGTTCCACGTTTTTACCGATCGGTAGGCCCTTTCAAAAAACATCCATGCAGCATAAAAAACCACTGGAAGCGAAAGACCGAACTGGATCCAATTCCAATATTTCCGTCCCAAAACATCTTGCAACGGATTACCCGGTATCATATCGGACATGGCAATGATAAAAATGGGCAAGGTAAAGGCCACGGCAACCTTAAACTTGTTCAACAATTTATTATAGGTCTTTTCCTCTGCCGAAATATCGGCCTGTTTCGGCACCAAGTCCATACCACAAATTGGGCAATCGCCAGGGGCATCACGTATAACTTCAGGATGCATTGGGCAGGTGTATTCTTGGGCACGGCTTGGCACCGCACTTACCTCTTCCACCAAATCCATTCCACAAACCGGACAATCACCGGGTTCGGTATAGGTTTTATCGCCTTCACAGTGCATGGGGCAATAAAAAACCCCATTGCCATTTTCTACCTTCCTTGGTTTTTCAACTTTATGATGGTGCGCCCCCTGCTCGTGAATGGAATAGTGCCCACCATCCTTCTCCATGGCCTCTTGTAAATCGACCAAGGACAATTGATCGGTCATTTCCACAACCGCTTCGGCCTTTTCCAAATCGACCGACACCTTGGTCACCCCCTCGACGTTCGACAAGGTCTGCTCTACATGGCCCCTACAGCCATTACAGCTCATTCCGTGTATATGATAGGTCTGTTTCATTATTACAATCTTAAATACACCACAAAATTACACCGTTAATACAGAGTACTTTTGACTAGTTATGGTTAAGGCTTATACAATTTGGTCAAGGGATTTGCGCTCCCAATTCCCCATGTTCCTGTATTCCGTCATTGAATACCCTGTAACCGATTTAAACTGTCGGGCCAAATGGCTGCTACTTTTATAACCTAGGGCATAGGCTATTTCAGAAAAGTTCAATCCCTTCATCTGGATCAGTTCCTTGGCCTTTTCCGTTTTTAGGTTAATGACATATTTTTCTATGGAAATGCCTTCCCTTCTACTAAAAAGCTTGCTTACATAAGAATATTCGCGGTTGATTTTCCCCGACAGGAAAACGGAAACATTGATCTCGTCGCCCGACTTTTCGGAGTCGACAAAATCGATAAGTGCGGCCTTGACCTGCTCGATTATAATATCGGTTTTATCGGACATCAATTCAAAGCCCTTACCCTCCAAGACCTGACCAAGTCGCCGGTGATCCAAAACCTTGTCGGAAGCAATGGTAACCACACCCAGCTCCACATCAAGAAGTGTTGCGCCCAAGGCCTCAAACGACTGCGAAACAATCATTTTACACCGATCGCAGACCATATTTTTTATATGAAAAACTGTTTTCATCAGAACTTTTTTTAGCAAATTCAAAACAATTTGAAGTACATAGGCAGCTTGGCCGCACTTACTTCAAGAATAGGTTGGAAAGGAAACTAAAAATAAATCAGATCAGAAAAACCTGGTCGAGCAACTGGATGTTCTCGACGATTTTAGGAGGATGATATTGTGCGTACGTCTGCTTCCTTTTTGCCAAAGGTTCAAACAAACCAATATAAGCATATGTATAAGCGACCAAAAACATTTTTTGGTCAAGCTGGAAGTCGTTAAAAGAAGGTTTTACATCGTTCTGCCCTTCCATGGCGATTACTTCGCTGGCACAGCATGACGATTTTTCAACAGATGCGGACATATCATCACCCAAAGGCATGTCCATACCGCAATCTTGGGCATCGACAAAAAAAGCAACATCTACCAAATGCCCCATACAATAGTGCTTCTCTACCTTGAACGAAGTGGTAGAAAGCAAGAGTACAATTGCCATAAGGCAAGAAAGACAACGATGTAGTTTTTCTTTCATTAACGCAAATTTATGAAATAAACGACCTAGCCCGGCCCAAACAGCTCGCTTTAACTAAAATTTAGAGATTTCACGACCTCTATCCTACGACATACACATTTGATTATTGCCGTAAAAGATAGCCTCTCATCGTATTTTTTTTACCACTTGACATACTTATAGTCCGTTTTTTGAGTTATGGCATGACGGATTAAACATTCTCCCCGAACAATTAGTATTAAAAAAATAAAGCAGTACAAATGAAAAAAAAATTAAGATCAGTCGTAAAATCAGGATTTGCAGTATTTGCATTAGCCTTTCTAGCAACAAGCTGTAGCACGGATGAAGGCTCTGTTTTCGACTCCCCAATAGATACCGGGGATGAATCCACAATAGCCACCCTAGTCATTAACGAAAACGACGGCTCCAATGATATTTTGGTCGCCGAAGCATCTGGCGAAGTAGGTACGACCGTACCTGGGCGCATCATTTACACGTCTACCAAAAACCAGAAGAGATTATACATCACGCAAAACATCTCCGGTAGCGGAGAGATGCCTTTCAACAACTTCAACATTGAAGGTAAAGACCTTAAAAAAGCCCTTAAAGGCGATGGTTCGGTAGATTTGGATGGAGATACCCAAAAAGCCATTGACTTTACTTTTGAACTTCCTGTGCCCGATATTGACAACGGGGAAATCGTTTACCAATTCTGGACCACAACGGGAAAAGGGGATTTTAGGGATCCTACCAAAAGAAAAGCCCTAGGCGTAGGAACGATTACCGTTAAAGTCGGTAACGGAACCAACCCTACCGCTAACGTACGTGAATTTACAGATATCAAGCTATATGCCCCAGCTGAAGATGGTTCTACCGAAACATTCTTCTCCCTTCTAAACGGTTCCGCATACCGAATAGACAAAGGACCTGAATATAGAGCTTTTTGGGATTTCGGATACTACTATGGCGCCTCAGGGGATTCGGCCAACGACAAAGCCTCATTTGCCTCTACCGCCACGTATAACGATGTATTCCCATTTGACGTTGAAGGACTTGAAGCCGATGCAACGGAAGAAAACGCCGCAACGGAAACGCTGAATAATTTTTACTTGGAACTCTCTAGCAAAACTGCGGCCGATTTTGACGCCATTACCCTTTCGGGAGACTTAAACAATATTAGCAAACCTAATTTTGAAAAGACAACCAACCTTAATGTTGGAGATGTTATCGAATTTGTTGATGAATACAACAAAAAAGGCCTTATTAAAATTACAGAGATCAAGGCCGGATACGGCATTAAAGACTACATTGTCTTTGACGTGAAGATCCAACCTTAATATTTTTAAAAGCAATTGAAAAGGGATGTCGTTGATTCGACATCCCTTTTTTTGTTTCCCATAGTTTTGTTTCCAAAAGCTTATTTTTGCACAAAAAAATAGCATGTTCAACGAATTACGCACCAAGGCCAGCGCCATCCTCAACACCACCGATATAACCGTAGACCAACGCCTTCAAGAGCTTTGCGAGCTATTAAGGGAAACCGTACCCCACTATGATTGGGTAGGATTCTACTTTAAGAACGGCGACAAGGAAGAACTGAAACTCGGCCCCTATGCCGGTGCACCTACAGATCATACCATCATACCTTTCGGCAAGGGAATTTGCGGACAGGTAGCCGTATCTAATCAGAATTTCGTGGTTCCGGACGTACAGGCCCAAGACAATTATATAGCCTGCAGCATTACGGTAAAGGCAGAGATTGTCGTCCCCTTGTTCATTGACGGAGCGAATGTGGGGCAGATCGACATCGACTCGAACACCCCCGACCCATTTACGGAAGAAGACGAGCGTTTTCTAGAATTCATCAATGCCGAAGTAGCCAAAATCTACACTTTCTAGGCCTGTTGAGCGAGCTCTTTTTGGACAAATTCCCCCAATTGGGCCTAAAGACCCCGTAATTTCGGCCTTATCGGTTCAAAACTTTAGAAGTTTTGTTGATAACCTCGCCTGTTTTTTCTTTCAAAAAAATTACTTTTGCGTGTCTTTTAACCAAGTAACAACATCCTATCAAAATGAGCATCAAAAAAGCTTCTTCCGCACTTATTTCCGTATTCCATAAAGATGGATTGGAACCGATTATCAAAAAATTTCAAGAACTCGGCATCACGATATACTCCACCGGGGGAACGGAAAAATTTATAAAAGAGCTTGGCGTTGATGTAATACCCGTTGAAGATGTAACCAGTTACCCTTCCATTTTAGGGGGTAGGGTAAAAACATTACACCCCAAAGTTTTTGGGGGAATCTTGAACCGACAAGACAACGAAAGTGATGTTGCCCAGTTGGAAGAGTTTGAAATACCCCAGATCGATATCGTTATCGTAGACCTCTATCCTTTTGAAAAAACCGTTGCCAGTGGTGCTTCGGAACAAGATATTATTGAAAAAATCGACATAGGTGGCATTTCGCTTATCCGTGCAGCCGCCAAAAACTTCAAAGACGTACTCTGCGTTTCTTCAATGGAAGACTATTCAGACTTCCTTGAGGTCATCTCGAACGGCAACGGAAGTACCAGTCTTGAAGACCGCAAACGATTTGCAGCCAAGTCGTTCAATGTTTCCTCGCACTACGATACCGCCATTTACAATTACTTTAACGGCGAGCAGCAAGAAGCCACACTCAAAATAAGCGAATCTAAAGGCCAGGTATTGCGTTATGGGGAAAATCCCCACCAAAAAGGGTTTTTCTTTGGCGATTTCGACTCTATGTTCGACAAATTGCACGGAAAGGAACTTTCGTACAACAACCTCTTGGATGTTGATGCAGCCGTCAACCTTATGGGCGAATTCAAGAACGACGCCCCTACCTTTGCCATTTTAAAACACAACAACGCTTGTGGCCTTGCCCAGCGCGAAACCATTCACCAAGCCTATGTAGATGCCTTGGCCGGTGACCCGGTATCGGCTTTTGGCGGCATCTTGATCAGCAATGTAGAAATCGACAAAGCTACGGCCGAAGAAATCCACAGCCTATTCTGCGAAGTGGTCATCGCACCGAGCTATTCGGCCGAAGCCCTTGAAATATTAAAAGGTAAAAAGAACAGGATCATTCTGATTCAAAACGACGTGGCCTTGCCAGAGACTTTGGTCAGGACATGCCTTAACGGATATTTGGTCCAAGACAAAGATTACAGAACCGACACCCTTGACGAATTACAGTACGTAACCGACTCAAAACCATCGGAACGCGAATTGGAAGATCTTCTTTTTGCTTCAAAATTGTGCAAACACACCAAATCGAACACCATAGTGCTTGCAAAAAATAAACAATTATGTGCTAGCGGAACCGGACAGACCTCTCGCGTAGATGCCTTAAACCAAGCGATTCACAAGGCAAAAACATTTAATTTCGACCTTGAAGGAGCCGTAATGGCGAGCGATGCGTTCTTTCCTTTCCCAGATTGTGTAGAAATAGCCAATAAAAGTGGTATTTCTAGCGTTATACAGCCGGGCGGGTCTATAAAAGACCAATTAAGTATCGATTATTGTAATGAAAACAATGTATCTATGGTAATGACGGGAACACGTCATTTCAAGCATTAATTTCACTACTTTTACCGATGAAATACACCCCTTATCAAGCTAGTAACATAACCAAAGAAGATTACAAATGGGATTTTTTGATTTCTTGACAGAGGAAATCGCCATCGATTTAGGTACGGCGAACACCCTAATCATTCACATGGACAAAGTAGTTGTTGACAGTCCGTCCATTGTCGCCCGCGACCGAATATCAGGCAAAATTATTGCCGTAGGGAAAGAGGCGAATATGATGCAGGGCAAGACCCACGAAAACATTAAGACGATCCGTCCGCTAAAAGATGGGGTTATCGCAGATTTTGATGCATCTGAAAAGATGATCAATATGTTTATCAAAAACATACCTGCCCTAAAGAAAAAGTGGTTTCCACCGGCCTTGCGCATGGTCATCTGTATTCCTTCGGGCATTACAGAGGTAGAAATGCGTGCAGTTAAGGAATCTTCCGAACGTGTGAACGGCAAAGAAGTCTATTTGATTCACGAACCGATGGCGGCCGCCATCGGTATCGGCCTTGACATTATGCAGCCCAAAGGGAACATGATCGTCGATATAGGGGGCGGTACTACCGAGATTGCCGTAATTGCCTTAGGTGGTATTGTTTGCGACAAATCAGTAAAGATTGCAGGTGATGTTTTCACCAATGATATTATATACTACATGCGTACCCAACACAACCTTTATGTGGGTGAGGCTACCGCAGAAAATATAAAAATCGAAATAGGTTCGGCTACCGAAGACCTCCAGACCCCTCCGGACGAAAAATCCGTACAAGGTCGAGATCTATTGACCGGTAAACCTAAACAAGTTCAGATTTCATACCGTGAGATCGCCAAGGCTTTGGACAAATCGATTCTTCGTGTAGAAGATGCGGTAATGGAAACGCTTTCGCAGACCCCCCCAGAATTAGCTGCCGATATTTACAATACCGGTATCTATCTCGCCGGTGGTGGTTCTATGTTACGCGGACTTGACAGAAGGTTATCGCAAAAAACGGATTTACCCGTATACATTGCGGAAGGCCCCCTACGGGCCGTAGTTAGGGGAACAGGTATTGCACTCAAGAACTTAGAGCGTTACAAAAGCATCCTTATCAAATAAAACCTAAAGATTTCGGGGCGATTTCAAGGGTTTTAATTTTATTGCCATTCGGAATTGCTTCGCAGTTTTCACCAAACAACAAGTGAATGCAGCAGATCATCAATTTTATCATTCGATATAAGAATTTCCTTCTTTATGTCTTTTTGATGATTGTTTCTTTGGGTTTCACTATTCAGTCACATTCGTACCACCAATCGCGGTTCTTTAATTCATCAAACTGGGTTACCGGAAACATCTTAAGAACATCCAATAACGTTTCTACCTATTTCGGCCTTGACCAAGAGAACCAAAAACTCATGGAGGAGAACACCTATCTCCGAAAATTGCTGTTCAACAGAACGCAAATCGATACGACCGTGCTTGATTCGGTTCAACAAACCTATACCATCACTACCGCCAAGGTCATAAAAAACAGCTTTGCCGACCCACGCAATTACATCACCATAGACAAGGGCCGAAAAGATAGTGTTCAACCCGATATGGGGGTAATTACCAGCAAGGGTATTTTAGGCATCATAGAGAACACCTCCAACAATTTCTCTACCGTACAATCTATCCTGAACGAGAAATCGAACATCAACGCCAAGATCAAGAACACCGACCATTTCGGCTCCTTGGTCTGGAACATGAAGCAATACAACATAGTGCAATTGGTCGACATTCCCCGATTGGTCCCACTTACGATCGGCGATACCATTGTTACGGGCGGAATGAGCAGTATTTTCCCCGAAGGCATACCTATAGGGACCATACGAAAGTTTGACCTCAACACCTCTAAAAGTTTTTACAATATAGACGTGGCCTTATTTAACGATATGACCAATATCAAAAATGTCTACATTGTAAAAAACACCTATCGCGAAGAAATTTTAGAACTCGAAAAACAAACGGAGACTAATGGTCAGTAATTACTATTTTTTAAATGTCGTTCGTTTTCTGCTTCTGGTGCTCGTTCAGGTGCTGGTGTTCAACAAGCTGAATTTTTTCGGGTTTATCAACCCCATGGTGTACATACTGTTTCTTTATTGGTACCCTATTAAAGAAAACAGGGCCGCCTTTATCGGACTCGGTTTCTTACTCGGTATAGCCATAGATTTCTTTTCCGATACCATGGCCATTCACGCCGCATCGACCATTACAATCGCCTATATGAGGCCGGCCATTATGCGTTTTGTCTTTGGGGTAAATTTTGAATTTCAAAGTTTTAAACTAAGTAATACCACTAGGGTACAACAAATTACGTTTTTAGCGTTATTGATTATAGTACATCACTTTGTTTTCTTTACGTTGGAAATTTTTAGTTTGGACAATTTCCTCTTAATTTTGAAGAAAGTATTGGCTACAGGTACCGGAACCTTAATTCTTTGTTTGCTTTTTGGCTCACTTTTTAGTGTAAGGAAAGAATAGATCAAATCGCTAATTTGAACTTCTTAAATCATAAATTTCATCTTAGATGAAAAAGTTGCTATTATCATCTATAATCGTAATCATTGGCATTACGTTTCTCGGCAGACTGTCTTATCTACAGATATTCAGTTTCTCGCCCGACCAGGTATTGGAAGACCCCGCCATAAAAAGGGTCTACGATTATCCTGAGCGCGGCTATATTTACGATAGAAACGGGAAGCTACTTGTAGGTAACGATCCAGCTTATGATGTAATGGTAATCCCCAGGGAAGTAAGGGAACTCGACACCCTTGAATTCTGCAGCTTGCTCGGTATCGACAAGGCCAAGTTCAAAAAGGAACTGCACAAAGCACGAGTCTATTCCCCTAGGTTGCCTTCAGTTTTTGTGCCCCAACTTTCAAAAGAAGATTACGCCAGGCTTCAAGAAAAAATGAGGCACTATCGCGGATTCTATATTCAAAAACGCTCATTGCGCTATTACGATACCAAGAGTGCCGCCAATGTACTTGGATATATCAGTGAGGTAAACGATCGTGACCTGGCCAAAAACCCGTATTATGTACAGGGTGAGCTCACTGGGCGCACCGGCGTGGAAAAACAATACGAAGACATCCTTCGTGGTCGAAAAGGGGTGCAGTACATTCAAAAAGACCGCTACAATCGCGATATAGGCAAGTATAAAGGAGGAATAATGGATACCCTTCCCGAACAAGGCTTGGAAATAAACATTACCATAGACAAAACCCTTCAAGAATACGGAGAACTTCTCATGAACGGTAAGCGTGGAGGCATTGTCGCTTTAGAACCTTCCTCCGGGGAGATTTTGGCCATGATATCAGGGCCCACCTACGACCCTTCCCTATTGGTAGGCAGGGAGCGTTCAAAAAATTACAGCAAACTGCATTACGATTCTATATCAAAACCATTGTTCGACCGATCTATTTTGGCCGAAGGTTCACCCGGTTCCCCTTTTAAGACCCTAAACGCCTTGGTCGCACTACAGGAAGGTGTGATTACCCCAAACACAACGGTGCAATGCTACAACGGTTTTTATGTTGGAAGGAAAAAAAGGGGATGCCACTGTGGAGGCGGCCTGCGCAAACTGAACGACGGCATCTACAAATCATGTAACGCCTATTTTGCCGCGACCTTCCGTAAGATATATGACAAATTCGAGACCACTGACGACGGTATGGACGTTTGGGAAAAGCACATGAAGAGTTTTGGTCTCGGCCAATACTTGGGCTATGATCTGCCGACAGGAAAGAAAGGGAGGATCCCCAGCAAGGAGTATTACGACAAATGGTACGGAGACAACCGATGGTCATCTTCATATATCATATCCAACTCCATAGGCCAAGGCGAGGTAGCCGCGACCCCCATACAATTGGCCAATATGACGGCGGCCATTGCCAACCGCGGACACTATTTTACCCCTCATATCTTAAAGAAAGTTGACGGAAAAGACATTAGCATACCCGATTTTGTAGAGCCGAAACATACTACGATCGACAAAAAACATTTTGAACCGGTCATTCAAGGTATGGCCGACGTTTACGAAAAGGGAACGGCCCGATGGCTTCAGATTCCCGACGTCAAAATTGCCGGTAAAACCGGTACGGTAGAGAATTACACCAAAATAGACAGTGTTCGCGTACAGCTTACCGACCACTCGGTATTTGTTGCTTTCGCCCCAGTAGAAGACCCTAAGATAGCTATTGCCGTATACATTGAAAACGGCTACTACGGATCTAGGTATGCGGGCCACATAGCTTCGCTTATGATCGAAAAATACATCAAGGGAGAAATCACCAGAAAAGACCTTGAAAAACGTATGTTAGAGAAAACTTTGGAAAAGGAATATGCCAAACCTTATAGCGGCAAAGAATTCAAGATAAACGAGTATGTCTGGTAAAAGCGTCCTCAAACGTATCGATTGGCTTTCCGTTCTTTTTTATGTATTGCTACTGACCATTGGCTGGGTCAATATCTATTCGAGTACTTTTTCAGAAAGCGATTCGTCTATATTCGATTTCAGCACCCTTCACGGTAAACAACTTTTCTTTATCCTTACCAGTTTTGCATCGATTGTAATCCTGTTGGCCCTCGAAGCCAACTTTTACGAACGCTTCTCCAGTGTACTCTATATCATCTCCATGGTGCTACTGCTCGGCCTTTTCGCTTTCGGAAAGACCATTGCCGGAGCTACTTCATGGTACGACCTGGGTTTTTTCAACCTTCAACCCTCTGAGCTCGCCAAAGTGGCTACGGCCTTGGCCTTGGCCAAATATCTCAGTGATATTCAAACGGACATCAAACGCAATAAAGATCAGCTCTATGCTTTCTTGATCATCTTGATTCCGGCCATACTGATCATCCCTCAACCGGATCCCGGTAGCGCCTTGGTCTTTTTCTCCCTATCCTTTGTTATCTTTAGGGAGGGGCTTCCTATATACTATTTGGGTATTGCTTTCTTTGCCATTCTTATTTTTGTGACGACCTTAATGTTCGGTACAATATGGATCACCATCGGTATCGCCCTTATCTTAATACTCTTCTTTTTGCTCAAAAAGAAGAAATTCAAGGTTCCGGTCATCCCTACGACCATAGCCGTGGTACTGACCATCTTGTTTTCGCTCTCTGTTGATTTTGTCTTCAACAACGTTTTTGAACAACGTCACCGAGACCGATTCAGTCTGTGGTTACGATTAGAGAAAGACCCTGCTAAATTGGAGCAGATCCGAAAAACCATTGGCTACAATACCTATCAATCTGAAAAAGCCATAGAATCGGGTGGTTTCTGGGGAAAGGGTTTCTTGGAAGGAACACGAACCAAAGGCGACTTCGTACCAGAGCAACATACTGATTATATCTTCAGTACGGTGGGTGAAGAATGGGGCTTTTTGGGCACCGCTACCGTAGTATTGCTATTTACCTTTCTATTATTACGGCTGGTCTACCTTTCGGAACGTCAGAAAACCGGCTTTGCACGTATGTACGGTTACGGCGTTATATCCATTCTATTGGTGCACTACTTTATAAACATCGGCATGGTGATAGGCGTATTGCCTACCATTGGTATTCCCCTGCCCTTCTTTAGTTATGGTGGATCGGGACTCCTATTTTTTACGGCCCTACTTTTTATTTTCCTGAAGTTGGATGCCAACCGTCTTAAGGAAGGTATCTAAGATGATAGGCCCACGCCTGTTTTTTTTAGGACTATTGCTTTGGATGGCTAAAAACTGAACTTCCAGCTTCCGGTATCGACCTCGCTTTCCTTTTGGTCTTGTATTTTTTTAGGAAGCTTCCGGAAAAAATCGATTCCCGTACGTTTTTCAACTTCGTCAACGGAAACGCTAAATTGCTTCAAAGGCTTCGAACGCTCTTTTCCTTCCAACAAAAAAGCCAACATCTTTATCTCATCGCCATCGCCCCGGGCTATTACTTTATAATAGTACTCTGGCACATCGACATCTTCTTCACCGATCTCGTCAAGGCCTTCTTCCAAAACTCCGCCCGTAACTACAAAAATTTCCCCATGTCGCTTGGCCCATATACGTACCTGCTTCTCCAACTTATTCCAAATTCCAGCATTGAAATCACGGTCTTGGGGACTGATATTACTAGTGTAAAACGTCTCGTTATACGCTTGTTCGCTAAACCTTCGATCACCTGCCGGGCACAAATGCCCCCTATCATATCCCGAGCCTTTATAATTTCGCCAGTCGGCAGATTTGGTGCGCACCTTGGGATCTTCTATAAAGTAGGGCCTTTTACGATCATCGTTGGTCAGGTGTTCTTTTTTTAAGGAATAGGCCACCCATTCCGCCTGTTCGTAGGCTTCGTTGTACGAAAGCGTAAAATGGCTGTGCTCGACAATTTCCCCCGTTGTGGAGCTCGGCATCAAACTGGAGGCTATTACAGTTTTAGCCCCATCCCCCGACGTATCCGAATAGGTTGCGGGCGTATAAAAATTATCGAACAACCAAAAGCCGACCACGCAGCAAATGGTTAAAATGGTATAGATCGTTTTTCTATTCATGCACTTCAAAAATACGGTAAATTTTAGGTTCGGGCCGATAGACTGGATGTCCGATTCATTTTGGGCGCCCTTATACCCCAACACCAAAAACAAAACTTAGAACAACAATCAAAGCAAGACCAACACACCGATCGGGCTTTTGATGTGTCACTGTAAGTAAAGGCTAAAAATTTCGACGAATAAGCACATTTGCTATAGTACAATGTATTTATTTTGTACTATCATTATTTAGAATGAATTCGTTTAAATAGAAAGGAAGCTTATGCTTACATGGAAAGATGTAATCAATTTTAGTGTAAAGGGAAATCCGGAGCCCGACAGAAGGGTCGAGAAGACCGAGGCCGAGTGGCGTGAGCTCCTCACGGCCGAACAATTCAGGATCACCCGTCAAAAAGGAACGGAGCGTGCGCATTCCGGAGCCCTATGTAGTGCCCACGAAGCTGGAAAATACAACTGTATCTGTTGCGATACGCCTTTGTTCGACTCCACCATTAAATTTGAATCGGGCACAGGTTGGCCCAGTTTTACACAACCCATTAAGGAAAATGCCATCAAATACGAAAAGGATTCTTCCTTCGGTATGATACGGGTTGAAGTCATGTGCAATACTTGCGATGCGCATTTAGGCCATGTATTTCCAGACGGCCCTCCACCGAGTGGCCTCCGCTACTGTGTCAATTCCGAATCAATGCAACTACAAAAAGAAAGCGTTAAAGAATGAGCGATAAAAATTTAGAAATTGCTACCCTAGGCGGTGGCTGTTTTTGGTGTATAGAAGCAGTGTTACAAGAATTGAAAGGGGTTGAAAAACTCGTTTCAGGCTATGCTGGGGGCAATGCCCCCGGAAAACCCACCTACAAAGAGGTCTGTTCGGGGCTTACGGGCCATGCCGAAGTGGTACAGGTCAGTTTTGACCCTTCGGTAATCTCATATCAAGATCTATTGATCGTATTTATGACAAGCCATGACCCCACCTCCCTCAACCGACAAGGCGGCGATGTGGGCACCCAATACCGTTCGGTAATCTTCTACCACAACGATACCCAAAAGACGGTGGCCGAATCCGTAATACAAGAACTATCGTCTTACTTTGAAGACCCGATCGTTACCGAATTGAGCCCGCTTCCCACGTTTTACGACGCCGAGGATTATCACCAAGATTATTACCGCAACAATACCTCTCAAGGTTACTGTAGCGCCGTAATAACCCCAAAGTTGGCCAAGTTAAGGAAAATGCACGCCGACAAGTTAAAACAGGGACAAACGAGCTCGTAACCAGATTCTTGCCATTAATCTACAGTAAATTGCAATTGACCTATCATTCATAAGAAATTGGGTTTTAAGAAAGTAACTTCGGTAAACTATCTTAAAACCCATTTCTATGAAAACCACAAAGCTTTACTACCGTATTGCCCTCTCCTTTTTTTCATTGGCTATCATTTATGCCGTAGCCAATTCTTTCTTCAACTACGAGGCCGTAGTTCTCAAATTTGAAGAATTAGGATACCCAACCTACTTAATATTTGTTTTAGGAAGCGCCCAATTATTGGGGCTGGCCGTTCTTGTTTTCAATAAAAGTGGCTGGGTCCGCGAATGGGCCTATGCCGGATTTTTCCTCAACCTTACTTTCGGAATCATTGCCCACCTATTGGTCAAAGATGGCAATGGCGCAGCTGCGGTTTTCTGTATCGTAGCCCTTTATATAACCTACGTACAGAACAGAAAACTGAACGAACAAAACAAATTGGCCATAAACGATATTCAAACTCGACCTACGCTAGAAACTGTAGCATGATTTGGGCGCTACAGCTTTACATTCGCGATTTAAAGACCTACTTTCCCAGTGGGTCTTTTTATTTTACCCCCCTCGCAAGTATTGGCCCCATACAGCGACAAAAAGAAAGGATACAAATGCGTTTTTATGGAAAAAATAGCTTTGGGCGGAGGTTGCCACTGGTGTACGGAAGCAGTTTTTCAATCCTTACGGGGAGTCGACAGGGTAGAGCAGGGCTTTGTGGCATCAACAGCAAGCCATAATACTTTCTCCGAAGCCGTCATTGTACATTTCAAGCCAGAACGCATTACGTTAAAAGATTTGGTCGAAATTCATCTTCACACCCATAAAAGCACTTCTAACCATAGTATGCGCGATAAGTACCGCTCGGCAGTCTATAGCTTTTCGCAGCGCCAGCACCTTGATGTCATTGGCCTTTTAAAACTATTGCAAAAAGATTTTAGCGCCCCATTAATAACCCAGGTATTACCTTTTGTCTCATTTAAACCTTCAGAGGCCCACTTTCAAAATTACTATATCAGCAACCCTGAAAAACCATTTTGTAAAGCGTATATCGCCCCTAAACTACAGTTGCTATTAAACCAGTTTAGAACCTTGGTCGTCTCAGTCGACTAAAAGGACTTAGACCGAAAAATGCCTATCTACACCTTCCAAAAAACCTACAGCAATTCCGCTACTATCAAAGGAAGTGCAGCTGTATCTCACTATCTAGCCCTCACCTTCCTTTTTTTTCTTACAGAAGCCAAAAGAACCCACCCCTTACAAACACTAACTTCAAACAATTAACCTACAAAATCAATTCACAAAACAAACGGACAAGACTTTATCTTTTAATAGAATTTACCTACTAATATTTTGTTAATATAAAATTAATTAATAACATTACACAACTGGTTAACCAAAGTGGATAACCAATAACCCTAAATTTAATATTGAACTATTATGAAAAAAAATGTATTTACGACGGTGCGCACGGCCTTCAACGGAGACATTATGT
This sequence comes from Zobellia uliginosa, assembly GCF_900156625.1. Classification (GTDB taxonomy): domain Bacteria; phylum Bacteroidota; class Bacteroidia; order Flavobacteriales; family Flavobacteriaceae; genus Zobellia; species Zobellia uliginosa. The sequence continues at coordinate 932,784 of NZ_FTOB01000001.1, read as the reverse complement.
GGAAGCTTATTCCCGTATTTTTCCTGGCCTTATGTCTAGGAAGTTGTTCGGAAGAACAAGTCGACCCAGATGAAGAAGCGGTCCTTACCAAACTTTCCACCAATTCCACGGCCATTGGAATTTCTTCGGTCTCGGCCAGCACCTCACAATCACCGAACGTAGCCAGTAATACCCTAGACGGATCTACGTCTACCCGTTGGTCAGGTTATGGTGATGGGGCTTCCATCACATACGACCTTGGCAGTTCGGCCAACATTGATTATGTGAAAATTGCCTTCTATAAAGGAGACAGCAGAAAGACCAAGTATGAAGTTTGGGTAGGTAATTCTACTTCTAGCCTGACGAAAATCAAATCGAAAACCAGTTCAGGTTCTACTTCGGATTACGAAACTATCGACCTCCCCAACTCTACCGCCCGTTATATCAGGATTGTCGGTAAGGGCTATGTGCTTAACAGCGGTGGAAGCACCGTTTTATGGAACAGCATTACCAAATTCCAAGCATGGGGCTCCGGTGGTTCGTCCACTCCCCCTACAAGCGGAAACTCACCCGCCTCAGTTCTAGGCATCACGGCAAACACTTGGAAAATCAACAGTTTTGTAGGAAGCCCAGGCTCATCTGCCACCTATTACGATGACATTACCGATGCCAGTGGCATTTCATACAACACCTACTCCGATGACAATTACTTCTATACCGATGGCGAATGGGTATACTTTAAATGCTACAGAGGTTTGGGCGGTTCGGCCAATTCACAAAATCCAAGGGTAGAGCTACGTGAGATGGACAACGGCAACTTGGCAAGTTGGACCGGCGATAGCGGCACCCACACCATGGAATGGACCGTACAGGTCAACCAACTCCCACAAGATACCGACGGCGATGGCGGGGTACTCTGCTTTGGTCAAATACATGGTCCCAGTAAAAATTCAGACGGTGTTGAAGTCGATGATGTAGTAAGGGTTCAGTTCATTGGTGAAGAAAACCAATCATCGGGATCGGTAAAACTAAAGATTAGCGGCTATGTTACCGAAGAACAAGGAGGCAGCCAAACCTTCAGCGGCTACAGTCTTGACACCACTTACAATTGTAAACTGGTATATTCCGGAGCTTATGTAGAGCTCTTTATGAACGGCTCTAGCGTATTCAGAAAGAAAATGGAAGTTGACGATCTATCTGAAAACTATTTTAAAGTCGGTAACTACTTGCAATCCGTTAAAGGCGCAAGTTATACGGGATCATACGGTTTAGTTCGTATCAAAAACCTAAGCGTAACCCACAACTAAGAAGCTTTACCCCCTCTCTTTTTTTACGATGGGCGGCCCATGCTTTAACAAAAAAAGCCCTGATGTTAGTACATCAGGGCTTTTTCAATATAAACTACTCTTCTTATTATCCTTTTACAGCGGCCAATTTACTCTGCTCTATATTATTTTTTTGTAAGTCCTCCAAAACATTCACGGCTTCCTCAACATACACATCTTTGGCCAAGGCCTTGTGCCATCTGTCACGCTTTTCACGCAAGACCGAATCTTTTGTAAACAATTGCTCTTCATACTTCAATGACTCGAAAGTCAATTTAGAATCGTATTCGCTTATCGCCTTAAAGTAATCGGACCTTTTCTTGTGTTCCTTTTCTTCTTCTCTGTACGTATCGTAGTTCAAGGAAATCTCGGTTTCGTCACTTTCCAGCTTCAACCATTTTGCATTTTCTTCGATCAACTTGATCTGTGGGTTGTTGGCCATTCTTTTAGTGCTATTGGCAATGGTCTTCTCGTAATCGATATAACCATCCCATGGCTTATAATCGGCCGGCGAGATCTTATCCCATTTCAGTGGATTCGCCTGATCCCTTTCCCCTAGATCGATATAGCTGTATTTGTCCGGAACCACCACGTCACTCTTTACCCCTTCGAGCTGGGTAGAGCCTCCGTTGATACGGTAGAATTTTTGTGTCGTGATTTTTATGGCCCCTAAATCGCCATGCTCGTTACTGCGTACGATGTTATCAAGCGGAATCACGTTCTGAACGGTACCTTTACCAAAGGTCTGCTTGCTTCCTATAACAATGGCCCTTTTATAATCTTGCATGGCAGCGGCCAAAATTTCAGAGGCTGAAGCCGAAAGTTCGTTCACCAAGATAACCAAAGGTCCATCCCATTGAATACGTTCGTCTTTATCATCATACACATCCTTGCCCTTGCCCGAAGACCTTACCTGAACGATCGGACCGTCTTTAATAAAGAGTCCGGCCATTTCAACTACGGTCTTCAGAGATCCACCACCATTGTCCCTCAAATCAAGAATCAGTCCTTCGGCCCCTTCTTGTTTCAAGCGCTCAACTTCCTTGGCCACATCGGTAGCCGCGTTTCTCTCGGTATAATCGTCAAAATCTACATAGAACTTGGGTAAATCGATGATTCCGTACTTACGGTCGTCCTTGATGATATTCGCCGACTTGGCAAAAGACTCTTCAAGCTCTACCACATCCCTGGTAAGTTGTACGGTTTCCAATGAACCGTCTATTTTACGCACTGTCAATTCAACCACGGTACCTTTAGGCCCCTTGATCAATTTAATGGCATCGTCAAGACGCATACCCACAATATTGATAGGCTCTTCACCTTCTTGGCCCACTTTTAAGATTTGATCTCCGACTTCCAAACGCGCATCACGCCATACTGGTCCTCCAGAGATAATATCGACAATCTTGGCCCCTTCGGGCTTTTTTTGCAATCGTGCGCCTATACCTTCAAACTTACCCGACATACTGGTATCGAACTTATCCTTTTCATCGGGAGCGAAATAGTAGGTATGTGGATCGAACTCGTCAACAATGGTATTGATGTATTGTACGAACCAATCTTTACGTTGCAGGTCGTTGACAAAATCAAAAAACTCGTCCAAGGTTTTCTTGGTAGATTCCCTGGCGGACTTTTCAGCTTCCTTTTGTGTCATTGGCTTTCCGCCTTCTTCCGGCTTTTCGCCTACCAGTTTCATCTTAGAATCATAGGTTCCCAAGGTGGCGTACTTTAGTTGTTGCCTCCAACGCTCCCTTAGTTCCTTTTTTGAACTGGCAAAGGCCATCTTCTCGTAATCGATATTGATGCTCTCTTTTTTTGAATAGTCAAAAGGTTTCTCCAATACTTCCTTGTACAAGGTTTCCGCCTCGGTCATACGCTGCCTTAACCTTGCATAGACCAAATTGAAAAAAGAGATATCGGTACTCTTGATCTGGTCGTCAAGTTGAAATTTGTATTGCTCAAACTCCTTGATATCTTCCTCCAAAAAATATCTTTTGGTAGGGTCAAGAACATCTATAAAATCTTCAAATACACTGACCGAAAAATCGTCATCGATATTCTTAGGTTCGTAGTGTCCTTTTTCCAAGACATAGGTAATAAGGTCTAAAAGCAATTTGTCTTTATCATCATTCTCAAAAGACTTATTGGTAAAGCTACATGAGGCAACGGATATGAGCATTACCAAAAGTGAATAGGCAAGATTCCTTTTCATATATTTATTTTCGTTTTATTTTTAATAACCAACCCTGGTAAAGGGTGAAGATTGTACTTTTCACACTTAAAAGTAATGAATTCCCTAAGATACTGAAAAAACCATGCCACCCTTTGAGCAAAGGCACTAATTTTTTGTTAAACGAACTTAGGCCGATATGTTCTGTAAAACGTATTTTTGCGCTATAAAGTATTCCGCATGAAAAAACCTTTGATTTTAGTAACGAACGACGACGGCATTACCGCTCCGGGAATACGGGCCCTAATTCGTTATATGAAAGAGTTGGGCGACGTAGTGGTGGTAGCTCCCGACGGGCCCCAATCGGGCCAAGGACACGCCATAACCATAGACAACACCCTATTTTCAGCAAAAATCGTGGTCGACAAGGAGCATGGCGCCCGAGAAGAATACAGCTGTAGCGGCACCCCTGCGGATTGTGTAAAAATGGCACTTCAAGAATTGCTCGACCGCAAACCCGACATCTGTGTCAGTGGCATAAACCACGGATCCAACTCATCTATAAACGTAATCTACTCAGGAACCATGAGTGCTGCCATAGAGGCCGGAATCGAAGGTATTCCCGCCATAGGTTTTTCGCTCTGCGACTATTCATGGCACGCCGACTTTGAACCTGCCGGCGATATCATCAAAAAAATCGTGAGTGAATCTTTGGCCAATGGCATTCCTAAAGGTGTGGTTTTAAACGTAAACATACCGAAAGCGAAAAAGGAGGATATCAAGGGGGTAAAAATCTGCCGGCAGGCCCGTGCAAACTGGAAGGAAAAATTCGATAAACGCAAAAGTCCCGGAGGCAAGGATTACTACTGGCTAACCGGTGAATTTGAATTGCTCGACAAAGGGGAAGATACCGACGAATGGGCCTTGGCCCACAACTATGTGTCGGTAGTGCCTACCCAGTTCGACCTTACGGCCCACCATGTCATCCAGCAACTGAACGGCTGGCATTTTGACCAATAACCAAAAGAACGCTAAAGAAGTATACCTTTGCACCACCGAAAAGAATCGACTAAACTAAAAAAGCATGAACGTTAAAAAAGAACTTGCCATTGGTTTTTTGGTAGGAATTATAGCTAATACCATCGGCACCTTGCTCTACATTCTACTGTTTTCAGATTTCGGTATAGCCGAAACTTTTGAGGCAGCAATACAACAAGGCCACATTGGCAGCCTTTTGGCCTTGGGCGCTATTTTGAACCTTATCGCTTTTTTTGGTTTTCTTCGCATTAGGCGTGACAATAGGGCCAAAGGTGTTCTTATCGCCACGATCCTAACGGCACTGGCCATTCTTTACTATAAAGTTTTTTAAACCATAAAAATTACTCGGGCAAGGGTATACGAATTTTACCTTAACCGAGTTCTCTCTTTTACAGGACAGGTATTAACTGTATTCAATTTGTAATGAAGTACTATATAATTGCAGGCGAGGCATCGGGCGATCTTCACGGTTCCAATCTGATGAAGGCCCTTAAGGCCAAAGACCCGAACGCGGACATCCGATTTTGGGGAGGCGACCTTATGCAACAAGCCGGAGGCACTTTGGTACGACATTACAAGGAAATGGCCTTTATGGGGTTTTTAGAGGTGCTGATGAACTTAGGTACCATTGCAAAAGCCATTAAATTCTGTAAGGCCGACATCCAGAAATTTCAGCCCGACGTCATTGTCTTTATCGACTATTCGGGTTTTAACCTTCGTATAGCCAAATGGGCGAAAGCATTGGGCTACAAGACCAATTACTACATTTCCCCTCAAATCTGGGCCTCTAGGGAAGGACGCATCAAAGACATAAAACGGGATATCGATGCCATGCACGTTATTCTTCCGTTTGAAAAAGATTTCTACGAAAAGAAACACGGCTATCCGGTGAACTTTGTGGGTCATCCGCTTATAGATGCCATTAGCGATCGGAATCCCGTTAACGAGCAAAATTTCCGAAAGGAAAACAATTTAGATCCCAACAAACAGATTATCGCCCTACTGCCCGGAAGCCGGAAACAAGAGGTTCAAAAGATGCTGACCTTAATGTTATCGGTCATCAAAGATTTTTCCGACTATCAATTCGTAATTGCCGGGGCACCCAGTCTCGACCACGATTTCTACCAGCCTTTTCTCAAAAACCCGAACGTAAGTTTTGTTGCCAATAAAACCTACGACCTTTTGAGCATAGCCCATGCCGCCTTGGTCACCAGCGGAACCGCCACATTGGAAACCGCGATTTTCAAAGTCCCCCAAGTGGTTTGCTATCGGGCCAACTGGCTCTCCTATCAGATTGCCAAACGTATCATTACCCTTGAATACATTTCGCTAGTAAACCTGATCATGGACAAAGAAGTCGTAAAGGAGCTGATCCAGAACGACCTGACCACCAAGAATATCCAAACCGAACTGAATAAAATACTTAAAGGGCCGGCCCGTACGGCACAAATTCAAGCTTATGATGCGCTTGAAAAAAAACTGGGCGGTAAAGGGGCTAGTGAGAATGCCGCTAGCCGTATAATAGAAAATGTTTAAATTTGGGTATACCCTTGGTACCCTATCAAGAAAAGGATTTGTGTTCATGCTTCGTAAAATTTTCTACATTCTGTTCGTCTGTTTGCTTGCCAGTTGTGGCAGCTCAAAAAAGAAAGCCGCCCAGAGGGAGCCGCGCAAAATAACCGTAGCGGCCAAAGACACTGACGCCCCTAAAAGAGAACCTAGGCGCGTTAAAAAAACAGCTGCATCCAAGCGCTCGAAAGCCGATGACATTATCGACACGGCCCTTAAATTTTCAGGTGTCCGGTATAAATATGGCGGTACCACAAAAAAAGGAATGGACTGCTCTGGCTTGCTTTACGTGGCCTTTGGCGAAAACGACATAAAATTGCCCCGTACCTCATACCACATGGCCGAAGAAGGCAAGACCATACGTAAGGGCGATATTGAGAAGGGAGACCTCCTCTTTTTTAAGACCAGCAAGCGGAGCAAGCGTATTAACCATGTGGGCATGGTGGTTTCCGTAAAGAACAACGACATCAAATTTGTACATGCCTCGACTTCTAGAGGCGTAATCGTTTCCTCCCTGAGGGAAGGTTATTGGAGCAGCGCATTCATAAAAGCCAATCGAATTCTATAGTCGCTAAACAATGAAGTTGCTTCGCTTCATACCCATTAAACTGACACTGGTTTTAATTTTGGGTATTATAGTGGGCAATTATCTTCAACTTCCCGTTCCTTACCCTATGACAACTTGCCTTGGCCTGCTCGTAGCTTTAGGCATACTACGTTTTAATGATAAATGGAACGAATCGCATCTATTTGGCTACCTAGCTGTCTTGACCACACTTTCCATCGGTGTTTTCGCCACGTCGCTGGCTCGCCCTGAAAACCAGGCAAACCACTATCTCAACCACGATTTTAAGGGAAATCACACTTGGCACATCAAGATTTCGAGGGTGTTGAAGCCCACGTCCTTTTCCGATAGATATATTGGCGAAATTCGAGGGTTTGACCAACAAAGGGCCAGAGGTAAGATACTGCTCAACCTTATCCCTGATTCCACCCTTCAAAAATTTCAAGTCGATGACGAATTGCTATGGTACGGAAGCATTGCAAAAACGAGAGAGGCTTTGAATCCGCATCAGTTCAATTACAAAGCATACCTAAACGGTCTGGGCATATCCCATCAAATACAGATGACGCCCAAGACATTTATCCCTCTTGAAAATGCCTCTTCAAGCCTATACGGTCTGGCCGCAAAGACGCGTAACCACATCATCTCCCAATTACGGAAAGCCCGTTTTGGCAAAGACGAACTAAGCATTATCCAAGCCTTGCTCCTTGGGCAACGCAACGATATTTCCGAAGAAACCTATACAGATTACAAAAACGCGGGCGCCGTTCATATTCTAGCAGTCTCGGGACTACACATCGGTATTTTGTTGCTATTGCTACAGTTTCTTTTACGCCCCCTTGAGCGGCTTCCTAAGGGAAAAGGTATAAAACTGGCCTTGACCGTAATTTTACTATGGGGCTTTGCCTTTCTTTCGGGCCTATCGGCCTCGGTCGTAAGGGCGGTGACCATGTTTTCGTTCTTGGCCTATAGCATGTATCTCAACCGACCGAACAATACGTTCAACATTTTGGCCCTATCCATGTTCTTCATTCTGTTGGCCATTGACCCGAACCTGCTCTTTCAGGTAGGTTTTCAAATGAGCTATACGGCAGTGCTGGCCATCGTTTGGTTCTATCCACGGCTACAAAAGTTGTGGCTGCCCAAAAACTTGGTCGTTCGCAAGGCTTGGGAGCTACTATCGGTAAGTATAGCCGCACAGTTGGGCGTTCTCCCGATAGGCCTATTCTATTTCCATCAATTTCCGGCTTTGTTCTTCATAAGCAACCTGCTGATCGTTCCAGCACTGGGTGCCCTATTGGGAATCGGTATCTTGATCATTCTATTGGCCCTGGCAGACATCTATCCTGACCTCCTGATCAGCGCTTACGACACCCTAATCGGATATATGAACTCCATCATTGCCTGGGTAGCACAACAAGAGACCTTTGTTTTCAAGAACATCCCATTCGACGGGGTTCAAATGGTACTGGCCTATGCCGGACTTTTGTGCCTCGCCTTACTGATCGTCCGGCCAAATTTCAAAAAGGTGCTCGCCCTTGCCATGACGGTCATAGCATTTCAGTTGTGGCTGCTATATTGCCATTACCACGCTTCAGAAAAAAATGTTCTACTTCTAGTCCATCAAACCAAGAACACCGCCTTCTTTCTCCAAACGGGAAAAGAACTACGGGCCATAAGCTCGGACACCGCCCGCCTAGGCAGCATTATCCGCGATTACAGCCTTGCTGAGCGAATTTCCGACATCTCCTACCCCAACCTTAAGAACAGTTATGTATGGAAGGATAAAAAGCTTTTGGTCATAGACAGTCTTGCCGTCTATCCCGAAGACAATAGGCAAGTCGATTATCTTATCCTTACCCAATCGCCCAAACTCAACCTTGAAAGGGTCATCGCCAAATTAGAACCACAGTGTATTATTGCGGATGGCAGCAATTACAAAAGCTATATAGACCGGTGGAAGCAGACCTGCCTAAAAAGAAAACTCCCTTTTCACGCTACTGGCGAAAAGGGAGCTTATTATTTCTATTGATATGATCCGCGTCTCAATTTCTTATGAAGCATCGGCACTTGTCATTTTCCTTTCGTTATCTTCCGCCCCATGTGTCAAAGCTTTTAGTTTGCTCAAAAACAACCATACCAAAGCACCGAATAGAATACAGAAAATAGCAATACCCGTAAACACCTTATATTCTCCAAATTGCGATGCGGACTCTCCTAGAATACCTGCCAATTTATTTCCTAGGCCTGTAGTAGCAAAGTATAGCCCCATCATTAATGAAGCATATTTCGCCGGAGCCAATTTGGTCACGAATGAAAGCGATACGGGCGACAGGCTCAATTCGCCAACGGTATGAAACAAATACGCCAAAACCAACCAGTACATAGCTGATGATCCCGTACTTTGATACTGTGCCGTTGCCGCTGTCATGAACAAAAATCCCGTACCCATGATAATAAGCCCCATTAACATTTTAAACAGTGAGGATGCATGTTTGCCCTTCAACTTTCGTTTAGCCCAATAGCCGGCAACTGCCGTTCCGAGGGTAATAATAAAAAATGAATTAGCCGCCTGAAACCATGAAGCCGGAACTTCCCATCCGAACAGCATTCTATCCGTGTAATCCTTGGCATACAGATTCATTAAGCCCCCTGCCTGTTCGAAGGCTCCAAAAAATACGATTACCATCAAGAAAGATATGATCAAGACAACAACCCTATCCTTTTCAATTTTCGTCAAGGGTCTTTTCAATGATTCCCGATCCTCTACATTTTTCGATTTTCCTAAATAGTCACCTACACCGTAGAGGTATTTTTGACCAAGAACAAATTGAACCAGGCCAAAGAACATACAAATTCCCGCCAGTCCAAAACCGTAGTGCCAGCCATAAACCTCACCTACGTACCCAACTATTAAACTAGAAAGAAATGCCCCGATATTGATGCCGATATAAAAAATGGTAAATCCCTTATCCCTTCTTATATCATCTTTTTTGTACAAACCTCCTACCATAGTGGAAATATTAGGCTTTAGCATACCAACACCCGAAATAATGAATCCCAGACCTGTGTAAAACGCCCACATTTCCTCAATAGCCAAAATACTATGGCCAATAACAAGAAGAATCGCCCCTAGAATTACCGACTTCTTTTGCCCAAGGATCCTATCTGCAATAATTCCGCCCGGTATAGAGGCCACATAAACCAACATAGTGTACCAACCGAAAAGCGCCAACGCCTCATTGTTGGTCCAACCCAAACCAGGATTGACCTCGGAGGTCTTTGTGACCAGATACAAAACCAAAATAGCCCGCATTCCATAATATGAAAACCGTTCCCACATTTCAGTGAAAAACAGGATGTATAAACCTACCGGATGCCCGAACAGCTCTTTTTCATGCGGTGCCTTTTCTACTAATGCCATAAAATTTGTTATTTGTTAAATTGATTTCTATCGAGATTAGCTTAAAAGCCGATTAAAATAGCCTTTTTTATCGGGTCCTCCTTCTTATCGCAAGAACTTCCTTTACTAATCTTTGTTGCTTTGGTCGTTTATTTTTTGGGCTGCAAAAGGTGCTCGCCCAAAAAGTTCGTCATTTTATTAAAAAGATGTACTCGGGTGTTCCCTCCGTAAATCCCGTGGTTTTTATCGGGATAAATGGCCCAATCAAACTGTTTGTTGGCCTGTACCAGTGCTTCTATCATACGCATTGAATTCTGCACATGTACGTTATCGTCACCCGATCCGTGAACCAATAAAAAATCACCTTTTAACATTTCAGGATAGTTCAGCGGGGAGTTTTCATCGTAACCTGCCGGATTTTCCGCGGGCGTACGCAAAAAGCGCTCCGTATAAATGGTATCATAAAAACGCCAAGTAGTAACGGGTGCTACGGCAATGGCCGTTTCAAAGACATCGTTTCCTTTTAGAATACAATTGGTAGCCATATGCCCGCCAAAGCTCCAGCCCCAAATTCCGGTTCTGTTTTCATCTATGTAAGGCAATTTACTCAGCTCCCTTGCGGCTGCGATTTGGTCTTCCGTTTCATACTTTACCAAGTTTAGGTAGGTCGATTTTTTAAAGTCGGCACCCTTAAAGCCTGTTCCCCTGCCATCTACACAAGCCACTACATAACCTTGGGAAGCCAATTGTTGGTGCCATAGATCACGGGCATCCAACCAACTGTTGGAAACGCTCTGCGATCCGGGGCCACTGTACTGGTACATCAATAAAGGGTATTTTTTAGAAGGATCGAAATCTTTTGGTTTCACCATATACATATTCAACTCGTTACCATTGATGGTTATGGTGGAAAACTCTTTCTCACTAAGTTCGTAAGCCTTCAATTTGGCCATTAAGGCCTCATTGTTTTTTATTTCCTTTACCTCCTTACCGCTAAGTGCTTTTCGCAAGGTATATACAGGTGGGGTTTTGGCATTGGAATAGGTATGGATAAAATAGGTAAAATCAGCACTGAAATCAGCCGAGTTCGTACCTGCTTCGACGGCCAAGGCCTTTTTCTTCTTTCCATTACTTTCAATACTGTATACGCCTCTATTGATAGAGCCGTTCTCGGTAGATTGATAATACACCTTGTCTTCCTTCTGGTCATACCCATAGTATCGGGTGACCTCCCATGGGCCTTTGGTTATCTGATTAACTAGACGCCCATCTTGATCATGAAGGTAAATATGGTTATATCCGTCTTTCTCACTGGTCCATATAAAGCTATCGTCTGCCAAAAAAGTTAAGTTGTCGGTGATATCAACATAGGCCTTGTCTTTTTCTTCAAGCAAGACCAAAGCCGTATTGTTCTTTGCGTTTACCGAATAAAGCTTCAAGTCGTTCTGATGACGGTTCAGGGTCTGGACACTAAGATAGTTCGGGTTGTTCATCCACTTGATACGCGGAATGTAATAGGGGTCGTTTAAATCTACCGCTGCCGTGCTTCCGGACTTCACATCGTACAAATGCAAACTCACCTTGGCATTGGCCTCACCGGCCTTAGGGTATTTGAACGTTTCTTGACTTGGGTACAGGTCGGCTCCAAAAACATCCATGGAAAACTCGGGTACCTCGCTTTCATCGAAACGCAAGAAGGCTATTTTACTTCCATCGGTATTCCAATCAAAAGCTCGGACAAAGGCAAATTCCTCTTCATAGACCCAATCGGTAACCCCGTTAATAATCTTGTTCTTCTCCCCATCCGTTGTAAGTTGCTTTGTATTTCCCGAAAGTAAATCGAACAAATACAGGTTGTTCTTGCTCACATAGGCCACTTTTGTTCCGTCAGGTGATAGCTTAGGCTCTTGTATCTTGGTATCTGAAACCTTGGTCAACTTTTTCGACTTTAGGTCATATACATAAAAAATACCAAGGGTAGAGCGTCTAAAAATAGACTCTAATTCCGTAGCCAAGAGCACCTGTGATTCATCATCACTAAACTGGTACGAGCTAAAACCATCTATTCCCGACAAATCGGCCGAACTGACGATGGTCTCGACCTTTTTCTGACTGGCATAATCAAATTTATCAATGGTGGTAGCCCCATTCGCCCCTCTGTTTAAAATGGTGTATTGTTTCCCATTTTTCATCGACCTAAGGACATCAAGCCTTTCAATAGAAAATTCCCCACCATATACTGCCTCTACTGTAATAACTTGTTTCTCTTGAGCATATGAAAACGCCAAAAAGGCGAAGACAAAAGAGAAGCTTAAAACTAATTTTCGCATAGAATGTTATAAAAAGATTAAATCGCCCAAGTTTAGTGATAATTTTACAAAGATTTAAACTTTAAATCATAAAAATCCCTTGTTTTATCGTGCTTTATCTCAATCTCAGGTATAAACCATTATCATTATCTTTACCGACCGAAACCAAAAGCTATGACCCAGCCCATTGAGGGATTCTCAAAACTGACGAAAGAGCAAAAAATAGATTGGCTAACGACCCATTACACATCAGACCCGGAAGCGGCAAAGGCACTGCTTAAACGGTACTGGAATGTAGCCGAGGACGTTCAGCAGTTGCACGACGAATTTATAGAAAACACCATTACCAACTACTACCTTCCCCTAGGTATCGCCCCCAATTTCCTGATCAACAACAAGCTTTACGCCATTCCAATGGCCATAGAAGAAAGCTCCGTCGTAGCGGCAGCTAGCAAGGCGGCCAAATTCTGGCTCGACAAGGGCGGATTTAAAACCCAGGTTCTAGGAACGGAGAAAATTGGACAGGTACACTTTATGTACCACGGCGACAAAGAGCGGCTTACCGCGTTCTTTGAACAGGCACACCCCAAGCTTCTTTCCGATGCTTCGGCCATTACCAAGAACATGGAAAAAAGGGGCGGCGGCATCAACAAGATCGAGCTACGCGACAAAACCGATGCCCTCGACCACTATTACCAGCTGCACTGCACCTTTGAGACCCTCGATGCCATGGGGGCCAACTTCATCAATTCTTGCCTCGAGCAGTTTGCCAAGACCTTTAAGGCCGAAGCCCGATCCTACCCTCTTTTTTCGGAGGAAGAAAAGGCCATAGAAATTGTAATGAGCATCTTATCGAACTATGTCCCCGATTGTTTGGTACGCGCGGAAGTAAGCTGCCCAGTGGAAGAATTGAAAGGCGGAAACAGCGAATCGTCACGGCAATTCGCCGAAAAAATGGTACAGGCCGTCAATATAGCCAAGGTAGAGCCCCATAGGGCCGTTACCCACAACAAGGGTATCATGAATGGTATAGATGCCGTTGTTCTTGCTACAGGCAACGATTTTAGGGCGGTTGAAGCGGGCATACACGCCTATGCCTCAAAAGACGGGTCATACACAAGCCTCACCCATGCCGCCATAGAAAACGGAACCTTCAAATTTTGGATCGAGCTGCCCCTGGCACTCGGCACCATTGGCGGACTCACAAGTCTTCACCCATTGGTAAAATTGGCCATGGAAATATTAGGAAAACCATCGGCCCAAGAGTTGATGCAGATCGTTGCCGTTGCGGGCCTAGCGCAAAATTTTGCGGCAGTACGCTCTTTGGTCACCACCGGTATTCAAGAAGGCCATATGAAAATGCACCTATTGAACATCTTGAACCAGCTCGGGGCCACGGAAGATGAAAAGAAAACCTTGACCCACCATTTTAAAAAACACTCGGCCACACACAATGCAGTAGTAGAGGCCTTTGAAAAGCTGAGGAACACCAAATGACAAAAGAGTTCTACAGTAACGGAAAACTGCTTCTAACCGGCGAATATGCCATACTTGACGGTGCATGCGGACTGGCCGTACCCACAAAATTCGGACAGAGCCTAAAAATTAGTCCGAACACCACGCGTGAACTTTCATGGCAGAGTCTTGATGAAAAGGGAGACACTTGGTTCAAGACCACCTTGGACATCGACAAAGTACTGAACCCTAAAAACAGACCATCGGGCGAATCGGTAGACGAGGTATTGATCCGACTTTTGCAGGAAGCAAATCAACTGAACCCCGATTTTCTTTCAGAAAGCCAAGGAATTGAAGTAGAGACCCGACTGGATTTCCCAAGGGATTGGGGACTCGGTTCTTCGTCTACCCTAATCAACAACATAGCCCAATGGGCCAAAGTGGATGCCTTTCAATTATTGTGGAATGCTTTTTCAGGAAGTGGATATGACATTGCCTGCGCCCAAAACAACAGTCCGATCCTCTACCAAGTAAAAGAAAAAAAACCTAGAGTGAAGCCCGTTGAATTCAACCCGAAATTCCTAGACCGCCTTTTTTTCGTGCATTTGGATAAAAAACAGAACAGTCGCGAAGGGATCTCCCAATATCGAAAGATGGAATTCGACAAACTTAGGCTGACCGAGAGCGTGACCCGGCTTACCCAAGAAATATTGAAGTGCGAAGACCTACCCACTTTTAAAACCCTTCTAGAGCGCCATGAAGCCTTATTATCGCGAACACTCCAGACACCAACTATCAAGCAACAACTTTTTCAAGACTATCCGGGAACCATAAAAAGCTTAGGGGCATGGGGCGGTGACTTTGTTCTGGTATCTGGAAACCAAAGCACCCCCGAATACTTCAAGAAAAAAGGATATCCTACGACCTTGAATTACACCCAAATGGTTTTGTAATAATAAAAAAGGCCTTTCTTGAGAAAGGCCTTTTTTATATATCGATAAGTGTATTTTCTTAATAGAAAACCGCTCGGTTATCCTCAACTTCGGCGGCATCTTTCAAGGCTTGATAAACCGCTGTGCTTACCCTAGCTTCACGAGAAGACTTTACAGCATTCGCATATGTACTATAGTTATCCAATTTAGGCGCTTCGGTCCTTTTGGTCACGGTCAACATATAAACCCCGGTATTGCCTTCAATCAAACCTGAAGTAGCACCTTCTTTCATCGCAAAGGCAGTACCTACAACGGCCGGTTCCGAACCTGCTCCGGGAATAGTCGGTGACTTTACGGTCAAAGCGGTAGCCGTCGAAACGCTCACATTGTTATCCTTGGCCAAATCATCGATAGACTTGCCTTTATTAGCGGCGATAATTTGCTCGGCTTTTCTTTCTTTTCTGATTTTAGGCAGTACAATTGCCGATGCATCCTCTACCGACATCAAGCCTTCGTCGTATGTTTTGGTCAATTGCACCACGGCGTATCCACCTACCAAATCAAAACGTTTGATATCACCAATTTGGGTTTCTTCATTAAAGGCCCATTGTACGATACTTCTTTGCTCACCAAGGCCCGGCAAGTTTTCATCGGTAGCCTTGACCTTGTTCACTGGGCGAACAACGTATTTGTTTTCCTTTGCCAAATCACCAAAAGCCTTATCGGACTCTATTGAATTCATTTCAAATTTGGTGGCATCGGTAAACAATTTGCTAGTTGTTTCTTCGGATGGCTCGATTTCACGGGCCAATGTCGCTATTTGAACAATATCTTGTTTATCGTCGATTTTTATCACGTGAAAACCAAAGCTGGTTTCTACCATACCAATGGTTCCTACGCTGTTCTGAAAGGCGAAATCATTAAACTCAGGTACCATTCTTCCCTCTTGGAAATATCCAAGATCTCCTCCGTTAGGCGCTGAAGGACCATCGGAGTTATCGCGGGCCAACTCAACAAATTTGGCATCTTTCTTTCGGGCTTCCGCAAGCAAACGCTTGGCCTCGGTCTCGGCCTCCTCTTTGGTACGGGTAATATCAGGATTGGCACGATCCGCTCCTTCATATGTAATAAGAATATGGCTGGCCTTTACCGTACCATTTATTTTTCTTCCAACCATTCTGGAAACCTTGAAGTAATCGCCATCCCTGTAAGGACCATAAAGCTCCCCTACCTTCAAGCTCATTAAGGTGTCGGCAAATTTGGCGGGCAATTCCCTTTTCGATTTATAGATCGTATCGAATTTGATATCCGAGTTACGGTCTAAGAACTCCGCTATATCCTTGGTAGTCCTAAAACCGGCAATAGTATCGGTCTTATCGGTCTGCGCATTGTATTCTACGGCATCTTCGATCAACTTGGCTATTTCCCCCTTTACGGCATTCTCATCTTCGACAGAAGGCTTTTCCTGAAAATAGACAAACTGAATATCCCTAGCGGGCTCTTGCCTAAAATCTTTCTTATGTTCGTTAATGTACGATTGGATTTCACTTTTTGACACCGCGATGGTACTATCGGCAATGCTAGTAAACGGAATGCGGACATATTTGATATCCATCTTATCGTTGGCCAACTTATAATCGAACTCCCCTTCTTTCAAGGTTGCCCCTATTCCTGCCCTGATAAGGTTAAAATACGTTTGCTGTTTGGCACTCTGAATGATGGCCTGCTCATCTTGCAACCACAAATTGTACTGTTCGGGATTGTTCACTTTAAGCTCCGCGATAAAGTTCCTGAACTTGTTCTGGTCGAACACACCGCTCTCGTTTTGAAATTGAGGGCTCTGCGAGTAAGAAGGAATGGTACCGATATAGTTCAAGATTTGATCTTGTTCGATATCAACCCCCAACTCTTCGAACTGTTGCCCTAAAATGGCATTGCGAACCTCTTGTTCGTAAACTTGGTTCACTGTTTGCATGGTAGAAGGGTTCGCCGACCTTCGGGAAGCGACATCCACTTTTTGACGAAATGCGTCGATTGAAATTTCCTCTCCATTGATTTCAGCTATACTAGAGCCTACTTTTCCCCCGCTAACACCTCCATTGGTAAACACCCCGGAAATTACAAATGCGAAAAGGGCCAAGCCAATAATCAGTATTAGAACAGTTGTCCGTTTTCGTATGTTTTCTAAAATTGCCATTAATTAGGATTTTTTTAAATCAGTTTGCGAAATTACCATTTTCCATCAAATTATAAAAGAATTGAAAAACTATTCTTTTTCAACGATTTGCATGGATACCAAATCGATTTTAGTATTTGAAACCTCAATTATTTGAAATAAAAAATTTTCGACCCGTATTTCAGAATCTTTTTCGGGTATTTCCCCGGTCTCATTGACGATCAAACCGCCAAGTGTCTCATACTCTTCACTTTTTGGAAGTTCCAACCGATACACCTCGTTAATATAATCGACCTCAAGCCGGGCCGAAAATTTATAACTCCCATCCTCGAGTTGCTCCTCAATTAGGTCGGTAGTATCGTGTTCGTCTTCTATTTCCCCAAAAAGTTCCTCAACAATATCTTCAACGGTCACAATACCCGAGGTACCTCCGTATTCATCTAAAACGACAGCTATACTTTTGCGCTTTTTGGTCAAAACGTTCAAAATATCTTGTATAAGCATGGTTTCGGGCACAAACTCCACCGGTAGCAAAATGCTCTTTACGGTCTTCGGTTTTTTAAAGAGTTCATAAGAGTGCACGTAGCCGATGATATTATCGATGGTATCTTTATAGACCAAGATTTTCGAATATCCGGTATCGGTGAAGAGCTTAGCAAGGTTCTTAGGGGTCTCATGAAGCTCTACGGCCATTATCTCGGTTCTCGGCACCATAACCTCACGTGCCTTGACAGCGGCAAACTCAAGGGCGTTCTGAAAGATTTGAATCTCTGAGTCCACTTCATCTTCTTCCTCAACGGTTTCCATCTGTTCGGTAATATAATCACCGAGTTCAATTTTACTAAAGGCCAATTGGACCTCATCGCCATCGGTCTTGAAGAAAGCCTTGAGTATGGCATCGGAAATCCAAATGACAAATTCGGAGATTACCGAGAATACCACATAAAAGAAATAGGCCGGTATAGCCAAAAATTTCAACAACTTATTGGCATAGATCTGAAAGAGCACCTTAGGAAGAAACTCCGCGGTAAAAAGAATGATCAAGGTAGATATTACCGTTTGGGTAACCAAACTAAAATCGCCCAACAAGAGACTGAGGACCTCACTGCCCGAAGGCACCATACCCTTAAACCAAAGCATAAGCAAGTCACCCATGAAAAGGCCGTATATGACCAAGGCGATATTATTGCCGATAAGCATGGTAGCAATAAACTTCGATGGTTTTTTGGTCAAACGCGTGAGCACCTTAGCCAAAAAGCCCTCTTGCTTTTTTTCTATTTCAATATGAATTTTGTTGGCGGAAATAAATGCAATTTCCATGCCCGAAAAGAAGGCCGAAAATATCAGCGATAAAACGATAATAAAAATGGAAGCCTCCAAAATTACTGTTGGTTATCTTGCTTGCGCTGTTCAAATTTCTTCCGATAGTTTCTTCTGAACAAAAACATACCAATAGAAACTAAGGCAAAAAAGATAAAAAGGTAGGTACCTTCACGGTTAGTATTCCAATCCGTAAATATTCTATAAAGCGAAAAGAAGGCTACCGCCAAGTACAAATATTCAGTATACTTTAAAATTTTAATCATCAGACTCTTCTTTAATAGTCATTAAACCATAGGTCTTATGGGCAATAAAAAAACTTAGATCTCGATTAAAATCCATGCCTTCACCATCCATAATAGTACCGTCTTCCGGATTGGTAAACTTAAACTTTTCTTGTGTAAAAATCCAGTTGTCATTTTGATCCCAATACAACTGAGGGGTCTCAAGTTTTTTACCATCATGGCTTTCTATAACCACATTTCCCTGTAAATCTATCACATTTGTAGCAGAATAAATAATACCGTAATCGGCCTTAATAATACTTTTTAGCCCTTCTTCATTGTAATAATCGACCAACAAACCCTTTGGAAAAATACGGTGGGGAAACTTAAGATTGTTGTAATCTTCGTTTAACGGACTGGTCAATACCGCTATCACCCTAGTAGAAGTAGAGTCTTCACTCTCTAACATCTCCCTTGCCTCGGTATAGGTAGCCGTAAAATTCTCGGCTATACCCATGGGGTATACCAAAGGCACTTTTTCCTCCCCAGACCTTTTATAGTTGTCCTGACAAGAAAAAAAAAGTATTGCCATGGCACAAACCATGGCAATACTTTTAAGATTATATCCGTAAGATGAAATCATCTCTCTATAAGTTCGGTACTTTTACACTACCTCCAACCCAACAGTTGAAGCTAACGGTCTTACCTGCCATACCCGAGTTGAATATGTCTGTTTTTGAAGGCGCCTTGGCAGCATAGCTTTTAGCCGCCTGATTGGCACTAGAGCTAATAGCCGGATCCACTCGACCGGCCTGACGGGCCATATCGGCCGCTTTCCAGTAAATAGCACGCTTTTCAAAAGCACTACTACCGCAATCATTGGCACTAGAAGCATATAGGTTGGCAATCAACAAATACGCCTTACCATTCGCTTTATTGGCGTTAATGGCCATTTGGGCATATTTTCTAGCGGTAGACTTACTACCTTTTCTTTTGTTGATAACCGCAACCTTATAAGCAATATTTGATTTTTTATAATTGTCGGTCTCCAAGCTCATTGCCTTATCAAAATCGGCCAAGGCCCCTTTTGAATCGCCATTCTTCATTTTCAAGGTACCACCGTAAACATAGGCACTTGCCGAAGGATCTAAGGCCAACTGCGCTTCGAACAATTTCTGGAACAATGGATCGTCAGTACATTCTTTGTTGAACATTCTACCCACAGCTCTCTTTACCCAGTTTACATCACCCTTCTTCTCTTCGAAACTCTTTTCGTACAAAGGAATAAGGTTATCACAATCGGCCAAGGCTCCAAGCTTAGAATCTACACTACCGGCAATCTTACCGTAAGAAGTAGAGTTGGTCGTAGCAATCTTCAAAGTTCTTTTTTCCTTTGATGTAATGGTTCCAGTAGAATCTTTAGGAAGCAACTTGGTGATTACATCGGTAAGCTTTTTATTCTCTTCCTCAATTTTGTCGTTTACGTTATCGTATACGTCAAAAACCTCTTGCAAATCTTTCTTTCCCGCCTTATGCAAGTCTACCAAACTTGAAAAGTAAAGATAAAGAGCCTTAGGGTTCTTGAAGTTTTTGGTATCGTTTTCGAAAGCTCCACCTAACATATCATACAATTCGCTATCGGAAGCCATTTTATTATCATACAAAAACAAAGCCTTGTCTATAGCAACTGTTGCCGGCGAATATTTTTTAGGAAAATACTTGGCGCTATTATCATACAAAGCCAACATATCTTTCACATAGCCGTCTTTTTCGGCTCCAGAAGATTTTTCTATTTTGTCGGCCAATATTTTTTCGCCATAGATAAAGTTAGCCCTATTGATATCGGGACAGTTATCATAAACCATTTTCCAAGGTGTATATGCCGCCTCATAATTTTTCACTTTTGCATGCTCAACATATATAGATAAGTTGGTCATACATTCTTGATTTTGAGCTTGGGCATTACTTACTCCCATAAACCCTAAAAGCATAATCGCCGTGAAGTAAAGTTTTGTTTTCATTTTTTAATTTTTACTTGTTTTTTTGAAATTACAAATTGCCAATCAAAATTTCGGTTAGTGCCCAGAATTGTTATGGCTTATTTAGTGTTCCATTTTTTTTGGAGGGGTAATGTACTAATTTTTTACCAAGACATCTACGGTAAAAATTAGAAATCTCCTGCACAACAGCTTATTTTTACGTTAAATGAAAAATTCGTTATCTACCAAGGTAAATTCTAGCAAATATTCAATATTCCACAACGTTTAATAAATCTTTCTTTTTTGAAACCACTGATCGCTAAGAGACAATCCTACATTAACTTTAAAATAGCTCTCTTCAATTAAATCGGCCGAGGTGGTTCCTTTTTTACCAAGCTCGAAACCAAGATTCAAATTTGAGAGATTGTTTCCTAGTGGTAAGCCTAGTCCAAAAGTTATGCCAAAGTTATTTATATCTTTATCATTAACGTACATTCCGGTCTTTTCAAGGCGCACCCCAGCCCTATAGGTCACTCTCTTAAGGTAACTCCCAAAAGAATTTCGTTCAGGGGTATAAAAACCGCCCAAGGCCAGTGTACTCGCATCCTTATAGATTAAATTATCCAATTCCAAGAACTCGTTGGAGAAATCCCCAAGCTTTTGAAAACTGTATTCAACCCCTAAAAACCATTGCATATCTTTTCCATAACCCACACCCAAGGTGGTGATTGTAGGAATGGTTACTTCTGTTTCCTTTAAGCCCTGTGCATATAAATCAACATCGTTTACAAAGCGTTCCAGATCGGGCGAACCGATAAAAGAACCGATTCTTTGCGTATTTCTAGATGAAAGATTCGCCTGGGTGTTGACACGAATGGAGGTATGCAACCTATGATTCTCACCTATCGCCGGCGTATAGCTCAAGGCGTAGTTAAGATCTATCCCACCGATTTTCGAAACCCTTTCGTCTTTTGAACCAAGGAGAACGTTTTCGGTACTTTGGACCTTTAAGGTTTCGATTCTACCAAAGTTATAGTTTACCGTAACCCCGGCGCTAAAGTTTTTCGCAAACTCGTAGCCCAAAGAAACGTATACCTTGTTGAGGCCACCATCACCGGAATACTGATTGATCTCACGGGACCCTTCGGTACCGATTTGGTCTTGAAAATTATATCCGACCGAAGAATAGGGCCGAATACCGAAGCCAAGGCCAAGACCTTTTTTCAAACTGAGCCCCAATGCCAAGTAGTCTAAATTAGACACAGCACTACTCTGCTCTTCGGTAAAGCTCTTCAATCGCGTTTGCTTATACGAGATACCCGCAGTATAGGTCGTTATACCAAAATCTTCCCGCATCTGTACGCCCAACTGGCTATAGGCGGCGGGATTTTGAAGGTTGACATGTATACTATCGGCATACATAGCTATCCCTCCCATCATTTGGTTTTCTACGGTGGAACCGCTTCTTAACTCTCCTAAACCAAAATATGAATATGGGGAAACCGAACCATCTTGAGCGTATGTGCCTGTTACTAAAAGGCAAATTATGGCAAAACCTATTTTTTTGATCATTAGCGTTTGTTGTATTCCAACAGATAATTTAATCCTACAAGGAGAAATTTGGAGTCCGCAAATATGGTATTTTTTAACCGTTTAGACAAAAATAGCGCATCACCGCCTGTTAAAATAACTGTTAAATCTGCAAAACGGGATCCATATTGGTCGATTACACCGTCAATTTCTTGACAAATACCGTTCACCACACCACTATGGATACTGGTTTCCGTAGAATTTCCGATATAATCTAAAAATTCTTTGGGTTGTAACAAGGGTAATTTTGAAGTTTGGTCGTGCAAGGCCTTATATCGCATATGCAGTCCCGGTGAAATGGCCCCGCCCAGATACTCGCCATAGTCATTGACCATATCGTAGGTAACGCAGGTTCCCGCATCAATGACCAATACATTTTTTTTCGGGTAGCGGTAAAATGCCGCCGTGGCCAAACCAATACGGTCTACCCCCAAGGTCTGAGGCGTAGCATAAGAGTTCTTAAAAGGCAACTTACTCATGGGCGTCAATTCGTGAACCTCGCAGAAAACCGTCAAGACGGCCATCACTTTTCGGTCTAAATTTCCCACCGAAGCTATTATTCCATGCTTAATTCTCGGATAATGGTCACAAATTGCCTTTATTTCCCTGGCTACATTACTCACCTCGGAATTCTGCCTAAAAACGAGGGTATCTCCCTCGAACACGGCGAGTTTCACACAAGTATTACCGGCATCGATTACTAGGTTCATAGATACAAAGATCAAAAAATGCAGTCTAACAAACATCTTTTTTTCGAAATTTGTTTGCATATCGCAAATTTGAAATTATATTTGCACCCCGCAAACGGGTATGGTGCCTTAGCTCAGTTGGTAGAGCAATGGACTGAAAATCCATGTGTCCCTGGTTCGATTCCTGGAGGCACCACAAAAAATCCTTACAATCTGTAAGGATTTTTTTGTTTTTGGACCTATCTTGCAAAAAACTACTGTTTTGACCATTATAGATACCAATACGTCACTAGAGGAGCTTCAAAATTACCTACAATCTAAAGAATGGTTGCGTTCCGGAGAAAAAATCGCATCCATAGAAAAACCGGGCGACGGTAACATGAACGTGGTCATTCGCGTTATTACCGACCAGCGTTCCTTCATCTTAAAACAGTCTAGGCCCTACGTTGAAAAATACCAAGAAATAAAGGCCCCCTTAAACCGGATCGCGGTAGAAAAAAACTTTTATCAAGCGGTTCGAGACAATGCGGTTCACGCCCACATTCCCACTATTTTAGGCTTTGACGTTGAAGAAAACCTCTTGCTCCTGGAAGATTTGGGCCATTGTGAAGACATGACCCTCATCTATCAACAAAGAGAAATTTCAAACAAGCAGCTAAATCTTCTCATTTTTATTCTGAGCCTGATCCACAGAAAAAAAGTTTCAAGCGACTTTCCAGAGAACCTAGAAATGCGCCAGTTGAACCACCAACATATTTTTGTACTTCCCTTTATGGAAGACAACGGTTTTCAACTCGACAATATACAGCCCGGACTCCAAGAACTTTCCCTACCCTACAAACAAGACAAAAAAATAAGGAAGGTGGTCAAAAAAATAGGCAAGAAATATTTAGCCCCGGGAAACACCCTCTTACATGGCGACTACTACCCTGGAAGTTGGATGACCGAAGCCGAAAACCTTTACATTATCGACCCTGAGTTCGGCTTTATAGGCTTTCCCGAATTCGATTTGGGCGTCATGGCGGCCCATATTATTATCGCCACGGGCAAAAAAGGATATATAAAGCGTATTCACGCGGCCTATCAGGGCGAAGCCAACCTTGAACTAATGTCACAAGTAGCAGGTATAGAAATTATGCGCCGGTTGATCGGACTTGCCCAACTTCCCTTGGACCGCTCCCTAAAAGAAAAGGGCAAACTCTTAAAAAAGGCACGAAAACTCATCTTAAACCCATGAAACGCCTTTTCACTTGTTTTTTGGTTTTTCTCTCTCTAGCCTGCAAAGAGACGACTTCCCCCGTAGATCTACCGGCACCCACGAAAAACGCTTACACCTCCGATACATTGGAACTTTCGGAATCCATTTATTACGATAAGGTTTTAGGTGCACTGGTAGGTTCCGCCATAGGTGACGCCATGGGAGCTTCTACCGAAATGTGGCACCGAAAAGACATTCAGCTCAAATACGGCTACATAAGCAGCTTGACCCCGGCGGTACGGCAACAGTCGCCCGAAGGCACATGGGGCCACAACCTTATCGCAGGTGCGACCACCGATGATACCCGATGGAAGTACACCATGGTCAAATACCTTTCAAAAAATGAGGGAAACCTGACCGCTGACCGTTTCGCCGATTTTATAAGCTCCTATTATTCTACCTTAACCCGAAGCATAAGCGATGGAAAAAAGGTTCCCGACACGGATTTTCTAGATACCCAAATCGAAAAAATCGACTGGATCAAAGAATGGGCACGGGTCTCTATGGCCTATCAAGAAAGCCCCGAGGCTTACCTAAAAGCCATGAACCGCTTTTATGGGGGAGAAATGTCATGCGCGGGACAATTGTACACCCCAATGTTCGGACTGATAACCGAAACGCCTGAAGAGGCCTATGAGCTCGCTTACGAGCACAGCTTGTTCGATCTGGGCTATGCCAAAGACATTTCGGCCTTGGTTTCGGCCATGACCCATATGGCCCTTCGCACCCAAGACATCGATTCCATCATCAATACCACCACCTTTGTCGACCCATTGGGCTATCAAGACAGCAGATTGGTTGGGCGTATTGCCTATCAAATGGCGGATGCTTCGGTCAAAACGATATTGCAAATAAAACAAGGCTCCTTACCCGACTCCTTAACGACAAAAGACAGCTCGCTCTATAAGATTCCCTTAGGATTCCAAGGAAACCAGAAAGAATGGATGCGCCAAGAA
Organism: Zobellia uliginosa; assembly: GCF_900156625.1. GTDB lineage: Bacteria > Bacteroidota > Bacteroidia > Flavobacteriales > Flavobacteriaceae > Zobellia > Zobellia uliginosa. Next base: position 907,847 of record NZ_FTOB01000001.1, on the reverse strand, counting down.
ATGGCCTATGCCTTCTTGGAGAAGCACAAAAAGGCCACACCCTTTCACTCGGGGGAAATCTATCAGATATTGATTACGGCCCTTCAGTATGCGGAAGGCGATTTTGAAAAGACTTTACAGTTTATAGTAAACTACGGGCGAGACAACGACACCGTGGCCGCCGTGGCCGGAATGATACTAGGCGCCAAGGACGGCTACTCTCGACTACCGGTATCGCTCCGTACCCAAGCCCTTAAGGTCAACCAAGAAAATATGGGAATCGACCTCAAAGCACTTGCCCGTGAGATTACCGAAAAAAAGTATCCTAATTCAATCAAGCCTTAGTTTTTACTTAACAAAACAGGGCTATTTAAATAGTATATTTGTAATTGCACCATTTGCAACATACCCATGAAAACTACCTTGAACGTCTTTTTATTTCTTTGGCTTACTTCGATTTCGTTCGCGCAAAGCAAAATTGACAAGACCTTAAAAAAGCTGAACGAAGCATCGGTAGACTACATTCATGCCGATTCCCTTAAAAACGCGTCGAACGCAGTGCTGCTCGATGCCCGCGAGAAATCGGAATACGAGGTCAGCCATCTAAAAAACGCCATATGGGTCGGCTACGATACGTTTGAACTCGATTCCATCGTTCAAAAAATTAAAAATAAAAACAGCGAAATAGTCGTTTACTGTTCCATAGGCGTACGCTCCGAAGATATTGGGGAAAAGTTACAACAGGCGGGTTACACCAAGGTCAAAAACCTTTATGGAGGTATATTCGAATGGAAAAATCGTGGAAACCCCGTCTTCGATTCATCAGGTAACGAAACCGAACAAGTACACGCCTTTAACAAGCAGTGGGGCAAATTGCTAAAAAACGGCCAGAAAGTATACGGACCGTAACACAGCAACCTTTCCCCATGACTTTTTCACCAAACCTAGAACCTTAAAACTATAGCTATTTGAGTTTTATAACCCCTAACAAAAAACAAAAAGAGGACGCAACGGTCAATTACACCAATGTAGCCTCCAAAGAGCTGTTGCTCATTTTTACACGAAACCCCCAATTGGGCCAATGCAAGACCCGTTTAGCCGCTACCATTGGCGACCAAGCGGCCTTGGACATTTACAAGCTTTTGCTCAGCCACACCGTAAAAATCACCGAAAACCTGAATACGGCCAAGCAGGTCTGGTATTCAGAGGAAATTTGGACCGATGATATTTGGAGTCCGATCATATTCGATAAAAAATTACAGCAAGGCCCTGATTTGGGTGCGCGTATGGCCCACGCTTTTCAAGAGGGATTCGCTTCGGGTTTCGAGCGCATTATCGTAATAGGAAGCGATATGTACGACCTCGACCAAAATGACCTGCAACAGGCTTTTACCGAATTGAAAAAAAACGATTTCGTTATTGGGCCGGCACAAGATGGAGGCTATTATCTCTTAGGCATGAACCGTTTTAAACCCGAACTGTTCTCCAACAAAGCTTGGGGCCAAGAAAGTGTCTTGGCCGATACGCTGAAAAACCTTAAGAACGAAAAACATCATATTTTAGACGAGCGAAACGATGTTGATGTTTACGAAGACATACAACATATCGATGCGTTTCACCCTTATTTAAAACATTTAACATCATGATGCGAAAACAATTAGACGAATCCGTCGCCTATTTACAAAGTAAAGGATTTGACCAACCCGAAATCGGTATCGTACTCGGCACAGGTCTGGGCAAATTGGCCGACCAAATAGAAAACCCCATTGAGGCACACTACAACCATATTCCCTTTTTTCCCCTTGCCACGGTAGAATTCCATTCGGGAAAACTTATATACGGCACGCTCGAGGGCAAAAAAGCGGTAATCATGAAAGGACGTTTTCATTTGTACGAAGGCTATGATTTTCTAGACATCACCTACCCTATTCGGGTCATGCACCAATTGGGAATAACAAAGCTCTTTATCTCGAATGCGGCCGGTGCGATCAACCTAAACTACAAGGAGGGCGATTTAATGCTCATTGAAGACCATATCAATCTTCAGGGTGGCTCGCCTTTGGCCTTCAAAAGCGTTGCCCAGTTCGGCGAACGTTTCGTCGACATGTCAGAACCCTATGATGTACCCATGCGCGAAAGCTTGCTGAAAATTGCGGACAAAGAAAACATCACCCTTCACCAAGGCGTTTACGCTTCCGTGGTGGGACCTCAACTAGAGACCAAAGCGGAATACCGCATGCTTAAAATTATCGGTGCCGATGCCGTAGGAATGAGTACCGTACCGGAAGTTATCGTTGCGAACCACTTGAAGCTTCCCATAGTCGCAGTCTCGGTTATTACCGACGAATGCAACCCGGAAAACCTGAAGCCCGTAGATATCGATCGGATCATAAAAACGGCGGAAGTGGCGGAACCAAAAATGGTCAAACTCTTTAAAGAACTGATCAAGACTTTATAGACCTAGGCTTTCTTTTTCCTAAAAAATGACAGGGAGCAATGTGTAAGTTTTGACCAAAAGGCGCTACTTATTAGGAAATCTTTTGTTCTATGCAATTTAAACTAATGGCAAAAACGGCTGTTTTTTCACTTTTTTCACTGGCAGGCCTTTGTTCTTTTTTCGGAAGAAAGGAAATGCCCAAGCATCAATTTGAGAGTAAGGTTCAAAGCAACAGTTTAGACCATTCAGCCTGGAACGCCTTGCTCAAAAAATATGTAGACCTCAGCGGCAACGTCGATTACAAGAACTTCAAAAACGAACAGCAATCGTTAACGGCATATCTTGACCATTTAGCCAATAATGCCCCGTCTGACAATTGGACCAAAGAGGAAGGCCTAGCCTATTACATCAACCTATACAACGCGGCTACCGTTCAATTAATATTGAACCATTACCCCACCAAGAGCATCAAGGACATTAAAAGACCTTGGAGCAACGATTGGGTGAAAATCGGTAAAAAAACATACTCCCTAGGAGACATTGAACACAAGATACTTCGCAAAATGGACGAACCCCGTATTCATTTCGCTATCAATTGCGCCTCATTTTCATGCCCAAAATTGCTCAACGAGGCCTATACGGCATCACAACTCGAGCGTCAGCTGCAAAAAGCATCCGAAGATTTTGTGAACGACCCCACCAGAAATATCATTTCAAAAGAAAAATTACAGCTTTCCAATATCTTCAAATGGTATAAAAGCGATTTTACCACCCACGGCAACCTCATAGAATACATAAGGCCCTATAGCAAGATAGACATTGACGCTAAGGCCGATATTGAATACCTTACTTATGATTGGAGCCTAAATGAAAAAAAATAAACTTCGCATCAGTATCGTAATTCCGGTCTTGAACGAAGCCGAGTGCATTGCCAAGGTACTTCAGTACCTGACCGCTAACAGCTCACCCGAAAACATTGAGGAGATCTTGGTCATAGACGGCGGAAGTTCAGACAACACCGCCCCTATTGCGGAAAAGAACGGCGCCAAGACCGTCCTTTCCCCCAAAGGACGTGCAAGACAGATGAACCTTGGGGCAAAACACGCAAAAGGCGACATTCTCTATTTTCTACATGCGGACACCCTTCCTCCCAAACACTTTGACCTATCTATCATCAAGGCCGTAGAAGAGGGTTTTAAGACAGGGTGCTTCCAAATGAAATTCGACAGTAACAGTGCCTTTTTGCGATTTTTCGCTTGGTTTACACGCTTGAACCATCAATTGTGCCGTGGCGGTGACCAATCCTTATTCATCACAAAAGCGCTATTTGAAAACACCGGTGGCTTTAACGAGGCCTACGTAGTTTACGAAGACAATGAGTTTATCGGCCGACTTTACAAAAGCACGTTTTTTAAGGTCTTGCCTAGACATGTAAAGACTTCGGCCAGAAGGTATGAAGAAAGGGGAATGATAAAACTACAGTACCATTTCGGCATCATGCACCTAAAAAATTATTTGGGCGCAGGTCCCGAGCAGTTATACGATTACTACAAACGCAAAATCTCAGTTTAACGAATAGGCCCGATTTCGCCCAACTTATGGTCGAGCAAGATACCCTCGCTTATCCACTTGGCCAATGCCTGTCGGTTGTCGGGCTCAAGAATACGCCTTTGGTCTTTCTTGTTCCTGATATTCCCCACTTCTATAAAGGTCATGGCCGGGTGGGTCTTTTTTACGAGATATAAGGAGGTTCTATCTTCAAAAGTCCCTGAATACGTCCGGTTCGGTTGGTATTTTTTGTATTTTTTTTGAAAGGTCTTATGTATGCTTTCGGCCAATTTTTTACCATTTTTGCTCTTTTCATGATGATAGAAAAACACATCGATGTTCTGCCCCACGCTACGACTATCTATGTGGGTCACTATAAGGCGTTGATACTTACCCCTGTTTTTTTTGTAAAGTTTGTTTACAATATCTACCCGTTGTCTTAACCGCGCCACTTGGTTGAGCGGAATAGTCTTGTTCGGATAAGCTACTTCGTCATGGTCGATTTCGAGTATACGTTCATCCCTGATCCCATCGTTCTCATCCCTGATGATGATATAGACCGTAGCCCCGTGCGACAATAATTCTTTGGCCAAACGCAATGTTATATCATACGCATATTCATCTTCGGCAATAGATTTGCCCCCATAAGTGGCCATCGCCCCCGGATCAGGACCACCGTGCCCCGAAACCAGATAATAGACCGCGCCTTTGAGCTTTTCACTATTCGGTAGTACCATTTCATGGTCTTTTCCAAAAATGGCATATCGCTTGCCTTCGATTTTCTTGATTTCCTTGGTTTTCCTTTGGATCGAATCGACCACCTTCACCGTATCAAGATCCGCCACAGGTATCCGATAGGTCCTTCCCGCATACAAATGAATACTATCACGCAGGTTTTCAATATTCATGGAAACAAAATCGTCGTAGTGCTCATAAGGGTTTACACCTTGCTTTCTCAGTAAGGAGAGTATGCCATCTCCCTTTTCCGCAACAACGGTCTGCACCGTATCTTGGGAAAAAGACGATATTGTATAACCGATGGCAGCGATGAGGAAACCTGCCATCTTTAAGCGATAAGAAAAACTATAATCCATTCAATGATCTGTATAAAAATCGACATTCATAAATTTCAACGCAAAACCGTTCTTTCCTTGAAAATCAAAAATAATGCCTAAAATTATGGGAATCCGCTACAAAATTAAAGAACCAAAGAACAAAACAGCAAGACCTTGAACAATTTAGTTAACGATTTCTTCAACAGTGGGTCTATACCCCCTCTTTTTCTTTATACCAATTGACTTTGTCGATAGCTTTTGGGCGATTGCCCTAAATGTCTTTTAAAGTATTTTACAAAATAGGAAGCATCTTCAAAACCTAAACGGAACGCGATTTCATTGATTTGCAGACTCGTAAACCGCACTAGACGTTTGGCTTCCAACATGGTACGCTCGGCAATAAGTTGCGATGGCGACCTGCCCACAACAGCATTTGTAAGTGTGGACAAGGTTTTGGTGGAAATATTCATAGTATCGGCATAGCCCCCCACTGAAAGTCCCTCCTTAAAATTGGCCTCCACCAATTCCTTAAACTCAAAAAACTGCCGTTCATAAAGACTGTTAAGCTGTATGGGACTTTGCGGGTCCTCTTGATGAAAACGTTCCAACTGTATCAAAAAAGCCTTCAGCAAAAAACGAATACTGTCTTCATAACCAAAACGACTTCGCTCTTGCAATTCGGTTTTAATGAGAGAAATATAGGTTGAAGCTAGGGTTACGGTATCGCCCTGAATAGTATAGCAAGGCTTCTCTGACATATGGAATATGTTGAATTTAAGAAACATATCTACATCTGTATGCTTAAAAAAACTTTCGTTAAAATGTATGAGCCAACCCTGAACGTTCTCATTTTCATCAAAAGCGTGCACCTGATCTTTTGTAATGAACATCAGGGTATCCTTTTTAATGGCGTACCGCTTAAAATCTACCACATGGGTGCCTCCTTCATTAAAAAACCAGATAATTTGATAATAGCTATGGGAATGGGGTATAGCAGCCAAATCGCCACTTTTTTTCCTATAGCTATTCAAATCGTACAACTCAAACTGAAGCTTACGCGGATGCATTTTATGCAGATGGTACTGTTCAATTTTTGTTTTCGAACGTTGCATTGATCGGGGTTGGTACAGGTTTACGAATACTTCGTCGCAAAAGAAACAGAACACTAACGACTATCCCATAATTTTTTGTGCCGCATTGATTCCACTGATAATGGCACCGTCCATATACCCACCGTGAACAAGAGAAGTCTCCGCACCTGAAAACCTAAGTTTTCCGTTCAAATAGCTTTTATCAAAAACCGGATTTCCGTAAGAAGGACTCATGTAAATAGACTTTATAGTCTCGCAAGAAGTATGTTTATCTTTAGACCAATCTTTTTCCTCATACGTCAGGTACTCCAAAACTTCGGGCCCTAGATATTTAGATAAGTAGTCAAGAATCCGTTGTTTTCTATTTGCTTCGGAAGTATCTCTTAGCCCTTCATTTACAAAGCCCATTAGGGCAAAATGAGAATTCTCCGCATCATTATGATCGTACAATTCCGTAACGGCCCCCACTTGACCAATAAGCATCCCTGAAAAATTCTTGTTTCGCCAAAACGGCTCTTTAAATGTCAACCCCACTTTTATGGCATTGCTCATCCAGGTATGGGTCTTATCCATAACAACTCCGACCTCAACAGGCAATTCAGGAGAAAAGGAAATACGGGTAGCTATTTTAGGCGGAATGGTAACAATAACCTTCTCTCCATAAAATAAACCTCTATCCGTTTCTACCCGTACTCCTTCTTCTGTTTCTGAAATGCTTAAAACATTAGTATTGGTCTGTATTTTGTCTAACACAGGTTTAGCCAATGCATGAATCAAAGCCTGCGAATTTCCCTTAATACGATAGGCAGATGGGGTGTTCGGGTCATTCTCAAAATAATGTTCGGGTGCCATGGTGCTATAGACCAATACGCTCTTCCCTTTATTATATTGGTGGTACTTTTCTATACCCAGCTCATTTAAAAGCTCAATTACCGCTTCGTGATGTGTCTGGAACCAAGTAGCGCCAAAATCAATCCCGTCTTGGGTTACAATGCGGCCCCCAATACGATCTCGCGATTCTAACACTGTAAAATTACTTACGCCCTGACCGAACAATTTATAAGCCGATGTTAGACCTGAGAGCCCCGCCCCTATTATGATATATTTAGAAAAATTCTCTTTCAAACTTACTTCATTAAATGGGTTCCGTGCACCACTGCCGCACCTGCTCTTAATGCCGCAGAAACCATAGTAACTTCTGCCAACTCTTCTTGTGTTGCACCTGCGGCTATTGCCGCATCTTTGTGTATTTCAAGACAATATGGGCATTGTGTTGTCAAAGCTACGGCAATTGCCATTAATTCCTTATACTTTTTTGGTATGGCACCTTCTGCTAGAGCAGCTTGATCAAAGGCCCAAAATGCTTTCATTGCCTTTTCCGATCCTTCCCCTAGAGCTTTTAACTTCCCTAGATTCTTCATGTCGTACATAACTTTACGTATTTTAAAAATAGAAGAGGGTGAAGCAATTCGTATGTTTCCTTTGAGACAACAAACCGTTTCCATCATCCATCAATGGTTAACAAACTTAGTTTCTTCCAGACATTACACCACCATCCGTATCCCAAATAGCACCCGTTACCCACGAAGCCTTATCAGAAAGTAAAAAAGAGATGGTATTGGCCACATCTTCCGGTTTTCCGTATCGCCCAATTGGATGAAAACCGTGGAAACCCTGCAAAGCTTCGTGCGCTTCTTCCTTCCCTCCAAAAACACTGTCATAAACAGGAGTTTGGACCACTGCTGGAGACACGGCATTCACTCGGATTTTAGAATCTGCCAACTCCATGGCCAAATGTTGCGTTAAGGAATGTAAACCTGCTTTCTGCATAGAGTATGCCGTTGAAGGCGTAGCTTTCACTGCCTGCTTAGCCCACATAGAGCCTACATTTACAATAGACCCACCACCTGTAGCCGCCATCTTTCTAGCTACATTCTGTGTAATGAAATAGAACCCTCTGTTCAAATCCATATATGAATCGTAGTCTGCCACAGTGTGATCCAAAAATGGTTTTGGTCCAAAAATACCCGAAGCGTTCACCAGGTAATCTAAATTATCCCAACCGCTGATTTCCGCATTCAAACCGTCCAGTTCGGTTGCATTGGTAATATCTACTTTATGGGTCGTTAAATCCCCCGTAGCTTCTTCTTTAAAAGCCGCTAGTTTTTCTTGGTTTGTTCCAACAACGTGTACCTCAACGCCATCACTTAACAGTTTTTGTGCCGTTGCTTTCCCAATTCCGCTACTACCTCCAATTATTAATGCTCTTTTCATAGTATTATTTTTAGATTTTTCTTTGGAACAAAAGTATTTAGGTTCTTTGGTCAAGAACGGCACATTACGGAGAATCCATGGTAATTTTCGGAAACATATGCCCCAACTGTCCTCTTTTGAAATATCTTTGAATGTATGAAGCCTAAAACTTTTGAGCATAGATTATTAGACCATATCGTCTATACGGTACGTGATTTAGACTCGGCCGTTATTGCCTTGGAAAAGAAATTGGGCGTAAGGGCCATCTTTGGGGGCCATCACTCCACGCAAGGCACTAAAAACGCACTGATCAACCTAGATAAGGGCAGTTATCTTGAACTTTTGGCCGCTGACGAAAGCAATCAAAACATAGCGCCACCAAGGTGGATGGGCGTAGATATGCTTACAAAGGACCAAATTACCCGTTGGGCACTAAAGTCGGAACAACTTAAAAAAGATGCCGATATTTTGGGCCAATACAAGGCGAAAATGGGAAATATTAGCGCAGGAAGCCGCCATACGACAGAAGGAACCCTATTAAAATGGCAACTCATATTACCTTTGTCCACACCCGAAGTAGAACTTGCTCCCTTTATGGTAGACTGGAGCCAAACGGAAACACACCCTCATGAGGCTTTACCAAATATGGGGTGTAAGTTAATTGAACTGTATGGTACACATCCAAATCCCGACCTATTAGTAAATATATTTACGGAATTGGGTGTACGGTTCCGAATAGAACTTGATAAAAACACAAGCCTAAAAGCAATCATACAAAGCCCTAAGGGCATTGTTGAAATTTAATTTCGAATATGAAGAATTCCCTCTATTTTTTAAGTCTGAGCCTTTTGATAGGCCTATCGTCCTGTAAGCAGGAGGTTAAAAAAAAAGAAGAAACAAAAGCTAGAACCATACAACCGGTAGACCGTGGCACCCTTAGGGAAATAAACAAGGCCGATGCTTTGGTCAACGAAGCCATTGATGCCCATGGAGGCCAAGCTTATGACACGGCCTTCTACGGGTTTACCTTCAGGGGAAAAGAATACACTTTTCACAACAAGGGAAAAGCATATACCTACTCGGTTACATTTGGAAAAAACGGACAAGACACCTTAGATGTTCTTGACAACGGAAAGTTCGTCCGTAAGGTAAACGGCAAGCCTATAACACTATCGGAAAAAGACGTCATAAAACACACCGAAGCCTTAAACTCGGTCATCTATTTTGCAACCCTGCCCCACAAACTAAAAGACAAGGCCGTAAATAAAACCCTAATAGGGCGAACAAAAGTCAAGGGCGGAGATTACAAGGCCGTAAAAATCACCTTTGATCAAAATGGGGGCGGCACCGACCATGATGACGTCTTTATGTATTGGATCAACCCAAAAACAAAGACCGTAGACTATTTGGCCTATAAATACAGCACCAATAACGGGGGAGTACGCTTTAGAAGCGCCTATAACCGAAGAAATGTAGACGGAATCGTATTTCAAGACTATATCAACTACAAGGCCCCAATAGGCACTCCCTTAAAACAACTGCCCGAGCTCTACGAAAAGGGAGCACTAGAAGAGCTATCGAAAATAGAAACGGAGAAGGTTGTAAATTTAGCCCAGTAAATTACCTCGGGGCAAGCCGGTGAGGTATTAAAAGGAGTACACCTTGATTTCGAGGCCAACCTCGGAACATTTAATCTCGATTATAGAGTAAAAAAAATAAAACATGGCAGTTCTTGAGGTAATTAAAATGGGCAACCCCCTATTGCGGAAAGTATCCGAAGCGGTAGACATCGATGAAATAAAGTCCGATGATTTCCAAGGCTTTGTAGATGACCTCATCACTACCATGCGCAATGAATCGGGCGTGGGTATAGCAGCTCCGCAGGTGGGCGTCCTTAAACGGGTGTTTACTATGGAAGCGAAAAAGAACGAGCGCTACCCCGACAAAAAGTCCTTTCCTTTATCGGTAGTGATCAACCCTACGATCGAAACCCTATCGGATGAAATGATAGATAGTTGGGAAGGCTGCCTTTCCATACCTGGAATACGCGGCCGGTTAAAACGCTACAAAACCGTAAAACTCAGCGGATACGATATAAAAGGAAATAGGTTCGAGATGGTTCTTGACGATTTTTCGGCCATAGTGGCCCAACATGAACTCGACCACCTCAACGGAGTACTATTGGTCGACCGTATGCCTTCTATGGAAACCCTTACCTTTCAAGAAGAGTACGACACCTATTGGAATGTTTGATCAAAAGTACTGCCCGATTCCGAATACTAATCCCCTCGAAGCATCTTTTGTAATGCCGTAGCCATAATCGATCCTGAAAATAGCATTAAAGATGCGCTTGTGCATCAATCGAAGTCCTATCCCAGGGTAGATACGAATGTTTCGGTCGTCTGAAAAATCGCTAAAACTACCGCCAGGGTTACGCCAAGACCCCCCATCGACAAAAAAATTGCCCTGTAGTACGAACCAATTTTCATCGATCAGCGTATGCCGGTATTCGGTATTAAAAACGATGGCCCCCGTACCGCGGTCAATGGTATTGCCCACCCCACGAATATTGAGGTTATTATCGACCGTAAATGGTGCAAAGGGACTATTTACGTTACTGGCCAGCCCCAGTCGCAACCGATTTGCCCAATTGCCTTTTTTCCCTACCCGCTTGTAGTAAACAAAATCGTTGAAACCGATCAAAAATTCGGGCAGCTTGCTATTGCTACTGCCCACATATTGAAAGTTAAGGGTACTTTTAAACCCCTCTAAATAATAGAAATAATAGACGATGTTCTCGTAATTGTAGATAAACTTCATAAGATGCTTATCTACTTTTAAGGCCTGTGGCACGCTCGTACTCGTCGCCCCCGACAGATAGGTGTAATCTTCAGAAAAAAGACTTCCACCCAGCTCTATCCGATGGTTAAAACTGAACTCATGCAATCCCATAAGCTCAAAACCTGTGTTATTGTACCGATAATCGGCCGTGGTATTTTCAAAAAACACGGGCTCTTGGGTAGTAAAATTGTTATAACTGACCGATAATCCTGTAGTTTTACTAAATAGATGAGGGGCCCTCAGTCCCACACCAAAAGAATTAAAAGTATCATACTGGTAGAAGCCTCCTATGGTAATCCCCCTTCCCAAAAAATTAAACTCCTGAAGTCCCACCCTAAATGCAAAGGCATCGTTAGAAGAGGAAAAGAGATTGGCATAGGGAATTAAAGTGAAATTTTCCTCTACGTTGTAAGACACCTCATACCCATTGTTCCGAGATACGGTCACTTGATAATACGCATGTGAAATAGACGGAAGCCTTTGAAGCCGCGCCACATCTTCTTTCAACAGCACAGAATCTAAAGGCATACCCGGTTGAAGCCCTACCAATTTTTTCAAAAAAGAGACCTTAGTCCGCTTAGTTCCCTTGATATAGACCTCGAGCACCCTTCCTTCTTGCGCCCTAGAAGGCCACCCTAAAAGGATAACAAGAAGAAAAACGAGTATTCTTAAAACCATGCCCTAGTGTGTAACGCCATAAATGTAAATTGTATTCTTCATAAAATTATCACAGTAGGCGATAGGGGGCGGTTTATTTTTTTAGAATTCTATTTCAGAAAAAAGGTTCACCCAATTATCTTCACTTACTGCCATCAAAGTAAAACTATAGGTATTATCGGCTTTCAATGTCGGAGGGGTACCTTTAGTAATGTTCAATACTACGTTTTCAAGGTCGTAATATTGAAACCGACGCTCATAGGTATAGGTTCCTGAAATAAAATTATCATCGCTATCGGAAACGACTCCAAAGTAAATCCTTGAATCCGTATATTTCCCATCGGTCCAATTAAAAAGGGGCGAGCCAGTATCCGTCGAATCAACAACAATACTCTGTTCGGTATATTCCGTAGGCTTTGTATGATGTTTTAGCCGGATGGGGTTTGACAAATGGATCTTCCCCCCTTCTTCAAAGGAAACAATGACCCATTTTTCCTCGGTCACCACTACTTCGAACTTTTTGAGATATCCGTTAAAGACGTCGAACACAGGGTTGTCTATGCGGTAATACTGTTCAAAGTCATCTTTTGGAACCTTTATGTTTTCGGTTTCATAATAGCGTACGTTGCCCGCCCCGTCCCTCGGGTAGAAAAAAACGCTTACCATATGATCGTTCTCATTACTTGCGGCGCATGCGATTACATTATCGAGTACGGGAGCGTCTTGCTTCAGGGCATCGCTAAGGGTTACGTCTTGATTTTCAAGATCGGAAGAGCATCCGACAATCAAGGCCAAAAGAGTAAAAAGAACAAGGGAACGCATATCAATACTTTTTATAGACTTTTTTAATCACCTCTTGTGCCGGTTTGTTCTGTGGTGTAAATCGATTATCGTTTTCCCCACCTGCTTTATCATGGTCGATAAACCATTTCCAGACATAACCGCCCGCGAACCAGTCTTCCCCCCAAAACTCATCAAAAAGTGCCTGTTTGGCATTTACTTGCGCCTTTAGGTTCACGTTTTCTTGGTTACGATCCACCAGCCACGGCTTCTTTGCCGTATAATCCATACTTCTATACCCAAATTCGGTAAAGAGTACAGGTCTTCCGGTTTTTTCGGCCAAGGCTGCCATATCAGGTTTCCAACGTTGCCAGCCCTCACGCAACTGCTTGACCGAAGGGGTCTTCTCATCCGACAGCGGAAAATACGCATCTATTCCTATATAATCCAAATCTTTCCAAAAAGGCACCCTCGGATACTCATCCCAATTGGCCGCATACGTCAGTTTTCCCTTATAGACCGTTCTGATTTTTGCAATCAGTTTATGCCAGTATTCGGGCCTATTCGTTACAAATTTTTCAAGTTCGGTACCGATACAGAATATTTCCGTGCCTGTTTCTTGCGCCATTTCGGCGTAGGTCATTATAAATTTTTCGTAAGAAGCTTCGAGTTCTTGCCAGTGCGCTTCGGAATTCATGTGCAGGGTTCCGGTAAATTCACCACGCCATATCCATATTTGCGGCTTTACCATGGTCTTTATACCATTTTGATGCAAGAGTCCGATATACTGCATGGCCCCTTTCTTGGTCTCGCCAAACCACTGTCTATCGGTATTGAAGATTATTTCGGGCGAATTGACATCCCTGATAAAACCAAAGGGCATTACGGCGGCATGGTTGGCATACACCTGTTTTACCTCTTCAAGGTGGGTTTGCAAAGCTTCACTTCTAGAAGCCACGAAACTTACCCCGTTTATTTTTTCGGGGACTTGGCTCGTACACGAAAACTGGAGAAAACATAAAAAAAGGAGTCTTACTATACGCATGTATCACTGAATAAGACTCCTAAAATACGGTATTTATGATCAGCTTTTAAAAAATAGCCCTTAAGCCCAAATTAAAGGTTTGTCCGAGCCCTGTGTTGCTACCACGTACAAAGTTGGTATATAGCGCCTCTAGGTTTAGGGCTTGGGTCAATTGATACTTGGCACCTCCACCCAAAGCCGTAAAGTCTTGCGAAAAGTCATTGCCCAAATCGATGCGTTGCGAATGTTGGGCCAAGGCCAAGACGGTAAATTTTGAACTGGGAAAATAACTCAGAAAAACCCCAGGGGTCAAGTTCAGGCTATTATTGGCAAAACTTTCTTCCTTATCGCCGAAACTCAGTTCCGAATTCAGTTCACTGAACAATTGCCATTTGTTTCCTGGAAAGGTATAATCGTAGAAAAAACGGTTCTGCCACACATACCCTTTCTGATCCAGAAAAACCCCATTTTCGGTTTCATTGTCTACCAAGGGAATAAAGAAGGAACTTTGAATCGAAAAGTTACTGATCGACCTAAAGGGCACAAATTTGACCGATGGCGCTATAGAGGTAAGTCCTGAACGGGCCGTATCACGGTCACCGTCAAAAGAAAACACATCTAGGGCCGAGCGGTCGCCTATAACGTTCGAACGAAATTCGAAAATGGCCCCTACGTTCCAGCGTTTGTTCTGTCCCACTCCGGTGTAAGCTTCCAAGGTAGAAGTAAAAAACGTCTGCCGTGGTTCTTTACCATCGGTAAAAGTACTTTCTGTTTGGGTGTAGAGGTTATTGAACCACTTGAGGTCTATCTGCCCCTTGCCTATTAGTTTTGAGGGCGTATATTGTTGAATATTGCTTTGCGCGCTTTCGTCTTGGTCCTTATCGTTTTGGGAAAAGGCTATACCCGTAGTCAAAAGCAGGGCGGATAGAACAAGATTTCTTTGTATTGATTTCATAAAATATAGTTTATAGTTAAAAGTTGGTGGAACTTATTTGACTTCGTTCAATGTCCAATCGTATGGATAATAGGAAACCTTCGTTTTTTCAGGAAGCGGTTCAGTTTTATACTTGTTTATAAAGTCTATCAAGCCTTGGCCGTTTTGTGTAAAATCGCCCTTGTACCATTCAAAAATCTGGGAAACCCTTACTTTGTTCTTATTCAATTGAATGAACTGCAGGTCATTCAGTGCCAAGCGGGTCTGCTTATCAAGCTGCGCATCCAAAGTTGTGGGCAGATAGGCTTCAGCGATAATCGGAGGACATCCCAGACCACCGCATACCAAGACAAAATGAAAGCGTGCCTCTTCAGGGAATTTTGCACGTAACAATTTGTTCTCAATATCATTAAGGGTAGTCTTTTTACCCCCTATTTCGTATTTCTTCCCATCGAAAAATCCGCCCACATCCAAAGGCGACCTCAACGGATAATTATCTATGACCCCCTTGATCACAAGCAAGTTGTAACCATTAATATAAAACGCTTGGTATTCGTTGGCATTGGTTTCCGACACGGTTATGTGCTTAGCCTCTTCGAGTAGTTCGTTCAAGTCCGATGGATTTTCCTTTATCGCCCGATAATGAACCCGACCATTTGAAACATTGGCCTTAAAAAAGGCATCCGCCTTTGTAAAAAAATCAGTAGTGCTCTGTCCGAAAGCCCCCGATATGGTGGCCAAAGAAAATGCTAAGGCCAAAATTGAATACTTCATGATTTGATAGTTTCGTTGTTATACTTGAGGCTTCGTCGAGACAATTTCAACATCCATACAAAAAAGAACCTTTTTTTACATATTGTTCAAAATTTTAGAAATCAAGGCATTACATGTTCGTTTTTCACCTCTGAACCTTACAGAAAAATAAAAATTTAAAATGGTTCTAAATTAGAAAGGTAGGTTAAGTAGTTATCTTTAAAAACGACAGAACACACAATTATCAGAATAATATGGAGCATATCGTCATTATTGGCAACGGAATTTCGGGCGTAACGGCCGCAAGGCACATTCGTAAACTCTCGGACAAGAAAATTACCATCATTTCGGCAGAGACCGATTACTTCTTTTCGCGAACGGCCTTAATGTATGTATATATGGGCCATATGAAGTTCGAACACACCCAGCCCTACGAGAACTGGTTCTGGAAAAAAAACCGAATCGAATTGGTAAAAGACTACGTCACCCAAGTCGACCCCGAGAACAAACGTTTGGTTCTTACCGAAGGGAAAACCATGGACTTTGACAAGTTGATAATTGCTACGGGTTCTAAACCTAATAAGTTCGGTTGGAAAGGGCAAGATCTCAAGGGGGTTCAAGGGTTATACTCCAAACAAGACCTTGATCAGCTCGAAGCCGATGCCCCAAACAAAGATGCTTGCAATCGTGCCGTAATCGTCGGCGGGGGATTGATCGGTATAGAATTGGCCGAAATGCTCAGAAGCCGGGAAATACCGGTAACCTTTTTGGTCCGTGAGGAAAGTTTCTGGAACGGGGTTTTACCCAAGGGTGAATCTCAGATGATCAATGAACATATTAAAGAACACCATATCGACCTTAAGTTAGGCACGAATCTTGTTGAAATCCTGCCCGATGAAAACGGTCGGGCCAAGGCCGTAGTTACCGACAAGGGAGAAACCATTGCCTGCAACCTGGTAGGCTTGACGGCGGGTGTAACCCCCAATATCGATTTCCTGAAAGATTCGGGCATTGCACTGGGAAGAGGCGTGAAAGTAGACCGCTTTCTTGAAACCAATATAAAGGGAATTTACGCAATCGGCGATTGTGCCGAACAGCACGAACCCATAGGAAACCGACGTCCCATAGAGGCGGTTTGGTATACCGGACGAATGATGGGCGAGGCATTGGCACAGACCATTTGCGGTAAACCCCGAAAATATAGCCCGGGCCATTGGTTCAATTCCGCCAAGTTTCTCGACATCGAGTACCAAACCTATGGGTGGGTCTTTAGCGAAAGAACAAAAAAAGAACACGAAAGCCATTTTCACTGGCGGCATCCTTCCGAAAAAATCTGTATTACCGTAGCCTACGATAAAGATTCCAAAAAATTTCTAGGCATCAACACCTTCGGTATTCGCATGCGTCACGAAATATTTGACCGATGGCTCACCGAAGAACGTAACGTCGATTACGTCATGCAATATCTAAAAGACGCCAATTTCGACCCAGAATTCTATTCACATTACGAAGAGCAGATCATCTCAAAATACAACTCGGTAATGCAAACCAGCCTATCCGTAAAGAAAAAGAGCTGGAAACGAATTTTCAGCAAAGCTTAACCCAAAATAAAAAATGAAAGCAATAAAAAACTTAGGTCTAATTATTTTCTTAATAGGACTTGCCATTTTTACAGCCATTCCTGTATTGGGCACGTTCAGGTTAGACCAGGGCACCTTTGACGAAATCGTAAAGGAGAAGAACATCAAGAGTGATGGTTTTATTCAATCTATAAACGAAAATGTAGTCGGCAAAGATTTCAAGGGCATGTTAAGCCTATCGCCAGTAGTCAGTTCGGCCATAGATGCGGCCAATAGTCAGCACAGAAAAAACAAAGAATACAATAAGGTAATCTATACCTCCGGTCATGATATGGCCGCCTTGGTCGGCAAGAAATCCGGAACCGGGTTTATTGCCCAAAACAAAGGCCTGATGTGGTTCTTTACCTTTGGCCTGGGCATTATCGGTGCACTAATGTTCATTCTGCCCAATGTTATTTTATTGGGCAAAAAGGGAATCAAGAACAACGGCATCTACCATGAGAGCGCCACGAACCGAGGTTGGATCGCGTGGATGGTCTTTATATTTCTGGTCTCGTTTTACCTAGTTCTATATTTCAGGCCCGAATTTGCCGTAAACTGGACCTTTCTTGTAGACCCCATAAGCGAAAGCCTAAGTGGAAACCCTGCGGGACATTGGTTTGTATACGGCTTTATGTATTGTGTAGTCATGACGGTAATGGCCGTTCGTATGTACATCAAATACCGACACAATATGTACCAAGTGGTTCGGACCACATCGGTACTCTTCTTTCAAATTGTCTTTGCCTTCTTGATTCCTGAAATAATGGTGCGTTTACAAATGCCCTATTACGACTTCAAGAATGCCTTTCCCCTAGACTACGATTTCTTTTTTCAGTGGAACTTAAAAGAACTTCTCAATAGCGGAGGCATTGGCTTGTTCATTCTTGTTTGGGGCATTGTTCTCACTTTGGTTATCGTACCCGTAATGGTGTATTTCTTTGGAAAAAGATGGTACTGCTCTTGGGTCTGTGGCTGTGGAGGATTGGCCGAAACCTTAGGTGACCCTTACCGTCAGCATTCGAGCAAATCATTGTTTTCTTGGAAGGTAGAGCGTTGGCTGATACACGGCGTTTTGCTTTTTGCCATAGTGATGACCGGTATGACGCTATATAGTTTCTTTACGGAGTCTAGCACCATATTCGGCATAAAGACCCAAAGTGTTCAAAATACCTATAGCCTTTTGATCGGAGCCATTTTTGCGGGGGTTATCGGCACCGGGTTCTACCCTATTTTCGGTAACCGCGTATGGTGTAGGTTCGGATGTCCTTTGGCCGCCTACCTTGGCTTCGTACAACGTTTTAAATCACGTTTTAGAATTACGACCAATGGCGGACAGTGTATCTCTTGCGGAAATTGTTCCACCTATTGCGAACAAGGTATTGACGTACGGGCCTATGCCCAAAAGGGAGAGAATATTGTACGCTCTAGCTGCGTAGGTTGTGGCATATGTTCCGCCGTATGCCCAAGAGGTGTGCTAAAATTGGAGAATGGCCCGGAAGAAGGACGTATCAACCCAACCGAAGTACTATTGGGCAACGATGTTGATTTAATGGAGCTGGTCAACAAAAAATAATACGTTAGCTCAAAACAAGAAGCCCTTAAATGAAATTGCCCTAAGGCGTAAGTAGTACCCTGCCTTAGCGACCAATTAGCAACACTATAGAAAATGTTCGTAAAACTCTTTGTCATGGCTCTTCTAGTGCTGTCGGGGCTTACACCCGATAAGGACGGCACATACCA
This sequence comes from Zobellia uliginosa, assembly GCF_900156625.1. GTDB lineage: Bacteria > Bacteroidota > Bacteroidia > Flavobacteriales > Flavobacteriaceae > Zobellia > Zobellia uliginosa. The sequence goes on along the minus strand of NZ_FTOB01000001.1, from coordinate 889,133 downwards.
CAAAGCGTATTTTCAGAACGGGACCTTAAAGGCCGAAGGTTGGCTACAAAACGGAAAAAAAGTCGATTATTGGAAGTTTTACCACAACAATGGACGGATTGCCGAACAGGGGCACTATCAAAACGACCAACGTACCGGCTACTGGCACTTCTTTGACCGTAACGGAAAAACGGTTCAAGAAGGACATTTTAAAAATGGCAAGAAATGGGACTGGTGGTTGTTCTACGACGCCCAGGGCAAAGTCAACCATAAATGTCAGCTGAGCAACGGCCTAAAAAACGGATATTGCCTTAAGTATATCAACGAAAAACTAACTTCCGCAGAAAAATACAGAAATGGCAAAAAAATCAACGAGTGGTTTAGTTTTAGTAGCTTTAGACGCGAAAACAAGCTCTCCGACCTAAAATGAACCTATATCTTTCCATCTTTCTTTTTTGCTCGCCACTATTCCTCTTAGGGCAAAGCGAACTTAACTATCCGGAAGTGCTATATCCACCTCAGGCCATCAAGGCCAATTGGGTGAGCCATCCCGACATTCAGGGTGGGGAAGACCGGGCTATATTGTTCCGAAACGAATGGATGGTAGACGACCCTTCGGAAGCATTCATTATAAATATTTCAGCGGACAACCATTACTTCTTGTTCGTAAACGGCAATTTGGTGACGCATGGCCCCCAATTGAGCGATATACGCCATTGGAAATACGAAACCATAGACCTCAAGACCTATCTCAAGACCGGCAAAAACCTGATCGCCATAAAGGTGGTCAATTATGGTAAACGTAGATTTTACGGCATGCAATCGATTTTTACCTCACTTATGGTAAACGGGGCGACCGAAAATGCAAAAGTACTGAACACCTCGGGCAAAGACGATGGATGGAAATGCTCCATAGACGATTCGTACCGAGCCTTGGAAGTAAATTGGAGAGGTGGCGGCCCTAAATCTATCGTAGGTGGTTTTTACGCGAACAACCCCACTGATTTTGTAGACAAAAACCACTATCCTACCGACTGGGAACAGGCCGATTTTGATGATTCCGAATGGGTTGACACCCAATTTTTTGAAGGGGCCAGCAGTATGGGCGGATCCATGGCCTATTTGCTTGAACCGAGAAACCTACCCTTGCTCACTTGGGAAAAAGAAGGCATAGGACATACGGTAAGAAGCACCGACATTGACGTTTCCGAATTTCCGGTTTCAGGCAAAACCGTGGTTCCCGAGCATAAAAAAATACGCTTTCTCATCGACCGGAAGTATGTCACCAATGGTTTTCCCGAGCTTATTTTCAGTAAAGGAAAAAACGCCCATATCAAAATCAAATACGCCGAAAACCTTTTTGGACCCAAAGACACCAAGGGAGACCGAAATATTATAGAAGGAAAAGAGCTGCTAGGGTATTACGACCATATTGTATCGAACGGAAAAGAACGGCAAAAATTCACCCCCAATTGGATGCGCACCTTCCGCTTTGTAGAATTTGAGATAGAAACCAAGGGGCAAGAATTGGTACTCGACAGTTTTATCAACTACCGGTCACGGACCCACATCCCCTCCATAGCCCGGTTTTCATCGAGCAACGAAACGTACAATGCCATCTTCGACATCTGTAAAAGAACGGTAGACATCTGTACCCAAGATTATTTCTTGAGCGATGCCTATTACGAGACCATGCAATATGTTGGCGACACCAAAATCCACGCGCTTCTTTGGCAGGCTATGAGCGGTAACCTCGCACATACCAAGAACGCCATTGAACAGTTCCATCGGTCACGAGATGCCGACGGCAATATCTTGGGCGCCTATCCCCTGCGATCAACCTTTATTTATCCCACCTATTCCTTGGTTTGGGTAGATATGGTCTATGACTATTACGAACTTACGAAGGACACCGACTTTATCAACAGTTATAAAGACGGTATAGTACACACCTTGGCCGGTTTTGAAAAGAACATGAACGAGCTGAATTTGGTAAACGAAACCCAGTACCGCTATTTTGTAGATTGGTATACCGGCCCCAACAACGGAGGCGGTACGGCCACCAAGAACAATGGTAAGAATTCCGCCGTAGTAAGCCTTCATTATGTACATGCACTTCAAAACGCCGCGCGCCTGTTCAACGCCATAGGGGACAAACACACGGCCGACACCTACCTCGACCGGGCGATAGCCATTAAAAACTCGGTCTACAAACTCTGTTTTGACCCGAACAAAAATATTTTTGCCGAACGGCCCGACAAGACCGTTTACGACCAGCACACCAATATCATGGCCGCACTCACCGATGCCATTGCCGAAAGCGAACAAAAGGCTCTGTTGTCAAAAATATTGAGCGACCCCAAACTGTTGCAGGCCACTTATTATTATCGCTACTATTTATTTGAAGCCATAAAAAAAGTCGGGGCACCCGAGCTTTTCGACCTTGCCCAACGACCCTGGCAAGATATGATCGACAACCATATGACCACTACCCTTGAACGTTTTGAAAGCGATAAAAAGCCCACACGCTCTGAAGTACATCCATGGAGTGCTTCCCCTGCCTATTTTTATTTTAATTATTTAGCGGGAATAAAATCGGTAAAGAACGATTTTCAGGAAATTGAGATAGCTCCCGTTTTCGGCATTCTCGAAGAGATGGAAGGATTGCTTCCTACCTCAAAAGGAAACATCCTTTTCAAGCTAGAAAAAACAAGATCGAAACTTTCCGCAGAAATTACAGTTCCTAAGGAAATGTCGGGCAAACTGGTTTGGAACGGAAAACAAATCCCTTTAAAACAAGGCCAACATACCTACATTCTAAAATAAGTCTCAATAATGCCAACAACAGACATTAAAGTCATAATTCCCGCCTTTAACGAGGCCGACTCCATCGCTTCGGTAATTGCAGAAATTCCGAAATCGGTCTCTGAAATCATCGTTGTTAATAACAATTCTACCGATAATACGGCGAAAAATGCCGCTGATGCCGGAGCTACTGTATTGACTGAGAGCAAGATGGGATATGGGTACGCCTGTTTGAAAGGAATGGACTATATCGCTAAACAATCCAAAGCACCCGATATTATCGTATTTGTTGACGGAGACTATTCCGATTATCCTGAAGAACTTGATAAACTTGTAGCTCCGATACGCAATAAAGAATTCGATTTTGTAATTGGCGCCCGCGTAAAGCGACTTAGAGAAGAGGGAAGCATGACGCCACAGCAGATTTTTGGCAATTGGTTGGCTACTTTTTTAATGAAATTGTTTTTTGGGGCAACATTTACCGACCTTGGTCCGTTTAGAGCAATAGCCTATGATAAGTTATTAAAACTCAACATGGAGGATAAAACTTACGGATGGACGGTAGAGATGCAATTGAAGGCTTTGAAAAAAAAATTGACATACACCGAAGTACCAGTACGTTACAAAAAAAGAATTGGTGTGTCAAAAGTATCGGGAACCGTAAAAGGTAGTATATTTGCGGGCATAAAAATATTAGGTTGGATTTTTAAATATAGCATAAAATAATATGGGTTTATTGATCGCTTACATTATTATCGCAATCTACAGTATCGCGCTATTGTTGATATTTTTTTACAGTTTAGCACAACTCAACCTCTTGGTGAACTACTTGAGCTACAAAAGACGTAACCAAATAGCACCAAAGTACAATCTTCTAGATCCAAAAGAAATTCCTTACGTAACCATTCAGCTGCCTGTCTATAACGAAGAATACGTTATGGAGCGCTTATTGGAAAACATTGCAAAAATAGAATACCCCAAAAGTAAGCTTGAGATCCAAGTGCTTGACGACTCTACCGACGACTCGGTAATCGATACGGCCGCACGGGTAAAAGCCCTTCAGGAAACCGGTCTCGATATTCAGCACATACGGCGCGAAAATCGCCAAGGCTTTAAGGCCGGCGCCTTAAAAGAGGGCTTGAAAATCGCCAAAGGCGAGTTCATTGCCATTTTCGATGCCGATTTTATGCCTTCCGCCGACTGGCTGAAAAAAACCGTTATTTACTTTAAAGATCCCGAAATAGGGGTCGTACAGACCCGTTGGGGACATATCAACCGCGAATATTCAACATTGACCCGTATCCAAGCCTTCGCCTTGGATGCCCATTTTACCCTTGAGCAGGTCGGAAGAAACGCAAAAGGTCACTTTATCAACTTTAACGGTACTGCCGGTATATGGCGAAAGCAATGTATTCTCGATGCCGGAAACTGGGAAGGCGATACCTTGACCGAAGATCTTGACCTTAGCTACCGCGCCCAGCTAAAGAACTGGAAATTCAAATACCTTGAAGACGTTGAGACCCCAGCAGAACTGCCGGTGGTCATAAGCGCCGCCCGTTCACAACAATTCCGTTGGAACAAGGGAGGGGCCGAAAACTTCAGGAAAACGGTATGGAGCGTTATTACCGCCAAGAACATTTCGTTCAAGACGAAATTTCACGGGGTCATGCACTTGCTGAACAGCTCAATGTTCCTTTGTGTATTCTTGGTCTCGCTATTGAGTATTCCCGCCATGTACATCAAGGCCATGTTCCCGCAACTGGATATCGTCTTTACCATGTTGAGCTTCTTTGTTCTGAGCACGATCATACTCTTTGTTTGCTATTGGTTCACCTATAAGAGCATACAGGGTAGCAGCTTTGACAATTTTGTAGATTATATAAAACTGTTCTTTACCTTCTTTTCAGTGGCCCTAGGCTTTTCACTACACAACTCCATTGCCGTTCTTGAAGGGCATATGGGCAAGCGTAGTGAATTTGTACGTACACCGAAATTCAACTTGAACAGTCTTACCGACTCTTGGAAAGGGAACAAGTACCTGACCAAAAAATTGTCGCCGAACATGATTCTTGAAGCCGTTCTTATGGTCTACTTCCTATTCGGAATGTATAGCGCCATTCCTTTGAACGACTTCGGACTGTTTCCGTTTCACTTTATGCTTTTTGTGGGCTTTGGATTTGTTTTCACCAAATCTTTAACGGCTCGGGCTTAAAGAAATAATTCACATCCACAAGTCATTTAATTTTCTTATTTTTTCGGTTGCAAGAACACACCGATAAATGCCCAACCAGCCTACTACATATTTGAAACTGCACAAGGTGCCCATTATCTTGGCCCTATTGAGTGCATTTTTATATTACACTTTTGCCTATCAACTTGAGCGAACGGACTTCATTAAGCTATTGACGCTCTTTGCCGCTTCCTTTTTTATCTGTTACAAACTCATACAGTTCGAAAAATGGAACTTTAAATTTCTGATCATTACGGGTATTCTTTTTCGGCTGATCTTCTTGGCCGCAGAGCCCAACCTCTCTCAAGATTACTATCGTTTTATTTGGGACGGGCACTTGGTCGGCAATTTTATCAACCCCTATTTAGCGGTACCTAACGACCTTATCTTACAAAGCGACCTGGCCATACCCAATGCCCAGTTGCTTTACGACGGCATGGGCGACCTGAGCGCCAAACACTTCAGCAACTACCCCCCATTGAACCAGTTGCTTTTTGCTATTGCGGCGCTCTTGGGCGGCAAGAGTATCATGGGATCTGTACTCGTCATGAAAACTATGATCATCTTATCGGATATCGGTATTTTTTATTTTGGAAGAAAGCTCTTGAAAAAGCTGAACCGTGCTCCCCATCTTATTTTTTGGTACTTCCTGAATCCCTTGGTCATTATAGAACTTACGGGAAACCTTCATTTTGAAGGCGTCATGCTCTTCTTCTTCGTTTGGGCCCTTTACCTGCTATCTGAAAAAAAATGGGGCTTGGCCGCCATTCCTTACGCCCTGTCCATCTGCGTAAAACTGGTACCCTTGCTCTTCCTACCCTTCTTCCTAAAACACTTGGGTTTTAAAAAAAGTACTGGGTTCTATGCCTTGATCGGGCTGAGCTGTTTGCTGCTGTTCCTTCCTTTTTATTCCGCCGATTTTATTGCAAATTATTCAAAGACCGTAGGCCTTTGGTTTTCGAATTTCGAATTCAACGCCGGACTATACAATGCGATCAAACAGATGGCCATCCAATTTGACGGCAAACCTTGGGAACTCATAAAAACCTATGGAAAAATAACACCGATCATTACCGTTATAGCAGTGCTCTTGTTTACTTTTTTCAGGGACAACCAAAAAATAGCCGTGCTCATAACTTCAATGCTTGCCGTACTCACCCTATACTATTTTATGTCGGCTACGGTTCACCCATGGTACATTATATTTTTATTGGTACTGGGTGTCTTTAGCCCCTACAGATATGCCCTACTTTGGTCGGCAACGGTCGTACTCAGCTATTATGCGTATGCTAAGGCGGACTTCAAGGAAAACCTAGGGCTAATTGCCGTTGAATATATTTCCGTATATGCGTTTTTGATTTATGAAATTCTTAATTCAAAGAGGCAAATACCTTTTTTTCGTAAAAAATAAGCCGCAAACGTTATACTTTCGACCTAATCTTGTACATTTGACCTTCCATGAAAGGACAAAGACACATATCAAATACCTTGAGCAACCTTGCTCCCGTTCGCCCGTTTTCTCGTCGCCGTCGCCCGTAAGGGTGTTTCATATTTCATGGGAATAGGTGAGTCCATTTCCGCACAACAACCAACAATTCATTATTTTTTACAGTTTAAATCCTTTTGGCAATGAAATTAATTATTGCTAACAAGTCACATGTTAAATACGCCCAGATCATTAGCGATACCATTACGGAATCCGCTAAGGTAAGAGGCACGGGCATAGCCAAGCGTACACCGGAATATATTCAGAAACGCTTGGAAAACGGCAATGCCGTTATCGCTTTAGACGGAGACAAGTTTGCTGGCTTCTGCTATATAGAAGTATGGGGGCACGAAAAATTCGTAGCCAACTCTGGCCTTATTGTCCATCCCGATTATAGAAATCAAGGATTGGCCAAAAAAATCAAAAAAAGAATCTTCGAACTTTCGAGGGAAAAGTTCCCCGATGCCAAAATTTTCGGCATAACCACGGGACTGGCCGTAATGAAAATGAATTACGAACTCGGATACAAACCGGTTACATTTTCCGAACTGACCGATGATCCCGAATTCTGGAAAGGCTGTCAGACCTGCAAGAATTTTGACATCCTTACCCGTACCGAGCGCAAAATGTGCCTCTGTACCGGCATGCTCTACGATGGGGAAAAAGAAAAAAAAGTGATCAAAAAGGAAGTGAACAGCAAAGCGTTCAAAAGACTCAAAAGCATTAAAGAATCGCTTTTTCTAAAAAAGAAAACGAACCAATAATCATAATAGGCCAGCAAATCATACGATCATGGCCCAGACAATACATCTTTTAATATGAAAAAATTAGTTTTAGCATACAGCGGCGGATTAGACACTTCGTACTGCGCTAAATATCTATCACAGGAAAAAGGTTTTGACGTACACGCGGTAAGCGTAAATACCGGAGGTTTCTCTAAGGAGGAAATTGCCGAAATCGAAGAGAAGGCCCTACAATTGGGCGCTAGCTCATATACTTCCATAGACGCCGTTCAAACCTTTTACGACAAGGTGGTAAAATACCTCATCTTTGGCAATGTCCTTAAGAACAATACCTATCCGCTTTCGGTAAGTGCCGAACGCATCGTACAGGCCATTGAAATTGTAAACTACGCCAAAACAATAGGCGCCGAATATATCGCCCATGGTAGTACGGGTGCAGGAAACGACCAAGTCCGTTTTGATATGATCTTTCAGATCATCGCCCCTGAAATCGAAATCATCACCCCGATCAGGGACAACAAACTGGCACGGGAGGAAGAAATCGAATACCTAAAACAAAACGGTGTCGAATATTCTTGGGAAAAGGCAAAATACTCTATCAACAGGGGACTTTGGGGGACTTCCGTTGGAGGGGAAGAAACCTTGACCTCTGAAAAACCATTGCCCGATTCGGCCTACCCGAGCCAGTTACAGGAAAAGAACCCGACCGAAGTGAAACTCACCTTCAAAAAGGGCGAGCTTGTGGCCATAGACGACAAAGAAGACACTCCTGTAAACAACATCATTAAACTCGATGCCCTGGCCTCTAAATACGCCATCGGACGCGACATCCATGTGGGCGACACCATTATCGGGATCAAAGGTCGGGTCGGTTTTGAAGCCCCCGCCTCCTTGATCATTATCAAGGCCCACCACCTTTTGGAAAAACATACCTTGACCAAGTGGCAACAGTTCCAAAAAGAACAGCAGGGCAACTTCTACGGAATGCTATTGCACGAAGGCAATTACCTAGATGCCGTAATGAGAAATATCGAAGCCTTTTTGACCGACACCCAAAAAACGGTTTCGGGCGACGTTTTCGTAGGATTGTACCCCTTCCAGTTCCGATTGAACGGTATTTCGTCGAAACACGATTTAATGAACGCCTCCTTTGGAAGCTATGGCGAAATCAACAAAGGTTGGACGGCCGACGAGGCCAAGGGCTTTATCAAAATACAGTCCAACGCCGGAAAAATATATAACCACGTAAACCCAAGTAATGATTAAAGTAGGTATTATAGGTGGTTCGGGTTACACAGGTGGGGAATTGATACGAATTCTACTGCACCACCCCGAGGCCGAAATAGATTTTGTTTTCAGCACTACCCGGGCGGGCAAGAAAATTACAACGGCCCATGCCGATCTGTTGGGCACGACCGAAATGGAATTCACCGGAAGCATCAATCCCGATGTAGACGTCGTATTCCTATGTCTGGGCCACGGCAATTCTTCTAAGTTCCTACAGGAAAACGAGTTCTCGAAAAACACAAAGATCATAGACCTCAGCAACGATTTCAGGTTGCAGGCCGATGCCGTTTTCGAAGGTAAAAAATTTGTATACGGACTCCCAGAACTTAGAAAGGACGAGATAAAAAAGGCGAGCTACATTGCCAATCCGGGTTGTTTTGCAACGGCCATTCAACTGGGGCTCCTTCCCTTGGCCAAAGCGAACAAACTGGGGCATACGGTACATATCAATGCCGTTACCGGTAGTACGGGTGCGGGCGTTAGTCCGTCGGCCACATCGCATTTCAGCTGGAGGAACAACAACGTTAGCTGGTATAAGCCCTTTACCCACCAACATTTGGGCGAGATCAACGAGAATTTAAAATTCTTGCAAGCCGATTCGGGCGAGCTGTTTTTCCTTCCGAACCGCGGTAATTTCGCAAGGGGAATCTTAGCGACGGCCTATACCGAATTCGACGGCAGCCTAGAAGAAGCCATCGACCTGTACAAAGGGTTTTACTCAGATGCACTGTTTACACAGGTAGCCGAAGAGCCCATCCATTTAAAACAGATCGTAAACACCAACCAGTGCCACGTTCACTTGCACAAGCATGAAAACACCTTGCTTATCACCTCGGCCATAGACAACCTATTGAAAGGAGCATCGGGCCAGGCGGTACAGAACATGAACCTGATTTTCGGATTGGGCGAAGGCATTGGCCTTAACCTTAAGGCGGGCGTATTTTAGAACAGAAGAAAAAAGCTCCGTGGCGTAAAGTTTACGTCAACCATAAAGTGGAAACAACCAAAATATCAAAAATGAAAATAGCCATCATAGGAGCCGGGAATTTAGGCCTTTCCATTGCAAAGGGAATTTTAAATTCCAACGGTGCCACGACCATGTATCTCACGAAGAGAAACACTGCCGAGATAGAAGAGTATGAAAAGTATGGAAATGTGACCATCACTTCAGACAACCGGGAAGCCGTTAAGAATTCCGACATCCTTATTTTGGCCGTGCAGCCCAGTCAGCTCGAAAATATCCTGGAAAGCACCAAGGATCTGCTTACCGAAAACCATGTGGTGATCTCTACCATTACCGGTTTCAGCATTGCAAAAATGGAAAGCATTCTGGGTAGCGACCACACGATTATCAGAAGCATGCCCAACACCGCTATTTCGGTAGGGCAGTCAATGACCTGTATCTGCAGTAACGAAAAGGGCAAAAAGAAAATCGATTTGGCCAAGGCCATTTTCAACCGTATGGGGCATTCCATGGAAATACCCGAAACACAAATGCAGGCCGCTACGGTTATTTGCGCAAGCGGAATTGCCTTTTGGATGCGTTTGATACGCGCCACGACCCAAGGTGCCATCCAACTGGGTTTCGACGCCAAGGAAGCTCAGGAATTGGCCATGCACACCTGTAACGGTGCTGCCAGCTTGTTAATTGAATCGGGCAGCCACCCGGAAGCGGAAATCGACAAGGTAACCACCCCTAAGGGCTGTACCATTCAAGGTTTGAACGAAATGGAACACCAGGGGCTAAGCTCCTCCCTTATCCAAGGGATTGTGGCTTCCTATGAAAAAATCAGTAGAATCAAAGAGAATCAGTTGTAGGACATCTCGCTAAAATTAGGTGTAGGGCTCAAGCATCACACCATAGTAAAAGTTATGAATTTATTCGACGTTTACCCATTATACGATGTAACCCCAGTCTCGGCAAAGGGAATAGTAGTAACCGATGACAAGGGAAAGGAATACTTAGATTTTTACGGAGGTCACGCCGTAATCTCTATTGGCCACTCCCACCCGCATTACGTAAAGCGCATCACCGAGCAGTTGAACAAAATAGGGTTTTACAGCAATTCCGTAAAAAACCCCTTGCAGGAGGAATTGGCCACAAAACTCGGACAGCTTTCCAATTGTGAAAATTACAATCTGTTTTTGTGCAATTCAGGGGCCGAAGCCAATGAAAATGCCTTAAAACTAGCTTCTTTCCACACCGGAAAATCTAGGGTCATTGCCTTCACCAACGGATTTCACGGGCGTACTTCCGCGGCTGTTGCCGCTACGGACAATCCCAAGATAAACGCACCGATCAATTTACAACAGAAGGTTACCTTTCTCCCCTTTAACGACTTACAGGCCTTTCAATCGGAAATTGAAAAGGGCGATGTTTGCGCCGTTATCATAGAGACCATACAAGGGGTTGGCGGTCTAGACGAACCTAGCACCGAGTTTTACCAAGAGGTGGCATCGCTTTGCAAGGCCCATAAAACGGTACTGATCGCAGACGAGGTACAATGTGGTTTCGGCCGAAGCGGTAAATTCTTTGCTTTTCAATACCACGACATTCAACCCGATATTATTTCGGTGGCCAAAGGTATGGGGAACGGCTTCCCCGTAGGCGGTATTTTGATTCACGAAGACATTAAGGCTTCCCACGGAATGTTAGGCACCACTTTTGGGGGGAACCATTTGGCCTGTGCGGCCACATTGGCCGTTTTGGAAGTCTTGGAAGACGAAAAACTCATTGAAAATGCCGCCCATCTGGAAGGCTACTTCAAGGCCTTGGCCGCAGATATCCCACAAATCAAAAAAGTAAAGGGAAAAGGCCTTATGCTAGGCCTTGAATTCGATTTTGAGGTGGCCGGCCTAAGAAAAAACTTGATCCACAACCAAAAACTATTCACAGGGGGAGCAAAAAACAAACATGTGTTGCGCGTACTTCCCGCCTTAAATATTACCAAAGCCCATTTAGACACTTTTTTCACCGCCTTAAAAGCAGAATTGTAATGAGTTTATTATTGGACATAAAACAACGCAACGCCGTACTTTCCGACATGGCCCAATTGCTCGAACAAGAAAGGACCGCCATCTTGGCGGCCAATAAAATAGATTTGGACAGCTATTCGGGCGATGACCTTGCCATGAGGGACCGCCTTAAGGTCGACCAAGAAAAAATAGACGGCATGATCTTGAGCCTACAGCAACTTGCGGCACAAGACGACCCCTTGGGTGTTGAACGCTTTAGTTTCACCCACGAAAACGGCATGCAGGTAAGCAACAAAACGGCACCCTTCGGAACCATCCTTATCATTTACGAATCAAGGCCCGATGTTACCATCGAAGCGGCCGGAATCGCCTTTAAATCGGGCAACAAAATTCTATTAAAGGGAGGAAAGGAATCGTTGAACAGCAATTTATTCCTAGTCGATTTATGGCATAAGGCCCTAGAGGCCAATGAAGCCGACACGGACTGGGTGACTTATTTGCAGTTCAACAGAACCGAAACGCAGGCTTTTCTCGAAAAGCCCGACCAAAAAATAGACCTTATCGTACCACGGGGAGGCGAAAGGCTGATCGCCTTCGTAAAAGAGCACGCTACCTGTCCCGTTATTGTAAGTGGACGCGGAAACAACTTCGTCTACATCGATCATGAGGCCGACCTAGAGATGGCCATAGACATCATCATCAATGCGAAGACGACGAAAATATCGGCCTGCAATGCCTTGGACAAAGTACTTGTTTCTTCCGACTTGCCCCGAAAACAGCAATTCCTCCAACACTTGATACAAGAGTTGCAAAAGAGCGATGTCGAAATTCTGGCCGACGAGGCCATTTCAGGTATGGAAGGCACAAAGACCATAGACGACGAACAAATCTGGTACGAGGAGTTTTTAGATTATAAGATCGCCATCGGACAAAGCTCCGATATCGAAGATGCCATATCTAAAATAAACACTTATGGCGGAGGACACTCCGCATCCATTATCACCGCCAACAGCAAGACGGCAGAATATTTCATGAACAATGTAGATACGGCCGCCGTCTACCATAACGCCTCCACCCGTTTTACCGACGGAGGCCAATTTGGCCTAGGAGGCGAACTGGCCATCAGCACCGACAAATTGCACCAGCGAGGCCCAATCGGACTTCAGCATTTGGTCACCAATAAATGGTATGTAAAAGGAGACGGCCAAACCCGAAAGTAAGAATACGCCCCGAGCGCTTGACCGACATTCGCGCCTCGGCATAAACGATGAAACAGAACACCGATGAAAAAACGGATCTTATTAAAAATAGGCTCGAACACCCTAACCAAGGAAACCGATCAGATTTCTAGGGGAAAGATAGAGGATATAGGCAGGCAGATCGCTTCGCTCAAAAACGACTATGAATTCATCATCGTAAGCTCAGGGGCCATTGCCGCCGCCAAACAGTTCGTAAAGTTGGAGCACAACGGAGAGGATATTAACGTAAAGCAAGCCTTGGCCGCCATTGGGCAGCCCCACCTGATGCGTATGTTTCAGGAGAGTTTTAGGGAACTCGGCCTATTTGCCGCCCAGTGCCTTCTATCATACTCCGATTTTGAGAATCCGAAATCAAAGGCCAACATCAAGAACACCATAGATATCTTGGCCAGCAACAATTTTATTCCCGTTATTAACGAAAACGATACGGTAGCCGCCGATGAGATCCAATTTGGCGATAACGACAAGCTTGCCGCATTGACCGCGGCATTGCTCAAGGCCGACCTTTTGTTGATCGCTACCAATACCAACGGTATCTACACCAAAACCTCTATTGAAAACGGGCAACCTGAAACGATTTTTGAAGTTTTGGGCATCGATAGCCTGCAACAAGAGATCAGCTCGCATAAGTCGTCACACGGCACGGGCGGTATGCAATCTAAAGTAGAGGCCGCTACCATTGCCCAAAATGCCGGTATTGAAACCTGGATTGTCAACGGCCTTAAGGACAATTTTATAAGCGATGCCCTTGGGGGATCGGGAAAGCATACGAAGATCAAAACCAAGGACGCCACTTTTTAGAAGGCCACTAAAGGAAATCCATAGAAAAAATTAAAACAGCCAGAGAAATAGAACACAGATGAAACATTACCTTTCCGTACAAGACATAGATTCATTGGACCATTGGGTGGAAGAAGCCCGAGACCTAAAAGAAGACCCCAAAAAGCACAAGAACCTAGGTTCCGACAAAACGATTGGGCTATTGTTCTTCAACAACAGTCTCCGCACCCGCCTAAGCACCCAAAAAGCCGCTATGAACCTTGGCCTGGAAGTTATTGTCATGAACTTTGGAAGCGAAGGATGGGCACTGGAATACGCCGATGGCACCGTCATGGACCAAGGTACTTCGGAACATATCAAAGAGGCCGCACAAGTGGTTTCGCAGTATTGTGACATTATCGCCATTAGGGCCTTCGCCGGCTTAAAGAACAAAGAGGAAGACGAAGCCGAAAAGGTATTGAACGGTTTTAAAAAATACGCTTCCGTACCCATCGTGAATATGGAAAGTTCGGTAGGCCATCCTTTACAAGCCTTGGCCGATGCCATTACCCTGGCCGAACAGAATACCAAGGCACGTCCTAAAGTAGTGCTTTCATGGGCTCCGCATCCGAAGGCCCTACCGCATGCCGTAGCCAATTCATTCGTAGAAATGATGCATTTACAGGACGCCGACTTTGTGATCACCCATCCCGAAGGCTATGAGCTCAATCCTGAAATCACCAAAGGGGCGACCATTGAATACGATCAGAAAAAAGCCTGTGAAGAAGCCGATTTCATCTATGTAAAGAACTGGAGCAGTTATACCGACTACGGAAAAATACTGAACCAAGACAAAAATTGGACGATGACCCCTGAAAAAGTGGGTAAGGCCAAATTTATGCACTGTCTACCGGTACGAAGAAACGTTGTGGTGGCCGATGCCGTTTTAGACGGCGACCGATCACTGGTCATTGAACAGGCCAATAACCGAACCTATGCCGCACAGATCGTACTGAAAAAAATCTTGGAACAATAAGCCCATGAAGTTATCCATCATAAAAATAGGCGGTAACGTCATCGAAAACAAAGAAGAACTTTCTAAGTTCCTTAAGGCGTTTTCCGAATGGGAAGGCCCAAAAATCTTGGTCCATGGCGGCGGAAAACTCGCCACCCAACTGGGCAAAAGGCTGGGCATAGAATCGAAACTCATCGGCGGACGCCGCATTACCGACGCCCAAAGCCTCGAACTCATTACCATGGTCTATGGCGGACTCGTAAACAAGAACATCGTGGCCGAATTGCAGTCGCTCAATTGTAACGCGATTGGACTCAGTGGCGCCGACGGCAATACGATTCAGGCCCATAAACGCCCCGTAAAGGATATCGATTACGGCTTTGCCGGAGATGTTGACGGCGTAAGCGCCCCAACGGTATCCACACTCTTGGAAGCTGGCCTTACTCCCGTTTTCTGTGCCATGACACATGATGGAAAGGGACAATTATTGAACACCAACGCAGACACCATTGCCTCTGAATTGGCCATTGGCATGAGCGAAAATTACGAGACCACCCTGTATTATTGTTTTGAAAAAAAGGGGGTTTTAATGGATGTAAACGATGACGCATCGGTGGTAAAACACATCGATAGCCAATCATACCAGAGCCTACTTGAGCAAAAGATTATCGCCGACGGCATGCTTCCGAAAATGGAAAATTGCTTTCACGCCCTAAAGCGAAACGTACACCAAGTACGTATTGGCGATATCGGCATGCTCGACCCTAAATCTACTTTATTCACGACCCTCACCCTATAAAAATGGAACAAGCAGCATTAACGCAAAAAGCGATAGAATTACTAAAGGAACTGATTTCGATACAGTCGTTTTCATCGGAGGAAGACAAAACCGCCGACGCCATTGAAAACTGGTTCAAAGCTTTTAATATTCCCTTTAAACGACACCTTAATAACGTGTTTGCGGTGAACAAGCATTTTGACAAAAACAAGCCCACGCTTCTTCTGAATTCGCACCACGATACGGTGAAACCGAATTCGGCCTATACGCGAGACCCCTTCCTTCCGCATATCGAGGATGGCAAACTCTATGGATTGGGCAGTAACGATGCAGGTGGCGCCTTGGTTTCCCTTATTGCTACCTTTACCCACTACTACGCCGAAGAAAACCTGAACCACAATATTTTGATGGTAGCTTCTATGGAAGAAGAAAGTTCAGGGCCCAATAGCCTTAGGGGACTTTTACCACACCTCCCCAAGATCGATGTAGCCATAGTGGGCGAACCTACGCTGTTAGATTTGGCCATAGCCGAAAAGGGATTGGTCGTTTTTGATGCAGTCATCAAAGGTACACCTTCGCATGCCGCACATCCGAACGACAACAACTCCATTTACAACACCATAGAAGTTTTGGAGTGGTTTAAAAATTATAAGTTCGACAGGGTTTCCGACGCACTCGGACCGGTAAAATTAACGGTCACGCAAATTAACGGAGGATCCCAACACAATGTAGTTCCTGCACAGGTAGACTTGGTTATAGATGTAAGGGTAAACGATAAATATACGAATGGTGAAATTGCCGAAATCTTAAAAAAGGAAGCACCTTGCGAACTAAAGGAGCGCTCTTTAAAACTGAACTCTTCGGCCATTGATATAAACCACCCTTTAGTGCAGTCGGGAATCGCCTTGGGAAGAAAGACCTACGGCTCGCCTACACTCTCCGACCAAGCGGCCTTAAGCTGCCAATCGTTGAAATTGGGTCCTGGCGATAGTACCCGTTCGCATTCTGCCGATGAATTTATATATGTAAAGGAAATTGAAGACGGTATAGATTTGTACATTAAATTATTAAAAGGATTTCTTTTGTAGTACTAAGTTTATAGTTAAAAGTTAGTAGAAATGTATAATTACAAGGAGCTTATTGTTTGGCAAAAATCGATGGTCCTAGTTGAAAAAGTTTATACCTTGACGGCTTCTTTTCCTCCGGAGGAAAAATTTGGCTTTACGAGTCAAATTCGAAGATGTGCCGTTTCCATACCGAGCAATATCGCGGAAGGTACGGGGAGAAAATCAAAAAAGGCATTTAGGAGTTTTTTAGAAATCTCGAACGGATCTATGAATGAACTAAAAACATAATTGGAATTATCCAAAAGAATCGGATTTCTATCTGAAGAAGATTTAGAAGATACTTTTAGCTTATGCGATGAAATCCAAAGAATGACATTTACCCTAATCAAAAAGTATAGTGACTTTTAACTATAACCTTAAAACTTATAACTTAAAAAATGAAACTCTGGGACAAAGGCTTTAGTACCGATAAAAAAATAGACCATTTCACCGTTGGAAACGACCGTGAACTCGATTTACACTTGGCAAAATACGACGTAATCGCCTCGCAGGCCCACGCCAAGATGCTGGGCAAAATAGGATTGTTGACCGATGAGGAAACCTCGGACTTGGTCAAAGAATTGGATGCCATTGCCGAAACCATTGAAAAGGGCGAGTTTGTAATCGAGGATTCCTTTGAGGACATGCACTCGAAGATCGAGTACGTACTCACGGAAAAATTGGGCGATACCGGTAAAAAAATACACACTGCACGATCAAGAAACGACCAAGTTTTGGTGGCCATGCACCTCTACCTAAAACACGAGCTTTCGGAAATAAAATCGGGCACAAAAGAGCTTTTCGATTTGTTGTTGCAGCTGGCCGAAAAATACAAAGACGTTTTGTTGCCCGGTTATACGCACCTGCAAATTGCCATGCCGTCATCATTCGGCCTATGGTTATCGGCCTATGCCGAAAGTTTGATAGACGACCTATACTTTGTCGATGCCGCCTATAAAGTGGCCGACCAGAATCCGCTTGGCAGCGCTGCGGGTTACGGAAGTTCCTTCCCCATAGACCGTAGTTTTACGACCCAAGAAATGGGCTTTGAAACCTTGAAATACAACGTTGTCGCCGCCCAAATGGGCCGGGGCAAGGTAGAAAAAGCTACCGCATTTGGTATGGCGAACATAGCTGCGACCTTATCCAAACTAGCCATGGACATCTGCCTATACATGAGCCAAAATTTCAACTTCGTATCCTTCCCCGACGAGTTGACGACCGGTAGCAGCATTATGCCCCACAAAAAGAACCCCGATGTTTTTGAATTGGTTCGAGGAAAGTGCAACAAGCTACAGAGCATTCCGAACCAGTTGACCCTGGTGATCAACAACCTGCCCAGTGGCTACCACCGCGACCTACAATTGGTGAAGGAAATTATCGTTCCGGCCATTCAAGACATGAAGGCCTGTTTGGAAATATTGACTTTTAGCCTTAAGGAAATGCAGGTAAACAAGGGCATATTGGAAGACCCCAAATACGACTACCTCTTTAGTGTTGATACACTGAACGAACTCGTACAGAGCGGCATGCCCTTTAGGGACGCCTACAAAAAAATGGGGATGGAAATCCAGGAAGGCACCTTTAGTCCAAAACGCGACATTCATCATACCCATGAAGGTAGTTTAGGGAATTTGTGTTTAAAGGAAATTAAAGGGAAGATGGACAAGATTTCTTAAATTGGACAAGGTATCACAGAAATAAGGCTTCATGAGAACGCATACACAGTACATTCATTTCTTTTTTTTGATTTTAGTAATGGTGATGGCGCCAAGTATAAGCGCCCAAGACACCTATCAAAGGAATACGTCCGCCGATGTACAGCACTATGTGTTCGCCCTTACACTTTCGGATGAATCGAACGAGATAAAGGGCGAGGCCGAAATTACGGTGGCCTTTAAAAACGGGGTAAATCCCTTTGCCTTGGACCTCATCGCCCAATCGGGAACTTACGGCATGGATGTTTCCAGTGTTTTTGAAGGAGACCGCCCTGCGAACTACAGTTATGAGGGCAATAAAATAAAAATTGTCCCAGCCCCATCCGAAGAAAAAACCCGCACCTATAAAGTGGTTTACGAGGGCATTCCCGAAAGGGGACTCGTTATCGACACTACCAAATTCGGACAACGCTCCTTCTTTGGCGATAACTGGCCGAACTTGGCAAGGCATTGGCTTCCTTCGGTAGACCACCCTTACGACAAGGCATCGGTAGAGTTTCGGATTACCGCTCCCGCCCATTACGACGTAGTGGCCACAGGCGAAAAAATAGAGGAAAGTAACCTAGGCAAGGGCCTAAAGCTCACCAGCTATAAAGAACCGGCCCCGGTAGCCATGAAGGTAATGACCATAGGTGTTACCAAATTTGCGAGCAAACTGTTGGACGAGGTTTACGATATTCCCGTTTCGGCCTGGGTATACCCCGAAAACCGACTCGAGGGCTTTTCCGATTACGGGGTGGCCACCAAAGTATTAAAATACTTTATCGACAACATTGGTCCATATTCCTACGCCAAACTGGCGAATATGCAGGCCAAGACCCAATGGGGCGGCTTGGAAAACGCAGGCACCATTGCCTATTTCGAAAATTCCGTAACCGGAAAAAACGAAGTGGAAGGCTTGATCGCCCACGAAATCGCCCACCAATGGTTTGGCAATTCGGCCAGTGAAAAGGACTGGAACCACGTGTGGCTCAGCGAGGGTTTTGCTACCTACTTCGCTATACTCTATCAGGAAAGTGTATACGGCAATGAGAAGCGAAAAGAGGAATTGGAGCTCGACCGCAAGCAGATCATCGACTACTACCTAAAGCACCCCTCGCCCATTATAGACCCTAGCATTACCGACCCGATGAAGGTGTTGAGCGTCAACACCTATCAAAAAGGTGGTTGGGTCTTGAACATGTTACGCCATAAGCTAGGCGACGAAACCTTTTGGAAAGGCATACGGGCCTACTACAAGGCCTTTCAGAACTCGAACGCCTTATCGGGCGACTTCCAGAAAATAATGGAGGAGGCTTCCGGTGAAGACCTAGAGACCTTCTTTCAGCAATGGCTTTTCACCAAAGGACATCCAGAACTCAAATGGGAGTGGAGTTACAATAAGAGGAAGCTACAAATCAACATAGCGCAGCTCCAAAAACATCATATTTTTAAGTTTCCCTTGGAAATAGGAGTCATAAAAGACGGTAAGATTACGACCTACACAACAGAGATCGATACGGCCGTAAAGAAGCATACCATAAAAATGGATTCTAAACCCGACAAGGTAATCCTAGACCCGGAATCTTGGTTGTTGTTTGAGGAAAAGAAGGATTAGAAAAACGGTAAAATTTAGATTTTCGGTTAAAAAAGTTCTAGAAAAGACAAAACCGATACGAATATCGGTCTTAAGGCTTGTTGCTGTTTACTCATACAAATAAACTATGACACAAAGATGTAGCTTTTGTAACTTTCAAAAGTTAGCTTAACCTTACTTTATGGTTATCGAATCCAATCTATTTCCAGTATCGATTACTTGATCATACCCAAATTCACGACCTCCTGTTCGGTCAGGTAGCGCCAATGTCCCCTAGGCAAATCTTTTTTGGTAAGGCTTCCATAAACCACACGGTCCAGTTTTATGATATCATAACCCAAGGTCTCAAAAATACGTTGAACGATATTCGTTCGCGTACTGAAAATCTCCATCCCAACTTGGGTTTTAGGAGCCTTGTCTACAAAACTGATATCTTGTACCCTCACCACTTTCTCGTCAACGGTAAGACCATCTTGGATCTTCTTCATGTCCGCACTACGCAAAGGTTTGTTCAATTCGATATGAAAAATCTTCCGCAGTCCGTTTTTAGGACTGTTCAGACGTTTGGTCAATTCGCCGTCATTGGTAAACAACAGGAGTCCTGTCGTATCTTTACTCAGTTTACCAACAGGCTTGAGCTCTGTTTTTGTCGCTTTGGAAATCAGGCCTAGGGCCGTACGTCTCCCCTGCTCGTTTCTGCTGGCAGTGGTAAAGTCCTTCGGCTTATTCAGCAGTACGTACTCTTTTTTAATAGGGTTCAACAAGCGACCATCGAATTTTACTTCGTCGGTAATTTTCACTTTATACCCCATCTCGGTTACCGGTTTTCCATTTACCGTCACACTGCCTGCGGAAATATAAATATCAGCTTCCCTACGTGAACATACGCCAGAATTGGCCACATATTTGTTCAAACGCATCACGTTGGGGTCGGATGGCGCCTTAGGTGCTTCCGTATTCTTTTTTAAAGGTGAATTGCCACGAGCATAACTCTTCTTTCGAAAAGTACCACCTTGCCTCCCTGAGGCTCTCTTATCATTGTTGGAATCTGATCTGCCCATATCTATAATTTATGCAAAGGTAGCTTTAATCTTTGAACTCTACGGTAGATTGACGCTCCCGATTTACGGTAAGCTTCGTTACATCCGGTCTTGAATAGTGCCCTACGGGATCAAAATTTTGGCGTTCTTCGTAAACCCTGTTAAAATCAAGGTTGTGATACAACAGGCCTTCCCTATCTATCACAGGCTCAACCAACCATTCCCCATCAGGACCCGCTATACACGACCCGCCATTAGCCATCACTTCGGGTGCTTTTTTTAATATTTCAGATAAATGCGGGGTCGTTTCAGGAAAATCTTCCCTTTTCATCAACGAAGAAACAGAAACTACAAAACTGCGGGACTCGCGTGCTATAAAACGTGTAATATCCCTTGTATTGTGATCGCTCCCTGGCCAAACGGCAATATGTAAATTTTCTCCCTGGCCGTAAAGGGCGGTTCTCGGCAATGGCATCCAGTTCTCCCAACAGTTGAGTCCTCCAACGGTAAATTCCTTTAGGGGATGAACCTGAAGTCCGTTTCCATCACCCGGCGCCCACGTCAGACGTTCGTCATAAGTCGGCTGCAATTTACGGTGTACCGACCTGATTTTACCATTTGCATCAATGTATACCAAGGAACAGTACAAACTGTGCCCTCCTCTATTCCGGGCCCTTTCTATCATTCCCAGATAAACGGCCATCTTGTTCTCTTGCGCCAGTTTACATACCGAATCAAGTTCGCCCGTTTCAATCTGTACGGCATTGCGGGCGTAGTGGGCATGCAATTCTTTATTCACCTTGGTGTCCCAAGCGGCACCATCGGTCAAGGCCAACCAGAACGGATAACCGGGCAAAAGGGCTTCACCAAAAACCACAAGCTCGGCTTTTTCAACCGCGGCTTCCTGAATGCAAGCCTCTATTTTTTTAAGCGTCGCTTCCTTGTCCAACCACACCGGAGCGATTTGGGCCATGGCCACTTTCAGTATATTTTCCATTATAAAATCCTATTTAATACCAGGTCTACATCTATCAATAGAATGCTAAAAACACCTACGATGATAATCAGTTTAAGAATGTTGTGCAACCACACATAATCTTTCTTTGATTGCGACCTAACCAACAACACCAAGAACAAGATCAAAAGTAGCACACAGGCCATAAAGTAGTAATTCATATACCCTACATCAAACTTAAGGATCAATAACAGGGAAGGGATCAAGGTGAGCAAGATCAAAATCGAAATAAGTATCTTAGAAACCTTTCCCCCGTATAAAATAGGAATGGTCTTATAGTTGTGTACCAAGTCCCCTTTTATATTTTCAAGATCTTTTATCATCTCACGGGCCAAAATGAGGAGGAACAAGAACATGGCGTGTACGAATATGACCGTTTCAAAATTCTTGTAATAGACAAATACCGCAAAAAAGGGTGCAATGGCCAAGGTTGCGGAAACAAAATTGCCTACAAACGGCAGTCGCTTCAACTTATGCGAATACAGCCAAATGCCAAAAATATAGGCCGAAAAGAAAAACACGGCCTTAAACGAAACATAGCTTGCCGCTATGACCGCCAAGAAGTTAAGGATAAAGTAAGTACTGAGCTTGAACTGCTGACTGATAAACCGGTCGATCATGCTCTTTCTCGGCTTGTTGATCAAGTCTTTTTCGGCATCGTAAAAATTGTTGATGATATAACCTCCGGCAATGATCAAGGCCGATGATACGACAATAAGAAAAAGGTTTAGGTCAAAAATTACCTCACGAACCGGTAATTGGTGGGCCAATATGTAAATGGACGCCAAATATTGGGCTAAAATGACCATTAAGATATTGTAGCCGCGTACCACAGAAAACAGACCAAATACCTTTAATAGTAAAAGCCTATGTTTTCTACTAAGCATGTGTATGTCTTTTTAGAAGTTGTAGACCACTTCCAAATTATAGCCTTTCAATGCTTTTTTTGCTTTTTCCAAATCTTGTGCAAAACCTAGGATGTAACCACCGCCACCAGAACCACAAAGTTTGAGGTAGTAGTCGTTGGTCTCTATACCTTTTTTCCATAAGTCATGGAATTTAACAGGTATCATAGGCTTAAAATTATCGAGTACAACATGAGACAATTGCTTCAGGTTGCCAAAAAGTGATTTTACGTTACCGCTTACAAAATCTTCTACGCAGGCATCGGTGTGTTTGATGAACTGGTCTTTGAGCATATTGCGAAAACCCTCTTGCTTCATCTTTTCCATAAAGATTTGGACCATGGGCGCGGTTTCGCCCGTTGACCCACTATCCAACAAGAATACGGCACCCTTGCCCTGAGGGTTTTGGGTAGGTATACTCGTTGATTCGATATTGTCTCTTGAGTTGATCAGGATAGGAATACTCAAATAGCTGTTCAAAGGATCAAGGCCTGAAGATTTTCCGTGGAAAAAGGACTCCATTTTACCAAAAATCTCTTTTAACCTCAACAACTTCTCCCTTGTCAGGTTCTCTAAAACCGTAATCTTATCTTGCGCATATTTATCGTAAATGGCCGCCACGAGCGCACCACTACTGCCTACACCATAACCTTGCGGAATAGAACTATCAAAATACATACCTCTGGCCACATCGGCTTTCAGCGCATCAAAATCAAAAGAAACCAAATCAGGACTGTTTTTATGCACCATTTCAAGATAGCCCACATACTCACGAAGGCTTGCGTTGGATTTCCTAGCTGTATCCGACGGATTTTCATCGGTCTTCAAAGCTCCCTTAAAAAAATTATAGGGAATAGAAAGTCCTTTCGAATCTTTGATGATCCCATATTCCCCGAAGAGAAGTATTTTAGAATAAAACAATGGTCCTTTCATTATCTAGTTGATTAGATATGCTGCAAAAATACGAAATATCCCTTTGATGCTTCTATAATTCTGCCCCACAACACGATTAAAGCTACAATTTTATCTATTAAAACCCACAACTTGCTTTCAATAAGTCGAATCTAAAGAGCAATTCTTACCTATCACTGGCCCAATTGGTTATCCGCTTTTAATAAAGACATGCCCTATATACGTTTTTTCCTCCGCTATGGATTAAAACGGTACGTACTTCTTGAAGCACTAACGGCAACCGCCGCTTTTAATTATGAAGTTTTAATTAATTTTTTGGGCACCCCTTCCAACATGGTCGTGAATGAACTGTCCGTTTTGACAATAGCCCGCCAGTTCATCGGCAATAAACCCTTCCACCAAGACCTTTTCGTTTTTAGGATAGAGTACGTGAACGTTGGCCCCGGCATCTAAGGTAAAACACACATGGGTCTTGGTTGCCTCACGGTAAGCCCATATTCTATTGATGATCTCAAGGGTATTCGGTTTCATCAGTATAAAGTAGGGGCGACTGGTCATCATCATGGCGTGAAGCGTTAGTGCCTCACTTTCTACAAGCCCTATAAATCCATCTAGATCACCGCCCTCAAAAATAGACCGTAGTTTCGAAAGGTTTGCATGGGCTTGGTCAAATCGTTGTTTTGAAAACGGGTGATCGTGCATCAAATCATGTCCTACCGTACTACTTACCTGCTTTTGACCCTTATCGACCAAAAGAATGGTATCGCAATAATCATTAAAAACCGAATGGACTTTATATGGGTATTCAATACCGTACAGATCAGAACTACCCTCGGTTCCCGCGTGTTCGCCCCATTGCACCAAACTACCTTTGATACTGCGGGCGGCACTTCCCGAACCCAACCGCGCCAAAAAAGAAGCCTTCCGATTGAAAAATTCGGCCGGCATGGCAGGGATTAAATTCCGCTCTATTTCCATAAGGCAAAGCGCCAATGCGCTCATACCCGAAGCCGAAGACGCAATACCACTGCTATGCGGAAACGAATTGGAGGTTTCTATTTCAAAGTGATATTCCTTCAAAAACGGAAGATATGGGTATACCCGTTCAAAAAACGTTTTGATTTTTGGCTTAAAGCCTTCCTCCTTCTTACCGTCCAAAGAAACCTCAAAGGAAAAAGCATCGTTTGGCCCATCGACTTTTCTATATGAAAGGGTCGTTACCGTGGCACATTCATTCAGTGTAAAGCTGATGGATGGGTTAGCGGGTATTTGGTTTTCCTTTTTTCCCCAATATTTCACCAAAGCAATGTTACTGGGAGACTTGTACGTTGTTTTTCCAGATGCAACGGACTTAGTATAGGGCGAAGGAATAAATTCTTTTACGGTCATCGGGAAATATTTTGTGCAAAGATAGTTTTTACATCAAATGTTAGAATAGCCAAAAGAATAAATCACTACTTTAGAGCTTAAAGCTTCTCGTTTTGAAAAAGAAAGCCCTCTATATTACCTATGCCATAAGTATTTGTCTGGCCATTGGCTTTTTATCAAGTTTCGCTACCCAAAGTTCGGTAAACGATTGGTTCACTACGCTGAACAAACCGAGTTTTAACCCGCCCAGTTGGCTTTTTGCCCCCGTATGGACAGTACTTTACATCATGATGGGAGTGGCGGCCGGCATTGTCTGGGCCAAGGGATTTTATCACCTATGGGTAAAGACGGCTTTGTACCATTTCGGGTTTCAGTTATTGCTCAACGCCGCTTGGAGCATTGTTTTCTTCGGATTAAAAGAACCGCTTTGGGCCCTTCTCGTAATTATCGCACTGGTCATTGTACTATCCTTGACCATAAAATGGTTCAAGGTGGTGAGCAAAACCGCCGCTTGGCTGCTCGTACCCTACCTCTTGTGGGTTTGCTTTGCCACCGTTCTGAACTACAAACTCTGGAAACTCAACTAGCATCGCCCTACGGGACCATTTCCAGCAACTTGACCATGGTACCGTAATTACGGGCAGTAGCCTCAACCTTTAATTTTCCTTCGATACGATTGTTATTCAATTTTGCCTTACCATACCCGGCTTTACAAAGTAAGTACACGCAATAATCGGTAATTGTAAAATCTTCGTTGGCATAGGTTTCCCTTCCAAAAGTCGCCGACCGTTCTTTTTCGGGTGGGTTTTTCAACAATACGAAATACACTTGTTTCCTTGAAACAGACCCTGAGTCGGTAAATGGATTGCCCATAACTATGTTTTCGAATTCCTTTTTCGTTTTCACGAGAACGGATACTTCAAACCCAAAGCTACTTTTGATGCCTTCCGCAATTGAAACCTCTAGGGCGCCCGTATCTTCTTCATGACTTTGGAAGACCACATTGCCGCTTTGTATATAAGTTTTTACATTCGAAAAACCCCTATCGTTCAACATGGCCCGCAAGTCGGCCATAGGAAGCCTTTTCTTTCCACCGACGTTTATTCCCCTTAAAAGAGCGATATATACTTTCATTTAAAAGCATTTGCGATGGCCTGTGCGGCAATATACCCCCCGGTCCATGCATTTTGAAAATTGAAGCCCCCTGTTATGGCATCTACATCGATAACCTCACCTGCAAAGTACATTCCAGGTAATTTTTTACTCTCGTAGGTTTTAAAATTGATTTCCTTCAAATCGATTCCCCCGGCCGTAACGAACTCCTCTTTAAAGGTACTTTTTCCGTCAATCTTCAACTCACATTCCGTAAGCTGGCGGGCCAACTTCTCCAATTGGTTCTTGGTGATATCGGCCCATTTATCGGTTTCGGAAATATCGGAAGCCCTAACTAGGTTCGTCCATAAACGGCGGGGCACTTCCACCGCCTTGGTACGCAAAACGGTTTTTTTCGCCTCTACTTCCTTGATTTCAGAGAAGAGGCCCATTAAACCTTCAAAATTATATTCGGGCAACCAATTTACCCGAATCTTAAAGCGGTACCCCATCTCGTTCAACACACGGGCTCCCCATGCCGACAGTTTTAAAATTGCAGGTCCGCTCAGCCCCCAATGGGTTATTAGCAAGGGGCCATCGGAAACCAAAATAGCCGATTTTCCGTTGTTACTTTTCAGTTTTGTGGTGACCTTTGACTGATACACCCGATTTTCGAACACCTCGACCTCGGCCATAGTACTAACCCCGGGTATACCGGAAATACGCTTGTCATTACAATTGAAGGTGAACAAGGAAGGTACGGCAGGAACTAGGGAGTGGCCAAGGTTTTTTAAAAGTTTCCATATTTTGGGATTGCTTCCTGTAGCGACCACTACTTTTTTACATTGATATTGATGCTTGATGGTCGTAATCCGCCAAGCCGTTTCATGATTTTCCGCGGGAAGGGACTCAATTTCGGAAACGGCACTATGTTTTAAAACCTTAATACCCAAACGGGCCGCTTCCCCTAAAAAACAATCGATAATGGTCTGCGATGAATCGGAGGTAGGAAACATACGCCCGTCAGGTTCTATTTTTAGGTTTATTCCCCTTTCCTCAAAAAAGGCTACGGTATCGCCACTGCAATAGGTATGGAAGGGACCTAAAAGTTCTTTCTCTCCCCTAGGGTAGTTCCTTACCAGTTCCCTTGGGTCAAATTCGGCGTGGGTTACATTGCACCGGCCGCCGCCAGAAACCTTCACCTTGCCCAAAACGTCTTTACCACGCTCGAGAATCGCAATTTTCAAATGGGGCCTTGCCTCCGCTACATGTATTGCAGTATAAAACCCGGCTGCACCACCACCTATGACTATTATATCGAACATTATTCTATACGTTCAGGATAATTGGTAATGATACCATCTACGCCCAATCGTTTCATTTGCAGTATATCTTGGGGTTCGTTTACCGTCCAAGGGAAGATCTTGAAACCTGCTTCCTTTATCTTTTGGGTATTCTTGGCCGTGAGCCGTTTAAAACTAGGATTGATGGCTTCCGCATTCAAATCCTTACCAATGACAAGCCCACCTAAGGGATCGCCTTCGGTCAATATAGCGATACGGACCTTGGTGTTCAGCGCGCGCATGGCCCGCAGTTCATCCCACTCAAAACTGGAAATGATAAAATCGTCCGACTTCCATTTTCCCGTCTTTACAGCAGCTTCCATCATGGTATTTACATCGGTTGCGGTGTTTCTTCCTTTTAGCTCGATATTGAGCTGGGTCCTTCCCCCCATAACATCCAAGACTTCTTGAAGGGTAGGTATCTTATGGCCGCCCTCTAGGGTCAAAGCTTTCAGTTCGGCCAGGGTATAACTCTCTATTGCCCCCTCCCCATCGGTCAAGCGCTCTACGGTATCGTCGTGAAACACTACGATTTCACCGCTTTTGATCTTGAAAACATCAATTTCCAACATATCTACCCCCATTTCCATAGCTTTTTCAATAGAGGCTATGGTATTCTCGGTTTCATGCCCCATGGCCCCACGGTGACCAATAACAAGCGGTTTTTTATTTTCCATACAACTCGATACAACTAAAACACAAAAGATAGCCAGAACGGACAACTTATTCATGATATATTATTTTACAACGAAAATAAAGGATTCCAACGGATCGATATCGATACGCACCTGGGCTAAGGCATTCTCTACCCTTAAAGTTTTTTCAACGCCGTAAAGCGAATCTACAATGGTATGCTCGCCATCTGACAATTGCCATTCGCGAACTATATTTTCAGGAAGTTTCAGTTCAAAACCGAACCAATCGTTGGCATCAAAATTAGAGATAATGATCAACTTCTCGTTTTCGGACCACCGTACATAGGAAAGTACGTGGTGGTTATAATATTCGGTATGGTCTTTATTATAAAAATGAATGTCTTGGTACGCCCCCATCAAGGCATCACTCGTGACCGTAAACGTCAACAAACGCCGATAGAAATCGCGTAATTCCGCCTCACTTTCAGAAAGCTGTCCACCGTCGAACTTTTTATCGTTCAACCACCTTTGATGATGGGGTACACCGATATAATCGAAGATGGAAGTTCGGGTAGGCCCTCCAAAGCCCGCTTTTTCCGCGGCGGGCTCGCCTACTTCCTGCCCGAAATAAACCATGATAGGCGCCGTGGTCATCGTTGCCGACACCACCATGGCCGGCTTTCCCTTTCTGGCATCACCTGCAAACCCTGGGGAAGCAATACGCTGCTCGTCATGGTTTTCCAAGAAATGCAACAGGTGATGTTCAATATCCTTGGTTCCGTTTTTAACTACGGGGATATGGTCTGTCCATCCGTTGCCCTGCATGATGTGTTTTAAGGAATCGTACATCTCCACCTTGTCGTAGAGGTAGTCCATCTTACCCTTAAAAATATAATTGCGGTATTCATTGGGGTTGTAGACTTCGGCCATCAAAAAGGCCTCTGGATTTTTCATCTTGATGTTCGAGTTCATATAGCTCCAAAACTCTACGGGCACCATTTCCGCCATGTCATAACGAAATCCGTCTACGCCCATATCTATCCAATACAAGGCTATATCCTTGAATTTCACCCAAGAGTCGGGTACCGACCTTTCTTGCCAAAACGCATAATGGGCCTTATGGTCTTTTGCCCCAAAATCATCGGGCAAAACTTCAAAATCGTAAGAACCATCGGGTCGTACGCCATAATTTATTTTGACCGTTTCGTACCAATCGTTAAAATCGGGTTGTGCCAAACGCGAACCGTTACCGGTCCATTTTGCCGGATTTTCATAAAATTTATGATCGACCCCTTTATGCTTTTCCCCGCCCA
This sequence comes from Zobellia uliginosa, assembly GCF_900156625.1. Classification (GTDB taxonomy): domain Bacteria; phylum Bacteroidota; class Bacteroidia; order Flavobacteriales; family Flavobacteriaceae; genus Zobellia; species Zobellia uliginosa. The sequence goes on along the minus strand of NZ_FTOB01000001.1, from coordinate 859,793 downwards.
AGGGCAAATAACCATCACGCCATTCGGGCACTTGAAAAGGCGTGCCGGGAATGTAATAAAAGTTGTTATCCCGGTGGTATTCTACCGAAGTATCGTCGGAGGCCCCAAAAGGTTCTTGCCCTTCAGGTGTAGATTTTCCCTCATAATTTCGCGCCACGTGGTTGGGCACGATATCAATAATCACTTTAAGTTGCGATTGATGCGTACGGTCTATCAAATCGACGAACTCTTGCAACCTGTTCTCGGGCCGATCCGCCAAATCGGGATTAACGTTGTAGTAATCTTTTACGGCATAGGGCGAACCCGCCCTGCCCTTGACCACATCGGGGTCATCGTTTGAAATACCATAGGCCGTATAGTCATTGATAACGGCATGATGGGGCACACCGGTGTACCATATGTGGGTCACACCCAGGTTTTTGATTTCTTGCAGGGCCTTTTTTGAGAAATCCGAAAATTTACCTACCCCGTTCTCTTCAATCGTACCCCATGGTTTATTGTTCGTATTTGTATTACCGAACAACCTGGCAAACACCTGATAAACGACCTTTTTTTTATTTACGCCCATGCTTTAAACGACTTTAAGCTTGTTCGGCTTTAGAACGATGCGCTCGCCATTTAAGCGAATTGACATATCATCTTGACCGTTCAATAAGAATTCGGTACTATTCTTTTTTACCGTCACTTTAAGGATTCGGTTCCTGAAGTTGATCTTGAAGGAATAGGCTTCCCACTGTTCCGGTATTTTCGGTGCAAACGAAAGTTTATCGTCTACGATCCGCATCCCCCCAAAACCTTCTACGATACTCATCCAGGTACCGGCCATAGAGGTAATGTGTAGGCCTTCTTCCACTTCTTTGTTGTAATCATCAAGGTCTAGGCGCGATGTTCTTAAGTAAAACATATAGGCCTGTTGCATACGATTGAGCTTTGCCGCCTGTATACTATGCACACAGGGCGACAATGAAGATTCGTGAACCGTAAAAGGTTCGTAGAAATCGAAATGCTTTTCGAGTTCTTCTTCCGTAAAATGGTCTTCAAAGAAATAGAAACCCTGTAGCACATCGGCCTGTTTGATATAAGGGGAGCGAAGAATGCGGTCCCAACTCCATTTTTGGTTGATAGGCCTCTGTGTTTTAGGAAGCTCGTCTACCGTAATCAACTCCTTGTCCAAAAAGCCATCCTGTTGTAAAAACACACCTTTTTCCTCGGAATATGGAAGGTACATATTGCCGGCCACCTTCTTCCATTGCTCGACCTCGCCAGCGTTCAATTTGGTCTTTCCTACGACTCTGCGGTAGTCATCGTTATAGCCGTCTTCGACTTTCTGCAATTGCTCTACGGCGAAATCGATGCACCACTTGGCCAAATAGTTGGTGTACCAGTTATTGTTGACATTGTTCTCGTATTCGTTGGGTCCGGTAACCCCCAAGATAACGTATTTGTCCTTTGCGGTTGAAAAGCTCGCCCGCTGGTGCCAGAAACGTGCGATGCCAATAAGCACTTCAAGTCCCATTTCAGGGATATACGAATAGTCGCCCGTAAACCGATAGTAGTTGTAAATGGCAAAAGCTATGGCCCCGTTACGGTGGATTTCCTCAAAAGTAATTTCCCATTCGTTATGGCACTCCTCCCCGTTCATGGTAACCATGGGATAAAGGGCTGCGCCATTGGAAAAACCTAATTTTTGCGCGTTCTCGATAGCCTTTTCAAGGTGGTTGTATCGATATTTCAACAAACTCCGGGCAACGTTCTGGTCTTTGGTGGCCATATAGAAAGGGATACAATACGCTTCGGTATCCCAATAGGTGCTACCTCCGTATTTTTCCCCGGTAAACCCTTTAGGGCCAATATTCAACCGGGAATCTTTCCCCAGATAGGTTTGGTTCAACTGAAAAATATTGAAACGGATACCTTGTTGCGCCTTAATATCGCCTTCAATGGTGATATCGCTCATTTCCCAGATTTTGGCCCATGCCTGTTTTTGCTTTTCGAGAAGCGTATCGAAACCCAGTTCTAAAGCTTTGCCCAAGGCTGTCTTTGAGGCTTCGACCAAAGCGGAGGCCCGGTGATTTCTCGACACGGTATACCCTCCAAATTTACGGAGCGCCAAAGTCTCACCCTGCTTGACCATTTGATAATATTCATGGGTCACGCGCATGTCTGACGTATGTTCCCCGGGTTTAGCGGTTAAGGCCTGCCCATTAAGGAACAATCTGTTTTCCATGAACGTACAGGTCTCGAAATGGGTTTTCATCGTATGGGCCTCTATAAAGGCCTGATCAGCTTCGGATCTGACCGAGGTGGTGTTCCAGAACTTATCGTCCCAATTGGAATCTTCGTTCGTGATACCGCTATCTAAATAAGGAACGAACCTAATTTCCGCATCGGTATTTTCGGGGGTAATTTCATAATTGATTGCCCCTACCTCATCTAAATCAAGTGATAAAAAACGGGTAACCTTTACCGAAACCTGAACATCATTGGGCAGCACAGCGTTAAAAACACGCCGGTACCAACCTTCCTTCATATTCAGTTCCCGACTAAATCGACCTACTTTTTTACACGTGTTCAGGTCTAAGGCCTCCCCATTGATATAGACATCAATACCGATCCAGCTAGGCGCATTTAAAACCTTTGCAAAATATTCGGGATAGCCATTTTTCCACCATCCGACACGGGTCTTGTCGGGGTAGTAAACCCCTGCGATATAACTACCTTGAAAAGTTTCGCCCGAATACTGTTCTTCAAAGTTGGCCCGTTGCCCCATAGCCCCGTTGCCGATGCTAAAAATACTTTCGGAAGACTTGACCAATTCCTTATCAAACCCCTCTTCGATTATCGACCAAGGGTCGGCTTTTATATACTCTTGCATATGATTAAAGTTTTAAGGGTAAAAAAATGATGAACTTACGCTTGAACCGACATCAAGCTTTCGAGAAAAGCAAGGCTTATTTCGGTAAAGTCGTTGAAATTATAATCCGCCTCAGAAAGAATCTGGGCATCGCCGATACCAATGCTTATCATATCGGCATTGTTGGCCGCCTGTATGCCCGCAACCGCATCTTCAAATACGACACAGTTTTCGGGGGCCACGTTTAATTTTTGGGCCGCGATCAAAAACACTTCGGGGTCCGGTTTTGCCTTGCTTACGTCATTACCGTCGACAATGGCATCAAAAGAAGGTAAAAGTTTGACCTTTTCCAAAATAGGGCGCGCATTTTTACTTGCCGAACCTAGGGCAATGGGAATATTTCTATCCTTCAGAAAACCTACGACCTTGGGCACATCGGGCAAAATTTCCGAAGCGTCCATTTTTTCTATATACTCAAGATAGTCCTCATTTTTTTCGACCATCCATCGATCAAATTGTTCTTGGGCAGCGGTAATCCCCCCTATATCAAGAAGAATCTCAAGACATCGTTTACGACTCACCCCTTTAAAGAGTTCGTTCTGTTCTTTTGTAAATTCAAACCCAAGTTCATTGGCCAGTTTTTTCCAAGCCAAATAATGATATTTTGCGGTGTCGACAATAACACCGTCAAGATCGAATACAAACGCTGATGCTCTCATATAATTTTAAAGTTTTTAATTATAAATCAATCGACATCAACCCGACCCAGCCACCATTCTAGGTGTCTGGTCATTTCATTTTTTTTTGCCCGTAGAATTTCGCTCTATTAGGGTAGCCTCTATAATCTCGGTCCTATAGGTTTCCTCTTCCTCAAACCCTATTTCATTTTCAAGTTTTTCGATCAGCATTTCTGCCGCAACTTCCCCCATTCGCTCACCGTGCTGGGCTATGGTGGTCAATGTTGGGGAGGAATATCGCGATAAAAGGCCATTGGTAAAACCAATAACCGAAATATCTTCCGGCACCCTATATCCTTTTTCTTGTGCTATGCCCATAACCTGAACCGCAAAGACCTCGTTTACGCACAGTACCGCGTCGAACTCTTCCTCTTCAAAAAAGGCATCGATACACGATTCTTCCCCGCCCCTAAAAGGGACTACAAGAGTAAGTTTGGGATCGTAATCGGCACCTTGTTCGACCAGGGCCCGCCTATAGCCTTCCGCTCTTTTTTCGCTTACATTAAAATAACTCTCGGTAGTCACCAAAGCTACTTTCTTTTTTCCTTCTTCCAAAAATTTACAGGTAGCTTCATATGCTATTTCCTCATCGTTCATCACCACCTTATCGCATTCTATCTCATCTATGACCCGATCGAACAGCACCAAGGGAAAGCCTTGATCCATGACCTCCCTTAAATGATGGAAGTCGTTTTTCTGCTGTGTTTCGGCAGAGACCGACATTATAAAACCATCGATACTCCCATTGGCGAGCAGCTCCATATTTACCACCTCCTTATCATAAGACTCATCCGACACGCAGACGATGACGTTGTAACCCCTCTCGTTCGCATATTTTTCTATGCCGCGGAATACAGTGGTAAAAAAGTGATGGACAATATCGGGAATTACGACCCCTATATTCTTCGTCCTTCTATTTTTTAGACTTAAGGCTATGTTGTTTGGTCTATAATTGTACAGTTTGGCAAAGGCCTGTATCTTCTGTTTGGTATCTTTACTTATCTCGTCACTGTCCTTTAACGCTTTTGAAACCGTGGAGATCGACACCTCTAATTCTCTTGCTATTTGTTTTAGAGTGATTTTTCGCTTCAAATCTTAATAACTTTTATGTAGTGAAATTAAACTATAATATGGGCAAATAAGAATGTTCCATAATTTTTAACAATCTTAATCTTTTACTCTCGAATTTGGGCCATTTTTCTATTCAAAAGAAAAACGTATCTTTGGTTGACATACCGACTCCCCGATTTCAACCTTCACTTATTATTAATTTGATATTTATTCGATATAATTATTATTAGTATCGAATAATAAAAAAGTTATCAACACGAAACCGTTTTCGTAGTCTGGACGAACCGTTCTGTACGAAAATTAACCTCGTTTTTGCATATATTTAACTTTTAAGACTCTAATTAACTCAACTTAAAACAATTCATTTATGAAGATTACACTACTAAAAAACCTGGTTATGCTTGCGGCTTTTTTAAGCTTTGGCATAGCACAGGCCCAAGAGGTATCGGGAACCGTTTCCGATGCCAGTGGCCCTTTACCGGGAGCAAGTATTGTGGTAAAAGGCACCACCACTGGGGCACAAACAGACTTTGATGGAAATTACACATTGAGCGGAGTGCCCGAAGACGCTACTTTGGTTTTCAGCTATATTGGTTATGCTTCTCAGGAAATACCTGTAAACGGCCAATCTACGATCAACGTAACTTTACAGGAAGACGCCCAAGCTTTGGACGAAGTCGTAATAATAGGATACGGTTCTACAACCGTAAAGGATGCAACGGGATCGGTTGCCTCCGTAACCTCTGAAGACTTTAACAAGGGGGTGATTTCTTCCCCGGAACAATTGATACAAGGTAAAACTGCCGGTGTGCAAATCTCACAAGGAAGTGGGGAACCCGGTTCAGGTGTCTCGATTCGTATTCGAGGTACTTCTTCGGTACGATCGAACAACAATCCATTATTCGTTGTTGACGGCGTTCCCTTGCCCTCTGGAGACACCTCTTCTGAAGGAACCAATATTGGTGTAGGTTCCAGTTCGGCCAGAAACCCTTTAAGTTTCCTTAACCCCAACGATATTGAAAGCATGAGTGTATTGAAAGATGCTTCCGCTACCGCCATTTATGGTTCAAGGGGTGCCAACGGTGTTGTAATCATCACGACCAAGAGTGGAAAAGGAGGAGCCGAAGGTGGAACTTGGGAATTTTCTTCAGACCTAAGTTTTTCAGAACCTGCGGAAGAATATGACCTGCTTAACAGAAGACAGTTTCTTTCTGCCGTAGACGCTTTTGGCGGATCGGCTACCGATTACGGTAATGATACCGATTGGCAGGATTTAGTAACCAGAAGCGCAGCCTCTACCAATAACAACTTGGCCTATTCACAAAATTATGGTTCAGGTAACGTAAGGGCCACCTTCAATTACGGAAAGCAATTCGGTGTTATCAAAAAATCATCGCAAGAGCGTATTACGGGTAGATTGAATATCTCTCAAAGACTTCTAGACGATAAACTGAGATTAGATTTACAAGGTACCATTTCAAGGGTTAACGATGAAGCCCCACCATTAAGTGGTAGCGCCGGCTCTACCGGTGACCTTTTAGGTTCTGCATATTCGGCGAACCCGACTTGGCCAGCGAGCTCAAGCTTTAACCCTGGGGATAGAATCAACCCCTTGAACTTACTTGAAAACTGGCAAAGTTTAAACAACACAAACCGTTACTTGGTCAACTTCTCCGCCTCTTATGACATTCTTGACAACCTGACCGCCAAGGCAACCTTCGGTTATGACAAGGCGGACGCGACAAGAGAAGCTTCGTTAAGTGCTAACTCCTTCAACGTATCCAGAGGTGCTGCCGGCAATGGCCGTGGAGCATTAAACGACTTAATTAATGAGAATAGACTCTTTGAATTTACACTGAACTACAAAAAAGAGTTTGCAAATTCAACTCTAGATGTACTGGGTGGTTTCTCGTACCAAGATTTTAATGTAAGAGGAAGGAATGTTGAGGGCTGGGGCTACTCGACAACCGATTTGAATTCCATGGCCCGAGACTTATCGAATGCTTCAGACATTCTAGAGTCGAAAATTTCAGGTTCTTATCAGCAATATGGATATGCTGGAAATATAGCTGACGGAGTTTTTATCAACAGGCTATTCCCAAATCCACAGGTAGATTTTCTTGGTGAAGCTTCAATTCCTGTCAGTTCAATTTTTACCGACACCTTTGACAATACAGATGAATTGCAATCCTATTTTGCAAGAGTTAACTACACCATAGCTAACAAATATTTATTTACGGCTACCGTAAGAGCCGATGGTTCTTCTAAATTTGGTGACAATAATCAGTATGGTATATTCCCTTCCGGAGCCTTTGCCTGGAAAATCAACGAGGAAGATTTCATTGGCGATGCGGTCTCCACTTTAAAACTTAGGCTGAATTATGGTATTACCGGTAACCAAGACGGTCTTGGTTATGGACGTTTTGTAAGAAGGGAAAGGTATTCTACTAAAACCACTGACGGAGACAGTAACATTAACGATGCCGGTGAAATCAACATACCTGGAATTGCCACTGTAGAATTCGCGAATCCCGATTTGAAATGGGAAGAAACTACACAATACGGTGTTGGACTTGATTTTGGTTTTGCCAACGATAGATTAAACGGAAGTATTGACTTTTACCGTAAAGAAACTAAAGACCTTCTCCTAAATATTGAAGCGGCGCAACCATCACCACAGCCAACGTTTTTTCAGAATCTAGATGCCTTGGTTCTTAATCAAGGGGTAGAGTTTGCATTAAACTATGATTTTGTACAAAGTGAAGATTTCAACTGGTCTGCTGGCTTCAACCTTGCCTATAACAAAAACGAAATACAGGATTTTGATGGTGAAATTGCCGCAGGAACAATACGTGGTGCAGGCCTTTCAAATGCCTTTTCTCAACGTTTAGCATCAGGACAGCCTTTATTTTCATTCTACTTGCGCGAGTTTATAGGTTTTGATGAAAACGGAAACCCTGTTCACGAAGGTGGTAACGACAATCAAAAATTTGTAGGTAAAAGTGCCCTACCTGATTTTACAGGTGGTTTTTCAACAAGTTTAAATTATAAAAACTGGGACGCCTCTTTATACTTCAACGGTCAATTTGGCAACTACATTTACAACAATACGGCCAATGCTTTCTTTACAGGTGGTGCTATTGGCAGCGGAAACAACGTAACCCAAGATGTCGTTGGATTAGCAGGTGAAGAGGGTCGTTTTGCAGAAGCATCTGTTTCGACAAGATTTTTAGAGAAAGGCGATTTTGTTAGACTTCAAAACGCATCCATTGGCTACAACGTTCCTCTTTCGGGAGAAGGTTGCTTTGACACTATGCGATTAAGTTTAAATGCCCAGAATTTGTTCGTGATTACCGATTATAGCGGTCTTGATCCAGAAGTTAGTGTAAGCCCTGCAGGTGCAGACCTTTTAAACGGTCTACCAATAGCCGGTATTGACTATAGTTCTTTTCCACGACCTAGAACTTTAACGGTTGGAATCAACGTAACTTTTTAAAAAAATAGATATGAAAATAAATATACAAATAACTCCGATATTATTTTCGGTCTTGACGATGGCTTTAACAGTCTCCTGTACCGATCTTGAAATAGAAGAGACCGATTCTTTAATAAGCGAAGATTCCGGATCTACAGGTTTTACGGGCTTAAGTGACCCAGAATCTTCCCTTAGCGACCTTTACATCAAAGTTGGAGGAGATTTTCAGGGCCAAGAAAACATGTACGCACTTTCCGAGGTGGCCACAGATGAACTATTGGTCCCCACTAGAGGAACTGACTGGGGCGATAACGGTATTTGGAGACAATTACACACCCATACATGGACTCCATCTCACCTTTACGTAAAAAACTCTTGGAACAATTTGAATGAAAATATTTTTAGGGCTACAGAAATTATTGAAAGTAATCCGTCTGCAGCTGTTGTTTCGGAAGCAAAATTTCTTCGTGCGTTTAACATGTTTTTCGTTGTAGATCTTTTTGGCTCGGTTCCTTTTAGAGGTGTAGACGAAGGTCCAGATGTTAACCCTATGGTAATGACCAGATCAGAAGCTTTTGATTTTATAATAGCTGATATACTTGATGCCTTACCTAATTTACCATCTGTAACACCAGGTGTTGACAATACAGGAAAAGCAACACAAGAGGCGGCTAACTTTTTATTGGCCAAACTTTATCTAAATGCTTCAGTATACAAAGGCACAGGTACATTTGATACAGCTGACATGCAAAAGGTAATAGATGCTGTTGACGCTATTGAAGCAAAAGGCTTTGCCATACAAGAAGGTTATTTCCAAATTTTTGAGCCTACTGATGATACCGAAACCATTTGGCATTTGAATAGTGAGGTTGGAGGAAGAATTTGGAATACGCTTCACTACAATCAGAATTCACCTGACAATGATGGTGGTGGTTGGAACGGGTTTACCACCCTTTCCGATTTTTACAATAGTTTTGAAGGAGCTCCAAATACGAACTATGTAGGTGACGGACAAGAAGAACGGCGAGGTTTTGTACCTGACGCCAATAACGCCAACAATCAAAACTTGGGAATTGGGTATGGCTTCTTGATCGGTCAGCAATACGATCAAAACGGCAAGCCTCTTACCAATCGTCAAGGCAATCCCTTGGTCTTTACCAAAGAAATTCCTGCCCTAGTAGGTAATACCGAGGTAGAAGGTGTAAGGGTCATTAAATATCACCCATACGACCCTACCGATGAGGAAGATCAAATTAATTCTTTTAGAAGACATCAAATAATGTTCCGCTATGCAGATGCCCATTTAATGAGAGCAGAAGCTATGATGCGTATGGGAGATGATGTTACTGCAATAGTAAACGAACTGAGACAAAAAAGAACCGATACTCCTGATTTGACATCCGTTGGCGAACAAGAGCTGCTTGCAGAAAGAGGAAGAGAATTATTTATAGAATACTGGAGAAGAAACGATTTGATTCGTTTTGGTCAATTCACCGCTCCATGGAGTCTGAAAGAAGTTAGTGGAGATGAAACGACGAACTTGTTTCCGATACCCGAAACCGCTCTTCTATCCAATCCCAACCTAGTTCAAAATCCAGGATACTAGAGTTTACGATTTAAGTGTTTAAAAAGGCTCCGACTTAACAGTCGGGGCCTTTTTTTTTATATAATTGAAGCGAATATATCCTACTTCAATAACAGCCTTTCACAACTATTAAAAGCCAACGACCATTTCCAGTTTTAAATCTGTGTCGACCCTATGCTTCCCTTTAACCTTGAACAGGGCCGTAAAATACTTTTTCCCTTTTAGATAATCGGTCTCGAACTTCTGAAGACTATCCTTATCCGTAAAATATTCCGCAGTGGCACTCACGCCGATATCGTGTTGGGAGAAAAACACAAAGTGTTCGGTATTGCCTATACTCGGGTATTTTGAGACAATCGCATATTCTTCATCTACCAAGGTAGACCCCATGCTCCACGAGGTATCCTCTAGGCTAGGATGCCCCGAAAGTACCAATGTTCGCGATGTTAAGGTAAAAAACGGGTTTGCATCGTTAAAAAACCCTATGAATTGGTTCTCGTTTTTCAAAGGCCCGGCATAAATGGCATTTCCCTCTTTGATTTCAGGCAAGGTAGTCTGGGTAGAGAACCTGATGGAAAACCCTTTGCCATAGTGCTGAAAAAACTGCTGAAACCGTTGCGAGGCCATTGCCGCCATACGGGTAGTATAACTATACTTCGCAGGATGGAGCACTCCCTTCAACTCGGGTTTTCTTTCCAATAAATCGTAGAATTGATCAATATTGTTGATCTCAAAATCACGGGTCCACCCCTTGCCTCCGGTCAAGGTTTGCCCCATAGCCCCAAAATGATCTCCAAGAACAAGGTTGGTAGAAGCACTGGAACCGAGAAAAGACCTCCATAGCGATGGTGTTTTAGGAGGCATGTAGGCCACCAACAAGGCTAGCAACGCAATAAGCAACAATCCGTACGGGAGTACTTGCCTCCAGCCTATTTTTTTTGCCCATCCTACCGGTGCCTGTTTCTTGACAAACCGCACTTTATATTGCCCTTTATCGATTTTTAACTGCCAAGCTTCGGCACTGCCCTCGCCCTCGTAATAGGCCAGTAACTTTTTCCTCAAGTTGTATATATTGACCCTGACCCTCGGATTGTTCTTTTCTTCGACCTGACTATCCTTAAAGAATTCAAGTTCAATTACGGCTTCCTTCAAATGGGTTCCTTTCTTGGTCGCCTCATACAAATACTGAAGCAACCCCCTACTGGTCGGGGCATTTTTAAAGGTTTCACTTTCCTTAATTTTAGAAACAATCTCTTGTTCAAGTTTTTCGCTCAAATGCATGAAAAGTACAATAAAATGGGTAGTTTCAAATCTGCTTTAACCGTTATAGCTACCGTTAAAGAAGGGTTAAAGTACTAAGAATAAAGCGTAAAATATACATTTACCCCATTGATTTCAATGCCATTCCCTACCCCAATACACTTTTGGCAAGGGCATAGGCAATCGATAAAACAAACCAACACGGCATTCATGCCATTAATACATCCTAGCCATGAAAATGAATATAAGCTATAGCGTATTACTATTCACCCTGCTCTGCATGTTCAGGGCGAATGCCCTACAGTCGAATACGGAACCCAACGAGGTCGAAACCGAAAAAATGTACCTTTCCGGCACGGGAAAGGACGATATGGTAGACTGGGAGTTCTTCTGTTCCGATGGAATGAACAGCGGCAAATGGACGACCATCGGTGTTCCGTCTTGTTGGGAATTACAGGGTTTTGGTCACTACAACTACGGTAAGGACGATTTCAAGGTACGCAAGAACGAATACGGACGCTACAAATACCAATTTGACCTTCCTAAAAAATGGAGGAACAAGGAAATAAAAATCGTATTTGAAGGTGTTATGACCGATGCCGAGGTCAAGATCAACGGAAAATTGGCCGGCGAGGTGCACCAAGGGGCCTTTTATGAATTCAAGTACTCTATTTCACACCTTTTGAAATACGGTGAAAAAAATATGTTGGAAGTCAAGGTCAACAAGGCTTCTTCCAACTCCTCCATCAATCACGCCGAGCGCGAAGCCGATTTCTGGATTTTCGGTGGAATTTTTAGACCGGTCTACCTACAAGCTTTTCCAAAAGAAAACATAGAACGTGTCGCCATCAACGCCAAAGCCGACGGAAGTCTAGAAGCCGATATCTTTACAACATCTAAAAAGGCGCAATCGCTACGCCTTTCCCTATCGGACCTCGACCATAACAAACTGCAAGAACTTCCCCTTACCGATATCAGCAAGGAACAAGGAAAATGGCACGTTTCAACAAAGGCCCATGACATCAAATCATGGAACCCAGAATCACCACAACTGTACTTCTTGAACATCGAACTTTTGAACAAAAAAGGGGAGATTCTGCACAAGACCCTAGAACGCATAGGGTTTAGAACCGTTGAAGTTCTTGAAGGTGACGGTATATACGTAAACGGACAACGCATAAAGTTCAAAGGGGTGAACAGGCATTCATTCTATCCGTCTTCCGGTAGAACCACATCTAAAGAACTAAGTATAGAACATGTAAAAATGATGAAAGACATGAACATGAATGCCGTTCGTATGTCGCACTACCCACCAGACACCCACTTTTTAGACGTTGCCGATTCACTGGGCCTTTTTGTTATAGATGAAGTGTGTACTTGGCATTCGCCCCATCTAGATACCAAAGTGGGCCGAAAAATTGTTAAGGAAACCGTGGTCCGAGACGTCAACCACCCCTCCATTCTCCTTTGGGCCAATGGCAATGAAACCGGATGGAATACCGCCCTCGATGATGATTATGCCAAATGGGACATTCAACAACGGGAAGTCATCCACCCATGGAACATCTTCAGAAAGACCAATACAATGCACTACCCCAGTTATCACGTTTTTGCATACGACACCTATGCAAAAGACAAAATATACTTCCCTACCGAGTTTTTGCACGGCCTATACGACGGTGGACACGGTGCAGGCTTAGACGATTATTGGAAACAGATGTGGAATATGCCCCTAGCCGCCGGAGGGTTTTTATGGGATTTTGCAGATGAGGCCGTGGTTCGAACAGACAAAGAAGGAATACTAGACACCGATGGCAATCATGCAGCCGATGGTATCGTCGGACCCTATGGCGAAAAAGAGGCCAGTTACTTTAGCATTAAGGAAATCTGGTCTCCGATATACATAGAAGACCGCTATATAAAACCGGATTTCAACGGTGTTTTTAGGATAGAGAACAGGTATCACTTTACCCATTTAAACGAAATCAAAATGGCGGCCAAATGGGTACGGTTCGACGGCCCCAAAGGAACGGGTAAGATTAAAACCATATCCGAAACCACAGTTGCATTACCAAATCTGGCCCCTGTTACAAAAGGTGAGTTTAAAGTTGACCTCCCCAATAACTGGCAAACCGCAGATGCCTTGTACTTAACGGCAACGGCACCTAATGGCTCCGAAATATTTACATGGTCTTACCCCATAAAAATTCCTAAGAAAATAAACGAAACCCATATCGACCTATCGGAAGAAGGGGAAATCTCAACCCATACCGAAGCCGGACGAATAAAGGTTGTAGCCAATGGAATCCAGTATAGCTTTTCAGAAAAAACAACTTTGTTAGAAGAGGTGAAGAAGGCAGATAAAATTATTCCTTTCAATAATGGACCGATAATTTTTGACCATAAAGACAAAATCGAATCCGTAAAGATCAACAAGCTTAAAGGCAAGGTAGAGATCCTTACCGTTTTTGAAGCATCGGACAAGTCGCCCAATTGGGCCAGCCATAAAGAGTATAGTTCCGATGTCATCAAATGGACCGTACACTCCAACGGCCTGTTGGACCTACATGTAGAAATTAAAGGCAAAAAAATAGTAAAGGGATTTAAGGGCATTACCTTTTCTTTTCCCGAATCTGAAATTAGCGGTATGAAATGGCTGGGTGACGGCCCCTATCGCGTATGGCGGAACCGAATGAAGGGCACCAAATTTCAAGTTTGGGAAAACGATTACAACAATACCGTTACCGGTGAATCCGGTTTTGTATACCCAGAATTCAAAGGATTCTTTTCGAGCCTGTATTGGGTAAAAGTAAAAGGGAAAAACAACAACGGTTTTACGGTATATTGCAATTCCGAAAACACCTTTTTGCGCATGCTTACCCCCCAGCAACCTAAAGAAGACCCCAATCATAGGGTTTCGGTAGATTTTCCGGAAGGCGATATCTCCTTCGTAAAAAACATTCCCGCAATTGGAACCAAATTTCAAACAGGAGACAAAATGGGACCTCAAGGAAATTCGGAAAATTACTTTGGAAACGACGATGACCCCATAACTATACATCTGAGTTTCGAATTCTAGATATACACCCTTTCATTAAGACCCAAAAAACATATCTATAACCGAGAGCCCTGTGTAACGCAGGGCTTTTCAATTTTAACACTATCATTTATTGGATATAATCCATATATTAGGAATTATTCCATAATTTAGCTATCCAATTTTTTAAAGGATAGCTATGCAAAAGATACTCTCACCGTCCGTCCTTTTATACTTTAGTATACCTGCAGAAACAACTGCAAACCTGCTCGTTACCATAAACACAGATACATCCGCCATTCCCAAAACCCCTTGCGTATGTATTTGAACTGTCATACTTATTACAGCCTTCGCTACGGCACGTTAAAACCAGAGGAACTTTTGGCTTTGGCGGCCGAGAACAACAATGGGATTTTGGCATTGACCGATATCAACAATACCTCAGCCTGCCTCGATTTTGTACGTCTGGCCCCCAATTATGGTATCAAACCGGTTTTAGGTGTAGACTTCAGAAACGGGGTCGACCAGCAATTTGTGCTCCTAGCCAAGAACAATGATGGCTTTAGGCGCATCAATGCCTATCTATCTTCCTTTTTACACCGACCAGGGTCGGTCATACCGGAAAGCCCTATTGAAATGGAGGACTGTTTTGTGATCTACCCCTTTGAAAAAGGAAAAAACCGTCTTCTGAACAAAAACGAATACCTAGGGGTCACACCAAAAAAATTACGCCATTTAAAGTTTTCGAAAAGCACTTTTGAAACGGACAAATTAGTGCTATTGCACACAGTATCCTTTCGCGACAAAAGAGGTTTCAACACCCACCGCCTTTTGCGGGCCATCGACAACAACACCTTGTTGAGCAAATTGCCAGAGCACGAACAAGGCCGTGAAACCGACCGCTTCTTAACCGCTGAAGCAAGGGAGCGTATTGCCATCGATTTTCCTGAATTGACAAAAAACACAAAACGATTACTCGATAGTTGCCATATTAAATTTGATTTTTCAAAAACTACGCCCAACAACCAACGTTCGTATACCCAAAACGAAGAACTGGATTTTCGCTTGCTTCAAAAGCTTGCTTATCAAGGCATACCCTACCGTTATAAAAAAATAGACGAAACCATATACGACCGGGTGTCAAAAGAATTGAACATTATAAAAGAGAAAGGCTTCGTTTCTTACTTTTTGATCAACTGGAAAATTTTAAAATACGCAAGAAGCAAAGGTTATTTTTATGTAGGTCGCGGCAGTGGGGCCAATAGCATCATTGCCTATTTACTGCGGATAACCGATGTAGACCCCATAGAACTTGACCTGTATTTTGAGCGCTTCATCAACCTATACCGCCAAAATCCCCCTGACTTCGACATTGACTTTTCTTGGTCGGACAGGGATGACATCACCCGGTTTATGTTCGAACGGTTTAAGAATACCGCCCTCATTACCGTTTACAATACTTTTAAGTTTAGGGCATCGGTACGTGAACTGGGAAAGGTTTTTGGCCTGCCTAAATCAGAGATAGATATACTTAGCAAAGGCAAATATGACATCAACCAGCTCGATAGACTTTCACAATTGGTCATAAAATACAGTCGGTACATACAAGGCTTCCCTAATTACTTGGGCATTCATGCCGGAGGTGTTTTAATTTCGGAAAAGCCCATACACCATTATTGCGCCACTTTTATGCCTCCCAAAGGCTTCGCCACTACACAAATCGACATGGTGGCCGCCGAAGATATCGGTCTGTACAAATTCGACATTCTAAGTCAACGTGGCCTAGGAAAGATTAAGGACGCCGTTGAAATCATAACAAAAAACCACAGGAACATAAAGTCGATAGATATTCATGACATCAAACGGTTCAAGGAAGACCGACGCATTAAACACTTATTGAAAAATGCCAAGGCCATAGGCTGCTTTTACGTAGAATCGCCCGCCATGCGAATGCTTTTAAAAAAATTGCAGGTCGACAACTACTTAGGCCTGGTCGCCGCAAGTTCGGTCATTCGACCGGGAGTGGCAAAGTCAGGAATGATGCGGGAGTATATTTTACGCTACCGTTACCCCGAACGCCGAAAAGACGCCCATCCTGTTCTATTGCATATTATGCCCGAAACTTTTGGCGTTATGGTCTACCAAGAAGACGTCATTAAAGTGGCACACCACTTTGGTAAACTAACATTGGGCGAGGCCGATATGCTACGTAGGGGGATGTCTGGAAAATTTCGCTCCCGAGACGAGTTCCTAAAAGTAAAACAACGGTTTTTCGACAATTGCAAGGCTGATGGCAAGCCCGATGCGGTAACCCGTGATATCTGGAGGCAAATCGAAAGTTTTGCCGGCTATGCCTTTGCCAAGGGGCATTCTGCCTCATATGCCGTTGAAAGCTATCAGAGCCTCTTCTTAAAGGCATACTACCCTATAGAATACATGGTGGCCACGCTCAATAATGGCGGTGGTTTTTACAATCGGGAACTGTACGTACACGAGGCCAAGATGCACGGGGCCCTTATTGAAGCGCCCTGTATCAACCATAGTGAATTCCTGACCCGGGTACAAGGAAAAAAAGTCTATCTCGGTTTTAGCCTTCTAAAAGATTTGGAAATCCGTACGGTTGAAAAAATACTTGCCGACAGGGCACAACATGGGCCATACAAAAACCTTGACGATTTTATCGATAGGGTCTCCATTTCAACAGAGCAGGTGGCCATACTCATTAAAATCAATGCATTTCGTTTTACCGGAAGCAATAAAAGGGAACTTCTTTGGTCTGCCTACCTACAAACAAGCAAGATTCCCAAAGAAGAGCATGTCAACACCTTGTTCCGTTCAGAAAAAATATCGTACAAAACCCCTGAACTAAAAAGTACCGAACTAGAAAACGCCTTTGACGAATATGAACTATTAGGCTTTCCATTGTGCAATCCGTTCGATTTACTCGCCGCCCCAAAAAAAAATACTTTGAGGGCTAGCGAGCTACTTTCTTATAAAGGCAAGACCATTACTATTGAAGGCTATTTGGTAGCTACAAAAAATACCGCTACCTCAAACGGAAAACCCATGTACTTCGGTACATTTTTAGATCGAAGCGGCGACTTTATAGATACCGTTCACTTTCCTCCCGTAGCGGCCAAATTTCCATTTAGGGGAAAGGGCATCTACTCCATCACCGGAAAAGTAACGGAAGAATTTGAGTGCATCAATATTGAAGTAACGACCATGTACCGCCAGGCCATTATTGAAGACCCAAGATATTCGGATAACCATAACACAACCTTGTCCCATGTCTGAAGAAAGAGCTATAGTACACATGGACCTCGATACATTTTTCGTGTCATGCGAGCGTCTGCAAGACAGTCGCCTAAACCACAAACCCATATTGATAGGGGGCACATCAGACCGAGGGGTAGTAGCCTCATGCAGTTACGAAGCCCGAAAGTTCGGTATTCATTCGGCCATGCCCATGCGTATGGCCAAACAACTCTGTCCCGAAGCCATCGTACTAAGGGGCAATGCCGCCACATACAGCAAATATTCAAATCTGGTTACCGAGGTAATCAAAGACAGTGTTCCCCTATATGAGAAAAGTTCGGTAGATGAATTTTTTATAGACCTAACGGGAATGGACAAATTTTTCGGATGCCATCAAATGGCCATCGAACTTAGGCAACGGATCATCAGGGAAACGGGATTGCCGATTTCCTTTGGGCTATCTACCAATAAGACCGTTTCCAAAATAGCCACGGGACAGGCCAAACCCAATAACCAAATCAGGGTTTTCAAGGGTACTGAAAAACCCTTCTTGGCCCCCTTATCCGTACGGAAAATACCCATGGTCGGCGAGGTTACCTATAAATCGCTATGCGACCTGGGAATCAAAAAAATTGTCACCGTACAACAAATGCCCATGCAATTAATGCATAAGGTATTGGGAAAAAACGGATTGAGTATTTGGAAGAAAGCCAACGGCATAGACAACAGCCCCGTAATTCAATATCACGAGCGAAAATCGATATCTACGGAACGCACCTTCGACAAAGACACCACAGACGTTAAAAAGCTAAAAAGCATCACTATAGCCATGGCCGAAAACTTAGCCTATCAGTTGAGGAGGGGCAATAAACTAACGGCCTGCATCACCTTTAAAATACGCTATTCCGATTTTCAAACCTATACACAACAACAGAAAATACCTTACAGCTCCCTCGACAGCAGCATATTGCCCGTTGTTCTGAACCTATTCGAAAAACTGTACAACAGGCGCCTGCTAGTTCGTCTGATCGGTGTTCGGTTCAGTCACCTAGTAGAGGGCGGACACCAGATCAACTTATTTGAAGACAATGAAAAACTGATACGCCTTAGCCTTGCCATAGACAAAATGCGCGAGCGTTACGGAGACCGTTCCGTTATAAGTGCCGCTGGCATGGAGGCCAAAAGCATCAGCCGATGGAATCCCTTTTCCGGGGAGCCCCCTCCCCTCCTACCAAATAGAAGAAGGTAATTTACAGCCATCCCTACGGCCATATACCTCCTTCCCAAAAAAGATCTTCCTAAAACAAAAAGGCCTTGCACCGTCTAAAACTAGCGCAAGGCCTTTTCTTTTTAAAAATATATCCTACTTGGCAAAATACACGTACAGTGCCACAACGATCAAACAGATAACGATACCTACCTGTTTTACATATTTATAAGGCTCAATAGATACCTGTTCCGTGTACTCAAGTTCAAATGGTTTTTCGTTCGGCCATATTTTACCGATGACCAACATAATAGTCGCATTCAACACAAACAAAATGGCCATGATATGTATAAAGTGAGGGTAAGCTTCCGCCTTTATCAAGGCCAAGGCCTCAGGATCGGTTATTCCGGCAGCGGCGGCCTCTTCCAAAGCACTATCAACGAACATTGGCTGTAAGTAGAACTGGCTGAAACAATACAGGACCACACCGGCAATGATACCGATCTTTGCTGCAATGGCAGGTACACGCTTGGTCAAATAACCCACTACGATTATGGTAAATATCGGAATGGTATAAATACCGTTCAACTCTTGCAAGTATGCAAAAAGGCTACCGGCATTAGAGATCAAAGGAGCGATGAGCATTGCCCCAATGGCCAGTACAATACCAAAAATCTTACCGTACTGCACTACCGTTTGCTCCGTTGCGTCAGGATTGATATGCTGTTTGTAAACATCAAGACCGAAAAGGGTTACCGAGCTGTTCAATACACTATTAAAAGAACTTAGGATCGCCCCAAAAAGTACGGCCACAAAGAAACCGACCAAATATTTCGGCAATACGGCATTTACCAATGCAGGATAGGCTTGATCCGGCATTTCCAATCCGCCCTGAAAATAATGGAAGGCGATAATACCCGGAAGCACTACGATCAAAGGCCCTAAAATTTTAATAAAGGAAGCCAATAACAATCCTTTCTGTCCTTCGGCCAGGTTCTTCGCCCCCAGTGCCCTCTGTATGATCTGCTGGTTGGTACCCCAATAAAACAGGTTGATCAGCATCATACCGGTAAAAAGGGTAGAAAACGGCACACTATTGGTAATCTCCCCGGTAGAATCGAATTTATCGGGATTGGACTGGTATAATACGTCTAAACCTCCGAAAACACTTCCATCCCCTATGGCCATAAGCCCGAAAACAGGTATTAAAAGTCCCCCTATCAACAACCCTACTGCATTTATCGTATCCGAAACGGCAACCGCCTTAAGTCCGCCAAACACTGCATAGATAGAACCAATAATACCTATTCCCCAAATACTGAGGTTTAGGGCCGTACTATCGGAAACTCCCAACATAGTGGGCAAATCGAACATGGTGCTAATAGCAAGCGCGCCCGAATAAAGAATGGTCGGCAATAATACCACCACATAGCCCGTAAGGAACAAAACCGAAGTAAGGGTCTTTGTAGTAACATCGTAGCGATCCTTAAGAAACTGGGGAACCGTGGTAATCCCCCCTTTTAAATATCTCGGCAACAAAAAAATAGCCGTTATCACCATGGCTATGGCCGCCAAGGTTTCCCAGGCCATCACAACGATTCCCTCGGTATATGCCTGCCCGTTAAGACCTACAATTTGTTCGGTGGAAAGATTGGTCAACAATAAGGATCCGGCAATAACACCGGCCGTAAGGCTCCTTCCTCCCAAAAAATAACCATCAGATGATTTCTCGTCCGTCGTTCGTGTAGCAAAGTAAGATATTATGGCCACCAAAGCGGTAAAGCCAACAAAAGACAAAATTCCTATCATTATAAACTGGTTTGATATTTCGGCTAAATATATTGGATTATTTGCGAAAAACTCAAGGTTTAACAGACAATATATGCGATATCACATATACCTTATAAATTAAGATAAAATTTCACAGGCCTGTAATTTTCTATACCTCTGGGCTTTGATTATCTTGCAGATGATTTTTACTATGAAAAAAGCACTGGTTTTAATTTGGGTCGGGACGCTGTCCTTTTTTATACTTTCCTGCTCAGAAAAAAAGCAAGAAACCCCTCCCCTATTTCAAAAACGTAAGAATTCCCAGACGGGAATCACTTTTAAAAACGCCCTCAAGAACACTCCCGAGCTCAACATACTCAACTATCTCTACTATTATAACGGGGCTGGAATAGCGGCAGCGGATTTTAATAATGACGGAAGGGTAGACCTCTACTTTACGGCCAATGAGGCGGCAGACCATTTTTACCTGAACCAGGGCGGCTTCAAATTCAAGGAAATAAGCCAAGAAGCCGGCATCAACAATACCGAGGGATGGACCACCGGGGTCACCCATGTCGATATCAACAATGACGGACTGCTAGACCTGTACATCTGTAAAGTCGGCAGGTACAAACATATGGAAGGCTCGAACCTGCTCTATGTAAACCAGGGTAATGACAAAGACGGAAACCCTGTTTTTAAGGAGGAAGCAAAGAAATACGGACTTGACTTCTCGGGATTTTCGACCCAAGCCGCATTTTTCGATTACGATCTTGATGGCGACCTAGACCTGTTTCTCCTCAACCACTCGGTACACCCCAACCGCACCTATGGAAAGGGAAGCAAAAGAAAAAAGACAGCCCCCTTATCCGGCGACCGACTTTACAAAAATAAAAACGGAAAATTTGTAGATGTTTCTTCCGAAGCCCATATCTTTCAAGGTGAAATCGGGTACGGCCTTGGCCTTGGCATAAGCGACGTCAACAATGATGGCTATCCCGATATATACGTAGGCAATGATTTTTTTGAGAACGACTACCTCTATATCAATCAAAAAGACGGTACTTTTAAAGAAGTCATCTCTGAAAACGACAAGAAGTTAGGGCATACCACCCACTTTTCAATGGGCAATGACCTGGCCGATATCAATAACGACGGTCTCACGGATATTGTTTCCCTAGATATGCTTCCCGAAAACCTGGAAACCTACAAAACATCAGGACTGGAATATCCTTATCCCACCTATCAAAACTACTTACGGAACGGTTATGCGCCCCAATACATGCAGAATACCCTACACCTCAACCTCGGCCACGCCAACTTTAGTGAAATAGCCCATTTAGCCGGTATTTCCGCTACCGAATGGTCATGGGGCGCCCTGCTAGCGGACTATGATAACGACGGGCTAAAAGACCTTTTCGTTTCAAACGGAATCAAAGGCGCCACCAACGATATGGACTTCATCAACTTTATTGCCAACGACAATATTCAAAAACGTATTGAGGAAGGCATGACCAAAGAAGACCTAGCCTTTATTGATGAAATGCCCCATAAAAAAGAACCGAATTACTTTTTTAGGAACAAAGGTGACCTGACTTTTGAAAACGTATCCGAAACTTGGTCCGACCTAGAGAAAAGTTACAGCAACGGCAGTGTTTATGCCGACCTTGATAATGACGGCGACTTAGACATTGTAGTGAACAATGTTGACCAAGAGGCCTTTGTTATGGAAAACACCAGTGAAACAACTACGGAAAACCATTTTTTGAATATCGGCTTTAAAGGAGCCCCGAACAACTTGTTCGGGATTGGGGCAAAAGTCATCGCCTATCACAAGAATAGGGCTATAAGCGCCGAAAATTTCGTCAGCAGGGGATACTTGTCATCGGTACCGCCCCGACTGCATTTGGGTATAGGCAAAGATTCGGTTCTCGATTCGGTAAAGGTGATTTGGCCGGGCGGAAAATTCCAAACCCTAAAAAAACTGCAGGCCGATCAAAAAATAGAACTGAGCATTTCAGAGGCCCGTGGAAACTATTACGAAACGCCTAAAGCACCTACGACCAGCTTACTGCATAACACTAACGACTTCCTTGGTTTCTACCATAAAGACAGTCCTACCCTTGAATTCAACCGGAGTCCCTTGGTCCCTTTTGCCAATACCAATGAAGGTCCCGAAATCTCGATAGCCGACATCAATGCAGATGGTCTTGACGATATTTTAATCGGTGGTGGAAAGGGCCAAGCTACGGCTTTGTTCGTGCAACGACCAAACGGTGTATTCAAAGAAGGGCAAATCGAGCTCTTTGAGGAAGACGCTATTAACGAAGACCTATCACAGCTCATTTTTGACGCCGATGGCGATGGCGACCAAGATCTCATCATTGTGAGCGGCGGTAACGAATTTCAATCGGGAAAGGCCCTACAGCCAAGGTTTTATCGAAACCACGAGGGGCAATTCAAAAAAGAAGACCGGCAGTTCTCCAATATTTCTCTCAATGCTTCAAAGGTAGGCTCCGTAGATTTTGACAATGACGGCGACCTCGACCTCATCATAGCCTCCGACCAGGTTCCGCACCAGTTCGGCACCACGCCTTCGCAATACATATTTGAAAACGATGGTTCAGGAAATTTTACCGACATATCCGACACCTTCGGAAAGGCGTTTAAAGGCGTAGGTAACGTAAAAGATTTTATTTGGACGGATTTGGACGGCAATGGGTTTCAAGACCTTATAGCCGTAGGGCATTGGATGCCGGTCAGCATCTTTTACAATGATGGAAAAAATTTACAACCCCGGAAAGACCCTGCACTCAAAAACACCAATGGCTGGTGGAACGTAGTTGTGGCCGATGACTTTGACAATGACGGCGATATCGATTTTGTTTCAGGAAACTGGGGACTCAACAGCAAGTTCAGGGCATCCGCCACCGAAGCGATCACCCTTTACAATGCCGATTTTGACGAAAACGGAAACATAGACCCTATAGTCACCTATTTTCACCACCACAAGGAAACTCCCTTTGCCTCAAAAGACGAACTCGTCAAACAATTGCCCTATTTGAACAAACGGTTTTTATCTTATAAAGACTTTGCCCAAGCTTCGGTTTTCGACCTCTTCTCAAAAGAGAAATTGACAAAATCGGACCAAAAAAAGGTCTACGAATTACAAAGTTCGTTTTACGAAAACGATGGAGTTGGCAATTTTAATATAAAAGCGCTCCCAACTATTGCACAAGCCTCCACAATTCATGATATTGCAGTAGATGACTTTGACAATGACGGCTTTAAAGACCTATTAATTGTAGGCAACTCTACCGAAATAAGTACCCAACTGGGCCGAATGGATGCCTCCCACGGTATCATTTTACGCAATAATGGCAAGGGCGATTTCGAGTGGTCAGACGGCCAAGATTTCAATATTGAAGGGTCAGCAAGGAGCATTGCAAAAATTAGAATTAACAACCACCCGGTCTATATCGTTGGTATAAACAACGACGTTCCGGTTTTCTTATCAAGAAAAAGCAACAACTAATATGCGATCAACAGTCAAAAAGGTTTTTTTTGCCCCGGTTCGGGTATTCCTTCCCGTGATGATTCTTATGATTTCGTGCCATTCCGAGACCAAGGAAGAGGTTTCCAAAGAACCTGAAAAAGAAACGCTATTTAGCATGCTTCCTTCGGAAGAAACCGGCATAGATTTTATCAACTCGGTACAGAACCAAAAGAATTTCAACATATTCAAGTACCGTAATTTTTATAACGGTGGAGGCGTAGCCATAGGGGACATCAACAATGATGGTCTAGCGGACATTTATCTTTCCGCCAATATGGGGGCCAACAAACTCTACCTGAACAAAGGGGATTTTCAGTTTGAGGACATCTCCGAAAAAGCAGGTGTTACGGGCAACAAACCATGGTCTACCGGGGTCGTCATGGCCGACATCAATGCTGACGGCCTCTTGGACATCTATGTTAGTAACGCCGGAAACATGGAAGGCAACAACCATGACAACGACCTTTACATCAATAATGGCGACCTTACCTTTACCGAAAGGGCAAAAGAATTCAACCTTGCCGAGACCGGTTTCTCTACCCATGCCTCCTTTTTCGATTATGACAAAGACGGCGATCTTGATGCCTACATCTTGAACAACAGCAATATCCCCGTCAGTAGCTTGGGATATGCCGAACAACGTAGCGTAAGGGCCCAAGATTGGGAGGGCGTTCCCCATATTTTTAGGGGCGTAGGTGATATGCTTTTGCGAAACGACATCGGTAAATTTACCGATGTCAGTGAAGAGGCAGGTATCTTCGGAAGTTTGATAGGCTTTGGCCTTGGGGTCATGGTCAGTGACATTAACGGCGACCTCTGGCCCGATATTTATGTTTCCAACGATTTTTACGAGCGCGACTACCTCTACATCAATCAAAAAGACGGCACCTTCAAAGAGGAAATAGAGGAATGGACCTCCCACCTATCACTTTCGGCCATGGGTATAGATATGGCCGATATCAACAATGATGGTAATGCCGATATTTTCATTACCGATATGCTTCCCGAGGGCGACCAACGTGTAAAATCGGTCATGGAATTTGAGGGTTATAACGTTTTCAAGCTCAAACAAAGCAAAGATTTTTACCAACAATACATTCAAAACACGCTACAACTCAACAACGGCAACGGTTCCTTTTCTGAAATCGCATACCATAGCGGTGTGGCAAAAACCGACTGGAGCTGGGCCGGTCTGTTATTCGACATGGACAATGACGGACTACGCGACATTTATATCACCAACGGTATAAACCACGACCTTACCGACCTTGATTTCGTCGACTTCTTTGCCAATGAAATCATTCAAAAAATGGCCCTTACGGGTAAAAAGGAATCCATTGATTCCATTATCAACAAAATGCCAGTGGTACCACAGCCCAACTATGCCTACCGCAACAATGGCGATATTACCTTTGACAATGCCGCGGTGGACTGGGGGTTTGAAATACCCAGCCTCTCGAACGGGGCAGCTTATGGCGACCTTGACAATGACGGTGATCTAGACCTCGTGGTAAACAATGTTAACATGCAGTCCTTCGTATATGAAAACAAGACCAATGAACTTACCGACAACCATTACATCAAATTAAAGTTCATAGGAGAAGGAAAGAATCCGTTTGCCGTGGGTGCCAGCATCAAAATGTACTATAACGACCAAGTCGTGTTTCAAGAGTTGATTCCTTCGCGGGGCTTTCAATCGTCGGTCGATTACATAATGGACATAGGCCTGGGCCAGACCACCACTATCGATTCCCTTAGGGTAATCTGGCCCGATGACTATACCCAAAAGCTGGAAAAGGTTTCCGCCGACCAACTTTTGACCCTAAAACGATCGGATGCCACAGAAAAATTCATCCCGAAAAAACCGTCCAATACCAAAACCTTGCTCAAGGAAATAGAGGCCGGAAAATTAGTGGCCCACAAAGAGGACCCCTATACCGATTTTGATTACGAAAGCCTGATTTCCAAACTTATTTCTCAAGAAGGACCGGCCTTGGCCGTCGGTGATATAAACGGCGACGGCAACGAGGATATCTTTTTAGGAGGCGCCAGTGGCCATCCCGGAATAATCTACATCCATTCGGGCAATGGAAGGCTTTCGAAAAAAACATTGGATTTCGATATCGACCTGGAAGATACGGCAGCCGCATTCTTTGATGCCGATGGTGATGGCGACCAAGACTTGGTCGTAGGCACGGGCGGCAACCGGATCAACAAAGAAAACTCTTATAAACCCCGATTATACCTCAATGATGGCAGGGGAAACTTCAGTAAAACCACCGAAGACCTACCATCGGTATTCAAGAATATTTCGGTTATTTCCCCCTATGATTTCGACCAAGATGGAGACATTGATTTGTTTGTCGGTTCCAGAAGCGTTGTGGGTACTTACGGCATAGACCCTGACCATCTGTTTTTAGAGAACCAAGGTGATGGAAAATTCGTCAATGCCACCGAAAGATTAGCCTACGACCTTAAGGATGCCGGTATGATAACCAGTGCCGTTTGGGCCGATATTGACGGTGATAACAAAAAAGACCTCCTGACCGTATCGGAATGGGGCCGACCGAATATCTACAAGAATTCGGGCAGACGCCTGAGCAGGCTACCGACCGACCTCGACAGTCTCTTCGGCTGGTGGAACGCTATAGAAGCCGTCGACCTAGATAACGATGGCGACATGGACTTGGTATTGGGCAACCAAGGCACCAACGTACCTTACGAGGCTTCCGAAGAGCATCCTATGAAGCTATGGATCAACGATTATGACAACAACGGCACCTTGGAGCAGATCACTACCCGTGGTTTTGACGGAAAAGATTATCCCATCCACCAGAAAAAAGAATTGACCGAGCAAATTGTATCGCTCAAAAAACAAAGCCTCAAAGCTTCAGAATACGCAAAAAAGACCATCGACGAACTCTTCCCCAAGGAAATTTTCGACAGGAGTATCGTTAAGCAGGCCAATACCATGGCATCGGTAATCGCCATAAACGAGGGCGGTGGCAAGTTCACCATCAAGAAATTGCCCTCACGGGTGCAGCTCTCCTGCGTATGCGGCATCAGTTGTGCCGACATCGATAAAGACGGAAACCTAGACCTTATTATGGCCGGGAACAATTTTGAGTTCAAGCCACAATACTCCCGTTTAGACGCCAGCTACGGCAATGTGCTTTTAGGTGACGGAAACCTAAACTTCAAATGGCAAGACTACAACACCAGTGGTTTTTTCATTAAAGAGGAAGTAAAACACCTGAAGCAGTTTAAGGACAAGAACGGCAAAAGCTACCTCATTGCCGCCATAAACAACGGCACACCGAAAATTTACGCGCTAGATTAGATGTCATTACCAAAGCAAGAATCCACAAGAAAAACCTATAGTCCCGTGCATTTAAAGAACACGTACATTACGCTTTGTTTTGCCCTATCGATCCTTACGGCTTGCGATGACAAACAGGGTTCGCTATTTCAGCTTCTCCCCGCATCGGAAACGGGCATTACCTTTGAGAACACCCTAACCGAAACCGACGACCTCAATATTTTAGACTACCTGTACTTTTACAACGGGGGCGGTGTAGCCGTCGGCGATATTGATAACGACGGCCTACCCGATATTTTCTTTTCGGGCAACCAAGTAAAGAACAAACTCTACCGAAACAAGGGCAACCTTCAATTTGAGGATATCAGTAAAAGTGCGGGCATTGAAGGCAACAGCACCTGGAACACCGGCTCGGTAATGGGCGATGTAAACGGAGACGGGCTTTTGGATATTTACGTGTGTGCCGTTGTAGGCATCAACGGTTTCAACGGACATAACGAACTGTTCCTGAACAACGGTGACGGCACCTTTACCGAAAGTGCCGCCAAATACGGACTTGATTTCGACTCCTACAGCTCCAATGCGGCCTTTCTCGATTTTGACCTCGATGGCGATTTAGATATTTACCTCTTGAACCATGCGGTACACACCCAAGAATCTTTTGGCAAGGCGGATCTGCGCTTGAAACGGAACTACCAAACGGGTGACAAACTTCTTCGCAACGATGGCGACAAATTTGTAGATATCAGTGAATCTGCCGGTATATATGGCGGCGTAAACGGTTACGGACTCGGATTGGCCATTTCAGATTTCAACCAAGACGGCTATCCCGACATTTATGTGGGTAACGATTTTCATGAAGACGATTACTACTATCTCAACAATGGGGATGGCACGTTTACCGAAAGTTCAAAGCAATTTTTCGCACACACCTCGCGCTTTTCGATGGGTAACGATGTGGCCGACATTAACCACGATGGTTGGCCCGACCTTATTTCCCTAGATATGCTTCCGCAAGACGAACATACGCTCAAATCTTCTGAAGGCGACGATAACGTACAGACTCAAAAATTACGCACCGAACGCTATGGATACGGTTATCAGTTCACCCGAAACATGCTGAACGTCAACCAACAAAACAGCAGCTTTCTAGAAACGGCCCTAATGAGCGGGGTAGCCGCCACCGACTGGAGCTGGAGCGCTCTTTTCGGTGACTATGACCAAGACGGGGAACAAGATTTGTTTATCTCCAATGGCATACCCAAGCGTCCCAACGACCTAGACTTCATCAATTTTGTCAGCAGTGAACAAATCCGGAACAAAATGAACAATACCAAGCTTATGGACCAGCAAGCCTTGGACAAAATGCCGGCCGGAAAAATTCACAATTACGTATTCAAAGGCTC
The DNA here is from genome assembly GCF_900156625.1 of Zobellia uliginosa. Lineage (GTDB taxonomy): Bacteria > Bacteroidota > Bacteroidia > Flavobacteriales > Flavobacteriaceae > Zobellia > Zobellia uliginosa. The sequence goes on along the minus strand of NZ_FTOB01000001.1, from coordinate 831,258 downwards.
CGACAACTTGACCTTTAAAGACAAATCGGGCCAATGGATATCAAAAGACACCTTGGTCTCAGGCGCCACGGCCATGGGCGACCTTGACAACGACGGTGACCTCGACCTGATAACCAACAACCTGAACGGCACCCCGGCACTCTACATTAACAAGACCGACCAAAATGCCAACTTTCTCAAAATACGATTAAAGTACCGACAGCACAATTCCTTCGGTTTGGGAACCAAGGTTTTCTCGTATAACCAAGGCCAATTACAATACAAAGAACTGTACACGGTCAGAGGATTTCAGGCGTCCTCGGAACCCATACTCCATTTCGGATATGGAAAGACTGAAAAAATAGACTCCCTTCGAATAGTATGGCCCGATGGAACCTATCAAACCCTAACCGACATTGCCACTAACCAAAGTCTGGTGATACAACCCGAAAACCCCAAAAAGTTCAACTATTCCAATTTACGGCCACGGCAAAAGCTTCTTTTTGAAAAGGTCGAGAATAATCTGGGAATCGATTTTCAGCATATTGAAGACAACTACACCGATTTTAATCGCCAAAAACTTATTCCCTACCAGATATCCGACCGTGGTCCCGCCACTGCCATTGGCGACCTGAACGGTGACGGAAAGGAGGATATTTTCTTTGGAGGCTCAAAATATATTCCTTCACAAGTCTTTGTACAAAACGATACGGCATTTTCCCCTTGGCACATCGGTACTATTGCCAATGATTCTATCAAGGAAGATGTAGCGGCCGTAATCGGGGATTTTAATTCGGATGGAAAAAACGATTTGATCCTTGGTGCCGGCGGAGGGGACTTTTACAATAAAATGAAACCTTTGCTCAACTCGTATTACGTTCAAAATGACACGGGTTTCAATGCAGCCAACCTGCCGGAAAGCTTTCAAAACACCTCCATACTTGCCCCTTACGATATTGATGGCGATGGAGACCTTGACCTGTTCGTCGGAAGCCAAGCGATTTCGAACGACTTCGGAAAGGTTCCAGAGTCTGCCCTACTCTTGAACGACAATGGAAGCTTTACGGACCAAACCCCTGACGACCTTAAAAACATAGGCATGGTCACCAATGCCATTTGGCACGATTTTGATGCCGATGGCAATAAAGACCTGATTGTAGTGGGCGAATGGATGTCCCCTACTTTTTTCAAGAATACCGAAGGACAACTTACCAAGATCGATGCCGTACAAAAAAATCTGAACGGTCTCTGGCGAAGTATCGTCCCTTTTGATATCGATAACGATGGAGATACCGATTACCTGCTCGGCAACTGGGGAAGCAACACCAAGTTCAAGGCCTCGGCAGAACACCCAATGAAAATGTACTATGGCGATTTCGACAAGAACAGACAGACCGAAACCATAACGACCATAGAAAAAGATGGAAAATATTATCCTTTGGAAGGCTTGGACGGACTTTCATCTCAGTTGGTTTCCCTTAAAAAGAAATTCAACACCTATAAGTCCTTCGCAGGTTCCCCCATTGAATCGATCCTTGATAAGGAAGCCCTGAAAAATGCAAAAATACGGGAAGTACATGAGCTACGTTCCGGCTTCCTAAAGAACGAAAACGGACGATTTAGCTTTGTCCCTTTTCCGAACGAACTACAAGTTTCCCCCCTTATGGCCATGCTTCGCCATGATTTTGACGGGGACGGAAAAGAAGAAGTGCTGGCGGCCGGAAACTATTTTGGGGTTAAACCATATCACGGAAGATTTGATTCTTTTGGCGGCGCCTTGATAAAAGGGGAAAATAATGTAATTTTAAGCTCCCAAATCGGTTTAGACCTTAGCCAAAAATCTGTTAGGCATTTAAACCTTTTACATATAAACGGAGAAAATTATCTCTTGATCACCATAAATAATTCCAACGCGCAGATTTATCGGCTAAAAAGAAAATAACAGACCAATGAAGAAGATTCTTATCGCACTATTATCGCTTGCTTTTGCGGTTTCGTGCAAAGCCCCACAAAAAGAAGAACCTATTAACATTACCCCCGAAGAGCTTGACGCTTCAATAGACAGGGTAACGGAAATTATGATCCACGATATCTTTTCCCCGCCCGTAGCAAGTAGGATCTTTGCCTACCCCAACATTGCCGCCTACGAAATTGTAGCCGCCACCAACGACAACTATAACTCTTTGGCCGGCCAATTGAACGGGCTGACCGCCATACCCGAACCCGACACGACTAAGACCCTCAACTACGAGCTTGCCGCCCTCGTCGCCCATATGGAGCTTAGCAAAAGGTTGATTTTCTCAGAAGATCGAATGGAAGCCCTGCGCGATAGCCTATATATGGTTTGGGAAGGAAAAAATCCCGTTCTATTCTCCGATTCCAAAGCCTACGGCCTACAAGTGGCCGACCATATTGGCGAATGGATGAATAAGGACAATTACGCCCAAACCCGTACCATGCCCAAATTTACGGTAGATGCGGACGACCCCGGCCGCTGGCAACCCACCCCACCTGCCTACATGGACGGTATTGAGCCCCACTGGAACAAAATCAGGCCATTTGTTTTGGATTCGGCCGCACAATTCAAGCCCGTTCCCCCTCCGGCATATTCACTTGAAGAAGACTCCGCGTTTTATAAAGAATTAAAAGAAGTCTATGACGTCAGGAACAAAATCACCGAGGAAGGCGATAGTTCCGAAGAAATTCAGATTGCCCGCTTTTGGGATTGTAACCCTTATGTATCGGTTACCCGGGGCCACTTGATGTTCGCCACCAAGAAAATAACCCCAGGTGCGCATTGGATGGGAATTGCCAAAATTGCTGCACGTAAGACCAAGAGTGATTTTGCCAAAACCCTTTTCGCCTATACCAAGGCTTCGGTAGCTATGGCGGATGCCTTTATCAGTTGTTGGGACGAAAAGTACAGAAGCAACCTCATTCGTCCGGAAACCGTGATCAACCAGCACATAGACGACAGCTGGAAACCGGTTCTACAAACCCCTCCGTTTCCAGAGTACACCAGTGGACATAGTGTGGTCTCAGGGGCGGCATCGGTTGTACTGACCGAGGTATTCGGTGACAATTTCTCTTTTGACGACGATACGGAAGTACCTTACGGCCTTCCTATCCGAAGCTTTAAATCCTTTAAGCAAGCTGCCGATGAAGCAGCGATCAGTCGCATGTACGGAGGTATACACTACCGCGCCGCTATTGAAGTAGGGGTAAAACAAGGCAGGGACCTAGGTACCTTCGTAGTAAACAAGCTTCATATGCTGTCCGATAAGAAAGTAGCCCAAAACTAGGGGTATTATGGCGAAAAAAATAGCCTTGACGGCAACTGCCCTTTTGGTGGCGGGACTCCTCTGGTATCTCTTTATCATGCCCCAAGATTATCTGGTCCGCTTTCACACAAAGGCCTTGCCCGGCACGGTGAACCAAATCGTAAAATTCTGGTCCGCCCAAAGGGAGAATGCTTCCTTTGTGGAGCAAAAAAACCTGGGAGACTTCACCAGCACACTTACCCAAGCAGATACCACTCTGACCTTTCGTTGGGAAATAAGCCGAAAAAACGACTCGACTTCCCTTGTAAAAGTCAAGATTTCCGACCATGCGCACAGCTTAAAAAACAGAATAGGGCTTCCCTTCTCCGACACCGATTTTGAAAAGCGGAGCAAAAGCACCGTAAAGGAAGTATACACGCTTTTACAGGAACATCTTTCCGAGTTTAAGACCAAAGTTGTGGGCAAGGCCGTCATCCCTGAAAAACACTGCCTCTGTGTGCCCTTGGAGAACACCCAGCTAAAGAAGGTGACCGGTATGATGCAGTACTACTCGAAATTAAGCAACTTCGTGGCCAAGAACGGTATGGAACCAAATGGCCGCCCCATGGTAGAGGTCGAAAACTGGAATACCGAAAACGATAGTATCGCCTACAACTTTTGTTTTCCCATCGTTAAAACCGACAGCCTACCCCAAGAAAAGGGCATCATCTATAAACAAATCAAGGAAAGAAAGGCCCTAAAAGCCATTTACAACGGTAATTACCTGACTTCCGATCGTGCTTGGTACGCTTTGCTCGATTATGCCGAACGGAACGATATACCCCTTGTAAAAACGCCTTTGGAAGTCTTCCACTCCAATCCCAATATGGGTGGAAACGAATTGGACTGGAAAACGGAAATTTTCATACCGATAAAAGAGCGAAAATAGGAATAGTGCCTACCTTTGCAGGTATTAAAATTTACCTGATGAAAATACGCCCGCAGAACCTATCCATCCATATTATATTTGCCTTCCTTTTCTACAGCTGCTCCAACCATGGTCAACTGACCTATGTGACCAAACTGCCAAAAAGCCTAAAGGAAAACTCCGGAATAGCCATCTACAACAACGATTCTGCATGGTTTATAGAAGACAGCGGCAATGACGACGACATTACCAAGGTAGATTACCAAGGGAATATCTTAAGGGAACTGAAGGTCAAAAATGCCAAAAACCACGATTGGGAAGATTTGACCGAAGACAAAAAAGGCCATCTGTATATAGGCGACTTTGGAAACAACGATAGTGACCGAAAAAATCTGGTCATCTACAAGTTGCCCAATCCGGAAACGGAATCGGGCGACCATATCACCGCAGAAAAAATAAACTTCAGATATCCTGAACAAAAACACTTTCCTGCCAAAAAAAGCGAACGTCTTTACGACGCCGAGGCCTTTTTCCATTACAACAATTACCTCTATATTTTCACAAAGAACAGGGCAGACCCCTTCACCGGCGAATCACTTATTTACCGGGTACCCGATAGGAAAGGAGACTACGATGCCGAGTATTTGGGCAAGTTAACGACCTGCGACGATTGGGACAGCTGTAAGCTTACCTCAGCGGATATTTCACCTGATGGAAAGACCATAGTGCTATTGGGTTCCGGAAAAATTTGGACTATCACCGATTTCGATTTGGAAAACCTTCCCGAAAGCCGCTTAAAAGAAACCGACCTAATGGTTCGCACCCAGTTGGAATCGGTGAGTTTCATAGATAACGTTACCCTATTGCTTTCCGATGAGCAAAGCAACAAACAGGGCAGAAATTTGTACAAATACGTCCTCAAATAAGTTAGGGTCAGAAACCAAAACCTACCCCAAAGGAAAAACGCAATCCGTCATCACTGTTGAACAGTGCCAAACGTGCCGTTACGATGTCAGCACCGTTCAGGAAAAATCCGCCTCCATAGGAGGTATGCCACTCTTTGGAATTTTCTTTGGGCAACCATACCCTTCCGTAGTCAAAACCTCCATAGAGTCCCATTGACAAGGGTAATAACTGTGTTTTTATTTTTCTAAGGCTATAACGGATATCGGTATTTTGGTAGTATGATTTTTTACCGGTAAAACGCTGGTTTCTAAAGCCTCGCAATCCATCTACCCCACCTATGCTGGCTGCTTGATAAAACTCATAATCGTCTCCGATATTAAAATGCGCCTTCCATTTTGTGGCCAAGACCAGTCTACCGCTAGGTATTAATTTATAATCGAAGCCTAGACTGGGCACAACATACCCAAACGTATTACCGTTCTCGACACTACGTTTATAACCGGCCAGCAATGAAGTTGACATACCCATGGTAGGGAATGCCTCGTTGTCGGTATTGGCATATGAATACTCGGCATCTAAGCCAACGAATTTATTGGCTGTTTCCGCTCCGTTCGCTTGGTAATACGTATTGATAAACCTATTATCGGTCTCCTCTACCTCTATGGACTCATATGACACACCTGCCCTGAACTTTCCGCCCAGCTGGCCACGCCAAACCAAGGCAGGTGCAAACTTTAAGGTCTGCAGGCGCACCCGGTTATAGTCCATTCCCAAATCATCGTCAAAATTCTCGGTGCTGTTTCCAAAATCAAAGAAATTGATTGCAAAATTCGGGCTCGTAAAGCGTGCGTTCAACAGCAGGTTCCAATTTTCAAAAACATGGGCAAATTCACCACTGTACCCCAATTCCACCCCGCTTGTAGCAAAGTAAAACGAAGCATCTACCTTGTGCTGTTGCGAAAACGGATTCTGCCTAAAACCGTTAAAGGTATACGTATCGCTCAACCCGATCTTAACCCCATCATCTGGATTATAACCGATGGTCGGGATAATTTGATTTACCGAATTGCGAATTTGCAATGGCAAGTAATTATTGGTGTTGTAATCATCGGTCAGCTTCACTTTGGCCCCATTTTTCGACACTACGGTGTTCTTTTTCGATTTATAGTCGTAGATGGCAATATTGCGTCCTTCGTTCACGATATACGTATCATTGTTCTGCCCTCCTATCAATCGAACCTTAATCGCACTGGGTACATCGCCGTTCACTTCAAAAATATCGTCGTCATCTAAGCCGTAGACCCAAATTTCCTTGGTGACATCCCTTTGAAATACCTTTTCAAAGAATAATTTGTCTTTTTTCCCTTTTATATTACGGTATACCTTTACTTGGGTTTCCTTCCCGTTAAGGACATTCACCTCAAACCAGTCGTCTTTATCCGTCCCTGAAACTACCGCGTATTTATTCAATACCCCATAATAGATTTCTGCGGTCTCTTCGATTTTGGCCGCCCTAGCCAACAATATACGCTTGATTTCGGCAACCGTCTCGTCTCTCACTTCTTCAGGAAAATAGGCAAATGCCCTATCAACAACCTCTTCGGTAAGATGCTCCCGTATAAATTGGGCCTGTTCTTGCCATTCTTGAGAGGTCGTTTCCGTTAAAAGGGCCATATCGAGCACATAGGTTTTTGGCGAAGAGTTAAACCCCTTTACGTTTCGTATGTCTTCATTAAAGCCTTCCATTAAACGTAGGGCAGGTATGATCCTCGTGGCCAAGTTCATAAAAAAGCCATCGCCATGTTTTGAATAGACCATATCACGGTCCCTAGGCACCGGTTTATAGATAACCTTATCATTTTCCTCGTCTTTAAATTCGGCCCATCTCCATTGATCTACATGACGGTCCCAATCTCCCGTAACCATATCGAAAAGCCGCGCCCTTAGATATAGCTGTGAGTCTACGGAGTATTTCTCGTCGTCGCGCAAGTCTTCGAGCATGCTATCCGTGCTCTTGAGTTCGTCGGAATAGCCAAAACTCTCTAAGTCGCCGTGACCGTCCCCGGCATGCTCCTCGATCATATAGAGTTCGTTGCCGAAAGATTGGTTATATTCTTTCAAGGCCGGTTGTTTGGGTACATAATACAAGACCGGATTGGTATGGAACAGTCCCACCGCATCGGACAACACCCCTGTGGTAAAAGGCCCATAAGGATGTGAACCCGTATAAAAATCCAAAAGGAACTTTTCGGTATAGGTATTTTCAAAATCGCCCATCACGTATTGCTCCTGAAAGGCCATCGCCTGCAGATAAAGCTCCGCATCTTTGCGCAAGGCCCGCATAACAAACTCCTTGCCTTCCTTATCCCTTAACCTCAGCGATTTTGATTGATGCCCCCCCCCTTTGTGTACCGGTACAAGTCCGCCCATGAGCGTATCTAGGTTTACGGTGGGGGCCTTTACTTTGGTTGCGTAGTATTTACGGTAACGGTCGCCCCATAGGAACTTAAAAAAACCGCTTCGCTCTACCTCTTCCGGTGAATATACCGAAGCTTCAACGGTAGCCGGAAATTTTTCAGGGTATTTATTTTCGGAAAACGTTCGATCTGGGGGCAGCACTTCCGTTGTAAACAAAAATTCCTTTTCATCATTAGGTGCCACGCCAAAATACCGCACACGCGAAGAACCATCGGTATACACTTCCAAAGCGGCAAAACCCCGGTGCCCCGTAGAAAACCGGCTTCCGTTCAACAAGCGGGTAGCTCCGGTCTTCGCGCCCGAACCGCTTACGATCTGCGGAGTGTTCTCCTCTACTATATATTGCATTGTATGCTCGTGGCCTGAAGCTAAAATCACCTTCTCGGAATACTGCGCCAAGGTCAACAAACGTTTTCGCAACTCGGTATAGCGCTTGTTCTGCATATCTTCTATAGAAGCTCCCGTAGTTCTTCTCAAGACGTTGATAAGGGTGCCCAAAATGGGCAAAGGACCAATGTTTCCTTTGGGATAAAAATGATTCCGTAAAGGGTAATGCCCGCCATGGGTACCGTAGCTGAACATCGGGTGATGCATGGCTATAATGGTAGTACGTTGACGATTATCCTTAATTTCATCCTCTAGTTCCAACCAAAACTTGTCACGTGTTTTAATATCACATTTATCGTTGATATCGGGTCTTTTGTTCCAATTGGTCAAGTACCACTCCGTATCAATGGCGATAACCGCAACATCATCATTGATTTCAATGGTCTCTATCGGACATCCATCCTCAGGAAAAAAGACCTCTTTGCTATCGAGTTTTTTCTGAATATATTTTTGTTCGCGTTCAAGGCCTACAAGGCCTTCGGTATACCAATCGTGGTTTCCCGGAATAAAAATCGGCTTTCCCTTAAAGTTTTCGAGCGTCTTTAATTGGGCATCCAAATCATTCTTGGCCTTTAAGTAAGCAGCCGTAGAATCTTTGGGATCGGGCATGCCTGCCGGATATATATTATCGCCCAAAAATATGGCCGTACTATTTTCATTGGCATTGTCGAGGCTTTTTTTAAAAACTTTCAAGGCATCGTTCATATCGTTCATAGGGGAAAGACCGGCATCGCCGATCAGGTAGAACGTATGGGCCACCTTTTTGTCGGAAGACACATCTTGCGCACCGGATATATCGGCGTACTTGGTCTTATATGTGGCACAACCCGTGAATAAGGCGATTAAGACTATTAGAGCAAAATGTTTGCCCAATAGGAGACTATTCATTCTCAATATTTTGTAATTTGGATCCATAAACCATTTTTCATGCCGGATTTACTATCGAAAACCGAGGAATTTGCAACTCATCTACTCGTCAAAGATTTAGATACCAACTACTTATACCACAATCTTAGACATACGCAACGCGTGGTCAAAAGTACTAAAGAATTACTGGACTATTATAACTTAAATACCAAGGATAGTGATGCAATAACCCTTGCCGCGTGGTTGCATGACACCGGATACACAAAAGGCGCAGAAAACCACGAGGAAAATAGCTGCATTATAGCCAGAGAATTTCTTACAGACCAAAATTGCGACCCACAGACTATAGAAACGGTCTGCAGTCTTATTATGGCTACCAAGAAGGGCTACGAGCCACAAAACCTGATGGAAGAAATAATGCGTGATGCCGATGCATCGCATTTGGCCCGATCAAGTTATGAGGAAACCTGTGAAATGTTACGGGAAGAGTTAAACTTATTGGGCATTGCCGATATCACACCAAAGGAATGGCGCCGCGCCAACATTAAAATGTTCCAGACCGAACATCGTTTTTATACCGATTATGCCATAAAACATTGGCAAGAAGGCAAGGACGCAAACCTCAAAAAATTGGTGAAGCGTGATAAAAAGCAAAAAAAGGTCCGTAAAAAAGAAGAACTCAAGGTCCAGTTAAAGAACCAAAGTCCGGAAAGGGGCATACAGACCATGTTCAGGGTAACCATGCGGAACCATCTAAAGTTAAGTGATATTGCCGATACCAAGGCCAACATCCTTTTGTCGGTCAACGCGATTATCATTTCGTTGATGCTTACCAATCTCATCCCAAAACTAGATAACCCTTCCAATGATTACTTGGTCATTCCGGCAGGCATCTTTGTGCTTTTTAGCGTTACCTCCATGATCATGTCGGTTATGGCGACGCGCCCCAACGTTACCAGTGGGGAATTTACCAAAGAGGATGTCAACCAGAAAAAAGTAAACCTCTTGTTCTTCGGCAACTTCCATAAGATGAAGCTCGAAGACTATGAGTGGGCCATTCAAGAATTGATCAAAGACCAGAAGTACGTATATGCTTCATTGACCAAGGATCTATATTTTCTCGGACTTGTTTTAGATAGGAAGTATAAACTTTTGCGTTGGACGTATACCGTATTTATGATCGGAATGACGCTATCGGTTATCGCTTTTTTCGTGGCCTTGAAATTCTACGGCCCCGAAAGAATAATCGAATTGCCCCACTAGGCCTTCAACTCGTTCATAAGGTCTTCGTAGGTATAGTTTTTTTCATGGTCTTTCTGTCCATTCTTGTAGAGGATATCGGCACGTATGGCCTTCATTCCACTGACTCCCTGAAGTCCTTCCAATTCAACGATTTCAACCTTTCCTGTAAAGTAGCCTTTGGTACGCAAAAACTTGATATAGCGCAAATATTCTAGCTCATCTTTTTTCTGCGAATACACAATGACCATCTTACCGGCCTGGGTCAAACGTTCGTTGGTTCCTTTTATATAGGATTTATCGATACGCTTCTTGATAATTTCGTAACGTGCATTATAGGTGCCATCTACGTCAAATCGCTTTTCGTCCATTCGGAAACGGATAGATAGTGAAGTACTGTACACCAAAATCAGCGAAGCCACATCCAAGGGCACCGGAAGCTTTGGCTTTAAGGCATAGTGTGCATTTTCCATCTCGCACATTACCTGTAGCTGCCACAACCGAAGGTTGTTCAAATAGAGCATATCAAACTCTTGATCGTCGACAATTTCCTTACCGACATAGATATTATGCTCTACACCATCGGTCTTATATCGTTCAAAGTAATGGGGAAACATGGCTTGGGCGGCCTTTTGTTTTTTATCGATCAAGGAAGCTAGGCGCATATTGATCCGCGTAACGCTTTCATCGTAATTCCGACGGTGATCGTAATATGAATCGGTACCCATGTCGATCGAAGATTCATAGCCAAGAATCAACTTCCCCAAGGCCTTATCGGACTTCTTCAAATGGGTGAATACGGGATTGATCTCTTCCATAACGAAATTAAAGATCGCCTGTTCACTATTGGTATGAAGGGTTTCCTTAATACTGTCGATGTGGTTGTTCACCCTAAACATCAACTCTTCGTAAATAGGCAGCTTTCGTTTTTGCCAAGCCGACTCCAACACCTCGTTTATGGTAGAGAGTTGGATCATTAGATCGCGCTGAATGGCAACGTTACGCGCATGCGACGAATCTTTAATATCTATTTGTCCGTATAACGGATATACATCTTTAAAGACGATTTCCTTGAACGTGGGCTGTCGCCCTTCTATATTATCTTTTATAAAGCGCTTGGCCTCTTCTTCAAAACGCCAGTATACCGAATCGTGAACAGAAGTACATTCGTTCTGAATCACGGCATCGATCAAGTTGCTTTCCTCGTTTTTGGAGCGAAGTACCGCCGATACGATAAAAGGCATTACATCTTCCAACTTATTGGCATTTACACTATTGAGTACATTAGGTTCATAGGCCACAAGTTCCAACACCCCCAAAAGATTACCGTTTTCGGCTATAGGTGCTAAAATGGCACTTTTGATTCCTTTCTCCTTTAGCCCTTTATAGAGCAATATTTCTCCCGAACTCTTATAGTACCGATCCACATCGGATATGGCAAAATAACTATTTTCCTCTATCAGCTTGTTGTAAGAGCTTTTACATAGGGCACTCGTACAGGGCAAGGCCTCGTTATCCCCTAAAAGAAAACTCTGCATTCCATTGACAAAGACCCTTTCAAAGCGGTTATCTTTAGGATTAAACTCAACAAAGCCCACCTTGATATTGGGTACATTGAAGAAAGACCTAAAAGTTTCCTGCAAATTACCTAAGAAGTTTTCACCGTTCCGTTTGTCATTGGCAATCAAGCTCGACTTTATTTCAGAAATCGAATGCTCGGCGGTAACATCGAACATATTGGAAACAACGAAACCTTTTGCAACGAAACTATGGGGTGGTATTTTTTCCTTCCAAAGCTCGATATTGTCAAAATTATCGAGAAGTTCATCCACATCTTCCTGTGTAAGCTCCTTGGCCTTCTCCGTAGGTGCAATTTCAATAAAATCGGCATTGTACAAAATTCTATAATGCCGCATTACCCCATGCTTATCGGGAATATCGTAAAAGAAGGGCCTTTTGAAGTCAAAACTAAAGCCGTAATGAAAATTAAGGATTACCGTTGAGGCCACTATATACATTTGGTCTTCGGGCAGGTTCCGCATCTGTGGCCTGAAATTTTCGCCCCCCGCATTTTTCAATATATCCCTAAACCGCTGCGATGAATTAAAAATCACATCGCTATAAGGTAAAGAAGCCGTTTTGATCTCATTGTCGGTCAAGACCTCTGGAAAGATATCCTGCAAAATAACATTAATGACCTCTTTGTGCTTTTTGAGCAAGGAAACATCACTAAACCCTTTGCGTAACTCAGGGAAAGGTTCTGCCATTTTTAAGATACGTTTTGCCTTTTTGGCCATTGCTACATCGTCACTTTCGGCCATAGCATCGTACTGCCGCAAAAGTTTATCAAAACTAATGAGCTGTTGAATAGGCAATTTATTTTCGTAACAGTCTTTCATCATACCTCTAGTCAGTCGTAAATACCTGTGAAATGTTACAGAGGACAATAAAGTTTTGTCAGAGCAATCTTTACGATGTTCCCTTCTTTTTTCAGATATTTATGCAAACTTACAATATGTCGTCGAATACCCGGTTATCCAGAGCGTACCAAAGTGCCAAAACGGTACCTTTTGACGATGACTCGAAGTTTATTCTCTTCAGTGATTGTCATAGGGGCGACAATAGTTTTGCCGATGACTTCGCCAACAACCGGAATATCTATTACCACGCACTTAACTTCTACTATAAGGAAGGCTTCGACTACTGCGAAATAGGAGATGGTGACGAGCTTTGGGAAAACCGGTTTTTCGAATCTATTTTCGAGGCCCACAAAAACGTATATGGCCTATTGCGAAAATTCCATTTGTCCGGCAGGCTACATATGATATGGGGCAACCACGACATGGTCTACAAAGACCCCGAATATGTAAAAAAGAACCTAGGCAGTTATTTCGAACCTATTGATGGTGAATCTAAGGAGCTTTTTGAAGGCATCACCTACCACGAAGGGATCATTCTGAAACACAAAATCACCGAACAAGAAATTTTCTTGACCCACGGTCACCAAGCCGATTGGTGGAACTACACGTTTTGGCGTTGGAGCCGATTTTTGGTACGTGTACTTTGGAAGCCCCTTCAAGTATGGGGCATTGCCGACCCGACAAGCCCGGCAAAAAACTACAAGGAACTTATTAAAATGGAACGCCGAATCAAACGGTGGATACTGAAGAACCAATTAATGATTACCATTGTAGGTCACACCCACAGGCCTCGTTTTCCCGAACCCGGCGACATTCCTTTTTTTAACGATGGCAGCTGTGTACATCCCCGCAGCATTACGGGCATTGAAATTGAAAAGGGCAACATTTCACTGATCAAATGGCAGATTTCCACTACCGATGACGGCACCTTACGAGTGGTCAGGGTTTTGTTGGAAGGCCCACAAAAGCTGACCGATTACCAAAGGGCAAAAAAAGCTTAGAAGAATACGTACCTTTACGCCACCATTAACTAATAATCACATTTCATGTTTAAAAGAACACTATCCCTTGCCTTAATTGCGCTCGCCCTTACCTCTTGCTGGAAAGACAAAAGTCCCGAAGACCTGATCCGTCTAAAAGATAAATTCAAATCGCAGGTCAACGCCTTTGAAAACAAAAAAGAAACCGCCAACAAAAACGTCAACAAAGGCCTCGAATCTTTAAATGCACTAAAAAGTGCCTTGGAAGACACTAAGAACGAAGACAAGGAATTTGCTAAGGTTTATGGCGATTGGGAAAAAGTGGACCGTCGCGTACAAAACCTGAACAAGGAGTACGAAGACTTAAAAGAAAAGGCCTCAAACCTGTTTGCCGCCATGGAAAAACAGACCAATAGCCTAAGCGACGAAACCAGTAAAAAGACCCTTTTAAAGGCTATTGAAAAGGCCCGCACCAAATACAACGGTACCTTGGCCAACACATCGAAGGCCATAGACAAGCTAAAACTGCTGCACGGTGATGCCGTAGAAGTGGTAAAAGCCCTAGAGGTTGCCGCTGCCCTTAATTCCTTTGACAACATAAACAACCAGATGAAAAGTATAGAAGGCCGTGTAGACGGTATTATGCAAGAACTCAACGTGGCGGTTGTCGAGAGCAAAAAACTTTACGAAAAGAAGATTACCGAATTAGGGGAATAAGATATACTTCATCGCCACTACGCTTCACAAGAGCACCAAGCAAAAGAAATTACAGGCTAAACCGGCAAGCCCATATGGTAAGGATTTAGAAAACCCAGAAGGCCAACAACTTATTTGATATATTTGTATATAACCAACCAACAGCTATTATCATGAGAGGCGTTATCCTTTTCCTTCTATTTTCTTTGCCCCTTACTGCTGCTTCTGCCCAAGAAGAAAAAAACAGGGTAATTATATTGACCGATATTGAAGCCGACCCCGATGACACCCAGTCTTTGGTCCGTTTGTTCTTATATGCGAACCAAATTGACATCAAAGGGATCGTTGCTACCACATCTTGTTGGCTCACTTCGAATATACATCCTGAATCTATTGAAAAAGTAATTGCGGCCTATGGCAAAGTACAGCCGAACCTTATAAAACACGAAGCTGGTTTTCCCGATGCAGAAACCCTATCGTCCCTAGTCAAGAAAGGCCTGCCCAAATACGGTATGAAAGGCGTTGGCAAAGGAATGGACTCGGAAGGCTCCGACTGGATCATAAAAGTACTGGAAGAAGATGATGACCGTCCCTTATGGATATCTACATGGGGAGGTGTCAACACCCTTGCCCAAGCATTGTACAAAATCAAACACACCAAAAAAGAAAAAGAGGCCCAAAAGTTGATTTCAAAACTTAGGGTCTATACGATATCCGACCAAGATGACAGTGGAATTTGGATCAGGAACAATTTTCCCGACCTGTTTTATATCGTTAGTCCCGGTGACCATTATGAAAGCGCCACTTGGACCGGTGTGAACAGCTATGTAAAAGGTATTGACAACAGTAGTATCAGCAACCACTGGATAGCAAAGAACATACAACAAGATCACGGTCCCTTGGGTGCGGTATACCCTGATGTGGCATGGGGCGTAGAAGGCGACACCCCTGCGTTTTTATCCCTCATAACAAATGGGCTCAATGTAGCAGAACATCCTGAATGGGGTGGCTGGGGCGGCCGATACGAACTGTACAAGCCCGATTTTTCAAAAACCAAGGAGGGAAACTCAATTGTAAACATCGCCCCTGAGACTAGGCCTATATGGACCAATGCCATCGATCACTACACCCCTTATATAGCCAAGGCGTATGGCCGATCCGTAAAGCCGGACACCGTTTCATTTACCAATGATAAAGTTACCTTATGGCGTTGGAGAGATGATTTTCAAAACGATTTTGCCTCCCGTATGGATTGGTGTACCCTATCTTACGAAGAAGCCAACCACCCCCCTGTTCCCGTATTGAGCCATCCAGATCACATCACCGTAAAATCGGGGCAAGGCTTTACCCTAGATGCTTTTGAAAGTACCGATCCCGACGGTGACAACATTAGTTTTCTATGGTTTAATTATCCAGAGGCCGGCTCCTATAAAAAACGAATAAAGGTCAACGGAGCCGAGAATGTTCATATGGCCTATTTTACGGCCCCGGAAGTGAAGAAAAAGGAAACCGCACATTTTATAGTAAAAGTAACGGACAAAGCCGAACTCCCATTGACGCGATACAAAAGGGTCATCGTTACCATAACCCCAAAATAACAGCCCCCTAATTTTCAACCTTTTGACAACATCGGTACACTAAGAAAAATGGAAGGCACAACCTTATCTTTGTCTTTAAGTCCAATTAATTGAATTTAAATTATGGTATATCACGTTAAGGCCTCCTCTAGTTCAAAAAGCAATGCGCATATCGGCATCAAAAACTCTGAAATCAGTTTTGGGATCACCCCTGAATCAGCCGATAGCCTGCCTAATCCTGCCGAGCTATTTCTGGGTTCCTTCTCCTCTTGCATTCTTAAAAATGTCGAACGCTTTTCCATTTTAATGAATTTTGAATACTCCTCCGCCGAAATATCGGTAAAAGCGACCCGCCTTGAAAAACCCCCAAGGATGGATAACATAAGCTATATATTAAATATATACAGCAAAGACCAAAATCTAAATATAGATTTGCTCAAAAAGAATATTGAAAAGTTCGGGACTATCTACAACACCGTTAAGTCTATCTGTTCCATAGAGGGTGAAATCAAAAAAATATCGGAATAAAAAGCAAACGGCATGAACATTGCCCCTATGTGTTAAGAAGAAAAAATAAGCCCTTAACACTCTATTGACCATGCAAAAAACACTGAATTTCTTTATTGTAAGTACACGAACCATGAAAATTTTACTCACCGTTCTTATAGCTTGTGCCCAAGTGGCATGTAGCGACAAAGACGACACCATTGTTGCAGAAGAAACGCTTGGCGACACAGGCGCCATAGCGGTCTATAACCATGCATATATCGAAAACTATACTGGCGACCAGGTAGGTGAAATTGTTCTAAATGCAAAGGAGGCCTATGTTCTGTTAGACCCCTATGAAGATGGCGTCATTGAATCTATCCCGAAAATAAAGGCCAACGGAAATCAATTGGCGGCCTATATCAGTATTGGCACCGGTGAAGATTGGAGAGATGATTTTGACGACCTTAAGCCCTACTTGACCACCGAGCAATGGAATGAATGGCCCGGCGAATATTTTGTAAATAATACGACTACCGGAATTGTAGACCTCATGAAATCGCGCATCGACCAAATTGCGGACTGGGGTTTTGATTGGGTGGAATTTGACAATATGGACTGGGCCCTGTACGAAGATGCAAGGGAAGCCTACGGTTTAGAAGTTACCAAAGAGGAAAGCATAGCCTATTTTCAAGAACTCTGCGCCTATGTCCACGAAAAAGGCATGAAATGCATGGCGAAAAATTTTGTGGAAAATGCAGAAAACTTTGACGGGGTCACATACGAGTCATACCACGATGAAAAAAATTGGTGGGAGACATCGGGCGCCCAAAGCTTTTTGAAAGATGGGAAACTGGTCATCATCGTTCATTATAACGAAAGCAACTGTGATCAAGTTTACTCAGATTATACAAATTTATACAACAAAGATTTGGCTTTTATCTGTGAAGACACCCGAGTAAAAAAGTACGTTCACTACAACGAGCAATAGAAAAACCATGAAAATAGCCCAGAAACACCCTCCGAATGATTTCAAAATACTTCTTTTAGTACCTTAGCACCATGAAGCCCATTGAAATCAGAACGGTAGATGTTGTACAATACCTAAAACCTTTACGGGAAGGTGGTTCGTTACCAGGCCTTGTCAAGGCCAATGACGAATTCTTGTACGTCATAAAATTTAGGGGCGCAGGCCAAGGAAAAAAAGCCCTTATAGCCGAACTTATAGGTGGGGAACTTGCTCGTGCCACTGGTCTTCACGTACCCGAAATCGTCTTTATGAACCTAGACGACACCTTTAGCAAGACCGAACCCGATGAAGAAATACAAGATCTATTAAAGTTCAGTGTCGGGCTCAATTTAGGCTTACACTTTTTATCGGGCGCCATTGTTTACGATCCCCTGGTCTCTATCGCCGACCCCATGACTGCGTCGAAAGTGGTATTGCTCGACAGTATGATCAGCAACATAGACCGAACCGCAAAAAATACCAATCTCTTGAATTGGCATAAAGAACTATGGCTTATTGACCACGGATCCAGTTTTTATTTTCACCACAATTGGGCGACATGGGAAACCCACCTATCTAGGACCTTCCCGGCAATTAAAGATCATGTGCTCTTGGAACGGGCCACAAAATTGGAAGAGGCCGCAATGGAAATCGAAAACCGAATAGACCCCGGCACCATTGCCGAAATTGTTTCTAAAATACCCGAAGAATGGTTGAACAGTGAAACGGACACCCTAACCCCCGATGCCATTAGGGCGGCATATATACAATTCTTAGAGACAAGACTTTCCCAATTGAATCTACTGGTAAAAGAGGCAAAGAATGCAAGATAGGGTTGTTTACGAATTTGCCATCATTAGGTTGGTGCCCAGGGTAGAACGTGAAGAATTCATTAACGTAGGAGCCATTCTTTTCTCTAAAAGGAAGAAGTTTTTAGACATGCGATACCATGTTGACAGGGCGCGCCTCAACGCATTTGCCTGTGAGATAGACCCTAATACCGTTGAGGCATACCTCAAAGCATGGAAAGAAGTATGTATGGGCGCCCCCCAGGGCGGGGCTATCGGCAAACTCGACCTACCTTCAAGGTTTCGTTGGCTCACCGCTTCAAGAAGTACGATTATTCAAAGTTCCGAACCACACCCAGGTCTTTGCTTCGACCCGGAAAAAGAATTGCACGACATTTTTAACAAGTACGTGCTCTAAACAAAACACCTATCCATACCCCTTCTTTCAACACCGAAAACACTTTCCCTTTACCCCACCTAGCATTTGTAGACATTCCCCAAAAACCCTTGACCACCCAAATTAAATTCATCATAAATTTTCAATTTAGTGTTTTTAACATTAAATTGTAGCCATCACTACAAGCTGGTTTACAGAATTTTAGAATACGAAATTAACATTCAGATCAAAACACTGAATATGGTGTAGAACCAATAAAAAACAGACATCCCCCTCTTATGTAGGACCCCGAAACCCGACATCACGAACCCTTATCTTGCTAAAAAAAATGGAAGTGAATCACGATATTTATCATGACGGAAAATATACCCAGACCATACTTAACAACATGGGTGATTCCGTATTTGTAAAAGATATACATAGTAATATTGTAATGGTCAATGATGCTTTTTGCAAAATGGTCGATCTTTCTCGCGAAAACATAATCGGAAAGACCCTCGCCGAAATGGTTACCCCGGAAGAACGCGAAGGCTTCCTAAAAATCGACCGACAGGTTTTATCCGAAGGTATTGAATGTATCAAAGAGGAAACCATGACCGTTCGGGGCGGTGAAAAACGGATTATATCGACCCGAAAATCACGATTCATAGACGAAAACGGGGAAAAGTTCCTCATTTGCGTAGTACGTGACATTACAGAAAGCAAAAAGGCTGAGGAAACCCTACACCAAAATGAGGCAGAATTAAGAAAAATAGGGGCGACCAAAGACAAATTGCTTTCTATAATCGCCCACGACCTCAGAAGTCCTTTTAACAATATCACCATGCTTTCCGACATGGCTTCGAATGCCATAACAAGTAACAATCTGTCTCAGTGCAAAGAGTGTCTGGAACTGATCGATACCACCACCCAAAATGCCATTTGCCTGCTCGACAACCTTTTGAGCTGGGCCAAATCGCAATCGGGACAAATCGATATTAAATTTGAAAAAATAAACCTCGACCAAATCGTCAATGAAACCTTAGAATTATCAAGGGCCATTGCAAAGACCAAAAAAATCAGCGTGAGCTTTACTGAAAATAAAAATATTGAAGTCGTTTCCGACCCAAAGGTTATTAAGACCATCATACGCAACTTAGTCTCCAACGCCATCAAATTCACCCCTTCCGGGGGCCATATCAACATATCTACGGCATCTAACAACGAACAGATCGAAGTAACCGTTGCCGATAATGGTGTAGGAATGAGCCAAGAGGACTGTCAAAAATTATTCAATATAAATTCAGACCATGGGCGCATAGGTACGGCCAAAGAAAAAGGCTCCGGATTCGGTCTTATACTCAGTAAAGACTTGGTAGAAAAAATAGGGGGTAAAATATGGGCGGACAGCACCCAAGGAAAGGGAAGCGAATTTAAATTCACCATTCCCCTCCGAACCGAAACAGAAGAGGCCCTAAGTTGAACAATGGAGATTAAGAGGCCTTCGTGCTTCCTATCGGTTCATATTTAGCTTAATTTAGTGTTAGAACTAAAGAAGTATATGAACAGTACGAGCCTGAAATCGTTTTTAACCAGTCACCTGAATGTTGATGAGCAAGATATTCTGACCTTACTATCCCATTGTACGACCAAAGAAGTCAAAAAAGACACCTTCCTATTGCGAAAGAACGAACGTTGTAGCCATACCTTCTTCGTTGAAAAAGGATTACTGAGACAGTATTCCATAGACGAAAAAGGCAAAGAACACATATTGGCCTTTGCGCCCGAAAGTTGGTTCGTTACCGATCGTGAAAGTAGTTATTTCAATGCTCCTTCCGCCTATTACATACAAGCCTTTGAAGACAGTCAAATCGTTTTGATCGACGAAAATTTTATTCAAGGTCTCTCTGAAAAAGTGCCCTCTTTTACCAATTTCAACAATAGGCTGCTTCACAATCATATACGACATTTGCAGAGAAGGGTAAACACCCTATTGAGCGATTCTGCCAAAGAACGCTACCTCCAATTTATAAAGACATATCCCGACATTCTCCTGCGCGTGCCCCAAACCATGGTAGCCTCATACTTGGGCATCACACCCGAAAGCCTGAGCAGGGTACGCCGAGAACTGGCCCGCAAAAACCAAGTAAAATAGGTTCTTACCATACATCAATGCACAGCTTGGTCACTGATGATAAATTTGTGGTATTAAATCTAAAAGATATGAAAACAAGAGCAGTAGAATTAGTGGCCAGCCCAAAAGCGCCACACTTTGTAGGTGACGGATTTAGGGTACATAATTTTATTCCGAGCGGCTTTCGGTTAGACATGGAGCGCATGAATCCGTTTATTATGATGGATTACAACTCTAAGTTTTATTTTTCACCTACCGACTCGCCAAGAGGGGTAGATGTACATCCACACAGAGGATTTGAAACCGTAACCATAGCATATAAGGGCAAAGTAGCCCACCATGACAGCAGTGGCGGCGGCGGTGTCATAGGTGAAGGCGACGTGCAGTGGATGACCGCGGCAAGCGGTGTACTCCACAAAGAATACCACGAAGAGGAATGGGCCAAAAAAGGAGGTGAATTCCAAATGGTACAGCTATGGGTAAACCTGCCCAAAAAAGACAAAATGAGCGCCCCAAAATATCAGGCCATTAAAAAGGAAGATATCAACCGCTACCCTTTACCCGATCAAACGGGGGAAATTGAGGTAATTGCCGGAAAATACAATGATACCGTAGGTACGGCCTCTACCTTTACACCGATCAACATGCTCAACGCAAGGTTGAAAAAAGGAGGCAAGGCCGATTTCTCCTTCCCGGAAAATTACAATACCGTACTATTGGTTATTGAAGGTAGCATTGTGGTAAACGGGAAAGAAGAAGCCCCTACCGACCACTTGGCATTAATGGAAAACAAAGGTGAAAACTTCACCATCGAAGCTACAGAAAACGCCGTGGTATTGGTCTTGAGCGGAGAACCTATGAACGAGCCCATAGCTGCCCATGGCCCTTTTGTAATGAACACCAAGGAAGAGCTTATGCAAGCCTTTCATGATTTTAACAATGGTAAATTCGGATATTTGGAAAACTAAAAAACATGAAAACAAAAGAATACGGCAATAGTGAGATTACAATTCTCTGGAAACCGGAAAAATGCATACATGCGGGCATTTGCGTAAAAACGCTGCCCCAAGTGTACGACCCAAAAAGAAAACCTTGGATCAATATAGCTAACGTCAGCACCGCAGCACTACGCGACCAAGTGGCCCAATGTCCTTCGGGCGCTTTAAGTATAAAATAGCCCCTATATAACGGCATCCCTAAAAAGTTGCCGTTTTTTTTATGTTCCGGAAATACTAATTTTATACGTTTGACATACAACGCGTTTCAAAATAATTAAAAAAAACAAAACCTCTTTCCAAAAATAGATATGAGCGAAAAAAATCCCATAGGATAGCAGTACTTCACAAAGAAGGTCATATCTTGAAAAACCTTATATCCAAATAAAAATAGAACACTATGGCTGGAGAAAAGAACCTTGCGGAAATGGTAAAGGGAATGACCCCCAAGTTGAACCCTGGGGAATTTGTATTCGTAACCCTCAAAAACGCCGACCATATCGCACCTAAAGATATCCTCTGCGAATTCAAGGAACACGAAGGTATTACCCTAGTAATCACAAAACAAAAAGCCGAGGAACTAGGACTCACCTATGATTATATTGCATCTTGGATTACCCTATCGATACATTCATCGCTAGAAGGAGTAGGACTTACGGCCTTATTTTCTTCGGAATTGGCCAAACACAATATTAGCTGTAACGTTATAGCCGCCTATTACCATGACCATATTTTTGTGGACCGCAAGGATGGCACAAAGGCTATTGAGGTGTTAGAACGCCTGTCTAAGAGCTATTCATAAATTGATGCCAATATACTTTAGCATCCACTTTTAGGCTAATGCCCACCATCTTTACTTGTCATCTATTTTAGTATCTTAGAAGCCTTAATACCTATCTAACCCATGCCAATTGTTATTGTTACCACCGGAATTCTTATTCTGTTCATCCTTATTGCCCATTTCAAACTCAACGCCTTTATTTCCTTTATTATCGTATCCCTTTTGGTCGGGGTCGCCCAAGGCTTAGATTTTGAAACGGTTAGCCAGTCTATACAAACGGGCATAGGTAATACCTTAGGCTACCTTATTCTCATCTTGGGCCTTGGCGCCATGTTGGGAAAATTGGTGGCCGATAGCGGTGCCGCACAGCGCATAACCACCCAATTGGTAGAGAAATTCGGAAAAAAACACATTCAATGGGCCGTAGTGCTCACTGGTTTTATCGTGGGTATCCCCATGTTCTATACGGTGGGTTTTGTTATATTGATCCCATTGGTTTTTACGGTTGCCGCGGCCACGGGGTTACCCTTGATATATGTAGGTCTTCCCATGTTGGCCTCCCTTTCGGTTACCCACGGCTACCTTCCTCCCCATCCCGCCCCAACGGGGATTGCGGTCATTTTTAAAGCCGACATAGGCAAAACGTTACTCTACGGTATTCTTGTAGCCATACCTGCCATTGTGGTTGCCGGCCCAATTTTATCGCGCTTTATCAAAAATGTGGAGGCCACCCCGCTAAAGGAATTTTTAAACCCAAGAATTTTGACCGATGAAGAAATGCCTAGTACTTCGACCAGTATGCTGACGGCATTGCTTCCCGTTATCCTTATTGGTTTTGCCTCCGTAATGGCTCTATTACTTCCTGAGGAAAACCTATTTAGAAAAGCGACCGATGTTTTGGGCAATCCCGTTATCGCCATGCTTATTTCGGTCTTGGTGGCCATATATACACTAGGACTGGCCCGTGGCAAAAAGATGAAAGATGTGATGGATTCGGTGTCGAGTGCCGTTTCGGGCATAACCATGGTACTTTTGATCATAGCAGGTGCCGGCGCCCTAAAGCAAGTACTCATAGACAGTGGCGTTAGTGAGTATATCGGCGAAATGCTCAAAGGTTCCACTATTTCACCACTCATCTTGGCCTGGTTGATCACTACCGTTATAAGGGTTTGCGTAGGCTCCGCAACCGTAGCTGGATTAACCGCCGCCGGTATCGTTTTACCATTGATCGCCAATACAACCGTAAGTCCGGAGTTGATGGTGCTCGCCATCGGATCGGGAAGCCTGATGCTCTCGCATGTGAACGATAGCGGTTTTTGGCTTTACAAGGAATATTTCAACCTATCGGTGAAAGATACTTTAAAAACCTGGACCGTCATGGAAACGACGGTCGGTGTAATGGGACTTATAGGTGTTCTTGTATTGGACATTTTTATTTAAAAAGATTAGACGTCAATGGCGCATTTCAGTAGCATGAACAGAAGAAAATTCATTAATAGATCGGTATGGGCCCTGGCCGGAACCACGTTTTTTGGCTGTTTCAGCAACAATCGGTTCAAATTTGAAAAAAATCAGGTCGTAGGCTGCTTTGGCGATAGCATTACCTTTGCCCAAGGTAAGGGCTATGTAGAAATGCTTCAGGAAAAATTCGATAAGGAAAGGCCCGAACTACAGCTAAAATTTATAAACCTCGGAAAAAACAGTGAAACCGTAACCGGCCTTACGGAAAAAGACCATCCTGGACCAAGGCCTTATCTCTTTGAACGGCTGGACCAAGCCCTTGACGATAACAAAATAGACGTTGCCCTCTTCTGTTACGGCATGAACGACGGCATATATGGCAAACCTTCGGAAGCCCTCTTCAACAGTTTTAAAATAGGGGTATATAGCTTTCTTGAAAAAATGCGGCAAAGAGACATCAAGACCGTATTGATCACCCCTCCTCCATTGGCACTCGCCATAGCCCCTAGAAAAGACCCCAAAGCTACCTCCTTCGGTTACAAGAACCCTTATCCAAAATATGACGAAGAAGTCTTAAAAGAGTTTAGCCGTATCATACTCAATATGCAACACCCCTATGCCAATGCGCGCATAAACATCCGCGAGGTACTTTACGACCAAGACCAATGTTACGACAAAGACCCTATTCACCCGAATAAAGTCGGACAACGCCTGATTGCCGATACGATTTTCTCGAAACTAGCGTTTTAACATTGCCTTAAGCCCCCATGGCAAGGTATTTGTTATCTTTATCTTGGATTTTTTTTATTCGATGATCAAAAACTATTCGGCACTGTTATTCACTGTAATGCTGTTTTCCGTTTCGGGAATGGCCCAGACCGATATTCCCCAAAAGAAAGATTTAAAAATCGATACGGCCAACAAAATCGATGATACCGCAAAACCCAATCAAGGCACTTCCTTAAAAATTCCATCCGTTGTAGACGACCAACCACAAGTCGATTTTGATTTTGCGAAGCGCAATCCCGTTAAAATGATCGATGACCGCGAACTGGTCCAAGCCGGCGCCGGTATGAAAATCGACCCAAAGGTAGGACCAAGACAACCCAAGGAAGGTTCTAAACAACACTTTGCCGATATGTATTTGGGCGACGTCAAGAACAATGGAAAGTTTGTCGGTATCGTCTGCCGCGACCATGAATTTGTAGACGGCGACCGTGTAAAGATATATGTCAACGGCGATGTCGTAGATCCCAACATTCTTTTAACCAGCTCTTTTAAAGGCGTAAACGTCGATTTAAAAAAAGGATTCAATCGTATCGATTTTGAAGCCCTTAACGTTGGCTCCTCTCCCCCGAACACCGCTCAAATCAATGTCTATGATGACAAGGGAGAACTTATCTACGCCAATAAATGGTTGCTATCAGAGGGATCAAAAGCTACCTTGATCATTACCAAGGAATAACGCTATTCCCTGGCACCCGGGGTGTAAATTTTAACCGCGTGTTTTAATACATCTTCACGATAATAGGCCGCATCCTTCCAATCCACATTGATATATTTTTCGGTCTGGTCGTCAAAATGGGGCGATTTTGGATTTCCACTTTGTCCCCCTGCCAAAATGGTCTTTGCCCTTACCTTATCGCCAAACTCAACGGCCGCCACAAAGCTATTGCCCCTTGTGCCGTATATCTTTTTGGCGCCCGGGGCCGTATATCTTGCTCCATATGCCGCCAAAGCCCCCCAAGTACCGGAAGCGAAACCAATCCCTACACTGGGCAGACTATCGTTAAAGGCTTGTTTTATATCGCCGTTCAATCTTTGATACCTATTGACCTCTCCCCATGGAATTTCCCACGAACCAAAATCGGTTTCCAAATTGCCCACTACTTCTTCGAACAAACCCAGTTTTTCGCTATCGGGCGAATCACTTCCCCAATATTCGATCAACTCCATACTGGTAAGTCCCTCCGGTCTTTTGGCTTTTTTATAACTAATAGTGCCATAAAAATGGGCCAAGGTCATGGCTACGGACGCTTTGGATGTTTTATAATCCCATTCCCGCAACACCTCAATAGCTCCTTTCAAATTTGGCCTTGGATGGGCGTCATAGGCTTTTACCAACCCGGGAATCAAGGCTTCAAAAGCAGGCAGATATGGGTCGTGTGCCAATTGGATCAAACTATCTAAAGTGTAGCCTTTTCTATCGGTTAATAAGGCTATGGCATGCACCCCCCTAAAATTCTCTTGATCACGGGACATGTAATACGGGTAGTCCTCTTTCTTGGGACTAAAGTCCGCTGCCGAGGTAAAGGGTGTGGAATTGCAGTTTTGGATCCAACCGTTTTGGGGATTTAACACCAAAATATTCTCATCCACGGTATGCAGCCCTTGCCAATCGGTTTCAGGGTCGCTGCCATCTACTGGTTCGGAATAGTTAAACCGTACGTCGCGTTTGGGAACAAAGTTTCCATGGAAGTAGGCAATATTGCCCTCTGCATCGGCATATACCGTATTATTGGAAGAATTTGTTCTAATGTCCATCATTTCCCTAAAACCTTTATACCCATCTTGTTTGGCTCTGATATAGGATTGTTCCAAGGCCTTTACCGGTTCCCACATCATGGCGGAGGCCGTCCATTGGCCATCCTCCAAGTGGGTAATGGGGCCATGGTGGGTTCGATAGGCGGGAAAGGATTTTTCCTTTAGCGAATCCCCATCCTTATACTTTAAAACAATTTCATATGATTCTACTTCGCGCAGTTCTTCCCCATATTGATATAACAGCTTGTCCTCCTTTTTTACAATGGTTTCCTTAAACTCGTCCATCACATCGGTATAGGTCGAAGTGTGCATCCAGCCGGTCTTTTCATTAAACCCTTGATACACAAAAAACTGCCCCCAAGTAACCGCACCATAGGCATTTAAACCCTCTTCACTTACCACATGCACCTCGCCCCTAAAATAAAACGAAGTATGTGGATTTATGAGCAACATGGTATTGCCCGATTGCGTTAATTCTCCTGAAATGGCAATGCCGTTAGAACCCTGGGGCTCTTCCATTTCTTCTTTTTTCTTCATTTCCAAAAGCTCCATTTCCGGCAGCTCCATACCACTTTCGTAAAAAGCCTTTATTTTTTTGGTAGCTATTCTTTCAATGTCGCCACCAATACTACCTTCACTAAAATACATGGGCATCCAAGGCTCAAAACGATCCAGTAATTTTGGTTTTACCTCTGGGTGGGTGTACAAATAATAATTTATCCCGTCCGCAAAGGCATCACAAAGCGCTTGCAACCATTGGGGACTTTTTTTATAATTGGCCTTGGCCTCTTCCTCGGTCATAAACAATTGGGCCCTTAGATCGCTGTAAATGGCTTCTTCCCCCTCTACCTCTGCCAATCTTCCGGTAGCCCATATATAGTTTTGCTCTACCCTGTTAAAGTCGTCTTCGCATTGGGCGTACAAGAGGCCAAAAACGGCATCGGCATCCGTTTTACCATAGATATGAGGCACCCCAAAATCATCCCTGATAATTTCGACATTAGATGCCCGTATCTTCCATTGTTCCAATTCTGAAGTGTCATTGGTTTCAGACTTACAGGCAAAAATCAGTATAAAAGCAAGAAAATATAGAATACGTTTCATCGAAATGGTTTTACGAGGTATGAAGTTACACTTTTGCACTTAGTTTTACCAGCTTCCACCGGTTCCACTACTGCCGGAGCCAAAGGAATGGGTTCCCGTTGAAGAGAATGTTTTTCTGTAATAGGTCTTGTCATTTTTAATCCATGATAGGTCAAAATCTACCTTACCCCGTAGTTGTATTTTTACAAAGGCGATACAAGCGGCTATTCCCAAAAAGGATACAAGCCCCCAGAACCGAACGAGCAGACTTTCAACAACCCCTATAGCCCCAATGAAATAAGAAGCCGCCGACCGCCACAAAAATCGTGGTAAACGGACCTAAGAAAATATAACCAATAATTTCCCCATGACGTTTACTTTCGGCATTTTCATTTTCAAAGTCGACCGAAACCTCGGGGGCATTTTCCTTTCAAAATCGACTAGCTTTTGGTTCAGGCCAAAAACTTGGGCATCGGTAAATATTTATGCGGTAACGAATAGATAACCCAGAAAAAAACAAGTGCAAAGGCTTTTTTCCCCATGCGTTATACAATACCCAAGCCAAATATAAATCCTTTATCAAGGTATATGACCTATTTCAAAACAACACCTCTCCTGATTCTTTATATTTAAAGTAACTTGCACCTGTATTATCCAGCACTATATGTCAGAAAAAAAAGTCAGTATCCTTACCGCGTTCAAAACCATTATTTGGCCTAGACGAAACCTCGTATTTATTGGCCTAGTACTCATTGTCATCAGTAAGGCGGCAAGTTTTGTAGCCCCTATGTCCTTAAAGTATTTAATGGACGACATTATCCCCAACAAAGACCTTGACTTCTTAAAATTGCTAGTTGGTGCGGTAGCATTGGCTATACTGGTGCAGGCGGTCACCTCTTTCTTATTGACCAAGATATTGAGTGTACAGGCCCAATTCCTCATTTCGGAACTCAGGGCACAAGTGCAGAAAAAAGTACTCTCCCTCCCTATTAGTTTTTTCGACAACGCCAAATCAGGTGCCTTGGTCTCACGTATCATGAGCGATGTCGAGGGCGTTCGAAACTTGATCGGCACGGGTCTGGTGCAACTCGTAGGCGGCACCATCACGGCCGTAGTATCACTTATATTGCTTCTGCGCATCAGTTGGACCATGACCATCTTCACCTTGGTACCCTTGGCTATTTTCGCCCTGATCGCCCTAAAGGCCTTTAAGATCATTCGTCCTATTTTTAGAAATCGAGGAAAGATAAATGCCGAAGTTACGGGGAGGCTTACCGAAACCTTGGGAGGCGTTCGTGTTATCAAGGGTTTCAATGCCGAAGAACAAGAAAACAAAATTTTCGAAAAGGGGGTCGACCGACTTTTCCAGAACGTAAAAAAGAGTTTGACCGCCACGGCCTTTATGACCAGTTCATCTACCTTTCTTTTAGGTATTGCCACAACAGGTATAATGGGTATTGGCGGCTATAAGATCATGATGGACGAGCTGACCATAGGTGAATTCTTGACCTTCACCTTTTTATTAGGCTTGATGGTGGCCCCTATTGTGCAGATGAGCAACATCGGAAGCCAGCTTACCGAGGCCTTGGCCGGCTTAGACCGTACCGAGGAACTAATGAACATGGTACCGGAATCCGATGAAGAAAACCGGACCATTGTTCTCGATGAAATTCAGGGAAATATTGTTTTCGACGATGTTTCCTTTGCCTATGAAGAAGACAAGGAAGTGTTGCACAATATCAGTTTTGAGGTAAAACCGGGTAACGTGGTCGCATTGGTAGGAAGCTCAGGCTCCGGAAAATCTACCATAGCCGGCTTGGCCGCTACTTTCCTTAACCCCCAATCGGGTAAAATCACCATTGACGGAAAAGACCTGGCACAAGTCAATCTAAACAGTTTTAGACAGCATCTAGGTGTAGTCTTACAAGACGATTTTCTTTTTGAGGGCACCATACGCGAGAACATTCTTTTCCCACGGCCCAAGGCTACAGAGAAGCAATTACAACAAGCGGTGGAAGCTGCCTACGTTAACGAGTTTACCGACAGGTTCGAAGACGGACTCGACACCTTGATCGGGGAGCGGGGCGTAAAACTATCGGGAGGGCAACGCCAGCGTATTGCCATAGCCCGAGCCGTTTTGGCCGACCCTAAAATCTTGATCCTAGACGAGGCGACCTCTAACTTAGACACTGAAAGTGAAGCCTTGATCCAAAAGAGTTTGGCTACCTTGACCGAAGGGCGGACGACCTTTGTAATCGCCCACAGATTGAGCACGATTCGCAAGGCCGACCAGATTTTGGTTATAGAAAACGGTAGAATTGCCGAAGAAGGCACCCACGACGAGCTGATTGCCAAAGAAGGCCGGTACTTTAACCTATTTACCTATCAGGCAAGAATCTAACTCTCAGGAGCCAATTCCACTACTAAACCATCCAGATCAGGAGTCATATGGATCTGACAGCCCAAACGACTGTTGTCTTCCACATTGAAAGCTTCGGCCAACATAGCATCTTCGTCATCCGATTTCTCAGGAAGCTGATGGTCAGACTGCACGTAGCATTGACAAGAAGCACACATGGCCATTCCTCCACAGATACCAATGGTTCCCTCTGGGGCCAATTCGTACGAACGTACGACTTCCATAAGGTTCATGTTCATATCGGTTGGGGCGTCTACCTCATGGGTTACACCATCACGGTCGGTTATTTTTATTTTTATGTCACTCATTGATAAGGGAATTAGTAGTAAGTAGTTAGGAGTTAGTTGATTTGCTTTGGGTCATTGATTGTATGAGCCCGAAAAGCATTTTTGAAATTTCGTTTGATTATTCAATTAATTTAGATGTCTCTTCAGAGTCCAAAAAATTCAGTCTTTTTGATAAATATAGCATTGACCTTACCTCACTATTTGAGTTTGTTGCAAAATATAAAAATCTAATGAACAGGGTTCGTACTTCGGTCAAAACCTTCAGCTATATTATTGGAAATAGAAATGGAAGCTCTTAGGATTTGGTCTTTAAAGGAGTAATCTCTAGAATCCGAAAAAT
This sequence comes from Zobellia uliginosa, assembly GCF_900156625.1. GTDB lineage: Bacteria > Bacteroidota > Bacteroidia > Flavobacteriales > Flavobacteriaceae > Zobellia > Zobellia uliginosa. The sequence goes on along the minus strand of NZ_FTOB01000001.1, from coordinate 800,838 downwards.
TTTGATAAATCGCTACTGCAAAATCTTGTGCTTTTTGCCACACCAATAGATCCTCAAATTTTTTAACAGCCATTTATTTCAGTTACGCTAGTTATATTTTCCTAACACCTAAGTCCTTAATTTATACTTTTAACAACCGCCTTTGGCGCCTCCTTTTTACTTCCATCAAAACCGGTTACGCCGCCTACGGTCGTATATTTCATTACATACTTCTTATCAGGATAAATACGCTGATAAGCACTTTGACACATGAGGGTCGCTTCATGAAAGCCACAAAGAATCAGTTTCAACTTACCGGGATACGTATTTACATCGCCAATGGCATAAATTCCCGGCACGTTGGTCTGATAATCGAAGGTATCTACCTTTATGGCATTCCGCTCGATTTCAAGACCCCAATCGGCAATCGGCCCCAATTTGGGAGAAAGTCCGAACAAGGGTACAAAATTATCAACTTCCAAGGTAACATCCTCACTTGAATCTGTTGTTTTTCTAATAGTAACGGCTTCCAGTTTATCTTCCCCTATAAGACCCGTTATCTCCGCAGGCGTAATCAGGTTGATTTTACCTTCATTCTTAAGCTGCTGTACTTTTTCCACCGAATCAAGTGCTCCCCTAAACTCGTTTCTACGATGTACAAGCGTAACTTCCGAGGCCACATCGGCCAAAAAGATACTCCAGTCAAGTGCGGAATCGCCTCCTCCGGCAATAACCACCCTTTTATCGCGGTATACCTCGGGATCTTTTATGATATAGGCCACACCGTTATCTTCGTATTTTTTCAGATTTTCAAGCAATGGTTTTCGGGGTTCAAAACTACCAAGTCCACCTGCAATGGCAACAATAGGGGCATGGTGTTCAGTTCCTTTGTTCGTTGTTACGATAAAGGTACCATCTTCCAATTTTTCGATGGTCTGTGCCCTTTCGCCCAAGGTAAAACCAGGTTCAAAGGGTTTGATCTGCTCCATTAGATTGTTGACCAGATCGCCAGCCAATACTTCTGGAAAACCAGGTATATCGTAAATCGGTTTTTTAGGATAAATCTCGGAACATTGTCCACCTGCTTGAGGTAGCGCATCGATTAAATGACATTTGAGCTGTAACAGGCCTGCCTCAAAAACGGCAAAAAGCCCAGTTGGGCCAGCTCCAATAATCAATATGTCTGTTTTGATCATTGAGTTTTACATTAAAGTTCGGACGAAATTAAGATTAAAAGATGGGTAAGCACATGACAAAGGTCAGCCTCTTAGGCAACATTTATCACCTCTTCGATTTGTGGGGCATATTTTTTAATGGTCATTTCAACACCGCTCTTCAAAGTCATCTGATTGACACTACACCCCACACACGCCCCTTCGAGCTTTACTTTTACGGAATTTTCGTTATCTATAGAGATTAACGATATATCTCCGCCGTCACTTTGTAAAAAAGGGCGAATTTCTTCAAGCGCTTTTTCTACATTCTGCCTTAGTTCTTCCGATGTCATATTACTTTTTCTTAACAGCGGAACAGCCCGCCATTGTAGTTATCTTAATTGCTTCCGTTGGAGGCAGGCTCTTATTTCTGCCCACAACCTCTTGAACCACGTTCTTGGTCAGTTCTTCAAAAGCTTCCTCTACGGCCGTGGCCGTTTGCATTGCCGCCGGTCTTCCTATATCACCTGCTTCGCGTATACTCTGCACCAAGGGTATTTCCCCTAAGAAAGGTACGCCTAAATCTTCAGACAGATTTTTCGCCCCTTCCTTACCAAAAATATAGTACTTATTATCGGGAAGCTCCTCAGGTGTAAAATAAGCCATATTCTCCACAATTCCCAATACGGGAACGTTTATAGAATCTTGTTGAAACATGGCCACACCTTTTCTGGCATCGGCCAGGGCCACGTTCTGTGGTGTACTGACCACTACGGCACCGGTTACGGGCATGGCCTGCATGATGCTCAAGTGGATATCCCCGGTTCCGGGCGGAAGGTCGATCAGCATAAAATCAAGATCGCCCCAATGTGCATCGAATATCATTTGATTCAATGCTTTTGCCGCCATAGGACCACGCCAGATGACCGCTTGGTCGGGCTGGGTAAAAAACCCGATAGACAACAGTTTTACGCCGTAGCTCTCTACCGGTTTCATTTTTGATTTACCATCAACATTGACCGCCAAGGGTTTCTCAAGGGCCACGTCGAACATAATAGGCATCGAAGGCCCATAAATATCGGCATCTAAAACCCCTACCTTAAAACCCATTTTTGCCAAGGTCACCGCTAAATTGGCCGTGACGGTAGATTTACCTACCCCACCTTTGCCCGAGGCGACTCCAATAATGTTCTGTATACCGGGTATGGGCTTCCCCTTTATTTCGTTCGTCTTTGGCTTTGCCGGGGCATCTACCTTTATGTTCACCTTGATCTTGGCCTTTTCGTACACCTTCTGGTGTATGACCTTCAAGATTTCCACTTCGGTCTTCTTACGTGCCTGTAGGCTAGGATTACCAATGGTAATATCTACCTCAACCTCATCACCAAAAATTTGAATATTCTTAACCGCACCGCTTTCTACCATATTTTGCCCCTCACCGGGTACGGTAATGTTCTCTAGTGCCTTTAAAACTTCCTTTTTATCAATCTTCATTATATAAACTCATTCTAAAGAACAAAGATAGGTCATAAGGGCAAGAAACTAAAGTGTTTGTATTGAAATGTAATATGGGGCGATAGGTATTCTTGATTAGGGCTTTCCTATTTAGGGGGAGAGGCGATTTTTCGGCTTAGCTTATTATCTGGATCAGAGCAGAAAAGAAGCCGTTTTTTTCAATTTGTCCTAATTTTTCAAAAATTAGGACAAATTGGTTGAAGGAATTCACACTTTCTTATTGCATACTACCCACCATTCACTCCATTCTCAGACTTTTTACCGGGTTCGAATTCGCCGCTTTGATTGCCTGAAAACTTACGGTAAGAATGGTTATGGCGAGGGCCCCTACTACGGCCAAGAGGAAAATCCACCATTCCAAAATCACCCGATACGGATAACCTTGCAACCAACCGTTCATGACATAGTAAGAAATGGGAACGGCTATAAAACAAGAAATCGCCACAAGCTTTAAAAAGTCTTTTGAAAGCATGTTCCAAACATTAAAAACCGAGGCGCCCAATACCTTTCTAACCCCTATTTCCTTTCGGCGTTGCTCAGCCACAAAAGAAGTAAGCCCGAATAGTCCCAAACAACTGATCAATATGGCCAGTGCCGTAAAAATGGCCGAAAGCGCACCGATGCGTTCTTCGGCGGCAAATTTCTCCGCGTATTCCGAATCGACGAAATCGTACTGAAAAGGGATGGCCGGAAAATGTGTTTTAAAGACGCTTTCTATAATCGAAATATTTTCGCCGGCACTCTTTTCGGGATTGAGCCGTAAATTGTAAAAACTGGTGTTGCCATGTTTATCATAGGCATAAATACCTTGTTTTACGGGTTCGTATGGCGATTGTGTAATCATGTCCTGTACCACACCGATTATTTTTAGGGGAGGAAAGGGGTCTTCAATAGCGTCATCTGTAATGAACTTTCCTATCGGATCGGTAAGCCCCATGTATTTCATTGCCGTTTCATTGATAAGAACGGCATTGGAATCAGAAGCAAATTCCCTCGAAAAATCCCGTCCCTTAAGAATTTCAAGGTTCAACGACTTTGCGTATTCGGGGGTTACTTGCGTCCAGGCCAAATCTTCCTGAAAGCCTTCCGGTTTGCCCTCCCAATTAAAACCGGCCCTGTTCGACCATACTTCGGTCGTTGGGCTGCTCGACCCTGACATTTCGACCACCGCACCGGAAGCTAAAAACTCGTTTCGCATTAAATCGTACTTACCCGTAAAGTCTTGGCTCATAACCGGTATCTGCACCAAGCCCTTCTTATCATATCCTACGGGACGGTTCTTGGCATGATTGATCTGTTGCATAACGATGACCGTTCCTATAATAAAGGCAACCGAAACCGTAAACTGTAGTACTACTAAAATCTTTCTGGGAAGCCCTGCATACCGACCCGCCATAAATGTACCCTTTAGCACGTCCACAGCTTTGAACGATGACAGATAGAGAGCAGGATAGCTTCCCGCCAATAGCGAGGTAACCAGTACGAAGAACAAGGAAAACAACCAGAAAAGCGGATTGCCCCAAGGAAAAACGACTTCTTTTCGCGATAAATCGTTAAACCCGTCCAAGGACAACAAAACAATAAGTACGGCAATGGCAAAAGCGAACAAGACCACCAAAAAAGATTCGCTCAAAAATTGATATACCAACTGACTGCGCTGCGATCCAATAGACTTTCGTATTCCCACTTCCTTAGCACGCTTTTCGGAGCGGGCGGTGCTCAAGTTCATAAAATTAATACAGGCCAAAAGCAGTACAAAGGCTCCGATGACACTGAACATCCACACGTACTTGATACGTCCGCCCACCTGTTTTCCGTTCTCAAAGCTACTACTCAGGTACCAGTCCTTCATCGGCAGCAAGAACAACTGGGGGTTGTATTCGGCCTCCGCTTCACTAACGTTCTTTTTAACGTCATTGATTTTCGACGTCACCTGAGCCATACTGGCATTATCGGCAATCTGAACGAACATTTGAAACGAATTGTTACCCCATTGGTCTTCCGCATTCTTGATCCACTCGAACAGGGAAAGGTATTTTTCCCATGGCATTATATATTCCATCTCACTGAACGAATTGTTTTGAGGTATATCTTCGTAGACGGCCGATACTTCCATATCGTACTGGCTATTGGCCCTTATGACCTTTCCTATGGGGTCTTCATCCCCGAAAAGGGCATGGGCCAAAGACTCCGAAAGCATAATCGAGTTAACCTTTCGCAAACCGTTTTTCTCTCCTTTCAGAATTTTAAGGCCCAAAAGTTCAGGGGCTTCCTTCTGCATGAAGTTTCCGATTTTAGAAAGGCTTTTCTCCTTGTAATTAAGATAGACGGGGTTGCTCCAAGACGACATGACCAAATGCTTGAAATTATCGGCGTACCCATCTCGAAGTGCCATTTCCAGGGGCCGTGGTATAGCGGGGCCGGTGCTGGTCTCCCCGTTGAAGGTCTGCGATTGGAACACTTGAGCGATGCGGTCTTTCTTGCTAAAATAATCGTCGTACGAAAGCTCATCGTACACCCAGAGCCCAATGATAAGCGTTACGGCCATACCCAATGCCAGACCTCCAATGTTAATAACGGAATACCCCTTATTTTTCAAGAGGTTACGCCAAGCAATTTTCAGATAGTTTTTAAACATGGTTTTCGTTTTTTGATGTTCAGCGTCCTTATTTCACTCGGTACGTAAACTTGTTACAGGGTTTGCTATGGCCGCCCTTATACTTTGATAGCTCACGGTTATCACCGATATCAAAACGGCCAGAAATGCTGCTAGCCCAAAGACCCACCACGGAATGTCTATGCGATATGAAAAATCTTCGAGCCACCGGTTCATGGCATACCAGCCCAAAGGCAAGGCCACTAGAATAGCTAGTCCGACCAATTTTAAAAAGTCCACGGTCAAGCCATAGGCGACCTGGCCCACACTAGCCCCCAAAACCTTGCGAATCCCTATTTCCTTGGTGCGTTTTTGGGCATTGAAGGCCGCAAGGCCAAAGAGTCCCAAGCAGGCAATCAAAAGGGAAAGTACCGTAAAGATGATAAAGATATCGCCCAACCTTTGTTCGCTTGCGTAGATGTCGTTAAAGGCGTCTTCCATAAAGTAATAATCAAATGGCTCACCGGGTACGATAGTATTCCAGATTCCTTCAATTTGTGCAATTGCATTGGTAAAATCGCCAGGCTTAATTTTTACTGCCATGGCATAGGCCTCACCTCCCAAGTGCAAGCTTACGGCATCGATATCTTCTTTTAGTGAAGCTATATGGAAATCTTTTAACACCCCAACAACGGTATAATACGTTGGAGTATCAGAATCAAAATCTGGGGTATAGCGCTTGCCTAGGGCCTCTTGCGGACTCAAATTCATTATTCTTGTAGCCGTTTCGTTTAAAATGATGGCCGTAGAGTCATTGCCATAGGACCTATCAAAATCTCGGCCTGCCACCAATTCAAAATCCATAGTGGAAACATAATCGTAATCGACGTCCCAGGTTTGCATATTAATGGAAGATTCCACACTGGTTTCACCCGAATCAGGAAGAAAAGTGGTATCACTACGGGACGAGGGAGTAGGAAAATAACTGCTCAACGTCACATTTTCGACAAAACTCAATTGTTTCACCTGTTCTTTGAGTGACGACACCTTGTCTCCTGCCGTATAAACGTCATTTACGATCAAGACCTGATCTTTTGAGAAGCCCAAATCTTTGCCTTGTATATACTTTAACTGTTGGTATACCACCAAGGTACTAACGATCAAAAAAACCGAAATGGCAAACTGGAATACCACAAGGGAGTTTCTGATTTTACCTCCCCCCACACTGCGTTCGCCACTTCCCTTCAGCACCGTTGCGGGCATAAATCGCGACATAAAAAAAGCAGGGTAACTTCCTGAAAACAATCCTAAGACAATACCTGAAGCCAACAAAATCAACCAAAAAACGGGATTTTGAAAAGGTATTGAAATATTTTTATCGGCAAGGGTATTAAAAAAAGGTAAGGCTACACGGGCCAAAACCAAGGCTAAAACCAAGGCCAGAAAAGACACCAACCCCGATTCCACCAAAAACTGACGTACCAAGTCCCTTTTATTGGATCCCAGAGTCTTTCTAACCCCAACCTCCTTTGCCCTTTTCAGTGAATGGGCGGTAGAGAGGTTCATAAAATTGACACTGGCCAAGACCAAAAGAAAAACAGCTATAAAAGAAAGGATATATATGCTCTGTATGTCGTTGTTCGCACTCATTTCCGCCACCCTATGCGAATTCAAATGAATATCGGTCAAAGGAATAGTACTATATATCAAATGGTTGCCTGCCGCCTTGAATTGCTCTTCGGTGATCCCGGGCATAAATTGTTGGACACCGGGAATAACATATTTACCCAAAAAGCCGCGCAACTGTTCTTGAATTTGGTCTGCATTGACCGTAGGAAGTAATTTGATGAAGGTCTGGTAATTATTGCTTCCCCAATTGCCCACTACGGCATCTTCGTATCCGGCCATTGCCTCAAAAACGGTATACCCTCTCAGAAAGGAATTTTGTGGAAAATCTTCGATAACCCCGACAATGGTATAGTTTTCCTCATTGTTAAGCACCATATTTTGCCCCACCGCATTGTCAATGGAAAAATGCTTTTCGGCGGCCGTTCTGGTCAAGACCAAGGTATTCGGGTCTTTCAAGGCAGTACCTACATCACCCGCCAACAACGTTACACCGAACATTTCAAAAAAAGAGGGGTCGACATAGGTGGTATGTTCTTCCTTTACGTTTGCCAGATCATTGGCCTTGCGCACAAGGGCGCTACCACGTGTTCTAAAGCGCGTTACCACCTCAATTTCGGAAAAGTCGGATTTGAGGGCTTCAGCCATAGGGGCAGGGGTAACGGCAAATTGACGTTCGTCTCCGCCAAATTTTATATCATTGTTTACACGATGGATCCGTTCAGCATCAGGAAACATTTTATCATAGCTCAATTCCTCATATATGTACAACGATATGAGCAATGCACCGGCCATACCGATGGCAAGACCAAATATGTTCAACGAAGTAAAAAATGCTTGTTTCTTAAGGCTTCTCCATGCTATTTTAAGGTATGTTTTGAACATGATTTTCGTATTTATAATTGGTTGTCCTTGATTAGGGGACCTTTTGATATACTTTGATTGATGAATAAACTCCGCTACATGATGGCCCCTATGGCCCTATTTTGACTTTCCGTAACAATTTGACCGTCAAATAGATTCACAACCCTATGGGCGTAATGTGAGTCTCGGTCAGAGTGTGTCACCATTACTATGGTCGTACCTTCCTGGTTCAATTCGGTCAATAGGTTCATGACCTCTATGCCGTTTTTTGAATCTAAGTTTCCTGTAGGTTCATCGGCTAGGATCAGTTTTGGATTGGTTACCACCGCCCTTGAAATAGCCACACGTTGCTGTTGGCCTCCCGATAATTGCTGTGGAAAGTGTCTTTCCCTATGGGCAATTTTCATCCGTTCCAAAACTTCGTGCACCTTGTGCCTTCGTTCCGCCTTTGCCATCTTTAAATAAATTAGGGGCAGTTCTACATTTTCATAGACCGTCAACTCATCGATAAGGTTAAAGCTCTGAAACACGAAGCCCAGATTACCCTTTCTCAGTTCGGTACGTTGGCGTTCCTTAAGCCGGCTTACTTCATGGCCTGCAAAGTTATAGGTGCCTTCCGTCGGGTTGTCGAGCATTCCTATAATATTCAATAGTGTAGATTTACCACAGCCTGATGGGCCCATGATGGCCACGAACTCACCATCCTCAACTTTTAGGCTCACCTTATTTAGCGCCAAGGTCTCTACTTCTTCCGTTCTGAAGCTCTTTTTTAATTTCTGTATTTGTATCATGTTTTTGATTGATTTCTATGTTTATATTATAAGACTAGCAATTCGGTCAAAAGTGACAGTTTATACTTATTTCAAAACTATTTTTTCCGCTTCACCAAAAGCATCGTAGTTACTCGTGATTACCTTCTCACCGGCTTCAAGCCCTTCTAGAACTTCATAATACTGCGAATTTTGTTTTCCGATCCTTATATTTCGCTTGTTAGCTTCGTCGCCATTGGCCGCTACAACGAAAGCCCACTGACCGCCCGTACTCTGAAAAAAGCTTCCTTTGGGCAAGAGCAAAGCATCGTTAGACTCACCCAATTGTAGCCGTATATTGTAACTCTGGCCTGTACGTATGGTCTCCGGTTTCTCGGCAATAAATACCAAATCGACCTTGAACCTGCCGTTGCGTACTTCGGGGTATACCTTTCTCACCCTCAACGGAAAATGTTTTCCGTTACGTTGCAATTCAGCCACCAAATCTCTTTTTACCCGGTCGATATAATGTTCATCAATATGGGCCTCGATTTTATAATCCGTCAGCACATTAATTTGGCCGATACGCTGCCCTTGAGCAATATTCTGACCTATTTCCGCATCAAGAAAGCCCAATTGACCATCGGCGGGCGCACGTACGTTCAAGTGATCCAATCGCTGATAGACCATCCCCAACGTTTTTTGCATGCGGTTTAAATCGGCCTCCAAGACGGGCAAGGAAGTTTTTCGAACCTGATCATCGTTTTCAGTCTGTACTTTGATGATATCGTACTGCTTTTGCGAAAGTTCAAAGTTCTCTTTTGAAGTCAAGTATTCTTCCTTAGAGATCAACTCCTCTTCATACAGGGCACGGTTTTGTTCAAAATTGCGCTTTAACCGTTGTAGTTCAGTCGCAGCAGTAGCTAAGGACCTTCTTCCTTCAACTTGTCTAGAGTCAAAGGTTAGCTTAGTAGACCGTAAATCGTTTTGCTTAAGGGCCAATCCACTCTCGCTTTGCAGTATTTGCTCGTATAAATTAATATTATCAAGCCTTAGAATGATATCCCCCTTTTTGACCATAGAACCCTCCTCTATTAGTTTTTCCTCAACCCTTCCCCCTTCATAGGCATCCATATAGATAGTCGCTATAGGGGCCACATTACCACTTATGGTGATATAATCGTCAAACTTCCCTTGGGAAACGGTTGCCAAGGAAAGTTTTTCCTTATCTACACGAAAGGTAGATACCGAACTCGCAAATATTATTTGGTAGCCTACAAAAAGCAACAACACCCCTAAGGCTATGTAACCGTAATGTTTAGGGCGTAATCCATTTTTCTTTTCCAATTGTATATCCATCCTACTCTAAAATTATACTTGTTAATTTGTTTTATGCTTCATTGACCAATATTGAACACGGGCAGGCCTTTGTAAAAATTTAAGGTGCTTCTATTTATTTCGGAACGAAGGCTAACTTGAAGGTTCTCGTTTTGGGCACTGGCAAAAAGATTCTTTGCCGTAAATAGCTCAAGGGCATTGATCAACCCTTTTTCATACCGTTTTTGAGCGATGGTGAACGCCAATTCTTGGGCCTTGACCTTTTGGGAACTCTGCTCTCGTTGAATCTCGAGCGATCGGTATTCCTGAACCAATTGCCGAATGGTCTCAAACACGACCTGATGTTGGATTTCCATATTGTTTTCCGCTCTTAATCGTTCAATTTTTTGTTGCTTAATACGCCCACGGGCAGCCCAAATATTACTAATAGGCACATTAAGGCTAAATCCAACAAATTGTGAAGTATTGTCGCGAAACTGATCACGAAAGGGTATCGTATTTGCCAAGCTATCACGGGTAGTCTCAAAATAACCAGTAGCCGTACCCGCAAACAAAGACAAAGAAGGAAACAAAGCGCCCCTTTCGGCCGCCAATTGTTTTTTTGCCGCCTTCACCCTCAATTCCTGTGCCTTTAGTAAGGGCAAAAACTCTTTAGCCCTACCATAAATACTATCGGATTGTACAAGGGATTCATCGTACAACGCACTTTCAAATTCTAGATTTGGACGAATCTCAATATCGTTTGCACCCTCTAGATTCATTTCTTGTATCAATTGAAGTTTGGCCGAGACCAACCGATTTTCGCTTTGTGTAAGGTTCAACTTATCGGATAGTAACAACGACTCGGCTTCGTAAAGGTCAGCACCCGCCTTCATCCCCAATTCAATCTGTTTTACTACCAGATCGTAATTGGCCTGCGATACCGCCACCTGTTCCTTTGAGATTGCCACCAAGCCCTTAAAGAACTTAATATCATAAAAGGCTTGCATAACCCTAAATGCCAACAAGTAACGTTGCTGCAAAGCTTCTTCTTGTGTCGCCTTATACAATAATTTGGTGGCCCTGATAGTGTTCTGCTTTTGAAACCCCCTATAAAGATCTACCGAAGTCTCTAGGGTATACCTATTGGAAAAAAAATCAGTGGTAACCACATCATTTGTAAAGGGATCCGTACTACGGCCAAAATTGATTACATAGTTGGAAGACCCAATGAGCGAAGGCAAAAGGTCGCGAATAGATTGCCGATAAGATTCACGGCCAGATAATGCATTAAGGTCATAATCCCTCATTTGTAAATTATGCTTTAAGGCATAGGTGACGCACTCATCCAACGTATATACTTCTTGGCCCGCCATCTTTGCGGTAATCATAAGAATAATTATAACTAAAAATCTAAATATGTGAATCATAATTTTTTAAGTGTGCCAAACTTAAAGCGATCCTCATGCCGAAATAACAAATAACTCATTATCAGCAAATTACATTTTATTTTTTCATGTAACACGAATTGTATTGTAAAATATTTGTACAACTATTGTCTAAAATTTTGACAGTGCATATAGTTTTTAAAATTCTAATTGTAGTTTTAACTATACCCAACGGGACCGTTGTTCCAATAATTTTTGAATATTTCCGGAACGGACCGGACAAAAACACCTATTTATGGTAGACGCAAGAATTTTAATTGTTGATGACAACAAGAGCTTGTTAAGTGCTCTGGAAATTCTATTGCAGTTTGAATACAAACATATAGAAGCCATTTCAAACCCAAATCAAATCCCGTCTTTCCCCAATCTATCGGGGATAGATATCGTATTATTGGATATGAATTTTTCTGCCGGCGTCAATACCGGAAACGAAGGCCTGTATTGGCTGAGAGAGCTACAAAAACGAGCACCGCAAACCTCGGTGGTTATGATGACCGCCTATGGAGCTGTAGATCTTGCCGTTAAGGCCCTAAAGGAAGGGGCCTCCGATTTCATCCTTAAACCTTGGAACAACGATAAACTATTGGCTACGGTCAAGGCCGCCTATGAACTCAGAAAATCAAAGAAAGAAGTTACCCAACTCAAAAAGAAAGAAAGTCAGTTAAAACAGGTCATCAACCAGAACAAGAACTATATTATCGGTAATTCAAAGGCATTGAACGCCGTACTCAAGTTGGCTTCAAAAGTTGCCAAAACCGATGCAAACGTATTGGTAACCGGTGAAAACGGCACAGGGAAAGAATTAATTGCGCGTGAGCTACATAAGCTTTCAAATCGCAGTAACGAGGTCTTTATCTCGGTGGACATGGGTTCTATATCCGAAAATTTGTTCGAAAGTGAGCTTTTTGGCCATACCAAAGGCTCGTTTACCGACGCCAAAGAAGATAGGGTGGGTAAATTTGAAGCGGCTCATGGGGGCACCCTATTTTTAGATGAAATAGGGAACCTATCTTTACAAGCACAGGCCAAACTACTGTCAGCCATTCAGAATCGGACTATAATCAGGGTCGGCTCCAATAAACCCATCCCCGTAGATATACGGCTTATCTGTGCCACTAACGAAGATTTGGACAGAATGGTTGCCGATGGACTTTTTAGGGAAGACCTACTCTACCGCATCAATACCATTCGAATTGAAGTACCCTCGCTCCGAGACAGAGATACCGATATTCTTGTCTTGGCCGATTTTTATTTAAACAAGTTTGCCGCGAAATACGGAAAGCCCCGCCTACGAATCAATCAAGCGGCACAGGAAAAACTAATGGCATACCGCTGGCCGGGCAACATACGGGAATTGCTACACACCATAGAGCGTGCCGTAATCTTATCGGAAGCAAACGTACTCAAGCCCGAAGATTTTTTACTAAGCAATAAACCAAGCCCAATGGTCGACACCAATGTTCCTGCCACATTGGAGCAAATGGAAATTTTGATGATCAACAATGCCCTAGAACAAAACGAAGGCAATTATAGTGCCGCAGCGGAACAGTTAGGCATATCTAGACAAACACTCTACAACAAACTAAAGAAAATAGGAAAGTAAGCCGTATTTAAAATGGTAAGCAAACACATTTATATTCAATTGGTCTTGCGCATTGTACTACTTACAGTCACTGCCCTTGGCCTAGGATTTTTATTTTTTTCGGAACGATATATTTTTTCAGGTCTCTTCTTCCTCCTACTCATTTTACAAACCTTTTCCTTAATCCATTTTGTCAACCAGACCAATCGTAAAATCGCTTATTTCTTCGATGCGATCAAAAATGAAGACTTTACGCTTCGTTTCCCCGAAAAACTCAGTGTTAAATCATTAAAAGAACTGAACCAAAGCTTAAATACACTCAATTCTGCCATTCAAAATATCCATATAAAAAAACAGGCCCAAGAACAGTTCTATCAAGAAATATTAAAACAGGCCGACATAGGTATTATGACCGTTAACCCCCAAGGCCATATTCTCTTCGCCAACCCTACTATAGAAACGCTGTTCAACTATCACCCCTTGAACCATGTGAAGCAGTTGAACCAAATAGACGAAAAACTATATGAGCTGTTCTCAAGATTGAAGCCCTTTGAAAGCAATGTATACCAACTTGTCAATGAAAGGGAAAAAAGGGAACTGGCGCTAAAAGCAAGCTCCATAAGTGTAGACGGCCAAGCGCTGCTGCTGGTCATAGTACAGGATATACAAAAAGAGCTGGAAGAAAAAGAGACGGACTCTTGGGTAAAATTGATTCGGGTACTCACCCATGAAATCATGAATGCCATAACCCCGATTACCTCAATTTCCGAATCGATTCTCAAGTACTATAAAAAAGAGGAAACCTTATTGGATATCGGGGAATTGTCGGAAGAACATTTACGCAGTACGGTAAAAGGACTGGAAGTCATTAAAGACCAAGGTAGCGACCTTATGACATTTGTACAGTCGTACCGCAAGTTCTTAAGCGTACCGGAACCGGAAAGAGAACTTATACCCGCCGAGACCCTACTCGATAAAGTAAGCCTTCTATTGGAAAATAAATCGGAACACGAAAATATCACCATAGAAACCAACGTACTCCCCGACGATTTAGAACTTTACGTAGATGTAAAACAGATGGTTCAGGTATTATTAAACCTAGGTAAAAACGCCCAACAATCCATTGCCGACAACCCCAATGGCAAAATCATATTCAAAGCTGGCCTTAATTCAAAAGATAAGAAATTCGTTCAGGTTATTGACAATGGCGCAGGAATACCTGAAGCGCTGATCAATGAAGTTTTCGTGCCCTTCTTTACCACCAAAAATACAGGTACGGGAATAGGCCTTAGTCTATCAAAACAGATCATGCGCCTACATCGAGGTACCATTCAAGTTAATTCAAAAGAGAACACGGTTTTCACGCTCACCTTCAACTAGCCCTAAGCCGGGCCACCCAACTCCTTGAAGGGATCCCAAAAGTGCTTTTCAAAGTCGACAATTTGGTTGTCAACTACGGTTATCCCTTCATTTTCGAGCAACTGCTGCATAAGGTTGGTACCGTCGAAATGGTGTTTCCCTGTAAGCAACCCGATTTTATTGACCACCCTATGAGCGGGTATTTCCGGCATACTACCGGCTCCGTTCATGGCCCAACCGACCATTCGCGCACTACGGGCGGCCCCTAGATATTTGGCAATGGCCCCATAAGACGTCACGCGCCCCTCGGGTATGAGCCGGGCCACTTCATATACTTTCTGAAAGAAATTTTTATTGTCAGGATTCATTACCGAAATACGATTCTTAAAATAGTTATAATCAACAAGACCAACATGAGCGCGCTGATAATATAGTTACTATTCTTTGAAAACCGGTTCGATTTATGCTCAAGTTTATTGAAGTACACCGCGTACATATAGAGTACCGTAAAGGTTCCGCTACCTGCCGCCAAAATGAATACAAGGATATCCCAAGCCTGAAATTTGATCCAGCCGGAGGCGTTCCACATGATATTGAGTCCGCTATAATAGGGTATGGTCAATAGGTTCAATGCGGCCAACAACATTCCTTTAAAAAAACTGTTCTTCTTGCTGACCTTTACAATTTTCGGCGCCTTCTTTTTGTTTTTTCGCCCTGCGATAAAAAAATACACCATAAAAAAGCCGAAGACCGCAAGGGCAATTCTTAAAAGCACATCTATTACTTCGGGATTTTTATGCAAAAACCTTGAAATATAGACCGCAACGGTAGCCTGAAGAATGACTACGGTCGCCACCCCTAAGCAAAAAATAATTCCGTTCAGCTTACCTTTTTCCACACTTACCTTTGCCGCATTCATGTTCAACAGCCCAGGTGGTACCGTCGCTACAAAGGCCGCCGAAAAAGTAGCAAAAAATAGAATCAAAAGATGCAACATGGCCTAGTGAACCTTAAATTGGATATAGGTTATGGGTTTTCCTTTTTCAAGATACTGTTTTTCATAGAAAGTTTGAAGTTCCAAAACCTCTTTTGGGCTTCCTTCATTCTTGTATACGTCATGGTTGGCGTAATTCACCGTCAGTCCTAAACCATGCAAGAGTCCCAAGGTATAACCATGCATAAACTCACTATCGGTCTTTAAGTGCATTAGTCCGTCAGGACGTAATATTTTCTTGTATTTGGCCAAGAAACTTTGGTTGGTCATGCGATGCTTGGTGCGTTTGTACTTTATTTGGGGATCGGGAAAGGTTATCCAGATTTCGGAAACCTCATCTTTGGCAAAGAGTTCGTCTACCAATTCGATCTGTGTTCTTAAAAAGGCTACGTTCTTGAGATCATCCTCGAGTGCCGTCTTGGCCCCACGCCACAACCTTGCCCCCTTGATATCGATACCTACAAAATTCTTATTGGGATCCTGCTTGGCCAAGCCCACGGTATATTCGCCCTTACCACAGCCCAGTTCCAATACAATAGGGTTGTCGTTCTTAAAAAAATCGTTCCACTTGCCCCTTAACTCGAAACCTTGTTTTACGGCCTCCCTACTAGGTTGAATGACATTTGAAAAGGTCTCGTTTTCCTTAAAGCGCTTCAGTTTGTTTTTACTTCCCAATGGTATAAAATTAAATTTTTGGTGAGGCTTTGGCCAGGTGTTTCTCTTTTGCTTTTTCCAAAGTAAAAGAAAATTCCGAACCTACACCCATTTCACTTTCCACATATATCTTTTCCCCGTGTGCCTCAACAATATGCTTTACAATAGCAAGGCCCAAACCTGAACCACCTTCGCTGCGGCTACCGCTTTTATCCACCCTATAGAAACGTTCAAAAAGGCGGGGTATGTGTTGTTTGGGAATACCTTCGCCGTTATCGGTCACCCTTACGATCACCTTGTTCTTGATCAGGTTTTCCACACTTACCTCGGTAGTACCGTTGGTATGTCCGTATTTTATGGAGTTTACAAGAAAATTGGTTACAACTTGCTGTATTTTTTCCTTATCGGCGAATACTATAATAGGCTCGTCATACTCCATATCAAAAGTAAGTATGATTTTCTTTTTGGCCGATTTCATTTCCAAAAGGTCGAAGACATTTTGAATGAGCTCAATAATATCAAAAGGCTCCCTCTTCAGATTAAGGTCGCCTACCTCCAATTTGGTAATAAGGTCAAGGTCTTTCACGATATAGATAAGCCGATCCACCCCCTTACTGGCCCTTTGAAGGTACTTTCGGCGTACATTTTTATCGTCTATCGCCCCATCTAAAAGGGTTTCTATATAACCTTGAACGGTAAACAGCGGTGTTTTAAGCTCATGCGATACGTTGCCAAGAAAATCTTTTCGGTACTCCTCCCTAATTTTAAGGGTATCGATCTCTATACGTTTGTCTTTGGCAAATTTCCCGATTTCCTCGGTAAGGGTTTTCATGTCGGTGGTAATAGGACCGGAGACAATTGACGACGTCTCCAACATAGCTACATCATCGTAAATTTTCTTTATCCGGCGGTAAATAAATTTTTCTATCCGCACCTGTAAAACGGTAAAACTAATAGGAAACAATAAAAAAGAGGTAACGATAATGACTACCCAATTAAAAGCATTGAAGAGGAGCAAAAACAACGCCAACAGCAAAACAAAGATTACGGTAATCATAAAAGAAGACCGTAGCGCAAAGCGGTATGACCTTCTTAATCTAGGAGGCATAAAAAAAGTGTTTAATATTCGCTACGGAAACTTTATACGTCATTTCAGGGCATTTTTCGGCGTTCAAAACCTAATCAAGGGGAGAACGGCCCAAAATTACTATAAAAAAGACGTATTACTTAACGATGTAGATTTTATTAGAGCACAAACTTGTAGCCTACACCTTTTACGGTCTTGAAATGATGCTCCCCGATTTTCTCACGAAGCTTTCTAATATGCACGTCGATCGTACGTCCCCCGACCACGACTTCATTGCCCCAGACCCTATCTAGTATGACCTCCCTTTTAAAAACCTTATTGGGTTTTGAGGTCAACAAGGCCAAAAGTTCAAATTCCTTTCTGGGCAGAACAATCTCTTCGCCATCGTTCATTATTTTGTATTCTTCCCTATTGATGACAATATTGCCCACCTTAACAATATCATCCTGCGGGGCACTTTCTTCCTTTAACCTTCTTAAAAGAGCCTTCACCTTGCTGACCAGAACTTTCGGTCTAATGGGCTTGGTAATATAATCGTCGGCCCCGGCATCGAAACCGGCCACTTGCGAATAGTCTTCGCCGCGTGCCGTAAGAAAGGTTATGATAGAGTTCTCCAGTCCGGCCGTGTTTCTAATCGTCTCACAAGCCTCTATACCGTCCATCTCGGGCATCATCACATCCAGTATTATCAAATGGGGCTGCTTCTTCTTTGCCATGGCTACGCCTTCAACTCCATTCTTGGCCGTAAAGACTTGATAGCCTTCGGTAGTAAGATTGTAGCCGACAATTTCTAGAATGTCCGGCTCGTCGTCTACCAATAATATCTTAATGTCTTTCTTTTTCATAAGGTGTGTAAAGATGGTTATTTCGTCAAAAGTAAATATAATACCGACATTCTGGGGCCTCTTAACGTTGATTTAATATAGTAACATTAGGCTAACCTTATCGCAATAAAGGTTTAACATGCACATAACTCGACTTTTACTTCACGTAGCGTTATTTGCGGCGTTATAAAACTAGATAATGAGACTAATATACTGTATTACCCTTTTCCTTTTCACATTTCACCTCTGTGCCCAAGATACGGGAAGCGTCATTGGCAAACTTACTGATAAAGAGTTAAATGACGACCCATTACCCTTTGCCAATGTTGTTATAAAAGGTACCACCATAGGTACCACATCAGATTTTGACGGCCTTTATGAGATAGCAAATCTTGAGCCGGGCACCTACACTGTATCCTATAGTTATTTGGGATATGAGACCGTAGACATCCCCGATGTAACCATTGTAGCCGGAAAGGTAACCACAATTAACGTACCTATGAGTGCCGGAGGCGGATTCGAACTAAGCGAGGTCGTCGTAACTACGGTTTCAAGAAAAGACTCTGAAGCCGCGCTTTTACTTGACCAGAAAAAAGCCATCACCCTTGAAACTTCTATTGGCGCCCAAGAATTGGCCCGTAAAGGTGTTAGTGATGCCGCCACTGCCGTTACCAAAGTAACCGGAATCTCTAAGGAAGAAGGCTCCGGAAACGTCTATGTAAGAGGTTTAGGAGATCGATTCAACATCACCACCTTGAACGGTCTTCCGTTGCCTTCCAACAACACTTCTAAAAAGAACATCGACCTAGGTGTTTTTACGTCAAGTATTATTGAATCTATCGGAATCGACAAGACGTATAATGCCGCCAATTACGGAGACTTCGGCGGGGCAAACGTCAATATCGTTTCCAGAAATTACAACGGAGACGGTTTTTTTGATGTCAGCGCCTCTGTTGGCGGAAACACCGAAGCCTTGGGCATTGAAGATTTCTATTTGAACGACGGTCCCGACTTTTCAGGATTCTATAACGCGGATATTCCCAACAATCCATTTTCCGATACTTTCGATACCAGTTGGAACAGGGAAACCGTAGGCACACCGGTCAATTCAAGCTTTTCACTTAAAGGGGGTGACTCTTATACTATAGGTGAAGAATCTAGATTGAGCATTTTTGGGGTAGCGTCTTTTAGTAACAAGCATAGCTATAACGAAGGAATCAATAACGGTCAGCCCAACGTAGGTAACGGTCTTCCGAACTCGGCTTTTGACTTTACCACTTTCGATTATTCTACGGCTACGACCCTAATGGGTAACGTAGGTTATAGAATCAACAACGAGCATAACATTAAGTACAACCTGTTGGTCTTAAACAACTCAAGTCAAAAACAACAAGAGTTTTTCGGGATTTTAGATAGGGAAGATGATGCACCGGAAGGTGGCGGTTTTATACAGCGTGCCACTTTTGAAAGAACCACCTTATATGTACATCAATTATTGGGAGAGCATAATCTTTCTGAGAATATTGATGTGAACTGGGGAGGAGCTTACAACTACGTAAAAAACCTAGTTCCGGACAGGCGTCAAAATACGGTGTTGCCCGTAAGAAACTACAAACCTGACGGCCCTAAGTCTTTTGCCTTGGTTTCGGCGGCTTCTGAAAACCATCGCTTTTTTCAAGAGTTGGATGAAGAGGAAATTGCGGCAAACTTGTCCGCTACCTACAAATTCAAGGAGAACGAAGACGATGGCTTTGACGGAAAATTGACCCTTGGCTACAATGGCAGGTTCAAATCGGTCGATTTTGACGCAACGCAATTCAACTATCGTTTTTTAAGACCTAATGACCAACCCGAGGTCGATATCAGACAAATTGATGAGTACTTTGAGCAAAACCCATTGAGTTCCGGACTTTATCAAATTGGAACATTTAGAGGAGGTGCTTCTATTCCAGGGGCATTGAACCCACAAACATTTGGCGGGGAACAGCAAATTAATGCGGCCTTCCTTACTTTAGAGTACAAGTTCAATCCTAAACTTACTTTATTTGCCGGCCTTAGAGGAGAGCAAATAACCCAAGACATAAATTGGAATACCACCTTTGGGGAAGATTCAAGTAAATTGGATACGTTTGAGTTTCTGCCTTCGTTGGCCCTGAAATACGAATTGAACGAGAAGCAGAACTTAAGGTTTGCAACAAGTAAAACATACACCTTACCACAGTTTAAGGAAAGGGCGCCTTTCTTGTTCCAAGAAGACATTACCCAAGATTCTTACGGTAATCCCGATTTACAAAACTCTACCAATTACAATTTTGATTTAAGGTGGGAGCTTTTCCCTACTTCGAGCGAGATTCTTTCTTTTGGCGTATTTGCCAAGTACATAGAAAACCCTATCAACACTTTCCTTGTAGTTTCCGCAGCTAACGATTTGAGTTATGCGAACACGGGAGATAGCGCTACCGCTTTTGGTGTGGAATTGGAAGCTAGGGTAAACCTATTTGAAAATGAGATTGAAACTGCCGATGATTTTCTTGAAGAAAGATTAAGTCTTGGCGGTAATATCTCTTACCTGAACACCAACCAGAAATTACAATCGGAAAAAGTGGCCAGCGAAACCAGTTTAGCCGCGGCCTTTACCAATACGGAAGCCCCATTACAAGGTGCTTCGGACATCATTGTAAACGGGGATCTTAGTTTCTACAAAGAACTTAAGAACAACAAAGACCTTAATGCCACCATAGCCGCAAACTATTTTTCAGAAAGGCTTTATGCACTTGGCAGTACCGGACGTGGACATTTGATGGATAAAGGCTTCGTAACACTTGATTTTATCTCATCTATGCAACTGAACGAACACTTCAGCATTGGCATCAGTGCCAAAAACCTATTGAATCCACTTATTGAAAGGGTTACTGAAAATGCAGAAGGAAAATTAGATACGGTAAACCCTGCGGTCCCCGGATTTTTGGAAGATGGCCCGGTAACAGACCTTTCCTACAAAAGAGGGTCGGATCTATCCCTTACGCTAACATTTAGTTTTTAAACAGAAATACTGATTATAACCTATTACCCTAACTATTTAAACCTTTGATGATGAAAAAAACAATTTTCTCTTTAATGCTAAGTCTAGCTACCATGACCCTCGTCGTGTCTTGTAGCGATGATGACAATCTACCAACAAATGACCCCACTTGTAGTGATGGGATAAAGAATGGGGATGAAACCGATATTGATTGTGGTGGTTCTTGTGAGCCCTGTAGCACAACCGGAACGTCCGAAGATTTGGAAGGAGATATTACCGAAGATACAGAATTGGACGCCGCTACCGCCTATAACCTTACAGGTGCTTACATAGTGAAGTCAGGAGCTACCTTAACGATTCCTGCCGGTACAACTATCAAAGCTGCAGGTGGTACTGCCGCTTTTATCGGTGTTGAAAGAGGCGCCAAAATAAACATTAACGGTACAGCTGCCGCCCCTGTAGTACTGACTTCAGGTGCCGCAAACCCTGCCCAAGGTGATTGGGGTGGTTTGGTTATTGCCGGTGACGCCCCTACCAATAAAGGTGTTGACGTTACTACAGAGGTAGGTGACCTTACTTACGGTGGCGCCAACGCTGCCGATAATTCAGGTAGTATTACTTACTTGAGGGTTGAGTACACTGGTGCGACTTTCTCTAACGACAAAGAGTTTAACGGGGTTTCTTTATTCGGTGTGGGTTCAGGCACTAAATTCGAGAACGTTCAGTCTTACATGGGCGGTGATGACGGTATCGAATTTTTCGGTGGAGCCGTTAACGGTGTAAACCTTGTTTCTATAGGAAGTGGTGACGATTCAATCGATTTTGCGGATGGATGGACAGGTAACGGTACAAACTGGTACATTGCCGAAGGTGCAAAAGCAGGTATTGAAGGTTCTAACAATGGTGACGATGGTAATGCCACTCCGGTTACCACTACTACCTTGAAAAACATAACTGTTGTAGGCCCTGTAAGTGAAGGTGCCCTTTTCTTCAAAGAAGGCGGTGGTAACTTTACCGTTGAGAACTTCTTTGTGAGCGGTGCCGATTTAGGTATCAACGTAAAGGATACCGATACCGAGGCCAATGCAAGGATCGATGGTGACGATCTGATGATCTCTAACATTCAATTCGCCGATACTCCCGCAGAATTCGCTGCTACAAATTATGCCGGCACCAATACCGACTTCTACGTAGAAGGTGTAGCTACAGGTGCGGGTAACGGTGCTGCCGCTCCTGACTGGGCCGCTGGTTGGACTACCGGCCTAAGCAATAGTGCAGCTGCCTCTCAATTAAACCTAGCCGGTGAAGTAACCGGTGATGTTGAGTTAGACGCCAACGTAGAGTATCTTTTGACAAGTGGATTTGTTGTTAAAGAAGGAGGTTCGCTTACGATTCCTGCCGGTACAACTATTACTGCAACTGGTGGTACGGCAGCTTTTATCGGTGTTGAAAGAGGTGCCAAAATAAACATTAACGGAACCGCTACCAATCCTGTTGTAATGACATCAGGTGCCGAGAACCCTGCCCAAGGTGACTGGGGTGGTTTGGTTATTGCCGGTGACGCCCCTACCAACAAAGGTGTTGACGTTACTACAGAGGTAGGTGACCTTACTTACGGTGGTGCCAATGCCGAAGACAACTCAGGTAGCATTACTTACTTGAGAGTTGAATATACCGGTGCTACTTTCTCTAACGACAAAGAGTTTAACGGGGTTTCCTTATTCGGTGTGGGTTCAGGTACTACTTTCGAAAACGTTGAGTCTTATAAGGGCGGTGACGACGGTATCGAATTTTTCGGTGGAGCCGTTGACGGTGTAAACCTTGTTTCTATAGGAAGTGGTGACGATTCAATCGATTTTGCGGATGGATGGACAGGTAACGGAACAAATTGGTACATTAAGGATGGTGCCAAAGCCGGTATTGAAGGTTCTAACAATGGTGACGATGGTAATGCCACTCCGGTTACCACTACTACCTTGAAAAACATAACTGTTGTAGGCCCCGTAAGCGAAGGAGCCCTTTTCTTTAAAGAAGGTGGCGGTAGCTTTACGATTGAGAACTTCTACACAGAGGGTGTTGATTTAGGTATCAACGTAAAAGATACCGATACCGAAGCCAACGCTAGGATTGATTCAGATGCGCTTTCAATTACGACTATTGAATTTGCCAGCCCTGCTGCCGAGTTCAGCGCTACGAATTATGCTGGTGCCAACACGGACTTCTATACAGAAGGAGATGCGACCGGTGCAGGCAACAAAGCGGGAGAGCCTGAATGGGCGGCCGGCTGGACCGTTGGTTTGTAATTCGATTTCCTTATTAAAAAAAGCAAGCACCTCGTTTTCACGGGGTGCTTTTCTTTTACAAAACCACACTAGCACATTTCTTCTAAAGAACAAATCGCTATAAATCTACCAATTCAACCAGGGGCAAAGAACACTCCGTTCTTCTTTCCCTTTTACCATTCATACATATATTCCTACAAAATATAAAATCAAACAACGATCAAACTAAAGATTTCGTATATTTGTGGTATACTATTTGCTCACATAATCATATGAAGCACTTTTACTTGGTAATTACTTTTTTATGCATCTCCTTTTCCTATGGCCAAGACACCAAAGGTAATGGTGATATTAAAGGGTTTAAACTTTACCCCAACCCCGTCACGAACGGTAAGGTATATATTAGCACCTCAGAAAGTACGCCCAAGCAGATTGCCATATATGATGTTTTAGGAACCCAGGTGCTACAAACACAGATTAGCGGTACCGAACTCAATCTTTCCGAGCTTGATGCCGGCGTATACGTCCTACGGGTTTACCAAAACAACAGAGTAGCGACAAGAAAACTGATAGTCAAGTAATTAATAGCGATTTCACCCCTGTTTTCTCCGTTTGAGCAACAAACTACCTTCTTTCGATAAACGGCCTAAAAATTGCGACGAACGGACCTCCCTTTACCGTTCACCATACAGTTCGTCTATTTTCACAACATTTTAGCCGACCTACAACCTTCATTAGCTACCTTTGAACCGTTGATCCCAAATCAATAATTATGCGTATAACCTACTTCATACTTATGTGTGTATTCACCCTTGGTGCGTCCGCCCAAGATGCTTTCGATTTTCAAAATCAGAAAAGCGAAGAAATCCCAGGCTTTAAAATATACCCCAATCCGGCCTTCACCGATGTTGTCAATGTCATAACCAGAGACAACCATTTAAAACAGGTAAGGGTCTACGACGTGTTCGGGGAAATTGTACTCTCTGAAAAAATATCAAGAAGCAACCTGAACATATCCGGCTTGGTTCCTGGCGTTTACGTTTTACAAGTAACCGAAAACAAAAAGACGAGCAACAGAAAGTTGGTGATAAAGTAATCCCAAAGAAAAAGCTCCCTTTCAGGAGCTCTTCAATCAAATTGAAAAAACAAATATTATGTTTTGCATTACCCTCAAACAAGGGATAATGTACAGCTTACAAGATTTCGACCACTTCTATATCGAATATCAAATCTTTACCGGCCAATGGATGGTTCCCATCCACTACAATAGTCTCTTCCTTTACATCGGTTACGACCAAATTGATCTCTTGCCCACTTTGCGTCTGAGAAACAAGTCCCATTCCCACTTTTGGCTCAATATCTTGAGGCAATTGACTTTTAGGCACTTCTTGTATCAACTCGGTTCTAGGCAAACCGTAAGCTTCCTCCTTAGGGATGTTAACGGTTTTCTTCTCATTGACCTTCATATCAATAAGTCCCTTTTCAAAACCTGGTATCAACTGGCCTTGACCTAGGGTAAACTCAATAGGCTCTCCCCTTTCCACAGAGCTGTCAAAAACTTCTCCAGTGGCCAACTTGCCCGTATAATGTACCTTTACTTTATCGTTCTCTTTAACTTGACTCATATTATCATTTTAAAAAAAAACAGCAAAATGCCATTTTTAACTATTTCGGTAAAGGTACAGGTATAAAAACGGCTACAAAATCTTTAACCCCAGCCCACTAGGTATTTAGAAAACATTAACACAATTCCCTGCATTCGTTAAAATAATTAACATTTAAAGAAATTGGTTTTAAGCGCCTAGCCTTTGTAAACAAAATTATCCACTTTTACCCATATCGTTTATTTTATACGGCAAAGGATATCGCTACTTTTGCCAAAGTATTTTCAATTATGGACGGTAAGCAAATCTTCAATATCAAATCACAAGGCGAATTTGATGTACAGGCCCTGAAAGTCTTTAGGCATCAATATGACCAAAATGAGGTGTATCGTGAATTTTGTTCGTATTTGGGAAAATCTACCAAGAACGTCAGGGATATAAGCGAAATTCCCTTCCTTCCCATTTCCTTCTTCAAATCGAAGGAGATTATTTCCGGAAAAAAACACCCGGAAGCCATTTTTACAAGTAGTGGCACCACCGGAAGCCAAACCAGCCAGCATTTCGTAAACCGGATTGCCCTTTACGAGCAGAGTTTTCGAAGAGCTTTTGACCTGTTTTACGGAAACGTAGAAGACTATTGCGTATTGGCCCTACTGCCTTCTTATCTTGAGCGTGAAGGATCCTCGCTCATCTACATGGTAGACGATATGATACAAAAGAGCAAACACCCTGACAGCGGCTTCTACCTTCATGACCTTGATGGCCTGCGGGAAAAATTGTTCGCCCTAGATGCCAGCGGCCAGAAAGTCCTATTGATAGGAGTGTCTTTTGCCCTTCTCGATATGACAGAGCGCCACTCGCTTCGGCTTAACCATACCATTGTTATGGAAACTGGAGGGATGAAAGGACGTAGAAAAGAATTGATCCGCGAAGAATTGCACCACATCCTAAAAAAAGGATTCGGTGTTCAGTCCATACATTCCGAATACGGAATGACCGAACTACTGTCACAGGGCTACTCTAAGGGAAACGGTATTTTCGAGACCCCACCTTGGATGAAAATACTAATACGCGATACCGAAGATCCATTGACCTATCAAGGGCATAAAAAAACGGGAGGCATAAACGTCATCGATTTGGCCAATATAGATTCTTGCGCCTTTATCGCAACACAAGACCTAGGAAAAACCTACGCAAACGGCAGCTTTGAGGTGCTCGGCCGGTTTGACCATTCCGATGTAAGGGGATGCAATCTAATGGTGCTTTAAAGCCCTAAAATCTTGGCATCTACAAAGAAAGTAGAATTCACGTCAATTTCATGATCCGTACTGATCAATTCATCCGTTACCGTTTTCAAACGAAGGTTGAACTTGTCTTTTTTAATGTATTCTTTCAAGTCTACATCAAGCACATCTACATCTAAAACAGCACCTACATTTTCATCGACAACCTCTTTTGAAGCTATTTTAATCTCATCTAGGCCCTCTGCGGAAATATAAACTACCAAGGACTCAAGAAAACTAAAATCACTATCGTCAGGCGAGGTGATCACCAACTGTAACTGGGTCAATTTAATTTCTTCGATAAGGTCTTTACGGGTATCGTTTACCTCAAACTGCGAATCTGAATTGGTTTCCATGTCCGGCGTGAACATGTCGAACGGAAGGTCCACACCCGTCGTAGAAGGGATGGTTACCTGACTTTTATATTCTAGATCGAACTTAGTGAGTTCATCTAACTTATCACAAGAAACGAGCGTTACAAAGACGGCGAGAACCAATATAAAAATACGCATCAAATAAGGGGTTTAAAAAACGTTACTGTTCGATAACGCATTTAAACCCCTTTTATTCTAATTATCTGACAATTAACATTGCCCGATCAGTTCACTACCAAAACAAAATAGTTCTTTTTGCCCCGTTGCAAGAGTACAAATTTACCATTGATCAGATCGTTTTCGGTAATCTGGTAATCGGCCTTTACTTTTTCCTTGTTTACGGAAATGGAATTCTGTTTCAGCTCCCTACGGGCTTCGCTGTTGGAAGCCAAGAATCCGGTCTTATCGGCCAATGCCCCGATCATATCCAATCCGGGAGTGAGCTCAGACTTCGAAATTTCAGCCTGTGGCACACCGTCAAAAACATCTAAAAAAGTCTTTTCGTCCAGGTTTTTAAGGTCTTCCGAAGTCGACTTTCCAAAAAGGATATTACTTGCTTTTTGGGCATTTCCCAAATCTTCCTGGGAATGCACCATCACGGTGATTTCATCGGCCAAGCGTTTCTGCAAGACCCTCATATGTGGGGCTTCCTGATGCTCCTGAATCAATGCTTCTATTTCGTCCTTACTAAGAAAAGTAAATATCTTGATGTATTTCTCGGTATCGACATCTGAAGTGTTCAACCAATATTGATAAAACTTATAGGGGGACGTCCGCTCCGCATCCAACCAAATATTACCGCCTTCGGTCTTACCGAACTTGGTTCCATCGGCCTTGGTAATCAACGGACAGGTCAAGGCATAGCCTTTTCCATTTCCTATTCTTCGAATCAGCTCAGTACCTGTGGTAATGTTCCCCCACTGATCGCTACCTCCCATTTGCAAGGTGCAATTATAGTTTTGATAGAGGTATAGAAAATCGTAGCCCTGTACCATTTGATAAGTGAACTCGGTAAAGGACATTCCTTCTTTAGATTCGGCCGAAAGTCGTTTTTTTACGGAATCTTTGGCCATCATATAGTTCACGGTAATGTGTTTTCCAACATCCCTGATAAAATCCAAAAAGGTAAAATCTTTCATCCAGTCGTAATTATTGACCAAAATGGCGGCATTCTCGGCATCGCCATCAAAATCTAAAAATCGCGACAACTGCCCTTTTATGGCTTCTTGATTATGTCGAAGGGTAGCCTCATCCAACAGATTACGCTCTGCCGATTTTCCGGAAGGATCACCGATCATACCCGTGGCACCGCCAATAAGGGCATAAGGCTTATGGCCGGCCAACTGAAAATGGCGGAGCATCATTACCCCTACCAAATGACCGATGTGCAAAGAATCTGCGGTCGGGTCTATACCCACATAGGCCGATTGCATTTCATTCATCAGGTGTTCTTCCGTTCCGGGCATCGCATCGTGCAACATGCCTCTCCATTTTAATTCTTCTACAAAGTTTGAAGTCATGTTCTTTCTGTTCTGAAAATTGAGCTACAAATATAAAAGTAAATCATCGGCCAACCCCCGAATAATAGCGGAAATTATTCCCGGCGATTTGCTAACTTTGAGGCATGGTATTGGTAACGGGCGGAACGGGGTTAGTAGGCTCACATCTTTTATTGAAATTGGTGCAGAACGGCAATTCCGTTCGGGCCATATATAGAAAGGGCAGTAATCTTGAGCGCGTGGCCAAGGTCTTTGCCTATTATACCGACGATGCCCAAGCCCTTTTCAATAAAATAGAATGGGTCGAGGCCGATATTACCGACATTCCCGCCCTTGAAAATGCCTTTGACCAGGTCAGCCATGTCTACCATACCGCTGCCCTTATTTCCTTCGATCCGAAAAAATTCGACATCCTCGAAAAAATAAACACCGAGGGCACGGCCAATGTGGTCAACCTCTGTATTGCCCACAAGATCAAAAAACTGTGCTACACCAGTACGATCGGGGCTATTGGCAAAAGCATGGGCAATGCCATGGCCAACGAAGACAACCCGTGGACCTCACGAGAGGCCAATGTATACGGACTCACAAAACAGGCTGCGGAAATGGAGGTCTGGCGCGGCTCACAAGAAGGATTATCGGTGGCAATGGTAAATCCGGGAGTAATTATAGGCCCGGGATTTTGGAACAGTGGCAGTGGCGACCTTTTTACCGTCGCCCAAAAAGGATATCGTTTTTACCCCCCTGGGGGTACAGGCTTTATAACCGTGTACGATGTGGTTAAAATGATGGTGGCGTTAATGGATTCCGAAATCAGCAATGAACGCTATATTGCCGTGGCCGAGAACCTGACGTTCAAAGAAATCCTTACAAAGATTACATCTGAATTGGGTATCAAGCCCCCCACTACCCAATTAAAATATTGGCAACTTGAAATAGGAAGATGGTTCGACTGGCTTAAAAACCTGTTCCTTCAAAATGGGCGCCGGATAACAAAAAACTCCATCCGCTCCTTAAAAAACCGGGAAATATACGACAACCAAAAAATCAAGACCGACCTTGGTTTTGAGTTCGAACCCATAGACGAAGCTATATCGTTTTGCTGTAAGCGGTTTACTGAAGAGTGTCTTTAGCCTTTTTGGCCTTTGCTTTTTCCCTTTCGAGTTTTTCCTTGGCTACCCGAATACTGTCGTTCAGTTTTTTCTGCTCTTCCAGCTCCTTGCTTTTTTTCTCAAGGTTGGTCTCTACCTTTTTATAGATTTCCTCGTATTCTACGGGAAGTGAAGCGTAGTAACGGTCGCTTTCCACGAATTGCAAACTGTCAATGTCGTATTTTTGAAAGATATAGTCCATCGGCTCAATGCCGTTTTCCCTAAGCACTTCCAAATTGGTCGTCTTGGCGGCATTGACAATAGCCAGGTCTTGGAGTATCTCAACCATTTTTTCTTGAGGAATGAGGTTCTCCGGCTTTTCTAAAAGTGTTTCGTTGCACGAGACCAAAACCAAAAACATCAAGGCTATTGCTAAAAATCTCATATTATCTATTGAAGGTTAGTCGCTTTGCCCTGCGTTCGGCAGAGAAATTTCCATTTTCATAGGCCAAATGACCGTTTACAAAGGTATGCGTAACGGTCGATTTAAACGTAGTACCTTCAAAAGGCGACCATTTACACTTGTAAGCGATGTTCTCCTTGGTCACTTGATAAGGCGCATTTAGATCTACCACTACCAAATCGGCAAAATACCCTTCCCTGATAAAACCTCGTTTCTCAATTTGAAAAAGTATGGCCGGGTTATGGCTCATTTTCTGTACTACCTTTTCCAGTGAAATCACCTTTTCCCTAACCTTTTCCAACAGGGCGGGAAGCGCATGTTGCACCAAAGGACCGCCCGAAGGGGCTTTGGTATACACATTATCTTTTTCGCCCAACAAATGAGGGGCATGGTCGGTAGCGATCACATCTATACGATCATCCAGCAAGGCCTTCCACAAGCGGTCTCTATCCTCTGCGGCCTTTACGGCCGGATTCCACTTGATCAAGGTGCCCTTGGTGTCATAATCCTCTTCGGAAAACCAAAGGTGGTGCACACATACTTCGGCCGTTATCTTTTTCTGCTCTAGCGGGATATCATTTCTAAAAAGATCCGTTTCCTTTCCGGTAGACAAATGAAATACATGCAGTCTTGCCCCCGTTTTCTCGGCCAGTGCTATGGCTTTCGAAGACGAGAGGTAGCAAGCCTCTACACTACGGATCTTAGGATGGTATTTTACGGGAATATCTTCTCCGTACTTCGCCTTATACTCGGCGAGGTTTCTTTTTATAGTCCCCTCATCTTCGCAATGGGCGGAAATCACCATTTCGGTGTTCTTAAAAATCTTCTCTATGACCTCTTCGTCATCGACCAACATATTACCTGTAGAAGACCCCAAAAAGAGTTTCACTCCCGAACAGGCATTTTTATCCAATCGCTTTAATTCTTCCAAGTTGTCATTGGTACCCCCAAAGAGAAAAGAATAATTGGCAAAGCTAGACCGGGCGCCCATTTCAAATTTCTCTTCGAGCTTTTCAATGGTCGTCGTCTGAGGTGTTGTATTGGGCTGTTCCATATAAGTGGTAATACCTCCGGCTATGGCCGCCCTACTTTCTGAGGCAATGTCGCCCTTATGGGTAAGGCCCGGCTCCCTAAAATGCACCTGGTCGTCGATTACTCCCGGTAAAAGGTACCTGCCCTGAACATCGATTACTTCGGCTGTATCATCTGAGATATTGACGGCTATCTTCTCTATCAAGTCGCCCTTTATCAAAAGGTCTCCTTCAAAAATCGAGTTTTCGTTTACGATTCTGGCATTCTTTATCAACACTTTTCCCATACTAAAACCTGGATTTTTGAAACATGCTCCGTATTTTCATCATGAAAACACCAAAGATGGCCTCTTTTATAATAGAGCCCGACATTTTTGATTTACCCCTGACCCTATCCCTAAAAATAATAGAGACCTCTTCTATCTTATAATTCTTTAAATAGGCCCTGAATTTCATTTCTATCTGAAAAGCATAACCTACAAAGCGAACGGAATCTAAATTGATATTTTCCAAGACATGACGCCTATAGACCACAAAACCTGCCGTAGGATCATGTATGCGCATTCCGGTAATCATCTTTACATAAAATGAAGCTCCATAGGACAGCAACACACGCTGAAGCGGCCAATCGACTACGTTCACTCCTTTTTTATACCGGGAACCTACCACCACATCGGCCCCATTGGCACAAGCCCTGTACAACCTTGGTAGGTCTTCGGGATTGTGTGAAAAATCGGCATCCATCTCAAAAATATAATCGTATTTTCTTTCAATGGCCCATTTGAACCCATGAATATAGGCCGTACCCAAACCCGATTTCTCTTTACGCACTTCTAGGAAGAGTTGTTCCGGAAATTCGTGCTGTAACTCCTCTACCTTTGCAGATGTCCCGTCGGGAGAGTTGTCATCAACTATCAAAACATGAAATTTCTTATTGAGAACAAAGACAGCCCGAATTATAGCTTCAATATTCTCTATCTCATTGTAGGTGGGGATTATAACTAGACTGTCTGACACGGATACGATTGAGTTTTGACAAAAATAGCATTTTAAAAGTCACCGAAAAATGACAACTATCGAATTGTGATATTTTTAAAGGTTGGCTATCTATCAGAATTCGTAATTTTGAGCGTTGTTAATTGTGACAGGCCAAGCCTAAACCCGAGATCCCGACCAAGAATGAAGACTAAACTACCCCGAATATTTTTAATCATACTAGGAATTGGTTTTCTGATCAACCTGCTTCAGTCGTATTTTACACCGCTCATTTTTGACGAGGCCTATTATTGGCATTTCGCAAAAAAGATGTCTTGGGGCTATTTTGACCACCCACCCCTAGTGGCCCTGCTCATTAAGATCAGTAGTTTTTTCTTTGATGGCGAGCTTGGGGTTCGTTTTATGAGTTGCGTACTGTCTACCGCCACATTACTGATTTTATGGAACACCATAGACCACCCGAAAAAAAACCAATACGTAGTGCATTACTTTGTACTTGTCTACTCGATGACGCTTTTGAACGCCTATGGTTTTTTTACACTGCCCGACACCCCATTGTTGTTCTTTACGGCACTCTTGCTCTACCTCTATAAAAAATTCCTGGAAAAGCCCGGGCTATTATGGGGCATTGCTATGGGTATTGCCATGGCCGGCTTGATGTACAGTAAATACCATGCCGCCTTGGTCATCATCTTTATTCTGTTGTCTAACCTGAAACTGGTCTTCAACAAATATGCGTGGCTCTCGGTCTTCATAGCCCTATTATGCTATACCCCCCATTTCATTTGGCTTTACGAAAATGAGTTCGTTACCATTAACTACCATCTTTTCGACCGTCCTAACGACCCTTATAATTTCAACAAATACACCCTCGGCTATTTTGTAAACTTACTGGCGCTCTTCGGCCTCACCTTTCCATGGGTGTATTGGGCCCTTTTTAAGACCAAGGCCAACGACAAATTTACAAGGGCCCTGTTGTTTCTCGTTTACGGGGTACTTATTTTCTTCTTTATCTCAAGCTTTAACCGAAGAATACAGACCCAATGGATCATTGTTGTATCCATTCCGCTTGTCATAATCGTATTCCGTTTTATGATGGAAAACGAGGTGGCGAAAAAATGGATCTACAGAATGGGGCTGACAAACATCGCCCTGATCTTATACCTTAGGGTAGGACTGGTATACGAACCCATGTCGCCCATTTATTATGAAACCCATGGGAACATAGCCTTGGCCGAAGACGTACGGGCAGCCGTAGGCGACATGCCCTTGGTCTTTGAAAACTCTTACAGAAAAGCCCCTATGTTCGCTTTTTATTCGGGCAATACTACCTATTCGCTCAACAACGAAAGTTATCGCCGAAACCAATATTCCATAGACGATTCCGAATCGAAGGTACAACACCAAAAAGTACTTTACCTTTCTGGTCGTGCCTCGAATGCCGACCTTACTTTCACAAAAAGTAATGGCAGTAAAATCTACGGTAAATACATCGACAACTTTGAATCGTTCAGGAAGCTAAAAACCTTGCTCGATGGTCCAATCGATTTCAACCTTGAAAAAGAACAGACCTTTCAACTGTACAATCCCTACGATTTTGATATCGACCTGGGCAAGCTCCGTTTTAATGTAGCGTATATGACCGATTTTAAGATTGTTATAGACCGCTTGCCTATTAGCCCAAAACTCAATGACCCCAACCTAACGAGTATCGGGGCAAAGGATACGATCACCTACACCTTTAAATTTCCAAAGCCGAAAAAATTAAAAGATCCAAAATACGTTAGAATAGGTATTATGGATAACGGAATGAATTACGGCATCAACGGAAAAAACACCAAAATCAAATAAATGGAACCGATACTACGCACCGCGGGAACAGCCGACTGGATTACGATAATACTTATCGGCAGTATCTTATTCTTAGTCTTGGCCAAGGGTTTGTTCTATAGTCGGTTCTTGAATTTTATTATACTGCCCTTCAACAACAAGTACATTTTCATGTACAGCAAAAAAGAAAAACTGATGAACTGGTTTCATATCTTTTTCACCATTTTTCAGGTCATCAACTTTGCCTTGTTCATTTTCTTGGCCAGACAGATTTTAAGGGAAGGCACCGACGACGTTTACCCATTTATGTATCCCATTATTTTAGCGTGTCTTTTAGGCTTTATTGTCGTAAAAATCATCTTACAGCTAGGAAACGGCTTCATTTTTGGCTCCATAAAGACCATAGGTGAACTTATTTTTAAAAAATTATCGTACCTAAATTATAGTGGTATTATCATGTTTTTGGCCAACGTTATATTGGCCTACGTTGCGCAGGGCTCGAAAATTGTGGTGTATGTCGCCATATTGTTGGTTCTCTTAATCAATGTAATCGGGTGGGTTACAGTATTAAGGAATCATCAAAAATTCATCACCAACTACTTTTTCTATTTTATTTTGTACCTTTGCGCTCTCGAAATTTCCCCATTTGTTATCATTGGCAGTTATCTTAAACAATAGGTTTATATGAAAGTAAAGACGATTTTGGTCTCGCAACCAGAACCGAAGATGGAAAACTCACCGTATTCGAAACTGATTGACAAGGAAAAAGTCAAAGTAGACTTTAGGCCTTTTATTCATGTTGAGGGTGTGGACGCTAAAGATGTGCGCCAGCAAAAAATAGATCTCAAAAACTATACGGCTATCATCTTGACCAGCCGCAACGCCGTTGACCATTTCTTCCGCATTGCCGAAGAAATGCGCTTTAAGGTACCCGACTCTATGAAGTATTTTTGCCAGTCGGAAGCCGTAGCGTACTATTTACAAAAATACGTAGTATACCGGAAGCGTAAAATCTACGTCGGCAAGCGCAATTTTGCCGATTTGGTTCCTTTGTTCAAAAAGTACAAGGGCGAAAAATTCCTTTTACCTTCCTCCGATGCCCTAAAACCCATCATTCCAGAAATTTTGGACGGATTGGACATTGAATGGAAGCGTGGTATTTTTTACAAGACCGTGATAAGCGACCTATCGGACCTTCGCGATGTATACTATGATATCTTGGTATTCTTTAGCCCATCGGGCATTGAATCCTTGCTACAGAATTTCCCCGATTTTGAGCAAAACGATACGCGCATTGCCGTATTCGGCAACTCGACCATAAATGCCGCTACCGAAGCCGGCCTACGTATAGACATCAAGGCTCCAACGCCTGAAACTCCGTCTATGACCATGGCCCTTCAAAAGTACATCACTACGGTAAACAAGAAATAAGATTTCTTGATTCAACGACACATAAAAACCCCCTGTTCGTGAACAGGGGGCTTTCTATATTTCCAGCCTTTTCGGTCAATATTTAAAACCCATAGCGCTGCGGTCCACCCCTTCGGATTTCCTCGCTGGCATAAGATTCAAACTTTTTAAAGTTTTCCCTAAAGGCATTCGTCAACTTAAAGGCCGTAGTATAATAAGCTTCGTCATCGTTCCATGTCGTACGCGGGCTCAACACACTGGTAGGCACTCCTGGGCATTCCCTAGGCTGTGCAACACCAAACACCGAATGGATATGGTAGTCATCATAGGTATACAGCCCCAAGTCACCATTGAGCACGGCATTGATCATTGCCCGGGTATACTTTAGCTTCATACGCGTACCTACTCCGTAAGGACCTCCTGTCCAACCCGTATTGACCAACCAAACGTTCACTCCGGCCTCTTTCATTTTCGCACTTAGCATTTCGGCGTATTTGGCCGGATGCAAGGGCATAAACGGCGCTCCGAAACAAGCTGAAAAAGAAGGAACAGGCTCGACTACCCCTGCTTCGGTGCCCGCAACCTTGGCCGTATAGCCCGAAATAAAATGATAGGCCGCTTGACTAGGGGTCAATTTCGATATGGGAGGCAATACGCCAAACGCATCGGCCGTAAGGAAGAATATATTCTTGGGATTCTTACCCATGGAAGGTCGTTGCACATTCTCAATATGGTAGATAGGATAGCTCACCCTTGTATTTTGTGTTATGGAAGTATCGGCAAAATCGACATTACCGGCCTCATCCATCACCACATTTTCGAGAATTGCACCTTTCTTTATGGCACCAAAGATTTCAGGCTCGTTCTCTTGCGAAAGGTTGATGACCTTGGCATAGCAACCGCCCTCAAAATTAAAAACGGCATTTTCATTGTTCCAACCGTGCTCATCGTCACCGATAAGTTTTCGTGACGCATCGGTAGACAAAGTTGTTTTTCCCGTACCAGAAAGCCCAAAGAATATAGCCGTATCGCCATCTTTGCCCACATTAGCGGAGCAGTGCATCGGCAAGGTTTTCTTCTCCACAGGAAGTATAAAGTTCAGCGCAGAGAAAATCCCTTTTTTTATTTCGCCGGTATAACCCGTACCCCCGATAAGCACAATTTTTCGGGTAAAGTTCAAAATCGCAAAATTGTGTTGTCGCGTTCCATCTATTTCGGCATCGGCCTTAAAGTCTGGGGCATTTATTACCGTCCACTCCGGGTCAAAATTTCGCAATTCCTCCTCCGTAGGCCTGATGAACATATTATAGGCAAATTGATTCGCCCAAGGGTGCTCATTGATAACCCTAATATCCATTCGATAATTGGGATCGGCACAGGCATAACAATCGCGCACGTACAACTCCCTTTCGTTCAGATAGGCAATTACCTTGTCATAAAGCGCATCGAACTTAGAGGGCTCAAAGGGAAGGTTGATATCTCCCCACCATACTTTTTTTTCGGTGATCTTATCTTTTACGATAAACCGATCCTTAGGTGACCTACCGGTAAACTCCCCGGTATTTACCGCCAAGGCCCCAGAAGAGGCCTCCTTTCCCATCTTCTTCTCAAGAGCAATGGCGTGCAGCTCGAAAGGAGACAGCTGATAATGCAGATTATCGTGCGTGATACCGTACGATTTTAAAGAAATAGATTTTCTCATTTTTTGTGAATTGTTAATTCAGAGTTCGTTTTAGGGTATAAAATTATCAAAATAATAACTTTATATACCTAAAAATGAGAATTTATTAGTTTAAATATTTATAAACCCGATATCCAAATAGGCCCCAACCTATAATAAGCAAGGTGCCGCCCAATGGGGTTACCAGACCGATTACCCGAAAATCAAAATCGGTCAGACTGTTCATCGCCAACAGGTAAATAGAGAAAGAAAAACAAAAAATTCCCGCTAACACAAAATAAAAAATCAACTTTTTACTAGCTTCGGGCAATGCTTTTATATTACCCAAAACCAACAAAAGCAAGGCATGGTACATTTGGTATCTTACCCCGGTCTCAAAAGTTTGAATCGCATCGGCATCCACTAATTTTTCCAAGCCATGAGCACCAAAAGCACCCAAAATGACAGCCATAGCCCCTAAGACGATTCCAGTTAGAAATATTGTTTTGTTCATAACTTATACGATGTATTTTTTTATAAATATAACAATCACTACCTTAGTCTCTCGTTACACCAATTAAAAGTACAAAACTAAATGTCGCGAAATATACTTGTTATCGGAGCAGGTAAATCTACCTCCTATCTTCTGGACTATTTTCTCGAAAAATCGAATGAAGAGCAACTTTACCTTACCATTGGCGACCTCAATCCAGAGTCCATTTCCAAAACCGTCAAAGACCATAAAAACTGTACGGTAATTCAACTCGACATACAGAACGAAGCCGCAAGAAAAAAAGCCATAGGCGAAAGCGACATTGTGGTCTCTATGCTTCCCGCATTCTTGCACAGTAAGGTTGCCGTTGATTGTTTGGCGCTGAACAAGCACTTGGTTACGGCTTCCTATGTAAGCGATAGCCTAAAGGACTTGGAGGCAGAGGTAAAGAAGAAGGGACTGGTATTTATGAACGAAATAGGCCTCGATCCCGGTATCGACCACATGAGCGCCATGCAGATTATTGACAGAATAAGGCACCAAGGTGGAAAAATATTGCTTTTTGAGTCGTTTTGTGGGGGATTGGTCGCCCCTGAAAGTGACGACAACCTATGGAATTACAAGTTCACCTGGAATCCACGAAACGTCGTCCTTGCAGGTCAAGGTGGCGCGGCAAAGTTTATTCAGGAAGGCACCTACAAATATCTTCCCTACCATAAACTGTTTCGTCGCACCGAATTTTTCGACATCGAAGGCTATGGCCGTTTTGAAGGCTACGCCAATCGCAACTCCTTAAATTACAGGGAAGCCTATGGTCTTCAAGATGTACTCACCCTCTATCGGGGTACGATGCGCCGAGTGGGATTTTCAAAAGCCTGGAACATGTTCGTGCAACTGGGCATGACCGACGATAGTTATACCATTGAGAACTCCGAAAACATGTCTTACCGCGAGTTTACCAACCTATTTCTACCGTATTCCCCAACAGATTCTGTAGAACTAAAACTTAGGCACTACCTTAAAATCGATCAAGACGACATTATGTGGGAAAAGCTCTTGGAGCTCGACCTTTTAAACGACCAAAAATCCATTCCTTTAAAACATGCCAGTCCGGCCCAAATTCTTCAATACATACTAGAAAAAAGCTGGAACCTCAACGACGATGATAAGGACATGATCGTTATGTACCACAAAATAGGTTACGAACTACAAGGCCACAAATACCAAATCGATGCCAATATGGTCGTCATTGGTGAGAACCGCACCCATACGGCCATGGCCAAGACGGTAGGACTACCCGTAGCCATTGCCACCTTGGCCATCCTGAATAAAAAGATAAGTAGCCCCGGCGTGCAAATACCCATCAAAAAAGAAGTATACGAACCCATACTAGAAGAACTCAAATCGTATGGGATCTATTTTAAGGAATACAAAGTGCCATACCTAGGCTATAATCCTGATTCCGTGTCCAATGAAGATTAGACACCCTCATTTAGACTCCATCTAAAACGGCATTTTCTATCAGTATAAAATTAAAACAATAATAGCTACTTTTACCATCAAATTGAAACTCTACCCATGAAACCAAGTAACGATAAAGTAAAAATTGACGGTATCGACAAAAAGATTCTAAGGTACTTGATGGAAGATGCGAGAAAGCCCATTCTGGAGATTGCCCGAAACATTGGCATATCTGGGGCGGCGATTCACCAACGCCTTCGAAAATTAGAGTCATCGGGATTACTGGCCGGTTCAAAATTTATAATCAACCCCAAGGTCATGGGCTACACCACCATGGCCTATATTGGTATATATCTCGACAAGGCCATGAGCAACCCTGTTGCGGTAAAACAACTCGAAAAGATTCCCGAAGTACTCGAATGCCACTACACCACGGGTAACTGGTCTATTCTTATAAAAGTGCTCTGTAAAGATAACGAACACCTGATGCACGTACTGAACAAGGAAATTCAACAAATAGAAGGGGTATCGCGTACCGAAACCTTTATTTCCTTGGCCCAGCAAATTGATCGACAAATTCAGATCTAATATTTGTATTAAATCTAAATAAGGATTATTTTTGTCTTCAATGGAACGCATTCATTCATCACAATACTATACATTTTTCCAATCGGACAAGGAGAGATGCTTTTATATAGACCTCGGTCAGAAGTTGGTGCGTTTATCGTTTTGCCAGCTCTTATCGCTACGTCAAAAAGTGTGGGGAATCACCATTGAACATCACTTTGACGAAGAGGTCAACCCCCATGGACTAGAGATTCTGACCCTTTGCAACAGAGAACACCTTTTCGTGTTGAACACCTTGGAAATTCTCGACCTTAAGGCCTTACTTAGCGATGTCTTTTTTGTACTCGGTATTGCCGCCCAAACACCTTCCCTTACCTCTAAAATTTAAACCTTTCTATTTTTAACCAGTCTAAAACCAGTTATAAATTGGTTAACCCACTAGCACTGTACATACTTTTGTGATAACTTTACGTTAGACAGATAAAGAAAAAGACAATGAAAGATATAGCGAGACAACAGATGAGTATAAAGGTGGAAAGCATGGATATGCTTAACGCCCAAATACAAATGGAGGGAAAAGCATCTGCCTCTTATTTGGCCATGGCCTCTTGGTGCGATCAACGGGGTTATACAGGCAGTGCGGACTTTATGTACCAACAAGCGGCCGAGGAAAGGGAGCATATGATGAAGATTTTCAAGTTCGTCAACGATTGTGGCGGAAATGCCATTTCACCTGAAGTAGCGAATATCAACCATGATTTCTCTTCTTTGGAGGAAGTTTTCGAAACGGCCTTGACCCAAGAAATAGAAGTAAGTAAATCGATCAACCGAATAGTTGCCTCCGCTAGGAAGAATAGCGATTTTGGCGTTGAAAACTTTATGCAGTGGTTCGTTACCGAACAATTGGAAGAAGAAAAATCCATACGCGACATCTTAGACCTATTTGAACTGATGGGCCGCGACGGTATTGCCTTGAAGCTGATCGACGAACGCATCAAAGCAGCATAACACACTCAGGCTAACTCAAGAAAAAGGCTGTCTAACAAGTTAGACAGCCTTTTTTATATGCTTATGGTTTCTTGAATTAATCCCTTCCGCCAAGTACTTGCATTCCCCAATAGACCAAGGTGGCCAAAGAACCGATAGCCGCAACCAAGTAGGTTCTTGCAGCCCACTTTAAGGCATCCTCTGAGCCCTTGTATTCTTGCGGGGTCACTATGTTCTTTGCCTTCAACCAGGCCAGGGCACGGTTACTGGCATCGTATTCTACAGGTAGGGTGATAAAACTGAACAGGGTGGCCATGCCCATCATAACCAATCCGGCAACCGCGATCCAGTACCCAAGACCAACACCTGCGGCAGCACCAAGCATCAGACCGCCAAAAACGACCCACATAGACATTCCTGAGGTAACGCTTACTACAGGCACCAATTTAGAACGCATGGTCAACCATTCATATGCCTGCGCATGTTGCACGGCATGTCCACATTCATGCGCCGCTACCGCTGCAGAAGCTGCATTTCTTTGGTTATACACACCCTCACTTAGATTTACCGTTTTGTTCTTTGGGTTGTAATGATCGGTAAGCATACCGGCGGTAGAAACAACCTTAACATCGCGAATACCATGGTCGGCCAACATTTTTTCGGCAATCTCGGCACCGCTCATTCCATTGCTCAAATGCACCTTGGAATAATACTTAAACTTGCTCTTGAGCTTACTGCTCACCAACCAGCTTACTAAAGCTATGGCTCCTATCAAAATATAATATCCCATCATAACTATATTCCTTTTTTAAATTAAATTTAAAGATAATCAAAAACTCTTCATTTCAAATACCGTCTCACTTCCCGTACACATGAAGTGCGGCTTTTCATAATCCACACGAACGCAGACCCTCTGCAATCCGCTAGCTTATCAAAAGCAAAAACCCCGCCAAAAGAAATTGACAAGGTTTTGCTAAATAAATTCTGCCAAAATGTCTTTGGCCTATTTGTACTTGAACTTTAAAACGAGCATTAAAAAAAGGAGGCAGGCCGTTACGGCATTGGCCAAGGTAACAGGTAGGCTACTGATCATCAAACCGTAGATCAGCCACAGTACTACCCCTACAAAGAGCACCAGATAGGTCGTAAGCGAAATGTCTTTGGTAGATTTGTCTACCCAGGTTTTGTAGACCTGGGGCACATAGCCGGCCGTGGTCAGAATAGCGGCCACCAACCCGAGAATTTCAATATAGTCCATATTACACCAAGTTGATGGCCGTATAGCTTAGCCTACGATATTAACAATTTTACCGGGCACCACGATCACTTTTTTAGGCGTACGCCCTTGCAATTGCTGCTGTGTTTTTTCATGGGCCATTACCGCCGCCTCAATTTCATCTTTGCTCAAGTCTAGCGGAAGCTCTAGTTTAAAACGCATTTTTCCATTGAAGGAAACCGGGTATTCCTTACTGCTTTCCACTAGGTATTTTTCTTCGAATTTCGGAAAGGCTACCGTAGCGATCGAACCCTCATGACCTAATTTACTCCAAAGTTCCTCGGCAATATGGGGCGCGTAGGGCGATACTAAAATTGCCATGGGTTCCAACACCGCACGGCTGTTGCATTTCTGCGAACTCAATTCGTTTACTGCGATCATAAAGGTAGACACCGAGGTATTGAAACTAAAGTTCTCGATATCTTCCTCAACTTTTTTAATGGTCTTGTGCAGGGTCTTGTAACTGTCTTTTGACGGTTCGGCTTCCGACACCTCAAAGGCACCTTCAGGGCCCGAATGGTACAAACGCCATAGTTTTTTCAAGAAGCTGTGTACCCCCGTGATACCTGCAGTATTCCAAGGCTTGGATTGCTCCAAGGGCCCCAAGAACATTTCGTACAGACGCAATGAATCGGCCCCGTACTCCTCACAAATGGCATCGGGGTTGACCACGTTGTATTTGGACTTGGACATTTTTTCGACTTCGCGAGATACTTTGAAAGTTCCATCTTCTTCAGTTATAAACTGAGCATTCTTATATTCTTCTCGCCAATTTTTAAATGCTTCGACATCTAATTCATCCGAAGCGTTAACGAATGATACATCTGCATGTAGAGGCATGTCAAAACTCCGCCCTGTCCACAAACGGATTTCGACTTGTGTTTTAGGAAACTTCTCAGTCAACTTTTCTCCAATCCTATTTGTCACCTGTTTTACGGACTCAGTTAAGTTTTTGAACTCAGCCTTGTCGCAACTTACAATTTTGTCTCTAACATTTTTAGAAACAAATACTGGGTTATCACTTATAACTTTTGATTGAAAATCACTTATCTCCTTTTCATCATAACCTCCATCAACAATTGTACTCACCTCATATGCAACCTTATAAACAAAAGCACTAGTACCAGTAATCATCCCCTGATTGATCAGCTTTTTAGCAAACTCATCTTTAGGCACCAAACCTAGGTCAAACATAAACTTCTGCCAGAAACGGCTATATAGCAAATGCCCCGTAGCATGTTCGCTTCCCCCAATGTACAAGTCCACATCTTGCCAATAGTCAATGGCTTCCTTGGAGAAAATTTCATTTTCATTATGTGGATCCATGTAACGGTTAAAGTACTGTGAGCTTCCCGCCCAGCCCGGCATGGTATTCAACTCAAGAGGAAAAACGGTCTTATTATCAATCTTATCATTCGCAACAACCTCATTCTTCTCCGTATCCCAAGCCCAGACGGCAGCATTGCCCAAAGGCGGCTCCCCGGTTTCGGTAGGTAAATATTTATCGACTTCCGGTAATTTTATGGGCAAATATTCAGCAGCGATCATTTGCGGCATTCCATCTACATAATACACAGGAAAGGGCTCGCCCCAATAGCGCTGACGGCTAAAAACGGCATCGCGCAGGCGGTAGTTGACCTTACCTGTTCCCACACCCAATTTTTCCAATTCGGCAATGGCCTTTGAAGTAGCCTCCTTATAGCCCAAGCCGTTCAAGAAATCGGAATTGGCGATAACGGTGGTCGCCTTATCGGCAAAGGCTTCCTCCGATATATCGACCCCTTCAAAAATATTTGGGATGGGAATATTGAAATGCTTGGCAAAATCGTAATCCCTTTGATCTCCACAAGGCACT
This sequence comes from Zobellia uliginosa, assembly GCF_900156625.1. GTDB lineage: Bacteria > Bacteroidota > Bacteroidia > Flavobacteriales > Flavobacteriaceae > Zobellia > Zobellia uliginosa. The sequence continues at coordinate 757,906 of NZ_FTOB01000001.1, read as the reverse complement.
GACATTACGGCTCCCGTACCATATCCGGCCAATACATAGTCACCGATCCAAACCGGAATCGGCTCTTTGGTAAACGGATGCTCGGCATAGGCTCCGGTAAAGACACCCGAAATGGTTTTTACATCGGCCATACGTTCACGTTCGCTACGTTTGGCTGTAGCTTCTATATAGGCCTCTACCTCCGCCTTCTGTTCGGGCGTGGTTATCTTGGTGACCAGTTCGTGTTCTGGGGCCAAGGTCATAAAACTCACCCCAAAAATAGTATCGGGGCGGGTCGTAAATACGGCTATCTTATGTTCCGATCCTTTTAAGGCGAACTCCACCTCGGCACCTTCACTTCTACCGATCCAGTTGGTCTGTGAATCTTTCAGGGGCTGCGGCCAATCTACCGTATTTAAGCCATCGAGCAAACGCTGGGCATAGGCCGTGATACGCATGCTCCACTGGGTCATTTTTTTACGGACTACCGGATGCCCCCCGCGTTCGGAAACCCCATTGACAATCTCGTCGTTGGCCAAGACCGTACCTAGGGCAGGACACCAGTTGACCTCGCTTTCCGCCAAATAGGTCAGGCGGTATTTTAATAAAATTTCTTGTTTTTCCTTAGCTGAAAAGGCCTTCCAATCGGCCGCCGAAAACTGCGCTATATCTTCGTCACAAACCGCTTGCACATTCACATTTCCTTCCGCTTCGAAGATGGCAACCAAACTATCGATAGCTTCCGCCTTGTCGGAAGTTTTGTTGTACCACGAATTGAACAACTGAATAAAGATCCACTGCGTCCATTTGTAATACTGGGGATCGGAAGTACGTACCTCACGGCTCCAATCAAAAGAAAAGCCCAACTGATCCAGTTGCCTCCTATAGGTTTTTATATTGGCTTCCGTAGTAATGGCCGGATGCTGTCCGGTCTGGATGGCGTACTGCTCCGCCGGCAAACCAAAAGAATCGTAGCCTTGCGGGTGCAAGACATTAAAACCTTTATGCCTTTTATAGCGTGCATAGATATCGCTGGCGATGTACCCGAGCGGATGCCCCACATGTAATCCGGCACCTGAAGGGTAAGGAAACATGTCCAACACATAGTACTTTGGTTTATCGGAATTGTTCTCGGCCTTGAAGGTTTCGTTCTTGGCCCAAAAGTCTTGCCAATCTTTCTCTATTTTCCTAAAATCGTAGTGCATCTGATATCTTTCTTTTCAATGTGGCGCAAAAATAAGTTTATTCAATTTACTTTCCTAAATTTACGCCCGTATACGCGATTATGGGTAAGTCTTTTGAACAATATCAGAAACAAAAATTGATATCATCTTATTTTTCGGTGGTATTGAGCATTGCATTGGTGCTATTTTTATTGGGAATTTTGGGTCTTCTGGTCATTAACACCAAGAAGATGGCCGATCATTTTAAAGAACAGATTACCATTTCCATTTTCCTAAAGGATGAAGCCAAAGAGTCGGAAATAGACCAATTACAAAAAAACCTTTTACAGGCCGAACATACCAAAAGTGCGGTATTTGTCTCAAAAGAAGAGGCTGCCGAACAGCACAGTGAGGAAATAGGCGAGGATTTTCAGGATTTCTTAGGGTACAATCCGCTTAAAAACTCCATCGACCTACAATTACGGGCCGATTATGTCACCCCCCAAGAAATCGATTCATTGGCCACCACCCTTGCCCAAAAAGCCTATATTGAAGAAGTAAGTTACGACAAGCCCTTGGTCGGCCTTTTGAGCGAAAACGTAAAACGGATCAGTTTTTGGATCTTGATCGCCAGTGGCGCGCTTACCTTTATCGCCATCTTACTCATCAACAGCTCTATACGATTGAGTATTTACTCGAAACGCTTTATCATCAAGACCATGCAAATGGTAGGGGCCACCAAGACCTTTATTCGCCGTCCTTTTATATGGATGAACATCAAACTGGGCATGTTCGGCGCCCTAACCGCGCTTTTGGCCTTGACCGGAGTCTTGTATTATTTAGACCAAAACTTTCCGGAACTGGAACTCTTTAAGGATATGGAACAACTGGGCTTGCTCTATACGGCAATTTTTGTCTTGGGTATTTTCATATCACTGATCAGCACCTTTTTCGCAACACAACGGTTCTTGAACCTCAGAACCGATGAACTCTATTATTAGGCCCGCCAATACTAGCAGAAACGCCCTTGATACAATAAACCTTTACGACCATAAACTTTTTTAAATAGAACTTCGTTAAATTTGCAGCATGGGTAAGAAACAAAAAGAACAGACAGGCAAACAGGTCACGCAAGAATTTATTTTTCAGAAAAAGAACTACACCTTCTTTTTCGTCGGTCTTGCATTTATAGCCATAGGCTTTATACTCATGAGCGGTGGCGGTAGTGACGACCCCAATGTATTCAACGAAGACATCTACAGTTTTAGGAGAATCCGTCTGGCCCCGACCCTTGTCCTCATAGGCCTGGGTATTGAGATATACGCCATATTGTTGAATCCGCACAAGAAGAAAGACTAATTTGGAGACGCTAGACGCCATCATTCTCGGTATCATTCAAGGATTGACCGAATTTTTACCTGTATCATCAAGTGGACATTTAGAATTGGGAAAAGCCATTTTGGGCGACCATTCCGTACCCGAAGAAAGCCTATTGTTTACCGTGGTACTACACTTTGCCACCGCCTTGAGTACCATTGTGGTTTTCAGGAAAGACATATGGGAAATCATCAGCGGTCTTTTTAGTTTTAAATGGAACGAAGAAGCCCAATTCTCGGTAAAGATTATCATATCTATGTTGCCCGCCGTTTTCGTGGGTCTCTTCTTTGAAGAACAACTGGAAGCCTTTTTCGGGGGCAACGTTCGCTTCGTAGGCTTTATGCTATTGATAACGGCCGTTCTTTTATATTTTGCCGACAAGGCCAAGGACACGGATAAAAAAGTTAGTTTCGGCAACGCACTGATCGTAGGTATCTCACAGGCCATAGCCATGTTGCCGGGTATATCAAGAAGTGGTGCCACCATCTCCACATCGGTACTTCTGGGCGTAGACAAGACCAAGGCGGCCCGTTTTTCGTTCTTGATGGTCGTACCCCTGATTTTTGGAAAAATAGCAAAAGACCTTATGAGCGGTGACCTTAACTTTGACGGCGGAAACAATGTTGCCATGGGCGCAGGTTTTATCGCTGCCTTTGTAGCCGGTCTCGCCGCCTGTACCTGGATGATCCAATTGGTCAAGAAGAGCAAGCTTTCTTACTTCGCCATTTACTGCTTTGTTGTAGGTCTGATCGCCATTGCCTACGGTTTTATGAGTTAGAGCGATTTCAGTTTCGCTAAAAAGGGATTAATATTTTTTACATGGATTCGCGTAGCAAAGAAGACTTTCTTGACGGACAAATATTGCTTATAGACAAGCCGCTAGGATGGTCGTCTTTTCAAGCCGTAAACAAATTAAAATGGGCCATTCGCTCAAAATTCAAGCTCAAGAAGTTTAAAATCGGCCATGCGGGAACCTTAGACCCTTTAGCCACGGGACTACTCATTATTTGCTGCGGAAAGTTCACCAAGAAAATACCGGAGCTTCAAGGCCAGGTAAAGGAATATACAGGCACCATTACCCTCGGCGCCACGACCCCTTCGTACGATCTGGAAACCGAAGTCGACCAAACCTACCCTACCGAACATATCACCGAAGCCTTGCTCAACGAGACCCTCTCACAGTTTATAGGCGATATCGAGCAACGCCCCCCTGTATTTTCAGCCCTAAAAAAAGACGGTAAACGCCTTTACGAATATGCCCGAGAAGGAAAGGATGTGGAAATAAAAACAAGGACCGTAAACGTTTCAACTTTTGAAATCACCGAAATGAAACTGCCCGAGCTAAAATTCAGGATTGTTTGCAGTAAAGGCACCTACATTAGATCCTTGGCACACGATTTGGGACAAGCATTAGGGAGCGGAGGCCATTTATCTGAACTCAGAAGAACCAAAATAGGAGGATACAACGTAAATACAGCCACAGACCCTAATGTTTTTGCGGAAAATCTACTGGGAAAAACGACAAAATCGTAAAAAGAACACCTTAGCCTTTCCGTTCAACGAATAATTAAAATATTTTTTTAAAATTGTGGTTATACCACCATGACCTTGAACCGTAAACACTTATCGTTTCTTATCACCATCTTTTCGATGTCCATAATCGTGTTGGCCTTGTACAACATTCATTTAGGGCAAGAAAAGGAGCAGGACGAGTACGTGGTGGAAATGATGCTGGAAGAAGACATTGAAGAACTTCTCGAAAAAAAGGAAGAGCTAAAGGAGGAAATTGAAAAATCGGACCCCCTTAAAAGCCATATGGCGTATAACGAAGCGGCAAAGCCCAGCTACGGCAACCCAGAACCCTTGAAAACCCTTGAGGAGTTGATGGAGGAAAAATTGGCCGCCGAGAATAACGACGACCCAACGGGCATGCTTTCCGATTCCGAATATGCCGAACGCGTAAAGGAACTAAAAAAGAAGCGCGAGGAAGCCAAGCAGCTATTAGGCGAAAAAGAAGCCCAAAAGAAAGAATTCACCAATAACTTGGCCAAACGCCGAACTTCGGTTTCCTATTCTTTGGTAAACCGCAGCTACTACAAATTACCCCCTCCCATATACACCTGTATAGAAGGAGGAAAAGTGGTCATAAACATTCAAGTAGATGCCACAGGTAATGTTGTCGATGCCGATTACAACGCCAAAAGCTCCGGAACCACTAACGGTTGTCTTATAGACAACGCCATAGCCTACGCTTTAAAGGCGAAATTCAGCTCTGGTGAAAAGTCCATACAAAAAGGCACGATCACCTACCTATTTCAAGGGAAGGCGCGCTAAGAGCTCTTTCAACATTGTTTGCCCCTTATCTTTATTGTACCACTGCTGTATTTCCTCTTTGATTTCAGGTAACAGCGTTCCGTGTTTTGCCTTATGGTCGGCCACCAATTTTGCGGCAGGCTCAGGTCGGGGTCCCCAATCAGCAAGTACTTCTTGGTTTTCACGGTCCCAAAAAATCAATTTAGGGATAGACATTCCGCCATTGGTCAAAAACTGGTTCATAAGGTCTATATGCTCATCCCTCAAAACCACTTTGAAATCGATATGTTCGCTCAACTGGGCCACCTTATTGATAACGGGCAAGGCCGGGGCCGCATCCCCACACCAACTTTCAGTCAAAACGATCAGTTGCAAGTTTTTATCGAGCTTGGCAATTTGAGCAACATGTTCATCACTGAGTTTAACGGTCTTATCAAAACGTTTCATCCGCCTATCGTTAAGCATGGTATAATTGGCCAAGGCTTCGGTCTGGTTCGGTCCGGTAGACTTCCCCTCTAAGGCCAATTGGCCAACCATGGCACGATAATCGTCGTAAGAAATTGCTTGCGACAAGGCTTTTTCAAGTAATTGCTGGGTATTGTTCAATGTTGTAGGTATTGCCATTTCAATCTTCTTTAATTCATTACAAAGTTAACACTCCGTCGGTACAGCATGCGTAACTTGGGTAACATTGGTAGCACTTTCCCACAAGAACTTACATCTCCCCAGCTGAACGGGGCCTCAAAAAAGACAAAGTTCGATTTACATTACTAAAACGCACTTTCAATGCATTGATCCAAAGGGCGCCTTCCACCAAAAAAACCATTAGCACACAAACCTTGATTCATAATTTCTTAATATTGGACTGTAAAACATCGATTGAAAGTAACACAAGTATAACCTTTTGTTCATAAAGGCGTATTTTCGCGATTCAAAAAACAAAATGGAAAAACAAAGATGCGGTTGGTGCAAAGGCGACGCCCTTTACGAGGCCTACCATGACATAGAATGGGGGGCACCGGTAAAGGACGACGATACCCTTTTCGAGTTTTTGGTCTTGGAAACCTTTCAGGCCGGATTGAGCTGGATTACCATTTTAAGGAAGCGCGAAAATTTCAGAAAGGCCTTCGATAATTTCGATTACCGGAAAATAGCGCGGTACGAAGAAAATAAGATCCAGGCCTTGCTGAACGATGCCGGTATCATCAGAAACAAATTAAAGGTAGGTGCAACAGTTTCCAATGCTTTGGCGTTTATGAAGGTACAAGATGAATTTGGGAGTTTTAGCACTTATGTTTGGGGGTTTGTAAACCATAGCCCCATAAAGAACAGGGTAGAAAATTACAAAAACGCCCCTGCCACCACAGAAATTTCGGATGCCCTGAGCAAAGACCTGAAAAAACGAGGTTTCAAATTTGTGGGCAGTACCGTAACCTATGCCTTTATGCAGGCCGTAGGTATGGTCAACGACCATGAAATCTCATGTTTTAGGTATGGGCAGGTGTAGTTAAAAATGAACCTTACAGAAAGTATAGCAATATGAATGTTAAGTCTATTTTCCTTTTAGTATTTATTTTGGCCTTTAGTTCAGCTTCACTCCTTGCCCAAGTCAAGAGCGAACGGGAACACCGCATCCGAAAATCGCAATTTCCGGAAAAGCCGCTATTGACCATTGAAAAAAAAGTGGAAGATGCCAGGCAAATGCGTTTTTACAAGGAAATAGACAGCAACGAGGTCAGCTACAAGGTCAAGTTTAAAAAAGACCGTTTGCGCTACGGTATAAAATTCAACAACGACAGCAAGATCGAAGGCATTGAATTTGAAATAAAGCCGGTAGACATTCCCAACGATTCCTATTCCCAAATCATCGCTTATCTCGAAAAGAATTTCGAAAAATACCGCGTACAAAAAATTCATCAACAATATCTTACCAAAGGTAATGACATAGACCAAAGTCTAAAAGATGCCTTTCAAAACCTGATGCTCCCCTCCATTACCTACAAATTTGCCGTCAAAGGCAAGAAAAGTGGTAAGAACGTTGAAAAATTTGAAATCATCTTTAATGCCGAAGGTAAATTGGAACTGATCAAAAAGGCCCTACCTCCAAATTACGACCATGTACTATATTAAAAGGTTCTTTATCGTTTTCGGGGTATTGATGGGCAGTTTGGCTTACTGCCAAGAGAATCTCACAGGCTACTTTCAGCCCGATATTTCGTTAAAATATAAGGTGAACACCCACTACTCGCATAGTTTTAAGGTGGCCCAGCGCGCCTATATTTACGAAGATGATTTTTCGTACCGTATCAGACAGATTGACCTTGTTCACTTTTCCTCTTTTAAGGTCGATTCCAAACAAGGTTTGGCCCTTGGGGTACAGTACCGGTTTAGGGAATCATTCGACGAGCCGGAAGAGAACGAACTAAGGATAGTGGAGCAATACAAATATTCGCATAGGAACGAAACCCTTAATATGGGCAGCCGTTTTCGGGCCGAACAGCGCATCAGTCCCTCGTTGACCATTCATCGATTCCGATATCGCCTTGCCATCGACTTTCCGTTAAAAGGCGAAGAACTTGCGGTAGGGGACCCCTATTTTTCAGCTTCCGCGGAAGCGCTTCTCAGTGTGGCCAAGGGCGATAAACCCGAGTACGACCAACGCCTGACATCGCATGTGGGCTGGTTGCTCGGACAGGGAACAAAACTGGAAATCGGTGCCGAGTACCGCGCGGAAGACTATACACATACCACGGAACACATCTTCTTCTTACTCACCTCGCTTATTTTCAGCCTCTAGAATTTGAATGAATTCAGAACGGGGGATTTCTTGCCCCCCCAAACTCTCAAGATGGGACGTATAGATCTGGCAATCGATGAGCCTATACTTTTTAGCTTCCAGTTCCTGAGCCATTTTGATGAAGGCAAACCTTGAGGCATTGCTTACCTTGCTAAACATGCTTTCACCGCAAAAAATAGTCCCTAGGTCCACCCCGTAGAGTCCACCCACAAGCCTATCGTTTTCCCAGACTTCGTATGAGATGGCATATCCTTTTTCATGCATTTTCAGATAGGCCCTTTTCATCTTATCGGTTATCCACGTGCCGTCTTGATCTTCTCTTTCTATGCTGGAACAGGCTTCGATGACCGCTTCAAAAGACTGGTTTTTGGTCAACTTAAACCGGCCGTCGCGTAATACTTTACGCATGCTTTTAGAGATTTTCACATCCTTTGGGTGAAGTACCATTCTAGGGTCGGGACTCCACCACAGCAATAGCGCATCATTATTGAACCACGGAAAGATGCCGCTTTTGTAGGCCAACAGCAAACGTTCGACCGACAGATCGCCCCCGGCCGCCAACAGGCCATCGTCTTGGGCGTATTCCACCGGTGGAAACACCAAGGCCTCGCTGAGAAAAAATAGGCTGTTTTGAGCTTCGCTTCCTTTCACCTTTTCGTTTTAGATATATTGCAAAAATAGCCAAAAGCCCCGTTAGGCAGTGTAGCTAACGGGGCTTTTATAATCTTCTTCACGGACTTATCAGCCCATGTAAAACTTAGAAGGGTAAATCGTCGTGATCTTCCTCATTTAGGTTGTCAGCAGGCTGAAACGCTTCCGCTGGTGGCACAGGCGGCATTCCTGGTGCACTTTGCTCCGCTTGAACGCCTTCGATTCTCCAACCTTGGATAGAGTTGAAATATTTAACCTCACCCTGTGGGTTGGTCCATTCCCTACCTCTTAAGTTGATGCTGATCTTTACGTCTTGACCTACACTAAAGTTATTCAACAAATCGGTTTTATCTTGTACAAACTCTACCATTATATGTTGTGGGTACTGTTCTTCGGTAGTTACCACTATCTCGCGCTTTCTAAACCCGTTATTCCCGAAGGTTTGGGTTTCCCCGATCATTTTTACTTTTCCTTGAACTTCCATGATTATGAATTATATGTGAACTAATTTTTATAGTGGATAAAAGTAGTTTTAATCGCATAATCCACCTAAAAAAACAAAAAGAAGTTATTAAAGGTTATCAGCTATAAGCGATAATAGAATTTTACCCCCAAGGATGGGTTGGGACCAAAATCCCGGCCTTCCCCATCATACATGGAAGAATACCATTCGCGAAAAACATCGGTGCTTTCCAGGTTTTCCGCATCGAGATATTCACTCTTGCGCCAACGGAAACCGATTCCGCCATAAAAATTCAATCCGACCTTTTGTCCCAAGTTCAAAAACAAACCAAACTTAAGGTGCATTCCATATTTTTGACGTTGGTATCTCGCCCGGTCATAACGAAAATCTTCACCGTTTTCAGCCTGATACTCCCCATTGGAAAAAATATTGGCCTGGTCGATATAAAACAGTTCGGCAGCAATATATTTTAAGGTTCTAGTCTTAGGGTTGAGCACATAGTAAAACTCGGGCCTTACTTCCCATAAGCGATAACTATCCCCAAGATGATTGCTTAAGAAGGCTATTTCCTTATTGCCATAACCCATATCCAGACCCATTTTCAAATGGGGAGTCACATGCTGGATATAGCCGACCCGTAATCTAGGGGCATAAATATCGAAAGACGAAAAAGGACTAAAAGTGATATACGAAGAGGCCCCGCTTTGACCGGAGACATCATTTTCCTGCGAAAATGCATGGGGCACGACCATAAGAAACAAGAGCAAAACGGACAGATGGGTTTTCATAATACGCAAAGGAATAGGTGACCATTAATTTCACCTGAAACACTTTGCCCCATATAAACCCTACTAAAATACTGGTTTTCCAGTAGATTTACTCCGCCAACAATACCTTCCATGCAGAAAGCACATCGTTCTTATGTAAATATTCTTGGGCCTTTAACTCTAGCGGCTTTCTTTCCCCTCCACTGAGCATAGACCTTATTTCAATATGCTCCGCCACGAAATCTTCTACCGATTTGCTATCGGGTATTTCCTCTATATTGCCCAACATTCCCAAATCGTTACCGGTAAGGGTCTTGCTAAAACGAATATGCTCGGGTATTTGATCAAAGCCGATTCCCAAGGAAGACAAAGGTTTGGGTACTTCGAACAATCCTAGATTGGCCCTGCTGTACCAATTGCCCCCCATACGCGCCACTTGATCGATCTTATGTTGGTCGATCACCCCCTTGTCATCGAGAACATCGGGGTCGACATGTATTTTTACCACTTCGGAAAATACCAAGTTACCCGCACCGCCTTCACGCCCCAAGGCCTCTACCTTGGTTACCTTACATTCAAATTGCACAGGTGATTCGGCCACACGGAAAGGCCTTACGATATCTGAAGATTGCATGGTCAGGCCCGCTTTTTCAAATTCGTTCACTCCCTTGGCGTATTCGGTACTCGACAAAGACATTTGCTGTACCATACTGTAATTGACGACATTTATAACCACCTCCTTGGTCAACAACACGTTCTGCAAGGTATGCTTTGTGGTGTTGTCACGCACCCTACGCGCCGGAGAAAAAATCAAAATAGGAGGCTTGGCGCTGAACACATTAAAAAAACTAAAGGGAGACAGGTTGGGGTTTCCCTTTTCATCTACCGTACTGGCAAACGCAATTGGCCTAGGACCTACGGCCCCCAGAAGATAAGCATGCAACTGAGCGGTAGAAACCGCTTCGGGTAGTACTGAAATCATTTCTTTTGCCATAGGATAAAGATAAGAAAATAGAATCCATCAAAAACACCGATGCCCATCTCCCCTACACTTTTTTCTTCATATTTACCTTATCTTTGACGGGTTCAACCCTTAACGAAATACGGGCTTGGCCCCATTCAATAGGTATTTATGCGGATGAATTTCAATCCTAAAAATAAAACATCGAATTTCATTTTACTCATTACCTCCTTTGGTATAGTGAGCCTTATACTGTGGAATACGAACAGTTTCTTTAAAAAGTTCAAGGAAGAAGAACGGCTTAAGATGGAAATTTGGGCCACGGCGCAGTCGGAATTCCAACAATCGTCGGAAGACACCGATTTGGGCAACCTACACCTCAAAGTTTTTCAGAACAACACCTCGACCCCCATGATCTTGGTCAACAAAGACGGCTCGTACAAGACCAATAACATGGACAAGCAAAAAGTAAGCGACTCCGTGTATGTTCAAAAAAGAATACGGAAGTTCGAAAGCGAGAACAAACCTATTTCGATAAACCAACAGGGCGAACATTTGGCTACGCTCTATTACGGCAATTCGGAGGTTTTGAACAAATTGAAATACTACCCCATAGCCCTCTTATTGATCATGTTTTTGTTCGGGGCGGTAATCTTCTTCTTTTTTAAGACCAACAAGGCCTCTGAACAAAACAAACTATGGGCGGGCATGGCCAAGGAAACGGCACACCAGATCGGCACCCCCCTATCTTCCTTATTGGGATGGAACGAACTTTTGAAAAGCGAAAACATCAACCCCCAGATTACCAAGGAAATCTCAAAGGATATCTCTAGGCTAGAGACCATTACCGAACGTTTTTCAAAAATAGGCTCGTTACCCAAGCTCGACCCCCACGATATTGTCAAAGAAACCAAGGATGCCTACGACTACCTAAAATTGCGTAGCTCAAAACTGATCGATTTCTCGTTCTCTTCAAATGTAGGGCAGCTTCCGGTATTACTGAACCGCTCCCTATATAATTGGACGATAGAAAACCTGGTCAAAAACGGTATCGACGCCATGAAGGGCAAGGGAAGCATCCACATAGAGATACGAAGCGAGGGCAAACAAGTACATGTACAAGTTTCGGATACGGGCCACGGCATACCCAAAAGTGACTTCCAAACCATTTTCAACCCTGGGGTAACCAGCAAAAAAAGAGGTTGGGGTTTGGGCCTTTCTTTGGTAAAAAGAATCGTTGAAGAGTACCATAAGGGGAAGATAAAAGTACTTTCGTCGAATAAGGAGGGTACAGTTATGCAGGTTACCCTAAAGGCTTTAAGTTAGAAGGTCGAAAACCCTAAGACCTCTATTTTCGTATAAAAAGAGTATATTCAGAAATAAGAGATTTTATTTTTTACAAGCAGTTGAAATGGCAAAGGAAAAATTAGTGATGATCAAGGAAGCGGAACTGACAAACAATTGCCCGGAATGCTTCAATCAAGATTTAAAGGTTTCTTTTTACCAAAAACACAAGTACGGCAAACTCTTTCACTCTATCACGAATGAGGTTACCCATGAAATCGTATGCAATAAATGTGAGTCAAAAATCTATCCCGTAAGTTGGACCGACGATATTGAGCGTAGTTTCAAGTACTACCAAAAAATGGTGACCCCTGACCGCAACACCTTAAAATTCACTTCCTTATTCTGGATTTTAACCTTACTTATCGTGGCCATAGTGGCCGCAGGTATTTATTTCCTGATGCAGCAGACCTAGCCTAGTTCGGCGCGAATCTTTGCGGCAATCGTTTCAAATTCTTCCTTGACAAGTGAGACCTTATGCTGAAAAGTAGCCTCTTGCATGCTGTTCAAAGGTATAAGATGAACGTGAACGTGCGGCACCTCAAGGCCAATGACCGTCATCCCTACCCGTTTGCAATCGACGGCAGCTTCAATGGCCTTCCCAACTTTTCGTGAAAAGGCCATGAGTCCCATATAGGTAGCCTCGTCAAGATCCATGATCTTATCTACCTCTTTCTTCGGTATACAAAGCGTATGTCCCTTGGCGTTGGGGTTGATATCTAAAAAGGCGAAATAGTCATCGTCTTCCGCTATTTTATAACAGGGAATTTCGCCGTTGATGATTTTTGTGAAGATCGATGCCATAGCGCTCTAAAATTTTATGCTCGTGTAATCTCTAAAATATCGAATTTCAAAGTTCCGCTCGGTACGGTTATCTCAGCGGTATCACCTACCTTTTTACCCAATAGCCCTTTACCAATAGGTGAGCTTACCGAAATCTTGCCCGTTTTCAGGTCGGCCTCGCTCTCGGCTACCAAGGTGTATTTCATTTCCATACCGTTGGTCTGGTTCTTCAATTTAACGGTAGAAAGCACCAGCACCTTAGACGTGTCTAATTGAGATTCATCAATAAGACGTGCATTGGAAAGGATTTCCTCCATCTTAGAGATTTTGAGCTCCAACAGCCCTTGGGCCTCTTTGGCCGCATCGTACTCCGCATTTTCGGAAAGGTCACCCTTATCACGTGCTTCGGCGATGGCTTGGGAAGCCTTGGGTCGTTCAACATCTTTCAATTGATTCAACTCGTCCCTTAATTTTTGTAGTCCTTCTTTAGTGTAGTAAGATACGTTACTCATATGATACTCATTTAATATATCAGGTAAAATAGGAAAATCCTCTACATAGACCGTAACACTGCAGCCATTTTAGAGAGGATTTAACGCAAATATACATAAATTTTGTTCACTTTTGCTGTACGGATTTTTAACCTACATCCTTTTCTATGAAGCGTTTGTTCAGCATACTTATTGTCTTATCAACCTTATCGTGCAGTAAAGATGGGGTTGTCCGCAATCCCTACTTGCAAGAGGTGGGTTTTCGATTCGATATGAACCTTAACCTTCCCAAGTACAGTCAGCTGACCAATATCGGAAGTATCGTTTTTGTCGACAATGCGGGTGTGGGTATAAGAGGTGTTTATGTCATTCAATCGGGTATTGACCAATACCGTGCCTTCGAGGCCACGTGCCCCAACCACGTGCCCAACGATTGCTCTACTATGACCCAGAACGGCCTGGAGGTTACTTGTTCGTGCGACGACCTTGTTTACAACCTATTCACCGGTCAGCTGATCAACCCACCGGAAGAGGGCAAGCGGTATTACGATATGCTCGAATATCGCGCCACACGCAGCGGTAGGATCATACTGGTCACCAACTAGCACTTTTACTCGTTTCTACAGCGCTCCATAATGGCATTGAAAAGTTCACCCGTACTAGGGTCAGAAATGGCATTGCGTATGGTGGCCACATCGGTACTGAACAAAAAAAGGACTTTAACAATTGCCCGAAAACACGAATACCCGGGCACTCGTCTATAGACTCCCTAAAATACGGTCCATTACCCAACTGGTATGCAAGGCCGTCTTTCCTGTTGACGGATGGCTTTTACCCCCGAACAGATCCTCCCTTAAATTTTCAACATGAAATTGCTGCACATGTTCGGGATGGGCTACAAACAAGCGCTCTTCGCCCTTGGCATTAATCAAGGCCACATCGGCCTCCTCAAAAACGGAAAAAACGATCTTACCTTCACTTCCGTAAATCTCGACCAAGTCTTCTCTTTGGTGGGTTCCAAAATTCCATGTACCCGAACCCGTTATGCCTTTTTTATGAAGCCAATGCCCCGTTATGGCATCTTTGGCGGTATACAAGCCCTGTTGGTTCAGTGCCGTTCCATAGGCCTCGTCAAAATCACCCAACAAATAGGCAAAGAGATCCAGGCCGTGACTCGCCAAATCGTCAAAATACCCACCCGGGGCCACTTGGGCATCGGTACGCCAATTGTACTGCCCGCTCAAATCGACTTCGTTGGGCGGTTTTCCCAAAAACCAACGAATGTGGCGGACTTCCCCTATTTGATGGGTATCCAACCATTCCTTCACCTTTAAAAAACGCGGTAAGGAACGACGGTAATACGCTACGAAAAGGGGTGTATTTTTCTTTGCAAATGCTTGCTCGATCTCAAGACTATCGGCATAGCTCGGAGCCATCGGTTTTTCAATACAACAAGGTTTTCCCGCGGCGGCAACCTTTAGCGCATATCGCTTATGACTATCGGGAGGCGTGGCGATATAGACGGCATCGACCTCTTTATCATTTATAAGGGCATCGGCATCTGAATAATACTTAGAAACACCATGTCTTTTGGCGTAATCAGCAGCTTTCCCGGCATCGCGCCGCATAACGGCCACAACTTCAAATCCCTTGGTTTTTTGATAGGCCGGTCCGCTTTTCACTTCGGTTACATTTCCGCAACCTAAAATACCCCAGCGAATTTTCTTTCTCTCTTCCATACAGTCGACACTTTGAATCAGTAGTAAACTACCTCGGGGCAAGCCTCGAAGCATTTAATCTTGGTTATCAAGTAAAAATAACGGATTTAAGAACAGCTTCTAAGCGTCGATAGAACTAATTCCATAAGTTTTTAACGCCATCCGATTACGAAGAAAAACAACCGCGGCATTAAAACCTAACCGTAGCCCCCAATAAGAAATTCGTTCCTGCCTGTGGATAGTAATAGATATCCCCACCTCCATAATCCGCCCCGTTCGAAACAAACTTTGAATCAAAGATATTGTTCACCAAACCGGATAGGGTGATGCTCTTAATAAAAGTATTTACATCAATTTGATATTGAATATTGAAATCGGTCTGGGAATACCAATCCAACACCGAGTCTTCGTTATGAATATTGTTCATGTATTGTTTTCCCACGTATTTGTTCAACAACGACAACTGCAGATTGTAAAGGGGATTGTAGCCCAAAACGTTACCCGTAATAATATTAGGCGAAAATGCGATGGGGGTATTGCCCAATTCTTCCAAGACGCCATTGTTCTCCGTAAAAAAATCTAAGTTCTTATTAGAGCTTACAGCTAAATTCGGTCGCCAGAAAAACTTCTTCCCGATCTGAATATTTGCATCCAACTCGAACCCGAGTCGGTAACTATCCCCAACATTGGCACGCAACGGAGCCCCTACATCGTTGAGCTGCCCTGTCAACACCAATTGGTCTTTGTACTTCATATAATAGGCATTGGCATTCAGCTGGAACGCAGTGGAGACATAACGCCACCCCAACTCAAAATCGTTCAATTTTTCCGATTTGGGACTTCCTCCCTCGTAATCGTTCCTATTCGGCTCACGATTAGCAACGGCATAACTGAAATAGAAATTGTTATTAACATCCAAGTTAAATACGACCCCCGCCTTAGGGTTGAAAAAACCAAAGGTATCATCAACAAGTCCGGTATCTTCCCCGTTGGCCGAATAACCAACCCTTCTATATTGAAGGTCAGCAAAGAGACTCCATTTATCGTTTAGACCATAATTCACCTTTGAATACACATTGAAATCCGATTTATTGGAATCGTCATCATAATACCTATCGCGAATATGGCTATCGGTGGCATAACGCGCCCAAATAACTTCACCGAAGTGATCCCCTTGATACGAGTTCCATCCTCCCCCTAAAATAACATCTAAACGGTCTTTGGTATAATTGGCCGAAAAAACCAGGCCGTAGAACTTGTTATCTAACCAACGACGACGTATCAAATCGGTCGTTTCAACCACATCGCCATTCACTACTATGGGATCAAAGCCGTATGTTGCAAAGTCATCTTCTTGTTTGTACTGTTCAAAAAATCCGCTCCCTTTGGTAAAATGAAGGGCTACATTGGAACTCCAATTCCCTGAAAGCTTCTGATTCCAAAGAAATTGGGCATGGTTTTGCTTGTAGTCATCCACCTCATTGTCATAATATTGCCCGTCTCCGTTTTCATCGGTGTAGGCGCCCGCCGAATTATAGGTTCTATCCTCTAATAAGGTTTTCGCATCAACGCCGTTCCATGCCTGATAAGTCACCTCATGCCCACCAAAGAGTAAGGCCTTCAATTGTGTTTTACCGTCGTTGTAGGCCGCTTGCAAGAAGTAAGAATCCAAATCAGAGGAAGCCCTATCCACATAGCCATCTGAAGTTATTCGCGACAATCGACCTGAAATCTCTATGCGATCATTGAGTAGGCCCGTACTGAACTTGATGTTGTTCCTAAGCGTATTAAAGCTTCCTACGGACGATGAAACCTGTCCATAGGCTTCGTCAGAAACGGCATCCGTCAATAGGTTCAGACTAGCCCCAAAGGCTCCTGAACCGTTGGTAGACGTTCCCACACCACGCTGCAGTTGCAAACTTTCGGTAGAGGAGGCAAAATCGGGCATATTGACCCAAAAGGTACCATGCGACTCAGAATCGTTATAAGGTATACCGTTTATCGTAACATTAACGCGCGTATTGTCACTACCACGTACGCGAATACCTGTATACCCAACTCCCGCACCCGCATCGGAGGTAGTTACCACCCCGGGCAGAAAATTCATAAGAATGGGAATATCTTGACCCAAATTACGCGAAGCGTATTCTTCTTTTTTAAGATTGGAAAAAGTTACGGGGCTAGCCTTATTGACCCTAATGGCAGAAACAAAAACCTCATCTAAGTTAATTTCTTTGCCGGTAAGGGAATCGATTTCCTTTTCCTGGGCAAGAACCTGGCCCGTAATTAGCAGACCGACCAAAAGCATTACACTGTGTTTCATTCGTATAAATTAGCTACGAATAAAAGGGGCCTTATTCCATATGTTGTTTTGAAAATTCGTCCAATTACGGACCGGCATAAAAAATCCAAGAAGTGAAAAAAATCACTGTCCCTTGGCAGCATTACCCGCCCAGGTTCATTGGGTATAATCTCAGCTTATCTTGATTCAACCGAAGGCTTTATGGCGGCCTTGACCGTTTCAAGGGTTCGCACCCCTTTGAGATGGCACAAATATAGCTCGGGCCTTTTACATTTCATAACGAATTTGATTAAAAGACAGGGCTTCGATCATCGATCGTGCCATAGCCTGCAAACAATTAACGCCTATCGGTAAACCCTATTAGTATTATATCCGTATTTTTAGAAAGACTTTTGTGGAACATACGAACATGGTAAACGCCTCTAAAAAATCTAAAAACAAATTCACCTTAAAAATTATCGCCAGCTATCTTATTTTGGCGATGCTGGCGGCAGCCGTCGGTTATTTCGTATATACCGAGATACAAACCTATATTTCAACCGAAACCGCCGATGTAAACGATGAAAAATTACTGCGGACAAGTTCGTTGATGACCAATCTTTACGAGGCCGAAAGTCTTTCTAAGCTCGCCCTACAGAGCGACGAGAAAATCAATTTTGATGCCTACGCCCTTAAAATAGACTCCATACAGATAGAAATCGACACCCTAAAGCAGCTGATGTTGGGCGAAGAACAAAAAAGTCTGTTAGATAGCCTGCAGATTCTATTGAGCCAAAAAGTAAGCAACAACAACGAGTTGCGAAAATTGAAAGTCAAAAGCAAATCGGCCAATTCGTTGGACAAGGCCTTAAAGGAATTTGAAAAAATAGAGGAATCCTTCGGCAAATTTTCAGCAGAAAACCTTTTTACCGACTTCGACCAGTTGTCGCCAAAGGTGCAGCAATCCCTAAGGGACTATGCCGACCTGATCAGCAAAAATGTTCCCAATTCAGGCGATAACACCAAGAACGCCGCCTATGTAGATTCTATTTTGAACGTTTCAAAAGCTATGCTGAAAAAGGCCAAATTGGCCGATACCCGATCGCAACGCTCCTTGGCGCAAAAGGAAATCGAGGTAAACCGTAATGACCTTGAACTCTCGCGCCAGCTCCAAAACATTATTGCCGCCTTTGAAAAAGAAATTATAGCCAGCAGTTACAACACCAGTATCGTAAAACGGGAAACCCTAAAAAGAACTACCCGGATCGCCGGTTTGGCGGCACTTCTTGGTTTTATGATCGTGGGCATCTTTTCTTTTTTGATTACGAGGGACTATTGGAAAGTACAGACCTATCGAATGCGGTTAGAAAAAGAAAAAAAATTCTCCGAGTCGCTTTTAAAGAGTCGCGAGCAGCTAATCTCTACCGTAAGCCACGATTTGCGCACGCCGTTAAATACCATTAGCGGATATTCGGAACTACTCGAAAGCACAGGACTTACCCGCAAGCAAAACGGTTATATAAAGAATGTAAAATCGGCCTCGGAATATGTTGGCAATCTAGTGAACGACCTACTCGATTTTTCAAAACTGGAAGCAGGTAAGCTCAAAATCGAAAAGGTTCCTTTTATCCCGGCCCATTTGATTCAAGAAACCGCAGAAAACCTTCAGGCCCTAAACGTGCAAAAAGGCCTAAAATTAATCTTGGAAATCGCCCCACAACTTCAGCAAACCGTATTGGGCGACCCGTTCAGAATTCGACAAATACTGACCAACCTTATGGGCAACGCCTTTAAGTTTACCGAGCAGGGCCAAATTAAGATCATAGCCACCGCAACCAAGGGCAAGGACAAGGCCATAACGGCACGTATTCAAGTGGTCGACACAGGTATAGGCATTGCCAAGGAAAAACAACATTTAATATTCAAGGAATTTACCCAGGCCGACAGTGATACGGATAAAAAGTTTGGCGGTCACGGACTAGGACTCACCATTTCAAAAAAACTGGCCGAACTCTTAAAGGGCAGCTTGACCCTTGAAAGCCAATTGGGCTTAGGAAGTACGTTTACCCTACAGCTACCCCTTGAAATTACCGATGCGGTAAAAAAGCCAAATAAGGAAATGCCCTACTTGGCCCCCAAACTACGTATGTTGATTATTGACGACGATACGGCCTTATTACATATGTTACGCGAACTGGCAGAGAGTATGGGCATTACGACGCATACCTTTACCAATTTTCTTTCCATAGAAAAAGACTCCCACTTGGCCTATGATATAGTACTTACCGATATTCAAATGCCACAGGTAACTGGGTTTGAAGTATTGAAAAAACTCAAATCCGGGGCCTACAAGCACTATACCGACCAACCTATCGTTGCCATGACCGGCAGAAGAGACCTAGGACCGGAAGCCTATATTGGGGTCGGATTTTCCCAAGTGCTGCAAAAACCCTTTCCAAAAGGGGAACTTATTGCCACACTCAAGCTACTGGGCATTACTACCCAAGACGAAGCGCCCAAAGAAGGAAAGAAGACAGCGGCCCTTGGCCGTGAACCCAAATTATATAACCTTGATATCATCCATTCTTTTTTAGGAAGGAACGAAGATGCGATCCAAGACGTACTGGGTACCTTTTTAAGCGACACGGAAACCAATATGAAACTTCTTGAGGAAACGGTAGGTGCACAAGACTACCCTCAGGTAAATCAAGTAGCCCATCGTATGTTGCCCATGTTTAGGCAGCTGAAAGCCCAAAGCTGTGTAGTTGCATTGGAACACATGGAAGTTGCGACCCCAAAAACCATGGACCATAAGACCCTTTCAGGTTCATTTGCGAATTTAACATCAGATGTGGCCGATTTAACAAGCGAACTCAAAGAGCGCCTGGCTACAAGTCCAGATTATAATGATTGATTTTATTATAAAGCGTTTTCCGTGTAACCTGAAGTAGTTTTGCCGCCTTCGACTTATTGAAATTGGTTTTTTTCAAGGCCTTGATAATGCGGTCCTTTTCAAATTCCGATTTTGAAAAATTCTCTATGGTAGTCGTTTTTTCTTGCGGTTGAAGCACCTCTCGTGGCAAGGCTTCCATTTGAACCTCATCGCCCGTGGTCAACAACACGGCCCTTTTTACTACATTCTGTAGTTCACGAAGGTTACCCGGCCAGTGGTATTGCTGAAAAGCTTCCCAAACTTCCGAAGAAAATCCGTCAACGTTTTTATCCAAGCTTGCATTCGCCTTGTTCAAAAAATTCTCGGCAAACAACATCAAGTCCTCGAATCGTTCCTCTAGGGAAGGAATCTGTATGGAGAATTCATTCAATCTATGAAAAAGGTCTTCCCTAAAAGTACCTTTCTCCACTGCCTCGGTCAGATCTTCGTTCGTAGCCGTAATGATACGCACATCTACATCAATCTCTTTTGTACTACCTACGCGTTTTATTTTTCTTTCCTGCAGGGCGCGAAGCAACTGTATTTGGTTCTCGTACGATAGGTTACCCACCTCATCCAAGAACAAAGTCCCCTTATTGGCAGCTTCAAAATTTCCTATTTTATCTTCTACCGCTCCGGTAAAACTTCCCTTTATATGTCCAAAAAACTCACTTGTCGCCAATTCTTTGGGTATGGCACCACAGTCGACAGCAATAAAATTAAAGTCCTTCCGCCTGCTATTATCGTGAATGGCCTTGGCCGTCACCTCCTTACCCGTTCCGCTTTCACCGGTAATTAAAACCGACATATCGGTAGGGGCCACCAATTTTATATAATCTTCCAATTTTTTGGAAGCCTCGCTCACCCCTTTAACTATAGTATTCGTTCTTCCCTCCGAGCTGGCCGGCTTGGAACCATTTTGTTTCGGATCCTTTTTCGACCCTTCGCCCTCAATTGGTTTGGTTTGGGCCATACTGACCTCTACCTTTAAGGCGTTGTCTAAGATCATTACGATTTCGTCGGGGGTAAAAGGCTTCGAAATGTAGTCAAAAGCCCCCTTTTTCATGGCATTTACGGCCGTACCAACCTCAGCATAACCGGTCATAACGATTACCTGGGTCTTTGGGCTCACCTCTTTTATATCGGTCAGTAACTGTATACCGTCATAATCGGGCAAACGCAAATCGGTCAATATCAAATCAAAATCGGTTTTCCCGAATTTTTCCTTGGCATCTGGGGCTGTAAAGCTCGTCTCTACTTCGTAGCCGTGTCGCGTCAAAAACTTTTGAAGCATCTGACAAAAAGCGGCGTCATCTTCAATGATTAAAAGGTTTGGCATAAAGCTGTTTAGTATTCTGTATCTATCTACGTAAAAATAGCACAAGAAAGCTGTCTCTCCTCTAAATTTATCATAAAAGATATTTTTAAAAAAGGGGCAAAACACAAAAAAGGAACCGTTATATCACGGTTCCTTTCTCAAAATTGGTTCGGAATTTCTTCCGACAATTTAGTTCTTCCTATTGTTGAACGGCGTTACCTTCTTCATCAACGATAAGGGCACCAGAAGTACCATCTTCCAAAGAAACTTCCAATTTGTATTGGTTAGCTTCGTTCTTGCTTGCCTTGTTGATCGTAGCGCCTGGGTAGTTGGTTTCGATCATTGCGGTTACGGCTTCCGGAACTTCTTCCAAGGCAACCTCGGCAAAAGCATCTTGGGCTACAGCTTCAGTAGCTGTCTCTGTAGCGTCAGCAGCTTGCTCTTCTTGAGCGAATGCAGTTAAACTTCCTAATGCGAAAACGGTAGTGATAAATAATTTTTTCATAATATTCTTATTTTTATATGTGTAACTAACTAATGGTAAAATTTAATGTGGGGGAACTAAACGCTAGGCGCTTTTTATTGTTGAACGGCGTTGCCTTCTTCATCAACGATAAGGGCTCCAGAAGTACCATCTTCCAAAGAAACTTCCAATTTGTACTGGTTAGCCTCATTCTTGCTAGCCTTGTTGATCGTAGCTCCAGGATAGTTGGTTTCAACCATTTTAGTAACGGCTTCCGGAACTTCCTCCAAAGCAACCTCGGCAAAAGCATCTTGGGCCACAGCCTCAGCAGCTGTTTCTGTAGCGTCAGTAGCTTGCTCTTCTTGAGCGAATGCAGTTAAACTTCCTAATGCAAAAACGGTGGTGATAAATAATTTTTTCATGATATTCAGGTGTTATGTGTTATTAATTAATTTCAGTTAGTGTATAGAAAATATGATACCAAATCCCATAAAAACACTAAATAACTAAAGAACAGCACCTTACATATTTTATTGGTTTTCAAAACTGTGTATTATTGTAAAATTCTGTTTCATTTGGGTAATAATTTCACAACCAACCATCGCAATGTAAAACCCAAGCCTTAGGCTTTTTTAATTTCTTGGGATGAATCAGGTCTAAAAGCAAAAAATCCGGGCAACTTATGCCAGACCATTTTAGATTAAGACCTTCTTCCCTTTAATAGACAAGCCCGTATCGGTACTATAGGAAGCTAATAGCAATACTGTAATTTCCTTTTTTTGTTAACTGGGTATGATGGCCACCCCACCTTATAATTTCGGCTCCTTAAAAAGTTAAGACCTTATATAAAATAGAAAGGGGCTGCAGATGCAACCCCTTTCTGACCAAACCAACTTGATACAAAACAAATAACTCAAGTTATTTACATTTCAATCCAGTTACCATTTTCGTCAGCGTACAAAGTACCGGCAGTACCATCTTCTAGAGAAACCTCTAGCTTGAACTGCTTTGCTTCGTTTACGTATGCTTTATCAATAGATGCAGTAGGGTAGTTTTTAGCAACTGCTGCGGTCACCGCTTCGGGCAACTCATCGGCAGATACCTCGGAAAAATCATCTTGGGTAGCTGCTGCCTCAGTGGCTGCCGCTTCAACTGCCGTAGATTCCTCTTGGGCAAAAGCCGAAAGACTTCCTAATGCCAATACTGCTGTGATAAATATCTTATTCATGATGTGTTCTTTAGAATTAATAACTGTATACCTTAAAGAAATAATGATACCAAAATCACAAAACAAGCATAATTATTTGATTTACAGATATATAACTATTTCTTAAAATATATCAAGTGTGTAATTGTGTGTATTTTTAGCGTTTTGGTGTGTAAAATGTATACGAATAACCATACGGTACCCGAACGAGGTATCTGCAACACCCTCCTTCGTATACAGTATCTTTTGAACCGTAACCCTATTGAGGTATATATTAAAAAAGCCCCACCTTCAAATGAAGATGGGGCCTTTTACTAACTATCTAACTATGCTGCTAATAAAGTGTTAGCTTATTTTTCGATCCAGTTACCTTCAGCGTCAGCATACAATTCAGCAGTTTCACCATCTTCTTTGGCAACTTCCAATTTGTACTGGGCATCTTTGTTCATGAAGGCTTTAGAGATAGTTGCACCTGGATGGGCAGCCTCTAAAGCTTCAGAGATAGCGGCAGGAACTTCTTCAACTGCTACTTCAGCAAAAGCATCTTGAGCTTCAACAACCTCGGTTGCTACTGTTTCTTCTACTACTGTTTCTTCTTGTGCAAAAGCAGTCATTGTACCTAAAGACAATACTGCAGCAAACATTAAGTTTTTCATTTTGTGTGTGTTTTAAATTATTGATTTGTTTTGATAATCTCTTAGTACCAAGAGAAAATGATGCCAACTCAAAACATTTTCGCCCAAAACACACTAAACACCTGATTATCATTAAATTAATTCCAATCCACCCCATACACCACTTGTATACAGGTGTGTAAAAACATAAAAAAGTGTGTAAAAAATACACACTTTTTTGGGTAAACCTTATACTGAACTCCATCAAATGAAGAGCTATTTCACCTGATGCGCGGGCCGCAATAGATCGTTTACGGTTTTTACCGGATTGAAAGTTGAAGATGGCACCTCGACAAATATAGTGTTCCAAAACGCCATGGCGCCATTCCACAATCCTGGAAGTTCCAAGGCCTTTAACTCCCTACCTTCTTTGGTCTTGCCTGTAATAAACCCTTGCTTGGTATCGATGTAGTTCATCAGGTTGTATTTTTCCCCTTTATAGTTCTTCACGGCACAGACCAAATCGACCGGATTGAAATGCGTCGAATTTTTAAGAATCGCGGCCTGATGCGCGTTATCCATATCAATTTGGGCAGACTCTATAATCTGTAAGGAAATATTCCCTTTTCGATCATTGATCCAGAATGGGCCACCTCCGGGCTCTCCCTCATTCTTGACCATACCACAGATACGTATAGGCCTGTCGATTTTATCTTTTAACACTTCAATTTGTTCGCCGATACTGAATCCCGCGAAATTATCGGAAAAACGAACGTTAAGCTCATTCTCCAAGAAGCTCTTGATCTCGTCTAGTTGACTTGAGGTCAATTCATCGTTATCGAGACTTTTGGCATAGGCAAAGGCCTTTTCTTGGGCACTTAAGAGTACCCCCGCCAATATCTTTTTACTATCCGCTACCTCACCTGCAAATCTTGGGACGGTAACATTGTCGATATTCTTGATAAATATGATATCGGCATCTTGCTCGTTCAAATTCTCGATCAGGGCACCATGGCCTCCAGGTCTAAACAAGACGGAACCATCACTGTTTCGAAAGGGTTCGTTCTGCATATCTACCGCAATAGTATCGGTCGATGGTTTTTGATAGGAATAACTCACCTTAAAAGAGGTCTCGGTCGCCTTCGACACCCGTTCACTTACGGCGTTGAACTCCGCGTTGAACATATCGCCATGTTGTTCGCTAATGGTAAAGTGCAATTCTGCGGTATTACCTGTCTTGGCATACACCGATGCTTCCTTTAAATGTTCTTCAAAAGGCGTAGCCGTATGGTCTCCATAGTTATGGAAAGGCAATAATCCTTTAGGATAAAATCCGTAATTAAGACCATCTTCAGACATCATTTCCTTTACAAAAAGATAGAGTTCTTCATCTTTGGAAGAAGTCTTTCCCGCAATGCGCTGTTTGACCAAATCGTAGAAGGCGAAGTCGGCTACACCCTCCGAAA
This sequence comes from Zobellia uliginosa, assembly GCF_900156625.1. Classification (GTDB taxonomy): domain Bacteria; phylum Bacteroidota; class Bacteroidia; order Flavobacteriales; family Flavobacteriaceae; genus Zobellia; species Zobellia uliginosa. Next base: position 732,818 of record NZ_FTOB01000001.1, on the reverse strand, counting down.
AGGTTTTCATGGCTTTATCGTCTGTACGCTCAAAATACGCTTCCAACGATTCTTCCTTAGGGTCGTAGGCATCCAAAAAATTGAACAAAGCCTTGAACATACGCGATGCGGCCCCTGAAGCAGGTACAAATTTCAACAAAGACAACCCGGTGCGTGAGGCTTCGAACTTTTGAATCAATTCCTTTTCTTCGGATGGGGTAAATTTTGAAAGCCCTTCACCTACCGTAACGGCCTTTTCTAGTTGTACAAACGGAATACCCTCTTTAAAGGTCTCTATTTGTTCGTTTACCTTTTTCTCCGAAATTCCCTTTTTGGCCAGCAGGGCCAAATCATTTTCTGTTAGTGTCATTTATTCTTCAATAAGTTATCTATATGTTTTACGGCGGTCGCCAAGCGTTCTTCCCTTCCTCCGGTCAATATAATAAAATTACGATTATATTTTTCAAGGGTTTCTTTAAAGTAATTGAACATACGCTCACGTTCATTGGGCTTATCCCTTAGATCATCGCCCACCCAGGGCACATCTATATACGTAAGAAAATATAAATCATAATGATTATTTAACGCGTACTTTTCCAAGACCGGATCGCAATAACCCAGATAATAAGCCTCTGAATATACCTTGGTCTCAAGCAGATCGGTATCGCAGATAAGCACATCCGTGGCTTTTTTGGCAAGTTCGTTTTCAAGCCGCATCTGACCTTCGGCTATCGGCAATAAATCTTTGGGCTCACAAGTTTTTCGCTCGTTGTTCCATTTGTTTTGTAAATACTCCCTAGCGTATTCGGGTACCCAAACCGTATTGTACTCACGTGCCAATTGATCGGAAAGCGTGGTCTTGCCTGTAGATTCAGGACCGAACAGTACTATTTTAACAACATCTGAGGGCTCTTGTTCAAACTTTTTTTCCATGCGAGATAACCGTAAACCGCAATAATCGTAAACAAGAAATATTGCAGGGAGGTAAATATAAGGCCTTTGTACCAATAAAGGGGAACACTGATGATATCCCCGATAATCCAATAGACCCAGTTTTCAAGCTTTTTCTTTGCCATCAGCCACATTCCCACAAAGAAAATAGCCGTGGTAAAGGTGTCTACGTAGGCTGTCCAATTGTTGAACTTATCAAAAAGATAATAGACCCCACACACGAAAATTACAGTACCCACGAACAACAGGGCCGACCATTGCTTCTCTTTGTTTGTCGTTCGTGTAATCGGTATAAAATGGGTCTGGTCTACTTTTCGCGTCCAGAAATACCATCCATATATACTCATTGAAAAATAGTAAGCATTGATGAGCATATCGCCCAACAGGCCGAAAACCAAGAGGATATAAACAAATATAGCGGTGCTAATTATACCGGTAGGAAAAACCAGGATATTTTCCTTTTTTGAAAACCATACACTTAAGAACCCGAAGATTACACCTATGATTTCCAAGATCACCAAATGGACGGGAACACCTTCGTACTGTGCAAAAATCCAATCAAAAATGTGGCTCATAATCGCTTCGGTCAGACTTTACCACTTTCATATACAACAGCCCCTTGTCCATCAACTCAAAAGCTTCCTTAATATCTTCTTTAAGAAGGTCCATTACTTCATCATACTCACCATAGACCTGAGTACTTAAAGGGTTTTCCAAAACAGTAAGTCCCGAAGCCCGTATTTTTTTAATAAAGTTGATAATGTGTTCTTCAAAATCATCCTGTAAGGGAGAAAAGGTAAGCTCTACCGATATGTTCATTCTATTTTATATTTGGTTGTTCGTCGATTATGGCCGCCAACGCTACAACAATCACGTACAACTTCAATTCCCAGTATTTATTGACCGCCCCATTTTTCCGGCTAGCCTTTTAAGGCGTAGACACAGGTAAACCCTTCAAACTCCATAAACCTTATATGGTACATAGAGAGGTCACCGTGATACAATATTTCCGCCGTGGTCGCCGCACTGTCGAAAACAAAATCCTTTACATCTATATGATGTATAAAGCTTAGACCTTGCTGGGCATATATTTTATAGAGGGCCTCCTTGCTTCCCCATACAATGGTCAATTTTCGTATAAGGGCGTCGGTATTGGCTATGGTCCGGTATTCTTCTATAGGGGTAAACTTATGTGCTATACGCAAGATTTTTTCCCTTTGCATTTCAATATCGATCCCCACATCGTCTTTACTGCTTACGATGATTCCCGTAAAATGGTTTGAATGGGTAATACTTATCTTGTTGCCATCATTTAAATGGGGCTTTCCAAATTCATCATAATACAAATCGGCATCTATATATCCGGCTTCGGCCATCAAGTGCCTGATGCTCAAGAACCCCCTGCGATGCATCTCAGATTTCATGCCCTGCATTCTTTTTTGGCAATGCGGGGTCAGGTCTATACCCTTAGAAAGTTCCTGTTCCGACTCGGTAACCTTCCAGATATACACCTTGGTGTCTTTATTTACCTTGACTATCTTATAAAGAGGCATAGGGTTCTATACGTTTTTCTTAACTTTGCAACCACAAATAGCTGTATAGCTAATATAACGAAAGTAAAAAATAAAAAAGAATATGGATACCAAAACTGTTTCTTATGTGCCTTATAAGGTAAAAGATATTTCTTTGGCGGACTGGGGAAGAAAAGAAATCGAACTTGCAGAAGCCGAGATGCCTGGCCTTATGGCTTTGCGCGAAGAATACGGAAAAGAGCAACCTTTAAAAGGTGCACGAATAGCCGGATGTCTTCACATGACCATTCAAACCGCTGTTCTTATAGAAACTTTGGTGGCATTGGGCGCCGATGTTACTTGGAGCTCTTGCAATATATTCTCTACACAAGACCACGCCGCCGCCGCCATTGCCGCTGCGGGCATACCTGTATATGCTTGGAAAGGAATGAGCGAGGAAGAATTTAACTGGTGTATCGAACAAACCCTCTTTTTTGGCGAAGAGCGCGAGCCCTTAAATATGATCTTGGACGATGGTGGCGACCTTACCAATATGGTATTGGACGATTATCCTGAATTGGCCAAGGCCATTAAAGGTCTCTCCGAAGAAACCACTACCGGTGTTCACCGTTTGTACGAACGCGTAAAGAACGGTACTTTGCCTATGCCGGCCATCAACGTAAACGACTCGGTTACCAAGTCGAAATTTGACAACAAGTACGGATGTCGCGAAAGTGCCGTTGATGCCATTCGCCGTGCAACCGACACCATGCTCGCCGGTAAAAAAGTAGTAGTTGCCGGTTACGGTGACGTAGGTAAAGGTACCGCCGCTTCTTTCAGAGGTGCCGGTTCTATCGTTACCGTTACCGAAATCGACCCTATTTGTGCCCTACAGGCATGTATGGATGGTTTTGAAGTAAAAAAATTGGAAACCGTTGTCGGCAAGGCCGATATTGTCATTACCACTACAGGGAACAAAGACATCATTCGCCCCGAACACTTTAAGGCAATGAAAGACAAAGCCATTGTTTGCAACATTGGCCATTTTGACAATGAAATTGACATGAGCTGGTTAAACAAGAACTATGGCAACACCAAAGACGAAATCAAACCACAGGTAGACAAGTACACCATAGACGGAAAAGACATTATTGTCTTGGCCGAAGGCCGCTTGGTGAACCTAGGTTGCGCCACAGGACACCCAAGCTTTGTAATGAGCAACTCGTTCACAAACCAAACCTTGGCCCAAATCGAACTTTGGAATAACAGCGAGAAGTACAAGAACGAAGTATATATGCTACCCAAGCACCTAGATGAAAAGGTAGCCGCCTTGCACTTGTCGCGTTTAGGAGCCGAATTAACGGAGCTTAAACCAGAACAGGCCGAATATATCGGTGTAACCGTAGAAGGCCCTTACAAGCCGGACTATTACAGATATTAGGCCTCGACTGTACTCAGTCTTAATACAGGGCCAAGGGCCCAATCCTAATATAAAACCCAAAACCCTTACAGCAATGTGAGGGTTTTTTGTTTTTCCGAACCTTACTTTTAGCATAAAGCCCCCGTACCTTCCCTTAGCGGAGGTAAAATATAGACCTCGGTTCCACCTGACCTGCATTACCATAGCCTACACCACCTAAGAGCTATCGTATACCCTAAGGGCCAAATCTTAACACGCTACCCCCTAACCGGGTTAAAGAAACAGCCTAGTCTATTCCCAATTTTTCCAAATCGTAGAAATAAAAATTCTTTTCATCGTTCATAGCGACAAATAGGCCGCTTTTAAACGTATCATTTAACGGGACGGTTACAACCTCGCACCCATCGGTTTCCAAAGTTGAAAGATTGACCGCCCTTACAAAAGCATTCGTTTTTCTTGAAAAAATATTGAACTGCCCTCGTTGTTGGTCCGAAACAATAATATACCCCTCACCATTCGGATATTGCGCAATAGCAATGCCCTCTATATCACTTTTAAAATTTTCGCTGCCAAAACAACTTAGCTCCACATCCCCCATGGACGGCTCTGCATAATATTTCCGTATGCAATGTTGCTCATCTGAATAATAGACAAAGCCTAGCTCATGATCTACCGCTATAGCCTCAATCTCTTTTTTTCCACTAAATTTTCCAAACTCACGCACCAACTCGGCATTTACCCGGCCCTTATCATTAGCAACTATTTTATATTGGTACAGGTAGCCTTGCGTAGGTCCCGTCTTTCGTCCCACTATGGCATATATACTCTGATCTTTTGAAGATTTGTATAAACTGACCCCCATAGGCAGCCTCATTTCAGGATTCTTCTCGTCTGCAAAGACAGGAAAACCTCCATTATCCAAAGGTTTCATATCCGGCACCGAAAACAAGCGAACCTGACTTTTCTCTCGCTCTGTAAACACTAAAATATCGACCTTTGTTGTATCGTTTATTGCAAATCCATAAGCGATATCGACATTATTAGGCCGACGAATATCCCTAATGGTTTTTTCCTCAATTATCTTACCATTAAGGTCAAATGCATAGATAGCCCCATTGGTTTCCTTATCAGTTCCAAAAACAATACTTTTCGATGCATCCATAGGATTGACCCAAATAGCGGGATCATCTGTATCGTTAACCGTTTTTTCGGTAATCACATTTGGGGCTATAGCAGGTAGTTTTGAGGTGTTGCAAGACGGCGTGGCCAAAAGAACCAAAAGAAATAAGAATATATTTTTCATCGTATAGGGATTGAAATTTTATACAAGATTTTAGAATTGGCCTTTCGAGCCAAGAGTTATTTTTTAAAGAGATCATATTTAAGACCAAATGTCAATCGTCTTCCATAGAACTCAATCTGTTGCGTGCGGTCTTTAACACCTTGAAAATAACGCAAGGGTTGGTTGCTTATATTATTCAGGTCTGCATACACACTTAGGCTATTGGTAATTTTATAACTAGCATTAAAATCTAAGAAAAGCTGTGTGTCGTAATATCTGTCTTCAAACTCGTTGCCCCCAAGTTCATCTATATATGCATCTGAAAAATTAACGGACATACGAGCCGAGAATTTTTTATCGTTATACCCCAAAGAAGCATTAAAGGTATTGGGCGTGGTATTGGGCAGATCTACATCTTCCCGATCCTCGCCATCTTCGTTCTTAATACCCTCTGCAGTAGAGGATATGAACGTGTAATTTAGGTATAAGCTGAAGTTACGTGCGAATCCTGGCAGAAAATCAAGCTGCCTTTGAAAAGCAAACTCCGCTCCAAAAATTCGGGCACCATCTCCATTTAAGGGTTGAAAAATTTCAAAACCCGTAGTATCGTCCCCATAAAGATCATCAGTAACCTCTCCTCTAGACAGGTATATAAAGTTATCGATGTTCTTATAAAAAAGTCCCCCGGAAAGAATACCCACACTCCTAAAATAATGTTCGGCCATAACATCAAAATTCATCGATGTGGTCGCCGCTAATTCCGGATTACCTAAATAAATTTCCCCATCACCTGAAACAACATCCAAAGAAGGTACCAAATCTTCATAGTTTGGCCTAGCCAAGGTATTTGTCCATGCAAAGCGCAGAATAGTTGCATCACTAAGGTCGTACTTAAGATGCAAACCCGGCAAGACGTTGGTATACGAGCTCTCCTCTGTTATTTTCCCTACTAAATCCTCTTCATCAATGATACTATTGCCGACCGCGGTGACTTTAGTTGCCTCTAATCTAAGCCCAAACAGCCCACTTAGTTTTTCAGTAATATTTTGATTGGTCATGGCATAGGCCGCGAAAACATTTTCATCTACATTGAAATTAGCCCTCAAAAATTCGTCCGGAACAGACTCCCCATCAACCAAATCCAATGCTCCTAGCCATTTTTCATCAGCAAAAGACCCAGCTATATATTGGCTTCCGGCCAGAAATTTGGTATCGGAAAGATCTCTTTGGGTAACATCTGCCAATGTGGGAAAATCATCTTCTAGGTCATATTCAAAAAAATCATTATCCCTAAGCTTGTTTTTCACTCTTGCCCTTCCGCCGAATTTTATACTCCCATCCCCGTTTCCAAAGAAATCGGAAGGCACTTCAAAGTTTACAAAAACATTAAAATCTTCTTCTTTAGTGAATTGATTTTCTTCGGTCACCTCGTCATATTTAAAATTCGACAAATCGGCATCGGCACTGTTTTCCGCAGTCATTAAAGGGTATCTAGAACTACTATTGTCGTTTCGTACGGCATATTCATTTTCAAATACGATATACCGTTCATTTAGCCGCTCTTCGGAAGCTTTTGCGAAAGAGGTCATCCAATCCATTTTTAAACTTCCCCATAAATGGTTACCCCCAAGACTGTAATTTTGCATTCGTTGGTCTTCCAAACGTCGATTCTTGTTCCGGTTATTGTCAATCCCCCCTTTTGTTTCTCTAGTAATTTCAGCGGGGAACCGTGTCAAATTGCCTTGATGTACCGTAAAATCACCTATTTCTATATCTTCGCCATCTAGTATTTCACTCTGTAGTACAAATCGGTTCTCGCGATCGTCACGCCAATTGTATATCGATTTAAGAAAGATGGAGTTGTTGGCATCGAACCTATAATCAAAATTGGCCGAAAGACTACGCCTCACCCGCTGCACCAAATATTCACGCTGCTCAAAGGCACTTGTATACGGATTGACATCGACCGCTTCTAAAACAGGGTCACCATCAACATCATCTTCACCCGTATAGTATTCAAATTCATCCGACCATTCCGCCTCAACGTTATCGGAACCAAAATCATTATCATTATACGAAGCACTGACCATCCACCCAAATTTGCCATTATCACTTCTATTGCCCAAAAGGAAAGACCCATTAATGATTGGCTTATCGGTTATAAAGTTCACGCCTGACCCTAAGGTCGAAGAAAGCCGAAAACCTTGCGGCGACGTTCTAGTAACCAAGTTTACGGAGCCTCCCAAGGCATCTGCATCCATATCGGGAGTGACCGCTTTACTCACTTCAATACTTTGTATCATATCGGCAGGAATCAAGTCCATCTGCACATTTCTATTATCGCCTTCGGCCGAGGGCACACGACTCCCGTTAAGCGAAACGGAATTTAACTGCGGAGAAAGTCCGCGAACAATAATATTTCTAGCCTCCCCTTGATCTACCTGCATGGTAATACCAGGGATGCGTTTTACGGCATCACCAATATTGGCATCGGGAAACTTCCCGATTTGATCGGTTGCTACCACGTTGGTAATATTCATATTGGTTCTCTGTGTATTCAATGCCCTAGCTTGACTACCCAACCCGAAACCAGTAACTTCTACCCCATCCAATTCCAAGGTCTTAGGTGTAATAAAAATAGATACCGATGCCGTTTCCCTTTCTTTGACCTCTACCTCTTGGGCAATATCAGCATACCCTAAATAAGTAATGTTCAAGGTGTAGTTGCCAGCAGGAATACCAACAAGTGAAAAACGACCGTCAAAATCTGAAATAGCCCCTTTTTTTAGTTCTGAAATAATAATATTGGCCCCAGGTACATTAATACCGTTTTCATCTGAAATTGTTCCCTCTACATTCCCTGACTGAGCCGAAACGACCATATTTGAACAGGCAACAAATAGTAATAGCACTAGATTTTTAAATGCTTTTCTCGAATTCATTTTTGATTGGTTTTATGCTCCCAAAAATATGGATATCAATCACATACAATGTTTTCTAAAAGGAAACAAATAAGCAACAATCGAAAAAAAGAAGGAAACAACAAGGCAACAATAATACTGGGTTTACACAGAAGTAACCTTCCGGAAACACAAGGCTAAAAAGTCAACAAAAAACGGCTTAATTCTTCTTTTGGACCAATAGGCAGTTTTTTACGAAGCCGGTATCTAGATACACGTACACTGTCTGGAGTAAGCCGTAAGATTGCCGCGATTTCCTTGGAAGATAAATTAAGGCGCAACAAAATAGACAAGCGTAATTCTGCAGGGGATAGGGGCCCTAAAACTTTAGCATGCAATTGCTTTATAAAATCTGGATGGATTTCATTGAAAAGAAGCAAGAACTCGTCCCACTCATGTTCTTGAGATAAACTAAAATCAATTTCATTGACTACTTCCCGCAACTTTCGTTTTAAATCTATATTGGAACGCCCAAGACTATTTTTCAAGGTATGGGAAAGTCCCGATAACATCTTATTCTTTTGTGCGAGATGCAAACTGTACCGTGATAGTGCGGCATTTTTAAGGTACACCTCTTTCTGCAAGCCTATTTCTTCCATACGCTTATTTTCAAGTTCGGCCTCAAGAATACGCTTTTCAAAATCCGCTATTTTTTGACCTTCCCTTTTTTTTCGTTTAACATATAACAACCAGAGTATACCGAGTATACCTAAGGTCGCCATAGCACAGACCAACAGATATTTTTGGGCGCGATCTATTTCCCCTTCGTGTAAAAGCTGTTGTATTTTGGCTTCCCTTTCCTTGGTATCGTAGATGACTTGTAAGGCACTGGCTTGATTACTTCTGTACAAGGACTGGTTTCGCTCGTCCAATTCCAAAAAGATGGTAAGTTCTTCGTATGCCCTTTCCCCTTCCCCCATCAGATAGTAGGTTTTAGACAAATCTTTGTGCGCACTTGCCTGTTCTGCAGTATGACCAATACGTGTAGCTACGTCTAAAGATTCTAGGGTAAATTGCAGTCCTTGATCAAGGGCGCCCGTTTTTCTATGGACATCACCTAAATTGTTCAAAATATTGGCCCGTCCTTTATCGAGAGTGGAATGGTATTTTAATGCCGTTTCAAAATAACCCTGGGCCGTTTCAAAATCTTCTAAATCTTCATAAGAACTGCCAATACTCTCATTTACCAAGGAAATACCATTGGAATCGTCTAACTCTAAATACATTTTAAGACTTTCATTTTGACAGACTAAAGCCCTGGCATAATCACCCTTCTTTTCATAGCAGGTACCTAGATTACTCTTTGCGGTAGCGACAATATATCCCGCATCTATAATCTGCGCTTCTAGAATACATTTTTCGAAATGGGTAATGGCGGCCTCATAATTTTTCAGCCCCAGATGAATAGAGCCCAAACGATTGATAAGGTCTACGTATAACGTATCGTGGACTTCGTTTTCCAACAAGACAAGAGCTTTATTAAATTGATCTAAAGCCTCTATATAAACACCGTTTTCTTGACAGAAATAACCTAGTTCCGCATGGGCGAGGACAATGTTTTTAACGCCCCCCTTGGCCTGCTCCGTTTTTAGGTTTTCATTTAATTCGACAAAAACAGCATCAATACCCTTATCGTCAGAATATTGCCCCACCATCAAAAACGGAATTGCCAAGAAACTAAAAAGAAAAAACGTAGTTCTAATTTTATGGTACATAAGGACCGTAAGAATCGAGCAAGTTACGCTGCTTACATTGCCTTTATATTACCCCAACATTATCTTAATGTATAAACATTCAAACAAAAAAACCCTCTCCAAGAGTCTTGGAAAGGGTTTTTATACGATAAAAGAAAAACTTCTTAAGCCTCGAACGGCTCTATGGAAACATAAGATTTTCCACCAGCTTTCTTTTCAAACTTTACTAGTCCGTCTACACGGGCATGCAATGTATGGTCTTTACCGGCATACACATTCTCACCTGGATTGTGTCTTGTACCACGTTGTCTAACGATGATATTTCCGGCAATAGCGGCTTGGCCACCAAAAATCTTAACGCCCAAGCGTTTCGATTCCGATTCCCTACCGTTTTTAGAACTACCTACACCTTTTTTGTGTGCCATGATATTAGGTTTTAAAAAGTGTTTCCCTCAGTAATCACTTAAGGATACACTATATTGATTATACTTTGTGGGGTTTGGCGATTAAGCCTTACCACCGTCTAATTCGTCTTGCCATTTCTTCAACTCGTCCCACTTACCTTCGGCAGCTAATTTAGCTTGTGCAGGCCAAGTATCGGTTACGTGGTTACCACGTACATCGGCGATGATCTCGGAAATTTTGGCGGCATCAGTCTTTGCCAATTCGGCAAAGGTAGAAACACCGGCTGCAATCAGGGTCTCGGCGATTTTTGGCCCGATACCTTCAATTTTTTTCAGATCATCTGCTTTTGCTGCTTTCTTAGGAGCGGCTTTTGGTGCAGCTTCCTTTTTAGCAGGCTTCTCCTCTTTCTTAGGAGCAGCAGCTTTCTTTCCACCTTTCGCAACGATACTCTCGATTACGATTTCGGTCAAAGCTTGACGGTGACCGTTCTTAACACGGTACCCTTTACGTCTTTTCTTCTTAAAAACGATTACTTTGTCACCTCTTAGGTGTTTCACGACTTTTGCCTCAACAGTGGCTCCGTCTATAGCCGGGGCGCCTACAGTAATGTTCGTTCCGTCAGCTAAAAGAAGTACATTGTCAAAAGTTACCTTTTTGCCTTCTTCAGTCTGTAAACGGTGAACATACACTTTTTGGTCTTTCGCAACTTTAAATTGCTGCCCTGCCATCTCTACGATTGCGTACATAATTGTGTATATATTAGTTTATTGTTTCCGCCCATTTTTTCAATAAGCGGATGCAAATATACGCCTAAATCGTTAACCTACAAGCGTTTTTTATATATTTTACCCTCAATTTTCACGCTAAAAGTCCAAAAATAAAGCCGCAAAGATGATTTGCGGCTCCAACTTTACTTTATTCGAGGTAATCCTCAACTATGTTTGACCAATTTTCTTTTAAGGTTACGGCTTGTTTTGAACAACTGCATAAACGAAAGCGTCAACACCAAAGTAGAGGCAAAGCCCATTATCGCAACGGTAAAAAATACGATTCCCTCAAAACTTTTATAGTCTTTAAACCACACCGTAGAAAGTTGTTCTAAAAACAGCAAGTTGATTTCCGTACTGTAAAATGCAAAGAAAATGGTAAACACCAATGTAGCCACAAAACCGGTCACAAGTCCGGCCGTAAAGCCTTTCCCGTAGTTAAAGCTATCGGGATTCTTCAATTTAAAATACTTAATGGCCTCATAAATTCCGAAACCGGTTATAACACCGTTAAATAAACTAAAGAATATATTGGTGTGCAAATCAAACAAAGAGAGTATTAAAAAATAAGCAATTAGGCAACCGCTCGTAGCGATTCCGAATCGAATGGGTTGTGCAAATTGTTTCATTTTCTAAGTTTTTGAAGTTCAATTCTTTAAGTTAATAAAAAAAATAAAGCAACACCACAAAAGCGTGTTAAAGGATCTTATTTCGGGCTATTTTTCTTACAAAAAAAATGAATATCTTCGTGTAACAATCTTTGGCAATCATCCACTAACAAAGCAACTAACACACTATATCATGAAAAAAAAATTACTTGTAGGAGGTTTTCTCCTTCTAATCGGGCTTTGCCTGCAAGCGCAAGAAGTAAGATATGAAGAATACGACCTAGACAATGGCCTTCATGTCATTCTCCATCAAGACAACTCGGCCCCCTTGGTCACCACCTCGGTCATGTACCATGTTGGGGGCAAAGACCGCACCGAAGGCCGTACAGGCTTCGCCCATTTCTTTGAGCACCTACTCTTTGAGGGCACGAAAAACATAGAACGTGGAAAATGGTTTGAAATCGTTTCTTCCCACGGTGGTATAAACAATGCCAACACCTCCCAAGACCGCACCTACTACTACGAAGTTTTTCCTTCGAACAATCTAAAACTAGGACTTTGGCTCGAATCGGAGCGTATGCTGCACCCCGTGATCGACCAAAAGGGAATAGACACCCAACAAGAAGTGGTAAAAGAAGAAAAGCGACTGCGATACGATAATAGGCCTTACGGCCAACTGATTACGGAAGTTGGCAAAAATTTATTCAAAAAGCATCCTTATAAAGACCCTAACATTGGGTATATGAAAGATTTGGACGCGGCCACCCTAGACGATGTAATCGCCTACAACCATAAATATTACGTACCCAACAATGCCGTTTTGGTAGTTGCGGGCGACATTGACCCGGCCGAAACCAAAAAGATGATCCAAGATTATTTCGGACCGATACCCAAGGGAAAGGACGTAGTACGCAATTACCCAAAAGAAGATCCTATCTTAAAGGAGGTCAGGACCAAGGCCTACGACCCAAATATTCAGCTTCCCGCCTCGGTTATTTCCTATCGGACCCCAGGCTTTAAGGAAAGGGACGCCTATGTTCTTGATATGATTTCCACCTATCTAAGTGACGGACGCAGCTCAAAACTCTACAAAAAAATGGTAGACGAGCAGAAACAGGCGATACAGGTAGGTGCCTTTAACGTAGGCCAAGAAGATTATGGCATGTATTTGGTCTATGCGCTTCCCGTTGGGGAAACCGATCTTGAAACCTTGATCGCCGAAATGGAAGAAGAAGTTGCCAAGGTAAGGGACAGCTTGATATCTGAAAAAGACCACCAAAAACTGCTGAACAAGTTTGAAAACCAATTTGTCAATTCCAATTCCGGTGTAGAAGGAATAGCCCATTCATTGGCCCGATATTATCTACTCTATGGGGATACGGAGCTGATCAATAAGGAAATTGACATCTTCAGGTCCATTACCCGCGAGGAAATCATGGAAGTCGCGAACAAATACCTAAGACCCGATCAGCGCGTAATCATAGATTACCTTCCGAAAGAACCACAATCCAACTAATCAGGGCGAGTTTCACACTCACCACCCCAATTTTTATTCTTTTAAAAAAGCAAAAACACTATTCATGAAACATATATTCACAAGCTTATTCTTTCTCGCTTTTGCCTTCGTTGCGAAAGCACAGATAGACCGCAGTCAAATGCCCGAAGCCGGTCCGGCACCTGAAATCAAGCTCGAAGATGCACAACGTTTTGAACTGCGCAACGGACTCAAGGTCTTAGTCGTGGAAAACCACAAACTCCCTCGGGTCTCCATTCAACTGAGCATTGACAACCCACCCGTATTGGAGGCTGACAAGGCCGGGGTTTCCTCCTTGACGGGAAGCCTGTTGGGCAAGGGTTCCAAAAACATTAAAAAAGACGATTTTAACGAAGAAGTCGATTTTCTAGGGGCCCGCATCAATTTCAATTCCCAAGGGGCCTATGCTTCTTCACTTTCAAAATACTTTCCTAGAATCTTAGAGCTGATGGCTGACGCCGCTTTAAACCCGAACTTTACCCAAGATGAGTTCGACAAGGAAAAACAGAAGATCATCACCGGACTCAAGTCGGAAGAAAAAAGTGTGGCCGCCATCTCCCAAAGGGTCGGCTTGGCCCTGGCCTATAGCAAAAAACACCCTTATGGGGAATTTATGACCGAAGAGACCCTGAACAAGGTTTCCCTTACCGATGTCATTCAATTCTATGAGGATTATTTTGTTCCCGCTAACGCATATTTGGTGGTTGTGGGTGACATCAAGTTCGACGATGTAAAAACTTTGGTAGAAGAACAATTTACCCCATGGACCAAGGCCGTACCACCTTCTTTTGGTTTTTCAAAACCCAGTAATGCCCAATATGCACAAATCAATTTTATAGACGTACCTAATGCCGTTCAATCCGAAATCACCGTCGGAAACTTGGTCAACCTAGAAATGAAAGACCCCGACTACCTTCCGGCCCTTATGGCGAACGAAATCTTAGGAGGTGGTGGGGAAGGCCGCCTATTCCTAAACCTGCGCGAAGACAAGGCCTACACCTATGGTTCTTACTCCCGATTGGGCAACGACAAATATGCCCCGGCACGTTTTAGGGCTACCGCCAGTGTCCGTAACGCCGTTACCGATAGTTCCGTAGTAGAGATCCTTAAGGAAATCGATCGCATCCGCACCGAACCGGTCTCGAAAGAAGAGCTAGAGAACACCAAGGCCAAATATACCGGTCGCTTCGTAATGGCTTTGGAAGACCCTTCTACCATTGCCAATTATGCCCTAAACATAGAAACCGAAAACCTCCCCAAGAATTTTTACAAAACCTATCTTGAAAAAATCAACGCCATTACCATTGAAGACGTACAAAGGGCCGCACAGAAATATATGAAACCGGGCAACATTCGTATTGTTGTGGCAGGAAAGGGAAGCGAAGTACTCGAAAACCTTGAAAAGATAAGCTTTAAAGGCAAAAAAATTCCGGTTTGGTACTTTGACAAATACGCCAATGCCGTAGAAAAACCAGACTATAGTGCCAATGTACCCTCCGATGTTTCGGCCACTACGGTACTCAACAAGTACATTGAGGCCATAGGCGGCAAGGAAAAACTAGAAGGCGTAAAATCATACTTCCTTTTGGCAGAAGCCGAAATGCAGGGCACAAAACTGAACCTAGAGGTCAAAAAAACGACCAATGCCCAGTTTATGCAAGATATAAAGGTAGCCGGAAATTCCATGAGCAAACAGGTACTTAACGGAGACAAGGGCTATATGGTCATGCAAGGACAAAGAAAAGATATGGGCGACGATGAAATCGAAAAGGTAAAAGTCGAATCGGCACCCTTTCCCGAATTGAACTACCTCAACACCGATGTTACTTTAGAAGGCATTGAGATCGTAGAAGATAAAAAGGCCTATAAAATTAAATTGTCGGAAGAAAAAATGGCCTTCTACGATGTGGAAAGCGGACTCAAACTACAAGAGGTGACTACCGCAGAAATGGGCGGGCAGACTATCACCAGCACCATAAACTACATGGATTACAAAGAGGTTTCCGGCATACAATTTCCGTTTATCATGGCCCAGGCCGTGGGACCACAACGTTTTGAATTTATAGTTTCTGAAATTAAAATCAACGAAGAGGTCTCTGAAACCGATTTTGAGTAAGCACGATAGTTAAACATAACTCTTTATACGGCCAAAGCAATGGGGAATTCACCCTATTCTTTGGCTGTATTTCATTCAAGAGCTGCTTGCTTTGAAACTACCCAACTGCATCCAAGTTTTATAAATAAAATGGGCTAGCGAAGTAAAACCCCAAGTCTTAGTCCCCGTCGTTATCATTAAAGGTAACCACAATACTGGCAGCGCTGGAATAATCATTTTTCAACAGAGCGATAATTTCTGTAACCGCATCCCTTAATTCTACAATTGCATCAGGGTTATCTTTCGCAAGAATCCTTAGACTTGATTGAGTCTCTTTGAACAGAGTAAGAGCCTCATCAAACTTAGCAAGTATTAAGTCGTTTAAATCCGGCCGGCCCAATACTTCTACCAAATAGTCTTCCATCCCAAAACCTTCTGCTTCAAAATTACCGGTATAGATCTCTTTCAGAGTTTCCAAGTTAACAAGAATAGCCTCTCTTGAAGTTTCACTATAAAAAGCCTCCAACCCCATTTCCGGACTATTAGGATTGTTGATTATCTGTTCAAGTTTTCTTAGTTTGATGGTCTCTAGTTCTGCTATAACTGCGTTTACCGACAAATTCTGACTTCCGTTTACACCGCTTTCAAGCCTAGTTTTAAAAGAAGTTTCCGTTGCCGTCCATAATTCCCGCAAGCTCATGGCGTTACTGTTCAAGCTTTCGGACAAAGAGACCAAATAATCTAAACGGCTCTCGGCATTTTCTTCGGAACTCATTTCACTTAGAATTTCCGTTTCAGAAGCATGAAAAAGTAAATATTCCATGGCACCATACCCCTTTGAAGAAGCCCCCAAACTGGCAATATAGGCTTCATCAATACTGGTTTCACCAGCAATATTTGCCTCAATGACCTCAACGTTCACAGGCCACTCATGAATTTGCGAATGCACAAAAGAATTCCTGACTATACCAATGTTATAAATCTCCCCTTGTTCCCAAAACAGAAACGCTTGAGACCAACTGTTTTTTAAGTTTACCAACGATGTTTCCGTAGGCAGCTCCCTAAAAGCCCTGGCTGCCTCCATGAGCGTTTCCGTTAGGGCTATATGTGACACCTGAAACGGCTCTATTTGCGCATCGTATAAATTCTCGATCTGCAACCTACGCCCTTCTTCAACACTGGTTATTTTCTCTTCAGCCTGATTATCATCGGACCCACAGGATATGTTCAGGGCAAAGGCGCCACAAAATAGAATTATATACACTATTACCTTCGGATATTTCATCTTATCAACTAGATTATAAGGTTTCAATAAATTTTATAATTTTCGCACGGTCATCTTTGTCTAGGTCCATAAAATTATTCTTTATGGCTTCCGCTTCCCCACCGTGCCACAATATGGCTTCTTCAATATTTCTAGCGCGCCCATCATGCAGTAAATTTGTATGGTCATTAACGGTTTTGATCAGCCCAATACCCCAAAGTGGTGGTGTTCTCCACTCTTTACCAGTCGCCTTAAATTCAGGTGCATTATCTGAAAGGCCGTCTCCCATATCATGCAAAAGCAAATCCGTATACGGTCTAATGGTTTGATTGGACAGCGCATTAATATTGGAAGTGCCTGTCTGAAAAATAGCGATATGGCAGCCCGAACAATTAATGGAATTAAACAGTTCTTTGCCCTGGAGTACTTCTTCATTATCAAAATCACGTCTTGCCGGCACGGATAGTGTAGCAGAGTAAAAAGCCACATTGTCTAAATTATCATCTGGAATTTCAGGACTGCCCCCGTTGGCAATTTCATCACAATTTAGAATCTCATTGCAGTTTTCGTCCGGAAAAAGCGAAGAGGTAATACCCAAATCCCCTGAAAATGCGGCGGCCACTTGTTGTTTTACAGTAGGCTGATTGGCTTTCCACCCAAACCGCCCCAGTTTTAAGCTGGCAGACTCCACATCATAAACGTAGTTGGCACGTCCGGAAATACCATCTCCATCAGCATCGTTTTCATCTTCATAACTTAGCAGAACCGATTCAGGAATAGCACCTAACAACCCAAGACCTATCATTTGACTGGCTACTCTGGGTGACACCTGAACCGCGGAATTCATGTCGCCGTAGTTTAAATTAACCATTTCATAAATGGGCTTCTGCAAATCTACGGAGCTTCCGTCAGGATAGGTTATCCCTACCGTTTCATATGTTACTTTGAGCAAACCTTCCTTATCTACGCCCAGAATACTATTATCCTGAAATTGCCCTCCGTAGATAGGGTCGGGAATGGTTCCTCCATTGGCGCCAGTTCCCGGTAAAGTTAAACGCAACAACAGGCCATGGGCCAATTCACCTTCAAAAGCGGGAGGACGCCCCCTTCCATCTTTAAAATGACACCCGGAACAAGAACGTGCATTGAAAAAAGGGCCAAGACCATCGCGGGCCGTTGTAGATGCCGGAGCTGTAACCCAATTCTGATTGAATAGAGAATTACCCACCCCAAATGTAATCTGTTCATCCAAGGACAAACCATCTACCGAAAAACCAAAAGCATCAGGAGAAAATATAAAAGAAGTTGCGTTGCCGCCGGAGCGTTCTTCGCCCTCTTCTGGAACCAAGGAAACATAATCATCTGCTGTATTACAGGAAGTCGCCAATAAGAGTAACAGACCCAACATTGCCCCAAACTTGAACCGATCAATGTTAATTTTATAGTTTGATGGTTTCATAATTAACTTAAAACATGAAACAGGGCCGCAGTAAAGCAACCCTGTTTTTCAATATTATACAAAGCGATTTCTAGTCGATTTCCAGTGCTTGTTTTGCCTCTAAGAGTTTGTTTCCAAAATCAGTAAGTGCTACCACCGCAGCTTGTACTTTTGCGCCTTCAACACTTGTTTTACCTTGAGCAATGGCAAAATCAAAAGGAATGGCCGTTCCATTCACAGCAGTTTCAGCGGCAGCAAGTAATATATCTAATTCCGAAGCTAAGTCGGCATCGGCCTCTTTAATCAAATCAGCTAATGAAACTCCACTTACAGTGCCGTAAGACCCAGTGTATACATTTTTAATCCCTTCAAAATTCAATCTAATATCACGGTGTGTATTATCGCTAAAGCAAGAATGTTCATCTTCTTGGTCTTGATTTTTTAGAGCAACAGCCATACGCTCAACAGCCAGTTCGCTACTGGACAACTCAGCAATACTGCCCAGAATGTTGTTCAACGCCTCTTCTTCGGATAAAGCCAAAAATGTAGCCCTATAACTTGTTGACCAAGCATCTACAACCTCCTGAAGGTCATCTACCAAAAGCTCTGCCGTAAGTTGCAAATAAGTTCTTCTCCTATCTTGATTGGCTGCCGTACCCCCATCAACATAATCAGTATACGGTCTTTGCCCACTTAATTTTTCAGATGGATCCGTATTATCTTGGCCCCAAAGCAAAAACTCAATGGCATGATACCCTACGGATACATTTTCTTCAGTATCGCCTTCACCATTTTTCACCACTAAATTTTCTTTGGTAATCTCAAAAGTGGCATTATCATGATTAATAAGACCCGCATCAGCATCTCCTTCAACATAATCTACATACGCCTCGTCCATAGGCCACGAGTTCAACAAACCCTCTAAATCTTCCGTATCTCCAGAATCTATAGGACCATTTGCAAAACGGAAAGCTTCCGTAGTCCCGTAAGACTCTCTGGACGCTAACCATGCGGTTTTAGCAGCTTCAAAATTAGCTTCAGTAGGATCGGCGACAAATGTATCTATTGCCGTTTGCAATGCTTGGGCGTCTGTCAGGGCATCAACATAATTAGCTTGTACAATGTCAGCATAGTTTTCAATTGCCTCAGCACGTAGTAAAAGTTTTTCCTTATCAATATCCGGAGTACTATTATCATCACTTGAACAAGCGGATAACACTAAAGCCAAAGCACTGATTGCGTATAATCTTGAAATTGGTCTTTTCATATGATTCTTATTTAGACTGTTTTAAAATAAAGCGCAAATATATTTTTTCGATTTCGAACTAACAACCTTTATTTAGATTAAATAGAAATAATTCAACGAAACGTATCAGGGTTTTACTCAAGAACACAGGTAAGATTCAAATGTATAGAAGAATAGAAAAATCTTATTTTTTCCGATTGACCATCCACACCCCCAACAATATAATTACCCCGCCAATAAGCTGGTAAGCGTTTAAGGATTCTCCATCCAGCACGGCCCAAGAAATGGCCACCAAAGGAATGGTATAGGTTACGGAAGCCGCAAAAACCGGACTGGACAAGTATATCAACTTATTAAAAAAGATATTGGCCATCGACGTCCCTATAACGGCCAAGGCCAACAAATACCATAAGGAAGTCTGCATACTCGGGTTTCCTAGAACCTCATTAAAAAAGCCGGAATGAACGACCAAGGCCAAAGCCGGTAGAAAAGCAATGGCAAAACTAGATGTGGTAACCGCCAAAGGACTCAAATGAGACAAATGTTTCTTAACTATATTAATGTTCAAAGCATAGCCCAAGGCCGACAATAATATAAATATGGCGTACCAATAATTTTGGTCGGGATTAAAGTCCATACCGGCAACGATCAGGGCTATCGTTCCGCCCAGACCAATGAATACGCCAAGCACCTGTCGCTTGGTAATAATTGCACCAAAAAGAAGCACCCCAACGATAGTAGTCAACAAGGGTACGACCGAATTAAAAATAGAAGTAACCCCACTATCGATCTGGGTTTGTGCCAAGGCGAATAAAAAAGGAGGGAAAAAAGAACTTAACAAACCGGCCCAGGTTATCCATTTCCAATCTTTTAGCTTTAAGGAACGTACCGATTTAAAACCCACCAAAAAAAGCACCAAGGAGGCAAATACAATTCGCAGACCCCCCAATTGCATAGGCGTAAGCCCTACCAAGGCCTTCTTTATCAAAATAAAGGAAGAGCCCCAGACCAAGGATAAAAGAACCAGGTAAAGCCACTTTTTGTTGTAATCGCTCAAGGTCTTGCCATATTATATCCCGTCATTGGAAATGAGCCACAAAAGTGCGATTTTTTATTGATATGCTTTTGAATTTAGCCCCGCATCTACAAGCCTTTTTATTCGTAAAACAAGATACATCCCCGAAGGAAAACATCAATTCGGGCCACAGATACCTCTTAACCATCGCAGGAGTATTATATTTGCAAAAAAGAACTAGCAATGAAAAAAATAATAATGGCATTGGTCATAGCGTGTACCGTAATTGCGGTTTCGTGTAAGTCAAAAGAAGAAAGCAACCAAATGAAAACCGTGATGGCCATTCACGATGATGTAATGCCTGAAATGGGAAAAATAGGCAAATTAGTAGGTGAGTTAAGCAGCAAGGAAGACAGCACCGAAATAGGCCTCGAATATAAAAAAGCCCGTAAAGACCTTCAAGCGGCCCACAAATCTATGATGGACTGGATGCAGAATTTTGGCTCTAGATTTACTTCGGATGAAATCTTGAACGGAGCAGCGCTATCAAAAGAAAAGCAAGCTTGGCTGAACGAGGAAGAAACGAACATTGAAAAAGTGCGCGACCAGATAAACGGAAGCATCAAAAATGCCGAAGAATTATTGAAAAAATAGGTTAAAAGCTACCGTACAACGAAAAAACATAGCGTTAACGGACAAACAGGGCCTTAGCTCTACCGAAGCCGTATTTTTACCTTGCTTAATTACAAGGGTTATACGGCTATGAAAAACTTATTCTTACTACTTACCACTGTTTTGGTTTTGGGCACACCTAGCGTTAACGCACAAAATGATGCTGCCGAACCCACTAAAATGGAAGAGGTTATGGAATCGCACGACAGGGTCATGGATAAAATGCCCATTGTCTCTAAACTCATAAGCAAATTACAGACCAAGGCCAATGCCTCTTACGAAAAGACCAAATACGAGAACGCGATAGCCGACCTTAAAAATGCCAATAAATCCATGATGATCTGGATGGAGAATTTCGGTAAGCGTTTTACGGCCGACGAAATGTTCAAAGGCAAAAAGCTAAGCGCGCAAAAGAAAAAATGGCTATTGGAAGAGGAAAAGAAAGTTGCCTTGCTTGACGAAGAGATAGATTTGAGTATCGCCCAAGCAAAAACTACCTTAGGCATAGAATAAGAAACAGCTTCTTATTTTAATTTTACCCCCTTACTCCTTCCACTTAAGGGTTTCCATAATGCCGCGAATGTCGTTCTGAAGATAGGCCGCTGCCGGATAGATGGAATCGTAGTTGGGTTTTGTATAGAAATACAAAGACCCCATTACAAAGTTATCGGTGCTATCGGTGGCGTAAAACTGGGCCTGCGAAGCGGCATTCCCACTGACTTGATAATACATTCCGTATACCTTTTTTTCATCGTTTATAAAAGGCTGCTCCGTGATGCCGTCGGCTTTTACCGAGTGTTCATAGCTCAACTTTTGGGCATCTGAAAGCAATTTATCGATATTGCCATCCACCTTTTTATAATTGATATAGATTTCGCCCTTCATTTCAGGGTATTCAAGGGTCAACGCCGTTTCGGTACGCGTCTTGATCTTGGCCTTGGTGTTGTACGTAAACTCGAAATGGTCGGTTTGCAGCTCGCCTAGTTTGGGTGCCTCGTACTCCAAACGCAATTGCGCCTTGGGTTTGGGCAACACATCTTCCTTACAGCCGATGGCCATTAAAAAAACAACAAAAAGCAACGGGCTACATTTCAACATTTTGGGGCAAGGTAATTTTTATCTGTTTCAGTCTTTTCTTATCTAAACTCTCTACAACAAATCGATAGTCTTTAAACACCACGGTTTCTCCCCGCTTAGGGAAGCTTCCCGCTATTTCAAGCACAAAACCGGCAATGGTTTCCGACTCTCCTTTTTGCTCTTCAAATTCGTTCTCGTTTTCAATTTTGGTCACACGGTAAAAATCTTTCAATGCCGTCTTTCCATCAAAAACAAAGTTAAAATCATCCAATTTTGAAAACACCAAGTCCTCATCATCGAACTCATCACTGATGTCACCTACTATTTCCTCAATAATATCCTCTAAGGTAACGATTCCCGAAGTACCGCCATATTCGTCGACCACAACGGCCAGGTGGTTTTTCTTCTCCTGAAATTCAAGTAAAAGATCGTCAAGCTTTTTGTTCTCGGGCACAAAATAAGGTTCCCGAATAAGCGACATCCAATTGAACGTCTTCCTATCGATATAAGGCAACAGGTCTTTAACGTAGAGCACCCCCAATACATTGTCCATGTTTTCGGAAAAGACGGGTATACGCGAATATCCGTGCTTTTTGATCTCGGCCAAGACCTCCATAAACTTCATGTCCTCACTAACCGCAAAAATATCTATGCGCGGGCGCATCACCTGTTTGGTGTCGGTATTACCAAAAGTAACGATTCCCTGTAGGATCTTCTGTTCCTCCTTAGTAGTATCGCCATCTACGGTAAGCTCCAGTGCCTGTGAAAGGTGGTCTACGCTAAGATTGGATTTTTGTTTTCCCAACTTATCGTAGAGAAATAGGGTACCGGCCCTCATAGGCATGCTCAACGGTGAAAACAGAAAATCGAGCATTTTCAATGGGTAGGCCATCAAATGTGCAAAGAGCACCCGGTTTCGGTTGGCGTACACCTTAGGCAAGATTTCGCCGAACATCAATATAAGAAATGTAGCGACTACAACTTCCAATAAAAACCTGAGCCATTCAAGTTCGATATTGGCAAAAAGGCTGTTTCCAATGGTACTGAACAACAGTACCACCCCAATATTGATCGCATTGTTGGCGATAAGAATGGTAGCCAAAAGTTTTTTGGGCCTTTCCAAGAGCTTGGCAATAATATTACCACGTACGCTTTTCTTTTCCGCTATCTCGTTTACATCGGTCGGCGAAAGGCCAAAAAAGGCCACTTCGGCACCCGAAATAAGGGCCGAGCATATGAGCAGGAGTATCAGAATAGTAATTTCAAGTGCAAAAGCACTTCCGAAATTAATAAAGTAAGGCTGTAAACTAAGGGGGTCAGGGTCCAACGGTCAGTAATTTAATAATAAACGGAGGTTCGTGAACAACACTTTGATCCACACCCCTCATCAAAAGAGCAAGTAAAGTTGCGATACTTCTTAACACTAAATCGGTCTGAAAACAGTCGTATCATAATGTTTGGCTATACCTCTTGTTTACTAAAATTACTCATTTTTATTTAGAATGGAAGATCATCGTCTTCTTCTGGTCTAACTAACGGAGCCTCTTTAGGGGCACTCGATGTATTTGAAACGGTATTTTGACGAGCTTGTTGCCCTCCCGATTGCTGATTTGCCATACTTTCTTTTTTGGTAGAAAGAAATGTAAAATCTTGTACATGAACCTCGGTACTATAGCGCATATTGCCATCTTCACCTTGCCACTGCCTATTTTTAAGGCGACCTTCAACATACACCTTATCACCTTTGCTCAGGTACTTTTCGCAAATTTCAGCAGCTTTGTTCCTGACCACGACATTGTGCCAATCTGTATTGGTTACGCGTTCTCCGGTTTGCTTATTGGTATAGGTTTCATTGGTGGCAATAGGAAAGCGGCCAATACATCCTCCTCCTTCAAAATAGTGCATTTTAACCTCATCGCCCAAATGCCCGATCAACATAACTTTATTCAACGTACCACTCATAATCTTCCTTTTTTTTTGCAATATGAATCTACAAATATACTCGTTTTTTGGCCTCCACTACCAAGTGTTTCCTATGCGGGCCTAAAATTTACGGGAAACCCTGTCCCGAAAGAAATTCACAGTAAAGGACCCTTTCAAAAATACGATTTTTTAAAGCTTCTCAAAAAGTCGGCAATCAACACGGGAACGGGGTATGTATCGGCTTCTTCGAACGAAATTCCATCCATGGGAAATTCCTTTGTACGTACGACCCAAAAGCTGGTATACAAATGCTGGTGCGACAATTTGTGAACAATGGCCTCTGGGTTGAAAAGATCTATGGAAACCAGGTCTACCGTTTGGTTCAACTCCCCAAAACGCCGTTCAAAACCGGATTGCGAAAGTTTTTGGGTCGATTCTATAAGCGGGAATTGCCATAAATTTTCCCAAATTCCCTTCCCTTTGCGCTGTTCCAGCACCGTTCGGCCATCTTTGGAAACAAAAACAATATAATTAAAGTACCTCGACCTGACCTTGGTCTTTTTTAATTTTAAGGGAAGATCACCCACGCGCTTCATTTGAAGCGCCACACAACTTTCACTCAACGGACACGCCTCACAATCAGGACTTTTAGGCACACACTGAATGGCCCCAAATTCCATGATACCCTGATTATAATCCCTAATTCGGCCCACATCCATCACCTCTCTCGCCAATTTTTTGAAATATTTAACACCTTCGGTACTATTGATGGCCAAATCGACTCCGAAGTAACGCGCCAAAACCCGATAAACGTTACCATCTACAACGGGTTCGGGCACATTGAAACATATGCTCGCAATAGCACTTGCCGTATAGTCGCCCACCCCTTTTAACCCAAGTAAACCGCCATAGGTTTCAGGAAAAACACCCCCATATTGTTCGCTCACCATCTTGGCCGCGGCATGCAGGTTTCTAGCTCTTGAATAGTAGCCCAAACCCTGCCAAAGCTTCAAGACTTCAGCCTCGGAAGCACGGGCCAAATCACCTACTTCAGGGTAAGTCTCAACAAATTTAAGGTAGTAGGGAATACCCTGCACCACTCGAGTTTGCTGTAATATAACCTCTGACAACCAAATCTTGTAGGGATCGGTAGAACCACGCCAAGGCAGGCTCCGTTTATTGACTTGATACCACTTGAGAATTTCCTCTGAAAAGTTCATTATGCCCTAAGGTTAAACCACAAAACTAATGGTTTCACGATCGATATGTATTGCCAGGAAGGCGATAGAAATAAAAAGTAACGGTGAACTACTTAAAATTAAGTCTTTAGCAGGAAAGATTAATTTTAATTTATATATTTGCATCCCAAAAAAATTATACTGAAAATTTAACACGAAAGATGACGAAAGCAGAAATTGTATCGAAAATCTCAGACAAGCTGGGAATTGAAAAAGGAGATGTACAGGCCACAGTTGAGAGTTTTATGGAAGAGGTGAAATCTTCTTTGGAAGGTGGAGATAATGTTTACCTTCGTGGTTTTGGCAGTTTTATCATTAAAACAAGAGCTGAGAAGACCGGAAGAAACATCAGCAAGAACACCACCATTAAAATACCGGCACACAATATTCCTGCATTTAAGCCCGCTAAGGTTTTTGTAGAAGGTGTCAAAAGCAACGTACAAGTTAAATAAATATACTAACTAAAAGTAGAATTTTATGCCGAGCGGTAAAAAAAGAAAAAGACATAAGGTGGCTACCCATAAACGCAAGAAGCGTAGGAGAGCTAACCGACACAAGAAAAAATAATTGCCAGGGGTTGAAAAAATTTTCAGCCCCTTTGCTTGTTTTTTCATCACATACGTTCATTGACATAGAGATTTAAGAAAATTTCGGCGGATTTTATAATCCGTTTCAAGCATTGTTTAATCTATTCGTTCACACTATATATCTATTTTTATATAGGGGCCGAACGAATACAAATACATTCAGGTGAATAGAGAATTAATCGTAAGATCTAGTTCCGATGCCGTCGATTTTGCCCTGTTAAAAGATGGAAAGCTCACTGAATTGCATAAAGAAGAAGACAACAACAATTTTTCTGTTGGTGACATATTCTTGGCAAAGGTACGCAAGCCTGTTACCGGTTTGAACGCTGCCTTTGTAAACGTAGGTTATGAAAAAGATGCCTTTTTGCACTATCATGACCTCGGGCCACAATTGGCCACTATGCTTAAATTCATCAAGGGCGTGAGTACCAATAAAATCAAGGATTACTCACTTGCCAACTTTCCATTCGAAAAAGACATTGACAAAAATGGCGTTATTACAGACGTCATTAAAGCAAATCAATCATTACTGGTTCAAATCGTTAAAGAACCCATTTCTACCAAAGGACCCAGAATTAGCTCCGAACTTTCCATTGCGGGGCGTTATTTGGTGATGGTACCCTTTTCTGATCGCGTTTCCGTATCCCAAAAAATTGGAAGCAACGAAGAAAAAGACAGGTTAAAAAGACTCGTAAGAAGTATAAAACCTAAAGGTTTCGGTGTCATTATCAGAACAGTGGCCGAAGGCAAAAAAGTAGCGGAATTAGACAAAGACCTAGAAAACTTGTTGGCCAAATGGTCGACAATGTGTAAAAAATTGTACAAGGCACAAGCACCTTCAAAGGTGTTGGTCGAGCTCAATAGGGCATCTTCCATCCTTAGGGATGTTTTTAATGATTCCTTTACAGGAATCCACGTAGATGACGAAACCCTTTACGAGCAGATCAAAGATTACGTGCTAGAGATTGCACCTGGAAAGGAATCTATAGTAAAACTGTATAACTCGACAGTTCCTATTTTTGAAAAATACGGGATCGAGCGGCAGATAAAAACTTCTTTTGGCCGTACCGCCAGCATGAGCAAAGGCGCGTACCTCATTATAGAACATACCGAAGCATTGCACGTTATAGATGTAAACAGCGGTAACCGTTCGAACAAGGCCAAGAATCAAGAAGATACAGCCTTGGAAGTCAACCTTTTGGCAGCTTCAGAAATAGCCAGACAGTTGCGCTTGCGCGATATGGGCGGAATTATCGTAGTCGACTTTATAGACATGGTAAAAGCGCCACACCGTAGAAAACTTTTTGACCATCTTCGCGATGAGATGAAAGATGATCGGGCCAAGCACAAAATATTGCCTCCGAGTAAATTCGGACTTATACAGATTACCAGACAACGGGTACGGCCCGAAATGAACATCAAGACCACCGAGGAAAATCCGAATGGTGGGGGCAAAGAAATAGAAGCCCCAATTGTCTTGATAGACAAAATTAACGCCGACCTTGAAAAGTTGTTGAAAGGGCCCAAGAAAGATAACGGAATTACACTTAACATTCATCCGTTTATCGCGGCCTATATTACTAAAGGTTTTCCTTCCATACGTTCTAAGTGGTTCTTAGAGCATAAAAAATGGATTAAAATTCAACCTAGGGATGCGTATACGTATCTCGAATACCGCTTTAAGGATAAAGACGGTAAAACCATATATTAAGAATTTAAAAGCGACCTTCGACAACGATGGTCGCTTTTTTTATGCCCGCTATTTTACGATCACCACCCCAACATTTGGTGCGTAAAGTGTATTTTCGCGTAAAGTAATACGTCAATCCAACCCAATACCCCCATGAATACGGAACGCGCTTATTCCATAGAAGAAGCCAAAAGAAAACTGGAAGGCTACTGCGCCTATCAAGACCGTTGCCATAAGGAAGTGGTCGCAAAGCTTCGCGAAATGCGCATGATCCCCGAAGCAATCGACCAAATCGTGGTGCATTTGATCCAAGAAAATTTTTTGAACGAAGAACGCTTTGCCCAAAGTTTTGCCCGAGGGAAGTTTTCCATAAAAAAATGGGGCAGAAACCGCATTGTAAGCGAGCTGAAGCAACGCAATATCTCAAAATACAACATTGCCACGGCCCTTAAGGAAATAGACCCAGAAGACTACCAAAAGACCTTAGACGCCCTAGCAGAGAAAAGATTGGCACAGATCTCAGAACGCAATCCACAAAAGCGAAAGAAAAAATTGGCAGACTACCTCTTGTACAGGGGATGGGAAAGCCACTTGGTCTACGAAAAACTAAAAGAGCTCGTACCCTAGCAACAACTGCTTCCTATAAAAAATTAAAGACAGCCCCGATATTCACCATAAACTGGTTGTGGAATTTATCGGCAGGTTCCAAATCTTCTATTTTATACTTTGCTATAGGGAAACCGATTTCGGTATAAATACCCAATCCGTCGGAGAAAAAGAAACGCGCCCCTGTGTGAAACCCGAAATTCTTAAGTCCCAAATCCAAACCCGGATAAATATCGACTTCATCACTAAGGCCGATG
This sequence comes from Zobellia uliginosa, assembly GCF_900156625.1. Classification (GTDB taxonomy): domain Bacteria; phylum Bacteroidota; class Bacteroidia; order Flavobacteriales; family Flavobacteriaceae; genus Zobellia; species Zobellia uliginosa. The sequence goes on along the minus strand of NZ_FTOB01000001.1, from coordinate 704,599 downwards.
ATGTTCCCCAAGTGGGCACTAAAGCGGGCCTTTAGATCAAAACGGTCCCAAGTACTGGCCGACACGCTTTCATCTATACCCAACAAATAGGTCGAAGTTGCACCGATGGATATATTTTCGCCCAGACCAAAGTCATACGACGCCATTATTCCGGTACCATTATTCTGCAAATTGGCCCCTACCTGAAACTTTTGATCATCTCTACCTTCATAAGCCTGTGCAGAAATAAAAGTAGTCGTAAGAAGTAAACAAACGGATAAAACGTAGAATTTCATTTAAAGTGTTTTTTAAGGAAAAGGATATTCAAAAAAAATTATTTAGCTGCTAACTTGGTGGTTCGCTCAATCGCCCTTTTATTTTTACCGTCTATCCATTTCTGACCTCGTATCTTTCGCATTAAAACGTCAAAATTACGCATTACGAAAACATTATAAAGCCCCTCGGCAAAATTTATAGGATTCTTTGGCCAAGATCTTAGGCTCATGGAAAAACCTGGGGTTTTATATTTCATATAATGCCAATACCCTTCGGGCATATAAAGTACCTCCCCGTGATTGAGTTCCGCCTTAAAACCACTGGCATGACGCAGGGCCGGCCATTTTTCTAAATCGGGATCGGAGAAGTCTATGCTTTCGTGCGCTATAAGCGAATTAGGAACCTTATACAGGTATTTCGTTTCTGATGGCGCAAATAAGATACACTCCTTTTTTCCTTCAAAGTGAAAATGAAAGATATTCGACATATCAATATCGTAATGCATGAAGGTGTACGATTCCCGTCCTCCAAAGAAAAGCATCGGCAACTTTTTCTTTAATTTCAATCCGAAATCGGGAAATTGGTAGTCTTGTTGCAACTGGGGCACTTCCTTGAGTACATTCCAAAGGAAAATACGGTACTTGGTAGGCTCGGCCTTTAGCAAGTCTATATATTCCGACATTTTCATTTGGGCGTGGGGCTCGTTAAAACCATCTTTATGGCTTACGGGCCGATCATCGTACAAGGGAACGACCTTGTCTCCCGCGATCTCTCGGATATAATCGAGGTTCCACTTTTCAAAAGCGGGCCAATTTTCTATCGCACGTTCTATCACCACAGGTTTCTGCGGCTTAAAATAATGCTCTAAAAAATCTTCCTTGGTTATAGTAGATACCCTAGGAACAGCAGTTAACTTCAATGGAATCTTTATTGCAGTTTAAGCGGCAAATTTAAATAACGTTGTGGAAAGATTTTATTAAAATTAATTTAAATGACTAATCTACCACTTTGCTCTTTGCCTTGGCTTCTTCGTTACGCTCTATGGTATGCCCTGGTCGGCTCCATTTGGGCTTCTCGCCCAAGGGCTTCAATTTTGATTCCCCAGCTTCCACCGTCTTGGGTTGGGAAACTTTGGTAAAGGGCTTCTGAGGGTTCAGGCCTAGCATTTTGAACATCTCCATATCTTCGTTTACGTCAGGATTCGGAGTGGTCAACAACTTGTCCCCCGCAAAAATCGAATTGGCCCCTGCAAAGAAGCACATAGCCTGTCCTTCCCTGCTCATTTCGGTACGGCCAGCCGACAAACGCACCTGTGTTTCGGGCATAACGATACGGGTAGTGGCCACCATGCGGATCATGTCCCAAATAGAAACGGGTTCCATATCCTCCATCGGAGTACCTTCTACGGCAACCAAGGCATTGATCGGAACGGATTCGGGCTGGGGATTTAAACTGGCCAAGGCCACCAACATTCCGGCACGGTCTTCAACGGCCTCGCCCATACCGATGATACCACCGCTACAAACCGTTACATTGCTCTTGCGAACGTTATCTATGGTCTCTAACCGATCTTCAAAAGCACGGGTAGAGATTACATCCTTATAGTAATCTTCAGAAGTATCCAGGTTGTGATTATAGGCGTACAAACCTGCTTCGGCCAAACGTTGTGCCTGGTTTTCGGTCAGCATACCTAGGGTACAGCAAACCTCCATATCAAGCTTGTTGATAGTGCGAACCATCTCTAAGACCTGATCGAACTCGGGCCCGTCTTTTACATTACGCCAAGCCGCCCCCATACAAACACGCGAACTTCCAGAGGCCTTCGCCCTTAGCGCCTGGGCCTTTACATGCGAAACCGACATCAGGTCGTTGCCCTCGATATCGGTGTGATAGCGGGCCGCTTGCGGACAATAGCCACAATCTTCAGGACAGCCCCCGGTCTTTATCGAAAGTAGGGTAGAAACCTGAACCGTATTCGGATCGTGATGTTTTCTATGAATGGTGGCCGCATCGTAAAGCAGCTCCATCAAAGGTTTATTGTATATCTCAAGAATTTCTTCTTTCGTCCAGTTATGTCTTGTTTCGCTCATAGTCTTATTGAAATCTCGGTTCAAAAATAACCTTTCTAAAATTGATATTCCAAATTCGCCCTAACAATCATACCCAAGCCCACAAAAAAAGCCCGTGAAAATGAATCCACGGGCTTTGTTCTTTATGATTTAGAATCGCGTTACTCCTTATCGGATTCCGTATCGACCTCGGTCGCATCGTTTTCCTGTGCCCTGGCAGCTTCGGCCACTTCCCTACCCTTCAAGTAGTCGGGCAATTGCATTCCGGCCATGTTGAACATTTCCTGTAAAGGCGGAACGGACTTGTACATTCCGGAGATGAAGTTGGCGGTAGAGCCTTTTCCATCACCCGTCTTGGCGCCAGAATCCCATACGGTCACCTTATCTATTTTAATATTCTTGATGGCTTCGGCCTGGGTTTTCACCAATTCAGGAAGCTTGTCGGCCACTAACAACAGTACGGCGTCTTTAGGACTGTCACCTGCCGCTTTTACGATTTCATCGAAACCTTGTGCCTGTTTGGTCAATATTTCAAAAAGCCCCTTCGCTTCGGCCTGTGCCTTGAAAAGGATCGCATCGGCCTCACCTCTCGCCTTTCTACGGATCATTTCCGCTTCGGCTTCGGCGGCGATTTCCACTTTCTTTTTATCGATTTCCGCAGGAACTACAATATCGGCCATTTGTGAACTACGAACCCTTTCGGCCCTTGCAATTTCCGCATCTTTTTCAGCAGCATACGATTCTTCCAAAGCTTTTGCCGCCTGTACTTTTTCCGCTGCGATCGCAGTTCTTTCGGCCTCGGCCTCACGCTGACGACGTAAGGAATCTGAATTCGCCACATTAATTTTCGCAATGTTCTCCCCTTCAACGGCCTGCGCATTGGCAGCGGCCACTTGGGTACGCTCATCTTGAACGGCATTGGCCTCACCAATGGAACCGTCCCTATTTTTCTCAGCAACGGATTTTCTTGCCGCGTTAATGGCGTGTGCCGCGGCTTCTTTACCCAATGCTTCTATATAGCCCGACTCATCAACAATATCCGTAATGTTTACGTTAATGAGTTTTAGACCCACTTTCTTTAATTCCGATTCTACACTCTGTGAGATATTGGTCAAAAATTTATCCCTATCCGAGTTAATTTCCTCAATATCCATTGAAGCCACTACCAAACGCAACTGACCGAAAATGATTTCCTTGGCCAAGTCTTGCACTTCTTGCATACCCTGACCTAAAAGACGTTCGGCGGCATTTTGCATGATTCCGGGCTCGGTAGAGATACCGATGGTAAAACGGGAAGGTACGTTTACCCTAATATTCTGTTTACTCAAGGCATTTACTAGGTTCACCTCGATTGAAATAGGGGTCAGGTCCAAGTATTCGTAATCTTGGATGACCGGCCAGATAAAGGCTGCACCACCGTGTATACACTTGGCAGAACTACCTTCTCCCACCTTTCCGTAAACCACAAGGATACGGTCGGAAGGACAGCGTTTGTACCGTCTGATAAACGATATGATAATGATAAAAAAGAAAAGAATGGCAAAGCCAATGGCAAGCAACGAAGCGCTTCCCGCAAGTTGTAGGGGTACTGATAGCATTTAGTTAATTATTTATGGGTTCAACAATTAAAATTCCGTTCGCGGTCACTTCCTTTACGACGACCACATCGCCTTGCACCAGGTCTTTATCGGCATTGGTCAATGCTTCCAATTCACGTAGCGTGCCCTGCACATTGATACTTACTTTACCGATGCTCTTGCGATTGGCCCCAATGGTCAAATACACCTCGCCGATCTGGTTCAGTGCATTCTTTAGTCTTAGGGTTCCACTGCTCTGTAATTTGCCTAAATAATAGAAGAGCGAGGCCATGGCCAACATCATAAGCAAACCGCATATGACAGATATAACCACCGTAAGGCCTTTTGCTACTCCGGCATCCAAACACGCAATGCCCGACCATCCGAATATGGTAAAAAAGCCGACAAGGTTTTTAAAGGATAAAAATTGAAATTCTATACCGGTATCGCCCTCAATTTCGACATCGACATCGCCCTCGATGTCGTCTATCTCCCCTCCGATAAAGGTCATTATCAATAAAACAATGAGAATAATGGATGCCGTTATGGCTGTGACCCAGTAGATTTTTTCGAACAACGTCATCATTTCGAACCCTAGTTCCATAAGCTAAAAAAAAGTTTAGGTTGGCGATTAAAGATAAGAATAATCTCACTTCAACCGAATTCAAAAAGCAGGCTAGACCTTACGGGACAACAGAATGGAAACCGCATTACCACCGAAACCTACTGCATTTACCAGTATTTTCCTTAGCTTTCCCGGTGCTGAAGTATTCGTAACAAATGGTACTTTTATCAGCTGTTGTTCTTGCAACATCAAGACCGCCAGTTCTATGCTTAACGCTCCCGACGCTCCAAAAGTATGCCCTACTTTCCATTTATTTGTAGTCAAAAACGGCAAGTTGTTACAGAATACTTTTTCAATAGCCTTATACTCAGATATATCGCCCTTAACAGTACCCGGGGCATGCATTACGATGGCATCTACCTCATCGGGGTGAATTTTTCCTAAGGCCATTTTCATGGAAGCCTGAAAACACTCGGCATCTGTAGAAATAGAGATATTATGGCGCAAGGGTTCCGTAGCGTAGCCCACACCTTCGATAAGGGCCAGGGTCTTTTCCGTCAGTCCCTTTTCCATGCAAATTACAGAAGCCCCCTCACCGAGGATCATGGTACTTTTTTCCTTTTCAAAATCCAAGGCTCGACTAGGGAAGCCCCCATTTCCTTCGGAAGCCTTCTCCTCCCGATACTGCGAATAAATTTTAAGGGCCTTCATTTGCGCAATGGTAAAAGGGGTCAATGGCGCCTCGCTTCCTCCTACCAAAAACTTATTGGCCATACCGCTTCTTAGCCATGCCACTCCGTTTAAAACGGCATGAAGGGCCGTAGAACAAGTAATGGAATGGGAAATATCGGGGCCCTTGGTCTTTAGGTCGTGTGCCACCCAAGACGAAATATTCCCCAAGGTGGTGGTAGGCGACGAGAGTGTTGCCGTTCTATTGTTTTCGAGGAATTCTTTATGGTATTTTTCAAAGAGTGCCGTTGCCCCCCGCGATGAACCGATATTGACGCCGAAACCATCGCCCGCCTTCCATCCTGCTTTGGCAATTGCATCCCTTGAGGCATAAAGTGCGAACAAGACCGAATCGTCAAGGCTTTTGTATTTGTTGTCGGAATTCCTAAGCTGTTCTATTTCCTCTTTTGAGTCCTTTGACAAGGGAGCGGCCCATTCCTTGGTTTCACCAAAATCCTTTTGTTCAAAAAGATGGCTGCCTTTAAGGTAGCTCGCCCAGGTTTCCCCTGAAGTTTTTCCCAATGGGGAAATTGAGCCTATTGCGGTAATGGATATCGGTCGTTCTTTCAAGCCTTGGATTTAAATACTGTTCAGCAGATCCTCTATGGTAGCATATATTTTCTGTAGCTGTGCATCGGTAATGACATATGGAGCAGAAATATAAACAGTACTACCCAAAGGCCGCAAAAATACCCCATTATTCATAAAATGCCTGAAAATTTGGTCACGTAAATTGCCATAGCGCTCCATTTTCACGTTCAGGTCTAACGCATATATGGTTCCGCACTGTCGTGTACGGGCCACCTTGGGGTGATTCTTTATTTTAAGATCGAAGTCCTGGTGTGAGGCGATTATTCTTTTGATACTGTCTTGGATCTCTTGTGACCGTAGCAGGTCTAAACCTGCCAAAGCCGCCTTACAGGCCAAGGGATTGGCCGTATAGGTATGCCCGTGGAACAAGCCTTTTGCCAGGTCATCACTATAAAACGCATTGTACACCTCTAGGGTACAACTTGTAATTGCCATAGGCACCAGTCCCGCCGTTAAGGCTTTCGACATACATATGATATCGGGCTTGGAAGTTATATGGTCGGAAGCAAAAGCCTTTCCAGTCTTACCGAAGCCCGTCATTACTTCATCGGCGATCGTAAGCACCCCGTGCTTTTTCAAAAGCACCAAAATCCGGTCCAGGTTTTCGGCTTTGTGCATTTTCATGGCCGCGGCACCTTGCACCAAAGGCTCGTAAATGAACCCTGCAATGTCGTTTTGCTGCAACCTGGCTTCCAATTGTGCCAGAATGCCTTCAATATTTTCATCTGTGGGCACGGCTATTCGTTCCACATCAATAAAAAACTCCTCGAAGGGACCGTTGTAAACCGATAATCCCGAAACGGACATCGCCCCGAAGGTATCCCCATGAAAACCCTCTTCAAAGGCCAGTAGGGTCTTGCGTTTTCTACCTTGGTTAAAATGGAATTGCAAGGCCATTTTAATACCGATTTCCGTAGCTGTGGAGCCATTATCGGAAAAGAAAAGCTTTTCTTGGTTTTCGGGCAGTAACTTTATCAGCTCTTCCGACAGTTTTACGGCAGGCTCATGGGTAAAGCCACTGAAGACCACTTGATCTAATTTTTGCATCTGGGCATAGACCCTGTCAGTGATATAGGTATTACAATGACCATAGGCACTGGTATACCAAGAAGCGATACCGTCTATATACTCCCTTCCATCCTCATCGTACAAAACCGCACCTTTCGCCTTGACGATCCCTAACATGTCAGGATGCAACTTATGCTGTGTTAAAGGATGCCATAAATGCTTTTTATCCCTAAGCGATAAACTTTCCCTTACTAGGGTTTCTGACCCGTTTGCCTTCTTCATAATGCAAAGATGGGAAATTAAAACATTTTTTTTGAAGTATTTTGTTGATCTTTAGCCTAGAAAAATCAAAGGAAAATGAAATTTTTTGACGTCGGTTTTTTACACCCGACCAATACAAAAAACCTATATCGGCTATCGTTTTTAATCATTGTCCTCTATACGATATCCCTTTTTTACAATCTGCACCTCGCACCCTTGTATTCTGAAGAACCACGGCGTGCACTGGTAGCTCTGGAAATGCTGCTGAACAACAACTTTGTAGTCACTACCATTCTAAACCAAACCTTTTACGACCACCCACCATTATGGAACATTGTACTCGCCGGAAGCATAAAGCTCTTTGGCTATAACACCTTTGCCCTTCGTTTTCCCTCGGCATTGTCACTTCTGCTCACGGGCATTCTATCCTTTTACATGGGCAGAAAATACATTAGCACCAGATTCGGCATCTTAAGCGCCTTCTATTACTTGGTCTGTGCCGACCTTTATTTCTATTTTTCGGTAACCGCCGAAATCGATATCTTTTACTCCTTACTGGTCACCCTTAGCATATTCAGCATCTTTCATTTTTACGAACAGAAGCGGTTTTACCGTCTTTTTGGTGCTGCCTATTTTTTTATTACCCTTGCTTTCTTAACCAAGGGTTTTGCCTCTTTCGCCTTTATAATAATCACCTTGGGCTCATACCTGTTGTATAAAAAAGACCTCAAGCGACTTTTCTCTTGGCCGCATATTTTTTGCGCCCTCTTATCTATGGCGGCGGTCTATTTCTACTTTTACATCTATGGAAGTTACGAGAACCTAGGCAGATATATTTCGGAAATGTGGGGACTAACACAACAACGCACCTTACTCAGCGACCGGTTTGAGGGAATCATAAAACATCTTTTCATGTTTCCCTTGAATTTCTTGGGCGTAATCTTTCCCTCTACCCTATTCCTATTGTTTATTTGGAAAAAAGAACAGATACAAAACATCAAGGCACGACCCTACCTTGTTTTTCTGGTCATCGCCTTTATCGCCAACTTTTTGGTGTATTGGGTTTCTCCCGGAGCTAGAATCAGGTACACCTATATGTTCTTCCCCATGGTAGTAACCGTATTGAGCTACCCTTTGTTTCTTCAGCTGAAAGAAACCAACTGGAAACACAAGGCCTATCACACTCTTTTTAAGGCAATCATGGCCATTGCCGCCCTTGCCTGTCTGGTCATTCCGTTTGTGGGCTATTTTTCCATTTTACCCCATCTAAAATACACCATGCCGCTTTTCGGACTGCTTCTTATCCTCACCCTTATTTTTCACCATAAGACCATCGGATATACCAAACACCTTTTTGTTATTACCTTTATCGTACTCTGTAGATTGGTCTTTGACCATGTGGCCCTGCCCATGAAGGCCTTGACCTCATCCGGCGCGGCACACAAGAGCTATGCCGAAGATATTTACAAAATCATTGGCGAGGACCAAACTCCCCTTTACGTGTTTACACAAGAAAATTTACGGACCCACATACAAACACCGTTCAAATTGTACGAAACGGCATCATACCTAGAAATGTCTCGCAAGTCAATCGTAATGAATACAGATCAGTGTGAGTTGCCCGGCTACTATATTTTCAACAAGCAGAATTTAGAAGGGCGCAAACCCTTGTATGAATTCACCATAAGCAAGGTAGATTTGGCCCTGGTAAAAATAGACTGAGCCTACCTAGAGCGTTTTTAAAATAGAAGCGAACTTATCGGCGTATCTTTTAACGACGGCCTTGTCAAAAACAGGCTCCTCATCTATGCGACCGATCAAGGATGCCCCTGTTTTGTGCAGGATGATATTTTCGGTTTCCGGATTGGCATCCCCACTAAAGAGTATGGAGACATCATATCCCTTTTGTTGCAACCAACCCACGGTCAACAAGGTGTGGTTGATACTGCCCAAATAGTGTCTAGACACTACTACAACATGGTAGGTAGGCATAATGATATCTAGCACGGTGTCGTTTTCGTTCAAAGGAACCAAAATTCCCCCTGCTCCTTCGATCACCAAGGCATTATCCGTCTCGGGCAAAACAATATCAAGTCGGTCTATGGATACCCCGTCCCTTTCCGCCGCCGCATGTGGGCTCATAGGCGTTTTCAATTCATAGCTGCTTTTGTGAATGACCGTTTTATCATTTGAAACCAAAGACTTCACCTTGTCACTATCGGTATGATCCAGCTCTCCCGCCTGAACGGGCTTCCAATAATCCGCTTCAAGGGCTTCGGCAATAATCGCGGAAGCTATGGTCTTTCCTACTTCGGTAGATATTCCTGTCACAAAAATTTGCTGCATGCTATTGAGGTTTTGTTATCATGTTACAATGTAGGCATTTGTATTTTTTTTCTTCAAAAAAAGGGAAAAGTTTATATAAAATTCCTTTTCTGTTATAATACACCTCTGATTTTTGCATTTTACAATTCGGACAAACCACTAAATTCCCATTATCATCTAGGGCATATGCCCTAACCTCGTTATATATTTCAATGGCCTTCTCTTTATCTTCGGTGTACACCTGCAATTTGACCCCGCCAATGGCATTGCTGATGAGCGGGTCGGAATTTAAGGTATGCTCATCCTTGAGAAAAACAGAAATGCCCTCGGACTCTAATTTTCCTTTCAGTATTTGAACGTCGGAGGGATATTCAAAGGAGGCAATGGTATAAAACTTCTCTTTCATATTATAATAAGCTGGCCACTTCTTCCAGTAGATTATCGATCTCTTTTTCGGTGTTAAAACTATGTAGGCAGATCCGCAATCGCTCTTGCCCCTCCGGAACGGTAGGCGAAAGGATCGCACGAACATCGAAGCCTTTATCTTGAATGGCCTTGGCCATGTTCCGGGCCTTGTGGTTCCCGGGAACTAAGCAACAGTGAATGGCGGAATCGCTGATGATGAATTGCTCCTTCAGGTCCAAATCACTTTGTTTACGGTTGAAATAGGAAATGTTATGCTTTAGTTTTTCCAACCCATCGACGGGCACCTTCAAATGGCCATAGGCCGATAGTACGGAAGCTATCGAATGGGGCGGAAGCCCTGTCGTATAGATAAAACTACGGGCAAAATTCACCAAGTACGACTTTAGGCCCTCGCTGCCCAAAATCGCCGCACCATGGCAGCCCACACCTTTCCCGAAGGTAACTAGGCGGGCAAATACGCTGTCTTGCAGGTCCGAGGCCTGCACCAAGCCCTCCCCATGGCTTCCAAAGACGCCAAGAGCGTGGGCCTCGTCGACCACCAAACAGCAATTTTGGGCTTTGCATATGGCCGCTAAACCATTTAAATCGGGGGCATCCCCATCCATGGAAAAAACCGATTCCGTCACCACGTATATTTCGGTGCCGGCGAGATTTCGACTCCGCTCCACCCGGCATCTGTTGTTCAGGTCGTCGAGGTCGTTATGTTTAAATTTATAACTCTTGGCATGGCCCATACGAATACCGTCGCGAATGCTCGCATGAATGTACTCGTCATAAAAAACAACATCGCCGCGTTGGGGCACCGAACTAAAAAAGCCGATATTGGAATCGTAACCCGAGTTAAAGACCAAGGCCGCTTCGGCTCGGTGAAATTGACACAGCTCGGTTTCCAAAGCCTGATAAAGAGGGTGGTTCCCCGAAAGCAAACGCGAACCTGTTGCCCCGTTTTGCAAGACCTTATGCCCTTCCATAAGACGCAAGGCTTCGGTAGAAACCGATTGGCTCCGTGAAAGTCCCAAATAATCATTGGACGAAAAATCGACCAAACCATGGGATGCGGGCAAGCTCCTTAAGGCATTAACAGCATTTCTATCGCTTAGCTTTTTCGCTAATTTTTCGGGCAGGTCTACCATAACCCAAATGTAGCATCTTTGAACGAATAGAAAAACCACGGCGCGCATCCGGATCAAGGTCCTTTCTATTCCTCGCCCTATTCTACCGTTTTTTTGACGAATATTATACCTTTAACCTATTGAACATCCACAATCCTGATTTAATGAAATTCTCTTTATCCTTCCTTCTGTGTATTAGCGCCGGCATTCTCTATGCCCAAACCAACCATTACGAAATTTCCTTTGGGAATGCCGTACACCACGAAGCGGTCGTAAAAGGCATTTTTCCGGAATTGAAAACGGACACGGTCGCTTTTCGTATGAGCCGCACTTCACCCGGACGCTACGCCTTGCACGAATTTGCAAAAAACGTATACCTTTTTAAGGCATGGGACAGCAAGGGGCAGGCCCTTGAGGTTTTTCGCCCCGATCCCTATCAATGGCAAGTGGTGGGCCACGACGGCTCCATCACCATTAGCTATACCCTATTTGCCAACCGCGGAGGAGGAACCTATTCGCAAGTAGACGAAACCCATGCCCATTTGAACATACCCGCCACGTTCATGTATGCCCCCGAACTGAGCGATCGAAAAATTGAAGTGGATTTTAAGGTTCGGGAAGATTTAAACTGGAAGGTAGCCACACAATTGCCCTTGGTTTCGGGCACTACCTATTCCGCCCCAGACCTCTATTATTTTATGGATAGTCCAACGGAGATCAGCGACCATTCCGTTCGTGAATTTAAAGTGTACCATAACGGAAAGCAGCAGAGCATACGATTTGTACTGCACCACAACGGCACGGACGAGGAACTCGACGCCTATTTTGAACAGGTTAAAAAGGTGGTGCTTGCGGAAAAAGAGGTCTATGGCGAACTGCCCGATTTCGACTACGGTACCTATACCTTTCTGGCCTGCTATATCCCAAATGCTTCCGGTGACGGTATGGAACACCGCAACTCGACGGTTTTGACCAGTACCCGTAGCCTTTCGGAAGGAGGAATGCAAGCTAATATCGGTACCGTTTCCCACGAATTCTTCCATGCGTGGAACGTGGAGCGCATCCGCCCGAAATCGTTGGAACCCTTTAATTTTGAAGAGGCCAATATGAGCGGGGCCCTATGGTTTGCCGAAGGTTTTACCAGTTATTACACCAACCTGATCCTTTGTAGGGCGGGCATTATCTCCCCGGAAAAATATGTGGAAGGCATTTCAGGTACCTTCAACTATGTATGGAACTCCCCGGCACGCCGATTTTTTAACCCTATCGAGATGAGCTACCAAGCCCCCTTTGTGGATGCGGCCACTTCGGTAGACCCCGTTAACCGCGAAAACACCTTTATTTCCTATTATTCGTACGGAAGTGTCCTTGGTCTTGCCTTGGATTTATCGCTTCGCGGGGAAAAACTCAACCTCGACGATTTTATGAAACTCGTTTGGAAGAAATACGGAAAAACCGAAAAACCGTACACTATAGAGGACCTTCGGCAGACACTGGCCGAATATGCCGGAAGCGATTTTGCCGAGGTATTCTTCGGCAAGTACATCTACAAGAGCGAAATGCCCGATTACCCAACGCTATTAAGCCTTGTGGGGGTAGAGTTGAAGCAAAATCCGCAAGCGCCCTATTTTGGGGCCGCAGTATCCTTAAATGGCGATGGCCACGGAGAAATCCGGTCGAACCCCAAAATCGGTACACCGGCCTATGAAGCCGGACTCGACAAAGGCGATATCATTACCGACATCAACGGGAGCGGCTTTCCCGATGGACAACAGTTCGGCGCCTACATCGAAAAGCTCAAGGTCGGCGACACCCTAAAGGTCACCTTCGAGCGTTTTGGGACAGAAAAGCGTTGTACGGTGGTTCTAGGGGCAAATCCCGATTACCGGCTTTTGTTAATGGAGAAGGAAGGCGGCAAGCCGTCAAAAAAACAATTGCGCCAAAGAAACGACTGGCTCAAAACCCAAGGGCGGTGATACGTTATACCACGGCATCGACCGATGACGAACTGAAGCAGATCCTCGCCCTTCAGGAAAGAAACCTGGCCTCTAGGGTGTCATCCCCCGAAAAGGAAAAAGAAGGCTTTGTAACCGTAGCGCATACCTTCGACACCTTAAAGGCGATGAACGATACCTGCCCCCATATCATTGCCAAATCGGAGCATGCGGTCATCGGCTATGCCCTCTGTATGCACCCTAGGTTTTCGGATGCCATCGAGGTCTTAAAACCTATGTTCGACGAGATCGAAGGCATTCTTCCCCCTGTGGAAAACTATATCGTTATGGGTCAGGTCTGCATCGACAAGGCCTTTCGCAAACAGGGCGTTTTCAGAAAATTGTACGAAACCATGCAGGCCAAGACCAAAAGGGATTTCAGCAGTATTATCACCGAGATCGATGCGGGCAACACCCGCTCTTTGCAAGCCCATTATGCTATCGGTTTTAAAGAACTGCACACCTATACATCGGGAGCCCGGGAGTGGAAAATCGTGCGTTTTCGATACCTATAAAAAACCCGAACATTCCTACATGCAGCTTATTTGACCCGTCGTCCTTACCAATTCCATATTTTTGATTCACCAACCATACCCACCTGATTACAAACACAATAAGCCCTAGCCAAAAATCGTTGAAAACACAGTATTTCGTCGAAAAATTTGTAGTATTTTTCTTTGTTAAAAGTATATTTAACATGCCATCCCTTCAGAAATCACTTAACGCAAAAATGGGATTAGACCCAAAAATGGAATTAAAGGCATCTGATAATGGTACTGTAGGGGTTTCCTCAATCGGACCTAACTATGAGTAAAGGAACAAAATACGTTTTTAGTTGGATAGTCGTTTTTTTTTGCACTTTCCGGGCTATTAGATAGTGTATTACACGATTTTTCGGAATTAAAATGGCTATTCGCAACCTTATACCCTACAGAGTACTTTAGCAAGGATGTCTTAATATATGAAAACCAGAGCAAGGGAGCTGGCAGCGGGGGTAGAGATTTTTACTATTTCAATGGAACATTAAAAAAATTTAAAACAAAAAAGAGAGTTTTTTATACAGGAAAAGGAATGAAAAAAATATGGACAACGGACGGTTATCCTGAAAATGAGCTTAAAATCCCCGTATGGTACAATACTATGGACGGTGCAATTTCAATAAGAACTTCCGAAAAATTTCCCAAACCATATTCAATAGGGCAAATTAAAGCTTATGTTAACATTATAACTTGGATACTGTTACTACCTAGCCTAGCTTATATTGTTCGTTACCAAATACAAAAACGCAAAAAATAAAATCTTAGAAAAGTTAAACTAATGAAAATTAAGCTTATTTACTTGTTAATTCTACTATATGCCTTTACTGTTCAGGGGCAAAAAGAAAATTTAGGCATAGTTGTAGAATACACCGCTCCGATAGATTTAACCTTCCAAACCTATGATCCACCACTTAAAATAAAAAAAACCACCCAAAAAGAAGGGATCAATTACAAAGAAATCGAAGGTTTATTGCAGTCGTTTTTCTCCGCATCCGATATGGAGTGGGCACTTAGCGATTATCTAGCTAAAAATGCAACAACATCCCGTGACGAATCCCATTTTGAGACTATTAAAAAATCGATGCGAATAAAAATTATATCCAGTTGGAAATGGTTTATGGGTTCAATTACCAAGGCAGGAAGATGGCATATGTACTGAATTTTTAAGGGAGGGTGTTTGGATGGATTTTAATGCCAGTGCTTATGTGGTTTTTGCCGGTTTAAAACTTGAAACCGAACCATTTTATGAAAAAGTGCAATTAATAGAACCTAAATATGAGTAAAGGAGTAAAATACGTTTTTAGTTGGATTGTAGTATATTTTGCACTTTCTGGGCTATTCTTTGGGTTGCTACACGATTTTCCGGAATTAAAATGGTTATACGCAACAATTTATCCTACAGAGTACTTTAGCAAAGATGTTTTAATATATGAGAGCCAGACTAGTGGATCCGGCAGCGGAGGTAGAGATTTGTACTATTTCAATGGAACATTGAAAAAATTTAAAACAAAAAAGAGAGTTTTTGCTAATGAAAAGTCAATGAAAAAAATATGGACAACGGACGGTTATCCTGAAGATGAGCTCAAAATACCCGTATGGTATAATACTATGGACGGTGCAATTTCAATAAGAACTTCCGAAAAATTTCCCAAACTATATTCAATAAGACAAATTGACGCTTATGTTAATATTATAACGTGGATACTCTTACCGCCTTGTGTATGGTATATTATTCGTTATCAAATTCAAAAACGTAAAAAAAATTCTTAGAAAAGTTAAACTAATGAAAATTAAGCTTATTTACTTGTTAATTCTACTATATGCCCCGCCAGCACGAGCTTCACGCCCGTGTCAATCGGCTTAGGAAGGTTCCGAACTAAAGAATAAAGGATTAAATGTAAAATAGAAATGAAGTGGACTTAAGTAATATGGATTGGTCTAAATGGAAATACCAATATGAAGATAATAGGTAAAGAATATCGTCAAATGACGTCAACCCCAACAGTACAAGAAAATGATGTTCAAGGATCTATTTATACCGAATTCACATGGGGATTTCTGTACATATATAATGACAATATAGTTGTTAGGTGGTCCTCAATAGATAGGAAAGATAACAATGGTAATATTTATGGAACGATTCAAAACGATTTATCAGAAATAAGAAAAAAAAATCTTATTAAATCTATTGAAAAAGGCAACGACCCGGTTTCGATTGGAAAGTATTCCTTATTGGATAACAACCAAATAGAAATGAGATGGAATTTCTATTACGGAGAAGATATTGAATTAATTTTTAAAGGAGATATACTGTTAAACGGTGATGCCCTAAAAGGAACCTTCTATAAGAACGGGGAAGTCAGTGAACCCAGCAGGGTGTATTATAACATCGACAAGCCCTTGCCCGACCCTTTGATCCCGGAGGATGATAAAGATATGGCTTAATAAAAGAAAATACTATTCCCTGCAGGGGTTTAGTGCGGGAAAAAATGGCGTATTGGGTGCTCCCGAATGGCATTTAACCAATCAAGTAGAATTTACAGAAGGTGCTGAAATTTTTGAAATTTTCAATGATGGTACTGAAATACTTAGGGCTAGAATAGTTGATATTGATAATGAATTGAAATTTATTAGAGTTAATTAGACATGAACTATAGAGATGCGTATTATGGTGTATATCGAGACATGGAGTGTATTCTATTGGATACATTAAAAGGATGGAAATTGATAACCTCGAACGACAAAGCCAGAGAATACGGTTTTACCAAGAGCGGCACTAAATACAGCAAAATTATTGAAATAGAGGATAAAGACCTTATAACCGCTTTTACGGTTCGTACAAAAGCAAAATATAACGGGTTCCATTTTACACTGTTTCAAAATGAAAATCTGAAAGAAGAAAATAAAGTTCGCCTATATCTAGAAAACCTAGATTTTGAGGCATATGACCATTTTGGGTTTCCTTACCGAAATGATGATGCCAGTATTGAAGTCAATGAGGAAGAATTGGAAGAAATCTGGGAAGAGCGCAAACCCCTATCTCAGTTCCCGTTCAAAGCAGAAAAAATAAAGTTTATAAAAAAAGAAGGGGAGTTTTTGTAATGTCACCTGCATGTTTTTGTGTTTCAAATCGGTTTCAGAACAATTTAAAAGCTATGCCACTAAGCATAATAAAAACCGAGTGGGCACGAGCAGGATACTCGCGCTAACGGGGGGCTTCTTTACATTTTAATGCCACAGGTGGCGTAGAACGTTTTAAAAAAGTAGAGAGTTCAATTTTTGAAAATGATAATCCCTTTATTCAACTAACGGCAAAAGGATGTCTCGAAGTGGAACTTGGTGCAAAACTTTTAGTTGCAGAGGAATTAGTGGACATTGAAATTTCGGGTAGCGCAATTGGGTGTCTACAAGGGTCATTAAGATATAAATTTGACACGGAAGAATTTGAAGGAAACGTGTCTATCCCTCCCGTTGTACTATCTGGCAGAGCAGCAATTAAAACCAAAGATTCAAGCATGTTAAATTTCACACTGGTAGACTGGCAAAAAAGCATAACTGTAACTAATGAAATTAAAATATACCCAAGAGATTAGTGCGCATGCAAATCATCAAAAAGATAATTATTTTTCTATTGGTAGGCAACGTATTTGCTTTACCAATATCCCTGTATATGGTATACCAAAATTTTTATATCATTAGTCAAAAAAGTAATTATCGCTTAAAAAAGGTTCAAGTAAAGGAGGTGGTTGATTTATCATCAGGCACAAGAGGTTTAAAATATACAAAATACCGGTTGATATATGATGTTGTGGAAAATGGTGAAATTTTAGAATCAAAAGTAGACCTGAGAGAATCCAATGACAAATTTGTTCATTTTATGAATGCCGGCAAAGAAGATAGCATTTTCGGAGGCTTTAAACCTGTTGATAAAAATGACTCAATTTGGGTTTGGCATAACCAAGAAGTTAAAGATTTTTATGCTTTGCCTCATGAAAAAATGTTTAACACAAAAGCATTCTGGCTACAAGGCATCCTCTTTATTGTACTGTGCCTAATAGGTTTTAGCTGTTTACATTATCATATTAATGAACTTAAAGCAAAGAAAAATAAAAAATGATTGAGCCTCCCTTAGTTCCCTGGGGAGTACATAAACACGAAAAATTTCACGTAGCATGAAAAACAACTACCTGTACATAGTTTCACTCCTATGCCTTGCTGCCGTCGTGTTCGGCCAGTCGGCATACGCCCATGGCAACCCCGCAAGGAATTAAACGACCCTAATAGTTTTATAAAAGAATGATTTACGGAAAATATTATGGCAGGAAATTGGGCTTCAGAAAACAATGAAATTGTAAAGGGGTATTTTCAAGACAATTTTCCTGATTTTATACTATTGGAAGAAACTGCCCATGGCCCTTTTTGGGGAGTAAGGTATATGAAAAACAATATAACCATTAACATCAAGGGAGATATAGGGTTTTATATCGAAATCATCATTGATGGAGATTTGTATAATTTATGGAAATATGACCGTAGCGTAACCAACTATCAGAAGACATCGAACAAGAACATTCTTTTTCAACTGTCCGTTTTGCAGAGTTTTTTGCAATAAAAAACGTCATTCAAATTAAGGTTAGGGAGTATATAATTAAGAAATATGAATATATAGCATGTAAGAGAAATAATAATTTACTCCACCAGCGCAAGCGTCGCGCTTGCCCCCCCCTACTTCGGCAGACTCAGTGCAAGGCTTCGAAGGGCGGGGAATGTTCCCAGCCTTAGGGCCAGTTCGCAGGTATGCATTTGGAATTGTCTTCGGTACTGGCCACACGCCCCCAAGTCAGACCGGGAGTGGACAACTACATGTAATAAATACTTACATTAAAATAAAACATCCTACACAAATATGAAATATCATGTAGTCCTTACAACGCCAATATTTACAATATATCAGACATAATTCCCTCATTACAAATACAGTACCTTTATTTAAAAAAATCTAAGATTCATTACATTTCATCGAAATTTTTGTAGTATTTTTCGCTTTTTAACTTAAATTTAACGCGTTAAGAATACGAATCATTGTACCGATTATTAGTCCCCCTTCTTATGTGTTGTACACTTGGTTTTTCCCAAAGTATCAACTTTGATCAATTGGGCAAGGAGAAATGGCTCCGATATAATGGTGGTGTATCCGCCAATGCTGTATACTATGACGGTACCGCCAACCGACAGGCACTGACCTATTATCTCACCGGAAGCTTAAACTTCAACATTGCCGGGGTGTACAATATTCCGCTATCGTTTACCTATTCGAACCAGGAGTTCAATTTCCCCAACCCCTTTAACTTTAATCGCTTGAGCCTACACCCTTCCTACAAATGGGCTACCGCACATATCGGCGACGTAAGCATGACCTTTTCGCCTTATACCTTGGCAGGGCATCAATTTAGCGGTGCGGGTTTTGATCTGAACCCCGAAGGGAAATTTCAAATAAGCGCCATGTACGGCCGCTTTTTAAAGGCCACCGAATACAACGAGGAACACCCCGAGGCCCTAACCGCCTACAAACGTATGGGCTATGGCGTAAAGACCGCCTATGATTTCGACTTTATGAAACTAGGGCTCATTCTCTTTAAGGCCAACGACGAGGAGAACTCCATAAAAACTCCCTTTCCTTTGGAGCTCGGACTCTCACCCAAAGACAATGCCGTGCTCTCCTTCGAATCGGAATTCCGGCTTTTCGAAAAGGCCAGTATGCACATAGAATACGCCATCTCTGGCGTTACCGAAGACACTCGGCTGACCGAAGTCCCTTCATCTACTGGGCTGCTGTCCTTCCTCCTAAAAGAAAACATAAGCACCCAATACTACAAGGCCCTGAACGCTTCTTTCGATTACCCCGCGGGCAACGGAACCTTGGGACTAGGGTATGAACGCATCGACCCCGAGTACAAGACCCTGGGCGCCTATTATTTCAACAACGACCTCGAAAACATTACGGTAAACGCGAGCCAGTCCATTTTCGACAACAAACTCAACCTCAGCGTAAACGCCGGCCTGCAGCGCGATAACCTGAACAAGGCCAAATCATCGGACCAACAGCGCATCGTAAGTGCCGTCAACGCCAATTACACGGCCTCCGACCGTTTGGGCTTCAATGCATCCTACAGCAACTTTCAATCCTACACCAATATTCGCGACCAGTTCGACTACATCAACCAAGTAGGGGCCTACGACAATATAGACACGCTGAACTATCGCCAGATTTCACAAAATGCCAACTTGGGCATCAACTACATCCTAAAAAAAACAGAGACCAAACAGCACAGCACCAACCTTAACCTGGTCTATCAAAACAGCACCAACCAACAGGAAGGCGAAACCATTGAAGGCGGGGAAAACTCCTTCTACAACGGAATGGCGGGCTATACCCTGGGCTACCCCAAGCAGGCCCTCAACATCTCCTTGGCGGCCAATGTTTCGTACAATACCGTGGCCGAGGACGACAACATGACCCTTGGCCCCACCCTATCCATCGGCAAGCAGTTTTTCGACAAGCAACTGCGTACCAACTTTTCAAGTTCGTACAATACGAGTTTCGCCAACGGGGAGCAACAGAACAACGTCTTTAATTTTAGGCTGGGCAGCAACTATACCCTGTACAAAAAACACAACCTCAGCCTTAATTTTCTAATGCTTTTCAGGAATTCGGAACTGAATACAGGGCGTGACCTGACCATTACCTTCGGCTATAGTTATGCCTTTGACAACTTCAAACTCGACCTCGACCGAAATAGGCGCAGCCTTAACGAAGGTAATCCTCGCAACAGGGAGAGCATACTGAGTTTCCGTTACCGCAATGTGTCCTACAGCGGTACAATACCCGAACTGAACGAGCAGCTGACCAACGTATACGAAAGTTCACAATTTGCCAATATTCCCCAGTTTAAAAAAGACGAGCTAAAAATCCTTTTGGCCACTGTCAAAGAGCAAAAACGAGAGGAGAAGTATAAGGAACAAGCCCTTATTTTTCTTGAGGAACTCTACGCCTTCAACGATTTTCAAACCATTTATGACGATGCCCTTTACAACGTAGTAATGTCGATAAAAGACGATATGAAGAAAATAGACATGGCCTTGGAAAAGCTCTTCGTAGTCAAAAAACTGGAAGCCGATAAACACCCCTTGAACGGGAAGGCCCCAGAAGACTATACGAACAAGGACAAAGCACTGGTGCCACGGTACGAAGCGCTCTTAGAAGAACGGGAGACCCGTTTACAAAAACTGGTAGGGCATAGGTGGATGGAAACCCAGTTCGCTGAGTTCACCTCTAAGGAAGTAATAATGAAAGGCACAGGCTTTTTGCAAGAGTTCAAGCAAAATAAGGCCCTAAAAGCCTTTGAGCTTTATGAAACCACCGAAAATCAAGAAAAACTGGAATACTATCTAGAAAACGAGATTATCGATTTCTATTACAAAAAATCGCTAAAAACAGTCAACCCCGAACTGTTTGAACTGAGATATATTAATAAGCAGTAGGTAGTGGTAATTAGCACTAAGAAAATTAAAAACATTAAGTAGTTAATGGTTTACAGAGTTATAAAAAACATGAAAAACAGCAGGTTACAATTGCAGCATTTCAATAAAGCGCTGACAGATTACCGTGGCCTCTTGCGAGACATAAATTGCAGACTGCAAACTGTTCTTTTTCATGCCCTCTTTTTCTTTCTATTGACCCTGATCTGCCTCCCGGCAACCGCCCAGTCCTTTCCCGTTCAGGTGATTCCTCAGGTAACCCCGCCGGCTCCCATCTATTTTTCCGATTATGCCGATGCGAGTACCTTGAGCAGTCCCCTCCGCGTGCAGATCATCTTGAACGATTTTGAGATCGCCAACCGCGAGATACGCCTGCGTACCTATTTTGAGGGCGGGGGTATCAGCTTTCATAGTAAAGATGTTGTGCTAGGTGCCGAAAAGCTCTATTTAGAGGGAGGCGTGCCCCTGGTACTCACCAACGTACAACTGGCCCCGTACTTTCGCTTCGAAAACATTAGCGGAATATCGCCCAACGTATACGGAAAGGCCATTCCCGAAGGCGCCTATTCCTTTTGTTTTGAGGTGTACGATGTACTGACGGGCAACCGCCTGTCGCAAAAAAGCTGTGCCACCAGCGTTGTCTTTCAAAACGAACCGCCCTTTCTGGTCGCACCGAGAAACAAGTCCAACCTAGCCGAAACCAATCCGCAGAACATCGTCTTCCAATGGACGCCACGCCACATCAACGTGAGCAATGTGGAATACGAACTGAGCATCGTGGAGATCTGGGATACCCAGGTAGACCCGCAACAGGCCTTTTTAAGCTCTCCGCCCGTTTTTCAGGTCAGGACTACTGCCACCACCTACGTATACGGTCCGGCCGACCCGCTTTTTCTTTCGGGAAAAAACTACGCCTGGCGCGTACAGGCCAAGGCCAAGCAAGGGGTCGAGGAAATCGGACTCTTCAAAAACCAGGGCTATAGCGAAATCTATTCCTTCAGCTATGCCGGCACCTGCGACCTGCCCATCGGTATCAACCACGAGGTAAAGGGCAGTACCAATGCCAATATCTTTTGGGACGATTTCGCTACCGATGTGCCCGAATATACGGTGCGGTACCGCCAAAAGAACCTAGAGGGAGCGGAGTGGTTTATGAACAAGACCACTTCGAACCAAACCACCTTGTGGGACCTTAAGGCGGGCACTACCTACGAATACCAGCTGCAAAAACAATGCTCGGTGACCGGAAGCGATTGGAGCATGGCCAAGGAGTTTACCACCTTTATCGCCGATGACGAAGCCAGTGTCTACGACTGTGGCATAACGCCCGATTTTGATGTTTCGAACAAAGAGCCCCTGCCCAGCATCTCCTCCGGTGAAAAGTTTATGGCGGGCGACTTCCCCATAAACATTTTAACGGTAAGCGGTAGCGATGGCCGATTTACGGGCACGGGCTATGTGACCATCCCTTATTTGAACAGCATTCGAGTGGGCGTAGAGTTTACCAATGTGCTTATCAATACCGACAAGAAATTGGCCGAAGGTACGGTAGTCACCACCTACGACCCGAGTTTAAAGAATATCTTGGACATAGACGAATCAGTCGATACGGTAGAAGATGCCGTTGATGCCGTGGGGGAATTTTTTGAAGGAGATAACGACCTAGATGAAATTCGGGTCAACTGGGCCCTTAGGTCTAAGAAAGATATAAAAATAAAAGGTGGTAAGGTCGTTATTACCAACCCCAATACGGGGGCAACTAAATCAGAACCCCTAGGCGACGATATGGTGATTACCGACAGTGAAGGGAAAACCTATTACATAGATGCGGAAGGAAAAATAACCGAAGGGGGATCACTTGCTACTGGCGGGGCCATAAGCCCGGATACCGTGGAAGGTGTAGCTAACAACGGCCAAATAGAATCCTTGACGGCAGAAGGTGTTCTGGTCACCTTTAACGAAGCGGGTACGTATGCCATGGATATAATGCCCAAGGGCGAAATAGGAAAGCTCAAGGACGAGTACACGGTTATAAAGGATGCGGAAGGCAACGATTATGTGCTTACCCACCATGCCGTAAAGAATAGGGCAAGCACCAAAATAAAGGCCAAAATCGACATTAAAAACGATGCCTACAATGTATCGGATGTCATCTTCAAGACCAAGCATGGGGACAGTATCCCCACGACCTTCAAGGGCAATCAGGCTACCTTGACCTTGAAAGGCAGGTTTACCTTCGAAAACGAGGTAATCTACGCAGTCGTACCCGACAAGGACGACAGTACAAAACAGCTTACGGCCGGGGCGTTTACCCTTTGGCATCTATCCGAACGCACTGTAAAAGTGGCCCTGGTTTCCGTTAACGGCGCCTCTTTGGGCAATATCGAATCCAAGGTTTCCGACATCTTCAAAAAAGCGGTGGCCCATATTGAGTTCGGCGAGAGCCTTTCCCTTTCCGTCACCAAGGACGAACTAGGAAGCAACCAAAAATTGGATGTAGGCGAAAGTGCATGGGCCGCGGCCTATAACGAGGAACAGAAGATGCTCGTAAACAAGGTGAAGCAATTGCCCAACTATAAGACCGACACCTATTACATCTTGGTCTTCAACGACATAGAACCTACTCGCTCTATTGGCGGATTCATGCCCCTACAGCGGCAAATGGGCTTTGTATTTGCCGGTGACCCAGATAAAGAAGAAGACAAGAACGGAGACAAGAGCAAGACCTTGGCCCACGAAATAGGCCATGGTATTTTCGCCCTTCAGCACCCCTTCGTTGAATATGACATGTCTGAAAATCAAACCGATTGGCTCATGGATTATGGAAGTGGAGATCAACTGCCCCATACCCATTGGGCCCAGATCCATGACCCGGCCCTTAAATTCTACATCTTTCAAGATGAGGAGGATGGGGAGATTGCCGGTAAAACTTGGTTTACACCGGATTGGAAGCCTTTTTTCATCAAGAATTCAACAACCATCATATCCAATACAGAGAACATAAGCCCCAAAGGGACTGTACCTGGTTTTAAATTAAGTAACGGGACCAAATATTGGGCAGCATATCGTTCCGATGGGCAATTTAAGGGCTATTACAATGATTCAGGGATAGAAATAACAAAGACTGAATATCAGAACAAGGAATTAACTATTGACAAAAATGACATCGTTTACTTATTTGAATATGTCCCAGGGGAATGTAATAAAACTTATAGGTCCACCTACGCATATGTAAGCTCTACAACCAACAACATATCCTTTGACGAGTTTAACAACAATATTGAGCAAGTTAATATCTCTACGAATTGCCTTCCGGATTTATGCGCAGAAGGGGGAAAATTTATTACAAAATACGAAGATATAACTGAAGAAGATACCCAAAAAGTAATTAGAGAAATTGCCGATTTGATTTGCAACTCCCCCAGCGACACCTTATTTCTCAAGGAAATTGAAGAAAAAGGTATAGCGCAACTGTTTGGATGGCAACAAGCTGAATACTACGAGGGAAATTGGGATAGAAGCAAGGCCGCTTTCGAAAAATTTAGAGACTCCTATGATAATTATGTTGATTATTACTCTGATGCAAAAGCTTACATCAAAACATCTTCAGACAGAAAGGCCATTATTCAGATAGCCTATAATTTAAGTGAAGCACAAATTTCACTTTTAACAGTGTCCGAAAGGTTAAATATGTTAAGACTAATCGCTTCGGGTCCCATGCTTGGCTATTGGACTAGCTTCAATTACAATATTGAAGCTTTAGCCCTGAAAATAATTCGTTCCATTACTCCTGAAAACAGTGAGGCCTTTATAAATGGATTGACCGATGCGACTTATAACATTGATGGGAAACCACTCTACAAAGCCCTTTTCGAAGGAATAGACGATGTTCTAGAGGGAGACAATTTCACCCAATTTATCCTTCATTTGACAGATTTGACCCTAGAAAGGAATCATATTAGCAAAGAAAATGCTTATGACATATCAACAATCGAAGCCTTTTCAAATGGTCGTTTCTTTTGGGATGTACAAAATGAACAATTTCTTTGGCTCTTTAATAAGGTTCGAGATAATAGTAAATTAATTGTTAATGAAGTTAACAATGGAGACCTAAGCCTAAAGCAGTGTTGTGTCAATGAAAAGATATACTCTACCGGTTATTATGGAAATAACACAAGTACAGTATGTATGGAATATGCCATAGATACAACACTAAAGCCTTTTGATCTTGTATCGATTCAGATTTATAAAGATATCTCGTTTGTCGGGACCGAAGGTGATTGTAATTCAAAAGAAGCAGTAGTTTGTGGACAAGAAGCTCTGGTCCCCGCTGCATTTCTGTTATTCCTAGATGGTAAAAAGAAAAATGCTATCACCCAGAATGTTGTAACCAATACGTTAACGGCCGCATCCATATATTTTTCTGGTGCAGAAATTCTGGCAGCGAAGGGGGCTTTAACATGGGCAACGTTACCCGCTTACGCCGATTTGTTTGTCACTTTTACAGACCCCTATTTTTCGAGTCCCGGCTTCAGAGAAGACGCATCAGGCTTTATTCAGGCAAGGTTTGGCACCACAAAGGAAGAGGCAAATGAATTAGCCAACTTATTACAAACTAGTTGGACCATTGGTTCAACCGTAATGACCATTGATACCGCAAAAAAACTCCCCGACCCCAACGAGCACATAAAAGCACTGGCAACTTATAAGGCCCTAGTAAAAAAGATAGGAACCGAGGACGCCACTAAACTACTTTCCAAGGATAAAAAATTAGCGAAAAAAACAGCCACGGGTTTTAAAAATATTGAGGAGGACGTAATAAAACTCGGCAAATCTGACGAGTTGGCCGAAGAGACGGCAAAGGCCGAAACAAGACTTCAAGGAATTTTAGGCAAGAATGTACTCAAATCCAATGCAGGCAAGGTATTGGTAAAAAAAGACAATTTACTTGACATTGAAAGTATTTCGGGCCAATTCAAATCCTTCACCTATAAAATTGGGGATGACTCAAATTCAATTACAAAACAAAATAGAGCCGGAACCTTTTGGAACTTAGGGTCTAATTCTGCTATTTCACATACACAATATGTTAGTGCAGACGGAAATTTTTATATAAAATTGGCACCTGATAAAAACGATGGCCGACTACTTTTCTACGATATTGAACAAGGTAAATTTTTAGGCTGGGGAATTCTGCCTACAAAAAACGATGAACTAATAAACCCCTTAAAAGACCCATCGGATTATGAAAGGTTAATCCAAGATTTAAAACTTATTCATGGTTTAGAAAAAAATACAACGAGTTTCGATTTTGGGCCCAAAGGAACCCTTGTAAGATACGTGGATAAGCTAAACGCTTATTTAGGAAGTTACAATCCCTCAAGAACTGCGGGGGCAACTAATGAGTTGGGGACAGGAGATGTCCTAGACCGCTTGGCGATGTATAAAAATTATCGGTTCGCCGACAAAAATGCTGCAGATTTCGAACCAGGGAGTATTTCCATGCTTAATATGCCCGATGTAATGGCGAGCTCCCCCAACACAAAAAATTTCTTTGGTGATTTTAATGCCGAGTACCTCGATTTCTTAATCGCTAATAAGGATAAAATTGAGATCATATTCACAACAAACCCAATTCATCAAGATTTATTTAAGGCCTGGAAAAATGGAAAATATGTAAAAAATGAGATTACTGGTCTTTTTCAACCAAGTGGTTTTGCCAAAGAAATTAAATATTTAAGAGATAGAGGTATTTCAGTGGTAAAATTTAAAGATGGTAGTGATTTGAACTTAAACAACATTGATTTAAATGACATGGATTGGTCTAAATGGAAATATTAATAGAAATGAATATAATAGGTAAGGAATATCGTACAATAGTCCCGATGGAAGTAATCACTGAAAATGATGTACAAGGGGGTTACAGTAAATCTTTAATAAATACGTACTTATATATACACGATAAAAAAAAAGTAACACAATTTGCATCGGACTATGACAGAAATAACCCAAATTGTTTATTTGGAAACATACCTGTGACTAATAGAAATATGAAACTTGAGAATTTAAGAAAAATAATAGAAAAAGGCAACGACCCAGTTTCGATTGGAAAGTATTCCTTATTGGATAACAACAAAATAGAAATGAAATGGAACTATTAC
Organism: Zobellia uliginosa; assembly: GCF_900156625.1. Classification (GTDB taxonomy): domain Bacteria; phylum Bacteroidota; class Bacteroidia; order Flavobacteriales; family Flavobacteriaceae; genus Zobellia; species Zobellia uliginosa. Next base: position 677,448 of record NZ_FTOB01000001.1, on the reverse strand, counting down.
TATGGAGAAAATATTGAATTAATCTTTAAAGGGGAAATACTCTTAAACGGTGATGCCATAAAAGGAACCTTTTATAAGAATGGCGAAGTCAGTGTGCCCAGCAGGGTATATTATAATATCGACAAACCCTTGCCCGACCCTCTGATCCCGGAGGATGATAAAGATATAGCTTAATAAAAGGAAAGGTGAACAAAAATAAAAAATGATTAAGCCCCCACTAGCGCGAGCATCACGCCCATGCCATGTTCAAAACACCCCTGTAAAGCAACTCTTGCGTTGCTTTGCCAGCGCGCCATCTCACCCATAGCTTACGCTATGGCGTCCTCAAGGGGACAATAACCCCCACTTCGGCAGGCTCGGTGCAAGGCTTCGAAGGGGGTGCCCGAAGGGCGGGGGATGTAGGGTCGAACCGATGCAGATAGAAGGAAAAAATAGAAAGGTGAATAAAACAAAAGAAGAAAAAATAAAAATGATTGAGCCTCCCTTAGTTCCCTGGGGAGTACATAAACACGAAAAATTCACGTAGTATGAAAAACAACTACCTGTACATAGTTTCACTCCTATGCTTCGCTGCCGTCGTGTTCGGCCAGTCGGCATACGCCCATGGCAACCCTTGGGCACATACAAGCTATTCCCTCCTGACCAGCAATATCGGGTCAAAAAGCCTATCGACACCCGTAACGGAAAAAGATTCGACCTCGGCAAGTCCAAAGGACAGTGTTAAACTCAAAAAAATCAAGGCACAACAGTTGGCTCACTTACAACAATTGGCGGCCCTTCGCGGCCCGGTATTGACACCCGCCGCAACGGCCCCTGTACCCCCTAAAACAGAAGAAGCAGCCATTGAGGAAGAAAAGGTGTTCCGTTCCTTCCCTTCCTTGGACCAACAGTTGGCCGAAAGCCAAGACTTTAACCTGTCCTTCGCCAATCGCGAACCCGAATTCAACGAGGCCTACCTGGCCGAAAACTTCCAGCAAAACCCTGCCGTAGAAAAACTGATAAACAATGCCAAAGGCGCCCTCGATGCCGTCAAGGAGCTGGGCAACTTTGTAGACATCATAACCGGCAAAGAGCTATTGGAACTCCCGGTGGGACTCAAAAAGACCGACCAGACCTCGAACAACTCCGTAGAACTCGCCATTACCGAGGTAAAGTTCACCCCCAGCTATGCCCTACTCAAGGTATGGGCCCGATTGATCATACCCGAAAAGGGTGAATTTAAAAAGGAAAAAGATCGTGGTATCGAACGCGAACTCTTTTTTGGGGCCGAAAACGTAAAACTATCTTACGATGGCGGCCTATCGGGTGATATGAAACTGGTGCTGTTAGGCAATCAGGCTATCCCCATTCAAGGTGATAACTGGTTATTGACCCTAAAAGGGGGAATAGACCTTAAAAAAAATACCTTCACCGACCAATCGTATATCGAGTTCGATTGCTCCGACCTAAAAGGCATCAGCCTTGAGGGAGACCTGCGGGTGTCGCGAAACGTACTCCTGCCCATTGACGAGAACGGTAATTACGTCTGTTCCGACAAAGGGGACAACCAAAACATGAAAGACAATGAACAAGCCATAGAAAACAAGTGCTACGTCGGCACCTCGTTCAGCGTAAAGGCCGAAGGTTGGAACGACCTTTTGGTCAATGTCGACCTACCTCGTTTTGAGGTGGTGGGCCTCCAGGGATGGGGCTTCAACCTTACCAACGTAGTACTTGACCTAAGCGATAGTAGAAACGCGCCCAAACTCGACCTACCCAAGGAATACGACCAAATCTACCCTGGTGAAGACAAAAAACTATGGCGGGGCTTCTATGCCGAAGAAGTGAAAATTATGTTACCCAAAGGTATAGAGAACACTAAAAAATCAAATGGCAGGGTTGAATTCGTAGCCGAAAACTTGGTATTGGACAGTCAAGGTGTCTCGGGCACTTTCCACGGAGAAAATGTCTTAAAAACAGGCGATGGTGCCGCTGGCAAATGGGCCTTTACCATTGACGATGTAAGCATTTCCCTCTCCAGAAACTCCTTGACCAACGGATCCATCGGCGGAGATATTGCCGTTCCCATCTTCGAGGAGCCCATGGACTACGAGGGATACATAGCCCAAAACGGATATGGTCTGGAAGTGGGACTCAACAGCAACTACAAAACCCCAGTGTTCTTGGGTGAAATGCAACTCGAACGCAACTCCAGCGTAGCCATTAACGTGAAAGATGGCAATGTTTACCCCTCGGCCAACCTGACCGGACAGCTATCCGTTATTGGTGAAATAGGCCAAAAAGAGGGGGATGCATCGCCCAGCGCCGAAGAAGCCGAAGCGAGCGGAAAGGGGTTCAGCTTTCCCGGAATCGAGTTTCAAGAATTAAAATTGGAGACCGAGCCGGGTAAAAAAACCATAAGTGCCAAGAGTTTTGGTTTTACCGGCGAGATGAAGCTCATGAACTTTCCCGCCTCTGTAGAAAACCTGAAATTGGTCACCCCCAAGGATCAGGTCGGCCTATCTTTTGACCTCAAAATCAATCTTGATGGCGACGGATCCCATGCCACTACCAGTATGGACATTATGGGCAAGTTGGAAGATGGGGCCAAAATCCACAAATGGAAGTTTGAAAAAGTATCGGTCGATGGTATTGAGATCGATTACACCAAAGCCAATTTTCAAATTACCGGCGAACTGGATGTTATGGAAGACGACCCCGTCTATGGCAACGGGTTTAAGGGAAATCTCACCGCCACTTTCAAAAAATTAAAGTTCAGCGCCGAAGGCAATGCCATTTTTGGGAATAAGGATTTCAGGTATTGGACCGTGGACATCGCCACAAACTCCATACAAAACGAGGGCACAACGAAATTGCCCATCAAGGCTTTCGTCGGTGGTCTATCGTACAAAATGCAAAAGGTCAGCGGCAACAGTTCCGGCTTCGAACCGGGAACGGCCGTTTACAAACCCGATGCCAATACCGGGCTAGGGGTACGTGCCGGGGTAAAAATCACCACCGAAAATGCCGACGCCTTCTCCTGCAAAGCCTATCTCGAAATGGAGTTCAATGCCCATGGCGGACTCAACCGAATCGGATTTATGGGCGAAGGGGCCATAATGGGCAAAGACGAATCAGGTCCCGATGACTTGAAGAAATCGGCCGAAGTAGCGGAGAAAGTTGACAAGTCGCTACGGGACAACTCCGCCGCCGCGGCAAATAAACGGTATGGTAATTTTATGACCACTGCCAAAGAATCGATTCCCATACACGATGTAGCCGCTTCGGGCAAGGTTGGAGTTTACGTGGGTATCGAAAAAGACTTTGTTAACGACACCTTTGATGGGGAGTTTGAACTCTATCTAGACCTTGGGGCCATTAAAGGGGGAGGAGCCAATAATTTGGCCGGCTATGCCAAAATACACACTGGCCCCAATGACTGGTACATGTACATCGGTACGCCCGACCAACGGATAGATTTATTGTTTAACTCCGGTGTTCAGGTAAGGGTCGGCGGCTACTTTATGACCGGAACAAAATTACCGGCTCCAGGCGACATCAGTCCACACCCAATAGTTACCAAAATTCTAGGCGATGATATGCTTAGGGGCGAACGCAAAGACAATCAACTGATATCTGGAAAAGGCTTCGCCTTCGGTATGAATTTCGGCTACGGTTACGATTTTGATTGGGGCTTATTCTACGCAATGGTAGAAATCGGTGCCGGTTTCGATGTCATGCATGCCTATTACCCGAATGCCAAATGTGTTGGTCGACCAGGGCCCGTTGGCAACAACGGTTGGTATAGCATGGGCCAGGTATACGCCTATTTGTACGGAGAGTTCGGTGTTAAGGTAGACCTTGCCTTTATTAAAGGAAATTTCACGATTGCAGAGGCCGGCGTTGCCGCCATGCTAAGAGGCCAATTCCCAAACCCCGTTTATATTCAGGGCTATGTGGGTATGTATTACAAAATCTTGGGGGGACTTGTATCGGGAAGGATGAGGATGAAGGTAGAATTAGGGGAGGAATGCGAACTTGAGAATATTAACAACACCATTGGCGTACCGATGATCTCCGATGTAACACCTAGGGACGGAGACGATGATGTTTCAGTATTTGCGGCTCCTCAAGCCGTTTTCAATTACGCCGCCAACTCGGACTTTACCGTTGATCTCGAAGAGGGAGTCAGGACCTTTAAGTTGCAGTTGAAAAACTTTACCGTCACTTCTGAAGGAAAAAAAATAAAAGGCAGCTTAGAATGGAACGACACCAACGATGCCGTTACGTTCAAACCGGAACGGCCTTTACCTTCAGAACAAGAGGTAAAAGTTTCAGTTGAGGTAAGTTTTGATGAAAAAATTGATGGCATCTATAAAACCATGACCGAAGATGGCAAGCCTGTTGTGGAAAAAAAAGAAATCTCATTTGTTACCGATAAGGCGCCGGACCATATCGTATGGGAAAACGTGGCTTATTTGTACCCTGTGAAAGATCAACGAAATTTCTATCCAAAGGAATACAAGAAGGGTTATGTCAAAATGATCCAGCCCCAGGACAATCTATTTAACAAAGACTTTGAAATTAGGGCCGAATTTGTATCTAGGGCTTCAGGGCAGGGTGTCCGAACCCCCGTAAGTTATGACAAAAACAAGGGTATGGTCTTTTTTGATATTCCTGATATGGTCCTTGATGCCGAATACGACCTAAACCTAATGGTTTTTCCTTTGGGACAAGAAATTCCTACCGAAATCGTGGTTGAGGAAACCGAATTATTGGAAGATGAAGATGCTGGGGACACGACATGGTTCGATCCCAACACAGATACGCAAAGTATCAAAAACACATCGGCCAGCGCAGTAGTGGCTAACAAAAAAGCATCAAGTGTCACCATTTCGAATGCCGCCCCAAAATCTATTTTCGAGTATACGTTCAAGACAAGTAAACATGAAACTTTTGGTGAGAAAATATCAAGTTTGACTGTTACAAACTACCTAACCAACATCTACATAGTTTCTTCAGAAAACAACGAAATTTCTCCTGTAGCAGACGTTCATTCCTTATCAATAAAAGTTGCGGACTATGAATATCTAGACATTATTGAAGTTTCGGGAAACCCTTATACTAATTCCCAACCTCTGGTTTACGCAGAGGCCATTCTTAAGGACAACTATTATAAAAAACTTATTGGGCCTCTTTTATATAACGAAGAAGTATACCCTTTAGATAGAAATAATCCTAACCCTCAATTAGGAGAAATAAGAGTCAATAGGGACCCTTCCGTTTTAGGTGTCCCCCCAATTCGCTCCTTTTATTTGGGCAATGAATATATGGCCAATCTGCCAAACAACGCAAACTCATCATGGGTAAAAAACAGAATCCCGTTTATTTACAACCTTCCCTACCAGTACAAAACGGACATGATGTATTTGAGAAACGCAATATCACAGAGATACAATAATGGAATAGGAAATGAAGCGAAATTCAACAGCTTTAAATATTTGATGACAAATTTCCCTCCTTTACCCTTGGGCACCTATAACGCCAAACTAATTTATAGAACGCCTGGACAATTGTACCAAAGAGGATATCCAATAAAATATAAAAATCAATAGTTTGAAAAAAATATCTTTCATCATATACCTCCTCATTAACTTTTGTTGGGGACAAGACTCTACCTCGGTTCAACTTATTTCAAGGTCGCTTCCGAACAAGGTGATGCTCAGGTGGGCCGTTGACCAACCTTTGGGTTGGAAAATGGGCAACGAATACGGCTTTTACATAGAACGGTCTACCATTTCCCGCAATGGAGAGGCCGTAGTTCCCATAGAACGAAAAATGCTCTTTCAAGTCCCCCTAAAACCAAGACCTCTGGAGGAATGGGAAACATTGGCCAACCAAGACCAGAACGTAGCTGTCCTGGCCCAAGCCCTTTTTGGGGAAACTTTTAAAACCCTAGCTCCAAAAGCCAGGGTTTTGGGAAAAATCACCGCTGTTAACGACGAATTGGAACAGCGCTTCACCTTTGCCCTTCTGGCTGCCGAACAAAGCTTTGAAGGAGCAAAACTAGCAGGTTGGGGATTAGAGGACACCTCCGTAGTTCCTGGAGAAGGATACGTTTATAAAGTTACGGTAGCCCTTCCCGAAGATGCAAACATAAAAATTAAGGAAGGGTCGACATACGCGGGAACGAATCTCTATGAAGAACTACCTCAACCTATTGGCTTGGCAGGTATTTTTAAAGACTCCCATGTAGTACTAAGCTGGAACTATAACCTTCTAAGTAGTATTTATACGAGTTATATTGTCGAGAAGTCAGCTGACAGCCTCAATTTTGAAAAACAGAACCAACAACCTATTTTTAATGCTTCACCATATCCAAATGACAATAACATTGCCCTTTATTACACCGATTCCATACCCAACGACAAGTCCTTCTATTATCGCGTAAAAGGTAAAAACGCGTTCGGAGAAATTGGGCCCGCCAGTCCAATCGTACAGGGGAAGGGCAAAAAATCATTGGAATATGTACCAAGAATTTATAAAAAAGAAATCCCTACCGACAATAGAGCTACCCTTTATTGGGAGATTAAGGAAGAAGGAAAGGAACTAATCGACAAATTTCAGTTAAATAGAGCAAATACCAACGATGGGCCTTTTAAAACCGTAATAGACAATATCCCACCAACAAGCAGAAGCATCTCTTACGATAAATTGGACCGTATTAATTACTTCACGGTGTCGGCAGTGGATAAAAACGGAACCAAAAGTGAGTCCTTACCGGTAATGGTACAACCTGTAGATTCAGTACCTCCTGCAGCACCCAAAGGTTTAATCGGGATAATGGACACTACGGGCATCATAAGACTCTCATGGGATAAAAATCAGGAAGAGGACTTAAAAGGATATCGAATCTTTAGGTCGTACAATCCGAATGCAGAATTCAGTGAAATCACAAAAGAAACACACGACAGGGAAAATTACAAAGACACGCTATCTATTCGGAATCTGAACACCAAGGTATACTATAAACTACAGGCAGAGGACCAAAGGTATAACAGGTCGGACCTCTCCCAAATGTTAGTGATCAACAAACCCGATGTTATACCTCCGTCTCCTCCAGTACTTACCAAGTATTCCATTTCGGACGAAGGTGTAAGAATTCATTGGATACCTAGTAGCAGCCCAGATGTTACCTCACATATTATTTTCAGAAAAGACCCAAATGAAAAACAAGCCGGTTGGGAGAAAATTTATGAAACCGCATCAGTAAAAGATTCTTCCTTTCTAGAGTCTAACAATCTTATTCCCAATGAGTATAGTTATACCATAATAGCAAAAGACCATACAGGGTTGGAAAGCACTCCTTCCAACCTATTATCCATTAGTTGGAAGGGTAAAGCTTTAGATATTGATGAAATTAAATTTAACGCTATCGCCAATCGAGACCTTAGGTTTATCAACCTTTTATGGAAAACTAAAGAACCAAATGTGTCCGAATATAGATTATACAAGGGTAATTCTAAAAACACCCTTAAACTCTACAAAACATTTAACCACCACACCACCAGTTTTAATGATGTTAATCTAAAGATTAATTCTACTTATTCATATGGATTGCAATTTTTATTAAAAGACGGGCGCAAGTCACCAATTAAAAAGATTAAACTAATATATTAAGAAATGAACTTTGTTAAAATTTTGTTTTTCACCCTATTCTTATGTGCCTTAAAAGGACAGGCTCAGAATTATTATAGAATAGACTGTGAATTTAGTAGTTGGCAAAACACGGTAGGTTCAATAAAAATAACTGTCCTAAAAGAAAATGGAACAACAGAAGAAATTTTTACTGATGGTATCGGTGGCTTTAGTACAAATCCCAAAAATAAAAACTCAACATTAGTTGTTAATTTAGATTCTCCGATAGTTAATTATACCACTGATATACATGGGTTCTATATTGAATCTCTCCCTGTCCGTTCATATGGCGATACAAAAACTTTAGTACTATCTTCATCCGAGTGTAACAATACTTTAAGTTCAGTCAGTCATAAAGTGGGTTATGTAAAATCAACAGTTAGCATCAACCCTATTGAAATTCTTCCTCAAGACATTTCTACTTCCAACGAATGCAGCCCCATTACCGTACCCATAGAATCTTTTTGCGATAATTTGGAAATAGACAAATGGTATTTCAAATTAGAAGATGGAACGAAACAATATCTACCAAGACATGACGGGGAAAACCCTTTAATTTTTGATGCTTCAGAGTTAAATGAAAATCCTGCTCTATACTTAAATAAAACTACCACAATTTATGCCTCTTTCAAATATTATCCCGTCGAGGTATCAAGATTTGTAAATATTCTTAAGTGTTCTCCTCAACTCACACAAAATCCCCCCACGACTAAAAACGCAACCTGTTACAGTTCAAACGACGGAGAGGTAACCCTCAAGTTTAATAGCAACATTGAAGAAGAAAGCGACTATCAAATGCGTTTTTATATATTCCAAGGAACCCCTCCTTCCAACCCTACTGACGAGCAATTGGAAACCCCAAGTTTTCCTAACCAAGTTTTTGATGAAGCCTTGGAAGAAACACTTACATCTGATAACGAAGGGAACTTTTCTCACAGCATCTATGGCTTGGATGGCAGTTATACGGATACTAATGGTGTACTGCATAATTCTGCGGACTACTATATCGTTTATCAAGAAATTAAATACGAAGGACTGGATGTTACGGTAAAAAGTGCTGAAATAACCGAGGGGTTCACCATCAACCAACCCTCCGAAATCATCCCCTCGGCCACCATAACCCAAGCCTCATGCGATAATCCCAATGCCGTCATAAAATTCTCCGCAACGGGAGGTAATAATTTGGATGCAAGTGGCACTTACTACTACTCATACCAGCTGAATGGTGCCGGCGAGTGGCATGTTGTAACCGGGGACGAGGTAGAAATCCCACCTACCGATACGGAACAAACCGTTAACATACAAGCCTTTTATCGCTTAAATGGACAGAGTGAAGAAGACCAATGTAGCAGCTCAACCGTACTTTTGGACACGAAAATAAATGCCGCCATCCCCAATTTGGAAATTTTGGAGGCAAAGGCAGGTGTAGCGCCCTCTGCCCAAGGTCCCGATTATTTCATTTCCCTAAACTACGAGGGAGGAGTACCCAATTACACCTTTCAACTCGAAAAACTGAATACTTCCACCTCGAGCTTTGAAGTGGTCGCAAACCCTGATTTTTTGCATAATTCAATTAATAAAAGTGCTCAGTTTTCCGGTCTGGAAATTGGAACTTACAGAATCGTAATCACCGACGGAAACGGATGCACCGAAACCTCCGACAACATCCTTGTTACCGCATCACCTCCCCCAAGCATTGAAGCGGTCGAATCTTTCCCTATGTTGTGCTCTGGCGATCAAGCTTCCATAGCAGTAACAGTTTCCGGCGGTCTAACACCTTATAACTACCAATGGACCATTAATGGTAGCGTTTCCACAACACAAACGACTTCTTCCCCTCAAATTTCACTTAACAACCTAACCGAACCGGGAACCTATGTTCTAAAAGTCGCCTCCGATGGTTTTACGGATTTTAACGATGCTTCAGGCTATGTTAGCACTTCCATTGAACTTGAAGCCCCCGTAGCAGTTGTTATAGATCAAGAAAATACGTCGATAACACCTATTAGCTGTTACGGGGCCCAAGATGGAAGTATTGTGGTAAGCGCATCCGGTGCAACAAACTACGAATACAAACTCGATGCTTATGACGATTGGCAAGATTTGGTCAATTTTACCATCCCTATTGCTACAGGAGGGGTGTATGACCTATACCTTCGGGACAAGGATACCCAGTGTGAGGCTCCTCCATTGCTAGACTCCTTCCTCGTAGAAGAACCCTCCGAAATTATAGTCTCGGAAAATACCGATGCACACATGAATGTTAGCTCAAACGGAGGTAACGATGGCTCCATAGTCATTCATGTCTCAGGAGGACTCCCGGAAATCGACCCTAATGAGGAGTATACCTTTAATTGGGTAGGAACGGGACCGAACAATACCTCCTTCTCCAGTACTAACCAGAACATAAGCGGACTTACCGCAGGATTCTACGAAGTAACCGTCTCAGATGCCAATTCATGTACATCGTCCACCTTGTCGATCGAGATTACCGAACCCGGCCCCTTGGCCATAAACAATGTGGAAATTCAAAAACAGATAAGTTGTTCCGCTTCCAATGACGGTTCTATAAGAGCCGATGTTATCGGTAATACGCCCATTACCTTCGAATGGTGGCGTAACGGCTCACTATACGACGTGCTGGTCGACGAAAACACGATCTCCGATCTACCACCTGGGGAGTATCAACTTTTCCTAAAAGATGCATCCGTGCCAACACCCCTAGAGAGTACTATCATTGAACTCGTTGCTCCGAGTACCCTAATGGCCGATGTCGCCAGCTCTTCTACCTGTTATGATATCGATAGGGGCACCATCAGTATCTCCAACGTTACGGGGGGTACGCCCGGAGCCTTGCAAGACTATACCTATAGTATCGACAACGGCAATTCCTTTCAAAACTCTCCCCTGTTCGAAAATGTTCCCGCAGGTAATTATACCGTTATAGTACGTGACGGCAATGGATGTGAATTCGTCCAGACCGATGTTACCGTTGACCAATACCCAATAATAACGTGGGATTCCGATAATACCATTGTCGTTCACATAAGTGCCGCCGGTCGGAGTGACGGGGCCATATCCCCAGTATTCACAGGTGGAACACCTCCTTTCAGCTATAACTGGACAGGCCCTAGTGCAAGTGGAACGACCACCAAAGACATCAATAACCTAATGGAAGGCACCTATACCGTTACAGTAACGGACAGTAACGGATGTACCCTTCAAGAAAGCTTTGAGATTTTAGAACCTGGAGAACTGACTGTCGTTCTTGAACAAACCGAATTCATATTGTGCCATGGCGATGACTACGGCGAAATCATGGCCAGTATCGAAGGAGGGGTCGAGCCCTACACCCTTGAATGGTACCAAAGCTCTCTCGGCTCCGACAATCTATTAAACGAGGAATCACCGATCTTGGGCGACCTAAGCGCAGGAACCTATTTTTTAAGGGTAACGGATGCCAACGGTATAATTAAGGACTCCAATCCTATTTCCGTTGCCGAACCTGACTTGCTAGAGGTTTCTATAGAAGATACCACCGATATACTTTGTGATGGAGAGGCAACAGGTGCCGTGACCGTAAAAGTTGAAGGGGGCACGCCCCCGTACACCTATATATGGAGTAATGGGGAAAGCAATCAGAACCTAGTCGGAGTAACGGCAGGGGAGTATATCCTTGAGGTAGTCGACGATAATGGTTGTTCCGCTACAACTACGGCTATAGTAAAACCCGCACCTGACCCCTTGCAGATCACAGATACCAATATAACCCATGCCTCCGAATACCAAGCCAATGACGGTAGCATCTCTCTACAACTTGATGGTGGTGCATTTCCATTCGACATCAGTTGGCTACGCTTATCCGACAATAGCCCTATCGGTGACCAAGAGACTATTTCCGGGCTATCTGCCGGTTTTTACCTGGTATCTATTTCCGACGATAACAACTGCTCTATAACCGAAACGTATGAGATTACCCAGCCCGACATCGTAGAGGAAACTATTGTACGGCCTATCTGCCAAGGCGATACTAACGGTAGTATTTCTATTTTGGTAAACAAAGGCAATGGCGCGTTTACCTACGAATGGAGTACCGGGGCCACCACTAGCAAAATTGAAAACCTTGGTGCGGGAAGTTACACGGTAACCATAGACGGATTTGGCGACGGCCCTTTAACCCGGACCTATATTCTGGAAGACCCCTTACCCCTACAGGTAGACCTTGGGGGAAACCGCACCCTGTGTGCAGGTCAAGAATTAGTTTTAGATGCCAGTGTGGAGGATGGGCAAGCATCTTATACTTGGTCATCCGATAATGGGTTTACGAGCAATGAAGCAAAGGTAAGCTTGGTTGAGAGCGGTACATATACGGTCAGGGTATCAACACCAACAGGTTGTTCGGCAGAAGGAAGCATAAGGGTAGATATAAGTCCCGAAGAAATAGATGCCGAATTTGCGGCTTCTACCCAAGTATTTGTCAACGAAACGGTCGTTGCCGTTGATATCAGCTATCCCCTGCCCGATAAATCGGAATGGATATTACCTGATGAGGCCACCATACTGAAAACCGATAACGATGAGGCGGAATTTAGGTTCGATCAACCTGGAGAATACGAGATAGGAATCGTAACCTCAAGAGGCGACTGTTGGGCACAACAGACTAAAAAAATAATTGTGTTGGAGGCCGACGCCACAATTAAAAAGGAAAATACCGAAAATGGTAAAAAACTTATCGATGAGTTTATCGTATACCCCAACCCCAGCAGCGGTGAGTTCACTGCAGACGTTACACTCTCCGAAAGGGGCAACATCAGCATCAAAGTATTCAGCTTGGCAAACAATGCGCTTATAGCCTCTAAAAAAGACCGTGGGGAATCATCGTACAACATTCCTTTTGACCTTTCGGCATTTCCCGCAGGCGTCTATGCCGTATTACTTGAAACCCCCTATGGAAAAACCTTAAGAAAGGTGATTATCAAATAAAACCCTACCCCTTCTAAATCCCCCATAGAAAAAACCCAAAGCCATTCCTTTGGGTTTTTTCATTTTTTTTAACTGGCGTAAGCGGCCAACACTATTGTAAAATGCATGATTGCCTTCTGGAACAATTCCATTCATTTTTCATTCTTGCCAAAACAAAAAAAAGCCGCACAATTAAGTACGGCTTTTAGAAATTATAATATGATTGCGCTTTTTAATCGGCCAATACAATTACCCGATTATCGCTCATTTCAACAGTTCCACTAGCTATGGGAAGAATGACCTTTCCACTAGCGTCTTTAGAGAACTTAGAGGCGTACGCTTCATCTATTGTTATATTTCCCTCAACACGAACACTACCTTCTTGAAGCAAGGAAACAATGGGTGCGTGATTGTTCAAAATCTGAAACTCTCCATTTACCCCCGGTACGGTTACCGATGTTACCTCGCCTGCAAATAATGTGGCTTCTGGTGATACAATTTCTAAATACATCCTTTTAGTATTGAGTGGTTAGTAATAAGTAGCTAGTATAGAATACTAAATACTATGTACTTGTACTAATTAAGCTTCAGCTAACATTTTCTCACCGGCTTCAATAGCTTCTTCAATGGTTCCTTTTAGGTTGAAAGCCGACTCAGGAAGGTGGTCTAATTCTCCGTCCATAATCATATTGAATCCTTTGATGGTTTCCTTAATATCAACCAATACCCCTGGTATACCGGTAAACTGTTCCGCTACGTGGAAAGGCTGTGAAAGGAAACGCTGAACACGTCTTGCACGTCCTACCGCCAATTTATCCTCTTCCGAAAGTTCTTCCATACCAAGAATGGCGATAATATCCTGTAGCTCTTTATAACGTTGCAACAACTCTTTTACACGTTGCGCACAGTTATAATGATCGTTACCTAAAATATCGGCCGTTAAGATACGGGAAGTTGAATCCAATGGATCCACCGCCGGGTAAATACCCAACTCCGCAATCTTACGTGAAAGTACCGTTGTAGCATCCAAGTGGGCAAAAGTTGTTGCCGGAGCCGGATCCGTTAAATCATCCGCAGGTACGTAAACCGCCTGTACAGATGTAATAGAACCTCTTTTGGTCGATGTAATACGCTCTTGCATAGCACCCATCTCAGTTGCCAAAGTTGGTTGGTAACCCACTGCAGAAGGCATACGACCTAAAAGGGCCGACACCTCTGAACCTGCTTGCGTAAAGCGGAAAATATTATCTACAAAGAAAAGTACGTCTTTACCTTGACCTTCCCCAGCACCATCACGGAAATACTCGGCAATGGTCAAACCTGACAATGCTACACGGGCACGTGCTCCCGGTGGTTCGTTCATCTGACCGAACACGAAGGTTGCTTTTGAATCTTTCATGGCCTTTTTGTCCACTTTGGAAAGGTCCCATCCGCCATCTTCCATTGAATGCAAGAAGTCGTCACCGTATTTAATAATACCTGATTCCAACATCTCACGAAGCAAATCGTTTCCTTCACGGGTACGTTCACCCACACCTGCAAATACAGAAAGACCACCGTGGCCCTTGGCAATGTTGTTGATCAATTCCTGAATCAATACGGTCTTACCAACACCGGCACCACCGAACAAACCGATCTTACCACCTTTTGCATAAGGCTCGATCAAATCGATAACCTTAATACCTGTGAAAAGAACTTCGGTAGAAGTAGAAAGATCTTCAAATTTTGGCGCTTCCCTGTGAATTGGAAGACCATCTTTACCTGATTTAGGCAAATCGCCCAAACCATCGATAGCATCACCGATCACATTAAAAAGACGACCATATACATCATCACCGACCGGCATTTGAATTGCGCTACCTGTCGAAAGCACATCTGTTCCTCTACTTAGACCATCAGTAGAATCCATGGAGATTGTTCTTACTGTATTTTCACCAACGTGGGATTGTACTTCTAAAACTAGTTTAGAACCATCTTTACCAGCGATTTCCAGAGAATCGTATATTTTTGGAAGGGCATCTCCCGATTGGAATTCCACATCGACTACCGGCCCAATAATCTGGGAAACTTTACCTGTAACTTTTGACATTACTTTATTAGTTTATGAATTCAAATTACTTACTGTATTGAAAAACACCTTTATACAGCCGTGTTTTTCAGGCTGCAAAGGTATGTTTTTCAACTCGAATTGAAAACTACTTTTTGTTCTTTTTTCGCATAAAAAAAGGCGCCTTGATAAGGCGCCCTATAAAATGTTACAAAAACAACATCTACTGCAATGCAGGTGAATAATTTGTTGGATAGTTTCCAATATTGAACAATGAACCCGAAGCTTCAAAGTTAGATCCGTAAGTAGCATCAATCGCTTTCATAAATTCATTGGCCATTAAGGCATAGCCCCGAGCCGTAAGGTGTACCCCGTCTAAGGAAAAGCCACCACCGGTGACCAAGTTGGCCGTAAGGGTAAAATCCCCATCGGTAACCCCGCCTTGGGCCAAGTCTTGCAATAATCGGTTCGCATCGACAAAGGCCAAGCCCGCTCCTGATGCCGCAGACGAAAGCGTGGCATTGAACTCATCGGTTGCCGCCTTGATCTCATCTTGCTCCTCTGGGGTCAAGACCCATTTGTCGGCCAAGGGCAATGTAATACCCTCAACGGAAAACTGGGCCGCCATGGCATCCGGAAACCCAAAGCCTTTAAGTGCATTGAACGAAAACCCGTTCACCTCGCCTATGGTCGTACTGCTAGACAACACCAACAGGTCATCTTCTGTGGCCATTCGGGCCTGCCCGTACGCATTACCCATCAAAGTGGCCACGGTAGAAGCGGCCTCGGCCGGCAAACCCATTTGTTGCACAAAAACCGGGAAGTCAGGACTTGCATTCAACACCCCGGTAATCTGGGCAGACAAGTCCGCCAGGTTTTCGTCCAAGATAACCACGGGATTATTAATCGAGTCACTAAATACAACTGCACGCTCCTGCTGGTCCAAAAATTCATACACCTGGTTCAAAGCCCCAAAAAAGGTGTTCAATGTTGGCACTTGTGCCGCAAAATCATTCTCATTTGGATCTATAGGATCATGGGGAACGGTCGTAAAATGCGGAATAGAGGTAACATAGGGAATATTCGCCATCACACCTTTCGCCCCGCCGGAAGTCAATGTGGTCACCAAGGCCCCTATGGCCGAATCAAAAGTCGCCTTATCGGTAATAGGATTGGTGCCATCACCGCCCGAAAGCGCATAACCCAATACATCATTATTACCGATCCACAGACTAAAAAAGGTAGGTGATTGCGCCATGGCCAATTCCAAAACCTTGGCATCTGGGGTAGCACCCGTCATTCTAACAAAATAAGGATTGGCCAACTTGGCTTCCAAATTTGCGGCATTACCGTAACCGGTAGCCAATAAATGAAAACTCTTTGCCCCAGGAACCCCCAAATTATTAAAAGGACCTGTTGGGTTGTTTAAAATTATATCCGTAGTAACAGTTGCCCCACTATTTAAAAATGCCAAGGGAACAGGACCGGCCGATTGCTCTTCATCTCCACTAAAAAAAACCAATCTTGGATCAAAACCTTCCAGTTGGGCCCCTCCAGCCAAAAGCCCCCCAACGTTGTCGTTCATCAAGGGCTGCGTAAAAGAACCACCACCTACCAAGGCAAACTTGGTCGATAACAAATTCGGAAAAGAGTTGGCCTGGCCCGCTTTGAATAGGGCATTATCAGTAAAACCCGCGGTTAACGAATTCCCTAAAGAAACATAAGTTGAAAAATCCGCTGAACCTGCACTTAATTCAACAGGCGCTTCCGCTATTACTTCTGGCTCAAGGTCAACATCTTCAGGATCATTACAGGCCGTAAAAGCCAAGATACCTAAAGAGATGTATATATATTTTAAGTTTTTCATTTCGACTTTAGATTAAAAAATTAATTATTAATTGTCCAAGACAAGTAGTACATAGACCCAATATGTCCGGTACCGAATGCAGTGTAGTACTCTTTACCGGTTAGGTTTGTACCCCCTAATTTAAAAGAGGATTTAATACTTGGAACTTTATAATTGATCTGTGCATCGACTACATGAAATTCTGGAATAACACCGTTACCAAAAGTAGCTTCCCAGAAATAATCATCACTGAACCTGTACGACACGTTAAATCCGAAATTTTTAAATAACTGCTCATTTCCAAAAGATGCCTTGAACTTATGCTCTGGCGTGTTGAAATTCAGCATAACATCTGGATTGGCATCACGATCAAAATCCAATTTTGTATACGTATAACTACCTCCTAAATTATAGTCGCCAAATACTTTCATATTAAGACCTAAAGACGCACCATAAGAACTAACGTCAGCATCAGTATTAGTATACGTGCTATACGTTTGAAAATCTCCGTTAGCTATCGCATCTACAGAAAGACCACCATCACCAACCACTCCGTAGTAAGGAGAAACCACAACTTCTTGTGAAATAAAGTCTTTATATGTATTGTAGTAGGTACTAAAGTCTATTACAAGCTTATCCACCTTACCCCTATACCCGACTTCAAACGATGTTACTCTTTCAGGTTTAACTAAATCCGGATTTGCAACTTCAAGAACGGCGGGGTTTCCCGTTGCCCCTAAAGTCGCCACAGACGCAGCAGAATAGGAATTATTATAAGCCGCGGCACCGGTTTGGGTTACCGTTGATGGTTGTTGAAACTGAAATCGGCCAGTAGCACTTACATCAAAATCTCTTGAATATTGCTCCAAGTTATCCGGTGCAGACCCAACTAGAATTGCCCTACCGGCATCCAAACCAATGAAAAGATCTTGAGTAGTAGGATTTCTAAATCCGGTTTGAGCTGAAGCCCTAATATTATGGTCTCTGTTTAACGTATAACCAGCAGATAGTCTTGGCGAAAAGAAACCATCAAAAAACTCAGACTTATCATAACGAATAGACCCCGTTAACTTCAAGCTTTTCTCTCCCTCAAAAGGCAAGGTCTTTTGAATCTGAGAATAAATTCCAAATTCAGAATAGTCAATTGGCCCGTCTTCTTCCGAATCCGTATAAATGGTACCTAAGGAATTTAAACTATACTCTCTAAACGAACCACCAACTTGAATTTCTGCCCAATCAATCAAATGACTGAAGTTATAATTACCATCTGCATGATAATATTTAGATTGATCGTAAAATTGAGACCCCTTGCTTAGGTCCGGATCTTTAATAACTTTATTGAAGGCCGCTTCAAATTCCGGTGTACCAGGAAGAAATCTTCCGGACTCCGCTTGTGCCCTGGCCGCGGCATGTGCCTGTTCGTTCGTAGCGCCCGCTAAGGTTGCTTGAACATAAGTACCGGTATATTCACCAAACCAAGTATTTCTATCTTTCCAAATTTCGTTGATGTTGATACCTGTAAATACCATATCATAAGAGTCACCTGCTTTATCAGCCACCACATAACCCCTTACAAAAAAGTTATCGTTTCTAACCTCAAGCTTATGCTGCTCTTGAAAGAATCCGTCAATATTATACCTATTGGTACCCTGATAAATTGTAGTACCTGTACCCACCTTACCTACGTAAGAAATCTCTAAACTATTATCTTCAATCGGCCTATAATACAAGCCCCAATCCGCTTTTATACTTTCAGCATTATACTGGGTAAGATCACCTTCATCATAACCTGTTCTACTTACGATTTCCGAAGGAACCAAGGCATTGGCACCAGCCGGCAAGATGCCTAAACCTTCTAAAGTAAGGGCTACATCCTTAATGTTCGTAGAAACTTCGTCCCCATATACATTGACACCGTCATAATTCAAGTTATCCCTAGTTCCCCCGGGAGTATTCTTGTCATCTATATTATTAGCCGCCCAGTCGGTTCCTTTTAAATATCCGAAATTGACTTTTCCAGCAAATTTATCACTGAACTTATATGCAGCCCTAATACCAAAATCCGTGTATGAATTGTCTCCAGAAGCTTTTTGTGATGTTATACCTCTTTTAATCGATACGCTGATACCCTCATAGTCAAAAGGATTCTTACTACGCATGAACAAGATGCCGTTAAAAGCGTTTGCACCGTATAATGCTGATGATGCACCCGGTAATAATTCAACACTTAAAACATCCGGCTCAACTAAACCCACTAAGTTCCCGATAGGGAAGTTCAATGCCGGTGTTGAGTTATCCATACCATCTACCAACTGCATAAAACGCGTATTGGCAAAAGACGCAAATCCTCTTGTATTGACAGATTTAAAGGTTAAACTGTTGGTGTTAACATCAACTCCTTTTAGATTCTCAAGACCTCCATAAAAATCTGCGGCAGTACCGTTCTTTATTTCAGAAACCCCAATTCTTTCTACTGTAACCGGAGATTCAAAAATACGCTCGGGCGTTCTTGAAGCAGAAATGACCACTTCATCCAAAAATGTTTGTGACTCATCGATTACAATGGTCAAGGTTTGATTGTTCGAGGTGACTTCCTCAGTAACATCGGAATATCCGATACTAGTAATTCTTAACTGAAAAGGGGGTACTTCAGAGGTTTGTAAACTAAAATTTCCGTCAAAATCCGTTGTGGTACCAATCGCTTTTCCTTCGATAACGATATTGGCCCCTGGTACGGGCTGACTGTTCTGATCTACCACTTTTCCGTTTACCGTCGTTTGCGAAAATCCAAAGCTCGTCGCCAACAGCAAGGCTAAAAATAGTATTGCTCTCATGTTAAGTTTAAGTTAAATATGTTAGTAACCCGAAGTTACATTTTTTTTTGGACCAATAATCATAAAATGAAAAAAATTATGCATGCATAGTATATATTTAGTAAAAAACACCCCTTGAAATTACATATTTACCAAAACAAACAGGCCTTGACGTACGTCAAGGCCTGTTAAAAGCTGATAATTATATGTTTTTAACCGTCTACTCTACAGTAACCGATTTTGCCAAGTTTCTGGGCTGATCTACATTACAGCCACGCATAACGGCAATATGATAAGACAATAATTGCAACGGAATCGTATTCAATAAAGGAGAAAGACTTTCAAGGGTCTCGGGAACTTCTACCACATGATCGGCAAGTTCGGTCACCTGTGTATCACCTTCAGTAACTATGGCGATTATCTTTCCTTTTCTCGACTTTATCTCTTGGATATTACTGACCACCTTCTCATAATGCCCTTTTTTAGTAGCAATAACGAAAACCGGCATTTGATCATCTATCAATGCGATAGGCCCATGCTTCATCTCTGCAGCTGGATATCCCTCAGCATGGATATAACTAATTTCCTTAAGCTTCAATGCTCCTTCCAAGGCCACTGGGAAATTATACCCCCTACCTAAATAGAGGCAGTTGGTAGAATCTTTATAAACATCGGCAATAATTTCTATCAGGGCATTGCTCTGTAAAACCTTCTCTACTTTAGCCGGAATGGTTTCAAGCTCGGTCAAAAACTCATGGAACCTAGACTCGGAAAACACCCCTTTTTCTTTCGCCAGTTTCAAGGCCAACAAGGTGAGCACCGTTATCTGGGTCGTAAATGCCTTAGTGGAAGCCACCCCGATTTCGGGACCCGCATGGGTATAAGCACCGGCATCGGTCTCTCGTGCAATGGAAGAGCCTACGACATTACATACACCGAAAACAAAGGCTCCCTTTTCTTTAGCCAATTTAATGGCGGCCAAGGTATCAGCCGTCTCTCCCGATTGTGATATGGCAATAAGAATGTCCTTATCGGTAATCACCGGATTTCTATATCTGAACTCAGAGGCATATTCGACCTCAACAGGAATCCTTGCCAAATCTTCAAAAATGTATTCGGCCACTAAACCTGCATGCCATGAGGTACCGCACGCCACAATAATGATGCGATTGGCGTTCATGAACTTCTCAAGGTTTTGGTCGATACCCGCCATCTTTATAAGACCTTGGGATGCACGTAACCTCCCTCGATACGTATCCAAAATAGCTCTTGGTTGCTCGTAAATTTCCTTTAACATAAAATGATCGTAGCCTCCCTTTTCAATTTCCTCGAGGTTCATTTTCAACTCAAGAATATTCGGATATGCTACGGCGTCATTCTTTATTTTACGAAGTTTGATTTCTTTCCCCAATCGAATAATTGCCATTTCCTCATCTTCAAGGTATACGGCATTGTTGGTAAATTCGATAAAAGGCGAAGCATCGGAAGCAATGAAAAACTCATTGTCACCAACACCTATTGCCAATGGACTTCCCAATTTGGCCACCACGATTTCATCGGGCTTCTTTTTATCAAAAACGGCAATGGCATATGCACCAACCACTTCGTTTAACGCAATCTGAACCGCTTGGCCCAGTTTAACGCCCTCGGTTTTTTGCACCTCTTCGATCAGGTTGATCAAAACTTCCGTATCGGTATCCGATTCAAAAGTGTAGCCCCTTTTGGTAAGCTCCTTCTTTACGGATTCGTAGTTTTCGATAATTCCGTTATGAATGATCACCAAATCACCGGAATTGGAATAATGTGGATGGGAATTGATGTCGTTCGGTACCCCATGGGTAGCCCAACGTGTATGACCGATACCTAGGCTCCCTTTTAATGAAATGGTACTTTCAGCTTTTTTCTTAAGGTCTTCCACCTTACCCTTGGTCTTTGCCAAGTTTATTTTTTCGCCATCAAAGATTGCAACACCGGCACTGTCATATCCTCTATATTCAAGACGTTGCAAACCTTTTACTACAATCGGATAAGCCTCTCTATGGCCTATATAACCTACTATTCCACACATACTATCTAAGTTAATTAAAGTTGGGGAAATACATATACTTTGGCGCAAATGTAATGGATGCTGCCCAAATCCCCTCAGAATACACTTATAAAACGTAATTTATCGTTAATTGGTATGATAAAGCAAAAAGCATACCCCACATCGACAAACTCACGAATTATTCTTATCGTAGTTGACTCTAAGACAATTAGTTGGTTTCAGTATAGAAAATTTCAAGCTCCAATTTCTTATCGGAATCAGCACCATCGACCGAGCTACCATAAAGAACGGTACCCAAAGGGGTCAACGTATTTGCTACGGGTAATTGTTGTTCGCCACCATTCCCTAGCATTGCATTGCCTGTTGCCGTAATAAATGCATTGGCCGTAGCGGTAAGACCTAAGCTTACATTTTCGGCACTGCCCGACACCAAACTATTAAGATAGGTGGTAATATTTATCGTATAGGTAGAACTTCCATCTGAATCCGACTTGACCAAATACCCATCGTATTCAGCAGATTGACCATCAGCATCACTAGCCGACAAAGGCAATCCGGTATTGGTATCCATATTGAACAAATAAAGTCGGCTAGGCTCTTCCCCTAGGTTATCATCGGCCACATGAAACACAAGATTGGCCTCATTGATAATCCAATTTTTGGACTTGATCTCATTGATTACCTCGCGACTACCTGCACTATCGAACAATTTGATTTCGGCAAAACTACCCGCTCCACCCTTTAAATAAATCTTCGATGCATTTTCACCCGTATCAAGATTTTCCGTTATTTCAGAAGGATAAGCCTCGTTCACAAAAGTATTTACTGCATTACCATCTATTCCGGTAAGCTGGCCTTGAGAACTATACGATTCCCTTACAAAGCCCAAAACAACATCTTTTTGCTTGCTTTGAGGAGTGACATTCCCCTCAGAATCGGCACTATCATAACTATAGGAAATTGTAATGTTCGCCGCCTTTATATTAAATAAGAACATAACATCGCTCTCCACTCCGGAAACCGAAAAATGCAAGCCTCGTAAAAACTCCTTAAAATTGCTTTGACTGGAGAGTTCGGTCGCCCCCTCCTTATCCAATATATTTTCCTGAAAGAAATCTTTGTCCAAAGCCACACGAATACCTGGTGACAAATAACTATACTGGGTAGACTCATCAACATCTTCCGTTGATTCATCGTCTCGCTTCTTCAATTGGATTTGCTTTGAACTGACCACGATAGGCTCCGACTCGGCACTATCATAAATCACCTCATCAACAAAAGTCGGCGCAAATTCCTGACTTGAATAATACTCTTGCGCTTCCTCAAAATTAGCCGAAGGATCTAGGTCTCGCATAAAAAATGTAGATCGCTGCACTTTCAGATTAAAGCTAGGCACCGGATCCTCCAATTCATTGTACAGTTTTCCGCCCACGTAAATACTGTCTAAATCGAAAGCCTTACGAAACTGGTCTTTTACAAAATCGGTATCATCTTCGTCATCATTGGGATCCAACGGGTTGGAACCTTTTGTTTTTTCCTGGTTATCGGTAAGACCACCGCCATCGGTATCGCTATTGGGATCGGTTGGATCCTTATCCAATGCATCTATAAGTCCGTCTAAATCGGCATCACCTGAAGGGTTGGTCAAAAAAGGAATATACAGATAAACCGAATCGATGGTTTCATTTTCCGGAATCTGCAAAACGGAACTCGGGTTTTCCTCTTCTTCTTGTTCCTGGGTATAGGAACCAAAAATAGGGTTCTCACTGGGCAATAACACTTGAGAGGTCACACTTGCCTCGGTTTTCCCGTAAAGGGGATCATCGTATACGCCTAATTGATAAATGGCCAACCGGTTCGCAGATACGGCCTTTATTTTTTTATTATAGGCAAAGACATCGTAGGTAGCCTTATTATTTTTGAACGGTTCACCCCCGACTACGCCCGAGCCGATGGTTGTCAAGTCTTCTTCACATGATGCAAAAATGGCGACAAATACTATTACTGCCAGCGCAGGGAGTTTCAATCTGTTCAAAAAAATCATTCGGGCTAATTTAAAACTTCAGTGTTATAAAAATTGGCGTATGCCTCTTCAAATTCTTGAAGGGTAACGTACGGCAACACAGGTTTTTCAAGGTTGGATATATGGCTTTGTAAATCTTCTGGAATATCTTCCGCCGCTAAAATAATGGCATCGGAATGATCTACCGCAACCTTTAACAAATTATTATATGTAGGAGTTTTTAGCGGAGCTATACTTTCTTCGGCAATACCGTCAAAAGCCACTTTTTTGATCATGTCGGAATCAAGCTCGCCCTCAAAGGACTTACCGTATACCGATGTCACAATTTTACTGGCATTGAACAAAGGTTCGTCTGCGTAGTATTTCTTTAGGTACAATGGCAATAAAGAAGCCATCCAACCATGGACATGGATAATATCGGGAGACCAATTCAATTTCTTAACGGTCTCAACCACACCCTTTGCAAAAAAGATGGCGCGCTGATCATTATCTGGAAACAAAGTGCCTTCAGCATCGGTAAAGGTCGCCTTTCGTTTGAAGTATTCGTCATTGTCTATGAAATACACCTGAATACGCTCTCTCGGTATGGAAGCGACTTTTATAATAAGCGGCATATCGATATCGTTGATCACAAGATTCATCCCTGACAGACGTATAACTTCGTGAAGTTGATGTCTTCGCTCATTAATATTTCCGTACCGAGGCATGAATATGCGAATTTGGCCACCATTGCTGTTGACCATCCTTGGCGTTTCATAAGACATTAGGGAAACTTCGTTCTCCGGAAGATAGGGTACCAACTCCGATGATACGAACAATATCTTTTTACCATTCATATTTGCAATGTTTTATGTATTTGGTGCAACGTGCGTGCAAAATTACAAAAATTATGCACATTAGCCGTAATTATAGTAAGTTTGCTCGCTTTTAAAACAAACCTATGTTGGTATTCAAAACAAAAAAAGAGCTGACCGAGCACGTTTCAGCACTCCCAAAAACAAACCGTTTGGCATTGGTTCCTACCATGGGAGCACTCCACAAAGGTCATGTATCATTGGTCGAACAGGCCATTGCCGAAAATGAGACCGTGGTGGTGAGCATCTTTGTAAACCCCACCCAGTTCAACAACAAAGAAGACCTGGAAAAATATCCGCAAACTCTGCAGGCCGACCTCGATCTACTGTCAGCTACCTCCGAAAACATCATCATATTCGCCCCATCGGCCGAAGAGGTCTACGATAAGAACGTCAAAGCCAAGACCTATGATTTTGAAGGATTGGACCAAGTCATGGAGGGAGCCTTTAGAGAAGACCATTTTAATGGCGTGGGCACTATAGTAGAAGCTCTTCTTTTGCTCGTGAAACCCGACCGGGCCTATTTTGGCGAAAAAGATTTCCAGCAACTACAGATTATCAGGAAACTGGTCGAACAGCAACAAATACCCGTAGAGATCATAGGCTGCCCGATTGTCAGGGAACCTAGCGGACTGGCCATGAGTTCGCGCAATGAAAGGTTATCGCCCGAATTACGACAAAAAGCATCGTTCATCTACAGCACCCTAATTGCTGCCAAGGAAAAATTTGGCACGAAAAGTGCTAGTTATGTAGTGGATTGGGTCAAGAAAGAATTTGACCAACATGAAGACCTAGAACTGGAATACATAGAAATAACCGATGTAAACACATTACGTCCGATTACAATAAAAAACGAAAACCTAAAATATAGGGCGTTTATCGCCGTTTATGCTGGCGGAGTCCGACTTATAGACAATATTGCCCTATAATTAATTATCTTTGTCACATGCAAATAGAAGTTGTAAAATCTAAAATACACCGTGTAAAAGTTACCGGCGCCGACCTGAACTATATCGGCAGCATAACTATTGATGAAGATTTGATGGATGCCGCCAATATTATTCGTGGCGAAAAAGTACAGATCGTCAACAACAACAATGGCGAACGTCTAGAGACCTACGCCATACCGGGTCCACGTAACAGTGGAGAACTTACCCTGAACGGGGCTGCGGCCAGAAAGGTGGCCGTAGGCGACGTACTTATTCTCATTACGTATGCGCGTATGGATATCGAAGAAGCCAAAACGTTCAACCCCGCGTTGGTATTCCCTAATGAAGAGACTAATTTGTTGACGTAGACTTGAACCAAAAACTCAAAAAAACACTAAAAACAGCACTCCCAATAGCCTTGGGAGTTTTTTTAGTTTGGTACTCTTACTACAAGACTTCACCAGAAGATAGGGAGCAGATATTATTTTACATTAAGGACGCAGACCTTTTATGGGTCGGCATTTCAATCGCCCTCGGTATACTCGGGCATATTTCCCGTGCCATACGCTGGAATTACTTACTGGAGCCCTTAGGGTACAAGCCCAAAATCATCAATAACATTTTCATTATCCTAATGGCCTATTTTGCAAATTTAGGCATCCCCAGAACTGGCGAAATCCTTCGGGCCACCGCCTTGACCACTTATGAAGACGTACCCTTTGAAAAAGGCTTTGGCACCATTGTAACCGAACGGGTTATAGATGTCATCATGCTCCTAATGCTCATTGGCCTCACCTTACTCTTACAGACCGACAGCATTCTAGGCTTTTTACAGAACAAAGGATTTAACTTAAAAGGACTGCTATTTTTAATGGGCGTGGGACTTTTCGGATTGATTCTCTTTTTTATTTTCATCAAAAAATCATCACATAGCATCGCCCTGAAGACCAAAGGCTTTATCAAGGGATTGATGGAAGGTGTTTTTAGCATCTTTAAAATGAAAAAAAAGTGGGCCTTCGTATTCCATACGCTTTTCATTTGGGCTTGTTATGTCGGTATGCTGTGGGTAATTAAATTTACCGTGCCCGAAACCATACATTTATCACTGAGCCAACTTATGGTTGCTTTTGTAGCGGGCTCCTTCGCAATGACCGCCACCAATGGCGGCATAGGCCTTTACCCCATTGCCGTAAGCAGTGCATTGGCCATTTTTGGCATCAGTGCCGTATCGGGCGATGCCTTTGGTTGGATTATGTGGATCGCACAAACTCTCATGATCGTAGTTTTTGGGGCAATATCTTTTCTGGTATTACCGTTATTCAACAGAAACCGATAAGGTTTCGTTGTACCCAAAAACTAAACCATGTTACGCAAACTTACTTTTTTTGCATGCCTACTATGCGTTAGCCTGAATGCCCAGGTTACCCAAGAAATTTTTGAATCGTTCAAGTTACAAGAACGAAGAGATGTAAAGTATTACATTCCAGAAGATTACGACAAAGAAAAGAAATACCCCCTAATCGTGGTACTAGATGGTGAATACCTCTTCGACCAGGTAGTGGCCAACGCTAAGTTTTACAATAAATTCCACGGTATGCCGGCCAGTATCATCGTAGGTATACAACAAGGCAAGAAGAGCATTCGCCTTGACGATTGCGCCTATGAACCAGACACCGGACTCCCTTCTGAAAAAGCCAAAAATTTCTTTGAATTTTTGGGAATGGAAATGATACCCTTCCTCGATCTCACCTATAGCACAGCCCCGTTTAAAATGATCGTCGGATATGATATTACGGCCAATTTCACCAACTACTGGTTATTTAAAGAGAATTCCCTCTTCAACGCCTACATAAACATATCACCCGACCTGGCCCCCGAAATGGAAACCAGGGTGCCCGCTCGCTTGGCCTCTTTTGACAAACAAATATTCTATCAGCTGATAGTCGAAACCGAAAAAAACAAAAATACCTCGCGCATTCTTCAAATGGACAAGGCCATTAAGGCCATTGACAAAGAATCGCTCCATTACACTTTTCTACAATACGAAGGCGCCGACCATATTTCTATAGCCACTTACGGACTAGGAAAGGCATTCGACAACATTTTCGGTATGTTCAAGCCTATTAGTCCAAAAGAGTACAAAACGCAAATATTGACTTCCGAAGACCCTGCATTTCAATATTTAGAGACCAAGTATCAAAGCATAGAAGATTTATTCGGATTCAAAAAAACAGTAGACCTTAACGACATTATGGCCATATATGCCGCATGCCGAAAAAAGGAAGATGTAGAGTCCTTAAAACCTCTTGCCGACCTTTGCAAAAAAGAGTTTCCGGAAACCATGATGGGCTTCTATTTTGAGGGAGAATACTACGAGCAAATAGGCGAACCCAAAAAAGCCTTCAAAACTTTTGAAAAGGCCTTTGCCATGGATGAAATAGATTTCTTGACCAAAGAGATGGCCTTGGAAAAAATCGATGCCTTGAAGGCTGATTTCGGATACTAAATAACAACAAGGTACACCCCGCAAATATCAAACAAAGTTTTACCTTTAAGGCCAACTTAAAATGTAAGTATGGCCAAAACAAAAACAGCCTTTTTCTGCCAGAACTGCGGCACTCAATACGCCAAATGGGTGGGACAATGTTCCGCTTGTAAAGAATGGAATACCGTAGTTGAGGAAGTCATTCAAAAGGAAGAAAAAACAAGCTGGAAGGCAAACACTACAACTGTTTCAAAAATAGCCAAACCCTTACGTGTCAACGAAATTAGCACGGACAAGGAGCTTCGCCTAAACACTTTTGACCTAGAATTCAACCGTGTTCTGGGAGGGGGACTCGTTCCAGGGGCATTGGTTTTACTGGGAGGCGAACCCGGCGTAGGCAAAAGTACCTTGCTTTTGCAGATCGCACTAAAACTTCCGTATAGAACGCTTTACGTTTCAGGGGAAGAAAGCCAAAAACAAATCAAAATGAGGGCGGATAGAATCCTCCCCAACAGCGAAACCTGTTTCATTTTAACCGAAACCAAGACCCAAAACATTTTCAGGCAAATAGAGGCTACCGAACCCGATATTGTCGTTATCGACTCCATTCAAACCCTTCATTCCGATTATATAGAATCGGCTGCGGGAAGCATATCGCAGGTACGTGAATGCACCGCTGAACTCATCAAATTTGCCAAAGAGACCAATACCCCTGTCATTTTAATTGGACACATTACCAAAGATGGCTCTATTGCAGGACCAAAGATCCTGGAACACATGGTCGACACCGTATTGCAGTTTGAAGGTGACCGAAACTACGTATACCGTATTCTTAGGGCCCTAAAGAACCGCTTCGGGTCAACGGCCGAGCTAGGCATCTACGAAATGCAGGGAGGAGGACTCAGACAGGTCAACAACCCTTCCGAAATATTGATTTCCAAAAACGACGAAGGATTAAGCGGAACGGCCATAGCCTCCACCGTAGAGGGTATGCGCCCCCTGATGATAGAAATACAAGCCCTGGTGAGCACGGCCGTCTACGGTACACCTCAACGCTCTACCACAGGCTATAACGCCAAACGGCTCAATATGCTATTGGCCGTGCTTGAAAAAAGGGCCGGATTCAAATTAGGGGCGAAAGATGTCTTTTTGAATATTACCGGAGGAATATCTGTAGACGACCCTGCCATAGACCTTGCGGTCATCGCCGCCATACTATCGAGCAACGAGGATATACCCATTGAAAAAGGGGTGTGTTTTGCTGCGGAAGTAGGACTTGCAGGCGAAATACGACCTGTACAGCGGGTAGACCAACGGATTTCGGAAGCGGAAAAACTCGGCTTCACATCAATATATGTTTCCAAGAATAACAAAATCACCTTGAAGAACACGAAAATCGAAATCCATCTCGTTTCCGAAATTGAAGATATGGTCAGCGCTTTGTTCGGCTAATCCCGCTACTACATCCTGCCCTATCTCTTATCACGCAGTATACGGGCCGTAACCAAGATAATCAAGATGACCGCAACGATGACGATCAATTGCCCAAGGCCTACTTTTAAAAAAAACATAAATACGGTTTAGGGTGCCGGATTGGGTATGGCGTTATGTATTTCATCTATGCCCTTAAGCACCTCTTCACTTAGGGTCAAGTCTATACTTGCTATATTTTGATCTAACTGCCCTATTGAGGTAGCACCAATGATGGTACTGGTAACGAAGGGTCGTGTATTTACAAAAGCCAAAGCCATTTGCGCCATTGAGAGCCCGTGTTCTTGGGCCAGTTTATGATATTTTTCAGTGGCCCTTACCGCCTGCTCACTACTATACCGCTTATAATTGGGGAACAAGGTAATTCTAGCCGTAGCCGGTTGCATACCTCCTAAATATTTTCCCGACAAGGTACCAAAACCCAGAGGGGAATAGGCCAAAAGTCCGACTTTCTCGCGAATGGATATCTCCGACAGTCCCACTTCGAATTGACGGTTCAACAAGCTATAGGGGTTTTGAATGGTAATCGCCCTTGGCAAACTGGCGTGCACCTTGCTTTCGGTTAAAAAACGCATGGTTCCCCATGGTGTTTCGTTCGAAATCCCCACCTGCCTGATCTTCCCTTCGCGTATCAAATCGCGCAAGGTCTCAAGAACTTGGTGAATATTATCTTCCCAATGGTCGGAAACATCGTGCGTATACCCTCTTTTTCCAAAGTAATTGGTATTCCTTTCCGGCCAATGCAGTTGATACAGATCGATATAATCGGTCTGAAGACGCTCTAAACTGGCATCGACCGCACTACGGATGGAGTCAGGTGTAAAGCCTGTGGTTCTGATAAATTTCGTAAAATCGGCTTTTCCAGCAATTTTAGTTCCTAAAATCACCTTGTCGCGATTGCCATTTTTCTTAAACCAGGTACCGATGATCTTTTCGGTATCGGAATGACGGTCTGGGTGCGCAGGAACCGGGTACAGTTCGGCCGTATCAAAAAAATTGACCCCTTTATCCAAGGCAAAATCCATCTGCTCATGACCCTCCGCTTCCGTATTCTGGTTACCCCAGGTCATAGTGCCGAGACAAATTTTACTGACCTCAATATCGGTGTGGGGCAAAGTAGTATATTCCATGTATTCTTTGGGGTATTGATTGAAAAAGTCTCAAATTTAAGCAATTCATAGGTTAGCAAACAAAGCGAATCGCATGTTTCCGGAAATCCGAAGACACACAGTCTTCCTCATTAGGCCTAAAAACGCTCCTTCAGGGTGTTTCCACCTCGACCAAAATAGGGCAATGATCACTGTGTTTTGCCTCTGAAAGTATCACGGAGCGCGTTAGCCTATCTTTCAAAGGTTCGGCCACCATTCCGTAATCTAACCTCCACCCCTTATTATTGTTCCTCGCATTGGCGCGGTAGCTCCACCAGGTATAATTATCAGGCTCCTTATTAAAATGACGGAAACTGTCAATAAAACCGCTATCCATAAAATTACCGATCCACTCGCGCTCGACCGGTAAAAAGCCCGAAACATTCTTATTGCGCACCGGATCATGAATGTCTATGGCCTGATGACAAACATTATAATCACCCAAAACAATAAGGTTCGGGTGGGTCTTTCTAAGCTCATCGACATACTTTTGAAAGTCGGCCATATACATGAGTTTATGTTCCAAACGAGCCAAGTTGGTCCCCGAAGGCAAATACATGCTCATGATGGATATATCCCCAAAATCGGCCCTGATATTACGCCCCTCAAAATCCATATAATCGATACCTGTCCCTTTCTGAACCGCATCAGGCTGTTTCTTTGATAAGATCGCAGTACCACTATAACCTTTTTTCTGGGCACTGAACCAGTAATTATTACTATAGCCCGCCTCTTCAAAAAGCGAAAGGTCCAGTTGTTCTTCCATAGCCTTGATCTCTTGCAAACAGACTACATCGGGGTCTACGGCTTGCAACCAATCTAAAAAACCTTTGTTCAATGCGGCTCGAATGCCATTTACGTTATACGAAACTATTTTCACGGGTAAGCTTTTTACGAAAATACACATTGTTGACAAAGATGGCCGCCAAGTTTCCTATTTTTACTATTTCCACAACAAAAGCCTTTATGAAGCATCTCTTTTTTGTTTTCCTTTCTTTTCTTTTACCTCTTCATATTCACGCGCAAGACGACCTTCAAAAAGACCGTGTTACGGTACTTGATGAAATTGTACTGAC
Organism: Zobellia uliginosa; assembly: GCF_900156625.1. Classification (GTDB taxonomy): domain Bacteria; phylum Bacteroidota; class Bacteroidia; order Flavobacteriales; family Flavobacteriaceae; genus Zobellia; species Zobellia uliginosa. Next base: position 646,050 of record NZ_FTOB01000001.1, on the reverse strand, counting down.
CGACACCCTCACCGTCAAAAGTGCCACAGGCGTAGTAGCCTCCACCTTGATCGGACCAAAAACCTTTCAAAATTACAGTCCGGTAGACATGGTTTCGGCCATCAACCAAATTCCCGGGGTCTTTGTTCTTTCCGGAGCCCTCAATACCAACAGGATCACCATTAGGGGCATCGGCGCCCGCTCACAATTCGGCACGGATAAGCTACACCTCTACTACAACGATATTCCCGTCACCAATGGCACAGGAGCCTCTACCATTGAAGCCTACGACCTCGAAAACCTAGAGGCCATTGAGGTAATAAAAGGCCCTAAGGGCACGGCTCATGGCGCAGGACTTGGAGGTGCCATCATACTGATTTCCGAAGAAAGCAAGGCCGATATCACTTTCTTGAACAACAAACTTACCGTAGGCTCTTACGGACTTCTGAAAGACAACCTCAAATTTTCACATACCGACCCCAAACTTTCCCTTCAGTTACAATATGGACATATGGAAAGCGATGGCTATCGTGAAAACAATGCCTTCGAAAGAGACGGTATCCTTTTGAACGCTTCCTATAAAATCAAACCGAACCATAAGATTTCCATCTTACTGAACCATATCGATTATTCCGCAGAAATTCCAAGTTCATTGGGCCAAACGGCATTTGAAACAAATCCGGAACAAGCCGATTTCACTTGGAAATCCGCCCAAGGCTACGAAGCCAACAAATACACCTTGGCAGGCCTATCGTATACCCATGACCTCAGCTCCCATCTCAAAAACAGTACCAGTATCTTCTACACCTATCTCGACCACTACGAACCCAGACCGTTCAATATTCTAGACGAGATCACGAACGGCTATGGTTTTAGAACCCGATTTTACGGAACATTCGACCTACTTCGGCGCCCAGCCGAATACACTTTTGGAGGAGAGCTTTACAAAGATGAATACCAGTGGGCCACAATTGAAAATTTATATGAGGAAAACAATGGTAAGGGAAGCCTAGAAGGAAGCCGCATTAGCGACAACAAAGAGTTCAGAAGGCAATTCAACGTATTCGGAACGCTCACACTAGCCCTTTCGGAAGCTTTTAAGGCCCAATTCGGCCTGAATATCAACAAGACCCATTATGATTTTCGCGATAAGTTCAACCTAGGAAGCCAAAACAAAAGTGCAAAACGAGAATTCAATACCATTGCCCTCCCTAGCCTAAACCTCAACTATCGCTTCCCCTCAGGCTTAAATATATTCGCCAATATAAGTAGGGGCTTCTCAAACCCCAGTTTAGAAAAATCACTGACCCCGGATGGAGCGATCAACCCAGATATTGCCCAAGAGACGGGAACAAACTATGAAGTGGGCGGAGAAACTTATTTCTTAAAAAAGAAACTCTACATCAATATAGCCCTCTACCGCATGAACATAAAAAACTTATTGGTAGACCAACGGATTGGCGAAGACCAATATATCGGAAAAAATGCCGGAAGCACCCGACACCAAGGTATCGACTCAGAGTTGAACTACACCATAGAAATAGGTCGCCAGCTACGCCTACGCCCATTTTTCAACTATACGCTCAGCGATTTTAGTTTTGTGGAATTCATTGACGGCGACAATGATTATTCGGGAAACCCCTTGACCGGCGTACCAAAACACCGAATTAGCTCTGGCTTGCAAATTCAGCTCAAGAACGGCTTCTTCTGGAATACGACCTACCAGTATGTGGATAAGATTTCATTGACGGACGCCAACAGCCTATACAGCGACGCTTTTCAACTCGCACACATAAAAATAGGCTATAGAAGGCAGCTTTCAGACCGTTTAGACCTAGGCCTAAACCTGGGCGTGAACAATATTTTTGATACGGCATATGCCCAATCGGTACTTATAAACGCTACCGGTTTTGGAGGAAGGGAGCCCCGGTACTTCTACCCTGGAAACGGAAGAAACTGGTACGGGGGCCTTAACCTTAAGCTGAAACTCTAGAGTTTCTGCATTTTCATAAGCCAACCCTTCATATCTACGGCTTTATGAATAATTTCTTTTAAGCTAGAAATGGACACACGTTCCTGTTCCATAGAATCACGATGACGAATGGTAACCGTTCGGTCTTCCAAGGTCTGGTGATCGACGGTAATACAAAAAGGAGTACCATTGGCATCTTGTCTTCTATAGCGACGTCCTACCGCATCCTTTTCATCGTAAGTCACGTTAAAATCCCATTTCAGGTCCTCAATAATTTCGTGGGCCACTTCGGGCAGACCATCTTTTTTCACCAATGGCAAGATAGCCGCTTTGGTCGGTGCCAAGACCGCAGGAAGCTTAAGTACGGTTCTAGTTGATCCGTTCTCGAGTTCTTCCTCGACCAAAGAGTTTGAAAAGACCGCCAAGAACATACGATCAAGACCTATAGAAGTCTCTAGCACATAAGGCACATAGCTTTCCCTGGTTTCAGGGTCGAAATACTGAAGTTTTTTTCCTGAGAACTTCTCATGGCTAGACAAGTCAAAATCGGTTCTCGAGTGAATTCCCTCCAGTTCTTTGAACCCAAAAGGAAAACGGAATTCTATATCTGCAGCGGCATCGGCGTAGTGCGCCAATTTTTCGTGATCGTGAAAACGATAGTTATCTTCACCAAGGCCTAATGAAAGGTGCCACTTCATTCTAGTCTCCTTCCACTTTTCGTACCACTCTTGCTGCGTACCCGGTTTAATGAAATATTGCATTTCCATTTGTTCAAATTCACGCATGCGGAATATAAACTGACGGGCAACGATTTCGTTTCGGAAGGCCTTTCCGGTTTGTGCGATCCCAAAAGGAATTTTCATCCGTCCGGTTTTCTGAACGTTCAAAAAGTTGACAAAAATACCCTGTGCGGTTTCGGGGCGAAGGTACAGATCCATGGCGCTGTCTGCCGTCGCTCCTAATTTTGTACCGAACATAAGGTTAAACTGCTTTACCTCGGTCCAGTTCTTTGAACCTGACATAGGGCAGGCAATATCCAATTCCTCTATCAGCTTCTTGACATCGGCAAGATCTTCGTTTTCAAGAGACCTTCCCAATCTTTTCAAAATGGAAGTAGCTTGCTCTTGGTAATCGACCACCCTTTGGTTGGTAGCCAAAAACTGTTCTTTGTCAAACTTATCACCAAAGCGTTTGGCCGCCTTAGCCACCTCTTTTTCTATTTTGGCCTCGATTTTTGCCACATGGTCTTCGACCAATACATCGGCACGATATCTTTTTTTAGAGTCTTTGTTATCGATCAATGGGTCATTGAAAGCATCGACGTGTCCTGAAGCCTTCCAAGTAGTGGGGTGCATAAATATAGCCGCATCGATCCCGACAATGTTGTCGTTGAGCTGAACCATGGCCTTCCACCAATACTCCCTTATATTTTTTTTGAGTTCCGCACCGTTTTGTGCGTAATCGTAAACGGCACTAAGTCCGTCGTAAATCTCACTTGATTGAAATACGTACCCATACTCCTTTGCATGGGAAATTACTTTCTTAAAATCGTCTTCTTGTTTTGCCATGCGGCAAAAATAGGATATTAGCCCAATGTCAGAAAATTTATTTTAGCTCAAATTCGGATGAAGTGAGCAGTTTTTGATTTTCAAAAATATTCAGCCTATAGACCCCTTCCTTCAAAGAACCTTGAGGAAGCGTAATAAAGTCGCAAATATTGGTCTCTTCGCCACTGAATAAAAATTGCACCCTCTTACTGTAAATGTTTCCGTTGACCGAAATGGTATTGGCATTATCTTCCAGAACGCGCATATTGGGATCCAAAAACTGGAAATAGATGACTTTTTCCGAATTAGGCTCATTGCCATCGGGTGCTACAGTAACGCAACCGCGTAATTTTTCGATCAAGGAAGCCTTGTTCGTTTTTATGGGTTTGCCCGAACGCAAGCGAAAACCGCTTCCTTCGGGATTGTTCAAGGCCAAGTATCGCTTCGCCTTAAGTTCTTTGTTCAGTTCGGTTATTTTCTTGCGCTGCATAGCCTCGGCCTCGGCCAAAGAACTGCTCTTTCCGCGCAGTAACTCTATCTGCTTTTTGGTTTCTTGATACTTCTCGGACAACACCATGTTGTTATATTTCAAGAAATTGTTCTTTAACTTCAGGCTATCGTTCTTGGCCTCTAAGCGCCTAAGCTCGCTTTTATACTCCCTTAGCTTCTCTACCGTAAAGTTCAACCTCCCAACAGAATCCAACAATTGCTGCACCCTATATTTAGAGCTTTCCAGTTCTATTTCGTTGACCTCGTTAAGTGCCGAAAGCCGATCTACGTCGGTTTTCATTAAGGTCAAATCTTTTACAAGCAGTTCCTTTTCTTGCTCTAAAAAGGCAATTTGACTTCTTGATTGGGCATAGCTGTAATAAAAGGCTATCAAAATGCCTATTATAACGGCAACCAATGCAGTAAGTATTATTTTATAGTTGAATTTAGTATCTTGAACGTCCATTGGGGCGTGTTGGGCTTTTATAGTAAGCTTGGTTTGGCTAAGAAATTGAAGTTTAAAATGTTAACAAATATACTAAATGATATCAATTCAATCTTAGCTCCACGGGTCTGTTTTGGATGTAATGCTCATTTATACGGAGGAGAGCAACTCCTCTGTACCATTTGCCGAAACGATTTGCCGCTTACCGATTATTCTTTTAACGATGAAAACCCCGTAGACCGTATATTTTACGGTAGAATTAACATAAAAAAGGCCAGTTCTATGCTTTTTTTCTCCAATAGGGGCATCGTCCGTGAACTGATTCACTACCTAAAGTACAGAAATCAAGAGCAAATAGGCGCATTTCTAGGGGATTGGTACGGGCAGATCTTAAAAGACAACCAAGAGCTTACCGACACCATCGACATGGTCATACCTGTTCCGCTCCACCGAAAAAAATTAAAGAAACGGGGCTACAACCAAGTCGCCTCCTTCGCCAAGCGATTGGCCTTTCACCTCAAAACGGCCTATGTCGACCATATTTTGATCAAATCCGCAAATACCAAAACCCAGACTAAAAAAAGCAGGATCGGACGATGGCAAAGCGACAAGGTGCTTTATACGGTAACCGATATTGAATTCATCAAGAACAAACATATTCTGTTGGTAGACGACGTAATCACCACCGGCGCCACTATGGAACTGTGTGCCCGAGCGTTGGCCAAAGCACCGGGAACCACCTTGTACGTAGCCAGTATGGCCGTAGTACACAAGTTATGGAATTAAGAAAAATTAGTTGTTTCTTTGTGTCATAGTTGAGCAATATGGTGCGTCGTTTTGTGTCTTTTTTATTTTTATTTTTAATCGTTGCGGTATTGTGGCAGTGCGCACGAAGAGGTAGCCCGAGCGGTGGTCCGAAAGATATTACCCCACCTACGCTTACCAAGACGGAGCCCGACAGTATGACTACCAACTTCAAGGCCAGCCGTATTCGTCTTTATTTTGATGAATTCATTAAGTTAAAGGATATTCAGGAACAACTGATTGTCTCGCCTCCGCTAAAATACCAACCCGACATAACACCACAGGGCGGGGCCAGTAAATACGTTGAGATAAAATTCAAGGATACCCTACACGAAAACACCACCTACACCTTAAATTTCGGGCAAAGTATCCAAGACAACAACGAAGGCAACCCCAGTAGTTTTCTAACCTATGTTTTTTCCACGGGAGACTATATCGATTCCCTTGCCCTTACGGGTGCGGTAAAAGATGCCTTTAAGAAAAAAGCGGACGAGTTCATCAGCGTGATGCTCTACAAAATCGATACGGCCTATACCGATTCCACCATCTTTAAAAAACCACCCAACTATATCACCAACACCTTGGACAGTGCCGTTATTTTTAGATTGAAAAACCTAAAGGAAGGACAGTACAAACTATTCGCCTTAAAAGACGAGGCAAAAAATAATATCTTCGATCAAAACGTCGACAAAATAGCCTTTCTTCAAGACACGATTACCCTCCCCACAGATTCTACCTATGTGTTGACCCTGTTTAAGGAAGTACCCAACTACAGTATGTCCGTACCGAGTTTAGTGGCCAAAAACCGTATCATTTTCGGTTATTACGGGGATGCCTCGGGGGTTGATATCAAGCCCTTAACCGTCTTACCCGATACCGTAAAGACCAAAATATTAAAAGAAAAAAACAAAGACACCCTTAATTTTTGGTTTACGCCCTATGAAATGGATTCTATCGTTTTTACGGCTACCAACGAAAAATTAAAAGTAATAGACACCTTTACCGTTAAGAGTCGAAAAGTAGGTGTCGACTCTTTACAATTGCGCCCCAATCAGAACGGCACGCTCAACTTCAGTGACCCTTTCTTCATTGCGGCCAACACTCCTATCACCGCAATCGACTCAACCTTGTTTTTCATGACGGACCAAGATTCGCTTGCCGTCAATTTCAAAACCGAGTTAGACACGGTAGAGAATAAAATAGATATCGATTTTACCATTGAACCGAACCAAAGCTACCAAATAGACCTTCTTCCCGGGGCCATCAGCGATTTATTCGGACAATCGAATGACACGATATCATACTACCTATCTACAGGAAGCTATGCCGATTACGGAAACTTAAGATTTAATATCACAGGAGGAGATTACCCTTTGATCATTCAGTTGACCGATGAAAAAGGCGCCTTAAAAAGGGAAATTATAGCCACTGAGCCAAAAGTTTTTGAATTCAACCATCTCGAACCTTCTAAATACTTGGTCCGGGTCATTTTTGATGCCAATGGCAATGGAAAATGGGATACCGGTAATTTCCTAAAAAAACAACAACCCGAAAAAATCAGCTACTACCCCGATATTATTGAGGTAAGGGCCAATTGGGAAATGGAACAAACCTTTATCCTTCCAGAATAAAGGAATCCCTATCGTTCAAGAACTTTAGCTTGTCGCGAACTTCCTTTATATGTTTTTTCGACAAGGTGGCGGTCACGACTTCCTCAGTTGTGCTAAACGCCAGCTCTTGTCCCAAACCATCAAGCACCACGGAATGCCCTGGGTATTGATGCCCTGAATCATCAACCCCGATTCTATTCACACCAATGCAATAGGCCATATTTTCAATAGACCTTGCTTTTAGCAAAGCATCCCACGCATTGATTCGCGGCTCCGGCCAATTGGCCACATAGAGCAAAACATCGTAGTCTTCGGTATTTCTGGCCCATACGGGAAAACGGAGGTCATAACAGATCAACGGACAAATTGTAAACCCCTTGTAGCTCACCATTAAACGTTCATTGCCCGAATGGTACACCTTATCTTCCCCCGCAAGGGTAAAGGTGTGCCGTTTATCATAGACCGAAGTTGTGCCATCAGGTTCTACAAAGAAGAGCCGGTTGGTATAGACTGCATTATCGAAGTACACCAAACTACCTGTGATGGCGACGTTTTTTTGTCGCGCGATCGTTTTCATCCAATGAAGGGTCTTTGGCCCTTCTTCCTTTCCTATGCGCTGCGGATTCATGGTAAAACCGGTGGTAAACATCTCAGGAAGCACGATCAGGTCGACGTCTGAAGTAAGGGCCCCTAATTTCCTTTCCAGTTCCAATCGATTCGCTTGGGGGTCTTCCCATACCAATGCGGTTTGCACCAAGGCCACTTTCAATAGTTCATCCATAGAAAACATCAATCAAAATACACTTCCGTTTTATTTTCAATTGCCATGGTATGCAATTGTTTAAGTTGGGAAACCAAAATACGGTCTTTCGAAATTTCGGGCAAATCGTCAATATCAAAAAAAGCGGCCCCACGCATATCGAAACCAGGCGTAAGCTTTCCCCCGCTAAATCGGCATAAAAAACACAGTTTATATACATAAAAAGGCTGTGGCGGATGCGGATGCGATTGCTTATCATAAACGGCCATAAGCCTTACCACATTGGTAATCAACCCTGTTTCTTCTTCTACCTCCTTTATAACGCAAGCCGAAGGAGAGTACCCTACCTCCGCCCATCCACCGGGAATGGTCCATTTACCGTCTATGCTTTCCTTGGCCATCAAAATCTGATTTTTCTCGTTGAGGACCAATCCCCGTACATCGACCTTAGGGGTGGGATAATCCGTAACGGGCATATAAAAATCATCTAAAACCGACAAAGGCCTATCGGCTACGGAGGCTAAAAGTTCAAGGGCAAGCTGTTTGAGTTCGGTATAGCGTTCGCGGTTGTATTCATCTTCGGCATATACTAGTCCCGTTTCCGCCAGCGCCTTTATACGTTTAATTTGCTCTAGTTGCTTCATTCCCTCACAAAATTAAAGCTCAGCGGCCAATAATTGGATCAATTCGGGCACGCCTTGCATTTTCGCATGATCATGGGCCGTGTTGCCCCTAGCATCTTTAGCCGTAGTATCTGCCCCGTGTTCCAGCAAGATTTTGGCAATTTCCGGCCGATTGAAAGTAGCGGCATAAATAAGGCTGGTAGCCCCCATAGAATTCCGTTCGTTCACATTCGCCCCTCTTTCGATCAACATTTCGGCAATGCCCGCAAATCCTTTAAAACACACCCCCATTAATGCGGTGTTCCCTGACCCATCTACGGCATCGATCTTAGCGCCTTTGTCCAACAACAATTCGGCTATTCCTATTTGATCGTAATACGTAGCCAAAATAAGGGGGGTAGAGCCCCTTTGATCTATGGCATCTACCAATTCGGGATTATCATTTAACATTTGGGTTACCGCTTCTAGGTTGCCCAGGCGTATTTCATTAAAAAACCTATCGCTCATAATCTCACTTGTCTTTATTTGTCTTTATTTGTCTTATGGCATTCAACCATAAACTTTCGTTTTATAAATTTAAACAAAAGAGCCACGGTATGTACCGTGACCCTAGTGTTTTATTAATGGATTTCTATTTTGCAAATCCCCGCTCGGTTCAGGAACTATGCCCCGACCTCTTCAGGTCTTACATTTGAATTAGGGTCGAGGCCTCCTTTTTGGTCACTTAGCGCTTTTTCAACCCCTGCCCCATAAGCTGGGTCGGCCGCGTAAAAGTGTTTCAATTGACGTTGCACTATTGCTTCGGAAACGCCTTCCATGGCCGTGGCAATATTATTGAACAAACGCTGTCTTTGGTCCTCATCGAACATACGGAACAGATCTCCTGGCTGTTTGTAGTCGCCCAAAGTATCGTTTTCTTCATATCGCATAACATCACCACTTATTTTCATTGGCGGCTCCTCTGCACTTGGCACCTCTTCAGGCCCTCCTTTTGAATTAGGCTCATAATACGCGTCCGGATTACCAAAATCATTGGTAAAAAAGCGCATTGCCCCATCTTTATGATAGTGGTTCAGTTCGTTGATAGGTGCGTTTGCCGGCAATGCTTCGTAATGGGTTCCCAAACGATACCTGTGTGCATCGGCATAGCTAAAAATACGGGCCTGCAATACCTTGTCAGGAGAAAAGCCTATACCCGGCACAACATTCGAGGGCGAATAGGCCGCATTCTCAACAAACTGCCAATAATTATCGGGATTCTTGTTCAACTCTAGTTCACCCACCTCGATCAAAGGGTAATCGGCATGTGGCCATACCTTGGTAAGGTCAAAGGGGTTATAGGGTGTTTTTTCGGCATCGGCTTCGGGCATGATCTGCACTTTTAATGTCCATTTCGGATAATTGCCCGCTTCAATGGCCCCAAAAAGTTCTTCTTGATACTTTTCCCGGGTCTGACCGATGATTTCCGCCGATTCTTCATTCGTGTAATGCTTATGTCCTTGTTGGGTCTTGAAATGGAACTTTACCCAAAACCGCTCGCCATCATTGTTCCAAAAGCTATAGGTGTGTGAGCCATAGCCATTCATATGCATTGGCGTAATAGGAATACCCCGGTCCGACATCAATATGGTTACTTGATGAAGGCTTTCAGGAGAAAGCGACCAATAGTCCCACATGGCTTCCGGAGAACGTAAGTTGGTTTTAGGATGTCTCTTTTGGGTATGGATGAAATCGGGGAATTTATAACCGTCCCTTAAGAAGAAAACAGGGGTATTGTTACCAACCATGTCCCAATTGCCTTCTTCGGTATAAAACTTGACCGAGAACCCCCTAACATCACGTTCGGTATCGGCTGCGCCCATTTCCCCGGCCACGGTAGAAAACCTTGAGAGAACGGGGGTCTTCTTTCCTACCTCAGAAAATATTTTCGCACAGGTATATTTTGATATGTCGTGTGTTACGGTGAAGGTGCCCATGGCGCCCCAACCTTTGGCATGCACTACACGTTCGGGTATTCTTTCCCTATTCTGATGTGCAAGTTTCTCTAAAAGTTTGTAGTCTTGAACGACTACCGGACCTCTTTCCCCGGCGGTTTTTGATCGTTGGTTATTAGATACCGGTGCTCCTGCTGATGTAGTTAGTTTTTTCTTCATGGTTCTAATTGTTGTTTATATAGGTTGTATAATGAGTAAATAAATTGATAATCAAGCAATTCTATTTGTAAATTTACCTAAAACACAAAGACAACTATAAACTTTTTATATTAAAAAATTATATTGACATAGATTTTTACTATTAAATAAGATGTTAAGCAGCGCGTTAATAGAACATGTATTTGCTCCTATTGAAGGTTTTCAGGCTTTGTTCATATAAATTAGAAAGTTTTTTACTATCTTTTTAGATTATAGCTACATAACTCATGTTAGAATATAGATATCGGTTGGGACGGTAAATTCTTACAACAAGGTGTAGCGCTTATATTTTTAACATAAATCCCCCAACTTGCAAACACTATCAATAACATCCCTAATAAAAGACTCCCCTAGCGCGGTTGCCATTTTAAACACCGAGCTACGCTTTGTTGCCTATTCCCGAGTCTGGCTAGATGATTTTTGTAAAGGCCAAAGCTCACTTACCGGAAAAAATTACCTTGATGTTTTGCCCCGTACACCAGAGGCCCTCAGGTCTATATTGAAGGAATGCTTAGCAAACGGAACAAAAAACATATGCGAAGGGCGAAAATTCATCTATCCTGATGGTACGCTTCAATGGTTAAAATGGAAGATTAATGCTTGGACGGATGACTCCGGAGAAATCGGAGGCCTTATCATACTTTTGGAAGACGTAACCGACACAAAGCGACGGGAAGAAATCTTGGCAAAAGCTGAACGTGTTGGCCGCATCGGCGGCTGGGAAATTGACTTATCTACGAACCAACTTTTTTGGACGGACATCACTAGAGAAATTCACGAAGTCCCTGATGATTTCCAACCCTATATTGAAACGGCTATCAATTTTTACAAAGAAGGCATACATCGGGAAGAAATTACCCGACTTATATCAAACGCTTTTGCCGATGGTACACCTTGGGACACGGAACTCATTCTTGTTACCGCCAAGGGCAACGAAATATGGGTAAGGGCCAAGGGCGAGGTAGAAATGGCCAATGGAAAATGTGTCAGGATATTCGGCACCTTTCAAGATATCAATAACAAAAAGAAAGTTGAACTTGGTTTTAAAAAAGTAAGTGAACGCCTTGCTTTGGCCACCCAAGGAGCAGGTGTAGGCATTTGGGAATACGACCTAGTTTCAAAGACCATGGTATGGGACAATATTATGTTCAGGCTTTTTGGATTAGAGTACAACCCAAACGACCTGAGTTATGAGACTTGGCAAAATAGTATTCACCCAGACGACAGAAAGGATGGAGACATTGAAATTGCCAAGGCCATATCGGGAACAAAAAATTTAGACGCCCAATACAGGGCGGTTTGGCCCAACGGCGATATACGGCATATGCGCGCCATTGGCGTAACGCAAAAAGATTCGAACGGCAAGGTCGTAAAAATAGTAGGTGCCAACTATGACATTACCGAATTGAAGAATACCCAAATGAGGCTCAAAGAGAGTGAAGATTCTTTTTACGGCGCATTTGAGCATTCGAACACAGGTATGGCCATTGTTGCATTAGACGGTTCCTTTGAAAAGGTCAACCAGAGCCTATGTGACTGCCTTGGCTATACTATGGACGAATTGACCGAAATGAGTTTTCAAGAAATCACCCACCCCGATGATTTCAAAAACGATGTCCATTTATTAAAACAAGTTGTCAACGGCCTAAAACCAAGCTACAAACTTGAAAAGAGGTATATTCACAAAAACGGCCACATCGTTTACGGTATCTTAACGGCAACCGCGGTTACCGATATGAACGGAAAAGTACTTCACTATGTCTCGCAGGTCACCGATATTTCCCCGCAAATAAGAACGGAAAAGAAACTGACCCGTTTAGTAAACATTACTTCTGAACAGAATGAAAGGCTCTTGAATTTTGCCCATATCGTATCTCATAACTTACGGTCACACTCAAGCAATTTATCTATGCTGACCAATTTCTTGATCAAAGAGAAGAGCGATGAGGAACGAAAGAACCTGTTGACCATGCTAAGGGGCGCATCAGATGGTCTTAATGAGACCATAATGCATTTGAACGAGGTGGTACAAGTAAAAATAGGGGCACATGAAAAAAAGAAGGATGTTAATTTATACGACACACTAAAAAATGTCGAGAACAACCTTAGTCAATTGATTCAGGAAAAGAACGCTACCTTTGAACTTAAGATACCTAGGAATTTGACTATCAAAGCCATACCGGCGTATCTTGACAGCATTGTGCTTAACCTAATTTCCAATGGGCTCAAATACAGTTCACCCAAAAGAAAACCACTTATACAAATAAGTGCCGAGTTAGCTCACGATGCTATAATAATATCATTTAAAGACAACGGGATGGGCATCGACTTGACCCGACACCAAAAGAAAATCTTTGGCATGTACAAAACTTTTCATCGCAATAAAGACGCCAAAGGCATTGGTTTGTTCATTACGAAAAACCAAATAGAAGCCATGAACGGAAAGATTGAGGTCGAAAGCACAGTAGGTGTAGGCAGTACATTTAAACTTTATTTTGAGAACCATGAACATTACAAAAATTAGAAGTGTCTGTATTATTGACGACGACCCGATTTTCATCTATGGCACCAAGCGCATTATGAAAGAGGTCGATTTTAGCGATGAAATTATTGTTTACAACAATGGCCAAGACGCCATAGAAGGATTACGGCAAATAACCAATGACGGAAAGGAACTCCCTTCGGTCATCTTTCTTGATCTAAATATGCCCATAATGAACGGTTGGGAGTTTTTAGACCACTTCACCGAAATGCCCAACAACAACCAAGAAGATATTCTGATCTATATAATCAGTTCGTCAGTAGACCCTCGTGATATTGCAAGAATTCAGGAATATGACATTGTCAACAATTATATACTAAAGCCCATCACTATTGAGGATCTTCACAAAATTCTCAAGAATACCGGTGGAATCAATTGATGTTATTTGGTATGACCTAAAACCAGTCTATTTTCATATCCAAACCATATCAAAAAAATGAGCAATTATAAAAAAATATGTATCATAGACGATGACGCCATTGCGGTTTTCGGCCTCAAACGGGGGCTACAATCCATGAAGTCTATACCAGAACCCCTTATTTATGAAAATGGCCTTCAAGCTATTGAAGGTTTCAAAAAAATGATAGAGGAAGGTACCGAACTTCCCTCCTTTATTCTATTGGATATAAACATGCCCGTTATGGGCGGTTGGGATTTTATCTCGCAGATGAACGCGATTTGGCCTAAAGACAAGGAAAAACCGACCATTTATATGATGACCTCATCAATCAGCGACCAAGATGTTGAAAAGGCCAGAACCTTCAATCTAGAGAAAAACTACCTTATTAAGCCGGTGTTCGCCGAAACCCTAGTACGTATTCTGTTACCCTAACGGCCATCAACCTTTATTCTTTGGGGTAAAATCATCGGGGGCCTTTTGGGGCTGACGTGTCGTTCCTGCATCACCCGAGTCGTTGAATATGTGCCATTCATTGAAATCGTAGGTGGTATTACCCTTTGAAATTTCCGGTTTCCGTACGGCCCTGCCATCCTCAAACTCATGGTCGGTTCCAGAACCATCTTCCCCTACAACCCCAAAAACATCAATAACGGTCCCAAAGGGATCAATTAGTCGCAGGTTGTCGTCACCGTTTGAATCTGCCGGACTATTTGTACCTACGGCCAAATCGGGCGGAAAACCATAAACGGACTCAAACTCCACTTCATTGGGGGAAATCACCACATAACCGCCAGCCTCTATGGTCAACGGAGACAAGTCGATCTTTGACCCCACTTCGGTATTTGCGTTGGTATATCGTTCCAACGTCCATCCATTTAAGCTCAGTGCCCCATCGGAAGCGTTGTGGAGCTCCACAAACCGGGCGGAAGTATTATTGTCGGGATCGGCCAATTCAGAAATAAGAATATGTTCAGAAGTAAACTCATCTATTAACTCAGCACATCGTTCTTGGTCAAAATCGATATCGCCCAAGTTCCGGATACGCATCATATAACTATTGTTTTCACGTAACAAAACTCCCGTTAATCTACCCTTACCGTCGGGAAGCGTCTCTGACTGAAAATCGGAAAAACCGCTATTCAAGACCACGATCTCGTTATCGGCACAATCCGTTAAAAGACGTTCGGTCTCCTCTCCTTCTTCAGCAAAATTCAGGCCCAATACATTTTCTACAAACTCCACATCGTTCAAGGTCACTAAGGTATTGGTCTGTTCTTTTTCTATATCCGAAATGGCTATCTGAGTAGGTTCGATGACGGCATCCTCATTACAGAACCTGAAAATATGTTCATTTACGACAGCCGCAGGCAGTCTTCCTACCGAAATATCCCCGAAAGACATAAAACTTCCTCCCAATTTGAACACATCTTTACCCTTACCTAAGTACAAGCCTTTTAATTTGATCCCGATCTTACTGCCTACGGGATAAAACAAATGCGAATCACGGAGGTCGATCTCAATTTGAAAGCCCTGTGTCGGATTCGAGGGACTATCTTGAAAATACAATACACTAAAAAAATTACCCGCCGCATCGGAAGAAACGACAAAGCCTTCTATGACCAGGTCATCTTGAATCTGGATCGTCTCACCCTTATACAAGTTTTTCACTTCGGAATAAGTTGCATTGGCCCTTACATCGGAAACACAATCTACAGGAGGCATATCGAAACTGCGGTTTTTCACACAAGCGGCAAGCCAAACGACCATAAGCACCGAAAATTTCAAAAAGGATCCTTTCGAACAAAATGTATTTCTCATTTGCTATATTTTAGAAGCTGTACGCTAAGTTCAAAAAATAAGTGCGACCGTAACCGTACCAATATTTTGGGGCAAAAGATGGAGTGCCACTCAAATTATCCTGTTTGAACTGTCCGAAATTCCCATTGCGGCTTTGTTCGTATCCACCTGTTCTGAATACACCGTCGAAGACATTATTGATGCTGGCAAAAACACTGATATATTTTCCCTTCTTTAGCCAAGATTTGCCTCCGACCAGATTGAGAAGATAAAAACTGTCCAAGGGTTTTTGCCTCAATAATTTATCGACATTTTCTTCCGTAGCATCTACAAAAGGCCCATTTGTTTCAGGGTTTAAATAAAAACTTCGGGTTCTGGAAACCGTAGAAATATTCGTGTAGTTGTTCGCCAAATAATTTGCTGTTGCACCCACCCACCAATATTTGGGATCACGATACTCTATACCTATTGCGTAGGCCTGTTGCGGGCCCTGTGCCAATTTGTAATCTTTGATCTTGGCCACACCTAAATCAACAGCACCTTCTAGGTTGATCAGATCCTCTTCCCTGCCCGCCGTATCAAAATTGATCGTTACATTCGGGTCACTTGCATAGACATATTTGCCTACGGCCGCTACAGCGCTTAATTTTACAGAAGACGACACTTGATACTCCAATCCCAGTTCGGTGCCCATGTGCAGCTTGTCAAGACCCGTGAGCACCTCCTGAACGAAGTCGGACCCCACGCCGGCATCGACAAAAAAGAAATTTACATCGGTGGTATTTTGAAAGCGGGTATAAAAGCCCGTAAGCCTTCCTGTCAATTGGGGAAGGCGAAAAAAATAATTGAGATCTAGACTCGTATTCGTTTCGGCCTGAATATCGGGTACGACACTATTATTCTCACGTGGGTTGACAAAAACATTCTGCAATACCGGAGGCTTCACAAGGTATGCCCCGTGTGCGGCAAGCCAGTGTCTACCGGTCAATTTATAGGCCAAGCCCGATTTAAGGCCATAGGTATTGAATGTAATTTCATCACTTTCCCCCAATGAACTATCGGGGTAGCGCTCATTGAGAAAAAATCCCTTTCGTCGGTATTGGGTAGCGGCATACTTTGCGGAGGCAAAGACATTCCATTTTTTGCGCTCATACCTAAACTGAACAAATGATTCAAGTGCATTGGCCGTCATTCGATAGTTATAAGCAAACGCATCGTTCTCCCGTTTTTCGACCGAACCATTACTATCGTTCAAGGTATTTGAAAAAGGGTCGATATCCATATGATAATCCGCGCCCAGCAAATCGTCGATCCTAGCATAATTGTGAGATTCCAGATTCTTATAGCTCACACCAAAATCAGCAAAAAGCCCATCGGTCAATGACAGGTTTCCAGTGGTATTGAAACTCAATTGGGTGTCATCGGAAACATCGTCATACAATACATAGGCCGCCTGCCCCTGTGCATTGGCGCTATAGAGCCGATCCCAATCGATTTGCGCATTTTTCAGAAAATCTTCCTTTACCGTATTGGCACTGATAAAATTGGCACCAATAGGACTATTGATATAGAAACTGGGTAGGTAGCGATAATATGT
Organism: Zobellia uliginosa; assembly: GCF_900156625.1. Taxonomy (GTDB): domain Bacteria; phylum Bacteroidota; class Bacteroidia; order Flavobacteriales; family Flavobacteriaceae; genus Zobellia; species Zobellia uliginosa. The sequence goes on along the minus strand of NZ_FTOB01000001.1, from coordinate 629,293 downwards.
CGGGTCGGGGTTCGGGGTATTGAAGTAACCTAATCTACTTCTAAAATTTGTTCCGAACTGATAGGCAACGCCCGTGTTTAAATTAAATTTATCGGAACTGAAGTAATGGTTGAACATTAGGATGGGCTCTGCGATCATACGCTCCCTAGAATTTCGGATCTCGCCGTCTTGTTCTCCCCAATAAGGGTTGTATGTACTACCCCCTAAATCAAAAACCTCTTGGGTAATAGCCGACGAACGCCCCCTACGATTTGACGCCCATAGCGCAGTTAGCGCAATACTATGGTGTTGGTCGAACTGATATTCCACAGCGCCAAAAAGCGAAAAAGCATCGTACAAGGTTCCATCTATATACCCTTCTTTCGCCCATCTTCTCGAACCTGACACCGTATAGGCCAAACCATTTTTATGGAGTCTCGATGTATAAGTAGCCATAAGGCGACCGGCATAGGTTCGATTGGAATATGAAGAGGATAATCTGGTGCCCGGCCGTAAACCGGAAGGACGTGTATCTATATTGGTGCTCCCCAAAATACCCCCAAAAGTATAATCGGATGCTTCCAGGCCATTTGAGAACTGCTGGTTTCGTGTTACGTCGTTCATTCCGCCCCAATTATTCCATTGGGGCCTGCCATCATAAAATTTGTTCATGTCGATTCCGTTCAAGAGTACTTTTCCGTATTGCGAATCATAGCCCCGCACACGAAAAAAAGCTTGTCCAAAATCAAAGGCGGCCCTATTAAGAAATACATCTCTAGTAGCCCTTAGTAAGGCCGAAGAATTTGAGCTGACCTCATCATCCAACAGCTCGGAATCACTCAAGGAAATGAGGTTATCGGCTTGTTCCACCCGAATATCCTCTTCTAAATAAAGCGCCCCTAAATCAATATCTTCATTTTCTATGGAAATAGGAAGCCGTTTTACCGAATAGTCGGCGGCCGTAATCGTTAGAATATATTCGCCTGCGTCGGGAACCTTAAGCCCGAACCTTCCTTGGTCATCCACTTGGGTAGATATCAGAAGTCCCTCAAGACCAATTTGAGCATTGGTGATTGGCAATTCCGACCGACGGGAGACAATTTTTCCCTCTACGGAAAAGCTTGTTTGAGCCCACACGGGACCATAGCAGAAAACCATGAAAAAAGCGACAAAAGAAAATCGCATTCACCAAGATTTAATATTCCACAAACCCTTTCAATATATAAAAATTTTCTAAATTCCTACAAAAATACCCTACAACAAAAACTGTTTTTTCGTTAAATGATTTTTTTATATCACTGATACTATGAAATTTAGAATTACCCTAGTTTTTCTTTTGCTCGTATTCTTGGCCAATTCACAGCAAAACAAACCCTACCGTATTCGCACCATTGCATTCTACAATCTGGAAAACCTATTCGACACCGAAAACGACAGTCTTACATTCGATGACGACCGCACACCCGAAGGAAAAGATCAATGGACCCATGAACGTTATAGAAAAAAACTCGACCACCTTTCCCGCGTATTATCGGAAATCGGATCTAGCACCAGTAAGACTTCACCCGATATCATTGGTGTTTGTGAAGTCGAAAACCGAAAGGTTATAGAAGACCTATTACATCACCCAAATTTGATTACAAAAGATTACGGCGTCGTACATTACGATTCGCCCGACGAACGAGGTATAGATGTTGCCCTACTCTACAAAAAGAAGGCCTTCTTGCCCACCTCATCTTCAAGTCATCGTTTGGTATTGATCAATGAAGATGGCGAAAGAAACTACACTAGAGACCAACTCATAGTCGGCGGTCTATTGGATGACGAGCAGCTATTTTTTATCGTAAACCATTGGCCTTCCCGTAGCGGGGGAGAAGCGAGAAGTAGACCCAACCGGATGGCCGCCGCCAAACTCAACAAACATATTATAGATTCGGTTCAGCGGCTAGACGCGAATGCCAAAATTATAAGCATGGGCGATTTTAACGATGACCCTACCAACGACAGCTTTAAAAAAGTACTCAAAACCGTTGGAAAAGTCAGTCAACTGGAAGGTAAGGATCTATACAACCCCATGGAAAAAATATACAAAAAAGGAATAGGTTCTTTGGCCTATAGGGACCAATGGAATTTGTTTGACCAGATATTCTTTACCCAAAACCTTTTGCAACCTTTAGAAGGGAGTTATACGTTTTGGAAAGCAGGGATTTTTAACGCTCCTTACTTGGTTACGAAAAAGGGCCGATACAAGGGATACCCCAAACGAACCTATTCGGGAGGCAGCTACACGGGCGGGTATTCGGACCATTTTCCGGTCTATATTTATTTGATCAAACCGGTATTGCATCCCTAACAGAGCACTAGAAAATCGTATAGCTTACCCAATGTTCAACAATAGGAGCGGCTACTAATCAAATCTTTTTTCGGAAACTTGACTGTCGTTTTTAAATTGAATCTCCCTTGTTACTTTTCCCGCTTTGTAATACTTCCATTTTCCTTCTCGCTGCCCCTTGACATATTGCCCTTCGGTGGCTAATTCCCCATTAGGATAATATTCCTTATAGATACCATCAACGATGCCATCCTTATACTCTTTTTCAACATATTTGTTTCCCGTATTGAAATTATAGGTAATATCTACGCCTTGCAAACGTCCGTCATCATAAGGGGTATGCCTTGTTTTTATACCCTTCTTATTGTATTCCTCCCTAACCCCAATAGGCCCATTAGCATTGTAAGTAGCGGAAAAGGCCAATTTACCATTGTCATGGTACTTTTTTTCCATCACCTTGAGACCCTGATCGTATTTGGATTCTTCTTTTTTAAAGCCGTTAGCATAGTACGATTCCTGTTTACCGTTTCGCTTGCCATCGGCATAAGTCTCCAAGGATCGCACTTTTCCATTTTCAAAATATTCGGTTTCGGCATATGATTTGGGCCCCGTATAGACTTTTAACCAAATCGTCTTACCCTCTCCATTTTTACGCTCCCATTTACCAGTTGGTTGATTTGCCTTATAATACTCCGTTGTCGTTGAAGTTACCTTACCGTTAGAATCTCGAGTAATACTGGTCCATTTTCCCTCTTTTGAACCTTCTTTGTAATTCTCTATTTTATATACTCCCTTGGCATTTCGATAGGTCCATTCTCCGTCGTTTTCCCCATTTTTATACATATATGTATTAAGAACACTACCATCTTGGGCGTACGATTCCCCTTTGCCATTACCCACTCCCATAACGAAAGTAGAGTAAAACTCAAGTCTCCCAGAACTATCATAAGCCATCCATTTTCCATCCGGTTTTCCATCTATAAAATTGGCTTCACTGTAAGCACCAGACCTTTCGGCTATTTTGAAAGTACCATTGAGTACCTCATTGTTTTCCCCATAATAAACGATTTCCTTCCCAAATTTAGCCGTACGCACATACTCTATAGTCTTTGCCCCGTTCTTCTGGGCAATAGACACGGTCGTTACGAACATTACTAAAAATAAAACCAAAATACCTTTAGGTGATTTTTTACTATCGAATTTCATAATAAGATTACAATTATCTAGTATTTATAAAAAGGTCTGTAAATAATAAAAGCCGAACAACACCTTTGTTCTTCCTTTAAAAATTTGACATAAAAAACTAAAATAGGTGTAAGTTTATTCTGCTTACACCTATTCGATAACGTCTTAATGTCTGAAAATATTTTAGGGCTTCTAGTAAAAAAATAATTTTTACCAGCATTTAAAAGTTCACCGAGAAGACCCTACCTTCGAGACATTGACCAAATGCGATTCTACTTAAAAATCATTTGATTATTCCGCTCTCTGCAGAGCATCAAGCCAAACCTGCAGACTAATTTTTATTGAAGTGTTTTAATCTTAATATTTCTCCATTTCACTTTAATACCACCACCATCGTGAATTTGGAGTGCTACAGAACCTTCTCCTGCACCAATAGTCTTATCGGTAAGCGTAATCATTTCGGTACCGTTCAACCATGAGGTAATGTTGTCTCCATCGACCCTAATTTTCATGGTATTCCATTCACCCATTTTTAGGGCTTTATCTTTCCCGGCTTCAGGTTTTATCAACCAGCCACGACCGTATGATTCGTACACCCCTCCAGTACTATGGCCGGGAGGAGCTACCTCTACCTGCCAACCGCTTACCTTGGTACCATCGACCGTTGAGCGAATAAAGACACCACTATTACCGTTGGCCTCTTGTTTAAATTCTAAGGTCAACTCAAAATTTTTGTAGTGCTTATCCGTTGCCAAATAACCATATTGTTTATCGGGACCACTTTCGCAGATCAACAGGCCGTCTTCTACATACCATTTTTCCGTGCCATAGACGGTCCACCCCTCAAGGTCCTTCCCATTAAAAAGTTCTTTTTCTTGAGCAAAGGTCGTGAACGTAAAAAGCAGCAATACAGCTAGGGCAATATGTTTCATATTATAAAATTTAAGTTGGTTTTAAAAGTGATATTCACCTAGAACTAATTGAGCCATTGGCCCCAAGGAATACGACTGAGAATCAGTACAAGTCCCAAACCATAGAAAATGGCAATGCTCTTAAATTTTTTATTCCCTTCCACAAACTTTTTATGACGCGACCAACCTATGGTAATCAAGACGATGGCGATAATATTAATGAACGGGTGCTCTACTGCCAATAATCTTGATGCAGCGTTTAACCCTCCCATACCAAGGGTCTGAATTGCCTGTAATCCGCTCGGAGAGACAAAATATAAGATTAGGCCTATCAACAGCTGAATATGGGCAAGAATCAAGGTAAAAAGACTTAGTCGCAAGTCCTTTTCCATGGTAAACATTTTATTGCCTACCAAACCCATTATGGCATTGGCGACCGCAAAGAATAAAAGGCCAAGAACAACATAAGCCAAGTAAGAGTGAACAACTTGAATAATTTCGTACATAGTAGTTATATTTTAAGCTTTAAATGTACTGAATTTTGAGCATAAAAAAACCCTGCCAGTTGGCAGGGTTTTCAAACTCTTTCTTTAGGTTCAATGTTTAGAAATTAAAACGAAGACTAACGTTATAAGTAGTACCATTACCTAAGTAGTAACCATACTGATCTTTTTGATTGATAAAGTTTTCACCAAACAAGTTATAAACGTTACCTCTAAGCCTAAGGTCATTTCCCCCAAGACTAAAATCATATGTTAATCCGGCATCAAACAAAGTATATGCAGGCAATCTCTCAGCTTGATAGACCTCTCCACTATTAGCTCCGGCAATTACATCCTCAGTATCAACAAACCCATATAGTTTCGTGTAGATATTCATGTCAACATCAAAACTAAGATTCTTAAGCACATCTACATCAAGACCAAAACCAGTAGAAACCTGTGGTGCATTACCGACATAAGTTCCCGTTAAATCAATTTCCCCTCTTTCCAAAACATCACTTGTTCCAGAACCTTGATCTTGTAATTGAATACGATAAGGTGTTGTTCCATCATATTCCCAATCTCCGATTGTACCATACCATCTCAGCATTAGCGCTGTAGACGGCCTATATTTGAAATCGGCCTCTAATCCCTTGTGTACCTGAGCAATACCGGTATAATAATAATAAACATCAGTATCAACCCCATTCACCAATGTTGACCCCCCAACAGATAAGAACCTGTTTTTCCAATTGGTATAGTATGCATTAAGATTGAAGACAATATCTCCAGACGCAAACCTATATCCAGCCTCTAAGCCCAATATTTCTTCGTTATCCACATCTCCATTGTCGACCAACTCATTTCCTTCAATTACATTTTCGAAAATATTATCTAAAAACGGTTGACGGGAATAATATCCTGCGTTGGCAAAAATCTTATGATTTTCAACAAATTCATAGGCCAAACCACCCTTTAGATTATATCCAAGTTTATTGATTTTTTCAGACTTTTCATCTGTAAGGGTTGTATACCTTTCCTCTCTTTCATAAGATTGGTTAGATAATGCCCCTTGAAAAAATCCTGAAAAACCATTATTTGCATATTCAGCTTGACCGAAGACACCTTGGTAATTAATCCATTCCGAGTAATCCCTATCATATCTCTGGTCGGCATCGGCATAATCGAAAAGTGCTGACCAAGGATCTGCCTTAAAGGTTTCAGACAATACATAGTCACTATCCCTTCTTGCTGATTTATAGTTGTCCTTAAAACCATCCAAGCCCAATAAATCAACTAGTTGCCTGAAGTGTGTTCCTTTATAAAATCTAAAATCGGCCCCAGCATTGAAAGACCAATTTTCTTGGGTATCGTAATTATAGTTTGTAATCAAACCATACCAGTTGTGGTTATTGACCGATGACCTGATTACCCCTCCATTATTATAAGACCCCAAATTATTGGCATCAGACTCGGCCAAGTTATTGGCGTATACGGCATCAAAATCAGCTAATCCTTTATCAGATGTCAAAAGGTCATAGGTATCAGCACCTGCACCTAACGCACCTGTTCCCCCACCTCTACCCCAAGAGGCGTACAATACAGTGGATAACGTTTTCTTTTCATTAATCTCCCAGTCCCAGTTTAGGTTGGCAACCGGTTTGTGATAATAATTTTTTCTCCAGGTAGTCCATTCACCATCTAAGAAACCAGCATTATCATTGTATTTTTCACCATATTGCTCATACTCTTCCAAATCTTTGGAATAGTTTTGACCATGCCATTGTGGGGCACCTGTCAATAAGAAGTTAATGGTGTGGTTCTCATTTGGAACATATCCTACCGAAACAAAGTAATTTTGACCTTGCCCCCTTGTCCCACTTGCATACTTCCTATGTCCTTGCCAGTGATCCAAAAGAACTGAATAAGCCCACTTTCCTTGAAGTCCCGAATTATAAGACACTGTAGTTTTCGCATAACTATCATTACCCGCTATAAAACGTACAAAACCACCTTCTTCCCTATCCATAGATTTGGAAACGATATTTATTGTTCCCCCTACGGAAGAGATGGCCAATTTTGAAGACCCCAAACCTCTTTGAACCTGTACGGCATTTGCAACATCGGTTATACCTGACCAGTTAGACCAGTACATTTTACCATCTTCCATACCGTTAATAGGTTGACCGTTCAAAAGGAAGGCTGTATTCGATTGATCAAATCCCCTTAAGTACATTTGCGAATCACCAAAACCACCTGCTTGGTTGGAAACATATACGTTTGGAGTATTTTTCATTATTTCAGGAAACTCAACATTCCCCACACCTTTCGTTTGAATCTCAGCCACACCAATAGTAGATACGGCTATCGGTGTTTCCCGAGAACCGGCAAGGTCAATAATCCCCGAACCAACAACAACAACTTCGCCCAATTGCTCCGCATCTGGTTCCAACACAATCCGACCGATATCACCGGCACTGGTAAAGGCCACTTTTTTAGATGTATATCCAATATAAGAAACGACAAGCGTTCCTGTGTTTTTGGTCGTTTCAATTTTGAACTGACCATCAAAATCCGTCGAGGTTCCGTTGGTTGTTCCTTGCAGAACAACACTAGCCCCTGGCAGTGGTTCATTAAGTTCGCCATCAATAACAGTACCTGTAATGGTTCCCTGTGAAAAAGCCATTGCCGTCATTAGAAATGCGACCCAAGCGAAGTACATTTTTTTCATTTGTTCTGTTTTTACGTTTTCAGTTTGCTGCAAAAGTGCTGCATTTTATGAGCACGAATGTTAAGGGAAGGTTAAATAACCTTTTCGCAAATATACTAATATGAGGGCGAATTATCCCTTAAAAACAGGAAGTTACGCCCACATTTACAAAAACTGAGAAAACCTTATTCTAACTCTTAAAATATCTTAAAAGTTGCAAAGTAGAACCATCATGATCAGCAATTTCTGAACCTTGAATATCCTTCAAAATCGTACCCGCCAACTGCTTGCCCAGTTCAACGCCCCATTGATCATAGCTGAAGATGTTCCAAATCACGCCTTGAACAAATATTTTGTGTTCGTACAGCGCAATTAAGCTTCCCAAGCTCTTAGGCGTCAATTGGTCTATCAGAATTGTATTGGTAGGCTTGTTACCTTCGAAGACCTTAAAAGGCGATAGTTTTTCCATCTCGTTTTCACTAACCCCCTTACTTTGCAACTCTTCACGCACCTGCTCTTCGGTTTTACCGTTCATTAAGGCTTCGGTCTGCGCAAAGAAATTGGCCATTAGTTTATTGTGGTGATCAGTGTCTCCATGCAATGATTTCTTATAACCGATAAAGTCAACGGGAATGATTTTTGTTCCTTGGTGGATCAGCTGAAAGAAGGCGTGTTGTGAATTGGTTCCTGGTTCGCCCCATATAATAGTACCGGTTTCATAACCCACACGTTTACCATTACGATCTACGCTTTTACCATTACTCTCCATTATACCTTGCTGCAAATAAGCGGAAAACCTACTCAAATATTGAGCATAGGGAATGATGGCCTCGGTTTCGGCCCCATAGAAATTATTGTACCAAACGCTCAATAGCGCCAATACAACCGGAATATTATCTTTAAAATCGGTGTTTTTGAAATGCTCGTCCATTTCATTGGCTCCCGATAGCAGCTCATCAAAATGATCAAAACCCACTGCCAACGCAATCGAAAGTCCTACAGCGCTCCATAGGGAAAAACGGCCGCCGACCCAATCCCACATCGGAAATACATTATCGGCAGCAATACCGAATTCGGCAATGGCCTCGGTATTTGTAGATACCGCAGCAAAATGCTTGGCAATATCTTCTTGCGTACCATGTTTTAAGAACCATTTTTTTATGGTAGTAGCATTACCGAGGGTCTCTTGTGTAGTAAAGGTCTTCGATACCACCACAAAAAGAGTGGTCTCCGGATCAAGTTCTTTTAACACCTCGTTGACATGGTCTCCATCTACATTACTTACAAAATGAAGCTTTAGATGGTTCTTATAGAATTTTAAGGCCTCAACGACCATTGCGGGACCTAAATCAGATCCACCAATACCAATGTTCACGACATCGGTAAACGCCTTGCCAGTATACCCTGTGGCCTTTCCAGAAATTACATTATCAGTAAACGCCTTTATATGTTCTTTTACCTGATAGACTTCCTCTACAACATTCTTGCCGTCAACGAGAATGGTATCGGACTTTTTGGCCCTTAATGCGGTATGTAACACCGCACGCCCTTCGGTTTGGTTGATCAGGTCTCCATCGAATTGCTTTTTAATGGCATCGGCCAAATTCACTTCTTCGGCCAGCTGTAAAAGCAACTGCATCGTTTCTTCCGTGATTCTGTTTTTCGAAAAGTCGACCAAGAAATCGTTCCACTTTAAAGTGAACTTCTCCGCCCTCGATGGATCGGACGCAAAGAGGTCTTTTACCTTTTTCGCCTGACTGTTTGTATAGTGTTGGGTAAGTTTCTCCCAAATAGGGGTTTCCGTAGGGTTCGTGCTCTGTAAAGACATTCTGGTTTATTTTAGGTGTTAGCAATTGTCCATGGCGAAAATAAGCCATATTCAAACTAAACCAAAACCTCTACAGACCTTATTTTTCTGCCGACGCCAAATCTTCAGACCCTATAATTTCTTCCGTTGGAATTTCTGGGTAAGACATACAGTCAAGTTGATCCTTTATCGGACCGATGTAGTCGAAGTATTCCGGCTGTAAAGATTCATCCAAAGGCTCTGCCAAAGGAAGCTCTTCTTTCAATGGATCCACTTGCCTGCCGTTTTTCCAGAAACGGTAGCAAACATGCGGACCACTGGTATTACCTGTCATACCGATCCAACCGATCACATCACCTTGTCTCACATACTGACCACGCTTCACATTCTGCTTTTTCATGTGCAGATACTGCGTAGAATAGGTTCCGTTATGCCTGATTTTCACATACTTGCCATTACCGCCCCTTCTTGTAGATTCCGTAACCGTACCATCGGCAGTGGCCAAAATAGGCGTTCCTAAGGGCGCAGCATAATCAGTACCTTTATGGGGCCTGATGCGGTTTCCGTAATACTTTATTCTACGTTTAAGGTTATACCTCGATGAGATACGGCTAAACTGAACCGGAGCCCTTAAAAAGGTCCTTCTTAAATTGTTCGCTTCCTCATCAAAATAATCACGAATGTTTTTTAAGGAATCGTTCTCGTAAGAAAAGGCATAAATCGGTCTTCCATTATGCTCAAAATAAGCCGCCTCAATTGGCCCGGCTCCAGCATATATCGAATCGTTTATGTATTTTTCCTTGTAGATTACCTTGAATTTATCCCCTTTTTGAAGACGGAAGAAGTCAATGGTCCAAGCATACACTTCAGAAAGGCTATTGGTTACCGTATAGTCTATACCTTGATTAAAATAGCCTGCGACAAAGAAGTCTCAATCACCCCCGAAGCCTCACGTTCTACATAAGTAACTTCCTTTTTGTCTTTATACGCCTTTACGGTATCCCTTAAATCGACAACGGTATAATTGATCGCATCGTTCTCATAAATAAAAACCTGAGCCGCCTCCGTAGTATCCTTCGACTTTAAAATCAGGTAGGGTTTGCCCACACGTATTTTCCGAACATCGAAAGTATCTTTAAAATCTTGGGTTATTTTGGCAATCTTGGGATATTCTACCTTATGCTGCAACATAAGCTCCCCAAAACTATCACCATTTTTCACGGTGTCCAATTGTACGGTGAACTCATCTAGGTTGAACCCAAACTGCTTCATTACGGGTTTTTCGGGTACTACAACGGCCAACTCTTTATCGACCGGCTCCTTAAGGACTGGCCGATCATCTTTACAGGATAAGGATAATAAAACGATTAAAAAAAGGCCCCAATATTTTTGCATGCTAATGTGTTTGTTTCTTTTCTGGGTTAAAGATATGGTCTACCCACTCTTTGCCCCAATCATTTAACTCTTGTTTAGAATATATCTCAGGAAAAAATATGACTTTTTGAAAACTTGGCGGCAAATAGTTTTTCCAATTGGTTCCACCAGTGGCCTCTATTTCCTCTTTGTCCTTTGCCAAGTAGCGGTGGGCAGAGCCCATATGCATCAAAGGCCAGTTGACGTTCGCATTCATATCCAAAGTCTTTAACGCATCTATCAGCTCTTTATTATCTTTCTTGCCCTCAGGCAATTGCTGATATTTTTGATATATGGTATTTTCTTCTACTTGCTTGGCAATTCGTATCAATCGCGGCGTATATCTATACTCGAACTGCTTCAGTGTCAAGGTCTTTTCCCCGGTAGCCAAATCCGTAGCCCCTTTTTTCCAATATATCCCCTCGTACAGTTCCTCTATACTGTTCGCCGACGAAAAATTATCGCGTTGTGTGTGATGCACTAAATTCTCCAAAGGCGTGGCATAAATTTCAATCATTCGATATTGGGCCGACTGAAACCCACTAGCTGGCAACAAAGCCATTCTATACTGTAGAAACTGCTCGCGCTCCATACCCTTGATCATGATACTGAAAGAAGAAATCAAGGCTTTGAAATAACTATTGATCCGTCTGGCCTTTTCTATAAAGAAATCAATATTCTGTGATTTATCATCGACCAACTGCTTTTGTTCGTGTAAAATAAGCTTAAAATAAAGCTCGGTAATCTGATGGTACATGATAAAAATTTCCTCATCGGGAAAGTAGGTACGGGGAACCTGTAGACTTAACAGCGTATCGAGATGAATATAATCCCAATAGGTAAGGTAACGTTGGTACAAAAGGCCATCTAAATAAGAGCTCAAATCTTGACCAGAATCTTTATATTTTTCTTCTAGTTTTGAAATTTGTGAATCTATTCGCTCTTTATCTCTCATCAGGCTTAGTCCATTATTATCTTGAACTGGTGTTTTAGTCCGTTATAACCGTCAAGGTCAGCTTTAATAGACCCCACCGCCAAATCGGCTTGTATGCGGATAGGAATTCTATTATCATCTGCCGAAACCCATAACGAAAGGCTCTCCCTTTCCTTAAAAACACGACCGGACTGTACCAAGGGTCTAAATTTATAACATTCTACCTTACCGAACTTAGTTTTTAGTATTTCAGTTCCCAAATATTTAAGCTTAAAATTGAAAATACCGTCATCATCGTACAACATTTTCAATTTTATGGCTTCCCCGACTACCAAATCGCTTGGTTCGTAGTTGTTTCGAAGATAATAGAAGGCAGATAGCAAATCTTGAATACTGTCCTTTAATTCAAATTTATACTTTTTATTGTGTTTTTTATCGTACAGGACGGCTTTATCTTCCTTATGGTCGAAATTTATCTCAATATCCTTGGTATAACCACCTTCGTCAATTTTACGAATGAACTTATAAGGGCGACCGTCTTCCTTTCCAAAATAACTTTCATAGGTATCGTCCACTTTGAAGAACACACTGGCAAACCCGGTTGTTCTGCCCTTTCCTACAACGTGATATACCGGAATTCCATCAATATTCGCGGTCTTTAAATGCAAGGTCGCATAACTGGCGTTCAAAAAGCCATAATGCATTCTAAACTTCAACCACTCACCGGGTTGAAAAGCAGACTTACTTTGCTGGGAATAGGAAGAAAAAACAGTAAGAAGAAAAAATAGGGTAAAGGCGTTTTTCATAGCTATAGTATTACGATAAAAATACAAAATGCACTTGTATATTACCACGGACTCACAATTACTTAAACAAAATTTATTCCAAAGTATTGCATGCATTGCTATGCCTGACTATTTAGTTTTTGACGCAACCTAAAAACTATGGCTTCAATTTACATGAAACAGCCCTCCAGCCCAAAACACACGGGCAATCACCCATATACAGAAAAAAAGCCCCAACATTACATGTCAGGGCTTTTCCTAAATAACCAACCAAACTTTAAATTATGAAAAACCAATACTTAAAGTTGTAAGGGAACCACCCCTTACGCCAGCAAATTTAAGGCAAACCTTTAAACCTCAAACCCTTTTAACTTACTTTAACTATTACATTAACAGTTCTTTTTACTTACAGCAGGGATTTTGGCATTTCATTAAGAAGCTGTGCTGTGCTATGCCTTAAAATAGCGGCCTTCAAAGCTTGAAGTTTGGCCGTGGTCAAATTTCAAATTTACAGGGTCCCCCTAGATTCCTGTTCCCTTTCAATCGCTTCAAAAAGGGCTCTAAAATTTCCTTTACCAAACGATTTGGCCCCCTTACGTTGAATAATTTCTATAAACATTGTCGGGCGATCCAAAATAGGCTTCGTAAATATCTGTAGTAGGTAGCCCTCATCATCCCTATCGATAAGAATACCCAGTTCACTAAGCGGCACCAAATCCTCATCAATTTCACCCACACGATCCAGAACGTCTTCATAGTAGCTCGCAGGGACGGTCAAAAACTCAACACCGCGATCACGTAAGGAAGAAACGGTTTCTATAATATTATCCGTAGCTAGGGCCATATGTTGTACCCCCGCACCATTATAAAATTCTATATATTCCTCTATTTGTGATTTTTTCCTGCCGTCTGCAGGTTCGTTTATCGGAAACTTAATACGACCGTTTCCATTGCTCATAACCTTGCTCATCAAAGCCGTGTATTCCGTAGATATATCTTTATCATCAAAGGATACCAACTGCGCAAAGCCCATGACCTTAGCGTAAAATTCACACCACTTGTTCATTTCGTTCCAGCCCACATTACCTACCATGTGATCCACATACTTCAGGCCTACATCGGTTGGTTGGTAATAAGGTTTCCAAGCTTTGAAGCCCGGCATAAATACGCCCTTATAATTTTTTCGCTCTACGAAAATATGTACGGTTTCCCCATAAGTGTGAATACCCGATAGTACAACCTCGCCTTCCTCATCTTGCAAAGTCTTAGGCTCAAAATAGGCTTCCGCCCCACGTTTCACGGTTTCGCTAAAACTATGGCGCGCATCATCTACCCAAAGGGCTATGGCCTTTACACCGTCACCATGAGAATCTATATGCTTATTAATTTCGCCTCCCGGTTTTAAAGGCGAAGTAAGTATTAAACGTATTTTTCCCTGCTCCACTACATAAGAGACACGATCTTTCAGGCCCGTTTCAAGACCCGCATACGCTAGTGGCTGGAAGCCCCAAGCCGACATATAATAATGGGCAGCCTGTTTGGCGTTACCCACATATAGTTCTACATAATCGGTTCCCAATAACGGAAGAAAATCTTCTGCCTGTGGGTTTTCTTTTGGTAATTGTAACGAGGTATTATCTAAAGTTGACATAAGCGTATTTTTAAATGAAAGTAAAATAATATAACAAGAGGCCTTTAAGGCAATAGGCACACCCTTAGCGAAAACCGCCCCAATTCATTTCACTTACCACATAGCCCTCAAGTGCGAGGTAATATCAACTCGTAGCTCTAACATATTTACAAATATCGCAAAAAATAATAAAGACCGACAAACCTCATCAAAACCAATACCCAAAACTAAAAAAGAAATTCCCCTGACTGCCCTCTGGGGTCCAAGTATAGTGTACTTGTAGCGGGCCTAAAAAAGACTCCCATCCATAACCGACACCATATCCCGAGTAAGTTGGCAGGGTAAACCATTCGCCCGTTCTAAACAGGTCATCATCGACGTTGGCATAATTGGCCGTGAACATAAAGTGGTTTTTGGGCGCAAACTCAAGATCGAGGCGACCATGCGCCTTTACAAAGGCGTTTCCGGGCAACGATAAAAAATCATAGCCGAAAAAGGGCCGGAAGTTGTTAATAAGGTTCGTTCCGTACCCCCCAAGTACAAAATCGAAAGAGGTCACATTTGAGGTTCCCAACTTAAAACCTCCCTCAATTTCCGTATTCAAAGACAGATTACCGACCAAGGGTACGGCTAAGCCCGCCCTGGCCTTGGCTATTGAAAACTCCTTAAAATTGTCGTTAAAATCGGAAGACAATACATAAAAATGGAAATCCCCATCAAAATACAGTCCTTTGGATGGAAAATATTTGTCGTTGTACGTATCAAAGGTCAACTGCCCAAAAGCACTGTAAAAATTACTTTTTTCAAATATGGTACGCTCATCTTGACCCTGACCCGCTGGTAAGTTTACATCTCGCCTCAAGGTTTTGGTCGTGTATTTTAAGAACTTATGTTCCAAACCCATTCTAAAGGCAAATTCTTCCCGAAGTACGGTTTGGACGTACACCTGATTGGTAAGATCGGTAACATCCATGTTGATGGTATTTACGTTCAACCCGACCTGTACGTCATAGTTTTCACGCAATAAATCGAAATTCACCTCCTTTTCAAACTTGTTGAACCTTGAGTTGAAACCAAAACTCCAGTAAAATCCCTTATCGACATAGTATTGCAGATTATACCTAAGATTATCGCCAACAATAAAATCAAAGGAAGAAACATCATCTCGGGTAATCAAGCTTTTCCGTGTGTAGTTGAGTATTGCGGCGGTCTTATAGAGATTATCATAGTGGGCACCGAGGCGGATAAACGATTTGGTCTTGGTTTCGTCGAGGTCAAGCTCAATTATTCGCTCATCGTCATTATCGCGTAATTGATAGTGAATGGTTTGAAAATTTCCGGTCGCGGCAAGATTGCTGATCCCTTGCTGAAGCCTAGAGAACGTAGTAGGCTTATCGGTATCGAACCTAAGCTTACCCTTTACGTAGCCTCGGGAATAATTAGGACTTTCGCGAATGATCAAACGGTCTATGGACAAGGTGTCCGAAGGCACGATTTTAGCGCGCTCCGAAGGCTTCTCCTTTTGCTTTTCGGCCAATGCCTTTAAAGCATCCATATTTTTGAGCGCCGCATCTTCCCCACTTTTGATCAGCACGTCGTGCAAATCGAAATCCATTATAGAAAACTCACTCATATTGGGCTTGATATAAATATCGGTCTTTTTAGACTTTTCCTTCATATCGAGCACCGTTCTATAATTGTTTATCTGCAATAGGATTTCGGTAGCGGTCAATAACGACTCCCGGTTTCTGAGTCCGTGCTGAACGTCGACCCCTATGACGATATCGGCCCCCATTTCTTTCACCTCGTCAATAGGATAATTATTGACCACCCCACCGTCGATCAACACTTTTCCGTTGATTTTTGCCGGTTCAAAAAGCGAGGGCAAGGTGCCGCTTGCCATTACCGCTTCCGGAAGGTAGCCTTCCTTTAAAATAACCTCATTGCCCGTTTCGACATCGGTTGCGATACAAACGAACGGGATCGGCAACTCATCGAACTTGGTTATATTTCTTACCGGGTACAAAAACTTCACAAGTTCGTTATACACGTTCTGTCCACCTGAATAGGCCGGTGGCACGGAAACCTTGAACCCATCGAACGGAAGGGTTATCGCATATTTTTCGGAATTTTCCTTTTCATAGAAGGTTTTTGCGCTACGGGGCAGGTTGTCCTGTATCAGATTGGTAAAATCCGTTGCCCTAAAAATGGAATCCAATTGATTACCGGTATAACCCGCTGCGTATAAAGACCCGACGATAGCCCCCATACTGGTACCCCCGATATAATCTATTTTTATTCCCGCTTCTTCTATCACCTTTATCGCACCGATATGTGCCATACCTTTGGCCCCACCACCACTGAGAACCAGGCCTACCTTTATCCCTTCTTCCCCTGATTGCTGCGCCATAGCAGGCCCAACCATAAAAAATAGGCACAAGAAGAACGTACATGTTCGCACGGAACGCCACCCACAATAATATTTAATGAAATGCTTCATAAACTTTTTTGGCCCTAGACACACCCACTACCTCGGTCAAGTTTTCCATGGATGCTTCCTTTATACGTTTTACCGATTTGAATTTTTTCAACAGTTCTTCCGCTGTTTTTGCCCCGATACCATCTATACTTTCCAACCTGGAATCTATAGCGGCCTTACTTCTTTTATTTCTATGGAAGGTAATGCCAAAACGGTGGGCTTCGTTCCTGAGCTGTTGTATTATTTTTAAGCTTTCCGATTTTTTATCAAGATACAACGGAATCGGGTCTTCTGGAAAAAAGATCTCCTCTAAACGCTTGGCAATGCCTATAATCGCAATTGTTCCCCTTAGCCCTAACGCATCGAGACTTTTTAAGGCCGACGACAGTTGCCCCTTTCCCCCATCGATAACAATGAGTTGCGGCAAAGGTTCTTCTTCTTGCAGCAAACGCTTGTAGCGTCTAAAGACCACTTCTTCCATAGAAGCAAAATCATCGGGCCCCGTTACGGTTTTTATATTAAAATGCCGGTAATCTTTTTTCGAAGGCTTCCCATCCTTAAAGACCACACAGGCGGCCACAGGATTGCTTCCTTGAATATTACTATTGTCAAAACACTCAATATGTCTTGGCTCTGCGGACAGGCGTAGGTCTTTTTTCATTTGGGCCATAATGCGGTTGGTATGCCGATCGGGATCGATGATCTTGATCTGCTTGAACCGTTCTTGCCTATAGAATTTAGCATTACGCTCCGATAGGTCTAGAATTTTCCGCTTATCACCCAATTTTGGTATCGTAACTTTAAGATGCGACTCGACCGGCACTTCAAACGGCAGATAAATCTCCCTTGAAAGGGAATTAAACCGCTGGCGGATTTCTATAATGGCCAAGGCCAATAACTCCGCATCGGTCTCGTTAAGTTTCTTCTTCATTTCGAGCGTATGCGAGCGTATTATGGACCCGTGCGACAATTGCAAGAAATTCACATAACCGTGGGATTCGTCAGAAATAATGGAAAACACATCTACATTATTGATCTTCGGATTAACAATTGTAGATTTCACCTGGTAGTTTTCAAGTATCTCTATTTTCTCCTTTACTTGCTGGGCTTCCTCAAATTTCATTTCCGAAGCCAAGGATTTCATTTGCGTTCGAAAATAGCTCAACGATGATTTGAAATCGCCCTTTATGATTTTTCTAATATCCTCAATTTGGGCGTGATACTCTTCGGCATCCTGCAAGCCTTCACAGGGACCTTTACAGTTCCCTAAGTGGTATTCGAGACAGACCTTATACTTGCCACTCTCTATTTTTTCCTTGGAAAGGTCATAGTTACAGGTTCGTAAGGGATACACCCCCTTGACCAAATCAAGCAAGGTCCGAACCGTTTTCATACTGGTATACGGACCGAAATATTCACTTCCGTCCTTAATCATTTTCCGTGTTGGAAATATTCTGGGGAAGCGTTCGTTTTTGATACATATCCATGGATACGATTTATCGTCTTTTAACAAGACGTTGTACCTCGGCCTGTATTTTTTGATAAGATTATTCTCCAAAAGCAAGGCATCGGATTCGGTCGGCACAACAATATGCTTGATCCTTCTAATCTTTTTGACCAATACCCTCGTCTTACCATACTCGTGATTTTTGGTAAAATAAGACGAAATCCTTTTTTTTAGGTCTTTTGCTTTTCCTACATATAATATTTTATCGTCAGCATCATAAAATTGATAAACACCGGGACTTTTGGGCAAGGTACTAAGCTGTACGTCTATAGGTACTTGGGGCATTATAAATTCGTTTATCAATTGTAGCGGTAGACCATCGTGGTTCTACCACGTTAAATTACTACGTTTTATCAAAAGGACTAGGTGTTTTACTCTTTTTTAACGAAAGATCTAAGACTATTTTTTTTCGTAAGAACCGAAAGTAAGAAAGCTCCTTACTTCCTTTATTTTAAGAAAACATTTGCACACTGTTGCACATGTTTTGAGCAATTTTTGTTAAAAAAACACTAAAAAATGTATTTCACCGATAAAAACTTGCACTTAAAAGTGTTTTCAATCGTTTTTTTATTTAGATTTAAACATCAAAATCATATACCACATGGATAAATATATCATAACCCTCGGCCTGTATCTTATCTTGATGATATCTTTTAAGATATATTACGCAGTGTCTGTAAAAGAATAGGCGCACTCGAAGTTTCCCATTTCTAAAGAGATTACGCTCAATGCTTAAGAACGATTTACGATCTCTTTACAAAACCAAAAGAGCTTCTTTAGATCAAGAATCCCTTTCCGATTCTAGTTTAAGTATTGCCAACGCTTTACTCCACTTGCCGATATGGTCTTTCAGTTATTACCATATCTTTTTACCGATTACCGAAAATAAAGAAATAGATACCTCTTTCATATTGACTATCCTTCAAGGGAAAGACAAGGATATCGTCTTGCCCAAAATGGCCGATGGCGCAACTTTACAACACTATCTGCTGACCGACTCTACCCGCATACGGAAAAACCATTGGAATATACCCGAACCCGTTGATGGTATTGAGGTGCCGACAAATAAAATCGATGTTGTTTTCATTCCTTTGTTGGCCTTTGACAAAAAAGGAAACCGTGTGGGCTATGGCAAAGGGTTTTACGATGGCTTTTTAGCCCAATGCCGACCCGATGTCGTCAAAATAGGCCTATCCCTATTTCCGGCAGAAGAAGAATTAATAGAGGACACCAACAGCAACGACGTTGGTTTAGATTACTGCGTAACCCCGGCAAAAACCTATTCTTTTTAAACACTACTCTGTTTCTTCCATAGGATCACCACCTACTTTTCCGAAGGCTTTCTTATTGAACACCAAGAGTATACCAACCCCAGTACTTATCGCCATATCGGCAATATTGAAGACAGGTTCAAAGAAACGAAAACTAGACCCGCCCAAGTAGGGCACCCATGACGGCCAGGTAGTATCTACCATGGGAAAATAGAGCATATCAACGACCTTTCCATAAAAAAGACTTCCGTAGGGATCATCAGAAAAGGCAGTAGCCAGTTGTTGATAGCTATCACTAAATATTACGCCATAAAAAACAGAATCTATTATATTGCCCAAAGCACCGGCAAAGATCAGGCACACGGCAAGAACAAGTGTTTGGGAAGATTTTTTACGTATGGTATCGTACAGCCAATATCCGATTCCGGCAACGGCAAATAAACGGAATACGGTCAACACCAACTTACCGGACGGTTCCGATATAGGAAGAAAATCACTTAGTTTAGCCCCCCAAGCCGCACCAGAGTTCTCAATGAACAATATTTTGAACCAACTAAAAACCTCAACCGACTCGCCCAGTTGAAAATTGGTCTTGATATAGATTTTGCTCAGCTGATCTATGATTAAAACAGCTATAATAATGAGCAAGGATTTCTTTAAGTTCATGGTACGTATACAAGTTGAATCCGCAAAAATAAGTATATTATTCGGTTTTCGTAATTTGAATATTCCCTGTAACGGTAGTAAGCGTATACTTCGTATCCCCAAAGGGAATATTATCCCTTTCAACGGTACCGTATTTATTAATTACTTGGATATTCCCGCTTTTCGCAGCAAGCCATATGCTGCCGCTTTGGGTATGTACGTTCACGTTTTCAGAAACGTTTGAAAGCGCACAGCGGCCATCGTTCAGAGAAACGTTCAGATCAGTATAGTCTCCACTCATTAATACGTTGCAGCTCGTACCGAACACGGTCACGTATTTGTACTGCGGCAATACCACTTTCAATGCTATTGAAACCACCTTATGGGCACTGAGCTTATCGTTAGGATTGTGAAAATTAGGTTGAAATCCGCTGCTGACCATAATAGAATTACCCTCTTTTTTTACCGAAACCAAAAGGTCTTTCATGTACTCCCCATCTATGGTGGCCTCTACTGACATTTCGGTCCCAGGTACCGTTTCCACCGCTAATTTGTAGCAATTGGTGACATCAATGTTTATTGAGGTGATTTCGCTGTTTACCAATGACTTCCTCACCACCTTTTGGGCCGACAAGAGATGGAAGGACAAAAATAAAATCACGAAGAACCTCATATGTACAGGTATAAAAAAACCCACAAGAATACACTTCTCGTGGGTTTGATAATTTTTACAGAGCAGAAAATTACTTTTGCATGTTCTTCGCCTCTATGCTCAAAGTAGCATGGGGAACCAATTTCAAACGTTCCTTGGCGATAAGCTTACCGGTAACACGACAAATGCCGTATGTTTTGTTCTCGATACGCAAAAGTGCATTCTTAAGGTCTCTAATAAATTTTTCTTGACGGATGGCCAATTGGGTGTTCGCCTCTTTGCTCATGGTTTCAGACCCTTCTTCAAAAGCCTTAAAGGTAGGTGAAGTATCGTCCGTACCATTATTGCCGTCGTTCATATATGAGCTTTTCAATAACTCTAAGTGGCTCTTAGCCTTCTCGATCTTATCTTCGATCAACTCCCTGAATTCGGCCAGATCTTTGTCCGAATATCTAACTTTTAAATCTTCTGCCATTATTTTAATGTTTTTCAATAAATAATTTAGTTTTCACTTCATCAAAGGCAACCTCAGTCCCCCTATCCAAGCTTTCTTCAAAAACAAGTTCGGCAGTCAATGTTTCGGTCTTGATATAACCGAGGTTATTCGATACCGCTTTTTCAACAAAACCGTCTTTAAGAATCTTGATATCAATCTTATCGGTCACCTCGAACCCAGAATCTTTTCTCAGGTTCTGAATTCTATTTACAAGCTCTCGAGCTATACCTTCTTCCCTCAAATCTTGATCGATCGTTACGTCCAGCGCTACGGTAAGCGTTCCTGAACTTGCAACCAACCAACCTTCGATATCTTGCGAGGCTATCTCTACATCTTGCAGTTGTAATGTAATAATTTTATCGTCAATATCAAGCGAAATTTCGCCCTTCTGCTCAATTTTTTGGATATCATCTTGACCCAATCGCGCAACGGCCTGGGCAATGTTCTTCATATCCTTACCGTATTTAGGGCCTAAAACCTTGAAATTCGGTTTAATCTGCTTCACTAGAATACCAGATGCATCATCAAGCAATTCTATTTCCTTTACGTTCACTTCCGACATGATCAAATCGGCCACTGCCTCGATCTCATGCTTTTGCTTTTCATCAAGAACAGGTATCATTACCTTTTGCAAGGGTTGACGGACCTTTATCTTTTCCTTCTGGCGGATCGAAAGTACCAAAGACGAAATAGTCTGTGCTTTTTCCATCTTACTTTCTAGGTCCTTATCTACGATTGCCTCATCATACTTCGGAAACTCGGCCAAATGTACACTTTCAAATGCTTCCTTTTTGGTCGTATTCGTTAAATCTTTGTACAAGCGATCCATAAAGAACGGTGCCACGGGTGCCGAAAGCTTGGCTACGGTTTCCAAACAGGTATATAAAGTCTGATACGCCGATATCTTATCCTTTTCATAACTTCCTTTCCAAAAGCGTCTTCTACACAAGCGCACATACCAGTTGCTCAAATTCTCCTGAACATAATCTGAAATGGCACGCGTAGCCTTGGTAGGCTCGTAATCGGCATAGGCTTCATCAACGGTCTTAATCAACGAATGTAGTTCCGATAAGATCCATCGGTCGATTTCTGGCCTTTCGTTCAGCGGAATTTCAGCCTCAGAATAATCAAAAGCATCGATATTGGCATATAGCCCAAAGAATGAATAGGTATTGTAAAGGGTTCCGAAGAATTTTCGCTTCACCTCAACGATACCCTCGGTATCGAACTTTAAATTATCCCAAGGGTTCGCATTCGAAATCATATACCAACGTGTAGCATCCGCCCCATGTTCGTTCATGGTATCGAAGGGATCCACGGCATTGCCCAAACGCTTTGACATTTTTTTACCTTCCTTGTCCAAAACAAGTCCGTTAGACACTACATTTTTATAGGCTACGGAATCGAAAACCATTGTAGCTATGGCGTGTAAGGTATAGAACCACCCTCTGGTCTGGTCGACCCCTTCAGCAATAAAGTCGGCAGGATAGGTCTTGCCCTCATCGATCAAGTCTTTGTTTTCAAATGGATAATGCCATTGGGCATAAGGCATGGAACCACTATCGAACCAAACATCGATCAGGTCACTTTCGCGCTTCATCGGTTTGCCCGAAGCCGAAACCAAGATCACCTGATCAACGATATTCTTGTGAAGGTCTATTTTTTCATAGTTTTCCTCAGATAGGTCACCAACCACGAAATCGTCAAAAATATCCTTTTCCATTACACCGGCAGCCACGGCCTTTGCCATTTCCGACTTCAGTTCGGCCACGGATCCAATGATCATTTCCTCTTTTCCGTCTTCGGTCCTCCAAATAGGAAGTGGTATACCCCAATATCTAGACCTAGAAAGGTTCCAGTCATTGGCATTCGCCAACCAGTTGCCAAAACGGCCTTCCCCGGTAGACTTCGGCTTCCAATTAATGGTTTGGTTCAATGCGAACATACGATCTTTCACATCGCTGATCTTGATGAACCATGAATCTAAGGGGTAATATAAAATAGGCTTATCGGTACGCCAGCAATTTGGATAACTGTGTACGTACTTCTCTACCTTAAATGCTTTGTTCTCTTCTTTGAGCTTTATGGCAATTTCCACATCGACCGAACGTTCGGGCTCTTCTCCGGCCGTATAATATTCGTTTTTGACATATTTGCCCCCGAACTCCTTCATTTCCGGACGGAACTTCCCTTGCAAATCTACCAATGGAACCGGATTATTATTTTCATCCAACACCAATAGAGGCGGAACTTCAGGCACGGCCTGTTTGGCCACCAAGGCATCATCGGCACCAAAAGTAGGGGCCGTATGTACAATACCGGTACCGTCTTCCGTAGTTACGAAATCACCGGCAATTACACGAAATGCATTTTCAGGATTTTGATAGGGAAGGGCATACTCAAGCAGTTGCTCATATCGAATACCCACTAAATCTTTCCCAACAAATTCCTTTACTACGTAAAAAGGTATTTTCTTATCGCCAGCTTGGTACGCCAACAAATCGGATTTGGCTTCTACTTGCTCGAACTTCCCTGAAAACTGCTTCCCTACCAAACTCTTGGCCAGAACTACGTTCATGGGCTTAAAAGTGTACTGGTTATAAGTTTCCACCAAAACATAATCTATTTTGGGCCCTACGGTCAACGCGGTGTTCGAAGGCAGTGTCCATGGGGTGGTCGTCCACGCCAAGAAATATACATCACCCTCGTTCTGGAGAAAATCGGGCAGTGAATCTTCTATCGTCTTAAATTGTGCCACTACCGTAGTATCGGTCACATCTTGATATGTACCCGGTTGGTTAAGCTCATGCGAACTTAAGCCCGTACCGGCCTTAGGTGAATACGGTTGTATCGTGTACCCCTTATAAATCAAGCCTTTGTCGTATATCTGCTTTAACAACCACCAGACCGACTCCATATATTTGGGCTTATAGGTAATGTACGGATCGTTCATATCGACCCAATAGCCAACCTGTTCGGTCATTCGGTTCCACACATCGGTATAGCGCATAACCGCCTTCTTGCAGGCCGCATTATATTCTTCTACGGATATTTTTTTACCGATATCCTCCTTGGTTATCCCCAATTCTTTCTCCACACCCAGTTCAATAGGCAATCCGTGTGTATCCCAACCGGCCTTACGTTTCACTTGAAAACCCTTCATGGTCTTATACCTGGGAAAGATATCCTTGATCGTTCGTGCCATGACATGGTGGATCCCTGGCATACCGTTTGCCGACGGCGGACCTTCATAAAAAACATAACTAGGTTTACCCTCCCTAGAGGAAATACTTTTCTCGAAAATCTGGTTTTGCTTCCAATAATCGAGTATATCTTCAGCTACTTTGGGCAAATCCAATCCTTTATATTCCGCAAACTTCATAATAAGTGGCTCTACTGCATTAATTTAAGGCTGCAAAATTAGCAATTTTTACCCGAATTAAGTCGATTTGAAAGAATTGAAATACGCCCTATTAAACAAGCTTGTAAGAAAATGTTAAAATATAGCGTCTAAAATGTCGTTTCATACGTATATTCAGAAAACAATTAAACAAAAACTTTAAACACAAAATCATGAAAAAAGTAATTTTAAGTTCTGTTTTGATGCTTGCCCTAAGCATCTCTTTCGTTTCTTGTAGAGACGCCGCAGACAAAGCAAAAAGCGCTACCGACGAAGCTGGTGCCGCAATGGAACAAGCTGGTGAAGATGCCAAGGAAATGGGCGCCGAAGCCATGGAAGACGCCAAAGAAGCTGGTGCAGAAGCTATGGAGCAGGCCGAAGAAGCCGGTGAAGAAATCAAAGCTGATGCAGAAGATGCCGCCAACGACCTAAAATCAAAAGCTGAAGAAGCCGGTGAAGACATCAAGGAAAAAGCCAATGAAGCTGCCGGTGATGTTAAAGATGCCGCCAACGATGCTGCCGACAAGGCCAAAGACGCCGCCAACAGTGCTGCCGACAAAGCCAAGGCTGCCGTCAACTAATATACCTTATACATATACAACGAAAGCCCCCCGGCCATTGGTCGGGGGGCTTTATATTTTAACAGGACAGCACTAAAACCGATAGTCCACTCCCAGTACCAAATTAACACCTGGCGCTACAATACCCGAAGAATATGAACGATAACGTTGATCCGTAATATTCTCAACTCCAAGGGAAGCTTTCAATGTATTGGTAATGGCATACTGTGAGCGCAAATTGAGGGTGTACCAAGAAGGGGAGAAAGGATTGCCCTCTTCGTTGACCGCATAGATATATGTTTTACTTTTTTCGGAAGTCGCCAAATCACCAAAGGAAATTTCACCATTATAATTCAGGAACACATCGGCCGTTAGCTTCTGGCCTTTGTAAACAAAGTGCAAATCACCGAAAGTCGGTGCCACATGCCTTCCCGGAGACTCCGTACCGTCATCTTCCTCTTCGATACCTTCCGTAAGCGTAAGGTTGGCCACGGCCGAGAACTTATCCCCCAAAAACACCTCAGCCCCAAACTCAAACCCATACACATAGGCCTTAGCGGCATTCTGTATGGCCTGCACACTACTGAGTTCCCCATTGTACATAATGGCATCTTCCCCATTGAACTTATAATCCCTTCGTACCAATGCATCTACCAAGTAAGTATAAAAAACGGCACTTTTAAGCACCACCCAGTCATTAAAGTTTTTTTGAACCCCCAATTCCACGTTATAGGCATACTCTGGTTCCAAATCGGGATTTGGCACTACTACCGCTCCAGGTTCCGAGTCAAATATCTTGCCTACATCGTCAAGGTTCGGCGCCCTAAAACCAGTAGAGCCGTTCAAGGTAATCTGCAAATCGGCCTTTGGAAACCAACTAAAACCTATGCTTCCCGTCAATGCCCCATTATCAAGCATTGCATCATCGAAAGGGAAGGGATAGAACGTTTTATCAAAAACGGCATTGATCCAGACGTGACTGTACCTAAGGCCCGATAAAAGGGTGAAATTCGGCTTTGCCCTATACTCCCCGTTCACATAACCGGCCGCAGTTTGCCAAGTGGCACCATCGGGATAGCGTGAAGCACCATCGGCCAGCTCCTTGGTTTCAACATTTACCTGCTCTCCCGTTGACCCGATCTTATTGAAGATATATTCTCCGCCATAGTACAAGCGGAGGTCTCCGATTTTCTTGTTTTCAAAATCAACATTCGCGGAAAGGGCATTTACTTTTTCTTCGGTAGTGTAACGTAACACATCGCCAAAATCACGATCATTTCTACTCTCCTCAAAATGTTGGTAGGCAGTGGTTATTTTTAATCCGTCATAAAAAATGCCTTTTCCCCTTTTGCTCATCTGCAAATTGCCCATAAACCATTTTTGTGGCCCATAGAACCATTCCGCCGACCGAAGTCCGTCATCTGCCTTATTCGGACGTATCAAACGATCGTACCTAGCGTAATCGGAGGTTTCCGAATAGTGTAGTCCGAGCTTGTGCTCCCAAGTATTATTAGGTGTATAGGCTATTTTTTGCATTAGGTTAAGCTGACTATAGCCTGTTGGGTTTTGTTTTTTAGGATTTTCGTTAGGAAGCAAGACATCAGTACCGTTCAAACTGCCGACAAAGTTTTTTCTAAGATAGGATTCCGGACCGTGGCCTCCCATTTTTAAATCACCAAAATCATTATAGGAAGCACTGGTCAAAAACGCCCACTTCCTTTTTCCCAAATTAAAATTGAAATGAAAGGTATTCTCAGAATTGGCCGAAGCAAAACGATACTTGGCCCCACCTGAGAACGAAAGACTGTCGGAGGTTGAGAATTCGGCCTTTTTGGTATAAAAATTCATTACCCCACCAATGGCATCACTACCATAAATTACAGAGCCCGGACCAAAGATAACTTCGGTGTTCTGTATGGTGTATGGGTCAATGGAGATTACATTCTGTAGATTCCCTCCCCTAAAAATGGCATTGTTCATACGTACCCCATCTACCGATAACAACAAGCGGTTAGTGGCGAAACCCCTTATCATAGGACTCCCTCCGCCCAATTGACTTTTTTGAACGAATACTTTTCCGCTGCTTTGCAACAGGTCTGCCGAAGTCTGTGGGTTGGTAAAGGCGATATCACGGGCGTTAATGACCGCAATCTTGTTAGGAATATCTTTTTTCTGCTGTTCCCACTTCGACACCGACATTACCACCTCATCAAGCTCTTCGGCCTTCATGCTCAAAAAAAATCGGCCTCCGTGCCTCTGTATCTGTGCTTTTGTAGTTCTTCCGAGTTGATAACTCAAGTGCCGAAAGGTAATACGCTCGTCAGCCCCGAACACCTTCAGGTCTACCTTACCGTCAAAGTCGGTCAATGCCGTTTTCGTTCGATCGTAATTATATATGGCCACATTCGAAATAGGTTGACGGGTATCAAAATCGATGACCGACACCTCTTGGGAAAAGACAAGTTGAGCACACAAAAAAATAAGCAAAAACAGAACTTTGTTCATACTAGTTGAATACTTCATTTAAGATGGCCAGGGATTTTGGTTTTCTAAACCCCTGTAAATGCAACTCGTAAAACAGTACAAGTGATCGTAAAAGTTCTTGACGGTTGCCTTTATTCATTTTGATATGATGTATCCCATCAAAATTTATGCCCAAGAAGGTTTTAAAGTAGGTAAGATTTTCCCCACTAAGAATAGGGTTCAACGACGGTGTATCGATAAACTCCCCTTCGAGCAAATCAAAACAACTTGCGCCCATCTGTTCCGTATCTGGGTAAAAGCCCAAATATTTGGTAAGCCGAATCAAAAAATAGATATGGAAATTAGCAAAATCAACCTGTGTATCGAGCCATTGCAAGCTTACCTCTATAAACTCAAAAAGCGAAGGGTTGGGCTCTTCCTCATGAATGCTATTGGCCAACATTTCAGAAAGAAACATGGTCATGGCATTTTTTGAGATATCGGAGTGCAGCGTCTGGTACGGATAATGTATTTTGGCCTCCCGTATACTTTCGAGGGCTCCCTTATTTCTATGGTTGGCAACAATTTCCAACTGGGTCAGGGGTTGAAAATAGGCCGATTTTAATTTTCCCTTTTTAGATGCCAAAACCCCTCGCAGCAAATAGGGTTTTACCCCATCGGAAACCGTAAAAGCCTTTACGATCAAACTCGTGTCGCCGTATTTAAGCGAAGAAAGTACTATAGCTTTAGTGGTTAGCTGCATTTATGTGATAGGGTTTAGCACAAATATAGCTTTAAAATCTACGTAGTGAAAAACACGGTCAACCGTAAAAAGACCCGTAACTTTTAAAAGATACGGGTCTCGTCTATTTGCTATTATTAAGTCACTAATCAAATCACCCCTTGGGCCAACATGGCATCGGCAACCTTTACAAAACCAGCGATATTCGCCCCTTTTACATAGTTACAGTAGCCATCGTCTTCTTTACCGTATTTGATGCAAGAATCGTGAATTTCCTTCATGATATCACGAAGTCGTTCATCGACCTCTTCCCTTGTCCAACTAATGCGCAATGAGTTTTGCGACATCTCCAGACCTGAGGTTGCCACACCCCCGGCATTAGAAGCCTTACCTGGTGCGAATAAAATTTTGGCTTCGTGAAACTTATGCACCGCATCCGCATCACAAGGCATATTGGCTCCTTCGACCACGCAGATACAACCGTTTTTCAACAAAACATCCGCATCGTTTTTTGTTAGCTCGTTCTGCGTAGCACAGGGAAGGGCTATATCACATTTTACGTTCCAAGGCGTCTTGCCCTTGTAATACTGGGCCCCACTGTATTTGTTCACATATTCCGAAATCCTACCGCGTTTGTTGTTCTTAAGGTCCATTACATAGCCCAATTTTTCGGCATCGATACCTTCTGGATCATAGATATACCCGGCAGAATCAGAAAGTGTAACCACCTTACCACCAAGTTGCAACACTTTTTCAGCTGCGTATTGTGCTACGTTTCCAGATCCCGAAATAACAACGGTTTTACCTTCAAAACTTTCATTTTTGGTGTTGAGCATACTTTGGGCAAAATATACCGTTCCATACCCTGTAGCTTCCGGGCGGATCCTAGAGCCTCCCCATGAGAGTCCCTTTCCTGTCAATACCCCTGTAAACTCGTTTCTAATTTTCTTGTACATCCCGAACAAGAATCCGATTTCCCGGGCACCGACACCGATATCTCCCGCGGGCACATCGGTATTCGGGCCGATATGACGGCAAAGTTCCGTCATAAACGCATGGCAAAAGCGCATAACCTCATCGTCCGACTTGCCCTTCGGGTCAAAATCGGAGCCTCCTTTACCACCGCCCATAGGCAAGGTCGTAAGACTGTTCTTGAACACCTGTTCAAAAGCTAGGAATTTTAAGATACTGGCATTTACGGAAGGGTGAAAACGCAAGCCTCCCTTATATGGACCAATAGCAGAGTTCATCTGAATGCGATATCCCCTGTTTACATGGATCACACCTTCATCGTCTACCCATGCTACCCGAAACGATATCAGCCTTTCGGGCTCTACCATTCGGGTCAAGATATTTTTGCCCTTGTATATTTCATTTTCCGCAATGTATGGGATTACCGTCTCAGCAACCTCTTGCACCGCTTGAATGAACTCGGGCTCATGTCCGTTTCGCTTTTTGACTTCATCCATGAAGTCCTTAATTTTTGAATCCATAAACAGATGTCCTATAGAATTATTTTGTTAGATTTTGATAGTCTCGGTAAAATTATGTTATTATAAAGAATATAAACGCCGATTTTTCAAAAAATTCCCTATAACTCTTATCCTATAGCCTGTTCCAAATCGGCTATCAAATCGTCTTTATCTTCAATACCCACACTCAAACGGATCAAGGCATCGACCACCCCGCTCTTTTCCCGCTCGTCTTTGGGTATACTCGCATGGGTCATACTTGCCGGATGCCCCGCCAAACTCTCCACCCCTCCCAAGGATTCGGCCAAGGTGAACAATTTAAGCCGCTCAACTATTTTTATAGCCTCCTTATAACTACTGCCCTTGCTTACAAAGGAAATCATGCCCCCGTATCCGTTCATTTGACTTTTGGCGACTTCATGATTGGGGTGGCTCTCAAAACCGGGCCAATACACCTTTTCAATTTTAGGGTGGTTTTCCAAATATCGCGCAATGGCTTCGCCGTTCTCACAATGGCGCTGCATGCGCACATGTAATGTTTTTATACCTCTCAAAATCAAAAAACTATCCATAGGTCCACATACCGCGCCACTAGCATTCTGGATGAAGTATAGTTGATCTGCCAGTTCTTTGTTCTTAACGACCAAGGCCCCCGCGACTACATCGCTATGTCCGCCTAAATATTTGGTAGCGGAATGCATAACGACATCCGCCCCCAAATCCAAGGGAGTCTGCAAATACGGTGTGGCAAATGTATTGTCTACCGCCAATAGCACATTGTGTTTCTTGGCAACTGCGGCCACCGCCTTTATATCTATAATATTCATCATAGGGTTGGTCGGGGTCTCGACCCAGATCAACTTGGTATTTCCCGTAATGGCCGCTTCTATGGTATCGGTATCTTGCATGCCGACAAAATTGAATTTTATGCCATATTTCTCGAATATCTGCTTGAACAATCGATAGCTTCCACCGTACAAGTCGTTTGTTGAGACCACCTCATCACCTGGGCCCAGTAATTTTATAACCGCATCAATAGCCGCCAAGCCACTGGCAAAGGCCAAACCATAGGTGCCATTCTCAATACTGGCCAATGAATTTTCCAATGCCGTTCGGGTGGGGTTGGCACTTCGCGAATACTCGTAGCCCTTATGTCCGCCAGGAGTGGTCTGTGCATAGGTAGATGTTTGATAAATAGGAGGCATAACAGCGCCATAGGCCTTATCTGGTTGCTGCCCTCCGTGTATTGTCTTACTGTTAAATTTTAACGTTTTTTCGCCCATTTTTTATATTTATTCGTTCAAATCTATCATTATCTTTGATGCTGGACAATCCAGCATATTTTTATTCCACCCCAACTAAATTCCACTATGAGAACCCAAGTTACCTATATCATTTTACTTTTGGTATTAGTCGGCTGCCAAAAAGAAAACAAACTGACCTTTGAGACCTTAAACCTCGATGAAACACGCTGCTCGGAGTGTCCGACCGTCGAAATACAGATTCCAAAGGCCCTTGAGAATTCAAAGATGGCCAAGACCATCAATACCGCCCTAAAAGAAGAAATCATTGAGACCCTCAATTACGACGATGAGCTAGAGGCATCATCGATAAAAGATGCCGTTGAAGCTTTTAGCAATGGTTATTGGGAGCTTAAAAAGCTATACCCCGAAGAGGCTACCCGTTGGGAGGCCAATATAGAAGGTAAGGTGTCGTATGAAGATAACGACTTTCTTACCATTGAGCTAAATTCCTATATTTTCACCGGAGGTGCCCATGGTTATGGCTCTCAGCGTTTTTTAAATTTTGACAAGCACAAAGCCAAAGAACTGGAGAACTGGCAACTTTTTCATGACCGTAAAGATTTTGAAAAGTTTGCCGAACAAAAATTCAGGGACCAAGAGCACATCCCCCAAGACAGTCCGATCAACAGTACCGGGTTTATGTTCGAGAGCGATGTATTTCATTTGCCTGAAAACATCGGGTTTACCGAAGAAGGCATAAAGTTGTTGTACAACCCCTATGAGGTGGCGTCCTATGCCGATGGCCCCATAGTTCTAACCTTACCATTCCCTGAAATAAAACCGTATTTGGCCAAAAACAAATCGTAAATACTACTTCCCTGCCACTTTGAGCAAGGCGATAATGGCAGCGGCATGCAATCCTTCGTGATACAAGTTAAAGACAAGTGCATCTTCAGCCGATGTTAAGGTGACCCCCGCACTGGTAGTATAGGTAGTATAGTCTTGAAAAAGGCCTGCCTCGTAATCTTCCTTGGCCCATTCTACCGTAGAGATCAAGAAATCGGCAATGAGCTTCATTTCTTCCTCGGTGGCGGTTCCATCAGGCTTGGTACCTTTCATAAACTTTTCAACAAGCTCACCGGGAACCCGCATTTGAAGCTTACCCAATTTGTACACCAATACTTGTGTAGTTATTACGGTATGGGCAATATTCCACCAAACGTTATTGTTGAAACCCTCGGGTATTTCAAGCAGTTGCTCCTTAGGGGTTTCCGTCAGTATTTTATAAAGGCGTTTTCTGTTCTCTAAAGTAACATCAAAAATTTTCTCCACGGCAATACAATTTTAATAGTAGGCCCCAAAAATAGTACAATTGAACTGAATTGGGTTTCTTTGCAAAGTGAATTTATGTTAAGAAGAATGAAAAAGATTTACTACCTCTCCACCTGTGACACCTGCAAACGCATACTCAAGGAATTAGCGCCCTTAGATGGCATCGTCCTTCAAGATATCAAAACGGAGGCCATGACGCCCGAACAGGTAGAACAAATGCAAGCACTTGCCGGAAGCTATGAAGCCTTGTTCAGCAAACGCGCCCGTCTTTACCGACAAATGGGGCTACATGAAAAGCAGCCTTCGGAAAGCGAGTTGAAAGATTTGATCTTAGCGCACTATACTTTTCTAAAACGGCCGGTCATCATTGTAGATGGGCAGATTTTTGTAGGGAACAGCAAAAAAACAGTTGAAGAAGCCAAAGCCGCCTTACACCATTGAGCCGGCGCACACTTGCTATATTGGCCGCCATTGGCGCGACCATAATCTACGCCTTGAACCATACGATTGCCAAAGGGGTAATGCCGAACCATGTACAGCCCTTTGGGTTTATCATGTTGCGGGTCATTGGCGCATCGATATTGTTTTGGAGCGTTTCGGTCTTTGGCCCCAGGGAAAAGATTGAAAAAAAAGATTATCCGAGAATGTTCATTTGCGCACTTTTGGGCATGGGCCTCAATATGCTGGTGTTCTTCAAGGGCCTTTCTTTATCCACTCCGATCAATAGCGCCGTCTTGATCACCACCACACCAATTATAGTGGTATTGCTCTCGTCCGTTTTGATTAAGGAAAAAATCATACCTCAAAAAATGATAGGTATCTTGATAGGCCTTTTAGGTGCACTTGGACTTATTTTTTTCGGAACGGAACTAAGGGCTGACGCCCCAAATATTCCCCTGGGAAATTTTTTGATTTTGATGAATTCCGTATTCTACGGTTCATATCTGATCGGGGCAAAAACCTTAATAGCCAAGTACCACCCCTTTACCTTTATGAAATGGCTTTTTACTATCGGCATATTTATCTGTCTTCCGTTCGGATATCACGAACTCATGGCCATAGACTGGCCTAACCTACCTTTTGAAGCCTTGTGGAAAATTGCATTTGTAGTTTTAGGAACTACATTTTGTACCTATTTATTCAATATTTTTGCCCTGACCCAATTAAAAGCCTCTACCTTAAGTGCCTTTGTATACGTTCAACCCTTAATAGGCATCCTCTTTGCGGTAGCCACAGGGCAAGACAAGCTTACGACACTCAAAATACTGGCTGGTTGCTTGGTATTTTTAGGCGTATACTTGGCCAGTAAAAAACCTAAACCAAATCCTTTGGAGCCTTAGCGAACCTTCTGGTATCTTCTTTGGTCAATACCTTAAACCCTTCAGCTTTTTCTATAGCGCTGAACTTTTCCAACAAATCATTGGTCAAACCGGTGAGCTTACGGGTCTTCAGGTCGATCCAGGCCCCCATCATTTCACAATGGGCAAAATTCCTTCCCTTGTAATCGTAAAAATTATGATGGAATTCAAAGAACTGTGCATCTTCGCTCATTCCCATAATTTCCATGGAAACCTTTACGGGCTTCCCGGGAAAAGCCTCTTTGAAGTAGTACATATGTTCGTAAAAAACCACCGGACCGATCTCTCTCTCCAGTAACGTTCGATGGCTAAAACCGATTTCGGTCAAATAACTCATCCGTGTGTGGCTCATAAAATTCAGATAAGCAGAATTGGCCAAATGCCGGTTTGCGTCAACATCGCTCCAGCGAATTTCAAACTCTTTTAGATACATATTTTGCGAATTAATTTCTTATGCATGCATAAGAATAGCAAAAATACCATAGTTTTGAAAAACAAAGGAATTTCTAGCCTTAAAGTTTACTGCTAATTTAATTCTATTTAAAACCGATACATATGAGTGCTAAACCTTCATTTATAGACGAATTGGCGCTGCCAGCTATTGCAGCCCCCATGTTTTTGATATCAAGCCCAAAACTGGTTGTAGAATGTTGTAAAAACGGTATTGTCGGAACATTTCCCGCCCTTAACCAACGTACTAGCGAGGGTTTTGAAGAGTGGCTTATCGAGATCAAGACCGAACTGGAAAATTTTGAAAAGGAAACCGGCAAGAAGCCAGCGCCCTTTGGCGTAAACCTTATTGTACACCCGACCAACCCTAGGCTCGAGGCCGATGTAAAACTCTGCATAAAACATAAAGTCCCCCTTGTCATCACCTCTCTCGGGGCGGTCTCCAAGGTGGTTGACGCGATTCACAGTTATGGCGGACTCGTATTTCACGATATCATCAAAAAACGTCATGCGGAAAAGGCACAGGAAGCCGGGGTCGATGGCTTGATCCTAGTTGCCGCAGGTGCAGGTGGGCATGCAGGTGCGACCAACCCAATGCCATTGGTTTCCGAAATAAAGAAATTTTTTCACAAGACCATCATCCTTTCAGGATGTATCAGTACGGGGCGCGATATTGCCTCTGCACTACAAATGGGTGCCGACCTGGCCTATATGGGCACACGCTTTATCAATACCGAAGAAAGCAAGGCATCTCCCGAATACAAGAAGATGATCATTGATGCCGGAGCCAATGACGTAGTCTATACGGCTGCCATTTCTGGGGTTCATGCCAATTTTCTAGGGGCAAGCCTAAAAGCGGCGGGACTGACCGAGGAAGACCTTAAAAAGGACAGGAAAATAGATTTTGGGAAAGAGCTCGATACCGAGGCCAAAGCATGGAAGACCATTTGGTCGGCGGGTCAAGGTTCTGCCTTGATCGACAATACGCTTCCGGTTTCCGAGTTGATTTCCCAACTAAAAAGCGAATTCAAATCGGCCATTGAAGAACAAATAAAGGTATTGGAAAAATATCCGAAGTAAAACCAATTCAGAATTTGCAAGGGACCCTCGTAAAATCAACTCTTTCGGCGGTCCCTTATTTTATCGACTAAGCTTTTACCCCTGCCGATTCCCTAGCCCTCAAATCGGCCAAAAATCGATGCACTTGGCTTACCGCCATCGACCCTTCGCCTACCGCGGAAGCAACCCGCTTTACGGAACCCTTGCGCACATCGCCCACCGCGAAAAAACCCGGTATACTAGTCTCTAGGGACTGTGGTTTCCGTTGGCTATAGATATCGCACATATACAGGTCCTCTTCATTAATTCCCGGCCCTGTACAAACAAAACCTTTTTCATCGGTGGCCACAATACCCTCCAACCATTCGGTACATGGTTTGGCCCCTATAAAAGTAAACAGGTTGGTAATGTTCATTTCGGTTTCTTGGCCATCCTTTTTACGCAATACAAGCGATTCCAAATGATGATTACCTTTCAATTCGGTTACTTGGGTGTTCAATTGTACGTAAATATTAGGTGCCGCCTCAATGCGCTGTACGAGGTAATCGCTCATTTTAGCCCCAAGGTCACCTCCCCGTAACACCACGTGTACCTCTTTGGCATAATCGGCAAGAAACAATGCAGCCTGACCCGCCGAGTTTCCTCCTCCCACAACACCTACCAATTCACTTTTGCATGCCGATGCGTTCATCCCCGTAGCGGAATAATACACCCCGCTACCTTCGTATTTTTGAATGGTATCAATAGGCAATTGCCGATAATTGGCTCCCGTAGCTGCCATTAACGACTTTGCCTTTATTACTTTTCCGTTAGTGGCCGAAAGCACAAAATGATTGCCCGTATGCTCTATTTTTTCCGCCCTATGGGGAATGGAAATATTACAGCCGAACTTCTGCGCCTGTACATAGGCGCGATTCGCAAGGTCACGCCCTGATATTCCCGTAGGAAAGCCCAAATAATTCTCGATTTTAGAGCTCTTTCCGGCCTGGCCTCCCGGGGCATTGCTATCTATGGTAACGACACTTAATCCTTCAGAAGCTGCATAAACACTGGCCGCCAAACCCGATGGACCTGCGCCGATGACCAACAGGTCGAATATCTTGTCTTCAAAATCCATCAACACCCCAGAAAAACGGGCTACTTCATCTAAAGAAGGTTTCATATGAAGCTGACCTCCATTACAGATCATAAGAGGCAGATCCTTTTCGGAAAGGTCAAAATTTTTGAGCAAATCATTGGCCTCCGAAGTTTGATCTACGTCTAAAAAGTTATACCAGATATAGTTCTTGTCCATAAAATCGCGAATGGCATAGGCTTCTTTTGAATTGCCCGACCCTACCAACTTGATACCTCCTACGTACTCGTTTAAAATAGTATCTTGGCGCTGCAAAAAAGCGTTGAGGAGCAAATCACTTAAATTACTATGTTTGGCTATGGCCTCTTTTAATTTATAGGGACTCACCCTAAGAAGTTCCGAACCCGCTTTGGCAACGGCCCTAAACTGCGCCCCACGATCGGACAACATTCCGCTATCTCCCGAAAACTCGTTCTTACCATGTACAACTATTACTTTTTGCTCATTGTTAGGGTCGAGTATGGCAATTTCTCCTTCGAGTACAACAAAGAAATCATACCTCAGTTGGCCTAAATCGAACACTACCGTTTTCTCGTTACAGCGTTCAATATTCCCATATCCCTTTAAAATGTTGACATGGCTTTGGGGCAATTGCGGAAATCTGGGATCATTCATAATTTAATATCTAGCAATTTGTTCATCTTCATAGCACCAAAGCCATCTTTCGTTAGGTTCCGCACTACTTATTACGGGGTGCCCACTTGAACGGGCGTGCTTGCTGGCGTGTCGATTGGGTGAGCTGTCACAACAAAGTGTTGTGCCACAGGTCTGGCAGGTACGTAAATGGACCCATCTATCCCTAGTTTTTATACATTCGGCACATTCCAGTACTTTTGCCTGTTTTACTTGTGTGACCTGATTTAAATGACCACATTTTTGGGCTAATTTTGACATGCTTAAATTTACAATAAAGTTTCACACGGCCGTTTTCTTTAATATCATTTTATATACCTTACCCAAATGCCTTTAGTTAGCTCACATTACAATCCCCCTCTTATATTTAAGAACGGACACCTCTCTACAGTATATTCCGGTCTTTTTAGACGCATAAAAGGAGTGCAGCAAACCCGAGAACGTATTGAGCTTGACGATGGGGATTTTATGGATTTGGACTGGAGCTATGCCGAAACCGCCTCAGAAAAAGTGGTGATACTATTGCACGGCCTAGAAGGCAATGCCCAACGCCCCTATATAACAGGAAGTGCCAAAGCCTTTAATGCCGATGGCATCGATGCATGCGCCGTAAATTTCAGGGGGTGTAGCGGTGAGACCAACCGCCTGTTTCGTTCGTACCATTCCGGCGCCACCGAAGACCTCGACGCCGTTGTTCAACATATCGTAAAAAACAAAAACTATTCTGAAATCTATATAAAAGGCGTTAGCCTGGGCGGAAATATGGCCCTAAAATATGCGGGAGAAGCAAGGGACTTGCCCCCTGAACTAAAAGCGGTAATCGGTGTATCGGTTCCCTGTGACCTTTACAGCTCGCTCAGAGCGCTCCTATCCCCCAACAACTACCTCTATGCCAAACGTTTCAAAAAACATTTGGTCGAAAAATTATATCCCAAACAAAAAATGTTTCCCAATAACATATCAATGAAGGATATCTCGAATATTAAAACCTTAAAAGACTTTGACGACATCTATACGAGCAGGGCACATGGTTTTAAAAACGCCATCGATTATTACCAGCAATGTAGTTGCCGACAATTCTTGCCCGACATTGAGGTTCCTACCTTAATCATCAATGCCAAAAACGATTCTTTTTTGGGCGAGGAATGTTATCCGGTGGCCGAAGCCAACAAAAACAGGCACCTGTATTTAAACCTTCCCGATTTTGGGGGCCACGTGGGCTTCGTAAGCCCTTCAAACTTTTATTACTCCGAAAAAACAGCAATTAAATTTGTGCAAGACATGGTTTAAATTTAGTGATTCGCTATATTAGTGCCGCAAACAAAAAGCCGCAATAAAGGCTTGAATATTGAAATAAGGCATAAAATGAAAAAACTATTAAGCGTATTGGCACTAGGTGCATTAATTGCCAGTTGTGGCGAAGAAAAAAAAGAAGAAAAAAAGGGCGGTTTTGAAATGAACCGTACCAAAACCGAAACCAAAGCGGTAGAAGCTAAATCCGAAGGTGTACCGGTAGACATGGACAACCAAGGTGTAGGGCCGTATAAAGATATTTCTTTTGATGCCGAAATCAATACCGAGTTGGCCACCGCAGGTGAAGCCAAATTCAAAGCAGTTTGTACCGCTTGTCATATGGCAGATAAACGTTTAATAGGCCCTGCATTAAAAGGTGTTTACGAGAGAAGAAATCCGGCTTGGGTTATGAATATGATCGCCAATCCTGATAAAATGTTGAAGGAAGACCCGATTGCAAAAGCACTTCTTAAAGAATACAACAACGCTATAATGTTGAACCAAAATCTTTCTGAAGAAGATACAAGAGCGGTTGCGGAATACTTGCGCACCCTTTAAGGTCGACATTTTTCATACTATTATGCCGTTATCCTTCCATCTTAGGGTAACGGCATACTTTTTTTGAATATATTAGAGGTTCTTAACCCATCCAAAAAAACATTTACATTGAAACTACTACGCCATTTTTTTACCGCCATTATTATTTTTTCGTGTACGGGCACGTCTTTTTCCCAAAAGATAAAGCCTAAGAAAGTAAAGGAAACCATGCAACGGGTTGCCGATTGGCAAATTGAGCACTTTGACGGATTGTACAGCGACCATAAGAAGCCACATCACCCATTGGACTGGACCAATGGCGCACTCTATGTAGGCATGGTCAAATGGGCCGCTATGGCCGACAACGACAGTTATTTCGAATGGCTAAAGAAGATAGGTGAAGAAAACGCTTGGCAATTGTACAGAAGAAAATACCATGCAGACGACCATACGGTTGGTCAAATGTATATTGAGCTGTATCGAAAATACAAAGACGAAAAAATGATTGCCCCTACCAAGGAGCAATTCAACTTTTTAATGTACCACCCCTCACAAAGTATATTAAATTGGGCTACCCCATACCACCAAGACCGTTGGAACTGGTGTGATGCCCTATTTATGTCTCCCCCTGTATGGGCCAAATTGTATAAGATTACGGGCGAAAAAAAATATCTCGATTTCATGCTTTCCGAGTTTAAGGCCTCCACCGATTTTCTTTTTGATAAGGAAGAAAGCCTATATTACCGTGACGAGCGATACTTCGACAAATTGGACAATGGCACTAAAGTATTTTGGTCTAGGGGAAACGGCTGGGTATTTGCCGGCCTTGTCAATATCATGAACGAACTTGACCCACAGAGTGAAGCCTACGCCTATTTCTTGGACATCTATAAAAAAATGGCCGAAAAATTAATTGCCATACAGACTTCAGAAGGCCATTGGGCCATGAGCTTGTTGGGACAAGAGTTTTACCCTACCCCAGAAACAAGCGGATCATCTTTTTACGTGTACGGCCTGGCATGGGGTATCAACAATGGGATACTGGACAAAAAGACTTACGAGCCGGCCGTAAAAAAAGGCTGGAACGCCATGGTAAGCTACGTAACAAAAGACGGTATGCTAGGCTATGTGCAACCTATTGGCGCAGCCCCAGGAAAAGCCTGGCCCGATAAAACCGAAGTATACGGAACAGGGGCCTTCTTAAGTGCAGGCTCTGAAGTATATAAACTTTACGGAGGGGAATAAACACCAAGGTATTATACAGGTCAAGGCCGCTCTAAATATTAGATTTCAATCTCAGGCTTGTCAACGGCAACCTTGTAGGTAGGATCCTCCATAACGTTAACGTCGATAATATCTTCGGCGTTCGCCAATAGACGGATACAATCTTTGCTAAGGTGGCGAAGGTGTACCTTTTTTCCAGCTTTGGCGTAACGCTCGGTGATCTTATTCAAGGCCTCTATACCCGACATGTCGGCCACACGGCTTTCCTTGAAGTCTATAACCACTTCCTTGGGGTCGTTCGTGATATCGAATTTCTCAGAAAACAAGGTCGTTGAGCCAAAGAATAAGGGGCCATATATTTCATAATGCTTTACCCCGTTTTCATCGGTATATTTTCTCGCCCGAATACGCTTGGCATTCTCCCAAGAGTAGGCCAATGCAGAAATAATCACACCTAATAGAACGGCAATGGCCAAGTTATGGGTAATGGCAGTAATCAAGGTTACCAAGACCATAACCACTACATCTGACTTTGGCATCTTTCCAAAAGTCTTAAAGCTCGCCCATTCAAAAGTACCGATGGCCACCATAAACATTAACCCGACCAATGCGGCCATAGGCAACTGTTCAATAAGGCTCGAACCGAACATAATGAAAACCAACAACATAATCGCCGCAGTAATACCCGATAAACGAGCTCTAGCCCCTGAAGAAGTATTGATCAAACTCTGACCGATCATAGCGCAACCGCCCATTCCCGACAAGAAACCGGAAAGGATGTTGGCCGTTCCTTGGGCCACACATTCTTTGTTTCCGCTACCCCTGGTATCCGTAATTTCATCGATAATATTCAGGGTCAGCAAACTTTCAATCAACCCAACACCTGCAACAATGGCGGCGTAAGGGAAAATTATACTCAGTGTTTTAAGCGTCATTGGCAATTGGGGAATGGACAATGGAGGAAAACCGCCTTTGATCGTTTCTCCTTCGCCCATGGTATCGGCCACGGTAAGCGTGTCAACGCCAAAACCGATAACTATTGCAGATACTACAACAATGGCCAACAATGAAGAGGGGATGGCCTTGGTCAACTTTGGAAAACCCCAAATGATAACCATGGTCAACAAAGTAAGTCCTAACATAATATACATAGATGCCCCGGTCAACAATTGATCCGTACCCTTTTGATAAAAATTGGGAAACTGTGCCATAAAAATGATAATGGCCAAACCATTAACAAATCCGAACATTACCGGATGCGGTACCAAGCGAATGAATTTACCCAACCTTAGTACACCGGCCAAAATCTGCAGTGCCCCGGCAATGATGACGGTAGCAAAGACATAATTTAATATGGTTTCGGGCTCAATACCCGGAAACGTGCGTTTCAACTCTAAAATTAATCCGACAAAAATTACGGCTACGGCGCCCGTGGCTCCGGAAATCATACCAGGACGACCTCCGAGAATAGAAGTTACCAAGCAAAGAATAAAGGCCGCATATAAACCCGTTAACGGAGAAAACCCCGGAATAAGTGCGAATGCAATAGCCTCGGGAACCAAGGCCAAGGCCACGGTAAGACCCGATAGAATCTCGGTCTTGTAATCTACCTTTTGCTTAAAATCGAATAAATTGAAATACTTCTTCACGACAGTAGGATTTTGAGCGGGCAAAAATACACCAAAATAACCTATAAGCCATAAACAAAGGGGTTAAATGCACTTGAAGACATCACAACCATAAATATTTGAATATCATAACATTAAATATGTATTTTATTTTCTTACAAAGGATAGGGCCGTAAGAAATATAACAGAAAAACCAAACCTATAAAAAAAAGAACCGCCCCAAGCATTGCTGCCCAGGGCGATTCCTAACTAAATAACCAACCAAAAAACGTTTATATATCTCTACTTCTTTTCACCTTCATAATGGGATTAGAAGTCTTTTTTCTCTTTTTTTCAACTGCGCCTTTTCCGGCTTTTAAGTACTGTTGATAGCCTCTTCCCCTAAACTCGTAAACCGTTTTGCTACGGGGGTGATATAGCTCGATAGTACTATCATTAATAACGTACAATTCAAAATAATCATTGCTCGATGAACGGTAGTCCAGTGTTAAAGTTTTGAGCGTTTCATCGTTTTCTATGTCATACACCGAGTAATTCCCTTCAAAATCCCACTGAAGGTCTACCAAGCGTGTTCCAGGGGCATCGATCGACGATCTAAAATAGCCCGGATTAAACTGTAAAAAGTTCTCGCTGTCAAATTCGTTCAATGCGCCTTCAAGACTTGTATAGGTTTTTTCCCATGCATCATATTCTTGCAAGAAATAGTTGATGTTATCATAGAACACCATGTCATAATCAAAGTTACCTACCTGGTATCCCTTTAAAAAATACGAGGTATCGGAGCGTGCATCATAGAGTTCTATGGTATTGCCGTTTACGGGAAATACATCCAACAACCATTGTCCGTCTACATCATGATCGATTTCCACGGCACCACGTAACGGATCGTAAAAGCCAACATCGATTCCAAAACCGTTTCCAGTCTTTCCTATCCCTACAATATTGTTGTTAGCGTACAAGGTACCTCGATCAAAGGAAACGGTAAACGCCCGTTGTAAAAAAGGAACCTCCCCATTTCCCCTAGTAGCATTTATATCAACATACCATAGGTCGTATGCGTGCAGCACTTGACTTGTATTGTATACGGGTTCATCTATATATTCATCTTCAACGATAACTTCAGTGTAGCATGACGTCATGAGAACGCCCATAAGTACGGAGGTCAAAAGTAGTTTTGCTTTCATAATCTTGGTATTATAGTTCACTCTTGAAAAATCAATCACCGTGCCAAGTTTTTTAACACTCTGTTAATCAATACATAAGGTTTCAATTTTTAAATTAACTAGTTTTGTATCCAGTGAAACCCCAATACCCACAACCAACCATACCATAGTAACTAAGTCATTTATCATAGCACCATGACCAAAAAATTTACAGTATTAGGCGGCGGAAGCTGGGCTACGGCCATTGTAAAAATGCTTTGTGTGAACCAAGAAAAAGTGGGTTGGTACAT
Source organism: Zobellia uliginosa (assembly GCF_900156625.1). Lineage (GTDB taxonomy): Bacteria > Bacteroidota > Bacteroidia > Flavobacteriales > Flavobacteriaceae > Zobellia > Zobellia uliginosa. The sequence continues at coordinate 586,092 of NZ_FTOB01000001.1, read as the reverse complement.
GCGAAATTCAGATGCCGTAGGTTTTATCAACATTCAAAAACACAACCCCAATTACCTAACATCGGTAACATTTGACACCGATAAACTTGAGCTTACCGACGACATCAACAAGGCGGTCAGCAATTCTGACATTCTCATATTCGCCATACCCTCGGCCTTTCTTGAGGGCGAGTTGCAAAAAATCAAAGGTTCGCTGAAAGATAAAATCGTGTTTTCGGCCATTAAAGGCATTGTACCCGAAACAGGATTGATCGTGGGCGAGCATTTTCACAAAAAATACGGAATACCCTTTGAGAACATTGGCGTTATTGCCGGGCCTTGCCATGCCGAAGAGGTCGCCCTTGAACGTCTGTCATACCTGACCATAGCCTGCGCAGATACGAAAAAAGCCGAATTTGTAGCCAAAAACCTAAGCAGTAGCTACATCAAGACCAAGACCACCAATGATATCATCGGTACGGAATACGCTGCCATGCTAAAGAACATCTACGCCATAGCGGCCGGTATAGCCCATGGTCTAGGCTATGGCGACAATTTTCAAAGTGTACTTATGAGCAATGCCATTCGTGAGATGAAACGCTTTACCAAGCGCATTCACAAAATAGACCGAAACATCAATGAGTCGGCTTATCTGGGAGACCTCTTGGTAACCGGTTATTCCACCTTTAGCCGTAACCGTATGTTCGGTAATATGATCGGCAAGGGATACACCGTAAAAAGCGCCCAAATGGAGATGCGTATGGTAGCCGAGGGCTATTATGCCACGGCCAGTGCCTATAAACTGAAATCAAGCTTCAAGAAGAAGGTCAAGACCCCGATAATCGATGCCGTATACGCCGTTCTCTACGAAGGAAAGAGCGCCAGTAAAGTCTTCAAGGGCCTTACCGATAAATTAGATTAAACATACAAAATATAGGTAAAAAAGAATCGGGTCGCAGTTTAAAACTACGGCCCGATTTCCAACTCAACTTATTTTTAAAATTACCCAAATAGGTTATGCACGATCTAGGGAAAAATTAGAATGCTCGTCTAATTCGTGTTCCAAAACATTTCGCCATGAGACCAGTTGTTCATCGTTTACGGCAAAAATGGATTTAAATTCTTCCAGAATAGGCTCCATTAGCGTTCTAACGCTGTCAATGTCAAAATACAGGCGACCCGTTCTTCTAATGAAAAAATCCATGGGATTCTGCACCATTTCGTAGTCGATGCAAAAACGCAGTTCGGCCTTTGCCAAACGTACGTATTTATCGGTATCGCTCAAACCGTCATAATTTTCTAGAATCATTTCGGTCTGCTTTCCATAGGTGGTAACCAAGAACCAAGCATCGTGCTTGGTAAAACCATCCCCTTTGATACGGCTGTAAACTTCACTGATGTATTTTTCAACATGCTTGAACTTTTTAAAATCTACGTTGCCACAAAGAAATATCTTCTCGGTATAACACTCTTTTAGTTCGGTGCCCTCTTCTTCTTCCATTCTTTTGGCTATGCGGTCAACGACCCTTTCCGCCATTTTCCTATACCCGGTAAGCTTACCTCCGGCAATACTTATCAGGCCTGTATCGGAAGTGAATATTTCATCTTTTCTCGAAAGTTCGGAAGCCGATTTTCCCTCTTCATGGATCAAGGGACGCAAACCTGCCCATGATGATATAATATCGTCCATTTCTAGATTGATATCGGGGAACATGTTGTTCACTGCGGATATGAGATAGATGGCATCGGCCAAGTCTGTGCGAACGTTATCCTTGTCCTTATTGTAATTGGTATCGGTAGTACCGATATAGGTGACCTTACCGCGCGGTATTGCAAACATCATTCTACCATCGGGTACATCAAAATAAACGGATTGCTTTATCGGTAATTTCTTTTTAGGAAATACCAAATGCACCCCTTTGGTCAAGTGTAATTGCTTTCCTTTTTTAGAATTATTGGTGCTTCGCAATTCATCGACCCATGGGCCCGCAGCACTGATAACATATTTCGATTTAATATTGAAAGTGGCCCCTGAGACCCCGTCTTTTACTTGAACCCCCGCTACTTTTTCATCTTCGTAAATAAAATCCTCTACGGCGGCGTAGTTTAGGGCCTGTGCCCCGAACAATAGGCTCGACTTGATATTCTCAATGGTCAAGCGCGCATCATCGGTACGGTATTCGGCATAATAACCGGCGCCTTTCAATATTTTCTTCGGAAGCAAAGGCTCTAGTTTCAAAGCTTCTTTTTTCTCAAGCATCTGACGCTTATCGTCACCGGTTACCTGGGCCAAAATGTCGTATACCTTCAGACCGATTGAAGTCAGCCACTTACCGTATGAACCATTTTCAATAAGGGGAAGCAACATTTTTTCAGGAAGGACCAAATGTGGTGCCAGTTTATGGACGATGGCACGTTCAGAGCCGACTTCCTTTACCAGCCAAAAATCGAATTGCTTTAAATACCGCAGTCCGCCATGTATCAACTTGGTCGATTTACTGCTGGTTCCAGAGGCAAAATCCCCTTTTTCGACCAAGGCCACTTTGAGTCCACGTGAGGCGGCATCAAGGGCGATCCCCCCGCCTGTAATACCTCCACCGATAACGACAAGATCGTAGGTACTGGAGGTAAGTTCGACAATCGTTTTTGCCCTATCCAAATTTGAAAACCTAATATTTTTCATAACATTCTTTTACTGTGTTGCGGTATTACACTGCTGTGTCTTCCTTTTATTGTTCTTCCCATCCTTTGGTTCGCTCTACGGCCTGCTTCCATTTTTTGTAAAGACGTTTCCTTTTTACACGGTCAAAGGTAGGCTTAAAGATTCTGTTCATAGGTCTATTTTGATCCACATCTTCTTGTTTCCATAGTCCCACTTGAATACCTGCCAAAAACGCGGCACCCATAGCTGTAGACTCTATTACTTCTGGGCGGTGAACCTCAGAATCTAATATATCGGCCTGAAATTGCATTAAATGGTTATTGGCACAAGCACCACCATCTACACGAAGGTTTTTCAGCTGAATTCCAGAATCATCTTCCATCGCTTTTAAAATATCTTTGGTCTGGTAAGCCAATGATTCTAGAGTAGCCTTCGCCAAATGTGCCTTACCTGTATCTCTTGTCAATCCAAATACCGCTCCCCTGGCATACATATCCCAATAGGGAGCTCCCAAACCTGCAAAAGCGGGAACCACATAGACCGGGTTTTCACCTTCAACAGAATCGGCAAGCGCTTCCGTTTCCTTGGCATCCTTGATAATTTTCAATCCGTCGCGAAGCCACTGAATGGCTGCACCCGCAATAAATATGCTTCCTTCAAGTGCATAGTTCACTTTTCCATCCAATCCGTAAGCGATGGTAGTAAGGAGCCCGTTTTTGGAAAATTGAGGTTTTTCCCCTGTATTCATAAGCATGAAGCACCCTGTTCCATAGGTGTTTTTTGCCGTGCCCTTATTGAAACAGGCCTGTCCGAACAAAGCGGCCTGTTGATCACCGGCAATACCGGCAATCGGAATTTTAACCCCATCGACCTCATAATCGCCAAAATGATGTGCCGATGGCTTTACTTCGGGAAGCATCAGTTTTGGAATACCAAGGGCCCTGAGCATCTTATCGTCCCATTTTAGGTTCACAATATCGTAAATCATGGTGCGTGATGCATTGGTATAATCTGTGACGTGATTTGCGCCATTGGTCATGTTCCATACCAACCAGGTGTCTACGGTACCCATTAACAAATCGCCATTTTCGGCTTTTGCACGTGCCCCTTCCACATTGTCTAAAATCCACTTTACCTTGGTTCCGGAAAAATAAGAATCAATTACAAGTCCGGTAGTCTGTCCTACATGCTCTGATAATCCACTCTTTTTTAGATGTTCGCAAATATCCGCCGTACGTTTATCTTGCCAAACAATAGCGTTATAAACGGGCTCTCCGGTAGTTTTGTCCCATACCATTGTGGTCTCACGTTGATTGGTAATCCCAATGGCCAAAATGTCACTTGCGGCAACACCTTCGTTCTTCAACAATTCTTTTAACACCCCCAATTGGGTTTCAAGAATTTCTTTGGGGTCGTGTTCTACCCAACCCGACTTTGGAAAGATCTGTTTGAATTCTTTCTGCACCATGCCCTGAATCTTGCCTTCTTGATCTACAAGCAATGCGCGAGAACTGGTGGTACCTTGGTCTAGAGATATAATGTATTTCATTTGAGAAAGTTTTAAAGCCAAAACCACACAACAGTAGCATAGTGTAGCACAGCAAAGATATATAAATATACTCGAATAATATGCAACTACAAAGTAGGAATTCTATTCAATGGTAATCGTAACGAAAACTTCATTGCCAAAACTGTCTAAGGCCATAATCTTGTGATGGCCTTCCTCGGGCAACAGGGCTATTTCATGAAAGGTATGGGTCTGTCCCACAAAAGTTTCGTCGAGATACCAATAAACGGCAGCGCCCGCTTTTGTATGGGCCAATTTTACGACCAACTCGTTCGTCTTGCCCTCAAAATTCTTGGCGAGTGTGATACGACTTCCGTTTTTTGGATATATAAACTGCATGGGCGGGTCGCTGTCATTGCGACAATTAGCCTGAAAAGGAGGAAGCTCGCGATACGAAGGATTTGACGAGCGGTAATAATAGGCCATTAGGGGAGGCAACACAAACCATGGTTCCGAGACGATATTCGACATGTCGGTACAGGAAGAGTTTACCTGGAATTGCCGTTGGGCATTTAAGTGGACCATTTGGTGATACGGACAGGAGCTAACATAATTTTCTTTGTTGGGAATAGCTATCCGCTTTACGGGACAAAGGTCGGTTGCCAAATAACCGCTCTTGGCGCATACATTGATTTCGGTAAATTCGTCAAAGGGTTTTTGAAACCACTGGCTACGGGGCAAGACATCAAAAACATCGAACATTAGTGGTGCGGCACTCGAAACACCACTTACGTTGGGCCGTCCTTCGCCATCGGCATTCCCGACCCACACACCGACCACATGGTCGGTAGTAACGCCTATGGCCCATGCATCTTTGTTACCGAAACTCGTTCCTGTTTTCCAGGCAATTTCCTTGCTGCTATCGAAGAACTGCCATGATTCATCGCCTTCGGGCCTGTTTACCTCCTTCATAGCTTCAAAAGTGAGGTAAATGCTTCCTGCATCGAAAACCGTTTTTTCAAGGGATTTTTTCCCATAATCGACCGTTGCGTCGGTTTTTAAGTCCAAATCGGTAAACTCTCCGGTGTAATATTCACTCGATGTGGCATTAAAATGGTTAAGGGTGCCGGCCAGGTTTGCATACGTTTTACAAAGGTCCCACAGATTGCTTTCGGCCCCTCCTAAAATAAGGGTAAGTCCGTAATGGTCGGCAGATTTTGTTATCCCCCTTAGCTTAAAAACATCAAGTTGGTCTCTAAACTTTTCCAATCCGTACGCTTGCAGCAGTCGCACCGCGGGTATATTCAACGAACGCGCCAGCGCTTTCTTGGCCGCGACCGCCCCACTATAACTTTCGCTGAAATTCTCAGGGCTATACCCCGCTATTTGGGTAGGCACATCGGCCACCAACATATCGGGCAATAGCTCCCCCGCATCTAACATAGCCGCATACAACAATGGTTTGAGTACGCTTCCGGTACTACGGTTGGCCCTTACCATATCGACATCTTTTTGATGCTCAGCATCGGTAGGTGTATTGCCCACATATGACAAAACCTTACGTGTGTGCACATCGACTACCATTACCGCAGCATTGTGCACTTGATTTTGCTTGAGGTTGGCATGGTGTTTTTTAACGATGGCGTTTACATGCTGTTGCAATTTTTCGTCAACACTGCTTACAATACGCTGTCCCTTATCGGTTTTTGACATATACTGCACTAGGTGCGGAGCCGTGTCGGGCAAGGAAAAAGGTTTGGCCGGAAGTGGTTCAAGCAAGGAAAGGTCGTAAGTAAGTCGATCAATGATCTTATTGTCAAACAGTTTTTTCAGCAGCCGATTGCGTTTTTTTAAAAGTCGATCTTGATTCTTTCCCGGATAAATAAGGCCCGGTGCGTTGGGCAGCACCGCCAATGTCGCGCTTTCCGCCCAAGACAACTGATAAGGCCTGAGTCCGAAATACCGCCACGCCGCCATTTCAAGTCCAACGACATTGCCCCCAAAGGGTGCATGTCCACAGTAAAGTTTTAAAATGTTCCGTTTTGACTCCCGTATTTCTAGCCGGGTAGCCAATACCAACTCGATGAGCTTTTCAACATACGAACGTTTTTTTTGGCCCCTTGACAGACGTACGACCTGTTGGGTAAGCGTACTACCGCCCCTCACTACCTTTCCTTGGGCAACATTCTCGCGTAGGGCCTTTAGCATTGAAATCGGATTGAAGCCAAAGTGCTCATAAAAATGAGCGTCTTCAAACTGCAAAATGCATTGCTCAAATTTATCCGGAACACTATCGGCAACAGGAAATCGCCACTGGCCATCGTCGGCAATTCGGGCACCCAACAAGCTTCCTTGCCTGCTTTCCACTACTGTGGCCGTTGGTGCGTCAAAGAGGTTCTGGGGCAGACAAAAGTAATACGCCACCACAGCCACAAACAACAAGGTAAGTTTTATGGGGTGTCTCTTAAAAAACTGGATCAAACCTTTCATCTCTTAAAATCGTACTTGTGCCATCAAACTAACAGAAGGCCTATCTTTTGAAACCTTTGCTTCCCTTATACACCCTTAAAGACAAGTTGCCTATAAGACGTATTTTCAAAGGCATCAAACAATATATTCCTTCTCCAGAAAATAGCCGACAACAGCTTCCTTCATCAATACGGCCTGTTCCCCCGCTTTCAAAGGCGGCAATTCTTCCTTGACATGGTAGTGGGGCCATCCTTCCTCATCAAAATAATCGAACTCATAATAGCCATATGGTTCCAACAAACGACAGATGGCAATGTGCATCAGGTCTAATTTATCGTCTTTCTTGTATTTTCGATGGTACTGTCCTAATTCCTGTACGCCAACCAAATAGATAATGGCATCGAGTTCTAAGGGATCACCATCGGCGAACTGGGCCGACAACTTCTCTACCAATGCACTCCATCTTCCTTTTAATTCTTCATCTCTAGACATCTATTCTCGCGTTTTTTTGTTTACTGCGCTGTAGTCCACAAAGGTACGAATCAAAACACTACTTTTGTGTAAAGACCACCCTTATGAGTTTCTTGGATATTATTTTAGGATTACTGCTTTTATATGGCCTTTGGAAAGGCTTAAAAAACGGACTTTTTGTGGAACTTGCCTCTATTGTCGCCTTAATTGCGGGAATTTATGGCGCTATTCATTTTTCATATTACGCCGGCGACCACCTTTCACAAAACATGGATTGGAACGAACAGTACATTAATATTGCCGCCTTTGTCATTACTTTTATCGTAATCGTATTGGCAGTACAACTGGCCGGCAAGTTCTTGACGAAAATCGCCAACTTTGCCATGTTAGGACTACTTAACAAAGTTGCGGGAGGCATTTTTGGCGTGGTTAAAGTGGCCGTGATATTAGGGGCCTTGCTCATATTCTTTGAACGCGTCAACAATTCTTCCGGGGTCGTAAAAGATGAGACCATGCAAGAATCGGTATTATACGGGCCCATTAAAGAAATCGGGGCTTTTATATTCTCAAAGGTTTTGAAGGAAGACAGCCCTATTCAACCCAAGGAAGAAACCGAAGAAATTGAAAGTGTAGTTATCTAAAACCTAATTTTCAATACCCACGTTGTGCTTTCCCCCACAATCGACACCTTCCCGAAAGCCCTATTTGCCAATCATACCGCAGGAAGCTCCACAAATTTTATTTTTATTTCAGGGAAAACATCTAATTCAGGACACAAAAACCTAAAACAAAAGAGTTAGCACTGATAGCTTATGTTCTCCCGATTGCGACATTACAGGTTTCGCTCGGTAGGTAAGACAACTATCAAAAAACACGTGTTTAAATATGCTCCGACCTTATATTGTTTTAAAAGTCAATACTGTGTGTTTTATCTATCCTTTTCTTACATCGTCTTGCCCCTAAACCAACTATTATGCAAGACGTCGATTTTTCATTTCGGATTTCCCCATTAAAACCTGTATTTCCTCTAAAAGGCGTCTTCATATATAATTTCCCGAAAATTGGGCCGTTTTAAGGCCTCACCAAACGGAAACAAGATGAAAAAACCGATTTTACTATTCGCCATGGCCGCAGGCTGTATGTTTACTTCATGTAAAAAAGATGACTCCGGAGGTGATGGCGACATTTTAGGTACTTGGTCATATATTGCCTATGCCGATGACAATGGCAAAGAACTCGCCGATGAATGTACGCGTATGGACCTGCTTCGCTTTAAAAACGGTAATGTTTTTGATTATGAATACCACTTTGCCAGTACAGCGGGCGATGGGTGCATAGAAGGCACCCATTCCTCGGGCTCTTGGACCTATCAATTCGACAGTAAGGTACGATTGGATTATGGTACCGAAAACAATCCAGATATTACTGTTGCCAAATTCAGTATTTCCGGCGACATCCTTACCCTTACCTTTGATGAAGGAAATGGAACATATAAAAAGAAATACAAAAAGAAATAGCCCTCCAAACTACGGCCCCCAAACAAAAAAGACCTTCTAAAAGGTCTTTTTTTGTTATTGAATTTCGAAGGTACATTTATTGTACCACCTCTACCCATCGACCTTGGGTTCGCACCACATAATCGTTGTCGTACATGGCTTCGGCCTGTATACCGGGCAAATAATAACGTCCTAAGTACGAGGCGTTCAAAAGTACCCTGAACGTTTTGGTTTCATTGGCTTCCATATCAAAGTAGAAATTACTTCGGTCATCCCTAATATCGGTATAGGTGACTTGGTTATCGGCAAAGTCGCCAAAATCGGTAAAGCGGGTGTTTACAATCTCCCACCCACTCGGAAATATTTCGGTAAGCGCCATATTTTTGATTGCCTGCCCCGTAGTATTGGTCAAGCTCACCTCCGCAACAAAATCAGTTCCTTGGGTTATTTGCGATACATCTAAAACATTGCCGTTTCTCCCTTTGAAGGTTAGTCGCGCCCTTAGGTTCCTTTGGATAGCTTTCTCTTCACCTACCGGCAATATCCCTTGGTTGACAAGGCTTACGAACAAGGTATTCGACTCCTTGTTTTCAAGGATGAGCTGGTTGCTTCCTTTTTTAATGGCGATGTCACGATTTGCCAAGCTTTTGGAAGTACTCACATCTTCCTGTTTTCCGTTGACCGTCAAGCTGGCTTTTATACCTTTACCGCCCACCATTTTTGCAAATTTGGCCATGGCGACCAAACTGTATGCCGTAGTTTGGGTGCTCATCCATTGATTCGACGAAAGTCGCTTGGCCAAATCATCGGCCAGGCTATTTGATTTTACCTTTTCGCCTAAGAGCACATAGGTTTCTAGGGCCATAGCGCGATTTCTATCTTTAGAACCGTAAGTATTCCCTTTTGGGTCGCTAAAATTGGTTTGGGCCATTTTTAAAATATTTTCGGCCACACTATGTTGTCCGATAAGGGCATAGGTCGCAGCAAGACGAAACTTCGCATCGTTCGATAGGTCGTTTTTCTCTCGCAATCGATTCATACTGGCCACATCGGCATTACCCGACAAGGCCAAGGTGTATAGGCGATAGGCCTGAGCCAAGGTGCTCCCACCAGAGCCCGGACGCCATTGTTTGGCCTTGTTCTGCTGATAAGGTACCCAACTCGATTTAAAGCCCAAGGGAAGTACATAGCCTTTCTTTTCGGCCTCTAGCAAAAAGTGGCCGGCATAGCTTGTGCCCCAATCGTTAGAATAGTTTTGACCGGGCCAATAAGAGAAACCGCCCGTGGTATTTTGATAGCCTCCCAAAGTTTTTACCGCACGTACGATATTCTGTTGGATCCTTTTCTTTTTGTTTCCGTCCAAATCAAAAATATCCTTCAGATAGAGTTGTGGAAATGCGGCCGAAGTAACTTGTTCGACACATCCATGCGGGTATCGTATCAAGTATTGCATACGCCCGTTGAAGTCCATTGGCGGCAGGGAAGAAAATTCTATCTGGGCCGAATTGCTTCCCGATATACCAAAGGTTTCCAAGGAAATGTGTTTTGAGGAATTCGGTTCCAGAACCACTTCTTGCCTGTCGGATGTTACCGGATTCGGGTTGACCACGTCGATAGGAATCTCAAAAGAGGCTTTTTCCCCGTTCCCGGAAGCTTCTACCACCACTTTTCCAATCCCTTTGAAATCGGCAACCTCCAGTTCAAAATAGGCCATTTTTTCATCGGGCCGGGAAAAGCTAAGCGATTGTTTCGCATCTCCCGAAATAACAAAAGATGGGTCGGGCCTCAACCTTAAGGTCACGTTCTTCACTTTTTCTTCCATGGCAAAAACCGTAACGGGCAAAGTCACTTTTTCACCCGGTGTAATCTTTCTGGGCAAGGATGCGAGAACCATTAAAGGTTTGCGTACCGGAACGGTTTTCTCGGCCATCCCATAGGCTTCGGCCTTTTCGTTTTCGGCAATGACCATGGTACGTACCGAACCTACATATTTCGGAATCTTGATACGATGCGATTTACTTTCTCCCTCTTTAAGGCTAAAAGGCCCTAAATGGACCACCATGGGCTCAAAGCGGTTGGCCTTCTTATTTTTGGCTCCTGCCAGTTCCCCGTCGCCACCGATAGCGAAGACTTGGTTGACCTTGCCCCCAAACGCTCCTATGACCTCGTCAAAAACATCCCAGGTCTTTACCCCCAATGCCTCATTCGCATAAAATGAATTCCATGGATCCGGAGTTTGATATCGGGTTAAGTCGAGCAGTCCCTCATCGACAATGGCTATACTATAGGTCATGGCTTTTTTGGTCTTTTCAGCCACTTTTACCGTGATGGTCTCTTCGGGTCTAAGCACTTCGGGCATTGATATTATGGGACTTAGCTTTGTTTCGGGATTCTCTACGGAAACCGGTATCACCCCGTATAAGCGAATCGGGCTATCGTTCAACGTACTGGCATGGGGTTGCAGCAAGGAGATGTGTACATAAATGTTAGGCGTGTAAGCCGCTTCTATCGGCAACTGAAACTTGGTTTCGCCCTGGGTCGTACCTACCCATAGGCTTTCAAGCACCTCAGAACCGTTTTCTACCGTAACCAAGGCCCGGCCACCGGCGGAACTCGGAAAGGTAACCGTAGCCGACTCCCCAACATTGTAAGTTTCCTTATCGGTCGAGAAAACCAACATGGTTGCGGCCGAAGGGTCGTTCTTTCTAGATTTCCCGGCCCATCCCGGCCAATCGATATATACTGTTTTTCCGGTAGCATGCCCGCCATTCGGGTCTTCTACGTAAACAAGGTATCTTCCCCATTCTGGATATTTTAACTCAAACTGAAACTCCGCCTTTCCGTTCGAACCTGTGCTTATCGTCTTTTCAAAAACTTTTTCGTGGTATTGACTGCTACTGAAATTCGATAGGTTATCGGCAGAAGTATCCCACCACCATCGCCAATTGACCTTGTGCACCGTAACGTTCAGGTTCTTGACCGCTTTGGCTTTTCCGTTTTCATCAACGGTAACGATTTCGAAATTATGTGGGGTGTCGGTAAGCAGCATTCCCCTGCTCTTATCTCCCTTGGGCACGTTCAAACCTACGTAGGTACTGTAAGGCGCGTACTTTTTAGTAAAGACATCGGTGCTAAAATCCCCTCCGTTTTCATAAACCTTGATAATAAAAGCAGCCTTCAACATACCTGGGGCCTTGCTCTTAAACTGAGGGGCAATCGTAAACCGGGCTTTACCTTGTTCATCTACCTTACCGGTAAAGATGACCTGATCCTCTACCGAAAAATTGCGGGTAGGGTCATTAAAAACATAGCCTGGAAACTTATCGAACTCCGTTGAGGTTGGGCTAAACTTTGCCGTAATATCCGCCTTGAGGTTTTTGGCCACGGCGCCATGCAACCAATTGACCGACATGTCCACCGAAATAGGTTTGTCTCCCTTAAGAAGGTCCTCGTCAAAATCGGTCTTTATTTTCAACCTATTGGGTTTTATCGTCTCAATTTTCAGTGTCTTACTAAAAGAGGCCCCACCGACGGATATTTTGGCCATCCAATTTCCCGTAGGTGCGTTTGCCTCGGTCTTGACATTGAACTGATAGAAATTATTAAGGCCACTCGTCTTTATCTCACGGTATACCACCTTGCTGTAAGGGTCAAACAGCTCCAATTTAACGGGGTGCCCCGCGGAAAGCTTGTTTGCATTGTCGTTCAAGATAAAGGATAGGTAAATTTCATCGCCTGGTCTCCAGACCCCGCGTTCGCCAAAAATGAAGCCTTTCAATCCTTTTTGCAATTGTACCCCGGCTACTTTGAACTTACTTACCGATAGCGTATTTCCATCATTGAGCTTTACATAGGTTTTTTGTCCATTGCTTTCGGCTACGGCAAAATAGGCCATGGCATCGGCATCGTAAATCGACTTCCCTTCCGCATCGGTAATCACATGTCCGAGGACTTGTTGCTGGTAATTGTAAAAGGTGACCTTTACCCCGGCCATAGGCATGGCATCCAGAATATTTGTAGCTACTACAAAGTAACTTTTATTCGTTCCCCTTTTAACGGTAAGGCCTATGTCGGAAGCTAAAATATTCGTCCCGATCTTCTTATCGTAGTAATAGGAGCGATCGCAAGGGTTATCACGTTCGTTCCAGTTATAATCGTAGTAGTAATCGTTATAATAATAATCCCCTACATTGTCCCACAGGCTGTCCTCGCTTTCCTCATCGTAATTTTCCTCTTCATCGGGTGAAAGGTCGAAATTGGTACTATCGCATTTATAGGCACTGTCTTCAGGACCGAAGTCGAATTCAACGCGGTACATGGCACCCTTTTCGGGCGAAATCAAGTTTTTTAGGTCTATGGCATGGGCAGTCCATTTATCGTTAAGGTCCGAAACGGCGTTGTCCAACACAATTTTTTTACGCGCAATTGGTCTGGCCACGGCCCTTAAATTACCTTGGCCACCCAAATTGTTCCCCTGAAGGAACTGCAAGACATTGTTTTCATAAATCTTAAATACCGAAACTTTTATCGATTTCAGGCTTACCGCTTCAAAATTAACCTTTAGATTATTGGAAGAAGGAAGTATAGTACCATTAGAAAGCAAACGCACTTGGGGCTTTAACCGTTCAAAAGCGACGCGCTCGGTAAATTTCGATTTCAATTTACGGCCCTCCGTACTCTCTATACCTTCAAAAACATCGATGTTGACCGTACCCTGTATATCTTTGGACGGATACACCCTCAGCGTATTGCCGTCAACGGAATATTTTGGATTATCATCTTGTTCCAATACCACCAACCCCTTAAAATTCTGTCCTTTTTTTATGGGGTCTGAAAAATTGATCAAGACCCGGGCATTTTCACCGGATTCTACGGTCGCATCTAAGACCGTAAAGTTGTTTTTCCCCGGTATTTGTATGGTATTACTACCACTACTTTCAATATCGAACTTATCTCCGTTCCACTCTACCTCAAGTTCCGAATCGTTTTCAAGTCGCTGTATACTATCGATGGTAAAGGCGAACAGGGTTCCCTTTTGTACCGCATCGTCGAAGCGTACATGAACGGATTTATTATTATGTTTTACACTTATAAGTTGTTTTACTTTTTCCAGAGGAAAAACATCGGCCATACGAAGCTGCCCCGTTACATATTGCAATGAGGAAGAATAAGACTGGATGGCGTTGGTATAGATATTGAATTGTTGCTTTAACGTTTTAACGCTAAAATTAAGCTCTTCTAGTTCTTCAGGAAGCTCTTTCTTGATACGTTCAAGGTCGAGCGTAAAACGGTATTCGGTGTCTTGTTCAAATTGGGTGTTGGGCGTAAAGGCAATAGTTCGTGAATCGAGCGCCACGACCTTTCCTTTGACTTTCGGTTCTACGGTAAGAAGATCAGCTTCAAGCTCTTTTCCGCTCTCCCAAGACGCTACGGGCTCGGTCAGTACCACACGAACATCACTATGTGCCGATATAACACCATGTGAGACTTGGATAACATAGTCTTGAAACTTGCCGATATCGTCTAATTGCATATGGGTACCTTCCTTCTTTGAAGTACACGAAACAATTCCTATTAAAAGGAGTAAAACGTAAAAACGGATATTGATTTTCATAAAAAACCTATTTTTCACAAAATTAACGGATAGAATTATGGAATCCATCACGGTTTACCGTGAATTAAGTAGCATCCGAACAAGGACTGTACCCCTGCATATCAAATTCTCCGAACAATTAAAATTTCTGCCGTAGATTAAATTACAGGCCTATCGTACGGTTTGACTTACAACGCAAAATCAAGGAGTGTATTTCATCGAAAAGAGTAAATTATAGAACCTAGCAATCATAATATTTTAGATATTAGCCAGACGATAACTCCCCTTATCGCGTATAGAACACGAGAATACCCCATTCTTCCTTCCTACTTTTCTAGAATACGCCTACTTACAAATAGAACTTTGTATGAAAATGAGAATGCACTTTGCTGCACTCGTTTTATTTGTATGTACTTTGGCCTCTTGCAGTAAAGAGTCTGTCGACACTACAAATATTACCGAGGCCGAGACTGCCGAAGCAGTAGAAAAAGAATTATTGGAAGCCGTGAACGGACACCGCGTTTCCATTGGACAAAACTCACTGGAGTTCAGCGCCGTGGCCTATACCCACGCCAACGCACATACCGATTACATGATTGCCAAAGGCACCCTTAACCACGATAATTTTAGTACTAGGGCATCGGATATTTCCGCAAAAGAAGCTGCTAAATTTGTGGCCGAAAACGTAGGTAGGGATTACGCCAACGCTTCACAGGCCTTGGATGGCTGGCTAAGCAGTGCCAGTCACAAACGAACCATAGAAGGGGAGTTTACCCATACCGCGGTAAGTGTCAAGAAAGGCAGCAATGGCAAAATGTACTTTACACAAATCTTTTACAGGTAATTTTTCAGCTTTAAAGGAGCATTATCGTCTGATATTTATAGGGATAAGGGCAAGTTTTTCATAAATTTGAGATTGTAACAACAACTATTCCCCATTCTCGATTTTATTAGGGAAGGGGAAGTGGTCGTAAATTTTGAACAAAATGCCCATAAAAGCTCCCTTTAACCTCAATCGCTGGATTGAAGAAAACAGACACTCCCTAAAACCCCCGGTAGGCAATAGAAACCTGTATAAAGATGCCGGTGATTATATTGTTATGGTAGTAGCTGGCCCCAATGCCAGAAAAGACTATCATTTTAACGAAACCGAAGAGCTCTTCTACCAATTGGAGGGCGAAATAGAAGTACACATACAAGAAGACGGGCAAAAAAAAACCATGAAGCTGGGTCCTGGCGATATGTACTTACACCCCGCAAAAGTGCCACATTCCCCGGTTCGCACTGAAGGAAGCATAGGCTTGGTCATCGAAAGAAAACGGGCCGATCTAGATGTGGAGGACGGACTTCTATGGTTCTGCGACAATTGCAACCATAAACTTTATGATGTTTACTTTAAACTCAATGATATTGAAGTAGATTTTCTCAAACACTTCAAGCATTTTTACAGCTCCGAAACACTTCGCACCTGCGACAATTGTGGGACGGTAATGCCCGTAGATGAGAGATTTATCGCCCATGATTGACGTTTTTATTGGCTTATCAATATAAAATTGTCGTTCTTTGGTAATGGCATTAGCGTCGCCAAAGTTTTTAGGATTCCCCATACCAACCTCTTATGACCACTCTGCAAATTCTAAAATACTTGGCCGTTCTCCTTATCGGAAGTAGTTTAGCCTTATTTATTTTCTTTTCGATCAATAACAGGTACCTGCTTCAAAACAAGTCGGCCGTAGACAGCGCCGTTACCAAATCGGTGATAAAACTTGAAGACGAGCTCAACAAAATAAATTTGGTGGTCGAGTCAATGGCCTTTTTCTACGAGAACAAACGCTATATACCCCAAAACCTTTTTGAGCGCTTTACCGACCCATTTATAAAAGAACTTAACGGCATCAAGGCATTGGCCTGGGCTCCAAAGGTCGAAGACTCGTTGAGGACAAAGTTCGAAGAGTACAGAACAATTACCCAAATCGACTCTAGCGGGCAGCTCGTTCGAACAACATCAAACAATGTACATTACCCGGTTACCACCCTAAATCCAGTAGCGCCTTTTAATCAAGTCTTGGGATACGACGTGTTTTCCGATAGCACAAAAAGAGAGGCCATCTTACGTTCCTTAAAAACTGGCAAACCTGCCATTTCAGGCCCTATTCAATTGATTTCGGAAGCTGACGGGGTCAGAGGAATCTTGGCCTTAAAATCGGTAAGTTCCGCAGAATCGCCCAAAAACAAGGGCATTGTTCTTGGGGTATACCGTATGGACAAGTTGATTTCCGAAACCCTAAAATCTGAAATTAAGGTATTCAATCTATGCATCCACGATCATGAAGCCGGCGATACGCTATTGTTTTCCAATATACCCACCAGCAAGACCCATAAAGACCAGTACAAGAAAACCATCATCAAAAAGAGTATCAATGCAATAGATCGCAAATGGGACGTTCACTTCGTGCCCAAACAAGAGTACCTCTCCTTTCCGCATGTCTTCGAATCTTATGTAGTTCTTATCCTCGGCCTGGCCACAACGCTGCTCTTGGCCCATTTGGCCAGAAGAAGGGACAATCATAACGACCGCCTTGAAGCCCGTGTACTATTGCGTACGGGCGAACTTGAGGAATCGAACAAACAAAAGGAAAACTTGTTACGGGAAATCCACCACAGGGTAAAGAACAATCTTCAGATCACCTCTAGCTTGATCAACATGCAGAAACGCAAACTGGTAAGTAAAGAGGCCATAACGGCCTTAGAAGACAGTCAAGCACGTATATCGGCCATAGCGCTCACCCATCAAAAAATCTATCAGGACAAAGATTCAAAGGCCGTGAACCTACATGAATACCTGAAAGATCTCATGGAATACCAAAATAAAATCTCACCCTCTTTCAGCTACAAGATCAATTGCCCAGAAATATCAATAGACCTAGATAAGGCCGTTCCGCTGGCCTTGATCATTTCCGAACTTGTGACCAACGCGGTAAAACACGCCTACCCAGACAAAAAAATTACAACGAACTCCGTATCGACGTAAAAAAGTTGGACAAATCGAATATCTCATTGACCATACGCGATAATGGCAAAGGCCTTCCCGAAGGCTTTGCCATCGAAAACGCCGAAGGCATAGGATTCGATATCATAAAGGCACTTTGCCGACAGATTTCTGCCGAGCTTTCGTATAATTCAGACAGTACCGGCACCAATTTTAGTGTTATTTTCAATAACCAAACATAGAAAAACAAAGGCGTTATGGCAGAAAAAATACTTATTGGTTTTATTTCGCTCCTACACTTGTATTTCCTATATTTTGAAATGTTCGCTTGGACGACCAAGGGCAAAAAGATTTTTAGAAAATTTCCCTCAGAACTCTTTGAGGCCACTAAACCCATGGCCGCCAATCAAGGGCTTTACAACGGTTTTCTCGCCGCCGGATTAGCATGGACCTTTTTTATATCCGACCCACTCTGGCAAGAAAACATCGCGCTCTTCTTTCTAAGCTGTGTTGCTATCGCCGGAATCTACGGAGCCTATTCGGTAGACAAAAAAATCCTATACATACAGGCCCTTCCCGCCCTGTTGGCCATTGCCCTTATCTTAATCTAAGCTAGGCCGCACAATCGTCCCGTAGTTTTGATCGCATTCCTAGTCGGCATACATGTGATTAAAATTTACTTTTCTGGAATAGTTGAAGTATCTTTATCAAAAAATATAACAATAACGCAATAAAAAGTTATAAAATGTCAAATTTAGCATCACAATTCGGTATCGAAAAAGCGCTTAAGGATTTAGGTGTAATGGATATAAACCACGGTACCTCAACAGGCTCCTCACATTTTGGTTCCGGAGAAATTATTTCATCATACTCGCCAGTAGACGGGGCACTGATCGCTAAAGTCAAGACGACCACTAAAGAAGATTACGAACAAGTGATGGCTGCCGCGCCCCAAGCCTTTAAGGTATGGCGAAGCAAACCGGCTCCGCAACGAGGCGAAATCGTGAGGCAATTTGGAGAAAAGTTAAGGGAGAAAAAAAAAGCCTTAGGCAAATTGGTATCGTACGAAATGGGAAAAAGCTACCAAGAAGGCTTGGGAGAAGTACAGGAAATGATCGATATCTGTGACTTTGCCGTAGGTCTTTCGAGGCAGTTGCACGGTCTTACCATGCATTCCGAACGCCCAGGTCACCGAATGTACGAGCAATATCATTCACTGGGTGTGGTCGGTATTATCTCGGCTTTCAACTTTCCCGTTGCCGTTTGGGCATGGAACACGGCCTTGGCATGGATCTGTGGTGATGTTTGTGTTTGGAAACCATCTGAAAAAACACCCTTATGCGGGGTGGCCTGTCAAAATATTGCCATAGAAGTCTTTAAGGCCAACGGTCTGCCCGAAGGCATTTCTTGTTTGATCAACGGTGACTACCGCGTGGGTGAGATGATGACCACCGATTCACGAATCCCCCTGATATCGGCCACAGGCTCTACCCGTATGGGAAAAATCGTAGCCCAGAACGTAGCGGCCCGCTTAGGCAAATCGCTCTTGGAACTGGGGGGCAACAACGCTATAATCGTCACCCCCGATGCCGATATTAAGATGACGGTAATAGGCGCGGTATTCGGTGCGGTAGGAACGGCAGGTCAACGCTGTACCTCGACCAGAAGGCTCATTATTCACGAAAGTATTTACGACCAGGTCAAGACGGCCCTTGTAGAAGCCTATAAACAACTTAGAATCGGCAACCCATTGGACGAGAACAACCATGTAGGTCCACTTATCGACACCGATGCGGTGGCCCATTATAAAAATGCCCTTGATAAAGTCGTTGAAGAAGGAGGAAAAATTATTGTGGATGGAGGTATTCTCGAAGGCGAGGGCTACGAAAGCGGCTGCTATGTAAAACCGGCCATTGCCGAGGCGCAACCCGATTTTAAAATCGTACAGCACGAAACCTTTGCCCCGGTACTTTACCTTTTGAAATATTCGGGAAACGTTGAAGACGCCATCGATATTCAAAACAACGTGGCCCAAGGCCTATCTTCGGCCATTATGACCAACAACCTTCGTGAAGCCGAGTACTTCTTATCGGTTGCAGGTAGCGATTGTGGTATTGCCAATGTAAATATAGGTACTTCAGGTGCCGAAATTGGAGGTGCTTTTGGAGGGGAAAAAGAAACCGGTGGCGGTCGCGAATCAGGTTCCGATGCCTGGAAGGTCTATATGCGCAGACAGACCAATACCATTAACTATACTACTGAGCTTCCTTTGGCGCAAGGCATCAAATTCGATTTATAGAAGTGAAATGTGTTTATGTGAAAACCCGCCGTTAATTACTTGACCTTCCCCCGAATAGACAAGTAAAAAAATAGCGGGTTTTTAAACACTAGACTAACTCAAGCATCTTTGTATACACTTTCCTTTTTCACAACATATCTTTAATTCCTTCCCTATTACCGCGTACGGTTGCGGTCTTGGGCATTTTCCAACTTCCGTGGAGTAAAGCTTGCGTGCCCAACACAATGAACATGCATATAAAATTTGCGATTTTGATAATTTCAGTTTTCATAACTTCTCGTTTTAGAATTATCCTTTCTGCCCTATAAAAGTATATATCTAAGTCTTGTCCCCAAAGTAATAATGTATAGCCCCATCCATTAAATACACAACTAGTTAGATTTCCTGTATAACTGGTCGTCGTGTCTATCCGTAGGGAATAGCAATCGGCAACAATATCTTTTACCCATTCGTGTGGCCTAAATGGAAAAGGTTAACACATCTCCCCTTCTACAACCGTATTTCATCGAAAACCGAAATACATTTTGTAATACTTTACTTATTAATTAGTCAGTTTTAACATTTGTCTTGTTTTTTTTAATACATTGTAGTCTAAACACTTAACACTCCATTACGATGAAACGTTCAACCCTGTACCTACTTGGTATCATCATTACCATCATAGTAGGTATCTATTTTTATATCAACTGCTGTAGCAATTGTAGGCCAATGGTTCAACAACAAGAGGAAGCAAAACAAGAGGTAGCACCTACCCCGGCCCCTCCTAGGGCCAGTTCCTATCCTTTTGCCCTAAGTGACGGCGACTTTAGCTACGAGACCCAAGACAATTTCAATTTTAATCGATCTAGCCCTCGTTTTATAGAACCGGTATCGGAAAACGTAAGCCGTGGTATCAGCCCAGCCCTAAAGGACTATTTGGCCACCCATAAAAACAAGATATTGACCCTTACCGGATATTACCAAAGTGACGAAGACAACAACACCGCTTTTCCGAACTTAGGCCTCGCACGGGCAAACTCGGTCAAAAACCACCTCACATCACTTGAAATTCCGTCCTCACAAATCGACATCCAAGGGAAATTGATGGACGATATGGTGGCCGACGGCAACATATTCAAAGGCCCCATTGCCTATGGTATTAGCGAAAAATCAGGTAATGACGATGATGAAATAAAGGCACTTTACGAAAAAATAACTTCAGACCCTTTGGTCCTTTATTTTGATACGGCAGAAGCCTCCATAAACCCTTCCGAAGAACAGCGCCTAAAAATTGCGGACATCGTAAGGTATCTTGACAAGGTCGAAAATGCCAAATGCAACATCGTGGGATATACCGATAGTAAGGGAGGTAGACAAACCAACCTTCGTCTCGGGCAAGGTAGGGCCGATTTTGCCAAAGCCTATCTTGTTCAAAATGGGATTGCCGCCGATAGAATAGCAAGCTCATCAAAGGGATCCAACGACCCTATAGCCAGCAATGCTACCGAAGAGGGAAGGGCCAAGAACAGAAGAACCGTAATATCTATTAAATAATCAATAATTAAAACTAAAAGAAAATGGAATCTGGAAATATAAATATGATGTGCTGGTTGATCCCACTTCTTGTCGGAGTCATTTGTGGAATCTTAGGGTATCTCTTAGGCAAGTCGAACACCAAGGTTATCGATAATTCAGACGAGTTAAAGCGCTGTAACGACGATAATTCGAGACTACGGGCCCAACTTGAGGCCTGTAAGCAACAACTGATCACCATGCCCGAAACCAAGGAGGTTTCATCTTCATTAGGCGCTACGCCCATGGCCGCCGTTCCGATTCTTGTTCCTTTCGATGCTGCCGCGGCAAAAGCGGCAATCGGTAAAACTGTAAAAGAAAACGATCTAAAGGTCGTAGAGGGTATTGGACCCAAGATAGAAGGGCTGTTTCATGCCGAGGGTATCAAAACATGGAAGGATCTTTCGGAAACCTCCGTTGCCCGCTGCCAAGAAGTTCTAAAAGGTGGCGGTGATCGCTATAAAATCCACGACCCGGCATCATGGCCAATGCAGGCCAAGATGTGCTATGAAGGAAAATGGACGGAACTTGCCAGGTGGCAAGATGAGCACGATCACGGAAAGTTATGAACCTTTCGTATATCTCAAATCCAGACCTCGCTATGCGGGGTTTTTTTATACCCCATCATATCGCTCCATAACAGCCGACCATACCGTTTATCGAAGAAAGCCAACCGCTCATATTTTTCACAACAAATTGGGCTCCGTTCACAACAAATAATTAGAAAAAAGAAAATGTCAAGGTAGATTTACATTGTAATTAAGTGATAGTAATGACCCAAATCAATCCTAGAGCTTAACCGAAAACAAGTTACGTTTCCCAAATCGGAGCTTGACCTACAATAAGTTAAAACCTACTTAATAAGAAAATCCGGCCTAGAGGTAGACCGGATTTTCTTATTTTATTTTATGACGAACTATAAAACCTATATCATACCGTTGGCCTCAACCCACTTGAACCTGTACTGATCTTCAGGAAATTTCATGCGTTCTGAAATACGTTCCAACCGTTCCGGTAATTTAATCAAGTAGTCACGAGCTTTTTCCGCCTCATCATTAAGGCTTCTCACTTTTTCCAACTCCCAATAGGCATTCAATTTTCTAAGAATATCCACGTAATCTTGAGCGGTATATACCCCAAGGCGTTGCGCACAGTTAGAGAAGTTTTCAAAAGCCGCACCTATGGTTCCACCGGATTCACGTAAGAAATGGGCCGGCATAACGATTTTCTTTTTCATCATATCGGCAAAAGCCAACATCATACCCGAGGGGTCTTCACCAAAAATGGTTTTCACAAACTCCCTATAGGCCAAGTGATGCCGCATTTCATCACCTGCAATTATGGTACACATCTTACCCAATAGCGCGTTTCCTTTTTTCTTTGCCATTTGGCCTACCCTTTTATGCGAAATGTTGGTAGCCAATTCTTGAAAAGAGGTATATACAAAGTTCTTGTAAGGATCCCTATCGGTTCCGATATCAAAACCATCGGATATCAGGTGTTGGGTAGTATATTCAATCTCCCTCATATTTACCCTACCCGATAGATAGAGGTACTTATTAAGCACATCACCATGACGATTTTCTTCGGCCGTCCAAGCCCTTACCCATTTTGACCAACCGTTCTTTTTGTTTTCACCGTGTTGATCGATACCTTCAACATCCATCAACCAAGATTCATAGGTCGGCAAAGCCTCCTCTGTTATGGTATCGGCAACCATGGTCACCCAAAAATCGTATCCCAGTTCCTTAGACTCACCACGAAGCTCGCGAACAGCTTCAAGAAACCCTTCACTTTCGGAATCGGGCAAAAAATCACTAGGTTGCCAGATATCTTCTACGGGAATCAGAAAAGAATCCATAAATCCCTCAACTTGTGGCTCTATCGCCTGCATAACCTCTAATCGAATATTCTTTTCAGGCATATGTGTGTGTTTTTAACAAAGTTCGTCAATAATATAATTAAAATATAAAAATAAGATATCTAATTTCAGTTTCTTCCGGGTTCACCAGGATATAGCTGATGTACCGGATCGCTTTGAAATATAGTTTTCGAATCGATATCGAGCATGGAAAGCGGGCCTTTGAAAGCGGCTCCCGTATCTACGTTCCAAACATTGGCGGCCCTTGTAGGCTGGGTAACCGTGGTTTTGGAAATAGGGGTGTGCCCAATGAAAATTTCTTTGTAGTGCGTCAACCGTTTGGGGTAGTCAGGGTTAGACCCCTCCAATTTCGGATTGAGCGAACGAGCCAGTTCCCACAGTGTACGGTCCCAATAGAAGGTCTGCTTAAAATACTCGTATTCAATCCCCTTCAAGTTAGTAAATCCTGCATGTAAAAACAAACGTTTATTACTATCGACATAATGGTTTTTCAAGCCTTCATAGAACTCAATATGGTTCCGTTTAGTTTGGGCATCGGCCTTCTCGTATGAGGCCAAGGTAGCCCCCCCGCCATGTTGAAGCCAAAGTGGGTTGTCTTTGCCATCGCGCAACCACTCCAAGCAAAGCTCATCGTGATTCCCCCGTATAAAAATACAATTGTGGGAATTGCCCAATTCAATCAAAAAATCGACGGTTTCGACAGCTTCGCTCCAGCCATCAACATAATCGCCCAAAAAAATAAGTTGGTCGTCGGATGTTACCCCTGCCCGTTCAAATACTTGTTTTAATCCTTTTAATCCTGAATGAATATCACCTACTACAAGAGTTCTCATTTTGCAAAAATCGAAATAATAGCAATGATTACCACAATAAAAAGTACCAAAAAAAATATTTTATAAAAAGAATAAGGCCTAGTGCCACTGAGTTGCCCGGTTTGACCGTTAATATAGAAATTATATTCTTTGTTGTCGTACCGATATGAACTGATATATACCGGTAACAGAATGTGTTTGAAGGTTTCATCGGCCAAGGTGATATCGGACTGTGTAATGCGCTGGGTATCACCACCGATATCACGACGGATCCAGCTATAAGCTATTTCCTTGGCTTCTTGAAAAGACAAGTGGTGCCCTTCCTTTAAGGAAATCGAATACTTTTCCGTTACAAAGCCCGAGAGGTATTTGGAATTGAAGGGCACTAGCTCCTTTACATCCCACTGGGCCACCTTAGGCGGAATTTCCTGTCGTTTCTTTTGGGAAGCATTGATCAAGATGTCATCTACGAAACCACTAACGGAACCCGACACCCTAGACCATCGGGTTTTTCGAACTTGCCGGGTCTGCGTTCCATTCTTCGTCTTAACCCGATGAGTTTCGTAATAATAATCGCCCCTCTGCCCCTCATACCGGGCAGAAAGATTGGCATCGAAAGTCCAATAGGGCACATACAGCCCGTGAAGGCCTTCGGGGTCGAGGGCGGCACGCTTTAACTTGTTCGGGGCGAACCAAAGACCGTTCACCCAATTTTTAAACAAGATTTTCGCCTTCCGTGCGTCGATTTGAAAAGGAACCAAGGCCATGGGCAGTATCCAGCCTTCCTCTTCAACATCTTCTATAATCAGGGGTTCACTGCAATAGATACATTGTAGCGATTTATAATTTTCTTTAACATGCTGGTTGGCCCCACAGTTTTTACAGTGGAGCACATCAATGGTTTGGGTATAGGCATTATCGCCCACCACTTTTAAATAGTGCTGTAACTCAAGTTCCTCTAGGCTGCTTTTGGCCTGTTCGATAAACTCTTCGTAGCCGCAATACTCGCAAACGAGCTGGTGCGTTCCTGGCTTGAATTTAAGCTCTGCGCCACAGTTGGCGCATGCCTTTTTATGTTCGGATCGTTTGGTATCTTCCATTGGTTTTTTATGTCATTTCCACTAAACAAGAGAGTTCACCCTAATGAAATGACGTTTTAGGCCGTTGGCAGGGGCGGAGGTGTATTTCCTCCCAAAAAAGATTTCAGTTCATCTACGTCTTTTAGGGCCGTCCAGTTTTGCATGCCCTGTTTCCAAACCAAGGTTTCCCTGTTAATCGTTCTATTGGCAAACAATTCTTTGAGCCTATCAAAAGTCACGGGACCGCTCTGCTGGCCGTTAATCCCGTAATAATACATGGTTTGAGCAGGCATTGGCGGTGGGGCGGGCACATCGACTTTTTGCGCTCCAAAGACGGGATTTTGGCCTTGTGGCGCCATCATATTGCCCATTTGTTGGGCCAGAACAAAGCCCATACCCATGCCCATGCCGGCTCCTGCCGTACCACCTTCGTTTTTCGCCGCGGCCTCCATAGCCTTTGCGGCCTTAAACTGGGAAAGCTTCACCATATCCAACTTATCTAACCTACTATACTCGAAAATCTCTTTTTTAAGCTCTTCCGGCATAGAAACGTTTTCAATATAGAAACGCTCCAACTCTATACCGACCCTTCCGAATTCGGGTTGCATTACCTCTTGACAGGTTTCCGATAATTCGCTCGTATTGGCCGCATAGAGTTCTATAGGTAGATTGGCTTCGCCCACCGTATCGGTAAAACGGGTAACGATCAAACTCTTTAAATGCTCATTAATCTCATAACTCGTAAAATTAGCATCCGTTCCGACTACATCTACAACAAATTTCCCGGCATCGCCAATTCTAAAGCTATAGGTTCCGAAGGCGCGTATTTCCACCAGTCCGAAACGATCATCGCTCAGCATAAAGGGGTTTTTGGTCCCCCACTTTTCATCAGTGAACAAACGGGTATTTACAAAATAAACCTCAGCCTTAAAAGGGCTGTCAAAGCCATATTTCCAACCTTTCAGGGTAGTCAATATAGGTAGGTTCTTCGTGTTTAAGGTGTAGGTGCCGGGCGTGAACACATCGGCCAGTTGGCCTTCATTTATAAATACCGCGGTCTGCCCTTCCCGAACGATAAGCTTGGCGTTGTTCTTTATTTCGTTCTGATAGCGTTCAAATCGGTATACAATAGTATCATTGGTCGGGTCTAACCATTCAATGATATCGATAAACTCATGACTTAGTTTCTTTTTTATTTCGTTGAATATGTCCATTACACCCTGTTTTTAAATTTTTTAATAAGGTAGTGGATTTCTGTAAAAGGCACAAAACATCCTATCCCACTTACAGAAAAACCCTTTAAAGTGATCATATTTTTGCACAAAATGGACGCTATCCAACAAAACCGATTTGTCAAACCCATAAAATTCAGTGCAATTTTTTGTATTTAGTGAAATATTTTGCGTCATTATCTTTATAATTAACAATTATTTAACTAGGTTTACACCCAAGCACAAACATTCAACAACTAAACTCTTCTCAACATGAAAACCAAAGAGCGACTATCCTCTATGGCTCGATTCGTAGCCAGTGGACCAAAAAAAATGCTCACTACAGCAATCTGCTTACTGACTATTTTGAGCGCACATGCCAGAACCACCGAAGGCGAAACCTCACCGCAACAACCCAGCATAACGGGTACCATTTACGATGATATGGGCGCGCCCTTACCCGGGGCCAGTATTGTCTTAAAGGGAACTACAACGGGTACGACATCTGATTTTGACGGTAATTTCACCATAAAGACAGATGAAGAAAATACCATTCTAAGCATTTCTTACATTGGGTATAAGACCCAAGAAGTTGACATTTCCAACAAAACTACGGTCGACATCACTATGGTCTTAGATGCGGCCGCCCTTGATGAAATTGTAGTAGTAGGTTACAGCAGCCAAAAAAGGGCTACGGTAACAGGGGCCATCAGTACCCTCAAGGGTTCCGACATCGCAGAGGTGCCCGCGGCAAACATTACACAATCCTTGGCGGGTAGAATGGCCGGGGTAAGTATGCGGCCCAATGGCGGTACACCTGGAAATGACAACCCTGATATTCATATTAGAGGTATTGTAACTACAGGCAACAATAAACCTTTAATAGTCGTAGACGGCATTAGAAGGGACAATATTGGACAGATAGACCCCAACGTTATTGAAACCATTACCGTTTTAAAGGATGCCGCTGCGGTAGCTCCCTTTGGTATTGGCGGGTCGAACGGTGTAATATTAATTACCACCAAGAAAGGGAAATCAGGAAGACCCGTGGTCAACATCAACACCTCTTATGCCTTTCAAAAACCCACCTATCTTCCTGAAATGCTAAATGCCCAAGATTATATGGCATTGCAGAACGAAGGCTACTTTAACCTAAACCCCACTGGTTCTACGCCTCCCAACGACCCAAATTTAATTGCCAATTACCCCTCTTTGCACAAGGAAGACCCTTACAGGTATCCCGACGCCAATTTCCCTGAAATATTCAAGAAAAACTCAGGTATTCAAATTACCAATGCCGAAATAAGCGGTGGAACCGACAATATTCAATACCATGCCGGATTAGGCTATTATGACCAAGGAGGTATTTTTGAACCCTTAGGCTACAAAAGATATTCGTACAATCTTAATATAGATGCCAACCTAAGTGCCAATACCAAAGTAGGCATGTCATTACTCGGTACGATAGAAAACACAGACGGTATCGATGCCGATGAGTCACCGACCCACCTAATGCGAAGTTTCTACAAATTCGTCCCTACCCAAACCTTACTTTACCCAGAAGGAGACAAGTGGGGCGAATCTTCAGCCAATTCACCTCTAGGTGTCCTTAATTCCGAGGGCTATAATAGGGAGGAAGACAATACCCTTCTAAGTTCCGTATACATAGAACAACAACTGCCTTTTATAGAAGGATTGAGTATAAAGGGCGTCTTCAGCTTTGACAACGAACAAGGAAACGACAAACTTTGGCACGTTCCCTATAAATATTACAATATAGACCTTTCCCAACAGCCATACACCTACACGGAAGCCATTTCCTTGCAAGAAGGTAACGGGGCTCCTTATACTTGGCTTCAATTAAAAAATGAGCGATCCAAAAAGTTCACGTACCAAGGATACATCAACTACAACCGAACCTTTGGCGACCATGCGGTATCAGCCTTGTTCGTAGCGGAAGCACGTGAAACCAAAGGCGACTACTTCAACACAAGAAGAAATAATTTTGCCATTGAAATAGACGAGTTGAGTTTGGGTAGTTCCGATAAGCTAGATTATGACAATGCCGGATCTTCAAGTACAGCCTCTGAACTTGGCTATGTATACCGTTTAGGGTACACGTATAAGAACAAATATATTTTTGAGGCTTCAGGTAGGTATGACGGACATTATTCTTTTGCACCAGGAAATAGATGGGGCTATTTTCCCGCCTTTTCCGCAGCATGGCGTATCTCAGAAGAGAAATTCATGCAAAACGTAAACAACGTAAACAACTTAAAACTAAGAGGTTCTTGGGGTAAATCAGGAAACCTTCCTTACATTGATAACGAGCTTGCTGATTTCCAATACCTCGCGGGATATGATTTACGAGGAAATGCTTATGCCTATGGCAATGGCGTTCTAGTTCAGGGGTCCAAAATTGAAAATGAACCTAACCCTAATATTACCTGGGAGATTTCCACAAAACTAGATATTGGTTTTGACCTTACTATGTACAATGGATTACTGAACGTAGAATTCGATTATTTCCATGAAGACCGAACAGGTATGCTTTTAACGCCTCAAGTAACATTGCCCGTTGAATACGGCCTCTCTTTGTCTCAAGAAAACAAGGGGGAAATGAACAACGATGGTTTTGAATTCAGCATCGGAACGCTAAAACAATGGGACAGCGGCCTGCAGTTGTCGGTAAACGCCAACATGAGCTATTCCGAAAATAACATGATCGAAGTTTTCCAAAGTGATGCCGAACGTGATAACCCAAACAGAACCAAAGTAGGAAGGCCTTTTGGAACTCCATATGGGTACAAATCTTTAGGTCTATTTTCTACCGCAGACGACATCAATAATGATGGTATTATAAACGTAGCCGATGGATATAACGTCGAGCAATTCGGAGACTTACACCCTGGAGATGTTAAGTATGCGGATTTGAGCGGACCAGATGGTGTTCCTGATGGAAAAATAGATTCTAATGACCAGACCGTAATCGGAAAACCTGTATATCCTTCCACTACATACGGACTTAATACCGCTGTTAGCTACAGAGGATTTGATTTATCTTTATTCTTTCAAGGTACGGCCAGTTCAGACATAAATATTCAAACTTTTTTGACTTCTCCCTTTGCGAATAACGGAAGTAACACTTCCTATGAATATTTCAATAATAGATGGACTCCAGACAACCAAGGTGCCAGATACCCAAGAGCTACCCCATCTCCCTACTCTAACAACACCCAAGATTCGGATTTTTGGATGGTAGACACGAGCTATCTTCGTTTAAAGACCGCGTCTTTAGGTTACACCTTGCCACAGAGTGTAAGTGAAAAACTCAACGTTTCTTCAATTGGTTTCACCCTTACAGGCCAAAACCTGTTAACGATAAGCAAGTTAGATTTTATAGACCCTGAATTGGGATACGATGATCGCGAAAATTCCTATCCAATAATGAAATCATTGGCGTTTGGAATGAATATTTCCTTCTAATCAAAAAATTATAAAAATCATGAAATACTTACATAATATAACTTATTTAAAAGCAGCCTGCCTCCTGCTTATATCGATATCTTTTTCGTGCGACTCGGAAGAGTTTCTAGAAAACGAAAACAAGTCTAAACTTACAGACCAAACCCAGTGGCAAACCGAAGGCAACGCCGATATCTTTGTAAATGACGTATACAGCGAAATACCCCGTATATGTACGCTTGCCGAACAACTGGATTATTATACGGATGATTATAATATTAGCCACTATTACACGGCATCTAACTGGCGACAAGGTATTTGCCAAGCGCCGGGTTCAAGTAATGCCAGCCCATGGGGAGGGACTTACGGACCTACCAACGGATATACCTGGGAGAGTTTTTTCGTAAAAGTCAGAAAATGTAATACCGGATTAAAAGAACTGGATGCCAATAAAGACAACTTTACCCCTGAATACTACAACCAAAGAACAGATGAATTGAGGTTCTTAAGGGCGTATTTCTATAGTGAGTTTTTTATGCATGTAGGCGGCCTACCGATTCTAACCGAACCCCTTGACAGAAATACAATGAGCGAGGAAGAGTTGTTAACCCCTAGGGCCACTTTTGAAGAAACCTTTAATTTTATAGTCAATGAGTTGGGCAGTATAGTTGACAACGGGCATCTCGAAATCAAATACAATAGCGGGGACCCAAATGCGGGAAGAGCCACTTTAGGTGCCGCATTGGCTCTAAAAGGGTGGATCGAGTTATTTGGCGCCAGTCCGTTATTCAACAGTGGGTCGGGTTATCTTCCCGATACAGGTAATTTTGTACATTTTGCAACGGCTGATGCCAACAGATGGGCGACTGCGGCTGCTACCAACAAGAAATTCATAGACGAGTACGAAGGCATTTACGACTTGTTCAACGACCTTCCTAATTTGTGGAGAGCCTCTAATGAATATAACTCCGAGGTGATTTGGGACCGACAGATTGTTGCCAATATTGGAGGTATGGGATCCAACTATGAAAGACGTGGAGGCCCGACATATGTCTTAGACCAATATATGACTTGGGGAAATTACAATCCCACACAAGAGGTCGTAGACCAATTTGCCATGGCAAATGGAAAACCGATTACCGACCCAACCTCTGGATATGACCCACAAAACCCATACGAAAACCGGGAAAAAAGGTTTTATGACTTTATCGTTTATGATGGGGCTCCTTACAAATTGGATTGGATGCCAGAAGAAGACATCATTTATACCCGTATTGACGAGACCTATACCAACCCTGACAAAACCAACCAGATAGACCTTGCAGGCTCAACCGACGTTGGTGATTCAGGATACTACCAAAAGAAGCGTTTGAATCCCGATGCAGCGCCCGGTAATGATGCCAGTGGCCAAAATGACCTTTTTTACCGATACGCCGAAGTCTTGCTCAACTACGCCGAGGCCCAGAACGAAGCGGTCGGCCCAGATCAAACCGTGTATGACGCCATCAATAAAATCAGGAACCGTTCCGATCTTCCTGACCTTCCTACCGGTCTAAGCAAGGATGAAATGAGGGATGCCATACACACTGAGCGCAGAGTCGAGCTGTGTTTTGAAAACAAGCGTTACTACGACAACAAAAGATGGATGCAACAAGAAAAAACAATGGGCGTTGCCAGACACAACATGGTCATTAGAAACACAGTGCCTTCCGACAATTCGGGAGTTTGGACCTATAGTGTCGAGCCAGAAGTAAAATTCACCCCTAAGTTCGAAGCACGTCAGTACATGAGCCCTATTCCCCAAAATGTAATAGATCAAAATCCGAATATTCCACAAAACCCAGGGTACTAATCACAACAAGACCCTGAAATTTTCACTAAAAGCCACTTCACAAACGAAGTGGCTTTTTTGTGCAAACGAATTCATGAATCGCCAGATACGCTTCAAAAAAACAAGACACTTCTTAAACCCTATAATTTAAGTACTTTTACTAAACGGGAGAGTCCTTTTTTAAACACCGATTACTTCAAGAACGCTTATGAAAACCGTATACTGCATTGGAGAATTACTCATAGACTTTGTTGCAATAGAGCAAGGCAACGACCTTTCCAAAGCGGAGGAATTCACGAAAAAAGCGGGAGGAGCTCCGGCCAACGTAGCCTGCACCATAGCCAAATTAGGGGGTAAAAGCCAGTTTATAGGAGCCGTAGGCAATGATCCCTTCGGAACTTTTTTACTGAACGTATTGAAAGAAAATCGAGTCGACACCTCATTGGTCCAGCGTGCCAAAACATTTACCACCATGGCATTTGTGTCCTTGGCCGAAGACGGCGAACGCGATTTTGTTTTCAGTAGGGGTGCCGACAAGAAGCTGAAATACGACCCCACATTGAAAAAACAGCTCCAGAATGGCATTATACACCTTGGGGCGGCCACCGCTTTACTAGGAGGGGGCCTAGAAGAAGCCTACGACCGCTACCTCTTCGATGCCCTGACCCAGAATGCCTTCATCAGCTTTGACCCCAACTTCAGGAAAGACCTTTGGAAAGGAGAAGAAAGTACCTTTGTTAAAAAGTGTTTGCGTTTTATTGAAAAATCGCATTTATGCAAATTCAGCAAAGAGGAAGCCCAACTTATATCGGGAGAGACCGACCTTGAACGCGCCTGCAACAATATACATGAAATAGGATCGCCCCTTATTACCCTTACCTTAGGGAGCGAAGGCACCTTGGTCAGCACCCCTAAAAAGAAGACCATAGTACCCAGTATAAAAGTAAGGGCCATAGACACCACTGGCGCCGGCGATGCCTTTATCGGCTGTTTGTTGTACCAAATTGCCAACATAGGAGACCCACACCTCATCCTATCCGATTATGGGCAATTGATCGAAATGGTCGCCATGGCCAACAAGGCAGGGGCTATAACCACTACCGGTTACGGGGCCATTCCTTCACTTCCCGACCACGGTGCGGTTTTTGGGCAATAGACAGCTAGTTGTAAGTCACTTTTCTAATGATACGCAACGACTCCTTAATGCCCGTGTAAACTTTAGGGTAATCTTTTCTCAATAAGGAACGGGAAGCTTCCATCTGCTCCTTGGCTTCGTCAAAACCGTTCAGGTAACAAATGAGATAGGTATCGGGCAAACTCTTGAGGTCTATTTTATCGGAAGGCGTCAGCTTTATATTATTTCGGATTTTTTGCAAAAGGGCATTGTTCGCATTCCAGATATGAAAAAGCGACTTCTTATCGTATTGCGGAGGCTCAAAGATGAGTTTACTCTCTATTTTATACGTTCCGTTATCGAAAAAATGAATGACCATTTCTTCCAAGGGAAAATATCTTTGCTTTGCACCAAGTCCCAATTGTACGTATTCCACAGTAGTGAAAGAATCTTCCGTATAGGCAATACGGATTTCATCCAAGGCCGAATAAAACAGTTTCACCTGTTCGTTGATCAATTCAATATCGACCCTGGAATAATAGACCTCGTCTTTCACCTTTTTTTTATTCCCTGCCCAACAGACCACAAACTGCTCTTTAAAGACCTTATAGTTACTACTTAGGTTTTTATGCCGGTTGTTGATAAAGTCGATTACACCATCTAAGGTAAGTTCAATATTGTTACGGGCGTGCTGCTCAATAGTGGCTACCGTATCGGAATTGATGTCTTTCAATTCGATCCCATAGGCCTTAGGCATACTGATACTCCCTTCCCGAAAAAAGACCATGCCCCCATAGTATTTCCATATGTTTTTGCGCAGGGCGCATACTTTTCCGTTAGACCTTATAGTGACCAGGCCGACCACCTTACCTTCTCTTAAATTAGGAAAGGGAATGTTTTCATACGAAATCAAGGGAGGATTGTCTAGGTAGGCATTGACCAAGTTCTGGATCTTACTGTCATCAAAGAAGTCGACCCCTACAATTTTGTTGTCTTCATCCTCCACTCCGATAACGATAAAAGAATTATTTTTCGGGTTGCTGTTGGCCAAGGCGCAGACGTGCTTTAAAAACTTGGCCTTACCTTCTTTTTCCCCAATGCTTATAAAACGCTTCTTATCATAAAAACTATTCTCATCATTGTGGGCAAGTAGGTTTTTTACAAGTAAGCGTTTATTGATCATAACGACCTGTTCAATATAGTTGCGGAAGCCTGTGCGGTCGGCATGACCACCAAATCGGCAATATTTACATGATAGGGCCGGGTTACTACAAAATGTATGATTTCGGCAATATCTTGGGGCAATAAGGGATCAAAGCCTTCATAAACCGAATCGGCCTTATCATCGTCGCCTTTGAAGCGGACATTGCTGAATTCCGTCTCGACAGCCCCCGGATTAATGCTCCCGACCTTGATTCCATAGGGGTTCAAATCCATACGCATTCCCTTGGTAAGCGCATCTACGGCGTGCTTACTCGCGCAATACACGTTTCCTTTCGGATAGACTTCCTTCCCCGCGGTTGAACCGATATTGATGATGTGCCCCGACCTACGTTCCACCATGTTCGGAATAATCGCTTTGGAAACATACAATAGTCCCTTAACATTAATGTCGATCATAGCATCCCAGTCGTCAATATTACCTTCGTCTATAGGGTCAAGACCATGGGCGTTACCTGCGTTGTTAACCAATATGTCTATTTGCGAAAACTCCTTAGGAAGCGAGCCAATTGCCTCAAAAACGGCATCTTTATCACGCACATCGAAGTTCAATGTGTGCACCTCGCAATTTTTACCCAACTCAACCTCAAGGGCATCAAGACGTTCTTGCCGCCTTCCGCAGAGCACCAACCTAAAGCCTTGAACGGCAAAGAGAATTGCCGTTGCCCTACCTATTCCGCTCGTGGCCCCGGTTATTAATACAGTTTTGTTCATGGTTTTATATTCTTTTCGTTTATGGTACTTCGTGTCCCTGGGCCGCCTCTAACAAGACAAACCAATCGGTCAGTTCCATTTCTATTTTTGTAGCCTCTATCGCCGCCGTTAGACGTGATTTTGTAGCGGTACCCACTACCGGGTATACTTTTGAAGGATGCCTCATTACCCAAGCCAAAAGCAATTGGTCTTCAGTAGCCCCATATTTGGCCAACATAGGCTCCATTGCTTTTGAAACGCGTTTATACACCACATCCTTTTCCCTAAAAAAGGAACCGAGGGGACTATAAGACATAACCATTCTCTTCTGCGCCAATGCATCATCGAGCGTACCGTCGTACATGGGCCCGTTATGGGTCAACGAAAACTCTATTTGATTTGCCGCAACGGGCGTTTCCGTTTCTATCAAAGCTATTTGCGATGACAAAAAATTAGACACTCCAAAGGCCTTGATCTTTCCTTGATCCTTTAATTTTACGATGGCCTCTGCCACGGCATCGGGTCGCATTAACGGACTGGGCCTATGTAAGAGAAGAAGGTCTAAATAATCGGTCCGAAGTTTTTTAAGCGATTGTTCCGCTGACCAAACGATATATTCGGCATCATACTGATAATGCTTCACCCGGTTGGGCCGGGCATCGGCATCGAGTTGGATACCGCACTTGGAAATCAACTGGATGTTTTCCCTAGAAATTCCAGATTCGACAAAGGCCTTCCCGAAATCTTCTTCGGTCGTATAACCGCCGTAAATATCGGCATGGTCAAAAGTTGTGATTCCTGCATTGACGCAGTGATTCATCACTGCGATCATTTCCGATTTTGAAAAACCTTTTCCCCAACTTCCCCAAGTCATAGTTCCCGCTATAACTTTAGAATAAAATTTGTTCTTTTGCATAGGTGCGTTAAATTAAAAAGAAATCCCTTAAAAACTTCACAAAAAGAGGGCTTGTACTTTTTTTTTAACCAATCGTTAACAGCTAAGCAACTAATAAATTTTCAATTTGCATGTCTATTCTAACAACAACCGACCCAAACCAAAATTTGTAGCGTTTAGCGTTATATGGAAGAAAATACTACGGTAGATATTAATGCGGTAAACGAAAAAATTGCTCAGGAGAGCGCTTTTATCGACCTGTTGATATTAGAAATGAACAAAGTAATCGTTGGCCAAAAACACATGGTCGAACGCTTACTGATCGGACTTCTTGGTCAAGGCCACATTTTATTGGAAGGTGTACCCGGGCTTGCAAAAACCCTGGCGATCAACACCCTATCAAAGGCGGTTAAGGGCAGCTTCAGCAGAATTCAATTTACGCCCGACCTTTTGCCTGCCGACGTAGTCGGTACCTTGATCTACAACATGAAAGAAAACGATTTTTCGATAAAGAAAGGTCCGATTTTCGCAAATTTCGTACTGGCGGATGAGATTAACCGTGCCCCCGCAAAGGTGCAATCGGCACTCTTGGAAGCCATGCAGGAAAAGCAGGTTACCATTGGCGACGAGACCTTTACACTCGATAAGCCGTTTTTGGTAATGGCCACGCAGAACCCTGTAGAGCAAGAAGGTACCTATCCTTTACCCGAAGCACAGGTCGACCGTTTTATGCTCAAGACGGTAATCGATTATCCGAAGTTGAACGAAGAACAAATGATCATGCGGCAGAATCTTCTAGGAGCCTACGAAACAGTAAGACCGGTAGTAAGCCTAGAACAGATACTAAGCGCCCAAAAGGCGGTACGTGATGTGTACATGGACGAAAAGATAGAGAAATACATTCTCGATATTGTTTTCGCCACACGATACCCAGAAAAATATAATTTGCCCGATTTAAAACCATTGATCAGCTTTGGTGCTTCCCCAAGGGGTAGTATCAACCTGGGCAATGCGGCAAAATGCTATGCCTTCATCAAGAGAAGGGGATATGTAGTTCCTGAGGATGTAAGGGCCGTGGTTCACGATGTGCTAAGGCACAGAATTGGTATCACCTACGAGGCCGAAGCAGAAAATATTACTTCCGAAGAAATCATCAACAAGATCGTTAACGAGATCGAAGTACCCTAAAAAGTGGGCAGTTGGCAGATGTGGTCGGTAGTATTTGACGTTTTGTCGCTACCCCTGAAACTGCTTGCTGAAAACTGTTTACTGAAGAATGGATACGAAAGAGCTACTTAAAAAAGTACGTAAGATCGAGATCAAGACACGGCGTCTTTCCGATCATATTTTCGGTGGGGAATACCACTCCACTTTTAAGGGTCGGGGTATGACCTTTAGCGAAGTACGCCAATACCAATTTGGCGATGACGTACGAAATATTGATTGGAACGTTACCGCGCGTTACAACGAACCCTACATCAAGGTTTTTGAAGAAGAACGCGAACTGACCATGATGCTTATGGTCGACATAAGTGGCTCTGAACATTTTGGTACGACCAATCAGTTCAAAAAAGATGTAATTACGGAAATATCGGCCACCTTGGCCTTCTCCGCGCTTCAGAACAACGACAAAGCAGGACTCATCCTGTTTTCCGACGAAGTAGAGTTGTACATTCCTCCTAAAAAAGGAAAAAGCCATGTGTTGCGGATTATTAGGGAATTGTTGGAATTCAAACCCAAAAGCAATCGTACGAACGTTGCCGAAGCCTTGAAGTTTTTGAGCAGCGTAATGAAGAAAAAAGCGATTGTTTTTGTTCTATCCGACTTTATTGCCGAAGACTATGAAAAGACCTTGAAGATTTCAGGGAACAAGCATGACCTTACGGGCATCAGGGTTTTTGATGAACGAGAAGAGAACATACCCAATTTAGGTATGGTACAAATGCAGGATGCCGAAACCGGCAAGATAAGATTGGTGAACACCCAATCCAAAAGGGTGCGTATGGCCTATGGCGAGTACTACCGGCAGCGTGTCAATTATTTTAAGGAAACGTTCACGAAATCGGGCTGTGGCGTGTTGGATTGTAGGGTCGACGAAAGTTATGTAAAAAAATTATTGGGCTATTTTAAGCGCAGAGGCTAATGCTAAAAAATTACTTGCTAAACCAAAGAAATAACAAACTATTGCCCATAAGGCGATTCACCTTGCTATGCTTTTTGTTGATGGCTTTTTCAGCATTCTCCCAAAAAAGCCCCAAGGTAAGCACCGAGGTCGATACCACGTCGATTAAAATTGGCGAGCAGGTCAGGTTTACCCTTACCGTCGAGGCCGACACTACGGCCCAGGTTATTTTTCCCGAAGGCCAGACCTTTTCGCCCTTGGAAACCGTAGAAGCCTTTGCTACCGATACAACACGGCAGAACGATCGAATGACCCTGCAGAAAATCTACGCCCTTACCCAATTCGATTCGGGGTCGTACAAAATACCGGCCCAGCGTATAGATATTAACGGCAACGGTTTCTTGACCGACTCCACCACGATCATCAATGTAGCCAATGTAGCGGTAGATACCTTGGCGCAAAAGATGTACGATATCAAACCTTTAATGGAGGTTGAAAAAAGCAAAGCCAAACTATGGCTATGGATTCTAGGCATTCTTTTAGGCCTATTGCTTATAGGTGCCCCAGTATATTGGTTCTTCTTTAGGAAAAAACCATTGACCGAGGAGGAGAAAGTGGCATTGTTACCCCCTTATGACCGTGCCCTCTTAGAACTAAAAAAACTGGAGAACTCGAGATATATTATTCAAGACGAGTACAAGCAGTACTATTCCGAACTTACCGACATTGTCCGTTCTTACCTAGAGGAAGATGTTCACGTTTCGGCCCTAGAGAGTACTACCGATGAACTGATCAATAAACTTGAGCTACTTAAAGATGCAGGCGAACTTCAAATTGAAGAAGACACCTTACTTCAGTTCAAACGCATCCTACAGACCGCGGATTTGGTGAAATTCGCCAAATCAAAACCCGAAAGTTCCGTCGCCGAACAAGACCGCAAGGCCATAGAGGAAATCGTAATAAAAACACACGAGGCCCTACCTGAACCCACCGAAGAAGAGTTAATGGAACAGGAGGAATTCAAGGAGGAACTCGAAAGGAAGAAGCAGAAGAAAAAAATAGTCTATGCCAGTTTGGCCCTTTTTGGCCTTCTTGTAATCGGGGCATCGACCGCAACCGCCTACTATGGTTTCACCTATGTTAAAGACACCCTTTTGGGGCATCCGACCAAAGAACTTCTGGAAGGCGAATGGGTAGCGAGTTCATATGGGTATCCACCGATCAACCTAGAGACGCCCCATGTACTGAAAAGACAGGAGACCAAGCTCAGTCCAGAAATGAAGGCCAACATAAAAGACCTTCAAATGTTCTCGTACAGCAATACGGAAGCCCTGTTTACCGTTGGCACTAGCTCGACCACCTTGACCCAGGAAGTAGAACCCGAATTCAACAAATCGATTGAGTCATTCATAGAAAACCTTGAAAAGCAAGGGGCCAAGAACATTATTACCAAACAAGAAGAGTTCACCACCTTGACCGGCGTAAAGGGCATCAAGGTTTTCGGCAGCGGAAAATTTCCCGTACCCCAGTCGAAAGAGCTCGTAGACGGAAAATATGCCATTTTGCTATTTGGCGGAAAAGGCTTTCAACAACAGGTTATTCTAAATTGGCTGGACGGAGATACCTATGCACAAAAAATTGTTGACCGCATTTTAGGTTCGGTCGAAGTAAAAACGGAATTATAGATGTTGGATAACGTAACCTTTGCAAATCCGGAATTCTTTTGGTTGCTACTTTTGCTTCCGTTGGCCATCTTGTGGTATTTCTACAAGCGCAACGAGCATGTAGCCTCGCTAAAGATTCCGACCATACAGGGTTTTGGCCACACGGATGTTCTTTCTAAACTAAAGCCCTTGTTGTTCATTCTGCGCCTTCTGGCCTTGACGGCCGTTATAGTAGCCATGGCGCGACCGCAGACCGAGGATATTTCCACCAAAACAAAAACTACCAAGGGTATCGATATTGTCATGGCCATCGATGTCTCATCAAGTATGTTGGCCAGAGACCTCAAGCCCAATCGCTTGACCGCCCTAAAAGAAGTAGCGGCCGAATTTATCAAGGAACGGCCGAACGACCGTATCGGTTTGGTCGCCTATGCCGCGGAAGCCTATACAAAGACCCCTATTACCAGTGACAAATCAATTGTCTTAAGGGCATTAAAAGAAATTACATATGGGCAGTTGAACGACGGTACGGCCATAGGTATGGGATTGGCCACATCGGTCAACCGCCTGAAAGAAAGCAAGGCTTCCAGTAAAATCATCATCCTGCTCACCGACGGGGTGAACAACTCTGGTTTTATCGAACCGCAGACCGCCGCCGACTTGGCCACGGAATTCGGCATCAAGACCTACACCATAGGTCTAGGCACCAACGGAAACGCACTTTCGCCCATTGCCTACAACAGCGATGGTTCATTCCGCTACGGTATGCGCCAAGTGGAAATCGACGAAGATTTGCTAAAAGATATTGCAAAAGTTACGGGAGGAAAGTATTTTAGGGCTACGGATAACCAAAAGTTAGAAGCTATATACGACGAAATCAACAAGCTTGAAAAAACCGAAATAGAAGAATTTAAATATTACAAGTACGAGGAAAAATTTAGGCCTTGGATATTTTTGGCAATGGCCTTGTTAGTGTTCGAATGGTTACTCAGAAATACACTTTTTAGGAGTTTTATCTAAGTACGTCCTTTTGAAACCCTATCGTACGTCACTGAATTTTAGAAAACGAACAGAACAAGAATGATTCAATTAGACGAAAAGATTTACTTTTATTTACTGACCGTTATACCGGTCATTGTCGTCTTGTTCATTATGGTTCAACTTTGGAAGAAGCGAACCCAAAACAAATTTGCCGAAAGCCAATTGCTCAAGCGGCTGTCACCTGACAAATCTACATTTAAATCGACCCTTAAGCTTTTGTTTTTCCTTTTGGGCCTAACCTTTCTCACCCTCGGATTGGTCAATCCTAAAATTGGCACGAAATTGGAGACGGTAAAACGCGAAGGTGTCGATGTCGTTTTTGCGGTAGACGTCTCTAAGAGTATGCTGGCCGAAGACATAGCGCCCAACCGTTTGGAAAAGGCCAAACGCTTGGTTTCCGAAATCATAAACCAATTGGCGAGCGACCGGATCGGTATTATCGCCTACGCCGGGCAAGCCTTTCCCCAATTGCCAATTACCACCGATTACGGTGCGGCAAAAATGTTCTTGCAAAGCATGAACACCGACATGCTTACGTCCCAGGGAACGGCCATTAACGAGGCCATTGAACTGGCCACTACGTTCTACAACGACGAAGAGCAAACCAATAGGGTATTGTTCATTATATCCGATGGCGAGGACCATTCGGAAGGCAATACCAAAGACGCCGTTGAAAAGGCGGTAGAAGAGGAAGGTATCCGCATATTTACCATCGGTGTCGGAAAGGCCAAGGGAGCTCCCATTCCCATAAAACGCAACGGCGTGGTCGAGAGCCTTAAAAAAGATGCCCAAGGCGAAGTGGTCATTACAAAATTGAACGAAGAGGTACTCATCGATATTGCCGAAGAAGGGAACGGAGAGTATATCGACGGTACAAATACCGAAGCTGCGGTAGAAAGAATAACAGAACAACTGTTACAAATGGACAAAAAGGAATTTGAAGCCAAACAGTTTGCCGAATTCAAAGACCAGTTTCAATGGTTCTTAGGCATTGGCCTTTTATTCTTGATATTAGATGTCTTTATTTTAGAGAAACGCACAAAATGGCTTGCAAAGCTGAATTTGTTTAACGAAAAAGAGATAGAATAGATGAAACATTCACTTATACTGGTATTGTTCTGCATCGGTTTCGTTTCTTTTGCACAGGAGGGGGAAAAAGAACGCGCAAAGGCCCTTGATGAATCGAGAAACTTGACCTGGGAGGCCAACAAGGCCCTTTCGGAAGACAATTTTATAGAAGCCGAGGCCGATTATAGAAAGGCCATTGCCAAAAGCGACGAAAATTCCGCCGCACCCTACAATTTAGGAAATGCCTACTATACCAAAGAAACCTATAGCGAAGCTTTCGGACGCTTTAAACAAGCCGGCGAGCTCGCTACGAACAAGGCAGACAAGCACCGCGCCTACCACAACATGGGCAATGTGTTCATGAAAAGAAAGGAATATCAAAAAGCGATAGAGGCCTACAAAGAAGCCCTTCGAAACGACCCTACCGACGACGAAACACGTTACAACTTGGCCTTGGCCAAAAAAATGCTCGAAAAAGAACAAGAGCAGAACGACCAAAACCAGGACAATAAAGACCAGCAGGACCAGAACGATCAAAAAGACCAGAACGAAGACAAGAAAGAGGGCGACAATAAAGAAGACAACCAAGACCAAGATAAAGAAAACGAAGGCGACAAGGGAGACGAGGGCGACGAGAACGAGGAGCAGAAAGACGAAAACAAAGAGGGCGATGGCGATGAAAAGGAAGAACAGAAAAAGCAGCCCGAACAAGGAGATAAGCCCCAAGAACAACAGCAGCAGCCCCGGCCGAACCAGCTAAGCAAACAACAGATCCAAAATTTGTTGGAGGCCATGCAAAACGAAGAGAAAAAAGTTCAAGAAAAAATAGACGCCCAAAAAGTAAAAGGTGTCAAGGTTAAAAACGAAAAAGATTGGTAAAAAGCGCTGTACATAGAAATCTGATTGCAATCATCGCTATGCTGCTCGTCGTTTTTTCGATGAAGGCACAAGACGATGCCGTTACCTTTGAAATGAAACTCAGCAAAGAAAAGCTAGGCATCAACGAACGCTTACGGGTTGATTTCACCATGAACAAAGACGGTGACAATTTCAATCCACCCGACTTTGAAGGCTTCCGCGTACTCATGGGACCTTCACAATCTATAAGTTCATCATGGATCAATGGGGTACGCAGCTATTCAAAAACATACTCTTACACTTTGGCCCCCACCACTAGGGGAACCGTAACCATTAAACAGGCCTCTATTGTCATCGCGGGGAAAACCTACAAATCCCTTCCCAAAAAGGTAGAGGTGACCGCGGCCGTTGACAAGCCCAGTGATGAGATGACCGTAGACGATGTGGCCGATGAAAGCCTTCATCTTGTGGCCGAAGTATCTAAAACGGACCCCTATCTCAACGAAGGCCTCAGCGTAGTCTACAAACTTTATGTAAGCCCTTCCATAAGCGTATCGAACTATCAACCGCTCGACAACCCCAAGTACAACAACTTTTGGAGCCAAGACATTCCGGTTTCAAGGCCCATGGCGGAAAACGGCACCTATAAGGGCAAACCCTATCGTTTCGTAGTATTAAAACGCGTGGTATTATATCCCCAGAAATCGGGAAAATTAGAAATAGAACCGCTTTCGCTAGAAGTTACGGTAGACGTACCCACCAACAAACGTGATTTCTTCGGAGGACGTATCTATACCCAAACGAACAAAACCGTTTCTGCGGGAAAACGCACCATCAATGTAAAGCCGTTACCGGAAAAAGGAAAGCCGGTCAACTTTAGCGGTGCCGTAGGTAGTTTCGATTTTTCGGTAAGCACCAGCAAAACCACTTTAAACGCTTCCGAATCCTTACAGGCGAAGGTAGAGGTAAGCGGAAAAGGAAACCTAAAGCTCTTTCAACTTCCCGAGCCGAACCTACCCAGTTCCTTGGAAGTATACGAACCCGAGTTCAACGAGAACGTACGCACCACCCTATCGGGATCACAGGGTAAGGTAAGCAACAGCTATACTATTGTTCCTTCGTTTAAGGGGAAATACCCTATACCGAGCATATCGTTCACCTATTTTGACCCTAAGGCAAAAACGTACAAGACCCTTACCTCCGATGAGATTTTGATCAATGTAAAGGAGGGACCGACCAATTCAAGTATTGGCACTGCAGTAGCGACGGGAGGTCAAAAACAGGCCGTTAGCGTC
Source organism: Zobellia uliginosa (assembly GCF_900156625.1). GTDB lineage: Bacteria > Bacteroidota > Bacteroidia > Flavobacteriales > Flavobacteriaceae > Zobellia > Zobellia uliginosa. The sequence goes on along the minus strand of NZ_FTOB01000001.1, from coordinate 542,825 downwards.
GGTAACCAATTCAACTTCCTGAAGCTGAACCCCAACCTGTCGCCCATAAAATCAAATTTCTTTTTTGGTTCCACCCAGTACTATCTTTGGTTACTACTACCGTTGATATTGATTCCTATTGCCATAATACTAGGCAAAAAACGGGAAGCCATCGCCAGTGATGTCGTTGGGAATAGGGTACGTAAAGCGAACAAACTTGCGCGAAAATACCTTTCTAAGGCCAAAAAGGAACTTGGCAACAAAGAAGGCTTTTACATCGCCCTAGAGAAAGCCTTACACAATTACTTAAAGGCCAAGCTTAAAATAGAGACATCAGAATTCAGCAAAGATAAAATTGCCACCTTGCTCAACGAAAAACAAGTCGACGACACTACGAACGATGGCTTTATCGCCTTGTTGAAGAATTGCGAAATGGCCCGTTACAGTCCTTTTTCAGAGGTACAGATGCAGCAAGATTACGATAAGGCCAGTGAGGTAATCTCACATTTAGATAAACAATTATAATAAAGTGAGACAGATATTTTTCATAGTAATAGCTTTTGTGACCCTTACGGTGTCAGGCCAGAACAAGGCATTGTTCGACCAGGCCACCGAAGCCTATAACGTGGGCGAATATCAAAGAGCGGTAGACAGCTACTTAGAGATATTGCAGAACGGGCAACACTCTGCGGAACTCTACTACAATTTAGGTAACGCTTATTACAAGCTCAATCAAATTGCCCCTAGCATCTACTATTATGAGAAGGCCCTTTTGCTAAAACCCAATGATAGCGAAATAAAGAACAATCTGGGTTATGCGCAAAATATGACATTAGATGCCATAGACCGTATGCCGGCCACAGGGCTTACAAAGATCTACGACAGTACGATCGGCATTCTCTCTTTTGACCAATGGGCCTATGCCTCCATTGTTTTTATGATATTCTTTGTACTGCTGTACATCGCCTTCTATTATTTTCACTATTCTTCGCGAAAGCGATTGGCCTTTATTTTCTGTATGGTTTCACTTTTGGCCATGCTCACCTCGGTCGTGTTCGCCTTTTTGCAACACAGTGAATTCAAGGCCGACGACCCCGCCATTGTCTTTGCAAAAGAGGCCAGCGTAAAATCCGAACCCAATAAAAGAAGCCTTGAAGCGTTTACTCTACATGAGGGCACCAAAGTCAACGTTCTAGAAGAACTCAACGACTGGAAAAAGATTCGCATTCCTGACGGCACCACGGGTTGGATTCCCTCCGAAGACATAAAACCATTAAAAGATTTTTAATATTTCCTTAACGGCTAATAAAAACCTTGGTGCTATATTTGCGTTTGTTACAAACTTCTATGAAAGATTTTGGTCGTTTTCTTTTACTATCGCTTTGGCTATTTGCCATTGTGGCTCCGAGCGTCATAACCTTACTAGATGTTGACAATCCTATAATGGTAACCAACCTCAATGAGGAAGAGCAACAGGAAATGGGGAAAAAATCTCCCCTTGAGGAAAAAATAGTCAACGAGAACTACTTTGATTTTTCTTTAATAGCCCAGTCAGAACAGTCCGTTATGGGACACTATCACCTTATGGGCTATATCGATTTCACCATTGAAATTCTTCTTCCCCCTCCAGAACATTTGAGTTAATCCTCTCGACAAAACTTTTCGATTAACTACAAATTTATCCTCGATGTATATTGGGGACCGGATTAATATATGTTCAAAATTTCAAGCAGCGATATTCAGCCGAGCATCGCAACATTTTTTATGGCAATGCTTCTAAGTATGGGCTTTGTCAACATCACTGACCTACCCTTCCTTTCCGTATCGATTGCGGGAATGATAATCGGTGTTTCAATCAATACACTAAACCAATCCAAAATCAGGTCAGCTGTACAAGTAAAAGAAGGAGCACCAGAAAAAACTATCAAAATTCCCGTATTCTTCAAAGCGAAGGTATATCTTATGGGAAAAACCATATCAAAACACTTCTTGCGGAAGAAAGTGGTTTTTCCTCCCCAAATACTTTGCTCAGCCTAGTGCAGGTCAATCATTTTTCAATCAAAAAAACCTACGAAATCATTGAAAAATACAAGCCATGCCCGGCCTATCGAGATTACAAGTCGCGCTCGAATTAAAACAAAAATGTAATATTCATAACAGAATTGTACTACACATCCATTTGGTATTCAAGTACCTTTGGTAAAGAAAAAAGAAAGTCAATTGATATTTAACCGGGAAGCAACCCGACATCATAGGGGTCGAAAACTAAACATATAGTCCCTTCGACCATCAAAACTAATTAGAAAAAGCATTAAATTAGATAAGCATGAAAGCACATACAAAGGAGACACAAGCCACAATGACTCCAGAAAAGGCATTAGATTTTTTAAAAGAAGGTAACCAGCGTTTTCAAAATAACCTGAAAGCCAACAGAAACCTTCTCGAGCAGGTTAACGACACGAGTGAAGGACAATTTCCCTTTGCAACCATCTTGAGCTGTATCGATTCAAGGGTTTCCGCGGAATTGGTCTTCGACCAAGGTCTAGGTGACATTTTCAGTATCCGTATCGCGGGTAATTTCGTGAACGAAGATATTTTGGGCAGTATGGAATTCGGTTGCAAACTAGCCGGCACCAAATTGATCGTTGTTTTGGGCCACACCAGTTGTGGGGCTATCAAAGGCGCTTGTGACCACGCCAGATTGGGCAACCTTACCACTTTGATCAACAAAATCGAACCTGCGGTGGAAGCCGTAGCGGAGCCGTCAGAAGAAAACCTTAGAAACTCGAAAAACCTTGAATTTGTAGATAAAGTTTCAGAAAAGAACGTGCTCTTGACCATTGACAACGTACGCGAAAAAAGTCCGGTTTTAGCCGAAATGGAAAAAACGGGAGAAATCAAGATAATTGGCGCCATGTACGATGTGTCCAACGGCGAAGTGATTTTTTACGAATAATTACGGGCCAAAAAGTTCTTTGTTTCAGAAGCCCAATGTTGGCGTATGGGCCTTTTTCAGATAATACTGTAGAAATAACGCTATTTTGTAAAAAATTACAATATGAACCTAGATACTGTTTTTGCGAACAACGAAGAATGGATCAAAGAAAAGCTAGCTACAGATCCAGACTATTTTGGTCAATTGGCCGAAGGCCAAAATCCAGAATTGCTTTACATCGGGTGCTCCGATAGTAGGGTTACCGCAGAAGAGGTTATGGGCGCGAAGCCGGGCGAGGTGTTCGTACATCGCAACATCGCGAATATGGTAATCAGTATAGACCTAAACGTTCTCTCGGTGGTAAAGTATGCCGTAGATTACTTGAAAGTAAAACATATCATCGTTTGTGGGCATTACGCCTGTGGAGGCGTCAAAGCCGCCATGCAGTCGGCAGATTTAGGTGTCTTAAACCCATGGCTACGTAATATACGCGATGTATACCGCCTTCATAAAGAAGAACTCAACGCCATTGAAGACGAGACCAAAAAATACGATCGGTTAGTTGAACTGAACGTAAAGGAACAATGCGTAAACCTAATCAAAACGGCGGTGGTGCAAAAAGCATTTCGCGATCACGGGTTGAAAGTACACGGATGGATATTTGACGTCCATACCGGAAAATTGATAGATCTAAAAATAGACTTTGAAGGCTATCTCAAAAACATTATGGAAATCTATCATTTAGATTGACCCATATCATTCGGTAGGGGCTAAAACATTTAACAGGCCCATACATTCGAAAGCAAAACATATACTAATCATCAGCATTAAAAGTAATCGTATGAAAAATCTTTTCTCAAACTTTAAAGGAGACCTATTTGGGGGCATAACGGCAGGTATCGTTGCCCTTCCCTTGGCATTGGCCTTTGGTGTAAGTTCAGGTCTCGGGCCAAGTGCCGGACTCTATGGCGCTATATTCATCAGTTTTTTTGCCGCCCTTTTTGGCGGTACCAATACGCAAATTTCAGGGCCCACAGCTCCCATGACGGCCGTAAGTATGGTCGTCATAGCTGGAATTATCGCCATAAACGACGGTAGTCTAGAAAAGGCACTACCCGCTATCTTGACCGTATTTTTATTGGCCGGACTTATGCAAATCGGCCTTGGTGTGCTCGGCATAGGAAAATACATCCGTTACATTCCGTATCCGGTCGTTTCCGGTTTTATGACCGCTATCGGTGTAATTATTTTAGTCACCCAGATATTGCCTGCGGTAGGCTATTATCCTAACGAGGATAAAGAGTTCGTAGACCAGTACAAACCAATGGCCGAAGAAATTATATTAGAGAATATTCTAAAGGAAGAAGCCGGAGAGGGCATCCTCGTTCTAGAAAATTTCGAGGAGACCATTAAACGCGCGGAAACCATAACCCAAGAGGAAATGCTCAAAGAGGCGAGTACTTTGGCCAAAAGTGAAGCTTCAGGTGTATTAGGGGCCATTAAGGTAATGCCCAGGGCTTTGCAAAACATCAACTGGCTAGAGTTTATCTTGGCCCTTTCCACGATTATCATTATTTATGGGTTTAAAAAAATAACTACCGCCATACCGAGTGCTTTGGTGGCACTTATCGTAGTTTCCGGTGTAGCCTATGGTTTTGGGTTGAACTATAGACCCATCGAAGAAATTCCAAGTGGTTTTCCCGTACCCAACCTTGGCATCTTTACCAACTTTGATCTCAACTCGGTAACCCCTTACATCTTTACCGCCTTAACATTGGCTTTACTAGGGGCCATCGACTCCTTATTAACCTCTGTAGTGGCCGATAACATGACCAAGACCAAGCACCAACCCAACAAGGAATTGGTAGGTCAGGGAATAGGAAACACTATTGCGGCCATATTTGGCGGAATCCCAGGAGCGGGCGCAACCATCCGTACGGTGGTCAATATTAATGCCGGTGGTAAGACCAAGCTATCCGGTATGGTGGCCGGTGTTTTGCTATTGGTCGTTCTTTTGGCCTTAGGCCCGGTCGCATCTCAGATACCTGCCGCCGTACTTGCCGGTATTTTAGTAACCGTGGGTATAGGGGTAATGGATTATAAAGGGTTGAAAGCGATACCTAGTTTACCAAAAGACATGAGCCTAGGACCGATCAAATTCAGTTCTGAAGTAGTAATCATGATTATTGTATTGGTTCTTTCTTCCGTTTGGAACTTGGTATACGCCGTAGGTGTAGGTCTGGTCATAGCTTCCTTAATGTTCATGAAGAAGATGGGCGACCTTACCGCAGAACGCTCGGATGTAAAATCATTGGAAAAAGAGCAAGGTTGGGCAGACGAAGCCCGATTCCCCCAAAACCTAAAGGAATCGGTTTTTATCAAACACCTTAAAGGTCCCTTGTTTTTTGGATCTACCAGTGAATTTCAAATACTGGCCGATCAAATACCGCGTAACGCCTCAACGGTAATCATCCGTATGGACCGTATGCAGTATATGGATCAATCCGGACTCTACACTTTAGAAGACGTGTTGATCGACCTGCACAACTCAAAAATTGAGGTATTGTTCGTAGACGTACTGAAGCAACCGCGTTACATGATGGAACGGGTAGACCTTATACCCGATTTAATACCCACGGAACACATTTTCGACACCTTTGACGATTGTATACAGTACTTGGAACAAAAGACTATAGAACCGAAAGTTGAAGCCGCGTTGTAGAATTTAGACCAATTTATGATGAATTATGTATTCGGTAATGCCGCAAATGTCCTAAATTTGCGGCATTAGCCGAACATCATGATCGATACCATAAAAAAGCACATTACAGAGGTAGAAAAATTTACCGCTACCACCAAGGAAGAACTCGAAAGCTTCCGTATTAAATACTTAGGTAAAAAGGGACTTTTGAACGATTTCTTCGCAGAATTCAAAAACGTTCCCAATGAGCAGAAAAAAGAATTCGGTCAGACCATAAACCAGTTAAAACAGGCCGCCAACGAAAAGCTCAATACCTTACGCGACGCCCTTGAGAGCAAAAGCGACGAAAAAGGCATCTACGGTGATTTGACACGGCCCGGCGAACCTATAGAATTGGGTGCACGCCACCCTATATCTATAGTCAAGAACCAAATTATAGAAATTTTCTCAAGAATAGGTTTCAACGTTTCCGAAGGCCCTGAAATCGAAGACGATTGGCACAACTTTACAGCCTTGAACTTGCCCGAATACCATCCGGCAAGGGATATGCAGGATACTTTCTTCATTCAAACCGATCCCGATATATTGCTGCGTACCCACACCTCTTCGGTTCAAGTACGTTACATGGAAAACAATACCCCGCCAATCCGTACCATATCACCGGGTAGGGTATACCGTAACGAAGCTATTTCCGCGCGTTCGCATTGTTTTTTCCATCAGGTCGAAGGCTTGTATATCGACAAGGATGTTTCCTTTGCCGACCTAAAGCAAACCCTACAATATTTTACTACCGAACTTTTCGGAAAATCGAAAATCAGGTTACGTCCTTCGTACTTTCCGTTTACCGAGCCCAGCGCCGAGGTAGATGTGTATTGGGGATTAGAAACCGAAACCGATTATAAAATGACCAAAGGTACCGGATGGCTAGAGATCATGGGCTGTGGTATGGTAGACCCAAACGTACTCGACAACTGCGGAATCGACTCAAAGGAGTACTCCGGATTTGCTTTCGGGATGGGCATCGACCGTATTGCCCTTCTATTGCACCAAATTTCAGACATTCGCCTATTGAGCGAAAACGATGTTCGCTTCCTTGAACAGTTCAAAAGTGCACTGTAATTTTATCTAGGTGAAGAAAGATATAGAGATACCTATTGCCAAAGACGTTCATGTTGCAATTGTTCGGGAGTGGAACGAAGAGTTTCTCTCCAAAGACTGGAACGCCTATATTTTAAACAACCGTGCCGACGCCATAGAAATGACCATTGTAGTCTCAAAAGGCTATGACGACGAACGCAAAACGTCGACCATGCGCCATGGCCTAGGCCTCATTTCGGCCAAATCTTTTGCTAAGATAGAGGTGCTACAAGAAGACATCCTTGCCCTTGACAATGAGTTTTTCGTTACTTTCTTTGCCGAGGGAAAACTTTTTGAAAAACGGTTCGTATTTCCCAAGAACACGATAAACGAAAGGGATCTACAACCCATTCCGCTTATTGATTTAGAAGGTATACTTCCCCGCTAAACCACCCCTCTTAACGAATATTTAACCCTTTTTTAGAAAATTTAAGTTCTTTTGGTTTGTTTGTTACCGAACTAATACTACCTTTGCCCCTTCAATTTTTTAATTATGGACAAAGAAAAATGCAAACAGATACTGATCGAGGAACTAGGGGTTCACTTTGAATCTGAATATTCCCTACCTCCTTTGGCCGCTAGAATCTTTGCAAATTTAGTGGTAACCGAGGAAGAAGGTCTCACTTTTGACGACTGCTTGACCAAAAGAGGCGCAAGCAAAAGCTCTATATCCACATCATTGAACTTATTACAACAAACTGGATTTATAAATTATTTCACCAAATCGGGTGACCGGAAACGCTATTTTAAAGTAGCGGAAAAAGATGCCTTTTTTATCAAGAAGTTAAATCAAACGCTAAAAAGAATAGAGAGCGAATCCCTGATGATAGAAAAGGTTGCGGAATATAATAAAGCCCACAACCCACAAAAACATGAAGAAAACAAAGAGAAAAAACGCATCTATATAAAATGCTTGGAAGACACCCGTGAAATTTACAGAAAGACAATTGCCGATTTGAAAAACCTAAAACAATAATTTTTTTACCATTTTAGTTCGCTTATTTTCGAACATTCAGAATTAACAAAACCTTAACAAGAATTATAACATCCATCTAAAAATGAAAAAGCTATCTATATTAGGACTATTAAGTGCAGGACTTCTCTTAAGTTCCTGCTTTGGAACCACCCCAACCCCTCCTGCAGGTGGTGCCACCCCACCTCCCCCGAGTTTAAAGGTTGGTGAGTTGACTCCACAGGACATCACCATTTACAATGAGTTTTCTACCACCTTAGAGGGTAAGCAAAACGTAGAAATCTGGCCGAAAGTTTCTGGCTTCATTCAACACGTATACGTAGAAGAAGGTCAAAAAATCAAAAAAGGGCAACTTCTTTTTAAATTAGAGACCCAAACCTTAAACCAAGATGCCAATGCTGCCAAGGCTTCGGTTAACGTGGCCCAAGTAGAAGTTGACAAGCTTAAGCCCTTGGTCGAAAAGAACATCATTAGCGAGGTTCAGCTTGAAACTGCAAAAGCCCAATTGGAACAGGCCAAGGCCAACTACGAAAGTGTAGCTTCCAATATCAGCTATTCGCGTATTACCAGTCCCGTCGACGGTTATATAGGGGAAATTCCATTTAAGACCGGGGCTTTGGTAAGCTCAAACATGGGCAGGCCCTTGACAACTGTTTCCGATATAAGCCAGGTTCGTGCCTATTTTTCCTTAAATGAAAAAGAGCTTTTAAAATTGAAGGAATCTATGCCCAAAAAGGATAAGAACCTTATGGATCTTGAAAAAGCCCCAGAGGTAAAACTTGAAATGATCAATGGTAAGGAATACCCAGAGCCCGGTAAAATTGCCATGATCAATACCATTATCAACAGTACTACGGGTAGTGTCACCGCCAGGGCCGATTTTGAGAACAAAAACAATATTCTTAGCAGCGGTAGCACCGGCAAGATCAAGATTCCCACCGTTTACAAAAGTGCCTATGAAATCCCACAGGCGGCAACCATAGATTTACAAGGTAAAAAACTGGTTTACGTCTTAAAAGACGATAACACCGTTACAACAATGCCCATAGATATTATAGCCAATACCCAAAAAGGATACATTGTAGAAAATGGAATTGAAAAGGGAACTACCATTGTTCTTGAAGGTGTGACTAAAATCAAAGACGGAATGACCATTAGCCCGGTCAAGTAAGCATCCGCTATTCATCATAATACATAAATAAAGAACAATGTTTCAGAAATTTATAGATCGTCCCGTACTATCTACGGTGATATCGATTATTATAGTTATTCTAGGTATACTAGGCCTAACGACCTTGCCTATTGAAGAATATCCAGAAATAGCACCACCGACCGTACAGGTTAGGAGTACCTATACAGGTGCAAATGCGGAAACGGTACTAAAGAGTGTTGTTATTCCTTTAGAAGAGCAGATCAACGGTGTTGAAGACATGTTGTACATGACCTCTAGCGCCAGTAACGATGGTGCCGCTACGATCAACGTATTCTTTAAACTGGGTACCGACCCCGATATTGCCGCGGTAAACGTTCAGAACAGGGTTGCCAGGGCCAACAGTGTTTTACCACAAGCCGTAGTACAAACGGGTGTTATCACACAAAAGTCCCAGACAAGTGCCCTCTTGTTCTTCTCATTATTCTCGGATAACGAAGATTACGATGCCACTTTTGTTGAGAACTACGCTAGAATCAACATCGTACCGAAATTACAACGTATCGAAGGTGTTGGTAACGTTACCGTTTTCGGTTCTAAGGATTATTCCATGCGCGTATGGCTCAACCCAGAAAAGATGGCGGCGTACAAACTCATGCCGTCAGATATTCAAAATGCCCTAAGGGAACAGAACCTTGAGGCCGCAACGGGGAAAATCGGGGAAAATGCCGATGGAATTTACGAATATGTACTAAAATATAAAGGGCGCCTTTCAGATGAAGCTGAATATGAAAACATCATAATCAAAGCTCAAGAAAACGGACAGTTTTTAAGGCTTAAAGATGTTGCCGAAATAGAGTTAGGCGCCTTTAATTATGGTACGAAAAACGAAGGTATGGGCAAGCCCGGTACCGCTGTTGGTATATTCCAAACCTCAGGATCGAATGCAAATGCCATTATCGACGAAATTCAAACGATTCTACAGGAAAGTTCAAAGGATTTTCCCAAAGGGTTGGATTATGTAATTCCTTATAACACCAAGGACTTTTTAAGTGCCTCTATAGAACATGTTATACAGACATTGATCGAAGCCTTTTTATTGGTGTTCTTGGTAGTATTCCTATTCTTACAAGACTTTAGATCTACCTTAATACCCGCTATTGCCGTTCCTGTAGCGATTATTGGTACGTTCTTCTTCCTCTCCCTTTTCGGGTATTCCATCAACATGTTGACCTTGTTCGCCATGATTCTGGCCATTGGTATTGTCGTGGATGATGCTATTGTGGTAGTGGAGGCGGTACACGCCAAAATGGAAGAAGGTGCCACCCATGCCAAAACGGCGACTAAATCGGCCATGTCAGAAATATCAGGTGCCATTATCTCCATTACCTTGGTCATGTCGGCCGTATTTATTCCGGTATCTTTTATCAGCGGTTCATCAGGAGTGTTCTACCAACAATTTGGTATAACATTGGCTATCGCCATTCTTATTTCCGCGGTAAACGCCTTAACCTTGAGTCCTGCTTTGGCTGCGCTTTTACTAAAGCCCCATAATCCATCGGAAGAACATAAAAAAGGACTTACAAAACGTTTCTTTTCGGCCTTCAACACCGGCTTTGATGCCATAACCAATAAATATGTCGGTTCGGTGAAATTTATCGCCAAAAGAAAATGGGTGACCGGATTGTCTCTTGTCATATTTGTGGTAATAGCACTTTTGCTATTCAAATCGACACCTACGGGTTTTATACCTAATGAAGATAAGGCCATCGTCTTTGCCGATGTTACCATGCCTCCCGGTACTACTTTAGAGCAGACACAAAAGACCGTGAAGCAGTTAGATTCCATTTATCAATCTATGGATATCATAAAGGCTAGGATGAACATTACCGGATTTAGTATTTTAAATAGTGTTAACGGTGGTTCTTATGCATTCTCGGTTCTTCGTCTTAAAGATTGGGGCGAACGTAAAGGTGATGCCGAATCGGTGAATGCCGTAGTAGGAAGCCTGTTCGCCAAAACAGCCGGATTAAAAGATGCCAAAATCTTCTTCTTTACGCCACCAAGTATACGAGGCTTTGGTAACTCCACCGGTTTTGAGATGAACCTACAGAGCAAAGATGCCGACGATTGGCAAACCGTAAACAAGGTTACCAATGAATTCTTAGCGGCTATAAACGCAAGACCGGAAGTAAAATACGCCATTACAAATTTCAACGCCAACTTCCCTCAATACGAAGTAGAGGTAGATGTGGAGAAAACCAAAATGGCCGGTTTAGCGGTAACCGATGTCTTTAGTGCCATGCAAGGCTATTACGGTGGACTATATACCACGGACTTCAATAAATTCGGTAAGCAGTACCGTGTTATGATCCAGGCAAAACCCGAAGATAGGGCCAATGAAAATTCGTTGAACCACATTTTTGTGACCAATGCCAAAGGTGAATCTGTTGCCGTATCCCAGTTTGTTTCATTAAAGAAAATTTACGGCCCGGAAGTAGTGAGCAGGTTCAACCTTTTGAGTTCCGTAAAAATTAACGGAGCCATGAACCCTGGTTATTCTACAGGTGATGCCATCAAAGCCATTGAGGAAGTTACGGCCCAAGTGCTGCCGAACAACTATACCTATGAGTATTCGGGGCTTACCAAGGAGGAAAACAGTGCGGGTAGCCAGACGACCATCATCTTTATATTGAGTTTGATCTTCGTTTACTTCCTATTGAGTGCACAGTACGAATCATATATACTACCCTTCTCGATATTATTATCGCTTCCGGTAGGTATTGCGGGTGCCATTGGTTTTGTAAGTATGGCTGGTCTTGAGAATAACATATATTTTCAAATCGCCTTGATCATGTTGATCGGTCTGCTCTCTAAAAATGCCATTCTTATCGTAGAATTTGCATTGCAGCGAAGAAAACACGGCATGTCGATCATTGAGTCGGCCATTGATGGTGCAAAAGCACGACTTAGGCCCATATTAATGACCTCCTTCGCCTTTATATTCGGACTGATGCCGTTGGCATTGTCTACAGGTATTGGAGCCGTAGGAAACCGCTCGATCGGTATGAGCCCTGTTGGTGGTATGTTGATAGGAACCTTATTCGGTGTGTTTATAATACCTGCCCTATATGTCATCTTCCAAACCATCCAGGAGCGTATCACCGGTGCGCCGCAAGAAACTATTGAAGAATCAAAGAACTAGAGAAATCATGAAGAAATTAGCAATAAATAAATTCTTATTGGTAGCCATGCTTCCCCTCTTGCTACAATCCTGTTTTGTGGCAAAAAACTATGAGCGGCCGGCTGTCGAGACCGAAAACCTATATCGAACCGACCAGCTGCCGCAAGACAGCGTGTCATTCGCTTCGATATCATATAAGGACCTTTTTACGGATTCGTATTTAAAGACCTATATCGAACGCGGTTTAACGAACAACCTCGACATTCGTATAGCACTGGAAAACATTTCGGCAGCCGAGGCTTACGTAAAACAAGGAAAGGCAGGTTACCTGCCTACCCTTAACGGGGCCGCTAGCGCTACCAGAACGGCAAGAACCAGTGAAAACGGTCAGTTCGGAAGCATCTTTTCGCAGCCCTACAATCAATTTGAGGCTTCGGGTACCCTATCTTGGGAAGCCGATATCTGGGGAAAGATAAGAAGCACCAAACGGGCAAGCGATGCCAGCTACCTACAGACCGTAGCGGCCCACCAAGCGGTAAAAACCGATTTGGTGGCGCAGATCGCAAACACGTATTACACTCTATTGGCCCTAGACGAACAAATTTCGGTGACCGAACAGACGATCGAAAACCGAACCAAAAGTCTCGAGACCATATCGGCCCTTAAAGAAGCCGGGCAAGCCAACCAAGTGGGCGTCGACCAGACCGCGGCCCAGTTGTACAGTGCGCAAAGCCAGTTATTAGATCTTAAAAATTCCCTTTTTAAGACCGAAACCGCCCTAAGCATTCTTTTGGGCGAACGACCCCAATCGTATGCCCGAGGTAAACTGAACGAACAGACTTTGGTAAACGATATGAAACTAGGTGTTCCGGCCCTTTTGTTGCGCAACAGACCTGATGTAATGCAGGCCGAATACGGCTTGGTCAACAATTTTGAGTTGACCAATGTAGCAAGAAGCAACTTCTATCCGTCAATTACCCTATCGGCCCAAGGTGGACTTCAAAGTTTGGAATTGGACAATTGGATCGACAGCAGTTCTCTTTTTGCCAACCTTATCGGTGGCCTGACCCAACCCATCTTTAACGGAAGAAAGATAAGAACGGCCTACGAAGTGGCCCAAGCCCAACAAGAGCAGGCCCTCCTTAACTTTAAAAAGACCTTGCTTACCGCAGGTAAAGAAGTGTCGGATGCACTATACGATTACAACACCGCCGTTGAAAAAGAAGCCTATGTTACCAAACAGGTAGTGGCCCTCAAACGTGCGGAAACCAATTCGGAAGAATTGTTGAACAGTGGATACCTGACCTATTTAGACCTGTTGACGGCTAGGGAAAACTCTTTAAATGCAGAACTTAACCTAATCAACAACAAGCTCGGACAACTATCGTCTACGATCGCATTGTATCGTTCACTTGGCGGCGGATGGCACTAATCATTTGCTAGGCACATGATCAATAAAGACCAATTTTTGGAGTTTGCCCTCTCTAAGTTTTTAAAATTTGGAAGCAAGCGCTTTACCTTGGACGATCTGGCCCATGAACTCGGTATCTCTAAAAAAACGATATACGAGAACTTCAAGGGCAAGGAAGAGATCATTCGGGAAAGTTTGGAAGCACTCCTGAACCGATTGAGGTCTGAAATAAACCAGTGTGTAGAAAAGGAAAAATCCGACCCTATTCTAACTATAATTTCCATTTATAGGATAGGGTTGGATACCTTTAAATCTTTTAGTCCCAATTTTTTGCGAAGCCTCAAAAAGTATTACCCTAACGTATATCGCTTGTTTAACGACTTTAGGGAGCTGGAGGTTTCCGTTCTCGTCAAAGACCTATTATCAAGTGCCCAAGAAAAAGGCCAGATAAGGCAAGACGTCAACCTTTCCCTTACATATCAGCTCTATTTTAATCGAATGGAGCATATTCTGTACGCCGAAAAGACCAACTTTTTTGAAAAATTCACTCCCGAAGAGCTATTGAACCATGTTATAATCAACAACTTAAGAGGCATTTCAACCAAGAGTTATTTAGATAAAAACGACGCCGTCTTTCTATCCTAAGCTTACCAAGATGTATAGGGGTTTTTACCCAGTTGCGAATTGTAGTATTTGACCTCACCGGTCACCTCTTGGCCCAACCATTCCGGTTTTTCAAAGTCCTCGTCTTCAGAGGCCAATTCTATTTCGGCAACGATGAGTCCTTCATTGTCCCCATAAAATTCGTCTACCTCAAAAATATGTTGCCCCACGGGAACATTGTAGCGCACCTTATCGATAACCCCCGGTTCACAGATCGACAATAACTGTTCGGCATCCGGTACGGGAATTTCCTTTTCCCATTCAAATCGCATAGTTCCGGCCTCGTTCGATTTTCCCTTTACGGTCAAAAATGCCGAATCGGCCTTGATCCTCACCCTAACTGTTCGCTCCGGATGCGTGTTTAAAAACCCTTGAACTATTCGTTCCTTCAAAGTGGCCTGCCCTTGGTACGCCCTTGACGTGACCAAAAATTTACGTTCGATTTCAATCACTCCCCTCTGCTATTTTTTTAATCTTATCGGATTCTATTATAGGTGTCGTATACGCTCCATTGGCCACACGTATCATAGCCTTCGCTATGGTTTCGGGCTTAATGGAACGGTATTTTTCGAGCGGCCCCGCCAAAACAAGGTTCACGACTTTCATCAATTGTTTGAACAACAACTCGCCGATTCGTTTTTCTTCCCGTTGGCCCCCGATCAACGAAGGTCGAAAGAGGTAGGTGTTCTTTATATTTTCACCGAGTACCGCTTCCTCCATTTCGCCCTTTAGACGGCTGTAGAAAACCTTACTCTTGGCATTTGCCCCCATAGAGGACATTACCAAAAAACTTGAAATGCCGTTTTTGGCTGAAAGTTTGGCGACCGCTACAGGAATGCCATAATCGATTTTTCTATAGGCTTCCTTATTCGGTGTTTTTGATTTTGTGGTACCGATACAACAGAACACCTCATCACCCGTAAAGTCGGCTTCAAATTGTGCCAATTGCATTAAATCGCCCAAATGCTCCTCTATCTTTTGATGTGAGAGCCCTGTGCTCGAACGAGAGAACAATTTAACTTTCACGTAGCGGTCGTCCTCCAACAAAAGCCGTAACAAAATGCCTCCGGTAAGACCTGTGGCCCCAAGTATTATTGCTGTCTTTCTTTGTGTTTCCATCCAACTAAATATAACCTAATTTTGCTGTATGCCAAACGATTTTCCATTGCGAAAGATTATTCATGTGGATATGGATGCCTTTTATGCCTCCGTAGAGCAACTGGACAATCCCGACTTGCGCGGAAAGCCCATTGCCGTTGGCGGAAGCTCAAAAAGGGGCGTTGTTGCCGCAGCCAGCTACGAAGCTAGAAAATACGGGGTTCGTAGCGCCATGAGCAGTGTTCTGGCACAGCGTAATTGTCCCGAACTTATTTTTGTTAAACCGCGTTTTGAGCGTTATAAGGAAATCTCTCATCAAATCAGAAATATATTCTACGAGTATACCGATCTGGTAGAACCCCTGTCATTGGACGAAGCCTATCTCGATGTTACCGTAAACAAGAAGGGAAATCCCTCCGCTTCATTGATCGCCAAGGAAATTAGGCAAAAAATATACGACACTATCGGCCTGAACGCCTCCGCAGGTATTTCCATCAATAAATTCATTGCGAAGGTCGCCAGCGACGTCAACAAACCCAACGGGCAAAAAACCGTAAACCCCGAAGAGATATCGCAGTTTCTTGAAGAGCTCGACATTCGAAAATTTTACGGTGTGGGAAAGGTCACTGCCGAAAAAATGTACAAACTGGGCATCTTTACCGGTAAAGACCTGAAACAAAAAACGCTTGAATTTCTGGAAGGGAATTTCGGCAAAAACGGAAGCTACTATTACAACGTGGTCCGCGGAATCCATACCAGTGAGGTTAAACCGCACCGTATTCCAAAGTCCGTAGGAGCCGAACGTACCTTCAACGAAAACCTGAGCAGCGAAATATTTATGCTCGAACGACTAGACCATATTGCCGAAGAGCTTGAAAAACGCTTAAAAAAAGCCAATATTGCGGGTAAAACGGTCACACTTAAAATCAAATACAGCGATTTCACCCTTAATACCAGAAGCAAGACCCTCGCTTATTATATATCGTCCAAGAGCCTTATATTGGAAACGGCCAAGGAACTTTTGTATCAAGAAAAGCTACAGAACTCGGTACGCCTGCTCGGTATTTCCCTTGCCAACCTCAATACGGAGAAAAAAGAAAAAACAACGGACAAGGAATCCATTTCAGTTCAACTGAAATTCGAGTTCTAGCAATTGAAGCGGATTTACCTCAAAACTGAGGGGAGTTCAAACAATTAACCAAAAGGCTTATATTTTAAACGTTTTGTATTAGAATCTTTGGGTATTCAGCGGTATTTCAAGTATTGGATTGCATTTTGATCCACTACCTTTACAACTCACGATTTTAACCATTACAAAAATCTCGGACGCCTTAGTTATAGTCCTTGATCACCAAATTTCGATTGCCAAAAAATCTACCCCCTTGACACGAACAAAAATAAATACCTATTCAAAGATTTCGGCCTTGGAAGATATCAAGATCGAGCCGTTCGACACCAATAAGCGATATACCAAACCGCACCGCCATAATAAATATATGGAGCTGGTCTACTTCAGCAAAGGCAGCGGTGTACACTACATGGATGAAACCGGCTACGCCATTGAACCTCCCATAATTTTTATCATTAAGAAAGATGAAGTGCACCATTGGGAAATCGATACCCTGCCAGAAGGTTTCGTCATCATTATCAAGGAAGGTTTTATGGAAAAGACCTTGGATAAGCACATCAACCTACAACTAAGGCAGCTAGGAAACAAAAAGGTAATCAACCCTGCTTACGATTCGAGCATTCAGTCGCTCTTTGAAATCGCCTCAAAAGAAATAAAGGAAAATTGTGCCAGTAGGGATGTTCTGGTAGAAGGGGTACTTAAGGCCCTTTTTTCTAAAATTCTGAACTATGTACAAATTGATGAAGATCTATCTACCAATGATCTAGACGAACGTTTTTCTGAATTGCTTGAAAACAAATTAAAAAACGATGTGGCATATTACGCCTCACAATTGAATACCACGGCGCAGAACCTCAACGCCTGGTGTAGAAAAAAACACGAAAAAACGGCCTCGGCGGTAATTGCAGAGCACATTATAAAAGAGGCCAAGCGTTTACTCCTCTATACCGACCTCTCCGTTACCGAAATTGCATACAACTTCGACTTTTCCGATGTTTCACATTTTGTCAAATATTTTAAGCGCCATGATGGCCAAACCCCGCTACAGTACAAAAAAGTAGCGATCGTACCTTAAATTTTTCAAACAGACCAGAATTCAATAGGGCTTAAGGGTAATTTCGACACCTAATTATTACCAAACCTATTGAACATGAAGTTTTATCACTTTTTATTGATGCTAATCGCCCTTGCCCCACTATCTGTATCGGCACAGATTACGGGAAAAATAACGGACGGCGATAATGACTACCCATTGGAATACGCCACTGCGGCCATCTTCGACCAAGAGAGCGGCAAATTGCTTACCGGGGTAATTACCGACCTTAACGGCATCTTTACCATCGAAGGGGTCAAAAACGGCACCTATTACCTTGAAGCTTCCTTTATCGGCTTCGAAACCAAGACCATTAAAGACATTAGGGTACAGAACCGAAAAGGCGTTGACCTAGGAACCATAGCCCTTAGCATAGGCGGCACCCAACTTGAAGAAGTCGTGGTCAAAGGCGAACGCGCCACCGTTATCAATAAAATAGACCGACAGGTTTTTGATACCAAAAAATTTCAGAACAGCCTTGGGGGCAGTGCTACCGACGTGGTTAAAAACATACCTTCGGTAAGTGTTGACGGACAAGGCGAAATCAGTGTTCGCGGAAGTACGGGCTTTGTGGTATTGCTCAATGGCAACCCTGTTCAAGGCAATGCTTCTACCTTGTTGAACCAGCTTCCGGCCAATGCCATAGAGCGTGTTGAAGTAATCACCGCCCCTTCTGCCAAATACGACCCTGAAGGAAAAGCCGGCATCTTGAACATCATAACCAAAAAAGGTGCTGCAGACGGCAGCTTTGCCCAAATAAACATAAAAGGGGGACTTCCCTCCATTGAAACCTACGGAAACGACAAGGTTCACCAGCGCTACGGGGCCGATGCCACCTACAACATTCGCAAAGGCGATTGGAACGTCTCCATGGGGGCCAACTACCAACGTAACGACCTGGGCGGAAGACGTGAAGGCGATGTTTTCACCATTATAAACGACACCCTTACGCAGTTTCCTTCCACCGGCGAACGCAGCTTCGACGAAATCAATTACAGCGGCCGGTTTACCGTAGACTATGCCCCAGACGATAAAAATGCCTATTCATTGGGTTTTTACGGGGGTAAAAGGAAAAAAGACCGTCTAGCCGATATCGTGTATTACGACAACCACGGGAGTACACCGGCCCTTGGAGGGGAACGCTTCTATACGTTTCAGTACTATAACCACAACCTGAGGACCCGAAAAAGTGATTTTGTATTGGGAAGCTTTGACTATTCCCACATTTTCGACAATACCTCAAAACTATCGACCTCCTTCTTATACGAATACACCTTATTGGGCGGCCCTACGGAAAGCGACAACTTGGGCGAGCCCGACAGAAATATCATATACCAGCAAGAGTACAACACTAATGACAACCCATTGAACGGTATTCGCCTATCCTTGGATTATGCCTGGAAACCCTTTGCAATAGGCCAACTCGAAACAGGCTACCAATACCGAAACCTCGACCATACGGGCGATTTCGTATACGAGCGAAAAGATGATACGACGGGTGGTGCCTTTGAACTCGTCCCCGAGTTTTCAAGTGAAGTAGACCTGCAAAGAAGCATTCATTCGGGTTACGCACAATTGACGGGAGCAAAAGACAAATGGGAATATGCCGCAGGCGTACGGATTGAAGCGATGGACCGCGAACTTGACCTTCGCGACAAGCAAGGGCTTATTGATACGACCTATGCTTACGACTATGTAAAACCGTTTCCATCGGCTTCGGTTCAATACACTTTTGAAAACAACACAAAATTAAAGGCCGCCTACAGCAAAAGGGTAGAACGGACGACCACTTTTAAAATGAATCCTTTTCCGGAACGCGAACACTCCGAGACCCTAGAGCAAGGAGACCCCACCCTAAAACCCGAATTTATAGACTTGTTGGAAGTGGGTATCAGTAAAAACTTCGACGGTGGAAATTCGATTTTTGCAACGGCCTACTACCGCGATACCAAAAACTTGGTGAATAGGGTAAACACCATCTACAACGATACGATTCTAAACCGAATCTACTCTAATGTAGGCAAGGCCAAATCATTAGGATTGGAGTTAGGAACACAGCTAAAACCCACCAAAAACTGGTCGAACTTTATTGGGGCCAACCTTTACAATTATTCCATTGACGGCACCTACGACGGTCGGAACATAGACAGTAGTTCTTTTGTATACTCGATAAACGCGAACAGCACATACGACTTCACCGAAACCGCTTCCTTACAATTCACCTTTAACTATCTATCGGAACGGATTACGGCACAAGGGGAAGATTCTCGTTTCTATTCGCCCAACCTGACCTTTAAAAAGTCGTTTCTCAACGACCGTCTGACGGCTACATTACAATGGCAAAATATAGATATGGGGCTATTGGACACGAACGAACAAGGTATTACGACCTACCGAGAAGGTGAATTCTACACGACCACGAACTACGTATATGAAGTTGATATGGTATTGTTGAACCTATCGTACAATTTCAATAAGAATAAGAATAAATCGAAATTCATTGATAGTGAATTCGGCAAGCAAGAATTCTAACGGTTAGTTGATGTTTAGTACGAGTCGGGTTTTTAATCCCGAACAAGAAAGCCCCAATGATTTTTAATCGATTTGGGGCTTTCCTCTATTCGTCTTTTTTTGGGCGTTCTTCTTTTTTTGCTTTAACCGTTTCTCAATGGAAGATCGAGACGGCTTTGTTTTACGACGTTTCTTTTTGACCTTTAAGGCATCTTCCATAAGAGTCAAAAAACGGGCAATGGCCAGTTCCTTATTTCTGTGCTGACTTCGGGTTTCGTCGCATTGCATTTGTAAAACGCCATCTTTGGTAAGCCTATGTCCTATTTTTCTATAGATGCGCTCTTTCTCGGTAGCAGTAAGTCCATTAGAGTCTTTAAGCGAAAAGCTAAGGTCTATTTTAGTCGACACCTTGTTTACATGCTGCCCTCCGGCACCACTGCTGCGAACGGCCTTGAAATTTAATTCTTGTATCAGTTGGGCCTTGTTCATAGTTTAAAAATCGGCCATACGTTGGTTGATGGTCTCCAATGAAAGATTTAGAAAGATTACCTTACCGACCTCTAGAGGCCTATCATGGTGAAAATAGATGTCTTCACCTTCATAGATACCCACGATCATATAATGACCTCCCATATAATAGGCTCCCTTTACCACACACTCCAAACCCGATTTTCCGGAAACCTTGAATTCATGTGCATATACAATGATACGCCTTTTGGTGTCGGCATACGATTTTACGATGTTTATGGGAATTTTATTGGCCTCTCCGAACAAGGAGGCCACGTAGAGGTCTTTAGGATGCTCGTATAGGTTTTTAGGGCTGTCCTTAGCCACAATGAACCTATCTTTGAGTACGACTACCCTATCGGCAAACGGAAGCATGTCCATATGATCATGTGTAGCCGTAATTACGGTTATTTTTTGCCGTTTTAGGTAACCGAAAAGGTTACGTCTTAAACTGTTCTTTCTAAAGTTATCGATATTACTAAAAGGCTCGTCTAAAAGGAGGACCTTGGGCTCTTGCGCCAACACACGGGCCAAGGCAACACGTTGTTGTTGTCCACGGCTTAACAATTTCACCTTGGTTTTGGCAAATTTGCTCATCTCGATCATCTCCAACAGCTCAATAGTACGTTCTTCAAGTTCCTCAGGCTCAAAAACGGATAAAAACTGACTAATATTCTCCTCTACCGTGGTAAAGGGCATTAAGTCAAAATCTTGGGAGAGGTACTTCATATATGGTTCGCCCGGCACCAAGTTATGAAGGGGACCTAAAACTTGGGTATCGTTCCAGTAGACTTCACCCACTTTAATATCCAAGAGTCCGTAAATAATTTTTAAAAGCGTACTCTTTCCGCAACCACTTTCACCAATAATGGATACATGCTCTCCCTTGGCCACCTTAAGGTTGATATTCTCCAAAACGGGAATATCGTCTACATAGCTAAAAGAAACATGATCTACTTGTAACATATCTTCATCTTCAATTATCTCAACGGCCTTAGGTTAAAAAATCCGGTCGGTATTTTTTTCTTCCGAACTACTTTCCGCTCTTTCCAGCCTTATTCGGAAGTGCCTCGAATCCCATATTGTACAGGGTAAAGGCAAAAATATCGGCATACTGTTCAATGGTCTTGCTTACCGGTGTTCCCGCACCATGGCCCGCATTGGTCTCGATTCGGATCAAGGTAGGATCGTCTCCTGCTTGTTTGGCCTGCAGTTCCGCGGCAAACTTAAAACTGTGGGCCGGTACCACACGATCATCGTGATCACCGGTAGTCACCAAGGTCGCCGGATAAGCCACCCCTTCCTTCACGTTATGAACGGGCGAATAGCCCTTTAAGTATTCGAACATCTCTTTACTCTCCTCCGACGTACCGTAATCATAGGCCCATCCTGCACCAGCGGTAAAGGTATGATAGCGTAACATATCCAAGACCCCTACGGCCGGCAAGGCCACCTTCATCAAGTCGGGTCTTTGGGTCATGGTAGCCCCAACAAGCAGTCCTCCGTTGCTTCCACCACGAATGGCAAGGTATTCTGAAGAAGTATAGTCATTCTCGATCAAGTATTCCCCTGCGGCAATAAAATCATCAAATACGTTCTGCTTTTGCATTTTGGTACCGGCATCATGCCATTTTTTACCATACTCTCCACCTCCCCTTAAATTGGGCACGGCATATATCCCGCCCTGCTCCAGCCAAACGGCATTGGCGATACTGAAAGCAGGCGTTAAACTGATATTGAAGCCACCGTAACCATATAAGATGGTCGGATTTTTTCCGTTGCGTTGTAAGCCCTTTTTATGGGTTATGATCATGGGTACCTTTGTACCGTCCTTTGAGGTAAAAAACACCTGATTTGATTCATAGGCGTCGGAATCGAAGTCGATATCAGGCTTCCAATAAGAGGTATACTCGCCCGTTTCTACGTTGTATTTATAGGATGAACCCGGAATGATATAGTTCGTAAAGGAAAAATAAAACTCCTTATTTTCCTTCTTTCCCCCAAAACCGGAAGCACTCCCCACACCCGGAAGCTTCACCTCACGAATCAACTTACCGTCATAATCGTATTGAAATACTTTACTGATGGCATCAACCATATACTCGGCAAAGAAGTAGCCTCCACCCGTGCCGGCAGTAAGTACATTCTCCGTCTCGGGAATAAAATCTACCCAGTTCTCCTCTCCGGGGTTTTCAGCATCAACGGTGACGATTTTTTTGTTCGGGGCCTTCCTATTGGTAACGATATAAAGTTTTGAGCCTTCGTTCTCAATAATATAGTTATCGGAATCGGTATCCCCTACAATCGTAACCAGACCGCTTTCAGGCTTTGAAAGGTCTTTAATGAACAACTTGTTACCAGAGGTCGATACCGAAGCCGTAATCACAAGATAACGTTCATCTTCTGTTACCGATGCACCAATATACCTATGTTTCTCAGCCGCTACTCCCCCATATACCAATTGGTCTTCTTTTTGGGAAGTTCCCATTTTATGATAGTAGACCTTATGTTGGTCGGTCTTGGCCGAAAGCTCGCTCCCCTCGGGTTTATCGTAGCTTGAATAATAGAAACCCTCGTTTCCTTTCCAAGAAATTCCGCTAAACTTGATATCGGTAAGGGTGTCTTCTACAACCTGCTTGGTTTCGGTGTCGATGACAATGGCCTTACGCCAATCACTACCACCTTCTGAGATCAGATAAGCCGCTAAGGAACCGTCTTTGGTAAAACTTAAACCCGCAAGAGAGGTGGTTCCATCTTCCGAAAAAGTATTGGGATCCAAGAAAACTTCTTCTTCCCCATCTCCTTTTTTTCGATACAGGACGTATTGGTTCTGCAGGCCGTTGTTCTTATAGAAATAAGTATAGTCCCCTTCCTTGAACGGAGAACCCAGCTTTTCGTAATTCCATAGCTTTTCCAGTCTTTCCTTTAGGGCATTGCGAAACGGAATTTTTTCCAAATAGCCGAAAGTAACTTCATTCTGGGCCTTGACCCAAGCTCCGGTTTCTTCGCTCATATCATCTTCGAGCCAACGATAGGGATCCGCTACGGAAGTTCCAAAATAGGTATCAACGGTTTCTGATGTATGGGTCTTTGGGTAATTCACGGTAATATGCTCTTTTTTTGGTAATGATTTGCAGGCTATAATAGCAGCTGCCCATGCTAAAAGTAAAAGATATTTCTTCATGCCTTGACGATTGAAATTCGCTAAAAGTACCATAAAAAAACCTATGCCGGCATTGCACAGCATAGGTTTTAACTAAAAATTTAGAAAGTATATAATTTTTATACCAATTGGTTTTTCACTAAATATTCAGCGATTTGAACCGCATTGGTAGCCGCCCCTTTTCGAAGGTTATCGGCAACGATCCACATGTTTAAAGTATTTCGTTGCGACTCGTCCCTACGAAGACGGCCAACAAAAACCTCATCTTTATCATGGGCGTAGATGGGCATCGGATAGGTGTTGGTATCAGGGTTATCCTGTACGGTAACGCCTGGCGTATCGTTCAACAACTTTCTGACATCGTTCAAGTCAAAATCGTTTTCAAACTCAACGTTTACCGATTCGGAGTGACCTCCGGCCG
This sequence comes from Zobellia uliginosa, assembly GCF_900156625.1. Lineage (GTDB taxonomy): Bacteria > Bacteroidota > Bacteroidia > Flavobacteriales > Flavobacteriaceae > Zobellia > Zobellia uliginosa. The sequence goes on along the minus strand of NZ_FTOB01000001.1, from coordinate 518,770 downwards.
TAGGTATACGCACAGCGGTAGCACTTATTGAAAAACTTCTGTCGTCCAATATTTTTTGTGGCTCGCGCGCCAATTTCATTTCTTCCTTAGTATATCCGTTTTCCAAGAAAACATCACAATGTGGCAAGGCATTTCGGTTGATAGGGTAAGGATAGGCCATTTCGCCCTGTACACCGGCCATTTCGTTCTCTAACTGACGTACCGCCTTTACGCCTGTTCCCGATACCGATTGATATGTTGAGATAACAACGCGTTTCATCTTGTATTTCTTGTGCAAGGGGGCCAAGGCCATTACCAATTGAATGGTTGAGCAGTTAGGGTTGGCGATAATCTTATCTTCCTTGGTCAGCTCATTGGCATTGATTTCCGGAACCACCAATTTTTTGGTAGGGTCCATTCGCCAAGCAGAGGAGTTATCAACAACCGTAGTACCCACTTCGGCAAACTTGGGCGCCCATTCCAATGAAGTATCACCTCCAGCCGAAAATATGGCAATGTCAGGTTTTGCCGCTACTGCATCGGCCAAGCCTATAATAGCGTATTCTTTATCTTTATAAGAGAGTTTTTTTCCTACCGAACGCTCAGAAGCGACCAATAGCAATTCCGTAATGGGAAAATTACGTTCACTCAACACTTTGAGCATCACCTCGCCTACCATACCGGTGGCACCTACAACGGCTACTTTCATCTTTAATTAATTTAGAAGCACAAATGTAGTGCAAGCCTATTGACCTGACAAGCATTTTAAACGGGTGCAATAATTATTTAACAAAATGTTACAAATTTAACATTCAAACAAAAAAGAACCGTCAAAGAAGTTGCGAAGCTTCCGTGACGGTTTTAAGATGAAACTGCAGTGCAGCGGTAGTCTGCCTTAAAAGGCGACCTTTATCTTATTGTTTTTTAAGCAAATCCCTGATTTCTATCAAAAGATCTTCTTGAGAAGGACCAGATGGTGCCGGTGCCGGTGCCGGAGCTTTCATTTTGTTATAGGCCTTAACGATAAGGAACATAACGAAACCTACGATCAACAAGTTAACGATAGTGTTGATCCATGCACCATAACGGATTGCATTTTCAGGTACGAAGCCTGCCTCCCCTTCAACTCCAGAAGTTGGTGTAAGGACGTATTTTAGGTCGGCGAAATCAACACCTCCCGCAAACTCACCTACAATAGGCATTATGATATCATTGACAAACCCGTTTACCACAAGGCCAACGGCTCCTGCCATTATAACGGCAACGGCAAACTCGATGACATTGCCGGTCATAATAAAATTCTTGAACTCCTTTAACATGATTGAATGTTTTTAATGGTTATATATTAGTGTTTTACGATATGCAAATTAACAAAAAAAGAACCACTTGTTAATTGTGAAGGCTAATTTTTAATTTTTCTTTCCACCCGCTGCGAAACACCCGTAAGTATTTCATAGGAAATTGTCTTGGCCCCCATGGCAAATTCCTCTGCCGTAGGCCGTTCCCCAAAGACCACAACCTCGTCACCTTCTTTACAATCGATTCCACTTACATCTACCATAATCATATCCATACAGACATTGCCGATAATGGGAGCCTTATGCCCATCGATCGTTACATAGGCCTTTCCGTTGCCATATTGCCTTCCTATACCATCGGCATGCCCAATGGGCAAAGTGGCCGTAACCACCCTCTCATCTGCTTTATACGCCCTATTGTAACCGATACTCTGTCCCTTTTCGATCGTATGGATTTGCGAAATAACCGTCTTTAAGGTAGCTACGGGCTTAAGTTGCCTGTCTATACCGGCCTCGTTCCCGAAACCATAGAGCCCGATTCCACTGCGGACCATGTCATACTGTGCCTTATCGAAATTGATAATGCCGGAAGTATTCAACAAATGTAGTATAGGTCTTCCTTTCAACCTCGGTAAAAGTGCACGGGCAATACGCTCAAACGAAGCGATCTGCTTTTCGGTAAACTCCCGCTCGTTTAAATCTTCGGAGGCCGCCAAATGTGACAGCACCGAAACTACCTCTACCTCATCTTGCCCTTCCAAGACGCGGGCCAATTCATCGACCTGGGCTTCGGAAAAGCCCAATCTGTTCAGTCCTGTATTGAATTTTACATGGATGGGATACCGCTTTAACCCTTGTTTTTGGGCAAACTGTAAAAAATCGGCCAGTATTTTTACCGAATAGATGTTGGGCTCAAGCTCATAGGCCAAGAGTCTATCGAAACTCACCGGCAATGGGTGTAGCACCAATATCGGAAGCCGTATGCTCGCCTCCCTTAAAGCGACCCCTTCCTTTACATAGGCCACCGCAAGATAATCGGCCCCCAAACTTTCGAGCTTTTTGGCAATGGCCACCGAATCGCTTCCGTAGGCAAAGGCTTTTACTACGCCTAAAAATTTGGTCGTATCCTTCAATCGCGACCTTAGAAACCTATAATTGTGTTCTAGCGCCGAAAGATCGATCTCTAACACCGTTTCACCCATTTTTGTCATCTACATCTTTGTTGCTTGAAGACACTTCTTCGCTATCTACATTAAGGTGCCTTACCTTTTCCTTCAAACGTGCCTTGTAGTATGCCGCCCTGCTTAGGGGTTCATATTCTTCCGTTTCGCCCAGAAGTACCAGGTTATCGTTACTTGATTTTCGATAACTGTAGTTTGCTAAATTTCCGGTTCGGGTACATATGGCGTGAACCTTGGTCACATATTCTGCCGTAGCCATAAGGGCGGGCATAGGTCCAAAGGGATTACCCTTGAAATCCATATCCAGTCCGGCCACTACGACACGCACTCCCTTATTGGCCAAATCGTTACAGACCGAAACAATTTCATCATCGAAGAATTGGGCTTCATCTATACCGATAACATCGCAAGTATCGCCCAAGATCCGAATGTTTGCCGCAGCCGGTACCGGCGTTGACCTAATTTCGTTCGCATCGTGGCTCACTACCATGTTTTCGTCATAGCGATTATCTACGGTAGGCTTAAAGATTTCCACCTTTTGCTTGGCAAATTGGGCACGCTTTAGCCTGCGTATAAGTTCTTCGGTCTTTCCTGAGAACATCGATCCGCAGATAACCTCTATCCAACCGAATTGTTCTTTATGATTAACAGTATTTTCGAGAAACATTTTGTAATTTTAGACGAAAATACAGGGCTTTTCGTTCTTATTATTAGAGAACTTATCACGAGTTGTTCTTTTACTCCATAAAAAATCCCCGTGTTAAGTCCTAAACTATAGTTTTACAAAGATAGAGATACCTTTTTTACCCGAACTCGGGAGAATAAAAAAAATTGACCGATGAAGAAAAAATTAAAGGAAGAACTGAGAAAATTATCTACGGAAATCATCACGTCCCGCGATATGGACCTTAGTGAAATGTACGATGCCGCAAAAGGTCTGTATGAAAAGCTTGCCGTTCTGAAATACATCGAAGAGAAATTGAACGATATTGAAATAGACGTATCGAAAAACGTCATTGCCCAGAAGTTTGAAAAAATGGCCAATGCCGTACTGAACGAAAATGCCTCGGTACCCGAGAGCAATCCACACGAGGAAGACATTATCATTCCGGGCATGGATACCATTAAGGACATTGTATCGGAGATGCCCAACCATGAAGAGCGCGTAGACGAGGTTTTGGAGGAGTTCTTGTCAAAACCCGATTACATGAAGAACGACAAGGAACTTTTTGAGCCACAAACACCTGTCGTGCCCAACCACAATGGGTCTTCGCCTAAAAAAGAGGTACACACCAAGTCCTTAAACGACAAACTATCGACCAAAGAACTCAAGATCGACCTGAACAATAGGCTTGCCTTTGTAAAGCACCTTTTTAATGGTAGTACCGAAGATTACAATCGCGTTCTATCACAGCTGAATACCATTGACAGTGAGGAACGTTCCATATCGTTTATAGAGAACATGGTAAAACCGGATTATAACAACTGGGCCGGAAAAGAAGAATACGCCCAGCGTTTCATGCAGTTCATTGAACGGAAATTTTCCTGATTTTGTCCGGGACACAGGTGAAACATTGGATTCTTTAAGACATTATATCGTTTTTTGAGGCAAAACCAGTCCTATTTTCAACCTAAATATCTATTTTAGGGTGAAAATTGCCGCGCCATGAAAACACAACAATCAATTTACTGGTCAGCCCTTTTGGTTTTGACTGGAATAATGCTGTTTTCGGTATATAAATATTTCACTCAGTACGAAATGATATCCGGCTTTTTTGAACACCTAAACTATCCCACCTATCTTATTTACCCTTTGGCCATCGCTAAAATATTAGGCCTTATAGCCATATGGGGCAATTTCTCGTCTTGGCTTAAAGAATGGGCCTACGCCGGTTTCTTTTTTGATACGCTTTTGGCGTTCTTTGCACATTATATAACCGACGGCCATAATTATCTTTTCGCCTTTATTGGGCTTATAGCCACATTGAGCGCGTATTTTATGGGCAGAGAGTTACGACCTTAAATTTTATGGGAAAATTATATTTGGTACCGACACCTATCGGTAATCTTGAGGATATGACCTTGCGTGCCATCCGCATTCTAAAGGAAGTGGACTGTATTCTGGCGGAAGACACACGAACAAGTGGAAAACTGCTACAGCACTTTGAAATTGCCACCCCCATGCAAAGTCACCATATGCACAATGAGCACAAGACCGTAGACGCCATTGTCAATCGTTTACAGGCGGGTGAGACCATTGCCTTAATTTCCGACGCAGGAACTCCGGCCATATCAGACCCCGGGTTCTTGTTGACCCGAGCCTGTGTTGAAAAAAACATAGACGTAGAATGTCTGCCCGGCGCTACCGCCTTTGTACCGGCCCTAGTCAATAGTGGCCTACCGAACGATAAATTTGTTTTCGAGGGATTTCTTCCCCCAAAAAAGGGACGACAGACCCGATTGAAATTGTTGGCAGAAGAAACCCGAACCATTATTTTCTATGAATCGCCCTATAAGCTGGTAAAGACCCTTGGTCAATTTGCCGAATATTTTGGGGAGGATAGACAAATATCCGTTTCCCGTGAGCTCACCAAGCTCTACGAAGAGACCTTAAGGGGTACCTCAAAAGAGCTAGTACGTCATTTTACCGAAAAACCGCCAAAAGGCGAAATTGTTATTATTGTTGCAGGAAAAAAACAAAGCAGATGACCATTGATACGTTTATAAAGAAGCTAAAATCTAGCCCGGAAGCCGTTGAATTTGTAGAAACCATGGCAGTAATCGAAGCATACTACCACTTTACCCCCTCGGCCTTTACCAATGGCACCCTAGAGAATGCCCAAGGACAAAATTCAGGTTCATGCAAGCTTTTTGCCTTCGCCAAAGACCAGAAACTGAGTAAAGAAGAGACGTTGGCCTGCTTTGGAAGCTACTACTTTAACGATGTGCTCGACGACCCCGAGGGAACTGGACACCAGAACATCAGGAACTTTATGCAAACCGGGTTTCAAGGCCTGGTCTTTGCCCAAAACCCCTTGAAGAAAAAATAAACCCAATGCAAAAACTGCTTTCTGAAATACGTGCGTGTGAAGTTTGCAGTAAGCATTTGCCTCTCGGCCCAAGACCCATTGTAGCCGCACATCGCCAATCAAAAATTGCGATTATCGGCCAAGCCCCCGGAACCAAGGTCCACGAAACCGGAATTCCATGGGACGACCCCAGCGGCAGGCAATTGCGAAAATGGCTGAACGTTACGGACGAGGAGTTTTACGATGAAAAGATATTTGCCTTGATTCCTATGGGTTTTTGTTATCCGGGAAAAGGAAAATCGGGCGATCTACCCCCGAGACCCGAATGCGCCCCACTTTGGCACGAGGCCCTTTTTCATCGAATGCCACACCTACAACTAATTATCGTTATCGGCATTTACGCCCAAGGATATTACCTAAAAGAGAGAAAGGAAAAAAACCTAACGGAAACGGTAAGGGCCTACCACAACTATTTGCCCAAGTATTTTCCGATGCCCCACCCTTCGCCCCGCAACCGCTTTTGGCTCAAAAAAAATCCTTGGTTTGAGGCAGAGGTACTGCCGGAATTGCAGAAAAGGGTTCAGGTGGTTTTGAGTAGCACTTAAACCTTAAAGACCTGCCTAATACCATTCTAAATTTATACTTTTTTCCAAAATCTTTACTTTAACGTTATTTTCATAGAACAGAAACGACTGATGTGTTTTGACTTCCCTTAAAAAGTCAAGCCTTGATCGGCCCTTAAAATCTATCAATTAATCGTATTTTTGATATTTACAAAAAACATAAAAATTATGGCTACCATAAATCATATTACTACCAAATGGCTGGGCAACATGCAGTTTGAAAGCACTAACCCATCAGGTCTAAACTTAACTATAGATGCAAGCCCCGATGATGGCGGAGAAGGAAAAGGGCTACGCCCAAAAGCCCTGATGCTATCTGGCTTGGCCGGTTGTTCAGGACTTGACGTGGCTTCGCTTATCAAAAAAATGAAGTTGGAGGTCGATGATTTTCAAATAGAGACCATTGCCAACCTTACCGATGAGCATCCGAAATTCTACGACGCCGTTACCATCGAATACCACTTCCACGGAAAAAACCTTGACGAGAAAAAATTACAAAGAGCGGTAGACCTCTCCGTCGAGAAATACTGTGGCGTTATGGAAATGTTCCGTCAATTTGCAAAATTGGAAATAAAGACTGTTTTTCATAAAGACTAAACCTTAAATCAACTATTAAATTTTTCACCCTTTACACCTTATGCGTTGGACCATTAAACCGAAACCTGAACAAGGCGCTATTGACCAATTGGCCAATTCGCTTAAGGTAGATGATTTGGTGGCTCAATTGCTATTGCAACGTGGCATAGCTACCTATGACGAGGCCAAAAAGTTTTTCCGGCCAGAGCTGTCGCATCTGCACGATCCCTTTTTAATGAAGGATATGCATTTGGCGGTTGAGCGTATAGAAAAAGCCATTGCCCATAACGAGAACATCTTGGTCTATGGCGATTACGACGTAGACGGAACTACCTCGGTAGCCCTGCTTTCGTCTTACCTACTGAGTTACTATCCTAACGTGGCCACCTATATTCCCGACAGATATGCCGAAGGATATGGGGTTTCCTTTAAGGGAATCGACTTTGCCGACGACAACGGCTTTTCTTTGATCGTTGCTCTTGACTGTGGGGTAAAGGCCATCGACAAAGTCACCTACGCCAAAGAAAAAGGAATAGACTTTATTATTTGCGACCACCATAGGCCGGGCGACCATATTCCCGATGCGGTGGCTGTTCTCGACCCCAAACGCGACGATTGCACTTACCCCTACGACGAACTTTGTGGCTGTGGGGTAGGCTTCAAGCTCGTTCAGGCCTTGGGCTCAAGGCAAGGACATACCATTCACGACCTGATTCCCTATCTTGACCTAGTGGCTACCGCCATTGGTGCGGACATTGTGCCTATTACGGGAGAAAATAGGGTTTTGGCCTATTACGGACTACAGGTGATCAATACCAATCCGAGAGCCGGTTTTAAGGCGATCATCCACCAAATTAAGAAAACGGTGCTCACCATTACCGATGTGGTTTTCGTGATCGCACCGCGGATAAATGCGGCCGGCCGCATGAAACACGGGCAGCATGCCGTAAACCTGTTGACCGAAACCGACCTGGCCCAAGCGGAAACCTTTGCCGCCCAAATCGAAAAATTCAACGAAGACCGGCGCGGACTCGACAAAGAGATTACCCAAGAAGCCCTAGAACAAATCCAAGAAAACAAAGAGGAAGAACGTTTTACCTCGGTAGTCTATAAAGCATCTTGGCATAAGGGCGTGATCGGCATTGTAGCTTCCCGCCTTACCGAAACCTATTATCGACCTACCCTGGTCTTTACCAAGAGTGGCGACAAACTCGCCGCTTCGGCCCGATCGGTAAAGGGTTTCGACGTTTATAATGCCCTACAGGGCTGTGCCGACTGTATTGAGCAGTTCGGGGGACACAAATATGCTGCGGGCCTCACCCTCCAGGAATCGCAATACGAAGAATTCAAGGCCCGGTTTGAAAAGGTAGTCGCCGAAACCATAGACCCGAACCTCTTGATTCCCGAAATTTCGGTAGACGCCCAAATCGATTTTAGGGATATTTCCCCAAAGCTCATGCGCATCATCAAGCAATTTGCCCCCTTTGGCCCCGGCAACATGACCCCGGTATTCATGGCAGAAAACCTCAAGGATACGGGTTACGCCAAAGGCGTCGGCGAAGATGGGGCCCATTTAAAATTGGCCGCCACCCAAAACGGAATCGGCCCCATAGGAGGCATCGGTTTTAACATGGGCGACAAGCTTTCCATAGTGGCGAACAGACAAGCTTTTAGTGCCGTTTTCTGCTTAGATGAAAATGAATGGCAAGGAAACGTAAGCCTACAGATGAAATTAAAAGATGTACAATAAAAATAGAACAACTCAAATCCGATGGTTTTCATCTTATCGGTGAACCGAGAACCACGGGAGACGGTGGTTATAGAAGTGTTGTTCTCAACCCGAAAGGCAACCGAATCGAAATTATCGTTTAACGACTTTTTATCTAAGGTCGGACTTGATTTCTGTCCTATCAAAAGCCAATTTCTATGTTTGGGCCAACACGCTTCAAACCGCACGACAAACCGCTCGGTCGGTTTTATTTCTTCTCTTCCAACACTTACCCCTGTTTTGTACTTTTCCCGCAAACAAACCAACCGTTTATCGATAAAACTCCATTTTACGGTTATTACAAAGCCCTCACACACCGACCGAACAGTCGGTTTTACAAAATGGAATCCCCACAAAATAATTGACGTATTTACATACATTTCGTCGGTTTATAGTAATACCTTTGCGCCCTATTTCTCTTGAAAAAAGCGTTTTTATGGATCCTTATGCCGCCTTACGTTTTAAAGAATTCAACATCTTTTTGTTGGTTCGCTTTGCCATGGTATTTGCTTGGTCGATGCAGTTTATCGTTATTGAGTGGCAAGTCTATTCCATGACCAAAGACCCGCTTTCTTTAGGAATCATCGGCCTCATGGAGGTCATCCCCGCCGTATCGATGGCGCTCTTTGCAGGACACATTGTAGATCAAACCGAAAAGCGGAATCTCTTGGTCAAATGCATCTTCGGGTTCTCGGTAATCAGCTTCGGGCTCTTTATGCTCAGCTGGCCCTCCCTAGACCAAAAGGTCGACACCGGAACCATTTTATACGGCATCTACTTTTTAGTATTCCTTGGCGGTATTGTACGATCCTTTCTCGGGCCCACCATCTTTTCGTTGATCGCCCTGATCGTTCCCAAAAAAATATATCCCAACGCGGCCACATGGAGCAGTACGACTTGGCAATTGGCATCGGTTTTAGGTCCTGCCCTGGCCGGGTTCTCCATAAGCTGGATAGGGGTTCACTGGTCTATGTGCCTGATATTCGGTTTTTCGGTCATGGCCCTCATAGCCCTCTTCCAGATTTCAAAAAAACCTATTCTCAACCCTAAAATTGGAGAACCTGTATTCCAAAGCCTGCGCGAAGGGCTTCGCTTTGTGTTCAGTACCAAAGCCGTTTTTGGGGCATTGACCTTAGATATGATCGCCGTACTTTTTGGCGGGGCGGTAGCGCTTCTTCCCATTTTCGCACAAGACATCCTCAACGTTGGCTCCGAAGGTTTTGGGGTGTTACGGGCAGCCCCCGCCGTGGGCGCGGCACTCACCATGCTGGGATCTACCCGCTTCCCCTACATAAGAATGCAGGGAAGAAACTGTTGTTCGCCGTATTCGGTTTTGGTATCTGTATGATCGTCTTCGGCCTTTCTACCTATTTTTGGCTTTCGGTAATGGCCTTGTTCGTGAGTGGTGCCGTAGACGGGGTCTCTATGATCATCCGACAGACCATATTGCAGCTTAAAACCCCCGATAATATGCGAGGACGCGTAGCATCTGTCAACTCGATGTTCGTAGGTTCGTCTAACGAGTTGGGAGCTTTTGAAAGCGGACTTACCGCAAAACTGATGGGCACGGTAACCGCTGTAGTCTTTGGCGGCGCCATGACCTTGCTGACCGTTGGTGCAACAGCGATAGTTTCGCCTTCCTTTAGAAAACTGGATCTACAAAAGGATATTGATGAGCACGAGGCTAATGCTTGAGTTCGAATTTTTCGAGGCTTAGCTCTTCGCCGTCGAAAACGGCATAGGTGTAGTAATGGATCCAATCGCCTAAATTGGTATATTTTGAATTTTCGCCCACCTCTATTTCCATGGGCAAGTGCCGGTGCCCAAAGACGAAGTGATCGTAATGATATGTTTCTAACTTTCGCTTGGCATATTGCACCAACCACTCTTTGTCCTCTCCTAAAAACTGGGCGTCGTCGTCACCTGAAATCAGTTTATTCTTCACCGAAAGGTGCTGGGCCAAACGCACGCCTATATCTGGGTGCAACCATCGAAACAGCCACTTGGCCAAAGGATTAGTAAACACCTTTTTCATACGTTTGTAACCCTTGTCGTCAGGACCAAGGCCATCACCATGACCCACGAAAAAGGAGACCCCGTTTATATTGAATTGCTGGGGCTTATGAAAAACCGGGATGTTGAGTTCTTCCTCGAAATAACCGTTCATCCAGAGATCGTGGTTTCCTACAAAGAAATAAATCGGTATGCCCGAATCCGATATTTCGGCCAATTTTCCCAAGGTACGGGTAAAGCCCTTGGGCACTACCGTCTTGTATTCCATCCAAAAATCAAAAAGATCTCCCATCAAGAAAATGGCCGCGGCATCTTTCTTCACGGCGTCTAACCAAGCGACGAATCTTTTTTCGCGCGGAAGACTTTCGGCCCTAGTGGGCGCTCCGAGATGGTTGTCACTGGAAAAATAGACTTTTTTGCCTTGTGGAACGGTAATGGTTTTCATCTGAGGTCAAATATAACGAATACCCTTTTTAAAGAAGTATTATTGATTATCCGATGCATACCACTCCGCAAAGGAAGTATCGGTCTCTTGAAGTTTTAATGAATGTAAGCTGATGTTCTCCGGTAGTCTGGCACGGATTTTCTTTGAGAAATCTATGACCATATTTTCACTTGTAGGTTGGTAATCGGCCAAGATTACGTTGTGTCCACGACTTATAAGTTCTTGGGCCAATTCTACGTGAGGTGTGTTTTTATTGAAGACCGTAGCGTGATCGAACTGATCTACGATTTCCTCTTTTACTATTTTCTTTAAATCCCCAAAATCTATGACCATACCCCATTTTACATGAGAAGTGTCCGTTATGGGCGTGCCAATTACCGTAACCGATAGCTTATAACTATGGCCGTGTACGTTTCTACATTTTCCGTCGTAGCCGTAAAGCGCATGACCGGTCTCAAAATTAAACTGTTTGGTGATTCTAATTTTACCCATGAAATTCTATTGTTTTGCAAAGGTATTCAATTTGCAAAGCCAATTGATATTAAGATGGTATTTGCCTGTAATTTTTAGCAATTAAAACTAAAAAACAGGTCAAACTCCGGATATACCGTATGTTAGCGTTTAAACTTTCTTTTAGCTCTAACGCGATTATAAAAATACACCACTACAACGAAAAGCGCCAGAAGGGGAAAAATAAGGTCGCCATTAAGGAAATCTAAAATATTCATAACTGAGATTTAAAAAAGTAGAACGCCATCTACGGTTGGTTATTGTTATTTTTTGAATTTAGAAAGTGCATTCCTAGTAAATTCAGACAGAACCAATCTACCTGTTATAGCGGCACGTTCTAACAAAAGTTCGTTCCAATGGTCTGTACCCTGCCAAAGTACTTTTTTCCATTCTTCAAGGGCTTCGGGATTGTACCCGGCCAGTTTTTGCACCTGAAAATCAAGTTCCCTATCCAATTCCCCTATATCGTCGAAAACCTTTGAAAAGAGTCCTTTTTCCTGTGCCCAATAGGCATTTTTCCATTCGGTCGGAGCCAACGAAAGTTCAGAAATAGCGGCCGTACCTATCTTTCTTTCTACGGCCGGGGCTATCACTAGGGGAGCGATTCCTATAGTCAATTCAGACAACCGTATAGAGGCAGCTTCCGAAGCATAGACATAGTCACAGGCAGCGGCCAGGCCTACACCTCCTCCAACGGTCTTACCCTGAACACGGCCAACGATTACCTTTTTACATTGGCGCATGGCATTGATGACATGGGCAAAACCACTAAAAAACACCTTGCCCTCATCAAGATCCGACACGGCCATAAGTTCATCAAATGACGCACCGGCACAGAAAGCGCGGTTTCCTTCCGATCTGAGTACAATAACCGTTATAGCATCGTTTTCAGAGAGTGTTTTAAACTCTCGGGTCAGCCGATCTAAGAGCTCGGCTACAAAAGAGTTACTTGCAGGGTGACCAAATTCTATGGTAGCGACCTTATTATCGATTTTCGTATAAAGGCTTCCATTTTCACGGGTAGTTCCCATAACTGTAATTTAATTGTTCAACAAAGGTATCAATCAAAATTAATGGTTTTGCAATAGGGGCCGAAACTTTCTGATAAACTTAACGACCAAGGCCCCGCCACGTATGGCCATCCATACGGTAAAGGCGATCCAGATCCCGTAGAGTCCCCACCCCATATACTTTCCTAAAAAGACAACAGGTACAAACCCGAGGAAGGTTGCGGCCAACAGGGTATTTCTAAGGTACTTCATTTCTCCCATCCCCTTAAAAATCCCATCAAAAACAAAAGCTATGGTATTCATGGGCAGTCCCAAGATTACGATAAAAAATACGGCATAAAATGCATTGAGCACTACGGTCTCCTTTGAAAAGAGGAGTCCAATCGGCTTATAGAACAAAAAACCGGCCACCACCAATACCACGCTGACCAACAGACCGTAGTACACGATTTTCTTTGCCAATTGCCACAAGCCCTTGTAATCTTTTGCCCCCAAGAGCCTACCTCCCATAATATTTCCGGCTGCGGCATACCCATCGATAAAAAAGGCGGAGAACAGCCAAATATTAACGGCAATGGTATGGGCACCAATAAACTTCGGACCTAAATCGGTCGCTTCACGAACCGCCAATATCAATGCGGTATTCAAGGCCAAGGCACGAACGAACAGATTGAGGCTCATTACCACCAATCTGCCCAGCTCATCATGAACCGGTAATTTCAAGCGAAAGCTTATATTGGTCTTTGTCACCAACAGTACAAAAGCCATAATAGCCATAATAACCTGCGCCAAAAGGCTTGCCCATGCCGCACCTTCCAAATACATAGGCTCTATGAATCCTTCTATTCCGTAAACAAAGGCAAAATCAAGGCCTACATTGAGAACGGCCCCGACAATGGCGATCAACATGGGGTAATAGGTATTCTGCAACCCCCGAAAAATACCCATGACGGCAAAAACGAAAAGGGTCAACGGAAAGCCCCAAACCCGTATGGAATAGTAAGAAACACAATAGTCAAGAATCTTGCCCGTAGCATTGAGCAGCTGAAAAATATCCTCGACCACAAAAATGGTGGATAGCAAAACGAGAATGCTCAAGCCAATATTCAGAAAAATAGCTTGGGCCGGCAAGCTCTTTACCTCGGCGATACGTCCGGCACCCAAATACTGGGAAATAATGGCCGATATGGCACTTCGGGTCTGGCCCAAAATCCATATCAACATGGAAAGAAAAGAGCCGACAATACCTGCCGCGGCAAGCGATTCAAGTCCGTCTACGGGAATATTCCCCACAATGGCCGTATCGGTAATGGACAATAGGGGTTCTGCAATACCAGCAACGGTAGCAGGTATCGCCAATTTATTAATGGTCCTAAAATTGATTTCAGCCTTCAAGGGGGCGAAATTACAACACTAATTCATAACAATGAAAAGGATGCCCGCTCTGTTTCGGAAAGAAAATATCGCCCAGTCGCTGAAATCCCCTAGCTTCATAAAATCGTTGATTGCGCTTGTTTTGGCTGAAGGTATCCAACCGTATGGAACGAAACCCCTTTTCGCGTGCGAAATTTTCGGCAAAAGCCATTAGTTGTTGGGCATAGCCCTTACCCTGAAAATCAGGATGTACCGCCACCCGATGAATGTAGATATTCTTATCGGTAGGCGTCAACCAGCGAACCGGTTCATATTCTTCGTCCATAAAAGTAGAGATGACCATAGTTCCGATAATTTGGTTATCTTCCTCCAGAACGTACAGTTCCTTTCTATCGACATCGCACTCAAATGCCTGCCGAGAAGGATAATGTTCGTTCCATTGATAAATACCGTTAGCCATCATTGCGACCGCACAAGCTTGCGTCAATTTCAGAATTTCACCAATTTCGGATGTCTTAGCGGGTCGAATCATTTTTTCAAATCCAATTAAATTGTAAATTTAAACGATAAATCCGAAAACAATATGAAACACATACTAGTACCTATAGGTATTTCACCCGATGCACACCGCACTTTACAATATGCCGTAGACTTTGCCGCGGTGTTTTCCTCACAGGTCTATGTGATGGAAGTTTTCAATGTTTCGGTGGGAGCAGGTAAAAGTTTGGCCAATGTTCCCCAAAAACTGGCCGAAAGCGGAAAAGAACGCCTAAAGGAAGTTATTGAAAAGATAGACGCCAAAGGTATTGACATCAAGATCGCTACCTACAATGGTGGCATTGTCGATGGCCTAAAGGATATCGACAGGGAACTGGGCATCGATTTGATCATCATGGCGCCACGGAGTAACGATGTTACCGAAGAACTATACTTGGGCAATACCTCTGGAAAAATCATCAAACAGACCGATATACCAACGCTGATCGTACCCAAGGGAAGCGTAATGACCCCTCCTAAAAATATTCTGACCGCCTTTAAATCGGGTATACTCAAAAGAAACCGTATTCTAAATCCCTTGTTGGACATTAAGAAAAAATTCGGGTCTACGGTAAACCTACTTTTGGTAAAAACACCGGGCTACTCCGATGCCGATCTACGGATCAACACGGCATTGATGGATGTCAGTTCACAGGTAACCATGACCGAGGCCCCAACGACCTACCTAGGCGTACTCGAACATATGCAGGCGCAACATCCGGACCTATTATGCGTTTTTAGGCACAAAAGAGGATTTTTTAAAAAACTTTGGGAAAAGAATACCATACCTAAATCAGAGTTTTCGGCCCGTATTCCGGTACTTGTACTCAGTGTAAAGAAGGATTAAAAAAGTTGCGATAATTACTTGCCCAACTATTTTGATACTTTCATAAAAAGTATTTCCTTTGCACCTAGCCAAAACGGGGGATTAGCTCAGCTGGCTAGAGCGCTTGCCTGGCAGGCAAGAGGTCACCGGTTCGACTCCGGTATTCTCCACCAAGCTATTACAGGGCTCCAAGATTCATTTCTTGGAGCCTTTTTTATTACGATATAATTGATCTTGGGTTATTTTGCCCTATCTTCATAAACCCCGCTTTTCCCTAAGTTTTAACAGATAACCAAATAACGGTCAGCGCCTTTCTACCTTTCAAAAAAAACAAAAAAACAATAGCCCTCCCTTCGGCCATGTGCCTTACTTTGAATAATAAAATATAAGCCTTGGTCTTGCCAAATCAGGTCATAGGCCTTATCTTATAATCGGATTTTCTTGATTTCCCAGTTATACTTTGGGTACGGCAAATGTTTATACTTACGGAAACGATTAAAGTTCTCCGGTAATACTCAATTCACGTCTATTGATACCGTAAATCCGGTCATCGATACAAAAAATCGACACTTGGGATACAACAACTGTGTACCTTTATAAATTCGATCGCTTTCTAAAGGATATGTTCAAGCCAAAGGAGCAATCTTGAATAACATGGCCATTTATAATCTTATGCGTTTCATTACTAAACTTTGCGGAGTTCTTTTGGTACTTTTCTCATACAGTGCCAATGCACAGTATAAACCCAAGGTTTGGGATACCCGTGACGGGCTTTCAAACAACTGGATTTCCGATATTACACAAGATGACAAGGGCTACATTTGGCTAGCTACCCAATATGGTCTCAACCGTTTTGATGGCTACACCTTTAAAAGCTATACCCATATCCCCGACGACTCCAACAGTCCGATTGCCAATTGGGTCAAGTGCATCGCAAAAAAATCGAAAGACGAACTATGGCTTGGTGTTGCCTATGGAGGTCTCGACCGAATCGATGTAGAGAAAAATGAATTTACCCACGAAGCCTTTGTCTACGAAAATGATACCATTACATCGATCAATAAAATGACCCCTTCTACAGAAGGAGATTTATATATAGCGAGCGAAGATGGCCTTTTTCTAAAAAGACAGAACAAAAATACCTTTGAAAGAATATTCGATAAACGAGTCATCGATATCACCACCAATCCATCGGGCCAAATTTTCTTTCTGGGCCGAACGGAGGTTTACACCTATAATGACCAAACCCAATCGTATACGCTGCTATTCGAAAATGCGGGAAAACGCATAGAAAAAATCTTTTTTGATTCAAAGAATAGGCTTTTAGCCCTTGTAAAAAATTCATTATTGGTCTTTGAAGGTGCAAACGGAACCTACAACATCTCTAAACGTCTTAAGATCGACAACCTGGTATCGCTGTTTTTTGCCAATAGTCCCATTATTGAAGATTCAGAGCATAGAATTTGGATCGGTGGGGAAAATGGCATTTCAATTGTGGACGAAAGCCTCGATTCGGTAGAATTTCATTCCTATGAAAGCATGTTCGAAAAAGATATGACAGGCGTACAGGCACTCAGCTTTTTCGAAGACCTCCATAAAAATATGTGGATAGGCACCAACAAAGGCTTGGCACTCATCTCTACTTTTACTTCAAGGTTTCATTCGAGCCATCTGCTTCCTGAAGGCAAAAACCTCAACGATATACGCGAATTTTATCAGGTGGGCAGTACCTTGCTCATCGCTTCCAACGAAGGACTCTTTTCATTGGATAAGGAAAAAAAGCTTCAAGAAATTCTTCCGAAGAAAATCTATGGCATGCACCTTTCCGATGACGGTAGGCTTTTCGCTATTGGCAATGGCCTATTTGAGATAGACACCGCTTCCTTTAAAACAAAAGTATTATCTGCTTCATATTTCAGGGGAGGCTGGTCGATAACCGAAGACAAAACGGGCGATCTATGGATGATTTCCGATGAGAGCTTGGTATGTTACCGCAAAGCTTCGGATCGGTTTGAAACCTATAACATAGCCGACATTCCCACCTTAAAAGACTTTCCGAGAATTGACCTCCTCATCGATTCCAAAGGTAGATTATGGGCCTGCACCTTAAAATCGGGCGTCTATCTTTTAGAGAACCCCCAAAGACTGAAATCGGGCGATACCGCGGCATTTAGAAACATCAACTATGTACCGGGAAATGAAAACAGTCTTTCCAATCGCTTGACCACTTCCTTACTAGAAGCTTCCGATGGCACTATTTGGGTCGGAACCGATGCCGGTTTGAACGCCATTGACCCCCTAAGCTTTGAAATTAAGAGATACCTTAAAAAAGACGGGCTCAAAGATGAAAAAATCATGGCCTTGGTAGAAGACAATTTTGGCAATATCTGGGGCAGTACCATTGGTAACGGTATTTTTCAATTAAACCAAAACACAGGTCTCTTCAATTTTTTTGGTCAGGAAGATGGCTTAAAAAGCAGCAACTTTCTGCTGTCTTCGGTCTACAAAAACCACGATGGCTCCTTATTTTTCGGAACCGACAATGGCCTAGAGATCATCGACCCTAGTGCCTTCAGGGAATTTGAAAGACCTAAAATCGACTTCTTTTTTACTGACACGCGATTACTTTCGAAATCGGGCGAGGAACAAATACGAAAACTTTCCCCCAAACATAAACACTTGGTGTTGCCCCATAACAACAACTCGATTACGGTCAACTTTACGACCCTGAATTACCATTTGGCCGAAAAAACGATCTACAAATACAAGGTTGACAACCTTTACGACACTTGGCAAGACAATGGGAACGATCGCAGTGTAACCTTCAATAGTTTGCCTCCGGGCGAATACGGACTTGAAGTGGCCGCCATTAACCCCGATCTAGATTTTACGAACGATGTCATACGGATGAGCTTCGTAATCAATCCACCTTGGTGGAAAACCAACCTGGCATACGCCTCATACGTATTGCTTTTAATATCCTTGCTCTTTGCCGTTCACACCTCCCTTCTGAAAAGAAAACTCGATCTTGCGGAAAAAAACAGACTTCAAGAGCTCGATTCCTTTAAAACCAGCTTCTTCAACAACGTTGCCCACGAACTAAAAACACCTTTGACCATTATTTCAGGTATGGCCAATACCCTACAGAAAAAAGGAAATAAAGGCATAGCCCATTCCGCAAAGACCATAAGCAGAAACAGTAATGAACTGAACGATCTTATCAACCAAATTCTTGATCTTTCAAAACTCGATGCGGGAAAATTGGAACTAGAAATGGTGCAAGGCGATATTATCGTATATCTCAAATATATATCGAGTTCGTTCGAATCCTTGGCCAGCGCAAAAGAAATACGCTTGCATTTCCTATCCGAAGTAGATACGCTCTACATGGATTTCGATCCCCAAAAAATAAAACATATTTTCTCTAACCTGATATCCAATGCCATTAAAAACACGGGCATAAAGGGAGACATCTATCTTCAAATAGCACAGAAAGACGACAAGGCCGAATTTGTCGTAAAAGACAATGGTATCGGTATCTCAAAGGAAGATTCAGAACTGATTTTCGACCGGTACTACCAAGCCAAAGGGCAATTGGCCGGAACGGGTATCGGATTATCGTTTACCAAAGAATTGGTGAATCTTATGAAGGGTTCTATCAAGGTTGAAAGTAAATTGCAAGTAGGCTCCTGTTTTAAAATAAGCCTCCCTATTTTAAACGAAGCCACGGAGCAAATTTCGTACGACGAAGAACCTAAAGAATATCTCACTAGAAACCAGCCGACCCAAGATTACAAGGGCATAGACCATCAACTGCCTTTGATTGAAATCATAGAGGACAACTTGGACATCTGTTCGTATTTGGAGACTATTTTAAGCCAAGAGTACAGACTGAACTTTAGCCAGACCGGCGATAGTGGCTGGGAAAATGTTCTCGGATCCGTGCCCGACCTGGTAATAACCGATTTGATGATGCCCGGAAAAGACGGATTCGAGATCTGTCATGCCATAAAGTCGAACCCTATCACCAATCATATACCCGTAATCATGCTGACGGCCAAATCAGATACCCAGTCGAAACTTGAGGGATTAAGACTTGGTGCCGATGCCTATTTGAAAAAGCCCTTTGACGAAAAGGAACTTATCATTCGTATAGCCCAACTACTGGCGCAAAGGGAGGTGTTACGCGAGAAATATCGCAATCCCGTTTTTTGGGACGGCCAAAATTCAAAAGGTGCCATCGAAACCGATGAATTTGTTCTTAAAGTAAGAAGCATCATAGAAAAAAATATAGACGATACCGGTTTCGGCATTTTAGAACTTTGCAGGGAATTGGGTATTAGTCGAAGCCATCTACATCGAAAGCTCAAGGCACTTACCGGGGCATCAACCAGTATGTTTATACAAACCGTAAGGCTTCAAAAAGCCCGCTTGCTTTTAAAAACTTCCCAGAAAAACGTCTCGGAAGTGGCATATGAAGTCGGTTTTGACGATCCCGCCTACTTTTCAAGAGTCTTCTCAAAAACTTTTGGCTACCCCCCGAGCGAAACACATAAAAGACTGTAAAACAAACAATTAACCCTTATTTCATCTTAAATAAGGCAACAATACTCCAATAGTATTATGCTCCATGAGCCAATAATCCAGACTTTGACAACAATGTTAAAGGTCTATTTCCCATACAGCTTGTAATTTCGTTTCTAACGGCTTCAAGCAGGCATTTTATATACCAACTTTCACCATCATCAAGAATCATCAAAATCCCACCTAACTCACATCTATGATATTCCGAACGGTATTTATCCTTTCCCCCTCAAATTTAAAACCCTTGGATTATGCAAGATTACACCACATTGAGTACCCTAGAAGAAATCAGGGCCATTAGCTTCTTTTCAACCTCTTTAAGCTCCAAAGAAACTATTGACGAAATACTTTGGGGCATTACCCGAAACGTGATTCATCGATTGGGATTCATTGACTGCGTTATTTACACCTACGATAACGAAACCTGCCTATTGACCCAACATGCCGCGTATGGCGTTAAAAACCCGTTCGATCAGCGCATACACAATCGGATCAAACTCGAATTGGGCGAGGGAATCGTAGGTAGTGTGGCTATGTCAAAATCAGCCGAAATCATCAACGATACCTCAAAAGACCCAAGATATATCGTTGACGATGCTGCGCGTCTTTCGGAAATTTGTGTACCCATTATCATAAACGACACCCTCTTCGGCATTATAGACTCTGAGCATCCGCAAAAGGCCTTTTTTACGGAGAAGCACCTACATCTATTGAATATCATTGCCGCACTTTGTGCCCAAAGGATCAAAGCCCTGCACGTAAAGACCAAAAAAAACTTTACCAAGGCCAACCAATACTTTAAAAAACTGGAAGAACTCATGCGGTTCAAAAAGCTGTACCGCAACCCTAACCTGAGCTTGAACTCGGTTTCCGAGGCACTGGGTATATCCGCATGCTATCTATCAAGTATGGTCAACAGTCTTTTGAACAAAAGTTTTATCGATTTTATCAATGAGTATAGAATTGCAGATGTAAAACAAAATTTAAATTCTGACCGCTACGCCCACTATACGATCGTTTCCTTAGGCCTCGAAGCCGGGTTCAATTCAAAATCCGCCTTTTATTCGGCCTTTAAAAAACATACGGGCCTTACCCCACTACAGTACAAGAACGATTGCTGCCTATTATCCTGATTTTTTAAATGCGAAAGATACAGGACTCGCCCCTTTCCCTTAACGATTAGGTTTGCATCGGTAACCTTAACAAGAAAAGTTTCCATGTCGAAAAAATCAACACTAGCAAGCCTATAGAACACTTTGACATTCAAGAACAACAACAATTAAAATAAGGGGAAGCAACGATTCCTTTCTATTAAATCAAGTGAATTATAAACTAAAAACAATTACTATGAAAACTTTAAGAAACGTACTTTTTCTAACATTATTCGGATTGCTTACCATCGCCTGTTCCAAAGAAGGAGACCGAGGGCCGGAAGGACCTCAAGGCATACAAGGAGAGACTGGACCCGCTGGTGCAGACGGCCAAGATGGAGCGGATGGAGCGCAGGGGGAACCCGGTGAAGATGGTGAAGATGGTGCCACGGGCACGGCCAATGTTATCTTTTCCGATTGGATTCCATCGACATTCGACAATAACATTGTAGCTACCGGAGCAGGCATTGATATAGAGGCCGAGCGATTGACCAATGATATTATGAACGATGGCGTGGTCATAGTCTATGGCAGAAACGAAGAATTATTTACGGGTAACGACATCTTTCCGTTACCACAGGTCGTCGGCAACAACCAACACGCCTTTAGGCTGGAAAAAGTCGGTACGATCAGAATAACCATTCTCTCAACAGATGGTTCCTCTGTAGGATCACCTTATTTCGAAAAATACCGCTATGTGCTCATACCGGGCGGACAATCAAGCGAAGGCAACGAAGGTCCGGGTAGTCTATCTAAGCAACAGCATCTAGACTATGCCAAAATGAGCTATGACGAGATCGTGGCACATTTTAATATTCCCAAATAAAGCCAGTTCTAAAAGGAGGCTGTTAACGGCCTCCTTTTTTCTACCTAAACCTTGGCAATAGGCTTTCTTCTTGAGGCAGAAGTCTACCAACGGTACAAGAACAAAACATTCTCACCCAAATTACCTTATCATAAAAAAACAAATATGAAGACACAAAGCATAACACTACTTCTATTATTCCTCTGCAGCTTATCAATGGCGCAACAGCAACCGAATACGATAAAAGTGAACGCAAGAGTGACCTATATCGACCCGGAACCTGTTTTTAGGGCAGACATCTCCTTAACCGACAGTTATTCCGACCAAAGCATCAACAAAATGCAGATCGATCAAATGAGAGCCCACTTTAAAAAACTAATCGAGGATAACGGCTTGTCTTGGAAGGATATAAAAGAGCATCCGGGCATCTTTGGTTTTGAAACAATGGGATATAATAAAGAAGGTATTATCTATCAATATGAGACCAAATCGGCCGAGAACATGAGACAGTTTTTGAAAATCAAATCTCCCCTTATACAGAGCCTGAATATGACCTCAAATATTCATATCGATAACAACGAAGCAGAAAAAATCACCCAGATGGCCTTTGACAAATCATATGAAAAAGCCTCGCTTCTTGCCAAAACCATGCATAAAGATTTAGGTGACATCATATCGGTACAAGAAAATGGAAGCGTTTACGGAAAACAATATGGGGTTAGCCTATACTACGATAGACCACCAGGTGAATTTTACTACGACATTGCGGTAACCTATGAACTTAAGTAAGCCATTAGGAGTAGCAAAGGTTCTATCTTGGTAAAATCAGTGGAAGCACGGGTATTCACCCAACCCATAGCGGGTTGCAAGAGAGAAGTTGCCCCAAAGGCATAGGGGGAGGAACACGTTTACCTGGCGTTTTCTAACCATTCATTGTACAAAACAATGTAGAATACGTTGGGTCGCCCCCTATGTTCACTTGGGAAGCCTCAGGCAAAAATAGACCCCTGGTCGCTTATCGGGCCTATGGCCTAACTCTATCGTTCCGCCAAGCTTTTCTACAATAGCCTTGATAGTGGCCAGACCAATGCCTGTATCCATGGTGTTTTCAAAACTTAAAGTTTCAAACATAACAAAAACCTTATCCCAATATTTCTCTGGTATGCCCGGCCCGTTATCTTGGTAGGTAAAATTATAACCATCGTTGTCTTTCGAGAATACAATTTGAATTTCGGTCACCGATCGGTCCGAAAATTTTACGGAATTCATTATCAATTCAAAAAATATCTGAACGAAGCTTTTTAAAGACTGAACTATTTCGTGATCGCAATTTTCAAGTTTCAAATCGATAGTAGTGGTTCTACCGGACTTTTTCACGATTTCGTTGATTTCCGTTTCAATGTGAAAACCTTGCACCTCGATTTCATCGTTCATGATGTTGATATAGTTCATAATACCATGGAAAGAAGTATCCATATACCCCACACGATTGTCTATCGTATCAAGCCACTCAGCAATTTCGGTATTCTTCAATAAATGGGAGTAATCTTCCTTTATAAAGCCGACCAAAGCGCTAATATCTAAAAGGGGCGTCTTTAAATCATGGGCCAACCGATAGGTAAAATGCTTGAGTTGGGCATTCTTTACACTTAGTTCATTATTTATTCTTTTTTGAAGGATGTTTTGGCGGCGAAGTTCCAATTGGGCCATTACCTGATTGGCCAACGCCTTTAAGGAAGCCTTTTGTCGATCGGTGAAGTTGTTTCTAGCCTTGGTATCAATAACACATAGGGTACCGATGGAATGCCCCTCTTTGGTCGTCAAAGGTGCCCCGGCATAGAACTGAACCCCTGGCCCGCCCGTAACTAAAGGATTATCGTGAAAACGGTCATCTTGACTCGCATCTTCAACAACGAACAAGTCTTCGGGCGCATTAATGGCATGGGCACAAAAAGCAAGGTCACGGGGTGTTTCCGTGGCATCGATACCGTAATGCGATTTAAACCACTGCCGATTTGAATCTACCAAGGAGACCAGGGCCATAGGCGTATTACAGATATCTGCAGCAATATGGGTTATGGCATCGTATTCTTCCTCTTCCAAGGTATTCAGGATATGAAAACTTTCCAAGGCCTTGAGCCTGTACTCTTCGTTAAGTGGAATTTCCGGTTTAATCATTCACCTAGGTTTAGATTCATTTAATGTACAACAAAAAAATGTAGGGAAAAACTTTCTTTAACGATTACAAAACACTGAATATCAAATCACAACCCCATCAAAACCCTATAGTTTGTAAATTACACTATCTAAACCTCCTTTTCTGTTTCGAAAAATAGACCCTGAAACATGGAAAGACCGGAATATAGGGCATCTATAAGCGAATCTCGTAGTTGGCCAAGGCCTCCGTAATACTTCAAAAAAAACCGCCTAAAACAATTGGCGGTTCCCTTTTATACTTCTCTGGCAGACGATTCAAGCCTAATCATCTTAACCGGTCTAATATGCCTTTTCCTCTCCACGGATGGCATTTACTACCGTAAAATAAATTATACTCAAATCAAGTCCGAGAGACCAGCTCTCGGTATAAAAAATATCGAACCGAATACGATTGACAATATCGGCCTTTTTCATAATCTCCCCCCGATAGCCCTTTATCTGTGCCAAGCCCGTAATGCCCGGTTTTACAAAATGCCGAACTAGGTACTTATCAATAGAGGTCTCGTACATTTCCGTGTGCGACTCCATATGTGGCCTTGGGCCGACCACACTCATATTGCCCAGAAAAACGTTGATAAACTGAGGTAACTCATCGATACTGGTCTTTCGTAATATTCTACCGATACGGGTAACCCGCATATCGTTTTTAGTGGCCATAAGGGTATCCGACTCGGCATTCTGTGTCATAGACCTAAACTTATAGCACCAAAAAGGCTTTCTATTGACCCCATGTCTTTTTTGCTTGAAAAACAGGGGACCCTTTGACTCTAATTTCATCAACACAAAGAGAATAGGGGTAAGCCATGACAATACCGTAAGAATCACAAAGGACGAGAACAAAAGATCGAAGGTCCGTTTTATGATCGGTGCATATTCAAGTTCTAATGGCGATTTTCGCATTGCGAGAACCGGTATATTGTCATAGAGTTCAATAGACATGGAACGTGTAAAAATCTCCTTGTTATCGGGAATGATCATCAATTTCTTCAAATTGTTATCGGCGAAAGTAATAAGGTACTCCAGCTCCTTTTTTGAAAGGTTCGATGTCACGCAATAGATATAGTCAACATCATTTTCAAGCACGTATTTAAAACAATCGTTCATCTTTCCCAAATAGGTGGGACTCACAGAAGGACGGTCGTCAAAAAAACCCTTGTACCGATACCCCAATTCAGGTTGATCAAAAACCTTCCTGATTTTCTTGAGGTTTTTATCCCGGCCAACTACAACTACGTTTCTAAAGTTTCCGCCGTACAACCTGTACTTGGTCCTAACCCAATAGAAGAAAGACCTATAAATGGTTATGAACAAACAAATGACCAAATAGACCGAAGCACGGTATTCAAAAGCATAAACTCCATTAGATTTAAAGCCATAAAGCGCAAAATAGGCAAGCCCAAAAATACCTAGCAACCTAAAATATTTGCCCAGATTGGTCTCAAACCTTTCCCTTCTTTCCGTAGGGTAGTAATTAAGACTGAAAGCTGCAATGAGCCAAGCCAAATTATAATAGAGCGCATTGCTTCCTTCCAAATATGTAATGGGGGTCATGAAGTAAAGTACCCCATTAACAATACATAAATGCATTAGAACTGAAAACGGAATGATCAACAAAGACTTTTTCATACACATCATCTCTTTAAGTTATAAGACAAAAAGTATCAACTATCGAACTGCTGTTCTCGGAATCTAAAATATGGGGATATGACATTGCCCTTCTAAATAGACCCCTATTTATTCAATAGGTTGAAACCCAATGAAAGTGAAAAAACATTGGGGAAGGCAAACCAAGGAACCTAAAAAAAGGGGGGCTTGATTTACTACGTTTCTTCAATTTGCAACAAAAGTAGGTATGCTTATGAAGCTTAAAGTAAATACATCTTTCACCGAGAAAACAGCATATCGATAAATTATTTTCACAGATATACTTAAATCGATATATATTTATCAATACTTCACACAGAAAGAAGATGATAATTCAATTTAAAAAAGTATAATCTTGAATCAATCAGCAAAACCCCCTTGAAATCACGAATACTTGAATTAACATTTTATTAAGAAATATTAAAGGCTTCCCTGAGTTGTGACAGGTCGCCAATTACAAAATGGTCGTCCAGACAGAGAACGTATACTTCGAAAAAGACAATTTAGACTTGATGAACAAAGGGTCGGTGCTTCGTTTTAGTTTCGATTTTGCCGGAATTATCGCTTTTGACCATGTAGATGTGTATTTTAAAACTTACTTCTTAAAAGAAGATAGCGAAAAACATGATGGGGTCTTTAGTGGTATCGATAACGAAAACAGATTGGTCAACGGTTCCGTATCTATCGATTACAGCAAAGCGGAACACTAAACACCTTCGCCCAAAACAAAAAATAGCAGGTTTTACCCCCCTTTCCTTCACAATTAAATAATTACCTCGTAAGCTTTTCTTAACGCCCTAAAATTTACAAATAGTGAAATTGTAGTCAATTTTGCATTTCAATATTTACTATTAGTAAACTTTTGGCAGCTATTAGCATACAACATAAAGACATACGATTTCTTGCCTATGGTACCTTTGCTTCCTTCGGCACCTATTTTTGTATGTACGCATTTCGCAAACCTTTTACCGTTGCCACTTACGAGCAACTTTCATTTATGGGTATCGATTACAAAATCATTTTGATAATCACCCAGGTCTTAGGGTATATGCTTTCCAAATTCATTGGTATTAAGCTTATTTCAGAGCTTCGGGCCAACAATAGACTGCCCTACCTTCTGCTCATGATATCCCTCGCCGAATTGAGTTTGGTTCTTTTCGGACTGACCCCTCCTCCTTATAACATTGTATTTATGTTTTTTAACGGTCTCTCCTTAGGAATGATCTGGGGTATTGTTTTTTCATATCTGGAAGGAAGAAAATTTACAGAAATTTTAGGGGTTACCCTCTGTTCGAGTTTCATTGTTTCCAGTGGGGCGGTAAAATCATCGGGACTCTTATTGATGCGGGCCACGGGTGCTTCCGAAATTTGGATGCCCGCCCTGACAGGCGCCGTCTTCCTGATTCCCTTTTTGGCTTTTGCCATCTTGCTCGACCGTATTCCCAAACCCACGGAAGAGGATAAAATCTTGCGAAAAGAACGCAAGCCCATGAGTCGGGCCGATCGCAAAAAGGTGTTGTCCAACTTTTTCTTTCCTATCTTGATTCTTGTCTTTTTCTATATCAGCCTTACGGCCATACGCGATTTTCGGGATAATTTTTCACGAGAAATATGGGACGCCGTCGGTTTTAAAAACAATGCCTCTATCTATACGCTTTCGGAACTTCCGGTAGCAGTGATCGTACTATTGTCCATCGGACTCTTTGCTTTTGTAAAGAACAACTACCGCGCCTTTGTCACCTATCACTACCTACTCATTTTCGGCGCCCTATTAATTGGCCTCAGTACATTACTATTTCAAAACCAAGCCATAGGCCCTGTACTTTGGATGATTCTAATTGGCTTGGGGCTCTACATCTGCTACGTCCCCTTCAATTGTATTTTTTTTGACAGGATGATAGCTACGTTTAAGATCGAAGGCAATGCAGGCTACCTCATCTATATAGCCGATGCCTTCGGATACCTAGGAAGCATGGCGGTTTTACTCTACAAGAATTTCGGCCAAGGTTCCGTCTCGTGGCTACAGTTCTTTAGCTATGGAACCTATGCCATAGCCTTTATCGGTCTTGTCGTGGCCACTTGCTCATTACGCTACTTTAAGAAAAAATACAGACGGGAACAACTGACATTAAAAAATGAACTACAGATAGTATGACCATGGAGAATAAATATGACCTGATCGTAGTTGGCGGGGGTGCTCTAGGGACCTTTCATGCCTACCATGCCATAAAAAAAGGCCTTAAGGTGGCCTTACTTGAAAAAGACGGAAAACCCCAAGGTGCCACGGTACGGAATTTTGGCCAGGTAGTGCCCTCGGGCATGGACTCCAAATGGCAACTTTACGGACGCGAAAGCTTAGCCATTTACAAAAGCATCCAATCAAAATTCGATATATCGGTCCGCCAGGAGGGCAGCATCTATATAGCCTCCAACGAAGAAGAAACGCAACTCTTGCTCGAGCTTAATGCCATAAACCTCGCCAATGCATATCCTTCAAAATTATTGACCCAAGGGGAATGCCTTGAAAAATACCCAGGCCTCCGTAGCGATTATGTAAAAATGGGACTCTTCTTTCCCGAGGAGATAATGGTAGAACCCCGGCTGATGATAGGCAGACTCCAAGATTATCTAAGGGAATTAGGCCTGGAAATCTTTTTCAATAAAACGGTCATAGAGTGCAATGCACTTACGAACTGGGTACAAGTACACAGTACGGACAACACGACCCTTTCGGGCACCAAGGTCATTATTTGTAACGGTAGCGATTTTAAAAATTTATATCCGAACAAATTTGCCGAAAGCGACCTTATCGTATCAAAATTACAGATGATGCAGACCCAACCACAACCCAATTATAAATTACCCAGCTCCGTTCTGACCGGTCTTTCCATACGTCGTTATGAGGCTTTTGCGGAATGCCCTTCCTATTCGGCCATCAAGGCCAAGGAAAACCATGAATCCCTTGAAAAAAAATGGGGTGTACACATCCTTTTTAAGCAGGCCGCAGACGGTTCTATCATTATCGGCGACTCTCACGAATACGCACCGGCATCGCGCATAGAAGAATTGGGAATAGATTTGAATATGGATATTGACCACTTCATTCTCCAAGAAGCCAAAAAGATATTCGACCTTCCTACCTATAGGATCCAAAACCGTTGGTACGGTCTCTATTCCCAATGCAAATCGGCCGATATCTACCAACGGACCATAGACCGAAACATTCATATCGTAACCGGCATAGGTGGTAAAGGCATGACCGGTAGTGCAGGCTTTGCCAAAGAAAACATCAATTCAATATTTAATTTACAAGATGCATAACATAGAATTAGCAGTATTTGACATGGCCGGAACGGTCGTTAACGAAAACAATATCGTTTACAAAACCCTCCAAAAGGCCATTAACAAGACCGGTCACGAACTACATCTAGATTTCGTTCTTGAACATGGCGCTGGAAAAGAGAAACATCAGGCCATAAAAGATATCCTAAAAGCCCTTGACATTCATAAAGACCAAGCTTCCGAAGCTATTTTTCAAGATTTTAAGCAATTGCTAGATGATGCCTATCGTGAATTGAAGGTCGCTTCATTTGAAGGGGTAGAAGATATGCTGGCCGAACTAAAATCGCGCAAAATAAAAATTGCCTTGAACACAGGCTATAACAGGGCCATTGCCGAATTGCTACTACAAAAAATGGACTGGATAAAAGGCCAGCAATACGACGCACTCGTTACGGCTGACGATGTATCGGAAGGACGCCCCCACCCGGCTATGATCTCTAAAGCCATGGAACTATTAGAAGTAAGCGATGCCGGTAAAGTATTGAAAGCCGGTGACTCCATCATTGATATAGAAGAAGGAAAGAATGCACGGTGTGGTGTAACCATTGGTGTAAGCACCGGGGCCCACACGGCAGCACAATTACAATCTGCCGAGCCTACCTATGTATTGGGCTCACTTGTAGAGCTTCCCCATTATATCATGGGTTAAGTTGCTACCATAGCGGTATAGGGCTACAACAAACGATCTGTTACCCAACATGGTAACGGATCGTTTCGTTTTTATAATGTTCAGATGAAAAAATAAACAACCAACATTTTGGTGGGCACGGTACTTCGGTTGATCGGCACATGTGGAATGCGGCCATCAAAGAAAATGGAATCGCCGGCTTTTAACAACACCTCTTCTTCATCAATAATATAATAACATTCCCCCGATAGCATATATTTAAACTCATAGGCATCGGTCGTTACCTTCTCCCGCTCCGAATTGGGCTGTATTTCAAGTAAAATGGTCTCAAAACCTAATGAGGAAAGTTGTTTGCCGAAAATATAGGTATAATTAAAACCTACGGCACTATCCTCCTTTTCAATACTGGTATTATCCTCTTTACGGGAAACGATAAATTTGGCGCCGTTTACCTGGGCCATGCCGTTGAAAAAATCGGTTACCTCAACTTCCAATGAATTGATGATTTTCAACAGTACCGGTAAAGATGGTATGGTACGGCCATTCTCTATTCGCGAAATCAAACCACCGGTCACTTCGGCTACGCGTGCGATATCGCTAATGGTCTTATTGTTCTCTTTTCGTATTTCCTTTATTCGTTTTCCTATACCTATTAGGTAATCTTCCATAACTAAAATTTACTGTACAAACTTACTACCAAAAGAATTTTATAACACCTAAACCTACAAATAGAATACGGTTTTCAGGTGATATCCCTCCGATTATCTAGTCATAATTACAAAATGTTTATTTGACTATTTGTAAATAACATTAAGATAACATTTTTATAATAACACTCGCAAAAATCTTGCAATAACTTAATATTTAAAGACATTTCGCTTAACCTGTTCATTGGATATTTGTTGCATAATAATTAACCAAAGTTTACAAATACGAAAAAATGAAAAGAACAGTTCTTTTAGCCTTATTCACTTTATTGGTCAGTATGGCCGCCCGTGCACAGACGACTTTTACGGGAACGGTACTAGATGAAAACCAAATACCATTACCAGGTGCCTCCTTAGTTATTAAAGGAAGTTCCACTGGTGTTGCTACAGATTTTGACGGTAATTTCAGCATAGAGCTACCCCAAGGAAATGAAATTTTAGTAGTATCCTATCTCGGATACATCCCTTCGGAATTCGACACCTCCGGAAAAACAACGGCAACTATCGTTTTACAGCCCAACTCAGAGCAACTGGGCGAGGTTGTAGTAACGGCTTTGGGTATTAAAAGGGAAGCTAAGAAATTGGCCTATGCTGTTCAAAAAGTTTCGGGAGAAGACATCTCCAAAGCAAAAGAAACAAACGTAGTCAACTCCTTAGCGGGTAAACTTGCAGGTGTGCAAGTTACCGGTGGCAATTCTGGAGTAGGTTCATCTTCTCAAATTATTATCCGTGGGGAAAGTTCATTAAACCCAAGTCCAAACGCGAATTCACCACTTTTCGTAGTTGACGGTATTCCCATCAACAACAGTGTAAGTAGCCGTTCTAACGAAGGTAACATGGAAGTAGACTACGGAAACGGCGCCCAAGACATTAACCCAGACGACATAGAGACCATGAACGTTCTAAAAGGACCAAGTGCCACAGCCCTTTACGGCTCAAGAGGTGCCAACGGGGTTATATTGATAACCACAAAATCAGGAAAGAACAACAAAGGTATAGGTGTTTCTTACACCAACAACACCACATTTGAGTCTATTCTAACATTTCCAGAATACCAATACGAATATGGTCAAGGATCAAACGGTCAGTTCGCCTTTGCCGATGGTGGTCAAAACCGTTCCATTACAGGAGGTGTAAACGATCATGTTGACGAAAGTTGGGGACCTGCTTTAAACGGCCAATTGATTGCACAGCATGACAGCCCAACAACCAGCGGTTTGCGTGCGGGTGATGTTCATGTGCGACCAAGAAATGCGGATGGCACTTTTTCCGATGAAATTATTGCTACTCCGTTTTTATCGAGACCCGGCAATATTAAAAGTTTTTTTGAGACCGGTCATACCATAAGTAACAACATTGCACTAACCGGGGGAAACGATAAAGGAAACTTTAGACTCTCTTTTACCGATTTGCAAAGCGAGGGCATTGTACCCAATACAGATTACAATAGACGTTCGTATGCACTTAACGGATCGTATCAACTTTCCGATTGGCTTAAGGTCTCCGGTTCTATGAACTACGTAAACAGTAATTCCGGAAACCGCCCTGTAAACTCGTACGGCACCGAGAATATTATGTACTTATGGGTTTGGTTCGGACAACATGTTGATATGGACTCGCTGCGCGATTACTGGCAACCAGGTTTAGAGGGCGTACAACAGTACAATTACAATTACAACTACCACGACAACCCTTTCTTTAACGTTTACGAAAACACGAACAGTCTTGACAAGGACCGTGTTATTACCAATATGCGTGCAGACATTAAACTGGCCAAAGGTCTAGATTTTATGTTCAGAACCGGATTTGATTATGCCAACGAACTGAACATGCGTAAAAGAGCTTATTCTACGCAGCGGTTTCCAAAGGGCCAGTATAGAGAAGATAATATCTATGCTTTTGAGCAGAACACCGATTTCCTTCTTGGCTACAACACTACGTTCAATGATGACTTTGATTTTGGCCTTTCTTTTGGGGGCAATAACCGTATCGTTAAAAATAGATATCAAAGAGTAAGTGCCAACTCGCTTTCAATTCCCGGTATATATAATTTCGGAAATGCGGCAGAACCCCTAACGTCTAGCGATTATGATGATAAAAAGGAAATTAACAGTCTGTACGCTTTCGCAAATTTTGGCTACAAAGATTATCTGTTCTTAGATGTAACCGGAAGAAACGATTGGTCTTCCACCCTTCCTTTAGAGAACAGCAGTTATTTTTATCCTTCGGC
The DNA here is from genome assembly GCF_900156625.1 of Zobellia uliginosa. Lineage (GTDB taxonomy): Bacteria > Bacteroidota > Bacteroidia > Flavobacteriales > Flavobacteriaceae > Zobellia > Zobellia uliginosa. The sequence goes on along the minus strand of NZ_FTOB01000001.1, from coordinate 486,293 downwards.
AGGTCTTAGTTTAATTCTATCGGATATGTTCACCTTCCCCAAAACCATAACTTTTGCAAAATTAAGGGCAGGTTGGGCAAGTGTAGGTAACGATACTGACCCGTACAACTTATTATCGACCTACGGCTTTGGAACAACATTCAATGGTTTTTCACGAGTTAATTCTCCTTCCGAATTAAAACTACCGGACTTAAAACCAGAAAGAACCAATTCTTTTGAGGTTGGAGCGGACTTAAGGTTGTTTAGTAATCGTTTGGGACTAGACGTGGCATTATATAGATCGGAAACCAAGAACCAAATTATTTCGTTACCTGTTTCCAATACTTCAGGTTACAACAAAACGGTAATCAATGCCGGCCAGGTTAGAAACGAAGGTCTTGAAATTACTTTGAACGCCACCCCGATCAAATCTGAAAACTTTACTTGGAACTCCAACATTAACTTCACCACCAACAGAGGTAAAATTATAGCACTAGCAGACGAGCTTCCTTTTTATCAGATAAAAGAAAACTACCTTATTGTAGGGGCCGAGGTAGGAGAGAGAATGGGCGATCTATACGGTACAGGTTTCGTAAAAGTAACGGACACCAACAGTCCTCATTATGGAAAGTGGATTATCAATTCAGATACGGGCCTCCCTTCAAGAGACAGTGAACTTAGAAACTTAGGGAACTACAACCCTGATTTTATGCTAGGGTTTCAAAATAGTTTCCGTTACAAGAACCTAAATCTAGGCGTTCTTTTTGATTGGAGACAAGGTGGTGTTTACCATTCAAGAACAGTCTCCATTGGTGGTACTACAGGCCTATTGGATTTTACTACGGAAGGGCGTGAAACGGGTATTGTTGCCGAAGGAGTAATAAATACCGGAACTGCAGAGAACCCAGTTTATGAAAAGAACACCATAAATGTTCCAGCATCCGGGTACTACTCTACCGTGTACAACCGAAGCAATGAGGAGACTACAATGTACGATGCTAGTTATGTAAAGCTTAGAGAAGTAAAATTCGGTTACAACTTCCCTAAAAAGATGTTCGCCCAAACCCCAATTGCTTCCGCCAGTATTTCTCTTGTTGGACGTAACCTGGCACTATGGACGGAAAACCCCCATGTAGACCCGGAAACCATATCTTTTTCGGGCGGAAGTGTAGTTCCCGGCGTAGAGGATATGGCCCTGCCAAGCACAAGAAGCTATGGATTTAACATAAACATAGAATTCTAACTAGAATTAATCAATACAATACATATTCAAGATGAAAACATCAAAAATATTTACCATAATTCTTCTAGCCGGCTTAAGCTTAACGGGCTGTACCGCAGATTTTGAAGAAACCAATACCAACCCCAATGCTCCCGAAATGGTAAGTGCCAATCTACTTACCGCTACGGCAACTTCACAAATTGCCCGCACTTTAACATCTGAAGGATATTCAGACGGAAATACTCTTACCCAGCTAATGGCAAAGAATAACTTCCCTGGTTTTGGTCAATTTGAATGGGGAGATCAAGGACTTTGGAATTTTTTCTATGAAATTTTACCGGAAGTAACGGATATTCTAGAAATCTCTAGAGCAGAGGAAACAAAGAACAGCACTTATGAAGGCATAGCCCTAACCCTAAGAGCCCTTTGTTATGCCAATTTAACGGATCTTTATGCGAACGTTCCTTATACGGAAGCTATTACCGGAAAAACAGATGCGGTCTTCACCCCAAAATATGATGATCAAGAAACGGTTTACAACGGTGTTCTTCAAGATTTAGTTGATGCCGATGCTGCTTTGGCCCTAGGTGAAGCCATTACAGGCTCAACCGGAGATGTTATTTTTGATGGTGATGCTTCAAAATGGAGAAAACTAGCAAATTCCCTTCGCTTACGTTACTTGTTGCGAATCTCAAAACAAAGAGACGTATCGGCCCAAATGCAAGCTATTGTTAGTGCCGGAAACTATATTATGACCAATGATGACAATGCTACCTTAACTTTCAGCGGAACTTCAAATACTGACTCTTGGCCGGAAAGTACAGGCCGTATTGGTGGTTTTGACGAGAAAAGCTTGTGTACTACCGGACTTGAATACCTTACCCGTTTTAACGACCCTAGATTGGATATTTGGTTTGACCGTAACAATAATGGAGAATATGTGGGCATCCCTATTGGCCTAAACCAAGATAATGCTAGAGCGTATGACGATGCCAACAGCCCTAGCCGTTTAGATGTTGAATTGTTCTACTTTTCAAGAACTGAGGCTGAGGCCTATATTATAAAAAGCTCTGAGGTGAACTTTATTTTGGCCGAAGCCGCAGAAAGAGGATTTATTTCCGGTGATGCCGAAACTTTTTACAATGAAGGAATTCGCCAAAGCATGAAGTATTGGGGCGTAACAGACGATGCGGTTATTGATGCTTACTTAGCACAGCCTTCCGTAGCTTACGATGGAAGCATTGAATTACTAATGACCCAAAAAACACTAGCACTTTGGAATGTAGATTACCAAGGTTGGTTCGATTATAGGAGAACAGGCCTTCCTGCACTTGAAGCCGGACCGGACAATGAAAACCAAGGTCTTTACCCGGTTAGATTTCTATACCCTTCTTCTGAACAAACATTGAACGAAATAAACTATAAAGCTGCAGTAGAAGCAATTGGTGGGGATAATATAAACTCTAAGGGATGGTGGGAGACCGGAACAAGGTACTAACCTTCTTATAAACAGCAATGCTTTTGCCCATCGTAACAACCAAGGCAAAAGCATTGTTATAATTAATTTTTCAAATTATGAAACCAATGAAGTTACTCATGCCTATGCTAGCGCTCTGCGGAATATGGTCCAGAAGCGTTAGTGGTCAAGAAGTACCTACTTTAGACATTGAACACGTAGTGGTCATAGGTTTTGACGGACTGAGTCCAGATGGGCTCCAAAACGCAAACACCCCTACCTTTGACAAATTAATGCAAGAAGGTGCCTATTCCTTGCATGCCAGGGCTGTGCTTCCTACCAGTTCAAGTACCAATTGGGCCTCAATGATTATGGGAGCCGGACCCGAGCAACATGGTATAACGTCCAATGCTTGGGAACGTGATAATTTTACGCTTCCCGCGGTTACACAAAGTGAGGAGTTCATATTCCCCACCATTTTTCAATTGACCCATGACCAGATTGCTTCCGCCGAAATAGGTGCCATTTACCACTGGGGCGGTTTTGGAAGGTTGTTCGAGAAAAGTGCGGTCGATTATGATGTGAGTCCGGAAACGGAAGATGAAACCGCAGTTTTGGCCAGTTCTTACATTAAAACCAAAAGACCAAAACTTACCTTCGTCCATTTTGACCATGTAGACCACGCCGGCCACGAGTACGGCCATGGAACGCCAAAGTACTACGAATCCGTAGAAAAAGCCGATCAGCTTTTAAAGCAAGTTTTACAGGCAATTGCAGCATCTGGTCTAGAGGACAAAACCCTAATCATTGTTAGTGCCGACCATGGCGGCTTAGGAAAAGGCCACGGTGGAGAATCACTCAAGGAAATTGAAATTCCATTTATTGTTTGGGGCAAGGGGGTCAAGAAAAACTACAAGATCGCCCATCCGATATACCAGTATGACAATGCGGCTACCGTTGCTTTTGCCCTGGGCCTAAAAACCCCATATGCTTGGATCGGAAAACCTGTACTCTCGGCTTTTGAAGGTTATCAAATTAAAGATAACTATACGCTTCTTGAGCAGTTGAAGGAACCTCTTTTCTCCCCAAAAGGAGATGGTTACAAAAAGGCAGGCGGACTTTTCGTCGAAAAGGCTTCCCTGAAAATCGAAAACCCCAATGCAATCGGAACGATCCGATATACGCTTGACGGTTCATTGCCTACAAAAACTTCCAAAACCTACGAAAAGACCATCCCGCTAACCCAAAATACGGTAGTAAAAAGTGCGATGTTCAGAGATGGAAAAATTAACAGTCCGATAGCAGAGGCTTTTTTTAGAATCCACCCAAGAGACCTTAAAACGCCCGTGAAATATGAAATTTTCTATAAAGACCATCTTTCCTTTCTACCTGCCCTGGGCTCGCAAAAGCCAGATATAATAGGAAGTTCTTTCGAAATTACTTCCGATGAGATACGGGATAAAATAAAACCCAACACGGCAGTGCGATTCACCGCTAACATACAGGTGGACGAAACCAAAAATTTTAGGTTTTACCTACGTTCAGACGACGGCAGTCAGCTCTTTATCGATAACGAACTGGTAGTGGATAACGACGGAGACCACGGGGTAAGGACCAAAGACGGTTCGATCAATTTAAAACGCGGCCTACACACCCTCAAAGTCCTTTGGTTTAACGGTGGGGGCGATGGCTGGCTTGATGTTTTCGTAGAGGAAGGAGACACGGTCAAACAAATTTTAAGCCACCCTTTATTGATCGCCAATTAAATGAAGTTTCTCAATTTTTGTTTTATAACGCTGTTTTCGCTGGGCACTACTGTTTGTGCCCAGCAAAATAGTACCGAACTGGCCCCTTGGGAATATGGCATGCTAGACATACACCATATCAACACTGGCCGTGGCGATGCTGCTTTTTTCATTCTTCCGGACGGCACTACGCTTTTGATTGATGCGGGCGATATGTCAGAGACCCATGCCCGGACCCTTTCCGCAAGAAATGCCAAATTGGTGCCAAACGGTTCCAAATCGGCTCCGGAATGGATTGTTGACTATATCCGGCAATTCGCTCCAAAAGACAAAACCCTACAACTCGATTACGCCCTTATCACCCATTACCATGATGACCATTTTGGGGAAATGGACCCCAATCGAAAACTAATAAAAGAAGGGAATTACGCCCTGACCGGAATAACCGAAGTAGGCCACCACATCCCCATTAAAACCCTTCTAGACCGCGGAAGCCACTTTCCTATCGACCTCAAGGATACTGAAACCCAAAAGAAAATCGATAAAAACGATGCCTATGGAATGATTCCCACGCTTCAGAACTACTGGAAGTTCATTTCCCATCAAACAAAGGCTACCGGACTCCAACATAAACCATTTGAAGCGGGCCTAGTAAACCAGATCGCACTTAAAACACAAGCCAACGATTTTCCAGGTTTCAGTATCCGGAACATTGCGGTTAACGGTCGTATATGGACCGGCCGTTCAAACGAAACCTTTTCACTATTCAAAAAGGGCGAATATTCCGGCGAGAACCCCTTGAGCACTTGCCTCAAAATCAGTTATGGCGATTTCGACTATTTTACCGGAGGGGATATCAGCGGTATCGACACTTTTGGCGGCACCGATATTGCTTCATTGGAATCTAACATTGCCCCTATCGTCGGCCCTGTTGATGTAGCCACCTTAAACCACCATGGCAATCGCGATTCCCAAAACAGCTTGTACGTACGCAGCTTAAGGCCCCGCATCTGGATACAACAAAATTGGTCTAGCGACCATCCGGGAGAAGAAGTCTTGAGCCGGATTACCTCCCAAAAACTCTATCCGGGAGAACGTGACATTTTTAGCACGGTTCTTTTGCAAGCCAACAAAGAGGTCATTGGCAACCGATTAGATCAGTACAGAAGCCAAAACGGACATGTGGTCGTACGGGTTGAAAGAGGAGGAAAAGCCTATAAAATATTTATATTGAACGATAGCTCAGAACAGCGCGAGCTTGTATCAGAACACGGTCCCTATGCATCCGAATAAAAAAATAAAACCTAACAAAAGAACCGAGGGCGATATTAACTACACCCCCGCCAGACAAGCTTGGTTAGACCATGAGGTCGATGAAAGCACAAAAGCCCTTCTTGAAAAAGATGCCCGTTATTTTTTTCATCAGGCCTTATCATCTCCCTGTTTAGACGTGCTTTCAAACTGTGAGGGGCCCTATATAGAAAACCTTTCCGGTAAAAGATATCTTGATTTTCATGGCAACAACGTGCATCAGTTGGGGTTTTCGCACCCCAAACTCGTACAGCGCCTTACCGAACAACTGCAATCGCTGACCTTTTCTACCCGGCGGTACACCAATGAAACGGCCATTAATTTTGCCGAAAAACTGGCTTCGCTTTTGCCATCGGACCTCAACCGTACCCTTATGACCCCCAATGGAAGTGCCGCCATTGGTATCGCCCTTAAACTGGCACGGGCGGTCACCGGCAAATTCAAGGTAGTTTCATTTTGGGACTCCTTTCACGGTGCCTCGTTAGATGCCATTAGCGTGGGCGGGGAATCTGTTTTCAGGGAACACATGGGACCGATGATGCCAGGGGTAGAGCGTATTCCACCACCAGTGACCTACCGTGGTATTTATGAAAACAATGAATCGAAATGCCTAGAATATCTAGAGTACGTATTTGCAAAGGAAGGCGATATAGGGGCTTTCTTGGCCGAGACCGTACGGAATACCGATGTACAGGTTCCCTCCAAAGCTTTTTGGAAAGAAGCCCGCAAACTTTGTGATAGATATGGCGTGCTATTGATTTTAGATGAAATTCCCATAGCCCTGGGCCGGACGGGAAAAATGTTTGCGTTTGAGCATTACGATATAGAACCGGACATACTTTGTTTGGGAAAGGGCCTTGGAGGTGGTATCTTTCCTCAAGCCGCCATCGTTGCCCGTGATGCCTATAACAAATTCAGTGATATTTCCTTGGGCCACTACACCCATGAAAAGAGTCCCCTCGGAGCCGCCGCAGCCTTGACAACCCTAGAAATCATCGAAGAAGAAGGACTGCTGAACAAAGTGAAAAAAGATAAGGGCTTAATGTACCGAGAAATGAACAGGCTTCAAGCAAAGCATGATATTATAGGCGATGTTCGCGGTTTGGGCCTACTCTGGGGCATTGAGCTGGTAAAGAACCATACGACCAAAAAGAAGGCCATAAACGAAGCGGAAAAAGTTATGTACGAATGTCTAAAGCACGGACTTAGCTTTAAGGTCTCGGCCGGTAACGTACTCCAACTGGCCCCTGCCCTCACCATTACCGAAGATAAGCTTAAAGAGGCCATTCAAATTGTCGATAATTCCCTTACTTCGCTAAACCTTTAAACCAACTCAAAAATGAAAAATACCTTACCTCTATTTATTTTAACCTTTATGCTCTTTACGCTAGTATATGGGCAAAGCGAACAACCTAGCATATTGGTACGTCCGTACTTACAGGACGCCTCCCCGAATTCCATCAAAATAATGTGGCAAACCTCTAGCGGCGAAGAGAGTATCGTAGAGTGGGGCACGACCCAGAAACTGGGCAAAAAAACAAGGGGTAAAGCCTTCGACGTCAACTTTACCGATTCTCGAATACACGAAGTTCAAATAGAAAACCTCAAAAGATTTACTACCTATTTTTACCGTGTACGCACCGGAAAAACGGTATCGGACATCTTCCAGTTCAAGACTCCCCCTTTTGCAAGCGACAACCAATCGTTCAATATGCTTGCCATGAGCGATATACAAAAAGACCACTTGAATCCCGATAAGTTTTCTGAAATCGTAAACGAGGGTATTCTTCCCTATATTAAAACGGAGTACGGCAAGAAACTTCCCGATAACCTCGCATTGGTTTTAGTACCTGGCGACCTTGTGGAAAACGGCACCAAATACGAGCAGTGGAAGGACGACTTCTTTGCCCCGGCACAAAAACTGTTCTCAGAGGTTCCCGTTTACCCCGTACTGGGCAACCATGAAAAGAATTCGGCCTATTACTTCAAATACTTCAGCCTGCCCAAAAACGGAACACCCGCCTATGCCGAACACTGGTGGTATAAAGATTATGGCAACACACGCATCATCGGCCTGAATTCCAATGAGGGCTATCGAGAAATAGAACAGCAATACACCTGGTTGAAGGAAGTTTTGGCAGAAGCGGCCAAAGCCCCCGATATCGACTTTGTATTCGCCCAATTACACCATCCGCATAAATCGGAATTATGGATACCCGGAGAAGAGGAATCTACCGGAAAAGTAATTAAGCTCCTTGAAGATTTTACCACAAAAACCGGCAAACCCAGTATTCACTTCTTCGGACACACCCATGGCTATTCCCGAGGGCAGTCGAAAGACCACAAACATCTTTGGGTAAATGTTGCTTCGGCCGGAGGGGCTATAGACAACTGGGGCGAATTTGAAGGTCGTGATTATGACGAATTTACCGTAACCCAAGATGAATATGGTTTTGTCATGGTAGAGGTAGATGCTACCGAGGGCCGTCCTAAATTTACTTTAAAACGAATAAGCAGGGGCAATGAACACATCTCAAGGTCAAACGAAAAGACCGATGAAATTACCGTTTACGCCAAAAGCCAAAAGCCCGAAACACCCGAAGCCATTTCCCCAAAAGGAGGAAACATCGCATTTACCGGTACCACACTAAAAGCCGGTAATTTTGCCAGTTCATTTGAGGGAGCCTACCATGCCGCGACACATTGGCAAATTGCGACCAAGGCCGATTTTTCTGATTTGGTCTTAGACAACTGGAAACAATCTGAAAATTGGTATTATCGAGAAAATAGGCAGGAAGGCGATGACCTTACCGATGAGCCCTCCAAAAGACTAAAGCCAGACTCTACCTATTTCTGGCGCGTTCGTTATCGCGACCAACACCTAAATTGGAGCGACTGGTCGAACACCTTAACCTTTAAAACCAACACCCCATGAAAAAGCTAATATTCTGTCTTTTTGGACTCCTCCTATTTGTAAATGCCCAAGCTCAAAAGAGCAATACAAAAGTGATATTGATTACTTTGGATGGGCTACGGTGGCAAGAACTCTTTTCCGGAGCGGATTCCCTTTTGGTGTCAAACCGTACCTACGTTCACGATACCACGGCATTGAAATCCCGGTTTTGGAAACCAACACCCCAAGAAAGAAGGAAGGCCTTAATGCCCTTTGTATGGAATACCCTTTCGCAAAAAGGACAAATACACGGCAATCGAAACCTCGGAAGCAAGGTAGACCTCACCAATCAAATGTGGTTTTCATATCCGGGATACAATGAAATATTGACCGGAAAGGCCGATGATAAACGTGTAAACAGTAACGACAAAATTCCCAATCCCAACACCACCATTCTTGAAATCGCCCATTCGGATGAGCGTTATAAGAACAAAGTTGCCGCTTTTGGCAGTTGGGATGTTTTTCCTTTCATCGTAAACGAAGAACGTTCCGGGGTACCGGTAAATGCCGGATTTGAAATTGCCAAAGGCGATCAGCTCAGCGAACGCGAAAAATTCTTGAACGAACTACAGCCAAAGGTTCCCAGCCCATGGGGCACTGTTCGTTTAGATGCGTTTACCCACTACTATGCTATTGAGCATATGAAAAAAAACCATCCCCAATTAACCTATATCGCCTATGGGGAAACCGATGACTTTGCCCATGACGGCAACTACGAAGCCTACTTGACATCGGCACATAACACCGATGCCCTGCTCAAAAACCTATACGATTTCACTCAGCAAGACCCTTTTTACAAAGACAAAACCCTATTTATAATCACTACCGACCACGGAAGGGGCACCCAACCTTTGGAAACTTGGAAAAGCCACGGCGACAAAATAAAAGGTGCCGGACAGGTATGGATGATTTTATTTGGAAAAGGCGTTTCCGCCCATGGTGAAATCTCAAGCCCGAAACAACTATACAGCAACCAGATTGCACCAACGGTTCTAAAGGCATTGGATCTTAAACCCGAAGCGCCGAACATGCCTGGAAAAACCCTATCCTTAAACAAGGATTGAAACAATGATTTTCATAATGATAGCTTGATATTAAGTTAACTCCCCAACAGTGTGTTTAAACGAATTTTGCCCTGTGATTATTTGAGTTAGTCTAGTTTGAGTTAGTTTAGTAAAACCGGTGTATTTGTCTCATACACCGGTTTTTTCATGCCTAAAAACCACCCTTCACGCATAAGGATTAACTAACAAATTGTTAATCTTGAGTTTACGGCCGAGTCAACTAAAAACCCAATCTTTATCGAAACTTGTTTTCTCTGTATGAAAATAGTTCCGGTATACCTATCCGCCCTTATGGCCCACATTCTAATTTCACAATTTAGAAGCTATTTCCACCCCTAAAATTCAAAAAAATAAGAAAGCATAGCCCCCTTCGTAACCATGAAAAAAAGACCTGTTGATATTGTTGTCATTTCAGACGTACACCTTGGCACCTATGGTTGCCACGCCAAAGAACTTATCAAGTACCTAAAATCTATCAACCCGAAGCAAGTAGTGCTCAACGGCGATATTGTAGATATATGGCAGTTCAACAAACGGTACTGGCCCAAATCGCACATGAAGGTGGTAAAATTGCTTATGGAGTGGATCGCCAAAGGTGTACAGGTACATTACATTACCGGCAACCATGATGAAATGATGCGTAAGTTTTCCGGTTTTAAACTGGGTTCCTTCAGTATCGTCAACAAACTGGTCTTAACGGTTCATGGCAAGCAGGCCTGGATCTTTCACGGTGATGTTTTTGATGTTACCATGCAGCATTCAAAATGGTTGGCAAAATTGGGGGCCATTGGATACGACACCCTCATACTCATCAATAGCGCGGTAAATTTCTGTTATAAAAAGTTTGGAAAGGGTCCTGTTTCCATGTCCAAAAAAATAAAGAACAGTGTAAAATCGGCAGTAAAATTTATCAATAACTTCGAACAAACCGCTGCGGATATTGCCATAGAAAACGAGTTTGATTACGTCGTATGCGGCCATATCCACCAACCTGAGATCAAATCCATAGAAACCGACAACGGTTCGGTAATCTACCTCAATTCAGGAGATTGGATCGAAAACCTTACCGCACTTGAATACACCAAAGGCGAATGGGAGCTATACAGGTACGAAGACGACATGTACATTCAGTCCTACAATTCAGACCACAACGACCATATTGATATGCTGGAAAAAAAAGAACTTTTCCAGAGCCTTATGTCAGAGTTCAACGATATGGTCGCATCAAAAGTAAGTAAATGACCCACCTCAAAAAACAAGGTAGATGAAAGTACTCTACGCCATACAAGGCACGGGAAATGGGCATTTGAGCAGGGCTCGCGACATCATTCCCGCCTTAATGAAAAAGAATATAGAACTAGATATACTGGTCAGTGGCACCCAAGCCGATATTAAACTTCCCTATCCCGTAAAATACCAGCTAAGCGGATGGAGTTTTATATTCGGAAAAAAAGGTGGTGTTGATATGTGGAGCACCTATCTAAAAACAAATTCCGCCAGGATAAAGAAGGAAATCAAAAGCGTTCCGGTAGCGGCATATGATTTGGTCATCAACGATTTTGAACCCATTTCGGCATGGGCCTGCAAGACCAAGAATTTACCCTGTGTGGCACTGAGCCATCAGGCGGCCGTTTTATCACGCTATGCCCCCAAACCGAAGAAGAACGACCCCATAGGTAAGATCATACTCGAAAAATACGCGCCGTCGACCACCCAATACGGATTTCATTTTAAAGCTTATGACGAACGCATATTTACCCCGATCATCAGACAAGATGTAAGGTCCACTACCCGCACCTCGGGAGAACACTACACCGTTTACCTACCTTCCTACAGCGATGAGAAACTCCTCCATATGCTCTCTCAAATTAAGGCCGTAAAATGGCAGGTGTTCTCTAAGCACAACCAAAAAGAGATTTTTTCGAACAACATCACCATTAGCCCCATTACCAACGAGGCTTTTATAAATAGTATGGCAAGCAGTAAGGGGGTGCTTTGTGGCGCAGGTTTTGAGACCCCGGCCGAAGCCTTACATATGCAGAAGAAACTTTTGGTCATCCCCATGAAAGGTCAATATGAACAGCAGTGCAATGCCGCCGCCCTAAAAGAAATGGGGGTTCCGGTGATCAAATCACTAAAGATGAAGCATCTTGACAAAATAAAAAATTGGGTAGATACCGAAGTCAGGTTAGACGTACACTACCCCGATATTACCGATGAAATAATCGAATCGGTATTACAAGAATCGTTAACGGTTCAAAAAAACAGACCTCTTTAAATGACGCATACTAGTGGGACTCCCATATTTGACTTGCAAGCTGAAGATTTTGGAACCGATTTTGTCTGGGGCGTTTCTACCGCAGCCTATCAGATTGAAGGCGCCTATAAAGCCGACGGAAAAGGAAAATCTATTTGGGATGGCTTCGTGACCAAAAAAGGAAGCATTTTTCAAGACCAACACGGGCAGATCGCCTGCGATTTCTACAACAGGTACAAAGCCGATATTCTTCTAATGAAATCAATGAACATCGACCATTTCCGTTTTTCATTGTCATGGTCGAGAATACTGCCCAACGGCACGGGTAAGGTGAATCAAAAAGGAATCGACTTCTATAACGCCCTTATTGATTTTTGTCTCGAGTGTGGTATTACCCCTTGGGTCACGCTCTACCATTGGGACCTACCCCAGGCCCTTGAAGACCTAGGCGGTTGGACCAATAGAAAAATACTTCATTGGTTCGAAGCCTATGTACAAATTTGTGCCGAAAATTTTGGTGACCGCGTCAAACATTGGATGGTACTCAATGAACCTATGGTGTTTACCGGGGCGGGCTATTTTTTAGGCGTACACGCCCCTGGTAAAAAGGGACTCAAAAACTTTCTTCCCGCCATACACCACGCCGTTCTATGTCAGGCCTTGGGCGGAAAGATATTACGCAGAACCGTACCAAAGGCGGTAATCGGAACCACTTTTTCCTGTTCGCAAATTACACCTCGCTCAAAAAGCAAAAAGGATATCAAGGCGGCCCACAAGGCCGACACGCTTTTGAACCGACTGTTTATTGAACCAAGCCTGGGCCTTGGTTACCCCAATGAAAGTATACCTGTCCTTCGAAAAATAAAAAAATACCAAAGACCCGAAGATGCCCAGAACAGCGTTTTTGAGTTTGATTTTATCGGTATTCAAAACTATACCCGGGAAGTCGTTCGCCACAGCTATACGGTACCCTATTTAAGGGCTAAAATTGTAAAGGCCACGGAGCGAAACGTCACAACGACCTTAATGGATTGGGAAGTCTACCCGCCCAGCATCTACGAGATGTTGAAAAAATTCAACGCCTACCAGGGCGTAAACCAAATTTTGATTACCGAAAACGGGGCCGCCTTTAAAGACCGTATGGAGGAAGGGGAAGTCAATGACACCCAGCGAACCTCCTATCTTCAAAACTACCTCGCACAAGTGCACAAGGCCCGTTCGGAAGGACTAAAAGTCTCGGGTTATTTTGTTTGGACCTTTACCGACAATTTTGAGTGGGCCGAAGGCTATCACCCTAGGTTCGGTTTGGTACATATCGATTTTAAAACCTTAAAACGCACCATCAAGGCTTCGGGAAAATGGTACAGTACGTTCTTAAAAGGAAGAAAACACCCGAAAGCCGTTAAAACCCAAAAAACCGATGTCCCCATCGGCTGAATATTATTCAAGCTAATCCAAATAAGAACGTATGCCGGATATTGCACGGCAAAGATGACCCTTATTCGAACCCTGACCGTAACCCTAAGATTAGGGCTTTATTATGCTTGTGTTAAGCGTGAAATCACCTCGCTAGCCTTAAAATCAGAGTGGGGTGCATACGAGCACCCCACAACTATAATCTGTTCATAAATCGGTCCACTACACTAGAGCATCCTACAAATCGAACAAACTAGGCAACCACAGGCTAAGCTGCGGAATATAGGTTACGAGCAGTAGGGCTATAATCATGGCAATAAACAACGGAAATAGCGGTTTTATAACCTTTTCTATGGTAGTATTGGCTATACCGACCCCCACAAAGAGCACTGAGCCCACGGGCGGCGTACAGAGTCCGATACAAAGGTTCAAGACCATAATAATACCAAAATGCACGGGATCCAATCCTAATTTGGTTACTACCGGCAAGAATATGGGCGTAAATATCAGTACCGCCGGGGTCATATCCATAAAAATACCAACAAATAAAAGCAGTAAGTTGATGATAAGCAGTATTACGATTTTATTGTCGCTGATGCCCAAAAGCCCAGAACTTATTTCTTGGGGAATATTCTCGTACGACAAGGCCCAAGACATACTCATGGAAGCACCGATCAAGAGCATGACAATAGCGGTCGTAGAGGTAGAATCCAATAAAATCTTAGGAAGCCGGTCGAATGAAATTTCTTTATAAAAGAGCCCCAATAACAGACTGTACAGTACGGCTATGGCCGAAGCTTCGGTTGCCGTAAAGACCCCCACAACTATACCGCCAATAACGACCACCAACATAAAAAGGCTTGGAAGGGCATCGACAAATGTCTTAAAGATCTGTTTAAACGAGCTGCGTTCCCCAACTTTATATCCCTTTTTCTTGGCCCAGAATGAAGCAACGATCATCAGGAAGAGTCCCGTCAATATTCCAGGAATATACCCTGCCAAGAACAGGGCCGCAATCGAAGCCCCTCCACTTGCCAAGGAATAAACGATAAGTACGTTACTCGGAGGAATGACAAGACCGGTCGTGGCGGCCGTTATATTTACGGCAGCACCAAATTCACGGGAATAGCCCTCCCTTTCCATCTCCGGTCCCAAAATACTTCCCATGGCAGACGCAGCGGCCATAGAAGAACCTGCAATGGCCCCCATGAGCATGGCGGAAACAATGTTAATCAGGGCCAAACCACCGGGCAAAGCCCCCACCAGGGTCTTTGCAAAGGCGATCAAACGGTGTGCGATACCTCCCTTGTTCATCAATTCCCCAGAAAGAATAAAGAGCGGAATCGCCAAAAGCGCGAAACTGTCTAGTCCTGTCCCTATACGTTGGGAAACCGTTGTAAATGCCGGTAACACCGGAATGCTCACCAACATGGTAAGCACAGATGATATGGCGATACTCCAGGCAACTGGGGTTCCAATGGCCAGTAAAACCACAAAACTCAGCACCAAAACTAAAATTGGTAAATACTCCATAATACTTAATCGTTAAGAAGGTCAGATATTTTATAATAGATAATCAGCAAGCCACTTATGGGTATCACGAGGTATACCACGGATAAAGGAACTTGCAAGGCCGGAGAATGTTGGTCGAGTACATGTGTAATATACACCAATCGAGACCCTCCGATGACCAAGGCCCCTAAGCTGAAGAGTATCACCAGCCAATGGACCACAAGCTGTAGTTTGCGCTGGGTTCTTTCACTGAAGCGTTTTGGCAGAACATCTATGGCCACATGCAGGTTCTTTCCCGACACATATGCCGCACCCAATATCCCGATCCAAATCATAAGATACCTGGCCAATTCATCCGTAAAAGAGCTTGGAGAGCCCAATAAAAATCGGCTGAACACCTGCCACAAAACGTTTAACACCATAATGCCCATTATCGTAACGAGAAAATAGGCCAACACCTTGTCTATGTTTTTCCGTAATTCCATATTATTTGGTTGCTTGAATTTCTTGAATCAATTTATAAATGGCCTCGTCATCCTTATACTTGTCAAAAGAATCTTTGATTTTTTCGGAAAAGAGACTTTTATCGGGCCTAATAATTTCAACCCCTGCCTTTTTTACCTCGGCCAATGCTTCCTCCTCCGATTCGGCCCATAGTTTACGTTGGTAACCGATGGATCCGTCAACGGCCTGCTTGAGCCAGCCTTGTTCCTCTTCGGAAAGGCTATCCCACAAATGGGTACCTGCCAATAGTACATCGGGCAATACGGTATGTTCATCTAGGGTATAAAATTTACAGACTTCGTAATGTCGGGAAAGATAGAAACTAGGCGGGTTGTTCTCCGCACCGTCGACAACACCTTGTTGCAGGGCCGTATACAGTTCGCCCCAAGAAATGGGTGTTGGCGAACCTCCCAAGTCTTTTACCATGTCCATGGCCGTAACACTTTCCATAACCCTGATCTTTAAACCTCCCAAATCTTCAGGGCTATTTATGGGTCGGTCTTTGGTATAAAAACTACGGCTTCCGGCATCGTAATACCCCAATCCCTTAAGCCAATATTGCTCACCGTCGTTCAGCAATTCCTGCCCGATGGGGCCGTCTAAAACATTGAACGAATGCTGCCTGTCCCTAAACAAAAAAGGCAAGCCCAATACTTTCATTTTGGGTGCAAAGTTCTCCAAGGTCCCTACCGACACCTTGGTCATATCCAAACTACCAATTTGCAGGAGTTCCAAACATTGGCGCTCTGTACCCAATTGCTGGTTCGGGTAAATTTCAAGCCTCATTTTGCCCCCTGAAATCTTTTTCAGGTCATCACCCATCTTAACCATAGCCTTATGTACCGAATGATTGACATCGAGCCCGTGGGCCAAACGCAAGGTACGGGTGCCGCTAAGCTCGCCACAGCCATTTACCAACAGCATACCTAGGCTGAAAAAAACAACTTTTAAATATAGTTTCATGTAGCTCTTAATTAAAGATCGAAGTATTCTTTTGCATTATTGTAGCAGATGTTCCGTACCATGGTACCGATCCATTCCATATCGTTGGGAAGTTCGCCCTTGGCCATTTCATTGCCGAACAGGTTACAGAGAATCCGACGGAAATATTCGTGCCTAGGAAAGGAAAGGAAACTTCTTGAATCTGTGAGCATCCCGATAAAACAGCTGATAAGCCCCATATTCGACGAGGTGTTGATCTGATCGATCATACCGTGCTTTTGATCCAAGAACCACCATCCGGAGCCCCATTGTACCTTGCCCTTGACACTACCATCGTTAAAGTTTCCGGTCATGGTCGCCATTAAGGCATTGTCCCAAGGGTTTAAGTTATAGAGTATGGTCTTGGTAAGTTTGTTTTTGCTGTCGAGGGTATCAAGAAATTTAGAAAGACTTTCGCCTTGGCTATAATCGCCTATGGAATCCCATCCCGTATCGGGACCCAATTCGGAAAGCATTCTCGTATTGTTGTTACGCAAGGCCCCCAAATGAAACTGTTGTACCCAACCAAATTCGTGGTAAGTCTCTGAAAGAAACAACAGGAGGGCACTCTGAAATTTCGCCGCTTCCAAGGGGCTTACGGGACTTCCACCTCTTCTTTGTTTGAAAATAGCTTTTACTTCCGATTCGGTAAAATCTTCGGCATACAGGTGCGACAGACCGTGGTCGCACACGAAACAACCGTTAGAATTAAAATATTCGATTCGTTGCCGAAGTGCATCGCACAGCTCGTCATAGGTAGTAATTTCGGTATCGCAAACCTTTGACAAACTATCGACATAATCATTATAGGTTTCGCTACCGATCAAAATGGCCTTGTCGGGCCTAAAGGCCGTGCTCACCTTGGTCTTAAAATTGCTTTTCACCAATTGCTGGTGATATTCCAATGTATCGATCGGGTCTTCGGTAGTACAAAGTACATCTACGTTCATTTTAGTAATAAGCCCCCTAGCACCGTAGTCTTGGGACTGTAGCATTTCGGTAGTGGCATCGTATACCGATGAAGCGTTCTTTTCGCTCAGGGTCTCCGTAATTCCAAAATAACGCGACAACTCAAGATGTGTCCAATGGTACAATGGGTTGCGCATCGTATGCGGAACCGCTTGGGCCCATTTCATGAATTTTTCTTTATCGGTGGCGTCGCCCGTTATGTATTTCTCATCGATACCGAGGGTACGCATGGCTCTCCACTTATAATGGTCCCCATCGATCCAAGCCTTTGTAATACTCGTAAAAACCCGGTTTTCAGCTAGGTCTTTTGGCGGCAAATGGTTGTGGTAATCGATAATGGGCATCTGGGCGGCATACTCGTGATAGAGTGTCTGTGCCTGTTTGCTCTCAAGCAAAAAATTATCGTCTAAAAATTTGGTCACTTTTATTGGTTTTTCAACGTAGTTCGAACTTCTTTTTTCTTGTGCAGGACTTTCCGGTGGTTTTAGAAGCAACCTGCTGCCTCTAAAATAGGTTACTATTCTGGTATAGGCAAGAAAAACTACACAATCAACGTTAGGGCACCAAACACTAGCCAATATTAACAAAGTCGACTGTTAAAATTGCATAAATAGTATCGTATTGACCATATTCGGCAATAAAACGGCCAAGATGACGCATTTAAGAAAAGTATAACGCCCTTCCCTTTCTTCTCTATTTAAATCGATTTAATTTTATAAAAAAAACGAAACACATGGATATAAAGGATAAAGTAGTATATATCACGGGAGGATCAAAGGGAATCGGTTACGGGGTAGCCGCCAAATTATTAGCGTCAGGGGCCCGAGTGGCCATTAGTGGACGCACGCTTGAAACCGTAAAGGAAGCCGCAAAGCAGCTCGACGCAGAAGGCCGTGTTCTAGCCTTGGCATCAAACGTTGCCAATCATGGCGATGAAAAGGCAGCCGTTCAAAAGATATTGGATACATGGGGCCAGTTAGATGTAGTCGTTGCCAACGCCGGTGTAGGCCATTTTGCCCCGGTAGACGAACTTGAAGAGGATGCCTGGCACCAAATGATAGACACGAACTTGAGCGGTGTATTCCACACCTTGAAGGCATCTGTAGAAGCCTTAAAAAAATCAAAGGGCTACTATATTACCCTGGCGAGTTTGGCAGGCACCAACTTTTTTGCTTCAGGAGCCGGATATAACGCCTCAAAATTTGGAGTGGTCGGTTTTACCCAAGCGGCCATGCTAGATTTGCGCAAGTATGACATCAAGGTATCTACTATTATGCCCGGTTCGGTGGCGACCGATTTTGCCGGTCACGAAACCAATGAAAAGGATGCCTGGAAAATACAGCCCGAAGACATTGGCGAACTTGTATATGACCTGTTGAAAATGCATCCGCGTACCTTGCCAAGCAAAATAGAGGTACGACCTACAAGACCGGATAAAAAATAAGTTGAAACCCGTGGTATAGGCTAGACTTCCTTTTCGGTGAAGGGAATGTTTATATCACAGATTTCGGTAATTAGGGCGCTAAGCTCGGTAGAGAATAGGGAAAGGGTTTCTTTCCCTATTTTTGTTTCCTTTTTAGCCCCATTTCCCGCCTTATCCTTGGTCGCGAACTTCATAACGCCCGATCCCAGCTTTTTAAATGATATGATTCCCGCTTCCATAAGCACCCCTGGGTGTTCCGATGAATACATGCTCGCGTAGCACAGCAGCTGAAACGCTTTACTGAACTTGTAATCGGAGGTAATGGATGTACCATCTACAATTTCCAACTGATTGCGTTCAACGCTACCTGTTTTGTAGTCTATAATCCGCAAGGTACCATCAACCTCATCGATCCTATCGAGTTTTCCTTTTAAGTTGATCGGAAAATCAATCCCGTCAATATCTAGGGCTACCTTTAAATTTTCCTCCAAACCAATGATTTTGATCTGATGCTTTTTGACATCGGCAATTTCAAGATTGATGAAATTCTCGATATAACGGAGCACTACATTAAACGCTATGAGGTTCTTCCCCCTAGAGATATCGCCGTCCAAATAAGTCTTGGCAAAGTGTTTTTTTACCAGTTCCGCCACTTTTGTTTTGGCATCCACCAGCTTTTCCTCAGTCAAAATGCTTCCTACAAAAGGCGTATAGAGCTCTTCCAAGGTGTCGTGAACAATCGTTCCGAAAGTATTGGCAGCTATGGTTTCTTCCACTTCTAACACATCGTCTATACCGAGTAAATTCCGCTTATAAAAATCAATGGGGTTGCGTACATAATTGCTCAGCGAGGTCGGCGAAAATCCCCTTAAGGCGTGGGCCTTTATCAATTCGATTAAACCGGTGTCTTTTTCTATCGATTCCAAGGCATGCCGTTTCGGTACTATTACGGGAGAGGCTACGCTCTCATGTATGGCCGAACTTCTATTTTCATCGGTCAGCAATTGGTTGATAAGCCTACTGCGCTCACCGCCTTCCAATACATCAGGTTCGGTGTTGTAAAGGATATAGACATTTTTTGCCCTTTGCAACAATCGATAAAAGTGATAGGTGTAAACCGCATCCTTTTCTTTATAGGTAGGAAGTCCCAATTGCACCTTAAGATCGAAAGGAATAAAAGAGTTGTTCGATTTTCCCGAAGGTAGGATGCCTTCGTTGACCGAGGTAATGATCACGGTCTCAAAATCTAGGTTACGGCTTTCGAGCATTCCCATTACCTGTAAGCCTTCTAAAGGCTCCCCTTGAAAGTCAAGGGTTTCAGATGACAATAACTCACGATAAAGTCCCAATAAAGATTTAAGGTCGGTTATAAACTCGTACTTCGTGACCAGGTCAGATAACTGGTTGAACAGATTGAAATACCTATAAAGATACTCCATTGCCAAGGCATCCTTAGCATTCTGAAGCCGGTCTTTTAGGACCGTGATAATACGTAAACAGAGTTCCAAAATTTCTTTGGGTGAAGGAGTTTCCTTATGAAATAGGAGCTGACTAGCCCCTCCTTCGCCCCCTTCAATCCGCTTGATCTGATCCGCATTTATATAGACCCAGTTCTTACTTTTAATGGTTGCCTCAATAGAATGCCCCCTTTCGGCCGCATTTTCAGCATGCAAAAGGGTCTGCACGTACGGATGCGCCAAAAATGACAAAAGGTTCTGGTAAAACCAGCCCTGTTCGTTTCTATTGATATATAAATTGATAAACTGGTCGAACAAACTGGCCAAGGGAATCTTGTTCAAAGGATAGCCCATGGTAACATTGACCCTTACGATGCTTTCCGGTATAGAATTCAATACGGGGTTTAAAAGGGATTCATCGCCCAACACTACCGCGGTACGGGCTAAATCAGCGGGTTGTTTGGCCTGTATTTCCTCTAGTAAGTGTGCCGTATACTTAGCTTGCGATACATTTTTGGGCACCCCGATAATATTGATATTCTTATCGCCAAGGTAATACGAGCTTACGCCTTTTAGGGCGTTCGCCTTAAGATAAGGCCATGTCTTGAGATGCTGTCTTAAAAAAAAGCCTGCATCGTGCACCTTGTCCTCAAGAAAATAAGAGTCTATATCCCAATAGATATCGGAGTCGGCATGATCGAGAATATGCTGTATGATTTTGGTTTCCGCCGTATTCAAGGCATTGAACCCTATAAAAACGAAGAACTTGCCTGGGTTTTCGTCGAGATAGCCGCCCAACTTATCATAAGCTTCGCGATATACCAAACCCTGGTGGCCAAGGCCGGAAGACAACAAGGCCTCGTTAAAATTGCTATAGAGCGATTCGAGATTGTGCCAAAAACGGAGGTAATCTTCCATCATTTGGGTTTTCTCCTTCTGAACGGACCAATGCGTCAATTCTTGAATGGCGGCAAGATTAGAGAATAGCCTTTTGGCATCAACCAAATAGCGGTCGATCTCGTTAAAATCCTGTAAAAGGGTCTGCGCCCAATTTGAGAAACTGTAAAAACTATCCTTCTCTTTGGAAGACTCCTTAAGATAGGTGTTGTATAAGATGAAGAGTTGCTGGGTATTGGTAGCATACGACAAACCCGCAATCTGTTCGATAAAGGTTTCGATGCTGTATATCTCTGGGGCAAAAAATGTGCTATCGGCCGATTTGGCGATAGCATTTTTTAGAAATGTACCCGCACGCTTGCTCGGCAGCACAAAAACAATATGCTCATGCGAACTGTGCTTTTTCCAAACTTCTTTGACTACTTCCTCTAAAAAACTCTGCATAGCCAAAAATAAAAAAAGCCCCGACAAATGTCGGGGCTTTTCAATTTATTTAGTTGAGAGAAATTACTTCACTAAGTTGATTTCAACTCTTCTGTTTTCTTTTCTACCACTTCTTGTGTTGTTAGAAGCGATTGGCTTGTCTTCACCGTAACCTACAGCAGACAATCTGAACTCTTCGATACCCTTGTCTACTAAGAACTCTTTTACAGCAAGTGCTCTTGATTCAGAAAGGCTTTGGTTCAATTTCTTGCTACCAACGCTATCAGTGTGACCTTCTACTGTAAATTTAGCAGTTGGGTACTCTTTCAAGATAGTGATGATGTCAACCATTACAGAAGTAGACTCAGCTTTGATAGAAGACTTACCTGTATCGAACAAGATAGTTCTAGCGTAGTCGTTCAATTGTTTTTGAACTTCTTCAGTTACTTCAGGACAACCAGCGTTAGCTACTGTACCAGCAACCTCTGGACATTTATCATCTTTGTCCAATACACCGTCACCGTCAGTATCAGGCCATGGGCATCCTTTGTTTTCGGCAGGACCTGCTTCGTTAGGACACTCATCGTCACCATCGGCAACACCGTCTCCGTCAGCATCAGGACAACCTGCTAGGTTAGCCAATCCGGCTTCGTTAGGACACTTGTCATCTTTATCGGCAACACCGTCTCCGTCAGCATCAGGACAACCGTTCATTTCTTTAGAACCAGCTTCGTTAGGACAAGCATCTTTGCTGTCTTCGATTCCGTCACCGTCAGCATCAGGACAACCGTTGAAAGCTTCTAGACCAGCAACTTCTGGACAAGCATCATCTTTGTCATATACACCGTCTCCGTCAGTATCGGTACCACCAAACTTAACAGAGATACCTGCTAAATGTTGCCAGTGCTTACGACCGTAATCTTCGAAAGCGTGCTTGTAAACAGTCTGTACAGTAAGACCGATGTTGTCAGTAAACCAGAAGTTTACACCAACACCACCGTTAACGGTACCAGCACCAATTTCGTCAACCCAGGTATAACCTCCACCTACTTCAACGAATGGATCTACAACTTTTTCCTTAAGGAAGTTATATTTAATTGTACCATCTAAAGCGTAGTGCGAAAGATCATCTACACCTATATCACCTAATTTGCTGATTTTGTTCAACGATCCTCTAACACCAACGGAAAGACCGTCACCTACAGATCTTGACACACCAACATAGGAGATAGAAGGAAGAATATTCCAGTGGTCCGAAGCGTTCATAAGCTCATTACCGAAAGAACTAGTCTGTGTCGGGAAATTGTCATCGCTTGTCGGGTACACATCTATGGCATTAACTCCGAATTGTACTTGCCATGGATTATTCTCGTCTTGCGCTTGTATGTTATTGATGCCTACAATAAGGACAGCAACAACCAATAATTTGCTAAGATGTTTCATGTTCAAATTTTTAAGTTTAAGTGTTTATTAGCTGCAAATGTAAGTTGTTAAATATTATTAACAAAATCAATTTCTTATTTTTTTTAACGCATTTAATGCCGTAAATAGTGCATTTAAACGATTTTTAAGTCCTTTCCAACTTCGATAAAAGCGTCTATCGCACGGTCTAAATGCTTGATTTCATGGGCAGCAGATAGCTGAACACGTATTCTCGCCTTCCCTTTTGGGACTACAGGGAAGAAAAATCCTATTACATAAATTCCTTTTTCCAACAAACGACTCGCCATTTCCTGCGCCAATTTGGCATCATACAACATAACGGGCACAATTGCCGATTCCCCATCTATAATATCGAAGCCGGCCTTCTTCATTCCTTCCTTGAAATAGGCCGCGTTTTCCTGCACCTTATTACGTAGGGAAGCATCATTTTCAAGAAGTTCGAACACCTTTATGGAAGCCCCTACGATGGCGGGCGCCAAGGAATTGGAAAACAGATAGGGCCTGGAGCGTTGTCGTAGAATTTCTATGATTTCCTTTTTACCGGTAGTATACCCGCCCATGGCACCACCAAGGGCTTTACCCAAGGTACCCGTAATGATATCGATACGGCCCATAACATCTTTTTCCTCCAAAGTGCCTTTTCCGGTCGGGCCTATAAACCCGGTTGCGTGACATTCATCTATCATAACGAGGGCATCGTATTGATCCGCCAAGTCACAGATCTGGTCCAAGGGAGCCACGAGTCCGTCCATAGAGAATACGCCATCGGTTACGATTATCTTGAACCGTGCCCCATCTGCCTCGGCCTGCTTCAATTGTTTTTCAAGGTCTTCCATGTCGCTATTGGCATAGCGGTAACGTTTGGCCTTGCACAATCTCACCCCATCAATAATGGATGCGTGGTTGAGCGCATCGGATATGATGGCATCTTCCGCGGTAAGCAAGGGCTCAAAGACCCCACCATTGGCATCAAAGGCCGCAGCATATAATATGGTATCTTCCGTCCCGTAAAAATCGGCTATTTTCCTTTCGAGCTCTTTATGTATGTCTTGGGTGCCACAAATAAAGCGTACCGACGACATACCAAAGCCATGGCTATCAAGGGTATCTTTGGCCGCCTGTATCACTTCCGGATGGGACGAAAGTCCCAAATAATTGTTCGCACAGAAGTTGATGACCTCTTCTCCCGTTGAAATTTTGATCACCGCCCCTTGTGGTGACGTAATAATCCGTTCGCTTTTATAAAGACCTTCTTCCTTGATCTGCGCCAGTTCTTTCTTTAGGTGCTCCTGAATTTTTCCGTACATCTCTTCCTCTATTATATGAATTCTGGTATTATGTCATCATTAATATAGACAATGATCTTATTTTCTACAACATAGCCCATGTTGGTCAAGGCATCGGCATAGAAATAGAGCTGCTCTTTATACTTCGGATTGGCCTTACCGGTCTTGTAATCGATAAGGGTCGCCCGGTTTCCGTTTATGACAATTCTATCGGGCCTTACAATTTGGCCTTCGGCGGTAATAATATCCTTTTCGTTCTTGACCGTATTCCCTTTTATATAATAGGTATTCAACTTCGGATGTTTTACGATGCGTTCTAGCTTGCCCCGTACTTCATCGATTTCCTGCTTTTCTATTTCGCCCTGCCGAACTGCCTTGTTCAATGCGGCCTCTATATCCTCTTCGGTTTCTATACATCCTAATATATAATGTATAAGGTTTCCTTTTGATATTGCGGTTTCCCTATCGGTATCCCACAACATTCCCGAACGCGTCAAAATCTTGAACCCAGACCTGTCCTTATGGGTAAAGCTATAATCGATTTTCCGTAAGGCCTTTGTTTGATGTACTTCCGGTGCTTCCTCAAGTTCACCAAAGGCATAGGTCAATTCGTCATCGGACCACAAGCCCTTTCCTTTTAGGTATTCAATAAAGAGTCCTGAATAATAATCCGTTTTATGCTGCCCCCTGGCCAAATCCTTTTCCGATATAACATAGAGCGCCTTTTCGGCCCGTGTCAATGCTACATATAAAAGGTTAAGGGCATCAAGTTCCATTTTGTGTTCTTCTTCGGAATAGATCCGTGCAGCTTCTTCGCCATAGTTCTCTACCTCCTTTTTCTCGGTCACTAAAATTTCCTCGAACCCGTCAAAAGCTTCGGCATTTAGCGGAAGCCATATCTTTTTATCCATTCGCTTGTAGATATTCTCATTGGCAAAAGGAAATATCACGATCGGAAATTCGAGCCCTTTCGACTTATGAACGGTCATTATACGTACCGCATCGATATTGTCGGGGGCCGAAATACTAAGTTTACCCTTCTTCTTCTCCCAAAGGTTCAAAAAAGCCTGAATGCCCGTACCCTCTTTTTGTTCGGTTTCCAGAACAAAATCCATAAAAAAAGTAACGTAGGCATCAGAGCCTTCCACCAAATTGCATTGGCGTATCACCCGTTCCATACCATCGTATACCGAAAGCTCTTTCAGTTCTTCAACATCAAGACCGAATTCGTTTTTAAGCAGTTCGGGCAGTCTTTTTAGGTGCCCTGAAATGTATTGGTGCCTGCTTTGGCTTCCTTTTGAAAGAAAAGTAAGCAGGTTATAGGCGATTTCCAGGTTTTCGGGGTTGCCGATATACCCAATAAGGTCGGCCAAAAAACGCACCCTATCGCTACTGTTCAGCAAAAGACTCTCCGATGAAATGGTAGGTATTTGTTCTTGGGTGAGAAAATCGGCCAACAAGACCCCCTGCCGATTGCCCCTGACCAAAATACAAATGTCTTCGTAGCCGTATTTTTTTTCGATGACGGCCGCAATAGTGGCCAACACTTCTTCACAGTACTGTTCATCTTTGGTCTTATCGTCGTCTTTATCGATGAACTTGAGCTGTACCGTGCCCCCCTGTTTTGAATTACAGCCCTGCCGGTTCCCTTCGACGAACATGGCATTGTACATGGCATTGTTCAAAAAGGGACTGGTGGCGGTGAAAAAGTCGTTATTAAACTTGATCACCTCATCATAACTACGCCAATTGGTAGGCAGGGATTCGGTCTCGGCAGGGATTGCGAAGGGACTCGCCGTTTTATTGACCAAATCAAGAAACTGTTCTGCGCGGCCACCTCGCCAGCGATAAATGGCCTGCTTGGCATCGCCCACCAAAAACAAGGAGCCTTTATTTCCTTGCAGGTCTTCCCCCTCTAAGGCATGACCGATCAAGGGGATAAGGTTATTCCATTGCAAGGTTGAGGTATCTTGAAACTCATCAACAAAATAATGGCGGTATTTTTCACCCAACCGCTCATAAATAAAAGGAGCAGGCTGATTTCTTATTTCTTTCGATATAATGGTATTGAACTCCGCAATGGAAAGTTGATCGCGTTCGTTCTGTAAATTTTTCACCTCCCTTTGTATGGCGTTCAGCACCGTTAAAGGTACTAGGTTCGAATAGGCATTTTTCAGAAAGGAAAGCTCGTAGAACGTATGCTTTATCTTATTGAAGATTTCCGAGAACTGCGGATGCAAATCATCTAATGTGGCCTTAGTAGCTTCTGCAGTAGACTTATTGTAAAGTACGGCATCATCAAAATTTTGCTTCCAACCCGCGTTGAAATCAATAGCCAAATCCCCACTGGCAATTTTTTCCATGAATTTTGGAAAATAAGACCTCGTAAAATCAGGGAATTCCAACCCATTTTGCTCGATTAACTGCAGGGCCAGGTCAGCAAAGCCCACAAGGCTTTCTTGGCTAGCCTTTATTCTGGAGCGCAAGGTTTTTTTCAACCCCAAAAAATCGTCAATGTTTTTATCCCTGAGGTTCTGCAGGTGCTCGGCATGGTTTTCCCTAAAGAGCAGCTTACCTATATTTCCTAGGTCATAGGCAATATCCCAACTCTTATCATCGTCAATTTTTTCCAAGGCAAAATCCAATAAAACCTGGGTCAACTGTTTATCCGTTCCCGCTTTGTGCACGAGTTTTGCCACCGCTTCATCGAGTAATAGGTCGGTATCTAAGACCACTTCAAAATTTTGGGGCAATTTTAAATCTTTGGCAAAGGTTCGAATCAACCTGTGGGTAAACTTATCGATCGTAGAAATATCGAAAAATGCATAGTTGTGCAGAATTTGCTTTAAGGTCTGCTTAGAACGTTGGCGCAATTCAGCGGCATCGATGCCAAGTTCTTTCATGAGGTCAAGAAAAAGTGCGGGGGCCTCGGCCTCGTCCTTTACTTGACCAAATTTGAACAAACTGTCCAAAATACGGTGCTTCATTTCGTTTACCGCTTTGTTGGTAAACGTAATGGCCAAAATTTTACTGAAACGGTCTCCTGGCGAGAGTACGATTTTAAGGTACTCTTTGGTCAGCGTATGGGTCTTTCCCGAGCCCGCCGAAGCGTTGTATATTTTAAAAGTGCTGTGTTGCAAGTGCTTTTTTATGCAAAATACTAATTCTAAAAAGGTTCTTAACAAATTATTTAGTGATTTTGTATGTTAAAAACTGTAAATTTGATTTCGTTAATTTTTAATCTAAAAACACATATAAAATGGCTTTTGATTTACCAAAATTACCCTATGCGTACGACGCATTGGAACCACATATTGACGCTAGAACAATGGAAATCCACCATACAAAACACCACAATGGTTACACAACCAAATTGAACGGTGCTATTGAAGGAACTGCATTGGCCGGCAAATCGATCGAAGAGATCCTTGAGAACCTAGACATGTCCAACGGTGCCGTTAGAAACAATGGAGGCGGTTTTTATAACCACTCACTTTTTTGGGAAATTATGTCACCTAATGGAGGAGGAGAGCCATCTGGCGAACTTGCAGATGCCATCAACAGTGCCTTCGGTTCTTTTGAGGCTTTCAAGGAAAAATTCAGTGCCGCCGCCGCTACCCGTTTTGGTTCAGGCTGGGCATGGCTTTGTGTACATAAGGGAGGCAAGTTGGAAGTGTGCTCCACTCCTAACCAAGACAACCCTTTGATGCCCGAAACAGGCTGTGACGGATTTCCGATCCTAGGTCTTGATGTTTGGGAACACGCATATTACTTAAACTATCAAAACAAGAGACCTGATTACATCAGCGCTTTTTTCAATGTTATCAATTGGAATAAAGTTGCCGAACTTTACGCTGCCAACAAGTAAGAAGCAGCCGAGAATTTACTCTTGTAAAACACAAAAAACCGCTACGATCTAGTTCGTAGCGGTTTTTTTAGTTCCTTATTTAAAATAGAAAAGGGCGGAGTAAACTCCACCCTTTTCGTCCCAAATCTTACCATAAACTTAACCTACTTATGCTATGGCGATACTAAAATACTGGTATTGTGGGAAATAAAAAAACTATTTTCGGGGTTTTTTTTAAACCCAATTGTTGACAAAAACGCCCGAAAAGCCCGTCAGGTCTTATATTTACAAGGGTTTGTATAATAAAAAAGGCGGAGCATAGCTCCACCTTTTTTCCCCAAATCTTACCATGAACTTAACCTACTTATGCTATGGTCCTACAAATGTAAGCTCTCAAGGGGCTTGAGAAGAAGGTTTCGGACGAACGATCAAAACCGTGGCTGAAATACCTCTTTATCAATAAAATCCGGATTATTTACAATGTTTTGGAGCTATGCTATGGAAAAGAGAACTATCGAAGGAAGGGTAAAATGGCTTTGAATCTTTTCGAAAATAAAAAGGCGGAGTCAAACTCCGCCTTTTTCCCCAAATCTTACCATGAACTTAACCTACTTATGCTATGGTCCTACTAATATAAAGCGCCATGAAGCTTGGGAAAAAGGTTTCGGACGAACGATCAAAACCGTGGCTGAAATACCTCTTTATCAATAAAATCCGGATTATTTACAATGTTTTCGAGCTATGCTATGGAAAAGAGAACTATCGAAGGAAGAGTAAAATGGCTTTGAATCTTTTCGAAAATAAAAAGGCGGAGTTTGACTCCGCCTTTTTCCCCAAATCTTACCATGAACTTAACCTACTTATGCTATGGTCCTACGAATATAAAGCGCTATGAAGCTTGGAAAAAAGGTTTCGGACGAACGATCAAAACCGTGGCTGAAATACCTCTTTATCAATAAAATCCGGATTATTTACAATGTTTTGGAGCTATACTATGGAAAAGAGAACTATCCGAGAAAGGGATTAAAATGGTTTTGAAAATAAAAAGGCGGAGTTTGACTCCGCCTTTTTCCCCAAATCTTACCATGAACTTAACCTACTTATGCTATGGTCCTACAAATATACAGCGGTGTTAAGGCAGGCAAAAACATCTTTGCCGAACCGTATAAAAATCGGATAAAAGACACGAAATGAGCGGAAAAGGTATATTGCAAAAAGAAATGCAATACAGCAAAGGGTAAAAAATCTTATAGGTGGTTAGAAAAGTCTGTAAAAATAAAAAGGTGGAGAAATCTCCACCTTTTTGCCCCAAATCTTACCATGAACTTAACCTACTTATGCTATGGCAAGACCAAATGTAGTCCCACAACATCTGTAAGAAGTTAAAAACACGCTAAATAGCTTATATGATCGACGAACTACATTAAAAAATGCATTTCATCGAAATAAATCGTTAATATGCCCTTTCGTTCTTTCCTTCATAGAAGTTGATAAAGGCCTTGTTCACCACGCGGTTGCCCCCTGGTGTCGGATAGTTTCCGGTGAAATACCAATCCCCCAAATTCTTAGGACAAGCCTCGTGAAGCGACTCAACGCTCTGATAAATGATCTCTACTTCCGCTTTAATGTCTTCAGGACTGAGCAGCTCCCCAATTTTTTGTGAAATCTCGTCCGCGGTAAACGGTGCATAGAATTCCCTAACGTAATTGATTACGTCTTTATCTTTAGTGTTCAGCTGTTTTAGACATTTGTTATAGATGTCTTCCACATGGCTCATCGTCTTGCGCTCTTCATGCAAGGCCAAGGCCGCCCTAAAGGCAATAAAGTCTTCTAACTTGGCCATATCTATACCATAACAATCAGGGTATCTGATCTGCGGTGCCGACGATACCACAATTATCTTTTTGGGCGACAATCTATCGAGTATGCGAAGTATACTTTTCTTTAAGGTCGTTCCCCTAACAATACTATCGTCTATAATGACCAGGTTGTCTCCCTTCTTTACAGAACCGTATGAAATGTCGTATACGTGCGTTACCAAATCGTCTCGGCTGCTATCTTGTGTAATAAAGGTACGCAGCTTTGCATCTTTGATGGCCACTTTCTCGATCCGCGGGCGAACTTCCAAAATTTCATGCAGCTCTTGGCTGGTAATTTCCGAACCAATGGAAAGAATTTGCTCTTCTTTTCTTTTGTTCAGGTAGTTTTGTGCCTCCCTCACCATTCCGAAAAAAGAAGTTTCGGCCGTGTTGGGTATATAGGAAAACACCGTATTCTTTATATCATGGTCAATGGCCTTAAGGATTTGTGGAAAAACCAGGCGCCCCAATTTCTTTCGTTCTTGATAAATTTCTTTATCGCTTCCCCTAGAAAAATAGATCCGTTCAAAAGAGCAGGCCTTTCGCTCTACAGGTTCTAAAATTTGGTTTATGGAAGAAGTACCGTCTTTTTTGACAATAATGGCGTGTCCCGGATCCAACTCCTTGACCGATTCGTAAGGCACGTTAAAGACGGTTTGTATCGCGGGGCGTTCGGAAGCCACTACGACCACTTCGTCATCTTGGTAATAATAGGTAGGGCGAATACCTGCGGGGTCTCTGAGTACAAAAGCATCCCCATGGCCCAAAAGACCGGCCATGGCGTAACCCCCGTCCCAGTTTTTGGCTGCCCTTCTCAATATTTTGTGCACTTTCAAGCGTTCCGCTATAATTGGTGAAGCCTCCTGCTTGGTATATCCCTCTTTCTTGATCTGCTTATACAACTTGGCAACGGCATCATCTAAAAAGTGACCGATTTTCTCCATTACGGTTACCGTATCGGCCATTTCCTTAGGATGCTGCCCTATTTGGATCAAATTGTCGAACAACTCATGCACGTTGGTCATGTTAAAGTTCCCCGCAACAATAATATTACGGTGCATCCAATTGTTCTGCCTTAAGAAAGGATGCACACTCTCTATACTATTCTTACCAAAGGTTCCGTAACGCACGTGCCCTAAAAGTACTTCCCCTATATAAGGTATATTCTTTTTCTGCGCCGCAACGTCGTCGACATATTCAGGATGCTCCTGAAGGGTCGTATTGATCCGGTCGTTGATCTGGGCAAAAATGTCTTGTATCGGCTGCTGGGCTATTGACCTCACCCGGCTCATATAACGCTCCCCTGGTGCAACATCAAGCTTTATGCTGGCAAAGCCGGCACCATCTTGGCCTCGGTTGTGTTGCTTTTCCATCATCAGGTACATTTTGTTCACCCCGTAAAAGGCCGTACCGTACTTCTCCTTATAGTATTCCAAAGGCTTAAGCAAGCGAATTACCGAAATACCACATTCATGTTTGATAGCGTCACTCATTGTAAATCTGCATATTAAAAAAGCCCCTAAATTTGGGGCGTGTCGTTATTGTAATTCTATATCAAATTGGGTCAAGGCCTTAAATTGATGCAGCCTTTTGTTTACTTCGTCCTTTTTCAGTTCTTGCATGCGATCAGTGCCGAATTTTTCAACAGAGAACGACGCCAAGTTTGAACCGTGTATTACCGCATTTTTCATATTATTGAACGAAAGGTCTTCCGTTGCCGCCAAATAGCCTGAAAAACCACCGGCAAAGGTATCTCCCGCTCCAGTGGGGTCAAAAACCTCTTCTAGGGGCAAGGCCGGGGCAAAGAAAATTTTACCCTCATGGAATAGGAGCGCTCCGTGCTCTCCCTTTTTTATGACCAAGTATTTAGGACCCATTTCCTGGATGACCTTCGCCGCTTTCACCAACGAGTATTCCTTGGTCAGTTGGCGCGCTTCCTCATCGTTGATGGTAAGTACGTCAATATGCTTGATGACCTCGGTCAATTCAGGCAGGGCATTATCCATCCAAAAGTTCATAGTATCCAATACTATTAACCTTGGTCGTTTTTTCATCTGATTGATAACACTCAGCTGGGTGCTTGGATGAAGATTACCTAACATTACCACATCCGCATCCTTAAAACCTTCCGGCACAACCGGGTTAAAGTCCGCTAAGGTATTTAGTTCCGTAACCAAAGTATCCCTAGAGTTAAGGTCGTTATGATACTTTCCTTTCCAATAGAAGGTCTTTCCCCCTTTTACAATTTCCAGGGAAGTAAGATCGATGTTCTTGGCCTTTAATACATCTAAGTAAGCCTGTGGAAGATCTTCACCTACGACCGATACAATTGCAGATTCTACATTATACTGTGAAGCGGCAAGACCAATAAAGGTGGCCGCACCACCCAAAATTTTATCGGTTTTACCAAAAGGAGTTTCAATTTCGTCAAAGGCAACAGTGCCCACGATTAGAAGTTTGCCCATGTAAGTTTTTTAATTTAGCTGCAAATATACGGTTTTGTAATGCGAATATGTGCAATTATACCCTTACAAAAAACGGCAGTCGGTCAACTTAGATTTCTCCAGCTCCGCAGCTACGGCAACTCACAAGAATGTAGCCCCAAAAACCCAAACCACTTTTAACAATTCAATTGCCGCACAAAGGATATTTTAAACCCTACACCGATACCGAATAACAGCTTATTTTCTTCCGAAATCGGCAGGAATCTCGCCCCAAGCCCTAGTTTCCCACTTTACAACGGGGGTCTGGTACGAATTGTTCTTCAACCAATCCAAGGCCCTTCGAATCAAATCGAAAAGTTCTTTGTTCTGCGGGGTCTCCTTTAATTTTGTGTTACAGGTCTTTTTACGTACCCAGCTCATTGCCGTACGGGAATCGGTATAGATAATACGGTCGCTTTTGTTCTGTTTTAAAAAGGCCAACCCGTGCACAATGGCCAAGAACTCCCCAATATTGTTCGTTCCCTGGGCAAAAGGCCCCTGTCTAAAAAGTTTCTTGCCCGTTTTGGTATCTACCCCTTGATATTCCATGACCCCGGGGTTTCCACTAGAGGCCGCATCTACCGAAATCGAATGGTAGTTGGGGGTGCCGAACCTTTGCAGTTGTTCGGGGGTCATTACGGGCTTCCCCTTTTTCTTTCCTTTAAAGTCGTTGTAATTGCCATTAAAGGCCTTTTTGGCCTGCTCAAAGGTTTCAAAAGACTTGTATTGAGCGCCCTTAAAGCCCGTGATGGCCGCTTTACAATCAGACCACGAGTCGTAGATACCAGGCTTTTTCCCCTGCCAAACCGTATAGAATTTTGCCTTTTTCGCCATTATTCTACCTCTAACAATTGCGCAATAACTTTCGGGAAATATTCGTATTCAAGCTCATGCACTTTCCGTGCAATGCTTTCTGGGGTGTCATCTGCCGAAACTGACGTTTTTACTTGCCGAATAACGGCGCCCTCGTCGTAATTTTCATTGACATAGTGAATAGTAATGCCCGTTTCGGTCTCATTATTGGCCCGAACGGCTTCGTGTACATTATTTCCATACATGCCTTTTCCTCCATATTTGGGTAAAAGTGCCGGGTGAATATTTACGATTTTATCGGGAAAGGCAGCGATAAGGTTCTCGGGTATTTTCCACAAAAAGCCGGCCAGAACGATAAGATCGGGGTTGAACGTCTTTAAAATATCGAGCACACATTCAGTGGCATAAAAAGCGTTTCGATTAAAATACAGTGCATTGATTTTCAAATTATTGCACCTATCTAAGACTTTAGCGTCCTTTTTATTCGAAAGTACGGCGCTGATGTTTATCTTTGAATTGTCTTGAAAGTAGCGAACGATATTTTCAACATTGGATCCAGAACCGGAAGCAAATAGTACGATGTTTTTCATGTAGCCTTTAAACGTTACTGATAGCGAATTATTTAGATCAAAAATACCGCTCTTATCCTGAAATTTTATAAATTACAAGACATTTTAACGACAAATAGTGGATTTAGTCCAAAGTTTTTTATTTTTGCCATCAATTTAATTTTTTAAAAACAATATTATTATGTCAGACATTGCATCAAGAGTAAAAGCTATCATCGTTGATAAATTAGGTGTGGATGAAAACGAAGTAGTAACGGAAGCTAGCTTTACTAACGACCTAGGGGCAGACTCATTGGATACCGTGGAGTTGATCATGGAATTCGAGAAAGAATTTGATATTCAAATCCCCGACGATCAAGCTGAGAACATCGCAACAGTTGGCCAGGCCATTAGCTATATAGAAGAAGCGAAGTAATCTTTATGATTTCTTGAACGAGATTCAAAATTATCCATGTGGTAACCTTTATCGCATGGATAATTTTTTTAATTTACGCTTGACTTACTAAGTAAACCAAAAATTAGGTTCAATGCAATTAAAGCGAGTTGTGGTTACCGGGTTGGGTGCGTTGACTCCCATTGGTAACAATATTGATGAATATTGGGAAGGTCTTAAAAACGGAAAGAGCGGTTCTGCTCCCGTTACCTACTACGATACCGAAAAATTTAAGGTGAAATTTGCCTGTGAACTCAAGAATTTCAACCCTCTAGATCATTTTGATCGCAAGGAGGCAAGAAAATTGGACAGATTCGCGCAATACGCCTTGGTCTCTTCCGATGAAGCGATAGCCGATTCAGGATTAAACCTAGAACAAGTAGACAAATTTCGCGTTGGCGTTATTTGGGGTGCCGGTATTGGCGGTCTCGAAACCTTTCAAAACGAGGTTATTAATTTTGCCGAAGGTGATGGCACACCAAGATTCAACCCTTTCTTCATACCCAAAATGATAGCTGATATTGCCCCAGGGCATATTTCTATCAAACATGGTTTTATGGGGCCTAACTACACTACGGTTTCAGCTTGTGCCTCATCGGCCAACGCTATGATCGATGCGCTCAACTATATTCGTTTGGGCCATTGCGACGTAGTAGTTACCGGAGGTAGTGAAGCGGCGGTTACCATAGCAGGTATGGGTGGTTTCGGTGCCATGCACGCATTATCGACCCGTAACGAAAGTCCTGAAACGGCCTCTAGGCCATTTGATGCTACTCGCGACGGATTTGTTCTGGGTGAAGGCGCAGGCGCTTTGATTCTTGAAGAGTACGAGCACGCCAAAGCACGTGGGGCAAAAATATATGCCGAAGTCGCCGGAGGCGGACTATCGAGCGATGCCTACCATATGACCGCTCCGCATCCTGACGGAATAGGAGTAGTTCAAGTAATGAAAAACTGTTTAAGGGATGCCGGACTAAAGCCTGAAGATGTAGATGCCATCAATACCCATGGTACTTCTACCCCTCTTGGAGACGTAGCGGAGCTAAAGGCCATTAGTGAGGTCTTTGGCAATCATGCCCCGAACATCAATATCAACTCTACCAAATCGATGACCGGTCACTTATTAGGTGCCGCCGGGGCCATTGAGGCCATTGCATCCATTTTGGCCATGAAACATAGTCTGGTACCACCGACTATAAACCACAACACGGTAGACGAAAATATTGACCCCAAACTGAACCTCACATTGAACAAAGCGCAAAAACGTGAAGTAAATGTAGCCTTGAGCAACACTTTTGGCTTTGGCGGACACAATGCTTGTGTAATTTTCAAAAAATTTAGCGAGTAGTCTATTATGCGATTTCCTTCCAATATATTCAATTCCCATTCTAAAGAGGATGGGGATTTTTTTGGAGGGATGACCAAAATATTAGGATTCAAGCCCAAAGACATTTCGGTGTATAAAAAAGCATTTCTACACCGCTCGGCCAACGAAAAAGACGAAGACGGCAATCCCTTGAACTATGAACGCCTTGAATTTTTGGGCGATTCTATGTTGGGCACTATAATTTCAAAACATCTGTACGACAAGGTACCCGAAGGCGACGAAGGCTACCTCACCAAGATGCGATCGAAAATAGTGAGCAGAAAACACCTGAACGAACTGGGAAAAGATCTGGGCCTGATCCATTTCGTAAAAAGCCGTATCCCAAAATCGCATTTTGGGGAAAATATACATGGCAATGTTTTTGAAGCCTTGGTCGGGGCCATTTACCTCGATCGGGGATATAAGTTCTGTGAAAAGTTCATTCATCGAAAAGTAATTGCCCCATACGTCGATATCGAACAATTGGAGGGACAGGTCATTAGTTATAAGAGCCTGATTATCGAATGGTGTCAGAAACAGAAAAAAACATTCGATTTTGACGTTTACGAAGACACCGGAAACGACACTTTAAAACATTTTGCCGTAAAACTCACCATTGCGGACAATGTTGTTGCAAAAGCAAGGGCCACCTCTAAAAAGAAAGCGGAAGAACGGGCCTCAAAAAGGGCCTACTACGCCCTTCAAGACAAGATGGACAAGTCATAAATTGTGGTTTAATGTAACCAAAATGTTATAGTTTGTTCAAAACCAATTTTACTCTTTCTTGATTTAGGCGTTGTACGGTATTAATATTATCTTTACCACTTTGTGCCTTATGGTAGCAGTACATAAAATTACGAACGACTTTTACGAAGATACATTCGATTTAGTTGCCTTGCACAGCAGCCTTGAAGATTATGCCCTGGCCTACGCCCTTAATCTCGGGTTGAAAACACAATTTAAGAGATGTCGTAAAGACCTTGACCTTTCGGGGCATGTTACGGTTCCAATTTTTGAATGGAAAGACGACATTAACGATAGGTATTGGACATTGTTTACCAACAATGGTTTTGTAGAGGACACCGCGGAAAGAAATGGGCTTTTTCAAAACGAGCCCTCGTTCACAACTTTTCATATGGTTCCTGAACATCGAGATGTAGATTACTTTTTAAAGATCGAACAAGATGGATTCATCAATATGGAAAACCTTGTGAAAACACTACAGAACATACCCAAAATTATTACGGCTTACGCCATAGAAACCGACAAACTCAAATCTAAGAACAATTTAATTTTTTAATCAATGCCAAGTAACAAAAAGACAAAAATCGTTGCCACCCTAGGGCCGGCCACGAGCAAAAAGGAAGTGCTGAGAGATATGATGGAAGCCGGCGTAGATGTCTTTCGCATTAATTTTTCACATGCCGATTATAACGACGTTACCGAACGTATAAAAATGATTAGGGAACTCAATGAAGAAACAGGTAGAAACACCTCTATTCTGGCCGATTTACAAGGTCCGAAACTTAGGGTCGGTGTCATGGCCAGTGAAGTTGTTGTAGCCCCTGGTGACGAAATTACCTTTGTTACGGGAGAACCTTTTGAAGGTACCGCCGAAAGGGTATATATGAACTATGATGCCTTTCCACAAGACGTCAAGCCCGGTGAGCGCATTTTGCTAGACGACGGAAAGCTGATGTTCGAAGTCATAACCACTGACGGAAAGGAACAAGTAAAAACCAAGGTTATTCAAGGGGGGCCATTGCGATCTAAAAAAGGCGTAAACCTTCCCAACACAAACATCTCTTTACCTGCCTTGACCGAAAAAGATGTGAAAGATGCCATTTTTGCCATTTCTCAAAATGTCGATTGGATCGCGCTTTCCTTCGTCCGTTTTAGCCAAGACCTTATTGACCTTCAAGCGATCATTAAAGAACATACAGATGTAAAAATTCCGATTATCGCGAAAATCGAAAAACCGGAAGCCGTTGAAAACATAGACAAGATTGTTGCCTATTGTGACGGACTAATGGTGGCCCGTGGCGACTTAGGTGTTGAAGTTCCTGCGCAAGAGGTTCCATTAATCCAGAAACAATTGGTTCTTAGGGCCAAGAAAGCCCGTATTCCCGTAATAATCGCTACCCAAATGATGGAAACGATGATTACAAGCCTTACACCGACACGTGCAGAGGTGAACGATGTAGCGAACTCCGTAATGGATGGTGCCGATGCCGTGATGCTCTCTGGGGAAACCTCAGTAGGGAATTACCCGGTACAGGTCATTGAAAAAATGAGCAGTATCCTTCGAAGTGTAGAAAGTTCTGAACTTATTCAAGTACCACATGATCCGCCACATATCCGTACAAAAAGATATATTACAAAGTCGATCTGTTACCACGCGGCAATTATGGCCAATGAAATCAAGGCCAAGGCCATTTCTACATTGACCAATAGTGGCTATACGGCCTTTCAAATCTCGGCTTGGCGACCTAGTGCCCACATTTTGGTGTTCACCTCCAACAAACGTATACTTACGCAATTGAATCTCTTATGGGGTGTACGCGCCTTTTATTACGATAAATACGTTTCTACCGATCAAACGATCGAAGACGTAAACAAAATGGCATGTGACAAAGGTCTTTTAGAAAGTGGCGATATGCTTATCAGTTTGGCGGCAATGCCGATCAAAGACAAAGGTATGGTCAACACGCTAAGGGTGACCGAAATAGAATAAGCGTAATTTCAGGCTTCAAAGGAGGGAAGCTCTTAGGCCACCTCCCTTTCGTACGCAATGAAATTCACGAGTTGGCCGGCTTTGTCAAAAACAGGTTCTGCCTGTATTTGACATAAATACGTACTGCCATCTTTCCTATAATTTAGAACAACGGCCTCGAAGGGTTTTTTCCCTTCTATGGCCGTTCTTATTTTTAAGAGGACCTGTTTATCGGTTTCTTCCCCTTGGAACATTTTAGGGGTCTCTCCTATAATTTCATCGGGTCGATAGCCCGTCATTGTATTTATATTGGAAGTCGTATGGACAATGCTCAATTTAGGATCGGTGATTACGACTACTTCGTCTTCCCCCAAAACCAAATCGTTCAGTTTTGAATAGGCCCAACGGTTCATCTCGGCAAACTGGCGCAAATCGACCATGGTATTACCGGTTTCACACAGCACGCGAACGTGCGCCGCATGTACATCCCAAGACAACAAGGGCAAAGGTGTTATATCTAAGGAACCGTAATACTTTTTTGCCGCCTTATCGTACACTTTCATTCTTAAAAAAATTTAATTGCTTCCCGCTTTACTTAGGCTCAATAGTACAAAAAGCCATTTTGTTTAACAAATTACAACAAATGTTTAACACTAGTCGCCTTTCGTAAGTTTTTATCCCATAGACAGACCAAAAGCAAGAATCAATCTGTTTACCGTATATGAAATTCGAGTTCAACGATACCAAAATAGGATCGCATTTAGGATTTACCGACGACATCAAGGCACATGAAAAGCAATTTTCGGTAAAATCGGGCAATATTTATATGCTATGGAACAGAAACCAAGCCCCCCTTGAACTCCATGTTGACGGCATACCCATAGAGCTATTGCCCAATCAATTGGTCACCACCACATACCTGCAACATGTTTCCTACGAAAAGACGGAATTACCCTTGACCGCCTTTCATTTTAATCGCGAATTTTACTGCATCAATGATCACGACCATGAAGTGTCTTGCAACGGCATACTGTTTTTCGGCACCCAAGACCTTCCTATAATTTCCATTCCCAAAGAACAAAAACGAAAATTCGACACCCTATACGAGGTGTTTCAAGATGAGTTTTCCACTCCTGATGCCATACAGGGCGATATGCTCCAAATGCTCTTAAAACGATTGATCATTATTTGTACGCGCTTGGCCAAAGAACAACTTATCGTAAAGAAGCTGAACAACGACCAAGTAGAAATTATAAGGAAGTTCAACGTATTGGTAGATACACATTACAAGACCAAAAGAAAGGTAAGCGATTATGCCGAACTTCTTTTTAAGAGTCCGAAAACGCTGTCGAACCTTTTTTCCATATACAATCAAAAATCGCCGCAACAGATTATTCTTGAACGCCTGGCCCTTGAAGCGAAGCGATTGATCCATTTTACCGACAAGCAAAACCAAGAAATAGCCTATGACCTTGGTTTTAACGACCCGGCCCATTTTAGTCGATTTTTCAAGAAAATGACGGGATGTTCCCCCTCACAATACCGCGAAACACCAGAAATAGCCCTGTAAAGGGAAATTTGTACAAGCGGTCGGGCAATCATTCCTAACACCTGCCCCTCTTTCATTCGCATCTTTGCCTTGTAATTAAAAACAACGCAAGATGAAACTAAAACCTATATCACTTTTTAACCTTATCGAGATTTTCTCTCGGCCCACTAGACAACTACAAACCGTAGATGTGCAAACCCACTGTGAGCAAAAACATCATCACGATTTTTATTGCGATGCCGAAAGACCCTACATAGAATATTAAAACAACATCGTATTAACCGTCATTGCCCGCAGCAAAAAAACAACAGTTCGGGCGCATGATATAACAATCACAAATTATGAGCAAATTTAATGTACCCACAAGAGAAGAAGTAAGTTCAAACAACCAAGCCATATTCGACAATCTGGAAAAAGCGGTAGGCTTTGTACCTAATCTTTATGCCACTTATGCCCATTCGGAAAACGCCTTGGCCAACTACCTGGCATTGAGCAGTGCCAAGACTTCCTTGACCGCCAAACAAAAAGAAGTGGTAAACCTAGCCGTAAGCCAAGTGAACGAATGTAGCTACTGTCTTGCGGCACACACCGCGATCGGAAAAATGAACGGCTTCAGTGATTCTGAAATTCTTGAACTCAGGGCCGGGAAAGCTTCTTTTGACCATAAACTCGACGCCTTGGCCGGTTTTGCCAAAAACGTCACGGAAAACCGAGGAGCAGCCGATGAGGCCGTAGTACAAAAGTTCTTAAATGCAGGATGGACCAAAGAGAACCTAGTAGACACCATAGTATTGGTGGGCGATAAAACCATCTCTAACTATCTGCACAAAACCACCGACGTTCCCGTAGACTTTCCCGTAGCCGCACCCTTAGAGGCCGTAGAAGCTTAAATATAAGCCCTAGGCAATACCATATTACCTAGGGCTTTCTATCATATTTGATTTACACATTCTTTACAAGCAACCGTCTTTTTAAAACAAAGGACAAAAATTAAAAATTATGAAAAATATAATAACAGCAGTAGTATTGGTTTTTACCGTAGCATTTTCAGCGAATGCCCAAAATGAAATGAGCAAAAAAGAGGTCAAGACAATTGCCTTGGAACAAACTCCAGGGGAATTTACCCAAAAGCAACTTACGGTTAGCCCGGGGACTTATGTCTTTGAAATTGCCAATAAAGATGTTGGGCACGATGTCGGTTTTGTTTTGGTTAAAAAGGGCGAAGATATCAGCAAGCCTGAAAACCATATTCAAACCGCTTATGTTACCGAAGTTGTAGCTACCGGAAAAACCCAATCGTCTAAACCCACAGTTTTGGAAGCCGGGGAGTATGTATATTTCTGTCCGATGAACCCAACCGCTACCGACAATACCATTCTTGTCAAATAATTTGCGGAACATCAAGGGGTTCTACGGACTTCCAAATACAAAAAAGGGAACCTGAACAGGTTCCCTTTTCCTATGTATATCGCTACCACCCAAGCGATTGTCATCAAATTTGCCCCCTTTGGCCTAGGCATAAGTGTTGTCTTTATTATCATCAAGGGCCATATCTTCCATTTCCGATTTTAGATCACATAAAAAAGGGGTTTATTAACTGAAAAACAGGGCATCCTAATGCGGAAAGAGTTAGCTTAACAAACTTGGCTTATAGAATTGGATTATATTCGCAAACCCTTATAGACAATATGGCACCATACGTCGAATAGTTAAAA
The DNA here is from genome assembly GCF_900156625.1 of Zobellia uliginosa. GTDB lineage: Bacteria > Bacteroidota > Bacteroidia > Flavobacteriales > Flavobacteriaceae > Zobellia > Zobellia uliginosa. Next base: position 444,648 of record NZ_FTOB01000001.1, on the reverse strand, counting down.
ATTGTTAAACTTGACCGCCTATCTTGCCACAATGCAATTTTTGGAATTATTTATGAGTTCAAATGATGCTTAAATCCCGTGGATTAGTAGTTTAGCCCTCTAAAAAAAATTATTGTGATTATAGATTTTATCATTGCCATATTATGGAGCCTTTCCCCCTTTGGGGAAGCCAAGGTAGGTATACCCTATGGGTTGCTCAATGGTCTTAATATCTATCTCGTATTTCTTTTTTGCTTTGCCGCCAATGTGCTAGTATTTCCCTTAATGCTCTTCTTTCTCGAGAAGATCAACCGTTATTTTTTGCGTTGGGGCTTTTATAAGAAATCGGCCATATTCGTTGCGCGAAAGGCCAAGACCGGTTCGGGCGACAAAATAAAACGCTACGGCTTTTGGGGCCTTATATTTTTTGTAATGATTCCGATGCCCGGTACGGGCGTATATGCCGGAAGTATTGCCTCATACCTCTTTAAAATTGAGAAAACGAAAGCCTTTTGGGCCAATACCATAGGTATTTTTCTTTCTTCGGTAATCGTTTGGTCGGCCACCTTGGCATCAATGAAGGGCATGGGCTAGTGTTTCCCATATCCGTGCCGTGATTATTTTATATCTACAATCTTTAGGTCTTGCCCGTTGAAAACCACGGTATCCCCGATTTGTTTCCCGAACAGCAATTTAGCGATAGGCGTAGCCGCAGAAATGCAATAGACGCTTTTTTGCCGGGATTTAAACTCCCCTGCGGAAATCGCCAAAAAGTAATCGGCCCTTGCCGTGACCACCCAACTGCCTAGACCCACGGTGGCGGTATTCCCGTCTTTGGGGACTTTAGACAGCACCTGCTTCATTTTTTCGGCTTCCGCGAGCTGCTGCCCCAGTTTTTCGCGTTCCAACTGCAACATGGCACGCCCTGTTTCATGCTTGTCTCCCGCACTACTTTTGGTTTCGGAGGTCAGTGACATTTGAATGTCTTCAATGTTCTTTTGAATCCTAGCGATACGTTCGGCCACGAAAGTGCCGCAAAACCGGTAGAGTTCTTCTTTAGTTATCATATGGCTAATGTAAATCCCTATCCACCTTAGCCCCCGAACCACCGACCAAGAAGTCTAGGTCGGCACCTTTATGCGCCTGCTCCACATGGTCTATGTACATTTTTACATAACCCCTATCCGCCAAGGGTTCGGGCGCTTTCCACGCCGCCTTACGCTTTGCCAATTCCTCCCCTGAAATGTCTAAATGAAGCTTTCTGTTCTCGACATCGAGTGTGATATAATCGCCATTTTGCACCAAAGCCAGCGTACCGCCTACGGTAGATTCAGGGGAAACGTGTAGAATAACGGTTCCTGCCGCGGTTCCGCTCATCCGACCATCGGAAATACGTACCATATCGGTAACTCCTTGCATCAGTAGTTTTTTTGGAAGATCTACGTTACCCACTTCGGGCATACCGGGATAACCTTTTGGTCCCACACCTTTTAATACGATAACACTGTTTTTGTCAATATCAAGATCAGGATCGTCTATTCGGGTGTGGTAGTCTTCCATACTCTCAAAAACGACGGCCCTACCCGAATGCTTCATCAATTCCTTTGAGGCCGCCGATGGTTTTATGACCGCACCATCTTCGCACAGGTTCCCCTTGAGTACGGCAATGCCCGCATTTTGCTGAAAGGGTTTTTCCATGGTTCCGATCACGTCGTCATCATAGCAGACGGCCTGGGTATAATTTTCGGTAATATACTTTCCGTTTACGGTCAATGCATCGGCATGTAATTTTTTACTTAGTTCCTTCAACACTACGGAAATTCCGCCCGCATAAAAGAAGTCTTCCATTAAATGCTTCCCTGAAGGTTTCATATTGACCAGAAGGGGAACCTTACTTCCCAAGGTATCGAAATCCTCAAGGTTTAAGTCCACTCCAATCCGTCCCGCTATGGCCGTCAAATGGATAATGAGGTTAGTAGACCCGCCTACCGCGGCATTGGTCACTATGGCATTTTCGAAGGCCTGTCGGGTCAATATTTTAGACAAGGTCAAATCTTCTTTTACCATCTCTACGATTCGTCTTCCCGAGAGTTGGGCAAACAACTTTTTTCTCGAATCGGCTGCGGGAATAGACGAAAACCCGGGTAAGGTCAGCCCTAAGGCTTCCACCATAGTAGCCATCGTAGAGGCCGTTCCCATCGTATTACAATGCCCGATACTCCGTGCCACACAGACTTCCGCCTCCGTAAAATCATCATCGGTAAAACCTTCTACACTGCGTTTTTCCTTAATCATCCAATTCATACTTCCCGACCCCATTTTCTCACCGCGAAACCTTCCGCTGAGCATAGGTCCTCCAGGCACGACAATAGTAGGCAGGTCAACGCTACAGGCCCCCATTAAGGTACTGGGCGTGGTTTTATCACAACCGGTCAATAGCACGATACCATCAAGTGGATTGGCGCGTATCGATTCTTCGGTATCCATACTGGCCAGGTTGCGGAACAGCATAGAAGTTGGCCTCATAATGGTTTCGCCCAAAGACATGACCGGAAACTCCATAGGGAAACCGCCGGCTTCCAAGATTCCTTTTTTGACCACTTCGGCAAAGTCGCGCAGATGTCCGTTACAAGGTGTGAGTTCAGACCAGGTATTACAGATGCCTATTACGGGTTTGCCTTTAAAATAATCGTCGGGATAACCTTGGTTTCTCAACCATGAGCGATGTACAAAGCCCATTTTATCCTTTCCGCCAAACCATTCACTACTGCGGAGGTGTTTCTTGTCTTTCATAAATCAAGGAGAAATTACTTGGAAGTAGTTAAAGTAGCAATTCTAGCCAAGTTGACAAAACCTAAAGCCTATTCCCCCAGAAAAAGACATTTCTTCGGTTTTAAAGCAGGTTCTTTGGTGTAACGGCCTACTACTCCGTCAAGTCGGCCAACTCTGCCCCTACGGTGCTTCCTATGGCTATTCCCATCCCTCCCAAGCGCAGTCCGCAATAGACATGGTCGGAAACCGGTTTGACAATCGGTTTCTTCTGCGGCCCCGTGCCCATGATCCCGCTCCACCTTTGGGCAACCTTATGGGGTGTTTCGGGCAAGATGACTTCCTTAAGCAGCATTTCCAGACGTTCTTGAATGCGTGGCGTACAACCGAACCGGTCGGTTTCCTCACCTTTTAGGTCGAGATTCCTTCCTCCCCCGAACAAAATACGGTTATCGATATTCCTGAAATAATAATAGCCCTCATCGAAATGAAAGGTCCCCTTAACATGAAGGTCAGCGATAGGCTCGGTAATCAATACTTGTGCCCTGGCCGGTTGAACTTCCTCGTTCAACAGGTGGGCGGCAAAACCATTGGTGGCAATAAACAACTTACGGGTCACAAACTCAAACCTGTCGGTCTTTACGTGCACGCCCGATGCTTTGCCCGAGAAATCCTCTACGGTGATGGAGTTCAATTGCAGAACCCCTGCCGCCTGTACCAAGCGCAATAGTCCCTTCATCATTTTACCGGTATGCAATTGCCCTTCGAAGCTATTGGTAATGTATTTTTCCTTCACTTTATGGAAGCCGAACGTATTGGGCCCCAAGTGAAAGGCATCGGCCCCATAGACCGAATGCAAGAGTTTGTTGATTTCAGGAAGCCGTTCCGCACAGTCGAGATAGAGCGCCTCGGCCGAATCGAGAAACAATTCATGTCCGCCGTTCACTTGAAAATCGATACTTTGATCTCCGAGTTTCTTTCGGAGCAAGCCTATGCCCTTCCAACGTTGGGCCACGAGGTCGATCACCTCTTGTTCGCTATGGCTCCCCAAATCGGCCACAACTTCGGAAATACTCCCGAAACAGGCAAAACCGGCATTTTTGGTGCTGGCCCCTTGGGGCAAAAAGCCTTTTTCCAAAATCAATATTTTCGCTTTTGGAAATCGCTCACGCAGCCGCAGGGCACAGTTAAGCCCTACAATACCACTGCCAACAATAGTAAAGTCGATATTGGTCAACCAGGTTTTATACTCCCAATAACTTAGTTTCAAGACAGTTAAGATTAGTTACAAAATTACTTGGTTTTTAGATAGCTTATTTAGCGCACGCCATCGAAATATATAGACCATAGCTTCGTTAAAATATCCTAAAAATAAACATATGCTCAAATTTGTTCCCCTAAAGTACCCAAAGAAAATAAAGTGTTCACACATTTATTGATAGCGGTGCTTGCCCTCTCTTCGTGTTCAAAAGACGAAAATGGCAACCTTTCCCCCAAGGGTTTTGAACTAAGCCTAGACGAAGTTTCGGCCACTACGGCCGAAATAAATTGGACCACCGCCATAGACCCTGAAGGCAGTGTTGACCCTTTATAATGCCCCACCAACTCCTTTTAAGATTACTTTGTTGGACAAAACCTTCTTTTCGTTCCAAATCGATATTGCAGAGTCGACCGACCCAGATAATGAGGGTAGTTTAAAATATCAATTGTTCGTAGATGATGTAAACGCCACCGAAGAAAAATTCGGAAGTACCGTCACCATAGGAGCGGGAAGCACCCGCCACGATGACCTACAGGGCAACACTACCTATAAAGTTCAGGTAAGGGCTACCGACCGTAAGGGAGGAAAGACCTTTAGCAACACCTTGGAAATAACCACCGACCCAACGCCCCCTTCCACTTTTACCGTAATAGAGGTAGTTCCGGGGCCTACATCCGTCTTCACCCTACCGGAAATCTATTCTAAAGTAGGCTACAACGTAAACAGCTTCTATCTAGATGGAGAAAAGTTCACATTAGATGGCATATATAGCACAAATAACGAAGACGGTTCACGGACCTTTCATTTTGACAAGGAAGATATACCCGAAACCAATACAACTTACAACCTTGAGTTTGAAGTTGGATGGCATTCAACCTGGAACTCCAATACCGGTCAAACGTATTATTCCAAAAGTGTCAACCAAGGTCTTCAATTACGGGTAAACGAATACAGCCCAACTAGTGCCGATGTACAAACTGTATATCTCTATGGCCCAAACCACGCAACGGCACCACTTCAATTCATTGTGAAGTTTCACGACAATAAACTAAGTGACTATGAAGATTATGACATTTATTCGGTCAAAATTGGTGGGATAGAGGTCAAAAACTACTTCGCAAATCAAATTGGCTCAGCCAACGAGGTAAGCTTAACCGGCTCAGTAACCCTTGAAGAGTACAATACTATTAAAGAGAATCCGAACAACTCTCGTGTAGTTACGATCGACGAATCGGGTTACCACGCCCTTACCGAATACAGCATTGCTTTTGAAGAGTAAGAAGCACTGCACCCTAAAGCAAAAAAGACCGTGATATGATCACGGTCTTTTTTTTATGGTATATGGATTATTCCGCTGGGGGAGGATCCATTTTAAAGTCTTCCATAAATTTGGTGGTATAGTTACCGGCCAAATAATCAGGATGATCCATTAATTGTCTGTGAAAAGGAATGGTCGTTTTCACGCCTTCGATTACGAATTCGTCAAGCGCCCTTTTCATTTTATTGATAGCCTCTTCGCGGGTTTGCGCCGTGGTTATCAGTTTGGCTATCATGGAGTCATAGTTCGGAGGAATGCTGTATCCGCTGTACACATGGGTATCCATACGAACACCGTGGCCACCCGGAATATGCAAGGTAGTTATTCTACCTGGCGAAGGCCTAAAGTTGTTATACGGGTCTTCGGCATTGATCCTACACTCTATAGAATGTAATTTCGGCAGGTAGTTTTTACCTGAGATCGGCACGCCGCCCGCTACCAAGATCTGCTCACGGATCAAATCGTAATCGATAACTTGCTCGGTAATAGGATGCTCTACCTGAATACGCGTGTTCATCTCCATAAAGTAGAAGTTCCGGTGTTTATCTACCAAAAACTCAATAGTACCCGCACCTTCGTATTTGATGTACTCGGCTGCCTTTACGGCCGCTTTGCCCATATCTTCACGAAGCTTGTCGGTCATAAACGGAGAAGGCGTTTCTTCGGTCAGCTTTTGGTGCCTACGTTGAATGGAACAATCCCTTTCAGAAAGGTGGCAGGCCTTACCATATTGGTCTCCTACAATCTGGATTTCAATATGCCTTGGTTCTTCGATCAATTTTTCCATATACATACCACCGTTACCGAAAGCAGCCGTAGCTTCTTGAACGGCACTTTCAAAGAGGTCTTCCATTTCCTCTTCTTTCCATACGGCGCGCATACCTTTTCCACCACCACCTGCGGTTGCCTTTATCATAACGGGATAGCCCATTTTTTTGGCAATCTTTTTGGCGTCGGTGACATCTTTCAAAAGACCATCGGATCCAGGCACGGTAGGTACACCGGCCTCTTTCATGGTTTTTTTGGCGGAAGACTTATCTCCCATACGGTCAATATGCTCTCCGGAAGCACCGATAAACTTTATATCGTGTTCGGCACAAATTTTAGAAAACTTAGAGTTTTCCGAAAGAAAACCATAACCTGGGTGAATGGCATCGGCACTGGTAATTTCAGCTGCCGCAATAATATTCGGTATTTTAAGGTACGACTCATTACTCGGGGCCGGACCTATACAGACAGCCTCATCCGCAAAGCGCACATGCAAACTTTCTTCATCTGCCTTAGAGTAGACAGCAACGGTTTTTATACCCATTTCCTTACAGGTACGTATAACCCGAAGTGCAATCTCTCCCCTATTTGCAATCAATATTTTTTTGAACATACTTTTTCAATTTAAATTCTAAAATCCAAGTACCAAAAATGCAATCCCGGTTCGGGGACAATAATTTGGGATTCAGAATTTACATTTATGAAGGATCTACCAAAAACAAGGGCTGGTCGAATTCTACCGGAGAAGAATCTTCAACCAAAATTTTCACGATTTTACCTGAAACCTCAGACTCTATATCGTTGAAAAGTTTCATGGCCTCGATAACACAAAGGACATCACCTTTACCGATAGTACTGCCCACCTCTACAAAGGGGCTTTTATCTGGTGATGGCTTTCTGTAAAAAGTACCTATGATAGGTGATTTGATGGTAATATACTTTGAATCGTCTTCCTTTTTTTCTGCCTTTTTATCGGTAGAACCTGCTTCAATGCTCTGCACAGGCGGTTGGGGGGAAGCCATCATTTGAGGCTGCGCCATTGGGATTTGTTGTACGTAAGTCGTTTCGTTTCCAGAATCGGAAGAACCGGTCTTGATGGTAATTTTTAAATCCTCCATCTCTAACTTTACTTCACTGGCTCCCGACTTTGCAACAAATTTGATCAGGGTTTGAATTTCTTTAATATCCATGGAATTTGATTTTATTTAAATGATCGGTATTTTATTAGTAGGCCCACTTTAGGTAGATGGAACCCCATGTAAAACCGCCTCCAAAAGCGGCAAAAACAAGGTTGTCACCTTTTTTCAATTTACTTTCAAAATCGGACAATAACAAAGGCAGGGTAGCCGATGTGGTATTCCCGTATTTTTCTATGTTCATTAGCACTTTAGAATTGTCGAGACCCATTCTATTGGCCGTGGCATCAATAATTCTTTTGTTCGCCTGATGGGGCACCAACCAAGAAACATCGGTATGCTCAAGGTCGTTCCTTTTCATAATTTTTTCGGCAACGTCGGCCATATTCGAAACGGCAAACTTGAACACCGTTCTACCATCTTGATAGATAAAGTGCTTTCTGTTCTTAACGGTCTCTTCTGTAGCCGGCATCAGGGAACCTCCGGCATCCATGCCCAAATATTGTCTTCCCGAACCATCGGCCCTCAGGTATTCGTCTTGCAGACCAAAACCATCCTCGTTCGGTTCGAACAATGCCGCACCGGCACCATCTCCAAAAATAATACAAGTGGTGCGATCCGTATAATCTATGATCGACGACATTTTATCGGCCCCGATCAAGAGTACTTTTTTATACCTTCCCGATTCAATATAGCTTGCCGCAGAAGACATCCCGAACAAGAAACTTGAACAGGCGGCCAAAAGGTCGTAGGCATACGCATCAACGGCACCTATTTTAGATGCTACAAAGGCTGCGGTCGATGCCACCATACTATCAGGTGTGGCCGTGGCGACAATAACAAGGTCTATTTCTTTTGGATCAATATTCTTTCTTTTGATAAGGTCTTCAGCGGCTTTTATGGCCAAGTACGATGTACCCTGACCTTCTTCGGGTTTTAACACCCTTCTTTCTTTAATCCCCGTTCTAGAGACAATCCATTCATCATTTGTCTCTACCATATCTTCCAGCATTTTATTGGTTAGAACAAAATTAGGAACATATCCTCCTACAGCTGTAATCGCTGCTGTTGTTTTACTCATCTTAAAGTTGATTTGATATCAGAAACCTTCAAAAATGCCTCAAAATTGGTGAAAATTAATCAATTTTTACGAATTTTTGTTTTAAAACTAAGCGTTTTTGAGATTTGAGTACTAGAAATAAAAAACTCCCGTCATAAAATACGGGAGTCGTGAATTCATTATAAGATAACCAAAGACATTTATGCTTCGGCTTCTTCAGTCTTGTCAATTAAAACCTGACCTTTGTAATAAAGCTTACCTTCATGCCAGTGTGCTCTGTGAAACAGGTGCATCTCGCCAGTAGTAGGGTCTTTTGCCAAAGTTGGCGCTACCGCTTTATAGTGGGTTCTTCTTTTATCCCTTCTGGTTTTCGATATTTTTCTCTTAGGATGTGCCATTTAAAACTTATTTATCCGTTAACAGTTTCTTTAATTCGTCCCATCTGGGATCACTCTCTTTTTTCTCTTCCTTGGGCTGCAATTCTTCTAGCTTTTTTAAAGCTTCCGACTGCAACGTACCATCTAAAACCCCTGGGTGAATTCTTTTTTGTGGTACGGCCAACACTAACATTTCGTATACGTATTGCGCAATATTGACCTGATGTTCTCCATGGGGAATAATCAGAATCTCATCATCTTCGTCATTAAACTCACTCCCGAACTTGACCACCAATTCCAAATCTGCCCCAATAGGCTGATCAAAAGGTTCGTTGGTCAGGTCGCAATTTACATTAACCGTGCCTTGGGCTTTCATCTCGAACTCGAGCATAGTGCTCATTTTATTCAAGACCACATGCAAATCGATGTCGGCGGCGTTGAATTCGTCGTACCCAAAAGATTCAAAGAACGGGTTGTTGATCGTATACTCAAATTCGTGTTTTCCTTGTCCTAACCCCGAGAAAGGAATGTAAAACTCCTTTTGCTTCATCATTTCAACACTGATTTTAATATACCGCCTGATTAAAGGCGGGTGCAAAGATACTATTTTTTAGTAAAATTCCAACGCTTTTTTAATTGGATTTCAAGAAGTTCGCCTATCTTTTAGACCATTTATTGGAATTTAGAGGCTTGCACGTGGCAAAAGCCCGATTTTAACGGCGAATTCGCTGCTTTTGCAAGGGGTTTGCAGTAAGCTCTTGGTACTCTTTTCGATTCTTAAATATATGCAAGGCGGTAAACACCGCTTCTTTGAACGAGCTGGGATCGGCCTTTCCTTTTCCGGCAATCTCGTAGGCCGTACCGTGATCGGGGGAAGTCCGCACCTTTGAAAGGCCCGCCGTATAGTTGACTCCTTTGCCAAACGACAAGGTTTTAAAAGGAATAAGCCCTTGGTCGTGATATGCGGCCAATATGGCATCAAAACCCTTATAGGCATCGGAACCGAAAAAGCTATCGGCAGAGTAAGGCCCGAAAACCAAATGGCCCGCATCTGACATTTCTTTAATGACCGGTTTCAACACCTCATCGTCTTCTTTGCCGATAACGCCGTTATCGCCACTATGCGGGTTAATGCCCAACAAAGCTATTTTAGGCGCGCGTATGCCAAAATCCATCTGAAGCGATTTTTCTATGGTTCGCACTTTATCCCGAATTAAAATCGGATTGATTGCGGCGGAAACATCTTTTACCGCAAGGTGATCGGTTAGCAAGCCCACCTTAAGATCGTCGGTGACCATAAACATCAAGCTCTCCCCTTCCAGCTCTTGTGCCAAGAAGTCGGTATGTCCGGGAAACTTAAAATCATCGGCTTGAATATTGTTTTTATTGATCGGGGCCGTAACCAAAACGTCTATGCTGTCGTTTTTCAATGCCCCGACCGCCGCACGTAAAGATGCAATGGCAAACTTACCCGCTTCTGGCGTGGCTTCGCCGAATTTGATTTTCGGAACCTCCTTCCAGACATTTACCACGTTTATCTTACCGTCCACCGCTTTTGAAGCATCACTTACACCGTGATAGTTGATATCGAGCCCCAATTCCTTTTTCTGAAAAGAAATGGTTTTGTTAGAAGCAAAGATAACCGGGGTGCAAAAATCGAGCATACGGGTATCTTCAAAGGTCTTGAGTGCGACCTCGCAACCTATTCCGTTCAAATCGCCTATTGAAATACCGAGTCTAATTTTTCCTTCTTCCTGCATCTTATTCTTTACCTTTGCCTAATCATATAAGGTACAAAACTACTTAAATTTAACGGAACATGTTTACGGGCATTATCGAAACTTTGGGCGAAATACAGCAATTGCAACATGAAGGCGGAAACCTTCACATAAGGGTAAAATCTTCTTTGGCCCCAGAACTCAAAATTGACCAGAGCGTAGCGCATAACGGCGTATGCCTTACCGTAGTTTCATTAGATGAAAACACCTATACCGTAACCGCCATTGACGAGACCCTACAAAAAACCAATTTAGGGGAATTAAAGGTAGGCGAAAAGGTAAACTTGGAACGCGCCATGATTTTAGGTTCGCGTCTAGACGGCCATATCGTTCAGGGCCATGTTGACCAGACCGGAACCTGTACGGCCATTGAGGAAAAAGACGGAAGTTGGTTCTTTACCTTCGAATACGATGACGCTACCGGAAACCCCACCATAGAGAAAGGTTCCATTACCATTGACGGTACAAGCCTTACCGTCGTAAATTCAGGCAAGAACAGTTTTAGTGTTGCCATTATCCCCTATACCTACGAGCACACCCGATTTAAGTCGTACCAAATCGGCACGGTGGTCAACCTTGAGTTCGATGTTATCGGCAAGTACGTGGCCAAGCTTATGGCTCACCGGAACGAAGCTTAAACTATTTTTTCTCAGAAAAGCTCACCTTGATGCTCTTTTTGTCCTTTTTAAAACCGATCAATTGCTGCTTGGCATCCAAAGCCGCTTTTACATAGGCCTTAAAGCCTTTGTATTCACTTGCGGCAATACGTTCTTTAGAGGTATTTGCCTCTATGGAAATATGCAGTTCATTATCTTTGACCAAATCGTAATCGATTTTGAAACGATGTTTTTTAAAACTGTAATCGGCACTTTCAGGAATTTCAACAAAACGCTGACCCTCCTCCAATTTGATCACATAACTCGATTTGTAGGTATCGGCATTCTCATACAATAGATAATCTATAGGAAAGGCACGCTCATCATCTTGTATGATCGAGGTATTATAGGCATTGTTCACGGCCGGAATACGAAATACCTTCATACTACCTATTTCATCGAACTTTTCGTTTACGGTAAGATCGGACACATATTTTAAGACCGGGGAGCGCAGTTCATAATGAATGTCGTGAATACTATCGAAGGTGAAGTCTTCCGAAATCCTACCTTTAAAATCATCGGCAAGGCTCTTTCGTATTACCTCATAGTTCTTCTCCTTAAAAATAGCCGCATAATGCGAATTGATGCTTCCCTTTAAAATAGATTCTATCTGTAACCGATGTTTACCTTCACCTATGGTGTATTCCATTTTACTTTCAAGTTCCGTGGCAATATGGGCAATGTCGTCTAGCTTGTAAATACCGCTTTTGACGTCCTTTACCCATTTATTAGGTATATCTAAAGCGGTCGCATGCTCTAAACTGGTGGGTATGGCCCTATAGGGCATATTGTTGTCCGTTAGCTCTAGGTATTGGGGCTTGCCCTCTATAAACACCTTGGCGATACAGTGGTTGAAATCTTGGCTGGGCAAGGTCATGGTTTTTTCCCCGTAATCTGAAGTCAGCACTAAAACCAAGTGGGCCTTTAACCCGGCCATTTGGGCCAAGGTCACGTAGAGGGTGGAAAAATCCTTACAGTCGCCCAGTTTCGACTTTATGGTCTTCGCCGGCCGTTGTGGCACGTATCCGCTCTGTCTAAAACTTACGTAGCTATAACTAAAGTTCTCCATAATATAGTAGTAGATTCTTGAAGCCTTTTCGTCGTCGGTTAGGGACGCACTTCCCTTTGGAAAAATTTTGTCGAAGGCCTCCTGAACATCTGAATTGACAAGCATTTGCGGTCGCACCAAATCAGAATACCAATGGGCTATATCATCCCAAGAACCAATGGTACTTACATGCACATACCTGGCAATATCGCCAAGGCTGGGCATAAAGTTCTCTTCGGGGCCCAATTCTTCTTGACCTATGGTTTCCCACTCATGGCAGACATAGCCATCTACCTCTTCAGTGCGGTAGGGCACCTCTCCGTTTAGGGTCTTGCTTATAAATTCTTTGCCCTTGGGTACCAATACCTTTAAACTATTCTTGTAAATAGGGTGGTAGGAATCGAACTGAAAATAATCGACATGGTCTTTATAAAAGCGTCCGCTATTGGCATAACTACTTTCGTAATCGACATAGAGAATATCACCGATCTCAAGGTTATTGAAAACAAGGTTTGAACCGCTCTTCGACGCCGGAACAATTTTTTTGTTGGGTTTTACGATTTCGGACTTCGTGATATGATAGTTTCCCGAAAGGCCCAAGTTTACTTCTTTTAACGATTCTATTCCACTGTCACTGGTGATTTCCACCACGTAACGGGTTCTTGATTTGCCTCCCCCTTCAGGGTAGAGTTGCAACAGGCTTTCATCTAACAAATAATTAAAGCCATAATGGCCTTTAACACCCCTATTCCTATTCTCGGCCATAAACTCGTAAATATTTGGGGTAGCGAATTCTTCCAAATAGTCTTTGGCGTTCGAAAGGTCGTCGATTTTTTTACGGAGGGCTGCGTTGGCGCTATTGTGTTTCAATGACTTTTTATACCAGGTCAAGGCTTCCTTTTTGCGGCCTGACTGTTCCAATGCCGTTCCTTTTAATTCCATGGCAACAAAGGAATACGGAAAGTTCTTGAGCATCTGGTCAATATAGGGCAATGACGCCTCATACCTCTTATATTCGTGTAGATAGGATATATAATCGGAGAGATAGATATTATCGTGGGCGACCAGGTCATATCTATTTTCAAACAAGGCCAAGGCCTCGTCTTTTCGGTTTTGCTTATTGTAAAAACTGGCCAAGGTCTTCAGGGCCGCGTAATCAAAATAGTTGGCGTTTATGTTTTCAAGCAGTTCAATAGCCTTGTCGTCTTCGTTCAAATAACCCGAGTATATTCCGATATAGGCCTTTACCACACCCAATTGGTCACTGTGTTTCTCGGTAATTTCCTTTAGGCTCTGCTTTACGGCACCCTTATCTTCTTTTCTAATATGCAATAACAATTGGGCCGACTCCTTTAAAACATCCATATCCGTAGAAGCCGAAAAATCGTTTACAAATTTTTCGAACTCTACCAAGGGAAGCTTAAATAGCTCACGCGAATCTTCAAACTGGTATACATACGACAAATAATAATTTTCGTCATCGTTTTGGATATTCTTCTGCACCTCTTTGGCCGAAGCGTAATCGTTTTCCTTAGAGTAGCTTTCGATCAGGTACTTTCGCAAAAACGAACTTTGCGGGTATGCCGCAAGCAAAGGTTGTAACAAAGCCTTGGCCTCGTTGTACTTTGAATTACGTAAATAGGTGTTGATCAGGCACAGCCTATTCATAAAATCGTTGGGGCTTGCCTCCAATCTCTTCTTGAAAAAAGCTTCTACCGGATGGTCTAGGGGTTGAGGGGCAATGGTAGCCAAGGTACTTTTTGGGTAATCGCTCGGCTTGGCGCTATATGTCAAACCATTGATAGGGCGACCTTCTTCATCGGTAATCCTAACAATAAAATAGGCAATGCCGTTCGTATCCGCATTTTTCACCAAAAGTCGGTTATTGCCCTTTGGAAGGTTGACCAAAACGTTATACGCGTCTAAGTCGGATATGCCGTCATTAGTATTTTCATAGATCAGTACATCGTTCAACCAAAGTTTTGAAAAAGACGAGCTGCCCAAGCGCACTACCACTTTTCTATCCGATGGATTATAAATGAATGTTTGGGCATAGTTGACCCCACCTCCGTATTCGCTGTGGTTCGAGTAATATTGATAGGCTTCCTTTTTACGTTCATCGATTTCATACCAGTTTATAAAACCGTTGCTATTGGCATTAAAATCATTTTGCGATACGGCATATTTTTCAGGACCGTATTCCGTGTCAAGTCCACTACCGTTCAAATTTTCAAAACTACCACAGAATTGCCATGCTTTGATTGCCGGTATTTCGGCGTTTATTTGATAATAGGTTTCCCAATCATCGGAATGTTGGGCTACGGCCGATTTTAGATACCGTAACGATTCCTTTACCGTTGGGTTTTGGATGGCTTCAAGCTGTAGCGTCTTTATGTTCCTTACGTTTTTTCCGTTAAAGCCCGTGCTGAGATAGGTGTCAAAGAAAAAGTTATGGCTCCAAAGGGCATAGAGATAGTATTCGAAATCAGGAAAGGAACCGACCTTTTCTATAAAACCTTCATCATTGGCGAAGATGCCGTTCTCGTTCTTAATGATTTCCCTAGTGAGTATTTCAGGCAAGGTTTTCTGTTTCTTCTTTTCAAACTTTGAGAGTGCCTCAGACTGCCGATTTTGAAAAAGGTATTGCCAATGGGTTTCCAATTTGTTGTTTTCTTGGCCTTGGACGGAAAAAACGGACAGGGCACAAACTACGAGCAAAATGCGAAGAAATCTCATGGCAAAGGCAGGTTTTGTTGGGTTTGGATAGATGATAACGCAGGTTTCCCATAATTGGTATATGTGATATAGAAAACTAGATGTAACCACTAAACCCGCTAAATTGACCGCACCGACCCATCGATCAAAACACAATAAGAGCGAACAACCAGCGTTGATTCATAAGATGTTGCCCATACATCTACACTAATCAGGAGTCCCAAATCACTCCCTAAACCTGCCATTATGAAAAAGTACTTTGTATACCTACTATGCACTGTTTTCGTGTCGATGACCCTAAGTTGCTCAAAAGACGAAAAGGAAGCCGACCTTATAAACGGAGAGGCCAAAATATCGAATGAAACCGGACTATCATTTGTAAACTCGCAAGGCTTCACTGCCGACCATGTGACCTTCAAACTAAGGCATGGCACCAATGCCGAAAAAGAATACGGACAAAGCCTCGACACATACAGTTATACCGAGCTAGAGGAAGGACCACGGACCATATATCAAATAAAGGTATTTGCGGAAGGCGAAGAGATTCCCTATAGTGCGTACACCATTGATGCCGAAGGCAATAAAAAAGAAATCAAATCGACCTCTATTGTCGAGATCAAGAAAAACGAGGTATTTAAAATTTTCTTGGAGGAAGCATCTTAGAACGCTCCCCTGTCTTTTCCTTGACTACAGAATATTTTCTTTCATCTTGCCCCATGCCCTTATAAGCAGAATACCTGATATTACGGCTATTCCGGTAAGCAATAGTGCGGACTCGGTTCTTCCATAGATCCAATAACCCGTCGCGAACATAATGGTATAGATCAACACACAACCAAGAACCATTGCGGTGATACCCTGGGGTACGCTCCACTTTTCATTTTCCTTCTTGATCACTTCCCCGTCCACTTCGGCCTCTTCGACCACTTTTGTCCATCCTGGACCACCGGGTTGAATACGCTTGTAGAAAGAACGAAGGGTTTCTTTCGATTCAGGTTGTGTCATAAAGGTTGCCGTCAACCAAATGGCAGAAGTAAGCACTACCACAAAGGGATACTCGGCCCAATCTGGAAAAACCCCGGTCGTTTCCGCAAAAAGTAAGGGACCCAAGGCCGTTGTTTTCAACAATATGGATATAATCCCGGAAGCGAACATAGCGGTTATTTCACTCCATGCATTAATTCGCCACCAGAACCAACGCAAGATAAAAATGAGTCCCGTACCGGCGCCAAAAGTCAACAATATATCAAATATCTGTAGTGCGTTTTCAAGGGCCAATGCCAAACCTGCACTAAGTACCATAAGCACCACCGTAGAGATTCTACCCACGGCCACCATTTGCTTTTCTGTTGCATTAGGATTTACCTGTTGCTTATAAAAATCGAATACAATATAGGAGGACCCCCAGTTTAGCTGGGTTGAAATGGTACTCATATAAGCAGCGATCAAGGAAGCCAGAACCACCCCAAGGAGTCCGCTCGGCAATTTGGTCAGCATAGCGGAATATGCCAAATCTTGCCCCAACTTGTCTTCGGCAATATTCGGGAAGGCTTCGTGAATACTGGCAATATCAGGATATACGACCAATGAGGCCAAGGCTACCAAAATCCAAGGCCAAGGTCTTAGGGCGTAGTGCATGATATTAAAAAAGAAGGTGGCCCCGATAGCGTGGTTCTCATCTTTTGCCGCCAACATACGTTGGGCGATATATCCCCCTCCACCGGGTTCCGCACCTGGGTACCAAGAAGACCACCATTGTACGGCCAAGGGAATTATAAACAGGGTAATCAATGCCTTTCTATTACCGAAGTCAGGTACGATATCAAGCTTGTTCAATACATTTTCGTGGGCCATCAATGCCTCGATACCACCTACTTCGGGAATGTTCACCAAATAATATGCGGCGCCTATTGCTCCGGCCATAGCCACGAAGAACAAAAGAAAATCGGTATAAACCACTCCTTTAAAACCACCTAGGGCGCTAAAAGTAACGGTAATCAAACCCGCACCGACCACGGTTTCCCATGGTTCCAAGCCTAGCATAATACCCCCGATCTTAATGGCCGCCAAGGTAACCGAAGCCATTGTGATCATATTAAAAAGGGCCCCTAAATAAATGGCCCTGAACTTTCTCAGAAAACTAGCGGGTTTACCGCCATAGCGCATTTCATAAAATTCTAAATCGGTATTGACATTTGACCTACGCCAAAGTTTAGCATAGACAAAAACGGTTAAAAGCCCCGTAATCAAAAACGCCCACCAGACCCAGTTGCCCGACACACCATTGGTTCTAACGATATCGGTCACCAAATTGGGTGTATCGGTAGAAAAGGTAGTCGCTACCATTGAAAGCCCCAACAACCACCAAGGCATGGTTCGTCCCGAAAGAAAAAACTCCGAAGAATCTTTACCCGACTTTTTAGAAACATAAAAACCTATACCAAGAACAATTGTAAAAAAAACAATGATAAAACTGTAGTCTAATGTAGATAACTCCATTAATAATTAAGGGTTTTCGGTGAATCGTTAAAGATATTGTTTTTTTAGAATACTTTTGCTGTTTAATAACCAAACCTCTTCTTGTGTTTTTAACCACTTCTTTCGACATTACACTTACCGCTTGGGCCCTTGCATTTACGGCCGCCATCGTCATCGGACTCTCAAAGGCTGGAATTAAGGGAATTGCAATCGTTAACGTAACCCTGATGGCCCTTGCCTTTAGCGCCAAGGCATCTACGGGCATTGTAGTTCCGCTACTGGTCGTGGGCGATATTTTTGCCGTTATTTATTACAACCGCCACACCAGATGGTCGCATATCGTGAAATTCTTGCCGTGGATTTTGGTCGGTATCGTTTGCGGTGTATTAATTGGAAACGACCTGGATGAAGGCGTATTCAAAATTGCCATGGCCATTATCATCTTGGTCAGTGTTATTATGATGTATTGGTGGGACAGGCGCAAATCGAAATCCGTGCCAACGCATTGGCTCTTTGCAGGCCTTGTAGGAACCATTGCAGGCATCACTACCATGATCGGTAATTTAGGCGGGGCCTTTAGCAATATCTACTTTTTGGCCATGCGGGTACCCAAAAACGAGTTTATCGGTACTGCCGCTTGGTTATTCCTCATTATCAACGTATTGAAGTTACCCCTGCACATCTTTGTTTGGGAGACCATAACGGTTGAAACCCTTTTATTCGACCTTAAGCTGATACCGGGTATTATTTTAGGGGTCTTCTTGGGCATACGCTTGGTGAAGATCATAAAAGAGGATTTTTACCGAAAGATGATTTTGGTACTTACGGCCCTTGGGGCCATAATGATCCTGATACGCTAATATGGTTTAACGATATCCGTTTCTTCCCTTAAATGCATATCGCCCACGCTTTTTCAAATTTAAATTGATATCAAGCTGGCAGAATTGTATATTGAACTCGTCTTTTTTGCTGGGATGGTCGTATATATTTACCATTACAGGCGTAAACCACTTAAGTTCAGTACAATTTTCTGTTAAATGCGACCAAGACTCGGCCAAAACCATACTAAAAGTATGTGCTGATGCGTTCGCTACTTATACGAAGACCCATCGCGGGCAGATTTTAAGGGGCAAATACCGACGAATACCTATAATTCCCAATTATAGGGGACGGTAAATTTTTATATCAATGAAACAACTTTTTACATATATAGGCTTGCTATTGTTTGCTGTATCGTGCAGCTCCATAGGCGTAGCCCGAAAATCAAATAAGAAAGGGAAGGTCGAAAGCTTTGCCTCTACCAGTGCCAAGGCCTATGACCGCTTGATTACCAGTGAAGCCGTTACCAATAACGGACTTTTTGACGTTCACAAAATAGGGGACAAGTATTATTTTGAAATACCCGATAGTCTTTTCAAACGTGAGATGCTGGTAGTGACCCGATTCATAAAAACCCCTTCAGGTGCCGGAAACTACGGCGGTGAAAAAATTTCAGAGAACACCATTACCTTTGAAAGAGGGCCTTCAAACAATATTTTTCTTCGTATTTCTACCTTGGTAAGCGCCGCCAGTGAAGACGATGCCATATCAAAGGCGGTAAACAACTCCAATATTACCCCTATTCTTGAAGCCTTCCCCATTAAGGCGACCAATGAAGACCGACAATCGCATGTAATAGAGGTTACCGATTTCATCAATAGTGAAAATCCGCTCTTGGCCCTTAGTAGTGACCAAAAAGACGATTACAAGCTTACCTCGCTTGAAAAGGATAAATCTTATATAAAGGAAATCAATTCATTTCCCGTAAATACGGAAATCAAGACTGTTAAGACCTATAAGGCCAAATCGGGTTCCAATAAAAGAAAGGAACTTCCTGCGGCCATTCTTGCAGGAGTGGTCACCTTGGAAATCAACAACTCTTTTATCTTGCTTCCGAAGGAGCCCATGAGAAAAAGACTCTACGATGCCCGCGTAGGCTATTTTGCCAGTTCGTATTTGGAATACGGCGACGACCAGCAACAGGTCGACCGAAATACCTACATTCACAGATGGAGACTAGAACCCAAGCCTGAAGATTCATTGAAATGGAAGCGTGGCGAATTGGTAGAGCCGAAAAAACCGATCGTTTATTATATCGACCCCGCCACCCCTAAAAAGTGGAGGCCTTTCCTGATACAAGGAATCAACGATTGGCAAGTGGCTTTCGAGCAGGCCGGATTTAAAAACGCCATCATCGGGAAACCTTGGCCAGAGAACGACAAGAGCATGAGTCTCGAAGATTCCCGTTTTTCCGTTTTGCGCTATTTTGCCTCTCCTTCCAAAAATGCATACGGACCCAATATTGTCGACCCCAGAAGTGGTGAAATATTAGAGAGCCATATCGGATGGTATCACAACCTGATGAGCCTATTGCACAGTTGGTACATGATCCAGGCCGGTGCCGTAGACGAGCGTGCAAGAAAAATGGAATACGACACTGAACTTATGGGAAATCTTATCCGTTTTGTCGCTTCCCACGAGGTCGGACATACACTAGGATTGAGACATAACATGGGAGCCAGCTCGGCAACGCCCGTAGAAAAATTACGCGATGCGGAATTTTTACGCAAAAACGGGCATACCAGTTCGATTATGGATTATGCCCGCTTCAATTACGTGGCGCAACCCGAAGACAGTATCCCTACCGAAGATCTAATGCCGCGAATCGGCGATTACGATAAATGGGCCATACAATGGGGCTATTCCAGATTTGCGGATGATTTGTCGCTAAAGGAAGAAAAAGAACTTTTGAGCCAAATGGTAGTCGACAGTGTTTCGGCCAACCCAAGACTTTGGTTCGGTGGCGAAGGCCGTAATTTCGACCCCAGGTCACAGACCGAAGACCTTGGTGACGATGCCATGCAAGCCAGCATGTACGGCATTCTGAACTTACAGCGTATTGCGCCCTATCTAAAAAAATGGACACAGGAAAAAAGTAGCGATGACTACGCCAACCTCGATCAAATCTATAAGGACCTCGTAGGACAGTATAGCGATTATATTTTTCACGTATCAAAAAACATTGGGGGCATCTATGTTACCCCGAAGACCATGGGTGAAGAGGGAGAAGTCTATCGTCCGGTTGAAAAACAAAAGCAAAAACAGGCCTTGGTGTTTTTGAGCAATTATATCTTTAAAGAACCGAAATGGTTATTGCGAAACGATATATTGAACGCCATTCAGTCTCCCCAATCGAAAGAATCGGTAACCAAGACCATGGAAAGTGTCATGATGAACCTTTTGGGCGGCAGCCGTTTAAGCCGAATGACCTTTATTGCCGAGCGCTACGAAGACGAAGACCCCTATCATCCCCAAGAATATATGGACGATTTGAACCAGTTGGTCTGGGGAGATATGAACGTTTTCTATCAAACCAACGCCTACCGTAGAAAACTCCAGAAATCATACGTTTCCAACCTTATTACCCTTTACAAACCCGATGAAGCGGAAGGCCTGGTCGAAGGTATCTTGGCCAAATTGTCGGAAGGCTATACCGCCAATACCGACGTACGATCTTTGGCCCTTGACAACCTTATCAACCTGCAAAGCAAAATAAAGCGAACCATTCCGGTGATGACCGATAGGCTGACCATTGCCCATTTGAACTATTTAAAAAGGGAAATCGAATCGGTAGTCGGTGAAACCAAGGATGTAGACCCCTTGTTTATTCCTTTTCGAAGGGATTATTCCATTCAAGAGACCAAGGAAAAATAGTCGATTACCAATCTATTTTTCCCAAGCCCGGGGCATCGGACGGGTACAACACCCCTTTTTCCAGTTGGAACAAGCCTTTGAAAGGGTCGTCTACCACATCTAAATGCCCGTCTAGATCGGCATAACCTATGTTGGGTCTGGAGAGTGCAAAATGAAGTCCCGCCGAAATTCCCAGGGCACATTCGTCGTTACAGCCTACCATGGTTTCAATACCTGCCGATTTGGCTACGGAATTGATGTGCATTCCCTCAAAAATACCCCCCACCTTCATCAACTTGATATTTACCATATCTACCCTTTCATTCTGGGCCAACCGGAATACATCGGTCAGGGTTTTTAAACTTTCATCGGCCATTAGCGGAATGTCTATCTGATCCATGACCTGACCTAGGCGTTCTTCCCTTTCCTGCTTTGTGGGCTGTTCAAAAATTTCGATTCCTATTTGGCCGGTCGCCTTTACAAATGCCACCGAATCTACTACCGAATACCCTTGGTTTCCATCGAAGCGAAAAGTCACCTCGGGAAATTTTTCGTGTAACAAGGTCATTTTTTCAATGTCTTCCGCAAGCTCATGTCCGCCCTTCACCTTTAGAATAGAAAAGCCCTGTTGCACAAACTCCTTGGCTTGGGCCATAGTTTCCCCCAAAGATAATATACCAATCGTTATACTTGTTGGAATACTCTGTCGGTAACCGCCTAGAAACTTATACAGCGGCACATCGGCCTTCCTTGCAACGACATCGTAAAGCGCCATATCTACCATGGCCAAAGAAGATGACTTTCGCCCCAAGAGTTTTTTAAGGTCTTTAAGAATATAAGCATAGGTAAAGGGGTCCTTCCCTTTCAAATAAGGAAGGATAATGTCTTTTAAGGCCGCCTCTACCTCTTTTGGGTGCTCTCCCGTCACTATTTTATCGGGAGCCCCACAACCGTAGCCAACAATGGCCGTATCGGTCTCTATTTTAAGGATAAAATTTACCGTACGGTCTATAGTTTCGTAAGCGATGGTATAGGGAATGGAGAGCTTAAGGTCAAGTCGCTCGTAGGATACATTGGTTATTTTCATATCATTCTTTCCTTTACCAAGGCCACCAGTTCTTTTGTGCCATATTTCAAGACGTCAAAGGCAGGGAGTTTTGTTTCCAGGGTAATCTGTTTGCAGGCCTCCAGAATCTCGTCTTCCCCTATATCTTCATGGTTTACCGTAATGGCTATTACCTTTTTCCCCGAAATGACTTCAATGGCATTGATCTGTTCGGTCAGGGAGTGTATTTTATAGCCGGGAAAACCATCATACTCCAATCGTTTCGGGGCGTGTTGCAATATGACATAATCAGGCCTTCCCGCTGCCAAAATCTCAAAACCGCCCGGGTAGGCTGGGTTCATAAGGCTTCCTTGTCCTTCGATTACGATAACATCGGGGTTTTCATTTTTATACGCGCTCACGACGGCATGTTCAATCTCACCCGACACAAAATCGTTAATGCAACTGTCCATTACCATACTGTATTTTGCCCCTTGCATCCAAGCGGTCTGCCCGGTCCCTATCATTTCGGCCTTTTGACCGGCATCCCTTAGACCATGGACCAACAACCAAGCCGTAGTGCGTTTTCCCAGTGCGGAATCCGTTCCTAAAATGGCCAGTTTCAGACAATCTACTTTTTCTATTTCCCCCGTAAAAAAATGAAGTTTATCCCTATCCGGTGTTTTACGTACATCACGTAGCCGACAATTATGTTTAGTGGCGATTGCCATCAATGTGGTGTCGTTGGTCAAAAAATCGTGTAATCCACTATCAACATTCCAGCCCATTTCCAAAGCTTTGGAAATGGTGGCCTTTGCTTCTTGCGGCAATCTTCCGCCATCGGGAGCCAAACCGATAACTAGCGACCCAGGGGTATTTCCCGAAGCGCCCAAGGTTTCAATGGCGTCGTCTATCGTTGCAAAAATGGGAATACCATTGGCTTTTCCGTCAAGTACTTCGCCCGCGTCCCTAGAAGCGTAATTTGCATCCAGTACGCCCACAATATCGTAACGTTCGGTAAAACGAACCAAGCCGTGTGCAGTTTTTCCATTAGGGGTATTGAAAGCCCCTTCGCAATACACCAGGGCCTTTCCATCAATTGATTTTTTCATTCTCTTCGTATTAATTTTTTGCTGTCAGCACCGCAACAAAACGGTCTGGTTCAAAATTCATCTTTTCATCGAGTTCCAGCAATGCTATAAGCCCTGCGGTAGATGCGGGCAAAATGCGAAAGCCTTCCTTTTTGGCCAATAGGGCCGTCATGTCTCTCAGTTTTTTATCACTGATATTGTACGCTTCGCCATCGGATTTCCTTAAGACATACAGCGCTTCCTCCCCATCAAAACTATGCCAGTTGATAAGGGGCTCATTGTATTTGGTTTCTTTAATGGTATCGGGATTCAAATCCTTGCAATGGTCCAATCCCCGTAAAAACGATTGAATGATCGGGTTTTTTCTAGAGGACGATGCCGCTACCATTTTGGGTATCCTAGAGGTCTTTCCGCGTTTATACAAGCTCACGAAGCCCCGGTAAATTCCCGCGAAAAGGGTTCCGTTGGAAACGGGAACGGCACAATACTTGGGCGCGTCTCCCAAATTTTCGAAAATTTCGGTTGCAATCTGGGAGTATGCACTAATCTGTAAAGGCGTATTCGCCCCTCCCGGATTGGCGTCGTACCAACCGTTGGTTTTTGCCAGTTCGCTACTTTCTTTTACCACATCTTCATAAGAGCCAGGCCTACGAACGATCTCGGCCCCCAATAATTCCATCTCCACCACACGATCGGTATGAAAACTCTCAGGAATATAAATACGACAGGCGATACCCGCCAAGTTGGCCGCTAAGGCCACCGCAACCCCATAGTTGCCACAAGTAGCCAAAGACACCATTTCAAACTCCCTACGGAGGGCATCATAGATTTGTGCAAAAGCAATACGGTCTTTTTGGGTACCGGTGGGATTATCCCCTTCGTACTTGATATAGAGCTGGCGAATATCAAACTCACGCTCCAAGGTTTTGGCACGGTGCAGGCCCGTATCGCCCACCTCAAGATTTATAATATCTTCATATGACTCCAAACGATCTACCAGCGACTTCCTTTTGTCCCTAACAAATTCGCTTAGTTTTTTGGTCTCGGAAGACACCTTATTTTCTGCGGTTTTAACCCCGTCCCTTAAATCCATTTTTACAGTTTGATGTGGGCAAATACCCTATCAAATGTAATATGTTTTTGGTCACGATGTAACAAATAATTTTAAAATTAGAACCCTATAAATCAATCTACTACCCCGTATTTTTCCATTGTGGTCAGTTCCGGTTCCCCGCCTCGCTTCCCACATCCGGAGGCAATGTACAGTTCATCTTCAAAAAGCACCAGACCGCTACCGTGCCGACCTTCGGTCATGGCTGGTAAGGTGTGCCATTTATGGGTGTTGAGATCTAATACCTCAACTTCTGAATGGGCCTTTTCCTGCGCTGTAGATTCCCCTCCGACAACTATAAGCTCATTGTGGTATAAGGCAGCGGCATTACCCGCCCGCTGGGTCGGAATGTTTTCAGGCAGGGTCTCCCAAGTATTGCTTTGTATATCGTAGACATCTACTTCGCCTATGGTTCCCCCGAAAGGGGAATCAGGTTCAATACCGGTATTCCTTCCGGCGGGGGCATAGATTTTCCCATCGGCCAAAACTGCCTGAAAATGGTCCCTTGCACGAGGGGCATCTGCCAATACTTCCCATTCGCCCGTACTAGGGTCGTAACGGTCCAACCATTTTTTATGATCTCCTATATGGCCATTCCTTATTCCACAGGAAATATAAATTTTGCCTTCGTACAGTACATTTCCGGTAGAACCGCGTCTTCTTTCCTCAGGGATTTCACCCCCTTTCGACCATTCGTCCGTGGCGGGGTCGTAAATATAGATATGTTCCGTAGGGGTTTCATTGGGCCATTTTCCAGTCAATGCCGCAATCAGGTATATTTTATTCTCGAAGACGATGGGCTGAAAATGATGGATCTCCAAAGGCGGTTTTGCACCTTCGGACCAAGTCTGGGTCTTGGTATCATAAATACTCACGGGGCGGATGTCCCTTCCCCCCAACAAATAAAACTTATCGGCTACGCGAACAAATGCCGCCTCATGGCGCGCCACGGGCTTACTCCCATCTACGGATACGACCGGCCGCCATTCCATGGTAGGCTTTTGAATGCTTATCTGGTCTACCGGGTTTTCTACTTCCGTTTTCTTATCGGAATTGTTTTTACAAGCTGTGAATAGGAGAACACAACTCCATAAGACGATATACTTTTTGTTCATTTGGAATGATTTTTAGGTACAATCCAAATGTAGCAAAAATCAGATGGAGAAATTCAGTTCCGTTTTCTCAAATTGTGCCTTTGGGGCTTCACAGACCGAACAAACATAGGTTGCCGGCAAATCTTCAAACGCTGTGCCTACAGGAATATCAGCTATTGAATCGCCATAGATCGGGTCGTAGACCGTAAAGCACGATTGGCATTGATGAATAATCTTTGTCTCTTGCTCCATAGGCTTTTTGGGCGCTTCGTTTTTTCCGACTTCCCTACCCAACTGATTAAAATACTTCTTACTGAGTTCCATTAGCAGACCAGGCAACTCGATTTTATCTACATCTTGGGCATAGGCTAAATATTTTTGGGTATTGGGGTCAAAATTCTGAAAGTGAAGAACATTATATGTAGGCCGCACATCAAAATCTTTTACGATCGTAGGGGAGCTGTTCTTCTCGATTACAACCGAAGCGAAATGCGACCGCTTCCCCACATCGTTGCTAATGCCAAACGTTAGTCCGTACGTGCTAATATCGTTCTGGTCAAAACTGCGCACCAAGAACTTTTTGAGTTCCAAAGCCTCATTATCGTCTACAGGAAGGTGCCAATTCATTTCCAGCTGTGAATGTCTCACATTTATCCCCCATTGCCCCAAAAACCGTTCTAATGTCTGTCTGCTCTGTTTTTTTATCCCTTTTACGATGAACGATTTCCATGGGGTAATGCAAATCTTCCCAATGCTATTGTCAAGGCAAAAACCACAAAATTCCTTAAGAAAAGAAAGATCGTACCTGTTGTTCCTCCAGTATAGCCCTAGCCAATATTGATCCAGTCCCATACGGTTCATCCCCTCGTAATACGGAAAGGTCAAGTAGGGTACTTTTAGTTCTTTTTCTATGGTTTTGTTGTTGGTATCCAAGTTTTTGTTCAAGATAAAAAACAGTTCTTCTACATCTTGAATGTCTTCATAAATTTCTTCAATAGCCTTGGAAATCAAGGTAATGTCCCAACTATAGATCAAAACGGGATAATATGCCGCTTTTTCCCAATGCGGAAGCTTAAGGTTCAAATACCAATAGTCTTCGTTCTCCGAAGCAATAAAATTTAGGTTGCCGTTAAAAAGGGGCACCAACCTCTGTTTGGGGTCGGTGATATTTATTTTTAGTTCGGGCAGAAAATCAAATCCCTCTAAAATATAGAGATAGGTAGACCCCTTAAGCCAATGGGTCATATCAAAAATATCGGCAGAAACATACGAGCTTACGATATTCTGGTATTTTCTTTTGGTTATAATATTGGTGTTGAACTTTGATATATGCTCCAACTGACCTTCTTCGACGCCCTTTAGCGGAAAGAGTAAATCTTGTCTTGACCCGAAGTAAACTTCGCTCAGTCCCGCAGCTTCCAACAGGCCAATAATATCTTTAAGCTCGCCTGGGGAGGTAACCCCTCCTTTTATCAATATACGGTGCAGATCATCGTTCATAATCGCGATTTTTTAATTTGCTAATTGTAGTTGTTTGTTCAATAGGGCCTTTACTTCGGGTTTACAGCTGCCACAGCCCAACCCTGCACCGGTTTCCGAACACAAGGCGTTAAATTCGGAGCAACCGCCGGCAATGGCGTCAATAACATTGCCTTCGCCTACCTGACTGCAGGAGCAGACCAGTTTCCCTTTTAGCGGAACAGTGGTCGTTGCCCCCCTAAGCAGCTCATTTCGCTTCTCCGATAGTTCAATTTCTTCCTCTATCAGGCGTTTGAACTCGGCAAACTCATTTTTATCGCCCATTAATATGGCTCCTTTTAACGTATCGTCTTTAACGATGCATTTTTTGTAGAAGCGCTTGCTGACATCCATCAAAATAATTTCTTCGTAACTACTATCTCCCGAAGGTGCATTTACCATACCGATACTACAGAGGTCAAGGTTTTCGAACTTCAGGATATTCATAAGGACGGAGCCGTTATAAATGCTGCTATAATCGCCTAAAATATAGTTGGCGGCAATATCTGCCTGTTGTTCCGCGGCCGAGGTAATTCCGAAAAGCGAGTTATTGAACTCCGCTATTTCACCCAAGGCAAAAATAGATGGGTCGTTGGTCTGCAAATATGAATTAACGATCACGCCCCGTCTTGTAACTAAATCGGCTTTTTTCGCCAATTCAATATTGGGCCTTGTTCCAATAGCATAAACAATGGCGTTACATTGAATGGTTCTTCCTGTTTTTAGGTTCACCAGTAAGCGAAACGGATTCTCTTTTTCCTCGAACACCGTGCTGACCTCGTTATCAAAGTATAGGTTGATATTTCTTTCAGTGACATCTTCCGCCAAAAGTCGACTTGCAATACTATCCAACTGACGTTCCATAAGGCGTGGTGCCCTTTGTACGATACTTATATTGATGTCTATCTTTTTAAGTGCGGCGGCCAACTCCAACCCTAACAAACCGCCACCGACAATCACCACATGTTGTTCATTTGCCGGTAGCCCTGTTTTTTGCAGATATTGCTTCAATTTATCGGCATCACCGCGTTCACGCATCGTAAAACGGCCGGGAAGGTCTATTTGCACCTCACTGGGCACAAAGGCACGGCTTCCTGTGGCCATTATGAGCAAGTCATACGAATGTATTAATCCGTCGCTATCGGTAACCTGTTTCATAGATGTATTTACATCACTGATCCCGATTCCGGAGTGCAAGTTCACGTTCAGTTTCTGTAATTCTCCTGATTTTAGTTTCTCCAAGGCTTCCCACGAAAGTTCATCACTTACATATTCAGGCAACAACACCCGATTGTAAAAGGGATCTTTTTCCTTGGAAAATACGTGGAGTTCATCCTTTTTATTTTTTTCCCGATACGACTGAATAAACCGATAAGCGGCCGCACCTGCTCCAATTACAATTATTTTTTGAACCGGCTTTACAAACTTTTCAACCTGAACGGCACAGTATTTAAAATCGGGTTCTTTAGAAACTGGGTCAACGAGGTCGTTTGTGAGGTTATTGGCCCTACCAAAATCATTGTTCAATACTTTTCCCCAGTGCATCGGCAGAAAAACAACGCGTTCGCGAATATCAAAATTGATCTTTACCTTCACCTGTACTTCGCCCCTTCTACTTTTAACAACCGCAATATCCCCTTCTTTTAACTTTCGGAGATAGGCATCTACCTTGTTCATTTCTAGGTAGGGTTGCGGAATATGGGTCAGCAAGCGCTTTACTTTTCCGGTTTTGGTTCGGGTATGCCACTGATCTCTTACCCTTCCTGTATTCAATACCAAGGGAAAATCAATATTGGTTTCCTCTGATTTATTGTAGAGACTCTGTGGCGCATTAAAATGGGCCTTTTTATCGTTCGTATAAAAATTGAGGTCCATAAACAGGCGTGGCGTACCCGGATGGGTCTTATGGGGGACCGGCCACTGGAAACTTCCTTCATTTTTCAGGCGTTCGTGAGATAGGCCCGTAATATCAATGTTGGTGCCTTTGGTCAAGAGACAATGCTCGTCATACACTTCGCTAGCATTGTTATAATCAAAACCTTCGTAGCCCATGGCCTGGGCAAAGCGCCAAAGAATTTCGGCGTCGGGCAAGGCCTCTCCCGGTGCATCGATAACTTTGGGCAAATAACTGATTCGCCTTTCGGAATTTGTCATGGTGCCCTCCTTTTCCAACCAGCCTGCCGCAGGCAATAAAAGATCGGCAAATTTTGTGGTTTCGGAATTATGACTGATATCTTGAACGACTACAAATGCCGCGTTTTTAAGCGCTTTTTCAACCTTCTTTACGTTGGGCATGCTCACCGCGGGATTTGTACAAATAATCCAAATCGCCTTTAATTTCCCACTCTCCAGTGCATCGAACATTTCTGTTGCGGTATAGCCCGGTTCGGAATTGATTTCCTTCCCTCCCCAAAAATCGGAGACTTCCTTTCTGTGCCTCGGATTGCCTAAATCTTTATGCGCTGCCAAAAGGCTTGCCATTCCCCCTACTTCACGACCGCCCATAGCGTTGGGCTGACCTGTTAGCGAAAACGGCCCGCAACCGGGTTTTCCTATTTGTCCCGTTAACAAGGACAGGTTTAACAGAGACACGTTTTTTGACACCCCGATCACACTTTGGTTGAGCCCCATTGTCCACATGCTAATGAACTTATTGGCATCGCCGATATATTGGGCCGCCTTTCGGATATCGGCAAGGGACACTCCACATTTTTCGGCCGCCTGGCGAAGTGAAAGAGTAAAGGCGCTCTCTTTGCACGCATCGAAATTAGAGGTATGTTTTTTAATGAAATTCTTATTTATTTTTTTCTTTTCGATAAGCCATCTCGCTATGGCATTGAAAAGGATGACATCGGTACCCGGAAGGATTTGCAGATGCAAATCGGCCGAGGCACAAGTCTGTGTTTTTCGGGGGTCCACAACTATAATCTTTACGTTGGGATTCTCTTCTTTATGTTGCTCTAGACGCCTGTACAAAATAGGGTGGCACCAGGCAGGGTTAGCTCCGGCGATCAAAAAACAATCCGCTAATTCAATATCTTCATAGGAAATGGGCACGGAGTCTTCGCCCAAGGCTTTTTTATAGCCCACAACCGCAGAACTCATACATAGGCGACTGTTGGTATCTACATTGTTCGTTCCTATAAAACCCTTGGTAATCTTATTCACCAAATAGTACTCTTCGGTAAGGCATTGCCCCGACACGTAGAAACCGACACTATCGGGTCCGTGTTTAGCGATAATACTTTTGAAAACGGCGGCGGCACGCTCAAAAGCCGTATCCCAGCTTACTTTTTGCAGGGGATGGTTCCTACTCCATCGCATTTCCGGATGCATAATCCGGTCACTGGTATCTTGGGCGACATAATTCAAGTTTCTTCCCTTGGAGCATAACATGCCTTTATTGGCAGGATAATCGGGGTCCCCATCTACCTCTATCTTTCCTTTATGGTCTACATCTACCAGTATACCGCAACCTACACCGCAGTAGGAACAAACGGTCTTATGTGTTTTCTTCTTTAACATTGCTTTTCCTTTTTGATGCAAGGCACCAAAATTCCATACAGCAAGTTAGAAAATTACGTATTTATACGTAGTGTTTTTTTCGTAATAGTTTAGGGTTTTAATCGTACATCAACAAAAAAATCGGCTTTTCACTAGGTTTCGATCAATGGCCTAAGATACGCCCCCAACATGGTGGAACTTCAATATAAAGTCCGGTTTTGTCGGAGACGAGGCTATATTTCGGACTGAGTAGATCTGTAAAGACCGTTGCTGACGGACTCTTTAGGGGGATGTGTATACGTGCCGCCTTGTTTGAAGCGTTTACGACGACCACAACCGTCTCGTTATTACTTTCTCGAGAAAAGGCGTAGTGTTGCCTAGTGACCAATAAAGTCTGGTAAGCCCCTTTAACGAGGGCTTCGCTGCTTTTTCGGACCGCTATGAATTGCTTTATGGCCGCTATTAATTTTGGATGCTTGGCCTGCTTCCCGAGGTCATTCCGTTTTACCGGTGGGCGCAACAAATCATCACTGTGGGGAGATTTCTTCCCTTCAAAGCCCCACTCGCTTCCGTAGTAAATGGCAGGTATTCCCGGAAGGGTAAACAATAGCAGGTATAATGGAAACAAATGCTCAGCTTTCTTCAAGGTACTGGCGGCCCGGTTAACGTCGTGATTATCTACAAAAGAATAGAGGGCCAAATCTTTATAAACTCCCTTAGGACCGAAATCTCCATCCACCGTTTCGGATATTTTACTGAAATCCTTTAGGTTGAAGCTTTCATACATAGGGGTGTGGTAATCATAATTGGTAACGGAATCTAACATAAGGGGATTTACCCACCGATTATAATCGCCATGTACCACCTCTCCCATTAACCAGAAGTTGGGATTTTCCTTTTTACAAAAAAGGGCCAGTGCTTTCATAAAGTCGAAATCCAATACATCTGCAGTGTCCAAACGCAGGCCATCGATCTTATAGGTGCCTATCCACTTTTTAACGGCCCCAAAAAGGTGGTCGCGGACTTCCTTGTTCGCAAGATTCAATTTTACCAATTCATAGTGACCTGCCCAAGTATCATAGGTAAAGGGGTCTTTTAGGGGACTACGTTTCTTAAAATCCACATTTGAAAACCAGTCGGTATATTTTGAATCCTTCCCCAATTCCTGAAGGTCTTTAAAAGCGAAGAAATCCCTTCCCACATGATTGAAGACACCATCTAAAACCACTTGTATACCCAGCTCATGGGCTTTCTCTATGAAAGCGATTAACGCAGCATCATCACCCAATCTGCGGTCAACCTTATAATAGTCCGTAGTATCGTAGCCATGGGTTGAAGATTCAAACACCGGACCGATATAAAGTGCGTTGCACCCTAAGTCTACCATATGGTCCAACCAAGTATGAAGCTCCGAAAACCGATTAACCGGAGCAGCCGTGAAATCATTGCTTTTGTCGGCGCCGAGAAGCCCTAAGGGATAAATATGATAAAAAATGGCGTGGTCCATATTCGGAAAGACTACTGAGCGTGTTTAAAGCTATGGTACTACACCAAATTATACTGCTGCGCTTTTTTTGAAAGGTCGATGAGATTCTTGACTTCCATTTTACGCATAAGGTTAAAGCGGTGGGTTTCTACCGTGCGCTTACTGTTCTGCAGTTTTTCGGAAATCTGCTTGTTCGTTAAGCCTGATAACACCAACTCCAACACCTGAAGTTCTTTGTTGGTCAGGTCAAACGGATTGCTTGTCGACGTTGTCTTTTTTGGGTGCTCGGCCGTTGGGGCCGTAGAACTCAACAAGCTGTTGACCAAAACATTTGAAATATCGCCACTATAGTATTTGCCTCCTTCTCGAACCGCATGAATGGCCTTGATAAATTCCGTTTTACCTGTATCTTTTAAGAGGTAGCCGCGTGCACCAGCTTTTACCGATTGCAAAATATACTCTTCAGAGTCGTGCATGGAAAGAATAATGCACTTTACGGGCGAATTTTGGGCACTTAGCTTTTCAACAGCCTCAATACCGGTCATCCGTGGCATTCGAATATCGATGATCAATAGATCCGGTGCACTTTTGTTCACCATTTCAATCGCTTCGATACCGTCGGAAGCTTCCCCGATAACCTTTAAATCGGATTCACTTTCCAGTAAAGCCCTAATGCCGTCTCGAACCAAAGAATGGTCGTCCGCTAAAATGATACTCGTTGTTTGGTCCAAAATATGCGTAATTATACGTACAAATATAATCGGTTTTTTATAAAGAGCGATGCACAAGGCATTATACCCAGCCTCGATCCATTTAAAAACAAAAGAACCGCTACAACAAAAGGTTGTAACGGCCCTATCGAAGCATCTTTACAAAAGTGCGTTAGTCTTTAGAGGTGTTTAGAAACTTTGGTTTTATCGTAAGCATGGCCCAAGCCCAATTCTGACTGCTGGCCGCTACATCTTCCCCCACACCCTTTAGCTCATAAAGGCCATCGCTGGCAAACATTTGAGAATAACCAATGGCCAACCCGTAACCGTTGAAGCTCTTTGAGAACACTAGGTCTACCTCGGCTCCCAAGGATTTTTTCCCACTGGGCAATTCCTGCTCGCCACTAAAGTTTAAAACTTTTACCAACAAACTCGATTTCTCCCCCAATTTAAAATTGGCGCTCGCATGAACATCCAATAAACCGATGCTATTGGCATGGTTCCCTACGTAGAAATAATCCATAAAACCATTGAATTTATGGTTGGTTCCATACAGCGGAAAAAAGGCTTCGGTTTGATCGGCAGTGTTCGTTTTGTTACCGCTGGTCAATTCCGTTCCGATTCCCAGTCCTACTTTATCGCTGGCCTTATAGGTCAAATCCAGTCCCAGCAAATAAGCACTGCTTACCTTAAGCTCATTTTGTCTTTCCCCGGTTTGAAAATAGGCATTCACCGCACTACCAAATTTTCCGTTTTTATACTCTAGGTGGGTTCCCATGGTCTGGAGGTTACTCGTGCCATCGGCTACTTGGGCATCGGCATCGCCCGTAAAGTTTTGAAAGCCATTGTTCAGTAGCAAGAGGCTTCCCGAGAAATGGGTCCATTTTTGTTTTAGATACAGGTACTGCATGGTTTTATAGGAAAAATACCCCGTTGTATTATAGGCCGTACCCACCGACTGAAAGCCCGTTGGGCTGTCAAAATCTTGGCTAAAGGCCAGACCGACATCCAGCATAAATTTGTCCTTTTTGTATTGTAAGAGGCCGGCATCGTGGTTTCTTCCTTGCTGCGCCCAATCCAAGCCGCCAAAAATACGTTGGTCGTCGTATGAAATCACTTGTCTTCCTAGTTTTGTAGACCATCCTTTACCCAAGTTAAGGTTGGCCCAAGCCTCGAATACGGCAAAAGAATTGTTCTCTTCATCTGGGCGGATCTGTCTGTTTTCCCCCCAAACCAATACATCTTGAAAACTAAGGTAAAACTCATAGCTATCCACTTTATACCCGGCGTTCAAACGCATACGGGTGCTAATGGCATACCCGGCATCGGCCGCATCGGGAATGATACTCCCAAAACCATGGCGGTATTCGGTTCGCGGACGGAATTGTCCGTCTAAGGTAAACTGGGCAAATACGGTTTGTACGAACAAGACCATAAGAACCAGTACTGCATATTGCTTTTTCATAAAAAGGGGGTTATCAGATTGGAATAAAAAGGACACCCATGAAAAGTGATTAGGAACAACAGGGTTTCCAAAAGTGTCCATACTTGTAATATGTGTTGCTTATTTGTCCGCTCCGGAAATTGCCAGCTTGCCTTGCATTTCTTCCGCTACGGCCTTTTCATCCGCTGTAGAGAACTTAATGGCTAGCGTGGTAAGGGCGGTGACGGCCACAAAACCGCCAATGATAAAATAACCGCTCGACACCGCACTGGAAGCCGCCGCCGACTGGGCCGCTTTCATGGCTTCCTCGCCCAAATTGGAATTCGCCGCCAGGGCAGTTGTCTCGGCAATAGCGGATTTAGACTTGAGGAACATGGCCGCCAAAAATGCGCCGACGTTTCCGCCCGCACCTACGATGCCCGATATAGAACCGATCGCTTTTTTATTGATGAAGGGCACTACGGAAAAGGTGGCGCCTTCGGCCATTTGTACCGAAAGGCTGAACAATATCAAGAAAACCATTCCGAAAGCGATACTTGTGGTCGCTGAAAACACCGTTAACATGACCCCTTCCACTGCGAGGATCATAGTCAGAAAAAGCACCCTACCCCGAAGGCCTTTGAGTTTTCCGAATTTATCGCCAAAAAAGCCGCCCAAGGTGCGCGCAAAAATATTCATCAGGGCAAAGGAAAGCACTAAGTTTCCGGCCGTAGACCGTGTGAGTCCGAAAGTATTCTGCAAGTAATCGTCCATCGTTCCGTAAACGGTAAGCTCAATACCGAAACAGGCGCCGTATACGATAAAGAGAATCCACACCCTATAATCTTTAAGGGCGCTTAAAAAGCCTTCTTCATCTTTCTTAATGGTCGGCATTTTTCCTTCTTTTTTCAATTGGGCGAAGTTCCCTTCGGGCGTATCCTGTGTAAAAAAGTAATACACCACTCCCATAAGCATTGCAATTACACCTGCAATGACCATGGAATAACGCCATGCAATTTCATCGGCCACCCCAAAACTAACGACGGCTGCCGCTATTAATGGCATCCCTAAACGATTGGCGCCCCCGCCCAAGTTGCCCCAGCCTGCAGAAGTTGCATTGGCCGTGCCCACAATATTAGGGGCGAACATGATAGAGGTATGAAATTGGGTAATAACAAAGGAAGCCCCAATAAAGCCGATAAACAGACGGCAAATCAAAAATTGGGTCGGGGTCTGTACAAAACCGAGAAGTATAACGGGTATGGCCCCCAAAACCAATAGATAGGTATAACATAGGCGTGGTCCGTATTTATCGCAAAGCTTACCGATCAGTAAACGTGCAAATACGGTTCCCGTTACGGCCAATATGATCGAGTTCCATTTTTGATCAGGCGTAAGTCCCAAGTCTTTTACCACGTCAGGCATAAAAGGTACAATACCAAACCAGGCGAAAAAACAAATAAAGAAGGCTATTGAAGTAATCCAAAACGTACGGATGGGCATACTTTTGAGATCGGTCAGTTTTAAGGTAGTCGCTTTTTTAGATGGTGTTTCCATAATACGGATGTTTTAGGTTTAACGATATCCAAAACTACGTATATAAATACGTATTACTACGTATATTTTAAAAAACAATAGAAATACTACGTATTTTTACGAGGATACAAACGAGATGAAGCCAAAAATCAGATATCGAAAAAAAAGGCCTTTGGAATTTGACGAAATCGGATTCGAAACAAAAAAAACCGCCCTACAAAACACTTATTACAAGTATTTTACAGGGCGATGACACCTATTATATAAGGAATACGCACCCGACGCTATTACCGCTCCTAGAGACTGGAACGAAGAACGCGCTGGACCTCTTCCTCAAAAAAGGAAGGATGCTCGGCAACTACATCGCCAATTACGATGATGCCCGGTTTGGAAGTATCGATATCGGAAATAGCGGATGCCACACCCCCCAATGTCCCCACGATACAAGATTCATTCTGCATGGTACCATTTTGAATGACCGCCATCGGTGTTAAGGAACCCCTGTATTTACTTACCTCGGCCGAAATCTCCGCGAGTTTTCTAACTCCCATTAGTATAACCATAGTGGCAGAAGACTGTGAGGCAAACTTTAAATCTTCGGAGAAGGAGCCGTCCCTTTTGGTGGCCGTCATCACCCAAAAACTACTGCTCACCCCTCTACGCGTCATGGGTATGCCCTGACCGGACGGAACGGCAATGGCACTTGACACTCCCGGGACCACCCTTACAGGAATACCAAAAGATTCAACATAATCTATTTCTTCATGGGCCCGTCCAAAAACAAAGGGGTCACCGCCTTTTAAGCGGACCACATGACCCTGTTCAAACGCTTTTTCCACTATAAGCACATTAATATCATCTTGGGTAAAGGCATGTTGTCCGCATCGTTTTCCTACGTATATTTTCGGAATACGGGCATCAATCTGCCCTAGCAACTCTTCCCCTATCAAGGCATCGTATAATACGACATCGGCTGCCTTCAAAGCCTCCAAACCCCTAACTGTTATAAGGTCTGAGCTACCTGGACCAGCCCCTATCAATGTAACCTTTGCTTCTTTTTCAATTTTCATCCCTAATAATTTTATAAGCTTCTTTTGGTAATTCCTCAACAAAACTACGTAATTATTTCGATAAAATTTGATGTTGTATACGTATTTATACGTAATATTGCTAAGTAGTTTAAAATCGAAGCCTATGAAAACTATTATTGTTGTCGGAAACGGCATGGTCGGATACAAGTTCTGTGAAAAACTCGCCGCCCGCAAAGAATCAGAAAATTTTAAGGTCATCGTTTTCGGTGAGGAACCAAGAGCTGCCTATGACCGCGTGCATCTCAGTGAATTCTTTGGAAACCGCGATGCAAAGGCATTGGAACTCGCCCCAATGGACTGGTATGCCGAAAACAAAATAGAACTTATCGTAAACGAACGTATTACCGACATTCATCGCAAGACAAAGACGGTAACTACCGGAAGCGATAAAACCTATACCTATGACTACTTGGTACTCGCCACGGGTTCCAGCCCTTTTGTGCCCCCTATAAACGGGGTTGAAAAAGAAGGGGTCTTTGTATACCGAACTATAGAGGACCTCGAAGCCATGCTCGATTATGCCGAAAAGATAAAGTCAAAGAAAACCAAGGGACGAGCGGCCATTTTGGGTGGGGGACTTCTAGGTCTTGAAGCGGGTAAAGCCGTAATGGATATGGGACTGGAGCCCCACGTCGTGGAATATGCCCCAAAATTGATGCCGAGACAGCTCGACTCCAGAAGTAGCAATGTGCTACAACTTACCCTCGAAAATATGGGTATCAACGTCCACTCCGGAAAGGCTACCAACCGGATTCTGGGCAACGGCGCCATAACGGGAATGGATTTTGGCGAAGACGACACCCTTGAAGTCGATATGCTGGTCATTTCGGCGGGAATACGGCCTAGGGATGAACTCGGAAGAACCTGTAACCTTGAAATGGGCGTTCGTGGGGGTATCGTGGTAAACGACAGAATGCAGACCTCAGACCCCTCTATATTCGCCATTGGCGAAGTGGCCCTGTACAACCAAATGATATATGGCCTCGTAGCGCCCGGTTATGAAATGGCAGAAGTTGCGGTCAACCAAATCGTAGAAAGCTATGAGGTTATAATGAGGGCGGAAATAGACATGTCTACCAAACTAAAACTTATTGGGGTAGATGTCGCCAGTTTTGGAATACCGTATATGCCTGCGGACAAAGGCCTCTCCATTATCTATGAAAATAAGACCAAAGGCCTATATAAAAGAATTAACGTAAGCCATGACGGTAAAACCCTATTGGGAGGCATCATGGTCGGCGATGCCGCCGATTACAGCATTCTTCACCAGATGTACCTCAACAACATCCCCCTACCCGACAATGCCGAAGAGCTCATCGTTGGTGCAAGGGGCGAAGGCGGTTCTGCCTTCGGAAGTGCCATGGACCTGCCCGATACGGCCGTTATCTGTTCTTGTGAGGCCGTAACTAAAGGAGCGGTCTGTTGTTCGGTAATCGACGACGGCAACGAAACCGTAAAGGCCGTCGCCAAGGCCACGAAGGCCACTACAGGCTGCGGAGGATGTAAACCCATGGTGGCCGATTTGGTAAAGGAAAGCCTAAAGACCTTGGGGAAAACGGTAAAGGAAAACATCTGTGAGCATTTTGACTATTCTAGACAAGAACTTTTCGATATCGTAAAACTCAGGGGCATAGAAGATTACGACCAATTGTTGGACGAGGTGGGAAAAGGCCATGGCTGTGAAGTCTGTAAACCCTTAGCTGCCTCAATTTTTGCCAGTATCTACAATGAAACGGCCAACCGCCAAGAAACCATTCAAGATAGTAACGACCGTTATTTAGCCAACATACAGCGAAACGGAACCTATTCCGTCGTACCTAGGGTGGCCGGAGGGGAAATATCCCCAAAACAACTCATGGCCATGGGTCGAATCGCCAAAAAATACGACTTGTACACCAAGATTACGGGAGGACAACGCATCGATATGTTCGGCGCCAAACTGCACGAACTTCCCTTGATTTGGGAAGAGCTTATAGCCGAAGGTTTTGAAACGGGTCAAGCCTATGGAAAATCGCTGCGGACCGTAAAAAGCTGCGTCGGTTCTACCTGGTGCCGCTACGGTATGGACGAAAGTGTAAGTTTTGCCATTGAAATAGAGAACAGGTACAAGGGTATACGCTCCCCCCACAAATTTAAGGGAGGTGTCTCGGGCTGCATTCGCGAATGTGCCGAAGCCCGTGGCAAAGATTTTGGCTTTATCGCCGTTGAAGGCGGATGGAACGTATACGTAGGCGGGAATGGTGGCGCCAACCCAAGGCATGCCGAACTACTGGCCGAAAAAGTCGATAAGAAAACTGCCATAACATATGTAGACCGTTTTATGATGTTCTATATCAAAACGGCACCACCACTTACAAGAACCGCCGCATGGCTTGAAAAACTGGAAGGGGGCATTACCTATCTTAAAAATGTAGTCATCAACGATTCCCTAGGTATTGCAAAAGAATTGGACGCCGACATGCAAAAGTTTGTCGACACCTATAAATGTGAATGGAAAGAGGCCGTAGAGACTCCGGAAATAAGGGAACGCTATACCCACTTTATCAACTCTGACGAAACCGATGACAACATTGAGTTCGTATCCTTACGTGAGCAAAAAATGCCAAAGGAATGGGCCTAAAAAATGAAATGACGCCTGCGCCCCATCGGGTTTGAGCGGCATCGGTTCGATATTATCCCAAACAAAAACACAACATTATGATCGCAAATTTAAGTACATACGAAAGCGTAACAACCGAAGAAGTAAAGGTATGGTTCAAGGCCGGACCAGTACATAAATTCCCAAAAAACGGAGGAGCCTGCATCAAATACAAAGACAAACAGATCGCCGTTTTCAATTTTACGCGCCAAGGCCAGTGGTATGCCTGTCAAAACTTATGTCCGCATAAAATGGAAATGGTGCTTTCCCGTGGCATGATCGGGGAAGAAGATAGGCAGCCCAAGATTGCGTGCCCCCTTCACAAAAGTACCTTTTCGTTAAAAACAGGGGAAAACCTCAACGGAAGCCTCGATGCCATCGCCACCTATCCCGTTAAGGTAGAGGGTGAAACCGTCTATGTTGGTTTTATGGAATAGGCCGACGGGCGTTAGGTGTGATTTGTAACTTTAACGCCCAGACTTGTTTCCATATGGATTGAAATACCACAGGTTGCACGGTATTCGTATCTTAGGGCAAAAAATAAGTCTATGGCATCGCCCGATAAATTACAGCAAGCCTTTTCTTTGTTCGACAAGGCGAATGAACAAGATCCCCATACAGAAACTGCGCCTTCGGGAAAAACATACCCTAAGGAATTGCTTTACGCCCTTCGTATGACGGAGAAGTTGAACGATTTTGCGCCCAACGCTTCGGAGGCCCTCCAGCTGACCGCAAGGTGCCAGCATATTTGCCGCTGGGAAATTCCCCGTGACGCGTATGAAATGAACCGCGCGGGCTATTTGAAATGGCGTCAAGACCTTAAAAAATTTCACGCCGAAAAAGCCTCGGCAATATTAGAGGAAGTGGGATACGACCAGGAAACCATAGATAAGGTGACCTTCTTGCTGGAAAAAAAACAACTCAAAAAAAACCAAGAGACCCAGACTTTGGAAGACGTGGTCTGCCTGGTTTTTCTACAGTATTACTTTGAACCCTTCGCGGCCGAGCACAAAGAGGAAAAGGTAATAGACATTCTTCAGAAGACCTGGCGCAAGATGTCTGAAGCAGGCCACCAAGCCGCATTAAAGCTTCCGCTTTCAAAACCGGCATTGGAACTGGTTTCAAAAGCGATCAAGGGCTAAGCTGGGCGTACAGGAACAAGAAATAGACCTATGCCAAAAGACAAAAAAAAATTACCTCTTGATTCAGAGACGTTTCTGAGTATCAGAAAATGGTATCTTTTGGCTTTGGCAGGCATTGCCGTGACCATTATCGTCGCCCAGATCTTGATACAATTCCACCTGAATACGCAACTGAGCGATTCCCGTGTGATCAACCTGGCCGGTCGACAACGTGCCAATAGCCAAAAATTGGTCAAA
The DNA here is from genome assembly GCF_900156625.1 of Zobellia uliginosa. GTDB lineage: Bacteria > Bacteroidota > Bacteroidia > Flavobacteriales > Flavobacteriaceae > Zobellia > Zobellia uliginosa. The sequence goes on along the minus strand of NZ_FTOB01000001.1, from coordinate 403,947 downwards.
GAGGCCCTGCTCTTGCAAGAAACGCCCATTTCCGAAGAAAAACGACGCTTAATCACCTCCGAAATCAAAAAAACGCTTACCGTTTGGAAGGCTTCCCAAGAGGGATTACAATCAGGCGATGCCGAGCTCGGACTCCCCCCGGAAAAGGATAACAATATCCTTGCCCACTTCCATGAAATAGAACCCCATTATTCGGCCATGGCCAAGGCCGCAGAGCACATATTACGCCTAGCCGCCAACGATAGCCTGCCCAAGGATGCGCTAAAGGACGAAATTTCCGTACTGTTGAAGAATGAGCGTTCCTTTCTAAGGTTGATGGACACCATTGTAAATGCCTATGACCAGAACAGTAAGGAAAAATTACAAAACCTAAAACGGAAAGAGCTTTTACTCTTGGCCTTCTCCCTCTTGATCCTTGTACTTGAAATAGGCTTTGTTTTCAGGCCCCTATCGATCCAAATACGTAAGACCATTGCCCAGCTGGTGCAAAACCAGGCCAACTCGGAGGCCCGCGCCAAGGAAATAGAGCAGCTCTATGCCGAAAAGGAGAAATCGCTGCAAGAACTTCAAGAATTGAATTTTGTAATAGACAATGCGGCACTATTCGCCAGTGCCAGAAGCGATGGTAGTGTTGTCTTCATCAGTAAAAAGTTCCTGAACCTGTTAGGCATTGACCAAAACGAACTCAACAAACCCCTTTCCGAAATATTGACGGCAGACATAGGCCAACAAGCCTATCTGCGCGAAGTGCTCAAGAGCAACCGAAAAAATGTCATCCGTAGCGAGGAAATAAAGATTACAACGGTCAAGGGAGCGCATTTTTGGCTCGACATGTCCATTGTACCCATGCACCAATCGAGCCGACAACAGAGTATTCTTATACTGTGTTCCGATATTACCGAACGCAAGGAAAACAGCATAAAGGTCGAGCAACTGACCCAACAGAACTTTGAGGCCCGAATGTTACAGAAAAAAGTACAGGCCAGCCAAATTGTCGAGGGACAGGAAGAAGAGCGCAAACGGATCGCCAAAGACATTCACGATGGAATCGGACAAATGTTGACCGCCCTTAAGTTCAATATTGAATCCATCGACCCCGAAAACAAGGAAAAAACGGTGGAAAAAATAGCCTACCTGAAGTCCTTGACCTCAGACCTGATCAAGGGCGTTCGTACGGCCACCTTCAACCTTACCCCTCCGGAACTGGGCGACCATGGTATTTTTCCCGCCCTTCATAAAATGACGGTAGAACTTTCAAAACTGACAGGAAAGACCATTCTTTTCGACAATAAGGCCGATGACAACATACGATTCGACTCTTTGGCGGAAACCAACGTATACCGTGTTGTTCAAGAAGCCGTCAACAATGCCATCAAATACGCCGAGGCCAATTATATTTTGGTTACCATCAATTACAAAGACCATATTTTAAGCGTGGTCATCGATGACGACGGAAAGGGTTTTGACGATTCCATTCTCAATACCCCTCCCCAGAACAACAGCGAGGGCGGAATGGGCCTTTTCTTTATGAAAGAACGTATAGATTATATCAACGGCCGATTGTTTATCAACTCCATACCCGGTGAGGGAACAAGAGTTACCATCAATTATAAAACCAAAAAAGAAGAAAATCATGGAGCGGAATGAACTGTACCCCGTATTTCTAAAGGTATCCAACTTGAACGTTTTGATCGTGGGGGGCGGAAACGTAGCTTTGGAAAAACTGAGCTTCCTGCTAAAATCGAGTCCGAACGCACAGGTTGAAATGGTATCGCCCATGTTCAGGGAAGAAACCATTGCCCTGGCCGAGAAATTCGGCATCACCATGCATACGAGCACCTATAACGAAAGCTTCCTCAAAAACAAGCACATGGTGGTAGCCACTACCGATAAGGTAGAAGTAAACGAACAGGTATACCACGACTGTCGGGCACAGAGTATATTGGTAAACGTGGCGGACAACCCACCTTTTTGTGATTTCTATATGGGAGGGATCGTAACCAAAGGAAATGTAAAAGTGGCCATTTCCACCAACGGAAAATCACCGACTACGGCCAAGCGTTTACGGCAATTTTTTGAAGATGTCATCCCTGAAAACATAGATGACCTTGTGAAGAACCTCAATGAATTCAGAAAGACGATCAAAGGCGATTTTGAGGAAAAGGTCGAGACCCTTAACGAGTTTACCAAGGGCCTGGTCAACAAAAAGGAACCCTAACAACTGCCCGCCGCCCCGATTTCTAAAGACCATAGTACGAGGCCCAAAACCGAAATACCAGGGTTGCCCCCAACCCGAAAATAATATGGGCCCCTACCAACTGTAAGAGGAAAAGCTCTAGGTCTATTTCCGGAGGGGAAGTGTGTAAACGCAGTATGGTTATCCAGCAAAGCACTCCGAAAAGCCCTAAAACACAACCTAGAACAATGGCCAACCACCAGGTCGGATCGTTTTCCGTCAAACAAAAATACAAGGCCATGGCCCCCGCAAAGAGGAAGCCCGTTAAGTAGTGAAACACCCAGCCCCAAATACTATCGGCCCCCACCTCTACATCCAATCTTTTTGAACGGTCCAAAAGTTTGTTGAGCAGCTTCGGTTCGCCCAGGTCGGAATCGCACAAGCGCCCGACCATATAACTAAAGGCAGTCATAAGGCTGGTTCCCACAAGTCCGGCTAAAAGAATTTTGGACAACTCCATTTTTGATCGGTTTACCGTTTTCAAAGAAAGGTAATCCATTCAAGCCACCTTGACCCAAACCGATCAAATTCTTTCGCTATTGAACAAAACCCGACCTACTTTTCGGCCATAGCCCTTTAGATTTCATTCATGGCCTCGGAAAACAATCGGAATGAGTTTATTCTATCTTCCTGATGATAAATATGCGAGACTGCAATAATCTCATTGACCCCGGTCTGTTTGATAAAGGCCTCGGTTTTTTGTCTAACGCTATCCTTGCTTCCTACGAAGGCATACTTTAACATACGCTGAAATGCCGGGTCTATGGAGACCTGTTTCAATTCGGGTGTCATTTTGATCGGGGGCTGCATATAATCGATTTTCCCTGTCATCACCCCTAGCATCAATCGCAACATAGAAGTCGATATGGTATCGGCCTCTTCGTCGGTTTCGGCGGCGACCACATTGATCCCGGCCATGGTATAAGGTTCCTCTAGGTATTGTGAAGGCTGAAAATTATTGTAGTAAATATCCAAGGCCTCTAAAAGCTGCCCTGGGGCAAAATGGCTCGCAAACACATAGGGAAGTCCCTCTTTGGCCGCTAGGTGGGCACTATCGGTACTCGAACCCAGTATATAAATGGGTACATCTAGCCCTTCCGCAATGGGTACCCTAACTTTTGACTGTTGGTTCTCCTTTGAAAAATACCGTTGAATGTTATGCATTTCCTCGGGAAAACGGTAGACTGCCTGCATCCGGTCGGGGCGGATGGCATTGGCCGTCAGCTGGTCGGTCCCCGGGGCCCTTCCCAAGCCTAGGTCTATACGCTCCGGGTATAAGGACGCCAAGGTGCCGAACTGTTCCGCTATAAGCAGAGAGGAGTGATTGGGCAGCATAATACCGCCCGAGCCTACACGTATGCTTTTCGTTCCCCCGGCAATATGCCCCATAAGCACCGCAGTAGCCGAACTGGCAATACTGACCATATTATGGTGTTCGGCCAACCAAAAACGCTTGTAGCCGAAGCTCTCGGCCTTTTGGGCCAATTCAAGACTGTTATCAAAGACCTGTTTCGGGGTCTTACCTGCGCCCACGGTGGCCAGTTCCAATATCGAATAAGGTATATGTTTCATTTTTTAATTTCTTTCATAAATCAACAGCCGACCAAGGCGACTAGGCTTCGCCCGGCATTTACCGAATAAGCGCACCTCTAGACCGAATGATGATGGGTTGTCAATACAATTTGAATGCCCTATTGGTCGTTACCGACGGCGAATACTAACACCTTTAAAAAAATGCGTTTTTGGTAAGGGTTTTACGACCGGTTTCTATTGGTGGAGTTCCGTATCACCAATTGCGATTTCAAGACCTTTCGAGTTACGGCCTTGTCAAAATCGGCAATACGATCCACAATGAGTTGGGCCGATTCTTTGCCCATTTCGTAACTCGGCTGGTCGATACTGGTAAGGGTAGGCTCAAGCAATTGGTCTACCGGTTCATTGTTAAACCCGATTATGGCCAGTTCCTCGGGCATGCGCAAGCCCCTTTCCTTGGCGGCCATCATGGCACCAATGGCCACTTGATCGCTAAAGGTAAGGATACCGTCTGGGTGATCCGGGGAATACAAGAGCTTTCGCGCCGTACTCAGGTTGCCATCACGAGTAAAATCGGTGTTTTCAATAAGCTTTTCGTCTATTGCCATATGGGCATCTTGCAAGGCCGCCCTATAGCCCGAAAGCCGGGTTTCACTAATCTGTAGTTTTTCAGGTCCGCCAATATATGCAATACGTGTACAGCCTACGGCAATGAGGTGTTGCGTAGCATCGTAGGCCGCCTTAAAATTATCGATGATTACCTTATCCGACACCACCTCTTCGCAAAGGCGGTTGAAGAATACCAAGGGAATCTTTTTCTTTTTGGCGGTAGCAAAATGCTCGTATTGCTTGGTTTCACTGGCCAAGCTTACGATTAGGCCGGCCACGCCGATATCGGTCAGTTCTTTGACCAAGATCTTTTCCCTCTCGTACGATTCGTTCGATTGACAAATGATAATCTGCATATGGTGCCGCTCCAAAACCTCTTCAATGCCCGAAATGGCCATGGCGTAAAGGTGGTATTTGACACTCGGTACGATTACCCCGACCGCATTGATTTTCTTTGCGGAAAAAGGGGTGATGTACTTGGTTTGAAAGTAGCCGTATTGTTGGGCCAGTTCCAATACCTTTTCCCTAGTTTTTATGCTAATACGGGGATTCCCTTGCAGCGCCCTTGAAACGGTAGAAATCGAAACATTCAGCTCAGCTGCAATATCTTTTAAAGTCGTTTGTTTTTTATCCAAATTACTAAGAATCAGTACGGCAAATATAATCTAAATTTCTAGAGCGGATATCAGCATCACCTACCCCCGGGGAAATTCTTTTTTGCTACCCCTTAAGTATCAAGCTAAAAGGGATATTATGTCAGGCTAGCCTCGCCAATTCAACAAAGTTCATATGGTTTTATAGGTTTGACAGGCATTATGGGGTGAAATTTCAATGCTTGAAGCGACCGGTACATCAGTGATATGCATTTTAAAAAATGGATTGACATGGGAAGGTGTACCTGTTACGGGCACCCAAGCAACAGCATGTTCATGAGCTTTTCGAACAAAGTTTGACAACGCTCCACACGGCCCTTTTTTGCCCCTTTCCTGTAGAATTCTATTCGGTTATTCTTTTTCGATTCACGTTATACAGGTCAAAGTTCGGATGCTTCCAGAATTTTTGAACGCCGTTTTTAGCAATAACATCCATTTCAGATGCATAAATCGGGTAAAGTCCGGCAATATTGATCTTGTAGTCTAGGCCGATCTCGATATTGGCAAAGTCTTTTCTCTCTAAGATGGAAGGCGCAAAAACCAAAAAGGCATCCATTTCAGATTCGTCCGATATTTTTTCCCTAAAATTTATGGTGTTACCATAAAAGAAGGGGCAATTTCCTCTTAAGGTATCGGCGACATATCCCGCCACTTGGGTCCAAGAAGCATCATTTGAATCGACCGTAATGATCAATTCGGGTCGCCCCAGTTTCCAGTCGGGGTGATTCCCTAGTGAAAGTCCGTATGTAATTGCCGTGATCATTCCTTTTTCAGGAACATCCCTATACACAATATTCGTAACTCCCGGAGTCCCATCGGTATGGGCATCCCCTTTAAAAAACTCAGGTTCGGTTTGAAAAATTCTGTCTAAATGGGCCAAGTATTGTTCAACAGGTGTTTTCTTCTTAAATAATCTTTTCAACATAAGATTTGGGGTTTATTGTCGCAGTAATGTATGGGCCGTTTTTACAATAAAAAATGTATTTGACCCTTCCAAAGAACGTTGCATCCTCGGTTTTGGTATGTTGGAAAACGACGCTGGCCCAAAAAGCGTTTTAACCTTTTCCCTTTCTGACCCGGTAGAAAAAAAGCCCTGCTAGTGGGCTTTCGGGTTATTTTTAAAAGTCGCCCGTTAACGGGTTTGTTTTCAATACTTTTAACAAATACTCTTTTTTTTGCATCAAGTTCATGTTCTGTATGGAATCGGAAATGTTAACCGCAATCTGTTGATTGCTATTTATTTTTGTCTTTACATATTTCGGCTCAAAATCTCCTGAGTCATTATAGAAATAAACAACAAATATTTTATGATCATTGGTTTTGTATAGGCTATCAATAATGTTCTGGTGCCTATTTATAGACACATTATAATCTTGTTCGGCAAGTTGTTTGTAAATGGAATCTTTAGGGATGTTTTTCACCCCAAACAAATCATTTTTATTACTAATCGTATATTTTTTGTAGTAGTAGAAGTCTCTTTTCGTAAAAGGAAAAATAGTTTTACTGTATTTTATTTTAAAAAGGAAAAGTTCATTTTCAAATCGTTCGCGGGATTCTCCGTAGAGCGTTCCCAATTCCATTCCATCATCATTATATAATAAGTTCGGTCTATATTCTCGTAATCCATCGTAAACACTACTTATTTTTAAAGAACTTAATCGATTATTGAATATGCTTATTTTATAGGGTATGTATATAAACATACTATCTCTAAAAGGTTGTACCTTATAATCAATATCCCTTGCTTCCGTATTATTAATTTCAAAAGGGGGTTTTGAGTACTGATATATTATTATCGTGGCCAAGATTATTAGAAGGACTACACCTAGTTTTTTTATCATTTCTTACTCTTATTATGCATATTGGCAATCGGTCTTAAAGAAGATTTGTCACTTCGATCAAGTACCGAATTGGATGTCGACGTGTAACGATTCACGACTAAGCTGGAATTGATTATGAATTAAATACGTTATTAGCTTAAGGTGCCCTTATCCGACCAATGTCATTTGTATTAAAAACGTGTTAGAAGTCCACTTTCGTGTGCTGCTTCCACTTCTGTTGGCGTGACTTTGTTATCTGCATTGACATCTGTGCCATCGAATCCATGTTCAGATTTATCTTTGGCGAATTCTGCATCACTCAGTTTTCCGTCTTTGTCCGTATCAAATAGGTGAAAAAAAGTTAATTACGGTAATTCTTCTATATTCTCCTTCACCCATGAAAGCTTTGAGTTTTTTACGGTAGTAATTCAAATTATGACCTTTGAAAAGAGGGAAGGCTACATATAAAAAATTTGGAGGGCCGTTTATTTTATTTTTATATATTTGAATCCGAATTTTACATGCGCAAAAACACATATGTTAAAATTATAAGATAGATGGACGAACATATTAATATATTCAAGGCCTTGTCGGATGCAACGCGATTAAAGATTGTTTGGTTGCTGACGAACATCGATGAAAAAATCTGCGTTTCGGAAATTGTAGAGGTATTGGACGAATATCAATACAATGTATCGCGCCATCTAAAAATATTAAAAAAAGCCAATTTGGTAGAAGAGGTGAAAGAAGGAAAGTGGGTGTTTTACTATTTGACACCGATCAAGAGCGAATTCAGACAATTGATTCAAGAAGCCATAAAAACGATTCCCGAATCGCAGATGAATAACGAAATACACAAATGCAAACTATTACTGGCAGAACGCCCTAAATAAAGAGAAAACTAAAGCACCCACTTTTTTTGCCATAACATATGTGGTTTGGCGCATATATCATAAAGTTATTAAAACAAATATCATGAATGAAAAATTAAAATTGGCATTAGACGAGTTTATACATGTAGGGGTAGTATTGGTACTTATCATTGCCTTAGTATCGATAGTTACCGGTATAATCAGGGCTTTTATACCCCAGCAGAAACTTCAAAGACGCTTATCAAAAACAGGAAAGTACAGTGGATTAATGGGAGCCCTACTCGGCATCCCTACTCCTTTCTGTAGTGCGTCTATGGTTCCCGTTTCTATGGGAATGATAGAAATGGGAGCCCCTTTCGCCATGGTATTTTCCTTTTTGCTTTCTGCCCCATTGGCCAATTTTGTAGTGGTTGGCTTTATTTTTGGTGTTTTCGGATGGAAAGTGGCCTTGGTCTACTTCTTGATCGTTTTTTTAGGTTCCGTATTTTTTGGTAGCATTGCCGGAAAGACCTCTCTTAAAAAATGCGTAAAACGCATTGATCTAAATTCACAAGCCGCCACAAATTCTTGTACCGCTCAACCCGCTACGGATTGTTCCACCGTCTCAAGTAGTTCAACAGCCTCTTGCGGAAACGTTCAAAGTCCGTGTTCAGATACCCCGCCACCTTCTACCGGGGCCTGTGGAGCAAGCCCTGAATCTAATCCAAAACTTAAAGAAGCCTTTACTTTTGGCTGGGCATTGTTCAAGCGTATTTTCCCCTATGTTTTACTTGGCGCGGTAATCAGTGCGGTTTCAGCCGTATTCGTACCTGATGCATGGGTAGAAAAATATCTCGGAAACAATAGTCCACTTGCCATACCCATAGCGGCGGGCATAGGTGTTCCCCTGTATTTACGAATCGAAATGGCGATTCCCATATTAAAAGCACTTATCGTCAAGGGGATGAGCATGGGCGCGGCCATGGCCTTGATCATTGGGGGAACGGGAGCAAGCTTGCCAGAGATCGCCATTATCTCTTCCATGCTAAAGCCCAAAGCCATAATCGCATTTGTGGGTTCTGTAATGGCGATGGCCATAGTCGGTGGTTTTATCTTTTACTTTTTCTTCTAAACCCAATGGCAACAACAGCCATACCTATGATAACAAGGGCAGGATCGATGAAAATAGCATGCTTGGACAATACCAATATGCCGCGACCAATTTTCAACAAACTGGACTAGACCTGAACGCCTCCGGGCAGGGTTTTTACCAGAACGGGGCCGAGCAACAAATTAGTTACAACGCCTTTAAAAGCCCCGTCGAGATCAACGAGAGCGGAAAGGAACGGTACAGCTTTCAGTACAATGCGGGCATTGGGCGGGCCAACATGTTCTTTGGCGATACGGATGCTGACAAAGAAGAACGGCGCTACCACCGCCATTATAGCGAAGACGGCTCAATGGAAATTACTTGGGACAAGACCACAGGGAAAACCGTCTTTACTACCTATGTTGGAGGTGACGCCTATACTGCACCGGCCATCTTTCACTCCGAACAGACCTCGACCACCACCGCCCAATACCTGTACCTGCACCGAGATTACCTGGGCAGTATTTTGGCCATTACGGACAAGGATGGCAATTTGAAGGAAAAACGGCATTTCGACGCATGGGGCAATCCTGTAAAATGGACCAACGGCAGTGTTATGGCAATTACCGGTGGTATGGCTGGCGGTGCGCTTTCCGACCGGGGCTTTACCGGGCACGAGCACCTATTCGGTGCCAACCTGATCCATATGAACGGTAGGCTCTACGACCCGGGCCTGCACCGGTTTCTAATGCCCGACAACTTTGTTCAGAACCCGTATAGTACCCTGAGCTATAACAGGTACAGCTATGTTTGGAACAACCCGTTGATGTACGTGGACCCAAGTGGGGAGACAAACGAATTTACCGAGACCCCTAACCAAGGCTGGTTCAGTAAAATACTTTCCATACCTATAGTTGGTTGGGCAACGGGCGTAATTGGCCTTTATGAGAGTTTTGTGGGGCCTATCAACTGGGACAATGTAGGAGAGGCTATTGCAAGGCCTTTTAGGGAAGCGGGACGTTGGTATGAAAAGAATATTGGAAAACCGCTGAACAAATGGTTCAATAAACACATTAAGGAACCCATTTTTGGCGGTGGGGACAAATCCCCGCCGCCAAAGGTGGCCCACCCGTTGGAGGTGCCCACTCCTGCTACCAATACTCAAAGTAATTTACCTATCTTTGGGGCATCTGGAGGAGTTGGGGGGATGCCCTTGGCCCATATGTGGAAGAATGCCCCAAAACAGGATTATTCGGGATTCTTGGGCAAGGTTGATTATTACGTACTGGGAGGTGGATTCGTCGATGGTATCAGCTACGATATTGATGGAAACCCTATTGGATTGGCCCCCCTTATGGGCACGCCGGACGTCGGCAAAGGTGGCCTAAGTTTGGTGAAAGGATTTAGAAGCCTATGGAAAAGCCTTAAAGGAGTAAAGAGTGCCGCTAAGTCGAGTACGCAGGGTGGATTGAATCTTTTCAAATGGGGAGCACCTCAAACTGGTAAAAATGTTGGATGGAAGACAGGAGACTATATGCTCCACTTGCCAAATAAAGGAACTCCGAAATTAAACTGGAAAGCCAACTATGGAGCTTTAAGAAGAGAGATGGGGTTAGGTAAGCCCATTTTTGATTCGTATCGAACAACAGGCGGAAACCTGATTCCTACGAAAGGATTCTTGAATGCGGAAAGGTCAATTCTTCAAGGTAGAGGATGGATTTATAACCCAAGTAAAGGGGCATGGATGCCACCTGGATTTTAAATAAGGAGGCGGTAGCATGGAATTCAATAAACTTATATCTGAAAAACTTCACCCATTATTCATAGAGAATGGGTTTAAACTGACTGAGCAATCAAAGTATATTGTTAATTATAAATCGGGTAGTTTGGTTGTTGCAATGGTTCATAACCCACGTGAGAACTCAAATACTCTATGGATTGGTAGAGACGGTTTTCAAGAAGTTGAAATTGGCAATCAAGTAATGCAGGAGTTTTTTAACTCTGATTTGAAACTTAGTAACCTTCCTCAAGAGACTTTTGTAAACAATGTATTCTTGTTTTTTGTAGGGGACGGAGAAGGTTTAATAAAAGGAAATGAATCTGATGTAATTAGCCTTGAAAAGTTCAGCGAGAGAAGAAGTAGTGAATACACGGAAAGCCTAATAAATAAACAATCTTTGGAGGCAGCTAACAAAGCGTGGAAAGAAGGAAATTACACAGATGTTATCAGGCACTTGAAAAAGGTAGATGAAGAGAGTTTACCAACCTCTTTCAAGCAAAAATATAAAATTGCACAAAAGCGATTAAGTAATTAAATCAAAGCCATCCTTCGGGGTGGCTTTTTTCATTAAGAGAGTTGCTGTTTAAGGTTAGATTTTAGCAGGAAAGCAGACAGCAAGTCTACTACCGTTTTCTTTTGGTCATCTGGTAGTTGCTGTGTTTTATTAAAAAGACTAAGAAGCTCGTTATCCGCTAAGTGGAGACGGGCTTTTTCATTTTGTTGACCATATACCAACTCATCCAAAGACATATCCAAAACAGTAGCCATCTTCTCGGTAATCTCTAAAGAGGGAACAGATTTATTACGCTCATATTTAGACAGGTTGGTAATGTAAACACCAATTGGCAGCAGCGAAAGTTAGCGAGAGATTCGCCAGTCCGGTTTTTCGTTTCTGACCACATTGTTCTAAAGAGTACTCAAGGCCAAATTGAATCGTTAAGAAAGGCTCTTAGCGATATTGGTATCATTTCTGCTGTTATGGAACATTTAGGGATTCTATTGTGATTACAGATTGATTATACAGGATTGTCAAATATGTTTGGTTAAGATTACTATCTCCCTTCGTCTTTAATCCGGCCTGCCCGTTACAGCAGATTATAGTTGAGAATGACCGGTTGTTCGATTCGCTTTATAGCACTTTGCAATTTACAATCTCGTATAGGATTTCTGTATCATAGTGTAGCCTACCCTAAATATGGGAGGAGGTCACACCTATCATAGGTTCTAATATTGAACAGTCTAAGTTTAGACAAGCTTTAATGAAATGTGTTATGATTTTTTGCGCAGGTTAACCAGTAGTCGCGGTTTACTAAATCGACTTACTGTCAAATACGCTATTTTGAGTAGAAATAGGATTGATAAAAATTCTGTTAAATCTGTACTATGCGTGCGCTATTGTAAAAACTCAATATTTATGAAAATTGGGTATACGTCTATAAATCGTACGTCCTTACTAAAAGCCCCCCTTTTCCTTTTTAGCGAAAAGGGTGTCGCCTTTCGAATTACCTCCAAAGCTTAAGCCTTTGGATTTTTTTGATGTTGCTGCTTAGATATAGCAATTTCTTGTAAAAAGCACCCTAGCGAGCACCCTTCAAAAATAAAAACCCCTAAAAATCAATGATTTAAAGGGGTTTTCCGTGGTCCCACCTGGGCTCGAACCAGGGACCACCTGATTATGAGTCAGGTGCTCTAACCAACTGAGCTATAGGACCAAAAATTGGACTGCAATATTACTACTTATTTTTTGGTGGTGCAAGCTATTTTAACGGCTACTTTCGTATTTCTTGACATAATTCGATCAACACCCCGTTGCTGCTCTTGGGATGCAGAAAAGCAACCAGCTTATTGTCAGCCCCTTTCTTGGGTTTTTCGTTGATAAAGACAAAGCCCTCTCCCCTTAACCTTTCCATCTCTTTTTCAATATCGTCTACCGCAAAGGCTATATGGTGCACGCCCTCGCCCTTCCTGCTCAAAAACCGGGCAATCGGGCCCTCGGGGTCGGTGGCCTCCAACAGTTCTATCTTGCTGTCGCCGGTCTTAAAAAACGAGGTGCGGACGCCTTCGCCGGGCACTTCTTCGATCTTATAATGGTCTTGGCCCAAAAGCTTCCCAAAGCGTTCATTGGCCGCCTCCAAATCGTTTACGGCTATGCCGATGTGCTCAATTTTTTCCAAATGATCGATGATTTTTGTCCGTATCGGTGTTTATCCCCCTAATTTACGCTATTTCTCCGTATTTTTGCGGTATGGAAACACAACGACAGAAAAAGATTGCGGGGGTCATACAAGAAGATATCGTAGATATTCTACAACGGGCCGCCATTGAAGGAGGGTTAAAAGGTACGTTGATTTCGGTTACGAAAGTTTCGGTGACCACCGACCTCTCCATTGCAAAAGTATATATCAGTATTTTTCCGAACAAAGAGGCCAAGGCACTTATGGAGGGCATAAAATCAAATCAGCCCCTCATCAAGCACGAATTGGCACAGCGCACCAAGCACCAATTGCGCAGGGTGCCCGAGTTATTGTTCTTTTTAGACGATTCGCTCGACTATATCGAGAACATTGAAAAATCGCTTAAGGGCGAAGAGAACCCTATTGAGAACAGAGACCTTTTGGACAAGAGAAAAAAACTATAAGGTTGAATTTTCCGTTTTACATCGCCAAGCGCTATGTGCGTTCCAAAAGCAGTCAAAATGCGGTGAACGTCATAAACTTCATTACCTTTTTGGTAACGGTTATAGGCTCGGCAGCCCTATTTATCGTGCTTTCGGGATTTGCTGGACTCAAATCGTTCAGTCTTTCGTTCAGCAATACCTTTGATCCCGACCTAAAAGCCCTGCCCGCAACGGGCAAATTCTTTAGCGTTAGCCCCGAACAGGAAGCAGAACTTGCCCAGATCGAAGGCCTCGCCTTCTATTCGAAGGAGCTGGAGGAAAAGGTATACCTTAAACATCGCGAAAAGGGCCATATTGCCTTTATCAAAGGCATTGACACCAATTACACCCATGTTACGGGTATCGACAGCACGCTTTTGTACGGTACTTGGCGGATCAATAGCCAAGAAGCCGTGGCCGGTATCGGCATCACCAACATTCTCGGGCTTACCATCAACCAGTACCAAAACCCCTTGGTGGTACTTGCCCTCAAGCCCGGCAAGGGCTCCCTCACCCAAAAATCGCTAAAAACAAAGGCCTTGGTGCTAAGTGGGGTATACTCCGTTGAGGAAAACCTAGATAAAAAATACGTTTTTGCCGATCTGCCTTCGGTACAGCAACTGTTGGAAAAGAAAGCCAACCAAGTATCGGGCGTCAACTTTAAAGTGCAAAATGTAGCGCAATTGGCGGCGGTCAAAAGCAAAATTGCCGCGGTTTTCGGAAACAAAGTAATCTTAAAAGACCGACAAGAGCTCAATAGCACCTTGCACCGCATGCTCAATACCGAAAACTTGGCCACCTACCTCATCTTTACCTTGGTCTTGGGCATTGCCCTGTTCAATGTCGTCGGTGCCATTATTATGATGATCTTAGATAAGCTGCAAAACCTAAAAACCCTATACAGCCTAGGCACGACCCTCAAGGAGCTGCGTCGCATCTATTTTATGCAGGGCGTGTTGGTTACGGGCTTGGGCGGATTTATAGGTGTGGTCTTCGCTTCACTGCTCATCTGGTCACAACTGGCTTTTGGATGGCTGAAAATAACGCCTTCCCTCGCCTATCCCGTAGAGTACCAATGGATCAACGTTCTGATCGTGTTCGGTACCATATTCATTTTGGGGATCATCGCCTCTAAAATTGCGAGTAGCCGGATTACCAAAAAAATGATCGCGATTTAATCTTCCTTGGTTTTTAGGAGGTAAACTGGTAGTCCCCAAATTTCTCAAGTACCTCGTCAAAGGCCGAAAATACATCGACGGAATCGTCGCTGGTGACCATCTTCATGCGGTATTCCTTAAAGTTGGGGATGCCTTTAAAGTAATTGGTATAATGCCTTCGGGTTTCAAAGACCCCTAATTTTTCGCCCTTCCAATCAATGGCCATTTGCAAATGGCGACGGGCGGCGTTTACACGCTCTTGCATGCTGGGGGGCGCCTTGTGGCTTCCGGTTTTGAAATAGTGCTTTACCTCATCGAAAAACCAGGGGTAACCAATGCTGGCACGCCCGATCATGGCACCGTCGAGCCCATATTCGTCTCGCATTCGCATTGCGGCCTCGGGTGAATCCACATCGCCGTTTCCAAACACGGGAATATGCATGCGCTGGTTGTTCTTTACCTCGGCAATGGGCTTCCAGTCGGCCTCGCCCTTGTACATCTGCACCCGGGTCCTACCATGAATGGCTATGGCCTTGCAGCCTACGTCTTGCAAACGCTCGGCCACCTCCACTATTTTAATGGAATCATGGTCCCATCCCAAACGGGTCTTTACCGTAATGGGCAAATTGGTGCGCTCCACCATGGCCTTGGTGAGCGATACCATAAGGTCTATATCTTTTAAAATACCGGCACCGGCTCCCTTACTGACCACCTTTTTCACCGGACAGCCAAAATTGATATCGATGATATCCGGCTTCGATTGCTCTACGATATCTACCGATTGCAACATAGAGTCTAGATTGGCCCCGAAAATCTGAATGCCCACGGGCCTTTCCTTTTCGTAGATATCTAACTTCATTACACTTTTCGCGGCATCGCGAATCAATCCCTCCGAAGAAATAAACTCGGTATACACCACGTCGGCGCCCTGCTCTTTACAGAGGGCACGAAAGGGTGGGTCGCTTACATCTTCCATAGGGGCAAGAAGCAACGGAAAATCAGGCAATTGAATGTCTCCTATTTTTGGCATGGCCGCAAATTTACAACTAATCTATAAGGCATTAAAATGCAGAACATAACTATCTTTACCCCGTTCTATGGATTTAACACTACCTTTTGAACCCATACTCTTCGGTATAAAATGGAATATACACCTGATTCTCGAATATCTGGCGTTTTTCATTGCCTTTAGGTACTATGTATTTTCCCGTAAACGCAGTACCGACGCCATTTCCTCCAACAATAGGCTGACCATAATCATCGGAGCCATTTTTGGGGCCTTGCTACTTTCTAGGCTTGTTGCTTTTTTGGAAGAACCCCTCGTTCACTACCAACAGGGGTGGATGGTACTCTTGAACAACAAGACCATTATGGGCGGGCTGTTCGGAGGTCTATTGGGCGTGGAATTGGCCAAACGGATCATCGGGGAAAAGCAATCGTCGGGAGACCTCTTTACCCTGCCTATTGTCCTTGGTATTATCATCGGTAGGATAGGATGCTTTTTAGCGGGGACCAAGGAGTTTACCTATGGAAAGGAAACTTCCTTTTTTATGGGGATGGATTTGGGGGACGGGCTCAGCAGGCACCCCATCGCCCTGTATGAAGTCCTTTTTCTCATCGTGCTCTTCGTTTTTTTAAAACGGATAAAAACCAGGGCCCAAGCCTTGGAAAGCGGCATGCTCTTTAAAATTTTTATGATCCTTTACTTCTCTTTCCGCTTCTTTATCGAGTTCTTGAAACCCAATACATTTTTTGTTCTTGGGCTCAGCAGCATCCAAATATTATGCTTAATTTGTCTTTTGTACTACTACCAAACCATCCGTCAAGGAATTGCCTATGCCTACCAAAGATTACACCTACTATGATTTTACCCTAAGTCTTTGCCCCCAATGTTTACGGCGTGTAGATGCCAAGATCATTTTTGAGAACGACAAGGTCTATATGCTCAAAAGCTGCAAAGAACACGGAAGGAGCAAAGTGCTTATTGCCGATGATATCGAATACTATAAAAACATCAGAAACTATAACAAGGCTTCTGAATACCCCAAGACCTTTAATACCAAAACACATTTCGGCTGCCCTTATGACTGTGGCCTCTGCCCAGACCATGAGCAACACTCTTGCCTTACGGTAATTGAGCTTACCGATCGCTGTAACCTTACCTGCCCTACCTGTTATGCTTCGTCTTCCCCTTCCTATGGAAGGCATCGCACCTTGGCGGAAATCAAAAAAATGCTCGACGTTATCGTTAAGAACGAGGGCGAACCCGATGTGGTACAGCTTAGCGGAGGTGAACCTAGCATACATCCCCAATTTTTCGAAATTCTCGATTACGCCAAGACTTTGCCCATTAGACACTTGATGGTAAATACGAATGGGATTAAAATTGCCAAGGATTTTGCCTTTGCGGAGCGACTGGCAAGCTATGCCCCCGATTTTGAAATTTACCTACAGTTCGATTCGTTGGACAATACGGTACTACAAACGCTACGCGGCGCCGATTTGGCCGATATTCGTTTAAAGGCCCTGGAACACTTGAACCGGCTCAACTTGTCGACCACGCTCGTCGTTACCTTGCAAAAGGGATTGAACGACCATGAAATGGGCGATACCATAGATTTTGCCCTCAAACAAAAATGTGTACGGGGGGTTACTTTTCAGCCCACGCAAATTGCGGGCCGTCTAGAGAATTTTGAAGTAGACGACAACCGAATAACCCTTACCGAAGTTCGGAGAAAGATTTTGGAACAATCGCCCATTTTTGAAAGCGATGACCTGATTCCCGTACCCTGCAACCCCGATGCCCTGGTCATGGCCTACGCCTTAAAATTGGGAGATGAGGTGAGTCCGCTTACCCGCTACATCAACCCTGACGATCTATTGAACGAGGGCAAGAACACCATTATTTACGAGCAAGACGAAGCGCTTCACGGAAAAATGATAGAGCTCTTCAGTACCGGTAATTCGGTTGAAAAAGCTTCGGAGAATTTAAAGAGCATCATGTGCTGTTTACCGGAGATAGACGCTCCGGAACTTGGGTATGATAATCTCTTTAGAATTATCATCATGCAGTTTATAGACGCCCATAACTTTGATGTACGTGCCATTAAAAAATCATGCGTACACATCGTAAACAAAGACTATAAAATCATTCCTTTTGAAACAATGAACTTATTTTATAGGGATGACAAAGTAAAGTACTTAGAACAACTACAAAACGAAACGGTATGATTACGATTGTATTCCTAATGATAGGGCCTCCTATTATTTTCTTGATTCTGGCCATTGTAGGTTTGGCGAGCAAAAACAAAAAAATGGCCAAGATTTTCTTTATTCTAACCGGTGTTTACCTGCTCATAAGCTTTGGTACTTGCGGAATTATGCTCAGTAATTTTAGCTTGGATACGAAGTAAGCTAGCCGATTTAGATCCGGTTGCGCTCTTCAACCCTCTTTGACTTCTTGTTATCGCGTATTTTAGAGTTTCCGAATCGGTAGCGTAGACCGGCAACCAACAATCTATTTTCCCCTCTTTGTAATGAGGTTCCGTTTTGGTCTTGGTAATTTCGCGTATTGAACTGGTTGCCTTGGTTAAAGATATCCTCCACCCCTAGGGTTATGCTCAGCTTCTTATCGTAAAAGGTCTTACGGAACATGAGGTTCAATGCCCCAAAGGCATCGAATTTAGAGTTGCCCGAAAGCATAGGTGCCGTATAGATCAAATTAAGGTCGGCCGTAAGGGAACGGTCGCTCAAGAAGGAAAAACTATTGCTCGTTCTTACAAACCAGCTAAACTGGTCCAGTTCTACAGGCGCATTGGTGCTTAAGTTGGAAAAACGGAAGGTTTCACTGTAAAAACTGGCCAAGACATAGCAATTATAAAAATCCGTAAAATTCTTGTTGAGCGATAAATCTATCCCGTAGGCCCATTCTTGGTCTAGGTTTGAAGAAATAAAGCGCAGCAAGTTGTTGTCATTGTTCTGAAAAATCAATTGTTCGAGTCCGTTTTTCTTCCTTTTATAAAACAGTTCTACTGTATAAGACTTATCATAAGTATATCCAGCGGCTATATAATATCTGGTGGAAGGCAATAGTTCTGGATCGCCCTCAATGGTCGAAAAGGTGCTTTGAAAGGTTTGAAAGGGATTGATGCTATTGTACCTGGGCCTAGAAATCTTTCTAAAATAATACAGGTTGAGGTCGTGTTTCTCACTGGGACTAAATTGGATCGATCCGGAAGGAAACAACTGAAAATTTTTGCGTTCGTTAAATTGACGCTCCATATCCCATTCCCCTTCCGTCTGGGCGTATTCGGCACGTAGGCCCGTCTTTAGCTTCCAACGGTCCCATTTGCCCGAATAGGAAACATAGGCCGCATAAATAGACTCGTCATAGTCGAAATTACTAGAGGCCGAAGGGTCTATACCCGGTTGGTCACGATCAAAGCCTTCTTGCAGAATACTACTGTTAGAGGCTATTCCCGCATAGCGAAGTCCCGTTTCTATTTTTCCGTTATCCCCTAAAGGAGCCTCATAGTCTCCTTGAAAACTGTACAGGTTGATTTTTTGTAAGGCGTCGGTAGTAAAATCGTTTTCCCCGGCCAATCCACCTGCCGTATTGTAAAATGCCGTATTGAGTAACTGTGCGTCGGACTCGTCATAAAAGGTATAATGGGCGTTGAAGGATAATTGTTCGCCATTGTTGCCCAAATCTTGAATATAGTCGACGTAATACGAGGTATTCAGTTTTTCCTTTTCCGCATGGTTCAACGTCTCGAAACTAGACCAACGGCTATCGCCGGTCAATTCGGTATCGGTATCGTATACTCGTGCGATTTCGGGTTCCCACAGGGTAATGGTCGTAAAACTCAACCGGCTATTTTCGCTAATATCGTAGTCAAAAAAAAGGGAGAAATTGTGTGCTTTGCTTCGATTCAAATGTTCTTGCTCTGCCGTCCAGGTCGATAGGGAACCATCACTTTGGGGAAAATTGGTGATATCGGTATAGTAGACCACCTTCCTATCATGTCCAAAATTGTAATTGAAAGATAATTGGGTTTTCTTCCCCTTAAAAAAATGGTCGGTGCCTATGGTATGCTTCGGCAGCACCCCTTGTACATATTTATTATAAACCGCACCGTTATAGCCCGCAATTATGTTCTTTTTCATCACAATATTGATGAGTACACTTTCTTCCGCACTGTATTTGGCCGGTGGGTTGGTTATGACTTCAATATTTTCGACATTGGAAGCGGAGGTACCCGACAACAGGTTGACGATATCGTCATGGGGAATGTTTATTTTTCGCCCATTGATCAAAAGTCCTACCGAGTTACTGCCCTTAACGCTCAACTTGTCGTTTACGATCATCACGCTAGGGGTTATTTTGAGTACGTCCCAGACATCTCCATCCGCGTAGGCCGTATTTTCCACATTAAAGACCAATCGGTCTATTTTTCTTTCCAACCTAGGTTTTTGTGAAGTGACCACCACCTCGTCCAATTTTTGATCGGTATCTTCCAAAACCAATGGGCCCAACTCCTTATCCGTTTCGAGTTCAAATGCCATTACATTGCTTTCGTTACCGATATAACTGGCCTTGATCAGGTAACGGCCAGCCGAAATATTTTGTATTGCATAGGCGCCCGCCTCATCGGTAGAGGTTCCTGTTACCAAGGTAGAATCGCTAGCGCTCAACAAAAGTACGTTGGCAAAAGCAACCGCCTGATCTTCCCGATCGTTTACAAAACCTGTTACGCTCAGTTCTTGGGAATAAAGCACACCATTAAAAAAGAACATTAAAAATAAGGGACATAAAAAACGATTCATAAAACTGTAGGATTCTTGCCCAAATCTAACAATTTTCGGTAAAATCCTACAATAAATGTAGCCTTAAAAAGCACGGCGCCCTACATAGCCTACACAAAATGTCAGCGTCAGTTGGCATGATGCTCCTGTAAATCAATTCCTCCAATAGCTTCACCTTATAAAGCGAAGGTTAGAAAATACAGATCAAGCTGGATCAGGGCTCCCCAAACCCAAAAGGATACAGTTGAAAATCTGCAGGTTTTACCCTGATCACATCTACATTTAGGCTCGCTTTTTCGTTATTGTACAAAACAGTACGAAAATAACGTATCTTTGCCTACTTAATGAATAAGGAGTTGCTTACCGAAATGAGCTCAGCATCAATGAAGAATATTCGAAATTTTTGTATTATCGCCCATATCGACCACGGAAAAAGTACCTTGGCCGACCGTCTTTTAGATTTCACAGGATCTGTAACTTCCCGAGAAAAAAAGGAACAGTTACTAGACAATATGGATCTAGAGCGAGAACGTGGTATCACCATTAAGAGCCACGCCATACAAATGGAATATGTTTATAAAGGTGAGCAATATGTGCTCAACTTGATAGATACTCCGGGCCACGTAGATTTCTCTTATGAGGTATCGCGTTCGATTGCCGCTTGTGAAGGCGCCCTTTTGGTCGTCGATGCAGCGCAAAGTATCCAGGCCCAAACCATATCGAACCTATACTTGGCCTTAGAGAACGATTTAGAGATCATTCCCGTTCTGAACAAGGTAGACTTGCCAAGTGCCAACCCTGAAGAAGTCACTGACGACATCGTAGATCTTTTGGGCTGTACGGCCGAGGAAGTAATTCCCGCCAGTGCCAAGACCGGTATCGGTATTGAGGAAATCCTTTCCGCCATTATTGAACGTGTACCCGCTCCCCAAGGAAATGCCGATGAAGCCCTACAAGCATTGGTCTTTGACTCGGTATACAATCCTTTCCGTGGGGTAGAGACCTATTTTAGGGTCATCAACGGTGAGATCAAAAAAGGACAAAAGATTAAATTCGTAGCTACCGACAAAAGCTATTTTGCCGATGAAGTAGGTACCTTGAAATTAACACAACATCCGAAACAGTCGATAAAAACCGGGGATGTAGGCTATTTAATTACTGGTATCAAAGATGCCCGAGAAGTAAAAGTAGGTGATACCATTACCGATTCGGCCAACCCGACCAAAAACCCCATTGCTGGTTTTGAAGATGTAAAGCCCATGGTTTTTGCGGGAATCTATCCTGTTGACACCGAAGATTTCGAAGAGCTTCGTTCTTCCATGGAAAAATTACAGCTGAACGATGCCTCATTGGTATTCGCACCCGAAAGTAGTGCGGCACTAGGTTTCGGTTTTCGTTGCGGGTTCTTGGGCATGCTCCATATGGAGATCATTCAAGAGCGTCTAGAGCGCGAATTCGATATGACGGTAATAACTACCGTACCTAACGTTAGTTACCATGCCTATACCCGAAAAGATCCCGAAAAGCCGTTGATCGTAAACAACCCTTCAGATCTTCCCGACCCGTCGACCATAGATCGCGTAGAAGAACCTTATATCAAGGCTACGATCATTACCAAATCCGATTTTGTCGGTAACGTAATGTCGCTTTGTATCGAGAAAAGGGGACTTATCACCAATCAGACCTATCTGACCACAGAACGTGTTGAACTTACCTTCGATATGCCTTTGGCCGAAATCGTCTTTGATTTTTACGATCGATTGAAAACCGTTTCAAAAGGCTATGCTTCTTTTGACTATGCCCCGATCGGTATGAGGACCTCAAAATTGGTTCGCGTAGATATTTTATTGAACTCACAGCCCGTTGATGCCCTATCGGCACTTATCCATTTTGACAATGCCCAGAACATTGGTAAAAAAATGTGCGAGAAATTAAAGGAGTTGATTCCGAGACAGCAGTTCGATATTCCCATCCAAGCGGCGATCGGTGCTAAAATTATTTCTAGGGAAACCATAAAGGCCTTACGTAAAGATGTTACCGCCAAATGTTATGGTGGGGATATTTCACGTAAAAGAAAACTGCTGGAAAAACAGAAGAAAGGTAAAAAACGTATGCGCCAAGTGGGTAACGTTGAAATACCGCAACAAGCTTTTATGGCCGTTTTAAAACTGAACGACTAAAAAAAAGTCCCTTACGAGTTGAACGTAAGGGACTTTTTCCTTTTATAAAGCCTCTGCCTTATTTTTTAGTGGCAACCATAGTCCCTTCTTTTTCCAATATACGTTTTCCTAAGAGCTCACCTATGGTAAATACTTCATTGGATCGTACGGCTTCCTTATAGTCAACTTGGTAACCCTCATCGGATTTTGTCCAACTAAAGCTTGTCTCCGCATCAATTTCGCCATTTGTTGTCTTTTTAAACTCCCCGCTATGGTCTGCTTTAAAAACCCATCTATCTTCGCGGGTAGTCGTTTCGCCGCCCTGGGGAGTGGCGCTCATTTCATTTACCCATGTCCCTACGATGGCATCAGTGTCATCCTCATCTTTTGAACAACTTGTAAAGGCAACGGTACTGGCTAAAGCAAAGAATAAAACGATTTTTTTCATAGTAATCAGCGTTAATATTAATAAAATTGAATTACCACAAAAAACGCAAACAATTTTCGATTATTGTAGGAAAATAACACAAATTTGTGAATGTAGAGCAACGGCCGAAAAGGCCCAAAAAGATAATTTCTTCTTTGTCAAGCCCTTTATAGTTTCCGACAACAAAAATTAATTTTTTCTTACAAATACTTCCTGCACAGCACAATTTTTAAACCTGCATTCAGTTTTAGTACTGTTGAATTATTGCACATAGAAAATGACGACTTATATTGCACACTTTACGGCAAGACACCGTATTATTCCGACCGAACAGAACTCTATCTTTATCTGGCAACAAGAAAGTGGGGAAGTAGACATTACCCTACTTGTCAACAAAATAAAAAGGGAGTCGGCCCTACACTTCTATAGCTTGGTCGCCGACAATTATGAAGGCGAAGTGCAACTTGACGATATCGATATTACCGTACACGAAACCATGCCCTTTTCAGGTTAAAACGGCATGATATGAAAGAAAAAGGGGTTATTCTTCGTCTCGATGCTTGGTTTCGACCTCATCTTCGGTTTCGTCAACCTCCAAGATCTTTCCTAAATACACCAATCGGTATCCTCCATTGATATCCTCAAAATCCGTACTGAAAGAAGGTATGATCTTAAGGTCGCCGTCAGGCGTTTTAAGAAAAATGGGCACCACATAATCGTCTGCCTTGGTAATTTCTATAAGGCCATCATAGTGTTCCTTGTCCTTTATCTCAATCTCATGGATAATAGGGAACATACGCGCCGTTTCCGTCAGTTTGATAAAATCGTCCGTGTGTGAGAATAGGCCTTCTTTCGGATTGTTCTCCGGATCGTTCATTTCATCGGAGTCGATCAGCCTGAACGAACCGTTCTCACCGAACTGACTGCTGAATTTTTCAACCGCATATTTGTTGATATCGGAGTTTCCGGTAAGGGCCATAAGATAGCCCACATCGTTCAACTCGATATTATCGGTCAGGTTATCGGAATAGATATTGGCCGTAATGGCCTCTATGCCCAGTTTTTGGGCTTTCTCGATATTCGTTTGGTTATTATCTACCAATACGACATGACGGTTGTTCTTATGCAGATAATCGGCGATCAGTCTTGATACTTTAGACGCACCGATGATTACAATACCCTCCGATTTCTCCAAGAACACGCCCAATAACTTCGCCATGAAGCGCGCCGTGGATGCGTTGAGCAAAACGGTTCCCAAAACGATCATAAAGACCAATGGGGTTATGTAATCCGCACCGGGCTCACCCCTCAAGATCAATTTAGAGCCAAAAAGGGAAGCAATACCCGCAGCTACGATACCCCTGGGGCCTACCCAACTGATAAAGAGCTTTTCCCTAAAGTTGAGCTTGGATCCCGCAGTACTCAAAAATACGCCCAAGGGCCTTACGACAAACACCACTATGGCAAAAAGAATAAGTGTCTTATAGTTATACAGCAGTTCAAGTTCGGGCAAATTCATACTTGCCGAGAGCAATATAAAGAGCATGGAAATCAACAATATACTGATCGACTCTTTAAAATAGAGTAATTCCTTAATATTGGGCAGTTGGGTATTACCCATGACCATCCCCATGACTACCACGGCCAACAAACCGGATTCGTGTGCAAACAACTCCGAAATAACAAAAACCGAAAGCACCACGGACAAAGACACCACATTCAACAGATAATGGGGCACATAATTCTTTTTTATGGCCAAGGTCAAGGCATGGGCAAAAGTGAATCCAAAGGTAAAGCCCAACAAAAGTACTTTTACAAATTCCAATAGGCCGGTTTGGGTATATCCTTGTCCCTCACCGATGCTAATGAACTCAAATACCAATACCGCCACAAGGGCTCCAATGGGATCTATAAGAATACCCTCCCACTTCAGTATGGCCGAAAGGTCTTTCTTTAAAGGAATATTTCTAAGAATCGGAGTAATAACCGTTGGTCCGGTAACAATGATAAGGGCCGAAAACAAAAATGATATTTGCCAGCTTAGCTCAAAAATAAAATGGGCGGCAGTTCCTGCCAAAAAGAAGGTCACTGCACTACCTACCGTAATCAGCTTGGTAATCACGGGGCCAACCCTGGTCACCTCCGAACGTTTTAAAGTAAGTCCGCCCTCGAACAAGATAACCCCAATGGCCAATGATACAAAGTGGTAAAGGCTTTCTCCGAGGAAGAGTCCTTCCTTTTCATTCCAGATAGGTCGGATCAACTTTGTGCCGTCTTCCGTAAACAACGTAGATATAGGCCCTACCAATAGGCCTATAAGAATAAGGGGCAAAATGGCCGGTAGTTTAAATCGCCATGCTACCCACTGTGCAATAATTCCAAGGATAATTATTCCCGCTAATTCTACCATAAAAAAATTTGAAGCAAGATAAGTTTTAATATAGAAAAAATCCATCTACAACAAAAAAAACCTTGACCCACCTTAAAAAAGGCTCCGTGCAAAATCCATAAAAGACCCTGTAAGCAAAGACCTACAGAAAACTGATGATTATAGGCTAGGAATTATCCCTTTGACGCTCTTGCAGGATAATTTTTAATTGGTTATTTTTTCATCTTTAATTTACTGAACCCCACAAATTTAACCTATGGAAGAACTTAGTATCGTAAATCTGCTATTGGTATTGTTCGCCGCCTGGATTGGTGGAATAACGGCAAAACGTATGGGCTTCCCCTCCATTTTGGGCGAACTCCTTATCGGAATCGTTCTAGGTCCTGCCATACTCGGGGTTCTCGATACCTCTGAGGCCCTGAACATTTTGGCCGAAATAGGCATACTCTTTCTTATGGCCTATATCGGAATGGAAATTAATTTTAAGGATCTGGGCAAGGCCTCATGGGCCGGTCTACTGGCTGCCATTGGTGGGTTTGTAGTGCCCTTTGCCCTGGGCTATTATACCATTTTGGCCTTTGGTGGCACGGAAATAGCCGGCCTCTTCGTCGGTATCGCCGTAGGCGTTACTTCCTTGGCCACAAAAAGCAGGATCTTGGTAGACCTTAAGCTTTTAGATACCCGCATAGCCTATGTGCTAATGGCCGGAGCCCTGATCTCCGACACCTTGGCTCTCATCATTTTTGCCGGAATTATCGGTTTTGTCGACGCCGGCAGTATCGATGCCCTTGGGCTGGGCTGGGTGGCGGCGAAGGCCATTTTATTTTTCGCCTTCTCGGGCCTAACGGGTGTCTACCTGTTCCCCTTGATAGGAAAATTACTTACCAAGATCAAACTTACAGGGCGTACGGCCCATTTCAGCATCATGGTCATTATCGTATTAGGTTTTGCCGAATTGGCGGAACTCGCAGGGCTTCACGGAATTTTGGGAGCATTTATGGGCGGACTCTTTATACGCGACGGGGTCTTTTCAAGACCGGTGCTCAAAGAGGTTACCGGGGTCTTTCACGATATCTCCATCGGTTTCTTGGCCCCTATATTTTTCGTTACGGCCGGTTTTCATGTTACCCTAGAGGTCTTTCAAACCGACCTCGCCCTATTGGTATTGATCATCATAGGCGCCGTCGTGGGTAAAATTTTAGGAACGGCCCTATTTTACCTGCCAAGTGGATACGGTTGGCGCGAAGGAGTTACCATAGGTACGGGAATGAACGGCAGGGGTGCCGTTGAGATCATTATTGCCGGTATCGGACTGCAGATGAACATTATTTCCCAAGAGATTTTTTCCATATTGGTGTTTATGGCCATTTCCACAACGCTTACGGTTCCCGTACTACTCACCTGGACTACCAATTGGCTCAGGAAACGGGGTGAACTGGTAAAACAGGATGCCCGAAAAGGCTATCTCGTACTCGGGGCCAACCCCTTGGGCCTATACATTTCAAAACAACTCGCCCAACAGAGCGAGGTTACCCTTATAGACTCCAATAAAGATCACGTAAACGAAGCCCTGGCACAAGGGCTAAAGGCCATATACGGAAACGCCTTAAAGGAAGATGCCTTTGAAACGGCAGATGCCCTATCGAAACATACCTTTATTGCCTTGACGGGCAACAGTGAAATCAACCTCCTCTCGGCACAATTGGCCTATAATTCGTTTTATATTCCCAATCGCATCGTGCTGATGTCCCCGGTCGAAAACGGGGCCGGACCCAATCTATTGAACCATATCGAGGCCTCTTCACTGTTTGCCAACAAAACCGATATGTCCGCTTGGTCGTACAAGGTTTCGGCCGGTGATTTTAAGGAGGGGGAAGAAAAGGTCGACAAAGAGATGACCACTAGGGACTGGGTAAAGAAAAACTCAAAAGACAGGGAGGTGCTACCCATATTGATTCGTGACGGGCACGGGGTTAAGCGGCCTTTTCACTACAATGACACCATAAAGCCCGGAGAACATGTAATCTATATCCAATAATCCGCCTAAGCGGGTATAACGGGCTCGCCAAGTCTTCATGTGCGAAATCGCAAGACCGTCAGCCATGGGCAAGCCCATAAGATATACCGAACATTATATTTAATGGGCTTCAGGCGCTTCGGTAATTCCTTTGATATTTACACATTTGTTGTACTTCATAAACGCTTTTCTTAATTTGCACCCCCTTTCTGAACCACGATCGATGACACTTTATCCTATAGAAACCGGAAACTTTAAGCTCGACGGCGGAGCCATGTTCGGCGTTGTACCGAAAACCATTTGGCAACGTACCAATCCTGCCGACGCCAACAATCAAATTGACATTGCCGCACGCAGCCTGCTCATAGAAGAAGGCAATAGGTTGATTCTAGTGGATACCGGTATGGGCCAGAAGCAATCGGAGAAATTCTTTAGCTACTATAACCGCTGGGGCGATCATTCCATTGACGCCTCACTACAGAAGTTGGGTTTTCACCGCGATGATATCACCGATGTCTTTTTAACACATTTGCATTTCGACCATTGTGGGGGCTGTATCCAGTGGAACAAAGATAGAACGGGCTACGAGCCTGCTTTTAAAAATGCCACATTTTGGACGAACGAAGACCATTGGCAATGGGCAACAAAACCCAATGCCCGTGAAAAGGCCTCTTTTTTAAAGGAAAACCTTCTGCCCATGCAAGAGAGCGGGCAGTTAAAGTTTATTGAAAGAACCTCCGATACCTTTCAAATGCTTCCTGAACTTGGTTTTAAGGTGCATTTTGTAGATGGCCATACCGATAAGCAGATGTTACCCCATATATCCTATAAAGGAAAGGAATTGGTCTTTATGGCCGATTTGCTTCCTACGGTCGGGCATATTCCCTTGCCCTATGTCATGGGCTATGACACACGGCCCCTTTTGACCCTGACCGAAAAGGAAGCTTTTTTGAACGATGCCATTGCCAACGACTACTATCTGTTCTTTGAACACGATGCCCATAACGAGATCTGTACCCTAAAGGCCACCGAAAAAGGTGCAAGACTAAACGAAACCTACCATTTTGAGTCAATTTTTGGCTAATTCACCCAACGTTTACCCAAGGCTTCAAGCATTTGCTATGGATACTAATCGTATACGAAAATACATCCAGTCCTTTATTCCACTAGCATAGACGAGTAAAATAAATTTGTAAATATGTCTTGTAAGCTCAAATAGACCGCGATAACTTTTATGGGGAGACCAGCAATATTGATCCCGTAAAAAAACGATAACCTCATAAAATTCTCTATAAAAAAATCATAAAAAGATTACGATTGGGTTAAAAAATTGTGCCAAATATTACCTTTGCTAGCAATTCTGTTAAAATAATATTTTGCTTCCCAATGGTAATCCACTTATTTTGATGTATTTGACCCCGAAAAATGTATAAAACAATTAAACACTAAACTTTATATAACTATATGACACCATTCATTTCAAGACCCTTATTAGGCTTATCCGCCGGTCTTTTGCTTATGGGCTGTGGTTCAACAGCCTTGGTATCTACCCCAATTGCGAACATTGATACCACTCCCTTAAAAATATCCGATTTAACCGATGCCCAAAAGAAAAACTGGGGCCATCTAGACCTTGTAGCCGATACCATTCCCGGTATGAGTGTTGACAAGGCCTATGCCGAAATCATAAAGAACAAAAAAGGAGAAACGGTCATCGTTGCCGTACTTGATTCTGGCATGGACTTAGACCATGAGGATTTAAAGGACGTTCTATGGACCAACAAAGGTGAAAAAGCCGGTGATGGTATAGACAATGATAAAAACGGATACATCGATGATATTCACGGATATAACTTTTTGGGCGAGTCGTACAACGAACAACTGGAAGCAACGCGTATCGTGAAATTAAAGTTAGGCGATGCCTCATTGCAGGCCAAGGCCAAAGCTAAAGTAGACAGCGAATACGCCAAGTCCGGTCAACAAAAACAGCAGTACGAGCAAATCTACCAAGCGGTCAAAAACGCCGATGATGCCGTTAAAAAAGAATTGGGAAAGGAAGCCTATACCAAAAAAGACCTTGCCGCTATCGAGCCTAAAGATGAGGCCATGCAGCAAAATATTGGGATCCTGACACAAATGCTCACTTACGAAGACAGTATTCCTGAAGTTTTAGAGCAAATTGAAGGGGGCATCAAGTATTTTTCCGATCAATTGAACTACAACTACAACGTTGATTTCAATGGCCGCGAAGTGGTGGGAGACGATCCCTACGACATTACCGATTTGGGCTATGGAAACGGAAATCCTAAAAACAGGGTAGAAGACGAAAGCCATGGAACGCACGTAGCAGGTATTATCGGCGCCAAACGCAACAATGGTAAAGGGGCCAACGGAGTAGCCAACAACGTGGCCATTATGAGTATTCGCGCGGTACCTAACGGTGATGAATACGACAAAGACATCGCCTTGGGCATCCGTTATGCGGTAGACAACGGGGCCAAGGTCATTAACGGTAGTTTCGGAAAAGGCTTTAGCCCAAAGGCCGAATGGGTTTACGATGCCATTAAATACGCAGCCGAAAACGATGTGCTTTTTGTTCATGCCGCCGGTAACGAAGGTGCCGACCTAGACGATCCCGCAAATCCAAACTTTCCGAACGATCAAGTGGACAACGGTCCTGAAATTGCCGATAACGTATTGACCGTAGGCGCATTGTCTTCAAAATACGGATCGGAAATGCTTGCTTCGTTCTCAAACTACGGCGCTGTTAATGTTGATGTTTTTGCCCCTGGCGACGAAATCTATTCAACAATGCCCGACAATTCATATGATTTTCAAGGTGGAACCTCAATGGCGGCTCCCGCTGTTGCCGGTGTTGCAGCCTTAATTCGTTCTTACTATCCTAAATTGACCGCTTCCCAAGTAAAACACATTATCATGGAATCTGGTTTGGCTCCAAGGGTAAAGGTGATTTTGGGAGGTGATACGGCAAAAACGGCAACCTTGGACAAGGTTTCTACCTCCGGTAAAATCGTAAATGCCTACAACGCCTTGATCATGGCGGATAACGTGGCCAAAGGCAAAATTAAATTATAATTAGTATGAAACACTTTTTTAAAGGAATAGCCGCCGTAATGCTCTTATTGGGGCAAGCGGCGGTTGCGCAAAACGGTTCATATTGGCAACAGCACGTGGATTACACCATGGAAGTTGATATGAACGTCGACAACTTTCAATATACCGGTACGCAAAAACTGGTCTATACCAACAACTCCCCAGACGAGCTTAGTCGCGTATACTACCATTTGTTTTTCAATGCATTTCAGCCGGGAAGCGAAATGGATATGCGACTACAGAGCATTCCGGATCCCGACGGTAGAATGACCGATGATCAAAAGAAGAGCCGTATTGCCAGCCTAAAGGAAAGTGAAATCGGTTATCTGCACGTAAACTCGCTCACCCAAGACGGTGTTAAGGTCGATTTTGTAGAGGAGGAAACGATTTTAGTGGTCGAATTGGCCCAACCGATACCTCCTGGAGGAAAGACCACCTTTGAAATGGAATTCAAGGGCCAGGTTCCATTACAGGTCAGAAGGGCCGGAAGAAACAGTGCCGAAGGTGTAGCCCTGTCTATGAGCCAATGGTATCCGAAATTAGCCGAATACGATTTTGAAGGATGGCATGCCGACCCCTACATTGCGCGTGAATTTCACGGCGTTTGGGGCGATTTTGACGTAAAGCTGACCCTAGACAAAAAATATGTAGTGGGAGGAACCGGCTACCTGCAAAACCCTCAAGAAATCGGTCACGGCTATGAAGCGCCCGGTACCAAGGTGAAAAAACAGAAAGGCAAGACCCTTACATGGCACTTTAAGGCACCGATGGTACACGACTTTATGTGGGCTGCAGACCCCGATTATATACACGATACCCTTCAGGTAGAAAACGGGCCTACGCTTCACTTTTTGTACAAAGACAATAAAGAGATTATAGACAACTGGAAAAAACTTCAGCCCAAAACAGCGGAGCTCATGAAGTTTTTCAACAAAAACATAGGCGAATACCCATACGAGCAGTATTCCGTTATACAAGGCGGTGACGGCGGTATGGAATACGCCATGGCCACACTGATTACCGGTGAAAGAAAATTTGGAAGCTTGGTAGGGGTCACGGCCCATGAAATGGCACATTCTTGGTTTCAACACATCTTGGCCACCAACGAATCGAAACACGAATGGATGGACGAAGGCTTTACCACCTTTATCTCTTCCTTGGCCATGAACGAGGTCATGCAAGAGAACAAGGAGAATCCTTTTGAAGGTACCTACAAAGGTTATTACAGCTTGGTAAATTCCGGTAAGGAACAACCCCAGACCACCCATGCCGACCGCTACGACCTGAACTTTGCCTATGGAATAGCCGCTTACAGCAAGGGCTCTATTTTCTTGTCGCAACTGGGCTATGTTATCGGTCAGGATAAATTGATGGAAACCCTTCGCAAGTATTATGAAGATTTCAAGTTCAAGCATCCCACACCCAACGATATCAAACGTACCGCCGAAAAAGTCTCGGGCATGGAACTCGATTGGTATCTAACGGACTGGACACAGACGACCAATACCATAGATTACGGTATTACCGATGTTAAGGACAAGGAAGGTAAAACCGAGGTTTCCTTAGTCCGTAAAGGGGCCATGCCTATGCCTATAGATATTCTAGTGATATATGAAGATGGAACAAAAGAGACCTTTTACGCACCATTGCGCATGATGCGTGGGGAAAAGGAAAATCCTTATCCACAAATAAACCGAACGGTATTAGAAGATTGGCCATGGGCGCAGTCCAACTACAGCTTCACTTTCGACAAACCGCTTGAAAACGTAAAAGCAGTAGTGATCGACCCTTCACAATTAATGGCCGATATCGACTTGGAAGACAATGTTTGGCAAAAAACGCCATAATATACACTACTTTCCATTTCAAGAATTAAATTTGTAATCGCCCCCTCTTCCCAGGGGGCGATTTTTTAAACATAGGTACATGTCGAACTTCACTTTCCCGAAAAAAGAAAAGCTGAAAAGCAAAAAGCTTATCGAACGCTTGTTCGCCGAGGGGAAGTCCGTTTCCGTCTATCCGATAAAACTCATATACCTACCCGCCCCTTTTAACGATGAAGTCCGTTTTAAGGCCGGTATGGCCGTACCTAAAAAGAACTTTAAAAGTGCCGTGAAACGCAATCGCATCAAGCGCTTATTACGTGAAAGTTACCGTTTGAACAAACCCGACATTCTTAACAATACGGAAGGCTCTTTTGCGTTTTTATTTTTATACCTTGGTAAAGATATGCCTTCATATGCCTCTACCGAGCGAAGCATGAAAGCCTTGCTTCAACGGTTTGTAGCTAAAAATGAATCGTAATAGGCGTCTAAAACAACAAGAATTTATGGGTTTTAAGAACCAAAACCCTCACAAACGACAAGTAACATGAAAAATTTTTTCGGCAAAAAACTGCTGGTTTCCACCTTTGCCGTGCTTATTCTGGTAATAGGTAGTGGGTTTGTAAAGAGTGATTTCTTCGAGATTGCCAAACAAATCGAAATTTTCACTACCCTCTTTAAAGAGCTTAACATGAACTATGTAGACGAGACCAACCCTGCAGAGTTGATGGATACGGCTATAAAGAACATGTTAGACGACCTTGACCCCTACACCAAATTTTTAAACGAACAAGACGTAGAGACCTACCGTATCAACAATGCGGGGGAATACTCGGGAATAGGTGCCCTAGTACGCTCGTTCAAAGACCGCCTATTGATCATAGAACCATATAAGGGCTACCCTGCCGACAAAGCCGGACTCAAGGCCGGTGATGAAATTATCAAAATCGGCGCCATTAAGGTTTCCGATTTTGACGATAACGCCAGTGAGCTTCTAAAAGGGGCCAACAATACTTCGGTAGAAGTTACCTTTAAAAGACAAGGCGAGACCAAGGTGGCCACCATAACTCGTGCCGCCGTTGAAGTAGATGCGGTACCCTTCTATAAAATGGTAGATGACAAGACCGGCTATATCGTTCTCTCAAAATTCAACGCCAAGGCTTCAAGCGAAACCAAGGCCGCCCTTTTAGACCTCAAGGGTAAAGGTGCCGAAAAAATTATATTGGATCTTAGGGACAACCCCAGAGGATTGCTTTCCGAAGCCATCAATGTCACCAATCTCTTCGTTGACAAAGGCGAATTGATCGTGACCACCAAATCAAAGGTCAAAAAATTCAATAGGGAATATAAGACAAAGAACAAGCCGGTGGATATGGAAATCCCCTTGGTAGTGCTCGTAAACGGAAGTAGTGCCTCAGCCAGTGAAATCGTTTCGGGCGGACTCCAAGATCTTGACCGTGCCGTAATCATGGGAGCCCGTAGCTTTGGAAAAGGCTTGGTACAGCGCCCCTTGAAACTGACCTATGGTACCCAACTAAAAGTGACCATTAGCCGTTATTACACCCCATCGGGAAGATGCATCCAATCGCTCGATTATTGGAACAGGGATAAGGACGGCAACGCCGTTCAAAAAACCGATATTCATGATTTTACCACCCGTAACGGACGTAAGGTCCAAGATGGCGGTGGTGTGCTGCCCGATATTGAAATAGCCGCTACTAAGGCTAACGAATTGACCATGGCCCTCTTGCAAAACAACGTCATCTTCGACTATGCCACGAAATACTTCTACGAGCATCAAGTGAACGATGTGAACGCGTTCAAATTTTCCGATAGCGACTATCAGGACTTTAAAAACTTTGTCTCAAAAAGTGATTTCTCCTTTGAGACCAAGACTGAAAAAACCCTGAAGACGGCCATGACCAATCGCGAAGAGGTTATTTTTAACGACGCCATAGAAAACGATTTTAAAAAGCTTTTGCTCGATATTGAAAAAAGCAAGATCACGGCCTTGGAAGACTACCAAAACGAAATAAAGAACAAGCTGGAAGACGAAATCGTCAAACGCTATTTCTACCGTGAAGGCCTTTACGACTATTACCTTAAGAACGATGAGGCTATCTTGGCCGCTACCGAACTTTTGAGCAATGAAAGTAAATATTGGAGCATCTTAAAATAATTGTACTCCAAATCATTCGACCATGGCCCTGAACAAGATCCACCATATTGCGATCATCTGCTCCGACTATCAAAAGTCAAAACATTTTTATGTAGATATTCTAGGCTTGGAGATTCTTAGCGAAGTATTTAGGGAGGCAAGGCAGTCGTACAAATTAGACCTCGCCCTTAATGGGGAATACATCATTGAACTCTTTTCCTTTCCCGACCCGCCAATACGTCCTTCTAGGCCCGAGGCCCAAGGTTTGCGCCATTTGGCCTTTGAGGTAGACGATGTTGCCCACGAAAGTAAAAGGCTGTCAGACCAAGGCATAAGTGTCGAGCCCATCAGGACCGACGAATTTACTGGTCGTAAATTTACCTTCTCTGCCGATCCCGATGGACTTCCCCTTGAACTGTACGAAAAATAATTTCTAAAATATCAGGGCTTCAGGTTCTTGATCTTGATATTCCTGAAATCTATAGGCTGCCCTTCACTCTGCAAGGCGATCATCCCCTCTTTTAAAAGCTTACCATCAATTTTTACCTTGGGATCGTAACCCACTACGGTACCACCGCCAATTTGAGGTTTTGTATATTCTAAAACAACTTCCCCGTTTATAATGTGCGTTACCAAAGAATCACCCCTTACGATCAATTCGGCCTTTACCCATTGGTCTCCGTAATAGGTTTTGGAAGAAGAGCTCAAACAGTGGCTTGGGTAGAGTTCGCCCTGATAAACGATTTCAGTACCCGGCGAGCACATATTGCCAGTTGGTCTTTCTTCGCCCTCATTCACACCGCCCAAAAATTGCATCTCAACGGATATGGGCCAGTTCTGTTCTTTTAACATGGTACGCGGATCCTGTGAATGGTACATGACCCCACTGTTCATCACGGTAAAAACCGGTGCGCCCGGATGCAGCTCCCCTACAAAACGATATTCAAGGGAAAGGTGGAAATACGAGTAGGGTTTGTCATAATACAAATGCCCGAACCTATCGTTAAAATCACCATCGTATTTATCGTAACGTACTTTGATCATACCGTCTTCGGCCCGAAAGGTATCACCAAAATTATCGCCGGTTTCGTAATGGTGTATTTTAGTGGTCCATCTATCTAAATTTTTTCCGTTGAACATATCTTCCCAGCCCGCATCGGTAACCGTTGTTTTAGCAGAGTTACAGGCCATTAGGGCCATACAAAAAATAAAAAGGCCAATTTTAGTGCGATTCATAGTATGCGTATTGATAAAATTATATTTGAGATATGAGTTTTAAACTTTAAAGTAGACCTTATGCTTGTCTAAAAAGTAGGTAATGTACCAAAAGATGTACAGTACAAACAAGGCGTTGATGACCATAATGACCTTTTCAGAGATACCCATGGGTGCCAATAGGCCTTCCGTCCAAATTTTTCCAAAGCCACGAAACCATTGTGCCCCTACCGTTTCTGCGAAGAGGTAGATAAAAATGGAATTGGTGCCCACTACGGAGAAAATTTTCAGCCAATTCCTTTGATACCCTTTTATGTCGATAAGCCAGTAGAAAAGGCTTAGGGTCAAAATGGCGATGCCTCCCGATGCCAAGGTAAAAGAACTAGTAGCAATACGTTTAACTATCGGTGTGATTCCGGCAAAATCCATAGCAAACCCAAGAACCACCAAAACCGTTCCCCAAATCAAAAAAGGTTTGATCTTTTGGGTTGAAGGGATGTGTGACAATAAGACCTTTCCGCAAATAACTCCCCAAATGGTATGCGCGGCGGTCGGTATAAAGTTTACGAACACCCAATAGCCATCGTTTACCCGCCCCATGACCAGCATATCGATATACGCACCAAAACTCTGATGGTTCTGCGCATAGGGCGCTTCAGGGTTATAAGCGCGATACAAAACTTCGGTTAGCAGCAATAAACCTAAAGATATGCCTATCTGTGTCTTATTCGAAAGGTTCATTACCGCATAGGCGATCAAGATAGTGAAGGCCAATTGTACCAACACGTTCCACAGTTCCCAAACCAAGGCATGACTGTATACGCAATGCAGGAGCACCCCGAAGGCGAACAGTAAAAAACAACGCCGTAAAATGTGTTTGGTCACCCCTTTTTTGTCTCCTGAGGCCAGTCGTTTTCGCAAAGAGAAGGGCATGGCCACCCCAACGATAAACATAAAAAAGGGCTGGATCAAATCCCAAAACCGGAGTCCGTTCCACGGGTGGTGGTGCAATTGATGTGCTAAACCCGAAAATGCCGTGCCCTCGGTCAATTCAGAAAAGTTGTGGTGAAAACCCGCTGCTTCCGCAATCAATAGAAACATGGTAAGACCTCTAAAAACATCCAAGGAAAAAAGACGCTTCGATACATTTTCGGCTAATTGAGACATAGGCTGGTTGGATCAAGTTAGAATTTCACCCTCAGGGGTATTTTTGCCCTAACGTGATAAATCGGGACTTTTGGGTTGAAATTTGCCCTAATTTAGAAAAAATAATACCATTGTCATTTACTAATTGCTGCTATCTTGCTAAGGTTTAATTTTATATACCTTCATTTTTATGAAAAAACCGTTCGCTTATTTGTTGAAAATAGCTTCCATAATTCCCGTTTTGTTTTCCTTGGTCTCGGTAAACCTGCTCTCATCTCAATCGGCCCATACGCTTTGGTTCGACCGGCCGGCCGAACATTTTGAGGAGACCTTGGTTCTGGGCAACGGAAAGGCCGGAGCTTCTATCTTTGGAGGTGTTGCCACAGATTCGATTTATTTGAACGATGCCACCCTGTGGAGCGGCGAACCCGTAGACCCGTATATGAATCCGGAAGCGTATAAAAACCTTCCCGCCATTCGCGAGGCCCTAAAAAACGATAATTACAAACTGGCAGATGCCTTGCAAAGCAAATTACAGGGGAGTTTCTCACAATCATACATGCCCTTGGGTACGGTATACCTCAATTTTAAGCACAAAAACCAGCCGCAATCCTATCACCGCCAGCTTGAACTCGAAAAAGCACTGTCTACGGTGACCTACAAGGTCGATGGCATTACTTTTACGCGCGAGTACTTTATTTCGCATACGGACCAAGCCATGGTCATTCGGCTAAAGAGCAGTAAAAAAGCTGCCCTTAATTTTAACATCGGATTCAACAGTTTGCTCAAATATGAGCTTGCCACCAATGGCCCTATCTTAGAAGTAAACGGCTATGCCCCCTATCACGTAGAGCCCAGTTATCGCGGAAAAATGCCCAATCCGGTGCAATTTGACCCGAATAGGGGTACGCGTTTTACCACGCTTTTTAAAATAAGGCATACCGATGGAAAACTCATCGACACTGACCATTCGGTAGCCCTAAAAGACGCCACTGAAGCTGTTATTTATGTTTCCATTGCCACGAGTTTTAACGGATTTGACAAAAACCCGGCCACCGAAGGTCTCGACCATAAAGCAATGGCAAGTTCACAACTCTCTAAAGCAAGTTCAAAGCCATTTGACGCCTTGTTCGAAGCCCACCTGAAAGACCATCAAAAATATTTTAACCGGGTGCATTTAGACCTTGGAAAAACTACTGCGGAAGACTTGCCTACCGACAAGCGCCTAAAACGCTACGCAAAAGGGGAGGAAGACAAAAACCTTGAAGTACTTTATTTTCAATATGGTCGGTATTTGTTGATTTCCAGTTCTAGAACACCGAATGTACCTGCCAATTTACAAGGAATTTGGAACCCCTACATCAGACCGCCATGGAGCAGTAACTACACCCTTAATATCAATGCCGAGGAAAATTATTGGCTGGCCGAAAACGCAAATCTTTCAGAAATGCACCAGCCTATGCTGGGCTTTATAGAAAATATAGCCCAAACGGGAAAAATTACCGCTAAGACCTTTTACGGTGCCGGTGGATGGGCCGCATGCCATAATTCGGATATTTGGGCGATGAGCAACCCCGTGGGCGATTTTGGTCAAGGTGGAATCAATTGGGCCAATTGGAATATGGGCGGAACATGGTTAAGCTCCCATTTATGGGAACACTACACTTTTTCCCAAGATTTGGATTTTCTAAAAAACAGAGCCTATCCCCTTCTGAAGGGAGCTGCTGAATTTTGTTTGGAGTGGCTCGTAGAAGATAAAGATGGAAACTTGGTGACTTCGCCCGGAACATCACCGGAAAACAAGTTCATCACCCCAGACGGATATCAAGGCGCTACCTTGTACGGTTCCACATCCGACCTTGCCATGATCAGGGAATGTTTTCAACAGACCATAGCCGCCTCTGAAATCTTAAAAACCGACGCAGCGTTCAAGACCCAACTGGAAAAGGCCCTGGCCAAGCTCTATCCCTATCAAGTAGGAAAAAAAGGTAATCTACAGGAATGGTACCACGATTGGGAAGACGTAGATCCCAAGCATCGCCATCAATCACACTTGTACGGCCTTTACCCGGGGCATCATATCAGTCCGGAAAATACTCCCGAATTAGCAGACGCCACAAGAACCACTTTAAACATTAAGGGCGACGAAACTACAGGATGGTCAAAAGGATGGCGTATTAATCTTTGGGCCCGCTTGCTCGACGGAAACCGTGCATACAAACAATATCGTGAGCTGCTACGTTATGTGGCCCCTGACGGCGTAAGGGCTTCCTATGAAAAAGGAGGCGGAACCTATCCGAACCTGTTTGACGCCCACCCACCCTTCCAAATCGACGGGAATTTTGGTGGAGCCGCCGCAGTGGTAGAAATGTTGGTGCAGTCCTCCTTGCAAGAAATTCGCCTTTTACCCGCTTTGCCCGATGTTTGGGCCAATGGTTCCGTCAAGGGTTTAAAAGCACGTGGAAATTTTGAAGTGGCCATTACTTGGAACAATAAAGTGCCTACCAAGGTAAAAATACATTCCGTTACCGGGGGGGCTACCGTTTTAAAACACGGCACAAAGCAGAAGGAGCTTACTTTAAAACCGAATGAAACCGTAGAATTCAATTGGTAAAAAGTTGATTACAACCCAGTTTTTAGTTTTTGACTACATTTAAGGAAGCTATACTTTCTCCTAAATGTATTTAAAAAAATTAGTTATACCCGTGTTGTGTACGGTTTTAGGAACCGTACTTTTTAGTTGTCGATCAGATACAAAACAAGAACCGGTAAATAAGGCCTATACCACATGGTCTTCCTATTTGGGCGATTCCGGCCGAAGCCATTACTCCACGCTTTCGGACTTTACCAAGGAAAACGTTCAGGACCTAAAGGTCGCGTGGACCTATGAAGCCAAGGATTGGGGCCAGATGCAGATGAACCCCTTGGTGGTCGATAGTATCTTGTACGGGGTTACCGCCGCCCTAAGGGTGGTGGCCCTACATGCCGAAACGGGCAAGGAAATTTGGCAATTCGGCGATTCCATACAAGTGTGGCACTCTACCAGCAGAGGGCTGTCGTATTGGGAACAGGGCGATGACAAACGGATCCTCTGTACCCGCGGGCCCCATCTCTATGCCTTGGATGCCCTTACGGGAAAGCCCATACCCACATTTGGCGATAAGGGCAAGGTCGACCTGCGTTCGGGAATGCCCGAAAGCGCACGGGAAAAGTTTGTAATATCCAATACCCCCGGAAGCATCTTCAAAAACCTCATCGTAATGCCGCTTCGGCTCTCCGAAGGGGCAGGCGCGGCTCCGGGAAACCTTATGGCCTTCAACGTACTTACCGGGGCCTTGGAATGGGTCTTCCATACCATTCCGCATCCTGGGGAGGAAGGCTATGATACTTGGGAAGAAAACGCCTATCGAAGCGACGAGGTCGGTGCGGCAAATAATTGGGCCGGTATGGCCGTAGACGAGGAACTCGAAATTATCTATGCCCCTATAGGTTCAGCCGCCCCTGATTTTTACGGGGGAGCCCGAAAAGGAAGCAACCTCTATTCCGACTGCCTGCTCGCCTTGGATGCGAATACGGGCCAAAGGCTATGGCACTTTCAATTTACCCATCACGACCTCTGGGACCGCGATCCCCCTGCCCCGCCCAACCTGTTGACGGTAGAACGGGAAGGCAGAAAAATTGCCGCCGTGGCCCAAGTGACCAAACAGGGCTATGTGTACGTGTTCGACCGAAAAACGGGCGAACCCCTTTTTGATATCGAAGAAGTGCCCGTACCGCCCTCCACTTTGAACGGGGAAGAAGCTTGGCCTACCCAGCCCATCCCCGTAAAACCAAAACCCTTTGCCCGGCAATCGACCGACATCACCGAAAACAATGTGAGTCCCTATGCCGAAAACCCCGATTCGCTCAGGGCCATTTTACGGAAACTGGACAAGCGTATCTATGCCCCGCCCAGTTTGGAGCCTACCTTGCTCTTGCCCGGTTACGACGGAGCGGCGGAATGGGGCGGTACGGCGGCAGACCCCGAAGAAGGGATTATTTACGTGAATTCAAACGAGATGCCCTGGATCATGCAAATGGGCCTAAACGACACCAAGCTAGAAACCCTGCCCTTGGGCGAGGCTACCTATACCCAATATTGCTCAAGCTGCCATCAAGCGGATAGGAAGGGACTGGCCGCAAGCGGCTTCCCCACATTGGTAGATATTGAACTCCGTAAATCTAGGGAAGAAATCTCTTCTATCATTGCAAACGGAAAAGGTATGATGACGGGCTTTCCCCAATTAAAGCCAAGGGAAAAAGACGCCCTCATCCGTTTTCTGTTCAACCAAGAAATCAAACATAACCTTGTGGAAAAAACGAATGCCGAAAAAGGATACCGCACGCCCTACAAACATATGGGCTACAACAAGTTTTTGGATAAAAACGGCCTGCCGGCCATAGCCCCCCCGTGGGGAACCATGCACGCCATCAATTTAAATACCGGAGAGTATATTTGGTCCATTACCTTAGGTGAATCTCCCGAACTCTTGGAACAAGGCATCACCGGGACAGGAACCGAAAACTACGGCGGGCCCGTGGTTACGGAAAACGGACTCCTGTTTATAGCCGCTACCCGCGATGGTTATTTTAGGGTTTTTGACAAGCATACGGGAGCCACGTTATGGGAATACCGACTGCCCGCCCCGGCCTTTGCCACGCCGGCGATGTACGAAGTAAACGGAAAACAATTTATTGCCCTGGCCTGTGGGGGCGAAAAATTGGGAACGAAAAAGGGTAATACGATCATCGCCTTTGCCTTGGAGTAATATCCGGGATATGCTCTCCCCTTTGAAGGACAAGAAATTATACGGATGTGTCACAAGCCCGAAGCTCGCTCCAACAGGGCAAATCAATCGATAGTATTAACTTAGCGGCGTGGATAAGCACCTAAAGGAACATATCGCGTATTTGCTCTGTGTGAATATTGAGCGGATTCAATCCGTTTCCGGGGGTGATATTTCAGAGGCCTACCTCCTAGAAACCGAAACGGAACGTTTTTTTTGTAAAATCAATTATGGAGAAAACGGCTATGAGCTGTTCAAGGCCGAAAAATTAGGCTTGGAGGCTATTGCCCAATCTAAAACCATAGGCGTACCAAAGATTCTACTCTGTGGGTCCCTTGAAAAAGGCGGATTTTTGGTAATGGACTATATCGAACCCAAACGCCCCACAGAAACCGACTTTGAACTTTTAGGCCATCAACTGGCGGCCCTACACCACCATACGACCCAAAAGGAATTTGGATTTTCTACCGACAACTTTATCGGCAAGCTTAACCAATCTAATTCAAACCACATGCAATGGGCCGAATTTTATGTGCAAGAACGACTTATGCCCCAATTGCAACTGGCAAAAGAAACGGGTAAGTTAAATGATGGCGAAATCCCTTCCGAAAACCAGCTTTTAACAACTTGTAAAAATCTATTTCCCAACACAAAACCTTCTTTGCTCCATGGTGATTTATGGAGCGGAAATTACTTGAT
The DNA here is from genome assembly GCF_900156625.1 of Zobellia uliginosa. Taxonomy (GTDB): domain Bacteria; phylum Bacteroidota; class Bacteroidia; order Flavobacteriales; family Flavobacteriaceae; genus Zobellia; species Zobellia uliginosa. The sequence goes on along the minus strand of NZ_FTOB01000001.1, from coordinate 361,784 downwards.
CTCACAAAACGGAACTCCCTATTTAATAGATCCGGCGGTGTATTACGGCCATCACGAAGTAGATTTGGCCATGACCCGACTCTTTGGAGGTTTTGGCCCTTCTTTCTATAGTGCCTATCAAGAACATTTTAGGCCTGTAGGTCATGAAAACGAAAGAAACGACCTCTACCAACTCTACTATCTCTTAGTGCATTTAAACCTTTTTGGTCATTCTTATAAGGCTTCGGTTACGGAAATATTGCAGCGGTATTTTTAGGTTTTTACTATCATTCTTATTTTAAGATATTTGAAAACAGAAAAAAATCTGGCACTCGCGTAGTGGAGGAATCTAAGCTAACATCAATCTTTCTCAATTATAATTCTCTCTCAAATCTTTTTTTCGTCCAATAGAATGCTTTTTCATCCCATGTTGAGTCAAAATTACCCCAATACAATCTCAGTTTTATACCTCCTTCGTGATAAATTAAAACAGATATATCTTCAAAGTCAAAAAACAGATTGTTTATATTTTTTTCATCCTTCAAAAAATCTTCGTTTGAATCAATAACATCCTGTATTTTATTAAGAAACATTAGAGCTTTTTTTTCATCAAGGTTTTTGTATCCATATTCAGTATACAATACTCCCGAATCATTCCAATAGGAACCGTAAAAACAGAAAACAACTCCATTTTTGTCCATCTCTTCCGCATTGTAAAATACCGTCGTTAACTCCTCAGATGAAGCGGCGTAAAGAGGTATAATCGCAAACTTTTTAACCTCCTCGGAAGTCCCTAATATATCTTTAAAAATGAAAGATTTAGCACCAAACAACGAGCCGTCTTTACTCCACTCTTTACCTTGCTTAACATTGCCACTTCTCTGAGAAAATAGAGAAGCACTGATAAAAAGTAAAAGAAAAGTATATTTTAATTTCATCCTTAAGTCATAGTTAATATCAAACATACATCAATATAATTAATTGTACTTCGTTACATGAGAAACCTTTGGCGGCACAAGCGTGACGCTTGCGCTAGCGGGGTATTGCAGGAAGAAATCTTAAAGTTTTACGCTAATCCATAAATATGAGATATTTATTACTTGTTTATTTCAGTACAATGACCTTGTTGTCTGCCCAAAAAAAAATGGAACCTATAACTACGCCTATCGGTTCCCTCGATATAATTGCAAAAAATGTTGATGGTAAATTGAAATATTGTTCCCCAAAAGGAAAGGCTCTAGGAGGGAAATATTCTATATCGATTCGAAAAGAAAAAGAGAAAAAGCAAGATTATGACGGGGAAGGAAATGATATTCCCAACACTCCTTTTAAAGGGCTGAAAACCGATTTTAATCAACTCGGGTCTTTTGTAAAAGGTTATAAAAATGGTCTTTGGAAAACCACCTTCAAGAATAAATTGATAAAGACCGAAAACTTCAAGAATGGCCTTTTATTCGGAGTATATAAGGTTTATAATACCAATGGAAACATGCTCTATACTACCAATTTTGGACTAAACGGAGATGGCAGATTTAAAGATTTCTATTATAAATCAGGCATTCTAAGGGAAGAAGGAAGTTATAAAAACGGTAAAAAGGAAGGGGAATGGTGTTACTATGATGAAACAGGGCAATCAAAAACCGTTAAGCACTACAAGGAAGGTGTTCTACAAGAAAAGTAAATTGTCCCCATTAGCACGAACATTGTGCCCGTGTTAAGTAAAAAACACCCCTTTGAAGGCGGTTCCCGAAGGACGGGGATGTTTCTTTACAGCCGAAAAGACAAAACCATGGGGCGTGTTAAACACATCACCAAGAGAATATTACGAAAGAACCGGCTATTTTTAAGCAAGGGTTTCCCTGCGAACCTAAATCATTTTTTCAATCCCTATTTTTTTTTAATTTCTTAATTTCTGTAATATTTTAATATCTACATTAGCATCTTTTTTGGGGTGGCCTTATTATGTATTTAATAAGGGTCGAAAAAAAGTAATTTTAAATCTATAAACTGTAGAATGAAAAAGTATATATCACTTCTGTCTTTATTTGTAATTGTGGTTTTATCAGTGGCTTGTAACAATGATGATGACCATGAAGAGGCCTTACGAAGCACAGTATATCAACTTGAAGCCACGGAAGGTTTCAATGTTACCGGTACGGTAACCTTTACGGAAGGAGATGATGGCACGACAAACGTATTGGTAAAATTAGTCGATTCCAATACAGATGAACATCCTGCTTACATTAGGTACAGTAGTGGTGACGAAAAAGACAATATTGCTATCACACTCAAAAAATGTACGTGTTCCGTTGGAGAAACCGTAGTTTCAAAATTAGATAATGGAGAACCTATTGATTATGATGGACTGCTCCAATTGGACGCTTATGTAAGTATTCATCAGAGCCTTGATGATATGGAAACCATTGTTTCTACCGTTAAAATTGGGATGGAACATTAAACTTCTATTTCATAACTGTTCATACCGCCCACTAACGTATGCCTCATACTCGTCTGAAGTAAAACCCCCCGCTAGCGCGAGCATCATGCTCGTGCCCACAACGAGCATTAATCCTTAAAAACAGGGTCTTTAACCAAACTAATCAAGGCATCGTCATTTTCCTTTAAGATGCGTTTTGAACGTAGATAACGGTCGTGGTTGAACTCGTCATAGTTATCGGCATTTTTATCCATACTGCTAATGCGTACCATCTCTGAGGCATGTATAAACTCATTGTTCCCGATCCACATGCCCACGTGTACCACTTTTTCAGCGGTTGAGTCGGTGGCTTTTCTTCCAAAGAACAGCAAATCGCCTTTTTGTAGATTATCAAAATTTTTGACGGAATCAACCGCTTTACCCGTGTGTACCTGTTGTGAGGCATCCCTTGGGATGATCATTCCGTTGAGAAAGAATATGGTTTTGGTAAAACCGCTACAGTCCATTCCCTTGGTCGAGGTCCCTCCCCATAAATACGGCACACCCATCAGTGTTTTTGAGGTGGCGACAAGGCTCTCTTGACTTGGATCCAATTTTTCCAACCAACTTTCATAGGGTTCCGATTCTTCTTTACTCACAAAGGCCTTTCTTCCATCGGGATATTGCACTTCAAAAAATTCTTCGGTCTCCCCTATCATCTCCAAAATATCCCCGGCGACCAAGTCGGAAACTCGTTGTCCCTCCTTAGCGTCCTGATACGAATATCCGGCCGTTTCGGTATAAATAAGTTTGTTTTTGTTTTTCCAGTTTTCGGCTTGGCTTTTATCCATCAAAACAATTCCCCCTGCATCGACCCAAGACAGATATTTATCGGGAGTTTGAATATAATACCAGTCATCGTCTTTCTTAAAAACCTTTACCGGGGTACCCAAGGTAGCCTGTGTGGCCAATTCTGCAGAATGTTTGGGCTTGCTCCTAAGATTGGCCACCGAGATATTGACAACGGCCCATGTCTTTTTCCCAAGTTCCTTTGAAGGTAATATTTCTATGGCATCGGTATAGGTAATGTTTTCTGCCTTTAAGGTCGCCCTCAATTTTCCTATAGCTTCCGGCAGGTTGCTTTCCCCTTTTAATATATATTTTTCGGTATCGGTAAAAACGTGAACATCAAAAAGTGCGGTTCTTTTATCTGGTGCATATTCCTCCCGTATTTCGGAAATAGTCTTTAAAAGCTTGGCTTCCTTCTTGCTTTTTTCGGTACAGGAAACCAAAAACAATACTAAAAAACCAATCATCAAACCACCTATCTTATATCCCTTCATTCTTAAATTTATTATCATTTTTTCGTTGCATTAGAGGCTATTTTGAAACAGTCTCTTCGTGAAATTATGTAATTTTATCGCAAATGAGCAAACTCAAGGCAATAGAACTTTTTGCAGGGGTCGGAGGATTCCGCCTCGGACTCGAAAAAACCGGACAATACGAGGTCGTCTGGAGCAACCAATGGGAACCTTCTACAAAAACGCAACATGCTTCTATCGTTTATGAGGCCCGCTTCGGTAAGGCCAATCATTGTAACGAAGATATAGCCGAAGTTCCTACCGATGCCATTCCCGATGCCGACCTTTTGGTAGGTGGTTTTCCCTGCCAAGATTACTCGGTAGCGACCACTTTACAAAATTCCAAAGGGCTGATCGGTAAAAAAGGGGTCCTCTGGTGGAGCATACACCGCATATTGTCTGAAAAGAAAAACCCACCCAAGTACTTATTTCTTGAAAATGTAGACCGCCTGTTAAAATCACCTTCTGCCCAACGTGGCCGTGATTTTGCCATTATGTTGAAAAGTTTGGACGACTTGGGCTATGCGGTCGAATGGCGCGTGATTAACGCTGCGGACTATGGTATGCCCCAACGCCGTAGACGCATTTTTTTCTTGGGCTACCACAAATCAACTCCCCTTTATAACGCCCTTAAAAAATCGGATGCCGCCGATTGGATACATACATCGGGAACGATGCCTGCTGCTTTTCCCGTTCAACAAACGGTACAAAAGCCCACATCCTTCAAAATCGAGGGAGATTTGGTACATATTTCGGAGAATTTTAATTTGGGAGAAGGACTTTCCCCTTTTCAAAACTCGGGGGTATTTATCGACGGAAAGGTCTTTACCGTAAAAACGGCACCTAGCTACGATGGCAAACGTACCGTTTTGGGCGATGTGCTTCAAAACGGGGAGGTCACCGAAGCCTTTTTCATTCCCGAAGAGGACTATCATAAATGGGAATACTTAAAAGGGGCAAAAAAGGAAGTACGAACAGCCAAATCAGGTTTTACCTATAACTACAGCGAAGGGGGGATGATATTTCCCGATGCATTGGACAATGCTTCAAGGACTATCATTACCGGAGAGGGCGGAAAATCGCCTTCTCGTTTCAAGCATGTGGTACAGACCCAAAAGGGATTGAGACGCTTAACGCCCGTAGAACTCGAACGCTTGAATATGTTTCCTGACAATCACACACTTTTAGAGGGCATAAGCGATACCAAACGGGCCTTTTTTATGGGCAATGCCCTGGTTGTTGGCGTTGTTGAAAAAATAGCCGAAGCCCTAGCGGATAAAATTGATGTTTAATCCCTTAAAAATTACATCTATCAATGTAACATGTCTACTCAGAGTAATTTCAAATCGGATCTAGAACGGGAACAAAGGCTTTATATTTTACTGGACCGCTATTACAAACACTACCTTAAACATTACACCTTTGAGCGGGTAAGCGACCTAAGTCGCCAATTGAAAGGCATAGACCTCATCTTTAGGCACAAAACCAATGGAAAGCAATTTTTTATAGACGAAAAGGCACAGCTCGATTATGTCAATGAAAACCTGCCCACCTTTGCCTTTGAACTGAATTATGAAAAGAAAGGTTCATTAAAGAAAGGTTGGTTATTCGATACCTCTAAGAAAACGGATTTCTATGCTTTGGTTACTTCTATTTATGCCGATGCCCCGAACACTTTTACCTCATGTAAAATCACCTTGGTAAACCGGCAAAAACTCATTGCCCTTTTGAAGCGCCGTTCCATTACCGCGGCCTCTATAAAAAAGTATGCCTTATTGCGCCAAAAGCTACACGGTAAAATAAAACTGGATATGCTACACCATAGAAGCGAAGGATATCTGTTTTCGTCAACCAAAAACAAGGTGGAAAACCCTTTAAACCTTATTTTGAAACTCGATTTTTTAGAGGAATCCGGTGTTGCCAAAAGACTGGCCTAAGACTTTTACAGACCGTTTGGTCGGTAAATCGGGCAAAGTCTTGAATATATACAGTAGTATAGCTTTACGGCGATTCAAAGCTTCTTTTTATCGGTTGTGAATCTTCCATGTCCCAAGCGGAGCAATCGCTAACCGACTATTTGGTCGGTTTCTATAAATAGTACCATAAAATTGAATAGTGTTTTTTAAGCTCTTAAAATGCTGTTAATCAATACTCAAAACTTGTTTTTATACAAAATTTTACTATCTTATCCTTTATGGTAACAACAGAAAAGTCAGAAAACAAAGAATTTTTAGAGAAGTCGATCAATCATCTCGAAGCTACGGGCTTTGAAGATATTAAAGCGGATATAGAGGGGTACGAAACTCCTAAATCCTATGTTAGAAAAGGAAGCGATTCAAAGATTACACCAGATATCGTAGCCCTTAAGAACGGTAGAAAATATTACTTTGAAATAAGCCTTAAATCCTCTAAACCAAGACTCTTAAAAACCAAATGGCTTTTCTTGGATACTTTAAGTCGAATGAACTCAAACCGCTTCCGTATCATTACCACCAAGGGACACTACAAGTTCACCGATAATATGTTGGAAGATATCAACCTTACCAACAAAGAACCTATTCGCATTTAATCGTACATTTCGTAATTATAAAAATAAAAGGTCCGTATAAACGGACCTTACTTATCTCTGATCATTGCAATATGGGGTATACCATCTTCGAGATAGCCATCGCCTATTTGATTGAAGCCTAAGGTGTGATAAAAGCGTTCAAGGTACAATTGTGCCGATACTTTTATACGTCTTTCCTTAAAATGATATTCTATGGCATGTATTGAAGCCTTAACGATCTCTTTTCCGTAGCCGTATTTTCTTTCTGAAGCCTTGACCACTACCCTACCGATACTGGCCTCTTCAAAATAATCTCCCCCTTTAAAAATTCGGGTATACGCTACAATGTCATTGTTTCTCTTTCCGATTACGTGCAGGGCCTTCTGGTCTTTGCCGTCGATATCCAAATACACGCAATCTTGTTCAACAACGAATATTTCGCTTCTTATCTTAAGTAGCTCATAAAGCTCCGTTGTCGTTAGTTCTTCAAACGATTTTATCTGTATTTTCATTCTATCAATCTTGAACTATTATCTGTTTACTATCACTCTTACCGTATTCAGGTTGTATGGTAACGTGGTTGATACCGAATTTGTGATATACAATTTCCTCTATTTGCCCTAAAACCTTGTCAAACTCAGAAAGCTTGACGTCTTCCTTGAAATCTACATGTGCCTCTAAGTGTACCTCATTTTCATTTAATTGCCAGATATGAATATGATGTATATTTTTCACCGAATCGATCATGCCTACTTCCTCGACAATTTGCCGAACCTGAATGGTATTAGGTGTAAATAGCATTAAGACCCGTGTCGATTCCTTTAATAAATCATATCCTACAAAAATCAGGTAAAGGGCAATCACCAGGGTCAAGGCCGCATCTACCCAATATACTTCATAAAATTTCATTACCAGGCCACCTATAAGTACCGCTACGGAAGCCAACATATCCGTTAACAGATGCAAATAGGCCGATTTCATGTTCATACTGCTCTGTGCATCTTTTTTCAACAACAGTACACTAAAACCATTGGCGGCAATACCCAATAACGAAAGCCAAATAACCAGGTCGGATTCTACTTTTTGGGGTTGCAAAAAACGTTCCGAAGCTTCTTTTATTAAAATAATGGCCACTACGATCAATGTAGCCGCATTGATAAAGGCGGCAATGATCTCGGCACGTTTATAGCCAAAAGTCCTATTCGTAGAGGCCTCTTTTTTAGCTAGCAACGTAGCGATATAACTAACGATAAGGGAAAGTACATCACTGAAATTGTGCAAGGCATCCGAAAGCAAGGACAAGCTACCTGAAACGAGCCCCCCGATAATTTGGCAAACCGTTATCAACAGGTTTAGGAAAATAGATATAATTAGGTTTCTTCCCTTTAAATCGGAATGCGAATGGCCGTGGGAACGATCATGTAAGTTTCCCATTTCATCTCAAAAATAAATTAACAGTTGTTCTTAACGCTAATGGCAAGGCCCTAAAGTGCATTGCACGGTATAGGCCCATGGCATCTAAACTGGTGTGGTGCTCGATTGAAAGGTAATTTATGAACCCTCTTATAAAAGTAGGGCTTTACCTTTTTAACTACAAGGAATTTTTTCTATTCTTCTTTCGTGCCTACCACCTTCAAAAGGCGTATCTAAAAATGTCTTTACCATTTCCAATGCCTGGGGCAATGAAACAAAACGTGCGGGTATACTCAATACGTTGGCATCGTTATGTTCCCTGCTCAACTGAACGATTTCTTTAGTCCAACACAAGGCGCAACGTACTTTTTGATGCTTGTTGGCCGTCATTGAGGCGCCGTTACCGCTTCCACATATAATGATACCAAAATCAACATCGCCATTATGGACATCGGTAGCCACAGGGTGTACAAAATCGGCATAATCAACGCTATCGATAGTATCGGTACCATAATTTGTTATATCTATACTCATAGATTTTAACAGCCCAACAATGGCCAATTTATAATCTGTACCTGCGTGATCATTACCAATAGCTATTTTCATTGTATCTTACTTCTTATATGGGACGAATGGTTTGACATTAATTATATAGAGGTATGTCCCTATTAAAAACCTTTGATTTTAGGCGTAAAGGTACAAATAGAACTGATTCACCACAATTTATGGTACACTCACAACATAAGTTTTATTACAAGAGATGTACGTTGTTAATTTGTCATTGTTAAAAAGGTGTATTTATTGTTAATAACCTTACAATAGAAATTAGATCTTAAATTTTGATTTCTCGTTTGAATAGTACTCTACAAAACTATTCGTGAAATGAGAAATATATTTTTCCTCTTTTTATAATCCACTATTAAAATCTTATCTACCCTAATTAACATTAAATTTACGTTTACTTATTAAAAAATTTATGTTGATAAACCTTATGAACGATTATGGATAATTATTCTATCATATTGGTTTTCTGGTAAATGATAATTGTATAGATTGTCAACAACTTCTTAAACACGTTCAGAGCAAATTTTTTCCCATAATTTTATGAGCACTATTAACAAGCTATCATAACCACCATTTTATTTTTTAAAAATTTAAAAGAAAAAGAAATTATAATATACTTGTTGATAACCTTGTTTTAGATCAAGATGAGGGGTACGATTAAGGGTAGTCGATTATAATTCGTAATTTACGTTCAAATAAAAACAGTTAATGTCAAAAAAGAAAAAACAATCTCGTAACCATAAAAACAACGAGATAACTAAAGGTATCTTCACTATACTTGAAAAAGAACCACAGAAGAGCTTTAATTATAAACAAATGGCCGCATTACTTGGTCTAAACAATACTCAAGACCGTAACCAATTGATAAAAAGGTTAGGGCAACTCAAAGAAAAGAATAGAATACAGGAAGAAGCCAAAGGAAGTTACAAGGCTATCGCCTCTAGTACTAAAAAATACAGTGTCGGTACGGTTGACCTTACCGGACGTGGGAATGCCTATATCGTTATAGAAGGTCTAGACGATGACGTATTCGTTCCGTATAACAAAGTAAACAAGGCCTTTCACGGCGATACCGTAGAGGTATATATCTTTCCTAGAAGAAAAGGAAAGAAGCTAGAAGGTGAGGTTACCAAAGTATTGGAACGTAAGAAAACCGAGTTTGTCGGTATAGTCGATCTACAGAAGACCTTTGCCTTTGTCCGTCCTACCGATTTTAGGATGTATACCGATTTCTTTGTTCCGAAAGGCCAGATAAAGGGTGCCAATGATGGTGACAAAGTAGTCGTAAGGTTCGAAAGTTGGCCCGATGGAGACGATTCACCTACCGGAACAATTACCGAGGTTCTCGGAAAACCCGGGGAACACAATACCGAAATTCACGCTATTTTGGCCGAATACGGACTTCCCTACGATTTTCCTGAGGAAGTCGAACATTTTGCCGATAAGATAGATACTTCCATAAAGGAAGAGGAGATTGCCAAAAGAAGGGATATGAGAGATACATTGACCTTTACCATCGATCCCAAGGATGCCAAGGATTTTGATGATGCCCTTTCCTTTGAAGTGCTAGAAAATGGCAATTATGAGATTGGTATCCACATTGCCGATGTATCGCATTACCTCGAACCCGATACCATTTTAGATGATGAAGCTTATGAAAGGGCCACATCGGTCTATTTGGTGGATCGAGTGGTACCCATGCTTCCTGAAGTCTTGTCGAACAATGCCTGTTCCCTAAGACCGAATGAAGAAAAATATACCTTTTCTGCAGTTTTCGAAATCGATAAAAAGGCACAGATAAAGAAGCAATGGTTCGGTCGAACGGTCATTAATTCGAACGAACGTTTTGCCTATGAGGAAGCCCAACATATTATAGAAACCGGTGAAGGCCATATTCCTGAGGATATTTCTATACGTGAAGAGGCCTATTCGGTTTCAGATGATGTAGTTAAGGCTACCTTGGAGATGGACCGCCTCGCCAAAATCATGCGTGATAAACGTATGCAACAAGGGGCTATTTCTTTCGATAAGGTTGAAGTACGTTTTAATCTGAACGAAAATAGCGAGCCCATAGGAGTTTTCTTTAAAGAATCTAAGGATGCCAACAAGCTGATCGAAGAATTTATGCTACTGGCCAATAGAAAGGTGGCCGAATTCATCGGAAAACAAAAACCGAAAAAAACCTTTGTATATCGTATCCATGATGATCCGGACGAAGATAAATTAATAGCGCTTAACGGCTTGATATCAAGGTTTGGTCACAAGATAGACTTTCAGGATAAAAAGTCCATTAGCGCCTCTTTAAACCAGCTCTTGAGCGACGTTAAGGGGAAGAAGGAACAGAATTTGGTAGATACGCTGACCATACGTAGTATGAGCAAGGCCATCTATACGACCCAAAATATTGGGCACTATGGTTTGGCATTTGATTACTATACCCATTTTACTTCGCCGATCAGAAGATATCCCGATGTCATGGTGCACCGTTTGTTGCAACATTACCTAGATGGGGGCGATTCGGCCAAAGAAGAGGTTTACGAACAGAAATGTAAACATTCGTCGGATATGGAATACTTGGCCTCTAGCGCTGAACGCGATTCGATCAAATACATGCAGATTAAGTTTATGCAAGATCACCAAGACCAAGAGTTTGTGGGGGTAATCAGCGGGGTCACCGAATGGGGCGTTTACGTTGAGATCATTGCCAACAAATGTGAGGGCATGGTCAGGATAAGCGATATAAAAGATGATTATTATACCTTTGATGAAAAGGAGTACGCTATTGTAGGTGAAAAAACAAAGAAAACCTATCAGTTAGGCGATGAAGTCGTAGTTATGGTTAAAAATACCGATTTGGTCAAACGCCATCTCGATTTTTCATTACTGGGAAAACATGAGGGATAGTCCATTTCTTTGAATGGATTTTGTTTTTGAACGATAATAAACCTAAAAGGTACATCATGAAAAAATTTGTGTGGCTTGTCGTTTTTATACTCGGGCAGAATTTACTTGAGGCCCAAGGGGAAAAAATGACACAAGACCTTACGAAGTTTACTGAGGTCAAGGCGTTTGATGGTCTATCGGTTAAACTGATAAAATCAGATGTGAACAAAGCGATCATAACCGGTGAGAATATCAACAAGGTGGCCATTGTTAATAACGATGGGGTGCTTAAGATCCGAATGCAAATAGGAAAGATCTTTAGCGGTTACCGCACTTTTGTAGAGTTGTACTATACCGAAAACCTGGTAGTTATAGACGTTAACGAAGATGCCCGCATCATAAGCGAACAGGCTATAAAACAAGAGGTTCTTGAATTAAAGGCCCAAGAGGGCGGTGAGCTCGACATCAAGGCAGAAGTTGAACAAATGTTGATAAAAACGGTTACCGGTGGGGTTATAGTGACCAAGGGCTCTTCTAATTTGCAGGACGTGGCCATTAATACCGGAGGTATCTATGAAGGTAAGGAGTTCAAGACAAAGTTTTCGACCATTAACGTAAATGCGGGATCAAGGGCCGAGATATTTGCCTCAGACTATGTAAAAGCTACGGTAAAGGCAGGTGGAGAGGTACTGGTTTATGGAAATCCGGCTAAAATGGATGAGAAAACGGTTTTTGGGGGTAAGGTAATTCGAATGTAATTTTTTCATTCCTGTTGTAATCCCTTAGTTTTGTATGATGAACATTGCCGTTTAGACCAATAGCGTCAATGATTGCACCGTACCCGACCCGAACGATTAATTATAATACGCAGAATAACGCATGTGGGAAGACATTCAGGCAGCAGTTCCATTAGGCTTTTTATTGAGCTTTATGATTGGGCCTGTGTTTTTTGTGCTTCTTGAAACCAGTGCCATTAAGGGGTTTAGGGCCGCAATCGTTTTTGATTTCGGAGTTATCCTTGCCGATGGCATTTTTCTTGTTATTGCCTATTTCAGTAGTTTTCAACTTCTAGAAAATTTAAGCAACCAACCCGGACTCTACGTCTTTGGGGGCGTTATTCTTCTGGTTTATGGGATTACCACCATTTTCAAAAAACCTCCTAAACAGGTCGATACGAGCATCAAAGTTAAAAAGAGTGATTACTTGGGGCTCTTCGTCAAAGGTTTTCTGCTCAACTTTATCAACATCGGTGTACTTGTTTTTTGGTTGGGGATTATCATTGTGGTCGGACCAAGCCTAAATAATGATCCCAACCGTATCATCGTATTCTTTTCCACCATGGTCGGGGCTTATTTTGTAACCGATATCTTTAAGATCCTCTTGGCGAAACAATTGAAGAAAAAGTTGACGATCAATAGAATTTATCTCATAAAGAAGGGTATAGGTATTATCCTTATTATATGCGGAATTGTACTTATAGTCAAAGGCTTCTTACCAAAAGACCAGTTCAATATTGAAAACGGTATAGAGCGTATTGAAAAATTATAGTAGAAACCGGTGTGATTTCGTTTGGTGAAGACATAGCACATTGATAGAAACAAAAAAACCTTCGTATTTTACGAAGGTTTTTTGTTGAGGCATCGAGCAGATTCGAACTGCTGTACAAGCTTTTGCAGAGCTCTGCCTAGCCACTCGGCCACGATGCCATTTGCAGGTGCAAAGATAGTTTTTTTGATGGAAATGTTATTTTTACTTTACTTTTTTTTCACCAGTTCTATTTACAAAGTGCAAGGAAACGGGTAAGGGTAAAGATTTACAGTTGTTTAGGATGATGTTTAAAGCGCTTAAAAAACTATTTTTTTCGTTTTTGCTTCAAGACAATGGTTACCTTTTCAACATCGCCACCTATAGGAGGGTTGATTTTTGAAACCTCGACTTCCGCCTTTTGAACGATGGCTATTTCCTTAAATATCCGATCTAAGATCCGTTTACCGATATGCTCTAAAAGCTTGGACGGAATTTTCATTTCCTCCTTAACGATTCGGTTGATGTGAACGTAATCGACCGTATCGGATAACTTGTCGGAAACCGATGCCTTACTTAAGTCTGCATCTACGGCAACGTTGACCAAATATTCACTACCTATAGCGGTTTCTTCCGCCAAACAACCATGGTGGGCATATACCCTTATGTTATTAACCTTTACCTTGTCCAAAATCAAATTTATTTCTGCAAACTTAATTGAAACAGGCCAAATAAGGATAACAAGCTAAGATGTAATTTTTAGAAATATTTTCATGCCCAAAATTTGTTGCTTTGTTTTTTATTAATAGGTACAACGACAGTTACTAAGCCCTTGAAACAAGTCTACACCAATGGTAACTACATGGGTACCTGTACTGTAGGTAATAATCTCGTTAAGAATGATCTGATACGAGTAACCAAAATAGAAATTGTTCTTCTTTAGACCGGCAAAGGGTGCAATGTAGAGCGGACTACCGATCTGGTCATTTAGGAAGCGATAGTTCACACCTGCATAAAAATAATCCTCAAAATTGTACCATCTGAACTTCAGGTTTAAATCGGTTTCCGATCGACCGTCACTTTCGAACATTTTGAACAATAAAGAGGGTTCTATTTCCAGGTCACTGTTCTTGTTTTTTCTATAACGGTAACCGGTATAGACATAGTAGTTTCTTAGTTCGTTAGGTTCGTCTACATTGAACGTAAAATTACTAGGGTCTTTACCTAAAAGGTTAGAAGCGTTGGCACTGATATAGAATTTACCATATCGGTACAAAGCACCTACATCAAAGTTGTGGTTACTGGTCTGGCGGTTGTTGATAACCCCGGGATCCAGATTGGCATCAACAAATTTATCGACATCTATTCTAAACTGGTTAAAGTTATATGAAATACCGAATGATAGAAATTCGTCATCGTATCTATCAAGGGTCAAGTGGTGTGCAAAAGAAACCCTTGCTCCCTGTTGTTTGGTGTAACCGTTTTTATCGTTGTACAAGAACAGTCCTACACCAGATTGTTCGCCTAGACGCATATCTGCTGCCAATGACTGGGTCTGTGGGGCATCTTTAATACCTACCCACTGGGTAAGACCGTTAAGCCTGATTTTTACATGGTCTCCGATACCGGCATAGACCGGAGAGAGAACAAACGGGTTATCTGCCAAATATTGTGAGAGTTGGGGAGAATTGAGCTCCTGTCCTCTCGCGGTTGTAATGCCCGATAAGAGCAGCAAGGTCCATATGAATTTGCGCATGGTACTGTAGGTTGTAGGTTAAGTTTTTTATTTAGCGATATAGGGTAAAGTGTCCAACGAATTCCCTGTCATCGTTCTCTCCGTTGAGTTTGATAACATACCAGTAATCACCAGATGGAAGTTCTTTTTGTTTGTAAAGACCGTCCCATCCTGGATCACCAAGACCCATTCGGTACACCTCCCTACCATAACGATCAAATATGACGGTTAGTATCTGTGGGAAGCCTTCATCATTTTTAGGTTTCCAGGTCTGATTTAGCCCATCTCCATTTGGGGTAAAGAAGTTGGGAATATCAAGATCAATGAACTCCATATCAATGGTGGCCATCACCTCACAACCGTTTTCGTCCGTAGCGGTAACTACGTATGTATCGGTACGAGTGATATAGTAAGTATTATCGGAACCGTTGTTTTTGCCATCGAAAGTGATGGTGTATGTACCCCTACCTCCAGAAACGTTGGCCGTTATCTCATTGATATTGGATTGCTCTAGGGTAATGGTCAATGGTTGGTAATCTTCAATTTCTACATCATAGGTAACAATACAACCGTTGGCATGTGATATGGCTACATAGTGCGTACCTGGAGACAAGTCCCTGAAATATGGATTCAGTTGCATTTCTGCGGGATCCATAGTATCTACCCCATAAAGAACCTGATCTGAAATACTGGTATCTTCAAGGGAAATATTGATATAGTTGTTCGGAATATTGCCGTTACAACCATACACCGGTTCTACGGATGCATTAAGGTTCACACCGGGATCTACCGTTACGGTTATATCCTCTTCACAGCCTTGGGCGTCACGTACAAAAATGATGTATGTTCCTTCGGCCAGACCGGTAAAGGTCGTTCTGTCTTGTACAAAATCTGCTTCCGTATGCATACGGGTGCTATAGCCTGGTGTACCACCAGTGATGCTAAGATCGATGCTACCATTGGCTTCACCAGCACAAATTTCGGGTGTTGATGTGGCCGTTACTTCGATTATAGTAGGTTGATCAATGGTGTATTCCAATTGAATAAAACAACCGTTTTGATCTTGTGCAATTACGGTATAATCACCAGGGGCAAGGTTATCAAAGGTGTTTTTATCATCAAACTGGTTAAGGTTTGGTGATATGGCATATTGATATCCTCCTGAACCACCCGATAGGGTAACCGTAATGGAACCATCTTCTTCACCATTACAGGTCACGTTGGTAACCGCATCGGTATAGCTAAGGGCCGTAGGCTCGGTAATAATTACACGCTCTGCAGTGGTCGTACAGTCTTGACTGGTTACATCTACATAGTAGGTGCCTGCTGTCAGATTACTGAAGATACCATTGCTTTGTGGTCCGGCCACGCGTGAGGCCACACTTAAGGTAGCATCGGTGTACAGGGCATATTGATAGTTACCAAGACCTCCATCAGCTTCTGCATAGATCGTAGCGGTATTATCACCATTACAATTAATAAAGGCAGCTGTTGTATCTACAGTAAGCGTTAAGGGCTCGATAACATCTTCTTCTATCGAATTTGATTGTACAGCGGTACATAGGTTTACGGCATCCCTAACATAGTAGCGATAAATACCGGCACCCAACATACCACTTAGAGGTAAATTGACGCTGTTTCCGGGCATCGCTGTCCATGTCACGTTGTCTTCACTGTATTCGTAGGTTCCGCTTCCTCCTGTTGCACTCAATTCAAATTCTACACCGGTAGCACAGGTTAACGGACTTGTTCTTATCAATTGGGCTTCAACTTCCGTTGGATTAACGATTTCGACAATAGCGGTTTCCACTGAACATCCTACATCGTCACTTACGGTGACACTATAGAAACCAGCAGCCAAATTGTTGAAGTTACCGGTACTGCGACCTACTGAAGTGGTCAACAAGTTGCTTCCTGCAAGGTCATCATAGGTATTCAACTGGAACTGGTATGTAGGCGTAATGTTTCTAGGGTCAACGGTAGCCAAGACGCTTGCCGTATTTCCATTGAAACACGATAGGGGCGTTGCTGAAATATTGGCCACGATATCATCAGGTCTAATTAAGGTGATATTATCCGAAAGTACACAACCAAAGGCGTCTGTAACGGTTACATGGAAATCACCTGCAGATAGGTTTCTGAAAATGAAAGCCTCAACATTGGTCTCGGTATATACTTGGGAAGTAGTGGTATTATCCAATACTATGGTATACGGACCTTCGCCACCGACAGGATCAACAAGTATCTCGCCTTGGTCATTGCTACATGAAACATTGGCTTCTTCAGTTATGGTGGCCGTAATCGGGTCACTTGGAGCCAATATGGTTATGATATTGGAATCGTCGTCGCACAATGGCGCGTTGGTTTCCGCAATACGTACATAGTAACTTCCTCCAGGAAGGTTTGTAATCACCAACGGTGTACTGGTATCTCCGGTTCCGTTGAATGCGGCCCCAGGTACCGGGTTATCGTTAACGTCATATACTTGATAGCTATACGGCCCCGTATAATTATTGATAGCAACACTAAAGCTACCGTCGTCCACACCATTGTTCAAACACTCTTCGTCCGTCAATTTTGTGGCTATTACTTCAATTACATCCGGATCGTCTATGGTGTGTACCGTTTCGATAACACAGCCTGTATCTAAATTGGTGATCGTTATCCTGTAGTTACCTACTTCCAATCCTGTAAAGGTTTCGGGATTGTTGGTAGAGGCAATCGTCTGATTGTAGACCACATTTATTCCGGTAACGATATACTCTAAGTTCGGTGTTGCCGTAGCTGGGCTAACGGTCAGTCCAACTTCTATTTCACCATTGTTCAATGGGGAACAAGCAGCTTCTTGGGTAGTTGTTACGATCGCATCGCTGATTTCTACAAAAGGCAATACTGTATTCGCGGCCGAGATGGCAGAACATCCTGCATCGTCATATACCCTTATTTCATACGAACCGCCTAAACCGTCGGTTTCAAAATAGGTAGTGTTGGAACCGTCTTGAACAACGCTTCCGTCACGTACGAATACATATCTTACATAAGTACCTGTACCTCCCGATGCATTGGTAAACGATACGCTGGCATTGTTTCCGTTGTTGCCATCCGTACATCCATACTGAACAATGCTCATAGGATTTACGGTAATAGCTTCCCGTTCGGTAATGGTAACATCGGTGGTTATGGCACAGTTGTTGGCACCACGGGCTTCAATGGTATAGGTTATTCCTGTCGTTGAGCCTTCGAGTCCATCAAAGAAAGCGGAGGTCGAGGTCGAGGAAGTAGCAGTTATTGGGAATGTTGCCGTACTTCCTGGTCCCGCCGTAATGGTAAAGGTATAGGGGCCTACTCCATTGTCGGTAACACTAACTGAAATTGTACCGTCATCTGCGCCGTTACAGCTTACATTGGTAGATGAATCTACACCTATTACAGGTATTACCGCTGGTTCCAATCTTTGGGTTATGGTAGTACTACAGCTATGATCGGCATCTAAATCGGTAATCGTAAACACGTAGTCACCAACTTGGGTCAGACCTGTAAAGATTCCAGTAATGTTACTGTCATCTACGGTAGCAGGGGCCGATGATGGGTATTGAACATCGTATCTAAAGTTGCCCGAACCTCCCGTTTGGCTAATAGTAATCTGTCCTCCCGGATCGGTAACGGAGCAATCTATGGTCTTAACTACGGATGCCAATGGTGAAATAGGCTCGTGTAAGGCGATGCTCGTGCTTGTGGCACTGCTACAGCCCCATTGATCACTGACGATCACTTGGTATTCGCCCGCACCCAGACCACCAAAAATAGGCGAGGTCTGAATCGGTCTTAGGTCTTCAAAAGCAGAAGTACCTGTATTGTACATCTGTAACTGGTAACTATAGTTGCTACCCTGACCGTTAAGTACGTTGATAACCTCTATTTCTCCCTCCAAATCGGTACAATTCGGTTGGTTTATCCTTAAGTCTGCCGTAATCGGCGTTGGGTCGTTAAGCGTAACATCGGCCAATTGATGTGCACATCCCCTTGAATCCATAACCCAAACTTGGTAGGTAGCCGCGCTTAGGTTTTCCGCTTTCGGATTCGAGACATAGTTTGCAGCATCGTTGGTGTCGATAACCGGCCCGGCCGTATCGAAAATGAGATACGAATAACCTCCCCATCCTCCGGTAACGTCTGTAACCTCTATGGTTCCGTTATTACCAGGTACGCAAGTGATATCGGTAAATACCCGGTTTGCGCTGATCGGGTCGCTAGGACCTGCAATAGTGAACATTTCGGAAGCTACACAAGAAGGATTGCTATCTTGGGTAACCTCAACACGGTATTCTCCCGCGCCAATTGCAAATGGTGTTGTGGGACCTGCATTGGCCGAGGTTCCGTTTGCCGAGGCGATGAGGGTATCATCGCTGGGGTCAACCGTACCTTGTGAATTATAGATTTGCCAAGTGAAACCGCCGCCATAAGGTTTGGTGCTATCGCTTATGGTAAAGCTAACGGAACCATCTGTCCCGTGACAAACTACATCAACTGTCGTAGCATCGATTTCAAAGGTATTTGGATCTTCAATTTCAAAGGTAGTCTGTACGAAACAACCGGTATCGGTATTGGTAACGGTAACCTCATAGTTTCCTACCCCGATTCCGCTAAATGAATTGGAGGCTTGACCAAGTTGGCTATAGGCGTTATCGGTACCTACTACGGAATATTCGAGTGTTGGACTTCCTGAAGGAGGCGTTACATCTACCCCTATGGAAACCACGGCATCGTCGCCGGGGCTACAGCTCACATCGGTATCAATACTCACCGTAGGGTTGCTTATTGCTACAAAAGGCGCTATCGTGGCCGTGGCCGTACCTACACAAGCCTTGTCGTCATACACGTTGATGGTATATGCTCCGCCTAAAAGGTCGGTTTCGATATAGGTGTCGTTAGAGCCGTCCTGAACCACAACGTCCGGTTCTACCGCAGCAGTGGCTGGGTTATCGTTTTTTATAAATTCGTAACGGACATAGGTGGTTGAACCACCGGTAACGTTTGCCACTGAAATGCTGGCATCGTTCTGGTTGTTGGCCGTGGTACAGCCAAACTCTACCACGGGATCTAAGGTTACGTTAATGGCATCTGGCTGCGTGATGATAATAGGAGCACTATCCGTAGTACAGTTGTTCGTTGTAGCATTGCCCCTAACGGTAACCACATAGCCACTTGGCAGCGTAGTCGAATTCGGAGCAAGACCGGTGAACGTGGCTGTTGTATTAGTGAAACTTGTTGGGGCGATACTTACCACACCTCCATCAAATGAAGTGATTTCAAAGGTATATGGACCCGTGGCATTATCTACGGCCGTAATGGTAATGGTACCATCTGAATTGCCCAAACAAGTAACATCGGTTGCTGTAAAGGTATCGATTACAGGCTCGACCCTGGTTGGAACGTTTACAACAAATTGCCTGTTACACGCCGCACTGTTCGGTGTATTGGTATCGTAGATGGTAATCGTATAATCTCCTGCCGCTGGTGCCTGGTAATCGAACGGATTACTTGGGATGGCCGTTTGTGCAACTGCCGGTACACCCGCGGTATTGGTTATCGAGTACTCATAGCTTCCCGAGCCATCCAATACTTCAATGTTAATAAGGGCATCGGGCGACCCGGTACAATCCAATACCTTGGTAAGCTCGGCCTTGGCCGAAAGTACTGGGTTGACCACATAACCCAATTGTGAGTTCGTACAACCATTGCCGTCCATAATGTAAATATCATATGAACCTGGGGCGACATTTTCAAATAAGCCGGCATTGTTTAAGTAGGTTGTCGGTGCGGGATCTCCGGCCGGTACAATGGCATATCGTATGTTTCCTGCAGCGGAACTACCTACAACGGTAAGGTCGATAGGAGCGTTACAGTTGTCTTGGGTAACCGAGTCTATGGTCGGGTTCGGTGAAAGGTCTAAATTCACCGGAGCCAAGGTTACGGAACAATTATATTGATCATAAAGCGTGACGGTATAGCTTCCTGCTGGGGAATTTACTGGAATTTCAATAGGATTCGAAGTGGTTCCCGTTAAGGGGGTAAATCCACCAGGACCTGCTACATCGTAGGTATACGGAGCTCCACCACCACCGGTAATATTGGTAATGGTAATCAATCCTGGAAGGTTACAGGAAATATGACGCGTAACCGTTGGTGTGGCATTAATGGCGTCCAATTCCTCCAAGAGAGCGTTCTCGCCACCGCCGATACAGGCATCTGCATTTGATGCATCTACTTGAACCAATCGGATATAGTATTCCCCTTCGCCAAGACCTGAAACCGTAATTTCATCGTGGTAGGGAACATTGCTGGCCGCTGGCCCAGGTCCACTGACATCTATAGGAGTTGAATTACCAAGCTCATAGATTTCATAGCGCATGAAAGGGTGCGTTGTATTTGGATTAATGTGGAATGTTATTTCACCTGTTGATGAACCGGAACAAGTAGGAACGATGTCCGTGGTAATTTCAATAGGCAGATTGACACCGGGCAATTCGTTTACATTTTCGTTACTCTGGCGCACACATCCCGCACCGTCCCTAACGTAAAAGACGTAGGTTCTACCGGGAACCAAAAGGGGCAATCCTGGTGTTTGGGGGGTTGTGGCATCAATATTCTGGAAAATATGGGGGGTTCCGGCCGGTATTGGAGCCGTCCAAATAGCCGTGGAAGGATCGAAATTCGCCGGATCGTCACTATAGGTATACTCGTACCCCGGAATCGGGTTTCCTTCGCTACCCAATACACGGACCTGAAGGTCGTTACAATTGACAACCACGGCCGCCAAGGTAATATCCAAGTCATCCAAGGGATAAGGAATGATATATCGATCAAAATCTTTTTGACAAATGGTACCACTGGGCAAGGTAACCCGAATAGAAGGGTATACCTCGGTACCCGAAACGCTACCTCTTAATTCATTGGAAATTTGCCAAGAACTACCACCATCATCACTATACTCTATAGTGCCTCCGGCCGGAGCGGTTACATTGTCAAATTGGAAACCATATTCATTAATGTCGGGGTCATTACATGCCGCCGGTAATATAGGAATGATGTCGGCCGTAATTTCCACGGCATTGTTGATCGTTACCGTTGTTGAGGTAACGGTACAACCGTTGTCATCCGTAATGTTTATTTCGTAATCACCTGTCCCGATACCGTTGAAGGTCAGTGAAGGGGTAAATACGTTTGTACTCGTATTGCCATAATCGATACCATCCGCAGGGGTTAGATCTACCAGTTGATAGGTAAATGGGGCCGTACCGCCTGTAACGGTCGCATCTACAGAGCCGAGCCCGTCAAAACATTCGGGGTCGGTGGCCGTTCCGCTTACCGATAAAGGAGTGGCAGGAGTGAATACAATATCTTCTTGGACAAAGGAACAAGAGGGTGATGCTCCATTGTTGTCCAGTACATAGACATCATAACCGGCCGGATTGGCGGTTGCCATGGCATTGGTTATGGTCAAGGTATTGGTTGTGGTATAAAGTCCTGATGGATCGTCACCGGCCGGTACAATGGCATATACCAAGGTTCCGTTTCCGCCTGTGGCGTTGACCGTTATGGATCCGTCGTTACACGAATTGATATCAACGACGTCAACGGATACTACAAGCTGTGGGTCGATGGTAATGGTCTGTTGTGCAGCCGTACATCCATAGGCGTCCCTAACGTCTATGGTATAGGTACCGTTTGACAGGTTGTTGAAAGTGTACGTAACCTCGGTACTCGGTGTTGGCGCTAAAAAGGGTCCACCGTTGATACTGAAGGTATATCCACCGTTTCCGGCCGTAACATCAACCTGAATGGAAGCATCGTTGGTACCGGAGTAACAGGCTGTAGGGGTAACGTCAAAAGTCGGTACTGCAGGAGCGGTTACGGTAATCGGGGTATCGATGGCATCGCTACAGTTGTTTTGGTCCCTAACACGTACGATATAGTCCCCTGCGGGAATATTCGGGAAAACGGCATTGTTTCCGTTGGTAGCGAAATTATAGCCTCCGATAACGGTGCCGAGGTCGTCTTCCAACTGGTATTCATAGGTGGGCGTACCCCCTATGGCACTGGCTGTAATGGTCGCGCCGGTGTTGTTACAGGTAAAGACTTCGGTAATGTTGGCCGAGGCCACAATGACATCGGGTTGGGTAAGGGTCTGGTTCAAAGTAACGGTACAACCGGCAACAGGGTCGTTTACATCCCTTACGACAATACTGTGCGCTTGGGCGGCAAGACCGGTAATTTGTTCCGGTGCGCTAAACGGACCAACAAAGGCCGCTCCGTTCAAGCTATATTCGAATCCGCCTGCCCCGTAATTGCTGGCATCTATGGTAATGCTACCTGAGTTGTCGGCGTTACAGTCAAGGTTTTCAAAAGCCGTGATCGAGGCTTCAAAGGCATGGCCGTCTTCGACGATTACGGTTGTGTCGACCGTACAATCACTGCCGTAATTGACCGTAATGGTATGGTTTCCTGTGGCAATATCGTTAAAGAGGTTGCTTGTTTGGGCCGTTCCTCCATCAATACTGTAGGTGTATGAGGGATCGCTAGGCAATACCGTAATGTTTCCTGTTCCATCGCAATTGTATGTTACGGAAGTAGAAAGCGTAGGTTCGGTGGGCAATGGCAAAATTATAATATCTGCTAAAGTAATCCCGCACGAAGTGGCATTGGCGTCCCGAACGCGAATACTGTGCGTTCCGTCGTTTAGACCAGTGAAGGTATGTCCGCCTGTGGTAGAGGCCGTCCAAGCGCCTCCATTGATGCTGTATTGATAGTTTCCTGAACCACCTGATGTTGGGGTGATGCTTCCAACGGTAATCTCCCCGTCGACAAGACAGGTATAGTTTTGTGTAATTACCGCTTCTGCGACCAATTGGGCCGGTTCGGTAACGATTACATCCTGGGCTACGGTTTCGCAATTGCTAGCGTCCCTGACACGTACAGGATAGGTTCCTGCCGATAGGTTCGGGAAGTTGTTTCCGGGTACATAGGTGGCGCCGTTATCGATACTGTACATAAAGGGTGCGTTTCCGCCCGAATCTACGGTAATCGAAATGGCTCCGTCCGAACTTCCAAAACAGCTTACCGCCGTTGGTGTTGCCGTTAGGGCAATAGGGTCGTCTTTGGTTACGGTTACGGTATACATGGCCTGGCAGTAGTCTGCAGCGCCACTGTTGTCGCGTACGTACACATCGTAATCGCCGGCGATGGCCACCGTCACAGGGTTGGTCGTGTTAAAGTCCCCGTCGGTTACGGCGGTACCATTGTCCACTACGGCATAAACGTAGTTATTGTCCCCGCCGGAGGCTGAAATGGTGATATCGGTATCCGTAGCACAAGCGGTAATTCTTGGGGCCGTGGCGCTAACGGTCAATTGTGGATCGATAGTAAGGGTCTGTAGCGTTCCCGTACAGCCCAAACCATCTTGTACATTGATGGTGTATGTTCCGTTTGATAGTCCCGAAAACGTATGTGTTGTACTGTTCGCAGGGCTCGGACTTACCCATGGGTTTCCGTTGATACTGAAGGTATAATCTCCGTTACCATCGGTAACATCAACTTGGATGGAGGCCGTATTTCCGCCCGTATAGCAAGCCGTAGGAATCACATCGAAAGTAATCGGGTTTGTCGGTGCAACGGTAAGGGCTGTATCAATGGCGTCTTCACATGTATTGGCATCCCTGACACGTACGATATAATCGCCTGCAATAAGGTTCGGGAAAACAGTATTGTTTCCGTTGGTCGCAAAATCATAGCTTCCGATAATGTTGCCCAGCTGGTCTTCCAACTGATATTCGTAGGCCGTGGTACCGCCAGTGGCACTGGCCGTAATGGTAGCACCGCCGTTGGTACAGCTTAATTCTGTGGTAATCGATGCCGAAACCACTAGGGCTTCCGGGGCATTGATGGTATGTGTCAAGGTTCTAGAACAACTAGGCTCGTCTACCTTTCTGACCACTACGGTGTGGGAACCGGAACTTAGGGTGGCAGGAGTGGTAATGGGTGAAATGGTGGAGCTTACAAAGGCACTACCGTCTATTGAATACTCAAATCCGGCGGCGTTAAAGTTCTCTACTTCAAAGGTTATGGAACCGTTGGCAAGTCCGTTACAACTCGTATCGGTAGCACCTGTAATGTTTGCTGAGAAAAGCTGACCGGCAACCACGGTAACCGGCGTTTCAACGGTCTGTTCACAAACTTCGGGTACTTGGTGTATAACGATGTCGTCCAAGGCAAAGTCATTGCCCCCGTTTCCGGGTATTTCGGATCGGATTACAAAATCGAGGGTCGTGTTGCTTCCCGGATTGAGTTCCGCGGTAAATTCTACCCAATCGTTTTCCCCTGTGTTTTTGGCTATCGTTCCGGTGGTAATCGACCTTACTACGGTACCCGTCCCCGGTTCGCGAATTTCTATGGTCAAATTGGGATCAAGACCGCTCGTTCCCTGCCGTAGCAGGTTCATGATATACAGGGTTACACTGATATCTTGATTGGGGATGATATCGTTTATTTGCTTGGAATATATGATTTGGGCAGGCGTAGGTGTACCTACGTTCATGACCAAATAACGGCCTTGACCTGTTCTTGTTCCTGTTGTATGGTCGATGGGGTTGATCCATGTGCCGAACGGGGCGACGATATCACTCGTTACGGAATACTCGAAGTCATTGATGTTTTCGTTGGCATCGCCAGGAGAGTTTGTAGTTTGGTCTTCATAATTATAGCCATTTGTGTTTGGGCTAGGTATGGTTGGTCCGCTTCCGAAATCCTCAGTAAGCAATAAACTGGGGGTTGGTGGGGTCTGAGACACATAACTGGTGCTCACCGTATAGGTGCCAGGGGCAACGTTAAGGAAAACGTTGCTTGTGGGGTCTGGTGAATTGGGTACGCCATCTAGGGCATAAGTATAGTTGTACGTAGCAATATCTGGGGTAGCTGTAATAGTTCCCGTTCCGTTACAATCATAGCTAACCTCGGGAGTAAGGGTTACGGTCGGTTCTGCCGGCTCATCTTCAACGGTTACGTTCATGGGATACTCACAAGAACCATCGCTTACGATTACCGTATAGTCCCCAGGGGGAAGCACAGCTATACTTGAGGCGCCATAGGTTGCACCACCGTCAAAACTGTATTGGTAAGGAGGTGTTCCTCCCACCACATTGGTTACACGAACTTCCGCACCGTTCGGGTCACAGGTAGCGTCACGTGAAACACCTGCCGAGGCACTTAAAGGAAAGGGCTCGGTCAATTCTACGGTTTGTGATAAACTACAACCGGAAGAATCGGTTACCAGTACTTCATAGGTGCCGGCAATAAGGTTTACGAAGTTTGGCGATCCCTGGGTAGTGGTTCCACCATCGATGCTGTACGAAAATGGAGCAACACCGCCCGTAGTGTTTATGGTCAGGGCCCCGTCTGAATCACCGCTACAAGAAGGCGATGTCTCGGTAATCGAGTCAAGGGTCATAGCCCCGTTATCGTTTATGGTCACCTCGTTGGAAAAGGCAAAACAGTTGTTGGAATCGACGATTACAAAAACGTAATCCCCTTCTTCTCCTGGAAAATATTCGTCTGTACCGTCACTATTCGTATCGCGCCATCCGAAGGTAAAAATAGGATCGGTTTCATAGGCATCACCGGGTATTGAAGCTACATCGGCATATAAATTGGTGCCGTCCTTACTCCAAATGGCATAGGAATAGCCAGGACTTGGCAAGCCTCCGCTACCGGTAAGTTGTATGGTTCCAGCCGTACAGCCGATATCTTTTGTCGTTTGTGCGATAAGGGTGGGATCCGGTGTTCTGGCCACGGTTACGTCTTGGCTAAACGAACACCCATCATCGGTTGAAACTTCAATGGTATAATCACCGGCATTTACATTAAAGGAGTGGGTGTTATCCGATTGTGCGGTTTCATCGTCAATTAGGGTTCCATCACTTCTTCTAAGTACGTAGGTGTAATTGGGTTCTACATTAAGAACGTCGATTTTGATAATACCTTGGGCATTACAATTAGATGGGGTCGTGGTTACGTTGACCTGAAAATCGCGGTCGAGTATACCTATGTCAGGCGTACTGAAAATACATGCATCAGGAATTGGGTTTCCAGAGCTGTCTAATTGCGTTACGTCTACTCTATAGGCTCCATTGGTAGAGATGTCAAAACTAGGGCCGTTATTAGCGCTAAATGGCACTACAATGGTGTTGTTGGTTATGTCTACCAACTGGTAACCGTAATTACTGCCCAAATTGGTGATGGTAATGTTTCCATCGGTAGAACAGATAATGTCCCTCTTATTGAAGAGAAGGTCTAGGTTGTTTTGGTAAACATCAAAATAGAACCGGCTAAAGCATCCCAACTGGTAGTTGATGACAAGTCGGTATTTACCGGCAGATGTGGCATTAAAGTTGTTTCCTGTTCCAACGGTATTCCACGTACAACCTAGGTTTTTGTTGGCACAATCATCGGTAACACTAGAGCAGCTACCTTCGTCAAGACGCTCCCATGTTAGGCTTTGCGCATCGGTTATGTTTATCTGAAAAGGTTGGGTATCGCCCGACCCACAGAGAAAAATTTTAGGTAAAAGATCACCATCAATACTACATTGGGCAATTTCCCCCTGAATATCGTTAGTTGGATCCGCATCGCTGTTCAAGGCATTGAAATAATCTACAATAGGGTTGGTTTGGGTAGTGCCAAAACGTTCTACTACGATGATTTCCTTAAAGCCTTTACATGGGTCGGCTACAATTTTATCAACAATGTAGGTACCTATGTCTGAAACGACCAAAGTGCTAGGGTCTGCGTCGGGATCGCCATCGTCTAAAATGGTATCGGATGGGTCTATCTCGCCGTTTTCGTTATCATCACGCACCCAAATATAGTCGTCAAAATTGTCACCTGCATCTAAGGTAACATTGAGCCCGCAGAGTTGTACGGTACGGTTAAAATTACAGTCCGAAAGGTCGTCTAACAAGAAATTCGTCGCCCCTGGGGTAACAAAACCACAATTATCGAAGTCAGATACACTCGGGTCATCCGTAATTTGATTATTGTTAATTTCTCCACGGTAGGTCGAGTAGGCCAAGTTTTCGATCAGATCGGTACAGGCATCTATAAAGTCAAAGCAGTTTTCCGCTACTTTTACCCGCATACGAATATTTGCGGGGGTATCGCCAACCTCTACATACCTGTTGGGAATGCTGAATTCAACGGCGCGCGTTGCGGGGTCATAGGTATAGGTGGTGCCGCTAGGCATGGTGATGTTGCTTTCGTCTAGGGTTACGTTCACCGGTAAAACATCACGAATCGTATAGTTTACCGCATTGTCGTTCCCCGTGTTTTGGAAGGTAAGTACGTAATCTAAGGTTTGCCCTAAGTTTACCCCTTGCCCTGTAATATCAACACCACTAATATCTTCAACCCGCTTTTCAAGAACGATATCGGGTTCGATGATTTCAATGTTAAAGGAGTTGAAGAAGGGATAATATTGATCTCCGTTGGTTTCGAACCTGAGCGTTGCCGAGGTTTCGTTATTGGGTATTACGGAGTTGGCCGGGTTATAGACATAAAACATGTCCGTGTCATAGCCCAATGTATTTCTACTGTTGGGTGTTCTGTTCGTGGTCAGGGTTGCGTTTAGGGTAATGTTACTGTTAAAAAAGTTGTTAGATGGGTTCGTTCCGTTACTCAGGGTCGTGTAACCACCACTGCTAGCGGCCCGTATTCTTAGGCGGTCTCCGGTAATTCTGTAGTCTCCTTCAAGGGCGGCAGCACCAACATTGGCCCTAACGGGACCCACGGGAATGGTATTGAAGCCTGAATAATTGATATCGACCCTATCTGTATCCCTAACGCGCGCAAACCCATCAAAAGTAGTGATGAGTTTTCCGGTTAGATTGGGGTTTTCATATACGATCACAAGGGTCCAACCCCCAGATGACCCCCCTTGTCCTTTTAATGAACCGAGTGTGGCCCTAATATTGGCCACGGTATATTCTCCTGTTGGATCACCCAATGGCGTTATAAGATGGGTAACATCTGCATAGCAGGCGTACGGACTATTGCCCCTAACGGAGTTATCCGAACTGGTGAAGCCGTCAAAGAGCACTTCATCGGCCGTTACATCTACATAAGTACCGCCAGGAACCTTAAGTTTTACTTGGTTAAAATCGTTCTGTCGACCTTGGCCTATAGGTATACTGTTATTTATGGCACCCCACCAGAATGACTGACCATTGGCCGTAGCACTTGGATAGGTGGCGGACCAATATAGGCCCGCGTACCGAATGAGGTTACAATCGGCATTGGGAAACGAAAATGTCGCAGAACTCGAGTTAAATGTAGAAGGGTCGCCATCTACATCGATGTACTGCATGTTTTTGTCATCGTTGTAATTAAAATAACCACCGGTTTCCTGGTTGGAACTCCAGTTAG
This sequence comes from Zobellia uliginosa, assembly GCF_900156625.1. GTDB lineage: Bacteria > Bacteroidota > Bacteroidia > Flavobacteriales > Flavobacteriaceae > Zobellia > Zobellia uliginosa. The sequence continues at coordinate 332,889 of NZ_FTOB01000001.1, read as the reverse complement.
TGGAAATATTATTGTACGGGTCTTCCGGTTCGGTACTTGAGGTACCTCCATCCCTATTCAAAATATTGTTTGAGATAAAGGTGAGATCTCCCTTAATGTTGGTTTGGTAGCGAACATCAAAGGAATTGTACTCTTGTGAAAAACCGGAATAAGCCAATAGTAAAATACTGGCAACTAATAATTTTTTGAAAAAATTAGGTTTCATCTAGGCCATTAGGTTTGGTCGGACACGCATAATCCACATTTTGTCGTTGTACGCATCGTTTAGGTTGGTGTAATAAGATAAAAGGGCGTTGTTCCAAGATTGGTGTCTCTTCAGGTATACATACCTCCAGTTGTTTTCAGGATTGATGAAGTAACTGGCACTAAGCCCATAAGAATTAAGAAGTTTTACAAAACGATTTGCATTTTTTGGGTTGGCAAATACATTTGCGATGATATAATAGCCTGAGCCGATACCATCTATTTTATGCGTTTTTGGCGTTATCTCGTTCGATACCACTTGGTCTTTTACTACGGTTTTTGTTTGTAGGACATCGGTATCGTATTTGGCCGATTTTTCTTTTAGCTTGTTTACGTTATTGGCATACGCTTCGTTTGAATAGCGATTGTCTACGTTCATGATCCATGTATCCCCATCATAGGCTCCGTTCATGTTGCTGTTGTGTGCCGCTACGGCTTCATCCCAAGTATCATAACGTTTGAGGTAGACGTATTTCAAGCCGTTTTTTGGGTTGTCTATGTAGTCGCTTTCAAAGCCATCTTGCTGAAGTTTGTCCATAAACTTATGCATGTATTGACCTCCTTTGTATACATTGGCTACAACGTAGTAGCCATCGGTTACGCCATCAAGGTCTTTAAACTTTCGGCTTTTTACACCGCTACGGGCAGCGGTTTTGCTACTGCTCGCTGTGGCGGTCGGCCGCGCAACCTGGTTTTGGGTTTTGTCCCTTGCCACTGTAGGTCTAGTGGGAGGAAGGGTATTTTGTTCGATGGCATCAGTTGTTCCGTTCGGTATATTATTGTTTTGTGTAGTAGTATTCGAGGCTACCGTAGAGTTATCGTTCTGACCTAAAAAGAGTTTTTCGGCACGGTCTTCCAAGTCGGGACGCTTGCCATTGGTTTCGTTTCTGACCATACTCATGACCATGTTGAAACGACGCTCAAGGTCTTTTTGACGGTCAGCTTCCAATGAGTCTTGTCGGAACATCAACTCTTGGATTATAGCATCGTTTTCAGCCAATTTACGTTTGAGCTCTTCTATTTCCTCATTGTCGACGAAGTTGTTCTTTTCGATTTCGTCTTCCGCTACCAAGCTATCTTCGTAATCATCCTCTAACATTACACGGTCTTCGGTCAAGTTCGGGGTGAAGGAATAGGCAAAGGAGATTTCATGGGTAATGCCCAAGTTATCGAAGTCCGTACCAAACCCTTTTTCCATGGTATACCCTAAGGAAAGTCTTTTGTTGATGTTAAATCCGGCCCCGGCAGAGGCTCCGTAGAAACTGTCATAGCCTCCTTGTAGCCATCCCAGCTTAGGTAGGTCGAGAATTACTCCACCTCCAAAAGTGAGGTCTTGCGATTCGCCATCAGAGGAAGCAAAACGGTTTTGGCCGTTCATACGAACCCGTGCAATCGGCATGAGACGACTGCCCTCCATAATACCGTCTCCGTTTTTAAAACTGTGGGTATATTGAAGGTGACTGGAATAGGTCTTATCTCCGAAATCGGTAAGGGATTCGCTGGTCTTTAAATTGTAATCGAATAGATTCTCTGCAAAAACACCGAAGTCAAAATCCCCATAGGAAATGTTGAAACCAGGTTGAAACGAAAGCACATTGCTGTCTTCCGTACCGTTTAAACGGTAATCGTTTACATCTACAACGTCGATGTTGTTTTGATCAAGGCCTGTACTATAATAGGCCAAGTTACCACCAAAGGTAAAATTACTCTTGTCACTCAATTTTATACCGTAGGCGTAGTTGGCCAAAACCCCGATGTTTGAAACGGGACCGATACTCTGTGTATAAAGGCTAAGCCCTAGTCCGCTCCTATCACCGATCCTACCGCTATAACTCAAGAAATACGTTTGGTCGTTATCCTTAAATTGTACCGATTGGTTTCTGTGTAGCAAGTTGATGTATGACTTATCTTCCTGTACCGTCGAAAACGTCGGGTTGATCAAGAATCGATTGAATTTCAACAAATTCTGTGATGCTGGACTGTACAGCAGGACTGGATCGTCTTCCTGCGCCTGGACGTTTCCGAACGTCAGGGCAGCCAGTAGGGTTAGTGCAATGTATTTTACAAATTTCATGGTGGTTAAATTATCTAATAACTGTTATGGTGCCTTGCTTTAAAGTTTCGCTAGCGTTTTTGATAACATAGTAGAATACCATGTTTTGCTTAGCGAAGCTTACGGAAGACTCCGGCCAGTTATTTTGGTAGTTGGTTGCATTTAAGACTTCTACACCTTTGGCGTTGTAGATGATGACATTCACGTCCGACTTGTTCGAATATGAGTTAGGAATAACCCATTGGTCGTTGGCGCCATCTCCATTAGGTGTTATAACGTTTGGTATATTAAAAAGGTCAAGGTATGATACGGTAATCGGTTTGCTTACTTCACAATTGTCAATATTCGCAATTAGAAGATAGTCTCCTTCAGTTGTGAATGTGGCAGAAGATGAGCTGCTAATCTCTACATTATTGGCATCGAGCCATCTGTAGGCAGTACCTCCACTGGCGTTTACGGTTTTTGAACTTCCCTCAGGGAAGATAACATCGCCGTCAACATCTAAAGTGATAAGGTCTGGATCAAGAGGTGTAATGGATAGTTCGTTGGAAACGAGGTTACAGGTCCCGTTTTTGATGACCAATCTATAAGTACCAGGTTCGGTTATGGTTAAGGAAGTATCGGTTGAGTTTACTACGCTTCCATCACGTTCCCAGTCGAAGGTCTTATCGGATAGATCGGCATCTGTGGTAATGGTAATTACATCGGAAGAACTGCAGTATACCGTACTGGATGCCGTTATTGATACCGATTGGTTTGAAGCTAATTGTACCGGTAGGGTATTCGAGACCGTGGTCATGCCTCCTTGTTCGGTGTTAACGTGGTAAGAACCGTTGTGGTCACTATCGGTCAAGCTGATCGATTGTGAAGTTTCACCAGCGACATCAACGCCGTCTTTCTGCCATTGATAGGTGAATGACGAAGCTACATCGGCAGTAACGTCTACCTCGCTTCCATCGCCTAAAACCGCATATATCTTATCGGCGGTCAAGGCTATGCTCGTACTGCTACACGCTTCATAAGAAGTAGCATAGTTGATTTCCGTTTTGAAGGAAGTCGGTGCGACCACTACAGTTTGTTCCGAATTGATGGTAGTCGATGAACACGTACCCCCGGTTTGTGTAACCGCAACGTGATATGTACCGGCCTGGGTTACTGTTAACGTGGCGTTGTTAGAACTTGGTATAGGTGTATTGTTTCTAAACCATTCGTAAGTCGGTGCATTGGCATCGGTGGTTACACTTAAGGTTTGGCTCTGTGAAGGCAAGACCACCAAATTGGCATTGTTATTTCTTGTTACGGTAAAGGCACCGGCGTTTGTTATGGTAACGGGTGCCGAAGTTTCGGTGCAGATACCAGCTCCTTTTACTTCAACGGTATAATCGCCTACAAATGCGGGGTCGTTGGTATCGATAGAATAGGTAAAGCCGCCAATTTGGGCAGCCTGTACTTCGGTTCCGTTTCTATACCATGTATATGTATAACTAGCATTTTGTACTGTCGCCTCCAAGGGGGCTACGGTATCTCCTGCACATAAGGAAGTTGCTGCCGGGGCAGTAATGGCTATTCCCGTAGATACTCCTGAGTTCAGTATAATATGATTTGATTCGGTATTGGCAGAACCCGTACATGCCCCGTAATCTAAAAAGACAAAATATTCACCTGCACCATCCGTGGTTATGGACGGCCCGGTTTCTGCTAATTTGGTTCCGCTTCTGTACCAAGAATACTGATAGGTATTTAATTCGGAGGCGGGTATGTTATCGACCGTTAGGGTTATTTGCGTACCGCCGCAAGATTCAACGGTACCAGGCGTGGTTCCGTCTCCATTGGGACTCATGTGTAAGTTCGATGTATAGCCTAAATAGTACATAGAATAAGCGATGGTTTCTGGGCCTATTGTGGCGGGACTTGTACTCCTTACCCTCATTTTGTAACCTGAACCCCTAGCTGTCGTTGGTAGCTGAAACTCAAAACCAGGATTTTTAACCGTGGTGTTGCTTGATTCACGCCCCAGTTCTACCGGGTTGGAAAAACTACCACTCGAATCAGAGAGTTCAAGAATCCATTCGTTGTCACTGTTTGGGTTGCCTGCCCAGTCAATCGTGGCGAAGTATTGGTTGAAGCCTGCGTTACCAGCACAGATCTGTGTCCACTGGTTTTCATTGGGCTGATCACCGAAATTCGGGTTACCTGCAGGTTTCGGTGCTTGTAAAACAACCGTTTGTGCAGAGATTTGTACTGTGGCCATCAATAAAACGGCCATCAAAATTGTGCGCGGAATGTGATTTCTTTTCTGTCTCATAAGTAGGCGTAGTTTTGGGTTTACTACAAATTCATCGATCAATTTGGGTTTGATACAGAGAATTCTATAAACAAATATGGCTTATATAATACGCGCACTGAATTTAATGTTGTATCAAGGGAAAAAAGTGTTGTGAAACTTCAGTATTTGTATGAAAGCAATTTCAAAGCGGTACGATTAGTGCATTTTGACTACCTTTGTGGCTCTAAAAATTATCCCTATGAGCGAGGCAGTCGAGTCGTTGAATTTCATCGAACACATAGTTGAGGAAGACCTGAAAAATGGTTATTCAAAGCAAGATTTACGTTTTCGTTTTCCGCCTGAACCGAATGGCTATCTACATATTGGCCATGCAAGTTCAATTTGTTTAAATTTTGGACTGGGTCTGCGGTACAACGCACCGGTAAATTTGAGGTTTGACGATACCAACCCGGCAAAGGAAGAACAAGAGTATGTAGATGCCATTAAAAGAGATGTGGAATGGCTCGGTTTTAAATGGGATACCGAACGGTATGCTTCGGATTATTTCCAACAATTATATGATTGGGCCGTTGAGTTGATCAAAAAAGGGAAGGCTTATGTAGATGAGCAATCATCTGAGGAAATGGCAGCCCAAAAAGGTACACCCACACAAGCCGGAACCGAGAGTCCGTATAGAAATCGTTCCGTTGACGAGAATTTAGACCTTTTTAAAAGGATGAAAGCCGGTGAATTTGCTGAGGGTACACATGTACTGAGGGCGAAAATCGATATGGCATCTTCGAATATGTTGATGCGTGACCCAATAATGTACCGAGTGTTACATAAAGCACACCATAGAACAAATACCGATTGGTGTATTTACCCGATGTACGATTGGACCCACGGTGAGAGCGACTATATCGAACAGGTCTCACATTCATTTTGTACCCTAGAGTTCGCTATGCACCGTGAACTTTATGATTGGTTTTTGGATCAAGTAGTAGACTCCAACAAGCTTAGACCTAAGCAACGTGAGTTCGCCCGTCGTAATCTTAGCCATACCGTTGTGAGTAAACGGAAACTGTTGCAGTTGGTAGAGCAGAAGGTGGTCAAAGGTTGGGACGATCCGAGAATGAGTACGATATCAGGACTTAGAAGGCGGGGTTACACGCCTGAATCCATCCGTAATTTTGTCGATACTATTGGTATAGCCAAGCGTGATAACCTTATTGATGTCTCCCTTTTGGAATTTCACGTTCGTGAGCATTTGAATAAAATTGCACCGAGGGTAATGGGGGTGCTTAACCCGTTAAAAGTTGTAATCACTAACTACCCAGAGGGAGATGTAGAGTGGTTGGATACCGAAAATAATCCGGAAGATGCGTCGGCCGGCACAAGACAGATTCCTTTTTCAAGGGAACTTTTTATTGAGCAGGAAGATTTTAGGGAGGAAGCCAACCGAAAGTTCTTCCGTTTAAAATTAGGGGGAGAGGTACGGTTGAAGTCGGGATATATCATCAAGGCGGAAAGTTGTACCAAAGATACCGATGGGAATATTATAGAGGTGCAATGTACCTATGACCCTAAGAGTAAAAGTGGAAGCGGAACCGAGGAAAGCCTTCGTAAGGTAAAAGGAACCTTGCATTGGGTATCCGTTCCCCACGCCTTGAAGGCTGAAGTTCGTCTTTATGATCGCTTGTTCACTGACGAGAGTCCTGATACACATAAGGACAAAGATTTTATGGAGTTCGTAAACCCTGATTCCTTAAAGGTGATTACGGGATATTTAGAACCGAGTTTGTCGGAGGCCAAAGCAGGTGATCGTTATCAGTTTCAACGTTTAGGTTATTTTTGTGTTGATCCCGATAGTTCAGATGAAAAATTGGTTTTTAATAGAACGGTTGGATTAAGAGATACTTGGGCAAAAATCCAAGGCAAATAGATTTTATATTTTTACTTGTGAAAACTCCTTAAAGGCAATTTTGCTTTTAAGGAGTTTTTTTTGTTTGAAATAGCCATTCTTCTTGGTATAATTAATATCTATGGAAAGTATAATGAGTATTGATGATATATATTAAAAAAGACTCATTTCCGTGGGATTTCAGACTGTTTTAAAATTCACCTTATAGATTGCTTTGGTTGGGTGGTTTGATGCTTTTAAATCGACTTAAATGGCTTCGGCGCACCCTAAAAGTATTTAAACGTCAATTTTAGATTCGATTGAGGTAATTTTTAGAATTTCTTCATCCTATACTTGCATGGTATCTGTTGGAGATAAAAATTTTTATAGGTCTTCCCATAAAAATACTTCCGAACGGATTTAACGGATTATGAATTTAAAAAATAGAGATTATGTCAAATGATAGTGGAAATATTTTGTTGGCCGTATTGACCGGGGCAATTATTGGAGTAGGAGCAGGGGTCTTGTACGCACCTGACAAAGGAGAGAAAACAAGAAAGAAAATTAAGAAGAACGCCTTAAAGACCAAAGAGGATATTTCACATAGGATATCACAGGCTACCGACGAGTTGACGAAAACTGCAGAGGCCAAGAAAGTGGATTTTGAACAGAAGCTTGAAGATACCATTTCAAACATGAGTTACAAGGCCGATGATATTATTATGACTTTGGAAGCTAAATTGGCCGAATTGAAGAAAAAGAATGCACAACTACAGAAATAGTATATGGCATTTGAGGAACTAAAGGATAGTATATCAGAAGCGGAGGCAAGCGCCAAGTCATACCTTGATAGCAGTAGGGAGTTTTATAAGTTAAAGGCTTTTAAGCTGCTTATGAAGGGTATTACAGGCTTTGCCCAAGCTGCTTTTCTATCCGTGGCGCTAATATTGGCCCTTCTATTCCTTTCACTCGGAGCAGCCTTTTGGATGGGTAACCAGTTGGAAGATACGCCTTTAGGATTTATTATGGTGGGGGGCTTTTATATACTGTTGGGTATTTTGGTCTTTGTATTCCGACGTACCTTGGTAAAACCGCTTATGGCCCGTTTTTCCGAACTTTATTTTGAAGAGATATGATACCAAAAAAATACACTTCGTTCGAACAGATCGATCAAGACTTGAAAATTTTGAAATTGGAGCAGGAGATAGGCCGTGAAAATTTTAAGATGCATGTACAGATTACAAAAAACAGTCTATATCCGACCCATTTGTTAGGTGGGTTTAGCGGAATTATTCAAAAACTGACCCTGTCCATGGTGGCGAAAAAGCTCTTGAAGAAGTTCAACTAGTATTGCTTTAATATAAAGAATGGCCTTAGGTATAAATTTCCTAAGGCCATTTTTCAAGTATTGGATAGGGGAGATAAAGCTCCCGTACCTTATGACTCGCTGTCTTTTTTGTTACGTGTTTTTTTCATCGATTCACCAATCATATTACTTGCCGTAAAGGAGGCGACCATATTGTTTAACATGTCACTACCCGCCTGTGGTGAATTAGGCAATAGAATCAGGTTGGTGTTGGTCTCTTCGCCTATGGATTGTAGGGTGTCATAATGCTGTGTTACAACGATAAGGGCGGAGGCTTCTTGCGAGTTGATACCCACTTTATTCAATACCTCTACCGATTCTTCTAGTCCACGTGCTATCTCACGACGCTGGTCCGCAATACCCATACCTTGAAGTCTTTTACTTTCCGCTTCGGCCTTGGCCTTTTCTACGATAAGGATACGTGCGGCGTCACCTTCGAATTGGGCGGCTATTTTTTCCCGTTCCGAAGCATTGATACGGTTCATGGCTTCTTTTACCTGGGCATCGGGATCGATATCCGTTACCAAGGTTTTAATGATGTCGTAACCATAATCCAACATGGCATCCTGTAGCTCCGATTTTACGGCAATGGCGATATCATCCTTCTTTACGAAAACATCGTCCAATTTCATTTTTGGAACCTCTGCACGGACCACGTCAAATACGTAGGAGGTAATCTGCTCGTGCGGGTACTCCAATTTATAGAAGGCGTCGTATACCTTTTCCTTTATTACTACATATTGCACCGAAACCTTGAGTTTTACGAATACATCATCTAAGGTCTTGGTCTCAATAATAACGTCCAGTTGCTGTATTTTGAGTCCGACCCTTGCGGAAATACGTTGAACGAAGGGTATCTTAAATTGAATGCCCGAATGTCTGACACTAGTAAATTTTCCGAAGGTTTCAATTAAAACCGCGGTTTGTTGTTTGACGATAAAGACTCCTGAGAGGATAGTCACAATGACGAAAAATGCAATTGGTATCCAGAGAAAACTGCCCATAATTTTAGATTTTAGATGATTTAATGAAGTACTGAATTTACGAAATGCTTTATAGATATGTAGTATTTTTCGTGAGTTTGTTACACACCACTAGTTTTTGTGGTTTTGGTCACCAAAAAAGGGCAACGATTGATTTTTATAATCGTTGCCCCTTATTGGAATGTAGTGGGTATAATTTATGCTAAAGCGGTCATGGCCTTTTGAATACGGGCAATACTGTCCGTTTTTCCGATCATGGCCATGATATCGAACAAATGCGGACCTTTCATATCGCCGACAATGACCAAGCGTAAGGGCGGCATGACTTTACCGAAGGATAATTCTTCTTTGCCAATCCAGGCTTTTACGGTAGTTTCAACATGTGCCGAGCTAAACTCTTCTATACCTTCAAGTACTGATACCAGTCGGTTTAAAATGTCTGGGGTATCGGCCTTCCATTGTTTTTTGGCGGCCTTTTCGTTGTAAGATGTTGGGGCTTCGAAGAAATAATCCGATAAATCCCAAAAGTCCGACACGAATACGGCGCGTTCCTTGATCAGGCTGACGACTTTTTCAATATAGTCTTTGGCTTGGTCATCGACTGCAATCGATTTTGATTTTAAGATTTCGGCATAAAGACCGGCCAATTCCTTGTCATCTTTAGTTTGAAGGTATTGTTGGTTGTACCACTTGGTTTTATCAGGGTCAAAGCGTGCCCCTGATTTGTTCACGCGTTCTATGCTAAAGGTGTCGATTAATTCCTGAAGGCTAAAAATTTCTTGTTCGGTACCGGGGTTCCAACCTAAAAGGGCCAAGAAGTTTACGACTGCTTCCGGAAAATATCCGGCTTCCTTATAGCCTTCCGATTCGTTCCAACTTAGGGGAAAGACAGGAAAGCCTAGCTTTTCACCATCGCGTTTGCTGAGTTTGCCTTTTCCTACCGGCTTCATAATGAGCGGTAAATGGGCAAATTCAGGGGCCTTCCAGCCAAAGGCATCATAGAGTTGCTGGTGAAGGGCCAAAGAGGGCAACCATTCTTCACCACGGATGACGTGGGTAATTTCCATTAAGTGGTCATCTACAATATTGGCGAGATGATAGGTGGGCATACCGTCGCTTTTGAAAAGAACCTTATCGTCTAAGGTATTGGTGTCGATTTCAATCGTTCCGCGAATAAGGTCTTTAAGATGTAACTTTACATCTGGAGGGGTAAGAAAACGTACGACGTAGGCTTCACCGGATTCCAAGCGGTTTTTGACTTCCTCAGGAGACAATGATAAAGAATTGTCCAGTTTCAGTCGGTTGTGCCAATTATATATAAAGGTCTTGCCTTCGGCTTCGTGACCTTTGCGGTGGACATCAAGGCTTTCCGAGGTATCAAAGGCATAATATGCCTTTCCTTTGGCAATGAGGGTTTCCGCGTATTCCTTGTATAAATGTTTGCGTTCACTTTGCCTATAAGGACCATAGTTACCCTGTAAACCTGGGCCTTCGTCAAAAGTGAGTCCGCACCAGTTCAAGGCATCGATAATATACTGTTCGGCACCTTCTACATAGCGGTTCTGATCGGTGTCTTCGATTCTTAGTATGAAGTCACCACCGTGTTTTTTGGCGAATAGATAGTTGAATAGGGCAGTGCGGACACCACCGATGTGCAATGGCCCTGTGGGGCTGGGTGCAAAACGTACGCGTACTCTTTGGCTCATGGCTAAAATATTTATGGCGTAAAGGTATAAAAAGCACCCTAGCTCCCAAAGGTATACCCTTTAATCCGTACTCATATTCGCCTTAATTCGCTTCGAAGAGCCCAGGCCCTTTTTTCCTTATCTTTACAATCTATGAACGCTTATCAGAACATACTTCACAAGCTCAAGGCTTTTGTTAGAAAGTACTATACCAAGATGCTGGTTAAAGGCATTTTGCTGTTTATGGCTCTGGGATTGCTCTTCTTTTTTATGGTCTTGGGCATTGAATACATGCTTTGGCTCAATTCTGCGGGACGGTTGCTGCTTTTGTTGGGATGTATAGCCGTAGAACTGTTATTGTTGTTTAAATACATTCTAACGCCTTTGTTCTATCTCTTTAGGTTAAAGCGGGGAATGGACAAGAAGGAAGCCTCCGTATTGATAGGAAGGCATTTTCCCGAGGTTGGGGATAAGTTGTATAACTTAATAGAGTTGGGTGAAGATAAGGATCGTTCCGAGTTGCTTTTGGCCAGTATAGAACAGCGAAGCCAGCAGTTGGGGGTCGTGCCCTTTACCAAGGCGGTGGATTTTCGCGAAAACCTGAAGTACCTGAAATACTTGGGTATACCCTTACTTGTCATTTTAATAATGTGGCTTACCGGCAACTTGAGGCCTTTTTTCGGATCCGCGGATCGGGTCGTAAACTACAACATGGCCTATGAACCTCCTGCGCCTTTTAGTTTTCACCTTTTGTCGAATGACTTAAGTGTACTCGACACCGAGTCCTTGACCATTGAAGTGATGACTAAAGGGGAAGTTCGTCCTGAGATGGTTTATATTGAGATCGATGGTAAGCAATCGGTTTTGCAAGAGCATGGCGGTCGGTACCAATATACCTTTGATGCACCGCGTGTTGATATGAATTTCGCTTTTGCGGCCAATGGTGTACGGTCTAGGGAATATACTTTAAAGGTATTGAAAACACCGACGGTACAAGACTTTGAGGTAAATTTGCAGTACCCACGATATTTGAATATGCCTCCCGAAACCCTAAAAAGTACGGGCAATGCTACTTTTCCTGAAGGGACAAGGGTAAGGTGGAAGGTAATCGGTAAAAATACCGAATCGGTACGGTTGTTGACCAAAGATACCGTTCGGGATTTTACAGTATCAAGGGATGTCTTTTCGCTATCTAAAACTGTATATCGCGATTTGGCCTATGAGATTACCACATCGAACCGGAATGTGAGCGATTTTGAAAGATTGGGATATAAGTTTAACGTCATTCGTGATGCCTATCCAACAATTAAGGTAGAGCAGATACGCGATAGCTTGAACCCCAATGTAGCCTATTATGTGGGTGAGGCTTCCGATGACTATAGGTTGAGTAGGGTGAGACTCGTGTGCTATTCTGATTCTAAGCCCGAAGACCGACAAAGTATCGCGATATCCACTCCCGAGACGAATTTTGAACGGTTTTACTATACCTTCCCCTCTGGATTGGATTTGAAACCTGGAGTGGACTATAGCTTTTACTTTGAGGCGACCGATAACGACGCAATACATAAAGGAAAGAGCAGTAAGAGTCAAGTCTTTTCCTTGGCTTTGTTGGATGAGGCCGAACTTAAAAATAAGGAGTTGGAATCGCAGCAGGCCATTATTAATAATTTGGATAAATCGCTGAGCAAGTTCAAAGAGCAGAAGACCGAGTTAAAGGAATTGAACCAGAACCAGAAGGAAAAAAACCAGTTGGATTTTAACCAAAAGAATCAAATCAAGGACTTTCTTAAAAAACAACAGCTGCAAGAGAACCAGATGCAAAAGTTTTCAAAGCAGCTAAAGGAAAACCTGAACAAGGGGGACAAGGACGATAAATTGAACCAGTTGTTACAAGAGCGATTGGAACGGCAGGAGATGGAGGCGAAGAAGAATGAAAAATTGCTGGAGGAATTGAATAAGATAGCTGACAAAATTGATAAGCAATCCCTGGCGAAGAAGCTCGAAGAGTTGGGTAAAAAACAACAGAACAGCGAGCGAAACCTTGAGCAATTACTAGAATTGACCAAACGGTATTATGTTACGGAAAAGGCGGACCAGTTAGGTAGGGAATTGGAAAAATTGACCGAGGAACAAGAAAAAGAGGCGCAAAAGGAGGCTGAAGCGAAATCGCTTGAAGAGCAGGAAAAGTTGAACCAGAAGTTCAGTGAATTGGGTAAAGAACTTGAAGAGTTGGAAAAGGACAATCAAGATCTTAAAAAACCGATGAGTATAGAGATGGATCAACAGAAGAAGGAAGCTGTTAAAAAGGATCAGGAAGAAGCTAAGGCAGCCCTTGAAAAGTTGGAAAATGAGAGGCAATCCGGAGAAGCGAAAGAGTCTGGTAAAAAGGCTACAAAGAAGCAAAAATCAGCAGCGCAAAAGATGAAGGAAATGAGTGAAGCCTTATCTAAGGCGGGCGCTGGAGGAGGGGGGTCTTCCATTACCGAAGATGCGGAAGTGCTTCGACAAATTTTGGATAACCTGGTTACTTTTAGTTTTAAACAAGAGCGCTTGTATGAGAGTTTGGAGGAAGTTGATGCCAACACCTCACAATTTTCGAATAGCATCCGTAAGCAACAGGAGTTACGAGATCTTTTCGAACATGTTGACGATAGCTTATTTGCCTTGTCCTTACGTCGTGCCGAACTGTCTGAATTTGTAAATGAGCAAATAACGGAGGTGTATTACAATATCGACAAAACTTTGGAAAGTGTGGCAGAGAATCAAATATACCAAGGTGTATCATATCAAAAGTATGTACTTACTGCATCGAATAGCTTAGCTGATTTTCTGGCTCGGATATTGGACAATATGCAAGAAAGTATGATGTCCCGTAAAGGGCAGGGTGAAGGAGAGGACTTTCAACTTCCTGATATTATCAAGGGCCAACAGGAGCTTAAGGAGAAAATGGAAGGCATGGGCAAGGAAGGCCAAGGAAAGTCGAGCGAAGGCCAAGGTCAAGGTCAACAGGGGAAAGGAGAAGGCCAACAGGGAGAGGGTAAACAAGGAGAAGGCCAGAAGAAGGGTGAAGGTCAAGGTGGTGACCAAGGCGACCAAAAGGGAAAGGGACAAGGAAATAATGGGGAAGGACAGAATGGTGGACAGGGGAGCGGGATGTCCAACCAAGTTTCCGAAGGGGAACTTAAAGAGATTTACGAAATATATAAAACCCAGCAAATGTTGCGAGAGAAGTTGGAGGAGCAGTTGAAGGATATGATCAATTCCGGCGACAAGAAATTGGGCGAGAAGCTAGTGAAGCAAATGGAGGATTTTGAAAACGACTTGTTGGAAAACGGCGTTACCCAGCGTAGTCTTTCTAAAATAAATAACATTCAGTACGAAATGTTGAAGTTAGAGAATGCTGCCTTGAAGCAGGGGAAAAAGTCCGAAAGGGAGAGCAATACTAATACCAATCAGTTTAAAAATCCTATTACCTCCAAGCCTTCAGTATTAGAGAATTATCGCGATGAAATTGAGATTTTAGATCGACAAGCACTACCTTTGCGCCACAATTTTCAAAACAAGGTAAAAGAGTATTTTAGGAACAATGATTGAATTTCATTTTAAGACTGATTTTTCTTTGGAACACCAGGAAAAATATAGGCGTTGGCTAGAAAAGCTTATTGAATCTGAACAGGGTTCCTTAGAGCAATTGGATTATATTTTTTGTTCTGATGAAGAGCTCTTGGATATGAATCAAAAATATCTCTCACACGATACGTATACCGATATTTTAACGTTTGATTATACTGAGGATAAAGCTATAGCGGGAGACATTTTTATTTCGGTGGATAGGGTCAAGGACAATGCCCAAGATTTAAACACCGAATTTGAAGAAGAGTTGCGCCGGGTTATGGCGCATGGCGTATTGCATCTGTTCGGTTATAAGGATAAAACAGATGAAGAGGCCAGTTTGATGCGTACTAAGGAAGAGGAAAAAATGGTAATGTTCCACGTGGAACAATAGGGAAAATAGGCCCGTGCGTTGCTAATGGATTGACATGATTTCATGTAATTAAGAGAGTGTAGAATGTTTGGAGAAGAATACGATGTAATAGTTGTGGGTGGAGGTCATGCAGGTGCAGAGGCCGCCGCCGCCGCCGCCAATATGGGTTCGAAAACCTTGTTGGTGACCATGAATTTACAAACTATCGGGCAGATGTCCTGTAATCCTGCCATGGGTGGTATTGCCAAAGGACAGATTGTACGGGAGATTGATGCCTTGGGTGGATATAGTGGGATAATTACCGATAAATCCGCTATTCAGTTTAAGATGCTGAACAAATCTAAGGGTCCTGCTATGTGGAGTCCGAGGGCGCAAAACGATAGAATGCGTTTCGCGGAAGAGTGGCGTTTGGCATTGGAGCGTACGCCTAATGTAGATTTCTATCAAGAAATGGTAGGCGGACTACTTATTGAAAAGGATAAAGTAGTAGGTGTAAAGACTTCCCTTGGTATAGCTATACGCTCTAAGGCCGTGGTGTTGACCAATGGAACTTTTCTAAACGGTTTGATCCATATTGGGGAAAAACAATTTGGAGGTGGTAGGGCAGGAGAGAAAGCTGCTACCGGTATTACCGAACAATTGCTTGATTTAGGCTTTGAAAGTGGTCGAATGAAGACGGGAACTCCACCTAGGGTCGATGGCCGTTCTTTGGATCATTCGGTGATGATACCCCAACCAGGGGATGTGGTTCCTGAGAAATTTTCATATTTAGACACACCGGTTCTTACGACACAGCGTGATTGTCATATGACACATACCAGTGCTCTGGTACACGATTTATTGCGAGAAGGTTTTGATCGTTCTCCAATGTTCAATGGTAGAATTAAAAGTATCGGACCAAGATATTGTCCGTCCATTGAGGATAAAATCAATCGTTTTGCGGATAAGGATAGCCATCAAATTTTTGTAGAACCAGAGGGTTGGAATACGGTAGAAGTCTATGTAAATGGTTTTTCTACGTCCCTTCCAGAAGATGTTCAATACAAAGCCCTACGATCGGTAAAAGGCTTCGAGAATGTCAAATTCTTTAGACCGGGCTATGCGATAGAATACGATTATTTTCCTCCTACGCAATTGAAGCATACGCTAGAGACAAAGCTTGTTCAGAATTTATATTTTGCCGGACAAATTAACGGTACGACTGGGTATGAAGAGGCAGCTTCTCAAGGTTTGATGGCGGGTATAAATGCCCACCTTAAAATCAATGAAAAGGAAGATTTTATACTACAAAGGGATGAGGCCTATATTGGGGTTCTTATCGATGACTTGATTACAAAGGGTACCGAAGAGCCTTATCGAATGTTTACTTCCAGGGCTGAATATCGAACACTGTTGCGTCAAGATAATGCAGATTTGAGATTGACACCACGTAGTTTTGAAATTGGTTTGGCCAAGGAAAATCGCTTAAAGCGAATGGAGGAGAAAGAGAAAAAGTCCGATGCCTTCGTTAGTTTTTTTAGGGAAACAAGTGTACGCCCGGAAGAAATTAATCCCATTTTGGATAGTGTGAATTCCGCTTTAGTGAAACAATCCGATAAGATGTTCAAGGTGTTTTCTAGACCCAAAGTTACGATGGAGCACATGCTTCAATTGGATGCTGTTTCCAGTTTTGTAGACGAGAACAATCTCGATAGGGAGGTGTTGGAACAGGCGGAGATTCAGGTAAAATATTCTGGATATATTGAGAAGGAAAAAAACAATGCCGATAAATTATTGCGTTTGGAAGGCGTCAAAATCCCTAAGAATTTCGACTATTCAAAGTTGAAGTCCTTGTCGTACGAAGCGCGTGAAAAACTGAACTCTATACAGCCAGTTACCATTGCACAAGCGGCGCGGGTTAGTGGGGTTAACCCTTCGGATATTAGTGTTCTCTTGGTGTATTTGGGAAGATGATTTTCTTGATTGTTCCACGTGGAACAATGGGAATTTCCTCCGGATACCAATGAAAATTGGTTGGAGCTTATGTATGGCCTTGCCTTAATCGGCGAGGTTTTTTATTTAAGGCCTTTAAAAAAAAACAAATAGAACCAAAGGAATCTATCATTGGGTCGAGCTGTTTTTAAAAGCTAGACGGCCATGTATTATGAACGTTTTTCTTGGGCTGAAAATTGTGTTGAATTTTATTTTATTGCGATTAATATTAGATTCAAAATTGCAGCAATGAAATTGCTTTTTGGGTGGATTTGTGGTCCGCTTTTATTTCGATCTTGGCTTCTTGTTCGAGTGGGACTATTTTGAAAAAAAAGTATCACAACACCGAGGCGAAAGAATTTAAATGGTCGCTTTCAAAACAGAATAGGTTCATCCTTGGCGGAACAAAAAGAGAAGTGGTTTTGTGATTATGTAAAGGCCAAGTTTGAATTGAACTTTGAGAATATTTATTACAATGTTCCATTTGAAGAGGAGGAAGAAATTTATTTTATTTTCATTTTATGAAGGAGGGAAATAGGATCAGGTCTTGAACTTTTTCCCGACGAAAAACAATACCAGTGCGATTTGGTTTTTGAAAAATGAGAATGAAATTTTACAGGATTGTGATACAAATGTTCGAAATGAAAATTGATATACGGCCATGGAAGTATACCCAAATTTGGTCAGGGATGCTCTTTGTAGAAAATCGTTTTCCAGAGCCGTTGTTTTAAATTATCTTCGTTACCTCAAGAAAGAATACCTTACCACGCAGAACTAAAATGAAACCATTTTTAAGAACTAAAGATTTCTCCGTTAGCGGTGAAGAATTTGAATTGCTTTTAGATGAAGATCTACAAATGTTGGTGACCCAACCGCAGCCAAAAGATCTTCAAAAATATTATGAGAGTGATGCCTATATCTCACACACCGATTCCAGAAAGTCTACTTTGGACAAGATGTACCATGCGGTCAAAAAATTTAGTTTATGGAATAAAGTAAACCTGATCGGCCGTTATGCAAAAAAGAATAAAACGCTATTAGATGTCGGTGCCGGTACGGGCGATTTTTTATTACATGCCCAAAGTAGGGGTTGGTCCGTTGAAGGGGTAGAACCGAGTCTTGATGCGCGCATGAGATCGCGCGAGAAAAAAATGGAACTGGTTTCCGATTTGTCTTTTGTTGCCGGAAACAAATTTCAGGTCATTACGCTTTGGCATGTGCTTGAACATTTACCCGGTCTCGATAATCAGATAAAGACCATATTATCACTTTTGGAAACGGATGGGGTTCTTATTGTTGCCGTTCCAAATTTTAAATCTAAGGATGCAAAGTTCTATAAAGAGTTCTGGGCCGCTTATGATGTGCCCAGACATTTGTGGCATTTTTCAAAGGAAGCTATCGAAGGTAAGTTTGCTTCGCATCATATGAAATTGATAAAGACCAAACCGATGTGGTTCGATTCGTTTTATGTGTCCATGCTTTCCGAAAAATATAAAACAGGCAAGCAAAACTTTTTAAGGGCCTTTTGTGTTGGCCTGTGGTCGAATGTCTTGGCCTTGTTCAACGGACAGGCATCTTCATTGATATACATTCTAAAAAAGGAGGCTTAGACCTTAAAATCAAGGTTAGAATTGATTTTCGAGCGATTTAACGGCGTTTTGACTTGATTAACGTGATCGGGTCGATTCGTTTTTAATCGTTTAAATGAGCGTATTTGAGAAGCTTGTTTTTTATAGCTTTTTCTGATACTCATGGTTAGGTGTCATAGTAATTGTTTATGCTGTTATTTTAGCTGTAATTTTGATGATGTGAACGGATTTTATGTAGAACCATGTCTTGGGTGCACATAAAAAAAATAGTTCTCGTGAATTAGAAAAGCTTTTCTATTTTTGCCCAACTTCGAATGGGTCGATAAACTTTCATCACAAATAATTTTTTCGATTTCAGGTTTGAAGCAACCAAAGCAGATTTTAAATAAAACAGAATTATGAAAAACGTAGTATGGGTATTGGCGATTTTGGTATTGGCCTCTTGCCAACAAGAAAAGATCGGATTTGTAGACAACGTAAAGTTGATGGAAGAGTATCAAGAAAAAATTGACGTCGAAGCCAATTTTAAAGTGAAGGCCGATGCTTTAGCCAAGAAAAGAGACAGTATTTCCCAAGCTTTTCAGCAAGAAGCCCAGGCTTTCCAAATAAAGGCTCAGAAACTATCGCAGCAAAAGGCGCAAGAAGAGTACGGTTTGATGCAGCAAAAAGGCCAGATGATCGGACAGCAATTACAGCAAGAAGACCAGCAATTGCAGTTGGAAGGCCAGACAGAGATGGATAGTATCATCAGCAAGGTAAAGAAAGAGGTCAAGGCGTACGGCAAGGCCAATGGCTATAGCTACATACTTGGTGGCGGAGATGGCGGTTCGGTGCTTTATGGAAAAGACGCAAACGACCTTACAAGCGAAATCGTTAGCTTATTGAACGAGAAGTACAAGAAAAAGTAATAAGGCCTGTCAGGGGCTTAAAAGCGTGCTTGGGAATAGTCTTAAGCACGCTTTTTTTATTTCTGTAAGATGTATACCAGAAATATAGCGGGAACAAAATATACGGCTATGGTCTTCGCTCCTTCATAGTCCTTCGCCAAACGCTGACCGAACATCAGCATCAGCAAGGTAATGCATGATATTATGCTTCCGTATAGGGCCACATGGCTTTCCCCCATAATCAACATTTGGTATAGGCCAACGGCGCAGAGGATGCCCGAGGCCATTTCCATTAGGAGCAAGGTGCCCAATAAGATCGGAACCAGTTTGTGAAGGGGTGTATCTGAAAAATGTTCTTGAAGCCATGTGAGATTACCCTTCCAGTCAAATACTTTGTCGATACCGCTTTGAACAAAGACGATGATCAGAAAAATCAATATCAATATTTCGGTAACAAAATGCATAAAAGTGTCCATAGTAGCTTGGTTTACGGTTGGTAGCCATTAAGTTACCAAAAATTCCATAGTATAGCACAGACTATGCTGCTTTTCTGTGTAAAAGACGTGTCAATTTTATCGATAGGTCCGTAAGGATAATCTTAGAATTTCCGTTGCGTTCAATATGGTATATGGCGTCTTCCAACTCCTTTGTAATGGTGATGATGTTGTTTTCGTGAATAAAGGGGGCAAATTTCTCAAGGCTAAAACCATCTACGTGAACCTTCATAAAGGCAAGTTCGTCGGCATTAAAATTAATAAGCATGGCCTGTCGCATTACGGCAAGGCAGTAGAGTAGAAATTTCTTTTGGGTCTCGCGTCCGGTCTTTGCCACTTCCTCGCTCCACATAATCAGGTCTTGAATGGCACTTTTGTTGCCCTTCGCCTTAAAGGCACTGCGTACCCATTGCACGAACCATTTTTCAAATACCAAATCTTCTGAGTCGGCGTTCATGAGGTCAAGGGCCTTGTTAAAGTTGCCGTTCGCCTCATGGGCTATACGTAGGGCTTCTTCCCTTAGGGCACCCTTTTCGACTAGGGCGTTGGCCATTGCCTCTTCTGCCAATGGGGGAAAATGTAATACTTGACAGCGCGAACGTATGGTCTGTATAATTTGTTCTTCGTCTTCGGCGATCAATATAAAGACCGTTTTATTGGGGGGTTCCTCTATTAATTTTAAGAGCTTGTTGGCGGCCGGGGTATTCATTTTTTCGGCCATCCAGATCAACATGACCTTGTACCCGCCTTCATACGATTTCAAGGCGAGCTTTTTAACCACATCTTGGGCTTCGTCAACCCCGATCTGGCCTTGTTTTTTTTCTATACCGATCAATTGGTACCAATCGAAAAGGTTGCCATAGGGCTGTTCTTTTACGAATTTGCGCCACTCTTCCATATAATGGTCGCTCACGGCATGGCTCTTTATCTTGTCGGAATTCGATACCGGAAAGGCAAAGTGCATATCCGGATGCGAAAGCGAACCGAATTTCAGGTTGCAACTTTCGTTGCTTCCGTCGTTTTCCCCTCCTGAGTTTCCGCAGATGATGTACTGGGCGTAGGCAATGGCCATGGGCAAGGTTCCCGAGCCTTCGGGCCCTACGAATAATTGGGCATGTGGAATTCGGCCAGCATCTGCGCTAGTGGCCAAATGGTTCTTAATGTGCGATAGTCCTAAAATAGTGTTGAACAGCATGGCCCAAAGATAACTTTTTTAATACATACATTCTTAGGCGGACCACTTCTTAAATATGGTTAATATCTATAAGTCTAATGGTTTTCGGTTACCAGTCTAACATCCTTTTTATTACATTTGCGACTCTCTAAAACTGCATGACATGAAAACTGTAAACGACTTTAATTTTGAAAATAAGAAAGCCCTAATTCGCGTTGACTTCAACGTTCCGTTAGACGAGCATTTCAATGTGACCGATTCCAACCGGATTCAAGCGGCCAAACCTACTATTATCAAGGTTCTTGAAGATGGCGGTAGCGCTGTTTTGATGAGCCACCTAGGAAGGCCTAAGGGGCAAAGCAATCCGGATCTGTCTTTACAGCATATCTGCAGTACGGTTTCCGATGTTATCGGCGTAACCGTAAAATTCGTAGCCGACTGTGTTGGTGAGGTGGCCGAAAAGGCCGTTGCCGATTTAAAACCTGGCGAAATTTTGTTGTTGGAAAACCTAAGGTTTCATGCCGAGGAGGAAAAAGGCGATGAAGCCTTTGCCGAGCAACTGTCAAAGTTGGGAGACATTTATATCAACGATGCATTCGGTACGGCACACAGGGCCCATGCATCGACCACTATTATAGCCAAGTTCTTTCCTGAAGAGAAATGTTTCGGACTATTATTGGCCAAGGAAATCGAAGCGATCGATAAAGTGATGCAAACTGGCGAAAAACCGGTTCTTGCAATTTTAGGGGGAGCTAAGGTTTCGTCAAAGATTACCATTATCGAAAATATTTTGGACAAGGTGGATCACTTGATTATTGGCGGGGGAATGACCTATACTTTTATCAAGGCCCAAGGGGGACATGTTGGGGATTCTATCTGCGAAGACGATAAAATGGACCTGGCAATGGATATTCTAAAGCAGGCCAAGGAAAAGAACGTTGAAGTTCATATTCCTGTTGATGTTTTGGCAGCTGACGATTTTGCCAACGATGCCAATACCCAAATAGTCGATGTCACTAAAATACCGGACGGATGGCAAGGATTGGACGCCGGTCCAAAAACCTTGGAAATCTTTAAAGAGGTCATTTTGAAGTCAAAGACCATTTTGTGGAACGGACCTATCGGTGTTTTTGAAATGGAGAGTTTTGCAAAAGGAACCATTGCCGTAGGAAACTTTATCGATGAGGCTACTAAAAACGGGGCATTTTCACTTGTAGGTGGAGGTGATTCGGTCGCGGCCGTAAAACAGTTCGGCTTTGAGAACAAGGTAAGTTATGTGTCTACCGGTGGAGGAGCCATGTTAGAAAGCCTAGAAGGAAAAACACTGCCCGGTATTGCTGCAATAAAGGGCTAGTAAAGGCGTTATCGATAAACGGGGCGCCTTGTGCACCAACGCTTTATTGGTTAAAAATTTTATTATTCAATAAAAAAGAACGATTTTAGTAGGGTTACGGCACGCTGTAACCCTATTTGTATAAATAAATTCGCCTTGTTTTATAAACACATTTGATGACAAAAAACAGAAAACATTTTCTCACGATATTCTCAAGTCTGGTATTGGCTCTGCCTATAGTGGCCCAAGAACAGGAAAGAGATTCTGTTGCAGGCCTTCAAGACGAAACGGTCGGTATGGTATCCGATACCTTGGCGATGGATATGAACGGTGTTGAACAAATGGAGCAAATGGTCCATGACAGTATCGCGTTGAACGACAGTCCCATTGTGCTCTTAAAAGACAGTACGGGCTTAAAAGTAAAATTGCGTGATTTGCCGGAAGCCGCTAAGTACGATAGTCTGTGGATGAAGGAACTTTACGCCAACGCAAGCCTCTCGCAAGAGATGTTCGGAGAGGTTGAAAAACTGGATTACGACAAGACCTATCCGACCTCATTGCCCACCGATACCCTCAAGGCTCGTTTGGAGCGATTGAACCAAAAGACACCGTTCAATATAGCCTATAACCCTTCGTTGGAAAATGTCATCAAATCTTTTCTTTTTAGAAAAAGGGACCTTATGGAACGCATGCTAACGGTAAGCCAGTTCTACTTTCCCTTGTTTGAACAAGAGCTTGACAATTATGATATTCCTTTGGAAATGAAATACCTTTCCATTGTTGAATCCGCATTGAACCCGAGGGCAAGGTCACGTGTCGGGGCTACCGGGCTTTGGCAATTTATGTACGGCACCGGAAAACAGTACAATCTCAATGTGAACAGTTTTGTGGATGAACGGAGCGACCCTATTAAATCGACCACTGCCGCATGCCAGTTCTTAGCGAAATTATATGATATTTATGGGGATTGGGACTTGGCCTTGGCCGCATACAATTCTGGTCCGGGTAACGTGAACAAGGCGATAAGAAGGTCAGGAGGCTATAAGAACTACTGGAACATTCGTCGCTATCTTCCACGTGAAACAGCGGGTTACGTACCGGCTTTCTTGGCGACGATGTATTTATTTGAATATGCCGAAGAGCACGGTCTAAAGGGGCAACAGGTAGAAAGGGCCTATTTTGAAACCGACACCGTTCATGTAAAGAGTCTTATCACCTTTGATCAGATAGCCGAACTCACGGGTGTAGGAAAAGAAGAACTCATCGTTTTGAACCCTTCGTACAAGTTGAACGTTATCCCTTATGTTGAGGGAAAGAAACACGTTCTGCGCCTACCGAAATATGCTATTGGCAGTTTTGTACATAACGAAGAGGCCATTTATGCCCATGTGAAGAAAGAATTGGAGAGCGAGGAAAGCCCCTTGCCGAAATTGGTAAAGGAGGCAGAGGAAAACCGCATCCGCTACAAGGTACGCAGCGGCGATTTTCTCGGACGTATCGCCGAACTCTATGGGGTGCGCGTAAGCCAGATTAAACAATGGAACGGTCTTAGAAGCAACAATCTTAGAATTGGCCAGCGCCTTACCATTTACCCGAGAAGAATGCCGGGTTCAACGGTGGCGTCGACCAAAACATCGACTTCATCAAAGAACTACGCGCCTGGGACAAAAACCCATACAGTAAGGAGCGGGGACTCACTCTGGACCATCTCGAAAAAATATCCAGGAATTTCTGTTGAAAATTTACGACAATGGAACGGTATTAGTGGTAAAAATCTAAAACCGGGCACAAAATTGAAATTGTGCGAATGTTCATCGTAAACCTAAACCTAAAATGAAACAAGCTGGAACATTATTTTTACTCTTAACCCTCTTATTCTCTTCTTGTAAAGAATCAAAAAGCAAAAAATACCTACCGTCTTCCGTTGGCGCGATCAATTCTATGGTCGTTGTTATAGATAGCGAACTATGGAAGGGGAGTGTGGGCGATACCATAAGGCGGCATTTTGCGGCCCCCGTTGTCGGAATGCCCATGGACGAGCCTTTGTTCACTATTGACCAGGTAGCCCCAAAATTTTTCACGGGATCAATTCGAAATACACGATCTATTCTTTATGTGATGGAAGACTCTTTAAACCTGGCCCACGTAAAAACCGATATGTACGCCTCACCGCAACGTGTTGGGGTTATCAAGGGTACGAGCAAGGACGAAATTATAGAAAATGTAAGGGCAAAGGCCGATGATATTATCACCGCTTTTAAGGATATGGAAATCGAGGCCGCCCAAAAGCGCTTCGAGCGCTCATTGAGCAAAGAGACCGTACTGCAAGATAAGTTCGGTATTTCCCTGAACATACCGTCTATTTATAAAGTGGGAAAGCAAGAAGATAATTTTGTTTGGATCGATCGTGAAATACAAAGGGGTACCGCCAATATTACCGTATATGAAATGCCCGCCGATAGTTTTTCGAACGATTCTACCTTGGTAAAGGATATTGTGGCCATGCGTGATTCTATAGGGGCCCTATACATTCCCGGCCCCGATGTTCCCAACAAGATCACCCATATGCGCACCGAACCTGCATTTGCTCCCTATGTTTATCCTGCTGAAATCGGGGGGTTAAAAGGCGTAGAGGTAAGAGGCCTTTGGGATATTAAGAACTTCCCTATGGCAGGACCCTTTCTTACCTACATCTTAAACGATAAGGAAAACAATCGAAAACTGGTGTTGGAAGGCTTTGTATTTGCCCCGGCAACCGAAAAAAGAAACGATCTGTTTGAATTGGAAGCTATCTTGAAGACATTTAAAATAGAGGGAGTCAAAAACTGATCTTACTCAGATAAAACAACAAATACGGCCATCTTCAAAGATGGCCGTATTTGTTTGGTGCCCAAACGCCTTATTTGGGCAAACAGGGGCTTTTGCCCAGGCTTTTCGCCCGTACATGGTAAAGAACCACGATTAAGGAGGAAACAGCTTTTAAATGCGCTTAAAACAAGCTTTGCTGCTTTTGGCTTCCCTTTCAAAACGTATTTTGACTAGTGGTTTTGGGATAGCCATAAGGCATCTAATAAGCTGTGTTATTGTGGCAGTGCCTTGGGTGTTGTCATCTGTAAAATGATGGTAGATTCACTTAAAAAGTTCTCTCGATGTTAAAAGTATCCCGTGTCTTTAAAACATAAAAAAACCGCTGTTGGTAGGACAGCGGTTTCTTTTTCTATATTTTTTGGTTTTTACATATGTGTAATGATGAACTCGGATCTTCGGTTGAGTACGTGGTCTGCTTCTGAACAAGGCGTAGACCCGTCACATTCGTTAAGAAGCTTGCTCTCACCATAACCGATGGCACTCTCTATACGTTCAGGGGAGATACCTTGGGAAATGATATAGTCCCTAGTCGATTTGGCCCTTTTATCGGATAGGTGTTCGTTGTATGCTTTGCTACCCCTTGAATCGGTGTGCGATTCTATTTTGATGACCATGCTCGGGTACTCCTTCATTACATTGACGAGCTTATCCAATTCTTTGGCCGCATCAGGTCTGATGTGCGACTTGTCAAAGTTGAAATAGATCATTTCGGTCTTGATTTTCTTGATACCATCTTCAATAGCGATCATTTCTTCAAGACGTTTCATGGCGATATCGACTTTTACGGTATCGTTTTGTGTTGTTGCTATCAATCTTTCGTTATCTACGAATTTGTCTTCAACCGTTTTAAGAATGTATTTGGTTGAACTGTCGAGGTCCTCGAAAATGAAATTCCCTTCGTCATCGGCAATCGTTTCTTTAAGTTTTATACCGTTTTCATCTAAAAGCTCGACCAAGGCCTGGGGCATTACCTCGCCCGTTACCAGTTCGGTAACAACACCGGCAATGGCATTATGGTTGGCAGGTGTTTCCTCTAGGGTCAAACGTTTGAACGAATAAATATCGTCATCGCCTTTACCGCCTTCACGGTTTGAGGCAAAATATCCTTGTTGGTTGGCCTCGTTCACGATATATGAAAAGTCATCCTTATTGCTGTTTATCGGTTGTCCAAGATTTTTTACTTCCTGAAATCCGTTTTCGGGATCGTAAGCGCTCTCATAGATGTCCAATCCCCCAAGACCGGTTAATCCGTCCGAAGAAAAATACAGTTTTTCCCCATTAAAGAAAGGGAACATTTCACGTTGTTCCGTATTGATGCTCGGACCCAAGTTTCTGGGCTCGGAGAAACCGCCGTCATCAAGTACGTCTACAACAAAGATGTCGGTTTTGCCCAAGCTACCCGGCATATCCGAAACAAAATAAAGCTGTTTGCCATCAGGACTCAATGCGGGGTGGCCAGTGGAGTAATTATCGCTATTAAAGGAGACTTCCGTCGCTTCTGTCCATTCCGTGTCCACTTTGGTCGATTTGTAAATTTTCAAATGGTTTATACCCTTCTTGTCCCTCTTGAGTTTTTTACCATAGTTGTTGCGGGTAAAATACATGGTCTTGTTATCGGGTGAAAACGTAACCGAGGCTTCATGGTATTTGGTATTGATTTTTTGGGAAAGCTTTAAAGCTTCCTTTAGGTCGTTGGTCTCTTCGTTTATTTTGGCCACGTACAGGTCGAGGTAAGGCTGGTTGTTCCACTTATACTTTCGGGAGGTAAATATAGAGGAGTCTTTGGCAGAGGAAAAAACCACCTGATTGGAATCAAGGAACATTGGGGAAAAATCGGAGTACTGCGTATTAATGGCCAAGTTTTTAAGTTCCAAATCGCTTTTCGAACTTAGGATGTTATCCAAGGTTGTCTCATTCACTTGGGCCCTGTTTGCCAATGCGTCGTTAGGAGTAGCCTTAACTTTTTTGTTGTAGAGGCGCATTAAGCGTTTGGATCGGGCAAATTTTCCGGTGCCTTTTAGGGAATGGGCGTATTTAAAAATATTCTCGGAAGACATCTCTTCGCCATAGTTTTCATAAAGTACGTTGTACCATTCGTATGCCTTTTCCATATTGGTGTTGAAATAATAGGCGTCGGCCGCTTTTTGGATGATATCTTTTGATCGGTATTTATCACCTTTTTCCAAGGCCTGCTCGTATAGTTCGGCAGCTTCGGCATACCACATTTTATCAAAGAAATAATCGGCTCTTTGAATGAGTTTGGTCTTGCCGGAAGATTCATTGATGCTGCTCTTTGGTGTGCTTTCAGCAATGGCGAAAACCTTGTCTGCAGGTGTTTCAATGACAGGCATGGCCGCTTGGTCTTTGGGCGATGCTATGCCGCTTTCAATAGTTTCGGCTTCGTCGTCGAACATTATGCCTTCACCGCCAATGGCTTCACTGTTTTCAATTTCCAATATCCAAAGATCATTTTTGTATGTGCCGTCTAGTTTTGAAACCCATGCATCTACGGCCTCTAGTCCAAAAGGATAGTAAGCTATATAGACGTAATTGAGGTCATTGTTTGTGTTTTTGATATAGTTGGCCGATTCAAAGCCTTTCCTTTTTAATTTTTTTACGGATTTGTCGAGTGATTTAGAATCGGTGAAAACCCCTGAAATGAGATAATAGCCGTTTTCGACACCTTCAAGGTCACTGAAAGTTCTGTTGGGAATACCGTGTCGATCGGCGGCGTTTTCGAAAGTTTCGGTGACGGAAAAGGTTTCTTCCGAGACTGGGGTAAAATCAATGCTTGGGGTTTCGGAACGTGGTGCGATTTCTTCCGAGTCGATATTCTGAAATTCTTGGGCCATACAGGTGAACGACACTAGAAAAATATAGGTGGCGATTAGTTTTTTCATGATTTGGTATGTTGAAAAAAATTTGCCGATCCAACAGATGCGGCATGTAGGGTTTTTAAAAAAGGTAGGTGCTAAGGCTATTTTGAACTGGGGGATACCTTAACCATATATTCTTTGATAACGTAAATTTCAGGTGAAGGTTATACGCGAGCTTTCTTTTGTTGTGAAATGCTGGTTTTGAGGTATGAAACCCTATAAGGACGATGCCTGAAGAGTAGGCCTACTTTAGTCTGGGAGGTTGAAGGGCACAAGTGATTGTCCGTAATTCGTAGTATAAATATACTAAACGGTATATTTATAGGTCAAAAAAAACCTCTGCTTTGGGCAAAGGTCTCTAACTAAAATTATGTCGTAATAAATTAGTCTTTCTTTTCTTCTAAGGGCTCGTCTTCTTTAGAAGCATCTTTGAATTCTTTTATACCACTACCAAGTCCGCGCATCAATTCAGGAATCTTTTTTCCTCCAAACAATAAAAGAACCACCAACACGACGATGGCTATTTGCCATGGCCCTATCGCCAAAAATATCTGTAAAGTTGTCATAGTTTTGTTTTTAAACAGATTCAAAGATACTAAAAAAGTTACTCCAATCACCGTAAATGTAGTGGCAACGCAATTATTTTAACAGATATGCCCGAGTTTTCTTAAATGTATTATAAGCTAGCCCGTGGTATTTCAAAGAATCATTAATTTCGGGCAACCGTATAAGAATCCGATTCCATCCTTTATATTTGCTTTATGGCGAAAAAAGTCAAAAAGAGAAAAGAGATCAAACGCAAGCTGCTGCACAAGTATCGTTTGGTCATTCTTAATGAGTCTACCTTTGAAGAGAAAATCTCTTTCAAGCTGAGTCGCCTGAACGTCTTTGTTACGGGTTCGCTCTGTACAATTGGGCTTATCGCACTCACCACCCTGTTGATTGCCTTTACGCCCTTGCGGGAATATATACCAGGTTACTCGAGTACCAAACTTAAGAAGCAGGCAACCGATTTAACGTATAAAACGGATTCCCTAGTGGCCTCCTTACATAATACCAATAGGTATTTAGAGAGCATACGCATGGTCTTACGGGGAGATGTGGCATCACAAGAGGTGAACTTAGATTCATTACGCGAACGTTTTAAGATTGACCCATCGAGTATAGATCTTACCCCAATAAAAGAAGATTCCCTATTAAGGGCCGAGGTGGCGTTAGAAGATAAATACAATTTGTTCGAGCGCAATGCCACCGGGGCCGAGATTGAACTCTTTCCTCCCCTGAGCGGAGAAATATCAAACCATTACGATGCCGAAAAACAACACTACGCGGTCGATGTAACGGCTCCTAAAGATACCCCTATAAAAGCGGTTGCGAACGGTACCGTAATTTTCTCCGAATGGACGGCCGATACAGGTTATGTCATTATTCTAGAGCATAAAGATGGACTCATAAGTGTTTACAAGCACAACGGTTCGCTCAATAAAAGACAAGGGGAAGTGGTCAGGGCCGGAGAAGTGATCGCCTCCGTCGGCAATACCGGTGAATTCACCACCGGACCTCATCTACACTTTGAATTATGGAGCAACGGTAATGCAGTAAATCCTTTAGACTACATAGATTTTTAAGTTCATACCCCTAATTAATTACGGAAAGTGCCGTGACCGATGCGCTCACCTAAACCTGGATATTTGATTCTTATATGTCGATAAAATCACTTGCAGCAAAAATTTTCGCAAAACGCATCGCCAAGCAAACGGCGAAGTGGAGAGATAACCCCGTAGCTACCCAAGAAGCGGTCTTTCATGAGTTGGTGCAAAAAGCCAAGCGTACCAAGTTTGGTCTTGACCATGGTTTTGAGCACATAAAATCGCACGAAGATTTTAAGAAGAAGGTGCCTATTCGTGATTACGAAGCATTAAAGCCTTACGTACAAGAAGTCGTAGAAGGTAAGGAAGATATTCTTTGGCCGGGCAAACCCATTTATTTTGCCAAAACCTCGGGAACGACTTCAGGGGCCAAATATATCCCTATTAGCGATACTTCCATCAAACATCAGGTAAACGCATCGCGTAACGCCATTCTCAATTATATCAACGAAACCGGAAATGCCGATTTTGTAACCGGGAAGATGATTTTTTTACAAGGAAGTCCCGAACTGGATGAAAAGAACGGAATAAAATTGGGCAGGCTCTCAGGTATTTCGGCCCACTATGTGCCTAACTATCTCCAGAAAAATCGCCTTCCCAGTTGGGAGACCAATTGTATTGAAGATTGGGAGACCAAGGTAAATACCATTGTCGAAGAAACCATGAACGAAGATATGACCGTTATTGCCGGCATACCTTCTTGGGTTCAGATGTATTTTGAAAAGTTGGAAAGTAAGTCGGGACAGAAAATAGGGGACCTCTTCAAAAATTTTCAACTCTTTATTTACGGTGGGGTCAACTACGAACCCTATCGGGCCAAATTTGAAGGTCTGATCGGCAAAAAAGTAGATAGCATAGAACTCTTTCCCGCAAGTGAAGGCTTCTTTGCCTATCAAGATGCCCAAAATGAAAAGGGGATGCTCTTGTTGTTGAATTCGGGAATATTCTATGAGTTTGTTAAGGCCGATGAGTTTTTTGATGAAGATCCCGAACGGATTACTATCAAAGATGTAGAGCTGCACGTGAACTACGTGATGATCATTTCCACAGATGCAGGTCTCTGGGCCTATAATTTAGGGGATACCATTCAGTTTATTTCTTTGAAGCCCTATAAAATCATTGTTTCTGGGCGAATCAAACATTTTATCTCGGCCTTTGGTGAACACGTAATCGCTAAAGAAGTGGAAGAAGCCATGCAATTGGCGGTGAATGAAACCGGGGCCCGTATCAACGAGTTTACGGTAGCACCCCAAATTACTCCCGAGGGCAATCAACTGCCCTATCATGAATGGTTGGTGGAATTTGAACAGGAACCCTCCGATATGGCGAAGTTCATAGAAATTCTAGATGTTTCCTTACAAAAACAGAACAGTTACTATTTTGACCTGATCGATGGGAAAATCTTGCAGACCTTAAAGGTCACACCGATAAAGGAAGGCGGTTTCAACGCCTATATGAAATCGATTGGAAAACTAGGGGGGCAGAACAAGGTTCAACGTTTGGCCAACGACCGTAAAGTGGCCGACGGATTGGTTTCTTTCAGGAAATAATACGAAGAAGGATATCTTCTTTTTGGTAAGGCGCTATAGTTGCTATATTTTTAATCTTAAAAACAATTGAACACGTATATCGAGTAAAGAAAGAGTCAACATTTGCCCTGTTCTCGATACCGGGAAAAATATCGTAATTTTGAACGAAATTAGTTATGGGAAATACAACTAACAATACGCGGGCCCAAGAATCTACGAATGCCATTGAACGCCTCTATATCACAATGCGCCATCTGTTCAATCGCGGTTTTTATAAGCCTACGGGCGTATCGGGTGAATCGTTGAAAAACGCATTGCTGCAACTTCGACCTGAAATATACGGATCCATAGCCGAAGAAAAGGCCGAGTTGAGCGGACTCATCTATGTTCTTGAACGCTTACCAAAGGGCATCGAACAATGCCGCTTTATCAATTTGACCTCAGATGAAGGGTATAGCAAATCTCATTTTGTACCCATCGTACCCCCTAAGCGGAGAAGAAATTGTTATCGTATCGATGACGAGCAAATGAATATAGAAATTACCCGTGGACGTTCAGATATCTACGATATTTTGACCCACCTCACGTTTCTGTTCATTGAATCGGAGAAAATCTGTAAAAGGGTGTTGATCGAAGATACCGATCGTACGATACGTGATTGGTCTAAATTGGAAGAGGCCGTCAATAAAGAAGAACTTAGTTTGGCCGAAAGAGAGGTGGCCGTTATACATACCGCAAACATTTTGGGCCGCTCCTTCATTGAAATTATGGAGGTTCATGAGCAATTTGCCACCGAAGAACGACCCGATCGCTTTTTGGAAATTGTTTATTGGCTGGGCAAATTGGCCATAGAAGAAGAAATTACCGGTAATAAAAGGGCCATAACGTTCAGTTCGCTGTTGCGCGAGCGTTTGGGCCACCATATCCACGGGGAACGTTGGGCGGACACCATTAAGGAAACCTTACGAAAGAACGGACTCTTACATCGGCCGATTCATATCATTAGTGCGAACATGCACAGTGTCATGAATACTTTATTCGCCAAAAATGCCTTAAAAAAGGAATTTTCAGGAAAGGAATCCTTAAAAATCTATGAAGCCTTAAGCTCTTCCCTAAATGAAGAACTGAGAGCCAAGGTAACGGTAGTGGCCAAAAAGAACGGGATGATTGCTATTGATGATTTTTCGGGCACCAACATAGACGTACAGTTGTTCGATACGGCAAAAATGGGTGCTGACGCCTGTGGTTATGCACTGCCCAAAGGAATGAAGGAAGCGGAAAAGCCGGTAATCTTTGTCATGGATTATGCTTTTGGCGAACAAGCCTATGAAACCATTGATGAACTCTTAAAGCCTTATAAGGAACCGGGCAAAGCACCGGTTTTTCTGAATGTAGCTTCTATTTCGGTAATGGGAAAGGCTGGCATTCTTGAAGGAGGAAAAGGAGATTTAATGATTCCTTCGGCCCATATCTTTGAAGGTACGGCAGACAATTATCCGTTCAAAAACGAACTGTGTGCCGAAGATTTTAAAGGACACGGACTTAAGGTTTTTGAAGGCACCATGGTAACCGTTTTGGGTACTTCCCTTCAAAACAAGGATGTACTCGAGTTTTTTCACCAAAGTACATGGAACGTGGTAGGCCTTGAAATGGAAGGAGTACATTATCAAAAGGCAATACAGTCCGCCTCCAAGATTCGTAAAAGCATACAGGATAATGTTAAAGTACGATATGCCTACTATGCCTCCGATAACCCATTGGAAACCGGAAGCACCTTGGCCTCGGGCGGCCTAGGAACTACCGGGGTAAAACCTACCTATCTCATAACCGAGAAAATATTGGAACAAATTTTTAATTCATAATAGATGACCGATAACAAACCAAACAGTACCACTTCCTCTGATGAAATCGATTTGGGGCAGTTGCTCAAGATGATCGCCAATGGTTTTAACCGTGTGGGAATCGCTTTTTTACGTGTGTTTTTATACCTTAAGAAAAATGCACTCATATTAATCGGTCTGATTGTGCTGGGCGTGGTCATTAGTTTTGTATTGAGCATACTGGGGAATGAAAAATTGAAATCGGAGACCATCGTAAGGCCCAATTTTGATAGTACGGATTATGTGTACGATGCCATTGCGGAAATACAGTCCAACATTTACAGTCAAGACACGGCCTTCTTTCAAAAAATAGGGATTTCGGTACACGATTTAAAAGGGTTTAAAATTGAGATCCAACCTATTTCAGACCTAGAAGAGGCTAAGGAGAAGGAAGAGCAGGAACTGCGTTATCTGGAGCTTTTAGAGAATTTTAAGGAGGAGAGCTTTGTCGTCGATATTGTACGTTCAGAACTTACCAAAAAGAGTATTTTGGCCCACCGTGTGACCTTTACGTATATCGATGCTGACAAGGGAACCGAAGCGGCCCGGAAAATATTGGATTATATTAACGGCAACGCCTACTATGATAAAGTTATAAAGACATTTAAGGAAAATGCTCAAATGCGTATCGACAAAAATACCGGGCTTATTGCTCAAATTGATCAGCTTTTGGAGAACTACTCGAAAACCTTATTAAGGGAGGGTTCAGAAAAGGCAAATGGTTCGGTTTATATGGAAAACGAAAGTGCCCTGAACATAGCTTCCCTATTGACCTTAAAGAACGATTTTTTAAAGGAAATAGAGGAAAAGCAAGCGGAACTTACGAATCAAGGAGAAATCCTTAGTATTATCAACATGGGAAACCCCCAAGTCTTTAAAAAGCCTTTTTTTAACGATAAGTTCTTCTTGGTGCCTATGGCCTTGGTGGTTTTGTTTTTTGTGATATCCTTTATTCGGTTCTTGAACAGGAGAGCTAAAGAGTTGCAGTTATAGAAAAGCAAAAATGCCTAATAGAACAATTCTTATAACAGGTGGGGCAGGTTTCATAGGAAGCAACTTCATTCCGTTTTTCTTGGAGGAACATCGCGATGTTTCCATCGTGAACCTTGATAAACTTACCTATGCTGGAAACCTTGACCATCTCGAAGAAGTTAAAAATAACGAACGGTATAAGTTTGTTCAGGGCGATATTTGCGATGCCGGTTTGGTGGGGTCAATTTTTAACAACCACCGCATTACGGATGTTATTCACTTTGCGGCAGAGTCTCATGTAGACAATTCAATAGAAGGCCCCGAGGCATTTATTAAAACCAATATTAACGGAACCTTTACCTTGCTCGAAGCTGCGCGGCAACATTGGCTGGATAAGGCGAATCGTGCGAAGACCGGTTTTGAAACCTCGCGTTTTCACCATATTTCTACGGATGAGGTCTATGGTAGTTTAGGGGAATCGGGATTTTTTGATGAAAATACCGCATACGCCCCCAATAGTCCTTATAGCGCTTCAAAGGCGGCTTCCGATTTTTTGGTGAGAAGTTATTTTCATACCTATGGACTTCATGTGGTTACCAGCAATTGTTCTAACAATTACGGGCCTAAACAGCACGATGAAAAATTGATTCCTACCATTATCCGAAAGGCCTTGGCGGGAGAGGAAATCCCCATTTATGGAGATGGAAAGAATGTTAGGGATTGGTTATATGTACGGGATCATTGTACGGGTATAAATGCCGCCTTTACCCGAGGGAAAGCTGGAGAAACCTACGTTATTGGAGGCAATAATGAGCACAACAATATTCACATTGCCCAAAAAATATGTGCTATTTTAGACGAAGTACGGCCGAGACGGAAAGGAAGCTATACGGAACAGATAGCCTTTGTTAAAGATCGTTTAGGGCATGATTTCAGATATGCCATAGATGCGACCAAAATCAAGACGGAACTCGATTGGGAACCGAAATCGGATTTTGATTCCGGACTTCGGGAGACGGTCTCATGGTATATTAACAAATATCAGAAGGTTTAGCATATGAAGGGTATCATTTTAGCAGGAGGATCAGGAACGCGCTTACACCCCCTTACATTGGCCGTAAGCAAGCAGCTTATGCCCATTTACGACAAGCCGATGATATATTACCCATTGGCCACCCTTTTGTCCGCTGGTATTCAAGAAATTTTGATTATAACGACCCCACAGGATATTGGCCTTTTTCAAAAATTATTGGGAGACGGAAGTCAATTGGGCTGTAATTTTCAATTTGCCGTACAAGAGAACCCGAACGGATTGGCAGAAGCTTTCATTATAGGGGCGGATTTTATAGGAAACGATAAAGTGGCCCTTATTTTAGGCGATAATATATTTTATGGCTCCGGTCTTGCAAAGCTACTCCAGGCGAACAACGACCCCGATGGAGGTATCATTTATGGCTATCACGTACAAGACCCGAAGCGCTACGGTGTAGTGGAGTTTGATAAGAGCGGGAAGGCAATTTCCATAGAGGAAAAACCCCAGAACCCTAAATCTAATTATGCGGTTCCTGGCATCTACTTCTACGATAATGAGGTGTTGGAAATAGCAAAGCGCATTAAACCCAGCCCTAGGGGCGAATTGGAAATTACCGATATTAATAAAGAGTATCTCGCTAAGGAAAAATTGACGGTGAGT
The DNA here is from genome assembly GCF_900156625.1 of Zobellia uliginosa. Classification (GTDB taxonomy): domain Bacteria; phylum Bacteroidota; class Bacteroidia; order Flavobacteriales; family Flavobacteriaceae; genus Zobellia; species Zobellia uliginosa. Next base: position 297,493 of record NZ_FTOB01000001.1, on the reverse strand, counting down.
ATCTTAGATCGAGGTACGGCCTGGTTAGATACCGGAACCTTCAGTTCCCTTATGCAGGCCTCGCAATTTGTTGAGGTTATTGAAGAGCGTCAGGGACTAAAGGTGGGAGCCATTGAAGAGGTGGCCTATACGATGGGATATATTTCTCGGGAACAACTACATAAATTGGCCAAACCGCTGGTAAAAAGTGGTTACGGCAGCTATTTGCTAGAGTTATAATCGACGGAAAACCGCAATATGAAAATAACGGAAACCAGCTTAAAAGGCTGTTTTATCATACAACCGAGATTATTTAGAGATGAGAGAGGTCTCTTTTTTGAATCGTATCAACAAAAAAAATTCGAAAGCGCTATCGGGAAAGAAGTCCACTTTGTCCAAGATAATATCTCGGTATCGAAAAAAGGGGTACTAAGAGGACTTCATTTGCAGACAGGGCTTCACGCCCAGGCCAAATTGGTGCAGGTAGCCCATGGGGAAGTATTGGATGTGGTAGTCGACTTAAGGCCTGAAAGTCCTACTTTCGGACAGCATTTTAAGCAAATATTGTCTAGTGAAAATAGAACCTCTATTTTTATACCAAAAGGTATGGCCCATGGTTTTTTGACCTTGAGCGAAGAGGCCACCTTTATGTATAAGTGCGATGCTTTTTACAACTTGGCTTCCGAAAGTGGTATAATCTATAACGACGAGGATTTAAAAATTGATTGGGAGAGCCCGGTAGAGTCGCCTATTATTTCCGAAAAAGACAAGTTACTTCCTACCTTTAAAGAATTTTTTAAATGAAGTCCGTACTCGTTACCGGGGCCAAGGGGCAGTTGGGGAAAAGTATTCAGAAAATCGCTTCTGACTACCCACAATTACACTTTACATTCGCTGATTCCAAAGATTTAGATATTACGGATCCAAAATCCGTTGCGGAAAAACTTTCGAATAAGGCCTTTAGCCATTGTATCAATTGTGCTGCCTATACCAATGTAGAAAACTCTGAAAAAGAGCCTGAGAAGGCGTTTAAAGTCAATTCAGAAGGCGTTAGGAACTTGGCATTGCTTTGTCAAGAACAACAAACGGTACTGATCCATATTTCAACAGACTATGTTTTTGACGGGGAGAAAGGTTCTCCATACTTGGTGACCGATACAACTAATCCCATCAATGTCTATGGGGCATCTAAGTTGGAAGGGGAACAGCATATTCAAAGTTTGATGAGCGCTTATTTTATTGTAAGAACGTCTTGGCTCTATTCGGAGTATGGAAAAAACTTCTATAAGACGATTCTTCAAAAAGCCAAAGAAGGAGCTGATCTTAGTGTGACCGATGAGCAGGTCGGTTGCCCGACCCATGCAGAAAATTTGGCCAGATATGTATTGGATTTAGTAGTAGAAGACCGTGAAACTTATGGCATTCACCATTTTACGGATGAAGAAAGTTTAAGTTGGTACGGTTTCGCACAAAAAATACTAAGTGAAAATAATCTGGCGGATAAGGTGCTACTTGAGAAAGCGAAGAATTATCGTACTTTTGCTAGAAGGCCCAAGTATAGTGTCTTAAAAAAATAATAGAATAAATTTCCCAATATGTCTACCCCTACATTTTTTGCCCATGAAACCGCCGTTGTCGATGAAGGCTGTACCATTGGAGAAGGCACTAAAATATGGCACTTTTCCCACATCATGTCCGATTGCAAAATAGGGGAAAGGTGTAATATTGGGCAGAACGTCGTAGTCTCGCCCCAGGTAGTGCTCGGTAACAATGTTAAAGTTCAAAATAATGTATCGATATATACGGGCGTTATCTGTGAGGATGATGTTTTTCTAGGGCCTTCCATGGTCTTTACGAATATCATCAATCCTAGAAGTGCCATTATCCGTCGCGATAGTTATCAGGAGACACTCGTAAAGGAAGGAGCTTCGGTCGGTGCCAACGCTACCATTGTCTGTGGCAATGCCTTAGGAAGGTTTTGTCTTATTGGTGCCGGTGCGGTAGTGACCAAGGAAGTTCCCGATTATGCGCTTATTGTCGGAAATCCCGGGAGGCAGATAGGTTGGGTAAGCGAGTACGGCCACCGTCTAAAATTTAACGAGGATCATTTGGCTATATGCCCAGAAAGTGGACAAGAATACAAATTAAGCGGCAATAGTGTAATACGAATAAAATAATACTAAATCATAGACCCTATATGAAAATCGATTTTGCCAACCTGACCAAGGCGTATGACGAACATAGCGCCGAATTTGAGCAGGTATCTTTAGATGTGATGTCATCGGCCAGGTATATTTTGGGCAAGGAAACGGAAGAGCTTGAAACATCTTTGCGAGAATATGTAAAAAGCGATTATGCTTTGGGGGTCTCATCGGGCACCGATGCGCTGTTATTAAGTATGATGGCATTGGGCATACGAGGAGGGGATGAAGTCATAACCACGCCTTTTACCTTTATAGCTACGGCCGAGACCATTACCTGTTTGGGAGCAAAACCGGTTTTTGTCGATATAGATGAAGAAACTTTCAATATAGACGTTTCTCAAATTGAGAAAGCCATAACCGACAAGACCAAGGCTATTATGCCGGTATCGCTATATGGGCAAATGGCCGATATGGACGAAATCAACGCCATTGCGACCAAGCACAACTTGGTGGTGATCGAGGATGCCGCACAGAGCTTTGGGGCGCTTTACAAGGGAAAACGAAGTTGCTCGGCCTCAACCATTGGCTGTACCAGTTTCTTTCCCGCAAAACCATTGGGATGCTTTGGTGACGGGGGAGCGGTCTTTACACAAGACCGGGAGCTTTACGAGAAAATGAAAGCGATGCGCGTACACGGACAGGTAAAGCGCTATACCCACAAATATATCGGTATGGGCGGACGATTGGACAACCTTCAGGCCGCTATCCTGAACGTAAAGCTTCGACATTACGGGAAAGATATTGAAAGAAGGCAGCAGGTTGCCAAGCAATACACCGAATTGCTCAAGGGCCATGTATTGACACCGAGCATAAAAGAAGACCGAACTTCGGTCTGGGCACAGTATACCATTAGAATCAAAAACCGGGAAGAACTCCAGTCTAAACTGAAGGACGCTGGTATTCCTACCGCGGTACACTATCCGATACCCATGCATTTACAAGAATGTTTTGCTTATTTAGGACACAAAAAGGGTGATTTTCCCATTAGCGAGACTTGTGCTTCAGAGGTCATGAGCCTTCCCATGAATCCGTATTTAACCACTGACGAAATAGAATATATAACATCAAACATAATAAACTCTTTTAGATGAAAAACTTCGCACTAATTGGCGCAGCAGGCTATATAGCGCCCAGGCACATGAAAGCCATTAAGGATACAGGAAACAACTTACTTACGGCTTTCGATAAAGGCGATAGTGTGGGGGTAATCGATTCTTATTTTCCCAATGCGGATTTTTTCGTCGAATTCGAGCGTTTTGATCGCCATATAGAAAAGTTGAAATATGAAAAGGATACTTACTTAGACTACGTAAGTATCTGTTCGCCCAATTATCTTCATGATGCGCATATTCGGTTCGCATTGCGTAGTGGTGCAGATGCCATTTGTGAAAAACCCTTGGTACTCAACCCTTGGAATGTAGATAAGCTGCAGCATGTTGAGGAAAAGACGGGCAAGAAAATATACAACATTTTACAGTTAAGGGTACACCCCAGTATTATTGCCCTGAGGGAGAAAGTAAAGAATGCCAAGAAGGATACAAAATTTGAAGTAGACCTTACCTATCTTACCTCCAGGGGACACTGGTACCATACCTCATGGAAAGGAGACAAGACAAAGTCAGGGGGTATAGCTACCAACATAGGGGTGCATTTTTATGATATGCTCTCTTGGATATTCGGAGATATACAGCAAAATATCGTACACGTACACGAAAACGACCGTGCTGCGGGCTATTTGGAGTTCGAGAACGCCAGGGTAAAATGGTTTCTTTCGATCAGTTCTAAGTACTTGCCGAAAGAAATTAAGGAAAAAGGGCAGACTACCTTTAGGTCTATTACCATAAATGGCGAGGAATTAGAATTTAGCGGCGGTTTTACGGACCTTCATACCATGGTGTATAAAGATATACTCGCGGGCAAGGGTTATGGCGTTGATGCGGCCAGAACAGCTATAGAAATCGTTCATGATATTCGTAACTCTGAACCAATAGGTTTGAAGGGGGAATATCATGGGTTTTTAAAATAGCAAATAGATTTTATGAAAATAGTAGCCATAATTGGAGCAAGGCCCCAGTTTATCAAACATTTTCCATTTGAACTGGCTTGTAAAGGAAAGGTTGAATTGGTAACGATTCATACGGGGCAACATTATGATGCAAATATGAGTGAGGTTTTTTTCAATCAACTGAAAATGACCCAGCCCGATTATACGCTACATGTTGGAAGTGGTGCCCATGGTGAGCAAACGGGGAAGATGATGATTGAAATAGAAAAAATCATAGAAGAGACGAAGCCGGATGGAGTGGTTGTTTATGGTGATACCAATTCAACTCTAGCTGGTGCATTGGTGGCATCAAAAATGCATATTCCTTTGTTTCATATCGAAGCGGGTTTGAGAAGCTTTAATAAAAAAATGCCCGAAGAGGTAAATCGCGTGCTTACCGATCATATTTCAGACTTACTGTTCGTACCTAGTGCTATTTCTGTACAGAACCTTGAAAACGAAGGGGTTCGAAAAGGAGTACATGTAGTTGGGGATATAATGAAGGATTTAGTGCAATATGTAACCCAAAACGATTTATTGAGGGAGTATGTTCCAAAAGAAAGGAACTTTTATTATGCAACCATACATAGGCCCTATAATACCGATGAAAAAAATCGACTAAAACATGTGTTGGACGTTCTTGAACAACTGGATAAAAAAGTTGTTTTTTCACTTCATCCAAGAACGAAAAACTTGGCTTCTAGCTACGGTTTAAATCTAGAAGACTATACCAACATCAATTTTATAGAACCACAATCCTATTTCTCCAACTTGGGGTACCTTCAAAACTCGGACGGTCTTATTACAGATAGTGGGGGCATGCAAAAGGAAGCTTTTTGGCTTAAAAAGAAATGCATGACCATACGAAAAGAGACAGAGTGGAGGGAAACTTTGGAAGACAACGCAAATGTTCTTGTATTTACGGATTTGTTGAAAATAAAAGAGGAATTGCAAAAACTCCCAAAAAAATGGGATGAAACCTTGTACGGTGATGGCGCTAGTGGATCAAAAATGATTGATAAGATTATTCAATTTTTGCAATAAACTGGAGTTTGGCTAAAAAGTTCACAATTAAATCTGAGTTTGTTAGGAATGTTCTGACATTGACATCTGGAACGGCGTTTGCTCAGTTAATACCATTGTTGTTAGCCCCATTTTTGTCTAGAATTTATAACCCTGAGGAGTTTGGCAGATTGGCTTTATATTTATCAATTGTTCAAATTTTGGGAGTAGTATCAAGCGGGCGTTATGAGTTGGCCATAATGTTGCCTAAAAAGCAAAAGGAAGGAGTTCAGGTTACACTGCTTTCAATTATAATTACTTTTATATTTTCAACAATTACTCTATTGGCTGTTCTGTTCTTTTCGAATGACATAGCCATTGCTCTTGGGGATTCAAAGTTGTCAGAGTGGCTTTATTTAGTTCCTCTTAGTGTTTTGTTAATGGGGTTATTTAATGCTTTGAATTACTTCAACACGCGAAAGAAGAAGTTTAAAAATATTGCCAAGGCAAATATTTTCAAATCATTCGGAGGTAATTTAACACAACTTCTTCTGGGACTTGCAAAATTTACAAGTGGGGGGCTAATCATTGGTCAAGTAGTGTCTCATCTTTTTGGGAATATTAAAATGGCAAAAACTTTTTTGAAGTATAAGGAAGAAATTAGAAGTACTTCCAGATTAGATTTGAAAGTTTTGGCGAAGAGATATATTAATTTTCCTAAATTTTCAATGTGGGGTATTTTTCTTAATACGTTGGCTATAAATGTAACCAATTTTTTTGTTTCTTGGTTCTATTCGATGGTGATATTAGGTCAATATGCTCATGCTTATAGATATTTAACCGTCCCCATCACTTTAATAGGCAGATCAATAGGTCAGGTTTATTTTCAAAGACTTTCTTCTCAAAGGGGAAATGCCAAATCTATGGAGGAGATTTTTATAGCCAGTTTAAAAAAAATAATTCTTATCGCAATAATCGTTTTTTTGCCTGTCTATTTTTTTATAGAAAGTTTTTTTCCAATTTTCTTTGGAGAAAAATGGATTGTTGCGGGAGAATATGCAAAAATATTAACACCTTTGATGGGAGTTAGGTTTGTTGTCTCGACATTGTCAATATCTCTAACAGTTATGGAAAAGCAAGACAAAGAATTATTGATGCACGTGGCCATCATTATAGGCACAGTCTTAATCTGGTTCTTTGCATATATCTATGAAATGAATATCAAAAATGCCATTGAACTTTATACGATAGGATTAAGTGCAGTTTACATTTTGATTCTTGGATATATATACAGTTCTTTTAAGCGAAGTAGTTTATTAAGCACATAATTTTATTTTTAAAAAAAGATTCTATAGCATATATGTTCTACTGGAAATTTTATGAAATATGAAAGAGATCTTGTTTGTTTTTGTAAAGCTGATAGCACCTTTTTTTTTTAGAAAAGAATATCTAAAGGGAAAATATTTTGAAAACTCTAAGGTTGGTTGGAGATGGGTTGCCCAAGGGTTATTCAAACAGAAAATTTTGGGATTTAACAAGTCCATACCTTGGCCTATAAATCATACTATAACGCTTTCCAACTGGAGGAATATAGAATTTCATGTAGATGATTTAAATAATTTTCAATCGGCTGGATGTTATTTTCAAAATTTTTCTGGAAAAATCTTTTTAGGGAAAGGTTGCTATATTGCCCCTAACGTGGGGTTAATAACTTCAAACCACGATTTAAGTAATTTAGACAAGCATTTAGAAGGCAAAGATATTGTTTTAGGCAAAAAATGTTGGATAGGAATGAATTCGGTCCTTTTGCCAGGTGTTCATTTAGGTGATCATACAATTGTTGGCGCTGGATCTGTCGTGACTAAGAGTTTTCCTCAAGGAAAACTAGTAATTGCTGGTAACCCTGCTAAAGTCTTAAAGACCATCTCATAAAGTTGTTAGAATTATTAAATATCCAAGAAACAGGCAAAAACTGTTTTATTAATTTCAACAAACATTTATTTTCTCTAAATATCTCATTATGAAAATTGTATATTTTGCCCAAATTAGTTTGTACAAGAATGACGGGGTTATAAATAAAATTAAGAACCAAGTAGATGCTTGGTTGTCAATTGGTCATGAGGTAAAATTGATTATTCTAACGAGCGATTCTAATAAGTTACTGGAGAGCACTGCTCTGTCCGAATTAAATGAACAAGGTTATGTAAAGCTTTTTAGAACAAAGAGTTTAGGTTTGCTACCTATAGATGTTTTGAAAGACTGGGTCGGTTTACATTCAACTTTTATTGAAGCCCGAGAGCATCTAGATAGTTTTAACCCAGATATAGTTTATGCACGGTATAGCCTGTACCAGCCTTTTTATCGTAGAATTGGTGAAAGGTTCAAATTAATTATTGAAGTGAATACTGATTTTGAATCAGAATATTTTTTATTGAGGAAGGAAGGGATAAAGAGGTGTTTGAGGTATTTATACTATAAATGCACTAATTCACTTTTTTTAAAGAGTGTTTCTGGGATTGCGGCTGTAACCAATGAGTTGGGAGAAAAGTATACTAGTAGGCCCACTGCAGTTTTTCCAAATTCCTTAAAAGTTTCCGATTATGAAATCTCTTCATATAAGCCTAATTCTAATGAGCGGAGTATGATATTTTTGGGAACACCCGGTATGGCATGGCATGGCATAGATATTTTAATCGAAATGGCTAAAATACTTAATCATGTTAAATTTCATATAGTTGGATATAGTTCTACCGATTTACCGGATGTTCCGAACAATGTTTTACTCCATGGCTTTTTAAAAAAGGAAGAGTATCTTAGGTTTATACTTCAATCAACAGCAGCTATAGGAACATTGGCTCTTTCTCGAAAAAATATGGAAGAGGCTTGCCCATTAAAGGTACGTGAGTATCTAGCCTGCTGTAGACCTGTTGTTCTTCCTTACAAAGAGACGGCATTTGAGATGAAGGGTTATCCTGATTGGGTTTTGAGAGTGGATTTTGAAAAAGATGGAATAGCTTGTGTGGCTAAAGGTATAAACACGTTCTTGGAACGTTGTCACGGATTTAATCTTAGACAAGAAGATGTATTACAGTACATAGATGTTTCTGAAATAGAAAAGCTTAGGTTACAATTTTTTGACAGAGTTCGCGCAAATAGAATTTAGAATTACCAAATTATTCTAATATAGCTAAATGAATATTCAGGAAAACAGTTTTATTCTTCGGTTTAAAAAGTATATGTCCTCACCTTATAGCGGGCAAATAGTTTTTCTTTTGATTCTTTTATATGTTCTATCTATTTTCTTTCTAGAAATCACTTTAGTGCCAAATAGAATTACGTTGTTGTGTATGTTCGTTTTCTCTATTTTGAGCTATTTATATCACAGAGAGCCGCTGAGGTTACGATTGAGAGATTTGTATACACAGCTATTTTTTATATTACCATTATTTTTTTTTATCGTTAATGGTTGTAATGATAGGGTTTTAATGCTCAATATTGTAATACCCTTGCTGTTGTTGATTTTAGGCAGTAAATTTTTCTCAAGTACTAGAATAATTGTATACCTGTATAAGTCTTTAAACATTTCTATATGTATTATATTTTTTCTGTGTCTTACAAGCGTGCTTCTCAAACTGTCAGATAGAACTCCGGAATATTGGTGGAATTCTTTTGTTCATAAGTCATTTGTAGAGATTTTAAATCAGCACCCAAGTTATGTTTCAATGCTCGTTTTGGTTGCCATTAATGGAAATTTAGAGCGACTGTATAGGAGCATATTGGAGAATAAAGTTATTGGCCTGTCATTAGGGGTATTTGCATTGAACCTCACTTTTCTTGTGCTGTTATCATCTAAGATGGCATATTTAATTTTAGTTGTTTTATTCGCTCTATTTGTAGTTAGGCTAATTGTAGCGAATAAATTGAAATGGGTTGGAGGTATTTTATTTGTGTTTGTTGTTCTGATATCCGTGTTGTACTATACCTTACCGTCAATTAAAGATAGGATTACCGTAGATTATCGCACCTTTGCTTCTAAAAATTTTGTTTTAGACAATAACAGTCCGGCTTCTGAGCGAATTCATATTTGGCGTACCAGTATTATGCTTATTGAAGAGAACCCTTTTGGCCGTTTCTGTATCGACACCAAAGAACAAATATGGTCTCGACTTGATAAAACGAACAAGGAAGAATTAGTCGAAAAAAACGCACACAATAATTTTCTTGAGTTCGGTCTGCGATACGGAGTATTGGGGATAATTGTCTTGTTTTTATTCGTTCTAGTTTGCTTTTATTTCTTTATTAAATACAAAGATTTCCTTTTCTTGGGCGTACTTTTAATCTTTCTGTTATTTTCCCTGACCGAAAGCACCTTATTTCGGGAAATGGGGGTAATATATATGGCATTTATTTTTCAACTGCATTTGTTGAATTTGAAAAAACCGGTTAGATGATTGAATTAGATAAGGTTTTCACTTTAGATGCTCTGGGATTGCTCTTGATGGGGGTATATTCCTGTTTCTTGTTTGCACTGTTTTTTGTTTTGCTAAAAAGAGAAAAACTTAATTCCCTTGTCGTTTGTATATTGGTTATAGCTTCTTTTTTGTGGCCCCTTTTTTTCTTCATTGTGAATGAGGTGGTAAATTTCAAATCAACCCCACCTGATAGCGTGGTATACGCAAGTATAATACAAGATTTTGGCACTTATTTCAATTTTTACTCGTTTGGTGTAAAAGGATATTCTATCCTTAATTTCCTTCAGTATCAACTTTGTTTTAAAAGGCCCTTTGTCTTTGTTGTCTTTAACATTTTCTATTATCAGGTTGCCGTTCTATTTATTTATAAGGCATTTAAGACCTTTCTTGTTTACCACAACAAAATGGTGGACCAGCGAAAGTTTTATGCTATACTTGTCGTTTGGTCTTCGTTTTATCCAATCACAGTCATTATTAATGCCAGTATTTTACGGGAGTCTATGGCTCTTATGTTCTTGGCAATATTTAGTTATTTGTTGATTAGATATATCGTAGCCCAAAAAGGCACGATGCTAATGGCCCTTTTTGTTTTAACCCTTGTTTTTGTAACTAGGCCACTAACTGGGGTGTGTTCGGTAATCGCCCTTTTCTTGGGGTATTGTTATAAGAACAAACTCTATTCCTTAAAGAACTTTATTTGGTTGGCCGTAATAATTGTAATTGTGAATTTTAGTATAAAGACAGTGGTTTCAAATTTATACCAGTTGGACTTTAATATGGCTTGGCTTATATCTTATCGTGACGCTTCCAATGCAAGGTTTGGAACGGAAGGCTATTCTACGATGAACTGGTCAGGACCTTTTGACTACGTTAAGAATGTTATGTTTTTAGTTTTACAATATTTACTGTCTCCTCTACCTATTTTGGTTTCCCCAACGGTAACCATGAATAAATTAATTCCATTAATTGATGCATTCTATATTATTTTTGTGCTAATTACACCGATTCTGCTGTTTTATAAAAAATATATGAAGGGTTGGTTATTGCTGTTTTTGATTTTCTTAGTTGTTCCGGCTTTATTTGAAACAAATATTTCCGGAGCTTATAGACATAGAATTAGTGCTGTTTTTTTTCTGATTCCTCTTGTCTCTTACATTATGGTCAATATCAAATTAAATAAGCTCTATGTCAGAGACTAAAATTACAATCTTGGTATCAACGGTTGACGGTGGAATATTACGGAACGACACCCTTTTAAACATGCCTCTTTCAACTAGTTTGAATATGGTAATCGTAAATCAAATGATAAAGAACGATGTGCCGTTATCTATTCAGAGAGATCACTGTAAAATCATAAACAGTAAAACAAAAGGATTGTCCGTCAGTAGGAATTTGGCATTGAACGAGGTTAGGTCCGGGTATGCAATCGTAGCTGACGATGATGTGGTATATGTTGATGGATTTGAAGAAAGAATAAGACAGGCATTTCAAAAGTTCAAAAAGCGAGCTATACTTACATTTAGGATCGAAACACCCGAGGGCGGATTTTTCAAGGATTATGCTAGTGAAGCTTTTGAGCATAATGCAAGGAGTCTTCTAAAGGTTTCGTCGATTGATATGGTGTTGAATGTTAGTGAGTTGAATTCTGACGTAAAATTTGATGAACAGTTCGGTTTGGGTGCCAAGTATAATACGGGTGAGAACAATATCTTTCTTTTAGACGCTCATAGAAAAGGACTGCTAATGGGATATGTTCCCGAAACAATCGTAATTCACCCTTTTGAAAATTCCGGACGAGTACTAAATGCAGGACACCTTTTTGCAAAGGGAGCGGTATTTAGAAGGATGTTTGGTTTAAAAGGATTAGCGATAATTATTGTTTTTTGTATTAAGAAAAGAAAAGAAATGAAGGATTCTGGGCTCAACTTTATGAATGGTATTTCTTCAGGAATTAAGGGCTTTTTTAAATATAGAAATAAATGAATAAGTTCGAGAAGGTCGTTTACAATACGGTTAAGAAATTTCCATTTTTAAAATCATTTGTTCGTGATGTCTATCAGGGCATAATGGTTATGGTATCTCCTCCTAAAAGCAAGAAAGTAACAGACTATAATGTTATTGAGCGAGAAGGCTTTTTTTTTGGATTTCATGATAAAATTCCATGGTCTTATGACAATTCTAAGCTTTTGGCTCACCGAATCAAAAATGTAAATTCAATCAATAGTGAAGGGGAAATTGAAATTGGGTATTTCCATGAAGATTTAGAAACGTTCGAGCCATTAGGGGTAACCTCATCTTGGAATTGGCAACAGGGAAGTATGTTGCAGTGGGTAAATAGTGAAGAGATTATTTTTAATGTTTGGGACGGAAAGGGCAATGGAGCTAGAATAATTGATTTGACGGGAAAGGTTATCAGAAACCTTAACCATCCGGTTAGCGTAGTTTCCAATTGTGGACAGTTTGCCCTTTCATTTTCATTCAATCGACTTGGTGTTGGAATGCCGGGATATGGGTATGAACATGTAGACAGGGGTGAAGACGTTTCTATTCAGGAACCTGAGGATAGTGGAATCTACCTTTATGATTACAAAGGGGACACCTTTAAGATGTTATTTTCTGTAAAGACTATTGCCAATTATAAGAGGGAAGAATCAATGGATGGGGCGTATCACTTTTTGACCCACACACAATTTTCACCAGATTCAAAAAGATTTTTATTTCTACATAGGTGGCAAGAAGGTTCTAGTAAAAGGGTTAATACCAGGCTACTGACAAGTGATTTGGAAGGGAAAGACCTTTATCTCCTCAATAGCAATGGGATGGTCTCTCACTTAACGTGGTTTAGGGGGAATAAGATTTTAGCCTATGCTTCAACAAAAAAATATGGTGATGCTTACACTATTTTTACGGATAAGTCGGAAGATGTTGCGATTCTAAATCCTGATGAATTTAACTCAGATGGTCACCCTCAGTTTTGTAATAATAACGGGTTGATAGTATCTGACACCTATCCTAACAGGTCCAGAATGCAACAATTATTTCTCTTGGATGTCGCTGAGCAAGAGAAAAAAGTGTTAGGCTCCTTTTTTTCGCCATTAAAATATAAGGAAGTCTACAGGTGTGATTTGCATCCAAGATGGGATAGATTGGGGAATATGATTTGTTTTGATTCTGTCCATACTGGTGTAAGGTCAATTTGTGTGATGAAGCTGAAAGGGGAATAATTAATTTTTTTAATGGTTAGTATAATAACACCCGTCTATAACTCAGAAAAGTATATTACTCATTGTATTGAGTCTGTACTCGCCCAAACCTACGGTAATTGGGAGCATATTCTTGTTGATGACTGTTCTACAGATAAGAGTATTGCAATAATATCTGAGTATGCGAAAAACGACACACGAATTCGTCTTTTGCAATTAGAGAGTAATAGTGGTGCGGGTATAGCAAGAAATACGGCCATAGAAGCCGCCAAAGGGCGTTATATAGCCTTTTTGGACAGTGATGATGCTTGGCTTCCCCAAAAGTTAAAGACGCAAGTATCCTTTATGCAGGATAACAATTATTATTTTACGTATACGGCCTATGACAAAATGAATGAATTGGGTGAATCTCTGAATCAACCTGTAAATGTAAAATCTAAAACCACCTACCATTCTGCTTTATTCAAAAACCCTATTGGCTGTTTGACCGCAATGTATGATGTAGATTTTTTTGGGAAACAATATATGCCGGAGATTCGTAAGCGCCAAGATTATGCACTTTGGCTGAAATTATTGAAGAAAACTGACGCATATGGCTTAGACAAGATATTATCTACTTACAGAATAGGCAATGAATCAATATCTTCCAACAAGTTTAAATTGATTAAATATGAATGGCGAATTTACCGAGAAGTAGAAGGCTTATCCCTCTTACAATCTATATTTTATACCGTTTCCGCAATCATTTTAAAATTGAAAAGCTACATTTGGTAGTTCAAAATTATTAAGAAATGCCTAGGCCTTCCATTTTAAATTCTGTAGAAAGAAAGTTTATACTATTTGTAGGTGACTTAATTATTATTTTGGCATCGTTGAATGTACTTGTCAATAATGCTATTGATGCCAAGTATATCCTAATGGGCATTAAAGTAATTGTTTTTTCATTCGGAATAACTAGTTACTTGGTATTAGCGTATATTCTAGAATTTTATAATCTTGAGAAAGTATCGAATCGCAAGAAGGTTTTTTCACAATCGCTCTATATAAGCGGATTATATGTTTTGGCGGTCTTCCTCTTCTTGGTCATCGTTTACGATGTCAGTTTTTGGCGAATGCCATTATTGTATTTTTTGGTACTTACCCCTATAGAAATCGGTCTTTGGAGATTGTTCTTTAGAAATATATTTAGCGTGATTCCCGTTACTAAGAATGTGCTTTATATCTACGACGGGCATGCTATGGGCACGGTAAAGGACGACATCGGATTAATCAACGGGGACGAGATGAAGACCTTTTACAAGGTTAAACTTACCTACCCCTTAGATGACGCCAATTACTTTACGAAGCCATCCTTTATTTCGGCAGCCGATAAAATTGATGCCTACATTATAAACCTCCGCAGCTATGACGACTTGCCCAAAGATCTGGAGAAAATGCTCTTAAGGGCTATTTTGCTCGGAAGGGAAGTCGTAACGTTTACTTCGTTCTATGAGAATACTTACGAAGCCTTGCCCATTAGATCTCGAAATGATAGCTTTTACGAAATATTGCAGCTTAGAAACCGAAAAATACGATACCTGGGTAGAATCTTTACCTTCAGTGTAAATTTTATACTCTCTATTGTGGTGGGATTCATTTGTGTTTTTTGTATCCCCATAGTTTGGTTCTTAAACCTTTTTTTCAACAAGGGCCCCTTATTTTACACCCAAAAACGGGTCGGCTTGCACGGTAAGGAATTCAAGATATATAAGTTCAGGTCAATGGTCGTCGATGCCGAAAAAAGTGGTGCGGCCATGGCAAAGGCCAATGATGCGCGAATTACCCCCTTTGGTAAAATATTGAGGTTGTTCCGAATTGACGAGTTGCCACAGATCATTTCCATTATCAATGGCGATATGCAATTTATCGGTCCGAGACCCGAGCGTAAGGTATTTGTTGACCAATTGAACGAAATGATACCCTACTACGGGGTACGGCACTTGATCAAACCTGGAATTACCGGATGGGCCCAAGTAAAATATAAATACGGGGAAAATCTTGAAGACTCCATCCGTAAGCTTGAGTACGACCTGTATTATATCAAGAACAAATCAATAACACTCGATTTTCGAATATTGTTCAAAACCGTGACCACAGTTCTGTTTTCAAGGGGCGTTTAACCTGGTTATTCCTAGGGCTGCCATTGCCAGGTTCTATAGAGCTGGCACAACAAATGAATATTTTGTGCATTTTAGTGCTAATTCCACTTCAAAACGTATTTTTGCGCAAACCTTAGAACATGAATATTCTTATTTTAGGTGCCGGAGGTCGAGAGCACACCTTGGCATGGAAGCTTAGCCAAAGTTCCAAATTGAACCATCTTTTTGTCGCACCCGGAAACGCCGGTACACGCGAGGTCGCTACCAATTTGCCAATTGGGGTAAATGATTTTGAGGCCATTAAGGAAGCGGTCTTGGAAAATGATATCGATTTGGTCGTGGTCGGCCCCGAAGACCCGTTGGTAAACGGGGTTCATGATTTCTTTTTAAACGATGCCGCTATTCGGCATATACCGGTTATCGGTCCGCAAAAGGCCGGTGCCGAACTTGAAGGCAGTAAAGAGTTCGCCAAAAAGTTCATGATGCGCCATAACATACCTACGGCGGCCTACCAAAGCTTTACTTCTGAAACCTTACAGCAAGGGTACGATTTTCTCGAAACCCTACAAGCGCCATATGTGCTAAAGGCAGATGGATTGGCAGCGGGTAAGGGAGTGGTCATTCTCGAAGATATTGAAGAGGCCAAGAAAGAACTAAAGACCATGCTTGTCGATGCTAAATTCGGCGCAGCGAGCACTACAGTGGTCATTGAAGAGTTTTTATCGGGAATCGAACTTAGCGTCTTTGTCTTGACCGATGGGGAAGGGTATAAGGTTTTGCCCACGGCCAAAGACTACAAACGCATAGGTGAAGGCGATACCGGATTGAATACAGGCGGTATGGGGGCCATATCCCCCGTCCCTTTCGCAGATGACAGCTTTATGGACAAGATACACGAGCGAATCGTAAAACCGACCGTAGAGGGGCTTAAAAAGGATAATTTGCCGTATAAGGGATTTATCTTTATCGGTCTGATCAAGGTGGGCGAGGATCCGAAGGTTATCGAGTACAATGTTCGTATGGGCGATCCCGAGACCGAGGTCGTAATCCCACGTATCAAAAATGACTTGGTTGAAGTTTTGGAAGCCGTGGCCCAAGGAAGGCTCAATGAAATAGATCTAGAGCTCGATCCGCGTACGGCATCGACCGTAATGTTGGTTTCGGGCGGTTATCCCGAAGCATATACCAAGGGGATAGAGATCAAAGGCTTTGAAGGAGTAGAGGATTCATTGGTCTTTCATGCTGGTACACAATTGAAAGACGGCAAGGTGCTTACCAGCGGGGGTAGGGTAATGGCGATTACTTCCTATGGAAACGATTTTAAGGAAGCCTTGGCTACATCCTACAGGAACATCGAAAAAATCAAGTTCGATAAGATGAATTATAGAAAAGACATTGGGTTCGATCTTTAAGAAAGAATCCAATGTCTTTAAAGTCCTAAGCTATTAAGGTATTAGGATCTATAGGTATGAATGGGAAGAAATCGATTTGTCTTCTTCATCATTGTCACTGTATTGTTTCAATTGTAGCATCCAATAAACAAATGCGGCAAAACAAATGGCCATAAGGATCCAATTTAATGTATTGGCGCCCCACCAGCTGTGCATGTGACGCAATTGATCAAGTGGCCAAAACAAGTGGTTTACGAACAAATCTTCTATTCCTTTAAAAAATGATGTCATCTTAGCTATATTTACGTGTGCAAAAGTATAAAAAAGCTGAGAAACTTTCTAAATTTTAATCGTTGCTATCGGGCAGCTCCCTTTTTTGCCTGTCATTCGTAGCTTTGTTTTAGAGGTATTTCGGAAAGTTTTAGGTTAAGCCCGTACCGGCAATATTCAGGCCGTCTCATTTATAAATAGATAGTTTTCAGATGATATCAATCATTTTTGGTAAGACAAAGCCAATAAATTTTATAATCGTTTATTCGTTTCTTTTCATATTCTATTGGTTCGCCCATTACTATCTTTTTCAAAGAACTTACGAACCCTTAGACCTGATATGGCATGTTTTTATTTTGGCGGTACTGTTTTTCAGTGTTTTTCTTGTCAATTTTATAGTAAAGCGAAACAAGGTTACGGGCCTTAACTCCTATGCGATACTTTTCTACGGTCTTTTGGTCGTAATTTTTCCTGAGACCTTGATCGATTCCAATGCGGTCTTCTGTAGTTTCTTTCTTTTACTGGCTACACGTAGGCTTATTAGCTTGCGTTCCTTGAAAAATATAAAGTTTAAGATTTTTGACGCCACCATTTGGATTCTGGCAGCCAGCCTCTTCTATGATTGGGCCTTGTTGTATATGATCCTTGTTTTTGCCGCCATCTATTTTTATGAACCGAAAAATATTAGGAACTGGCTTGTGCCCTTGGCCGGGGCTTTTACGGTAGTTATGATAACCGAATGCGTACTTGTACTGGCCAATAATCAACAGTTTTTTGTGGAGCATTACACGTTTCAGGCCTCTTTTGATGTAGACTATTTTTCTTACTGGGGGCATAGTTCCAAATTGGTGCTCTTCGCCTTGGCTACCTTTGTTGCGGGGCTACTGGCTTTTTTAAAACTGGGAAAGGCGGGCTTTGGCAAGGTGGTTACTATGCGGTTAATAGCTTTCTCCTTTGTCATAGGTCTTGTGCTGAACGTATTTATGTTGACCGATAATGTGTATCCGGTAATGATTACCTTTTTTCCTTCCGTAGTGTTCATGACCAAATATGTAGAGTCGCTCAGAAAGGCGAACATGCGCGAAATCGTACTTATGGCCGCTGTAATAATTCCTTTTCTGGTATTGGCAACGAGCATTGCCATCAAATAATTTATGAATAACTTTGCCTTTAAAGCTATAAAGAGATGTTCAGTAAGTTCGCCTACTCAATTTTTGAAGAAAGTATTCAAAAGTACCACGTCATAGACGATGTTTATCAACCTTTCGAAAATCCTTATCCCAAAGATGATATTGCACACCTGCTCTATCGTAAGAACTGGATAGATACCGTACAATGGCACTACGAAGATATTATTCGTGATCCTGACATCGCTCCTGCCGATGCCTTGGTCCTAAAAAGAAAAATTGATGCGAGCAATCAAGACCGAACCGACTTGGTCGAATTTATAGACAGTTACTTCCTTAACAAGTACAAAGATGTTGAGGTGAAGGAGGGCGCAAGGATCAACACCGAAAGTCCTGCTTGGGCCATAGATCGTCTATCCATCTTGGCATTGAAAGTTTACCATATGCAAGAAGAGGCCGGCCGCACCGATGCTTCCGCC
Source organism: Zobellia uliginosa (assembly GCF_900156625.1). GTDB lineage: Bacteria > Bacteroidota > Bacteroidia > Flavobacteriales > Flavobacteriaceae > Zobellia > Zobellia uliginosa. The sequence continues at coordinate 279,184 of NZ_FTOB01000001.1, read as the reverse complement.
GAACACATTGAAAAGTGTACCCAAAAACTGAACATATTGCTCGAGCAGCGTAAAGACCTTTCTACGGCAATCGACCAATTGTTGGCCGATATCGAGGCCGGGGATAAATATATGAAGGTATACAAGCAGATGAAGATGTACAATGACGATGAGATGAACCCTATCCTCCGTGGTCAAAAATAAACCGGGACATATATTGGTCATTCGGCTATCTGCCATGGGCGATGTGGCCATGACGGTGCCTGTGCTTATTGCCTTGACCCGGCAGCACCCCAAACTGAAGGTGACGGTGCTTACCCGAAAGTTCTTTGCCCCGATGTTCGAAGGCATACCGAACCTTAGTGTATACGAGGCCGATGTAAAGGGAAGGCATAAAGGGGTCTTCGGACTTTGGAAGCTCTACAAAGAGCTCGTTCAATTGAAAATCGATGCTGTTGCCGACTTGCACAATGTGTTGCGGAGTAAGGTCTTGAAGAGGTATTTTCAGTTCGGGGGAATTCCCGTTGTACAAATCGATAAAGGGCGGGCTGAAAAGAAGGCCCTGACATCGGGTAATCCAAAATTTTTTAAACCGCTTAAGTCCACGCATCAGCGATACACCGATGTATTCGTGAAATTGGGACTTCCCGTTGAAGTATCGAAAAAACAGGTGTTGTCTAAACAGCGCTTATCCGAAAAAACCTTGGGGCTGATCGGGACAAATTCAAAAAAATGGATCGGTATTGCCCCTTTTGCGGCATTTGAAGGTAAAACCTATCCCTTGGAATTAATGGAGGAAGTCGTTTCCGAACTTAATGATAGTGAAAAGTATACTATTTTTCTATTTGGAGGAGGGGCCGATCAAGAGCGAACGCTTGAAGGCTTTAAGAAGAAGTTCAAAAACTGCTTGAACTTGGTCGGGAAACTGTCTTTTGGCGAAGAACTCGCCCTGATTTCAAATTTAGACCTCATGCTATCAATGGATAGCGGTAATGCGCACCTTGCTGCCATGTACGGCGTTCCCGTGGTTACGCTGTGGGGGGTTACCCATCCGTTCGCCGGTTTTTCTCCCTTTGGTCAAGATCTGGATAACGCCCTATGTTCCGATCGGAATACTTATCCCCTGATTCCGACATCGGTCTATGGTAATAAAATGCCGGAAGGATACGAAAAGGCCATGCATACTATACTACCCAAAACCGTTGTAGATAAACTCAAACAAATTTTAGATAGGGACTGAACCGTTTTACACTGTAGTCGTTTTAGGTTCCAATGATTTAAAGTATTGGCGTAATTGCGACATAAAACGATATTTGCGGGCACTTGGGGCCGTTTCCACCATCAAGGTCCTAACACCGATATACGAGCTCATAAGGTACACCGCAACGCCTTCACTGTCTACGTGTCTATCTATATATCCATTGAATTTTCCGCGTTGTACCGCCGATACCAAGTTCACTTCCCAAATACGTAAGATATCGTTCAAGTGCTTCATTATGGTTTCATTCTTGCCGTTGAATTCACTGATAAAATTGCTCAGTACAAATCCAAAGTCGAATTCGTTATGTACAGCGGTTTCCAAAGCTTCCTCAAAACATTGCGTAATAAGGTCCAGAGTGTTTTCATGCCCTTCGATAGGTTCTATGAGCATACTGTACATTTTTCTGACCAAAAGGTTTTCTATGATTTGAATAAAGAAGTCTTCCTTTGATTCAAAATGATAATAGAAAGCTCCTTTCGATAGTGACAATTCTTTTAATATGTCATCAATACTAGTGTTGTAATAACCGTTTCTGTAAAAAAGCTCCAGTCCTGTTACTTGCATTCTTTGCATGGTAGCCATGCGTTTTAAACTCTTGGTCATAATTTTAAGATTTGGGTTAAACCGACCGATTGGTCTCATACAAAGAACCTTCGGCATTAGGGCTATGTGAGAAATGGGGGGTGTTTTACCATTTTTTTCGATGAAAGGCAAAAAATTTTAAATATGTGGTCGTTCACCGAGTTGTTTACAAACCGCCTAGTCGGAAAATTGATGCCGATTGCCGAGTGAAAAGCCATTTGGGGTGTTCGAAAATTTGGTTTTTAAGGAGGAATGGATGTGTTTTGGACTCCATAACTTATATTTTGTGAGAAAATACACATACCGAAAAGAAGGATCATCACTTCTTTACTATCTTGCAGGCGAATTCAAGTAAGATTCTTCAACTTTTACGACCAAGTTCCGCAAATGGGGCAAGCCAACACGAATACCGCCATATTGATTTTCTCTCTTTCCGCACGTCGGGAAGCGGAGCGTAAAACGCTTTTTGGCAAAAGGGGCAAAAAGACCACCGAAAGTTTTTTTGATATGCTTATCGAGCTTACCAAGACTACGGCTAGCCGAACTGGCGCCGACGTGGTTGTGGTGGATGAGCATCAACAAAAAGGACGAAGTTTTGGCGAGCGCTATGCCAATGCCTTTCAAGAACTTTTTGACCAAGGCTACGACAAAGTCATATCCATAGGAAACGATACCCCCGATTTAACCTCCGATATACTTGGTGAAGCCATTGGTCAAATGCAGCAAAACGATTTGCTTGTGGGACCTTCGTCTGATGGAGGGGTCTATTTGCTGGGAATGCACCGCGAATTTTTCAAGCTTGATGAATTCAAGGCCCTACCTTGGTTGCAATCGGATTTGTTGAAGACAATGCTGGGCGGCTCTTTTTCGAAAGGGGCGCAAACCCATTGTCTTGAGGAACTTTCTGATATTGATACTGTTCGTCAACTGCTTCAGTTTGCCTATAGTTCTGAAGACGCAGTTCTTGTAGACTTTATTTTAAACCATTTGCTTGTTTATACTGACCGGACCTTTAAGGGTGCGGTGTTGCTATATACCAACGATCACGCGCTTTCTTCTTATTTAAGGGGTCCTCCTGCATTTCCCGTAGCAGCCTAGTTGAACCTATTTTAGGTTAAGTGGGAAAACGGCCCTATCACGGCGGTTTCCCTCTCAAAAAACAAATAACAACTTCCTTTATAAGATTTTTAATGAAAACAGCTATGATAGCGCTTATGCAGCTATGTGCGGTCTTGGCTTTTGGTCAGACCAATTCATATACTGCAAGGTTAGTGGATACCGAGAATTTGCCCGTACCCTATGCAACGGTAAACGAACTTGGAACCAATAATTATGTGGTCACCGATGAATCGGGTTTTTTTACCCTTCGGACCGATGCCACTGATTTTACGATTAGTATTGCCTCTATAGGCTACACAACGAAAGAAATAAAAACGGTCAACGGAAGCCTGCCCGACCGAATTATCCTTGAACTGTCTTCAGAGCAGCTCGATGAAATCGTGGTAACGGCTCTGGGAATTGAACGCGAGAAACAATCGCTGGTTTCCGCGGTAACCACGGTAAAGGCCGAACAGCTTACCGAAGTACCCCTTACCAATATGGTAAACAGTCTGGCGGGTCGTGTCGCCGGTGTTCAGATTACGAACGGCTCATCGGGCGTGGGGGCTTCCTCACGTATCGTTATCCGTGGCGAGAATTCTTTGGGCGGAAGCAACCAGCCCTTATTCGTGGTTGATGGGGTGCCTATTAGCAACGAGCAGATTACGAGTGACCTGGTAAACGATGGCGCACTTCAAGAAGTGGATTTTGGTAATGGGGGCGCCGATATCAGTCCTGATGACATTGCTTCCATTTCCATTTTAAAGGGAGCAGGTTCAGCGGCCTTATATGGGGCGCGGGCAGCCAATGGTGTCGTCGTCATCACGACCAAAAGGGGCAGAAAGAAAAAAGGTCTTGGCATAAGTATTAACAGCACGTTGACCGTAGAGACTTTGTTGACCTTGCCTGATTATCAAAATGAATACGGTGGAGGGTCCAATGGCGAGTATGCCTTTCAAAACGGAATAGGGGCCGGTATAAACGATGGGGGAATCAGTAGTTATGGTCCGCGTTTGGATCAAGGACAGTTGATCCCCCAGTTCGATAGCCCTTCCGTTGATATTGAAGGAAACCCCGTTCGTGCGGGCGATGTCATCTCAAGGACACGGCCCGACGGCTCGTTTACCGATATCACCCCCACACCTTGGGTATCAAGGCCCGATAACGTTCGGAATTTCTTTGAAACGGGCGTAACCTATCAAAACAATATTTCGATCAGTACGGGCGGTGAAAAAGGGAGTGCACGCTTGTCGTACAGTAACCTGAAGAACAACGGCATCGTTCCCAATACGGACCTAAAACGTAACGGTCTCGCCATTAGCGTCGACCAAAGCCTACATGAGAAACTCAAGGTCAAGGCCTTCCTTAACTATATCAATACACGTAGTGGCAACCGTCCTAATTTGGGCTATGGATACGAAAATCCGCTATATGGGTTCAACTGGACGGGCCGTCAGACCAATATCGAATCGTTGCGCGACTACTGGCAGGCCGGTCAAGAGGGAATACAACATTTTGACTTTAACTACCTGTGGCTGACCAATCCGTACCTGACCGTTTTTGAGAACACCAATAGCTTCAACAAAAACCGTATTTTAGGTAATGCGTCCGCTACGTACGATATCTCCGATAAATTGAGTTTAAGCCTTCGGGCAGGTATCGATACCTACGATGATAAAAGGGAGTTTCGCCGAGCGGTCAGTACCAACCAGAATCCCTTGGGTACCTATCGCGAAGACGATGTGCGTTTTCGGGAATTGAATACCGATTTTCTTCTTTCTTATTCCGATAAGATCAATGAAGATGTAAAATACAACCTATCGGCAGGAGGCAACCGTTTCGATCAAGATATTCAATACAAATACTCCGAAGCCTCACAATTGGCCATTCCGGGCATTTATACCTTGGCCAATTCGCGGACTCCTTTAAAGGGCGACAGCCAGAAATTCCGCAAACGCATCAACAGTGTATATGCCAGCGCTAACCTGTCTTATAAAAACTCCCTTTATTTTGATGCCACTTTCCGAAACGACTGGAGTAGTACACTGCCAAGTGATAGCAATTCTTTTGGCTATTATTCAGGGGGACTCAGTTATGTGGTGAGTAACATGTTTACCTTGCCCGAAGCCATATCGTATCTAAACCTGAGGTTCAGTGCGGCCAGTGTAGGCAATGACACCGACCCCTACCAAAACGTGCAGAATTTTGTGTTCAACCAAAATTACGGGTCTAGTTTTAGGGTGACCAATGAAACGGTATTGAAAAATGCCAATCTAAGGCCCGAGCGCTTGAATGCCTTAGAAGGGGGTGTGGAAGCTTGGTTTTTAGGCGGAAGGCTTCAATTGGACCTGGCCGGGTATCAGAACACCAGTATCGACCAGATCATCTCACGGCCCATATCACAGACCAGTGGTTTCGCGAACTTTAACGTAAACGGGGGAGAAGTAAGAACCCGTGGTTTTGAAGCCTTGGTGAGTGCCGCCTTGCTACGTTCCGAAGATTTCGGGTGGCAATCATCGGTGAATTTCTCAACCTACCGCAGTGAAGTGACCAAGTTGCCCGATGGGGTCGACCAGTTTGTAACGGGCACGGCCAATATTTTTTCCGGTGGGGGAGGCTCCAATACCGTTTTTTATATCGCTAAGGAAAATGGTCGTGTAGGCGATATGTACGGTACCGGTTTTGTTGAGGTCGATGGAAAAACGCTGTACGGTGCCAACGGACTTCCGATCCAAGATGGAAACTTAAGGCTTTTGGGCAATTACAATCCTGATTTTACCCTAGGTTTCAATAATAGGTTTTCCTATAAAAATATTGACTTGACCGTACTTTTCGATTGGCGGAAGGGCGGAACCATTGTTTCCCGTATTAAGGCGTTAGGGAGTACTTCCGGTGTTTTAAAAGAAACCTTGGTCGGGCGTGAAGAAGGTATTATCGGCGATGGGGTCGTGAACGTGGGTACGGTAGAAAACCCACAATACGTACCGAATACCACCTCGGTACCTGCCAGCCAGTTTTACAACAACTTTTATGATCGAGGGAATGAAGACAGCGCCCTTTACAGTGCTTCCTATGTGAAGTTGCGCCAAGTGGGCCTGTATTACAACCTTCCTGAAAAAGTGTCGAAATCTATCGGTTTTCAGAACATTAAATTGGGCTTGGTAGGTAGTAATTTATTGCTGTTTACCGAAAACCCGCATTTCGATCCAGAACTGAATGCGCTACAAGAACAGCGGATCGTCTATGGGGTGGAAGACTTTTCATATCCCTCCACAAGAAGTTTCGGCTTTAGTGTTAAAACTGATTTTTAAAGGGAAGGAAGGATGATCGGAAATCAAAAAATTAAAACAATGAAAAAATTATATATATTGGGTTTTATAGGGGGTATCGGACTGCTGGGTGCATGTACCGATGATTTTGAGGAACTCAATGAAAATCCCAACGCCCCGGAAAATGTAGATCCGCAGTTTTTATTGGCGAACGTTATTTCGGTTGAAGCCGACCAAAATGCCTTCTATCAAGGGTTTCGTTTGGCAAATTATATCGAACAGTTTGCCGCCAGTGTAGAATTTGAACGAATCGACCGCTATGAAATGGGAACGAACAGCGAATATTGGAATATCATTTTTCAATTGCTGAGCGACATCAAATCAATGCGGGAACTACCGGGAACTAACGAAGCCTATAATGCCGTAGGCGATATTATGCAGAGCTTTCTATTCTCCCAACTCACCGATTTATGGGGAGACGTGCCCTATACCGAAGCCGTAAAGGCCCTCGATGGGCAGTTTACGCCTGTCTACGACACCCAGGAAAGTATTTATACCGATCCCGAAACGGGAATTCTCGCCGTTTTGGAGCGTGCCGCCACTAGCTTGGAAAACTCTAATGCGACTATAAGTGGCGACGTGTTATTTAACGGAGACCTGAACAAATGGGTGCGTTTTGCCAATTCATTGCGTTTACGGTACCTTATGCGCATCAGTAAACGCTTGACCGATTATTCAGAGATACAGGCTTTGGCCGGTTCTGGCAAACTGATGCAGTCGAATGCCGATAATGCGGTATTGCCCTATTTAAATTCCGCCCCGAACCAATACCCTATGAGCTTGTCGTCTTTGGGATTGTACCAAGAGCACCGTATGACAACAACGGTAGATTCGGTATTGACGCTATGGAACGACCCAAGGGTAGAGGTGCTCTACAAACCTACACAGGCCAGCGTTAATGCGGGTATACCCGAATATAAGGGCTTGCGTAACGGTCAAGACCGGGAAACCATTGCGGAAAAGGGTATCGACCTAAATGATATTTCTTTGTTCGGCGCTATTTTTAGGGATGTACCTGACGGGGTAGATGCCCAATTTATGCAATATGCAGAGGTTCAATTCGCTTTGGCGGAAGCTGCGGAAAGAGGGTATATTACCGGTGATGTTGAAGCCTATTACGAAGCGGGTATTGCGGCTAGTTTCGAATATTATGAGGTGGGGCTTCCCGAAGGATACCTTGACCAAGAGGCAGTGGCCCTCAACGGTACCGATAACTTGACCAAGATTATGACCCAAAAGTGGTTCAGTCTAATTTCCAATGGTCATGAGGCGTGGTTTAACGTGCGCAGAACGGGCATTCCCAACCTGAAGCCCGGGCCGGACAATTTGAACGACAATAAATATCCCGTTCGGTATTTATATCCGGAGTCTGAGCAAGCGACCAATAGTGTCAATTACAAGACCGCGGCCGAACGTATCGGTGGGGATAATATCAACAGCCCATCTTGGTGGGAAAAAGATTAATTTAAGATGATAAGGAAGTTTTTTAAAGGTTCAGCAGATTAAGCGACTAAGGGCCACAGATAACCATCAAGTTTAAAAAATGAGGAAAATCAATTATATACTATTCGGTTTATTATTGGGGACAATCCTGCTTTCCTGCGGGGAGAAAGCCTCAAAGAACGATGAACGTCTGAAAACGGCGACCTGGGAATCGATTGCGTCCGAGGCCCGTGGAACCACGGTCAATTTTATGATGTGGCAGGGCAGTACCGCCATTAACGATTATATCAATAATTATGTGGTACCTAGTGTAAAGGAAAAATACAACATCGACCTGCAAATCAGCGGAGGGCAAGGTCCGGAAATAGTGCAATTGGTCATGGGCGAAAAACAAGCCGATATAGAAGAAGGCCAAGTAGACATGGTGTGGATCAATGGGGAGACATTTTTTCAATTGAGAAAGATAAATGGCTTATGGGGGCCGTTCGTAGAACAGCTTCCCAATGCCGCTTTGATCAATTTTGAAGACAGCTTCATCAGTACCGATTTCCAGCAGCCTATTAATGGCATGGAAGCCCCGTGGAGCATAAATCAATTTGCAATCGTATACGATTATAAGAAGGTGCCTAACCCGCCAAAAAACATTCCTGAACTCGAAAATTTCATCAAAGAACACCCCGGTACTTTTACCATATCGAACGATTTTACAGGAATGACCCTTTTAAAGAGTTTATTGGCAGAATTGGGAGGAAGTCCCAATGCACTAAATGGCCCGTTCGATGAAAAAAAATACAAGGAGCTATCTGAAAAACTCTGGAAATTCATCAACGATAACAAACGGTATTTTTGGAAGGAGGGACGCACTTTTCCCAAGGAACAATCTAAAATGCACCAGCTTTATGCCAATGGGGAATTGCTTATTGCCTATGGATTTAGTGAGGGGGGAATAGAAGATAAAGTACTGAACGGTCTTTATCCGAAAACTACGAAAGGTTATGCGTGGGAAAACGGCACCATAAGAAACTCAAATTACTTGGGAATTCTTTATAATGCACCTCAAAAAGCGGGGGCCATGCAGGTCATTAATTTTTTGCTTTCCCCTGAGGCGCAATTTAAAAAGGCAGATGCAAACGGAATGGATTCCAATACCGTTTTGGCCATGGATAAGCTTGAACTCGAATGGAAAGATAAGTTCTTGGAAGCACGTAAACGCCAGTACGGACCTATCTTAGAGGAACTGGAGGCCAATGCCATTGCTGAACCCGCCCCCGAATATATGATACGTTTGTACGAAGATTTTAGAAAAAAGGTAATTGAAAACTAAAAAACCGAACATAGGGATAGTATTGTTTGTCGCCATTGGTGTGGTACCATTTGCTGCTGCCTTTGTATACGCCCTGTTGTATAGCTTTGGTATAATAGGCGTGGCGAACCAGGGTTTTACCCTGCGGTTCTGGGAGTCGGTGCTGGCTTCGGGCACATTTTTTAAATCCTTGGGCTATAGTGTTGTAATTGCATTGGTGGCCGTAAGCCTTTCCGTAGGAGGGGCCCTATGGGTCACCCTCAAGTTTAGAAGGCAATTGGAAAAACGCATCTTGTCCTTCGTCATTTATTTGCCCTTGGCCATACCGGGCATTGTTACCGGCTTCTTTACCTTTCAGCTTTTTTCCAAAGGTGGTTTTTTTGCGCGGATAAGCCACAAACTTGGATTTATTACCGAGGCTTCGCAGTTTCCCGATTTGGTCAATGATGGCCTGGCCGTCGGAATTATACTTTCTTTTATCACTATGGTCATGCCTTTTTTTGTACTGCTCTTTTTGAATGTGTACAAGAACGAACGGATTGAAGAGCTTTCGATATTGGCCCAATCCCTTGGGGCCAATAGCCGACAAGTGGTGCACTGCGTATTTCTTCCTATCCTTATCCGAAAGACATGGGTGCTTATCATACTCTATTTTATCTTTCTACTGGGCGCTTATGAAGTCCCTTTAATTTTGGGGCAAGAATCACCACAAATGCTATCGGTGCTTATTATTCAGGAAATCAAACAATACGACCTGGATAAGATTTCAGAAGGATATGTGGTGGCCGTACTATATACCCTGCTGGTTTCGGTAGCGGCCCTTGCCTTGTTTCTCCCTAAAAGAAAAAGAGCCTATGCGAGTTAATTGGAAACCTTTTGTGCTGAGTCTGGCGGTGCTGTTGATCTTGTTTCCGTTTGTGTACCTGGTCTTTTTATCATTGGCTTCAGAGTGGCGCTTTCCCGAAGTGTGGCCTTCATACCTTGGATTGAAGAACTGGGTCACCGTTTTTGGTTCAGAAACGGGACTACTAAGGAGTTTTTTCTCTTCTTTATTGATTTCGCTCTCGGTGGCGGTTTTTTCTACGGCTTCCGGGTTTATGATCAGTAAGGCGGTTTTTTACCATCCCAAGAAAAGAACCTTAACGCTATTGGCTTATTTCCCGTACATCTTGGCGCCGGTCGTGTTTGCGGCATGCCTGAGTTTTTTCTTTTTAAAGATGGGCCTGTTCGGCAATATGACCGGTGTAGTGGTGGCTCAGTTTATCATCGCCTTTCCATATGCCCTGCTGTTTTTCAGTAGTTTTTGGAATGAAAAAGTAAAGAGTTATGAAGATTTGGTGGCTACCTTAGGCGGCAACAAGTGGCAGACCTATACAAAAGTGGTATTGCCCTTGGCCAAAGGTCTTTTGATGATCTGCTTTTTTCAGACCTTTCTTATTTCTTGGTTCGAATACGGACTCACCTCGATCATTGGTATCGGAAAAGTGCAGACCCTGACGATCAAGGTATTCATGTTCATTAAGGAAGCCAATTATTATTATGGCGCCTTAAGTTGTTGCCTATTGATTTTTCCACCCGTGGTTTTATTGTATTTTAACAAACGTTATGTGTTTAAAAAATTAGTTTGATGTTTCTTGAGGTTCAGCATATTATAAAAAGTTTCGGTGCCGAAAAAGTGGTCAAAGACCTGAGCTTTTCGCTGAAGGCCAAGCAGACCTTGAGCATTTTGGGGAAATCGGGCTGTGGCAAGACCACCATGCTCAAGACCATAGGGGGGCTTTTATCGCCCGATTCGGGAAAGATCCTATTGGATGGAGAGGATATTACGGAGACCCGACCTGAGAAGCGCAACATCGTTTACCTATATCAGGAAGACTTATTGTTTCCGCATTTGAATGCATACGAAAACATTGCTTTTGGATTAAGGCTAAAAAAAATACCGGAAGGTTTAATAAAGGAAAAGGTAGGGCATATGCTGCATAGCCTTGAACTTGAGGGGCAGGCCGAAAAAATGCCGAACCAGCTCTCGGGCGGCCAACGGCAGCGTGTTTCATTTGGGCGGGCCATTAGTACCAATCCCTCACTTTTGCTCTTGGACGAACCCTTCGGTAGTTTGGATACGGGCACAAGGCAACGGATGCAAGAACTGTTCAAAAAACTGACGGCGGAATATGATATTACATCCCTTTTTGTGACCCACGACCTAAAGGAGGCCGTATTGATGGGCGACCAAATCGGTTTTATGCAAAACGGACTTTTAACCGTTTATAGCGACAAGAAAGATTTTATTCAAGATCCGCAAACGGGGGTACAAAATGAAATCGAATTTTGGGGAGGCTTAAGATAATAATCCCCAAAAAAGTTGAGTTAAAAGACAATACTAAATTTAGATAGTGATGACGAAGAAAATGGTATGGATAGACACCGATCTTTCCGTAGGTATGACGAGGCATAAGCGTGAAGGTTACTGCGATGTAGACGATGGATATGCCGTTTTACAATTGATGAAGGCCGATAATGTTGAAATATGCGGTATCAGTGCCGTTTTTGGAAATACCCTTATCGAAAACTCCTACCCGCTGAGCCAACAGATGAGTTCAGATTTTGCCTTGGGTGAAATACCGGTTTTTAAAGGGGCTGGTGAAGCTATAGATTTGAAGGGGGTAAAGAGTAACGAAGCGGTAGAAGCCTTGGCAGAAGCGCTGAAAAAACAGCCTATGGTCATCATGGCCATCGGTCCGGCCACGAATATAGGGCTCTTGCTTTTAAAATATCCTGAGTTGAAATCCCGAATCTTGGAGGTCGTGCTCGTCGCCGGCCGTAGAACCCCCCAAGATTATTTTAAGATCGGCAATAAAGGCAATCATGCGCAAGACCTTAATTTTGATTTGGATAATGTGGCCTTTCGGGTAATGTTCGAACACGGTGTACCGGTAACCCTTTGTCCCTTCGAAATTTCGAGCAAGGTGTGGTTAAAAGCGGAAGACTTAGATCTTTTGGAGCAAGGGGATAAGGGCAACCAATGGTTGGCCAAGGCTTCTAGGGCCTGGTTGCAACAATGGCTCGACCAGGGTGCTGAGGGTTTCAACCCCTTTGACGTGCTGGCAAGCCACTATATCATCGCCCCGGAAGATATTGTATGCGAAGCACTGAACGCGCGGCTTGAAATACACCAAGACGATACCGTTAGGGAAAATGACAAACAGGTTTTTAAGGCCTATCTGCTTTGCGATAAAAGTGAAGGTTTTCCCGTAAAGTACTGCTATGATGTAGTTTCGGGTTATCATAAAAAATTAATGGATAGTCTGTTGAAATAAATACCTTCGTAGTGCGACTTTCAGACAAACTACAATGAACGATATACAAACAAAATCAATTGGTCTTGTGCTTTCGGGCGGAGGGGTGCGCGGTATGGCGCATATTGGCCTTATACAAGCGATGAACGAGTTTGGCCTTTCGGCACAGGTAGTGGGAGGTAGTAGCGTGGGAGCCTTGGTAGGGGCCTTGTACGCCAATGGAAATTCTGTTTTGGATATGATGGCCTTTTTTAAAGAAACTCCATTATTTCGGTACAATTTCTTGACCATAGCAAAACCGGGATTTATAGATACCGATAGGTATTTTGATGTGTTCAAGACCTATTTCCCCCAGAACAGCTTTGATAGCCTCGAAAAGAAATTGCACGTGGTGGCCACGAACCTTCAAAAGGGAGATCTTGAATATTTTTCAGAAGGTGAACTGATCCGACCCCTATTGGCCTCTGCTGCCCTGCCTCCGGTTTTTAGTCCCGTAGAGATGGAAGGGCAACTTTATGCCGATGGCGGAATTATGAACAACTTCCCCTTGGAACCCGTAATGGGCCAAGCGGAATATATCATTGGCAGTAATGTATCGGTGGTAGGCGAACTGAATAAAAACGCCTTGAAGAATTCCTTGCAACTGACCGGAAGGGTAACAGGACTCATGATTTATGCCATCAACCGCAAAAAACTCAATGCTTGTGATCTGTTGATGGAGTTCAAGGAACTCGAAAAAATCGGCGTATTGGACCGTAAAGGTATAGAGAAAGCCTATCTCGTAGGATACGAAAACACCTGTCGCAGGTTAGAGGAACTATTAAAAAAGCCACAAGTGTAAGGTACGCTTGTGGCTCGGTTTATCTTTGCTCGATCTGCTTTTTAAACATCGTCATAATCGAGTTTTAAAGTTGGTGTCGTTGGGTGTGCCTGACAGGTTAAGATTAGACCGTCGGCGATTTCCCCATCGGTAAGGATTTGATTCTTTACCATTTCGGCCTTGCCTTCGGTCACTCGTGCTATACAGCTACTACAAACACCGCCCTGACAAGAGTAAGGGGCATCGATATTCTGTTTTAGAACGGCATCGAGAACGATTTCCTTTTTATCCATGGTCAAGGTGAACTCTTCGTCATCGACCACTACGGAAACCTCGGTTTTACCTTCGGCCTGTACCGGCATTTCATCTAAAATTTCAGTGGAGGTAAAAAGTTCAAAATGTATTTTGTCCTTTGGAACCTTATTTTCTTGTAAGGTATCTGAAACCAAATGGATCATGGCTTCAGGGCCACAAAGGTAATAACCGTCAAAATTTACATCCTTATGCTTGTTCTTAAGGGCATAGTTAACGGTTGAAACGTCAATGCGTCCGAAAAGGGAGTCGTCCTCTTGGGTCTGGCTGGTAATGAAGTATACATTGAATCGGCCTGCATAGTCCAATTCCAGTTTGGCCAAATCGGTATAGAACATGGTCTCTTTATACGATTTGTTTCCATATACGAGCACGAACTTATTGCTGGGGTTGTCGGCCAAAACCGCCTTGGCAATGCTCATGATCGGGGTAATACCGCTACCGGCGGCAAAAGCTGCTATATTCTTGGGCTTCCCGGTAGGTTGAAAGGTAAATCTACCTTCGGGAGGCATGACCTCAAGTACATCGCCGACCTTAAGTTTGGTGTTCGCATAATCCGAAAATCCGCCCCTGTCCACTTTTTTAACCCCAATGGTGATAGAATCGCTTTTGGGCGAAGAGCATAGTGAATAGGCTCTTCTAATTTCTTTTCCCTTCAGCTCGGTTTTAATGGTAATATACTGCCCGGGAATAAAATCGAAGGCTTGTATAAGATCTTTAGGTAAGCTAAAAGTTATGGCCACGGAACTAGGCGTGAGCGGTTTGATATGTTTTACGGTCAAAGAATGAAAATGCACCATTATTAATTTTTTGGGTCTAATGTAAACGCGAAAATAAGCATTGAAATAGCCAATTGAAACGGAAAGCATGAAAAAAAGAATACATAAATATCTTATGCATAAGTTCTTTATGTATATATTTGAAGTAATGGCAAATTCAAAACTTTATAAAGGAAGTCTGAACACCATTATTTTAAAACTGTTGGAAGAACAGGGCAAAATGTATGGTTATGAAATTACCCAAAAGGTGAAGGCCCTTACCAAGGGCGAACTTCACATAACCGAAGGGGCGCTTTACCCGGCGCTTCACAAGCTTGAGGCCGGAGGCCTGCTCGATGTTGAAGTGGTCAAGGTCGATAACCGTTTGCGCAAATATTATAAACTGACCGAAGCCGGAGAAAAGGAAACCGTAAACCGTTTGGCCGAATTGGAGGAGTTTATCCGTAGCATGCAGCAACTAGTGAACCCGAATTGGAGTATTGACTAACCCTTTTTTAAAGGTATTTTTAAAACAACCAAGTGTTATGGCACAACTCACCAAAGAACAGATACAAGAACTTTGTTCATTTGTTCGCAAACACTACGTTGAGCACTATGACTTACAGACGGAATTGGTAGATCATCTGGCCAATGGTATAGAAGAACAATGGCAACGTCATCCTGAACGAACTTTCAACGAGGCACGCCTTACGGAGTTTAGAAAATTTGGGGTTGCTGGTTTTCATGATGTGATAAAAGAGAAGGCGCGGTCTGTACAAAAGAAATATCGGAATATCGTATGGGGTTTTTATAAAGATTTTTTTAGGTTTCCCAAAATAGTACTCGTACTTGGTTTAGTCCTGATTATTGCAACTTCACTTGTCTTCATTCCCTTTGCGTTTAGGTATAACACGATAATTGGAATATTCTTTTTAATTATTTTCATCCTATTCTATCTGGTTTTCAAAAGAAGAAAGGATAATGAATTAGAAATAGTAAAACAAGGTAAAAAATGGATGCTGAAGGACCAAATATATGCTTATGGTAAATTAATCAATATTATTAACGTTCTACCGATAACGTTAAATATAAAATACCTAAGAAATACTATTCCTATGGATAGTTTATGGGTGCTGATATCCTTTTCCATCGTAATTACTTTTACTATAATTATCTCTTACGTAACCTTTTTCGTAATCCCGTCAAAGGCAGACGAATTGTTGGGGAAGACTTATCCCGAATACAAATTATTGTAATGCCCTGTAACAAACCCTATCGCTTTAAATACTAACTTACCGAACAGGTAACCCCTTTCTTATGTTTAAAAGTTTCAGTAGGCTGCAGTGGAAATCCTTCTTTAGGTCTTCGTCTTTAGGCAAAAGCCTTGGAGTGAAACTAATGATGGGCTTTTTCGCGCTGTACTTTTTGGCAATGTTGTCCGTTTTGGGTTCAACATTGTTCTTTGCTTTAGAAAAGATCTTTCCCGATACGGATCCACTTGCCACCTTAAGCCAATATCTAGGGTATTGGGTACTTGCCGAACTGTTTCTACGGTATTTTATGCAAAAGCTTCCGGTTATGGATATCAAGCCCTTTCTGGTCCTTCCTATACAAAAAAGCAGTATTGCACATTACATCCTAGGCCGTTCGGCGGTTTCTTTCTATAATTTTTTAGCCCTATTTTTCTTTGTGCCCTTTGGGGTGGTCTTGCTTATAAAGGGGTATGTCTTTTTGAACGTTTTCTTTTGGATACTGGGGATTATAGGGGTTGTGTTGAGTATCAACTACATCAATTTTATAATAAATAAGAGCGATAAGGCTTTGATTGTGGTCGGCACACTTTTGTTGGCTTGCTATGGCTTCGATTATTTTCAGCTCCTCCCTATAAGGGCCTATGCCGGAGGATTATTTTACGCCCTTTATGAAAATCCGTTCTATGCCATGCTTCCCTTGGGTCTTGCGGTATTGTCCTATTTTGTCAATTATTCCTATTTGAGAAAACGCATTTTTTTAGATGTCTCCCTAAAAAAGAAAACGGCAGAGGCAAGCTCTTCGGAGTTGGCATGGACCCGCCGTTTCGGCGCCATAGCGCCCTTTTTGCAGTTGGATCTAAAACTCATATGGCGAAATAAGCGGACGAGGTCACAGGTCTTTGTGTCATTGGGAATGGCCTTTTACGGATTGGTCTTCTATACTATGGAAGACTTTGGTATGCAGTCTGGAATGTTGGTTTTTGTCGGCATTTTTATGACCGGGGTGTTTTTAATGAACTTCGGGCAGTTTATTCCGGCTTGGGACAGCGCTTATTACAGTATGATGATGTCGCAGAACATTCCCCTAAGAAAATATTTGGAGTCTAAGGCGGCCCTGATTTCGGTTAGTATCGGAATTATGTTTTTGCTCTCTATTCCCTATGTTTATTTTGGGTGGGACTCCTTGGCCATAAATTTTAGTTGTGCCTTGTACAATCTAGGTGTCAACGTTCCGGTGATCCTTTTCTTTGGGTCTATGAACAAAAAGCGTATCGATTTGACCAAAAGTGCCCTTAGTAATATGCAGGGAACGAGTGCAACCCAGTTTTTGGTGGCCCTCCCACTATTTGGGATGCCTATGGCAATTTATGGGTTATTGTCCTTTTTCATCTCCTTTGAAGCCGCCATAATTGCCCTTTGTCTCCTTGGAATTATAGGTTTTGCCCTAAGAAATATATGGCTAAACCAAATTACTAAGGCCTACAGGAAGAAAAAATATGTGATGATTGCCGGCTTTAAGGAACGGAACAGCTAAATCCCAATTTACCTTATGAGGCTTTAAACGAAACAGGAACTTTATATCGAATCTATGCTTACCGTACAGAATCTCACCAAGAAGTATCTTGGTAAAACCGTATTGAATATCGAACAGCTTGATATACCCAAAGGACAGAGTTTTGGACTTGTGGGGAACAACGGTGCTGGCAAAACTACTTTTTTTAGCCTTTTGTTGGATCTGATCCAACCCACTACGGGACATATAGAGAACCATGGGGTGCAAGTAGACCAGAGCGAAGCATGGAAGCCTTATACCTCGGCTTTTATAGATGAGAGCTTTTTGATCGGTTACCTGACCCCTGAGGAATACTTTTATTTTATCGGCGAATTGCGTAACCAAAATAAGGCCGATGTTGATACGCTATTGATGAATTTTGACGATTTCTTTCACGGCGAGATCCTAAACCAGAAAAAATACTTGCGCGATCTTTCCAAAGGGAATCAAAAGAAAGCCGGAATCGTCGCCTCGTTTATTGGCAACCCCGATGTGGTAATCTTAGATGAGCCTTTTGCCAATCTCGACCCCACGACCCAAATTCGATTAAAAGGTATAATTAAAGACCTGGCTTCTAAACAAGGGGTTACCGTATTGGTCTCTAGCCATGACTTGATCCATGTGACGGAGGTATGTGAACGCATTGTCGTGTTGAACAAAGGGGAAATAGTAAAAGATATAAAGACTTCAGAGGCTACCTTAAAGGAATTGGAGTCATTTTTTGGGGGAAGCGAAACTCCCCAAGATGAGATACCAACGCTATAATGCTACACCCCTAAACCGACCCTTGGGTCGGTTCTTGGTTTTTGCGTGATTCGGCACTTAGGGAAATGGGTCGATAAGTTGTCGACTATTGCCGTCTAATGTACGTAAAATGGGTTCTTGGTCTTTGAACGGGGCAATCACAGACCGCTCGGTCGGTAAAAAATAAAAGCGACTTCTTCCGCTTTTTTCAAACTTCACGTATTTTGCGCAAAAAGCGAGTAAGGAAAGGCCATATTTGAAGCGGTAAATCGAAATCGAGAATAGAAAGTGGCGGTTAGCGGCGGGTAATCCCTTGAAAATAGAATTTGGGTTCGAGCGAATTTTATTTTTTTTGGGGAACGCAAGGCCCGAACAATTAACTTTTTATCGACCAACTGCATAATAATCCGGTTCTTTTTTAGTTAGAGTTAAGTAAGCAGGCGAACATTATAAAAATCTGCCATTTACACACGGAAAAAGTATGAAAACAGTTTGGGCAAATTGCATCTGACCATTAACATTGATTGACTTGAGCAGATGAAACTTCACATTAAACTCATCTTATGTACGGTTCTAGGAGGTATCGCGTTAAATTCGTGTTCCACCAAAAAAGACGCGTTCGTGAACCGAAATTGGCACGCGCTCAATACCAAGTACAACACCTTGTACAATGGCAATATTGCCTTTGATGAAGGTAGGGAAGAACTTAACCTGAACTACAAAGATGATTACTGGGAAATACTTCCTATTGAACGTTTGGAGGTTACCGAAGATATCAAGTTAGATTCCGAAGATAACAACCCCAATTTTATCATTGCCGAAGAAAAGGCGACCAAGGCCATACAAAAGCACAGTATGGATATTAAGGATGTGGAGCGTAACCCACAAACCGACGAGGCCTTTTTACTTTTGGGCAAGGCGCGTTATTTCGATCAACGCTATATGCCGGCCCTCGAAGCCTTCAACTACATTATAAAGAAATACAACTACAGTGATAAACTGAACGAGGCCCATATCTGGCGCGAGAAGGTAAACATTCGCCTCGAAAACGAGGAACTGGCCATTAAAAACCTAAAGCGGCTTTTGAAATATGAACAGCTCAGCGACCAAGAATATGCCGATACAAGGGCTATGATCGCCCAAGCCTACATCAATGAAAAGGTACTTGATACCGCGGTTCAAAACTTAAAGATTGCATCGCATTACACTAAGAAAAACCCTGAAAAAGGGCGTTATTACTACATAATTGGGCAATTGTACAATCGGTTGGGCCATAAAGACAGTGCCAACTATGCCTTCAATAAGGTAATTGAGCTAAACCGTAGGTCGCCAAGGGTCTATATGATCAATGCCGAAATACAGAAGTTGAGAAATACCGAAATTACTTCGGAGAACAGCGAGGAAATATTGGAGTACCTGACCGACCTTCAGGAAAATCGTGAGAACCGCCCATTCTTGGATAAAATTTATCGCCAGATGGCGGAATACTACCTCGACCGTGAAAACGATAGTTTGGCCGTGGTCTATTTCAATAAGTCGCTGCGCGCCACCCAGAACGAACCAAAGTTGAACGCGCTCAATTACGAAAACCTGGCCGTCTACCACTTTGATAGAAACGAATATAAACTGGCAGGGGCCTACTACGACAGTGTCGTTAGCAATTTAGAGGAAAACACAAAAAGATATAGGAGAACCAGGAAAAAGCTCGATAACCTTGAAGACGTTATCAAGTACGAGGATATTGCACATCGTACCGATAGTATCATAAGGTTGTACAACCTTCCCTTGGCCGAGCGTACGGCTTATTTTGAAGAGCATATAGCGAAGCTCAAGGCGGCAAAGGAGGCCGCGGCCAAGAAAGAGGAAAGAAGATTGGCGGCCGGTTTTGCCCAGTTTGCAAAGAGTAAAGGAGGAAAAGAAAACAAGGGGAAATTCTATTTCTATAACCTGACCAGTTTGGGATATGGTAAAAACGACTTTGTTCAGAGATGGGGCAAGAGAACACTTGAAGACGACTGGCGTTGGAGCGATAAAAGACGTGTCTTGCCACAAGAAGTAGCGGGTAATGCCGCGGTTTCGAACGATAGTTTGAGCGCGGTTACCGACGAAGAAAACTTTTCTGTAGACTATTATTTGGACCGCGTGCCTACAGATGTGGCGGTGATAGATAGTCTTAAGGGCGAACGAAATTTTGCCAATTATCAACTCGGACTGATCTACAAGGAGAAGTTCAAGGAAAATCTATTGGCGGCCGAAAAACTTGAAAAGGTTTTGGATGCCGATCCAGAGGAGCGTTTGGTGCTTCCTTCCAAATACAACCTGTATAAGATATACGAAGAAGAGGGGAGTCCGCTTTTGGCCTCCATGAAGCAAGATATTCTCCAAAACCATGGTGATTCGCGCTATGCCGAAATTATATTGAACCCGAGAGCGGTGCTCGAAGACGATGCCGATAGCCCAGAGGCACGTTATGCGGCCCTATATCGCCTATATCGACAGCAAGAATACTTGAAGACCATTACAGGGGCCGAAGAGAATATAGAAAAGTACACAGGCGACCCCATAGTTCCCAAGTTCGAAATGCTGAAGGCCAACGCCATCGGAAGGCTTAACGGTTTTAAGGCATTTGAAGAGGCCCTCAACTACGTGGCGTTGACCTATCCTAACAATCCGGAAGGGAAAAAAGCGGAGGCCATGGTGGCCGAGCAGCTTCCTAAGCTGGCGGTAAAGGAATTTTCTACCGAACTGGGTTCAACCGGAACGGGTAATTGGAAAGTGGTATTTCCTTTTAGAAGAAGCAACGATGAAATAGCCAAAAGGGTAAAGAAAGAACTCGAGGATGCCATTGTCGATTTAAGGTACAAGAACAAGGTTTCAAAAGATATTTATACTTTAGAAGACCAATTCGTCGTCGTACATGGCTTTAAGTCTAAAGATTACGCCCTTGGCTTTGCCGAACTTATAAAATTTAACAAGGATTACCGTATTGAGAATGAGAATTTTGTAATTTTATCTACCAACTATAAAATTATCCAAGTACATAAAAACTTACAAGAGTATAAAAGTCAAATTTTAACCCCAAAACCATAAACAATGTTTTCTGACAACAAAAAACCAAGAACTATGAACGAAATAGGCGCACAACCCAACAGAATCTCCAAGCACACAAAAATTAAAGGGGATATCGAATCTGAAGCTGATTTTAGAATTGACGGTAAATTAGACGGCAACGTAAAGACAACAGGTAAGGTTGTTATTGGTAAAGATGGCTATATCCATGGTAAGGTAGAGTGTGTCAATGCCGATATAGAAGGAAGCTTCAACGGAGAGCTTTTGGTGTCAGACCTACTGTCGCTTAAATCTTCGGCAGTAATAGAAGGTACGGTGTCGGTAACCAAGTTGGCGGTTGAACCCGGTGCTACTTTTAACGCGTCCTGTACCATGAAAGGTAAAGGAGGGAGCTTGAACAGTAATGCCTCTTCGGGCTTTAAGTCGCCCCTAAGCAAAAACAATGAAGCAGCAAAAGCCTCGTGATAATTCGAATTTAATACGAACAGCGGCCGGTTTTTCGGGCATTGCCATACAAATGGGGGCAACCATCTATTTAGGCAATCTTTTGGGGGCCTGGTTAGATGTAAAGTTTGAAAAAACGTTTTTAGAAGATACAATTACTTTACTTGCCGTATTTTTGTCGATGTATATCGTCATCAAAAAAGTGATGACATTAAATAAGTAGCATTGGTCAAACAATTAGTACAATATATAGTCGTGTTCATTTTGGTGGGCACGGCTTCTTTTTTTCTTCATCAATTTTTATTGGCAGATGACAATTTGGGCTTCAACACCCTGCTTCAAAAAGCCTATATTTTTCATTTCGTTTTCTCTTTATCGGTGATTATAGCTTTTCGTCTACTCTCCAAAAGTGAAAAAATCTTCGTTCAATTGGGTTTTGTCTATATCGGCCTTTTGGTTTTTAAAATTGCCGCTTATACTGCAATGTGCTACCCGCAACTAATGGGAGATGAGCATTTACCAAGATTTTATAGAGCCTCACTTTTGATTCCAGTGTTTGTTTTTTTGTGTCTGGAGGTCTTTTTTGTTTCAAAAATTTTGCAACGCGAATAGTTTCAAAATTTTAAAGGACAAAAATGGTTTGTATTACGGCAATATTACCTACTTTTGCGCAAAATTTCAGGAGCATAATTTTTTGATAAAAAATAATGAAGGAAGTTTCAAAAATGATCAGAACACTAGTATTACTTTGTACACTCTGCATTTCTCTTCAGGGTTTTGCATTCTCCGAGGGAGGTGATCAAGGAGCGGTAGACACAAAAGATGAGGTGGATGCATATATCCAACACCACATTAAAGACGCTCATGACTTTCACTTGTTTTCATACACAAGTGATAATGGGGAGCGTAAGCACGTTGGTTTTCCTTTGCCGGTCATCCTTTGGTCGAGCAACGGATTGGTAACTTTCATGTCTTCTGAATTTCATCATGACGATGCCGGTAAGGTGGTTGTCGAGAAAGGTGGTTCTAAATTTGTAAAACTTCACAGTAAAATATATGAACTGAACCCAGGAGCTTCCGAAGTTCGGTTTGACGAGCATCACCATGCGGAAAATGCCGCCAAAGTCCTTGACTTTTCAATAACCAAAAGTGTTTTTGGAATCTTGTTGGTGGGTCTTCTTATGCTTTGGGGATTCTCTTCATTGGCAAAACAATACGCCAGTAAAAAAGTACCTACCGGTTTTGGTAGGGTATTGGAGCCATTGGTAATCTATGTTAGGGATGAGATCGCCAAGCCGAATATCGGCGAGAAAAAATATCGCAAATTCACAGGTTACCTGTTGACCGTGTTCTTCTTTATCTGGATCTTGAACCTTTTAGGTTTGACTCCATTAGGTTTTAACGTAACGGGCCAGTTGGCCGTAACCGCTGCCTTGGCAATTTTTACTTTGGTCATTTATACCTTTAGCGGAAACAAGGATTACTGGATGCACATGGTGTGGATGCCAGGGGTTCCTGTTTTGATCAGGCCGATTCTTGCGATTATAGAACTGGCCGGTGCTTTTTTGATCAAGCCGTTTTCATTGTTGGTACGTTTGTTCGCGAACATATCTGCTGGGCACATTGTGGTAATGAGTTTGATCGCCATCATGTTTACGCTTAAAGAGAGCTTAGGTGTGGTCGGGGCAACAGGACTATCATTGGTATTGTCGTTTTTCATTACGCTTATTGAGGTGTTGGTCGCCTTTTTACAGGCCTATATTTTTACTATGTTGTCGGCCTTGTTTATTGGTATGGCCGTTGCTGAGCACGATCATGAACATGAGCACGATGCTACAGGACATGAGATTCCAGACGCGGAAGACGTTCGAGGGGATTTCATCTAAAAGAGAGTTTTTTAATTTAATTATATAAATCAATTACTATGTACAACTTAATTGGAGCTGGTTTAATCGTAATCGGAGCAGGTATCGGTCTTGGTCAAATTGGTGGTAAAGCAATGGAAGGTATTGCCCGTCAGCCAGAAGCAACCGGAAAAATACAAACTGCGATGATTATCATTGCTGCACTTTTAGAAGGTTTGGCATTCGGTGCCTTGTTCTTAGGTAAAGCTTAAGGGTTTAAAAACCAAAAAAAACATTTTCCTGCAACGGTTGGTTGCAGGAAATGTTTTAATCAAGTTTAGAATTTTAAAGTAGTATTATATATGGAAACTTTATTAAACGATTTTTCACCGGGCCTTTTCGTAGTTCAGACGATACTATTATTAGGTTTGATATTCCTATTGGTGAAATTTGCCTGGAAGCCGATTTTGACTTCATTGAACGAACGTGAAGAAGGAATCAAGGGGGCATTGGACGCCGCTGAAAAAGCCCGTGCCGAAATGCAGAACCTTCAGGCCGATAACGATAAGTTGTTAAAGGAAGCCCGTGCGGAGCGCGAGGCAATGCTGAAAGAAGCCCGTGAGATCAAAGAGAAAATGATTGCGGATTCTAAGGAGCAGGCCAAGGTAGAAGGCGACAAAATGCTGAAGCAGGCGCAAGTCGCTATCGAGAGTGAGAAAAAAGCCGCTGTAGCCGATATCAAAAACCAAGTGGCCGAACTTTCTGTAGAGATTGCAGAGAAGGTTTTGAAAGAGCAACTATCCAACAAAGACCAGCAATTGAAATTGGTTGAAAGTATGTTGGGCGATGTTAAATTGAATTAAGTAGCTATATTGCTTTTTGTTGTGCCGATGAAGGTCTGCCGACAGAACAATAAAACAAAATAAAAAATGAGCGATTCTAGAGCAGCAATACGTTACGCAAAGGCGGTTTTAGACCTAGCGGTACAGAACAAGGCCACGGATGCGGTCGAGAAAGACATGCGTTCGGTTGTGGCAACGATTGCCGATAGTAAAGAGTTGAGAGCCATGTTGGCCAGCCCTGTGATTAATGGGGAGACCAAAAAGAAAGCCTTGGCGGCCGTGTTCGAAGGTGGTGACCAGATTACCCTAGGTTTGATCAATACACTTGCCGAGAACAAAAGGATATCTATTTTGAACGAGGTTGCTTTAAAGTATATCATTCTTAACGAAGATTTAAAAGGTGAGGGTGTTGCGTATGTTACCACAGCCGTTCCTTTAAGCGCCGACCTAGAGAAGAAGGTGCTTAAGCAATTAGCTCAGATTACCGGTAACGAGGTAACCATCGAAAACAAAATCGATGAAAGTATTATAGGAGGATTTGTTTTACGTGTTGGCGATTTGCAGTATGATGCCAGCATTTCTAATAAATTGAATAATTTAAAAAGAGAGTTTTCAAGTAGTTTATAATAATAACTAGGACTTGAGGTGAATTTCTTAAGTTCCATGTCTTATATCTATAAAAATGGCAGGAGTAAAAGCCGCTGAGGTATCAGCAATTTTAAAGAAACAATTATCAGGATTTGAAGCCACCGCTACATTGGACGAGGTGGGAACAGTACTACAGGTTGGTGATGGTATCGCCAGGGTCTACGGTCTATCAAACGCCCAATACGGCGAATTGGTGGAGTTCGAAGGTGGCCTTGAAGGAATTGTTCTTAACCTTGAAGAAGATAACGTTGGTGTGGTTCTCTTAGGACACTCCAAGGCTATTGGAGAAGGTGCTACCGTAAAACGTACACAGCGAATTGCTTCTATCAAAGTGGGTGAAGGTATCGTTGGCCGTGTGGTAGATACCCTAGGTACTCCTATAGACGGTAAGGGACCTATTGCTGGTGAAACTTACGAAATGCCATTGGAGCGTAAGGCACCCGGTGTTATCTTTAGGGAGCCGGTAACCGAACCTATGCAATCCGGTATTAAGGCAATCGATGCCATGATTCCTGTGGGACGTGGTCAAAGGGAGCTTGTAATTGGTGACCGTCAAACAGGTAAGACTACCGTTTGTATCGATACCATTTTGAACCAAAAAGAATTTTACGATGCTGGTGAACCAGTATATTGTATCTATGTTGCTATTGGCCAAAAAGCTTCTACCGTTGCTGCAATTGCGCAAACTTTAGAAGATAAAGGGGCCATGGCATATACTACCATTGTTGCCGCTAATGCTTCCGACCCTGCGCCAATGCAGGTTTATGCTCCTTTTGCAGGTGCATCTATCGGTGAGTATTTTCGCGACACTGGTCGTCCTGCTTTGATCATCTATGATGATTTGTCAAAACAGGCCGTAGCTTACCGTGAGGTATCCCTTCTTTTGAGAAGACCACCAGGACGTGAGGCTTACCCAGGTGACGTTTTCTACCTTCACTCTAGATTGTTGGAGCGTGCCGCTAAGGTTATCAACGATGACAAGATCGCACAGAACATGAACGATTTGCCAGAGGTGTTGAAGCCTATGGTAAAAGGTGGTGGTTCTTTAACGGCCCTTCCTATTATCGAAACCCAAGCGGGTGACGTTTCTGCCTATATTCCTACGAACGTAATCTCGATTACTGACGGACAGATTTTCTTGGAGCAAGATTTATTCAACCAAGGGGTAAGACCAGCGATCAACGTGGGTATTTCGGTATCTCGTGTGGGTGGTAATGCACAGATCAAATCAATGAAGAAAGTGGCAGGTACACTGAAATTGGATCAAGCCCAGTTCCGTGAATTGGAAGCTTTTGCCAAGTTCGGTTCCGATTTGGATGCCGCTACGTTGAACGTTATTGAGAAAGGACGTCGTAACGTTGAGATCTTGAAGCAGGCCCAAAACGATCCTTATACCGTTGAAAACCAAATCGCGATTATCTACGCAGGTTCTAAAAACTTGTTACGTGATGTTCCCGTAGAAAAGGTAAAGGAATTCGAAAGAGATTATTTGGAATTCTTGAATGCTAAGCACAGGGATGTATTGGATACCTTAAAGTCCGGTAAACTTACCGACGAGGTGACCGATACCTTGACTGCTGTGGCCAAAGACCTTTCTGGTAAATATAAGAGTTAAATAAGTACTGAGTACTGAGTGGCAGGTACAAAGTGTTATCCTCAAAATAACACTTTGTGCCGCTTACTAAATACTGAATCAAATGGCGAACTTAAAGGAAATACGAAACAGAATAGCATCGGTATCATCGACCATGCAGATTACCAGTGCCATGAAAATGGTATCGGCTGCAAAGTTGAAGAAAGCACAAGACGCCATTACTGCAATGCGACCTTATGCCGATAAGCTTACCGAGTTGTTACAAGGTCTAAGTGCAAGTTTAGATGCCGATTCTGGTAGTAAATATGCCGATAATAGAGAGGTGAAGAAAGTTTTGGTGGTTGCTGTTACGTCCAATAGGGGCTTGGCCGGTGCCTTTAACTCTAATATCTTAAAACAGTGTACGGTTTTGATTAACGAAACCTATGCCGGTAAAGAGGTTGATTTTGTTGCCATTGGTAAGAAGGCCGACGATTTCCTGACCAAAAGATCTAAAGTCATAGCCAACCATAGTAGCCTTTACGAAGATTTGACATTCGATAAGGTATCGGTTATTGCCGAAGATTTAATGGAGCAGTTCACTTCAGGTAATTATGATCGCATCGATATCGTATATAACAAATTCAAGAATGCCGCTACGCAGATTGTAATGACCGAGCAGTTTTTGCCGATCGTTCCTATGGCCGGTGCGGAAAACTTGAGCACCGACTACGTTTTTGAGCCATCAAAAATGGAAATCGTAGAGCAGTTGATCCCTAAGTCGTTAAAAACGCAATTGTACAAAGCTATTCGTGATTCCTTTGCCAGTGAGCACGGGGCTAGAATGACAGCAATGCACAAGGCTACCGATAACGCTACGGAATTGAGAGACCAATTGAAATTGACCTATAACAAGGCAAGACAGGCAGCCATTACCAATGAGATCTTAGAGATCGTAGGTGGTGCGGAAGCCTTGAACAATTAGGCTTAACCATTGCTTTGACATCGTCGAAGTAAATGATAGATATAAGTAGGAACCCCACAGTCATGTGGGGTTCCTTTTTTTATATGGGGTCATAACTAGCTCTTCAAGCGAAACTATGGTGCCGTAGGCTTCGGTTTATGGCGCCGCAACCCTTCTTATATGGTCTATTTAAGGGTTAAGCGGTCTCTTCTTCCATCGGATGGGCCTTGGTTGTATTGAGGTTGTTAAAGGGCGGGAGATGGCTTCCTTTTGCTTTGATTTACCTTTGTTTTGACCAAGAAAAACCGCCGTTGCCAAAAAGAAATCCATCCGTGTTTAACTTCACTTTGCTAGATGCCTTTAAATAGGTACTTTTGGATATAAATGCAGCTCTATTGAATCCGCTTAAAAAATTGTTCAAGCAAACGGCTATCTACGGTCTGGCCACTGTATTGCCCAGAATGATTTCCTTCTTTTTGGTCAGGGTGCATACCGATGCCATGCCCCCGGAAATATATGGGGAACTAGCGGTGATTTTCGCCTATTTTGCCATGTTCAACGTGGTCTTGGCCTATGGAATGGAAACGGCGTTTTTTAGGTTTTACAGCAAATCCGACGATAAAGAGACGGTAATTTCTACCTCCTTGATCTCTATTTTGGCTTCCACCATGCTCTTTATGGTGGTTTCCCTGATTTTTCAAGACGGAATGGCCCGGCTTTTGAGCATAGACCCAAAGTACATTAAGTACGTGGTGTTCATCCTTTCTTTAGATGCCTTGGTCATTATACCCTTCGCGTGGTTGAGGGCCAATGAAAGGCCGTTAAGGTATGCCGTGGTCAAGATTTTGAACGTGGTCATCAATTTTGGGCTCAATGTGTTCTTCTTATTGCTATTACCGGGTATTGCCGCAAGTAATCCAGACGGACTTCTAGCTGGCTTGTACAGGCCCAATTTTCAAATTTCGTATATCATCATAGCCAACCTTTGCGCCAGTGGGGTTACACTCTTATTGATGCTGAAACCCTATTTGATCAGTCGCTATACTTTTGATGACAAGCTTTGGAAGCAAATGATGAAATATGCGATTCCCGTATTGATTGCTGGCGTGGCCTTTACCATTAATGAAGTCTTCGATAGGGTAATGCTAGAAGCACTCTTGCCCGAGGATATTGCCAATAAAGAGGTGGGTATGTACAACGCTTGTGTAAAGCTTGCCTTGTTCATGACCCTGTTTTCTACCGCCTTCCGTATGGGGATAGAACCGTTCTTTTTTAGTCATGCAGGTACGGCAAACCCACAAAAGGCCTATGCGCAGATTACCAATTATTTTGTGGTATTGGGTAGTGTGATCTTATTGGGGGTCGTTGTTTTTGCCGATGTGCTCAAAGTGCTTTTTGTTAAAAATCCGGCGTATTGGGAAGCCATGTCCGTCGTGCCTATTATTCTTTTGGCCAGTTTCTTTCTTGGCATCTACCACAACCTGTCGGTTTGGTACAAGGTGACCGATAAAACACGCTACGGAGCTTTCATTTCGGTATTCGGGGCGCTTATAACCATCATCGTGAACTATATTTTTATTCCTTATATCGGTTATATGGCCAGTGCCATTGCAACACTTATGGCCTATGGTAGTATGATGGTGTTATCTTACTATTTGGGGAAGTCGCGCTATCCGGTGCCGTACAATTTTAGAAAGATTATTTTTTATCTAGGGGTTTCCGTTCTCTTTTCTATCCTGTCCTTTTATATTTTCGATAGGAGCTTAATTGTTGGGAGTATCTTATTTTTGTTGTTCCTTGGGTTGGTGTATAAACTTGAAAAGGATACATTGACACAGATTTTCCTAAGACAGAAGAATTAAGTCGGCCTTCAAGCATCGGACGTAGATGCCAATGGCGGATAAGACCAATAATTTACATTCAAAAAAAACAGTATGCAAATAAAGATCATCAACAAATCGCAGCACGAACTTCCCCATTATGAAACGGGAGCATCTGCGGGAATGGACCTAAGAGCCAATATTTCCGAATCGGTAACGTTACAACCTCTAGAGCGCGCCATTATTAAAACCGGATTATTCATTGAGCTTCCGGTCGGTTTTGAGGCCCAGGTAAGGCCAAGAAGTGGCCTGGCCGCAAAAAAAGGAATTACCGTATTGAACGCCCCGGGTACGGTAGATGCCGACTATCGTGGGGAAATCGGTGTAATCTTGGTCAACCTTTCCAATGAAAGCTTTACCGTGGAAAATGGTGAGCGTATCGCGCAATTGGTAATTGCCAAACACGAACGCGCCGAATGGGAGGAAGTAAAAGAATTATCGGAAACCGCCAGAGGTGAGGGCGGATTCGGGAGTACCGGTGTAAAGTAGGCAAGGGCTAAGATAGTATTTACCTTGGGTATCAAATGAAAACGAGACAGCTCATATCGCTATTTGTAGGAGGATTTTTTGGGGTCTCCCTATCGGCCTATGCCCAAGAAACGCCCGCTATTGATGAAAACCAGAGTGCCGAAGTTTTTTTGGAGGATTATTCGGATGCGTTTCAAGATAAATTTTTCGAAGCCCTGAAACAAAAGGGTATAGAGAACTATGATAGGGCGATCAACCTTATGCTCGAGTGCAAACAGCTCGACCCCGAAAACGATGTGGTAGACCATGAGCTCGCAAAGCTCTATTTAAAGGAAAAACAGTATCCTGTGGCCGAAGAGTATGCCTTGGCCGCACTTTTGGCCCGTCCCGACAATCTTTGGTATATCGATACTTACGTGGATATCGCACGGAAGCAGCAAAAATCTATTGATTCCCTAAGGGAGCAATTGCCTTTCGACAATGTAAAATTTAAGGAAAACCTCGCCCTGATTTTTTTCAGAAGGGGAAGGGCCAAGGAGGCACAATCCGTTTTAAAGGAAACACCTAAGTCTAATTTTACCCGGCAACTTTCCATAAAAGTGGCCGATTTAATCGAGGCACAGGAAGCTGCGGCCAGTAAAAGTTCCTTTACCTTCTCCAATGATGGCGGCTCTGAATCGGGGTCTTTTGAGCAATATCGAAGCCGTATTCAAGGAATGCTTCAAACCAAGAATTACCTTGCCTTAGACCGCGTTGCCGCCGAAGCCTTGGAAAGTTATCCTTCGCAACCCTATTTTTATTATGCCCAAGGCCTCGCCCTGAACAGGAAAGGAAGGGCGCGCGAAGCCATAGAAACGCTTGAAGCGGGACTCGATTATTTGGTGGGCGATATCTCCCTGGCCAATAAATTTTATCAAGAGCTGTCCGATGCTTATAATTCCATTAACAATTCAGTCAAGGCAAATATGTATCTTCGTAAGATAAAACCCGGGTTTTAAACTGTTACAAAAATTATGGCCTTACCATTGCGAATTGTCTTGCGTTTGATGGCGCTTGTTGTACTATCCCTTTCTCTTTCCTGTAAGTCGAACAAGGTTTTGGCCGATGGAAAGGTCGATGGCAATCTTTCGGCGAAGGCCATAGTGAAAAACCACTATGCCCATACTACCGATTTCAATACCTTGAGCGGTAAAATGCGTATTGATTATTCCGACGGTGAATCGACACAAGGGGTTTCCGTTAGTTTGCGTATGGAAAAGGACAAGGCCATCTGGATGAGTGCCCCCTTGGGCATGGTCAAGGCTTATATTACCCCGGGAAGGGTTACTTTTTACAACAAGTTGCAGAACGAGTACTTTGATGGTGATTTTGCTTATTTGAGCAAGTTCTTAGGTACTGAACTCGATTTTGAGCAGGTACAGAACCTTTTAATGGGGCAGGCCCTTTTCAACCTTAAGGAAGCAAAATACGATGCTACAGTGGTTAATGGCGATTATCAGTTGAAGCCTAAAAAAGCCATGGAATTGTTCAAGGTCGTTTTTCAGATAGAACCCAAAAACTTTAAGATGGCCTCACAACAGCTCTCGCAACCCTTAAAGAAAAGATTGCTGCAGGTGAACTATACGGATTATCAGAAAATAGGAAAATATATTCTACCCCAACGTATCGCCGTTGCGGCCATAGAAGGGGGTGATCGGAATACGGTAGATATCGAATATCGCAATATTGAATTTGACCAACCCATGAACTTTCCGTATAAAATACCGAAAGGTTTTAAAGAAATTACACTAACTGACGATGCGCGGTAATAAGTATTTTCTTGTCGTTTTTCTTGGTTTCTATTTATTTGGATGGAGCACGCTTTGTGCCCAAAACGAAGAGCAGGAAGCCCTAGAGGCCAAACGCGAACAGTTGCAAAAGGAAATAGAGCAGATCAATTACTTGCTTTTTGACCAAAAGAAGAAAAAAGGCAACGTTCTCGATCAAATGGAAGCCCTAGACAATAAGATCAAGGTGCGCCAAAAGCTTATCGATGTTACCAATCAACAATCAAATTTGCTGAACAAGAAAATCAATGACAATATTCGAGTCATTACCAAACTGCGTGAAGAATTGGAAGCGCTCAAGGATGATTACGCCTTGATGATACAAAAGGGGTATCAGAGTAAGATCCAACAGAGTAAATTAATGTTCCTTCTTTCCTCCGAAAATTTTTATCAAGCCTTCAAGCGGATGCAGTATATAAAGCAATACACTGAGTTTAGGCGTAAACAAGGGGAAAAAATTGTGGTCAAGACCGAAGAATTGGGCAAGCTCAACGCCGGACTTACGGTACAACGAAAGGAGAAGGAACGTTTGTTGGCCGAGAACTTGAAGGCAAAGAAGGCCATGACTACGGAAAAGAAGGCCCACCAAGAACTCTTGGGCTCGATTCGTAAGAGTGAGACGAAATATGCGGCCCAAATACGCGATAAACAAAATCAAGCCAAGCAAATCGATCGTCAAATCGAACGTTTGATCCGTGAGGCCATTGCCGCGTCGAACAAAGACAGCGGAAAGAAAAGTGATGATCCGAGTAAATTCTTATTGACGCCGGAGGCCGCTATTGTTGCCAATAGTTTTACCGCCAATAAGGGCCGCTTGATATGGCCGGTGGAGAAGGGATTTAAAAGCCAAGGTTTCGGTGTATATGCCGATGCTATATACCCGGGGATAAAACACCAGAGTAACGGGGTTATCATAACTACCGACCAAGGGGCGAAGGCCAGGGCTATTTTTAGGGGAGAGGTTATTGCCATTCTGTCTATACCAGGGGGGAATAAGGCCGTGCAATTGAAGCATGGTAACTTTATCAGCACCTATTACAACCTTTCTAAACTCTATGTTAAGAAGGGGGATCGCGTTGAAGCAAAAACCGAGTTGGGCGAGATTTATACCAATCGGTCTAACGGACAGACCAAATTGAAGTTTTACTTGCACCAGAACACTTCCAAACTCAATCCAGAGGAGTGGGTGTACCAATTATAGGAAGGATATGAAGAAGATAACAGACTTACAGGGCACATTTGCGTTAAACAATGGGGTAGAAATCCCTTATTTGGGCCTAGGTACGTACTTGGCCGATAATGACCAAGATGTGGTCGATGCCGTTAAAACGGCTTTGAACCTGGGGTATCGACATATCGATACTGCCGCAATATATAAAAACGAAGAGGGCGTTGGCAAGGGAATTCGGCAAAGTGATGTCGCGCGCGAAGAGGTGTTCTTGGTATCTAAGCTATGGAATGCCGACCAAGGCTATGAAAGCACTTTAAAGGCTTTTGAAGACAGTTTGGAGCGTCTGGGGGTAGAATACCTCGATTTGTATCTAATTCATTGGCCAGTGGCTGGAAAATACAAGGATACTTGGCGTGCCATGGAAAAGTTGTACCGTGAAAAGCGTATTCGGGCCATTGGTGTGAGCAACTTTTTGCGACATCACCTCGAAGACTTGCTTGAAACGGCCGAAATTGTCCCAATGGTCAATCAAATGGAATTCCATCCTTACTTGGTGCAACAAGACCTGATCGATTTTTGCAATGACAAGGGGGGTCAGTACGAATCTTGGTCGCCCTTTATGCATGGGAAGGTCTTCGATGCAAAATCCGATGTCTTTGATGGGCTGACCGGCAAATACAATAAATCCATTGCACAGATTATCTTGCGCTACAATTTACAGAAGGGCATAGTGGCCATTCCAAAATCGGTACACGAAAATAGGATCAAGTCCAATGCCGATATTTTCGACTTTGAACTTTCACATTCCGATATGGCCTATCTAGATAGTCTTGATAAGGGTGAGCGCACCGGGCCCGATCCCGATAATTTCGATTTTTAAAGAAGGCTTATTCCATGAACAATGCCTTTAGTTCGGTGGCATCATGAGGTTTCATTTTTCCGGCCAAGACAAGGCTTAATTGCTTTCTGCGCAAAGCGCCATCGTAGCGTTCTTGCTCGAGTGGAGTCTCGGGTTGTAAAGGGGGCACCACTGTAGGCCTTCCGGTATCGTCTACGGCTACAAAGGTGTATATGGCTTCGTTTGCCTTTGATTTTTCACCTGTAAAGCGATCTTCCATCCATACATCGATGTAAACCTCCATAGAAGTATTAAAAGCTCGTGAAACGGCTGCTTCTACCGTAAGAACGCTTCCTACGGGTACGGATTGGTTAAAGGCTACGTGGTTCACCGAAGCGGTAACCGTAATACGACGGCTATGGCGACGTGCGGCTATACTTGCGGCACGGTCCATTCGAGCCAGTAATTCGCCTCCAAAGAGATTGTTAAGGGGGTTGGTCTCACTAGGGAGTACCATATCGGTCAATATCGTTCTAGAATCGCTGGGATTTTTAGCCTGCATAAATCAATTTTTTGTCAAAGATACTTTTTTTAATGGGCACCATAGCAGAAGCTTTTTGCCTAGGACAAGTTGAAAAAAAAGATGGGCTATTGAAGTTTTTAGGCCTAAAACCGTAAGTCTAAAGGAATGTTAGTGACTTGATTTTAACCAAGCATCCTTTTGGGTAAGCTTAATTTCCCGAAGGGCCATTAACGCTTTGTTCGAGTCGGTAAAGCTGTCGTAGGCTACCAAGTACAGGCCGAACGGATTCGTTCCTATATAAGATGGATTGTATCCCTTCTGCTTTAATTCCTCTATTTTTCTGTCGGCGTTGGTGCGGTATCGGAATGCCCCGGCAATAATGTGGTGCATGCGTTTTTCCGCTTTATCCGCCGCTCCTTTTTTGGAAGTTTTAAGCGTAATTGTGGGTAGTTCTAAGGGTTGCGCATCAAAAAATGTGGCTTCTTGAATGCGTTTTGAAACCTGTTCCTGGGCTTCTTCGCGAGCTAACTGTTGGTTGTTCGCATTAGATTTGTAAAACTGAAATCCTGTAACGCCCAATGTTAAGGCAATCAAAGCGACCGCTGCATACTTTAAGTATGGGCGAAGGCTTAGGGTCTCGCGCTTTTCCGGTGTAAATGCCAAAGGAATGCTTTCCTCTAGCTGAGACACTTCTTCTTTTAAGACCTCTCGGGTTACCGGTGCGGAAACAAAAGAGGACATTCCGAAGGAAGAGGTCAGGTAGTTGACGTTTCCGGAGGGTTGAAACTGTATTTTATTTTCTGAGTTGAACCAAAGGGTTCCGATATCGGCCAATTGTAATTGACTACCTTTTTTTAATTCGGCTTTCCACTCGGCCACAATTTCGTTGACCTGCCCGAGCATTTCCTCAAAGGAAATATTTTGCGCTTCGGCAGCGTATGAAACCAAGAGGCCGTCATTTGACAACAACTGTTGGTTGAACGAAACGGTTTTTACTGGAGGGTAAAAAGTATTGGTGCTCTCATGTATTACGGCAGATTTCTGTTCGGTTAAGAAAGCACCGAAACCTGGCACAACTACACAGTTGTACCTGTACATTAACTCAGATATATAGCGTTCTAATCCCATATGACGCAAATATGGAAAAAATTATAGGGGCAGACTAGGGTCCTTCTGACTTTTTATTAACATTATAATTTGTGTATTTTGTGGATAACTTTGATGCTAGTATAAATGATTACAGATGAATTGCTTGCGATTTTGCGCTTACAAAGTGTTCCTAAAATTGGAGATGTAACCATTAAAAAACTTATTGAGCATTGTGGTAGTGCCCAAGCCGTTTTTGAGGAAAAACGACACCATCTTTTAAAGATCGATGGTATTGGCACACATATC
The DNA here is from genome assembly GCF_900156625.1 of Zobellia uliginosa. GTDB lineage: Bacteria > Bacteroidota > Bacteroidia > Flavobacteriales > Flavobacteriaceae > Zobellia > Zobellia uliginosa. The sequence goes on along the minus strand of NZ_FTOB01000001.1, from coordinate 243,969 downwards.
TTAAAAGGTTTGCACGATGGGGAACATCAAGAAGCCGCAGAGCGCGAATATGATTATATCCAGAAGAACCGCATTGGTTTTTCGTATTTTAAGGATGCCGATTATCCCAGCTATCTAAAGCACTGTATCGACAGTCCGGTACTGCTCTACAAAAGGGGTAACATTAACTTGGAGGGCCGTAGGCTTATCAGTATTGTGGGCACCCGTAAGATTACGGGTTATGGCACTGCCTTCTGTGAAAAATTTATAGAGGAAATAGCGCCCTTGAACCCCATTATCGTAAGCGGCTTTGCCTATGGGGTGGATATTACCGCCCAAAAGGCCGCCATTAAACATGGTTTGCAGACTATTGGATGCTTGGCCCATGGCCTCAACCAAATCTATCCCGAAGCCCATGGCAAGTATGTCCGTGATGTAGAAAAGAATGGAGGGTTTTACACCGAATTTCGCAGTACGACCCGGCCCGACAGGGAGAATTTTTTAAAACGAAACCGGATTATTGCCGGTATGACCGAGGCTACGGTGGTCATCGAATCGGCGGAAAGAGGGGGCAGTTTGGTTACGGCCGATATTGCCAACAGTTATAATCGCGATGTTTTTGCCGTCCCCGGAAGGGCACAGGATAAGTATAGCTCGGGTTGTAATAACCTTATAAAACAACAAAAGGCACATATGCTCACTTCCGCGGCCGACTTGGTATATCTCTTAGGATGGGATGTGGCCGAGAAGGAAACCAGGCCCGTTCAAAAACAGCTCTTCGTGGATCTTGAGCCTGACGAACAATCGATCTATGATTATTTGCAAAGCAATGGAAAGCAATTGCTCGATAGTATTGCCTTGGAATGTCGCTTGCCTGTCTTTAAGGCTTCTTCTACTTTGTTGAATATGGAAATGAAGGGCGTTGTGCGTCCCTTGCCCGGAAAATTGTTCGAAGCGATTTAACAAAACCCAAAGCTGTGATGATAGGCCAACCGACCAGTGAGTTTGTAAAGTTGGGGTATGCTGGTGATGTATCGGTATAAATGCCAGTTATCGATAAAAAACCTTCCCAAATCCGAAGGATTAAGAATATGGGGAAGACCCTATAAAAACAAAACCGACCCTGAGGTCGGTTTTGTTAAATTTTAGTATCCTAGTTTTTCACGTACTCTTTGAAGTACCCCATCGGCAACTTTGCGTGCTTTTTCAGCACCTATGGCCAATGCTTCGTCTACTTCTTGGGGGTGGTTCATGTAGTAATCATACTTCTCCCGTGCATCTCCAAATTTGTTTACGATTACTTCGTAAAGTGCTTGTTTGGCATGGCCGTATCCGTAGTTTCCTGCAAGGTAGTTGGCACTCATTTCTTCAATCTGTTCTTGAGAGGCCAGTATTTTATATAAGGCAAAAACGTTGTCGTTAGTCGGGTCTTTTGGTTCTTCCATAGGCGTACTGTCCGTCTGTATACCCATAATCTGTTTCCTTAGTTTTTTATCGGTCTGGAAAAGGTTGATCAAGTTGCCCCTGCTCTTGCTCATCTTCTCTCCATCGGTACCGGGAATGTACATGGTGCTTTCCTGAACCTTACCTTCGGGCATGACAAAGGTTTCTCCTAGTTGTGCATGAAAACGCGAAGCCACGTCACGGGTAATCTCAATATGTTGCATTTGATCTTTTCCTACCGGAACGATATTGGCATCGTACAGAAGAATATCGGCCGCCATCAACATCGGATAGGTAAAGAGTCCGGCATTGACATCCTCTAGGCGGTCCGCCTTGTCTTTGAACGAATGTGCCAAGGTCAATCTTTGATATGGAAAGAAACAGCCTAGGTACCAAGAGAGCTCGGTGGTCTGGGGGACATCGCTCTGACGGTAAAAAACGGTCTTTTCAATGTCCAGTCCGAAAGCCAGCCAAGTAGAAGCTATGGCATAGGTGTTTTTTCGAAGTTCTTCCGCATTTTTAATCTGTGTGAGCGAATGTAGGTCTGCAATGAACAAAAACGATTCGTTCTTTGGGTCCTGTGCCATTTCTATTGCGGGTATAATAGCGCCCAAAATGTTTCCTAGGTGTGGAACGCCCGTACTCTGTATTCCTGTTAAGATTCTTGCCATTTGTCGATTTTCAAAGGAGCACAAAGATAAAAGAAATCGATTATACCTGATAAAATTGTTACTTTTGATTTTATGCCCAGATTAGTTAAAAAAATTGGCTACACCTTGTACCGTATTTGGTTCTATATTTTGGTAGCCCTGCCCATCTTCTTGTTTTTTCCTTTTTTATTGTTGACCACCTTGTCGCAAAAATGGTATCCGTATTTTTTTTGGTTGGCCAGAAACTTATGGGCCTTGCCCATTTTGTACGGTATGGGTTGTCCGCCAAAAGTATATTGGGACGAAAGAATGGAAAAGGGAAAAAGTTATATGCTCGTTGCCAACCATACCAGTATGTTAGATATTATGCTGATGCTTTACATCAGTAAAAACCCTTTCGTTTTTGTGGGGAAGAAAGAGCTGGCGAAAATTCCGGTTTTCGGGTTTTTCTATAAACGGGTCTGTATTATGGTAGATCGGGGCGATGCTAGGAGCAGAACCGCCGTTTACCGACGGGCACAAAAGAGGTTGAACCAAGGCTTGAGCATCTGTATTTTTCCTGAAGGGGGAGTGCCCGATGATGAAAGCATCCTATTGGACAACTTTAAGGATGGGGCCTTTAAAATGGCTATAGCCCATACGATTCCGGTCGTCCCTATGACGTTCTACGATAACAAAAAGCGATTTTCTTTCTCCTTTTTCAGTGGAGGACCGGGAAGAATCCGTGCCAAAGTGCATTCATTTTACAAAACCAAGGGCCTTTCCGAAGACGACAAGGCGGCCCTAAGGGAGAAGGTAAGAACGGTTATCTTGAAAGAACTGCAAACAAGATAACCGTTGTAGCCTGTAATATCGTCCCTCTTGCTTTTAATGTAGGATATAAAGCAATGAAAGTACCGAAATGAAGACCCAGAGCAATACGGCTAAGACCATAGGCCTTGTTCCCGTGGCGCGCAAATCTTCAATAGAAAGGGTAGAGCCCACTAAAAACAGGGTTAGTATCAAAAGCTTTTTGGAAATAGAGACGATGGTCAAACTCGCCGTGGCCGGAACAAGGTGATAACTGTTTAAGATTATGGCCCCTATAAAAAGCAAGATGAAATAAGGCATTTTTACTTTTTCGCCCTTGGTCTTAAAAACGAGCATAGACAATATGGATAAAGGTACGATCCAAAGCATACGGGAAAGCTTAACCGTTGTGGCGGTCCGCAATGCCTCGTCACCATAACCTATGGAAGCACCGATAACCGAACTCGTATCGTGAATGGCTACGGCACACCATAGTCCGAATTGATGTTGGGTCAGGTGCAGGTAGTGGCCTATGGCCGGAAAGACAAAAAGGGCTATGGAGTTAAGCAGGAATACCACGGCCAATGCAATACTGATGACCTTGCTTTTGGCGTTGATCACCGGTGAGATGGCCGCAATGGCACTACCTCCGCAAACCGAGGTTCCTGAAGTGATAAGGTGGCCTAATTTGGTATCTAGTTTTAACGCTTTCGTCAGCAGGAAGCCGAGGCCTACCGTCAAGGTGATCGATAAAAAAGTCAGTATAAAACCTTCCTTGCCCGTTTCTAGGGTCTCTTTGAGGAACATGCCAAAACCAAGTCCGACCACCGAAACCTTAAGAAACGAGTGAATGGCCTTATGGCAGTATGCCTTGAACGGATTGTTGAAAAACAAGGTAAACCCGAAACCGAGCATTAAGGCGGTTGGACTATTGACCCATCCACTAAAAACGATAAGGGCCATTAGGAGAAACGTAATTTTCGCGATTCTATCTTTCATATCATTTGTCTTTTACGATACAAAAGTAGGGTCGTCAAATTACTTTTAAGCAATTTAAAACGCTATGTGAAATAACTAAAAGTTATAATTGCTTCGGGCGAACTTTTCAAAATAGTCCATTACCTGAGACTGGTAACCAGTTCTGGAAACAAAATAGAACCAGCGTTCTATGCTAAGGTTTTTAATATCTATGATCTTGAGTTTGTTGGTGACGAGGTCTTCGTGAATGGCGCTAATGGAAAGCAAGGCGAAGGCATCGGAGTTGTTGAGGTAGTTTTTTATGGCTTCCGTGCTGTTCAGGGTCACTACATTGTTCAGTTTTTTGATGTAGGCCGATTTTAAGGCATCATAAATGATTTCTCGTGTGCCCGATCCCATTTCGCGTTCTATGATCGGTAGTTGTTCTAAGGTGTCTACGCTTATGGCACTCTGTTTAATGCCGTTGTTCTTGGCGTTCGTGACAAGTACGATTTCGTCTTTTATAAACTTTTTATAGTGTAGTTTACGATTGGTGTTATTTCCTTCGGTAATCCCAAAATCCAATTGTTGGTTTAAAATATATTCCTCTATTTCTTCGGAGTTGCCACTTTTAATGTCAAAATTGGTACGTGGGTGCTGTGTTCTGAACCGGGCAATTATTTTGGGAACGATATGGTTGACCAAAGTGGTACTGGCGCCAAATTGAATCATTTCGGGGATGTGTTCCTTTTGATAGAGAAATTGATTCTCCATTTCCGCATGTATGTCCAATATTCTATTGGTATACAATAAAAAGGCCTTGCCTTCTTCGGTGAGTTCTATGGAATTCCGCTTGCGAAGAAAAAGGGTGGTTTTGTACTCTTCTTCAATACTACGAATGGCTTTTGAAACTGCGGGTTGCGATATGAACAATTGTTCAGAGGCCTTTGTAAAGCTCAGATGGTTCGCTGCTGCCTTGAAAATTTGGAATTTTTGCTTCATCAGTCGTTCAAATTTTTGATGCTGTTATAGTGCGAAAGGCGCTACGTTTCCTTCCTGTCGATGGGTGGAATTAAAACTTAAAATTCAGGCCGCTGTACACCCCTATCGAGAAGGGTCTGAAATCCCCGGAAACATTCGAAAATGTGTTCAATTGGTATTTGAAAACGGGTTCGATGTTCAATCGTATTTTGGGAGTGAAATTATAGTTTACCCCAAAACCGACATTGGTACTGAAATTGACCGAGTTTACATTGTTGGCTTCACCGATTTCGGTGGTGAGGTCTCCTGAGGTAAGCGAGATCGAATTGTCGATCAAAAACAACGAACTTACGCCGCCCAATAGGTTTACCCCTAGCTTTCGGTCGATTAGGGCGTACTCTAGCTCTAAGGGCACCTCAAGATACCCGAATTGCTGTGCCATCGACCCATTGCGTAGACCACCGGGCTTTTCCGTAAGCCCAGGGGAAGGGGCAAAGGAATTATCGGAAACCTCATAATTTTTAATGTTGGCAGTCTCGCTTTGTAAGACTACGTTTTTCGAAGCGCCGGAATATGATATGTTTTTCAATAAGTCTGAAGCGACGGCCTGTAGGGTGCCGGAAAATTCCACACCCTGGGTGTCGTATCCGTAATCGACCTTGTTGACGCCGGAGCGGACCCTTAGTTTGTCGTTGATCGCATAGGCTATTGAGAGGCCGTAGCTCATATTGGTATTGCCCGATTTTGAATTGGAGCTGAAAATGGCGTTTACGGGCGATCCCTTGCCTAAGGCGTCATAGTACACTGGGGCTATATTTGGCCCAAGGGACCAGCGGCTTTCCCCGTCGTTGTTTGCAATTTCCTCTTCAGGATCGATTTCATCAAAAATGGACTTCTTTTCTGTAGGGTCTTCTTGATTTTCGGGGCTATTTGGCAATTCTTCTTCGATAACATTCTGTACTATGCCTTCTGAGGGTTTAAGGCCCATAGGGTCTGGGTGTTTCTCGTGGTCGATAGGGGGTGTTGACCCTTCTTTTCCATCGCTTGGAGCGTGTGTATCCTGACCGGTAGAGGTCTTGGCTGCAAGGGCATTTTCCGCTTCGGGGTTTATTAGCTTATTATCGCTAGCTTCCTTCTTGGCGTTGTAGGGCTCCTGTGTTCTGTCTTTACTTGGGTTTAAGCCCTCGCTTAGTTCTGAAGGGGCAATTCTATTGGTTTTTGAGTTTTTAGAACGGTTGGTATTTTCTTTGGGAAGGCTGTTTAGTCGATGTTCTACATCCTGATCATGGGCTGCGTTTTCTATGTCGTTTTCTTCCGAACCCGAATCGTTTTGTGTATGGGTTATCGCATTTTCATTGCTGATGGGCGATTCCTGAAAGTTCTTGTCTTCATCTTGCTTTACGCCTTCGGTCTGTGTGTTGTCGTGGGTTTTGATATCGGTGATACTGCCTTCGGCATCGGTAGGGGAGGAAAAGAGGTTTATTGCCAGCACCACACCGCTTAAGATGGCTGCCGCTCCCCCCAGTTTCCACCAGATGGGAATGACCCTTTTCTTCTTTTTCTTGTTCAAGGAAGCTTCTATGGTATTCCAGACTTTTTTGTCCGGCACTTCGCCGAAGTCTCGAAACTTCTCTTGGAACAGTTCGTCTATATTTTTTTTATTCATTATTCAATGCCTTAGGTACAAGGTTTTTTCTTTTGATGTAATAATTTTTCATCGGTCAGGTGCATATTTGCAATAGCAAGGGAAGCAACATCCCAATGATGGCTTTATTTTTAGACGTGGCTATTTTTTCCCTAAGTAGGTTACGGGCACGGGCCAGGTTACTTTTTGATGTGCCCGGCGAGGTACCTAAGAGCTCACTTATTTCTTTATGGGTATATCCGTCAAGGACATAAAGGTTAAATGTTAACCGGTATTTGTCCGGCAGTTCTTGTATGTGTTTCAGTAAGGTGTCCAAGCTTAGGCTTTCATAGTCGCTTTCATCGTCCGTATCTATTTTCTCGGCGTATTCCGTCACCAAGGAAAGGGGTTCTTCTTTTCGGTATTTTTGTAAAACGGTATTTACGGTAACGCGTTTTAGCCATCCTTCAAAAGAGCCTTTATTCTTGAATTGGCCGATTTTTTCATAGATGACCATAAAACTGTCATGCAGGTTGTCTTCGGCTTCCGTACGGTTACGCGAATACTTCAGGCAGATACCGAACAATACTCGTGAGTAATCACGGTACAATTGTTCCTGTGCCTGTCTGTTTCCTTTTTTACAGTTATGTATGAGTTCTTCAAGACTCAAGGTCGCATCATTTTGAAAGTGTTCTAGGGGTTTTGCATGCTTTTAAACCGATTTAAGGGGTTTTATGCATAGCACATACGGTTCCTTAGGTTAAAGATAATTAAGGTTTCTGGCTTACAGGCACTTCTATTTCTAAAAATTCAGGTTCACCTTGATCATCGCTTCCCTTGTAGAACTTAAAAACATAGGGTTTATCGTACAGAACTTCAAATTGAAACGAATCTTGAACTTCGTCATCTACCGTATTGCATTTTTCTTTGTCTAAAATAATACCTACTGCCGAGACGGTTCTGATTTGGGTCGAATCGGTAAACGAACGGCTTACGTCAAAACGGTCGACCATGGTGCAATCGTCAGGTCTTAAGATTTTGACATCTATACTGTATACACGCCCGAGTTCAAAAGTGTCGGGCAAGCTGGCGCCCGTTATTTCCAAGGGGGCGTACTGAAAGTTGGTCCCGTCGTCGTCAAGACTGCAGGAAGCAATCGCTAGGGTGAAAGCTATGGTAAGTAGCTTTAAATATATTCTCTTCATATGGTTTTGATTTTTACATATAAGATGAAAAAAGGGCGCTAGGGTTGCGTAGTCTGCCACATAAAGGCTGAAAACGAATACGCCTTAAAGAAAGGGTTGACAACCATTCTTTAAGGCGTAAATTGTAAAACGGGAATAGGCTAATGGCCTAAATTATTTCTTAAGGGCATTAATGGCGGCACGAATTTTTTCGTCCAGCTCTTCAAAAAGTTCGGGATTGTCGAGCAATAATGATTTAACCGCATCTCGCCCTTGTCCTAACTTGGTATCGCCATAGCTGAACCAAGATCCGCTCTTCTTGATGATTTCATATTCTACACCTAGGTCGATGATCTCTCCTACTTTGGAAATTCCTTCACCGTACATAATGTCGAATTCCGCAGTTCTAAAAGGTGGGGCCACTTTGTTTTTGACCACTTTTATCCGTGTCTTGTTTCCTTGAACACTGCCGTCGGTATCTTTAATCTGGGTAGACCTTCTAATGTCTAACCTAACGGAGGCATAGAATTTTAAGGCATTACCGCCGGTAGTAGTTTCTGGGTTTCCGAACATCACGCCAATTTTCTCACGCAACTGGTTGATGAAAACAACGGTACAGTTGGTCTTGCTGATAGAACCGGTCAGTTTACGTAAGGCCTGTGACATCAATCTTGCATGGAGTCCCATTTTAGAGTCTCCCATTTCTCCTTCGATTTCACTTTTCGGAGTCAATGCGGCAACGGAATCCACGATTACGATATCGATAGCTCCCGAACGGATAAGGTTATCGGCAATCTCTAAGGCTTGCTCCCCGTTATCGGGTTGCGATATGATCAAGTTGTCTATATCGACACCTAATTTTTGTGCGTAGAAACGGTCAAAGGCATGTTCCGCATCGATAAAGGCGGCTATACCACCGTTTTTTTGTGCTTCGGCAATGGCATGAAGGGTTAAGGTCGTTTTACCTGAAGATTCAGGACCGTATATTTCAATGACCCTTCCGCGTGGGTATCCGCCAACGCCGAGAGCTATATCTAGACCTAATGAGCCTGAAGGAATGACTTCTACATCTGCCACTACACTATCGCCCATTTTCATTACGGCACCTTTACCGTAAGTCTTGTCCAATTTATCTAAGGTTAATTTAAGGGCTTTTAGTTTTGCTTCTTTTTCCGCGCTCATATTTTCTTTTTTTAAGGGATGCTAAATTAGCATTTCTTTTATCATAATGCCAGTTAAAGCCTGCATTTTATAAAAAGAAAAATTAACTTGAAAGGCTTTTTTTGGCGAAGTGAAAGTTCGAAAATTTTTATTGAAATCGTGTAAGCTTGAATAGATTATGCCGACTAAACTTATGCGATAAAGATTTATGGTGCTTGGTGTTACGCAACCGAAAGGCTGTTTTTGCATCTATTGTATGAAATAGTGTCTATGTCATAACCAAGTATACATACATGATAGACTTCTCTAGTTTAAGTGTTGAGGAGTGTTGGTGGTCATTTCCTTTTTTGTACTTGAAAAGATGCTATGAAAAAGAAAAAAATGGAGTGGCCAATAAGGAGCCTTGATATCACATCAGGGCTCTTTTTTATTTGTGATGTGGCCATGCCGACTTGATCCGGGCGTATGGGTTCATAACAGCTTGACATTATTTCTTATCTTTGCCGCCTTAGAAAATCTTTATAAACTTAAAACATTAGTATAGAATGCAACTGTACAATAATTTAAGTGCAAAAGAAAGAGCGGCCCTTATTAAGGAAGCCGGGCAAGAGCGCTTGACGATCTCTTTCTACAAATATGCACAAATCGGCAACCCACAACTCTTTAGGAACCATCTCTTTATACATTGGAACGAACTTGATGTTCTAGGGCGTATTTATGTAGCCCACGAAGGTATTAATGCCCAATTGTCAGTTCCTGCCGAGAATTTCGAGGCTTTTAAAAAGCACTTGGATAGCATAACGTTTTTAGAGAACGTGAGGCTTAATATCGCCATTGAACAAGACAACCTTTCGTTTTTAAAACTGAAAATTAAGGTTAGAAAGAAAATTTTAGCCGACGGTTTGAACGACAGCACTTTTGATGTGACCAACAAAGGGGTTCACGTAGGTGCCGAAAAGTTCAATGAACTTATTGACGATCCCAATACTATTTTGGTCGATATGCGAAACCACTATGAAAGCGAGATAGGGCACTTTAAGAATGCCATAACTCCTGACGTTGATACGTTTCGTGACTCTTTGGATATTATAGAAAAAGACCTGGCCGATTATAAGGAAGACAAAAAGCTGGTCATGTACTGTACAGGTGGTATACGATGTGAAAAGGCGAGTGCCTATTACAAGCACAAAGGTTTCAAGCAGGTCTATCAGTTGGAGGGCGGTATTATCGACTATGCCCGACAGGTTGAAGAGAAAAAACTCGAAAATAAGTTCTTAGGGAAAAATTTCGTTTTTGACCATCGACGTAGCGAACGCATTACCGATGATGTAATTGCAAATTGCCACCAATGTGGAAAACCTTGCGATACCCATGTAAACTGTGCCAACGAAGCCTGCCACCTCTTATTTATACAATGCGGGGAATGTGCCAAAAAGATGGATGATTGTTGTTCCGACAGGTGTAAGGAAATACACGCATTGCCTTACGAAGAACAGAAAAAGCTGCGTAAGGGTAAGGGAGCTAGCAATAAAATCTTTAAAAAAGGCCGTTCAGAGGTGTTGAAGTTTAAGCGCTAAGGTCTTGCCCTACATTTTTTTATCGCCATAGATTAAATGTGCGATAAGGCTAAGTAGGGAAAGGCTAAGACCCAGCACCGATACTCCTATCCATTGGTAATGTTGCCATGCATAGGCTCCTAGGCTTGTGCCCAAGGCACCTCCGAGAAAAAAAATGACCATATAAATAGTATTGATCCGGTTTCGGGCACTTTCGTTTCTAGAGAATATAATGTTCTGATTGGCAATGTGAAGCGATTGTTGCCCGAGGTCGACAAATATGACCCCGAGAACGATTCCTATGATCGAATGTGCCGAAATCATAAAGATCGACCAAGAAAGGATCAAGATTACGGTAGAAGTTAAAATGATGAGGTTCTTGCTTATCTTATCGCTTAATTTGCCGACGATACTGGCCGCCAAGGCCCCAACTACCCCAATGAGTCCGAAAGTACCGGTGATACCACTGCCATAACCGAAGTTGTCTTCCATTAAAAAGACCAAGGTGGTCCAAAAAGCACTTAGGCCTGCAAAAGAGAGTCCGCCTCGCACTGCGGCTAGTCGCAATGGAGGCTCCGACTTGAAATAATAAAGGAGGGACGTCATAAGCTCGGTATAACTGCCTTTGTATATCGGTGCTATTTTGGGGAGTTTAAATTTGAGGACGACAAAAAGAACGAGCATGATAAGGGTTGCCACAAAATACATACTGCGCCACCCGAACTGCTCCCCTATAAAACCACTTATGGCGCGGCTTGCTAAAATACCTATGAGCAGACCGCTCATGACAATGCCAATGGCACGCCCCCTGTTTTCGGCATTCGACAATTGGGCCGCCATGGGTACGAATAATTGGGGCAGGGCAGATGTGCATCCTATAAAGAAACTGGTAATGACCAGAAACCAAAGTGAGGGGGCAAATCCTGCGGCCACAAGGGAGAGTAACATTAAAATAAAATCCAATTTCAAAATTTTATGGTTGTTTACCATGTCACCAAGCGGAACTACAAAAAGTAATCCGAAGGCATAGCCCAACTGGGTGGCCAGGGCCACATTGCTCACCGCCGATTCGCTTACCCCAAAACTGATGGAAATCAAGTGTAATAAAGGTTGGTTGTAGTAGAGATTGGCGGCGACCAGGCCTGCCGAGATACTCATGAGGTAGAGAACCGCGTTACTTAGTGTTCTGGGTTTTTCCATAAAGACCGTCTCCCTATTTTTTTAAACATATGCATATGTCGTGCAAAGAAACGAAGAAGCCGTGTAAGTTGAGATAACTTTCGTTCACATTAAAAATTTAGTACCTTTACATATAAAATTAGTACGAACCCTATTTGGCCGTAAACCCCCGTTTGGGCCAAACCAAGATATAAAATATGGGCTGTAGCAGTTGTTCGACCGGTAAGGACGGACAACCTCGAGGTTGCAAGAACAACGGAACTTGTGGTACCGATGGTTGTAATAAATTAACGGTCTTTGATTGGCTTTCCAACATGTCGCTTCCCAATGGGGAAAAGCCGTTCGATTGCGTCGAAGTTCGATTTAAGAACAGTAGAAAAGAATTCTTCAGAAACACGGAAAACCTAACGCTTTCCATTGGTGATATTGTGGCAACACAGGCATCATCGGGCCACGATGTGGGCATGGTAACCTTAACGGGCGAGCTCGTCAAGGTGCAAATGAAGCGCAAAAAGGTTGACTATAAAGATAAAGACCTGCCTAAGATACACCGAAAGGCTACGCAGAACGATATCGATAAATGGCAAAAATGCCGTGACCGCGAAGAGGAAATAAAAAAGCGTGCTCGAGAAATAGCTATCATCCTAAAGCTTCAAATGAAGATTTCCGATGTAGAATTTCAAGGTGATGGTTCAAAAGCCACGTTTTATTATACGGCCGAGGATCGGGTCGACTTTCGACAGTTGATCAAGGATATGGCCAAAGCCTTCGGTATTAGGATCGAGATGCGCCAAATCGGATATCGCCAAGAAGCCCAGCGTTTGGGCGGAATCGGTTCGTGTGGGCGTGAACTCTGTTGTTCTACATGGTTGACCGATTTTAGGTCGGTCAGTACTTCCGCTGCACGGTATCAACAATTGTCATTGAATCCCCAAAAACTGGCAGGGCAATGCGGAAAGCTCAAATGTTGCCTGAACTATGAGCTTGATATGTACTTGGAGGCCTTAAAAGATTTTCCTTCACAAGACACCAAGCTATTTACCGAAAAAGGGCTGGCCTTCTGCCAAAAGACCGATATTTTCAAGGGAATGTTGTGGTTTTCGTACAAGGAAGACCCTTCTAGTTGGCATACCCTGACCAAGGAACAAGTGCAGGAAATTCTGGAAAAAAACAAAAAGAAAGAAAAAGTTGCCAGTCTAGAGGAATATACGGTAGATAATTTCGTTAAGGAAGAAAAGGTGTTTGAGAACGTGGTGGGCCAAGATAGCCTAACCCGTTTCGATAAGCCGAAAAGACCTAGAAACAGAAACCGTAAGAGAAACAAGGCGAAGAGCAATAGTGGGAAGAACAAGAACAGCAATAGCGGAAACAACCCGAACCCCCAAAAGAAAAGAGGTCGTAGGAACAACAATCAAAAAAGACAGCAAAAAAATGGCTAGGGTCTTGCTAGCTTTGGCCCTTGTCGTAGGGCTCGTTTCGTGTAACGATAATTTGGTAAAATCTGAATTTCAGGCCACAAAAGGCGGTGTCTGGAACAAAACCGACAGCATTCAGTTTTCATTCTCTGAAATCGATACCATGCAAAGGCACAATATGTTCATTACGGTGCGTAACGATGCCACTTTTCCATACAATAACCTATTCTTGATTACCGAACTGGAATTTCCCTCGGGAGAAACCGTTAAAGATACGCTGGAGTACGAAATGGCCTTGCCCGATGGATCGTGGTTGGGCAAAGGGTACGGAAGTATCAAAGAAAATAAATTATGGTATAAAGAAAACATCGTTTTTCCGTCTTCGGGCGTATATAATCTACGCGTTTGGCACGCCATGCGCAAAAATGGAAGCGTAAACGGTATTGAAGATTTGAAAGGAATCACCGATGTTGGATTTGAAATAGAAAAAAGTAACGAATAACTTATGGCCAAAGTTGTTAAAAAGAAAAAACCTACCGGGTATTTTAAATATATCAAATGGTTCTGGATCCTGTTTGTTTCAGGTATTTTATTGGTTGCATTAATATTTTTGTCGGCTTCATGGGGGCTTTTGGGCGACATGCCCGAATATGAACATCTCGAAAATCCCCAGACCAATCTGGCTACCGAGATTATTTCTTCAGACGGAAAAACATTGGGCAAGTTCTATTTAGACGATAACAGAACCCCGGTGCCTTATGACAGTCTTCCCCAAAACTTGGTAGATGCCTTGGTAGCTACCGAAGACGCCCGCTTTTTTGACCACTCGGGTATCGATGCCCGGGGAACCTTAAGGGCCTTTGTCTATTTAGGAAAAAAAGGGGGGGCTAGTACCATTACCCAACAATTGGCACGCCAGCTTTTTGTGGGGGTCAGGTCAAAGAACAAGTTTGAGACCATAAAGCAGAAAGTGATGGAATGGGTCTTGGCCACTCGATTGGAAAGGCAGTACACCAAGCAAGAGATTATTGCTATGTACTTGAACCAGTACGACTTTTTGAACAATGCCGATGGTATTCGATCAGCGGCGAAAATATACTTTGGTAAAGAACCACAAGAGCTAAAGGTCGAAGAATCTGCCGTTTTGGTCGGAATGCTTAAAAACTCCTCATACTTTAACCCCATAAGAAGGGAAGAATTGGTGGCCAATCGCAGAAACACCGTGCTGGGCCAAATGGCGAAATACGGTTATATCACTGAAAAGGAGAAAGATTCGTTACAGGCCCTGAAAATGGATATCAACTTTAATCCAGAATCGCATAAGGAAGGTCTCGCTACTTATTTTAGAATGTACCTCCAAAGATTTATGAACGATTGGATTTCCAAAAATCCTAAACCAGCTATGGAAGGTGGCAGGGATAAGTGGAATCTATTTTTAGATGGACTTAAAATCTATACGACCATAGACTCACGTATGCAGGCCAATGCCGAAGATGCCGTACGCAAGCATATGGCCAATCTTCAAAATGAATTCTTTCGCCAAAATACACCGGATAAAAACCCGACCGCACCTTTCTTGGATTTAGATAAATCTCAAGTCAATCGCATTCTAGAACGTGCCATGAAAAATTCATCTAGATGGCGTAAGATGAAGGATGAAGGGAAATCTGAAGAAGTCATCCGGGCATCGTTCACCAAAAAAACGGAGATGACCGTTTTTGACTGGAATAGTGATGGCCGTGAGCGTGATACTATTATGACTCCGTTGGATTCCATTAGGTATTATAAAACTTTTTTAAGGGCAGGCATGATATCTATGGAGCCGCAGACCGGACATGTTAAGGCATGGGTAGGGGGTGTTGATTACAGGCATTTTCAGTATGACAATGTTATTCAAGGTTCGCGGCAAGCGGGATCTACCTTTAAGCCTTTTGTATATGCAGCGGCCATCGATCAACTGCGTCTTTCTCCGTGTGAAACCTTGCCAGATACACAATATTGTATCGAGGCAGGAAAACATGGCAATGTGGAACCATGGTGTCCTGATAATTCAGACGGTAAGTTTTCTGGTAAGGATATGACCTTAAAATTTGCTTTGGCAAATTCGGTAAACTCGGTTACTGCCCAATTAATAGATAGGGTAGGGCCACGATCGGTAGTTTCTATTATCAAAAATTTAGGTCTGAAAGGAGACATTTTAGAAGTACCGTCCATAGCATTGGGTACTCCGGAATCTAATGTCTACGAAATGGTAGGGGCTTATGGGGCATTTGCAAATCAAGGGGTATACGTTAAACCTGTTATGGTAACCCGTATTGAAGATAAGAACGGTACGGTGCTTTACGAATATGTGCCCGAGACCAAGGATGTGTTGAGTAAAGATGTGGCCTATGCTATGGTAAACCTTATGGAAGGGGTTACCCAAGGAGGTTCGGGTACGCGTCTAAGACATACGGGGGCTAAGAACTCTACTGTGTACAAAAAGGTGATTACGGGCTATCCTTACGGGTTTACAAACCCCATTGCCGGTAAAACGGGTACGACACAAAACCAAAGTGATGGTTGGTTCATGGGGATGGTACCAAACCTTGTCACCGGTGTTTGGGTCGGCGGTGAAGAGCGTTCTATACATTTTAAATCGATAGCCTATGGACAAGGTGCCTCTATGGCGTTGCCGATTTGGGGATTGTACATGAAAAAGAATTATGAGAATAAAGACTTGGGTATCTCAGACGGAGCCTTTGAAAAACCCAAAAACCTGTCCATCAAAGTAGATTGTAGCAAGGTTTCTGACGATAATCAACAGGATTTAGACCTAGAGGATGATTTAGACGACCTAGATTTCTAAGGTCTTGCTACATAAAGGAATAACAAGAATTGCCCGTGATTTTGAATAAAAGTCACGGGCAATTTTCGTTTAAAAATTGTAACTTGACTGCAATAGAAATCTTTTATTCCTTATTGTATGATCTCTAAGAAAGTAGCAAGTGTTAAAGAAGCCTTAGATGGTGTTCAAGACGGCATGACATTTATGTTGGGCGGTTTTGGCCTCTGCGGGATTCCGGAAAACGCCATTGCCGAACTGGTTGCTTCCAATATCAAGGATATCACCTGTATTTCCAATAATGCCGGTGTAGACGATTTTGGATTGGGACTTTTACTTCACAAGCGCCAGATTAAAAAAATGATATCGTCTTATGTAGGCGAGAACGAAGAGTTTGAACGTCAGATGCTCAGTGGCGAACTCGAAGTAGAGCTTACGCCCCAGGGAACTTTGGCGGAAAAATGCCGTGCCGCACAAGCCGGTTTTCCTGCATTTTATACCCCTGCAGGTTATGGTACCGAAGTTGCCGAAGGCAAGGAAACCCGAGAGTTTAATGGAAAAATGTATGTGCTTGAGGAGGCTTTTAAAGCCGATTTTTCCTTTGTTAAGGCCTGGAAGGGTGATGAAGCCGGAAACCTGATCTTTAAAGGTACGGCCCGAAATTTCAATCCATGTATGTGCGGGGCCGCGAAAATTACGGTCGCCGAAGTGGAGGAGCTGGTTCCCGCAGGTGAGCTAGACCCCAATCAGATTCATATACCGGGCATTTTCGTACAGCGTATTTTTCAAGGGAGCAACTATGAAAAGCGTATTGAACAACGAACGGTTAGAAAGCGATAACTGTACCCTTTGAAAATTACTTAATTTCAAGATGAGAAATGATAGGAAAAATTTAATTGTAAACTTAAATTTTGATTTAGCTCTTGAAGTCGTAGCGTTTTCGGAAAGGATTAGAGCTGATAATCGTTTGAAATGGCCCATAGATATTTAGGGGTGGAACATCGATAGAAGCGAATATAAGGGAGGTGTAAAATGCAGAAAGTAAAAGGGGCTCATAAACTCGAATATTTGTTGGAAATGTGTTAGTCTTCGGAATTTTATCCAAACCCAAGTGAAAGCTTAATGAAGAATTTAAATTCTGTGACTTTGATCGTTTCGAAAATTATATCAACAAGTAAAAAATCGTAATTGTTCAATTTTCAAATTGACATTTTCAAATTAACTGTTATGTTAGATAAAAACGGAATTGCAAAGCGAATAGCACAAGAGGTAAAAGATGGTTACTACGTAAACTTGGGTATTGGCATACCTACCCTGGTCGCAAATTTTGTCAGGGATGATATCAATGTAGAGTTTCAAAGTGAGAACGGCGTCTTGGGAATGGGGCCTTTCCCTTTTGAAGGGGAAGAGGATGCCGATATTATCAATGCCGGAAAACAGACTATTACAACCTTGCCAGGAGCTTCTTTTTTTGATTCGGCCACGAGTTTCGGCATGATCCGTGGACAACATGTAGACCTGACCATTTTGGGGGCTATGGAAGTTGCCGAAAACGGGGATATTGCCAATTGGAAAATACCCGGAAAAATGGTCAAGGGAATGGGCGGCGCCATGGATTTGGTGGCCTCTGCGGAAAATATTATTGTAGCCATGATGCATACCAATAGAGCCGGTGTATCTAAGCTCTTAAAAAGGTGTAGTCTACCGCTTACCGGCGTGGGGTGTGTTACCAAGATTGTCACCAACCTCGCTGTTCTTGAAGTAACGCCCGCTGGTTTTAAACTTGTAGAAAGAGCCCCGGGAGTGACCGTGGAGGAAATCAAGACGGCTACCGAAGGCCATTTGATCGTGGAAGGTAGTGTTCCTGAAATGCCAATCTAGGCTAAAGGCAGGGGTTTCTCCGTTGTAGGGCGTATAAAAATTGGCTTTCACAACAATGTGGGAACTCTTCACAACAAGTTTTTTACCATTTAAAGAGTGATTCGTATATTTATATTGTTATTAATCGAAAATCGCATCCCAAATCCGATTTTGCCCAAATAAAAAACCTATGGAAGCTCAAATCAATCACACACAAGAAGAAATACAAGTTTATAAAAACGACTTTTTCAGCGGAATCGTAATGCTGACCAAGAAGTTGTTTATGCTGTAAAATGTTTTGAAAAAGTAATTACAAGAGCGGCTCACCCAAAGGCCGCTTTTTTTATGCGCTATTATTTTGATCTGGGGCCGAAATAGTGCTTGCTACAGTGAACGCAGAATGCTAACGGCCTCTTCTAAGGTCTCATTTTTCTTGGCAAAGCAGAATCGCAATACACCGTCTTGCCGATTACCGACATTAAAAGACGATATAGGAATACTGGCCAATTTATGTTCAACGATCAATCGTTTGGCAAAAGCTTCATCGTCTTCTTCCGTGATTTGCGTGTAATCCAAAAGTTGAAAATAGGTGCCCTCCGAGGGTCTGTACTTGAATCTGGAGCCTTTTAATCCTTCTAGGAACGAATCCCGTTTTTCTTGATAAAATGAAGAAAGGCCCAAATAGTTTTGCTCGTTTTTAAGGTAGGAAGCCATTGCCCTTTGCACGGGGTGGTCTACACAAAACACGGCAAATTGGTGTGTTTTTCTGAATTCTTGCATTAGTTCGGCAGGTGCGGCGCAATAGCCGATTTTCCATCCGGTGACGTGAAAAGTTTTGCCAAAAGAGGCACAAACAAAGCTGCGCTGGGCCAAATCGTCGAAACGGGAAGCGCTTTGGTGCTCCTTTCCATCAAAAATGATATGCTCATATACCTCGTCGCTCACCAAGATGCAATTGGTGGGCCTAAGGATTTCCTGTAACTGCAGCATGTCTTCCCTTGAAAATATACGTCCGCTCGGGTTGTGTGGCGTATTTATGATGATCATACGCGTCTTTTCTGAAATCTTGCTTTTCAAGGCTTGCCAGTCGATCTCGTAGCCATTTGCGTCGAGTTGTACATAAACGGGAATTCCCCCATTCAATAATATGGCCGGTTCATAACAATCATAGGCTGGCTTTATTACGATGACCTCGTCCCCATGGTTTACGAAGGCGGTAATTGCCGTAAACAGGGCCTGAGTTGCGCCTACGGTAACGGTAATTTCGCTTTCGGGATCGTAAAGCCTCTTATGTAGTTTTTCTATTTTTTCTGAAATAATTTCCCTTAAACCATAATACCCTGGCATGGCGGCATATTGGTTATGGCCGTTTTCCATGGCATCTGTGACCAATTCCTTCAGTTTAGGGTCTATTTCAAAATTAGGAAAGCCTTGGGAAAGGTCTATGGCCTTATTCTTTCGGGCCAAGTTGCCCACCGTAGTGAAAATGGTGGTTTTTGCCTTGGGGAGTTTAGATGAAAATCTCAAATTAGAGGAAGTCATTCGGTACTGTTCATTTAAGATTTCAATTTACAACTTTATGGGGCACATACTTTTTCTTTTTTTAATAAACTTAATTGTGATCCCTTATATTTATGCATCCAAAACATATGATATGCGCAATTTTCGAACTCTCGTTTTAGTTTTTTCCATGGTTTTTACCATCAATACCCTTTTTTCACAAACTGCTTCATCCAAAAAAATAAAAACACTTATTGTTGATGGTCAAAACAATCATGATCAATGGCCGAAGATTACTTATATGTTGAAAACGGAAATGGAGAACACCGGTTTGTTTACCGTAGAGGTCGCCCGTTCGGCATATACCTGGAAAGGAGATAACTTTATCGCTGAATTTCCAATAAAAGATTTACCTAAAACCGAGGCAAAGGAAAAGCCCGTGGCCGACCCGAACTATAGTCCCGATTTTTCAAAATACGATGTAGTCATCTGTAATTTTGGATGGAATGCTGCACCATGGCCCGAAAAGACCCAGAAGAAGTTTGAAAAGTATATAAAAAAAGGAGGCGGATTGGTCGTTTTCCATGCTGCGGACAATTCTTTTCCTAAATGGGAAGCCTATAACCAAATGATCGGTTTAGGCGGTTGGGGCGATCGTACCGAAAAAGACGGACCTTATGTGTACTACAATGATGCAGGTGAGCTTATTCGGGATAATAGTCCTGGAAATGCCGGTGCCCATGGTCCGCAAAGCGAATATCAGGTTCAAATAAGAAATGAAGACCATCCGATTACCAAGGGTATGCCCAAAGTGTGGTTGCATACCAAAGATGAGTTGTATAATAGTCTTCGTGGCCCTGCAGAGCGTATGGAGGTTTTGGCAACCGCGTATTCCGATCCAGAAAACAAAGGTACAGGTAGGCACGAACCTGCACTTATGGCCCTAGAGTACGGTAAGGGCCGTATCTTTCATAACATCATGGGTCATGTCGATTATTCGGTTGAATGTGTCGGCTTTTTGACCAGTATGCTTAGAGGAGCCGAATGGGCGGCCACAGGCGCGGTAAGCCAGTCTATTCCTGCCGATTTTCCTACCGCCGAGCAGACCAGTTCACGAAAGTTTACTAAATAGGGTTGCAATACTGGCTGGGCAGACCGCGTTCAGAAGGCTTCTTTAGTCAATGCCATATCTTAGATTGATGTATCTAGGGAAGTCCTATAAAAAAGGATAAATCGTTAAGGTTTTTTGGTTCCTAAATGAAAGAGTGCCTCTCCTTGGTTGACCACGGCCTGATGGTTAATACAGAATACGAGACCGTCAAAAGGTGCCTTGATGGTTTTTGTGTGTTTGGCGTAGGTATCGGAAACAATGCCCAATATCTGTCCTTTATGAACTTCGCTGCCATTCGATATTTTAGGTATGAACATACCTGCGGTTGGGGCCCTGAGCCATTTCCGGCTATCTATACGGGTGGTTTTGCTGCGTTGTACGTAAGGAGGGGTTATGGGCTGTGCCATGCCGAAGTGGCTCATAATATTTAAAATGCCTTGCATTCCTTCGAGAATGGAGTAATCGTCAAGCCGCATGCTCTCCCCGGCTTCATAAACGATAGTGGGTTTTTTCATCAAGAAGGCGGCATTTCTAAAAGAACCTTTTATCAACTTTGATGAGAAGGAAATGGGGGCATTGAAAATTTCGGCCAGTTTTGCACTCTCTTCATCCTTTTCGGTATAGCGTACCTGTGGAAAATTGTGTCTTTGGCTTCCTCCGGTATGTAGGTCGATACCGTAGTCGATTTGGTTAAGGATGGAAGTCATATAATGATAGGCGATACGTCCGGCCATGGAACCCGATTTGGTACCTGGAAAGCTACGGTTGACATCCTTTCCGTCAGGAACATCCCTTGAAAAGTGGATAAAACCAAAAATATTCAATACCGGCACCGCTATAATGGCGCCTGCACTAACATGGAATCGTTTTTCGGCCAACATGCGCCTTACGATTTCAATTCCGTTGATCTCGTCACCGTGTAGTCCAGCCTGGACCAAAAGGGTCGGCCCTGGTTTTTTGGCATTAAAAACATATGCCGGTATATCGATCAAGGTACCGGTAGGCAAACGGTCGATAGGAATTTTCAGCAACTTGGTTTCACCAGGCTTTACGCTTTCACCTCCAATGGTTATGGTTTTATTTTTGTGCATAGGGTACTAGTAACTTTTTATATAGGCTATCGTTTTCTTTTGCGGCAACTACGTTCAACGAACAAAATGATTTCTTTGGCAACGTTTACGCCCGATACCGATTCAATGCCCTGTAATCCGGGAGAGGCGTTCACTTCAAGTAGTAAAGGGCCCTTTTTTGAGCGGATCAGGTCTACCCCTGCCACCCCTAGACCGATGTGTTTGGCGGCATTTAGTGCCATGGCCCGTTCTTTGGAAGAAAGCTTAACCGGTTGCGTGGTGCCACCGCGGTGTAGGTTCGACCGAAAATCATCGAGCTCACAGCTGCGTTTCATGGCGGCAACGATCTTATCGCCTACTACAAAGATGCGAATGTCTTCGCCATTGCTTTCTTTGATGTATTCTTGAACAAGAATATGGGTTTCCATTTTGTAGAAGGTGTCGATGATCGATTTTGCCGATTTTTTGGTTTCGGCGAGTATCACCCCTAAACCTTGGGTGCCTTCCTGTAATTTGATGACTACCGGGGCACCTCCTAAAGCGTCGATCTGTGCCGAAATATTTTCGGGATCGATAGAGAATAAGGTATCGGGTACGGCAATTTTATTATGGGCTACGATTTGAAGGGCCCTTGCCTTGTTTCGCGCCCTAGAAATGCCCAAGGAGTGCGCTGTACTGAAAACACGGTTCATCTCAAATTGTTTGACAACGGCAACCCCATGTCGGGTGACCTTTGTTCCGATACGGGGTATGATGGCATCGAAGGCATCGATGATATTTTCCTGACGAAAGATAATTTGGGGCGGGCGGGCTCCTATTTTTATGGCACATTTGGTATGGTCGACCCATTCGATATGATGACCCAGCTTTTTGGCTTCATCCGCTATTCGCCGGGTTGAATAGACGTTCATACTCATTGATAGTAGGCCAATATCCATAATTAAAAGAGAAGGTTAGTGGTCGTTTGCGACTTGAATATCGGTCAAAAATTGCAATAAGACGAAGGACAAGGAAAAAAATATAGGACGGCTTCTTTTTTTGTGGCTGCCGCCATGGCACGGCCCAATAGTGTTCAGGGGCTGTGCGGGCCTTGATAGGCGGGTGGGGAGGGCTTGCTTAAAACGTTTCTAAATACCTTTACTAAATGCCCAAAAGTTTGTTAAAGCCGAGCTTATGCCCTAATTTTGTGAACAGTCTTTAAACTAACTCCAACTTATTATAAAATGAGCGGATTGACAAAATCTTCGATAGCCCGAAAAGTGGTCATGGCCCTATCGGGTCTTTTTTTGGTCTTTTTTCTTTTGCAACACTTCATTATCAACATTACTTCGGTAATTGCACCCGACACGTTCAACGAGTGGTCTCATTTCATGGGCTACAACGGGTTGGTACAGTACATTCTTCAGCCTGTTTTGATTGCTGGTGTTATAGTGCATTTTGCCATGGGGATTGCACTGGAGATAAAAAACAACAAGGCTAGGGCAATCAAGTACAAACAATACAAGGGCAGTGCCAATGCTTCGTGGATGTCGAGAAACATGATCATCACGGGCTTGGTCGTACTTGCCTTTCTCGGGTTGCACTTGTATGATTTTTGGATACATGAGATAACCTATAAGTATATAGAGGTGAGTCCTGAAGACCCGACCCGATATCTTGAGGAAACGGTACATAAGTTCGAGCCTTTCGCGCGTACTATAATCTATGTTATTTCATTTGTACTCTTGTCATTACATCTATGGCACGGTTTTGCCTCGTCCTTTCAGACCATGGGTGTCAATAACAAGTATTCGGCCGGCATACAGACTTTTACAAAAATATATGCGATAGTTATTCCTTTGGGATTCATATTTATCGCGCTATACCATCATTTTAACCCAATAACACATTAATTATGGGCATATTGGATTCTAAAGTTCCTAAAGGGCCATTGGCCAATAAATGGACCCAGCATAAAAACGACATTAATCTTGTAAACCCCGCCAACAAGCGAAATATTGATATTATCGTTGTTGGTACCGGACTTGCAGGTGGTTCCGCCGCTGCTACTTTAGCGGAATTGGGCTATAATGTAAAAACCTTTTGTTATCAAGATTCCCCACGTAGGGCCCACTCCATTGCAGCTCAAGGAGGAATCAATGCGGCGAAGAACTATCAAGGGGATGGCGATAGTGCCTACAGACTTTTTTATGATACGATAAAGGGGGGCGATTATCGTTCCCGTGAAGCCAACGTTTATCGTTTGGCGGAAGAATCGGCCAACATTATCGACCAATGTGTGGCACAAGGTGTACCCTTCGCCAGGGAATATGGCGGATTGCTCGATAACCGTTCTTTTGGAGGTGTACTCGTTTCGCGTACCTTTTATGCCAAAGGACAAACAGGGCAGCAATTGCTCTTAGGGGCTTATGCCGCAATGAACAGACAGATCAATCGCGGTAAGATCAAAGCGTATAACCGTCATGAAATGATGGATTTGGTGCTTGTCGACGGAAAAGCAAGGGGTATTATTGCCCGTAATTTGGTTACCGGTGAAATTGAGCGTCATTCGGCACATGCCGTTGTTTTGGCCACAGGGGGATATGGAAACGTATTCTTCTTGTCTACCAACGCTATGGGTAGTAACGTGATGGCGGCTTGGAGGGCACACCGTAGGGGGGCCTTTTTCGCTAACCCATGTTTTACACAGATTCACCCAACCTGTATTCCGGTTTCCGGAGATCATCAATCTAAGTTGACCCTGATGTCGGAATCACTTCGTAACGATGGACGGATTTGGGTGCCAAAACGTATCGATGATGCCATTGCCATTCGGGAAGGTCGGTTAAAACCGGTCCAGCTAAAAGAAGAAGATCGTGATTACTACCTAGAACGAAGATATCCCGCATTCGGAAACTTGGTGCCTCGTGATGTGGCATCGCGTGCCGCAAAAGAACGTTGTGATGCCGGTTTCGGAGTAAATAAAACCGGGGAAGCCGTTTATTTGGATTTTGCTTCGGCCATTCAACGTTACGGTAAGGAGGAAGCCCTTACCCACGGTATCAAAAATCCTGATGAAAAAGAAATAACACGCTTGGGTAAAAAAGTCATCGAGGCCAAATACGGAAACCTTTTTCAGATGTACGAAAAAATCGTTGACGAGAATCCGTATGAAACCCCAATGATGATATATCCGGCGGTTCACTATACCATGGGCGGACTATGGGTAGATTACAACCTACAGACCACCATAGAGGGCTGCTACTGTGCGGGCGAGGCGAACTTTAGTGATCACGGGGCCAACCGTTTGGGGGCTTCGGCACTGATGCAGGGGCTTGCCGATGGGTATTTCGTATTGCCATATACTATTGGCGATTATTTGTCGAAAGATATTAGAACCGGTGCCATACCTACCGACTTGCCCGAGTTTGAAGCTTCAGAAGCTGCGGTAAAAGAGCGTTTGCAAAAATTGATGTCGGGTAGTGGACAGCACTCCGTAGATTATTACCACAAGAAATTAGGAAAGATCATGTGGGATAAATGTGGCATGGCAAGAAACGCAAAAGGGCTTCAAGAGGCCATTGTAGAGATTGCCGCCCTAAGGGCCGATTTCTGGGAGAATGTAAAAATACCAGGTAAGGCCGATGGAATGAACCAAGAATTGGAAAAAGCGGGTCGTGTGGCCGATTTCCTAGAACTTGGCGAACTCTTTGCTAAAGATGCACTTACCAGAAACGAGTCTTGTGGGGGGCACTTTAGGGAAGAGTACCAGACCCCTGAAGGTGAAGCACTACGTGACGATGAAAACTTTAAGTTCGTTTCCGCTTGGGAGTACAAAGGCGAGCCTAAAGATGCCGTCTTGCACAAGGAAGAGTTGGTGTACGAAAATATCGAGTTGAAGACAAGAAGTTATAAATAGATAGCTATGAAGCTTAATTTAAAAATATGGCGTCAAAAAGATGCTAAGACCAAAGGTGAATTAGTCGATTATACCTTAAAAGGTATAGAGGGCGATATGTCTTTTCTTGAGATGTTAGACGTGCTCAACGAACAATTGATCAATAAAGGAGAAGAGCCGGTACAATTCGACCATGATTGTCGTGAAGGTATCTGTGGTGCATGTTCATTGCAGATCAATGGTGAGCCCCATGGGCCTGACCGTTTGGTTACCACATGTCAATTGCATATGCGAAAATTCAACGATGGCGATACGATCGTTATTGAACCGTTTCGTGCAACCGCCTTTCCGGTAATTACCGATTTAGTGGTAGATAGAAGCGCTTTTGATAGAATTCAACAGGCAGGTGGCTATATTTCCGTGAACACTTCCGGAAACACCGTAGACGCCAATGCTATTCCTATTAACAAGCACGATGCCGATGAAGCCATGGATGCGGCAACCTGTATTGGTTGTGGTGCTTGTGTGGCGGCTTGTAAGAATGCAAGTGCTATGTTGTTCACCTCGGCCAAGGTATCGCAATTTGCGTTATTGCCCCAAGGACGGGTAGAGGCCGTAGACCGTGTGCAGAATATGGTGCGCCAAATGGATTTGGAAGGTTTCGGAAACTGTACCAATACCGGTGCGTGCGAAGTGGAATGTCCTAAGGGAATTTCCTTGAAGAACATCGCCCGTATGAACCGCGAATATTTAAGCGCGTCCGTAAAAGGATAAAAATACAAGTGCCTATCCGGTACCGTTAAAACAATATAAAATCCCAAACTCCTCTTTATGGAGTTTGGGATTTTTTGTTATTTTAAACCATGCCCAAAGACTATCCTAAAGAACGAATTAAAGTGCCCCGTTTTAACGAAGAATCGGGTTTCTACACTACGGCCAAGCGCTCTAAGATCATGAGCAAGATCAAAGGGAAGAACACCAAGCCCGAACTGGCCTTTCGTAAAGCCTTGTACGCAGCAGGCTACCGCTACCGTGTCGATTATAAGAAACTTATCGGAAAGCCCGACATCGCCTTAAAAAAGTATAAGACGGTCATATTTATTGATGGGGAATATTGGCATGGTTACAATTGGGAAGAACGAAAGCCCAAGGTTAAGACCAACCGTGAGTTTTGGATCGCTAAAATAGAGCGGAACATTCAACGCGACGAAGAGGTCAATGTTGAATTGGAACGGTTGGGGTATAAAGTATTCCGGTTTTGGGAAACGGAAATTAAAAAGGAACTAGATAGATGTCTGGGCGATGTACTTCAGCATTTACGGTCGCTTCAATAGAGCAAGCATCTATTTGTTTTCCGTCAAGCTATCCTGGTGGTTACGCCTAAATTGCGGTATAATGAATTATGAACCATTAAAAATTATACCTATGAAGAGGATAGCCATATTAGCTACAAATGGATTTGAAGAAAGTGAATTAAAATCTCCCAAGGAAGCCATGGAAAAAGAAGGCTTTCAAGTGGATATCGTAAGCTTGGAATCTGGTGAAATAAAAGGATGGGCCGATGGTAATTGGTCCAATTCGTATCAAGTGGATAAGACCATAGACCAAGTGACGGCAGAAGACTACAATGCCTTGATGTTGCCCGGGGGAGTCATTAATCCCGACAAACTGAGAAGGGAAGGGAAAGTGTTGACTTTTGTAAGGGATTTTTTCAAGCAAGAGAAGCCCGTAGCGGCGATTTGTCACGCATCATGGACGCTCATTAGTGCAGAGGTGGTAAAAGGTCGTAAAATGACCAGTTTTCACTCTATAAAAGACGATTTGGTCAATGCCGGTGCCCATTGGGTTGATGAAGAGGTCGTAGTAGACCAAGGTTTTGTAACCAGTAGAAATCCTGACGATTTGCCTGCCTTCAATTCTAAGTTGGTAGAAGAAATCAAGGAAGGGAAGCATGAAGAACAGCATGCCTAATCGATTCTAGGTCGAAGCCTATAGAGAGTACTATAAAGTCCCTGCCCTGTGCAGGGATTTTTTTTGTGGGAATAAAGCATCTAAAGCTTTGATAACGAGGTATTTTGTCGAATAAATTGACCGTTTGTGTTTTTCACAACACGGATGGACGGGTTCACAACAATAATTTAGATAGTTGCTTATACTGGCGTAGATTTACAGTGTAATTAAGTGAGAGTAACGACCCCAAATCAATTCTTGAACTTAACCCCAACAAGTAACGAATCCCAAGTCCGCTACTTAACCTACACAAGCTTAAAAGAAATACCGGTCCCCACCGGAAAAATCAAAACCTACTTAAAAAAAAGCTCCGATTCGGAGCTTTTTTATTTGTGTCATTTGATTTGAAACCTGGCTTCTGCCGTGTTACGGTTGCCTTTGAGCTGTACGGTGTATTTCCCTTTTGGTAGATAGGTCTTTCCGTCTTTTGCTTCCTCAAGTTTGGCTTTGTTTTTCTTAAGGTATGCTTCTAAACCCGTTTTCGAGAAAGCCAAGTCGTAGGAGAGGATATTCAACCCTTTGTCCGCTTGAAGCTCCGTCTCACTGACGAATAAGCCTTCTTCCGTTTTAATAATGGCTTTATACGTATGGGGCTGGGCACTGTAAAAGGTGATATCTAGGCCGGGTGTGTTCGCCTTGGCCCATGCACCGCTTGGGTTACCCCAGTTTTTAAGGTGTTTAATATCTTCCAATTCAAACAGATGTAGGTCTTTCGCTAAGAGTTCGGTCGTCATTTTTTGTAAAGGGGCAATGTCCGCTTTGTAAATGCTTCTGCCGTGGGTGGCCACCAGAAGGTGTTTGGCCGTGGGTTGAATGACTAGATCATGAACGGCTACGTTGGGCATCCCGTTTTGAAAGTTTTCCCAAGAACTTCCTTGGTCAAAGGAAACATAGAGCCCATTGTCCGTACCCACAAACAACAGCTTTTCGTTTTCGGGGTCTTCGATGATTACGTTTACCGGCGCATCTGGAATCCCCCCGGAAATTGAGGTCCAAGTATTTCCATAATCATCACTCTTGAAGACATAAGGTGTAAAATCGTCCCATCGGTAACCGTTTAGTGTGAGGTAGACACGCTCTTTTTTATGCTTGGAGGCTATAACGCGGCTTACCCAAAGATTGGCTTCGTTTTCAATATTCCTAAGATTTTTGAATTGAGGGATATTGATGTTATTCGAAATATTTTCCCAACTGCCCCCTGCATTTTTTGATACGTGAACCAGGCCATCATCACTTCCTGTGTACAGTAATCCAAAGCTAAAGGGAGATTCTGATAGGGCGGTTAGGGTACCGTAGGCCACATTGCCTCCTTTACCGCCACGGGTAAGGTCGGCCGAAATGGCTTCCCAATCGTCACCTTGGTTCATAGAACGATGAAGCTTGTTGCCGCCTAGGTAAAGAATGTCTTGGTTGTGCGGTGAAAGTAAAATTGGGGTTTGCCAATTAAAACGGTAGGGGGCTTCACCCAGCTCATGTTTCGGCTGGATGTAATGGCGTTTGCCCGTACTTTTATCAATACGATAGTAGTTTCCGAATTGGTAACCCGTATATACGATTTGAGGGTTGCGCTTGTCGATTTGGATGTGCATGCCGTCGCCACCCATAAGGGACTTCCAAGGGTAGTCGCCGGTCTGGTGCCATCTTGAATTTTCCTTGGCATTATGTGGTCCTTCCCAAACCCCATTGTCCTGTAGTCCGCCATAGACGTGATATGGCTTTTGGTTGTCAACGTTAATGGCGTAAAATTGTCCTACCGCAGCGGAGTTGTTCTTGATCCAATGGGCTCCGTCGTCATATGAAATATTTACGCCCCCATCGTTGCCATTGATCAAGTGGCCCGGCATTTTGGGGTTTACCCATAGGGCGTGGTGGTCGGCATGAACGTTGTCGCCACTAATGGATATATAGGTTTTTCCGCCATCGTCGGATCGGATAAGGGGTACTCCTCCCAAATATATTTTGTTGGCATCATAGGCAGCTACCCGTATTTCACCAAAATAGTACCCGTAGCTATAAAGCAGGCCATCGATATAGTCTTCATTCTGTTTTTGCCATGTTTTTCCCCCGTTGTCACTTCTGTACACCTCTGCACCGATAACGGGGGTATCAAAAAGGGAGGTGTTGGCGTTTTCCAGATACTTGGTAATGTCTATGGGGGCGACTACACCACTACGTACCATTTGCTTAATGTTTTCGGCTCGGTATTTTTCTTGAAAGCCATTGGTTTTGAGAAAAGCATTGAGTTTTTTGTCATCGAGCTTTACAAAATCGTTTGCCGACATCGATTTGAAATCCTCTTTTGTGAGTCCGTTCGACTTTGATTCGGCCACTTCCGTTTTTTCGCGGTGGTATTGATTGTCGAGTAGGGCGTAGACTGTATTTTCATCATAGACGGCTAAGCCAATACGGCCGACGCCGAAACCGGTCGGGAATCCGCTTCCCTCGTTTGATATTTTGGTCCAAGTGCTTCCTCCGTCAATACTTTTGTACAGGCCTGAGTCGTTACCGCTTCCTAAAAAATCCCATGCTTTACGATCTTTTTCCCATGCGGCCGCAAACAGTATGTTGAAATTGCCCGGTACCTGGGCCAAATCGATGATTCCGGCCGTATCGCTAATAAAAAGGGTTTTCTTCCATGTCTTGCCTCCATCGGTTGTTTTGTAGACGCCCCTTTCGGTATTTGGCGAATACAGATGCCCGGTAACACCGATTAAAACTTCGTCGGGGTTATCATTATTTATAAGGATGCGACCGATATGGTGCGAATCGCTCAGGCCCACGTTTTGCCATGTCTTGCCTTGGTCGGTTGACTTTAAGATGCCGATGCCCGAATAGGAAGATCTTGAGGCGTTATTTTCACCTGTGCCGACCCATAGGGTGCGCGTTTTCCAATGTACGGCAATATCACCGATGTTTTGTGTTGGTGTGCTATCCATTACCGGAATGAAGGAGGTTCCATTGTTGTTCGTATACCACAGTCCGCCACTGGCATAGGCTACGTAAAATTCAATGGGATTGTCGGGGTTGACGTCTACATCTACTACCCGACCGCTCATTATTGAAGGACCAATACTTTTTAGGGGAAGGTTTTTAACCAGGGAACGGTCGGCCATACGTGCCTTCGCCTCCAAGGCTTGAGTCCTGGTTTTTGCTGGGGTGGCCGTAATTTGCGATAGGCCTATTAAAGGACAGATAAAGAGAAGGGAAAGGAAAAACGATTTCATGGACAAGCAGTTTTGTGATAGTTAGGAAAGTTAGCAAAACTCAAATATAAAAATAGGGTCGTTTGCGGTAAATCTGAGGTGTAGATCCGTCAAAACGTTTTATATTGATCAGTTGAGCAATAAATCGTTAAAAAAATGGGATACTGTTGCAGGGGAACTTAAAATTTTGTTAATTTATTGAAAATAAGGAATTGAAACGATAATCAACCTAAGTTTCAAATTCATATGATAGTTTGAGGTTTCGTACAGAAACCGATGGCTTTCAAATAAGTAACATAACCAACTTAAATTAGGGGCCCCAAAGGTTTTAACAAACCTTTGGGGCCTTACCATTTGTGAGTTGTCGTAAATCATTAATTTTGATGAAATTCAAAATAGATATGAAGTACGAGCAAATAAAGAGTAGTCTATTTGTAAAGAATAGGAAAAAATTCATGGCGGAAATGCAAACGAAGAGCATTGCCGTTTTCAACTCTAACGATATATATCCCATTAGTGCCGACAGCACCTTACCTTTCGAGCAGCATAGGGATATCTTTTACCTAAGCGGTGCCGACCAAGAAGAGACTATTTTGGTCTTGTTTCCCGATGCAACGGCAAAAAAACATCGAGAAATACTCTTTGTACGAGAAACCAATGAACATATAGCCATTTGGGAAGGCGAAAAGCTGACCAAGGAGAAGGCGACCGAAGTTTCAGGTATTGAAACCATCTATTGGTTGCAAGATTTTGATAAAGTGTTCTTCGATTTGATGACGGAGGCCGAAACGATTTATTTCAATACCAATGAGCACTATCGTCAGGCCGTTGAGACCCAAACCCGCGAAGATCGGTTTATTATAGATTGTAAACGCAAGTTTCCGGCGCATAAGGTGGCCAAAAGCAATCCTATCTTGCAAAAGATACGGGGGGTAAAAGAACCCGAAGAAATCGAGTTGATGCAAACCGCCTGCGATATTACCGAAAAAGGTTTCCGCCGTGTGCTGGGCTTTACAAAACCCGGGGTCTGGGAGTACGAAATAGAAGCCGAACTGCTGCATGAGTTCATTCGAAACCGTTCAAAAGGTTTTGCGTATTCGCCTATTATTGCATCGGGAAACAATGCGAACGTACTCCACTATGTTGAAAATAACCAACAGTGCAAAAGCGGGGACCTGATTCTAATGGATGTTGCTGCCGAGTACGCCAATTATTCTAGCGACCTTACCCGAACCATACCTGCAAATGGAAAGTTTACCCCACGACAAAAAGAGGTATACGAAGCGGTCCTTCGCGTTAAGAACGAAGCTACCAAAATGCTTGTTCCAGGAACTATATGGGCAGAGTATCACGTGGAATGCGGAAAACTGATGACCTCCGAACTTTTAGGGTTGGGACTATTGGACAAGGCCGATGTTCAGAACGAAAACAAAGATTGGCCTGCCTATAAAAAATACTTTATGCACGGCACTAGTCACCATATCGGATTGAACACCCATGATTATGGCGAACTAAAGGCCCCTATGAAAGCTAATATGGTCTTTACCGTTGAGCCGGGTATCTACATCCCTGAAGAAAAGATGGGTATACGTATCGAAGACGATGTGGTAATCCAAGAGAGTGGCGAACCGTTCAACCTAATGGCCAATATCCCTATTGAAGTCGAGGAAATTGAAGAATTGATGAACCAATAATACCGCATTATGAAATTAGTATCGTGGAATGTT
This sequence comes from Zobellia uliginosa, assembly GCF_900156625.1. Lineage (GTDB taxonomy): Bacteria > Bacteroidota > Bacteroidia > Flavobacteriales > Flavobacteriaceae > Zobellia > Zobellia uliginosa. The sequence continues at coordinate 211,869 of NZ_FTOB01000001.1, read as the reverse complement.
AATGGAATAAGGGCCTCAGTGAAAAAGGGCTTTGAAGAAGTTGTGTCAAGTTTTGATGCAGATGTGTTTTGTGTTCAGGAAACCAAGGCCCAAGATGATCAGGTTAAAGAAGCCTTGGAAGGGATTTCCGATTACGAGTTATTTTGTAACAGTGCCGTAAAAAAAGGCTATTCCGGTACGGCAATCCTTTCCAAGAAAAAACCGCTGACTTTTACCGTGGATATGGGAAAAGAGGAACACGATACCGAAGGGCGTATTACCCATGTAGAGTACGAAGAATTCCATCTGGTCAACGTATATGTGCCCAATAGTGGCAGTGGTCTAAAGCGATTGGATTATAGGTCGGTATGGGACAAGGATTTTACGGCCTATCTCAAAGAATTGTCACAGAGCAAACCCTTGATTATTACGGGGGACTTCAATGTGGCCCATACTGCAAACGATTTGGCCAATCCCAAGTCCAATTACAACAAAACCTCGGGCTTTACACAGGTAGAGATAGATGGTTTTGATGCTATATTAAAAGAGTTGAACTTGGTAGATAGTTTTAGAACCTTGCACCCAACAAACTTTGATAAATATACTTTTTGGAGTATGCGCGGAGGCGCCCGTGGGCGTAACGTTGGTTGGCGTATCGATTATTTTTTGGTCAGTGAATCTATCTGGCCCAAGGTTCAATCAGCCGAAATTCACGATCAGGTAATGGGTAGCGACCATTGCCCGATTAGTCTTGAAATATCATTTTAGGGTAGGGCTATGTTTCTATTGTGGCAAGATGTTTCTGAAATCGAAAAGAAAATCGAAGCGGCCCCGGATAGTGCCTATGAAATAGGTTTGACCATAGGCACCTACCTTCCATTTGTCGTTTTGGTCTTGGTGGCCTACGCCTTTTACTATTTCTCTAGAAAAAGTAGGCAAGACTAAGAAGGGGTGAACCCTTTATGTCAATGATCCATGTTTCTATTGAGAAGGGAGAGGTACATCATTTCACAAAAAAGTAATCTTTAACTTACAAAAATAAACTTAAAATTTTGCTACCTTAGGGTTGTACTTATGTATAACCATTAACTAAACATTTCAAAATGAAGAAATTAGTAGCAGAATTTATCGGTACCCTTTGGTTGGTTCTAGGGGGGTGTGGAAGCGCAGTATTGGCTGCAGGTTTTCCTGAATTGGGAATTGGCTTTGTGGGCGTGGCCCTCGCATTTGGTCTAACGGTGGTGACCATGGCCTATGCCATAGGCCATATTTCGGGCTGCCATTTGAATCCGGCAGTATCGATTGGTCTATGGATCGGTGGGCGTTTCGATATAAAAGATTTGGTGCCTTATATCGTAGCCCAAGTATTGGGTGGTATCGCCGGGGCAGGTATCTTGTATGTTATTGCCTCCGGGCAACCCGGATTTGAACTTGGCGGCTTTGCCGCTAACGGTTATGGCGAACACTCCCCGGGAGGCTATAGTATGATGGCGGCCTTGGTGTGCGAGGTGGTGATGACCTTTATCTTCTTGTTCGTAATTCTTGGTTCTACCTATACACAGGCCCCAAGAGGTTTTGCGGGATTGGCCATCGGCCTTTGTTTGACTTTGATCCATCTTATTAGTATACCGGTTACCAATACTTCGGTAAATCCGGCCCGCAGTACGAGCCAGGCGATATTCGTGGGCGATTGGGCCTTGGGTGAACTGTGGTTGTTTTGGGTGGCCCCGATCGTTGGTGCCGTGCTGGCGGGACTCGTTTACAAAGCGCTTTCCCCAGAGATAGCGGAATAGCTTACTGAAAATAGTTTAAGTGGTGAAGCCGGCAGGGGTAGTTTTAGGTCTGTTCTTTATCGAGCATATTGACCAGTGTAAAAACAGCCCCTGCCGGTAATACCCATCCTAGGCTATAGGTGCTCAAAGGAATGAATCTTTGTACGTACGATAAGGCTTCGGTAAAGCCAATGCTTCCCAAGAAATCGGGAACGCTAAACAGAATGGTGGTAAAAACCACGGCCCGAAATACCTTTTTGGAAGCCAATTTATCTGGTACTATATTTAAAAGAATGAGCACAATAGTAATCGGATAGATGAACATAAGGGCAGGCAGGGCTACCGCAATTATATAGCCCACATTAAATTGGCCCATCACTATTCCTAAAATACAACCTAGTATGGCCGTAGCTAAATATACGGCTTGGGAATCGTGAAAACGATACTTGATAAAATCGGCCGTTCCCGTTACTATACCTACGGCGGTAGTAAAGCAGGCAAGACTGACCAAAATACTTAAAAACCAATTGGCCGTTCCGCCCAAGGTTTTGGTGCTGATTCCGCCCAATAAGGCGGTACGTGAAATATCGGCACTAAATTCACCGTGCATAAGTGCCCCGGTAACAATGAGTCCGGCATAAATTAGAAAGAGGCTTAAGCCTGCCAACCAGCCTGAGCGCCTGATGAGCACTTTCTTTTCTTCATAGGAGGCCTCTTTTTTTCTTAGGTTGATCGAAATGATGATCACGCCGCCCACTACTACCGCACCTATGGCGTCAAAAGTCTGATAGCCCTCAAGAATACCTTCTGAAAACGGATTTTGAAATACGGTTTCACCAAATGCAAAATCATAGGATAAAATGGCCGTACCTATAATAAGGAACAAAATAAGGATAATGGCCGGCGTTAAAAGCTTCCCGAGAATATTCAGAATTTTTGAGCGATTGATAACGAATACGAATACTAGGGAGAAATAGACAATACTGGTGAGTAGGGGAGGTGTGTTGAAAAAAGGTTCGATTGCCATTTCATGGGTAACCGCTGCCGTTCGAGGTGAGGGCAGACTAATGGAGATGGCGTAAATCAACAACGAATAGACAAGGCTAAAGGTGGGGGACACTTTCTTGCCAAAATCGAATATGGTGCCCTGAAGCTTGGCGTGTGCCATGATGCCCATAATGGGAATGAGTACGGCCGAGGCACAAAAACCCAAGGCAACGAGCCACCACAGATCGCCCGATTGGTTTCCTAGCAAGGGAGGTAGTATGAGATTGCCCGCCCCAAAGAATAAAGAGAATAGGGCAAATGCGGTTACCAGAACCTCTTTGGTTTCCTTTTTTATAAGATCCATCGCGCGAAAATATTAAGGTGCCTCATGGCTAACTATCCATTGCTTGCTTGGCACTTCATCGAAAAAAGGGTGGTTGTTCATCGAAATTGACGAATGGAAGTCCTTAAATCGTGATGTGGGTTTTTTAGTGAAAAAATCGTGGAAAGATACCGTAAATTCACTTGATAACAAATGATGGCTACACCCATTTTAGTGCTCCGTTTATCGAAAAAAATGTATTTCATCGAAAAAATCGTGCAATGATAGCATAGCATCCAATAAAAAAAGATAGGTGCGCGTTGATGTAATAAAGTAATTGGAAACACTTTTAATATTAGACCCAAATTTTTGCAGTAAGCGGTTTCCCAAAAACCGATGATGCGTTTTAAAACCTACAAATCATGAAGAAGTTTTTTTGCAGTTTATTCGGGCATCATTACACGGTGTCTAAGAAAGTAACCCTACACATTAAAGAGTATAAATGTATCCATTGTGGCAAGCAAGTAACAACGGATGTAAGTGGTAATCTCTCGACGCTTACCCCAGAACTGCAAGACATCAATAAAACTTTAGAAAATATATTTCAGAAAAGACATAGGGCAGCAGAGCATGCCGCTTAACTATGCTTTGGCACCGAAATCCTGAGCTTTAAAAGGTATCGGGATTTTAAACTTATTTCCGGAAATTTAGGAAACAGCCTCGTTCTCCACTGTCGTTCGCCCCACAACAGTACAAGTTAGGTATGTCCTTTATTTTCGGGAATTTTTTGTTTTTATATTGTACGGAATCTGTTTGTATTTTATTGTTAGTCAGAATATTACGCATTATTTCTTTTCCATTCTTCCTAAAATCTTATCGCATATTAGGTCCATTTTTGCTTCTGGTAGGTCGTGGCCCATATTCGCAATCCAAAGACTATCGGCATTTGGTATGATCGAAGCCATTTTTTTGCCGTGGGCCATAGGTATGACGGGATCTTGTTCGCCATGGACGACCAGTACCGGAATCTTCAGTTGTGATAAGGGCGTGTATCTCGATTCGGAGCCTTCAATAGCTTTTTGGTGTTGCCTGCCCGCGATAAAATGGTATCCGCTGCGCTTCTTTATGGTGTACAAGGCCGCTTCGGCAAGCTCTCGGCTGGCGATATCGCCGGTAGCTTCACCCATTAGAATCTTCTTGTGAACGAACTGTAGTTTTATTTGGCTTTTCTTGCCTCCGAAAATACCGTATTTCAGTACGGCACTGATCATTTTGGGCAGCACTTCGGCAGATGGGGTGGGTAGTGAGTTGTCGAAGAGATCGGCCGATGACATTATGGAAGTCAAAGTTTCAAACTGTCCTTCATTTTGAATAGTGGCCACCTGTGCGATCATACCTCCCATGGAAACCCCTAAAATATGGGCCTTTTCTATATGCAGACTGTCAAGAATGGCGATAGGGTCGTGGGCCATGTCGGTAAGGGAGTAGTGCTTGTCCGTTTTTTTTAGGCGTTCGGTCAGTCCTGTTCCCCTGTGGTCGTAACGGATTACCTCATAACCGGCATCGTTAAATTTCGAGATAAAGTCTGAAGGCCAGCTCAATGCGTCATTGGCCGCCCCCATGACCAAGATAATGCTCCCCTTCTTGGTGGTTTGGGGAGGAATTCTTTCGTACCACACTTTCCATCCGTTCGAAATCGCGTAACCGGTATGGCCCTTAACCATTTCGGGCACGGGTTGGTGCATGACTTCCTTGATCATACTTTCCGTCTCATCCGATAGTTTAGGTACCGATGCGCAAGCATAAAAGAAAAGTGGAACCAGGGTGAAAACAGAAAACCGTAGTCCCCATTTTACAGTGCTTTTATGCCTTTTCATAAAGGTTTAATCGTTTGATTTGAACGAATTCCAGCCTTGGGCGGTCAATTCTATTTTGGTATTGGCCCTTGTAACCAGGTGTGCTCCCTCACTGGCTTCGGTCATATGTCCGATTACGGTCAGGTTGGGATTTCCTTTAATTTTGTCAAAATCGTTTTGGGCAATGGTAAATAAGAGTTCATAGTCTTCGCCTCCGCTGAGGGCGACCATGGTGCTATCTATGTTAAATTCTTCACATGTGGTTATTACCGTTGGGTCTAATGGAATTTTCTCTTCAAACAGATTGCATCCGACCTTACTGTTTTTACAGAGGTGGAGAATTTCCGAAGAAAGTCCGTCACTTATATCTATCATGGCCGTCGGTAGCACATCGAGTTGCTTCAATAGTTCGGCGATATCTTTTCGCGCTTCCGGTTTAAGCTGACGTTCTACAATGTATGAATAGGGCGAAAGGTCAGGTTGGTTGTTCGGATTCACTTTAAAGACCTCTTTTTCCCGCTCTAAAACCTGCAGTCCCATATAGGCCGCTCCCAAATCGCCACTCACTACAAGAAGATCGTTTGGTTTTGCGCCGCTACGGTATGTGATTTCCTCTTCTTTAGCCTCGCCTATGGCCGTAATGCTGATAAGCATGCCCGAAGTTGAGGTGGTCGTATCACCTCCGATGAGGTCTACATTGTATACTTTGGAGGCAAGGGCGATACCCGCATAGAGTTCTTCTAGGGCCTCTAACGGAAAACGGTTGGAAACGGCTAAGGAGACCGTAATTTGGGTCGCCTTGGCATTCATGGCGTATACGTCGGAAAGGTTAACCATTACCGCTTTATAGCCCAAGTGTTTTAGGGGCATGTAACTCAGGTCGAAATGTACGCCTTCAATTAAAAAGTCGGTGGTCAATACCGTCTGCTGCTTATGGTCAAAGACCGCGGCATCGTCGCCAATCCCTTTTAAGGTCGAGTTGTGTTTTATTTCGAAATTTTTGGTCAAATGGTCAATGAGTCCGAACTCACCCAATTTTTCCAAAGATGTACGTTGTGGATTTTTATCTTCTAACATTTTGCAAAAGTAAGAATGAAAATCTTCATAGACCTAATTTTAAGGCAATAGCGTGCAATAAATATCTTTCTGGGCACAGTCTGGTAGAATCGTTATGCTTTATTGTAAAGCAAAAACGGTTTTGGGCTATGGTAGTTTCGAAAATACTTCAATAATCTTGTTTATTATAGAATATAATAAGTGTATTGGTAGTGGGAAGCCTGTCTTTTGCTTAATGTGCAAATTTTGAGGCAACTATAGAAAATGCTTATGTAGATATGCGTTATAATAATGTTAGTTCTTATGGTAAAACCCTACTAATACCGTATATTTGTGAACTATTTAGATTAAATCCAAATGCTTATGATTCAAGTATCTGAGACAGCGAAAAAGAAAGTGATCGACTTGATGACCGAAGGAGGTTTTGATGCCTCTAAGGACTTTGTTCGCGTAGGCGTCAAGAGCGGGGGCTGCAGTGGCCTATCGTATGAACTCGATTTCGACAAGGAAATGGGGGAGACCGACAAGGTTTTTGAAGATAACGAAGTACGTATTATCGTTGATAAAAAGAGTTTTCTCTATTTAGTGGGCACCACTTTGGAATATTCGGGCGGACTCAACGGAAAAGGCTTTGTCTTCAACAATCCGAACGCACAACGTACTTGCGGCTGTGGTGAGAGTTTTTCGTTATAGGGCGAAAAGCAAAAAAACGAAATATTTATGCAATTACTCCGGGTAATTGGTTAACAGGAAAAGATGGCATATACAGAAGAAGAACTAAAAAAAGAACTTGAAACCAAGGAGTACGAGTACGGTTTCTATACGGATATCGATTCCGATACCTTTCCGAAAGGATTGAGTGAAGAGATCGTTATCGCCATTTCAAAAAAGAAGGAAGAGCCCGAATGGATGACGCTTTGGCGCTTGGAAGCTTTTAAACACTGGAAAGAAATGGTGGAGCCCGAATGGGCGAACGTCAATTATACGAAACCCGACTTTCAGGCGATATCATACTATTCGGCCCCGAATAAAAAGCCCAAATACGATAGTTTGGACGAGGTGGATCCCGAATTGTTGGACACCTTTAAAAAGTTAGGGATTTCGGTCGACGAACAAAAGAAACTGGCGGGTGTTGCGGTGGATATCGTTATGGACTCCGTTTCAGTGGCCACTACCTTTAAAAAGACCTTGGCCGAAAAGGGGATAATTTTCTGTTCCATATCGGAGGCAATCAAAGAGCACTCCGAGCTGGTCAAAAAATATATTGGTTCGGTAGTCCCTCAGAAAGATAATTTTTACGCCGCCTTGAACTCGGCCGTATTTTCAGATGGTTCTTTCTGTTATATTCCAAAAGGCGTACGTTGCCCTATGGAACTATCTACCTATTTTAGGATCAACCAAGCGGGTACGGGCCAGTTCGAAAGAACCTTGGTCATAGCCGATGAAGGAAGTTATGTGAGTTATCTAGAAGGCTGTACGGCACCGTCAAGGGATGAAAATCAATTGCATGCCGCGGTCGTAGAGCTTATTGCACTAGATGACGCCGAGATAAAATACTCAACGGTACAAAATTGGTTCCCCGGGAATAAGGAAGGAAATGGGGGCGTTTATAACTTTGTGACCAAAAGGGGGCTATGCGAGAAAAACGCTAAGATTTCTTGGACACAGGTGGAAACCGGTTCCGCGGTTACCTGGAAATATCCTTCTTGTATATTGAAAGGCGATAACTCCATTGGGGAATTCTACTCCATTGCCGTTACCAATAATTATCAGCAAGCCGATACCGGTACCAAAATGATACACTTGGGTAAAAATACCCGTAGTACCATTATTTCCAAAGGTATATCGGCCGGAAAATCACAGAACAGTTATAGGGGACTTGTACAAGTGAACAGCCGTGCCGAGAATGCGCGAAACTTTTCACAATGCGACTCGCTCTTAATGGGCAACGAATGTGGGGCCCATACCTTTCCCTATATCGAGGTGAAGAATAAGACGGCCCAAATAGAGCACGAGGCGACCACTAGTAAAATTGGTGAAGACCAGATTTTCTATTGTAACCAAAGGGGAATCAACACCGAAAAGGCCATAGCCTTGATCGTAAACGGGTTCAGTAAGGAAGTATTGAACAAGTTGCCTATGGAGTTTGCCGTAGAGGCCCAAAAATTGTTGGAAATTAGTTTAGAAGGCTCGGTAGGTTAATCTTGCCAAATGCAGTTTATATTTGAATAATAAATAAGATTCGTAAAATGCTTAAAATAGAAAATTTACACGCCCGTGTAGAGGACAAAGAAATATTAAAGGGGATCAATCTTGAGGTGAAAGCCGGTGAGGTTCATGCCATAATGGGGCCTAACGGTTCCGGAAAAAGTACCTTGGCATCTGTTATTGCGGGTAAAGAGGAATTTGAGGTAACCGAAGGCAGCGTGCAGTTGGAAGGTGAGGATTTGGAAGAAACTTCTCCTGAAGAACGCGCCCATAAGGGGGTTTTCCTTTCTTTTCAGTATCCTGTTGAGATTCCAGGGGTTTCCGTTACCAACTTTATGAAAACCGCCATAAACGAATCTAGAAAGGCCAAAGGTCTTGCCGATATGCCCGCTAACGAGATGTTGAAGATGATCCGCGAAAAATCGGAGCTTTTGGAAATTGACCGTAAGTTCTTGTCGCGCTCATTGAACGAAGGTTTTTCCGGAGGGGAAAAGAAAAGAAACGAGATATTTCAAATGGCTATGCTAGAGCCTAAATTGGCCATCTTGGATGAGACCGATTCAGGCTTGGATATCGATGCCCTTCGCATTGTAGCCAATGGGGTGAACAAGCTAAAGAGTAAAGACAATGCGGTAATAGTGATTACGCACTACCAGCGTTTGTTAGATTATATCGTTCCCGATTTTGTCCACGTATTGCACAATGGTAAAATTGTTAAGTCCGGAGGAAAGGAATTGGCATTGGAACTAGAAGAAAAAGGGTACGATTGGTTAAAGCAAGAGGCCGCGGTTTAAAATAGTACGGAAGTACCTAGTAAAGAGGACAAGGGACTTTATACTTTGTGCTTGTTGCTAAATATTAGAAAATATGGATTTAAAAGACAAATTGATATCATCTTTTATGGCCTTCGAAAACAACGTAGATATCGAGCACCCCGTGCACGACGTTCGAACCGAGGCCATGAAGAATTTTGAACGCAAAGGCTTCCCCAGCAAAAAGGAGGAGGCATGGAAGTACACTTCCTTGAACAGTCTTCAAAAGATAGATTTCAGCATTTTTCCACGAGAAGAAAATACCCTTGAGTATAAAAACGTTAAAAAGTACTTTTTACACGAAGTCGATTCGTATAAAATTGTCTTTGTAGACGGTATTTACAGCTCTTATCTTTCCGAGACAACCCATGATGGGGTAGATATCTGCCTGATGAGCGCAGCGCTTACCAAGCCCATGTACAGGCCCGTTATCGATGTGTATTTCAATAAGGTAGCCTCTAAAGACGAATCGCTTACAAGTTTGAACACGGCCTTCAGTAGGGAAGGGGCGTATATATACATCCCAAAAAACAAAATGCCTAAGAAGCCTATCGAAATTATTCATTTCGCCACAGGTAACGAGGCTTCCCTTTTGTTACAGCCTAGAAACTTGGTCATTGCTGAAGAAAACGCCGAAGTTCAAATTATAGAGCGTCACCAGAGTTTGACTTCCAACGAAGTTTTGACGAATTCGGTTACCGAGATCTTTGCGGCCAAAAGCGCCATTGTCGATTATTATAAAATCCAGAACGATGCACCTTCGGCTTCCTTGATAGATAATACCTATATCGATCAAAAAGACAAGAGCGTGGTAAAGGTGCACACCTTTTCTTTTGGGGGCAAATTGACCCGTAATAACCTCAATTTCTATCAGAATGGCGAGTATATCGATTCTACCATGAAAGGGGTTACCATTTTGGGGGACAAGCAGCACGTTGACCATCATACCCTAGTACACCATATAGAGCCCAATTGCGAAAGTCACCAAGATTATAAAGGTATTTACGGGGATAATTCCACAGGGGTTTTTAACGGTAAGATCATCGTAGATAAGATTGCACAGAAAACCAATGCCTTTCAACAGAACAATAATATTTTGGTAAGCGACAAGGCAACGATCAATACCAAGCCACAGTTGGAGATTTTTGCCGACGATGTAAAGTGCTCCCACGGTTGTACCATAGGGCAGTTGGATGAAGACGCTTTGTTCTACTTGCAATCCCGTGGTATTCCTAAGAAAGAAGCGCGAGCCTTGTTAATGTATGCCTTTGCCAATAATGTCTTGGAGAGTGTACGCATCCCTGAGCTTAAAACGCGGATCAATAAATTGATAGCTAAAAAGTTAGGGGTTAACCTTGGTTTTGATCTGTAAAAGGTTCTACGTCTTTTTTTAGTAAGATATTATAATTACGGAAATTATTTAACGGCACTTTAGGAGTGCCGTTCTTTTTTGGATTTTTTTAGTGCTGATGCAACACGATTCTATTTGTCAACATGGGGATACGGAATACAAGGATAATGCTTCTGTAAAGCAGTCTGGTCTTAAAAACGATATTAGCCGGTTAAAAGTTGGCGGGGCTTGAGGTTTTAAGCAGTCAAAACACAAATAGAATTCTTCTTATACCCGATTTGTTTTTACGATCGGGTATCTTTGTATCTAAGAAGATCGACTATGTTAGATATAAATAAAATAAGAGAGGATTTCCCCATTCTGAAAAGAGAAGTGAACGGGAAGCCCTTGGTATACTTAGACAATGCCGCTACATCACAAACGCCTCAACAGGTTATAGATGTTATAGTAGATTACTACCATAATTACAATGCCAACATACATCGGGGGGTACATGCGCTTTCGCAAGAAGCAACTGATAAGTATGAAATAGCACGGCAGAAAATCCAGAAGCATTTCAATGCGAAAAATTCGTACGAGATTATATTTACCTCAGGTACAACGCACAGTATTAATATCGTTGCCAACGGGTTTACCACCTTATTGAAAAAAGGTGATGAGATACTGGTGTCGGCGATGGAGCACCATTCTAATATCGTGCCTTGGCAAATGTTGGCAGAAAGAACGGGTGCTGTTTTAAGGGTAATCCCGATGAATATGGAGGGTGAGTTGTTGATGGAGGTATATGATGAATTGCTTTCCGATAAGACCAAACTGGTATTCTGTAACCATATTTCGAACGCATTGGGTACCATTAACCCTATCAAGGAAATTATAGATAAGGCACATGTGGTCGGCGCTGCTGTTTTAATTGATGGGGCACAAGCGGCTCCCCATATTAAAGCGGATATGCAACAGCTAGATGTCGATTTTTACGCGGCTTCGGCCCACAAAATGTGCGGACCTACCGGTGTAGGTATGCTCTACGGAAAGGAAGAATGGCTGAATAAGTTACCGCCCTATCAAGGAGGTGGAGAGATGATTGCCGAAGTAACCTTCGAAAAAACGACCTATGCCGATCTGCCACATAAGTTTGAGGCCGGAACGCCGAATATTTGTGGAGGCATCGCCTTTGGTGTCGCTCTTGATTATATGAACCATATCGGTTTTGATGCTATTGCCGAATACGAACACGGCCTGCTTGAATATGCTACCCAAGAACTTCTGAAGATAGAGGGACTTAGAATTTACGGAACGGCCAAAAACAAAACGTCGGTGATATCCTTTAATATTGAAGGGCTACATCCCTATGACATCGGCTCTATTTTAGATAAGCTGGGGGTTGCCGTACGTACGGGCCACCATTGTGCCCAGCCTATAATGGATTTCTTCGGGATTCCCGGTACGGTAAGGGCGAGCTTTTGTTTCTACAATACCAAGGATGAGGTAGATACCTTGGTCGAGGCTGTAGCACGCGCAAAAGCAATGTTGGAATAGCTTGGGGAGTTATCATTCTCTTAAAGTATTGAAATCCATAGATACTTGTTGTATTTTTACCGAAAATAGCGATAATGCAGATAAAGGAAATACAAGACGAAATAGTAGACGAATTTTCAATGTTTGATGATTGGATGCAGCGCTACGAGTATATGATCGAATTGGGCAAGAGCTTGCCGCTCATAGACGAGAAATATAAGACCGATGACAATATCATCAAAGGTTGCCAGAGCAAAGTGTGGGTACATGCGGAACTCGATGATGATAAATTGGTGTTCACCGCTGATAGCGACGCAATTATAACGAAAGGTATAATCGCTATTTTGATTCGCGCCTTTAGCAACCAAAAACCACAGGATATTATCGACGCCAATACCGATTTTATTGACGAAATCGGATTGAAAGAGCACCTTTCGCCTACCAGGGCCAATGGTCTGGTAAGCATGATAAAACAATTGAAGTTGTATGCGGTGGCGTACCAAACTCAATTGAACTAGGTAGTGGGCCGATGGGTGACCTACCTGAATTTTTAAAGAACTAATCTAAGGAACATGAGCGAAGAAATAGCAGTAGATAGCCAAGAATTGGGCGAAAAAATAGTAACCGTACTCAAAACGATATACGATCCTGAAATTCCTGTTGATATATATGAACTAGGGTTGATTTACGATGTTTTTGTGAACGAAGAAAATGAGGTTAAAATTCTAATGACCCTTACCTCTCCTAACTGTCCCGTTGCGGAATCACTTCCTGCCGAGGTCGAGGAGAAGGTGAAATCTTTGGATTTGGTAAGCGATGCAGAGGTAGAGATTACCTTTGATCCCCCATGGACCCAAGATTTGATGAGTGAAGAGGCTAAATTGGAATTAGGCTTGTTATAAAAGTTGATTATGTCTGACGAAATCATCAATAGGGTAGCCGAGAGCAAATTGGTTACGTTTAACTTGGAAGATTACTATGTTCAGGGGAGGCGTGTGCTTTTTGATATTTCGAACTGGCTGTTTGAGGGACTTCTTTTAAAGGAAAAGGATTTTCGGTCCCGTGCGGCGGAGCATGATTGGTCTCAATATCAAGATGCCTATGTGGCCCTACATTGTTCTACCGATGCCATTGTGCCGGGTTGGGCATATATGTTATTGGCTACACACCTACATCCCTTTGCCAAAAAGTGTGTTCAAGGCTCCTTAGAGGATTTGGAGACTGTTTTGTACACCGAAACCCTTTCCAATCTAGAAATTTCGGAATTTAAAGATAAAATGGTGATTATTAAGGGGTGTAGCAATAAACCTGTTCCGTCAAATGCTTATCTTCTGGCAACAAGTAAGTTACAGTCTGTTGTTAAGTCTCTTATGTACGGCGAAGCCTGCTCTTCGGTACCTTTGTATAAAAGAAAGTAGTATTTTTTCTCAAAGAAATGTGACAATTAGTACTTTTGCGTGTCTTAACTAATAAACACATTAACCATGAGAAAATTACTTCTATCATCTATGGCAATTCTGACGTTTTCGTTCGGTTTTGCACAAACAATAGATGAATTAAAAGCAGAACAGGCTACTAAAAAAGATTCTATCAGTGCCATACAGGCTAGGGTAGATGCACTTCAAGGTCAAATCGATGCTTTTCCAGGGTGGAAAATCGGTGCTTTTGGTACCATTGGAGCCAATCTTTCGAAATTCAACAATTGGTATTCGCAAGGAACACCGAACAACTCTTCAGGAAACATAGGGGTTACGGTAAACGCATACGCGAATTTAGATAGGGAGAAGTTCTTCTGGAAGAACTCGGCCAACGTTAACTTGCAGTGGGTAAAACTTGATGATAAGGACAACCCTGCCGACGAAGAAGGGTTTAACGGAACTACCGATGTCTTTAACATTGTATCCCTATACGGATATAAGTTGAACAAGAACTTTGCTATTTCCGCCTTAGGGGAATATAGGACGTCTATTATCAACAATTTCAATGATCCAGGTTATCTCGATTTTGGTGTTGGTGCTACATGGACTCCTATTCCTGATATGGTAGTGGTTATTCACCCGTTGAACTACAACTTTGTCTTTGCTGATAACGATACGGCTTACGAATCATCTGCAGGTGCCAAGATTGTTATGGATTATACCAAAAAATTGGGTGCTATCAATTTCAAGACCAATTTCTCTACATTTCAGAGCTATAAAAGCGGAGACCTTTCAAACTGGACATGGATAAATTCCTTTGGTTATACACTTTGGAAAGGTATCGGCGTAGGTTTTGAATTCGGGTTGAGAAATAATAAGCAAGAAGCTTTGGGTAATGCATTGGCCGCCGTTCCGGTTCCAACTCCTACCCCGACTTTTGATAATATCGATAATGATTTGCAGAGTTACTACCTTTTCGGTCTTAACTATTCGTTCTAATCGAGTATTGTTTGTTTCAGTATAAACGAAACGCCCCGACATTTGTCGGGGCGTTTTGTTTTTAAGTAGGATACGTTAAGTTTGGTTGTACAGTCAATAATAAATCAAACCTTGATTAAGTAATTTATTTGGGACGTACACTAAATTTCAAATACAAGACTAATGTAATCGGCAAGGTCGTGAACACTAAATATTTGTTGTAAAGCATGCCCAATTTGTGGTGTAACTCGTTAAAATGTATTTTTGTTCGATGAAATGCACCTTAATTCTTCCCTCGGGGAAGAGCGTTATGTAAAAACAAAAAAGCCCGTGTGAACGGGCTTTTTTGTTTTGTAGGTATTCTTGTAAGATCGGGTTCGTGATTTGGGGTCACGGTTTGTAAGCGTTTCGTAGGTCAAGTCCGGATTTGGGATTCGTACTTGTCGGGGTTAAGTTCAAGAATTGATTTGGAATCGTTACTCTCTCTTAATTACACTGTAAATCTACATAGGTTTGCCCTATGGTCTAAATTATTGTTGTGTACACAGCTCAAATTGTTGTGAAAAATACCAGTGGTTCAGTATATCCGATGAACGGCATCCCCTAGTGGCAAAGCGTATTTTTTACGAAAGTAAGGGGCATAAAAAAAACCTCTATAAAGAGGTTTTTATCAAGTAGATTTGGTCAATTTGGTGTTTGTCTTTTTAGGTCAGTTAACACATTTGGGGATTGTTAGCTGTTGGGCTTAAGTTCAAGCGTCGATTTGGGGTCATTACTCTCACTTAATTACACTGTAAACCTACGTCGGAATATCTAGCTGTCTAAATTATTGTTGTGTACGTTAGGCAGCTTGTTGTGAAAAATACAAGCGGTTCGGTATATCCGACGAACGGTAGGCCAAAACATATAAATTCTAATACTCGTCTAAATGTTCGGGATATAAAAAGTTGTTGTACGGAAAACGCGTCACATGAATGTCGCGTACTTCGTCGTAGACCCTTTTTCTGAACTCGTCTAGGTTTTCTTTGTTCAGGGCCGATATAAAGAGGGCCTTGTCGCCTACACGCTGCATCCACGTTTTTTTCCACTCATCTATCGTAAAATGTCTTTCGGTGCGTTCGGTAACCAAATCGTCCTCATCTATTTCGGCATGTTTGTAGAGGTCGATCTTGTTGAAAACCATGATGGTGTTCTTGTCGGCACTATCGATTTCGTCCAATATTTTATTGACCGATTCAATATGCTCTTCAAACTGTGGGTGGGAGATGTCAACAACATGTAGCAACAGATCTGCTTCGCGAACCTCGTCTAAGGTGCTTTTAAAACTTTCCACAAGTTGGGTGGGGAGTTTACGGATAAAACCGACCGTGTCACTGAGTAAAAACGGCAAATTGCCTATGACAACCTTGCGCACGGTGGTATCCAATGTGGCAAAAAGCTTGTTTTCCGCAAATACGTCGCTCTTACTGATAACGTTCATCAGGGTAGATTTGCCCACATTCGTGTATCCTACCAGTGCCACACGTACCAAAGCACCACGGTTGCCCCGTTGGGTCTCCATTTGTCGATCGATCTTAAGGAGCTTCTTCTTTAGTAATGAAATGCGGTCCCTTACGATACGTCTATCCGTTTCAATTTCGGTTTCACCGGGTCCGCGCATCCCGATACCTCCTCGTTGACGTTCCAAGTGGGTCCAAAGTCCCGTTAAACGGGGCAATAAGTACTCGTATTGGGCCAGTTCCACTTGGGTGCGTGCGTAGCTTGTTTGCGCGCGTTGGGCGAAAATATCGAGAATAAGGCTGGTACGGTCCACAATTTTACAGCGCAGTAGCTTTTCTATATTTCGCTGTTGGGCCGGGGTAAGTTCATCATCAAAGATTACCGAACCAATATCGTTCGCTTTGACAAAGGCTTCCACTTCTTCCATCTTACCGGTGCCAATTAAGGTCTTGGGGTTGGGAACATCCATGCGTTGCACAAAGCGTTTAACGACCTCTCCACCTGCGGTATAGGTTAAAAATTCAAGCTCGTCAAGATACTCGGTAACTTTGCCCTCGCTCTGTTCGCGGTTTATAATGCCGATTAATACGGCCTTTTCGTGATCTATGGTCTTCTTTTCTAACATATCGAAACTAAAATGCAAATTTAAGCAATACCGACCGAGCTATTTTCGTAAATTTAAGGTTCCAATCGAGAAATTTATGATTTTTTCATTTTTCAGAAAGAAAAAGGGAAGCCATTTAAACACAATAAGCTTTTATAACCTCGAGAATTTATTTGATACGATAGACGATCCTAAAACCCTTGATGACGATTTTACGCCAAAAGGGCGCAAAAAATGGTCTCTTAGAAGGTACAAAAAAAAGCTGTACAAATTGGCCAAGACTATAGCGGAAATCGGGAATACTGAAACTCAAAGTCCGCCTGTCCTGGTCGGGGTGGCCGAAATTGAAAACGAACAGGTGATGCAAGATCTTTTGGCGAGCGAACCTCTGGCCAACATCAGTTACGACTATGTCCATTACGATTCGCCCGACGAAAGGGGTATTGATTGTGGACTCATCTATCACAAAGATCATTTTGAGGTATTGTACTCCGAACCTATAGCCGTGTTGATTTATGAGGAGGATGAAAGACGGGATACCACTCGCGATATCCTTTATGTTAAAGGCAAGCTCAATAACGAACAGGTGCATATTTTCGTGAACCATTGGCCGTCTCGCCGAAGCGGAAATACCACTACCGAACACAAGCGAATGATTGCCGCCGAGACCATGATCCAGTTTATGGCGCGTATCGAAGAAGAAGAGGTCGAGCCGAACTATATAATTATGGGCGATTTTAATGATGGTCCGCAATCGGACAGTATCAAAAGGCTTATCGACACCAAGACCCTCTACAACCCCATGGAAAAACTATTGACCCCCGATAGGGGTAGTGCCAATTATAAGAGGTCGTGGATGCTATTTGACCAGATTATGGTGTCACACAGTTTTCTGAATTTTGAAAAAGGAACCCATAGTTTTGCCCATGCCAATATTTTTGACGAGCACTTTTTGACCGAATTTAAAGGGAAATATATGGGTTCGCCCTATCGCACCTATGTCGGGAATAGGTATTTAGGAGGGTATAGTGATCATTTCCCCGTGTATATCCAGCTGAAGTATAACGCTTGATACGCCTATATGCTTTTGATGAAGGCGTCATCGATGAGGTCGTCTCCTCTTAGGCGCAAGAATACTTGGGCAGTGGTGACCACGTCAAGTTCGCAATAGGTAACAATGCGGTCGATGTCGTTTTCTTCGTAATAGACATGGCCTACCATGCTGCCATCAATGTCTTGTTTGGGCGATGGTATGCCCAATATATTTGCCAATAGCTTTAAGGATGTAAAGTTTTTATAGTCGCCGAATTTCCACAGTTCCATGGTGTCTAAATGCGGGATTTCCCATGGTTTTTTACCAAATAGATTGAGTTTGTACGGTAACTGTATACCGTGTATGATCATTCTACGTGCGATATAGGGAAAGTCGAATTCCTTGGCATTATGGCCGCAAAGTAAATGTCTTGGGGAGTTAAAATGACCGTCCAAGAGATTTTTGAACTCTTTTAAAAGAGTGGCCTCGTCACCGTGGAAAGAGGTAGTCCTAAAAGTTCTGTTCTCTCCGACAAGCCTGAAATAACCGACGGAGATACAAACGATTTTACCGAATTCCGCCCAAATGCCGGCACGTTCATAAAACTCTTCAGGGGTAAACTCATCCTTGCGCTGGTATCTTGATTTTTGCTCCCATAGCTCCTTTTTTTCGTCGTTAAGGGCTTCGAAATTCGGCTCTTCGGGAACGGTTTCGATATCTAGGAAAAGAATGTGTTCAAGATTGATTTTATATAGCACCTTATATTTTGTTTAATAGCATCTGAAAGATACAAACTAATCCTGTTTGCGGCCAAATTTGTTCCCATACTACCTTCTTCCCTTCTGATCCCAGTGGGTGTTCGTCGAAATTATCGAAGCCCATCCAATTTCCTGTGGAATTGTAACGTTTGGGGGTTATAAACTATAATTATACGTATTTATCATGATGAAAAATCGCTTTAAATCACGGTCCTCTTTGCTGGGCCGCTTATCTGTGTTGGTATTGTTAACGGTTTTAATGGCTTGTAGTAAAGATGCCGATACGGACAACGATTCCGAAGATAAAACCGATGTGATCGATGTGGTCGACGAAACCGATGACATTGATGATACCGATGAAACTGACGAGACCGATGAGACCGAGGGAGGTAGTGATTCGGCATGTACCGATGTTGCCAATTATATTTTTAAGGAAAAGAACGGTTTGGTGAATGTCGAGTTTGAAAATGCACAGTTCCCGGATGGTTGGGTGCTTAAGAGCGATGGTGATAGTTTTACGGGAAAAGGCTATATGGTTTGGGAAGGCGATCAATATTTGGGAAATCCAGGTAATGGAAAGACCAGTTTTAAAATTGAAATAAAAAATACGGGTACCTATCGATTTCTGTGGAAATCTGCGGTAAAATCAGGAAACAGTGGCTCAGACCACAACGATACTTGGCTACGGTTTAACGATGCCGATGATTTTTATGCCCAGAGGGACGACAGTATCGTTTATCCCAAGGATACGGGAAAAACCCCCAACCCTGAAGGCGCATCAAAAGACGGATGGTTTAAAATCTACCGTAGTGGAAGCAACCTTGATTTTAAGTGGCAGTCCAGTACTTTTGATAACAAGGGGCATAATATTTATGTGGTGTTCGAGAAAGCCGGAGTCTATACCATGGAAATCTCGGCGAGGTCTTCCGGTCATGGTATCGATCGATTCGTACTTTTTAATGATGCAATGGCCCAGGCGGATGCCATTTCCGACGATGCCAACTTAAGCGAGACGAGGTGTAATTAGGCCGAAGCGTTTTTTTACCGTTTTAAGAGAAACCGACCCTAGGGTCGGTTTCTTTGTTTTGCCAATGCGGTGGGGTCAGGTTGGAAGCAAATGAAATATATGTTTTGATCGATGATCGGCCAAATGGCAAAGGCATTGGGCGAATTTTTCGGGGCAACGGACCAGGGGGTCGGTTTTTTTTAAAAGAGCGATTGCTGTTTTACGGGATTTTCATGGTCTAGCAGCCATTTTTTTCGGTGCAGGCCACCGGCATAACCGGTTAGGGAACCATCGGTGCCAATGACACGGTGACAGGGAACTATAATCCATAAGGGATTCTTTCCGTTAGCGGATGCTACGGCCCGAATGGCCTTTGCGTCGCCCAAGGTCTTGGAAAGTTCAAGGTAGGAGACCGTTTTGCCGTAGGGTATTTTTGATAAGGCCTTCCAAACGCGTTTTTGAAAGTCGGTACCCGTGGGGTTCAACGCAAGGTCAAAGCTATTCCGTTCGCCGGCAAAATATTCTTGCAGTTGCTTTACGGCGGCTTGGAGGTTTTCCGGAACTACTGATGAAACGGTTTCTTCTGTATTCAGCACAATTATGGAAGCCAGGCCGTCGGCGTTACCTTCAAGTTTGGCTATGCCGAGAGGGGTGCGAATAAAGGCGGTTTCCATAGCTTGTGGTATTTTAGGTGTTGATGGACCATTGGAACGGCCCCAAAATCTACTTGTCGAGTATTCCGGTGCGTTTTGCGCGGGTTTCCCAGTTTTTACGAGCTAGCTCTTGCAAGTCGGCAACATTGTCGCTCTCGTCCATTATTTCGAGCCCTAGTAAGGTTTCTATAATATCTTCCATAGTTACTAATCCACTTACTGAGCCGTATTCATCCACAACAAGGGCAATATGTATTCTTTTGGAAATGAATGTATCAAAAAGACGTGGTATGGGTGTGTTTCTTTCGGTGATTAAAATTTCGCGTTTTATTTCGGAAAGAGGTGTGTTTCCATTATTGTTTACCATTTCCTCCAAAATCGTATCCTTCAGCACAAAACCGTCTATATGGTCCATTTTTTCGCCATATACCGGAATGCGTGAAAAACGCATCTTAGGATTGTCCGCAAAAAATTCGGCTATCGTTTTGTTTTCCGGAGCAATTTTCATCACGGCCCTTGGGGTCATTACATCCTTGACCAATACTTGATCAAAACGTAATAGGTTTTTTATGATAGTCGATTCCGATTTTTCGAAAACACCTTCTTCGCGGGCCATATCGGTCATTGCGGTAAAATCTTCCCGGCTTAATACGCTACCATGGTGGCCTTTGCCGCCTACGAGTTTGGTAAAGATCTGTAGAACCCATAAGAGTCCCGTATACTTTAAGGCAACGACCATAACGCGCAGGGCCTTGGCCGTGAAATTGGCCAATTGTCGCCAATAGGTGGCGCCAATGGTTTTAGGTATGATTTCGGAGGCTACCAAAATGAGTATGGTCATCAAAGTAGATACAACACCCACCATGAGGTCTTCGGTAAAGGCAATTCCGAATATACGGCGTGTGGTGGTGCCGTACAATTCCGCATAGGCCACCTTGGCCTGTACCCCAACTAAAATGGCGCCAACGGTATGGGCAATGGTGTTAAGGGTCAAAATGGCGATCAGCGGCTTGTCGACATCCTTCTTTAGTTCTTCCAAAACTAAGGCATAGGCTTTCCCTTCCTTTTTCTTGACGTTTACGAAGGTGGGGTTGATGCTTAGTAACACAGCTTCAAGAATGGAACAGAGGAAAGAAAAGAAAATCGATACGAAAGCGTAAAAAATTAGTAAGCCCATAAATCGGTTTTATCTTACGAAGATACCAATTATTAGAAAACGAAATGCACTTATTCGATAGCTAGCCTAGCTTGATAGAAAACCTGTTGCACGGCCGGACGAATATTGAGGTCGTAGATCTGTCGATGGGAACGGGAGGGATATACCCGGTTGGAAAGGAAAATATATACCAATTGGTTTTTAGGGTCGGCCCATACGAAAGTGCCGGTAAAACCACTGTGTCCAAAACTGTCGGGACTTACTTCGGGAGCTGGGTATGCCTTGGAGAGGGCTAGCTCCGCATTGTTCAATAAGGGCTTGTCGAAGCCTAAGCCTCTTCGGTTATCGTTTTCTGGAAATTGTATACGGGTAAATTCCTCGACGACAGCTTTCGAGAAATAGCGTTTGCCGTTGTATACGCCATATTGGAGGTACAGTTGCATTAGTTGGGCCAAATCGGTAGCAGAAGCGAAGAGACCGGCATTGCCCGACACCCCACCCAGCAAGGCAGCATTTTCATCGTGTACCCAAGCGTGTGTCAGGGCCTTTCCAAAGGTGGAATCTTGCTCGGTAGGCACAATAAAATTCGTATACGATTTCAGCTTAGGATTGAAATTTACGGTATTTAAGCCGATTGGACCATAGAAATTTCTTTGTAAATACTCGGAAAATGATTGGCCGGTTAGTTGTTGTATAAGATCAGGAAAAATAAGGAAGGCCAATCCGGAATACCTATAGCTTTTTTCATCTGAAACCTGAGATCGGTCGATGAGACGATGTACTTTTTTTATAAATCTGCTTTTAATATAAATGTTATCATAGGCGCGTCGTCGAAAGCGTGGATTTGGTTTGGTTCTCACGAAGCGTTTTTTTAAGGTGCCATTGTTTTTTCGCACGGTGTTCAGTAGCACGATATAAGGTTCTAGGCCGGCTTGGTGGGACAAGATTTCCCGTAGGGTAATATCGTGTTTGTCCTTCCGCTTGCGCCAGGGTTTCCAGTAGGTGCTAAAAGCTTGGTCAAGGTCGAGTATGCCTTCGTCAACGAGTTTCATTAGGGCAGGAAGGGCCGCCGTAATTTTGGTGACCGAGGCTAGGTCATAAATGTCGTTCAGGGCAACGGCCCGAATGCTGTCATAAGTATGATAGCCATAGGCTTGGTGGAAGATGATCTTCCCGTTCTTGGCGACCAATACTTGGGCACCCGGAAAGGCCTTCTTCTTTATACCGTTTGTTATAATTTTTTTGAGACCTCGGAGTGTATATAAGCAGAATCTAAACCCACCTCCGATGGATGCGCGTACGTGAGTACATCTTCGCCTTTGCCCAAGTTAAGGGGTATAGGTCCATCTTCCTGCGCTAACATTACGTTTAGTGCGAAAATCAGGAAGATGGAATATAGCGGTTTCACGATGGCATCACTTTGTTGGTCGATTTAATCTAACAAGCGAATGGCATCTTTGGCAAAATATGTCGCAATGATATTGGCGCCGGCTCTTTTCATGGCGGTCAGTTGCTCCATTACTACGGCATCGTGGTCTAGCCACCCTTTTTCTGCGGCTGCTTTTACCATGGCATACTCGCCGCTTACTTGGTATACGGCAACGGGTACATCTACTTCGTTGCGAATTTCGCGCACGATATCTAGGTAACAGAGTCCGGGTTTTACCATAACGATATCCGCTCCTTCATCGACATCCATTTCGGTTTCCTTTAGGGCTTCAAAACGATTGGCATAATCCATTTGATAGGTTTTTTTGTCCTTGGGGACGTTCTTTACATCCACGGGAGCCGAATCCAAGGCGTCTCTAAAGGGGCCATAGAAGGCGCTGGCGTATTTGGCACTGTAGCTCATGATTCCGGTATTGATAAGGCCTTCATCCTCTAAAGCTTCGCGAATCGAAAGGATACGGCCGTCCATCATATCGCTCGGTGCAACAAAATCTGCGCCGGCCAAGGCGTGGGATACACTCATTTCGGCCAAAAACTCAGAAGTTTCATCATTGAGGATCAGTCCGTTTTCCACTATGCCATCATGGCCGAACGAAGAATAGGGGTCCATGGCGACATCGGTCATTACCAACATGTCCGGACATACGTTCTTTATCGTTTTGATGGCGCGTTGCATGAGTCCGTTATCGTTGAGGGCCTCGGTGCCTTTATTATCCTTTAGCTCCTCTGGTACTTTTACGAAAAGCAAAACGGCATGTAAGCCCATATTCCATAGTTCCTTGATCTCGGTTTCTAGAAGGTCGAGGCTCAATCTGTAGTAATCGGGCATAGAGGCGATTTCTTCTTTGATGCCCTTGCCTTCCGTTACAAAAAGCGGTACCAGAAAATCCTTGGGAGATAAAATGGTTTCGCGTACTAAATGTCTGATGGAATCGTTTGTTCTTAATCTACGGTTTCTTCTAAGTGGGTACATACTTTTGCCTATTTTTGAATACCCAAAGTTACTTATTATCCTCCTAAAAAACAGAAAACGGACTAACTCTTGACGCAACTTATAGACCACCTAAAATTTAAGTTTGAATGGCGTAGCTATCAGCAGGGTTTTCTAGATAATTTCGAAGACCATATTGAGGATAATCATTTGCATGTGGTAGCCCCTCCCGGCTCAGGAAAGACCATTTTAGGATTGGAAGTGCTGCGCAGGGTCAATAAACGCACCTTGGTCTTGGCGCCTACGCTGACTATAAGGAACCAATGGAAAGACCGATTGGTATCATTTTTTTTGGGCGATGCCTCGTTTTCCGATTATTCCATAACCCTTAGGGCGCCTAAACTTTTGACCTTTTCTACCTACCAGTCGTTACATGCATTAAGCAAAGGTTTTGCTGGCGACGAAGATGAATCCCTATTAAAATTCGTCACGAAGCATGGAATAAAAACCATTGTGCTCGATGAGGCGCATCATTTAAAAAACGAATGGTATAAATGCTTGATGGCCTTAAAGGAAATCGAGGGCTTGACCGTTATCGCCTTGACAGCGACACCGCCCTATGATAGTTCGGCAGGGGAACTCGAAAAGTACTTTGAGCTCTGCGGCCCTATAGATGATGAAATTGCCGTACCGGATCTTGTAAAGAACGGAGACCTTTGTCCGCATCAAGATTTTGTGTATTTCTCCAAGCCTTCAGAGGCACAGATAAAATCTATTGTCACGTATAGGGAAAATATTATTCGGTTCACGAATGAACTGAAGGCCGATATAGGGTTTCAACAGCTTCTTTTGGAGCATCCCTTTTACGCGGATACCGAGGATAGACTTGAGGAAATTTATGCCAAACCTTCGTTTTTGTCGGCCCTCTTGATTTTTCTGAATTCCGCAGGCGTTCAGATCGATAAAGAGAAATTGTTGTTTCTCGGTTTTGAGGGTAAAAACGTGGAGTTTCCCGCACTTACGTATGAATGGATAGAGTTGCTGCTGCAAGAGCTATTGGTAGCCCAGCGTGAAGATTTGATAGCTTACGAATCTCTCTTGGATAAAATTGAAAAACGACTGGGCCGTATTGGGGTATACGAGAAGAAAAGGGTGAATTTTGTTGGAGACGAGCGGCTCTATAGGGCTTTGGCGAGTAGTTCTAGTAAATTGAGGAGTATTCATAATATTCTTGAGGAAGAACGCAAGGTGCTCGGCAATCGGTTGAAGGCGGTAGTACTTACTGATTTTATACGAAAGGAATTCTTGGAATTTAAAGGGGAGGCAACGGCTCCGCTCAACAAATTGGGAGTGGTATCTATTTTTCAGTACCTCCGAATAAAATTGGTACAAAAGGATGATTTGGCCATTCTTACGGGCTCTCTAGTAGTGCTCCATAAAAAACTAACCGCTGATTTTGAAGCTTTGTTGGGCGCTGATACGGCCATTGGTATGAAGCCCATGTCTTCGGATTCCGATTTTGTAGAGATTTCGGTTTCGGGGACTCACAAGAATAGGATTGTAGGGGTGGTCACACGGCTTTTTCAGTTGGGGAAAATAAAAATACTTATTGGTACAAAATCCCTTTTAGGGGAAGGTTGGGATGCCCCTGCTATAAATACCTTGGTATTGGCGTCTTATGTTGGGTCTTTTGTGTCTTCAAACCAAATGCGGGGTAGGGCTATTCGAACCGATACCAATGACCCTGATAAGAGTGGAAACATTTGGCACTTGGCTTGTTTGGATCCGACTGCGACCGATGGGGGTAAGGACTTGGAAAAACTAAAGCGAAGGTTTACCGCTTTTTCAGGGGTTTCTATAGAGGGAGAGGCTTATATTGAAAACGGACTGGATAGACTACAGCTACCAGACCACTTTAGTGGGGAGGCCCAGCTTGATCAACTGAACAAAACCATGATGGATTCGGCCTCAAATCGGGAAGCGCTAAAGGACAGGTGGCATGAGGCCATAGATAAGGGCAGTATACTGGTGAGGGAGGTGAAGATACCCTATGCGGGAAAAACGCCTTTTAGAAAAGCTAAAAAAATGCGTTCGGTAGATGCCGCACAATACCTGCTTATTGAGCTCGTGGCCGGTTTGGGTCTCTTTCTGCCCGAGTTTCTGATGAAGAATATAACAACGCTATTGAACAAGGGTGTTTTTGCCTTTATGTATTTTTTATTGGCAGGGATAATCATTGGTTTTGCCCCAAAAACCTATAAGGCCCTTAAGCTGTATTTCTTGTTCGGAAACGCTTTTAAGAAGACCAAGAAGATAGCTAATGCTTTGTTAGACTATCTCATGCAAACGGGGCAGATCCATACGGAACACTCTGAGGTGTCGGTTTCGGCCGAACAGCAGGCCAATGGTGCCTTTGTTTGTTACCTAAAGGGAGCTAGTAATTACGAAGGTAATTTGTTTGTGCAATTGCTGCACGAAATACTGGTACCTGTTGAAAATCCGAGGTACTTATTGATCGGCAATCATTGGTTAAAGAAAAAATGGGGTCTCCGCAAGTATTATGTGGTACCACAAAGCATAGGTAGGCGAAAGGAAGATGCCTTGGGCTTTCATCGCTTTTGGAAGAAACACGTAGATGATTCAAAACTTCTGTATACGCGAACCCGGTCGGGCAGAAGGGAACTGTTAAAGGCGCGTTTGGCCCATGTGGTATATCAATTTAAGGAGGTTTCCGAAAAAACGATTACTTGGAAATAGGATTTTCGGTATGTTCTTTGCAGCGTAGCAGCTGGTCCACTTGTTCGCCATAGCCGTAGGCCGACCAGAGGCTAGAATCCCTTTTTATGGCCGCCGCATCTTCATCTACATCGATATACCGTTTGGTCGCTTGAACCAAAGGGTGGTCGAAATCACTGATGGGAACAATCGAGTTGGGTCCTGGGATGCTGATTTGATCTTCATAATCGTAGCAGAACACCAGTACTTTATCCCCTACCGACACATCGAGGTTGTTGAAGCAATCGGAAACAAAGTATTTTTGATTGGCATAGCTCTGACTTTCCAAAGGCTTTATCTTATAGACTTTCTCAATGGCTATGGTCCCGCGTTGGGAGATATACAGTGGGGCGGCTTCATTGGTGGGGGAATCGATTTGTGTAATGATACCAGAAAATACCAATCCGTATTCTTTTCCGCAGTAGCCGATGAAGGGGCCTGATTCTTCCCACCAATAGGTGTAGCCTACGTTTAGGGTATCTTGGGTAAAGACGATGTCTAGGTCGCTTTTGGTTTTTTTCGACTGGCAAGACGATAATAAACATAGGGAAATAAGGAGGTAGGCGGTAGAATGGACTACCCCCGAAAAGAAAAAACGCAATGGTTTTTGCTTACTCATGATCTCTGGATCGATTTTCTTTTTGCTTACTCAGCGAAATGATCTCTTTCAGACGCTGCTTACGGTTCAGCTTTTCTGATTTGAGCTTGTTTTTCTTTCTGTTCAGAAGCTTGGTGTGTTTGGCCTTGTTGGCCTTATTTTTTTCTTTGCCTTTTTTTGACATAATGAGGCCTTATAAATTTATACCCAGTCCTTCGGAGACTTAAGAATGTTGAGTAAGCGCTCTTCTTCACTGCCGCTTTCCGGCTGGTGATCATAGCGCCATTGAACATGGGGGGGCAAACTCATTAAAATGCTTTCTATTCTCCCGTTCGTCTTTAGGCCGAACAAGGTGCCTTTATCGTGAACCAAGTTGAATTCAACGTAACGTCCTCTTCTGATTTCTTGCCAGTCCCTTTGTTCAGAAGTGTAGTCCAGGTTTTTTCTTTTTAAAACGATTGGCACATAACTTTCTAAAAAGCTGTTGCCTACTTCGGTCACAAAATCGTACCAATTCTGCATGTCCATCCCTTCGGTAGCCTTGCAATAGTCGAAAAAGAGTCCGCCTATACCCCGAGCTTCATTTCTGTGGGCATTCCAAAAATAATCGTCACATTTCTTCTTATACAATGAGTAGAAATTGGGGTCATGTGTATCGCAGGCGGCCTTGCACACGGTATGAAAATGAATGGCGTCTTCATCAAAAAGGTAGTAAGGGGTTAGGTCTTGTCCGCCGCCGAACCATTGATCTACAATGTTTCCTTCCTTGTCGTACATTTCAAAATACCGCCAGTTGGCATGAACAGTGGGTACCATGGGATTTTTCGGGTGTAGCACCAAACTCAACCCACAGGCATAAAAATCGGCATCTTCAACACCAAAGTAGGTCTGCATGCTTTTGGGCAAAGCGCCGTGTACGGCAGATATGTTTACCCCTCCCTTTTCAAAAACGTCTCCGTTCTCGATGACGCGGGTGCGTCCACCGCCACCTTCCGGCCGCTCCCATAGGTCTTCGTGAAACTTGACTTTACCATCGATTTCCTCAAGCTTGTTGGTAATCGAATCTTGAAGGTTTTGAATGTAGCTAAAGAATTTGTCTTTCATCAAGAGAAATGGTTTTATGCGAATCGGCTGTAAATTTACGACTTACGGGGGAAGCTATGAAGCGATATGCTCGACAAAAGCGGTTTATTTTAGTAAGCTACGATTTTATACCGAAAGTACATAGAGCTCCATGTCAAGAGGGGCTTCATTAGGCGGGGTGTGTTCTTTGGGGAGTTGCTTTCGCCATGTGTAGCCGCATTTTTCGGCAACTCTTACACTACCTATGTTGGTTTTATGGACGATGATGTTGAGTGTCTTGAGTCCTAATTCCTTAATGGCGTACTTCGATAAGGTATCTACGGCCAGCGAAGTGATGCCCTTTCCTTCGTATTGATATCCTATGCAGTAGGCCAATTCGGCCTGTCGTTTCTCCCAGTCCAGTTCCTTGATATAGACAAGTCCGATAAGGGTTCGGCTTTTATTGTCTTTGAGTACAAAAAGAAACTCCTCTTTTTTCATGTACTCGCGTACTTTTTCTTCCACAAATATTTGCGAAAGGTTGGGATTTAGGTTCGCGGCCAAGGTTTTTGGAAAATAGCGCTGTAAACGCTTGGTGTTTACCGTAACGAAGTCGCAGATACGCCAAGCGTACTTTTCATGTATGGCTTCTATGGAAAAGTGCTCGAAAAGGGCAATCCGGGTGTTTTCGTTTTCCATAGTCGATGCGGGTCTAGCTTACGGGCTTCCATTCTTTTACCGCGTCGATAAAAGCTTTTGCGTTTTCTACGGGAACGTTGGGCAAAATACCATGACCGAGATTGGCGATATAACTGTCTTTACCGAATTCATTGATCATCTGTGTTACCATCTTCTTTATTTCGGCAGGAGGCGAGAGCAATCGGGCGGGGTCAAAATTACCTTGTAAGGTAGCCTTTCCTCCGGTGAGGTATCGTGCGTTTCGTGCGGAACAGGTCCAATCAACACCAAGAGCGGCCGCTCCCGATTTGGCCATGTCGCCTAGGGCGAACCAGCAACCTTTACCGAATACGATAACGGGACTTTCGTCTTTTAGGGCGTCGATGATCTGTTGGATATACTGCCAAGAAAACTCATTGTAATCGGTGGGGGATAACATACCGCCCCAAGAATCGAAAACCTGTACGGCGTCTACGCCGGCCTTGACTTTCGCCTTTAGATAGGCAATGGTGGTATCCGTTATTTTTTGTAATAGTTCGTGGGCCACTACCGGTTGGGTAAAGCAAAGTTCTTTGGCCTTGTCGAAGGTCTTGCTCCCTTGTCCTTGTACACAATAACACAGAATGGTCCAAGGTGATCCGGCAAAACCGATTAGCGGTACTTCGTTGTTCAGTTTTTCCTTGGTAAGCTTTATGGCGTCCATTACATAGCCCAAAGTCTCGTTCACGTCGGGAACGATAACGCTATCAAGGTCTTTTTGAGAGCGAATAGGGTTGGGCAGGTAGGGGCCAAAGTTCGGCTTCATCTCTACCTCGATATTCATGGCCTGGGGTATGACCAAGATGTCGCTAAAAAGAATGGCGGCGTCCATACCGAACCTGCGAATCGGCTGTACGGTAATTTCCGAAGCCAATTCAGGGGTCTGGCAGCGCGTGAAGAAATCGTACTTCTTTCTGATTTCCATAAACTCGGGAAGATATCTTCCGGCTTGGCGCATCATCCAAACCGGTGGACGATCAACCGTTTCGCCCCTTAGGGCCCTAAGAAAAAGGTCGTTCTTTAGTGACATAGCTGTATTTTGATTCCCTTAGAAGGGGAAGTCCGTTTTTTTTATTCCAATCGTAAAACTAATTAATCCTTACCGTAGGTCTGGTTCACCAAGTCGATAACGCTCTCTACCGTAGGAATTTTGGCTACATAAACCGTCTTAAAGTGTTTTCTTGCTTCCTCGGCCGTGGTGTCTCCAATACAGTAGGCCACTCTGTTGTCGGGGCTGTTCTTCAGTAAATAGCTGGTAATGGTCGAGGGGCTGTAAAACATGATGCCTTCAACACTGTCCTCTACTTCCGTGGGAGCGTGTTTGGTGGTATAGGCCTCGATTTCCCTTACCTTAATATTGTTCTCGGCCAAGACGGTGGGCAGGTGGTCAAGTCTAAGGTTGCTGCAGAAATAAGTGACCTCGGTTCCTTCCATATATTCCACCAAATATTTGGCCAAGTTTTTAGCGTCTTTTTCTTGGTGTTTTACAGGGCCGATATAACGCTTGATCATGCGCTTGGTCTTTCCGCCTACACAATAGATGTTCTTAAACTTCAATTCTTCGGGGGATACGCTTTTTAAAATCGCCTCTACCGTATTCTGGCTTGTAATGATTACGTTTTGAATTTCTTTCTTTAGGATAAGGCTGGAAATTCGGTTAGGACTGATCTTGATAAAATCTTCCGATTTCACCTTGATGCTTTGGTCAAAAAGGTTGATCTGATCGGGGGTAAGGGTTCTCGTTGAAAATATTTTGGTGTTTTCAACAATGTCCGTAGCGTAAGTCATAAGTAGCTTTCCTCCACGGCTAAGGATGCTGTTCGCACAGTCTTTGGCCAAGTAGGAATGCTTGCCCAAGGGAGCCGTGAACTCGGCCTCTAGTTTTTTCTTGCCATCAACGGTCAGGAGCACCCCTTTTAGGCTTACTTCGTTTTCTTTGCTAATGGTCGCCAAAGCCCCTATGGGAGCCGAACAGCCTCCTTCTAAAATACGAAGGAACTCACGTTCGAGTTTGGTACATATTTCCGTTGGTTCATGGTTGATTTCGGCGCAGGCTTCGCGAATAAACTCATCATCTTCTTTGGCAACGACCATTATGGCACCTTGTGCGGGTGCGGGTACCATCCAGGTGAGGCCAATGGTGTTTTCGGGCTCGAGACCGATGCGTTCAAGACCGGCGGCGGCAAAAATGGCACCGTTCCAATCGTTGTTCTCTAGTTTTTCGTACCGGCTATTGATATTGCCCCTAAGGTCGACCACGGTATGGGTCGGGTAGCGGTTGAGCCATTGTGCCTTTCGGCGAAGGCTTCCGGTAGCGATTATAGCATCCCTTTCGCCCATGAACTCTTCGTTCTTTTTAAAGGCCAGTATGTCAAGAAAGTTGGCGCGCTCCAATACGGCGGCCTGTACGATGCCCTTTGGAAGGGCCGTCGGTACATCTTTCATGCTGTGTACGGCTATGTCGATATCGCCATTGAGCATGGCTACGTCAAGGGTTTTGGTAAAAATACCGGTAATACCCAGTTCGTACAGCGGTTTGTCAAGAACCAAGTCTCCTGTAGATTTTACGGGAACCAATGTAGTTTTATGACCTAAAGCTTCAAGTTTGTTTTTAACGGTATTTGCCTGCCATAGCGCTAATTCGCTATCGCGTGTACCGATTCGTATGACCTTGCTCATGGAGTGTCGAGTTCGAGTTGGAAGACTTTTTGAATGAGTTCTAGACTGGTGTCAGAATCGACATTGTCGTCTTTGAGATGATTGGCGAACTGCTTGGTTATTTTTTGAATGATTCTATTGGATATTACATCGGCCTGTTGCTCGTTGAAATCCGATAGTTTTTTGGACTGATAGTCCATTTCTTCGTCTTTCATTGTTTTGAGCTTCTTTTTCAAGGCCTTGATGACGGGGGCGAATTTACGGGTTTCAAGCCATTGGATGAAATCTCCTTTCACCTCGTCTATAATAATTTCCGCTTCGGGAATATATTGCTTTCTGCGCTCTAGGGTGTCGTCGGTAATTCGGGAAAGCTGGTCTAAGTGTACCAAGGTAACATTGTCAAGATCTTCTACATTGTCGGAAACATTCTTCGGAATGGAAAGGTCTAAGATCAAAAGGGGCTTTTTGGTATGGATGAGCTCTTTTGATATGGTAGGCGATTGCGCACCTGTTGCTACGATTAGTACGTCGGTAGAACGAATCTCGGTTTGTAGGTCTCCGTAATCTTTGACCACCAAGTGAAATTTACCCGCAATTTTTTCCGCCTTGTCCTTGGTGCGGTTAATAAGGGTAATATGTGTGTTTTTTGTATGCTTGATCAGGTTCTCACAAGTGTTCCGGCCAATTTTACCCGTACCGAAGAGCAAGATGTTTTTCGCCGAGATATCGGCAACGTTCTCCATGATATAACGTACCGATGCAAAGGAGACCGATGTGGCGCCAGAAGAAATTTCGGTTTCGTTCTTGATGCGCTTGCTAGCTTGAATGACCGAGTTGCAAAGGCGTTCGACAAACGGATTTGCAATGCCGTGTTTTTTAGAGCGGTTGAAGCTGGCCCTCAATTGACTGATGATTTCAAAATCGCCCAAAATCTGGCTATCTAAACCAGTGCCTACGCGAAAGAGATGATTGATCGCATCGTTGTTCTTGTAGATATAGGCTACCTCTTGAAACTCCTCGACGGAACCAGAGGTGTTGTCGCAAAGTAATTTGATCAGTTGAAAGGGGTGTTGGGCAAAACCGTTAAGTTCGGTACGGTTACAAGTGGAGGTCACTAAGAGACCGTCAATGCCCAATTTTTTGGCTTCGACCAAAATGTTCTCCATGGCGGCATCGTTTAAGCTGAATTTGCCACGTACCTCGGCGTCAGCTTTTAAGTAGCTAAGGCCAATGGTATAGAACGAGTTGTTTTTTGAAATATGGTAATCTTTCATGAAAGCTTTTCAAAGCGAACACAAAAATAAGTGGCTTATGCTTATAAAAGTAACGCTAGAAGAACAATAAGTGTCGTTTAGGGGTTTTTTAGTTGTATATGGATATAAATCCGTTGAAAACCAGTAATTTTGTAGGAAACACTGTGCTTTACAGTGTGTCTATTTAGAACGTTTCTAAATAGAAACTGGCCAATTCTTGTTTTATATGGAAGGAAAAAATATCGCTCAAGGTTCATTTCAGGAAGTGCTTATCGAAGACGGGTTTTATGTGCTTAAAATTCAAAACGATACTGTTGAAACCCAACATGTAGTGCGTGATATCGATAGTAGTTATATTCAGTTTCATTTTTGTTTGAAGGGAAAGGCCCGATTTGTATTCAATCAGGGCAATTACCATCTTGAGGTTTCTGAAGAGAATTCATTACTGCTTTACAATACGCAAATCGATTTGCCCATGGACTTGAAATTGGAGCCGAATTCGTGGTTGGTGTCGGTAGTCATGACGATACGGAAGTTCCATTCCCTGTTTTCGAAAGAGGCGGATTACATTCCGTTTTTAAGTGCCGAGAACAAAGATAAAAAGTACTATGCCCAAGAAGGTGTGAGCCCGGCTATAGCCGTAATCTTAAGTCAGATGATGAATTACAATCTTCATCCTTCCATTAAAGAACTTTATATCAAGGGTAAGGTTTACGAGCTGATTTCCTTATACTTCAACAAAAGTGATGATGCCGATATTGAACAGTGTCCGTTTTTGGTAGATGAAGATAACGTAAGGCGTATTCGAAAGGCCAAGGAAATAATCATTGCCCGTATGGCCGAACCACCTACGCTTACAGAACTTTCCGAAGAAATAGGTTTGTCGCTCAAAAAACTGAAAGAGGGTTTTAAGCAAATATATGGCGACTCGGTGTTTAGCTTCTTGTTCGACTATAAAATGGAATATGCGCGTAAAATGCTGGAAACGGGTCAGCACAATGTAAATGAAGTGGGACTAAAAGTGGGGTATAGCACGGCAAGTCACTTTATTTCGGCTTTTAAAAAGAAATACGGTACCACCCCTAAAAAATACTTAATGGCCTTGGCCAACAATGGATAGGGTTTAGGGGTTTATTTCTTCCTTGAAACGGGTATTCTGATTTCAAATGTTGGCGATTTTGTTAATAACCTTCGATAAAACGCATATTTTTATCGATGAAATTCCTGAGTTTTGTAGTTAGAGAAACTATAGTCGCTAATTCATCTTAAACACTTCCCTTTGAAAATGAAAGAAAGACCCCTTGTAGGCCTGCTTTCCGCATTGTTTGTATGTATATATTTCTTCTTTGTTGCCTGTGAAAAGGACAAGAGTGACGATACCGTTACCGTGGCAACCGATGTAGAGGCTCCCCATCCTCCCAAAAACCTAGAACCTGTTCAGATTACCGATTCTTCCGTCACCGTGGCGTGGCAAGCTTCAAAAGATAATGTTAAGGTGGTGCAATACGTTGTCTATCAAGATAGTGTTGAGGTGTCTCGGGATTCTGTTACTACCTATCATGCCAAAAACCTGAAGGCGTCTACCGAGTATATTTTCGCGGTTCGGGCTGCCGATGCCGCAGGTAATAGCTCTAAGTTCAGTGAGAAGATAAAAGTGCTTACCGAGGCTGCCGTACAAGAAGATACCTTGGTAAAAAACGATACCCTTAACGATTATAGTTCCGTGTTAATGGCGCCCATACTATCGGTCGACAGTGTTTCGTCAAATATGGTCAGGCTCAAGTGGCTCCTCGATATTAATGCTTCGGCGGTCAAGGAATACAGGGTGTTTCAAGATACGGTCCAAATCGCCAGTATCGATAGAAAATCGTATCAAGTGACACAGCTTAATGCTGGTGATACATATAATTTTAGCGTGGCGGCGATCGATTTGATCGGTAAGGCTTCAAAACCTAGTAATGTGGTAGAGGTCGAGCTTCCTCTCGAAGAGCTTCCGCAGAAAGATACCATATCGCCTTCTGTACCCGTTGGGCTTGGGGCGGCGGAGGTAAGGAAGAACGGTCTGAAACTATACTGGCAGGCCGCTACCGACAATGTGGGGGTCACTTCCTATTCGGTCTATAGGGATACTACCTTGCTCGGTAAGGTTGGCGATACCCTCTTATTGCTCGATAATTTGGAGGAGGGCACGGAATACAATTTTAGGGTAAGTGCTTTAGATGCTGCCGAAAATGAATCCCGACGCAGTGAACCTCTTATGGTCAAAACCTTGGAGGATGTCAAAACCGATAGCGTCGTATTAAGGGCGCCCAAAGATGTACGCCTTGCCGAATTGGGAGCTACTACGGCGAGTTTTACATGGTCGGAGACCAATGATAGCATAGCCATTTCGGGCTATTCGGTCTATCTAGATGCAGCTCTTGTGGCCAAGACCCCCGAACCCGAATATATGGCCAAAGAGTTAAGCCCAAATACGGCATATACCATTTCAGTGGTGGCTACTGACGATTTGGGGAATGCATCGGAAAAAAGTGATCTCTTAAGTTTTACGACCCTAAAGGAAAGGGCGGTGTTCAAAGATACGATCGCTCCTACGGTACCCGAAAATGTGAGTGTAGAAGCCCTTACATCCTCTTCTTTAAAATTGAATTGGGCGGCATCGACCGATAGTATCGGTGTGGTTAATTATAGAATTTTTCAAGATGGAAAACCTATAACATTGGTCGTTGGTACCCATTACTCCATAACGGGGCTTGATGCCGATACGGAGTACGTATATTCGATATCGGCACTAGATGCCGCTGAAAACGAATCGCCGGCGAGCCTACCCATTTCCGTAAGAACCGAAAAAGAAGAAGTTGAAGAAGAGAAGGATACCACCGCTCCCACAGTGCCAGGGTCTTTGATTGCCGATGAAATTAGTCAGGCTACCATAAATCTAAGCTGGGATGAGGCGTCGGATAGTGTGGGTGTATCGGGCTATAGGTTGTATATGAACGGAGCGTTTTTTGTCACCGTAACCCAAACGCGATATCGGGTGGAGGACTTAAGGCCTGGAACGGAATATGCGTTTTCGGTTTCGGCTTTTGATGCGGCTGAAAACGAATCTGAGCAAAGTGGACTTTTGAAAGTGACGACTGAGGCAGAGGTGTATGTCGATGATGTGCCTCCCTCGGCGCCGGGTGATTTAAGGGCGGAAGATATTACCGAGGGCAGTGTTGCCCTTTCATGGCGTACCGCTACCGATAATATTGGTGTCACCGAATATATCGTTTACCAAGACGGACAAAAAATCAAGACGGCTACCGCTACGGGCGCATCTATAAACGGACTCGCACCGGGTAGCTTATATGCTTTTACGGTTTCGGCCCTTGACGCCGCCCAAAATGAATCGCGGCAAAGTGAGACGATTCGTGTAACTACCTTGCCAATACCTGAAACAACCGATAGGGTCTTGGTGTTTACCAAAACGAGCGTTTTCCGTCATGGTTCAATAGACAAAGGGGTCGCTACCTTAAAAGCTTTGGGCGATGTCAATGATTTTGAAGTAGACCAAACCGAAAATGCAGACGATTTTACCCTTAACAACTTAAGTCGGTATAAGACCGTGGTCTTCTTAAATACTACAGGCGATGTTCTAAACGAGGTTCAACAAAAGGCTTTTGAAAATTACATTCGATCTGGGGGGAGTTTTATGGGGGTACATGCGGCCACCGATACCGAATATGATTGGCCTTGGTATGGCAAGCTGGTAGGCGCTTATTTTAATGGTCACCCTAGCATACAGGAAGCTACCTTAAACGTAATCGATCACAACCATGGTTCTACTAGTCATTTGCCAAGTAATTGGGTGCGAACGGAAGAGTGGTATAACTTTAAAGACATCAATACCGATATCACACCCTTGATACAATTGGACGAGTCTACTTATAAAGGAGGGACCAACGGGGCATATCACCCGTTCTCTTGGTATCATGTTTATGATGGGGGAAGGGCTTTCTATACAGCGGGCGGCCATTCCAATGCATCTTACGACGAACCGGAGTTTAAACAACATTTACTTGGGGGACTCATTTACTGTTTGGGCCGATAATGCTTTAAGAGGGCCAAAAAGCTACAACCGACCAGAGGGTCGGTCTTGTAATGATTTTTCTTAAGGGGCCGTTGTCAATAGAGCGACGAATGCAGTCAAACTGGCGTCAAAAGGTAAATAGAAGGGTATTTTGGGTTCTGTTTTACCAACAACAAACTGATCGGTCGGTTCGGGTTCGGGGTTCTAAGGTATTATTGGGTAGGTCTGGCCACCATAATTCCCGTATTTTTATTGATTTTCTTTAGGTATTCGGCAAGGGGTTTTTCTGAGACCTCTACTTTCATCGATCCTGTTGAGGCGTGTAGTAAATGAATGCGTCCGTCTTTTTCCCGTGTGGCAATTCCGGTATGGGTAACGTCCAATCCGTTAATGGATGTGGTCAAGGCGATGATATCTCCGGTTTGGATCAAATGTTCGTTGGCTTCAATTTCATCTTGAGGCAGAATGCAAATCGGTTGATGGTTAAGGTAGTTTTCGGAAGCCTTTACTTTTTCAAAATTCTTGTCATCGCTTAAAAACGGATAAAGGTCGCGATGCGTGCTCATAAAATTAATGGGTTTGGTGATTTCCTTGCCTCCGATTTCAGAGGTAATATCCCTTAATAGGCCCTTCTTTTCGTTATTGGCGATCCATTCCGAAAAGTAGTGGAGACGTGAAGCGTAGCCATCAAGTTTGCCATCTTTATATCGAATGTTTTCAAGGGTTTCCGTAAAGTCATGGAAGCCTGCTTTTTCTTTTTTAAGCATAAGGCCAAAGGCCAAGACGTTTTCGATATAAGTGGTGCAGTCGAGGCCCTGCAGGTTGACCACTAGGGTTTCCGTTTCTCCGATCTCTAAAGTTTTGGCAACGTAGGGCGTACTCATAAATGTTTTGCCAATGGCCACAATTGTTTTTCCAAAGTCCTCTTCCAATAGGCCGTCAATAGCAATGAGTTTTTTCTCTACGGCTTGCTTATCGGCAGGCGAACAGGTGATTTGTTGGGCTATACCTAGCATAGGGCTTAGAATACAGCATAAAAAAACGAAATATCTAGACATGATATAAAAATACAAATTAAAACCCGTGATGGCCAAAGAGTCCATAACCATTGGGCCTGTAAATATCGGCACGTCTTCGGTCTTTTAATTCAAAGGCTTCGGTTACATAGCCAATGACCTCTTCTTCAGTGTCGGTATCTTCAATGCGCATGGCTTCACTTTCGTAAAAAGGTTGGGTTTGTAATTCCTTTGCATTTTCAAAGACCAATAAATGCATGGAGAAATTCTTGTCGTAATCTTCGTTAGTGCGTTTTTTAAAGTAGTATCCAACATATTTTTTCCCCTGAAATTGTAATGTTTTCCGGGTTATAAAGACGACTGAATCTTTGGTCTTGTTGTATTTTGTGCCTTCGAATAGCAGGGCTTCGGCCAAGTGCTGTTGGGAGTTGTAATCGGCCGGAAAATAACGAAGCATTCGCAACTGTTTGAGTTTTTTGAACAAAGGTAGCCTGCCATTTATATCGGAAGCCAGGTCCGTTAAGCGTTCGGGCGACACCTGTTGCCCGTTTTTCAGTAAAAGGGCAAGATAGGTTGCTTGTACGCTAGGTTCTTCTACGAGCTCGAGTTGATCAAAGAAATGCGCCACCGATTTGTCGTTATGGAAGGGATAGAGCAAGGTGATATAATTTTCTAGGAGCGTCGTATTGGTCTTACTGGTGCCTAGTTTATAGAAGTCATTGTTGATATGTGCAAGGTCGCTGCCCAATTGTCTTTTGATGAGGGTTTTGGCATCATTTAGAATCTGGGTTTTGTATTTTTTGTACAATTTGGGTTTGATGGTATTTTGTGTGAGCAATTCGGCCAATAAGCTAAAAATAGGGCCCTTGTATTCTGGGATGGAACTGTAATCCAATAGTTTGGGGTAGAGTTTTTTGGCCAACTCCAAATTTTCTCGATAGGGTTTGAATATAAGACTGATGTTAAAGGTGTTCGATAGCAACGGCAAATCGGTCTCCATTAATTCCAGTAGTAACTTTGTGGAGGCTTCATCGGTCTTTTTGGCAATTTCTTGAAGCAGAACGGCCTGCGCCGTAGAGTTGTTATATGATTTGGCATAGAAACTTTTGTAGAAATCGGTAAGGTCGAGGCCTTTCAGTTGGGCCAATTTCCGAATCAGGTACAGCTGGATGTGTCGGTCTTCCCGGTTTAGGTCATATTGCGAAATGTGCTTTTTGAGCAAATCGGCATGCTTAGGCTCGAATTTTATAAACCGGTATCCGTCAAGGGCTATACTGTCATTTTCGCTCAAGGCCTTAAAGAACTCGGGTGCTTTGTCTTCAAGCAATCCCCGTCCGACCAAGGTGTCTTTCGGTACGAAGTTGTTAAAGAACTCTTTGACGAAGGCACTCGGTTGCCCCATGGTGTCTACTACGGCCTTTAGTTCATAAAGGAGCCCCTTGTTGATAATGTTCTTGACCAAAATACCCCTTGTGCTGGCCGTGTCGGTCAATATCATTTGCAGTTCGTGAAATCCTTCAGGGGAAGTTTTGGTCTTTTCTTCAATGATATTGTATTTTTTATGGGCGTATAGTTTTTTGCGCAGGGTCCAGACCGAATCTATATTCTTGAACATTAAAAAATCATGCGATTTATTCAGTTCTACCGATACGGCTTCCCCATTTTCGTTTTGGTAGACCGTCTTTTTGTAAAAGGGGTCATAGGGTTTTACTTGGGGGGCGCCACTGTAATACTTGGTACTGCTCTCTACGAATTTAGGAGGTTTGACCGTGCTTTTTGTACTAAAGTATAGGGCGGTATCTACAACGGTCTTAAAAGGTTTTCTGTTTTTGCCTTCTTTGAGTTTGAAGGATTCAAAAAATGTATCGGCCTCTTTTTGGCTCCGACCGACCATGCCCAAAAGGTAATATTCTCCCTGGCGTAAGGTGGTCATAAGGTATAAGCGTTTTTTTGAGGTGATGTCAATTTCGGCCGATGAGGTGAGCTGCCGGCCTTCAAATGAACCGTAGTCGGGCCTTAGCTCTAAGTCTTGGTAAAAGCGTTTCTGTATTTGCTTGAGTTCAAAGGTGTCGACTTCGATAAAATTGAAATCGTTTAAAACCGATTTATGGAGAAAGTAGTAGTTGTCCGCAATCGAGTCATAGCCCTCTATCCAGCGGTCACCGTTTCTACTGCGATTGGTAAAACTGTACAGCGAGGGCATTCGTACTTCAAAATCGTCGTAGACCGAGGAAACCGTTTTAAGACCCGGAATGGAATCGGCCCTAAATTCTAGGCTGTTGAAAATCCGATTTGAAAATTGGGTGACGTAATCGCCTTCCCCACCCATTTTTATGATGACCAGTTCTAAAGGGGTTTCGAAAATCTGATAACGTTGGTGGTCTCCGTTTTTTAACAGGTTTTTGATGTCGAGCCCGGCAAACGGACCCTTTTTGATCGGTTTTTTTTCGAGTATTTTCCCGGGAATGTTCTCGAATAACAGCTTGTCGATTTCTTCTAAAGAGAACAGGGCATCCTTCTTTAGAAAAGAATAGGTGGGAATACGGTTGATAACCACAAAACTCCCGTTGGCCAAGTCTGGCGAGACATAGGTGGTTTTTCCGATATCGGAAACCGGATATAATTTATTGGGCAGGTCAACACTGAAAAAATCGTCT
Source organism: Zobellia uliginosa (assembly GCF_900156625.1). Classification (GTDB taxonomy): domain Bacteria; phylum Bacteroidota; class Bacteroidia; order Flavobacteriales; family Flavobacteriaceae; genus Zobellia; species Zobellia uliginosa. The sequence continues at coordinate 171,717 of NZ_FTOB01000001.1, read as the reverse complement.
TCCGGGCCGTAAGTGCTGTATTGGTTTTCCCTTTTCTTCTGTTCGAACTTCAGTTTTAGTCGCTTTCCTTTGGAAGTAGCCTTCGAAACCAAGGGTTTTACGGTATAACCTTTTTTTCTTAAAAGTGAAATAACCCCTTCTTCCCCAGGTAGATGCGCTGCACCGATACCGGCAAACACCTTTCCTTTTTGCATTATGGAGTCCATTCTCTCGGCCATGTTGGCATTGCGAATGTACAGCATGTTCTTCATGTAATGCGAGGTATACATGGCGTGGTCGATAGAGTCCAATAAAGCTATGTTTCGGGTTCTGTAAGCATCTTGAAGCAGGAACATGGGGTCGGATTGCTGCATCTTTTTTTGGAGCCACTCGTCGGGTTTCTGTTTTATGGCGTTTAAACTGGCCCGCCCTACCAAGGCCGCCGATTCTTCCATGTCTTCAAGGGCAATGATGGGTTTGTTGAACTTTCTGCCCGCTTGATAAATGAACATATCAAGATAGGTTTCTTCTTCAAAGTTTTGGGAAAGTTCATTGGTGCGATAGAGAATGTTGTTTACAATGCGGTCTTCATAGGCCAAGTAGGCCCCCAACACCTCTTTTCTGGGGTTTTCCACTTTAAACGATCGGGCATAGAAGCCTTTGGTTACAAATCCCGCTTCCGCACCATAGGGGCTGCCACCTACGAGGTTTTCCTTTTCGAGCCAAAGTCCCGGATCCGATTCCAAGGCGACCATATCACTTTGGTCCAAGGCGTCGAAAAAGACATCGTCTAGGCGAAAGGCAATCTTTTTACTGACGTGCATGGTGCCATATAAGTACGATGTTTTCTCTAAGCCGTTTCCTGAAATTTCCCAAAGGAGACTGTTTTCTTCCTGGGCCTTGACCGAAAAAGAAATAAGCAATAGAAAAATCGATATGAACCGCATAAATGCTTTTTTGGTGTGGGGATATGCGCAATAGCTATAATGTACGCCGAAAAACAGCCGTTTGTTACAAAAATAGAAAAGTGCCTTGTGCGGTATATCCCTACAAACCGTTAAAAAAAATGTTGGTTTTAAGGTATAACGACTATTCGAGGGTTGTATTTTCCCGACCCTCCATATTTTCTATTTGCAAGCGTGTACGGGCTAGACTGTCGGGATAATTTTGCTGTAAGAAAGTAATCAATTTTTCGCGAACGTGAACACGAAGGTCCCATGCGGTCGAAGAATCCTTGGCACTCATAAGGGCCCTGATTTCAATGTAGTTGGACTTAGAATCGGTAACTTGGATATTGTTTACCTCCCCGTCCCAAAGCTCTGTGTTTTTGAGGATCCGGGTAAGTTCTTCCCGTAAGGCATCAAAAGGCACCGAGTAATCGGTATATAAAAAAACGGAACCTAAAATGTCGGCCGAAGATTTGGTCCAGTTCTGAAAGGGAGTTTCTATAAAATAAGTAGTCGGTAATATCAGTCGCCTTTTGTCCCAAATCTTCACTACCACATAGGTCAACATGATTTCCTCTATACGCCCCCATTCACCTTCGACCACAACAACATCGTCTAATTTAATGGGTTGGGCAATGGCAATTTGAATTCCCGCTAGAATGGTACCGATCATTTTTTGGGCGGAAAAACCGATGATAATACCCGCAAGCCCTGCCGATGCAAATATGCTGACCCCAATTTCACGGATGCCGTCAAAGCTCATAAGGGCGATACCTACAGCGAGAATAATGATAATAAAAATGGCGATGCGCTCCAGTATATTGAATTGCGTAGCGACCTTTCGGGCCCTGAGGTTATTGGCGGTATTCATGTCGTAGGTATGCATGACATGTTGCTTGACGATCTTGATTACTTTGATTACAAGCCATGTAAAAGCGAAAATAAAAAGGAGGGTGCTGGCTTTCCGAAAATAAAATTCGAGGTGGGTTAGGTTTAGCAATTGCCTTAAGGAACCCATTCTGAGCAATATGGAAAATAGGATGAGAAAAATAGGTTTACTTACCTGCTTTACCGACGATGGCGGAATGAGATATTTCGGGTTTTTTCCCAATTTCCGAAGCACTTTGATCAATAGGAAATAGGCCGCCATCAAGATGGTCAAAGTTCCTAAAAGCAGAAGGAGCGATTGATAGTTTTCGTTGAAAAAATCATTTATCATGGCAAGGTCGTTCAAAGGATAATAATAGGTTGTTTTTTCAAATCGGCATATCTGAATCGCTTGTAAGATCGACGGAATCTATAGCTGCATCAAAAAGTATTTTGATAACATGCACTTTGGATAGGTTTCAAGGCGTATTTTTGTAAAAATTATTGGTTTTTCCCTTTAAACGGGCACTTGAAGATAGCCATATTTGTTCAAAGCCGAAAGTTCTTTAAGGCATAATGGGCATCTTGAAACCAAAAAAAAGCGTAGCTACACTATGAAAGGAGTTTTATTGGTCAATTTGGGTTCTCCCGACAGTCCCACGGCAAAAGATGTAAAGCCTTATCTCGACGAGTTTTTAATGGACGAACGTGTTATTGATGTGCCGAATTGGTTGCGAAACATCTTGGTACGCGGAATCATTTTGCAGACCCGTCCGAAGAAATCCGCAGAGGCTTATGCCAAAATATGGTGGGAAGAAGGATCTCCGTTGATCGTTATTTCGGAAAGATTTACCGAGAAATTAAAGGAGCATTCCGATATGCCCATAGCTTTAGGAATGCGATATGGCAGTATGACCATAAAAAACGCCTTGAAAGAGCTGAATGATAAAGGGGTAGATGAGGTATTGTTGGTTCCTTTATATCCGCATTATGCCATGTCGTCTTATGAAACCGTAGTGGTTAAGGTAATGGAAGAGCAAGAACGGTTTTTTCCCGATATAAAGCTGACCACCCTTCCTCCTTTTTATAAAAATCCCGAGTACATCCGTGTACTTTCCGAAAAAATAGCCGAAAGCCTTGAAGGCTTCGATTACGACCATATTTTGTTTTCGTACCACGGTATTCCCGAACGACATATTCGTAAGTCAGACCCTACCCGTTTTCATTGCAAAATAGACGGGAAGTGCTGCCAAACGAATTCCGTGGCACACAACACCTGTTACCGCCACCAGTGTTTTGATACCACCGAATCGGTCAAGGCATATCTGAACCTTCCGGCCGATAAGGTCAGTAATTCGTTCCAATCGCGTCTTCCGAACGATCCTTGGTTAAAACCGTATACCGATTTTGAATTTGAACGTTTTCCCAAGGAAGGAATAAAGAATTTGGCAGTTATTACACCGGCCTTTGTTGCCGATTGTTTAGAGACCTTGGAGGAAATCGCCATGGAAGGCCAACATCAATTTCAGGAAGCTGGGGGTGAGGGTTACAAGCATATTCCTTGTTTGAACGAAAGCGATTCTTGGGTCAAGGTTATGGCTACCTGGATCAAAGATTGGAAAGAAACGGGAGCCTTACCCGCATAAATCTTTGGTCCATTGAATAAACGACTATAGATGGCTAAAGTATCGGCAGAACAGTTAGGTTTGGAACCAATAGGTAAACTTTTGGTGAGACAGGCCTTACCTGCTTCTATCGGTATCTTGGTAATGTCGCTCAATATACTGGTCGATTCGATCTTTGTGGGCAACTGGATCGGTTCCATTGCCATAGCGGCCATCAATGTGGTGCTTCCGGTCTCCTTTTTTATCGGGGCATTGGGTATGGCTATCGGCATCGGGGGTGCAAGTATTATTTCTAGGGCACTCGGGGCGGACAATTATGCGAAGGCCATCAAGACGTTTGGAAACCAGATTGCCCTAACCCTTTTGATTACCGTTGCAATGGTAGCACTGGGGCTTTATTATGTCGATTCGCTAATACCGGCCTTCGGAGGAAAAGGAGCGATTTTTGAACCCGCTAAAATTTACTATACCATTGTTTTGTATGGGGTGCCGTTTTTGGCGTTTTGTATGATGGGAAATACGGTTATCCGTGCCGAAGGCAAACCAAAGTTTGCCATGATCGCCATGATCATACCTTCTGTGGGCAATCTTGTAATGGACTACGTATTCATCTATATATTCGATTGGGGTATGGAAGGTGCGGCTTGGGCCACCACTATCGGTAATGTGCTTTGCGCAGCCTATATCTTTTACTTCTTTCTATCGGAAAAATCGGAATTGAAACTGACCCCGGCCTGTTTTCGGTTGGATTTGCCCATAATCAAGGAAATAGGCTCCTTGGGTTTTGTGACTTTGTCCCGCCAGGCTACTACAAGTGTCGTTTATCTCTTGATGAATAATATATTGTTCGGTCTTGGAGGCGAAGCTATGGTTGCGGTCTATGCCATTGTTGGCCGTATGTTGATGTTTGCCTTATTCCCTGTATTCGGGGTTACCCAAGGTTTTCTGCCCATTGCGGGATTTAACTATGGCGCGAAAAAATACCAAAGGGTACGAGAGTCGATCAACACGGCCATCAAATATGCATCGCTATTGGCGGCTATTGTTTTTATTGGGCTTATGGGCTTTCCAACAGAAATAGCCTCTTTGTTCTTGAGCGATAGGGCCGGCCAATCGGCACATGATTTGGCGGCCAATGCCTATGTTTTGGAACATATTCCCTTGGCCATGCGATTGGTGTTCGCCGCAACTCCCATTATAGCCTTACAATTGATAGGTGCGGCTTATTTTCAGGCCATTGGAAAGGCCATACCGGCTTTACTGCTAACGCTATCGCGACAAGGCTTCTTCTTTATCCCGCTTATATTGATTTTGCCGAATTACTTCGGAGAACTGGGGGTCTGGCTTTCCTTTCCCATAGCGGATGTGTTGGCTACCATAGTAACCGGCTTTTACCTGAGAAAGGAAATCAAGAACACCTTGGTCGTCAAGGGGGGCTAAGCTCCTTTTTTAGACCTGACAGGGGCAAGGTTCCTATTGTTTCATGTTGGCTTCCGAGGCCTTGGCGTGTAACAACTGCATACCTGTTGAAGACCTTGGTTTGAACCCGTGCCAATCTTGGTCGTTCGATTCTTTGGGAAGGCTCAAATACGCACTGTAATCGGCATTCTTTAGATAGGTGCCCAAGAAGGCCGTAAGAAAGTGTTGATTGATGTTGTTGATCTTTCGTTGGTCCCAAGAAGGTTCTGCGTATCGGTAATACTCATCGATATGCAAACCGGGTTGTAATGCTTCGGCCGGGGGTGGATTGGGCGCCACGTTATGACGTGCGTTCTTGTAGGTGAGTAAATATCGGTCTGCATTGACCGTAGCGTTGTAAATAGCCTTGATTCCTTTTTCGTAACCTGATATATCGTCTTGGTCGCCCGCAATAAATAGTGTGGGTTTCTTTAGGCCCGACAATCCATTGGCGTCCCAAACCCCGCGTTCCATTCCCCAAGGGGCAAAAGCGACTACGGCCTTGATCCTGGGGTCGATTTGGTTTTGATAGGCTGCGTTACTGGCCGCCAATGCCGATATGGCCGTGCTTCCACCGGTCATCTGACCGAAAAAGGCGGTAAGGCCGTCGCTATAACCGGCACCGGCCACATTGAGCACGCCGTAACCTCCCATGGAATAGCCTACAATACCTATGTTTTCTGAATCTACCATTCCTGAAAGTTGGTCCTTTGACGCGGAGCTTCCCTTATCGGCAATCGTATTGATGACAAATTGGATGTCTTTGGCCCGGTTGAGCAGGGTACTCTGAAAAGCATTGGCATCTTTAAAGGTAGAATCGGTATGGTCTATGGAGACGACAACGTAGCCTTTTGAAGCCAAGTTTTCGGTCAAATAGGTCATTAAGTAGCGTGATCCGACATAGCCGTGCGATACTACAATCAAGGGGTAGCCCCCGGCGGTGGCCTTAGGGGTCGCATCGCGATAGGCCCTGCCTTTAAAAGAGAAAGGAATTAGGGGGCGTAAAGAATCGCCACGGGTACCCATTACATCTTCATAGATTACGGTGTTGCCTTTCTTGTCAGGAGCTTCTGACGGGTACCAAACCTCTATGGTAAGGGGTCGGTCGTATAAGGGATCTTTTCCTCCTTTTGATTTTAAGATATCCACCTGGTCCTTATGGATCAGCTCAAGGGTGCGTACGCCAACGGTATAATCGCCCCTTTCTGCCAGTTGAGGGGCATCGGGGAGGGCATCGCCGTATAGAAAGTCCTGTGCTTGTAAGTTAAGGATAGTGCACAAAAACAGGAGTAGGGCTGTAATCGGACGCGTGGTTTTCAGGAAAACGGGAACATGGTTTTTCATAGGGTTACAATTGGTTGAGACCTAAATGTAATGAAATTTCACAAGAAGATGATGTGGTGTTAAATTTTTGTAAGCGATAGTTCTTCATAGGCTGACCGTATTTGGTCCACACTATATTTGCGTTCTAACCGTCTGATACTAAAATGGGCATGGGCCATATTTTGAAAGTGGTCGATAAATGCGAGGTTGATCGTAGCGCCACCTGCCGCGCCTACAATAGGTATGGCTTGCGCTACGAACTTTTCCGATACCTGTATGCTAAAACGTGAGGCGACCTGGGCAATCAATTGAAGAAGCGGGTTTCCCGTTGTGTTTAAAAGGGAAGTCAGTGTTTTTCCGGCAATTCCACTAGCTCCTTTGACGGCGGAGCTAATCGCTATTCTTGTGGCGTAATATCCTGTGTCAAGATGGTCGTCGTGCTTGCTTTTCCCTCCTAAGGCAAAAACCTGTAGGCATGCTAATTGTGAATCGAGGGAGTTTAGGTCTTCCCCTTCACTACGGGCAATATCCATAATGGAGCGCATCATAAGCTTGGTGGCCAGTGTAAGGTCGACCGCAAAGGCCGTGACGCCCAGGGCCCCTCCTATGGCGCCCGATGAAGTCACCAATGCCTTGTACAATTTGTTCGAAGGTGTGGTTTTAGCGTTTTTGTCCATTGATATCAGATTGCTCTTCACCACCGTGTGCAGCACCTTGTAGGTAATTTGCTGTATGCGATCGCGTTGTTTCTGGGGAAGGAGTTGGACGCGGCTTTCTATAACGTTGCCCATTTTGTTGAGGCCCTGCATGGCCCAGCCGATTTGTTCCATTTTTTGTTTGGCTTTGTGGAGCGTGAGCAGATCATCAGGGGCCAACTTTTTGTTCTCTATTTTCAAAGCGTCTATATTTTGGGTTCGGGCAGAACTAAAATAAACAATCCCCAAGTTTATTGAGGGGGTATTAGGTGTTTTTTGCAAAAGCATATTTTTCACGGCCTTGCCCAAAAGGCCCTTCATAGGGTTCGGGCTTGGTGCTGTCTCCTATCCTGTTGTAAAAACCTTGTATGCTTATATGAACGGTGTTTGCAGTTTTCCCTAACTTTGGTCGACAATACTAAATCCCTGCCCTTTGTACGAATACGTTAAAGCATTGCATCTGATTTTTGTGATTACATGGTTCGCAGGTCTTTTCTATATACCTCGGTTGTTCATTTATCATATCGAAGCCTCGGAAAAGGCATCGCCCGAAAGGGAAATACTGACCAAGCAGTTGCAGCTTATGGCCAAACGCCTTTGGTATATTATAACCTGGCCCTCGGCCATATTGGCCGTATGTTTTGCCGTATGGTTATTGATTTTGGTCCCGGCATGGTTACAGCAACCTTGGATGCACGTAAAGCTCGCCTTTGTGCTTTTGTTGATTGTATACCACCTGAAGACGCACCAAATTTTTAAGCAGTTGCAACGCGATGAGGTCAAGTACAGTTCAAAGTTCATGCGCATATTCAATGAAGGGGCCACCCTTATTTTGTTTGCCATAGTCTTCTTGGTGATATTGAAGAATGCCTTTAATTGGATATTCGGTGTGGTAGGCATTATCGTACTAGGTATTCTATTGATGCTCGGTATTCGGTTGTATAAGCGTATCAGGGCCAAAAATCCGGAAGCATAGGGATTCAAATTCTATTGGACGCAGGTCAGGGGAGCCGTTTTGCGCGCCTGAAATTGTGTATAGAATGGCGTGATATTTGCTACCTTTGATATAAACTCCAGACTTTTGTTTACAAAACTATCGCTAAGGTCGCGCATCTTCTTATCTATGATCCTACTTGTGGTCGTAGCTTCTATTTTGATTGCCGGCGTTACCGTATATCAGTATAAAGAACAATCGGAAGATTACCACAGGGACCGATTGGAGCGTAAAGAGGAACAGGTACGCCAAAGCGTTGATTACGTGCTGAAGAAGACTACTTATCCGGTTACTACGGAAAATTTGGGTATGATTTTCAACGAAGAGATTTATCAAATCGCCAATGTCCAGAACCAAAGACTCAACATATATGATCTAGACGGGCAATTGATCAAAAGTTCCCGTGCCATATTTGAGGTAGATTCCATTGCCAATTGTTTAGACCCCTATATCCTAGATCGTTTGGAGAATAGTCCGACCAAAAGGTTCGTAGACCAGAAAGCCTTGGCCGGAGACAACTATAAGGCCTCCTATACCTATATCAACGACAAACGGTTTAAACCAATTGGTATTTTAAACTTGCCCTATTACGAAGACGATTCGTTTAATAATATGGAACTCAGGGAGTTCTTGCTGCGTTTGGCCGGGGTTTATTTTTTGATGTTGCTTATTGCCATTGGCCTGGCCTATTTTATATCTACCTATATTACCCGTTCGCTTCAGACGATTTCAGATATGTTAGGTAAGACCGACCTGCGGAAAAGGAACCAAAAAATATTGATCGATAATCCCAGTGAGGAAATCGAGAAGTTGGTTACGGCCTATAATGCCATGATAGATGAGCTGGAGCAAAGTGCGGTAAAATTGGCGCGTAGTGAAAGGGAACAGGCTTGGCGTGAGATGGCCAAGCAGGTGGCCCATGAAATAAAGAACCCATTGACCCCTATGCGCTTAACGGTACAGAGTTTTGAACGCAAGTTCGATCCTAAGGATCCTAATATTGCTACCAAGGTGGCCGAGTTTTCAAAATCGCTAATACAACAGATCGATACCATGAGCAGTATCGCATCGGCCTTTTCCAACTTTGCCGAAATGCCGGCCCAGCAGAACGAAACGGTGAACATCGTTGAAATTGTACGCTTGGCTTTAGATATTTTTAATGAAGATTACATTCACTTTATTTCACAGGAGGAAGAAATTATCACGAAATTAGACCGTACCCAGTTGATACGGGTGGTGACCAATTTGGTAAAAAATGCTATTCAGGCCGTTCCGGAAGTAGATGCGCCCCGAATTTTAGTTTCCGTAGTCTCAGATGGAAAATATGCTGAAATCAGCGTGGCGGATAACGGTATAGGTATTGAAGACGGTTTCAAGGAAAAAATATTTGAACCAAAGTTCACCACAAAATCAAGTGGAATGGGCCTAGGTCTGGGCATGGTCAAAAATATAGTAGAAACGTACAAGGGGCATATCGGATTTACCTCAAAACCTGGAAAAGGAACGGTGTTTACGGTTAGATTTCCGCAGGTAAAATAATCTTGGTGCCGTATCGAATAATAAAATTGTAAACAAGCATAACACTCAAAAACCCACTTCATGAAATTCAATAACATCTTGGTAAATGATAAGGAGGCAACGGCAATAGTAACCATTAATCGCCCTACAAAGCTGAACGCCCTGAACCGCGAGACCATTCAAGAGCTACACCATGCGTTCGAAGCCTTGGAAAAAGATAAAGGGGTCAAGGTCATAATTTTAACGGGAAGTGGGGAGAAGGCATTTGTTGCCGGAGCCGATATTTCCGAATTTGCCGATTTTTCGGAAAAAGAGGGAGGTAAGTTGTCGGCCAAGGGCCATAAACTACTTTTCGATTTCGTAGAAAACCTTTCCAAACCGGTAATTGCCGCAATTAATGGTTTTGCCTTGGGAGGGGGATTAGAACTGGCCATGGCCTGTCACTTTAGGGTGGCCAGCCACAATGCGAGAATGGGGCTTCCCGAGGTGTCACTCGGCGTTATTCCAGGGTATGGGGGAACCCAGCGTTTGCCACAACTTATCGGAAAGGGCAGGGCAATGGAACTCATTATGACCGCCAGTATGATCGATGTCGATCGTGCCTTGGGTTACGGGTTGGTAAACCATGTCGTCTCTCAAGAACAATTGATCGAGTTCTGCCAAAAGCTGGCGAGCAAGATATCGAATAACTCACCTGTTGCCTTGGGTTATGCAATAAAAGCGGTAAATGCGGGTTTTAAGAACAGTAACGGATATGACGAAGAAATAAAGGCCTTCGGTGCCTGTTTTGGGACCGAGGACTTTAAGGAAGGTACCTCCGCCTTTTTGGAAAAGCGGAAGGCCAATTTTCCTGGAGAGTAGCATATCGCCTTAACCCTACTTATTAAAACCTACTTATGCGAACGCGAAGAAGCTTGACCGTACTGCTGTTTTTGGCAGCCCTAACTTTTTCAAAAGCACAGGAGATTCCTGTTGACTATAGACTTGGTGAAAATTATTCCGATAGGTATAAATATTCTACCGTATTGACAATCGACCGTTCCGCCCAAGAACAGACCGTATTGGTGCGCACCTATTACGGGGGTATGCCCTTGAGGCCCAAAGGCCATTTTATCGAGGTCTACGATACCGATCTAAATTTGGTGGCGGACTACAATTACAAATATGCCGGAAAACATATGGTCGACGGTTTTGTAAAGAACGGTCAGCTTTACTTGTTGGAATTGGTGTACGACCATAATGATAAAGCCTATAACTATGTGGTACACCAGAGTCCCTTAGACGAGTTTAATTTTACCGAAAGAAAACTGCTCTCCATTCCTTCCAAAGAGGTTTTGAACCCACTTGCGGTCAACAAATACAACCGGAGTTTCGGCAACGGTTTTTCCACGGCCACGTATTTTACCGATGATCGATCGGCTTTTGCCGTTACGGTGCACCATCGTGAAGGGAAAAATGAGAAATACCATATTTATCTTTTCGGAACCGACTTAAAACTTCAGTTAGATTATGACTTTAGCAATTATATAGAGGAAAAGAACTATGCTTTCGAAAACATCGCGGTTTCCAAAGATCTAAAGGAACTGTATTTGATGGGGAAGGCTTTTTTCAAGAAAAGAAGGTTCGATGTCAAAGAAAGAAGGTTTCAGTATGAGCTGGTACGTGTGGTCAAGGGAGGAAGCAAAACCCAAGAATTTGCCGATGCCGGAAGATTTCCCGAATCGTTGAAACCGGTATTGCTGGGAAATGACCTCAAAGTGGTCGGTTTCTATGCCGATAGAAAGGACAACCGCTACAACGGTTTGGTCTATTTCAATTTAGATGCCAATTCCTTGGCGATCAAGGCCAAAAATTACAATCCGTTTTCAGATCAGTTTATGCTCGATAAATTCGGTCGTGAGGTCGATGCGGAAATCAAGAACCTTATTTTTAAGAGTGTGCACATAACCCCCAACAACGATATTCTCTTTAGTGCCGAGGAGTATTTTGTGACGGCGGGGGAAGATATCGGTACCGGAGCTACCAAAAAAGTAGACCGCTACCATTACAACGACATTGTTTTGGCTAAACTCAACGCCTCCGGTGCAATGGAGTGGGCCCGTAACATCAATAAGGCCGAAGTGACCCAAGGAGATGCCTCTTATGCTTCCTACACGGCGTACGGCCATGGGGAAGACATGTACTTCTTTATCAATTCTGGGGAAAATCCACAGAAAATGAGCAAAGAACGCATCCTGTTCAAACAAGGGTTTAGCAGAAACCCCAATATGTTTGTCATCAAGGTAGATGCCGAAGGAGACCTTTCCTATAAAAAACTGGTAGACGACAAAGAGGTGCGATTGCCCATTATGGTGTCAAGACCCTTCGTTGATGAGGCTTCAAATCACCTTTTGTTCTACGCCAAGCGCGGTACCAAAAAGCAATTGGTGGAAGTAACTGTTAAATAGCGACAAGGATAAATGATATTTGGATTTATTCCATAAATTTGGAATAAATCCATTTGCATTGAAATCAAAATCCTATATTAAGGGGAGGGGCGCGCAACAGAACGTACCCAATAAATTTCTTCAGAACATTTATGAAACCCGAGATGATTTTCTTGAGTTTTGTCGGATAGAAGGAGAGGAAGCCGATAATAACAAGACCCAATACATCCCAATTTTTCCGAAGACCATAGTCAATAAGGTCAATAGTCCCGATGTGGGAATGGCTTATTCCATGAACCCTTATCAAGGTTGTGAGCATGGTTGTATTTATTGCTATGCCCGAAATACCCATGAGTTTTGGGGGTATAGCGCAGGACTTGATTTTGAACGGAAAATCTTAATTAAGAAGGATGCCCCAAAACTGCTGGAGGCCCAATTGAAAAGCAAGCGCTGGGAGGCGCGAACCATTGTGCTTTCAGGGAATACGGATTGCTATCAGCCTGCAGAGAAAAAGTTTGAAATTACCCGTGCCTGCCTCAAAATCTTCCTAAAATACAAACATCCCGTTGGTATTATTACCAAGAACGCTTTAATCCTCCGTGACCTAGATGTACTAAAGGAACTGGCGAAAGACCGGTTAATTGCCGTTAATGTTTCGGTCACTTCATTGTCTGAGGAAACAAGACGTATTCTAGAGCCAAGGACGGCCACCATTAACAAGCGCTTGGAGACCATTCGTATATTATCTGAAAATAACATTCCCGTAAATGCCATGTTGGCGCCGATTATACCTGGGATCAACAGTCATGAAATCATGAACTTGGCCAAGGCGGTTTCCGACAATGGGGCAAAATCATTCGCTTTTACCGTAGTTCGACTGAACGGGGCCATAGGCGGGGTCTTTACGGATTGGGTCCGTAAAACCTTACCTGATAAAGCGGATAAGGTATTACATCAGATCGAGGAATGTCATGGGGGCACGTTGAACGATAGTCGTTTCGGAATTCGCAGCCGGGGCGAGGGCAAGATAGCGACACAAATCCATGATTTGATGCGTTTGGCGCGTCATACGTATTTTAAAAACAAGTCTTTTCCTCCCCTGAACCATGAATTGCACGAGCAATTTAAAGATGGGCAATTAAAATTGTTTTGAGGCCATGTTAACCTTTTTGTCTGTGCGGCACTAACAAGGGAAACAGTTAAATAAAATATGTAAATTATGAAAAAACTAGGATTCTTATTGACCGCACTTTTAGCGTTAACCGTTGGCCATGCCCAAGATTTCGGTATTGGGGTAAAAGGAGGTATTAACGTGGCTTCCATAGGCGGAAGCGCCTATTCGGGCCTAGGTAGTTTGGGTACCAAGGTGAGTTTTCATTTAGGGGGAGTTGCGGAGGTTGCAATTTCCGATAAGATGGCGGTTCAGCCCGAGCTGCTGTATTCTTCACAAGGAACGAAGTGGAGCTATGGTACCGGCGATAACGACCTAAAACTAGATTATTTAAACTTGCCTATTTTAGGAAAGTACTACTTTTTGGAAGGCCTCAGTGCTGAAGCGGGCCCTGTGGTCGGTTTTTTGATTTCTACAAACCAAGACGATGACGACCGCTTTAAAAAATTAGATGTGGCCTTTGCTATCGGGGCATCGTACAAACTGAACGAAAACATCTTTTTCAGTCTTCGGTACAACAAGGGTATTGCCAACATTAACGGCGATTCGTATACGGGGAATAGCCAAAACAACGTATTGCAGATTTCGGCCGGTTACGCCTTTTAATCAGGTTCAGATAAAATAAAAGCGCAATAGGGATACCTTAAGAAAAAGGAATCACTATTGCGCATATTGCGGTTGGTTATTATGTCCTTCGCTTCCTATTTTAATTCCCAGCCTTTGCGGTACTTGCCTTTTACCCATTCATTGGCCATGTCCCAGTTGGTGACCTTCATGTTGGCGCCATCCCATAGGATCTTTCTTCTTCCCGGATAATCAAAAGGATCCCAATCACCTAGTTTTTTGCCCTCTTTCAGTTTTTTGTACTGGAAAGCCTTAATGGCCAAGTTGCCCATTAGTACGGCTTCGGTCAAGGGTCCTGACTTTTTAAAGTCCGATGAGGTTTCGCTTCCGTTTAAACAACCTTCAACAAAGTTTCTTTGGTGGCCTTCTACATCGCCGTCAATGCGTTTTAGGTAGGGTGCGGGCGCTTTGAACATATCCATGTTCTTGCTAGGGAGCAATCGGGCATTACGGGAATAGGTGTCTGTTACCAAAATACCTTTGGTTCCGTAGAACACCGAGCCTCCTCCGCCATCGCCGATAGTTTCGCCATCGGCCAATTCATCAGGTAGGTCGGGCATAAGTCCGCCATCGTACCAGTTCAGGGCAATATCGCCATGTTGTTCCGTGTTGAATTTTAATCGCACTATGGAGGAAGCAGGGCACGATTCGCTATAATCGGCTTCAACAAAATCGCCTACCCAGTTCGTAGTACAGCTAGCTTCCGCTTCAGTAGGATATCCTAGGCCAAGTACGCTAAATGGCGTTTCCATAATATGGCAGCCCATATCGCCAAGGGCTCCGGTTCCAAAGTCCCAAAAACCTCTCCATTTAAAGGGAAGGTAGGCGGCGTTGTAATCACGTTGTGCCGCGACACCTAGCCATAAGTCCCAATCAAGACCTTTTGGAACACGTTGTTTTTCGGTAGGGGCAGGAACGCCTTGTGGCCATACCGGACGGTTTGTCCAGCAGTCTACTTTGTATACTTTTCCAATAATGCCGGAATCGATCCACTCCTTGGCCTCTCGGCTGCCATCACTTGAGGCGCCTTGGTTCCCCATTTGGGTAACGATCCCGTGCTCTTGGGCCACTTTGGTCATCAAACGTGCTTCGTTGATGTTATGTGTCAAGGGTTTCTCTACATAAGCGTGTTTTTTGGCGCGCATGAACGGTAACGCTATAGAGGCATGCATATGGTCGGGAGTGGCCACCATAATAGCATCGATGTCCTTCAGATGCTTGTCGTATACCTTTCTATAATCTTTATATCTCTTTGCATCGGGGTATTGTTCGTAAGTACTCGCCGCTCTTCGGTCATCAACATCGCACAGTGTTACGAATTTTACTTTTCCGGTGTCGTTTAAACCCCTGATTACGCCTGCTCCTCGTCCTCCTACTCCAAAGGCGCCCATATAGAGCGTGTCACTTGGGGCAACGTGGTTCTTGCCCATAACGAAACTGGGTACGATGGAAAATACGGTAGAGGCCGCAGCGGCATTCTTGATAAACTTTCTTCTTTGCATCTTCAAAAATTGGATTTTGGTTCTGGAATTGAAGGTACAAAAAAATGTAAAAGAGAAGGGGAATGTGGGGCTTTCCTATGCGTTTACATTGTTGAATGGGGTTGTAGCGACCAGTGGATCCCATTCTTTATAGAATTCCTCGAGGTAGTCTAGCATAAATTGATGCCGTCTTTCGGCTAGTTTTTTGCCGGTTTTCGTATTCATTTTGTCTTTTAGCAAAAGAAGCTTTTCGTAAAAATGGTTAAGGGTAGGGGCTTTTGATTTTTTATATTCCTCCTTGGTCATGGTTAAATTAGGGGCAATATCGGGGTTGTAAAGTTCCCTGTTTTTAAACCCACCATAATTAAAGGCCCTGGCGATACCAATCGCACCTAGGGCATCTAAGCGGTCGGCATCTTGAACCACTTGTAGTTCCAAGGAGTCGAATTTTTGGCCCTGTTGTATTTCAAGTGAATTTTTAAAGCTGATATTTTCGATAATCTTGACCACATGGTCTATGGTTTTCGGGTCTATTCCAAGGTCGGCCAAAAATTGTTGGGCGAGTTTTGGTCCCACACTTTCGTCACCGCCGTTGAATTTGGCATCGGCAATATCGTGTAAAAGGGCGCCAAGGCCAACGACAAGAACGTCGACCTTTTCCTCTTTGGCGATAAGCAGGCTGTTCTTGAAAACACGTTGGATGTGAAACCAATCGTGACCGCCTTCGGCTCCTTGTAGAGTTTCTTTTACAAAAGCAATGGTCTGTTCTATAATTTCAGGGTCGCTCATTTTATGATTTAAAGGAAGTTACGCCCGATACGACTTTTCGTTCGGTTTCGGCCAAAACGGAATCGAAATCAGAGGTGACCTCAATCGGTTCGTGTACCTGAAAGCTAATATGGTTTCCGATACCGTTGGGAAATTTACCGTATTTGAGCATCTTCCATGAATTGTTGATGCTTATCGGAACTACTAAGGCCGAAGGGGCATTTTTCATAAGAAGTTTCAACCCGGTGGCCTTGAAGGGTTTGGGGTGTCCGGTACGGCTTCGGGTACCCTCGGGAAATATAACCGCGCTTCGCTTGTGCTTTTCTATGTAGCGTCCGAGCTTGGCGATTTCGGTCAGTGATTGGCGACTGTCTTTTCTGTCGATCAGTACGGAGCCGCCGTGTCTTAGATTATAGGACACGCTAGGAATGCCCTTGCCGAGTTCTTTTTTGCTGACAAATTTGGGGTGGTGCTTCCGCATGAACCAGATGATGGGAGGGATGTCGTGCATACTCTGGTGGTTCGGCACTATGATCAAGGGCCGATCCGTGGGAATATTATAAGGGTTTTTGAATGAATAGGTGGTTCCCAGAATATGGGTACAGCGCATCAGCGAGAGGTTGAGCAAGGCAACGCTGGCCCTGTGGGCATTGTATCCAAAAAGATTGAAGCAGATCCACTGAATAGGGTGAAACACCAACAAACACAATCCGAAGAAAATCATGTAAAGTAAGGTAAGCGGATATGCGATTAGCTTTTGCATGGTGCAAAAATAAAAAACCGCTTCTTTGTGAAACGGTTTTTTTATTTTATTTCCCTTTTACGAGGGAATGGCAATAAATCGTGGTCTTAGCAAAACTCGTCGTAAGCGCTAATGAGGTTTTCGGCGATCAATTCTGCCGGTCTGCCTTCAATATGGTGGCGTTCTATCATATGGACCAATTCTCCATCTTTAAAAAGTGCCATACTAGGCGATGACGGAGGAAAAGGAACCATAAGGTTTCTTGCCGCATTTACCGCTTCGATATCGACACCGGCAAAAACAGTTACCGCATGGTCGGGCTTTTTGGCATGGCGAAGACTCAATTTTGCTGCCGGTCTTGCATTGGCCGCTGCACAACCGCATACGGAATTTACGACTACCAAGGTAGTACCTTCTTTTTTAATTGCATTTTCGACCGCTTCGGCCGTATATAATTCTTCGAACCCGGCGGAAGCCAAGTCGTCTCTCATAGGTTTTACCAATTCTGGAGGATACATAAATCTTTAATTTTAATGTGGTTAACAAAGATACTTAATTTGTCGCATTTTGTTGATAGACTTAACGTTTCGTTTGGGAAAAAGCGTATTGTGCGGGATTATGGCCTTGAGGTAATGGCCTTCCCTGCCGAAACAAAGACGACTCATGGCTTTTTTGATGCCTTAGTTCTGCCTCCTTTTAATATCTTTGCCCAAATTTAGAAAAGGCATGATCAAATGGTTCGCGGCCATCATTGGGTATTATTTCTTTCGGTTTCCGGGTGCTATTTTGGGCTACTTGGTAGGAAGTCTGATCGATGGTTTTAAGATAAGTGGTAGTGCAGGGGGTCAGGCCATTTTTGGCGATATGGCGAGACAGAAAGTGTCACCTGCCGATTTTGAGCTCAATTTGTTGTCTTTGTGTTCCATCGTAATCAAGGCAGATGGTACGGTAAGTCAGCGTGAATTGGATTATGTTCGGCAATATTTTGTCAGCACGTATGGAAAGGATAAGGCCAATGCCATTTTCAGGACCTTCAATGACATCAATAAAAAACACGAGATATCGGCGGAACGTATTTGTACGTTTTTAAACCAAAGAACACGTTACGAGGTCCGCTTGCAATTGCTTCACTTTCTTTTTGGAATTGCCCAGGCCGACGGTTCCGTCAGTAATCCGGAGATAAATAAGATTCGTGAAATTGCAGGTTATTTGAGGGTGAACTTGCGCGATTTTGAAAGCATTAAGGCCATGTTCATAAAATCGGTGAACAATGCCTATAAAATTCTCGAGATTGATAAGTCCGCCTCTAATGACGAGGTAAAGAAGGCGTATCGTACTATGGCCAAAAAATATCACCCCGATCGCGTAAATACGCAGAACGAGGCCATTAAGAAAGGTGCCGAGGAGAAATTTAAGGAAGTTCAAAAAGCCTACGAGGAGATTCAGGCCGAAAGAGGTTTGTAGGCCTGTTGGTTTTGTACTTTCCATTGTTATATAAAATTGTAGAAAATGCAAGAATTTCTGTTTTACATAAAGATGGGTCTGGAGCATGTACTTGATTTTAACGCGTACGACCATATTCTTTTTTTGGCGGCACTGGCCGTTCCCTTCTCATTTAAAACATGGAAAAAAGTGGTCTTGTTGGCTACGGTCTTCACTATTGCGCACTGCCTATCCTTGGCATTAAGTGCGTATGGGGTGGCTAGGGTAGATGTAGCCCTAATCGAGTTCCTGATTCCCGTGACGATTATGGCTACGGCTATTTTCAATTTGGTGTATCTCAAGGTGGCTACGGCCCAGAAAAGCATGGTCTGGCATGCCATTGCCACGGTTGTGTTCGGTTTGATACACGGTTTTGGCTTCAGTAATTACTTTAAGATGTTGATGGCCGAGGTAGACGATAAGTTGGTGCCCCTTTTGGGCTTTGCCACGGGCATTGAGCTGTCACAGCTTACCGTTGTTCTATCCGTTTTGGTATTGGGGTGGGCCGTTGTTTCTGCAGCAAAACTTAAAAAAACGTACTATGTGGGTATTACGTCTATTTTAATCCTTCTTATGACAATACCAATGCTGGTTCGTACGTTTCCGATATAGTCACTAATTTATTTTCACTTAAAAATAACCGACATTTATTGTCGGTCTTTTTCAAAGCGGGTATCTTAGTAGTCTTACAAATAGATAAAAGGTAGTGATACAGAGTGTTGTATCTTCGCATTAGATGGAAAAATCAAAACAAACCAAATACGACAAGGCTTATTTGCGTATGGCCCAAGAATGGGGAAAGTTGTCTTACTGTAAACGCAAACAGGTAGGCGCCATTATTGTAAAGGATAGAATGATTATTTCCGATGGTTATAATGGCACTCCAACGGGCTTTGATAATATTTGTGAAGACGACGAAGGATATACCAAATGGTATGTTTTACACGCCGAGGCCAATGCCATCAGCAAAGTGGCATCCTCCACCCAGTCATGTGAAGGGGCTACCCTATATATTACATTATCGCCCTGTCGCGAATGTAGTAAGTTGATTCACCAATCTGGCATAAAACGTGTTGTGTACAAAACGGCGTACAAAGACAATTCGGGCTTGGAATTTTTAGAACGTGCCAATGTCGAGTTGGTACATATGCCTGAAATAGAGGTCGAGGTAGACCAGACAACCTAATTTATGAAGCGAAAGCAAAACTATATATGGCCAACGGTTATAGCGGCGGCACTTGCCTTGGGCATTTTTGTTGGGGGAAAATTGCATTTTGCCGATAGTCCTGAAAGGCTGTTCACTACCAACTCGAAAAAAGACAAGCTTAATCGTTTGATCGATTATATCGATTATGAGTATGTAGATGATGTTGATACCGATAGTATTGTTGATGTTACCGTAAATCAAATTCTCGAAAAATTAGATCCGCATTCGGTCTATATCCCAAAAAATGAGATGGATCGCGTTTCGGAGAATATGAAGGGTGATTTTGTGGGAATAGGTATCAATTTCTACCCTTATAAAGATACCATTTCGGTTATACGAACCATACCTAAGGGGCCCAGTTATCTAAAAGGGATAAAAGCGGGCGACCGGATCTTAATGGCCGATAACGATACATTGTACGGTAAAGACTTGGGCAATGATGATATTGTAGGAAAGCTCAAAGGTGAAAAAGGCAGTACCGTAAAATTGCAGGTCTACAGAAAACAAGACGACAAAGTATTTACGGTCAATGTAAAACGCGATATCGTACCCATAAAAAGCGTAGAGGCCTATTTTATGCTCACCGATGATATGGCCTATATAAAGGTCAATCGTTTTGCCGAATCTACCTATAAGGAATTTAAACAGGCCCTGTCAGAACTCAGAAAGCAGGGGGCTCGCAAGTTGACACTAGATTTAAGGGACAACCCCGGTGGCTATCTTGGTGTGGCCGAACAGATGGCCGATGAGTTTTTGCAAAAAGGAAAACTGATACTCTTTACCAAGAACAAAAGAGGGGAAGTGAACAAGATTCACGCCACGAGTAAGGGCAGTTTTGAAGATAAGCCCGTATATGTGCTGATCAATGAAAGATCGGCTTCGGCAAGTGAAATTATAGCCGGGGCACTACAAGACAACGATATTGGGACCATTGTAGGCCGTCGTTCTTTTGGAAAAGGCTTGGTACAGCGCGAAATGGAGCTGGGCGATGGTTCTGCCGTTCGTTTGACCGTATCACGTTATTACACCCCTACCGGAAGAAGCATTCAAAAGACGTATAAAAACGGCAATAAAGACTATTATCAAAAATTTACCGATCGATATCACAGTGGTGAGTTGATTTCAGTGGATAGTATAAAGGTGGCCGATTCGCTCAAATTTGTGACGCCCAAGGGTAAGGTGGTCTATGGTGGCGGGGGAATTATTCCCGACGTATTCGTTCCAATAGGTACCAATGAAGAGGAAGCGGTAGAGAGTATGGATAGCTTCGGCTGGCTTTCTTACTTTATATTTGAACACCTAGATGACGATCGTAAACGGTATAGCTCGTTGACCGAAAAAGAATTTATAGAAGACTTTAGGGTAGATGATATCCTATTTGAGAAATTTGTCGACTACTCTATTAGGCGAAACCTCAGAATGGACTTCTACAAGTATGAAAGCAGTATCAAATTGTATTTAAAGGCGGCCTTGGCCGAGCAGTTGTTCGGACCCAATATCCATGCAAAAATAAAAAGTGCCCAAGATAAAATGTTGCAAGAGGTACTCAAGTTAGACAAGCCCGAAGTCCATGGGAAACAGGAAGAAGCCCTTGAAATCAATGACTAATCCCGCTGTTCTATTTTTTTCTGGATCTTTTTGCTTGTCCTGAAGATCAAAAGCAGCAACACGGCACATAAAGAGGCTACAATGCCAATCAGGGCTATAGTGCTGTCTCCATTAAATGGATCTTGAAAATCGACAATGGTAACGTTGTAGGCGATCAGCGCAACGGCCAATGCGATTAAAATTAAGGTGAATGTCTTGTTCATGATGTGTTTTTTAATATTTCCGGTAATTCCCGAAAGCAATTATCCTATTAGAAAAGCTCGTTGATGTTGGCGGCGAATAGTTTTACCGCAATGGCCAATAGAATAACACCGAAGACCTTTCGTATAATATTCAGTCCGTTTTTACCCAAAACACCTTCAATGCGTTTTGAAGATTTCAGAACGAGATATACAAAAATAATGTTTATGGTAATGGCGACAATGATGTTTTCCACATGATATTCGGCCCTTAACGAAAGCAATGCGGTAAGGGTACCTGCCCCGGCGATGAGCGGAAACGCGATTGGCACGATCGAGGCACTTTCGGGCTCGTCTTCCTTATACAGGGTAATGCCCAATATCATTTCAAGGGCCAGGAAGAAAAGAATGAAAGACCCAGCAACAGCAAAGGAGTAGACATCTATGCCGATCAGTTTCAGTATTTTCTCTCCAACAAAAAGAAAGGCGATCATGATAATCAATGATACCACCGATGCCTTTTCAGACTCGATATGCCCCACTTTTTTTCGCAAGCCTATGATTATAGGTACACTCCCTAAAATGTCGATGACCGCAAAGAGTATCATTGTGGCCGTGGCAATTTCCCGAAAATCGAAATGTACCTTCATACTTCTAAATTTTCGGCAAAATTACATTTATTAAAACGGATTAACGGTATGGAACTTCAAAATAAATTACTAGGTCAAAATCTCCCTTTAAAAAGTATCTTTGCATATCTAAATAGGTATTTATGTTTCAATTGGGTAAGACCATCGTATCTGAAGAGATTATAGAGAACGAGTTTGTCTGTAACCTTTCTGCCTGTAAGGGCACATGTTGTGTTGACGGTAATGCGGGCGCTCCGCTGGATGAAGAGGAAACCGAAATTTTGGTGGATATATACAGTAAGGTCAAGCCTTACCTCAGGAAAGAGGGGGTAGATGCCATTGAAGAGCAAGGTGCTTTTATCAAAGGCGAAGACGATGAATGGGAGACCCCATTGGTTAACGATAGTGAATGTGCCTATGTGGTGTTTTCTGAAAATGGCACGGCAAAATGTGGTATTGAAGAGGCGTATAACGATGGTGCGATCGATTGGAAAAAGCCGGTGTCATGTCACCTATATCCGATTCGTATACGGGAATACACCGAGTTGACGGCAGTTAATTACCATAAATGGAGCATCTGTGATCCCGCGTGTGCATTAGGGGAAGAGCTGCAAGTACCCATTTACAAATTTGTAAAAGAAGCGCTGATCCGTAAGTTCGGCGAGGCTTGGTACAAAGAACTCGAAGAAGTGGCCGAAGAGCACACTAAACAGTAGGAATATGTAAAATGACCCTTGTACCTGCCGATGTTCCATCTTCATGGTAGAGGTCCACGATTTCAACTTCGAACGAATTATGAAAGTCTTTTGAGAAATTTGCCAAACGTTCCTTGGTAATATCTATACCAACGGATTTGCGTTTGAGAATCTTGTTCAATTTTATCTTTTCCGCGGCCTCCCTTCCCACACCATTATCCGTAATGGAAATATGAATGTATTGTTCTTGGTCTTTTGAAATATGAAGGTCGATGGATTTTTTTCCAGTTTTTGACGAGAGGCCGTGCCAAAGGGCGTTTTCTAAGAAAGGTTGTAAGATTAGCGATGGAATTTTTATCGTATGTGTATCGATACCTTCATCGATGCCTACCTTAAAGTCGATTTCATTCGAGAAACGGATGTTTTCAATATTCATGTAGAGTTCAACCGTCTCGAGTTCTTCGGCAAGGGGGATTTCGCGCATCGACGAAGCTTCCAATATTTTTCGTACCAGTTTTGAGAATTTGTTCAGGTAGTGGACTGCATTTTTTTGTTCATTGTTGATGATGTACAGTTTTATGCTGTTCAAGGAATTGAACAAAAAATGCGGATTCATTTGGCTTCGGAGCATGCTTTGCTCAAGGGTGAGTAGTTTCTTTTCGTTCTTTAGTTGGTATTGCCGGTACAATATATAGAATATGCCGGCCAAAAGAGCTAGGGCGATACCGCCGATAAGCAGGGTGGTGCGACTGGTTCGGAGTTCCATTTGAACCATGGCATAGTTCTGGGCGAGCCTTTGTATCTGATTGTTCTTTTTTTCCGAATCATATTTAAATATGATGTCGTTAACATAGCGTACGGTACTCTCATTGGCAACTTCCTCGTCTAATTCATAGGCCCTCATATTGGCGGCCAAGGCCTTTTTGTAATCTCCCATGTATTGGTAGAGTTCCGTCAGTAAATGGTTGGCCCTGGCCGCTTCTGCCCGTAAATTATACTTTTCGGCTATGCGTAGGCCTTCGAGAATGTTTTCTTCCGCACCTGAAAAATTGTTCGTAGCCATTTGAGACCAGCCGATGTTCGTGTAAATGGGCGATATCAAGAAGCCATCTCCCAATTTTTCGGCAAGTGGCAAGGTAGACCTTAGAAGATTTGCGGCTTCGGTAATCCGGTTTTGCTTTAGGTAGATCTGACCAATGCTGTTCTTGCAAATTACACGGCCCATATCACTGTTTATTTCTTCGTTGTAGGCCAATGAGGTGCGGTAGTTGCTTAGGGCTTCGTCTAATTCTCCTAAATGTTCTTGACATTCCCCTATATTCTGATAATTGATGGCCATGCCCAAGGTGTTCCCGAGTTCCGACTCGAGTTTCATCGACCTTTTAAAGTATTCAATGGCCTGCCCATATTGGTTCAGCATAATGTATAGGTTGCCTATACAGTTAAGGGACACGTTTATGCTCTTTTTTAGGCTTTTTGATTTTTCCTTGACACTTTCGGCCAGTTCAAGGGCTTCTTTGTTGTAATCCATAGCCGTACGAATCGATGAGGTTCGTCGGTATACGACCCCCAAATCGTTTAGGCTGGCGACCCTGAATTCAATATTGTCGGTTGAATTGGCTATTTCTAAGGCTTCCTTATGCAGTGCTATGGCCTTGGTATATTGTGAGGTGTTGCGGTAGGCCCTGCCTAATTCGTTAAGGGCATAGGTGCGTCCGGGCAAGTAATTTTCCTTTAGGGTGGTATTGGACAGGTAGCGCATTAAAATGGTATCGCTCTTATAGGGTTGCAGTACGGAGTGTATCTCCCCATAGGTCTCTGGAGCCGCGTTGATCAGGCTGTCAACAGTTTGTTTGAACGAGGAGGGAACAAATTGTGCCTGGCAAAAAGTAATGCTTGTAAAAAACACAAGGCAAATAACCTTTATGGCCACAGGAGGGTAATAAAAGATGAGGGAATTTTTAATATGTATCCGTTGAAACTGCATTAAGTTTTATAGCATATCCAGAAAGTCCGATTTTTTTTGCCTGGAAACGGGAATCTTATGATTCGATTCGAGTATTACATAGCCATCCGTCTTTAAGAATTCTTTTATTTTAGTAAGGTTGATAATGTATGAATTGTGGATCCTGAAAAACGTATCGGCAGGAAGCAGTTCATTAACTTCTTTCAGTTTTTTGGTGAGTACGATCTTATGCCCATCGGCCAAGAATATTGTACTGTAGTTACCATCCGATTCGGCATATAGAATTTCGTCACTGTCTAAAAACACCAATTTGCCATCGGTATTAAAGGTAATTTTTTTGTGCTTGGCGTTAGAATTAAAGTTTAAGAGCAATTTCTCTAATCGCTCGGCCGTATAGTTTTTGGCGTTGTACCTTCTGATTTTGACAATGGTTTCCTTAAGGTCGTCGGTATCTATGGGTTTTAAGAGGTAATCAATAGCCTCGTTTTTCAATGCTTTGATGGCATATTGGTTATAGGCCGTAGTAATGACCACCGGAAAGTTCTTGTTGGTAAGCTTTTGGATAAATTGAAATCCGTCCATGGTCGGCATTTCAATGTCCAGGAAAAGACAATCAGGAGTGTTCGTCTCAAGGTAGCTCAAGGCTTCGAAAGGGTCGGTAAATGAAGCATCGACCTTAATTTCGTCACTGAAATTGGTCAATTCCCAAGAGAGGCTTTGCAATGCCTTAATTTCATCATCAACAATTACGGCTTCTAACATAGAATTCAGCTTTAAGGTAAATTAATCAAATTTAATGGTATACCGTGGTTTCTAAAAAAAAGATGTGCCGTTGGATGGGTTTCAGGTATAATCGGCATAAAAAAATGTAAATATGGTTTTAGAGGTTTAAAAATTGGCGCGATTCTTGATTTTAACCACATAATTAGGCTTTTGTTAACACCAAAATCCCCCTAAAAGTGGGCAAAGTGCTATTTATACAGAAAAAAGCACCATTTACACATAAGGCCTATAAAGCTCATGAGGTCAAGGCTAATTTAGGCTTGAAATTGTGATGGATATTAATGTTTCCCCATTAAGGTTTGATGTCAAACCGGAGTAAGGTTGAACTAAATAAGAGTTACAATGAGAAAGTGTGTTATCATGTTCACAGTATTGGTATTGCTACTAATAGTGGCAATGTATACCAATCAAGACGGGAAAAGTAATTTTGACAAGAATCGTTTAGGAGACGAACAGTTTGTCGAAAATACAATGAATGAACTTTCGGAAGAGTCAGTACTCACCTCAAAAAATTGATAGATATGAACGATTTGTTTCAATTTTTTATTCGAGCAGGCAAATTCAGCTTTTGGATATTGTTTTCTTTCTTGTTCCTATCCGGAGAAACGCTTGAAAATGGTTTTGTCAACACCAAAAATAACGATGCGGTTTATCCTATGGTATCCGCTATGAGCGATGTAGACGAAACATTGGCCATTCCCATGGTATTTAAAATGGATGACAAGGCTTCTAAGAACGGTCGTTTACATACTACACTTGAGTTAATGATGAACAAGGCCGATAAGAACGAAAATGTAATGGGTATTCTAGTTTCAATGTCTTCGACCGATACAACCAATCTGCTGAAGAAGTATACGGTACGGCCTAATGCAGATAGTTTTCTACAAGATTTTAAGGGCGTGTTCGGTTTTGTCAATATTGATGATTTGGGCGAAAAACCATTTTTTGCCTACAACGGCACCTTTACGATCAGTGAGTACAATGGATTATCTATGAGTGGTGATATCCATATTCAGTTTCAAAATTTTGAAGGTCAAACCGTTCAGGTGAAAAGAAAATTCACCGCCGTCAAAAAAAAGGTGGAGACCTATGAAAACTTGCTCGCCGAACGTTAAATTTTTGGGCAGGTGGCCTTATTTGTAATATTCTACCAATGATCAAGTTAGAATGTACAAATATGCTTTTGTATAGTGCATAGTGTAAAGAAAATGCTTATTTTTACCGTCCCCCCGATTGCTATAAGCCAAGTATGAGTACGCCCTAGGGCATAAATATAGAAGAATAGACCAAGCATAACTATATACAAAAATCAATGGGGAACTAGCTACAATTTTATGAAACTGCCAACCAAAAAGGTACGGTTCTAGGCGTCGTGTTAAGATAAAGAACATGAATTGTCCGTCTAATGAAACCACTTTGGGGAACACTCGTCCAACTTGTTGGAAAAGTGATTGCTCGATTATAGGTTTCGGGGGAACTACCTGAATCAGCACCCTTTCTGGTAATAATCGATTTTGATACATTAGAGGAACCGTACGGTTTGGCGGTATCATACCTTATTTAACTTCGCCGGAAATTTATATTTTCCGGCTTTTTTATGTTTGTATCTTAGTTGTAAATAGCTTGTTTTGAGCGAATTGTATTACTTTTTTTTAGAAACATAAGAAGGGGGCTTTGCTATTGATACAAGAAATAGGTTCATTGGTACATCAAAATATACCGATTGAACATGATTGATTGTGGCGTGGGTAAATTACAATCATATTTAGCACGAAAAATAAATACTCGTGTTAACCTTTTTGCGGCAGGGGTAACTAACCTAAACAGAACTGTTAAATATGAAAACTATGAATTACGTACTATTGACCACGATTATGCTGTTGAGCCTGTCGTGTACTCGAACAGAAACTCCAGAAGAAGAGTTGACCGCTACCAATTTCGGATATTACCATTTTCAAGAGCCGCAATACCTAAACGGTGCGGAACTCTACAAATTAGGTGCAATACAGAGCTTGACATTGGTGAAACAAGAGATTGCAAAGTTAAAAGAAGGTATTGATATCGGTAGGGGACGTAAAGGCGAGATTGCCAAGTTGGAAATGGCCCAAAAGAAAGAATCGGCATTGAACGAATTTAAAGGTGGCCTTGTAAGTATTGTTATGCCCAGAGGAGGCAAATTCCCTCCAAGACCGCCAAGGGGGTGTTTTGACGATCCTCGATCAGGATGTGTTCCGAAAATAAATATTAGCGACTTCAATGGTATTGAAATAACCGATGGCCTAGAAGGGGTCGAGGTAATTGTGGTGGACAAAAAAAACAAGGTCCTGGCCAAGGGTTCTTCTCCCCAAACGTTGAAAGATGGCAAAACGGTAATTATGCTCAAGGGAGATTTCAAAGGAGATGCTACCATGCTTATTAAAAAAACGGATACACGCAAATTCGGTCAAGAAGTTGTCTTGCAGGTACCCGTCTATAAAGAATGAATCAATTTCTAATTTAATCAAAGTCCTTCCTTGTGTATCTTGTGAGGGACTTTATTTTATGAACTATCTACACTGTATAGGGTTTTTCTTTGTTTTTATCGCCCAAGGGGTCTCCCAGGTAGATTCGATTGGGCTAGATGAGGCATTCAATCGTGCTTTTGAAAACCATTATACCAATAAAGACAGCGCCTATTTTTATTATGACAAGGTCGTTTCTATGGCCGATGCGCAGAATAATTTGGATGTGCTGATGGGGGGACTTAGCTATTTGATCAATGCCAATAGTAATTTTTACGACCTTGAACAGTACGGAGACAATCTGGAGCGTATGGGCACATTGCTTGAAAGCGATTCCCGCCTCGATAGTTTTGCCTTAAAACAGGTATACGAGCAAAGATTGCTTTTTGACAGGGGTAATTATCACTACAAGCTGAAAGACTATGTAGCGGCCCAGAATTATTTTTTAGAACTCTTCGCCCAATTGAAATCGATACCTCAGAATGAACTTACCGCCCTGGATATCGATACCTTATCCGCCATCTATAGTTTTTTAGGGTTGATACACCGGCATACGGGCAGGTATGAGCAGGCCGAGTTTTACTATACCCAAGATTTGAGGCTGATAGAAACCTATAGCGACAGTATTGAAGATGCCCGGTCGGTCGGATTTAATACCAAAAAATTATTGTCGCAGGTGTACGAAGACCAAGGCAATACGGCAGAGGCCAATCGATTGTTACGGGAAGCCTTGATATTTTACAAAACCAAGGTCGATATCCCGAGGTTTAAGAATAACTTTCTGTCTACCTACATGCTCTTGGCCAAGAATTATATCAATCAAGAAGATTTTGATTCGGCCATTGCGGTTTTGAACGAAAATAACATCGTCAGGCCCGAAGACAATCCGTTTAAAAAGGAGATCGACATGATATATGGCGATGCCTTTTTAGGAAAAAGGGAGTTTTCCACAGCTTTGACCTATTATCAAAACACCTTGAAGTCGTATCAAGCGTACCGACGCAACAGACCACATCAAGATATAGCCGAGGCCTATGGGAAGATAGCCGAACTGCATTTACGGCGGATGAATTTTAAACAAGGGCTGCAGGCGGTTCAAGACGCCTTTCAAAATGCCGGAAGCCATATTGCCGATACCGAAAGGAACCCTAGTCCCGATCAAAGCTTTTCCAAAATCCAACTTTTACATTTGCTCGATATAAAACTGCAGCTTTTAAAAATGGCTTTGGAGAGAACTGCTGAGCCCGATTATGAACAGCAAGCTCTGCAGACCAGTGATGCTATTTTGAAAACCTTTGATGCGCTGAAAGGTGAATTTGACAGTAAGCTAGACAAGCAGTTTTTGGCCGAGCGGGTCTATCCTATTTTTTACCGTATGCTAGCGGTAGCGTACGCGAGTTATGAACGGGATCCTTCGTCAAAAACGCTGGGGTTTGCGTTGAATATCGCGGAAAAAAATAAAGATTTTGTATTGCTCGAAGCCCTCCGGAATGCCCAGGCGACAAAATATGGTGGCGTACCTCCACAATTGTTGAATAAGGAAGTACAATTGAGGGCGGGCATAACCCATTTGGAAAAACAACTATTTGATGCCAGGGATACCATTACCCACTATCAAGAGCAATTATTCGAACTAAAGCAAGAGTACTATGGCCTTTTGAAAAAACTGAGAACCGATTTTCCTAAATACTACGAATTAAAATACGAGAGTGAGCGCCTTGACCTAGCCAGCGTAAAGGCAAGGGTTTTGGAAAATGGCTCGGCCTTGGTGTCCTATACCGTTGCCGGTGATCAACTTTACGTAATCATGTTGGGTGGTCAGGATGAAAAGTTCATGAAACTCCCTTTCGGCCAAGACGATCAAAACCGGGTAAAAGAATTGTACAGATTGCTCTCCCATCCTTCCTTAACAGGTCAAGAACCTATCAAGGAACTCGGTAGTCAGCTTTTTGAAAAATTGCTGGAACGGCCCTTGCGTGGCTTTGATGGCGAAGAAGTCACTATTGTTCCCGATGGGGTATTGCACTACTTGCCCTTTGATCTATTATGCGATAATGGTGATTATGTTTTAAAAACCAAGAGTATCGGATATGCCAATTCGGTGGCTTCGCTGATGAAACTCAAGGCAAAAAGTAAAGCCGAAACGAATAGTGTATTGGCTTTTGCGCCGAGCTTTTCCGGAGAAGGTCCGGTTCAGGGTGCACGGCAATTCGGTAAGTTGCTCTATAACGATGACGAGGTTTCTAAAATTGATCGTTTTTACCATACCGAAGCGGTTTTGGACGAAAAAGCCACCTTGTCTTATTTTAAGTCGAATCTTTCGCGTTTCAATATACTGCACTTGGCTACGCATGCTTCGGCGAACGATGCCTTTCCCGACTATTCGTACCTCGCATTTAGTGCAGAGGCAGATAGTGTACAGCATAATATCCTGTATATAAAAGACTTGTACGACATCGCTTTAGATGCCGATATGGTTACCTTGAGTGCTTGTCAAACGGGTATAGGAAAACTGCAAAAAGGTCAAGGGATGCTTAGTTTGTCCAAAGGGTTTTATTATGCCGGGGCGAAATCTTTGGTCAATACGCTTTGGAAGATAAACGACAAGAGCAGTGTAAGGCTGATGGAGAATTTCTATGAAGGCTTATCCGAGGGAAAATCAAAAACAAGGGCCTTGCGCGATGCTAAACTAAAGTATTTGGAAAGTACTGATGACGAGCTTTTAAAACACCCCTATTATTGGTCGGCCTTTGTCGTTTCGGGTGACGGGTCTCCCTTGTCGGAAGATTCCTTTTGCTGGTATTGGGGTGTGGCCATACTAGTCTTGGTGGCGTTCCTAATTTGGTTTTGGAAACGTCTAAAATGGGAGGTTTAATCCAGTTCTTCTAACAGTCGCTTGGCGGCAGTGGCCTTAAAACCGTTCAGCGAAACCAATTTTTGTAGTTGTAGTTTACTTTCGTCAATACGTCCCAGTTTTAGGTCCGATAAGGCCAGGTACCAAATGGCCCGGTCTTTCAGTTCACCATCGGCCTTTATGTAGTTTTCTAAAAGTGACACCGCTTCTTTGTGTTTTTGAAGCTGCATCAAGGTAATGGCTTCGTAGAATTGTATATAGCCATCGTTATTTTTTTCTTGAAGGGTTTTGAACAATGAAAGGGCCTCGGCATAGTCTTCGTTTTCATAGGCGGTAAAAGCTTTGGTCTGTAGGTCTTCTAGTTCTGCACTTCGCTCAATGGGGTGGACCACATTTTCATAAGCTACAAAGTTGGCATTATAAAGTTCCTCGGTGCTGTAGTTGTTGGTATTGAAGAATGTGAACCACGACCCGATACCGAGCAAAACGATGATTGAGGCGGCCACGAGCCAGGGGCGCAAAGAAATGACCTTGGTCTCTTGTTTTGGTTCGGAAGCCGACATAGTGGCGAGCATCTGTTTCACGGCCTTGCGCTCTTCCTTTTTAAGCGACTTTTGCAACTCGCGCTGAAACTCAAAGTCCTCGGCAAATTGCGTGTCCGTTTCTAAGAGATGGTCGAAATCCTTTTTCTGACTCTCGGTGAGAGAGCCTTCAAAATAAGTGTTAATTAATGTATCCTTATCCATTATGTTTAAGAATTAGGTCTTTTAAAGATTTGAGGCATCGTGATTTTTGGCTTTTCACTACGTTCTTGTTTTCATAGCCTTGTACACGCATTATTTCATCTATTTTTAGGCCCTCTAAGTAAAACAGTTCTAGTATTTCACGGCATTTGTCGCCGAGTTTCTTAAAATTCTCCACTACTTTTCTTTGGTATTCATTGGGGCCATCGTCTTCATATACATCATTAATGACGGTAATTTCGTTTCGGTCGAAAACGTAATCTTCGTCTGTTGTCAACTCCTTGGTGTCCCTGAACTTTTTAAAGATCATAAACTTTCCTACGCTAAAAAGATAGGTCTTAAGGCTACTCTTTAACTCGTCTAATTTTCCTGATAGGGCATTCTCGTATAAAACGATTATTGCATCCTGAAAAATATCCTCCAATACAACATCATCTGAAGTGTATCGCGAGGCGAACCTGAAAAATTCAGATTTATACCCCTTGTAAACATCTTTCAGCGCATTCCTGTCCCGCTTTTTCATTTGGGAAATAAGCTGCTGGTCTTCCATTGGTGTTTGGTTGGTTAAAAAGTAAACATCCCTTAAATATAAATTTTTTTTATCGGGGATGTTGACCTTTTTGTAATTAGGGTATAAACGGGTGTAAAAAACTTTAAAACGTACGATTATGAAAACAAAAAATGTACTGTATACCGTACTTTTTGTCTTGCTTTTTGTGGCATGTTCCAAAGATGATACCCAAGACACGGCGAATACACCAGAAGAAACTGAAGAAGAATTGAACCTTGATAATTTAAAGGGGGCATGGATTCGAATAGCCAGTAGTTTGCCCTCGAATGACGGAATGATTGTGGAGATGCAAGATGGGCAGGGTAAAATAGTCGATAAGGCAGGTTCTTCCTTTGATGTTGGGGATATAAAATGGAAGGACATTAAGCCAGAGAGCCAAGAAAAATATAAATATGAGGAATTAGGTAGTGATGCTCGGTATTACTCCGCTGCCATGGAACTGAGAGAGGATGACACACTAAGAATTTCCGTTAGTTCTTCCGGGGAGGGCAATATTCAAAAATGGGTTCGTGAAGGTGAATATACCCCGATTGCTGATGCCGGTCCTGTAGAAACCCAAGAACTTTCTTGTAATATAAAGGAGGAGACGGTTTTAAAGAACGGTCCCGCTGCCGTAGACTATATTGTAAAATGTGTTATCGATGTTACAGCTCCCTTGACAATTGAACCGGGAGTAGTGATC
This sequence comes from Zobellia uliginosa, assembly GCF_900156625.1. Lineage (GTDB taxonomy): Bacteria > Bacteroidota > Bacteroidia > Flavobacteriales > Flavobacteriaceae > Zobellia > Zobellia uliginosa. The sequence goes on along the minus strand of NZ_FTOB01000001.1, from coordinate 139,199 downwards.
GAATTCACTGAAAATGCAGGTTTGGGCATCTATAACGAAGGAACTTTGAATGCCATGGGAACGGATAACGAGCCCATTGTACTGCGGGGTAACAGCGACATTAAAGGATGGTGGCGTGGTGTTCATATCGAAACACAATCGGTCGACAATAAACTAAAGCATGTTATTATTGAAGGTGCAGGTTCTAATTATGTCTATTGTTGTAATCAAGCGGCCAGTCTATACTTGAAAGGGGCTAAAATAGCTCTTGAAAATGTGCATTTGACTAAAGGAAAAGGAATAGGCTTGATAGCCTCCATAGGTACGCAACTCGAATCGTATAGCAATATAACCATAAACACCCATGATTCTTATCCGGCTGAATTCAACGCCGAGGTATTGTCCGGCCTTGATGGTATGGGGTCTGATTATAGTGGCAACGGTAAAGATTTTGTAAATGTTACGGGAGCTGCAGTAAATAATCAGACGACATGGTACAAGCTAAATGTACCCTACTTATTACCGGGAAAGGTATTGGATATAAAATCAGGTTTTGTAATTGATGCAGGAGCTGAAATCGTTTTTAATGAAAATGGTGGTATTGGGGTGTATAGTGATGGGTTTCTGACCGTTGACGGAAATGCAGGAGCACCTGTTGTTATGCGTGGCCAGTCTCCTGTAAAAGGCTTTTGGCGCGGGTTGTATTTTGAAACTAACAGCCTCAACAATAAAATAGATTATTTAGAAATCTCCGATACCGGGTCTAATTACGTCTATTGCTGTGGGGAAAAGGCTGCCATTCTCTTTCATTCAGGAAGGGCCAGTATCTCCAATTCAATCTTAAGTAATGGTAAGTCATATGGTATCGTGGCCAAGGATGGTTTTAAATTTGAAAAGTATGCGGCCAATACGATTACTACCCATGATGAGGCCCCACTTTTTATAGATCCATCGGTTGTCGGGCTTTTAGATGGAAGTGGCTCTACCTATAAGGGGAATACCAAAGATTATATACTCTTAGATGGGGGCAACATTGAAGAAGAGACGACCATTGCCGCTACCGATGTGCCGTATAGGTTGACGAAAAACGAAGTGCTTGACATCACTACGGCCTTAAGCCTTTTGCCTGGTGTGATAATAGAATTTGATGCTGATTCTGGACTGGGCGTGTATGGCTCTGGTTCGTTCAATGCCGTGGGTAAGGCGGAAGAAAAGATAGTTTTTAGAGGCGCGGAAAATAGTCAGGGATATTGGAGAGGGATATATGTCGATACCAATAGTAGCGATAACATAATCGACTATGCGGAAATTAATAATGCCGGGTCAAATTATGTGTATTGCTGTGACGATAAAAGTGGGCTCTACGTTAGAGCCGGGCAAATGAAGATTCACAATACCTTATTGGCCAATAGTGGGGGGTGTGGCATATTTGTAAGAGACGGGGCCACATTTGAGGAGTCTAATTTGGCCTATTCGAACAATGCATCGGGTAATCTGTGCCAAGATTGATGATTAACAGAAAGTAACCATAAACAATTAGTAACAAAAACAAGAAAAGCCATGAAAACAATTAGCAAAAGAGGAATGTTTCTTTACGGAAGTGTAATGATGTTAGCGTTCACCTACGGGTGTGATAAAAGCAACCCTTTAGACCCGTTGGGCGGGTGTGCCGGTGGAGGCGTTTGGTCGCAAAACATACTTGATGAAACAGCGGCACTTTCAGTGGCCGGCCAAGCCTATCAAGAAGATCCTACCGTAGAAAATTGTGCCAAGTACAAGGCGGCCGCCAAAGATTACTTTAATGCACTAAAAGGCTGGGCTGATTGCGTGCCCGGCACCAATAAGGCCGAATATGACCAGGCCATAAAGGAAGCTCAGGAAGACATCGATAAAGATGGGTGCGATTGATCGTACCCTTTTTCTAACTCAAATTATATATGGTATGAGAACAATAGTTAAGTGGTCAATGCTCTCCGCAATGCTTCTAGGCCTGAATTCTTGTTTGGGCGAGGCAAAGGAAAAACTGGACAGGGCAAAAGAGGGAATAACGAACACGAGCAACTTGGTCAAGGAAGCGCGAAACGTTGAGGGGAAGATCAAAAAGCTCAAAGACGCCGTTCCGCTTAGTAGTGATGAGCTCAAGGGCTGGCTTCCCGAAAAGTTGTCAGATATGCAGCGCACGGCCTTTAAAGTGGGGCCGATGGGAATGTATAAAGTGAATTCTGTCGAGGCTACCTATGAAGATGCTGCAAATGAAAAGAAATTCAAGGTGTCGGTTATCGATGGGGCGGGACCGATAGGAAGTACGATGGCCGCTGGCTTTGGTATGTTGGGCAATTATGATATGGAGGAAGAAGATGCCCTTAAGCACAGGCAAACTGTTGAGGTCAAGGGTATAAAGGCGCAACAGACCTATATGAAAAAGAGCAACGATACCCAGCTGATGTTCTCCTATGATGAGCGCTTTTTAGTAACGATAAATGCTGCCAAAATGCAACCGGACGAGACCTGGGCCTTGGTCCATAAGCTTGATTTGTCAGACTTGACCGATATGGTCGAGTAAAATTCATTCAATAGCACTTAAAATAAATAGATCATGGAAAATTCGGAGACCAAAATGGATACGGCCCAAGCTGCGGCCACCACAGATGAAAATGATAAAACCATTGCCATACTGGCCTATATTACAGTTATCGGCTTGGTCGTGGCGTTTGTAATGAACAATGAGAAAAAACAAGAGTTTGCCAGATATCATATTCGGCAGTCGGTCGGACTCTGTATTACGGGATTGTGTTTGGGCATTATCGGCCTTATACCTATTTTGGGGTGGTTGATAAATATACTTGGCATTTTTGTACTTCTTTACATGTGGGTAATGGCGCTTATGAACGCTTTAAATGGAAAGGAGAGCCCAGCACCTATTTTAGGAAAGAAATATGAGGTTTGGTTTAAGGGAATCTAAGCGATAGCCCGTATCCGATAAAAATACATGTAAACAAACTTCCTGCTTTTCTAAATATCTGGGTGAAAACCGTGCCTTTATGAAGGCGAAGAAGTGATTCGATACCGTCTGGCTCTAAAAAAAAGGGGCGGTAGGTGTTGCCCGGTATTTGGATAAAGATGGAAAGCAGACCGTTGATACGATGTGCCTTCTTTCTTTCCGATTATCTAATAGTTTTGTAAGCGGGCCTACTTTTGCCGCTTCAATATTTTGATGGCTAAGATGTTTGAAAAAAGGGCTTTTTCTTCTATCGCTCTTTAAACGGTTTGCATTGCCTTTCCGAGGCCTGGCCTCGATACTTCATGGCACATGGCACTCCCCATATTTACCCTTGTTACAGATTTACGGTGTTTCCTTTCAGGAATTCGTAACCGCGATATTCGCCGGTAGAAACGAAAATATTTCGTCAATAGTGTTAACCTAGGCCTTGGGGGACCATTAATCTTAAAACGAAGGAAAAATGAAAAAAATACTGCTTCCCGTATTACTGTGCCTTGGCCTGGGCCTTTCTTTTGCCCAGTCCATAGAACGGAGCGTTATAAGTAACGTGGGCGGAACCATGGCGACGAGCGCAATGTCCGTAAGTTTCACCATAGGCGAGCCTGCGGTGGGCTTGTTGATGGAAACCAATTCCGTAGATCAAGGTTTTTGGGCAGGAAAGGGCATTTTGGTCATGCCGATGATCCCTACGGAGGAACCCTCGGATATTCTGGTGTACCCTAATCCCGTGGTAGAGGAAGTCACTGTTTTTATGGGTGGCAACAAGGTGTACGGTATTGAGCTATTTGCTTTAAACGGACAGCAGGTCATCAGCCAAAAAACCGATGAGGTCGGGTTGGAATACAAGATTGATATGGCCTATATGGCAAAAGGAGTATATGTGTTAAAACTTTACCTGGAGGGCCGTTCGGAAACTAAAGAATATAAACTGATTAAAAAATAGGGCCATGAAAAGAAAATACCATCGAATACTTACCGTGCTTTCATTGTTGTTCTTGGGAACGCTAATGGTTCAGGCGCAGCAAAAAAACTTTATTAATTACCAAGGGGTAGCCCGTAATTCCGATAACGAACTAATGGCGCAAGAGACCATAGAAATTGGTATTGCCTTAAAATTTGGTAGTGCCGACGCGGTCGCCCAGTATCAAGAAAGCCATTCAATAACGACCGATGCCAACGGTGTCTTTAGCTTGCAGATCGGAAGTGGCAATAGTAGTACCGGTAGTTATGCCAATTTGCCTTGGGGCGAAGCTACTTTTGTTACCGTTTCGTTCAATGGTGCGGAGGCGGGAACTACGGAACTTATGGCGGTGCCCTATGCGATGGCTTCTGGGGATAAGAGATGGGCCGTGAACGGGGTAGATATTGAAAATGTCAATACAGGGGGAGTTAAGATTAAGGGCGACCTCGAGGTTTTGGGAAGCCTGGGTTTGGGCCTGGGCAATGAGGTTGATGGCATATCGGATGACGAGGGGCTGGTGGAGAACAGCGATAGGATACTACCCACGCAAAAAGCCGTTAAGACCTATGTCGACAACCGTTTGTCAGGTGGAGGGGGTGTTACCCAGAATGCTTTGGAAGTCCCCTATAACAATGCTGGGTCTGGCCTTGTGTCCGATAATGTTCAAGACGCCTTGGATGAAATCGCATCCTCTGGTGGAGGGGGCGATGCTGATGCCGACCCTAGCAATGAAATTCAAGATATTAGCCTTGTGGGTACCGATTTAAGCATAACCGGTGGGTCGACCATAGATTTGTCCGCCATAATACCGCCCGGAGGTACGGATGACCAAAATGCCTCGGAGGTGGCCTTCGATAATTCGGGTACCGGCCTGGCGGCGACCAATACCCAGGAAGCGATCGAGGAATTGGCTACGGGCGGTCTGGTGGATACCGATGACCAAGCCTTGGTCTTGACCGGTGATGTACTTTCCATCGAAGACGGTACCGGCTCGGTCGATTTGGGCGATTATGTGGATGTAACTGCGGAAAACGGATTGTTGACCGGTAATGGCTCTACCATAAAAGGCTTGGTCGGAGCCAGTGACGGCCAAGTGGCCAAATGGGATGCGGGTTCGGGCCAATGGGTCGCGGGCAACGACGAGGTGGCCGCGGGTGGCGGAGGCACGCTGTGGGAAGAAGACGGAAGCGATGTGTACTATACCAGTGGAGATGTGGGGATAGGTACGGCCTCGCCCAGTACACAACTGCATGTTGTTGGGGCTACCGCCAACCCCGTAATGCTCGAGACCGATAATGTGCGCAACTGGGTCAGTTACAATACGTCGAACGGTTATATCGGCTATTCAGGTATTTTTTCGGGAGCCAGGGATATGGATTTTGGTACGGGAAGTGGTAATACCACCGGAAAAGTCCATTTGGTGACCAAGGCCATCCCTAGGTTGACCGTTGAAGCCAATGGCGATGTAAGGGTGAAACAATTAGAAGGTTCTGGCGAACGGAACGTGGTGGCCGACGCCAATGGAAATTTGAAAGCTAGTGAGCCTATAGTGTTTAAGTATGAAGGCAGCGGTTTTGCCGTTAAGGATTTGGACGGGGGCACCATAATTGAGGCCGATATATGGGAAAACGAGCTGTACGATACCACCGGCAGCCTCAATGGGACTACAAAAAGGTTCGTATGCCCCAAGTCGGGATATTATTTCCTACATGCCAGGATAGATCAGTCGAATGCCGTAAGCAGTGCATTTTTTGCAATCAAATTCAATATCCAATCGAATTGGCTCAGTGGGTCTACGGTCGATGGAGACACCGTTGATACGGAGATCAGTGGGATTTTTAAGTTGAATGCCGGACAAGAGGTCTATGTTCAATTGCGTAATTACAGTGTAGGCCAAGATTCCCGTATCGATGGTTTTGGCAGTTTCTTTGAAGGGTATAGAATAAATTAGGGGTAGCGGTCTTGGTCGACGATGGCCCTCTAAAAATTAAACCAAAAAGTATGTTTTTATATACTTTTTGGTTTAATTTTTTTTGTTCAATTTCCACATCAAATTTGTTGTAAGGGGCATTTGTTGCGAAGGTCAGTGTATATACAATGCGAGCCCACATTTCAACAATTCGTGTTAAAAACTTTGTAGTCAAAATGATGAAACAGCCCATATATTTTGGCGGTTTTTTGCCATCTTTGTTATTCCATCACAAAGGAAGACTTTTCTTCCCAATACACGAATTTTTTAAAACCGCTTTGATATGTCCGCAGCCCTAGAGCCTATTTTGGAAGAGAATAACGACCGCTTTGTAATCTTTCCTATCAAACATCACGATTTGTGGGAATGGTACAAAAAATGTGAGGCTTGTTTTTGGACGGCGGAGGAAATCGATTTACATGAAGACCAAAACGATTGGAACAATAAATTGAGTGAAGATGAGCGGTACTTCATTAAACATATATTGGCCTTTTTTGCAGCTTCCGATGGTATCGTTAACGAAAATTTAGCTGAGAACTTTGTAAGCGAAGTGCAGTACGCCGAAGCAAAGTTTTTCTATGGTTTTCAGATTATGATGGAGAATATTCACTCTGAAACCTATTCGCTTCTGATCGACACCTATGTGAAGGACGAAAAAGAAAAATCCCTTCTATTTAGGGCGATAGAAAATTTTCCGGCTATTAAGAAAAAAGCCGATTGGGCGTTGAATTGGATCGAGTCTCCAAGTTTTGCCGAAAGGTTGATCGCTTTTGCAGCGGTTGAGGGTATCTTTTTCTCGGGAGCTTTCTGCTCTATCTTTTGGTTGAAAAAAAGAGGGTTGATGCCAGGACTTACCTTTTCCAATGAATTGATTTCCAGGGATGAGGGTATGCACTGCGATTATGCCGTACACTTACACAACAAGCACTTGGTCAACAAAGTGCCTAAAGAGCGCATCACCCAAATTTTGACCGATGCATTAGATATCGAGCGTGAGTTTATTACCGAGTCGCTTCCTGCGAGCCTAATAGGAATGAACTCCAAATTAATGACCCAATACCTAGAATTTGTAACGGATCGGCTTCTTGTCGAGTTGGAATGTGATAAGGTTTACAACGCGACCAATCCGTTTGACTTTATGGATATGATTTCCCTACAGGGAAAGACCAATTTCTTTGAGAAACGCGTTTCCGAATACCAAAAAGCGGGCGTTTTGAACAAAGAAAAGGATGATGATGCGCAGAAAATAAGCTTCGACGCAGATTTTTAAATAGTTTAAAACCAAAGGCTCTTAGCTATAAAGGGTTCTTTATTCCCAATTTCGAAACTGTTAAAAATTTTAACAGTCAGAGCTAATCAAACCAAAAATATCACCTCACTAAAACGTAGTTAAATGTTTGTAATCAAAAGAGACGGCAGAAAAGAAATGGTCATGTTCGATAAGATCACGGCCCGAGTTAGAAAATTGTGTTATGGCCTAAATGGCCTTGTCGATCCCTTAAAGGTCGCTATGCGTGTCATAGAAGGACTTTATGATGGGGTTACCACCTCTGAACTCGATAACCTGGCGGCCGAGATTGCGGCAACGATGACCACTACCCATCCTGATTACGCTAAATTGGCGGCCCGTATATCGGTCTCTAACCTTCATAAAAATACTAAGAAGTCCTTCTCCGAGACAATGAAAGACCTTTATGAGTACGTTAATCCACGTACCAATAAAAAGGCACCATTGCTGTCGGACGAGGTATACAAGGTCATTACGGAAAATTCGGAAAGACTCGATTCGACCATCATATACAATAGGGATTTTGGATATGATTATTTTGGTTTTAAGACTTTGGAGCGCTCCTATCTGTTGAAACTTAACGGTAAGATCGCCGAGCGTCCGCAGCATATGCTTATGCGTGTTTCCGTGGGCATTCACCTTAACGACCTAGATGCCGCCATAGAGACCTATGAGCTCATGTCTAAAAAATACTTTACCCATGCCACGCCAACGCTTTTTAATTCGGGTACCCCAAAACCACAAATGTCTTCTTGCTTCTTATTGGCCATGAAAGACGATAGTATTGATGGTATATACGATACATTAAAGCAAACGGCGAAGATTTCGCAGTCGGCCGGTGGTATTGGTCTCTCTATTCATAATGTACGTGCTACAGGCTCTTATATCGCTGGAACGAATGGAACATCCAATGGAATCGTACCCATGCTTCAAGTGTTTAACGACACGGCACGATACGTGGATCAAGGCGGAGGAAAGCGTAAAGGGAGTTTTGCTATCTATATGGAGCCTTGGCATGCCGATATCTATGCCTTTTTAGATTTGAAAAAGAACCATGGTAAAGAAGAGATGCGTGCGCGAGATCTCTTTTATGCGATGTGGATTTCCGATCTCTTCATGAGAAGGGTAGAGGCTAATGAGGATTGGACATTGATGTGTCCGAACGAATGTCCGGGATTGTTTACGCACCACAGTGAAGAGTTCGAGGAATTGTACCTTAAGTACGAAGCTGAGGGCAAGGGAAGAAAGACGGTAAAGGCCCGAGATCTTTGGGAGAAGATATTGGAATCACAAATCGAGACCGGTACGCCTTATATGCTTTACAAAGATGCGGCCAACAGAAAAAGTAACCAGAAAAACTTGGGTACCATACGTTCATCCAACTTGTGTACCGAGATAATGGAATATACCTCACCGGACGAGGTGGCTGTTTGTAACTTGGCATCCATTGCATTGCCAATGTTCGTTAAGAACGGAAGCTTTGACCATAAGGAATTGTTCAAGGTTACCAAGAGGGTGACCCGAAACTTGAACAAGGTCATTGATAGAAATTACTATCCTGTTAAGGAAGCCGAAAACTCCAATATGAGACACAGGCCTATCGGGCTAGGTGTACAGGGGCTGGCCGACGCATTTATTATGTTGCGCTTGCCGTTTACAAGCGATGAGGCCAAAAAATTAAACCAGGAAATCTTTGAGACCCTTTATTTTGCGGCCGTTACCGCTTCTATGGAAATGGCCAAGGAAGAAGGTCCGTATTCTACCTTCGAAGGGTCACCGATATCACAAGGGGAATTTCAACATAACCTTTGGGGTGTAAAAGATGAGGAACTTTCCGGAAGATGGGATTGGGAAAAGCTTCGCAAAGAAGTAAAAAAGAACGGTGTTCGCAACTCTTTGCTTGTGGCACCTATGCCTACGGCCTCCACTTCACAGATTCTAGGTAATAACGAGTGTTTTGAACCTTATACCTCCAATATTTATACGAGAAGGGTGCTTTCAGGAGAGTTTATTGTAGTGAACAAGCACCTATTGGAAGACTTGGTGAACTTGGGCCTTTGGAACGAGAATATGAAGCAAGAGCTAATGAGGGCCAACGGTTCTATACAGCATATAGAAACTATTCCGCAAGAAATCAGGGACCTTTACAAGACGGTATGGGAGCTTAGTATGAAAGATATTATCGATATGAGCCGTCAGAGAGGTTACTTCATTGATCAGAGCCAGTCGTTGAATTTGTTCATGGAGAATGCGAACTATGCCAAATTGACTTCAATGCACTTTTACGCATGGAAAAGCGGCCTAAAAACGGGAATGTACTATTTACGTACCAAGGCGGCCGTAGATGCGATCAAGTTTACCTTGGATAACAGCAAGAAAAAAGCGGCACCGGTCAGTGTGGCTGCCGAGGCGGAAGCTGCGGCAACAACACCACCGGTTGAAGCTGCTGCCGAAATGGAAGTGAAGGCTACTCCGGTTACACCCCAACAGGAATTGGATATTCAACCTATGACACCACAAGAAATGAAAGAAATGATCGCTCGTGCCAAAGAAGGGCAGGCAGACGATGATTGTTTAATGTGTGGCTCATAGGCTTAACAAAAGATATATTGAACAACCCTGGCTTTTGGCCGGGGTTTTTTGTTTTATGGGGGGTAAGGCTTGTAAAATCTTAGGAGTGCTCTCTAAAGCTTGCTAGAGGCTAGATTTCTGTGTAGGAGGAAGGCTAAAGGGGCTGATCTCGTATATGCACTTGTTGTCCGGTCAAGGTTAGGCCCGCCGCCTTTTAAAAAAATAACTAAAAGCCATTATTTTTCTAAATAAGGTCTAGCTACTACCGATAAAAGATACGCAGCTATATAAACAATGAGTATGATGATGTATTTGTCCATGTTGCCCCCAAAATGATTTTATACTATATACGTACGGAAATCATTAAAAAGATTACATAAAACTGTCAAAAATGTCTTTTTTTGGCAAAAAATTGGCAATTTGTTTACATATGCGTCATTTATAGACGAACTTGTGTTGTGCCCACGGCACGATCGGCCGAATACACGATTTGAGGATTTTCTTCTTGAACTGGCTCGTCGACACGAGTGAGTTTTTTCGATTGCTTCTTGTTAAAGTAGTAAAACGCCACTTTTGACATTAGCATGAGAGCTGCGTAGGTGATGAGTAAGTATATGTATGAGGCCATACAAGGACAACGTTCGACTTTTTAGCTATCTTATAGCTTTAGTATGTTCTAGGTCGAAAAAGGTCAAAAAACTCGTTGAAATGCACAATTGGCTTTTTTTACTCCCGTTAAAATGCATTTTTTTAACAAATCTGGGCCAGTAAAGAAAACAGCCCCACCTTAGTCAAAGGCAGGGCTGAGGTATATATTGTTCGCTGTTTGTTTTATAAAAATGAATCTTCTTGTTTGTAGGCATCGATTACGGCTTGCTCACCGGCCTTACCTTCTTTAGAATTTCCATGCTCCATGCCTAATACACCGTCAAAGCCTTTTTCGTATATCCATTTGAATACGTTTTTGTAGTTGATTTCACCGGTCGTAGGCTCTTTTCTCCCTGGGTTGTCCCCAATTTGGATGTAGGCTATTTCGTCCCAGGTGAGTCCCATATTATGGATAAGATGCCCCTCGGTTTTTTGCATGTGGTAGATGTCGAACAAAATTTTACAGGCGGGGCTATCGACACCTTTACATATCATATAGGTTTGATCGGAGTTCTGTAAATACAGGTCGGGTGAATCGGATAGGGGCTCCAGTACCATGGTGAGTCCGTGAGGTTCTAAGATTTCCGCACCCCGCTTTAGGGCTTCGATAACGTTGCCGTCTTGTACGCCTATGGGCAGTTTTCTTTCAAAGCCACCGGGTACAACGGTCATCCATTTGGCATTGACTCGTTTTGCGGTTTCTACGGCTCTTTTGCATCCGTCTAAAAAGATATCTATGTATTCTTGCTTTCCGGCGGCCAGGGTGTTCTTCATATTGCCGCCTTTGTCGATAACGAATACGCCCATGGTCATTCCTCTTTTGGCCAAGGTTTCCCCTATTTTGTTCTGCATGGCCACATCGCGTTTCATCATGCCATTGTCCTCAAAGGCGGTAAAACCTTGGTCGGCCATAAAGTTGATCTGATCGATGGGGTCATCGCCCGCCAATGCCTTGAACATGCCCAAATGCGGCGCATATTTTAGGTTGAATTTATGGGGTTTTGACTTGGTGTTGGTAAGGTTGGGGTAAGCAAGGTTGCCTACCATGGAGAGTGCCCCTGTGCTAAGGGCTGTTTTCTGAATAAAATTTCTTCTTTTCATTTTGTATGGATGGGTTGGATGATATAAAAAAATAAAGGGCCGAAAGTAAATATACGATTACCATCGGCCCCTTTTATGGTTCTATGTCAGAACTTATTTTAGAGCGACCATGCCTTTCCGCCGGTCAGTTCTTTGGTATCTGCACAACCTATGTATTCCCCAGGAACGGGGAGGTAGGCCAAGACCTTTTCCCCAACATACTCTGAGGTCTTATAGCCCCAAATGGTCATACCTCTAAGGTTGTTGGCAAATGCAAAACGGGCTATGCCATCTTCAAGAAGGGGTTGTTTTCCTTCGGCTATAGCTTCGTTGTATTGTCTGATGGACTTGAAGTTGCTCACTTCTTCTTCCTTGGTAGCTTTTAAGGCATCGGCCAGTACAGGCTCAAGGTCCTCGGCGGTTAAATCTGCCGCTTTCTCTTTGCCTGAATCTTTGAGGGCCTTTTCTAAAAACCTGTCCATAGACATTTTAAGGAAGTCTTGCTGTTCTTTCTCCATGACCTGATCGGCAAAACGATCTATAAATAGATGTACTTGGGTTTCCGAGGCCGAAGGGGTGTCCGTTTTCGGTAGGATAATATCTACCAATTGGGTCAAAGCGGCACCTTGTTCCTTTGTAAAAAAGTCAGGTGTCCATTCCAGTACGGTCTCGCCCTTGCAACTTTGGACAATGCTGATCAGAGTGGGGGTGGCCACGGTGTAACCGAGGGCCATACCCATATTCTTGAGTGCTTTTCTTCTATCCATTATATATTTCCTTTTTTGAGTTCGTTTACGGCGTGGTTCGCTGCCCTTGCCGTAAAAGCCATATAGGTTAATGAAGGGTTCACACAACTTGCGGAGGTCATAAATGATCCGTCGGTTACATAAACATTGGGTACATCGTGAATCTGGTTATTGCCGTTTAGAACGGAGGTCTTTCTGTCTCTTCCCATTCGTGCCGTGCCCATTTCGTGGATACCAAGGCCAAGGCCGGTTTCGCGGTCATGACCTTTTACGTCCGTTACACCTGCTTTTTCAAGCATTTCAATGGCCGACTCCATCATGTCTTTACGCATGTTCAGCTCGTTTTCCTTGAATCCGGCGTCGAAAGTAACCGTCGGTAATCCCCAGCTGTCCAATTTGTCGTAGTCAAGGGTCATACGGTTGTCTTCGTACGGTAATACTTCGCCGAAACCACCGATACCGATGGTCCATCCACCCGGTTTTAAAATGGCATCTTTGAGGTCTTTTCCGTAGGATAGTTCGGCAATTAATTCTTCCCAATTGCCTCTGCTTGCACCACCTTGGTAGCCGAAGCCACGCTTGTAGTCTTTTCTGTTGGTATCACCTCCCAAGTTTCTGAATCGGGGAATGTATACACCATTAGGTCTGCGGCCCTTGTAATATTTATCGTCAAAACCGTCGAATTTACCTGAAGCGCCCACTCCTAAGTGGTGGTCCATGATGTTACGGCCCAATTGGTCTGAATCGTTACCCATACCATTGGGGAAGCGGTCTGATTTTGATTGCATTAATATAGAGGTAGAAGCTATGGAGGAAGCGCAAAGGAAAATCACTTTGGCCTTGAATTCGTAAGCTTCTTTGGTTTCCCTGTCGATTACCTTTACCCCCGTGGCACGTTTTGTGTCTGGGTCGTACATTACTTCGTGTACTATGGAATCAGGGCGCAATGTCATGTTTCCAGTAGCTTCTGCCGCAGGTAAGGTCGATGAAAGGCTGCTGAAATATGCTCCAAAAGGACACCCTCTTATACATCTATTTCTAAATTGACATTTTGAGCGACCATCAAAGTTTTTGGTTCCCGTGATATGGGCTACCCTACCGACGGTTACGGCGCGGCCGTCAAAAGACTCCGCTACTTTTTCCTTAAAATGTTCTTCAACGCAGTTGAGTTCCATTTGGGGAAGGAAATTGCTGTCGGGCAATTGTGGCAAATTCAATGCCTCGCCACTAACACCTATATAATCTTCTACTTTGGCGTACCAAGGGGCAATGTCCTTATATCGAACCGGCCAATCAACGGCAATACCCTCGTTTTTGTTCGCTTCAAAATCAATATCGCTCCAGCGGTAGCTCTGTCGACCCCATTGTAAGGAACGCCCACCAACGTGGTAACCACGCATCCAGTCGAAACGCTGTATTTCATTATACGGATGTTCAAGGTCGTTTACGAACCACATCTTACTTGCGGCATTGGTCGTATAGCCTGTTCGGTTCTGTTTCGGTTGTTTTGCGATGTCCTCTTTTGTTGGCTTTCCTCCGTTAGGAAAATCCCAGGGGTCCATGTTCGCAGTTTCATAGTCTTCGATGTGCTTCACCATACGTCCGCGCTCCAGCACCAAGGTCTTTAGTCCGGCTTCGCAAAGCTCTTTTGCTGCCCAGCCACCACTTATACCTGTACCTACTACAATCGCGTCATATGATTCTTGCTCTTCGTTGTAATAAAATTTGCTCATGTACAAAATTGTTTAGTCCATAAATTTATTAAATATTAAATTAATTTTCTACATTTATTCGCTATACATCTTGTTAAGGTCATACATTAAAGGGTAATCTGCCCCCAAATCCTTAAAATTCAATAAACTAATCGTAAATAATGAAAAGAAGAAACTTTATAAGAAATAGCTCTAATGCCGGTTTGGCCCTTTCAATTTTAGGTCTTGCGGCTTGCAAGGGAACCAAAAAAGAGGAAAAACAGACAGAGGCTTCATCGGAAACTGAGGAAGTCGAAGTCGAAATAGAACCTTTCTTTAAATTATCTTTAGCACAATGGTCTATACATAGAATGGTCCGAGAGGATGGGGTAGACCCATATACGTTTGCGGAAAAGGCCAAAAAATGGGGCTTTTCTGGTTTGGAATATGTCAGTCAATTGTACAACCCCGAGTTGTCCGATGCGGGTTATTCGGAAGAGGCCATGGCGGCTTTTGTAGAGAAATCGAATGCCGAGGCCAAAAAGCATGGGCTGCAGAATGTTTTGATCATGATAGATGGTCAAGGCAACCTGGCCGTTAGTGATGAAAAGGAAAGGGACGAGACCGTAGAAAAACATAAGAAATGGGTGGATGCCGCAGCTGCAATGGGGTGCCATTCTATTCGTGTTAATCTGAGCGGAAGCAATGACCCAGAAGAGTGGAAAAAGAATTCTATAGATGGTCTTACAAAGTTGTGTACCTACGCAAAGGGAAAAAATATTAATATTCTTGTAGAAAACCATGGGGGGCTATCTTCCAATGGGGCCATGCACGCCGAGGTCATGAAGGCCGTGGCAATGGACAATTGCGGTACCTTGCCCGATTTCGGAAATTTTTGTATTACCCGCAAAAAGGGTACCCGTGAGTGTGAGCTTATGTACGATAAATATAAAGGCGTAAAAGAGTTGATGCCATATGCCAAGGCGGTCAGTGCCAAATCGCATGATTTCGATGCAGAGGGTAATGAAACCGAAATTGACTACGTAAAAATGCTTCAAATGGTAAAAGACCATGGGTATACAGGTTTTGTGGGGGTCGAATATGAAGGAAACGGCCTGAGCGAGGAAGAAGGAATTATAGCAACCAAAGAACTGTTGCTAAAAGCATCGAAAGAAATCAAATAAACTTAAAATAGATATCCGTTACCGTGAAAGTATTTTTCAATCAGCTGTTCGACTATAATTTCTACTGTAACAAAAAGCTCATTGAAGCTTGCACGGCACTGGAAAGTGTTCCTCCAAAAAGTATGGCGCTCTTTAGTGATGTTTTGAACATGCATCATATCTATAACGAGTATATCGGTAAGGGGCAACCTACCTATCAGATGGGGCAGTTGCACGATTTAAGTACATGGGGCGACGTTCATTACGAAAACCAACGTAACTCTTTTGAGATTACCTCGGCCACAGATGATTTTGATAAACGTATAGATTATGAGGATGCCGAAGGGAAACTGTTGATCCATACGGTGCAAGACCTACTTTTTCACATCATTAATGAGTCGGCTTATTATAGAAGTCTTATAGAGGTGGATTTTAAGGCGAATGGGTTGGAGCTCTTTCGAACGGATTATATGACTTATAAAAAGTAAGGCTTCGCAATGACGATAAAGATTAAGGCACAGCTTTCATTAATGATGTTTTTGGAGTTCTTTATCTGGGGAGGCTGGTTCGTGACCTTGGGTATATATCTTCCAAATAGTTTAGGCTCTACAGGCAGTGAAATCGCCCTAGCTTATTCAACACAATCTTGGGGCGCTATTTTAGCGCCCTTTATTATTGGACTCATTGCCGATAGATATTTTAATGCGGAACGCATTTTGGGGGTGCTGCACTTAATCGGAGCAACACTTATGTACGCCATGTACCAAGCGACGGATTTTTCTGGATTTTTTCCATTTCTGCTGGCTTATATGATTATGTATATGTCAACTTTGGCCTTGGTGAATTCCGTTTCATTTAATCAGATGAAAGACCCGGCCAAAGAGTTTTCCTTCGTACGTGTTTTTGGAACTATAGGGTGGATTACCGCCGGATTGCTCATCAGTTTTTTTAATTGGGATTCACAAGAAGGTATTACCGAAGGGTTTTTGCGCAATACTTTTTTAATGGCCGCTGTGTCATCGGCGCTCTTGGGGGTGTTCAGTTTTACACTGCCCAACACACCGCCGACCGCTGATAGAAGCCAAAAAATAAAACTGTCCGATATTTTAGGATTAGACGCTTTGGCATTGTTAAAAGACCGTAATTTCTTGATATTCTTTTTGGCATCGGTATTCATCTGTATTCCCTTGGCCTTCTATTATCAGCATGCGGGGCAGTTTTTGGGGGAAATCGGAGTAGC
Organism: Zobellia uliginosa; assembly: GCF_900156625.1. GTDB lineage: Bacteria > Bacteroidota > Bacteroidia > Flavobacteriales > Flavobacteriaceae > Zobellia > Zobellia uliginosa. The sequence continues at coordinate 122,862 of NZ_FTOB01000001.1, read as the reverse complement.
CAACCCTGCGGGAAAAATGACTATCGGGCAAATTTCCGAGATTCTTTTTCTCTTGCTCCTGCCCTTCTTTTTTAAACGGTTCGGTTTTAAAATGACTATCGTAGCGGCTATGTTGGCTTGGGGACTTAGGTACCTGATGTTTGCATATGGAGATACGGGCGAGCTTGTATTCATGTTAATAACGGGTATAGCCTTACATGGTGTTTGTTACGATTTTTTCTTTGTTTCCGGACAGATATATACGGATAGTAAAGCAGGGGTAAAATACAAAAGCGCAGCTCAGGGCCTAATTACTTTAGCGACCTATGGCGTTGGTATGCTCATAGGTTTCTGGATAGCCGGAGCCATTACGGATACCTATGTGTTGGATGGCGGACAACACGATTGGAGTACGATTTGGTTGTATCCTTCCGCTTTTGCGTTTCTAGTGCTACTACTGTTCTCCATTTTGTTCAAAAATGAAAAAATAGCCTATAAATCATAGTTATTTTATTAAATTCAAACTCTTAAAAAATAACGAACGCAAAAGGTTCAAATAGCGACTTTTTACTAATTAAAAGGATTACAAAATGCCAAAAAAAATCAGACTTGGAATTTTAGGTGGAGGAGGAGACTCTCTAATAGGTGTACTACATCGTGTAGCATCGCATATTAATGACAACTATCAAATAGTAGGAGCGGTATTCAACCCTGATTTTGAGCAAAATATGGCTTTTGCCAAGGAGATTGACGTGCCTACCGACCGTATCTATAAAGATTTTGATACGATGATCGAAGAAGAAATGAAGCTTCCTGAAGACGAGCGTATACAGGTTTGTTCGGTGTTGACCCCGAACTTTCTTCATTTTCCTATGGCATTGAAACTGTTGGAAAACGGGTTTCACGTGATTTGTGAAAAACCTATGACCACCTCATTGGAGGAAGCTAAAAAACTACAGGCCGCCCATGAAAAGGCGGGTACCGTTTTTGCATTGACCCATACCTATACCGGTTACCCTATGGTACGCCAAATGCGTGAAATGATCAAGAATGGAGAGTTAGGAAGGATCCACAAAGTAGACGCTGTGTATTATCAAGGATGGATCAACGAGATAATCCACGATCAAGAGAAACGTTCTTCGGTTTGGCGTTTAGACCCCAAAAAGGCAGGAATCAGTTCTTGTATCGGAGATATCGGGGTACATGCCTTCAATATGGTAGAGTACACCACAGGTTTAAAGATCAAGTCTATTTTGAGCGACTTCAACTATTTGTACGAAGACAACCAGATGGATGTTGATGGAACGGTTCTTATCAGAATGAGTGACCATGTTAAAGGGGTTATTCGAAGTAGTCAAGTAGCTACTGGTGAGGAAAATGGTCTTGGAATAGCTATTTACGGCGAAAAAGGGGCTTTCAGATGGGAGCAAGAGAATCCTAATTACCTGTATGTTCTGAGCGATACCAAACCTACACAGGTGTATAAGCCTGGGCATGCCTATAACAGTGAACTTTCATTAGGCGGAACCAAACTTCCTCCAGGACACCCTGAAGGTATTTTTGATTCTATGGCGAACATCTATTTAGGTGTGGCCAAAGCCATTAGGGGTGAGCAATACGATAGCGCGGAATACCCAACCATGACCGATGGTGTCCGGGGTATGAACTTTATCGAAGCTACTGTAGAATCGCATAAAAACGGTAATACGTGGGTAGAACTAGAAGACTGATAGTCTAAAGAAAATCCGCAATAAATAAGAACCCCCGAAAGTATTTTGCTTTCGGGGGTTTTTGTTTTTCTAAATATGGAATTTTTTAATTATTCTAAATTTAGTTTTCAGTTAACACTTAAATTCTTACTTTCATATCAGAATATTAACCTGAAAATTTAAATTTAACACGTGTGAAAAAGCTTATCTACTCAGTTCTCCTGATTTTTCTTTTTGTATTTCAAAGTTGCCAAAATGAAAACTTATCAGAAGATCAAGAAATTTCGACTGTCGCTGCAGATATAACAGATCAAGAGCCCAATAATTTTGAATTACAATCATGGACAATTGATGATATTCCTTCTTTGAAAGAGAATATTGAGTATAGTATTCAAAACAGTTCTATATCTTGGGGTCAGTCAGCTAATTCGGAAAACATTGTTTTAGATAGTCAGGGTATTTTACAAGTTCTGGATTCAATTGGAAATTATTCTTATGCGGTTAGAATGTATGTTCCTAATAGTCCATATAATGTATTTTATAATGTTGTCGTAAAAGAGGACAATCATGGAAATTTTAAACAACCAATAGTGTTGCGTTATGAGGTTGATGAAAGCTATTACCCTACTTATTCTAGTAGCGATCGAAAAGAAGCTCCTTTCCGAGGAGATATAGCTTATTACAATCTTGGTAGTTTTGCAAGTAGTTCTATTTCTGGAAAAGAGGCTGCCCCAGTTCCATGTGGTAGTATTTCTGTTGCCGGAACATCTGGTAATAATAGTAATGGTAGTAGTGGTAGTGGTAGTGGTAGTGGTAGTGGTGGTGGCTCCACCTCAACTGAAGGAGATAATTATACAAATATTTCAACACCAAGTTATGTTTACGTAGCAATTGATAGTGCGCCAAGTACTACACCTGCACCTACACCAAGTGTAGAAGTGGGTATAGGAAGTTTTGGGCAATTTGGTACAGATGGTGGTGGAGGCGATTCCGGTTGTACTGAAGGTAAAGTCCAAAGTGGGGCTTGTAAGTATTTAAGTAATGATTGTCCGGAAGAGGAATTGGTTTTTCCTATTAATGAGCCGGGAAATCCTATCTTTTTTGTGAATTGTGGGAGTTTTGAGTTTTATAAGCCACCTGGGTCTGCGGTTACCGCAGCGGCAGTAGATAATATGGAGGAAACATTTCATTCTTATCGACTTGTAAATGGTAGAGTTGACACTAAAGAAGTGTACGTTAAATTAAATCGAGTATATTTTACACTTCCTTCGTGGAGGCGCAACGGAGAAGCATCTAATATAACTGCTGAAGCCGTAACTGCTGCAAATCGTGCCGTAGAATTATGGTATTTAACTAACTTTGATGCAACAAAAGAAGATGTTAATGATACATGGATTAAAAGCTTAAAGGCAGCAATGAAATTTCGAGGAGGTCAAATATCTTATGTTGAACCTTTTAAAATGAAAAATGCGGGGATATATCAAACTAGTTTGTTAACTACCGGCGATTGCGATTAAGTTTATGAGAATAATAATTGTTTTAGTTTTATCGAATTTATTTATGAAGGTTCCCTTTTTTGATACATTGTTGGGTAAAGATATTAGTGAAGCATTGTCAATAGGTGTGACGCAAGTTACTGCAATGGACAATTTATACATGATATTGGAACCAAAGGTAGATTTTTTTGGAAAGTCAATTGGTCAAATTGGAGTTGAGACTTCTGAAGATAATACTATAAACAGTATAACCATTTTCTTTCCAGAAATTGTGGATACGTCATATTACAAAATAATTAGTGAGTATTATGGCTACACTAGTAACATCTTGGTCGTTGATGAAATATTACAAGAAGAATCTTCTGAAAAAACAAATGATGAAAACTTTACATCAAATATTAAAGAGCGTATTACGTCATTAAAAAAGGGCAGTATAGAGCATAAAGAAATTGACCATGTCCTTTGGGATAAAGATGATTTTCAAATACAATTACACTTTGGTCACAATAACAATAGAATGTATGTACGATTTGCTAATAAAATCTATAACTAAAACTAAAAATCTCCCTGAAAGTAAAATACTTTCAGGGAGATTTTTAGTTTACTTGTAAAGTTGATACAAACTTATTTCACCGGTTGTATCATAAAACTAAAAGATAAATTATCTGGTTTGATTTGATATGCTTCGTGTGGTAATAGTCCCCAGCTGTTATCGCCTCCAACACCCATTTGGCTGTAATCTATATTGATGTTGATGAGGTCTCTTTGAGGAATATCATAGGTATGGCGTTGTTGCTTTTCCATGCCTTCGTCAAAATCTGAGTTGTATTGGTTGTGGGCACTGAACCCGAACAGTCTTGGTGAGGAAATTTCGATTCCTTTTCCGTTCCCGTTTAAAAAGGATACCGTACGGATATCGGTTCGGTAGCCGTTTTCCTGTGGGCGTATATACTCAAAATATAAGTCCTTTACCTTTGCATGGTATATGCCTACCAATGCCGAAGTCTTTCGGTCTTGGTAATTTTCATGCGGTCCCCTGCCGTACCAGCTCACATTGTCATAGACTGGGTCTATAATAAAGTTGTTGCCAAAACGGGGCATGATCGGCAAACTACCCTTAATGTTGGAAAGGTCCGTACGCACTAGAATCTCTCCCTTGTTGTTGATTGCATAGGTCACCGTGGCTTCACCTTGTACGGAAGGCAGGCTGTAGGTGGCCGTAAGCTGTAAATCGTTTTTGATTTTAAACGGGTTCTTACTCAATTTTACGGCATCTATAACCTTCTTGCCATCGTTGGAGTTCAACTGAAAACGGGTCAAATTTTGAGTTGCTGTAGCTTCTTTCCATACCTGTAAACGTTTCGGCATATTGTAGCCATAATCATTATCGGTCGGCGCGCGCCAAAAATTTACGCTCGGTCCGTTTTTGATCAAATTGCCTTGGCCGTAATCGAGTGTGGTCAAGCTACCATCGGCACTATTAAAGCCGACTTCAAATCCATCACCTTTAATTTTTACGGTGCCGTCAATATTCGAAACTGAAAGTCCACTGGTTTCCATTTCAAAAACACTGGGGGTGTAATCGGTCAATTGGAATTGCTCATAGGCAACGGTAAAACCTTGTGGAACAAGTGGCGAGGCATTTTTGGTGGATGCGTAAACATTCAATAAATATTCCGCTTGATCATCGGTCAATGCTGGTAGGGTAACCTGAACTTCCTTAGATTCATAGGGTGCTATTGCTACATCGGCGATAGTTCCTGCCTTTATCTCAATACCGTTTTTGAACAATTTCCATGTAAAATTATACTCAGAAAGGTTCGTAAAATCATACTTGTTGGTGATGGTGATTTTACCTGATTTAGGATCCTCGGATTTAAACTTTATATATTGGTACACCTTTTTTACTTCATGTAGGGCCGGGTGGGCTGAACGATCAGGATTTACCAATCCGTTCAAGCAAAAATTATTGTCATGCTGAAGGTGTGAGGCGCCAAAATCACCTCCAAAGGCATAAAACTCCACGCCGTCTTCATTCTTGGTCTTTAGGCCCTGATCGACCCAATCCCAAATAAAACCGCCTTGTAGCACATCATACTTTTCAATAACATCCCAGTAATCTTGAAGGTTGCCAACGCTATTCCCCATGGCATGTGCGTATTCACATTGAATCAAAGGTCGCTTTGGGTCGTTTTCGGCATACTCAATGGTCTGCTCAATGGTGGCGTACATGGGCGCCTGAATGTCCGTATTGGTGTATTGAGTGGCGCCTTCGTATTGAACGGGGCGCGTAGCGTCTTGTTTTTTGAGCCATTCGTAAGTAGCGAAGAAATTTTCGCCGTTACCCGCTTCATTACCTAAAGACCAAGTAACAATAGAAGTGAAGTTTTTATCACGTTCGTACATACGCTCCGTACGATCTAAGTGCATGGCTTTCCACTCTGGTCTGTAAGCTGGGTGAATTTTCTTGGCCTCCTCATCATTATCGAGACCTTGGTTGGTGGTACCCATACCGTGAATCTCAATATTTACTTCGTCCACCACGTAGAAACCATATTTATCCGCCATGCGGTAGAAGAACTCATTTTTGGGGTAATGGCTGCAGCGTATGGCGTTTAAGTTGTTACGCTTCATTACCTCCATATCTTTAAGGGTTACCTCTCTGCTTATCACATGGCCTGTAGTTTCATCGTGGTCATGTAGGTTGGCCCCTTTGATGAGAACGGCCTGGCCGTTGACCAAGAATTGGTTGTTCTTAATTTCAATTTTTCTAAAGCCTATTTTTGAGCTTATGGCTTCAGAAACCTCACCTTTTTTGTCTTTTAGGACAAATAGCAAGGTGTATAAGTTTGGTTTTTCAGCGTTCCAGGTTTTTATGTTTGTTAGGGATTTTTCAAAATTTACCTCGGCTGATTTTCCGCTGAAAACCACATCTTTTTCCTCTGAATAAAGTACTTTGCCATGATCTAAAAGTTGTACGCCTACTTTGTATCCTTTTGCCTTTTTTCCGGTGTTTTCTAGTTTCAGGTTAAGCTTCAGTAATCCATCTTTATAGTCGTTTTCTAGGTCGGCTATGGCCCGATAGTCCTTAATGGTGGTGGTTTCGGTAGCGTACAGATAGACGTCGCGGTCAATACCGCTCAGACGCCAAAAGTCTTGATCCTCCATATAGCTGGCATCGGACCAGCGTAAAACTTGTACGGCCAAGGTGTTTTTACCTGCTCGGATGTACTTTGTGATGTTGAATTCTGCCGGGGTCTTGCTGCCCTCGCTGTAACCTACTTTTTGTCCGTTGACCCAAACGTACATAGCGCCGCTGACCCCACCGAAATGCAGGTAAATGTTCTTGCCGTTCCAATTGTCTGAAATTTCAAAATCACGTTTGTAGCTTCCTACGGGATTTTTGTCGTGGGGAATAAAAGGAGGGTTTTTTGGAAAAGGGTAGACGATGTTCGTGTAAATAGGAATACCGTGGCCTTGAAGTTCCCAATTGGAAGGCACGGGAATCGTGCTCCATGTGGAAGTGTCAAAATCGGCGGTTTGAAAATCAAGGGGCCGGGCCATGACATTGTCGGCATACTTAAAGAGCCAATCACCGTTTAATGAGCGGTAATAGGGTGAGTTTTCCCAACTATCGTTCTGTAGTGCGTTTTCGGGCGTTTTGTATCGATAGAACGAAGCCGTGGGGCTTTCGCGGTTGATTTGAAATATTTCGGGGTTTTCCCATTCGGGATTTTCCCATTTGGGCGCCTGGGCCTGAACGGAAATCGATAGGAGTATACCAAGAAACGAGAGAAATAGGCCGAATGAAGGCTTATAGGGAGTGGAGTTGAGCATGTTGGAGTTTGTTTACGTTGATACCGTACAAGGTAAAAAAACTTTGCAATAAATGGGGCTTCTGTGGTATCACAAAATAGCACAGCTTTTCAATTCCTATAAAAACCGGTTAACGGTCGAATATTTTTTCGAACTCTTGACAGACAATGATCATGCTCTCGTTTGGCTTGCGGTTGAAAGCGGCCAGTTCTTTGGTAAAGTAGTCCCAATGCACCTTTTTCCAATAGGCCAAGCTTTTATCGCCCTCACCTTCGCGTTGGGCATAGGCCTCGTCTATACTGAAATAGGGCCTTAATTTTACGGCGGTAGTTCTAACGATGCACTGTGCCTCGCCTTCCCAATTGGTTACGATCATAAAATCGCCAATCTTGGGCAATGGCTGTTTGCGGTACTGCAGACCTAACAACGAGTGGGAGGTGGCGCGTTTGATGCCTTTTTTGACCAGTGCCGCGCATTCGTTGGCATCTTGTTCGTTATTGCAGAAATGAACGACTTGCGGGGCATCGACAAAAGCATGTTCTAAATGTTTGTCAAGGTAATCTCCCCACAAATTTCGGGCTGAAGCGTTTTCCATATAGTTATTGCGGTTAGCTAGTTTTTCACGGTATTAGCGAAAAATTTAGGTTAACAATATACAAACGAGCGAACAATATTAGGTGATATTTTAGAATATCAGATTGATTTATCGGTCGTTATACATGATTATGAAAGTTTTCCGGACTTTAATTGTTCGGCGGCATGGTTAGCGGCCCTTGCCGTAAACGCCATATAGGTCAACGAAGGGTTGACACAACTTGACGATGACATGAAAGCCCCGTCCGTTACATATACGTTGGGAACGGTATGTAATTGGTTGTGTTTGTTCACTATTGACGTTTTGGGGTTATGCCCCATACGTGCGCCTCCCATTTCATGAATGCCCAAGCCCGGACCGGTTACTTCGTCATAAGGCTGTACATCTTTGAAGCCCGCCGCTTTGAACATGGCAACGATTTCCTTTTTAATGTCCTCGCGCATATTATATTCGTTTTCCTTGAACTCAACGTCAAAATCCAGTTGGGGTAGTCCCCATTTGTCTTTTTTGGTTCGGCTAAGGGTTACGCGATTATCGTCATAGGGTAAAAATTCGCCAAAACCGGTAACGCCAATTTGCCAATGCCCGGGTTTTAGAATAGATTCTTTTAGGTCTTTTCCGTATCCCATTTCTCCGATTGAGGCCGACCAGTCTTGTCTGCTGGCGCTGCCTTGGTAGCCAAAGCCGCGCAGGTAGCCTTCGCGTCTGGTCTCTTCGTTTAAATTGACAAATCTGGGAATGTAGAATCCGTTGGGTCTTCGTCCTTTGTAGTACTTGTCTAAATAACCGTCTACTTTTGCCGAGGCACCTAATTTGTAATGGTGGTCCATAATGCCACGGCCAAGTGCGTCGGAGTCGTTGCCCAAGCCATTGGGGAAACGCTCGCTCTTCGATTGCAAAAGGATACCGACCGATGCCATTGATGAGGCACATAGAAAAATCACTTTCGCCTTAAATTCAATCTTCTCGTTGGTTTCGGCATCGATAATCTTCACGCCAGTAGCCTTTTTGGTAGTGTCGTCATATATCACTTCATATACGATGGAATTAGGCCGTAGTGTCATATTTCCGGTACGTTCCGCAGCGGGCAAGGTAGAAGAATTACTGCTAAAGTATCCCCCAAATGGGCAGCCTCTCCAGCATCTATTTCTATTTTGGCATGTTCCCCTGCCTTCAAAATCGGCATTGGGGTCGGTGATATGTGCCGCACGACCGATGGTGATCAAACGGCCATCGTCAAATTTTTCGGCCACTGAGGCCTTAAATTCCTCTTCAACACAGTTCAGGTCCATTTTGGGCTGAAAGATACCATCGGGCAAGTGGGGTAGACCCAGATTTTCTCCACTTACTCCAATATATTTTTCCACCTTATCGTACCAAGGTGAAATATCTTTATAGCGTACGGGCCAGTCTACGCCTATACCTTCTTTTTTATTGGCTTCAAAATCAAGGTCGCTCCAACGGTAGCTCTGCTTGCCCCAGGTCAAGGAGCGGCCACCGACTTGGTAGCCCCTGATCCAATCAAAACGCTTGGTTTCTACGTAGGGATGGTCAAGGTCGTTCACGAAGAAATGCTTTGAATCTTCCTTTGGGGCCCAGCCTACTCGAGATTGGATGTGGTATTTCTCTTTGTCGGCCTTTGAGAGCTCGCCTTTTAGGGGGTAGTCCCAAGGGTCATCGTGCATGGTGGGGTAATCTTCGATATGCCGCACCATAGGTCCTCGTTCAAGTACTAAAGTTTTTAATCCGTTCTCACATAATTCTTTAGCGGCCCAACCACCGCTAATTCCTGTTCCGACAACAATGGCATCGAATATTTCTTCTTTATTCACAATAGTATTTCTTGTTTTAAACCTGATGTAATGCCTATATTTATAACTTTCCTAAGGCAAGTCGTTTTGACTATTTACGAGAATTAAATATAGGGTTTTTCTTTATAAGGATATACAAAAGGAAGAAACCTGTTACTAATACAAACAATAAAAGTATGAAAACAATTAAAGGACCCGGCGTATTTTTAGCGCAATTTGTAGACAGTAAAGCACCGTTCAATACATTGGACGGCATGTGTAAATGGGCTGCAGATTTAGGGTACAAGGGTATTCAGATACCTACATGGGAGAGTTTTTTAATAGACTTGGACAAGGCTGCCGAAAGCCAGGATTACTGTGACGAGCTTAAGGGAAAAGTAAATTCATACGGCCTTGAGATCACTGAGCTTTCTACACATCTCCAAGGTCAATTGGTCGCGGTTCATCCGGCCTATGACCTTATGTTCGATAGTTTTGCTCCCGATGCCGTAAAGAACAATCCGAAAGCCCGTACCGAATGGGCGGTAGACGTAGTTAAAAAAGCCGCTACGGCCAGTAGAAGGTTAGGTCTTAATGCCCATGCTACCTTTTCAGGGGCATTACTTTGGCATACATGGCACCCATGGCCTCAACGACCAGCAGGCTTGGTTGAAATGGGTTTTGAGGAATTGGCCAAAAGATGGATGCCCATTCTGAACCATTTTGACGAACAAGGTGTTGATGTGTGTTACGAAATACATCCGGGAGAAGACTTGCACGACGGGGATACCTTTGAGCGTTTTCTTGCCGCTACAGGAAACCATAAGCGTGTAAATATCCTTTACGATCCAAGTCATTTTGTATTGCAACAACTGGATTATATTGAATATATAGACCACTACCATGAGTTCATCAAGTCGTTTCACGTGAAGGATTCCGAGTTCAATCCAACAGGTAAGAAAGGGGCCTTTGGTGGTTATAATGATTGGGGTGATCGTGCCGGTAGGTACCGTTCTTTGGGCGATGGCCAAATCGATTTCAAAACTATTTTCTCTAAACTTACCCAGTACGGTTGCGATGTTTGGGCCGTAATGGAATGGGAATGCTGTATTAAGAGTCCTGAACAAGGGGCCCGTGAAGGAGCGGTCTTTATTCAAGATCATATTATCGAAGCTACGGAAAAGACCTTTGACGATTTTGCCGGTGCAGCTGTAGATAAGGAAATGCTCAAGAAAATTTTAGGGCTTTAGTCCAAAATTGAGTAGTGGACATATTTTTTTAAAATAATGAAGAATGTTTTCTCTTGTCTTCTGGCAAGAGAAACATTTTTTCTTCCGTATTCGAAAAACTAACACATAAATTATCAAGACCTATGAAGAATCTGTTACTTATCCTTTTTACCGCAGTTGTTGCCTTTGGATGTAAGGAAAAGGCCGAAAAAAAACAAGCGGAAACGGAAGCCGAAGTCGTAGCTGAGACCGAGGTGGAGAAGCCGGTTCAAGAGTGGACGGTTCTTTTTGACGGTTCTTCGTTTGACGGTTGGAAGGAATACAATAAAGAAGGAGTTTCCGAGAATTGGAAATTGGAAGATGGGGCCATGGTTTTCTATCCTCCAAAGGACAGAAAAAAAGGGGAGGCTTTTAATTTGGTCACTGAAAAGGAATACACCGATTTTGTGTTGTCTTTGGAATGGAAAATTTCCGAAGGGGGTAACAGTGGGGTATTTTGGGGCGTAAGTGAAAATCCTGAACTTTCGGAAGCATATCAGACCGGACCTGAAGTGCAGGTCTTGGATAACGAGAAACATCCCGATGCCAAAAACGGTACGACCCACCAAGCGGGGTCCCTATACGATATGGTGGCGCCTTCGGAAGATGTGACCAATGCCGTAGGGGAATGGAACACGATGGTGATTACCATAAACCATAAAGAGGAAAAAGGAAGTATTGCCATGAATGGAAAGCTTATCGTTGAGTTTCCTGTGGGAAATGAAATGTGGAAGGAAATGGTGTCAAAATCGAAGTTTGCTGACTGGGAGTATTTCGGAAAATTCACTACAGGAAAGATCGGCTTGCAAGACCATGGAGACCAAGTGGCTTTCAGGAATATAAAAATCAGGGAACTATAGTAGTTGCGCTCTAGGTTATTCATTGTATACCTTGCTTTTTTTGGGGAAGGAATGGTGTTTTTTAACTTGTAATGCGAACTAATTTCAGCCAAGAGGGCCATTTTTGAAATCATTCCGTGTTTCCTAGGCGCGATGTTTGTGGATTAAGGAGGGCAGTAATGGAGGGTAGGGGCTTCTACTTTCTGTAATTACGTTATATTTGCCAAAATTCGCAGCAATTTATGATTCAGTCCATGACCGGTTTCGGTAAGCATGTTATTCAGCTTTCGACAAAAAAGATTACCGTAGAGCTCAAATCCCTAAACAGTAAAAGTCTTGATTTAAATGCACGTATGCCTTCCGCATATCGTGAAAAAGAGCTAGAACTACGCAAAACTATTGCAAGTGCGTTGATGCGCGGTAAAGTCGATTTCGGACTATATATTGAACTTACCAGCGGTGAGACTTCGGCCGAGGTGAACGAGGCTGCCGTAAAAAACTACATGAAACAACTAAAGGCCATTGCCGATGGCGACGACCTAAAGTTGCTTGATATGGCACTTAGAATGCCCGATGCCCTAAAGACGGAACGTGAAGATATCGATGAGGACGAATATGAATCGATAAAACTTGCGGTTCAAGAGGCCCTAAAAGAGATAAATAAATTTCGTTCGGAAGAGGGAGAGGTACTCGAGAAAGATTTTCTTCAACGTATTGAGAATTTGCAGCAGTTATTGGAGCAGGTTGTGGTTATGGATCCCGACCGTCAGACCGATGTTCGCGAACGGTTGAACAAGGCTGTTAGCGACCTCAAGGCCGACCTTGACGCCAACCGTTTTGAACAAGAGCTTATCTACTACTTGGAAAAATACGATATCACGGAAGAGAAAGTACGTCTGGCCAATCATCTTGACTATTTTACGAGTACATTAAAATCAGATGATTCCAACGGTAAAAAACTGGGCTTTATAGCACAAGAGATCGGGCGTGAAATCAATACCATAGGCTCGAAGGCCAATTATGCGCCCATGCAGCAATTGGTAGTGCAGATGAAAGATGAACTCGAAAAAATAAAAGAGCAAATGCTTAATGTGCTCTAGGCAAGGCAATTCAAAATCAGTCAAATCATGAAAGGCGGTAAATTAATTATATTCTCGGCACCTTCGGGAAGCGGTAAAACAACCATTGTTAGACATTTGCTAGAGCAGCCCGAACTCAATCTTGCATTTTCGGTTTCAGCCACCTCACGGCCGCGTAGGGCCAAGGAAAAGCAAGGGGAACATTATTATTTTATGTCGATTTCAGAGTTTAAAAACCATATCAAGAACGATGATTTTCTCGAATGGGAAGAGGTGTACCGCGATAATTTCTACGGAACCTTAAAAACCGAGATCGAGCGGCTTTGGGCCGAAGGCAAAAATGTTATTTTTGACATAGATGTGGCAGGAGGACTACGTATCAAACGAAAGTTTCCGGAAGAGACCCTGGCCGTATTTGTAAAGCCGCCGAGTGTAGATGAGCTTAAGATACGTCTTAAAAAGCGCAGCACCGAAAGCGAGGATAAAATCAATATGCGAATAGCGAAGGCATCGGTAGAGTTGGCTACCGCTCCGCAATTCGATAAAATTATCAAGAATTATGACCTTGATACCGCCTTAAAGGAAGCGCACGAGTTGGTGGCTGATTTTGTAGGGGCGAAAATTGAGAAGTAGGCTAAAAGAAACAAAGGAAGCGGTTCTTGAATATGAAAAAAATAGGTCTCTATTTCGGCACCTTCAACCCTATACATATAGGGCATATGATCATTGCCAATCATATGGTGGAATTTTCAGACCTTGATGAGGTTTGGTTCGTGGTTACGCCACAGAGTCCTTTTAAGGCCAAAAAGTCCTTGCTCGCCGACAATCATCGCTACCAGATGGTGTACGAGGCTACAAAAGACTATCCGAAGTTGAAACCGAGTAACATAGAATTCGGCTTGCCCCAGCCGAACTATACCATCCATACCTTGGTTCATCTGAACGAGAAATATGGTTCAGACCATGCATTTTGCCTGATTATGGGAGAGGATAACCTCAAGGGCTTCCATAAATGGAAAAACTATGAAGTTATTTTGAGCGATTACGATGTATATGTATACCCCAGAATTTCGGAAGGGGAAATTGAGCACCGCTTTAAAGGACATCCCAAGATTCACAAGGTAGATGCTCCTATCATGGAAATCTCTTCGACCTTTATTCGCAAAAGCCACAAGGAAGGTAAGAATATCCGTCCCTTGCTTACCGATTCGGTATGGAAGTATATGGATGAAATGAATTTTTATCGTTAGATTATCGTTTTAGGAGCTTACGGCCGTTTTCATGATAGATCTTTTTCAGGGTTTCATCGTTGAGGTCAAGTCCGTTCAAAGGCCAATGATACGAAAAGTAATCCCAGGCATAAAAATGTTCATCGGCACTTTCCAGAATTTTAAAGGTAGTCCGGTACATGGTGTCGTCCATACCCATATCCGTTCCATATACCAATCGGTCTTTATATTCCTCAAAAAAGCGTTTTGTACGCCTGGGTACCGGTGCTACTTCGGCATATCGTGCTGAGATATCTGCATATAAATTAGGGTGTTCGTCCAATAGCTTGCCCAAAATTTCAAGGTCGTGACTGCAATTGGCCAAGTGGCATGCGATAAAGGTAGTACCTCGGTTGTTTTTGACGGCATTCGATAAAGAAGTCAGTAGTTCTTGATGGGAGAGAAGACCTTTTTTCGACTGATCTATTTTCCAGGTGTAGGCGTTCATTAGGCCGTCGTTCCTTTCATTCATGGGTAGGTACATCCAATAAGGGTCGGCAACATGTACGCTTACGGGCATGCCCAATTCGCCGCATCGTTTTAAGAGGGGCTGTATGCGCGGATCGTCTATATGTAGTCCTGGAGCCTCTGAGGGTTTTGAATAGAAAAGCCCTAGTCCCTTGTCACCCAATTCGCCCACACCCCTTGCGCCCTTGGCAAAGCACCTTTCAAGCTCTTTAATGGCTTTTTTAGTCCATCCCGGCTCATTGTACCCTGTGTAGTCAAAACCGCACCAGAGCTCGAACTGAGCACCGTATTGGGCATACATGTCATAGATACTATCGAAGCGTCGTCCTGTGGAGTAGGTGAGAATAATCGATTTTTCAATATTGTGTCCTTTCATGGTAGATACCCATTCTTCCAATTCCTTGACCGTGGCGGCATTGGGGTGTGCATGAAAATCGATGACAGGGTATTTGGCCCGTTCGATTACGGTATTGGAGGTATTATAAATGCTTTCGGGCCTAAAATCTTTTAACAATAGGTCGTCTTGTGCGGGTATGGAATGTACCACGGATAGAAGAAGGAGAAATAAGGACAGGTTTTTCATGAGAGCGGCTTTAGGTGAAACAATTGGTTGCGACTTGACCTTAGCGAACGGCGTTATAGGCCCTTTTCGCAATTAAGGGCGAAGGCTTGTCGATAAGGTTCAAGTCAAGCTTGACATCTCTGAAGTAGGAAGGCTGATATTAGTTTTGGGACCGAATCAGTAGGTGGTATTGAAACTAGGGACGAAAAGAGTGATGTTGATGTTTTTCCAGTTCTTCCTCGGCCCAGGCATAGGCTTCGTCTAGCTGAAAAAAAACACCGATCGGTCTTTTAATGAACATTTTTTCTAAATGGACGAGCATTCGCTGGTATTTATTTTTTGAAACTACGGCAAAGCCGATAAAGTTGGGGAACATGTCTACGACATCCTTGTAACCTACAGTATCCATGGAATACGAATTTCGTCTGTGCGATATATAGATTATAGGGGTGTCTCCATAGAACTGTTTGGCGAAACGAATGGGTTGAAGGGCATTCTCTTTAGTTACGTGCATGCCTTCTGCAAATTCTCCCACTAAAAAATTGGGGTAGTACCAAAACTTTGCAATGCCAAAATCACGTTGCGCCAATAGCTTGGTTCTGGCAGGAACAATTGTTTCCATAAAGTGTCTCTTTAAACAAGATACGATTTAAACGTTCGAAATCGATTGCGATGTTATAAATAAAACAAAAGTATGGGTTTTTTTATATTTTTTTCAGGTTAGTTATCCGGGTCGAACAAAGTTACCTCATATTCGTAGTCTTGAGGGGTGTCATCTATAAGGACATTTTCTATACTGACCTTGTAAGTGGCATCTTCCATAGTATCATAAACGTTTATATCAGGCCTCCAGACAATGGTTCTATCACCGTAAGCATCATCGAGTTCCTCGATTTCTAGAGGGATATTTGTGCCCTTAAGAGTTTTCATTTTGATGCTGGTTTGTGAGAAGTCGGCCTTGGGTATTGAGAAAGACCAACGTTCATAGGCCAAGTGTTTGGGTAGATAGCCTTTTGGTGGCCAAGCCACAAATTCGGGGGCGTCTTCAGGTGTAGTGCCGGGATTACCAAGAACCCATAAAGCATTATACTGACTGGTATTTCCAATGCCAATTTCCTGTAGTCTGGGCCATAGCAACCAGCGTCTATGTCCTACCGGATAGTTTTCCGAACCTTGGTCGCGCATATATGAATCAATGGCTACGGAATTTTTTGTAGAGGTAAGCAGTGAATTTCCGGCTCCTTCCTTTCCTTCTGTGGTAAAACATTTCCAGCTTTCCGGGGGGGAATGGTCCAAGGTGCCGTTTGCATGCATCATCAAAGCGGCCTGTTGTGATTTTTCACTTTTGGCAGGGTTTTCGGTAATGGTATTGTTAAGTCCCACAGCCTTTCTGAAATAATGGATCCGCATGATTAATTTGGTTCTGATATTTTCAGGAACACTACCGGCGTTACAACTTGGTTCATCGCCTGACCAAGCCACATCCGAAGCCTCGTTTTTTGAGGCTACGTAATAATCTTCGTAAAGTTTTTTGGCCGCCGCTCTTTCGGTTGGGTCAAGTTGTGACGTTAAGGTTTCGTCTTCTATGGTGTCTGAATCTTTACTGCATGAAAAAAATAGGGTCATACAGCAAACAGCAGGCAGGATTTGTCGTAATAAGTGCATTAGATAAGATTTAGTATTCTTATTTGCTAACGCATGAATCAGGGGAAAGGTATATTTTTTTCGATGAAGTGAACGTCGCTTTTAAAAAATTACCGTTCGTCGATTTTTTTTTACTAAATTTTAGTATTGGCATGTTGATCGTAGGTCTCCAGCAAGTTCATTGTAGCCACCAATAAATCTTTGGTCTCTAAGAGCAGGCTGAAATAGAGGGCCGTGTTTTTAGGACTTGATTCGTCGGTACGGGTGCGCTCCACTTGTTTGTGGATCTTCATGTCTACCTTCTTGAAGAGTTCTTGTTTGCCGATGATAAGTTCGGTAAGCTTTAAGAAATCCTTGGTCTCGAAAATCGTTTGTATATCGGTAAATAGCTGGTCTAGGTAACCATCGGTTTCCTTAAGGTCCTTAATTTGGTTGAACCTTAATTTTTTATGGTTGTTATGTACGTGCTTATATCCTGCTTTGGCAATATATTCCAAAGACTGGGTCATGTCTTGTAGATAGCTTAGTATGGCAATATAGAAGTTACTGGTGCTAACGCTAGATTCGTCTAGGTTCTTGATAAAGTAAAAGATATTGTCGCGAAGATCTTCTACCTCTTTATCGAATTTAGAGATTCCCTTCTTGCTTTTTCTCAAGGTCTCTATATCGTGTTTGGCCAGGCCGTCGATACTCTGGGTATATATTTTATTGGCTCTTTTTATGGCCAATGAAATGTTGGCCGCGCTTTCCTCTATTACGCCGATGATGGAATTGCTTTCAGCTCTTTCCAGTTTTTCTTCCAATTTGGTCTCCTTCATCTTCTTGGTGTGGGTCAGGTAGTTTTTTCCGATTAAGAAAGATGCTATGATCAGTAGTACGCCAATTGCCCATATTCCTCCTAAATGAATGATATAGGCTATTAGTGCTGCGGCGGTAAAGGCGCTAATGGCCGTAAAAAACCATCCGCCTATTACATTTAATACCCCTGCCACGCGATATACTGCGCTTTCCGCACCCCACGCCCTATCGGCCAAGGAACTGCCCATGGCGACCATAAAGGTTACATATGTAGTGGAAAGCGGTAGTTTCATTGAGGTGGCCAGTGAGATAAGTACGCTCGCTACCATTAAGTTGACGGAAGCCCGTACCAAATCGAATGCGGGAAGGTCTTGAACCCTGCTTTTGGGAACGTATACGTAAGGCTTCTCAAATCGGGTGTCCATCTTTCTTACGATGATATCAGGAATAAGGGCCGCAATATTTTCTGAAGCCTTTATTGAAAACCTAACAATTTGACGGGAGAGAAAGTTGGGTTGAAAACGCTCATCGCCTTCATCTTGTCGCGATAGGTCTACACTCGTTTTGACTACGTTTTTGGCTTTTGATGAAAACCAGAGGGTCACCACCATAATCATACCGGATAAAAGTAATAGGTATTGGGGAGTTTTGACGGCAGTGGACAATCCTTCCATGGTGTATACGTTGGGATCTATTCCGGAAGTGCTCCATGAAGTATATGATTCCAAGGCGGCCAAGGGTACACCGATAAAGTTCACCAAGTCGTTACCGGCAAAGGCCATGGCCAAAGCAAAGGTTCCCATGACAATTACTATGGTGTATATACTGATACGCGTTAAGGTGGTAATCATCCATGAGAGTAAAGTCCATACCACAAAGTTGCTTAGAATAAAAAGAAACTGTTTGTTGGCTATGGTCTCAAGAATTTCAGGGCTTAAAATTGAGGCACTCTTCAATCCCTTAACAAGAATGAAGTAGATAATCGAGGTCAGGGCAAAACCACCGAATATGGCACCTACCCAACTTGGTTTGTTCTCAAATTTAAAGGAAATCAGCAAGCGCGATATAAACTGGACCAAGGCTCCTACGGTAAAAGCTATGACCACCGAAAGCAAAATGCCCAGGATAATTTCTGTGGCCTTATCGGTGTTGATATACATCCAAAGACTTGAAGCGCCTTCGCCGTCCCCCATAATTTTCACCAAGGATACGGCTACCGCTGCCCCTAGAAGCTCGAAGACGATAGATACCGTAGTAGAGGTGGGCATACCCAAGGTGTTGAAAAAATCTAGAAGGAGAATATCGGTAATCATGACCGCCATAAAAATGATCATGATTTCGGCAAACACAAAATGTTCAGGGTTGAAAATACCTTTACGGGCCACCTCCATCATTCCGCTCGATGAAATGGCACCAAAGGCTATACCTATACTGGCCACGATCATGACCGTTCTAAAAGAAATAGCTTTTGACCCGATTGCGGAGTTCAAAAAATTCACGGCATCGTTACTTACCCCGACTACCAAATCGGTTATGGCTAGTACGGCCAATGCTATAATCATGAAAAGGTAAAGATTCTCGCCCATCGCTATTTAAATGTGCACAAAATTGGTATTATAATTTATTAATCACGTTAAAATAAGGTTATGAAGTGATCTTATCAGTTGTTTCAGGCATTGAAATTGACCCATAAAAACGGTGAAAAACGGTACGTTTTGCCCATATCTTTAAAACTGCTGATTTTTAAAGGTCTAAGCGATGGTAAATTAAGGTTTTTGTTACGATTTAATGGGAAGAAGGGCAGCATATTTATATGAAGTTATCCTTCTTAAACAATATTTGTGGTTCGTAAATCGTTTCTAATGTAAATTTAATGTTAAGTAATCATGTATTTAATGTAAATTTTGACTATATTTGAAACAGCAATTCATCACAAAACCACTTAAAAAACAAATGACATGAAAAATATAATCATACTTTTAGCACTTGCTTTATCCGTTACTGCGGGCTATGCCCAAAAGGAGAAGGAAGTAAAATTGAATAAAGAAACGAACCTTGTAGAGGCTACCTACTTTCACGATAATGGGGAAGTAAGTCAAAAGGGGACTTTTGACCTTGCAGGAAAGTTGCACGGTCAGTGGGTAAGTTTTGATGAAGCAGGTCAAAAGATATCAAAAGGTACTTACAATAAGGGTGTTAGAACCGGAAAGTGGTATTTTTACGCAGATGGTACCGTTAAGGAAGTTGAGTTCGATAACAATGTAATAGCTAACGTTATCAGCAAGGAGAAAAAATCTGGCGTCGTTTCAAAAGACTGATATACTATTTTATTAGGAAAAGGGGGATTCACACGGTGAGTCCCCCTTTTTTTATTAATTACAAAACGTTGCCCGTTTATTTCTCTATACTCGAGGCTAAGGTGGTCGTGTTTGGCAAGGTGTTTTCTTCTGCCATAACCACATCGGACAAGCTTATGGATTCGGCTTGTAGTCCCTCTGAAATATATGCGGTATGCGAAGCGGAGACTTCAACTGGAATTTCCCTTGTTTCATATCCAAGGAAGCTCACCTTCAAAATATAGGTTCCTGGTTCAAGTCCGTTAATTTCAAAATTGCCCCTAAAATTGGTCTGGGTCTTTACTTGTGAACCTTTGACCTTGACATCGGCGAACAACAGAGGTTCATTGTTCATCTCAATATCGAATATGTTGCCTTTAATTATCACTTCTTGTTGTGCGGAAAGGTTAAATGTACAGAATAGGATAAGGCAAAAAGCGGCTATTTTCATGGGTTCTCATTTTCTTTGCAAAGAAAACCATGTGGTGTTAAGGTAGGGTTATCTAAAGTTTAATAGATGATTCCCTTAAGGTTAAATAATCGGGGCTTCTTTTAGGCCCTGAAGCGTTTTGATCTTGAAAAAATGTAACTTGCGGGACTTAAAAACACACAATGAACTGGGAAAATTTACTCTCTCTAAAACGGCAAGGCGACACGCATAAAAGACTTAGAAAGGAACAAGACGAAACCCGACTGGGTTTTGAAGTAGATTATGATCGAATTATATTTTCAAGTGCTTTTAGGAGTTTGCAGGATAAGACACAGGTTATTCCGTTGTCGAAGACCGATTTTGTACATACCCGACTGACACACAGTTTGGAAGTGTCCGTAGTGGGAAGGAGCCTAGGGCGTATTGCAGGAAAAAAGATTCTTGAAAAGCATCCGTTTTTAAGCGAGATCCATGGCTATAGGTTTAATGATTTTGGGGCTATCGTAGCGGCAGCGGCCTTGGCCCATGATATTGGTAATCCGCCTTTCGGACACAGTGGTGAGAAAGCTATAGGAGAGTATTTCATAACGGGCAACGGACAAAAATACCAATCGGTTCTTTCTGATAAGGAGTTTCGTGATATTGTTGATTTTGAGGGAAATGCCAACGGATTTCGATTGTTGACCCAGTCTAGGGAAGGGGTTGCCGGGGGGCTTCGGCTAAGTTATGCCACATTAGGGGCCTTTATGAAATACCCGAAAGAATCGCTTCCCAAGAAGCCGACCAAGCATATTGCCGATAAGAAGTTTGGCTTCTTTCAAACCGAAAAGACGTCCTTTCAGGAAATTGCGGCAGACTTGGGTCTGATTCAGACGCGAAATGGAGAAGACATATCTTTCTCACGCCATCCATTGACGTTTTTGGTGGAAGCAGCAGATGATATCTGTTATACGATCATCGACTTCGAAGATGGTATTAACCTCGGACTTATTTCCGAAGATTTCGCCTTGGAATACCTTATCAAATTAGTCAAGGATAGTATCAATACCAAAAAATACAATTCCCTAAAATATAAGGAAGACCGGCTTAGTTATTTAAGGGCACTAGCTATCAACACCCTGATTAGGGATGCCATCTCTGTTTTTGTTGAGCACGAAGATGAAATACTGAACGGTACATTTGATACCAGTCTTTTAGACCGGAGTGTGTTCAAGGCGCAGATAGAGGATATTATTTCATTAAGTGTCAATAAGATATATAGGTCTCAAGAGGTCATCGAGAAAGAAATTGCGGGTTATAAGATCATTTCGGATATACTTGATGTTTACATAAACGCATTGATACGTAAAAAAGAAAACCGGGCATCGAATTACGATGCCTTAATGCTTAAGACATTGCCTGAATTCTATAGGGATACCGAAGATTCGGTGTATCATATACTGTTGAATACCTGTTGTTATGTAGCTAGCCTTTCCGATAGTGCGGCGGTTCACATACACAACAAAATTATGGGCAAGCAACTTTAGAAGGCATAGGAAACACCCACCCCGAGCAGCTGTTTAAACTGCAATCTTGGGACACCCGAATCGGTTATTTTGCCATCGGCATCCTTTTTTTCGTCAAAAAGAATGTCGTCATCATAAATAATGTGGGTGCCGATAGAGGTAACCACGTATTTGTTGACCTTTAGGTCGAAGTTTAGCTCCCAGTCCACATCAATATTGCCGAATTTCTGCAGGTAGTCGGTGTAGAGACTGAGGCGGTGTTTTAAGTTCATGTTCTTATAGATTTCCGTCTCGTATTTATTGGTCACTAAAAATCCGAATTCCAAAAACACTTTTTCTCCTTCTTCAATAACGTTTCCATCGGCATCTAGAACCGCTTTTTTAACCCCAAAGGCACCCTTGTTCGCCAATTCTTCGTCTAGAACAAATGTGGCCTTTTGTGTTATAGGGGAGATGTAGAGGTTAAATTTTTGATCTTTTGTAATGTACGATGTTCCTGCGCCCAAGAAGGAATAACCTGGTGCCATAAAGCGCGATATGGGTGTGCTTCTATCGGGATATTTGTAACCGTTGGAGAATTGGGTGTTGAAATTCGCTTTTGCCGAATAGTACCAGTTGCTAATGGTATCGCGCTGAAAGCCGAAAGTAGAGCTAAAACGCAAGGCGTCGTCGGTTTTTCTTAGTTTCTGTTCGTCTTGAACGTTCAGGCCATAGCGCATTTCCATATAGTTGTCCCACTGTATGTATCGAAATTTGTAATTACGCTCAAACCGGGCATTTCCCAAGGCGGCAATAGAGTTGTTACCCCCTGCGTTCCAGTTTACAAAGGCTACTTCGTTGAAATTTGCCCCCAGTTTGTTAATGTTCGTCCAAAAAGAAGGGACCCTAAATCGGTTCGGTTTCTTGTTTAGCGCTTTGGTGCGTTTGAATGAGATTACCGGGTTCATCAAATTAACGCCACGGGGCACGAATTTGATTCGCTTTTGTGTCTTTCTGATAACGACCGTATCTACCACCGTCGTGTCGATAATCATGGAGTCGATGTCAATTTCCCGCTCGCTCGGGATAGAATCTTGTACCTGGCCGAAAAGTGAACAGGTGAACAGGCTAAAGAAAAGAACGAAGGAACATGAAAAGGTAAGGCGCTTATTCATTTAATAACATTTTTAAGTGTTTCTCGATACTTAGTGTGTCTATTTTTGCTTGTTGGTGTAGCTGCTCGACCGTGCCATGTTCAATAAAGACATCGTCAAGGCCTAGAATGCTGATCTTTTGGGTGTGTCCGTGCTCGTTGGCCCATTCAAGTACAGCGGAGCCAAAACCACCCATTTTACTTCCATCTTCAATGGTAACTATAGTTCGGTACTGTTTGAATATTTCGGCAAGCATTTTTTGGTCCAAAGGCTTTACGAATCGCATATCGTAATGGCCTATTTTTTCACCTTCGGCCATCCTGTCTATGAGTTCTGTTACGACGTTTCCTATGTGCCCTAGGGTCAACACCGCAATTGTGAAACCTTTCTTTAGTTGGCGGGCCGTGCCTAGTTCTAGGGCTTCAAAAGGCGTTTGCCAGTTTGTTTGTACGCCTTGGCCCCTAGGATATCTGATGGCGATAGGCCGCGATAGTCCCATTTGCGCGGTATACATGATGTTGCGCAGTTCGGTTTCGTTCATCGGGGCAAAAATACACAAGTTGGGGATGCACCTTAAATAGGCAATATCGTACACTCCGTGATGGGTTGCACCGTCTTGGCCGACAAGTCCCGCTCGGTCCAAGCAAAAGATTACCGGCAGGTTTTGAAGGGCTACATCGTGTATGACCTGGTCGTAGGCCCTTTGTAGAAAAGTAGAATAGATAGTGCAAAAGGGGATAAGGCCTTCGGCGGCCATCCCCGCGGCCAAGGTTACCGCATGTTGCTCGGCAATACCCACATCAAAGGCCCTATGTGGCATTTTTTGCATCATATACTTTAAGGAGCTTCCGGTGGGCATGGCGGGTGTGATTCCAACAATGGCCTCATTTTTATCGGCAAGCTCGACTAAGGTGTGGCCGAAGATATCTTGATATTTTTGAGGCTCATTGACAGCCGGACTCTTTTTTAAGAGTTCACCTGTGTGTTTGTCGAATTTACCGGGGGCATGGTAGGTAACCTGGTTTTCTTCAGCCTTTTTAAGGCCTTTTCCCTTGGTGGTAATGACGTGTAATAATTTTGGCCCTGCTACCAATTTTAAATGCTTTAATTCGCTGATCAATGCTTCAAGGTCGTGCCCGTCTATTGGACCGGTATAGTGAAAGTTTAAGCACTCAAAGATATTCTCGTCCTTGGCCGTGCCCTTTTTTACATTGGTCAGATATTTTTTTAACGCTCCTACACTGGGGTCGATTCCGATGGCATTGTCGTTTAAGATGACCAATACGTTCGAATTTGTAGAACCCAGATGGTTTAGGGCCTCAAAAGCCATGCCACTTGCGATGGAAGCATCCCCGATTACCGCAATGTGCTGAATGTGATCGTTCTTTTTGAGCTGAGAGGCCATGGCCATACCTAAAATAGCCGATATGGAAGTAGAACTGTGTCCTGTACCAAAGGCGTCATATTCACTTTCTGAACGTTTCGGAAACCCACTAATTCCACCCAATTGACGATTGGTCTCAAAGATTTCCTTTCTTCCTGTGAGTATTTTGTGGCCATAGGCTTGGTGGCCCACGTCCCATATAAGCTTGTCATGGGGGGTGTTAAATACGTAGTGGAGGGCGATAGTGAGTTCTACGACCCCAAGGCTGGCGCCTAGGTGGCCTTCTTTGGTAGCAACAATATCGATTATGAATTCCCTCAGTTCCTTGGCAAGCTGTGGTAATTGCTCCAGGACAAGCTGGCGTAAATCATCAGGATAGGTAATATGGTCTAAGAGTGATTTCAAGATAGTGGCTTAAAATGCAAAAATAGGTGATTGAGTGAGCTAGGCCAATTCTTTTTGATCATGTATTGCACTGAAATAAAGTTTGTTCGATGCCATTTAGCACTAAGAAGGCGTAATATGTGTAAATTATATACATCTTTTATAAAGTATGCCATAAATTTGTGTTAAACCATTGCCATGTTAGAGCCCTTTGATGATAGTTATTACATGAAAAAAGCCCTGCAAGAAGCAGAGGCCGCCTTTGAAAAAGGGGAGGTGCCGATAGGTGCGGTAATCGTTATTGAAGACCGTATCATCGCTAGGGCGCACAACCTTACCGAACAATTGAACGATGTTACGGCCCATGCCGAAATGCAGGCAATTACCGCAGCGGCCAATTTTTTGGGAGGTAAGTATTTGCAAAACTGTACACTCTATGTGACCCTAGAGCCTTGTCAAATGTGTGCCGGGGCCCTGTATTGGAGCCAAATATCGAGAATAGTTTACGGGGCGAAAGATGAACAGCGGGGCTGCGGGGTTATGGGAACCAAGCTTCATCCGAAAACCAAAATGTTAGGGGGTGTTCTTGAGCAAGAGGCCAGTGCGTTGATCAAGCGTTTTTTTATTCAGAAGAGAAACCTCAATTGAGGTCTTGTCATTGGTATTTTGAAAACAGAAAACCCTAACATGGAGGTGCTAGGGTCGTTGTAATGATAACTGAATGTCTATATTTAGCCTACCACTTGAACTTGGGCGGCAACAATGCCTTTACGGCCTTCTTCCTCTTCATATTCTACTTTGTCCCCTTCATTAAGAGTTGTACCGTTAAGTGCTGTGGCGTGTACAAAAATGTCCTTCCCTGTGTCGTCGTTGGTAATGAATCCATAGCCTTTGGACTCATTGAAAAATTTTACTGTGCCAGTCATGTTAAAAGAAATTAGTTGATAAAAGTTTCCATCTAATTTATAAATTTTTTGATTAGGCTGGCTTAAAATGTGATAAATAATCCTACAAAGATTATTGATTATCAGTCTTTTCTATTTCTTTTTCCCGCATTTTTTTTATGTTTTCCTCGGTTAGCATGTAGTCTTTCATTTGCTTTCCTTTACTGTATACAAATAAGAAAAGCGGCATGGCCACCAAAAAGAGTCCGACAGTACCCGATCCGATGAATTTATGGCCAAGGGCCAAATTTTCCTCTTGAATATAAAAGCCGTAGAAAATCGACCCAAAGCAGGCTAGTGTAATACAAACGATGAGATATTTCATTTTGATAATCTTGATTGAGAAGGTTATGAAACAGAAGCTTAGCCGGTAAAGTTAATGAGTTCCCTGCGATAAGCCGTCAGTAATTTTGATTTGGAAACGAAACCGATATACTGTCCTTTTTTAATGACGGGCAAATTCCAGGCTCCGCTGTGTTGAAATTTTTTCATTACCACCTGCATACTGTCCTTTTCGTAGAATATGTGTTCTGGGGCATTGTGCATAAAGGTTTCCACCTTGGTGTTTTCGTAAAGTGAGGTGTCGAACATAAATTCGCGAATATCGTCTAGGAGTACAATACCTACCAGGGCCTTATTTTTGTCGACTACGGGAAAGATATTTCGCGTGGATTTTGCTACGGATTTATGAAGCATTTCGCCCAAGGTCATATCTGGGTATACGGTTTTAAAATTGGTTTCAATGACATCGTCAAGTTTCATCAAAGTTAGTACCGATTGGTCTTTATTGTGAGTCAACAAAGATCCGCTTCGGGCCAATTCCTTGGTATATATGGTATAGTCAATGGCATTTCTTGTAATGAGATACGATATTGAAGATGTAATCATTAGAGGTACAAAAAGCTCATAGCCTCCGGTAATTTCGGCAATCAAAAAAATAGCAGTCAATGGGGCGTGCAACACACCCGCAATAAGTCCGGCCATACCGATCAGGGTAAAGTTGCTTTCTGAAACGGAAAAACCTATGCCCGAGTGATTGATGACCTTGGCCATGACATTTCCGAGGGCGCTGCCCATAACCATAGTCGGAATGAAAATGCCTCCTGCACCACCGGCTGCCAAGGTAGTGGTCATGGCCACGGCCTTGAAAATGGTAATACCGAACAATAGGGCAATGACCACCCAGATGTTGGTGATGTATGAATCAAAGGGTGTCTTGCCTAAGGCTTTTATATGGTTTCCGTGCAAGAGGTCATTGATGAAGCTGAAACCTTCACCGTAGAGGGGTGGAATAAAATAGAGCATAACGCCTATGGATGCGCCTCCTACAAGTAACTTGTATTTAGGTGTTTTTAGACGGGAGAACAACTTCTGTATACCAAAATACATACGCGTGAAGTAAATCGATGCAAAGGCGGTACCTATACCTAAAATGATATAAAAAAAAGTGTCTTTGACCTCAAAGTTTTCCGACAGGGTAAAGTTAAACAGGACCTCATTTCCCAAAAAGAAATAAGAGGTGAGTACCCCAGATATCGATGCGAGCAAAAGAGGGAGCATGGATAGCATGGTAAAATCAAGGCTAAAGACCTCTACCGCAAAAACAATGGCCGCAATGGGCGATTGAAATATGGAAGCTATGGCGCCGGCCGACGCACATGCGATTAAAAGCGATCGGGTTTTGGCATTAATATGAAAAAAACGCCCGATGTTGGAGCTAATGGCCGCGCCCGAAGCTACAGCGGGTCCCAATAATCCTGTAGAGCCCCCGAAACCAATGGTGAGAGGGGCTGCAATGAGTTGGGTGTAAATGTGTTTTGGTTTGATGATTCCCTTTTTTTTGGAAAGCGAAAAGAGAATGGAAGAAACTGCATGTTGAAGCTGTTCTTTGTGAATGTACTTCACGTAGAGGTAGACCAAGGTAAGTCCGATGATAGGTAAAATAAAGTACAGGCTGTTGCTCGATATTAAAATGCCTTGCTCTAGGGAAACCTCGATAAAGTACACGATGTTTTTAAGAGTGACCGAGGCTAAACCTGCCAGAAGTCCCACCAAAACACTCATAATGTGTGTAAAAGTCTTGTTGGAGATATTTTTATATCGCCATTTTAAAAATTTGGTAGATAGTCTTTGTAGTTTAGTGGGCATTATACAGGTTTGCTATCTAAAATATGAAAAATCCCGCACCAAGGCGGGATTTACTTTTATTACGCTTCAATATCTAATTTGAGCTTTAGTTCATTAAGTTGCTCTTGGTCAATAGCCGCCGGGGCATCGATCATAACGTCACGTCCGCTGTTGTTCTTTGGAAAAGCAATGAAATCCCTTATCGTTTCTTGTCCTCCCAAAATAGATACCAATCGGTCTAGACCAAAGGCGATACCTCCATGTGGTGGAGCACCGTACTGAAAGGCATCCATAAGAAAGCCAAATTGGGCCTGTGCTTCTTCGGGGGTAAAGCCAAGGTGTTTGAACATTGTGCTCTGTACCTCCCTGTCGTGAATACGAATGGAACCTCCTCCTATTTCATTACCGTTCAATACTAAATCATAGGCATTGGCACGCACTGCGCCAGGGTCGGTTTCCAGTAATTCCAATTGACCTGGTTTTGGAGAGGTAAAAGGGTGGTGCATGGCATGGTAATTTCCTGTTTCTTCATCGAGTTCCAATAACGGAAAATCAATAACCCATAATGGGGCGAACTCATTGGGGTTACGCAAGCCCAGTCTTTCAGCAAGTTCCATTCTTAGGGCACTGAGTTGGGTTCGGGTTTTGTTGGCGTCCCCAGAGAGCACGCAAATAAGGTCTCCCGGTTTGGCCTCGGTAATCTCGGCCCATTTGGCCAAGTCTTCTTGGTCGTAAAATTTATCTACGGTAGATTTAAAGCTTCCGTCTTCATTGTATTTTACGTAGACCATTCCCTTGGCGCCGACTTGAGGTCTTTTGACCCAGTTCACCAAGGCGTCCAATTCTTTACGGGTATAGCTGGCCCCACCAGGTACGGCAATGCCCACTACTAGCTCTGCCGAGTTGAATACGCCAAAGTCTTTGTGTTGGGTAACCGCGTTAAGCTCGCCAAATTCCATGCCGAAGCGAATGTCGGGTTTGTCGTTTCCGTAAATGCGCATGGCGTCATCGTAGGTGATTCTTGGGAAGGCCGATATCTCTACCCCCTTGATTTCCTTTAGCAAATGTTTGGTAAGGCCTTCAAAGGTGTCGAGAATGTCCTCTTGTTCAACAAAGGCCATTTCGCAGTCGATTTGTGTGAATTCTGGCTGACGGTCGGCCCTTAGGTCTTCGTCGCGAAAACACTTTACGATTTGAAAATATTTGTCCATACCGCCAACCATAAGCAATTGCTTAAAAGTTTGTGGAGATTGTGGCAAGGCGTAGAACTGCCCTTCGTTCATCCGGCTGGGCACTACAAAATCGCGGGCCCCTTCCGGTGTTGATTTTATTAAGTATGGGGTTTCGACTTCAACGAAGCTATGGTCGCTAAGGTACTTTCGTACTTCCATACTTACCTTACTTCTGAAAATAAGGTTGTTCTTTACGGGGTTTCTTCTAATATCAAGATAGCGGTACTTCATTCGAAGGTCTTCACCGCCGTCGGTTTCGTTCTCAATGGTGAATGGAGGGGTTTTCGACTTGTTAAGGAGAATAACCTCTTCGACCAGTACTTCGATGCCCCCTGTTGGGATATTGGGGTTTTTAGAGGTTCTTTCAATGACCTCGCCAGTTACCTGAACCACGTACTCACGGCCTAAACTTCTGGCCTGTTCGAGTAATTTGGAAGAGGTTCTGTCTTCATCAAAGACCAATTGGGTTATACCGTAACGGTCTCTCAGGTCTACCCAGACCACAAAACCCTTGTCACGTGTTTTTTGTACCCATCCCGATAGGGTAACCTTGGTATTTATATCTGATTCGCGTAATTCTCCGCAGGTATGGCTTCTGTACATGTATAAGTCTATTTGAAAGCGCAAATGTAAGAAGTTATGATGGTAACGGCTAAAAAATTCGAGTGTCCTTTTTGTGGTATACCCAGAGATGCTGTTTTGTTAAGGACGCTAAAATTTAACATATATTTTAAAAATTTAATAATTCTTAACTATCTTGCTTTTAAAATAACTAATTCAAAACTTTTAAAAATGAAACAAACTTTATTTGGAAAGTTGTATTTCTTGCTGTTTTTTGTGCTGCCGACCGTGGTTTTGGCGCAGGGGACAATTAAAGGAAATACTACAGATGAGAGTGGGATGCCGCTTCCTGGGGTTAATGTCGTTGTTAAAGGAACAATGAACGGAACTACTAGTGATTTTGACGGTATTTATGAGATTCGGGTAAATAATTTTCCTGCGACCCTAGTTTTTTCTTACTTGGGATATGCCGATAAGGAAGTTGAGGTTACCGGTACTTCAACGTTGGATGTTGCCTTAAAAGAATCGGCTACGGGTCTTGATGAGGTAGTTGTTACAGGTTTGGCCACTTCGGTAAAACGATCGAATTCCGCCAATGCCGTTGCCTCGGTTTCGGCCGCGGAACTTACGGGTAGAACACCTCCATCTACCCTTGATGGAGCCTTGTATGGAAAATTTGCCGGTGCCGTGGTCAATTCTAACTCGGGTGCTCCCGGTGGTGGTATTTCCGTGAAATTGCGTGGTGCAACTTCCATAACGGGTAATACACAACCCTTATATATAGTTGATGGTGTATATATTGACAACTCTTCCATTGCTGGTGGATTAAATGTGGTCTCCGAGGCAGCAGGGCAGGGAAGTGATGCCAACCAAGATAACCCGTCGAACCGTATTGCCGATATCAATCCGGAAGATATAGCGAATATCGAAATATTGAAAGGTGCCTCGGCTGCGGCCATATACGGGTCAAGGGCTGCCGCGGGTGTTGTAATCATTACTACCAAGAAAGGGGTGGCAGGAGAAACAAAATTCAAATTTTCGCAATCGACGGGTTTTAGTCAGGCCATCCGCCTTTTTGGACTACGTAACTATACCGAAGACCGGGTCTTTGATTTGTTTTACTCCCCAAGTGATGATCCTTCAGAAGATCAGTCTTCCCGTGATGCTGCCAATGCTCAGGTAGCCCTATTTTCACAGGCAAAAAACTCTGGGGGACTTATTGATTATGAAAAGGAGATATTTGGAGAGAAGGGGCTTATCAGTATTACCAATTTTAGTATGAGCGGTGGTGACGAAAAGACAAGGTTTTTTTCTGGGATTACCTATAACAATGAAAACGGTATCGTAAAAAATACGGGGTATGAAAAAGCTTCGATACGACTTAATCTCGATCATCGAGCTACCGACTATTTGAAATTTGCATTGAGTTCGAATTATATTTATTCTTCATCGGATAGGGGTTTTTACAACAATGATAACACCGGTGCAACTATCGGGGTTGGTTTAGTTTCCACATATCCGTGGTATGACCTGTTTCCAAATGCAGATGGTGTATATCCAGATTACGCGCTTGGGGCTTCCAATATTTTGCAGACCCGTGATCAGGTGACCAACAATGAAAAAATTAATAGGGTAATCATGGGAGGTACGGCCAACCTTGATATTTACAAAGCTGAAAAATCAAATTTAGAATTGATTTTAAGAGGAGGTCTTGATTTTTATCAATTGCAGACCCGAGCCATCTTTCCTAAGGAACTACAGTTTCAAAAGCCTTCCAATGGAGGTCGTAACGGGGTATCCGTTCAAGGGGAAACCATTAACAAAAACTACAACCTTTCGGCTTTTTTAGTGCATAACTACTTTACTGAAAACAACCTTCGTTTTCGTACACAGGCAGGTTTGACCAATGAATTTTTTGACCGAAATACAGACTTGATTACGGCAACCGGTCTCGTGGCTTCTGAAACCAATGTTGATCAAGCGGCCAATACAGGGATCGACCAAACACGGGTGCGTCAAGAAGATGCGGGATTCTTTGTACAGGAGGAAGTCAATTTTCAAGACAAAATTATCGCCACCGTTGGTTTAAGGGGAGATAAGTCATCGAACAATGGCAATGCCAATGAGATGGCCTATTATCCCAAGGCGTCTTTGGCGCTTAGCCTTAACGAATTCGATTTTTGGAAAGAAGATTCTTTTTGGAACCAATTAAAATTAAGGGTCGCTTATGGTGAGGCAGGTAATTTTCCTCCTTCCGGTGCCTTGTTTACTTCTTATAACGCCTTTTCCACAGATGGAATTTTAGGCATCAGCTTAATAGGAAGAAGAGGGGATAGTGAACTGAAATCGGAGCGTCAAAAGGAATTGGAATTTGGTACTGACCTGAATTTTTTCAATGGCCGTTTAGGATTGTCTGCAACCTATTACATCAAAATGGTTGACGATCTAATTTTGTTGGCTTCCTTAGAGCCTTCTACGGGATATACGCAGAGATACGTTAATGCGGGAAGTCTTCGTAATAAGGGTATAGAGATTTCTTTGAATACGGTTCCTATTGCTACGGAAAGTTTTCAATGGGATTTGGGCGTCAATTTTTTCAAGAATGCTTCCGAAGTTACCCAACTTGACGTACCTGCCTATAATACAGGGGCCTTTGGTGCAGGTTTAGGAAGTTACAGGCTTGAAGAAGGTAAGAGTGCTACCCAAATTGTAGGCTCATATGGAGATGAACTTAGGGTAATTGGTGATGGTGAACCTGACTTTCAGATGGGTTTCAGTAATAACCTAAGCTACAAAAAGCTTCAGTTGTCCTTCTTATGGCAATGGAAACAGGGCGGGGATAATATCAACCTGACCAACCTGTTGTCCGATTTGAACGGAACAAGTGCCGACTATGACGATATTACTTTAGACCCAGCTGGTGTAACTCCTAACGGAAAATATAGGCCTGATGCGAATGCCGATGTCTTTGTTCAGGATGCTTCCTATTTGAGGTTAAGGGAAATCGGACTCTACTATACTTTAGACAGTGAGAACTTGCCCAATGTTTTTGGAGACTATGTAGAGAGTGTTAAGTTCGGTCTTTCGGGTTCCAATTTGATCAATATCTTTGATTACAATAGTTATGATCCAGAGGTGTCCAACTTCGGTGGAGGAACAATTTTTACAGGAGTTGAGGTAACCCCCTTTCCTTCCTCCAAAAGGTATATGTTCAACGTAGCGATTAACTTTTAAAAGAAGAACCATGAAATTATATAAAAACAAATTTTTACTTTGTTCCTTGGTCCTTTTAGGGCTAGGATCATGCCAAGTCCAAGAGTTTTCCGATTTGAACAGCCCGGAAGTAGAGGCGTTTCAAGAGAATATCACAAGGGGTGACCTACCGGACCTTGTGGGCGGAATACTATACAGTTCGAGAGTCAACTTGGGGAATTATTTTGATGATACCGGAGTAATCGGAAGGGAATTTTTTCGATTTTCTGCCTCTGATCCGCGTTTGACCGGGGATTTATTGGGAGGAGGAACCAATACTCTTGACAATAACACCTTCTATATTACAAACCCTTGGGCCGCACGTTATAGAACGGTCAAAAACGCGAATTTGATTTTGGGCTTTATTGATGGCCCAGATCAGTCGGACCAGTTTTCCGATGAAGAACTGAATGCTACTAAAGGCTTTCTTAAAACCTTTATAGCATACGAACTGTTGTTGAATTTGAACCTGACCGATGAGAACGGTATCCGTCTTGATGTCGCCGATGAGCAGAATCTAGGACCTTTTGTTTCAAAATCCGAAGCTTTGAGCGGTATTCGTACCGTTTTAGAAGAAGCGGCTACAGATCTTGGCAATGGAGGGGATGCTTTTCCTTTTTTCCTTCCTTCGGGCTTTGATGGTTTTGATACCCCGGCTACATTTCTTGAGGCCAACCAAGCTATTGCGGCAAGGGTGGCAACATATCAAGGGGATGCAGCGGCAACTTTATCCTTTTTGGAGAATTCGTTTATGAATTTGACTTCTGCTCAAGATGATTTAAGTACCGGTCTTTACTATAATTTTTCCGAAGACCAGACAGATGCACTTAACCCTATGTACTTCCCTGTTGAAGCAACGGCGGCCGGTGCGCGAATAGCCCAACCGACCTTTTTGTCCGATGCCGAGGCCGGCGACAATAGGTTAAGTAAGGTTGCGGAGCGTAGCGAACCTTTGACCCAGGATGGATTAACGGGAGGCTATGCGGTGGCTTTGTATAAAACCGATACAGATCCTATTCCGATGATTCGTAACGAGGAGTTAATTTTGATGTACGCCGAGGCAAATATTACGGTAGATCCGATTGAGGCCGTTGCCGCTATCGACCTTATCCGTGAAAGTGCCGGTTTACCTGCCTATACGGGTAATACCGATTCAGCTTCTTTAATCGATGAGGTACTAAACCAAAGAAGGTATTCCCTCTATGCGGAAGGACATCGATGGATAGATATGAGAAGGTATGGTCGATTGGATGAACTGCCTAAAGATAGACCGGATGATGATGTTTGGACGATGTTCCCAATTCCATTAACCGAGAATCAGTAATAATTCTTTTACTGTATCTTAAATAACAAGCAGAAACCCCGCCAATTGGCGGGGTTTTTTATTAGGGTATGTTTCTGATCTGGTGTTTTAAGCGGAAGCTTCCAGATGGTTTTCTGCCTTTATAGGGCGTTCCTTTTTTCTTCCCCAAACCGCAATTTTTATGCGATAGGTAATGTTGAACAATACCGGTACGATAATCAAGGTCAAGAACGTGGCAACGATTAATCCGAAGATAACCGTCCATGCCAATGGACCCCAGAACACTACGTTGTCTCCTCCCATATAGATTTTGGCGTCAAACTCAGAGAACAGGGAGAAGAAATCGATATTGAGACCTATTGCCAAAGGAATTAGTCCTAAAACGGTAGTAATGGCCGTTAGAATTACAGGGCGTAACCTTGCTTTACCTCCTTTGGTAATGATTTCGGTAACTTCTTCCAATGAGATAAGGTCTTTGTCGCTCAGTCCGAGTTCCACTTTCTTACGGTCGATAAGTATCTGTGTGTAATCTAATAGCACAACCCCGTTGTTCACTACGATACCGGCGAGGGAGATAATACCCATCATGGTCATCATAATAACAAAAGACCATCCGGTAATCATTAATCCGCCAAAGACCCCTATAAAGCTTAAGAAAATGGCGATCATAATGATCAGTGGTTTGGATACCCCGCCAAATTGAAATACCAATATGAGCATTATCAGTCCTAGTCCAGAGAAAAATGCGCCGACCAAAAACTGCATTTGCTTGTTTTGTTCTTCGATCTGGCCCGTGAAATCGATTCTTACATCTTTAGGAAGCTGTTTGAAATTGTCCATTTCTTTCTGTATCTCGGCCACGATCGCTCCGGCATCACTAAAACCAGGTTTCAATTGAGAGTAAATGGTAACTACCCTTTTCTTGTCTTTGTGTTTTATGGCGCTAAAGCCTGAGGAGTTTTTCTGCTTGGCTACGGCCGAGACAGGAATTTCCTTGATTTGGCCGTTTGCGGGATCCCTAAAAATGATGTTCTGGTTGAACAGGGCATTTTTATTGTACCGGATATCCTCATTAAAGCGAACGTTAATATCGTAATCGTCACCATCCAATTTGTATACACCTGCTTTTTCGCCAAAAAGCGAACGTCTCAGTTGTAGTCCGACTTGGCCTACGGATACGCCTAGCTCACCTGCTTTTTCGCGATCCACTACAACTTCCATGGAAGGCTTGCTCTTGTTTACGTCGATTTTCAACTCTTCGATACCGGCTATGTTCTTGGTATTGATAAAGTTTCGAATATCTTCGGCGGTATTGATCAATTCGGTGTAATCCTTACCTTCCAGCTCTATGTTGATAGGATATCCGGCCGGTGGTCCGTTGGCTTCCTTTTCTACCGAGATGGCTACTCCGGGAAATATTCCGGTCAAGGCATCTTGAATTTCACCACGCAGTACTTCGGTATCGAGTCCGTTCCTGTATTTAAATTCGCGCATTGACAAGGTGACCTTACCTCGATGTGGCATTTCTGCCGCCGACCCTCCATCGGTTTGGGGGTTACCGGCGCCTTCACCCACCTGTGATACCGCCGATTCAATCAAAAAGTTGTGTTCCCCATCGGTGTACTTGTCTTGGTTGGCCACCTCGAATACCCTTTTTTCGATTTCTTTGGTAAGTTTATTGGTCTTTTCAATAGACGTTCCCTGCGGATATTCTATATAGGCATAGATTTCATTGGGTTTGTTGTCGGGGAAAAATTCCACCTTCGTACGTCCACTGCCCAACGAAGCTCCAAAAGCCATGAATACGGCAATCAAAAGAGCGAAAGTAATACCGAAGTACCAGTATACGTTTTTACCTCTAAGGGAATGTGCGATACGTTTTTCATACCAATTCTCAAAACGCACCATGGCGCCGTTCTGAAAGCTTATGGCCCACTTTTTAAGCGCGTATTTGTATATCCAGAACATCAGTGCCGTTAGGATCATTACAGAGCCCAAGCCCCTCATGGTTCCACCGAAAATTAAGATAAAAAGTCCGAAACCGCCCAATATGGTACTAATACGGATGAGTTGCTTGACGGTAAGTTCTTTTTCACCGATTTCCATAAATTGGGAAACCAACATGGAGTTCATGAAGATGGCTACGAAAAGTGACGAGCCCAGAACGACCGACAAGGTAATCGGGAAATAGATCATAAACTGGCCGAATATACCGGGCCATAGACCGAGGGGTACAAAGGCTGCCACGGTGGTCAATGTTGAAATAATAATAGGAAATGCAATTTCACCGATACCTTTTTTGGCGGCTTCGGTGCGCGACATGCCTTCGCTCATTAAACGATAGACGTTCTCAACGACCACGATTCCATTGTCGACCATCATACCCAGTCCCATAATCATACCGAAAAGGATCATGGTATTTAAGGTATAGCCCAAGTTGTTCAAGATCATAAACGACATGAACATTGACATCGGAATGGCGAAGCCCACAAAAAGGGCATTTCTAAAGCCTAAAAAGAACATCAGTACCGTTACGACCAAGATGATACCAAAGATGATGTTGTTGACAAGATCATCTACCTGGTTCAGTGTTCTGCCTGAAGAATCATTGGCAATGGTGATGTTCAGGTCGGCCGGGAAATAGCTTTCCTGCTCCTTTTTTACGATTTCGCGGACCTTGGTCGTCGCTTCTATCATGTTTTTGCCCGATCGTTTTTTGATGTCGAGCATTACCACGTTTTTACCGAACTCTCGGGCATACGTGGTCTTCTCCTCTTCCGAAAAACTTACTTCGGCAATGTCTTTTAGGTATACCGCACCGTTCTCGGACTTTACCACAAAATCATCCAGTTCCTTAGGGTCGTCGATTTCACCCAAAATACGTATGGTCCGGCGTTGGCCGCCCGATTGAATGTTACCGGCCGACATGGTAGAGTTGCCATTGCTAATGGCATTGATAACATCTTGAAAGCTGACTTTTGAGGCCATCATTTTATAGACATCTACGGCCACTTCTACCTCTTTCTCCTGTGCCCCGCGAATGTTTACCTCTTTAATCTCGGGCAAGTCTTCAATTTCATCTTGCAGGTATTCGGCAAATTCCTTTAGCTTTTCAACGGGATAGTCGCCTGTGAAATTCACGTTCATGATGGGAAATGACTCCGACAGGTTAAGGTCAAAGACATTGGGTTCGACCTTGGCATTGTTAAAGGTGGGCCAGTCTTCTCCGGCCTTTTCGCTATCTACCTCATCCTTGACCTTCTGTTTGGCCTGTTCTACCGTTAGGTCTTCATCGAACTCGACCGTAATTATCGAATAGTCTTCTTGTGAAGTTGAGGTTATCTCAACTACATTACTTACGTTTTTAAGTCGATCTTCCAGAGGGTCGGTAATCAAACGTTCTACGTCTTCTGCCGTGTTACCTGGGTAAATGGTACTGATATAGATTTTGGTCTCTACAATTTCAGGAAAATCTTCACGGGGCATTGCAAAATATGACTTCAATCCCAGCCATAGAAAAATGGCGATCATCACATAGATGACCGAGGGATTGTCAATGGCCCACGATGCAAGGCTAAACTCTTTATTCGCGTTTTTCTGTTGTTTACTGTTCATCGGTCTGGTCGTTTAGAATTTTAACCTTTTGGCCGTCTTTTACGCTTCTGGCGCCTTCTTCAATGATATGGTCACCGTCGGATATACCGGAGAGGACTTCGATATGGCTGCCCTGGGTCTTTCCTGTTTGAATGATACTTTTCTTCAATAAGGCCTCGTTTTCGCCATCTGTGGGCTCGGCTACATAAACGTATTGCTCGCCTTCGGCGTTTTCCGAAATGATACCTTGGGGAATGACTATGGCATTCTCATTGGTGTAATCGTTAATGCTTACTTTGGCGGAAAGGTTGGGTTTGATATTCCCTTTTTTATTTGGTACCGGAACCTCAGCGCTAAATGCGCGATTGCTCGGATTGATGAAATTTCCGGTCTGACGCACCTTGGTCAAGATCGAATCGCCAAGAACGGGAAAATAGACCTTGGCTTCTTTGCCCTTTGTTATACCGCCTAGGTAGGTTTCCGGTACATCGACCTCAATGTACATGTCGGAAAGGTTTACGATCCTAAAAACTTCAGATCCAGGGCCCGGAGATACAACGGTTCCCTGATCTTTGATGACGTCGTCTATGATACCTGAAAAAGGTGCCCTTATCGACGATTTGCCCAGTTGGCTTTCGGCTTGTTTTACGGCATCTTCGGCGGCCTGATAATTGGTTTGTGCCGATAAATACTCTATTTCAGAACCTATTTTTTGCTCCCATAGGCGTTTTCTGCGTTCAAAGGTGGTCTTGGCGAGTGCGGCTTGCGACTTTAATTGCGATAATTGGCTGCTTCTTCCTCCGTCGTCAATAACTGCTAAGACTTGGCCTTTTGTCACACGCTGTCCTTCTTTCACATAAACACGCTGTAGGGTACCTGACATTTCAGGGTAGATCAAAACGTTTTGCTTGGTCTTGACATCGCCCTGTAGTTCTAAGTAGTGTTCGAATTTTCCGACCTTCGCCACGACGGTGGTGACCAGAGGCAATTTTTCTTCGCCGCTCATGCTGCTAATGGCCGAATCAAGCTTTTGTAATTCGGTTTCAAGGACTCTTTGCTTTTCCGAAAGTTCGGTTTTCTTCGCCCGTATGGTTTCGATGTTTCCCTCGGAAATAATATCGATCACAGAGTTCTGTTTCCCTCCACATGCGGAGAAGAGTAGGGCCGAGGTCGCTAGATATAGTATTTTTTTCATCTTAAAAGTTTGTTTGTAGTTTGCCTTATTACTTTGGGTTAGAATTGGGTTCGTTTATGATAAGTTCGAGCTCCGTCTTTTTATTGATGACCTCGACCATTGATTGAAGGTAGCTTTGTTGTGCGTCATAGAGTTGTGTTTGCGCTTGCCTAAGTTCAAAGCTGCTCGCAATGCCTTCGGCGTATTTAATTTGGTTCTTGTTTTCGATGCGTTCGGCCAAACCAAGGTTTTGCTTTGCCGTTTCATATTCTTCTATAGCAAGAATATAGTCGCTCTTGGCCTTTTCGAGCTGAAGCCGTATTTGCTCTTCGGCTTCCGATAATTGGGTTTTTGCCTTTTGCATGGCGATTTTGGCCCGTGCGGTACCGGCACTACGCTTACCGGAGCTGAACAGGGGAATACTGAGGTCGAAACCTAAGACCGATGAGTCGAACCAATCTTGGTCGCTTTTAAAAAAGCTAAAGTCATCGGAAAAAGCAGATGAACCGTAGTTGATGAAACTGCTTAAGGTTGGGAGGGCCCGGCTTTTTGCCAATTTCCACTCGTAAAATCGTTGTTCGGTCAAGTTTAGGGCGAGTTTGTAATCGACGTTATTGTTGATGTTAAAGTCCGATTCCATTAAAGAAAAGTCGATCTGGGCCGTGGCCAACTGGTCAAGGTCGTCTTCTAATTTGGTGGGGGCGTCAATAGCAATACCCATGACCAAGTTGAGCATTTGCAGTGTAATGTTCTCTAGTCGGATGGCATTTTTTAATTGATTTTCTACGGATGAAAGGGTAATTTGTAGTTGTTCGACACTTTCTTCGTCGGCCAATCCGTTTTCATACAGTTTATTGGTCTCGAATAGGTTCTTTTCGAGATTGGCCTTGTTCTTCTCGAAAATGGCCACACTTTCTTTGGCCAATAATACGTTTCCATAGGCTTCGACCACCGATTTACGTACTTCTTGATCGGTTTTTTCTTCGTTGTTGGCACTGTAGCTTAGAAACGATTTCGTTGCCTGTACACCAACGATATAAGAACCGTCGAAAATCTTTTGGGTAAGTGTCGCCGTAGCGGTCGCTTGATGGGCTTGGCCAAAAACGATCGGCACAAACTCCCCAGGTGTTCCTCCGGCAAATTCGGCGGGAATCAAGGAAACCGGCTGTTTTAATTGATTTTGGTAGCTAACGGAACCATTGATCTGTGGAAGACCGTCTGCAATGGTCTCCCATTTTTGTTTTCGGGCATCGATCAGGTCGCGCTCGGCATTAATGGCGCTGTAGTTGTTCTCAAGGGCGAACTCTATGGCTTCTTCCAAGGTAAAACTATAGGTTTTCAAGGGGTTTGGATCTTGAGAAAAGACTGGTGCGGTGATGAAGAGCATCAGTGTTAGTATAAATAGGTTTCTCATCGTTATTCTGGATTTGAGTTGATAATTTTGTTCAATACTTTTCTTCCTAGTGGGGTTACAATCCCCCTGATATGGTATTCTAAATAATTGTCCATTAAAGTGGTCACCGGAAATTTGTCTGGGGGGAAAAGACGATGGTCTTTCGTGCTTGTCATACCCGAATAATAAATACGGCTTATAAAGTCGATATCTAGGTTGTCCCTGTAAAAGCCTTGGCTTACCCCGCGTTGAATATTTTCCCTTACACAGGCTTGCATGGTTTCAAATTGAAATGCTGAAATCGAGTTGTGTATTTTCGGATAGTATTTCTGCAATTGGTATTGTGGTGATGATTTTTCGTTTTTGAGATTGATCATCACGAATTTTTTTATCTCGTAAAGTTCTTCAATAGGGTTTTTGTTCAAGGCACAGATAGCATTGATTCCTTTTGATATGCTTTCCGCTAGATGTGTGGTGCACTGTTCCACGAGTTTGGTCTTGTTCTCGAAATGAGTGTATATGGTTTTCTTTGAGATGCCCATTTCATTGGCCAAATCGTCCATGGTAACACTCTTAAACCCGTAGTTCAGGAACATATCCGTCGCTTTGTTTAGAATTTTAGTCTTCATAAGGACTGCAAATGTAATCTAGGAAACTTTAAAAACACTAAAAGTTTCCAAAGTTTTACCTTAGTTTAACATCTTTTTAAGATTGTGGCTGATCGGAATCATTTTTTTTTCGCTCCAAATAGTCGTTGTAAGCTTGTTCCCCTTCTTCCTTCCAGAACTCGTCATAGAATTTCCATTTCGAAAAATCATCCCGGCACATACGACTACCATTGCTCTTGCAGGCGCGTTGCATTTTTCTCTTTTTCTTTCCCTTGTTGGCGCCGTCCTTACCGCCGCTGAAGTTTCCGAAAATTATCTTGGCCAGAACCAGAAGTCCCCCCGCTTGCCAGAAGTCCAAGGTCGTTAGTCCGAATATTTCGGGCATCAACCAATTCCATAAATACATAAAAATGTAGGCGAACAGTACAAAAAAGGCGATAGCGGCAAGGGCGTAGAATATTATTTTTACGGTTTTCTTTATAAACTTCTCAGCTTTGCCTTTTACTTTATGCTCTATATGTTTCTCCATAATTGTAGATTTTTTTTAGTTAATGATCTGTTTTTTTGATTTCTAGTTCTTTTAATAATATGGCCAGGGCCCGGTGGCGCCTTGACATTAGTGTGCCCATTGGGATACCGGTCTCACGTGACAGTTCGGTATAGGTGTAACCTTCAAAATCAATGGCTATTATAATGTTGCGGTACACTGGTTTTAGTTGGGCAATGGCCTTTTTAAGCTTCGTTTTCATGGTGTCGGAATACGCATTGGCCGTCTTGCCATACACCAACTCCGTAAACTCAATCAGTTTTTCCTCCATTTCCTGCTCGAAGGGTACCCCTTTTTGTTTGGTGCGCATCAGGTCGATAATCTTATTGCGGATAGAATTGTAAACAAAACCCGCAATATTGTCTATGGGCGACAAGTTGTTGGCCCTAGAGAATATCTTTAAGGCCACCTCTTGAACCACGTCTTCGGCATCGCGATCGGCGGCATCGTCAATACGTGATTTGGCATAAGCCTTGAGCGAACGGTACTCTTCGTCAAAAAAGAGTTTAAGCTTGTTGTAATTATCCGTTTCTGGGGTCATTTCGTGGCTGTTGTCAAAAGTCTTCAAGAGTAAAGACGAAGGAAATCAAAACTATTGCATGTTCTTGGTTATTTTTTTTACAAAATGAAGGAAAGGGGCCTATTTTGATCAAATGGATGTATTTTTGGGGAAAATTTGTTGAATGCAATCTATAGAATTCTATCGTAGCCAGTTTCTCGATTACTTGAAGCGGCATGAACATACCAAAGAGCCCAAGAACC
Source organism: Zobellia uliginosa (assembly GCF_900156625.1). GTDB lineage: Bacteria > Bacteroidota > Bacteroidia > Flavobacteriales > Flavobacteriaceae > Zobellia > Zobellia uliginosa. The sequence goes on along the minus strand of NZ_FTOB01000001.1, from coordinate 80,882 downwards.
TTTATGAGCCGATTACTTATATTTTAGGGTTGGGAGGAAAGCGATTGAGGCCGGTTCTTACCTTATTGTCGGCCGAAATTTTTGGTTGTGATTATCGCAAGGCCCTAGATGCAGCCTTGGCCGTAGAAACTTTTCACAATTTTTCATTGGTCCATGATGATATTATGGACGATGCCCCATTGCGGAGGGGAAAAACCACGGTGCACGAAAAATGGGATATCAATACGGGAATCCTTTCGGGGGATGCCATGCTGATAACGGCATACCAATTATTTGAAAATTATGACGGGGATACCTTTAAAAACTTGGCAAAGCTCTTTAGCAAGACGGCTTTGGAAGTATGTGAGGGCCAGCAATACGATATTGATTTTGAAGATAGGGATGACGTTACCTTGTCCGAATACCTGAAGATGATCGAATATAAGACGGCCGTTTTGGTGGCTGCCGCACTGCAAATGGGCGGCATAGTCGCAATGGCGTCGAAAGGGGAGCAGAAGCTTATTTATGATTTCGGCTTGAATCTGGGAATAGCCTTTCAGCTACAAGACGATTATCTAGATGCCTTCGGTGATCCGGAAACTTTCGGTAAGCAAGTGGGGGGCGATATTATAGAGAACAAAAAGACCTATTTATACCTTAATGCCTTAGAGTTAGGTAGTGCCGAACAAAAAAAAGAGCTAATGGATATGTATTCCATACAGCCCAAAGACCCTTCGGCCAAAGTCGATACGATAAAGGAAATCTTTAAGGATAGCGGTTCGGCGGAAAAAACGCAGGAAGCGATAGCCGAGTATACAGAAAAGGCCTTTTCGGTATTGGCCGAACTAAACATTTCAGAAGACAAAAAGGCTATTTTAGAGAATTTTGGAAGTAGCCTGATGATGCGACAGGTCTAAGGAAAGTAAAGTCACTTAGGTTTAGGGGAACGAAATCTTTTGAAAATCCTATTGAAAAAGGCTTCAATAAATATTTTTTTAGGGCAGCTTAGAATGAAGTCGATATCTTCCCTAAAGGAAGACTTCTCGTCTAAAAATCTAAAGATCAGTTGTGGGTCGCTTTTCTTGAAGAGCGACTCGAATATTTTGTGGCCTTGGTCATTGTGTTTGGCCAATACGTCTAAGAATAGCAGGTCGTAAAACCAAAACCTGTTCTTAAAGCTTAGTGTATTCAGAGGTTTTCCGGTTTTGATAAAATCTACCAATACGGGAATTTTCTTGGCCGTACTCATAAACGTGTAGCCCGTGCTTGGCTTGGCCCATCCACCCGCTGTTCCGATATAGCGGATGTTTTCGGTGTGGTGTTCGCTAAAATCATAGCAGGTCATGGGTATACTGCCTTGTTCCGTTTCGGTGATGCTATACCTGCCACATTTTAGATGGTTTTCCAAATAGTGGATTATAGCATTTTCATATGCTTCCTTGGGCAAGCGATTTTTAGAGAATAAGGTGTATTCCACTAAGGCCTCGTTTTTTGAAAATGGAAGGAGGTACATAAACCGGGTATTCCCTTTCTGCGGAATGGAAAAATCCATGTAAGTGGCCTGGTCGGGATTGAAAACGGGCTTTTCGATTTTTACCGTCCACCCTAGAAAATGCTGTTGCAGTACAGGGTATTTCTTTTGATGGGTGGCCATTGTATAATCGAAACTACTGCTAAAGACCTTTGATGCCGAATAGGTGGAACGATGGGTTGTAACCTTTACTTTTGAACCCATGTCGACTATCTCGGCAACCTCTTCTTGCTGAAAGGTAATATTCGACTTGCCTTTTAACCCGTCAAAATAAGCTTTGTAAAAATTGGCTCCCCGAACCATTTTGTATTGGTATGGGGTAATGGAATAGTCTTTTGAGAAGTTTTCGCTTCCGAAATAAATATGATTCCATGTTTTGGAAACAATAGACTCAAAACTTCCCTCACCTTTTTCCCAGAAGCACCAAGTTCTGTCATTAGACCTTTTGGCATCCCTATCCAATAGTAAAATAGACGTGTTGTTAAAAAAATCATCATTGACGAGGGCGCTGGCGAGCATTAGACCAGCTGCGCCGGCGCCGATTATGATATAGTCAAATTGTGTGATTTTTTCCAAGGGCTTGCGGCATCGTTATTTTTTCAAAAATAGCGATTCTATTTGAGCGCATTTCATTTTTAATTGATGCGATAGCGAAGCCCTAGGAAACCGCGAATGCCTTGATTGGGGCCATACACGTATGATGGGTCAAAGGTTAGGGCATTGGGGTTATTCGGGGTGGCTACTACGCTTCCATCGGTGTCAAAAGTTACGTTCTTGTCGAAAGGATCGTTGGCACGGGCAATGATAAAAGGATTTCCGCGGTTGGGGGTCCAATTCAACAGGTTTTTGATGCCTCCGTAGAATTCAAACCGTTCGAGACCTTTCCAGGTAAACTGAATGTTTTGAATGCTCCAAGTAGGTGAGAAATCGCTTCTAGGGTCGCTTTCGCCAAGGGTCGGCAAACGCATTGGGCCGTAAATGTTCCCTGTGTAATCTATTGATAAGTCGATTTTTTTGATTTCGTACGATGCATTCCAGGTACCCGTGAAGCTTTCCGTTAGTATTTGGCGTTCGGTAACACCATTTTCGGTTTGGCTCACATCTTGTAAGGTAGCCCCGATCAAAAATTTAAACCCGCTAGGAAAAGAAAAGTCGACATTGGCACTAACGCCTTTTGAAACGGACTTGCCATTTAGGTTGTCATAGATGATCTTATTTGGGTCCGTATCGTAATCGGGTAAGATGGCATTGCTAAAATTGGTGTAAAAAAGTGAAGCGTCTATACTGACAAAGGTGCCATTGTCGGCATATATTTTTTTAAGGTAATTTAGGTTTATGTTGAACGACTGCTCAGGTTTGAGTTCTTCGGTTACGACAACATCACGAGCTCCGGTCAAGGCGGCGTGTTCTTCGGTAAATAGGTTTACTACCCTAAACCCGGTACCCGCGTTAAGGCGGATAATATCGTTGTCCGCCATTTTATACCTATAGGCCATTCTAGGGGTGTAGATACTGCCGTGCCTTTTGTCGTAGTCATAGCGCATGCCAAGCAATAAGGAATGTTTGTCGGCCAAGGCGATCTCGTCTTGAACGAATAGGCTTGGTATGACGACTTCGTCTGCCGAAGCGGTTGCTGTAGTGTTGTCATCATAGTAATTGTACCGAAGGGCGGTACCGATGAGAAGGTCGTGGTGTTCGAGGGATTTATCCCAAGTAAACTGTCCGAAACCTATACGCTGATCGGCAATGTAGGGCACATCTCCGTATACCGAGTTTTGGCTGTGGTCGTTGTACGAGAATGAAAACAAGACGTTTTCTTCAATGGGCAATTGGTATTTGCCTAAAATTTCCCATCTACGGGTATATATGCTTTCTCCATAAATTTCGTTTCCACCCCTAAACTCTGGGGTCCATTGCATTTCCCCGCCCCAACGATCTTCGTAGAAAAATCGCCCTGCCAGTGAAAGTATGCGATTGTTTTCTCGCTGAAAATTCCATTTTTGAAACACCGAAATACGGTTCTGGAGGGTGAGGTCGGTAAAGTTGTCGCCGTTGTTGTCAATAGGATGGTCATAGTTAAAGTAGTTGAGGCCCAAAAGCATATCCGCCTTTTGGCCTACATTGATTTTTGTGCCAAGATCGATATTGTATTCCCCCCAACCGCTGACAAAGGTATCCGCAAAGAAATCAGGGGCGTCTAAAGTATTTTTGGTAATAATGTTGATCAATCCGCCTACAGCCTCACTACCGTAAAGCGTGGAGGCCGGGCCTTTTATAATTTCAATCTGCTCTATGAGGGAATTGGGTATTCCCGAAAGGCCGTAAACGGTTCCCAATCCGCTAACAATGGGCATTCCGTCTATCAAGACCAAGGTGTATGGGCCTTCGAGCCCGTTAATATGAATGTCGCCCGTATTGCAAACGTTGCAATTGATCTGTGGTCGTACGCCGTTTACGTTTTGTAACGCTTCAAATATGCTGGCAGTAGGGTTCTTTTTTAAAAAAGTAGGACTATATACTTCAACTGGGACCGGACTGTCCGAGCGACTGACCGCTTTTAAGGTTCCGGTAACTACCATTTCCTCCAATTGTTCCGAAGCTGGAATAATCGTGATGTCAAGCGCTTTGTTCTCGCTTCCTTTCAAAGTGATTTTAGTGGAGAAATCTTGATATCCTAGTACGGAAACCTGCAATTTATAGGTGCCGGAAGGTATGTTTTTCAAAATATAAGATCCATCGTCTAATGCCGAGGTGCCAATTTTTGTGTCTTTTAGATAAATATTAGCGAAGGGAACGGAGCCATTTTTATCGGTGATGGTGCCGCTAATTTGATTGTTCTGGGCGTTGCTCAATGTTGTGCCTAAAACACATATGAGTAAATGTAGGTTAGCCTTTAAATTTATTTTCATTGGAGTAAATTAAAATTTAGGCAAATCTAAATATTTGTTTCTAGATATAAAAACGTATTTTTGCGTAACTCAAATTTTTTATGACACTTTCAGAAGAAGATTATATAAAGGCCATTTATCATCTAGGAAAGGGTGAGAATAGCATGGTCTCGACCAACGAGGTAGCGGAGCAGATGCGTACGAAGCCTTCGTCGGTAACCGATATGATTAAAAAACTATCGGAAAAAGGGGTGGCCAACTATAGAAAATACAAGGGCGTGTGCCTTACTGAACACGGCCAAAAACTAGCCTTGACCTTGGTCAGAAAGCATAGGTTATGGGAGGTATTCTTGGTCGACAAGCTCAACTTTGCTTGGGATGAAGTCCATGAGGTAGCCGAGCAGTTAGAGCATATTAAGAGCGAAAAATTGACGGATAGGCTTGATAAACTACTCGGGTATCCTGAGGTCGACCCGCACGGCGATCCCATACCGTCTAAAACCGGCGAGTTTAAAAAAGCGGTAAAAAAATTACTGAACGAGGTGCCGGTAGGGGCCAGTGGTACATGTGTTGGGGTCAAGGATTCTTCGGCGCCTTTCTTGAAATTTCTCGATAAGAATAAAATTGCCTTGGGCGATGCTATAACGGTATTGGAAAAAGAAGAATTTGACGGGTCGTTACATATTGAGGTGAAAGGGAAGAGTATTCACATCTCTAATCAAATAGCGGCCAATTTGTATCTTAAAATAACCGAATGATATGCAAGAGATAATTGACTATTTTGAATCGATAGATCCGGTTTTGGCGGCTTTTTATGCCACATTGTTTACGTGGGGCCTTACGGCTGCAGGGGCTGCATTGGTTTTCTTCTTTAAGGGTATGAACCGGGCGCTTTTAGATGGTATGCTGGGGTTTACCGGCGGTGTAATGGTGGCGGCCAGTTTTTGGAGCCTCTTGGCCCCGGGCATAGAAATGAGCCCGGGAGAAGGTTTTGTTAAAGTAATTCCCGCCGCAGTTGGCTTTCTTATGGGCTCGTTGTTCATTTTCGGATTGGACAAGGTGTTGCCCCATCTCCATATCAATTTTAAGGAAAGCGAAAAGGAAGGGATTAAAACCCCTTGGCACCGCACCACCTTGCTGACCTTGGCCATTACGCTTCACAACATTCCCGAAGGGCTCGCCGTAGGGGTTCTTTTTGGAGGTGTGGCCGCCGGATTTGAAGGGGCGAGTATCGGTGGGGCCGTAGCTTTGGCCTTAGGTATCGGTCTTCAGAATTTTCCGGAAGGATTTGCCGTGGCTATGCCGCTTAGAAGGCAGGGGCTTAGCCGTTATAAAAGCTTTATGTATGGCCAAGCCTCGGCAATTGTAGAGCCTATAGCTGCGGTTTTGGGAGCCTGGGCGGTCATGACCTTTCAGCCGATTTTACCTTATGCCCTGTCGTTTGCCGCCGGTGCCATGATATTTGTCGTGGTAGAGGAGGTAATACCCGAAACACAGCAAGACAAATACACCGATATTGCCACCATGGGTTTTATAGGTGGATTTATTATTATGATGACCCTTGATGTAGGTTTGGGATAAGCGGTACACAATACTGTTCGGCAATATATTGAGATCTGATAAACAAGGGTTTGTACTTGTTTTTCGTGATGGATCTTAGTGGGTGATCAAGAATAGCATAGCCAAAGTTTTAACCTTTGGAATACAAGATATTAGATGCTTTAGCGTTGTAGTACAGCAAGCCAATAGAAGTGTAAATACCTATGGCTATCTCAAAACTATATTTTATGATTGCTCCCGAAAAACATAAGAGAGAGGCTGAAAGACTAGCGTTGCTTGAATCATATGGTATTCTTGATACTCCTTTAGAGGAAGATTACGAAAACCTAGTAGCATTGGCCTCTGAAATTTGTGGAACCCCGATATCCGTAGTAACGCTTTTAGATAAAGATCGCCAATGGTTTAAGGCCTATCATGGTATCGATGTTAGAGAAACCGAAAGGGAGTATTCATTTTGCGGCCATACCATAAATGCCTCCGATAGTATATTTGTTATTGAAGATGCCCGTATCGATGAGCGTTTTCATGATAACCCCATGGTCCAAGGTGATCCCAACGTTATTTTTTATGCGGGCGTACCGCTCAAAGGTGCGGGCGGACTGCCTTTAGGTACCCTCTGTGTCATAGATACCAAACCTAGGGCCCTTACAAAAAGTCAAGTCAATGCACTGAAGATATTGTCGGATCAAATTATGAATTTGCTTGATCTTCGAAAGAAAAAGATGGAATTGGAAAAGGCTAATGAACAATTGGCCCGCACCAACCATGAACTCGACAATTTTGCCGCTATTGCCGCACATGACCTTAAGTCGCCCTTGAACAATATCTTAACCCTCTCTAACTGCTTGTACGTAGATTATGCGCCTTTGGTCGATGATGAGGGGAAGCAGATCATTGAATTTATCAGAAGTTCGTCGGAAACATTGCGAAAACTGATAACGGGTCTCTTGGATTATAGTAAATCAGGACAGTTTAATAGCCACGATAAGACGCGTATAACTTTGACCGAACTGCATAAAAATATTACCGAGCTTTTTGGTGCCCATAAAGAATGCTCCATACAGGTAAACAGTGAGTTGGATTCCATTTATGCCAATAAGGTGGCGGTTGAACAGATTTTGATCAACTTGATTGCCAATGCCATAAAGTATAATGACAAACCCAAAATTGAAATAAACCTCGATGTCAGGGAAAACGACGCTCACTACGAGTTTTCCGTAAGGGATAACGGCCCCGGAATCAACGAGGAAGACCAAGAAAAAATCTTTAAAATTTTTGAGATTGTTTCACCTAAGGACAGATTCGGCGAAAAGGGTACCGGTATAGGCCTGGCTACCGTAAAAAAAGTGGTGGAAGGACTTGGTGGTCAAGTTATGGTCAGCTCAAAAGTAGGTGAAGGTGCTACCTTTACCTTTACGATAAAAGCAGCCCATCATATGAGTCCTTCACTAGCCTGATTAACCTAAAAAGGTAAGGCTATAGGTGTCATCGATTGATTTCCTCTATAAGATTTGCCACTAGGGCCGTCCAACCGGTTTGGTGGGAAGCACCCACGCCACGTCCGTTGTTACCATCGAAGTACTCATAGAACAGAATAAGGTCTTTAAAATACTTGTCGGTATATTTTTTATCGTGCAAGAGGTTTACCGGACGTTTTCCATTTTCGTCTTTCTGAAAAATACCGATGAGTCTTTTGCTTATCTCAAAGGCTATCTCTTTTAAATTGAGTTGATTGTCGCTTCCTGATGGATAAGCATACTTCAAGTTGTCGCCAAAATAATTGTGGTATTCTTTAAAGGTGCTGATAAATAGGTAGTTCATGGGCATCCATATGGGCCCGCGCCAATTTGAATTTCCTCCGAACAAATCTGTAGATGATTCGGCAGGTTCATATTCGATTCCATACGTAGCTCCGTTGATTTCTACTTCATACCTGTTTTCGTGTTCTTTTGATAGCGAACGAATGCCGTACTCGGCCAAGAACTCCGATTCGTCGAGTATACTATGGATCAAGATATCGAGCCTTTTCCTCGGTACCAATGAGAGCAGAACATCGTTGTCGGGGCCGTATTCTTCAATTACTTGGTACTGTTGGCGTTCTATACGGTATTTTCGGTACCATTCCATACTGGCCTTGAACCGGGGCAACTTCTCGAGGCATCCTTTTCTTATATTGAGCACGGCGGTCAACGAAAGTAGCCCGGAAATAGACCTTACCTTAATGGGGATTTTTTGGCCATTGGGCAAGATAAGCGTGTCATAGAAGAAGCCTTCCTTTTCGTCCCATGAATTCATGGAGTCTTTGGTAATTTTGTTGAGTGCTTCGGCAATGAAAACGAAGTGGCCAAAATACTTTAGGGCCATGTCTTCAAAGGTGTCGTCGTCTTGTGCGATCTCTAGTGCTATTTCCAGCATGTTCAGACAGTAGAGGGCCATCCAAGAAGTGCCGTCTACCTGTTCAAGAACACCTCCTCCGGGCACGCCGTTGCTACGGTCAAAGACCCCGATATTGTCAAGGCCCAAAAATCCACCTTCAAATACGTTGTTGTTTAGGCTATCTTCCCTGTTTACCCACCACGTGAAGTTGAGTGCCAATTTATTGAACATCCGTTTTAAGAACTTGATATCGCCCTTGCCGGTTTTTCGCTGTTCCATTTGATAGATTTGAATGGCGGCCCAAGCTTGAACGGGAGGGTTTACATCGCTAAAGTTCCATTCATAGGCGGGTATTTGACCGTTCGGCGCCATGTACCATTCTTTGGTAAAGAGCAAAAGCTGTTTTTTGGCGAATTCATGGTCTACCATCGAGAAAGTGACACAATGAAAGGCCGAGTCCCATGCCGCGAACCATGGGTATTCCCAAGCATCGGGCATCGATAGGATATCGTGGTTACGGAAAGTTTTCCATGTACTGTTCCTACCGTTTAGGCGCTCTTGGGGCGGGGTCGTACCAGGGTCGCCCTCTAACCATAGGTCTACCTCGTAATTGTAATATTGCTTCGTCCACAGAAGACCGGCAAAGGCCTGTTTTTGTATTTCCCGCTCTTCCTCCGATGATTTATCGGTGATGGCATGTAGAAAGTTTTTCGATTCTTCTTGGCGCAGGGCGAAGGTGGAGTCGAAGGTATTCGATAAGGGAGCTTCTAATTTGTCTTTCGTTAGCCTAAGTTTTATCACTTGGGTTTCGCCAGGGGCGATTTCGAGGGTATAGAGTGGGGCACACTTTGTTCCTTTCTTGTTCTGTTCCGCCAGAGTAAAGTCATTATTGATTACGGCGTCGTGAAATAGATCTTTTTTAAAGGGGTGTTCGTTGGTACCATCGAAAACCCGTTCCATATTGGTTTCGTTTTCGGTGAACAGTATTTTTTTGGGCGTGTCGAAATAGAGATTGTATTGGCCGACGTAACTGTGGTCAATGGAAATATAAGGTGAGGTATTGCCCTTTTTTTGGGTGATGATCGGTTTTTCGGGCATACCGGTGAAGCTCCAGAAATTTCGTATCCAGAGCGTGGGCAATACATGGGCCGTTGCGGTTTTGGGTCCGCGGTTACAAACGGAAATCTTGATCAATAGGTCTTCACTTTCCGCCTTGGCGTATTCGGTAAATACATCGAAGTATTCGTCATTGTCAAAGATGCCCGTGTCTAGCAGTTCGTATTCCGTATCATGCTTGCCTATGTTTCGGTTTTTTTCAACTAAATCGTTATACGGGAATTCGTTTTGAGGGTATTTGTAAAGGTGTTTCATATACGAATGTGAAGGGGTGTTCTCTAAGTAATAATAGAGTTCCTTGACATCTTCGCCGTGATTGCCTTGGGGACCGGTAAGTCCGAAGAGGCGTTCTTTTAAAATAGGGTCTTTGCCATTCCAAAGCGCCACCGAAAAACAGATATTGCAATAACGGTCCGAAATACCGGCAATACCGTCTTCGCCCCAGCGGTAGGTCCTGCTTCGGGCGTGGTCGTGGGGTAAATAGTTCCATGCATCACCGTTAGGGCTGTAATCTTCGCGAACCGTTCCCCATTGCCTTTCGCTTAAGTAAGGGCCCCATTTCAGCCAATCTTTCTTCTTGTTGTAATGGTCGTCAAGTCTTTGGTGTTCTTTGGTGATATGGGTCATATTGTATTTATTGCTTATGGAAAGTTGTCCCTTTCGACCTGAACTACCGTACAAATGTGCCGTAGTCTGCCCGATAAAAACCAGTTTATAATTTTACTTAAATTTAGACATATAAACGGCTGCTCACAAAATATAAATGACCGGTGTGGTAAAATTTTGAGCACTATCGGAAATTTTCATCAATTTTGTGCGTTCATAGAGTGATTGGCAGATGGTTTTGTCGGTCATGGTCAAAATCGGGAAATTACTTGAATATGCAGAAAAAAGGACATCTATTGTGGAACATTTTGGGCGTACTTACGGTAATTGTATGTCTTTCGGTCTTTGTTTTACATTTTAAAAACTGGACCAAAACCGATGCAACCGGAATGCGGGTCGTTTCTGGCTTCTATCTACAAAAAGTTCCGTTTTCCGCTTTAGACAGTGTTGATTTAGTCGAGAGAATACCTCCCATGGTACGGCTTAACGGCTTTTCCGCCTTCCAAAAGGAAAAAGGTGTTTTTAGGGAATTTAAAGATTCGCTTACCGATAAAAAGGTATACGTATATATCGATAACCTTGAAAACCAAAAGATAAAGATCGTACATCACGATTCGTTAAAACTCTTTATCAACCTTAAAGATTCTACAGAAACCCAGCAATTGTTCGATTTGCTTTCGAGCAAGTTGCCCGTAGAACCGAATTAGCCTACCGCACAGGATTTTTTATTTGCTTTCCGTATTAAGTCTGCTTTAAATCGTTCGCAGGGTTTTGTTATTCAGGTGAATGTGTCGTATTTTGTTGTGGAATCAATAATACGAACAGTTATGGAAACAGATGAAATTGCGGCAAAATTGGTCGCATGGTGCAATTCAGGTGATTTTGAAAAGCCGTACAAGGAATTGTACAGTGAAAAAATCGTCAGTATAGAAAACGATGGTAAAGGCGAAGGAGCCTATGTTGAAGGCTTCGAAGGCATTAAGAAAAAAGGGGAGTGGTGGCGCGAGAATTTTGAGGTGCACAGTAGTAAGGCCTCAAACCCGGTAGTGGCAGACAACTGGTTTTCGGTAAAATTTACCATGGATACCACCCATAAGCCATCGGGGCAGCGTTCGAGCATGTCGGAAATAGCGGTATACGAAGTGAAGGAAGGTAAAATTGTAAAAGAGCAGTTCTTCTACGATGACAAGGGATAGATAGTTTTCAAAATTTATATTGCAAGAGCCGTTCTACTGTAGGGCGGCTCTTTGCTTTTAGAAGGCTTAAGGCCTATCTTTGTTTTAAAATTCATTCATGGTTCTACTGGCTCAAATTATTGGTGCATTATATGGTCTTTTAGCGGTTGTGTTTGGTGCCTTTGGCGCCCATGCCCTTAAGAAGTTGCTTTCCGAAGATCAGCTCAAAAGTTTTGAGACCGGGGTGAAATATCAAATGTACCATGCGATAGTATTGCTTCTCATCGGATTCAACTTTAATATGGATGTTGCCTTTCAGGGGTATATGGTCTATAGTTTCGTAATAGGCACCTTCTTGTTCTCCTTTAGTATATACGCTTTGGTGATTAGCGCTGCCAAAGGAAGGAAACTTCGGTTTTTAGGGCCTGTAACTCCCCTTGGCGGCTTATTGTTGGTGTGTGGTTGGGCCCTGTTGTTGTACAGCTTTCTTCGGAACTGGGTCTAGTACTCCGACTCCGATTGTACTTCTGAAGTAAACTCCTTAATGGCCTGATTAGGCTCTATAATGTCGTAACCTTTCCAAAAGTTGGGGTCATAGTCGGGCATATAGGTGGGAAGTACGTCTGTTTTTTCTTTAAAGGCATCAAATTGGCCCGAATTGATGGGTTCTTCATCAAAAACCACCAGCTCGTATCGGTTGATATTGCCAAAGGAGGCATCGATCTTTAGGGCCAGTTCGTTCTGTTTTCGCCTTCCCTTAACGTGTTTGTTCTTTTCGATAATGGTCAAGGGCCTTTTAATTCCAGCGCGAACGCCTTTTATAATGTTGTAGTAGCGTAAGTAGTATTTTTGGTCGGGGCCCTTGTCGAACAGAATGCTTCCTTTGGCCAGATATTCGTTCACCGAAATACCGAGCAATTTAAAATCGCGTAGGGGTTTTGTATTCTCGAAGTCCATTCGAATCAAGGCGAAGTCATCGGAGTTGATGTAGAGCACGCCTTCAAATTCAGGGGAGCCATCGGGCACAAAGCGAATGACATATACGGCCTGGTCGCCAATGTAAGTGTGGTTTTCAAGCGTGAGTTCGTAACGCCTGGGCTTGTAAATAACGTTGTAGTCGCTATCCTTAAAAATGGGAAGGTTCTGAAAAAGATTGCCCAAGGTTTTCCGTTTGTATTCAAGAAAAAATTCACGTCTTTCCTCTTTGTTTTTCTTCTCTTCCTCAATATGTTTGTTTAGGGCGGCAACATCGGTAGAATCAACTTCCTCCTTAAAAACATCGCCTATGTCTTCGGCATCTACCTTGGTCCCGAAGAGTCCTGATTTTATCTTAAAGTAGGAGTCGGTTTTAATATTTTCCTTGGCAATTTTATTAAACTTTTTTTCGAGCATTTCTATATCGAGGTCTTTGCTCTTGTCGTACAGTTCGGAAGCCTTTATAAGGTCTAGTTTTTGCTTTTCGGCATCGTCGGAAACATAGAGGTCGCCCAACATTTCGGTATAGTACACATTGTTTTTGGGAATGGTCTGTATTACGCTGTCGATGAAATTTTTGTTGAAGGCATCAATGGTCGATTTTTTGATTTCGTAGTTGGTCTTGATGATACTGTTCTGATAGGTTTCCCTTAAGAAAAGACGCTTTTTGGAAAGTCCGCTGTTGTAGTTTTTTTCAATGTTTTCCTCAACGAGTTCAATAATTTCCTTGGGCTCGTAATTTTTGTTCGATACGATAACTTCTCGAAGTTCGATTGCCTTGGGCCTGAGATAGATCAGGCTGTCGGTAAATTCTGAAATTGGTCTTCCTATAGATTCGTATCCGATACAGGAAATAAAAAGGGAATCGGAAGCCGCTATCCGGTCTTTGAGCAAAAACTTGAACTTGCCCTCTTCATTGGTAATCATCCCTTTGTTGTTCAACTGCACCGTGGCATAGGGTACCGGCTTTTTCGAGACGGAGTCTACAATGGTTGAGCTTAAACTTTGGGCATGTTGTGCCGCGCTAAATAATAGGCAAAATACGAACGGGAAGGCAAATGCTCTTGACATAATCATCGTTAATGGCTATTCAAAAAAAAGCGATAGCATTGAGGAAAGCATGCCTTTTTTGATTTATTTAATACCGATTTATCCTTTTGTTAACGAATTAACTTACATAAGTAGCGGGTACGGCAAGGGTGTAGCAAGGTTAATGACAGCCACAGCCATCTTGCCCACAAGCTTTGCTACTGCCTTTTTTGTTGGAGAACAATGTTTTGGGCAAAAGGAATTTCTTCACTAAATAAGCTGCGGAAATAGCAACTACGATATAAACCAATATGGGTTGAAGTACGCCCATTTTATTTTAGTATTTGATAGGCGACCAGAGCAACAATATAGGCAAAAGAACTCATAAATACCAATTGTGCGGCGGGCCATTTCCATGTGTTTGTCTCTCGTTTGACCACTGCCAACGTACTCATACATTGCATGGCGAAGGCATAAAATAGCAGGAGCGAAATGCCGGAAGCCAAGTTGAACAATGGTTTTTTGGTCTTGGGGTTGATTTCGGCGGCCATCCGGTTTTGAATGGTCTGCTCCTCGTCACTGCCCACGCTGTATATGGTGGCCAAGGTACCCACGAATACTTCACGTGCGGCAAATGAAGTGAGTACGGCAATACCTATTTTCCAATCGTAGCCCAAGGGATGGACCACTGGCTCGATGGCCTTGCCCATATAGCCCATATAGGAATTCTCTAATTTGTAGCTCGAAATCTCTTGGTGCAAGGCCCTTTCTTCGAGAAAGGTCTTTTTTAGTGCTATGGAATCGGAGAGGGCCGCGGCATCAATGGTATATATATTGTTGCTTATGCTGTCTTTTAAGGCCGATTTATAGGCCGATAGTTCGTTTTGGATATTGGCCTGGTTAAAATCGGAAAACCCTTCTTTCTTGATTCGGTTGGTTACGATTTCATCGGCATTCTTAAAATCGTCGGCATAACCATTCGAGCCTAGGAACCAAAGCACCACGGAAATGGCCAAGATGATCTTTCCTGCCCCTAAAACAAAACTTCTGGTTTTCTCCCATACCGTGTAGGCCACGTTTTTGGGTAGTGGTAATTTGTAGTTGGGCATTTCGACCACAAAAAAGGATCGACCTTTGATTTTCAATATCTTATTCAATACCATGGCCGAAAGAATGGCCGCCGCAAAACCGATCAGGTATAGGAGCATTAAGGTCAAGGCTTTGTAGCTCAGTCCAAGAATACTGCCTTCGGGAATGACCAAGGCGATGATAATGATGTAAATCGGCAATCGCGCCGAGCAGGTGGTAAAAGGCGTAACGAGTATGGTAATCAGCCGTTCCTTCCAATTTTCAATGGTACGGGTGGCCATTACCGCAGGGATGGCGCAGGCGGTACCCGACATTAGGGGGACGACACTCTTGCCGCTCAGGCCGAAAGGGCGCATTAGGCGGTCCATTAAGAACACTACACGGCTCATATAGCCCGTTTCTTCTAAAAGCGATATAAAGAGGAATAAAAAGGCAATTTGCGGAATGAACATGACAATGCCGCCGATACCTGTTAAGACCCCTTCGGCAATGAGGTTGGTGAACACCCCGGGAGGCAGGGTATCTTTGACCCATCCGCTTGCGTTCGCAAAGAAGGTTTCTATCAAGTCTTGTGGATATCCACTCCAATCGTATATGGCTTGAAATATGGTAAGCAGTATGGCAAAGAAAATGACGTAGCCGAATACTTTATGCGTCAGTATTTTGTCAAAAGAAGCCCTTAAGCCTTTGGCCGCGGCCAAATCGACTTTGTAGGTTTCCTTTAGGATGCCGTTGATAAACTGATATCTTAGAATGGTTTCTTTTTGCTGTAATCGCTTCAGCTCCGATTTTGATTTGGTAGCGAAGGATGTAGCATCTTTGAACAGCTTTTTTTCAATGGGCATGAAGTTGACGTCTTGCGTGATCACAAGCCACAACTTATAGAGGTCTTCGTTAGGGAATGCCGACCTGAGTTTGTCAAAATATTCAGGTGAAATTACCGTAATGTCAACGTTCTGTTCGGTAGAGAGGTTTTTGTAATCGGTGATGAGCTCCTTTATACGGTCGATACCCACCCCTTTTCTTGTACTGACCAAGGCGATTTTGGTATTCAATTTTTGTTCTAGGAGTGCAATATCTACCGAAATTCCCTTGCGCGACATGCGGTCGGCCATGTTAATGACAAGAATGGCCGGTATTTTAAGGTCTTTGATCTGTGTGAACAGCAAAAGGTTTCGCTTCAGGTTTTCAACATCTGAAACCACTATGGCCACGTCGGGATGGTTCTTGTCGTTTTTGTTCAGTAAAAGCTCAACGGCAACGCTCTCGTCCAAAGAGGTCGTATTAAGGCTGTAGGTGCCGGGCAAATCAAGAATATGGGCTTTTACGCCACGGGGTAATTTGCAAATACCTTCTTTTTTTTCAACGGTAATGCCGGGGTAATTGCCAACCTTTTGTTTCAATCCCGTCAGTTGGTTGAAAACGGAAGTTTTACCTGTGTTAGGGTTGCCTATAAGGGCAACATTGATTTGTTTGCTCATAGCGCCGGGGTATCATCTATAATATCGAGTTCAATAAGCTGGGCCGTTTCGCGCCTAATGGCAATATGTGAACCGTTGACATTGATGTAGATGGGGTCTTTGAAAGGCGCAATTTGAATTAACTCTATTTCGTTTCCGGGCAAACAACCCAATTCCAATAGTTTTATGGGGAGCGAATCATCTGAGAATTCTTTGATGATTCCTTTTTGTCCTTTTTTAAGTTGCGCGACCGTAGTTATCAATGTTTATTTAGATTGATTATAAGTAAGGACAAAAGTAGCATAATTTATCCTAAAATGAGGCTCCGTAATCCCAAAAAATCCTAAAAATCGGGAAGTTTCCGCTCTTTAAAGCTGCGGTAGCACAAGGGATATGAAAGAGGGAGTAAAATTGGCGTATACTGGCTCGGCCGGGAATCTATTTCTTTTCGTACGATGCCCTAAGGATTTCTAGGTCGCCCATTAGCTTTTCTATCTCTTCAGGATTGGTTCCGTCGTAAAATCCGCGAATGCGTTTTTTCTTGTCGACCAAAATAAAGTTTTCGGTATGGATCATGTCAAAAGGTCCGCCGTCGCCATCGTCTTTGACCGCTAAATATGATTTTCTGGCCAATTCGTATATCTGCTTTTTATCGCCCGTTACCAAATTCCATTTGGCATCGTCAACGCCTTTTTCTATGGCGTATTTTTTTAATTGGGCCACGGAATCGATTTCTGGGGTTACCGAATGCGACAAAAGCAGTACATCGTCAAAATTTTTGATGCGTTCCTGTATGCCGGCCATATTCTTGGTCATGATGGGGCAAATGGTAGGGCAGGTGGTAAAGAAAAAGTCGGCGATATAAATTTTATCGGCGTAATCATCTTGTGTAATGGTTTCGCCATTTTGATTGGTCAGTGCAAAATCGGCAATGGTATGGTATTTTCTTTTGTATTGAAGGGTGCTGTCAACGAGCTCGGGGTTGACCATGGTGGGCTGGTAGATCGTTAAGATTTTGGTGGGTTGTAGGGCGTTGTAGAAAAGATAAACGATTACGGATGAAATCCCTAAGAGTACAAGGCCGAAAAATTTGTATTTGGCGAAAAAAGAGCGCATAATCTTTTTAGCAAAGATACGTTAGACATTACGAGCATTCAACACTAGACCCCTCGGAGTGCTGCTAAATCTTTCTTAAAAATAATTGAGGTTGACTAGTAATTTTTTTTAAGCGGCCGTAAAAGTGTACTTTTGTCGGCTGAATTCAAGATGAGTTCTTTAATTATAGAAAACTATAGATGAGTCCGTTACTTATTAAGACTATACAATTCCTTTTAAGCCTTTCGTTATTGATAGTGCTTCACGAAATGGGGCATTTTATTCCAGCTAAATTATTTAAGACCCGGGTAGAGAAATTCTACCTCTTCTTTGATGTTAAGTTTTCCCTATTTAAAAAGAAGATCGGTGAGACCGTTTACGGGATCGGTTGGCTTCCGTTAGGGGGCTACGTGAAAATAGCCGGTATGATCGACGAAAGTATGGATACCGAGGCAATGAAGGAAGAACCCAAGGAATGGGAGTTCAGAAGTAAGCCAGCCTGGCAACGCCTGATCATTATGTTGGGCGGGGTAACGGTAAACTTTATCCTGGCCTTGGTCATTTATATCGGTATGGCCTATGGGTATGGTGACCAATACATTCCTGCGGACAGTTTGAAAGATGGGGTTCACGTCATCGAGAAAACGATAGGTGATGAACTGGGTATTCAGACAGGGGATAAGATTCTTGCCGTTGACGGGAACAAAGTGAAGGATTTCAACGGAATCTTTATGAGTATAATCGAGGGGAACTCGATTACGATAGAGCGTGACGGCCAAACGATAGAACAGGCCATTCCAGTAGACTTTATTGCTACATTGATGGAGGATAAAGACCGTGCTTTGTTTTTAGGACCTCGTATTCCCTTTATCATAGGGGAGGTTTCGCCCGAGTCGTTGAACAAAGAAGCCGGACTTCAACCTCAAGACGAAGTGGTGGAGATCGCAGGAAAAAAGGTAGCCTATTTTGATGAGGTAAAACCTATTCTGGAAAACCATAAGGGAGAAAAAATAGATTTGACCGTTGTTCGTGGGAACAACGAACGTAAAGTGATACCTGTAGTGATCAATGACTCCGCCCAAATAGGTGTTCGGCCGATGTCGCTCTCTATGAAGGATATGGAGCAAAGGGGACTTTTACGTGTGGAAACGGAAAAATACACTTTTGCACAGTCTATTCCTGCAGGAATCAATAAAGGGGTGAGTAAATTTACCGGCTACCTAAAACAATTGAAGAAAATTTTCAACCCAGATACGGGCGCATATAAAGGTGTAGGTGGTTTTGCGGCCATTGGCGGACTTTTTCCGAATACTTGGAACTGGGAAGTGTTCTGGGGTACTACGGCTTTCTTGTCGATAATGTTGGGCGTGTTGAACCTCTTGCCCATACCCGCCTTAGATGGTGGACATGTAATGTTCTTGCTATATGAGATAGTTTCCGGACGAAAACCAAGCGATAAATTTTTGGAATATGCACAGATGATCGGCTTCTTTTTATTGCTTGCTTTGATACTATTTGCCAACGGAAATGACCTGTATAGATATTTAACCGGAAAATAGATTGCAAAATTTATTTGGGACAATAAAAAAAACAATTATATTTGCACCCGCTTTGATAAACAAAGCGGGTATATTTTCCTCCTTAGCTCAGTTGGTTAGAGCATCTGACTGTTAATCAGAGGGTCCTTGGTTCGAGCCCAAGAGGGGGAGCAAAAAGAAAGCCTTTACAGAAATGTATGGGCTTTTTTTGTTTGTGTCAAGGGCTTGGGCGAGAGTCTATCCCGCGATAGCGAGAGGTCCAATAGGTGAGGTAAAAGGAGGGCTTTGCGGAACTGTAAAGTTTTTTTTGTCCTGTCTAGGGAGGGCTTCCGCTCCCGATAAGCATTTTTCTTCAAGACCCATTTGACCTTTATGGCCCTTTTTAATAAAGGGTAAGGTAAATTACGGTTTCTGCCCATTCGATTTTTGTATACATGACGACTATCATGTTTTTTACGGTAGGCTCTATTTAACTTTGGTAGGGAACGATTATAAAATCATAAACCGAAACAAAGACCGTTTTCATCGCTTTTGATTTTTCTAGGACAGGGAATAAAGAGCTTGATGTAATAGCTTTTTCCCCTATCGGCCTATAAAAGAAGAGAACCTTAAAACATGAACTATGCAAACACTATCTCGAAAGCCCAAGAATGCAAATCTTGAAAAATACGGACTCAAAAATGTAAAGGCCAATTGGAACCTCGACGGGGAGACCCTTCAAAAATTGACCCTTGAAAAAGGTATGGGGACCGAGACCGCCAATGGTACGCTTTGTGTCAATACAGGTAAGTTTACAGGGCGTTCGCCAAAAGACCGTTTTATCGTAAAGGATAATTATACCGAGGATAAGGTATGGTGGGGGCGTATAAACAAACCGATAGATCCGGAAAACTTCCAAAAGCTTTACGACGAGGTGGTAGCGTATTTGTCGAATAAGGAAGTGTACGTGCGTGATGCCTACGTAGGTGCGGCACCAGAGTATAGAATGAACGTACGTACGATTACGGAATACCCTTGGTCGAATTACTTTGTAAAGAACATGTTCATTCAGCTGGCCGATGATGAAATAGAAAATTTTGAGGAAGAATGGCTGGTCATTTGTGCTCCCGGCTATGAAGCCAAAGACCCGGCCAATAGTGGTCTAAGGGCGGGAAATTTTTCCGTTCTTGATTTTACGAGGAAAACGGTCTTGATAGCGGGTTCCGCTTATACTGGTGAAATTAAAAAAGGAATTTTCTCGGCCCTGAACTTCATTCTGCCCACCGAGAAGAACGTTTTGCCCATGCATTGTTCCGCCAATTATGGGGAGAACGGTGATACGGCCATATTCTTTGGTCTTTCGGGGACGGGTAAAACAACCTTGTCCGCCGATCCAAACCGTAAGCTTATAGGCGATGACGAGCACGGTTGGACTGCCGATAACATTATTTTTAATTTTGAAGGAGGGTGCTATGCCAAGGTTATCGACCTGACCGAAGAAAAAGAGCCTGATATTTTCCGTGCCATACGACCTGGGGCACTTTTGGAAAATGTAGTATTTAAGGAAGGAACCAAAGAGGTCGATTATTCCGATAGTTCCATTACACAAAATACAAGGGTGAGTTATCCGATCCATCATATCGACAACATACAGGTGCCTTCTTACGGAGGTAACCCAAAGAACATTTTCTTTTTGACCTGTGATGCCTTTGGCGTCTTACCACCGGTATCGAAGCTTACACCGGGGCAGGCCGCTTATCATTTTATTTCTGGCTACACGGCGAAGGTTGCGGGTACCGAGGCGGGAATCAACGAACCTGTGCCTTCTTTTTCGGCCTGTTTCGGGGAGCCCTTTATGCCCTTACATCCTACGGTCTATGCCGAAATGCTCAGTAAAAAGATGACCGAGGCCCATGTGAACGTCTGGCTCTTGAACACAGGCTGGAGCGGTGGTCCTTATGGGGTAGGCTCCAGGATCAAATTGAAATATACGCGGGCCATGATTTCCTCTATTTTAGAAGGGGAGTTGGAAAGGGTAGATTATGAACAGCATCCTATTTTTGGTTTGCACATGCCTAAGTATTGTCATAATGTGCCTACTGAATTGTTGGACCCTATGAATACTTGGCTTCAGAAAGGCGCTTATATCAGCAAGGCGATACAATTGGCCCATTCCTTTCATTTGAATTTCGATAAGTTCATTAACCAGGCTTCGGACGAGGTCATACACGGTGGGCCACTAATTGATGCCCACCAGGTCATAGATCATCATATTTAATTAGGTTCTTATGGTTTGAAGCTATAAATGATATGGCGTAGCCTTTACAGATGGGCGCGACAAAAAAAATGTGATTAAGGGAAACCTGAATAGGGTAAAAGGGAAGCTAATGGCTTCCCTTTTTCTTTGGAGCAAAGAGGTTCGATTCAAATTTTGCAAGTAGAATGGGGCGATTAAGCCCCAATAATAGAAGTAGTATTTTTCCTTTGTAAAATTGTAGTATTTTTACAGGAATATATTGACTGATAATCAGGGTGATGTGATTTATAGATTGAGTAGGGTAGAATAGTCTAGTAAATACACTGTTGTTTAGGAATGTACGGTTTGTTTTTTAGCTTTTGAAGTGTAAATGGCTCATTAATAATCTGTAATGGAAAATATTTGTTCTATCTTGTTCAGTTGCCAATTACGAAGTATCGATAGCTGTTATTCCGAATAAGGGAAGAATGGAGTGATTTGGGTAGAATTGGCTCGAACAGCTTGAATATCTGATATAGATTAGTTTGATAAAATGTCGATTAACTAATAATTTGGTTGATTGTCTTTGATGGGCTTGTATTGACGAAATGTTATTTATTTCATTCCTATCTTTGATGGTCGTTGGTCACCACATAAGTGATAGTCGTTAATTTTATGCAAATCGCCAACTAAATTTCCCCCATGAATTCGAAAAATAGGTATGTACTTATTAATTTATTAGCGTTTGAATTTATTCTGCTAAATGTGGTGCTAGTGGTGTGCCTTATGTTTAGGCTTCCCGATTTTTCGTTTAGCGATACGGCCATACTTTTAAATATGGTAAGGTTAATAGGGATTTACAACCTAACTTGGTTGGTGATAATTCTCTACATCAGGAACAACGAATTTTATTTTAATCCTGATTATGGATATTTTAAGAGCATTGTCACGTCGCTCTTTTTCTTCGTAGGATTTGTAATGAGTGTGGTTATTTTGTTGAAGATCAGGTATTTTCCGAGATCTACTTTTATTATTCCCATATTTATCTTTTCATATCTCAATCTGATCAGTCATAAATACTTACTACATTACTTAAAGAAGAGGGCTTCTCACCTTTTTTCCGACACTTTACTGATTGGTTCTGGCTATGATAGTGAGAACCTCAAGGGTTTTACAAATGCTATGACCCAATATGGTTATAATGTAATCGGCTATCTTGAAGATAAGAAAAAGCTGGTAAAGAACGAACTCGATATGAGTGTTTTTGGGGCTGTTGACGACCTTTCTAAGATTTTAAAAGATAGAAAGATAGATGAGATATTTATTGCCATGTCAGGGGTCGAGCATGAAAAGATCCTGGCAACCATAAAAATTGCGGATAGTTTTGGGGTACGGGTGAAATTGATTCCTGCCAACCCCTTGTTGATGTCGAAAAACTACAAAGCCGTTGCTATGGGAGATTTGGCGGTTTTTAAATTAAGGGAGTCTCCGCTAGATCATTTTAGTACGGCCATATTGAAGCGTTTGTTCGACTTTTGTTTTGCCTTGGTAACACTCATCTTGTTATCTCCTGTTTTTTTAATAATTGCCATTTTAATACGGCTAGACTCTAAGGGGCCTATTTTTTATACCCCTTACCGCAAAGGCGAGGCCGCGGATACTTTTAAGTGTTATAAGTTTAGAACCATGTCGGTAACCGAAGATCCTTTGCACAACGCTAAGTCTACAGTGGTTAATGACCCCCGTATAACTCGAATCGGCAAATATTTGAGAAAGACGGACCTTGATGAGCTGCCCCAGTTTTATAATGTGCTCAGGGGAGATATGAGTGTTATCGGTCCTAGACCACATCGAGTGAATCTTCAAGACGATTTTAGAAAGAGCGTTAACGATTATATGGTAAGAGGCTATGTGAAGCCTGGTATTACCGGATGGGCACAGGTAAACGGGTGGAGAGGCCCAACCATAACCGACGAACAAAAAAGCCAACGTGTAAAGCACGATTTGTGGTATATTGAAAATTGGAGTCCATGGTTAGATGCAAAAATTATTTTTTTGACCATTTTCGGAAGCCATCATAAAAAAGCGTTTTAGGAATAAACTACTTCTTAATAGATCAAGAACCTTGTTGTAAACGTATGTTCTATACCATCTGAAATGCAATAAAACAAAGACCAAGTAAAATTCAAGAGATGACAATCAAACCAAGCATTAGAAAATCAGCGTTCACTTTTTTTAAATGTAGGCCTTTCACATTATCGGTACAGCGTACCATGGTAGTATTACTTACTTTATCGTTGACTTCTTGTTATACCTCAAAAGGGGTTAATTATTTGCAAAGTCCTGATGAGGAATTGACCATTCGTTTGCGTCCCACCGAATACGGGGTACAGCCAAATGATGTGTTAAGTGTAAAGGTGCAAAGTAGAGATCCCGATCAAGTCATGTATTTCAATAATTCAATGGTGGAGAACAAGAATTTACAGGCGAACCCTGCGTCTTTGTTCTTGAACGGCTATACGGTAGATAAAGAGGGTACTATAACCTTGGCCGTGGTGGGCAAGGTAAAAGTGCAAGATCTGACCGTGGAGGAAATCAGGGATATGGTACAGAGTGAAATTGATAAGTACTTGTTGAATGCGGTGGTCTCCGTAAAGCTTACCAGTTTCAAGATTTCTGTTTTAGGAGATGTCAAAAACCCGGGCACTACTTACATTTATAATACACAGGCAACAATTTTTGAAGCCCTGAGTGCTGCAGGAGACCTTAATATTTCCGGAAAAAGAAAGAATGTAAAATTAATTCGCCAACAAGGGGATAAGTCAATTGTTGTAAATCTAGACCTGACTAGCCCAAGTATTATAAGGTCGCCCTACTATTTCATGCATCCGAACGACGTGTTGTATGTAGAGACTTCAAAAGAAAATCTTTTCCAAAGGAATCTGGGCGTCTTCAGTCTGGTCTTATCTGCTATATCGACAACTATTTTGGTGTTGAGTTTCAATTCGAACTAACTGCAATGTTGCTTTAATTATAGGGTATAGGGTGGGAATTACATCCCAAACCGGGTGTGGACAAAGTTGTACGGTATTGAGAGAAAAATAATGATAATATAATGAAAGAGAAAAAGAATAATCAAGTTAACCCTCAGCAAGAGATTAACCTAAAATTATTTTTTAGGAAGATATATAAGAACAAAATGTTCTTTATGGCCAGTATTGGTTTCTTCCTGCTTTTGGCATTGGTTTATATAGCTGCAGCAACGCCTATATATGAAGTGTCTACCTCGGTACTGATCGATTCTAAAGGCCGAAACCGTGTTTTAGGTGACAGTAAGTATGTTGATGGTGGTGTAAGCCTCATCGAGATGGAGAAGAACCTATATAATGAAATAGGTATTTTAAAGTCGTTCAGTCTTATCAGGCAGACCATAGAAGACCTTGATTTTGACGTGTCTTACCACACCGAAAGTCTGTTTTCTTCACAAGAGAAGTATGGCTATTTTCCGTTTGAAGTCACTTTAAACAGGTCTAAGCCCCAACTTTATGGAATTCCTTTTGAAGTGGAGTTGCTTGGGGGCGATAATTATAGGTTGACTATTGAGGCCGATGATGAATTTGCGGTTTCCAATCCACAGAACGGTTCGGTTCGTGAGGTTGAAAGAAGCTTTGACTTTTCGCAAGAGTATAAATTCGGGGACATGGTCGAACACGAGTATTTTACATTTACCCTTAATCGTCCCGAGTATAGTGTCAATATAGAGGACTTTGATGGGGATGACTTTACTTTTGTCATTAGCAATATTGAAAATGTAGCCAAGGGCTATATGGGTAAGCTTGAAGCTGACAATATTGATATACAGGCCAGTATATTTAAAATTGTGTCTTCGGGGCCTATCGTTAACAAAGAAGTTGATTTTCTTAAGAAGCTGACTGAAAACTATGTACAAAACGAACTTTCTTCGAGAAATGAAATCGCTGCCGGAAAAGAGGCCTTTATTAGAAACCAATTAAGGATCATATCGGATTCCTTAACTCGGTTTGAAGTAGAATTGGAAGCGTTTAAAATTGATAAAAAGGCGGTTGATCTTGGGGCTACGGCTTCTAATGCGCTTGATCAGACGAACAATCTACAAGTTGAGGCGGCCAAGATAAAAATGAACATTAACTATTATAATTCTATCATGCGTAGTGTAAGAAATAATAGGAATAATGATGATTTTATCATGCCATCGGGTATAGGCATAGAAGACCCACTTATCAACCAAAACATTCTTGAGCTAAAAGAACTTTATGCCGAACGTTCAAGAAAGAAGTTTTATGTGACCAGTAACAATGAGGAAATGGCCATTTTAAATGGGCGGATACAAGAGGCGACCGAATTATTATTGAACAACTTAAGAAGTGCCGTAAGGTCATCACAGGCGGCATTGGGAGGGATTACCTCACAGCTCTCGAGCATTGATGAGGAAATCAGTTCTTTGCCAACCCGGGAAATACAACTCCTCAATATTCAACGACAGAACACCCTTTATGAAAACTTGTATAAATACTTAAGTCAAGAGTTGGCAAAAACAGGTATAGCAAGGGCGGAAAGCACTTCGGATACACGGGTATTGGATGAAGCTAGAATGGTCGGGAACGGCCCCGTGGCACCACAAAAGTCACTTTTGCTGGCCTTGGCCATGGTTCTTGGTATGCTCATACCTCTTGGATGGATGATATTCTTTTCTCCTGACGATACCATAGAGAACGTTCATCAGGTAATGGCCAATAGCGATATGCCTATTATTGCCAGCATTGTTCACTATGACAATAGTTCGACCGATAAATCCCACGGCATTCCTTTTTTGGGTGTGGCGGTTGAAAAATGGATCAGAAAATTTAAAGGAACGAGCAAGCTGTTCGATTTTGTAAATGAAAATCTGAAACCTACCGATGCCGACTCCGAGGTGGCATTATGGAAACTAAAAGAATCGTTTAGAGACTTAAGTACCAACCTTAAGCTTGTTAACTCGGAAGATAAAGGTGTCATTGGCATTACGTCGATTTTGCCTGAAGAGGGTAAGACCTACAGTGCCATCAACTTGGGTATAACCTTTGCGGAAGCAGGAAAAAAGACTATTATAATCGATGCCGATCTGCGAAATCCTAGTTTGGTCGACCATGTAGGTAAGGTGAAAGGGAGGGGACTTTCAAATTATCTTAAAGGAGAGGTGAAGTCAGTTCAAGATGTAATTTATACCCACGATAAACTCGATAACCTCAAATTTATACCAACATCGATTGTAGAAGGTAATGTTCATGAGTTGTTGTCGTGCGATAAAATGAAGACCATTGTAGCGCAACTCAGGGAAGAATACGATTATGTGATTTTAGATACTCCGGCAGTAGGTTTGGTGTCCGACTTTTTGTTGCTTTTAGATGTTATGGATATCAATCTTTTTGTGGTACGTAGGAATATCTCTAAAGTGGAATTTTTAGAGGATCTTGAGAATTTGATTCCTCGGGATAAAAAGAAAAAGAGCTATATCATTTTTAACGATGCCCTTAAAGAAGACCATAAATATGGTTACGAGGCAAAATATGGTTTGAACAAGGAAAAACAATTGATAGATAAGTCTTTTTCGGTGTAGGGTTGAATTCCTTTATAAGCACTTTGCTCACTTTTGAACCGAATATATAGGAATGGGTAATTACGAACAACATTTTAATTGGACCGGTGTTCAGATTCATCACTTTTACATCTACTTTGTAATTGCAGGAATCATAGCTTCTTATTTGACTTATAAAAGCGAGTCGAAATACAAACTGGAAGGCTTGTTGTTGTCGTTTTATTTTTTGACCGGAAACATAAATGACCTGTTAACCATAAAGATTCCCGGCTTCAGTTTTTTTGAGATACAGCCTCTTCGGCTTATATACCTTCTGTTGCTCTTTTTTATTGTGAGAAAGACATGGTTGTCAAAAGAAAAGTTAGCGTCTCCAGCCACCCGAAAAACACCTTTGTTCATTATTCCTCTAGTGTTATACATCATATTGCTGACCATTTCCATTGGCGTCAATATTGAAGATGTAGGTATGGGCGATGCTTTAAAAACGGTTCTCGAGTCATTTGCTTTTGTGATCATCCTTTTTGGATTAAAACTTATGGCCGATCAGCCAACCTATGATTTGATCGGAAAATCGATTGTTATAGGGGCTATTTTTAATAGTATTGTGGCGATTATTCAATTTGCCTATGACCCTTATTTTCTTAGAATCGGAGATGAAAGACTGGCTTTTGGTGATGTTCTAAGGTCAAATGGCCTCTTTACTGCAGAATATTATAATTCGTATTTCTTGATTATTGCGATTGTCTGGGTGCTTACTACCATCAAAAAAAATATATGGAAAACCGGTTTGGTCATATTGTTTTCTATAGGCGTGATAACCTCGTTTATGAGAATGAGTTGGATTATACTAGCCTTGGTATTGGTGACCTATTTAATTTTCATTAATAAAGTGGCGTTGGAAAAACTTTTATTTGCAGGTCTGACCGGTTTGGCAATTGTTTTGTCTCTTTCAATATTTTATTATCAGGATATTATGAATAGTTCCTTGGTGAAAGAACGTTTAGCAGATTCGGTAGGGGGAAGAAAGGGCTACTATACAATGGTTTTAGACAATATCGACAAGAAACCTTGGCTAGGCTTTGGAGGGCTCAAAAACGAAGTTTATTACGTTAATTTGCTGAGAATAACCCAAGACCGTGACCGGGCAACCGCCAAAACTGGTAGTTTGCACAGCGGTTATTTCTCGTCTTTGTTTGAATATGGTATTCCGGCAGCTGTTTGTTTTGCTTTATTTGTGATTTTGTCCGCGTATTATTATTCTCGCTCGTTTCATACAAACCTATATTTTGTGATACCGTTTTTGGCAAGTATCATATTTATGATTGGAAACCTGACCAATACGTTTCTATTCTTATCTTATTTGTCCGTCCTTTATGCCGTACATATCGGTATGGGCATGGGAATACACAAAATAGAAGAGAGTCGAGTATTTACCTCAAAAACCGAGCATCTAAAATAGGTCAAGATTCACGTATGAAGTTATTTGAAAAGGTAAAAGCTCTAGTTGGAAAAGAAGGTAAGAGTAGGTCTGCAAAGGCTAAAAAGAATATATTTTTTACTATTTTAATTAAGGGGCTCGGTATCTTGATCGGCTTTCTTTATTTTCCATTGTCTTTAGATTATTTAGGAGCCGTTAAATTTGGTATTTATCTTACCCTTTTGTCGGTTGTTGATTGGTTCTTGAATTTTGATATTGGAATTGGCCTAGGTCTCAGAAATAAATTCGGTGAAGCCGTTGCTAAAAATGATGATGAAAAAGCTGTTGCATACGTAAGTACGGCATACTTTGCGCTAGCCATGATAATTGTATTTGTGGTGGCCGTTTTGTTAATTATTAATTTTGCATTTCCTTGGACTGATTGGTTAAGCATAGAAAGTTCTCTTGTTCCCGAAGTAAAATGGCTTGGTGCGGTGATTATCGTAGCTTTCGGTATACGGTTCATTGCAGGAAATGTATATGAAATATTTTATGCCCTACAAAAAATGGCATATGTGGAATATTTCACCTTTCTTACGAAGTTTTCATTTTTGGTACTGATTCTTATATTACCTTTTATCCAATCGGATTCTTTGTTTTTGTTTGGATCGGCAAAAGCCCTTACGTTCGCTTTGGTTCCTTTAGGGGTAGGAATCTTTTATTTTAGACGTAAATTCATTAAGTATAGGCCTTCCTTTAAACACGCAAAACGCGAATATTTTAAAGATATATTTTCCTTGGGGACCAAGTTTTTTGTCATTAAAATGGCAATGCTTGTCATACATCAAACCAATAACATATTAATTGCCAGTTTTGTCTCTTTGGAAGGTGTACCTCAGTACGAGGCAGCATTTAAATATCTTTCCGTCTTTACAATGCTCTTTGTTATAATTACAAATCAGTTGTGGCCTTCGAATATAGAGGCATATGCTAAAGGGGATTTTGAATGGATGCGAAAATCGTTGAAGACGGTACTGAAGGTTTGGGTAGGTACATTGGTCATTGCAATAATTATGGTAGTTGTTTCACCGTATGTGTACAAGTTATGGTTGCAAGATCACTTGGAAGTTCCTATTGTTGTTTCAGTGGCAGTTGCGATTTCGGTCAGCCTGACTACATGGGTGAATATATTTAACATTGTTCTAAACGGTACAGGTAAGGTAAAACTACAGATGTATGCCTGGGTTTTTGCGGCATGTATTAATATACCTGCATCTATCTTTTTTGTAAAAGTATTGGATCTGGGCGTAGTAGGTATCATATTGGGAACAATAGCTAGTTTAATCCCAGTGGCCATCGTATCACCTGTTCAGGTTGGTAAAATTTTGTCAAAAAGTGACAAGGGTATATGGGCGAGATAGCAAGAATACCTATTTAAGGTGTGAAGGCTAGTTAGTATTAATTTAATATTTCGTGTTTTGCACAACAAGAAGCTTGGTAGTAAACATATTGTTTTTTTGGGGGAATCTGGTTTTCCCTTGGGATTGGCAACAATTCAAAGGTTGACCCTAATGGCTAGGGCCTTTGTTCATGTTGGGGCTAAGTCTACGGTTATTTGTAGAAAAGGGGTGCATTCTAAAGATGGCAATGCAAACTTTCCTTTACGGGGGGAATTTGAAGGAATAGATTATTGCTATACTTCACAAAGTATTTTTAAACCGAAAGGTTTTCTCAGGAGAAACTTACAGAAGATTGCCGGTATATTGGGT
Source organism: Zobellia uliginosa (assembly GCF_900156625.1). Lineage (GTDB taxonomy): Bacteria > Bacteroidota > Bacteroidia > Flavobacteriales > Flavobacteriaceae > Zobellia > Zobellia uliginosa. The sequence goes on along the minus strand of NZ_FTOB01000001.1, from coordinate 51,450 downwards.
GAGTTTCGCACGTTGAAAGCGCTTAAGTCGTCCCAAGGTATAGATATGATTATTGTCTCTGAGATGAAAGTGGTCCACATTTTGCGTTATTGGATATTTTCTAGGTTGTTGAATGTGCCGATGGCTGTGAACTTGGTGGAAATGGCTTCTTCAATGCAGCATAGAACCTCTATTTTTCGAAGAATCAACGATTTCTTTCTTGATAATTGGGTGATTAAATTGTATCAAGGAGCATTGCCAATCAGTGATAAATTACATGAGTATTATGCCAAAGTTTGTCCTGGAAAGCCAAACATGAAAGTGCCCATTATTTGTGATTTTGACAAGTTTAGTGTAAAAAGGAAGGATAGCGAGCCTTACTTCCTTTATTGTGGTAGTTTCAGGTACAAAGAAGTGCGCGATTTCGTTATTGGCGCTTATGAGCGTATAGCCGATAACGAAGAAACTAAATTGTACATGATTGTAAGCGGAGGTAGCGTAAAAGAAACGGAAGACTTACAGGCAGAAGTCAATAAGCAATATAAAACTGCGCCCATAAAATTATTTTCCAATATACCTTATTCTGAATTGGTGCAGCTGTACGTTAATGCTATAGCCTTATTAATACCCTTAAGGCCAACCGTTCAAGATAGGGCACGTTTCCCACACAAGATAGGGGAGTATTTGGCCTCAGGAAATCCGGTTATTACAACGAATATAGGGGAGGTGAAAAACTATTTTGAACATGGAAAAACAGCGTTGATAGCTAATAGTTACAATATGGATGCCTTTTCAAAGGAGATGAAATTTATAATTGAAAACCCGATAAAATCAAAGGAAATAGGCTTGCGGGGTCAAGAAATGGGGCGTAGAGAATTTGACTATAGGACCCTTGGTGGAAACATGTGGAAATTTGTTGAAAATATATCAGCCACATAACGTCGGACAAGCTGTTTACATGCGTATCTATTTACGTCAAGATTTAAATAAGTTATACGGGTAATTCTATTTGAAAATCGAGTTGCTCGTTTGTATTCTGAAAAGTTAAGGTACATATGAAAAATATTTGCATTACGATCAACTCACTTAACCGGGGAGGAGCAGAAAAGCAATGTTTGTTGTTGGCCAAAGCTTTAAGAGGAAATCATAATGTTACTGTTGTCGTTCTAAGTGATAAGCCAATACATGGGCCGCATATTTCTTTTATCGAAAAGGAAAGTATTGAACACGTTTTTTTGCCAGCTAACATTGTTTTGAAAAGTTTGAGTTTCATTCGTTTTTTAAGGTGTAATGAGATAGATATAATTTTTTCATTTTTACCTACGGATAGTATTTTTTCGGCAATTTTAGGGAAAATTGTAGGGGTTCCGTATGTAATAGGTGGTATCAGAAACAGTTATTTAGCCCGTGCAAAGTTCATAGGTCTAAAATGGGCAAACAATTTTATTCTTGACTATACGATAGCCAATAATTTTGCTGCTTACAGGGCGGCTTTGAAATTCGGTTTTAAGAAAAAGGTTTTTGTTATCTCCAATGGAATAGAATTGAAGCTGGTGCCTAATCGCGAAAAAAAAGAAAGTGTTATTAAGGTTATTAGCTTGGGAAGGCTTGTTGAACAAAAAAGGTACGACGTTGCTTTAAAATGCATAGCTCGTTTAAAAAAGAACCTTGGTGACACTGATAAGAGTATTAGTTATACCATTGTAGGTCAAGGGCCGGGTGAAGAAATAATACGCACAGAGATAAAAAAACAAAATTTGGAACAAGAAGTCGAACTTATTACCGAGCCTAAGGATATTTTCGAGCTATTGCTTTCTGCCGATATTTATTTATGTACTTCCTCCTTTGAAGGCGTGAGTAATGCGATTATGGAGGCAATGAACTGTTCGTTGCCGATAGTAACTACCGATGCGGGAGATAATGAAAGGTTGGTGCTGCATGGCAAGAATGGTTTTGTAGCAGAAGTTGATGATGTTGAGAAACTAAGCAATTATCTCAAGGAATTGGTGCTTTCTCCTTCATTGAGATCTAAAATGGGCAAATCGAGTCTTGAACATTTAACTGCGAATTTTAGTTATAACACCTTTCGCTCGAATTATCTAAAATTGATCGATCATATTGACAATTTGGAAATCAAGGAAGGGTGTATGTTGGTAAGGAATCAAACTGACGCCTGTTCAAAAACGGTCTGATGATAGATCTTTTTAGAGATTAAATAAAATGAAAGACAAGAAAAGAATTGCCTTTTTCGGAATAAAATATTTCCCTTCTCGAGGGGGTACTAGCCGGGTAGCTGAAAATATTATACTAAACTTGGTCGACGATTACCACATTACTATCTATTGTTACAAAAATGAGCAGGCTAAGAAACATATAAAAGGGGTTGAAGTGGTTCAATTTCCGGAAATTAAATTTGGCAATTTTGGTGTTTTCTTATATTATTTTCTGTGTTATTTACATATTCGTTTTTTGGGCAAGTATGATATTGTCCATGCGCATAAAATAGATAGTTTCTTTTTCTTGAATGGTTTGTCGAAAAGTGCTAAGGTTATAGCTACGGCGCATGAAGCTCCTTATAAAAGAGATAAATGGGGTAAACTGGCAAAATTTTTTTTCAAAGTATGCGAACGAAGGTTTTTGAATTTTAAAGGAGTAAAAACGGCTATCTCACGCCCCCTTTGCGATTTTTATAAAGAACAAAACAATGTCGATGTGTTGTTTATTCCCAACGGAATTAATCTTACCGAAGGAAAACAACATTCGGGAGACATTGAGTTTTGGCCTGTTGGCCTGCCTCAAGACACTCCTTATGTGTTATTTGCTGCGAGAAGGATTATGGGAACGAAAGGGTTGCACACTATGCTTGAGGCATATAAGAAAATGGATTATAAAGGGCATATCTTTATCGCAGGAGAATTGGATAATTATCCCGCATATATAGAACGAATAAAAAGACTGGCTACTGGCCTAAAGGTTCATTTTTTGGGTTTTGTGAGCCCTTTGTCTCCCTTGTTAGCTTTGGTAGAACGAAGTGAGTATTTTGTTTTTCCTTCGGAAACGGAAGGTATGTCTATTATGCTTCTTGAGGTGGCCACGACGGGTAAGCCTATTTTAGCCAGCGATATACCTGAAAATACACAGGTCTTTAGTCAAGAGGAAGTCCTTTTTTTTGAGAATAAAAATGTAGGTGACTTGGCGGATAAGATTAAATGGATAGAAAATAACAGGGCTTCTTTTGATAAGCTGGGACTTAATGCTCAAAAAAAAGTAGCTTCTAGTTATACTTGGGATAAGATTGTGCTTGAATATAAGCGCCTGTACCAAAATATGTGATTCTCTTTTTAACTATACCGAAGTAGAATGTCAAAGAATTGGGCTTATGTATTCGTGGTAACTGTGTTTGTATCGTTTTCGCTTCAATATGGGGACACTTCGATACGAAAAAAAGGAGTAAGGCAAACATCGGGGCTTATAGGGGAATTGACCTATTCTGGCAGCGAAGATTATATGGGTATGGTAAAGGAAAGTGATGGAAAGGGACCCATTGGTATCGATTCAACAGAAAAATCGAGATGCGTAACCCAAGGGGGACGTGCTGATGAAAGTGGGTGTAAAATTTGGTGTTGGGCGGATATGTCATGTTCGCTCAGTAGTGTGGGAAGCAAAAAGATATTTCTTGGTGAACATCACTTGAAAATCGATACAGAGTGTAATGCAGATCAGGTCAGTATTTATGAGGGGCGGCTTAGGTTTCATATAAATCCCCAAGAGCCTATTTCTAACGATAATTGTGAAAGGCCTTATAACATGAGGGCTGAAATAAGGACTGCTCCTTGGTTGGTCAACCACCCCATGGGTACGGAAGAATGGTTTGGATGGGATTATTCCTTTGATGAAGATTATATTATTGATAAAAAAAATCCTTGGCTTTTTTTTCAGGTACATGAAGGAACATGGGGGAAGCCTCCTCTTATTGCATTATGGAGTATGAACCAAGGTGGCCCGGGTAGTTCAAAAGGGGGCGAGATTCATGTGGTAAATAATGCCTATGCCTCAAAAAGTTTTTATTATCCTACTGGCTTTATACCGAAAGCTGGAGATACACTTAGGATTGTTGTTCATGTAATATGGGGAGACCATACGGGAGGGCTGTTGCAAGTCTGGATAAATGGAATAATGGTCCTCAACAAAAAACAAAGAACCGTAAGGGCGGGCAACCCTGTAGGGGGGAATGCAAAATGGGGTATTTATAAATGGAACTGGACCCATGCCGATAAAATTGAAGAGTCGAAAGTGCAAGGGGTGACTTCTTTGAGTACCTCTATGGGGGCTCTTCGTATAATTACCAGGAAGCCCCTAGACAAAGATTACCTCAAGCCGTCTTATCATGAGGTAATGCCAGACTGACCTTCACGACTTTCTTTTGGTCGATATTGGTTTAGAGGGGGGATTCCGATTTTTTTTAATATAGAATTAGACTTCTTTGAAATCGTTCCGACCGTTGGTTGTTTCGGTTTTATAGTTACTAAGCTAGTTGCCATGTAATCTACACCTCCTTTAATTTTATATGTAGGAAGAAAGATAATAAACCACACACGACTTCGTTTAAATAGTACCAAATTAAGGGTTGGCCAAGAAGATTAAATGGTTTTCTGGTTGATTTTCACACATAAACTTAACCTTGTTCGATAGCTATTTAGTTGTAGCGGTCGAATATCAATTTAGATAAAGTTTTTCGCACTTTGTCGGCATATTTCTATGGTGGTACGTTTCGGGAAATTGGGGCTGTTGACCCTGTGTATGGTACAGTTTGTATCCTGTTCTAAAGATGCTTCTTTGCTACAAAATAAAGAGCAGGCGACTCCAGATACACAAACCATATCTGTTCCAAAAAACACACCCTGTTTTACCCAAGGTGGGTTTGCAGATGATAAAGGACTAAAATCGTGGTGTTGGCAAGATGTAAACATACCTAGTTATACGGGTAAAAAAGGGGTCGCTCTTAGTAATGGTTATCTTCATGTAGATTCGGAATGTTATGAAAAACAGGTTATAATTGAAAATGACCGGATAAAGTTCTCTGTTAACCCAATATACCCTGCTGTAAATAATTGGTGTTCAAGAGATTATAATATGAGGGCCGAGATTCGCACTGCTCCGTGGGATGTTCGCCATGAACTTGGTACGGAAGAGTGGTTCGGTTGGAGTTACACATTTGGCGATAACTATATCATTGACCAGAATAACCAATGGAAATTTTTTCAAGTACATAACGGTGTTGTAGGACAATCTCCGCAAATAGGGCTTGAGATTGTTAATGCTAACCAATTTAAAGGGCATCAAGCTGGGGAAATTTATGTTACTGTTGCTGACGAATCGGCGAATTACAATCCTACCGGTGTTTTGCCAAAAGCGGGAGAAACTATAAATATAGTGGTTCATGTGGTTTATGGCGACGCGAAAATTGGGCTGCTGCAGGTCTGGATTAACGACAAGCCTGTCTTTAATAAGCAAGTATCTACAATTGTGAATTCGCATCCTTGGGGCGGTAATGCAAAATGGGGTATTTATAAGTGGCCCTGGGCAAACTCGGAAGGGGTCGATAAATCTATACAACAAGGAATCGAACGTTTGGATACTTACATGGGAGCATTGCGAATTGTAACTAGGAAACCGGGTGATTCAGATTATTTGGAGGATGCATATTCTTTGGTAGACCCGAATTAGCGTTGAATTAAAAGTTTTTTGAAATACCTTGAATTGGCTCGAATGTTTTGCAAATATGACAAGTTGATAGGAAAGGTTTTATTATTAAAATATAGGTGTCTACATAAAAAAGCTTAGAAATTAGCCTTAGTTTTGACACTTGAAATATGTTCTCCCATTTGTAGTTTTAAAACAGAATATAATTTGTTTTGAAATGGAGTTTGGCGAAGTCCTAACAATTAAGAAGTGTTATTTAATTCGATAGAATTTCTCATTTTTTTACCAATAGTATTTTTACTTTATTGGTTCGTTTTCAGTAATAAACTAAGGTATCAGAACTTGTTGGTTCTTGTCAGTTCATATGTGTTCTATGGCTGGTGGGATTATCGTTTTCTATTTCTCATATTTCTATCTACAGTTATAGATTATTACGTAGGGTTGGAAGTTGAAAAGCAGACAGTTCCTAAAATGAAAAAAATATTCCTTTGGATAAGTGTTTTATTCAATTTAGGGGTTTTGGGAGTGTTTAAATATTATAACTTTTTTGTTGATTCTTGGGTTGACCTCATTCGAGGTTTCGGATATCAACTAGAGAGTAAATGGACGCTGAATATTATTTTGCCTGTAGGTATATCTTTTTATACTTTTCAAACAATGTCTTACACTATTGATGTGTATAGGGGTAACCTAAAGCCCACCAAAGACTTTGTTTCCTTTGCGTCTTTTGTTTCTTTTTTCCCTCAATTGGTTGCTGGTCCAATAGAAAGGGCCACTAATTTGCTTCCTCAAATTCTAAAGAAAAGGGTTTTTGATTATCGTACTGCGGAACAAGGCCTTCGTTTAATACTCTGGGGGATGTTCAAAAAGGTTGTTATTGCCGATTCTCTTGCTCCAATAGTCGATAACATTTTTACGGGGTACTCCTCTTTTGATGGAGGCACACTTTTTCTTGGAGCGGTATACTTTGCTTTTCAAATATATTGTGATTTTAGCGGTTATTCCGATATGGCCATTGGGACGTCTAAGCTTTTCGGATTTGAACTCATGTCAAATTTTAAATTCCCTTATTTCTCTCGTAATATCGGGGAGTTTTGGAGAAGATGGCATATTTCCTTGTCTACTTGGTTTAGAGATTATCTATATATTCCGTTAGGGGGCTCTAGGGCAGGGAAGTGGCAGTCTCTTAGGAATGTTTTTGTGATATTTTTGGTCAGTGGCTTTTGGCATGGAGCAAATTGGACGTTTGTGATATGGGGATTGATTCACGCTATATTATATATACCCTCGTTTGTTCTGAAAACTAATAGGAAGTACCTAAGTGAGGTAGTGGCTGAGAACAGGGTTTTCCCATCTTTGAGAGAAATTTGGCAGATGGGTACAAACTTTTTTTTCGTAGTTATTGCCTGGGTTTTTTTTAGAAGTGAAAACGCTTTACAGGCGTTTGATTATATTGGAAGGATTTTCACGGATTTTTCGTTTCACGTATCCTATAAATATTATTTTGTTTATTACATAGTGCCCTTGATTTTGTTAGAATGGATTTTTCGAAGAGATGAACGTTTAGCACATGTGAGCAAATCATTTTGGTTCGTTTTGACTATTGTTTTATTAGTTTTTATAACGGCTAAGTTCGGAGGGGAAAAATCATTTATATATTTTCAGTTTTGAAAAATTTTTTTAAACATATTTTCATTTTTTTTCTCATACCAATGGGGCTGGTAATCGTTTTTTTTAATACGAAATATGCTTTGTATTTAAATGAATCGAAAGAGGTATATGATCTTGTTGAAGAAACCGAAAAAAATAATGTCGATAGTTTTACAATCCTTTTGGGTGATTCTGTTTGTCGCCAGTTTTTTGGCAATCTGAAAGATGATGATGTTTATTGTTTATGTGAAAATCAGAGTTATGAGATACCTGGGAACTATCTGCTTCTGCTGAATTTGCTAAAACGTAAGTCTAAATTCCAAAATTTGGTATTGGTTATCAATCCTCGTACTTTAATTTCGTCACTAAATCAACCATATACATATAATTACTTTATTAAGCCTTTTCGTCCACTTCTCAAAAACTTAGATAGAGAAGAAAAAAAATATATTGAACATATTTTTCCTGATCGTGACCTGTTAAAGTATAAGTTTTCCAATTTTGAATTACAAAATGCATTCGATATTTTGAACGATACTTTAGCTGCCCCCTATAATATATCGAAGGTCAACCTTAAGTACTTGGCTAAAATGGATTCGATTTGTAGAAGAAATAATATAGACTTTAAGATAGTTTCTCCTCCGCTTCCTGTTTCAAATAAAGATTATGTTGAAAAAATGGAGGTAAATAGGGGAGGGGAGTTGTTAAGCGAGTATTTTAGTTCTATTACATATTACCCTAATGGGTTTAGTAAGGACGGCTTACATCATAAAGACCCGGAACTGTATTCTAAAAATAGGCCTGAACAATTAAAGGAAGTTCTGAACACTAGTGAATAAAGTTGTTGGTTTTATCTGTTAATCGGTTATTTTGAACCTTTTGTCGACCAAACTATGTGTTTTTATCGTATATAGCGGCGAACTTATGGATTAAAATACAACTACCCCAGAACTACTTATGAACACTATCCCCAAACGAACGTTCGTCTTTGTTTTCTTTTTTTTAGGCGTAACTTTTTTATTGAATCTTGCTTGTAGTAAAGACGTAGACCACTTAAAAGATGCTGTTTTTAGCAAGCCCATAATTCCTATTGATGACGACAGTGTAATAGATAGTGAGGAGTCTGAAATTGAAGAAAACCTGGGAGAAGGTCAGCAAGAGGGTCAATTAACAGAGGAAGAGACTGAGATTCGAACGGTGGTTTTTCACCCTATCAATGATGCTTATCTTCAAAACGGAATTGGTTATAATGAACCATTGATGAGGCTTGAGGAAAATCGGAGAACAAGTTATCTTATGTTTGATTTAAGTCCGATAGATTCTATTAAGGGCAAAATTACTGAAGCAAATTTGGTTTTTGTGGTAAATTCCGATGATGGGAATGGGGAAATAGATGTTTATAAGGGAAGCTCAAATGATTGGAGTGAGACTGATCTTACCAAAGAATCTGCTCCTGAGATAGAACATATTTTAGGTGTGGTCGAGCAAGAATTTAGAGTTAATTCAGAGGTGCGTATCGATTTAAATGAAAGCTATCTGTCTACAGGGTATACAAGCCTTGTGTTAGATCATAAAGATGGGGACGATTTGGCCTTTGCCTCAAAGGAAAGTGCTATAGGAGGGAGTAAGTTGGTCGTGTCTTATGAAGTACCTGTCGGAACTAAAATTTTGGAATTGGAAAACCTAGGCGCCAATGAAGAAAGCGAATTGGACTCAAATGACGAACCAGGGGAAGATACCACTGAAGGGCAGGGTCAGGATCCAGAGGGTAACGATACCGAACAAGAAGGAGAGGAAGAACCTGTTGATGACCCCGTTGGGGAAGAGGCTCCTGTAGAGGGGGAGCCTGTTGAAACTCCCAGTGAGGAAGAGACTCCTGTAGAAGAGGAAGAACCGATTGATGATTCCGTTGAAGAAGAAACTCCCGCAGAAGAAGAACCGGTGGAGGAAAACCCCGAGGTTCCCGAACCTCCTACAAGTCCGGCGAACGAAGCTCCTGTCGCCGTTGTCCGTGCCACTCCCAAGGAAGGGACCTTGCCGTTGAAGGTCAGTTTTAATGGGGGTGATTCATCGGATGATAAAGCCGTGGTTTCGTACCAGTGGGACTTTAAGGACGGGGAAACGGCTAGCTCTAAAAACCCCGAGCACACTTTTACAGAGGCCGGCACTTATGACATTGTATTGCAAGTAAGGGACGAAGAAGGATTATCCTCTTCGGGTAAACTTACCATTAAGGTTTCAGCACCTAAAAATGAAGCGCCTACCGCAAAAATTAGTGCTAATACAAAGTCGGGAGAAGCTCCTCTAGAGGTTCGCTTTACAGGAAGTGGGTCAAGTGATGACCAAGGAATCAAAACGTACGCTTGGAACTTTAAGGATGGAAAAACGGCAAGTACCGCAAATCCAGTCCATACTTTTGCCAAGGCCGGAACTTTTGTAGTCGAACTTACGGTAGGCGACGAAGAAAGGCTTATCGACAAAAAGACTGTTACGATAACAGTAGAAGAGCCTAAAAACGATCCCCCGGTATCAAAACCCTCTGCCAGTTCCCAATCGGGTGAAGCTCCGGTAGAAATTCGTTTTACGGGTAGCAATTCAACGGATGATAATGAAATTATCGGTTATAAGTGGGACTTTGGTGATGGGGCGATTTCCACTGAAGCGAATCCTAAGCATACCTTTGATACTCCGGGAACATATTCAGTTAAATTGGAGGTGGTCGATAAAGGCGGACTAAAAGACGTGGAGCATATAAGTATTACAGTAACTGCCCCGCAAAATGAGGCTCCGACTGCGGTAGCTTCGGCAAGTGTCCTCTCAGGTCAAGCCCCACTAAAAGTTGATTTTACGGGAGGAGATTCGAGCGATGACAAGGGGATCGTGGGTTATTCTTGGGATTTCAGTGACGGTACGTCATCAAGCACCAACCCTTCCCATACTTTTAATAATCCGGGAACGTATATGGTAAACCTTACGGTACGCGATGAAGAGGGGCTTGTCAATACCGATAATCTTACAATTACGGTAGCACAGGTGCCGATTGGTAATATAGATTGTAGTGTGAGAGGTGGTTTTGCCAACGATTCGGGTGAAAAAATTTGGTGCTGGGCAAATATTGATATCCCAAGCTATTCAGGAAGTAAGGGGGCGGCCTTTAGCAATGGGGAATTGCATATTGACTCTGAGTGCTACGAACGACAAGTAACCAAAAGCGGCAATAGGATAAAATTTAAGGTCGACCCGACGGTACCCGATACGGAAGATTGGTGTTCAAGAGATTTTAATTTGCGGGCCGAAATTCGAACGGGGCCTTGGGACGTGCGCCACGAAAGTGGTACTGAAGAATGGTTTGGTTGGAGCTATACTTTCGGAGACAATTATATCATAGATGAGAACTCGCAATGGAAATTCTTTCAAGTTCATAACGGTATTGTTGGAAAAGCTCCTCAGATTGGATTGGAAATTATTCATGGAGGGCAATTTATAGGTCATGAAGCAGGTGAAATCTATGTTACCAACGCGGCAGGTGGAGAAAAGTTCAATCCAACGGGAATTGTCCCAAGAGCCGGGCAAACTATAGATGTGGTCGTTCATGCCATTTGGGGAAATTCGTCCAATGGCCTCTTACAAGTTTGGATAGATGGCAAGAAAGTGTATGATAGGCAGGTGTCGACCATGTTATCGGGTTATCCATGGGGTGGAAATGCTAAATGGGGAATTTACAAATGGCCCTGGGCCAATAGTGGAAATGTAGAAGCTTCGAAGAACCAAGGTATAGGCTATTTGGAAACCTACATGAGCGACTTGAGGATAATAACAAGAAAACCTGGGGATCTAAATTACGGTGCTGATTCTTATTCTCGGGTAGCGCCAAATTAGGGTCGTAAGCTGCCCGTTTATGTTGTATGATAAATTTCTATAAAAAAACTGTAGTGATTGATTTGTAGTGTGTTATTTTCACGCTGGCAAAGGAATTATGTGTAAACTTTAGTTTGAAAAAATGACATGCGGATAGATTTTGTAATTAGCAACTTAGGGAGTGATGGGGCACAAAGGGTTGTAGCTACATTGGCAAATTATTTTTCTGAAAAAGGGCATAAAATTCGAATAATTACTTTTAGGGAAGGGGATAGATATCAATTAAATCCCTCTGTGGAACGGGTAAGATTGCACGATACTCTTATGATTTTTGACTCTAATTTGGTTCGTGCAGCATGGCATTTAAGCGATTTCTACAGAAAAAAGTCTAATAGACCTGATATTATTAGCTCGCATATTCACACTATGGGTTTGGTCACTATACCCATTTCTCGGTTATATGGAATCAAATTAGTGGTTTCGGAACATAATAATTTCCAAGCTACTAAAGTCTCTTTGAAAAAAAGGATTCTATGGGATTTCTTATATAGGTTTCCTGATACCGTTACGATCCTTACCTCTTTTGATAAAGCCTTTTTTGAAAAGAGAAACAAAAATGTGATTGTCATGCCCAACCCTTTATCGTTCGAGCCGAGTTTAGGATTAGAGGACAGGAGCGATAAGACCATAGTTGTAGCTGGTAATCTTGACCGATTTCATCATAAGGGTTTTGACAATCTGATGTATATAGTGGCCGGTGTTGTAAAGAAACACGCGGATTGGCAATTTAAAATTGTTGGGGATGGAGCAAAAGGCTTGTCTATTCTTCGGGCTAAAGCTGAAGAATTGGGGGTTGCGGAAGCGATTGAATTTGCGGGGTACAGATCTGATATAAAAGAGATTTTGCAGACATCTGAAATCTTTATGTTGTGCTCGAGATATGAAGGGTTACCCATGGTTTTGATGGAAGCCGCTTCCCAAGGGATTGCCTGTATTGCGTACGATTGTATTTCCGGTCCTTCGGAGATAATTCAAGACGGAAGATCGGGGCTATTGGTCAATAATCAAGATGTAGATGATATGGTTCGGAAAACGAACATTCTAATCGAGAATAGGACTTTGAGAAAAGAATTGGGCCAAAATGCTACAAAAGATGTAGAGAAATTCTCGATAGATAAAATTGGTCAGAAATGGCAAGATATTTTTAATCGGCTCGTTCCTAATTCGTTCCAAAATTAATCTCGATTTTTAAAACCCGGGTATATACATAGCTGAAAAATAAGATGAGCATCGGGGCCATGATCACAAAGTTTCTTGCCCGGCCGTCTAGGAGTATGATACCTCCTGCATAGATAAGACTAAAAACCATTAGTGCTTGTATAGCAAAGGGAAAGTTTTTTCGGGCAACAAAAAATGGGTATAAGCTTAGCATCCAAAGAAATATTAAAAAGACATTCGGAAGCATAAAACCATAAGTATTGAGGTTTTGCGATCTATATGAAAAGGGGTAGTGCAAGGTGAAGCGTCCCACATTGGCCACTGTATTTTTTAAATATTTGAGAGGGTGGGCTTTCATGTTTTCTATTGCGGCGGCTTTAAAGGCGCTATCTCGTTCGATATGGCTCATTGGTCCTATCGATAGGTAAAAGTCCCTGTGGTTTTTTGATAGCTCACTTAAATCGCGATAAACCTTGGAGGAAGGTTTGTAGTTGGGGTCTTGTCCGTTGAGCACATCTTCTTCAGAGAACCAGTTTCCCAATTCGTTTTCAAATGGGGTAGATCGGTGATATAGAATTTCACCTCCGCCAGTGCCCACATACAGCATCTTTCCTGTTAAGCTATAAGCATAAAACAAGTAAGGGGTAATGAACAAAAAGCCGCCACAAAGGACCAAGATTGATTTTTTGGTTTCATGGTTTCGCTTCCATACGGAAACGACCCCCAAAATGAAAAAGCTCGCTAAAATAACTTGTAGGTATATGATTTTGGTCAAGACCAAAAAACCAAGGTAGACAGAAGCTATGGCTATCTGTTTCCAGTCGAATTGCTTTGTAAGGCATACTTTGCAATAGTGATAGACCAAGCCGCAAAAAGTAAAATAAGCTAAGGGTTCCGAATAGAGCAAGGGAACATATCTTATAATGGGGGGGTAAAGCCCTAACATATACACAAAGACAAGACTAAAACGGCTTTTTGTAAAAAGGTCGATGGTTTTTTTGAAATATACGAGGGCCAAAAAAAGCAATAGCGCATTTACAAGTTTGGCCCCAATAAAACCCATATCCAATGCCACAAAGGGGGCAAGTATCATGGGATAGCCCGGTCCGTTTCTAAAGCTAGGGTTGTCTGCGTTCTCATAAAACCCCTGACTTATATTCAACGCATAATGGTAATGTCTGCTTTCGTCACCGAAAAAATCGTTCGACGAGAAAATGAAAACAACAGCTATATAAACTACTAACAGGGGTAATAGTCGAATTATATTTTGGAGTATCAATGGTTTGTGCATATGAACAAAACTCTAGTTTCCTTTAGTTTTTCTTAGAATGGCCGAATTTAAATGAAATAGCTCATCAAAATACCTTTTCTTTTGCAACGATATAAAGCCAAGTCCTAATAATTGTATGGAAATGATCATGGTAGTACCTCCAACGATGAATGAGTAAGGCCGTTGTCTAAAGACTTCCGATACTGCCAGGGAAAAACGATTTTCAAAACCTTGTGCCATTTCGGCCGTCATAGGGTATACATTATAGGTGTTGATGAAAATCCAGATGATAATATATAGCGATAATATAAAAATCGTCAATCCCAAAACCCAAAAAAACATGTACGGCCTGAACATAAAGCTATTGGCCAATCCATTGAATATGCCCATGACAATACGCAGACTCGATGTACGTACCTTGCCCATTTTTTTTTGTTCCGACCAATCGAGGTGGGCGGGTATTTCAACCACACGTGCCCGTAAGATATAGGCCTTAAGGATAATTTCGGAGTTAATGTCGAAGGTGCTCGATTTGGTATTTAAAGACCGTATAAAATTCCCCTGATATGCTCTTACCATACCGGTAAAGGTGTATATATTCAGTCGTGATGCTTTGCGCATCATAAAGTTTACCGTTTTGCTGAGCAAAAGTCTTAATAAGGGTACATCGGTGTTTTTGCCGCCTTTCATATAAGGAGATGCGATTACCATATCCGCTTGGGTAGTCTCTATCTCAGACAAGAGCTTTCCAATATGGTCTGGGGAATAGCTGAGGTCGATATCCAATACTATAACATAATCGCCCTTACTGTGTTGAAACCCTGTTCTTAAAGCCGTGCCTAGGTTTCTATTCACAATGTGGTGATAGGCCCTTAAATTGCTTATCGATTCGGCCAATGAATCGGCTATGGCCTTGGTTTTGTCCGTGCTTCCATCATTTATGATTAGAACTTCCCACAGGTATGAATTATCAAGTGTTTGCAAATAATCGTATAAAAGCGATACGTTTTTTTCTAGTATGGCTTCTTCATTAAATGCGGGCAAGATAATAGAAACAAGGGGCTTTTCTTTACCGTTCTTGCTGATTGTCTGTGTCATTTAGGTCGTTTGGTTTTGATAAGCGTTTCGGTTGCACGGTGCTGTAGGTAATCTTGTGTTGGCCGTACGGTTTAAACGGCTAAACGACAAATTGTACCCTGGTAAATAGGTTTTTCGAAACACAAAACTAGTGTCAACTACTTCAAAATTATTAAAATTAAAGACTATCTCGGCATGAAGGGCGTTAAAGCGGGCACTAGTATCGACCAATCTGCCGGAGTATGGTAATTAACGTAATAAAAATAGTCGCTTTATGTGGTGTTTTTGTTTTCTGGAATCAGTTTTTAGGTACGGTCACATTTTTTAGATTACCCTTGGCAAGTATACTCTCTACATGGCCGTTCATGTCGGTCAAAGTAAAATGCTTCCCAAGTTTTTTCATCACTTTTTTGAAAATGAGCACTTTTCTGTCACTGGAAATATTCATTCCGGGGAAAAAGGCCAAACTGGTAATCTGGTCCCCTCCGATCAAATCGAGTGGATGTAACAAAAAACTAGGTTGGGTCTTGGTAATTTTACATAAGAAAATGGCTATGTTTAGGTACAGGATCATCAAATGGCTAGAGATGTTGCTAATGTAAAGAAGATAGCTAAGGTGAAAAGGTATCCGAAATACCGGCATGGTCGTCACCGGTATTTCCAATAGCTGCTGATCTTTTTTAGTTTTCCACAGGTAGGGTTTTAACTTTTTGAATCCATCCGAGAATTTTCCAAAGATTTCCTTTCGATCTTCCTTCTCTTCTTTTGAAAGATTACTGGTGCTAAAATAGTACAGCCGGGCCAAGGGCCCGATGACGGTCGGCAGGGTTGAGGCGTCATAAACGTATCCTTTGTCGGCAAGTACTTCGAGCAAGGTAGGACTCCAACTAAACCCTGGCCCCCTGAAGCCTGTGGGGGATTTTCCGGTAACCTTTTCGATGATATTATGCGCCTTGTCTATTTCAGCCGTCATTTCTTCTCTAGAGTAGAGGTGAAGCCATGTTTCATGTACAAAAGAGTGGTTTCCTATGTCATGACCGGCCTCTGCAATATCCCGTAGATATTTGTGGTTTTTATCAAAAGCCGCATCTTGACCAACGATAAAAAAAGTGATTTTCAAGTTTAGCTCATCCAAAACTTTCAGAACATGGGGCACAAAAATATCGAGGTAAGAAGGGTAGCTTTCCCAGCCCTCTTCACCATGAATCTTCATGTAAGACCATTGGTTGTCCATGTCCAGTGAAAGACTCAAATAGGGTTTACTCATATTATTGGGCTATGCTTTTTTCAGGATATGATTCTATATCGCTTTTGAAACTCTTCATGAATTTTTCTACATGTGTAACTACCGAATTGTTGTTTACCGACTCGCTCACAAATTGCGAAGTGTTAAGAACATAAAAATCGGGATGGGGTGTGTTCACTTTTGGAACGATTTCAGAGTAATTTAGTACCTGCATAGGTTGCACCTTAAATGCTCGGTGTACGTGAGATGAAATCATATCGGCCTCATCAAATTCTGGGTAAAGGTATTTAACGCCCTTTAGAAAGTCTGCTGTAATTTCTTCATCCGATTTTGACCAAAGCTCATTGTCTTGACCAACATATTTTGGAAAATACGTAATGTGTTGGTTAGCGGTTTCCTCTAAATCTACAAGGGAACTCATGCCGATTACTCCTGTGAACGGGGTGTCATTGTCTCCTATATTTAGCACGTAAAACGGGGTGATCGGTTTTTTTGTGACCAGAATAAGGCAGACCACGCCGAGGTAATCTATAGGTTTGGTACTCTTCGAGATGTTATAGAGTTCAGGAGCGGTGACCTTTTCCATTACGTTTAACGGGGAGGTAAATACTACCTTGTCAAAATGTTCGGTAGTGCCATTGTAGCTAATGTTCATTCCTCCGTTAGGATCGGGGGATATATTTTCCACTTTGCTGTCTAAAAGCAAATCTGAACCTTTCTGTTTTAGATTTTCTTCGAGACGGTCAAAAATGGTCTTGTATCCACCATTAACGTAGGCCATATGCTCTTTTTTAGAAGCAGAGCTACGAGCCTTGAACAATCTCTTGATGTAAGTCCAGATAAAGACAGCCGAAACCTTTTTGTGATTTTCTCCTAATTTAGCGTGCAACATAGGGGCCCAGAATTTGTCATAGGTCTTTTTGCCACCAAGTTTAATAAGCCAATCGGTTACATGGATTTTTTCAAGTGATTTCCAATCGTCGGTTCTGGAACCTTTTAATATGGTGTAACCTAACCTCATTTTATCAATTGGGCCAAGAAGCGGAAATAACAAAAATTCAAGGGAGCTACTTACGGAGTGGAATTTTTTGTTCTCGTAGAACCCCGTAAGCGACCGTCGCCATTGTATTTGTTTCTCTAGCCCTATTTCTGTAAGGAAGTCGATTAAATCGGTATCTGTAGGTGTAATGGCGTGGTAAAACTTATCCCAAGTGAAATCACCATAGTTGTGATATGTAGAGAGGCCGCCAGGTAAAGAGTCGCGCTCTATTACTTTAACGGTGGCATTAGTGGTGGTTGAAATCTTATGGGCTAAAACAAGGCCCATAAAACCTCCTCCTACTATAGCTATTTTCATAAAAATTATACTTTTTGTAAAGAAACGTTTTTCTGCCAATCAAATGTAATTCGTAGGCCCTCCTCTAAAGAAGTCTGTGCCTTGATGCCCAATATTTTTTCGGCTTTTCTAGTGTCGGGCACGCGACGCATAACATCTTGGTATTTACGGCCTGCCGATATTTCGTTATATGGAATCAATTTGATTTTAGATGTGGTAGGCTCGTCCGATATGCGCTTTAGCATATTGGCCAGTTCAATAATGGTGATTTCCTGATTGGCCCCAATGTTGAAGATTTCACCGTTGGCCTCCGGTTTCATGGTAGCGGCATAAATTCCCGCTACGGTGTCGTCAACGAAGGTAAAGGTTCTAGTCTGCATTCCGTCCCCATGTATAGGGATTTCCTTATTGTTCAATATACAGTCAATGAAGACCGATTGCGGACCACCCCACCAAGAAAGGTTTTGGTTTGGACCGTAAGAACCGAAAAATCGCAAGATAACGACCGGAAAGTCATAATCTTCCATATAGGCCAAGGCTAAATGTTCGTCAAAAAGCTTTGAAACAGCATAGGCCCATCGCGGTACTTTTGAGTCACCTATAAGACAGTTGCCGTCTTCCTTGAACGGGATATCCGGACTCATGCCGTATACGTCTGAAGTTGAGGCTAAAACAAATTTACATTTTAGTTTTCTGGCCAGTTCGAGCATGTTTTCGCTACCCTTGGTGTTGATCTTTAAAGTATCGACCGCATTGCCGTATCGTGGTATTTTAAAAGCGGCCAAATGGACGATAACATCAAAGTCGTCGTCTAAATTGTCAATTAAGGTTTTGTCTAGTACATCACCCTTTATAAAATGGAAGTTTTGATGGTCAAGGCTTTTTTCAATATTGTCGAGTGTACCCATCGATAAATTATCGATACCTACAACTTCATGGCCTTGGCTCAAACATTTTACTAAAAAGTTAGAGCCTAAAAAACCAGCTACACCGGTAATGAGAATTTTCTTTTTCTCCGTAATCATATGGTTAGGTTTGATTGAAAGAAATATGGAAATGGTTTAGGGTGTGCAAGATACCCCAATAAAACAGGTTGGTAAAATGGGTTTTCCGTGTTTGGTGGATAAAAAGAGACCTAATATCGAAAATTTATGGGCGGATTCTATTTCGAAGGCGTTTTTCCGAAAAATCCGTCCAGTATGGTCATGATTTTAATGAGCGTGAAATGCACCGAAACTGTTGGTGAAAAGGTGGGGGTAAATTGAAAAGTGACATTGCGCCTTCTTTGTTACGGTATGTAGGGCAGGAGCTAATCGATGAAAGTCCGTGTAAGATAGATTTGAAAACGTTAGAGATACACTTATACCCGATTTGTTTATGTATTTTTGAAGGAAGCGTTAACTATTATTTAAGTTTAAAATGGACAGAACATATAAAGATATACAGCAAATAACGCTGGCCGTAGATTGTATCATATTCGGTTTTAATGATAATAGATTGGAGGTGCTATTGGTGCACAGGGGATTTGAGCCCGAAAAGGATAGATGGTCCCTTATGGGTGGTTTTGTGGGCAATCACGAAGATTTAGACGATGCGGCCAATCGAATCTTAAAAGACTTGTCCGGTCTTGAGGATGTCTATATGGAACAGGTAAGGACCTTCGGGAAGGCCAAACGTGATCCCTATGAGCGCGTGGTGTCGACTACCTACAGTGCATTGATCTTAAAGGAGAAATACAATAAAGAACTGATAGAGGAGTATCGGGCCAAATGGTTTCCCATAGATGAACTCCCCGATCTTATTTTTGATCATAAGGAAATGGTAGAGTCGGCCATTCGACGGCTTCAAAGACGGGTGCGAACCTTTCCTATTGTGTTCAATCTGCTTCCGGAGAAGTTCACCCTGCCCCAGTTGCAAAAGTTGTACGAAGGTATTTTTCAGGAGGAAATGGACAAGCGCAACTTCCGGAAAAAACTGGCGACAATGGATTTTCTCGTAAAACTCAACGAAAAGGATATGTCGGAGTCAAAAAAAGGGGCATTTCTATACCGTTTTGACGAAAAAAAATACGCTAAATCAAAAAACTTTACAATTTAGGTAATAAGTGTTTTTGAAACACTTGTAAAAAGTTCTATATTAGTCTCTTTTTCAAGGGTGGTTTTTACTTGGTCTGCCTAAATTTTAAAGATAATATGAATGAAGTCATCAACCACCTATAGCCTCGGCTTAGATTTTGGTTCGGATTCGGTCCGGGCCCTATTGGTCAATACGCAAACGGGCGAAGAGCTTGCTACTGCCGTACATTACTATAAGCGATGGAAGGAGGGCCAATACTGTAGTCCTTCCGAAAACCGTTTCCGCCAGCATCCCCTGGATTATATCGAGGGTATAGAAGCTACAGTCAGGTCCGTGGTGGCCCAAGTAGGCCCGGAGATTGCCGCACAGATAGTCAGTATAGGCGTTGATACTACGGGAAGTACACCTGTAGCGGTCGATGCCACCGGAACTCCCTTGGCCCTTTTGGAAGGCTTTCAAGAGAATCCCAATGCCATGTTCGTACTGTGGAAAGACCATACGGGCATTCAGGAAGCGCAGGAAATCAACGAACTGTGCACAAAATGGGATGTCGATTATTCACAATATGAAGGCGGCATCTATTCCTCCGAATGGTTCTGGAGCAAGATATTACATGTGTCTAGAGCCGATGCCGCGGTACACAAGGCCGCCTATTCTTGGGTGGAGCATTGTGACTGGGTACCATTTCTGTTGACCGGAGGCGAAGATGTGCGACAAATGAAACGCAGTAGATGCGCTGCAGGGCATAAGGCCCTTTGGCATGAAAGTTATAACGGATTGCCGCCCAACGAGTTTTTTGTGGCCCTTGATCCGCTTTTAGATGGACTTAGGGAGCGTCTGTTCGATAAAACCTACACTTCCGATGTTTCGGTCGGTAACTTGAGCGCTGCATGGGCCGAACGATTAGGGCTTTCCGAAAACCTTACGGTTTCCGTAGGGGCCTTCGATGCCCATATGGGGGCGGTAGGGGCGAAGATCGAACCTTACTATTTGACCAAGATTATGGGGACTTCCACTTGTGATGTCTTGGTAGCACCCGTAGAAGGTGAGGAAAAATTGGTCAAGGGAATATGCGGACAGGTAGATGGTTCCGTAATCCCCCAAATGTTAGGGCTTGAAGCGGGGCAATCGGCTTTCGGTGATATCTATGCGTGGTACCAAAGGGTATTGGCATGGCCCATTGAGGAATTGATCTCAAAGTCTGGCTTGATCGACGAGGCTACCAAAAGAAAATTGATAGAAGAGGCCCTTGGCAACCTCATTCCTGAGTTGAGCAATGCCGCAAGCAAGGAGCCCATAGGTGCATCGGGTGAATTGGCATTGGATTGGATGAACGGAAGAAGGACGCCTGATGCCAATCAGAACTTAAAAGGGGTCATTGCCGGGATCAACCTGGGCAGTACCTCGCCAAAAATATTTCGGGCATTGGTCGAGGCTTCGTGTTTCGGGGCCAAAAAGATAGTAGACCGCTTTCTCTCGGAAGGTATCCCCATTAAAGGGGTTATCGCCTTGGGCGGGGTGGCCAAAAAATCCCCCTTTATTATGCAAATGATGGCCGACGTGCTTAACATGCCCATCAAAGTGGTCGCTTCAGAGCAGGCCTGTGCCTTGGGGGCCGCAATCTTCGGTGCCGTAGCGGCCGAGGTCTATGGCAATGTTCCCGAAGCCATGGAGCGTATGGGAAGTGCCTTTGAGGTCGTTTACGAACCGAACCAGGCCAATGTGGGGGCTTATGCCGAGGTGTATGAAAGATACGGTCGGCTATGCGATACCATGGAAAAACATATCATGAACCAAATCAAGAACAATGGGTAAGTATTCATCGTTAAAAGAAGAGGCCTATGCGGCCAATATGCAATTGCCCGAATTGGGGCTGGTACTGTTTACCTTTGGCAATGCGAGTGCCGTTGATAGGGATAAGGGCGTGTTCGCCATAAAGCCTAGTGGTGTACCCTACGCCGAACTAAAGGTCGAGGATATGGTCATTTGCGATTTTGACGCCAAGATCGTGGAGGGTAAAATGCGACCTTCCTCCGATACCAAGACCCACGCCGTTCTTTACAAGGAATGGGATAAGATCGGGGGGGTGGTTCATACACATTCCACTTATGGGACCGCTTGGGCACAGGCCCTGCGTGATATTCCTATTTTTGGGACGACCCATGCCGACCATTTAATTTCCAATATTCCTTGTGCGCCACCCATGAAAGACGAGTATATTGCGGGCGATTATGAACATATGACGGGCTATCAGATTATCGATTGCCTAAAGGAAAGAGGCCTCGACTATAACGAGATCGGGATGGTACTGGTAGGGAGTCATGCCCCGTTTACTTGGGGTGCGACTGCGGCCAAGGCGGTTTATAATAGTGCCGTATGTGAAGAAGTGGCCAAGATGGCCCATTTGACCTTGCAGATAAACCCGAACGCTGCCCCTTTGAAGGAGGCCTTGAAAAAGAAGCATTTTGAGCGTAAACACGGTAAGGATGCCTATTACGGCCAAGGCTGTTAATTTTTAACTAACAAATATTGAATATATATGGGAATTGCATCATTTATCGGCTTTACGCTTCTCGTGGCCATCATAGCGTATTTGGCCACCCGAAAAACCGACGAAACCTCTTCCGATGGTTATTTTCTGGGAGGCCGTAGCCTTACCGGACCGGTTATTGCCGGCTCATTGCTCTTGACCAATCTATCGACCGAGCAGATCGTAGGTATGAACGGTATCGCCTATAGTGAAGGTATCCTTATCATGGCCTATGAAGTCTTGGCGGCCATAGCTATGGTGTTTACGGCCTTGGTATTGTTGCCCAGATACTTAAAGGGAGGTATTGCCACGATTCCCCAATTCCTTGAAAAGCGATATGGAAAATCGACAAAGACCTTGGTATCCCTTCTCTTTTTAGGAGGATATGCCATTTCCATGCTGCCTACCGTACTCTATTCAGGTGCCTTGGCCATCAATACAATGTTCGACTTGCCTGAAGCTATGGGCTTGGGAGAAGAGGGGGCCCTATGGGTCACCGTTTGGGGCATCGGCATCATCGGAAGTATCTATGCCATTTTCGGGGGACTGAAAGCGGTTGCAGTGTCCGATTCCATTAATGCCATTGGTTTGATCATCGGTGGTTCGCTCATCCCTATATTCGGATTGTTGTACGTGGGTGATGGAAGCCTGACTACCGGTATGAACGTGTTGACGACCAATTTCCCTGAAAAGTTCGATATCTTGGGGGGACCTGATTCTTCGGTGCCTTTCTGGACGCTTTTCACAGGTATGGTCATTGTAAACTTTTATTATTGGGGAACCAACCAGGCAATTATTCAAAGAGCACTTGGTGCCAAGAACTTACGTGAGGGGCAAATAGGCTTAAGCCTTGCCGCATTCGTGAAAATTTTAGGTCCTTTCATTGTAGTATTGCCGGGTATTATTGCTTTTCAAATTTTTAATGGTGAATTGACCAATGCGGACCAAGCCTATCCCATGGTGGTTAAAAAGGTGTTGCCAACCGCTTTTATCGGCTTTTTTGCAGCTGTTCTTTTTGGAGCTATACTTAGTTCTTTCAACAGTGCGCTCAATAGTTCGGTTACCTTGTTCGGACTTGACTTTTACAAAGAATATATCAATAGGGATGCTACCGAGAAACAGGTGGTAAAGGCAGGTAAGATCTTCGGGATGTTCCTTGCCATTATATCCATGGTCATCGCACCCTTGTTGTTCGGTGTCGAAGGGGGCATATTCAATTACCTCCAAGAATTGAACGGATCGTACAGTGTGCCGATCTTGGCCATTATCCTAGTGGGTTACCTTACCAAAAAAGTTCCGGGTATCGCAGCGAACATCGGTATTGTTTTCGCCGTGGTGACCTATTTGGTCACGCTTTATATCGTTAAACCAGACATTAGCTTCCTACATGTTATGGGCATTTTGTTCGTTTTGGTGGTGCTATTGATGTTCGTTATCGGCAAGTTTTGGCCAAGAGAGAGTGCGTATGTTCAGGTGTATACGGAGCAAGTGGATATAACCCCATGGAAATTTGCCAAGCCCGTTGGCTTTGTAATATGTTCCATTGTCGTGGGCATGTACGTGTATTTTTCTTAAGAATTAAAGTTTAAAAAATAATGATCGATTTAAGCAAGAACGAAATCTGGTTCGTAACGGGTAGTCAACATCTATACGGACCGGAAACCTTGGCCCAAGTAGCGGAACATTCTTCTGAAATCGCGAAACATTATAATGCCAACCCAACAATCCCGGTTAAAGTGATTTTTAAGCCTGTGGTAAAAACCCCCGGCGAGATTAGTGCTTTGTGCAAAGAGGCGAACAATACCGAAGCTTGTGTCGGATTGGTTATGTGGATGCACACCTTTTCGCCTGCAAAAATGTGGATAGCGGGACTACAGGCCCTTCAAAAACCTTTTTTGCACCTCCATACCCAGTATAACCGCGATATTCCGTGGAATGCGATAGATATGGATTTTATGAACCTAAACCAGTCGGCACATGGTGGTCGGGAATTTGGTTTTTTGGCCTCTAGGATGCGTTTGAACCGGAAGGTGGTGGTAGGGCATTGGCAAAATGAGGGCGTACGGCAAAAAGTGGCGAATTGGTGCCGCGTGGTCTCTGCCGTTGCCGATTCCAAAAGGATGAAGGTGGCCCGTTTTGGAGATAATATGCGCCAGGTAGCGGTCACAGAAGGCAACAAGGTTTCCGCCCAGATGAAATTTGGTTACGAGGTAAACGGTTACGGTGTAGGTGACCTGGTCCAGTATATCGACGGGATTTCCGAAAGGGAAATTGACACCTTGATACAGGAATATGGGGATACCTATACCATGGCGGCACAAATACAGTCCGATGGAAGTATGCGCAGTTCCTTAAGGGATGCGGCCCGTATAGAATTGGGTATGCGCGCTTTTCTAGAGGAGGGCGGTTATACCGCTTTTACGGATACCTTTGAGGATTTACATGGAATGAAACAATTACCGGGTATAGCAACACAAAGACTAATGGCCAGCGGTTATGGTTTTGGCGGCGAAGGCGATTGGAAGACCGCTGCATTGGTGCGCACCATGAAGGTTATGGGAGCCGGCCTCGAAGGCGGTAACAGCTTTATGGAAGACTATACCTATCATTTCGATCCTCAAAATACAACGGTACTTGGTTCCCATATGTTGGAGATATGTCCGTCGATTGCCAAGGACGATATTTCGTGTGAAATACATCCGTTGGGAATAGGGGGCAAGGAAGATCCTGTTCGCCTGGTCTTTAATGCCGGGGCGGGTAGGGCCTTAAACGCTTCTATTGTTGATATGGGGAATCGCTTTCGAATGTTGGTCAATTCGGTTGAAGCTATCGAAATCAAAAACGATATGCCTAAGCTTCCGGTGGCGCGTGTACTATGGGAGGCCAAGCCCGACTTACAGACCGCTGCTGCGGCATGGATTTATGGTGGTGGGGCTCATCATACTTGTTATAGTCAGAATATCGACGCAGAATCATTGGAGGACTTCGCGGAAATTATGGGTATCGAGTTTTTATTGATAGATGAAAAAACGGATCTCTATCGCTTTAAGCAAGAACTGCGTTGGAACGATGCTGCCTATGGCCTAAAAGGCATCTAGACCGAATCTTATTCGAGTTCTAGTGCCTTTACGTGAAGTATTTTAGAGCTAAGCTCCATCCGGTCTATACCGCTTACTTCCATAAAAACCTCAAAAAAACGGGGTATTTCCCCTAAATCGGTTTTCATTCGGGTTTCTAAGCGTTGGATCAAAACCGGATTGGTGAAGTTTTTCAAACTTTGTGATGCCCCCGTATCCCACAAACCAGTAAAAATGTATATGGTATTGTTGTTGGGACCGGGCGCTTTAATAATGATGGCATAGTCCTTATGGTAAGCCTCGGCATCTCCGCTAGGCTTATATATGGTGTCCGAGGCTTTTTGGGAAAAAGTATCCTCGACCGGATCGTAGCTTATGCTTGTTTTTTTGATGTAGTCTTTAAAAATACCCAAGGTTTTTGTCATTCCTACCACCATAAAATCATTTTCTGGAAGTTCTTTGGGACTAAAGCGTAAAATGGTACGTACGTTGAAATCTTTGTTTTTGGCGTTGAGTACTTTGCTCACGTCTTTTACCCATTCGATGCTGTTCCGTATTAAAAAACTGTACTCCATGGGTTCGTAAGCAAAACCTGGGACCTCAAATTGGGGAAGTGTATTGTAGAGTTGGCCTTCCGAATTGATAAGGGAGTTTCGGATTACTTTTTCTTTATGGATAGCGGTGTCTATCTCACGATAGATAAAAAGGTCGCCCAAAGCGAGTATCATCGGATTTTTAGAGTT
Organism: Zobellia uliginosa; assembly: GCF_900156625.1. Taxonomy (GTDB): domain Bacteria; phylum Bacteroidota; class Bacteroidia; order Flavobacteriales; family Flavobacteriaceae; genus Zobellia; species Zobellia uliginosa. Next base: position 25,687 of record NZ_FTOB01000001.1, on the reverse strand, counting down.
AAAAATATCTTGCCATATATATGATTCGGCAAAGGGGTTTGCCTGTCGGTTTTCGCTCCATAATAACCAGTTTCCAATAAAAGATAGGGCCAGTAGGCAGCCAAGAAGAATCAGTAGAGGCTTTTTAGAGAGGAATTCTTTAGCGGCTTTAGGTTCTTTCTTTCTGTGTTCGAACTCGACCTTATAGCTTCCTTTGGGGATGCAGAGAAGAACGGGGTCTTTCAGGCCTTCCTTCTGATAATAGACTTTTAACTTTTTCCGAAGGTTGTAAATATATACTCGGATCAGTGTGCTCTGTGAAGGGTCGAATTCCTTTTTGGCGAAGATCTCGGTGGCAATGGTCGTTTCTTTTGGTACATCGTTTTCGAGGGTACATTGTACCAAGTACCGCAACAAATTGGCATAGGTTGTAGAGCTGCCGAACGACTTGCTCGAAATTATCTTGTTAACGTAATTGCCGTAATCCTTAGCGTTCATCACTTCAAAGAAGGAATTTTTTAAAGATAATTAAAATTATTAACAGTTAATAAAACTGTTTTTTAACGGATTAACAGTTAAAATCGAGGCGTATATTGATGAAAATTTCAAACCAATGCGATTTTTATCGAGACTAATTTTAACGCTCTGTTTGTTGTGTTTAAGCAGTTGCGGATGGAATGCACCTGAAGAAATCGAGGAAGCAATGACTCGTTTACCGGAGAAGGTGGATTTCAATTACCATGTAAAACCGATATTATCGGATAAGTGTTTTGCTTGCCACGGTCCGGATATGGCCAATCAAAAAGCAGGTCTTCGACTCGATATAGCCGAAAGTGCCTACGAGGCTTTAAGCGGGTCAGGGAAACATCCTATTGTTCCCCATCAACCAGGGGAAAGCGAAGTAGTGGCCCGAATTTTGTCCGATGACCCCGAGCTGAAAATGCCGCCGCCGGAATTTAACGTGGCCTTGAGCAAGAACGAAATTGCCACCCTTACCAAATGGATCGAGCAGGGAGCCGAATACAAACCGCATTGGTCGTTCATACCTCCTGAAAAGGAAGCGGCGCCAAAAGTAAAACATAAGGAATGGGCAAAGAACGACATTGATCGATTTGTGGTCGACAAATTGGAGGCCATGAACGTAGAGCCGTCAAAGAAAGCGGAAAAGGAACACTTGATCCGCCGCCTAAATTTTGATTTGATCGGCCTGCCACCTACGTTACGGCAAATCGAAGATTTTGTAAATGACACTTCTGCCAACGCATACGAAAAAGTGGTAGACCGGCTTTTGGCTTCTCCCGCCTATGGAGAGCGTATGGCTGCCGAATGGATGGATGTGGCCCGTTATGCGGATAGCGATGGCTATTTGGATGATAAACATCGCGATTTTAGTCCGTATAGGGATTGGGTGATAAAAGCCTTTAACGAGAACATGTCCTACGAGCAATTTGTAACATGGCAGTTGGCGGGAGATCTTGTTAAAAATCCATCTCAAGAAAGTATTTTGGCAACTGCCTTTAATCGTTTGCACAAAAAGAATTCCGAAGCGGGAATTGTCTTTGAGGAATACCGCGTAGAGTATGTGGCCGACAGGACCTTGTCGGTTGGAAAGGCATTTTTAGGCTTGAGTGTGGAATGTGCCAGATGCCACGATCATAAATATGACCCGATAAGTCAAAAAGACCATTATGAACTTTTTGCCTTTTTTAACAGTACCAACGAAATCGGAACCCCTGTTTATGGTCCGGGACAAGTGCCGGGACCTTCACTCTTACTGACTAACGATGAGGAAAAGAAGGTGTTGGAGTTTATTGATAGGGATATTGATCAAACCAAAGAGCAATTGGCATCCGTTGAAAGGGAAACACCTGAGATAGTGAAGGCCTGGTCGAACCATCCTTCGGTGGTAGAGGCCGAAATACAAAAGGTGTTAGGGAAGGGACTGCAGGCCAGTTTAAATTTTGATTCGTTTGCGGCACGGGATGAAAAGTCGTACAACGTTCAAAACAGCGGAGGAAATAGGCAAACGGTTGCGGTGAGGGAACCTATAATAGAAGATGGACTGGAAGGAAAAGCTGTTTTCTTGGGAGATTATACTACACTGAGGATGCCCGATAAAATAGGTTGGTTCGACCAGTCCGATCCCTTTACGGTTTCCGTTGCCATTAAACCGGGTAGAAATTATGAAGAGGCCTCCATCTTTACGCATTGCGAAGAATCTAGACAGGGGTTGAAAGGCTATTCCATGCACTTGGAGGATAACCATCTCAAGTTTATCATTGCCCGTTCTTGGCCCTTTAATTCCATACAACTAAGAACCAAGGATCCCGTTCCCGAAAAGGAATGGCATACCGTAACCGTTTCCTATGATGGGCTGGGTAAAGCGGAAGGGGTGCATATCTATATTGATGGAAGAAAAGTACCGGTAGCGATTGAAATAGACAACTTGTACAAATCCATCCTGTTTAAGAAAAATTTACATAATTACGCATTCGGAGGTTTCAGGCTAGGAGTAAGTGGCAAGTTTAAATCCTTTAAAGACGGTGGGGTCGATAATCTTAAAATATACGAGCGACAATTATCCGATCTAGAAGTACTTTACAGCCTTTCCCCTCATAAGGCCATGGAGGAGGTAAAGAAAAAAAATGAAGCCTTATTGACCGATTTCTATTTTCAAAGCATCGATAAGGATGCGGAAACTACACGAAAAAAAATACAGGAACTGCGTAAAAAGCAGCTCGATGAGTTGGAGCCCATAAAGGAGATTATGGTGTTGGGCGATTTACCGGAGCCCAGGCCCACTTATATACTTGATCGTGGTATGTACGATGCCCCTACGGAAGAAGTACAGCCCGATGTGCCGGAAGTGGTTATGCCCTTTAATAAAGATTTGCCCCGAAACAGGCTGGGACTGACCCAATGGTTGTTCGATAAAAACAATCCTTTAACGGCACGGGTCTTTGTAAACCGTTTATGGCAAATGCACTTCGGTCAAGGCTTGGTGTCCACTTCCGATGATTTTGGAAACCAAGGCAATTTACCTTCGCACCCCGAATTATTGGATTGGTTGGCCGTAGAATTTATGGAGTCGGGTTGGGATATTAAAAAAATGCACAAGCTGATGGTGATGTCCGCTACCTACCAACAAAGCTCGGAACTTACTCCTGAATTGTTGGAAATGGATACGGACAATACTTGGTTGGCCCGAGGGCCGAGTAGACGTATGACCGCAGAAATGGTAAGGGACAATGCCTTGGCCATTAGCGGACTGTTGGTCCCTAAAATCGGAGGACCGAGTACCTATCCCTACCAACCTGAAGGACTGTGGGATGAAATCAGTAACAAACCTTGGCGCTACCGCTACAAGCAAGAACCGGGTGAAGGCTTGTACCGAAGGAGCCTTTATACCATCTGGAAGCGAACCTCCGCGCCGCCATCAATGCAAATTTTTGATGCTGGCGATAGAAGTGTGTGTACCGTTAAAAGAAGGGAGACCAGCACGCCTTTACAGGCCTTGGTCTTACTGAACGACCCCCAATTTATAGAGGCGTCATATATACTTGCCGAGCATCTTTTGGAGGAAAACAACGGCAATGCCGATATACAGTTGCAGAAGGCGTTTCAGTTGAGTACCGGAAGAAAGGCGCGACAAAAGGAAATGGCCGTATTGAAAAAATTTCTAGATGAAGAGCTGGAACGGTTTTCAGGGAAAAAGGAAGATGCCATAGCCTATTTGAATATGGGTGAGACCAAGATCAAGAGTGGCTCTGACCCGGTCAAGGTGGCCGCATTGGCCACGGTCATTAACGGAATTATGAATACAGCCGAAGGGTTTACCATACGATAAGACGAACTTATGAGAGATTTTCAAGAACAAAAGAAGTTTGAAGATACCCGCAGGGGCTTTTTAAAGAAGGCGTCCTTGGGTTTTGGTTCCATTGCCCTGTCAAGTCTATTGGGGCCTACCGAATCCTTTGCCAATGATTTATTGATGGCCAAAACCCCACCACTGGTCAACGCCAATGGGGGCGCATTGGGCGGAACCCATTTTCCGGCCAAGGCAAAACGGATTATTTATTTGTTTCAAAGCGGCGGGCCTTCCCAAATCGAGACGTTTGATTACAAACCGGCCTTGGAAAAATGGCACGGTCAGGAAATTCCCGATTCCGTAAGGGGAATGCAACGTAATTCGGGTATGGTGACTTCACAAAGTACCTTTCCTCTGGTGAAATCTATTTTCGATTTTAAGCAATACGGTGAATCGGGGGCTTGGGTGAGCGAGCTTTTTCCGCATACCGCCGGGGTGGTAGACGAACTTTGTATCATTAAATCAATGTATACCGAGGCTATCAACCATGAACCCGCCGTAATGTTTATGCAAACGGGATCACAGTTGAGCGGGAGGCCTTCAATCGGATCTTGGTTGAGCTATGGGCTTGGTAGCGACAATAAAGACCTGCCCAATTTTGTTGTGATGCTCTCTAAGGGAGGAGGTGCCCAGCCCTTGAGTTCGGCAGCCTGGGGTAATGGCTTTCTGGCTTCCCATCACCAAGGGGTCCAGTTTCGCTCCGGAAAGGATCCGGTATTGTATTTAAACAATCCACATGGGGTACACGAACACGACCGTAGACGGGCATTGGACCATATTTCGGAATTGAACAATCAGCAATATGATATCTGGAAAGATCCCGAAATCCAATCTAAAATTAATCAGTATGAAATGGCCTACCGTATGCAAAGTTCGGTGCCTGATGCCGTAGATACCTCTGATGAACCCGATCATATTTACGAGTTATATGGTGAAGATGCCAGAATTCCGGGGACCTATGCGGCCAATTGCCTGCAGGCAAGACGTCTGGCCGAAAAAGATGTGAAGTTTATACAACTGTACCATATGGGATGGGACCAGCATGGCGGACTTCCCAACGGTATAAAAAGACAGGCACTGGGTACCGACCAGGCCACCGCTGGTTTGATTACCGATCTAAAACAACGTGGACTCTTAGAAGATACCCTAGTGGTCTGGGGAGGGGAATTCGGTAGAACCAGCTTCTCCCAAGGTAGGCTTACGGCCGATAATTACGGAAGGGACCACCACCCAGGCTGTTTTACCATGTGGATGGCCGGTGCCGGGGTTAAAGCGGGCATGGTCTATGGCGAGACCGATGATTTTAGTTATAACGTTGCCCAAAATGGGGTACACGTACATGATTTTCAGGCTACTTTGTTGCATTTGTTAGGGGTAGACCATGAAAAGCTTACTTTTAAGCACCAAGGAAGAAGATACCGCCTGACCGACGTTCATGGTCATGTAGTGAAAGATATATTAGCATAATGCGTATGACAACGAGAAGAGACTTTATAAAAAAGACAGGTATGGGTACGGGAGGCGTTTTGGCCATGTCTTCAGTACCATTCTACATCAACAATCCGAAGGCAGACCTGAGCAAGGAAATTATTGGCCATGGAGATTTTAGGTATAGGGTAGAGGTCGGTTGGGGCGATCTAGATCCGAAAAAACATCCTGTCAATAATTGCCATGAAATGGTAATAGACAAAAAGGGCAGGGTTTTTATGCTTACCGACCATGCCAAGAACAATGTGTTGGTCTATAATAAATCGGGGGAGTTGTTGCACAGTTGGACCCTCAATTTGCCGGGTGCACATGGTCTGGGCATACACGAAGAAGGTGGCGCGGAATTTTTATACATCACCGACCCCTCTTTAGGGAGGGTCGTAAAGACCGATTTAGAGGGTAGGGTAGTACTAGAGGTGGCATCGCCCGTATCGACGGGAATTTACGGAGAGCACGCGCCGTTCAGGCCAACGGAAACCGCCATAGGTCCCAATGGGGATATCTATGTGGCCGATGGCTACGGTTCGCAATATATTTTACAGTACGATTCCAAGGGCAATTTCATTCGCAAATTTGGGGGAGATAGCTTTCTCTCCAAGGAAAAATTCAAACAAGCGCATGGGGTGGCCCTAGATAATAGAGACCCTTCAAACCCGACCTTGCTGTGTACGGCCCGCATAAAAAACTCGTTCAAACGCTTTTCCCTTGAAGGGGAATTCCTTGAAGATTATTATATGCCGGGACTTTTTGTGAGTCGGCCCGTTATCGATGGAGATAACGTATATTCAGGGGTTTGCTTCGGAATGGAAGAGGGCAATTATAATTTACAGGCGAACAAAGGCTTTGTCACGGTCTTGGACAAAGACAACAAAGTGGTCTCAAATCCTGGCGGCACGGAACCCACTTACGAGAACGGAAAATTGAAGCTAATGCTCCAAGATCGTCCCGTGTTTAAACACTGCCATGACGTATGTGTCGATGGGGATAAAAACCTTTACGTATGCCAATGGAACGCCGGTGGAGTCTACCCTTATAAGTTACATCGAGTTTAGAAACTGGTTTCATATTTGAAACTGGAAGCAGTCGGCTTATCGTTTGCTTTCTGTTTTTTAGGTGGTTAGGGAAAGTAAGAAATGCTTATCTTGTGCCTTTAAGATAGAATTTAGACGACATGAAAGCCCTTTCTTTAATTGCCTCGATTTTAGTTTTTACTACATTCAGCGCATTGGCCCAAAATGAGACCGGGTATGATCCGGAAGCAAGACTTTTGGAACTTGGTATAGAGCTATCGGAGCCTTCCGCACCTATGGCCAATTATGTAAATGCGGTACGTACCGGAAATCTTATCTTTTTGTCCGGAAAAGGTCCCACCAAAACCGATGGCAAAAATATTACGGGAAAGTTAGGGGCCGACCTTAGTATAGAAGAAGGTTATGAGGCGGCTAGGGTAACGGGCATCAATCAAATTTCGGTCTTAAAATCGGAGTTGGGCGACCTGAAAAAAGTAAAGCGTATCGTCAAGGTGCGCGGTATGGTAAACGCCGTTCCCGATTTTACCGATCAACCCAAAGTCATCAACGGATATTCAGATTTAATGGTAGCGGTCTTTGGTGAAAGGGGAAAACATGCACGTGCCGCCGTGGGCATGGGCTCCTTACCCGGTAATATTGCCGTGGAAGTAGAAATGGTGGTTGAGGTAGAAGATTAAATTATGCGTAATCAAGGAGTGTTAAGTTGTATTTTAAAGAAGACGGTGCTATGTTTTTTTGCCCTATTGTGTTTCAATAGCTGCAAACCCGATAAACCCGAACCTGAATTTTTGTTGCGAACGGCCCTTTTGGTAAACGAAGAACATACCTGGTACAAAGCTTTTGTGTATTTCGGGCAGATTCTAGAAGAACGAACCGAAGGACGAATCAAGGTAGAGATATACCCTTCCGAACAGTTGGCCAAAGAGGTTGAGGCCATTAGGCTTATTCAGGCCGATGTTATCGATATGACCACCACGGGTTCTATCCTAACCAATTGGTTTGAGGTGGCCACTTTCTGTGAGCTTCCTTTTTTGATGCAAGATTCTACCGATATGAACCGGTATATCAATGGCCCCATAGGTAAATTGATGGAAGAAGAAATGATTAACAAGGCCGGCCTACGGTCATTGGGTCATTTTGAACGTGGTCCTAGGCATTTAACGTCAAACCGTCCGATCCGGCATCCGGACGATTTGAACGGGCTCATCGTAAGAATTCCCAATGTTCCTTCTTTTGTTACGCTATGGAAAGCCCTTGGGGCAAAACCCACGCCCATGGCCTTTTCCGAAGTTTTTACCTCTTTACAACAAGGTACTATAGAGGCACAGGAAAACCCTTTTGCATTAATTAACAATGCAGGCTTTTCCGAAGTACAAAAGTACTTGAACCTAACGAGCCACGTCGTAAGTTGGGTATATCCCGTAGTAGGAGAAAAGCAGTTTCAAAGATTGCCTCCTGACTTAAAGAAAATTTTTATGGAAGCTGCCAAAGATATGCAGGCCTATGAACACCATCTTTTTTTGGAGAACGAAAAAAGTGTTCAGAAAGAACTAAAGGCCAAGGGTATGGAATTTATAGAAGTGGACAAGGAAGCCTTTCAACAAAAATGTGAGGAAGCCATTTACAACAGCCTTTCGCCTGAAATGCAAAAAATTTACGATCAACTGAAAACAGAGAAAGATGCTTCATAAAGCTATCGGACGTATTCTAAAAGTGGGTGCGTTATTAAGTACATGGGGGCTGATTGCCACGGTGTTATTACAAATCTTTTGCAGGTTTACCCCGCTTGCAACTCCTTCTTGGACGGAAGAAGCCTCAAGGCTCTTTTTTATCTATGCTACATCTTTTGGTGCCGGTCTGGCCATGAAGAGCGAATATTATGTGCATTTAGATATGTTCTTTAGCAGGTTTCCCGTACGTATGCAGCGTACGTTGGTTAAGGTTATTCCCGTAATAGTCTTGCTTTTGTTTGTGCTCATGGCTATTTATTCTATACAATTTGTAGTGTTGGGTATTCCTGAGAAGTCCCCCAGTATGGGATTTAATATGGGCATCGCGTTTTTTAGTATGTTCATTATGTCTGCTTCTATTAGTTATTACCTGTGGAAAAGGATTCAAAAAAATTATAAAAATACTAAAGTATGATTTGGGTTCTTGTTATTGTATTTATCGTGTGTCTTGTGCTGCGTTTTCCAATAGCCTTTGCGCTGGGACTTTCATGTTTAAGCTATATTTTGGTGAAAGGTATTCCATTGATTATCATTCCTATGAAAATGTATGCAGGCATAGATGTGTTCGTGCTTTTAAGTGTTCCTGGCTTCATTATGGCAGGAAATCTTATGAACCAGGGAGGGCTAACGGAAAAAATCATCACTTTTTGTAACCATTTGTTGGGACATATTAGAGGTGGACTTTCCTTAGTGAATATTGGGGCTTCAATGCTCTTTGCCGGTATTTCCGGTACGGCTATTTCAGATACGGCAAGCATGGGGTCTATTATGATCCCTGCAATGAAAAAGGAAGGTTATGATACTGGTTTTTCATGTGCGGTTACGGCGGCTTCCTCGACTATTGGTCCGATTATACCACCTAGTGTGCCTATGATTATTGCCGCTACTTTAAGCGGACTTTCCGTTGGCAAATTGTTCCTTGCCGGCGCGCTGCCAGGATTACTTTTAGGAATAGGATTATTGTTGACCGCTTATTTCATATCAAAAAAGAAAAATTATCCTAAACATGCCCGAAGCAGTTTTAAGCAAGTGGCACGTGGTTTTGTAGATACCTTTTGGTCGCTTTTAATGACTTTCATTATTTTGTACGGTATTATTGGGGGGATTTTTACTCCCACCGAAGCCTCGATCATCGCTGTGGTCTACGCCTTGGTTATCGGGAAGTTCGTCTATAAGCGCTTGAACCTTAAAAACATTCAGGTTGTTTTTCTCGACAGTATGAAAACCTCGGCCTCACTTATGGTGTTGGTGGGCTTTGCCAACTTATTCGGCTATATTTTGATCACGGAGCAGATTCCGCAAAGCATATCTAGTGAAATATTGGGCTTTACCGATAATAAGTATGTGGTGCTGCTGTTGATCAATATTCTCTTGATTGTGGTGGGTACTTTTATGGAGACCGTTGCCGCTCTTTTGATCCTGTTTCCCATCCTATTAAAAGTAGCCTTGGCCGTAGATGTAGATCCCATTCACTTTGCGGTCATTGCCGTGCTGAACCTGATTATCGGTTTGACCACTCCGCCCGTTGGGGTATGCCTGTTTGTAGCCTCAAGCATTGGTAAGATCTCTATCGGGGAAGTAAGTAAGGCGGGACTGCCCTTTTTGGTGGTCAGTTTTATGGTGTTGACCTTGGTGACCTTGTTCCCTTGGTTTTCCTTGGTTTTACCCAATTTATTCATGGATTAAACCGATTTCCTTATGAAGACAATTAGAAATCTTATTTTTTGTGCCTTCTCTATGGTCACCTTATGGTTTATCCGGCATTGCCTTTGCCCGTAAATTTTGTAAAGGAAAAAATCAGAATGGTAAGTCAACAATTTTATCTAAAAACAATGTAAAATTAGTTGCCCAGTTTTTTCGGCACACGCAAAAAAAATTTATTTTTGCACTCTTATTAAATTGGCCTCGTAGTTCAATGGATAGAATAGAAGTTTCCTAAACTTTAGATGCAAGTTCGATTCTTGCCGAGGTCACTTTTTGACTTACAAACGGATGCTATACGCTATATAGTATTTCGATTATCAATGTTTTATTATTTTTTAGCTTTCAAATGGTAGCTTATGATATCATTCTGATCAGTTCAGAAATGGTCAACATGGTTTCATATGTCTCCATATTTTGTAATTGTTTATTTTAATCTGCTTAATAAACGGTAAGAGTGATTTGGCTTTCGTTCTTGATTAAGTTTACTTTAAATACCTAGGCGACGTTAAGAAAAGCGAATTTATCTTAGCGGATATCATTTCCTACCATAATGATAAAGTGTTTCACAAACCGCATAGAAATATTTGAAGGTTCTATTGAATTCGTCGGAAATACATCTTACCCCACTTAAAAAATGAGTATAGGGTGACATAGAAACTACCTTGTTCAGGTGCTCAACTTACCACATTGCATCCAATCGAATTGAAATCAATCCCAACCGGAAAGGCCTATAATTTCGCCATTTGGCCCTACAAAAAAAGTGTATTTGTCACGAGCGTAGTTTTCATTTTCCAGTTCGTAACCTTCTTCTTTTAGCTTATCTCCAATTGGTACAATGTCATTTACTTTTAGCATAAAGTGGTTGTGGTTGGTGTTTCCTATTGGACCTATGGTGTCTATAAATTCAGGAGCCGTTAGCGAAAGTCCAATGGTCAAATCATCGGCTTTTAGTTTCATTACGAGCATTCCTTCAAGTCCGGGTCCGTGAAGTACTTCTGCATCGGCCATTTTAAAACCCAATATTTCACGATATAACTTTAGGGTCTTTTCTAGCTCCAATACGTGTACACTAATGTACTTTAAACCTGTAACCCTTGCTTCTTCCGTACCGGCAGCCTCAATACTTTTAGGGGACGAATCCGAGGTTTGGGCAAAGCTATAATTAGTGCTTGCTAATACAAAAGCTACTAGGAAGCAGATTTTATAAAGTGGATTTAGTGAACTGTGGTTTTTTTTTGTTCCGTGATTAGTAGTGGCCTTCATAATAACTTTCATAATAAATATCGTTTTGTTAAAACTATGATATTATAGGATAATCTTAAGCTCAATATAGCTTAACAAAAACTGAACATTTACAATGTTCAAGAACCGCAACCTTTGACATTTTGCACCGCGCTTCAATAAAAACTGAACAATTAACTATTGGTCGGAAATTCATGGGTTGGGGCAAACATTTCTTTGTAAAATTACAATACTTACATGCTTTGTGTAGGCCTAGATCCTACTTGTTAGAATGGTTTTAACCGTTTGAAATCAGATGAAAACGTGATGGGTCGAACAGCAATAACCAACAATGAATACTATGAAACATTTTACACTTTATTTACCACTTTTCTTTCTAGTGATTTCCTGTTCTGAGGTAAAAAATGAGGAGCAAAAAAATCTTGACGAAACATACGAGTGGGAAGAATTAATAGATGAGGATTTAACCCAGTGGGACACTTATTTGAGTTATCAGCACCAACCCGGTTACGACGGTTCCGTGCCACTAGATGAAAATGGGGAAGAAATAGCCCCGATAGGTTTAAATAATAGCGAGTACACCGTTTTTTCGACGGTGAAAGAGGGCGAGGAAACCATTATCAAGAATACGGGAGAGTACTATGGTTGTCTTATAACTAAAAAGGAGTATAAAAATTATCACTTTCAGTTAAAGTACAAGTGGGGTGATAAAAAATGGGCCTACCGAAAAGATTTACTGAAAGACTCAGGAATATTATACCATTCTGTGGGACCAATGGCCGTTGAGTACTGGCGTTCATGGATGCTTTCCCAAGAGTTCCAAATTATGGAGGGACATACGGGAGATTTTTGGAGTCAGGCTAACTCTGCTATAGACATCAGGGCGTACAAACCGGAATCTGTTATGGATCCATTGGCCCATGAGTCGCAAGAGTATTTACCAATTGGTATGGGTAGTCCGTATAACAACTATTGTTTACGAAGCGGAAATTATGAAAAACCCCATGACGAGTGGAATACGCTAGATCTAATCTGTTATGAGGGTAAGAGTCTTCATATCGTGAACGGAGAGGTTGTTATGATTTTGAAGAACTCAAGATATATTGATGAAAATGGCAAGGAAGTGCCGCTGATCCAAGGGAAAATTCAATTACAAAGTGAAGCTGCAGAGGTGTTTTTTAAAGATATCAAGATAAGACAGATTGATTCGCTGACAACGCAACAAAAAGCACTTTTCTAAATTAAGACTAATTATAAAGGTAGTATCATATGAAGATTAATGTGTTTCTGGTTTGTAGTATTATAAGTGCGTTTATTGCATGTTCGTCAAATTCACCCGATGAAGAGAAAATGGATGAGGATCTTGAAAATCCCGTGCAGGGAGACGATAAGGAGGAAGACAAGATAGAACCTTTTCAACTTTCCGATTTGGACCCTGATTTACCTTCGTTTGTTTCTGTAGTTGATGATACCCCGGAGGGAATGGAGTGGGTAAAGGTGGAAGCCCTATCCGATGAGTTTGATACATGGAATGAGGAAAAGTGGTTTAATTCTTTTTGGAATTACGGAAACACTCCGGTGTCTATGCGAAGTGAAAACTCTAGCGTGGTAGATGGCAAACTAAATATTCAGGCCACCTTGGATGAGGATAGTTCCCAATGGTTTCAAACGGCTAGGGTTCACTCTAAAACTAAAATAAGTTATCCTATGTATACGGAGTGTAGTATGAAAACCTCAAGTATTTCTGCGTTCAATACCTTTTGGCTGAACAATGGCGATATTAATGATAGGGATGAGATTGACATTGTAGAGAGCAATGCAAACCCAACTCCTGAGTGTAGTGACCAAACTACGAAACCAAGTAACTACCCATGGACTCCGTGGGACTTTCCGACCCAAATGAACTCACAGTATTTTATTGCTAAAAATGGTGTTACGGAAAGACATGAGGATAATTTTGATACTAGAATGTTATCGGATGCAAATCCCAATAAAGGAAAAACGTGGGATGAAACCTATCATATTGTTGGTGCCTGGTGGAAAGATGCTAGAACGGTCCAATTTTATTTGAACGGAGAACCAGCTGGTGTCGTTACCACTAACCAAGACTTTACAAGAGAGCTAGAGTTGATATTTGATTTATGGACGTCCGAAGAATGTTACCTAGGAGGTTTGCCACAAAAAGAAGAGTTAAATGACGATTCTAAGAATACCATGCGTGTAGATTGGGTGCGTACTTGGAAACTTGAAGAAAAATAGTAAGCTTAACCACCTATGGGTATAGGACTATGTTAAATATAATGTGCAAAAAGTTTGTTTAATTTGAGTTAGTTTTCAGTTAGTTTAGTATGGATCAGGGGCGTGGTAAAACCAGGCCCCTTCCTTTTCTAATTACTTTTTGTAGCTATGTTTTGCACGTCCTTTGTTGTTCTTGTTTGATACCTTCTGGGAAAACGGGTTCACCATATTCCTAATGACTTAAGGGAAATTCATTTTTCATTTAGAATAGAGGTAAGGGTTCAAGCTTTGAATATTCCGCTTATTGGGCATAAAACAGTAGGTGTAGTGTTAGGGACGCAATAAGTGGTTGGGTGCCTATTTGGTGCTGGTATTCAATTTGGGATTATAGTCATAGGTGTCATTTTCCATGTAGTCTTTGACCATTTGATATTCTTCGCGTACCCTATTCCCTTTTTCTAAGGACAAGTCGCATTCAAAACGCACAAAATGATAATTGGGGTACAATTCGTGGCTAATTCCCCATGTTATCCCCAGACCAGGGCTTGTGTTTACATCGGTAAAATTTCCAGGGCGGTAAGCTCCACCACCTTTGGGAATGGTCAAACCTTGGATTCTTGGGTAAAAATTTATTCCGTCTTCAGAAAATAAGATGCTATTTCTTTCAGGTCCTTCTGGTAAGGTAGCGCATACACCGTTGCGATATGGCCATATCATGCTACCATGTCCGCCCATTAAAACAGGGTTGTATTTAGATTTAATGTATGGGCCTTCGGGGTCATTGGCTGTTGCAACCCCTGTGGCTAAGGGTATATCGGCGTGCTCTTTATTAAACTTACCCGGTGATACATTGGGGGTCCATGGTAAGCGGCCATGACTTTTGTAGTATAGAAAATATTGTCCTCCTTTAACAAAAAAGGTGGGTTCGTGTATAACCTCGGCATCCCAACTTTCTTCAGGACCTGGTTTTAGAATCGGTTCGTCCAATGCTTTCCAAGGTCCTGCCGGAGTGCTGGCTACGGACATGCCAATTACGTTGGGCGTAAAATCTCCGGATGTTTTGAACTGTTTTGACCAACGTGCATCATCAATACTTTTTGCAGCTTGATAAACTAGATAATACTTGCCATTGACGAACAAAATATCAGGATTAAATACGCTACGGTGGTCGTAACGCCCAGCTGTGCCACGCGAAATTGCCAGTCCCCGTTCTTCCCAATTTAAGCCATCGGTAGAGGTTGCATACCAAACATCGCACAAATCCCAGTGAAAAGCCCTTAGTGAATCGGTAGCGTCATTGGGGCCTACCACTTTACTGTTAGATTGGGGCTTTGAATACCACATGTAATATTTACTATCAGCTTCTATTACACTGGACGGGTAATAGCGTTCTGCGCCGTCTTCAAATCCTTGCAGTTTTTTAAATGTAAATTGAGTATTGAATTCGTTGTACTTTTCGTAAGAAATCTGATTTTCTCGAAAACGTTTATAAGAAGCGCTTTCGTAGGTTTCTGGTTCTCTGGGCTGGCATGAGGATAAACTTACTATTATCAGTGCTAAAACAATCTTTGTTCCAGTTATAATTATGGCCTTTGCTGTCATAAAACAGTGGGGTTTATTATTTTCTTAGGGATATCTTTTGTTCAAATGGGTGTTACATTTTTGTAAATATGAGGTTTAAAGGACATTTAACTTATTAAAAAGGACAGTAGCTACATGTAACATACTGTCCTTGCCTAATTAAACTCAACTCGTATTTTATTCTCCTTTGGCCCTATGTTGGGTTTTTCTTTCCGAGGTAAAGCTCATAATACTTTGGTAATCCCAGCTATTGTACATATGAGATAGTCCCCAACGTAATATTTCCGTAGGTTCTTTTTCATTGTCCGCGGTTCTGTTTAAGCCAATGGCATGTGCGCTAACTCCGGGAATGACCGACATTATTTCAAAGTTAATACCATCAGGTGCCCATTGAATGGTGTTTTTTTCTGGCCCGTCTGTAGTTATGAGAGCCGCAATTCCGCCGTTGTATGGCCAAACACAAATTTCATGGCCACTATTGCTAATTGGGTTGTAAGGTGATTTTATGTAAGGTCCTTCAGGTTTGTCTGCAATGGCAAGACCATGACGTATTTGTCTTCCGCCAAATGTAATTTCTTCTCCCATTTGTTCTCCTTTGTAATACAGATAAAACTTGCCGTTAAAAGGAATAATACAAGGGTCATGTACCTTATGGCTATCAAAGTCACCTTTTCGCTCAACGGCAAACCTATCTTGTTCTTCGCCTTTCCAAATACCATTATCGGCAGGACTTAATATAGGTTCCTTACTTTTTGTCCAAGGACCGTCTGGAGAATTGGACCAAGCTAGGCCAATTTGATTTTTGACACGTACGGTATAGGGAGATTTAACGGTTTGGTAGCTCAAATAATACTTATCTTCATGTTTCATGATTTCAACGGTAAAGACAGATCTGTCATCATATTCCCCAGCTTTGCCTCTAGGTACGGCTAGTCCTTCTTCTTTCCAAGTTTCGCCGTCTTTTGAAGTTGCATACCAAATGTCGCAACGGTCCCACGGAAAGACCTTGTCATTTTCAACATCGCCTCCAAACCCTTGCGTTGGTCCCGTACTTTTGGAATACCATACGTAATATTTGCCATTTTCCTTTATTACGGCACTGGGATCCCTACGAACAACACCTTCTTCATAGGCTAAATCTCCTTTTAGCGGTTTTAAGTTTGAAAACTGAATAAACCATTCGTTGCCAAGATCGGTAGGCCATTTTAAGGCCCTTTTAGAAGCGGCGCTTAAGTGATTTATATCCGTAATACCCAAATGGTCTATTTGAGATTGGGTCACTCCTAGTGAGTCTAGTGTCTTCTGGTCATATGTAGTATCCTGGGCATAGCTATGGTATGATAGCATAGCGAAAAAAAGAAACGGATATAAGATTGTTTTGGTTTTGGAAATCATTGTATTGGGTGTTATTTAATTTATATGGATTTTGTGGTTTAATTCGAAGTCGGGGGGCATAATGGTTGCCTGTTTTTCTTTGCAAAAAACAGCTTCATTATAGGCGTTAATAGTTTTTTAATTTTTCGCGTTGTTTTGTTTGGTAATGTTGCTTTTCATCATTTGTTTTGAAATTAGCGCATCCTTTACCAGTTGGTCTATTTATCTTTTTTAGGTTTTTGATGTGCTTATTTCACCTTCTCTCTTCAATTCATGTATTTTGGTTCTACTTTTTCCGTTTGGGGAATCCTGATGTAAAATTGACGTATCAATAATTTTCGTTCAAGTATTTTGACAAATATTGGTTAATAGCGGGTAAAAACTTCTATTTTCTAATGAATAAAAACTGAACATTCTTAAAAACCGACCCAATTTTCATGAATTACAACTCATCAAATATTATATTGAGTTGGACTACGGCACCAAAAGACATGTTCAGTCTTGTCTTTCATGGTGTTTAGTTGATTTTTATTAGGGAATAAGAATATTTAGATATGATGAAGCGTTCGAGATTGCCACTAATGCTTATTACGGTTTTTCTTTTTATCAGTTTGTATGCCAAGGCCCAAGAACCTTATGGAACAAATAAGTATATAGAGAAGGCAAACCAACTCACCGCAAAAAAATTAGATAGTGCTATCTATTACCTGAAAGCGGGAATTGACTATTATGCAGAACAAAAGGATACCATAAATTTAATTAACAATCTGTGCCAGTTATCTGCGGTATATGATAATGTATTGGATTATGGAAAATCTTATGATGGATATTGGGAAGCATTGATTTTAGCCGATCTATCCAATGATGATATTTCAAAATCCCGTATTTATCAAGAGTTAGGTTGGCTGTATACGGCTTATAGAAGGGAAGAAGAATCATTGCGTTATTTTAATATGTCCCTTAAGCTCAAAAAACAGCTTTTTAAAGAGAAAAAAATAAGTCGGGATTATCTGGTCAGTAACTACTTTGCTATTGTAAATTGTTATAGGGTAAACCATAATTATATAATGGCAAAGACCTATCTAGATAGTTGTGAACTGTCCTTAAAAAAAATTGACCCCAATAAAAAATCGTATTACGTTGAAACGGAGAAGGGTTATCTTGATGCCATTGCAGGAAATTATGAAAACGCCTTGAACACCTTAAACGAGTCTAGACTCTTTTTTGAAAAGAAGAGCCCTTCATACCTTACAATTGTCTATTTTTTAATAGGGGAGGTGCACAAACTAAAGGGAGATTTTGAAGAGAGCTTAGGGTATTATAAAGAATCGCTTAGGTTTTCGGAAATGTACAATAAGCATTTAGGTTACAAGCTATTCAACTATGAGGTTTTGTCCGAGTTGTACTATAATCAAAACAACTTCAAAGAAGCATTTTTTTATAAAAATAAAGCGCAAGAATTAAACGAAAATATATTTGGAAGAAAAAGTAAAAATCATAAGCATTTATTTGAAATAAAGGATCGTTATAGACTTCAAAAAGAAAAGGAAAAGGCGCTACTTAAAGAGGTCCGTATAGCGAAGTTGGAAGATCAAAAGAGAATTGGCTTCTTACAAAATATCTTAATGGGCGTAGTAGTGGTTTTTATGTTTTTGTACGGGGTTCTTCTTTTTAGAAACCTAAGGAGAAAACACAAACTGGAAAAACAAAAGACCAATGAGGTTATGATGTTAAAAAATCGAGAGCTAACGGCGTCTGCTCTTCAATTGATTGAAAAAGAAGAGTTTATTTCCAAATTAAAGCAGAATATTTCTAAAAGTGATGCGATAGATGCAAAGGCCATTCATAATATGCTCAAAGGTTTTCAAAATTCCCCAGGTGGAAATTGGAAGGAATTTGAGGCTAGATTTACATCTATAAATCAGGATTTTTACAAGAAAATTAGGAGTAAATATCCAGACTTGGGACAAACAGACCTAAAGCTTTGCGCTCTAGTAAAGTTAGGATTTTCTAGCAAAGAAATGTCTTCGTTATTGGGTATCACAATAGAAAGTGTACATACGTCGAGATATAGGTTAAGAAAGAAACTTGGATTAGAAAAAGGAGAAAATCTTATTGATTTTATGTCCACAATATAAAAACACTATATCGAATATGAACCATAAATAATACCTAAAAGAAATAATATATAGCTTCTAATTAAAAATGGGCAGCCTATTTAAAGACTGCCCATTTTACAATTAAAAAAAGGCTAAGACTCGGGGGAGGGCTTATGGTCTAACAGGTACTTCTGCTAAGAACATATCATCTATATAAAATTTAATAGCTTGTGGGTTAAACTCATTATATCCTCTGACGAACCAACTAACTTCACCTGTAAAACCAGCATCAAATTCTTGTTTTTGATATACCCATTCTCCGGTAGGTAGGTCAGGAGTGAATACGGTAGGAATCAGTTCAAAAGCCCAGTTTGAAGGATATATCCTAATATCAGAGGATTCAGTGCCTGAAGGAACGCCTGATAAGTCACTTTCTACATATATCCAGTAGCCAAACTCATATCTTTTACCTTCCTCAAGGGTTATAACAACAGGGTTTCCCCCGGCATCTCTATGTTCAACAATCATACCACCGTTGGGTCTAAAATTGATATCGAGGCTCTTGGTTCCGGTGCGTGTGTTAACCACGCCAATATCCAAATCATATTCGCCCCAATGGCCTCCCCAGCCTAGGTAAGCCCAATTATCAGTAGTTGATGTTTCTAATCCATAATCATATGAGGTAGAAGGGTAAAGGTTGGCGAGCTGGTCAAAATCTGTCAATAGAACATCGGTAAATGCTTCTGACTCCACTTCATCTACGGTTGTAAGTTTTCCGGGAGTATAGCTTACATAAACTTGATCATCATTGTAAAGTTGTTCTCCACTTAAATCAAGAATAACAATATTGGCTTCGTTCTTGTCTATGGTTGCTGCCGATATAACAGGATTGATCAGGATAGGATTCATTGCATCTCTGTTATTTTCTATTCTAACGGTAAAATCGGCTGGATTTACCGTGCTTCCGTCAATTTCACGGCTGAATTCCAAAGCAACCTTATCTTCACGTTCGGCCACTCTGTCCAGAGTTACCGGAGCGGAAGATGGTATTACTTTTATTACTTTCTCAAAGGAAAGGGTGTCCGCATCGGTGGGTCTAAACCTTGAGGCAATAAATTCAAGATCCCAAGACCCTAGCCTATTGAACCGCATGTCTACCTCTTCTTCTGCCCCAGAATTTATAGTGGCAGGTTTTCCTCCTTCCGAAGACCATGTAATGGCTTCTGGTTCGCCTATTGCGGTGTAGGTTAATCGAATGGAGTTACTGGCTTCTATTTCATTTTCAGCTCCATTGGACAAATCCAATTCAGCTCCTATACTCCCATCTGTATTTATATGATAAGCCTTTAAGACAGATTTGATAGAATCAATTACCGTAACCACGATGGTGGTGTCTAACTGCTTAGAGTCGCTTGGAACTGTACTATCGTCATTTCGAAAAACATTGCCCTTAAAAGTCTGGCTTAGTTTAACATCATATACCCCGGCTTTATTAAAAAAACCTTTTATTACCTCTTTGGAAGAGGTATTACCTTTTTCTCCTGAAATACGGGAGTTTTCGGGGAAAGTCCATGTTCTAGTTTTAACTCCTCTAGAGATATCGCCAAAATCTATATGACCTCCAACGATTACTTTATTTTGGAAATCCATTTCGGATGTTACGATAATTCTATGGTTCACATCACTTATGTTCAGCTCCTCTTCTTTTTCGCAACTGAAGACAAGCAGAGCTAGGATGAAGAGTACACTTAGGATATTATATTTTTTCATGTCTAGCGGTTTTAGTTGTTTAAATTAGGGTTGTTTAATACTTCTCCAGTAGGAATTGGAAAGTAGTCATGTTGCGCCGAGCGATAATTTTGTGAGGATTGAATGAAATCTGGTCTAACCCTTCCTGATATAAATAGTGGGGCTTCACCTTGTCCGGTCACGTCCAAATTAGCTTCACGCCAAATTTCATCGGCACGTAATTCATCAAAAACTTCTTTAACAATGCCCCAACGTACTAAGTCTTTATAGCGGTGCCCTTCAAAACATAATTCTATTGCGCGCTCCACACGTTGAATATGCGTTAATACGGTTTGTGCATTTGCTGCGACCAAAGGATGGTTTCCATGAACTTGTTTACTTACGTGGAGCTGTGGAAACATACCACCGTTCATATCCATATATTGTTGTAATGTATAAACACCGGCTCTACTTCTTACCATGTCTATATATTCTATGGCAGTCATAAAATCTCCGCTATCATTTATAATAGCTTCTGCATACATTAATAAAATATCTGCATAACGTATGTGCCTAAAATTAATACCACTACGGCCCCTTGGAGGTTCTGCATCTAGATGGTACCAGTTGGAGTGTTTTTTTAGATAGGCACTTTGTCCGCCCCCCCAACTGGCTTTAGCTTCTGCAAAAGGGGCAAGGTACCAGTCACCTTCACCATTTCTAGGTGCGATGGTCGCATTCATTCTTCTAGACTCTAAGTTCGTATCGTTTATAGGGTTGTTAGGGTCTACTTCATCGTATACCAACATTTCGTGCAAGTTGTAAGAAGCTATTACTGTATTAAATGCTCCGTATTGTAGGTGCCCAACTTCGGTGCTAAGTGTAGTGGATTCGGCCCCTGCTCCGCCAACAGTGGTATCATCTTCTGCAAAACCGCTATTGCCAGGTTTTATATCGAAAGAATAGTTTACCTCGAAAATTGATTCTTCATTAAACTCATTTTCATGCCAAAAATTATCTTCAATATTTCTGGTCAAGCTATATATTCCAGAATCAATTACTTCTTTAAACAAATTGGCTGCTTGCCCCCATTGTTCATCATAGAGATATGTTTTGCCTAATAATGAAGTAGCAGCACCCCAAGTGGCTCTACCTACATCGTTAGCTTCCCAAGATTCTGGTAAATTATTCATGGCAAACTCTAAATCTGGAATGATTATTTGAGTATTTACTTCTTCTATACTAGAGATAGGTTTACTCAATTCTTCAATGGATTGCGCTACACCATCATGTATCATAGCCCCTCCATAAGTATGAACAACTTGGAAGTAAAAGAAAGCCCTTAAAAAACGAGCTTGGCCCTCTATTTGCGCTCTGGCTTCATCATCAAGAGTTTCTTCATCTACTACCTCGAGTTGAGAAATTATAGTATTTGCCCTAAAGATGCCAACATACAGTTCTTCCCATTTGTTCGTTAAGTGAATTTGTCCATTTGTATAGGTTAAATTTCTAAACGGATAAGGCCTATACCAAGATTCTGTGCCGGCAATATCTCCTAACACAAATTCCTGCACTAATTCGGCACCGCTAACGGAACGATATTGTAAAGCGCCATAAACGGCTGCGAGCGCAGCGTTGAAATGTCCTTCGTTTTTCCAAAAGTTTGTCTCAGTAAGAGCATTTGGATTTTCTTCGTCTAAAAATGTACTTTCATTACAGCTGGCAATAATTAGTGCAAGAAGTACAAGACTCTTTGTTATTATTTTGTTCATTGATTTCATAGTTGATTTTTTAAAAACTTAATTGAACTCCTAGCATAAACTGGCGAGCAATAGGATAGTTGCCATTATCTACACCTCTGTTAAATAGACTGTCACCACCTACTTCAGGATCATACCCCGTATAATTCGTAAAAGTGAAAGGGTTTACAGAGTTTAAATAGAGTCTTATTCTGTCAACTCCGTAGTCTTGGGTGTTTGGAATCGTATACCCTAAGGACATTGACCGGATTCGTAGATAAGTTCCGTCTTCTAAGAACCAATCTGAAAACCCTCTTACATTGGAATGTCCTTCATTTTGTCTAAATGTAGGAATGTCCGAGTCTGGGTTTTGTGGTGTCCATTGGAAAACTTGATCTTGGTGACGCCCACCTATATAGGCTAGATTTTTATTGCCATTGTACACTTCAGTACCGTAAGCCATATAGCTTTGTACGGATAAATCCCAATTATTATAATCTAGATTTAGATTTAGACCCGCTTCCCATTGAGGAATACCAGAACCGGAGAATATACGGTCTTTGTCATTGATAGCACCATCTCCGTTTATATCTTTAAAACGTAAATCACCTAATTGTGGAGAGCTTATAGCACTTAAGTCTAACTGTTGGTATTCCGTTAATTCTTCTTCAGTTTTAATTACACCATCGTTTTGTAATAAGAAGAAAGAACCGGCCGGATTGTTTAGGGCTAAGAAGGTTGTATTATCTCTATTAATAGTCCCCCCGGATTGCCCAAGCGTCTTGCCATTTAAATTGGTAATTTTGTTATCGTTAAGAGTCCATGTTCCTGATATGCCAAAGTTTAGCTTGTCTCCTATTTTTCCTTTGTAGTTGGCAGCAAACTCTACACCTTTATTTACCATGTTACCGGCATTAAGGGCTACGCTACCATATGTGCTCTGGGCACGTGGTTGCCATAAACCTGCAGAAGGTGCGGTCTGCTCGTTGATCAACATGTCTTCTTTATCGTTCTGGTAAACGTCTGCAGTAATGTTCAACTTGTTGTTAAATAGCCCCAGTTCAAAACCGATGTTTCTAGAAATGGTAGTTTCCCATGCCACATTTGGGTTGGCATACCTACGTTGTATTTGACCATTTACAAGATTTTCGTCTGTACCAAAGGGATAATTGACACCAGCTTCTATAGATGGAATAAAGGCATAATCCGGTATTCCGTTAAAGCCTGTTTGAGCCCAGCTTCCTCTAATTTTTAGATTATTAATGGCGTCTACATTAAACCATTTTTCATCAGTAACATTCCACCCGGCAGAAAACCCATAAAAGTTACCATATCTTGTCTCTGGGGAAAATTTAGAAGAACCGTCACGTCTAAAACTTGCCGATAATAAGTATTTTCCATCATAGTTGTACTGTAATCTGGCCAATTTACCGGCAAGCGTATAACCGTTTTGGAATTCATTAGGGGATTTAGGGTCTGCTCCTGCATTTAATACTTGAACATCGTTAGACGCATCATCGGCAAATACAGTTCCTACGTTTAGACTTCGCCACCTATATTTTTCATAAGAAGCAGCTCCTAAAAGATCAAAGTTGTGTAGCCCAAAAGATTTTTTGTAGTTCAAAATATGTTCAATGGTTTCTCTTTTGGAGAACCAATAGTTATAGTCTAATTCTGCATTAAGGGTAGAGGCTGCAGGACTTAAATTTCCATTTCTATCTAAAGCAAGGTATTGTGGCTGAAAGAACTTTCTAAAATACTGTCCTTCATTACGACCTAAATTTAATTTATAACTTAAACCATCTAAAACCTCATATTCTAAATTAAGAGATATACTATTACTCTTATTTTCTCTTTCATCAACATTATCCAATTGCCTTGAAAGAAAACCATAGAAGATTTCGTTGGCAGCAGATATGAGTACGGTATTTTCTCCGGTTTTATTTATTTGATCAAAAGGGGCACTATGTGGTACATTTTGTATGGCAAAACCGAATAAATTCCATGGTTCTTGTTTTCTGTTTTCGGTAGTTAAGCTAGCGGAAGCAAAAGCTTTAAATTTACCTTTAGTAAATTGTCCGGTAATTCTATTTGTTAATCGATCAAAATCGGAACTTATTAAAACCCCTTCTTGTTTGTAGTAAGTGGTATTGAAATTATAGGTTAAATTTTCTGCCCCGCCAGATAAGTTAAAAGATACATTTTGAATTATGGCATTGTCATTTTGGACTTCATCGACAAAATTCGTATCCCAGTCAAGTGCGTTTGCATCCAATAAAAATGTCTGTGGCTCATCTCCTCCTACTTCTGCAGTAGTTTCTCTGTTGTAAAGAAAATCTACCGTATTCGATAAAGGTGTTCCTGAAGTAATGTTTTGAATGCCAGTAAAGGTATTTAGGTCTATTTTCATTTTACCCTTTTTACCTCTTTTGGTTGTAATCAGGATTACTCCACCAGCGGCGCGAACTCCATAAACAGAAGCTGAAGCGCCATCTTTTAAGATATCTATGGATTCTATTTGTTCTGGAGCAAGGTTAGGATTTCCTTCTTGAGGAATATTATCTACCACATAAAGGGGCTCTCCGCCATTTATGGATACCAAACCTCTAATTTGAACGTTGGCAGCTTCTCCTGGCCGCCCACTAACAGCTTGAATGTTTACTCCGGAGACTTTCCCTTGAATGGCAGCTCCAATATCGGATACTGGAATTTTAACCAATTCTTCAGACGCAACTTGTGCAACGGCCCCGGTTACCTCTTTTTTCTTTTGTGTTCCATAACCTACAACAACAACTTCCTCTAGAAGTTGAGAGTCCTCTTCCATAGATAGGCTTATGGTGTTGTTGTTGGCAGAAACCGAACGTTTTTCAGTTTTAAAGCCTAAGTAAGAGAATACCAATATTTCACCCGCCGAGGCGGTAATCGAATATTTACCGTCAAAATCTGTTACTGCACCCTTGTTAGTGCCCTCTACAACAATAGAGACTCCTGGTAAGGGAGTTCTTTGTTGATCTGTTACAACACCTGAAATGGTTTCTTGTGCGTGCGCCCAGCTGATTCCTAATAGGAAGTAGAACAGGAGGGCGTTCATTTTCATAAATCTTGGTTTTTGTCCTTTCATAATAATGAATTAGGTAGTTGGCATTTAAATGACAGTAGTAATATGTCATTGAAATGGATTAAGTATTTAATTATTGAAAAAAATCATGGGATAAATTTATCAGATTATAAATGTGGGTTGTAAAATATGGCCTCAATAAAAACTGGACATAGCTTTTCTATTTTTAGTCGTTGGTCAGTTTTAACCAAAAAGCAGTAAATATTAAGTTGGTTCGGGGATGTGCTTTCTTAAAATTTGAGAATTTGGAATTTCAACATGACGAAGGTTTGCTATATGCATAGCTATTCCTGTATTTTAATAAGGTTATGCGAAATCGGAAACCTTCTTAACCCTTAGCAAAGTTTATCGGATTTATAGATATGTTCAGGTATTGTTCAGATTGTAAAATCAAGCATTCAACGTGTTTTTCTGACTAAACCTTACTAGGCTAACTAAAGGGGTGAAGTTCTTTTTTATTTTGAAGAAGCGTTTTGGTTAGGAAGCCAAAAGTGCCTGTGTTGCTAAACAATGATTATTTTAGCTTACTTTATTGGGATTCTCATAATGGTACGTCATTCTGACCTCCTTCCGTATTTAGATACTGGTATTAAATGTAATTCCATTGCTGACGGACAAGGTGTGTAAAAGTTGATGGGGCTTTACGATAATGCATTAGTAGACAGGTAACAATGGCTCAACACAAAAAGTTGTGGAGAGGTTAAAATTGGCCGATCTTTGAATCCAAAAAGTTAAATGCTTTCAGATTCACTATCATCTATAGCCAAA
>NZ_FTOB01000009.1 GCF_900156625.1 Zobellia uliginosa | reverse complement strand
AAAATACCGCCCGTAAAATATGCGGAACTTAATTCTTTTGGGGCTAGCCCCAAAAGAATTAAAAACAATAACTTTAATGAAGTTTTAGAAAACTAGGCAGTTCTAATTAGGGGAAGCTTACAACTGCAATTTCTTTAAAAGCCTCTTCTCGCTTAATTGGTAATCCGTTTTTTGTATTTGTCGCATCTACAACTAATGAATTCCATAATTCATCTTTAAAACCAGTTATTGAAACATTAGCATAATTATCATTTGATTTTCCTATTGCCAATATTGAAAAGTCTAGATATTTTGGACTTTGAAGTAATTTTTTGACTTTATCATTTTTCAGAACACCGCTTAATTGTGGAAATCTTTCAGCAACTAATTTTAACTCTTCTTGATTAAGAGTTGGAATATCAATTATGCCTATATCGTTTTTATCAATTCCGAATTTTAATGTAATTAAGTCAATTGCATATTTACGCGATGAAGTAATGATTTTGATTTCAGGGTGTTCCGCAAGTAATGCCAACAATTGCTTGAAAGCGCATTCGGGATCAGATTCTAATAATTTTTCCAAACTATCAATGAAAACAATTTTTTGAGGGATTAAAGAAATACAAGAGAAAATATCTTGTATTGTTTCGTTCACACCTTGACTTGAAAATACATTGGCAAGCGTAGATTCATTGAATTGGTCGGCTCTGAAAACGAACACGCTTGCATTTTGAAAATCTTTTTGAAGAATTTCTTTGATTTCTGCCGATTTACCAACACCTGGCTTGCCTGTAACAACCGTAATTTGATTCTGGCTTAATGCCTCTAATATATTTTCTTTTGCTTGGGTTCTTGGTAATTTAAATTCGTTTTCGCCAGTTCCAATTGAAGTTTTTATTGGCCTTAAAATCTCTTTGCTATCTGATTTAAGCTTCTCTACTGCTTTTAAAAATGGATGTAATTGTGTATTGTCAAAATGATTAAAGAAATCTTTATCTTTTAAATCTTCAATCCCTACGCTTCCGCCATTTGGATTAAGTGTTCCAACATAAGCAAAAATACTATCCCAAATTTCTTTTTCAGTAGCAGTTGAATCTTTTCTTCTGCATATTTTAATTAGATTGAGAAAAT
The DNA here is from genome assembly GCF_900156625.1 of Zobellia uliginosa. GTDB lineage: Bacteria > Bacteroidota > Bacteroidia > Flavobacteriales > Flavobacteriaceae > Zobellia > Zobellia uliginosa. The sequence goes on along the minus strand of NZ_FTOB01000009.1, from coordinate 118,431 downwards.
AAGTTTTATCAATACTAGCTTCATTTGAGAAATCATATTCTAAAACATCAATACATTTTAAAAACTCCCATAATTCTTTGTCACTTACGGCAATATTTGCGTTTGCTATTTTTATTACTTTACGGAAAACATCTAGTCTTTTCTTTTTTCCTTTTATTCTGTTTACTTCCAAAATGAAGTCTGTCTCTGAACTGTGAGTTGTTGCCCAATTAAAAAGTGATTTAAGGTGATTTCGTTCATCTTTAGTTAAACCATTTTTTACTACTAATAGTTTATCTCTTGTTTTGTCAAAAATAGAAGTATTGTTATAGTCTTTCCAAAAAGCATCAATTACTTCTTGGAATTTTACGTTGTCCGCGGTAAAAGAAATATCGTGTTTTACTTGAACTAATATTCTATGTTCTCCGATTGTGGATTTTGCAATTGCCATAAAATCGTCAGTTTCATAGCCTCTGTTGGTTACTTGCATAGCAACCTCTGTTAGGTGTGCTGTATCTATAGAAGGAACATTTCCGCGTATTATAAGCGTTGTTATAAAAGCTGTTTGAACGAGTTGTTCGAAGTTTGTTCCTCCGCCTCCTTTTTGAAAAACACTTCCTTTATCTGACATATTATTTTCTCCTCTTTATAGTCTTATTTTTAATAATTAGAGTGTTTTTAGCATTACCCACAACTTGTTTATATGCGGAACATTCCGTCTTTTATCCTACCAATCCGGTACAATATGCGGAGGTTACGGTTTAGTTTATCACTATTATTTCATTTAAGCGATAAAACCGCTATTTTTTATATACGGTGTGCTTGTTGCACAACCATGAATTCCATCAATGCGTACTTGTTAGGTTTTTTTTGTTTTGTAAAACATAACTAACTGATATGTTGGGTTTTGATTGTTTCTAATAATTCAAAACCATCAATTTATTCCTGATGACGAGTTGTGCACCGGTTACTGGTGTTGGCAGTAGTTATTTTTGCAAACATTGACTCAAGATTAGTCAGAGTAAACTTGCTAAAGAACTTGATTTGAATCAAATCCCTCAATTCGTTGTGTACCCTGTCCTTTTTCCATTTGTTATACACTTTAATGTCAAATAATATTTTGTTTTGCTCGATTTTTACCCAGTTATACTTGGGCAAAGTTGGCGATTCTAAATCAATGCTTTCAGAGTTAACTAACACTAAGTAGCCTTCTTCTTTTTCAAATTTTAAACTGGTGTAATTCTTAGAAATATACTTATCAAGAGTTTCAATTGTGTAATTATGCAGCTTATGAAAGTCCTTTGTTGCGTCAAATTCGCTGAAAATTTTATCGAAATCCGTCGGCATTTTTAAAAACTCCGAAAGTGAACCTAATTTAGTAAACTCCGATAATTCTTGATTAAATTGCTCAATAATCCATTTGCATTTTTCAAGTGATGCAAGTTCAAACCATTCAGTTGCACCTCCTCCAAGATTTAGCGGACTATAAGAATAGTTATTTAAATAAGCATGAATACCAAATTCAATTTTAGTTACTAGCTGCCTGTTTTTGCACGAATAAACAAAACTATCTTCCGTATTGATTTGACCAAAGTCCGCAACTATTTTAGCCAACCTTTTCTCCATATTGTTTGTAATTCCAACCTTGTAACATGGTTTTTCAAGACTGGTTAAAATATATAGATAGTTCATATTTTTATAATTACTGCCAACAACGCGATATAGTTATTGATGCTACCCTTCTTTTTAACTCCTCTAATTTACCACCTTAACGCACATCGGCCTTACGGATTTACGTAAGGCTTTTAAGAAAGTTTTTAACACAGGCTCCGTAGGGGCTGCGAACCGTACATAGGTCGGTCTTTGCCTTAAAAAGCGGTTAGGAGGTGGTTATTTCGATAATTATAGACTGGTACAAGGGGTACTATTGTTGGCAATAGTTGTTTTTTATTCGTTTTCCGATATTGATAAAGCCCAAACTCTTTTTAAAGGAATTTCAGCTTTAATTTCCTCATCCAATTTGTCATAGTTCTTTATAAATTCGTCAATTATCTCTTTTTGACTCCAAAGACGAACTTTGAAGAATTGATTTGGTCTTTCTTTTTCCACAGAACTTTTAAATCCGCTCCAAGAAACTAAAAGTCCTTGGTCTGCTCCAAAGTTGTGAATTGCACCAATTAGTTGGTCTAATGTTGGTCTGTCAATCGGAGAATCAGTTGATTTAACTTGAACACATAATCTTGGTTGTCCAAATCCCATTGGCTGTGGTGCTGCCAAAATATCTATTCCTTTATCGGCTCCTTCTGGAGAGTGATATGTCGTATAGCCTTTAGCTTGTAAAATGGATTCAATTAAGAATTCCATTCTATGTCCTTTGAATTTGCGAATTATAAGTTTTGCAATTTGGTCGTTTGCAAATTCCTCAAGGTCAATTTGTGAAGAGTCTATCGTTGTATCGTCATCGGCAATCTCGTCTTGTTTTTTTACCAAGTCAGATTGTTTAGAACTCCAATTGTTTTTGGACATTGACTTGATTCGTTCTTCAGCATTATTTCTTTGGATTTGGCAAACAGTCATAAATGCTCCAAAGGAATAGAGTAAGTCTTGGTCAAATTTTGAACGAGGAATGTCTGTTGCAAACCAATCCACTTTTCTGGAATGAAAAAACGGATTATTAGCTTTTGGATGGTATTCATATTCTCCTATTACTTTGCCAATATGAATAGCAGATTTTAGTTTACTCGGTAATATTATCCAATCGCCTTTTTTTATTCTATGAGCAATTGGATAAATCTGTCCGAGCCAATTTCTAACAGTATTTCTTTTAGCGTCAGAATAAAAATTCAGTAAATATTCAAGTAACCCTTGCCTGTCAGATAGTTTTGATAAATCAGTATTCAATTCATCCCAAGTCAGATAGATTTTTCCATCGTTCAAGAATTTGTTTTCGTATTCTCCTGATTTTCCTGCTCTGAAAAGCCAAATTGCCATATTTTCTATATTTCGTTAGTTGGTTTTAATTGGGTACAACAACAGGATATAGTTATTGATGCCATCCTTCTTTGTAACGCCTCTAATTTACCACCTTTACGCACATCGGCCTTACGGATTTACGTAAGGCTTTTAAGAAATTTTTTAACAGGGGCTCCGAAGGGGCTGCGAACCGTACATAGGTCGGTCTTTGAATTTGTCCTTGTGATGGCATTCGTGTGTTATCCGTGGGGATATAGCTCAAATGAAGTTATGCGCTTTGTGATTCCGTTTAATTCCGAATCAAATGAGGCCAAATTTGACCGTTCGTATTTGTTAGAAAAAATAGCCCTTTCATTATCAATAATTGAACAAGGGAATTCTATAGGCGGTCGCCTATGGGGGCTATTCTTTAATTAAAGGTTTTCCGGAACTCCAAGGGAGACATTTCCGTTTTGTTCTTAAACAGTTTGTTGAAGGAGCTTGGGTATTCAAAGCCCAAATTATACGCAATCTCGTTAATGGGCAAAGGGGTCGTTGAAAGCTGTTCTTTTGCTTTTTCGATCAGTTGGTTATGGATATGCTGCTGGGTGCTCATTCCGGTCAAAGACTTCAACATACTGCTCAGGTAACTTGGGGAAAGGTGGAGTTCTTGCGAAATATACTCCACCGTCGGTAGACCGAGTTCCATTAAGTTTTCTTGATCGAAATACGCTTGCAAGAGCTGTTCTACCTGTCCTAAAAGTTGATGGTTCGGGGTGTTACGCGTGATAAATTGGCGTTCGTAAAACCGTTCGGCATAGTTGAGCAAGAGCTCCAATTGCGATACGATAATTTTCTGGCTGAATTTATCGATCGGGGAGCGATATTCTTTTTCTATACGCTTAAAGATATCGACCATCATCTCTTCTTCCTCTTCGGACAAGAACAAAGATTCGTTAATGTCGTATCCAAAGAACGCATAAGATTTCATGGTTTGGGCCAAGGAGGTATTCCACAAAAAATCAGGATGCACCAAGAGTAGCCAACCCGTAGGTTTTGATTCTCCCTTTAAATTGATATTCGGATTCCTTTCCATGCCCATCACTTGGTCCGGGGCCAAAAAGGTCATTATGCCCTCGTTAAAATCGTACTCCTTTTGTCCGTAAAACAGTTTGTAGGGCACATTTCGCTTTAAACCGATGGTGTAGTATTTCTGCACCAATTTCAGTCCCTTTAGGTCTTCGGGAAATCTTACCTGGCCAAAATCGATCAGACTTATCAAAGGATGTCTGGGAGCGGGAAGATGCGCAAAACGGTGAAAGTCCTGAATTTTCGGAATGTTTTTGAGATGGCCCATATTCGTATTTTACGCGATCATCGAGATTAAATGCTCCGAGGCTTGCCCCGAGCTAGTTTACGGCAAGTTATATTTTTTTTGATACTGTCTCGTGGAATATCCTTCCGATAAGCAAAGACAAGCCCTAAAATACTAAAGGTATTCCACTTAAAACGCTTTGCACGGAAGCTTTCTTCGACTAGGCCATGCCGCCGTTGACCCCTATATTCTGGGCATTGATCCATTTGGCTTCGTCACTCGCTAAAAAAGCTACGACCTGGGCGATATCCTTGGTTTCGGCAATGCGTTGAAAGGGGGAAAGTGCGGCCAAGCGGTCTACGGTCTCCTTTGTTTTTCCTTGCATAAACAACTCGGTATTTGTCGGTCCCGGAGAAACCGAATTTACATTGATCCCACGACTACCTATTTCTTTGGAAAAAATACGTGTAAGTTGCTCTACGGCCGATTTTGTAGCGACGTATGTACCGTAGGTTGGCAGCATCAACCGGTTTACCGAGGTAGAGACATTGATGATGCTTCCGTTTTCCGAAAGTTTTGTAGCGGCCTCGCGGAGTGTATTGAAAACGCCCTTTACATTGGTGTCAAACTGAAGTTCGAAAGCTTCGTCAGTGGTGTCTTTTATCAATTGATTGACCATAATTCCGGCATTGTTCACCAAAATATCCACCTTACCGAAATGGACAATGGTTTGGTCAAATAAACGGCTTACGTCTTCCTTAGACCTTACATCGGCCTGAATTCGTATAGCTTCGCCGCCTTCGGCGATAATCGCGTTCACCACATTGTTAGCGGCTTCTTCGTTACCGGCATAATTGACTACTACCTTTGCCTTGTTTTTAGACAAGGTTTTAGCTATTTCCGCACCGATTCCTTTAGATGACCCCGTTATTAAGGCCACCTTGCCTTCTAGATTACCCATGTTTTTCTCGTTTAAGGTTCATACGACAAAGTTGGGGTATTGGGGTGACTTAAACTTGTCCAAATCGGGTTTTTACTTGTCCTTATTTGCTATGGTTTCGGTTGGTATTTCGGGCCGATGCTTGGCTCATATATCAAACCAAGACGAGAGGCTGAGAGCTTCCGGTCTTAGGTCTATACTTTTCTTCCTTGGATTAAAAGTGATGATCGTATTGATTTTTCTTTTAGGTGCAAGAACTTTTTTCGCTCTTTGTCGTTTTTGAAATTATCAAAGTCTTCTTGGCTGTCGAATTCCACCAAATGAATTTCGTAAGGTGTTTCTATATTTTTTTCGATGACCGAATTTTTATCGGGTCGAATTCTTAGCATAAGACGGCCCTTATATTTTAAAATGGAGGGAATCGCCAAAGCTTCGAACTGATTGAAAATAGCTTCCTGCCCCTCAATAAGGTATATCAGTTGGGTGATGTAAATCATAGGTTTTTGGACTTATTCGGTGGTGTGGACTTCCATTAGTTGGTTGAAGGATCGGACAAATTTTTTCAGTTCACCTTCTGTTTTCGTGTCCAAAATATGACCTTCTCTGTCGATTTTCCCTTTTATGCCCTGAATGAGAAGCGTGGTTTCGTCGGTAAATTTACTTTGTACGGTTTCCATAATCAATTTCAATTCCTCGTGTCCTTTTTTTCCACTTGCCGAAGCAGTTATGAGTCCCACCGGTTTATCGGAAAAAACCGTGGTAGATACGCACCATTCGATTACATTTTTCAGTCCGCTCGGAATACTGAAAACATATTCGGGCGTACAGATTATAATTCCCTCTGAATCGGAAATGCGCTTTCGAAGCACCATGATTTTTTCAGGTACATTTTTATCGGTCAGGTCGGTTTTAAAATGGGGCATTTCGCTTAGGTCGTCCAATAGCTCCAAATCAAAATGTGACCGGCCTAATTCGGCTATTGTTTTTAGGATGGAAAGATTGGCCGAGTTTGGGCTTGCACTTCCGCAAATTGCCAATATTTTTTTCTTTTCGGCCATAGCTTAGTTTCTTGTTGATTCAACTTGGGTCATAAAGGTAGCCACTTTCCTGTTATATTGTGAAGTGCCAAAACAGGAATTAGGGGTGTAACCCAAGGAATTCCAAGGAATCGGTGAAAACGTCCCCCTTTGATGATAGGCAAGCGTGCAGGTACGACCATGCTTATGGTACGAAGGTTTAGAGATAGCCCAGATATTCTATCTTGTCTAGGTTTTTATGGGTTCTTTGTTCGTATAATTCGTAAATAAGACCGTCTTTTAATCCGACTTTAGGGACAAGGATTTGGTCGCTTCCCATTTCCTTTAAGACCCGTAAATATATTTCCGAAGCCGGAACAATAACATCGGCCCTGTCGGGATTCATTTTGAGGATGGACATCCGCTGTTCATAAGTGAACTCGCTAACATAGGCCCGCAAGGCTTTGAGCTCGGCAAAGGATATGGCCATGTTGGAGGCCTTATTGGCCAATCCGTACAAGCGGTTAATATTTCCGCCCGTGCCTATTCCAACAATATTCTTTGATTTTTGAAAGCTTGTGGAGTGGATCCATTCTTTCATGTCGGCAAAAACTTCCGCCCGTTCTTTTGCGGTCAATTGCCTGACCGATCCTATTTTGAACGACCGGCTCTGTAACAGCTGCCCGCCTTCAAGTAAGTTGAGTTCCGTACTTCCGCCACCGACATCGATATGCACATATTTTCTGTTTTTCAGTGTCGGTTTAATGGCCTTGTTCAGAATGCTGGCTTCCTTTTTTCCGGTGATGACGTTGATTTTCATGCCTACCTCTTTGTTGATGTGATCGCTCACTTCCGTACCATTACGGGCTTCCCTCATGGCCGACGTAGCTACGGCATAGTAATCTTCTACTTCGTACAGGTCGATAAGATGCTTAAAGGTGCTCATCAACTTAATGAATTTCTCCTTGGTGGGCTGCGATATTTCTCCTTGGGAAAACACATCATGGCCCAATCGCAAGGGAAAGCGCAATAGCTGTAGGTTTTTAAAACTGACTAAATCTTCGTCTTCGTATACTTTGACTACTTGAAGTCGTATGGCATTTGATCCAATGTCTATTGATGCTAGTTTCATTTACGGTACATTTAATTATAAGACGCTGCCCCTAAGGTGTCTTAGGTTTCTTTTTAAAATTGCACAGGGAACCCATCGAAGGGGAGTCTTTGACCGATACGGGTACATGGGCCTAAAGGAGGGTTTTAATAGGCCGTACAAGTTGTAATGTCTTTCGATATGGAGACTTGCTGTAACTGACAATCGTTGTTTTTTATTTGCGGTGCGACTTTATGGTTTGGGATGGATTAGGGTTTCATTTCCATTAGGGTCGAAAACCTTAATCTCTTTTTCTTTTCCCGAGAGTCCAATGCTTCGGGTAGATTGTGATAGATAACCGGAACCCCAATAAAATTCGTGCCGTCTTGTTTTTCCATTGTCAAGCCGTATTTTGGCGAAAACACTGGTGGCCGGTACCTTCAATACTTTGCGGCAAATCCCAAGGACGAAAATTCAATGACCTTAATGTCATTTGAAATGTTCAATTCGTATTTTCCATCAAAATCAGTGATGGCACCTTTGGTTCCGGCGACTACGTTGACTCCAGGCAAGGGGGTGCCCGTTTCTCCGTCCGTTACCGTACCGCCAATGACGGTTTGTGCATTTGATTACTAATTTATAAAAATGAAAACAATAAAAGTGATAAAATAATAATACAGGACTTCTTTTTGTTGTTTTGTCGATAGCCGAGATTCGCTCTAGGCCCTATTGTTGTTGCGATTGTCGGCGTCTTGTTGAGGAAATGACAAAATTGATTTTGGGAATTTTAGAAAGCTATAACGGGATTTTAATCCTTGTCCCGTAGTTTTTTTCTCTGTTTTTTGAACTCCCTACCCTTAAAGCCTTCAAAGGCTTTGACTGGTTTTTCCGGAATAAATGACGGTTCCTAGATCTTATTCTAAACGAACAACGTAACGTACGGAAGACTTGACCTGAAAAGGAAATCAAGGGACTCAAAAGCACAAAGCAAAAAAAGGCCTACATTAGCCGAAACCAATAAGATTGCCATGAGTGAATTACAAGATTTTCAAAAACGGGTCATTTCAAATGCGGCCCATGTCAAAGGCTTGTCAGTAGGCGACAAGGCTCCCGATTTTTCCTTGCCGAACGCCATAGGTAAGAACGTCTCGCTTACCGAAATGTTAAAATCAGGAATTGTAATCATCAAGTTTTACCGTGGGGAATGGTGTCCGATTTGTAACCTAGACCTAAGGGAGGTACAAAAGAATTTGGCGGAAATTAAATCGTATGGAGCTTCATTTTTGGCAATAAGTCCGCAAAGTCCAGATAACGCCCTTACCGCAAAAGAAAAGAACAGTTTGGATTATGAGGTGCTTAGTGATGCGGATCAGAAGATGATCAAGGCCTATAAGCTTCAGTTCGATCCAGGAGATGATTACCACGGAAGACGTGATTTGACCCTTTTGAACGGTGATGGATCTAAAACCCTTCCTGTACCCGCCACTTTTATAATCAATACCGACCAAACCATTGAGGCGGCCCATGTTGAGGCCAACTACACCGAAAGAATGGGAGTAGCAGAAATACTGGGGGCACTAAAAGTTTTGACCGATAGGGCCTGATCTGTAGGTTTTGTTTCCCTGTCTATGGGAATCGTTTTGGCGTTAACTCCTAAAGGCCCGATGAGTTGGGGATTCACTCTCCAATAAAGGCCTTGAATTTTTCAGGGGTTGCATTGTGGTCACCCACTAGAAAATAATAGAACATTCCACAATCTGAACTATCGGCATCGCCACCGCTGTGGGCCTGTATCCGTTTATACATCCATTGTATATTCGAGTCTTCCTTGGTGGATTTTCCGATTTTCTTGGCCAAATTTTGAATAGCGGGTTTTAATGCTAGGGTAATGTCAAAAAAATACCTTGGGGTCGAAGTTCCATCGTTCTACGAGTCCGTCACAACTTATTTTTAGCTCATTTTCCGCATCGGGCCCTGCTGGGGCGTCAATAAAGTTGTTATACGAAAAGTGCACTATTTTATCCTGCAGCCCTAGTTTAGTGACGATGGCTCCAGAGGCTACGGCCGCCCCCCCAATCATCGGGGTCGCCCGTAGGCCATTTATAGGCATTGTCGGCGGCGCTGTTTCCATCAAAACTCACTGCGATCCGGTTGTTCCTTTAGTTCCATTCTTGTGAATGGAGATCTGCCGAAATGAGTAAGACAAGGATTATAAGAAGGGAAGCGTATTTAGGTATAGGGACTATTTTTAGAAATGTATGGAAATCCTTTTTTAGGATTCGATTAATACTAAATTTGAAAAGTCAATAACCGCTCTCAGTTTAAATTATGAAAAAAATCGATATCGCTAGCAAACTTCTAGGAAGCTTTGTTTTGTTTTTGGCCCCTATTTTTATAAACGGTCAAACTACCGAAAAAAATGGAGATCAATGGATCGACAAAAACGAAAGCGAGAATTATACGGCACGGCACGAGTGTTCTTTTGTACAGGCCGGGGATCGTTTTATTTTGTTTGGAGGAAGGGAATCGGCACAAACCTTGGAGTTGTACGATTTTAAGAATAACTCTTGGAAAAAGGCGGCAAACAAGGCCCCAAAGGAATTCAATCATTTTCAGGCGACTTTTTACAAGGGGTTCGTTTGGGTCATAGGAGCGTTTAAAACCAACGAATTTCCCAGGGAGATACCCGAAGAGGCCGTTTGGTTGTACCACCCTCCGACCGATCGATGGATAAAAGGTCCTGAGATACCTAAAGAACGTAGACGAGGAGGCGCTGGCTTGGTCGTTTACAATGATGTGTTTTATTTGATAGGTGGAAATACCATAGGGCATGATGGCGGTTATGTGAATTGGTTCGATGCTTATGACCCAAAAAATAATACGTGGACGGTTTTGGAAAATGCATCCCAACAGAGGGACCACTTCCATGCGGCGGTTATCGATCATACCTTATATGCCGTAGGAGGGCGGCAATCAGGAGGTGAAGGCGGGGTTTTTGCTCCCTTGATCGGTACCGTTGATACCTATGACTTTAAAACCGGCCAATGGTCTACATTGGAAAACGATTTGCCGACACCTAGGGCAGCCCCGGGAATTATGGCTTTTAAAAACGAGCTGTATGTAATGGGGGGCGAAGGGGAAAAGAAAGGACCTGCCTATAAAATTGTAGAAGCGTATAAGCCCGAGACGGGAACATGGTCGAATAAGGCCCCGATGCATTACCCCAGACATGGTACCCAGGCCATCTTGTCGGGCGAAGGTATTTATATCGCCGCGGGATCACCTAAAAGGGGAGGGGGAACCCAGCACAATATGGAGGTATACCATAAGGATGAACCTGTAGGGGAAACCTTGAAAGCTTCGGAGCTTATCGTTCCAAGCAAGGCCAAAATAGCATCGGGAGGCATTCAATCGATTACCGTTAAAAATGCCCACGGTAATACGGCAAGTTTTGTCAGTTCTATTCAACTCATAGGCGGGGCAAAGGAAAATTTTAAGATCCAATCGCAGACCGAATATTTTCTGGTCGATGCCGGCGAAGAATTCAAAATTGAGGTCAAACACCTTGGTAAGGGCGCAAAGGAAACGGCATCGATTGAAATTGTGTACAATGGCGGCATCAAAGAAACTATTGAACTGATCGTCAAATAATGCTTTCCGGAGCAAGGTGTAAAATGTAACTACTTTGCCTGCTTTTAAAAAAGCGCGTACGAGGGAATGCCCCTAACCGTTGTCCAATATATCGTTGAGGTATTCGGTAGGCGATTTTCCGTATTGCTTTTTGAATGATTTGCTAAAACTCGAGGGATTTTTAAAACCGACTTGCCAAGCAATTTCAGAAATGTTGAATTTTCTTTCCAAGAGTAGCTTCATTCCATTTTGCAATCGAATGTAGTAGATGAATTCTACGGGACTCATTTTTGAGATGTTCTTTACCTTTCGAAATAAGTTGCTTCGGCTCATCGACATTTTTTCACTTAGCTCTTCCACGCTAAAGTCCCCATTATCCAAATTCGCTGTAATGTGTTCTACTACTTTCTGTATAAAGGCCTCGTCTATAGGATTTTTTGTAAATGCCGAAGAATCTACCACCTGTTCCTTGGCCAGTTTTTGAATGAGCATTTTCCTGCTTTTTACCAGTGCGTGGATCCGGGTTTTAAGGATGTCGGGGTCAAAGGGTTTTTCCAAATAGGCATCGGCCCCGAGATGAAGTCCCCTCATCTTTTCTTCGGTCATGGTCTTGGCGGTCAGTAAGATAACGGGGATGTGTAGGGTCTTCTGATTTTCTTTAAGGCTTTGGCATAGGCCATATCCGTCCATTTTGGGCATTAGCACATCGCTAACGATTACATCAGGAGGCGTTTTTTCCACCACTTCGAGGGCTTCAAGGCCGTTACTGGCCGTTTTTATGATAAAATCGTCTTTCAGTAGCAGGCTTAGGTATTCTAGAAGCTCGTTATTGTCGTCTACTAACAGGATATGCATTTTTCCGGGTTCCCCATAGGTAGTTTCCTGGGTTTCGTCAAAAGACCGGTCGTCGCCCAGATAGGGTTCCAATGCAAGTATTTTCGGGAATGATGCGGGGTCTGTATTCGTATCCTCTAGGAGGGAAGTGACATTTCCTTTCGGTAGGAGGATGGTGAATTCCGTTGTCTGGTGGTCGCTTTTGGCGTGGATGCTTCCGTTGTGTAGTTCAACGAGTTCCTTGGCTAGCGATAAACCTATGCCCGTTCCTCCATGGGCATCGTTTCCTTTGTAATAGCGGTCAAAAATACGTACGAGGTTTTCCTTGGAAATATTGGGGCCTGAATTGCTTACGGAGATACGAATCCACGAATCGCATATTTCCTTTTGGGGGGCATCCAGTTTTTTCTGGGCCTTGATCTTGATTTGTACCACCGAACCTTCGGAACAAAACTTTAGGGCATTGGCCATTAGGTTGTTGATCGCTTTATAGAGGTGGGAGGGATCGGCCAATATGACATTGTCTTTTAAAAGGCTGTGACAATTGATGATAACTTCCTTTCCTTCAGCGAACAGTTGGAAACTTTCACTGATTTCTTGCACAAAATGAAGAATGTTGATGGGCGTCGGTTTAAGGACGAGTCCCCCTTTTTCAAGTTTCCTAAAGGTAATCAGCTCGTCGATCAAGTGTATGAGCTTGTCACTGTTTCTCTTGATGATCTTGGCTTTTTTTCGAATATCGACCGATATGGTATTGTTGGAGATGATATCCTTTATTGGCCCTGAAATCAAGGTGAGCGGGGTTCTGAACTCATGGGAAATGTTGGTAAAAAACTGTAGTTTTAAATTGTTCAGTTCTTTCATTTGTTCTTTTTCCCGCTTTTCAAGAAGCAGTTCGCTTTCCTTTCTGGCATTTGCCGTTCGGTATCGGATAAAAATGTAAATGAGTCCGTTTATGATGGCCACATAGGTCAAAATGGCCCACCAGGTCTTCCAGGGTGGGGGCAAAACGCTAATGCTGAGTTTTGTGGGTTTTGAGTTCCAAGAGCCACTGTGGTCTTTGGCCTTGACAATAAAGGTGTAGGTGCCCGGATTCAGGTTGGTATAGGTGGCCGTGTGTTCCTCGCTCTTGTTGTAGACCCAATCATTGTCGAACCCCTCTAGTTTATAGGCGTAGTCCCTACTTTTTTCGAAACTGCCATTAATATTGGCATATTCCAAAGTAAACATGTCGTTTTTATAATTTAGGGTGATGTTGTCGGTATTGAAGATTTGTTTGTCAAGTATAACATCGCCATTGATCCGTTCTTTGACCTTGACGGCTTTGTTTAAGATTCGAAAACCGGTAATGAGTACGTCGGGCGGACTTTTGGTAAAGGAAATTAGCTTGGGGTCAAAACGGATAAATCCATTGGCATGACCAAAGAAAAAGGCGGTATCGCCCTTTTTGTAAAAGCATGAGGGACTAAAGATCAAGTTGGGCAGGAAATATTCAAAATGCTTTTCTTTATCGCTGTACCGCATCAAGCCTTTGATGCTGCTGATCCAGAGGTTGTTTTCGTTGTCTATGATCAGGCCGTGTACCGATTTATCGGCGAGGCCTTCGCCCACACCGATCAATTCGCAGGTATATGTGGCACTTCCGTTTTTGGTGAGTTTGTTGAGTCCACTTTCCGTACCGATCCACAAATGGCCCTCGTTATCCTCTTCCATGGCATTGATCATAGAACCGAAAAAGTGCTCAGGTATGGCCAAGGGGGCAAAATCTCCCTCTGGGTCTTTTTTATAGATGAAGGGGCCGTCTATTCCTGCATATATGGCCCCATCAGGCGATTTGTAGAGTGATCGTACAAATCCTTTCAGCAGTGGGAGCTTACTGGCCAAGGTGTTTTTTTGCATATCGTAAGCGAAAAGTCCGCTTATAGTGCCAATGTAGGCTTTGTTATCGGCGGTGTCGAGCAAAAGACTGAACACATTTTTACCGGGTAATAGATGTTGTACGTATCCGGTTTTCAGGTCTTTTATTACAAGGCCGTCGAGAGACCCGATAAACAATTTTTGATCCAAAGACGCTATAGAACGCCCCATATTGGCCTCGGGGCCCATATTCAGTCCCAATTTTTTAATGGTTCCATCTTCATTTGTGATACCCGATGTTCCCTTTGAGGATGTGGTATACCATAGGTCGCCTTCCGGTATGGCCGTGATGCCCCTTACTTCGTCTTTGTTCGTACTTTTGGTAAAACTGAAATTTGAAAAATTCCGGTTTCGGTTGAGCAAGGTGCTTAATCCGAGATTGCTACCGATCCATAAGTTGTTACCTGCATCAAAGTTTAGCTTGAATATTCGATCGTTGCTAAGACTGTAATCGTTTAGGTAATGTTGCTGATAAAAAATAATCGGGCCATCGTTTCCATTAGGGTTTTGTCTTTCTATTTTACCTAATCCCTGCGTGGTTCCCAACCAAATATCACCCGAATTGTCCATGGTGAGGTCGTAAATTTCAAGATTCGGGGAAACCCCATCGCCAAGAAATAGTTTTTGAAAGGCACTTCCCCCGTGAGCGGTTAGTGAATCGGTTTTTGAACGATAGATACCATCACCGCCACTGGCAACCCATAGTTCGTCTTGTACAAAAAGTATGTCCCATATTCTATCGTTATAGGCGTTGGGTTTTACATCAAAGGGGAAATAGGTTTGTGATAGGTTTTTTTCATCAAAGCGTACGATACCTGTTTCACAACTCACCCATATATGTCCCTTTTCGTCAGGAGCGATGACATTTACGGCATTGTTGAGCGGGTAATCTTTAAACTGATGTACTTTGCCGGTTTTGATTTCCAATAGGCTGAGCCCCTTTTTCGTGCCGATCCATAGACGTTGTTTTTGGTCGATATAAAGGGATTTGATTTCCTTATGGGGCAAAAAATCGGAGGTTTTGAAATTTAGAATGGAGTCTTTGTTGCGTTCGATCTTACTTAGGCCTTCGGTAGAGCCTATCCAAATATTCTCTTTCTCATCTTCGGCTATGGCATATACCCAATTTCCCGCAATACCGTTACCCTGTACATTTTTTGAAAATTGCTTAAAGTTATACCCATCGTATCGGCATAGGCCGTTCATCGTGCCTATCCAAATAAATCCTTTTTTGTCTTGGTAGATACTTCTCACCCTGTTATCGGGAAGTCCGTCCTTGGCAAAAAAACGATTAAAGGCCAATCCTTTTTGTATGGCACTTTCTCCTTCTGTTTTTTGGGAAAAGTTAGGTGTCGGCATGAATAAGACCGCTAGCACTACGAGTAGCATTTTGATTGGGTGATAGTAGTGTTTGGTGGTCATGGTTTCGTCTGTTTTTGAAAATGTACCGGTCTGCCTTGATTTCTTTATGTATATTTTTCGGTCGTAAGGCCTTATATAAACCTACCACAATGGGCCAATACGTACTAAAATTACAATCGTTCTTTCTGATCTTATCCTTAATGCTCCGTTTTAAGGTTTAGGGGGAAACACGTCCATTCAACGGTGATGTATTGGGGTGAACGGGGTGTTTTAATAGTACAATAGGGTGATAATCAGAATAGTACTCAAAATTAGTATTGAAATATATAGCAATATATAGGTTACGTACTGGATTTTCTTTTTATTTCGCTTTTTCTTTTTTGGCACCTGTGGCATATGTTCTGTTTTAATGGACGGGGAAAAGAATTTTTTCTCTAGTCCAAAAAACTGAATTCCCATCGATAAGGGCATGCCCCAAGTTTCATTTACATGTCTCCATCACCCATTTTCTTCAAATTCAACTAGAATAGCCGCTTGCAACATATAGAAAAGCTTTTGGCACTTCCGGGCATGTGTATGAGTTAATGTATTCTGACTTTTGGGTATCAGTATTTAGGAATATAATAACTACAACCAAAAAATTATGAAAAAATGTAAAAAGCAAACTCTAGGGCTGAAATTGGTTTATTTCTTGATGATTTTATCAGGGAGTATCTTTTCCGCTCAAGCACAACAAACGGTTTCCGGAACGGTTACTGATAATGAAGGGGAGCTACTTCCTGGAGTAAATGTGGTGGTCAAGGGAACCAATAGAGGGGTGGTCGCCGATTTTGATGGTAACTATAATATTAAGGTTGATAGAGGGGAAGTGCTATTGTTCTCCTTTGTTGGTTTTGAGGCCAAGGAAGAACTTGTCGGAGGAAATACGATTATTAATGTTGTGTTGCAAGAATCTTCCGAGAATTTAGATGAGGTCGTTGTTGTTGCCTATGGTACCAAGAAAAAACGTGATGTAATAGGGTCGATCGCGAAGGTAGACGGTGCCAAGATTGCACAGACGGCAACAGGTTCGATAACAACTGCCTTGGCAGGTAGGGCGTCTGGGGTACAGGTTACGAACGGACAGGTTACCTTGAGAGGTATCAGCTCCATAAATTCAGGAAACTCGCCCCTTTGGATAGTTGATGGTGTTGGCGGAGGTCAAGGCGATATCAATCCAAATGACGTTGAATCTATTGAAGTGTTGAAAGATGCGGCCGCTACGGCAGTGTATGGTTCAAGGGCTTCCAACGGGGTAATCATAGTGACCACTAAAAGGGGAAAAAGGGGTAACCCGCGTTTTAACCTCAACTATCATTCAGGATTATCTCAATTTACAAATACCGATCTAGGGTATGCCGGTACAGATAGGTTATTTGATATTATGGAGATTGGTAGCCAAAACTACGATGGTACCAGCTGGGATTTTCAGCAGAGCGTAATGTCCCAAAATCCATGGGCAACGGGTAATGAAACAATTACCAATGAAGAGGCTCGAAGTACAAATACCAATTGGAACGATCTGTTGACACGGGTCGGAAGTTACCATGATGTCAATTTTTCGGCCTCTAGTGGTACCGAAAATTCAAATCTTTATGCGACGGTCAATTACAGAAGCTATGATGGAAATTATATAAATGAGGGTGGTGAAAACGTATCGGGCCGTTTAAATGTGGAGTTTGTAAAAGGAAGCCTTACCTACGGCCTAAGGATTTTTGGAAAGTATAACAAGAGTAGTAATAGTGGGGCAGGCTTTGTACACGGTCTTACTTGGCTGCCCGTCTATAGCGATACCAACGCATCTGGTTATTGGAATGCCGAGACCGGGGCTCATCCGTTAGCAAATTCAGATCCTAAATTCAGGTCTAATAATAGCCGTAATTTTGGGGTTAATTCCGTGGTTTTTGCCAAGTGGAAGATGCCGTTTGTAAAAGGCTTGACATTGTCGGCAAATTATCAGCCCAATATAAGTATGGGCAAGAGCGATTCGTACAAAGCGGGAGCCATTACACAAAATTTTGCGACCCAAGGCAATACGGGTAATGGAAGCGCTACTCAGAGTTATGGATATGTTTTTAATTCACTCGTAAATTACAACCATACTTTCGGCGAAGATCACAATATTGATTTTGTGGGCGGATTTGAACAGGGAGCATCAAAAAGCACATGGACCGGGGTTCAGGGCACCAACCTTTTAGGGGTGTTCCATGAAGTAAGAAAATCGACCGATCCCATTACCGGTTCCGATTACTTGAGCTCGGAAGGCTACCGTAGAAACTTCTTTTCGCGTTTAGACTATAAATTTAAAGATCGATATTTGCTTGGAGCCAGTGTGAGTAGGGAAGGTTCGGCTAAGTTCGTAAAGGAAAACCGATGGGGGACTTTCTATTCCGGGTCGGCCGGCTGGATTATCTCGGATGAGAATTTCTTGTCATCGGCAGATTGGATTTCGCTTTTAAAGTTAAGGGGAAGTATCGGACAGACCGGTAATTCAAGTATTCCTTATGTAACGGAAACCAATTATTCTACCAATACCTCTATTAGAAATTATGGAGGGGTAGGAAATACTTACATCACTAATTTCGCTAACAAATTGGCATCATGGGAAACTTCTACCATGAGTGATTTTGGTGTAGACTTCGGATTCCTTAAAAATAGGGTCAACGGTTCCATTGCCTACTATAAACAAGATGTGGAGGATATGCTATTGGCAACACCACTACCTTATTCTTCTGGTTTGGCTAGCGGAAATGGTGGTACGGCAAGAGGAGGTTCTTTTGTGGAGAACATTGGAGACATGGTCAATAAGGGAATTGAATTGGATGTTTCATGGGTAGCCGTGAACAATGATAAATTTTCATGGACCGTGGGCGGTAATGTCGCCTTTAACGAAAATGAAGTTGTAGCTCTTAACCCTGAAGCGGATAAAACAGGAAAGGGGATAATTAAATATGCCGCTAATAGATACTATACGCTTACGAGATCAGGGGCGGCAATAGGTCAATATTATCTACCGGAATCTGCGGGAGTGGATCCTCAAACTGGGGTTTCAATGATTTATGAGGTTGATAGGGAAGTTTATGAAGAAACAGGTGCTACCGTCAAAACAGGTAGGTTGATCCCGGCAACGACCAATAATAAGGGGAATAACAGGATGATTCAAGAGAATAAAACGGCCTTACCGACTTATTATGGTGGTTTTTTCAATGATTTTAAATATAAGAACTTTGATCTTTCCGTATTATTTTCTTTCCAAGGGGGGAACTACATCTACAATGATGACCTATACAAAGGTTTAGGGACAGGAAGCGCTCCGGTATTGGCTGATGCCTATACCAAATCTTGGGAGAAACCGGGTGATATTGCTGAATATCCGCAGTTGGTGTATGGGAATCGATATCCATATAATGATGAGGGTGAATATGTAGAAGGAGGTAAATTTCTGTACGATGGGGCTGAGTCCAAATTTCTTCAAAGAGGGGATTATATAAAGTTGAAAGAGCTGGTTCTGGGATATTCTATTCCTGCTTCCGTTATAGACCGCTTGGGAGTTTCAAAATGCCGTCTATATTTCAATGCCACAAACCTACTTACTATTACTGATTATACAGGTTTTGACCCCGAGCTTCAGCGTTATGGCGGTGATGGTGTTCTTAATGGAATGACATCTCGTTCTTCCGGACCACAGAGAAGAACGTTCTCCCTCGGTATCAACCTTAATTTCTAATCAAAAAAAAGACGAACGATGAAAAATAGATATAGTACCTTAATAGTTTTATCGCTATTGGCTTTGGTTTTTGTACAGTGCAATGACGATGAATTTTTTGAGTTGGAGCGCCCTCAACTGTTTCCTTGGAACAGTGTGGATGAGTTTGAGCTTTCCGTTGTGGATTCTTACTACGGATTTTTTCTTAACTCAGGTTGGACAGCCCCTTATGGTTATTCGGCATATCGCGATTTTGTAATAAGTGATATTTCTACCCATACCGACCATCAACCTTTGGAGCATGCCGCGATCAATCAATACGACCGTGATTTTACGGCAGTATCCAATTCAGAGGGCGATGCCGAATTTGCCCAACTATACAGGGTTTTGAACCAAATATTACCAGGTTTGAAATTTATCGAGGAGAAAGAGCAAGAAGGTACCGATGCCTTTTCTGCCATGACTCCCGAAGATCGAGATCAGCTGCAACAGCAAAAGGGGGAGTTGTATTTCATGAGAGCTTGGACCAATTATCATTTGGCCAAGGGCTTTATGCCTACCTACGTACCGGGAGGGGATAATTCGGGAAGATATATTCCATTAAAACAGAATTTTGACGAAACGGCCGATGCATTGCGGAGTTCACAATTGGGCAGCGTTCAAGAATTTTATGATTTGATGCTTTCCGATTTGCAAAAGGCAAAAGAGCTGCTTCCTGAACAACACGCTAAAGCGGGGCGAGCTAATAAGTATGCGGCAGCGACCTTACTGTATCGCATAAAATTTGCCATGGGAGATCATGCCGGGGCCTTAGATGAATGCGATTTTGTCATTACCGATGCGGTAGATACCAAAGGGTATTATGACCTTTCCCAAGATCCTGAAACGGCCTGGACAAGAAATTTTGGCGACGCCAAGGCGAATGAGGTGATTTGGGAGGTGGCTTTTCGTCCTGAATCAAGTGATAACGATATTCCCTTTGCCCGAATGACTAAAATTGGCTATTACAGGGCCAATGGAGGTGGTAGAGGAGATGGCACCCTTGATGAGAACGGTAATGTAAATGGTTGGATACAGAGTTGGGCCGGAACCATGGCACTGTCTTATTACGCCTTGGGGCGAATGGGATGGATGGATATGACGACCAATACTCCTACACCCGAAGCCTTGGCCGATAAAAGGTTCAATCAACTTTATTATTTCCTAAAGGCAGGAGCTGATAGAAATGCTGCAGTGGATACCGTGGGTATGTCGGTACCGGAAAGAGTGGCCTATATGACTTCTTTTGACGGTAATCCCAAGGTAACAAAGAACCATATTTGGATCGATAAGTATTATCGGGCCGAAGATGGAAGGTATGCCCAACTGCCTTTGATGCGATTGGCTGAGCTTTATCTGTCACGAGCCATGCTTCGTCTTTCTGTAAACAACGATGTAATCGGTGCTACCGCCGATGTTAATGTGGTGCGACAAAGGGCAGGACTGACGGATCTGGCTTCGGTTACGCCACAATCGGTAGAGGAGGAACGATTAAGGGAGCTTGCCGGTGAAGGTGGTGATCGCATGTTATATATGAAGGGTTTTAAAAAGGAAATTGACGGTAATAAATTCAACGAAGCCGGAGTTGCTATTCCTGCCATTGCTTTTCCTTATGAGGGAATGTATACCCCCGTTCCTTTGGGAGAAACCGATTATAACGATAATTACAACAATTAATAAACAAGTAGGGCTAAAAGTTCTATATATTGCCCTTGATTTGGCAGGTTTTTAACTGCCATCTTCAACCTTGCGATTTTTTGAGGCACCAGAGGTCCCTTCCGGTATGACGCTGTATCTTAAATATAGCCATCATATGGGAAGGGAGGTCGGTGGGGTTTTTTACATAAGGAGTTTCAGTGCAGAGGGTAGAGCAAGTAAAACAAAGAACAGTACCATTTTTGAACCTACTGTTTAATACAATTACCGACGATTTTCTTTCCAAAACCTACCACTAAACCTATATCGTCGATACTACTGTTTTTTCTTTCAAAGACAGTAATCACGGGGAATGGGCGTAAACAATCACTCCTTTAAAATCCTCTGTAAATACCAAAATGGGGGCAACACCCTTATCTTAATTTTTTATGAATCCCAAAGGGCATTGTACCTGATATGGGGCATTTATATAAAGGGTTGGGCAAGAGGGAACTTCATACAGAACGAAATAGAAAGCATAAAGGGGGGCGCCAAGCTCCTTTCTACTTGCAATATTTTTATGAAGTCCCATTATATAGGCCTTAAAACCCTGTTGTGCAACCTTAGCGCAAGAGATTGCACCTTGGGGACCGATAAAAAAAAGGAGGGTGGCCTTATTTTGTTCTCGGCAGGGTCTCTTTCCCAGGGGACGGAAAAGCCGTATTGAAAAATAAAATTTTGAGTCGAATATAAAACTTGAATCTAGTTATGAATAAAAGAATAACCGTAGCACTTTGCTTTATAGGGCTGTTGGCCTATAACGAAAGTGAGGGGCAGGTCTCCGGTAGGGGACAAGAAAATTTGCTGAAAAAGAAGGAGCTTCCGGGCGAATATTCCGCGGAACAAATTCTTAATGGGGAATATCAATGGCCCGCTTCCCCTGAAATTACGATGGAGGCCCTTGATTCTCCTTTCTTTGTAAAGGATGCCTTCGGAACCGTACCTGAACCTGGGGTGCATCCCAGAATTTTATTTTCCCCGGAGGATTTGGAGGATATTAGAAACCGGTCTAAGAATACGAAGACCGGAAGGCTCGCCTTAAAAAATCTAAGGGCGTACCAAGATATATCGATCCGTAAGGAACATACGGCCAGTTACAATGTCTATCAAGCCTTATTGGCCGGAAATATAAAGAAAGCTAAGGGTTTACTTGATAATTACCCCAAAGCTGGGGAAGGCGATGGGGTGAGTTGGCACCACCGTCCGCAGTTTCTTTATGTCCTTTTATTGGAAACATTTGACTGCCTATTGCGAGACGACACGGAAAAAGGGGCTGAACTGGCCACGGTGATAACCAACCTCGGGAAAATCTATCAAAAGAATTTGGATCAAATGGACCGAGCCTTTAAAAGCGCGTCGGAAATTCTATCCCAAGGAGGGGATGATGGCAATGCTTTAAAATTCAATTCACAACTCAACAGTGATGTGTGGCGTAGCGGTCGAAAAGACGCCATTGGAGGAGAGCCTTATTTTGCCTTTTTATATGATTTCGCCTATAACTGGATGAATAAAAGACAGCAGAAGAGCTGTAGAAACCTTTTGAATACTTACACCAAAGGAAAGACGGCCATGGGCTCACATATGCCCCATCATTTCCGTAATTGGAATTGGATTGCCGTAGGATCAGGACTATTACTGACCTCTTTGGCTACCGAAGGGGAAGAGGGTAACGATGCTCGTGTCTACGAACACCAGAAAGAAGTTCAGACCGATTACCAAAAATACGGATGGTCAGAAATGGGGATGAGCAAAGAGGCTATTGGATACACTCAATTTGGACTACGTTGGCATGGACCTGCGCTTGTGGCCATGGCTAGAAGAGGGCATAATCTATGGAATCAGAAACGTTGGTATAATTCCTTGAAATGGTATGCCAATTCGGTACAACCGGGAGGTGCACGTTTTATTAGCCATGGAGATGGGGGGGAGGCCGGACCTACCCTGCAGACCCTTCTCGCCTGGAAGCGCAGTTATCCCCAAGATCCTTTGGTAAATTATGTTTTACAAGAAACCCTAGCCTATCAAAATGGCGGCGGCGATAAGTTGGACGGAGGAAGAGGCTATGTCATGTATCAAATTATTTTTGCTGATGACCCCTTGCCGACCGATTTTGAAGCAGGAAAGCGATTAGGACTCCCCAATACGTATTTTGATCCCGAACGCAAGTCCTTGATTACCCGTTCGAATTGGGGTGACGATGAGGTACAGCTACAATTGGAATGCCGCGATGATCAAATAGGGCCAAGCCATCAACACGCCGATCGTGGGAATTTTACCTTTTCTGGAGCCGGAAGGGCGTGGGCGATCGATCGTTTTAGGGGTATAGAATCACGACATCACAATTGTGTGATCATCGACGGTAAGGGACAAGGTTATGTGCCGCCCCCGGGAGAATGGTTAGGCCTTGTAGATAACGACGACGCTACGTTTGGGGTTTTGAACGCCAAGTATGCGTACGATTGGTATTGGCAGGGTACCTTGAGCGGGTTTGCCGATAAAGACCAACCAAGACGCCGTTTTAAACGATGGGAATACTTGACCGGGGAAACCGATAAGTGGCTGGCCAAACACCCAAATTTTGACTGGAAGGCGAATATCGACCGCTCACCGGTGGTCGAAGCCTACTACAACGGCTTTGAAAGTGGCGATCCCAGAATGTGGGATGAATATGCCCGTCCGGTTCGTGTAAAGCACAATCCCGTTGAAAAAGCGTTTCGTTCGGCAGGACTCGTGCGAGGGGCACACCCTTATGCCCTAGTGGTAGACGATATTCAAAAAGATAGCAAAGACCACACCTATGAATGGATCATGATGGTCGATAGCGATGTGGAAATGCTTAGTCTTCAAATTGACGAAATCATACTAGGCGGTGATACGAAAAGGACCGAAGGGGCCTGGGGTACCTTGAAATTCGAACCGAAAGAGGGAGACGCCCAATTATTGGTCAAGGTTTTGGATCGTACCGTTCCCGAAGATATATTCAAGAATCCCCAGATACGGTTGGAAACCTTTGAATACAAAGATGCAAGAGATTGGCCCGATGGTAGAAGTTTTGGTATGGCCAAGCGCTTGGTCATTCCTTCCTATGGGGTGAACCCTAATTTCAAGATGCTGCTTTTTCCTTACTATCATGGAGAGGAAAAACCACTGATAAAATGGAACGAATCTAAGACCGAAGTCTCCATAGAATGGCAAGACCAGAAAGATAGGGTCATTTTTAAGGAGAACGAAAAGGGGCGTACCACCTACAAGGTAATCCGTAATGGAAAAGTAATCGCAGAAATCTAAAAAGGCTTGTGCGAAGCGAAACATAATTTACCGATTCATTATCTGGGCTTAGGGCCGGCCCCTGTATCGACCGGTCGTATTGTACGATTGTAAAACCAATAAACCGACCCTGGGAACAAAGACCAAACCAAATGAAAAAAACGTTCGAAACATTCCTTTTAGCAGCTTGTCTATTCGTTATGGCACTTTTACCGACAAAGGCACAGGGCCAAGTAGACCGTTCATATGACCATCTTGATAAAGAGAGGGCCAAAGACCAACTGAAGCATTTCTTTACGCCCAAGCGCTTGGCTTACTTTTCAAAACAGGGAGAGTGGAAAGGAAAGGAAGAGTGGGGCTTTACCCGTTCCTTGGAACCACTGGCTTATTGTCAAGCGGCCTTGGCCTCGGGAAATAAAAAGGCCATTGCCCAAGCCAATCGCTACCTCGAAAATTTTCCCGATTACTATCAAGAATGGCATCGTGTCAACTTTTTACTGTCAAAATACGGCGCGCTGATCAGTGAAAAGGCCAAAGTAAAGCTCGAAGGCCACTTAAAAAGCATTGCCGATGGATTTTTGGAAGACCATTGGAACTTTGTAGGGACCAATGATAACTTCCCCTGTATGGCTACCTGTGGCAATATTTTGTACGGCGAGCGTACCGGTAATACGATACAGGTCGAGAAAGGCCGGGAACGTTTGCAAATGTTCAAGAGGCAACTTACCCGTAGTGGGGTAAACACGGAATACAGTTCGCAGGCTTATTGCTTTTTGCAGATAGAGCCCATAGCTATGATCGCCGAGATGGCCCAAGATAGCACGATTAAAAAATTGGCCCTCGAAATAGAGGAGCGTCTTTGGATCGATGTATTGGCACATTACCACCTCCCTACGGCCAAAATGGTGGGGCCTTGGTCGAGGGCATATCAATGGGATATGAGAGGGGTCGGACTTCCGTTCGCTATGTTCGATTTTGTATTGGGCGACCTTACTCCTTACTTCCGTCTTGACGATTATTTCCTTCCCAGTGAAGAATGGATAAAGGTGAGGGCGGCTTCCTGTTATGGAAATGAGTACCATTGTCCGAAATATCTTGTCGATTGGGTAAAGAACCGACAATATCCATTTCATTTCCTTGCTACCGCAGATGGATGTGCCAGCTATGACGATAGGGGAATGGAGAAGTTGGGGCTCAATGCCGATGCCATGGACCCCTTTGTCGATTACGATTTGGAACCTTACGGGGCATGGAACAGTCGCATAGAAACCTATATGACCGAAAAGTATACCATCGGTTCCGCTTCTATACCTTACCATTCTGGCGAGCAGACCGAAAGCTTTCTGGTTACCTATCCTAAAAAGAACATCGTCGAGAGCCCTAAAAATACGGCAACCATCTTTTCGCGCTTTATTGTCAATGGGCAGGAAAAATTATCGGGAGCGACCGATGGATATGGAGATCGGGGAATTCTATACAGTGAAAGGGGAAGACGCCTGGTTACCCAACATAAAAATACTGCCGTGGTTCTCTATCGTCCAAAACGATATAAACGGGAACAAGTAAGCAGCCTGAGTGTAGGGATTTATATTCCCAATGATCAATGGGGAGATGGGGCCAATACTATCGATGAAATATGGGTCGGTGATGACAAAATCCCGGGAAAAGACTTTACGGCCAAAGGCCATAAGACCATTTATGTGAAAGATGGGGAGGTGTATATGGCGTTTGTGCCACTGGTGCCCGTAAACTATGGTTCGGAATACGACCTTCGGATTCAAGAGAGGGAAGGTTATACGGTTATAGAATTCTTTAATTATCAAGGGGAGCCGATCGACTTTACACGGAATCAGTTCGCTTTAATAGGGAATGGTTTTGTATGTGAAGTGGCTTCTACGGAGGAGTATTCATCTTTTGAACAGTTCAGGAAAAAGATAGGTGGGGCAAAGGTGGAAGATAATTATAGGGCGTATCAACATTATAGGAAGAATCCCCATAGATATGTGAAGTATGACCGGGGAGATCTTTTTATAGAAACGGAATACAGCCCTATAGACGAAGGGGTACGTTATCAGACGGTCAATGGAAAAAACGTGATAAAACCGGTACTGGAGACCGATGGCTTGGAGATAGGGAGAATCCCCTTTTTAGGATATTGATATAAACTTTACTACAGAATTTTAACCGAATGCATATGTGTACTAAAAAATTGACTTTATTAGCTTTCTGCTTGACCCTTTTTATCGGGAAGGGGCTTGCCCAAGATTATATTCCGAAAGACGAACAAGATTTTTATAAGGGAAGCCACGGACCGGATGCGGATTATATTTTGGAGGGCGGATTAATAAAAGATTTGCCTCCCATGCCCAAGGTCGATTTTGATTTTAAGGGTGAAGGTTTTGATTCGGAAAAACTGAGCGAGGTACCCGAGCCCGGGGTACACCCAAGGGTAATCATGAGTCCGTCGGATGTTGACCGAATGAAGAAGATGGTAGCTATGGGAGACCAGGCTCCGAAATTCTTCAAACTGCAGTTGGAAGATCTGCGCAAGAATGTAGAATGGGAAGTGCCCGAAAATTTTGAGTACTATGCCAATCCTTTCGGTGCGGACGGTAATATTGCCAAATGGGCCCTCTTGGCCTTATTGACCGATGATCAAGATCTAGGAAGGCGCGCAGCGGAGGCAACTGTGGCGCATGCCCTGTATTTGGAACCTCGTATCGATATCCTAAACCACGAGAAAACCGCGGAAAGCTTTAAAGATGTATCCTACGACTTTGTTAGGACCGATTTAAAATTTGGCCCCTATACCTATGCCCAAGCCTATTATTCCGGAGGACGAAAAAGAGTAGAGGAGCTAAAGGAAAAATACGGCATGGAATACTTCTTTTCCAACACCCCCGGAGGTTATTTTACCTTGGGATGGGAATACGACTACGGGTATAACTTTATGACCGAGGAAGAGCGTAGCATTGTACGTAGGGTCATTGCTAAGGCCACCTATGGAAAATACGACACGGGAATGGCCATTCCCGGACAGATGTACATCAATAACCATATGTCGTCCCAGGCCAACTGGATTCCCTTGGCACTTGCCATTGAGGGGGAAAAAGGATATGATGAAAGAATCTTGCCCATAGCTACGTGGAGCTTGCAGAATAAATTGAATTACGACCTCTCTTCCAGGGGTACCACCTATGAGAATACTAAAGGTTTTATACCCATGTTGGCCGTATGGGCGGCTGGTAGAAGGGGCGATCGCAACTTATTAAAGCACAGCCATCTTTTGGCAAGGGCCGAATCGGAGGCCTTGAATGCCCGAAAAATATACAACCGTTATGTACATCGGCCTCGTCGACGCCCAAATGTCCCCGGATTGGAAGATATACGAACAGGTTTTGACGAACCCCGATTTTGGCGTACCTCCCCAGGGAGTGGTACAGGCGGACATTTAGAGTTTTGGCACATAATGAAATACTTTTACCCTAAAGATACCCGGGTAGATTTTGTATACAACATAAAGAACTCCATATTCAATGCCGATATGTTTGAAGGCAAGAAGGGTGAGGATTATTCGGGAAAACTTCATAAATCATGGTTTCAGTTACCGGGGATCACCCTCGTAACGGCCTCTGAAATTACATCCTACGAACAGAAGGAAGAATTAGAACAGTTTGAAGATATGCCCCGCTTTTGGTATGATGGAGAACGGGGTATGGTTACTATGGGCAATGGTTGGCACCAAGATGATATGTTGGTACATATGGAGAATAGGGTAGACCAATACTACGCCGGGCATGAGACCCCACAACATGGCGATTTTCAAATATGGTCACATGGTATTCCTTGGAGCCCGAACGTAGGGGCTTACCGAGATGCCTCATATAGGGCCTTGGTGACCGTAGACGGACTTGCAGGGGTCTATCAACCTGTCTCCGGAGATTCGATGACGGCGACCAATACCGCTGAGGCGGCCTCAAGTGTGGTGGAAATGACCACGGCTTACGGTTGGAGAAAGTACGAAAAGCTGATGGAACTGGATCATCCGGCCTTGGCACAGGTCAATCATATTATGGGACGTTTTAAGGAGTCTGCCTATAAATTAGATCGCTTCTCCGAACTCCCTTTCCAACCGAGGATAAAGGAACACTACGACGGATTTGGTCACTTGGATTACGGTCCGTGGCATGGGGAAACCCGTGGTGTGGAACGATATGGAAAATGGGCCAATGATATGGACCACGTGTTTCGTACCATGCATTTTGCACGTGGGGAAAAACCGTATTTATTGGTCATTGACGATTTGAAAAAAGACGGCAAGGCCCATCAATACGATTGGCGAATGCCCCTTATAGGCGATTCGTATGTATATGAGGTCAACCCGGCGGCACAGAACCGCCATTTAGAATTGAACACCAAGGGCGTAATAGGAACCGATATCATTATGGCCATGGCCGATAATAATGTGAATAGGGGTAGGGCCGCAACATGGGAGGCCTCATATCCCGTTATGAAACCCAATCCTAAAAAGGGGGATCCCATGCTCTTGGTAAGGGTTTTATGGAGAAACAGTAATTTTCCGTTTCCCCTGCCCAATGTTCAAAAAGCTTGGGGGTACAATATGTTGAGTATTCCTGCGAATGCCGTTGATCCAGAGTATAAGGTGATGCTCTTTCCTTTTCGATTTGGAGACAAATTGCCTACCACCGTGTGGTCGGATGACCTTACCCAACTTACGGTAAATGTTGGCGGGAATACCGATACCTACACCTTTGGGAGAACCGATAAAGAACGTACGGTCTACGCAATGGAGCGTAATGGCAAGAATGTTATGAACTCTAAAGCTACTCCGAGCAAGCCTGTTTTAATCGAGAAGGGGCAGTGGACCATAGACCACAATAATCCAGGGTATCGGCCTGCCCGTTTGTTCTTAGACGAAGAGACGGTTTCCTTTGCACCTTCCCAATTGGGTAGCGTGGTGTATTATACTACTGATGGAACCGAACCAGGTCCTACTTCAAAAGTCTATGACGGTCCCATTAAAATTGACAAGTCTTGTCTTTTAAAGGCGCGTACCTATCAAGACTCATGGGAATTTGGCGAAAAATGGAGTCCGGTTTCCGAATATGCCTTCCAAAAGGCCAGTCCTTTGATAGCTTCCGGTCAGGTACAAGGCGTTCAAGGCCTTTCTACCAAGGTCTACGAGTTGAAAACAACGATATACGATAAAAAGGGCTTCTTTCAAGGGGACAAAATATCTTTACCTGAAGTAGGAGATCACAAGCCTATCCTTACCTCTACAAGCTCCAATTTTACGGTACCATTTGTAGAACCAAGGCAATCCAGTACCCTAATGACGAAGTCTTTTTACCTTTTTGAAGGGTATTTTGAGGCCAAGGAAGATGGTGTTTACAGGTTTGAGGTAAGCTCTAACGGCCCTATCGATTTTAGCATGGGAACTGCTTCGGTCTTACGTGTAGACAAGCAATACGGACTCTCGTACAAGAGTAGGTATGGGGAGGTGGCCCTCGCCAAGGGCAAGCATAGGTTCAGGCTTTTGGTTTGTGATCCCATGTTTTGGAAAGGCGATATCGAGGAAGCTTATAAAATTAAGGTGGGTGTTAAGCGACCGGGAGAAAAACAATATACACCGGTGCAAGACCAAGAGTTGACTACCACGGCTCCCTTTGTAATACGTGGAAACGAAACCCATGTAGATCAAGTTAGGTTAAAACTGTTGACCGATCATTCCAAACTAAAGTATGCCTATACGCTAGATGGTTCCGACCCTCTTGTAGCAAAGGCAAGGGAATTACGGGAAATCGTGGTCACGGAACCCGGCTTACACTCGTTACGCGTGGCTGCTTTTAAAAACGGGTCTAGGCTTGGGGAAATTATCGGGAAGCGTATCCACGTGCTAAAGGCCCACCCTGCCGTGGAGGTAGCCTCCGTACAGGGAATAAGGATTCAAAAATATGATCGAATCGATTTACTGGGAGGCAATAATGACATTCCCGAAAATGGATTGCCTCCGTCATATTTTGAAGTGAAGGGATCAAAACCTTACGAAGATCGTTTTGTAACTACACTTTCTGCCAATGATACTCCTAGGAAGCTAATGGTCTATACCGGTCTATTTGAGGTCGTAGCCGATGGCGTCTATGAATTTATGATGCCCAATGGCAAGGATAACAGTGTGCAATTGGTCATAGATGGTGAAACCGTTTTGCATAGAAGGGTACATGCCCCTGCCATGCCCGGCAGTATTTACCTCAAAAAGGGAAAACACCGGATACAGATCAAAGTGGCACTTGGTAAGGCGGAAATCAGTGTTAAATATCCCAACGGCAATGCCGTACAAGACTTTCCGGTATCGGCTATTACCGTGCCTTTGACGCCGACCTTTAAAATTGCAGGGAAAGAACTAAGCAATAATGCCATAG
Source organism: Zobellia uliginosa (assembly GCF_900156625.1). Classification (GTDB taxonomy): domain Bacteria; phylum Bacteroidota; class Bacteroidia; order Flavobacteriales; family Flavobacteriaceae; genus Zobellia; species Zobellia uliginosa. Next base: position 88,207 of record NZ_FTOB01000009.1, on the reverse strand, counting down.
AAATTTTTGAGGATACTCAGTTGTCATTGGGCGCTCCCGACAAGGGGCACAAGATTCGGTATAGCCTTAATGGAGGAAAGCTTCAATCGTACAAACGCCCCTTAAAAGTGTCAAAGTCGACGGTCGTAAAGGCTGGATTGTTCAAAAACAAGATATTGATAGGTGAATTTAGGGAAGTCCATCTAGAAAGAAACAAGATTCCGGAAAGAGGTTTGGTCGCCTATTTGGCCTCAGAGGAAATTACAAACGGACTTACCCCTGTAAACGGAGGGGGCAAGGTTTCCGCAGTCGTTGAGGGTGGCGTGATCGTCCCAGGAAAGATAGGCAAGGGTATAGGGTTGTTCAAGGAAATTTCACAGTTGGTGGTCGATAAAATGCATACGCATGAAGATGCGGCGACCGTAAGCATGTGGATAAATTTTAAAGATAAGTCAAACGTCATGTTCGTTACGGGACTACCTTATTTCTACGAAGAATACACCTTAGAGAATAGGGAGAACGCACTTCAGGCCGACTATGCCAGGAGTATCGGACTGATAAAAAAGGAAGTGAACGAAGCCGACATGGCCCCAGGCAAATGGTTTCACGTGGCAGCGACCTACGGAGAAGAAATCCGACTGTATTTTAATGGGCAAATGATCAATTCGGTACAAGTACAGAACAAATCGGCACGAAGGGGAAGCGGCCGGGCCTCAAAAATCAACCTGATGGTCAATAGGTCAGGGGCAACCAATGCTTCCATGGATGAATGTCGCATATACGATAGGGTCTTGACCGCTAAGGAAATCGAAACCATCTACAATGCCGAAAAATAGTTTTATGCGATTTTTATGTTACTTGTTGCTCGTAGTGGCTTGTTCCTGTAGAGGGGGCAAGCCCACGGATACGGTTCGGAAAACATATGGCAGTATTCCTGTACCGCCTCCAGAATCTACCATTTCCTTGACGTACGATGGCGGGAATACGTATTGGGCCCTTATCTCAAGCAAAGACAGCAAGGGAAATACGCTTATGGTACTCCCGGCGGGAAAGAAGGTTTGGGAGAAGGAGACTTTAAGCCGTGCTCCGTCAGGACATTGGCATACGGTACTGGCCGATGAACATGGGATGCTATGGCTGGCGGGCAACAAGAGCTTGTTGTATTGTGACCTTAGGGATTTAAGCCAAGGGTGGACCGAATTTACGGGCTTGGCCGAAGGCGATATTATGGCCCTGGCCATAGGGAGCAATGGTTCTGCCTTAGTAGGGCTGAACTCTGGGAACCTTATTGAGGTCGATTTGGAGAAAACCATAAAGGACGGAGCTAGTTCCTACCTCCCTAGTTCAAAAGTACACCGTATACCAAAAGGACTAAAATCGTTGGGCCTCGATAATCGGGGAGATGTGGTTTGTGTAAGTTCGGAAGGCAGCCTTAGCGTAGATTTGGGAGTATCATGGATGGAAAACTGGGAGATGGTCGCCCGTATGCCCGGGAGTAACCACGACCTAAGAGGCGATGTCTTAGACCATCGGTTTTATATGGCGGGAGGGCTCACGGCCGAGTATGGCTATCCTATGGAAAGCCATGCGTATTCCAAGCTTTTTGCCTTCGATCCCGATACGAATAATTGGGAAATCACTGCCGACCTTGGGGTTCCAAGAATATACTGTGCCACCGGCACCCTAAACGGACAGCTTTGGGTAGCGGGGGGAGACCTACTGCCCATAAAAGGGAAAAGGCACACCACCCGTATGGTCCAAAAAGTAGACCCCAACAGCGGAACTGTAGAAACAGCCCCCTCCTTAAATAACGACCTCTCCGCGCCCTTGGCCTTTAATTCTAGGGGAAGGCTCTATGTTATGGGATATACCAACTGGTTAGGGGATGCCCAAGCGCCCTTATATGTGACCAGTATAGGTGAAGGGGAAACCCAATGGCGTGCCGAACCGACAGGACCGGAAGGAAAAGGAGCTATTTACGGATGTAAGTATAAAGACCAAATTTGTATCGTGGTAGCCAACACGTATCTGGCCCTCTTTGATCCCATTACGGATCAGTGGACCACTATAGAAATGCCCCTAAAAGTACGTTCTCCCCAAGTGGCGAGTATAAATGATGAAATTTGGGTGATGGGCGGACGTGATACCGATAATCAGGCCGGTGTACAGATATACAACCTTAAGAGCCAACAGTGGAAAACGGGGCCTGACCTTCCTCGTGAATTGGCTTGGGGTGTCGGCTTTAATCTAAATGGGCAGCTCTACGTAACAGGTGGGGCTGCAGGAAAGAGTTATAACAACAGGACTTTTCGCTTGAAAAACAAGTAGGTGATCTGTTGCCATATCCATAGTTCTATGAAAGGCAACGGTTCTAAGGGAATAATGGTAAGGACCAACGGCCTCAAGACCAATAAATAAAAGAAAATAAATACTATGAGCATTTTTAAAAAACGTTTTATACTACCGGCCCTGTCCGTTTTAATGGCCATGGGCGGTAGTTGTAAAAAAGAGTTACGGGATACAGGCAAAATTTATGAAAAACCCCTTATCGTCAGGGATCCTGCCGTTAGGTCATTGACTCCCGAAGAAAGTATGGAAACCATGCATTTGCCAGGGGGCTATCGTATAGAGCTCGTAGCTAGCGAGCCAATGATCCATGAACCAGTGGCCATTGCTTGGGGACCCGACCAAGAACTCTATGTGGCAGAGATGCTGACCTATATGCAAGATATAGATGGTACCAATGAAAATGAACCATGGAGTAGGATTTCGGTATTGGAAGATCTTGATGGCGATGGGAAAATGGACAAGAGTACCGTATTCATTGATAGTTTGATTTTACCAAGGATTCTTTTGCCTTTGGATGATAGGGTCATCGTGGGACAAACCTATGACCGTAGTTTATACAGTTACCGCGATACGGATGGGGATAAGAAGGCCGACGAGAAAATACTGATCTTGAAAGATACGGTTCGGGACAACGCCAATCTAGAACATCAATCCGCCAATATGATGTGGAGTATAGACAATTGGTTGTACGTTTCACGAAATTCGTTTAGATATCGGTTTACCCGAGGTAAGATGGAGATAGATACCCTGAGGGACGCGCCTGTTGGGCAATGGGGACTTACCGAAGACGAAAATGGACAATTGTTCTATTCGAGTGCAGGGGGGGAAGTACCTGCCTTAGGATTTCAACAACACCCTACCTATGGTAATTTGGAGTTGCCCGGCAAATGGGAGGAAGGATTCGAGAAGGTATGGCCGATTATCGGCACCCCTGACGTACAGGGAGGAAATAAACGTCTTCGGGAAGATGGTACCTTGAACCACTTTACGGCAAGTTGTGGCCAATCTATATTTTTGGGCGACCAGCTTCCGGCCTATGGCGATCTCTTTATTCCGGAACCGGTGGGTAGATTGGTGCGCCGTGCCAAAGTAGAACACATAAACGGAAAGACCGTCTTGCGGAATCCTTACGGGGAAACCGAATTTTTGGCGTCCACCGATGCCAATTTTAGACCTGTAGAATCAAAGACCGGACCTGATGGCTGCCTGTATATCGTCGATATGTATAGGGGAATCATACAAGAGGGAAATTGGGTCCGTAAAGGAAGTTTTTTACGTCCCGTGGTCGAAAGAAAGGGCTTTGACAAACATATTGGCAAAGGAAGGATTTATAGAATCGTACATGAAAGTGGGAAACCTACTCGGCCGGAGAAATTGCTGGAGCGAACCAGTGGGGAATTGCTTTCGTATCTCGGTCATCCTAACGCATGGTACAGAAAAACGGCCCAGAGGTTGTTGGTCCTCCGTAGGGACACTGCCGTGGTTGACGAACTCAAGGATAGGGTGCAAGGTGAGGAAGCTTTTTATAAGTCGTGGTTCAACGATACGGATTTGGCCCTGGGCCGACTTCATGCCTTGTGGACCTTGGAAGGTATGGATGCCATAGACGAAACCCTCGTACTATCGGCTTTAGTGGATGAAGATGCAAGGGTAAGACGTGCGGCCCTCCGGATCAGTGAACGCTTTCTAGGGGAATCGAACAAAGAAGTCTTTGCCGCGGTAAGTCAACTAAAGACTGATTCCGATAAGGAGGTCCTGGTACAGCTCTTGTTAAGCCTTAGGTCAAGTCCGATAGGGGAAGCAAAGGCAGTGATGCAACAGGTCGTTTCTGAAAATACTGAAAACGAGGCTCTAACGGTTATTGGCGAAGAAGGCATCAAAGAGGTTCCTTTGGAAATAGAAACCTTGAAGAAGAAATACATTTTAGAACGTCCTGAACTTAGGAATAGTGTGGTTAAGGGATATAGTCATTTTAAAACAATTTGCGCGGCTTGCCACGGGCCAAATGGGGAGGGGATTAAGAATACGGCTCCCCCATTGGTCGGATCTTCTAGGGTAAAGGGTAGTATTGATGTACCCTTAAAAATTGTCTTGAACGGCCTTACCGGTCCGGTAGATGGTATTAAATATGCAGGTGTGATGGCAGGAATGAAAGGGAACGATGATCAATGGATTGCCGATGTCTTGACCTATGTAAGGACCGAGCTCAACGATACCAAGAGAATTACTGAAAGAGATGTGAAAAGGGTACGCGAAGAGGTAAAAGACCGCGAAGCCTATTGGACCCTTGAGGAGTTAACGGGAGGAAAGTAATATTTTTGGAAGTCGGGGGAAACTCGATTCTTAAGGTTCCGAAAGGAAATAACAAAAGGCCATTTTCTAAAAAAAAATGGCCTTTCTTCACTCAACAAACTAACTATTCAATTCATAAAACCCAATTTCTAAGGGGGTGTGGTATAGCTTCTTATTAATACCACATATAGTCTTGATAATCTTTCATTTTATGGATTTCTACCCCGGCCAGCAATACGGCGCCCAAACCATGAGGGTCGTTCAAGGGACGGGGGCGATTGTAGTAATACGATAGGTCTTGACGTATGTTGAAGCCTTCGCTAATATTGGTAATCTGTCCGTCGGCCATTATGTTTTCTGAAATCCCCTTCCATCCATTTATAGCAATGGACGAGTATATTTCGGGAATCCATTTTTCATTGACCGCTTTGGCTACCGCGTAGGTAAACATGGCGGTAGCCGATGTTTCCAAAAAGGAATCGGGTTTGTCAATAAGCTGACGCCACATGCCGTTTGCCGTTTGGTACCTAGATATGCCTATGATTTGCTCGAAAAGGGATTTCCGAACTTCTTCCCAACCAGGGTAATCTTTAGGGATATATTCCAGTAAATCGCATTTGGCAACGATCGACCAGCCATTGGCCCTTCCCCAATGTGCGACCCCTTTTTCGCCTATTTGGGTACAGTACGAATGCCAGTATAGCCCTTTGGAATCGTCAAATAGCAATTCGTGGAACCCGAGGGCATTTGTAATGGCATCGTCCCAAAACGAAGTGTCACCGCTCATTTTGCCCATACGTACCAAAAAGGGAACGCTCATATATACGTCATCGGCCCATACGGTGGTATAGCCTTTGTAATTTCTGCAGAACACACCGTTTTCTAACCGGTCTTGTCCCGATGAAACCCAAGCTTTTACTTTTTGGAGCCTATCGAGCCAATGGTCGTTCTTTCGTATCTGATATGCCTCAATGAGACTGCCGTCCATGGCCCCGCAATCATCGAGCCTGTCGAGCCTAAAAAATTGATGGAAATTGGGGGCATATTGCTCGGGGTCGAAATCGGCGAATTGTTTTTCAAAAAAATCAAGGTTTTCAAAGATGAAATCAAAATTACGCAGCACATAATCTTCGTATTTTTGGTCTTGAAGAAGGTGGGCCATTTTGAACAGTGCAATATGGGTTACCCCGTTCCAGTATTTCCAGTCTTCGTAACCGCTCTTAAGCCAAACCTCCTTGGTGGGAGCCACCGTTTTTAGATCGCCTAGGGTTTCTCCCGAAGCCTTGTCAACGAACTGATAGGTGGTGTCTTCTAGTATCCTGTCTGCAACGAGCCGTATTAGGCGCTCTACTTCTTTTTTATCGTGTAAAAAACTCATTTTTTGGTTTTAGGGTTATTGTAGCTCACTGATCGGATAAGGAACTATGGGGTCGTCATCGCCTGCCATTCCCCATATAAAACTGTAGGGGGAGGTTCCTGCCGCACAGTGGATGCTCCAAGGCGGGGAAATGACCGCTTGCTCATTTGCTACCCATAGTATTCGGGTCTCTTGGGGTTGGCCCATGATGTGCGCCGCAGCCTTTCCTTCGGGAATATCAAAATAGAAATAGGCTTCCATCCGGAGTTCATGTACGTGGGCCGGCATAGTGTTCCATGCATTGCCAAGTTCAGGAGAGGTAATCCCCATCATTAATTGACAGGTTTCAACGGTATGGGGAACAATGTGTTGGTATAATCTTCGTTTGTTCGATTCTTCTGTAGTCCCCAGTTCAAGAACAGGGGCGTCGGCAAATGATATTAGTTTTGAGGGAAGCGCTTTATGGGCGATACAGGCATTCAAATAAAACTTGGCCGGCTTGCTGGCTTCTTCACTTTCAAAAGATACATCCTTAACGTCACTGCCCAAGTATAGGGCGTCTTTATGTTCAAGTTCATAGATCTGACCGTCGGCGATAACCTTGCCCTTCTGGCCAAGGTTGATGATTCCCATCTCCTTCTTTTGCAAAAAGTATTCGGTGGCGAAAAAGGGAATGGACTCCAATTGTAACTTTTCGTGAACTGGCATGGCCCCGCCCATGATGAATCGGTCATAGTGGGAGTAGGTGAGGTTTACTTCGTCTTCGGTAAAGATGTCGTTTACCAAAAAATCCTTTCTCAATCGTTGGGTGTCATACGTTTTGGCATCGTCGGGATGTGTGGCGTATCGTATTTTAAAATTACTCTTCATATATAGTTTATTTTATGGGTATCGATGGAAATAAGGCAAATTGCCCAATACTATCCATATCGCGATATGGAGATGTTCAACAAGATTGGCCGAGGGTTGAAAACGGTGGTGTTTGATCCAATTTTCAACCGGTGGCCCGTTATTTTTTAAAGGTTAATGTGATATGTCCTTGTTGAGGTACCGTTACGGGTTTGGCTTTCAGTAGGTAATTGGTTTCCAAGAACAATTGTCTTTCCTTAAGGTCTTCTTCCCAAATCTTGACCTTCGCCTCCATTTGGGTTGGGTTTTTTACCTTCACTTTTATGTATTTGGGCGTATCCTTAAGTATCTCAACGGTGAGATTGTCAAAAGAAATTACCTCAGATTTGGCCGCACAGACATAAATACCTGGAATTTCGGTATAAGTGAGCATCAGTGCCGTCTCGGCCCAAGTCGAGCCCACGAATATTTCCCCTATACCCTCGTTCCAGTCGGTGGTACTTAAGCGTTCGCTCATCCATCCATCAGGCGCATCCATTATCTTTCTTGAAGGAACGGAGAGGCATTGCGGAATGGCATGGGTAATATCGGATAGGAGTTCGGCATAGAAAGGCTCGCCCGTAGAACGGAACAGTTTTAAGAGGGCCAAGCCGCTATGGGTGCAAATACCGGGCGACCCATGGGTGTTTTGTGTATTGGCCCACACTCCTCCGATAGAATGGTTGCCCAACTTGCCAAAGGTAGATTCTTCGGGAAAATCGTAATTATAGGCAATGACCCAAGATGAGAATTGCTTGGCGGCTTCCTCGGCAGCGACTTCCCATTGTGGGTCGCCAGAGGCTTCATAGAGGCTGTAGTAAGACTCTATTAAAGCATAGGCGGACTCGCTATCGAAATTCTGTAAGGCATCGCCCGGACCACCGCATGAAATGCCTTTTTCCGTAAAATTGCTATAGAAATACTGGCCCATTTCCTTAGCGCTGTCCAAATAGTTCGGGGCCTTGAAATAGTCGGCGGCAAGCACCAGTCCGGCAGGCAATATTCCGGCAGAGGAAGAGCCGCCTACCTGGATGGTACCGGTTTTGGCGTCTACAAATTGGCCTATTTGCCCATAGGTTTGCCATATGTCGACAAAGGCATCGCAGGCGGTTCGAATTCCCTTCTCCCATTCTGGGTCGACAGGAATTCCCTTGGTTTTCATAAGCTTGAATTGTTCGAGCACAAAAAATATGGCATCGGCACTTTTTCGGGTCAACAGCCAATCTTTGGTATGGTATTTACGCTTGTCTCCACCAAACCAATCTTTGCCTCCTTCACAAAACCCATAAAAAAGTCCCGAGGGAGAAGTACTGTTGGGAAAGAACCAATCGAAATTTTTGATTACCCGTTCACGCGTGTCCCTCTTATCCGAAAAGAGTAGGGGATAGGTCGAAATCATTCCTCCCGTCCAACCGGTTTGAAAATCCTGCAGGAAGTTTTCACGTAGGCCTACTGAAAAGTATCCATGGTCGTCAATGGGTACCCAATTGTCCCTTTTGAACTTTTTTTCTATGGTCTCAAAGGCATAGGAAAGAGGTATGACATTGTTGTAGGCCTTATCAGTATTGAGTTCTTTCCTGACCATGGCAAATTTATCGAACAGGTCTTGAACGTTCTGGGCCTCAAATGAATAGGATTTAAAGTGGAAGGTAAGGATATCACCGGCCTTGAAATCGGCCCCACGGTCATTGGAAGGGGCCAGGTTGTCATTGGCGAAATATTGGTGCTTTTCCCTGACCAGGGGAGAGCTTATCGAAAATTCGGCATGCTCGCGGTTTCTTGATTCTACTATGCCAAGGCCGAAATCCCCTAAGGCATTGCCTTGTTCGCTCAATAAAATGTAGCCTTTATTCTGTATGGAATCAAAATAGGAAATGGAAGGCGAGGTGGTGGCCCCGCTTCTGAGCTGCACTTCCGAAACGCCTTCATATTTGTTGAGACGAGGAACGTCAGTAATGATAATGGGTACCTCTTGGGCAATGTCCCTGGGATCCATGAGTTTGGGCGAATATCGGATTCTTCGGTAATCGTATTTATTCCCGTTGTAAAGGGCTCCGGGCATCAGTACATAATTAGAGTCGTGCCAATCGTCGATCTGAAAGACAAGACCGATACTACTTTGTGATACTTGACCGGAAATACAACTTAAACTGACCTTAAGGTCTATGGTTCCCGATTCTTTGTCGATTCCTACCGTATCTATTTTACGTATCCAGCTCGATTCTTGAAAATTGAGCGGGCCGTTTTCGGCTAGGGAAAAGTCTTTTTGGGCGACCCTTTGATTGTATTTCTGATGGTCGTATTGTTTGAACCGTATTTGTGGAACAAGGGTTTCCGTCTGGGAATAACCGTTAAGACTGATGAGGAGCAAAATAAGAATACTAAGAATTCTGATCATGGGTATACGCATTGGTTTATAAATATGAATAGGGAAGAACCGTCGAAAATGGGGCGTTCCCTATTTTGGGGCGGCTGCTTCTTACAGTAGATCACTTCACTAAAAGGCTGGCATAAAATTATCGGTTTGCCCGGCATATGCTTAGGGCGAAATGTCTCATATCATGTTTCCGAGGTTGCAGTGTGCCGTTTTGTTGACGGTATAATAGTAGTTGTAAGGCGGATTATTTTCAATGAGGAAGCTTGCGGGTACACCTGGGTATGTAATTTTTGAATGCTAGGGTGGTTTTTCTGGAAAAACCATGGGTAGCGGAGCTTTCCGAGGGTCCCAATTTTCGTTGAGACCGTGATTCAATATGCCCTTTTTAAAAGGAAATATGTTTTCTCCGAAGGGTATTGGCTTATCTCCAATAGCTTCTGCAACATCTCCAATCCATCACGATTTAGGGATGGCCTTAATTGCATGGAAATTAATGGCGATTCGCCAAAATAAAAGACATATGTTCGGATTAAGTACTATCGACCTCGTAGTAATTGTGGTCTATTTTGTGGTAATCATAGGGATTGGTATCAGGTCTATGTTAAGAATTAAGAATCAGGAAGATTTCTTTCTAGGAGGAAGAAAGTTTGGAAAGATCGTGCAGATTTTTGCCACCTTTGGCCAGGCCACAAGTTCCGATACCGGACCGTCTGTAGGAACGGCTACATTTAATAATGGAGCGGCAGGCGTTTGGGCCAATTTGTTGATGCTTTTTAGTACGCCCCTGTTCTGGTTTATAGGGCCTTGGTATAGAAGGATGAGGTGTACTACCTTGGCCGATTTTTACACCGAAAGGTTTACGAGCAAAGGATTGGGTAGAATGTATGCCATTATTTCGAGTATTGGCTTGGGTATATTGCTTTCCCTAGGGTTTATAACCATTATCAAGACCGTATCGGTAATGACCCCGAAAACATATGAGGAATTTACCCTCGGGGAAAAAGAAGAGTACGGACAGGCCGAACGCATGCGTGTACTCGAAGCGAAGGATTTTACCACCTTAGACGCCCCGGAACTGAAAGAACTGACTTATTTACGGCAGTTGCAACCCGAAAAATCGTTTTCCCACATCAATAAGTATTGGTTGGTATTCATCATCGTGGTCATTGTGGCCGGCTATTCTATGATGGGAGGGCTCGAAGCGGCATTCTTAAGTGACCTTATTCAAGGGGTGTTTATCATATTTCTCTCTATAATGCTCGTTCCCTTTGCTATTATGGCCATCAATGATAAATACGGAGATACCGGTGTGATGGGGGCTTTGACCCGTATGCACGACAACCTCCCCGAGAGCTTTTTTGAAATTTTTGGTTCTCCGTATTCATTGGATTTTACATGGTATTATATAGCGGCCTTATCGATTATGGCCATCATAAACACCTGTGCGCAGGCCAACACCTTTGTTACCCCTAGTGCCGCCAAAGATGAGTATTCGGCAAGGGTAGGATTGACCTTTGGGTCTTACCTCAAAAGGATTACCACAGTACTATGGGGTTTTACGGCCCTACTTATAGTGTTCTTATATGCCGATGAGATTACCGATCCCGATAAAATATGGGGCTATGCTTCCTTTAAATTGTTGGGCTCCGTTAATATGGGACTCGTAGGGTTAATGATCGCTAGTTTAATGGCGGCACTGATGTCTACCGCCGCTACGCTCATGATCACAACTTCAGGTTTGCTGACCAATAATGTATATCGACCTTACTTTCCGAATAAAAGTGAACGACACTATGTAGCCATAGGCCGGATATTGGGCAGTTTGGTTATTGTTGCCGCGGCGGGCATTACCCTTTTAAACGACAACTTGTTTCAAATCATGAAATTGTGGTGGGAATTTGGGGTAATATTTTCCGCAGGGTTTTGGATGGGGGTTTTATGGCGTAAGACCAGTCGTCTTTCTGTCAAGGTCTCCATTATTTCTACATTTTTGGTGTTTTTTGGAATACCGATACTTATTAATTTGATAAATCCCGACATTAAGGAAGATCCTTACTTTTTAAAGACTACCTCCGAAAAATTCGAGATACGTACCTATTTCGCAAAGGAATCGGACGTAGAAAGCAGAAAGCGGGAAATAGCGGCTTGGGAAACCGATCACATTGGCGATAGGCCTGAAGAACTAATAGTAGGGCAGGAGTTTGTCAAAAAGTTTAAACTACCTAGTAAGTCTATCTTTTGGAGTACGGGCATAAAAATTGATAAAAAGGGTAAGCCTGTGGGTACGGGTATGATCAATCCCGAGCTCTTACTTCTTGATAAAATGGGCTTCGCCCTAGAAAATAATTCTTACTCCTTGAACGAAACCTTGAGAATTCTGATTCGAATGAGTTTTCCCTTTATCTTAATCATTTTGATCAGCTCTATTTTCCCTCGAAAAGAAGATGAGGAGTATAACATAAAAAGGTTCTATGCGAAAATGAAAACCCCCGTGGGGGAAACCAAGGAGGAGGATGAAATGAAATTGGAGTGGTCTTATGCCCATATGAAGGACTGCAATGCAACCAAATTGTTCGGGCCCGATTCCAATTGGGAATTTACCCGATGGGACCGTACCGATGGGATAGGCTTTATTGCGGCCTGCGGTTTTGTTCTGGTGGTTTTGGCCTTGTTGTACTTCTTGGTGAACTTGGGAGGTTAAGCTAATTCGTATTATAGGAGAAGGCCTAAACGGGGCGGTAAAGGAATACAGGCCCTGATTTCATAGGTAACTAGAATAATATAAAGAAAAAAACATAAGCATATGTCAAAAGAATTGTTTGACCTGACCGGCAAAATAGCTTTGGTCACAGGAAGTACGCACGGATTGGGAATGGCTATGGCCAAAGGCCTTGGACTGTCGGGGGCGACTATTGTAGTGAATGGGAATTCTTCCCAACAGAAGATCGATGATGCGGTAGCATATTATAAAAATGCCGGTATACGGGCCTTCGGATTTAAATTTGATGTCACCGATGAGGTAGCGGTGAAAGATGCCATAGAACGCATTGGGCAAGAGGTCGGTAATATTGATATTTTGGTCAATAATGCGGGCATTATAAAAAGAACACCTTTGGAAGCAATGGAAGTGGTCGACTTCAAACAGGTCATCGATGTGGATCTTGTGAGTCCTTTTATTGTATCAAAGTATGTGGTAAAGGAAATGATTGCCCGAAAGCAGGGAAAGATCATCAATATCTGTTCAATGATGAGCGAATTGGGAAGAAACACCGTGGGTGCCTATGCGGCGGCCAAGGGGGGACTTCAAATGCTGACAAAGAATATGGCTACGGAATGGGCCAAGCACAATATACAGGTAAACGGGATAGGACCGGGTTATTTCGCAACTGCTCAGACAGCCCCTATTCGTGTAGACGGACATCCTTTCAATGATTTTATATTGAACCGAACCCCTGCGGCAAAATGGGGAAACCCCGAAGATCTTTCAGGAGCGGCTATATTTCTGGCCTCCCAGGCCAGTGATTTTGTAAATGGACACATCTTATATGTAGATGGGGGTATTTTGGCTACGATAGGAAAACCGATAGGTGAAATTTGAAATGACCAAAGGTTAATAGAGACCTAAGTCGTTAAAAAAGCAAAAACCGTTTTGAGAGAAATAGCTTCCTTGAAACGGTTTTTTTGTTGGGAACAATAAATGTCTCTATCCGGCCAGGCTTGATTATCGCTTTGAGGTATTTGAGGAAAAATCCTTCGGTCCTCCATAATTTTTTCCTCATTAAGAATTCCATCGATTGAAGAAGAAATCTGCCGTCCATGGCAAATTTTTCACTATTAATTAGTCGAAAAGTGGGTTTCCGAAGTGCACTTTTATCCTAAAAAAATGTACTTTATCGGTTTTGGCCCATAACATTTCAGAGCCCTAATTTTTTTCTTCCTGCGTAAGCCTCTTGTGTACAATGCCTTTCCATCTATAAACAATGCGTTGTTAATAAAAGACTGAAAAAACAAATTTCATAACCATGAATCGAGGGAGATATGTTACGACCTTTGTACTTCTTATTTAGAGCATTCTAACATACAAATCATGGAAATCACACATCTTATTAAGCGGGATTTTACCAAAAAACCCTTTCAATTACATAAAATAACGGATGCTGTTCTAAAAGCTATGAGGGCAGTAGACCATGGCGGCCCAGATGATGCGGAGCGAATAGCCAACAATGTTCATGTCTCACTTCTAGAGCGAAAGGCGCTAGATGAGAATTATGTACCTACGGTAGAAGAGGTACAGGATTTTGTGGAAAATAGACTCATGGAAGGCGGGTTTTTCGATGTGGCCAAGGGATATATACTATATCGTAACGAGCAGGCCCAAAAGAGGAAACTCAACATTTTTGAAAAGCGTATTAATCTAAAACCGTACGAATATCCACAGTTGTACGAGTACGTACCCGCTATTCGTCATTCGTATTGGATTCATACCGAATTTAATTTCACCAGTGATATTCAAGATTTCAAGACTAGGCTGACGGAGTCCGAAAGAAGCGCAATTAAGAATACCATGTTGGCCATCTCACAGATCGAAGTGGCGGTAAAGAGTTTTTGGGGCGATATCTATCATAAGATGCCCAAACCTGAAATAGGCTCGGTAGGGTCGACCTTTGCGGAAAGCGAAGTACGTCATGCGGATGCTTATTCACATTTGCTCGAGATTTTGGGACTCAACCCCGAGTTCAAGAATTTAAAGAAAAAGCCGGTCATAATGAAGCGGGTACAGTATTTGGAAACGGCACTTAAGAATGCGAAAAGTGAGGACAATAAAGAATATGCAGAATCGATCTTATTGTTCTCCTTGTTTATCGAGCACGTTTCCCTTTTCTCCCAATTTTTGATAATCATGGCCTTCAACAAACATAAAAACATGTTGAAAGGTATTTCAAATGTGGTAGAGGCAACATCAAAAGAAGAACAGATTCACGGCGACTTCGGTATTGATATCATTAAAATTATCAAGGACGAAAACCCAGATTGGTTCAATGAGGATTATAACAACATGATTCAGCAAATGTGCCGCGAGGCGTTTACGGCTGAAAGCCAAATCGTGGATTGGATCTTTGAAAAGGGCGAACTCGATTTCTTGCCCAAAGATGTGGTCAATGAATTTATCAAGAACCGTTTCAATAATTCATTGACCAGTATCGGAATCGACAGCATATTCGACGTAGACGAAAAACTATTGGCGGAAACCGAATGGTTCGACGATGAGATCATAGGTACCAAACACGGCGATTTCTTCGTGAAGCGCTCGATCAACTATAGCAAAAGAACACAAAGTATAACCAGTGAAGACCTTTTTTAAATGAATGAATTAAACACTACCCAGCAAGACAAAACAACAACTTCTGAGGGCGATCAGCTTATACTCGCTAGAAAGCAAGCCCTTAGAGATCATAAAAAGGAGTCGGACACAGGTTTTGAATGGCTTACCGAACACAGTCGTAACTTTTTGAATTCAGGTTATTTGACCGAAGGAGTAACTCCCGAACAACGTATTCGTGAGATTGCCGATAGAGCGGAGAAATTATTGCAAATGCCTGGGTTTTCCGATAAATTTTACGCGTATATGTCTGAAGGGTTTTTCTCTTTGGCATCTCCCGTATGGTCAAATTTCGGAAAGGAAAGAGGCTTGCCTATTAGCTGTTTCGGATCACATGTTGACGATGATATGGGGAATATTCTTTTTACCCAATCGGAAGTTGGAATGATGTCGAAGCTCGGTGGGGGTACCTCCGGTTATTTTGGTAAGATCAGACATCGTGGTGCCGAGGTTAAGAATAATGGACAGGCTTCTGGTGCCGTACACATTATGCAGCTTTTTGAATCAATGGTCGATGTCGTAAGTCAAGGGTCTATACGTCGTGGTCGCTTTTCTCCATACTTGCCAATCGAACACCCGGATATTATGGAGTTTTTGGAAATTGGTACCGAAGGAAACCCTATTCAAGAACTTACCCACGGGGTAACCGTAACCAATGCCTGGATGCAGGAAATGATCGATGGCGATGTAGAAAAACGTTCTATTTGGGCCAAAGTCTTGCAAAGAAGGGGAGAGATGGGATATCCGTACATATTCTTTAGCGATAACGCCAATAACGGTGCGTCGGATGTTTACCGAGATAAGGACTTACCTATCTATGCCAGTAACCTTTGTACCGAAATCATGTTGCCTTCAAACGACAACTGGTCGTTCGTATGTGTCTTGTCTTCATTGAACGTACTTCATTATGAGAAGTGGAAAGATACCGATGCCGTAGAGACCATGGTGTTTTTCTTGGATGCCGTTATTACGGAATTTATTGAAAAATTGGAAAGGTATCGCGACTCCGATAGCCGTGAAGACCGACAGACCTTTCTCTTTATGGAACGTGCCTACAATTTTGCCAAAGACAACCGTGCCCTTGGTTTAGGTGTCTTAGGATGGCATTCGCTGTTGCAGTCCAAGAGATTGGCCTTCAATAGTCAAGAAGCATATAACTTGAACAGTGAAATATTCAAGAAAATAAAAGAAAAATCGTACCAAGCTTCGGAGGCTTTGGCCGATAAATTTGGTGAACCGGCCATTCTTAAGGGCTATGGTAGAAGAAATGCCACTCTTAATGCCATTGCCCCGACCACTTCTTCGGCTTTTATCTTGGGTCAAGTCTCGCAAGGTATCGAGCCTATCTGGTCGAATATTTACGTCAAGGATATCGCTAAGGTCAAAACGACGATTAAAAACCCTTTCCTATTGGAATTGTTGGAGGAAAAGGGAATGAATACCACCGAAATATGGCGTAGTATTCGTGAGCGGGACGGGTCTGTACAGCACTTGGACTTTTTATCGGAAGAGGAAAAGGATGTGTTTAAAACGTATTCGGAAATAGATCAATTGGATATCATATACCAAGCGGCCAACCGTCAAAACCATATTGACCAAGGACAATCGGTGAATATAATCGTCCATCCCGATATGCCCGTAAAGGAAATCAATAAGATCCACGTTACGGCATGGAAACTTGGGTTAAAATCACTCTACTATCAACATAGTATGAATGCGGCCCAAAAATTCAAGCAGAAAAAAGAATGTGCGAGCTGCGAAGCATAGAACAATAAAATGGGCAGTGCGTTAGTATAGGCCTTTTCGAACCGCCATTGGCAGTTCGTCAATAAAGGCGGGCCAAGATTATCCTTAAGGCGAAGTAGTTCGGTTTTTTTTAAGGGAGTAAGGGCAACATAGCAAACGCAAATGTTTTAAAAAGATAAAGGTCGGCCATCAAAGCCGACCTTTATTGTGTTACATCCCTTAGGTAGCTTGATTATAGCGGCCCGAAAATACCGATTCATCTAAGGAACATTAATGCTTGTTCCGTTTTACAATTGTGAATGGATGAAGTCTACATACTCTTCCATAAGGGTGTCATAGAGCATGTCTAAGCGGTGATGAAAATCCTTGGTCATCGGAAAGAGAAAATCTTTAAATCCGATCTGCAATTGCATTTGCCCGTTGATCTGCCCGTATAAAAAGTCGTAATCATAGCACGCCTCATCCTTCGATTCCAATGGTTGGGCGGCAAAATATAACATTCCCATTTTGTTTTTGCGATAGGAATATCGCACATCAAATGCAATGGAAGGATAGTGTTTTGTGTATTCAATAAGTGGAGAACCGTCTATAGGCATGTATTTTGGTTTTGGCTTGGTTTTATCTTGAGAACTTGGCAGAAAGTACCATAAATCGAGAAAAAGAAATAGAATATTCGTCTAACGTGCCATATCTAAGATGTAAGTCGGTTCTTGGTGAAATGGATCTACATGTAGGGAAAGTAGACAGTTCTTGGAAGAAAAATGAGGACGGAAAATCAGGTGGATCGGGCCAATAAAAAAACTAATGGATCTTTACGGAAGAATTCCTTCCAGAACCTTCATGGTTAATTATAATTTTATGAATTTAGCCATATACTAAAAAGGGGAAGTCCGCGCCATGACTAAAGCTGGTAGTAACCCCAATATTAACGCATTTTTAAACCGTTTTCCCTGTCTTACTTTAATTTATTTTCCTCTCTGTCAAAATCAATACGCATCAAAAACCTGCTATATACAAGCCTGTTGGCCTTGTCGACTATAGCTTCTTGCTTGGCACAGGGTTTTGATTATAAGATCAGTGTACTCAACAATGAACTCAGCATCACGGACAATGTGGCCTCTTCTTTTTACAAGGATAAAAAAGGATTTTTGTGGATCGGCAAAATGGATGGCCTGTATCAATATAACGGCTATGATTATGAGGTCTTCCCGAATACTTTTAATGGTAAAACAGGACTGAGCAACCCTTGGGTAACAACCCTTAACGGAATACATGACTATTTGGTGGTAGGCACCAAAAATGGGCTAAATCTCTTTAATAAGACCAATCGCAGCTTTGCCTACATTTTTCCGTCGGAAAGCAATCCGAAACGAAGTAGTTATATAACGAGTGTAGATATTGGTTTCAATAAAAAGGGAATGTATGTGGGCACGACAAACGGACTCTTTTGGGTTCTTCTTGACCCCAGTGGTTCTTACGCGATTCAAGAAATCGATTTTAAGGGATATAGCACTACGGCCGACGACCATCCCGAAGTACACCAAATCATTGCCATATCGGAAGGGGCAATACTGCGTACTTCAAAAGGGCTTTTCCTTTTAAGGATAAACTCCCATGTGGCCGAACCTATGTATGTAGGCCTTGACAAGGGGAAAGGCTCCCTTGAAAACTTAGAGACCTTGCATCTTACCAATTCTGGGGAGTTGCTGATCTTTTCAGGGGGGGAGACCTATTTTTCCGATTTGAAGGTTAGCGCGGAAGACGATCGACTATCGATTAAGGCCCAGGCCATTTACGATAAGTACGAAAATTGGCCACGCCCGGTTCAGGTCAACAATTTTTTGGAAGACATAAAGGGAAATATTTGGATAGGTACCGAGGGAGAAGGCTTGTTCGTGTACAATAAACAAAATGCAAATTGGAGAAATTACCGGCATAAGATCAATCGGGCCAATGTATTGAAAAACGATTATATCAGAACACTCTATGAAGATCCTTCAGGAATGATCGTAGTCGGTACCGATGCCGGCGTTAATACCGTGATTACCTTGGACGGTAGGTTTCGCACGATCAATAAAATCGATAAGGAAGGACAGGCAGGGGCCGATATTGTCAATGTTCACGGAATTCTTGAAGATGCCGACCATAATTTATGGCTAGGAACCCGGGGAAAGGGGCTTTTTGTACTGAATTCGGAAGACCAAATACAGGTTGACTCCGATACGAATGGTGCATTGGGACATGTGAGGTCAATAATTCAGGATAGGAAGGGAGCCATATGGATCGGTACACAAGGTGGAATCTTTATCGTAGATAAGTTCGTAGGGGGCGAGCAAGATCTAAAAGCACATTTTTACCATAACAAGGCGAGTCTTCTGCCCGGTAAGCGTGTTTACTCCATTTTAGAGGATAAAGATGGGAACAAATGGATCAGTACGGCAAGCGGATTATACGTATATGATGTAGCAGGAAAGCTCAGACAGATTACCAATACCTCCATCGGAACTTCCCTAGACAATAAAATTATCTATTCCTTATTGCTAGACAGTAATGGAAGCATCTGGTTCGGGACACTGAACGGAAGGGTGGCCTATTTGGAGTATAAAGACTATAGTATTCAAATTTCAAAATACGGCAATTTGGGCAAGCCGTTGAATTTTAAGATTATCAGGATAGACAAGGCCTATAAGAAATACTTTGAGAACTATGAATCCTATAATCTATGCGAGGTTGCCGACAATAAAATTATGGTGGGGACCAATTTTGGAATTTGTGAAATCGATTTTTCAAAAAAGGAAATAAAACCCTTCTTCCCATTGAACAGTTCGTCAGATGTGTTGAACCTAGGTAGGGGTTATGTATATGGTTTATTGTACGATAAAGCCAAGAATACCCTTTGGGCGAGTTCCAATAACGGAATATTTACCTATAATTTCGATACTTCCAAACTGGAACGTTATGGTGTAAAAGATGGTCTGCAATCTTTAGAATTCAATGGCAACTCGGTATATGCGGGCAAGTCGGGGAACTTCTATTTCGGTGGGGCAAATGGCTTGAATAGTTACGATTCTTCGATCGATATCAGTAAAAACGACTATAGGCCGAACCTTGTTTTGACCCGTTTGATCGTCAATGGTAAACCGATCAAGGTAAATGATGGAAGTGAAATACTGTCCGAAGAAATATCCTATGCCAAGGGCATTCGACTGGGAGCGAAACAAAATACGGTAGGACTCGAATTTGCGGCCTTGCATTTGCCGTATTCCAGTAATAACACCTATAAGTGTAAATTGATCGGGGTCGATAACGACTGGCGTTTTTTAGGTAACGAAAGGTCCATTAACTATGCGAATCTTCCCCAGGGCGATTATAGGTTTCATCTTTTGGGTACCAATAATGATGGGGTTTGGAATACCGAGGAACTTGTTTTTGAAATACAGGTACTACCGGCCTGGTATGCCACATGGTGGATGAAACTCTTTTGGTACTTGCTTGCCGCCGGGATCGTTATGGCTTTCGTATTTGTCCTAGTGAAGAACAGAGACAGTAGGAACGAAGTGAAAATACAGGAAATTGAACGGAAAAAACTTTCGGAAATATACGAATCAAAGCTAATATTCTTTACCAATATTTCCCATGAACTTCGAACGCCCCTATCGCTGATATCCGACCCTATTCAAAGTTTGATCCAACAAAAAAGGGCTAGCCAAGACAGTGAATTGCTAGGTATTGTGAGAACCAATGTGGAACGGTTGCGAAGGTTGGTCGACCAAATCATGGATTTTAGAAAATACGAATACGGGAAATTGGAATTGGATATAAGTGAAGGGGATATCGTCGAGAGTGTTCGGGTCATTAGCCATTCGTTTCTACATGTTTCTAAGATAAAGAATGTTAAGTATAAGGTGAAACTGCCAAAAGAGCCCTTGTTGATGTTCTACGATCACGATAAGGTAGAGAAGATTTTGTACAACTTATTGTCAAATGCGTTCAAGGCCGTACAACATGGGGGGCAGGTAAAGGTGTCCATAGGGGCTTTAAGTACTAAGAAGAAAAGGTTTGGAGGGAAAAAGTATAAGCTCATCTGTGGTGAAAAGGATTACCCCGATCCCGATAACCATATTTTTTTGAAGGTAGACGACAATGGGGTAGGGATTTCGGAAGAACACGTACGTGATGTTTTTGATCGCTTTTATCAAGATGACACAACAAATTCGGGAACGGGAATAGGCCTGTATATGGTCAAACAGCTGTCGGAAATGCACTTTGGCTCTGTCTTGTTGAAATCAAAAAAGAATAAGGGGGCGTCTTTTGTGGTACTCCTGCCCAAGAACAAAGATTTGTACAAAGTATCGAACAAGGTATTGCCCTCGATCGTTCCCCCTACGTCCGGCGCCGATATATTTCAGGCGCCCGTTCAGGAAGAGGCGTTGGCCGTTGGCGAGCTTAAAGACTATAGTGTGGCCATTGTTGAAGATAACGACGAACTCCGTATGTACTTAAAACGGATCCTACAGCATAATTTTAACGTATATACGGCCATCAATGGCGTGGAGGGAGTCGATTTGATCAGGGAAATAACCCCGGATGTGGTGGTTAGTGATATCTTGATGCCCGAGATGAACGGACTTGATCTGTGCAAAAAGATAAAAGGTGATTTCGAAACGAGCCATATCCCAATAATTATGCTTACCGCCCGGGCCTTCGATCAGCAAATAGTAGAAGGTATAAACTCAGGGGCTGATGCCTATTTGACCAAACCGTTTAACAAGGATATCTTGATCGCCAAGATCAACAACCTGATCAAAAGCCGAGAAAAGCTTCGTTTGATGTTTCAAAATGCCAAAATCTTAGAGCCGTCGGAAGTGACCGTGACGTCAATAGATGAAAAGCTTTTGTGGAAATTGAAGCAAACGATCGAAGAGAATATACAAGATCAAAACCTGACCTTGGAAAAACTGGCTACGGAGGTCGGTGTCAGTCGGGCCCAATTGTTTAGGAAGGTGAAGGCTTTGACCGGACTTACCCCTAATAATTTTATTAAATCAATTCGCCTAAAGTATGCGGTTCTGCTTCTTGAGGAAGGAAAATTCCAGATCTCGGAAATAGCCTTTCTTTCCGGTTTCAAAGAGGCCAGTTATTTTTCCAGATGCTTCAAAGAGGCCTACGGATGTAGCCCCAAAGAGTACAAAAAAGGCAAATAATACCTTCCCTCTAAAATCCCTTTTCCATTCTTGTAAAATCATGGTATACCGTGTTCGACCTTTCGAATGCCCTTGTTTTATGGGGGTCTGATACTATTTTACAAGTATTTGATACGTAGGTATAAGTTTTAAGGCCGGTCATTCCGATAATTTTACCGGAAGCAAATCGATTCTTTTGGGAAGGTGTTTGCGAAGCCCGTTCAAACGGGTTTTTGAACCTAGCTAACTTAAAATTTTAAATCTATGATGAAACAAATTAGGGGCATGTTCCCTAAAGCCAAGGTTGTCGGCTTTTTAATCTGCTGTGTTGCTTTTGCGTATAACGCGAATGCAAACTACAAATCGCCATTCCCTACGGATGCGAAAGACAAAGAAATAACGGGTAACGTTGTAGATGACCAGGGTATACCTTTACCTGGAGCGTCAATCGTGATCAAAGGTACCATGAAGGGTACCTCTGCCGATTTTGACGGAAATTTTACACTTCAAGTACCTGAGGGAGATGCGGTATTGGTAATATCATACTTAGGGTATAAGACCCAAGAGGTCAGTGTAGGTACATCATCGCATATTATGGTGCAAATGGAGCCTGAGGCCAATTCTCTTGAAGGGGTAATGGTCGTTGGGTACGGAAAGCAAAAGGTTAAAGATCTTACCGGAAGTGTCGGTTTTGTCAATGAAAGTGTTTTAAAGGAAAGTTCGGTTCCTACGGTTTCACAAGCGCTTCAGGGTAAAGTTGCCGGGGTGCAGATTACCGCCGATTCCGGTGAGCCGGGAGGAGGCATTGCCGTTAGGATTAGGGGTACGGGTACATTTGGTAACAACGACCCCTTATACGTTATTGACGGATTCCCAACTAAATCGGGAATCAGTTCGGTAAACCCATCGGATATCGCTTCGATTTCCATACTTAAGGATGCCGCGGCATCGGCCATTTACGGCGCACGGGCGGCCAATGGGGTAATCATAATTACGACCAAGAAAGGGAAGGCCGGTGTATCTAAGATCAATATTGAGAGCTATTACGGTTTTCAACAAGCGGCCAACCAGATCGATGTATTGAATTCACACGATTATGTGATGATCACTAAAGAGGCGTACAGAAACTCAGGCCTACCTGACGATGAGTTTTGGGGAGACCCCAGTGAGTACGGACCGGGTACGGCCAATCCAACCGATACCAATTGGCAAGATGAGGTATTCAGAAATGCGCCTATCCAAAACCACCAGTTTACCTTTTCGGGAGGATCTGAAAAATCAGACTACCTATTTTCATTAGGGTATTACGGCCTAGAGGGTATTGTTGTGGGAAGTGGATTTGAAAGAATCTCGGCCCGTATCAATGGTAGTACCAAGTTTTCCGATAAGTTCAAGGTGGGCACCAATCTGTCCTTGACTACCAATACACAAGACGTAGTGCCCGATGACCATTCTTGGACGAGTGTTCTTTTTGGCGCATTACGGGAAAGACCTATGGTGCCCGTAAAGGATGCCAATGGCGATTGGGGAGGAAACATCGGTCCTGCGGAATATGTTGGTGATGGTGGTAACCCATTGCGTTTGGCCTTGTTGAACTACGATAGCAGAAAAAGCTATAGGGTGCTCGGAAATTCGTATTTAGAGTATAAGCCTTTTAAAGATTTTACTTTTAAAAGTTCCTTTGGATATGATTTTCTATACTCTAAAGGAAAGGATTTCGACCCTACATATACCGAGGGTAGTTCACAAGCCATCCAAAACCAACTCTCCGAAACCTCTTCGATCTATACCACTTGGGTATGGGAGAATACGCTGAACTATACATTCGATTTGGGAGAAGACCACCATTTTGATGTTTTGGCGGGTATTACTAAGGAAGAAAATAGGTATGAAACCTTAAATGCCAGTAGAAAAGACTTTCCCAATAACCAAAAATACATCTGGTACCTAGATGCAGGAACTGGAACAAGGGACAACAGTGGCGGAACTTCGGAATATGCCCTAATGTCTTATTTGGGTAGACTTAATTATAATTTTAAAAACCGATATCTTTTTCAAGCCAATGTAAGGCGAGATGGCTCTTCCCGATTTGGTGAGTCTAACCGCTTCGGTACTTTTCCTTCCGTATCTGCCGGATGGATCATGAGTGAAGAAGGTTTCTACGATAATACAAAGACGTTCAACTACGTAAAGCTACGTGCCAGTTACGGTAAATTGGGGAACCAAGATATTTATAGCAACTACCCGTGGGCCAATAACCTAGATTTGGTGTACTACCCTTTTGGTACCTCACAGGCAACCGTGCCGGGTTATGCGCCTAATGCCGCATCCAATCCCGATGTTACCTGGGAGACTACGATTCAGAGCAACTTCGGACTTGACCTAAAATTGTTCGATAGTAGTGTTTCATTGACGGCCGATTATTTTATCAAGGATACCGAAGACATGTTGTTGACCTTGCCGGCACCGGCTACCTCGGGTTACTCAACAACGGCCTATACCAATGTTGGTAAGATCAGGAACAGCGGTATTGAATTGGCCCTAGATTATCAATCGCCTTCCGATAAAGCATTTACGTACAATATCGGTGGTAACTTTACAAAGATCAGGAACGAAGTAAAAGACCTGGGAAGTGTCGATTATATTTGGAGCGATCAAGCGTATTTGGGGGAACGCTGGACCCGTACCGAAGTGGGCAAGCCTATTAGTCAATTTTTCGGATATGTAGCGGACGGACTTTTTCAAAACGATTCCGATGTTGCCGCGCATGGCATGCAACCCGATGCCAAACCAGGTGATATTCGCTTTGTAGATGTAAACGAAGATGGTGTTCTTGACGATAAAGACCGTACCTATATCGGTGATCCCAATCCCGATTTTACTTTCTCGGCATATGCACAGACCAATTACAAAAATGTAGACTTTAGCGTACGTCTTTACGGTTCTTACGGGAATGATATTTACAACGGTATGATTCGTCAGATAGAGACGGCCTCGGAACCTTATAACAAGTGGAGCAATATCTTGAACCGATGGACGGGTGAAGGAACTTCCAATTCTGTACCAAGGGTGACCCGTGACGATGTAAACCAAAATACAAGAAGTTCTTCTCGTATGATCGAAGATGGTTCTTTTATAAGAATCAAAAACGTACAGTTGGGCTATTCTTTGCCGAAAAGTGTTTTGGAAAAATTGAAAGTAGACCGCCTGCGCTTTTATGTCAGTGCCGAGAACCTACATACGTTCACCTCATACCGTGGCTATGACCCAGAGATGTACCAGACCAAGGGGTCTAGAACAGACCTTGGTGTCGATAGGGCCAAATACCCTGTTGCGAGTTCTTTGGTACTGGGCGTAAACTTATCCTTATAATTCAAATAAACGAAACCATGAAGAAATACATATATATCACTTTACTGGCTTTAGGCACATACGCTTGTGACGATTCTTTTTTAGATAAGGAACCCTTGGGTTCGCTGAGCGTAGGTACTTTTTATACCAATGAAGAAGAGGCCACACAGGCCGTTAATGCCATTTACGACGGAATTCAGAGCTATACCCTCTATGGAGCCATGTCTATTGTAGAAGATGTACAATCGGACGATGCGGAAAAAGGAGGGGGGGGACCTTCGGATCAACCGGGTATGGATCAAGTGCAAAAGTTTATTGCATCGGCCGATAACCACATTTTCGTAGACAAATGGAAGGCTTATTTTGTACCTGTATTCAGGGCCAACCTGGCGATTCAAAAAATTCAGGAAATGACCGAAGAGAGCATTGATGCCGATGTTAAAAAAACATTGGTAGCCGAAGCCAAGTTTCTTAGGGCCTTGTGTTATTTTGATTTAGTGATTCGCTACGGCGATTTACCCATTGTCACCGAACCGAACAGTCCTGAAGATTATGAAATTTCAAGAAGTCCGGAAACCGAGGTTTGGGCATTCATCGAAGGCGATCTTACAGCGGCCATGGAAGGGCTGAAAACACCTGATGGTCTGTCTGATAACGATTTGGGTAGGGCTACCGTAGGAGCGGCGAAGGCCTTGTTGGCCAAGTCTTATATCTTCCAGAAAAAGTGGAAGGAAGCAGACCCCTTGCTTACAAGTGTGATCAACGATTATGGCTATGATCTTTCCGATGATTTTTCCGCCATTTTCGGCATCGGAAACGAAACCAACAAAGAAGTGATTTTTCAAGTAAACTTCCAGACAGGTGGAGCCAGTGACCGTGAAGGATATAACCGTAACGGATGGATGTCTCCTAGGTCTTCCGACATTGATTGGGGTGGAATCGGTTTTATGTTGCCGACCCAAGATTTGGTAGACGAATTTGAACCGGGCGATATCCGATTGGAAGCTTCCGTTCTAAAAGATGGCGATTTGTTTAGTGGGGATGTCTATAAAGGAGAATGGTCACCTACGGGTTACAACTGTAGAAAAGGCTTGGTTGCCTTTGACGATTACACGGCGGGAACCCCATATTTTGTCGATAACAATTACGTAGTCATACGTCTAGGGGATATACTTCTCTTAAAAGCGGAAACCTTGAACGAACTCGATCGTACGGGTGAGGCCGTCAATTTTATCAATCCTATTCGAAAACGGGCCAATGTACCGTTGATTGATGCGGGTATTGCTAAAGAGCAAATGCGCGAGGCTATTTACCACGAAAGAAGGGTAGAATTGTGTTTTGAGCAAAAACGATATTTTGACCTGGTTCGTTGGGGCACGGCTGCAGAAGTAATGACCGACAAAGGCTACGCTTTTATAGCGGGCAAGAACGAATTGTGGCCGATACCTCAAAGTGAGATCGATATCAACCCGAATTTGGCACCCAATAACCCGAACTGGTAGTTTGGCAATAGATAGAATTGAGTTAGTTGTGAGTTGAACGAGAACGCTTTTGCTGGTCCGTGGGGCTACCGTTAAGGAAATGCACCGTGGACTGGGGCGTTCTTTTCAATTGAATCGATAACAAAGGGAAGAGACCTGTTACATAAAAATATGCCCAGTTATGAAAGGGGCGAATAAATCATTAGATAGATGAAAAAAGCATTTCTACTTTGTATGACCATAGGGATGATGGCGGGTTGTAAGCAAAACAAATCACCCAATAATGAAGCTATGGTAAATACGGAACTAGTAGATGATTTTTCGAATGACGAAAAACTAAAGGAGCTATATGCGCAATTGAGCAAGAGTTTTGTTGGGCAGTCTAAGAAAGTCATCCAACCGGGCGAGGGCTATTTGGAATATCCATATCTCATCCCTTCCGGATTCTATAAACAAATGTGGGATTGGGACGGTTTTTTTATGGGCAACTATTTTGTCAGTAAGGGAAAACCTGAGTATTTAAAATATTGGGCGCTCAACCTTATCAAGGGAATCGATAAGGAAGGCTATGTTTCCGGTTGTGCGACTACCAAGGGGCCCCGACCTATTTTTGGGAAATTTGCAATGAAGCCGTTCTTGTCCCAAGGAGTGTACTTGTCGTCAAAAGGGTTAAACGATTTTTCTTGGGCCCAACCTTATTACGGGCAGTTGAAAAAAGTATTGGAGTACCGCGAACGTACCCAGCAAGATGAAAAAACAGGACTGTTTTATTGGGATATCGCCATGCAAAGTGGAGCGGATAATAATCCGGCCATGAATTATTTTCAAGAAGACAAGCGTTCTTTTTTGGCCCCCGATGCCAGTACCCTGCAATATAAAGAATACCTTGCCCAAGCAGGCATTGCAAAAGTGCTCGGCAAAGAAAATGACGCCAAGGTGTACGCAGAAAAAGCAGAGGCCCTGAAGAAAGCTATCAATACCCATTTATGGTCGAAGGAAGATCAAATGTATTATACGGTCGATCGTGAAACCGGACATTTTTACAAAAGGGTGAGTTACTCTTCCTTTGTACCCCTTATGGCGGGCATAGCCCCCCAAGAAGAGGGAAGGGCCATGATTCAAAATCACTTGTTGGATCCAAAGCAAATGAAGGCAGAGTACGGCTTTAGGTCACTTTCGGCAGAAGATCCCGATTACAATAACAAAAATATAATTGTACCTTTTTCCAATTGGCAAGGGCCTGTTTGGCCGATTGCCAACTATATCTATTCAATCGGACTGAAGAAATACGGTTTTGAAAATGAAGTGGCCTGGTTGGGGGAAGCCTTGGGTACCTTGTTGCTGAAGGATATTGAAAAACACGATACAATGCACGAAAACTATAGTGCGGAAACCGGTGAGCCATTGGCACCCAGTGATGACCATGTAGATGAAAACGGAAATATAGTCGGCTTTGTAAGCTGGAACCTCTGTACCGAAAATATACTTGATGGCGTAGTCAATGACAATTGGATGTTACTTGATATCGATTAAAGGGAAATTGAATAAAACACAGATCGCAATGGGAATAAAAAAGCTAATGATTATGGTGGGCCTTTTGGTATCGCAAGGGCAAATGGCGCAGGAGCGGCAACACTGGACAATTGAAAAAACCGATGAAATACGGCTAGACGTTACCCAGAGCTATAACCATCCGTACGAAGACAATATAGAAATGTCGGGAAAAAGGGTTTCGGGTATTATCGGCTATTCCATTAACGAAAAAAGGGAGGTATCCATTTCCCGGGAAATTTTCTTCCCACAGTTACGCACCCTGCTAAAGACCAACGATGCCGACTGGAAGGCCTACCGCGCCTACCTGAAAGGGGTCTACACCGATAATATCCTACCCTCTATCGCTATGGGGAATAGGATCTATGTGCCCGGACCCGTAAAAGAGGTAAGGATCAATGGCATGTTGAAAATCGTACACGAGGCGGTAAATGGCGTTAGCCTTATCCGTACTTTCTTTCCCTCCATGGGACAACGATTGTTTGTGGAACAATGGACAATGACCAACACCGGTAGCACTCCGGTCGTGTTACATGGCGGGCAGAAGGAAGTCAAGGAAACCCTTGATGGGGCAAAAGGGGTATATACGATTCATGTCGCGTCGAACATCGAGAAGGAAACCACCTTGGCACCGGCTAAGTCGTATACCTTTTCCATTGGTATTTCGGCCACCATGAACAATGAACCCAAAGTCGAGATTTCCGGAAATGAATACTATAATGAACGTTTGGCTTTTTTAGACCAAATGAAAAATTCATTGGAACTACAAACGCCCGACCCAACATTGAACACCTTATTCGGGTTTTCTAAGATAAGGGCCTCCGAAAGTATTTTTGAATCTAAACTCGGGTTGATCCATTCTCCGGGGGGAGGGCGCTACTATGTAGGTTTTTGGGCGAATGACCAAGCTGAATATGTAGGCCCCTTTTTTCCATACTTGGGCTATGATACGGGTAATGACGCTTCATTGAACGTGTATCGCCTATTTGCAAAAGAAATCAACGACGCGTATAACAACTTACCGTATTCCTTTGAAATGGAGGGAGACGCTCCCAAAAGCACCTTAGATCGTGGCGATGCGGCCATGATAGCTTATGGCGCCGCGCAATTTGCCTTGAGTACGGGCGATAAAGAAATAGGCAAAGAACTTTGGCCATTGATAAAATGGTGTTTAGAATACAATAGAAGACAGTTGAACAGTGCAGGGGTAGTGGCATCCGAATCGGATGAAATGGAAGGAAGGATAGCCACGGGAACGGCCAATTTGTCAACTTCGAGCCTGTATTACGGAGCCTTGGGCTTAGCGGTAAGTCTCGGAAATTCCCTGAACGAGAGTAGTAGTACAACGCGTGCATACACAAAACAGGCCAAGGCACTCAAGAAGAATATCGAAAGCTATTTTGGGGCTACCATCGAAGGATTGGAAACCTATCGATATTATGATGGACATACGAAACTGAGACATTGGATATGTTTACCCTTGGTTACGGGCATATATGACCGAAAGGAAGGAACGATCCAGGCCCTGTTTGATAAACTATGGTCGGAAAACGGGGTACATGTCGAAAAGAACGACGAGAACAAGGCTATATCTGAAATATTTTGGGACAGGGGCACCCTATATGCCCTTAGGGGAACTTTTTTGGCAGGGGCCAATGCCCAATCGTTGGAGAAATTAGAGGAGTTTTCAAACAAGCGGTTGTTGGGGAATCGGGTGCCTTATGTGGTAGAGGCCTATCCTGAAGGGAACATGGCCCAATTATCTGCAGAAAGCGGTCTCTATTGTCGGGTGTTTACCGAGGGTATTTTCGGGATTGTCCCTACCGGGCTAAAGAGCTTTAAATGTACGCCCCGATTACCTGCGGAATGGGATCATATGGCCTTAAAGAAAGTAAAGGCCTTTGGTGAAGATTTTGATATTTCCGTAAAAAGGCAAGGAAGGCTCTTGAAGGTCTCAGTGCTTAAAACTAACGGAACGGTAATACTGAACAAAACGATTAAGGACGGAAAATCGGTTCAGGTGTTCTTTTAAGGCGGTTATGTAGGCCCGGTCAAGGAAAATCGTAGATGAGGTTTGTAACTAAATAAAAACACCATGTTGAAAGTGAAGGCTTTGGCCACTTTGATCGTTTTGTCAATGCTCGGTACATCTTTACAGGGCCAGAAAGATGCGGACAAGCGTTCTGGGCTCGATTTGGCCATTGGGTTTAGATTGGGACTCCTTATGGATCCCCAATTGGAGGCAAGCCTTGAAATGACCCGGCAAAAAATTCTTCAATACGGGGTAAGGGAAGTCCGTATTTACGGAGGAGGAAATGCCATAGCCTATAAATATCTCAACATAGAAGGGTTTTCAAAAATCGAACAAGGGGGAAGCCTAGAAGAAAAAGCCAAATATGAAAGGCAGCTGCAATGGTTCAAAGATCATGGTATCAGAATTACCTTGAGTGGGGGAGAGCCCAGTTTGCCCGCAACGGATTATTACAGCGACGATAAGAACAGTTTTTTTAACCTCTATCCAGAAGCGAGGTATCTTGAAAACGGTCTATTGTGGAAATTTTATGAGGAAAGGACCTATGCTCTTTTTAAAACATTTCCGCAGGTAGATGCCACGGATTATTTTTTATGGGAAACCCCAATATTGGATGACCTAAATTATTTTCCGGGAATCAAATGGCAAAAGCCACTTACTTGGCATAAAGGGGAAAACCAATACTATTCGCAAGCGGATTATTTGACCGAGTTTATGGCCGCCGTGATACGGGGCGCTAATCGTGCGAAAAAGGATTTTTCCATTTTGACTTTCAGCCATTATCCCTACCAAGAAAAATTATTGTTAGAGTCGTTGAAAGAACTTGAACGGAGAAATGAGTCCTTTTTGATGGTGCATAAGTCCCAGTCGGGTGATTGGGACCCGTATAAGGGGCCGAATCGTATAATGATGGAAACAAATACCAGGGCCTCTCTATTGTTTGATGGTGTAGGGGAATATTGGGGGAGGTCTTTTATTCCTTATTGTTTTCCGGAGGAGATACAGGTCAGGGTTCAGCATGCCTTAAACCACAACAGGGCCATACGTACTTTGGCCATGCGTACCTATTGGGAAAAGGACCAGACCCTGTTCGAAAATTACAATGAAGTAAATCTATATGCCCTGTCACGCTTTGCGAAAGACCCCTATGTAGATGTACGGAAAGTGTGGGATGATTGGGCGATGGATAAATTTGGAAAGGAGGCGGCACCAACTATGGTCAGGGCTTTAAAGCGGACCGATGATATCGCTAACTCAGTGTATTACTTTAAGGGAGTTTGGGTGCAGGAACACAGTAAGATGGCTTCACTCGATTATATGACGGCCCAAGTGCTTCATACCGGGAAATCAATGATCAAATGGAATCCCGATGATATAAAGAACAATGCTCTGATCGAGGCATTCGTCTATCACCCTACCGAAGAAATTATAAAAATGGCACTGAACGAACGTGAAGAGGCCTTGGCCTTATGCCGTGAATCGATTTCAGATATAGAGTCGGTAAAAAAAATCCTCTCAAAAAAAGAGTATCAAAAGGTAAAGGGACAATTTTTGCTTATGGAAGACTTTGTAAAACTTAGTATGCCCCATATAGAAGCCTACCTGAGATATATCATCAACCGAGATCGCCCGACAAGGCAAAACCGCAATGCATTGTCCCAAAGTCTCCGAAAGTTAGAGGACCTAGCGGTGCAAATGGATAAAAAATATGGAGCGACCAACTATTTGATCTCTAGTGATGCCATCCTAAAATTCGTTGCGGATATCGAAGAACGCATCGAACCCGTACATAACTAATATGACATATAAAAGGAAGGCAGGCCTTTGTTTAGGGTAGAAGCCGGAACAATCATTTCCGTCCATTATTTTATAAACGGGCAAAGGGGAACCCGAACCCCTTTGCCCGTTCGTAATTTTGTAAAAATTAAATTTCAATTATTCCACAAGTATCTTTTTTGAAACCTCTCCATCAGGTCCACTAATTTTAACGATATACACACCGCTCTTAAATTTAGGTTTTGATTCTTGGAATTGAACCGAAGTTTGATTGACAACATTTTTTCTTAAAAATGTTCTTCCGTTTAAACCTGTGATATGTACTTCGCCGCTGAAGGGTTTGCCGAAATCGATTGTCAACGGACCGTTCTTATAGGGATTTGGATAGATATGTATGCCTTTTTCCAGTGTAGGCTTAGTAGCGATTTGATTGAGTTGGGAAGCTCCGGTGTTTGATTTTTCCCATACCCTAACGTAATCGACATACATCGATGTGGGCATATCCCTTAATTTTTCCCTTGCCTTGGGGTCGGTTTCTGGATTTACGGCATTGTTTTTATTATTGAAAAATTTTACAAAAGGTTTTCTGAGTCCCAACGAAAGGGTAACATTCATGGGGCGATGCCAATATTTATTTGGTTTTCGGGCAACCTCGACACCATCAACATACCATATGATTTCGTTCTTGTTGACTTCGCAACCATAGATATGAAAGTCTTTACTTGGATCCCATGGAGCTCTCCATTTGTTCAATTGTTCTTGAGGATACATTTTAGGCCTTCTCCAAACTCCCTGTCCATTTTTTTTAACAACGGTGTGTAGATTTAAGTCCATGTCGCGAATATCGTCCTGATGGCCTTCATACCAATCGAATTGCTGAAGTTCAACTACATCGATTTCACTATATACCGTTTCCCCATTGGCTACGGAGTAGTCGAAATCACTGTAAAGCCAGAAAGAAGGGCATACGCCTTCCCCTATATCGGCACCCTGAATTTTTGCCTCAAAGTATCCATACGTAAATTTGTTGTATGACTTAAGTATCCCAGAGGTAAAATAGGTACCTCCGTTGGGAGTGTTGTTTTCATTCTGTCTCATGGTCAGTTTGGCGACCCCGTTGGCTATTTTTACGTTTTTTTGATTGTTCCATTTCCACGCCGTAGTATTCGGGAGGTTGCCTGTCTTGATCCATTTTGCCCAGTCGGGATCTGCTTTTTTGAATTCGTCAGAAGCACTCCATTTGATTGTCCATTGATCGTTCGGATTTGAAGTTTTCGTAGGTTGTTGCCCGTACACAAGGCCCAAATAAAAAAGGTAGAAAAGACATGAAAGTGCAGTTCTACGAATTTTGCTGTTAAACTTTAGATTTGTCATTATAATTTTTGTTTTTGTTAGTCGGCTAAAGTATGGGCTATGACCTGTTGGGAGTATTCCTATCTTACCATATTATAATAGTATCTTACCTTTTATGTTAATTTGACTCTATTTTATGTAGGAAATAACTTAGGTAATCAGTGTTTAAGAATTTACTCGAGGAGCAAGGTTGCGGTCATACCCTTGGTCAAGAATTAAGATTGTTTTATTATTGTCAATGCTTCAATATTGGCTATAGGCTTTGTAATATGCCTAATGCTAGGCGTTATGCCCTTTTTGATTATTCCCTGATTAAATAGGTCTATAATGATTTATCCTCCCTCGAAAATCTAATTGAGGTCTAAATAGCATCAATTTGTTACCGAACGTTTGGTAAAATTGAATATTTGTAGTAGATTTGTCCCATGAGACCGCAAAAAATATTGGATAAAGATTTAATGGTCGCCTTGGCCAAGGTGTTTCGTGCCAAAGGTTATGAAGGAACCAGCTTGGCCGAATTATCTGAAGTGACCGGTTTAAAAAAGGCAAGTCTGTACCATCGGTTCCCAAAGGGGAAGGAAGCGATGGCTACTTCGGTATTCAATTATATCGGTGACTGGGTCCAAGCAAATGTATTTGCGGCCCTAGCCGATGAAAATAATACTCCGGAAGTAAGGTTGAAAAACGGATTGAACCATATTGCAACCTTTTACGATGGGGGACGGGAAAGCTGCATTTTTAGGGCCTTTTCAATGGAAACGGGTTTGCATTTGTTCGAAAAAAATATTAGCGCCGGAATGAATGAATGGATAAGTGTCTTTACGAGAATCGGAGTTGCTTTAGGGCAGGGGCCCGAATCGGCAAAAGCGAATGCGGTACAAACATTGATCGATATTCAGGGAAGCCTTATCGTAAGCAAAGGCTTGAATGATACCGATGTCTTTGAACAAACCTTGCACAACATAGAGCACAGGTATTTGAACAAATAAAAAAATTTACCCTACTATGTTACCGAACGTTCGGTAATAAACTATATTTTACGAGTGAAGGATAAACGATAAAACATAAACAGTAATAAAGAAAACCATAACGATTTATTTATGAGCTTTTCCGGATGGCAATGACAAAAACGGGTAGTCCGGCCCACTTAATTATACAAACATAAAACATATCTAAAATGCAAAACACGAAATACAGAAAAACAACGGTCGATGGTGTTAACATCGCCTATCGCGAAGCAGGAAACCCCGACAATCCGACCCTCGTATTGTTACACGGATTTCCTTCGTCCTCCCATCAATATAGAAAGGTCTTGAACCAGTTATCGAATGACTACCATTTAATTGCGCCCGACTATCCGGGATTTGGTAATAGTGATTTTCCATCGCCTGACGAATATGATTATACTTTTGATCATATAGCCTTGACTATTAACGGGTTTCTTGAGCAAAAAGGAATACACTCTTACGCCCTTATGATACAAGATTACGGTGCGCCGGTAGGTTTTAGGATAGCCACGGCCCATCCGGAAAGGGTTACGGCAATTATCAACCAAAACGGTAATGCCTATGAAGCCGGATTGGGAAAGGCCTGGGCCAGTACAAGGGCATTCTGGGCAAACAGGACCGAGGAAACCGAAAAGGCCTTGTCCGCCGTATTTTCCTTGGAAGGTCTTGAGTGGCAATATACCCATGGTACCAGAAACCCCGAAAACGTTAATCCCGATACCTGGCATCTAGATTATTTGCGGCTATCACGGCCCAATGCACATAAGGTAAATCTCGACCTGTTCTATGATTATCGAAACAATGTGAAATTGTACCCTCAATGGCAGCAATATCTAAGGGATGAGCAACCTCCCCTTTTGATCGTTTGGGGTAAAAACGATGAATTTTTCCCAGAAAGCGGTGCAGAGGCGTTTAAAGAAGATGTCACGAATATAGATTACCATATCTTTGATACGGGACACTTTGCACTTGAGGAAGACGGAGACGAAATCATTGAAAAGATGAGGGGGTTTATGAAGAAAGTTATGGAGTGAGGTCTTGTACGGACATATTAAGCCAAACAAAAGCGCAAGTGATACCGACTTGCGCTTTTTTTATAATGATTTTATTGGCTTTACACCTTATATCTAGAGCTCGGTTTTTGGTTGGAAGTCATTCCCCTCGTTCGAGGGCCAGCATTTTTTCGGCATAGCGTTTCCCCAATTCCCTTACCCCATCGGAGTCAAAATGTACATGGTCTTCCCTTACGGTACAGCCTTTGGAGGAAATGATATGGGCCGTAGGTATGGTTTGGGGCAAAGTATTTATGATCTTGTTCATACTTGCGCAAACACCGCCTTGGTCTTCCCCGACCACTTCACCCGCCAACAAGGGAACATTCTTGGCGTCCAGCCCTAAATCTTCCAGCATATCCCGATATACCTTTTTTACGTATTGGGGCCAATTTTTATCATCTTGGTTGGTCTCTCCTTGATGCAATAAGATACCTTTGATCACACCGGTTTTCTGGGCTTGTTTTGCCATTGTAATTAAACGTTGGTAGGGGTGTCCGCCATAGGCTTTTATCTTGTCGGTAAACCAGGTTTCCTTGTACGTTTCCGTATAGTCCTCATAAATATCCTTATCGAATAAACGAATGTCACAACCGCCAATAGCAACATTGATTACTCCTACCGAAATACTGTCCGGTAATTTTTGTACCATGGTGCGTCCAAAATAATCGGCAGGGGAGAGTCCGGCCCCGCACTGACTTAAAGGCGGTATTGCGGTATACCAAAAGCCTTTTTGCTTTCCTACCTCTCCACAATCGGTGGAAGGCATTAGCTTGAACCGGCTACTGACAATAAGGTCTTCCGGTTGTATCGATGCGGAACCCTCCATGTTAGACTGGCCAAAACATAGGTAAATATGAAAATTTGGGTCTTGTGTAAATCCCTTTAGGGAGGTAAAAACAAATAGGAGTAGTACGAGGGCTCTTGTTCTCATTTTCATTTATTTTTTAATTATTTTGATTTTAAATTGCCATTGTATTTTACTTGTATGTACCAATACTATGGGTAAGCTTCTTAAGCAAATATGAAATACATGACAAAACAAGCCATTACCAATAACAATGAAAGAAACCTGTGGTTTTTGTACCACACGACCCCTTGTAGGGCTTCGCTTTCTTCCTTCCATATTTTTAGGGTCCAAGTATTTTTCAAGACTTTCTCTTGATCGGGTCTTGGCGTCATGAGACTGATTATAACATTTACGGTTACGCTCAAAACCATAATCAAAGGGGCAATCAATAGGAAATGATACGGAACGCTAATATTCAAGGCGTATTTTACGATCATAAGAAGGGCTGCGACTATGATTCCTGAAATGAGTCCCCACAGGGCACCCGTACCATTGGAACGTTTCCAGAAGAGGCCCAAGAAAAAAGTGCCTACAATGGGAGGGGCCAGATATGAGGCCACCTCTTGGTAATATGAAACCAAGGAATCGAATTTTTGAATGAACGGGGCCCATAAAATTGCAATGATGAGTACGACTATAGAGGTAATACGCCCTACTTTGACCAGTTTTTTACTATCTGCCTTCTTATCTATCATGGAGTAAAAATCCATGGTAAATAGGGTGGAAACAGAGCTAAGGGTGGCGCTTAAGGTCGAGGTCAAGGCCGATATCATTGCGGCGAGGATCAAGCCAATCAAACCGACCGGAAGCAATTTGACGATCAACCGAGGGTAAACTTGATCGGTATTGATTCCGTATTCCGATTTTAGGGTAGATCCATCAATAATTTCTTGCGGGAGATTGTCGACCCCGAATAGGTCTATGCCACGTGCAGCTAGGCCTGGGAGGATAAAAATAAAAATGGTGAACAGGTATAGGAAACCTACGAACAATACCCCTTTTCTTCCGTGATCTACTGATTTGGCCGATAGTACACGTTGTACCATTACCTGGTTGTTGGCCCAAAAATAGAATCCAAGAATAGGGATACCTACCCACATGCCCAACCAGGGTACGGTGGGGTCATCTAAGGGACGGGTAAGTTTTAGCCAGACACCTTGGTCGAAACGGGTATAGAGTTCTTCCCATCCGCCAATTTCATGAAGGGCAAAGAAAAACAGTATGGCCGAACCTATGATCAGTATGGTAGCCTGTATGATGTCGGCGTTTATTGCCGAAGATAGTCCCCCGACAATGGTATAGCTTCCTGCGATCACCGCCATGATCAAGATGATATAGAATAGTTCGACCTCAGGAAAGATCAGTTTTATGATCAAGGCTCCCGTATATAACGTGGCGGCGGCATCTAAAAATACATTTCCGAAAATCGTGATGAAGGAAAAATAATAACGCGATCGTTTATCAAACCGCTTTTCCAGAAATTCGGGCATGGTAAAAATGCCCGATTTGATATAGAAGGGTAAGAAGAAAAGCGAAAAAAAGACCATGACCAAAACAGAGATCCAGTTGTAATTGAACACGGCTATACCTGAAATAAAACCTTCTCCCGAATGCCCCATTAGGGTAGAACTCGATACGCTGGCGGCAAAAAGTGATAGCCCTACTACCGGCCAAGTCATGTTTCTTCCGGCCAAAAAATACGAAGTAGAGTCCGAACTTTTCCCGTTTCTCAAGGCCCACCATATAATACCCACAATAAAAAGTATCAGAATGCTTATATCAATTGCACTAATATTTATCATAAATCTCCTTTATCTATTCTTCAAATTTTAGCGATTAGAGGGGTTCCGCTTCAATACGGCCTTGAGGTCCCGATCCAAACCGTTTACCTTATCGAAAATGACATACCTCAGGCGTCGATTGGGGTCAGGACCTTTGGCGTATTTTTATAGTCTGTATTTTTTCAGGTAGTCAAGTACCTCATCTATTTTGCATGTGGCCAATCCGATATACTTGTCGGCGGCGCCATAATATACATACAATGTATCATCTACGATAACATTTCCTGTTGGAAAAACGCATCCTTGATATGGGCCGTCTATTTCATAGTCATGTTCGGGTTCCATGACAAAATCGGTAGCGCGTGCAATTACCTTGGTAGGATCGTTCAAATCAAGCAATGCTACGCCGACCCTGTAGTACCCCTTGCCACCGTTTTCAACGCCATGGTAAATGATCAACCACCCTTCAGGGGTCTTTAAGGGAGGCGTGGATCCCCCGACTTTTTCTTCCCATGTACCCTTTCGGCCAGAGATCAGCAAGGTGCTCGGCTCATTCCATACCATAAGGTCATCGGAGAAGCGAATCCAAATGGAGGGTTGTTCACAACCGTATTTATCTCCGATCCATTGCTTTGGGCGATGTAACATGGCGTACTTACCATTGATTTTTTCAGGAAAAAGAATAACATCGCGATCATCTAAATTGGTGTCGGTTATACGTCCGAGGCGCATCCAATCTTTAAAATCCTTGGTGACGGCAAGGCCTGAATTGGCTATGTTTTGCTTTAAAACCGCCGGAGCATCGGCTCCCACATCGGGAAGCAAGATAACATCGTGTTCAAATTTCCAGTATTGACCCGGGTAATGAGGCCTGTAGGCATAGGTT
Organism: Zobellia uliginosa; assembly: GCF_900156625.1. Classification (GTDB taxonomy): domain Bacteria; phylum Bacteroidota; class Bacteroidia; order Flavobacteriales; family Flavobacteriaceae; genus Zobellia; species Zobellia uliginosa. The sequence continues at coordinate 49,536 of NZ_FTOB01000009.1, read as the reverse complement.
ACGTAAAACTCTTCTCCGAACTTAACTATGCGGGGATCCTCTATACCTCCTTTATCCGGGCCGTCTATACTGGGTTCAAATGCGGGCTCATCGGAGCACCTGCTAAAGTGTATGCCATCGGTGCTTTCGGCTCGGCCCATACGTATAAGATGCTGTTCGTCATCTCCTGCGGCTCTATATAGCATGGTGAATTTTCCGTTCTCAAACCAGACTCCTGGATTGCAGACGACCAAGTTTTCCCAATAATTCGATGGATGGGGTTTTAAAATAGGATTGTTCGGGTTTTTCTTTAATTTCATTATGTAAAAGTGCTTGTATTTTTTTTCTGATTCGGTGTGTTGAACCGAGCTTATATATCAATTTTCCCTAGGGCATGTTGGTCAAAACGATGACCGAACGGGCAGGTATGTTTACTTTGTGTTTACCATCCAGTGGTATGGACATATCTTGTTCTAGGGGAAGGGCGAATCCGTTAGCGTCTACCTTGGCTTGAAAACTGCCATCGGGCATGGAAGTGCAGACGTATTGTGAAACCCCATCAAAGGTAAAATTATCTTCCGCCTTGATGCTTAGGTCATCGTATGCAACAAAGTTTGAATTCACGATTGCCAAGGTGTACGTATCTCCTTTTTTAGCGGCGATAGCGCGTAGGCCTTTTTTGTCGGGAAGTTGTACTTCATAGATATCCGCCCCTTTCGGAAAGTACCGGCATAATAAGGAAACCGGATAGAAAAAGGGTCTGATTTCCTCATCGGAAGCACCTCCGAAGGCTTCCTCTCCAAGAATGTTCCAAAACCCCCATCTTTTCAGCTTTTTGGCATCCGGTCCAGAACCAGACCCGCTTTTATTGTACATGGCATCGTCTACATCCCATACCAAGGCTCCTGAAAATCCGGCCATCATAGATTGTACCATGGCATCACTGATATCGATGGCATAGGTGCCATCGTAGACAGACATATTGCTGTCGTCGGAAGCATAGGGATCGGCGTTTATTCGGTTTAGGTTTTCGGTCTGTAGGTCGGCATCGGCACCATAAAATTTAATACCGATTTCACCCAGTACTATTTGTTCTCCTTCAGGTATGGCTCCTTTATAGGCTTTGAGCATTTCAAGATAACCGCCCTCGGTCACAAAACTCTTGGTAGGGTAGGCGTGAATATCGTACAGCCCAAGTTTTTCGTTGAATTTCGATTTGCTCCGTGTAATCCAATTAACGGCACCGGCATCACCGAAAACGGCAATGTCAGGGCCTGCCAGTTGAACGGACTGGTGCAAGCCTTTACTTTCCAATCGAGATTGGAAACCCGACGCTACCTTCTGCCATAGGTCATAATCGGTATTCGTAGAAGACCAATCGCCATTGGGTTCATTGATCATATTGTAGTACTTGATACAGCTGTATCCTTTGGTGTCGATCAGGTAATCGAGGTAGTTGACGGCATGGTCCAACCAGGTTTCATCAACTTGGTTTCTGTCGCCATTTAAATAACTATGGCCCCATTCCCCGAACATTACGGTGATTTGATTGTCGGTGCAGTACTGCATTATCCTGTGAAAGGCGTTGTTGCCCTTTTCCGGTTGAAATGCACCATCGGTATTGGTATAGTTCCAGCCGGCGCTCACCATGATCCTCATAAAGGATGGGCGCATAAAATCGATCCGTTCTTTTAAGGTATTCCAATCAGCCTCGTTAAAATCGTCTACACCTGTAAAGTTTTCAATAAGCTCATAACCGCCCCATTGCGCCCCGTTTCCTACAAAATCGACCGAAAGTGGATTTTGGTTTTTTATCAATAGGGTTTCGCTTGGTTTTTCGGTTGATGGGTCTTTGTCTACCGGGGGTGTATCGGTAGAGCTTTCACTTGAGCAGGCTAAGATTAACAGGAGAAATAAATTGTATAAAATCATCTTTTTCATCATTGTTTGATTTGGGTAAAGGGTCGGGCCCGACCCTTTCGCCTCATTTATTTTTTCGATAATGCATAATAATAGTAATGGCAAGCCTCGAGGGTGTATGATGGGTTGTAGTGTGCCCAATTATAATCCCAAGGCGTAGCGAACATCAATTCGAGTTTGCCGTTTTCCAATTTCAAGGGGTTCGAACTAGATTCGTTACCATCTTTGTCTATAAAGCTTACCACATTGGTCTCTAGATTGTGTTCCCACATACCTTCGCCAACGGGTACCTTTCTGAATTTATAGGCAAAATCCTTGGGCTCGCCAGATTCGGTAGCAGAGGTTACAAAAGAGGCGTATTTGCCATCAGGCCCTGCCTTATTGGTAAAGGTTCCGAAAAGATTTCCGTCGTCGGTGACCCCTTCTAGAACAAATTCAAGTTCATTATCGGTTTCGAAACCGGCTTCGGGTATAACATTGGCCATATCTTCATGCCAATTGCCCCATGCCCAGCTATCGACTCCATCGGTACCAACAAACCATCCGTAGGTAAGGTTTTGTGAGAGGGTCCAAGTGCCTTCGAGGTCAGATTGAAAAGGTTTCAAGATGACTTTCCACTGAAGTTCTTTACCCTCTTTTGATCGAACTGCAATCGATGAGGTCTTTTCCGGATTATCAAAGTTTAGTTTGTCGCCCACCTGAACATCGGTAGAAGCGTCATAGGAAACGGCAATGCTATTAACGTCTACCGCTTTAAAATCGAGTCCGTTTGTATTGACCGAAATGGTGATGCTCGCATCATCTTTGGTACGAACGATTTCACTGGGGCCTATTTGGTTTTGCAGCTGAAGGGTCAAAATATTGCGTTCCATATTCCAATCGCCTTCATTGACCTCTTTCATCAGGTCCTTTTCACATGAAAAGAACGAGAAAGCAGTGGCCAACATTAGGATGCTATATGCTAACTTTTTCATTTTATTGATTTTTAGATATCATTATTTTGCTTTAGTATTCAGATCGACCTCTCTAAGCGGAATGGCATAGAAAGCGGCCTGATCTTCGGTTAGACCGGCGGCCTGTGCGGCAGGAACGGTAGCAACTACCTTTGCCGTTCTACGTAAGTCGAACAAATGATGGCCTTCAAAAGCAAGTTCCCAAGTCCTTTCCTGCAAGACGGCCTCCCTGAAGTCTTCCAGTCCCAATCCCGACACGGGGTCTAGTCCTGCTCGGTTTCTCACCTTGTTAAGCCATAATAGGCCGTCTGAAGTAGGGCCGACGGCCTCTGCATAGGTTAAGGCGATATCGGTAAAACGGATCATGAATGGTCTGGCACTGGTGCGGTCGCCCTTAAAATCGGGGTCTAGGTATTTGATACTGAATATCCCAGGAACATTGCCATCGTTGACGCTTCCGATGACGTTTCCTTCCTCATCGTAGATGGTGCTTCGCATTAGTTCAGTGGCACGTTTGTCATTCTCATCGAATGTGGACTTAAAATCAGGGTTCACGCGATAGACTTCCCATCCATTTGTGGTTTTTACAAAATCGCCATCGGCATTTTTGACGAAATAGGCCGAACCAGGTCCCCATGGCATCCACATTAATGGGGTAGAGGAAAACTCACCAGGTTGGTTGCCCGAACGGTCCATACTGATTTGCCAGATATGCTCGGGACCGTCAGGTTTGTTTACATCGTAAATACTTTGTAGGCTTTCGTCAAAACCATATTCGCTTTGGTCGTTCAAGACTTTGCCCGACCATTTTGCCGCCTCTTCGTACATGGTATTGGCATCTTTTGACATATCCCTATAGCCTGCGGCGTTATAGGCTTTTCCCGATGCAATGGTCAAGTATACTTTTGACAATATGGCCCATGTGGCTACCTTGTCGAACCTACCGGTCTTTCGATTTATAGATAGGTAAGATTCGGCGGTAGTCAGGTCTGAGATAATAAAATCGTATACCTCGTCTAAATCTTCGGCCATCTCAGGGTTGGTCTGTGCCTCGGTGGCCACAAGCTCGATCTGCATGGGGACCCTTCCAAAGGTACGGACTAGGCTAAAATAACTCCACGCCCGAATGGTATAGGCCTCACCGAGAATACGTTTTTTGTCGTCATCGTCAAAGCCTTCGTCCTTTACGTTTTGAATCACGCCATTTGCACGATTGATAGCGATATAACAGTATTGGAAAAAATTGGACAGAGCCTCGTTGCTATTGGTGGCCTTCCAGTTTACAATGGTTTCTACACCACCACCTTCGGTAGGTTTTAGATCTGTGGTTTCGGTGGGCAGGTCACCGACATCTATAATTCCCCGGTTGTACTCTGTAAAGTTAAAGGCGTTATATGCGTACAACAAGGCGGCATCGGCGTCTTCTACGGTTTTGTAAAAATTTTCATCGGAATAAAACCCGTAAGGCTCTTCTTTTAGGTCACATGAAGTCAATGTGATTACTAAAAATCCAACCAAATATATAAGTGTATTTTTCATTGTTTCTTCAGATTAAAAAGTTAGATCTACACCTAAGGTGAGGTTTCTCAAACGCGGATATCCGCCCCAATAAATTCCATCTAATCCCACTTCGGGGTCATACCCGTTAAAATTGGAAAAGGTATAAAGGTTAGTGGCATTGATATATAAGCGGGCCTTTGTAAAGAAGGAGGTGTCGTCTTTATCGAAATTGTAGCCAAAGGTGAGGTTCTGTATCCTTAAAAACGAACCGTCTTCAACGAACCAATCACTAAGTTTGGTATCTCTGGTGGCCATCAGTTTAGGATAGTCATTGTTGGGGTTGTCGTTCGTCCATCGAAAGGGCATTTCATTTGCTTGGTCGAATTTCCCGGGATAGAAAACATCGTTGCCGTACACCCCATTTAGGAATATGGAAAGGTCGAATTTCTTATAGGTGAAATCTAGGCCAAGACTGGCAATTAAATCGGGGTTCGGATCACCGATTACGGTTCTGTCCTTTTCGTCTATTGTTCCGTCTTTGTTCAGGTCGACATATTTGAATTCACCAGGCTGGGCTAGGTCTCCCGTTAGTCCGGCAGCCAGTCCTTCTGCTTCCGATTGAATGATGCCATCTGTTTTATAGCCGTAGAACACGTTCAAGGGCTGTCCGATACCATATATGTTGGCGGTGGCCATACCGAAACCTGAAAAACCTTCGCCCCTGAATTCGAAATCCATTCCGGTATTGGGATCCCTTAACAGACCTGCGGCCTGGGAATTTCCTAAATCAACCACCTCGTTCTTGTTTACGGATACTACCAAGTTGGAAGAAAAGCTGAAATTTTCGGCGTTCACAATGTTTCCTTCTACGGAAACTTCGACACCTTTGTTCTTTACCGTTCCATCGTTTACCCAAATACGGGTGTAACTAGAGGATAGGGGCAAGTACTTTTGACGCAAAAGGTCGTTGGTCTCTTTGCTGTAGAAATCCACGGTAGTCCTTAGCCTACTGTTGAAGAAGGCCATATCGAGGCCGACATTCAACTGTGCGGTAGATTCCCACTTCAAGTCTTTGTTCGGAATGCCCGACCAATACTTATAGCGGTAATCGGGGCCGTATTGACCACTAACGTAACCAGGTCCGATAGCGGTTTTCCATTGGCCGTCATCATAGAAATTTTCAATACCGTAGCGGCTTAGGGTTTGGTAGGGCGAAATGCCTTGGTTACCTGAGATACCATAACTGGCACGGGCCTTAAGCTCTTGGAATATGCCAAGGTCTTCAATGAATTTTTCTTTATGGGCTTTCCAGCTGATGGCTCCCGAGGGAAAATAGCCCCACTTGTTGTTTTCCCCAAACTTAGACGAACCATCGGCGCGCATGGTTGCGGTAAAGAGGTATTTGTCGTTTAGGCCATAGTTTAAACGTCCGTAAAACGAGAGTAATTGTGATTCTTGTTTTCCATTGCCTATTTTGTTGCTTTCAGGGTCGCCTGCTGACATATTTTCGTTTTGTAGGGCTTCGTTAACAAAGCCTTCGGCCCTTAAATCGGAAGTTCGTGTTACATTGTTCTGATATGAAGACCCAACCATGACATCAAGCTTATGCCGTTCGTTGAACGTGTTGGTATAGGTGGCAAATGTTTCGGATAAAAGATCGTGGTTCTGCCAATTTTTAATTTCACCCACCCCATCATAGAAATAACCTTCCCAAGTATATTCTTTTGGCATGTACCTGTCGGAAATGCTGTTGCCGTATTTGTAATTTAATTGGGTCTTTACGTTCAAATGGTCGCTAACCGAGTAATCTAAAAGATAGGATGAAATTATATCTAGGCCTTTTGACTCGTTCAGCACATTTTCGGTATAGGGTAGAGGGTGTCCGAAATCTTCCTCCGAAGTACGGAAGTAATCGCCGTTTTCATCGTAAATCGGCCATAAGGGATTTCTCCAATATTCAAGACCACTATTGTTCTTACGTACATCTCGTGATAAAATGTTGGATGTAGTAAATTTTAGCCTGTCGTTAAATTGATATGAGACCCCTAGGTTCAATATATATTTTTCATAACCGTCTTCTATATATACCCCATCATCGCTCAGGTAGTTGGCGCCAATATTAAAGGAAGTGGTTTCGTTTGCACCGCGCATGGAAACGGTAGTGCTTGTCAAAATAGGCGAACCTCTAAAGACAACGTCGCCCCAATCGGTGTTATGTGGCCAGCTGCCGCTTTCGATTTCGTAGACGGAAGGGTAGTAGACCCCGGCAATGGTACGGCCTGTATAAACCGGTTCAATGCCATCGTTTATACTTCTTTCGTTTGCCAATTGTGCCATTAGCAATGGGTCGTCCCAACTGATCAGGTTGCTTGTGAAGTCCTTTACCGTAGTCTGGTGACGTACCTCTATAGTCGTCTTTCCGGCTTTGGCCCTTTTGGTCGTGATCATGATAACCCCGTTCGCGCCCCTAGACCCGTATATTGCGGCGGCAGAAGCATCTTTTAAGACCTCTACGGAAGCAATATCTGAAGGGTTGATCTGTTTTAGGTTTCCGGCACCCCCTAAAGGAAAGCCGTCAACCACCACCAAGGGGTCGTTGCTGCCATTGAAGGAACTGGCCCCTCTAATACGAATGGTAGCCCCGGCACCAGGGTCTTGGGACGAATTGATGACCTGTAGTCCCGCAACGCGGCCCTGTAACATTTTGTCGATGGAGTTAGAAGGTATAGAGCTTAGTTCTTCAACCTTGACACTGGCCACCGATCCGGTAAGGTCACTTTTCTTTACCGAACCGTAACCTACTACCACGACTTCGTCAAGGCCTACCAGATCTTCTTCCAAGGTGACCTCAATATGGTCTTTTTCGTCAATGGCCACTTGAATCGTTTTAAACCCGATATAGGAGAACGATAGTACGGCCTCTTTCGGCGAAGTTTCTATTTTAATGGAAAACTCACCATCAAAATCCGATACGACCCCGTTTTTTGTTCCGATTTCCAATACGTTGACTCCAGGGAGGGGTGCTCCTGAGATGTCGTTAATCTTTCCGGTAATTGTTTTTTCCTGTCCCAGAACGGCTTGGGAACACATTAAAAACAACATGAAAATTTTAACCGCACCGAATGCATTAAGTTTTTTCATAAATATTTGATCTTATTTGTTTGTAACAAGACAAATGTATTATCAAATGGTGATTTTTTATTTGCACCAATTGATAATTACAAATACTCTGTTGAATATTTAGCATTTTTTTAGTGTTAAAATCATATTAAATTTAAATTTAAGTACTGATTTTTATAGATTTATATTAATACAGGCAAAAGTAAAAGCAATACTTTATTGATTTTAAATGTCTAATTTTGTAATAAAATTAGTACTATACACCCATTAACTATTGAAAAGATGAAGAGAATTGTTCGAGAAATTACTCCTATAAATGATAGTGATCTGTTTATTGTACTTAATCATTACAATGCAAAATTCGATTTTCCGGTCCATTATCATCCCGAATATGAAATTAACCTGGTCCTTAATGCCTCAGGGAAAAGGGTGGTTGGGGACTCCATTAAAACATTCGGTCATCCTGACCTGGTATTGATAGGTCCTAATACGCCCCATGCATGGACGGGAGAGGAAACCGAGGACGCCCATGTCATTACGATTCAGTTTCAGCAAGACTTTCTTTCCGAGAAAACCCTATCTCGAAACATATTCAACCCTATTAACGATATGATGGAAAGGTCGCGGATGGGCATACATTTTTCAGAAGAATTCACCTTGAGTATGGTAGATAGGATAAGTCAATTGACGCAATTCAGGGGGTTCGATTCCTTTCTTAATTTTCTGTCCATTCTTTACGATATGTCCACTTCAAGAAATCAAAGTCTTTTGTCTTCACCGAATTACGTGGATATGTACGATACCTCCAAAAGCAAAAAAATAACTTTGGTCAACGAGTATCTATCGAAAAATTTACAGCATCCTATAAAGTTTGAAGAAGTAGCCAGTCTGGTAAATATGTCTCCTTCGGCCTTTAGTCATTTTTTCAAAAAAAGGACACAAAGGACTTTTTCGAATTACCTATCGGATTTGAGAATAGGGCATTCTGCTAAATTGCTGATCGAAACCGATAAGAATATTTCAGAGGTATGTTACGAAAGTGGATTTAACAATCTTTCCAATTTCAACCGGGTGTTCAGAAAACAAAAAGGATGTACTCCAAAAGAGTTTAGAATGCAACAAAAGCTAATTACAAAGCATTAGTCGTATTAGGCCTAAGGCTATGGCGTATTCGATTTTCCGAACGCTTTACCTTTGGCGGGCTACCGTTTAAATGGGGGTAGCGGATTTTTACTGTTTGTGTAGGGAAGGGATTTAATATCGGCTATGCCTATGGAAATGCTATTGAAGGCCCCGTGAGCCATATTGATGCAGGTACATACGAGCTGTTTATGCGAATAAGGATATAATAGGGGTTTATGGAAAATATAGAAACTGGCTTACTCCGGTTCGGGGTTGGCCAGTTTCTTGTTTAAGGACTATTATTTTGTCAAAGTTTCGGGTGGGGTTTCTTGTGGCAATGTCTTGATCATGGTATCTGACCACGATTATGTAGTCGAATGCATCGGCCGTAAAAACCACGACTCAAAATAAAAAATCACCCCCGTGAACGTATTTCGCGCTTCATAAAGAGCATATACGACAATAGAAAGCACAACAGGGTCAAGGAAAGCAAGCCCGTAAACTGCGGCCAAACCAATAACACGCTCTGTCCCAAGGGGAGGCTGCTGGGGATGGCACCGTGCAATTGCTCCATGGTCAAAGGCCCTAAACTACGAACGGAAGGTACTAGGATGGCAGAAGTAATTTCATCGAACAGTTCGTTGGGCATGATTTGAACCAAATAAAATTTCAATTTTTCATAAAAATAGATGGCCCTAGGAGAAGCAAATTTAGAAGGTTCGTATCCTTTGATGATCAGGTTGGCAATCATCGGGTAAAATAAGGTAAAAAACAACCATACGGCTATGCCCAGTAAAGCGGAAGTGGCCGGTTGTCGAAAACGCACCGAAAACAAAATGGAAAGGTTCAGCCAGAAAGATACATATACGATGCTTAGCACCGTGTACACCATAATGCGCATAAACTCCTCAGCGGTAGGAGGTATTCCTATAGCCACCAAACCCGCACCCAATACTAAAAAGCTTAAGGAAAAAAGCATTACGCTGATTACGATGATACCGGCCAAAAATTTGGCATTGAGTATACTGTCCCTAGGGATGGGTTGGGCCAAAATACGGCTTAAGGTACCCTTGTTCTGTTCCGAACTAATGGCGTCGAAGCCCAGACTTATCCCGAACAAGGGGCCAAGGAATCCTACGAACACAAAATAGGGGGGTAGGCTACCGTCCGATTTGGTGAACAAATTCAGGAAAAAGAAGTTGTTGTCGCTACTATCGGTAACAAGGGCCTTCATTCCGTCGTTCAAAGTAGAAAATAGGGTACCCAAACAGGCCAATGTAATAAGGGCGAATAGAATTATAAAGCGCCAGTTTCTGATATGGTCGCTTACTTCCTTTTTGACCATTGCCTTAAAAGGACTTAAGGTCAGCCTTCCATCATTACCCAAGGATCCGTTCTTGAAAATGGGCAGGGGAGCATCGGGGAGTTGTAATTTCGGGATTTTTATAGCGGTCAGTTTTAATTTTACCGCTTGAAACACGTTATTTTTCATATCTATTTTTCTTCCTGAAAGTATTGGTGATAGATGTCGTCCAGACCGTATTTTTTCTTGCTTAGATAGGCTAGTCCATAGCCTGAGTTTACGAGTAGTCTAGATACTTCGGGCGAGATATCCTTTTTCGATTCTACCACAAAGTGTTCGTTCTTAAGCTCTACCTTGGCCACCTCTTTGATTCCTTTAATTTTATCGATTACCTCCTGGAGGGCCTCAGGCGTTCGGTTTTCGGGCGGACTGCTAATTTCCCCTTCTATGGTAAAGGTGTTTTTGGAGAATAACTGTTCGGCCAAGGAACTGATTTTCCCTTCGGCCAATAATTTTCCTTTGACAAAAATTCCGACCCGATCACAAAGCTGCTGTACTTGATGTAAATGGTGGGAAGAGAACAAAACGGTAATTCCTTTTTTTCTGCTGAGGTCGACAATGAGTTGAAGGAATTTTTTTACGCCTTCGGGATCGAGTCCCAAAGTAGGCTCGTCGAGGATAATGACTTCCGGCTTTTTTATGAGTACGTCGGCCAGGCCCAAGCGCTGTCGCATTCCCCGTGAATAGCTGGCCACTTTGTTGTCTTTTACTTCTTCCAATCCTACATCGGCCAAGGTCTCCAAAGCGCTCTTTTGGGCCTCTTCGACAGGAATGTTGTTTAAGCGAGCTATATACAAAAGGTTTTGCAAGCCGCTATAGTCATTGTAAAAACCTACATCTTCCGGTAGGTAACCGACCTTTCTTTTTACCTCTAACGGAAATCGGGTCGTATCGATTCCGCATACCTTAACACTTCCCGAATCTACTTCGGTAAGTCCGAGTAGCATGAGGATCGTAGTCGATTTACCGGCCCCATTGGGGCCCAATAGCCCAAAAATCTCGCCTTTTTCTATAGAGAGGGTCAAATTGTCGACCGCCACGTGTTCCCCGTACTTTTTGGTCAATCCGATGATTTCTATACTTTTTTCCGCCATTATCTTCTGCCGTATTTTTTAAACAGGTAGTAGGTGGCCCCTAAGGTCCCCAATATGATAAGGATACCCAGCCAGCCCCATAACAAAGGTGTTTTTACCGAGAACCTAATGGACGCCGTGGATGATACCTCAGGTGTTTTGGCGGTGATTTTGGGGAGGTAGTCCCCTGGAACCGCCTTGTCGGCGGCTGTAATGATAGCCTTTACCTTTGTGCTGCCTCCGGCCTTTATGTGCGATAGGGTATCGGGCTCAATGGAAACCTCCCAATCTTTGGGTTTGGTAGAGGTAAAGGTGATGTTCCTCAATTCGCTAGATCCGGTATTTCTGACCAAAAGTTCCAGTTGTTTGTCTCTTCCCGAAGTAATACTCGAACTCAATAATCCCGTAGGTGTGGTAAGTTCCATGTCATAGGTACCTTTGATAACCACCTCCAATGCCAATTCGGCCGTGGTGTACTTGTTGGTGGCCTTTATGGGTATCTTGTAAGAACCTGCCCTTACCAAGGATGAGGGGCTTACGTCAACCGTAATATTGGTGGTCTTGCCCGGTGCGATCTCAACCGCTGTGGCCTGTCTGCCGTTGGGTTTAAAAGCTACGTTCCATCCCCGTGGTGGCGCGGCCATCAAAGAGTAGACCTGCTTTTCTCCGGTATGGTTTTTCAGTTTTGTGGAAAAGTTGAAGTTTGATTTGGAATGCCCTTCCATATTGATCTGGTCGGAAGTAAACTCGGTCTTAAACGTCCCTTCCTCCGATACGTTGATGGTGATGGGAAGCACATCGTAATTTTTGCCGATCAGCCTAATGCTGTATGTTCCTTTTTCGACCTTCAAAGGCACGTTTACCGTTAGGGTAAGGTCTTTTTTTTCGCCGGGCAGAACGGCTATTCGCTTAATGGTGTAGCCCCCTGCCTTTAGGGTCGAGCTCCAATCCTCTGGAAGCCCCGATAGACTGATTTCCACATCCTTTAGCTGGCTTCCGTAGTTCTTCACCTGAACGGTATAGTCGATAGATTCCCCGGGTGGCACCGAAATATACGTATACGGCGTGTATAGGGTTATACCATTACCGGCCAAGGCAGCCGGGCTCATTGAGAATAGAAAGGCGAAAAAAAGCAGTAGTGTCCTGAAATTGAATTTATTGGATTTCATTGTATGTAGTTTGTATATCATAAAAAGGCTAAAAGTTTGGCCGATAGAACGGCAGGTTTATAACTAGGTTCAATTGTCGCTATTTTTAAAATGGGTTTCATCGACGAACAGTCGCTTGAACAACCCAAGGGAGTCGCTCTCTACGAAGGTGTTAGGGTGTTGTGATGATTGTAGGAAGAGTCTGTTGCCAGGGAGGTCGCCATAGGCCTTTACAAGCACATCCTTCATATCCTCCCCGCGAATGGTTATCGTGCGCAAGGCCTCCCCCTTTGGTTCAAATTCATCAGCGAATTCGGAACTGCCCTGATTGCGGATAAGGTTTAGGTAACTGGCCACTTGGGCGCTGTCTGCCTTTACGCCCGAAATGGTCCAGAGCGAATCTTTTTTTAACAGGCTGAAGTTTTCTTGATCGGCACTTTCGAATTTGACTTCCTTGATGTCTTCCTTCTTCAATTTGATAAATTCCGAATTCCTCCATGCATTGAACTTGCGGTCGAAGGCGCTCGCAATCTGGTTTTTCAGGGAATAGGTTTCGGGCCTGTCGTTGATTCGAAAGTAGGTTGAACCGGTCATGGATGCCCTGCCGTATTGTGGGGTGGCCGCTTGTTCATACGATGTTTTACCGAAGTAAATGGCCGTTGTCTTGCCACTGTCCCTTTCTTGGACCTCTAGTTTTCTTGCCAAGGAATCGGTGAGTTCGTAGTGGCCCCACTTGTCCTTGGTTTTGGCAACCAAGCGTAGGGCCTTTATGTCTTGTAGTTGCCCCAGTGCATTGCGTACCACTGCTTGGTTGCTTTGCGACTTGATCTTGCCCTGGGCTACCTCCCAACCGTTTTGCGACCTTGAAATGACAATCGGCTCTTCTGCCGATTGGGCGGGCGGGTATATGGTGAGTTTCGCTATTGCAGAGGTGTCCAATTGTACGACCTCTGGGTCAAAGGTGGTATTGCTGTTTTTTTTGAAATAATTTGTGGAAACATAAAGGAGCACCAATACGACCAAAACGGCGATTAATAGGTTGTTTTTCTTCATGGTTTATAGTTTTGTTGTAGCGATCATTCGTAGTTCTCTTCCAATCTTCGGCTGCGTTTGTTTTTGTTCATCTGCATCCGTACGATACCGTAGGCGATAACCAGCATAATGGGCAATAGGAAATTGGCGTATTTCAAGGTGGTCTTGGTGCCCTCTTCCAATTTGTCCAGAGGCCTGTATTGTATTCCTTTGGTCCTAAGGTCGATCAAGCCGGTATCGTCGCTCAGCCAATCGATGGCATTGACCATTAGGTTTACGTTGTCTGCCTGTACCGCTTGTTGGCCGTTGCCCACGGGAAAATCGCCATCGCCGACCACGTAAATACGGGAACGGTTGCCGTTGGAATGGGACTGTTCCAAGACGCCTGCAACCACTTGGTTGGGAGCGTTGAAATCACTGTTGGTCCATTCCTTTTGAATGTTGAAAACCTGAGGGGCCGGCATGCTTGCCGAATTCTCGGAAGAAAAGGCGAGAGGGGTAAAGGTGGTCAGCGAATCCTTGGCCGTAAATTTCAGCGAACTGGCAAACTGCATCACTACGGCATCTAGGCCTTTGGTGCTGGGGTGCTCGGCAAATTTATTGATGATAGGGGCGTAGGGGAAGGCAACGTTCGAGGTAAAGTTAAAGAAGCCCTGACGCTGCTGTACCGATACGGTGGCACATTGGGCGTCGATAACAAAATCCTCACGCACTTCCAGTCCCTTTTCGTTCAGCCACTTTTCTACACCGGAGGTAATTCCGGATCCATAGGAAGTGTTCAGGTCCCCGTTTACCCGGTTCAGGGCAACGAACAGATTGCCCCCGTTTTCCAAGAAGGCGTCCAATTGCTCCAGGGTAGCGTTATTGATGGTATCGGTGGGGCGAACCAGGGCCAAGGTCTTGATCCCTTCGGGGGGCGCCACACTGTCGTTTACGGTGACCGGCTTAAAATCGTACAGTACGTCCAAGGCCGTTTTTACCTGTGCGAGTTCGGCAATGGAAGCTTGGCCGTAACCTTGTAGCAGTCCCACTTCGGGCTTGTCGGTCACCGCTATCTTTTTTATGGAAGAGGACAACAGGTATTCTAACGGGGCCCCGGGCTGTACAAAGGGAATGGTTTCCTTGCGGTCTTCCAATTGCAAAACGGCTCCCAAAAAGGCCTTTTGTTGTTTCATCTGGTCCTTTTCGCGAACGTTGATCATTACCGGGTTGATTCCGGCTTCCATGGCCTCACGCTCCAAATCTTCGTTCTCGTTCGGGTTGATAAAGGAGTATACTAGGTTGTCGTCGGAGTGTCGGGCATATTCGATCAGGTATTCCTCAAAATCGTTTTTGGTCTTGGCGATGTCGGGCGGAAGGTTCTCCGAAAAATAGGCCTTTACGGTAATCGGGTTTTCCAAGGAAGCCATAATGTTCTCGGTGGCATCGCTTAGGGTGTACTGTTGGTCTTCCGTAAGGTCTAGCCTGAAAAAATATTGCTTCGATACCAAATTGGCAAAGACCAAGATCGCAATGATTAAGACAATGGTCAGGTTTGTTTTTTTCATTTGATGTACAAGCGTTTAAGAAATATGTCTTTTAGATAGGGACCATTCCCCTAGGTATAGCCCCAATACGGTTATAGAAAGAAAGTAAACCAGGTCTTTGGAGTCTAAAACCCCTCTGGAAATGGACTCAAAATGCGATTGAAGGTCCAGGGTGTCGAAGAATTGTCCCAAGCTTCCGGTGAAGTTTTGGGCCAATACCCCGAAAATGATCTGAAAGAAAAGACCGATGAGCAAGGCGGTCATAAAGGCTACGATCTGATTGGTGGTAATGCTGCTCGCAAATATGCCTATGGCCGTATAGGCGATGCTCAGTAGTAATAGCCCCAAGTAACCGCAAATCGTTCCTCCGTTGTCCAGGTTCCCGATATTCGCTACGGTAATCACATAGGGCAGGGTAGCGGTCAGGGCTATGCATATCAATAGGATAGATCCTAGGAACTTACCAAGAATCACCTCCCTGTCCGATACCGATTTGGTCAACAGCAGTTCCAAAGTGCCCGTCTTTCGTTCTTCGGCCAACATTTTCATGGTAATGGCGGGAATAAAAAAGAAAAGGCTCCAAGAGGCGATGTTGAAGAATACGCGGAGGTTGGCCTGTCCCACTAAAAAAATATCGTTTCCATAAAGCCAGGTAAAAAATCCGCTGAATCCCAAAAAAAGCGCTAGAATAATATAGGCGATAAGCGAATCGAAAAAGGTTGCCAGTTCTCGTTTGGCAATGGTCCATATGGTATGCATATCTAATTTACCGTTAAGTTTCTAAAAATGTCTTCAAGTTTGGTCTCTAGGGGGGTGAGTTCGGTGAGTACCCATTTTTTCTCAACACAGAGATTAAAAATGTTCCGTTTTGACGATTGTTGGGCAACACTTTGTACCTCGAACAAGTTTTCCTCCCTGTGTACGAGGTCGGCCTCCTGTACCGTGTCGAGGGCGTTCAGCGATTTGAGGATCGTTTCCACATCGCCGTCTTCAATACGCAATTTCAATACCTCATTGCCTTGGGCCTGTTTCCTAAGGGTTTCGGGTGTTCCGTTCGCAACGATATTTCCCCTGTTGATGATGAGGATGCGGTCGCAGGTAGCTTCCACCTCGGGCAGTATGTGTGTGCTCAGGATAACGGTCTTTTCCTTGCCGAGGTCGCGGATCAGCTTTCGTATCTCAATGATCTGGTTGGGATCCAGTCCCGTCGTGGGTTCGTCCAATACCAATATTTCGGGATCGTGGATCATGGCCTGGGCGAGTCCTACGCGCTGGCGGTATCCTTTGGATAGCTCCCCGATCTTTTTGTGCTTTTCGCGATTGAGTCCGCATAACCCTATCATCTCTTTGATCCTATCGTCGATCTTTGTTTTTTCTACCCCTTGGAGGGCGGCGCAGAATTCCAAGTAATCGATGATGGGCATGTCTAGGTAGAGCGGATTGTTTTCCGGTAGGTAGCCAATATGTTGTTTAAAGTTGCTTTCGGGGTCGGTAAGGCTTTTTCCACCAATTCTAATATCGCCCTTTTCAATGCCGATATAGCCGGTGATCATTTTCATGGTGGTCGATTTTCCTGCCCCGTTAGGGCCAAGAAAGCCTAGAACCTCTCCCGTTTTAACATCAAAATTGATGTTGTTTACCGCCTTTTGCGGGCCATAGCTTTTTGTTAGGTTTTCTATTTGTATATCCATGCGCGGTCTATCATGTATTAATGTGGTTCGATAGTGATTGCAAGTTTTCTTTTGGCTTAGTTTATGGTCAAATTGTTCGATATAGACAATGCCATGGAGGATGGTATGTTATGGTTTGCTTTCTGTCCCGGTGCAGGCTGAATTTTAACAATGCCATTTTGATAGCGGACCGAATTGAGGTGGCGATTCAGTCTGTCGGGAAGCCGAATGTGGAAATCCATTCCTTTTCGATACCCTTCATGAGGTGTGGGCGCACCATTATAATTATGGAGCTTTCCAGGGCCTTGAAGTTTGAGGTGCAGCATCCCGTTTCTCACCCGAAGGGAAGGCGTATTATTTTTAAGAAAATTCGGGGGAACAATGACTTGGGAGCCGGCACCGAACAATTTCAGTTGAATGTTTTTGCTATTTAGCGAAGGAAAATGTTTGTGCCGGTGTAATCGGTTTTTGTATAAGCTATTTTTCTTGCGTGAATCCATATCCATTTTTTTAAATTATACTTTGTCTTAAAAAAGTATTCGTCTAAACAAACAGAGCGATAAAACGATGTGTCGGGATTAGGGTGACATCCGATACTATCCTATGCCGAGTATGGGCTATAAGAAGAGGAATTTGCCTGCATCAGTAAAAATTGAATTCAAAATTTCTATTTCTGGAACGGGATACAAAGGGTAGGGGGTAAAATGATATCCCAATGATAGAAGTTTTCGGAAATTGCCCACCTTTTGTGCTATTTGATAATAGATGGCCCGATACGTTTTTGATGGGCCAAACAGAAAACGCGGGCAAAAAATCGTCTTCGTGTTTACTAAATTGCATAGTGTCGCTATTTCAAATTCGGAATAAAAATAAAAATTAAAAAAACACACAAAAAGTTAAAAATTGTAAAAAAGTGTCGGTTTTTCCTTGTATTTAGGTGAATATCGTAACCAGGGCGGACTTTTCTATAGGCTATAGTTCGAGATTACTTTGCATGAACGATTTACTACCTACAAGGTCTTGAAGGGAAATAGGAAACCGTAATATCGAAGCGCATACGTCTGAATTAACATTTAAAGCTAGGATGGTAGAAAGGTTTTTTACTAACTTAACTTTTTTAGGGTGCAATCCGTTTATTGCCGAATGGCAACCGGTCTTAATTATTTGTTCAACGAACAAGGAAAATGCAAGGATACTTGTTTTTATGAGAAAAACATTACTGTCATATATAAGCTTCCTGATTATCGTAAGCTTAAGCTGGGAGACTTGGTCCCAAGAAACTGTCCAAGATTTGGAGTTCAATAAAATCAAGGATGGTATTTCCCAAGTAGGTGTACACACCATTACCCAAGACAATAACGGTTTTATATGGATAGGAACCCATGGATCTGGGGTTTATCGTTATGATGGGATGGACTATGTTTCGTATAGGCCAAAAATCAACGACAATAATAGGGTGTTGGCCAGTAGTTTTGTCTACTGTACGTATTTGGACAAGGATAATAGGTTGTGGGTAGGTACCAATGTGGGATTGGCCCTCTATGATAGGGAAAAAGACAAGTTTCGCCATATTCCGCTTATTTCAACGACAAATCGAAATGAAGGGATTGTAGGGGTAAATAGTCTACAGGGTGATGGCAATGGCCATTTATTTATAGGTACCGGTGAGCAAGGCATATTTATGATGCACCTCGATAGCCTTAAAATTGAGCGGATACCGTTCAATAATTCCAATCCTGATGCGTTTCTTGCGGTCAACGAAATCAAAGCTACCGGTGATGGTGTGTTTTATGCGGCAACAAGTGCGGGACTCCTTGAGGTAGACCTGAAAAATAAAAGGGTCGATCTTGCTCTACTCAGAAATGGGAATGATGCCCTTACCATAACGGCGGCCATACAATCGCTGTTTTTTGACGCAGAAAATACGATTTGGGCCGGTTCAATTTCTAACGGTATTTACAAAA
Organism: Zobellia uliginosa; assembly: GCF_900156625.1. GTDB lineage: Bacteria > Bacteroidota > Bacteroidia > Flavobacteriales > Flavobacteriaceae > Zobellia > Zobellia uliginosa. The sequence continues at coordinate 31,166 of NZ_FTOB01000009.1, read as the reverse complement.
TACAGCTTGCCGATGGACAGCAGGTGCCCTCGGTACAGAACTTCTCAATAACATCGAACAACATCTTTTCGGTAATTGAATCACCTTATGGGGATATTTTATGTGGTACGGAAAATGACGGATTGTATCGTTTGAACAAGAATGGGGATATTATTCGCCACTATTTATTCGATAAGAACGATGAAAAAAGCATTTTGTCCAATTCCATCTGGTCTTTGTACGTGGATAAAGACGAAAGAATCTGGATGGGCTTTTACAATAGGGGAATTGTGGTCCACGATAAGTTTCACAATAAATTCAGTGAGATCCAGAGTATCTACAATAAGCCCAATTCCTTACAGGTTAGCTCTGTAACCTCTATTGTTGCCGATGAAGAAGATAAGTTGTGGATCGCCATGGACGGTGGGGGCGTTGATGTACTCGATAAGACAACGAATACTTTTACCCATATCAATACAAGTAACAATTCGGTCTATAAAGGTTTGACCAGTGATTATATTCAGTCGCTATTTATCGATAGCCAACAGAATATTTGGGTCGGTAGTTGGGACAAAGGCTTGTTTTTTTTGAAAAAGGGTTCAAATAGGTTTATCAATTACAAATTCCCGGTAGTTATAGAAAGAAAAGGCTCTGGGGCTATAATGAGTTTTGCCGAAGATTCAAAAGGAAGGATTTGGATAGGATCCTTCAACCAAGGATTGTATTCGTATAAACTCGGTGCGCAAGGCGTTACCGGTTTTAATGATGCTTCCTTTCAATCGCATGGCCTAGCGGGCAATTATATAAATAAGGTCAATGTAGATTCCCAAGATATAGTGTGGGTAGCCACGACCAACGGTCTCTTCAAATTAAAACAAAACAAAGAAGGCAATTATGAGATGCTCTTAATGAATCATTTTTTGTCAACGGAGGAAGGCTCTGAGTATAACAATTATGATATTGTGTCGCTATATACCGATGATAAGAATATCTTATGGGGGGGGACTAGGGGAATAGGACTTTTAAAGTACAATACAGCGGAAAACACCGCTATCTGGTACAATACTTCAAATGGGCTAAGTATTCCCAATGTTAATGCGATTATTGGCGATTTGCAGGGGAATTTATGGTTAGATGGTAATTCGGGGATTGCTAAGCTAAATAAGGAAACCCATGAATTTACCTATTACAATAAAAATGATGGTCTTGTTTCCAATGACTATAATAAAAATGCCGTTTACAAAGATCAAGAAGGGCTATTGTATTTTGGGGGCAATGAAGGGATCGATTATTTTGACCCGAGCCGTATCAATGTCTTGGAAACCGCACCGAAGGTTTACCTTAAGAACTTAAAATTGTTCAACGAGAACGTACTGCCCTCTACAAATGAGTCGCCGTTACAGAACGTGCTCTTTCAAACGGATAGTATTACGTTGAATAGTAAGCAGTCGGTGTTTACTATCGAATATTCGGGCATCAACTTTACGGTACCTGAAGAAAATCAATACGCCTATTATTTAGAAGGCTATGAAGATGATTATAATTATGTAGGGGAGATCCGAAGTGCCACCTATACCAATTTAGATGCCGGGCATTATGTTTTTAAGGTAAAGGCCGCCAATAATGATGGGGTGTGGAGCGAAACACCGGTTACACTTCATATAGAGGTACTGCCTCCTTGGTGGAAAACCAACTGGGCCCTATTGGGCTATGGTCTCCTCGTGTTGGTCTTGCTCGGTCTATTAAGACGATTTGAGAAAAAGCGGATCATAGATAGACAACAGGTTGAAAACGAGCGTCAAAAACGATTGAGGGAAGAAGAATTACATAAAGAAAGAATACAGTTTTTTACAAATGTAGCCCATGAATTCAGTTCTCCCCTTACCTTGATCCTCAACCCTATAAAGGATATTTTGGGCGAAGAAGGCTATAGTGGGGACGGTCGGCTAAAAACCAAACACCTAACGATTTACAAGAACGCGGAACGCCTTATTCGCCTTATCAATGAACTGTTGGATTTCAGTAAATTGGAATCGAATAAAATCAAGGTCCGTGCCCATAGGTTGAACCTTGTTCCTTTTATAAAGGAGATTTCAGGCCATTTTAAGGAAGAGGCACTGACCAATCATATTGATTTAAAGATCGAGTCCGATACAGACGTCGTATGGCTATGGGCCGATAGGGGTATGCTTGAAAAGATTCTGTTCAACCTACTCTCGAATGCGTTCAAGGTAACACCTGACGGAGGAACGGTTCACGTAGCTGTAAAGCAAGCGAAAGATAAGATAGAATTTACAGTGTCCGACACGGGCCCTGGGTTGGAAGAGGGGGAACTCGAAAAACTCTTTGAGCGTTTTTACCAGGCCGAACCATTTAAAAATGGGTATTACGGCGGGGCGGGCATCGGTTTGGAACTCGTCCATAGCTTTGTGAAACTGCACAAGGGTAAGGTTGTTGTTCAAAGCGAATTAGGAAAAGGAACCGTCTTTAAAGTCGTTTTTCCTTCGGGGAACAAACATTTTAAAGATTCGGAAATAATCACCGAGGGTAGTGAACTGGCATCCTTCAAACAAAATTTGATCAAATCGAGTTCCTACCAAGAACCAAAACCGCCTGTTCGGGTCAGTAAAACGGCAAAAACCTTATTGATCGTAGAAGACGATTCAGAACTGAGGAATTATCTAAAAAACGAGTTTAAGGGCCAGTATAAGGTCTTGGTGGCCAAGAATGGCACCGAAGGTTTAGGTTTGGCCACGGAAATGCTTCCCGATGTGATCATAACCGACGTGGTCATGCCGGAAATGGACGGATTCAAATTTTGTGAAGCCATACGGACAGATGTAAAAACCAGTCATATCCCCATAATGATGCTGACGGCGAAAGCACGGGTCGATGACAAAATATCAGGTATCGGAATGGGGGCCGATGTATACTTGGGAAAACCTTTTGAGATGAAATTGGTACGCCGGCATCTTGAACAACTGATCCATAGTAGGGAGGTCATCTATAAGAAGTATTTTAAGTCTATGGGTGAGATTCAAGATGATACCAGTATCACATCTTTGGACAAGGCTTTTGTTGAAAAGGCCATCAATTACATTCATGATAATATGACCAGTTCCAACCTAGGGGTCGAGTCTTTGGCCTCGCATTTGAACCTTAGTAGAAGCCAGTTGTATAGAAAGACAAAGGCACTTACCAACCAAACGGCAAATGAGTTTATAAGAAACCAAAGGCTTCAAAAGGCCAAGAAGCTTATAGAAAATGGCAATACCGACATGACCGATGTCTGTGCTAAGGTCGGTATTTCATCTACTACGTATTTTACCCAGCGATTTAAAGACTACTTCGGAATTTCCCCAACGGAAGTAAAGGGGCAGAAGGCTTAGTTTGTGGCTTATCGTCTATGAGGCGAGCTATGGGCCGTACTCTACTGTTGACCTACCCTGATGTAATACGCTACGTTTATCGGGAAGTTAGATGCTTTCCCTGTCTAGCCTTGAGCCTATACAGGCTATACCTTTCCTTTGTTTATTCTTCGGTTGGATATAGGTAAAAGCGACTTCCTATAGTAAGAAAAGCTTGCTGTTCCGTTATGTAAAGAAAGCCCTAGCGCAAATTTTTTTGAATCGAGAGCACAGATTGTGTTGTTGATTCTTTTGCCATTTTACGAATGTTGCATGAATTCTTACAAATGTTGCAATATGCGCCAAATGAAGAATAATTGCAACAAATCGGAGTGAAGCGGCATCATCCCTGTTTTTATTTATTTAATTTTTTTTTAACATTTACAACATCGAATTCATAATTATCCTAACCTCAAAAGAGAATTTGAAAAAAGGTTAAGATTTATTTATGATTTCAAGTAGTTTTTCGCTTTTGCCATTTTCTAATCATCTTGATAGTAAGGATTCAAGAGGTGGTCATGAGAAACAGGAGACTACATTCCTAAAGAATTATATAGAGTTTATTAAGAAAATATCAACCCACACTATAGCGGTATGAAAAAACGGATTCCTTGTACAAAACGGTCTATATTTTGTTTTAATTTTTTTGAGAAGATGAGGTTATTGGTAGCGTTTATTTTGTTTTTCCCTATTGTACTTACGGCAAATGAGTATCAGCAAGAACTTATTACGGTAAGTGGAAATGTATCTGAAGCCGATACGGGGCTGCCCATTATCGGCGCAAGCATATTGCAGCAAGGAACGACCAAGGGGGTAATGACCGATTTTGACGGTAATTACAGTATTGACGTTCCCCAAGACGCGGTTTTGGTATTCAGTTATATCGGTTTTGCCAAGCAGACCGTCAAAGTGAATTCCAGAACGGAAATCGATGTATTTATGGTGGTTGAGGCGTCTGAACTTGATGAAGTGGTCGTTGTAGGTTACGGAACCCAGACCAAGGAAAGTGTAGTGGGCTCCATTTCACAGGTTTCCGGGGCCGATTTAATGCAATCGGGCGGTGTATCTACGGTAGGTCAAGCGTTAACAGGGCGTTTGCCCGGGGTAACCACGGTGTCGTCAACGGGGCGACCAGGGGATGAATCCCCTCAAATTTTCATCCGAGGCCAAAGTTCCTGGAACGGCGGAGGTCAACCTTTGATCTTGGTAGATGGTATTGAAAGGAGCATGAACGACATTGATTCGGGAGATATAGAAAGCCTGTCCGTTTTAAAAGATGCCTCGGCAACTGCGGTATTCGGTGTAAAAGGGGCCAACGGTGTAATATTGATTACGACCAAAAGGGGGAAGGAGGGAAAGGCCCAACTTTCACTTACGGCCAGTTCCGCCATAAAGACCCTTTCCAGAATTCCTGAAAAATATGATTCCTATAATAGTTTAATGGTGGCCAATGAGGCCATTGAAAGAACGGTTCCCGTTCGGGAAGAGGCTTGGAGAAATTACACCCCGGTAGATATTATTGAAAAATACCGTAATCCGGCCAACGATTTGGAAAGAAGTATCTATCCAGATGTAGATTGGGTAGATGTTATGCAAAAGGATTTTGCGACAGATTATAGATTGAATTTTTCCGTAGCGGGAGGAACAAAGTCGGTTAAATATTTTGGTGCACTTTCGTATCAGCATGTAGGCGATATTTTTGATGCGGGTAGTTTTAATAACGGACGCGATTATACGCCCAATTTCAACTATGATAGATTCAATTATAGAAGTAACATAGATTTTGATATTACGCCTACAACACGCTTGTCGGTTAACTTGTCGGGTTACTACGGTCTTCAGAATTCAAACCAAGCAGATCCGCAACTATTGTACAGCAGTATCTATTCATTGGCACCAAACCTATACACCCCTATTTATGAAGATGGTACCTACGGTAGGGCCATTACTGAAAATTTTGAATTGAGCAACCCTGCCGTAATACTAACGGCAAAAGGTTTTACAAAAAACCATAGGGTACAGGTGAACAGTGATTTCGTCCTAGACCAGAAACTGGACTTCCTTCTTAAGGGTTTGAGTTTTACGGGCCGCCTGTCTTATGACAATAATTTTAGAGGAGGGGGCGGAGTTGTAGAAGAGAATCCTGGAGGTCTGGATAACGTAGTTTATAAAATTTACGACCAAGACGGGTCTGAACAGTTGGTTTCGCCGGTTGGTACGAATCAATTCGATTTCGTCCTGAATCCTTGGGAACGTAACGGACTTACCATACAAGATTGGGAAACGAGCAGAAGGTTGTTCTATCAGCTTTCATTCAACTATAACAGAACGTTTGCAGAGAAGCACAATACCACCATATTGATGTTGATGAACAGGGAAGAATATGCCATAGGCAGCATGTTTCCCAGATATCGTGAGGACTGGGTGGCCCGGGCTACATACAACTATGACGGACGTTATTTTATTGATGTAAACGGTGCCTACAACGGGTCTGAAAAATATGGGCCGGGTTATAAATTTGAGCTTTTCCCTTCCGTAGCCTTGGGTTGGATGGTGAGCAATGAGCCTTTTATGGAATCGGCGACTTGGTTGGACAAGTTTAAAATTAGGGGGTCTTACGGAGTTGTCGGTGATGATAGTGCCGGTGAAAGATGGGCCTACCTTTCGCAATGGTCTAGTGGCGGTAGTGCATTTTTGAACAACGTGAGTCCCTACGGAACGCGTTCGCCATATACCTTTAGAATGGAAAGTATTATCGGTAACCCCAATTTGCAATGGGAAACATCGGAAAAGGCCAATATAGGTTTCGAACTATCGGTGCTTAAAAACAGCCTTTCCTTAGAGGTAGACCTTTTTAAGGAAGACCGTCACGATATCATCGTTCCGGCCGATTCCCGAAGTGTTCCCAGCTTCTTCGGCTTCCAACCTGCTGATTTTAACATTGGGGAGACAAGGGTGGAAGGAATTGAGATATCCTTGGACTATAAAAAGCAGTTGACGCAAAATTGGGACATATGGTCGAATTTCGCTTATACCAAGGCAAGGGACGAAATCATCTATAAAGAAGATCCCCTTTTAAAGCAAAGTTATCAAAAGGAAGAAGGGTTCGCCATTGGGCAGCCCAGGGTCAACATCAGGGGCGATATGTTACAATCTTGGGATGATGTCTACGGTGCGACTCCTCAAGAGAACAGTCAAGAAACCAGACGCCCTGGCTATTATGATGAAATAGATTATAACGGTGATGGGGTTGTAAACAGTGATGATGCAGTTCCTTTTGGTTATACCGTAAGGCCACAGAACACCTATAACCTCACCTTGGGAACCGGGTATAAGAACTTTTCCTTTATGGTACAATTTTATGGGGTGAACAATGCTACCAAAAACTTTACGGATAGGACGTTCATGCTCGAGACCCCGCTTTTCTTTGAGTACAAATCCGATTATTGGAGTGTAGATAACCCCGATGGCGAGGAAGTACTTCCAGCTTGGCTGGGTACAGGTGGGGGCACCGACCCGTATAGAAACTGGTATGATGCTTCTTTCGTTCGACTTAAAAATATTGAGTTGGCCTACACTTTTAAAACCGGGAAGGGAAGTAGTTATAAGGTTTATGTTAGTGGTAACGACTTGGCATACTGGTCAGACTTACCTGACGATAGACAGGATAATACAGGTTCAACGGCCTCTGAATATAGAGGTGATTACCCTACGTTCAAAAGATATAACATAGGGCTAAACATTAACTTTTAATATAGTAGACAATGCGTAAGATATTCAAACTGGTATTAGGAATATGTTTTCTGGGAATATTCGCCTCTTGTGAAGATTACCTAGATAAATCAATAGAGACAGAACTCACGGAAGAAGAAGTCTTTAAAAACTTTGATAGTGCCCAAGGCTTTGTAGAAGAAATGTACGCCATGATCGTAGATTACAGTACGGCCGCACACTGGCAACATTTTCATTGTTATGCTGAAGATGCCGTGGGTATTGATACCTGGCAATTTGATTATGCCATTGATGAAGGAAGATACTGGGAATGGCAAAGAAGTGGTCCGGGAAGTATGTTTGACGGACCCACCAATACCAATGCGGAACTGCCTTTTGACAGGGCTAAATTATGGCCGAGCAGTTGGGCCGGTATTCGTAAATCAAATATTGTTATTGCCGATGCGGATAGTCTAATGACGGGGGCCAACCAGGTAGAGAAAGATGTGATTTTGGGGCAAGCTTATTTTTTTAGGGCATTTTTTCACCATGAAATCATGAAGTTTTGGGGAAGTATTCCATATATAGACCGTGTTCTTGATGATGATTGGAAATTGGAAAGACCGGCGGAATGGTCGGAAACCGCACTTAAGATAGACGAAGATTTTCAAAGAGCTGTCGATCTGTTACCGGTTGATTGGGACGACCCTGATTTTGAGCCCGGACTAAAATCGAGAGGAGAGAATATGTTCAGGCTTACAAAAGGGGCGGCCTTGTCCTTAAAAGCAAAGAACCTTCTGTATGCGGCCAGTCCGCTCATGCAAAATAGCAGTAGTACCTATGACTATGATAAAGAATTGGCAAAGCGCGCGGCGGATACCTTTGCAGAGGTTCTTAAAATGTCAAGATATAGTTTGACGCCTTGGGACGAATATGAAAGTGTTTTCTATTCTACGCAGGGGAGATACCCTTATTCTTCGGAATATATTTTTAGTCAGGCAGGTTCTGTTGGCTGGTTTCAAAATTTTCTATCGACCAACTGGCAGTTGGGGGCAATTGGTCAAAATAACCTCGCTTCGTTTCCTACCCATAATTATATTGAAGACAATTTTGGGATGAGTGATGGCTTGTCCTGTGAAGATAGTCCGTTATACGACCCGGCCAATCCTTGGGAGAATAGAGATCCAAGGCTGTACAAATGGATTGTTTTGGATGGGGACCAAATGGTAGAGAACCTTGGTGCCGCTACCGGCGAAAACGAGGTGCATCGTTATGCCCAATTCTTTAGGGAAGGCGCACACCGCTATCCCAACAAAGGAAATGGAACAAGAACGGGTTACGTTGCTAAAAAATGGTTTCCTATAGGATTTAACAACTTCGATAATCAAGGGGTATTTGCATGGCGTCTGCACGTACGATTAACGGATGTGTACTTAATGTATGCCGAAGCAGCCTTGGTGGCTTATGGAATCAATGGAAAACCACAAGGTTTTGAACTATCGGCACTTGATGCCATTAACAAAATTAGAGAAAGGGCAGTGCCCGACGGTAGTTTAAACGTGCGGCCTGAATACCTTACCAGCGATAGCGCTTTTATGGATGAAATACGTCGGGAACGGGCGGTAGAACTATCCTATGAATCTCATCGTTGGATGGATATTAGAAGATGGAAATTGGGAACTCAAGAAAAGTACAAGCTTAAAACTGAGATAATTTTTGACCGGAATGCCGAAGGCAAACCCATAAATTTTGTAGAAAGGGTCTTAAGAACCAAGGTTTTTGAGGATAAGCACTATTGGTTGCCCTTCCCTAAAAACGATACAGAAATATATGAAGGTTTCCCACAAAACCCAGGTTGGTAATTAAAACTGTTTTCACCACTAGACAATACCATATTTTATGATACGATTGAATATACTTACAAAACTCCTGCTCGGTGGATCCCTCTGTATGCTATGCAGCCTATCGGTAACGGCGCAAACAATAGATTCGACCAGTACGGTTATTTTAGAGAACGCATCTAATGGGTTGGAGTCCTATTTAAATGAAGATATAAACTTAGGTTTCCACACCGCGGAAAAACAAGATATTGTAGGGTCTTCGTCTACCGTAAAACCGGGTGACTTTTTAAAGTATGATACAACGCAATGGGTACGCGATGCCCTTGGGGGAAGACTAACGGGTTTATCGGGTGGTAGCAGTGTCCGCGGATTAGGAGAGGCCTTGATCGTGGTTGACGGCATCCCGGGTCGTAGTATCGACCTATTGAATATGGAGGAAATAGAGGAGATAACCATATTAAAAGATGCAAATGTTTCCGCCCTCTATGGTTCCATGGCCAGAAACGGGGTCATAGTGGTCACCACAAAACGAGGCTCTACTCAAAAACAGTTTAATATTAGTGCCAGTACAGGGGTAAGGTTGCCCATTAGTATGCCCAATTATTTGAACTCGGCAGATTATATGGAATATTTTAACGAGGCTCGTGCCAATGACGGTCTGGGCGAACTATATTCTGCGGAACAAATAGAAAACCACAGAAGTGGTGTCAACCCGTACAGATACCCAAATGTTGATTTTTATAATGACGGAAACTTTAATCCATTAACCCCTTATTCCAATGTCACCGCAGATTTTTCAGGCGGCTCTGAAAATACCAAGTTCTATATCAATTTAGGGTTTAAGTCAGACGGTAGTTTTCAGTCGGTAAACCCTGAAAATGACAAAGGGGCCAAACGGTTCAATGTACGGGGGAATATAGATTTTAAAGTAAACGATTGGATCAAAAGTAGCTTAGATGTTGTGGCTATTATCGATAAGAATAAAACATCGCTTAGTAATATTTACGCCTCGGGCGGCCTTATTAGACCTAACTTATATTCCCCATTATTGCCCATAAGTGAGATAGACTTTTCGGCAAATCCTGAATTACGAGGTATTGTTGATGCGGCCAACCAGTATGATGGCTTCCTTCTTGGGGGGAACCAAGTGTATAACGGGGGAGCCATAGCTAGTATTTATGCAGGTGGCTACCAAACGAACATGACCCGTATGAGCCAGGTGAACAATGCCATAGATTTTGACTTGAGTGCCATTACCAAAGGGCTGTCAGCAAAGAGTTATGTGAGTTTTGATTTTTACAACATATATAACTTAAGTGTTCAGAACGAGTATGCGGTGTATCAACCCACTTGGAACGATCAAAATAAAATTGTCGATTTGGTCAACGTAAGGGATAATGACCTTAAGGACCAGGTAGAAAGTGTAAACACCAACGTTTTTGCCATCAGGTATGGTTTTTATGGTCTGTTGAACTATGAAAAACAAATTAAGGACAACCACTTCATCGATGCATCACTAATCGGCTTTGCCAATAATACCTATGTGAAGGATGAAAAACAGTCCGCTAAAAACAGCCATGTAGCGCTTAGCCTTAATTACAATTACAAGAAAAAGTTATACGCCAATCTAAGCGGGGCCTACGTGAACTCCGTAAAATTGGCCGACGGCAATAGGGGTAAATTTGCCCCGTCCTTGGGCTTGGCATATGTATTGTCGGAAGAGTCCTCCTTAAAAGAATCGTCTTGGTTAGATTATCTGAAGATAAGATCATCCGTTGGTGTGATATATACAGACCTAGGTATTCAAGATTATTTTCTGTACGATGCTATTTATGAGCAAAACGGAGGGGGATACAATTGGGGAGACACCAATGGTGCTGGTTACTACAATGCATCTACAAAAATCTTAAGGGGTCAGAATTTAGGTTTGGATTTCGAGAAAAGAACGGATTACACCTTAGGTTTTGAAGCCTTGATGTTTAAAAAGATTTGGTTAGAGGCCAATGTTTTTCAATCGATCATGGGAGAAAAAGTAATTAGGGCTTCAACGTTATATCCTGATTATTATAGCTCGTTTAGACCTTACAGCAACTTTAACGAGGATCAGTATTCAGGTTTTGAGGTCGGTGTAAATTATCACACAAAAACGGAGAACTCTACTTTTGATATAGGGGCTAGGGCGTTGTACACCAAATCAAAAAGAACAAAGGTAGATGAGATTTATGAAGACGAATATCAAAATAGAAAAGGCACTCCTGTAGATGCCATCTGGGGTCTGGAGTCTTTAGGATTGTTCGGTGTGGACGATTTTAATGAAGACGGTACGTTAAAAGGCGACTTGCCCACACAATACGGTACGGTACGACCTGGTGATATTAAATATAAGAACCAAAATGGGGACGATGTCATAAACGATCAAGACATGGTGCAAATTGGATTGTACGGAGCGCCTTGGAGTTTTGGGTCTGATTTTACGTGGTCTTACAAGGCATTTACGTTGTTCGCACTCTTTACTGCGGAAGTAGGTAGGGACGGCATTTTGTCAGGAGACTATTACAGACCACAGGGAGACGCGAAGTACTCCGAAGTGGTAAAGGGTAGGTGGACCGAAGCTACGGCTGACACAGCTACGTTCCCAAGACTATCTTCCATTGGTAATACAAACAATTTTGATAAGACCTCTACCTATTGGTTGTACAGTAATGACAACTTCAGGATACAGCGAGTACAGTTAACATTCGATCTGCCTTCCCAATTGGTAGACAAATTGAATATGAAGGATATCAATCTTTTTACTTCAGTGTCTAATTTGGCGGAATTTTCAAAAAATAAAGATATTAGGGAATTACAGCTAGGTTTTGATCCAATGTTCCGCTATTTCTCTTTTGGGGCAAGAATGAAGTTTTAATGTGAAAAATAAAATCGAAATGAAGAACATACTAAAAAATATAACCCTTTTCACGTTATTTTCATCAATTATGGCGTGTAGCTTGGTGGAACCCGTTGATGAAAATTTGTTAGGGGAAGACCGTCTGAATTTTGATCCTGCATTTGCCGAGGGGGTATTGCTCAATGCATATGAGGGGCTGGTGAATCAGCTCTATTTTAATGATGCGGGAACTGATGATGCCGTAAACAATTTCTTGAGTAGCTATCGTAGGATGGCAACTGGCGAATGGAACGCCCAAAACCCCTTTACAAGTAAGTGGGGTATGTATGAGCAGGTGCTCTATGCCAATAAGTTCATCACCCTGATAGATCAGGTAGAATGGAAGAGGGACGAGGAGACCAATGAACTTTTTAAGCAACGTTTATATGGTGAAGCCGTTGCCCTTAGGGCCCTTAGACATTTTTGGATTTTGCAGGAACACGGGGGGCGTGGTGCTTCGGGACAACTATTGGGTATACCGTATATTTCGGAGTTCTTCGAATTTGATGCCGATTTCAACACGCCTAGGTTAGGTTTTGAAGAAACCGTTGCCAGAATTGTGGCCGATTTTGATGAGGCCCTCGAATATTTACCCATGGATTATGATGGTGATTTGGCAAAAAGACCTTCCAGATATAACGATACAAATGACGATACATATCAATTCGTATTCGGTAAAGATCAAGACGGTAGAATAAACGGGAGGATTATCAAGGCTTTTAAAGCTAAATTGTATCTGTTGGCGGCCAGTCCTGCTTTTATGGACGGACAAGGCGGGTACTATCAAGAAGCCGCCGATCTTCTTGCGGAACTTTTAAATGATATTGGAGGCCTTGGCGGACTAGACCCCAATGGATATTATAACTTCTATGAATTTCCGGTAGGTACGCGAAATTTCCCAGAAGTACTTTGGAGAAGTAACGCTTTCACTTCTATGACTTGGGTAGAAAGCCAGCATTTCCCTCCTTCCCTTAACGGAGAAGGCCGGCTTAACCCATCTCAAAATTTAGTGGAAGCTTTTCCAATGTTAGACGGTTTCCCCTTCTCGGAAGCCCATCCGGACTATAACCCGGCGAATCCTTTTGAAAATAGGGATATGAGATTGCAGCGCTACATACTCTATAATGGTAATGATTTAAATGGTAGAGTGGTAAGCATTACTAATGATGGAGGTGTTGACGGTATTGATCAAATTTCCCAACGGTCAACACGGTCAGGGTATTATTTAAAAAAATTACTGGATCAAAAAGTGGTTATAAGTGCTGATGGTTCGATCTCCAGTTCAGAAAAAATAAACGTTTATGTACGGTATACGGATCTGTTCCTTATGCTTGCCGAAGCAGCTAATGAATTGGGAGGCCCAGATCAAATGGTAGGTGGTATGTCCGCTAGAAATATCATTGGGGCCATAAGGCAAAGAGCCGGCATTGGCCTAGATAATTCAGATGCCTATTTGAGCAGTATAAGCTCTCAAGAAGACATGAGAAACTTGATCCGTAACGAACGTCGTTTGGAACTTTGTTTTGAAGGGCATCGTTTATACGATTTGAGAAGGTGGAATATTTTCGATCAAACCCCGGATGCCAAAGGATTGCAATTTGATGGAACTAATTATGAAAGTTTTACGGTAGAACCAAGGCTCTATAATGCGAATGCCAACTATGCGCCTATTCCACAAAACGAAGTGGTAAGGTTCAATTTAATTGAGCAAAATCAAGGTTGGTAGGGGTATTTTAAAAAGATATAAATTTAAGCTTCGGCCAAAATGTTAATTTAATTTTTTCATTTTATGAACACAAGATATTTCATTGGTATACTTTCAGTCTTATTCTTGGCATCGTGTAGCAATACAGAACCTGAATTTGACGATTTTGATACGCAAACCGTCTATTTCCCATATCAAACGCCTGCCAGAACCTTAGTTCTGGGAAATTATGATCAAGGAATCAACGAGGAGGATAATGCCCATCGTTTTGAAATTACCGCTTTGATGACCGGTGTTTATTCCAACGATGAAGAAAGAAAAATTCATTTTGAAGTAGATAACGGCCTATTGGCAAACGTAGCCAATGTAAAGCCCTTACCGGCGGATTATTATACTTTTGAGAGCATAAGTCCGGTAACCATTGCTTCCGGTGATACCAAGGCTCGCATACAAGTGCAGTTGTACGACAATTTTTTCAACGATACCTTATCTTTTGGAAAGGTCAATACAACCAATTATGTCATCCCCCTTAGAATTACCCAGGCCGATAATATCGACAGCGTGCTTTCGGGCCGTAGCTTTGATAACGTACCCAATCCCGATAGGGCCAATGCTGCGCATTGGGACATTCTTCCTAAAGATTATACCCTTTTCGGCATTAAATACATGAACCGATTTCATGGCAACTACCTGCGTAGGGGTAGGGATATGATTACCACCGGTACACCGATATTGGGTAGGGAGTATAATGCGGAATTTACCGTTGATGATGAAATCGTCTTTGTTGAAACCAGCGGATTCAATAAAGTGCACCTAGAAAATATCATCGGGCGAGGCGAAAATTCCAGTCCCGGTAACGTAGCATTGGAACTTTCCTTCGATGATGATACCTGCTCTATTTCCAGCTATAAAGACGACCCGTACAATGTAAGTGGTACCGGTAAATTTGTCGAAGGTGGGGATACTTGGGGAGGAAAACCAAGAGATGTCATTTATTTGGATTATACCTATACGGATGTCGACAATTCAGAAACACATGCGGTTAAGGATACCTTGGTCATTAGGGATAGAACAGCGGTTTTTGAAGAGTTTGAAATTGAACTAAAATAAAATTGGCAAATGAAACATATTCTAAATTTTACACATAACAGAGTCGCAGCCTTACTGATGGTCATGGCCATCGTGGTATTTTCTTCGTGCAATAACGACGATGACGGGGCAGAGGAGGTATCATCAAGCGTACGCATGAAAACCTTGCCGAAAGTGGCCTATGTACTGGGCGAGCAGCTCGACCTTTCCGGTCTTGTTATTTCCATGCAAAAGAATGGTGATATGGTAGATGTTCCCTTTGCTTCCTTTGGGGCCGAAAACATCACTACCGACCCTGCAAACGGTACCGTACTTGATTTTTCGCATCAACAGCTTACCATAACCATTGGAGACTCGGGAAAGGGCTTGATACAAGCCATCAGCGTTACCAATAACGTCGTGGAGCTTGAAGTGAAAACGAAGGCTAAAGAGAATTATGTAGACGGCCAAAAACTTGATTTGACCGGTATGGTCGTAACCTTGGTGATGGAAGACGGAACCAAGGAAGATGTGGCATTCGATGATTTTGGTACGGAAATTCAAACGGTTCCAATAAATGGTGATATCGTTTCCGTAGACGATGCTGAAGTCACGGTAACCTATGTGTCTACCAAGGCGGAGATTGCACAAGACATAGAAGTGGTTCCTTTTGCGCCTTTAAGCGGCGTTGTTACAACACCACCGGCCATAAGCGAATACGAAATCGGGGAAAGGCTTGATTTGGAAGGTACGGTTTTGACCTTTACCATGTCAGACGGTCAAGAGGTGGTTGTTCCCTTCGAAAATTTTGAAGCTTTTGAACTTACGGCTACTCCCGCCAATGAAACGAAACTGATAGCTACCGATAGCGAGGTTCAGGTTTCGCATGCAACGGGACTTTCCTTAGCGGTTCCTATTACGGTCAATCCTCTTGATGTAACCGGAATGGCCATAGAGACGAAACCAGAGAAAACCCTGTATAAAGATGGGGAAGTAATAGCTCTTAAAGGCTTGACCCTTAGGTTGTCGATAAACGGGAAGGAAGACCTTATCGTTTCCAGTGAAGATTTTGGTATCTATGAGATTGTTACCACACCTGCCGAAGGGGAAGTATATGTAGATGGCACCACCGAAATAGTGGTTACCTATCCAGATTTTGTCGATACCGTTTCCATACCGCTAGGAGCCGAAACAATTTATGAGTCCGATTTTACAGGAGGACTCGATGGTTGGAGCGCTAATCAAAATGGTGGCGGCTCGGTAAACATCTCCGCTGAAGAGGGTGTTCTTGTAGCCCAAGACATCGTGCCAGGGGCCAATCCATGGGATGTTCAGTTGTTCAAGCCTTCCATTATATTGGAAAAAGGTGCCAAGTATAAACTTACCACCATAGTAAAAGCCTATCCTGGCCAAGGAGACTTCTGGTTTACCCTATCGGTAGGCGACGGTACAGGAAGAGACGGCTGGATAGCATACGACGGCGGTGGCGGTATATGGCTGGCCGGTGATACCGAGTACCAGACTTACGAAAAGGAGTTTATCATGGGTAGCGAAACTACAACCGGAGGCCGGGTCTTATTGGATATCGGTAACCAGACCAACGGAATAATGGTACAGTATGTGAAGTTAGAAAAATTATAGTCTTTGAGTTGATTAGTTAGTGTAACCTCTCAATCGGAGTAAAGCAACTATTACGGTCGAGAGTTACGGAAAAAAGGCCGGTTGATACCACAATTGACCGGCCTTAATTATGCCCTTATGTTCCCAAGCTAACACGGAAACAACGCAATTAAAATCCATATAGAAAACCAATGGAGGCCTCTCTTTCGGGTCTCCCTAAACCCCTAAAATTTATATCGCATGAGAAAAACAGTTTTAATTTTTATGGTACTCAGTGTAAATTTCAGTCTTTTTATGTCTTGTGGTCAAAAGGGGCATTCAGACATGGCAAATGTATCGGGAGATCTTGATGTAGGAGAAATGCCAAAAGAAGAAGGGAAGGGAGAAGATGGGGAGGATGATGGCAACATGGGAGAGATAGCACCTGAGGAATTTGTTCTTGACATGGGGGCCGGTTGGAACTTGGGCAATGCAATGGATACCTATGACAGTGACGAGACCGCTTGGGGCAATCCTTTGACCACTAAGCCCATGATCGATGAAATTGCCAAAATGGGATTTAAAACCTTGCGCTTACCGGTTACCTGGAAGTTTCATATAGGGGATGGGCCAGACTATCTTATTGAGGCAAATTGGTTGGATAAGGTTGAGGCCATTGCCAATTTTGCCCTCGAAAATGAGATGTATGTGATTATAAATATACACCATGATGAAACATGGATTCTTCCTACCTATGAAAAGGCCGATGAAGTAAAAGATGAACTTTCAAAAGTATGGACGCAAATTGCCAATAGATTCAAGCCTTATGGCGACAACCTTATTTTTGAAACGCTGAACGAGCCGAGACATAAGGGTACGCCCGAAGAATGGAAAGGGGGCACACAAGAAGGCCGTGATGCCGTCAATCAATACCATCAGGTCAGTGTCGATGCCATTCGGGCCACGGGGGGCAATAATGCGAAGCGAAAAATAATGGTGTCTACCTATGCCGCAAGTACCAATTCGAATGCTTTGAACGACTATCTTGTACCCAATGGGGATAAAAATGTTATTGTATCGGTGCATAGCTATTTCCCATATCAGTTTTGTTTGGATGGAACGGACCCCACTTGGGGAACTGAAGCTGATAAAACGGCCTTGCTTGCGGAGTTGGATAAGATCCGTGATAAATTTATTGTCAAAGATAATAGGGCCGTGGTCATGGGAGAGTGGGGCTCAACCTTTAGTGACAATCCCGAAGACCGCTTGGCCCATGCCCAATTCTATGCCAAGGCCTGCGCCGAAAGGGGTATTTGTCCCATTTGGTGGGATAACGGGAATGTTGATGAATTCGGTATTTTTAATAGAAATACACTTGAGTGGAATTACCCTGAAATTGCCGAGGCCATCGTAAAGGAAACGGCTGAGGCCCGTTCAAAGACAAAAACGGAATAGTAGGTTTTCGACCCTATGAAATAGTAGGGGTATGGCCAAACCTGCGTTTTTAAAGTTAGATACTTGAAATGTAATTTTCTAGGTTTTGTGAGCGCTCTAGCCCCATTTTTTTTCGAATTCTAGAACGTGAGACATGAACGCTATGGGGTTCTATATTTAAGATCCGGGCCATGTCTTTGGTCGTTAGGTTCAGTTTTATCAACGCACAGTGCTTTTGTTCGGTAGAACTCAAGGTAGGGTGAAGTTCTTTTAGCTTATCGTAGAAAGCGGAGTTGACCTGTGTAAATTGGAGGTTGAATTCGTTCCAAAGGTCTTTGGATCCCTTTTTATATTTGCTGAAAAGCGACTTGTAGCGGGGCGAGCCTTCTTTTTTCAACATATCGAGTAGCTCATCTATGGCACTGTCTTTGTCTATGAGTTGAAGGGCGTAAGAGGTGAGTTGCTTGCTTTTAAGTTCAATCTCGTTTTTGCTCCGTTCACTTGTTAGTTTGGCGTGTAATTCCGCTTCTTTCTGTCGTAGAACGGTTTTTTTCAGTTTAAGTCTAGTCCGTACCACAATAAAGATTACAATCCCGAGCAAAATTAAGAGTCCCATGATAATCTGAAGCCGGCGCTGTATCTGGAAGTTTTTCTCTATAACAATGTTTTTTTGCTCTAAAAGGGCATCCTTTTTCGAAATGGATTTGAGATAGGTATCCTTAATTTGAAAAAGTTCACTGTTCGTCTGGTTTTTTGCCTGCAGGATCCGGTCGGCGGTACGGGTCGATTCAACGAGATAGTCGTAGGCCAAGCCCTTTTCCCCGCTCATGGAATATACTTCTGCGATCTTACGTAGTACTTCTGCTTCTAAATCGTTTCTAAACCCGTGGTCACGGCTTAGCGATAAACTTTCATTGTAGAAATAGAGCGCACTATCCTTTTGACCGAGGTCTTTTTTTAAATCGCCTAGGTACATAGAGATATTGGGGCGGTAGTTCGCTTGTTTGCCTAGCGTATGCTTGCGTGAAAGATGCAAATAGGTACCTGCTTTCCCATACTGTTTGAGTTCTTGCATGATTTTTCCTCGCTCGGCATCCCAGAAGGGCATCTCTACACTTTTTTCTAGCTTTATCGATGGGTTGATAAAACAAGAATCTAAGTACTGCATGGCTTTATGGTGATTCCCCGATTTACGCTGCCGTACGGCCATATACATATAACTCGAAATCAGGTGTTTTACCTGGGTAGAATCGAGAACGTATATTTCCTTTGCGATTTTTAGGGACTCCTCTAAATGTAAGACCGATTGCTCGTTCATATTGAATTCATCGTAAAGCCGGGCCAAGTCAATACGTATTCGTACTTTCTGCGCCTTGTTTTTAGAAAAATCGCTCAGGTATTTGGCCTGCCATAGGTGATCGAATGATCGACTGAATTTTCCTTTCTTCTTTTGAATTTCCGACATGCCCAAGAGGCAGTATACCATATGTACCGTGTCTCTTTTTTTTTCAAAATAGGCTTTGGAAACATCGAACATGCGATAAGATTTATCGGGAAATAGCTTCGATTCGGCTATGGCCTTCTCTATTTCGTTTGTATAGTAGGCTGTGCTGTCTTGTATATGGTTTTTACCTGCCTTGTTTTGACAAAACAGGCCCGTGTGAATGTAGAAGAATAATATAAAAATATGTAAATATCTGAAATACAGTTTCATGTGGGGTTTTGAGCTTGCTGGAATCAAGATATTAAATATTAAAGGGAATATAGTCTTTAGAAGGGGGGAATTATCCTTTGTATAATATTTGTAAAGTAACTTTTTAAAGTTTTGTTGTTTTCTATAGCTAGTTTTGGGGGGCGGGGTCGACATGGAAAAGCGATGTGACATAAATGGACAAAAGCTAAAAATTATCTTTTTCAATACTTATGGAAAAACTTAAACGGATATCGAACAAAGGTATAAAGGGCGTATTCTTATTAGGAATATTGCTTTTTTGGGGCAATGGGTTTTCACAAGAGGTAAAACCGCCTAACGTGATTTTGGTAATGACCGATGATCAAGGGATAGGTGATTTGGCCTGTCATGGTAACCCGTGGATAAAGACCCCGAATATCGATAAGTTCTATAAGCAGGCCGTACGCCTGACCGATTTTCATGTAAGTCCTATGTGCACTCCTACGCGGGCGGCCCTTATGACCGGAAGATACCCCGTCAATAATGGTACATGGGCTACTTATAAGGGGCGCGATGCCTTGGCGGAAAATGCACTGACCATGGCCGATGTTTTTAAAAGTAACGGTTATAAAACGGCAATGTTCGGCAAGTGGCATTTGGGCGATAACTATCCCTCTAGGCCTACCGATAGTGGTTTTGACGTAGCGGTCCACCATAAGGCCGGAGGTGTGGGCGAGTTATCCGATTATTGGGGCAATAGTTACAACGACGATGTGTATTACGTTAACAATGAACCCAAACAGTTTTCGGGCTATTGTACCGATGTATGGTTTCAAGAAGCCATGAAATTTATCGATAAGAACAAAGAAGCCCCTTTCTTTTTGTACCTGCCTACCAATGCGCCCCATAGTCCGTTCATAGTTGCGGAAAAATATGCGGCACCCTACCGACATTTGGTAGGCGATAAAATAGTAGGTGCCGAATTCTATGGAATGATTACTAATATTGATGAGAATTTCGGGAAGCTCGAAGCCTATCTGAAAAAACAAAAATTGGCCGACAATACCATACTGATCTATATGACCGATAACGGTTCTGGAGGAGGTGTAAGTAAAGACGGCAAACTGGGTTTTAATAAAGGTTTTAGGGGGAAAAAGGGACAGCGTACGGAAGGTGGCCATCGGGTACCCTTTTTCATCCGTTGGAAAGACGGTAAGATAAAAGGAGGGAAAGACTTGAACGAATTAACGGCACATATAGACCTTATTCCTACCTTGGCCGGTCTTTGTGGTCTTGAAATCCCCGAAGGGATGAAGTTGGACGGAATCGATTTTTCACCACTATTGCTCAAAAACGGAAAGCTAGAAGACAAAAGAACGGTCTTTGTGCACCACCGGCAAGATTGGCGTAGCCCACACGATACCGATGAAACCGCTATACTCAACAAGAAATGGCGGCTGGTAAACGGAACTAATTTATACGACATAGGGAAGGACCCGCACCAAGACCATGATGTGGCCCTAAAAAACAATAACGTAGTAGAGGAACTACTGGCTCAAAACGAAGCATTTTTGAACAGGGCCAAATTGGGGTATGAATACCAAGAGTTTCCGGTGAGTATTATCGGTAACGATAATCAGAAAGAAATTAAACTGACCATTCAGCACGCCATTGGAGAAGATGGGGGGATTTGGAAACCGGAGCAGGTGGCATCGGGGATCAAGAACAGGAACAATACCCATCCTATTAAAGTCGAAAAAGCAGGGCGATATAAAATTTCATGTATGCGTTGGCCCAAAGAATGTTCCGGGCCCATTTGGGGCATTCCTGAAAAGAACCCTAAAAACCAATATGACTACAAAAGCATGTATCCTGAAAAAGTACGGATCCAAATTGCCAATCAAATCCAAGAGCGGTCCATTGATGCCGGAGCCCACAGTGTAGATTTTGTCTTGAACCTTCAAGAAGGAAAGACCATGTTGGTCAACGACTTTATAGAGGGAGGGGAGACCTATGGGGTATATTACACCTATGTTGAATATTTAGGAAAATAGAAAAGACAATAAAACCAGAAGCAGACCAAGCCATGAAAAACATCATTACAATCCTTTCCTTACTTTTTTTGTTGGGGGCATGTCAAGATCAGTCCGAGAAAAAGCCCTCCGTAGAACAGCAGGCCGAACAAGGGGGCTTCCCATTTATATTGCCTAGCGAAAAACCCAACCGAAAGATGAGTGCAGCAATGGAACGTATCTATACCGACTACGAAGCACCACAGCCACAGCATAACGAGCTTTTTAGCCAATTTAAATATACCGAGCTCAAAGGTTTCGATTACAACGGAAATGATGGTACGATTACAAGAAGGGACCCTTCGAAAATACTCTTGCACAATGGGAAGTATTATGTGTGGTATACCTATAGAAATACTTCTACGCCCCCTCGGGGAGCAGATAAGAGTAATGATACCATTCCGTCTTCCGACTGGGACCTATCCGAAATTTGGTATGCTACATCTTCCGATGGTTTTACTTGGGAAGAACAAGGGGTGGCCATAAAAAGACCTGAAAAACCCTTGGTAGGATGGCGGTCGGTAACGACTACCGATATTTTGGAGTGGAAGGGCAAATATTACCTATATTACCAAGGCTTTATGGAGGCGAGCGGAAAAAGAGGGGATGATTGCCCTGTTGCCGTTTCCTACTCCGATTCGCCCGATGGCCCATGGACCCCCTATAATAAGGTAGTGATCCCGAACGGGGGAGAAGGGGAGTGGGACCAATATTCCATTCACGATCCGTATCCGCTTGTTCACGATGGTAAAATCTATATTTATTATAAATCCGATTTTGGTGAAAAACCCGACAAGGTACGTATGCAAGGACTCGCTATTGCCGATGATCCCTTGGGACCTTTTACCAAGCATCCCCTGAATCCCGTAATAACTTCGGGGCACGAGACTTCATTGTTTCCTTTCAGGGAAGGGGTAGCGGCTTTGGTGTATAAAGACGGCCCTGAGCACAATACGATTCAATATGCCGAAGATTGGATAAATTTTGAAATTGCCTCCATTACAGAGTTAATGCCTTATGCCGGCGCTCCCTATGTGCCGGATGCCTTTACCGATACCGATTATGGTAGGGGCGTTACCTGGGGCCTTGCCCACTTTATCAGTTTAGGGGGCAAGGGTAAATATCATTCGAAACTCGTTCGTTTCGACTGTGACCTAAGCCTCGACCTAGATGATCCCGAAATGAAGGAGCACCGCGTAAATCACCGGCCCGATGTATACTACAGACAAGGGTTGAGTGCCAAACAGATGAAACGCCTACAGTCGCAAAGCCCGAAATAGAGTTAAAAATCGACGGAAGAGGAGGGTAACGATGCTCTTTTTGGTTTCAAGGCTTTAAGGATGATAGCCCTAAGAGAGCTAAGAGTGCCCCAATTTCCCGGTTTTGTCCTAAAACAACAACTCGTCTATAGGTATTTAGGCGTTCAAATGCAGATAAACGTTGTTCATCGAAAATCATAAGTTTTTTCTTACTCAACACCCTAATTTTGAGGTATTGAAATACGGGCGATATATGTCTGATAGGAAGTTTGAGAAGGCCGTTTATCACTGTTTATGATAGAATGATATAAATGTTCCCCCTTTTTGAAAAAGCACGGATCGGCTAGATGAAAATATCGTTCGTATTTTATTATTTGTTGCAAAAATAAAGATCGCATCTTACCTATTGTCTTTTTGAGACTTTGTCCGATGAAAGTCCTTTTTCTCTTTACTCCCGTTTTATCCTTCATTTTTTTTAATTGCTACTTAGTGGTAATTTTGACCCTTGTTCGCATTGGTAATTTAGATACATAGAATGTCGTTTTATAGTGATTTAGTCGATGTCGGCTCCCGTTTTATAGGCAAGCACAAATTATTGAAATACGGTTTTAACCTTTCGCCCATGTACCGTCGTAGCACGGCGAGGGTGAAAGCGGTTTCGGCCGATTTGCGAAAGGTGACGGTGAAATTGCCCATTGGATATAAAAACCGGAATTATGTAAACTCTATCTTCGGAGGAAGTATGTTCTCAGCTGTTGACCCCATACCCATGGTTCAGCTTATCAATATACTTGGCGACGATTATGTGGTTTGGGATAAGTCTGCCGAAATTTATTTTAAAAGACCCGCCAAAGAAGATCTCTATGCCGATTTTGAATACAGTTGGGAAGAAATAGAGAAGATTAAACAAAGGGTAAGCCAAGAAGATGCGATCGACATTGTAAAGACGACCTACTTGATGAACAAGGCCCGCAATACCGTCTTCTGTGAAGTGAAAAAGACCATTTATATAGCGGATAAGGCATTTTATAAGAAGAAAAGGGCCTTGGCGGAAGCGAAGAAAAAAGAAGTAAATTAGTTTCGCTCCTTCTCCTTTTCTTCGTTGAGCTGTTTAATAAAGTATGAGGGGAGAATACCCAAACGTTTTTTGAATGCCGAATAAAAGGTGTTTTGGTTATTGAATCCACATACGCTGGCAATATAACTTAGTTTACTATTCCTGAAATCTTCATCCTCGACCAAACGTTTGAGAAGGTAGTTTATTCTTAAGTCGTTGATGTAGTTGTTGAAATTCGATTTTTTTTCGTGGTTGATTACTTGTGATAGGTATTTCTGATTGGTCTGTAGTTCTTCCGACAACCATGAAAGACTACATTTTTGATTTAAAAAATCGTTGTTTTTTTCGAAGTTTTTAAGCTTTATTAAAATGATTTCCTTGATATCTTCATCAATATATTCTTGGGAACGAGATTTTTGGGGGGCGGATTCTTCTGGTTTATCGGTATGGAGGGCCCTGTTCTGTTGGTCTATCTTTTCTTGAATGAGCTCTTTGGTTCTATAAAACAAGAGCCGGTTTTTCTTTTTTACCTTAAAATACGAATAGGTGGCGATACCCCCACATATAAGGGTCAGCGTTAGTACAAGGAGTATGAATATATAGCGTTCTTCTTGGTTCTTGGTACGTATTTCCAGTATTTCCTTTTCTTTTGAAATTTCGTTGATTCTTCGGCTTGCCTCTAGAATTTGTATTCTCTGGTTGGTTTCTATGGAAAAAAGCGAATCGCGAACGGCCCAATGAATGGCTGAAAAAGACTGCCCCAGTTCCACATTTCCTTTGGCTTGGTGCAGTTTCGCTAACTTCTGGCTCACGTCTTTGACCACATCGAAGGCATTGATTTTTCTCGCGGTTCCGTAGCTTGCCGTATAACTTTTTATGGCCGCTGTAGTATCGGCCCTTTTAAGGCTGAGTTCGGCCCTCAGGATATAGGCCCTAGGAAGCC
This sequence comes from Zobellia uliginosa, assembly GCF_900156625.1. Taxonomy (GTDB): domain Bacteria; phylum Bacteroidota; class Bacteroidia; order Flavobacteriales; family Flavobacteriaceae; genus Zobellia; species Zobellia uliginosa. Next base: position 6,490 of record NZ_FTOB01000009.1, on the reverse strand, counting down.
TGAACCTGTATTCGTTTTCATTGATAAGTTTGAACACCCTATTGAGATACTGTTCAGCAAGTGAAAATTCGCCTTGTTCTATGTATATACTTGCGATATTCATAAATACGGCACTCTCAATATAGCCGCCTGGGCCCGGTAATTTTTGTTTTAGCTTTAGATAGAAGGTATAGATTTCGGAGGCAGGTCGACTACCTTGTAAAACGTGGACCATTCTGGCTATTTCGTCTATCTTGGGTAAAATATTCTGTGTCCGTTTTAAGGCCAGGGAATGATCGATACCCTTGAGGCAGTTCTCAAGCGCCTTTTCATATTGGCCCAATCTCAAATACAGATGGGAAACCGAAGAGTAGGCCTTCATCAAAACATATGGGTTTTCTATTGCTTCCCCATAGCGCAGATTTTTTAACGAGGTGTCGAGAGCCAAATCATATGCTCCCCGCTCGGTGTGGATATATGATTTTAGCGCATTGTTATCGGCAATGATTTTAGGGTGTTTGCCCAATAGGTTTTCTGTATCCAAACGGTCCAATAATTCCGATGCCTGATCAAACTTACCTTGCATAAAATATATAAATGCCTGATGGGTAATCGATTGTAGATAACCTTCCGTGTAATCTATTTCTTTAGAAAGATTAAGAGACTCGTTATTATACCGTTCGGCAAGTTCGGGTGATTTGTAGATGTAAAAGTTGTATAATTTAAAGCAGACCTGAACCTTTTCTTTTCCTTCGACCCTTGAGCGTTCGTCCAAAAGTTCCTTCTCGTCAAAGACAATATTTCCCTGCGCCAATTGTTCGTCTACCAGTTTTTCAAGACGTACGAGGTAGGCTTCGACATCTTGCGCAGTATAGGTCTGTCCTACAACTTGTAAAGAGACGAAAACAAACAGAACGATAACGATTCGCTTAAGATTCATAAAGTATTTGGGTTTCGGTAAAATGGCATCGGATAAATAAGGGTAGCCGAGGACACTTTCCTTGGGCTAATATAAAGGAGTTTACAGGAATAGAATTTTATGGAAGCATAAATTTATGATCAATTGCTATTGTGAGATGTATTTCGTCGAATATCCGGTTTTTGATGAAACATATGGTTTCCGGGAATAGAAAATTCATGAATTTTCTAACGAATTAACTAGGTCTTTCCTACGTTAACAATTCTTTTCGAATATTTTGGTTGACTGGTTACTTTGGCCAACTTTTTCAAAAAATACTTAATCCTTATCTATAAGTGCCTATGAAGAAAACCCTTTAACTCAACTTCAATCTACTACCGGTTCTCTATTATTAAAGAGGACATCTTAACTAACTAATCTGATTGTACCATGAAAAAACATGCAAAAACAAAATGTATAGGAAGCACTTTGTTTAAAAGCTCCTTGTCGTTACAAATTCTATTGTTCATTATTCTAGTGCCCAATCTTTCGATTTCGGCCATATCTCAACCGAAATCTTTTCTATCCCTTTCAACAAACACTCCTAATCTATTAGAACACTCTTTCTCCAAAAACCTGAGTATCGTTAATGCCCAACAAACGGAAGTTAAGGGAATCGTTGTTGACGAAGATGGTACGCCTTTACCGGGAGCCAATATTTTGGAAAAGGGCACAACCAATGGTGTGGTTACCGATTTTGATGGAAACTTCACTTTAAATGTGCAAAGCGAAAATGCCGTGATTGTGGCGTCATACATTGGTTTTAAATCCAAAGAAGTAAAGGCTTCTTTCGGCTCCCCCCTACAGATACAACTTGCTTTGGATGCTTCAAAACTTGATGAAGTCGTCGTTGTGGGGTATGGGGTTCAAAGAAAATCCGATGTTACGGGATCTGTAGCCAGTGTTGATGGCGATGCTATTCTGAAAAGACCGGTGGGCAATGCCCTTCAAGGTCTTCAAGGCCGTGTTGCAGGTGCTAATGTATATTTGAATTCGGGTAATCCTACGGCCGCCCCTAGAATTATTATTAGGGGATTGGGAACCATCAACTCAAGTTCCGACCCCCTCTTTGTGGTCGATGGAGTGGTAATGGAAGATATTCAGTTCCTAAACCCGAACAACATAGAAAGTATGGAGGTCCTCAAGGATGCCTCTTCAACATCTATATATGGGGCTAGGGGAGCCAATGGTGTAATTTTGGTAACTACTAAAAGGGGGGCTAAAACCGAAGGTGTCACCGTATCATATGACAGTTACCTGAGTTTGGGCCATTTGCGAAAAAAACTAGACCTTTTGAATTCGGAAGAATGGTTGCAAGTAGTAAAGACCGGCTTCGCAAATACCCCAAAATACCGACCGGGCACCGACGCACCCGAATTTACTACAGATGACCCACGCCTGTTCGACGGCAATGGCAACCCCTTGTACGACACCGACTGGCAAGATGAGGCAACGCGAACGGCCGTTACCCATAACCATCAATTGGCGGTTCAGCAGAATAATGGAAAGTCGTCGGTGGGAGCCTTTTTTAATTTTTCCGATGTGGAGGGGATTATGCTCAATAATGATTTGGAAAGATGGAACGGCAAGCTTACTTACGATACCCAAGTGAGGGATTGGCTTTCTTTTGGCGCCAATGTTTTAGTGAATTATACCATTGAAAATGAATTTTCAGATGGAGGGGGCGGGCAAGTGCCCAGAAGAACGATGATTGAAATGCCTCCGATTTTTCCAGTGCGCTTTCCCGACGGTACATATTCAAATAGCCGTTCGATTACCGATCCGTACAATATTGAAGCCATGGCAAATCCGGTACACGTATTGGAGACCCAAGTACAACGGAATCTTAGAAACCAGATTTTCGGCAACGTATACTTTCAGTTCCATCTTGCGGACGGACTCGATTTTAAAACACAGTTCGGTATCGATAAACAAGATCGTACGTTTCAGGATTTTTCACCCAATGACCTGATCAACACATCGGCTCCCTTGGGCCGCGCCAGTGTGGCAGAGGACAAGGTTCTTTATTGGCAGCAGGAAAATTTCTTGTCATATAATAAAAGTTTAGGCGACTCACGTATAAACGCCGTACTTGGGGCTAGTTGGCAGAAGCGAAGCTATTTTGGTTTTAGTGCCCGATCGGAAGGTTTTCCGGATAATTCGCTTTCTTTTTACCGACTGCAATCGGGTAGTGTTTTTGGCGAACCCCGATCGGGGTATAACGACTGGGCCATCAACTCTTATTTTATGAGGGCGGGATACACCTATAAAGATCGTTATCTCTTGACTCTAACAGGTAGGGCTGATGGGTCTTCTCGGTTTGGGGCCAACAATAAGTATGGGTTCTTTCCTTCCATAGGTATGGGGTGGGTGGTTTCCGAGGAAAAGTTTTTGGAAAACAACACTTTCTTTAATCAATTAAAGTTGAGAACAAGCTATGGGGTAACGGGTAATACCGAAATCAGTCCGTATTCTACTTTGGCTACCATTTCTTCGGGTACGGCCTTGGTCAACGGGCAAAGGGTAAACGATAGCTTTGTGAGCCGTATACCTAACCCCGATGTGGGCTGGGAGACGACTACCCAATTCGATGCTGGTATGGAAATGAGTACCAATACAAACCCGCAGATAAGCCTAGAACTTGATTATTATTACAAATTGACCGAAGACCTGTTGCTCGATAGACCGATACCGCGCTCCTCAGGTTTTGGAAGTATTCGAGATAATATAGGTTCCATTTCAAATAGGGGAGCCGAAGTCGCTTTAAGTTCGGCATATTCTAAAAACGATTTCTTTTGGGAGTCCGTATTCAATCTCAACTACAATAAAAATAGGATTGAAAAATTAGGGGCGAACGATGAAGATATTTTTCCAGGTCCTGGTTTCGTGTCGGGAAGTAATACCATCTTAAGGGTAGGGGAGCCTGTAGCTTCTTTCTGGGGATTGGAACGTCTCGGAATCTGGGGAACCGATGAGGCAGACGCGGCCGCTGAAGTTGGGGCTTTGCCCGGTGAAGCCAAACGATCGGCCGAACGTACGATTATAGGGAACGGATTGCCGACATGGACAGGTAGTTTTATCAACAACTTTAAAATGGGCCGTTTCGATTTTTCGGTCGACCTTCAGTTTGTGTATGATGTAGACATCCTTCAGCAAGCCTTGCATTCTACCGAAGATCGATCCGGAATCGCCAATGGCCTACGTACAATCTTGACCGAAGGGTGGACTCCTGAGAACCAAAATACACAGGTACAGGAAATCAGAAACCAAGGTACATCCGGACAAAATAGTCAAGTTGATAGCCGTTGGGTTGCCGATGGGTCGTACTTACGGGGCAATCTGTTTGTTTTGGGATATACCCTTCCCGATAAATTTTTGGGCGCATACGGCATTAAGAACTTCAGGGTTTATGGAAGTGTAGATAATGCTTTTGTGGTTCAGTCAAAAGACTTTCAGGGCTATGATCCCGAAGGTTCTTCCAATACCAGCCAGTTCGGTCAAAATATATTCTTTTTTCAATATCCAAGGCCTAGGACTTTTACCCTTGGGTTTAATCTTAAATTTTAATGGCTATGAAATACTATAAAATATTCGGTTTTTTAAGTTTAGTCCTAGCGGTGGTATCTTGTTCTGATTTTTTGGAGGAAGAGCCTAGGGATTCGTTAAGTGTTGACCAGTACTTCTCTGAACCTGGTCAAGCGGAGAGTGCCGTGAATTATTTATACCAGAACGGTGTGCCACAGATGTACCTCAGTGGAGGGGTGTTCAACGGTACCCGGGTCATGTACCTACAGTATCTATCCGGTTTTTTCGACAATGAGTTCAATGGTCAGGAACGTCAAGTGAATCTGGCCCAGCAACTGGCAATTACCCCCAATAATGTTGATAATGATTTAAATGGAATGTGGGAAGGACTCTACCGGGGAATTGCAGGAGCCAATTTGGCCATTGCCCATATACCGGAAACCCCTGGGCTATCTGAAGGGGAAAAGAAGAATCTGATAGCACAAGCCAGTTTTTTTAGGGGGTTCGCCTATTTCTATCTCGTTCGAATTTTTGGAGATGTGCCATTGATAACCGAACCCGTTGGCGGATTGGATGAGATTTTTGTGGAACGTACTTCCATAGCGGATATATACAATCAGATTCTGGCCGATTTTAGTGTGGCTACTGTTGAAGGAAGCTTGCCCAATGGCAATATGGTGGATAACAATTACCGAATTACCCGTGAAACGGCCTTGATGGTATTGTCCGATATATATTTGACCATGAGCGGGGCTCCCCTGTCAAGTGACAATTATGCCAAAGCCGCTTCAACTGCCCGTGAAGTGATCAATAGTGGGGCCTTTTCGCTTACATCGCACGATACCGACACCGAGGGTAATGTAGTTTTAGGGAATAGTGCCTACAATAAAATAAGAAAGGAACAGGCCCTGGATAAGGAGTACATTTATCAGATTGAGTACGAAGCGGGGATACGTACTTCACCTTACCCGCAGTGGTCATTTCCGGCATCGGTCAGTGGTAGTGTGGGATCGGCTTACGGAAATATTCAAAATGCCTATGGTCCGCGACCTGAATTGTATGCACAGTATGATACGGAATTGGATTTAAGGGCCCAAGAAAAACAATACTTTCACACTTCTTTCGTAACCGGGGCAGGTGAAACCATTACGTTTCCGGTAACGCCCTATATATGGCTTGATGAAGAAGCTTTCTTTTCTACTTCGCAATCGTCTAAAAATTTACGGGCGTATAGTTATCCTGAAGCCCTGTTGGTTGCGGCAGAGTCAATTGCTCTATCGGAAGGGGTTACGCCCGAAGCGATCGATTATTTGACCCAAGTCAGGGCACGGGCCTATTGGACGACCGATATGGAAACGATTCGAACCGAATTGACCGGACTTTCCGTTACCGATTTTGTTGAAGAGGTGTGGAAAGAAAGAAACAGGGAGCTTATATTTGATTTTAAGCTTTGGTTCGATATGGTTAGGACTAGAAAATATCCTGTCAATACCGATGGGGAAACCACGTTTGTCGATTTGGTAGGACGGCAAAATACTTTTGGAAAAACCTTTGAAGAAAAACATCTATTACTGCCAATTGCTGAATCGGAAATTCAACGAAACCCAAATCTGACCCAGAATGTTGGTTATTAGACTTAATTGCTAGGTTAGGAAAAAGCCCCCAATTTGGGGGCTTTTTTAGTTAATAGGGCAAATCGGCTTCTGTTGATATGGTTTATGTCAATAAATTTCCGTTTTCGTCCCATTGGGCAATGTCGTTCCTTTTACTTTGGTCGACACATTTGGCGATCCACTCGGGATCGTATTCCACGCCGTGCTTCTTGAGTACCTCATCGGGCACCCCGTCCCAAACGTTGGGCGAGTTTCCCTTGTAGCCCAGGTCGGCTATGCCCACCTTGGAGGTGTAGTACCCGGTGACCACCAGGTTCCGCATAAGGGCGAAAAACTGTATCCCCAAGGGCTGTTCGTCCAGGGGGACGTCCATATCCCGATAACAGATGGTATCGAGGATCTGTTTCTGCTGTTC
>NZ_FTOB01000015.1 GCF_900156625.1 Zobellia uliginosa | reverse complement strand
TTGGCTATAGATGATAGTGAATCTGAAAGCATTTAACTTTTTGGATTCAAAGATCGGCCAATTTTAACCTCTCCACAACTTTTTGTGTTGAGCCACAAAATGGGGCCTATGCCCTAATTTTGAACGAAGTGGAAGGTGACAGAAAACTCCCCATCGTTATTGGTGCTTTTGAAGCGCAGTCCATAGCCATTGCCCTTGAAAAAGAGATTAAACCACCTCGACCACTGACGCACGATCTGTTTAAAAATTTCGCAGACCGTTTCGATATCATTGTCAAACAGGTCATTATTCACAAGTTGGTAGACGGTGTCTTCTACTCGAGTATTATTTGTGAACGCGATAAGATCGAAGAAATTATCGATGCCAGAACCAGTGATGCCATTGCCTTAGCCCTACGGTTCAACGCCCCGATATTTACGTACAAAACGATTTTGGACAAGGCGGGCATCTTTTTAAAGTTTTCGTCAAAAGACAAGGATAAGGCAAAGGACGAAACCGACGATAGTATAGTCGTCGATGAAATCCTTCAAGAAGGTGAAACCGTTGAAATAGAATCAGGAGCCTCCGATGGCTATACCGAACTTTCCATCGAAGAACTTCATAAAGAACTCGATCAAGCTGTGGCCAATGAAGATTACGAAAAGGCTGCCAAACTGCGCGATGAGATTTCCAAAAGAAACTGATAATTAGAGCAAGTACCTTATGAAAATCAACCCGTGGATCGTTCTGCTTGCCCTTTGTATCTTCTCCCCATCACTAGCACAAGAAAGCACATCGATACCCGCGGTCGAAACCACTGCCATCAATGATGTCATAGCCCAAGATACCCCTACCATTATCCCAAACGAAGGGTTTAGCCTAAATAGCCTCTCCCGTGGAATACTAGGAATGGCCGTTTTGTTGCTCATTTCATATTTGTTCAGCGCCAATCGAAAGGCGATCAATTGGAGAACCGTAGGAATCGGACTCGCACTACAACTACTGATAGCCATTGGCGTACTGAAAGTACCCTTTATCCAAAAAGTATTTGAGTCGGTCGGTGAGGTCTTTATCAGTATTCTGGGCTTTACCCGGGCAGGAAGCAAGTTTCTGTTCGAAGGATTGGTCGTCGACACCAATACGTTCGGCTACATCTTTGCCTTTCAGGTATTACCTACCATTATTTTCTTTTCCGCACTTACGTCTTTGTTATTCTATTTGGGCGTAATACAAAAAGTCGTTAAGGCTTTGGCCTGGATGCTTTCTAAATCTTTGGGAATCTCCGGTGCAGAAAGTCTTTCCGTTGCGGGGAACATCTTTTTAGGACAGACCGAAGCTCCATTATTGATTAAAGCTTACTTGGAGAAAATGACCAAGTCGGAAATTCTTTTAGTAATGATAGGCGGAATGGCTACGGTTGCCGGTGCTGTTTTAGCCGCCTATATCGGGTTCTTGGGGGGTGAAGACAAGGTATTGCAATTGATATTTGCCAAACACCTTTTAGCGGCGTCGGTTATGGCCGCACCAGGGGCTATTGTGATTTCAAAAATATTATACCCACAAACGGAGGCCGTAAATACCGAAGTGGCCGTATCTTCCGAGAAGATAGGCTCTAACATCTTGGATGCTATTGCCAACGGCACAACCGAAGGCTTAAAGTTAGCCGTCAACGTGGGTGCCATGCTCTTGGTTTTTGTGGCCATGATCGCCATGTTAAACGGAATTTTAGATTGGTTTGGCGATATGACTACCCTAAACCAATGGGTCGCCCACAACACCTCATACGAGAAGTTTTCATTAGAGGCCATTCTAGGTACTATCTTCGCCCCATTGATGTGGCTTATTGGCGTTGCCAATGAAGATATTATGCTCATGGGACAACTGTTGGGAATTAAGCTTGTGGCCAGTGAGTTTGTCGGTTATATTCAATTGGCCGAACTAAAAAATATGGCAACAGGCGCAAGTTTCACCTATAATAAATCGGTGATTATGGCCACCTATATGCTTTGTGGCTTTGCTAACTTTGCATCCATAGGGATACAGATCGGTGGAATTGGCTCCTTAGCGCCCGGACAACGTAAAACACTTTCCGAATTTGGCCTTAAGGCCGTTCTTGGCGGTTCTATTGCCTCTCTGTTATCTGCTACTATCGCAGGGATGATTTTAGGTTAAAACAACACCCTTTACCCCAACGGACCATATTTTGGTTAATAAATCTCTGATAACTACCACAAGTAGTCTTTGAGCTTTAACCTACAAAATTCTATTTTTACCCCACTATGAAACAATACCACGACTTACTAAAGCACGTACTCGATAACGGCAATCAAAAAGGAGACCGAACAGGAACAGGAACCCTCAGCGTTTTCGGATATCAAATGCGTTTTGACCTCAGCGAAGGCTTTCCTATGGTAACCACCAAGAAGCTGCACCTGAAATCTATTGTATACGAACTGCTTTGGTTCTTGAAAGGGGACACGAACATTAAATACCTTCAAGAGAATGGCGTGCGCATCTGGAACGAATGGGCCGATGAAAATGGCGATTTAGGTCCGGTTTACGGGCATCAGTGGCGCAACTGGAACAATGACGAGATCGATCAGATCAAAGATGTTATCGATTCATTAAAAAACAACCCTAACAGTAGGCGTATGTTGGTTTCCGCATGGAACCCGAGCGTACTTCCCGACACATCAAAATCCTTCTCTGAAAACGTAGCCAACGGTAAGGCCGCACTTCCACCATGCCATGCTTTTTTTCAATTTTACGTAGCCGACGGCAAGCTTTCATGCCAGTTATACCAACGCAGTGCGGATATCTTCCTTGGGGTACCATTCAATATAGCCTCTTATGCCTTATTCACCATGATGATGGCACAGGTATGCGGCTATGAAGCGGGTGAATTTATCCACACTTTTGGCGATGCCCATATTTACAACAACCATATGGAGCAGGTAGAATTGCAACTGAGTCGTGAAACCCGTCCCCTACCTAAAATGCTGATCAACCCTGAAGTAAAGGATATTTTTGACTTCAGTTTCGAAGATTTCACCTTAGAGGATTACAACCCACATCCACATATTAAAGGGGCCGTGGCGGTTTAACGTTCGTCAAAAATCCTATCGGGTCATTCCTGCCCTTTCTATATTCCTTATATTTATAGGATATTATAGAATGGATATGACCCTGACCGATTCCCTTTTGGATTTCTTTTTAGAGACACGCGAACACACCGAGACGATTTGTTCCCCCTTAGAAATTGAAGATTACGTAGTACAGCCCATTGTTGACGTATCGCCACCAAAATGGCATTTGGGCCATACCACTTGGTTTTTTGAAGAATTTATATTAAAAGCCCACGCCAAGGAATACCAAGTCTTTAACGACGATTTCTCTTTTGTATTCAACAGTTATTACGAAACCGTAGGCAAACGTGTAGTCCGATCCGACCGCGGCAACCTATCACGCCCATCGGTAGAAGGGATATACGCCTACCGCACACACGTAACCCAAGCCATTAAAGAACTATTTTCATCGCCTCAGGCCAACGAACTATACCTTCTTTTGGAAATTGGCATACACCACGAGAAACAGCACCAAGAATTGCTCTTGACCGATATTAAGTACATACTGGGCAACAACCCCTTGCTTCCTTCCTATTCCGATAGTTTTGAAGAGCATCCTATTACTACCGAATCCCAAGAATGGATTCCCATGGATGAAGGCATCTATGACATCGGCCATGCTTCGGACAGCTTCTGCTACGACAATGAATTGGGAAGACACAAAGTATACCTTCATCCTTTTGAAATATCGAGCAAACTGGTCAACAACCGTGAATTTATGGCCTTTATCGAAGCAGGAGGGTATCAAAGATTCGATTTATGGCATGCCGAAGGATGGGATTGGGTAAACCAAAACCAAATTTCCGCACCATTATACTGGCACTTAATCGATGGGATCTGGTATAATTACACGCTAAACGGACTCCAAAAAGTTACACCCGATGCACCTGTGACCCACATATCGTATTTTGAAGCCTTTGCCTTTTCCCAATGGAAAGGATGTCGTCTGGCTACTGAATTTGAGTGGGAGGCCGCCCAATCTGCATTTAACTGGGGCCAACGATGGGAGTGGACGGAAAGCGCCTACCTGCCCTACCCTAATTACAAAAAAGCCGACGGCGCCCTAGGCGAGTACAACGGCAAGTTTATGGTCAACCAAAAGGTCTTACGCGGTGGTTCCGTAGCGACACCCATACGACATACGCGCCCTACCTATCGCAATTTTTTCCAGACCCACCTGAGATGGCAATACACCGGATTACGATTGGCCAGAAATATTTAAACCCTTCCGTATAGTTTTCAGAACCTTTTCGACTTAAACAATATGCAAAAATCAACCCAAGTACTTTTTAAGACCCAATTTGAGGAAGATGTCTACAAAGGCCTAAGCGACTTTCCGAAGCATTTGTCCTCTAAATATTTTTATGATCAAAAAGGGGATAAACTGTTTCAAGATATCATGCACATGCCCGAATATTATCTTACCCGAAAAGAGTACGATATATTAAAACAGCATACGGCAGAAATAGCAGGGAAGTTTGCCATGGGCAACCCCAGGTTCAAGCTGATCGAATTGGGCGCAGGTGACGGAAAAAAGACCAAGATCCTTCTAAAATACCTTTCAGAAAATAATTTCGACGTCAAATACCAACCCATAGACATCAGTCAAAGCGTACTTGACGGTCTAGAAAAATCACTTCACAAAGAATTACCCGACTTGCAGGTAGAACCACAGCACGGCACTTATTTTGAAGCCTTAGAAAAAATAAATTCAGAAAACGGCACCAAGAAGGTCATTCTATTTTTAGGTTCCAACATCGGCAATTTGCTTCACGAACACGCCATTGCCTTTTTAAAAAGCGTTCAAGAACTCATGCAAGATGACGATTTGCTTTTTATCGGCTTTGACATGAAGAAAAACCCACAGACCATACTAGACGCCTATAACGACCCTTCAGGAATTACCGAAGCGTTCAACAAAAATGTACTGGCCCGCATCAATACCGAACTCGATGGCAATTTCGACCTCGACAAATTTCTTCACTGGGAAGTCTATGACCCCGAAACGGGCACGGCAAAAAGTTATTTGGTAGCCAAAGAAGCCCAAACTGTAAGTATTGACAAATTAGGCCTACTAATAGATTTTGCCCCATGGGAAACCATACATACTGAAATCTCACAAAAATACGATGACAAGGTCGTAGCATGGTTGGCCGATAATGCCGGCCTAAAAATAGAGACCGAGTTTTCCGACCCCGAAAAGCAATACAAAAACTTCGTGTTCAGAAAGCGCTAGCCTCTTTGTTTCGTCTTAAATTCATCTTTAACCACCTTGTTAGCCCGAGGTAATACTTATATTCATATGAAAGCAATTTGGAACGGTACCGTAATCGCCGAGAGCGACGACACCTTAGTAGTCGAGAACAACCACTATTTTCCTGCGGAAAGTATAAAGAAGGAATATTTTAAACCCAGCAATACACATACCACCTGCCCATGGAAGGGCCAAGCCCATTACTACACCCTCTCGGTAGACGGGAAAGAAAACCCCGATGCGGCATGGTTCTATCCTGAAGTCAGTGAACTGGCCAAGGGAATAAAAGGCCGAGTGGCCTTTTGGCGCGGGGTAAGCGTAGAAAAATAGCCCCCCTTTGCATAAAGCTTGAGCCTTAGACATGGAACAAAAAGCCAGACCGTAAAATCACGATCTGGCTTTTTCTATTTTAAAATACCGATCGCTTATAAATCTAAAACCGCGTTCTCACCACCTGCATAATCGTTCCATTGGTAACGGTCTGCTTCGGTTTCATTAACGTAATTACCGTCAACGATGTACTTAAATTCAAATGAAGCTTCTTTAGGAAGTTCTAAAGTCCCTTTGAAGTTTCCATTTTTCAATTTTTTCAATGAACTGGCCTTGTCAGCCTTCCAGTTGTTAAAATCACCAACAACGGCCACTTTTTTCGCATCTTCTGCGGGCACGGTAAAGGTTACTTTACAAACGGGTTTTGTTTTGAGATACTGTTTTGAGATTGCCATTATGTATAATTTTTAAATTGATTTTCAGTGCTATATCAAAGAGCAAAACTACCATATTAAAACGCTCATATACAATGATTAACGCATTTTTATCATTTTCGCAATATTTACATAACAAATAGTAGTTTGACGTAAAAAAAGTTCATCGTATTGACCACATCATTATGTTATAATACTGTTTTTAAGATTCTTAGAACTTCATCAATATCTTCCTCACTGTTATAAAAATGAAAACTTAACCGAATACCCTTCCCCCGTTGTGAACAGAGAACTCCATACTCTGTCAACTCTTGAAAGAGGGCATCATTTCCTTGTATATTAAATATGGTACTATGTTCTTTCCTTTTTACAATATCATCGGACAAAAGTCCTACCCCCCCAAAACCTTCCATCGCATAGCGCGAAAGGGCTTGAAGCCGCTCTTCAATGGCCCCTTTACCTAATTTAGTCAGGTAGTCCAATGAAAACTTCATGCTTCCGAAAGTCAAGGTATCGAGATGCCCAGGTTCAAAATGACGGGCAAAAGACAGCTTATCGCGCGCGCCAAGGTCGTGACCGGATCCATTGAAACCAATCGTTTTCACGCTAAACATGTCTTGTACGCCATCTTTAAACAACATGAATCCGTTACCATAGCCCGACAACAACCACTTATAGGCACTGGCCCCAAGCACGTCTATAGGCGAACTTTCAAAATCAAAATCGCATGTCCCACAATATTGGGTTCCATCTGCAATAATCTTCAAGTTAGGAAATTCTTCTTTAATTTTTGCAAGAATTTTCATGTTAATTTTAAATCCATTGGTCCATTGCACCAAACTCAAGGCCAATACCGATATATCTTCAGCCCTAAGCTTGTGGAGGATATCGGCTTCGAGATCCTCGCTCAAGGCTAAATACGACACGGGAAAACCCCGGTATTCAAACGGCCAGTTCACCGATGGATAGTCGTCTTTGACCAGTAATACACGCTCTTTTTTATCCAACCCCTCCAATAACATGTTCAAGCCGAGCGTAAAATTCTGTACCAGCGCGACGTTTTCTTCTTTGGCCCCAAAGAAGCCTGCTACGGTCTCACGGGTCTCGCCAATCAATTTTTCGGCCACCTTGTTTCTAAAATTACTGCCTCCGATCAGATAATCCATATCATGCTCTTGTCGCCATTCCATCAAATCGTCGTTCAGCAATCCTGCAGAAGCGGTATTGGCGTATATATATTGACTTAAAACCGGAAAGTGTTTACGGGTATTTACCATAGCTTATTCTCTGTATCGGCAATTGCCTTATCTTTGTTCTATAAAGGTACTAATTCGCATGTTCTCTAAAAACAAAAACCATTCAGAAGTAGGCCTTGAGCAACATGAAATGCTCGAGAATGCCCAAACCCGCATCAAACAAAAAAAACGTCTGTACGTTCATTTTGTCATCTTTCTTATCGGCAGTGTATTTTTAATTCTGGTCAACAAGATATTAAAGTATGGTGCCACCTACGATTGGTTTCTATGGGGCATTACGTTCTGGGCCTTTTTATTCGTCCTTCATGCCTTCAATGTTTTTGTGACCCAAAAATTCATGGGCAAGGACTGGGAGCGCACCCAACGTGAGAAACTGGTGGCCAAGCAAAAAAAGCGCATAGCCGAAATACAAAAAGAGATCGAAACCGATTTTCCCCTCTCCCAAATAAACAAAAAAAAGGACATATGAATACCATAGCCATGATAGCGGCGGCGGCCGACAACAATGCCCTAGGAAAGGACAATGACCTACTCTGGCATTTACCGGATGATTTCAAGAGGTTTAAAAGCCTTACCTCCGGCCACACTATTATCATGGGCAGAAAAACGTACGAGAGTTTTCCCAAACCACTTCCCAACCGCAAGCATGTGATCATTACCCGTGACAAAGACTACACGGTAGACTACGATGTATGTGTTGTGGTACATTCCCTAGAAGAAGCTTTAGAACTGGTAAAGGACGAAGACTTATCCTTTATAATCGGAGGTGGTGAAATCTATAAACTGGCCATGGAGCACGCCAATAAAATTGAACTCACCCGCGTACATGGCATTTTTGAAGATGCCGACACCTTCTTTCCGGAAATATTCGAAAGCCATTGGGAACTTGCCACCGAGCAATACCATCCCGCGGATGAAAAACACAAATACGCCTTTACCTACCGTACTTATTTAAAAATCTAACTTTTCAACCCGAATATCGGGGGCGACACCGCTAACGAAATTGCGTAGTACCTCTGGATCTATATTGGTGTAAAACCGATGTCCCTTATGGCTTGTGGCCGTATTGAGCATAGCGTTCTTTTCCAAAATTGCCTTTACCTGGCGTGCAACGGCCTCGCCCGAATCGATAATTTTGACCCCCTCGGGCATTATCTTCCGCAGTACCGGCACCAAGTACGGATAATGGGTACACCCAAGAACCAAATGGTCCATACCTTGATCTAGCATAGGGTCAATATACTTTCTCAAGAGCGTTTCCGTTTCTTTTGAATCTATATTACCACTTTCTACCAAGGGAACCAGGCCGGTCCCCTCCTGCTCTATTAGCTTTATACCGTTTGCGTGGTTTTCCGTAGTACTATGAAAAAGGCTACTGGAAAGCGTTCCCTTGGTCGCCAGTACACCTACAACCTTTGATATGGAATTCAGGGCCGCAGGTTTTATAGCGGGTTCTATTCCGATGAACGGCAGTCCATAATGCGTCCGCAGATACAGGATCGCATTGGTAGTGGCGGTGTTGCAGGCCACCACGATAAGCTTACACCCCATCTCAAGAAGCAATTCGGTATTCTTGATACTCAGTTCAAGAATCTGCTGTTGCGACTTTTCGCCATAGGGTGCATTCTTGCTATCGGCCAAGTATATGGTTCGCTCCCGCGGTAACAGTTTGTGAATTTCCTTCCAAATAGAAGTACCTCCAACACCTGAATCAAAAACACCTATCGGGGCGTCGCTCATAATTCCTTAGGTTTATTGCAATACTTGGGTTATAGGGCTACCGGTAGTCCCACTTGGAAAAGAAACCCCCAATAGAGCGGCTATGGTAGGTGCAATATCATCTATTTCGGTTCGCTCTACCGTACTCCCTTGTTTTATTCCCGCACCGTAAAAAAGAAGAGGTACATGTGTATCGTATATTTGTGGCGACCCATGGGTCGAACCTGTTTTTTGATATGAAATGGTTCCCGGGGCCAAAACCACCAACACATCACCCGAACGCTTTTGGTTGTAGCCGTTCTGCAGGATATAAGGTATACCATGCGTATAATCGTTCTGCCACATCTGATATGCGGTATAGGTCCTATCGATACCCTCGTAGCCCAAAACTTCCTTGGCAATGGCTTCCTGAACCTCTTGAACACTTAAGTCAAGGTTGTTAATAATATCATGATCAAGAAAATACTGATAGTTGGAAAAATTCTTGACAATATCGGTAGTACCGTAGTTGAACTCCAAGAACTGGGCAAAATCATTTTTCATAGCATCCCAAGAAACATAATCGGCCGGTATCTTTTGATCCTTCAAATACGAAGGCACCTCTATTGCGGCGTGGTCGGCACTTAAAAATACGGTATACTCCCCTTTACCTACTTTTCGATCAAGCTCTTTAAATAGACGCTCCAAATCACGATCCAACCTTAGGTAGGTATCTTGAACCTCTTTTGAAGCTACGCCAAACTTGTGTCCTACATAATCCGTACTCGAAAAACTAAGGGCCAAAAAGTCGGTAATTTCGTCCGCCCCCAAAGCTTCTGCATCTAGGGCAGCCAAGGCAAAATCAGTGGTCATACTATTTCCGAAAGGCGTAGCCTTAAGCATTTCATACTTTCCGTTGTTGTCCCATAACGCAGGAACGTCATGCGGAAAGACCGGGGATTCCTCTCCTTTAAACTTTCCTTCATAGGTATTGTAATCCGCAGCACTTTCTACGTATTCATTTATGTTCTTTAGGGTCTTCCATGGTTTTTTATACGCATCGACAGACTTCTCCGCATTGAATTTTTCCACCCACAGGGGCAACTTATCCATATAGTACGAACTGGTTATCCACGCACCGTCACTGAACCAATAGGCGGCATTCGCCGTATGGCCTCCCGGCAAAACCGCTCCCCTGTCCTTTAGGGCTACGGCGATGGTTTTTCCCCGCATCTGCGTATGCAGACGCAATTCATCGGTAATCGTGGTGACCGTCATTCTATGGGGTGACATCTTTCCAGCATCGGACGTAGTCCCGACCGACTCGTAATCGGGGTCTCCGGCACAATACACGCTTGTTTCAGTAGCTTTGTCGTACCAATTATTTCCTATTATACCATGCATGGCCGGTGTGGTACCGGTATAGACCGATGTATGTCCCGGGCCGGTGCTTGTAGGGGCGTAGTTATAGTGGTTGTTTCTACAATTGAAACCTTCGTTTACCAAGCGTTTAAAACCGCCTTCACCATAGTGGTTCCAAAAACGGGTGATATAGTCGTACCGCATCTGATCAACGATAATACCTACTACTAGCTTTGGTTCCGTTCTTAAGCCAGATACGGGCTGCTCTTTTGATTTTCGCCGGGCAAGACTATCGGAGGGTAAAAATGTTAAGGTAAAAACTGATAAAAAAACAATGAAATAATTCTTATGCATAACTGGATAGATTGTAATAACAAAAGTAAAGAAATTACCCTTTTAAAAATTAAATGAAGGTTAAATGAAATCGTTTATTGTTATTTTTGTTAGGATATACCTATTTTCATCACATGAACTACTTAACATCGATTGGCAGGTATGCCATAATGATAAAAGACGTCTTTAAAAAACCTACGAAATGGCGTATCATGAAATCGTTGATCTTAAAGGAAGTCGACGAGCTGATCTTTGGTTCTCTAGGTATTTTGATTTTTATCGCCTTTTTTATGGGAGCGGTTGTTGCTATTCAGACCGCGCTAAACATCACCAGTGAGCTTATTCCGAAAAACTTGGTCGGTTTTGCCACAAGACAATCGATTATATTGGAGTTCGCCCCGACTTTTTGCTCTATCATCATGGCAGGAAAAGTAGGCTCGTATATCACCTCAAGTATCGGCACCATGCGGGTTACCGAACAGATAGACGCATTGGAGGTCATGGGGGTAAACGCCTTGAACTATTTGGTTTTTCCAAAGATCATTGCCTTATGCCTCTATCCTTTTATTATTTCGATAGCCATGTACGTAGGTATCTTCGGAGGCTGGATGGCGGCCGTATTTGGTGGATTCAGTACCAGCGCCGATTTTATAGAGGGGGTTCAATTAGACTTTATTCCATTTCATGTGACCTACGCTTTTCTCAAGACCTTGGTCTTTGCCTTTGTTTTGGCCACAGTGCCCTCATACCACGGTTTTTACATGACGGGAGGAGCCTTAGAAGTAGGTAAGGCAAGTACGACTTCCTTTGTGTGGACAAGTGTTGTCATCATTGTAGCGAACTATATTCTAACCCAACTTTTATTAGGCTAATGATCGAAGTAAACGACATACACAAATCTTTTGGCGACACCCATATCTTAAAAGGCGTCACCACAAGTTTCAGCAAAGGAAAGACGAATCTTATCATTGGACAAAGTGGGTCTGGGAAAACAGTTTTCCTAAAGTGCCTTTTGGGTCTTTTTACCCCGGAACAGGGCTCGATCAGTTATGACGGTAAAATATACTCGGAAATGACCGACGAGGAAAAACGTAACCTTCGCCAAGAAATAGGCATGGTTTTTCAGGGAAGTGCCCTCTTCGATTCCATGACGGTCGAAGGCAATGTAAAATTCCCGCTTGAAATGTTTACCAAACAATCGCAATCGGAAATGCAAGACCGGGCCGACTTTGTGCTTAAACGGGTCAACTTGGTGGATGCCCATCATAAATATCCTTCCGAAATATCAGGAGGTATGCAAAAAAGGGTAGCGATAGCCAGGGCCATTGTTATGAACCCCAAATACCTGTTTTGCGACGAGCCCAATTCCGGACTCGACCCCAAAACCGCCATAGTTATCGACAACCTGATTCAAGAGATCACAGAAGAATACGATATCACCACGGTAATCAACACCCACGATATGAACTCGGTAATGGAAATCGGAAAAAAAATCCTCTTTCTAAAAGACGGGCTAAAAGCATGGGAAGGGACCAACAAAGAAATCTTTAAGACCGAAAACGAAACCGTTACTGATTTTGTCTATTCTTCGGACCTCTTTAAAAAAGTACGGCAGATGTATATTGAAGAGCGCAACTAAACGCGACAACCTTTCATACGTTTAAACCACAGCTGATTGATTATCTAGCTCCACGCAATTGTACCGTAGAATCTTTTAAACGCACTTTCAACCAGTCGAGAATTTTCTTGTTTTCCGCGACCACCTTGGCCGAAGACACTCCCTTTCTCCATTTTACCTCAAAAATGGACAGCGTATCAATTTTCTTGAAATCATTGATTACGGCGTAGTCGAACTGTATGGATTCAATATCCTTATAATTCGCCTTTGCCTCGGCACTGATATCTAGAAACGGCACCTTCTTTTGCTGTGACGCATCGCGCCTTAGCCGACTCACTTCAGCCTCAAGAAGGGCTATTTTTTCCGCCTTGCTCGACAATTGATTTTTTTGTGATTCGTAGAGTTCGTTAACGTATTTCAATTGATCTACTTGCTCGTTCTGGGCCCCTTGAATAACATGAAGCTCTGTATTTCTAAGGCGGTAGAAATCCTCATCCTCTTTCAAGATAGTATTCCACGAGGCTATGATATTGTCAGGTATGACCTCATTCCCCATACACACCACTTCAATGACCGGCTTTTCACCTTCATTATATTCAATGCTGGTAAAATTATCTAAAAACCTACCTCCTCCCATAAACTGGTATTTCCCGATAGTTTCGCCAACAAATTCCGTAGCTTGCTTTTTGAACATCGATTCTTGAAATACCTTATAAAACGTCCATCCTGCAGGAATCATGACCAACAAGGCCACCACCGAGGCTATGCGTGCAATTCGTCTTCTCTTGGCCGAATTGGCATAACGCACCATGGGGAACTTCAACAGTTTTATGGTCAAAAAAGTGGCCAGGGCAATGAAAATAGTATTTATGATAAACAAATACATAGCCCCGAAAGCATAGCCAGGATTACCTATGGCCAGTCCAAAACCTACAGTACACAGAGGCGGCATTAAAGCGGTTGCGATGGCTACCCCGAAGATAACACTGGCAATGGTCCCTTTTTTGGCCCGGGCGATAACGAGGGCCAAACCACCAAAAAAGGCAATGAGCACATCACGAATATCAGGTGCGGTCCGCGCCAACAACTCCGATGATTCATCTTGAATAGGAAAAAATTCAAAGAAGAGGTAGGCCGTTAAAACACTGAGCACTACCATTACCGTAAAGTTCTTAAGGGAACGCCTTAGCGTATCGATATCGTTAATGGCCAAAGACATACCCAGTCCCAAAATAGGCCCCATTAGGGGAGATATCAACATCGCACCGATAACGACCGCCGTAGAGTTCGCATTCAAGCCTACGGAGGCTATGAATATCGAACAAACCAAGATCCATGAAGTATGGCCTTTAAAGGGAATATCCGCTATTATGGCCGCCTTCGTAGCTTCTTGATCGGTATTCTCGCGAATATCGAGCAACTCACGTACAAACCTTCGAATACTTTCCCAAAGCCCTTTCGCATCTTTTCGGATGGCTTCCTTGGTCTCTTCTTCGCTTGACGTAAGATTATCTTGGTTTAGTTTATCACTCATATCATACTGTTAGGCATATGTATCTCCAAATTTATCCTTAACCTCGCCCAAAACCTTTTTGATATCCTGTTCCTTGGATTTTGGATAAATTAAAAGTACTTCTTTTTTGTCTACGATAATATAGTCGTTAAGACCATCTACTACCACAATCTTGTCTTTTGGGGACCTGATCATATTTCCGGATGCATCGGTGGTAACGACCTTACTGTTCACTACGGCATTGTTGTCTTCGTCTTTATCCAATTTATCGTATAAAGAGCCCCAAGTCCCCAAATCGTTCCAATCAAATGTGGCCGGAAGCACGAAAATGGATTTAGAGTTTTCCAAAATCGCATAATCGATGGAGATATTCTCCGCTTTCGGGTAGTTTTCTTTTATAAACTCCTTTTCTTCGCCAGTATTGTAACAAGACATTCCCGATTCAAAAAGGGAATACTGCCCAGGCTGATAATTTTTAAAGGCATTTACGATGGTCTTTACGCTCCACATGAATATTCCCGCATTCCACAGAAAATTCCCTTGGGCCAAAAACTCCTTGGCCGTTTCATAATCGGGTTTTTCCCGAAATTGATTCACCTTCTTCAAGCCCTCGGCACTTTCCTTTTCAAATTCGATATAACCAAAACCGGTATTCGGAAACGATGGTTTTATACCTAAGGTACAAAGCACCTCTTCTTTCTCACATTTTTCAAAACAGGTCGTGACATCTGCAGCGAAAGCGTCTTCATCTTCGATCCAGTGATCGCTCGGAGCCACGATCATAACCCCGTTTTCGTTCATTTTTTGGATCTTTAGCGCCGCGTACAAAATACAGGGCGCCGTATTACGCATTGCCGGTTCAAGCACCACTTGATCCTGCTTTACCATAGGAAGCTGCTCCAATACCAAATCGTTATATCGCTCATTGGTCAAGATGAGAATATTCTCCGTAGGCACAAATTTATTCAGACGCTTAAAGGTTTTCTGGATCAAGGTATCGCCGGTACCCAACATATCATGAAATTGCTTAGGGTACGATGACGTACTGATAGGCCAAAATCTCGAGCCGACACCTCCGGCCATTAACACTGCGTAATAGTTTTTGTTTTTCATTTTTTGATTGCTCTTGGAAGCGAAGCCAATAAAATCTTGACATCACCATTAATAGTTAGCTATTCTTATTTCTATTTATCTTATTTCCTACAAATATCACTCAAAAATCAATTCAACTTCCGCATTTGGCTGAAAAAGATACATTCGGCCCGTTGCGACCTCTATACATTCGTACCGCTTGACCCTTCTATTCCCCCTCTTATACAGTTTTCCGTTATAAATACGGAAAACGCTACCCAAAGGCACCTGAAAAACATAGGTTTTATCGGTTTTCTGGGCATCAAACTGTTTGAGGGCTATCGACAATCGGGCATCGGTACTACTACTCGCCTTGGGGTTCTTAAAGTGATGCGCCAAAAGGGGCAATAATTGCGAGGGAAATATTTCGGGACGAATAAAGGGTAGCATGAGGTATTGAAATATACGCTTCCACTCCGCTCCGTGCGGCTTTATGCTTCTACCGTACTTTTCAAATGCCACCAAATGGGCCAGTTCGTGGATCAGGGTAATTAAAAAGCGATATTTATTGAGGCTTGCGTTAACGGTAATCTGATGCTTCCCATTGGGCATTCTTCTGTAATCGCCATGGCGCGTGACCCTTTCATTAACGATCTTCAGGTGCGCACCTGTTTTCTGAATTAATTCAAGACACGATTCAACGGCCCTTTCGGGGAGATATTTTCGTAACACACTATCCACTGGAAACAAAAATAAGTTAACTCGGCCAATAAATGAAGTTATCTATTATTAAGCCTATGTCAAAAATCGACCACCCTTAACGGTCTTGGTTGCAGCTCTAAAAATATCAGGGAGTGCTATTGCTGACCTGAAGCAACTTGCCATTGTAAAATTTATGCCCGGTTAAGGCGAAATTTTTGATATACCCAGCCATCTCCAAAGCAGTAGTAGGCGCCTCGTAGCCCGGAAAGGCCTCTTCTAGCATTTCCGTTTGAACCGCCCCTAGGGCTAAAACATTGAAAGATGGGCCGGTTTCCTTAAACTCTTCCGCCCATAGTTCCGTGAGTGTAATGACGGCCCCCTTACTCGAACTGTATGCCGACAAGCCCGGAAACTTAACGCTTCCCTGAACACCGCCCATAGAGCTAATGGTCACCACATGGCCTTCTTTTGACATTTTAGGAAGGACCCTTCGCGTCATTTCGGCCACACCGAATACATTTACCTTATAAACCGCTTCGAACTCCTCGGCTTCGGTCTTCAGAAAAGGTTTGTTCAGCAAGCTTCCCGCATTGTTGATAAGCAGGTCTACCGATTTAAAGTTTTCGTCCACAAAATCTTCCATTTTCTTAAAATCGGAAGGATTCCCCAAATCAAAGGGGAAACTGAAAATATTTTTATGGCCCAATTCTGAAATAGGTCGCTCATTTCGCGATAAGGCCAAGACTTTATGACCTTCGTCGGCAAACAATTTTGCCAGCTCAAAACCTATCCCCCTACTCGAGCCCGTAATAATAACATTTGCCATTAATTATATTGAATTTCTTTGGTCGGGGCATTTACGATACCCTCTACAACCGGAATACTTTTATTGATCAAATCGGCCATATGGTCGAAGTCTATTTCAGAAATCTCATCCCCTACCTTGTGATAGTGATTGAAATTGGTAAAATCAAAGGTGCTAAAGGTTTGTGAAGGCACACCGAAAGCCTCATGAAAAGGATAGTTATCAGACCTCATAAAAAGATTGAACTCCTTTGCCTTTGGAAGAAAACCCGCATAGACAACACCTTCCGCATAGCTATTGGCCACATCGGCCATATTCGACTCCCCATACCCCGTTAAATAGGCTAGATAGTCTTTACCTACCAAGGGCACGCCTACCATCTCATAATTAAGCATAGCATAAAGGTTCAAATTAGCCTCCTTTAGTTTTTGCGCCAAATGCTTTGAACCTAAAAGTCCTTTTTCCTCGGCACTAAAAAGCGCAAAGATGATGCTCCGCTTATTGGTCTTAGCATTGCCAAAATAGCGGGCCAATTCCAATACGGTAGTCGTTCCCGTAGCATTATCGTTGGCCCCATTGGCAATTTTATCCCCGTTCTCTGCGGCTATCAGACCTATATGGTCATAATGGGCCCCGACAATTACAAACTCGTTCTTTAATTCAGGATCATTGCCCTCTACCACACCCACCACATTGAAGGCAGGTTGATCATAATTGGACAACTCATCCCTATAGGTCTGAAAATAAGGTCTTATGTTATTTTCCGAAAAAACGTTCTCGATAAACTCGGCAGCCTTTTCAATACCCTCGCTACCCGTATCCCTGCCCTGAAGCTCGTCCGAAGCCAAGAATGTCATGATAGTACCAACCTTATCGCTGTTCGTGAATTGATTTTTAGATGCACCTAGCGCACCACTTACACCATTAAGGTCGTCGGCCTTCTTAGGCACTTCCATCAGACTTCGATCAAACTGCACCGCCTCTTCGCTCTGAAGCGTTACCGATTCATCAATTTTAGACGATCCACAGGCCATTACCAGCATGCCCGTCAAGAATACAAAACTCTTTTTCATAGGTATTTAATTTTCGACTACAATTTAGAAATAAAAAAAGGCATCTCGAAATTACCGAGATGCCTTTATTATATTAGTTTCTATCTGTTTAGGCCAGCATGGTCACCGGATTTTCCAGATAAGAACGTAAAGTCAATAAAAATTGGGCACCAGTAGCACCATCGACCGTTCTATGGTCACAGGCCAAGGTTACCTTCATTGTATTCCCCACTACGATCTGACCGTCTTTCACCACTGGTTTTTGCACGATGGCCCCTACGGAAAGAATTGCAGAATTAGGCTGGTTGATAATTGAAGTAAACTCGGTAATACCGAACATACCCAAGTTAGAAACCGTGAACGTACTTCCATCCATTTCAGCCGGGGTCAGTTTTTTGTTTCTTGCACGACCGGCCAAATCCTTAACGGCAGCACCGATTTGCGTTAAACTCAACTGATCCGTAAATTTCACGACCGGCACCACAAGACCGTCATCTACCGCTACGGCCACACCTACATGCACATGATGGTTGTAACGTGTTGTATCACCGTTCCATGTTGTATTGACTTGAGGATGTTTCTTCAATGCCATGGCACAGGCCTTCACTACCATATCGTTAAAAGACACCTTGGTATCGGGCAAATCGTTTATTTGCTTTCTAGAAGCCATTGCATTGCCCATATCTACCTCAATGGTCAGATAATAATGCGGAGCCGTAAATTTAGACTCAGACAATCGTTTGGCAATAGTCTTACGCATCTGTGAATTTTTCACCTCTTCGGAGCCTTCTTCACCAACTGGCAAGATTACAGGTGCACTTGCAGGGGCTGCAGTCGTAGCTTCCGCTTTTTGTGGTGCAGCCGCCGGTGTTGCGGCAGGCGTATAATTTTCAACGTCTTTCTTTACGATTCTTCCATTATCCCCGGAACCGGGAACACTAGATAAATCGATGCCTTTTTCCTTAGCTATTTTCTTGGCCAAAGGTGAGGCAAAAATGCGCTGGCCATCGTTTACCGACTTTGGTTCGGCGACCTCTTTCTTAGGCGCTTCCTTTTGGGCTTCGGCAGGAGCACTTGCTTTTCCACCAGAAGATGGCTTTGCATTAAGTACGGCATCAACATCGGTACCCGCAGGGCCTATAATGGCCAAAACCGCATCGACCGGTGAAGATTCACCTTCCTGTATACCTATATATAATAAGGTTCCCGAATAGAAAGATTCAAATTCCATTGTAGCCTTATCCGTTTCGATCTCGGCCAAAATCTCACCTTCTTCTACCGTATCACCTACCTTTTTCAACCAGGCGGCAACAGTACCCTCTTCCATAGTATCGCTCAAGCGTGGCATCTTTACGATTTCCACACCCTCAGGAACTTCAGCAGAAGTGCCAACCTCATCGGAACTCGCAGAACTATCCTCTACTGGTCCATCCGCCGCATCGGCTTCCTGAACTTCGGAAGACACCACACTACCGTTCAATAGGGAAGAAATATCTTCACCTTCCTCACCGATAATGGCCAACAAAGAATCAACCGGAGCGCCTTCACCCTCAGGTATACCGATATGCAACAGTGTTCCCTCGTAAAAGGATTCGAACTCCATAGTAGCCTTATCGGTCTCTATTTCTGCCAGTATATCACCCTCTTCAACCTTGTCTCCAACGTTTTTTAACCACTTGGCCACGGTACCCTCTTCCATGGTATCGCTTAAGCGGGGCATGTTTATTACTTCTGCCATCTACCTAATTATTTATGTTGTACAAATGGAAAATCTTCTTGTTCATAGACCATATCGTACAATTGCTGTACTGGCGGATAGTCTGATTCGTCTGCAAATTTCTCGCATTCCAAGACCAAATCCTTCACCCTTTTGTCTATAGCTTTTATCTCTTCTTCCGATGCGTAATTATTCTCTTTAATAATATCAAGAACTTGGGTAATAGGATCAATTTTCTGATACTCCTTTACCTCTTCCTTAGTTCTATAATGTTGCGCATCTGACATAGAATGACCTCTATATCGGTATGTTTTCATTTCCAAGAAAGTAGGTCCGCCACCAGAACGTGCCCTATCAACGGCCTTGCCCACTTCTTGGGCCACCGTTACGGGATCCATACCGTCTACGGGACCACAAGGCATTTCATAGCCTAAGCCGAGTTTCCAGATTTCAGTGGAATAGGCAGTCCTTTCTACCGAAGTTCCCATGGCATATCCGTTGTTTTCACATATGAAGACTACCGGAAGTTGCCATAACATGGCCAAGTTCAAGGCTTCGTGAAAGGAACCTTGGCGTACGGCACCATCACCCATATAACACAAGGTAACATTATCCCTTCCTGCATATTTATCACCAAAGGCCATACCGGCACCCAATGGAATTTGACCGCCTACGATACCATGTCCTCCGTGAAAACGATGTTCCTTTGAGAATATATGCATAGATCCCCCCATACCTTTTGAGGTACCGGTTACCTTTCCATATAATTCGGCCATTACTTTTCGGGGATCAACTCCCATACCAATTGGCTGTACGTGGTTTCTATACGCCGTAATCATACGGTCCTTGGTAAGGTCCATTGCATGCAATGAGCCGGCCAAAACAGCTTCTTGACCATTGTACAAATGTAAAAAACCTCTAACTTTTTGTTGAATGTAGACCTGTGCCAGCTTGTCTTCGAACTTACGCCAGAACAACATATCCTCATACCATTTCAGATATACCTCTTTGGTAATTTTTTTCATTGATGCTATTAATTTGGATTCTTCGTTACATCTTGTCAATTCCTTTCATACATGGAATGAACCAGAAGAGCAAAAATACATATTAAATCAATAGTTGAAAAAAATTGAAGTAAAAGGTTTGTTAGAATTTATCCTAAGGCTATCAAGAACTGTTACAAAAAAGAACTATCGAAGCCAAGTGGCAGTAGATCGGCCATAGAATCGCACTTTAATATTTTGCCGGTTTCCCCCATCATCAAGAGGGCTATGGGACTTTTTTGTCGCACCTCGTACTCTGAAATAGACTGCCTACAATTTCCACAGGGCGCTGCAGGTTCGATCAACTGATAGGTCGTAGAAGTGGCGGTAATGGCTATCGATTTGATGCCCACACCCGGATATTTGGCCCCAGCATAAAAAACCGCCACCCTTTCCGCACAAAGTCCCGAAGGATAAGAGGCATTTTCTTGGTTGTTACCGATAACAATTTCACCGTTCTCCAAAAGCACGGCGGCCCCTACCTGAAAATTCGAATAGGGCGCATAGGCATTCTTCCTAGCCGCCACGGCCTCGGCCATTAGATTGGCATCTTCACTGCCCAATTCCCCCAAGGAATCGAAAGTGGTCAATTCAAAAGTAATATTCCGTTTTTGCATACTTGTTCGAATATAGGCCTAAAATAATAAAACCCGCCGAACGGCAGGTTTTATAAGCACCAATAATACTATATTTTAATCATTATAGAATTCGTCTCCCAAATTAAAGGTTACGGAAAAACGAAGTGAATTTTCTACAGGGTTGGTAATTTTTGATGTAGAGAACAGATAAGAAAGGTCTATTTGGGCCGAATTGAACTTAAAGCCGGCACCGAGGGTAAAATACTTCCTATACCCCTTAACATCACTCTCATTAAAATATCCGGTACGGAACATAAAAGCTTCTTGATACGTGTATTCCGCACCTAAGGCCCATGTCATCTCCTTCAATTCCTCGCCAAAACCGTCGGGGGCATCCCCAAATGATTTAAAGACACCGCTTAAGAAGCCGATGTTCTGATACTCGTCCCTATCGTCGGCATCCAAATCGCCATCGCCATCAAAATCCTTAGGGGTAGGCACCAATAATTTATTGAATTCAGAGGTAAACCCTATAACATTGTCTTGATCCAAGATGATATCGAAACCCACACCGAACTTCAGGTTGGTGGGGATAAAGTTATCCTGTCCGTTTTCGTCGTAAGCTATCTTGCCTCCTAAGTTGGAAATATTGAACCCGGCTCTCCAACGTCCATCGAAACTGTTGTAGGCTATTTCCCTTGAGCGATAAAATCCTGCTACATCAACGGCAAAGGTACTGCCTGGCTTGGCATCTACGTTATTGTCGTTCTGAAATTTCAGATTCGACCGTATATACCTACCTCCTACGGCCATTGAGAACGTCGGACTTAATTTTAAGGAATACGACCCGTCAAAAGACAATTCGTTCGGTTTTACCACCGTACCTATATCTTCATAATTCTGTCTTAGCTCAATATCACCCAAGGTAAAATACCGAAGGCTGAAGGCGAAAGCACTCTGATCGTTAATTTTATTAAAGTAACTGGCATTCAAAAGGCCAATTCCTGAAATGGCATTGCTCAAATAAGGTGTATAGCCGAGACCAACTCCCATTTTACGTTCTGCAAAAGCGAATTTTGCAGGGTTCCACTGTTGGGAATAAGCATCGGTAGAGGTAGCGACACCCATATCTCCCATACCAGCTGCCCTGGCATCTGCTGTAATATTCAAAAAGGGAACTGCGGTCGTAATCACACGATCACCCGCTTCTTGGGCCGATATTTTGCAAGCAAAAGCGAGCAAAACAAGCATTGATAATTTTTTCATTTTTAAATAGAGCTAAATTTAGTCGGTCAAAATTTACAATATCAGGGTACAACCAAAAAATATATCAGTTGTACTACATACAAACGCCCTTTTAAGGAATATCTTGCATGAAACATGCAATATTTTTAATTTCGGGACAAATTAAAAACGGGGCGCAAAGTACGCACTTCTTTTGTAATTTCGCGTTTCCATATAAAATATAAGGGCCTGCATACGGTTTTCAGGTAAAAGAAAGAGCTTCTCCATACTATAAAGCCAATTGTACCGTTATGGAGTTTAAGACGTCATACGTTTTAAACAAATACGAAGGCGCTTCTAAGAGAAAATATTTTTTGGCAAATAAAATATTATGTATAAATCATCGTTTTATATGCCGAAAGTGACACTAAAAATTAATCAAAATAAAACAACCAACTGCACTACCGTTTCAGCAGTGGTCCTATTTGAACTCAAGTCCTAATTATGAAAAAACAGTTTATCAAAGTTGTACTTTCTTGTGCAGTAATAGCGGGAGGTTTTACGGTTACCAGCTGTAAAAAATCCGGTTCTTCCAAAGATGTGTCGAGAGCCACAGGCTGGAAAATAAACGCCAAAGAAGGTGGTTTTCAATACAATACGGATTTCAAGGAGCAAGAAACCGCACCAGGCCTTGTATTTGTTGAGGGTGGTACTTTCACCAAAGGTAAGGTACAGGATGATGTTATGCACGATTGGAACAACACGCCAACATCGCAACACGTACAGTCTTTTTATATGGACGAGACCGAAGTAACGAACGTCATGTATTTGGAGTACCTCGATTATTTAAAGAGTGTTTATCCTCCGGAAAACCCAAAATACACGAATATATATAAAGGTGCCTTACCCGATACATTGGTATGGAGAAACCGCCTAGGTTTTAACGAAACCATGACCAACAACTACTTAAGACACCCTGCCTACGCAGAGTATCCCGTAGTAGGCGTCAACTGGGTACAGGCCACGCAATTTGCCGAATGGCGTACAGACCGTGTGAACGAAGTTATGCTCGAAAGGGAAGGATATTTGGCAAAAGACGCCAAGTACAAAGCCGCCCAAGGCGAGGTTTCCGGTACTTTTAGCACCGAAGCCTACCTTAACAGACCTGAATCTGTTTATAACGGACAAATAGATTCACTACAGGGTAAAGCAAAAAAAGACAGTGTAAATACATTTGCTAAAAGAAGTAGCGGTGTAATTATGCCAGAATATAGACTGCCAACGGAAACCGAATGGGAATATGCGGCACAAGCCAATCAAGGAAACCGTGAGTACAACAACTACAGAGGTAGAAAAAAATATCCATGGGATGGTGATTACACCAGAAACGGACAACGTGTAGGTAGAGGTGACCAATTGGCCAACTTTAAGCAAGGTAAAGGGGATTACGGCGGAATCGCCGGATGGTCAGACGATGGTGCCGATATTACCGCCCAAGTAATGTCTTACAAGCCAAATGACCTTGGTCTTTACGATATGGCAGGTAACGTTGCCGAATGGGTAGCCGATGTTTATCGTCCTATAGTCGATGACGAAGTAAGTGACTTCAACTATTACCGTGGTAACATTTATATGAAAACCGCAATCGGTGAAGATGGAAAAGTAAATGTATTGAGAGATTCTATTGTTTACGATACGCTTCCTAACGGAAAAATAGTTGCAGTAAACCTTCCCGGTGAAATTAAAATGGTTCCTGTCGATGAAGAGGAAACCTACTTAAGAACCAACTTCTCTTCTAGCGACAATAGAGGATATAGAGATGGTGACCCAGGCTCTTCTAGGTTCTTCGATCAGTTCAGTGATGAAGAAGGAGAAGATGACAACAAGAAAATGTACAACTCCCCTAAGCATAAAGTAGAAAGGGATTCTACTGGAAAATTGGTCAGACATTACGACACATCGAACAACAGAACAACATTGATCAACGACGAGGTAAGGGTCTACAAAGGTGGCTCATGGAGAGACCGAGCATATTGGTTAGATCCAGCACAAAGAAGATATTTGCCACAATATATGGCTACCGACTACATCGGCTTTAGATGTGCCATGTCAAGAGTAGGTTCTAAATCTAAGACCAAAAACAAGACCCCAAGAGGCAAAAAGGTAAGATAAGCCTTAAACAAATAAATTTCTAAAAAGTCTCGGCAATCATGCCGGGACTTTTTTTATACTTTTACTTTATGAAAACAGCGCAACTGCACCAGCATTTTTTAGAGTCTCCCGAAGCTTGTACCGATACTCGAAAAATAACCGACAACTGTATTTTTTTTGCCTTAAAGGGCGATAATTTTAACGGAAACCACTACGCTAACGAAGCATTAAAAAAAGGGGCGGCCTACGCCGTAATCGATGAAGCCGAGTTTGCCGAGTCGGACCGACATATCTTGGTAGACGACACTCTAAAAGCGCTTCAAGAACTCGCTGCATTCCACAGAATCCATTCAAAAGCCAAGGTCATAGCATTGACCGGAAGCAACGGCAAGACCACTACCAAAGAACTGATCAACGCCGTACTATCACAAAAATATAACACCATTGCCACCCAAGGCAACCTCAACAACCATATTGGCGTACCCCTTACCCTACTCTCCATAAAAGAAGATACCGAAATAGCTATTGTTGAAATGGGTGCCAATCATCAAAAGGAAATTGAATTTTTATGCGCTTTGGCACAACCTGATTTCGGTTACATCACCAACTTTGGCAAAGCACACCTCGAAGGTTTCGGGAGCGAGGCGGGTGTCATTAAGGGCAAGAGCGAACTTTATGACTTCTTGACCAAAAACAACAAGCATGTTTTTATGAACGGAGACGACCCCGTGCAAATAGAAAAACTTGGCCATTACATCAAGAAGTACGGTTTCAGCACAAGCAACAAGGACTATTATACGGTTGAACTTACAGCGGCCGACCCTTTTGTAAGGATATCGGTAGAAGACACCCCTATAACCTCACAACTTATCGGAAGCTACAATTTCACCAATTGTGCCGCAGCCATTCTCATTGGCAAATATTTCAATGTCGCCCTAGCCCAGATTAAATCGGCCATAGAAGGCTATGCCCCGAACAATAATCGTTCACAGATATTGACAAAAAACGGGCACCGTATCATATTGGACGCCTACAATGCCAACCCGACCAGTATGAAGGCCGCACTAGAAAATTTTGCCCAAATGCCAGGAAACAACAAAATCGCCTTTTTGGGCGACATGTTCGAACTAGGAAAAACTGCGCTTGAAGAACACCAAGCCGTAGCGGACCTTGCCCACAAATTGAATTTTGAAAATGTAATCTTGGTAGGTGAAAATTTTTATGGAACGAATACCCCTTTTCAGAAATACAGCAGCTTTAACGACCTAAAACTGCACCTGAACAAAGGAAACCTAAAGGACAACTGCACTATTTTAATCAAGGGATCAAGAGGTATGGCCCTTGAGCGCATTCTAGAATTTCTATAAATCGGTAAAAACAAAAAAAGGCGGTACTTTTCAGCACCGCCCGATACAAACTACTTATTATCTATCTACTTTAATTCGACCCTATTTTCTACAATTTCCTTAATAGGCACAACAAGCTTCCCCTTTTGGGTTCTCAAGGTTACCGTAATGTTATCTATGGCCTCAATGGTGCCTTCCACATCGGAAAACTTGATCTTATCCCCTACAGCATAATTCTTTCTCGCATAGAACATCTTTAACAGCCCTTCCACCACACTTTTAGACCCAAGACCCAACCCTAGCGCAAAGGCCAACAAAAATGCACCCAGTATAAGCGAAAAGTTGTTCGTGAACATAGAGGTGTCTATACCCGCTTGGTTCAATGAAGTTATCGTTACAAAAATGACGATAATATAAAAGACGACACTACTCACAAGTCGACCACCACCAAATCCCATGGAGTCAAAGACTCCTTTCAACGCTTGTTTTATAAGCTTTGCCACATAAAGTCCGATCATAAAAATGACCATGGCGCTAAGCAGAATAGGCAAGTATCGCAACAAATTGGCAATCTCTTGGGAGATAATGGCCAGCTCTACAATATCTGCGGCAACCACAATAAAGATTAACAAAAGGACCCACTTTACAAATTGAAGTAAGACTTTTTCTATATCGACCTTTACATTGCTGTCACCAAACAACTTTGCCTCGTTGATCTTATCGGAGATTTTCCCTACTTGGGCCACCTTCATCACTTTCCCCAAAACCATACGCACCACCTTGCTTATGATCCATCCTATAAGTAAAATAACCATAGCCCCCAAGATATTGGGCAATGCGGAAGCTATATCATTGATTATGGTTGTTATGGTATTGAAAGTTAAATTTTTCCATTCTGAAACTTTATCCATTTTCTTAAATGTTACGCGTTAAATAATGTCGGGATTGGTTTTGAATATATCTTCTATAGCTGACTTATAATTGCATGTAAACAAGTTTGCCATTTCCATAACAAGCTTAGCCGAAGCTATATCATCCATAACCTTCTTTTTCAAATGGGGAGGTACCTCGTGAAGCGAGTCTTCCATTTCCTTAAATGGGTTTTTCTTTTCCATGGCGTTATGGTATTTTATTATAAGCTTCCACTATTCTTGATTTGGCCCGTTTCAATCTCATTTTCACGGCACTTTCCCCTATTTCAAGTATAGTGGTCAATTCTTTTATCGACACATCGTCTTGATACTTCAAGAGTAATATCTTCTTGTCTTCCGGTTCGATAAGTTCCAAGGCCTTTTTGAGCTTTTCGGCTCGCATATTGGCTATTTCAGCAGCATCATTATTACCATGAATAGGCCTATCCGATTCCGAAATAGAGTCGGATTTATCACTCATCATCCGTTGCTTGTTCCTATTCACATAATTTACACAGAAATTATAGGTGAATGCATATAACCAAGTGGAGAATTTTGACCGCCCCTTAAAACTCGACAATTTGATAAAGAGCATCAGAAAGACATCTTGCGTAAGGTCTTCCGCTTCATCCGCAGATTTCGAAAAGCTATAACACTTGTTATATACCCTTTGCGCATATCTATCATAAAGCACGGCAAATAGCGTAGCATCATTCTGCCTGGCTATTTTTCGCACGAGCTCTTCGTCCGACATTGATTCCGGTACTATCTCTGTTTCCAATACTTGGTTTAGGTTGCTAATTATTCAATTCCGACACAAAAATCAACTAGAAGACTTTATTTCCCCTGTCAAATATACTTACAATCGACAAGTAAAAACAAAAATCTAGCATCAGCTCTAATTTCAAACCCCAAAAGTAATTATTACCGATCAAATATTCAGGGTCGGGCACACCATAACATATTTCAAAGAACGTATGCGTCAGATATTGACACTCCGATTACCAGGAGCGAATATGAGGCTAACAACTTACAACACATCAAAGAACCGAAGCATTACATCACCATTCCTCCCACCGCCAATAAGTTTAGGCTATTTTACACCATATCACAATTTGGGCATTTTAACTAGTGAGGCTTTCCTTAGATTGCCCAGATTCATCGCGGGAGTTCCGTTTGCGTTTTTTTTTATCCTCAGATTTAAATCCGGAAGAAAACAAGATTTTGGGCAACATAACTACCATACCGATTAAAAAAATAGTTATACCAATACAGAAAAACACAAATACTAGGTCATTCATCGTACATCATTTTAGTTAGTGTATAAGATTAGACCCGACTTTTGGGAAAAAGTCACTTTTTTAAATAAAATTTAAAAAACTTGTTACTTGAAAAGAATAAAGAAAGGAAGTGTAGACAATATAGTTAAGAACTAAAATACCGGTACTCGCACAATGGTTGGTTCACTGGTATTTGGTATTTTCTTCGACGCTCGTATTAAATTTATGCTTTGATTTTCGTTTCGCAGTCCTCCCCCCTTCTTTGATGTATTTTTTAGCAGATAATACGGAAGGAATCACAAACACAATGATTATTAGGAAAATAATCAAACTTATGACTAAAAGCAGAACATATGGGTTAAACACGTCTTGATTCTTAATTGGTTACACATTTAATAGGAAACCACTTATGGTAAAAAGTCACATATTAACGAGCAAAAACTTATTAATATTGTAGTAAGACGCTAAATAACCGAGGTTCTATTAAAAAAAGAATCAAAATCACGGATTCACGAAAGAAGTAAAAAACGGAAAAATCAAAAAGGAAGTTATTGAAATTTTGTGGGTCATACTGGATTCGAACCAGTGACCTCTGCCCTGTCAAGGCAGCGCTCTAAACCAACTGAGCTAATGACCCAAAAAATAGTCCGCCAAAGGTAAAATTTATTTCCGATTATGAAAACATAAATCGACCGACTTCTTGATCTTCCTGCAATTTTCGTTCTTAAAAATAATATTTCCCCGCACGGCATCGGATAAAAACGAAAACTCACAAAATTACCCCGAATTGATAAAACGAGCAAAAAGCACAGTGTTCTAACGGTTTCTACACCCAAATGAATGTACAAAAACTACACAATCGCAAATTTGACCATTTGTTGCACTATTGGTCACACCAATAATACGTATTTTGCGATAACCATGATATATTTATCAGAATTTCAACAACAAAACAAAATATCGCCGCAATATCGGCAAAAACATACGTACTGAAAATCGATAGTATACACCAACACTATTTCTACAAAACCGATTAGAACAAACAATTATGATTGCATTAGAATTCACGACTTTTTTAGGCCGTTTTCATCCCTTGTTCGTCCATTTGCCCATTGGCTTTCTTTTCTTGGCCATCGTATTGGAGTGGTACGAAAGTTTCAAAAAAACCGAAACAAAAAGCAAACTGATTCCCCTTGCCTGGTTACTGGGCGCACTAAGTGCTTCCGGGGCCGCAATTTCAGGATGGTTTCTTGGTGAAACGGGACTCTATGAAGAGGAACATCTGTTCGCCCACCGATGGCTAGGAATCGCCTTGGTGATTTTTTCATTTGCAGGATGGTATCTTAAAAGTAAACCCAAAGCCTTTCCCATTAAATTGCAGCACGGTTTTAACATCGTTCTTTTGGCCATGCTATTTATCGAGGGACATAAGGGAGGAAATCTGACCCACGGCGAAACGTACTTGACCGAATACGCCCCTGCCCCCATTCAAAAATTATTGGGCGGCAATGAAGATATAGACACCCGTCCCCAATTCTCCAACCCTGATTCAGTTCAGGTTTATGCCGATTTGGTCGCCCCTATTTTTGAGGCCAAATGTGTCGGATGCCACAATGACCAAATAAAAAGAGGAGGACTCAACATGAGCCACCCCGACTCATTACTTCTCGGGGGCGAAAGCGAAAATGTAATTGCATCGGGCAACACCCAAGAAAGCGAACTCTTCAGAAGAATTACGCTACCTCCAAAGAACATTAAATTTATGCCGCCCACCAACAATGCCCTTACCTACGACGAAATCAAGACCGTTGAATGGTGGATCGAACAAGGAGCTCCTTTCGATGCCACCCTTTCCAGCCTTGAAGTGGCCGATAACATAAAACCGGTATTATTAAGACGCTATGGCATAGACACCAACGAAAAACCCTGGTACGAAACCGTACAGCTTGCGCCATTAGACAGTACAAAACTCACGGCCTTGGTACAAAACGGTTTCGAGGTAAAGACCTTAGGCCCCGACAACCCTTTATTAGATATCAAATATTCTGGAACAGACCTCACCAACGAAAAGCTGGCGAGTCTTAAGGAAGTAAAAGAATATATTACTTGGCTGTCATTGGCCGATAGCAATGTAGAAGACAGTTGGCTTTCGATCGTATCGGAGTTTACCAACCTGACCCGACTTCAACTTGAAAAAACTACTGTTTCCGATAAAGGGGTATCACATTTGTCCAATCTAGCACACTTAGAAGCCCTAAATCTATATGGCACCCAGGTCACCGATGCCTGCTTGCCCGATATAGAGAAAATAAGCAGCCTTAAGCGTGTTTATTTGTGGCAGACAGGTGTCAGCTCACAAACGGCCAAAAGCACGCAAGAGAACAACAAAAAACTTGAGATCGTAATAGGAAAAGGTTAATCTACCTATTGCCACGATTTTAAAATCCCGTCTAAATTATTTAGATGGGATTTTTTATGGTCGGTAGTCAGTAAAATAAGAAATATATGACACAACACCATTATCAGACCTTACTACACCTATTCCCTTCCATTTCTTGATCTGACGTTCCCGGAGCAGGGCCTCCCTCCGCCTAGGATAGCTTTCGGTATATTTTACCTCCCAGTCCTTGGCCTTCGAGGTAAAGCCCTTGTGGTTCTTCAAATGCTCCTCCAATCGCACGGACATATCCTGGGTGGAACCGACGTAGTATCGGTCCAAGCATGGGCTCAACACAAAAAGTTGTGGAGAGGTTAAAATTGGCCGATCTTTGAATCCAAAAAGTTAAATGCTTTCAGATTCACTATCATCTATAGCCAAA
>NZ_FTOB01000002.1 GCF_900156625.1 Zobellia uliginosa | reverse complement strand
CTCAATTCAGAGGTGTTAGAAACGTAGAGTTCTTCTTATTTAGGTTAACTAATATTTTTGCCTAAAGATAAAATCCCACAACTTTATGACTTGATCCATTATTGGCTAGAAAATAATGATCGTCCAAAGAGGGAACATCGCCAAACCGTCCCAAAACAAAAAATCCTACCAAGAAAACTTGATAGGATTTTATTTTTACAAACTACTGCTTGCTTGCGGAGAAAGAGGGATTCGAACCCCCGGAGGTGTGACCCTCAACAGTTTTCAAGACTGCCGCATTCGACCACTCTGCCATTTCTCCTGAGTGCCTCATCAGGTATTCCCTGAATGCGGGTGCAAATATAGTAACCTTTTTCTACTCTGTAAAATGTTTTGTTATTTTTTATTCTTTCAAATTAAAATTCGCCTTCAATTTTGCTAAATTGCCCCCTTATGAAACAGCCCCTTGTTAGCATACTCATCCCCTTTAAGAATACCGAAGCCTTTCTTTCCCAGTGTCTTGACTCCATCTTAAAACAGACTTACCCGAATTGGGAGGTACTGGCCGTTAATGACGGTAGTAGTGATGGCAGTAAAAATTTGGTGGAATCTTACGCCAAAAAAGAGCCTCGTATACATTTGTTTGACAATGAAGGGAATGGCATTATCGAAGGCCTAAGAACGGCATATAAGCATAGTAAGGGGGAGTTCGTCACCCGAATGGATTCCGACGATATTATGACGGAAGATAAGTTAAAGACCATGGCGGAATCTTTATTGGAACACGGAAAAGGCCACCTCGCCGTCGGACAGGTCCGTTATTTTTCGCACCGCGGTATTAGCAATGGTTATGAACGTTATGAACAATGGTTGAACCAGCTCACCCAAACCGGGGACAATTATTCCGAGATCTATAAGGAATGTGTTATCCCCTCCCCTTGTTGGATGGCCTACCGCGAAGATTTTGAGCGTTGTGGGGCCTTTGAACCCGACCTCTATCCCGAAGATTACGACCTTACTTTTCGTTTCTACCAAGACGGATTAAAATGTATTCCCTGTTCTAAACTGCTACACTATTGGCGCGATTATGACACCCGTACCTCTAGGACCAGTGAACACTATGCCCAGAATTATTTTCTAGACATCAAACTTCGATATTTCCTCAAACTGAACCACGAACCTGACCGACCGTTGACGGTCTGGGGCGCCGGCACCAAAGGGAAGGAAATAGCAAAAGGCCTACAAGCGCAAAACATAGACTTTTATTGGCTATGCGACAACTCGAAAAAGATAGGCAAACATATATATGGCAAGGAAATGCTGCACTTCAGCAAGCTTAAAGAGCTCTCCAATCCCCAAAGTATCGTTACCGTAGCCAATGAAGATGCCCAGCGGCATATCAGAAAGTTCTTTTCGGGCCTTGGACAAAAACCTATGGCAGATTACTTTTTTTTCTGTTAATTTTAGGGCTAGGGTGGGTATTTGGCAAGATACCGTCCATGTAAAATAACTTTTCACTAAGCCATGTTATAAAGCGTGAAATGTATATCTTTACCATCTCAATTCAGGAAATGCAGTTTAAATATCCGGAACTTTTTTGGGCCCTTTTTCTCCTCCTGATCCCTATTTTTATTCATTTGTTCCAATTGCGACGTTTCAAGAAAACGCCGTTCACCAATGTCAAGTTCCTAAAGAAGGTCGTTTCGGAATCGAGACAGAGCAATACCCTAAAAAAATGGTTGCTACTCTTAACCCGAATGTTGCTCTTAGCAGCCTTGGTCTTTGCCTTTTCTCAACCTTTTTTCGCTGAAAAATCCGCCCTTAAACAGAAGGAAACGGTTATCTATTTAGATGATTCCTTTAGTATGCAACTCAAGAATGAAGGCACTACCCTATTGGAAAATGCCGTTCAGGACTTGATAAAAAAGCTTCCTAAAACGGAGCGCTTTTCACTTTTTACCAATACTAGGACGTTTAGAAATACAAGCCTTCAAGATATTCAAAATGAACTCCTTGCCTTAGGTTTCCACAACAAACAGTTAAAGCTTAACGAAGTGTATCTTAAGGGACAGACACTCTTTTCCTCCGACCCTTCAACCGAGAAAAACCTGATCGTCCTTTCCGACTTTCAACAGCGTATGGCCAATGGTTCTGCCGAAAAGCGGCCCCAATTACAGCTACACTTGGTGCGTTTGGGAGCGGATGTGGTTGCCAACGTTGCCATAGACTCGGCTTATATTAGCTCGGAAACCTCTGAAAACCTTACGCTTTCGGTAGACTTATCAAGTA
Organism: Zobellia uliginosa; assembly: GCF_900156625.1. Lineage (GTDB taxonomy): Bacteria > Bacteroidota > Bacteroidia > Flavobacteriales > Flavobacteriaceae > Zobellia > Zobellia uliginosa. Next base: position 977,569 of record NZ_FTOB01000002.1, on the reverse strand, counting down.
CCGGCCAAAACGAAAGTGTTCCGGTATCATTGTTCAACGGCGAAAAATTGGCCGCAAAAACTTCGGCTTCCTTTGATGCTTCCCCAAAGGTTACCGTAAGTTTTAGCCTTCCTAAAAACGAGGTATTCAATGGAAAAATCGAAATCAATGATTCGGGATTAAGCTATGACAACCGACTCTTTTTCAACATAGGCGAACGAGAAAAAATTAAGGTCTTGTCGGTCGGTAACCCAAAAAACGATTTTTTGAAACGTATTTATACCGAAGACGAGTTTACCTATACGGCCTTTGAGCTCAAAAACCTGAATTATAGTACCCTTTCCACCCAACACTTGATCGTGTTAAACGATCTGCCGCAAATTCCCACCTCCTTGACGACGAGCCTAAAGGCTTTTATCGCCAATGGGGGGCACTTGACCATTATACCTGCCGTAGGCATCGATATGGGGTCATACAACCTATTGACCTCAAATTATGCCACTACCTTTGTACAACCGCTTCGTGATGAACGCGAGATTACGGACATCTCCTTTTCGCATCCTTTGTATCAAAATGTATTTGAAAAAAACGTCACCAATTTTCAGTATCCGAAAGCTTCCGAATGCTATCAAATCGAGACCTCGACACCAACGGCATTGGGCTTTCAGGGCAGTACGCCATTTTTGGTAGGCGATGCGTCCTTCTTTTTGTTCACGGCATCCTTGGAACCCGAAAATTCGAATTTTACCCAATCCCCCTTGGTCGTACCAACCTTTTACAATATGGCTATGGGCAGTTTAAAACTCCCTCCCCTTTATGCCGTATTGGGTGAATCTACGACCATTGACATTGCCACCACCCTAGCTCCCGACCATATCTTGAAATTAACGAAACCGGACTTCGAATTTATTCCGCAACAACGGTCACTGGCCCATAAAGTATCGCTTTTCTTTAATGGCGACCTACAGGAAGATGGTATCTATGCGGTAATGGAAGACCAGAAAACCACAAAGAATATAAGCTTTAACCACAACCGAAACGAAAGCAAATTGGCCTATTTGAATACCGAGCAATTGGAAAGCGATCTATCCGCATCTTCTATTGCATCGCTATTCGACACCATTGAAAAAGACAACAGCGTAACCGAGCTTTGGAAATGGTTTGTTATTTTAGCGCTGCTTTTGCTGTTTGTTGAAGTACTCATTCAAAAATATCTTAAATGAACATTCTCTTAAAATCGGCGAAAATAATTGATCAAAACAGCGAAGAGCTTCATTTAAAGACCCGCGACATACTTATCAAAAAGGGAACTATTGCCAAGATTGCGGCCAAAATAGAGCCCGAAGGAAAAACAAGGGTCATTAAGCACAAAAACCTTCATGTTTCCATCGGTTGGTTCGATAGTAGCGTAGCCTTCGGTGAACCTGGATACGAAGAACGCGAGACCATTGCCAACGGTCTGCATACGGCGGCCCTGAGCGGTTTTACCGATATAGTGCTCAATCCCAGTACCCATCCCGCACCCGATAGTAGTTCGTCTATTGTGTTCTTAAAAAATGCAGCGGCCGATCAATTGACCTCCCTTCACCCCTTGGGAACCCTAACGGTAGATGCCGAAGGGGTGGACCTGGCCGAATTGTACGATATGAAAAATGCCGGGGCGGTCGGATTTTTCGACTTTAAAAAACCGATGACCAATCCGAACCTCTTGAAAATTGCCTTGCAATATGTCCAGAATTTTGAGGGACTGGTCTACTCCTTTCCTATGGATTCCCGAATCGCCGGCAAGGGCATCGTCAATGAAGGTGAGGTGTCGACCAAATTAGGACTTAAGGGGATTCCCGTTTTAGCGGAAGAACTGCAAGTGGCCAGAGACCTTTTTATCTTGGAGTATACAGGAGGAAAACTACACATACCCACTATTTCTACGGCCAAATCGGTGAAATTGATTGCCGAGGCCAAAAAGAAAGGTTTAGATGTCAGCTGCAGCGTTGCCGTACATAACCTAAGTTTTACCGATGACTGCCTTGAGGGATTCGATTCGGCCTATAAGACCCTACCACCCTTACGGGCAAAGACCGATGCGAAGGCCCTTATCAAGGGGTTAAAAGACGGTGTTGTCGACTTTGTCGCCAGCGATCACAGCCCTATGAACATTGAGGAAAAACGTGTGGAGTTCGACAATGCTTCTTACGGAAGTATCGGACTTGAAAGTGCTTTTGGTGGCCTGAATACCCTTTTAGACACCGAAACTACCATAGGCTTGTTGACGAAAGGAAGGGAACGATACGGATTAGAATCACCCGTTTTAAAGGAAGGGGAAAAAGCCTGCCTCACCTTGTTCGATCCCGAAGTAAACTATATCTTTGAAGAAGGACATATAAGCTCTACCTCAAAGAACAGTATGTATATGGGTTCTCAATTAAAGGGAAAAGTATACGGAACGATCAACAAAGGGTTGTTCGTTACAGAGGAAGCATAAAGTAACACCTAAAACCAACATAATGGACCAAACTACGATCGACAAGGGTAAAACCATGGCAATTATCAGCTACATTACATTAATAGGAACCTTAGTGGCCTATATCATGAACAACAAAGAACAGAATGAATTCGCCAAGTTCCATATCGGGCAAGCCCTAAGGGCATGGCTTACGGGAATTGTGGTATCGATTATCGCTGCCGTATTGATTATGGTTACGGGAATAGGCCTGTTCAGTTACCTTCAATATATCGGGCTGATTTTGGCCGTTATTGGACTTATGAACGCCGTAAACGGGAAGGCGGAGAAAATTCCATTGGTCGGCGATATCGGGTAAGCCCATTATTATATACGATACAAAAAAGGGACCTTATAGGGGTCTCTTTTTTTTGTGCAAGACTAGCTCATATCTTAACTTTGGCGACATGAATACAGTAAAGGAAGGAAAAACCACGGCCTTAACGGCTTATTTTACCATTATAGGTTCACTTATAGCCATAAGCATGAACTTCGATGCCAAAAATGACTTCGCCCGCTTTCACACGAGACAGGCCTTTGGGCTTCATCTCTTTTTTTTGGGTTTTGCCCTATTTTTGAGCCAGTGGTTCAATGAGTATGCCTGGTACGGCCTGTACATTTGTTATTTTGTACTATGGTGGTACGGCTTTCTCGGAGCCCTTAACGGAAAAAAACAGTCCGTCCCCCTAGTTGGTGATTTCTTTCAAAAATGGTTTACATTTATCCAATGACAACAGCTCCCCTATCATTAGAACACCTGATCAGGCCCTCTAGCCTTAAAGAAGGGAAAGCCCCGGTTCTTTTTATGTTCCATGGTTACGGAAGTAATGAGGAAGATTTGTTTTCCTTTGCACCGGAACTTCCCGAGGAACTTTGTATCATATCGGTTCGGGCCCCCTACCCCTTAGAGCCTTTCGGCTATGCGTGGTATGCCATTAATTTTGATGCCCAACAGGGTAAATGGAGCGATGATGAACAGGCCAAAAGTTCTAGGGATAAAATCGCGACCTTTATAGATGAGGCTTGTGCGACTTACGCCCTTGATGCGGAACGCGTCACTATTTTAGGTTTTAGCCAAGGAACCATACTGAGTTATGCCCTAGCCTTATCCTATCCCGAGAAAATAAAAAACGTGGTGGCCTTAAGCGGTTACATTAACGAAGCCATCTTAAAGGAAGGCTATCAAGATAAAGACCACTCGAACTTAAAAATCTATGCTTCACATGGTCAGGTAGATCAAGTGATTCCCCCTGAATGGGCACAGAAAGCCCCGGAGTTTCTTAAAAACCTCGATATAGACCACTTATACGAAGAGTTTCCTGTGGGGCACGGTGTCGCTCCCCAAAATTTCCATTCGTTCAAAAAGTGGCTGGAAGGTAAGATATAGTTATTCGCTTCGCGTATAAAGCAAATGGTCAAGCATTGTAAAATCGACGCTGAGATCATCTTTTAGCTCGTACTTGATCAATAGCTCGCCCCAATATTTTCCATCCGAAAAATCGGTCAATATCCATTTGTGGTTCAAGACTTTGATCTTGTTGATCTTAAAGTCGCTATCCATACCTTCATAAGGCACCAAAGGATTGTCACCCTTGCTTTCATTGGTTTCCAATAGTTTGTCGGCAATATAGCGGGATGGGTCTTCCAATTTCAAATGGTCGTAATAGGCCAAGGCGTCATCGTTGTTTTCCAAGGAAAAATATTGCATTTCCAAGACTTTCAACTGTGTATCCCTAACCGAATCGCGCAACGACTCGATCTGGCCCTCAAGTTTGTCAATGCGGGCATCTTTGACCTTTACCATGTTGCCATTGCTAACAAAAAGATAAAGACAGATAAGGGATACAAAAATGAAGAGGTATAAAAATATTTTACTTTTCATAAAATGAAGAATTATTTACTCTTTAAACGGTTAAGGTCAAGTTATCGTAAGCCAAATGTACATTTTTTGGTAATTTTTTTTCAACTTCCTCGTGAAAGCCGAGCAAATGGCTAATGTGGGTAAGGTAGGCCTTTTCGGGTTGGATCTTATCGATGAAGGCCAAGGCTTCCTCTAGATTAAAGTGCGAATGGTGGGGTTCTTCACGAAGTGCGTTGACAACCAAAAACTTAGTGCCTTTTACTTTTTCCGCCTCTTCATCGCTTATAGTCTTTACGTCGGTCAGGTAAGTAAAATGTTTGATTCGAAAGCCCAGTACCTTGATTCGGTTATGACTGGCCTCTATCGGCATAACGGAAACATCGCCAATCGTAAACCTATGGTCCTTGTCTATTAGGTTGACCGCCACTGCCGGTGCCCCAGGATATCGGTTTTCATCCGCAAAAATATAGTCGAAACGCCTTTTAAGGGAATCGGCAACGCGTTTATGTAAATATATAGGTATATCGCCCTGTCTAAAGAAATAGGGGCGAATATCATCTAGTCCTGCAGTATGATCGGAGTGCTCATGGGTAAAAAGAACCCCATCGACCTTGCTTACCTGGTTGGTCAACATCTGTTGCCTAAAATCAGGACCGCAATCTATCACATAATTGTAGTCTTTCCATGATATCAAGAGGGATACACGCAGCCTCTTGTCCTTGGGGTCCGCACTGTGGCAAACCGGGTGATTACTACCTATTACGGGTATTCCCTGAGAAGTGCCCGTACCTAAAAATGTAATTTTAAACGCATCGCTCATCTAAGCTCAAATTTATAACTAAATAATTTAATAGATTACCTGAACTTGTTAACTTTGTTGAAAGCAAAATCCAACTAAATGGCCTCAGTTCTAAAAAGGGACAACACCTTTGAAAATATTCCTTCCATCAAAGCCAAAACTTTACGGATCAACCTAAACCCTGACATCTACGGAACTTTTGCTGAAATTGGCGCAGGCCAAGAAACAGCGAGACATTTCTTTCGTTCGGGCGGAGCGTCCGGTACCATTGCCAAGGCGATGAGTGCCTACGATAAAGATTTTAGCGATGCCATTTATGGTATTGAAACCGATGGTAGGTACGTTACACAATCACGTTTAAAAAAGATGCTCTCGCATGAAATGACGCTCATGGAAGAGCGTATCAGTCGCGAGACCCATCCAGACCGACTTTTCTTTTCCTATGCCAATACAGTGGCGACCATTGATTTCTCGAAAAGATATAAGGGTCACGGCTGGGTAGGCATCCGTTTTCAACTCGACCCCACTCAAAAAGAGTTGGATGAAATCATACTGCACATTCGTTTTAAACAAAACGAAGCCCGCTTGCAACAGGAAACATTAGGAATTCTTGGCGTTAATTTGATCTATGGTGCCTTTTACAAGTACCACAAACCCAAAAAGATGCTCAAGTATCTCTATGACCACATTGACAAGGATACCGTGGAAATCGATATGGTAAACTTTTCAGGTCCTAATTTTAAGGATGTCGACAACCGATTGATGAGTTTGCAGTTGATTCGAAACGACATGACCGACGCGGTAATGTTCGGCCCTGATGGCAACAACTTCTTGCCCGCGGCCGCATTGTACAAAAAAAATATCTTGGCCCTGCGCGGAAGCTTTAGGCCGGTTACCAAAGTGAACATGGATATGTTCCATAAATCGTATGACATTTTTATACGAGATCCCGCGGTCAACCAAGAAAGTACCATGGTCATTTTCGAAATCACCCTATCGAACCTTAAGGCTTCGGGTGAAATAGACGAACAAGATTTTATGGATCGTGCCGAATTGCTCTGTGCCCTCGGCCACAATGTAATGATATCCAAGTTTCAGGAATACTATAAACTGGTAGAATACTTTAACCGGTATACCAAGGCCAAAATAGGTCTTACCATGGGAGTCAACAACCTTGTGGATATCTTTGACGAAAAGTATTACCGCATTTATCGGGAGGCATTTTGGAAGCCTTTGGTAAGTTGTTCTTCAAAGACCTTCAGGTCTACCTCTACCCCATGAAAAATGCTGAGACCGGTCAAATCATGACCAGTAACAACATTAAGGTGCACCCGAGAATGAAAGAACTTTACAAGTTCTTCAAGTACAACGGTAAGGTGATGGACATTATAGACTACGACCCCGAAATCATGCATATTTTTTCGAGAGACGTGCTTAAGAAAATCATCAATGGTGATGAAGGCTGGGAAGACATGTTACCGAAAGGCATTCCCGAAATCATTAAAGAAGAAAAGCTGTTTACCAGAAAACTGCTGAAATCGGAGGACGAAGATAAAGTAAAATAGAAAGAGGGGCTTAGGCCCCTCTTTTATTTATACCCCAAATGTATGGACATAAAATCAGTCCAATAGTTGGGCGGCGTGGTCCTTGGTCTTTACCTTATCGATTACCTTGGTTACTATCGCATTTTCATCGATAACAAAAGTTTTTCTGTGGATACCGTCGTATTCGCGCCCCATAAACTTCTTAGGGCCCCATACCCCGAAAGTATTGATTACCGAACGGTCTTCATCGGCCAACAAGGGAAATGGAAAGCCGTATTTCTTCTTAAAATTGCCCTGTCTTTTTTCTGAATCGGCACTAACGCCCAATAGTTCAAACCCTTGTTCCTGAAGTTCTTGATAATTGTCCCTTAGGTTACAAGCTTCTGCCGTACAACCTGGGGTGCTCGCTTTCGGATAAAAGAACACAATGAGCTTTTTACCACTGTAGTCAGATAATTTAATTGTATTCCCGTCTTGGTCTTTCGCTGAAAAATCGGGTACTTTGTCCCCTACTTGTAATGTATTCATAGCTATCGTTCTTTTTGTATACGAGGCTAAAATTAGACAAAAATGACAAAAGCGGAAAAGATTGATTTCACCATTAGCACATTACGTGATATATATCCCTCTATACCTGTGCCTTTAGACCATAAGGATCCTTATACCTTGTTGATCGCCGTCTTGTTATCGGCACAAAGTACAGATGTTCGGGTGAACAAGATTACGCCCCTATTGTTTGAAAGGGCCGATAATCCGTATGATATGGTTAAGATGTCGGTAGAGGAAATTCGTGAAATCATAAAACCTGTGGGCCTCTCCCCTATGAAATCAAAGGGAATCTACGGTTTGTCAAAAATACTCATCGATAAATACCAGGGCGAGGTACCGCAAGACCTAGCGCTTTTGGAAGAGTTACCCGCCGTGGGACATAAAACGGCCAGTGTAGTGGTCTCACAGGCTTTCGGCATACCGGCTTTTCCCGTAGACACCCATATTCATAGGCTTATGTACCGCTGGGGATTTTCGAATGGTAAAAATGTGGTTCAAACCGAAAAAGATGCCAAACGATTGTTTCCCAAAGAACTTTGGAACGACTTGCATCTTCAGATAATTTGGTATGGAAGGGAATACTCTCCGGCCCGGGGATGGAATCTAGAGAAAGATATTATAACAAAGACCATCGGTAGAAAGACCGTAATCGATGCTTATTACAAAACAAAAAAGACCCGATAAACGGGTCTGTATCTTTAGTTTAAGCTGTTTTCAAAACGAAAATTATTGTATTCAACAATATGAAATTGTTTAGAAAAACTTAGTAAAAAGTTAATTGTTTCCTTCGTAGCTTTTACAGCACTACCTCTTTCGAGGTTCTCAGAGTAAATTTTTTCCATAATAGTAGCATAGTTATACAATGGATAACGCAACTAGATTGGAAATATTGTTGAGCATTCTCAGCTACTTATTAATTCGTTAAAACAATATTATGTTTGTCAATGATTTTTCTAAGGTTAATAAGGGCATAACGCATTCTTCCTAAGGCCGTATTAATGCTTACTCCGGTGTTTTCAGAGATTTCCTTAAAGCTCATGTCTTTATAGATACGCATTACCAAAACTTCTTTCTGATCATCTGGTAATTCTTCGATCAAATGTTTAAGGTCAGAAGTAATTTGGTCTTTAATAAGCTGTTTTTCTGCATTTAGCTTATCGTCACCGATAACGGAAAAGATATTGAAATCATCATTTCCTTCGAACATCGGCATTCTTTTGTTCTTTCTAAAATGATCAATGATCAAGTTATGTGCGATACGCATTACCCACGGTAAAAACTTTCCCTCTTCACTATATGAACCTCTTTTTAAAGTTTTGATCACCTTAATGAATGTGTCCTGAAAAATATCTTCGGTCACATCGCGATCCAAAACCTTAGAGTAAATAAAACTAGATATTCTTTGGTTGTGACGGTTGATCAAAATCTCAAGAGCTTTTTCGTCTCCGCTGATATAATCTCTTACTAGTATTGAATCTTCGATTTGTTGGCTCATTGTGTAGGGTTTTTTAGTTTAAGATTTGAGACTTTCCTAAGAAAGGCTACCGTTATTTAGTTATATTAAGAATGTATTTTTATCCTTTGGTGGATGGCCTTGTTATTAATTATGATATAAAACTAGATAATAGAGGGGTCTAGAAAAAAACATTGTTGTAAAACCGCTTGTTTTTGATGTGAAAACCTACTTTTCCCTTTTTCAACAAAATAAAATGGTTCGAAGTGCGTTAGCCACACAAAATCAATGCCCTGAAGATGTATGGTCGGTTATTGTTTTTAAATGGAGTATATAGATATCATACACTACCTATTATAAACACAGGCTTTATAGGTAATTATTTCCTACAAAAAAGGCCCTTGCACAAATCATGCAAGGGCCTTTTATATAATATAAGGTTATTCGTCAGTTCATATTAGACTCAAACTGTAAACCTTTGGCTTCTGTAATACTTAGAGATTTGGAATAAGCCAATAGAAACTTAACGGTTTCAGGCTTCGCTTTTACCAATCTACATTTGTCCGATTCTGTAGCGTAAATTTTTCCCATATATAATTCAGTATTGTTACCGCATAATAACGCAACTGATATAAATATAATGAATTGCTTCGACCTATGGTTAATTAATTCGTTAAAGCAATGTTGTTCTGTTCAATAATCTTTCGCAAATTTATAAGGGCATAACGCATACGGCCCAGTGCGGTATTTATACTTACCCCGGTATTTTCCGCAATTTCCTTAAAACTCATATCCCTATAGATTCGCATGATCAAAACCTCCTTTTGATCTTCAGGTAGTTCATCTACCAAAATTTCCAGGTCGCTATCGATCTGCTCCTTTATTAACTGTCGTTCTATATTTAGTTTTTCATCCCCTATATGGGCGAAAATATCAAAAGTATCGGAACCCTCGAACATAGGCATTCGGCTACTTTTTCTAAAGTGGTCTATAATAAGGTTGTGGGCGATACGCATGACCCATGGCAAAAATTTACCTTCTTCATTATAAGTGCCCCGTCGAAGTGTTTTGATGACCTTAATAAAGGTATCTTGAAAAATGTCTTCGGTAATATCACGGTTGTTTACCTTGGAATAAATAAAACTGCTGAGCCGCTGGTTGTGCTTTTCAATCAGAATTTCCAATGCTTTTTCATCACCGGAGATGTAATTTTTAATAAGAAGGGAATCTTCTGTCAATATATCCATAACAATTACTTTAATAGTTAAAACCTGACATCCTTTTCATAGAAAAGGTCTGGTAGATAATGTTTTAATCTTTCTAAAAGTAATTTTTTGCTATAGGCGTCTTAACATTTTGTTGGGGTCAAATATAGAAAAAATTAAATGACTTTAGAAAATTTCTGACGTTATCGATACATTTTTTAATGTGAACTATACAATTTTAGCTATTGAAATCATCATATCGTATCTTTGTAAGCTTAGATAAACACATGGCAGAAATAGTAGACGTAAACCCCAAGTACAACATAATTATTAAGGGTGCAAAACTGCACAACTTAAAGAATATTGACGTTGTCATTCCCCGAAACAAACTGGTGGTCATTACCGGTCTTTCGGGTTCCGGAAAATCGAGTTTGGCTTTCGATACGCTTTATGCCGAAGGCCAAAGACGGTATGTTGAAAGTCTTTCGTCTTATGCAAGGCAATTCTTGGGCAAGCTAGACAAACCCAAGGTTGATTATATAAAAGGGATAGCGCCCGCCATAGCCATTGAACAGAAGGTAAATTCTACCAACCCACGTTCTACCGTAGGTACCACCACCGAAATTTACGATTACCTCAAGTTGCTCTACGCCCGTATCGGCCGTACCACATCCCCTATTTCCGGACGAGAGGTCAAAAAAGATACGGTTACCGATGTGGTCGAACAGGTAAAGAAATACGAAGAGGGTACCAAGTTGCTTTTATTGGCCCCGATCCAAATAGATGAGAACCGAGACACCATCAAATCGCTACAATTGCTCTCAAAGCAAGGCTATGCCCGTATCAAATACAATGACGAAGTGCTTCGAATAGACAATGTGCCCGACGATATTTCGCGGAATTTCGATTTAGTCGTCGATCGGATCATTGTCAAAGATGACGAAGATTTCTACAATCGTTTGGCTAATGCGGTGGATACCGCTTTTTTTGAAGGAAAAGGCGAATGTGCCATTGAAGAGCTCAACAGCAAAGAACGCATTCCCTTCAGTAATAAGTTTGAGCTTGATGGCATGACGTTTTTAGAACCTAATGTACATCTATTCAGTTTTAACAATCCTTATGGGGCCTGTCCGAAATGTGAAGGATATGGCGATGTTATCGGCATTGATGAAGATTTAGTGGTACCCAACACTGCCCTTTCTGTTTATGAAAACGCCATTTTTCCATGGCGAGGCGAAAGTATGGGCTGGTACAGGGACCAATTGGTGAACTCTTCCTATAAATTCGATTTCCCGATCCACAAGCCTTGGTTTGAACTTTCCGACGAACAAAAACAACTGGTCTGGGACGGAAACGAACATTTTATCGGCCTACATAAGTTTTTTGATCAATTGGAAGAGAAAAGCTATAAGATTCAGAACCGGGTGATGCTTTCGCGCTACCGCGGAAAAACCAAATGCAACGTTTGCCACGGAAAACGCCTACGCAAGGAAACCGACTATGTGAAAATTGCCGGAAAGAACATTTCCGACTTGGTAGAACTTCCTATAAAAAAGTTGATTCCCTTTTTTCACGATTTGGTTTTGGATAAATACGATACGAAAATTGCTTCCCGCCTCTTAAAGGAAATCAATACGAGGCTCGGTTTTCTTGATAAGGTAGGATTAAACTATTTGACCATGAACCGAAAGTCAAATACCTTATCCGGCGGTGAAAGCCAACGGATCAACCTGGCAACCTCTTTGGGCAGTAGCCTGGTAGGAAGCATGTATATTCTCGATGAGCCCAGTATCGGACTACATCCTAAAGACACCGAAAACCTGATCGACGTTTTGTTGTCCTTACGCGATTTGGGCAATACCGTAATCGTAGTCGAACACGACGAAGACATTATGAAGGCCGCCGACGAAGTCATAGATATTGGCCCCGAAGCGGGAACACACGGTGGTGAGGTGGTAGCCCATGGGACCTTGGACGACATCTTAAAATCGAATTCACTCACTGCGGGATACTTGAACGGCACGAAAGAAATCAGTGTACCCACAAAAAGACGGACCTCTCCCGATTATATTACGATCAAAGGAGCCCGCGAAAATAATCTTAAAAATATAGATGTTACTTTTCCCCTGAACATGCTTACGGTGATAACCGGTGTTTCCGGTAGTGGGAAGAGTACCTTGGTCAAAAAACTCCTCTACCCCATTATTTTAAAGGAAGTCGGCGGGTATGGCGAAAAGGCCGGACAGTATACCACTGTAGAAGGAAAATACAAGACCATAAAACATGTTGAGTTCGTAGACCAGAACCCCATCGGTAGGTCTTCACGCTCAAACCCTGTGACCTATATAAAGGCCTATGATGATATCAGAAACCTCTTTGCTGCGCAAAAACTAAGCAAGATCAGGGCTTATCAGGCCAAACATTTCTCTTTTAATGTCGATGGAGGTCGGTGTGAAAAATGTAAGGGGGAAGGCGAAATTACGGTAGAAATGCAGTTTATGGCCGATGTACACCTTCAATGTGATACCTGTGGCGGTAAGCGGTTTAAAAAAGAAGTCTTGGAAGTAAAGTTCCAAGAGGCCAATATCGATGACGTTCTCAATATGACCATTGACGATGCCATTGCCTTTTTTGAAGACCACAAACAAAACAAGATCGTGAACAAATTGAAGCCTTTGCAAGATGTAGGCTTGGGCTATGTAACCCTTGGTCAGTCTTCTTCTACCCTTTCGGGCGGTGAGGCGCAGCGCATCAAACTTGCTTCCTTTTTGGTCAAGGGAACGACCAAGGACAAGGCCTTGTTTATTTTTGACGAACCCACTACAGGACTACATTTTCACGATATCAAAAAACTCTTGAAGTCATTTGATGCCCTTATAGAAAAAGGCCATTCGGTTATTGTAATCGAACATAACGTGGAGCTTATCAAATGTGCGGACTATATTATTGACCTGGGTCCGGAAGGTGGTGAGAATGGAGGACAACTTTTGGCGGAAGGCACACCCGAGGAAATAATCAAAAGCAGTACTTCGTTTACGGCCAAGTATCTAAAAGAAAAATTGTAGCGAGCCGGATAGACCTTACAAATCAAATAAGAGACCCCATTTTCGCTTAAAGAATGGGGTCTTTTTTTATGGGTTTCATTCCCTATCATAATATTTTTAGAGCGTATTCCTTCCCTCTTAAAAATCACAACACCCAATAACAATCTAACAATCAGTGAGTTAATCTTGTGTGCTGATTTTTGGCACGCTGTTTGTTTATTACAACTCGAATGTAAATAATTACACTCAGGAATTTAAAACCTTATAGCATGAGAAACTTACTACTCTTTTTTTCGGCCCTTATTTTAGGCACTACCGGTGCCATGGCCACAGCTACAGTAGAAGATAAGGTTGCAGAACGCAATGCTTATGGATACAACGACTCATTTATTTTTGTCGAAAATGGCATTACGTTTTCGGTATATCCCGATGGTGAGTTTGATTTTTACATTGATGGTCGCGTCACCGGACGTAGAAACGGTGTTACCTTTAACTCTGGTTATGATTATAGCCCATACGCCCAATATGATGATTACGGTGCGGTAATTCAAGTAGAAAACGTACCTATTTATTACGATTATTACGGGCGTGTCACCCAAATAGGTGATGTTGATATCAGTTACAACAACGGACGTATCCGTAGATTGGGGGGCATGAGTATCTATTACAACCACAGAGGTTTATATGATTATCATACTGGATATATAAACATTTACAACAGACGCTATATCCACAGACCCTTCCATGCCTTTTTTACCAGACCGGCAATTGGCTTTTGTCTTGTGTACAACAGGCCTTATAGAAGATATTACAGTCCTGTTCGTTATACCTATTATTCTCCTTACAGGCATAATACAAGACGATTCTATGCCAAAATCGGTAAGACTCATCGTTATAACAAAATTAGAAGCGAAAGATCTAGGGTATATAGAAACGATAAAAGGGTAAGCGTACGAAGCAGTGCCCGTAGAACTCATAGTTTGGCTTCCACTAGAAGAAGCAATGTTTCTAAATCGAGGAATACTACGGCCCGTCACAGTGCCGCTGTAAGAAGTACGAATAGAAGTAGCGCGGTGCGTAATGGTAAAACCAGTAAGGCCACGGTAAACCGGTCATCGACCCGTGTCCGCCCGAGTAACGGTACTACGGTAACCCGAAAAATGACTACCGTTCGCAAACCGAATAGAAGTGCGGTAACGAAGAGAACAACGGTGACCAAAACAACATCGGCCAAGAGACCAACGCGCAGTGCGGTAAGTTCAAACAACCGTAGCCGGTATAGCTCTTCGAAAAATAAAAGCACCGTGCGAACAATAAAACGGACACCTTCACAGAGTAGAAGTAGCGTATCGAAACGTAGTTCATCAAGAAGTTCCGTGAGCAAAGCCTCTTCTAGAAGTAGTTCAAACAACAGCGCTTCAAGATCGGCTTCATCGAGAAGCTCAAGAAGATATTAAAATAGTTTTTAGGTTGGTTAGTTGTTGCCCCCGCAGTAGATTCGTCTGCTGCGGGGGTTTTATTTTACATGGCTTTCTCAAGTGTAACCTTAATCGATTTACTGATCGGTGTTTTGCTCTTATCCGCGTATTGGTCATAAGGTATCAAGACATTGGTTTCAGGGTAGTAGGCGGCCAAATCACCTGAAGGGATGTTGTACGGTACGACGAGAAACTTATGTGCCGTACGTACCTTTCCATTATAGGTACTTTTAATATGTACCACATCCATCTTTTTCAGGTTTCTTTTTTCCATATCCTTGGCATTCATAAAAAGAACCCGCCTTTCATTGTAGATTCCTCGGTACCTGTCGTCCATTCCATAGATCGTAGTGTTGAACTGATCATGGGAGCGAATGGTCATCAGCATAAGTTCTTCTTCCTTTAAATCGTGTTCGGGCAAGGGGTTTCGGGTCAGCTGGGCCCGACCATTGGGCAACATACTAAAATCGAGGTCTCGAACGTTGTTGGGCAGGTAGTACCCTATTCCTTTTGACCTTTCCTTTGTATTTTCAAACCCTTTGATGACCAAGTCGATACTTTCCCGAATGAGTTCATAATCCTCTCCCATGGCTTTCCAGTTTACCGAATGTCCGGCGCCAAAATGAGTATGGGCCAGTTCGGCGATAAGCTCCGGTTCACTTTTTATGTTCTCGGAGGTCGGTTTTAGAAGTCCACGCGATTGACGTACTCGGCCCATGCTATCTTCCATGGTCTGGTATCTCAATTTGTCACCCTTCATATCTTTTTCCGATCTACCGAAAGTGGGAAGGATCAGCGCCGTTTTCCCGGTTACCAAATGCGATCGGTTCAATTTCGTACTTATCTGAACGGTAAGTTCACAATTTTGCATGGCCTCGGCCGTATACAAGGTATCGGAAGCCGCCATTAGAAAATTCCCTCCCAAACAAATAAAAACCTTTCCGCTTTCATCATGCATGGCCTTGATGGCCCCTACGACGTCGAGCCCCTCTTTTTCAGGGGCCTTAAAGCCTAAGTGTTTTTCAATACGCTCGTTGAGTTCTGGGTTTACAAAATGCATGATCCCTACACTGCGGTCGCCCTGAACGTTGCTATGGCCCCTTACCGGACAAGTACCGGCGTTGGGTTTACCCAAGGACCCTTTTAATAAGAGTAGGTTCAAGTACTCGCAAATAGTAGCAACACCGTTCTTATGCTGGGTCAGTCCCATGGCCCAACATATCACAATATTGGTACTTGTAGCCAATAAGGCCACGGTTTCATCGATAATGGCTTCCCCTACCCCACATAAATCGAGTAATGACGATTCGTCGTACTGGGCCAAATCGTCTAAAAGTTCTTGGTAACCGTCTACATACTCGCCCAAGAAATCATGGTTAAATACTTTCTGACCGGCTTCATCTAAGGCGGCCAGTCGTTTTAAAATCAATTTCATCAGGGCTATATCTTGATTGATACGCACCTGAAGATGAATATCGGTAAGATTTTCACCCCCACCTATGAGCCCTTTTACATGTTGTGGATTCTTGAAATTAATGAGCCCTGATTCTTCAAGGGGATTGATACTGATCACCTTACCTCCATTTTCCTTACATTTTTCCAAGGCAGAAAGCATACGAGGGTGATTCGTACCCGGGTTTTGCCCGGCCACGATTACCACATCGGCACCGTATAAATCTTCAAGTTTTACCGAACCTTTGCCGATACCCAATGTCTCTGAAAGGGCTACGCCACTAGATTCATGGCACATATTGGAACAGTCGGGCATATTATTCGTGCCTAGGGCCCTGGCAAACATACCGTAAAGGTAGGCCGCCTCATTGCTAGATCGCCCGGAAGTATAAAAAATGGCATCATCGGGTGATTTCAATCGCCCTAATTCTTCGGAAATGAGTTCATACGATTCTTGCCATGAGATTGGCTCGTAGTACATACTGCCCGGCCGTAGGACAAGGGGTTCGGTAAGCCTACCGAATTTGTTCAATTGGTATTCGGTGAGTTGTGATAACTCTTCTACGGAATACTTCTTGAAAAAGTCCCTGCCAATCTTATCGGTGGTGGCCTCATCAGCAACTGCCTTTGCCCCATTTTCACAGTATTCCGCAATAGAGGAAGGTTTTTCCGGGTTGGGCCAGGCACAGCTCGGGCAATCGAAACCGTCTTCTTGGTTCAATTCTAAAAATGCACGCATGGAGCGCACAATACCCATTTCTTTAAATCCGTGACGCAAGGCCTCTTTTACACCTAGTTTTCCGGCAGCGTAACGTACCGGTTCTGTTATCTTGATATTCGAGAAATCTTCGGAACCAATGACCGATACCTTTCTTCGAAAGTTTTCATTCTGCATACTCAACTTATATTTCTAGTGTTGCAATTTAGGGTTAGGGTAATTATCGGACTCGTCTTCTCCCCTATCTTCTAAACATGTAAAGTCTTTTTCGACCAAAAGTAATAGGTTTTGTCCATCTGCGAGTGCGACCGAACCGCTAAACCCTATGCGGTTGTTCTCTTCCCAGTCTTTCACCAATTCCTTGGGCAAGACTACGGTAATGGTATTATCTTGAAAGTCCGCTGTAAGATCAGGCACGTCTTCGGAACGCAAGGCGTAAGTAAATGAACCACTTACAAAAGGTGTAACCTCTTGTACCAAGCCTTCTTTACAGAGTTGTGTAACTTCTGGTTTTGTAATCCGTACCCGAACGGAATTACCCTTGATCCTTATTTTCATCTTAGGTCCGTATTAATAACGATCATTAAGAAATGATCTCAAAATTTAATTAGTGTTAAATATACAAGTCAATATCGAAACAACGAGGGATATTCTTCCTTTCTTCAGTCTTACCCATGTTTCTGTCTTCCTCGTACAACAAAACTCCTTCTGAAGAGTATATTTTAAAATAAACTCCCGGTCCTGGTATAGAAGATATGGGGGTTTCAACGCGGATCATTGGCGATAGAAATGTCTGTTTGAAATCAAGACCCTTATAATCTATTCGAAACTGACCCTTGCTATCGGTTAGGGCGCTTCCCAAAAAGTCATCATTGATCCAATCCGTATCAAAAGCCGCAACGGTCACTCCCTTTACAGGAGCTTTATGGTCTTCTTTGGACAGGATATGTCCGATAATCGTCCAAATATCAAGTTTCGTTCGTACTTGGTTCCAAAATTTAAAATTGAAGCTGTAATTGAAAATAAACTCCCTACCTTCTTGATTCTTACGCCAAACCGGATTCAACCGCCTTAGGGTGAACTGAACTGTGTGTGTGACCTTTTTCGATTTGCCTTTATCGGTAACCACTACATCAATTTCCAAAGGGCCACCATCGTACCCATCCGACAAAGGTATATTATAGTTTCCTTCATCATCCGTAAACCCACTTCCTATAAGGTGCTTTGCTTTTTGGGAAACCAACTTTGAAGATAAAACAACAAGCTTGCCCTTTTCTATATGGAACTCTTCGGCTTCCGCTTGCACTTTATAAACCCGTATTTCAGCATTTTTCAAAGTCTCATAGAACTCTAAATGCAAACACGCCCTCAAACAACCTCTCACTAAATGCCCCATGTACTTTTCATAAATGAATTGAAATCTAACTTCTTAACGCCTTATGCCACCTTACGGCTTAATGTCAGCTTTGGACGGAATGTACCCCATGAAAGTGACTAGCAAATGTTAAGGTAAAGCTATTCGCCTTTCTTTCCAAATAGACCGTTCAGCACTTGGTAAACATCTTCGGAAATTTTGAACTTATATACCACCCCAACATAGAGCAAGCTAATCCCCAATCCTTTGATCATAATGTTCAAAATAGGATGAAAGGGAAGCGTAACAAAGTAAAAAACCAATACCGTACCGATCATCAATAGAGTCACGGCAATGGTTTCCTTGGTAAAGGGAAGTATATCGAATTTCATCTTGACATAGACCAGTTTTACCGTATTGTAGATAAAAAAGGCCAAAAAACTGGCAATTGCCGCACCATCAAGTCCGTATGCCGGTATAAGCCAAACATTTAGAAGCACGGTAACAATGGCCAAAAAGACCCCCATAAACAATACGGCCCTGTAGTAATCGGAATTGTAAAGAATGGAATTGTTATTCCCCAATAGGGCATCATATAGCTTGGCAAGTCCCAACCAGACAAAGATAAAATACCCATGTCTATAGGCATCGGGAAGCAACTTGTACAAATCGTCCAGATTAAGGAAGATAAGAACAAAAAGCAGTCCGGAAATAACGTAAAGCGTAAGCGAACTTTTTTGATATAGCCGCTTTAGCCCCACAGCATCGTTTCTATTCAGGAGTTCAGCTGTAAGGGGGTAGGTTATCTGGTGCATCGACCGCGAGGGTACGGCTATGACCAAGGCAATAAAACTGGCTACACTGTAGTAGGCCACATTCTCGATCTTGATAAATTGGTTGATCATGACCTTATCGATTTCCAATAAGACAATGGCCACGGAACCGCCTAAGATAATAAGGGCACTATATACTAAGATTTTAGGTGTGTTTTCAGGAAAGTCAAAAACCAATCGAGGCCTATGTAAGCGATAGGCATATAGTTTCATAACGAGCATTCGTAAAATATAGACGATTACGAGTCCATCTATAAAAGACGTAACCGAAATCACCTCGAAATACAACAAGACCAGTAGCGTAGTCTGCCCCACCCTACCGAAAATCTCTTTCATGAAATTGCCGAAAACCGATTTCATATGCACCCTGGCCCAAGCGTAAAAAACTTCAAAATAGGCCATAACCATGGCAACTAAAAAGATATGCCACACATAATCTTTTACGATGGGATTTTCCTTGGATAAAAAACTTCCAATAGCATCGTTCACTATATAGGTGATTCCGGCAATAGGAAGCATAAGTGCCAAAGGCAAAAAAAGCATAAGGGTCAAAAAACCGTCTGTAGATTTGCTATCGTTAAAGCTACTGTAGAACTTGACCAGTGTATTCGGTACCCCAAAGGCCAATAAGGGCATCAAAACGACCGAGGCCGACAAGACCACCTGTAGGAGTCCGTAATACTCGGGGTCCATAAACTGCAAATAGAGGACCAAGGTATTCAGTGCCCCCAGTCCGAAACCGAGGTATGTAATAATTGAATTGTTGAGCGATTGCTTAAATACAATTCCCATTACAAGAGTTTTGAAAGTTCTTCGGTTAGGGCGCGTCTGCTAAAACGCTCCACATCGACCGATTCCGATACAATACTCCCCTTCTTATAGGCCCGGTACCAAGCTAAAATAGCTTGTTTTAAGGACTCAAGATCGGAGTAGTCGAATACCTTGCCCGCGTTTGTGCGTTGAATGATCTCGCCCGCTTCCCAACCTTGGGGGCCAACCGCCAAAATAGGTCGCTTCGCCGCCATGTACTCAAACAGTTTGCCAGGGATAATTCCCTTGGTTTCATCGCTATCGATTTCTACCAAAAGCAACAATTGCGAGCTTTGTTGTTTTCGTAGGGCTTCGGCATGTGAACCGTAGCCCCTCATTTTAATATAAGGCCCCAACTCATAACGGTACATGGTATCCATAACATCTTGGCTTACCACTCCCATGAACTCTAGCTGTAAATCACCCCTGAAGACGGCATTTTCCCTTGCTATTTGCGAGAGCACCTTCCATAGGTTTTCAGGGTTTCTTCCGCTTAGCAAGGAACCGATATGGGAAATGGTAAATCCTTTATCCAAATCTACCTCCCCGCTATGCTCCAAGTCGTAGCCGTTGGTAATAACCGAAATGGGCTGTTTTGTAATACTTTCGAACTCTTCTTTTGTGGTCTTACTGGTCACCACTATTTTATCGGCTTCATTGAGTACGGCATACTCAAGGGCCTTGTGTTTTTTTTGGGAACTTTTCGAAAGTCGGAGTTCCTTATGGTAGCCTATAGAGGTCCATGGATCGCGAAAATCGGCCAACCATTGTAAATCGTGCAATTTTTTCAACTCCCGACCAATGAGATGCACGCTGTGTGGTGGACCTGTAGTAATGATGGTTTTCAACTTCTCCTTGGCAATGATGTCACTCAAATATTTTACCGAAGGTTTTACCCAGTACTTTCGGGCATCCGGAATAAAAAAATTGCCCCTCACCCAAAGCATGGCCTTTTCAAAGACCGACTGGTTTTTGGTTTGGATAATTCCCGAACTGATGCGTTTTGTTTTTTTCGAGGAGAAAACCTTCGCTATGCCGTACGGTTCAAAAAGCGGCTGTGAATAAACGCTAAGGTTTTCGACAACTTCAGAGGCCAAAGTGGCGTCTTCTATAGGGTAATGCGGATTTTCGGGAATGTAGACCAAGGGCTCAACACCGAAATCACGAAGGTATTTAACGAATTTTAGCCATCTCTGCACCCCAGGACCGCCCGCAGGAGGCCAGTAATAGGTGATGATGAGGACTTTCTTCATAAATAATTTTATTGTTGGATATCAGAATAACTCAACCTTTACCAGCTATTTTTTTGTCGTTCAGTTCCTTTTCTTTCTTGGGGGCAAAAAACGTAAAACCAATACCGCCGAGAACGATAAGGGCCAAAAGGATATTACTGGCCAAGGTAATCTTACTTCCGGTCGCCACGACCTCGGGTTCGAAAATAAATTCGATTTTATGGTTTCCTTCTGGGACCTCCATAGCCCGAAGCGTATAGTTTACCCTAAAGAAATCTTGTGGTTTATCATCGATATAGGCATGCCATCCATGTGGATAATACATTTCGGAGAAAACGGCCAGTCCGCGATTCTGGTTGGCCGATTCGTAGACCAAGTGATTCGGCCTGTAATCGGTTAGGCGGATGGAAGCCGTAGAATCAACGGCAAATTCCAATTGATTCAATTCTTTTACCTTGGCTTGGTTAACGACCGCTTCGGTCTTTGTATCCAAATCGTTCAAGGCCAAGATTTCTTCATCTGACGAGCCTACCTTGCGTACTTTACTTACGAACCAGGCATTGCCATTGGCATTGGGGTTGACCGCAGGGTAGCTTTTACCTTCTTCGTCTTGCTGCACTACGTATTTTACATTGAGCATATTGAGTACTTCCAAATTCCCTTTGTATATATAGAAGCTGAATAGGTCTTCAAGACCTGCAGGTTTGGCGGCGTGATAACCTCCGATACTTTGGTGATAATACGACGTACGGGCCCCATTGATACCTTCTTGGGGGTCATATACGCGAAAAATGGATTTATCCTTACTGATTTCTTGATCTATGGCCGTTTCAGGAAAAGGCTGTGTCATTCTTCTCTTTGAAACAAAGTCTTCACTATCTACGTACCGCAAACCTACACCGACCAAGTCAAATACGATCAAGGCTCCAAGGGCTACTATCGCCAAATTTTCCTTTAGCTTTCCCTTTATATAGAACCAAAGCGCCAAAGCGGCCAAAAAGACATATAGCAATGAACGCAAAAGATCGGAATTATACACGGCCTTACGGTCGGCCTGGATCAAGGATACCAGCTCGTCGCCGTAATTTCTTTTTAGGAATTCATCACTAGGTCCCACAAAATCGAAGCCTGCTTTAAAGATAAACAGGGCGACACAGAGACCCAAGACGGTAAAAAAGGAAATTTTCAAGGCATTCAATTTTTCCTCTACCCGAACAGAAGTCGTAAACAGTTCACGCACGGCCAAAATGGCCAATACGGGAGCACACAACTCCAAGACCACCTGTATCGACGACACTGCCCGAAACTTATCGTATAGCGGAAAATAATCGATCATAAAGTCGGTCAATAGGCCAAAGTTCTTCCCCCATGAGAGTAACAACGACATAATCACCCCGCCTAATAGCCACCATTTGGTCTTTCCCTTGACCAAAATGAGTCCTAAAACAAAAAGAAAGAAGATGATTGCACCAATATAGGCCGGGCCCGATGTGCCGGGTTGATCCGACCAGTACAAAGGAAGTCCCTTTGAGAAATTTAGAGCTTGACTTCGAGACACTCCTTGGTCGACCAGAAAATTAAAAGTCTTGGAATTCTCTCCCAGGTTTTCACTATTCGATCCGCCGAACAAACGGGGCACAAAAAGATTCAATGATTCGGTAATCCCGTAACTCCATTGGGTGATGTACGATTTATCCAATCCGTTCGTATTCTCCTTTGTCGTACCGTCGGGGTTAATGGTAAGTTCCGATTTGCCACGGGTACTCCAATCGGCGTATTCCTTCGTTGCCATAAGGCTTGTGGCATTGGCCGCAATACCCAATAGGACCGCCACCAATAGAATGCCCACCGAACTGAAAAAATGCGCCAGCTTTCCGTTGCGAATGGCATCATAAAGATAGACCGCACCTAGAATCAGTACCAAAAGCATGAAATAATAGGTCATCTGGTAGTGGTTGGCCTTTATTTCCAAGGCCATGGCAATAGCGGTAAGAATAAAGCCCCAAAGGTATTTTTTACGGAACACCAATACAATTCCCCCTAAGACCATAGGCAAATATCCCAAGGCATGGGCCTTGGCGTTATGCCCGACCCCCAATATGATGATCAAATAGGTAGAAAAACCAAATGCCAGTGCCCCTACAATGGCCAATCGATAATCGACCTTTAAACAACAAAGCAATATATAAAACCCAATAAAATAAAGAAAAAGGTAGTCGGCGGGCCTCGGTAAAAACCGAATCGCACGATCTAATGTCTTTATGTAGTCATGTGGATAATACGCCCCCAATTGATATGTGGGCATGCCCCCGAAGGCGCTATTGGTCCAATACGGTTCGTCACCGGTCTTTTTCCTAAAATCATTCTGTTCTTTGGCCATTCCCGTAAACTGAACAATATCAGACTGTTCAATCACCTTCCCTTGAAGTACGGGATAGAAATAAGCCAAAGCGGCGACAACAAAAAATACGGTAACAAAAAAATGTACGAAGAAGGCCTTCAATCCTTTTTGCATAATGGGAGATATCGATTGTTTCGGCTAAAATAATGAACTTATCTCTACTTTGGAATCAGAAGGCACTTTTAAACTTAGAACGCCTTAGCTACAGCCCAAGCCTACCGAAAAAAATAAACCTAGGCAAGAAAGAGAAAATGACACTACTCCGAAAGGAATCTGGAAAACGGGAATACGGTTACTCTACTTCCTCAAAGTCGATATAATCGCCTACTTGATTATTTGACCTACTACCTTTGGAAGGTTTTTTTTCTATGATAACATCGCCGACGCGCTCTTGCCTCGCTTGCTCTTGTTGGGCAAATCCCCCAAACTTTTCATTAAAGTGCTCTTGCGTTTTACGGGCCGCATAACCGAATATCTTAGGAGCGAACATCTTTACTACCAACTTGAACAGATAGTAGATCAGTACGATGATCAATATAGTTTTTAAAAATGCCATACTTTTTTCGAAATAATTATATCAAAAATACGATTCTAACGTTGTAATAGCAGTGTAGAAGTGCTAAAATATTACTAAAGTACCATTTCAAATATAAGTGTATACTCCATAAAAGTCGTAAAACACAAGACTATGGAGGTATTGGCCTATAAAAAATGGTGTTCGTTCATAGCCTTCTATCTTTACAAAACGAATACGAGTTCAAAGTTAATCTAGCGACACCAAGATGAAAAAATATCTTTTGACTTTATTTTTTGCCCTTCCCTTTATTGGGGCTTCACAATATACCGATGTAATCAACTCCAACAGGCCTGGACTTTCAGTCAGTGCATATGCCGTTGGCCGCAATGTGCTTCAGGTAGAGGCGGGCGTACTGTTCGAACAACGTGACCACAGTTTGCTCAATACCGAAAGTAATATTTGGGGCTCTGATATATCTTTGCGGTACGGACTTCTTTTTGAGCAATTGGAAATAAATTATGAGGGTACTTATGTCAACCAGAATATCACTTATACCGATTTTGGCACTTCGGAAAGCCTGACCGATTTTTCAAGAAACCGGGTCGGACTGAAATACATGATCTACGACCATTACAAAAACCCGGAACGCAACAAACCCAATCTTTATAGTTGGAAGGCCAATTACGGTTTTAAGTTCAAAAATTTAATTCCGTCCATATCCCTTTATGGTGGGGCCACCTTTAATTTAGGCGATAACCCGTTTTATGTCGGTGACCCAACCGTGTCGTACCGCGGGATGATAGCTACACAAAGTAGACTGACCCCTCGTTTTGTATTGATTACCAATATAGCGTATGACCGAATTACCACCGATTACCCTGAGTTGAGTTATCTGATATCCCTCTCCCATGCCTTCCGCAACCCTAAATGGAGTGCCTTTGTGGAAAACCAGGGTATTCAAAGCGATCGCTATTCCGACGCCCTTATTCGGGGAGGTATCGCGCATTTGCTTACAGATGACCTTCAGGTCGACTTTAACCTTGGCGCAAGCTTCAAGAACACCCCTTCACGTATTTTTATTACCGTTGGCGGCTCGTACCGCTTCGATATGCACAAAGACAAGTTGAAATCGATAGATGAGCAAAGTGCCGGCGAAAATGGAGGCCCCATTAAGAAGAACGCGATGAAAAAGAAAAAGAAGGAAGCCCGTAAAAAAGGGGAAAGTGGTAGCGGTGCCGAAGACATCGACCTAGGCCCTTCTAAAAAAGAACTTAGAAAGATGAGGAAACAGGAAAAGAAGCAACGAAAGAACAAAAGCAAAGATCGTGATAACGGTGCCATTGATTTTTAAAGGGGCCGAGCTTTTCACAATTTTGCAAAATTCAGTTTCATAATTTTATTCTCATCCTATTTATCCCTAATATTGACCTTACAAAAAAAATGGTATGGTCACTCTTAAAGAAGCGATTTCAAAAGACGAACTAAAGCAGTTCGTGAAATTTCCTTTTGCGCTTTATAAAGATTCAGCCTATTGGGTTCCACCTTTGATTGCCGATGAAATGGCGACGTTCGACAAGGACACCAATCCTGCTTTTAAAAATGCCAGCGCTTGGTTCTATCTTGCCTATAAGAACAATAAGATCGTAGGCCGTGTCGTAGCTATCATCAATCACCTTGAGGTCAATCAACAGAACGTTAAGAAAATGCGCTTCGGTTGGTTCGATTTTATCGATGACCCCGAAGTATCGGAAGCCTTACTAAAAAAGGTGGCCGAGATAGGCGCTGCGCACAATTTGGAGTTTATGGAGGGTCCGGTAGGATTTTCCAATTTAGACAAGGTAGGCGTGCTTACAGACGGCTTTGACCAGCCTGGAAGCATGGTTACCTGGTACAATCACGCCTATTATGTAGACCACTATGAACGCTTGGGCTTTGTCAAGGAAAAAAAATACGTCGAAAACAAGTTTCCCGCCAAGAATGCCGACCCCGCCCTATTCACGAAATTGAATGAATTAGTCAAACGTCGTTATGGCCTACGTGAGATCAATTTTAAGAAAACAAGCGAGGTAATGCCCTTGGTCGACCAAATGTTCGACCTTTTTAACCAAACCTACTCCAAACTTTCTTCTTTTGTACCCATAACCGATGTGCAAAAAGAATACTTTAAGAAAAAGTATATCACATTTATAGATCCCGAATACATTAAGTTCATTGTAGACAAAAACGATAGTTTGATCGCATTTGCCATTGTTATGCCTTCGTTCAGCAGTGCCTTGCAAAAGGCGAAGGGAAAACTGTTCCCTTTTGGTTTTTACCACCTATTGCGTGCAAAAAAGCACAACAAGGATGCGGTATTCTATCTTATAGGCATTCACCCCGATTACCAAAACAAGGGGGTTACGGCCATTATCTTTAACGAATACTACAAGACCTTCAACAAGAGGGGGATTGAAATGTGCTACCGTACGCCCGAACTTGAAGACAATATTGCCATCCGTCAAATGTGGAAGCATTTTGACCCTAAAATCTACAAACGGCGCTGTACCTACAAAAAGAACCTGTGAGATATAGACCGCTTCCGCCCTACCGGCATAAAAAATAAGTCATAAAAAAGCCCCGTTTTATAAAAACGGGGCTTTTATTTTTTAACGAAAAAGTTTCGCTTACTCTCCCATTGCCGCAGCAACAGCTGCAGACAATCTTTTGTAGGTACCATTTTCCAAACGGTCCCTAATAGCGGAAAAAGCTTCCAATGTTTCTTCTATATCCTGCATGGTATGCGTGGCGGTAGGAATCATTCTTAATAGAATCAAACCTTTAGGTATTACAGGGTAAACCACTATAGAACAGAAAATTCCGTAGTTTTCACGTAAATCCTTGACCAGTGCCATCGCTTCCGGAATACTACCGTTAAGGTACACCGGAGTAACACATGTATTCGTGCTTCCTATATTGAAGCCCCTATCTTTTAGTCCGTTTTGAAGCGCGTTTACGTTTTCCCACAACTTGGCCTTTAGCTCAGGCATGGTACGTAGCATATCCAATCGCTTCAATGCCCCTTTTACGTAAATCATCGGTAGGGATTTGGCAAACATTTGCGACCTCAAGTTGTACTTGAGATAATCGATAATTTCCTTATCGGCCGCGATGAAGGCCCCAATACCCGCCATAGATTTGGCGAAAGTGGCAAAATAGACATCAATACCGTCTTGTACGCCTTGTTCTTGACCCGTACCGGCACCAGTAGCGCCTAAGGTTCCAAAGCCATGTGCATCATCAACGAACAAACGGAACGTATATTTTTTCTTGAGTTCGATAATCTCTTTGAGTTTTCCTTGCTCGCCCCGCATTCCGAATACCCCTTCGGAAATCACCAAAATACCACCTCCGGTATGCTCGGCCATTTTTGTGGCACGCTCAAGATTTTTCTCAAGACTCTCGATATCGTTATGCTTAAAGGTAAAGCGTTTACCCATGTGTAGACGAACGCCATCGATAATACAGGCGTGCGAATCAACATCATAAACGATGATATCATCCTTCGAAACCAAGGCATCTATGGCAGAAACCATTCCTTGGTAACCAAAATTCAATAAGTAAGCGGATTGTTTATCAACAAACTCGGCCAACTCTTTTTCGAGCTGCTCGTGAAAGTCGGTATGACCACTCATCATTCTAGCCCCCATCGGGTAGGCCGCTCCAAATTCTGTAGCCGCTTCCCCGTCTACCTTTTTAACTTCCGGAAGGTTGGCCAAGCCTAAATAATCATTGATACTCCAAGTGATTACCTCTTTTCCTTGAAATTTCATCCTGTTGGAAATTGGACCTTCCAACTTAGGAAAAACGAAATATCCCTCCGCCTGTGAAGCCCATTTTCCTAACGGACCCTTGTTCTCTAGAATTCTGTCAAATAAATCTCGCATTTAGGTTTACTTTGTATTTGAGGGCAAAAGTAAGATTTTAAGAGCAACATTCATAAAATATTATTCCGAAACAAAAAAGCAATGACCTATAGTCATTGCTTTTTAACTTTTGCAAACCTCGTTGTTATTCTTTGATATATTGTACTTTCTGAATTTCACCAACTTCCTTGGTGTCGAAAAAGCCTTGATCTTCCATCCATTGATCACTATATACTTTACTCATATATCGAGAACCGTGGTCAGGAAAGATAACGACAACGTTATCATCGGGGCCAAATTCGTTTTCTTCGTTCAACTGTTTCAAGGCCTGCATGACGGCACCACTGGTATAGCCGGCAAAAATACCTTCGGTTTTGGCGATTTCACGTGCCGTATGCGCACTTTCGGAATCGGTAACCTTTATAAATTTATCGATTACATCAAAATCCGTTGCGGAAGGAATTAGATTCTTACCTAAGCTCTCTATACGATACGGATAGATTTCATTAGCATCGAACTCGCGGGTTTCATGGTATTTTTTCAATACGGAGCCAAAGGCGTCGACACCGATAACCTTAACGTCGGGGTTTTGCTCCTTCAGATACTTTGCGGTACCGGAAATGGTCCCCCCCGTTCCACTACAAGCCACAAAATGGGTAATCTGACCACCGGTCTGCTCCCATATTTCAGGCCCCGTACTTTCGTAGTGGGCATGCATGTTAAGCTCGTTAAAATATTGATTGATGTAAATCGATCCGCTGGTTTCCCTATGCAAGCGTTTTGCCACCTCGTAATACGAACGGGGATCGTCTGCGCTCACGTGTGCGGGACAAACATAGACCGTTGCGCCCATTGAACGCAACATATCGATTTTATCTTTTGATGATTTTGAACTTACCGCCAAAATACACTTGTAACCTTTGATAATGCTCACCATCGCAATACTAAAACCCGTATTGCCCGATGTGGTCTCTATGATGGTGCTCCCTTCGGTTAAAATGCCCTTGCGCTCCGCCTCTTCTATAATATGCATCGCTATGCGATCTTTGGAAGAGTGGCCAGGGTTGAAAGCTTCTACCTTGGCGTAAAAGTTACCTGTGAAGCCTTTTGTTATTCTGTTTAATTTTACTAGCGGTGTGTTTCCTACAAGTTCTAGGATACTGTTGTAAGCCTTGATTTTGTTTTCCATAAAGGATGTCTGGTTTCGGGAACTATCTATGGTATTCTCAAGATATCCACAAAATTCTTATAGCAAAATTACTATTTTTTTTGAATATGTCATTTTAACATCGAAAATACCTCTAAAAAATGAAGATTTTGTGGCATTTATATGAAATCATTAACATTTCGTTAGCATTATACACAAGATTTGAACAATTTAAAGGTTCTAAAATCACGTATCTTGACTGAATTTCCCTTTCTCATAAAACCAAACGGTACAATTGCCGGTATTATTCTGTTACCTTTCCTTCTAAATCCAACAAGAAGGCATATTCTTTAGCGACTTCCCGTAATGATTCAAATCGCCCGGAAGCCCCTCCGTGTCCGGTATCCATATTAATGTCCATCATCAATAGGTTCTTATCGGTCTTCATCTCCCTAAGTTTGGCCACCCATTTTGCAGGTTCAAAATATTGTACCTGTGAATCATGGAGACCTGTAGTCACCAATAAATTCGGGTATTCTTGCGCGACTACCTGGTCATAGGGCGAATACGACTTCATATAATCGTAATACGTTTTGTCGTTCGGATTTCCCCATTCGTCATACTCTCCCGTAGTCAATGGTATGGAGTCGTCGAGCATGGTGGTGACCACATCGACAAAGGGAACCGCGGCAATTACCCCGTTATATAGGCCCGGTGCCATGTTGATAACGGCTCCCATTAGGAGTCCTCCCGCAGAACCGCCCATGGCATATAGGTGCTCTGGAGAAGTATATCCTTGTTCCAAGAGATATTTTGAGCAATCTATAAAATCGGTAAAGGTGTTCTTTTTTTTGAGCAACTTGCCGTTTTCGTACCAAGGCCTTCCTAGGTACTCCCCTCCCCTTATATGTGCCACGGCATAGACAAAGCCCCGATCTAAAAGACTAAGACGTACCGTAGAGAAATAGGGGTCTATGGTATGCCCGTACGAACCATAGGCATATTGTAATACCGGAGTTTCTTGGTTAAGTTCTGTGTCTTTATGGTATACGATCGACATGGGGATCTTCACCCCGTCTCGGGCCGTAGCCCAGATGCGTTTTTCCCTGTAATTATTCTTTTCAAATGATCCCCCTAGCACTTCTTGTTCTTTTTTGACTTCCTTCTCCTTGGTTCTCATGTTAAAGTCGATTACCGAACTGGGAGTGATCATCGAATTATAGGAATAGCGAAGAATTTCAGTGTCGAAATCAGGATTGCGGCCTACACCTGCCGTATAGGTCTCACTATCAAAAGGCAGATAATACGAATCGGAACCGTCCCATCTATTGATCTTGATTTGGTTCAATCCGTTTGATCGTTCCGATATCACATAGTAGTCCTTGAACATATCGACATCTTCCAACAAAACATCTTCACGGTGGGGAATAAACTCTTCCCAATGATCCGAAGTGGTCGCATTTTCATCGGTTTTCATCAATTTGAAATTCGTGGCACCGTCTTTATTGGTCAAGATGTAAAAATGCGATCCGTAATGTGAAACACTGTATTCCACACCTCGTTCGCGGGGCGAGAACATTTGTAACTCACCATCGGGATCATCGGAACGCAGGTATTGATATTCAGAGGTCAAGGTGCTGTACGAACCGATATAGATATATTTCTTAGATTTCGATTTGTATACGTATGTACCGAAGGTATCGTCCTTTTCATGAAACACGAGCACATCTTCTTCAGCCGAGGTACCGAATTTATGCTTCATAATTTTATCGGACCTCAGGGTAACCTCGTCTTTTTTGGTGTAAAAAAGAGTCTTGTTATCATCTGCCCAGACCGAGCCCCCCGTGGTATTCTCTATGGTATCCGCATAAATTTCTCCGGTTTCAAGGTTTTTTATGCGGATGGTATATTGCCGTCTTGAAACGGTGTCAACACCAAAGGCGGCCAATTGGTTATTCGGGCTAATGGCAATTCCTCCAATACTAAAGTATTCGTGTCCCTTGGCCATTTCGTTCCCGTCGAACATAATTTCCTCCGGAGCATCAAGGCTACCTTTCTTGCGCGAATAAATAGGATATTCTTTTCCTGTCTCGTACCTGGTAATATACCAATACCCGTTTTGCTTATAGGGAACCGAAGCATCATCTTCCTTTATTCGGGATTTCATTTCATTAAAAAGAAGCTCTTGAAAAGGCTTGGTGTGGGCCGTAAGGGAATCGTAATACTGCTTTTCGGCCTCTAGATGGGCAATCACCTCCGGATTTTCCTTATCGCTCAGCCAATAGTAATTATCTACCCTGACATCTCCGTGTTTCTCCAATGTAAACGGAATCTTTTTCGCTATCGGTGCTTTTGCTTCACTCATATTCTTTTGTTGACTTTGAACTAAGGGCACAAATGTAAGGCATAAGCCTAGAACGATATACTTTTTCGCCAAATGGTTCATTGTAGACAGATTTTAGCTACAATTTAGTAATTTCGCAAATCAGTCTAACAGAAAAAAAGAAAACTATGTTCGGAGATATGATGGGTATGATGGGAAAACTCAAGGAAACCCAGCAAAAAGTAGAAGAAACCAAAAAACGCCTCGACACGGTGAGCCTAGAAGAATCTTCGGCAGATGGTTTGGTCAAGGTGACCATTACGGCCAATAGGGAGGTAAAACAGATTCAAATAGACGATAGTCTGCTCGAAGACAAAGAGCAATTGGAGGACTTTCTGATCCTGACCCTTAATAAGGCCATAGCAAAGGCTACACAGGTCAACGAAGCGGAACTTGCCGCCGTAGCAAAAGAAGGTATGCCCAATATTCCGGGAATGGACTCGTTATTTAAATAATGGCAGGCTATTTGCTTGTTAACGATTTAAATCCGTAAGCTATGAAATTCTTATTATTATTCTTTCTGCCCTTCTGCCTGTTGGGTCAGACCGACACCCCTATCAAGGAAGTCGACTGGCTAAAGAATTACGACAGTGCCATGCATATATCGAAAGAAGAAAATAAGAATGTTCTGGTGTATTTCACCGGAAGCGATTGGTGCCCCCCATGCAAAATGCTGAAACGCGACCTTTTTGATACGGACGAGTTTTATGAGCTATCAAAAAACTACGTGCTACTCTATATAGATATACCGCGGAATAGGGATTTATTGAGCACGGAACAAT
Organism: Zobellia uliginosa; assembly: GCF_900156625.1. Classification (GTDB taxonomy): domain Bacteria; phylum Bacteroidota; class Bacteroidia; order Flavobacteriales; family Flavobacteriaceae; genus Zobellia; species Zobellia uliginosa. Next base: position 945,626 of record NZ_FTOB01000002.1, on the reverse strand, counting down.
GGGAGCACAACCAAGTCCTCTTAAAAAAACTGAACAAGAAGGGCGTCTTTCCTTTACTGACCATACTAAGTCCTAAAGGAAAAGTAGTAAACGAATATTCCGGCTATGGCATGACGGGCGAAGTAAGTTACCATCTGAAATTCTTAGAAAAAAACAAATAGAAAAAGGCCTCTAATTAGAGGCCTTTTTTAATAGTTCAATTTTACAGGAATTAGTTGTTGATCAACCTAAATTCGGTCCTTCTATTTACCGCATGTTCCCTAGAGGTACAAGAAACACCATCTTTACAACGGTTCTTAAGTTTTGTTTCACCATAGCCGTTAGCGACCAAAAGACTTGAGTTGATGCCTTTGGAGATCAAATACTGGGCCACGGCCTGTGCCCTTCGCTCCGATAGATCTTGATTTGATGATGCACTTCCCTGGGCATCGGTATGTGAAGCCAGTTCTACTTTAACTCCGGGATTCTTGGCCAACACAGGTAATAAACGGGTATCGATAATGCTTTTGGCCTGAGCGGTCAAAGTAGCACTACCTAAATTCCAATTGATAGGAAGAGCTTGATAGGTAACCAAGGAACACTCTACTTCTTTCCAGGTCGTTAATCCACCTTTTTCCTTCAACACCTCTTTGGTGTAAGTCTTGGTTACGGGCGGTACAATTTCCTCAACGGTATAAGCATCTTTATCCAAGACCGTTCGGGTAATTTCATCGTAAACCGCAGGAACCACTTCTTCTACCACCTTGGCCGGAGAAATAAGGACTCTTTTCGTGTAGCTCGCGCTTTTTTCGGGAACCGGGGTTTTGGACGTACTGGCATCACGGACCAAGGTAGCCGTTTCAATAGTTTGAAATTCGGCGGGATAACCTTTATAACACCAATACCTACAGTCATCAGGGTTGCCGGAATCACAATCAGGAGCCGCCGCGCCTAATTCCCATTGTGCATAGGCAGGCTTTACTTCTATCGTTTCAGAGGCCGTACCAAAACTAGCCGGACTGATACTCAAGGTATTTCCACCTTCCTTTGATACATACGTCACCTTTTCCGTACCCCACTCCTCGGGAATAATGCGGAATTTTTTACTCTCTTCCTTGACCAAAACCCGTTCGGTAACCGTTTTATAGGTCGCGGGAATCGTCTTTAACACCTTGTAACCGGGCTTTATCGTAACCGTAACTGTTTCGTTTACATAAACGTCAGGGGTGGTACATCGTACGTAACACTTTCCGGGTTCAGGATTGGTAGGCAAATCTTGCGCCGCACCCAATGATGCCGTCAATACGGCAATAGAAAAAATAATCTTTTTCATAGTTTAGTTAATGTTTATAGTTTATAGTTTATAGTGAATTACAAGTTAATGATTTAATAAATTTTTAACAAGTACATTCTTATTAAAAACATAAAACACCGATGAAATACATCATTTCAACCAAAAAGAATATTATAGAATAGCATAGGCTATTTTTTTAGAGAGTATTGTTATTTCAAAAATCCGTAAATTCATTATCCATGAAGACATCTCTAATAAAGACCCATTTTAACGATAACAAGTACCGATTTTCACTTAGCTCCCTAAGTGGAAGCACGATATTAAACAGTATAGCCTACACTGATGAAGATGCAATGAAAAACGCAATAGCACAACTACACGGCATGCAGGTTGGCCGTGGTAATTTTGAACGAAAAACGAATCACGCTGGTCAATTTCTCTTTCATTTAAAAGATGCGAATGGGCAGTTATTAGGGTATAGCCTACCCTACGGCTCGGAGGCCGGCATGGAGAACGGAATTAAAAATCTTACAAATTCCTTAAATGCCCTAAAAAAGACATACGATCAATAGCCTATAGACTTCTTAGGATATCGATGAATCTGTCGTGCATGGTATCGGTGTAATCCAAATGGGTGACAATGCGTAGTTTTCCTTGTCCCATACCTATAATATACACCCCATTTTCTTTGAGTTTTTCCAAAAAAACATCTGCTTTGACGATGTTTTCATCCATTTCAAAAATAATGATGTTGGTTTCAATAGGCTCAACGCTCTTTATATAAGGTAGGCCTTCTAGCACCTCCCCTATTTCGCGGGCTTTGGCATGATCTTCGGCCAGTCGCTCCACGTGATGGTCGAGTGCATAGATTCCTGCTGCGGCCAAATACCCTGCCTGGCGCATGCCTCCTCCAAAGATCTTTCGAATACGAAGGGCTTTATCCATTTGCGCCCGGCTTCCTACAACGATGGAACCTACAGGGCAACCCAGTCCCTTGCTCAAGCAAACACTAATGGTGTCAAACAATTCCCCATAAGCTAATGGACTTTCATTTTTTTGCACCATGGCATTCCATAAACGGGCTCCGTCCAAATGATAGTTCAAGTGGTTTTCTTTGCAGACTTCCTTAATTTTTTTCAATTCCTCCATATCCCAACAAGCTCCACCTCCTTTATTGGTCGTATTTTCGATACACACCAATGAGGTTAACGGACTGTGATAGAAATCCGGCGGATTAATCGCCGCTTTAACTTGATCGGAGGTAATCATCCCCCTATGACCATCGATCAGTCGGCATGAGACCCCACTATTAAAACTGACTCCTCCCCCTTCATAATTATAGACATGGGCATATTTATCACAGATCAACTGTTCTCCCGGCTGTGTATGTAGTTTTATAGCCGTCTGATTGGCCATTGTTCCCGACGGGAAAAACAAGGCTGCTTCCTTTCCGAACATTTGTGCCACTTTTTCCTCAAGAGCGTTTACGGTGGGGTCGTCCTTAAAAACGTCGTCGCCCACTTGGGCAGACATCATGGCATCTAACATTTCCGGGGTGGGCTTGGTTACCGTATCACTGATTAGGTTGATCTGCATGTATACTATATAATAAATTACCTATGAAAAGTATTCTTACATTTTAGCTATTTACCCTTAAAATAGAGCGTGCTAAAAGTAGCTAAATTTGACAAAAATGAGGGAAATTGTTTCTTTTTCGCACAAAAAACAATAAAAATGTCCCTTTATTATTGCTTTAATACTAATTTATCATTTCAATAATTACATTATTATTTACTGTAAACAGGTTAAAAACGAGTACCTTAAGTACAAACAAATGTACTATGGTCAATCTCGAAAATCAGATTTTTTCATCCTACAAAAGAAACCCTGTCCTATTTGATGAAATCTTTGATAAAAACGGACAAGTAAAGGATGTCTACTCCAAACTGTTCACCCTTTATGGAGAGCATTCCATAAAGGATTATGTTAATTTAAATGAAAAGGCAAAATCATCATTCTTTAACCAGGGCATCACGTTTCAGGTATATGACAAAAAGAAAACAGAGGAAAAAATTTTTCCTTTCGACCTTTTTCCAAGAATAATCCCTCCCGAAGAATGGAACATTATCGAATCGGGAGCCATACAACGGAGCAGGGCGCTAAACCTGTTTCTATGGGATATTTACCATGACAAAAAAATAATAAGACAAGGTATAGTCCCCATGGATTTGATAAGTTCCTCCGCCAACTACTTGGATCAAATGAATAAGGTCGATCCGCCTGGTGGAATCTATAATCATATTTCCGGCACCGATATCATTAAACATACCGATGGGCAATATTACGTGCTTGAAGACAACATAAGATGTCCTAGTGGGGTAAGTTATGTTATCTGTAACCGCACCGCCCTGAAACGGGCCCTCTTTGGTGTTTTTAATCATTATAAGACCTATTCGGTTACCAATTATGCCGAAAACCTCTTGGACTTACTTGAAACGGTTAAACCAAAAGGCGTAGACATCCCTAACGTTGTGGTCATTACTCCAGGCATGTTCAACTCGGCCTTTTACGAGCATTCTTATTTGGCAAAGACCATGGGGGTTGAACTGGTAGAAGGCAGGGATTTATTTGTGGAAAACGACTTTGTATACATGAAGACCATTCAAGGACCACAAAAAGTAGATGTAATATACCGAAGAATCGATGATGCGTTTATCGATCCATTAGAGTTCAAGCCAGATTCTTCCCTAGGTGTACCTGGCCTATTCGCCGCTTACAAAAAAGGCAATGTAACTTTGGCCAATGCTCCGGGTACCGGTGTTGCCGATGACAAGGCTGTATACACCTATATGCCTGAAATCATAAGGTATTACCTAAACGAAGAACCTATCCTTAACAATGTACACACCTATCATTGCAGTAGACCCAAAGAATTAAAATACGTCTTGGAACATATAGAAACCCTGGTCATAAAACCAGTGGACGAAGCTGGTGGTTATGGGATATCCATTGGAAACCGACTTAGCAAAAAGGAAATAGAAGTCGTCAAGGCACAAATACTTTTAAACCCTAGAAAGTATGTAGCACAACCCATTATGTCCCTTTCGGTTCACCCTACGTATATCGATAAAACCGAATCTTTTGAACAACGGCATGTAGACTTAAGAACCTTTACGGTTTTGGGAAAAGACAAGGAATTCGTGCTGAAGGGAGGCCTGACCCGAGTAGCCCTAAAAAGGGGCAACTTGATCGTCAACTCATCACAAGGTGGGGGATCCAAAGACACCTGGGTTTTAAAAACTTAACTAAAAAGCTATTGAAGATTTCCTAGAACATAAGGTTCACAAACCTAATACAGACTAATATTTAAAAATTGCCTATGCTAGCACGAGTCGCCAATAACCTTTTCTGGATGGGACGTTATATTGAACGTTCGGAGCACATTGCCCGATATCTTCGGGTCAACTATTTTTCGTCCCTAGATGCCCCTAACCAAGTTTCGCAATCACGGCAATTCGTCTTACGTTCTATGCTCAATATGATAGGTGATCCCATAGAGGACGAATCCATTGTACACAGCGAAGAAAGGGTGTTGTACAAGATAGGGTTAGACCCCAATTACCCTTCTTCCATTATAAACAACGTGAGAAACGTACGGGAAAATGCCAATAGTGCTCGTGACCTCATTTCCACCGAACTATACGAATCTATCAATAAGTTTTACCATTTTATTTCAAAATACGACCCAAAAGTCTATACAAAAAATGGGCTTCACGATTTCACCCTTAATGTTACAGAGATGTCCGCTATATTGAGGGGAAAGGTAAGAAGTACGCTCATGCATGATGAGATTTACGCCATAATCATGATGGGAACCAATATCGAGCGGGCCACACAAATTATACGCATCATCAATGCCAAGAGCAACGACGCACTAAAGGCACAGGGCAGTTATGGGGATAAATTTAAAAATAGTTTTGAGTGGACTACCCTTTTGAAATGCACGGAGTCTTATGATATGATGCGCCGGTACTACAAAAAAACACCCAGCAGTATATCTACTTTGGAATTTTTGATCCTCAACCCCGATTGCCCCAGGTCAATTATGAACAGTTTGAACCAAGTGTTTAAACATATGCAAATTTTAGACCCTAATACAAAATTGGATCGTGACTCTACGGCTTTTTTAGTAGCTAAGGTAAAGGCGGAATATGAGTTTAAATGTATAATAGAAATAGAAAAAGATATTCAATCGGTCATTGACACTACCTTGGACAGTCTTTATGAAATAAGTCAAAAAATGGAAGAAGAATTTTTTAGCTACTGATTCCTTTCCCGCTTGACTCATATCAAGACCTAACGAACATAAACAGTATCCTTAAACTAGTTTAACCAATTTCATATGCCACTAGAATATTTCATTACCTATAAAGCCGAAAACACCTATGAAGAACCGGTACATGAGGCCTATTGGCAATTTCTGGTCATCCCGGAAGAAAATGAATCACAGCAATTTATCGGAATCGATTTTAATTCTTCTATCAACCCCAAATTTGAATTTTCCATAAACGGATATGGCTTTAAGACCATACGTGTCCATATGAAACAAAAGTTTGAACAAATTGCTTTTGAAGCCCGGTTCAGATTAATAAAAAAAGAAATCAATCCCTTCGACTTTACCCCTGAAGCAGATAAATCAAAGTCGATTGAAAAAATTCAAGGGCTGAATTTTAAAGTAGATTACGAGGCTTTCCTAAAAACAACCCCTTACACTTATATTCCCTACACTAAAAACATCTTGTTCGAATTTGATTGGGGCAATTCCATTTTCGACAACCTTATCGCACTTAATAGTTATACTTATCGCTATATTCAATTTAACACTAAGGCAACAGACGTACACACCACATTAAATGAAGTATTGGATATTCATCAAGGGGTTTGTCAAGATTTCACCCATTTGTTTTGTGCTCTAGCTAGGACAAACGGTATTCCCGCCCGATATGTTTCGGGTTATCTACATCAAGGCAACGGTTATTTTGGAGATTTACAAATGCATGCATGGGCAGAAGCCTATATTCCCTATGCTGGCTGGATCGGTTTTGACCCTACCAACGATATTTTGGCCGCAACCAATCACATCAAGGTTGCACACGGCAAAGACTACTCAGATTGCTCGCCCTTAAAGGGTGTTGTATACACGTCGGGAAAGAACCAAACCGTTCATTCCGTTCAGGTGAACAGCCAAGATCAACAATAGGGATTTCAGTATAAACGCCATGAGTGCAGAGCGTTGGCCGATCAACAAAACGGTATTCATCCCATATCGTAAACATTCGAAAATTTACTGTAGAATAGATAAAAAAGAGTAGTATTTTTGTTTGAAAATAAAATACAATGACAATTACCACGGACCTATTCAAGGGTCTTCAAGATCGCCTTGGTGCGTTAAGGAGGTATCTTTGACGTCGATGCCAAGCTTATTGAAATAGAAAACGAACAAGAGAAGACCTTGGCTCCGGATTTCTGGGACAATCCCCAGGAAGCCCAAGCCCATATGAAGTTCATACAGTCTAAAAAGCAGTGGGTAGATGATTACAATACCGCCAAAACACTGGTTGACGACTTAGAAATTTTAATGGAGTTTTTTCAGGAAGGTGAAGTTACCGAAACCGAGGTGGCCGCCCAGTACGAAAAGGCCATAAACCAGTTAGAGAAGCTCGAGTTCAAAAACATGCTTTCGGAGGAAGGTGACGAACTTTCGGCAGTTCTGCAGATTACGGCCGGTGCCGGTGGTACCGAAAGCTGCGATTGGGCCTCTATGCTCATGCGTATGTATATGATGTGGGCCGAAAAGAACAAGTATAAAATAAAGGAGCTCAACTATCAAGAAGGGGATGTGGCCGGTATAAAGACCGTAACCCTAGAGATAGAAGGTGATTTTGCGTTCGGATGGTTAAAAGGCGAAAACGGGGTGCACCGATTAGTACGTATTTCCCCTTTCGACAGTAATGCCAAACGGCACACCTCATTTGCTTCGGTATACGTATACCCCCTAGTGGACGACAGTATTGAAATTGACGTAAACCCTGCAGATATAACCATCACCACCGCACGGTCTAGTGGGGCCGGTGGTCAGAACGTAAACAAGGTAGAAACCAAGGTACAACTGGTACACCATCCAACAGGTATACAAATTTCTTGCTCAGATTCAAGGAGCCAGCACGACAACAGGGCTACGGCCATGAAAATGTTGAAGTCGCAACTCTACGAAATCGAACTTCGGAAGAAAATGGAAGCACGCCAAGAAATTGAATCCTCTAAAATGAAAATTGAATGGGGGTCGCAAATACGGAACTATGTGATGCACCCTTATAAGCTTATTAAGGATGTGCGTACCGGCCAAGAAACCGGTAATGTCGATGCGGTAATGGACGGAGATATCGATGCTTTTTTAAAAGCTTATCTCATGATGATGGGACAAAAAGAAGAAGATTGATTATAATTACAAATTAGCCATAAGATAGTATTACAATGATAAAGATATATCACAACCCAAGATGTCAGAAATCACGAGAAGGATTACAGATACTCGAACAATCGGGAAAGGAATTTGAAGTCATAAAATACCTGGAAGACATACCCAGCAAGGAAGAACTTCGCAAAGTACTGGATTGCCTCGGTATCACGCCGGAAATGTTGGTCAGAAAGAATGAGGCTATTTGGAAGGAGAATTATAGGGGCAAGCTTTTGTCACAAGAAGAAATTCTAGATGCCATGATTCTTCACCCTAAACTCATAGAACGCCCCATAGTAGTGAATGGCGGGAAAGCGGTAATCGGCCGCCCCCCAAAATTAGTGGAAGATATCCTTTAAGAATATGGTTCTTTCCTAAAAAAATAAAAAGTAGGTATTTCGCTAAAAATCAAGTGGATGCCTACATTATTTTTTAGTATATTTTTACCCTTGGGAATTTGGTACATTTGTTGCGTTACTATTTTAACAAAGCTTTAACCAAAGCAAGATTAAACCATTCTATAAAAATATAATCATACACGCTGATATCGTCATGAAAAACAATATCCCATACGTTATTTTACTTTTTGTTCTATTGTTTACAAGTCCCGAGCTAGTGGCCCAATATGGTTATGGTAGCGGAGGGTACGGCTATGGTGGCGGAGGTTACGGTTATGGAAGGCAGCGAAGTGCCATTCCTCAAGTTCAGGAAACACCAAAAGCCCCCGAGCCCAAAACTGCCGAGCAAATCGTCAATGACGAAATGCCCGGTATCGCCGAAGCCTTGGAGCTAAACGAATTTGAATCGGCCGTAATGAGTTCCGTATTGAAAAAGTATCTGCAAAAACGAATTGAAATGCAGATTCTTGAGCTAAGTCCCGAGCAAATGCGCGAGGGTATGGAAAAAATTACCAAGGCCCAAGACGAAGAACTGAAGGCCGGTTTGCCCATTGAAAAATATGAGGCTTTTGTAGAAATGCAGAAAAAGGGACTTCAAAAGACACAAAAAGAAAGGAAACGGCAGAAAAAACGAAAGAAAAAAAAATCTAAAGACTGACATGAGAAAAACCTTCTTGATCACCCTGTTACTGTTATCGATAAACACATTCGCACAACGGCCTCAGCGGCCCCAAGGTCAAGAACGGCAGCCCATAAAAATTACCGGAACGGTATTGGACAAAGACAATGGCGATCCACTTGAATACGCTACTTTAGTACTCCAAAGCGTCGACAACCCTGAAAAAGTTACGGGAGGTATCAGCGATATCGACGGTAAATTCTCCGTTGAGACCCTTCCCGGAAAATACAACATCAGTGTTGAATATATCTCTTATAAGACCTACAAGCTCCCTAACCAACTCCTAAAGGAATCTACCGATTTGGGTACGATAAAATTGGCCCTTGACGTGGCACAATTGGAAGGTGTAGAAGTGGTCGGAGAAAAAACCACTGTTGAAGTCCGTCTCGACAAAAAAATCTACAATATAGGCAAAGACCTTACCACCAGCGGAGCGACCATTAGCGACGCCCTCAACAATGTTCCTTCCGTAAATGTAGACGTGGAAGGGGCCATTAGTTTACGGGGGAATGAAAACGTAAGGATCCTTATCAACGGAAAACCTTCGGCCTTGGCCGGTTTTGGTTCTACGGATGCCCTAAGGGAGCTGCCCGCCGATGCCATAGAAAAGGTAGAGGTCATAACAAGCCCCTCGGCGAGGTACGATGCAGAAGGTACCGCCGGTATCTTGAACATTGTTCTAAAGCGTGAAAAGACCCTAGGTTTTAACGGTTCCGTAAGCGTAAACATAGGATACCCTTCACAAAGCAGCATGTCGGTAAATGCCAATTTAAGAACAGATAAATTCAATGTTTTTAATACGCTAGGCTATAGATATTATGAATCGCCCGGTCATGCTTTTTATGAAAACTCGTACAACGACGGCCAATACGATCAAATTAATGAAAACCGCGATTATACCCGTTCGGGCAAAGGCTTCAACAATAATTTTGGCGTTGAATATTTCTTTAATGAAAAGTCATCGCTTACGGGAAGTTTCTTTATGCGCTTTCAAGATGGGGACGACCTAACCGAAAATTATAGTGATTATTTTGAGAGCGGACTTCTAACAAGAAAAAGCTTCAGGGAAGAAATAGAACTTGAAGATGAAGAGAACTACCAGTTCTCATTAAATTATGTAAACAACATTGATGATGATGGCCAAAAGCTTACTGCCGATTTACAGTATTCCAATGGTGACGAAGTAGAGAATTCTACCATTGATGACAACAACACCTTTCCTAATACAAGTTTGAACACGCTTGAAAGTATTTACCAGAATGAAATTGAAGACGAATATCTCGTACAGGCCGATTACGTGCTTCCCATGGGAGACGCCCAGTTTGAAGTAGGCTATAGAGGTACTTTTGAAAGAGAGATTACAGATTATAAGCTAGATTCGTTAAATAGGTCTACGAATCAATTTGTTACAAATGAAGATTTGACCAATAAATTCAATTACCAAGAAAATGTAAATGCCCTATACACCCAATACGGTAATAAGTTCGGTAAATTTTCTTTCTTGGCCGGGTTGCGATTGGAAAACACACAACTAAAAGGAGAGGTTACCTCAGATTTTGATACATCTGCCATTGAGGATGCCCTAGGAGAAGATGTCGATTTAAATTTTGACAAAAACTACTTAGGCCTCTTCCCTACCCTCAACCTTATATTTGAAATTGGGGAGATGGAGAATATTTCCTTAGGTTACAATAGAAGGATCAACAGGCCAAGAGGGCGTTTTATAAACCCCTTCCCATCTCGGGCCAGTAGAGCTAATATTTTTCAGGGAAATCCAGATTTAGACCCGGCCTATTCAAATTCATTTGACTTAGGCTATCTAAAGCGTTGGGACAAGCTTACACTAACTTCCTCGGTTTATTATAAGCGGGAGACCAATTCATTTGAGTACATTCAGGAAGCCACTGGCCAGACGACAACGGATAGTGTGCGAATCATCAGGTCTTTACCTATTAATTTGTCCTCTAACGAGAGAATAGGTGCCGAAGCCGGTGTGCTGTACAACCCCAAAAAATGGTTGCGTTTAAATGGTAGTGTCAACTTCTTTCAATTTTCAAGTGAAGGGGAACATAACGGAACGGACTACGGAACCGATAACACAAGTTGGTTTGCCCGTTTCAGCTCAAAAGTAAGTCTGCCCGAGAAAATAGAATGGCAAACCAATGCCTTTTATATGGGGCCACGCCAAAATTCACAAACGGAGACCAAGGGTATGCTGTCTTTGAACTTGGCGTTCAGCAAAGACATCATGAAAGATAAAGGTACCGTATCGCTAAATGTAAGCGACCTTTTAAATTCAAGGAAAAGACAATCTTACACCGTTTCCGACGACTTTACCTCTAGAAGCGAATTTCAGTTTAGGCCCAGATCTATCAACCTCTCATTTAGGTATAGGATCAACCAGTCTAAAGATAGGGATCGTAAAAATGGTAGAGGTGAAAATGAGAACGGTGGCGGAGAAGACGAAATGGAAGGTTAAAAAGAACCGTTGCAATAAAAAATCCCTGCTAACTTGATATTGGCAGGGATTTTTTTTATTCGATTATGGGTACAAAAAAGCAGGAAAGCGAATTTTCGTTTTCCTGCTTTTTCTATGTAAAAACGTAACTATGCGCTACGCTTTGCTCTTTTCTTTTCTCTCCACTCTTTATAGAGTTCCATAATATTTCCCCCTAACCAATAAGGTACTACAAAGGTCAATAAAAAAATCATCAGCCAAAAACCGATGGTTAAAATGGTTAAGAAAGCTAAAAATCCAAGGTACTGATCAAATTCCATGTGCTAAATTTTGCTATACAAAGATACTTTAGAAAGAATGATAATTGCAAATTGAAATCAAAAAAAATAGAAGAAGTTGAAAAATCTAAATTTTTAAAGTTGCGAAGACGAAATAAAATGGTGAAATGCTACCTTTGTCATCTAACGTAATACTACCAGAAATGAGCTTTAGAATTGAAAAGGACACTATGGGCCAAGTAAAGGTTCCAAGTGATAAATACTGGGGTGCACAAACAGAGCGTTCCCGTAATAATTTTAAAATCGGGCCTTCTGCCTCTATGCCTTTAGACGTAGTCTACGGTTTTGCCTTCCTTAAAAAAGCGGCGGCCTATGCCAATACCGAACTTGGCGTTCTTGCCCAGGAAAAAAGGGATTTGATCGCCCAGGTCTGCGACGAGATTCTAGAAGGAAAGCTTGATGACCAATTTCCATTGGTCATATGGCAAACCGGGTCGGGAACACAGAGCAATATGAACGTTAACGAGGTAATTGCCAACCGCGCCCATGAAATTGCGGGAAAAAAAATTGGCGAAGGCGAAAAAACGATTCAGCCTAACGACGATGTCAATAAATCACAATCTTCGAACGATACCTTCCCAACGGGAATGCATATAGCCGCCTACAAGAAAATTGTAGAGACGACCATACCTGGTATAACCCAGCTTCGTAATACGTTGGACAAAAAATCTAAGGAGTTCGCCAATGTAGTAAAAATCGGTCGTACGCATCTTATGGATGCCACTCCCCTTACCTTAGGACAAGAATTTTCAGGCTATGTTTCACAATTGGACCACGGCTTAAAAGCTTTGAACCATACCCTTGATCACCTTAGCGAACTGGCTTTAGGGGGAACCGCGGTCGGAACCGGATTGAATACCCCAAAAGGCTATGACGTTCTTGTTGCAAAATACATTGCAGAGTTCACCGGCATGCCCTTCCGTACCGCCGAGAACAAGTTTGAGGCCCTAGCGGCTCACGATGCCATTGTAGAAAGCCACGGCGCCTTAAAACAACTAGCCGTATCATTGAACAAAATAGCCAACGATATCCGTATGATGGCCTCTGGGCCCCGTTCAGGTATCGGTGAGATTATAATTCCCGCCAACGAACCGGGAAGTTCCATTATGCCCGGAAAGGTTAACCCAACACAATGTGAAGCATTGACCATGGTATGTGCCCAGATCATGGGGAACGATGTAGCGATTTCGGTCGGTGGTACCCAAGGACACTATGAACTGAACGTATTCAAACCTATGATGGCGGCCAACATCTTGCAATCCGCCCAATTGATCGGAGATGCCTGTGTGAGTTTTGACGTTAACTGCGCGGCCGGTATAGAGCCTAACCACGAAGTTATCAAAGAGCTTTTAAATAATTCCTTAATGTTGGTTACGGCCTTGAATACAAAAATCGGTTACTATAAAGCTGCCGAAATTGCCAATACGGCCCATAAGAACGGAACTACTTTAAAAGAAGAAGCCATTAACCTCGGCTATGTTTCCGCCGAAGATTATGACGAATGGGTAAAACCCGCCGATATGGTAGGTAGCCTTAAATAGTTAATCTTGGAAAAGTGTACAAATAGAAAGGGGCAATCTCGTAAGATTGCCCCTTTTCTTATATAAATGGTAGTGTTTACTATTTCAAGGTGAACTTAGAAGTTCCTAACAATTTAAGTCTATCGTCATAAACGTTGACCATGTAGTTTCCTTCCTTGAAGTCTCCCGCAGGCTTACTGATGTAATCACAAACGTCCAATGATTTGTTTTCGTAGTAGAAGCCAGTTCCTTTGCTGTAAGTCACAGAAGCACCGGAATCATTTGTTTTAGAATAGCTTTCCCCTAAAACGTTACCTTGTGGGTCAAGAACTTCAATAAAGAATTCCCTGTCTCCAGCTTGGGCGATTACATTATCGGCAACCGTAAAACAGATTTTGAATTTATCGGTTCGTTTTGCTCTTGACGTAGATACCAATTTACCACTGCTACGTTCCTTAACGGCATCAACACTAAATTTAGATAGGTTTAGCGCAGATCCTTTTTCTACAACGTCGGCCAATTGCGTATTTTGAACAACCAAAGAATCGTTAAAAACAGTTTGCTTCTCTAGTTCGGTATAAGTACTGTCCCTTTGCATAGCAATAAGCGTGTTCGATTTGGTAAGCGAATCTACCTGCTTTAACAATTGCTCTCTTTCTTGCTTTAAGATGCTAACCTGTCTTCTATATCTAGACAAAGAAGAAATATCGGCTTTCATACTTTTTACAGAGTCGATGTATTTTGCAATGTTGTCCCTTGCGGATACCAACTCTTCATTGGTTGCATTGCTTTCCAAAATAGCTTTGTCGTATTCAGACTTTAAACTATTCAAGTCTTCAACAACCAACTCTTTTTCTTGTGTAAGTGCAGTTTCGTTCTTTTTCTTTTCTTGATATAGACTAACGGTATAGATGATGGTACCCAAAAGTACCACACCTAGCAAGCCTGCCAGCACCTTCAAACCATTGTTACTTTTTGTTTCAGTCATAATGTTAAGATTTATTTCTAATAAGAATTTATTTGTTTGTATCGGTGTATATACGATAAGTTTTAATTTTTAGATTTTTTAATGTAAAAAAATCGTTTATTAAAGAAAATAAATCCTTACGAAACCTTAATTTTAAATACATCTATATATCACCTTCTTATACTTAAAATGGAAATAGTACCTTTTAATCCTTCGTACGCTTCGGCGTTTAGGGACTTAAACCTTAAATGGATCGAAGAGTTTTTTGCCGTAGAACCCTTGGACACCTATTTATTGGAAAACTGCGAAGCCAATATAATCGATAAAGGAGGTTATATCTTTTTTGCAAAAAAGGAAAACGATATCGTGGGGTGTTGTGCACTGCTTCCTGCAGGCCCCACTACTTTTGAATTGGGAAAAATGGCAGTAGCCCCTAATTATCGCGGTCATAAAATTGGACAAAAACTCTTGTCGCACGTATTGGATTTCTCCAAACAAAAGTCACTGGACCGTTTGATCCTATATTCAAATACCAAATTGAACGACGCCTTACATATCTATAAAAAGTTTGGTTTTGTAGAAGTGCCCATTGAAGAGAACCTTGAATACACACGAAGCAATATTAAAATGCAATTAACCCTATAACCTAAAACACCATGAAGCGTATACTTTTTGTATTTATTAGTGCAAGCATCCTTATTCTTGGGTGTAAAGAGAACAAAAAAGAAGCCACTCCGGATGAAAAGGCCCTGTCTGAGGCAAAAGAATCGGCCTCGGTTCCCGCTCTGGCGGAAAGTGGGCGTTCCGAAGTAACGATAACCCCTATTGAACATGCTAGCGCTGTTTTGGAATGGAACAACATAACGGTTTATATCGATCCCGTAGGAGGTGTGGGCATGTTCGAAGGCCATAAATCGCCCGACCTTATATTGATAACCGATATACATCACGACCATTTTGACCTTGAAACCCTAAAAGCTTTGGGTACGGATAAAGCAAAAATTATGGTTCCCCAAGCGGTAGCCGACAAAATACCCGATGTCTTCACCCCTCAGATTGATGTGTTGAACAACGGCGACAGCAAGGAGCGCTACGGAATTACGGTCGAGGCCATACCAATGTACAACCTAAGGAAAGAAGCCCTAAAGTTTCACGAGAAAGGACGGGGCAATGGATACCTTTTAAGCATCGATGGCCAACGTATCTATTTTTCCGGCGATACGGAAGACATTCCTGAAATGCGAAGCCTTAAGAATATCGATAAGGCTTTTATATGTATGAACCTTCCCTATACCATGACCCCTGAAAGCGCCGCCGATGCCGTATTGGAATTCAAACCCAAACAGGTCTACCCCTATCATTACAGAGGTAAGCCCGATGTAAGCGATGTTTCTAAATTCAAACAACTGGTCACCGCAGGTGATCCCGATATCAAAGTGATCCAGTTGGATTGGTACCCTAAGGCAGATTATTAAAAATAGGTTTAGAGTATAAAAAAAGCTCTTGAAAATATTCAAGAGCTTTTTTTACTTTAAAATCGATTTTAACTATCGAATCAATTTCTTGTACTTGATACGTTTCGGAATCAAATCGCCTCCCAATCGTTTCTTCTTATTCTCTTCGTAATCGGAGAAGGAACCTTCAAAGAAATAGACCTGAGAATCGCCTTCAAAGGCCAAGATATGGGTACAGATACGATCCAGGAACCAACGGTCGTGGGAAATCACTACCGCACAGCCTGCAAAGTTTTCCAAACCTTCTTCCAAGGCCCGTAAGGTATTAACATCTAGGTCATTGGTAGGCTCATCCAAAAGTAATACGTTACCTTCTTCCTTTAGGGTCATGGCCAAGTGGAGTCGGTTACGTTCACCACCGGAAAGCATGCTCACTTTTTTATTTTGTTCACTTCCTGAAAAATTGAACCTACTTAAATAGGCCCTTGAATTCACTTGACGCCCCCCCATCATAATAAGCTCTTGCTCATCACTGAAGTTTTGCCAAATGGTTTTTTCGGGATCTATATTCGAATGACTTTGGTCTACATAGGCGATCTTAGCAGTCTCGCCCACTTTAAAATCACCTTTATCAGGTGTTTCCTCTCCCATGATCATTCTGAAAATCGTTGTCTTACCCGCCCCGTTCGGGCCGATAACGCCCACGATACCTGCTTGTGGCAATTTAAAGTTCAGGTCTTCGTACAATAACTTGTCGCCATAGGCCTTACTAACGCCATTCGCCTCAAGCACATTTGTACCCAATCGCGGTCCGTTCGGAATATAAATTTCCAGTTTTTCATCAAGTTGTTTTTGGTCTTGACTCATCAACTTGTCGTAATTCTTCAAACGCGCCTTTTGTTTGGTCTGGCGTCCTTTTGCTCCCTGACGCACCCATTCCAGCTCACGCTCCAAGGTTTTTTGTCGTTTAGAGGCGGTTTTGCTCTCTTGCTCCAAGCGTTTTGATTTTTGGTCCAACCAACTTGAATAGTTTCCTTTCCAGGGAATACCTTCACCACGATCCAATTCCAATATCCATCCCGCTACGTTATCCAAGAAATACCGGTCGTGGGTAACGGCAATGACCGTACCTTTATATTGGGCGAGGTGATGTTCCAACCAATGTACCGATTCGGCATCAAGGTGGTTGGTAGGTTCATCGAGCAATAATATTTCAGGTTCTTGAAGCAATAGGCGGCAAAGGGCCACACGCCTTCTTTCCCCTCCGGACAGTACCCCGATTTTTTTATCGGGTTCCGGGGTGCGAAGGGCATCCATGGCGATTTCTAATTTCGTATCCAATTCCCAAGCATTGGAAGCATCGATCTTATCTTGAAGCTCGGCCTGCTTATCCATCAACTTCTGCATCTTATCGGCATCTTCATATACTTCAGGAAGACCGAACATATCGTTGATTTTATTGTACTCGTCAAGTATGGCCACAGTTTCGCTTACGCCCTCCTTGACAATTTCCAAAACGGTTTTGTTTTCGTCCAGTTCCGGCTCTTGTTCCAGGTAACCGACTTTGTATCCTGGGGAGAAAACAACATCACCCTGAAAATTTTTGTCGACTCCGGCGATGATCTTTAACAAGGTTGATTTACCTGACCCGTTTAGACCTAAAATACCAATCTTGGCACCATAGAAAAAGCTTAGGTATATATTTTTAAGAACAGGGGTATTGGCGTTCTTGTAGGTTTTAGTGACCCCCGACATGGAGAAAATCACTTTCTTATCGTCAGACATATAGTGGTTTTAAGTGTTTTAGAGGATATTAAAAAAGGTGGACTAAACCCGTCCTTTAAGTGCGTTGAATACCCAAGCAATAGCAAAGAATCCTATGCCTACCGAGGCAAAGCCCCATCCTGCTACTTCATCGTATCTAAAGGCTCCTAAAGCGATTAGGGCCAAGCCCACAAAAATCATTATAAAAGTGGCCCAGGCCAATACGGTATTTTTATTCATTCCCATGGTTTTTCGGTTTCGAATTTTGGTAACTTCAAATATCGTAATTTTTAGGGTATTACAAGGCTACACGCCCTCTTTTTGTTGTTCGAAAGGAAAAATAATGTTTGACTTTTGCCGTACCTCATAAAGAAGCCGGGCCAAATCGACACTATTGCGATGGCTCCACATCGAGCTTTGCACCATGCCGGATGCCAAACAACTGTGTACTTCCTCAATTTCATAAGTGTATCCCTTACCCTTGGTAGGCAAATCGTAATCGACCAATTCACCCTCCTTTTCTATGGAATACCCCTGTGCCTCATGCCATCGCGGCGATAAAAAAATACTGCCCTCAGTCCCTGAAATTTCGGCCTTCATTTCTGATTTGGAATTTAATCCGCTATACAGAATGGCTTGCGCGCCTTCATAATCGAAAATCATTGAGGTCTGCATTTCTACCCCCGTCTTGTATAAATGCGACGAAGCTTGTATGTTTTTTGGCATGCCCAACAATAAATAGGACAGAAAAATGGGATAGATTCCTATATCGAGCAAAGAGCCCCCGGCCAGGTCAGGGTTGAGCAGTCGGTTATCGGGATCCCTGTTCAGGGCATAAAAGGCAAAATCGGCATGAACAAAAGCTACAGAACCAATTTCACCGCTTTCCACTAATTGTTTCGCTTTCCGTATCGATGGATTAAAACGGCTCCAAAGCGCCTCCATCAAAAACACCTTGTTCTTTTCGGCCACGGCAATCATGCGCGCTACCTGATCCGGGTTCACCCCCATCGGTTTTTCGCAGAGCACATGTTTCCCATTTTCCATTGCACTTATGCTCAAGGCCTCATGGGAGGTGTGCGGGGTAGCAATGTATACCACGTCTACCTCCTTACTTTCAAACAGGGCCTCGTAAGAGTCAAAAGTATGGGCCGCCCCATATTCATCGGCAAATGTCTTTGCTTTTTCAAGGCTTCTAGACGCCACCGCGGTCAAGGTTCCGCCCGTAACCAAGGCCAAATCTTTCGCAAAGGTGTGGGCTATACTTCCCAAACCAACAATTCCCCATCGTATTTCTTCTACCATATGATTTTCGATTTTTTCAAATGTAAACAATTTTACTCCTTATCTTTAAGCATTGAAAAGTCAAGGTAAAAAAATGGATATAAAATTCAACAAGAACGAAGACCATAACAAATTACTACTAAGCGACCTTAAAAGGCGCTTGGCCCAAGTAAAACTTGGTGGAGGAAAAGCGCGTATCGAAAAACAGCATGCCCAAGGAAAAATGACGGCCCGCGAGCGTATAGACTACCTCTTGGACACTGACAAGGACAGTATTGAAATAGGCGCCTTTGTGGGCGATGGCATGTACGAAGAACATGGTGGTTGCCCTTCTGGCGGAGTGGTCATTAAAATGGGATATGTTTCCGGGAAGCAATGCCTTGTGGTGGCGAACGATGCCACGGTAAAGGCGGGCGCTTGGTTTCCCATAACGGGAAAGAAAAACCTTAGGGCCCAAGAAATTGCCATGGAAAACCGCTTGCCCATTATCTATTTGGTAGATAGTGCGGGAGTATACCTTCCCCTCCAGGATGAAATTTTCCCCGACAAAGAACATTTCGGCCGAATTTTCAGGAACAATGCGATAATGAGCAGTATGGGAATTACCCAAATTGCCGCGGTCATGGGTAGCTGTGTGGCCGGTGGGGCCTATTTGCCCATCATGAGCGACGAGGCGCTGATCGTAGATAAAACAGGAAGCATTTTCTTGGCCGGAAGCTATCTGGTAAAGGCCGCTATCGGCGAAAGCATAGACAACGAAACCTTGGGAGGGGCCACTACCCATTGTGAAATAAGCGGTGTAACCGACTACAAGGCCAAAGATGATGCCGATGCCCTGAATACCATTAAGAATATCATGGACAAGATCGGTGATTTTGACAAGGCCGGATACAATAGAAAAGAAGCGGTAAAACCCAAGGAGAATCCCGATGATATTTTCGGCATTCTACCCGGCTCCAGAACCGACCAGTATGATATGGGCGAAATTATAAAACGCCTAGTTGACAATTCCGAGTTTGAAGAATACAAAGAAGGTTACGGTAAAACCATTTTAACGGGCTATGCCAGAATTGATGGCTGGGCCGTAGGTATAGTAGCGAACCAACGCAAGGTCGTAAAGACAAAAAAGGGGGAAATGCAGTTCGGCGGGGTCATCTATTCCGATTCCGCGGATAAGGCCACCCGCTTTATAGCCAATTGTAACCAGAAGAAAATCCCACTTGTCTTCCTGCAAGACGTTACGGGGTTTATGGTAGGAAGCAAAAGTGAACATGGCGGCATCATTAAGGATGGCGCGAAAATGGTAAATGCCGTAAGTAACTCCGTGGTTCCGAAATTCACTATCGTTATCGGTAATAGTTATGGCGCCGGAAACTACGCCATGTGCGGAAAGGCTTATGACCCAAGGCTTATAGTAGCTTGGCCGAGTGCGGAACTTGCCGTTATGGGCGGAAACTCTGCCGCTAAAGTACTTTTACAAATTGAAAAGGCCTCGCTCAAGAAAAAAGGGGAAACGATTACCGAAAAGAAAGAAGCCGAGCTTTTCGATAAAATCAAAAGTAGGTATGATAATCAAGTTTCTCCTTATTATGCGGCTTCCCGTTTATGGACCGATGCGGTAATAAATCCTTTGGATACCCGTAAATGGATTTCTATGGGTATCGAGGCCGCCAACCATGCCCCTATTGAAAAGGAGTTCAATCTGGGCGTTATACAAGTATAACCCCATTTTTATAGCCAAGAAGTTATAAGGCGACCTTATTTAAGGTCGCCTTTCTTTTTATTTTTCCACTAGAGGTTTCCACAAAGGCTTCCATGGCAAAAATATCCTTTGGTACTTCAAATTTGTTAAGGGTCGTAAGATTTGCAATCTTATCTTTTAATTGCGCTGTTTCATCAACTCCTTCCACTAGCAAAACCAATTTCTGGCCTAGTACTTCATCGGGCAGGGCGGCCACAAAAAAACGGTTATCTATGATCGAGGCCAGCTTTGCCTCTATCTGTTCAGGGAATAATTTTACGCCCCCGGAGTTAATGACATTATCAAAGCGCCCCAACCACTTAAAAGTCTTTTCCGAAGTTAAGCGAACTATATCATTGGTATATATGGTTTCATTGGATACCAATGGCGCATCGATTACCAAGCACCCTCTTTCATCCGTGGTTACACTAACATCGGCCAAGGTGGTGAACACATCTAAATCTATATCCGATTCGATCAGTTCTGCCAATAAGGGCTTCACCGCTATATGGGTTATGGTCTCCGTCATACCGTAGGTTTCGTAGACGTTGGTACGCTGCGCCGCTTTAAGGAAGCTTTGTTTCAATTTATAGGAAACCGGTGCGCCCCCAACAATAAGTTTTTTCACCCCGTCAAGTTCATATAAGGAATTTTCAAACTGCTGGGGAACCATAGCCACAAAATCATACGAAGCCGAGGTTTCCGTCAATGGTTTGGAAGACGGAGGAACACAATCAAGCGAAAGCCCCAAAACCATGGCGCGGACCAACATCATCTTCCCGGCAATAAAACTGGCAGGAAGACATAACAAGGCCGTATCGTCAGGTTGTAGCTTAAAAAAGGCTCCCGTAGCACGGGCCGAATTTAACATATGTTCCTTTTGCAAGTTTATAGGTTTGGGCTTTCCCGTTGATCCCGAAGTATGAACGGTTAGACTGGGCGCATCGTTCAACCAATCAATAAGAAAATCCCCTATCGCTTGCTCATAGGCCTCCCCTTCCTTTACCAAACTATAGGCCACTTCCTTTAGTTCTTCTTTGGAATAGGAACATCCGTTCAGTTTAAATTGGTTATGAAGGGTCTTGTACGTCTGCATTATCACTATTTAAGGCTAAAAATGTTTCTTCCGACGGCACATCCCCTGTTAGGCGTTCCTTCCAATCCGTCCATTTGTATTTTTTGGAAAATATAAAAAGTAATATTGGATAGATGACAAAGACGGGCACCAAAACATCCCAACCCAAAACAGGGTCGGAAACATCACGGTACAAAGAATTGGTCTGAAAAGCCGTCCAATCGGCCGTGACCAAAAGTGCTGCGGTCAAGTTGTTGGCCGCATGAAAGCCCAAGGCCAATTCCAAACCTTCATCCATCAAAGTAATAATACCCAGAAAAAGGCCTGTGCCTATATAGAAAATCAAGATGCCATAACCCATTTTTGCAACCTCAGGATTAAAAACGTGCATGATCCCAAAAAGCAAGGAAGTCACGAACAAAGGCACCCAACGGTTCTTGGCCATAATTCCGAGTCCCTGCATCATATAGCCCCGCATGTAATATTCTTCCATGCTCGTCTGTAGCGGAATCATCAAAACGGCGATAAGTGCCAAGATCAAAAAGGGCTCCAAATTAAAATTGAATTCGTAATTCTCAGGGGAAAGCATGATATCGACAAAGATAAAGGCCGTGGAAATCAATGCCCAAATGATAAAAGCAAAGAAGACCCTTTTAAAATCGATTTTCTTACGTGAAGTTGTCAGTTGGGTAATTTTCTGTTTATGTACCAAGGATACATAGGCGAAAAGGCCTATCAAACCGATTACAAAGGTCAACAACATCAAGAAAAGCAAAGTATTGGCCCCTAAAATGTCGGCCATTACCCCTATATCCCCAGAACCTAAAACCGCAAGGGAGTCGGCCTTGACCAAAAGCGCTATAATCAAGGGAATACCTCCTATAAATTGCCATACGAAAAAAACAACCAGGAGTCCGATAACATACCTCCACGAATCACTCAATCCTCTATACGCTTGTGCTATATACATAAATCTTCAATTAAATTACTTTTCCATTTTTTATCATCCCTATAGAACAATTGTCCGTTTTGCACCGTTAAGGGCGAATCGAGGTTATTGGTATATAGACTTCCCGTGCCCAAACCCTGTGGCATCGGGTTTTGCAAGGTATAGGTCCACTGTGCGATGGCATTCAGTCCCACATTGCTTTCAAGGGCACTTGTAATCCACCAACCGATATTCATTCTTTCGGCAATTTCGATCCATTCTTTACAGCCCCTATACCCTCCGACCAAACTTGGTTTCAGAATGATGAATTGCGGTTGTATGGTTTGTAACAGTTCTTGCTTTTTCGTTACACCGAAAACCCCGATCAATTCTTCATCAAGGGCAATGGGCAAGGGGGTCTTGGCACATAGATCGCCCATCAGTTGAAGCTGGCCCTGCTTTACGGGCTGTTCTATGGAATGTAGAGAGAATTGCCCTAAAACATTCAACTTATAGAAGGCATCTTCGGCGCTAAAGGCCCCATTGGCATCTACCCGTAATTCTATTTCCGAAGCATCGTATTTTTTTCTGATAGATGACAGTAGGGCTATTTCCGTATCAAAATCTATGGCCCCGATTTTCATTTTGATGCATTTGAAGCCCTCACTCAATTTTTGGGCGATTTGTTCGTGCATAAAACTTTCATCTCCCATCCAAATAAGACCATTAATGGCGATCGGCTGGGCTTGGGTCGTGAATTCCGATGGAAACAGTTCAAATGGACTTTTGGATTCAAAAGAATTGAAGGCCTGCTCTACCCCGAATTGTATACTTGGAAATTCCATCAAGGCTTCCCAAAGCACTTCTTTCCCCAAATGGATATTTTCACAGGTCCATTTTAATCGCTCCTCATAATCGGAAACATCATCAATACTCAGTCCCCTTAAAATTCCACATTCCCCAATTCCATAATTTCCATCCTCACGAAGAATAAGGAACCAGGTTTCCTTTTGGGTCAGTACGCCCCGAGAAGTTCCACTTGGACGCTTAAAGTTCAGAATGTATTTTTTATAATGTGCCTGCATAATTCGCTTCAAATTTAGCTATATTTTACCTCTTAAATACCCAAAATGGCAAGCATAAACCACAAAACTGTTTGGATTACCGGGGCCTCCTCAGGAATAGGGGAAGCTACGGCCTACGAACTGAGCAAAAAAGGATGTAGCTTATTACTCAGTGCTCGAAGCCACGAGGCGCTTGAAAAAGTAAAAAGTAAGTGCCAAAATCCTGAGACCGTAAAGGTTCTTCCCTTAGACCTTATGCAATACGAGCAAATGCACTCCAAGGTAAAGGAGGCTTTCGATGCTTTCGCTTCAATCGATATCTTGATCAACAATGCAGGTATTAGCCAGCGATCGCTTATAATCGACACCGATTTTGAGGTCTACAAAAAGCTAATGGAGGTAAATTATCTGGGTACGGTAGCCTTGACCAAGGCCGTTCTCCCCTATTTTATCAAGCAAGGACAGGGGCATTTCGTTACCGTCACCAGTCTTATGGGCAAATTTGGGTCTCCAGTACGTTCGGGTTATTGCGGTTCTAAACACGCACTCCACGGTTTCTTTGATGTGTTGCGCATGGAGCATGAAAAAGACCATATCAAGGTAAGCCTCATCGCCCCTGGTTTTGTTCGGACCAACATAGCCAAAAATGCACTTATAGGCGATGGCAAGCTTAGAGGAAGAGAAGACAGCGACAATGCCAATGGGATGAGGGCTACAGACTTTGCCAAAAAAATGGTAAAGGCCATAGAAAAGGGAAAATTTGAAGTTTATATGGGGGGAAGGGAAGTTTTGGGTATTTACTTGAAACGCTTCTTTCCCAAATTACTACACCGTGTAGTCGTAAAGCGGAGCGCAAAAAACCAGAATGCTAGCAAAAATTAAACCAATAGCGCACCCCGTCTTCGGCGGTCTTGTCAATATTCAAGGTGGTCTGTAGTTGATTCGCCAAGCGGTTCATCAACCTAATACCCATGGATGAATTGGCCCTTTCATCGGTATCATCGGGCAAGCCGATACCGTTATCGGAATATTCAAAATACCCTTCCTTTTCACCGATTTTTCGAATGTGGATATAGATTTTTCCGTTTTCGTCATTATCGGGAAAAGCATACTTAAAGGAATTGGAAACAAGCTCATTGAGCATAAGGCCAAAAGGAATGGCACGGTCAATATCGAGCTCAACGCCTTCGGCATCTACCGTAATATTGATATTATGGCCGCCTTTCTTATAGACCGATTGCACGCTATTGATCAGACTCTCGATATAGCTCTGCATTTCAATAACCGACAAATCTTCGTTTTGATATAGTTTTTGATGGATCAAGGCCATGGCCTTCACCCTACTCTTACCTTCTTCCAGGGCTTCAATGGCCGCCTTGCTCCTCGTATTTTTGGTCTGCAGGCTCAACAGGCTGGAAACCATCTGAAGGTTATTCTTTACCCTATGGTGAATTTCCTTTAAAAGCGAATCTTTTTCTACCAGGGAATTTTCAATGATATATTTCTGTTCGGCAATCAGTCGTTGGTTTTTTATACTCTTCAAATAGGCATATACCAAGCCGGCAAAGCCTAACAAGGTGAACAACAAAGAAATAAGCACCAAGTTGATACTGCGATCCTTGGCCATCATATCGTTTATTGATTTTTCAAGAGCACGTTTTTGCTCGGCCAACATGGTTTGCGATACGGCAAGATCCTGCCCCATTACCGCGGCCAATTGTTGCTTTCTCAGCTCCGACTCATTGTTCAATATAGAATCGCGCACACGAATGTTCTTCTTAAAATAGAGGGCGGCGTTCTTGTAATCTTCCGTTTTTTCGTAATACATGGCCAACAGCCTGTTTTTACGCAAAAGGTTTGTGGTCGTTCTGGTCTCTAGATTATCACTTAAGTAATCCGTGGCCTTTTCATAGTTGGCCAACTGCAAATAGCATTCCGAAATAGCCAAGCTATTTTCGGTAATTTCCGAAGACAACTCTTTGCTTTTATATTTTTTCAAGGTATTGATAGCACTTTCCAAATGCGGGATGGCATCTTTGTACTGCTCCAGCTCTACATGGCATTTGCCTATATTTCCTTCTATGATTCCCTTTAACAGATTGGCATTCTCTATCTCCTTATCCGATTTTTTTCGGGTAATCAGGTTTAAAAAAACATCGATGTAGCCTTTGGCCTTTTTGTAATGGCTTAAGGCGGTAGGCGCAGATTCATCCAACCTTAAATAGTTCCCTAAATTATTGTAGTATTCCGCTTGGGCGTAAAAATCGTTCTCTTCTATGGTTTTTTTTACATTATCGATAATGTTCCATGGCCTTTCTATACATGCCCAAATTGGCGTAGATATCATAGAAAGCCACGTTCTCGTTAATGCCGAGTTCCCTTTGTTCTTTGCGTATTTCTATTTGTTCGGTATACATGGTAAGCTGACCGTAGTTGTCATCCATGATATCCAACAATTTGCTTTTCAAATTGTTATCAAGGTCCTCCTTATCGGCATATAGTTCTTTAGAAATGGCCAAACTTTTATCGTAGTCACCCAAATCGTAATAAATTCTGGCCTGCATGAGCTTGTAATACTCAATTTCCTTGACATTATCTTCTTTGATGGCCGCGTTCAGGTAAATATTTATTAGATCAAGCCAATCGTATGTAGAGTTTTCACGGTAGAGGTCGGGAGAATTAAAAAAGAAGTTCAACTGCTCATTAACAGCCTCAATATCTTGAAACCGCTGATAAGTATTCTTCTCACTGTCTTCTTCTTGGGCGCGTAGAGCTACGGCCAGAAAAAATACAGCCAAGAGTGCAAGGGCTTTTTTGTATGAAAGGTTGTTCATATTTTGAAATGAAACAAAATCAGAAAGCATTATGCTAAATTATTACTAGATTCTATTCAGCTTTTGGTCTTGGGTCTTAAGCTCGTAAAACAACACCCTCTTCCATACCAGTCGCCAATTCAAATTAACTCTTTTTAATTAAATATTCCGTTCATTTATCCATAAAGTTAAACAAAAGCTCCGGAACAAAATAACGCCTATTACATAAGGCTTTATCAGCCCGCAACCATGGAAAAAAGCAAAGTTACCCTATGTGTCGTTCATCGACAATAAAAATACCATTTGTCGATCAGAACCGTTCAGCATTGTTGTGTAGAACGTCATTCTTGTTGTAAAAACCAAATCTGGTCACATTTTTCTTCAACTCCATGTGGTTTACAGAAGTATTTTATTTCAATTTTCTACAACCCGAAAATTCCAATATCCCCTAATAATCCGCTCTTTTGAGAAACAGTTCTTGGGGAATTCCCGCTATTCGTCCTCCTTGGCCCGACCACATCGTCATATTTTAAAGGGATGCATATTTAGGTATCCTATAAAAAAAATGAAATATGCTATCGTTTTATGAATAAAAAAAGGAACCATCAAACGATGGTTCCCTGGGATATATATATTTCCTTTTTCAAGAATTCATTGCCGAAATGATAAACTCTTTAAAATCTTTCGAAATCGGTATCAAGGTGTCTTTTATCATGATATCCTTAGAATTGATCGCATCGATATGGTCTACATTTACGATATAGGATTTATGCGCTCTATAGAACTTATTTTTCGGCAGTTTTTCCAAATAATCCTTTAAGGGAGAGCGTACCAAGAACTTTTTGTCAACGGTATTCACTTCTAAGTATACGTTATCGGCCTTGATAAACCGGATATCACTAAACTGAATACGGTAGTAAAGATGTTGTTTTTTTACAAAAATGGAATCTTTCAAAACGGTGTTCGACATAGGAACATCTTCATTGCTGTTGACCACTGCTGCGGGCGATTTATCAGAGCGCGTAAAATTGGAAAGAGCAATTTCGATAGATGTATACAGGTCTTGCTGTTCAAAAGGTTTCACCAAGTAGCCGTTGGGTTTTACGGTCTTAGCATTCTCTACAGTAGCCCTATCCGAGTTCGAAGTAACGAAAATAAAGGGAATGTCGTAATTTTCACGGATATGCTTTCCTAAATCGATACCCGTTTTGTCAGAGGCCAAAATGATATCGATTAAAACCAAATCTACATGTTGTGTCTTTAAGACTTCTTCCGCCTGTTCGTAGACGATGACATTATCTACAATCTCATACCCTATTTCTTCGAGCATAGATTGCATATCATCTGCGATGATTACATTGTCCTCTACTATTAATATTCTAATTGGTTGTTCCAAAATGGTTATTATTTAGTGTGTTTATATTCTAAATTTACAAAAAAATATTACAACTGATGTACATCAGTACTGACAAAAGAAAGGTACTCAAGGCCAATTTCTTCAGTTCGGGGTCGATTTGATCATTTCTATCCGTCCGGTATACCCTTTTCAAATGCAAAAAAATGGGTATAAACGCTAATAAAGGTAAGTAAGTCGCCCAACTTTTAAAATTCAAGAGCGAAAAAACCAGAATACATACGAAGGCAGAAACCAATAATGCATAGTGATACTTCTTACCGTTTGAAAAACCAATATAGACAATGAGCGTATTCTTATTTGCTTTTTTATCGGACTCGTAATCGCGTAGATTGTTGAGATTCAATACTCCTACGCTTAAGAAACCGATCGCCGCCGCGGGCAATAATGCCATGGTGTTCAGGTCTTTTGTATATAAGAACATAGATCCCATAACTGCCAAAAGGCCAAAGAACAGAAAGACAAAAACATCTCCGAGTCCCCTATATCCGTATGCCGAAGCCCCTATGGTATATTTTATGGCCGCCCAGATACTCGCCGCCCCCAATATGAGGAAGACAATAGGGTAAAACATATTTTCAAATCCGAAAGCACAATATACAAGGGCTACGACCAAAAGAAAGTCGATGACAATCGAAATGATTACCCCTTGTTTCAATTCTTCCCGGGTCACGATTCCACTTTGTAAGGCCCTCTTAGGACCAATGCGGTCTTCGTTATCGGTACCCCTTACCCCATCGCCGTAATCGTTGGCGAAATTAGAGGTGACCTGAAATCCAATGGTCGTCAATATAGCCAGGATAAAAATGCCCATATCCTGTACGCCGTATAAGTTGGCGAGCGCGGAACCTACGACAATACCGGAAACCGATAAGGGTAGGGTTCTTAACCTAGCTGCATTTATCCAAGGACCTACTTTTGTCAAAATTATTGCGGGGATTCTATCCGTATTCTTTTTCCATCTTTATAAGACGCCACAAAAGCATCCTGAAAACCGAGTTCTACCAATTGTTCCCTAAATTTCTGCGCTTCCTGTAAGGTTTCAAAATTACCTAGGGAATAGGAATAAAACGGATTAGTTTTCACAAACATGGTATTGGTAAGTGCCTCAGAGGCCAAGGTCATATTGTTGTCAACAAATGATTTTACCTGTACGGAGTATATCTTCTCTTTCTCTAAAAATTCCTTTGCCAAATAGAATTCCCTAACTAGGCTCAACTCTTCGTTTTGTTGCTTTAAGTTATCGATTCTAGACTTAATAGCGTCTAAACTATCTATAGATACCAATAAATTACTTGGGCTCTCGTAGTTGTTCGAAACGCTTCGTCCTGCGGAAAAGGAGAAAACGATAAGGCCACCGATAAGGAAAAGTCCTGTTATACCCGCAAAGATATTGCGTTGCCATCGTTTGTTTCTAATCTCCTTGTTTTTGAACTTAATCTGATCTAGAAGACGCTCATTAATTATCTGCGCCTTGTCTATATCTTTGTGCAACTCTAGTAGGTCGCTTTCTTCAATAAATGGCATATAATTATTTTTTATGAGGTTACACTGTTAAAGTTAACCAAAATACCGAAAGATCGATGAAATGCACTTCCGGAATGTTGCAAAATTACCATATTCTGTGGTATAGATGAATATATCCGATGTTAAAAACTTTCCGTTCATCGATCAATCAGTGATTACACGGTGTCGGAGGCGATTCCTTTTTTATCAGATAGCGTGTATACCATCTTCCTTAATCAAAATCTTTCGTTCCCTATATAAAGTACCCACTCCCTTTTTAAAGGTTTTTTTACTCATTTGAAGTTCCTTCTTAATAAGTACGGGGTCAGATTTATCGTGCAAGGCCAAAAAACCGCCATGGGCCATTAATCTTTTGTAAATAGCCTGGGCCGCTGGCTCTAGAATTTTGTCTCCTATAGGCTGTAGGGAAACGTCTAATTTGTTGTCAGGACGAATATTCTTAATATAACCTTTGGTTTTATCACCGACTGCTACGTGTTTATAGATCTCGTTCGAATAAACCAGACCTTTGTGTTGATCGTTAATTATGACTTCCCATCCCAGGTCGGTCAATCGGGTAAAGAGTAGATCTACTTCTTGACGCTCCCTGACCGTCAGTTCTTCGTTGCTTAAAAATTTATCGATTTTATTTGAACCGACCAAGCGAAACGAAACATCATCCATATAACAGCGAACGACATACCATTGTCCTTCTTTCATTTTCTCGCGCTGCTCACTAAAGGGCACCAACAAATGTTTTTCTAGGCCCCAATCCATAAACGCCCCAATTTTATTCACTTCGGCAACTTGTAGAAACCCGAATCTATTTCTGATTACACTTGGGGTCAAGGTAGTGGCTATAGGTCTTTCTTCATGGTCTAGATAACAGAAAACCTTTATCATGTCGCCAATATCTATGGTTTTTGGCACATATTTGTTGGGCAGTAGTATTTCGGTTCCGGTATTGCTTCCTAAAAAGAGGCCAACACTGGTATCCCTTAATACTTCCAGCTCATTATAATTTCCGAGTTCTATCATACTGCAAAAGTAACTTTAAAATTTGGGTATAAAAAAACCGCTCACTATTAATGAACGGTTTTCAGACATTGTGCAATTTACATTAATAAACAGATGCTTTATTAAAGTGCTTGCAGAGCATGTAATAAATTACGGCTCTATGCTTGTTTCTGTTGCTAGCACCATATTTTTCTACAACAGACTTGATGGCTTCCATCAATTTAGGGTCATCGCTCATACCTAATTTCTTCATTAGGTAATTCTTCTTAACCGTTTCCAATTCCTTATCATCGGAACCTGAAACCTTGGAAGCATCGATATTATAGATTGCAGGACCGAGGCCTACAGTAACTTTAGTCAAAAGATCCATATCTGGAGTTTCTCCAAATTTCTCCTTAATATCCTCAGCGTACTTTACAATCAAATCGTCTCTTTTACTCATAATAGTTAGTGTTGATTTATGTTAATGGTTTATATTAATCTCCTCGAAGATATAAAATCAAAATAACCGAGCAAAATTTTGTTGTTTAAAATTCTTGGGGTGTGGATTTCAAGAATTTTGGGGCTATCGGATTTTTTATAAAAATCCTTGAGCCTGTCATTCAGGCTAGTTAGGTCGTTTGCCAACAAATGTTCAAAGCCGAATTGGGCGCTTAGGTGCGCCACATTTTTTTCGTGGGCCGTTTCAAAAAAAGTTTCAAAATTTTCGGTTTCCTCCTGGCCCGGAAGGATCCTAAAAATTCCACCACCGTTATTATTGATTACTACAATCCGAAAGTCGGAACGAATATAGTTGTTCCAAAGGCCATTACTGTCGTATAAGAAGCTAAGGTCGCCGCTAATCAGCAAGGTGGGGGTTTCGGAATAAAGTGCAGCACCGACCGCCGTAGACGTGCTCCCGTCGATACCACTGGTTCCCCTATTGCAAAAAATCCGCAAGGAAGGGTCTAGATCGAACAATTGGGCATAGCGCACCGTTGAACTATTGGCCAATTGTAATTGGTAGGCTTTTGGAATGGCCCGTATGACATGTTCAAAGGCCAGCATATCGGAAAAGGGTATTTGGCCGAGGTAGACCTCCCTCCTAGCCTCATATTGGGATCTTTTAGCATCTAAAAAGGCATAATAATCACTAGCCTTTGACCGAATCCCGTCCATAAAATGCCCAAAAAAAGTATTGACATCGGTCTTAAAATGGTGGGTCAACGAAAAGAACGTATCAAAAGCCTTTAGTTCATCAATGTGCCAATGGTGATCGGGCTGATACTCCCTTAAAAAAGCTTTGATCTTTTTTGACACTACAAGTCCCCCAAAGGTCAACAATATCTCGGGGCGTAGCCTTGAAAAAAGGCTGTCGGCCTCATCGCTCTTTTCCATGGGGGCGACCAAACTATCTATACTGCTAAAGAAATTCGGGTGGTGCAGGTTCGATGTGGTCTCCGTTAAAACAACGACCGATGGATCGCTAGCCAATACATCCAAAAATTTTTGCTCAACGGCATTAGGTGGATTCACCCCTACCAACACCATTTTCTTGGAAGAGGTCTGCCAGATATCGGCAAAGGTGCCTAAATCTGAAAAATCCCATTCACTTACATCGGTATCCCTCAAAATATTGGCCCTTACCGTGGGTTCTGCAATAGTGTCGTACAAAGGCTCTTCGAAGGGCACGTTGATATGTACGGGCAGCTTTAACCGTAAGGCCAGGTTCAAGGCGATATTCAGTTCTTCATCGTTGTCTTGCTGTACTTCTTTTTGCAAGGCCTCCAAACTGCCTCCCGATAAATATTCCGGGGCATATTTTTTCACCCTGGGCAGGGCATGCGACACATCTTGCCTCAAGTTGGCCGAATACCCGATATGCCTGTCAAAAACCTTGTCTTGACGAATGGTCTGTCCGTCTCCCACATCAATTTTATAGAGGGGCCGGTCGGCCGAGATTACGACTATGGGAATGCCGCTGTAAAAAGCTTCGGCCACCGCCGGGTAATAGTTTAACAAGGCGCTACCCGAGGTGCACACTACGGCAACGGGTTCGTGCAACTGCTGTGCAATGCCCAACGCAAAGAAGGCTGCGCTTCGTTCGTCTACAATACTAAAACATTTAAAGTAGGGATCTTCGCTAAAATCAATCGTCAAGGGTGCGTTTCGCGACCCTGGTGATATCACTATATTCTTTATTTTTTTCGCCTTGCAGTGTTGCACTACCATTTGGGCGGAGGGTATGCTGGAGTATCTCATGAGCCACAAAAATACAACGGTTGTATTTCTTAAACCAATCTTGTTTAAATTACTCCGTAGCCAATATCACTTTAAGCATGGTCTTGCTCTTGGCGACGGTTTCTTTCCACTCCTTTTCGGGATCAGAATCCTTGGTAACCCCTCCTCCTACATAAATCTGAATCGTATCGTTGACCACCTGCATACAGCGTAAATTGACAAAAAGGGTGGTGTTTTTCGAAATGGAACGATACACATTGTTTTCGGTATTTCCCGGACGGGTATTCCTGTTTCGTTCCGTTTTAAAATTAAGTTCCCCTAAAAAACCGGTATAAAACTCCCTATCATAATTTTCTTCCCTAAGGATAAAAGCCTTGGTCTCCCCTTTGGGCATGCCGCAAACGGCAGGAGTAGGATGCAGTGCATTTATGATCGGCCCAAGGTTTTCCTGCGTGGCGTTTCCTGAAATCTTGGTACGCAAGTGCATCAATGCCCCGGCCCTGACCGACTCGGTTGGCGTTCGTTCCAAATTAGAAACCTTGCCCTCAAGCGCCTTCAGGATATAGTTGGTTACCAACTGCTGTTCTTCAAGCTCTTTATTGCCCCAGGTAGGATTTACGTTATCCTTATAATTTTGGGTGCCCGCCAATGACATGGTGGTTAATTTTCTATTGTGAAAGGTCAATAATATTTCTGGGGTCGCCCCAAGCCATAATCCCACTTTTGGATGATACCACAGATAGCAAAAGGCCGTTTTACATTGCTGCAATAAGGTTTGGAACAAACTCAAAGGCGATGTATCGGCTTTGACCATAATACTTCTGGAGAGCACGACCTTATCAAATTTTCCGGACTTGATATCGGCTATTCCCTTTTTTACCAAATCCAAATGAAAGGCGTGCTGTTCCTCCCCCGGCTCTTCCCCCACATTTTGAGAGGGACTATTACTTTTATCCGGAAAAGCATCCAAATGTAGCACTTCATCCAAGTTGAGCAGTATGGCAGGCGCATCAGAATCAAAAGGGGCAAAAACAAAGCCCGTTTCCGAATAGTCCTTCAGATGGTGCAGCCCATCGTCGTTTTGAAAAATAGCCTTAACGCTTTTTTCATTAGGTTTACGGTAGGCCACAAAAGGTAATTCTTTCTCGAGCTGAGAATCAATTTTATCAAAAAAATCCAAGGGCATTAATTTTTCTTAGGTAAGGCAATAGTGGTCAGTTTACACACGGATATCAGTTTTCCTTCCCCGTCGGTAATCTTGATATCCCACAGTTGGGTCGTTCTTCCTTTGTGTAAAATCGTAGCTTTGGCAAACACCTCGCCTTCACGGACACTTTTAACATGATTGGCGGAAA
Organism: Zobellia uliginosa; assembly: GCF_900156625.1. Lineage (GTDB taxonomy): Bacteria > Bacteroidota > Bacteroidia > Flavobacteriales > Flavobacteriaceae > Zobellia > Zobellia uliginosa. Next base: position 911,841 of record NZ_FTOB01000002.1, on the reverse strand, counting down.
TTTCGATACCACGGATAACAAATTGCCGGGCATCAAGAAAAATATAGGAGGCCATACTGCCTATACTTTCGGCCAAAGCCACCATAGCTCCCCCATGAAGAACCCCGTCAGGTTGATGTACCCTTGGGTTTACGGGCATCTTTCCCACCAGAAAATCTTCCCCCACATCGGTATATTCGATTTGTAGGGTCTCCATGAGTGTATTTTTGGAAGATTCGTTACAAACCTTCAGTATTTTTTCTTTGTAGCCGTCCATATCATCTATTTTTGTCAAAATTAAGCATTACCACTTCAATAAAAGCCATTACTTTTATAGAGATTTTTGTTCTATGGATTATTCTGAAAATACGGTGTCGTATACCACCACAAATAGTTATACTACACTAAATACGCTAACCGGCAACACCAAAAACGTTTGGATCGTATTACATGGCATCGGTTATTTAAGCCGTTATTTCCTGAGGTATTTTGATGAATTACCACCTGAAGAAAACTATATTATTGCGCCTCAAGCGCCTTCAAAATACTACCTAAAGAACACCTACCGACATGTTGGGGCCAGTTGGCTTACCAAGGAAGCCACCCAGCAAGAAACGCAGAATGTCATTGCTTATCTAGATGCCGTGTATGCTGCGGAAAAACTTCCCGAAGATCTTAATTTTATTGTATTCGGCTACTCACAAGGTGTTTCGGTCGCCACCCGATGGGTCGCACAAAAAAGAATACCATGCGATCATTTGGTCTTATATGCCGGGGGAATTCCTGAGGAATTGCAAGCGTCGGACTTTGAATTTCTAATGAAAAAGCAGACAAGGGTCACTACCTTTGTGGGCGATGCCGATGAATATTTGACCGAAGAAAGGCAAGCCGCGGAAACAAAAAAAATAGAAACCCTATTTAGTGGAAAGGCCAAACAAATTTTCTTTAAAGGCGGACACGAAATAAAAAAAGAACTCATCTTAAACCTAGTGAAATGAATGCCGATATAAGCTTGGAAAACGGGTTGGTACAACTGCTTCCATTAAGTAAAAACCATGTAGATATACTTTGGCCCATTGCCCAAGAAATGGACCTCTTCCAATATGGTTCCAATGATATCTCTACATTTGAAAAACTAAAGGCCTATATCGATACGGCCCTTAACGAGGCCCAGGAAGAACGATCCATACCTTTCATCATCTATAACAAGGTGACCAATGAATGTGTAGGAAGCACCCGTTTTGGACATATCGACCCCAAGAACAAAGTGCTTCATATTGGCTGGACATGGATATCACAAGCCTCACGGGGTACGGGCTTCAACCATCAAATGAAATTTTTGATGTTGTGCCATGCCTTTGAAAATATGGAGTTTGAGAAAGTAGAGTTTCGGATTGACGAAAGAAACCTTCGTTCCCGAAAAGCCGTAGAGAAATTGGGGGCCACACTAGAGGGGATTCTTAGAAAGAACGTCATTGTCAAAAATAACTTTAGGCGAAGTTCTTGCTGTTATGGCATCTTAAGGGAAGAATGGAATCAAATCAAAGAAACAAAATTTAAAGCCTATATATGAAGCAAGCTATTGCACAAGTTACCCTCGTAGTCAAAAACTATGATGAGGCCATAGAATTCTACACTAAAAAACTAGGCTTCACCCTTGTAGACGATATTGCCCTGGATGAGGGCAAAAGATGGGTGACGGTTTCGCCCCCGAGCCTTAGCGGGCTTTCCCTTCTATTGGCCGAGGCTACCAACGAAGAACAACGAAAAGCCGTAGGGAACCAAACCGGTGGCCGCGTTTTTCTCTTCCTCCATACCGACGATTTTTGGAGGGACTACAAGCGTATGCAGGAACAAGGCGTAGAATTTAACGAAGACCCCAGGGATGAGCCCTATGGCACCGTAGTGGTGTTTAAAGACCTGTACGGCAACCTATGGGACCTTATCGAAAGGAAATAACCAGCCCTTAGTAGCTTGTTTCATCCAATTGTACCTTCCCCCTAAAGGTCCGATAGACAAAAAAGGTATACCCCAACACCAAGGGACCTCCTATGGCGACCATGGTCAACATGATCTTTAACGATTTCGTCGATGCCGCCGCATTATAGATGTCGATACTGTGTGCGGGATCCAAGGTAGAAAACAATAGCGTCGGGTAAAGTTCTATCGCTACAAGGGCCAATAAAAAACTGATGGTCAGGGATGAAAAGAAGAAAGCCCACTTATAGCTTCTCTTATTGGCCAATCTTGGCACATTGGCTATACTTAAAAAGGTAGCCAAAGGCACGGCGAACAATACGGGGTCACTTCTAAAGGCATCGGAAAGATGCGGAATATACAGCAAGGTATAGAGTGTAGTAACCGCAAAACTCACCATAAAGAAAATCATACCCTTCTTTAACAAGAAAGTCAATTTGGCGAACAATCTGCCTTCAGTCTTTAAAAGTAAATATATGGCACCGTGGGCCATAAAAAGAGACAAGGTGGTAAGTCCCGTAAGAATGGCATAGGGATTCAAAAACTCAAAAAAACCGGATCCTTGGTATTGGTAATCAGGGCCAAGGGCTATCCCCTGAAGGACGTTTCCTAACACCACCCCCAATAAAAAGGCCAGAAGTATACTAGAGACGCTATACCCAATATCCCAGGTTTTACGCCACCATTTCATTTCTTCCTTCCCCCTAAATTCTATTGATATCGCCCTAAAAATAATACAGACCAAAAACAGCATAAAGGGAATGTACAAAGAGGAAAACAGCGTGGCATACATCACGGGGAAACCGGCAAAAAGGGCACCACCGCCAATTACCAACCATACCTCGTTTCCGTCCCATACCGGTCCCACGGCATTAAGCGCGATTCTTCGGCTCTGTTCTTTTTTTAAGAACAAATGCCAAGCCCCCGCCCCAAAATCAAAGCCATCAAGAATGGCATAACCGGAAAATAATCCTCCTACTACCAAAAACCACCATGTGGGATAATCGAGTCCTAAAAACGTTTCCATGCTATTTTAATTTCCGGTTACTATTTGGGTTATTTCCTTGGTCAAGGGTCGGTCGTCTTCATCACTATCGTCATACGGACCGTGTTTTATCTTTTTATTCAGCAAATACACAAAAAGTAAAAACAGCAAGGTATATACGAACATAAACAAAATCAAGGAAAACAAGACCTGATTGGCACTAACCGCTTGCGAGAATGCTTCGGAGGTACGTAAAAGTCCGTACACCACCCAAGGTTGTCTTCCCATTTCCGCCGTAAACCACCCCACTTGATTGGCTATTTGCGGCAATAGGGCCGTAAAGACAAAAGTCCAAAGCAGCCATCGTTTATCAAAAAGTTTGCCCCGCCACCACAAGTAACAGGCATAGAGGGTCAATAAAATCAAGAACATGCCTATGGCCACCATAATATGGTAGAACTGAAATACGGCATTTATTTGTGAGGGCCTATCTTCTTCGGCAAATGCGTTGAGTCCGGTTACAGGCGCATCAAAATCATAATCGAGCAAGAAGGAAAGTCCCCCGGGTATTTTCAATCCGGTCACTTTTTGTTCCTCTTTGTCTACCCATCCGAAGAGATACATATCAGCAGGGCCCGAGGCTTCAAAATGCCCTTCCATAGTAGCAAGTTTAGCGGGTTGGTTTACCGCCACACCCTCGGCCGAACTATGGCCTGTCATCAACTGGCCCAATGAAAATACGGTGGCAACGATTAAAGTGATCTTAAAGGCCTTTTGGGAAATATGTACAAAGCGCCCCCTAAGGATATAGTAGGCATGTACGCTTAAAATCAAGAAAGTACCGGCCAGAAAAGCGCCTAGCCAAACGTGAAGAATACGATCTACACTCGACGGATTAAAGACCATGGCCCAAAAGTCGGTAATTTCGGCCCGGGCCTCTAGACCTTCACCAACGATATGGTATCCGGCAGGGGTCTGCTGCCAGCTATTGGCCACTACGATCCAAATGGCAGAAAACATCGACCCGAGAAAAACCCCAATAGTAGAAACCAAATGCACCCAAGATTTTACCCGGTTCCATCCGAAAATAAGTACCCCTAAAAAACCACTTTCCAAGGCAAAGGCGAAAATACCTTCGGCAGCAAGGGCACTACCGAAAATATCACCCACATAACGGGAGTAGACCGCCCAATTCGTTCCAAATTCGAACTCCATTACAATTCCAGTTACGACCCCTATGCCAAAGGTCAGGGCAAAAATCTTGGTCCAGAATTTGGCAAGGGTATGGTATTCTTGATTTTTGGTCCTGATATACAAACTTTCGAACACGACCATTACCAGGCCGATACCGATACTCAGGGGAGGATAAATGTAATGAAAGGCTATAGTGAAGGCGAATTGAATACGGGAAAGAATCTCAACATCCATAACGGTGGGTTTTGTAATACAAAGATACTACCCACCCTTCTTTTTACCCAGTAACAATGGTTACGTTTTATTGGATTTTTTTGTTAAATGTCTAAAAGTTACAAGTAGACATTTAAAATCTCCTGTCAGGGGAAAAAGCTTTGATATCCATAATGGTGTTTCGTTCACTAATTATTTCCGATACCAATTTTCCGGTAACGGGTCCCAAGCTCCATCCCATCATGGCGTGGCCCGTAGCGAAGGTCAGGTTCTTCAACTTATGCGACCTTCCTATATAGGGAAGACCATCGGGAGAGACAGGTCGTAGCCCCGTCTTGACATTGGCCATCTCATTGTCGTTTATATCTACCCTAGGATAAAAACTGTGGGCTCCCATGGCGATGGCCATGGCCCGTTCTTTTCGAATATGGTCGTTGAGTCCTGAAAACTCCATGGTACCTGCAAAGCGTGTAAAGCCCTGCATAGGGGTGACTGCCATATTAGACTCCATCAAAATGGCGGGAATAGATATTCCGGTAGGTCGTACAACGTTTATACTATAACCTTTTCCTCCTTGTAAGGGTAGGTCTAAATTTATCTTTCGGGCGATTTTCCCACTCCACGAACCCGCGGCCAGTACTACTTCGTCGGCCGTATAATTTCCTTTTGAGGTTTGAACCTCTTGAATACGCATGTCTTTCACCTTTAGGTCCACAACCTCTTCGTTCAATCGTATATCGACCCCTACCTTGCGAAGGTAATCTAGCATTTTAGGCATGAATTGCGTAGGTGTGGTGTGCCCGTCGCACTCATAATGAATGGCTCCTTTGGCATCAATAGCGACATCGGGTTCCAGACGTCCCAATTGTTTTTGGTCCAGTTCGGAAACTTCAAGTCCCAAAAAACTGGCCTTGTCCGCCACTTCCTTCTCATGAAGATAGGCTTCCTTGGTTTTATAGAGCATCAACAAGCCTTTCCGTTCCAGTTGAAAGTCGCCCAAATCACCGGAAGCCTTAATAAGCTGAAAGAGTTCACGGCTCAAGACATTCACCTCCTTAATTACGGGAATCGCCCTGGTTACTTTTTCCTTGGTAGAGGATTTGTGAAAGTACCACGACCATTTGAAGAATTCCATATCCCACCGGGGCTTCATATAAAAGGGACTGGCCGAATTGAACATCATTTTGATGCCCTTTGCGATCATACCGGGTGACGCCAATGGCACAATATGGCTAGGCGTAATGTATCCTGCGTTTACAAAAGAGGCTCCCGAGGTCATATCGGACTTATCTATAATGATGACCTCATGTCCTTCCTTTTGAAGAAAATAGGCCGAACACAGTCCGACAATCCCTCCTCCTATAATGATTACGCTTTTGCTCAATTTCCCTATTTGTTTATTTCACCTGAAACCCATGTGCATATGGGTCGTCGTCATCGATTGTAATGGTGTTATGGCCATATATCCGGGCCCACCCCTGTATACTCGGAAAAATGGCAACCTTACCATCTAGTAGGGTTTCCTCTTCTACCCTCCCTATAAATTTAGAACCGATAAAGCTTTCATGGACAAAGTCCTCTCCCTTCTTCAATTTACCCTTGGCATACCATTGCGCCATTCGCGCGGAAGTGCCGGTACCACAGGGCGACCTATCTATGGCCTTATCCCCGTAAAAAACGGCATTTCTAGCGGTAGCATCGGAAGAGATCGTGTCTCCCGTCCATAAAATATGGCTCACACCGTTGATGGTTTCGTTCTCGGGGTGGACAAATGCATTCGGGTATTCGGCATTGATTTTATCGCGGATTTCCTGACTTAGCTGCACCAGCTTCCCGGCCGTAAAATCTTGAATGCCCGAGAAATTTTCCTGTGGATCGATGATGGCATAAAAATTCCCTCCATAGGAAACATCGAATACCAATTCCCCCAAAACGGAACTTTGTACGGTCAGTTCCGTGGCCGCCAAATACGATTTCACATTGGTCAACTTTACCCAGTCTACCTTTTTCCCCGTCTGTTGATATGCGATTTTCACCAGGCCTGCCGGGGTTTCCATTCTTATGGTCCCTGGGGTTTTCGGCTGTAGCAATCCTTCTTCGATACCAATGGTAATGGCCCCAATGGTGCCATGGCCACACATGGGCAAGCAGCCACTGGTTTCAATAAAGAGAATACCAAAATCGTTTTCAGGGTCGGCCGGTGGGTAAAAAATGCTGCCGCTCATCATATCGTGTCCCCTAGGCTCGAACATCAGCCCTTTGCGTATCCAGTCATATTCCCTAAGAAAATGCTGGCGCTTTTCGCTCATTGACGCCCCGCTAAGTTCAGGGCCACCTTCGGCGACGACCCTAACCGGGTTTCCGCAGGTATGTGCATCTATACACCTGAAAACACTTGTAGCCATATTTCCATTATCAATTGTACGACCTAAATCTTATTCTATTTTTTTATTGGTATGCGCACTGTCAACAATACGCATTATGGAAAGCGGATTGTTATCACGTAATGCTTCCGGAAGGGCTTCTTGCGGCCAGTTTTGAAAAGAAACCGGTCTAACCCAACGTTTAATGGCAGAAACCCCTACAGAAGTGAACCGACTATCGGTACTTGCAGGAAAAGGTCCCCCGTGTTGCATGGAAGGACAAACTTCCACACCGGTAGGCACCCCGTTAAAAATTAGTCGCCCTACCCTTCCCTGTAAAGCATCGATTACCGAACCGTAGCGTTCGATCTCTTCGGCATTACCGAGAACGGTACCTGTTAACTGGCCTTCCAAACAGTTCAATACTTCCGTTAATTCATTGGCATCGGTACATCTCACCACTACGGAGAAAGGGCCGAAAACTTCTTGATGCAGTTTAGGGTTCTTTAAGAAATTCACCCCATTGACGGTCAGTATTTTTTGTCGGGCATAATTCGGTGCTGTCTGTTTTTTATATTCGGCCACTACATCGGTTCCCCCTTGGGCCGACACTTCTTCCTTACCTTTTTCGTAGTTGCTATGTATGTTAGGATGTAGCATACAGCTAGGCTCCAATTTTTCTATTTCTTCGCCCAAGGCGTCAATAAAGACATCTAAGGAAGTACTTTTTACCCCTAGGATCAACCCGGGGTTGGTACAAAACTGCCCCGCTCCCAACATGATCGACCCAGCGTATTGTTGGGCCCAAAATGCTCCTTTTTCCTGTAAGGCCGAAGGAAGGACTACCACTGGGTTAATACTGCCCATTTCGGCAAAAACAGGTATAGGCTCCTTACGTTCGTTTGCCAATTGATAGAGTGCGGTGCCTCCTTTTATACTTCCCGTAAAGCCAACACCCTTAACTTTAGGATGGAGCACCAACTGCTGTCCAACTTCTATTCCGCTGCTGTTCAGGTTTGAAAAAACACCGTCGGGCATACCGGTACGTTCGGCGGCCTTTATGATTGCCGAGGAAACCAGTTCCCCAGTTCCCGCATGCATCGGATGGCTTTTTACGATTACCGGACAACCCGCAGCCAAGGCACTGGCCGTATCACCGCCCGCCGTAGAAAACGCAAAGGGAAAGTTACTCGAGCCAAAAACAGCTATGGGACCGATAGGCAATAGCATTTTTCGCAAATCTAACTTAGGAAAAGGTTGTCGGTCCGGTTGGGCCGTATCTATGGTTGCCTCTACCCATGAACCTTCCTTTAAAAGTTCGGCAAAGGCCCGCAACTGCCCCATGGTACGCCCACGTTCGCCCATGGCCCTTCCTTGTGGCAAGCCCGACTCCTTACAATACGTCCGTGTCAATTCATCGCCCAAAGCTTCAAGCTCTTCGGCTATAGCTTCTAGAAACTGGGCCTTTTTTGCCCCGGAAAGGTTTTTATACACCTGAAAGGCCTCATCGGCCTTACCCACCGCACTATCTATCTCTTCCTTGGTAGCTTCGTAGAACGTCCACTCCGTCGCTTGATTCGCATTCGGGTCAAAGGTGTTGTACGTTTGGTTTCCCTTAGACGAAAGATCTTTTCCTATGTAGTTTTTTCCTGTAATCATATTGTTGTATTTGAAGTCTTTATCTGCAGCCATGAAGCTACTATAATTGCCCTGAAGCAGCAAGAATTTGCTCAAAAGACTTTCAGCTCGCCAGACCAAGTCGGGACATAGGTCCCGCTCATCTCTATCGGAGCATTCTTAAACCAGGTTGCCATCGCGTTTTAGGCTTAGGCCAAGGTCGTGTTCAAAGGCTTTAGGTTTTTATAATCGGGCAATTGGGGCCTTGTCTTCAATCCGTCTTGAATCACCTTCAGCACTCTTTCACGTTCTGCACCTTGCAATGGAAGCCTAGGTTTACGTACATTTTCGGTGCCGATACCCGTAGCCACCTCGGCCAACTTGATATTTTGCACCAATTGAGGACTAATATCCAATTCCAATAAAGGCAAGAACCATCTATAGATTTCGGTAGCTTCCTTGGCATATCCAGCTTTTGCCAGCTCGTAAATAGCTACGGTTTCCGCAGGAAAGGCACAGACCAAACCTGCCACCCAACCATCGGCACCGATAAGAAGGCTTTCTAGGGCCAATGGGTCGACGCCCGTCAAAATACTCAAGTCGGAACCGAATTCGTTTCTCAAGCGTCCTATATTTATGATATCTCGGGTAGATTCCTTTACGGCCGTAATATTCTTTAGTTCCAAAAGTTCTTTGAACATGTCTACCGTAACCTCGATTTTATAGTCCACCGGATTGTTGTAGATCATAATCGGAAGCTCAGTGCTACCGGCTATTTCCTTAAAAAATTCAACGGTTTCATGGTCGGTGGATTTGTAGCGCATGGGAGGAAGGACCATTAGTCCGTCCGCACCACTTTCCCCTGCATCCTTTACCGCTTGCAGGGCCACTTTTGTAGCCTGCTCCGCAATTGTCATAATTACAGGAATTTTATCGTCAACGATTTGAACGGTTTCTTTGATCAATATCCTTTTTTCTTCCGCCCCCAAGGTACTGGCCTCGCCAAGTGAGCCGCCCAAAACTATACCGTGTACCCCTGCTTCTATCTGTGCTTCAATATTTGTACGGAACGTGTTTAGATCCAATGTATCGTCACTATTGAATTTAGTAGTTACCGCGGGCATTACCCCCTTCCATTCAAATTTCATAAGGTTGTTTTAAAAGTGTCTTGGACAAAATTAGTTGTAGAACACGAAGGAGAATAAGATGATTTTATCAAAAAATTAGACTATATTATCCATTCAATATGCCTTTATACGAATAAGCGCAATAAATACGCTCAACACATCCATGAAAGTCCATCCGTTTCAGGTTCCAAAACCACTTCACCAAAACTTGATCGTTCAAGTAGACCGTGAGCCGATCTTCTACGACAGACTGCACCAACATGCTGAAATTCAGTTTACCTTGATCGTAAAGGCCAAAGGAAAACTAATTGTGGGCGATAGTATCCACCCTTTTAAAGACGGTGATTTTTTTGTTATCGGGCCGCATTGCCCACATATGTTCAAAAATGACAAAAGTGACGAGATGTCGCATAAAATCTCCTTGTTCTTTACGGAGCATACTTTTGGAACCTCGTTTTTTGAACTGCCCGACCTCGAAGAACTACAGCCCCTACTCGATATTTCAAGGGAGGGGTTTCAAATTATAGGAAATACGGAGCCGATCCAAAAGCTTATGGTACAGCTCCCGCATTTGGAAAAACTAGACCGCTTTGTAGCTTTTTTCCAGTTACTGAAACGATTGGGCCATACCGATAAAAAAACCTTGACGAATTTTATTTACCCAAAGAAAATCGGCAACTCCCAAGGACGACGAATGCAGACCATATTTGAATACGTAGTTACCCACTTTCAGTCTGAAATCGGTTTGAACACGGTAGCCTCCCAGGTGTATATGACACCCAATGCGTTTTGTAAGTTTTTCAAACAGCACACCAACAAAACCTTCTTTCAATTCTTGATCGAGCTTAGGATAGAGCATGCCTGTCAGTTGTTGAACCGATCGGAAGACCAACTTTCCATCCTTGAAATATCGGAACAGTCGGGCTTTTCCTCCATATCAAATTTCAACAGGCAATTCAAAAAATTAAAGGGTGTTACGCCCTCCCGCTTTTCCGCCCAACAATAGAACGGAAAAACGGTGAGCGCCCCTATCTAGTTTTCTACAACCCCAAATTTATAAGTACAATGCGAGGTATAGGTTTCCCCTGGCTCCAATCGCGTACTCGGGAACCCTGGTTGGTTGGGCGAATTAGGGAAATGTTGTGTTTCCAAACAAAAAGAGCCCCTACGGACATAAGCCTTTCCACTTTTGCCGATATCGGTGCCGTCGAGAAAATTCCCCCCGTAAAACTGAACCCCCGGCTCATCGGTATACACCTCTAAGGTTCTACCGCTATTGGGCTCTACCACTCTCGCGGCAAAAGTCAGGCCTTCCGCATTTTTGGGAGTTTCGTTGAGCACGAAATTATGGTCGTAGCCATTACCTAGCTTCAGTTGTTCAAAATCAGTTTCAATATCTCTCCCTATGGCCTTCGGTACTTTAAAATCAAAAGGGGTGCCGGCCACATCCTCTAGCTCACCGGTAGGAATCAATCCGTTGTCAACGGGGGTAAACTTATCGGCGTTCAACATTACGACATGGTCATTGACCGTGCCTTCCCCTTCACCTTTCAGGTTAAAGAAGGAATGGTTGGTAAGGTTTACATAGGTAGGCTTGTCCGTCTTTGCCTCATAGCTTATTTCCAAGGCATTATCATCGGTAAGCAAGTAACTGACCTTGACCTCTAGGTTGCCCGGATAGCCTTCTTCCATATCAGGAGAGGTTCGGGTAAAGGATATGGCATTGTCGCTTTGTTCGTCTACCTTCCAAACGACGCTTTCAAAACCGAGCAATCCTCCGTGCAGGTGGTTTTCGTTATTATTGATGGCCAAATCATAAGTTTTTCCATCCAGGGTAAACTTTCCTTTGGCTATACGGTTTCCGTATCTACCGATTACGGCCCCGTAAAAGTTCTTTTTGGCGCGGTAATCCGCTAGGTTGTCGAAGCCAAGAACCACATCGGCAAATTCCCCATTTTTATCGGGCACGTATAATGACACCAAACGTAGTCCGTAATTGGTAAAGGTAGCTTCCATTCCGTTGACGTTGGTCAAAACATAGAACCCTACGGAATCACCTTCAATAGTTGTGATAAAGTCTTGGGCATTAATATTCTTTTCAAATTTGGCTTTTGGGGTTTTAGAAACGGATTCCGTCATTTTTTCTTTTTTCATTTGGTTACACGACATGGATATAGCGCCTGTTAAGGCACAGGCGAATAATAGTTTTAAAGATTTCATAATTTATCTTGATGTTGGAATATAGTCAAAGCTCGAGCAAGTTAGTTAAAAAAGTGATGCTTTTTGAAGCATAATTATTGTCTGGGCAACAGACCTTTTCTATTTGTTTTCGTTATTTTTGGAAACTTTATATAAGTATAACCCATAAGACATGAAAAAACTCATTATTCTTGCCATAGGATTGGCTATGGCCTGCAATTCATCACAAACAACGGTTTCCGATGGAGATAAAAATGCAGTTAACAAATCTACCAATTCCCCTAAAACGTTCGGGGAAACCATAACCGAAAGTGAACTCAAAGATCATTTATATACATATGCTTCCGACGAATTCGAAGGCAGGGAAACCGGTCAACCCGGACAGAAAAAAGCCGTGGAATACCTAAAGGCCCAATACGAAAAAATGGGTATACCTGCTGCCCAAAAAAACGGCGATTATTTTCAAAAAGTCCCCCTTCAAGTTAGCCAATTACCTGTGGGGTCCCTTACCGTTGATGGCAAGGAATATCCTTTAGGGGAAAGCTTTCTTACCTTTTCAAAGGCTCAAGGCACCTTTAACGAGATCGTATACGCTGGTTATGGTATCGAGGAAGGTAGGTATTCAGACTATAAGAACCTTGATGTAAAGGATAAAGTGATATTGATCAAATCGGGAGAACCGTTAGATGCCAATGGCAACTATCTATTATCGGGTTCGACCGAGAAATCGATTTGGAGCAATATGTCCGAATCTTTGGGCAAACGATTGGAGCTCGCCACCTCTAAGGGCGCCAAGGGTATCTTATATTACGATGAGAGCAATTTTTCACGCTTTAAAAGTCGCTTTAAATGGATGGAGAGCAACGATAATGGAAGAATGGAATTGGCCAAAGACGATAGTGACGGCTTTTTCAATTTTTTGATCAACTCGACCCTGGCCAAAGCCATCTTACCTACGGTAGTATCGGATCACAAGCCTAGGAAATTAAACAAAAAGATTACGATCGATGTGGAGAGCGATAATGATGAGATTTCATCTGAAAACGTAGTTGCCGTATTAAAGGGCTCAGAGAAGCCTGACGAATACGTGGTAATTTCATCCCACTTAGATCATATTGGAATTACGGCCGACGGTGAAATCAACAATGGTGCCGATGATGATGGTTCGGGTACCGTGGCGCTTTTGGAAATTGCCCAAGCTTTCAAAAAGGCCGCCGATGCCGGTAAAGGACCTAGGCGATCTATTGTTTTCCTACACGTTACAGGCGAAGAAAAAGGACTTTTAGGCTCGCAATACTATACCGATGTAGACCCCATTTTTCCATTGGAGAATACAGTGGCCAATCTCAATATCGATATGATAGGGCGTATCGACCCAAAACGTGATGGCGAACGCAATTACATCTACTTGATAGGCTCTGACAAGCTCAGTACCGACCTACATGAACTTTCCGAGGAAGTCAACAACAAATACACCCAAATCACATTAGATTACACCTATAACGATGAAAACGACCCAAACCGTTTTTATTACAGAAGTGACCACTACAATTTTGCCAAGAACAACATTCCTATCATTTTCTATTTTAATGGAACCCACGATGATTATCACAGGCCTGGCGATACGCCCGACAAGATCAACTATGATCTACTCGAAAACCGTACACGTTTAGTTTTCTACACGGCATGGGAAGTGGCCAACAGAGACCAACGCGTTGTTGTGGACAAAGCATCTAAATAAAATCTACAGACCAATATAGAAAACCTGCCCTCAACGGCAGGTTTTTTTTATGCCCGATCGGTAGATACTATGTAAAACCAAAAAAGCCTCGTCAAAATTGACAAGGCTTTTTATTCTGGGGTGGAAGACCGGTTTCGAACCGGCGACCTCTTGAACCACAATCAAGCGCTCTAACCAGCTGAGCTACAACCACCATTTGTAAGCGGTGGCAAAGGTAATTTTTTTTATGTAATCTTTCAAAATAAAAAGGGCGTATTTTTTCCTATACCCTCAATTACTTTAAAAACAAATTGATAATGAGGCAATAAAATAATTCGCCTTCTTACAAATAATCGATAAAATGCATAAAATTTGCGACAAAACACACAATTTTTGGCGTTTCACAACAAATATTATAATGATTTACAACCCATGGATAAATTAGACCTTTAATTGATTTATAAATGTCTTTTGTCAAAGCCAAATTTTTGACCTTTAACCTACTTCCCAAATTCGGCATCATGCTGTTTGGGTGGGCTTTTCTATTTAGCCCATGCTTAGAGGCACAAAATAGGGCAAAAGATAGTATAGAAAGCTTGATTAAGGAAATGAGGGAGTTACCTGATTTTTCCTTGAAGGATAGTCTCCATATCGATTTGCTCAACGAACTCGCTAAAGAGCAGCGCTTCTACCATACCGATAGCCTTCTCTCACTTTCTCAACAAGCCTTGACCTATAGTCGGTCTATTTATTATAAGAAGGGCGAAGGAGAAGCACTTATAGGGGTGGGAAACTACTACTCCGACAAAGGCAACCATAAAAAAAGCATCGACTATTTGCAAAAGGCACTTTCTCTTGGCCAGAAAATCAACAACTCAAAATTAATCTTACGGGCTCGGAACAATCTAGCCATGCAGTATTCCTATGTCGGGGATTATGCACAATCGCTAATACACTATTTAAAGGGCATTGATTTGGCCCATGAAACCGACAACAAATTCATGTTATCGGTAATGAACGAGAATGTAGCCAATCTTTACGCTTCCCAAAAAGACTATACCCAAGCCCTTACGTTTTACAAAGAGGTCAAAAAACTCAACGAAGAACTGGGCGATGAGATCGTTTCTGCAGAAACTATGAGCAATATGGGTTCTACCTATGCAGATATAGGTGATCTAGAACATGCCATGTATAACATCAACTCCAGTATCGCGGTTTTTGAAAGACACGGGATTATGGAATGGCTGGCCTATGCTTATGAGACCAAGGGAAAAATTTACCTAAAGGGCGGAAAGAACGAATGGGCCCTATACTGGTACAGGCAGAGTGAAATGTTGCATGAAAAACTTCAGGATGAGCGTGGAAAAATAGAACTTTTGAACGGTATGTCAAAAGCTTATCTACGTATGAACAGAGACAGTATTGCGGAGCATTATGCCCGTGAGGCGTATAAAATTTCCACCGTTATTAAAGACATGGAAGGCTCCCAGCAATGTGCCAAGACCCTCTACGAAGTGCATAAAAACAAAGGCGAATTTGAAAAGGCCCTGAAATACCACGAAATCTATCAAACCCTGTCAGACACCCTATCGAGAAACGAAAACAAAAAAAGCTTGACCATGCTCATGACCAAAATGGAGCATGAAAAACAAAAGGTCGACCTTATCGCAGAAAATAAGAAACAGCTAGATACCCAGCGAGCCTACGTAAATGTAGCCCTGGGTATCCTCTTTATATTCATTGTTGTGACCCTTTTGGTCGGGCGAAGTGAAAAAATACAAAAGAACCTGAATGCCGAACTGAAGAAAAAAACCAAGGATCTAGAGAAAAACGAATTGGAGCTACAGGAAATCAACCGTACAAAGGATAAGCTTTTCTCCATTATCGGACACGACCTTAGAGGACCTATAGGCGCCTTTCAAGGCCTGTTGAAACTTTTTAAGAACGGAGAAATAGAACAGAGCGAATTTATGGGCTTTATGCCTAAACTTGCCAATGACATAGACCACATTTCGTTTACCCTGAACAATCTATTGACCTGGGGCCAAACACAAATGAACGGCGCTATCACCCAGCCTGCCGTAGTTGCCCTCGATTCCTTGGTAAAAGACAACATCGACCTATTGTCGGAAACGGCCAAAAACAAGTCGATCCGACTTATAAGCCATCTTAACTCGAATACCTTGACCTGGTCTGACAGCAACCAAATAGACATAGTAATCCGTAACCTGATAAGCAATGCCATAAAGTTTACGCCCGAAAACGGAATGGTTACCATTTCGGCCATTGAACTAAACCAACAGTGGCAAATATCAATTCGCGATACAGGTGTCGGCATGGACCAAGATACCATTGAAAAGCTCTTTATCACCACTTCTTCGGTTACCACCTATGGTACCAATAATGAAAAAGGAACCGGTCTAGGACTCTCACTATGTAAGGAAATGGTAGAAAAGAACAATGGTACCATATGGGTCGAAAGCAGCTTGCGCAAAGGCAGTACCTTTCACTTTACCCTACCCAAGGCCAACAAGAATTACCAAAAAACCGCTTAAATCAGGTCGTCTATATTATTGACGCCCACAAAACGTTCAACGGTAAAACCTTCCGCATAGTCCACCCCTATCAACCTACCTAGGTCTCTAGCCCTATAGTTTACACTATCTATAAAGTTTTTACTGCTAATAGGTGTTTCCGGCTCTTTGCTTTTGGGGTCGTGAAATTGCGAGGAATAGGCTAAAATAGCTTCTGTTTTCTTTTCGATATATCCCGATACATCAACAACAAAATCGGGTTCAAGGTTTTTCCATTGAATGTAGTGGTAAACGACCTTGGGCCTCCATTGCGCTTGTGGGGCATCCGCATCCGAAAGTTTGGTCTCGATCTTTATCAATCCACTTAAAAAACAGGCATCACTGACCAGTTTACTGCCTTTGCCATGATCGATATGCCGATCATCTATGGCATTGCAAAGCACTATTTCAGGCCTGTACTTACGCACCATTTTAATGATTTCTAGTTGATGTTCCCTATCATTGACGAAGAAGCCATCGGCAAAGCCTAAATTCTCCCTTGACTCTACCCCAAGAACCTTGGCCGCAGCTGCGGCTTCACTATCCCGTATTTCCGCAGAACCCCTTGTTCCGAGTTCTCCACGGGTCAAATCTACGATACCTACTTTCTTTCCGCTCGCAATGGCTTTGGCAATGGTAGCCCCGGCACCAAGTTCAACATCATCGGGATGGGCGCCAAAAGCTAATATGTCTAATTTCATTCTTTTTTTCTTGAATTTGTTTTATGTACTGGACAGTAGGCCTAACTAGTCGTTGCTACCCTGCCCAACCTTACTTTTTCTAAGGCCTGTTCAATATCGGCAATTAGATCTTCGGGCTCTTCTATTCCTACGGAAAAGCGGATCAAACCATCTAAGATGCCTTGTTTTGCCCTTTCTTCGGCCCCTAAAAGGGCGTGTGAGGTCTTGGTCGGTGAAAGCATGGTACTCTCTACACCTGCCAAACTCATGGAAGGCTTTATCAATTGTAGTTCTTTTTGAAACTGGGTAGCATCGTAATCTTCGTGTAGCTCAAAAGACAGCATTCCTCCAAAACCGTTCATTTGCGATTTCGCCAGTTCGTAATCGGGATGGCTCTTTAAGCCAGGGTAGTAGACCCGAGTAACCGCTTTATGCCCGAACAGGTATTCGGCCATATGTTGGGCGTTGGCATTTTGGGCCTTTACGCGCAATCCCATGGTCTTCAAGCTTCTTTCGAGCAGCCAGACCGTATAATCACTAAGGCTTCCACCAAAGTTCTTTGCCAAAGCGAAAATTCGATTGATATTTTCTTCGGAGGAAGCCACTGCTCCCGCCAAAATATCCGAATGGCCTCCCATATACTTTGTCGCACTATGAATGACCACATCAATGCCGAAATCTATAGGGTTTTGGTTGACCGGACTCGCAAAGGTATTATCGATCATAGAGATGAGTCCGTGTTTTTTGGCCAACTTCCCGATGGCAACTAAATCGGTTATGGTCAAAAGTGGATTGGAAGGTGTTTCAATATAAATCACCTTGGTATTCGAACGGATCTTTTTTTCGAAGTCTTCAGGGGCCCATCCATGCGTAAAGGAATATTCGATACCAAATTTATCGAATTCCTCAACCACCAAATTATACGTACCCCCGTACAACACTTGCTGGAGTACCACATGGTCCCCTGCCCTTAAAAATGCCATTAGGGAGGTAGTTATGGCCGCCATGCCACTACCAAATATAAGACCGGCCTCGGCATGCTCCAAAGCCGCTATTTTCTTGCACAGGGCCTCTTGGTTGGGAGTGTTGAAATATCTGGGATATCGTTTTACATCAACGTCTTCAAAGGCATACGAACTACTCATATAAAGCGGGGAAACCGCTCCTTTGAACTGTTCATCCTTCACCTCCCCCACATGGGTACATATCGTATTGAGGCCTATTTTCTTCTGCTGCATATTTTCAGGAATTTAGAAAGATAAAGTTACAAAAAGCCGATTAGACACTGACCTTTTTCCACTTCCCTTTTTTAAACCACACCATAGAGATGACGGCCAACAGTACCTCTGCGGCAGTAATGGCGACGAATACGCCCATCGCCCCCCATTGAAACGCAATGGCCGTTAAATAGGCGAAAGGCAACTGAAACAACCAAAAGGCAATAAGGTTCAGTTTGGTCGGTGTACCGGTATCCCCCGCTCCGTTAAAAGCTTGGGTCACGACCATGCCATAGGCATAGAATACATAGCCTACAGCTATAATCTGAAGGCATAGACCGCCATTTTCGACCACTACAGGATTCGTATTGAACCAACCTACGATATCATATGCAAAGAAAAGATAGACCAAAGAAACCATACCCATAAACCAGGCATTGTATTTTCCCGTCTTCCAAACCGAGGTTTCCGCGCGATCGGGCTTTTTTGCCCCAAGGTTTTGGCCTACCAGGGTGGCCGCGGCATTGCTCATCCCCCAAGAGGGCATCAAAGTAAACAGCATGACCCTAATGGCAATGGTGTAACCTGCCAAGACCTCGCTACCGAACTCCGACATCATCCGCATAAGAAACACCCAACTTGAAGTGCCTATAAGAAATTGGGCGACACCTCCCATCGATACCTTTACAAGGTTGAGCATTACCCCAAAATGAAGGACCATGTCCTTAAACCCGATCTGTATACGGCTCCAACCAAAGAACAAGACCGCCAATTGAAACAAAACGGCCGCTCCCCTACCTATATTCGTAGCGATGGCCGCCCCCATAACCCCATACTCCGGTATAGGTCCCCATCCGAAGATAAATATAGGATCTAAAATAATATTGAGTCCGTTGGAAAGCACCAAGGCCCACATTGCAATGGAGGCATCACCAGCCCCCCTGAATATGGCATTGATCAAGAACAATAGCAAAATTGTGATATTACCTCCCAGTAACAGCTGCGTATACCCATAGCCCTCGGCAATTAAATCAGGTTCCGCCCCCATCAAGGCCAGAATGTCCTTCGCATATAAAAAGCCCGATACTCCGACTACAACCGAAACCAAGACACCTAGGGCTATGGCCTGCACTGCCGCTTCTTGGGCGCCCTTTACATCCTTCGCCCCTATTCTTCGGGCTACTATGGCCGTTGCTGCCATACTCAGTCCTATGGCCACGGCATAGACCAAGGTCACTACCGATTCGGTAAGACCAATGGTGGCTACCGCATTTACACTTACCTGTGAAACATAGGCAATATCTACAATGGCGAAAATAGACTCCATCATCATCTCCAAAATCATGGGGATGGAAAGCATAAAAATGGCCTTACGGATGCTTCCGGAAGTAAATTCTGTTTCTTTGCCCGTAACGGCAACTATAAAGTGCTGAAACAGTCTTTTTAAGGTAATTCTATTTATATGTGGCATTTGAAAAGAAATTATGTTGAAAAAAGGAAGACATGTCAAAACCGAACGAAGAAGGTTCGATTAATTTAGGACAATGGCCTAACGACATCTATACGGAACATAATTTCTATAACTTCATGACGGGGCAAATATCGTTTTTTTTTTATAACAAAAAACCGTTCCTAATACAAAATACTGAAAAAGAACAGCTTCTACACTAGGAACGGTATGTATTATGGACCTGAGTTCGATTAAAACAAAGTTGTTTGATTAGTTTTTATGGTTTGAAATTTGATACATAGTTTTTTTGGCAGGAAGCTATATGCAATAAGCCCTGCGATAATATTTACCAAGAAATTACCAAAGCTTCTATGTCTTGAATGTTCTATTTGGCAGATGTTTTTGAGTTCATCATTGACGGTCTCTATTACGGAACGTTTTCTAAGTAAAATTTTATCACTCATGGTCATTAGTGAATTCTTCATGTTGTTTCTAACCGATGTGATTAGGTGTACGCCATCAACAAAGAGCATCTGTATTAAATCTTTTCCTATATAGCCTTTGTCGGCGAATAACTTCCCGTAAATTTTGTCTAGAAACCGCTCTTTCTTTAATGGCTTCCTATCGTCTACGTTAGCCTGTGTAATTGTGAAGTTTAAAATCCCCCCTTTGTCATTTATGATAATGTGCAACTTAAAACCGTGAAACCAACCCATGATAGACCTACCAATAGTAGCAATACCCTTAAAGACTTTATGATTGTGTATTCGTTTATTCTTGCAGACCCTTACAGGAGTAGAGTCAATAAATGATATTCCAGAGCAATCACCCAAACAGCAGGTTTTTAAAAACAAAGTCATAGCCATTAAGTTCTCTTGCATTAGTTCTGTAAATCCATTATAGGAAACTGTGGCAGGAAAATCATTTTTCATATGAGTCTTTACATAGAAGTGTTTAAAGGTTCTAAACCCACTTAATTGGAAAATAATTGCTAGTGTGATTATTTCACTTTGAGACATTATCGAAGGACGCTTTGCTTTATTCCCAATAAGGGCTTTATCCACTACTTCAGCATATTCCTTACAAAATTTATCGACTAAACAGAAAATTCCTGTGACTTTAGAGTAAATTATCATAGATAGATTTTTAGTAAATTAAAGTGTTTAAAATCAATTTTTTAATCTAAAAATCTATCTTCTTTACTGTCTAATAATCAAATATTATTAATCGAACTCAGGTTATGAAGTAAAAAAACAAGGATAAACCACAATATGTTACCCTTATAAATCACTATTCAAAAATCGTTATTTTTAGGTATATTATTTCTCTTAATGCTTCTTTAAATTTGCTTATAACAATTCGAGTGCACAAGTGCACAATACTAAATTGTATAAAAAAATAAATTAATGAATATCTTTAGTTTTACCGCTCATTTTGATAGCGAGGAATCATTTTAAGCAAGAGTGGAGATAAGGTATATGTTTCTTCTCATCAGTTCTCCCATACTGAGTATTATTGGATAAAGAGCCGTTGGAGTTATGAGTGCAAGAAGTGTTGTTCTCGGACTTCGTTGCTTAGTGGTATGATTATGTAGAGTTCTAATCTTTCATTTTTGTATGGTATAAGACTATGTTTCTGATGAGTGTTACTAAGAAAGGATTTTCTACCAAGGTGATAAAGAAAAAGCTAGGGTTGAAAAGTTACGAGCCTGTATAGGTAGTGGTACATAAACCTTGTGGCCATTGGGGAATAGGGGTACAGATATACACTTGTAAAACATTAATTTTAAGCATTCATTTAATAATGTTATCAACAATTATTATGGAACAAACACACACAAACCCAAAACAACTATTTGATCCAACACCTTATGGTTTTTGTCATTCTGTACGTTCGCCTTCCAATGGTGAATACATTTTCATTTCTGGACAAGGTGGTGATCAAGATTTAGATCATACCCTTTCAAGTGACTTTAGAACTCAATTACAATTTACTCTAAAAAATATTAAAATTGTACTAGACGAATATAACCTAGAACCTGAAAACATTGTTAAAATTACCGTACTGATTGTTAATCATAATGAAGAAAAATTAAAAATTTGGAGTGAAGAAATGAGTGAATTTTGGACAAATAAAATTTACCCTGCTAGCACATTAATCCCCGTCCCAAGGTTAGCACTAGACGTTATGCAGGTTGAGATAGACGCGATTGCTTTTAAGCCAAATAAATAATATTGCCATAGGAATTTTTATCGCTTCATTAATACCACTCTATATATTATTCGAAGTAAAAAATAAAGGCTAAGAAAGATGGATGAAGGATTGGAAAGCCCAGAAATCAGTATAGAACAACTTCTTAGATAAAGCTATCAGCGCGAAAAGACACGATTCATTTCAACGCTAGTATTGTCTAATTAATATATTTACTTTGTCCATATTTGAATCATGCCTAGTAGACGATCTGCCTTGACATGATTAATCTATAACAAGAATGGATCACTATGGATTGAAAATCCATAGTTTTTAACAAAAGAATGAAATTCTTTCTTACAACTCCCTTTAGAATATCAACATTTTCAAAATTACATATCTGTATCAACAAATCTCACAACGATATTGAATATCACCTTGAAGAACATTATAACTATATTTTCTTGCCCATACAAAAAGGCAACTCAGATTTGCTTATCGAATGTGAATTCTTTTGGTAGTTTGACATGCAACAAAACTAAAACATTTATAGAAACTAAAGTATCTGCAACCAAATTAGAGGGCTTTAACATTTAACTTAACAATAAACATCCAAATGAAAAACACCTCAAATAATAAAAAGATAATACTCCTAAAAAAGGAGCTTGACAAAGTAGGAATCAAATATGAAGAAACTAATGGAGAATACTTCCCCACGTATTCTCAAATGCATAATCGCGAAGCAATAATTCCTCAAATTGTAGTATCACCTTGTAGCGATTGGGGAGTAGCCAGAGTATTGTCTTTATTAACATCATTAGAAATTTATGAGAATACTTCGGTTTCTGTTAGATCTGGCGGACATGGATATTTTAATGGCGCTTCTTGTGACGGTATAATGATAAATTTATCTATGATGGATAACTGTCATTTAAATGAAAACATCATCTCTCTTCAGCCAGGATGTATTTTAGGGAAAATAATATACCTACTTCATCAAAACAATAAAGCTCTTCCTCATGGTGATTGTTTTGATGTACATGCTGGGGGGCATTTTACTACAGCAGGTTGGGACTTTATACTTAGTAGAAAGTATGGTCTTGGGTGTCAACATGTAGAAAGTGCTAAAATAGTTCTTTGGAGCGGAGAGACATTAGTCGTAAATGAACATTCCCATCCTGATATCCTTTGGTCTTTAAAAGGCGGTGCTGCAGCCGAAATAGGTGTAGTGACAGAATTAAATTTGAAAGTCATAGAAGCCCCATCTACGGCAAGTTGGTGTCTGAAATTAATGTCAAAAAACCAATTGGAAGTTTGTGTAGCAAATAAAACATTTTTGAAAGCCCATCATTTACCTAGAGAGATTTCCGTTTCATTTAGAATCCATTTTGAACCAGGTTATTCAGAACCTATGTGTTCGTTCAATGTTTTTAGTTTATTCTCTATTTCAGAAACATTAAAAATTTTGAGACAAGAACTTGGCGAAACAGTTGTCAAGATAATTGAAAACCCTGATGATTGGAAGACAGGTTCTATATTGGATGTTAGGATGATCACCGCATCAGATTATCTTACTGAAACTCCCGAAGCTATATCAGAAGTAACAAGCGAAAAATTAAGACGTTCACCTCTAACATACTGGGAAGAAACGTCTTGGAAAAGAGAAATGGTAGATTCATATTTTACTACCTTATCAAGTTGGAGTATACCTGATTGTGATCAAATGTTTTTAGATTTAATAAATGCTTGCGAAAAAATAAAAGATCATCCATTAAAATGGCGAATGTACATTCTTACAGCAAGCGGAGGAGCAAAAATAAAAGAAAAAACGTGCTCTATGGAGTTAGGAGAAGTGCTTACAAGGTTTGAACTACACTGGGACGAACCAAATGGAGAAGATGAATATTATGCCAAAGAGTTTACTGAGGATATAAATATCATCATTCAAAAATATAGAGACTCAGGTCCTAATCGGATTTATAGAGGTGATATTTGGCTTGCTGAGCAAGGTTATTGTGAGAAGTTGGAAAAAATCAAAGCAAAATACAGTCTATCAACAAACAAAATCTCAAGTCATAAATTAATTAACTTGCTCTAGTTTAGTTATGCGTTGATATTAATTTCTCATATTGATATTGGATTTGGTCAAACCGCAGTAGTGAAGTTTGTCGTAAAACCAAATTACTATAAACCTGAGTTCGATTAAAACAAAGTTGTTTGATTAGTTTTTATGGTTTGAAATTTGATACTTAGTTTTTTTGGCAGGAAGCTATGTGCAAATAGCCATTAAGTTCTCTTGCATTAGTTCTGTAAATCTATTATAGGAAACTGTGGCAGGAAAAATTATTATTCATATGAGTCTTTACATAGAAAACATAGAAGTGTTTAAAGGTTCTAAACCCACTTAATTGGAAAATAATTGCTAGTGTGATTATTTCACTTTGAGACATTATCGAAGGACGCTTTGCTTTATTCCCAATAAGGGCTTTATCCACTACTTCAGCATATTCCTTACAAAATTCATCGACTAAACAGAAAATTCCTGTGACTTTAGAGTAAGTTATAAAAGATAGATTTTTAGATTAAAAAATTAAATTTCAACACTTTAACTTACTAAAAATCTATCTTTTTTGCTGTCTAATAATCAAATATTATTAATCGAACTCAGGTTATGGGTGAACTGTGAGGTATCCTTCGATAAAAATCACGAAAGACAATACCGATTAAGAGTCGATTATTTCAACTCCAGTTCTTTGATCTCAACGTCATTCTTTCCCCTTATGGCTTCAAAACCTTGAATCATTTCCTGAAGTTTTTCAGGGTTTTCCTTGGCCAAGTTCTTGGTCTGCCCAATATCTTCCTTAAGGTTGTACAGTTGATATTCACTATCATTACCCAATTCTATATTCACCTGCTTGTTTATGGCAGCACCTTTATAAGGAGGAATCATGACCCAGTCCCCTTTTCTAAAAGCTGTTCTTGAACCCGCCTCTAAAACCAATTCTGTTCTACCTTGGTCGCTTTTTCCCATTAGGGCGTCCAAAAAGTTTTCGCTATCCTCACCTTTTTTATCACTACCTACCAAAGCGGCCATTGAGGTAAGTAAATCTACTTGGCATACCAGGGCATCCGATTTAGCAGGAGCGATCTTACCTTTCCAATACGTAATAAAAGGCACTCGTGTACCGGCATCGTACAAGCTATACTTTCCACCACGTAAAGGACCTGATGGAGTATGATTTCCTAGTTTCTCTTCGGCATCATCATAGTAGCCATCATTTACGACAGGACCGTTATCACTGGAAAATACGATCAAGGTGTTCTCTAAAAGCCCCTGTTCCTCTAATGTCTTCATAAATTCACCAACAACCCAATCCGCTTCAAGAATAACATCGCCTCGTGGTCCCATTCCCGACTTTCCGGCAAATCTTGGATGTGGCGTACGCGGTACGTGAGGTTGCTGCAAAGCGTAGTATAGAAAAAAGGGCTTGTCTTTATGGTCTTTCACATAGGCCTGGGCCTTGGCCAAAAAGTGGTCGGCCATATCTACATCGCTCCATTTTGCCGCTTCTCCACCTTTCATGTAACCGATACGTGGAATACCGTTCACAATACTGTTGTTATGACCGTGATGCCATTTCATTGTGGTCAATTCCGGGTTGTCCAATCCAGTAGGCTCTCCCTCAAAATTTTCCTTGTAGCTCACTTCTATAGGGTCGTTGGGGTCTAAACCGTCAACATGTCCGTCTTTAATATAAACGGTAGGCACCCTATCTTGAGTGGCCGCCAATATATAGGAATAATCGAAACCAACCTCATTTGGACCAGGGGTAACCCTTTCGTTCCAGTTTACGTTTCCGCTTCCCAGACCTAAATGCCACTTACCTACGATACCCGTAGTATAGCCTTTTTTCTTTAACATTTTTGGAACGGTCAGTTGATCGGTACTGATAATCAAAGGAGCCGTACCCGGAAGTATTTTGGCATCTTTGTTCCTCCAAGGATAGCGTCCGGTAAGTATGGCATAGCGACTCGGCGTACAGGTGGCCGAAGTGGCATAACCATTGGTGAACTGCACGCCGCCCTCTGCCAAGGCATCGATATTGGGCGTACTCAATTCAGTGGCACCATATGCACTTAGGTCGCCATATCCCAAATCATCCATATAAATGAAGACAATATTGGGTTGTTTGGGACTATCGTCCTTTACGACCGTTTTTTCTTCTTTGGACTTACAGCCCGACAACACCAGTAACAGGATGGCGCCATTCAAAAAATAATTCCTTAAACTTGTCATGAATCGTTTTGTATTTATAAATTAATTTACACTCAAATTTATAGCTTTTCACCTATACAGAAATCACCTTTCTAGAATCAATAGTTATTTCTATACCACTTATGGTTTTTTTCGCGTCTCCTTCCCCTATGATTATAGTGTATTTGCCCAATTGATAAACTGAAGGGACATAGGTATCACCTTTTACCCTCATGGCGTGCACCAATTCTTTAGTGTCTTCATTAATGACCTTCACGACTTGATCGGCCATGGCCATTTTCAATTTAGGAAGATACCCAACGGGCCGTCGACCATCATTATCGGTTTGTTGAATGGTCAAGGGCCATCCTGGGAAGGTATTTTCCTCGGAAGTACGTTCCAAATCGGCCAAAAAGCGAATGGCTTCCATTTTTATGGTACGTTCCATGGTATCAAAGGTAACGATACCATAGCCCGATGACTTCTTTTGCGCCTTTTTATAGCGATCGCTTTCTTCATCAAAATCATCGGTCGGGTTACCTACTGCATAAATATAGTTGTCATTTCCAAAACCATCGCGGTAGCAGCCCGTATTCGGCAGTCCGTGGCCTGGTCTATCGGTAAAGGGTACATTTACCGAATCGGGCTGTCCCCACCTTGGGTATCCTGTAGAAATAGCCGGTGTGCAAAAGGTCCACCCCCCATCCCTGGGCTCATCTATACTGTACTGAACCACAAAAGGCAAATGCTGGTCGCCATTAATATGGAAGGCACAAGCTTTTCTAATGGTTTCAATTACCTTGTCCCTTTTCGATTTTGGCCATCCGCCCGAATCGAGGTCCCCGAACAAAAACTGTTTTTTGGGTCCGTGATGTGTTCCCACATTCGAGAACAAGGTCTGGCTAAGCAACACTTTCATATTGGCCCCTTTCCAGTCCCCTACCCAATCGTTTAAAAAATCGAGTTGTCGTTGTCCCACAAAGGTCAGCTCATCAGCCTCCAGTTCCCCGGGTTTGGCCGGTTCGGTAAGGTGATCGATCCTCCCCTTACCCGGCCTCACCATTTCGGGTCCCGATTTAAAGAGTCGGTCACTGACAATGGCAAAACTTACCTTGCCATAGACCAAATGGGTATACCATGTACTGATATTCGACTTCATCGGTGTCGGATCATAGGGGTCCGGCATATGACCACATTGGGTCTTGTTTACCACATTTACAAAGTTGGGCGTTTGCACAAGGCCTCCATGGGCATCGCGTACCTTTTCCCAATCTTCAAATGAGATTCCTTCGCCTCCTTCCCCCCATAGGTTGCCTTGATATACATCGTGGTCATCGGGGGTACAGATACTAGGTCTATCCCTCAGCACTTCGCCAAAGGCCCAGCCGAACATGTACCATTTGCCTAAATAATTCAAGATGGCCTTATCTTCGGGTTGTCTTTTTATGGGATAACCTCCGTTGCCCTCATATAACTGGTCCCCTGAAAAATAAAGTATATCGGGATTCGACTTCTCGAGATTTTCAACTAGCGGTCGATACGGAAATCCCATGGCGTGCTGACAAGTGAGCCCCCCAAAGACCAAAGACCTGTCCGTTGGCTCCTGCCGTATTACGCCTTCATAGCTGTGTCTTTCTTTATCGAAACTGTACCGCAAACGGTACTTGATGTCTTCGGAAGCGTCCCAGCCGTCAATAATAAAAATTGAGGTAAAGGAAACAGGGTCAATTTGGCCTTTTGCCTCTTTTACCCATTTTCCCTTCCTGAAAAACTCAAGTTCTACCTTTTGTGAATCTTTGGCCCCTATAGGAGGAAGTTGGGCCGTGAGCTTCAACCTACCCCTTGAGAGCGTATACATAGCCCATAAAATAGGACCAAAACTCTGTTCTTGCCTATGTTGGATCTTTGTGCCCGACAATTGCAAATCGCCCCACCAAAAGGTACTTTCCCTTTTTTGCTTCCCCTTGTTTTCCAAGGCGATCAAACCGTCCAGCTTCCCTTTTACAAGATATTGCAGACGCTTTGTCATTCCGTTGGCATCGGTAAGTAGAAGGCTCAGTTCCGTAGAACCGGCCTTATGCTTTCCTTTAAGCTCTAGTGAAAAATTATCAAAATTGAAGCCGCTGGGCAACGTTTCCATTTTATCATCTATATAGGCCTTCCCTTCCAAGCTTACCCCAACGGAAATGCCCTTTCCAAAATAACAGGCGGCCTTTACACTATCGGGGTCGGTACGGTCTTTAATACCCACGGCAAAACCGGCACCACCTTTATTGCCCTTGTTTTCCAACAAACCCAAGTTTCCAGAAATGGTAAAATCACCTTCACCATCACCCAGTACATGGGTGAGTATATGGAGCCTTGATTGTATTTCCGCCCCGGAAAACTCGAGTCGGTCATTCTTAATTTCCCAGTCTTCCATAGGTACGGCCCAGAACGAACTACCGATCCATACCCTCTCGTTCAATTTTGTAAAATCTACCGAAAAAGAAGAGCTATCACTCCGAGCTGGCATTTCGTTGGTAAAAGCCATTTCTTTTGCAAGAATGGGATTTAAAGGACTTGCCAACATGGGCACGGCAAGTCCTAAATTTTGTATAAACTTTCTTCTTTTAATCGTCATTTTTAGTTGCCTAATTTAGGATTAACGTTCACCTCTGATTCCGGTATGGGCCAAACATCATCTATTCCCATTCTAAAATTCTTTGTAGTCACATACCATCGCGATTGCGGATCGATTTTCTTTGATGTAGTCGGATATAGGGTAGAATCGGGAAAAGGAGCACCCCAGAAATCACCTACCAAAACCTCGTCGCCAATGCCCCATCTAAAAATATCCCATAGACGCTGGCCTTCAAATGCCAATTCGATTCTCCTTTCATTTCTTAAAATAGGACGAAGGGTCGCGGCATCGGTTTCGGTGATAGCCGGAAGGCCTACGGACGCCCTTCCCCTAACCTTGTTGATGGTCTCATCCAACAACTGTTGCGTGATGGGGTTTCCGGCCTCAAGTTCGGCTTCCAAATAACTCAACAATACTTCGGCGTATCGTATGATCGGAACATTTCCCCCGTAATCGGTTTTTAGGTTCCCGTTAAACGATTCATCGAAAAACTTTCGCAACCCATACCCTGTTCTTGTAGCCTGCTTCGAGTAGGTCAACTGATCGAGTGATTCACTATGGTCTGGGTGGCAATCGTAGATTTTATCACCAAATGAAGAACCGTCCCAAAGAAGGTTATATCGAAAACGCGGATCGCGATTCGCTCCCATATCGTCATAATCAAACCTAGGGTCATCATAAGACAAAGGCGTTCCGTCATCAAAACCATACGCATCGGCCAAACTTCCCAAGGGGTTTACAATATGCCATCCCGAAGCTACTGCCGGGAAAGCATGTTGGGGCAAGGAGTTGCCTGCCTGTCCTCCAAAATATTGGGTGCTGAAAATGTTCTCGCTACTGGCCTCATTCGCCGGAGTAAAAAGGGAAGCATAGTCGGGGTCGATACTATTCTCGCCCATATCTATGATTTCTTTGTACACCTTAGACGCTTCGGCAAAGTTCTTTTCACCGAGGTACATTCTTCCTAAAAATGCCAAAGCAGCTTGTTTGCTCGCCCTTCCCGCTTCCGAACCGGATAATTCTGCAAAGGAAGGCAAATCTTCTGCCGCCGCTTTTAATTCACTGATTACAAAAGCAACCAATTCGGCCTTTGTGGCCTTATCTACATTATTGGCTTCGTCGGGCGTCAATGTAGTTGTAACCAAAGGCGCGCTTCCCCAGAACTGGGAAATGTAGAAATAGGTAGCGGCACGTAAAAACCGTACTTCGGCCGTCATTCTGTCGATTTTGGCCTGATCCATATCAACATTACCCACATTCTCCAAGAAATCGTTACAAATGGCAATACGCTTGTACGATCCTTTCCAATAGCCATTAACCACATTGTTATTAGGCAACAAGGTGCCATCGGTCAAACGGTTTTGGGTAGAATTATCGCCCCTACGAT
Organism: Zobellia uliginosa; assembly: GCF_900156625.1. Classification (GTDB taxonomy): domain Bacteria; phylum Bacteroidota; class Bacteroidia; order Flavobacteriales; family Flavobacteriaceae; genus Zobellia; species Zobellia uliginosa. The sequence goes on along the minus strand of NZ_FTOB01000002.1, from coordinate 882,092 downwards.
CGTAAGCGTTGTCAGTGGCAAATTCCATAAAAACAATTCCACAGTAGGTCCACCAGTCCGATGGCACTACCTGTGTACCGTATTCAATGGCACCTCGATAGGCGCCGGTAAGCGCAATATTGGCATTCGATTCTGAAGTCCAAAAATTATCCTTCGCGAAGGCATTACTCGGAAATTGTTCCAATTCCTTGTCACAGGCCAAAACCATTAGCAATACCATTGCCAAAACAACAAACCGGCCAAAACCTGATATGCGAGCTCTATATGTATATAAAAAGTTTGTCATGTTCTAAAATTTTAAGTTTAAACCAAAGGTGTAGGTCGTTAAAATAGGGTAATAGCCTCCTGCCGAATTGATTTCAGGGTCCCATCCATCACGGTAAGAGTTGAAGGAATGTAAATTCTCGGCCCCTACATAGACCCTAAGGTTATCGATACCGATAAGGTCGGTTACCGGATTAGGGAAATTATAGCCCAACTGTACGTTTTTCACCCGAAGGTAGCCTGCGTTTATCACCCAGAAATCCGACGTGGTCGTGTTTGGTGTTCCACTATTGGTAACCACCTCTAGCCTTGGATAATCTGGGTAGCGTACCGGATTGTTCGGATCAAACCGACCATCCATTTGCCATTGTTGAATATTTCCTAGGTTAAAGAAGGCATAACCGGCATAATTGGTCAATTGGCCTTTTACGCCCCCAACACCCTGAAGAAAAACGGAAAAGTCGAAATTCTTATAGTTCAGGTTGATGTTGGCCCCATAAGTATATTTAGGGATACGACTTCCTAAATACGTACGGTCATAAGTAGGATCCACCTTACCATCAGGAACGCCATCGGGCCCACTGATATCCTTATATCTAAAATCGCCCGCCTGTGAAGTCGGATTGACCGCCGATTGATCGGGCCAGTTTGCTATTTCCCCATCGTTCAAAAATACCCCGTCGGTCTTATAACCGTAGTACATTTGCATAGGGAAACCGACAAAGAGGTCCGAGCCGTTACCCACGTAACCATTGGGTTGTTCAACATTACCCAAGCCCAAGGTAACTACCTCGTTATCTATGACCGAAAAGTTTCCGTTTATCGAATAGCTAAAGTCCCCTTTCGTATCACGGTACCCCATATCGAATTCCCATCCCGAATTCTTTACGGCACCGGTATTGGTTTCACTGATACCCACTCCAAGTACGGAAGACACACTAGACGACGGCTTGAAAAGCACATCTGTGGTGTTTCTTCTAAAGTAAGTCGCATTGAAGGTCAGTTTTCCGTCAAAGAAGCCTGTTTCAACACCAACATCGGTAGTTTCGGTCGACTCCCATTTTATGTTGGCATCCCTATATGTGGAATAGGCAGCACCTGTAGACAAACCGCCACCCAAGGCATAATCCCTACCCGAGGCCAAGACCGTTTGATACGGGTAGTTTCCAATGTTCTGATTCCCCAGAATACCCCAAGAAGCCTTGAACTTAAGGTTAGACAACCAACTTACATCACTTAAGAAATTTTCTTGGGAAGCCCTCCATCCTAACGCAGCAGCTGGAAAAACAGCATATTTATTGCTCTTAGGAAATCTTGACGAACCATCATAACGAAGGGTGGCCTCAAATAGATAGCGTTCGTCAAAACTATACTTCAAGCGCGAAAAAAAGGATTGTAAGGCCCATTCGGCATCAAAGCCTGACGATTGCTGATTCTCGGCACTACCTAAATCCAATACCGTGTAATCGTTACTGGCAAAATCTTGACGATAGCCGTTAAAGAAAGAAAACTCTTCGTTCTCAAAGGAGTAGCCCCCTAAAAAGCTGAAGTCATGAACCCCAACCTCTTTAGACCATTCACCTGTAAACTGTAAAGTCTTGTAAATTTCCTTATTGCTATACTGATTGAGATACGACTGCCCTAGATACACAGCTTCGTTCAATCTTTGGGAAGCGTAATAAGAACGCTCTTCGTGAAGGGTAAAGTTATAGCCTCCTATAGCAGAAAAAACGAGGTTATCGTTCGGCCTGTAATCTAGTTTGACATTGACTCCCGCCTTTGTCCTAGGATTTTCCAAATACGAATCGGAAGCCAACCAAGCTACCGGAGTACCGCCACTTTCTGGGCCGATACCAAAATTGCCCTGTGAGTCCCGTCCCAACTCAACAGCTGGATAACGTACCGCATTGGATACCAATTGGGTCATAAAACTACCCGAATTATTACTGGCATCGGTCGACCTTGAAGCTTCACTTTGATATCCGAGCCCTTTGTTACCGGTTACTTGGGGTTCTTCCCTTTTTTCTACGGAACCGAAAAATCTCGTATTCAGTTCAAATTTGTCACCCAATTTGTTTTGTAGGTTCATACGAACGTTATACCTGCTAAAACTGTTTTTGGGGATGATACCATCTTGTTCCAAAATACCTGCGGAAACATAGTATTTGTTTTTTTCGTCACCCCCGTTAAGGGTCAGGGTATGCGACGTCTGTATGCCATTCTTGGAAAAAAGGTCTTCCAAAAACTTGGTATTCGGATAATTGTCGGGGTCATCCTGTGCCTTGTACTTTGCAATGTCTTCTTCGGTAAAACTATTACTACCAGAGGCAATATTGTACATTTCGGCATACTCCCAAGAATTCACGAATTTAGGAAGCTCGGTAGCCGCATTAAAACCGACGTAACTGTTGTAATTGATGGAAAACTTGTTTTCACTACCTGTTTTGGTGGTGATAAGAATTACACCATTGGCGGAACGCGCCCCATAAATAGCCGCAGAAGAGGCATCTTTAAGCACCGAAATAGATTTGATATCATCAGGGTTGATATCGTTCATACTACCGGCAATACCATCGATCAATACCAATGCGTCAGGTGTAGCCCCAAAGGAACCGACTCCCCTTACGCTGATATTGCCCGCACTCTGACCAGGCCTACCCGATCTTTGTACTACGGTAACCCCAGGCATTTGCCCCGTAATGGCCTGTGAGACTTGGGTAACCGGTCTGTTCTCTATATCCTTGGAAGACACTTGGGAAACGGAACCGATTACGTTCACTTTCTTTTGTGTACCGAAACCGACCACGACAACCTCGTCTAGGCCCGCGGCACTTTCTACCAATTGAATATTAAAGGTAGTTTGACCCGCAACGGGAATCTCTTTGGTAGCAAAACCGATGTATGAAATCACCAACACCGCATCATCGGATGTCAGTTCTAGGCTAAAATTACCGTCAAAATCGGCAGTAACCCCGTTCGTAGTACCTTTTTCCACTACGTTGGCACCTGCCAAGGGCACTCCCAATTCATCGGTTATAACACCGGAAACGGACTGTTGGTCTTGATCCGCCTTACTGGATACTGTCGTATTTACAGATGGTGGTTCGGGACTTTTGTTTTTAAGGACAATCTGGTTTTTCACCATGGTATAGGTTACCCCATCACCGAAAACCATTTGTAATACTTCTTTTATCGGGGTCTTTTCTACATTGAGCGTCACCCTTTTAGATACATTAAGCTGCCCCGTTTTGTAAAAGAAACGGAACTGACTTTGGCTCTCTATTTTTTTAAGTACACTTTCAATAGTTTCGTTATTGGCCTCAATAGACACCTTCTTGCTTTGCGAATAAGAATTCGCATGAAGATTAAACAAGGCCAAAGCAAACATTAGAATGGAGATTTTCACTGTGCGATTCTTGTTAAGAATGTTTTTCATAAGAATGAAAAACAATGGTTTTTTTTCCATATTTTTAAAGGATTTTGATTTGTTTTTAACTCGGATTGAAATCACTTTTAGTCGGGGGACGTGGCCGCGTTCCCCGATTTTTTTTTTAAGTCTTAGGTCATATCATCATAACAAAGGTTTTTTAATTCGTATTTGGTTATTGGTTATCTCGTAATCGAACTCTGCACTTTCCTTAAAGGTATCCAGTAAATCTTGTATGGTCTCGTTTTTAAAAACTCCCCTGAACCGAACCGGTTCCAATTCGGCATACCCATTTTCAATACGTACCCCGTAGCGGCGCTCTATCTTTTTGATAATGGCCCCAAAGGTTTCATTGTTAAAGCTTAAGTCACCATTACGCCAGTTTAGGTAATCGCTGATATCGACCTCGCTAATCACCAAGGCGTCTTTTGCCATGGCCGCTTTTTGCCCCGGTTTTAAAATGCTTGGCTCCCCATCGCCCCCATCACTGCGCTTGTCATTAATGGCCACACTGCCCTCGGCCAGTACGGTATAATTTTCTTCATTGGCATAAGAGCTTACGTTAAAATGGGTACCCAACACCTGAACATCCATATCATTGGCTACGACCGTAAACTTATGGTCGGGATCTTTGGCTACTTCAAAGTAGGCCTCCCCATTTAAAAAAACCTTTCGATCTTGGCCTGCAATAAAGCTGACCGGATATTTTAAGGATGTATCGGCATTCAGATGCACCAAGGTGCCGTCGGAGAGTTTTAGCTCAAACCTTTTTCCTTTGGGGACTATGATTTCATTGTATACCAGTTCAGTCGTCGATTTGGCGTGGTAGACCATTTGGTCGTCAGATTGCGAAGCCAAGATATTTCCCTCGGCATCGGTTATGGTTTCACCGCCACCGATAACGATTTCCTGTGTACGGTCATCACCGGTCTTCAATACAATGGCGTTGTCCTCTATCAAAAGGGCTGGCGCTTTGACCGTATCCTTTCGCTGTACATTAAAAAATGTAACAAGACCCAACAAGGCTATAAACACGGCAGCGTATTTGAACACAAAGCGATTAAAATAGCTTCCATTCTTCTTTTCAAGAGTCGTTTTTTCTGCAATCTTTTGCCAAAGTTCCTCCTGACTCCCCTCATCAAAACTAAATTCCGATAGAAAGGCATCTTTATCTTGGTATGATTCAAGAAAACGGTCCAACAGTTCCTTCTCCTCAGGAGAACACTCGTTGTTAAGGTATTTCTTGAACAGTTTTTTCGCGCTTTTTGCGTTCATTTTCATTCAATTAAAAAAAGGATGTCACTATGAAGTACCCAAACTTATGCGATAGTACACGTCAGATAGCAACTTTTTTTAAAAATTTAATAAAATTGACACAAAGGAATTACGAAATTCCTAATGCAACCAAGACCATAAATGGTTTGAACTACCCGTAAAATTGGAGGCTTAAAGCGCTTTAGGGGCATTTAGTGAAGAAGGATAAGCGATAGAAACACGGCATCCTCTAGCTTAAGGTTGCTGCGTAAAAAGGCAAGGGCCTTTGAGATTTGATTTTTTACCGCTTGTACGGAGATTTCAAGTTCTTCCGCAATTTCTTTATTGCTTTTATGATGGTAGCGGCTCAAAACAAAAATATGACGACATCTTTTCGGCAATTTGGCCACGTAATCGCGAATGATCTGATCAAGTTCGGAATACTCCAGTTTCTGTGATACGTTCATAGAAACATCGATTATATTCAAACGCGTCAAATCTTCCCTTGAAAATTTATTATTTCTAAAATGATTGAAAATTTGATATTTGACCGCTTGGAACAAATACGGTTTTAGGGAAGTTATGGTATTCGTTTTTCGTTTTGCCCAGAGCGATATAAAGATCTCTTGAATCATATCTTCACAGACTGCCCTATCGTTAACGATATTGTGGGCATAAAAGAACAAGGCCTTGGCATATTTGTCATACACCGCCTTGAAAGAGGTGTTATCACCTTCTTCCATTCCTTTTAAGAGTTTTTTATCGTCGGTTATCATTTTCATCTCATGGCAAACAAGATGCTAAATCTATAAAAAATAGACTGGAAATTACTAATTTCCAAAGAAAACATAACGATTTGAAATAATATAACAAACATTTGCCACCCTATACTTCAATAGCTTAGGTCGTTTCCAGCCCTTCCTCTTATCGCTCCCAATGCAAGAAAAATGGGGGCGATTATAATTTCGCCCCCATTATCCACTATTTAAACTCACTCAACTTATTGTAACAACATCCCCATAGAAAAAACTTATATGGAAACTAAGCCCGCATCGGAAATATGACCTTATCACATTATTGTGCGAGCGGTTCAAACCATCAATACAAAGGGTTTTGTATCAATAATTCGTTTTTGTTCAACTCTTCCAGTTTGATCGGAAAAAAATAGAACCTGTCTTTCCATTCGCGTTCCTGGACTTCAATTATGTTATATCTAGGTCTTTCTTCATTCAAGTGGTATTTGATATCTACACCAAAGGCATTTTGCATGACTTCCGGGGCGATCATCCATCTTCTGATATCAAAAAAGCGTTGGTCTTCGCCCATCAATTCAATTTTTCGCTCGTGTCGTACGGCATCGACCAGATCCGCATCGGCTTGGGTCAAATCAGGCATCCCTACCCTTTTCCTAAGCATGTTCGTATAGGTTCTTGCTTCACCGTACTCGCCCAATTCGGCACATGCTTCGGCATAGTTCAAGAGTATCTCGGCATATCTGATAAACCTCCATGGGGTAGTTGCCCTCACTTTTGGGGCTTCTATGGAGATATCTTGAAATTTTCTAAAATAATAGCCCGTATGGGTTCCGCTCCAGGTGGTAACCGGGGTATCGAAAAAAAATAAACATTACGGCCTCTTTACAGAATTACCTTTTCAAATCGGTTCATAACGAGTTTATCAACCAATACAAAAAGAAGCGCTCTACGATGGTGCTGGAGCAGAAGTACTTCAATGCTTTGGAAAAAGCTACGGCCGCCCATGACGATATTTCCTTGGAAAAGGTGATTTCAAAGATTAAAAGGGAAATAGAAAATCTTCCTCCCAAATGCAAGGAAGTCTTCTTGCTCAGCAGAAACGAAGGATTGACCAATCTAGAGATTGCCCACCATCTCAACGTTTCCATAAAGACGGTCGAGGCCCAGATTACCAAAGCCTTTTCTACCCTGAGAAAAGAACTCGCTACCGAATACAAAAGTATGTTCTTTGTGCTATACCCAGTAACAAGGCCTAACTTAAACCCTCGGGGCTATTTTACATAGTTGACCCTATACCTCCAATTACTGATCGCTCCGAGAATCACGGCTCCGAGAGCAATGTACCACACATAATCGGGTGTTATGGCCGCGGCCCCACTCTGTCCGTAACTGTGCAGTCCGACCAAATAGTAGTTCACCCCAAAATAAGTCATCATAATACTCCCGAAGGCTATAACACTTAAAAAATTAAAGGTCCATCTGCTGCGCAAACCGGGTACCAGTCGTGCATGAAGTACAAAAGCGTACACCATAATCGAAATTAGAGCCCAGGTCTCCTTTGGATCCCAGCCCCAATATCGGCCCCAACTTTCGTTGGCCCACTGGCCCCCAAGGAAGTTTCCGATGGTCAACATGACCAAACCTACCGTCATCGACAATTCGTTGATAATGGTCAATTCCTTAATATTCAAGTCCATTGCCGCCTTGTTCTTTTTATTGGTGAAGATCATAAGAATCAAGGAAACCAGACCTAGGATCATGGCTACGGAAAGTGGTCCGTAACTCGCCACAATAACCGCAACGTGTACCATTAGCCAATAACTATCCAGTACGGGAACCAAATTGGAAATCGCAGGGTCGACCCAGTTCAAGTGGGCTATGGTCAATAGCATACTCGTTACAAAGGCAGATGCCGCTACCGTCATATCGCTCTTTCGGGCAAAAAGGAGTCCCATCCCCATGGTTGCCCACGATACGTACAGAATACTCTCATAGGCATCACTCCATGGCGCATGCCCTGAAATATACCAACGCAATATAAGCCCTGCCGTATGCCACAGGAACAGAATAAAAATCGTTCCCTTAAAAAAGTAAATGGCGGCCCGCCAGATAGAACGGTCTTTAAAGATCTGAAAAATCAACACAAAGAACATCAACACTCCTACCATGGCATATAAGCGGTAGAGGTAGTTAAAAATATCGAGCTTATTGTACACCACTTCTGTATTGATCTTGGCCTGTGAAGGCAAGACTTCCGCACCGTGGTTCAATTGATTCTGTTTAAAGGCCTCCAAAAGCTTATCGGCATCAGTGTAATCACCTGTTTCCTTGGCTTTCCGCAAGGTCATTAGGTAATAGGGAAGTGAATTCTTTATAAAGTTGGCATAAAGCGAATCGGAAACCTGGTATTGACCTCCCCTAAATTCCACGGCCGAAATCCATTTGTTGTTCTCATCGTTCAACAAGGGAAAAATCTTTACGATCCTGCCACTTAAGGCCTGGTCTAAAAGGCTCAAACGGATATTGGCCTCTTTAAGGTCCTTGTCGAACTGATTTGGAATATTGGTCGCGGTAGCCTTTCTCAAAAAGGGCTCCAATTTATAATTTCCCTTTTCATCAAAAAAATCGGTGGCCTTGGCGTGCGTCTGACCTTCCGGAATACCGATTACGTGTCTTATACTATCGTTCTCTCCTTTTTTATCGACCGCTAAAAACTGGGCATTATACCAAGCGGCAGGACGCAACATCATCGATAAGAATACCTGATCGGCATTCATATCCTTATAAATATCATCTAAGCTAAGTTTTCGAAGCAGCTCCGATGAGAACGTATTGATCGGCTTCATTCGCCCACCATCATCTTGGATTACCAGTTTTCCGAATTTTTCGGCATGGTCCTTAGATACGATAGTCGTACGCAACACTGAATCGATTTGTTCCTGCGTAGGTGCGGAACCGTTATGGTCGTGACCGTCATCGGCGGTATGTTCTTGGGCGTTGACGTTCAATAACATTCCCAAAACAAGAATACCGGTAAGTTTGGCCTTCTTGCCCTTGAGCTTCTCCAACGATGCCCCTAAATCTTTAAAGCGTGTTTTTCCAAAGAACATAATCCCCATAAGTCCGATATAAAGTAAAAAGTATCCCAAGTAAGTGATACCGGTTCCCCATTGATCATGATTGACCGATAAGACCGTTCCCTTTTCATCGGGATGGAAACTCGATTGAAAAAAGCGGTAGCCCCTGTGGTCTAAAATATGGTTCATATAGATACTATAGTCGAACGGACGGTCATCTTCTACGGTCACCTTGCTCATAAAAGATTTATACCCCTGTTCCGTTCCGGGGTATTTCTCAGCTATAAAATCATTGAGTTTAATACTGAAGGGCAATTCGTAAATTTTAGAGCCGTAACTAAGCTTAAAGTCAAGACCGCCCAAATTTATCTTATCGGTAAAATCGGCACTACCCCTACCTCCCAATAATTTTTGCTTGGTTTTTTCTCCATTGACATTAATTTCAACGACCAAGGCATCCATGGTAGCGTCAGTCACTTCGTCCTTAGGTACTTTAACTACGCCATACTTGCCTTTTACCACCGGTTCGGGAATAACAAACTGCATACCCGCGGTATTGTACAAGGAGCGCAATTGCAGTTCCTGTAAACTATCTTTTGCTACTTGGCCCTGAAACTGGTCGGCCATACGCATAAAGCTCGCGTCAAAAGCGGATTTGATCTTATATTCGCCCTTATCCTCAAAAATGTTGATAGCGCCATCGGTTTCTTTGTTCAAGGCGAAAAGTACGCCATGAATGCTCGTTACGGTTCCGCTTTCCAAGAAATGTTCGTGACGCTGACCATCTCCGGCCTCAACGATCTTTAAGTAGGTTTTTCCGTTTTCATCGGGAACCAATCCTTTTTTGGCCCCTTTGATGAAATCTACATATGAAATGGTGAAAGGCGTCCCTTTGAAGTCCGATTTCCATGGTAAATTCGATTTTAGTCCCTCAGGCGTAACAATAATATCTTCTTGAAGCGTTTTTCTTTGAAACTCTTTTTTCACTTCACCATCTACCTCTACTTCGACCTCACCTTCAACATGGGCCGTTAGATAGGTCTTGTCGGAATAAAATATTTTTTCAGAATTCCCCTCACGTATGGGCATTACCCCTTCATAACTGATATATCGGGTAACGAAAGCCCCTATGATAATGAATATCCATGAAAGGTGAAGTACCAAGACCGCCCATTTTTCCCACCTTAAAAGACGGTATCGAAACATGTTCCCGATAAAATTGATGACAAAAAAGACCATGATCGCCTCAAACCACCATGCGTTATATATCCAGATTCTAGCCGTTTCAGTGCTATATTTACTTTCTACGAAAGTGCCTAGTCCCATTGCTATGGCAAAGACTATAAAAAGAACGGACATCAAGCGAGTGGAGAAAAAGAATTTTTTGAGCATGTTCATCGTCAGCAGCTAAATTGGTTTTCAGCACGCAAAAATACGCCCTTTTTATTATTTACAGGAAAATTGACAGCCCTAAAGTCTTGATAACACTGTTAATTATAAGTGAAAATTTTATGAAGTATTTTTGAAAAAAAAGAAGTCTTTCCAAAAATATAAAACCTTAGGGCCACTTTTTACGAATCGTTTATCTTACGGAAAACTCCCCGTTCCATTTGCAATGTTCAAGCTATCCGATGAAAGCATATTTTTCAAGGGAACAAGGCCTTCAATACGTAAATATATGCTTATTTTCGCCCCATGATCAAGCTTAGTATTTTAGGAACCGGCAATGTGGCCACTCACTTATTCAAGGCTTTATTACAAACCGACGGCGTAAAGATCGTAGAGGTTGTCGGTCGGAACGAAGAAGCCCTATCCAAGTTTGCGGCACAGGTCCCAACGTCTTCCGATTTTTCGGTCCTAGCGGATGCCGATATGTATATTATCGCTGTAAGTGACAACTCCATAAATACTGTATCAGAACTTCTTACGGTTAAAGACAGGTTAATTGTACACACCTCTGGAAGCACCCCTATGGAAGAACTTTCGCGACATGAAAGAACCGGGGTCTTTTATCCTTTACAGACTTTTAGTTCGTCCAATCCGGTGGATTTTAGCAAGGTGCCGATCTGTGTAGAGGCTAAAAACGAGGAAGACCTGAATTTATTAAAGGAACTCGGGGCACGCGTCTCCGAAAGTGTATATGAGATCGGGACCGAAGAGCGAAGGAGCCTTCACTTGGCCGCCGTTTTCGTAAACAATTTCACCAATCACCTATATCATATAGGTGCCCAAATTTGTAAAGAGAACGAGGTTCCGTTTAAGGTTCTGGCCCCCCTCATTCAAGAAACCGCAAAAAAAATAGAGACCCTTTCGCCTTACGATGGGCAAACCGGCCCGGCCAGACGGAACGACTCCAAAACGATTACAAAACACTTAGAACAAATAAAAAATCCCGAGTTCAAAACAGTTTACGAACTCCTGAGCAAATCAATACAAACAACTTATGGAAAAGAGCTATAAAGAGTACCTTAAAGATATAGATACCTTTATTTTTGATGTTGACGGCGTATTCACCGATAGCACCTTAGTGATAACCACCGATGGCGAAATGCTGCGACGCATGAGTGTCAAAGATGGCTACGCCGTAAAGACCGCCTTGAAAAAAGGCTATAAGATCTGCGTTATCTCCGGAGGCACCAACGAAGGCGTACGTAAGCGTTTGCAAGCCTTGGGGGTCACCGACATCTATTTGGGGGCCCACCACAAAATGGAGGTATTGGAAGAGTACATGGGCATTCACGGCATCGATACGAGTACCATGTTGTACATGGGCGATGACATTCCCGATATCCCTCCCATGCAAAGGGTGGCCCTTCCTACTTGCCCCCAAAACGCGGTACCCGAAGTCAAGGCGATATCAATGTACGTTTCCCATAAAAATGGCGGCGAAGGTTGTGTCAGGGACGTCATTGAACAAGTACTGAAAGTAAAGGGCGATTGGGCCGGCAATTTTAGCGCAGCAAACGATTGATCATGCTAGACCTGAAGCACCACACCCTGATATTGGCCAGCGGCTCCCCAAGAAGACATCAATTTTTAAAGGAAATGGGACTCCCCTTCGAGGTTCGGCTCAAATCGGTCGATGAAGTCTACCCCCCTGAATTAAAGGGAAGCGAAATCAGCGATTATTTGGCGCAACTAAAAGCCAGTGCCTTTAAAGGCTCTTTGGCCCCTGGGGAAATACTGCTCACCTCCGACACCGTAGTTTGGCATAAGGGCGTATCATTGGCCAAGGCGGCCAATGCCCAAGAAGCATTTGAAATGCTCAAGGCCCTTTCCGGTGATTGGCATGAAGTCATCACTTCGGTCTGTTTTACCACTTCCACTTCGCAAAAAGTGGTTCACCAAGTAACACAAGTGAAGTTCAGGGAACTATCAGACGAGGAAATCAAATACTACATCAACACCTACAAGCCCTTTGACAAGGCCGGGGCATACGGCATTCAAGAATGGATAGGCCTAACGGGCATTGAAGAGATAAAAGGGTCGTACCCCAATGTGGTAGGGCTTCCTACCCAACTGGTGTACAAAACGTTAATTGAAATGGTCAAGTAGTTCTTTTTGATTATTTTTAAACAAAACTACTATACCTATGAAAACTGCAGTACCAAAAGGCTTATTGATCACGCTTCTTGCCCTATGGGTTTCATCTGTCCAATCTTGCAAAGAAACCCCAAAAAATGGGGAGCAGCCTATGGCCCTTCATTCCGAAAAGGCCCAAGAACTTCCCCAAAAAGCCCTATCAGAGGAATTTAAAGCCTATTGGTACGCCGGTGATGCCGAGATTACCTCCTATAAATTAGAACTGGCGCGCTATGGTGAAATACGCGATGGCAAATCGGTCCTTATATATGTCACTGAGCCTTTCTTAAAAGAAAAGCAGGTGAAAGCTGACGAAAACCATCCTGACAACATTCCTGTTCTAAAACTCAACGCCACCAAAAAATACCTTACGGGCATCTATCCCTACTCTATAATGACGAGTACCTTTTATCCGGTACACGATAACGACCATGCGATCAAGGTTTCATTTTCGGCACAGGAGTGGTGCGGACAGGTATATGCCCAGCTAAATAATCGGGACCAATTTGATATTACATCGCATTCCTATTTCGAAAGCGAAGCCGACCAAGACATCAAACTAGAAAAAACCATACTTGAAAACGAGCTTTGGAACAAAATCCGGATCTCTCCTGAAAGTTTACCTACGGGCGACTTAACCATTATCCCTTCACTGGAATATATTCGTTTGTCACACAAAGAATTAAAGCCTTACAAATCAACTTCCAGTTTAAGAAGTAAAGATGGCATTTCCACGTATGAAATAACCTATCCCGAACTAGAAAGAAGCTTAAAAATCAATTTTACGACCGCTTTTCCACATAGTATCGAAAGTTGGTCCGATACCTTTTCGAGCGGTTTCGGAAAGAACGCAAAAATAATGACCTCCACGGCTAGAAAAATAAGCACATTAAAAACACCCTATTGGCGACAAAACGGAAATAAGCATTTATCTTTGCGCGATAGTTTAGGCCTTTAGTGCTATGCAAGAATTCCTTTTTTCCTACAGACATGAATTTGTCACCACCGCCATAACCTTTGGCCTATTGCTTATCCTTAAGTTTATAACGGATAAGACCATTCGTAAAATTGGAAGAATCAGTGATATTGTCGAGGCAAGAACGCTGTTGATTACCAAATACACCACAATTTTACTGACCTTGATCGGCTTTGGCGTCATTTCATTTATTTGGGGCGTTAATTTCAGGGAGATAGGCCTAGTGTTCTCTTCGGTATTCGCCGTAATCGGGGTAGCCCTATTCGCCAGCTGGTCTATTTTAAGCAATATTACCGCAGGGGTCATATTATTTTTCTCCTTTCCGTTTAAGATTGGTGACCGGGTAAGGATTCTCGACAAGGATATCGAAACCGAAGACCCCTTCTTAATAGAAGACATTAGAGCTTTCCATGTGAGTTTACGAAAGAAAAATGGCGAACTCCTCATCTATCCGAACAACCTGATGATGCAAAAAGCGGTTACACTTATCTACAATTCCGAAGACGCTCTTAACGGTAGCGTGGAAGCCTAGTACCCTGTTGCATTTCTTTAGTGCAACAAAAGGAAAATCTATTTTGTTAAAGAAGTTTTAAAAAAGCAGTCGAGCCCTTTAAACTTTCTATCTTTGGTATGGTGCCACCTCTACTAAATAGTGGCTTCTACCGAACAAAAACCAACTTTATGCGCTATTTTCTAGTATTCTTTACAGGAATACTTTTATCATCGTCCCTGGTCGTTGCACAAAAACCCGAGCAACGGTCCTCTTCCGAAATTTACCATTCTCTGGAAAAATTAAACTTTTTGGGTACCGCACTTTATATAGCCGCCCACCCCGATGATGAGAATACCCGTTTGATCTCCTATCTCTCGAACAAGGTTAAGGCACGTACGGGCTATCTTTCATTGACAAGGGGTGACGGAGGCCAGAATTTGATCGGTTCAGAGCTTCGCGAGCTGTTAGGGGTCTTGCGTACACAAGAACTTTTGGCCGCGAGACGCATTGACGGAGGGGAACAGTTTTTTTCGAGGGCCAACGATTTCGGCTACTCCAAACATCCTGATGAAACCTTAAAAATATGGAATAAGGAAGCCGTATTGGGCGATGTTGTCTGGGCTATAAGAAACTTCAAACCCGATGTGATCATTAACCGTTTCGACCATAGGAGTCCCGGTACCACTCACGGGCACCATACCTCTTCCGCCATGTTGAGTTTTGAGGCCTTTGACCTCGCCAATGACAAGAACGCCTATAGCGATCAATTAGAACTCACCGAAACTTGGCAACCCAAAAGGCTATTTTTCAACACCTCATGGTGGTTTTATGGCAGTGAAGAAAAATTCGAAAAAGCTGACAAGTCTAAAATGACCCATTTAGACATTGGCACCTACTACCCTATTTTAGGAAAATCGAATAACGAAATCGCCGCTTTGGCGAGCAGCCAACACTTGTGCCAAGGCTTTGGCCGATTGTCACAAAGAGGCTCCGAAAACGAATATATAGAATTGTTGAAAGGAACGATGCCGAAAAATTCGGGCGATATCTTCGAAGGTATCGACACCTCTTGGTCTCGCGTATCCGGCGGTAAAGCGGTTGGGGATATTTTGTACGAAGTGCAAAGGAACTTCGACTTCACCAAACCATCAAAACATTTGCCCCAATTGGCGGCTGCATACGACTTGCTTCAAAAAGTAGGTGACCCTTATTGGAGGAAGCTTAAGACAGAGGAATTGAAAGACATCATTGCCGATATAAGCGGCCTATACCTCGAAGCTTCGGCGGAAACGGCTTTGGCCAATCCGGGAGGAAAGGTTAAAGTAAACATTGAAGCAGTCAATCGTAGTTCGGTGCAAATGAGGTTAAAAATCATATCGATTTCCTCTTCAGATGCGCGTATCGCCCCTTCCATTCCCTTAGCGAACAATAAAAAGGAAACTTTTGAAATTGAATTGCAGATTCCAGAGGACACAGACTTCACCAGTCCGTATTGGTTAAAGGAAAAAGGGAGTTTGGGCATGTATAAGGTAGCCGACCAAAAACTTATCGGCAAGCCCGAAACCCCACGCGCCTTTGTGGCCAAGTTCGAAATTGAACTAAGCGGCCGCACCATAGTATTTGAAAGACCCGTTATACACCATTATGCAAGACCTGACAAAGGAGAGCTATTCCAGCCCTTTGAAGTACTGCCCGAAGCCACCGCCCGATTCAACGACAAAGTCTTGATTTTTGCGGATGGCAAGTCTAAAAAAATACCGGTGACCATCAGGGCCCATGCCGATAATATCAAAGGCGAGCTAGAACTACAGCATTCGAAGGGATGGAAGGTCGATGTAGCATCGCAAGCCTTCGAAATAGCTAAAAAAGGCGACGAGCAAACCCTTGTTTTTACCTTGACCCCACCAGAAAACGAAGATGAAAGCTATATCTCACCGATCATAAAATTAAACGGAAAGCAAATCTCCAAAGAATTGGTAACCATAGCCTACGACCATGTCCCTACCCAGTCGGTATTACTGCCTTCAGAAGCCAAGGTCGTACGTTTGAACATTAAAAAATCGGGGCAACACATCGGTTATATTGTAGGGGCTGGCGATGAAGTTCCCGAAAGTTTGAAACAAATTGGTTACATTGTACACATTATTGAGCCCAATACGATAGCCAAGGGCTCCTTAGACAAATACGATGCTATCGTTGTGGGCATTCGGGCCTATAACGTGGTAGAGGAACTGAAATTTAAACAGCGTTACCTTTTTGACTATGTTGAAAACGGGGGCAATCTGATCGTTCAGTACAATACCGCCAGCAGACGGGGCAAGCAGCTTGAAAATCTGGCACCCTACCCCATTACCTTATCCCGCGATAGGGTAACGGATGAAAATTCAGAAGTAAAGATATTGGCCAAAAAACACGCACTTATGAATTACCCGAATACAATCGGCCAAAGTGATTTTGAGGGATGGGTTCAAGAACGCGGACTTTATTTTCCGAATGAATGGTCCAAGGAGTTTACTCCCGTTCTCTCTATGCACGACAAGGGGGAGTCTCCCAAAAAGGGAAGCCTTTTGGTGACTCCTTACGGAAAAGGGAACTACATCTATACCGGATTGAGTTTCTTTAGGGAATTGCCCGCCGGTGTACCAGGGGCCTATAAGCTGTTCGCCAATATGCTTTCTTTGGAAAAGAACGTACAACCTACCAAATTGAATTAAATACTATGTTAGACAAGTTCGATTGGAAAAAGGAATATTCGCTAGTACTGATACTGAACATCGTATACGTGCTGATTTTTAGCTATTTAATGACCGCTTTTACGTAAATGGGAACATTAGACTGGATTATTTTATCGAGTACATTATTGTTCATAGTGACCTACGGTGTCTATAAGACCCGTGGCAGCAAAAACGTGGACGATTATGTCGGTGGTGGGAAAGATGCCAAATGGTGGACCATAGGTCTGTCCGTTATGGCTACCCAGGCCAGTGCCATTACATTTTTATCCACGCCAGGGCAAGCCTTTCACGATGGTATGGGTTTCGTTCAATTCTATTTCGGACTCCCTTTGGCCATGATAATCATATGTTTGGTCTTCCTGCCTATATATCACAGGCTGAAGGTCTATACGGCCTATGAATTTTTAGAAAATCGATTTGATTTAAAAACACGCTCCCTAGCAGCCATTCTGTTTCTGATCCAACGCGGATTAGCGGCGGGTATCACTATTTTCGCGCCCTCCATCATTCTTTCTGCCGTGCTTGGATGGGACCTGCGCACCCTAAACATCATCATCGGGGTGCTCGTCATCATTTATACCGTTTCAGGAGGGACCAAAGCGGTTAGCGTTACCCAAAAGCAACAGATGTTCATTATCATGACGGGTATGTTTATCACGTTTTTCTTTATCCTAGGCTACCTACCCGCCGATATCAACTTCGGAAAGGCCCTTAAAATAGCCGGTGCCAGTAATAAATTGGATATTGTCGACTTCAGCCTTGACACCAAGAGCAGATATACCTTTTGGAGCGGTATTACCGGAGGTCTCTTTTTGGCCTTGTCCTACTTCGGAACCGACCAGAGCCAAGTACAGCGTTACCTTTCAGGAAAATCACTACGCGAAAGCCAACTTGGCCTAGTCTTTAACGGTATTCTAAAAATACCTATGCAGTTCTTTATCCTTTTAGTGGGCGTTATGGTATTTGTATTCTATCAATACAATCCCTCTCCCTTGAATTTTAACCCTGCAGCTACCGAGGCGGTTATGAATTCGGAGTACGCCGATGACTATACCATATTACAAAAGGGACAAGAGCGTTTGGAGGAGGAAAAGAAAATGGCCCAGCACAAGTTTTCCGCGGCCCTTGAACTGAAGGAATACAGCGTGGTCGAAGAGGCCAAATTGCAAATCATCAGCCTTAACACCAAAGACAGCACCAATCGTGCCGCGGCCCGGGCCCTGATCAAACAGGCCGACGACATCGTAGAAACCAATGACAAGGATTACGTTTTTATCCATTTCATCCTTAACAACCTACCTAAAGGACTTATAGGCTTACTCCTTGCGGTCATTCTTTCGGCGGCCATGTCTTCAACGGCGTCGGAGTTGAACGCCCTAGGTACCATAACGGCCCTTGACCTGTACAAGAGGAATGCGAAGGCCGACTTGGGTGAAGCCCATTACGTAAAGGTCACCAAGGGATTCACCTTACTATGGGGAATCATAGCCATATTCATTGCCAGTATCGCCAACCTTTTTGACAACTTGATCCAACTGGTGAATATTATCGGCTCCATTTTTTACGGCAACGTACTTGGTATTTTCCTATTGGCATTTTTCTTTAAGTTCGTAAAGGGTAACGCCGTATTTTTCGCCGCCCTGTTGACCCAACTTATAATTTTCGTACTCTTCTATAACCTTATCTACATCTACCCTACCGGGGAAGAAAAACTAGGCTATTTATGGTTGAACTTTATAGGTGCGGGTATGGTAATTATAATGGCCCTTGTTTTTGAAGGCTTCGATCGCCTACTGAAAAAACCGCCCATAGAATCTTCCAACGCATAGCTGTCAAGGAAATACAACTTCCTTTGTGTTTTTACAGGATATAAAAAAATCCCGGCTCCGTAACGGAACCGGGATTTTTTATAGCTTATAAAGTAAAGGCCTGTTTAGCGCTTCCACTCTTTGATTGATTCGGTATTCATTTTAACGTAATCATCGTTACCCGCTTCCTTCGCTTTTTTCAAGGATTTTTTAGCGGTTTTGATAGCTGCCTTTTTATCCCCGGATTTAGCTTGGATAAGCGACTGCTGACGCAACTGCCAAAAAGCAGGCTCTTCGATCATTGACATGGCCTTATCCATCCACTCGGAAGCCTTCTTAATGTCTTTTCCTTCACTTGAATAATACACGGCGGCTGCATAGTAGTCGTCGGCCTTAGGGCTTCCTGCCATAGTCTTTTCGATACTTGCCATTACCTTGCTGTCAGTTGGAAACTCAACAGGCACGGCCACATAGGTCCTTTCCCACATCAATCCTAAATTTGCGGAGTTGGTACCCAAGTCGTCCCATGTAATCGTAAAAGTTTCGATATCGACAGGCAGTTGATACACTTGCACTGTAGTTTTTGCGGCCACCTTACTATCATCCCATTCTTTAGGTGTTCCACCTCCATCGACTTCCGTATAGAAAAAAACTTCCCAAGAGGTTTTTCCCGGTTTTGTGTAAAGGGCATAAGAGCCCGCCTTAAGCTCTTGTCCGTCAACTTTTACGTCGTCGCTAAAGGTGACTTTGGTTCGGGCATTCGCTCCGGTTCTCCAAAGTTTACCGTACTCCAAAAGTCCTCCAAAAATCGTCCTTCCGCGCATAGAAGGTCTTGAATATTCAACGGTTACCTCGGTCAAACCGACGGTCTGCTGTAACTTAGAAGCCGGGCTCGGCGCCGGTGTAGCAATCTGGGCCTGCATTGTAACAGAAGCAAGCATTACACTCGCTAAGAATAGAATTTTTTTCATTTTGAATTAATTTTTAGATTTTTACAAATCTAAATATAAACCCCTCCTAATCTGTTAACAAACTCTTAAATAAAGCCATATTATGGGGCGATAAAAGCCCGGGAAAGCACCTCGTTCTCCAGAACCAATGTGACAAAATAAAGTCCCGTCCTTAATCCTGAAATATCTATTGAATTACTATCGATACGACTGCCCAATGTATAGGCCATACGCCTGCCCGAGGCATCGTACAAAGCCCTTCCCAAAACCCTATCGTCATGACGTAAACGATATTCCAAAAACGGACTGCCAAATTGCTTTTTCAGTATCAGTCTATCTGACGAACTTACATCCGTTTCCGGATCGGGCCCTCCTATTATAGGGTCAACCGTGCCTTCGTCTTCCCCTTCGTCAATTGGCCCTTGATCCTCTTCCTGCTCTGCCTGTTCTTCCTCCTCTGTCTCTTCTTCCTCTTCGACTTGTTCCTCCTCTTCGGCATCTACAGGATCGGTTGATAACGCATATAATTTTGACTTCAGTAAAAAACCAAGGTCAGCTCTTTCAAAACGCTCCGAACTCATGAAATAGGTTTCGGAATCCACTTGGGCAATACTCTCTATTTGCGCTAGGTTCACATCTACTTCCAACCGTTCAACGGCCCCTTCGAAAATCTTGGTTTTGCTTACCCCATCAATCTTGTACAAAAAAGGGGAAAGACTAGGGCTATATCCCACAAGATAAAGTTGTCCCGATACGGGGTCATAATCCGCCCCCGTGACCAAACCATCCACAGCATATCCATCCAGTTTTTTAGCCTTATAACTTCCGGGTTCGGTGGGTACGGCATAGGCTAGCGTTCCCTGGGTATTCCATTGTTTGGTCAGTACGACCAGTTGGTCTTCCATAACAAACAGGGCCTCGGCATCCCAATCGCTATTCCCATTGTTTTCAAAAGCCGTTTGGTCTTCGTAGCTAAACTCAATTTTTTCGGCCATCAGGCTATTCGATGTCAAATAATCGGATTTGGCAATTCGATAAATGGCCAGGTTTTTCCTTGTTCCATTGTTATTGCCGAAATCACCAATGTAGATATAGGTTTCATCTTGGGCGATATCCTCCCAATCGTGGTTAGATACGTTCCCAACGGTTACGGTACGGCTTATAGTAAGTGAAAGGGTATCGATTTCATACAGTTCGGGCAAGTTTCCCGAATCATTATGGGTAATCAGGCGATCATTAAAAAAAAGGAGTCCCGAACTTTCAGACAGGCCATCGGGCATCTCGCCTACTTCCCTAATAGCTTCTTGGGCCGACAGGGATAGACCGATAAAAAGAAATATTAAAAACAAATTTTTCTTTCCCATAATCTGGTTCTGAGCGAAATGTACAAAATCAAAGCCAATATTCCATCCTCCTTATTTCATTTAAAATCAAGAAGTCCCGTACCAGCGTCGTATACCGATGATGTTATTTTGTTTATCAATAAAGCAAATTTATTAAACAAAATACACCTATATTTGCTTATGAAGTTATATCAGTTGCACGCCAAACAATCGCTTCCAATAAGGCCGGAAGCCGCTTGGGCTTTTCTGGCCGATCCCAAAAACCTAAAAATCATTACCCCTGAACACATGGGTTTTGAAATATTGTCAGGGGACGACCGCCCCATGTTTTCCGGCCAGATCATTCAATATACGGTTTCCCCCTTCAAAGGCTATACCACCAAATGGGTCACAGAGATCACCCATGTACAGGAAGGAAAGTACTTTGTAGACGAACAACGTTTTGGCCCCTATACCTTATGGCACCACAAACATTTTATCAAAGCCGTTGAAGGTGGTGTGGAAATGGAAGACATCATCGATTACAAAATTCCCTTTGGCATTTTCGGACGCCTTGCCCACCCCATTTTGATCAAACGACAGCTACAGCAGATTTTTTCCTATCGGGAGAAAAAACTGATCGAACTCTTCGGTACCCTAGAAAACGGGAGTAGGGAACTTCACTTTAGATCCTTTTAAAATTAAGCTCAAGATGAAAAAAAATATACTCCTGATCGGTGGTTCATACGGTATCGGACTAGAATTGGCAAAGCAACTTCAGAACGAATATTCCGTATACGCAGCTTCTCGAAGTTACGGACAATTAGGTACTACCGATGCGGTACACCTCCCTTTCGATAGCCATAACGATACAATCGACACCACTGCCCTTCCCGATCAACTGCACGGCTTTGTATACTGTCCCGGCTCTATCAACCTAAAACCCTTTCAGATGATGTCCCTAGATAATTTTGAAACAGACATGCAACTCAATTTTTTCAATATGCTCAAAGTGGTAAAAACTATTTTACCTTTAATGGACACGGGCAGTTCCATAGTGCTTTTTAGCACGGTTGCCGTGGGTACGGGTATGCCCTACCACACCAGCATCGCAGCCGCCAAAGGGGCCGTTGAGGGTTTTGCCCGTTCATTGGCCGCAGAATACGCACCCGATATCCGGGTCAATGTAATTGCGCCTTCCTTGGTAGATACCCCATTGGCCAAGCGCCTGTTGAGCAACGATAAAAAAATAGAGGCCATGTCGCATAGACATCCGCTAAAGCGCATCGGAAAAGTCAAGGACATTGCCAGTGCCGCCGTCTTTTTACTCAGTGAAAAAAGTACGTGGGTCACCGGCCAGGTTATGGGAGTGGACGGTGGAATGTCAACCTTAAATTTAAGCTAAACTTATGTCGGATACAATTTCTATATTTTGGTTTCGAAGGGATCTACGCCTAGACGATAACTTGGGCTTTATCGAAGCCTTGAAAGGCGAGCATACCGTTATGCCCATTTTTATATTCGACGAGGAAATCCTTGAAAATCTCCCCAAAAATGATGCCCGCGTTACCTTTATCTTTGAACGCCTTCAGGCCATGCGCCACACCCTTCAAGATGAAAACCACAGTTCCATTGCCCTATATTACGGTACTGCAGAATCCGTTTTTAAAAACCTTCTTGAAACCTATGCTATCGATGCCGTGTATACGAATCACGATTACGAACCCTATGCCCGAAAACGGGATCAGGCCGTAAAAGAGCTTTTAGCCTCAAAAGAGGTCGGCTTTTATTCGTTTAAGGACCAGGTCATTTTTGAAAAAGACGACATCCTAAAGAACGATGGCGACCCCTATATTGTTTATACCCCGTATAAAAACAAATGGAAATCGCTTTTTGAAGCCGATAAGCACCTAAAGATCCATTACACCAACACCTATAGGGACCATCTCGTTCAAAATACCCGCTTGCCCAATCTTAGCCTATCGGACACGGGCTTTGAGACCTCTTCCATAAAGGTGCCCGATTACACCCTTACCCCAACCCTGGTAGCGGAGTATGAGGATACCCGGAACTATCCGGCCATTGAAAACGGCACTTCCCGTTTAGGTCCACATCTGCGTTTCGGTACCGTTTCGATACGAAAAATGATGAAAAAGGCCATTGCCGAAAACAATGAAGTCTTTTGGGACGAATTGATTTGGCGTGAGTTTTTTATGCAGATCCTATGGCATTATCCCAGAACGGTGCATGAAGCCTTTAAAAAGAAATACGACCGTATATCGTGGAGGAACAACGAAGCGGAGTTTGAAAAATGGAAAAAGGGGGAAACTGGTTTTAAGCTGGTCGATGCCGGAATGCGCGAACTCAACGCCACCGGATATATGCACAATCGCGTACGTATGTTGGTGGCCAGTTTTTTGTGCAAGCACTTACTCATTGACTGGCGCTGGGGCGAAGCCTATTTTGCCGAAAAGTTATTGGACTACGAAATGAGCAGCAATGTGGGCAATTGGCAGTGGGCCTCCGGTAGTGGTGTGGATGCCGCACCCTACTTCCGTATTTTCAACCCAATGACGCAGGTCGATAAATTTGACAAGGACCATAGCTATATCTCCAAATGGGTCCCCGAACATAACACTAAGGATTATGCCGATAAAATGGTCGACCATAAGGAAGCCCGCGAACGGTGTTTAAGCACCTACAAAGAAGCCTTAAGCTAGACCAACTTTCGCTTAGCGCGAAAGTTGTTGCTCTAACTGACGCTTCTCGGCCATACGGTATTTTAATAGGTTTACGTAACGTAAGGCCTCTGAGTTATTATAATCGGTATACGATTTTGAAGCCCATTCCATGGCTTTTTCAAGATCGCCGTTGATTTCATTGATGATGGCCATATTATAACAGGCCCTACCCGCCACCTTGGCATCGGGGTTGCTTACTTCCTTTTCCCAAAGTACGGCAGCTCCGTCCCAATCTCCGGTCTGGGCACGTCTTTTGGCCACAACAAAATTGTCGGTTCCTTTCACGAAATAATCCCTTGAAATTCTTTTGCGTAACGGACGCACATCGTAACCGTATGAATTACCGATATGGCTACTGCGTTGTATAACGGCTTCCTTCCTCCCTATTACCGCTTCAACGGCTTTCATAGGGTTGACTCCTGAACCGACCGAAGTAACATGGTCATTGGCGATATATTCATCCAAGATCAGCTTACTCTGTGGGTCGTACACCCTCCACCCGTTTTTAATGGCCGTATTGAGTGTAACTTTATGTCCGGGCAAAGAGGCCTTTATTCCAAGGTTATTGGGGATGGTCACCGTAGTCGCCTCATAATTCACCTTGGTCTCGGTATCGTAGAATTCCAAAGAAAAAAGCACGTCTACATTATTGGCTTCACAAATTTCCTGAACATCTTGCCAGCTCAAGGCCGCGGGAAAAACGCCTAAACCTTTTCTCTGCACATCGATATCATTAATAATGGTAATACTCTCAAAACGTTCGTTACGGGTAAGCTCATCAAAAAGCCCCGTTACCGCAGATTCGGCACCTTCCTTATCAAGGTTAAGCCCTTCAAGCGATAAGACCTTATCAATTTTATCGACTACCTTATTTTCTTCGGAGGGAATACTCCTATTGATTACCCCAATGCGAACGGCATTGGAAGGCAAAGTTATTCGGGCAGGTTCCGTAGCCCCCATCGTAAGTTTATTGGTCGATGCACAACTAGAAAAAAGTAGCAGGATAACACATGCGGAAAACAATCGGTTAAGATTTTTCATGGGACAAAAGTTATATCGTTAGGCTTTTCGTTTTTTTTGGAAAAGCAAAGTAGGTTCGATATTAAACTAAAAGAGCTCTTAATTATTGCCTTAGGCCTAGCTATGCCCCATAAACTCGACCAACAACACTACAAAGTAGGACAAATCTTAAAAAATAGGACCTTAAAATCCTTCCTTACAACCATCTACCCTATGGTTATGGTTCCGCTTTAAAATGCTTTTGTATCTTAGGCCCTGTTACATCAAGGTGCTGCCCTAATGGCTAGCATTTCCATAAACCATACTTTAGTCCTTACCCATGAAAAACCTATTCCTTGCCTTTTTTTTTGTTATCGGCGCCACCCTTAGCGTTCAAGCACAGACTTTCGATTTTAAAATCGACCATCTTGCCTTGGTCGTTGAAGATTCGGATGTAAGCGCCGATTTTTATGCCAACATCCTAAAACTGAAAGAAACTCCCCACCCGGATAAAAAGCCCGGTTTTCGCTGGTTTATCGTAAGTGGAAATTCACAGATTCACCTTATAGAAAAAGATTTCGCCCCTTTCGAAAAGAACAAATCGATGCACTTGTGCCTTTCTACCCAAGATTTGGATGGTATGATCGCCCACTTGGAAAAGAACAAGGTGCCGTATTGGGACTGGCCCGGAAAGGAAAATGCGGTAACCCTGCGTTCCGACGGTGTACGACAGATTTACATTCAAGATCCCGACAAGTATTGGATAGAGATCAATACCGCAAAGCACTAAAACACAAAAAGAGGCCACATGGCCTCTTTTTTATTCTCTCAAACGATCAAACCTTTATTTGATGTTGTACCCTGGAGCCAGAATACCTTCCCCAGCTTCGGGATGCCTCTTGAGGTATGCCACAACAAAGGGACACAAGGGTGCCATTTGTTTTTTTTCCTTCTTTACAAAATCGAGCACTTTCCCTACCAGGGCACTTCCTACGCCCTGACCCCCCAATTCCGAAGGTACTTCGGTATGG
This sequence comes from Zobellia uliginosa, assembly GCF_900156625.1. Classification (GTDB taxonomy): domain Bacteria; phylum Bacteroidota; class Bacteroidia; order Flavobacteriales; family Flavobacteriaceae; genus Zobellia; species Zobellia uliginosa. Next base: position 856,678 of record NZ_FTOB01000002.1, on the reverse strand, counting down.
GTCAGATAGACGATATCCTGTTTTGAAACCGTGTATTCCATAAAGGCGATATGCCCATCAACATCCATTTCAAACCTAGCCTTCTCACCTTTCTTATCCACTAAGGGTATCTGGGAATAATCTCTTTTTTTCATGGTAAAACACACTAATTATACACGGGAAATCTTGGCGCCGATAGCACGTAGACGTGTATCGATGTCCTCATATCCACGATCGATCTGTTCTATATTGTGAATAGTAGACGTACCCTTTGCGGATAGCGCGGCTATCAACAAGGAAACTCCTGCCCTAATATCGGGAGACACCATGGTCGTAGCCTTTAAGGTCGATTTAAAATCGTGGCCGATTACCGTGGCGCGGTGTGGATCGCAAAGAATGATCTTGGCCCCCATATCGATAAGTTTGTCTACAAAGAACAAACGGCTTTCAAACATTTTTTGATGGATCAGCACTTCACCTTTGGCCTGGGTGGCCACTACCAAGATAATGCTCAATAAATCGGGGGTGAGTCCCGGCCAAGGCGCATCGGCTATGGTCAAAATGGAGCCATCGATATAATTCTGTATTTCGTATCCATTGGTATGTGCGGGAATAAAGACATCATCACCCTTCTTTTCCAAGGTAATGCCCAATTTTCTAAATACGGTGGGGATTTGTCCTAGATCCTTCCAACTTACGTTTTTAATCGTCAATTCGCTTTTGGTCATAGCGGCGAGTCCGATCCAGCTTCCTATTTCGATCATATCGGGAAGCATAGTATGATCGGTTCCCCCTAAGGACTCTACCCCTTCAATTTCCAATAGGTTCGAGCCTACACCGGAAATCTTGGCGCCCATACGGTTGAGCATTTTACAAAGCTGTTGCAAATAAGGCTCACAGGCCGCGTTGTAAATGGTTGTTTTTCCTTCGGCCAAGACGGCAGCCATCAAAATGTTGGCCGTACCCGTTACCGACGCCTCGTCGAGCAACATGTATGTCCCCTTTAATTTTTTGGCCTCTACCCCATAAAAGTATTCTTCCTTGTTATATCTGAACTTGGCCCCTAATTTTATAAACCCTTCAAAATGGGTATCCAAACGTCGCCTACCGATTTTATCACCGCCGGGCTTAGGAATGTATCCCTTTCCAAAACGGGCCAATAAAGGTCCGACCAACATAATGGACCCACGAAGTCCGCGACCATCTTCCTTAAACTGGTCCGACTGTAGGTAATCTAAATTGATGTCGTCAGCCTTAAAGCTGTACGAGCCCTTTGCCTTCTTTTGGATTTTTACGCCCAAATCTTCAAGCAATGCGATCAGTTTATTGACATCTACTATATTAGGAATGTTGTGGATCGTAACCGTGTCGTTGGTAAGCAATACGGCACATAGTATTTGTAAGGCTTCGTTTTTAGCGCCTTGTGGCGTGATCTCACCAGAGAGTTGGTGACCGCCTTCAATTTTAAAGGTACCCATGTAAGATTGAGGAGTATTAATATCGCTTTTTACCGCGATTGTTATTGTTGCGTTGGTTATTTTTCTTTCCCGAGTTGTTGTTCCTTGGGGTTTTCGCTACCCTGTTCTTCAAGAACTGACCACTATCGGTAAGACTCTCTCCCGTCAAATCTATTTGACCGTCACTAAGTTCAAGAAGGTGCTTGAAAATAGCCTTATCGTCTACCGTGTCTTTATTCCAGTTCAGTTAACATTTTTTCATGTGGTTGGCGATGGCGTATTCCAATCCATCGCGCATATCTCCTTTTTCCCATTTAACGGCCACATCGATCATACGTTTGATGTTGTTTCCGTAGAAACGGTATTTTGGGAAATTCTGAGGATATTCCAAAGGCTCTGGACGCTGTCTCAAGACCTCTTTACTGGTAATAGGAAAGGGTGACTTTACATCCAATTTAAAATCGGACATAATGAATAACTGGTCCCATAATTTATGTTGGAAATCGGGCACGTCCCTTAGGTGTGGCTGAATATTCCCCATCACGCTAATAATCGCCTGGGCCACTTTGTTTCTTTCTTCGTCATCTTCTATGGAAATGGCGTGATCCACCATTTTTTGAAAATGACGTCCGTATTCTGGAATGATCAATTTTGACCGTTCCGTATTATATTCTAGGTTTTCTACTAAATTCAAATTGAAAAGTTTTGCTTAAAAAATAAGGAAGTGTTCTTATAACGACTGCAAATTAAGAAAATTATGGCTCAAATACTATTTATAGGCTGATAACCCCCTTAACCTTGCCCACTTCTTTGTATTTTGCTATTACATCGTCAGGGTTTTTCATGTTTACGGTAATCGACAGGCTGGTATACTTTCCGTTCTTGGAACGCTTCGATTCGATTACGGCACCGGTATTGTCGAATATCCTATGGATCTGGTCTACCTTGGATGCATCGCTCTGTACAATAAATTTATAGAGATAATTGGAAGGCCAAGTGGTACTCTCCCCTAATTGCTCACGCAAGCGTTTATAGAACGCTTCTGGATTCTCATTTTCCATATTACGATTTTATACAAAGGTAACGGTTCGGGCCCAATTTTAAAATCATTCGGGAATGATTACTTTTGCTAGAATAAGATTTAACTATTGGAGCTTAAAAAAGTAGTCATTACAGGCGGCCCGAGCACGGGCAAAACATCGGTCATAGAACATTTGGAAAGCAAAGGCTTTCCTTGTGTACACGAGCTTATACGAAGTATGACCCTCTCTGAAAAGAACGAAGCGGGCAGTACCGATTTTTCGGTAAACCCCATTGTTTCGGTCAAAGACCCGAAAAAATTCAACCAGCAGCTTTTGGAGGGGCGGATAAAACAGTATACCAGCGTGGAGAACAGCACGGGCGAAGTCGTCTTTTTTGACCGTGGCATACCCGACGTACACGCCTATATGAATTGTTTCGGACAGGAATATGACGAAGCCTTCGAACGGCCGTGCCACATCTATCGCTACGACAAAATACTTTTGATGCCGCCATGGAAGGAAATCCACGTAGTCGACAACGAGCGTTTTGAGTCTTTTGAAGAGGCCGAACGCGTTTATGAATATCTCAAGTCTACCTATGAAAAGGTAGGCTACCCTATTACCCTTGTGCCCAAAGGAAGCATAGAGGAACGTACCGAATTTATCTTAAAACAGCTAAACCTATACTAATGCACGAAGACCCGATATCCATTTTACGGCAATATTGGGGCTTTGATAGTTTTAGAGGGTCCCAAAAACAGATTATCGACGCCATTTTAGACCGGCGCGACGTATTGGCCTTGCTGCCTACGGGCGGCGGAAAATCGATTTGTTTTCAAGTGCCGGCCATGGCGCAAGAAGGACTCTGTATTGTGGTTTCGCCCCTTATTGCCCTGATACAGGACCAAGTGGAAAACTTGAGAAAAAGGGGTATCAAGGCCATTGCCCTTACGGGAGGCATCCCTTTTAACGAACTCTTGGACCTATTGGACAATTGCCTCTACGGCGGCTATAAATTCGTATACCTATCGCCCGAGCGCCTGCAACAGGAATTGGTCCAGGAGAAAATCCGCCAGATGAACGTGAACCTGGTAGCCATTGACGAGGCCCACTGTATTTCACAATGGGGCCATGATTTCAGGCCCGCCTACCTAGAGTGTGCCGAGATCCGCAAACTGTTGCCCCAGACCCCCGTGGTGGCCCTGACGGCTACCGCTACCCACAGAGTGGCCGACGATATCGTAGAGAGCCTGCATTTGACCGCCCCAATTATCGTTAGGGATTCCTTTGCACGAAACAACATTGCCTTCAAGGTGCTTTGGGAAGAAGACAAACGCCACCGTCTGGTAGCACTGTGTTCACAGGCCCGCAAGAGCGTGATCATCTATGTAGGCACACGCCGGGGCACCGTAGAACTTTCCCAATTGCTGAACTCCAAAGGTTGTAGTGCCACCTTTTTTCACGGGGGCATAACCAAAAAGGAGAAAACCCAGCGCTTAGAGCTCTGGTTGAACAACAAGGTTCAGATTATGGTCGCCACCAATGCCTTTGGTATGGGCGTAGACAAGCCCGATGTTTCCTTGGTGGTACATTACCAGATTCCCGACTGCCTTGAAAACTATTACCAGGAAGCAGGACGGGCCGGCCGTGATGGCCAGGCCGCACAAGCCGTGCTTATTACCAACGCCAATGACGAGGAACAACTCAAGAACCAGTTTTTGAGCGTACTTCCCGATACGGCCTTCTTAAAGAAAATATACAACAAGCTCAACAATTACTTTCAAATAGGATACGGCGAGGGCTGCAATGAAACCCTACAGTTCAATTTCAACCAATTTGTGAGCACCTATGGACTGAATTCGTTTTTGGCCTACAATGCCCTGCGTATATTGGACCGGAATTCGGTCATTGCGCTTTCCGAGGCGTTTTCAAAGAAAACCACGGTACAGTTCATTTCGAGCAAAGAAGCCATATTCGACTATATCGATACCCACAAGGCCTCGGCCGATGTCATCCAGACCATCTTAAGGACCTATGGGGGTATTTTTGATTTTGAAACAAAGATCAATACCGTTTTATTGGCGAAAAAGACCAATAGTTCAGAAAAGCGCGTACTCGAAGTGTTGGAACAGATGAAGAAAGACGAGGTCATCACCTACGAATCGCAGCATAGCGATCTAGAGATCACCTTTCTTGTTCCCCGTGAAGACGATCTGGTCATCAATGTCTTTGCCAAAAAGGTTCAAGAGCAAAACCGCATCAAAACCGAGAAGGTATTTCAGATGCTAGACTATATAAAGAATAACAAGGTATGTAGGAGCCGACAGATTCTGGGCTATTTCGGGGAGGAAGACACCCAAGACTGCGGTGTTTGCGATGTCTGTTTGTCCAAAGCCCGATCCGACCGACCCGATTACGGACGTATTCAGAAAAACATCGAGGCCTTATTGCAAAAAGGGCCGCATAGCTCAAGGGCATTGATCGCCCATACATCGCACGAACAAAAAGAAGTATTACATGTTTTACGGGCCATGCTCGAGAACGGAAAGATTCAAATAAACACCAAGAACGAGTACCAATTGGCCTGATGTGGCCAGACCTACTCTTATATAATGATACAATAAATACGATATACGAATGAAAGATTTACGCATAGTCTTTATGGGAACCCCAGAGTTCGCCACAACCATTTTGGCAAAATTGGTCGAAAACGGCCATAAGGTGGTAGGGGTCATTACCGCACCCGACCGACCCGCCGGCCGGGGCCGAAGCCTACAGCAATCGCATGTAAAACAATACGCCCTTGAAAAAGGGCTCAAAGTCTTACAGCCCACCAACCTGAAGAACGAAGAGTTTTTGGCCGAGTTAAAGTCCCTGAACGCCAACATACAGGTGGTCGTGGCATTTCGAATGTTGCCAAAGGCGGTTTGGGCCATGCCCGAATACGGCACCTTTAACCTGCACGCATCGCTATTGCCCGATTATCGCGGTGCCGCCCCCATCAACTGGGCCATTATAAACGGGGAAAGGGAAACCGGGGTCACTACCTTCTTTATAGACGATAAGATCGATACCGGGGAAATCATACTACAGGAGAAAACGGAAATCGAAGAAGATACCACGGCGGGCGAACTACACGACAAGTTGATGGTCATGGGCGCCGACCTGGTGATAAAAACCTTAGATCTTATTTCAGAAGACAAGGTAAGTACGGTGGCACAGCCCCAGAACAAAAAATTAAAGGAAGCTTTTAAAATTCATAAGGAAACCTGCCAAATCGATTGGCAAAAACCCATGGATGCCATTTACGATCATATTCGTGGACTTAGTCCCTACCCTGCCGCATGGACCCATTTAAAAAACGGGGAAGAAGAGATTTTCGTAAAAATCTACGAAGCGGCGAAGGAAAAAACGCACCACGATTTGAGGGTGGGCGACATCGTATTTGACAAGAAGGAAATGAAAGTGGCGGTCGAAAACGGGTTTATCAAGCTCCTAGAAATACAGCTTCCGGGCAAGCGGAAAATGAAAACCAAGGATGTTTTAAATGGGCTAAAAATCGAAAAAAATGCCCAAATGGCCTAAACCCCCACCACCATTGGGCTGCGAGAAGCGTAAAAAAAGCCCTACTTTATCAACAAACACCCATAGTTATTAACAAAAACATGGATTTCATCCCTTTTTACTTGCGTTCGACACAAATCCATATAAATTTGTTCAACATTAAAATTCGTTTAACAACAATTAATTATTTAAATTATGAACAAAACAGAATTAATCGATGCAATGGCAGCAGATGCCGGCATCACTAAAGCCGCAGCCAAAAAAGCATTAGAGTCTTTCTTAGGAAACGTTGAGGGTTCTTTAAAAAAAGGTAACCGAGTTTCTTTGGTTGGTTTTGGATCTTGGTCTGTATCTAAGAGAAATGCAAGAGAAGGAAGAAACCCATCGACTGGAAAAACCATCAAAATTGCAGCTAAGAACGTTGTTAAGTTCAAAGCAGGTTCTGATTTGGCAAATTCAGTAAACTAGTAGTCGTTTTAGACCACAATATAGAAAGGCGTCCACATTGTGAGACGCTTTTTTTATTTCCCCTTGTTTGGTTTTTATAAGAAATGTCTTATTTTAGATAATAATAGTTTACAAAACCATGGTAGAACTTAAACCAACTAAGGGCAAACTTCTAATCGCCGAACCGACCTTGACCGGTGACGTTTCCTTTAACCGTTCGGTTGTTCTTTTGGCCGAACACAACGAGGAAGGTTCCGTTGGATTTATCTTGAACAAACCTTTGGAGTATAGCATCAGCGACCTTATTACCGAAATTGAGGTCCCTTTTCAGGTCTATAACGGAGGGCCGGTAGAACAAGACAACCTATATTTTATCCACAAGGTACCCGAACTCATTACCAACAGCATAGAAATCTCCGATGGCATCTATTGGGGCGGTGACTTCGAGAATACGATCCAACTGATCAACAAAAAGGTGATTTCGGAAGAAGACATCCGTTTCTTTTTGGGCTACTCGGGTTGGTCTTCCCTACAACTCGACCAAGAACTCTCGTCAAGATCATGGGTCGTGGTCGAAAACGATTATGAAAGCGCCCTTATCCATAAATCGGCAGATGCCTTTTGGAAAGAAAAAATGGTAGAACTGGGCGGTAATTACCTCCTATGGTCCAACTCCCCTGAAAACCCTAGCCTGAACTAAAGGCCTCCCTGCCCCTATGCGAGCCTCGCTACGGCATTTAGTTTGCCCAGCAGCTCCTTGGCCACCTTGTTCCCGAATTCCTTTTTACGGTACTTTGTAATGGGTCGTATGCCCACTACGCTATTGGTTATAAACAACTCATCGGCCTTTTGCAGTTCAAAGGGCGATATCGATGCTTCCTCAAAATCGAAATTTTCGAGTTTGGAGAGTATCTCGATCATTTTTTTACGCACGATCCCGTTCAGGCATCCATCTTCCAAGGGTGGGGTCTTGACCTTTCCATCCTTCACCAAAAAAATATTGGCATTCAATGCCTCTACGATCTGTTTGTCGTTATTGAGCAAAAGACAGTTTTGATAGCCATTTTCTTCGGCAAAAATACTGCCCACCACATTTATGATCTTATTATTGGTCTTTAGGGTCGATAGCATATCGCGGTTCACGTAGAAATCCTTGAAAAGCTCGACTTCATACGGACTTTCGTCTACCACATAAAAAGCCTCTTTAAGCGGCGCCACCTCTATGATATATGAAATATCGTTCGTTAAGGGGGTGTAGAGGCCCCCATCGTTTCGATGTACGGACAATCGCACCCGGAGCTGTTCACCTATCCGCTCGTTGGCCGCAATGGTCTTTTTGATTTCCTCCTCCAAAAATTCCATGGTAAAACGCATGGGAATTTCCATACGCAGGATACGCATAGAGGCCATAAGCCTAAGGTAATGGTCTTCCCAAAAGAACAACTTTCCACCGACCATTCTCATGGTTTCAAAAAGGGCATCGCCATAACGTAGTCCGCGATTGTCGTGGTTTAAAAAATTCGTGTTTTTTCCTAAAAGGTCTCCGTTGTAGTTTACCATAAAAAAAGTCCCGATAATTATCGGGACCAAATATAAGGTGATATTAATAATTTAAGGTTATACAGAGCCCAAAACCTGTTTGAGGTCACTTACCTGGTTACGCCAAAGCATCTTAGCTTCGTCAATTTCATCCTCTTCGGCAAAATCGGTTATAAAAAGGGATACGTCTTTGGTGATTTCGTCTACTATGATCTTCATTTCAAAATATGAATCATCGTCGTTATCGACCCATGTGAACCGAACAAACTCGTCACTTTTACGTTTCAATAATTTAGCTTCTTCTTCCGAGCCATCCCATATAAAACTGAACATTTCACCTCTGGAGTTCACGTTATCGGCAAACCATTCGGAAAGCCCTGATGGAGTTGACAAATACTGGTATAGCAACTGCGGCGAGGATTGTACTACAAATTCTAGTTCAAATTTTATTTTATCGTCCATTCTTTAGTGTTTTCTTTGGGCAATATATAGATTTCCTTATGATAAAAAAATAAAACGCATAGAATAATTTTTTAGCAAAGAATTGTTGAAGAACAAAAATAAACTTTATATTTGCAGCCGCTTTCAAACAACAACGCGGCGAGGTAGCTCAGCTGGTTAGAGCGTCGGATTCATAACCCGGAGGCCGAGGGTTCAAGTCCCTCTCTCGCTACAAGGTTCAAAACCTGCAAAATAGACGGTTTGTGTAGATACACAAGCCGTTTTTTTTATGCCTTGTGTTTCTGTACTTTAGAAAGCCACTCCCCTACAAAATGTCTTTGTTTTTTTTTAATTCCACCCCTGGCGGCCCGAAATTATATCGCTACAAAATGGCCCCTGCCCTAGGGGGTTATTTCTAAATTGGGGGCTGGATTATGTTTTAGGGTAATGGATTATTGATTAAAGCACGGAAAAGCTTTCCTACAAAGCCGATAATAACGCAAAGAAAAGGGGCTAAACTAATTCTCCTAATAGAAAATGTTATTTCATAGTAGAATTACTTCTTTTATTTATTTCCCATCAATCCAAACCTGATTACTTTGAAGGTATCCTATTCTATGGGCCAAGGTTATGGCACGTTCATTCCCTTGTAAAGAAAAAGGCTCTTTATAAACCTGCCACACATTCCCGATTTCTTCATTCTCCTTTAAAATTTGATACCCGATAGATGCCCCATCAGTTTTACAACTAATAGCTATCCTGTTATTTCTCTTTTCAATTAGGGGATTCTCCGTTTTGGGTTGGGTTCCTGAGGGCCAAATCGACGCTACATATTCTTTTTCGGGCATTAAGCCTTTATCCCCTATTGATTGCATCCAACGTTTACATTCGTATCTTAACTCTTTTAATTTCTTTTCATATTGGGGGTCTCCGGCCAAATTGTTCAGTTCGTAAGGGTCGTTATAAGTATCGAATAACTCTTCAGGTTCCTTTTTGTCTCGAAACCATTGAGCCTGATCTTCATTAAGCTCCCCATTATCACGCATTCGAAGTAATTCTTGCATAATGGGCATCTGCTCCCGAAATGCTACAGGCAAATAATAGCCCTGTTCTGTACGGAAATTTTTTAAATATTTATAGCGATTGTCACGAACTGCCCGAATCATATCGTATTGTTTATCAAACCGGTCCGCTGCACCATATACATATTCTCTCCTTTCCTCAGATTCGAATTCTCCAGCAAAGGCTCTACCGTCAAGATTCTTAGGCGGTTGGATTCCCGCCAAAGACAATAAAGTGGGCTTAAAATCAACAAAACTTATCAAACGGTCATCTATTGTACCCGCATTCTTCTTACCTGGATATCGTATTACTAACGGTAACTTCATTCCCGAATCATACAAAAGGCGTTTTTGCCGTGGTAAGGGTCCGCCATGGTCGGCATACCAGAATATAATCGTATTTTCCAATAAGCCGTCCTCTTCCAACTGGGTCAGTATCTCACCTACTTGATGGTCCATTTCCTTAACATTGGAATACATTCTTCTAATATCATTACGTCCAACCTCAGTGTTCGGCAAATAGGGAGGAACAGGTACATCTAAATCATCGGCAACCCAAAGTGAATCTTTAGCCCTCGCCCATATTTGGGATTCATGTGTAACATTAAGATTGAAAATAGAAAAAAAGGGTTGGTTTGGCCCGCGATTTCTCCAATGGGCTTTTTTACTGCTTTCGTCCCATGCTGTGACAGGTGGCATAAATTGATAATCCTCTTTACTGTTATTGGAACAGTAATAACCTTCAAGCCTTAAATGTTCACTGTGCATCTTTACATCAGCAGGAGGCATTGCACCATAAGGTTGAATTACCTCTGGTAAGAATTTTCTATTTCCCCTAGTTCTCATGTGTTGGGCCCCTATATGGTTCTGGTACATACCCGTTGCAATTGCGGCCCTACTAGGCGCACAGACACCAGATGGAGAAAATACATTTGTATACCTAACCCCCTCTGCAGTCAAACGGCTAATATTGGGTGTAACCACTGTGGAGTCTCCAAACGATGGCAATACCGGACTCAAATCTTCGGCCACTATCCAAAGTATGTTGGGACGCTGATCAACGGTTACTTTTCTCGGGTTGCTTTCTTTCTTTTGATTATTGCAACCGAATAAACACAATAAACTAAAAATTAAAATGCCAATTTTTCTCATATTAAATTATTAATTGACTTCTCCGCATATCTTTTAAAATATTATGAATCTGTTGAGAAAAGTTAAATTACCACCATAAATACCTTTGACGTATTTAGGGGAATAGCTAATCACATGAAAAACAAAGTAGATAACAGTATTAAAATTGTGTCAATAATATTATAGTTTTTTATGAAATAGAATGTTACCTGTTCTAAAATAACGGGTGAGGAATTAAAATACTTATTCCATTGTATCAAAACAATGACTATTAAAACATAACACCTCAGGAATCAATAGTTTACAATAACTAAACTAACAAGTCAGAAAATTATAACCTCATATCTAAACATTGAATCCCTTAATATTTTTCAAATCAAGCTAACTCAACTTTTGATATTGGTAAGTAACCATTATTATGATATAAAAACAATTTTTCAGTTTTTTAATTCTTATTTTTTCAACGTATTAATCCATTGAGCAATTTTCTCAGCACTATCTGTCGGCACATTTCGCATACGTGGCATTGGTGTTGCGTATTCAGGCCAATTTTCAGGTTCAGGCTTATAGATTAATTCCATTATTCTTTCGGTAGAATACTTCCGACTGGATATATCTATAAACGAAGGACCTACAGCTTTTTCATCAGTTTTGTGACATGCAACACAGGCATGTTTTCTCAATAAAGCCTGGACCTCTTCAAAGCTTACAGTTTTAGGCAAGGTTTTATTTGCTTGGCCTTTCGCTATATTCTTTTTTTTGCCCTCCTCCATTGTTTTAGTAACTGTCGCTTTTGTTAGCAACTTGTTTTTTTCGGATAAAATCAGAAAATCACCGGACGGTATCCTATTTAAGGTATAATACGCAGTTTTATGTAGAAGCGGATACTTATCTAACAAAGACTTTATGCCCTTTGCCTCAATTTCATGTATGTACCCTTCTCTAATTTGATCAAAAACTAAGCGTACATGCATTTTGTCTTCTGACACATCAATTGCCTTTAGATCAGGAACTGCTTCATTAATCATTGGACTACCATAAATACTATGATACTTATATGTAAAAGTTCTCAGTACATAAGATTCTGGATTCCTAGCCGTAATTTCATCAACCGGCTGAGTAAACTCTAATTCAAATCCATCCGACTTAGCACGTATAGCCTTAATTTCAAATGGCATTTTCCCATTCCAGCTTAATTTTTGAAGACCAAATTTTTCATTGCCTACAGACCCCCACCCCCTTGAGGTCATACCTATAAAAAGATCGCCTTCAGAGCCCCAAGCAAGACGAAATACCCCTGAAGAAAAACCAGAGCGGAAAGGAAAAACTGCACCTTGATAGACCCCCCTAATTTTTTCGAGGTATACCCGATTTATTAAACTTTGTCCTTGATCCCCCACGAAAAGCTGATTTTTAAAAGGTCCTATCTCACCGGTCGTATCTAAGACAATATCCGAGGTTGAAACTCCCATGAAAGCATGCGGTATCCAAACAGAAGGGGCTTTCATACCAGGCGTGCCCTTAGCAATCTCAAATTGAGGCTTCCCTGAGTCTGGAATATCTGAGGGTTTAAGTTTAACAGGAGATTTAACCTCATCAGACCATCGAAGTCCAGCCGGGTGACTGATAAAATCACCTTCCTCAACAACGGTTATATAACCAGACCCAATCCAACCGCCTTGATTTTCAGCATAAAACGCATCTCCCTCTGCGTTCAAGCCAAAAGCTGCGGGAGAGCGCATTCCTGTAGCAAAAGGTTTCATTTCACCTCCTTCCGTGATTTTTAACATCCAACCGTGCCACTTAGACAAACTTTCCATACGTCCAGAGCCCCAAGCCAAGTTGAGCGTAACTATCATGTTCCCCTCTGCGTCAAACCGTGGTCCGTAAGCATATTCATGATAATTGCCCATAATATCAAATGGATAGACCGTCTTGTATTCATCTGCCATACCATCACCATCAACGTCTTTTAATCTAGTAAGTTCAGGACGTTGAGACACGTAAAAAAAACCGTTTTTATACGCTAGCCCCAAAGGCTCATGTAACCCATGCGCAAAAAGCTTGAAGTTGGGCGGTGTACCTCCCAACTGATAAGGATTGGATATCATCCACACCTCCCCGCGACGTGTAGAAACAGCTAGTTTGCCATTTGGGGTAAAGGTCATACCCCCAACACCCAATTCTATACTCTCGGGTATTTGAATGGTCTGGATTTCATAGTAGTCCTCTTCTTTAGGAAGATTTTTTCCACTATCCTTCTCATCTTGTGCATTACTCGTGTAACAAATGTTGAGTACTAAAGTAAATATGGATATAATTCTATTTAATAATTTCGTTTTCATCGATAATAAATTATGTAGATAAACATTTTCTTACAGGGTTCGAGTACTAATAAATAATAGAATAGGTAATTTCCGAAGACACTTTACCAATATTTACTAACAGTTCCTGGCCCGTTTTGGTTTCTCTCTTTTTGGATTGAAATTTTTTGTCTATCATAACATAATAGTTTCCATCAACACGGTAAACTTCTTTGGATATCTGCACAATTGACTCTGCCGATATTATTCTGGAATAAAGATTGGTGTCTATCTCGCCATTTAGAGTCAAGGTTCGTTCAAAGCCCATTCCGTCATCCAAAGGAACAATGTAATCCGTCAAATTAACACCACATATATTAAAAGTGAATTTCGGAACTCCATTTTTATCTAATGCATAACCTTGATGAACCATACTGGGCGCGATAGAATCTGGCCATGGCTCATGAAAATCCGATAATAAAGCTATTGCGGGCGAATTTGAAAGCGATATGGTATTACCTAATGGTTTTGCTAATTGCGCCTGCCCTCTATGATGCCACATATCCGTGACATCCATAAAGTTTCCCCTCCATACTTTTAACAATGCTCCCTTCTCTAAGTTATAGGCATAACTCAATCCACTGGGGTGTCCCAAAGAAATGACTTTATTCAACTTTTCTCCCTTAAACATGATGAAGCTTCTTAGCAAATATGGTCTCTTGATTGGCTTTATTATATTTATACCCGACTTACTATTTTTTCCTTTACCGACATTCTTTTGAATAGATCGATATCTGATATTGCGTAAAGCAACTTTACCATGATCGCCCTGGAACATAAGCGGACCTAAAGATTTTTCATCGTGAAAAAGACTTGCCCTTGTGGGTCCTGAGACCTCCACCTGATTATGTATCAATACTCCATTAAGATAAACCTCGTTAAAACGGGCATTCGCAACTTTATTACCCTTATCATCAAATTTCGGAGCCTTGAAAATAATGCGCAGATGCTGCCAAAGTCCTGGAGCATATGAAGCATTGACCAAAGGAGAGACTCCCTCATATCCCTTCATACCCCCCTCTTCGTTCCACCGCTGATAAATACCGCCACAATCAGCATAAGTCGAATTTGATTTTAACCAACTATCAAACAGTTGTATCTCATACCTGCCTTGGAGGTATATTCCTGAATTAGAACCCTTATCCATCATGAAATCAAATTCTAAATCCAAGTCTCCGAACTCTTTATTGGTAACCAAGTGTCCATGTGTTTTTTCACTGTAGTTATTTAGAGCAACCCCACTGCCTGGCTTTATTCTTTTCAAATTCCATGGTTTCGTAAAATCGCTATCAAAGTCCGATGTTATCACCCAATTTTGATCTGGTTGATTAAAAGCTCTAAAATCAGTTAAAGGAATATCAACATATGTCGTTTCTTGAGAAAAGGTGTGGCTACAACATAGTGCTATGAAAACTACTAAATATTTTGTCCGTTTATTTGAAATCATTTTTATGTTTTAGAGTTAGGTGTAGAGTAATTTGTGAAATTCCTCTTATAGTCTTAATTCTTTGAATTGGAATACCAATATTTTTATCCAATGAAGTTTTAGGTTATTGTTATAGATAATTATTATCAACTGGGGCGTTAGTCAAGGTTAAATTGGTAAACTCCTTGTACTTATCAGGTTACTTAATAATCTCTTCCTCCCTTATCTATTCTTATGTAAATAGATTAGCCCCTTTTCTTTACTGGCTTATCATTAGAATAAGTCTACCTTAACCAATACTAAAAGCCATGTTTAGTTGAAAAAGATTTAAGTTGGTCACTTAAGTACCATTTACACATTATATCGGCGCAACAACCTTCCTTTTTTTATCTCCTAGGGCAGGGTTATCCACTTTAGTTCAAACCATTTTTACTGAAAGAGCATGCATCAAAAAAAATGATTACAATAAGTATGATTTCAACTTTATAGCTTTTTATCTTGAGGAATAAACCATCCGGGCAGATCTACTGTTTTTGTATACGGAGGGTTGTCAAAAGATTTTCCATTCCCTGTAACCCTAGGGTCTTCTGTACGTTTTAATTCGGATAGTAATTTCTCTTTTAATTGCTTTTTAATTGTTCCATATTTTGATATACTAGCAACATTATTCACTTGAAACGGGTCTGAATTGATAACAAAAAGTTCCTCTTTAGGCCTTTTCCCAAAAGCATAATTATAGAACAATTGATTACCACTTAATTCCTTATTTATAATAAGCCATGCCTTTGTAGGACTAGCATCAAAATCTGGATAAGCAACAGTGGTGTTATTGGCCAAAGTTTCAAAATCTAAGTTTGAAATACCAGAATTCCCCATAGGCCATCTATCGGGTTCAAAGTTTATTATGTATAAGAAATCTTTGGTTCTAATGGACCGTTGCGGATAGGGAAGGTAGCCTGTTCTAGCGGAATGAACATGTCTTTCCCTTCCTGTAATTACGTAATTTCTATTTTTTTCGACAAATCCTTTCTTCTTGGGGCTTTTAAAAAGTGAAACTAAACTTTTACCTGTCATAACTTCCGGTATATCAACATTTCCTACTTCCAAAAAAGTAGGACCTAAATCCATAAGGTTCACAAAGTCATCAACTATCCGTCCAGGTTTTATTACGGAAGGCCAATGTGCTATTAGTGAGACATTAGTCCCAAAATCGTAAAGGTTAGTCTTACCATTAGTAAATCCAGGAATTCCATGATCTCCACTAATAACAATTAAGGTATTATCCATTAATTTTTTTTCTTCAAGCGTTTTAATCAAAATTCCCAAACCACTATCAAAGGCCATTACCTCTCCCAGATAATCTGCAAAATCTTCTCTAACAATTTCAACGTCAGGTAAAAATGGGGGTAGTTTCCCTTTCAACTCATCAGGGTCTATTCCCCATAAATTCTTACCGGAACCAGCTGTCCATTTACGATGTGTGTTAGTTGGGCCAAACCAATAACAAAATGGTTTTCCATTATCGTTATCATTTAAAAATTGAAGAAAATTTGCACTGACTTCATCGTATAATAGTTGCTTTGCATAATTCATAGATTGTCCTTCCTCCATGAATTTATTAACATTTTGACTAAAACGATTAAAAAGATTTCCTCCGGACTCATATTTGGTTCTATCCCCTCCGTAACCTGCATTTTTTGGTGTTCCTGGACTCCACACTTTATATGTGTATCCTATATGATACCCGTTTTTTTCCAATAGAAGTGGATAAGTCGGAATACTACTATCCCAAACAGCTCCCAACAAAATACTTCCCATTCCTGTGCGATAAAAATATTGCCCGGAAAGGATTGAACTCCTACTGGGAGTACAAGATGGTGCATTCACATAAGCATTGTTAAAGAGAATCCCTTCTTTTGCTAATCGATCTATATTTGGGGTTTTAACTATTTTTTGCCATTCTGGATTTCCTTTTATTGTAGCGTAACAACTGGCATACTTGCCCCAATCATCAGCAAAAGCGAATACAATATTTGGTCTTTTATCTTTTTTTTGGGAATGACCGATGGTCATAAATAATAATGTAAAAGCTATTGTCAAATACCTTCCAATAGATAGCACTGAAGATATTTTTCTCATATTTATCATAGTCTTTTTTTTATGGCTGCTTTAACAAGGGTTTCGGATTCTTTTTATAAATAGTAGTTCTGACCTCTGGCCCTTTATCGTTCCATTGACCGAGAGCAGCTCTTTCCTTGTCCGCCATGGATATTAGTTTTTGAACAATCTCGGGATGTGCGTCTGCAATGTTAAACCTCTCTCCAGGGTCATTATTTAAATCGTATAATTCAACTTGACCCAGAGAACTAACCTCAGAGTATGTGCTTTTGGCTATATTCTCTTTGGCTTTCTTAGAGAAATCTCCCATAAGGTTAATTTTCCAATCACCATACCTGATTGCTTCAAGATAACCAACGTGCCAATAAAAAAATGGTCTAGGCTCAACCTCTAAGTGAGGATTAAAAAAGTACTGGGAGATATCTTTCCCATCCCTCTTTGTTGCATCTTCCAATTTAATATTGGCCAATGAAGAAAACGTGGAATAAAAATCTATAACCGAAGCAGGAGTAGTACAAGTTGTTCCTGGTTCTATTTTTCCTGGCCACCACGCAATACAAGGCACACGTATTCCTCCCTCAGAAGTCTGCCCTTTTTTGCCTTTTAAAATACCATTACTTGCTCCCCAATTTGGATTTCCTCCATTATCAGATGTAAAAATGACCAAGGTATTTTTATCTAGGTTCTCTTTTTTTAAATAGGATAAGATTTCACCTGTAGACCAGCTAATTTCCGCAACAGCGGCTCCAAATCCCTTTTTGGGATTTGTTGTTTTTTTATAAAATTCTGGTCGTGCCGCTACAGGGTTGTGAGGCATTGTATGCGCTAGATATAAAAAGAAAGGTTTCTCCTTATTACTGTCTATCCATTGAACGGCCTCTTCTGTGTAGCGCTTAGTCAGGGTTGTCTGGTCAAAAACTTTTAACTTATTAGACTGCTGAACTACTTTCTCATTCCTCATCAATGGTAATGGAGGATCTTCCCTTTTTAGTACTTCCATGTCATTTGAATAAGGTAACCCAAACCAATAATCAAAACCATGCTTGGTAGGTAAAAATTCAGGTTGATCACCTAAGTGCCATTTGCCAATAATAGCGGTAGAATACCCCTCTTCTTTTAATACCTCTGGCAAAGTTATTTCCTTAGGGTTAATGCCTTTTTTCGCAACTGGAAAAAGCACCCACCTATTTTTAGCATCTAAATCCATATCAACTCGTCTAGCGTAACACCCGGTCATCAAAGCGGCCCTAGATGGTGTACAAACAGGTGCTCCTGCATAAAAATTGGTAAAACGCAGTCCCTCAGTCGCCATCTTATCTATTTCCGGAGTTTCATTCCATATAGACCCATAGGAGGATAAATCTGCAAAACCCAAATCATCACAAAATATCACAATAATATTAGGCTTTTTGCCGTCTTGACTTACCACAAAATTTGGTAATAAAATCAGTATAATTATTATATACACACTCTTATTTAACATGATATATTATTTTACTTTTAAACTATGACTCCAAATCTTAAAGTTCGATTATAAATGAAGTCGCTTACTTAGAATAATTAAAGTGTTATCATTTTGTCCTCAGGACCTATTTCATTTTCCCAGTCCTTTAAACTTTGAATTAATTTCATTGCAACAGGATTGTTATGAGAGTAAAGATTTTTTGACTCCTTTAAATCTGCACTTAGATTATATAAAACAGTGTCTTTTTCTTTAATTATCAGTTTCCAATCTTTATGCCTGACAGCCTTACTTCCTTTATACCTCCAAAAAACAGGTCTATCTTCAAGATGCACTTCAGTTTCAGAAAATAAAATTTCAGAGAAATTTACTCCATCAAACTTGGCGAGAGGTGCCTTGACTATAGACAAGATTGTAGGCAACAAATCCATAGACATCAATACTTCATTTGTTATTTTAGGACTTATTTTATTCTTCCAATAAGCTATTGCCGGAACACGGTGGCCTCCTTCCAACAAACTTCCTTTTGTTCCTTTCAAAACACCATTATTACCAAACTTTTCAGCGCCATTATCCGAAAGGAAAAACACCAAAGTATTATCTTCAATTTCCAATTTTCTTAATTTTTTGAAAATCATTCCTATTCCATCATCCATTGCTTCAACCATTTCCCTATAAGCTCGCTTCTTATCTTCCACTGGTCCATGATAGGTAAATTCGTTGTTAGAAAAGCGGTAAGCCTTGTCGGTTCTACCCTGAAATGGCACATGAGGAGCCTCATGAGGCACATAAAGAAAAAAAGGTTTATCTTTATTTTTTTCAATAAATTCTACTGAATGTTTTGATATCAAATCGGTCGAATATCCCTCTTCATTCAAGGTGTCCAAGTTGTGCCACCAGTCATAAATTCCTGAATTATCAAAATGGGAATGATAATCAACATTCCCACTGAGATACCCATAAAACTCATCAAAACCCAAATTGGTTGGATTAAATTTCTCATTGTAACCTAGATGCCATTTACCCATTACTCCAGTTACATATCCTTCACTTTTCAAAAAATCAGCAATTGTATGTTGATTGGGATTTAGACCTACCTCTCTGGTTGGTCCGCTAACGTATATAATTCCTTCCATACCAGACCTCTGTTGATAGTTTCCCGTTAGCAAAGCTGCCCGTGTGGGGGTACATACCGAACCATTAGAATGAAAATCTGTGAATTTCGCCCCATTATTTGCCAAATAATCCAAATTAGGGGTATTGATTTCCATGTTACCATAACACCCTAATTCACCGTAACCCAAATCATCCGCCATAATCAATATGATATTAGGGCTGGTTATTTTTCCTTCATTTTTGCAACCTATTTGTAAAAAAGCGATAAACAAATTAAGAAGTATAAAGCCATATTTTCGAAATGTTGTTTTTCGAACAAACTCGGGATAAGTAAAAAAGTCTTTCATATATCAATTTCTTTCTATTAACAAATCCCTTCCTATAACTAAACCTGACTCATGTTTTTTAACGGCAGCCCTAATTTTTTCAAGGACTTCGGGATGTCTTTCTGCTATATTATATTTCTCGGAAGGATCATGATTTAAATTATATAATAAGGGTGGTTCATGTAACTGACGCTCCCCGTACATTCCATACTCACCTTCCGTAATAAAATGTGCTTTAAAAGAACCTACCCGCATTGCGTAAAGGTCACTCCCCCTGTAATACAAAACTTCATCCCTATCGCTAGGTTCAGATCTCAATAAGGTAGCACTTAAGTCTACCCCATCAATTATACGGTCATTAGGAATTGAAACCCCTGCCATATGACTGAAAGTTGTAAATAAATCCATTGTAGTTCCTATATCAGATATTAGTCCTGGTTTAATCTTTGTCGGTGACCAAAAAATACCAGGAACCCTCATCCCCCCTTCCCAAGTCATTCCTTTTCCTGCCTTTAATAATCCCGCACTACCACCATCAGCCTTGAAAGATAGCCAAGGTCCGTTATCAGAAGTAAAAACAACAATTGTATTGTTCGTCAGACCTTCTTCTTTTAAAGCAGAAATTATCTGGCCTACGCCATAATCAATTTCCTCTATTACATCACCGTATATTCCCCTCCGGCTTGTTCCCAAGAATTCTTTAGACGCAAATAATGGAATATGAGGAAGATTATGAGCTAAATACAAGAAAAAAGGACTATCCTTGTTCTTTCTAATATAGGAAATAGCCTCCTCTGTATAACGTCTTGTAATAGTATTTTGGTTAGCTGGACGCTCAATAATATTAGTGTTCCGCATCAAGGGAACATTAAAGTTTTCTGATTTTATATTGCTACGGTTATGCCAAAATTTCTCATACTCTTCCTTGGACTTTAACTTAGCTAAGTTGTCCATATCATTGGAGTATGGGATTCCAAAATAATAATCGAATCCATTATTAGTAGGCAGATACTCCTTTTTATGGCCCAAATGCCATTTCCCTATACAAGCAGTTCCATAGCCAACCTCCTTCAATTGTTCGGCCAAAGTAATTTCATCGGCAGGCAGACCATTAACTGAATTAGGGAAGAGTACCCTTACTTTGTTACTGGTCATTCCACTTCTTATGGGCAGCCTTCCTGTAAGAAGAGCTGCCCTACTTGGCGTGCAAACACTGGCCCCAACATAAAAATTTGTCCATTTCTGTCCTTCACTAGCCATTCGGTCAAGATTCGGTGTCTCGATACTGGGATGTCCGTATGTACTCAAATCACCATAGCCAAGGTCATCTGCAAAAATAATGATGAAATTAGGCTGGTTTTCTAATTTGACCGTTTGTCCATACAACTCACAATTCACACTAATAAACATTAGGAATAAAATGGAACCAATGTGATTCATGTTGATATATATCAAACTCAATGATTTTATCATATCTAATTATTTTACACGAGAGATTTGACATAAAGCAAATAGCTTATATGCATTTCAAATGGCTTTTTAAATAAAGGGTTAAACCAGGTATCTAATACTATGGACTACCAACCTGGGTTCTGCACAAGATTTTTATTTAGTGATATCTCACTATCTGGGATAGGAAGTAAGTCATAATAGTCTAAATATCCCCCAGGAAATTTGGTTTCTATTATACCCCCATCATAATTTAATACTTCATATGGATAAATATCCTTTCCTATATCCCACCTCTTTATATCAGACCAATACAAACCTTCAAATGCGAATTCTATACGTCTCTCGCGTCTGAGATGGGAACGAGCCTCCCCTTGGGAAAGTCCCATCGGTAGCGCTGTTAATTTCACATCATCTCTTTCTGTTCTAATTCTATTTATCAAATCAATAGCTTCATTGATATTACCATTTGTTTCTATAATAGCTTCAGCTTTCGCAAGAATAACATCGGCGTACCTCAAAACAATATAATTTAAGTCCGATTGGCCCGATGGTGGTAATTCAGACAAGGGCTCGATTTGATATTTTCGCGCGCTAAATTGCTTTAGCTGACATCCAGGATGATTATACGCGCCTCCCGGGTAAATATAATTTGGAAAGCGATAGCCTAAAAAATATGCTCCTGGAACCACACATGTAAACTCTAAACGTGGGTCTCTTCCCTCATAAGGGTTTTCTGGATCTACATTGGAACCATCTATCATTTCATAAGCATCAATCAAATCTTGAGTCGGAACATAACGGCTTCCTCTAGTAAAACTACCTGTTCCTATTCCTGAAAATTGATCATGCATGGTCCCTTGTGAATTTTCACCACGCATATATTGCACATCAAAAAGAACTTCTTGATTGTTTTCATTCTCTAACCTAAACAATCCTTCATAACTTGGGAATAATCCATATTTGTTTAATGCCTCTATTTCATTGATAACACTAAGCACCTGTTCATATTTGTTTTGATACAGATAAGCCCGCATTTTCAACCCCAATGCCGCTCCCTTTGTTGCCCTGCCAACTTCCGGTGCATCAACCCCTAAGTTATCAATTGCTGTGTCATAATCCGATATAACAAAAGCCCATGTTTCTTCTATTGATGCTCTACTCAGCTGTCTGGACTCTTCTGGAGCGATTGTAGCCTCTATTAAAGGAACACCCCCATATGTTTCAACCAATATTGAGTAAGCTAAGCCTCTGAGGAAATGGGCTTCACCAACTATTCTTGATTTATCATTTTCACCTAATTCAACTAATTCAATCGCTTCCAAAAGGTAGTTCGCTCGTGAGATTATTGCATAACATTTTGTCCAACGAAATGTCAAAAACCCTGTGTCTCCAGTGGAAAGAGAACCATTTCCTATTTTTGAAACATCGGTGTTCCCCCAGTTAAAGGAATTAGGGGTTGCACCGTCAAGCATCCCAAATCCAAATAAGAATTCATCCCATATAGACCTTCCATCATGTAATTCATTGTATACACCATTTAATAACAAGTCGATATCATCTTCACTTTCTGGAAAATTATTTGAAGTAATTTTATCCTCAGGAGTAACTCCGAGAAAATTTTTGTCACAACTGTTAAATAATAAAATCAAAACAGCCAACAATACTTTATTTGAAATATCTTTTAATCGCATAATTTAGAAATTAAGATTTAAACCTATTGAAACAATTCTTGGAATGGGGTAGAATCCACCGCCACTATCAAATGTACTCCTCTCAGGGTCATAGCCTTCGTAGTCCTTATTAGCTATGGTAAAAACATTTTGGGCGTTAGCGTATATGTAGATTTTATCCATTCCCAAATGTGATATTAATGCATCTGGAAAACTATACCCAACTTGAACATTCTTCAATTTTATAAAGTTTATTTTCCTTACCCAAAAAGAAGAATCTGAATTATCCCAAGAATCATTAAATTTAAAACTCGGCATGTCAGTATCTGTATTTTCTGGAGTCCATGCGTCTCTCCATCGCGTTGAAAAAACTCGATTTTCATAAGATATGTTTGTAAAGTTATTCTGAGTAAAAGCACTAGCTCCGGCAATACCTTGAAAAAGCAGGCTTAAATCAAAACCTTCATATTTGAACCCTGATGAAATACCGTAAGTGAATTTTGGTATAGTATTCCCTAAAACTTGTTTATCTTCAAAATTTAACTTTCCATCGTTATTTAAATCCACATATCTCAAATTTCCGGCTTTAGGCTTTAAACCGTTAGAGTGCATGTGAGTTAATGCTTCATCGTCTGATTGGTAGATTCCTTCTACTTTATACCCGTATAATGATCGAAAAGAATAACCTTCTCTAATTAAGTAAAGTTGATCAGGAGAGTTCCCATCTTGGAATTTGGTCACTTTATTAACTATGTATGTAAAATTGCCTCCAACGTTAAAACTAAGGTCTTTTCTTTCATACTTATGGTTGTCATAATTTACGACAAACTCAAAACCGTTATTAGACATCTCTCCCACATTTTGAAAAGGTGACGACACACCACCGTGGACGAGAGGGAGAGGTAGTTGAACAAGAATATTTTCAGTTTTCTTTTGAAAATAATCAGCTTCTATTCCAATCTTTCCATCCATTAGGCCTATATCTATCCCAAGATCAATACTCGAAGATTTTTCCCAAGTTATGTTCTCGTCTACAAGGTTGGTAACAGCAGCTCCTGGGGCAAACGCGCCGTTATAATTGTAACTCAAATCGTTACTCTGATTTATTACAGTTAAATACGGCCAAAAACTGTCTAGGTTTTGATTCCCCAACTGCCCCCAAGACGCTCGTAATTTTAAGTTTGAGAAAACATCTAACTCTTGAATAAATTGTTCTTGAGATACTCTCCAACCTGCTGAAAAGCCCGGGAATACTCCCCATCGATTATTTTTACTAAACCTAGATGAACCGTCTGCTCGGAAGTTAGCTTCTAACAAATACTTATCAGATAAGGTATAGTTTAGTCGGCCAAAATAAGAGAATATTCTTAGCGCTGTCATGTTCCCTTCTCCTTGAACTCCAGAAGTTCCCGCATCTACTTGTGTTAAACCCTCTTTTGGAGGAGCTGTCCTACGAGCAAATACATTTTGAACTTTGTTTGTTTCCAATTGAATACCTGCGATAGCTGATACATCATGAATCTTAGCGAAATTTTTAGTATAATTTATAGTAGAAAACAGGTTGTTTTGTAATGTAGATACTTGTGCTCTATTAATCTCCAAACCTTCTCGATTATAATTCTTTGTTGTGGTCTCCATACCAGTGTCTGTATACCCAAAGACACTTGTATTGAACTTATCAATAAGATTCCAGTTTCCGTTGGTAGAAATTGTTGTCCTAAGTGATAGGTTGTCATTGAACTTAATATTAGCATGTAGATTTAATGTCAGAAAATTTTCTTCAGTAATTGTAGAGCCATTTGCCGCATCTATCAAAGGATTTCTATTGTCATATAAAAGACTACCATTCTCATCTATGGCTTGTACTGAACCAAACTGTCCATCTCGAGTATATGGAGCTATATATGGGGTGGCTCCGCCAAGCATATTATAAACGCGACCAACTGAACCATAAGTAATATCCGCATAGGGTTCTTTAGAATTTCTTCGGATATAATTTGCTTTAGCTCCTACGGTCAACCAATCTTTAACATTGGATTCTACATTAAGTCTAATTCCATATCTTTCTGACTCTGTATTTGGAATGATTCCCTCTTGATCCAAATAATTAACAGAAATGTATGAGCTAGTTTTTTCCGAACCTCCCTTTACTGATATATTGTGCTCTTGAATGGCAGCGGTTCTAAATAAAGCTTTATACCAATCCGTATTCGGATATTTATATTTATCGCTACTATTTTTAAATTCTGAAATTAATTCTTGTGAGAAAAGTGGGCTACCTCCATCATTAACTAGCCCTATATTAGTCAGCTCCATACTTTCTGAGCTATCGGTAATTAAATCATATCGCCTACCTAATGATTGTATACCGGCGTAAGAACTAATATTAACCTGCATTTCTTGCCCCAGACCCCCCTTCTTCGTCGTAATTAAAACAACTCCATTTGCAGCTTTAGAACCATATATAGCCGCACTAGCTGCATCTTTCAAGACAGATATACTCTCTATATCATTCGGGTTTAATTGATTAAATGATCCTTCAACACCATCAATTATTATCAAAGGATTTGCATTATTTAGTGTGCCCCATCCCCTGATACGTATCTGAGCTCCATCTCCACCTGGTTTTCCTGAGTTTTGACTAACCCAAATACCGGATGCCGTTCCTCCCAGGGCTTGCGAAGCATTCGTAATTGGTCGATTTTCCAGTTCTTCATCAAATTGTACTGTTGATATTGCCCCAGTTAAGTTAACTTTTTTCTGAGTTCCGTAACCCACAACAACAACTTCCTCTAAGCCCGCTGCACTTTCTTCCAATGAAATATTCACGTTAGCTTCCCCATTTACTGGAACTTCTTTCGAGGCAAAACCAATATAGCTGACCACTATTATTGCATCTGTGGCTACTTCAAATGAAAAATTACCATCAAAATCTGCAGTAACCCCATTAGTGGTACCTTTTTCCACAATATTTGCCCCAGGTAATGGTTGTCCATTGGTATCAGTTACGGTACCCGTTATAACCAACTTTTGCTGAACCACACTTTTATCACGTTTTAGGCTGGCGACCCTTCTTTTTTTAAGAAATATCTGTTTGTCCACTACCCGATGCGTAGTTCTTGTTTTTGCGAAAATTCTAGTTAAAATCTGTGGTACGGTTTCTTGCGTAGCCTTTACACTAATTACCCTCTTTAAATCAACATCTTTGATTTGATACACAAAATGAAACTCAGTTTGACTTTCAATTTCATCTATAATTCTTTCCACCGATACATTATTCAGGTCTAGTGAAATCTTGGTAACCTGTGAATACGATGTTTTTGCCTGCATGGTGAATAAGACCATAAACATGAACAACATACTGATTTTCATCTTCAAATTGAGTTTAAGCAATGGGAGGCCGCTTCTTGTTCGATCAAGAAATTTTTTCATACTTTTATAATGTTTGATTGTGGTTATACAATTTGGTTAATCACTTCTACGAATCGGGAAATGGTGACGCATTTTCCGATTTTTTCACTTTAGTTGAGAACGGGTGAAAAAGCGAATTTTACTCTAGTCATTTCTTCATTAGCGGTTTATTTTAAGTTATCCAATAGTTATTTTACAATTACAATCTCGTTCTCTATTACATAGTCCATATCATACTGACTCTTGAAATAATCCAATATTTTCTCAATAGACATATCCCCGAAACTGGCATTGAATGTTTCAGTAGACAATTGTGAATTTTGATTAACGATCTTAACATCGTAATGTCTTTCCAATTTTTTAAGGATATCCTCAAAACTCATGTTTCTAAATACCAATACCCCTTGAACCCACGACGTGTATATACTTGTTACAACCGGTTCGGTTGAAATATCCCCGATCGTATTATCATATTTGCCCTTTGTTCCAGGAATCAACAATGTTTCTTTCCCCAATTTAAGACCATCTTGTTTTGCGTACATCCCAACGGACCCTTCAACTAAAACTACTTCTTTTACCTTATCTTCAGGATAGGCTAAAACATTGAAACGAGTACCATATACTTTTACGTTCAAATCTGCAGCATTAACAATAAAGGCTCTATTGTTGTCTTTCGCGATATCCAAAAAAGCTTCTCCAGTCAAATAAACTTTCCGCTCCGCTCCTTTTCGGAATCTTACTGGATATTTTAAAGATGATCCTGAATTCAAGTATACTATGGAACCATCCTCCAATTTAAGTTCAAACCGTTTTCCATAAGGCACATTTAGCGTGTTATAGACCGGCGCACTTTCTTTGGAATCATTGTTATCCTTATACACCAATTGATTACCAATCTGAGAGCCCACAACCTTTCCGTTCTTATCAAAAACCTGTGTCGTTCCTTCTTCTGAAATAACTTGAATGTTACCATCTTCACGTTCTAGAGTAATAAAATTCTCCTTTGGTGAAAATTGTATTACTTCCTCTTCCGAAAAGGCAAACTCCTTCACCAAATATCCTATAGTCATAGATAAAAGTATAAGTGCCGCGTACTTAACATAATTCTTCAATGTGAATTTCCTAGGCACCTCTTTGTCCTTCCTTATCTTATCCAGTAAAAGGCGTTTTGATTTTTCCGTATCGTAGGTTTTCATTTTACTGTCAATTCTATAATTTAATTTTACATACTCGTTAAAAAGGTGAATGTTGGAAGCTTGTTTGAGTTCAATTTCCAATTCGTCCAATTCCGATTTCGAAATTGTAGCTGTAACATATTTAACAATCAGTTTATGTATTTTTTCTGTTTTCATTCATTAAACAATTCACACTATTACGAACTCATTTTAATAAACCCTTACTTTTTTGACATTTTTTTTTAATATTTACCAAAATACCAGCCCAACATATAAACAAAACACAACATGTATAAACATTTTTCAAATCAAAGTTTACTGATTCAGGGCCTAAAACAAGGTGATGAAGAAGCCTACACTTACCTCGTAGAGAACTATCATAACAGGTTATGTGCTTATGCCAACAGCCTAATTAGAGATGATTTGTTAGCTGAAGATATTGTACAAAATGTATTTGTTCAGATTTGGGAAAAGCGAGACAAATTAAAAACTGAACTTTCTTTAAAAAGTTACCTGTATAAATTAGTTCACAATAAATTCATTGATGAATATAGAAAAGGGAAGGCCGTCATGGCCTTAGAAAAAACATACGCAACGGCTTTGGCCCTTGCCGTTGATGAAAAGGACGAAATACAAGAACAAAAGATTCTGAATATCCTTTTCAACACGATTCAGGAATTACCCCCCAAGTGTAAACAGATTTTTCTTATGAGTAAAAAAGAAGGACTCACTAATATTGAGATTTCTGAATGCCTTAACCTTTCTATAAAAACCGTAGAATCTCAAATAACTAAAGCTTTCCGTATCTTAAAAAATAAGATGGGAGAAAAGTATGAAACTATTTTAATGTTGATTTTTAGAACTGACTTTAAAATGAATCCGATTATTTAAAATTCACGGAAAAAATCAAGACTATTTTTTTTAAACCTTTGATTTAACAAGTACAGATTGGTTGATTTGACTCATTTTGGAGACCTCGATCCATGACTTTTTCATTTTAGTAAACGCCTCTCCATTAGAACGCCACTCCCTACAAAATGTCTTTGTTTTTTTTGAATTCCACCCCTGGCGACCCGAAATTATATCCCTACAAAATGGCCCCTGCCCTAGGAGGGGTATTTCTAAATTGGGGGCTGCCCTATTCACTTTGATGTTGTCAGGTTTTTTTGGACATGTCCGTGTAAAAGAATAAAAAAGGCATCAAGCGAGCGAAAAATTACTTGGTCAGCAAATTCTAGGCATTATAAGATTGTACGAGTGCGCTTCTTTTGTTCTTCCTTGCTCCATTTTAATTCTATCGGGGTTCTATGCAATCATATAAGTAAATGAAGCCATTAGCCGGGCTTTGTCCCAAAAACCTCCTCATATCATAGCTGTCCAAGAAAGAATTAAGTCCTGCTTGTGTAAAATACTTTAGCTAGACCGAGGGTTCGGTATCGACTGTTGCCTCTAAAACCGATTCTACGGAATCGGATAGGTTCTCAAAAAGGTCATAGCCGGTCAAGCTTTCTATGTGGTCTACCGTAGTTTTGAATTGGATCCAATCCGTATTGATGTCTTGGTCATTGGGGACCAATACGGCAATCACCCTTGTGGAGGTGGTCACACGTTGAATATCATTGCTTCCATTAGGCAAGATCAAGGCAACTTTCCAGAAGGCATCCGGTACGTTTATCTCCCCGTTTGATATGGTGTTTGCCGCCCCCTTACTTCCCGAGCCCCCGGTTCCTAGCACTCCGGAAATGATATGGACTTCATTGCCTTCCAAGGTCAACGAACGCAGATAGTTCTCAAGATTGGCCCATGACCTCTGGTTATTGTCCGGCGCCTGCGGTGCGATATTGGTCATATAATAGGTATTCTCATTGGAGTCCTCACTGCCATTACGGTCCGCCGAAGGACACAAATGCCCTCGGTCAAAGCCCGAATTGGTATAGTCGCTGGTGGTCGCCCTAAAGAAAGTATTGGGCAGGGTGGTATCCGATTTAAAACAGTTACACCTTGAAGTAGTACCCGTCCATGCCGTACTCAAATGCCAGCTCACCCAATTGGCCGTTCCATTGCTGTTATTGTAGGAAAGGCTAAAATCCGGTTTCGAGAGGAAGTAATTATCGGGCGAAGACGCGGCATTAGAGGGGTTTCCAAAGGTTAGGTTACTATCCATAGACGGACTATCTCCTCCCCCCGATGTATTTATATCAATTTCAATATTATCGATATTGATCCTATTGGCCCCGCCAGAAACCTTATAGATTCCGTAGCGAACGCTTTGCGTTTCATTTACCTCAAATGTCACCGTATTCAGGATGGTGGAATCCGTTGTAATGGTATCCCCGACAAAGTACCAACTTGCACCGTCATCGTATGACGCTACCAACCTCCAATCCGATGGCCCGTTATTACCGTAGGCCGCATGGCGTACAAGAACGCTACTCGCGCCATTCTCCATATTAAAACTCATGGTCAATGCCCCGCTATTTCTAATTCGTACCGACTTGGCCCCAAACTTTCGGTCATTGGCCAAAGTTCCTAAAAGGGCGTCGTCAAGATACCAGTCCCCTGAAGGAGATAAAGATACACTGCCCGCCGCATAACTTCCCTTGGAGGCCGATTCAAAGGTTTCGGTAAAACCCACCACCTTAGCCGCTAAGCCCTTGGGTTTATGTTTATGTGGCCCCTGATTATCATAGTAATAGGTAGGTACATCCAATTCGCCATTAATGGCAAGTCCTTCTATTGGGATTTCCCGGGCCGAATAAGGGTCGGGACGGTAATCCTCTTTAGAGCAAGCAACTAGAAAAAGAGAGGTCAGAACAAAAAGAGCAAGGTAATTCGGGGCAAAATACTTCATAGGGCTATGGCTTTATATCGTACACTGTAGTACCCCGCAAAGATAATGTAATATTTTACTTACTTTAAGATATACGTGTAGAATGCCCGGATATTGACGTAAATGGTATGAAAAATTCAGAAACTCAAGGGAAGTAATATTCAAGTAGGTTATAATGTCGTAATGAAATCCTTGATTTTTGGCTTACACATTTATTAAGACAGTGTCTTTTTAGGAAAAGTGACAAGGCTGGTAATCCCTTCCAGATTTTCGCCTATTTTTCCGTGAATTTCAAGTATTTCTTCTGGTTGTAGGCAATGGCGGCCCGCTAGATTACCGTGTTGGCCTGCGCCATCCTATGGGGTTATTTCCCTATGCCCCATAAATGCTTATTAGCGCTTTGTCCTCTACAAAACGTGAGAACCATAAGTAAAGTAAGAACTATCTATTTCATCTTTATACAAAGATTAATGGAGGGCTTATAGCACTTTCATAATCAACAGTCAACAATCGACTATTGCTTATTTGAACTAAATTATTCTGTCCTGTCAGATTCCTAATTGTATCATTAAACCCGTTTCAATTATTACATTTTGGAAGAGAAAGATAAGCACTAATGGGCTATTTTGAATGTTCCGCGCTTACTTAGAATTTTTGGGTAGAGAATCAATAACTACGTTTACAATAATTACGGAATAAAATTGCTAGGAACAATAGTCTCCGCTAGGGCAAACAATGCGCTAATACTTATAAATAGATTACGTGCTACCTATTGCGGGATAGGGTAATTATCATCCATATAATCTCCAATTGACCCTCCTAGACTATTGGAAATAGTTATTCCTGTAACATTTATACCTTCTGGTGGTATTCTATTTGTATGACTCCCACTCAAATAAACCTCTCCATTAGTCGGCATAGTAAAACTTCCTGATTTCATATCGCTTTCCGGGTTACCTGGTGTGGTATTCCACGTATTAATCAACGATAATCGAAGAGTTCCGCCGGGTGCTGTGCGCACCTCTAAAGTAGCATCTCCCTTACCTGTAGCGTTGGCAGTAACAATTTCAATAGTAACATTTGATCCGGCAGGAGCAGTATAAACACCCGTTGTTCGATTAAAAGTAATCGGGGTTTCAATTGATATGCTAATCGTCATTGAATCACTTCCCCCATTACCATCGTTAACCGTTAGTTCTACATCATAATCCCCTGAACCTGTATAGGTATGGGATGGATTCATTTCATTTGAAGTATTGCCGTCACCAAAATTCCATGAATAGGTTAAGCTGTCTCCGTTAGGGTCTGAAGAAGCGCTGCCTGTAAATGACACCAGAGAATTAGGTGCTGCACTACTAGGTCCCGAAGCCACGGCATCTGGGGCAAGATTAGTTACGGTTATCGTCAAGGTTGCGCTCACTTCAGGATTACTTGGGTCTTTGACCGTATAGGTGATTTGATCCTCGCCGGAAAAACCGTTGTTCGGGGTATAGCTGATGATCGTTCCAGAGACGGTCGCCGTGCCATTGGCAGGGCCGCTTCCTATACCTACGGTAAGGCCGTCGTTTTCAGGGTCGCTGATTTGGCCGGACACGTCTATGGCATTATTGGTGGAATTGCCAGGTACCGTAAACGTAAAGTCGTTGGCCGTTGGTGCTTCATTCGCCAAGGCATTTACCTGTATCGTCAGCGTTCCGCTCACCGCCGGGTTGTTCCCGTCACTGACCGTGTAGGTAATAACATCATTACCGGAAAAACCGTTATTCGGGCTATAGCTGATGATCGTTCCAGAGATAGTTGCACTGCCATTAAAAGGACCACTTCCTATACCTACGGTAAGGCCGTCGTTTTCAGGGTCGCTGATTTGACCGGAAACGTCTATGGCATTATTGCTAGAGTTGGCCTCTACACTGAAGCTAAAGTCGTTGGCCGTTGGCGCTTCATTCGCCAAGGCATTGACCTGTATCGTCAGCGTTCCGCTCACCGCCGGGTTGTTCCCGTCATTGACCGTATAGGTGATTTCATCCTCACCGGAAAAACCGTTGTTCGGGGTATAGCTGATGATCGTTCCAGAGATGGTCGCCGTGCCGTTGGCAGGGCCGCTTCCTATACCTACGGTAAGACCGTCGTTTTCAGGATCGCTGATTTGGCCGGATACGTCTATGGCATTATTGCTCGAGTTGGCCTCTACACTGAAGCTAAAGTCGTTAGCCGTTGGCGCTTCATTCGCCAACGCATTGACCTGTATCGTCAGCGTTCCGCTCACCGCCGGGTTGTTCCCGTCAGTGACCGTATAGGTGATTTCATCCTCACCGGAAAAACCGTTGTTCGGGGTATAGCTGATGATCGTTCCCGAGATGGTCGCCGTGCCGTTGGCGGGGCCGCTTCCTATACCTACGGTAAGGCCGTCGTTTTCAGGGTCGCTGATTTGGCCGGATACGTCTATGGCATTATTGCTCGAGTTGGCATCTACACTGAAGCTAAAGTCGTTGGCCGTTGGCGCTTGGTTCGCCAAGGCATTGACCTGTATCGTCAGCGTTCCGCTCACCGCTGGGTTGTTCCCGTCATTGACCGTATAGGTGATTTCATCCTCACCGGAAAAACCATTGTTCGGGGTATAGCTGATGATCGTTCCCGAAATGGTCGCCGTACCGTTGGCAGGGCCGCTTCCTATACCTACGGTAAGGCCGTCGTTTTCAGGGTCGCTGATTTGGCCGGATACGTCTATGGCATTATTGCTCGAGTTGGCCTCTACACTGAAGCTAAAGTCGTTGGCCGTTGGCGCTTGGTTCGCCAAGGCATTGACCTGTATCGTCAGCGTTCCGCCCACCGCTGGGTTGTTCCCGTCAGTAACCGTATAGGTGATTTCATCCTCACCGGAAAAACCGTTGTTCGGGGTATAGCTGATGATCGTTCCCGAAATGGTCGCCGTACCGCTGGCAGGGCCGCTTTCTATACCCACGGTAAGGCCGTCGTTTTCAGGGTCGCCTATATGCGGTTCCACATCTATACTGTTGTTAACGGAATTTATAAGGACGTTAACCGTAAAGTCGCTAGCCGTAGGTGCTTCGTTTGCGACCGTAGTGACCGTAACCGTATATACCTTGGTCATACTACCCTCTGTAACCGTATACGCAATAGGATTGCTAAAATCCTGTGCCACTCCGGACATTGGATTCACCGACCCGCCAATAAACTCTATCGTAGGAACCAATGCCGTGACGTCTGTCCCAGATGGTAATTCTAAAGTGATTTCCGTGTCAGATATAGTCCCTTCCACCCCATTCATACTAAATGAAGTTATTTCAATAGCTCTTACTTCTTCCGTTACCGTTACCGTCCACTCTTTTTCATCACCGTTCTCTGCCGTGACCGTATAAACGACCGGGTTCGTAAAATCTTGTGGTGCTTCGATTCCAGGTAAGACTGTGGCTGCCTCGGAGACCGACAATACCGATGGCGCAATATTCCGTTCACTTCCTTCTGGTACGGTTACAGATATGGTTTGGTTCTCAGCATCAATTATGGCCGCACCCATCTGTTCCGGTAAAGAGAAAGCTAGAATGTCATTCTCTCCCGATGAGAGTTCCTCTACCACTTCAAGCACGACCTCTGTTGTAATTACCTGTCCATTATCGTCCTGAAGATCAAACGTAAGAACTACCGTCCCTAGTTCTGTGGCCTCAAAGTTATATTGATAAGTGCCGGGAACGATTTGAACATAAGTGTCTGTTTCCAATCCCGTGCCGTCTTCCTTGGTCCATTCCCCCGACCCCACGGTAATATTATAATTACGTTCGTAGGAGGTATACCCAGCCCCTTCATCACCCAGAGTGACCGTAATAATTGTGGTACCCCCCACAAGAAGTTCATTATCGGCCGTGGTAGCCGTCCATGTTGCAGGCACATTTTTAAGAGTGTAGACTAACTCCAGTTCCTTGGAAAAACCATATAAATCCTCTGCTTGAATGAGAACCTTATGCCCTCCAGCTTCAGTACCTATATAATTGAGGTTGAGGGACAACCCTTCAAAAAGATACATTTCTCCCGGTACTAAGGGTGCTCCGTTCCCATCCTCAAAAAAGCCCTCCCCTTCCTTTACCGTATACTTAAAGCTATAGGTAATTTCATCTACAATTTCCTCTGGAGATACGGTTAGGACCGTTGCAAGAGATTCGTTAACAAATCCTTCCTCCGTATTATCGCCCAATAGATCAAACTCTACTTCAGTTAGAAGATGAACCTCTTTCGTACACGCGAAAAGGATGGCCAACATTATAAAAAAATATGTTGGATATCTATAGCTTCTGATCATAGCGTTGGGGGACTCTAATATCTAAATAAAACGCATTGACTTTTATGCTCTTGTTCAAAAGTTTACATCCTTAGTTGGGGCTAAATATAAATAAATTAAAGCTCAAATAATTAACTTTTACGAAAAAGCATGGTGCCGTTAGCTTCAAAACATTCAAATCGAACTCGACGATAATCGTAATCTCCCGCCATAATTAAGTACAGTTTTTTTAGGAGAGGCTCAACTGTAGTACCATATAAAGATAACATAGCATTTTACTTACTTATTGTCCGGGTGATATTAAAGTTTTACGTAATTGCTAATTTCGTTTGGAGCTAGGGATGAAGTAATTACGGTCATACCGCATCATTAACATTTTACGATGTTTCTAAGAAAAAGACGTCCTCAGTAAAGCTGATTACAGATTAAAAAAGGACAAAATATTTTAAGAAAACCACTGAATTATTTCTTCGCCCAAATTATCATTTAGCTTGTTCCTCCTAAGGACATTTAATTTTCCAATTGCACATTGATGTTTTACATCTCCTTCAAAAGGAATAAAACTAGGTTTTTCAGTTTCCAAGGATGGATATAACAATAACGCATAATATGAATCCCAATATTCATTGTAGACATAAATCAAATTTGAAAGAAAGCTAAACCTCTACTTATGATTATCAATATCTTCGACAGCTTTGAGGATAGAAATTCTTTTTATTTCTTTCAGTTGGAATGCCATATTCTAAGCACTTAATCCTTGAACGAAAATGGACACGAACTCTTTCATTTTATCTAAAATACGCTCCCCTATTTCCCTTGCTTTTAAAATGCTAGGTCTATTGTCCAAACACTTAAAAACCTCGTCACGTATGGGTTCTTGGCCACTATAGATATAACTCTCGATCAAAGCATTGAACTGGGCCTTATCAAGGTTTTCCTCTTCGCACAATTTAGACAGGGCCAATACCTTTTGTTCCTGCCAATACCTTTCAAATTCGTCTTCAATATCATCTACATCATTAATTTGCGGTAAATTTTCTTCAATGAATTTCTCGATAAGTTCGCGTTTGCTACGCAGCATAAGATCTCCGCCCAATAAATCGATAATAGCTTTTTTCTGTGCCTTAACTTCCGATGATTTAGCCCCTTTGAGTTTGGCCAACAACTTCAGGATATAGGCGACATTTATTTCATCACGATGTATGAGCTCCAACTCAAAATCGATATCCTCCAAGATGGATGTTTTTTGCTTTGCCCTATCTTGTTTTATCTGGTCATAGAGATCTAAATATTTACTTTTATAATCTTCGTATTCCTGTTCGTTTATGGTAAGGTCTTCCCAGTCAAAATCGGTGTAGGACTGCAAAACGTTCATGCTTCGCATAAGTTTACGAAATGCCTGAACAAATTGTGCCTGCTCTTCTTCACTGGGTAAATCGTCCACACTTTTATAGCTAGGTGCCACATCCCGTAAGTTTTTGAGTGCCTCGTCAAACTTATTGGCTATTGCCTCATAATTGGGCATAACAACTGTTTCAATGGCATCCTTATTGGAGAAAAGCGTTATGGCATCGTCGGTCGCCTTTTTTAGGTTGCGGAAACAAAGAATGTTTCCTTGTGACTTCTCTTCACCCAATATTCTGTTGGTTCGGGAAAAAGCCTGAATGAGGCCATGCTGTCTTAAGTTCTTGTCTACATATAGGGTGTTTACCTTTTTAGCATCAAATCCTGTAAGCATCATATTGACCACCAATACAATGTCCAATCTATCTTTTTCGTTATTAAAGGTGGTTTTCTCCCGCTCCTTTAAACGCTTGCTGATGTCTTTAAAGTAATTCTCAAATTGTTGAGCATCTTTGGTGGAGAATTTGGTGTTGTACATTTTATTGTAATCACCGATAAATACATCCAATTGATCTCTTGTATGACCGGATCGGTATTTTATTTCGGGTTCTGCAGCTATGGGTAGTTCATCTCCCGGCAAGTAATCTTGTGCCTCTTCATCTTCTTCATTGGCGCCATAGGTGAAAATCGTAGCTACCCGTAAATTATGCCTGCCTTCTTCCTTTTTCTTTTGAAAGAGCTGGTAATATCGTATCACATGGTCGATACTGCTTACGGCAAATAGTGCGGAGTAATCTTTATTGAAGGTCTTTTGATCGTGGTAGGCAATGATGTAATCCACTATTTTCTCCAAGCGATCAGGGTCATCAAAGACTTCTTTTTTATCAATATCCTCGACTTCGATATCTATAAAGGTATTCCCTTTTTGCTTGTACCTGCCCACGTACTCAATACTGAATTTGAGCACGTTCTGGTCCCTTATGGCATCCGTAATCACATACTTATGCAGGCAATTGCCGAAGAGGTCCTTGGTGGTACGTTTCCCTAAGTCATTTTTTGACGCATTACCGGCAAAAATGGGCGTACCCGTAAAGCCGAACAATTGGCTTCCTTTAAAATATTCGGTAATTTTTTTGTGCGTTTCCCCAAACTGGCTCCGATGACACTCATCAAAAATAAAGACCACTTTTTTATCCTGTAAATGGCCGAGGTTTCTCTCGTATCGGGATTTGGAAATGGCATTGTTCAATTTTTGAATGGTAGTCAGTACCAATTTAGAATCGTCCGCGAGTTGTTTTACCAAAGAGCGGGTATTGTCCGTAACGTCTACACTGTCTTTTTTAAAGGCATTGAACTCCTTCATGGTCTGGTAATCGAGGTCTTTACGGTCTACCACAAAAACCACTTTATGCACCTCTGGCAGATCCATTACAATTTGGCTCGCCTTAAAAGAGGTCAAGGTTTTGCCCGATCCTGTGGTGTGCCAGATATAGC
This sequence comes from Zobellia uliginosa, assembly GCF_900156625.1. Classification (GTDB taxonomy): domain Bacteria; phylum Bacteroidota; class Bacteroidia; order Flavobacteriales; family Flavobacteriaceae; genus Zobellia; species Zobellia uliginosa. The sequence goes on along the minus strand of NZ_FTOB01000002.1, from coordinate 819,556 downwards.
CATTTTCGTTGGAAGTCGCTACTTGGTTTATGATGGCCTCTGCGGCGTAGTACTGATAAGGCCGCAGTACCATCATGATCTTGTACGCCTCGTTCATTACCACATAGTGGGCGATCATTTTACCCAAATGATCTGGATCAAGGAATGCTTCTGCAAAATCCTCTAATTCGGTTATATTCTTATTGTTCTTATCGGCCCAATAGAAGGTCTGTTTTACCGATTGCAATTTGTTGTTTGCCAAATACTTGGTATCGACCCCATTGCTGATCACAAACAATTGTACATATTGGAACAAGCCGTGATTGCTCCAAAAGGAATGTTTTTGATAGCGATTGATCTGGTTGAAGGCTTCCTTTATTTCGAGTCCTCGACGTTTAAGCTCTATTTGTACCAAGGGCAGGCCATTGACCAAAAGCGTAACGTCGTAGCGGTTTAGGTACGAGCCCTCTTGCTGCACTTGGTTGGTGACCTGAAAGCGATTGTTCATCCAGTTTTCCGAATCGAAAAAACGCACATACACCACCTCACCATCTTCGCGGGTAAAGCTAAAGCGGTCCCTTAGGGTTTTGGCCTTTTCAAAAACATTGCCTTTGGCCAAATGGTTTAGAACGGCATCGAACTCCTTATCGGAATAGGTAGTTTTGTTAAAGGCCTCTAACTGTAACTTTAAATTGGAAACCAGGGCATCGCCATCTTGTATTTTTACAGCAGCATAGCCCAGGCCAATAAGTTGTTGGATCAAGTTATGTTCTAATAGGGCCTCTGGTTGTTTGGTCATTTAATCTTCTAAAAAAATGGTTTTATATTGCTTTTCGATTTCCATGATTTCTTTCTCATTTAAAGCCGAAAATTCTTTTTTCAACGCTCTTTTTGATAAAACGCCATCATTTTGTTCTAAAAAACGAACCAGAATAGCAACCATTTTATCGGGCATTTCAAAATTGTTGTCTATAAATTTTTTAAATGCATCATAGTTTTGCAAATAGGTTACTTCTTCAGGAATAACGCGTTCTAGAGTATCTTGTACGCAATCGTATAAAAATTCCGCTTGTTTTGTAGCATCGAAATAACGGTAAAAATCAATGGTATCATTAGTAACATCAACATTATGGTCTTCGGTTTCTTTCCAATCAATATGGTCTAACAAGGGGTGTGAATACGATTCCAAAACGGTTTTGTAATCATCTATGTGGTCGAGTATGGATGAGGACACAGGGAAAATAACGCCTTGTTGTGTAAATTCTTTTTTTGCTAAGATATGATGGATAATATAGCGATGTAATCGTCCGTTACCATCAACAAAAGGATGTATGAATACAAACCCGAATGCTATGGTCGCTGCTGCCAACACCGCATCATAAGTATGGTCTTGCAATGCTTCATTGGTTGCTATCAATCCTTTTAAAAGGGGTTCAACATCATCCGCTTTTGCGGATATATGGTCTGGAATAGGTTCTCCTGTGACCCGATCATGTTCGCCAACAAATCCGCCCTTTTTTCGCAATCCCATCTCTAAAAATCGACTATTTTCTATGACTATTTGCTGTAAGCGAATTAATTCCTCTATGCCCAATGGTTTTTGACCCGCTTGCCCAATAGCTTTTCCCCAACGCATGGCCCTGTTGTTTCCGGGGTTTTCGCCTTCTATGGTAAAAGAGGCTTTGGAATCTTTTAGCAATAAAAAAGAAGATGCGCGTTGTAACACATCTTTATGGATACCGTTAAGGAATGTATTTTTCTTACCTGCTATATTGGCAGTGATATAGGTTTCCAGTTTCTCGGTCTTAAAAATTAACGGACAAAAATCTATGGTTCCCGGAAGGTTATTAATAATCTTTTGTTTAGCAACTTCTTCCCCTTTTATCGCGTATTGCATACTTGCATCTAACAAAGGAATATATTTACGCTTTTTTAAATCAACCTGTACATCAATTTCCTCTTGTTGCAACCATTCATATAAAAACCACATTTTACGGCTATATTGCCCCATCGGTTCTATATGTAGTATAGTTGTTATAGCTTCTTTAGATATGTTTTTAAATAATGATTTAAATACCAAAAGGTTAATACCTTCATATTTAATGGCAAATACTAATTGTTTGTATAAAGTTTCTTCCGGTTGGTATGAGGTTGGAAACACCTTCCAACCCTCTTGATTATATTTTTTACTCTTTTGAGTAATTAGAGATAATGTATTTGGAAATGGTATAGGCAACTTTAAATTTTCTATAATGGCACCATAACCCACTATTTTTCCTTTTTCAGGCGTAGTTTTTCCCTGAAATATGGATGTTTCAATTGATGGTATAGCTATTTCCATGTTTTAAAATTCTCTTTGTTATAAATAAATATAACCAAAAAACGTGCGCTAATTAAAAAAAACGTGCGCAAAAATTAAATTAAACAAAAAAACGTGCGCAAAAATTGAATTAAAAAACGTGCGCCATTGAATAAAAACGTGCGCAAAACTTCATACAACTAAAAAACGTGCGCCATCATCCCTTAATTTTTGAATAACCCGATGTTTCCAATGCTTTTTTTGTTTCAACTACGCTCAACAACCAAGCACCGATAATACCATGTGTTTCAATTTTTACCCTTACACAAACATCTGCTGCAACAAGCCTTTTTTAAAAGTCTGGGTTTGGTTGAGTTGTTGGTTGACCTGTTCTATTTTGGCATCGATACTTGATAAAAAACTCGCGATTTTTTGTTGTTCTGGCAATGATGGGATTTCAATCTTGATTTTTTCTATTGTTGATTTGGATAAACTAGGTACTCCGGATGCTTCATTATAGAGTTTCCAATTTATAGATTGAAATTTTAAATAAATAAAAAAAGGTAAAACTTCCTTGAATGAATGTGTATAGAATAGTGTATCTACAGTCCAAAACTTACCACTTAAAAATACAGGTTTGTCAATAGTCCCTTTTCTTCCTATTCCTACGCTATCTCCATCAAATAAATACTCGCTAACTGATGTCATGTACCCACCAGTACCATAAACGGGAATGTCTCCTTGTGAAAGATGTTTATAATCACGCCCACTTCCAATTGTTAATATATCCCCCAACCGTTTCTCCTCCCAATCGGGATAGTCATTCCCATCATCATCCTTAAACCTCAGTTTACCCGAAAACAGTTGCTGCATCACCCCTTTTTTGTAGTCCTCCAACAAGGCTTTCTTTTGGGTGAGCTGCTGTATTTTTTGATCTACGGCAGACAAAAAGGCCGCTATTTTTTGTTGTTCGGGGAGGGAGGGGAGGTTGAGTTTTAATTTTGATACCCTCCTCGTTGACAGGCTTAAAACTTTAGTGCCTTGAGCGATTGTCATTATCTGCTTTCTTAACTTCCAAGATTTTAGAAGATAGCTCATAAAACCGACTGCTGTTTTACCTGAAATAGGCCTAGCTAAAAAAGTATGCAATCCAGCTAATATTTTTTCATTATTAAGGTCTAACAGCTCAATAGATTTGCCAATATCAGCATAGTCTTCGGATGCATCGGCAATTATGATATCTCCAACTTTACAGTAAGATTCTTCTTTAACTTTAGATAAGTCTACATCCTCATTTATAAAAGGAACACATTCACTTTCTAAATAAAAATGAGATTGAAACTTAGTATGTATATCTCCATAATGGATATTTCTAACTATTCCCTTATCATAATTTAATTTCGCTCTAGAAAATGAATTTGTAGTATGAAATGAATAAAGCTTGCCAAAAGAAGTTTCCCTAATTCCCCCCTCAAACTCTTTAAAGCGTAATGCCGGAACAAGAGATTGCTTCGTTGGCTTCGAAAGAGCAGATTGTTTCGCTCTTTCCTCACTCGCGATGACGGGTTGATTTGATATTACGTTTGTATTTTGTGCTGCCATTAAAAAGGGGTATCTATGCCCAGTTCATCACAGAACTGTTGTATGGTGTTATCGGTTTTCCTTATCTCTTTTTCGAGTTGTTTTAAGTCTTGGGAGACTTGTTGCAAGTCTACCGGCTCCTCTTCCTCAAAGGTGTCCACATAACGAGGTATGTTCAGGTTGTAGTCGTTTTCGGCTACCTGGGCCAATGGAGCCACATAGCTATATTTGTCCACCACGGCATCGTCCAAGGCTCCGCTGCTGTAGGCCTTATAAACATCTATTATTTTGGTAATGTGCCCGTCCCGCAACACATTTTGGGTCTTTACCTTTTCAAAATGTTGGCTAGCGTCTATAAAGAGTATATTCTTAGCTTCTGACCTGTTTTTCTTCAATACCAAAATACAGGTAGGGATGCTCGTACCGTAAAAGATATTGGCGGGCAGGCCTATAACGGCATCGAGGTAATTACGGTCTTCTATCAGGTACTTACGTATATGCCCTTCGGCAGCCCCCCTAAACAGTACGCCATGGGGCAATACACAGGCCATGGTACCATTATCGGCCAATTGATGCACCATGTGCTGTACAAAGGCAAAATCGGCCTTACTGCCCGGTGCCAGTTTGCCGTAGGCGGCAAAACGGTCGTCGCTCATAAACAAGGGACTCGCACTCCACTTGGCCGAAAATGGCGGGTTGGCGACAATGGCCTCAAAACGCATATCTACATGCTGTGGTTTTTCGAGGGTGTTTTCGTTTTTTATATCGAACTTTTTGTAATGTACATCGTGCATAATCATGTTCATGCGGCACAGGTTGTAGGTAGTGGGGTTCATTTCCTGACCGTAGAATCCGCCCACTTGCTTTACTTGTTTGGCAACGCGTAGCAACAAAGAGCCAGAACCACAGGTGGGGTCGTAAACACTCTTTAACTTGTCCTTACCCAAGGTGACCAATTGCGCCAATACGTTCGATACCTGTTGGGGGGTATAAAACTCCCCCGCCTTCTTCCCTGCACCGGAAGCAAATTGCCCGATCAGGTATTCGTAGGCATCGCCCAGCATATCGCTTTCAGAATTGGCTATATCAAAATCGATTTCCTCTAAATGCGAAAGTACTTTTACAATGAGTTCGTTCTTATCGTTCTCCGACTTCCCAAGTTTAGAACTGGTGAGATCCAGATCTTCGAAGAGGTTGCCAAAATCCTCTTCACTTTCACTACCCATGGTACTCTGCTCAATATGCGTCAATACCCTAGATAGATCACTTAATATAAATTGGTGTTTTCCGCCGGAATTGCCACGTCTGGCCAGTTCGGAGAACAGCTCAGAGGGCAATAAGAAATAGCCTAGTTTATCCAAGGCGGCATCCCGTACGGCTTCTATGTATTCCGTTTCCTGCGGATGGCCTTCCAAATCGCGGAACTTTAGGTTGTCCGGCTCCAAGATTTCGTTGGCGTAGAGTTCCATTTTTTTACTCAGGTATTTGTAAAAAATGAAGCCTAGTATGTAGTCCCTAAAATCATCGGCATCCATCTTCCCTCGAAGGGTATTGGCGATGTTCCAGAGTTGGGCTTGTAGTTGTTGTGTTTGTTGGGTCATTTATATTAGTTAAACGCTAAATTTATAATAATTCGGCCAAAGACTGTGGGTAAACAATCCATTTCTCCCCTTTGGCATTCTCTCTATATTCAATTCCTACCGACTTACCATTTACGGTTATGGTAGTCTTATCTACAACATATCCATTTGCTATCATAACCTCAATGACTTCTGCAAAAGATTTCCCTTTTAACTTTCCAAGATTTGTTGCGGAAAGAAGTTTATTTTTTGTCTTGGGTTCCTGTATTTCGATAATCGGTTCTGCCAAGCTATTTTGTTTTTCAAATTCCTCCCTACTTACCCTTTCCGTATATGGTAGCTCGTCTACAAAGGTACGATCCATAAATTCAAAAACGCTTCGTTTTTTCGGGATCCTTCCACTTAATAATTCCTCGGTAAGATCTAAAAGCGTTTCAGATCCAACATAATCTTTCGCAATCAAAAACTTCTTTTTATACGTTGGCCTTCTTATAAAAGCGGTGCTATTTTCCCCTAAGATCTTCATGGTTTCCTGCCAAGCTTCCTTATCGATGGCAGAACCTCCCAAAAGTGAGGTCTCACTGATTACCCCGAACTCGACATTGTTTTTAAATGAATAATCATACAAATTGATAGATGTTATAATGCCCTTTTTCTCATTGGCATAATATTTTGCATGTAGATTGGGAATGAAAACAATAGAAACATTCGGAAAGTCCTTAAAATAATCTAGGTCTTCTTTTTGTAAACTCCGTTGTGGATTTTTTTTGTTTTTTCCAAAGGCAATAATAATGTGTAGTTCTGAATTTTTCTTATGATTTTCAAAAAGAGCCTTTTTGAAATAATCATCTAATTTAATGTATGGAGAAACAATTAACAATTGCTTCTTTGCCTTATGAATAATCTCATAAACCTCGTCGGTCAGCTGTTTTCCTGTAATGAATTTAGCCATTTTAATAAAATATTAATATGGAGCAATTTTAATCAATGTTCAAGTTGTAAGTGGTTAAATTCCAATGACATCATCAGTCATTTTCAAGCTTCTAAAGTTAGAACAATTCATAAATTGAAGCCAAATTTTACGCTAAATCCCCCTTTTTATTAGTTCAAATTAAAGCGAACAGACTCTATGGATTAACACTTTCAAAATTGCCTTAACGCCCCATATTTACCCCGCTGCAACTTAGCCCCTTTCTTCCATTCTTTTTTACAGTTTTCCGTAAACGTCTTGTAAAAAAATCTTCATATGGTCCTATCACCATTCCCCCCCACCCCTACCTTCTTTTCCTAAAGAAATGATAACATTTTGTGAATCCCCCTAATTTACTATTCCCTCTTTGGGCTCAATTGAATGCTTTGTGTATTTTTATGAGATGCGCGAACCAAAAATTAATTTTAATAACATAGCATGAGCAGTTACTTTAAAAAATACCCGAATGACCAAGGGTTTTTCGAAGATTACGGTGGGGCCTTTATACCACCGGCCCTAGAGGTCGAAATGAAAAAAATAACGGATGCCTATCAGACCATTAGCAAATCGCACAACTTTATAGAGGAGTTGCGTAGCATCCGCAAACATTACCAGGGGCGCCCCACCCCGGTCTACTATTGTTCCCGTTTGTCCAAAAAATACGGGGGACGGATCTATTTAAAACGGGAAGACCTGAACCATTCGGGAGCGCATAAGCTGAACCACTGTATGGGCGAGGCCTTGCTGGCCAAGCACCTCGGTAAAAAGAAACTGATCGCCGAAACCGGAGCGGGCCAACACGGGGTGGCTTTGGCCACTGCCGCAGCCTATTTCGGGTTGGAGTGCGAAATACACATGGGCGAGGTCGATATTAAAAAACAGCATCCGAACGTGGTGCGTATGAAAATATTGGGGGCCGAGGTGGTGCCCGCGACCCACGGTCTAAAAACCTTAAAAGAAGCGGTCGATTCGGCCTTTGAGGCCTACCTTAAGGATCCTGAAAACACCATTTACTGCATCGGTTCGGTGGTGGGTCCCCATCCCTTTCCCATGATGGTCCGTGATTTTCAACGGGTGGTGGGTATCGAAGCCCGAGAGCAGTTTATGGATATGACCGGGGAACTGCCCGACCATGTCGTGGCCTGTGTGGGCGGAGGAAGCAATGCCATAGGGATATTCTCGGCATTTCTCGAAGACGATGACTGCAAATTGCACGGCGTTGAACCCGGAGGTCGCTCCTTGGAAATGGGCGAGCATGCCGCTACCATGACCTTTGGTACCCCGAACATCATCCACGGTTTTAAGTGCTATACCCTACAAGATGAGAATGGCGACCCGGCACCGGTCTATTCCGTGGCAAGCGGACTCGATTATCCGGGTGTCGGCCCCGAGCACAGTATGCTCAAGGACATGGGTGCCGTCAACTACGACATTATCAACGACAAGGAAACCATAGACGCCTTCTACGAGCTAAGCCGACTGGAAGGGATCATTCCCGCCCTGGAAAGCTCCCATGCCGTTGCCTATGGTATAAAACTGGCCCAAGAGCATCCCCAAAAATCCATACTCATCAATTTGAGCGGTAGAGGGGATAAGGATATCGACTATGTAGTGGATACCTACGGCCTTCCGGAATAGAACACCTCCCCTAGCCCATGAATTTATGGGGACTGGAAAACAAAAGGACCATGCCTGTGCATTGGTCCTTTTTTTGTTTTTACGAGTATTGGAATCGCGCTCGCAACAATTTTGATACGATCCGCTTCATAACTACCATATACAAAACTAAAGGCCTGATAGCTTTGTAATTGAGCAATCATTTATGGCTTGGTAGGGCCTAGGCTTCCAATAATTCCTTTAACTCCTTGGCCGCTTGGCTAGGGTCTTCGGCACCGTAAATGGCGGCTCCTGCCACTGCTACCGTTACTCCCGATTGTTTTACGGCCGCAATACTGCCTAGGTTTACACCTCCGGCGATAGACACGGGTACTCCCGCCCTGGCGGCTTCATCTATCAATACCTGAATGGAATACGTTTCTTCGGCCTGTTCGTCAAGACCGGCATGCAATTCTACAAATTCGGCGCCCAAGGCAATAGCCTCTTGGGCACGTTTTACCCTGTCTTTTACTCCAATGGTATCGACTACGATACCCTTGCCATGTGCTTTTGCCGATTTTACCGCCCCAGCTATGGTCGCATCACCCGTTGCCCCTAGAACCGTAATGTAATCGGCTCCGGCACCAAAGGCCATATCGGCTTCCAATTCCCCTGCATCGGCCGTTTTTAGATCGGCCAAGACCAATTTATCGGGAAAGGCATCTTTCATCTTTCTGATTCCCGATAGGCCCTCACTTTTAATAAGGGGCGTTCCCAATTCTATAATGTCGATGTACGGGGACACCTTGGTCGCCAATGCAATGGCATCTTCTATTTTTAATAAATCTATTGCTACTTGTAACTTTGCCATAATTCTATGTTTAAAATGTTCTATTATTAATTCTGTATTGCAATCGAATATGTTACTCCATATTGGCGTGCCGCTTCCAAAGTTCGGAAGCCGGACTCCCGTCCAATTCCCAAAGGGTCTGAAAAAAAGCATCTAAACCCAATAAGAGCGACTGTTCAAAAAGACTGCCCGCATATTGCTTGGAAATGGATTCGTCGCGTCCCTGCTTTTCTGCCGCGGGTATACGCACCACATGGTCTGACAATAAGGCCAAGCGTGAATCGGGGTTGGTCGTAAAGCATATCAGTCCTGCTCCAACCCGTTTCGTGGTTTCCGCGGCGTTGACGATACCCAGGGTCGTACCCGAACCCGAACCGGCAATCAGTACATCACCCGCAGCTATGGCCGGCGAGGTGGTTTCCCCTACTACGTGTACCTCGTAGCCCAAGTGCATAAAACGCATTGCCGCCGCCTTCATCATGAGTCCGGTACGCCCTGCGCCCATTATAAAAATACGTTTGGCCTGGGTAATCACGGGAATTAAAGCGGCCCATTCCCCATATGGGATAAGCTCTATTAGCCTAAGGTGCTCGTTTGCAATGGACCTCATTGCACTTTCCACTAATCGGGTCTTGCTTTCATCAAGTATGTTCTCCATCTCTAAATCGATTTAAAATCGTTTCCTTCATTAAACTCGAGTACAAAATTAGGCGGGTCCCCATGGCAAATAGTTATACAATCTGATAGATATGTGGTACAATTTGCCCACATCGCTATTTATGGTGGTGTTATTCGCTATTTTTGTGGTACATTTTGGAAACGGGGTGGCATCGGCTATTTTAAACCCTCGTCCGCAAACAATAAAACAGAGGTTTTATGCTCAGTGATAAAGTGTTATATATTCGAGATTTGGGCAATTGCCCCCCGGCCTATTTAAACGACCCGGCAAGAAAGGATTTTTTTGAAATCGTTTGGCTGCGTAATGAAGACGCCCTTCACGTTCCGCAACACAGTTTTCAAACCTTAAAAGGGGATTGGATCTATTTGATCCCCCCCTATAGGGTCCACCAATTGAACAAGGCCGGAAAAAACGGGGTGTTGATTTCCTTTAAGCAAGAATTATTGGAGGGCGATTTAAAGGAATTTCTGTTGGATGTATTCCGGATGTTCAATATACAAGGGGAATTTTCCTGTCTTCAAGTCAATGAAGAGAGTTCAAAGGGACTCGTTTCGGTACTTGAACTTTTGGAAGCCGAATACCATCAGGAAACCATCAATTTAATTATGGTAAAGGCCGTCTTAAAGGTTTTTCTACTCCAATTGATCCAGCTAAAAGAGCAGCATTTTACCTTGCACGATATTAACGAAAAGCGGGTCTACGAGTTTATGCTCTTGCTTGAAAAAAATTACGAAGACCAACGCAATGCCGAGTTCTACGCCGGAAAACTGGGGATTAGCGCAAAGCGCCTCAACCAAATCCTCAAGGAGAAACTGAACAAGACCGGGGTGCAAATCATACACGACAGGCTTATATTGGAGGCCAAGCGACAGATCATACACAGTGAGAATACCATTAAGGAAATAGCCTATAAACTTGGGTTCAAGGACCACTCCTATTTTAGCCGATTTTTTAAACTACATGCAGGACTCACCCCCCTTGAATTTCAAAATAAGGTGAAGGAACATGTGATTTCCCATGAAAATACGTTGTATAGCTAGATCGATCCGTGGGAGAAATTGAAAATTGTACCGATTATCCCCACGGACGTATAAAAAAAGGCATCGAAAAATGAATAGGCTTAGCATAAAACTCAAGGAAGTTTATTTCCCTTTTTTGGTCATCTCCATAGCTACTATTCTGGCCTACAACCTTTTCAGGTGGATTTTCGATATCAAATTGGGCATTCTCCCCCTAAAAGAGGACTTGCTGGACTTTTGGATTCCCTTTGCCATTCCATGGGTACCGATATTACTTTGGCTAAGACGAAGGATTCCCATCCTAAAAATAAGTAGGAAAGGCGGGGACGGAAACTTTGCCTATCAATTTGCAATGGCGCTGGCCATGACGGTGCCTATCATCATCAGTCAGAATTATCTTCAAAAAGCTTCCTACGATTTGATCTTTGTCAACAACATTCAACAGACAAAGGCACATGAAAAGGAGAAATACTTCAAGGTCAATGCCTATAGCCTCGACAAGAATACATTGTTGCCCTATGTAACATCACGGACTTCCGGAAAGTATAATAGCCGCCTCAATTTCCACCTGTACATTTCTTGTCCGTTTAAGAAGGCCGAGAATGTTTGGTACGGTATTACTTTCAAGAAAACGATCAGCAATAGATTAAATGACCACGAAAAAGATGTCGCCTATAAAAAGTTTATACAGGCATCGGAACGAAAACTAAAATCCTACAGCTTTCAAAATGCCAACTACTTTCAAAAGCTAGGAAATTCAGATGACAGGGATGGATTTCTAGGGGCCATCAAAACGGTGAATACGGGTGTAGATGAAAAAGCGCAAATCATTCTCGTACCAAAGATGGAAGCCTTTGTCGATAAGAATGACAATAGCTTTACCTGGATCTTTGCCTCATTCGGCATAGGGGCCTTTGTTTTGCTCTTGATGACCACCCTTCCCGGAATTAACAAAAAAGAGTTGAACAACTTCAAAAAGAGAAAAGACCTCAAAGACGACGACCTCAAAGAGTTTTTAGAATACTTGAATCCCATGGGGCCCTATAAGTCCACCTCGATTTTATTACTCTTGAATATCGCGGTATTTCTGGTGATGATGTTTTCCGGATTGAACATCATCTCCCCCACACCACAAGAACTGTTGGAAATTGGTGGAAACAGAAGGGCCGAGGTAATGACCGGGGAGTTTTGGAGACTTCTAACATCGACCTTTATCCATGGCGGTTTACTGCACCTTGTTATGAACCTGGTCGGTTTAGGATTGGGAGGAATGGTATTGGATAGTATCCTTGGAAGAGCCCAATTCATATTAAGCTATATCCTTTGTGGAATCGTGGCTAGCATCGCCAGTGTAATTTGGTATGAAAATACGGTAAGCGTTGGGGCTTCCGGTGCTATTTTCGGATTATATGGTATCATTCTGGCCTTTACAATCTTTAAAATCTTCCCGCGTTATATGCGCTCAACAACATGGATTCTATTAGGATTTTATGCAGGAGGAAGTTTATTGTTCGGATTTTTAGGAGGAATCGACAATGCGGCGCATTTTGGCGGCTTGATAAGTGGATTCGTAATTGGAGGAATCCTCATCTTAACCCAAAAGGAAGCACTAAAACAAAAGGCTAAATGATAATGGGGCCACAACACCCCTTCATATAAAAAGGGCGGGCTTTCAAACCCGCCCCTTTTCATTTCTAAATTTCTGTACCCCTCTACCCCTTTCGGGTATTGGCCCGCCCTTTTTAAAGCGAAGCACGCCAATCTAAAAAGACTACTACATTATGCGCTAAGATCTACCTTTAAGCGTTTAAGGGGTTCCCTCCCGGCTTTTACTTTGTATTGCTTCCGTAGTGACGGGCTACCTATAATTTCCAAGGAAATACTATATTTTCCCTTGGCAAATACCCTTGGGCTATACGTATTGGAAGGCAATCGCAATACATATAACAAAGTGCCGTCTTCTTCAAACACCTTTAATAAGGGAAGCTTTTCTGAAGTAATATGCAATTCCGGCAAAAACAGATCAGCCTTTGAAAGGTAATTATCTTCCTGCTTCACGGTTATCGGCCAACCCGGGTATTGTGCATCGCTTTGTAAGGGGTCGTAGAAACGTTTATAGCAATCGGTCCGTATGGTGCGTTCCTTTTTGTTAAAGCTCACTATACCGTAGCCACAGGCCCGGTTGTGTAGAATAACCGGTTCTTTGTGCGAGTTATACGGATTGCCCACAGCCTCTACGGTAATCTTGTTTCCAAATCCATCGATATGGTCGCCCGTGTAGGCGGGTTTATCATGACTATGTCCACTACCATCGACCGGAGGCCAGAACCTTCTCGGCCAAACATTGTTTAGCGCAGGACCGGTATAAGCATAACCGCAATCGCCAAATTCGTCTACCCCATATTTGATAAATGTACTGAGATGCTGGTCTCCCGCGATGTGAAAGGTCATGGCTTTTCTGATAGTCCTTAAGGCTTTGTCCCTTTTATTCTGTGGCCAGGCGTTGCTATCGGCATCTACGGTCATCACATCTCCTTCAATGTATTCCCCTTTTTCTGGCACGTACAAGGTCGGCACCATGGTTTCGCCCGTATTATTGTCTTTGGGCAAGGTTGCGACCGCGGCAAAAATGGTCTGTGACAAAAGGGCCTTCATCTGGGTGTCTTCTTGCCAGTCTTGTACCCAATCTTCAAGGAATGCCTCTTGGCGTTCCCCCAGTAGGTCGGCCTCTATATCCCTGTATTTTTTGATATCGAAATTTTCGCCCACGATAAAACCGTTATAGACTTCGGCCTCGGGCGGTAATACCATTTTTGGGGCCGATTTAAACTTACGGTCTTCCAAAATGGCAAAACTCAGCCCGGCATAATCCCATTGTGTATAGTATACATTGATTCCTTGCTCTACAGGCCTAGCATCGTAGGGGTCGGGCAAATGCGCGGTTTGGGTAAACTGAAGGATATTCACCCACTCGGGATCCATTTTATATCCTCCCGTATCCTGGGCATCTGAACCGTAGCCCAAACTAGGGTCCGTATGGCTTCCTCCCGCCCCCCATAGGTTGCCTTGGTACACATCGTGGTCATCGGTGATGACGGCGCAGGGTTTATGCCGAAACACTTCGCGGTACGACCAACCGAACATCATCCACTTTCTTAAAAAATCAAGACAGCGTTTGTCGAAGTCGCCCGTAAATTGCGATCCGTACCCCCCGTTCCGCTCATAAAACTGATCCCCGAGAAAAGCACATATATCGTAGTCCAATTTACTCAAGGCCTCATAGATATCACTATCGGGAAAACCGTAATCGGCATTGCAATTCAATACGGCCAGTTTAAGCTCGTCTTTATCCTTGGGCTCTTCGGCGATAGTCCCTTCATAGTAGTATTGAAGAACCCCATCTTTTCTGGGCAGTTCTACGGCAATACGATAAGGCACATCCTTGTCCCCTTCCCAATGGTCAATTACAAAAAGTTCCGTTCTCCCGGCATGCGTCAAGCTTATTTCCTTTTCTACGGCCCATCCGCCTTCTTTTTTAAATTCCAATCGTAGTTTATGTCCCGGTATCTTTTCAAACGGGGCAAACTGTCCCTTAAGCTTTAATCGCTTTCTATGTAAGGTGTATTGGGTAAAACAAATGGGTCCGAATATCTGGTCCTCGTTTTCATACAGTGATGAGGATTGAATGGTCCAATCGGAGAAGGCACACGATGGGCGATCTTCGGTTAGGCCCTTCCCTTGAAAATCTGCCATAAGGGCAAAATTGCCAAGTACCTCCGTTTTTTGTACGGTCAAGTCCTTGCTAAGGAAGAGGGTTTTATTTTCTGCCAACACTTCAACTTGAAGGTTCTGGCTGTCATTTGCCCCAAGGGAAGTACTTACCGATAAGGTAAAGTGTTTGGGCAGCTCCTCGAAACCCGTTTCAATGATCGCCTCGCCCACCTTTAACTTACCCCTTGGTGTCAGCCCTATAACTAATCCCTTTCCAAAGATGGCGGACCTATAATCTTCAAAATCGCCTTTCCCCCCTAAAAGCATTCCTACGCAACCCTTGTTCAATTGCTGTATTTCAGGGTTTACCACTTCAATGGTGACTGTGATACGCACCCCGGCATCGCCGTTGTGGTTTTGCACCGTCAGCAACTGCAAGTTTCTGTTCCTTGCCGTTATATTACAAAGCAACCTGCCGTCACGTATTTCCCAGTCTTGTAACCTGTTTCCCCAATATTCGGGGCCTACCCACTTCATGTCGTACCACAGTTCCCAAGCACTCTTAAACTGTACGGGAACATTCTTCCCTAATTCCTTTTTAAAAAACCTAGACATCCCATGGCCCGAAAACGCCATAGGTATGATCGCTCCCAGCGACACCGTCTTTATATAATCCCTACGTTTCATGTTGTTTATAGTTTAGTGGACTAATCCACATTCAAATAATTCCCTGATTTATCTACCAATTCATCTTCTACTTCTATGCTGTAATCGGGTATTTTGAAATAAATGAATTGGCTATCGGGATCGGGAAATTCGGTAAGTTTCAACCTAAATTCATGTTTACGATCTGCCTTTCCACTATTGTTTTCCCTCCAACCGCTAATAAAAAGGGCTGTACCATCAGGACGCACCGAATCGTCACTTTCAGGGCCGCTCAAGGTTCTGGGATCCAACAAAATCCTTCTCAGGTCGTAAAAGGAACGCTTCCCGTTTGCGGTAGCTTCCGGATTCTTATCAAGGTTCAACCCATAGATTATGGGACCACGCATAAGGGCCACCCGTCCCGAATTTCTTTTCCTTCCTCTTATAAAACGGATATCCATAGGGAAATCTAAAACCACCTGATCCTTCGAAGTCCATTCCCTCGTAATATTCACAAAAGTCCCCGGCTTAATTTCTCCCTGCCATTTTTCGCCATTGACCGTAATAGTTGCCTCCTTGGCCCAAGAGGGGATCCTCAAGGAAAGCGGAAAGGTCGATGCCTTGTTCGGGGAGACCGATAGTTCTACCCTTCCCGAGGTCGGATAACTAGTCTTTTGTTGCAAGTCTACCGTAATACCTTTATCGAGCTCAAGCTTTGCTTCGGATTGGGCGTATAGGTTCACGGCCACCCCATCTTCTTTCGACCGATAATATACCATTCCGGGCAGTTCGGAAATAATCCTTCTAAAGTTGCCGGGGCAGCACATGTATTCCACATCGTAATAATGACGCTCCCCTTCAAAGGGGGTATAGTAGCGTAACTTTTCCCCGTCTGGCGATTGGGCGCCAAAGAGTCCGTTATACATGGTTCTTTCAATGAGGTCGCCGTATTCGGCCTTTCCGGTTAAACGCAACAGGCTTTCATACACCCTGGTTTGATATGCCGTGGCACAGGTCTCCCCCAATTCGTTTTCGCCATCTTGGTCGTCGGTCCAAATCTCACGTTGTCCGGCACTTCCCGTAATGGTCAGACCATCTTCCGCCAAAAAAAACCGCATGGCATTCTCGGTCTGTTGTAAGAGCTCTTTGTTTCCCGTATACCGGTAAAGTTCAATTTGTGCCATACACATGGCAAAATAGGCGAACATATGTCCGCTTACCCCAGGTCTACGGCCGATCTCGATCTTGGTATCCCATTGGTACAAAGACTTGGTCTTTTCCGAAAAATTGAGGAAGCGTTTTTCTCCCGTGGTCTTGTACAGTCTGAAAATGGCCCAATCGATTCCCGTGTCGAGCACGTGCATATCTACTTCGGCGGCGTAATCATCGGGCATTTCATGCCAATGTTCCATAATAAAATCAGCCGTCTTTATGGCCGCTTTGAGCGAGCGTTTGTTTCCGAAGAGTTCGTAGTCGGAAGTTAGGCCATCAATAATAAAGGCCATTTCATGGATATCCCAATTATCACCACCGCCTTGACTGTTCCACAGTCTACGTTCCGGCTTATAAAATCCAGAATACCCATTTTTCAGCTGTTCGTCAATAACCTTATCGACGATATCGTTCTTTATTTCTATCATTTTCGGATCATGGGAATAAGCCGCCAATCGTACGGAGGCATCTATAAGCATTCCCATACCGATAAAGGCCCCTACCACTTCGGGTCCGGTTTTGGCCTTGAAATGATCGGTGAAGTTTTTATCGAGGTGGAGTTTTTTGATGTTGTTGTCCATGGTCACATCAAGTCGCCTTCCGATTTCGCCATCTATCTTGACGTTCTTGACCAAAACTTGATGAAACTCATCCGAAACTTTTGCCGGTACAGCATCTTGGGCATGGAGCAGAGGGATACATACCGCTACTAAAGCGATGTAAACAAGAGTACTTTTCATTATCTTATGGTTTAAATTTTTACTGTTCATCTATCCTTATAATTTTGTTGTTCAGCGCTTCCCCAAGCTTATCGTAAAGGTCTTGGTCTCTCCTTCTTCAAATGAAATTTCCAACGCTTCGCCTTTGCTTGTAAGCGCTTTCCCCGAGCTATCCTCGCTGGTCCAAGTGGTATGATAGCCCCTGATCAATAGATTGATATGCTGCTTTTTATTGGAATAAATGGTACAGCGGACAACACCCTTGTCAAAATCCCAGGACAGCTCCTTCACTCGAGCTTGGGTACGGCACGCTATATTTGTGATCTTGCCCACAGCGATATCTTCCTTCCATGCCGGCAACAACTCAATAAACCCAGGGCGAGAGTATACCAAGGCTTCGGCCACTACGGTGGGCAAACTACAGAGTGCATCGGAATTAAAAATTTCGAGATCCGGATTATGGGAGGTAAACATTCCCCTGTAAATAAACTTTTTAGACAGCATATAGCCCAAGTTTTTATACAGTAAATCGGCCTGTTTCAGTCTTGCGCCGATCAGGGCCCGATGCATAAGTCCATGCGCGGAAAAGTTGCCGGATTTTCTCTTATTTGCCGCTATTATGGCCGCATCAAAAAGCTCGGGCGTTTCTTCCGGGTTAATCTCATGTCCCGGCCACACCGGATAAAAGTGCGATGCGTGGCGATGGTCATAATTGTCCTCTAAATTGGGGGCGGCCCATTCCTTTAATCCTCCAATATCGTTGATAAGGTAAGGAGGAAGCTTGTCCCTTAGTTCCTGTAATTGCTTTCTCCTTTCTGATTTAATGCCCAAATTATCGTACACGGTAATCAGATTGGTAAAAATCTCCTTGGCTACGGCAATATCCATGGTAGCGTTTATTACCCCGCCCACCTTTAAGTTTGACGGTGTATTTTCCGGAGAATAGGAAGGAACGAAAACAAAATTTCCCGCACTGTCCTTAACGGTGAGGAAGTCCTCATAAAAGAGAGCGGTCTTTTCCATCATCGGCAACAAGCGTTCCTTCAAGAACTTCTCATCCCCTGTCGTTTGATAATACTCATAACATGGGGAGAGCAGCCATCCTGCCCCCGACACCCAAAACTGACCTGGAAAGGAGGCGTTAAAATGGGTATGCAAGCCCCTTCTCCCCGAGGTCCTGAATCCTGATAAATACCCTCTGCAACCGTAAATGTTCTTAGCATTTATTTCCCAATCGGGGGCAATCCGCTCCAACATTTTCATATAACTATCAATCGCCTCGGGCATGTCGGTAATGTTCGCCGAGGAAATCTGTAGGTTGACATTGGCATCGGTGGTAAAGTCACCCGACCATTCCGGTCTCCATTGCCCGTTCCATATCCCCATTAAATTGGGCGGGTTTTCGCCACTCGAAGACAATAGGGCGTACCGCCCCATATAGAACATGGTTTCTAGAAATTCGGGAGAAATACGATCGGGGTTTTCAATCTGTTGGGCAATCAGTTCTTCTGTCGCGTGCCGCACCGAATCGTTGGGGTAAATGTCAAAGTCTACCCGATTAAAGATTTCTTGGTGGACTTTGGTGTGACGCGATAATAAGGTTCCATAGTCTAGCCCAACTTCGTTTATGGCTTCCTTGGCCTCTTCAATTTGGCTTTTTCCAAAATCTTCCAATGGAATTATTTTACTGATCAGCAGTACTTCTTCCGCATCGCGAATACTCAAAACACTGTCGTTTACAGCCGTATGCCCTTGGTTAACAACGACCTTGGTAAGCACGTCATAACCGCGTTTGTTGACCCGGTAATTCACGCGGAATAAAAGCCAATCGGGACTCATCGACCGCGTAACATCGGACACCCCGTAGGGGACTTCTTCCCTAGTGGCCCAATCTTCCGGTTTTGCCCCCTGCATATCCATTGAGATTTCGCAATTGATAGCCCCATCACCGCCAATTTTTTGAACAATGACATGGTCTTTTCTGCTCACAAAAGATCGGCGGTCAAAACGCTGTCCGCCATCTTTCCAACTTACCACCACTTCCCCCGTTTCAAAATTTAGGCTTCTTCTGTAATCCTCGATAGCATTGATCTGGGGTTGTTGGATGTTCATGACAAGGGCCGGATGGTAGGGATCCGTCCATAACAATTTGGGGAGTCCTTCATCTTTTGCCCTATCAATGGAATAATTAATGGCCCCTTCATAGTCGCCATTCATCAACATTTTTCTGGTCTGCGGCAAGTACTTCGCAATATTCGGTGGCTCTACATTTTCATTTCCGATAGGCTCATAGAGGAATTCGTGATTAAAGATGACCTGTTCATTTTCAGGTTGACCAAATACCATTATGCCCATTGCCCCATTACCACTCACGAGGGCATCTTGCCACATATCCGCGGGTAGCATACTATATATAGCTTTGGAATAGATTTCTTTCTTGTTATCGTCTTGACGGTGACAAGAAAGAAATATTATGGCCACTATAAATAATTTGACAATGTTGTATTTCATCATTTTTTCTTTTTCCGGTTTCCTCCAATAAGTTACCTGTTCAAAAACCCAATGCGCCTGAATAAAAATTTAAATATTGGGGCGATAGTTATCGCCCCAATTTTAATTATAAATAGCGGTAAAACAAGGTTTACCAACCCGGGTTTTGTTCCAACTTTGGGTTTATATTGATCTCCCTTGTAGGCAAGGGCCTCAAATAGTGTTTTCCTGCGTCGAAATAACGTCTTTCAGAAGGCTCTACAATAAGGAAGCCATTCGCATCGGTTCGGCTCTGGTAGTCTTCCTTGAGATAGATGTTCTTATCATCGTCATTGATGATAATAGGGTCGGTACCCCATTGTGAACCTACTATTTTGATACCTAAGACGGTCTGTGGTAAAACCTCCTCGGCGATCTTCCATCTTCGCAAGTCGTCGTAGCGATAGCCTTCCAAGGCAAGTTCAACGGTACGCTCCCTTCGTATCTCCTCCTTCATATCCAATCCGTTCGAACTAACAAAGGTGTTTTTTAGAGGAAGCATGCCTACCCTATCACGGATTACATTGATCGACTTATCTAAATCGATATCACTGATACTACCGTTCTTTTCGTACAAGGCTTCCGCATAGATAAGCAATACTTCGGCATAGCGAATTACATGGGTATCCCATCCGAATTGGTTCTGTTGGGTGGTATTCCCAAACTCATTTTCAGATCTGTATTTATTGGTCATATAGCCCGTATTCCCATTTCTTGATGGGAAAAATGGCCAACTTTCAATAGGTTCCGGAAAAAGTGACCAGACCACGGAACTACCGGGACGCACAAAGGTCATTTCCATACGGGGATCACGGTTTTCGTATTCCGAAGTCCTTGTATCATACCCATTGAAGTCATCCGATTTATCGATGGGGAGTCCATCGGTACATAAGTATTCATCGGCCAATTTCTTGGTAGGGATATACTCTCCACCTAAAATACGGTCACTGAAATTCTGACCGCGTACGTTTACCTCATAGCGACTGTCCAATATACTCTCTGGAGAGTCATCTCCTTCCTCGATAAAGAGGTATCTATAACTTTCGGCACCCTTACCCGTAAACAGGCTGAACTCATTACTATCGATGACCTCACTGGCCGATGCTATGGCTACATCTAAATATCCACCATCATCAGCGCCATGATATTTCCCCCAGGTTCCTTCAAAAAGGGCGATTCTAGCCTTTAATGCCAAGGCGGCACCCTTGGTAATCCTACCCACGTCAGCTGAGGCAAGACTTGATTTTAAAGGCAGGTCTAGGCTAGCATCGGTAAGGTCTTGTAGCATAAAATCGACAGTTTCCTTTCTTGTGGCCCTTGCGTCGTACAATCCTTCCGAATCGATATCGGGAACATCCTTTATCAAGGGTACTCCCCCATACAACCTAAAAAGCATCCAATAGTTCCAAGCCCTGAAAAATTTAGCTTCGGCAACAAACCTTTTTACATCGGCATCCTCTAATTTTCCAGAATTTTCCGCTTCGGCAAAAATCTTATTGCACTGACGAATGTAGGTATAAGGGGTATTCCATTTACTATCGGTATCAGAAACCACATAGGTTCCGTTACTTATGGAATTATCGGTAAAATACGCGATTTCAGACTCTACATCGGCTTCTATCTTTTGCTGTGACAGCGAATAGTAAAGGTTGTTGGAAGCCAATTTAAAATCGTCGGCAGTCTCCCAGAAGGTGGCATCTGAAATAGAGTCAAGAGGATATAGATCCAAGTCTTTGGTACACCCGGAAATTAGCAAAACAACCAAAATAATATAATTATATAACTTTTTCATTTTTCTATTTGTTAGGGTTTAAAATTTCAGGTCAACGCCCAGTGAAATGGTTTTGGTAAATGGGTAATTCTGGTACGTCTTGTTTCTACCCGCGAACAAACTTTCGGGATCATAAGAATTGCCCCATGTGCCCTTACTAAAAGTAAAAAGGTCATCGGCACTTGTATAAAGTCTAAAGCTCTCCAATCGCAATGATTCACAAATCGATTCCGGTAGGTTAAAGGCAAGCACCAAGGACTTGACCCTTAGGTAGGAAAGCTTGTTTACCACCCGATCGGAATATTTGTAGTTCCAGTCCCTTAGTTCATCCCATCCTACACCACCGGGGATAATTCTAGGAAATTCGGCATCGGTTCTTTCGGGCGTCCATGTTTTTCCGTGAAAGTAGCTTATGGAAGGGTGCCATACGTAGTACAAGGGCATGCTAGGTACGCCTTCCCTAATACCGACCCTCTTGCCCACTCCCTGAAAGAGCATGCTAAAGTCAAAGTTCTTGTACGATAAACTGATGTTCGAAGAATACGTATACCTAGGGTTGGTATTTCCTAAATACTTCATATCGCCCGTGGTACCCGCTTCGGGGTTGCCGAATGCCGTAATTTTTCCGTCACCGTCCAAATCATTGTACATGGCATCGCCAATACCGATATTCTGAGGAACGTTTTCCAATTTTTTGTATTCGTCCAACTGCTGTTGATTTTGAATAAAGCCATTGGATTCAAATCCGAAATACGAATTTATGGGGTAGCCTTGTCTTGTGGACACCAATCCTTCGGCATAGGAATCGTTTCCTTCCAGTTTGGTCAGTTTGTTTTTGGCATCACTCACGTTGGCGGAAATGGAATACTTAAAGTCGCCCTTGGTATCGCCCCAACCTATGGAGAAATCCCATCCCTTGGTTTCCAAATCACCGATGTTCAATGTAGGGGCCGTACCACCAAGGGTTGCCGGCAAGGTTACATTGACCAACATATCGCTGTTCTTCTTTACGAAATAATCGAAACTACCGGCCAACCTTGAATCAAACAAGGCAAAATCGACACCGATATTGGAAGTCTCTATCGTCTCCCATGTACGCGATTCGGAGGCTATACTGGCCACCGCACCTGGCAAACCAACATTGGGCGAGCCCAGTGGATAGTTCCCCGATACCGTAATAAGGGGAATATAATCGTAGTTACCGAAACTTAGGTTTTGGTTTCCCGATTGCCCCCAAGAGGCCCTCAATTTTAAATCGTTGACCGTATTCGAATTCCTTATAAAATTCTCCTCTCCCAAATTATATGAGGCAGATACGGCGGGAAACAAGGCACTCCATCTTTCGCTGGCCGCAAATTTTGAACTTCCGTCTATTCTTGTGGTTACATCGACAAAGAATTTACGGTTGTACGAATAACTGAACCTTCCGAAATAGGAGTTCAACGCCCAATCGGTCAACGACCCCGTATAATCCATAAAGGCGACATCGGTCCTATCGGCCAAGTTTAGGGTAAATATGTCGTTCGACTTAAAGTTATAGCCCGTTATACTTTGGCTTTCATATTCGTTCTGCTCGTGCGAGACACCTCCCATCAAATTAATACGATGCTTGTCGAACAGGGTTTTATTGTAATCTAAGTATACCGTATATGAACCATAGGTATTTTTAGAATTGAAATAGGTCGCGGAATTCGGGTTGTTTCGCGTACCGAAGGTTTCGTCGTCCCAATTGATCAGGTCGAAGGTACGGTTAGAAGCATTGGAATCGTATAATTCGAAATTCACCCCTACTTGGGTTACCAGCTTTAAATCATCGGTAATACTAAGGTCGGCCTTTAAGTTGGTCTGAAATTTCTTTAGGTCTGAGCTTTTCTCTCCGTTTTCCTCTAATAATTGTACCGGATTCTGATAGTTTTGATACCAGTAAAACTGGCCATCGGGTGTATATGTAGGGGCATAGCTCCACATTAGGTGTGCACTCTCTATGGCGCTTCCCAAGGCCGATGGTTCCTTTACCACATTGTTGTCGAATGCCGTACGTAGGTTCACCTTTAGCTTGTTCTTAAAAAGATTGAAGCCGAAATTCACCCTGAGGTTGTACAGGTCCGATTTTGATACGCCATGGGTGATGACGCCATTGTTCGATTTATAGCCTGCCGAAATCAGGTAATCATGATTCTCTTCCCCACCTGAAATCGATAGGTTGTGCATGCTTTGGGTTCCGGTTCCGTAGATATCCTTCAACCAATCGTGGGAGCCGTAAAAACCTGGATAGTTTTCCAAATACTTCATCCACCCATTGCCCGGTTCGGGCGCGGCGTTGTTTCTGATTTTATCGAACACTTCTTCGGTCACCCCGGGCTGCCCGATGTTGCGCATTCCCTCATCGTACATTTCCGCCATTTGCAAGGTGTTGGTCATTTCGCTTATGTAGGTTGGAATATTGACCCCATAGTTATAGGAGTAATTAACCGACAAGCGCCCTTTCTTTCCCTTTTTCGTGGTCACCATCACCACCCCATCGGCCGCGCGCGCACCGTATATCGAAGCTGCCGCATCTTTTAGAACGGTAACATTTGCAATATCATTAGGGTTTATGGTGTTGAGATCTCCGGGAATTCCATCGATCAAGATCAAAGGACTACTACCCGCTATGGACGAGGCACCCCGAATATTAATGGAGTAGCCTTCACGCCCCGGTTGCCCGCTACTTCGGGTCACGGTAACCCCTGGCATGGCCCCTTGCATGGCATCCAAGGTGTTGATTACCGGACGGTCTTCAAATATTTTATCGCCTACTTTCGACACCGAACCTGTCAATTCCCCTTTTAGCTTGGTTCCGTATCCCACAACAACGACTTCATCCAAACCCGAGGCACTTTCCTCCATTTGTACACTTACCGAAGTCTGTCCCATTAGGCTGACCTCCTTGGTCGCGAAGCCTATGTAGGAAATTACCAGTATGGCATTTTCATTGGCCACGTTTATGGCAAAATTACCGTCAAAGTCGGCCGTAACCCCATTTGTAGTGCCCTTTTCCACAATATTCGCCCCTGGAAGCGGTTCTTGGTTCGCATCTAATACGACGCCCTGTACTTGCCTTTGGACCACTGTGGCTACCTTCGATTTATCTGGCACGACACGCGTTGTTTGGGCTTTGGAAGCATCGACCTTGATTACGATCTGCTTTTTCAGGATGACATAATTAAGGTGCGTTCCCTTAAAGAGTATGTCCAATATTTTCGCTACCGGCTGATTGGTAACCTTGACCGAGACCAATTTCTTTATATCCAATTTTTGGTTATTGTAAAGAAATTTGAAATCCGTCTTCGACTCTATTTCCTCAAAGACCTGGCGTATTTCTACCTCGTTCAGGTCAAGGCTGATCTTTGTTTTTTGCGCGTATCCGTTAGCCTGTACGGAGAAAATAGAGAGCATTATAAGAATTGCCGAAAGTTTCATTCTTAAATTTAATTTTAACGAATGGGCATTGTAGGTACCCATGCCAGTACATTTTTCCATATTTTTGTAAAGTTTTTTAGTTGACTATTAAATAGTTGATTATCGTAAGTCGGGAAATGTTAGCGCATTTTCCGATTTTTTTTGTTCGACATCCACCTATTCGATTTTGTTCAATTCACTCTTTTTTGGTTATTT
The DNA here is from genome assembly GCF_900156625.1 of Zobellia uliginosa. Lineage (GTDB taxonomy): Bacteria > Bacteroidota > Bacteroidia > Flavobacteriales > Flavobacteriaceae > Zobellia > Zobellia uliginosa. The sequence continues at coordinate 794,759 of NZ_FTOB01000002.1, read as the reverse complement.
CATAGGCACTTGGTATTAGTTGGTTTTGTGATTATTTTGGTGGGAAAATGGTAATATGGTTATCTGTTATTTGATATTTAAAAGGGGTTTCGAGCGTAAAGGAATTTAACACATCGTCTATGGTCTCTACATCAAAAGTGGCGGTAAACACTTGGCCATTTAATTTTTCATACCTATTCTCTATGGTCACGTTATAATGCCTTTGTAGCTTTTCTATAATCTGTTTAAAGGAAGTACGCTTTAGTACCAACACCCCTTTTACCCAATCGGTATAGGTATGGGTATCGACTTTCTCAAAATCTATCTGTTCATGGAACTTATCCCAGTCGGCCTTATATCCGGGCTGCAATAATGTCCCCTCCCCGGTCTTGTTCCCTTTTTGGGCAGGATAGAGCATTACCGACCCCTCCACCAAAACGGTACTTACTTTTCTATCTAAACTATAAGACGATATGTTGAACTGGGTGCCCAAGACCTGAACATCCATTCCTCCGGCACTTACAACAAATGGGTGCCTTTTATCTTTGTATACATTGAAATAGCCTTCGCCCGAAAGAAAGACTTGTCGGTTTTGCCCCGGTATAAATTTAACGGGATACTTTAGGGAAGACCCTGCATTGAGATGTACTATGGTACTATCGGACAGGATCAGTGTAAATCTTTTACCATAGGGCACTTTTAAGGTGTTATACGAAAGTTCCGTGGCCTCCCTATGTATGGAATAGTCCAATTGTTCTTCTACCTGTTTTACCAATACGCTTCCCTTTTTGTTGGTAATGGACTTTATCTCGTTGGGGGCAATCACCTTGACTTCACCATTGCCCAGTTGTAAGGTAATGGCATCGGTCGGTACCACGGGGCTATCGGTATCAGCGCCATATTTCAAGTAGCCCAGACCCAAGGCCAGTCCCACGATAAGCAGTGCGGCATATTTCAATGGAAACCGTTGGAAAGAACGGAGCTGCTTTTTCCTTTTTTGCGTTTGTGAGCGCGCTACGATACGATGCCAATCCGCTTCGATATCGAGTTCCAAAACCTCTGAAACGTTTCCTCCCTTCTTTTCAATAGCTTGAAGGCGGCGAAACAAGGATCTATTTTCCTCGGAATCATTTATCCAAGCATCAAAATAGAACCGTTCTTCATCGGTAAGTTTGTCCTTTAGTTTTTTTACTATAATCGGGGCTATATCCATAGTCTTTATTCCGTTCGATCAAACTTAAAAATTGATCGCTTTGGTATATGACCCAGAAATAGTAAAAGAGGGTGATGCTATTTTGAAAAAAGTTTAAAATTTTTTCAATAAAAACTAAAAAACCAAAAAAAAGAAGAGGGTGTAGTGCACATTTCCCAAATTATTTCGCAAAATGCGATATGCTTTTTTCATTTGGGTCTTTACCGTATTCACCGATATCCCTAAGGAATCGGCAGTAGAATTGTATTTCTGGCCCTTTACCACGCAAAGTTCAAAAACGTTCTTGCATTGGGGAGGAAGTTTTTCGAGCGCATCTTGCATCTTCAACCTCAGTTCATCATCCGGCTTCTCTTCCTCTGAGGCGATTATCAAGGCATTTTGATTTAAGGGCTCTAATTTTTTGGAACGTTCCAAATGTTTCAGGCTTGTATTCTTGACGGCCCTCCAGATATAGGCCTTTAGGTTTAAAATTTCGGCTGCCTGATCTTTGACCAAGATTTTTACGAACACATCTTGAACAATGTCCTTTGCCTGGTCCATACAAGCCACGTAACTATAAGACAACAAACAGAATTCACTATAGCATTCCTTGAAAATAACCTGCACCTCTACCCGTATACCATGTTCGTCTTTGGTATCCACAGGTTTCCGTAAGGAGCTATTAGCTGTTATTTTCATTGATTCCATCCGTTCACAAGAGCCTTAATGGTAAAGAAGAACAATAGCCTCTGTACAGCGTGCGTACATGGTAAGCTTGTCTAAAAAAAAGAAAGACAATGCGCCTGTACGCCCTAGAAAATTTCCATAAATTTTGAACCAGAGGGTATTCCCTTACCAGATATATCCCTATCAAGCCCCAATCCCCCAAGCGGGTTTGTAATTTTCTTAAATATCTTTAGGTATTTATAAGAAAACCATAATTTAAACAGCGTCAAAATATTGATTTCCCTACCTAAAAGAAACTTATACCGCTTTATGGTAAAACCAAAAGCGGACTAAAAAACGTATGGAGAATCGTTAAGCGGGGTTCGTACGCCATGGTAGTATGCTAATAGAAAGCATAGCAAAATCCTTCCCCTTAAAACGAAAGGGGATTTTAGAAAGTCTATGGACGTATGCCCAAGTGACCTTATAGGTCAGCAAGGTTTACCGATTACTCGGTCTCCTCGCCAATACCGATATTCTTAAAGGTCTGGATGATCAGCTGCATTTCCTTTTCGTGTAGGTGCTTATCGGAAATCGCCATGTTTTCAAGAATCTGTGCCAATACCTTCTTTTTAGGAAAGGTCATACTATGAAGGGACACTAATGCTTCGTCAACCGTTGTATTTTTGGCCTCATTGATTAAATTATGGTCCATATCTATATCTTCTTGAAGTTGTTTCATAGCTTCAAGCTCGCCCGGATGCACGGTTCCATCGGCCATTACCACCTCATGGGCCATAACATAGATCGCTTTCTTTTCAATGGCTTCAAATTGTGCTTTTTCTAAATTCTTAGTTTTCATAGGGATCTTATATCAGCTTCACTTGTTCATAGATTCAAAGATATAGGCCATTAAGCTGCTTTCCTTAGTATGCTTAAAACCGTCGGAAATAGCCGTCATCTCTAAAATCGATTCTAGGTTTTTCTTTTTTTTCTGGGGCATTTGCCTCAAAATGGAAAGGGCCTGTTCACTTTCAATATTCCGGGCCTGCATGATAAAATTACTATCAAAATCAATTTGCCGCATCAGTTGGGAAACGGCGTTGATTTCCCCATTATGCACATGTCCGTCCGCCAAGATAACGGAATTTACCACGTGTACCATGGCCAGTTTTTCGGCCAATGTAAAGACCGCTATTTTCTCTTGCATAAATGCGTAATGGTTTTTGTTTATTCCGGTAAGATAGTAAATTCTGCGAAAGTGCTTCCAATTTTTATAGGAAGCATTAAAAAGCGACCTTCCGCTTTTTGAACGGTACAAAAAGGCAAGGCCAAGAACCCCCATACCCCGCTGTTTTTGCCAAGGTGGTTTTTAATGATTTTGCAGGGTCTCAAATACTATCTTCCAAGAATCATCCGGTTGTCTTTTCCAATTGACAATGTAGGTTCCTGTATTTTTAATGGTATCCAAGCTTTCCTTATTAATGAAAATCTCATTAAAGGTGTTATAGGATATGGCCATATCTTCCGATGGTATAATTGTTGGCCTTCCCCGATGGACGAGCTGCACATCGTATTTGGCATAGATCTGTTCCCACTGTGCTATTAAAGAATCTTTGGTCAAATTTTGAATGGGCGAATCTGGGTAAATAGCTACGTAGTTGTCGGCATAAAACTCGATCCAATCGTAACCGAACCGTTCATAGACCGCGTAAAGGCTGTCCACTTGTTTGGTTATTAGGGCCGTTAGCTCAGCGTCGGAAGTTTTGGTCAGAGGCTCTGTTTTCTTATCATTTTTACATCCCATAATAAAACAGGAGACTAGGATCAATAGCAAGCATTGTAATTGCAAGTTTTTCATAATGGTTTGTTTTAGTTGTAAATAACAGAATGCAGTTGGCATTGTTAAATTACTGATAATTAGCGATATGATAAAGAAAATAAAAACTAAACCGAAAGGCCTGTAAGTGTTTTATTGTTCTGGGCAGAAGGTATAAGGGTGGGTGTGGTGGTCTGGGTAGTAAATTTTGGATTCAAGAAAGAACAACATCCTTATGCTCATGCCTGTATTCCTTACCCCTGTCGTCTATAATCGTTATTTCACAGAAAAAGGGGCTTTCGGTATATTGGGAGTCCTTCGCATACGGTCTACCCATACTTAAATCAAAGGTTATGGTCATTTTCGCAGATATAACAAAGTCCATGGACGAGCCATTGCTTTTGACCAATTCGGGAAACCATTTGTTCCAGCTTCGTATGGAAGCTTCAATTTCAGTGGTAATCAATTCTTTTGGTGTGATCTCATTTTTTAAAATATCAACTTCAAGACGGTTTCGCCCGGTTTGGCGCATTTTTTTCAACAAAAGATCGAGAAAATAGTCGGTCTCCACATAATTGACCAAGCTGGTAAATGAACGTGCAAAATTATGTGAAATGCTCTGTAATGTTTTACGACTGGGCATTAAAATCTATCTTTTTTTCGTGGGGGTTACAAGTAGTGATGTTGTGGGTGTTTTCTAATTCTATGTCAGGCCAAAGATTATGGTTATCCGAAATGGAAGGCTCTATTTTTACATTCTTTAAATTAACACTAAACCGTTCATAAATACAAGTTCCTATTCCATAGGAAAAATATAAAAAATATCGTAGTCCGCAGAATGTGAGGTGTCGTGTACGCTAAAAATCAATGTGACCAACGAAAATTAAAAAAGGCCCTGTATTGCTACAGCGCCTTTTTGACACAAACGAACCTATCCTACAACGATCAGGTTATTTTCGAATACCCTACATGCCAAATTTGTACCCGAAGGTCACCAATAGGGCTGTATTTTTCAAAACGTTGTTTTCATTACCCGAAAAATCTAAAAACCCGCCTTCGTAAGACAGGCCCAATTGAATTTGGTCGTTGAAAAGAACCCCCAATCCAACGTTCAAACCAAAATCAAATCCCTTTACATCCGTTCCGATCTTGTAGGTAGTGTTCCCTTGTTTGGCCGATAGTGCCGTAGCTAGGTAAAAGCCAGAGGCGGCATAGAAAGACCCCGAACCACCCAATTCAAAAATGTTGTATCGGGCGCTTAACGGCAATTGAAGGTAGTACATATTTAGATTGTCTTCCGTAGTCGATGCCCCCTTTTTGGCAAACATCAACCCGGAGCCCAAATAGAGGTCATCGGTAACATCAAATTCAATGGTTCCTCCCAACTTAACGCCCAAAGTCCGACCATACAAATCATTCACATAGTCATCGGGCGAAACGGCATTGCTCAGCCCTATCCCGGCCTCGATTCCGAAAATTTGGGCATTTGAAGAAAAACTGATGAATGCCATTGTTGCCAACATTAGTACTTTTACCGATTTTTTCATAATTCTGTTTTTTGTTTTTTGTGGATGTCCGTGTTCTCGAAAACCCCGATTAATTTATGATGGCAAGGTATAGGAAGGCCGTATTTTGTGAAATACCGCCTTTATTGTATTTTTTTCTACCTGATTTCCTGTAGAAACCGCTTGGGGTTTTACAAAAAAAGTCCGACCTCAATAAAGCCGGACCCTTAACAATACATCGACTTATACAATCAATTTTGCTTTCCCCGATAAAAAGATGGGCCGAAGACCCCGTTATCGGCTACGACCAAAGGCAGCATATGATAACCATACTCAAAGAGGGGGTTCAGCCATAAGGCCTCACCGGTATTGGCATCAATGGCCAACAGGCCCACACTGTCCTCGTCATTTTCGGTACGTAAAATATCGTGGCCATAACCAAACAAAATTCCGTTGGCATATACGAGGCTGAAATCTAGGCTAAGGTCTTCGTTAAACCATAGTTGCTCCCCTGTTTGCAGATCTAGGGCAATGGGCTTACCATTGTTGTACTCCGGTCGTAGGGCTCCCTTATCGTAATTGGTATAGACCACGTTCTCTACGATCAAGGGGCTCCACAGGGTGTTGACACCGGTATCGATCTGCCAAATAATATTCTTGGTCTCCAGGTCTAAACAATATAGGGCAGACCGAATACCTTCCTCCACCAAGACATTTACTACCAGTTTATCGCCGGAAATGACAGGTGTACCCATACCGTCCGCCTCCAATTTCCAATTGATGGCAAAGGTCTCCAAATCGACGAAGTAAAGGTTTTTGGCCGGCATGTACATCGTGTTACCTACAAACAAGGGGGTTCCGGTTACCTCATACGGTAATTCGAGTTTTTTAACGGGAACTCCCGTTTCCTTGTCCAAAATGTGAAGGGAGGGTGGACGGTCTCCGTAAAAGCCCTCATCGGAAAACACATAGACCTTATCGCCATAAACGATGGGCGTCCGGTTTTCGTTCAGCACATTGTCCAAGTCCCCTTCCGGGTCGGTAGAATAATACCACTTTAGTTTTCCGGAGCTTTCATCGACCGCCACGACCACGCCGCTGTGCCCCGAGGCATAGCAGACCCCATCATTACAGACGGTCGATGTGGCGCCTACATTGCTGTAGTTGTATTCGAGCATGTACTGGTCCCACAAAAAACTTTTGTCCGCCACGTCCAATGCGTTTATAGAGTTGTCATCGGCCGTTACAAAGATCTTTCCATTGCTATAATCGGGCAATTGCACAAAATCGATTCCGTCAGGAAAGGTATAGATGGCCGTTTCCTGGCCTGTTTGGGCATCGACCGTATACATAATTTCCTCTTGCGAAGCTATTATAAAATCGTTCAGCCCCGGATTTCCCGATACGATCTGTCCGCCTGTTCCGGGATCGATTACTTCCCCATTTTCATTGAGTTCCACCCCGTCATCCGTGGTACAGCCCGCCACAAAAACAAGCGTGATGGCCCAGAAGACCGTTTTTGACAAAAATTGCTTTTTCATTTACTGCATTTAAAATTAAACACTTCCGATTGTGATGTATTGCCCTTGCCGTCCTTGGTCTTTACCTACCAATAAATAGGTTAGTTCGGAAACCACATCGCCTTCGCCCTATTTTTCACTACAGGCCCCAAAACAACAAACCAACACTTATGCCCCTTCTATTTTCCGCGATAATAAGAAGGTCCGAAAACCCCATTATCGGCTACGACCAAAGGCACGATATGGGAGCCAAACCGAAACAAGGAGTTGAGCCATAAGACCTCACCGGTATTGGCATCCATGGCCAACAATCCCACACTGTTTTGATCGTTATTGTTCCTTAAAATATCATGGCCATGGGTGAACAACATACCGTTGGCATATACGGGACTAAAATCTACACTTACATCTTCGTTTTTCCATAATTCTTCCCCGTTTCTCAGGTCTAGGGCAAAAGGATTTGCATTGGTGGCGCCCGGAAAACTTGTGCCTTTATCGTAATTACTAAAGACCACGTTCCCTACGATCAAGGGCGCCCAAAGACTGTTCGCACCGGTTTCTACCTCCCAAAGAATACTTTTGGTGTTTTTATCCAAACAATACAGCACCGAACCGATACTCTGCCCGTACGGTATGGCACTTACGACCAATTTATCGCCCGAAACAAACGGGGTTCCAACACCGTTGACTTCGAACATCCAAAGGGTGTTCAAGGTATCCAAATCGATTACATAGAGATTTTTAGCCGGTAAGTACATGGTATTTTCCATAAATACGGGGACTCCCGATGGTTCGTAGGGTAGTTTTTGCTTTTGTACAAGGCGTCCTGTTTCCTTATCCAGAATATGGAGGTAGGCGGGCACATTGGAATAATAGCCCTTATTTGAAAATACATAGACCTTATCCCCATAAACGACAGGAGTTCTGTTAACGTTCAAAACATTGTCCAATTTCCCATTGGGATCGGTGGTATAGTACCATTTTAAAGTTCCGGTGACCTCATCTACGGCAACTACCACCCCTGATCCCCCTGAGGCATAACAGACCCCATCAATGCATATGGGCCGGGTCGTCCCCATACTGCCAAAATTAAATTCCAGCATGTACCGGTCCCATAAAAAACGCCTATCGGCTACGCTTAGCGCATTTATTGAATTATCATCGGATGTTACGTAAATAGTACCCTTGTTATAATCCGCTGGTCCTACAAAATCCGTAAGGTCCGGAAAGGCATAAATCACGGTTTCTTCGCCGGTCTGGGCATCGACCGTATAAATGGTTTCGTCTTTGGCCGCGATAACAAAATCATTGAGTGACGGGTCTCCCGATACGATCTGCCCGCCTTTTTCCGGATCGATTACTTCCCCATTTTCATTGAGTTCCACCCCGTCATCCGTGGTACAGCCCGCCACAAAAACAAGCATGATACCCCAAAAAATCGTTCTTGACAAAAATTGCTTTTTCATTTACTGCACTTTAAAATTAAATACTTCCGATTGTGATGTATTCCCTTCGCCATCCTTGGTCTTTACCTGCCAATAATTGCTTTTTCCCGAAGTCACCTTGACCTCGATCGTGTCCGCTTCGGTAGTGCCTATGGCCGCGGACGGAAGCGTTTCCGTGCCAAAAACACTTCAAAGTCTTCTATATCGCCATCAACGTCCGAGGCCTGCCATTGAAGGCTTAACTTGGTAGTAGCGGGAATGCTTCCTCCCCTTTTGGGATACAAGGCCTCGGCAGGAAACGGTGCATAGTTTACCACCCCGCCACCGGCATTGTAAAATTTCCATGTGGCGCTTTTAAGGCCCGTATCGGAGGCCTTACTTTTGCTGACCACAAACCATTCATAGGGGGTATTGCTCGCAAGGGTAATGGTCGATTCGTTATGGCCGGACTCGGTTAGCTGCGTACTTCCATCGATTAGATTTTTTAGGTTCACCTCGTAATAATCGGCGCTTTCCGAGGCTTCCCATTGAAAGGTAACGGCACTCTGCAGGTCGTCGACAAGGGCGCCTTCCGCGCACTCCGAATACAAACCGCTTTTTAAGTTTGAAAAAGAAACGGAGCTTGTAAAACTTTGGGTTTCACTCACCCCGTTTCCGGCTAGTGTAGCTGTATAGTTATGGTTACTGTTTGCTGAAATATCGATACGCCCGTTTTGGCTGCCGATACACGATTCCCCCTTGGCCGGTAAGGTAACCGTGGCCCTGGCCGATGTGGCGAAGGGGGCCACCAACTTCCCCGGGTTGATGTTCGCGGTGATGATGTTGTATTCGTCTTCGATCTCATTGAAATAGTCAAAGGTATCTTGTGCCCTTAATGAAGGGGCCATCAATAGGACAAGAATAAAGATGGGTAGATAAGATCTATTTTTCATGGTCGGTTATTTAATGTGGCTGTTCAATTCCCGGTAAAATTCCAAGCAGTCTTTGGAAAGTTTGTGGTCTTTGGATCCCCATACGATCCTGTGCCTTTGGTTTTCCTTGACTTCCTCCAAAAAATAATAGCTATTGCCAGGATGGTAGAAATCGATTTCCGAAAGGCCGAGTTCATCGATTCCCATAAAATAGGCACTGGCCTCCTTTTTGGGCAGGGGTTGTAGTTCTTCGGTCAATTCGGTTACGGAATTGTGATGAAACAATTGCCCGTTTTCAAGGAGGATATAAGTCTCTACCATTCCTGCCATTCCGCCCCGCTTGCCGAAGACCAGTTGCTTGTTGGGAAGCTCGTCAAAAGAGTACTGCGGAGATTTACATCTAAGTAGGGCCAAGAAAAGTAAAATAGAAAATACTAGGGTCCGTTTCATTAGTTATTATATATTCGTTCTTTGAAGGTACCTTCGCGAGACACCGTTGTCATTGACTTCTATGCCTATGGCCCGATAATTTGGGCCCATACGGGTTTGTTGATGGCAAGGTATTTTGAAAAGCCCGCCCATGAAATACCACCTTCGTTGTATTTTTTTCTACTGGTTTTCCGGTATATTGATTATAGGGTGTTTATGGTGCGGTATAGATATGGTATCTTGGCTTTTGATAACTAAAAAAACCATCGGACTAAATGCGTGCAGCTGTATTTGTTTTCATTCTTCTCCTATCGTTTTTCGGGAGGTCGCAAACGGGACGTGAAACGCGAATCGATAGTCTGGAAAATGCACTTAAAATGGCGGAGCACGATACCACCCGTGTACTTGTCCTTAGTGAACTGGCGCGAAGCTATGGAGGTGTAGATTCCTTAAAATGCTTTAAAAACGGGTTTAAGGCCATCGCCCTAAGTGAAAAAATCAATTATTTAAGAGGTATGGCCGATGCCAATATCAATCTGGCCGGTGGTTATTTGGATTATTTCGACGTTGAAAATGCCAAAAAGTATTTTGAGGTCGGAAACCGTTTGGCCGATAAGCTCGTGGCCAAGGATTCTTCTCCCGCCAATATGAAAATATGGTTGCGGGGCTATTATAATTTAGGGGTGGCCTACGGTTATGAAGGTGATGTTGCCAAAGAAATTGAATATGCCGCAAAAACAATACCCATTGCCCAGCAAATGGGCGACAAATTGTTTGTGGCCAACGGTAATACCAATTTGGCCATAAAATACAACGGTCTATCGTTGTTGGACAAGTCTTACGAAATGTTCAAGATCAGCCAAAAACAGTTTCAGGAAATAGGCACCCCCGAGGACCTATTATATCACAGTCTGTCTTTTGCCATCTGCTTATCGGCCATGGATTCCCTGGCGCAAATGAAAACGTTGCTCGATATAGCGAAAAAGAACTTGGACAAGATTCCGAATTCTTACTACCGAGGTTCCTATTATGCAGAGTTGGGAAACTATTATGGACGCTCCGGCCAGTACGACAAGGCCTTGGAGGCCCTAAATACATCCTATGAGTTTTATCAAGGCAAAAAATCGCATCCGCATTTAAAACTACTGTACCAAAGGTATGCCAAAACTTATGACAAAATAGGCGATTTTGAAAAAGCGAAAGCCTACACTTTAAAGTACATCAACTTTACCGATAGCGAACACTCCCCTTCCGACAAAGTAGGGTCTTATTTTATGCTTGCCAAATATGAGGCCGAACTTGACAATTACAAGGAAGCATACCACTACCTAAGGGATTTTGTAATAGCCGTAGACAGCATTCGGGTGAGGCAATTGGGCAATGATATGCAACAACTTGAAATACAGTACAAGACCGCAACCAAGGAAAAGGAAATACTAGCCCTCAAAAACGAAAAAAACGAGGCGGCCCTTGCCCTTGAAAGAAAGAGATCGCAAACCTTTATGCTCGGTGCCGTGGCCAGTATTCTTTCCCTGTTATTGTTCATTGGCTTTTACGCGTATAACCAAAAACTTAGAAGGGCCCGTAAACAAGAGGAACAGCGCGAGGCCGAGGTTTCCCTTCTAAAACAAGAGCAACAGAACAAGATATTCTCGGCGATGATAGAGGGCCAGGAAAAAGAACGAAAAAGGCTGGCCATAGACCTTCACGACGGCTTGGGCGGAAGGCTTTCGGGCATTAGCCTCAACCTCTCAAAGCTGAACAAAGACGAGCCCAAGGAATACCCCAAGGCCCAACTGCAAAAGGTAACAAAGGACCTGAATGACGCCCTGACCGAATTGCGTTCCATTGCCCGTAACATGATGCCGGAAACCTTAGTGAAGTTCGGTCTTCAGGCCGCCTTAAAAGACTATTGCAGTAGCATGACCGGTAATGGTACCAAGGTTACCCTGCAGTTTTACGGCACCGAAAAGGGCATCAGCCTCAACCAACAGGTTACCATGTACCGGGTTATTCAAGAATTGATCAATAATGCCGTCAAACACGCCAAGGCTACGGAAGTACTCGTGCAATATATGAGGGACGGCAATAGGGTCGATATTACCGTTGAGGATAACGGCATAGGCTTAAATAAAACCGATTTTGAAGAAAAGGAAGGTGGTATGGGCATCTCCAACCTTAGGACCAGGGTCGCCTACCTAAAGGGTGACTTGGAATTCCATTCCGAAGAAAACGAGGGTACCACCGTTAATGTACAAATTACCGTAGATGCAGCATAAACCTATACAAATTTTAATAGTAGATGACCACCCCATGGTAATCGAGGGTCTTAAAACCCTATTGAGCGATGACGACCGGGTTACCGTCAAGACCCATTTTATGAACGGTACCGATACGCTTACGTTTTTAGCGAAAGACACCGTCAATGTTGTTTTACTCGATGTAAACCTGCCCGATATCAATGGGGTGGAAATGGTGAGCAAAATCCTAAATATAAGGGCGAATATCGGTATTATCGGGCTGAGCACCTACAGCGAGCCGAGCATTATCAACCAAATGATCAAAAACGGGGTCAAGGGATACCTACTCAAGAACGCCACGGCCGACGAGCTGGTCAATGCCATTTCGCAAGTACACCAAGGCCATTTTTACTTTGGGAGCGAGGTGCAAAAGATACTTGCCGATTCGGTCGCACAAGAACACAACGATTTACCCAGATTGACCCGAAGGGAAAAACACATTCTCACCTTGATCGCCGATGGCAAGACCACCAATACCATAGCTGAAGAGCTGTTTATCAGTCCCCTTACGGTAGAGACACACCGACGAAACCTGATGCAGAAATTAGAGGTTTCCAACGCTGCCTCCCTGATCAAAGTGGCCGTAGAGAAACAATTGATATAAAAGCAAGGGGAAAGGCCCTTAAAAAGGAAAATATAAGAGTAAAGCTGAAGATAGGGGCCAAAAAAAACTATAGTCGAACCTAGACTTCTATGGTAGTACCCATAATATTTGATAAAATTATATTTATTCCATTTCAAATCCGTAAGATTTTCATTACTTTTATTAGGAAGAAAACCATCTTTACATGACCAAATTGACCTCCTCAGACGCTGAAATACAGCAAATTAACACTTACAAAAACGAGTTTTCAATAATAGGTGTAGGAGCAAGTGCAGGAGGATTGGAGGCTTTAAAATCCTTTTTTGAGCATCTACCCGCCAAATTTGCCCATAGCTTTGTTGTTGTTCAACACCTGAGTCCAGACTACAAAAGTCTTATGCGGGAACTCTTGTCCAAAAACACGGACATGCCCATAATTGAGGTCAAGAAGAAAACAAAGGTCGAACCTGGTCGGATTTATCTTTTAACTCCAAAGAAGAACATTTTCGTCAAGGATGGACACCTCCTCTTGGAGGACAAGCCCACGGATAGAACCTTGAACCTGCCCATCGATTTATTTTTCAAATCTTTGGCAAGGGAAAAGACCAATAAAGCCATAGCGATCATTCTCAGCGGAACGGGTAGCGATGGTACATCCGGTGCTAGGGACATTAAGGAATACGGTGGAATGGTAATGGTACAAGACCCCGAACAGGCAGAATTCAATAGCATGCCTCAAAATGCCATTAACACCCATCTAGTAGACTACGTTTTATCTACGGAGCAAATGGGAGAAGAACTCCAACGCTTCGTACAGCACCCTGCCGTATACGGATCGCTCGAAGAAAATATTTTAAAGGACGAGGAGACCCTTGTCAAAGTCTTGACCTTTGTAAACAGTCAGACCAAACTAGATTTTGAATATTACAAGAGACCCACTCTTATTCGAATGATTGCCCGTAGAATTGGTATCAAACGTCTTGATTCCCTTCAGGAGTATAAAGACTACCTTTTTGAAAAACCCGAGGAAGCCCACTTTTTGGTAAGGGAATTTTTGGTCGGGGTGACCAGTTTTTTTAGGGATGATACGGTTTGGGATATTTTGGTAAATGAAACCATCCCTAAATTAGTTTCCGACAAAAAGAAAGATGCAACCATAAAATGTTGGTGTGTTGGGGTTAGTAGCGGAGAGGAAGCCTATTCTTTGGCCATTCTTATCAACGAGGCCCTAATCAAACAAAATAAGAAAAACCTAGTCAAAATTTTCGCCACCGATATAGAGAAAAATCACCTAGATGACGGATCCAAAGGGGTCTATAATGAAAGTGCGGTTTCCAATATCTCGGAAAGGCGTTTGCTTACAAATTTTACAAAAAAAGGCGATAACTACCATATCAACGAAAACATCAGGCGTATGGTCATCTTTAGTAAGCACAATGTGCTAAAGGACCCTCCTTTTAACAAGATGGATATTACCTTTTGCCGAAATATGCTCATTTATTTACAACCGGCGGCCCAAAACAGGGTGCTCGATGTATTGCACTACTCCTTAAACATGAACGGTATTCTGGTATTGGGCAGCAGTGAATCATTGGGGCGGCAGAAAAATGCTTTTGAGGAGTTACATCGAAAACAAAAAATATATAGGAACATACGCCCGGCCAAAATCTTAGGCCTTCAACCCTACAATTCAAGTAGTGCACAACGCAGTTCATTCGGCCACAAACCTTTAAGTTACGAACGAAATACGAGACAACTTATAGTAGAAGCGATAACCGATAATCTGCAGTTAGCTGCCATCGTAATCGATGGTAATTTCAATATTATTGACGCCTTTGGCGAATTGAACAACTACATAAGCCTGCCCAACAAAGGCTTTAGTATGAACCTCTTAAAAATGGTGCCCGAGAGTGTTGCTACGGTATTGAGTTATTCTTTAAGAAAAGTTGGGGGTACAACCCAAAAACTAAGACATGAAAATCTTAATTTTTCAACGGGTAAAAAGCCTGTTATGGCCAATATGCATGTTGCTTCCTTCCAAAACCCCTTAAACAGCAACCCGCCTAACTTTTTGGTGATCATTAAACCGGTCGACCTTCAATCTTCACACGTCGCAGTGCTCGAAGAGACAAATATTACCCCGAAAAATATAAGGGAGCGCGAACTAGAGTCCGAATTAAAGGAGACCAGGGAAAGCCTGAAAAATATGATCGAAGAGGTAGAGACCAGCAATGAAGAGCTGCAGGCTACCAATGAAGAACTTTTGGCTTCCAACGAAGAATTACAAAGCACCAATGAAGAATTGCAAAGTGTCAATGAAGAGTTACATACGGTAAATACCGAGCTTCAGGAGAAAATAGAGGAGCTTGCCCTCCTCAATTCAGATTTGGACAATCTTTTCAAGAGTACGGATATTGGCACCGTATTTTTAGACAAGGAACTAAGGATACGAAAATTTACCCCTAGCGTAGCCCAACACTTTAATCTGTTAGAAAATGACATTAATAGGCCCTTGGAACATTTTGCCAGTTCCTTTCACAAGAACAACTATAAAAGGTTCATTTCCGATATTAAGTCTGTAATGATCAACAATATCGCTAAACAAGATGAAGTAAAAGATGTGAAGGGTCGGTGGTTCTTACAAAAAATAGTGCCTTTTCACGATGGTACCGGAAATGTGGCCGGTGCCACCTTAAGCTATATTGACATCAACAAGCTTAAATCTGCAGAGCAACGACTGAAAAACCAACAACTTGCCATTGAGCAAACCACCGATAGCTTTTGGGACTTGAATATACCCGACAACTCTTATTACGTAAGTCGTTCAATCTCCGAGGTTTTGGGTTATAGGGAGGATGAAATCGAAGAAACTATCAAGTTTTGGAGCACTTTGGCCCATCCTGAAGATTTACAAGCTCAAAGGGAGGCCATGCAAAAACATATCGAATCTCAAGGCAAGGTACCTT
Organism: Zobellia uliginosa; assembly: GCF_900156625.1. GTDB lineage: Bacteria > Bacteroidota > Bacteroidia > Flavobacteriales > Flavobacteriaceae > Zobellia > Zobellia uliginosa. Next base: position 779,444 of record NZ_FTOB01000002.1, on the reverse strand, counting down.
ATGCAGTGGAAACAAGATACAAACATAAATTGGGCCATTATGTTACCTTGCTAGTGAGAGGTAAGCTTATGGAGTGGACGGAAGACGGACAGCCTAAGAGAATGATAGGGACCACGACCGATGTTTCCATGTTGAAAAAGTTGCCCAAACTGGAACAGGACCTGTTCGACAGAAACATGGTCTTTGAACAGGTTTTGGAAATCACCATGGCCGGTTTTTGGGACTGGAACATTGCCGAAAACACCGAATACCTAAGTCCTACCTTTAAAAAAATGTTCGGTTATGAGGAAGACGAAATGGAGGACTCCCCAGAATCATGGCAGAAAATCATGCACCCTGATGACTTGCCCGGTGTACTCGAAAAATTCGATGCCCATGTAAAAAGCAAGGGGGAAATACCTTACGACAATGAAATCAGATACTTCCACAAAAACGGCAGCATTGTATGGGTATGGTGCAAGGGCTTGGTCATAGAATGGGGCGACAACGGCGAACCCTTGAGAATGGTGGGTAGCCATATCAACATAACCCAGTTAAAGCAACTGTCAAGAAGCAATAAGGAGCTAGAACGTTTTGCTTATGTTGCCAGCCACGACCTGCAGGAACCTTTGCGTACCATACGCGATTTTGTGGCACTGTTCAAAGATGAGTACAATACCCTTCTCGACACTAGGGCCAACACTTATCTCGAGTTTATAGAAGAGGCCTCCTCTAGAATGGGAGAATTGGTAAGGGTAATCTTGGCCTATTCAAAAATAGGAAGCAACACCGAAAAAGGAGTCGTTGATATAAAGGAAGTGATAGAAAATGTACAGAAAGACCTCCGTAAACGTATCGAATCCACAAATACAAAAATTGTTCTTAAGGAACTACCGACCATAACCGGACATAAGGTCGAGCTACATTCCCTTTTCCTTAACCTCATAGGTAATTCCATCAAATTTGTAAACAAAAACGATAGTCCCGTAATAGAAATAGGTACCCTGCCTTGTGAAAAGGGACAACATATTTATATAAAGGACAATGGAATAGGAATAGACAAAAAAAACCAAGAACATATTTTTCAAGTATTCAAGAGATTGCACAACCAAGAAGATTACGAAGGTACCGGAATAGGGCTGGCCCACTGCAAAAAGATTATAGAGCTACATAACGGGAAAATTTGGGTGGAATCGGAAATGGGAAAGGGAAGTACCTTTCACTTTAACTTAAATCTATAATTTTCGTTACTATGATTAAAACCATCGTACTTGTAGACGATAACAACGCTACAAACTTCATTCATGAAACTTACCTGAGACGTGTTAATTGTGCAGAAAACATCTTGGCTTTTACTATGGGGCAAAAAGCCATTGACTATCTCAGTACTGCGGAGGCCTTTCCCGAGCTCATATTTATCGACATCAATATGCCCACAATGGATGCATGGGAATTTATGGACCTATATAGCGAACTAGACCCAAAATTAAAGATCAATACACGGGTAATCTTATTGACTACTTCCATAATACCGAGCGATGCCGAAAAAATGTCAAAGTACAGGGAAATCAAGGATATGATGTACAAGCCTTTAAACGAAGACGCTATTAGGGGAATAATGAACGAGCACTTCGACCTTTCCTTCTAGACTGCCTTCACTTTTGTTCTTTTATATATCCGCCGCATCATGGCCTAGTCTTACCCTAAACCCTTAGGTCTTGTCCTACCCTCCCCTTTTCTGCTTACGGCAGCCCCTACCGAAGAGGTCTTGCTTTTCTATAAGGCCGTTATTGCCACCACCGATAAACAAAAAAGGCCAACCCCAATATATCGGAGTTGGCCCTTTCATTAATCATAACGCGTTTCTTATGGCGCCCAGTTAAAGGTTACATAAGACGCCTTGGAATGTGAGGTACTTCTAAAGACATAGCCAGAAAAACTTCCCAGAATTGCCCTATCCGAAGTTACCATTCGTATTCCATAGGCACAATCAACATTGGAATTAATAGGAGCGGAAGCCATATTGTCGATCGTCATCAACAGCTTGCCTTTTCCCGGATCGCTAGCTCCTACAATCCCATTGGTATCGAGTTTGCCCCCTTCATCGTAGCGATTTACGGCAGGGGTTATCTTTTTACCTGCAGAGGGCAAGTTCCCACCAAATATCTCTAACGAAAATTCGTTGAAGTGGTCATCTTTAAAATTACCATAAACCAGTACTTTTTCAGCTCCTTTGTACTTGCCACATTCTTTTACCTCACCCGAACTGTTCTTTACGGTAAGTCCCAATTGTGGTATGGGGCTATCGGTAAAGCCATAATGTTCCGGGTTTTGGTTGTCTAAGAAAACCGAGACCTCACAAGATTGAATCGGTGTTTTTGAGGCGTCAGCACACTCTAAACGCAGGCGATATTTTCCCGTTCTACTTCCCGAGGCCCAATTCGCCAGAGGGGTATCGCTATAATTCCCCAAATCATAATTGTATTCATCTATACGGAACCATCCGTTTTCATCGGGTAGGCGCAGGCCTATGGTGAACAGTCCTTGCTTATACCTTCTTCCGTCCTCGACTACAGTCCATGAACTTTCGCTCTCTTTCCGGAAAAGCATTCGAAAATACTTGCTTGTCGGCACATTGATGTGGCCCCAGATCGCTATAATATTTCCAAACGGACGGTCGAACAGATTGGGCGATAAGGTCGTACTGTTGATGTATTTACGAGCATAGCCATCGGTATTAATATCTTCTACCAAGACCTTGTTCACATGTTGGATCTCGCATTGATTATTGGCCCCATCATATGTCCTTACCTGAACGCGACATTCCTTGACATTCCCCCATGCAGGTCTATAGTTCGGTCCGGTAGGTGCGACTTCCCAGCTGAGGATGGCCCTTACCTTTATTATATTTTCTACCTTACATGACTTCAACTTTCTATCCATATCGTCTACCCGAAGATTGACCGCATACATTAAGGGGTTTACGTTTCTTGGGATGTCATGTACCTTAAAAAATCGGGTACCCTCGTGGCGATAGCCCAGCCCATCGCCCCAATCGACATAAAAGGCAACATACTCTTCACTACCTAAGCTACACAGATCCCCCTTATAACCATTTTGGCGTTTTACCGCTACTACGGCCTCTAGCGTATTTTGTTCGGGGAACAGACCTACACAGCTCAGTTCCTCAAACGAAGTGTTGTACTTTAAGGGTTTTATCGGAAACAGCCATTTGGGGTCGATCAACTTTGGCTTAAATTTTTCCAAGATCTCGGGCGGTAGCATATGGATTTGGTCATAGGCATTCTGGATCTCGTTTTCATCCGCCATTCCGGCGTAATAATTCGGGTTCTTTAAGATATTTTCCTTAAAGTCGATACGATCTTCATCAAGTCCTTTTTTGTTATAGTCAAGCGAAGCTTTCATTTTTTCTATAAGCTCTTCCTTGAGGTGTTGCAAGTCGCTATACGATTTTACAAGGCTTAGTTCCTTGAAATCACCCGTAAGGATTTCCCATGCTTTTTTACTTGGGTTAATTTGTACCCAAGCCTCTTTTACATTACCCCAAGTAGGTATATAATTGGGACCCATTGGCGGGGTATTCCAACTTAAAATAGCCCTTAGCTTTACCAAGTAAGGCGTTTTGCAGCTCTTTTTCTCGAAATCCACAACCTGTTTTACCGCATAGCACAAGGGGCCTTTTCGGGCCGCCCCCAGGTTATGTGCGCTTACCGAAACCGCCGGGCCTACAGGTTCAAATCCCGAACCATAGTCCACATAAAAAGCAACAAATTCCTTACTCCCAGAGCCGCATAGTTCACCTCCATATCCGTAAGGCAGTTTCACTTTGAAAACCGCCTCGAGTTCGTCGGTTTCAGGATAGAGCCCTATGCACTCCAGTTCTTCATACTTGGTATCTCCCTTCTTTGGCTGTATGACCGGTACCTTTAACGGTAGCTTTAGCTTTTCGAAGGCCCCAAAATAATTCGGGTTGATGCCTACCAATGATTTGAACTGAAACCTTGAGAAGTCGTAAGATGCCGCTTGTATCGCCTCATCGGGTACGACAAGCTCAATCTGGTCTAAGCCGCCCCCTTTAGAAAAAATTTCGGAGTCAGAAACAAAAATGGGCGCCCCGTCTTTGTTCAACACTTGCAAATACCCCTTGGGTTCTTCCGATTCCTTTTTCGAGCTTTCAACGGCCAAACTGAACCGCCCTTGCTTATCGGTTATTGCCGGTTTTATCCCTTTCATTTTAAGAAGATTCCCGTCTACCAATTCTACGGCCAAGCCTTCTAACGAGCTACCGTCCTTTTTACTAGATACCTTACCATAAAGCATCTGTTTAGATGATGATTTTACCATAACACTTTCATTTTTATATAGATTATTATCCTTTTTCCTATGTTTCGAAGTCCGTAATACCTAATTGATAAGGGCATTGGACCTTAAAATTTTCTAGGGGGAATAATCGGGAGAAAGCTGCATCAAGCGCTTAAGAATCGGCTTGTATCGTAAGGAAGGTGGTTGGTCTTGTCAATTACCGTATCACGGAAATCAACGAATCAAATATATACGGACTCCCGAATCTTGCGGAGTTAATTTGTATGGACCGTCGGCATTTTTGTATAGACAGTACGCTCCATTACATTAAGGATCCGGTGTGCCGAACAGAATATAGCCGATAAGTCCCACTTCTCTATTATAGTAAACTACCTCAGGGCAAGCGCGCAAGGCCTTAAAAGGAATACACCTTGATTTTGAGGCAAGCCTGGGCGCATTTAATCTCGATTATCGAGTAAACGGGGATTTCAATCGAAGTAGAAGAATAGGAGCCCACCCCAAAGTAGGTCCCTTGGAAAGTCTTTCAAAGGGAACAAATACCCTACATATAGAAACGGCCATGCAGCCCACACCGGGAATCAAGTATTAATGGTTTACCCCATCTCCAATAAAAAAGCAGTGTTTGACACTGCTTTTTTGTGGTATCAGCTTTATTTTAATCGGTATTTCTCTAAGGTAGCATCCATATCCAACATAAACTGGGCCCCTTGGATCAGGTCTTCCATATGGTCAATAATAGCTTCGTCGACTTTTAAGCAGATATCGACCAAAGGACTGGAGCACCAAATCTTATTGCAATGATTCCCTCCACAATCGGCACAGGTACAGGGTTCGTTAGATTTACGAACAATGCCCAAAAGATGGTCTAGGTCGTCCCTAGACATAAACACGCCTACGGTATCTACAATCATTTGCAGTTCGTGCACCCCCGTTGTTGTATTCTTCATTTTATACATCGCTCCATAACCATTTTGATATAGTAGTTCCATTTTTATCCTATTTATTGATTCATAAAAACTATTTCGTTTAGTTTGAGTCACTGTGTTCGCAGCTGTTCTACACTTTTTTAGGTTAAAAAAACCGGACACCTGTCCATGTCCGGTTTCAATGTTTTCAAACAGACTTAAGGTCAAGGGCTATTGAAGAAGTGTGTACTCAAAAGCGGGGTATCCCCTAATACCACTTTCATTTACCAAAGCCGTAAATTTCAATTTATAGTAATTGCCATCGCCATCCTTTACGATAAAGAATACATCTTCTTTTAAGGAAGGCAGGGTTCCTGGTCCGCCTCCATTTCGCCAACTGCTTCCAATAGCTCTTTGGTCGGTGTCCAAGGCTTCCGTATCAATGTCGGATATCGTAAATTCCTCGTAAGGCTTACTTTCGGCATCTACCTTATAGGCCGAAACCTCGCCTTTGCTATTGGTAGCAACAAAATCGGCATAGCCATAAGACCCATACCCTTCAATCTCATTGGTGAAAACCGTAAAATTGAGATCCCATTTATCCTTTTCGGGTTCAACACTAACGAGCGTATCGGATATAAGACTGACAAATTGAAAATTGAATGCCGCATCCTTGGAAACACTTATTTCCTTATGCGTGGTGTCCTCAAGACGGGCATATTGCAAGGTATAGTCGTTACCGTTTCTCAGCACCCTGATTTTCATCCATCCACGGGAATCACCTGAAGTATTCACCCCACCGGTTTCCGGTTCTTCCGTACCTATTTTTGATCCCATGTTGAGCAAATACACTTTGTTCGCCGCATCGACTTCGGATACTTCTTTAATGGCCGTTCCCTTGATATCACCACTGGGCACATCTACATATGCCGTATTGGCCGCATCAAAGGTCCCAACGGCCACACTGGCCTGAAGCCCGGCTACCTGCTCCGCCGTAACGGCATCGATATCGATTTCATCATGCTCGGCCACAGCCATGTAAAGGGAGCTGTTAATGGCTACCCTAAACGCATCCCCATTATAAAATGCCAAGTCCCAGGCTTCACGACTTATACTGCTTTGGTTTTGGGCACTAAGGTCAATGTAGACCTGATTCGGCTCATTGGGGCCTCCTACCTCAGGTGCCATTTGACCTCCAAGGGCCGCAGTTTCTTCAAAGGCCACTTGCATACTTGTGGTTCCATTCGACAGACCATCGGAAAGATGAACAGCACTTATCTCTAGGGTTATCGATTTCTCGGTGCCTTCAACTGCATCTTTTAACTTCTTAAAAACAAAGGAAGCACGCTCTGCCCCACTTGCGATATCTAGGGTAACGACCCCGTTCACAGCGGCAGGTACCGTTACAAAATCTTCGGTATCGCCATAGGTGGCATTGGTACCCGTAAACGAAATTTCTACAGAACCGTTTTCCGGTGCCGCCGTTGAAAACACCAGGTCGATATTTTTTTCGTCTTCCGAGGCCCCGAAACTCACTGACGGATTTTCAAAAGCGACAACAAAATCTTCCTGTACAACAGTAGCATCATCAGAACTGCAGGCCGAGACCAACACAAGAAGCAAAAGGGTTAAAATAGGTTTGATGGTGATTTTCATAAGTATAGTAATTAGAGATTAAGATTGTACGATAGTTTTAAAAAGTATGACCTTCCATAACCGAGTAAAACGCTACTTGTAGCGTTCGAATGGAGGGTCCCTCCCCCACCCGAAACGGTGTTCACCCGGGTTATGTCTATGAGGTTTCGAGCGCCAAGGGTTAGCTGAAGTCTGTTGTCGTAGAAAGATTTTTTTACGGTAGCATCCAGCCAAGCGTATTGATCTTGTTCCCCCTTGATAAAGATGACCTCCCCCTCTTCATTCTGATCTTGTAAAAACTGATATTGCTTCCCCGTGAACTTGTAGTATGCCGAAAAAACGGTATTCCACTTCGGAAGACGGTACGATAGGTTTCCATTCAACTGTACGGAATAGAGGTAGTCATCATTGAAATCTTCCTGACTTTCCAAGTTTTTGGATTGCCCGGAGAAAGAGATGCCACCGCTCAGTTGCAGCTTATTATAAGATAACGTATTCGTATAAGAGAGCCCCCATGTCTTATAACTGTCAATATTGTTGTACTGAAAAGCCAAGGGATTGGTATTGACGATCGTCAACTCTATTCGATCATCTACGGAAAGGTACCAAGCGGATAGTTTACTTTTTAAGGACCATGCGCTATCTTCCGCCCAAAACTCCTTTTTTAAATGTAAAAAGGCCGAGTAACCCCGCTCGGGATCCAGGTCTTCATTGCCTCTAAGGTCATGGTTGATATCTACGAAATAGGAGAACAATTCATCGTAATTAGGACTCCTAGGTGAAGTGCCTAGTACCGCGCGCAATTGATAAGCGTTCTCAAAAAGATAGCGCGTACTTAAAGAGAAGGCGGTCTGAGGGTCGAACTTTGAAGAAAAAAGGGAGCGTACCCCAGGCCGTACGGAAAACTTTTTGCTTACTACGTACTCGGCCGAGGCGAATACATCGTACGATTCCAATCGTCGTTTGATATGGTCTGTCTCAAAATCGCCCGCCAGCGAAGAAGAATAACCATCAATCGCACTCACCTCGTATCCGAACTGGTAATTAGACCACCTATTTCGAAACAGGTTATTGAGGGTTCCCCGAGAATAAAACCCTTTACGGGACTCATATTCAAAAGACTCTTGGTCAAACTTTTCATTTGACCTGATCCTATAATTATAGGTTTCAACGTCGCGTTTTTGTTGCTGATATGAGAATGAAGCGTCATAATTTATGGTCTCGGTAAGCTTTCCCGAGAGGTTGAAGTGGTGGTTGAAGCGTTTTGATAAGAAGATTTCATCGGATGCGGTAGGGTTCGTGGTTTGAGTGGCCGAATTTAGATTGGTACGCACCAGTGAGTCATATAGCGAAACTTCCTCGTCAAAATACTCGAACCTGTAAAAAGCCTTAAGGCCATCACCATTATAACGCACAAGGGCTTTGGCATTGTTCTGCAATTTGGGCAACCACTCATGTCCCCTATGACCGTCGTTCCGTTCGTAATCCCGACCCTTTCGATCTCCGAAGTGACCGGCGAAATCGTTGCGGGTATAGGTGCCGTTCATATACCACTTTTCCGAAATGTTATGCCCCACTTTCAAGGATTGGATATGGCGTCCCTTATGGGCAAATCCATATTCACTACCAATAGTCTCTTCTTGAACATAGGGGTTAATCTGCCATTTATAGGCGGAAGATTTTTTCGTAATTATATTGATTATACCCGATACGGCATTCGATCCGTATTGTACCCCCATAGAGCCCTCTACAATTTCCACCTGTTCCACATCATCTAAGTTCAATTGTGTCAGGTCGGTATTATTCCCTAGACCTTCATCATTGATCAGGGGCACATTGTCTATCAAAATCTTGAAATACTGTGAGTCCAATCCAAATAACTGAACCCCACTTTTTCCACTTGAAGGATTCGGAACAATATTGATGTTCAAGGTTTGGTTCAGTACATCGGCCAAATTGTTCGCCGCTAGATTATCGATAACCCGACGAGGGATAACCTTTACTTGAAATACGGATTTATCGACACTCTGCCTATGGTACTGTCCGGTTACCACAACTTCTTCCAACGCTGTCGTACCTGTAGAATCGCGCTGTTCTTGGGCATTTATGGTAACACAAAAAAGGGTAGATAACACGGTAAACGATACGCGAAGGGACATGAATATTGTTTAGATTGATTCTTAATAGTGAGCAAATATATGTATTATTTTTAATCAGTCTAAATAAATTTTATAATTTTGCGGCTGAAACATTTGACCAAAAAATAAATTATGATCATCATGAAAACATCCCTTTTTCTAGCCCTTGCCTGTACCGCTATAAGCTTTCAAGGAAGTGCCCAAAAAGACAAAAAAGAACAAGATGCCGAAGCCATAAAAAAAATGTGTGGCTGTTACGAGGTAAGCTTCAATTTTGCCGAAACCTTCAACTATAGTCAGGACTCCCTGTACAAGCCTTCAAAAACCAAGATCGACAAGGGCCTTGAGTGGGCGCAGCTCGTAACCGATGAGTCCGATAAAATATCCATACAGCATATCCTACAGGTAGGAAATCCCGCCGACCCTATGATCATTAAGCACTGGCGTCAAGATTGGTTATTTGAAAACAGGGACCTCTATCTGTACAATGCCGATAATGAATGGGTCTACCAACAAAAAACAGAAGAAGAGGTAACGGGACAATGGACACAAAAAGTGTATCAAGTAGATGATAGTCCCAGATACGAAGGCTCCGCCACATGGGTGCATGTAGATGGAAAAAGTTACTGGGAAAACACAACCCCCGCCCCCCTTCCCCGTAGGGAATACACCACCCGAGGCGATTACAATTTGACCCTACGGGGCAATAGGCACGAAATAACCGACTACGGTTGGGTACATGACCAAGACAACGCTAAAATTTTGCGGCAAAAAGGGCAAGAAGATGTCATCATCGCCAAAGAAAAAGGCTATAACACCTATGTAAAGGTAGATGACTCGCGCTGCGCCCCTAGCGCCGAGTGGTGGGAGTCCAATGCAAAAAAATGGGCCATAGTTCGTACGAAGTGGGACGAGGTTTTTGCTCGTAAAACAGATTTGCACCTCGCCGAAAAAGTAGACAACAAAGTTCTCTACAAGTATCTCTTTGATGAGGACATGGTAAAAAAGAAGCATATAGAAAAAGTAATCGAATCATTTGTAAAATAGAGGTAAAACAAAAGGACTGTATGCGGTTTATGCCCCCATTATTTTCCAATTGGTAAGCTATCTCGAAAACGATGTTCTTCGATTGCGCCCATAAGGAAATTTCGGCCCTAGAATCTGACATGGCCGCAAAGGAAGACACCCCCTTTCGTTGCGGCCCCTCCTTGGGTCAAAAACCTTCCCGTTTAGCATATCGTTTGACATACGGGGGCATATAATCGCTAAAACCAAATTATGGACATTGCTTATCACTTAGGCCCTGAAAACACATACAACACCAACTGATTATTGTAATAAGTATCTGACTCCTACAACACAAAAAACATGAAAAAACGATATCTACCCTTTGTCCTTTTTACCCTATGCCTAGTGGGATTGACCAGCTTTACCTTTCCCCAGGAAAGAATCGGTTACAAATGTCTGATCCAACTGACGAATTATACGGGAGAAGGAGCCTATATCGTAGTATCCTTGCTCAACAGCAAGGAAGAATACGTAGAAACCCTGTATGTACAAGGCGACGATAACGAATGGTACCGCGACCTAGAGGAATGGTGGAAACAACTTTACGGTAAAAAAAGACCGGACATCGATGCTATTGTAGGTGAAACCGTAACGGGTGGACAGCGTAAAATGACCGTATTGGGAATTCCCCTAGACAAGATAGATGCGGGCTACAAAATCCGTTTTGAATCTGCCGTTGAAGACCAAGAGTATTATAAAAACGATGTGGAATTTCAACTTACTAGCGAAAACCTAAAATCGAAGATAAAAGGTAGGGGCTTTATCCGTTATGTACGTTTGCTTCCTCAGTAAACCTACCCTCGGCCCTTTCCCTACTTCACCCCTCAACGCCCAATACCACTAAGGAGCGAGCTCTCTTTTCCTCAGCTCTTAACTACCAAAAGCCTCCACTTCTTCGATACGTAGCCATTGCTTCCGGCCCGCTTCAAAAGGAACTGATCCAAATCATGTTCCACCACCCTAACAAGAAGTAACTTTCGCCTAAAATTGAGGCTCCTATTTATCTAATGTATGCTGATGGACAGGAAGCCATAAGCAAATAAAAAACCTCAATACATCCTATCAAAATATGTCTAAAAACGGAGAAGCACCAGGTGCTCCAGGAATTGAGGCCAGATGGAGCTCTAGTACGAAATCAGGAATCGGAAAGGCCCTCAATTCGGCTTCCGACGTAACTTTCACCCTTAGCCACGGTATTCTGAACGAAGCCTACTACCCTCGTGAAGATATTGCCTGTATACGTGATATGGGACTCATCGTTACGGATGGACATGGATTTTTTTCTGAGGAAAAAAGAGATACGGAACACTTTACAAAAACAATCGAAGAGGGGATTCCCGCCTATCATATCGTCAATAGCGATCCCTCCGGGAAATTTAAGATCACCAAGGAAATCATTGCCGATCCTTTTCGCAATACTATTCTGCAACATATAAGGTTCGAACCGATCCATCCCGAATCCCCTTTTCAATTATTCGCTTTGCTCGCACCCCATTTAAACAATGAAGGGGGCCACAACTCGGGTTGGCTTGGCGAGTATAAGGGGGATGAAATGCTATTTGCCAAAAATGGCGATATAGCCGTAGCCATGGCCTGTTCCTCCAAATGGTTGCATCGGTCCGTCGGCTTTGTAGGTATTTCGGACGGATGGACGGATTTACACCAACACCGTAAATTAAAATGGCAATATGAGCGTGCTTCCCATGGAAATATCGCCCTTACCGGCGAAATAGACATAAGCGAAAAAGACTTTGTTTTGGCCATAAGTTTTGGCCGTACCCATTTAGAGGCCGCCAATCATGCCAGATCAAGTATCTTAAACGGTTTTAACTCGGCAAAAAGACGATACATACAAGAGTGGCAAACCTGGCAAAATACCTTGCCCAAAATAGCTGCCAAAAATTTTAAGACAAGTGCCGCTACCCTACGTATGCACGAGGCCAAAAACTTTCCCGGTGGCATTATAGCGAGCCTTTCCATTCCTTGGGGAAACACAAAGGGAGACTCCGATAAAAGCGGTTACCACGTTGTATGGCCCCGTGACCTTGTGGAAAGTGCCGGTGGGTTCAACGCCCTTGAAACCAAGGCGGACATATCGCGTATTGTAAACTATCTGATGTCTACCCAAAATGCCGATGGGAGTTGGCCGCAGAATATGTGGCTTCAAGGGGAACCGAACTGGACCGGCATTCAAATGGACCAAATTGCCTTGCCTATTTTGGAAATGCTCAAAGGTTATTTGCGCAACACCATTGGAAAAGATCGTATGAAACGATATTGGCCCTTGGCCAAAAAGGCCCTTACCTTCCTATTGATAAACGGCCCTTATACCGACCAAGACCGATGGGAAGAAGAAAGTGGTTTTTCGCCCTTTACCATGGCCACCGAAATTGCCGCCTTATTGGCCGGGGCAGAACTGGCCGAAATAAACGGGGAAGAAACCTTAGCTGCCTATTGTCGTGAGACAGCCGATACCTGGAACGATACTATCGAATACCGAACCTATGTGACCGGTACGCCCTTGGCGCAAAAACATGGGGTAGACGGCTATTACATCCGCATTAACCCTTTTACCGATATTCCCGCTGCTGAATTGGGAGACCGAACGATCAATTTAAAAAATCACCATTTTGACCATGGCAAAACGCCCATTAACGAACTAATCAGCGTAGACGCATTGGCCTTGGTCAGGTTCGGCCTTCGCGCACCCGATGACCAAAGAATCTTAAATACCCTAAAAGTAATCGATGCCGAACTAAAGGTCGATACCCCCAATGGCAGCTGTTGGTACCGCTACAATAATGACGGCTATGGGGAACATGAAAACGGCGATCCTTATGACGGTACGGGAAAAGGTCGGGCATGGCCCCTATTGACAGGAGAAAGGGCCCACTATGAAATCGCCGCGGGCCATATCGAATCGGCCCGGAAGCTCCTAAATGCTATGGATGCCTTTGCCAATAACGGCTTACTGCCCGAACAGATATGGGACAAAGACGATATACCCGAAAAGGGACTATATCGGGGTAGACATACAGGGTCGGCAATGCCCCTGACATGGGCCCATGCCGAATACATCAAACTCTGTATTTCTATAGACCATAAAAAGGTATTTGATATGCCCGAACAAACCTGTGAACGGTATCTATGCAAAAAAACCATATCGGATTACCAAGTGTGGCGATTTGATAACGGAACCCGCATCTCACCCAAGGGAAAAACATTACGGGTCGAGACCTTGGCCGATTGTACCCTACATTGGACGGACGACCATTGGAAAACCACCTATCAAACGCAGGCAAAGCACCTTAATATCGGACTATTTATTATCGACATTCAGCCCTGCCACAAAGAGGCCACATCCCTGGAGTTCACATTTTATTGGAAAGAAGCGAAGAAATGGGAATGCAAAAATTTTTCGGTGCGTATTGAAAACGAATGAGTTTTAAGAAAGGGCCTTCTCTACCTAACTACATAGGAAGCATTGCGCTTACCCTGAAGCATCTGCCCTAAACGGCCGTCTCCCCCTTGTGTAAAACTCGTTTGAGCAAAATGGAGTAAATCGGTGCATTACCCAGCATTGTGGTACAGACCGAAGCCGTAACCGCAGTAAAAATCAAAGGTAAAATCAACTCATAGTTTGCCGTCATTTCAACTGAAAGGGCCAAGCCCGTAAGCGGGGCCCTAATGGTCGAGGCAAAGATACCGGCCATACCCGCTACACCAAAGATAGCCGGGTCTTGAACTAGGTCCGGAAAAAAATATTGGGCCATCCCGCCAAAAAGCATTCCGGAAATTACCCCTAACGTTATAAGGGGGGTAAAAATACCTCCTGGCACCCCTGACCCATAACTCATAATCGAAAGGAAAAACCGAACCACAAACAGGGCCAGTAGAAATTTCAAGGTAAAGGAATCGTTGTAAGCATTCGCAATGGTGCTATATCCCGAACCGATCATATCTTCGGAATACAACCCTACGGCAGTAATGACAAAGGCGATACTTAAAGCAATGACAATAGGGTTTATCCTTATTTTTTTAAAGAAATCCAAAGCTTCGATCAATAGTTTATTAAAGGCAATTCCCATGCAGCTGAGTATCAATCCGAATACCACAAATAGCCATAGTCCCGTTAAATTTTCAAAAGTAAAAATCGTGGTTTTTAGTATCGGCCCGCTTCCAACCAAGAACCTAACCACCATATCGGCAGAACCGGCACCGATCATAAGTGCCGCAAGCGAATAAAAATTGAACTTAAAATGCCCGTTCATTTCTTCTATGACAAAAATAATTCCCGAAAAAGGAGCATTAAAGGCACTTGCCAAACCAGATGCGGCCCCTGTACTGATCAAAGGGTTATCTTCTTCCACGGATTGCTTAAAAACATCCTCCACCATTTTCCCTACGTTGGCTCCAATCTGGACTGTCGGTCCTTCACGGCCTAATAGCAAGCCGCTACTCAAGGAGCATATTGAGGCAAAAAACTTTATCGGTAATACCCTACGCCACCTCACAGGTCGCACACCGTCAAGGGCCCCTTCTATTTCCTGAATGCCGCTGCCCGCGGCTTCAGGCGCATATTTTTTTACCAAGAATATCGAAAACCATATACCAAAAAAAGTAAAAAGCATAGACCAAAACCAATCTTGCCAAAGCTGATCGGCCCCTCCTATTTGAAAGGTTGTCCTCAAAGCCGATAACCGCGAGAGCACCAATCTAAAAAGCGAACTCAAAAGGCCGGTGATCACTCCTATCAAAAGGGCATTCAACAAAAGCTTATAATTCCTTACGTCAAGGTTTACCGACCGATCTTTACTACTTGTTCCGTTTCTTTCGCCCATTGATTTCATATAAACTCTCCCTTAGAAAAACGAGATGGCACAAAATTAAACCTTGCCTATGCCAGCAAGAATGACCCACATCAGCTTTTTGCCCCATATGCTTTTTTTCCTTGGCATGACCCAAATCATCCAAACTCCCTTGCCAGACCTTTACTTTTGAGGTTACGCACCGTCACCGATTCAGAAAATAGATTTGAACTTCAAGACTCCAAAAAAGATAAGGCAATGGCTGATCGAGATCGGTGAGCTCTCCTATTTCGCGGCTCGTTTTTTTAAGGAAGCCTTGCGGCCACCGTATGAATTCAATGAGTTTTTGAGGCAGTGTTATCAAATTGGCTATCGATCCCTCTCCTTGGTATTGGTCACCGGTTTTATCATAGGTCTGGTGTTGGACCTACAATCACGACCGACCATGATACAGTTCGGTGCGGTTTCTTGGATGCCCAATATGGTGGGAATCTCGATCGTACGAGAACTCGGCCCCGTAATCACCGCCCTGGTCTGTGCTGGAAGGATATCTTCGGGCATAGGTGCGGAACTGGGCTCGATGCGCGTTACCGAACAGATTGACGCCATGGAAGTATCGGGTACCAACCCTTTTAAATTTTTGGTGGTCACACGTGTTATGGCATCTGTAATGATGCTCCCCCTTCTTGTTGTCGTGAGTGATGCCCTTGCCCTTTTCGGATCGGCCTTGGTTGAAAATATAGAAGGAAACGTTTCCTTTCAGCTCTATTTCAATACTGTTTTTGAGGTATTGACCTATACCGACATTATACCGGCTACCATCAAGACCTTCTTCTTTGGTTTTGCCATTGGAATCGTTGGTTGCTACAAGGGCTTTTACAGTAAAAAGGGAACGGCAGGTGTCGGTATTGCCGCCAATACGGCCGTAGTAATGGCTTCCTTGCTCTTGTTCGTTATAGATTTTGTAGCGGTTTTTATCTCGAATATATTTTATGACGTATGATGGAAGAAGAGAAAAACATAGCTGTAAAAGATAGTTCCAAATCCCCTACAAAAGAGGTAATAATGGAAATCAAAGATCTCTATAAGAGTTTTTCGGGCCATAAGGTGCTCAATGGCTTCCATATGAAATTGCATAAGGGCGAGAACCTAGTGGTCATGGGGAAATCGGGCTCAGGAAAATCAGTGATGATAAAGTGCTTGGTAGGTCTTATACAACCCGATACGGGATATATTTCGGTTATGGGGAAGGAAATTAAGAACCTAGATCGAGAAACACTCGATGAACTCCGCTCCGATATCGGTTTCCTATTTCAGGGAAGCGCATTGTACGATTCAATGACGGTACGAGAGAATTTGGAGTTCCCTTTACGACGGCACAAGGAGAAATTCGGAAAACAGACAGATACCAAGGCCTTGGTGGTCGAAGCCTTGGAAAATGTGGGGCTGGCACATACCATCGACTTGATGCCCGAAGAACTGTCGGGAGGAATGAAAAGACGGATAGCCTTGGCCCGAACCTTGATCTTACGCCCAAAAATCATTCTCTACGATGAGCCTACAAGCGGCTTAGACCCGATTACCTCCAAGGAAATCATTGAATTAATGCGCAACATACAGTCAAAATATGGCACCTCTTCATTGATCATTACACACGATGTCGATTGTGCCAGGGTCATCTCGGATCGAATGATCTTATTGGTCGATGGTATCAACTACGCCGAAGGTACCTACGCCCAGCTCTCACAATCTAAGGACCCCAAAATAGAGGCCTTCTTTAAAAAATAGATTATGGAAAAATCAGCATCGGAGAAATTTAGGTTAGGGATTTTTGTCCTCATAGGTACGGCCTTATTGGTTCTGGTCATCTATTTCATCGGAAACCGACAAAACATGTTCGGCAATAGCTTTACCCTTAAGGTCACCTTTAAGAACATACGGGGGTTGCAGAATGGCAACAATGTTCGTTATGCCGGTATCGGCATCGGTACGGTAAAGGATATTGAAATGATCAACGACACCACGATCGAGGTAGATATGCTCATCGATGCCAAAATGCAAAAACATATCAAAAAAAATGCCATAGCCAATATCGGCTCAGATGGCCTAGTGGGGAGTATGATCATTAACATCGTTCCTGGCATAGGCGAAGCATCCTATGTTCAATCCGGGGATGAAATCAATTCGTTTAGTGGAGTGGCCACTGCAGATATGATGAATACCTTAAGCGTAACCAATGAAAATGCCGCCCTATTGACCGAGCAGCTCCTTCATATTACCCGTTCTATCAATAAGGGAGGCGGAACCTTGGGTCGTTTACTCAATGACACGCTTATGGGAGACGACTTAAAACAGACCTTGGCCAACCTGAAACAGACCAGTAACGATGCCCGTACGACCATGCATAAACTGAATGATCTTGTACAACATTTCAATTCAAAGGAAAGTGTTGTCGGAACCCTATTGGGCGACTCCCTTTCCGGGGCAAAAATCCGGAATGTAATCGATAACCTTGAAAACGCATCCGTTGAAATTGAGGGGACCGCAAAAAACCTCAACGCGGTAGTCGACCGGATAAACAAAGGGAAAGGCGCCATAAACTATTTGACAACGGATACCACCTTGGTACACCAGCTTCAAAACTCCGTAAAGAACGCAGATGAGGGACTGGTCAAATTCAACGAAAACATGGAAGCCTTAAAACATAATTTTTTGACCCGTGGCTATTTCAAAAAACAGGAAAAACGACAAGAAAAGAATCAAAAAGAATAACAGGGCACCCTCATAAACACCAAGTAACAAAGCATGTAAGCTATGCCCCTATGATCGCTTCATGATGATATGATATAAATCATAGGGCGTTTTTTAATACTGTAATACCTTCATCCCTGTGAACCAAAAACCTTGTAATTAATGGTCTACAAACAATTAAGACCTTCCTAAATAAGTGAAAAACAGATGGCTGAATTAAATAATTAGCTTAACTTAAACAAGAAGTTCTCTCCCCCAAAGAAAATAGATGCCCCATCATTCAAACCCTAATACTTATAAAACACCCCATTTATGAAGGAAATCTCAGTTAGTGAAAGTACCGGTATCCTTAGAAAAAATTACACCGGCCATCTGGCCTATATATCAGACGGAAAACCCTATGTGGTTCCCATCACCTACTATTTCGACCCTGAGGACAATACGCTCATAAGCTACACCACGGAAGGCCATAAAGTAAATGCATTGAGAAAAAATTCATCCGTTTCCCTGGTAGTGGAAGAAATCCATTCCATGGTAAATTGGGAATCTGCCCTTGTCCTTGGCGAATTTGAAGAGCTTGATGGCGAAAAGGCGAAAGAGAAGCTTCACACCTTTATAGAAGGCATAAAGGGGATTATCCACAGGCAAGAGCATAAAAACGTTGAATTCATCAATGAGTTTTCAAGTAAATCCTATTCTAGGGGTAATCCTATCATATACATAATCAAAATCCTTGAGATTACCGGTAGGCGTCGCGAGACCTAAAAAAAAGCTTTGGTGGGACTAGTGGACAGGAAACACCTATTTACATCTAGAAACAGATGTAAACCGGACTTTAGCTTGCCATAGTACCGTTAGTTGATACGCTTGGTTTTAAACTCCCAACTTCTTGTCTTTCTTAAGGGCCGTAAACCCCGAGACTACATCAAAAAGTTCCTCGTCTATTGAACTTTGCCTTAAACGATGATAGGTGTGGCCTATATCATCGAGCAATTCTTCAATGTTCTTTTCTGCGCGTTGCATGGCATTCAACCTGCTTAAATTTTCACTGGCCAATGATTCCGTACAGGTTTTATATAGGCTAACAAAGAGATATTCACGAATTAAACTTCCTATAAGCTTAGCACTGTCCCCTATCACTTCGGGTTGTTTTTGGGAAGGCCATTTTAAGCGTCCATTTTCTTGTTGCCACTTTGCATCTAGGGGAAATAGACGTGATTTTTCCTGTCGATAAGAACCTTCGTTTTCCAAATGGTTATGAAAAAGGTAGTACTCATCTATGTTTCCATTTTCGCGGTTTTCTTCTACCTGTAGTAAAATAGACCCAATAAGGGCGGTAATGGCATGAATGGAATTGGGTAGATTGAATTCCTTGGTTACGGTCATGCCCCTATCCTTTAACAATAGAGGTATGCGCACCCCCACGGTCCAGATTTCCATTTTCCCCTGGTGAGCGGACAAGGACTCTTGCACGTATTCCGAAAGGGCATCGTTAAACTGCCCGACAAAGCCCTGATCCGATCCAAAAACAATAGCGCAAATAGATTTCGGGCCTTTTTTAGGGTTTGCACCCTGTTTTACAATAGGGCTTTCCAATCCGATGTGCCTTAAATAGGCCACAAGTCCCAAAGAAACATTGGTCCAATAATCCCCTAAAGACTCCATGGCCCTTTCATACTGTCCGATATTAGCGGCGGCCATAGCCTTCATAGTACGCACTATGGAGTTGAGCTCCTTGGCTCCGGTAATCTGTCTCGTTAAACTTTCCAATGAATCCATGGCTCTTATTTTTGGTGCTTACCCTTCCGTTTGAAAGGCAGCAAGTGCCCTTTTGGCGGCCGCTAACATGCTTTCCCGCCCAGTCTCGTCTACAATATTATTGGAGTAAAAGCTTTTTTGAACGGACTCAGGCAAGGTGTCTATACTTTTTATGACCGTCTTTTCGGCCTCACGCATATCTTCAATAGGAACCCTATCAAAAAGGCCTTGGGTGAGCGCCAGAAGTACACCGATTTGTTCCGCTACGGATAAGGGCTCTAGTTCATTCTGTTTGAGAACTTCCCGAATACGCTTACCGTGTTCGATCACCTTTTTTGTTTCTTCATCTAAGTGGGAACCAAAACGGGCAAAGGTCTCCAATTCCTCAAACTGTGAAAACCCAAGTTTTAAGTCGCCCGTAATAGCCCTATAAGCCGGCAATTGGGCCTTACCGCCCACTCGAGAAACCGATTTCCCCACCTCAACCGCGGGTAGAATGCCCAATTCAAATTGTTTGGGCGATAGGTAAATCTGTCCATCGGTTATTGAAATCAAATTGGTAGGTATATAGGCCGAAATGTTCTGTGCCTCGGTTTCGATTATAGGAAGGGCCGTCAGTGAACCACCTCCGAGTTCTTCGCTTAGATGCGTAGAACGCTCCAACAATCGGGAATGGATATAAAATATATCGCCAGGAAAGGCCTCACGCCCCGGAGGTCTTTTTAGTAAAAGGGAAAGCTCGCGATACGCCCTTGCGTGGTTCGTTAGATCATCATAAACGATAAGCACATCCTTCCCCATCTCCATAAAATATTCGGCTATACTCGTAGCCGCATAGGGAGCAATATATTGAAGCCCTGGTGAATTATTTCCTTCGGTTACCATAACGATGGTATACACCATGGCGCCATTTTCCTTTAAATCGGCAATAACCTTGGCAATCGATGAAGCCCGTTGCCCAATGGCGCAATAGATACAAATGACATCTTTATCTTTTTGATTGACTATGGTATCTAAAGCAATGGCCGTCTTCCCGGTTTGCCGATCACCCAAAATCAATTCCCTTTGCCCGCGCCCTATGGGAATCAGGGCATCTATTACCTTAATTCCAGTCTGTAAGGGCATACTGACCCCGGCACGGTCCATAATGGGTGTCGCATTCCTTTCTATAGGAAGCCTTTTTTCATAGGAAATCGCCCCTTTTTCATCCATAGCTTGGCCCAATGGCCCAATGACCCTTCCAAGAAGGGCCTTGCCCACAGGAACGTCCATTACGCGATTCGTACGTTCAACAAGGTCACCGGTATTTAAATCGGAATCCTCTCCCAAGAGAATGGCACCAATTTCGTCTTCATCGATATTAAAGGCAATACCGTATAAGTCTCCCGGGAATTTCAACAACTCCTCATATTCCACATTAGGCAAGCCGGATACTTTTACCACACCGGCGGAAACGCTGGTAACACGCCCTATTTCTTTTGGCGATAGCTTGAACTCGTGACGTTCCGTTTGTTTGGCAAGTTCATTAAACGTATCGTCTACTAAACCATTATAATCCGTTGCTCCCATTTCATTTCGATTTCCGTTTTATCTAGCTTTCTATCCCTACAGCTTCTTCAAGAGGTTTTAAATAGTCCTTTATACTCCAAGACAGCCTATAACCATTCGACAACATTTCTATTCCGTTGATCAATTCCGGTCGGGTTTTAAACTCAATAACAGCTTCTGTTTTCAGCAAGCTTTTTACCGTGGTTCGTATGGCTTCCCGTTGTTTTTTCGATAGGGGAAAAGTACTGTGTACCAATATGGGTTCGCCTCCCTCAAGGGCTTTTGAAAGTTTTACTTTTTCATCGGCTCGCAAGCCATTTATTTTATTTAAAAAGACCTCAAGGGTTTGCCCTTCCAGACTAGCGGACGACAGGTCTTTCAGGGTTTTTCGGGCAATATCAAGCACTTCGCCCTTAATCCTTTTCGCCATACCATTGTTTTTGATGGTTTGGTCTTCGGCAAAAGCCTTTTCCAAGTGTTCCTTGAGTTCATTCGCTTCGTTTCTCGCCTCTTCCCTTAGCCTATCCCCTTCGTTCTTGGCCTCTATAGCCGCCTTTCGCATCAACTCATCCTTCTCCATATCAAAAATCTCATTTTTGTGGTTGAATTCGTCCCTTGCCTTGGCCGCTTCCTTTTTTTGCGATTCAGCCTCCAACAATTGCTTCTTTATATTCGTTTCCCGTTCATCTATGGAAGCTAAAATAGGCCTATAGAGAAAATGTTTCAATAACCACATCAACACCAAGAAGTTGATGATTTGGGCTATTACGGTAAACCAGTCGATTTTCATGTTTTAATTATTTAGCGATGAAATGGTTCCAGAAGGGATTGGCGAAAATCAAGATCATTGAAATCACAAAACAATAGATGGCCAAAGATTCAAGCATGGCCAGCCCCACAAAAAGTGTTCGCGTTACCGTCTGACTTGCGTCGGGTTGTTGGGCCATTGAACGCAATGCCGTTGAAATAGATTTACCCTGCCCCAGTGCCGGTATCATGCAACCGATTCCCGTTGTTATACCTGCGGTAATGATTGAGACCATAGCGATTATTGTAGTATTATCCATAGTGTTAAATTTTATTGTTAAACCAGTTTTGAATTAATTAAAAAAAGGAATTCCCATCCTTGTCATTTTGAGTTCGTTACCCCTATAGATTTGTGTTTCATTTTCTTGGTCCGAGCCTTCTTTTTATCCGATTCCTCTGTTGCGGCGGCAATATAAACCGTTGCCAATATGCTAAATATATAGGCCTGTATAACCCCTGTTATGAGTCCTAAAACCGTCATTAAAACCGGAAAGAACAAGGGCGCTATGCCCAAGAGGATGGTCACAATGAGTCCCCCGCTCATTATATTACCGAAGAGGCGAACCGCCAATGCCAAGGTACGCGACACTTCACTAATAATGTTA
The DNA here is from genome assembly GCF_900156625.1 of Zobellia uliginosa. Classification (GTDB taxonomy): domain Bacteria; phylum Bacteroidota; class Bacteroidia; order Flavobacteriales; family Flavobacteriaceae; genus Zobellia; species Zobellia uliginosa. The sequence continues at coordinate 757,098 of NZ_FTOB01000002.1, read as the reverse complement.
AAGGGAAGCATTATGAACGTAGGCTCTATAAAGGTTTTCAAATAGCCCAAGACACCGTTTTCCGCAATACCGAAAAGGGGTGTCGCCAGAAAAACACAGAGCGCCAAAGCCACGGTGGTAGACAGGGAACTGGTGGGCGGTTCATAGCCTGGGAAAATAATACACAAATTGGCAAAGGCAATGAAAATGAACAGGGTTCCTATAAAGCCCAAAAACTTTTCAGACTTCTTTAGTCCCACTTCCTTTATCTGTTGGTTCATTCCGGTTACGAGCATTTCCAAAATGCATTGCCACCGCGAAATCTTTAAATCGCTACGTAGTTTTCGGGTTACCAAAACAGATGCCAGCACCAACACAAACATTAACACCCAAGTGGTGACCAAGGTTAGGTTAATGGTGATAAAGCCATTTTGCCAAAAAATCGTTTCGTCAGGACTCAGTTCCATATCAATAATCCTTTTCTACAGGTACGGGTTTCATCGCTTTGGTCTTGGTCATCCGAATGACTATAAAACGGGCGGCAACAAAGCCCAAAAGACAAATCAACATATACTTAAAATTGTTTTGGCCCAAATAATAGAATCCCAAAAGGGTAAGGCCCACCCTTATGGACAAACTTCCCAAATACCATAATACCGGCTTTTTAGACGATAGCATCTTTTTTGATGTAAACCAGAGACCTCCAAAGAATAGGAATCCAAGGCCAGCTCCGCCAAAGAGCACCGATAAGGTCATTACTAAATCATTCATCTTTTTTATTTTTATGTTCGTGCATTGATTTATTTTCTTTGTCTATCCACTGCCAGGCCAGGCCACAACCGATAAACAGACCGGCAATCAACAGGGTTAGCGTCCATGAAAAAGTCTGTGGGTACCTCTTGTCCAACCATAGTCCGAACACAGCACCCAATACGGTCGGTACGGCAACGGACCAACCCACCATTCCAAAAGTGCCAAAGCCCCTCCACTCACTCCTTTTCTCTTCTTTTCGGGCGTGAAGCATTTGTTTTTCCTTCCTATCCACTTGATCCAAAAAGCCTTTTTCCCTTTTCTTATTCGCGGTATTCCCACTCATGATTGACGAAGTTTTTTAATCCCTTGAATAAATTCAGTTTCTAATTTGGCTACGGCCTTTCTTACCTCCCTTTCCTTTTCGTCTAGATCGATAAATTCCCGCTCTACGGCATCCCGTAATTTTCCTAGATGAGTCCCCGCAATGGCATTTCGCACCGATATCCCTACATAGGCATCCCTTTTCGTGAGTATACCCTCGTCTACCGCTACATAGTGTTCTTGTCCATCCTCCGTCTCATATATTAATATACCCGGAACTAGCGCGGCAACGCAATCGAGCCTATGGGGTAAAAAACCGTAGGAACCTGCATTGGTATCTACTACGATACGCCGCACCCCTGAAATTTTCAGGAATATCTTAAACGGAAGTAAAATATGTAGCTCCATGCTTTTTATTTCGTTCTATGCCTTTGCTACCTCTTTATCGGAAGTATTCGCGTTTTGTGTCTTAGCTTTGCTTTCTTTTTTCCTTTGTTCCACTTTAGCCTTTTCGATAGCTTCGTCTATGGTGCCCACCATATAAAAAGCACGCTCTGGCAAATCTTTAAATTCATCTTTGAGAATACGTTCGCAACCATCAAGGGCCTCTTCAAGTTTTACGCCTTTCCCTTTGAGTCCGCTAAACTGTTCCGTTGTAAAGAAGGGTTGCGTAAAAAACCGTTCTAGGCGCCTCGCCCGGTTTACGATAGCCCGGTCATTTACCGAGAGTTGTTCCAGACCTAACATGGCTATGATATCCTTTAGCTCCTCATATTGGGCCAAGGTTTGCTTTATTTGCTGTAGAAGGTGGTAGTGTCGTTCACCTATAATCCCTGGTGTTGCCATTTTGGAGCTTGACTGCAATAGGTCTATCGCAGGGAAAAGTCCTTCGCCCGCTCTCTTCCTTGATAAAGTGATCGAGGCCGAAAGGTGGGAAAAGGTATGTACCGCCGCGGGATCCGTAAGGTCGTCGGCAGGTACATATACGGCCTGTATACTGGTTATGGCCCCTGTGTCGGTATTGGCGATACGCTCTTCCAATTTTGAAAGTTCGGTGCCCAAAGTCGGCTGATAGCCCAATCTCGATGGCATTTGCCCCATAAGGCCGGAAACTTCCATCCCCGCTTGAATAAAACGAAACACGTTATCGATAAGCAAAAGCACATCACGATGTTCGTCGTCCCTAAAATATTCTGCCATGGTCAAAGCGGCATGACCTACCCGAAAGCGCGCTCCGGGCGGTTCGTTCATCTGTCCGAACATCATCACCATATCTTTCAGCACGTCGGCCTTTTTCATATCGTGGTACAGTTCATGGCCTTCGCGGCAACGTTCACCAATACCACAAAACATACTTATCCCTTGGTGATAGCCCACCATATTATGGATCATCTCGGTCAACAGTACCGTTTTTCCAACGCCTGCCCCACCGAATAAACCGGCATTACCACCATGTTGCAAGGGCACCATGACATCGATGGCCTTTATTCCCGTTTCAAAAATTTCAGATTTAGTAGAGCGTTTAGATAAGGGGGGCGGCAATTGGTGTACACTTTTTCGCTCTATTACCGGAAGCGCCTCCCCGTGATCGATGGTATTTCCAAAGACATCGAACATCCGCCCCATAATCTCCCTACCTACCGGAACGGATAACTGCCCGCCATCGGTTTCGGCCACCATTCCCCTTGCCAAACCCTGTGTAGGCGTTAAGGCGATGGCCCTGACCCTATGCTCATCTAATTGTGATAATACCTCGACCACAATGCCGTTATCGGGGCCCGTACGTATTACAGTATTGATTGAGGGTAAGTCGCTATCGAACCAAATGTCCACTACACTTCCCTGTACGGCAACTACTCTACCGAAAATGGGGGTACCGTTATGATTTACATCGCTTGCCATACTTCTCTACTTGTAAATGAGGAGGTAAAAGTATGGCCCCATAGTTCCAGAGGAAATGACCTAAGTCATGGAAGAAAAAATGGGGTATGACCTAGGTCATTTCCATTGGCAGGGAATCATCGGAGATTCGTATTCTGAAATCTGGGTCGGGAACGACCGTATAAATACATAGCCATGAAAAATTACATTCGTCACTTTAACGAAATTGACATTAACGATGTACCTACCGTAGGTGGAAAAAATGCATCCTTAGGTGAAATGTTCCAAAAGCTGACCTCTAAAGGCGTACAGGTACCTGATGGCTTTGCTACCACAGCGGAAGCATACTGGCACTTTTTACAAGAAGTACATATACAAGATGAGATTTTTGGCCTTTTGGCGAAATTGAATACCAAAGATTTTTCGAACTTAAGGGAAATTGGCGCATCGGTAAGAAAGGCTATACTGGGCACGGAGCTGCCTGAAGATATAAAGGAAGCTATTAAAGAAGGATACGATTCCTTGGCAAAAAAGTATAAAGGGGATATTTCACTGGCGGTACGCAGCAGCGCTACGGCGGAAGATTTACCCAACGCCAGTTTTGCGGGCCAACAAGAAAGTTATTTAAACGTAAAAGGGAAAGATGAGCTTATAGATGCCTGTAAAAGATGTTATGCCTCATTATTTACCGACCGGGCCATCAAATACAGGGAAGACAAGGGTTTTGACCATACCAAGGTAGCCCTCTCCATTGGTGTACAAATGATGGTCCGCTCAGATTTGGCCGCTTCCGGGGTAAACTTCACCCTAGATCCCGATACGGGTTTTGACCAAGTGGTAATGGTCTCCAGCATATATGGATTGGGCGAGAATATCGTACAGGGCAGCATAAACCCCGATGATTATTTTGTTTTTAAGCCCAGTCTAAAAAATGGCGTTGAACAACCTATTGTCTCTAGACGTTTGGGCAGTAAGGAAAAAACCATGGTCTACGATAAATCGGGAAGCGGTACCTTGAACCTTGATACTCCCATGGAAAAACAAGAGCTATACGTACTTACCGATGCCGAAGTGGTAAAATTGGCACAGTGGTCATTGATTATTGAGGAGCATTACCAACGCCCTATGGATATTGAATGGGCGAAGGACGGACTCACCAATGAACTTTTTATCGTGCAGGCCAGGCCCGAGACCGTACAGAGTGCCAATAAGAACAAACTCAAAATCAACACCTATACCTTACTAAAAAAAGGGAAGGAAATTACCCGTGGAATGGGCCTCGGCAATAAAATTTCTTCCGGTAAGGCCCGTATATTGCACAGTCCTGAAGAATCCGACAAACTACAAAAAGGAGAAATCCTGGTTACCGAACGTACCAATCCCGATTGGGACCCCATTCTAAAAAAAGCAGCAGGTATTATCACGGACCAAGGCGGACGAACCAGTCATGCGGCCATCGTGGCACGGGAAGTAGGTGCCGCAGCAATAGTTGGCAGCAACAATGCGACCAAGGTCATTAAAGACGGACAAGACATCACTATTTCTTGTGCCGAGGGCGATACCGGTATTGTTTATGACGGACTCTTGGAATGGAATGAAAACGAAGTGGATATCGCCGCCCTGGGAAATCCGAAAACCCAAGCTATGCTTATTTTGGCCGATCCCGAACAAGCCTTCAAATATTCATTTTACCCTTCTGCAGGAGTGGGCCTAATGCGCTTAGAGTTCGTTATCAACAACTCCATTCAAATCCACCCCATGGCCTTGAAACATTTTGATAGGCTGAAAGATCCGGCCATTAAGGAGAAGATTCAGAAGTTGACCCACCACTACCCTGATAAGTCCGATTATTTTGTTCACAAACTAGCGGAAGGCATTGCCACAATTGCGGCAGCCTTCTACCCCAAAGACGTTATCGTCCGTACCAGTGATTTTAAAACCAACGAATATGCCAACTTAATAGGGGGAACAGAGTTCGAACCCGTAGAATCTAATCCCATGCTAGGGTTCAGGGGGGCATCGAGGTACTATAACCCCAAATACCAAGAAGCTTTTGCCCTAGAGTGCAAGGCATTAAAAAGGGTACGGGAAACTATGGGCCTTACCAACGTAAAAGTTATGATCCCTTTCTGCCGTACCTTAAAAGAAGCTGCTAAAGTCGTATCGGTTTTAGAAAAAAACGGTTTGAAACGAGGGGAAAACGGACTCCAACTGTATATGATGACCGAAATACCCAACAACATCATCTTGGCAGAACAATTTGCTGAGTTCTTTGACGGATTTTCAATTGGCTCCAACGATTTGACCCAATTGACCTTGGGAGTAGACAGAGACTCCGAATTGTTGAGCGACATCTTTGATATCAACGATATTGGGGTGAAAAAGATGATTGCCATGGTCATCGAATCGGCCCATAAGACCCATACTAAAATAGGACTTTGTGGCCAGGCGCCAAGTGACTATCCCGAGTTTGCCCAGTTTCTTGTGGAAAAAGGCATCAACTCCATATCCTTTAATCCCGATGCATTGATTTCGGGTATCAAGAACATTACTAAAGCCGAGAAAAACAAAATCGAATATGGTATGGCCGAAAGCGGTAATTAATCCTAAGGTCAATATTCATAGGCTTTGAATTATACTAGAACTCAAAAATGAAAATAGCAATATTCAATGTACATAATTGGGAAAGGGACTATCTGCAAAATGCCAATAACGGCAAGCATAGCCTAAAAATGTTCGACACCTACCTGAGCTTAGATACGGTAGATTTGGCCAAAGGCTGTGATGCCATATGCATCTTCACCGAAGACAATGCTTCCGCCCCCATCTTAGACCGATTGCACGAACTTGGTATTCAATATGTAGCCCTGCGTTCGGCCGGTTTTAATAATATAGATGTGGCCCATGCAAAAAAATTAGGTATCCGCATGGCACGGGTGCCCGAATATTCGCCATACGCCATTGCCGAGTTTACGGTAGGTGTTATGCTGGCCCTCAACCGTAAATTGGTCAGAACCCACTACCGGATAATGGAAATGAATTTTTCATTGAACGGACTCGTCGGTTTTGATATGAACGGAAAAACCGTAGGCATCATAGGCACAGGGAAAATTGGACGTGTAGTGGCCAAGATTTTACACGGATTTGGTTGCAAGCTCTTGCTTTATGACATTGTTGAAAATAAAGCCTTGGTAGAAAAATACGATGCCACTTACACCGATCTGGATGCCTTGTGCCGGCAATCAGATATTATTACCCTACATGCTCCCCTAAACGAAAAGACCCATCATCTTATTGATGCGGATAGGATTTCGAAAATGAAAAAAGGGGTAATGTTGATCAATGCCGGCCGTGGAGGCTTAGTAAAAACCCAAGATGTCATAAGCGCAATCAAATCGGGACAAATAGGCTATTTCGGGATGGATGTTTATGAGGAGGAAAAAGGACTCTATTTTGAAGATCATTCCGATGATATACTTCAAGATGATGCCATGGCCCGTTTAATGACCCTTAGAAATGTATTGATCAGCAGTCACCAAGCATTTCTGACCGATACCGCCCTTGAAAACATTTCACAAATCACCTTTGACAATTTGGAATGTATGGAAAAAGGAAATGTTTGCAAAAACGAAATAAAATAAGCCATTCATGGGAAAATTAATATTGGTCAGACACGGAAAAAGTCTTTGGAACGTAAAAAATGTTTTTACAGGATGGACGGATATTGACTTGGCTCCGGAAGGAATAGAAGAGGCCAGAAAAGCCGGGGAACTGATCAAATCCAACCTTATTGAGATCGACCTTTGTTTTTCCTCATATCTAAAAAGAGCCATCCGTACGGCCTGGATCATATTGGAAACGGCGGGGATGATGCACGTAGACACCCGCTATAGCTGGAAGTTGAACGAAAGACATTACGGCGATTGGCAGGGAAAGAACAAGGACGAAGTGCTAAAAGAGGTGGGTGAAGCCTTCTTTTTAAGCGTTCGTAGAGGTTATGATACGCCCCCTCCCTGCCTTTCCAACACCGATAGAAGGAATCCTGAATACGATTCTAATTATAAGGCTTTGGACACCACCGTCCTACCCTTGGGCGAATCGCTCAAGGATACTTCAAAACGAGTGGTCAATTACTTTTTTGAGGCCATTGCTCCTGAATTGGCCAAGGGCAAAACCGTATTGATTGCCGCTCACGGAAATTCATTACGGGCCCTTATCGAATATTTAGAACATATTTCATCCGATGAGATCGCCAAAGTAACAGTGGCCACGGGTGTACCCCATATGTACACTTTCGACAACAAACTCAATATTACCGAGCATTACCCATTACGATAAAACGAACGAAGCAGTATTAAAAATTCCTAAGATGGCACATATAATCACACTTACCGTAAACCCTGCAATAGATAAAAGCACTACCGTGGTAGGCATGAGCCCCAATACAAAATTACGCTGTGCCGAACCCAGTTATGATGCCGGCGGCGGAGGCATTAACGTATCCCGGGCCATTCGCAAATTAGGGGGAACATCACTTTGCAGCTACTTTGCAGGTGGACCAACGGGAGAATTTTTAAAAAAACTCTTAACCGAACAAAACATAGAACAATCGGTAATTCCCATTGAGGGATGGACCCGTGAAAACCTTGCGGTAACCGATACCACTACGAACCAGCAATATCGATTTGGGATGCCGGGTCCGCCCGTAAAGGAAGTAGAATGGAAATCTGCCTTAACCCAACTCGAACAACAACTCCATAAAGGAGACTATTTGGTGGCCAGTGGAAAACTTCCTCCCCATGTACCAGAAAACTTCTATTTAAAAGTAGGTCGTATGGCCGAAAAAAAAGAAGCTCGGTTTATTCTTGACACTTCGGGCGAAGCGCTTATGGAAGCCGCTAAGTCAAAAGTTTATATGTTGAAGCCCAATTTGGCCGAACTAGGGGCCCTATGTGGGGTCGCTTCTATAACCGATTTAGACTTGAAACCCTTGGCCCAACAGTTTTTAGAGCGTCATGATTGCGAAATTCTTGTCGTCTCCTTGGGGCCAAAAGGAGCTTTATTGGCCACAAAAAATACAATGGAACAGATACCTGCCCCCGTGGTTCATCAAAAAAGTACCATTGGTGCCGGAGATAGTATGGTTGCCGGAATGGTCATGAGCTTGATATGGGACAAGCCCTTGAGCGATATGGTCAGATACGGCGTAGCATGTGGAACTGCCGCTACCATGCACCCCGGCACCCAACTCTGTCATAAGGAAGATGCAGACCGGCTTTACGATTGGATCAAAGAACAAAAATCTACATAAAATACAAACTAAAGCATCCAAAATGGAACTTGAAAACTATTTGAAAGAAGAAACGGCGTCTTTGTTAGATCATTCATGTACGACTATTCCCAACGATAAACTCAACCTGCCCGGACCTGATTTCACCGATCGCATTATGGCATCGACAGATAGGTCCAACCGAGTTTTAGGAAGCATACAACAGTTATTTGATCACGGTAGGCTGGCCGGTACGGGCTACCTTTCGCTCCTACCTGTCGACCAGGGCGTAGAACATTCCGCAGGGGCCAGCTTTGCACCAAATCCCGCGTATTTTGATCCCGAGAACATTGTAAAACTCGCTATGGAAGGAGGGTGCAACGCCGTTGCCTCGACCCTCGGTGTTCTTGGTGCCGTCTCAAGGAAATACGCCCATAAAATTCCTTTTTTGGTCAAATTGAACCATAATGAGCTCCTATCCTACCCCAACACTTTTGATCAAATTTATTTTGCCCAAGTAGAACAAGCTTGGAATTTGGGCGCCGTAGCCATTGGTGCCACCATTTATTTCGGCTCTCCAGAGTCTGACAGGCAAATACAGGAAACCGGCAAAGCCTTTAAGTACGCCCATGAATTGGGCATGGCCACGGTTCTTTGGTGCTACCTGCGCAATGATGCCTTTAAAAGGGACAAGGACTATGCCCTTAGTGCCGATTTGACCGGACAGGCCAACCACCTCGGGGTAACCATAGAAGCCGATATCATCAAACAAAAGCAAGCGAGTAACAATGGCGGTTTTCTTGCCTTAAAAGACTTTGGAAAAACCAGCGACCTTGTCTACAGTAAACTCACCAGCGATCACCCCATAGACCTGACCCGTTACCAAGTGGCCAATTGCTATATGGGCCGGGCGGGACTCATTAACTCTGGTGGGGCTTCGGGCAAAGACGATTTTGCCGCAGCCGTACGTACGGCCGTCATCAATAAAAGAGCGGGTGGTATGGGATTGATTTCCGGTAGAAAGGCCTTTCAAAGACCGATCAAGGAAGGAATCAAATTACTAAACCTTATTCAGGATATTTATTTAGACCCATCAATTACGATAGCTTAAAATAAAAATAGACCCTTATGAAAATGACAGAAGGACGCTCTTTTCCTATACTCCGAAATCCCCTAATACCATTGGCCATAGGGTCACGAAAAAACCTAGGCCATAAAAACGGCAATGTATTGGCCGGAGACATAGGGGGCACAAAAACCAATCTTGCCCTTTTTGAATACAAAGACGGCCATCTCTCTCCCTTAAAACAAAACTCGTATAAAACGAAAGACTACAATTCCTTAGTCGAAATCATACATGAGTTTGAAGTAAAGGAAATGACCCGAATCGACAGTATGTGTTTTGGTGTAGCGGGACCTATAATCAATGGCAAGGTGTACGGCACTAATTTTCCCTGGGGCATCGATGCCCAAGAACTGACCCGTGAACTTCACCTTAGATCCGTTTTTCTAATAAACGATATGCAGGCCAATGCTTATGGTTTAGCGGCCTTAGGCGAAAAAGACCTAGACCCCTTAAAATACGGCTCGCAAATAGAGGGTAATGCCGTAATCATATCCCCGGGCACAGGTTTAGGGGAAGTCGGTCTGTATTGGGACGGTGAAGCCTACCACCCTTTTGCCTCCGAAGGCGGTCATTGCGATTTTAGCCCGAGAAATGATTTTGATTATGAGATTTGGAAGTACTTTCAGCAGAAATATGGGCATGTAAGCTGGGAACGCCTATTGTCAGGTCAAGGCATTCGCGATACCTATCAGCTCATCCGCAATGTCAGTGGTGAAAAAGAATCTGATGCCTTTAAGGCGAAAATGGCCAAGGAAGATCCTGCGGCCGTAATTACCAAGACCGCTATAGAAGGGACAGATCCGGTCTGTATGGAAACCCTTGATCTTTTTGTCCGATTTCTGGCCATAGAGACTTCACAACTGGCCCTAAAATTCAAGGCTACCGGAGGGATTTTTATTGGTGGGGGCATTATTCCCAAAATAATAAAGGGAATAAACCGAGAAGTATTCAACGATAATTTTATGCAATCAGGGCGTTTAAACTCCCTTTTACAAATGGTTCCCGTAAACCTTATTCTCAACGACAATACGGCCTTGCTCGGAGCGGGCTACTATGCGGCCATGTCACTTGAGTAACCCAATGCAAGTAAATAAAAAAGGCCGTGGACTTAAGGGGTTCACGGCCTTTTTTAGCTATAGCTTATCCATTTCAACATCGTATTCGACCACTTTAAAAAGTCGCCTTCTATTTTCCCTGACATTTTTGACAAATTCCGCCATGTCTTCCTCGAGTTCGGCATGTTCTTCCCTAAAGGCCTTTTCGTCTTGGCTTTCGGGATTGCCAATAATGTTGGAAAGATGTGATAGATGGGTATCTACCCGCTCTAAGAGTTGGTCACAATCCCTTGTGTCTTTCAAGATACTCTCTCCTACTCTACGGATGTTTTCCAAATCGGCTTCGGCCTTTATCCATAAAAAATATTTATCCTCAAGATGCCGCAAAAACTTTAGGTCGTCCCTATAGAACAAAAGGTCAGACTTCCAATGCTCGGTCAAGACATACAGTTCTTGCCAATTGCCTTTCTCGATAAAATCGCCCTTAGGCCTACATCTAAAATTATCCATGTAGTAACTATTTTATAGAAAACAATGATTTCCCTTTTCTTCAATATAAATCAAGGCTACTCCAAAACAAGAATGGGCACCTTGGAGTTTTGGACCAAGGATTGTGTCAGCTGTCCCTCTGAAGGGGCACTGTGTTTCACATGGTTTCGGGGAAGGATGGCGACAAGGTCTATATCGTGCTTTATGGCATAATTGGAAATTCCTTCTAAAACGTCTTCATTTTTAATGAACACACGCTCTTTATAAAAGGTTTCGAGATAATACTCAATAGCCTTTTCGTTCTGCTCTTCCTCTTTGCTATAACCATAGATTCCGGGCTTGTTCTCAACGGTCAGCACATGCACTTTGGCATTGCACTTTCTAGCTACCCTTAAGAGGGTCCCCAACACCTCGGGATCATCGATTTTTTCCTTGCCCAAAACCAAGGCTATATGGGCGAGATTATACTCCTTATAACTATCCGGAACCACCAAAACCGGACATTTACTGCTCAACACAAGTTCTTCTGTATTGGTATGCTGCTTATCCTCATGGCCTTCAATACCCGATGTCCCCATTATAATGAGGTCTATCCGCTCGGTTTTCTTAATGTCGAACAAGGTTTGGACGAGGCTTCCGTTTTGAATTTTCCATTCAAGTTTGTTCTTCAGTTTTGCTCTATATTCTTTTTCCAATTTCTCGAAATTTTCTGGTAATAGCTCAAGATTACAGTTTCCTGAAACATATGCCAATACAATTTTGATATCATCAAGCCGGCCTACAAAGCCTATGGCATATTCCAATGCCTTTTTTGATGCCTTCGTAAAATCGAACGGTACTAATATTGTTGATATTCTGTCCATATAATTTGTCTTTGAATAAGGTTTTATAATCCCATTAAACCAAAAGTACCCTAGGGTCTCAAGAAACCCCATGACCTGTGTCATATGCCCTTATTTCGGGCATACGACCTAAATATTCGGGGCAATGTGCCTGGTTTTTGGGGGTCCTAAAATTTAGGCTTTACAATTTTCCATTTGTTCGCCTTGTCCTTTACGGCCAAGAGACGGTCCGAAATCATCTTGGCCTGTAATTCCGGTAACTTATATAGTTTACCAGACATTACGATGTTCTGCCGTTCTTGTACGGGCCATATCATTTCCCCCGCTTCATTGACCACGACCTCGGTAAAGTCATAATCGTAAATCTTTAACTGAAAGGTGTTTTTTCCTCTAAGCGATTTTCTTTCATAAATCCCCACAGCATGACCATCAACGAAGGGGCTAACGTTCAAAAATTCAGCGGGTATGGCCATGTTTCCCTTTTTATCTATAAATCCGTAACGCGCAATACCATCTTCTTTTACGTCCCTAACCACGCAGCGTCCGTTCTTGAACTGGGGATACCCCATACCTTCGACCCCCAGATTATCGGTTTGTGGATTTTTATTCCAAACCAAGTCATTCCTAAAATCAATAACCAATTGTCCTTCTTCATCAATAAATCCCCATTGGTCTCCCTTTCTAACCGCCGCCAAACCATCACTAAAAGGCGTGATTTGGTCGAGTTCGGCCACTGTGGGTTTATTGATTTGGTCTACCGTCTGTGAAATACCTAAATAAGGTATCAACAATAAACATGTGATAATAAGTAAGTGTTTCATCTTTCATTAATTTTTTGTGTTCACCCAAAGGTATGTGCTGCTCGTTTGGCCGGAAATGACCTGGGTCAGTTGCTTCATAGTTTTATAAAGCCTAGAAGAAAATGTTATACCCGGCCTTATCTGGTATAGGCTTCTACCCTATTATGGCCATGCCTAGCGTTGTTTCCCCCTTCCAAACGCATAAATTCCCTTCCTTCCCTGATTTAAATCATAGTTTCCTATAATCCTTTAAAATAGTTTTGAGCTTGTTTTAAGTACACGATAAATCACTTCAACAGTTTAAACTGAAAAATATAGCGCCATGATTAAAGACTATTCAAAAAGGTATAACGACCTCTCACAACTGGTAAAGGAATTGGGCAGCAAAATACCCCAAACCATAGGGGCTTTCGACGGTCTACACAAGGCCAGTACCGCTGAAGGCGTGCTTTCTTCAAAGACCAAAGAACTCATTGCCCTCGGAATCGCCATTACGGTCCGCTGTGACGGTTGCATTGCCTTTCACGTTCACGACGCCTTAAAATCGGGAGCCAGTGCCGAGGAAATTCTAGAAACCATAGGCGTTGCGGTAATGATGGGCGGAGGCCCGGCCCTTATGTATGGCTGTGAAGCTTTGGAAGCATTGAACCAATTTGTGGTAATGGAATAATATGAAACAGCAATCGAACACAAATACCCCCAAGGGAGCGAAAGACCCAAAGCCAAACCCGCCTTCTGGCGGACTAGGATATTATTGGATCTACTTGACACTTTTTGCCTTTTTAATGGCATTTACCTTTTTCTCCAACCCTATTTCAGGTGCCAAGGAAATCAGTTGGACCTTTCTTCAAGATTCACTTTTGACGCAACAGAAGGTTTCTAAAATCACCGTGGTCAACAGGGAGTTCGCAGAGATCTACACCAAAAACCAAGCCGATAAAGACCCCGGCCCCACAGGTCAAGACCCTAGTTGGTTCAGCTCCGTTGAAAGTCCGAAATACCGCATAACCATCGGCTCGGTAGAGAATTTTGAGGGTAAGCTAGAGACGGCACAAGCCGATTTTTCGCCTGAGGACAAAATCGACATTCAATACCAAAACAGAACAAGCTGGATAAGCCTGTTATCATGGATTTTTCCCGTTGCCCTATTGATCCTATTCTGGTTCTTTATACTCAAGCGCATGGGAAGCGGAGGTCCTATGGGTGGTTCAATGCTCAACATGGGCAAGTCAACGGCAAAACTGGTGGAAAAGGGAACCAAGAGTACCGTCACCTTTAATGACGTAGCCGGTCTCAAGGAAGCTAAGGCCGAGGTTATGGAGGTCGTAGACTTTCTCAAACACCCTGAAACCTATACCGAATTGGGCGCTAAAATTCCCAAGGGAGTTATGCTCGTAGGCCCACCGGGAACGGGAAAAACACTGATAGCCAAAGCCGTGGCGGGAGAGGCCCAAGTACCTTTCTTTTCTATGTCCGGTTCCGAGTTCGTTGAAATGTTCGTCGGCGTCGGAGCCTCTCGGGTTCGCGACCTCTTCAAAAGGGCGAAGGAAAAGACCCCGAGCATTATTTTTATCGACGAAATAGATGCCGTGGGCCGCTCACGTGGTAAAGGCGGCGGATTTCAGTCTAACGACGAAAGGGAAAACACCCTTAACCAACTCCTGACCGAATTGGACGGTTTCGGCCCGAATACCGGGGTCATTGTCTTGGCCGCTACCAACCGCCCCGACGTACTGGACAAAGCCCTCTTGCGCCCCGGAAGGTTCGATCGCCATATTTATCTCGAACTCCCCACCAAGGAGGAGCGCATGGAAATATTCAAGGTCCACCTTCGCCCACTCAAACTGGCCAAGGATGTAAATGTGGTAAGCTTGGCCGAATTAAGTCCTGGATTTTCAGGGGCCGACATTGCCAATATCTGTAACGAGGCCGCCCTTATTGCCGCCCGAAAAAAGAAAAAAACAGTACACTACCACGATTTTCTCGAGGCACGGGACCGTATCGTAGGCGGAATGGAACGAAAAAGTAAAATCATATCCCCAAAAGAAAAAGAAACCGTAGCCTATCATGAAGCGGGTCATGCCGTAGTAAGCTGGTATTTAAAACATGTTGATTCTTTGGTAAAAGTATCGATTATTCCGAGGGGCAAATCGTTAGGTGCTACCTGGTACCTCCCCGAAGAAAGACAAATTGTTACCAAGGCACAGTTCATCGATCAGATGTGCGCCTCCTTAGGCGGGCGGGCCGCAGAGGAAATTGTATTTGATGAAATCTCATCAGGCGCCCTAGACGATCTGGAAAAAGTCACCAAGCAGGCCTATGCCATGGTTTCTTATTACGGACTTGACAAAAAGATAGGACCAATGAGTTTTTATGACTCCTCCGGTCAAAACAATCAACTGCTAGGCAAACCTTACAGCGAAGCCATGGCCGAACTGATAGACAATGAGGCACAAGCCCTGATCCATAGGGCCTATGAGAAAACCAAAACGCTATTGTTGAAGCACCGAAACGAATTGGAAAACCTAGCCCAACTTCTACTTAAGCAAGAGGTTGTGGAAAAAGACGATCTGGAAAAACTTTTAGGAAAAAGAATAGAAAATAAAACCAAGGATAACAGCTCCCATGACGACAGCCCATTATCCCTTCTAAACACCCATAAATCTTAAGGCCAACGGTTCCATCGAACTTTAATTCCCGACCAACCGAAGCTTCGAATATAACTGGTCTCGATAAAAACGGGCTTTGGGCCGGAAGCATGACTTTCGTCATATCTATTGTGCCCAAATAATTACACCTTTGGTCATAGCATTTATTCTAAATGAAATTTTTACGAACCTATATTTTATAGAAAGATTATGAAAACAGCAACAATTTACAATTCCGACTTACATTTTGAACATCAACAATGGAAATCTGAACTGGCCTTTTGGAAAGATGAGCTAATATCTTTTAACAACCGATTGAAGGAACTGGTAAGCCGATGGAGCGATAAGGACATACTTATGCAACTAGAACATTTTCAAAACGAATTTATCTTGCACGGAGGCGTTATTGAAGATTTACAGGAAACCATAGAGGAACACGAAATGAATATTTCAAAGCACAGCGATAACCATGAGTCGATGGATGTTGCCATGGTCAAGAAACACGTACAGTTTCGCGAGAAAATGGAAACCCAAAGACAGATTTACGCCGACCTTAAAAAAGAGTTCTTTCGGTTTCTAACGAAGTATATGTAATACACCCATAGCATATGGCAGCATTCAAACTCCCGAAGCAACAAGAAATAAAAAGGTACGCCACACTGTTCAACGTCCTCGCCAAATATGGTTTTGAGGACGTTTTGGCAAATAGCGGTATTACAAAGGCCATTCCAAAATCCTACTTAAACCAACACCCCGATACCGAAAAAAACCTTTCTTTTTCTACTTACGAACGTATTCGTATGGTACTCGAAGATCTGGGGCCCAGCTATGTCAAGCTAGGCCAGATCTTTAGCAATCGGGAAGACATGCTTCCTCCTGAACTTATTAAGGAGCTTGAGAAATTACAAGACCATGCGCCCCAATTAAAAAACTTTGATGTAGAAAAGGTACTTGAAGAAGAACTGAACATTTCCCTCCCCGACCATTTTCTCTCGGTAGATCCCGAACCCTTGGCCGCTGCATCTTTGGCCCAGGTGCACCGGGCACAACTGTTGACCGGCGAAGAAGTGGTGTTTAAGATCCAGCGCCCCCTTATAAGAGAAATTATAGAAAGTGATCTGCTGATCATGAAACAGGTAGCCCGCGCCCTTGAAAAATACAGTACCCATGCACAAGCCTTACAGCCCGTACGTATCATCGCTTCCTTTGAACAAAGTATTCACGAGGAGCTTCAATTTTTACGGGAAATAGAAAACACAGAAAGGTTCGCGAGGAATTTTGAGGACAATGAGCTGATCCATGCACCCGTAATCTATCACCACTTTTGTACCGACAGCCTTATCTGTATGGAATTTCTCGACGGAATCAAAGTCTCTGAAATCGATAGGCTCAAAGCGGCAAACATTGACCCTTCGGCCGTGGCCAAAGTTGGGGTCGACCTCTACCTGGCCCAAATTCTTGAGCACGGATTCTTTCATGCCGACCCACATCCGGGAAACATTTCTGTGCTTCCTACAAGCGGACAAATCTCCTTTTTAGATTTTGGTATGATGGGTACTATAATGCCGAACGACAAGGAAGTCTTAGGAGACCTTCTCCTCTATTTCTTGAGGAAGGACGTCAAAAAAATTAGGATCCTCCTTGAGAAAATTGCCGTAAAAACCGATATTCCCGATCAAAAAAAGCTCGAACAAGATATATATGAATTGGTATCAGGGGTCAGCGATACCGCCCTTGGGAACGTAAAAATCGGAAGCACCCTCACTCAATTCAAAACCGTACTGTACGAAAACAAAATAGTCTTGCCCCACTATCTTTACATGTTGATAAGGGGACTTATCATCATAGAGGGCGTAGGCCGAAAACTAGACCCCGCATTCAACATTTCCGATAATCTAGAACCCTATACCGCGAAAATCATCGGCAGAAGGTTCAACCTAAAAAGGCTCTTTAAAAAGAACCTAAGCCGCTTTCAAGACTTTAATGAGCTCTTAGACACCCTTCCCGAAGATCTCAATACCATCTTAAAAAAGATAAAAGATGGTAAATTAGTGGTGGTACATGAACATAAGGGCTTAAAAGAATTCCAGACCGCCACCAGCAAATCGGTAAACCGTTTGGTCTTTGCCGTCATCATAGCCGCCCTTTCCATCGGGTCGTCTATTCTGGTTATGGCACAAATGCCCCCCTTGGTCAACGGCATTCCCTTGTTGGGAGCCATTGGCTTTGTTCTTTCGGCCCTATTGGGATTTTATATTGTGATATCCATATTCAGGAACGATCAATTCTAAATGTTCTACGACCACTAATCTAAAAGCCTATGATCACTTTTGAAGGTATCAACGAATTTATGGACAGCTATATTCTCGGCGTACTCATCAGTATGGGAATAGGCCTTATCATCGGCTTGGAACGGGAGTATAATAAATTGAAGGATCAGGGTTTTGCCGGCATCCGTACCTTTCCCATTGTAGCCATATTGGGATTTACCCTAGAAAACCTGACCGACAAATTTACGGTTTGGTTATTGATCATCGGCCTTGCCTCGTTTATACTCTTCTTGGCCTTCAACCATATTTATCAAAAACAAGAAGAATATAGCAAGGGCCTGACCACCAATCTAGCCTTGATCGCCACTTTTATCTTAGGGGTCATGGTATCGGCCGAATACTATAGGGACGCAGTGGCCACATCGGTCATTCTCGTAACGCTACTTTCCCTAAAGACAAGGTTTCGAACGGTAATCAGCAACATCACTTCCGAAGAGCTTTTTGCCTTTATCAAGTTTTCCATTATCGCCCTTTTGATATTGCCCTCCCTGCCCAACAAAAGCTACGGATCAAATGGCTTATTGAATCCGTTTGAAATCGGCTCTATAGTGGTAATCGTCTCCTTTTTAAATTTTATTGGCTATTTTTTGGTGAAATATGTAGGTTCTAAAAGGGGCATATTGCTAACGGCGATCCTTGGCGGTCTGATATCGAGTACTGCCGTTGCATGGAGTTACGCCTCCCGCAGTGAGGAATCACCCGAACTCTCAAAAAAATACGCTGCCGGAATCATTATTGCATCGGCCATTATGTTCCCAAGATTGGCTTTTTTGGTATATATCTTCAACAGCGCCCTTTTGACCTATTTGGCACTTCCGTTTACCGTACTGACCTTGATATGCCTGGTCGTATCCTTGGTACTGATCCAAAGGGACACCAAAAAACCCGATACCAACATCAAATTGGGCAACCCGCTCAATATACTGAACGCCATTGGCTTTGGAGCCATTTATGTGGTCATCCTATTCGCTGTTTTCTATAGCAATAAATTCTTTGGCGAAAGCGGATTGTATTATTCCGCCCTTATTTCAGGCTTGGCCGATACCGATGCCATTACCATTAGTATGGCTAAATTTTCACTCGATTCCGACAAGCTCAATTTGGCTTCTTTGGTAATCATTGCCGCTGTTTTGAGCAACATGCTGGTCAAACTGGGAATCAGCCTCCTCAAAGGCTCAAAAACTACCGGAAAACTCGTAGCCTATACTTTCGGTGCCATCATTCTTGTCAGCATAATCTATATTCTTTCCCATAGCATCTAACAAAATATCCCAATTATTCCATTGGCATGATTTAGGTCATTTCAATTGGTATCGAGACAAAGCACCTTTGCACCTCATAAGGTGAAACTCTTATAGACAGATGAAAAATCGGGTTAGAAAAAGGTGGAAAGCATCATTTGCCAATATAATGCTCCTACTGTTGATAATGCTCTCGACACATATACAAGGGCAGGAACAAGAAATAAGCATTTCAGAAGCATTGGAACTCAGCTATGCCAACAATGAAAAAATCAAACAATATAACGAGCGTGTACAGCAGAAAGTATACGACAACAAAGCGGCCAAAGGCAACTTTCTTCCTTCCTTGAACCTCTTGGGCGGTTATACTTATCTCAACGAAAACATTCAGGTCAATACCTCTCAAATCGCCACTTCCCTAGATGATCTGGGCGGAAAGTACGGTGCCGCATTTGTAGCCGCATACGGCGAACAAATAGGCTTGTCAGGGCTAAGCACAGAAAACGCCTATAGTACATTGGTAAGTGTATTGGGCCAATTTCCTTCGTATCCGAATATGGAAATAGACAACCGGCAATTCCCTACAGCGGCATTAACGGCGACACAACCCTTATTTACCGGAGGGAAAATCATTGCCGCCAAGAGATACGCCAAGGCGGAGTTACGTTCCGCCGATATTGAATTAAAACAGGTAAAGGATGAAATTGCGAACGAACTTATCGAACGCTATCTAAACGTAGTGCTATTACAACAGGTGGTCAAGACCCGACAGGAGGTTTATGACGCAATGCTCAAGCATAAAGAGCAGGCAGAGCGTTCGGTCCAACTAGAAATTCTCCCTAAACACGTATTGCTAAGGGCCCAAGTAGCGGTAGCCGATGCCCAAAAGGATTTGAACAACGACCTGAACAAAGAAGAATTGGCCACCATGGGCTTACGTACTACCATGAACTTAGCGGATACTATCCCTTTTAAGGTAATGGACAGCATTTCATACAAAGAACTGTATCTCGATTTCAACGAGCTGTTGACCACGGCCTATGCGAAACAGCCTGTTTTAGGTTTAATAGACCAAAAAGAGGAAATGGCCAATCAGGCACTGGCTTTGGAAAAATCGAAGTTTATGCCCAACATAGCGGCTTTTGGTACGTACAATATGTTCCGTGATGAACTGCCCGTAGTCCCTCCCCAATTTATGGTCGGCGTTCAGGCCCAAATCAATCTCTTTAACGGGTTTAAGGACATCAACCAATTGAAATCAAAGAAACACTTGAAAAAGGAAGTCAAAAATGCCAAGGACTATGCCTTTAAGCAAATTCATTTATTGGTACAATCAAACTACGTTACCGCACGTAACCAGCAAAAACTATACAATAGCCTAACAGCTACCGTAGAATTGGCGAAAGAGAACTTACGGATCAACACCAGAAGGTTTGAAGAAGGTCTGGGAAAATCCATAGATGTAATCGATGCATCACTGTTGTACAAGCAATCCAAAATAGAGCAATTAGTAGCCCTCAATGGATACTACCAAGCTATTGCCAATCTCTATACCGCCATAGGAGAACCCGAAAAAATAATACCGTTTATCAATAAATAGGTCCATCATGAAAAAAGCATATATAACATTAGCCCTACCTATACTGATCATCGTCTTTGCCATTGTCTTCTTTTTCGTTAAGGCGAACAGCGAGGAAGAAACCATCTATTCCGGCATGTTGGAAACCACAGAAATAAATGTGTCCTCCGTGATTTCCGGGAGGGTACTCAACCTATTGGTAGAAAAAGGAAGCACCGTAGAAAAGGGGGATGTACTGGCCAAGTTGGAACCCGACATATTGAATGCAAAAAAAGGCCAGGCCCAGGGCATGGTCAAAGCTGCTAAATCCCTTTTCAACAAAGCGGAGTACGGAGCTCGACAAGAAGAGATAAGTGCGCTTCAAAATCAATATCAAATGGCTAAAAGTCAATTTGACTTTGCCGAAAAAACCTATAAGCGGTACCAAGCCCTTTATGCTGACAACATCATCTCAAAACAGGAAATGGATGAACTCCAATTCAAATACGATGCGGCCAAAGAGCAAATGAATGCGGCCAAATCGGTTTGGGAAATGGCCCAAAAAGGGGCAAGAAAAGAAGATATAAGTGCGGCCTACGGCAGTTACGAAAGTGCCAAAAGCGCCTATAACGAAGTAGAGGCATTTTATGATGAACTACAAATCGTAGCCCCTGCCGGAGGAATTATCAGTAATCAGATCGCGGAAGAAGGAGAAGTCATGGCTGCCGGATATCCTATCGTGACCATACAAATTCCCGAAAAGGTCTATGCCATTGTTAATGTAAGGGAAGACGACCTGGCCGATTTTAAAATGGGCAAAGTCTATAAGGCCACCGTGCCAGGACTTAGCAATGAAGAAATAGATTTTAAAGTCAGTTACATTGCTCCCATGGCCGATTTTGCCACTTGGGTTCCAGTAAAGGCAAAGGGGGAATATGACCTGAAAACTTTTGAAATTCACCTAAAGCCCCAACACCGAATATTGGAACTAAGACCGGGCATGTCCATACACTTTCACAAATAGGATTATGTTAGGCAACTGGGGTATATATCGTGTTTTTAAGCGGGAATTGCTGCGACTGGCACAGCAAAAATCCGTTCGGAACCTATTTATTATCGTACCGCTTTTGGCGTTCTTTTTACTTGGCGCCATATACTATAAGGGAGCGCTAAGAGAGCTGCCCATTGCTGTTTACGATAACGACAACAGTACTTTGAGCCGTACCTATATCAGGTTTTTAGAAGCCTCGCCCACTTTTAAGATCACCCATTACATTTCCTCTGATGAAGACATTGAAAACGCCTTTGTAAAAAATAATGTCGAGGCGGTATTTTACATTCCTAAGGATTTTTATAAAAACGTATTAAAAAAAATACCGGTACAAGTAAAAATATACAGCAACTCTACCAATATTGTCTTTGGAAACCTGGTGTACCGATCAGCGGTTCAGATAAGCCAATTGGTAAGTGCTTCCGTTGCCATCAAACGAATGGCACCCTTGGGTATAGACCCAAGTAAAATATCGGGAACGCTTCTCCCCATTCAGGTAAACTCCCGGGTTCTAGGAAATCCCCAATACAATTATAGTTACTACTTAATTCCGGGGCTAAGCATCGTACTATTGCAAATGATCGTATTTATTGCCGCCTCTAGGGCCTTTAACAACGAATGGAAAAACAACTCTTTTCAAGGACTGGTTGCGGCTTCAAAAGGGAACTTCCTTTCTATGCTCTTTGGAAAATACTTGGCGTTTCTGACCTATGGCCTTAGTCTATGTGGAATTGTTCTGGCCGTTTTGTTTCCCGTTTTCGGAATACCGATTTATGGTAACATAGGTAGTCTAATGACCCTACTCTTTCTGCTGATTACGGTAAATATCTTTTTGGGGTTTGGGCTCTCCCTATTATTTAAAAATGAGCTTATAGCACTTGACCTTGCCATATTCTACAATTCACCGGCATTTGTCTTTAGTGGATTTACTTTCCCCATTTGGGCCATGCCTTGGTTCAACCGGGCTTATGCCGATATCATTCCATTTACCCATTTTCTGACCGGTTTCCTTAAGGTTTACCAGTTAGATACTCCGCTTCATTTTATATGGCCCGAAATAGGGAAGTTACTGGTATTTCTCTTGGTTGGATTTCTATTGATTTTGGGAGGATTGGCCTTGAACAGAAAGCTCATTTTTCCAGTAAAAAAAATGGAAGCGATATGAACTTAAAAATCATCTGGAAACTCATACAAAAGGAAGCGCTTTTAGTGCTCAACGACAAAAGCATCCTGCTTGTTCTCTTCGTTGCCCCCTTTCTATATCTTTTTTTGATAGGGACCACTTACATCAAAAAAGACGAGGAAAAGGTAAGCGTCGGCGTGGTCGATATGGACCATACAAAAAGTAGCAGAACATTTTTGAACAAGCTCAATGCAACACAAAAAGTAGACTTGAACCATGCGTATTACAGTCTGCCCGAAGCCAATACGGGTATTTCCGCCTTTGATGTGCAAGGCTATGTCTATATCCCGTACGGATTTGAAAAAAAACTAAAAAGAAAGGAAACCGCCCCTATCGGACTTGTGTTGAACAACACCCGTTTTTTACCCTCTAACGACATTAACAAAGCCGTGACTTTAGTCTCCTTGGACTATGCCATGACATCTCGGGAAAAATTCTTTGAATCAAAGGCTACCCTGCCCAAATTGGCACGTAGTAACGCCGACCCGATAAGCGTACAGGTCAATTCGGTATACAACCCTACCAATAATTACGGCGATTTTTTATTGCCCTTCGTGCTGTTTCTCATACTACATCAAACCCTACTCATAGGGCTGTCGGAGAGCGTAGCTTCGGATCGTGAGAAAGGACTCATGAAAGTTGGTTTTAAGGATAGTAATAACAACTTTATCAATTATATATCAGGAAAAATTGGACTCTACCTCCTCTTGTTCCTGGCCTATAGTTTCTTTGTGCTTTTGGTGGTGTTTCCTTTTTTTGATTTACCTATCCACGGAAACCTCATGGCCCTAATAGGCGGCTCCGTCATTTTTCTTTTGGCCACCACCTTATACGGATGGTTCTTTGCCTCTTTCTTTAATACGGAAACTGGAGCTATGGAGGTCATTGCCTTTACCTCATATCCCGTATTTTTAATTACGGGGGTAACCTGGTCTATAAATGAGATGCCATTGATCGTTCAATTTATATCAAACCTTATTCCCTTAAGGCCCTTTTTCATTTTTGTAAAAAAGCTTGCCATTATGGGGGTTGACGCCCCCCTTTATCTCAATGAGATCATCCACCTTTTGATTTTATTGCTTGTAGGTTATGTGGCCGCATATTTTAGGTTTCGCTACCTACAAAAAAGAGAGCCAAAACTAGGGAACAACAGGCGCGCTCCCCTATCGACCCCATAAATCTTTTGTGTTCCGCGTACCGCTTTCTTTCCAAGCAGTTTGCTCCATGAACCAATGCCATATAAAGCACTGGCTTATTGAATAAAAACAGCCTCTAGTTTTATGGTAAAACTAAAGGCTGTTTTATTACGGGGCGAAAAATTCCAAACTATGATTTTAAAACCGGCATTTTTGCTTCTCCCAGTTTTAAGACTATCATCATCGTATTTTTTAACCCTTTTCCATTCTTATCACAACGAAGTAGCTATATAGAATAATGCAACTTCTTTATGCTACTGCGCCCGTTACGATACTCTATGGATACTGTTTCTTTCGCTTACGGATACCCCATCCCCACAACGTTATACCCGTAAGCTTAGAAACTTAGAGATTTTTCACATAACCGAAAACCATCTTTTTAAACTCACGAAAGTTGTCTGTAAAGGTTTCCATTCGTTTTTTGAGCTGACGGTGCTTTTCCCGATAATCCGCATCGGCCAGACCGCTTTCTCCCATTTCCAAGCGAGAGAGCAATCTTTCGTGCCCTTCGATATCATCGGACAAGTAATCGAACAATTCGGAATGTACCGCATCTAAATTTTCAAGAATTTGGTTGTATGCCGTTTCTGCGGCATCTTTGGTCTTCCCTTTCTCTATCAAATCGGCAAAAAATCGGGCTTCATCCTTATAAAAGGCTATGTTGCTCAACCATTCCCTACTCTCAAAATGAAGCACATCTAAACTTGCCCCTAAAAGTAACTCGGTTTTTGGATTCAGTGTTTGTGTTTTCATAATCTCACGCTTTTAAAAGTTTTATATTCATGACACCAATAAACCCATGGTGGTCTTAAACATTTTTCAATTGTAGAAAGCCTGCTTATTTTTTAACATCATACCTGTTGAAAAAACTGACTTCAAGGATCTTTCTTGCATTTTCCAAAAGTTGCTTCACTTCTTCCAAGCTTTGGTTTCTGATCATGGCAATTTCATTCGGTGAAAATTGAAACTCCGTAGCCAATTCAAATACGGTACGCATGGGCAATGGTAGATTGTGCAGTACCATAGTAGTATGCCTCCTAATATTTTCCTGGCCCAATTCCTTATCTAATTGCGCTATAAGTTCCTTATTATTGTCTTCAATAAAGACATGGTTCAAAACGTAGTCGTTCTTAGCGTAAGAGATATCGTCGAGTTCGTCGATCATGACAAAATCACCGTCACCATCGGTACTGAACTTTTCCTCCATAGCATCCCATTCAGGTCGGGAATAATCATCGATATTCTTCAGGAAGTAGTCGTCAAACTCCTCATCAACAATGGTCTCTTCCAAAAGCTCATCGGCTTTTTTGAACAACCAAGGATGCAACCGTTCTTTGCTCTCCACTTCATAAAAGTTGGTATAAGCTTCTATAAAGAGTTGATCTACAAAATCATCTACTTTATACTTTCCCTTCGGAAGATTCCCTTTTGTCAGGGCCGCGGCCAACCTTTTGCCAATGTAGCGCTTTACCTGATAAAGATCTTTTAGCAGCAGGTTATTGAACGAGCTTTGGTCGTTCTGCTCTTTGAAGCGGGTAAGATCAGAAAAGGTACTCGCTACGAATACGTTAAATTCTTTTTTACTTTCATAATATTCAAGAGTGTCCATGCTATGTGTTTTTGATTAGAATACACCATAAAATTGCGGCCATATGGGCTAGAAAACTATGACCTAGGTCAGTCGCTACGTATAAAGCGTATCAGTGTTTATCCATATCGACCGAAGTGTCCAATTTCAATTCCAATCTTTCAAGGTCGAAACGATGGCCCCTGGCCACGAACAGGGTCACCCCTTCATTTAACTTTTCAACACTGGCCAAGGCTTGTTCCTCGCTCACCCCCAGTCCCCTTAATATACCATAAGGTCCACCGGAAAGTACCCCTATCGCGCGGCTACCCACGGGGTCAAGAAAGGTAGAAACCAAAAAACCCGCAACGAACAAACGCCCCAATTCGGGGTTATAGAAGGTGTTGAAGGCGGTATCCTCCCCTAGAAGTTCCATAAAAAAATGTCTCAATTGCGTTTCTTTGAACGTCAATTCTTTCGAATTGTCCGTATAGTCATCTCGTAGATTACCGATTACCGATATTACAATGTTATCAAAATCCATCTGACCGACCACTTTTAAGGCCTTTTCCAAATCTGAAATTTGGTCGTACGGTTTTAGAAAAACCTGTTTTTGTTCTGTTTTCGGGACGTGCATATTCTTTTAAATTAGAGACCGCATGGTCATAAACTCGGAGCATTCTCCTTTGCTAAAGTACAAGTAGATATTTTCTATATGCCTGACCTAGGTCATATGGCCAAAAATTTTACCTGACTAATTTTACCATTCACAATTGATACTAATTAAAAACTAAAATCATGGCAAACGATAGTGGAAATATTCTTCTCGCTTTATTGACAGGAGCAGCAATCGGTGCGGGCATAGGAATACTTTATGCCCCCGACAAAGGAGTTGAAACAAGGCATAAAATCAAAGACAAGGCTTTAGATGCCAAACACGACCTAACCGAACGAATGGCACATGCCAAAGACGAACTGACCAAAACGGCCAACGAAAAGAAAGAAGAGTTCGAGCAAAAATTAGATGAGACCATTAGCAATATGAGTTACAAGGCCGATGACATCATTTCTACTTTAGAACGCAAGCTGGAAGACCTTAAGAAGAAAAACGCCCAACTACACAAATAATGCGATATGGCATTTGAAACATTGAAAAAAGACCTCGTTGACGTAGATGCGGATATGAGGTCTTATCTCGAAACCAGCGAAGAATATTACAAGCTCAAGCTCTTTAAGGTACTTATGGCTTCGGTTACGACCCTGGCCCAATCTTTAATCATAGGGGCCGTACTATTTTTGGCCCTGTCCATGATATCCTTGGGTATCTCCCTTGCCCTTAATGAGGCTATGGAAAGTTTCTATTCGGGCTTTTTGATCGTGGGTGCCTTTTATATTGTAGTGGCCCTTATCTTTTATTTTTTCAGAAGGGTATTGCAACGGCCATTGCTACAAAAATTCTCGAAACATTATTTCGATCGGCCATGACAAAAAAATACACTTCGTTTTTGGAAATAGACCATGACCTGAAAATTTTACGGCTTCAGCGTGAAATTGCCAAGGAAAGCCTGAAACTAGACCTAAAAACCACAAAAGACCATCTCGAGCCAAAGCAAATGATACAAGCCGCGAGCTTTGACATTAAACGGTCGTTAATCGATTTCGCCCTGAGCAAGGGACTCGAATGGTTACGCCGCCTAGGCCGGAAAGCATAGCCCTAGCTAGCAGGGCCATTAGCCAAAGTCGGCTACTTGCTGCAATTGTTTTTTATCCGCGAGTATAATTCTACGCGATTCGCCCAATTGGATCAATCCCTTATCCTTAAAGCTTGATAGCACCCGTATGGCCGTCTCCGTCGCCGTACCGATCAAGCCCGCGAAATCTTCCCTAGAGATACTGATACCCATATCATCATCTTTGATAAGCCCTTTATCGTACAGCTCCAATAAAGCGGTAGCGGCTCTTTTACGTACCGAATCGAAGGCCAGGCCCATCAATTGGTTTTGCATATGAATGACATTGTTCGAAATCATACCGATGAACTTATGCGAAACCTCTTTATTGTTGAACAATAGTTGGGTAAAATCTTTCTTGGGAATACTGCATATTTCACAGTGGCTAAGGGCCACCGCCGTTTCCGTATACATACCCAAACTGCCCAAGATACAAAGTTGACCGATAAAATCGCCCGCACTGAACATGCCGGTCACATACTCTTTTCCGTTTTCGTTGTGCTTGTATGTTTTAACCTCCCCGCTTTGTATAAAATAAAGGTTATGGGCCATGCTCCCCTCTGAAAAAATCGCTTCTTTAGGCCTATACCGGGTCAAACTACGGTCTGCGGAAAGATCTTTTAGGTTTTGATATTTTGAGGCCTCCTTTATAAAGTCGTTGATCCCTTGAACATTTCTGGAAAACTCTTTGCGCAAAAAGGAATTCTTCTTGAGCCGTGCCTCTATGGCTTCGATCAAATCTATTGCCTCAAAAGGTTTGGTCAAGTAATCATCGGCCCCCATGGCCATTCCCTTCCGCAAATCGGATTTTTCCGACTTGGCCGTTAAAAAGATAAAGGGGATGCAGGCCGTTTTTTGGTCTTGGCTTAGTTCTTCAAAAACACCATAACCATCTACTTCGGGCATCATTATATCGCACAGAATAAGGTCGGGGGCAAAGGTCCGTGCCTTTTCAATACCGATCTTGCCGTTTTCGGCTGTGGCTACCTGGTAATTTTCAAGTTCCAGAATTTCCGCAGTCATGTCACGTACATCGTAATTGTCTTCAATAAGTAGTATTTTCTTCATTTGTCAAAAGATTTATGGGGAGTTCTACGATAAAAGTGGTGCCTTGGCCTAGCTGGCTACGAAAGCTGATAGTGCCGTTCATTAAAAGGGTGTATTGCCTTACGATATTCAAACCTAATCCCGTGCCTTGAAAATTGGTGGCATTTTTTGCCCGATAAAAACGCTGGAACAGGTAATCTTGATCTTCAGCCGGTATTCCGATACCCCGATCCGTAACCTCAATAAAGAGCCTGCTGTCCTTGGTGGTGATTTTTAGCGTAATAGGCTTGTGTTCATCAGAATATTTTATGGCGTTAGACAATAAATTATGTACAATATGTCTTAGTAATTTTGTGTCTAGCCCAACCTCTATACGGGAACGGCTGTTGATGACATCTATGGTCTGGCCGTTCTTTTTCACACCCTGGACCTCTTCTACCAATGCCTCTATAAACTCAACGAAATCGAACAAGGTAGGCTGGGCCACTACCTTGCCTTCTTCCAATTTACTTAAAGATAGGAAATCGTTCAGTATGTCGACTAAGTTTTTTACACTGCCCTTTATGGTTTGAATATACTTTGTTCGCTTTTCTTCCTGACCGTCGCCATTTCGCCTTTCAATAAGGTTGGTTGCCGATAAAATAGCACTTAAGGGAGTTCTGAATTCATGGGAAGCCATTGAAATGAATCTCGATTTCAGCTCGTTGAGTTCCTTTTCTTTTTGCAGCGTATTGCGAATCTCGACCTCTACCCGTTTTTGGTCGGAAATGTTATTGTAGACGATCAAGGCCTGAACCACCTCATGCTCCTCGTTGAACAAAGGTGTGGTATTGACCAAATATGATTTGCCTTGTACTTTCGCCTCAAAGGAACAATGTTCGCCTTTCAAGGTCTTTAGCACGTTTTGCTTCACCTTTTTCTTAAGTTCTACGGGAACATTACTTAACTCGTCAATGGTATCCCCTACGTGTATGGCCTTCCTGAAATTTAGGGTATCAAGATCTTCGCCCTCTATGAACACAACACGTAAATGCATATCTACCACCCCCACAAAGCCCCTGGGAAAATTTTTGAAAATGGTGACCAACAACTCCTGACTGGCAATAGCGCTATTTTCTGCGTTTTTGGTAATCTGGATTTGATCTTCGAGATTCATATTCGATTCCACCAACTTCCGCACCATATCCTTTAATTCAACGGTGCGCTCGGCTACCTTGTTTTCGAGTGCTTCGGCATAGACGGCCAGTTCTTCCCTACTCTTCCGTAGTGCCGCACTAATATTGTGCTGCTCAATGGCCACACTTGTGGCTTGGGTGATATTATAAATAATTTCCTTTTCGGTATCGAGCGGTATTCTCGAAACATTGAAATAAATGGCAAAGGTGCCCAGCAATTCCTGGTTAGACGAAAATATAGGAAAGGACCAACACGCCTTAAGATTGGCCTCCTCTGCCGCTTCCTTAAACGCCTTCCAAAGCGGATTACTAGAGGTATCGGAAACAATAATCTCTTTTTTCAAATAGGCTGCCGCTCCACAAGATCCATTTTCCGCCCCTATTTGTATTCCCTCAATGGCATCTGTAAAGCTTTTTGGTACGTTTGGTGCCGCCAATTGCCGTAAACTGCCCGTTTCCTTATCCAATAATAGAATAGATCCCTGGCAATTGGGAATGGCGGTCTCAATGGTCTCTACAATTTTATTGGCAATGTGTTCCAAGGGTTCATGTTGAATGATCATTTCCATAACATGCGATTGACCGATCTTAAAGAACTCTTCTACCTTATGGGCCGTAACATCGTTGTGCACCCCTACAAAATGGGTCAGTACCTTTTCTTCATTGTATATGGGCGTAATGCTGACCTCGTTCCAAAACAAGGAACCATCTTTTCTATAGTTCCGCAATACCACACGGCAATTCTCTCCTTTTTTAATCGCCTCGGACATTAATTTGATTTCCGACTGATCCTTGTCTTCACGCTGTAAGAAGCGACAATTCTTCCCCATAAAATCGTCTTCATCGTATCCCGTGGTCTTACAAAAGGCCTCATTGGCATAGATAATGGGGTGGTCGGGCTCTTGGGCATCGCAAATAATAATACCGTTGGCCGTTGCCGCCAAAGCCTGATTGCGCACATACAAAATATTCTCTATGGCCCTTTCGTTCGTAATATCACGGACAATGGTCAGCAGGCGGTTTTTATCCATAGGGACAATACGGCCCTCATAAAACTGCCTCCCCTTCTCCCCGTCAAAATTGTACTCTACAAGTTGTATTTCCTTGGTTCTTATAGCTTTATCGACCCCATGGCGGACCACCTCGCGTATATGGGAAGGTAGCATGTCATTTATATAGCCTCCTATAAAACTATTGGCGGGAGCAAACAATTTTTCAGGTTTAGGGGCATAACAATCGAGAAATTTTCCGTGGTGGTCCAATATGAACATCATATCGGGCAAAGCCTCTAACAAAGCTTTATTCTTGGCCAGATTTTCTTCGAGTTCCTGTTCGGTTGCCTTCTGTTCCGTGACGTCTTGTATGGTGCCGAACCACTCCAAGGGCTTGCCGTCATTATCATATGTGGCCTTACCCTTTTCCGTAATATATCGTACAGTACCATCGCTTCTAACAAAACGTTTATAATTAGAATAGGAAGTACTGTTTTCAATGGCATATGCAATACCATCTAGGGTATTTTGACGGTCGTCGGGATGGATATACTCTAAGGCCGTATCGGCGTTCAATCGCCTATCACCAGGAGGCAGGCCGCATATTCTATAAAATTCGTCCGACCAGTTTCTTTCATTGGTCCTCAGGTTCCATACCCAGCTACCGATATGGGCCAAACTTTGTGCCTCGTTCATTTTATCGGCACTGACGGCGGCCTTTTTTTCGGCCAATAAACGATCGGTTATATCTATAATAAAGGCTACCACAAGGTTTTCATCGTTGATTTGGGTAGGACTCAAACTGATTTCCACGGGAAACTGTGAGCCGTCTTTTCTCAGGCCCCATAGATTTCCCCCTTTCCCCATAGGTCGAGATATAGGTTTTTTGGAAAAGTTTTTTCTGTGGTTTTGATGAGATTTTCCGTATCGGTCCGGCACAAGATCTTCTACCGTTTTATGCACCAATTCACCCGGTGCATAACCGAACATTTTTTCGACTGAAGGGTTGGCCTTAAAAATGCGCCCCCTATAGTCCACCACCATAATACCTTCTACCGAAGATTCAAATATTCCTTTGAAAAGGTCATTGTCTTTGAATTTTTCTACCATTGGGTACAGTCTAGAAGCCTTATTTTCAAACTAAATTACAAAAAGGCAAGGCCACGTTGCAATACTAGGCCTGTAAATATGCATACCTAGACCAACTCCGAATAGTGGGGCGTAATAGGCCACCGAATATTATAGAGGTGAAAAGCGTCCATGTATGGTTTTAGCAAATGTATAATGGTCTTGGTTACCGAAACATGACCTTTGTCATGATTTCTGTTTTAACCGTCATTATTTACTATACTATTCTACTATAAACTGCAATGCTGCGTCGTTTTCTTCAAGATTTTCTTTAGCGGCCCGATAACCTAAGTCAAATATGGCATCGATGCTATTCATATCGAAAGTGCCGAAAGCAGAAAGGCGTTCAGGGGAGATAATCATATCGAATTCCGGGAATTTTAGCATGGATTCGGAAGCGGACTTTAATTTATAGGCCCGCTCCACCACGGTATAAGAATGTTTTAGATCTTCCATTCTTATTTTTTTGAGTGGATTGACATAAACCCCGATAATTTTATCGCACTTATTTTTTAGCGGTTCAATGGGGAAATTATTGAGAACCCCTCCGTCAATATAATAAGCGTCGCCTATTTTGGTAGGGGTAAACATACCCGGAAAGGAAGCCGAGGCCAATACCGGTCGAATGAGTTGCCCTTTATGAAATATTTTGAGCGTACCCTTTATGATATCGGTACCGGTTACGTAGAGCGGTTTCTTTAATACACTAAAATCGTCCTTAGGGAAAAACTCCTTGAAATTATCATAGTACTTTTCCGTATCTAAAAAACCCGGTTTGCTACGGGCGTACTTCTGTGTACGAAAAAGGGGGATGGTTTTAAAAAAATGTAATATTTCGGCCCAACCGACGCCTCCTGCATAGAGTGCCCCCACTATGGCTCCGGCACTGGTACCCGATATATGTGTCGGGAAAATCCCGTGCTCTTCCAAAGCCTTTATAGCGCCAATATGCGCCACTCCCCTAATTCCTCCTCCTGAAAGTACAAGACCTATATTCATTGCTATATGATAATTATGCGAATTTACGAACTACACCCGTGCCTGAAAATGATGCAAGTCATAGGTGATACTACAAGACGGGACTAAACACTTTTGCGAGTCCTTCTTTAAAACGCTCGGACTTGGGTCGCTGTGTAAATTCCTTATAATCTAATTCACGGCTAATTTTGCAATCATTTAAAAAATCACGTTTCAACTGCTTTGTAAGTTCTTTATCATAGGCCAAAACATTGACCTCATAATTTTGTTCAAAACTCCTTACATCAAGGTTGGCGGTACCAATGGTCGTCAGTTCATCGTCGGTAAACATGAGTTTACTGTGCAAGAAGCCATCAGGATATTGATAAATTCTAACCCCAGCTTCCAAAAAGTTTTCAAAATACGAGCGTACGCCCCATCTGACCAAAAAACTATCGGAGTTGGAAGAAAGCAAAATCCTAACATCGACCCCGCCCAGAGCGGCTACCTGTAAAGCTTCCATAAGGGCTTCTCCCGGAATAATATAGGGGTTTACGATGTAGATATACTTTTTGGCACCGTTGATCAATGAAAAATACAGTTGATGTACCGACGGAAAATCGGAATCAGGGCCGCTTGAAACGGTCTGTACAATAGAATTTCCGATTTTGGGTATGGTTGAAAAATACGACAATGTCAGCATATCATCCTTTCCACTGGCAAAACTCCAGTCCATGGCAAATACTGCCTGAAGGCTATTGACTACAGGTCCCCTAAGTCGCAAATGCATATCGTGCCAAGTACCTAATACCGAGTCACCTTTAATGTACTTGTCCGATACGTTGACACCGCCCGTAAAGGCCGTATGCCCATCAACCACGACTATCTTCCTATGGTTTCTGTAATTAATGGACGAGAGTAGCCTTTTGAACCGAATGGGCAAAAAACTAAAGACCTCCACCCCAGCTTCCCTGAGTTGGTTGACATAGGCCTTGCTTAAGGTATTGCTTCCCAAACCGTCGTATAGGAAACGGATTTCAACACCTTCCTTTATTTTTCGTTGCCAAAGGGACAGAAACCTATCGCCCAATATGCCTTCCTCAAAAATATAATATTGAACATGTATAAACTTTTCGGCTCCTTCCATAGCCTGAAAAATAGCCTCAAAGGTTGCCGGTCCATCCTTTAGGGGGGTCAGCTCATTGCCTAAACTGGGTAAAAAGTTGGAGTTTTTAGCGATAAGTTTTACCAATTTGAGGTGGCCTTTTATCGGTTCGGGCACGTTTTCCCCATTATTTCGATCTATATCATCGCAATAGGCCTCGACCGTTTTTAGGTATGCCGAGATCTCTTCGGTCTTTTTAAGGCGGTAAAACTTATTTTTTCTTCTGTTACGTCCCAGAACGAAGTAGAACAACATACCTCCGACCGGTATGGTAAAGATGGCCAAAAGCCAAGCTAGGGTCTTTGTGGGGCGTATACCATAAAGCAATAACCGACCTACCAAGAACAGGGCCAACGAAAAGTAAACGATAAGTGCGATGGTCATATTCTAAATGTTATTTTATCCAATGCAAACAAATCATCTTATCTTGAGAACTTACTCACTGATGCGCATTTCGAAACTTACCACTCCGCCATCAATAGTAGCATGATGCAAAACACCCTTTTTATAAAAGTATAAGTTTTCCTTGCCATTCGCATTGATTTTCTTGTAGCTATGGTTTCCTAGGGCCACTATGGTATTCATAGTACCATCTTGTTCGGAGTAACAATAATCGATATGCTTCGGCTCCTTAAAGTACAGCAATATAGTGGTATAGTCGATAGAATCTTCCAAGTTACTTTCCTTTTTGTTCTTTACGATACGATACTGATTATTTTTCCACGAGGTGCTGGTCTCCGCGTGGGGCCTATCGTTGACCCAAATATTGACATTGGCCCTTTGAAGGAGCTCATTGTCAAAGCTTACCACATACTTATAATCTACCGCTATCGGTGTCAATAGTTTGGTTTTGATACGGGTAAAACTCTGATAAGTAGTCACCGTGCCTACAGTCTTTCGGCTTACCTCTAAACTACCTATAAGCTTGTTTCTCATTAAGATGTCGTATTGCAGTACCGTATCGGGAACAAGGCTATCGCCCATAACACCAATACAAAAAATAAGTCCGATTACATATTTGAACATCATAATAAATATATGGAAGAGCATTTGCACAAATACAAATTACCGTAATTATTTACGGTCTCTCCCTGACCTGTATCATAAAAGAACGTGAAGTTTTTTGGGGACATAAAAATTGGTAAAAGACAGTTACATATCGAATACCGGAGGGCTTATCGCCAAACCCGAGAAGAAGAATTATCACAAAAAAGAAAGCCCTCAAATCTAACCTACCTACATGGACGCATACAGGTTTCGATAAGAAGGCTGTTCTAACGATTAGTGTTTCTTATGATATCTCTACAGTTTTCGGACTGTGTTTTTTAGCCTCTTCCTTTTTGGCAATTTTGAATTTGAGAAGGCCATCTTTGTAGCTCGCCTTTATTTTATCGTCAGCTACGCTTTCAGGTAATCGGAGTGATTTTTGAAAAGAGGAATAACTAAACTCCTTGCGGCTATAGTTGTCTTCCTCTTCTTTTTTAACATTGGAATTTTCCGCCGAAATGTTCAGGCATCCGTTATCGATGCTCACATTGAAATCTTTCTTGTCATAACCAGGTGCCGCAAGTTCAATTTCAAAATTATCGTCGTTTTCCTTAACGTTCATGGCCGGCTCTTCCAGTTTTCCCAACCAAGAACCTCCATTAAAAAAATCGTCGTTGTTGAAAAAATCATTACTTACAAGATTTCCCCAAGGTCTTTTGTTAAATTTCATTAGTGACATAATCTCAACTTTTTTAGTTAAACAATTAACGTACGGCTAAAGTATAATGGAAGCACAGCCAAAAGAATGACCTAGGTCAGGATGTAGGATTTTAACAAAAAAAATAAGAGGTCTTTGAAAAAACTAGATCTTTGAACTCAATTTTAGCATTTTAGCACTGAGGGAAAAGAGCCAACGCAGCTGTTCGAGTATGAGATAGGCTTCCTGCAAATTTCTCACCTTACCGGTTTTTACGGCATTTTCGAAATCCCAGGCCATCGTATCGAACCTAGAACGATTGTCCTCAAATGAACGTTCGAGGTTTGTGATTGAAAAATCGGCATTTTCTCCCTCTTGGGCCAAGGCATGTATGGCCCGATCCATATTCTCACCTATTTGGGCTATGGCCGATTTAAAACCTTCGGAAGCCTCAGTAGTACTGTGGTTCTGGATGTAAGAGCTTAATGAGGCCAAGGAAGCCAAAAAAGCATGGCTAAGTGCCACAAACTCATACACCTCGTCTATGTTCCTCTGCTTTGACCTAGGTTCTTGAACCATTTGTTGGAAGGCCGAACTCAGGTTAGAGGTTTCTACAAAAGCCTTCTTTCGGGTAATGCGAAGCGGGGCGACCGTATTTTCCTTCGCACTGTAAAAACGGCCTATTTCAATTAAAAAGTTCTTATGGGCCCGTAAACTATCCTCAAAATTCTTACCGATGTTCAGAAAGCCCCACGTAGGCCAAAGCCATAAGGTGGCTAAAAAGGATAGTGCCGCGCCCACTACCGTATCGAGGACCCTAAATTGAATGACGGTCAAAATATCGGGCCTTAAAATACCGTATATGAATATGACGCTCAAGGTGATAAAGGTAGCCGCCGTTTTGTAATTTCGCTGTAGCATAGAAAATGCCGCTACCAAGGAAGCAATGCCCAATACGGCAAAAACATAGGTATTCTGTACAAGGGAAACGATAATGAATGCAATGGCCCCACCGATAAGGGTTCCGATGATCCTGTCTTTTGAACGGGCCTTGGTAAGGCCATAACTCGGACGAAGGATAATGATGATGGTCAACAAGATCCAATAGGGGTTCTGAAACTCAAAAATCGTACCCACCCCATAACCGATCATCACGGTGACCGCCAAGCGTAACGCATGCTTGAATATAGGCGAGGCAAAACTAAAGTTCTGAACCAGTACCTTGGGGTCATAATCGGGTAAGGCTACAAATTTACGGGCGTATTCCTCGTCAATTAATTCTAGTTCCTCAGGTTTGGGATCATCGAGCAGCCATTTGATCTTCCTAAGGATTTCCACCTGTTTTTCCTGATATTCAAAAAGATTTTGAAGCATTAAGAAGCCTTCCAAGTTTTCGTTCTTTGGTATGGACCTTAATTTGGTAATCTCTTCCTTGATTCTCGCGACACACTCTTTCAACTCCCTATTGTTCGGTAACTTCCTCCTATCACTACCGGCATAGCCGATTTTCTCCAATTGGTCGGAAATTCGGAACATAAGCCTTTGAAACATTTCCATATACCCTGGATGCCTTGAAAAAATATCATCCATCTTGGCATAATTGACGGGATTGGAAATGGCCGTTTCCAGCATCTCCACCAACTGGGTAAGTACCAACAAGCGTTTTCCGTTGTACATGGATTGTCCCGAACTTTTTCGCGAGACGATAAGCATCTCGCGTAAGCTATCGTGGTTCTCGGTGAGTTGTACCTGTATTTTCTGTAATTCGGGCAGTAAGTCATCTCGGTCGGTATTCGATTCGATCAAGCGCCCTCGGATATGCAAGAATTTTGATGTTAAGAGATAGGTATCCGTAAACACCTCTTCAACTTCCCCAGTGGGGTTGATACGGTGCCAAACTACGGCCAAAAATAAATACCACAGACCGCCCAAACCAACAAAAAGCGCATATTGATATACCTCTAAGTTTTGAAGTTGGTGGGCAAAACTCAACACCAAGGCCAAAAGCCCCGAAAAACTGATCAAAGAGGCACGGAAACCAAAGACGGAAAGGTAGGCTATGGAAAAGGTCAACAGCCCTAAAACGGGAATCAAGACAAACAGGGGCAAATCGAGATAGCCCCCAATAAAACTAACGACAACCACTAGTGCGGCAGAGCAAAGGATTCCAATCTTTTTATGCCTATAACTACCACTGACATCACTGGGCGAGCTCCAAAAGGCCCCAAAACAAAGTGCCAGCCCAATCTCGAGCTGATCAAAATAGAGTCCCAATAAAATAGGTACGGTAACGGCAAGCCCTACTAGTATGGCCTTTGAAAAATCGGTGCTTTTCAAAAACTGTAAGAGTTCCCTAAAGTTTACTGCTATGGTATTGTTCAACATACTAAAACGGCCCTTTACAATGGCAAAGATAAGTTATAAACAGGGCTTCACATCAACTGCGGAAGCTTCTTTTCCGAATCTTTCCCTAGAACGCCAAGGAGGGGCCAAAGATAATTGCCAGGCGTTTCTTTAGTCGGTTTTACTTTGTTTAATGCAAATCCTGACCTAACTTTAGCTCTAAATTAGCCGCATGAAGAACACGATTTCGGCAAGGGTAGCCGATTTTTTAAAGAACTACCCGCCTTTCAATGAAATAGACATCAAAGAAATAGAAAGCCTATCGGAAGAAATAAGCATTGTCTACAAAGTAAAGGGAGAGGCTATTTTCGCCATCGATGAAGAAGCGCACAAGTATTTTTATGTCGTACACAAAGGGGCGGTCATACTTACCAAAGAACCCAATGACGAGGTTGTAGACCTGTGCGATGAGGGTGATATCTTCGGACTGAGGCCCCTTATCGCCAATGAAAATTATAAGATCGGGGCCAAGGCCTATGAAGAGACCATTCTTTACGCCATTCCGATAGTGGATTTCAAACCGATCATAAAAAAGTACGACGAAGTAGGCACCTTTCTTATCGAAAGCTTTGCGTCAAATACCAGAAATCCCTATTCAAAGAGCCACAGGGGCAAACTTTACGGAGCCTCTGAATCGTCGGAAAATGCTAAGGTAGGCGACAATCAACTTTTAGACCTGCAGTGCGTCCACTATTCAAAAAAGCTGGTCACCTGCACCGAAAATACCATGATCAAGACCATTGCCTCTACCATGACCGAAAAAAAAGTCGGGGCCATGTTGGTCTTAAAAGAAAAGCTTCCGGTGGGGATCATAACCGATAAGGACATTAGGAATAAAATTGCAACGGGACTCTTTCCTATCACTTCAAGGGCCAAAAGTATTATGAGCTCTCCCGTCATTACCTATCCCAAAAAAATGACCGTGACCCAGGCCCAGATGGCCATGATGAAGAGTAACATCAGCCATCTATGCCTAACCTTGGATGGTACAACGAATACAGAAGCCGTAGGTATCATAAGCAAGCACGATATCATGTTCGAGTTGGGCAACAACCCTGCGGTATTGATCAAGGCCATCAAACGTGCCAATGGTTTCAAAAAGCTAAAGGCCGTACGCCGACAGATCATGAACCTTCTTCAGGGATATCTCGACCAGAACATCCCCTTGACCCTGACCTCGAAAATCATATCGGAGCTTAACGACGCCTGTATCAAACAGATCATCAAAATCGCGCTTGATAAAATGGAGGGTCCCCCTCCGGTCAAATTTGCTTGGTTGGCCATGGGCAGTCAAGGGCGCAGCGAACAATTGCTGCATACGGATCAAGATAACGCCCTGGTCTTTGAAGACGTGCCCGATTATTTATTAAGGTCGACCCGGGCCTATTTTTTGAATCTCTCCAAAATTGTTACAAAAGGTCTTTTTAGTATAGGATATGAGTATTGCCCGGCCGAAATGATGGCTTCCAACCCCGAGTGGTGTTCAAGTATTTCGGAATGGAAGGAGCGTATTTACCATTGGATCACCAATCCCGGTCCGGATCAAGTCTTGTTGTCTTCCATATTTTTTGATTACAACCTATCGTACGGAGATCCCGATTTGGTAAGCGAGCTTAGTGCCCACATATTCGATACGACGGAAAAATTCCCGAACTTCTTTTTACACTTGGCCAGTGGCGCATTGCAGAGTCCTTCCCCTAGTGGCTTTTTCAGAAGTTTCCTGGTAGAGGAAGATGGTGAGTACAAAGACTTTTTCGATGTAAAACGAAGGGCCTTGATGCCCTTGATCGATGGTGCACGTGTGTTGACCCTATCCCATAAGGTGAAGTCGATCAATAATACGGCGGAGCGATTTGAAAAATTGGCCGAACTGGAACCCAACAACGAAGAATTGTTCATGGCCTGTTCGTACGCAACAAAAGCCCTTTTGAAATTCAGGACGAGACATGGTCTCTTGCACAATGACTCGGGGCGTTTTATAGCGCTTAACAAATTGACCAAAGAAGAAAAAATCAAGTTGAAGCGATGCTTTAAGACCATTAAAGACCTTCAGGAGCTTTTAAAAATACGCTTTAAAGTGACAAACCTATTGGGCTAATGAACCTGTTTAAAAAACGAAAAAAGAACTATCCCGATTTTTGGATGGATTACTTAGAGCGGTTCAACGCCAAACCGGAGAACGACCTCTCAAAGATCCGATTTGTGGTACTCGATACCGAAACTACGGGATTTGATTACGAAACCGACCGTATATTATCTATTGGCGCCCTAAGCCTTCAGAACAACCATATCAATGTAAACCAAAGCCTTGAGGTCTATCTGTACCAGCACTTCTATCACGCCAAGAACATTCAGATACACGGTATTTTACAGGAAGAGCCCAAGGAGCGTATTACGGAGTTGGATGCCCTGATCCAATTTTTAGATTATATCGGCAATTCGGTTCTTGTGGCCCATCATGCCGGCTTCGACCGAACCATGATCAACAAGGCTCTCAACCGGCACGGGATGCCCGACCTAAAAAATAAGTTTCTCGATACTTCCGTCCTTTACAAGCGAACCCTGATCCAATCGCCACTGTTACCGGTCAAGCCCCAATATTCACTCGATGAGCTGGCCGAAAAATTCGATATCTCCAAAAAAGACCGGCATACGGCACTAGGCGATGCCTACATTACCGCCATTGCCTTTATGAAAATTATGCAAAAATTAAAAACAAAGAAAAATTTCTCGGTTAAAAAACTACTGAAATAGCGTTTTAAGCCTTTAAATAAGCCAATACGTTTTTTTCAATACGGGTTTGGATATCCGATATATCGGCTTTTTGAAAAGCTTCGCCCGTTATGTTTTCGTACAGTTCTATGTAGCGTTCGGAAACCGTTTCTATATACTCATCCGTCATTTCGGGCAAGGTTTGCCCTTCAAGACCTTGAAAGCCGTTTTCTATAAGCCATTGGCGAACGAACTCCTTCGACAATTGTTTTTGGGGCGCACCTTTGTCCTGCAATTCCGCATAGGTGTCGGCATAGAAATAGCGCGAAGAATCGGGCGTATGGATTTCGTCTATCAAAACAATCTTACCGTCACTGGTCTTTCCGAATTCGTATTTGGTATCTACCAGTATGAGTCCTCTTTCGGCCGCAATTTGGGTGCCCCTTTCAAAAAGGGCTTGTGTATATTGCTCTAAAACTTCATAATCCTCCTTAGCAACGATACCTCTTTTTAAAATATCCTCTTTTG
This sequence comes from Zobellia uliginosa, assembly GCF_900156625.1. Taxonomy (GTDB): domain Bacteria; phylum Bacteroidota; class Bacteroidia; order Flavobacteriales; family Flavobacteriaceae; genus Zobellia; species Zobellia uliginosa. Next base: position 716,288 of record NZ_FTOB01000002.1, on the reverse strand, counting down.
AAATATCCTCATCGTGATCTCCCATTTCAGCCTTGGTAGCCGGGGTAATAATGGGATGGGGGAATTTATCGTTTTCCCTCATTCCCTCTGGCATGGCCACACCGCACAACATACGCTTACCTGCTTTGTATTCACGTGCCGCGTGCCCTGAAAGATAGCCCCTAATGACCATTTCCACCTTGAAAGGTTCACAGGCGTGCCCCACCGCTACATTGGGGTCTGGCGTAGCCATTAGCCAATTGGGGACGATATCCTTGGTGGCATCCATCATTTTAGTGGCGATCTGATTCAAGATCTGCCCTTTATAAGGAATACCTTTGGGCATCACCACATCAAAGGCCGATAGGCGATCGGTGGCAACCATCACCAAAATTCCATTTTCAAGTTCATATACTTCACGCACCTTGCCCTTGTAAACACTTTTCTGGCCAGGAAATTCAAAATTCGTATCTGTAATGGTACTGCTCATTCTATGCGGGTAATTTTTTACTTAAAGAGGGTTTCGTATTAATTCTGGTGTTCTATATTCTTGTATGCGTCAATCACCTTTTTTACCAGCTTATGACGTATCACATCTTTATCATCGAGATAAACAATTTCAATGCCTTGGGTATTTTTAAGGATCAAAAGGGCTTCCTTGAGTCCTGAAATCACCCTTCTCGGCAAATCGATCTGTCCGGGGTCACCGGTAATCATAAATTTGGCGTTCTTTCCCATACGGGTAAGGAACATTTTCATTTGTGCATGGGTCGTGTTTTGGGCCTCATCCAAAATAACAAAGGCATTGTCCAAGGTACGTCCGCGCATAAAGGCCAATGGGGCTATTTGAATGATTCCGTTCTCTATCAAGTGTGCCAACTTTTCCGAAGGGATCATATCCCTAAGTCCGTCGTACAAAGGTTGCATATAGGGGTCCAATTTCTCTTTTAAATCCCCTGGCAAGAAGCCCAAGTTCTCACCGGCCTCGACTGCGGGCCTTGTTAAGATAATGCGCTTTACCTGCTTCTCCTTCAAGGCTTTAACCGCTAAGGCTACGCCGGTATAGGTCTTTCCCGTACCTGCCGGCCCAATGGCGAAGACCATATCGTTCTTCTTGGCCGCATCGACCAACCTACGTTGATTGAGGGTCTGTGGTTTTATAAGACGGCCATTCACCCCATGTACCAAAGTTTCCCCACTGTTTTCGGGAGACTCATAGTCTAGGGACGTATTGCTGGTCAGCACACGTTCAATGCTGTTTTCGTCCAATTTATTGTACTTGCCAAAATGGGCGGTAAGCATATCAAAGCGGCGTTCGAACTCTTCTAGGAGCTCTTCATCACCGTATACTTTTATTTTGCTTCCCCTTGCTACGATCTTGAGCTTTGGAAAATACTTTTTCAGTAAATCTATATTTTGATTTTGTTGCCCGAAAAATTCGCGTGGGCTAATCTCTGTAAGTTCTATTATCAGTTCGTTCAAAAAGTGGAGGTGTTAAAATGAGAGCCCGTGAACATAATATTTCGCCTGACTATTTTTTTGTTATAATTTTGTTTAACAAACTTAACGAAAATTTCAGTTTGCCTAACCAAAACATATCAACATTACTGTATGATAGCGAACTCAAATAATCAGATTTTTACATTTTCCAGTAGCATCCTGCATTCCTTTCTATATCGGTTTAGCGTAGTTATTACCGTTGCACGCCTCATTGTTTACCCCACCCAAACTCGCTTAACACCTACTTTTCTTGATATTAATGAAAAGAATTCATGACTCCGATTATAACGCTTACTACAGATTTTGGTCTAAAAGACTACTTTGTCGGTACCCTTAAGGGAACTATTTACAAAGAGCTCTCCGATGCAAAAATAGTTGATATTTCACATGATATAAGTCCGTTTAACATTCAGGAATGTGCCTATATCTTAGAAAATGCTTACAAACATTTCCCTGAAGGCACCATACATATTGTCGGTGTAGATTCGGAACCCACCCCCGAGAACCAACATATTGCGGTTCTGGTAAACGGCCATTATTTTGTCAGTGCCAACAATGGGGTGATCGGACTCATTACCAGTGAGGTCCAACCCGAAAAAGTAGTGGAATTGAATATACCCAACCCTAGCCACGGTTCCTTTCCCGTGCTTGATGTTTTTGTACAGGTAGCCTGCCATATAGCCCGTGGAGGCACCTTGGAAGTTGTGGGCAAGCCCTTTGACGGATTGAAGGAGCTTAGGGAGTTTGCCCCCAGTGCCACCGATAACGGTAATAAAATCATCGGTAGTGTTATCTACATAGACAACTATGGAAACGTGGTAACCAATATCCATAGGAACTATTTTGAAGCCTACCGTAAAGGGCGCGATTTTGAACTCAACGCCCGTACGACCAAAATCAAGAAGATACATAATAAGTATAGCGACATTATCAATTTTGACCTAGAAAGAAGCCAGCGGAAGGGAGCCGGTGATCTTTTGGCCCTTTTTAACAGTGCCGGCTATGTGCAATTGTCCATATACAAAAGCGACCTGAACACCGTAGGTGGGGCCTCTACCCTACTCGGGCTCGATTACAGGGATACCGTTACCATTAGTTTTGTATAGAAATCGCCTACGAACCGATTAAGAATGAATTGAACAAATACTGGTTTAAATTGAAATTGTTTATAAATTTGATGACATGGTTTTAAGCTTTCATCATAAAACAACCTCAAACTTAGCTGTATTTCAGACCGACCGGAAGAAATACACCACAATCTAGAAGCTTTATATATGCTCGCCATTTTCAAACGTGAAATACAATCGTTCTTTACTTCACCCATAGGGTATTTGGTCATTGGCCTTTTTCTTGTTCTCAACGGACTGTTTCTATGGGTTTTCAAGGGACCGTTTAATGTTTTCGACTACGGATTTGCCGATTTGGGCAACTTTTTTCTGTTGGCCCCGTGGGTCTTTCTTTTTTTGATTCCCGCCATTACCATGAAAAGTTTTTCGGAGGAGAAAAAACTGGGCACCTTAGAATTGCTCTTTATCAAGCCACTTACCATTTGGCAAACCGTTTTAGGCAAGTTTCTCGGCACTTTGGTTTTGGGAATAATTGCCCTAATCCCAACCTTGCTCTATGCATATACCATATCGCAGTTGGGCACTACGGAAGGTAATATAGATACAGGTCTGGTTATCGGTTCGTATTTTGGTACCCTCTTCCTAATGGCCTGCTATACTACCGTAGGGCTTTTTGCGTCTACGCTTTCGGAAAACCAGATTGTAGCCTTTATCACGGGACTCGTACTCTGTTTTATACTGTATTATGGTTTTGATGGTCTGGCTACCGTTATAGGCACCAGTGAAACCGTCGTTTTTGTACAAAAATTGGGCATGAAGCATCACTTTGAAAGCATTGCCCGGGGCGTACTCGACACCCGAGACCTGGTTTATTTTGTTTCTTTGACCGCTTTCTTTCTTTTTCTTACGGTAGAAAAGCTTAAAAACACAAACCGATAATGAAGAAAAATGCCATTGGCGTAGTTGCCGCATTGATCGTTCTACTGATAATCAATTTTGCTTCCGGTTGGGTGTATACCCGTTTTGACCTTACCGAAGATCAAAGGTATACCCTATCGCAAGAAGCCTTAAATACGGTAGAGAAATTTGAACAGCCGGTTATCGTAGATGTGCTTTTAGAGGGCAACCTCCCTCCCGAATTCTTAAGACTAAAGACCGAGACACGACAGTTGCTGGAGGAATTCGCCAGTAAGAACAACAATATAAAATTCAATTTTGTAGATCCGCTTGAAGATGCCGAAAACATTGAAGGCACGCTTACCGACCTACAGGCATTGGGCCTAAAGCCCGCACAGGTTACCGTAGAGGACAATGGCAAGGTGTCACAAGAAATCGTTTTTCCTTGGGCCATGGTCAACTATAAGAACAAGACCGTTAAGGTGCCCTTGCTCAAGAATAAATTAGGGGCCTCCACCGAAGACCGCGTCAACAATTCGGTACAGAACTTAGAATATGCCTTTACCGATGCATTTGCCAAGGTGAACCTTACCGAAAAAAAACGAGTTGCCATATTAAAAGGGAATGGCGAACTTGATGATATTTATTTGGCCGATTTTCTCACCTCCATTCGTGAGTATTATAATATAGGTGCCATTACACTTGATTCCGTAGCCAACAATCCGCAGGGGACCCTAGACCAATTAAAGGAATTTGACCTTGCCCTTATCGCCAAACCTACCGAAGCCTTTACCGATGCCGAAAAATATGTGCTCGACCAGTACATTGTAAATGGGGGCAAATCAATGTGGCTTATTGATCAGGTGAACATGGAATTGGACAGCCTTCTTAATCAAAGTGGCACGGCCATGGCACTTCCGAGAGACTTAAACCTTACTGATTTCTTCTTTAAATACGGTGTACGGATCAACAGCAATTTGGTAAACGATATGTATTTCACCCAAATCGTAATTGCATTGGGAGAAGGAAACGATTCACAGTACAATCCCGTTCCTTGGTATTACCACCCGATGGTCTTTTCAAAAAACGACCATCCTATAAATAATAACCTCGAGGCCATACGGTTTCAATTTGCCAACTCTATAGACATCTTGGACAATAGCAATAAAAAGACCATACTTCTATCGAGTTCGCCCCTGTCTAAATTAGACGGTACGCCCAAGCAAATCAGTTTAGACCCCATAGCCCTAAACACCCCTCCCGACAAAGAACGCTACAACAAGGGCAACAACCCCTTGGCCGTTCTTATCACCGGTAAATTCACATCGGCATTTGCCAATCGGGTCAAACCGGTGGCCTTGAAAGGCTCCCTTGAACAAGGCCAAGAAAATGCCATGTTGGTAATTTCGGATGGCGACATCATACGCAACCAGGTACGAAACAATAGGCCCTTGGAATTGGGTTACGACAAGTGGACAAACAACTATTATGGAAACAAAGAATTTTTAATAAACGCCTTGAATTACCTTTTAGACGAAAAAGGACTTATAAACATTCGAAATAAAAAAGTGGCCGTACCCCTTATGGATGCCAAAAAGATCGCTGACCAGAAAAGCTATTGGCAGCTAATAAATATTGGGCTTCCCGTAGGATTGACACTTCTTTTTGGGGCCTTTTTCAACTATTTTAGAAAGCGCAAATACGGGGCCTAGATGTTAATAAGTTTGTTTCGGTAAAAAATGCATTTCAAATATCTTTGTTTCACTGAGTTTTTTGAAACTTGGTTTAATTTCGAGACATTTTTAGACACTATATCCCACAAATTGAAATAACGATTCTCCTATGAAATTCATAGTATCCAGTACGTATCTCTTAAAGCAGTTACAAGTTTTAGGTGGTGTTATCAACAATAGCAACACGCTACCTATTTTAGATAATTTTTTATTCGACCTTGACAACAACAAACTAACGGTCTCCGCTTCGGATCTTGAAACTACAATGAGTTCGGTACTGGATGTGGATTCTGATAACCAAGGGACCATTGCCGTTCCGGCGCGTCTTTTATTGGAAACCTTAAAGACTTTTCCCGAACAGCCCTTGACCTTTGTTGTAGAGGACAACAACACGGTTGAGATCAGCTCAAACCATGGTAAGTATGCCTTGGCCTATGCCGATGGTGCCGAATTCCCGAAAGCCGTTGAACTGGCCAACCCTAGTTCCACTACCCTTGTCGGCGATATTTTGGCCACGGCCATAGACAAAACCATATTTGCGGCCGGTAACGATGACCTTAGACCGGTGATGAGCGGTGTCTTTTTTCAGTTCTCGCCCGAAAACCTAACCTTCGTGGCCACCGATGCCCACAAATTGGTAAAATACCAAAGAACGGATGTTACGGCTTCCCAAGTAGCCGAATTTATAATGCCCAAGAAACCCTTGACCCTTTTAAAGGGAATTTTAGCCGGTAGCGAGTCTGATGTCATTATTGAATACAATGACAGTAATGCCAAGTTCAGTTTTGAAAACACCGAACTTATCTGTCGTTTGATCGATGGGAAATACCCCAACTACGAAGCTGTAATTCCTAAGGAGAATCCAAATGTGCTTTCCATTGCCAGAAACCAATTTTTGAGCTCGGTAAAAAGGGTCGCTATTTTCTCTAATAAGACTACCCACCAGATACGTTTAAAAATCGCAGGGGCCGAATTGAATATTTCTGCCGAGGATATCGATTACAGCAATAAGGCCGAAGAGCGTTTGACCTGTTCTTACCAAGGTGACGATATGCAAATTGGCTTTAACTCCCGATTCCTGACCGAAATGTTGAACAATCTCAATTCCGATGATGTTTCCTTGGAAATGAGCTTACCGAACAGAGCAGGTATACTTACCCCTATCGACGGACTTGACGAAGGTGAAAATGTAACCATGTTGGTCATGCCGGTTATGCTTAATAGCTAAGAATATTATTATAATATATAGTGGGGCCCTGGAATTCATTCCGGGGCTTTTTTATTGAAAAAAAGTCTTACGATCCATTCTCCCCTACATTAAGTAGACATCTCCCGACACGCCTGCCAATTGCTAAAGCGAGAAACATAACACGAAGCAAATCATCAACTTACCACTCGATAATTCCCCCAAAAAATTATAATACAACAACTAGACCGCCGTTTATTTCGTACATCTTTAAACCCCGAAATTAAAATTGTATGAAAAAGTTGAAGACTTATCTATTTTTATTTACCATCGGTTTCTGTGTTATAAGCTGTACGAACGACAACCTAAGCTTAATTACGAATGACGATTCCGAGGAAGAAGAAACGGAAACCCCTACCGAAGAAGGGAACCCTGAGGACGAGGAAGATACCGAGGACGAAAACGAAATCCCTATTGATGTAGCAACGGAACTAATCGCCAATGATCTAGAGCCACACCCCATGCAAGATGTAGCAAAACCCGAATACTTAAAGACCATTGTCGACCCTTCCTTTGGTACGATCATCCGTAGAATCTCAAATGGCGGCAACGGTAGTGTCATTAAACCCATGTACAGTACCATTCAAGCGTGGAATGCCGATGAGAGTAGAATGATCCTATACGACCAGACCAATGGCGTACATCAATTGCTAGACGGTAAGACCTACGCCTTTATCAGAAACCTCGACGATGTTCGACCCGATGACCTAGAGCAACTGTTTTGGGATTTTAATGAAGCCGACATCCTATATTACCTCGATAAATCTACCGACGATTTTATCAAGTATACCGTATCATCGGGCAACAAAGAAATCATGGTAAACCTAAAAGAACTTACAGGCTGTAACGGAAGCATCAGTATGGGCAACGATGTACAGATGATGTCGTGGGATTCGGATGTCATAGGTTTCCGCTGTAATAACGACCAAACCTATTCCTATCGTTTTTCGACCAAAAAATTAACCCTTCTCAAGGTAGGCGATGTTAATTATACGGCCGCCATGCCTGCGCCAAGCGGTAATCTTTTTTATCACAATGTATCATCATACGATACTGATGGCAATGTGAAGGCCCGACTGAACAAAAATAAGCCCGAGCATTCGTGCCTAGGTCAAATGGCCAACGGAAGCGATACTGATTTTTCGGTAAGTTTTGGCGAAGGTCCACGTGGTGGGTGTTTGGGCAATATCATTGCCTATGATTTGAATACGGGCGATTGTATCCCCGTAATATCTGAAAACCTAGGGTATGACTACCCTAAAAGTGGCACGCACATCTCTGCCGTAGCCCATAAAAATCCGGGATGGATCGCAGCCTCTATGATCGGTTTTGAAGGAGACGGACAAAAACTTTTAGACCAAGAATTGGTCATTGCCCGGGTTGAACCCGGAAATGTAGAAGTATACCGAATTGGACACCACAGGGCCGACGAGGACGAATTCGATTATTGGGGCGAGCCGCATGCCGTCATCAGTCCCACAGGAACACGCGTACTTTTCGGTTCGGATTGGAGCGGTAGCGAAGATGGTAAATCCGTAGAATCATACGTAGTAGAATTACCTTCCTACCAACCTTAACCGTTAAATTATTCTACCGCGAGACATTCAAGGTTAGCACCTTGCTCTTTTAACACACTTAAGAACAAGCCCCCAAAAAGGGCTTGTTTTCGTTTATACCCATTCCATTTACACAGAAAACGGGGCCAAGTGAACATAAAACACTTCGCTTTACACAGAACTTCATTGTATTTTTTATTTAATTGATATATTAGTAATTACATAGTTCTGTGCAACTTAGGTTGGGATGATCTCATAAGGGAGGTCCTATGCCCCTGTTGGACTCTCCACCTTCAAAATAGACACCAACTGAGCCGCTGATATGATGAACACAAAAACAAACCTTACACTCGCCATCGTTTCCCTTTTGGCCTTGGCCCATTTTTTCAACGAAAAGCGATCCGACAGAACCGATTATACCAAGGCCTCATTAAGCTTTATAAAATGCACCCCGGCCCAGTTTATGCTGGGCGATATAGATACCACAAAGCAAATTTCACCCCTTTTCAACAATCTCGGGAACCTTCATTTTTCCATTACAACAAAAAACAAACGCGCCCAGGCCTTTTTTGACCAAGGAATAAAACTTTCTTACGCCTTTAACCATGCCGAAGCACATCGCTCTTTTATGGAAGCCGCCCGTCTAGATCCCGAATCGGCCATGGCCTACTGGGGTCAGGCCTATGCACTGGGGCCTAATATCAATGACCCTTTACCCCTTGAGGACCGAAAAAACAAAATTAACGAAGCCTTGTCCATGGCCCATGGTTTGGTCTCGGGTGCCAGCCGTAAGGAACAAGCACTCATAGAAGCCTTATCGGCGCGGTATAGTACGGACTTGAATAAGGATCCCGATCTTCTGGATATGGCCTATTTCAAAAAAATGGAAAAGGTGGTCGAACAATTTCCCGACGATGCCAATATTCAAATCTTGTTCGCACAGTCGGCCATGAATACGGTGCGATGGAATTATTGGGATAAAGAAGGAAATCCGAGTCCGAATATCAAAGCGGCCAAGAAAGCTTTGGAGAAGGCCATGGAGCTTGAACCCGAAAACCCCGGTGGGCACCATTATTACATTCATATGGTTGAACTGCCCTATCCGGACAAGGGCGTAAAGAGTGCCGACAAACTCGCTTCCTTAATGCCCGGGGCGGGCCACATTGTACACATGCCCTCCCATATCTACATTCGGGTAGGCCGATATCTAGACGCCGTAAAAACAAACCAATTGGCCATTGTCGCCGATGAAGATTACATTAGCCAATGCTTTGCCCAAGGGCTTTACCCCCTAGCCTATTATCCCCATAACATTCACTTTCTATGGTCGTCCGCCAGTCTTTTAGGAGCCAGTGAAATCGCCATTGACGCCGCGAAAAAAACCGCGGAAAAGGTACCCGTAGGAGAACTAAAAGACCTACCCTTTCTTCAAGACTTCGCCGCAACCCCCTTATTGGCCTATACCAGATTCGGGAAGTGGAACGAAATTTTGACCATTCCGGCACCGAATGCCGAAATAAAACACCTCAACCTTATACGTCATTACGCCAGAGGGATCGCGTTCATTAAAAAGGGAAATATTACAAAGGCCCAAGAGGAACTTAAAGCCATTGCCGTCCTTAAAGAAGACCCTGCACTTGAATCTATTGTAGCAACGGCCAACAATGCCTCCGTGCATGCCGCCAACATCGCCTATGAAGTTGTATCGGGCGAACTCGAAGCCTTTCAAGGCAACTATACCCGGGCCATAGAACATTTGGAAAGAGCCGTTCGGTTCGAAGATGGGCTTACCTATACGGAACCGGCGGCCTGGCACATCCCCACCCGACAAAATTTAGGAGCGGTGCTTTTAAAGGCCGAACAATACGAAAAGGCAGAAAAGGTATATACCGAAGACCTAAACATCTTAAGACAGAACGGATGGTCACTCATGGGACTCTACCAGAGCTTACGACTTCAAGGCAAGAAAGAGGAGGCCCAAACCATTAAAACAGAATTTGACAAAGCTTGGGAACATGCCGATATAAAAATCGAAACATCGGTACTATAAATTTGACATTGCCATGAGTGCATCAAAAAAAACGAAGTATTCTTTTATAGCCATAGCCTTTCTACCTATTTGCGTCGGTCTTTTTGTATTCCTTCTTTTTTCCACGGAGAAAAAACTCCCCATTTTTAACGCCACCGACTTCAATTCCGAATTGGTAGACCTTTCCATTCAGGGCAGTTTAAAAAAACACAAGGTCGCCAATTTCAGTTTAATCGACCAGAACAATACCACCGTTACCCAAGAGAATTACAAAGACAAAATTTACGTGGCCGATTTCTTCTTTACGCGATGCCCCAATATTTGCCCTATTATGGCCAACCACATGGAAAAATTGCAAAAGGCCTTCCTGAACGACGATGATGTGATGTTCCTATCCATGTCCGTTACCCCAGAAATTGACAGCGTATCGGTTTTAAGGGAATATGCCGACAAACACGGTGCCATTGACGGAAAGTGGCATATTACCACGGGCGACAAAAAACACATTTACGAGCTCGCCCGTAAAAGTTACTTTGCCGTGGTAAATCAAGGGGACGGTGGACTACAGGATTTTATCCATACCCCGAACTTTATCTTAATCGATAAAAAGAATAGAATCCGGGGTGTTTATAACGGCACAAGCGACAAAGATATAAGCCGGTTGGCCATTGATATCACGACCTTACAAGCGGAGGACTTATAAGGCCATCCCCTTATTTTCGTGTAGGCCTAGGTGCCTCTAGTTTTTCATTATAATACTTTAACTCTTCTTTCAACTCTTCTAATTTATCAGGTCGGGTTTGCGCCACATTATGTTCCTCTGAAATATCGTCCTTCAAATTATACAATTCATAGAGGTCATCCTCATAAAAATAGATGAGTTTCCAATCCCCTTTTCTAACGGCTTGCCCTGGGGTCCATCCACTACCGTGATAATGCGGATAATCCCAAAACAAACTCTCATGGGCCACATTTTTATCTCCATTCAATAAGGGGGTAAGACTACGCCCATCTTGATGTAAATCTGGCCGAAGCGGTAAATCAAGTTCACTTAAAATGGTAGGGAACATGTCCATACTAATAACGGGAGCCTCAATTTTATTTCCCTTCCTTTGTCCCGGTCTCTTAATCAATAGCGGAATCCTGATACCTCCTTCATAAGCCCAACCCTTACCCGCCCTTAATGGCCTAACACTGGTTGGCGCCTTTCGATTGGCCATAAGCGTGGTCAGCCCTCCATTATCAGAAGTAAAAATCACCAAAGTGTTATCCATTACACCCAAAGCTTCCATTTTTTCCAGAAGCCTACCTACATTCTCATCTAGCGCATATACCATAGAAGCATAGGCTGAATTGTATTGGTTGATTACCGTTTGCCCCATTCCTTCTTTTTTAAACAATGCCACACTATCCTTTAAGGCCAGCTTCTTTGCCTCGAATTTGGCTATGTGTTTTTTTGAGGCCTGAATTGGCGTATGAACGGTGTAATAAGATAGATATAGTAAAAACGGACGGTCTTTATTCTCCTCTAAAAATGCCATAGATTCATCAGTAAGCCTGTCGGTTAAATATTCGCCTTCCGGGCCATCTGAAAGTTTCGGGTTTTTATAGGGCGAATAATAGCCTCCTGGCGGCTGTCCCTTATGATGACCGCCCTTGTTTATATCAAATCCTTGGTCTTCCGGAAAAAAACCGGTGTCGCCCAAGTGCCACTTACCTGCAAAAAACGTTTTATAATCCGCTTCCTTTAGGACCTCCGCAAAAGTAACTTCCTCCAAAGGCAATTCAAATAAATCTTCAGGACCTTGTAGTAGGGTGTTTTTATTTTCATAACCGGGAATCCAGTCCGTTATCCCAACCCTAGTGGGATATTTACCCGTCATTAGTGCCGCTCTAGTGGGCGAACAAACAGGATTGGGGCTATAGGCATTGGTAAACCGATTACTTTGAGCCGCCAACTTATCAATATTAGGTGTCTCATAAAAGGAACTACCATAGCAAGCTAAATCTTTCCACCCCAAATCATCGACTAAAATAAAAACTACATTTTTAGGTTTCGTTTCACCCTTAGCCTCCGGTACTTCACCTGCCGTTTTTGTCTCTTTACAGCCTATAACACATAGACAAAGGGCTACTAGGGTCATTATTCCGTTTTTCATTATCTCTATATTTATTTCTCCGTAATCATAGATCGAGAACCCAAGACCGATTATGTTTCCCATAGCTTTCTAAAAACATAGGCGCGACTACTTCCCCTTAAATATATTGAAATATAGATAGAACTAGGGATATCTGCATTGTAATGGATAATTGAAACCTAGAATCGAAAAAGCCCAACTAAATTTTCAATAGTTTTGCGCTCCAAAGAAAATGATATGACCGTTCAGGACCTCGTTGGTGAGTATACGATTATAGGAAGCAATCAAGATGCCGAAGCACATTCCTATAAGGGAAAACTGGTTTTATCTTTAGATAGGAATGCCAGAATCGTTGCCAAATGGACCATCGGTACCAACCAAGGGCAAACCGGCACCGGCTTCTTCAAAAACAATATCCTTGTTATAAACTTCAAGTATGTTGGCGAAGACCAAAATATTTACAAGGGCGTTGCCGTATACCAATGCATCAACAAGGACATTCTCGATGGCTTTTGGTCCGAAAAACACGGGAATCCGCTTTATTTAGGGGAAGAGCGTTGTTTTAGGGTCTCTACCAAGCCCGAATTACTAAATTAAAAGGCAAACATAATATGGCAAACAATAAACCCTATAACCGCTAAGACGATGCCGACCAGGAAGACATGAAAAGAGGTTCTAAGGAGTTTGAACTTTTTATCTATGGTCTTTCCCAAATGAAAAGTATCTTTTGCTATGGTCTTGTAAAGTTCGTCTCCTTTGTACATTAAGCTGGTGAGCTCTTCGGTGTACTGCCTTTCTTCCATGGTATTAAAATTACCGTAGAACAAAAGGTTGTTCGTTGCCTTATTTCCGTGCGTAAGTTCGGGTCTCGTAGCAAATATGGCATACCCGATAGAAATGAGATTGGTTCCCAACATTATGATTGCCGGAAATATAAGATGCGGGTCTTTGTCCAATTGCGTGAGTACCGTTCCCAAGATAATGGAAAGAATAAGGGCGTTGATGGAAATAAGAATGTTCGATTTTCTATCGATCATGGTATTCAAGGTATATTGGTTTCTCGATACCAAGCGAAACAATGTTTCCGCACCACGTTCCGAGCGCGGTTCTACTTTTAAGAGCTTCTTCTTTAGTTCTTTTAGCTTCTCCTTATCAATTCCCAATTCGGCAATCAATTGCTTATCGATTATTTTAGCTCTCGCCTTAGCCTCTTTCATATCATATTATAAAGCGATTAGTTGATTCTTTGAAAAATCAGGCATCTCTACGTCAAAATGCCGATAAACAGCCTTAGGAATCCCCAAATCGGCCACAAACACTTCTATTCGATTTGGCAATTCTTCCAATATCGTTTTAGGCGCCGCCAAGGTCATTACCTGGTCTGCCTTGAACCCTGACAACTCCCCATCTTTGGAAATACCTATGGGAATATCCAATGCTATTCTAAATGCCGATGATGTGTTGGCCAGCCCAATACTTTTGACAAAGGCATCTGACAAGGGCAAGCGTTGCGAAAACCCTAAATAGGCATCAACCCAAATATCCGTTGTTTCCGGTATGCCTTTTATAGCACCGAATAACAAGGCTCGTTCCAATTGGGCTTTTGGCAGCTCTTTGGTAATAGGCACTACCACATCTAAATATACCTTAACCCCCCAAGCAGCCAGTCGACGGGCTGCTACCAATCCGCCACCACCATTGTTTCCATTCCCCACACCAATAGTGACGACTGAGTTCTTGGTTGCCTTCTTGGCGACTAATCTAGCTAATTGAAGTCCGGCATTTTCCATCATCAATTCAATGGACAGCTTATATTTTTCAACTGCCCAATAATCCATATCCTTAAAGGCTTCCAGGGAAAGACTTGATACCTGCATATTTACTTTTTATAGGTGTTTATAGCTTCCGTAAAAAACTGTACGACTTGAGTTTCGTTAATGTTTACAGCCGGTAAAACCGCTCCTTTAAACCCTTCGTTCTTCCATTCACCCATAGAAAGTGAACCAAAATTTGATGTTTCTATGCCATCATGACCTTGGTATCCGCTGATATAAAAATAGTGTTCAGTGACCATCGAATCGGGAACGGCCAAACCAAAGCCCAGGGCCAAATCATCGCCCATACCAACATAAGCGCCTGAATCAAAGTGATGGGGCCAAATACGGATGTCCGATACCAAATCATTTTCCGCAAGGGTCTTTTCTAAACTCGATTGCGCCAAAGTCCTTAAACCAGCAAGCTCTTTTAATTTGGAGGCATGGAATTTAAAGGTGAAAGAATCATCAATTGAATACGGCAGGTCGTAATGAAAATCATAGGTATACTTCTTACCCAAAAATGCATCGGCCGAATTCGTTAGCCACCCCAATACCTGCCCATGGGTTTTTCCATCCAAGGCAAAAGAAGCATTGTTCTTAGGGGAATTCCACGCTAAAGAAAAGGTATTATAGTTTAAGGCAAGAACATCTCCGTCTGTTGATAACGGGTGTGTTTCCAAACATTGCTTATCAATTGACCACCCAAGATTCGTATGGCTATCATCTGCTTTCTTCCCTACAAAACTTATTCCAGCCGCAGCTAAATATTGTGCTGCTAAATACATCATTTTTTCCATAGTATATTTTTTTAGGCGTTCACACCGGCATAATTAATTCCAGTTAGTTTATGCATATCATAATTGTAAGTAGCGAGGTCATCAAAATTGAATTTTGAAACATCATCGTGACCACAAGCCCTAGCAACCACTTTTATCAAGTTATTTGTTGCATCGAAATAGTTGTGTAATTGTTTTGCCGACGACTCAATTATCAACCTACTGCGCAGCGATTCTTTTTGTGTAGCGATTCCTACCGGACAGTTGTTGCTTCCACAGGCCCGCATGCCCAAACAACCGATAGCCTGCAAAGCCGAGTTGGAAACCGCAATGGCATCCGCCCCCAACATCAAGGCCTTTGCAAAATCTTCTGCAATTCGCAAGCCTCCGGTAATTACTAAAGTTATGTCGGTTGCACCGACTTTGTCCAGATATTTTCTTGCCCTTGCCAAAGCAGGTATAGTGGGTATGTTGATATTATCCCTTAAAATGGTAGGCGCAGAACCGGTACCTCCCCCTCTACCATCTAAAATGATATAATCTACCCCCACATCTAGGGCAAACTGAATGTCTTTTTCGATATGACTGGCCGCAATTTTGAATCCTATTGGAATACCCCCTGTGCGTTCCCTAACTTGGGCCGCAAAGGCTTTAAAATCTTCCACCCCGTGAAAATTGGGGAAAGTAGCCGGTGAGATTGCCGTCTCGCCTTCTTTCAACCCTCGAACTTCAGCAATTTCCTTACTAACCTTAGCTCCCGGCAAATGACCGCCCGTACCTGTTTTAGCACCTTGTCCGCCTTTAAAATGAAAGGCTTGTACATGGTCTAGCTTATCCCAAGAAAATCCGAATTTGGCCGATGCCAGTTCGTAAAAATACTTGCTGTTATTTTCCTGTTCCTGAGGCAGCATTCCGCCTTCTCCCGAACAAATACCCGTACCCGCTAATTGTGCTCCTTTTGACAAAGCTATTTTAGCTTCACGTGATAAGGCACCAAAACTCATATCGCTGACAAACAAAGGAATATCTAAGGTCAATGGCTTCTTTGCTTTAGGTCCGATTACCACCTTTGTTGCCACCTCGTCTTCGTCTAGCAAAGGCCTGCTCGCCAATTGGGCCGGCAAAAATTGAATATCGCTCCATTTTGGCAAGGTATTTCTATCCACTCCCATAGAGGCGGAAAAACCATGGTGACCTAGATTCTTCAATCCGTTGGTAGCCAATTCCTTTATATAGCCGGTGTACGGTTCCGTTTCTTCGGGGTGGGTATCTGCGTAAGCGCCCAAATAGGCTTCCCTGTTAAAGGGTTGGGGACTGTCTATCAAATAAGCATCTATCTCTTCCTCATCTACAAAAAGACTGTCGCCTTCTATTTTAGTAGAAAACTTATGTAAAACCTCAGCATTATTGTATTCCGAGACCCCGGTATCTACTCTATAATCCCAACCGTGAACACCACAGATAAGATTATGGCCATCTACATGGCCGTCTGACATCAAAGCTCCCCTATGCAAACATCTACCGTACAATACATAAATATCATCGTCAAACTTTACAATAACCAAATCCAAACCGTTGACCAGTGCGTGTTCCGGTTTCTTATTTTCTAAGGATGATACTTGGGCAATTGCAATTGGTTTTTTCATAAGATGTGTTTTTAAATATTAAAAAGAAAAGCCGAGTACGAATACAATTCGCCCACCGTCTGCACTACTAAAATAACCTAAATTAGTTGTAAATGCCTCTGCCCAATGAGCCAAAGCGAACCTCCAACGGAATTATACCAGATGTGGGAAGTGTTATTTTGGAGCCAAACCTTAGCGTAATCAAAACTAGCCGTTATACGATCGACCGTAACAATAAGGGATGAAGTTGCTTGGCCGTTAACTGCTGAAACCATATGTTCCAATACTCCCGAATCATTATGAATTGCTGTATTTGCAGTTATGTATATCGACCTTTCAATTTGTTGGAAAAACACTGCAGTGGCAACAGAAAAAAGAAGGTAGGCAATAAAATGGTCGATTCTAAAACACTTCACAATAGGTCGGTTTCGACCTTTTGTCGTAAAAAACAGGACTTTCTTTCAATTATATGTTTATGAATAGGATAACTTATAAAAAAAAAAGAAGTCCCCCTACCCATAACAAACCCAAGCTTCACGGTTTACCGCGTAACCGCTTGAATTGTTTATAGGCCTTATCGACGGCTTCTTTCGGTGCTTTATGAAATTCCCTTTCGCTTACCTTGTATACCTTTTGAAGGCTATCGATTTTATGATGCATTTGATCGATAATGGAAGTATAGGTTCGGTCATCGATGAGATTATTCAACTCCTTAGGGTCTTTGTATAGGTCGTAAAACTCCCAACTGTCTATATCATCATAAAAATGCATGAGCTTATACCGTTTGGTTCGAACCCCATAGTGTTTCTTGACCATATGAAAAGCAGGGTAATCGTAATAATGATAGTAGATAACATCACGAAAATCATCGGGATCCATACTTCCATCGAGTAAGCCTTTGAATGATTGCCCCTGCATGGCTTCAGTTTTATCCGTCACCCCAGCAAAGTCTAGAAAGGTCTGTGCAAAGTCTAGGTTTTGGACCATGGCATCTATTTGGGTCCCCGGGGGAATCGTACCTGACAATTGCATCAACAAAGGTGTACCAAAGGAGGTTTCATACATAAAACGCTTGTCGAACCAACCGTTCTCTCCCAGGTAGAATCCCTGATCGGAAGTGTAAACCACCAAGGTATTTTTATCGAGTCCGCTTTCCTCTAGGTAATCTAAAATCTCACCCACACCTTCATCTACTGCGGCAATGGTAGCCATGTAGTCTTGTAGGTAGCGCTGTCCCTTCCATTCGGCAAGGGCCTTTCCTTTCAGCTTTGCCTTATGAAAAGCATTGTTTTTGGGCAAATAGGCCTTATCCCAAGCCTTGCGCTGTTCGGGCGTCATACGTTCAAAATCGGTTGTCCATGGGTTGTGGGCCAATTCGGTGCTGCCGTATCCTTGGGTCATCTTTAAATCATGCCCTTCGTACATATCATCATAAATGGTCTGTAATTGCGCTTCTGCCGCCTTTTGCTTTTTAAAGGAAGGAAAATAGCTGTCGGGAAGGGGAAACTGTACGGAGTCATATTTATTCACGTGACGTAAGGCGGGCATCCAGTTGCGGTGTGGGGCCTTGTGATGCACCATCATAAAAAAGGGAAGACCATCCTTCCGTTGATCTTTCAACCAGGTCAAGGCTTCTTCGGTTATGATGTCGGTAGCATAGCCTTCCACCCTTGTAGTATCCCCATTTTGAACAAAATCAGGATTATAGTAATTCCCTTGGTCTACGAGAACCTTGGAGTAATCGAAGCCTTGGGGTGCGCTGTCTAGATGCCATTTTCCAATCAAAGCAGTCTGATAACCTGCTTGTCCGAGTATTTTGGGCAAGGTGGTTTGGTTACCGTCAAAATGGTCTCCGTTCTGTCTAAACCCATTCAGGTGACTGTGCTTGCCCGTAAGAATAACGGCCCGACTTGGACCGCAAATGGAATTCGTTACATAACTATGCGTAAAAAGGGCGCCGTTCTTGGCCAGCCGATCTATATTCGGTGTAGGGGCCAATTGTGCAATCGGATGATTATAGGCACTTATGGCTTGAATAGCATGGTCGTCGGCCATGATGAACAGAATATTCGTCTTTGGCACCGTCTCTTCCGCGAGTGGAGGATTCTCTTTACAAGCTAGAAAAGCAAAGGCAAAAAATACATATAGGAAGAGGGATCGTAAAAGCATAGTAAATCGATTGAGGCTATTTTAATCTAAAGGATGTTTTCAAATCTGCCGTAGCGTCGGTCCCCACAAAAACTTCAAATTCCCCTGGCTCGGCAACAAATTCCAAGGCAGCGTTATAAAACTTCAGGTCTTCGGGCCGCAAGGTCAATTCAACCGTTTTTGTTTCCCCCTTTTTTAAGAATATTTTCTTGAAACCCTTCAGTTCGCGCATAGGCGGGGTTATCGTACGTACAACATCCCGTAGATATAACTGTACCACTTCTTCCCCGTCATATGCACCAATATTGCTTACCTCAACCGAAACCGAAATCGATTCGCCCTGTTCGATTTCATCTTCGTTCAATTGGATATTCGAATAACTGAAATCGGTATAGCTCAGGCCATACCCAAAAGGTAAGAGCGGCGTATTCTCCACATCGAGATAGTTCGATTTAAACTTTTGAAAATTATCTCCCTCTATGGGCCTGCCCGTATTTTTCATACTGTGATATACAGGAATTTGCCCTACGTTTCTGGGCCAGGTCGCCGTTAACTTTCCTGAGGGATTATAATCCCCAAAAACTACATCGGCTATAGCATTGCCCGCTTCTACACCAGGGTGCCATGCTTGAAGTATACTGGCAGGAAGTTCCAGTTCTTCGGCAATGGTCAAGGGTCTTCCGCTCATCAGGACAATTACCAAAGGCTTTCCGATCTTTGCCAATTCTTTTAAAAGTCGCTTTTGGCTTTTTGGAAGGGAAATATCGGTTCTACTGGCCGCCTCTCCACTAAACTCACTGGCCTCGCCTACTACGGCCACAACGACATCGGCATCTTTTGCCAAATCCAAGGCTTCCTTCAACAGGGCCGCCGAAGGGTGCCCGTCTATTTCTACCCGTGTTCCGAACACATTGGCCCGTTGGGCCAAATCGGGGTCATCTGTAATATTGGCGCCTTTGGCATAGCTTATTTTTGCTTTTGGGGCCACATTCTTAAAACCTTCTAAAACAGGAACGGACAACTGTGGGTCACCTGTAGGGGCCCAAGTTCCCAACATATTGTTCTTATTGTTGGCCAAAGGCCCTATCAATGCTATTTTGGACTTCTTCTTCAGTGGAAGTATATCGCCTTGTTTTTTCAGCAGTACGAAAGAGCGCTTTGCCGCCTCACGGGCCAAACTTCTGTTCCCCTCCGTAAGAATGTCTTTTGCCGGTCTACTCTCGTCGGAATAGCGGTAAGGGTCGTCAAAGAGTCCCAATTTATATTTAGCGGTCAATATTCTACGGCATGCCCCGGTGATTGCCGCTTCGGTAACCTTGCCCTCGGCCACCGATTGCTTTAATGTGGTAAGAAACCCTTCCCCAACCATATCCATATCAAGCCCTGCATTTAAGGCTAAAGCGGATACTGCCTGTAAATCTCCCAGTCCGTGGGCGGTCATCTCGTTTACCGAGGTATAATCGGAAACCACAAAGCCCTTAAAGCCCCATTGGTTCCGCAAAAGTTCGGTAATCAACCATTCGTTGCCCGAAGCCGGAACCCCATCGATATCGTTGAACGAAGTCATGGCACTACCTACCCCGGCATCTACGGCCGCCTTATAAACCGGTAAGTATTGGTTGTACATTTTCAACCTGCCCATGTCTACGGTATTGTAATCACGCCCCGCTTCGGCCGCACCGTACAGGGCCAAGTGTTTTACCGTGGCCATCATCGTATTAGGAGCTGAAAGATCGCTTCCCTGATAGCCCCTTATCATCGCCTTGGCAATGGCACTCCCCAGATACGGGTCTTCACCCGCCCCTTCGGCAATACGCCCCCAACGGGGATCTCGGGCTATATCTACCATAGGTGAGAAATTCCAGTTGATCCCATCTGCCGTAGCTTCCTTGGCTGCGGTTTCCGCCATTTTTTGAATTAGCCCAACATCCCAACTAGCGGCCGTTCCCAAGGGTATGGGAAAGGTCGTTTTGTAGCCATGTATGATGTCTGAACCAATAAGTAAGGGAATCTTTAGCCGTGAATTTTCAATGGCTATTTTTTGGGCCTGCCTTACCTTTTCAGGCCCGGAAACCCCAAAAAGTCCCCCCACCTGTCCTGCCTTGATCTTAGCCTCTACATTTTCGCTCACTACCGAACCTGTGGCAATGCCCCCTCCGGGAGTCAATAGATTGAGTTGGCCGATTTTTTCATCCAAGGTCATTTGGGATAGAAGCTGCTCCACCGCTTCTATCGTTTCTTGGGAACGCACAAAAGTCGAAAAGCCGACTACAAGCGTCAAAAAACAGATTCTTCTCTTTATATTCTTCATTTTCTGTTATTTATATTTTTATGTCGAATTAAATTTTGGCAAAACCATCCCTTTGGCCAATCAGTTTAAACCGATTCCCCACATGGTATTCCTTGATTCTTAAAGTGACTATCTAATAGGTAAAACCTAAACGATCGAGTCCGCGCCGCACATCTTCATTTTGCATAAAGAGCCGCCATAGCAATCCCGATCTATGATTCTCGATCATTACTAAAATAGGACCTTGGTCAATGGCCAAATACGCATCGGCCACCCAGAAATTGTATTGGGGACTAAAAGCATCATAAAAACCGGCCGGACCTAAAAGTTGCTCCTTGTTACTATAAAAATACCGTAGCGCCCTCATGGATTCCTCCGGTGTGTAGGGCATAGAGCTTAAAGCCGCAGTAGGGGAAATTACACCAGTGTCATTTGAGGGACTATGGGCATTATAGCCTAAGTTTCCATCTGCATTTCTACTATAACTGGCCGTAAGCCCCCAACAATCTTTACCGTAATCTTTATAATTCTTGGGATTATCCACACAATAGGCATAATTGACCTTGACATGGTTTAGCGTGGCATCCCCATAATTCACAAAGGCATCGGCCAAGTTACTAGGGTCTAAGCCCATATAGGAATAGTGCGCCCAGAACAATGGCCCGCCTTTTGAGGAACTACCTGCATGATTGACAATAACTGGAATATCGTAGGCCGAAGCCCCATTGGCAATCGCCCCGTTGGAGGCCCAACCGTTTTCATAAACTTCTTTGGCAATTGAGAAATCAGGGGAAGCCGCTGCCATGACATAGGTAATCAATACTTCATTATACCCCTTCAACTCAAGACCGGTATCAAAACCGAAATCAGGACTCCAATGCCAGTACAAGGTGTTTTTATTTTGTGTAAACCAGTCCCATTCAACAGCTTTCCATAGTTCATCGGCTTTTTGGGCCACTGCTTGTTCTTTGGAATTGCCCTCTTTCAAATATTCTTTTACACAGATCAGCCCTTGTGCCAAAAAGGAAGTTTCCACCAAATCGGCCCCATTATCCTTTTCACTAAAGGGAAGGGTATTCCCGTTACGTCCATCCAACCAATGGGGCCATGCCCCGTGAAACCTATCGGCTCCTTCTAAGAAAGAAATGATTTTCTCCAGTCTTTCGACTCCCTCGCTACGGGACACCAAACCTCTTTCCATAGCGACCAAAATCCCCATAAGGCCAAAGCCCGTTCCCCCAACCGTTACCGTATTAGGGTCGTTTAACGGGTCTTGGGGGTGATACCTTTCACGGGCGGCACCCGATTCAGTCTGGGCGAAATCCCAGAAATACTTAAAGGTTTCTTTTTGGGTTAGGTCGAGAAGCTCCTCATCGGTCAACTCCACTTCTATTTCGGGTTCATTTTCCTCGGGTACTTCCGGAAGTTCAGAAACCCCGATCCCACCACCACCTGCATCATCCGAAGAACAAGAAGCAAAAACCAAAAACACCAAAACGAAACCCAAAGCCCTACTCATCATCAATATTTTCAGAGCTAAACCCTAATTTTTTCAATCCCTTGCGAACATCGTCGTTCTTCATAAACAGCTTCCATAGGAGTCCACTTCTATAGTTTTCGATCATCACCGGAATAGGTCCTTGGTCAATGGCCAAGTATCGAGGTACGTACCATTTGTTTTCAAGGCTAAAGGCATCATAGGGCCCGTATTGTCCGATCAAGGAGTCTTGTTCTGCATACATATACCGTAAAAAATCCTTGCTCTGTTCCGGTGTGTACGGCATTGATGATAGGGCGGCCGTAGGAGAGATGACCCCTAAGTCCCTATCAGGTCTATGACCTGCATATCCTTTCATCGAATAGCTAGAGGTCAGGCCCCAAAGATTCTTTCCATAGCCTTTATATTCATGCGGATTTTCAAGCGCATGACGATATTGGATCAGGGCGTGGTTTTCGTTCAGCTCCCAATAATCGGCATATTGGTCTTTTAGCCCTTTGGGGTTAAGTCCCAAATACGAATAATGCGCCCAAAACATGGGGCCTACGGGAGACCTATCATGCTCGTAATGGTTGAGTACCGTACGAAGGCCATAAAAAGTGGTATCGTTCGTGATTTTCCCATTTTGGGCCCACCCTTGCTCATAAACCTCTTTACCGATAGGATGTGTAGGCGATGCCGCAGCCAGAATATACATAATCAAGGCTTCGTTATATCCCCCTACCGGGAAATTCATTTCCCATTGGTACTCAGGGGACCAATGCCAATAGAGCACATTCTCCCCACCCTTGGTATACCAGTCCCATTCGACCTCTTCCCAAAGTTTTTGAATGCGGTCTGCCAATTTCTTTTCGCGTGCGTTACCGACTTCAAAGTATTCCTTGACGGTCAATAGGCCCTGGACCAGAAAAGCGGTTTCAACCAAATCCCCCCCATTATCCTTTTTGCTAAAAGGGGTCATTTTTCCATCGGGCATAAGCCAATGGGGCCAAGCCCCGTGAAACCTATCGGAGGTTTCAAGAAAGGAAACACATTTTTCATAGCGTTCAAGGGCTTCTTCGCGGGTAATAAATCCCCGTTCGACTCCCACTAGAATGGCCATAAGTCCAAAGCCCGAACCTCCCGTAGTAATGATATCCTTATCATGTGCAGGATACACATTGTCCATGTGGATGCGTTCCCGGGCCAAACCCGAAGTAGGTTCGGCTCCATCCCAGAAATAATCAAAAGTCTGTCTTTGGATCAAGTCGAACAATTGGTCATCGGTCAGTTCTTGATCGGCCTTTACCTCTTGCTGGTCTTTTTTAGAAGGATTGCCGCCGCAACCTATTGAAAGTGTGCCCATAATCAGGGCCAATAAAACTAATCTCATATATTTTTTTAAAATGATTTTCAGACAGGTTTTCTTGGGAATTACAAATTGTGGTTCATAATCTCCTGTATTTCTTCTTGGCTCAAGGCCTTATCGAAAAACCGAAGCTCATCGATCAGACTTTCGTTGGACAAGTGGCCCCATTCGGTAAACCGAGGTGCTCCCGAACCTATTGAAAGTATATCGCAACCCGACCAATCGATACCGCCGTCTACGCTATTTTGGGCAACGAGCTCTCCGTTAATATAGAGTACGGCATCGCTTTCTGAAATAGAAAAGGCCAAATGAACCCAACCCGCCGTAGTCGGATCTATAGCTGCCGCATCTGCCCCATCGAGCCATACGTCAGATTCACCGGTACCAACATTCAGTTTAAAGACCTGTCTTGTAGCATTCCCTTCCCTAAAGAAACGAAAACCACTGGTCCTTAAATTTTGTACTTCGGGGAAGCCCTCTTTTTCAGTGTCTTGGGGACTCATTACCAAGATGCCCCCATTACCCAATGAGGCATCCACTTTATACCAAAGTGTAGCACTAAATGCATCGGTAGTCAATCCGTTTGAAGGAAGGGTCAAATAAGAATCCGTAGCCCCCATGTAGGAAGCATCACCGGCAATTACATCATCCTCAGAAAAACCAGGGGTGCCGACAAGATCAGCCGCTATGTCAGTAAACAAATTTTTATAGCTACCATCGAAAGGCATGTAGAACATCTCGCCCGGAAAATTGGGAGGGTAATCAGAAACTACGATCCCCGAATCATCTTGAATGATCTGTTTGATTTCATCTTGGGTAATCGCACGGTCAAATATGCGCAACTCATCCATTAAGCTTAGGTCCGATTTATGGTTCCATCCCGAAAAATTAGGTTCTCCCGACATTATGGAAAGTACATTGACCTCACTCCAATCGATTCCTCCCAAAGGTCCTTGAGAAACAATTTGTCCATCGATATACACCACGGCTTCCGAACCGGAAATGGTAAAGGCAAGATTGACCCATTCTTCCGAAGCTGGGTCTATTTCCGCAGCTTCACCACCATCAAACCAAGTATTCTTGTCCCCTTCCCCTACGTTTAGCTTGTATCGCTGTTGGCCATTGGCATTCTCACGAAAGAACCTAAAACCACTGGTCAGTACATTTCCTCCTGCATCATCGAGCGGCGGACTCATGGCCAAAATACCGGCACGGTCGGGCACCGCATTTAACTTTACCCAAAAGATGGCACTTAACTCCGTATTCTTAAATCGTTCGGGGTCTAGGGTAAGATAAGCCCCTTCAGCACCGGCATACGCTCCACTTCCAGCCAAACTTTCTTCACTGATGGCCGGAGACCCGACTTGTTCGGCTTCTTCGAAGCTGAGCAGGTCGACATATCCCCCATCGAAGGGCATGTACAATATCTCACCAGGGTACTTTGATATATAGGCCGGTTCTTTGGTGAAATTGATTACCTCACTAGTCGATTTGCCGTCTAAATCTTTAGCAATAACCGTAAGTTGATGCGTTCCATCTTCAAGCTGGTCGTACACTAAATCATCTACGATCAACTTACGGTAATCTTTAAAAGTACTGTAGTTGCCTATTCTTTTTCCGTCAAGCAGAACCTCTACAGAACCCAACTCAATATCGTCTTCGGCCTGAAACCTTACGGTTATGGTAGCCAATTCTTCATTCACTTTTACGGCAGCACCTTCAGCGGGTGACGTAACGGTAATGGTCGGAGCCGAGGCATCTGTACCAGGCTCGACTTCTGTTAAGGCATCGATACCTTGGTCACAGCTGTAAAAAAGTGTAGCGACCATCAGACACGATACTATGTTTTTGATATTTTTCATCTTTCTGATTTGTTAGTTGATTCGATTAATTGCCCAATACGGGAAACTGGTCTATTTGCGGCTGTGGATAAGGAAGGTATTTCTTGTCTTCCGTAAAGGTTCGTCCGTCATAGCTTAGCTCATCGTATCTTTTCAATCGGAGCATATCGTAGTAACGTTTTCCCCATTCCATAGCCAGTTCGGCAAATTTTTCATCTACAATCTGATCCAAGGTCACACCGGACAAAGCGGGCATTCCGGCCCTTTCCCGTACCAAGTTTACCGCTTGATCGGCAGTCATTACAGAACTTGAAGCCCCTTGCTTTAAAGCTTCGGCATACATCAGTAGGATTTCGGCATAACGGATAAGGGTATAGTTTTTATTACTACCATAGGCAGTTCTTCCCGCAATGAGCTGATTGGACGGCAGGTAGTGTTTCCCACTTGAAAAATAGCCCCTTGAAAAATCGTTTATCTTATCTCCGTCCCTAGTAACATTGGTCATAAAAGAAGGTAGATCGGAATAGGCGGGGTCGGTTTGTAATTCGGCAATACCTCGGTCGGTAAAGAGTACGCTAGTCTCTAAACGCACGGTTTCGCCACGGTCTAACATAAATTTGATAAACTTGAAGCTAGGCTCATAAAATCCCCATCCACTTGCGGCCCCTTCCACAGCGGGTGTCCAGTTTAGCGGACCGTAAGGAGCGTACAAATGGGCGAATCGGTCACCTTCCCCTTGATTAAAATCGGAATATTGCAGGTCGAGTATACTCTCGTCGCTCAACTTGCCCGGAGTTTTAAACAACTCATAGAAATCTGGGTAAAGATTGAACTTACCCGAAGCTATGATCTCTCCGGTGGCATCGGCCACAGCTTGGTAATTTTCCAGCTCTTGGTTTGCCAAGGCCTTAATTGCCAAGGCCGTATATTTGGTCACCCCACCTTTTAAATCGGTGCGTTCGTTGGGACGCATTTCGGGTAAAAGTGGAATGGCCAAATCCATCTGATCGGAAACATGTTGCATCACTTCCGCCTTGGTCGGTAAGCTTTCCACCTCTAACAATAGCTCGGTATCGGAGGACTCAGGAATGAATACATCGCCATACACCTGCGAAATCTGAAACAACATCATACCGCGCAACACCTGAATTTCGGCTATGTACTGGTTCCCCAAGGCAATTTCCTCATCGGAACCGAATTCTTGGTAGCGTACAATCTGTTCCATGGCCGTATGGGCGGAAATGACATCGGCATAAATATTTTCCCATAGGGAATTCACCATCCAATGATCTTTACTGTAGTTGAATTTATCCATTTCGGTAAACTCGGGCTGATCGCCCAAACCACCGGAATTTACATCGTCGCCCCGAACGGAAATGATCAAAGGCTGCTCCCACCCCCTCGAATAAAAAGCCTCATAGGCCCCAACGGCAGACAGTAACATCCCCGATGAATCGGTAAAGTCCGTTCCCCCGGCAAAATTATTGTTCAGTTCAGGTTCGTCAAGCTTATCGGTACATCCCCAAACAGCTAAGACGAAAAGCAACACTAGGGAAGGTTTTGAAATTTTTATAAATCGTTTCATAGTCGCTCTTTTTTATATTTTAATATTTACACCTATCGTATAGATAGCCGGAATTGGATAAGTTTCGTTGTCTACTCCATTGGATACTTCAGGGTTAAAACCGTTATAATTGAAAACCGACAAAGGTTTCTCGGCCGTTACGTAGATCCGGGTCTGCGGAATACCCTTTGCAGCCCCGTTCTTATTGATGGTATACCCTAAGGTGATGTTCTGGATCCTAAAGAAGTCGCCTTTCTCGATAAAGAAATCGCTCAATTGCTGGTTCCATCCCTTTCTGATACCTGCCGAAGAAGGGTAACTGTTTGACGTACCTTCACCATGCCAGCGGTTCAAGGCAAAATCGCGATCCCAATTGGTGTCATTGGTAAAAATGACCTCCCCTCGTTTACGGTTTAAAATTTTGTTTCCGCCTTGGCCCAATGCCGCTGCCGAGAAATCCCATCCC
Organism: Zobellia uliginosa; assembly: GCF_900156625.1. GTDB lineage: Bacteria > Bacteroidota > Bacteroidia > Flavobacteriales > Flavobacteriaceae > Zobellia > Zobellia uliginosa. The sequence continues at coordinate 688,770 of NZ_FTOB01000002.1, read as the reverse complement.
TTATAATTAAATCCCATATTGAAGCCAAAGGAATAGGTTGGCAAATAATTGCCCAACATAACGCGGTCATCTGCGGTAATACCATCTACCCCATCTTGATCCTTAAATTTCAAATCCCCGGGAACAATGGCATTTCCATTGGCGATTTCTATTTGTGCTGCAGGGTCGGCAGCAATTTCCGCATCGTTTTGATAGACGCCGTCGACTTCCAAACCGAAGAAGGAGAAAACGGGATCACCAACCCGGGTCCGTTGTCTGAATTCGGCAGAACCTGTATCAATATTCAATTGACGGTCGGTGTCGAGTACTTCATTTTTCAAGGTGGAAAAATTGGCCCCCAATGAGTAACTAAAGTCATCCGAAACATGGTCATTCCAGTTTAACGCCAATTCCAGACCCTGATTTCTAATTTCACCTACATTCTGTCGCGTTGCATCAGGAATTAAAGGAACTTCAATAGGAATTACGGCATCTTTGGTATCCCTCACATAATAATCCGCCTCCAATGAAAGCCTGTTCTTAAGGGTACGTGCCGATAGGCCAAGGTTCACCTCTTCGGTAACCTCCCATTTTAGGGCCGTAAAATTACTTGTCGTATTCACCCCGCTAACCATAGTATCACCAAAAGCCGTGGTGACCACAGAAGAGGTAATGGCGCCTTCGCTACCAGGTACTTTATCGTTCCCCAGTTTACCCCAGCTGCCTCGAAATTTTAAAAAGTCGAAAACGCCGTTGTTCTGCATAAAGTTTTCTTCGGAAACCACCCATCCTGCGCCGATCGTTGGGAAATACCCCCATTTTTCCTGATACTTATTGGTTCCATCCGCACGGTAAGTACCGTACAACAGGTATCTATTATCGTAGTTATAGGAAACCCTACCGAAAAATGATAAACCATACTCACGGCGACCATCATCCTTCACATCATCCTGCACGATAGTCTGCGCTTGATCTAAATAATAAGCCTCTTCACCCGACAATGGAAAATTCAAGCCCTTGGCCTCCAATCGCTCGAAGGATTCATCCCTGAAAGAAGAACCTCCAAGAACGGTTAGGTTGTGTTTACCAAAAGACTCGGTATAGGTTAAGGTGTTGTCCCATATTTGATTGGAATAGGTATCGTTGCGCTTGATAAGCTCCGCATTTTCCCGCTGAAATCCGTTGCCGATAAAATAGGGCAAACGCACTTCTCTACGCTCAACGGTCTCAAAGTTGTGGTTATAGGCCGTCTTAAAGGTCAATTTTTCAGGAATGATATGTACCTGGGCGTAAAAATTGGCCAGTACGTTCCTGATTTTAGAGCGGAGCTCACTATTGTCCATGGTCGGAAATGGATTCTGCCCACCGCGGTAACCCAAATCTTGGGCATTGGCATAGTTGGTAGGAAATACATTTTCATTTCCGACTAGGTTTTCATCATATACAGGAAGGATCGGAACCGCATAATAGGCTAAGCGAAAGGCCGAGTTTTCGGCATCGTAACGGGTTGCGTTACTGATGACGGTATTTCCCCCAATGGTCAAATGGTCGTTTACCTTGAAATCGATCTTACTTCTAAGGTTAAAACGCTCATATTCATTCTTCATTTTAAGGATACCCTGTTGTCCAAAATAGTTGGCACCAATGGCATAGGTAGCATTATCGCTTCCTCCCGTAACCCCCAAACTATGGTTTTGTATCAAGGCCGGTCTTAAAATTTCATCGTACCAATCGGTGTTGACATCAGGCACATTAGGGTTAATCCTGCTCCGCCCATAGCGCTGCATGGCATTGTCGATAAATTCGATATCAGGTGCCGAACCGGATTCTTGTGCCAAGGTCACGAATTGCTCGGAGTTGGCGAGTTTTAAAACGTTCTGTGCCACTTGAAAACCCGAATACCCATCATAAGTAATCTCTGCCTTTTTATTATATGCCCCCGATTTGGTTTCGATGAGAACGACCCCGTTTGCGGCGCGCACCCCATATATTGCGGCGGCCGAAGCATCTTTCAAAACTGAGATAGAGGTAATATCGGCAGTATTCAAAAAATCGATATCATCAAAGAACATTCCGTCCACAACATAAAGTGGACCAGAGGCATCGGTATCATACGAACCGATACCACGCACCCGAATAGTAGGCCCTTGGCCCGGACTACCGTTACTCACCACCTGTAGGCCCGCCACCTTGCCCTGAAGCGCCTGCATGGGCGAACTGGTAGGTGTAGCCGCTAGTTCTTCCGCCTTTACCGTTGTAATGGAAGACGTAAGGTCTTTTGACTTCATTTCACCATAACCGATAACGACCACCTCGTCTAAGGCTTGTGCATCTTCAGATAGACTTACATTGATGTTAGTTTGCCCGTTCACGGTAACTTTTTGTGTGGTAAAACCTATATAGCTAATTACCAATGTCGCATCGTTTGACACACCGTTGAGAAGGTAGTTGCCATCAAAATCAGTTTGGGTGCCCGACGTGGTACCTTCGACCACAATACTCGCTCCCGGTAATGGTTCTCCATTGATATCACTAATTGTACCCGTAACGGTAATATCGTCTTGAGCAAACGATACCACCTGAAACAAAAAGAAGCATATCAACAAAAAAATGTTTCTTATTTTCATAATTGTCTAAAAGTTGAGTTATAAATTTATCAATACGTTAAATTCAAGCACAAGTTATCAATTCCACCCCCTCACACTTTTGAGAAAGGCTACATAAAAAGTACATCAAGCCCATTAAGGCACTTAAACCCAGTAATACACGATATTTGCAGTAATGTGAAAGCGGAATAAACTTAAAACTTTAACAGTATGATGTAGTAGTGATGTAGTGCCTTAATTCCATAGAAACTAGATATGTAGGAATTGGACTTACTTTAAGCCCCCCTATTTGAACTTGATGAGGAAATTCGATAGGTTTTGCGAACTATCTATCCCCAATTTCTTTCGTAAACGGTACCGATGTATTTCCACTCCGCGAATAGAAATAGCCATAAGCGGGGCAATTTCCTTACTGGTCAGATTCATCTTCAAATAGGCACAAAGTTTTAAATCTTTAGGTGTAAGTTTTGGAAACTGTTGCAATAAATTGTCAAAAAAGTCATCGTGAAGTTCTTTAAAATTGACCTCGAAATTCTTCCAATCTTCATTCTCATTGATCGAACCATCTAGCTTCTTGGTCAGGGAGCGGTAACGTTGCTTGTTCGGAAAGGCATCCTTGTTCAGCACCATCAAATCCTTAAGCTCCAATATAAGCTCGTTCTTTTTGGCCACGCTCATGGTGGTTCGGGCCAGTTCGGTCTGCTTGCGTTTGATTTCCTTTTCCAACTTTTCTTTCTCCAACTGTGCCAAACGCTCGTCTTGCTCGCGTTGTAAACGTATTTTTAAAAGTTCGTGCTTTCTTTTTAATTTTTGTCGATTGTACCCTCTCACCCCCAAAATCACGGCTATTACCAACATCAAGTACCCCAACATACTCCAATTTGAAAGGTACCAGGGCGGAGCTATATTGAAGGTAATGGTCTTTGGGGCGCTCTTTCGGTTATCCATACTTACGGTATGAACGTTCAAATCATACCTCCCATGGGGTAAATTTTGAAAATTAAGGGTACCCTCGGTAGTGTATGCTCCTTGACGCAACGGCCCTTTGAGCTCATAGTAGTATCTCGGTTGGATCATACGCGGGGCCGCAAACTGAAACCGTAAATCATGGGACTCGGCATAGGCTACCTCAAACACCGTATCGTTGACGGAATAGCGCCTATCATGGCCTCGAAAAAACGAAAGTTCCGGCACGGGGATCACCGCGCTATGCAACTGGCGTTGCAATTGGGTCAGGTTCATTTGGGCGAAGCCATCGCTCAAAGTCAAAAGATATGTAGAATCGTTTCGCCTAACGGCCCGTTCCATATCGGGCATCAAGCGCTGGTTCAACTGAACCTCGCTGATAGCAATGGCATTCTCACGTAAATCGGTATATAAAAGTTCTTTGGTTTCGCCGTCCTTTAAAAACCAGAAATGCTCTCCATCGGCATAGATCAAGGACTTAGCCGTAAAGGGTTCAAACTCCTTTAAAACATCTATTTTACCTACCAAGGGGTCATACTTAAACCATTGGCCCTCGCTCTGTAAAACAATCTGGTTTTTGATGTGATACAGTTTTACATTATAAATATTAGGGAGTACCGACGTATCAAAAACCCTCCTTTCCTCTACCTTCGATAAATCGGCGTTCAACCGAAAGCGAAACAGTCCCTTATAATGATGGGCGGCCCAAATGGTCCGCTTATCTTCAAAGCACAGTTGCTTCACCGGAAAATCGATGCCTAAAACCGTACTAATATCCCATTGTCCGTTAGGCTGTTTTTTGAATTTGGCCACCCCCGTATAGGTGCCCTGCAAAAAGACATCGTTCGTTTCTGGTACTTTAACAAACTGATACCCACCTGCCCGATCCGATATTTTGTCCAGCTTTTCACCTTCCAATTTAAAGGTTCCGGTATTGTGGCCGGCCAAAACATCGCCACCGATCGACTCAACGTCCCAAACATGGCCTTGTGAACCTTCAAAAAAATGCAATTCATCCTCCTTAAAGTAATAGATACCCGTATTGCTTCCCAAATACATGGTGTTTTCCTGTATGGCCACATCGTGTACCGTGCCCAAGGCTCCCGTATGGTCGGTATAAAAGGTAATGGGGGAATTCACTTGTACACGGTCGATACCATTTTCCAAACCCACCCAGAACTGATCGTTGAACCTAGCCAAAGAAAGCACTGTATTGTTCTGAAGTCCCGTTTTTCTATTGAGGTTGCGAAATATTCCTTTGTTGTAATCAAAAAGGTATAGTCCGTTCTTGATTGTTCCAAAAACAATTTCTCCGGTGTCCAAAGGCAGAATTTTGTTCAACTGGTATTCCTTTAACCGGTCGTTCATATTTTTGTCAATAGGGGTAAATTTTCCATTATTAAGAACCACACAACCATTCAATTGCGTTCCAATCAAAAGTCCCCCTTCAAAAGATACCATGTCAGTTATGGTCTGGTCCCTAAATATCCCATTGTTAGCTATGGGCTCTAATTTTTGTCCCTTGAGCCAATAGAGTCCCATATTTTTTGCCGCTACGTAGACCTTATTATCGTAGACGGCCAAGCCCGTTATAACGAAATCGGGGTTTATAACGCTTATCTGCCCCTCTTCATATTTGTATAGGGTGGAAAATGAACGAAAAAATATAGCATCTTGAAAAGGCTGTATCTGCCAAAATTCCTCACTCGTAAAAGTATGGTCCTTAATAAGGTGGGTCAACGAAGTATAATCAAGTCCTCCCTCATCCGTGGTCTGCCAATATCCGAATTCTTCGTAAGACCCGGTGTAGATTTTATCCTTAACCGAAGCCACCGAACGAAGTATCGTAGCATTGGGCAGTTTGTTCAGTAGCCATTCTTCGCCGTTGAAGGAAAGTAGCCCCTTGTCATTGGCCGCAAAAACCCTTCCGTTATCATCTACCGTAATTCCCCAGTTTTGCGCCCCGGCGTTGTACTCAAAGACTTTATAATTATAAATTGGGGGCAGCAAGGTTTGGGCGCCTAGGCTTAAGGACCAAAACAATATAAGGGAACATATGTAATACCCAAATCTCATCAACATCTCTTCTTTACATATTAAACAAAGGGCTTCGAAGCCACCAAAATTACGAACAAAGATAGGTAGTTTATGGAAGCTTGGGTACGCTGTTCTTAGGCGAAAACCCTGCGTATATCGTGATCTTACAAAAATGTGACTAAAATACCACAAGCCAAGTTGTAAAAAACTAGTTTTTACCAAGAATCGTTTTATACGCTTTCATCCCATAGATATAAACGGGCACAGCCTCTAAAAAAGGCTTACAAAAACCCGTAAAAAAATGTAATTTACACCTTTATTAAATTGATGCATATACCCTTATTTCTGGACGAGACACTTGTAAGGAAGTACATTTGAACAAGCACTTTTCTTTCGTACAGTCACGGTATCAACAACTTATAGTTTTATTTTATGGATTTAATGAAAGAACACGAGATGTTTATGCGACGTGCCATTGAAATGGCCGCAAAGGGAATGAACTCAAATGCAGGCGGTCCTTTTGGCGCCGTAGTCGTTAAAGACGGCGAAATAATTGCGGAAGGACATAACAAGGTTACCTCTACGAACGACCCTACCGCCCATGCCGAAATGGTAGTTATTAGGGAAGCCTGTCAAAAATTGGACAGTTTTCAATTGACCGACTGTATTATTTATACCTCTTGCGAACCCTGCCCCATGTGCCTTGGCGCTATTTACTGGGCCCGACCCAAAGCGGTTTTTTACGGTTGTGACAAAGCAGATGCCAAAGCCATAGATTTCGATGACCAATTTATTTATGACGAACTGGACAAAAATATAGAAGACCGGCAAATAGGTTTTAAACAAATGCTTCGGGACGAAGCCGTAGAGGTCTTTGACAATTGGGCCTCAAAAAACGACAAGACGAAGTACTAGAGGAAATATCCGAAGACAAAAACGAAACAATAGTTTCGCCCTTTATCCATTATCCCAACCTAAACTACCATGACCGAAAAAGAAAAGATGATGAAGGGCGATGCATATGATTCGCGTGACCCGGAATTACTCAAAATGTATCACAGGGCCCGTAAACTACTACAGGCCTATAATAGCCTAGACTCCGAATTACTCGAGGAAAGGGAAAGGCTCTTGACCGAATTACTATCGTTCAAGGCTTCCGGTGTATGGATTGAAGCACCCTTTTTCTGTGATTATGGCTCCAATATTTCTATTGGAAAAAACACCTTTGTAAACACCAATTGCATCTTTATAGACAACAACAAGATCAGCATTGGCCAAAATGGCCTGATCGCTCCCTATGTACAGATTTATACCGCCACACACCCAATAAAGGCTTCGGACCGGATAGTCGAAGAAGGAGGCGGCTCCCGCTATTTAACCCATACCAAAGCTGTTATGATCGGTGACAATGTATGGATCGGCGGCAACTCCGTTATCTTTCCCGGTGTAACCATTGGCAACAACGTAACCATAGGTGCCGGTAGCGTTGTCACCAAGGATATACCGGATAATGTACTAGCTTATGGCAACCCTTGTAAAGTTATCAGAAGCCTGTAAGTAAAGGGAGAAACAAGAAATCCCCATTTTTTATCCCTATCGAGGCATCCCTTTATTTCAGATACTTTACCTGAAGGGGAAACTGTATTTTTTTCGAGAAGTCCTCCAAGTAATTTTCCCATTCTTTCGCATTGGCAAATTGCTTGCTTTCCTTCCATGTAAAACCTGCATAGTATACTACGCTCCCCTCTTGTACACCAAGGCCCGCATAGACATTGTTTTCATCAGGGCGGCCGTTTTGGTATTCTTCCACCGCTACAATACGTTTGGGCCCGGCTACAATGGCGGTTCCCAATTCCGAATCTTCATGTGGCTGCCAATAGCTTACATAGCTTTTATCTTGGGCTACGCTCACTTGGCCGTCATTTTCATGCATGGTCAAGCCTACTGAAACCTGATCCGTTCCCCTAACCTTAATTTCAAATCGAGACAGATTGGATCCATAATCGAGTGAAATGCGCTTTTCTTCCTTTATTATATCTTCCCCGGCATTCCAATCCTCATATTTTAGAACAAAGCTAGTGCGAATAGGTCCCGTGGTAAGTGTTTCATAACCGGTGAAATTCTTGGAAACGTGGTAGCTTGAATCCCTCTTTACGGCTATACCGCCTACTCCCCTACTCACACCTACATGAAAATTGTCAAGACCTTCCCCGGTATCCTCATGATAGCTGCCGTCGGTTTCGAGTTCCTTTTTGTACCATTTGTTTATGATAGGATAATCTACCTTTTTCAACCAAGCATCAATCCCGCTGGACAAGGTACCGCCGGGGACCCCGTCTTCGTTTAATTTTTGCGCTGTTGGACCATAGGTTCTAAAAGCAACCCGATTGTTTTCCCATGCATAGTCGTCGGTACGTTCGGGAACGAACCTTGAATAACAAAGGGGATCGGCTTCCTCAATTGTTTTTTCTTCGGAAGCGATTATTTCAAATAGTTTGCTCTCTCCGGCATCGACCTCGGGCTGAAACAAGAGTTGGTCCAAACTTCCATCACCATCCAAATCGACTACTTGTGAGGTGACTTTACTTTGGGTAGTCAAATCAAGGATTTCGTACGATTTTGCTGACGCCCGAATAGCGTCCTCAAAAGGTATTGCCGCTAAATCGATTTCCACCGTTTCAAGCGCCCTCGGTTCATTCAAGGGGTTGACGATTTCAATACGATAGCGGTCCTCTGTGGCCTCAGTACATCCCAACTGCAAGAAGACCCCGCATACACCCAAGGTAAAAAAGAATTTTCGTGTCATAGCTTTATTTCTCGTTAGAAGGTTTTCCGATGGTAGCCAAAATCCCCCCATCGACATACAGTACATGTCCGTTGACAAAATCACTGGCCTTGGAGCTTAAAAAGATTGCGGCACCTTGAAGCTCGTTGGGGTCGCCCCATTTGGCGGCCGGTGTTCTATTGATAATGAATTCATTGAACGGATGCCCATCGACCCGAATAGGTTCGGTCTGGGAAGTCGCAAAATACCCCGGTCCTATTCCGTTCACCTGTATATTGTGTCTGGCCCATTCCGTAGCCATATTCTGGGTCAACATTTTGAGTCCGCCCTTGGCTGCGGCGTAGGCTCCTACCGTATTTCTCCCCAGTTCGCTCATCATTGAGCAAATATTGATGACCTTCCCTTCTTTACGGGCCATCATGCCTTTTACCACGTGCTTTGAAACAATAAACGGACTCACTAAGTCAACGTCGATAACTTGCTTAAAATCGGACACTTCCATATCCTCAAGGGGCGTTCTTTTGATGATTCCCGCATTGTTGACCAGAATATCGATTTCACCGACTTCCTTTTCTATTTTTTGGATCGCTTCTATCACTGCCTGCTCATCCGTTACGTCAAACTTGTATCCGTGGGCGGTAATACCTTCTTTTTTATATTCCCTTAAGGCTGCGTCTATCTTTTCTTGTGATGAATTTCCGTTCACAATCAGTGTAGCGCCCGCATTGCCCAAACCTTTGGCCATAGCCATACCCAAACCGTGTGTACTGCCCGTAACCAAGGCTGTTTTTCCTTTTAAATCAAATAAAGAAATGCTCATATCTATCGTAGTTCCGTTATTTTTGCCACATCCATATCGTTGTAATCGAGGTTCTCTCCGGCCATACCCCAAATAAAAGTGTAATTCGAGGTACCCGACCCACAGTGGATAGACCACGGTGGGGAGATGACCGCTTGGTGGTTCTGCATCCAAATATGACGGGTTTCCTGAGGTTGCCCCATAAAATGACAAACCGATTGGTCTTCAGGCACATCGGTATAAAAATAGACTTCCATACGACGGTCGTGAACGTGTGCCGGCATGGTATTCCAAACACTTCCGGTCTTTAGTTCGGTCATTCCCATCTGAAGTTGGCAGGTGGTAACGATTCCCCCAATGATCATTTGGTTGACGGTTCGGTGATTCGCCGTTTCCAAGCTACCCAACTCTAATGTATTGGCCTCTGCCCTACTTACTTTTTTAGTGGGATAGGCCCTATGTGCGGGAGCGGAATTAAAATAGAACAAGGCCGGGGCATTGGCATCATTACTCTCAAATATTACCTTTTTGGCCCCTTGACCTATATAAAGGGCATCTTTATGATCGAGTTCGTATACGCTACCGTCAACTTCGATGCTTCCCGAAGCCCCAACGTTGATTATACCTATTTCCCTTCGTTCTAAAAAATAGTCCGATTTTAACGGATCTATCGCCTCAAGGGTCAAAGGCGCTTCCGGAACGACTCCCCCGGTAATGTATCTATCGTAATGGGAGTAAGTCATGTTAATTCTTCCCGGCTCCAGTAAATTTTCAATCAAAAACTCTTCACGCAATTGAGTCGTATCGTATTTTTTTACCGCTTCCGGACTCGAGGCATAGCGCGTTTCATAATTCACATTCATATCTAATAAGGGTTTGTTTTTCTTAGAATTTCAGCACATAAAAGTAGCCTTAACCGTACTAAACATAAGGGGGATATCGTTTTAAAACAGGGGGTGTATACGTTTTTATCGCCTATAAGCCTCCCTAGCACAATATAGACTGGTGAGGTAACAAAAGATTCGTTAACTTTTGGCCTAAGAAACCAAATCAGTCCATGAAATTTCATTTCACCATTCTTATATTTTTGACCCTTTTCGGACAAGCTCAGGCCCAAATACCTGATGCAACTGCAGACGAACTGGAGTTTAAAAATTACTCTACCGAAGACGGACTCTCACAGCGTTCCGTGGTTTCAATAATTCAAGATACCAGAGGTTTCCTTTGGTTCGGCACGCGCTACGGACTCAACAGGTTCGACGGCAAAAAGTTCAAAAACTACTACTACGATGCTACGAACAAAAACAGCCTTAGCAACAGCTGGATAAAAGTGCTCTACCTCGGCCCTAAGGGCACCGTTTGGGTGGGAACCAAAAACGGACTCAACAAATACAATCCCGATACGGATGACTTTACCCGTGTGCGTATGCCCAATAATGGAGACAGACCTTTTGAAGGGGAAACCTTCGACATTGTCCCCGCCGATGAAGAACATATTTGGGTGGCTTCCGAAAAAGGCCTTATACGTATGAATACGGTATCAGGGGAAGTCTACCATTTCAACCAATTGCACAGCGACTTAGAGGTACTTTCCGTTCTAAACCCTAAAAAGACCCAACTTTGGTTTGGCACCCCTAAAAAAGTTTGCTTCTATAACGATACCAATGAGCAAGTAGAAACCTACGACTACCCTTCGGACCAATCGCCTGAAAAAACTAAAAATTACCACACCGTTCTATTTAAGGACCAAGAGGACACTATTTGGCTGGGCTATAACGGAGGCCTGGCGTACTTTGATGAAGAAAAACAAGCCTTTACAAACCTTCTGGCTCCCCAAGAAGCCTTACGCATAGACAGTCCCGTTCGCACCATCCATGAAGAAGACGGAGGGGACTTATGGGTAGGGACGTACAACGGACTCTATATCTTCAACCGTAAAACCAAGCGTTGGGCCCTTTACAAAAACGATCCGGACAATCCCAAGAGCCTAAGCCAGAATTCCATATACGACATCACGGCCGACTCTAGGGGAGACCTATGGATCGGTACTTGGGCGGGCGGAATCAGCTACCTGAACCGAAAATCAAGCATTTTCAAAAATTACCAAATCGGCTCAAACGGATTAAATTATCCCGTGGTCAGCTCGATTATTGAAGACGATCATAACAACCTTTGGATCGGAACCGAAGGCGGCGGGCTCAATTACTTCGACACCTCACAGAAGAAGTTTACCTATTTTACCCATGTCAATTCCGAAAAGAATTCCATTGCCAGCAACAATGTCAAGGCCATGACCAAAGACCGGTTCGGCAACCTTTGGGTAGGCACCCATGACCAAGGACTTTCTTACGCCTCGCTTCAAGATGACAAACTTTCGTTTAAAGATTGGAACTCGATAGCCACCCCCACATCAAGGCCTAACAAAAACCGTATTACCTGTCTGTTCGAAGATCGCTACGGCAATGTTTGGATGGGCACCGACAACCGAGGATTGAATTTTTACGATATCAAATCAGGAAACAGCTTCAGGGTAGGAGACCCTAAAAACATATTGGGCACCTTTGTTTCGGTCATTACCCAGTCCCAACCCGATGGTAGTATACTGGTTGGAGGAGAAAACGGCCTAGGTTCCGTTTCGGTCGATTCAAGGGAAATCACCCGGATAGCATTTAAAAAAGAAAGTGATGACCCTTATGACATCAAGAAGGTAATTAGTATTTACGCCTCTACCCCCACCCTATTGTGGATCGGTACCGAAGGTGACGGCCTGTACCAATACGACCTAGAAACCCGTGAGACCACCCGCTATGGCATCAACAGCGGCCTTCCCGATGAAGTCATTTACGGAATCTTACCCGACGATCTGGGCCATATATGGTTTAGTACGAACAAAGGACTCAGTAGGTTGAACATCGACAGCGGGGAAATAAAGAACTATTCACGGGCCGATGGCTTGGTCAACAATGAATTCAACTACGGCGCCCATTTACGGACGCAAAACGGAAAATTGGCTTTTGGCGGGGTCAATGGTTTTACCATTTTCGACCCTAGAGAGATAGAACGCGATTCTTTTATCGCTCCCGTCGTTATTGAAAAATTGAAAATTGCCAATGCCTCGGAAATTACCATAGCCCCCTCCGCTTCACATTTTGAACTGAAGCACAACGAAAACGACATTACCTTCGATTATGTGGCCCTCGATTTTTCAAGGCCCCAAAACAATAAGTACGCCTATAAACTCGATGGTTTCGATACCAAGTGGAATTTCAGTGGCAACCAAACAAAAGCCACCTATACCAATCTAGACCCGGGGAACTATACCTTTCTCGTAAAGGCCTCCAATAGTGACGGTATCTTCAATGGGGAAGTATCATCCATTGAATTAACCATAAACCCACCTTTTTGGAAGACTTGGTGGGCCTACCTACTCTACTTCCTGGCCCTTGGGGGGATTTTCTTGCTGGTGAGAAGGTATACCCTTATCCGCATCAAAGAACGGCACGATCTCAGAAGGGAACGACAGGAAAAGACCCAAATGCAGGAACTGAACCGCTTAAAGCTACAGTTGTTCACCAATATATCGCATGATTTTAGAACTCCGTTAACCTTAATTACGGCCCCACTAGAGCGTCTTCTCGCAGAGAAAAAAGATGATCCGAGGCTACATAGACAATTGAGCGGTATGCAACGAAATGCCCGTATTTTACTTCAACTTATAAATCAATTATTAGATTTTAGAAAGGCCGAAAACGGAAAGCTGAAACTGGCCTTCTCAAAGAATGATGTGATACCGTTCTTAGAAGACACCAAGGCATCCTTTGACGAACTTGCCCAAGACAAAGGCATCAAATTTGAGCTTATAGCCCCCGAACCGCCATTGGAAGTTTGGTTTGACCGTATCGAAATGAAAAAGGTGATTCTGAATATCTTGAGCAATGCCTTTAAATTTACCCCTCCGAACGGAAAAATAAGTATACAAATCGAAGCTAAAGACGATTCGGTCGATATCCTAATAAAAGATACCGGAAGCGGCATCAACCAAAAAGACATCGAATTTGTTTTTGACCGCTATTTTCAATTGGGCCAGAAGAACGATTTACGTTCGGGAACAGGTGTAGGGCTAGCCTTGGCCAAAGATATAGTAGACCTGCACCACGGTGAAATCTCCGTAGAAAGTGAACTCGGTAAAGGCTCATGTTTTACGATTCGCCTTCCTTTGGGCAAAGCCCATTTAAAACCCGAAGACCTCACTTATGATGAACGTTCCGAAGAAAACGACCTTTTAGATTATTACGACCCCTCAATTTTAAAATCGACTTGGGTCAAAGATGAAATCGAAACCGCCCCGAACCTAGACGACAGCAAACAGACCATATTGGTGGTCGAAGACAATAAAGAGGTCAGAACCTTTGTAAAGGGAATCTTCAATGACGAATTTAACGTGATAGAGGCCAATAACGGTCGAATGGGAATAGAACTGGCCAAGACCAAGAACATAGATATGATCATTAGCGACGTGATGATGCCGGAAATGGGCGGTATTGAAATGTGCGAGTCCTTGAAGTCCGACGTACTTACCAGTCACATTCCCGTAATCCTTCTCACGGCTAGAACCTCTTCCAAAATTCAGAAAATAGGATTCGAAACGGGAGCCGATGCCTACGTTACCAAACCTTTTGAAGCCCACCTCTTAAAATTACAGGTACAAAACCTGCTAGCTACCCGAAAAAAACTGGCCAAGAAATTCAGAAAAGACCTGGTTCTTGAACCCAGTGAACTGAAGTTGGTATCTACCGACGAGGTCTTTCTAAAAAATGCGGTCGACATTGTAGAGAAAAATCTCTCGAACGCCGAACTCAATGCCAGTTTCCTTAGTGAACATATCAACATGAGCCAATCGGTACTATACCGAAAACTCAAGGCCCTAACCGGCAATACCATATCGGAATTCATTCGTGGCATTCGCCTCAAGAAAGCGGGCCAACTCTTACGGGAAACCGAATTGAACATTAACGATGTGGCCTATGAAGTAGGCTTTAACGACATCAAATATTTCAGGGCCTGTTTTAAGAAGGTCTACGGAAAAACGCCTTCCGCCTATAAAAAACAACAGCCTTTTGACCCTGAGCGTGTCTAAAAATCTAAAAACACCCCTTTAAAAACGCATTTCCACCCCCTTGAAAAGCAGTATCGGTGGTAGTTTAGCACCAAACCGAAGACAGGAAACAAAATACGCCCATACATTTAATCGCGACCTGCCTTCATAATCTATAGCAATGAAACTAACAAAGATCGTTTTACATGCCGCAATGGCCTTGTTAATGTGCAGCTGTGCTTTTAAAAAAGAAGGGACTAAACCTGACCACAAAGAAACAACCGCTATTAATGTCGATGAAATTCTCATCAAAGCGGCCAAACAATTAGACCTGCAATCTAAAGTTGCGGAACAAGCAAACCGCATCCCCAGAACAGTGACCCCAGAGGGGGAAATGCATTGGACCGGACAACAATTTGACTGGACCGAGGGCTTCTTTCCCGGTAGCTTATGGTACCTTTTCAAAGCAAGCGATGATGATATTTGGAAAACAAGGGCCGAAAAATTCCAAGCCCTTTACGAAGACCATAAATACAAAACCACCAATCACGACCTGGGCTTTGTCTTTAACACTTCCTACGGTAACGGATACCTTCTTACCAAAAATGAAGCCTTTAAAGAAGTGATGATCGTAGCGGCCGATTCGCTTTGCTCCCGTTTTAACCCCAAAGTAGGTTGCATTAAAAGTTGGGACGTTGACCGAGGGTGGCAGGCCACACGAGGTTGGATGTTTCCCGTGATCATAGACAATATGATGAACCTTGAACTGCTCTTTAAGGTTTCGGAATACACAGGCGACCCCAAGTACAAAGAGATAGCCATTACACATGCCGAAACTACCTTGAAAAATCATTTCAGGGACGATAACAGCTCGTATCACGTAATCGATTACGACCCCGAAACCGGAGCGGTACGATCGAAACAAACGGCACAGGGCTTTTCCAACGAAAGCTCTTGGTCGCGTGGCCAGGCATGGGGACTTTACGGCTATACCCTTTGTTACCGTTATACCAAAAATCCCGAATACTTGAATATGGCAAAGAAAATCGCTGCCTATATCAACGGTCAGGAGGCGCAAAAAAACGGTATTCCCTACTGGGACTATCACGCCGAAAATATACCTGACGAACCCTATGATGTATCGGCCGCGGCCATCACCGCATCGGCACTGCTAGAATTGAACCAATATACCAATGATGCCTATAAAAATGAGGTGGAAACCATTTTAACCGCCTTGGCTTCAGATGAATTCACCGCCCCGATCGGCACCAACCACAATTTTATCCTTAAGCATAGTGTGGGCAGCATTCCTCATAAAGCTGAAATCGATGTTCCGCTGAACTATGCCGATTATTATTACCTTGAAGCTTTACTAAGATATAAAGAACAGTATCATGAAGATTAAACTTGTTGGCTTGTTCTCCTGTATTATAGGGATGGGCTGCGCTGCACAGGAAACCCCGGTATGGACCAATTATAAGAATGCCACGAAATCGCATACCGAACCCATATTGCCCAATTTTTCCTATGCCGGCTACAAGTTCAGTGAAACCGGTATTCCCGAAGAAAAACACCAAGTTTTTAACGTACAGGATTTCGGGGCGCGGGCCGATGACGGTATTTCCGATAAAAAGGCTGTCGTTGAAGCCATCAAGGCTGCCGAGGCAAACGGAAGCGGAATAGTCTATTTTCCTGCGGGAAGATATCATTTCAACACCCCTACCGACGATTTAGACCCCATACAGATCAGATCATCCAACATCGTTCTTCGGGGACCGAAAAAGACTTCCGAAAAGGCCATCCTGTTCTTTGAACGCGATATGCCCCCCACTGTTCCCAAAAAAATATGGACCTCCCCCTATGCCATACAGACCAAGGCTTCCGAAAAAAGTCGGTTCATAACCGATATCAGAGGAAATGCCACAAGGGAAACCCATACCATAGAGGTTGCCGATGCATCACAAATTAAAAAGGGCGATTGGGTCATTGTACAGCTTAAGGATAACGACCCTGAATTTGTTGCCCAAGACATCCACCCGCTTCCGTTAAACCCCAAATGGAAGACTATCATAGAAGAGGGCGTACAGGTCAACGAACGCCATAAGGTGGCTTCGGTATCGGGAAATACCCTTACTTTCGTCGACCCTATCCATTATAGCATTTCCGAGCGACAAAACTGGAAGTTATATACCTTTCCCCATCTTTCCCATGTGGGCTTTGAAAACCTAAATTTCGAAGGCAATTGGAAAAAAGAGTTCGTACACCATAGATCGGCACAAGACGATGGCGGGTGGAGTATTTTAAACTTATCGGGACTCGTAGATTCTTGGGTAAAAGACTGTAGGTTCACCAATATCAACAGGGCCATATATTTTTCTCATTCGGCGGCAACTACCGCCATTAACGTAGTCATCGACGGAAAAATAGGACATAGCGCCATTACCGTAGGCGGTGGCTCCACAGGGGTTCTACTGGCCCATATCGTTGACAAGGCCGGCATGCAACATGCCTCGGGCGTTGGCGGGGGCAGCACTACAGGTACGGTAATCTGGCGGTCGAAACACCCCGCACACACCAGTTTTGAATCGCATGCCTCACAACCTCGCTGTACCCTTTTCGACAAGGTTGAAGGTGGATTTTTCAAGGGAAGGGCCGGCGGCGCTATACAAAACTTACCGAACCACGGACGCCATCTCGTATTGTGGAATTATAAGGAAACCGATGAAGCTGAAACCCATTTTCCTTTTGTCGCTACCGAAACCTATTACTGGCGTATGGTTCCCCCTATTATCGTAGGATTTCATGGGGCCGGCACCACCTTTAAAGAAGACGAAGTGCAATTGATAGAAGGCCTAGGCAGCCCCGTACGGCCCGAATCCTTGTTCGAAGCACAACTGCAATTGCGCTTGGGCAAATTGCCCCAATGGATACAAGACTTAAAAAAACAGCTTAGCAAAAAAATATAAACGACCTGCCATGATACGAATAGTTACGATAATGACAGCCTTGCTTCTTACTGTGGGATGTGCCGAAAAGAAAGAAACTATAGCTACCGCTTCAAAGGATACAAAGCAGCCCAATGTTTTGATCATTTACCCTGACCAATTAAGGCGCTACAGTGCCGGTTTTTGGTCTAAGGAGAAATACCGAAAGTACGTCATAGGAAAACCCGACCCCGTAATCACCCCTAATATTGACCAATTGGCCGAAAATGGGATGGTCTTCACCCAAGCGGTGAGCAATTTCCCCCTATGTAGCCCCGCAAGAGGTATGATCTTATCGGGAAGATATCCCGAACAAAACGGGATATGGAACAATTGCAGAAAAGACCGGAGCGAAAGTTTAAGAGACGACATCCCCACGATAACCGATTTGTTCTATGAAGCGGGCTACAACACATCCTACTTTGGCAAATGCCACTGGCTTAAGAACGAACCCCTGTTCGATGAAAACGGGACTTACGTAGGCGCTACCGAGGAACCGGGAGGGCACTACATCAATCGGTACGACACTTATGTGCCTCCAGGGAAATCTCGCCATAGTATCGAGTATTTTTACCAATCTATTCGAGATACGCATTATGATCCCTTGGTCTACAGCAACGACCCGAATACTATAGCGGGAAAAAAAGATGGCGAATTGCACCAACCCAAAACATTTACACCCAAGAACGAAGCCGAAAAAATCAAGGCTTACCTTGAAAACAAGCAGAAAGTTCGCGATTCCGACAAGCCGTTTTTTATGATGTGGTCGATCAACCCGCCACATAATCCTTGGAACGATGAAAACACCGACATGGAAACCTTGGCTAAATATTACAATAAAGATAAGTTTCCGCAAGACAGCTTATTGGCGGTACGTGAAAATACCGATTTAAACGTAGCCAGCTATGTACGCCATTATTTTGCCAACCTCACTAGCGTAGACCATTATATTGGTGAAGTAATGAAAACCCTAAGAGAAATCGGCGAACTTGACAACACCATCATCATCTTCAGTTCAGACCATGGTGAAATGCTGGGCAGTCATAGTAAGGAGGGTAAAAATGTATTTGAGACCGAAGCCTTGGCCATACCCTATATCGTACATTGGCCTAAGGGAATAAAGGCCGGAGGCATCAACGATGTACTTTTCAGCGTTCCGGATGTGCTGCCTACCGTTATGGGATTGGCGGGTATGGAACAAAAAATTCCAGAAGCGGTTCAGGGATATGATTTCTCCCCTCTTATAGTCGCTTCCAACAATAAAAAAATTGAAAAGCCAAAAGGGGTTTTACTTATGCTTGCCAAATCGAGGGGCATACTTACCGACCGCTACACCCTTTGCGTAAACCAAAGGGCGGCCCCCAAGAACGGAACACCCGATGATAAGGATATCTATCTCTACGACAACCTAAAAGACCCTTATCAGCTGAAAAGGTTGGGTCTTGACGAAAGGCCCCAAGAAGCCGCCGCGCTTTTACAGCTTTTAGGCTCGGAATTAAAGCGGACCAACGACCCTTGGTACCAACAAAAAAAGTTCAAAGATGTTATACGGTACGAATAAGGTACCCTTACATCTTTGAACTTAACAACACTATTACTTAAACTATAAAAACTACTTTAAAAAGTCTTTCATAGGCCTTGCTTCATCGAAGACCTTGATTTTTATGTTCCTATAAAATATTTCAGCGGTTTCTGCCTGTAAGCCTATTTCCCCTTCGGAATGACTGAGGTTGCTTAGCACATTTACCACTTTTCCGTTGAGTTTGTAAATGGCATACGCGTTACCCATCACGATTACCTCGCATTGGTTCCATTGTCCATCAAGCGCATGGTACTCCGCATCTTTATGGGCCTTTCCCCTCCGCGATGTTCTTGGGCCACGCCCCCATCCTCTTTTGAAAGATAGGTCCTTAGTTTAGGGTTCGCCTCCGAATGATCTCCGTACCAATCAAAGCTCGCCCCCGAATTCCACACACAGCCGGTATGGTTCTCGTTACGAATATCATCGTAACGCACTTGATATTCCAATCCCTTCGGCCAAATATTCACGTCGAAAACATGAAAGTACATTCCGGCATCGTACTGAAACTTATCATAATTATTAAACACTTTATCACCCCACTTATATTCAAACTTAAAGCTGTAGCGACTGTACTTCTCTTTGGTAAAAAACATACAATGGGTACCATTTTTTCCCGTACCCCTTCGGTCTCCATTGGGGAAATTTTTATATACATGCATTTCCCCATTATCGCCCGCAGAAAACACCTTTTCGGCCAAGCCGGGTGCTTTGTCTCGGCACATAATGTTCCAGTTCGCCATATCCTTTCCATTGTAAAGGGAAACGTAACCGTCCTCATCCTTAGCGGAATCGGACGGCGAAACGTTCTTGGCCTTACAAGAGAAAAGGAAAACGGTTATACCCGCTACGGCAATAAATCTCAAGTATTGCATCTAGCGTTTATTTAGCCCTTCGCACTAAAATAGTCCAATCAAGCTGTTTTTTATCGGGAGATTTCCCAAGGTCGACCATACCTCCCCCACTTACTTTCTTAACCTTCGATTTTTTAAGGTCTCCTCCTTTTTTAGGATTGAACCAAAGTACCTCAAACTCTCCGGAAGCATGGGACAAATCTAGTTGGGCCGTGGGCCGTGAATTTAAATATACCACATAGACCTCATTTTCCTTGGCCAAACAGTAGACCGTGTTTTCATTCTTGCTATTGCCCACCAGGTCGTTTCTATTTTCTGTTTCCCAGAAAGGAATATCGTTGTTCTTAAAGAAATCCATGGCATGTACCGCTTGGTCCCAAAAGAGGTCCCTAGAACGATAGTCTTCACAGGTAAGGTCTGAATGGGGATGCGCATATCCAAAATACCATTCATTGCCCCATCCGCCGGCCATAAAAGTGCCCCAAAGTGCATTTCTACGGGCATTATCGTGATCCGGATCTTCTCCATCGGTAATCAATGAATGCTGGGCATCACCGGGTTCATCGACCGCTACGGCCCACTGGAAACCTGCTTTTTTAGAGGCATCGAGCCAATGCAATACCGACTTGTGGACCCTACTGAAGTCATCTTTGTTGGTCTGTACCGAAGGTCCCGTAAGACCACTGTCAGGCCCTAACAAATCATCAAACTCAATTCCGTTGTGGATGACCAAATGATGGTGATAAGGGTCGTTCTTTTTAAAATACGCGGTCATGGCCAAACGTTGTTCCGTTTCCTGCGGCGGTGTTGTAGGATTGCTTACCCACTCCCCGTTTTCCTCACAAAGATTCCAGTTCAATGCCAAGTGATGTCCGAAGCGTGCCATAAGCTCTCGGTAGTACAGTTTAGTGTTTGCTCCTACCCCTCCATTATCCAATAGACCTTGGTTTTCCACTTCAAGCATCTTAAAGTGTAAAAACAATCCCAGTTTTTGGGCGTGCTCAAAAATAATTTCCCACTGGTCCATTTTCGAAATATCGATTCGATCATAGGTATCGTAATCGACATACGGAAAAACATTTTGATCGTCTCCAGCGATATTATTGGTCAAGAACGAAACGGAATTCAAGCCTTTAGACGCCAAGTAATTCAAGGCTCCGATAATGGCTTTCCCCTTTCCGTTTTTCCATGTAGGGTCGTTCTGCTTATAATCTTGCAAGTGGGCCGACCAAGTTTTCACCATATTATCTTTATGTCCGTCGTTCTTAAAAGTTCCGTCAAGGTCGGCATACGATAGAAAATTCTCGGGAGCATCGGGGCCCTGTTTCAAGAAATACTCGCCAGTTTCAGCAAATTTCAAATAACGTTCGCCTACGTACTGCAGCCTTCCTTTTGCCCTAAAATCCTTACCGGTTTTATCGGTTTCCCCTATTTTGAAGCTACCTGTTGCGCCATCCATATAAGAACCGCTTAACCCTGTATTGGGCTTGGTGCTCACGGCCGCATAATTTCCTTTTCTAAAATCAACTTTATAGGTCCATTCACCTGTTTCATCGGGTGCAAAATGTACACGCCATTTGTTGCCTTCCTTGGCGGAAGACTGTCCGGCATCCCCATCGGCGGCATAATAGCCCGGTACCAAATATGATTTACCGCTCTGCTTATGGGTAAAGGTTACATTAAACCTATAGTTCATAAACGGATTGTAATCTGCATCCTCAGAGGTATTTGGGCCGTCGAAGGTCAAGGTTACCTTGTGCCACTTCTTAAGCTCGCCCGTAATTTGCATTTGGGTTCGGGCTGCCATTTCTTGCTGTAATTCTTGTATCAATTTTTTACCCGTACCGGCCTTCACCAATACCAATCCGCTCCATCGGGCACGGCTAAACTCCTTACCGTCCCTGCTTTTGGGAACCGCCTTCACCCCTATAACATCATTGGCATTTAGCTTTATATTGGAGTATACTTTCGCGTACTCAAGTCCTTCCTCAAACATATTACTGCTAAGGGGCGTTCTAAAATCTTGAAAACTTTGATCGTTCTTTTTCAAGGTATAAACCGAGCGGCCATCGTTTTCACCTACGGTAAACAATACGACGTCATAGTCTCCTTGGGCTCCATCAAAGGCAAGGGAGGCTTCGGCCTCTTTAAATTTTTCAGGGTCTATGGCCAACCACTCCTTATCGTTATAAAAAGAGTTTTTTGTACTCTTGAACCATTGTGCAGGATAAATTTTAGCGCTCGGCCTCACATCCTTTACGGTAGCCAATAAGCCCTTATTATCCGAAGAATCCGTCTCTTCTTTCTGGGGATGGAAAGTACTGTCCTTGGTTAAAATAAACTGGTCCATTTCAAAACCGTCTTCACGCATACTGAACTGGATGTCGTGTTCGCCCGCCTTATCTATATCGAGGTAAATAAACCCTGGAATACCACAGTGCCTTTCTTCTGTACGCTGGTTATTGCCCCAAGTCCAAGCATCTTTACCTTCACACCATTGCATGCGCTGCCCCGATTCAGGCCAGGTTCCGTCAACTCCCACATGAACCCCGTTATCTTCGCTACCCGTGCTATAGGCCCGTACCCAAACATAATATCTCCCTGGTGTAGAAAAATTGACCTTATAGTGTAAGATACCGATTTTACCAGGCTCATTGGAGAAGTTGACCCCAACGATCAGCTTTTCGTCATGGTTGGTTCGCGTATCGGGTAAAATCTCTATATACTTACCGCCATTCGCTCCTTGGGTGTGTAAATCGCCGTCGTTGGCTTTTAAATCGGTGGTAAAGCCCTTATCGACCACAAACCATTTTCGTTGATCGGTATTGGTTTGCTTATAGAAATCTTCGGCTTCTACAACCACATGGCCTTTTTCTTCAGTATGCACCTTGACCTCTTGTCGATGGGGTTTAAATGCGGAAAAAAGTAAGCATAAGGTCATCAGGGACCAAAAAAGCGTGAATTGTTTTTTCATGTGTCGTAGTTTCATAGGTTCATTATTTTTGAGTTCATGTCTAATATCAATGCCATAAAGGCTGGGTTTATTTTTTTTTATTCTTGTTTGTAGAATTCCGTATCACGATGAAAGAATTGAGCACCTTCTTTTCATAATTCAGCTTAAACTCGGTGGAGGGTTGCAGCAATAGCTTTGCCGATTCCTGCCCCATAGCGAAAGCGGGTTGGTCAATACTGGTTAGCGAGGGTTCTAACAGCTCACCCACAGGTTCGTTGTTAAAACCTATAATGGAGAGTTGCTCCGGAATGGAAATCCCCCTTTCCTTTGCGGCCAACATAACACTGATGGCCATTTGGTCACTGAAGGCCAAGATACCGTCGGGATATTCCGACTGATAAAGCAGGTCCCTAGCGGCGCTCATCGCACTTTCACGATCGAAGGTACTGAACCTTAGTAAGTTTGTATCTTGCTTTAGTCCGGCCTCCTTTAAAGCTTCCTTATAGCCTTGCGCCCTGTCTCGGTTGATCTGAAGGATTTCAGGTCCGCCCAAGTAGGCTATTCGTTCACATCCTATGGAAATCAAATGCTGTACGGCATTATAAGCGGCCAATTGGTTGTCTATTGTTACCTTATGGGTCAAGACCTCATTGCATTCCCTATTAAAGAAAACCAATGGGATTCCATTGCGCTTCAACTTCTCAAAATGCCCAAAAGTTTTGGTCTCACTGGCCAAGGACACAATTACGCCCTTGACCCCGATATTGATCAGCTCGTTTACCAAATCTTTTTCGCGTTCACTCGATTCATTGCTTTGGCAGACGACAATGCGCATACCGAACTGCTCGGCTATCTGTTCAATACCACTGATAGCCGTTGCATATAGGTGATAACCGATCTTAGGCACGATTACCCCGATCAATTTAGAGGCACTCCCTTTTTTAAGCCCCAAGGTATCGATGGAAACATAGCCCAGTTCCTCGGCCGCACGTCGAACCTTTTCTTTGGTGAAACCACTGATACGGGGGTTATCTTTTAACGCACGCGAAACGGACGATACCGATAAGTTCAACTTCTCGGCTATATCTTGTAAAGTGGCATTTCGTTTGTTCGGACGTTGTTTCAAAAGATGTTCTTTAGTAAAATCAATTGAGCAAATTATTGCGCAATAATTTATGCTTTTATCAAAAATGATAGCCAAATTTACATATATTTGTCAAAAATCCTTAATTAATCTATAAATTAACATTTAATATTTGTGCAAATTTGTGCAATAAAACTTAGCTTTATTCAAGAACTATGGGCAAAACATATAAAATAGCCGTTGTAAAAGGAGACGGCATAGGATCCGAAATTGTGCCAGCGGGCGTATCTGTATTAGAGGCCGTGGCGGCAAAACATAATTTTTCCCTAGACACTACCGATTTTTCATGGGGTGCCGGTCATTATTTAAAACACGGGGAATTCATGCCCTCGGACGGCATAGAGCAACTAAAGGCCTTTGATGCCATATACTTTGGGGCGGTGGGCCTCCCCGTGGTCGATGACACCCTTCCGGCAAGGGACTACACTTTTAAAGTGCGTACCCAGTTGGAGCAATACGTCAACTACAGACCGGTAAAGCTGTTTTCTGGAGTAAAAAGTCCCCTAAGGGACAAAACCGAAAAAGACATCGATTTTGTCATTCTTCGTGAGAATAACGAAGGGGAATTTGTCCAAAACGGTAAAATACTTTACCCTGACACCCCCAATGGCGTCGCCGTCGACACCAGCATGGTCACCCGGTTAGGCGTTGAACGCATCGCCCATTACGCCTTTAAATTGGCCCGAAAACGCCGTAAGCATGTGACCAATGTAACCAAATCGAATACCTTGATCTATACCCTGGGCTTTTGGGACAAGGTCATCGCGGAGGTTGCGGAGCAATATCCAGATGTGACCTATACAAAAATGTACATCGACAATGCTTCGGCCAGCTTTGTTCTAAAGCCTGAAGTTTTTGATGTTATCGTCACCACCAATATGATGGGCGACATCCTCTCCGATCTTGGTGGTGCCATAATGGGAAGTTTAGGCCTAGGCGGTAGCGGAAATATCAACCCCGAAAACAATTTTCCTTCAATGTTCGAGCCTATTCACGGTTCTGCGCCCGATATTGCAGGACAGAATATTGCCAACCCTATAGGTCAAATTTGGTCCGCGGCCATCATGCTCGAGCATTTGGGCGAATCAGAGGCTGCCCAGGATATTCTTGCCGGTATTGAACACACTACCGCCAAGGGCAATTTAACCAAGGATCTCAAAGGAAACGCCACAACTTCCGAAGTAGCGGAAAGTGTAGTCGCATTCATAAAGGCCAATTAAAACTGAATTCCCAAATGGGTGAAAAACGAATCATAGACCTAACGCAAACCATTGGCAACCATATGCCCGGGGTATCCATAGAAAGTGCTAAAACAGTAGCCGATGATGGATGGAACGCCACCACCTTGCACCTATACTCGCATAGTGGTACCCATATGGACGCCCCGATTCATTTTGAAACCTCAGAGCAGACCATAGACGAGTTGCCGGTAAGCCATTTTATTTCAGAAGCCTGGGTCGTAGATATCACCTCCATCTCCCCTAGCGAAGAAATAAAGGTTTCCCATTTGGGAGACGTGGCCCATTCGTTCAGAAAAGGGGAAAGCATCTTATTGCATTCCGGTTGGAGCAAGCGGGCGGGTACCGATAGCTATAGAAACAGCTTACCGCGTATCAGCAAGGAGCTCGCCCTTTGGCTCGGCAACAACGGCGTTAACATATTGGGTGTGGAACCTCCATCGGTGGCGGACGTCAATAATATTGAAGAAGTTACCGAAATACACACGATCCTATTTCAGAACAAGGTAATCATCATAGAAGGGCTAACCAATCTTGAGGCCCTCTCAAAACCCAAGGTCACCCTCATCGCCCTTCCTTTAAAAGTAGCAAAAGGCGATGGCGCCCCGGCCCGGGTCATAGCTGTAGAAACTGAAAATTAATGGAACAAACGGCAATTTTACGTTCGATTACGGAGGGTGATGCGCTACCCGGATACGAAAGGGCAATTCTTAATGCGTTGGAGACATCCCCCAAAAGCATAGTCGTTCTAGATGATGACCCCACCGGTACCCAAACCATATACGACATACCCGTAATAACGGAATGGACCCAAGAGATATTAGAACGGGAACTAGCTGATAACCGTATTTTTTTTATCCTGACCAACTCAAGAAGTTTACAGGCCGAAGAAGCCAATACCCTTGCCGAGTGCATCGGTCAACGCTTAAAGATAGCGGCCGACAAACTCGATAAGTCCGTTTTGGTTATCAGCCGTAGCGACTCCACCTTACGGGGCCATTATCCGAACGAGGTCGAGGCCCTGATAAAGGGACTAGGATGGAAAAACACCAAACAACTGTTGATTCCCGCTTTTTTTGAAGGGGGAAGATACACCTTCAATGACGTGCACTACGTTGCCGAAAAACAACAATTTGTACCGGCATCCGAAACACCGTTTGCCCAAGACAATACTTTCGGCTATTCCTCATCCAACCTTAAGGAGTACATTCTCGAAAAGTATGACCACCGCATATCTGCCGACGAAATTGGGTCGATATCGCTGTCCGACTTACGCGCATCGGATTTAACCAAGGTCCAACAAACTTTAGCCTCTAAGCAAAAAACACATTTTGTGGTCAACGCCACAAGTTATTCCGACTTACAGGCCATAGCCTTGTCCTGTCTTTTACATCAGGGGCATGTCGTTTTTAGAAGCGCCGCCTCCTTTGTAAATGCCTTGGGGGGAATCGCCCCTAAAAAATGCCTTGAAAAAGGAGAGGTCTTAAAGAACGAAGTTACCAATGGGGCCCTGACCGTTGTCGGTTCTTACGTCCCCAAAACAACGGCCCAATTAAACTATCTCAAAAACAGAAGCTCGGCCCTGTTCCTTGAGCTGAACGCAAACTTGGTCTTTGACAAAAACGCCTTCTACGCCCAAATATCCGATTTGACCCAACAAGCCGACAAAGCCATAGACAAAGGACAAAACGTAGTAATTTACACCAGTCGCACCATCGTAAAGGGCACCGATAAAAAAGAGAGCCTGGCTATTGTAAACGAAGTGGCAAACGGACTTAACACCCTTATAAAACAGCTACGGGTTCGGCCGCGATATATATTGGCCAAAGGAGGGATAACGTCTAGCGATATCGCAACCAAGGGTTTGGGCGTAAAACGCGCCATGGTTCTCGGACAGGTCATTAAAGGGGTTCCCGTATGGCAATTGGGAGATGAATCAAAATTCCCCAATTTACCCTATATCGTTTTCCCTGGAAATGTAGGTGATGAAACGGCAGTGGCCGAAGTAATAAAACTTTTGAATTAATACATAAAGATGAAAGAACACGGTTATTTCCCTAAACGTTATTTTATGGTGGTCGGCACGTTTTTGCTAGCCCTGCTTTTATATATTGACCGCATCTGTATTTCTGTTGCCAAAGACCCCATTTCGGAAGCCCTGAACCTCAGCGACAAACAAATGGGATGGATCTTGGCTTCCTTTTCCCTGGGATATGCTTTTTTTCAAACCCCATCGGGCATTTTGGCCGATCGGTTCGGACCGCGCCGCGTGCTTACCATGATCGTTACCCTATGGTCGGTGTTTACAGCATTGACGGGAGCCGCATTTAATTTTGTATCGCTTTTGATCGTACGTTTTCTCTTTGGCGCCGGTGAGGCGGGTGCCTTTCCCGGCATGTCAAGGGCCATTTTTAGTTGGATTCCCCTAAAGGAACGCGGCTTGGTAACCGGTATTAATTTTTCGGGATCTCGACTGGGTGCGGCCTTCGCCCTACCTGCCGTTGCCTGGATGGTAAATGACTTCGGATGGAGGGTCACCTTTTTCATCTTAGGTGCCGTTGGCGTGCTCTGGGCATTGGCCTGGTATTTTTTATTCCGTGACACCCCCGAGGAACACAATGGCATTTCAAAGGAGGAAAAGGAATTTATCATTGCCTCCCGACAAAACAAAAAAGCCACCAAAACCAAGGAAAAAATCCATTTCGGAACCCTGCTCAAATCAAAGAACATGTGGTTGGCCATGGCCCAGTACTTTGCCAGTAATTTCACCTTTTTCTTTGCCCTTACCTGGCTCTTTCCACATATAAAAAGCGAATACGGACTCGAAACGGTTGAGGCCGGATTCTACTCGGCCATACCCCTCACTTTTGGGGCCATAGGCAATTGGGTCTCGGGTTGGTTGATCGATAGGATATTCAAAAATGGCAATTGGAACAAATCTAGAATATGGCCCGCATCTATTGGTTTTGCCCTGGCGGCCATTGGTCTCTTGGGAAGTATTTACATGGATTCGGCCGTTGGAGCCATTGTTTTTCTAAGTATCGCTATTTTTGGGGCGGATATGACCCTTCCCCCATCTTGGGCCTTTTGTGTAGATATTGGCCAAAAGCACTCGGGAACGGTATCGGGTACAATGAACATGGCCGGAAACATAGGCGCCTTTATTACGGCCCTATTATTCCCTTATTTATTGGCATGGACAGGTTCCACTACCCTATTTTTTATTGTAGGTGCGACCCTCAACATCATGGCCATATTCATTTGGTACAATATGAAACCATCAAAACACTTTTCACTATACTAAAATGACAAAGTTAAAAGGAGTATGTATCGGGGCAGGTTATTTCAGCCAATTTCACTTTGATGCTTGGCAACGCATACCGAATGTAGAGATAGCAGCCATTTGCGACCAACAACTTGCAAAGGCCCGAACCGTTTGTGACACCTATGGTTTCAAAGAGGCCTACGACGATGTAGCTACCATGTTCAAAACGGAAAAACCCGACTTCGTTGATATTATAACACCTCCCGAAACCCATTTTGAACTTTGTAAACTTGCCATTGCACACGAGATCGATATCATCTGTCAAAAACCCTTGGCCCCTACTTATAGGGAGTCCGTTCAGATTTCGGAAATGATTAAAAGCTCTAGAGTCCGTATGATGGTACACGAGAATTTCCGGTTTATGCCGTGGTACCGCGAAATCAAAAAGCTATTGGAACAGAATACCATCGGCGAAAAAATACAGACCATTCAACTTCGTATGCGCATGGGAGATGGCTGGCAAGACGACGCTTATATGAACCGGCAACCCTATTTCCGTAAAATGGAACGTCTGCTTATTTATGAGACCGGCATCCATTTTATTGACGTCTTCAGCTTTTTGGGAGGAAACATCAAAAGCGTTTACGCCAAGCTGCGCACCTTGAACCCCAATATTAAAGGGGAGGATTTTGCTTGGGTAAATTTTGATTTTGAAAATGGAACCCTAGGCTTTTTAGATGCGAGCCGTTATAATGAAAATACGGCCGAAGACCCTAGGTTGACCTTTGGCACGGTACTCATCGATGGCCCCAAGGGCAGCATAAGGCTCTATGACGATGGCACCATTACCGTGCAGCCCCTCGGCAAAGAAGAGACCAAGCACGACTACCACTTTGAAAACAAAAACTTTTCGGGCGACTGTGTCTTTGCCACACAATCGCACTTCATAGATCGACTGCGAGATAACAGGCCCTTTGAGACCGAGGTATCTAAATACCTAAAGAACATAGAGGTTCAAGATGCCATCTACCGTTCCAACGATGAAAAATCGCCTATCAACATAGCGTAAACACAATATTTCCGCACTTTTTACATTTGTTTAAGATAGAGGCATACCTTTGCCCAGTATCTTTGTTGATACATCTAACAAAAGTCTATAGAGTTCAATCTGCCCGATCTTGAAAAGGATATTACTAGCCCTATGCGTGTTTACCGCTATATACGCTCGATCACAAGAAAGTTATAGCCGTACCCTAAAGCTTATGGGCAGCAGGTTCGACATCACCGTGGTCGATACCGATTCGGCCAAGGCCCATAGATATATTGATATGGCCGTTGCCGATATTTCAAGAATTGAAAAATTGATTTCTTCATGGGACAGTCTGTCACAAACCTCTCGGATCAATAAAAATGCGGGAATCAGACCGGTAAAAGTCGATAAAGAACTGTTCGACCTTATCGAACGGTCCATTGTCATTAGCCAACTCACCGATGGTGCTTTTGACATCAGTTATGCCTCCATGGATGCCCTTTGGAAGTTTGACGGGAGTATGACCACAATTCCCGACCCCGAAGCCGTAAAACGATCCGTTTCCCGAGTCGGTTATCAAAAAATCGTTTTAAACAAAGAAAACCGCACCGTCTTTCTAAAGGAAAAGGGCATGAAAATAGGTTTTGGGGGCATAGGGAAAGGCTATGCGGCCGACCATGCCAAAAAATTGCTCATAAGCAAAGGAGTAGTTTCCGGTATCATCAATGCCTCGGGCGATATGAATACATGGGGCAAACAAGCCAATGGCGAGCCCTGGAAAGTGGCCATCACCAATCCCATGGATAAAACCAAGGTGTTTGCACTGCTTCCCATACAACACGGAGCCGTTGTAACCTCTGGCAATTACGAAAAATACGTAAGGTTTAACGGTATTCGTTATACCCATATAATCGACCCGAGAACAGGCTATCCGTCTACGGGCATCATCAGCGCAACCGTGTTCGCCCCAAAAGCCGAACTTGCCGACGCCTTGGCCACTTCGGTCTTTGTTATGGGAAAGGAAGTCGGACTCAATAGGATCAACCAGATACCGAATGTTGAATGCATTTTAATTGACGGGAAAGGAAACATCCATACATCCGACAAAATAGAAATAGAAAAATTATGACAGCTCGATTTTTGACAGTAGCATTGTTTGTCATCACCCTAAACAGTTGTGTGGTGGTAAAAGAATACGACAAAGTAAACCTCAACGATCCCGATATGGCCTTGTCGGACAAAACGTGCGACCGAAATGTAACGATTGCGCATTCCTATCGCGAAGCGGCCGTAGGGGCAAATGGAGGGAAAACCGGTGGCGGATGCGGCTGCAACTAAAAAGAGTGTCACACATGATGATCCACATAAAAAATGTATTCTTGATCGTACTGCTTTTCGCTTTTTCGGAAGCAAGGTCACAAGAAGAACCCACCTACAAAAAACGCGTTCTTGAGAGTACCGAAGTCGATATTTTATCAAGCTACTACTCGCAAGCTGGAGATAATGCCGCGGTCAGTGGGGGTATTGGAACGGAAGAACTAACGGATGTTACGGGCACCATAGTAGTGTCGATTCCCTTAAACGACGATGATGTACTGACCATAGACGCAGGCGTCTCGGCCTATACCTCGGCCTCTTCAAGCAATGTCGATCCATTTGACGGAAAAGGCAGTGCCAATGCATTTGTAGCCAGTAGCGGGGCTTCAAAAGGAGATAATTGGGTCAACCTAAAAGGTAGTTATACCCATAGTTCAGATGACAGAAACGATGTTTGGTCGGCCAACGCTGCGCTCGCTTCGGAATACGATTACTTCTCTTTGGGCTTTGGCGGCAGCTACTCCAAACTATTCAATGAAAAAAATACTGAAGCCAGTATAAATGCCAATGTCTTTTTAGATAGCTGGACCACCGTGTACCCAATAGAACTTCGTCCTTTCTCCGATGGGGGCCTAGGTTTTTTCAGACCCGACGAAATTTCAGGAAACCCAAACTATAGCCCGCAATTCACGGAGTTGACAAAGAAGAACAGAAACTCATATTCCTTGGGTTTTGGACTTTCGCAAATATTGCATAAGAATGTTCAGGGATTGATATCGATAGACCTCGTGCAACAACAAGGTCTACTTTCCACGCCTTTTCAAAGGGTTTATTTTAGCGATGTAGCGGATAGCTTTATTGAAGATTTCCATCTTGCCGACGATATTGAACGCCTTCCTGACAACCGCTTCAAAATCGCTATAGGAGGCCGCTTGAACTGGTATCTGAACGAAGTACTGTCACTACGCACCTATTATCGCTATTACTTCGACGACTGGGGCATCAACTCACATACGGCAAGCGTTGAAATCCCCGTAAAACTATCGGACAAGTTTACCGTATATCCTTCCTACCGTTTTTACAATCAAACGGCAGCGGATTACTTTGCGCCCTACGAAACCCATTTGTCTACTGAAAATTTTTACACTTCGGACTACGACCTTTCGAAGTATAATGCCCATCAATACGGTTTAGGGGTTTCGTATACCGATATTTTTACCCAACTACATATTTCTAAATTCGGACTAAAAAGTATCGACCTTAAGTTCTATCGATACGATCGCGATACTTCCTTTGGCTATCAAATTGTTACGGCAGGTTTTAAGTTTGTAATGGATTAAAAAACAAGACCGGTATGCAGGCAGAACAAAGGAGGTTGGTGCCCTTGGATCGTATGGCTGCCCAATGTTTCAGCTCGGATATTCCTTTTAAAAGGGTCTTTTTCAGCCTATCATTTTCCAAATAACTTGCCACGGCCGCAATGCTTTGGTGTTCAAACAATTGATTAGTCTAAAGCCCCCTTCCCCTATATCCTCTTCAACAGTAGGTGTATTCACTTCGACCAAGGCCAATTGCCTTTTACCAATTTTACCATTGGGCAAAATAGGGGTTCACCATAATTTCATTTCTTTAGAAGGACATTCTTTGGCTGCCATACGGCTTACGGCCCGAATCAATGTGGAAATAGAATGTAATTTTCCCTTAAAAAAGATATTTGAATTACCTACTATTGCAGAATATTTAAAATATATAGAAGAGACCTTAACCTTTTTATTAGAAAAACAGAACGTGCCCGTTCAAGATTACGTAAAATAGGATCGTATGCATAGCGCCAAACAAAATTCGGCTAAAGTCCTAAAATCAAAGCTCGTCAAATATGCGGCCTTGATTATTGCGCTCTGTTATATCATCAATCCCTTGCACCAGCAAATCCAAACCGTACTTCACGAAATCTCGCATATATTGACCATTCCCGATAACGTCATTTCCCATGCCTCGGTTGCGGAAAAACATCATCGGGCCCACCAACATTCCGGTCAAGGAACACTTCACCAACACGAACTCATCGATGTTTTTAGCGCACTCTTTCACACATCCCACGAAGAGGGACACCCCGATGAAGAACTGCACGCCGATTTCAAATTCGACAAACATCTGGGTACGGATTCTGACGACTACGATATTATTGTATTCACAGCACCGCGAATAGCTTGTTTTTCCTCCGACAGCTTTCTTGAATCAAGCTACTACAACGCCATAGAAGAACCTCCGAAGCCTATCTGTCCCTATTTTTTGATATAAGACCTTATTGATTAGGTCTGACAATACTGCCGTGTACCCCCCTTATCTTTATGTGGGGGGGGGTGCCTATGGCTTCTATTATATACATCAAACTATACACGATGAAAAAACAGATTATATATAT
Organism: Zobellia uliginosa; assembly: GCF_900156625.1. Taxonomy (GTDB): domain Bacteria; phylum Bacteroidota; class Bacteroidia; order Flavobacteriales; family Flavobacteriaceae; genus Zobellia; species Zobellia uliginosa. Next base: position 655,714 of record NZ_FTOB01000002.1, on the reverse strand, counting down.
ATTAATAATGCTTTTTTGTGCGACCACTTATGCCCATGACCTGAACGGCAAAGTGCTGAGCGAAAATAAAACCGCCCTAGAAGGTGTCGGGGTCTATAACAAGACTACAGGCGGATATACCTACACCAATGTTTCAGGATATTTTGAACTCGACGATATTTCTGTCGGTGATGTTATTTACTTCTACAGTTTGGGCTATAAAAACCAACAGCTTACTATTACCGAAGCCCAATTGGATAGTACAGTAGAAATCATCCTTCAAGAATCGGCCGTTTCACTCGACCAAGTCGTATTGGTTTCAAAAGTAAACGCCCTTAGTAATTTTGTCAATGTAGACGTAAAGGCAAATCCCGTAAAATCTTCACAAGAAATATTGCGTAAGGTACCGGGGTTAATTATAGGGCAGCATGCGGGTGGAGGAAAAGCCGAACAAATATTCTTAAGGGGATTCGATATCGACCATGGGACCGATTTGGCCATAAATGTAGACGGACTTCCCGTAAACATGGTATCGCATGCGCACGGACAGGGCTATTCGGATATGCATTTCATTATCCCTGAAACCATAGATAACATCGACTTCGGAAAGGGACCCTATTATGCCCACAAGGGAAATTTCAATACGGCCGGCTACATCGATTTAAAAACAAAACGAAAAATCGATAAGAACACGGTCTCCCTTGAGCTAGGGCAGTTTAATACACTCCGGACCCTAGGTATGTTCAAAGTTGCCGAAAGCGACTTTAGCAACGCTTATTTGGCTTCTGAGCTGGTTCTGACCGACGGTCCTTTTGAATCATCGCAAAATTTCAATCGCATCAATATTATGGGGCGGTACTCATTCAATAATAGAAGAGATCAGGACCTGACCCTTACCCTATCACATTTTCAAAGTAAATGGGATGCTTCGGGCCAGATACCACAACGTAGCGTTGACGCGGGTACCATCAGCAGGTTTGGGGCCATTGACGATACGGAAGGAGGGAATACCAGCAGGAGCAACCTTCTTTTGAACCACACCAAACAACTCGATGAACATTCAAGGGTAAAATCTAAAGCCTATCTGACCCAATATGACTTCGAACTCTTCTCTAATTTTACGTTCTTTTTGGAAGATCCCGTAAACGGTGACCAAATAAGGCAATCTGAAGACCGCACCATAATCGGGGCCGAAACGAGTTATGAGCATTCCATTCATATTGGCGATCACGATTCACAGCTCAAGTATGAGTCCGGTATAGGGTTTAGGTACGACGATGTCAATGACGTTCAACTCTCCCATACCAAGAATCGCCAAACCCTATTGGAGCGACTGGCTTTTGGCGATGTAGACGAACTTAATGCCTACGGTTTTTTTGACATAACCTACAAGAAAAACAAATGGACCTTGAACACAGGACTCAGATTAGACTATTTTAAGTTCGATTATATCGATAAACTTTCAGAAACCTACGATAGCAAAAGTGAAAATAAACTTTTTCTCGGGCCCAAACTCAATATAATCTATGCCCCCACGTCAAACTTGCAATTATTTGCCAAGTCAGGTATAGGCTATCATTCAAACGACACCCGAGTGGTTACAGCCAACAATGGCAAGGAAATTCTACCCTTGGCCTATGGGGCGGATCTAGGTGCTATTTATAAACCCATAGACAAACTTGCCATCAATGTAGCCCTATGGTCCCTCTTCCTTGACCAGGAATTCGTTTACGTTGGTGATGCCGGCATCGTTGAACCTAGCGGAAAAACCAAGCGCCTTGGGTTGGATTTCGGTTTAAGATACCAGCTTACCGACTGGCTCTATGCCAATGGCGATATCAACTACACCTACGCGAGAAGCAGTGAAGACCCAAGCGGCCAAGACTATATTCCCTTGGCCCCCGACCTAACGTCTTCGGCGGGACTCTCCTTTAGTAATATCAATAATTTTTCAGGAGGGATCAATTATAAGTTCGTGAAGGATAGACCTGCCAACGAGGATAATTCCATTGTGGCGGAAGGATATTTTGTAACCGACTTGAACATCAACTATTCCATTAAAAATTGGACCTTGGGCATAATTGTAGAAAACCTGTTTGACACCGAATGGAACGAAACCCAATTTGCCACTGAAAGTCGACTTTTTAACGAAACCGAACCCGTAGAAGAAATTCATTTTACGCCGGGTACACCTTTTTATTTAAGGGGAAAAATTTCGGTCAACTTTTAGTTTTTTCAATTTTTGAACAAACGATGGTATAGCGAATATGCCATACCATCGTTTTTGTTTTTAAGAATTGTTCCGATTATAGCGGTTCTAACTTATCTTTGTATAGAACCAAACAAAACATCATAAATATCGGCATTGTCCGTTATAACTCTTACGTTACTAACGAAACCCTTATAAATGTTTCACTTTTTCAATAAAAAGAAATTCTTGTCCGATTACCTAGAAGGGTTTATCGATATCCATAACCATATCTTACCGGGTATTGATGATGGGGCCAAAACCGTAGACGAGTCAATTGACCTTATCAAAGCATTTTCCGAACTGGGCGTAAAGCATTTTATTGCCACCCCACATATCATGTCTAACTATTACCCCAACACAAAAGAGACGATTCAGGCCGCCCTATCGGAATTAAAGAATGCCCTTTTACAAAACGGATTGACCGATATTTCCATAGAAGCTTCGGCCGAACACATGATCGATGACAATTATGAGTTTTTATTGGAGAGCTCGGGCGTAATGCCCATGAAGAAGGACTACCTTCTTGTAGAGATGTCCTATTTACAGCCACCGATAAATTTTGATGACGCTATTATAAAAACGGCCTCCAATCGTTTTTTTCCGATTCTGGCCCACCCAGAGAGATATGGCTTTCTACACCATCGGATGAAACGATATAACCAATACAAAGACAACGGGATATTGTTTCAGATGAACCTATTGTCGCTGAGCGAGTATTACGGCAAGGAAGTGCCAAAAGTCGCCCATGAACTTTTAGAAAATGGCTTTATCGATTTCTTGGGTTCGGATATCCATAATATGAATCAATTCAACGCCCTTAAAAAACTTACGGTATCGAAAAAGACCTTGGAGCAGTTGTTACCATTGATCAACAATACCATCGAGACCTTCTATTGAGATATGTCAAATCGAAGAAAAGGAACAGCCTTATATTCAAACAAAAAAGCCGCTATGTAGCGGCTTTTTTATATTCAGTTCAATATGACCTAGTTCTTTACCAAGAACTTTATGGTAACCGGGTCGCCCATATTGTTTACTATGTTCAGGAAGTAAATTCCATCCCTTAATAGATAAACGGGTATGTTATAGGCATTATCTCCGGAAAGAACAATGTCCTTGGCCTTAATATCACTTATCAATCGTCCTTGCTGATCGTGTAAATTAACCTCCAACATCATAAATTCCGCAGCCTGGTTGAGCACCCGAACGCTCAAGACGCCTTCGGTAACCGGATTGTCTTTCAAAATATACCCCATCTTATCCCCTTCAAGGGTTTCCGATACGATTATCGTCACCGTTGCGGTATCCGTAATCCCTTGGGCATCGGTAACGGTAAGCTCTACATTGTAAGTACCGTTTTCGACAAAGGTATTTGCCGTATCCGAATCAGTCGATGTTTTTCCGTCTTGAAAATCCCATAAATAACTAACGACATCACCAAATGACTTACTACCCGTAAAGGTTACTTCAAGCGGCGCACTTCCTTCCGTAGGAGCCGCTTCGGCAACGGCCAAGAGTCCATTTTCATTTACGACAGTGACCGTAACGGTATCAGAATCCGATTCTCCCTCATCATCGGTAACGACAAGAGTAAACACATAGACTCCGGCACTCAAATTGCTAACGGTCAAACTTGCCGTATCGGCACCACTCAACGTTGCCAAACCAGGTCCGCTTAGTTGGTTCCAAGCATAAGAAACTTCTCCCCCATCAGGGTCCGATCCAGATCCATTAAGCACGACATTGTTTATTGGCAAGGTCAATACTCGGTCATCACCGGCATCGGCCGTAGGTGCCCCTTCCACTACCGGTTCAATTATTTCAATACCGGATATTTTCGGATATTCTTTGACCGGAGTCAAGGTAATGGTCAAACTGCCATCGGTAACGTTTATACCACTAAAGGTTTCTACTACAGCCGTTGCCGCACCTCCAGCCGCTACAAAAATATCGTAGTTTTCCTTTTGCTGCTGACCTTCTACATCAATATTAAAAACACGCGATCCAGCTCCTCCTGCGGCTCCTCCTGCCACACCATAATATATCTCAGCAAAATGGAGGTTGACACTAAGCTCTCCGTTATTTACAGGAATCTCATAAATCAGGCTTCCGGTAGCACGATAACGTTCGGTTTGATACAGTTGATCATTCTCCGTATTGGCTATATCTATGATATTGGTTATCGTTCCTCCCCCGTTATAATACTGGTCCGCAGACCAACTATTACCGTCAAAGGTAAAACTTGGTCCTCCCGCATTAACACGAGATACGGATGTTTGACTATCACTTACGGTAATAGTCACATCGTCAAAAGCCGTATCCCCTTCGTCATCCGTCACACTAAAACGAAAAACATAAATACCTTCTACCAAACCATTGATCGTTACATTTTGAGTATCGGTATCGCTCATACTGGTATCGTTCGGCCCACTCACTTGTGTCCATTGAAATGCAATAATATCCCCACCATCAGGGTCGCTCCCTTGGCCATTCAGACTTAGGCTTACCCCGGGAAGGACGGTTCTGTCATCTCCCGCATTAGCTATTGGCCGATCGTCCTCTGGCCGTATAGTAGTATTTTCATAAATTCTAGGTCTATTGTCATTTCGCCAACCATTTGAAATAATATCCAAATCCCCATCATTGTCGATATCAACAACTCTTGCCCCATCGTGATGCTCCAAAGGACCACCTGCGTCAAGAACCCTAAGGTTAAATTCCCCGGAATCGCAAAGATCGTTTTCAAAAGCTATTAGACGGTGACTACCTCTCCACTCTCCTACAATAATATCTTGGTCGCCATCAAAATCAATATCGGATGCAAATACACTGAGACTTCCTTTTATATCCGTATCCAATAGGTGCCTAATCCATGGTTGGGTCGGGTCGGAAGGCGCTTCAAACCAAGCAAATTCATCTCGCTCCGGATCGGAAGTATCCGCACTTAATTGCCCTACGACAGCATCCAGATCCCCATCACGATCAAAATCCGCTAATTGGGCCCGATCGGGTGTCGATGCATACCTTATCCCCGTATCGAAAATCTCAAAATTTCCATTTCCGTCATTTCGAAGCCAGTTTTCTCCTTGGAATAAATCTAAATCTCCATCTCGGTCAATATCACCCGCTTGAATGTCTTCACCAGAAGACTCCCCCTCTTCACTAATGTCCACTAAAGTCCATGTTCCTTCGGTCGGATTGGCCGAGGGGGTAAGCATTTGAATCGGTGCATCGGTTTTTTCGGCCCCGTTCCAGTTAATGGCCATTTGATAAGGTCCGTTTACACTAAAGACCCCTCCAGCCAAGCCTGCTACAAAAGGCTCCCAATATCCGGTATTGCCGGCCGGGATGTTATTGTAGATCGTAAAATTACCGGCGCCATCACCTTTTGCCCAAAGAAGAACCTCACTCTCATATGGGCTATCAGGAGCAACACCTAAGGCCGTACCCAATAAATCGTAATTACCGTCCCCATCGAAATCATACACATGGACTACGTTTCCAAAGTTTTCTCCAATATCGTTTCGTACCCAATCCCCGCTCACAGAGCCCGGATTCTTATACCACCAACTACCGGTTACAATATCCTTTAGACCATCTCCATCAAAATCATATTTGGCGAATGTATATACCGAAGGATAAGGCAGTGAAGACTCTTCCAGTTGCTTTACGGACCAGGATTCGGGAAATGGGGTTTCATTACATGTTATCTGACCGGTAACATTGACGACAACTTCGTCATAGATGCCCGTGCCTGTATGGTCTGCATTAAAAAGTTCCACTTTAATCGTATGTTCCCCTGCCCCGTATCCATCGATAGGAATTGGATCATATCCATAATACTTGTCGACCAATGTGCCATTGACAAAGTAATGTAAATGGGTATCATCTTCGTTTATCACCCAATTTTCTACGGCAAAAGCTACCTGAAAAGGCTCATTTACCTCCCAGCCGTTCATTGGGGAAGTAATGGTTATTTTAGGCCTGCTTCCCTCCCCGACAAAAGTATCCGGAGGCAAAATTTCTATCCCCGATAATTTTGGGTTTTCTTCTATTCCGGTAAACGAGATGCTCACAAAACCATCGGTGACCGATATATTATCGATTTCCTTTCGTAAGGCCGTCGCCGCCTCTACTTCCGAAAGAATATCAAAATTCGTAAGTACCGGTTTATTCTCTATGGAGACATTGAACACTCGACTTCCTTGTCCTCCCGGCCTACTCCCCACACCAAAATAAAGTTCTGCAAAATGTAGGCGGATATCATACTCCCCTGGTGCCGGCACCGGTATTTCGTACGAAAAAGTACCATATCTTTCGGTTTGGTAGAGTGTATCGTCGGTAGTACCGTTTATAGGTATGACCGCATCAAACTGATTTCCCCCACTTGCGTAGGTATCCGCTAAAAATATATGATCATCAAGAACGGTCTGGTCACCCCCAACATTGATTCGAATTGCATTTATCGTAGAAAGGGAATGGTCTTCCGCAACGATAGAAATTCCCGAAGTATTCTTTACGTTCTTTATATTGATTTCATAGGTGATGCCTGAATCTAAAGATGAGGTAGACAGAATAACAGTTCGATTATCGGACAAAAGCTCTGCCGAACTTATGGTCACTCCATTATTTATGATATAGTTAGAAAGTTCTTCGGCCGTAGATTCGGTAACATATTCAGAAAATACAACTCGAACCTCAGTCGGAGTATTTACCCTTACCGAGTTAACCAAAGGGGGAGATTTATCTACAGAAACTCCCGCTCCTACAAATTCAATGAAATTTATATCAAAACTGTTTTGCTGACTTGTTGGGTTTTTAAACACAAAGTACAAATCATGCTTTCCTCCCGGTTCCACAAAATTGGTCTCAATGTATTCCCAATTTGAGGCCCCTCCGGTATTTGGCACATTTGAAGTGGCCAAAAGCGTACCATTGGCACTATCTAACCGAAGTTCAATTGTTCCTCCATCCGTATTGGAAGCTACGTAGTATTTTACAGAGGAAATATTGGCCAAGTTCCTTCCCTCCAAAACAATATAGCTATTATGGTTGACCCTAATGGCCCCTTCACCACCTTCAAGCGGATCGGTATTATCTATCAACTGAACCCCGCTTTCTTGATCATAAAATTCAGCCTCTTTTCGCTTGGGGTGCAATTTAATTTGACCAAAAGAAATAAGGTTGCCTTGGTCTTTGTAATTACTTCCCAAAACATAGTAAAGATCATCGCCCCCATCAATGTTATGACCACTATATTCCAAAGTAAAGTCTGCCGGGCAACCATCCAGTGTATTCCCATCGTGAAAATGATTTAAATGGCCCAAGGAAGGAATAATATCCACGTCCTTACAATCAATCCCCCCACCTGAGGTGCTTCCATCTTCGGCATCGCTAACCTCCAAATCTATCGTAATATCGTCACCCCATCCGACCAAACCTCCGTCGAGTGGCGAATTAAAAGTAAATTCAGCTTTGGTATTTCCTGCGTATATCGTTATGTTTTTAACCCCTTGTGCCCCGTCACCATCAATTACTTTTAACTGGGCATTATATATTCCTTCTGTGGTATAGGTATGTTGGGTTTGCGTTACTCCCGATACTTTGGGGCTCCCATCGCCAAAATCCCATTCATATACTAAGCCGGTATCCCCGTCAGGATCATAAGTGCCGTCACTAGAAAAATTGACCGTTAGGTTTAAGGCCCCACTGGTAACATCGGCTTCGGCCAAAACTATTGGGGGAGAATTCGTAACAATACCGGTATAATCAACCCGTACCAGGCGACCGCTACCATCCCCATCTTCACAACAGCCTACCCCATATTCCAAGATATACATATGGCCATCTGGGCCAATTTCCATGTCGATATAACCATCCTCAGCATTTGATGGGAAAACTGAGGGAGCCAATTGTTCGGTACTCAAGATCGTACCATTTGCATCCATCTTAACCGCATACACCTTACTATTATTAAAATTATAATAGAACAAGACCCCATCAAAGGCCGCGGGAAGCCTTTGCTGATCACTTAAATTCGGATCGTAATAATAACGAGGCCCAGAAAATATAGACCATTTACTACCATTCCCCCTCTTGAACTCCATCCAAGATTCCACGGCTGGCGGCAAATCCTCTAATCCAGTCTTATTCCAAGTCGAAACGTTTTTTGGGGAGTTAGGATTATTATAGACCGGTGTAGCGTGATAAACCTTATATGGTTCGTTTTTTCCTGTAAAATAAGGCCATCCATAATTACCCGCTTCCTTGGTCAGATTCATTTCGTCCATTCCGACCGGGCCTTCCCCATTCTCCCCCGGGTCATTGGCATCAGGCCCCACCTCTCCCCAAAAAATCCAATCGTTGTTTTGTTTATCGATAAAAAAACGATAGGGATTACGACAGCCCATAACATATATTTCGGGTCTCGTATTTGGTGTGCCTTCTGCAAATAAATTCCCTGTAGGTATATCATAAGTGCCATTGGGTAATGGCTTGATACGTAAAATTTTTCCCCTTAAATCATTGGTATTCGACGAACTTTTTTCCGCACTATTAGGACTATAGCCCTCATCTATAGCTCCATAATTGCCATGATTGGTATTATCCCCTGTAGAAATCAATAAGTTACCTTGCGAATCGAAGCCCATATCCCCTCCGGCATGGTAACTCTCTTCTCGCTGCGTCTCCCACTCCAACATATTCTTTTCCGAAGACAGATCGAGAAGGTCACCATTCATTGTAAACCTGGAAATCCTATTCTTGTCCTCGTTCTCAAGGGAGTAATAAATATAGACCCAATTATTAGACTCAAAATTCGGATCAAAGGCAATGGCCAAAAGGCCGTCTTCCGACCCATGGTATACGGGTATGGTTCCCGCACTCACCGTTGTAAAAAGTTCAGGTTTGTGAATAAAAATCTCTCCGAAACGATCCAGTACAAATATTCGACCATCGGGAGCAAATTCCATAGAAGTCGCATTGGTAAAACCCGAATGCAACTCTACTAACTGAAACTCATCAGGCAACTGTGCCCCAGCACGAAAACTTCCTGCAAAAAAGATGGTGACACAAGTGATTAAAAAACTTGTTATGTAATTATTTTTCATATTAAATAGTGTTTTCTTTATCCTAATGCGTAGGTCTTCCACAGCCAACAAATATAACCTAATAACACCTTGAGGCTTGAATACCCTACTTCTTTTCGTTAAAAGCGGGCTGAACTTCGGTAAATGACAAACCGTAGTCTAAACTGATGATTTACCTTACTTTACATACATTCCGAACCTCCTTCTATAAATAAGAAGTGGTGTTCCATTTACCATTAAATTCTCTAGGGGAAGATTTTTATATAGGCGCGAAAATAGCTATTTTTTTAAAAGATGTTCAGCCTATACTGTTAAGAAGTTTTCCATTCGGGACATAAAAAGAAAAACCCTGAATTTCTACAGGGTTTTTTCTTACGTGTTGTTGTTTTTTTTCTTTAAAATTTCCACCATTTCTTTTGGGTCTTACCATAACCGTAGCCATATTTACCACCGTATCCCAAATTAGAAGCGTCTACATCATTCACTACAAAGGACAAACCTTTGATTTTTCCTTCCTGTTGCAATTTTAACGGGAACTCAACCGCACTGATTTCTGTAACCCCCGCACGTGTAACATATACGAGTAAATCGGCATAATCACTTATCAGCAAGGTATCGGTCACTACCATTAAAGGCGCGGTATCTACAATAACATAATCATATAGTTTTGACACCTCGGCCAATAACTCCTCTACCCTTCCGCTCATTAGCAATTCTGCCGGATTGGGAGGGATACGCCCTGAATAAATGACATCTATGGTATTTTGGTGGACCAACATAGGGTTCACAATATCTTTAACATTCAATGTATTATCATAGAGATATTCGGTCAAGCCAGCATCCTTGTTCCTACTAGGTTTGGCCATTTTATCAATATCCCCACTTGTAAAAAAACTATACAACTTAGGATTTCGAATATCCGCACCTACCAAGAGTACCCTTTTATTGGTACTGGCTAAAATCATTGATAAATTGGTAGAAAGAAAAGTTTTTCCTTCCCCTGGGACACTCGAAGTAACGTACACTACATTCCCTTTTCCGTCTTTCTTCTTGGTCTTTAAAATATAATCGAGGTTCGTACGGATTATCCTTAAGGATTCGGCCAAAACCGAGCGATCTTCCTTTACGACCAACTTTTCTTCTTTTTTACCTATACTAGGCAATTCCCCTAGTACCGGTATATCATTCACATACTTCTCCAAGGAATGCATGTTATGAATTTTATTATCCAATAAGTCCTTAACATATATAATAGAAAATGGAATAAAAAGACCAAGAATAAAAGATGCCAAATAAATAATAGGCTTTTTAGGCGATACCGGCGTTTTACTGACCGCATAGGCCTTATCGATGATTTTCGATTTAGGCGAGGTTGAGGCGACCGCTATTTGCGACTCCTCGCGCTTTTGCAATAAATACAAGTATAAAGATTCGGTGGTTTGTTGTTTTCGGGTTATATCCCTTAACGCCTTTTCATTGGCCGGGGCCGAATAAATCTTGGAGTTGAAACGGGCCTGTTGACCACTCAAGGAGTTCACCGTCATCCCTAAGTTATTGACCGTACTACTAAGACTCGATTGCATGCTACGCTTTAGACCTGCTATTTGCTGATCAAGATTTACGATTACCGGGTTCTTTTCATTCGAACTTTTTAGCAGTCTCTTCCGTTCCAAGACCAACTGATTATATCGTTCGGTTGTGTTTGCAATCGTAGGGTCCGAAAGTCCAATATTTGTGGGGAGCACTTCATAGCCATCTTGCTGCTGAACCATTTCCTGCATGGAGGCGGCCATATTAAGTTGATTCCGCGCATTCGCCAATTCTTGTTGGTTTGCCACCCCTACATTTAAATTAATATTGGCTTCGGAGGCAATATCGGTAACCCCCTTTTCGGTCTTAAAATCTTTGGCCGACTGATCTACGCTGGATAATCGCGTTGCAATGTTCGCGATACGTTCCTCTATAAAATTTGAAGTTCTATCCGCTATGATTTGCTTATCCTCTATGGCATTTTTATTATAGACACGAACCAACGCATCCAATATATCCTTGGCCTTCTCCTGAATCGCATCTTCCATTCGGATATTCAAGATATTCGAATATTCATCCGCCGCACTAACCAACAAACTCCCCCTATAGGCCTGTGCCGTATCATCGATTGGCTGAATAGAAACACGCAAGGTTTTATTTTTGTAGTTTTCTAAAGTGGCCACATTGGGCGTGATTACAATATCCCCAATAGGAGTCGAAATATTCTTCCCAAAAGCATAAATCTTCACAGGTTTGTCTTCTTCTTCCGTATAACCAAAGGTGGTCGAAGAGGAAATGGTAAGAAAGAAGTTCAATTTTGCCCTGTTTATAACCGAATCAGGGGCGATAAAGTTTACTTTTACCGGAGGATTCTTATAAAGTTCGGACTCAATAATGTTACCTTGAACGTAAATTTTAGTACTCAACCCTAATTCCTTGACTACCTCTACCCAGTTGGATCGCGAATTGATAATTTGAATTTCGTCTTCAACCTTCGTTTTTTGGCCTCCAAAAACTTCCAAATCCCGAAACATATCGAGCTCTGAACCCGAACTTTTTTCATCAAGAATCTGAATTTGAGTCTGCACCGCAAACTTTGGGGTAGCATACCTAATATTGACATAGGCAATCAACAAGGCCAATACGACCGAAAACAGAAACCATTTCCAGTATGCCATATAAGTATTGAGTATTTCCTTAAAATCAAAGGAATTATTTGACATAGAATTTTGAGTATTCAAGCTCATTTTATTTTTTTAAGAACAACATAAAATTAGTTTGTTCTGGTAATTAATAACACCGTAGAGGTAATCAACAAGGAAGCCACAGAAACGTAGATAGACGCTCGATTATCCAAGGTAGAGGATTTGATGGCCGAATTGTTCGGCTCCACATAGACTACATCATTTTGGGTCAGATAATAGACCGGCGAACTTAGGGCTTCCTTTTTTGTCAAGTCGATACGCGTATATACCTTGGTACCATCAAAGTCCCGAATCACCATTACGTTCTCCCGTTTTCCTTTAATGGTAAGATCCCCTGCAAGCCCCAAGGCCTCCATTATGGTAATCCGCTCCCCGTCTACAGGGTATGTTCCTGGACGGTGAACCTCTCCCAAAACAGAAATACTAAAGTTTCTAAGCCTGATATTAATAATCGGGTCTTTCAAGTAATCCGAAAGCTTATCCCTAAGCAAAACCCTAACTTCCTCACCCGATAAGCCGGCAATTTTTATTTTCCCTATTACCGGAAAATCAATTTCCCCTTCCTTATCGACCAAATAATCCACTTGTTCCGGACGAATTCCTCCTTCAGAACTTCCCCTAAACAAATTAAATGGCGCACTCGCCTCACTATCTAAAGTAGACACATAAATGCTCACTAAATCATCTACCTTAAACTTAGGGGTAAAACTATTCTTATCGACCAAGGTTTCAAAGTCTCCCGTATTCTGAAAATAAACAACTTCTTTTCTTGTGGCACATGAAGAAAGTAGAACGGCTGACAATACCAAAAGGGGCACAATCGACCTTAAAGAACTAGTAATCGCGGTAAGACTTCGTTTTTTCATAGACATAGTGTTTCAAATTTTGGTGCAATGATAACAAATAAAAAACTTATAAAACTTTTTTAAGCGGATGATTCTTAGCGGTGTTCTGCTTCTTTTTATCAAGCAAACACAACTCTGAATTGTTGGAGATAAATTCTGGAACGATTTCCTTCATTAAACTTACCGTCCTTTCATTGAAGAACATATTGGAAACACAAAGTTCATCGATCTTAGCATGTACCAAGGTATAATCCAGCTCCCTGGTCTTACCGATCATAATTTTCTTATGATAGGTAGGCAAGGTGTTTTCCCCATTTGCCAACAGCTCTTCATACAGCTTTTCACCGGGTCTCAAACCTGTGATTTTTATATCGATGTCCTCAGGATATCGCAGTCCGCTCAGCTTGATCATATTCTTGGCCAAATCGAATATCTTTACCGATTCGCCCATATCAAAAATAAAAATTTCGCCACCTTCTCCCATAGCACCGGCTTCAAGAACCAATTGCGATGCCTCGGGTATGGTCATAAAAAAACGGGTAACGTTTTCGTGGGTAACGGTCAAAGGTCCTCCTTTTTCTATTTGCTTTTTAAACAGGGGAATAACGGATCCGTTTGACCCCAGCACGTTTCCAAAACGTGTGGTTATAAATTTCGTCTTTCCCTTTTGCTGCATACAACTGATATACATTTCAGCAATTCGTTTGGTTGCCCCCATAACATTGGTCGGGTTCACCGCTTTATCGGTAGAAATGAATATAAACTTGTCGACATTATGACTGATGGACAAATCGGCCACGACCTTTGTACCTGCCACATTGATCTTGATGGCCTCATAGGCATTGTATTCCATTAGGGGCACATGCTTATAGGCGGCGGCATGAAAAACAATATTCGGCTTGTATTCCTGAAAGAGGTTGTTCAATCTATTTTTGTCACGTACATCCCCCACAATAGGCATAAAATTGTGGTAGCCATTTTGTTTTAATTCTTGTTGCAAATCGTACAATGCCGATTCCGATTGATCTATAACAATCAATGATTTGTAGTTATAGGTACATACTTGACGTACGATTTCACTACCGATAGACCCCGCTCCTCCCGTAACAAGAACTACCTTATTCTTGATTTCTCCAGCGATTTTAGAATTTTTGATATTGATCGGTGCCCGATCCAACAGGTCTTCAATCTGAATCTGCTTGATTTGCGATACTTTCAACTCACCGTTGATCCATTGCTCTACCGGTGGAACAATTTTAACTTGGACCGGAAAGTCTACCAAGCCCTCAACCAATACCTTTAAGCTTCTAGGATCGATATTCTGTATCGAGAAAATAACTTCCGAAATATTGTTCTTTACAATAAAATCGCGGTTCAGTACATCTTTATGAAACACTTTTACCCCATTGATCTGCTTGCCGACCTTTTTTACATCCTCATCAACATAACCCACTACCCTAACCCGGCTTTTAGTATGGTTGACCAGGGCATTCTGGGTCAATATACCCGACTCCCCTGCCCCAAAAATCAAAACATTCTTATTGACCTTAAAATCACGGGCCATAAGGTTGTTATAAAGCGCCTTAAACACATACCTTGAAGCGGTAAGGGCCACAAAGCTCAACAAGCTATGAATAATGATGATCCCCAAGGGAACCGTAAAGTTCTCGAATACACCAAGCTCCCTATTGAACAAGACCATGGAAATCAGTAAAATACTTGAAAGACAAATGGCATTGAATATGTTGTATACATCCCTTACCCCCGTATGCCTTATCACTCCTTTATGGGAGCCCGTAAAAATAAAAGAGGCCAAGGCTATCAATGCAATAATGGGCAGTTGAATAAATAATCGGTCTATTTCAAAATCTAAAGTGAGATTAAAACGTATGATATACGATAATACGAAGGAAATAGAGATCATAACCACATCAATGGCCAAAACCAGCCATTTAGACGCATATTTATGAGCATTACTTACTAAATAGTCTTTTATCATCAGATTAAATTTTGGTTAGAATTAACTCCACTATTCTTTCCAGATCATTTTGGGAAAGGTTAGAGCCACTTGGCAAACAAAGTCCCCGGTTGAAAAGGTCTTCCGATGTACCATCGCTATAATGGGGAAATTCATTGAAAACCGGTTGCATATGCATCGGCTTCCATAAAGGTCTAGATTCGATATCGACCTCTAAAAGGGCCAATCGTATTTTTTCCCTAATCTCGTAGGAAGGGGTCAACACGCAAGTCAACCATCTATTGCAATAATACCCCTCTGGTTCCTCTAAAAATTCAAGTTGGGAAAGATGCCCAAGATGTTTTTTATAAAAATCGTAATTAAATCTTCTTTGCCTTACACGTTCTTGAAGCACTTCCATCTGACCACGGCCAATACCCGCAAGAATATTGCTCATTCTATAGTTATATCCTACATTGGAGTGCTGGTAGTGGGGCGCATCGTCCCGTGCTTGCGTTGCCAAGAATACGGCCTTTTTCTTCACCTCCTCTTTTCTGGACACCAAGGCGCCTCCCCCAGAAGTGGTAATTATTTTATTTCCGTTAAAAGAAAAAATCCCTATTTCTCCAAAAGTACCGCACTTTTCATCCTTGAACGCACTACCCAGAGCCTCTGCACTATCCTCAACAACGGGAATATCATATTTTTCTGAAACCTTCCTTATTTCATCCACTTTATAGGGCATTCCATATAAATGGACGGCTACGATAGCTTTCGGTTTTTTTCCATGGGCCATTCGATCCTTTATGGCAGCTTCCAATAATTCAGGGGAAATATTCCAAGTATCTATTTCACTATCTACAAAAACGGGAGTGGCCCCAAGATACATAATAGGATTGGCCGATGCCGAAAAAGTAAAACTTTGACAAATTACTTCATCGCCCCGGGTTACGCCCAATAATTCCAAAGCGAGATGAATTGCGGCAGTACCTGAACTAAGTGCGGCTACGTGCATATCTCCGCCAACAAACTGGGTTATGGATTTTTCAAAGTTATCTACGTTAGGCCCTAAAGGAGCGACCCAATTCGTATCAAAGGCTTCTTGAACGTATTTTTGTTCACCTCCTCCCATATGGGGAGAAGACAGCCATATTTTTTCTTGTGCAATAGTTTTCACCGGAAATTGGTTTTTAGTTCATTATGGTTTGGGGGTTGCCGACATCATCAAATCAATGGCGGCCAAACATATAAATATAATCTCAATATTGCCAAGCAATACTTTCCTGATTATCAAAAACAAAACTAAACCTTAACATTAGAACCCTTCATTAATTTTGTTGTACGCCTCAAAAAATCGGCTAATCACACCTTACACCAAACTCCAACATCAACCTTGAGCCACATATGTACGATATAAATTAAAAAATAGATGTGTTTTTTCACCTCTACCGCCTCCCAAAAATAGGAAACCCCAAGGCATTCTCCTTATAAAAATATCAAAATCAAACGCTTATAACAAAAAAAAGAGCGAAGCCAATACGAACCATCGCTCCTCTAAGTTCATTTCCAAGGTTTTCTTAGACTCGATTATAATCCTTAAAATCCTTGTGTTCCTTTTTATACAATTCATCTTCCGGCAATGACTTGAAATACTCGTAGGTCTTTTTCATGCCTTCCGCACGGGACACCTTGGGCTCCCAGCCCAGAATCTCTTTGGCCTTTGTAATATCAGGTTGCCTTTGCATCGGGTCATCTTGCGGTAAAGGCTTATAAATAACCTTCTGGTCCGTTCCTGTCAATTTTACAATTTCCTCTGCAAAATCCTTAATAGTGATTTCATGTGGGTTGCCAATATTTACGGGCATATCATAATCACTGAGCAATAGACGGTAAATCCCCTCCACTTCATCATCGACATAACAAAAGGAACGGGTTTGACTACCATCACCGAACACAGTTAAATCTTCACCTCGTAAGGCCTGCCCTATAAATGCAGGTATTACCCTACCATCGTTCAGTCGCATTCTAGGCCCATAGGTATTAAATATCCTAACAATACGTGTTTCAAGACCATGAAAGCGATTATAGGCCATGGTAATAGACTCCATAAATCTTTTGGCTTCATCGTAAACCCCTCTAGGGCCAATGGTGTTGACATTGCCATAATATTCTTCCGTCTGGGGGTGAACTAGGGGATCCCCATATATTTCGGAAGTAGATGCAATTAATATCCTAGCGTTTTTAACCTTGGCCAAGCCCAATAGGTTATGGGTTCCCAATGCCCCCACCTTCAAGGTCTGAATCGGAATCTTTAAATAATCGATCGGACTGGCCGGAGAGGCAAAATGAAGAATATAGTCCAATTTCCCCGGCACATTCACGAATTTAGTAACATCGTGATGGTAAAACTCAAAGTTCTCTAACTTAAAAAGATGCTCGATATTACGCAAGTCGCCTGTAATCAGGTTATCCATAGCGATTACATAATATCCTTCCTTTATAAATCGGTCACACAGATGGGATCCTAAAAAACCGGCCGCCCCGGTAATCAGTATTTTCTTCATTTCGTACATTTAATATTCCGCTCAACGAATGCCAGATAGCTTCAACATCGAAAAGCAGAACCATTTATCACTAGTTGGCATTACAATCGGCACGAATATAAATACATTGTATCAAACCCAAGACGTTTTTTTCTCAAAATGCTATGAACTTCAAATATTTAAGATAAAAGGTAAATAGTCTTATTCTACAAATGCTTCGTATATAATTTCGGACAAGTATCGGCTTGCTTCAATTACAGGCCCTATAAAAATAGATGGTACTCTACCTTATGATTATTAATACATCGATAAATTAACCCCATTTCTAACACATAATCTTGAATTAAATCTTTTTAACCGAAAAAATGCAAGGTAGTTTTGAGTTATTTAGTAATCTTTGCAACCTAATAAAATGAACCCATTCATGAAAAAAGTAAATAAAATATGCTGTATCGGTGCAGGATATGTAGGTGGACCAACCATGTCCGTTATTGCCAGCCAGTGTCCTGAAATCACGGTAACTGTTGTGGACATTAACCAAGCCAGAATCGATCAATGGAACGATTCCGACCTAGATAATTTACCCGTCTACGAGCCAGGGCTAAAAGAAATAGTTGAAAAAACCAGGGGAAAGAACCTTTTCTTCTCCACTGAAGTAGACAAAGCCATAGATGAGGCCGAAATCATTTTCATATCGGTAAACACTCCGACAAAGACCTATGGAAAAGGGAAAGGGCAGGCAGCAGATTTGAAATTTGTAGAGCTCTGTGCCCGTAATATTGCCAAAGTGGCCAAAACCGATAAAATAGTCGTAGAAAAATCTACATTACCGGTACGAACGGCTAGCGCGATCAAAAGTATTTTGGAGAACACAGGGAATGGCGTAAAATTCGAAATTCTATCCAACCCTGAATTTTTGGCCGAAGGTACGGCTATAGAAGATTTGCTCCATGCCGACCGGGTATTGATCGGCGGTGACGAAACACCTTCTGGACAAGAAGCCAAAGACACCCTTAGTTCCATTTACGAACATTGGCTCCCCAAAGAGCGAATTTTACAGACCAATGTATGGTCTTCCGAGCTCTCCAAACTGGTTGCCAACGCATTTTTGGCACAAAGGGTTTCTTCCATCAATGCCATTTCCGCATTATGCGAGCGTACCGACGCCAATGTAGCGGAAGTGTCGAGAGCGATTGGTACCGACAGTAGAATTGGACCTAAATTCCTAAATGCCTCTGTTGGTTTTGGAGGCTCTTGCTTTCAAAAGGATATCTTAAATTTGGTGTATATATCAAGAAGTTTCGGACTTAAT
The DNA here is from genome assembly GCF_900156625.1 of Zobellia uliginosa. Classification (GTDB taxonomy): domain Bacteria; phylum Bacteroidota; class Bacteroidia; order Flavobacteriales; family Flavobacteriaceae; genus Zobellia; species Zobellia uliginosa. Next base: position 637,004 of record NZ_FTOB01000002.1, on the reverse strand, counting down.
GAGGTTGCCGATTATTGGGAACAGGTCATCATCATGAACGATTATCAAAAAAGACGTTTTGCTGAAAATATAATTTCAACCTTGTACAACACGGTTTCAGGCAAGAAAATTGTTTTCTTTGGATGGGCCTTTAAAAAAGATACCAATGATACTAGGGAATCTGCTGCCATTAACATAGCCGATGCCCTACTTGAAGAAAAGGCGGAAATTGTGGTATACGATCCAAAAGTTTCGGCCGATAGGATTTATGCCGATTTGGATTACCTAGACACAAGGGCTCCCGAAGAGAACCGAAAACTTCTTACGGTAGTAAACGACCCCATGGAAGCCGTTCAAGATGCGCATGCCATTGCCATTCTAACCGAATGGGACGAATTCAAGACCTATTCTTGGGATACGATTTTTGAAAAAATGCTAAAACCTGCCTTTGTTTTCGACGGCCGTCGCCTATTATCAAAAGAAGAAATGGAAGAAAAAGGCTTCCAATACTACAAAATAGGACAATCATGAAGATTCTTGTCACCGGTGCAGCCGGTTTTATAGGATATCATCTCTGCGAAAAACTCTTGCTCCAAGGTTTTGAGGTCGTCGGCCTAGATAACATCAACGATTATTATGATGTAAACCTAAAATACGACCGTCTTAAGCAATTGGGCATTGAACGGAACGATGCTAAAACATTTCATAAAAAATGCTACGGTTCCATCTATGGTGACAAATTTTCATTTGTTCGAATGAACCTGGAAGACCGGGACGCCCTCCCTGAGCTTTTTAAGGAAGAAAAAGTGAATCGGGTCTGTAATTTGGCCGCGCAAGCTGGTGTCCGTTACAGCATTGAAAATCCAGAGACCTACATTGACAGTAATATTGTGGGCTACCTGAATTTATTAGAGTGCTGCAGACACAATAAAGTCGAACACTTGGTGTACGCCAGTAGTTCCAGTGTCTATGGTTTGAACGAAAAAATACCTTTTTCCACTTCAGATAATGTAGACCACCCGATAAGCCTGTATGCCGCAAGCAAAAAGAGCAACGAACTTATGGCCCACACCTATAGTCATTTGTTCGGATTTGCAACCACTGGACTTCGATTTTTTACGGTATATGGCCCTTGGGGACGTCCTGACATGGCCCTGTTCCTGTTTACCGATGCCATTGCAAAAGGCAATCCGATACAGGTATTCAACCATGGTAAGATGGAACGGGACTTTACCTATGTCGACGATATTGTTGAAGGAGTGGTGCGTGTACTTACCAAAACGGTTCGCAATAGGGATTTGTACAAAATCTATAATATCGGCAATAATAATGCCGTTAAATTAACCGATTTTATAGAAGCCATCGAGAGCAGTATGGGGCAAAAAGCCACAAAAGAGTTGATGCCCATGCAACCGGGAGATGTAGAACGTACCTGGGCCGATGTAAACGACCTGATCAGGGATTACGACTACCAACCCAATACCAGCGTAGTTGATGGTGTTCGGAAATTTGTGGAGTGGTATAAAACTTATTACAAATAAAAATCAACTTTACAATTCTAAAACCGAATGGCTCAAAATTAAATTTTGAGCCATTTTTTATACCACAAAATATCCCGCCGCGACCTTAAATCTTAAAAAACTATCACCTACCCGATTTTCTAAAAAGCTTGTTCTCACTGGTGTAGAATCTATTTTCATACAACGCTTTTTTATTGTTAGGCCTATGTGGATACTGCCAAAGGGTCTCTAAAAAAGCATCCCAATTCGAATATGGTTCGAGCTCTATAACAGGCTCTAAGGGATTGGATAAAATCTCCAAGGTAATTATCCCCGTCTCTTGGTCTCCACTTATAACCCAATCAATCCTATCGTTCCTTAATTGAAAATCCTTAATTTCCACAGGCAATTTCTGAGGTTCTGTCCCCAATAGGTTTGTTTTAGAATCCACGTAAAAAGCAGTAACGAGTGACCGTAAAGACCATAAGCAGCTCCCCGCCCCGGAATACAAGTTAAGAATGCTCACGTCGTCGGAATAAAAACCTTGGGTCACCTTCCCTTCGGACAGGGCTCCGTTCGAAATAAAATAAGACCAGGTATAATCCAATGCCCGTAATGCCTCTCCTGGAGAAACCACTTCTTGATTCAACAACGAGGACGCAATTATTGGAGAGGGCACCGCCATTCGATAACAAACACTGCGTCCCATCATAGGAAAACCCTTAGGGCCAAAAAAATGTTTAAAAAATTCGGAGAAATCCGCATTGGCCTTACAAATAAATTCCGAATGGAAATCAGGGTGCATTTGATTGAGCCAAAACAAACAATACTGTATGGCCCAGGCATTATAATAATCAGGGGGAGCTTCCCCATCTTTAAACCACCCCTTACCCAAATAGTCTTTTTTTATATATCGCTCGAATTTTTTATGGGTAACCTCCACATCTTTCGGTTCGGCCATTCCAAGAGCCTCTAAAGATTTTACCACCATCACCGGGAATAGATTCCAATTGTTGTCCCCATGCTTTTTTCCTCTAACCTGCATCAACCAGGTATAAATTTGCTTCTTTTCACCTTCATTAAACGTATCCCAGATAAATTCCTTGGAAATCCACAAGCCTAAGGCAATATCCGCAGCTTCGACCATTTTTTGATCTCGATTTTCAATCGAACCCCAATATTCCTCCGATTTCGGGTCAGAACCTTTTAAAACCGCCTTACCCAATAGCTCGGCCACATTAATCGATCCCCCTTCCATTTCCATAGGGGAATTTTGGGTATTTAACACATATGAACACCCTAAGGGGAAGAATCGGGCAAAACCTTCCAAAGCATTGATACTTTGACCACCTCCACTAAATTCTCCTGGATAAAAGACCAAAGCCCCATTCTCAGACTTGTATTTCTGATACCCCCTAAAAAAGTACTCAAACAATTCTTTATATCGTTCACGTGGTGCATAGGAAAGTGTATCCAGAAAGACAGTTCTCACCTCTTTATCATAAGATGCTGCATTTTCAAAAGCGGAAATCTTATTTTCCCAATTCTCCACTTTGACGCGTTGCAACCTCCAATAATAAAGGCACAGGCCTAAAAAAAATACTATTACAAGTATTGAAACTAGTTTTATTTTTCGCATTCCGTATACATAATTAATTTAGGGCAAACAAGGTTTAGATTACCCTTGTATCCCAACATTGGTACAGCCCTCTTAGAAAACGCTAAATTCCTAAATAAAAAGTAAACCTTCGTTGTTTGCAAAATAAAACTTCTACCAAAGGCTTTCTTTTTACTCCCCTCCTGATCAAAAGAGGTCTCTAAAATGCCTTTGTCCGTTTAATTCATTTACCTCTTCATACTTATACAACAACAAAAAACAGAAGAAATGTTAATAAAAAACGTATTTCATCGATTTTTTATACCATTCAACGTCCAAAGTGGACTAAAAATCCGTATAACCCTCGATGAAAAACATAATCTATACAATTTATTAACACATTTCATCGATTTTTTTTGTTCTTTTGTCGACAATAAAAACGTATTGATCCAAAATTAAATCGGTAAATCATATTTCCTATTCAACTGAACACTTATGAATTTTTCCCACCCCACTAGTAAAAGGATAGCCCTTTCCTTGTTATCCACCTTAACTCTTTTTTCCTGTTCCAAAGACACCGAACTCCTTGAAAGCTATTTGGATGCTTCGGCCCCGACCAATGAAAGCCCACTTGGGGTCAATGATTTTTATAAGGTTGGGGAAAACGGACGTATTACTATGGACGTACTTTCCAATGATAGGTTTTCCAACCCCAACAATGTTAAGATCATCGGAGTATCGGAGCCTAAAAATGGTTATGTAGTCATTAATGACGATAACACCATTACCTATGTCCTAGGCGATAGATCGGCACAGGAAGAGGCCGAAGCCGCCGAGGCCGAACGTAAGGCCCGTGAAAAAGAGGAAGCCCAAGCTATACAGGAGCAAGCGGAACTAGAAGCTGAAAAAGAGGCCCAAGAAAAAGCGGAAGCCCAAGCTCAGGCTGAAAGAGAGGCCCAAGAAAAAGCAGAAGCGGGGGCCCAAGCACAGGCTGAAAGAGAGGCCCAAGAAAAAGCAGAGGCGGAAGCCCAAGCACAGGCTGAAAGAGAGGCCCAAGAAAAAGCAGAGGCGGAAGCCCAAGCACAGGCTGAAAGAGAAGCCCAAGAAAAAGCAGAAGCGGAAGCCCAAGCACAGGCTGAAAGAGAAGCCCAAGAAAAAGCGGAAGCCGAAGCAAAGGCCCAAGCCGAAAAAGAAGCTCAAGAAAAAGCCGCCGCCGAAGCCGCGGCCCAAGAGGAAGTTGATGACTCTTTTACTTATACGACCGAAACTACCGATGAAGAGGGCAATGTAGTTACCGAGGAGGTCAATGTGACCGTAACAACCAAGGCCTTTAGTGAATTAAAGGCTTTTCCAACAGCTGAAGGTTTTGGTAAAAATGCCACCGGAGGCCGTGGGGGTATTGTGGTTGAAGTCACCAACTTAAACGATTCGGGACCGGGAAGTCTTCGGGCAGCCTTGGAAATGAAACAAACTAGGACTATTGTTTTTAAAGTAGGAGGAACCATTAACGCCAAGTCAAGTTTAAACATTAAACCTGGTTCAGGAAATGTAACAATAGCGGGTCAAACAGCCCCTGGGGGCGGCATTCTTATTAAAAATGGCGAACTTTCCGTCCAAACTGACAATGTTATTATTAGACATATACGGGTTAGAATGGGCCCCGGAACAAACCCAGAAGGTGGCCATAATCTCGATGGTATTAGAGTCCGTTCGTTTCAAAACAACAAACTCAAAGATGTAATTATCGATCACTGCTCCGTCGCATGGGCTATAGACGAAAATTTCGACATCAAAAATGCTGAAAACGTAACTATTCAAAACTGCATTATTGGAGAAAGCATAAGAGGTGTTTTAATCTCAAGATCAAAAAACATCTCCATATTGAATAATTTATTTATCTTAAATAACAGCAGGAACGTTTTAGCTAACACAGTAACCCATACAGATTTAACTTTCGAACAGATTAACAATATCGTCTATGGTTTTAAATGGGCCACTTCAGGCACTGACGGTATGTCTTTTAATGTTATTAGCAATTCTTATAAATTACCTAACAACTTTGACACATCAACCAAATACCCTATCACCTTGACTCCGCCTGATCCAGAAAACAACGATAAAGGCAATATCAAAACAACTCATGCTTATTTAAAGGACAATATATTTGATTCTAATTTTACTGGTTTATACAGAAAAGAGCTTGAACCATACCTGTTTTCATCTCCGAAAAATAAATCTTCATATAAAGCCACAAATGTAAATAATCTTGAAAATAAATTATTGTCTCATGTTGGAGCAAGTATCCCTAAGCGAGACGCTTTGGATAGTCGTTTAATTAGCGATTTCAAAAATTCAAATGGAACATTAAGAAGTAATGGCTCATACCCAAGTATCAGTAGTGGAACCGCATACAAAGACAGTGATAAAGACGGCATTTCTGATGATTGGGAAAAAAGCCATGGTCTAAACCCGAACAATAAAGCAGATGGTAATGAAGATCGAAATAAAGATGGTTATACCAACTTAGAAGATTTTCTATATTATCTAGCCAATAAATAATTAAATACATACCGACCGAGTCTAAAAAAAATACCAAGGGAATAGCCCTTGGTATTTTTTTTAGACTCATAAGTGTAAATAAAACTAAATACTAAATAATTAAAAATAGTTTTAATTCATAGGAAATATTTTATTTTAAATCGAGTTAGTATAGATTTGCGCAAACCTGGCAATAAAAACCGACGTAAACTTACATTCGATTAAGAAAAACAATCTATAGAAGCTTCTAATAAATACATGTTGGTGTTAGTAAAAGTTCAATTGTAAACTATGTTAAAAAAAATATTCTTCGCATTCATTGTTGCAGCAGCTCTGTTCTATGGGATAATGATAGGTAAGTATAGGGTCTTTCCTTATGAACTAATCAAAAGCTTTCAAGACTTATCGGAAGAACAAATCACTAACCCCTTAGAGAATTTTGTTTATACAAAAAAAGACCTTGAGGAACTTTTATCCGTAACACCCAAGAATATAGACTCCTTAAGAAATGTTTTAAGAAATGAAATATTTGGCTCAGAATTCCTGCCTACATCCATACCCGATACCATCTTTGAAGTACAGGATGAGTACTTCGCTCAGCTAGAGAACCTTAAGAACATTGATCAATTTGAAATAAAACAAGATTACGGGCTAAAATCTATCGGTTATATTTTTCATCCAAAATCATCGAATAATCGACTAATAATTTATCATCAAGGCCATAGTGGAGGATTTAACCTTGGAAAAAACACGATTCAATACTTTCTTAAAAAAGGCTTTACCATATATGCCCTAGCAATGCCTCTTAAGGGTAAGAACAACCATCCCGTAATTGAAGTTAAAAAATTGGGGAAAATTCATTTAGAGAATCATGAAGAACTAAAATACCTTGATACCCCCTTACAATACTTTATAGCCCCTGTAGTGACTATGGTCAATTATGCCAAAAAACAGAATTATAACGAAATCGCTATGATCGGCATAAGCGGTGGCGGATGGACTACTACAGTAACTGCCGCCCTTGACCCTAGAATAAACTATAGCTTTCCTGTTGCCGGCACCTACCCGATGTTTGTCAGGTATTCCAAACCATCTAAAAATTATGGAGATTTTGAACAGACCCATGTAGGCCTCTATCAAAAGGTAAACTATCTAGACATGTATATTATGGGGGCAACCGGGAAAAACCGATACCAGTTCCAAATACTCAACAAATACGACTCATGCTGTTTTGAAGGTGATGATTATAAAAAGTATGTGGATTTTGTTTCAGAAAAAGTAAGGGCATTCGAAAGTGGCAAATTTCTTTTTTATTCCGATACCAGCCATAAACAACACAAAATATCGGATATCGCTCTTAAACAAATAGATGATGTATTGAGTACTGATCATCCAAATTAGCCGGATGTAAGATTCAAATGGGTTTATTAGCAAAAATTGACTCTGTTAAAAAGAAAGAAACTAGGATTTCTTTTTAAAGCAGAACAGACAACAAGTATAAATTTCATTCAAGAGTTCGGTCGTAATGTCCTACAACGGATAATTTTGACGATCTTCCCAATAATACGGTAATTCTCTAATCATTTTGTTTACTTTGCCTCCTATTTATATAAATGACCACTAATTAATTTGATTGAAAATCATGTCCATAAAAGATTTAGAGCTTTCCCTTGACCATAAAATACTAGTCACTGGCGGTGCCGGCTTTATCGGCTCCAATCTATGTGAAGCGCTATTAGACAACGGAAACCGTGTCGTTTGCCTTGACAACTTTGCAACAGGCAAACGGGAAAATATCCTCCCCTTTACTTCCAACCCCAACTTTACCCTTATTGAAGGAGATATTAGGGATTTATCCACTTGTCATAAAGCTTGTACGGATGTGGACTTTATATTGCACCAAGCGGCATTGGGGTCCGTTCCCCGATCTATAAATGACCCTATAACCAGCAACGATGTAAATGTTTCCGGATTCCTGAATATGCTCGTTGCGGCCCGGGATGCGAACGTGAAACGTTTTGTGTACGCTGCCAGTTCTTCCACCTACGGGGATTCAAAATCAATGCCCAAAGTAGAGGACATTATAGGAAAACCCCTTTCGCCTTACGCCATTACCAAATATGTAAATGAATTATATGCCAACATTTTCAGTTCTACATACGGACTGGAAACTATAGGGCTACGATATTTTAATGTTTTCGGGCAAAGGCAAGATCCCAATGGGGCCTATGCGGCCGTAATTCCAAAATTCACCATGCAACTTATGGCCCATGAGTCGCCAGTTATAAATGGTGACGGTAGTTTTTCCCGAGATTTCACTTATATCGACAATGTCGTTCAAATGAACATAAGGGCTTTGTTGGCAAAAGACAAAGAAGCCGTTAACACCGTATACAATGTAGCCTTTGGCGAACGTACCGATTTGAACGAACTTGTAAGCTTGCTAAAAAGCTATTTAAGCGAATTTGATCCGCAAATTGCAAATATCGACATTACTTACGGCCCAGAAAGAAAGGGAGATGTCCCCCACTCTTTGGCGTCTATAGAAAAGGCTGAAAAATTACTAGGCTATGCGCCTCAATTCGATATAAAAACCGGACTCAAAAATGCCGTTAGTTGGTATTGGAACAATTTAAAATAAACAAGAATGAAAAATATTAAAATAGCAATAATAGGATTGGGTTATGTAGGCCTACCTCTTGCGCGATTATTTGCTACAAAATATCCGGTAATCGGATTTGACATCAACGAGGAACGGATTAAAGAATTGCAATCCGGAACGGACAGTACCTTAGAGGTAGAAGACGATATTTTGCAAAAGGTGTTGCGCGATACCCCTCAAATGGAAACCGGGCTACATTGTACAAACCAAATGGAGGCAATTTCCGATTGTAACTATTACATCGTAACCGTTCCCACCCCTGTGGACCACACCAACAGACCTGTTCTAACGCCTTTGTACAAATCAAGCGAAACGGTTGGGAAAGTGTTGAAAAAAGGAGACACCGTAGTCTATGAATCTACGGTATACCCTGGCGTAACGGAAGAAGAGTGTATCCCTGTATTGGAAAAAGTGAGCGGACTCGTCTTTAACAAAGATTTTTTTGTTGGCTATTCCCCTGAACGTATCAATCCGGGTGACAAGGAGCATACCGTAGAAAAGATTTTAAAGGTTACTTCGGGCTCTACTCCGGAAACCGGAAAAAAAGTCAACGCCCTATATGCTTCGGTAATCACTGCCGGAACCCACCTGGCCCCTTCCATAAAGGTAGCAGAGGCCGCCAAGGTAATCGAAAACTCTCAAAGGGATATCAATATCGCCTTTGTAAACGAATTGGCCAAAATCTTCAACTTAATGGATATTGACACGAGTGCCGTACTTGAGGCAGCGGGGACCAAATGGAACTTCTTGCCCTTCAAACCCGGACTAGTCGGTGGCCATTGTATTGGTGTCGACCCCTATTATCTTGCCCAAAAAGCACAAGAGTTCGGTTATCACCCCGAAATCATCTTAGCCGGAAGGCGTATGAATGATGGAATGGGGAAATATGTAGCCTCAGAAGTTGTCAAATTAATGGTTCAACGGGAGATAAAAATAAAAGGAGCCAAAATGCTCGTTTTAGGTATTACCTTTAAGGAAAATTGTCCCGATGTACGAAACACAAAGGCGGTAGACGTAATTACCAACCTTAAGAGCTACGGGGCCAATATCAGTATCTTCGACCCATGGGCCTCCAAGGAAGAAGTTGAAGAAGAATATGGTCTACAAATAGTAAACCAAGTCCCCAACGAAAAGTACGACACCATTGTTCTTGCCGTTGCCCATAATGAGTTTTTAAATATTGACCTACGAGCCCTTTTAAATGAAAACGGCGTACTATACGATGTAAAGGGCATCTTAAAAGGTAAGGTAGACGGTAGACTTTAAACTTAATTTTAGTTCCTTTATTACAAATCTGTATAAGGTCCAACAAAAAAGCCCGGCATATGTCGGGCTTTTTTGTTGGACCTTATTATTTTTCACTCGATTTATTTTTCACAAAATACTACCAGCCAACAATTTACAATTAAATAAAAGCAAACAAGCAGCCTACCTCCCCAAACAGATTACTCCACTCTTTTTGTTAAAAAAATTCATTTTATACGAAAATTGTACCGTTCATCGATTTTATAAAAAGATACAGTGCATTTCATCTATTAAAATGATCGTTCAACAACAATATTTAGCTTTACAGGTTAATATTTTTGTCAACGGATAACTATTGTAAATCTCTAGACAAAGAAAATTAATTTATGTAATTCAACTAATTATAAGAAAAGGGTCCCCAAATCCCAAATCTTAACACCTACTTATGAAAATAATAAAACTAAAAGTCATTAATTTGACCATGCTATTACTTGCACTATTTTTAAGTATTTCATGCAGCAAAGACACCGATTTACTCGCTGAGTATGTTATCTCCGACGCAGAACAGGCCCGTTTAACCGGGAACATTCTAATAAACGACTCCTACGTAATCAATGGAAAAGAAGCCATAGTCTTAGATGTGTTGTCAAACGACATATTGGAAAATCCTGAAAAAGTAAAAATCGTAGAAACCTCGCAACCTAAAAATGGGTCGGTTATTATCAACGACGACAACACCCTTACTTATGTTCCCGATGGCGTAAACGAAAAACCGGAGACCAACACCCCCCAAGAAACTACAGCTGAGACTGAAGAAGAAGAAGAAGAAGAAGAAGAAGAAGAAGAACCTTCTGAAGATACCGAAGAAAAATCAAAAGACTCGTTCACTTATACCACCGAAATCGAACAAGAAGACGGAAAAAAAGAAACTGGAGAAGCTTCGGTAATTGTATCCAATGATTTTGACGAACTAAAAGCCTTTCCTACTGCAGAAGGGTATGGAAAAAATGCGACAGGAGGTCGTGGAGGCATCGTTGTGGAAGTCACCAACTTAAATGACTCAGGACCTGGAAGTTTTAGAAATGCATTGGAGATGAGCGTACCTAGAACTATTATTTTCAAAATCGCGGGAGTGCTCGAACCCACTTCTAATCTATATGTCCCTTCCAATGGAGGTAATTTGACCATTGCAGGAGAAACAGCTCCAAAAGGAGGTTTTCAAATCAAAAAACGACAGTTGTGGATAAAAGCGAGCAATGTTATAGTAAGACACCTTAAATTTAGACAAATGTCTGGCACGGATTATAACAATACTAAGAGTGTGAATGCCGATAATGCAAATTGCATAAGAATTCGCTCTAGTAATAATACCCCAATAAAAAATATTATAATTGATCATTGCTCAGTAGCATGGGGCCCCGACCAAAACCTAGATGTTAAATTAGCTAAAGATGTTACCGTCCAAAATTGTATCATTGCTGAAAGTAGCAGAACTTTCTTAGTTCAAAAAGGACAAAGAATATCTGTTTTAAATAATTATTTTGCGCTAAATTCCTCGAGAAACATACTCTCAAATGAAACTGAGTACCCTGAAGGGAACAAAGAAATCACTTTCGAGATGATTAATAATTTAGTGTATGGATATAAATACGCAACAACCGGAGAATATGGTCAGGCTTTCAACGTTATAAACAACAAATATGTCTTATCTAATACCTATGACAATAGCGGTGTAAGCTCCGTTGTTGGAATAATACCTCACGATCCTGGCAACGGAACTGATCATAACGGGAACCCCGACCACCCTAATACACTACTTAGTGATTCAAGGGTATTTGTTTCCGGAAATAACACCCCTTCAAGTCAAAATGAAGTCCATAAAGACCTGAAAAACATTTTACTTACTAACCCTGTAAGCAAAAGTGATTATACTCCAATAAGCGCTTCTGGATCTACAATCGAAGACAACCTCTTACCTCATGTAGGAGCCAGCCTGTCTCGAGATGAACTCGACAAAGAATTGATTAACTACTTTTATAACAGAACAGGTTCGCCAAATAAATCAGGGGCATATCCGTCGATAACAACAAATAAAGAGACATACACTGACACAGACCATGATGGAATAGAAGATGAGTGGGAAGTTAACATTGGGGGAACCATAGGAAAAAAAGACAATAATGGGGACCACGATGGGGACGGATACACTAACCTTGATGAGTTTTTACACTTTTTAGCGGGGGATAACAAGTAACTTATTCACTACCTAAACCACTTTTATAGACGCTATAACTCTTTTTTTAGTCTAAATCATTTTTTTTAAACATCTTTGTTTACTGTTTCGTGATTACCTCTATTGCCAATATGTTTTTCAACAGTATTGTTTATTTAAAAGACTAATCTAACCCATGTCACAAAGTAAGGACTCTAAGGCACTATCAAACAAACACCCACCTTTACTTTCTGTTATAATTCCTGTCTACAACGTAGAAGCCTATTTGGAACGTTGTATTCAGAGTATACTGAAACAAAACTATTCCAACCTAGAGGTTATACTAGTAGATGATGGATCAACAGATAACAGTTGGGACATTTGTAAATTATACAAAAGCCGAGACCACAGGATAATAATTATACAACAAACAAATGCTGGTTCCAGTGTCGCACGAAATACAGGCTTGAATAAAGCCTCTGGCGATTACATTGCATTCATAGATAGCGACGATTACGTAAAAACAGAAATGTTCCAAACGATGATATCTTATGCATTGACCAACAACCTAAGCGTTGTCGAGTGTGGTTTGACCCAATCGAATAAAGCTAAAGAGCTATCCCCCTACAATCATAAATGTTTTATCGAAACACAAGAAGAAGCCGTTGAACGTTTGATTCGAGAAAAAAACTGGTCGGTTTGGAGACGAATTTACAAAAGTGAAGTGATCGGTGATTTAAGATTTATACCTGGTAAAATTCATCAAGATGTATTTTTCACTATAGATGTCTTAAATAGGGTAGAAAAACAGGGATATATAGCAGAACCCTTTTATATTTACAACACAGAAAATGAAAGCATCACGAGAAGTCCCTATAACATGAAAAAATTAGCGGCCAAGGATGCCCCTTATTATGTTTTTGAACGTACACAGCATCACAACCTAAATGTGCGGACCTTGGCTAGTCAATACCTCATCAGGACACTTTTAAGTCACTATGACCGCTTGTTTTCCCACAGTTACTTAGACCCAGATTACACTTATAGGAAAGAAATAAAATCAGAAATTATTGATCAATTAGAATTAAAATATGAAAATAATTCTTTCTATGCCTTATTAGCGAAATACTCTCCTTTTTGGTTCTATGGTATGATACTCAAACTAGTTGCTCTGCGAATTAAAATACGGTTAATGCTGTTGAAACGATAATGTCTAGACTCAAGAATACTATTCAAAACGCGAAGGTTAGCGTTTTTTTTCATGTCATTTTTATTTTTACCCAATTCTTTGCCCGAAAAATTTTCCTTGAAAACCTCGGGGATGACTTTATGGGCCTTACCTCTACCCTTCAAAGCTTCCTAAGCTTCTTAAATCTGGCCGAACTGGGAATAGGAACTGCTATTGGCTATACCCTCTATAAGCCTATTTTTGATAAAAACCACCAAGAAATCAACCACATCATCCGATTTTTTGGCAATATCTATAAAAAAATCGGATGGGCAATCATTGGTTTGGCATTGATACTTTCCGCCTTCTTTCCGCTCATATTTGAAGATGTAGATATCTCCCTACCTCTTATCTACTATGCTTTTTCCACCTTTTTAGCGAGTTCCTTATTGGGGTATTTTTTTAACTACCATATGCTTTTGTTTCAGGCCGATCAAAAAGAATACATGGTAGCCAAGTACCTTCAAAGCTACAACATAACAAAAATTATTATACAGATCATCCTTGTATTCTATTTTCAAAGCTTTATTGCCTGGGTGACCCTCGAACTGTTGAGTTCCATCTTGTTTACCATATCCTTACGTAAAAAAACGACCAAACAGTACCCTTGGTTATCATTATCTCTCAACAACGGGCAAAAAAGCAAGGATTTTAAATCGTACCCCGAACTCATAAAAAAAATAAAACAGATCAGCCTACATAAATTGGGGACTTTTGTCTCCAACGGCACGGACAATATTTTAATATTCTCCTTTATCAATGTCGAGACCGTAGCTTTCTTTGGCAACTACCAATTGATCATTCTCAACTTTGCCACCCTGCTGAACAAATTCTTTTCAGGGACCAATGCCAGTGTAGGAAATTTGGTGGCTGAAAAAAATGAAAGCTCCATCAAACAGGTGTTTTGGGAATTAATGTCCTTCCGCTTTTTTATAGCCGGGATAGTCAGCATAGGGATTATCACGCTTGTAGACCCTTTTATTGTACTATGGCTGGGTGAAAAATATATTCTTTCTGAAACCACTGTAGCCTTATTTGCCATAAACTTCTTTATGCTACAGGTCAGACAACCTGTGGATGTATTTAAACAAGCCTACGGACTGTATTCCGACACGTGGGCCCCAATAGCCCAAAGTATAATCAATCTCTCAGTTTCAATGCTCTTGGTGACCAAATTCGGGCTAACCGGCATACTATTGGGAACCAGCTGTAGCCTTATTTTGATTATTATGTTGTGGCGACCGTTTTTTCTTTTTACCAAGGCTTTTCAATGGCCTTTCTATGAATACATATTCGGCTTTTTAAAACTTCTCCTCATATTTTCTCCAGTGTACTTGGGCATTCGGTATATTACTAAAAACTATTTAATGTCAAAAATGGAAAATATATATGATTTTCTTTTCTTCTCATTCTGTGTCACAATAATTACAATTGTTTTATACGGTGGGATTTTATATTTGAGCGACAGATATTTTCGAGATTTAATTAAACGTCTCACAAATGGTATAAAGAATCGATAAATAGTTTTTTGAACAGTAGACCTGCTTCTTGAAGTCTCATACCGTAGATATCAAATTCGACCGATCAAACAGGGAATTAAACCGATAATTAGCCCAATACGTTTTAAATACCTTATTTTCGTCCCTTAAATTACAACAACAAGCAGTAAGGTCCGGAACATTTTTTCGGCATTTTCCATTCACCTAAAATTTAGCTTATGTTTAGCATACTTACCCCTACTCACAATAGAGCAGATGTCATAGAGCGGGTGTACAAATCACTAAAAAATCAGACCTACAAAGGTTTTGAATGGATTATCATTGATGATGCAAGTAAAGATAACACAGAAGAGATTGTTAAAGCTTGGCAGATAACTGAAAAAGAATTCAATATAAGATATTATAAATTACCTCATAATTTAGGCAAAGCTGCTGTTGTTAATTTTGGCATAGACAAGTGTAGCCGACCTTTTACAATTATCGCCGATGATGATGACACTTTCTCGTCGAATACATTAGAAGACTTAAAACTAATTTGGGACACTATTGACAAAACCGAAAATAGCCTACAAATAGGAGCAGTATGGACTTTAGTGCAGGATGAACAGGGTAAGATTATCGGTGAAAAGTTTCCGTCAAATTTTTGGCAAGTAAATTTCAAACAAAGGGTCTTGGAAAGAAACGGCCCGCCAAAAGGTGAGAAATGGCATAGTTGGCGGACTGCTGTTTTAAAAAAATATAAAAAATTTACTAACCCTAACTCTCGAGTTGACCCGAGTGTTTCATGGAACAGGATTAACAAACATTATGATTTTTTATGTGTAAATATTGTTCATCGGACTTATTGCATTTCTGAAGATGGATATATTCAACAAAAAAAATCGAGACTAAAAGTAGAAAAAAGACATTACTATTCTTCGTTTTTAGAATTAAAACATATTTCTCCTTTCACCATAATTAAAGAACCCTATTATCGAAATACCGCATTTTCATATATAAAATCATCTTATTTCTATTATGACAAAGAAAATTCCCTCGACACAAAACGATTCATAACCTGCCTGTTAACCTTCCTGATTTTACTGCCCTCCAGAGCTTTTAAACGTTTTTTTTTAAAAGTCTAATTAATCTTTAGGTGAAATAAATTTTATATTTTCATACGAAGTAATTAGTAAGGCATAAAACTTAGTAACCAATAATTATTTTAACAGATAGAGCAAGGTATGTTTAGTTTTTTGAGATTATTTACAATTATACCATCTAACAAGGGCTATAAAACTATGCTACTTTACTTATCCATATACCCGCTCATTACTCAGGTCAATTTTAATTAAACCATACTCTTTTTTTAAAATAGTCCCACAAACTTAAACTTACAATAAATTCCTCATGGAAAGAAAAAAAATCGCCTTTGTCATTTACAGTCTTGGATCTGGAGGGGCAGAGAGAGTTGTTACGGGATTGGCAAACGACCTAATCAAAAGGCATGATATAATCATAATTACTTTAATCAAAGCTACCCCCTTCTATTCCTTGGACCAAAGAATTCAAATAGTCCATTGCAGTGAAGAAATCAAAACGAACACCAATGTCATCCGCTCACTACTAGATGGTGTTAATAGAGTTAAAGCTATTCAAAAATTTATTAAACAATTCCATATCGAATTATTGATTAGCTTTATGACCACCTCAAATATTTACTCAATCTGGGCAGCAAAATGGTCTAAAATACCTTGTATCATAAGTGAACGTGCAAACCACAATGTGGACATTCCTCCCAAATCCCTAATAAAATTAAGAAATTACAGCTACAAATATTGTGATTTTCTTATTGTACAGACTGAAGGCAATAAAGAGTATTATACAAAAATTATTAGCCCCAATAAAATTGTAGTAATTCAAAACCCAGTTGGAAAATTATTACAATCAAAAAGACAGTTAAACCTCAATTCGAATCATAGAAAACAGCACATTCTTAATGTTGGCAGCTTAAAGTCTGGCAAAGCCCAGGATTTGTTGATCAATGCTTTCGCTAACATTCCCAATGTTGATTGGAAGCTGATTTTTGTGGGAGACGGCCCTCTAAAACAGGAATTGATTAAATTGGCCGAAAACTTAGGGGTTTCTAATCAGACATTGTTTGTAGGAAAAAAGAAAGATGTTCACACGTATTATAATGAAGCTAGTATTTTTGTCTTTACATCGGAGCATGAAGGTTTTCCCAATGCACTCATGGAAGCCCTATTTTTTGGTATTCCATCTATTTCAACAAATTGCCCCTATGGTCCGTCCGATTTAATTTCTGATGGGGAAAATGGTTTTTTAATCCCTGTCGGAAACCAAAAAATACTTGAGTCTAAGTTAATTGAACTAATGAAAAATAAAGAACTCCAAGATAAATTTAGAACAAAGGCCATTGAATCCACCAAAAATTTAAGAGTTGATATTATTTCGGAAAAATGGGAAAAGTATATTAATCAACTAGTATAAGTTCATATGCAACCTAGTCCTTTAACATTAAACAACATTCTAAAATATAGCATTTTAGCTCTGATTTTATTAAATATACCGGGATTTGTGTTGAAGTATATGAATCCTGTACTATCGTCCATTCTAAGCTATTTGTCTTTTGGTCTTTTAATTGTATTTTATCTAATTAATAAAAGAACAGGCATCCACAAATGGTTTGTAATTATAGGCATATTATACTTTGTGATTTCTAGCCTTTCTGGACAATCTTATATACCCGAGTTACAATTTCATTTGATAATCTGGGTGAAGTATTTTATTGTTATTATTTGTGGCTATGAAGTAGTGAAGCGCACCTCCCCCAATGAATTTATCATTTTTCTTTTAATTGGTGCTATTAGTATAATTCTACAAATTTTATTCTTTAACATTTCATTAAAGGATTATGGCAGATATAGCGGTTTCTTTCTAAATCCAAATGCAGCAGGATTTATATGTATTTTAGGCTATGGTTTAAGCTATTCGGTAGAAAACAAAAAATATAAATTCATTGCTCAGTGGACATTTACCTTTATGGGCTTATTGACATTCTCCAGAACCTTTATACTTATATGGCTAATTATCAACCTGATATCACTTAAATTATCAATAAAAAACATTAATAAACTTGTTCTAGGCTTTGTTTTATTATTGGGGCTAATAACTTATAATTCATTTTTACCGGTTAAAAATAGTAGACTCACCCAGCTAGCAGGTACGATAAGTGGTGACTCTGATGCCGCCAAAGACCTTAACGAAGGTTCCCGCTTTGATACTTGGGCTACCTTTTACGATTTCATTTTAGAGAAGCCTTTTTTTGGCAATGGATTCGAATCATTTAATGGTGGGGGATTAGGAGGTTTTTTAGGAGTACACAACTCCTATCTAAAAATACTTGGTGAAGCAGGAATATTCCCTTTTCTACTTTTAGTTTTCTATTTTATTTATTTGATAAAAAAAAGTTATAACGTTTTTAATCTTCACCCCCCAATTATTTTTTATGGCTATTTCGTTAGCCAATATACTAATGACTAATCATAGTTTTTTTGTTAATGGTTATCTACTATTTACTGCTATGTGGATATATTCAGAAATCAAAAAAGTAGAAAATGACAGCAGAGAACTCAAATTCACATAAAATTAAATTGGACTATATTCGTTAACATTATCTCATCGGTCCTTAATAATCCCCTATCTATGTTCAATTTAATTTAAATACCATCAATCAATAAACACCATACGTCGAAAATATCAGGTTAAAAACTTACTGCTCGTAAAAAGCCGATACTAATAGCTAACTTCGATTTTTTCAATTACTAATATAGTTTTAAACATCTCCTAAACACGAAATATATTAACTTATGTGCGGAATCTACGGAACAACCATACCCTATAGCGAAGAGCAAGTCAAACAGAAATTGGAAATAACGGCTTTTAGGGGGCCAGACCAAATGGGATGGGAAGTGTATCCTAATCATAAAGGCAATATTACTTTTGGCCACAATCGATTATCCATAATCGATTTAGACCCTAGATCGAACCAACCTATGACCTTTAGCCATAATGTTCATATTGTTTTCAATGGAGAAATCTATAATTTCAAAACCTTAAGACAAGATTTGGAAAAAAAAGGTTATTCCTTTACCACTACCAGTGATACCGAAGTCATATGTGCGGCCTATTTAGAATATGGAGAAGACTGCGCCAAACATTTGAACGGTATGTTTGCCTTTGTGATTTATGATGCAAACAAAAATATTCTCTACGGAGCAAAAGATAGATTAGGACAAAAACCTTTTTATTATTACTTAAATGGCAACCAATTTGAATTCGCCAGTCAAATATCTTCGATCAAGCTGTTCAATAACAACTTATCCATCTCCAAAAAATCTATTCAAGAGTATTTAACCTGGAATTCAATACCCTCTCCAAACTCGATTTTTAACGAAATAAAAAAATTGGAAGATGGGCATTGGTTCACTTATAACCTCATTAATTCAGACTTCAAAACACACCAGTATTGGGATATTGACTATTTGAACAATACCATTTATAAGGGAAGCTATAAAGATGCAACCGCAGAACTAGAGGAACTATTAACCGATGCGGTAAAAATTAGATTAGTAGCCGACGTACCAGTAGGCGTGTTTCTTTCAGGAGGCGTCGATTCATCCCTAATTGCTGCTTTAGCAACAAAAAACAATAACGAAAAGGTTAAGACGTTTTCTGTTAAATTCAATGAAAAAAGTTTTGACGAGAGTCTTTATGCTCAACAGGTAGCCGATCATTTAAAAACAGACCATCATGTTATTCAATGCGATTATAAAGAGGGAATCGGCCTAATTGAAAATTTTTGCGATTTTTATGACGAACCTTTTGCCGACTCCTCTGCAATTCCTTCTATGCTTCTAGCAAAGCATACCAAACAGAAAGTTACCGTAGCTTTATCTGGGGATGGAGGTGACGAAAGTTTTCTAGGATATCACCGGTATGAATGGGTTAAATCGAATAAAAACGTATACAAGTTCCCCATTTTTTTTCGTAAAATAGTCGGAGAAATGATTCATCATGTGCCCTATAAAAACAACCGTTTAAAAACCTTATCTCAATATTTAAAATTAAGTAATATTGAAGAAGCTTACGTGAAATCTATGACCACCCCTGATGTATCATGGTTAAAAGATGCGTACGATACTAGTGGCCTAAAAGAAATGAAGTATCTTTTTCATACTCAAAAGAATATCTACGAAAGAGTATCTGATTTTGATCTTAAAACATATTTGACATGGGATATCAACACTAAAGTGGACAGGGCAAGTATGGCGTATTCCCTCGAGACCCGATCGCCCTTATTGGACTATAGGGTTGTAGAACTTGCCGAGTCTCTTCCTACAAATTTTAAATTTGAAACGAATAATCAAAAAAGAATATTAAAGGAGGTACTCTACTCCCATGTTCCCAAAGAAGTTTTTAATCGACCTAAATCAGGTTTTGGGGTTCCGTTGAATATTTGGTTTCAAAATGAATTGAAAGATTATGTCCTATCTGAATTATCTTATGAAAATTTAAAAAAAATTCCTTGTATTAATCCGGATGAGGTTTTTAAATTAGTTCAGCAACATATGAAAGGTACATGGAACCACTACGCCGTAATATGGAAAATTCTCGTATTAAGACAGTGGCTTTCGAAAAATGCAACTGGCCTATCAATACAATAGAAAACGACTAATATAGACCTACATACAAGTCTATATCTTTGTTTAATTTTGTAACATATGTAATGAAGGGAAAAATCTTTACAATACTAAGAATTAACCGTTAAGCCCCAACCATATTGTTATTATGAGAGAAAAGATTGATTACCTTCACCATCGTACAACTTTAGGGTATTATTTAATTCAACCCATATATTTCCTGTTTGGTCTTTTAACTAAATTCATACCGGACAAGAATTACATAAAATTGAAATTCAAATGGCATATGGGATATCCCCTTGACCTCAAAAACCCGGAAACACTCAATGAAAAAATAAATTGGTTGAAATTGTACGATAGAACATCTCTTCACACCATGTGTTCTGACAAATACAAAGTAAGGGAATATGTCATTGAGAAAATCGGGAATGAATATCTTGTACCTCTTTTTTTCGAAACATTTGACCCATGCGAAATTAAACCAGAAAACATCCCAGAAACACCCTGTATAATTAAAGCTAACCACGACAGTAGTGGAGGGATATTTGTATACGACAAAAGTAAAGTAAACTGGATTGAAGCCAGAAAAAACCTAAAAAAGCGCTTAAAACAAAATTACTACTGGAGCTCTAGGGAATGGCAATATAAAAATATTGAACCTAGAATTATTGTAGAAAAACTACTTCAAGATAAAAACGGCAACATTCCATTCGACTACAAGGTGCATTGCTTCAATGGTAAAGTTAGAATGATATCGGTTGACGCTGGACGAGGCACTGAAGAACATCATAGAAATTGGTATTCCCAAGATTGGATTAGAGAACCTTACAAATGGTCTTCACACAAAGGGACGAAATATACCGACCCAAGCGATACGGATATCGAAAAGCCCAAAACCTTTGATTTGATGAAAAAACTATCGGAAAAGCTAGCACAACCCTTTTGCTATGCGAGAGTTGACTGGTACGATGTCGACGGACAGCTTTTTTTTGGAGAAATCACTTTTCACCACGACGGAGGTTACCTCCCTATAAAACCCGAAATTTGGGATAAAAAGTTAGGTCAATTATTAAATATAGAAACTGTTGAAAAAAAATAAAACCAAGGCTATTTTTATTATCCCTAATTTAATGCCGGGCGGAGCTGAAAGAGTCATGTCTTTTTTGGCGAAAAATCTAAATTCCTCAGATTTCGAAACTACACTTCTTGTCTTAGGTCATGAAGCAAATACCGCTTATGATATAATGGGTGTTAATGTTATCTTTTTAAATAAGACAAGGGTTCTTACTGCTATTCCAAACTTAATTTTACATCTATTAAAAGAAAAACCGCAAATCATTATGAGTTCCATTGATCATCTAAACGTATCAATGGGCATGATTTCCCCTATCTTTACTCGAATTGTATTTGTCGGTCGTCAAGCTAGCGTTAGCAAGGCCAGTTCAGATTATCAGGCAAAAAGTACCAATAAGTTTTTCAGTATTTTAAGAAAATGGGCTTTACGAAAATTGAATTATATCGTTTGCCAATCTTATGATATGTATTTGGATTGCAAACAAGAATACCAAATACCCGAAAACAAACTCAAAATAATCCACAACCCCATCACAGAAAATTTTAGCGTAAAACATAACGAGCCTATAGACAAGAATCGGGTTACTCAGTTCATCACAGTAGGAAGACTCGCTATTATTAAAGGGCATTTAAGAATACTTAACGTACTCTCAAATATTAAGTATCCATTCGTTTACACCATTATTGGAAGCGGCCCCGAAAAAGATTCTATTAAAAAATCTGTTGATACATTGAACTTAACCAGTAAGGTGAAATTTGTGGATTTCACAAATGATGTCGAACGATATCTTCGGGAAAGTGATTTTTATCTTCAGGGTTCTTTTGCAGAAGGTTTTCCCAATGCTCTATTAGAAAGTTGTGCAGTAGGTACTCCCGTTATTGTATTTGACGCTCCTGGAGGAACTCGAGAAATAGTTGAAGATGGCGTAAACGGTTTTATTGCAAAGAATGAGAAGGAATACCTTCAACACCTCAACAATCTAGAGCACTTTGACCCTAAAACCGTTTCCAATTCCGTTTACTCTAAGTTCGATAAAAGTATAATCTTGGAAGATTACAAGTCCTTTTTTCTAAGTATCACCAAATCAAAATAATTGAAAGTTTTAATCCATCCCTAGTACCTTAGATCTCATCCTTTTGAAATCTATCAGCCAATAATTGAAAAAACGTTACAAATGACAATAGCCCTCTTCATATACTCCTTAGCTGGCGGTGGCGCTGAACGTGTAGTCTCGTACCTTTTGCCCTATTTAAAAAGCAAAGGACACAACGTACATTTAGTGCTAATGAACAACACGGTCAGTTATGATATTCCTGAAGACATTCCCGTTCATTATATCGAAAAATCACAGGCCAATGAAAACGGCTTTTTCAAACTAATCAAACTTCCATATTTGGCTTACAAGTATGCTCGACTCTCTAAAAAACTAAAACTCACCCACTCCTTCAGCTTATTGTCTAGACCCAATTACGTAAATGTTTTAATGCGGTATATGAACAAAAGACCGCCAAAAATTATTGTTAGTGAACGTAATTATGCAAGTATGCAGTATGGGTATGGTGATGCCCAATCAAAAATTAATAACATATTGGTAAAAAAGCTCTATCCAAAAGCCGATTTTGTTATTGGAAACTCAGAGGCTAACGTTAAGGATTTAATTGATAATTATGGTATTAAACCTGAATTAACCGGTATCATACAAAACCCTATTGATATTGATAAAATCAAAAAAATAAAACAAAAAGACCACTTTTTCGATCCTGCCTATTTTAATATGATCACGGTAGGAAGAATGGAGGTCGTGAAAAATCATAAATTACTATTAAGGGCCATTCAAAAGGTACCAAAAGTAAGACTGTACCTTTTAGGCCGCGGACACCTTCAAGCGGAACTGGAACAACTGGCTGCTGATTTGGATGTTAAAGACCGCGTATTCTTCCTTGGCTTTGACAACAACCCTTATCAATACTTAAAAGCGGCCGATTTATTTGTTTTCGGCTCCAATCACGAAGGCTTCCCTAATGTTCTCTTAGAAGCCATGTGCTGCGGGCTACCTATTTTAACTACAAATTGTAAATCCGGTCCAAGTGAGATCATGAAGCTCGAAGAAGCCCATGATCACGATATAATGAAAACACCTTACGGGATTTTGACTCCGGTTGGTGATGTTGGCCTTATGGCCAAGGGCATGACGTTTTTCCTAGAAAATCCCCAATACCTAAACGATTGTAAAACCGAGGTTCTTGAACGGATTAAAGATTTTAGCAAAGAAGGCATTCTAAAAGCCTATGAATTAGCTTTGTCCAAACAATAAAAACACGAAGCTTTAGTTTTGCTAGATAGAACACCTCCTTACATAGGTTATGAAAAGAAAACTATTTAGAATTGCCGCTGCCCCAGGTTCCCTTGCCGTTCTACTCAACGGCCAGTTACGTTTTATGAACGATTTTTTTGACGTAACAGGTATAGCTTCTGAAGGTTCACAACACCAAACGATAAGGGACAGCGAAGGTATTCGTACCTTAGTTGTCAATATTGACCGAAAAATCAATCTTTGGGGCGATATCGTATCCCTATACAAGTTGTTCGTTCTTTTTAAAAAGGAAAAGCCCGATATCATTCATTCCATCACCCCTAAAGCGGGATTGTTGAGTATGGTTGCCGGTTACCTGGCGGGGGTACCTCATCGTCTGCATACTTTTACGGGCCTGGTTTTTCCTACCCAACAAGGTCTAATGAAGCATATGCTTATCTTCTTCGACCGCATCATCTGTTTTTGTGCTACCCATATTTATCCCGAGGGCATGGGAGTAAAGAACGATCTTATTTCATACAAAATTACCCGTAAACCTTTAAAGATTATTGGTCACGGGAATGTAAACGGTATTGATTTAGACCACTTCGACCCTATGTTCTATCCGAGCAATATTCAGAAGGAAATACGGGAAAATCTACATATCGACGAATCTGATTTTATATGGTCTTTTGTGGGCCGAATTGGTTTTGACAAGGGGATAGAGGAAATGATCACTTCCTTTCTTCAAGTACAAAAGGAATCAAAAAATTCTAAATTATTGCTCGTGGGGCCTTATGAAAAAGACATGGACCCCTTGCCCCCATCCATAGAAAAGGAAATTGAAGAAAACGAGGGCATTATATCCGTGGGCTGGCAACAAGATGTTAGACCCTATTTTGCCATTTCGAACGTATTCGTCTTTCCCAGTTACAGAGAGGGATTCCCAAATGTATTACTCCAGGCCGGTGCAATGGGCAAATACAGTATCGTTACCGATATTAATGGTTCTAATGAAATTATCGAAGACGGAATAAATGGTACGATTATACCCGTAAAGAACAGCGATGCCCTAACCCAGGCCATGTTAAACTGCTTAAACACCCCATCCGACTACTTCGGTTACAATCAAGACTACAGACAACTGATTTCCGAAAAATATAGCCAACAGTTCGTTTGGTCCGAGCAGCTCAAAGAATACCAATTGCTCAAGTAGGCCCGTACGGCATCCTATGGGGCAGCATAACCAAAAGTATGGGTTTCCTCCCTTTCGTCTTATTACAACAGCCCCCCATATGCAGTAAACTACCTCGGGGCTAGCCTCGGAGCATTTAATCTCGATTATCAAGCAAACTTGCATTTTAACAAAAAACCAAGTACTTGGTCTATAACCAAAATTTATAAGGCGTTTTTATCTGTATTTTGCAAGGGTTATTAGACGCTTCATGATTTACCGTTATTTTTTTAAAAGACTAATCGATTTTATAATGGCATTGTCAATTTTGACCTTGGCCCTGCCTATTATATTGTTCGTTGTTCTTTTTTTAGGAATAGCAAATCGCGGAAGTATCTTTTTTGTTCAAAAACGCCCTGGAAAAGACGGCAAAATCTTTACCATATTGAAGTTCAAAACCATGAACGACAAAAAAGATGCAAACGGAAACCTTCTTCCTGACGAAAAAAGGCTTACCTCTGCAGGTAAATTCATTAGAAAAACATCCCTTGATGAACTCCCTCAATTATTAAACGTGCTCAAGGGAGATATGAGCCTTATCGGGCCCCGCCCACTATTGGTCTCGTATTTACCTCTCTACAACGATTATCAAAAGAGAAGGCACGAGGTCAAGCCGGGTATAACGGGCTGGGCACAAGTAAACGGGAGAAATGCCATATCGTGGAATAAAAAATTTGAATATGATGTGTGGTATGTTGACCACATCTCTTTCCCCCTCGATCTCAAAATATTGTTTTTGACCGCATTAAAAGTGATCAAAACCGATGGGATTTCATCCGATACTAGCGCCACAATGGAATTGTTTACAGGAAATAGCGAACTATGCGATTAAGTATTATTATACCGTGTTACAACATGGAACTCTATTTATGCGAATGCGTCAATAGCTTATTAGACCAGCAAATGACGGATTCCGAATATGAGATTATTATTGTAAACGATGAATCTAAAGACAGAACCTTAGAAATCGCCCAAGAATACGCTACGCAACATTCCAATATAAAGGTTATCGACAAAAAGAATGCAGGCGTCGGCGCGGCAAGAAATTCGGGATACGATGTCGCTCAAGGGGAATACATTTATTTTCTGGACCCCGATGACTATGTTGCCCAAAATACTTTGCCCATTTTACTCGAACTATGCAAGGCAAATGATTTAGACATCTTGACTTTCGTAAGCAGATCGGTCGTCACCAAACCTTACCCCTATTCTAAAAACATTGATTCCTTTGATGCGTCCGCTCAACCTGACATCTGCGACGGCATTACCTATATAGCGAACAAAAAGCATAAAAACGAAATTTGGTGGTATTTGATCAAGCGTGATTTTATTCAAAATACCGGAATCCGTTTTATCGAAGGCAAATGGATGGAAGATGCCATTCTTACCTCCGAACTCTTTTGCCAGGCCAAAAGAATGGCCCATACCGACTTAGACGTACACCGGTACCGTATTTTGCCAACATCGGCCATGCGCAATAAAAGTCCGGAACACTACAACAAAGTGATCTACGACAATGCAAATGCAGCCCACGTGTTCAACGAACTCATAGGAACCATACCTAGAACGCATAAAGATGCAGAGGCGTGTATCAAAAGACTAAAAACGCGTCAGCAGTCTTTTGTCTTCTTTCTAATGGTACGCCTGATGAAATCAGATATTCCAGTATCTGAAATTCCGGCCATGCTCACGGGTTTCGAAAAAATAGACGCATACCCATTAAAGAAATTTCTAGGGGAAGATTACCACGGGATAGGCTATTCGTGCTTGGTTTTCGTATTTAACAGAAAGCCTTTGATCAATCCTTTCATAAAGATGTTCCGATCTTTTTATACTTTAGTACGATGAATATTCTCATATCTTCTGCCGGGAGGCGTGTCTCTCTCGTTAGGGCCTTTCAAAAGGAACTTAAAAAAATATATCCCGAGGCCAAAGTGTATGCATCCGATGCAGATCCCACACTTTCAGGTGCCTGCCAAATAGCCGATGGCTATTTTAAAGTGCCTTTTGTGACCCATGCCGATTATTTCGATGTGTTGATCAGCGAATGTAAAAAGCGTGACATCGGCCTGTTGATTCCCACTATAGATACGGAATTATTACCGCTGGCACAAAACAGACTGCTCCTTGAGAAAAACGGGATTACACCTGTGGTCGCCTCCTCCGATTTCGTTGGAAAATGCAGGGACAAAAGACAAATCCACAAGTTCTTTGAAGCCCATAACGTAGAAGTTGCCAAAGAATATCCAAAAGACAATTATAGCCTTCCTTTGTTCATCAAACCTATTGATGGCAGTAGAAGTGTTGACACCTATCTGATCAAAGAAGAGAAAGACCTGACGGACTATCATTTTCAAAATGATAAGCTTATGTTCTTAGAATACCTCGATCATGATCAATACAATGAGTTTACGTGCGACCTCTATTACGGCAAAGACCATGAACTGAAATGTGTCGTACCTCGAAAAAGAATCGAAGTAAGGGACGGTGAGGTCTACAAGGCCCTGACCGTGAAGAACCTTCTCGTTGATTACATCAAAAAAAATATGGCTGCCGTAAACGGTGCCGTGGGTTGCCTTACAGCCCAGTTTTTTGTCCATAATACCGAAAACAATGTTAGGGCCATAGAGATCAACCCTAGGTTTGGTGGTGGCTACCCCCTATCTTATTTGGCAGGTGCCAACTACCCCAAATGGATTATAGAGGAATTCACCCAAGGAAAACAAATCGATCAAGATTTTGATTCGTGGGAAAAGGATCTTCTCATGATCAGATATGACGATGAAATTTTAGTCCATGGATATAAAGGTTGATGAAAAATCGGTCATCGTTTTTGATTTAGACGATACACTCTACAATGAAATCGATTATCTAAGATCTGCCTATTCCGCTATTGCCTTGGAACTCGCCCCAAAGCAATGGAAAAAACTTTTTGTACAAATGTTCTCAATGTATCGAAACAAAGAGAACGTGTTCGAATACTTGACCGCAACTTTTGGGGTTGAAAAACAAATGCTCATAAACCTTTATCGAAACCACCAACCAGCTATCGTTCCGTTCGAAGGGGTTCTTCCCTTGTTAAAGAACATTAAGGACAAAGGTGGAAAACTGGGTATTATAACCGATGGGAGGAGCAAAACCCAAAGAGCCAAGCTCTCGGCCCTGGCCGTAGTCGACTACTTCGATACCATTGTGATATCGGAAGAACTAGGTTCCGAAAAGCCCGACCAAAACAACTATCGGGCCGTAGAAGAAGCTTTTCCAAATCATCGCTATTGTTACATTGCCGATAATATAAGAAAGGACTTTCTTGCTCCTAATGCCCTAGGCTGGGATAGTATCGGGCTGATCGACAATGGCCTGAACATCCACACTGATGCTTTTCGCTATTTTACCGAAGACCATCTTCCAAAGGCTTTTGTTAAAAATATTGACGATATTGTAATTACATAAAATACCTTCACTTTTTTCCTTGATCGGGTTAAAAAGTTGACTTGGTTTTTTTGAAAGTCTATTTCAAAATGGTAAATTTATATTGGTAATACCAGTAGGTATAATCTGGTTCGGACAGCGGATTCCAAAATTACGGAATACAACTAGTTTTAATTAAATTTTTATCAAATGGCTTTAACAAAGAGTTATTTACCTATCATTACCCTTTTAGTCCTATTTATGAGTCAACGTTACGGATAGTCCCCATTTTAGCAACAGTACCAATCCCAAACACTCTGAAGACAGAGCCAGTAGCTGTCTATTCGGATATTTAGACCATATACATGATTAAAATCATAACTGAAAGGAATGAGTGGAACGACCTTATAAAAACAGTCGACCACTGTGACTTTTACCATACCTACCACTACCACTACCTCTCAAAAGGAGATGACGAAACCCCTATTCTGATTCACTACGAAGAAGAAGGTACGCATATCATCCTCCCCCTAATGTTACGGGAAATAGAGGGCACCTGTTACAAAGACGTTACCTCCGTGTATGGTTATGCAGGACCCCTGTGTAGTACCAAGAACCTTAATTTCGACAATACCAAGTTCAAAAGCGAATTACAAAAGCTTTTCTTGGCACACAAAGTGGTATCCGTTTTTTCAAGGCTCCATCCCTACATTGAACACCAAGATGAAATTTTGGCCAATATTGGGGAAATCTATAGCCCTGGTGATGTAGTTTACATTGACCTTACCCTACCGCTTGATCTGCAACGACAACAATACAGTAGTCGCTTAAAGACTTATATCAATAAATCACAAAAGCTCTGTTCCGTTCGTAAAGGGACTACGGAAGAGGACATCCGGACCTTTATCGAAATCTATTACGAAAATATGAGAAGGGTAAACGCCGATGAAAGCTACTTCTTCAATGACCGTTACTTCTACCAGCTCATGCTCAGTTCATTCTTTGAAACGGAACTATTGCTATGCGTATTAAACGAAACCAACGAAGTCATAGGCGGGGCCATGTTCATAAAGACTGACGAAATAGTACAATACCATTTATCGGGCCATAAGGAAGAATTCTTGCACCTCAATGCCATTAAACTGATCATAGACACCATGCGCATCAATGCCACCGAAGAAAAATACAAGTATTTTAACCTTGGTGGTGGAAAAGGCGTTAAGAGCGATACGCTCTTTGCCTTTAAGTCCACTTTTTCAAAAAACCACAGACCTGCCAAATTTTGGAGATATGTAGTTAACCCCGAAGTGTACAAGGAACTCGTAAAAATGAACGAGGACCAACGGTGTGAAAGTACTAATGATGGTGAGAGCAACTTTTTTCCCGCCTACCGACAAATACCAAAATCCAATTAATCTCAGTTCGTTTTGATAAAAAACAACCCTTTTCTATCGGACAGCTACACTTCGATTTGGTCGAATCATTTTGACGGAGGCAAGAAGCCCTTAAGCTTTGATTTTTTTGAAAACATACAATTTTACAAGTATGCGGGGCTGCCTCTTTATATCAATTCAGGAAAAACCCTTACCAAGGGTATGGACTATGGTTTACTCCCTGAACCTTTAAACGGCCATAGAAAAAAGGTTTTTCTCATTTATGATGTCCCCACATATTTCAACACCGTTTCCGACATTCCCGAAACTACCACTCTAAAATTGCTCCGATCCAAGCAATACCCCGGTTTTGCTATTGAATTAGGGTCATACGCCAACTTCAAGGAGTATATGCTCTCTACCTTTAGCAAGAGTAGCAGGTACAAGCTGAACAAATACAAGAAGCGCTTTGAAGCCTGTTTTGATATTACGTACAAAATGTACCACGGAGACATCAGCAAAGAAACCTACGATTTTGTATTTGAATCTTTTAAGGAATTACTCACCAAACGATTTGACGACAAACAAATCACCAACAATAATCTCAATCCGGAAGAATGGCGGTTCTATTACGATGTCGCCTATCCGCTGATTCTTGAAAAAAAAGCCTCCCTATTCGTTATTTACGACAGGGAAAAACCGATCGGGGTAACCTTGAACTATCATTCCGACAGCGTTCTCTTTGATGCTATCACCGTTTTTGACATTGATTACGCCAAATTCCATTTGGGTTCGGTGACCATTATGAAACTGATAGAATATTGCCTAGCGGAAAAAATAGAAGTCTTCGATTTTTCAAAAGGTTATTTTGATTATAAAACGAGGTGGTCAAATACGACCTATGATTTTGAATATCATATTTTCTACGACGCCTCATCCGTTACCGCCAAGACACTAGCCTCTGCTTTGAAGCGATTCTTCGATTTCAAACAAAAGCTCCGCGATAAGAACATAAACGAAAGATTGCATCGGTTCACCTATAAACTAAGGCATAGAAAAACCGAAGTCAAAACTATAGATGTCCCCTTTACATTTCATGATATTTCTTCGGACCCCCTACCCAATGGGCTTACCGAAGTCAATTTAAACCTAGCCGAGAACCGTAAATTAAGAATGCTTGCGTTTGAATTCTTATATCTGAACGATGAGTGTTTTACCTCACTTAAAGCGTTCACCGACATAAGCAACCAATATTATTTTATAGGGACGAAAAAAAAAGTGAAAGTTTCCATAACTTAATTCGACCTTGAAGAGATTACAAAAATTAAGGATAAATAACATCAATAAAAATAGATAACAGTGCTGTTCAACTCACTCGATTTTTTGATTTTCCTTCCGGTAGTATTCGTACTATATTGGTTCGTTTTCAAAAAGAGCCTCAAGGCTCAGAATATATTGGTCATTGCAGCCAGTTATGTCTTCTATGGCTGGTGGGACTGGCGTTTTCTTATCCTTATCTTTTTCAGTACCGTTCTCGATTTTTTCGTCGGCCAGCAAATTTTTAAAAATCAAGACAACAAACAAAGAGCCAAATATTGGCTATGGGTAAGTGTTGCCTTTAACTTGGGCCTATTAGGCTTCTTTAAATACTACAACTTTTTTGTAGACTCGTTTATCGAGGCGGTTAGCGCCTTGGGCTACAACATAAAAAGTGTATGGACCTTACGTATCATCCTACCCGTAGGTATCTCCTTCTACACCTTTCAGACCATGTCATATTCATTTGACATCTATTACAAAAAGCTCGAGCCCACCAAAAATTTCATCTCGTTCGCGGCTTTTGTAGCTTTCTTTCCGCAATTGGTCGCAGGCCCCATAGAAAGGGCCTCGAACCTATTGAAGCAAATCAACACCCGGCGTAGTTTTAAATACGAACAGGCCAGTAGCGGATTAAAACTTATTCTTTGGGGCTTTTTTAAAAAACTCGTCATCGCCGATTCCCTAGCCCCCATAGTTGATGATATTTTTACCAATTATACCGACTACCCGGCCTCTACCTTGATTCTAGGGGTCTCACTTTTCAGCTTTCAAGTCTATGGTGATTTCAGTGGCTATACCGATATAGCCATCGGTACGGCAAAACTCTTTGGGGTAGAGCTGATGTCTAACTTCAAATTTCCCAATTTTTCTCGGAACATTGCCGAATATTGGCAAAGATGGCACATTTCGCTCAGCACATGGTTCAGACATTACCTCTACATTCCTATGGGAGGATCCCGTGTGAGCAAATTAAAGTCGTTGCGAAACATTGCCGTCATCTTTTTGGTCAGCGGACTTTGGCATGGGGCCAATTGGACCTTTGTGTTTTGGGGAGGAATTCACGCCCTGCTTTATATGCCCGTATTTTTAATGGGCCGGAACAGGATCTATGCCGACAATGTTATAGCTGAACGCACTTGGCTTCCGAGCATTACTGAAATCTTTCAAGTGTTACTGACTTTTATTCTTGTAACCTTCTCGAGAATATTCTTCCGTTCCCCCACCCTTTCCTCTTCCTTCGATTTTATCGAAAGAATAGGAAGTAATTTTTATTACGAACCCTATATGCACCCCATGGGCTATAGAATGTTCGATTTTTATTTACTGATAGCCCTGTTTACCTTTTATGAATATCTGATACGCAGGGACGAACGCAACCCGTTCAAGTTTAAATCGCCAGTAGTCCGCTTTCTCTTGTATACCCTAGTGGTTTTAAGTATATTATTGTTCTATGACGATGGGGTCAACCGTTCGTTCATTTATTTTCAATTTTAAGTTAGGATGAAAAAGTTTATTCTAAAATCGGTTCTCTATATGCTTCTGATCCTCCTGTTATTGGAGGTAATCGTAAGGGTATTCCATCTCTATACCGAAGACCCTCCTCGCTTTATCGATGCATATGGGGTTGAAAAACGGGTGCCCGACCATAGTGGGTACGCCGTTACCGGTAATAGAAACCAAAACTTCTCTGAATTCCATATCAACAAGGCGGGCTTCAATTCGTACCGAGAGTTCACACCTTCAGCTGACAAGTTTGAATTGGCCCTAGTAGGTGATTCCTTTATTGAAGGCTTTCACCAAGACGTTTCAAACTCCATAGGCAAGCAAATTGAAAACCAGACCGAAGGTATCGAAGTATACGAATACGGATACGCCGGTTATGATTTTGCCAACCAGATGCATTTGGTACACGCCTATAAGAACGACTTTCAACTTATAGACCAAATCATCTTATACCTAAATTACGATAACGACTTAAAACGAGGGGTTTACAAACCGAACAAGGATCGGATCCAAATGCTCTCCTCTACCCTTTTTAAAATACGCGACAACATTAAATTACTGGCCTACGGTAGTAAAATAGGGATTATAGAGCCCCTTAAAAAACTTGCCCAACGCGGTGTAGCCTTTAACGACACCGAAGAAGGCTACCGTACCAATGAACTTACCCTAGATAGTGAAGACGAAGAGTTAAAACGCGACCAGAAAAGAATAGCCAATTTTAAAAGTTTGATCCACCTTTACGGTTTTGACAAAAGTAAAACCACCCTACTGCTAGACCGTAGAAAAACCAGCAAACGCTTCTTGGACTTCTGTAGGAACAATGGGATACGATACATTGATTTTTCATCCAGTTTTGAGAACTCCAAAAGGCCTACGACCCTGATATACGACCACCATTGGAACGCACACGGTCGAGCCCTGATCGCCAAAGAGATAGCCGATTATGTAAAGGAGACCCAAAAGCACTGAACGTGTTAACAGAATTCTTTTACGACCTGCCCCTATGAACTCCACGAACTTTTTTTTCGACGCCTACACCAAAGAACAGCTGCCAACCCATTACAGGCAATTGCAAAATAGGTATACGGGTGACCTTGTCTTTACCAATTCCGACACCGATGAATTTCACTTTGAAGGACCGGCCTTCGTAGTTAAGGACGTACCTGGTTATTTTAAGGTAGAGACCGAAAAACTTCCCAAAAACATCGGCTGCCATACCGTAAAACAATATCCCGGTTTTCTGATCAACTTTGATAATGTACCCTCTTTAAAGGCCTACCTAAACGAGCGATTCGGTAAAACGAGCCGCTATAAACTACGTCGTGAGCAAAGAAAACTAGAACAATGTTTCGATATTCGTTATGTCATGTACTTTGGGGCCATGGAAAAACCGGAGTACGATTTTTTAATGGATGAATTCTATCGACTGTTGGAATTGCGTTCCCTTGAAAAAGGAATCAAGGACAATATCAATTTGGCCACCCAAGATTTTTACCGGGCCAACGTCTATCAAATGATCCTAAACAAGAAAGCTTCATTTTATGTGATTTACAATGGAAGAAAGCCCATCGATATCTGTCTGAACTTCCACATGAAAAACGTTATTTTTCAATATATACGAACTTACGATATCGATTATTCCAAGTTCAACACCGGATACACCGACCTGATGAAGCAGATAGAATGGTGCATTGCCAATGGCGTACGATTGATTACTTTTTCAAAAGGCGATTTTTATTGGAAAAGACGCTGGTGCAATACCGTCTACGACTACAATTACCATATCTTTTTCAAAAAGAATTCATTAAAAGGAAGACTAAAGGCCACATCGTACTATCTGATCAAAGCCTTGAAGCAATATGTTCGTGAAAAAGGCCTAATCGAAAAATATCACGATTTTAGGGACAAACATCGAAAACCCATAAATTTACCGAACGACCCTTCGGAAATTACACGGACCCCCATACCCTTCGAAAAGGAATTCGCGAAAATAGAAGCCGTTGATTTTAAGGATAGCAAATTCGATTTTCTTAGGCGAAGTATTTACGATTTTCTCTATGAGAGCAACGAAAAAGAGTCCGAAATTAACGTTTACGCAATTTTAGACCATCCAAAATCTTACTTGGTCGTAGGGAAAAAGAGTAAAATACTGCTTTCAAATACTTCCGATATCCCGATTTTCTGAATAAAAACCGTAAATAAACCTTTTATTTTGCCGTGTTTATGCGGTTCATCGAGTTTTTTCCCAATATTTTCTTAAAAAAAATCCAGACATTGCACTTCACCGTATATATTCGCAGTTGAACCCCGTAAAAGAGAACACTGTGGCTGATTTAACCAAGACGTCTGAAAATTTCAATATACAATTGTGGCTTGCTGAATTAAAAGAAAATATAATTCTTTCTATTTACCATAAATCCCCCATTATCTTTCTGCTCTTTATTAGGTAATAGAGCACCCAACCTAGTTTTAATTTAGTCCCCCTTGAAAGACCTGAAACGAAGAATTTCGCGGTTTGATGATCGAAAAGTTCTTTTTACGGACTTTTTTGATACGCTGGTCCACCGTACCGTACACCCTAATTACGCCATACGGTTATGGGCCAAGTTTATGGTTCGTGAGTTGGCCATACCCATGGAAGGCGAACAATTGTTTACCATCCGGATGGAAGCGCTTGCTTATGTAGGCGAAAAACAAGGGCGCTCTACGCTAGAGGTCAAATACAAAGATGTCATCACCGAGGTGTATCACAGGCTTGTGAATACCGAAAATTTACAAGGTGTCTCTTTCCCAAGATTCCAAAAATTATTTGAAAGGGCCGACTTTACCGCTGAAATTTCAGTGCAGTTCAAAAACGAAACCCTTATTTCCACGCTCGAACACTTTAAACAAAAGGGCTATCGTATTTATCTATTGTCCGATTTCTACCTTTCAAAAAAGGTAATCGAAAAAATTCTGCACTTCCATAAAATAGACCATTTATTCGATGCCGTTTTTCTCTCTAGCAGCGTAGGGCGCAGTAAAGAAAAAGGGTCTTTATACCCCTATGTACTAGATACACTGTCCTTAGATGCCAAAGAGGTTTTAATGATCGGTGACAATATGGGTAGTGATGTGACCAATGCCCATAAACACGGTATACCCTCATTGCACCTGAAACACTTTTCCCATAAGTTCAGGAACAAAAAGAACCTTTTGGGTTCCGATAAAAACGATTTTAAAAGAGTTTGCCAGACCATTGAATCCCGGTGTAAAAAAAGCGGACACCCGTTTAGCGAATACGTACTGCACTTTTACTTCTTTACCGAGCGACTTTATATCAATGCCAAAAAAAATAAGGTAAACGACCTATTCTTCCTTGCCCGTGAAGGGCATTTTTTAAAACAGCTGTTCGACTGCTACCAAGACATGAACCTGTTCAAGAGCGAGGCAAAAATACGAACACACTATCTTAAGGCATCAAGGCAATCGGCTACGCAACTGGCCCTTCGGCCATTGCCCGAAGAAGATTTTGGGGGCTTACTCAAAAGATTCGGAAAAATGTCTTTAGATCATTTCCTTGACTGGTTTCCTTTTTCCGATGAGACCAAAAACAACATCAAACAAGAAATCCCTAAAGCTACAGACGATAGCCAGATCGCGTTTTTTCAGTCGGAAACCATGCAACACCTAAGAAACAGCCCGAAGTTTCAAGAAGCCTACGACCAAAACCGCTACGACCAAAAAATGGCATTTCTGAACTATTTGAAATCGTTCGGGGCCGATTTTGACAAAGACGGTCTTGCCCTTGTTGATGTGGGATGGGGCGGTACCATGCAAGAAAGCATATACAAGTTCCTGAAAAGGAAAATACCGGTAACGGGCTACTATCTTGGACTTAAGGAAATATACAATATTGAAAAGGGCACCAAGAGATACGGTTTGAATTTTTCAATCTATCCGAGCCAAGATTTTTCCGATGACGTACTCATGGCCAACGGACAACTTTACGAACAATTACTGGCAGCGCCACATGGCAGTACCCTATCGTACACCATGGGCGAAAACGGTCAATCCCCTACAGTGGAGTTCCATGAACCCAACGAGAAAATGGTTTTTGACCAATACGTAAGTCCGATTCAGGAATATATGTTTTCCGAATTCAAGAACCTTTTCAACGATTTGCGTGCCATTGACTATTCACAGGCTATGGTACAAGAATACATTACCGACATGGCCTTACGAACAGGTATTTTTACCAACAGGAAAAAATTAAAGTTCGTAAACCAGATTACAAAAGGGTTTTACCAAAATGTAGGCCAAAATAAAGTAGGACTTGAATACAACCCCAACCAGGTCAAAACTTCAAAAGTGGCCCTCATCAAGACGTTTTTGAAATCTCCTGAAAAAGTCTTCCGCTATTTGGTGAAAATCAAACCATTCATGTATGCCAAGGGCTATTATTGGATGTCATGGCCGTTAAACCTAACCTACTATTACATTAAGTTCAATTTTTGGGCCAAGCGAAAATGGCTGAACAAAGGTTTGCTATCGTAACTAGAACTTGGTGATAACAAACTCCGATCTTCGGTTTTCCTGATGTTTTTCCTCATCACAATAGGTATTGTCATCACATTCGTTCAACAAATGGGTTTCGCCATAGGCTTCCGTTTCAAGGCGTTCAGCCGATACGCCCCGCTTTACCAAATATGCCTTGGTGTGGGTCACACGTCGTTCCGACAACCAATCGTTGTAGGCCGATGTACCCCTTGAATCGGTATGTGAACTGATTTGAAGTTCCAATTCGGGATATTTCGCCAAAATATCGGCGAGACCGTCAAGAACCTTTTTCGATTTTGCATTTAAATACGAAGAATTCAGGTCGAAATACGCAAAGCCCAAAGCGTCGATCTCATTTCTGATTTCCGTTTCACGTTGTTTTAAGGCATCTAGCCTAGCTTTTTCGGCTGCGGCCAATCGAGCTTCCTCTTTTTCCTTTGCCCGTCTTGCGGCCAAGGCCGCCTCTTCCCTTTCCCTTTCTATTGCCGCGATCGAATCTTGTTGCTTCTGCCTTTGGGCATCTAGCTCCTCGATCAATGCAAGTTTGGCCTCGCCCTTTTTCGATAAGCCTTTCGTAATTCCAAATTGATATACCACCCCGGCCGCATGCTGTAAGTGATTGGTGGCACGGTCATTGTTCGCCGCCCATTTTCCCGAAGAACTGAAATCGAGTCCGAAACGATCGGAAAACCAGGTTCTAAATCCTACTACGGCATTATACGTGGCCCGAGATTCATTATTCGCTTCCGTATAACCCGCGCCAACACCCAAATAGGGGTCGAACCATCCGGTCTGCCCTATGATCTTATTCAAATCATAGGTCAACCGGGCATCTATCCCGTAATAATCGGTTTCCTCAAGGTTAGTCCTTCCATCGATAAATTTACCCACGGCGTATTTATTGTAGGTACCGATAGCCTCTATGCCGATTCCGCTCTCAAAATATCTTCCTATACTGATTCTTGAGGGATACGGCAGTACGTTCCATTGATCTCCCGGAGCCAATAGTTCATCGAACACATCTCCCGAGTCATCTACAATATTATAACCAAGGCCGATAATCCACGAACTTTTTACAATACTGTCCTTTGCGATAAGTTTCGGTTCTTCTTGCGCCTGCAATAGGTTTGCCGTGGCACATAACAATAGAACCATATATTTTATATGGGGTTTCATAAGAATACAATTTGGGTGTTCTCACTACAAAGTAAGAACTATAAGGGCAAGAATCCGAATGTACACTTCGAATGGCAGCAATAATCGATAGGGTGTTTAATACCAGCTATATATCGGTTTTACTCGACAATAATTTGCTTTTGGGTAAGTGGTAAGCCGTAAATTGAAAACGGACTCGTCAACGCGGTAGAAGACGCCTCCTCCTTGGTTATTTCAACACCTAAGATCAAAAGGCTGTCAGATGTATTCTTAACGAACAATCGAGGCAAGGAAGCCCCTTGCTGTTTTCCGGCGCAGTAGATAAGCAACATTTCTTTGCTAAAATCAACTTCGGGTACCGCCAGTCCCGGTTTTCGGGTTCTGTTGACCTGTGCGTAGAATTTAAGCAGGCTTTTTCTATCGGTAACCACTATCGCCCCCTCTTCATCGGTACCGCTATAAAAATCGCTTTCAATTAGTCGCATTGGATTTTCCTGTTCGGAAACGTCTTGTTGGCGCCCTCTTTTTTCCTGCCCTTTACAAGATGAGAAAAGTAGAATCAAAACCAAGAAAGCACATTTCATATTACGTCAAAGATTTGTCAAACCTTGCTTTATAGGCCCTTTCATAGAGTGCTTCATACAAGGGCAGTACCTTTTTGATATCGAACCGTTCCGCAGAGGCTACCGCATTTTCTTTAAACTGATTCAAAGTATCCTCATCTTTTAAAATACGCAAGGCGTTGTACGCCATATCGGTAACGTCGCCAATATCACTCAAAAATCCGGTAATACCGTGCTCGTTAACTTCCGGTATTCCCCCTGCATTACTAGAAATTACAGGTACTTTGTTAATCATGGCCTCCAAGGCCGCCAAACCAAAACTCTCTGATTCGGAAGGCAAAAGAAACAGATCGGAAAAACACAGAATTCTATCTATTTCATTACTGTTTCCTAAAAATATGACCTTATCGACCAAACCTTTCTCTTCGCACAACCTTTCGGCATTTTCTTTCTCAGGCCCTTCCCCCACCATAACCAACTTGGCCGGTATTTCTTTTTGAACACGGTCAAAGATCTCGATGACATCGGGAATACGTTTTACCTTCCTAAAATTACTGATATGCGTAATAATTTTCTCGTCGTCCTTAGCCATTAAAGAACGTTGGCAATCGGTAAACGTAAGACTGTAATTTGATTTATCTATAAAATTGGGTACCACCTCGATTTCCTTCTTAATATCGAAGAACTCCATGGTACGTTGTTTCAGGTTTTCGGAAACGGAAGTCACCACGTCGGATTGATTGATACTGAAGGTAACCGCCGGTTTATAGAATGGATGGTTGCCCACCAAGGTAATATCCGTACCGTGCAAGGTCGTTATCATAGGCACATATATGCCCTCTTCCTCCAACATTTTTTTGGCCATATAACCTGCATAGGCATGTGGTATGGCATAATGAACATGAAGCAAATCGATGTTGTGTAACTTCACCGTATCTACCAACTTACTTGACAACGCCAGTTCATATGGTTGATATTTAAAAAGCGGATATTCGGGCACATGCACTTCGTGGAAGTAAATTTTATTACCTAAGAGCCCAAGGCGCACAGGTTGTCTATAGGTTACAAAATGAACCTCATGCCCTCTATCGGCCAAGGCTATACCCAGTTCCGTGGCTACTACACCGCTCCCTCCAAAAGTTGGATAACAAACAATTGCTATTTTCATCAGTCAAATTTAGCTAAATCTATAAAGTAAGTCGGTAAAAGCTCTTTTTAATTTCAAGACACCGCAAAGTATATGGCAAGTTAACCGAGCATCATGGCCCAATTCTTTAATTATCAAGTAGGTGCTATAGAATTATAGTTTCTAAAAACCATCAATTTACAATAGCGTCGTAAATTACTTTTTGAATACGTGTTCGTAAACCCGATTTTATCAAAAGGGTATTGGAAGAGGAAGGGTAAGTTCTGTTCGATAAGAATACGTAAACGATTTCCTCTTCGGGATCGGCCCAAGTATAGGTGCCGGTAAACCCACTGTGGCCAAAACTTTTTCGGGATACACAGCCACAAGTAGGGCCGCCATCTTTCAATTGGGGTTTATCAAAACCTACCCCACGCCTGACGTTTTCATCGCAGAAGTAACAGGTATTGAATTTTTTGACCGTACGTGCATCCAAAAAA
Organism: Zobellia uliginosa; assembly: GCF_900156625.1. Taxonomy (GTDB): domain Bacteria; phylum Bacteroidota; class Bacteroidia; order Flavobacteriales; family Flavobacteriaceae; genus Zobellia; species Zobellia uliginosa. The sequence goes on along the minus strand of NZ_FTOB01000002.1, from coordinate 596,751 downwards.
CGGGTGCCCCCGTAAATGCCGTCCTGCAAATACATTTGCATGATCTTGGCGATATCACCTGCATTACTGAAAAGTCCCGCATGGCCTCCGACCCCACCTTGCATGGCCGCTCCCATATCATGTACATAACCTTGAACGGTCTCATAACGGTAATATTTATCGACCTCTGTGGGTACGATCCTGTTTTTAGGGAATTTCTCAAGAGGATTATAACTTGTATTCATTGCCCCGATAGGCTTATACAAAAATTCATCCACCTGCTTGTCCAATCGTTTCTTGCCGACCTTTTCAATGTATTTTTTCATCACATAATAACCTACGTCACTGTACCTATAGCGATTCGATTTTAAGCTCTGTCTCCCAATCCGGTTATAGATGGAATCGTTATACGCATCGGTAAGATAAAGTTTATCGGTTACCTTATACGAAAAACCATCGGTAGGTTCCGTTCTATAGAACTCTTTCGATGGTTTTCGGTTCTTGTCAAGCGTAGCGACGTAAAAAGCGATCCACGCGGGCAGTCTTCCATAGTGTGACAGAGCCTTTAGTACGGTGACGTTCTTCAGTTCCGATTCGGCATATTCGGGAATCAGTTCCTGAAAGGTATTGTTCAGTTTGATATCCCCCTCCTCTTCCATTTTCATGATCATCGGCAACGTACCCAATATTTTTGTTATGGAAGCCAAGTCATAAATATGTTCGGTGGTAATGCTGTCTTTAGAATCGTAGGTCGGCTTACCAAACCCTTTGTTATAGACGACCTTTCCCTTTCGGGCAACCAACACTTGGGCTCCTGGAAACATTAAAGAATCTATACCATGCTGTACCAGTGTATCGATTTGGGCCAATTTGGCCGCATCGAAACCCACCCGTTCGGGATAGCTGTACCCCAATCGCAATAGCGACTTTAAACGAACTTGGGTGTTTACGGGAAAATCGTTGTGGGCCGTAACCGGCAGCTTACCCTCACCGGGAATGGCCCCGAAAATCAACTGGGCCGTCTTACGCTGTGCCAACTCGCTGTTTTGATACGCTACCACTACCCCGTCGATACTCTTAAAGGAAGGTACGTCTAAGAGCGCGTAGGGTTTAGCGAATACCGACAATATCAAGTTTGATGTTCGTTGGTTCGCTATTTCTTCCAACCACTGTAGTTCTCTTTTTGAAAACTTATACGCTTTCCAAGGACTTTCATTACTCTTATGAAGTCCCACTATTACTAAGTTATAATCTTTGAGCTTCGTCTTTAAGGTTCCAATATCACTGGCGTTCACCTGTTTTACGGCAGCATATTTGTTCAATTCTTCAAGAAAGGGGTCACTATTGGCTTCGCCGAACTTTACGTAGGCGATTTTCTTATTCTCCAACTGTTTGATTCCCATCAGGTAAAAATTGTTCTTTACCACGGTCAAGGCTTTTTCTATGGCCTCCTCGTAAATTAGGTCATCGGTTCTCGAGTTCAGGTCTTCATAAAGGTTTTTGAGCTCCACCGGTCTATACCTGTTTAGCCCGACCTTATATTTCGCCATTAAAATTTTCTTTACCGAACTGGCCAACCTTCTCTCGGTAATCCGTCCCTTTTTATAGGCCTTGGCCAGCTTTTCCTTGGCCTTGTCCACTTGTGTCGGCATTAATAGGATGTCATTGCCCGCCATGAAAGCGGCCAACTCGGCATCACCATCTTTACCGTGGTTGGTTACCCCCTTCATATTTAGGGCATCGGTAAAAACCAATCCCTTAAAATTCATTTCCTCCTTTAACAACCCTGAAATGATCTGCTCAGACAAGGAAGACGGCAGTTCTTTTTTCAGCTCGAGTGCAGGTACCTCTAGATGGGCAACCATGACACTGCTCAAGCCTTCGTCGATCAATCTTCTAAAAGGATACAATTCTACACTGTCAAGTCGCTCGCGGGTAAAATTGATCATGGGCAAGGCCTTATGCGAATCGGTTTCCGTATCCCCATGGCCCGGAAAGTGTTTTCCACTGGCGAGCACCCCGGCACTTTCCATTCCCTTCATAAAGGCAATTCCCTTATTGGCTACGTTCTCACGGTCTTCCCCAAAAGAGCGATTACCTATTATAGGGTTTTTCGGGTTTGTATTGATATCGATATCCGGTGCAAAATTGATATGCACCCCCAAACGTTTGGCATGCTCCCCGATACGCCTACCTACCTTTTGTACGACGGTGTTATCGGTAATGGCCCCTAGGGTCATATTCCACGGAAAGGCATAGGTAGAGTCTAACCTCATGGCAAGCCCCCACTCGGCATCTAGGCCGATCATCAAGGGAAGTTTTGAAACCGATTGAAATTCGTTCGTTAGTTTGGCCTGTCTCATGGGGCCGCCTGTAGAAAAGATTACCCCTCCTATATGTTGTTCCTTAATGAGCGCCTTTATTTTATCCGTACTGGATTTGGCCTGATCAGAGCCCACCATGACCATAAAAAGTTGTCCTAACTTTTCGTCAAGGCTCATCTCACTATAACGCGCATCGACCCATTTACTCTGGGCCAGACTGTCTTTAGTCACCAAAGGATGTTGCGCTGCAGCACCTATAATTACAAAAAAAAGTAAGGAAAAAACAGAAAAAAAACGCATTGTTCAGATAGATCTATGGCAATAACTAAAAACTAAAAGGAATATTGCATTTCATCCGATATATATAATGAAACCAATACTTCAGGAAACTTATAAAACCGATTCGACTACATAAATCGGGCATGCCAACTCTCCCCTGCGGGTACTTCCCAATGTTCTTGGTACTCCTGCTTATTGGCGACAAGATTATTAAAAACAATGGTGTTTTTAGATACCGCCTTTTGCTTGGCCATTTTTTTGAAATCTATCAGCGATTTATAGGCAATGTGCTCGCCTTGCTTGTAAGAAACATTCATCTTATCAAGAAGTTCAACATTGTATTTTTTTTCTAAATGTTGAATAAAATGAACCGATGCATCTATTGAACAACCTGATGCGGCCACCGCACTTTGGTCGAGGGCCAAAACAATAAATCTTTTGTATTTTATTTCATATCCCGCTTTCAACTGGCTACCATGGGCGGTCCATTCGGTTATAAACTCATTGAGTTCGTTGCGGATCTCGGCCAATTCGGCTTCGGTAAAACTGCGGTTGGCCTGATAGATCCATATGCGCGAAGCATCGGGCAAAGTATTAAATTCTACTAGCATTTTCTTGTGTTCTAATTGGGGGTTCTTAATCGAGGGGGGCTATAGGTCTTGCGCAGAGGCAATCAGCTCGGCAATATCCATTACGGCAATGGCACCCTCCTTTTCTTTATTCTTAACTCCGTCTGTCATCATCGTATTGCAAAATGGGCATGCGGCGGCAATAATTTCGGGCTGGGTCTCCATGGCCTGCTCCGTACGCTCTATGTTCACGTCCTTATCCCCTTTTTCCGGTTCCTTGAACATCTGTGCCCCACCGGCACCGCAACATAGTCCCTTTTGCTTACAGCTCTTCATTTCAATAAGCTCGGCATCAAGTTTTCGGATCATTTCCCGTGGCGCTTCGTAAACATTATTGGCCCGGCCCAAATAGCACGGGTCATGGTAAGTTATACGCTTTCCTTTGAATTTTCCCCCTTCAAGGGTAATCCTTCCGTCTTCGAACAGGGTCTTTAAAAATTGGGTATGGTGAACCACCTCATACTGCCCCCCTAAACCAGGGTACTCATTTTTAATGGTATTGAAGCAATGGGGACAAGCCGTTACGATTTTATTTATACCGTAGGCATTCATCACTTCGATATTGGTAACCGCCTGCATTTGAAAGAGAAACTCGTTGCCCGCCCTTTTGGCCGGATCACCTGTACAACTCTCTTCCGTACCCAAAACGGCAAAGGAAACATTCGCCTTGTTGAGCAATTGAACAAAAGCCTTTGTTATTTTTTTCGCCCTATCGTCAAAACTACCCGCACAGCCGACCCAAAACAAAACTTCTGGTTTCTGACCTGCGGCAAAGAGTTCTGCCATTGTTGGAACTTTCAATTCGTTCGCCATTGTAAAAAATTCAAATTCTAAAATTAGTATCGCGGCCCAAGTACCTTGTTTATTCTTCTTTGGCCCAGTTCAGTCGATCCATTTGGTTGAAAGGCCAAGGCGCCCCGTTATTTTCTATATTCCCCATCATATTGTTCAAATCCGTAGGCGCGGCGGATTGCTCCATTACCAAATATTGACGCATATCCATAATTATGGAGAGCGGGTCTATGCTCACCGGACAAGCCTGAACACAAGCGCTACATGTGGTGCACGCCCAAAGCTCCTCCCTAGAGATATAATCGTCTAGCAATTGTTTTCCGTCGTCTACAAACTGCCCTTTGTTGGCATCTATATTCTTACCTACTTCCTCTAAACGGTCACGGGTATCCATCATGATCTTTCGGGGCGACAATTTTTTTCCGGTCTGGTTGGCCGGGCACTCGTCGGTACACCGCCCACATTCTGTACAGGTATAAGAATTCAACAACTGCACCCAATTCAGGTCGGTAACGTCGGAAGCCCCGAATTTTTCCGGTTCCCCAGCATCTTCTTCGGCAGGAGCGGCAAAAGGATCGGCAGAGGGATCCATCATCAATTTCACCTCTGCGGTTACGGCATCCAAGTTTTTAAACTGTCCCTTTGGCTTCAATTTACCGTAATAGGTATTGGGGAACGCCAAAAGAATATGTAAATGTTTCGAATAATAAAGGTAATTCAAAAAACAAAGTATCCCTATAATATGAAGCCACCATGCCGTACGTTCCAACAGTATCAACGAAGACATGGACATCCCCTCAAAAAGAGGTGCCATAAACTGGCTTACGGGAAACATACCGGCCTTTAAATAATGGTCTGCCCCCATTTGCTGCAATTGGTAATCGGCCCCGTTCATAGTCAGGAACAATACCATAAGCACCAATTCTATATACAGAATAAGATTTCCATCTTGCTTGGGCCAACCCGTCATTTCCGGTTTGATAAAACGTCTGACCCGAATAATATTACGGCGTACCCAAAATACGGTTACGGCAACAATGACCAAGAAGGCCAATATTTCAAAAGAACCGATAAGCACATCGTATATTGAACCAAGGGGCGCAAAAATGCGGTGTGTTCCCAAGATGCCGTCGAGTACAATCTCCAATACCTCGATATTGATAATGATAAAACCGACGTATACTATAATATGGAGAAAGCCCGCTATGGGACGAACCACCATCTTCGTCTGACCCAAGGCAATTTTGGCCATATTTTTCCAGCGTTGCCCTTTGTCATCGCTTACGTCTACATCTTTACCCAGCTTAACATTTCTTGACAGCCGTTTTACATTTCGGGCAAAAAAACCGATACCGGCTATAAGTACGATTACAAATAAAATATTTGGGAAGTATTCCATCTATTGTTCGGGTTGTGGTTGTGGTTGAAGGTTGGCTGGATCGTCTTCCGGTAATTCGTAATCTATCTGCTTCTTACCGAAAACGGATACGTTAACGTAACGTTTGGGGTTCAAACGAAAGTCCTGTAGCAATAGATCCAGTTCCCTTGATGCATTGTTCAAATTTGTATAAAGTTCTTCGTCTTTCATCAGCTTGCCCAAAGTACCGTCCCCTTTCTCGATATTCGACATCAATTTGTTCAAATTGACCATAGTGGACTCTAGGTTTGCCAAAGTATTGCCGAGACCGGCATTGTTCAACGAGTCTGATAATTTAGCAAAATTAGAGGTAAGTTCCTGAAAATTGTTCAGCGATTGGTTCAAGTTATCCTCATTGGTACTTAAAATTCGGCTGAGCATATCGGCACTTTTTTGAAAGCTGGCTACGGTAGCGTTCAGTCCGCTCAAGGTTTCCCTTAAATCTTTTTTGGCCTTATCGTCCAGCACTTCGTTCACGTTCATCAATAAGCTATCGGCGTTGGTGACGGCCCCTTCCACTTTTTGCTGTAAGGGAGTCAGTTGCTTCTGTACCAACTGTGTTAGCCCCAGCTGAATCTTGCTGGTCAAGGTGTCGCCCGACGTTGCCATTGGGGCCCCGTCAAATACGGGTTTAACCTGAATGCCCTTTCCTCCGATAATTCCAGTGTCGTAGAGTTCGGCAAAACTGTTCTTACTAAATTCAAAATCACTCTTAATAAACAAAGTGACCAATAAATGACCCCTCTGGTCCTTAAATTTAACGTCGGTCACCTTACCTACCACAAAACCGTTTATGGTTACGGGTGTGCCCACTTGAAGTCCTCCGACCTCATTATACACTGCGTATATGGTTTTACCATCTTCAAATAAAGGCGATGATTTCAAATAGCTAAAACCTAAGATGAACAATAGAATACCGCCTATTACTATTATTCCTGTTTTGATTTCCCTGGATAGTTTCAAAAGGATCGATTTTGGGTTAATTAGAGACTTCTTTCAATATATAGGTCCCTAACAAAATTAGAAATAAAATATGGAAGGTAATTATTTATTGTATCGAAACCTACTTGAGACTGTCTTTAAAAGGTATCCGTTCGCCATTTCTATAGGCTACGATATACGAAGTAGTATACCCTTTTAAGTCAGCATTCGATTTCAACATTTTTGCCTCTTCCAATGATGGCGTACTGCCATATACATATCTATACAGCCCTTTATACGGTTCCTTGGCCACTCGATTGAGTCCGTTGAACGATTCAGGCCGCAACGGAAGGTTCTTTGCACTGGCCATAATCTGAACCTTGTACAACACATCGGATTTTTTTTCCGCAGGGGCCACGGTAGTTTCCTTAGAAACCGAAGGTGCTGTTTTTTGTGCTTCGGGGGGAGTCTCTTTTTTTACTGCAACAGCCCGATCATTTCCCTTGGCCTCTTCGATGATTTGAATAGCCTCCTTCTTTGGTTCCACGGGCACCTCGGTCGTCTTGGCGACAATAGGTTCGTCTTTGATTTTTCGCGATACCTTTTCCTTTTTCGAGGCTGTGACCGGTTCGGGTTTAGGTTCTTCTTTCTTTTCCTCCATCGGTTCGGGTTCGGGCGTACTGGCTATAATACTAGTATCGAAATCGGCAACATTGGCCATAATATTCTCTTTATAGATAAGGATCGCCTCGGCTATGGAGGTCCCTATCTCCGACTGTCCTTTTTTTGAATTCAGGTAGGCCCCTTCCTCCTTATTCGTCAAAAAACCGGTTTCTACCAATACACTCGGCATAACGGTCTGGTGCAAAACAATAAATCCGGCCTGCTTGACCTTTCTATCGGTTCGCTTGAGTTTTTTGGTAAAGTTATCTTGAATGGCCTTCGCCAAAGCTATACTCTGATCCAAAAACTCTTCTTGCATTATGGTAAGTCCGATTACCGACTCTGGGGAATTAATATCGTAATCAGCGTACTTGCTTTTATAATTATCCTCCAAATAAATTACCGAGTTTTCCTTTTTTGCGATTTCAAAATTCTGTTTGTTCGCATGAAGTCCCAAAACAAAGGTTCCCGCGCCGTGTGCATTTGAGGTATGTGAATCACAATGCACCGATACAAAAAGGTCGGCATTGGCCTTATTGGCAATTTGTCCCCTTTCATAAAGATCCACGAAGGTGTCATCCTTACGGGTATAGATTACTTTTATATCCGGATTTTTCTCTAAAATTGAACCGGCTTTTAGTACAATGTTCAACGCAATCTGCTTTTCCAAATATCCGTTACCCATATTGCCCGGATCATGCCCACCATGCCCAGCATCAAGCACTACCGTGAATTTTCCATCGTTTCTGTTTTCAGGATTCTGGGTATAAAAAGAAGATAAGATTAGTGCTAAAAAAATAATAGGAAATAGGGAAAACCGTTGTACACGGGTATTCACTCTGTATTTAGAAGCCTTCATTATGGTTAAATTTATGGTAACACCCTGTATAGGGAACGAAAAATATATGTAAGTTTGAGCTCCGAAAAATAAGCCGAACGGTTACAAAAATAGGATATATAGCCTTGCAATCAAACAAACATCTTTTACTTTTACTGGTATTGCTATTTGTTGGCGCTTTCAATTCACTCGCTCAAGAAGACGGTTTAATAAGCCTACCCATCAAAGCAGATAAGGACACCATTATTGCCCCACTTTTTCCAGACCCTGCACAAAAAGACAGTATAGCGGGAGATTCAACCTCACTTGGCCCCAATAATGGCAAGGAACCCTTACTACTCGACAAAATCAAATACAAGGCCAAAGACTACGTTAAACTGAGCCAAAAAGACCAAAAGATCTACCTTTATAACGAAGCCGAAATATATTACCAAGATACCGAGTTAAAAGCCGGTATTATCACAATGGACTATATAAAAAACGAGGTGTACGCGGGGCGGATCAAAGATTCTTTGGGCAATTACACCCAGCTACCCTATTTTAAACAAGGTGATAACGAAGTACGGCCCGATAGTATCCGTTTTAACTTTGACACCCAAAAAGCCTTGATCTGGAACTCGAGAACCGAGCAGCAGGCCGGTCTAGGGCAATTGGGAAGCGACGCCATGAAGGTTTATGCGGAGATTACAAAAAAGGAAAACGATTCGGTTTATTTTCTTCACGAAGGGAAACTGACCACCTCACAAGATACCATTAATCCCGATTATTACATTCGGATCCGAAAGGCGAAATTTGTACCCAAAAAGAAGGTCATTGCAGGCTTCAGTAACCTCTACATAGCCGATGTGCCAACGCCCGTAGCCCTGCCCTTTGCCTATTTCCCTTTAACGGTGGGCCGCTCCGCAGGATTGATGATGCCCACATTCGGTAACGATCCCGATAGGGGCTACTTTTTACAGAACGGAGGATACTACGTTCCCTTTTCCGATTATGCGGATATTACCCTTACGGGGGATTTCTACACCAACGGAAGTTATGGCTTTAGGACACAAAGCGTGTACAGCAAGCGCTATCGCTACCGCGGTAACGTCAATTTCAGGTATGAGAATTTGGTCACCAGCCAGAAGGGTTTTGACGATTATAGCAACAGTAAGGTGTGGAACATTCAGATATCGCACTCGCAAGACACCAAGGCCAGTCCCAATTCCCGGTTTTCGGCATCCGTTAACCTAGGAAGTAGTTCGTATTACCAAAACTCATTGAACCAGGTAAACCTGCCCTTGACCCAGAACAACAACCTATCGTCATCCATTTCATATTCAAAGACCTTTCCGGCCTATCCTTCGGTCAATATGAGCCTTACGGCCAGTCACTCACAGAATACGAGCCCTACGGCACGTGCCAACCCCGACCAAGACAACATACAGATGACCCTTCCTACTTTTCAGGCCAGTATGGAACGTATATTCCCATTCGCCAAAAAAGATGGGATCAAAAAAGGGGTGATACAGAATATTAATTTCCAGTACGACGTCAACGCCCGAAATTCACTGACCACGAACGATGAAAACTTTTTAAAAGCGGCCATGTTCGACAATGCCAAGGTCGGCGCAAAACACCGTATACCCATCAGCACCAATTTTAAGGTCGCCAAATTTTTCAGTGTTACCATGGGCGGTAGCTACGAAGATGTATGGGCATTGGAAACCTATACCCAACGCTACGAGCGCAGCGAAGACGGTGAGATCGGTTCGGTCGTAAAAGATACCATTTCAGGTTTTGACCGTTACAATAAATACAATATGAGTGCCAGTATAGGAACCACGGTCTACGGTACTTTCAATTTTGGGGAAGACAAAAAGTTACAAGCCTTACGCCACGTTATGCGGCCCTCGTTAAGCTACGGCTACTCCCCTTCCTTTGACCAGTTCTACGACGAATACCTGAACAACGACACCGGAGAGGTCGTACAATATAGCCGTTTTGAAGGTACACTAAACGGAGCCCCTAGCCTCGGCAAGAGCAACAGCCTTAGCTTTTCTTTGGCAAACACCCTCGAGGCCAAGGTAAGGGATAAGGATTCAACGGCCACCGAACCTAAAAAGATTCCGATCCTTAGCAATTTCAATATTTCCACCGGATATAATTTTGAGTCGGACTCCCTAAAATTAAGCCCTCTTAGAATTAACGGCGGAACGAACATTTTAGACAATAAAATGTCTATTAACTTTTCTGCAGGCCTTGACCCATACGCCATAGACAACAATGGCAGTAGAATCGATAAATTCAACATCGATAATGGAGGAAGCCTTTTTAGGTTGACCCAAGCCAACATAAACATTGGGTATTCCATAGACAGTAAGACTTTTGGAAAAAAGGAGGAAGAAGAGGAAGAAGAGGAAGAGGCCGGTGCCTACGATTACGTAGCCCAAAGTGGAGGTAGGGACGACGACCTTTTCGGTAGGGCCGACGACTTTGACAGGCGAAGAATCGATGAAGATGAAAACGATAAGGGCGAAGACGTAGACAACCCGCGTTACGCCACTAAAATCCCATGGAATTTCCGATTGGCCTATTCCGCAAGTTACTTTAACTCGGCCCGACAGAACGAGTTCAGCAGCCATTCATTGATGTTCTCGGGCGACATTGAGCTTTCCCCCCGTTGGAAGGTAGGCGGCTCCAGTGGATACGATTTTAAAAACAAAGGTTTTACCCTTACCCAGTTACGCTTTGAACGCGACCTAAAAAGTTTTAGGATGAACTTTAACTGGACCCCTTTTGGCCAATACTCCCGATGGTACTTCTTTATCGGAATAAAAAGCTCCATCCTTAGCGACTTGAAGTGGGAAAACCGAAGTCAACGCTAACAAGGTCGACATTCTTAGCTACATTTGCTAAAACAGCCTACAGCTAAAAACAAAAATCACAAAACGATGAAAAAAATAATCAATACTCCTAATGCCCCTGCCCCTATTGGTCCTTACAACCAAGCCGTCTTAAGCGGAAACACCCTTTATATATCAGGACAGATTCCCATAGACCCGGCCACCGGAAAGCTCATTGAGGGCGACATCGCAAAAGAGGCGCGACAATCTATGGAAAACCTAAAAGCGGTACTTACCGAAGCCGATATGACTTTTGAAAATGTAGTCAAGAGTACTATTTTCTTGAAGGACATGAAGCAGTTTTCAGAGATCAACGAAGTGTACGCGACTTATTTCGACAGTGAAACGGCACCCGCCAGGGAAACCGTAGAAGTCGCAAACCTACCCAAATTCGTCAATGTTGAAATTTCAATGATTGCGGTACGTTAGTCCAAAACAAAACAGGCCTTGATGAAAAATCAAGGCCTGTGACATATTGTAATAAACAAAGCTAGATGGTTTCTACGTGAAACTCCATCAAACCTTCTATCGGTCGTTGTCTAATAACCCCAACGATCAAGTCGTTACGCTCAAGGACCGTTACGAGTTCATCCCTTAAGTAATGCGCTATACTCCCCACAAAGTTGATCGGCACCTTGGTCGCCAGTTCAAACTGCATGATATAGTTGTTTACAAACTGCTGGAACCCCTTATCGATAACCCCTTTACAGTACGGATGGTTTTTGTTTTCCACTAAAAACCGGGCAAAGGTAGCCAAATAGGTATTCGGATTGGGTTGCTTGTACAAGTTCTCTTTTATGACATCGGCATCCAAATTATACTCTTTGGCAAACTTGATACCTAAGTCTTGGGGCATTTTGTGAAAATAATAGTCCCTTATCAACTTTCGTCCAAAGAAATTACCACTACCGTCATCCATGGGGATATAACCTAAGGAAGTCACTTTCTGAAACAGCTGATGTCCGTCGTAGTAACTACAATTAGAGCCTGTCCCCAAGATACAAACGATTCCTTGGTGGCCTATTTTGGTCGTCGAAAAAATAGCCGCATAGGTATCCTCTTTTACATCGGTTTTTGCATTGGGAAAAAAATCCTTAAAGATATCCCCAAGGAATTTTTTCATCCGGTCGGTACCACATCCCGCCCCGTAAAAATGCAATCTGGAAACCTTATCCCTATTCTTTGAAAGCTCAAAGTTATTGGCCAATCTATCTTCGATTACCTCTCTAGTCAAAACTTCTGGGCTCAACCCTAACGTTTGGGTCATAAACAACTGATTTCCCTTTTCATCCAAGGCAATCCAATCTGATTTTGTGGCCCCACTATCTACAATTAAAATCATAATTTTCGTTTAAAAAAATAATCCTGAAAATAAGCAATTTTTTGCCCACTCTCAGGATTACCATTAGTAATATTCAGAAAAATTATAAGCTGGCAACGTGCTGAGTCAAATCTACCATTTTGTTAGAAAAACCAGCCTCGTTATCGTACCAACAAATCAATTTGAAGAACTTCGAGTTCAATTCGATACCTGCACCCGCATCAAAAATACTTGTACGTTTATCACTTACGAAATCTTGAGAAACAAGAGCCTCTTCAGTATAACCTAAAATACCTTTCAACTCGCCTTCAGAAGCCGCTTTGAACGCTTTTTTGATTTCTTCGTAAGAAGTGTCTTTTTGAAGACGAACCGTTAAATCCACTACAGATACATCAGCAGTAGGAACCCTAAAGGCCATACCCGTAAGTTTACCTTCCAATGCCGGAATAACCTTAGTTACCGCTTTAGCAGCACCTGTAGATGCAGGAATAATGTTCAACATAGCACTTCTACCACCTCTCCAGTCTTTTCTAGAAGGACCATCAACGGTCATTTGAGTAGCCGTAGTAGCGTGAACCGTAGTCATCAATGCCTCCTCGATACCGAAGTTATCGTTCAACACTTTGGCCATTGGAGCCAAACAGTTGGTAGTACAAGATGCGTTAGATACGATAGTGTTAGAAGCCGTAACTTCTTTATGGTTAACACCCATTACAAACATTGGGGCATCTTTGGACGGAGCGGAGATTACCACTTTTTTGGCACCACCATCGATATGGTATTGTGCAGTTTCCAAAGTAGTGAAGATACCGGTACATTCAGCAACGATTTCAGCACCAACGGCATCCCACTTGATATTTTTTGGGTCACGCTCAGCTGTGATCCTTACTGTTTTTCCGTTAACGATCAAGTTACCATCTTGAACCTCAACAGTACCTTCGAACTTACCATGTACGGAATCATACTTTAAAAGGTAGGCCAAATGCTCAACATCCAACAAATCGTTAATGGCGACTACATCTACACCTTCTCTTCTTACAGTTTCCCTAAAGACCAATCTTCCGATACGGCCGAATCCGTTAATTCCTATTTTTAAATCTGACATGTTCTTCTTGTTTTGAATTAAATTATGTTGTCATTATTTCTGAAACTCGAATAAGTTCCTTATCTATTTTCGTATGTCCTTTGATAGCCTTGCTGATCGGCGTAAGAATAATCTTGTTGTTCTGGACCCCCACCATAAAGTTGGTTTGCCCTTCCAACAAGCTCTCTACGGCCTTCACCCCCATTCTACTGGCCAAGACCCTGTCGTAACAAGATGGCGCCCCTCCACGCTGCATATGCCCTAATACGGACACTCGCACATCGTAAATAGGTAAGTGTTCCTCAACATATTCCTTAAGTTCAAAAACACTTTTTCCGATCTTATCACCTTCAGCCACCACAACGATACTAGAAGACTTACCCGATTTTTTACTACGCTTTAAAGATTCGAGCAAACGCTCAAGACCTCGGTTCGCCTCAGGAATCAATATCTCTTCGGCCCCCGCACCAACGCCGGTATTTAAAGCGATATGACCTACATCCCTACCCATAACCTCAACAAAGAAAAGTCGGTTATGCGAACTGGCGGTATCCCTAATCTTATCGATTACCTCAACCACCGTATTCATGGCCGTATCAAAACCTACCGTATTAGATGTACCGAATATATCGTTATCGATAGTACCCGGAATGCCTATGATCGGAAAGTGATACTCTTGGTTAAACACCATAGCTCCGGTAAAACTACCGTCGCCCCCGATAACCACGAAAGCATCGATACCCTCTGCCCTTAATTGCTCATAGGCTCTTTTGCGCCCTTCGGGCGTTCTAAAGCCATCACAACGGGCCGATTTGAGAATCGTTCCTCCTTTATTGATTATATTATTGACGCTACGCGCGTCCATCGGCTTAAAATCCCCCTCGATCATGCCCTGATATCCTCTGTAGATACCTACGCAATCTACTTTCATGTAGGCACAAGTTCTAACCACGGAGCGTATTGCAGCATTCATGCCGGGGGAATCACCTCCGGAGGTCAAAACACCTATTTTCTTTATTTCTGAAGCCATTAAAAAAAACTAAGTTGCAAAACTAACAAACTTATTCGAATTCCGATCCTGTTATCCATCTAATTTAACGTCTTGATAACTCAGCTCACATTTTCTTAAAATATGTAATCAATTATAACATTTTTACGCCCCTCGCTTTCCCCTTACTGAGAATATGGCAAAAGCGGGATTTTACTATGGAAGTGAACTTTTCGTTCTTTTTAGAGGTGGTTTTTAAGAAAACACACCCGTTTTAGACAGATTACCACTAAAAAGAACCGTATAACCCCTTTTAGTTTAACCGCTTATCCTTAGGATAAAATTTCAGCAAACTATCCTTACCCATTACGGCACTAGGTACCTGGTCGGGCTCTGGAAGTTCTTCTTTAGCCGCTTCCTTTTTTAGGATATTCCGGAAGAGCTGCCTAAAACTATTGAAATCTACTTCATACGAAATACCGACACCTTGGGTATACCCCAGCCTATCGGCCAAATATTCCTGTATCTCGTTCTCCCTATTGAAAAACTTGGCACTCAAGGTCCCTTCTTCGTTCAGCAGCAATTGTATCTCAAAATTTCCCGCTACGACGGTTTCCGTGGTTCCCCCTACCGGAACCCCTACTTTTCCATTGAAGAGCATTCGGTCACTGATCCGGGTAGAAACGGTTACCCCAATTCTGTTTTCCGTCTGGTAATCGGCACTTCGGTCAAGAATGCCCTGCTCGTACGAAAGACCAAGGTTAAATTTATCGTTATTGCCCAACACTTGGTTCAACAATCCCGAGGCCGATTGCAAAAGATTCCCCGTTACCGCCTGTTGGTCGATGCCCGTTTGATCGTTCACGAAAGAACCCTGCGCCAGCAGGAAAAGGGCATTGCGCTCTTCCACCGTAGGATCCTGCAATCGATATTCCAACTCAGACTGCACGATACTATTGGTCCCTGGGAAATCAATATTAAACTCGATATCAGGACTCTCAAGGTCATCAGTAAGCTTAATCACCACTTCCGTAGGTATACGCCGCGTATAGCCCGGATTGTCCAACAGAGGCGCCGGGTTGGCATTTAAGGCATATACCGCCTCGAGATCCAAGGTCGCCTTTAGAGGCTCACGATCCCATACGATGGTGCCCCCAGGTTTCACCTGAAAGGTTTTATTGATCACCCCACCGAACTTATAGTTATACTGTCCTTCGACCACAACAAAATCTCCGTACATCTCAAAGGCACCGCGGGTATTGATACGGATCAACAAAATACCGACCCCGCTTCCTTTTAAAGAACTGCCGGTCTTGGTATCGGTCACGATCTCCACCTCGGCATCAGGGGTAACATCAAGGTCGAAAGTAAGCTCAAGTCCCTGAAACTCGTCTAGGGTACGCTCTTCTTCCACATGGTTCAACTGGTTCTTCTCCACAAAATTGATAAAGGAATAATCCCCAATGGAAGCCACATCACTAAGCGGGATCTTTAGGGAAGTCCCCCTTGCCGTTTTTCCTTCCACCTTAATATTCAAAGCCTTGGTGGGCCCGAAAATCCGACCCTTCCCGTCTAGGTAACCGGTACCGTAGTAAAGCACCTCCTCTTCGAAGTCGGTATTCAAAATCAAAAGCCTATCGTTATTCGTATCTACGTCGATATCGAGCAACCAATTATCAAAAAAGGAATGGCTTATCGTTCCATCCAAGACCGCCTTGGTCTTCTTGTCTACGTCCGTAATTTTTATCTGATCAAAATCAAAGGTCTGCTTACTCAGGTTCACCCTAGAGTTGGCCGCAAAATCATAATCAACATTTAAATACGGAATACCCAGACCCGCCTTATCCAAAGTAAGTACACCGCTAAAATCAGGGTTATCTACCGGGCCCTGGATACGTGCATTACCACTGACATACCCCCGTATATGGCTAATAATGTTTTCCCCTAGGGGAGCAAAAGGCTCCAAATCAAACCGATCAAAGCTTACCAAAAGATTGGCTTTGGGCATATCTTCCTTATTGTTGACGCTCCCTACCACGCTCAATTTCTCCAATCCCTTATCGGTAATCTGTGAATTTACCGCGAACTCCGTCAAATCTTTATTGCCGACAATACCTACGGTAAGATCCCCCAAGCGCATATCGTTAATGGAGAAATCATCGACCGCAAGGTTGGAAGAAGGCAAATAAATATTGTCTTTCTGCAAAATATTGAGTGTTCCGTTCACTTCCCCCTGCAATCTAAGACTATCTATAGCGGGTGTTATTTTGTTCAGCGAAACAATCTTGAACTGAAGCTGCAAATCCTTATAGGTAGAATCGGCCAACCGCCCTTTAAGACGAATCTGTTCTTGGGCGCTATTGTTCATTACGATTTCCCGTATATCGATACTATCGAGCGTACGGTTAATGACCACCTTGTTTTTATTGTCGCCATCTTTATTGAGGATCCATTTATTCCCTTTAAAGTTTACATCGGAAGTCTTTAAACCGATTACCGACTTGTTATCTTTATTAAAGGTGTGATAAAAGTTAAGATTATAGCTATCGTTCAAATCGCTCCCCCCTTTGAACTCCGTTCTAAAGAACAAGGTATCTTTTAGAGTTGTGTTGATCAGGTTGAAATCTTTCACATCGTAGTAGTTGGTAGAAAGATCGCTAACCGATATATAGGTATTGAACAATGGGTTTTTATTATCGATCTTGATATCGATATTATCGGCCTCATTACCGAATGCGACTATACTAGGGGATTTAAAATTCAACTTAAAGTCGCCCTCATCGGCCACAATATTCCCCTTGATAAAGGTATTCGGGTCAAATTTCACTTCCGGAAAAAAGACGTCGACAATTTTGTTGTAGATCTTAAAATTAAAGGCAAGCGTCTGCCCTCCCGATATCTTAAAAGGTCTATAGTTCGTATAGATACTTCCCAAGGAGTTTTGCACTAAGCGCCCCAACTCACCCACCTTAAACTTTCCTTTCATATAACCGGTGATAATATCCGGCGAGTTGATATCGATCACGCGAATCGTATCGTTCTCAAAGGTCGAGGACACTTTAAAGTCTTCAAAGTAATAGGTGTCGTTCTTATTCTGAAAGATGGTCTTGGTGAATTTAACATCCCCCACAAGATTATCCAGAGTATTTCCGGTAACGTCCATATTCACATTTCCCTTAAATATGGAAACGCTGTCGTTGACAAAATTCAACTTATTGAGGTCGGCATAATCGACGGAAGCTATAAAATTGAAGTCATTGCGATCCTCCCCGAAATCGGCAAGCCCTTTAAAGCTGAATTTTATATTCTCATCATTGCTCAGTACCGTACCATCGAACAATTGTTCCTTTAAAATTCCCGAGACCTTGAGGTTCTTATAATCGTAGTTGTTAAACTCCACCGAATACACCTCACCTATAACTTCGGTATTCAAGGTTTCCCGAACAAAGCCCTGTCCCTCCACATTGAAATCGAGGGAGGTCTTGCCCAATCTTTCGTTTTCGGTAAAATCGCCCAAATCAAAATCAATAAGGGACACAAAACCTTTATAGGTTGCGTTGTCGATATTGTTGATATCGGAAAGCTCAAGATCGGCATAACTGCTTCCTATAGCTGTATTAAGGTTTACTTTAGCATCTATTGAATTTTCGGTAATGACCGCATCGCCCCGTATAGTGAACTGCCCCAGTTTCTGAAAACTTGAAGGCAATGATTTTCCCAATATATTCGGCATAAGGGCACGTAGTTCATAATAGCTAGAGGTAACATTCTTCATATCGGCCCGCATTATGAAGGGCTTTTTACGATCGAACAGGCTCTTGAAATTGAAATTGCCCCTAATACCCGTATTGTCGGACTGCAAGAACAATTCTTCGGTATTAAGATCATTTAACACCCCCGATATCTTAGACGAGAAATTGACCTCCTTACCCCTACCGAACTGATCATAGAGCATATTTATCTCATCAAATGATACGACAGATTCTTCAAATTCGGCCGTTAAGTTGACCTTGTTCAAAAAGTCGGCAAAATCTTTCCGCTCATAATCAAAGACCAAATCCCCTTTTAAATGCGAACCAACAGTCTGTATCTTCAACGAATCAAAACGCATTTGTTGTTTTGTATATTTGAACTCGGTAGCCATTTGCTGAACGTTGATGCCCCGCTGACTATTAAAGGCCATAGTATTGATCTTGGCCGACACCTGAGGACCAAGAATAAGAAAATCGCTCGCCCCGATATTCAACTCTTCGAAATCGAGCAAGAGTTGATTTTCAAAATTCTCATCGATCAGACGAAAAGTACTGTTGGCAATCTCAACATCCGAAGACGAAAAAAGAAAAGGATCCGTACCAGGTTTACGCGGTTTTCCGTCATCGAACTTATCGATGAACACCTCTAGGTTGGTACTCCTATTGTCCAAGTAGGTTTTCAACTTAAAATCCAGCTCATCTATTTTTATGTCACCAAACTCGAGTTTGCCCTTGCTCAGGTTTCTTATACTAAGAATGGAAGTCGTAAGCTTGTTTACGTAGAAGAGGGTATCTTTTCTGTAGTCCTCAATATAGATTCCTTCAAGATTGGTATCCCACGTAATCAGTGAAATTCTGAGTTTATCGATATTGATATTCGTACCAAAGTCATTGTTGATCGTATCCGTGGCATATTTGGCAAAGCTTGTCTGAACGAAAGGCAAGGAAAGTATGACCGTAGCTAAAATACAGATCAGCACGAGTACCATCATGGTTCTAATCAGTATTTTTCTCAGTTTTTTGATAGGTCTATATGTTTTACCTTTGCGCGTTCAACTTTTATTCCAAACTCGGTGAAAAACGAAACTATTTATATCCTTGCCATAGAATCTTCATGTGACGATACTTCTGCGGCGGTCTTGAGCAATAAAAAAGTACTCAGCAACATAACGGCCACACAAAAAATTCACGAAGAATATGGAGGTGTTGTACCCGAACTCGCTTCACGGGCGCACCAGCAAAACATAGTTCCGGTAGTACACCAAGCTTTGAACAAAGCAAATATCGACAAAAAACAATTATCCGCCATAGCTTTTACGCGCGGTCCTGGATTGATGGGTTCACTTCTCGTCGGAACCTCGTTCGCAAAGTCGCTTTCATTGGGCCTGAACATCCCACTAATCGAGGTCAACCACATGCAGGCGCACATCTTGGCCCACTTTATAGAAGGGCAACAAGACGGCACTCCCGAGTTTCCCTTTTTAGCGATGACCATTAGTGGCGGCCACACGCAAATTGTTCTTATAAAAGATTTTTTCGACATGGAAATTCTTGGCGAAACACTTGACGATGCCGTTGGGGAAGCCTTTGACAAGAGCGCCAAAATTTTAGGCCTACCCTACCCCGGAGGACCACTAGTAGACAAATATGCCCAAGAAGGAAACCCTAAGGCCTTTCCTTTCCCCAAACCTAAGGTCGATGGACTAAATTTTAGTTTCAGCGGATTAAAAACCAGTATTTTATATTTTATACAAAGGGAAACCGCAAAGCATCCGGATTTCATCCAAGAAAACCTGAAAGATATTTGTGCATCGATACAAAAAACAATCATCCATATTCTCATGGACAAGCTCAAAAAGGCCGTAGAAGAAACCGGAATTACCCAAATAGCCATCGGGGGCGGGGTAAGTGCCAATTCAGGCATCAGGAAGGCACTTAAAATGGCCGAAAAAAATCGGGGCTGGAAAACCTTCATACCCCGATTCGAATACTGCACCGACAATGCGGCAATGATCGGCGTAGTAGGCTACTTAAAATACCAACAGGACAAATTCTCAGAACAGGACATATCCGCAAAGGCCCGCTATGTGCTTTCCCAAAAAAACCTCTAACTATAGCCCGCCACAATGGAGCCTTGAGTGTTAAACAAATTTCGTTCCCACCATATTGTTCGTATCTTAGACCTATGCAATTATTTTACAATCCAGACTTAGACCAGAGCGTTTCACAGTTCACTTTCTCACAAGAAGAGAGCCGCCATATAGTTAAAGTATTACGTAAAAAAGAAGGTGATACTCTACACATTACCAACGGAAAGGGATTTATTTTTGAATCGGAAATCTTACTGGCCGACACAAAAAGGTGCAAGGCCCATGTGATCTCGACAACAAAGAAGCACCCTCAAAGACATTGGCTACATATGGTGGTCGCCCCGACGAAAAACAATGATCGTTTTGAGTGGTTTTTAGAAAAAGCTACCGAAATTGGGGTAAACGAGATTACCCCCATCTTTTGCGATAGATCGGAACGAAAAGTCATCAAAAAGGAACGCTTGGAAAAAGTGGTCCAATCGGCCATGAAACAAAGCCTACGTAGTTACCTCCCCAAATTGAACGACGCCATAGCCTACAAAGACTACATCGCCCAGCCACAAAACGGACTCTTGTTCATCGCACACTGCGAAGAAGAAGAAAAAGTAGATCTAAAAAGAAGGGTCGCTGCCGACACGGACGTCACCATATTAATCGGACCCGAAGGCGACTTTTCTCCCGACGAAATACAATTGGCCCGCAAAAGCGGCTTTCTACCCGTTTCTTTAGGCGAATACCGCTTACGAACCGAAACAGCGGCCATTGTAGCCTGCACCACCGTCACCATAATCAATAATTCATAGGAAGCCAAACCACGAACACAAGCTTTTTCCCCTCCCGCTATACAAAAGATTTCACATGTTCCCAAAGACCATAAACCAACTAGGACAGAAAGCTTCGATCCACTTCTTCAACAAAAACAGTTCCCACATATCTATCACCTACTCCCAAACAATCGATATGTAAACAATTCGTTTATACCTCATAATTCATACATTTGAATAATAGTTCCTTAGTACGACCTTAAAATGAAACGATTGCCCCATTACTTAGCATTCTTTACCCTGTTGATAACAGTTTCCCTATCCGCCCAAGAGATTGCCATATTAAAATATAAGGGAGGAGGAGACTGGTACGCCAACCCCACCGCCTTACCTAATCTCATTGTATTTTGCAATGAAAATATCGGGACCGCCCTGCCCCCAAAACCCGAAACCGTTGAAGTAGGAAGCAGCACCATTTTTCAATATCCGTTCATTCATATGACCGGACATGGCAACGTAGTCTTTTCCGACGAGGAAGCAGAAAACCTAAGGACCTACCTTCTATCCGGGGGTTTTCTACATATCGACGATAATTACGGCATGGCCCCCTATCTCAAAAAAGCCCTTGAAAAAGTCTTTCCCGACAAAACTTTGGAAGAACTCCCCAGCGACCACCCTATATTCAAGCAAGTCTATTCGTTTCCTGACGGACTACCCAAAATACACGAGCACGATGGTAAGCGCCCCCAGGCCCTGGGCATTTTTGACGAGAACCGACTGATCCTGCTCTTCACCGTAGAAAGCGACCTCGGGGACGGATGGGAAGACCCCAGCGTACACAATGACCCCGACGAAATAAGGACCAAGGCGCTTCAAATGGGCGCCAACATCATTCAATACGCTTTTACCAAGTAAATACACGCCCACAAAACGCAATAAAGAAATGAACTCAAAAACTATCAGCAATGGAATTCTGCGCGCCGTAGGAATCATTCTCAGCACCGCCCTGCTGCTTTATTTTTTATGGAAAATCCAGTCCGTTATCGCCTATTTAGCCATTGCAGCGGTCGTAGCCCTGATTGGCCGCCCTGTCGTGTTCTTTTTCAGACGTAGGCTCAAGTTGCCCAATACGATTGCCGTAATCTTGACCATGGCCTTAATGGTAGGCGTATTGAGCGGAATTATCGCACTTTTTGTCCCACTCCTAACAGAACAAGGCAAAAACCTCTCACTACTTGACATTAACCAACTCGAACGGAACCTAGATTCACTGCACGAGCAGATCATCAATTTCATAGGCACCGCGCCAAACGTAGTGGACGAAATAATCGAAGACACCGACTTTGAAAAAACAATTGTAGACAGCCTTAATATTGGATTTATACCCAACTTTCTCAACTCGTTCCTAGACGTTCTTAGCACCGCCAGTATCGGACTCTTTTCCGTTTTGTTCATTTCCTTTTTCTTTCTAAAGGACAGCAATCTTTTTCAAAGTGGCATTCTGGCTTTTGTTAACGAAAAGAATGAAAAACGCACCGTGAAATCCATTGAAAAAATAAACAATCTACTCTCAAGATACTTTGTCGGCCTACTTCTTCAGATTTTTATCCTTTTCGTGATCTACACGATAACACTGTTGATTTTAGGTATAGAAAACGCCATTGTCATCGCTTTTTTGTGCGCCCTCTTCAACATCATTCCGTACATCGGTCCGATCATCGGCGGGGTCATTATGGTAGTACTCACAATGACCAGTAACTTAGGTATGGATTTTAGCACCGTAATCCTCCCCAAAGCTGGCTATGTTTTAATCGGGTTATTGATAGGACAACTCGTTGATAATTTCTTTTCGCAACCCTTTATTTTTAGCAACAGTGTTAAGTCGCACCCTTTAGAAATCTTCTTGATCATTATCATTGCCGGATTGCTTTTCGGTGTGGTCGGAATGATCGTAGCCGTACCCGGATACACCGCCATAAAAGTGATCTTAAAGGAATTTTTATCAGAAAACAAGCTCGTTAAATCCATTACAAAAAGTTTATAGTTAAGGTTTGAATAAAAACATATTAAATACTGGTGTACAGAATTTTATATTAAAAAATTTAAACACTGACATCATGTCAGTATTACTTAAAAAACCCTATTTTGAGCTAGTTTCGAACAAAGAACTCGCCGAGCAATTAGAGTCGCGAAAAAAGAGTGAAAAAAAACTCAATACTTGGTTCAGCACATCGAACATCTACTACCCTAACAAGCTGAATATTGAGCAAACCTCTTCTGAAATTACGGCCCGCTACAAGTCGGAAATAGTATCGGGAAAATCGCTTGTCGACCTTACCGGAGGCTTTGGTGTAGACAGCTATTTTTTCAGCAAAAGAATAGACCACGTTTTCCACTGTGAAATCAACAAAAACTTGTCCGAAATCGCGTCCCATAACTTTGAGGTTTTAGGTGCGGATAATATAGAGGCAAATGCGGAAAGCGGTTTGGATTTCATCAGGAATTCGGAACGGAATTTTGATTGGATCTACATCGACCCCTCAAGGCGAAATGACATCAAACAACGTGTTTTTTTATTATCGGATTGCCAACCCGATGTAATCGAAAACTTAGACCTATTGTTTTCCAAAACGGGGTACATCTTAATTAAAACAGCCCCCCTACTCGATATTTCCGCAGGGATAAACGAACTGAAGCACATCAAGGAAATACATATCGTAGCCCTAAACAACGAAGTAAAAGAACTCCTATGGGTTTTAGAACGAGGTTTCAAAGGAGAAGTAACCATCAAAACCGTTAACAAAACCAAATTAGACGACCAAAGTTTTAGCTTCGGGCTCGATCAAGAAAGGAAATGCGATTCAAGTTTTTCCCTTCCCCTATCATACCTATACGAGCCGAATGCCGCAATTTTAAAATCTGGGGCCTTTAAAACCATTGGTCATAGCTATCAACTGAAAAAACTACAGGAGCACACCCATTTATATACCTCCGATGAACTGATCGATTTTCCGGGAAGACGGTTCAAAATCGAAAAAGTGCTTCCTTACAACAAAAAGGAACTCAAGCGAAATGCCATAAGGAAGGCCAATATCACAACACGCAATTTTCCCGATAGCGTAGCCGATATTCGAAAGAAGTTCCGCATTAAAGACGGGGGGGAGCACTATATCTTCTTTGCTACAAACCTAGAAAAAAAGGCCACCGTTATCATCGGCTCTAAAGTTTAGTTTTGGGGAGGAGGTGGGGTCTTTTTTATTGTAAAATTCGAATAACGAACTTACATAAAGTTATAAGAAAAATAATTAATTAGTAGTTATTTAACTTTTAAATACTTCAGAATTAGACTACATATTATATTTTAACACTATTCCAAAATAGACTAAAAATACAGTTTATTACCTTTTAATCAGACATTTACACTTAAAACTTCCCTTACATTGTTTTGAATATAAGACTATAGCTTTTTGAATAGACTTATTATCCCTACATTTATTTATGATTTTCTTAATAGTCCGTTTTAAAATTGAGAATATCACATTTTAAACTAACAAACAACACTCATTATTATGAACAAAAAACGAAAATTAAATTCGTTAAGACCCAAAGGCAAGATTTCCTCTCTTGGAATTGGGCTTTTCTCATTGTTGATTTGCTCTGCGCCACAAAGTTCCTTAGCAAATTCAAACTCCAGCCTCAAAACAGAGGTCAAAGATGTTTTTCAAAGTACGATTACGGGAACCGTACTTGATTCATCTGGGCTTCCCTTACCTGGTGCCAATGTTATCGTTAAAGGAACGACCATCGGTACCCAAACCGATTTTGACGGTAACTACTCACTCAATGCAGAAGATGGAGCAATCTTGGTCTTTAGCTACATTGGTTTTAAAAATCAAGAGGTTGCCTTAAATGGCCAAACCACTGTTGATGTAACTATGGTAGAAGATGCTGCCGCTCTCGAAGAGGTTGTTGTCGTTGGATACGGTACACAGCGAAAGCAAGATTTGACAGGAGCCGTCTCCGTTGTTAAAGTTGATGAACTAGCACAACAACCTTCAGGTCAAGTTACCAGCCAATTACAAGGTAGAGTATCAGGGGTAACAATTACAGGTGGCGGACAACCGGGTGAAAGCCCTCAAATTAAAATCAGGGGATCCAATACCTTCGGTAACAACACCCCCTTATACGTTGTAGACGGTATCCCTACCGACAATATAAACGACATTAACCCGAATGACATTGCCAGCATGCAAGTTCTTAAAGACGCCGCCTCTGCTTCTATTTATGGATCAAGAGCTGCAAATGGTGTAATAATCATTACTACTAAAAAAGGCTCGGGAAAGTTAAAGGTCACCTATGATTCTTACTATGGTGTTCAACTTGTTCAAAACGGAAACCCATGGGACATACTAAACTCCCAAGAACAAGCAGAATTAACGTTCATAGCTTTAAAAAATACCAATCCCGATGACCCTATCAACCATTCCCAATACGGCAATGGCAGTTCTCCCGTTTTGCCGAACTACATTGCTCCCGCAGGGGCACAAACAGTAGATGAGGCACTGTATTACGTAAACCCTAATTACACCAATTCAAGTGATTTGGAAAGCTTTTACAGAATTGTAAAAGCAAACAAAGAAGGTACAAACTGGTTTCAGGAAATTTTCAGCCCTGCTAGTATAACAAGCCATAATTTATCGATAAGCAACGGTAACGACCAAGGAAGTTACTTGTTTTCAATGAATTATTTCGACCAACAAGGCAGTATTAACAACACCTATCTACGACGTTATACGATTCGCGCCAATTCTGTATACAATGTTACTGAAAACATACGTATAGGAGAAAATTTAAGCGTCGCTATTCGCGAAAATCCACAAATCGACGCATTGACAGAAGGCAGTGTTATTGGTATGGCAATGAGAGAACAACCCATCATACCTGTTTACGACATAAAAGGCAACTATGCCGGTTCCTATGGTTCTGATCTCGGAAACGCAAAAAACCCTGTTGCCATAGCGGATAGATTACGTAATAATAGAGGCACATCAAACCGAATCTTCGGCAATATCTTTGCGGAAATCGACTTTCTGAAGAATTTTACTTTTAGAACCAGTTTCGGGGGACAGTATTATTCGAATAGCTTTAATTCTTTCCAGTTTCCAGAATACGAAAATGCGGAAAATCTTTCCGTGAACCAGTACACCGAAGCCGCTTCGACCAATTTTAATTGGACTTGGACCAACACCATTCAATACAAGAACACTTTTGCGGACAAACACAACCTAACCGTTTTGGTCGGTACGGAAGCATACCAAAACAAAGGAAGGGAAGTTGGGGGAACAACCCAAGATTATTTCTCTTTTGACCCTGATTATGTAACCTTGGACACTGGTTCGGGAACACAAACAAATTACAGTTTCAAATATGCCGATGCCCTGTCCTCCATCATTAGTAGGGCAGACTATAATTATGACGACAGATACCTACTAAGCGCCACTCTTCGTCGTGATGGATCCTCTAGGTTTTTAAAAGAACAATACGGTTGGTTTCCCGCTGTAAGTGCCGGTTGGAATATCCTCAATGAAGAGTTCATACCAGAATCTGATTGGCTTAATGATTTAAAACTAAGGGGTGGTTACGGTATTGTAGGTAACCAAATTAACGTAGACCCCCCTAATTCATTTACAACATTTGGAGGAGACCAGTTAAACTCCTACTACCCTATCACGGGAGACAATTCTACACTATCAGAAGGTTTTCGCCAAACTAGGATTGGAAACCCAGATGCAAAGTGGGAGAAAAATATCAATTACAACCTTGGTTTAGATGCCAGTCTATTTAACGGAAAAGTACAACTTACCGCAGACTACTACAAAAAAGAAGTGGAAGATTTACTTTACAATCCTAACTTACCGGCTACAAACGGTACAGCTATCGCTCCTTACGTAAATGTTGGTAAGATGTCCAACAATGGTATCGATATTGACCTATCTACTTATTTTCAAATCAATGACGATTTGAGATTGAATACATCTGCAACCTTCACCACGTACAACAACGAAATAGAAAGAATTGCAGATGGTGTGTATTATTTCGATTTAGAAGGTAGACGCTTTAACGGAAGTACAATCATTAGAAATGCCGTAGGACGTTCGGTTAGTGAATTCTTTGGTTATCAAATTGAAGGATTCTGGAATTCCCAAGAAGAAATCGACGAAGCCAATGCCGGAGTAAGAGATGCCGCAAATCCAAACGCAACCTACCAAACAGACGTTGCCGTTGGTAGATTTAGATATGCCGATGTAAACGGTGACGGTATAATTACTGATGGAGACCGTACTTTCATTGGAGATCCCAACCCCGACTTTACTTATGGTCTCAATATTGAATTACTATATAAAAATTGGGACTTAAGTATGTTTGTTTATGGATCTCAAGGGAATGACATATGGAATAATGTCAAATGGTGGCACGACTTTTACAGCTCCTTTACAGGCGCGAAAAGTAAGACGGCCCTATATGATTCTTGGACACCACAAAACATGAATGCCAGTGCTCCTATTCAAGAAACCGGGGGATCGTTCAGTACAGCTGACGTTCCTAACTCTTACTTTGTTGAAGATGGATCATACCTACGAGCAAGACAGATTCAATTAGGTTACACCTTTCCTTCGGATGTATTAAAATCAATTAGCCTCTCCAAATTAAGGTTATATGCGCAAGTAGTAAATCCGTTTACAATAACTTCTTATTCCGGAATCGACCCCGAAATTTCAGGAGACTCGGTAAACTTCGGTATTGATGAAGGTGCATACCCAAATCAAAAGCAAGTCCTTTTCGGTGTTAATGTCATATTTTAATAACTAGCGATAAAAAATTAAAAAACATGAAATTTATAAATAAAAAATTAAGGTCGCTGTTAGTATTTCCTGCTATACTTTTATTAACAGGCTCTTGTGCCGACAGCTTTTTAGATCAACCTGCCTTAGGATCACTAAACGAAGGTGTAGTTTCCAACGAAGTAGGTATCGACAAACTTTTGATAAGTGCATACGCGGCCCTAGATGGGCAAGAAGATGCTGACAACGCGTTAGGTGGAGGTGGCCCATGGCAAGCGGCACCTGATAACTGGGTGTACGGCTCCGTTGCAGGAGGTGTTGCCAGTAAAGGTAGCTTTGGAGGTGATCAACCCGCCATCGACCAAATTGTCAAATTCAATTCCAACCCTTCCAATGGTTATTACAATACCAAATGGAAAGCCGTATATGAAGGCGTTAAGAGATGCAACAATGTACTACGGCAATTAGCAAATGATGAAACTATTTCAGACTCAGACCGTAAAGACATCGCAGGCCAAGCTCGTTTTTTGAGAGGTCACTATTATTTTGAATTGAAAAAAATGTGGAACATGGTTCCATGGATCGATGAAAATACAGAAGACCCGAAACAACCTAATACAGAAGATATCTGGCCCAATATCGAAGATGATTTTAAATTTGCTTATGAAAATCTTCCTGAAACCCAGTCTGAATTTGGTAGGGCCAATAAATGGGCTGCAGCTGCATATTTAGGAAAAAGCTATTTATTCCAGCACAAGTATACCGAAGCAAAAGACATATTTACCACTGTCATCAGCTCTGGTGTCAACTCTGGAGGCACCAAATATGACTTGGTTCCCTTATTTAAGGATAATTTTGATGCCGCTACCGAAAACAATGCAGAAACGGTTTTCGATATCCAAATGGTAGCCAATGATGGTACGGGCACAATAGCTAATTCAAATCAAGGCGGAAAACTAAATTTCCCTTACGGCAACAGTCCCTTTCGTTGTTGTGGCTTCTACCAACCCACACAAGACTTGGTAAACTCATATAAAACAGACGAAGTAACAGGTTTACCTAATTTAGACGACTACAATACCGAACCGGTTAAAAGTGATATGGGTATTCTCTCTCCTGAACCTTTCACCCCTTACACGGGACCACTGGACCCAAGATTGGATTGGACAGTTGGAAGACGTGGTCTTCCATATCACGACTGGGGGTACCACCCTGGAGCAGAATGGATTCGGGAGCAAACTTACGGAGGCCCCTATTCCCCTAAAAAGAATATCTACTATCAAGCAACAGCTGATCAATACTCCGATCAAAGTAGTTGGGCTCCTGGTACCGCCATTAACGTGCACGTTATCCGTTTTGCCGATGTGCTCTTAATGGCTGCCGAAGCAGAGGCGCAAGCAGGAAGCCTAGACCAAGCCATGGCGTATGTCAATAGGGTCAGAAACAGGGCCGCCAACCCTGAAGGCTTCTTAAAAGACTATATTGACAGTTCTAACCCATTGGCAGGATTCGATGAAAGTAAAGATGCAGCAAACTACAACATCGCCCCATATACCCTAGCTCAATTTTCTACAAAAGAAAATGCTTTAAAGGCTATCTATTTTGAACGAAAACTAGAGTTGGCCATGGAAGGGCATCGTTTTTTCGATTTGGTAAGATGGGGCATCGCCGAAGAAACGTTAAACGCCTACTTCGAATATCAAGGTGAGATTACCACAGATGTTCGAGGAGGGAGGTTCTTTTCAGGCATACATGAGTACTACCCTATACCACAAGCGCAAATCGATTTAAGCTTAGATGCTAGTGGGCAACCCACCTTGAAGCAAAATCCGGGATACTTCTAGCCCTAAATTATTAGCTTTTTTAAAAGCCATTTTTCATATTAAACCTATGAAAAATGGCTTTTCTTATTTGGACGGAATGGCTGAAACAGGTGCACATTTTTCCCATTTCATTCTGCCTCCCCACAGGAAGTCCACGATTCGTTTAAGTTCCTTTCATTTATAAAAGCAGGCAAAACACCATATCACTCTTGGCGTTTTTGTGCCACAAACCATTCGTACAATTCTTCATTCTCGTAAGCTGGCACCCATGCGTCGTGGCCCACACCTGGATATCGAGTGAAACGCACCTCGTACCCCATACTTTTTAACTTGGCCACCATAGTATCCGATTCGGATATGGGAATGGACTGATCTTCTTCCCCATGAAAAACCCAGATGGGCATTTTCTTGTCGATCCACGAAGCATATGGCAAGGGAGTCATACCGCAAACTACGGCCATGGCCGCAAATTTTTTAGGATACTGAACGGCCATTTCCCATGCTGCCCCTCCACCTCTACTAAGTCCCGTTAAATAAATCCTAGTCGTGTCCACCCGATTGTTTTTTACAATGGTGTCGAGCAATTGGATGACCGAGCGGGTATTCCACCACATTTTCTTATAGGGATTTTGTGGTGCAAGAATTAAAAATGGGAATTTTTTGCCCCGTTTTATCAATTTAGGCGGTCCGTTTCTCTTTACATATACCAAACTATCCCCAGACTCTCCTCCCCCATGTAAAAACAGCAAGAGAGGGAATTTTTCCTCTTGACGCTCCTCATATTCCTCTGGATAGTACAGATAATAGCTGTAGTTCTCGGTTATGACCGTTTCTTGTTCGGCATCTATGAGTTTATATTTTGATTGGGCGGCACAGCCCTGTAGGACACCACAAAGTAAAATGAAATATAATTTTCGCAACATTGATCTCTTCTTTTCCGCAAATAGGTATGACAGAATTCATCGGTTAAAGTACAATTTTAAATGTAGCGCAAAAAAAAACGGATGCCAAAATAGGCATCCGTTTCTATATCATCTATATCATTCAAAGCTTATCGATACAGGGTAAAATGCCCGACGTAACGTATATCCCGGTCATCGTTTTGATTTACCACATACCAATAATCACCACTTGGCAGCTCTTTTCCTTCATAGCGTCCGTCCCAATTACTAACTTGATCCAGTTCTGCAACCACCCTACCGTAACGGTCATAGATGATTACCTCTATATTAGGGAAGAACTCTCGGTTGCCCGGTGCCCAAAAATCGTTTTCATTATCACCATTGGGCGTAAAGAAATTGGGTATTTCGAGCATTCCGGTAAATTCGAACGGAATTACCGCTATAGCCTCACAACCATTTTGGTCGACTACCTTAATTTCTACAGTACCGCTTTCCGTGGTGGTATAAAGACCTTCACTACCGTAAGACACGCCATCAAAGAAGAATTCATATCCCCCAAAACCTCCTTCGGCAGTGGCCGTAATCTCGTTCGGTCCGGTTTTTTCCGCTGTCAATGTTAACGGATCGTACGCTTCTATGGTAAATTCAACAAAGTTGGTACAACCGTTTTCATGATAGATATATACCGTATGGTCTCCTGCCGGTAAATCTCCCCATGAGCGT
Organism: Zobellia uliginosa; assembly: GCF_900156625.1. Taxonomy (GTDB): domain Bacteria; phylum Bacteroidota; class Bacteroidia; order Flavobacteriales; family Flavobacteriaceae; genus Zobellia; species Zobellia uliginosa. The sequence continues at coordinate 565,735 of NZ_FTOB01000002.1, read as the reverse complement.
TCCGATCCGGCCAAGGCCGTTATGGCATCCGTAGGATCGATCGGATCCAACGCAAACAATAATTCGGACAATAGACTTTCATCTTGCATCTGTACGGAGGCCGTGCTATTTGGAAAAATTCCCTCACAACCATATTGCACCAATGGATCCGCCGTAAGGTCCACTCCAATTTCTATAGGAATGAACACATTCGTCTCACACATATTGGCATCGCGCACATAGACAATATAGCCTTCACCACCTATCAAACTATCGAACGATAGGTCATCATTTCTCAAGAAAACCTCTGTCCCGTCTGAATTCGGTCCCACTAATCGGGTTTCGTAGTATTCTACGAAAGTCACCGGATCCACAAAAGGGGTTCCACCGGTTACGTTCAAACGTGCCGTACCATCTTCAAAACCGATACAGGTTTCAGGCGTTGAGCTAAAGTCTACAATTTGTAACTCTTCAGGTGCCGTTACTATAATTTCAAAAGTTTGCGGACAACCTTCGGCATCTTGTGCCAACACGGTATACGATGGATTGCTCGGGGTATTCGCCGGCAAATCGGTAAAGGTATAGGTCGTTGGATTATCAGGGTCACTAAAGAACTCACTCAAATTCGGCTCTATGGCGAATTGCACCAATCCTGATGCCCCACTGTCTACCGTCATGGTAATGGTTCCGTCGGAAGCCCCATAACAAGTGGTCGGTGTCGAAGTCGGCGACAGAACAACCGGTACCGCAGGGGCAATGGTGAACGGACCTTCTACGAGTCCACATGTAGCACGACTGATTACCGATATCCAATAATCACCTGCTTCCAAGTTTTCAAAAGTACCGAAATCTTGAGCCGGTAAACTTCTATAGGTCGGCATGCTTTCTGCCGCAAACGCATCAGCACCTGGATCATAGTCATAAATTCTAAATTCGTAAATACCGGTACCTCCATTGGCAATCGCCTCTATTCTACCATCAACCTCATAGGCACAAGACACATTAAAAGTAGGCGAAGCTGGGTCTAGACTTAAAGGCTCGGCATCGGTAATGGTAATACCATTGGTTTTCCGGGCGAGACATGAACTTGCACTTCCTACCTTACGAACCTCATAGCGATACGAATTTCCAATAACACCAGGTAATCCAGTTTTTACAGGAAGTCCATTTCCATCGACCTCATCAATTGGCGACCATGGTCCTCCTGAACCATTGACACTAAATTCATATGTACCGCCTTGTGGATTGTTCACCCGAATCATCATTGTTGCTTCATTACCACAAGCTGGAACCGAAGTTTGAATCAGGGCAGGGTTAATCGCCGGTGGCGGAATTACCTGTACCGGAGCGGTTATCATGCTACAGTTTAAAGTAGAGACCACCTCAATGGCATACCAACCTCCCGGAATCACTCCAGTACCCGCGGTTCCAACAAATTCAGGACTGGTTTGCAAACCAGTGCTCGATTCTATATCGGTAATATCGTTACTACCCAAATGCAACAACCTATATTGGTAGCCACCACCAGGTACACCCCCTATGGCCCCTGGTATTGTGGTACCAGGTTCTACGGCAACAATTACCGCATCGTTTCCTGTCGGACATTCAAGTTCTCGAGTAACAATAGCATCCGCCTCAATTGGAGCCACAGGTAGCAATTCAAGTTCTGCAGTATGGGTACACCCTTCGATATCGCGAACCGTCACCCTATAATTACCACTGGACAAGCCGGTAAAACGGTTATTGGTTCCGTTGGCGGCAAATGAGGCATAGGCCGCATTGCTATGTGGCGCAAAACCACTACCTACAGGATTTTCATACTCTAACATATATTCATAAGGCGAACTATCCCATCCCCCTTGTGTAGTGACAAAAATTTCACCGAGATTATCTTCACAACCAACACGACCAATTTCTTCCATATTCGTAATAAGAAGTTGTTCGTTAGGCATTTCTATCGTACTCATGTTGCTAAAAACATCACAGGTTGTCGCAGATTTACCCTGCTCACGAATAACCACCCTTAAGTTACCCCCTTCCAATCCGGTAATGGTTGCCGGATTATTCACAGTGGCATCAATAGTCCCCGTGGAGTTCCCTCCTACCGGAGCACCGAAGGCCCCTCCGCTAAAACCTGGGTCCGACGCATCGTAAACCGTATATTCATACACTCCTGAGAAGTTGGTCAAACTGGCCAAATTGGTTATTTCTATATTCAATATACCATCGGTAGTACCAAAACAACCAACAGGTTCATTCTGGCTAATGGAAACCGTAGGCAAAACAGGCTCATCTACTACATAGGCGACAATCGGATACGAACATCCCCCTATATCGTTTACCCGTAAATTGTACTCCCCGGCCACCATGGGCAGATCAAACTCAACAAAACTGCCACTAGGTTGGGCCTGGTCGGCCACTGGTGCTACGGAAAAACCTTGATCTTCAATTATAAAATTGGTGCTTCCGGTAACATCTATTCGAATACGTTCTGGATTCTCACAATCCATTGGCGATATTTGGGTAATCGTTGCCGTGACCGTATTAGGCGCCAATACCGTTACCGAGTCAAAGAACTCACAACCATTGGAATCCCTTGCGTAAATGGTAATGACCTGATCAGACCCCGTATCGACTATTTCAAAATCAGGACTTGACTGATAACTATCCGCAAGATTTATTTTGTATCCATATGGCGCCCCGTTACCTACATTTCCACCAACTATAGCTGCACTTACAATCGTAGTACTATATTGGTTGGCTGCCGGATTACAGACCAATGTACCCGAAGTCACATCAATTTCAAATGGGGGCGGTTCATTGATTACCACTTCCTCCCTATCGAAACAATCCCTATCGGTAACTACCTCTATTACATAGGTCCCTGGTGCCAAGGCCGTAAAAGAACCCGATAGATTAGTGTTGATTCGGCTTGAAGTATCCAAAGTCGCCGGCAATGCCCCCTCGGGACCGGAATACAGGTTGTATTCCTTAACACCATCTACATCTGTACCTGGCGTCAAGGAGGCGGAAATACTTCCGTCACCGGCACCGTTACAGCTTACGTCAGAGGCGCCCGTATCGTCGATAACGGGACTTACGGGTGCAGACCTTACAATACCATCTACGGTGAAGGTACAGTTATTTACACCATCATCCACCAAATTATCAGTTACCACCACCTGGTAATCACCAGCGGGTATCCCGGGAAAAATACCATCGTCATCTGGGTCGGTTATATCTACCGCCCCTCCAAAGATATCGGTTCCCGTAAGTCTATAACTAAAATCGCCACTACCACCATCGGCAGTAATCGTGATAACCCCATTGTCTACCTCACAACTCGGTTCCGTGGTAAAATCGCCCGAAGCCGATAAAACTTGGAACACTTCGGCCACACCATTGATTTCACACCCATTGGCATCGATGATATTATAATCATAGGCCCCAACGCTGTTTACGGTAAATGTCGCCGTAGTATTGACAGCAGGGTCACCTGAGTTGGCCACTGTCTGACTAATACCGTTCAAGGTAAAGGTAGGCGTATCGAAATCCCCTGGTAAACTTAAGGTAATATCAAACCCTCCAGCAGCGGTAGCGGTTACATCACATTGATTTTCAACCACAGGATCCAACAAAGGCAAATCAGGATTCAGCTGTATGATGGCCGCAGAAATACGATAGGCACAATCATTAGCATCTTTTACCCAAATATCGTAATCAATACCGGTTAATGAACCCGGTAGGCCTACCGTAACGGCATCACTGAAATCTGCATTCGTCGGTGGTGTTCCGGCAGGCATAAAGGCGTATAAATAAGGACTTCCCGAAGCAAAAGGCGTTCCTCCACTTCCCCTTACCGTCAATTGACCAAGGGCGTTACAATTTGCATTTTGGTTATCAATGACATCTACTCGAGGTAAGTTTATAATGGTATCTACCGTTGCTCCATCCGTACAGCCATTAGCATCTACAATAGAAATTCCATAGCGTCCTAAATCTACTCCCGTAGGCACGATTACTTCAGTTCCTAAAACCGGGGACACCCCTGTTTCGGTATGAACGACCGCTCCGGTATCTAAGTCGGTAATCACAATATCGAAGGGGGCTACACCCGATCCGACCGTATACCTCAACTCTACTTCACCCACACCACAACGATAGTCACTTGCTAGAGTAACATCCGTGCCCGGTCCGGTTGGGAGTGTTATTTCTTCAGAATAAATACATCCTGTATTGTTATCACGAACATCTACGGTATACGTTACCCCAAAAAGCAAATTGTTAAAACAATGCCTGTCCGGCGGACTACTTGGGGAGGTCCACCCCGCAAGCGGATCTGGATCCGTTAAACGTATACTGTAATCTAAAGGCATCGTACCTCCGGTTATATTCACACACACGGTAGTTCCACTTGCCGTACATGTAAATCCAGGAAACGGTTCAGGGATGATATCAAGGGAGCCACTGTTGATCGTAAAGGGCTCAATATCCCTACATCCACGTGAATCCAACACAATCACCTGATAATCTCCCGGTTCCAAAATTGAATCCTCTATGGTCAACGGAAAATCACCTGGTACCACATTATTCAAGGTCACAAGAGGATTTCCAAAATTATCCTCTACTATAACCGTATAGTCAGGCACCCCGGCTCCGGGGGCCGGCGTAAGAGGTAAATCTACAATAACCCCGCCAGAGAGCGGTGCCGGTGCACAAGTAGCATCAATAGGATTTACCGTAGCATCTGGAGCTAATACGGGATCTGTCACTACCTCAACCGGAGTCACAGCGGTAACACAATTTCTGGCATCTTTTACTACATATTCATAGCTTCCTGCCGCTAAACCTGAATAAATGGTTTGGGAAGAAAAAGCATAATCGATCGTATCAGGTCCTGCCGGATTGTTGGGATCCAATGGATTGTTCTGCAATTCACCTGCCGGGGCAAATACCACCTCAAATGGAGGTACACCCGACGCCACATCAGGAATTATTTCTACAAAACCACTATTGGCATCACCACAACTAGGGCCGACTATTCGGTGGGTGGCGATAATATTGGTCGGTTCTACAAAAGTCAAGGGTTCAGATATGGCACTACAACCATTACTATCGCTTACCTCTACCGTATAATCCCCAAACTCCGTAAACAACATATTATAGGTAAACGAGCCAGACGGAAGTGGAAGGCCGGTATGACTGGCTACCGCGGTTCCATCCCGGTATATAGTATATGAAGTAGTAGAAAGATCAGTAATATCACCACCTGTAATGGTAATCTGCATTTCACCATCACCACCACAATCAATTTCACGATTAAGGTTCAGACTTACCTGAAGCTGGGGCGGGATTCGAATTGCCGAGGTAGAAGCGATACAACCATTTCCATCAACAACTTCAATAGTATAATTACCAGGAACCAGGCCTGTAAAAGTATGGGTGCCCGGTGTACCCGATGTCACCAATGCCCCTCCATTAATTCGGTACTGATGCGTACCTATTGCAGCGGAGCCCGGGGTAGAAGAAACGGTAATTTCTGCGGTGTTGACAGTTGTATAACAGTAATCGGCCGAGTCAAAGCTAATTGCCGGAGCATCAACACTGGTAAGGGTGAACGTTGTAGAAGCACTACAACCCTCGGAATCAGTAACCGTTAAGGTATAGGTTCCTTCCTCGGTCAAGTTACCAAATGTCCCTCCTGTTTTGGGGCCTTGTGTTCTTCCATCGCTAGGCGGCCAATCCAACTGATAGCGATATCCACCGAAACCTCCACTAGCACTGGCCACGACCCGACCAATATTGTTGTTCTGACAGCTCATATCGGTTACCGTAGGACTTACGCTTAAAGGGGTGCTGGCCTCTTCCACATCGAAGGAAGCGGTAGAGGTACAATTAGTATCGTTATCGGTTACCGTAATCTCGTAGGTACCGGCACCTAAACCAGTGATCGGAATCTCGAGATCGCTACTTGTTCCACTCACAACAGGTGTAGCTGGCAATTGAACCACGGTATAGTCATAATCCGTAGCAAAACCATCGACCAAGAAGGCGCCGTTACCATCAGTGGCACCAGGACAAACCTTTCTATCTCCTCCCGATTTTACCCTGGCACGGATAGAACTAAAACCTCCCGTGGTAAAACTGGCCGTATATGTACAACCATTGGCATCGGTAATCTCAAATTGGTATGACGTATCCAATCGCAACCCATTAAAGACATTGCTCGCTTGCGGTCCGGGAAGTGGTGCTGTCGGAATAGCGGAAATCACCTCGTATTGAGTAGCAAAACCTGCTGGCAACACGTCAATAGTAACCCTACTCGTGCCTGTAGCACAATTAAGGTTGTCTTGGGCAAAGGTAATCGCTCCCGGAGGGGTCGGTTCCGTAATATCTATTGGAGACAGGGCCTGGAAACATCCGGCATCATCCTTTATATAAGGAATGTATGAACCTGGGGCCAAGCCGGTAAAAGTCGTTCCCGATTGGTATGTAACATTATCGATACTATATTCATAACCTGATCCCGATCCACCTGTAGCCGGTGCAAAATCAATAATTCCCCCGCCATTGACACACGTATAATCTTGGGTCAACGATGCACTACCACTGAGACCCCCAGCGGAAGTAACGGTAACGGCAGGCAAAGACAGAACACAACTGAACGCCCCTTGCGAGTAACGCACTTCTACAATACTGTAGGTACCATCCGCAACAGGTATGGTAGGTGATGAAGTAAAAGGATCCCCTGCATTATTGGTCGCCCTAAATTCTAGGTTAAAACCTTTAGGGTCGCTAACATTAAAATCAACCTTTCCCCCACCATTGGTACAGGTCCCTATAATAGGAGCGGCCGTAACGTCTGGAGGTGTCAATTCGGCAACATACTCCGATTTTTCCGCCGTACAACCCTGATCATCGGTAATATAAAAGGTATAAGTTCCCGGACTTGTTACGGTATACGAACTCGTACCCGAGAAAAACCCGCCTGAATCACCGCCATCACTAACGGTATAACTATACGAACCAGAACCTCCCGAAGGGGTTACGTCGATATCTACACTAGATATAGTAGAACAGCCAAAGCTCATACCGTTTGTGTCGGTTACTACACTAATCGGACTCAAGCCCGTACCTACCGTTATCGCATTACCACTGGTATCGGTATATTGTATAGGCGCAGGTATGCCATTGGGAATATCCTCCTTACAATCATTCGTTTCTACTTTAACGGCATATGTACCTTCACTAACAGCCCCAAAAGTATAGGTGTTACTAGATATGGTAGAGGTGAATTCAATTTCCACACCGTTCTCATCCAATAAGGTATACACATAAGGCCCCGGAACTTCGGGGTTAACGGTTACATCGATACTACCGGTCTCACCGCTACATACCGGGTTGGTATAGGTGACATCGATTTCGATATCTACTTGCTTGATCTCTATAACATCATATAAATATTCACAAACCTCGCCCGCTATGTTCAAACGCGCCTGAACGGTATAGAACCCAGGATCAAGATTTGGAAAAATAGATGAAGATTGATACGGTCCAAAGGCTCCGCTCGCTTCGCGAATTCTAAATTGGTAACTATTAGGAAGCCCGGTAATCTCTATTCGACCCGGGTTATTACAAACAAAATCCTTCTTCGTATAACTCTGGGTAATCGTACTTTTTATTACCTCAAAGTAATAATACTGGCCTCCGTTCACCTGAACCCTATATTCGGCCCCTGTTGCAGCTGAAATAGAACTGGCATCCAAATTAAAAGTCGACGCGGTAGACACCTCGGTATAGTCCCCACCATTGGTATTCGGACAAGGTAAGTTTGTATTTGGGGCAGCCCCCGTTAATCTCTGCCAAGAAACACTTCCGGAAGTGGACAAGGTGATATTTCTATCATCGGAATCACCACAAAGAATAAAACGGGCAATGGTAGAACCATCACTCGTACAGTTATCGACATCGTCATAGCCTTGAATAATAGTCGCGAACATAGGAGCCGCCGCAGCACTCACCGTTTCTTTTTTCTCGGTTATGGATGAATTCTTAAGCGCGGTCTTTTCAACGGCCCCGGTCTTTGAAGAAGTGGCCGCTTTAATTGCCGAAGCGACCTCCTCATAAACCGAGAAAGCCTTCTTGCCTGCAATAGCTGAAGTACAAACTACTGAAAAAGTCATTAACAGTAGGGCATAAACAATACGCCTTGTTTTTTTTGGGAGCATAGGTTAAGTCGTTTTTAAAAGAAAATGAGCGATTTGGGCTGCGTCACTTTCTCTTGTCTAATTCTTTTAAACTTATAAATTCTCGTTATCTTTAACCACAACGAGGTACCTTAAATTATTATCATTTAACGTCAAATTATGCGAAATAGTGTACTATCGATTGCCCTAGCCGCCATAACCCTTAGTTATTCTTGCGCACAAAGCACTGAAAACAAGGTAGATACACCTGAAAACACCCCCTTTTCGGCCGAGCTTATGATCGATGAACTGCAGACTCCGTGGGGATTTGTTTTTCTAGGGGAAAACGAACTGCTGATTACGGAAAAATCAGGGGAACTGATCCATTACAAAGATGGAAACAAAACAAAAATCAAGAATGTACCCGAAGTCTATGCTCGTGGTCAGGGCGGTCTGTTGGATATTGAACTACATCCCGATTTCAAAAACAATGGTTGGATCTATATTTCATACGCCTCCCAGGAAGGGGAAGGCAAGGGCGGACATACAGCTTTGATGCGCTGCAAACTAAAAGACAACTCACTAAGCCATAAGGAGTTGTTATACAAGGCCTCTCCCAACACTACCAAGGGCCAACATTTTGGTTCACGTATTGAATTTGACAACGATGGCTACCTCTATTTGTCTATTGGCGAGCGCGGGGCCCGCGATGAAAACCCTCAAGATATTACCCGTGACGGTGGAAAAATTTATCGCTTTTACGATGATGGAAGAATTCCTGAAGACAATCCGTTTACAGCAAAGAAAAATGCCAAAACCGCCATTTACAGTTATGGGCACAGAAACCCGCAAGGCTTGGCCATACACCCCGAAACTGGGGAGATTTGGGAAAACGAGCACGGTCCGAGGGGTGGGGATGAAATCAATATCATAAAGGCCGGGGCCAACTACGGCTGGCCTTTGGTCACCTATGGCATAAACTACAGTGGCACCTCCATTACCGACAAAACCGAAATGGAAGGAATGACCCAGCCCATTCATTATTGGGTACCAAGTATAGCCCCTAGCGGAATGGCGTTTGTAACCACGGACACATATAAAGGCTGGAAAGGAAGTATTCTCGTCGGCTCGTTGAAATTTCAGTATATGGAACGGCTTCAGATGGAAGGCAACAAAGTGGTCAAACGTGAAAAACTATTGTCCGACCTAGGCCGTGTCCGTGATATTAAAGAAGGTCCGGACGGACTGATTTACGTGGCCGTGGAAGGAAAGGGCATCTATAAATTAGTGCCGACCCCATGACCTCCTACCCTATATCTATCCCTATGAAAACCTTTGGTATAAAATCATTTATAATACCCCTTGCACTTTTCCTTTTCGGATCGATTATCCATGCACAAGAATCCGTATTAGCGGAAAGTATGATGCGAGGTAGTGAAATTTATGCCGACTTCTGTATAAACTGCCATCTAGAAAACGGCGAAGGCATCCAAAGTACCTTTCCGCCCTTGGCCAATTCCGATTATCTGGCCCAAAACCGAGAAGCCAGTATTCGCGGGGTAAAATATGGCCAACAAGGTAAAATGACCGTAAACGGAATATCGTACAACAATATCATGCCCTCTATGGGACTAGAAGATGAAGAAATTGCCGATGTCATGAATTATATAATGAATTCTTGGGGCAACACTTCAAAGAAAATGGTAACTGTCGACGAAGTAGCCGCTATAGAAAAATAAGCTAGCGCCCGGCATCTATTGCCGCTTTTACCGAACCGTGTTTTTTTAATAATTTCTCAGCCTCGGCGTAATCAATGCCCAATCCTTCCGACACGTACCTCGCTCCCCTGTCCACCAACTTGCTATTGCTCAGTTGCATATTGACCATTTTATTACCCTTTACCCGCCCGATGCGTATCATCAAGGCCGTAGAAATCATATTGAGGGCCAATTTTTGAGAGGTACCGCTTTTCATACGGGTGCTTCCGGTTACAAACTCGGGCCCTACGTTAATTTCTATAGGGATATCAACTGCCAAAGCCAAAGGAGAACCGGGATTGTTCGTTATACCTGCGGTCAATACCCCGTGTTTCTTTGCATCGGCTATACCTCCCAACACATAAGGTGTGGTTCCCGAAGCAGCTATTCCCACAACAACATCATTATCGGTAATATGGTGTTCCATCATATCTTTCCACGCCTGTACCCGATCGTCTTCCGCATTTTCTACCGCCTTTCTTATTGCGGTATCCCCTCCGGCTATAAGTCCGATTACCCTACTATGGGGCATTCCGAAGGTGGGCGGGATTTCAGAAGCGTCGAGAATACCCAGCCTACCACTGGTTCCGGCACCGATATAAAACAACCGTCCCCCTTTTTCAAAACGTTCGGCGAGTCCGTCTACAAGTTTTGATATTTGTGGAATGACCTCGGCCACCGCATCGGCCACTTTTTGGTCTTCCTCGTTTATCTTCCGCAGAAGGGACAAGCTGTCCATCTTCTCCAAATCATTATGGTTTGAAGGGGTTTCGGTTATTTTGGTATACTCCATAGTTCTTAGAGAATTCTAATATCGTGGTTTCTAAATGAGATTAACAGGTCGTTCTCGGGATCCAACTCCGTTATAATGGTATTAATGGCATTAATATCACAGGTCTTATACCGATGCTGCGAGTTCAGTTTTTCCGAGATGGACAAAAGTACCGTTTTTTTCGAGCATTTTATTACCGCTTTTTTCACTTGTACGATATCCCAATCAAATTCGGTCAGTCCGTAATGGGAATCTACATAGCCTGTACCGATAAAGCTAAAATCCACTTTTATTTCGGCCAAGTTGTGTATGGCATTGGCCCCGATGGCCGTTTGCGATTCCCTAGAAAGCTGCCCACCGACCGTTATAACCGTAACATTCGGTTTTGTAAGTAGCTCCATGGCCACCGGCAAACTATGGGTAAAACAGGTGAGCCTGATATTTGAGGGAACCAGATGCGCCAGTTCCAAACAGGTAGTCCCCCCATCTATAAACACGACCCCACCGTCTTTCAACAGTTCCAGGGCTTTTTCGGCTATTTTTATTTTTTCCTTTTGCTTATAGATATTGCTATTTCGGGTGCTATTGGTGGTAAAACCCAATGAAATGGCCCCGCCATGAACCCGTCGCAATTTATTCTCGGCATCAAGCTCTTTTACATCCCTTCGGACCGTATCGATAGACACGTCCAAGGTTTCGGCAATATCGGTCAGTAAAATCCGGTTGTGCAGCTCCACTTCGTTCAATATGGTCTGCTGCCGTTCTTCTTTTAACATGAGAACTATATATTATATTCCTAATACAAAGATAGCAATTTACTAATTATGCAGTTTTATACTACCTTAAAGTTAAATAATCATTAAAAGTTGCAAAAAACAGCACAAAATACAGCAACAAACAGCAAAATATCATCCCATTGCCTATATTTGCATGATTCAACACAAAGAACACAGAAAAAACGAACTGCATGAAAACAATTCTAGAAAAAAACGGAACCGACATTACATATAGACCGGTGGGCCAATTTGAAGAAACCCGATTCGAAAAGATACACAATGTCATATTTTCCGATTCCAACGAGGCCTCGATAAAGGTGGCCGAAGAAATGGCCGACTTGATACAAAAAAAGCAGGAAGCCGGAAAAAAATGCGTCTTAGGACTGGCTACGGGTTCATCACCGATTCGGGTCTACGAAGAGCTCGTCCGTATGCACAAAGAAGAAGGGCTCAGTTTTAAAAACGTAGTCACCTTCAATCTTGACGAATACCTGCCCATGGAAAAAGACAATCGGCAGAGCTATTGGTACTTTATGCACGAGCATCTTTTCAACCATGTAGACATTCCTGCAGAAAACATACATATTCCCGACGGTACCATTGCCGGTGAAAAGGTAATTGAATACTGTATTGCCTATGACAATGAAATCAAAAAAAACGGGGGGCTCGATTTTCAACTTTTAGGGATAGGCCGTACCGGACACATCGGTTTTAACGAACCTGGATCGCACTACAATTCGGGCACGCGTGTAATAACACTCGACCACATTACCCGTGTTGATGCCGCCCCTGCCTTTCTCGGGATCGACCACGTACCAAGAAAGGCCATAACCATGGGGATCTCAACCGTAATGGGCGCTAAACGTATTGTTCTTTTAGGATGGGGACAGAACAAGGCCGATATTATCAAAAAGACGGTAGAAGGCCCCATTTCCGCCCAAGTACCCGCCACCTACCTACAAAACCACAAGAACTGCACCTTTGTATTGGACACCGGAGCGGGAAGCGAATTGACCCGAAACAAGACGCCGTGGTTGGTTGACGAATCCCTGGAATGGACGGAAGAACTCACGGCAAAAGCCATTGTTTGGCTTTGTAACGACACCGGAAAATCGATTTTAAGCCTGACCGACAAAGATTATAACGACAACGGTATGTCGGGACTATTGGCCCTTGAAGATTCGTACGACCTTAACATCAAAATGTTCAATAGGTTACAACATACCATTACGGGATGGCCCGGCGGAAAACCGAATGCCGACGATTCAAGCCGGCCCGAACGTGCCGAACCGATCAAAAAAAGGGTCATTATTTTTAGTCCCCACCCTGATGACGATGTCATTTCCATGGGAGGCACCTTCGACCGCCTAGTAGAACAGGGCCACGATGTACATGTCGTATACCAAACCTCAGGAAATATTGCGGTATCGGATACCGACGCCCTTCGCTACGCGGAAATCTCAAAACGGATTTCACCTTCTGAAGAAGCACAGAAGATCATCGACAGTATAAAAAACAAAAACGACAGCAGTTTCGATTCGCTGGAAGTAAGAAGGCTCAAGGGAAATATACGCCGAGGGGAATCTTATGCCGCAGTACGGTATTTAGGACTTGACGATTCGAACGTTCACTTTTTGGACCTCCCCTTTTACGAAACGGGCACCATAAAGAAAAACAATCTTTCCGAAGCCGATATTGAAATTATGATCGATATCATTGCCCAGATCAAACCGCACCAGATTTTTGCCGCAGGTGATTTGGCCGACCCGCATGGAACGCACAAAGTATGTTTAGACGCCGTTTTTGAAGCCATGAAACGCTTACAATCAGAACCTTTTATAAAAGACTGCTGGTTATGGCTTTACCGAGGCGCTTGGCATGAATGGGATGTCAACGAAATAGAAATGGCCGTACCTATGAGTCCTGATCAGGTCCTTAAAAAACGCTATGCCATATTCTGCCACCAATCACAAAAAGATGGGGTCATGTTTCAGGGAGACGATTCCCGTGAATTCTGGATGCGGGCAGAAGAACGCAATAAAGATACTGCCGAACGCTATCGGGCCCTAGGTCTTTCACACTATGCCGCTATGGAAGCTTTTGTACGACACAAATTCGAATAATTTACAATAGAAAAGAGGTCGGTTCCTTCACTGGAACGGGCCTCTTTTTTAACTTTTACCCCTATCGCCCCTTTCCTTATTCCATTGAAAACGAAGGTTTTTGACCTAAAAACCAAATGCTTCCCAATGAAAAAGAAGGGCGAAACCACAAAAAACAAAGAAACATTACCCAAAAGGATATCGCCTATCCGTATTTATCCTTCCTGAAAAATCATCCAAAAAAAATGGTAGCTTTAAAGCACAATTAAACCTCAAGCAAGATATTTCGCTACATGATAGAAAAAGATAAAGGGGCGTGGATATGGGTTCCCATTCTATATTTTACCCAAGGATTACCGTATGTACTGGTCGTAAGCGTCTCGGTCATTATGTACAAACAACTTGGCGTAAGCAATGAAGACATCGGTCTTTACACCAGTCTATTATACCTTCCATGGGTCTTAAAGCCACTGTGGAGTCCTTTTGTCGACCTTAAAAGCACCAAACGCAAATGGTTCTTGGCCATGCAGTTTTTAATTGCCTTAGCCCTTTTTGGGGTCGCCCTTACCATACCTAGCAATATGTTTCTTACCGCTACCCTAGCCTGCTTTTGGATGGCGGCTTTTGCCTCGGCTACCAACGATATTGCTTCGGACGGATACTATATGCTAGGATTGACGGAAAAGAAACAATCTTTTTTTGTGGGGATGCGAAGTACGTTCTACCGTTTGGCCATGGTGACCGGGGAAGGCCTTATCGTGGTCATGGCCGGGTTTTTGGAAAACAAATATGGCGACAACTCCAAAGCATGGAGCCTTACAATGACCACTGCAGCCTTTTTGATGCTGGCCTTAACGGTCTCTAACTTTTTTGCCGCCCCAAAGTACGAAGCGGAACAGGACGATGACGCGGAGAGCCCCAAGGGCTTTTTTGAAGTATTCGCCTCTTTTTTCAAAAAACCGGGAATCGGCATGGCCTTGGCCTTTATACTGACCTACCGGCTGGGCGAATCGCAATTGGTGAAAATGGCCGCCCCCTTTCTGCTAGACGCCCCCGACAAGGGCGGATTAGGCTACTCCACCGAACAATTGGGAACCATTTTCGGGACGGCGGGAGTTATCTTCCTTTCCATTGGCGGTATTTTAGGAGGTATCTTGATTTCTCGGGACGGACTCAAAAAATGGATGCTGCCCATGGTACTTTCGTTAAACCTTCCGAACCTGCTCTATGCCATATTGGCCATGAGCAAGACCACAAATATCTATGCCGTGACCGGTACGGTAATTCTCGAGAAATTCGGGTACGGATTCGGTTTTGCCGCATTTCTCATGTACCTTATTTACATCGCCGAGGGCAAGTCAAAAACATCCCATTATGCCATTGCAACAGGTTTTATGGCCTTGGGCATGATGCTTCCGGGTATGATAAGCGGATTTATGCAGCAATGGTTAGGCTATGGCGGATTTTTTGTTTGGGTGGTCATTGCCGCGCTACCGGCGCTCTTCCTTTTAAACTTTATTAAATATCCCGCAGATTTCGGAAAGAAAACCAGTACTGAAAATGAGTAGTGCCCTGCCCTATACCCAAGCAAAGCAAACCCTTGCCCTAAGAGAAAAAATAGGCCAACTGTTCATGCCCGCCGCCTTTATTAACGATAGTGAGATCGAAATACAACGGCTTGAAACGCTGATCAAGGAACACTGTATCGGTTCCATCTGCTTTTTTCATAGCAGGGCCAGTGCGGCCACCAACTTTGAGGGGAAGAAAAAAGTAATAGCCAACGAAAAAAGCTTCGAGACCCTACAAGAATTGATCCGCCGCTACCAAAAGGCCGCAAAATACCCCTTATTGATCGCCATAGATGCGGAATGGGGTTTGGCCATGCGTATAGAAAAAACACCACAGTACCCCTATGCAATTACCTTGGGAGCTATTCCCGATGACTCGGAGGCCTTGATATACGAAGTAGGAAAACATATTGCCCAAGATTGCAGAACGGCAGGAATACACTGGAACCTAGCGCCTTGCATCGATATCAACAACAACCCCAACAACCCCGTCATCGGCTACCGTTCTTTTGGTCAAGACCGAGACAAGGTAACCCAAAAGGCCCTGGCCTTTATCAAAGGCACCCAAAGCGAAGGCGTACTAAGCAGCATCAAACACTTTCCCGGTCATGGCGATACGGCTACCGATTCGCATTTGGGGCTTCCGGTTATAGAAAAATCAAAAGAAACCCTGTTTGCCAACGAACTGTCCCCCTTTCAACAATTAATCGCACAAGGGGTCGATTCCGTTATGGTGGGCCACCTTTCGGTTCCTGCGCTTGCCAATGGTTCGAACCTCCCTTCCAGTCTTTCCAAGGATATGATCAAGGGAGTTCTTCGCACAGCAATGAAATACGATGGCCTTGTTATTTCCGATGCCCTGAACATGCATGCGGTTTCAAAGAACTATCCCGTAAAAGGGGAGCTCGAATGGCTGGCTTTCGATGCCGGAAACGATGTACTCTGCTTTGCGGAACATATTCAAGAAGGCATAGAATCTATTTTAAAAAATGCCGACAAAAAACAGATTGAAGCAAGTTTTCAACGCCTTTGGAAGCTAAAGGAAAAGATTGACTTCCTTTCCCCTTCTAACCCGAAGCTCTTAACATGCCCCGATAGCCTAAACCAGAAAATAGCCAAAAAAAGCCTTACCTTATTGCAAGGTAGCTCCCAAACCATAACCGAATTCGCAAAAACCAATTTTACTTATATCCGCAACATAAAGGATCCCCAAGATCGTTTTTTAGAGCTCCTCCGTTCAGAAAAAAAACCTAGTATCATCAAGTGGAAGGAATCCCCCTCTAGAAACGAAAACAATGTTCTATTGGCCCTCTTTCCCCCTCAGGTTAAACCGACCCATGGCTTTGGTTTTTCAGAAGAGGAAATCACCTATATCAACCATCTTATCGCTACCCAAAAGGTAGTCCTCTATCTCTTCGGAAATCCGTATGTACTCAATCATATTAATTACAAAAAGACAAAGGCCCTTGTTGTCGCCTATCAAAATTTTGAAGTTTTCCAGACCACGGCGGCCCGGCATTTTTTAAACCAATTAGACGCCCAAGGCTCTTTGCCCGTAAGCATATCGTCATGACAAAAACACACAAAATACTTGGACTCATGTCGGGCACATCGCTAGATGGGCTTGATTTGGCCTATTGTCTGATCCAAGAAAAAGACAATCGATACACCTTTGAGATAAAGGCTGTGAACAGCATATCGTACACCAATGAAATGCAGTTAAGACTTAAGGATGCCATCCTACTCCCCAGCGACACCCTACTCAAGTTCCACAACTCATATGGCACTTGGCTCGGCGAACAGGCCAAAAAATTTATTGAGACCAACGCCCTAGATGTCGACTATATTGCCAGTCATGGCCATACTACCCATCATCAGCCCGAAAACGGACTCACCTTTCAAATTGGCAGCGGTCAGCATTTGGCCAACGCCAGCGGACAAAAAGTTATCTGTGATTTCCGAACGAACGATGTGGCCCTCGGCGGACAAGGCGCCCCACTCGTACCAATTGGCGACCGTCTTTTCTTCGGGGCCTACGATTTTTGTCTTAATCTAGGAGGAATCAGCAATGTCTCGTTCGAACACCAAGGCCAGCGAATAGCCTACGATATTGGCTTGGCGAACATGATTTTGAACCACATTACCCGAAAAAGCGGCCTTGAATACGACAAAGGCGGAAAACTGGCAAAAAGCGGCAAGATTATCCCCGAAATGCTTTCAAGGCTAAATGCCCTCGAATTCTATCGACTTCCCTTCCCGAAATCCATCGGTTATGAATGGTTTATAAAAGAGGTTCTCCCCATAGTAGAGGCCTTTCCCCATCGTATGGAAGACCTTTTGTGCACAAGCGTCCACCATATTTGCGACCAAGTAGCCATTCAGGTAAAGCAAAATAGCCAAAAGGAAGGCAGTACCCTCTTGGTAACCGGAGGCGGGGCCCTAAACGATTACTTGATAGAAACCTTAAGGGAAAAACTTGGAAATACGGCAGAACTGGTCGTCCCCCCAAAACAACTTATTGAGTTCAAGGAAGCCTTGGTATTCGCCCTAATGGGCGCACTAAGGGCCGAAGAAAAAATTAATGTCCTAAGCTCGGTTACCGGAGCGAAAACGGACTCTTCTAGCGGAGTAGTTTTTCTACCAAGTTAAAAACCTTTAAAAATTCCCCTAAAAATCGCTATTTTCAACACCCATAAACCACCAAACATGTCAAAAAAGCAAAAACACGCCACCGCATACTGGAAAGAGAACATTAAATACCTCGCCATTCTTTTATCGATATGGTTCGGTGTATCATATGGTGCGGGAATCTTGCTTAAAGATGAATTGAACGAAATAAAAGTAGGTGGATTCAAACTCGGCTTTTGGTTTGCCCAGCAAGGTTCGATCTATGTGTTTGTCATTCTCATATTCGTATATGTTCGCCTCATGAACAAACTCGATAAAAAATACGGCTTCAACGAATAAACCAACCCAAAACCAAAGCTTATGAGTGTTCAAACATGGACCTATCTATTAGTCGGTATTACTTTTGCCCTTTACATCGGTATCGCGATCTGGTCGCGGGCCGGTTCTACCAAAGATTTTTACGTAGCCGGTGGCGGGGTTTCCCCTTTGGCCAATGGTATGGCCACCGCAGCGGACTGGATGTCGGCCGCATCTTTCATTTCCATGGCGGGCATTATTTCGTTCGCAGGCTATGACGGTTCGGTATATCTTATGGGATGGACGGGCGGCTATGTACTCTTGGCCCTGCTTCTGGCCCCCTACCTCCGTAAATTCGGTAAATTCACCGTACCTGATTTTATAGGGGATCGCTATTACTCAAAAACCGCCAGAATCGTTGCCGTAATTTGCGCCTTGATCGTCTCCTTCACTTATGTTGCGGGACAAATGCGAGGTGTAGGCGTGGTATTTTCCCGATTTCTTGAAGTCGATATCAATACCGGGGTGATCATCGGCATGGTCATTGTGCTTTTTTATGCCGTTTTAGGAGGAATGAAAGGCATCACCTATACACAAGTGGCCCAATTCTGTGTTTTGATATTCGCCTTTATGGTACCCGCAATCTTTATCTCCATACAAATGACCGGAAACCCTATTCCACAATTAGGAATGGGCTCTAAACTCAACGATGGTTCGGGCATGTTTCTCTTGGACAAGCTGAACGGACTGTCAACCGAGCTTGGTTTCGCCGAATACACCGATGGGAAAAAGTCGACCATCGACATATTCATGATTACCTTGGCCCTTATGGTGGGTACCGCCGGCCTACCTCACGTAATCGTTCGCTTCTTTACCGTAAAACGGGTTAAAGATGCCCGAAAATCAGCTGGGTTCGCCCTTCTGCTTATTGCCATTCTTTATACCGCGGCACCGGCCGTAGCCGTATTTGCCCGCACCAATATGATTCACACGGTCAGCAATCAAGAATATGCAAAAATGCCCGAGTGGTTCAAAAACTGGGAAACCACGGGCCTGTTGAACTTTGATGACAAAAATGGGGATGGAAAAATTCAGTATGTCGCCGACCGGTCAAAAAACGAATTGATCGTCGACCCCGATATCATGGTTTTGGCCAACCCGGAAATCGCCAACCTTCCCGCTTGGGTCATCGCACTCGTAGCTGCTGGCGGTCTGGCGGCCGCACTTTCTACCGCTGCAGGGCTGCTTTTGGTAATTTCCGCTTCGGTATCGCATGATTTGATCAAAAAAATATTCGTTCCGAACATTTCCGAAAAAGGGGAACTTTGGACGGCTAGAGGTGCCGCCACCGTAGCCGTCGTCATTGCCGGTTACTTCGGTATCAACCCGCCCGGATTTGTGGCCGCCGTAGTCGCCTTGGCCTTCGGTCTGGCCGCGGCCTCGTTCTTTCCGGCCATCATACTCGGTATTTTCTATAAAAAAATGAACAAGGAAGGCGCAATAGCCGGAATGATCGTGGGAATTTCATTGATGCTGTTCTATATGCTAAAGTTCAAGTTCGGCATATTCGACGGAGGAAAAGAAGCCGTAGCAAGCCTTGAAAAAGACTGGTGGTTCGGCATATCCCCTGAAGGTTTCGGCAGTGTGGCCATGTTGGTCAACTTTATCGTTTCGATAGCAATTATGAAGTTCACACCCGAACCTCCCATAAATGTTCAGGAAATTGTTGAAGATATACGAATTCCCAGTGGGGCAGGCACCGCCATAAACCACTAAATTTTGTAATTTTAGGCAAACATCGTCCCCATTTTATTCTCGGTCCTGATGATGCCATTAATATAGATTCGTTCAAATAAAAATAGCTTAGGCATAATGAGTAATTATCACATTAAACACTTAGAGGAATATTATCAAGTATACAGAAAATCAGTAAGAAACCCCGAAGCCTTTTGGGAAGAAATCGCCGAAGAGCACTTTGTATGGCGAAAAAAGTGGGATAAGGTTCTAAGCTGGGACTTTAGCAAACCTGAAATTAAATGGTTTGAAGGCGCAAAACTCAACATCACCGAGAATTGCATAGACCGGCACCTCCCTACACGGGGCGAAAAGACGGCCATTCTATTTGAACCGAACGACCCTGATGAAGAAGCCCAGCGTATTACATATAGACAACTTCACGAAAGGGTCTGCCGTATGGCAAACGTACTGAAAGACCACGGGGTCAAAAAAGGCGATAGGGTCTGTATCTACCTCCCCATGATTCCGGAACTGGCCATTTCCCTTTTGGCCTGTGCCCGAATCGGAGCGATACATTCCGTGGTCTTTGCCGGTTTTTCATCCAACGCATTGGCCACCCGCATCAATGATTCCGATTGTAAGGTAGTTTTGACTTCCGATGGTTCGTACCGCGGTTCAAAAACCATAGACCTGAAAGGCATAGTCGACAAAGCCCTAGAAGAATGTCCCGGCGTACATACCGTACTTGTCGCCAATCGCATCAACGGCAAAGTAGAAATGAAGGAGGGCCGAGACAAATGGCTACAACCTTTGCTTGATGAGGCATACGCCGATTGTGTGGCCGAAATAATGAATGCCGAAGACCCACTATTCATTTTATACACTTCAGGTTCAACCGGTCGCCCCAAAGGTATGGTGCACACCACCGCAGGTTACATGGTATATACCGCATATACATTTAAAAACACATTTCAATACAGGGAAGAAGACGTATACTGGTGTACTGCCGATATCGGATGGATTACAGGACATTCGTATATCGTTTACGGCCCCTTGGCCAACGGGGCCACGACCGTTATGTTCGAGGGCGTGCCCTCATATCCCGATTTTGGGCGCTTTTGGCAAGTGGTCCAAAAACACAAAGTCAATCAATTTTATACGGCACCTACGGCAATACGGGCCCTAGCGAAGGAAAATTTGGACTTTATAGATAAGTACGACCTATCTTCCTTAAAAGTACTAGGTTTGGTAGGAGAACCTATTAACGAAGAAGCGTGGCACTGGTACAACAATAATGTAGGTAAAAAAATGAGCCCGATAGTAGATACTTGGTGGCAGACCGAAACGGGAGGTATCATGATCACCCCCATACCCTACGTTACCCCTACTACCCCAACATACGCCACCTTGCCATTTATAGGCATACAACCGGCCTTGATGGACGAAGAAGGGAAAGAGATCAAAGGAAACCAGGTATCGGGAAGGTTATGCATTAAATTCCCATGGCCTTCTATTGCCCGAACCATTTGGGGAGATCACAACCGGTACAGGGACACGTATTTCTCAGCCTACAAGAATATGTATTTTACAGGTGACGGTGCATTGCGCGATGCCGTAGGCTACTACCGAATTACCGGACGTGTCGACGATGTTATCATTGTTTCCGGCCATAACTTGGGCACGGCCCCTATAGAGGATTCCATTAACGAACACCCTGCCGTGGCGGAAAGTGCCATTGTGGGCTTCCCTCACGATATAAAGGGAAATGCCTTGTACGGCTATGTAATTCTCAAAGAATTTGGGGAAACCCGAGACCGCGAAAACCTACGAAAGGAAATCAACCAACAGATTACCGAACACATCGGGCCTATTGCCAAATTAGACAAGATCCAGTTCGTTACAGGATTGCCAAAAACCCGAAGTGGAAAAATTATGCGTCGAATTTTACGTAAAATCGCTTCAAAGGACATCTCCAACCTTGGCGACACCAGTACACTACTGAACCCCGAAGTTGTTGAGGAAATCATAGAGAACTCCCTATAAAAAAGTGCAGGGGAAATATATACGGTTCAGCCCGTCTTATTTCCCCTGCCCTATATTGTTTTTTCGAAAATCAAAAAGTACAATATCCTAAGCGGTAGCCACCACCTTTGGTCTTCGCACCAATAGCATGCTACCCAAGGAAAGGAGTCCGCATATGGCAAGACCTACGAACATAGGCCAAACCGTATCCTGTACAAATCCTCCGATAAAATTGGCGATAGGCACGCTCAGTATGGTCGATATAAAGCCATTGATAGCCGCACCAATACCGGCAATATGGCCAATAGGCTCCATGGCAATGGAACGGAAATTGCCCCATAGAAAGCCCAGACATAAAAACTGCACGAACAGAAATGCCACTAAAATCGGTACACTGGGGTTCGGTCTTCCCCAAAACAAAACCACATAGGTCAAGGCAATTATACAAAATGCCGTCATAGCCATAAAGGCCAGTTTTCGCATGCCAAAACGAACCACCAAAGTTCCGTTCAAAAACGTAGAAAGACCAACGGAACCCGCCAGTCCGGCAAATATATATGGGAAATTTTCCACTAGCCCGTATTGATCTTCAAAGACGTGCTGTGAAGAGCTCAAATACACTAAAAAGGCGCCCGTTACAAAACCGGAAGCAAACGTAAAGGCTATGGTTTCCCTGTATTTTAGAAACTCCTTCAATCCACTGGCAAACACCCCCATAGAAAAAGGAACCTTAAACTGTAGTTTCAGGGTTTCAGGCTGGCGCTTCCAAAACCAGATACAGACCAATAAGCCGAAAAATAATTGCACATAAAATATAGACTGCCATCCAAAGGCATCCATAATCCATTTACCTATAGCCGGCGCCACCACCGGAACAAGGATAAAAAATGCGGTGACAAACGACATAATTTTCGCCATATAGTCTCCTTTATAGGTATCCCTAATTATAGATATGGCAATGGTTCTGGGAGCCGAAAGGCCGATTCCCTGTAAAACCCGACCAATGATCATAACTTCAAGCGACGGGGCCAATACACAGATTACGCTAGCTATGACGAACAAGCCAAAACCAACGTAGACCACTGGCTTTCTGCCATAACTATCCGATAAGGGTCCGAAAAATAACTGCCCTACCCCCAAACCTAAAAAGATCATGGTGATAAGGAGCTGGTTCTTAAGGGGATCCAAACTGTTTATAGTTATACCAATATGTGATAAGGCAGGCAATAAGGCATCGATTGCCAAGGCTACAATAGACATCAATGAGGCCATCAAAGCAATGAACTCGAAATTGGGTCTTACATTCTCTTTCTGCATAGTGCAAAAATAGGTATATCCCCATGAAAGCCGAGGTCGAAAAGTTCATTTTAGATATAAACCTTAATTTGAGTTACAAATATGTATTTTTGACAAAAAATTGAAGAGCATGTTGATAATAGGAATAGCCGGAGGCACTGGTTGTGGTAAAACTACGGTAGTAAATCAGATCATTGACGAACTGCCGGACGGAGAAGTAGGCGTAATATCGCAAGACTCCTACTATAACGACCTATCGGACCTATCACTGGAAGAACGGAGAAAGACCAATTTCGATCACCCGCAGTCTATTGACTTCACCCTACTTGAAGAACATTTAAAACTATTAAAATCGGGGCATTCCATCCATCAACCGGTTTATTCGTTTTTAGAGTGCAACCGTACCGAAAAAACGGTATTGGTGCATCCGACCAAGGTCTTGATCGTTGAGGGAATTCTTATCTTGACCAATTCCCTGCTCAGAAAAATGATGGATATTAAAATCTTCGTACATGCGGATTCCGATGAACGACTGATACGCCGATTGAAGAGGGATGTAAACGAACGCGGATGGAACTTAGACGAAACGCTCGAAAAATACCAATCGAACATCAAGCCCATGCACCTGCAATTTATAGAACCGAGCAAAGAGTACGCCGATATCATCATTCCCAACAATAAGTACAACACGGTCGCCGTCGATATTGTGCGGACCATCATCAACGAAAAACTGGCCTAACAATGGGATTAAAAGATTTAAGACAAAAAAAATGGTTCGGCCTATTGACCAATATGTACGTATTGGTCCTTACCGTTTTTGTAATATGGATGGTCTTTTTCGATACGAACTCCCTTCTTATCCATCTTGAATTGAAAAAGGAAATCAAGAAACTTGAAAAGCAACAAGAATTCCTAAGGCAGGAAATCGCCAATGACAAGAGGATACTTGAAAGACTATCCGACCCAGATGAGCTTGAAAAGTTTGCCCGAGAGCAATATTTCCTCAAAAAAAAGAATGAAGAAATCTATTTGATAGAATACGAAGACAGCCTTGACCTGAAGAAAAAAGAGTAAACGCCCAACTTGGACTTCCGTCATCAGCCGAAATGTTGATAACTATTTTCTACGTATTCCGGTAGTGAATTTCGGTCGAAAAAGAAAGATCAAAGTTAACAAAACATCAAATATAGACATTCGACAAAGGAAGAGCCCCAACAAGTATTACCCTTTAATTATCAATAAGTTAAATACACACACATAATTATAAGGCTTCTTGGTTCGGTCATTTTTTTCCGTCACCGCTTTACCCTATCACTTGATGTGATCGTAATAAATATTCGCTTCATTTCGTTTCTACGAGGCGAAAAAAAGGCCGATGCATTAACGAACTTTAACGAAAAACGGAACAATTATTCACGCGCTGTTAACAAAATGGTTTCAATAGCATTGTAAATAATCGTATTTTTACTCCCTAACTTAGACTGAAAATGGGCAAGATTATTGCTATTGCGAATCAAAAGGGAGGAGTGGGTAAAACCACTACAACAGTTAATTTGGCGGCTTCCTTAGGTGTTTTGGAAAAGAAAGTGTTGCTAATAGATGCCGACCCGCAGGCGAATGCCACATCGGGCTTGGGTATAGATGTTGAAAGTGTAGAGTTTGGCACATACCAACTTCTCGAGCACACTATGAGCGCCCAAGAAGCCATTATTAAAACCGACTCCCCAAATCTAGACCTTATTCCCGCACACATTGACTTGGTGGCCATTGAAATCGAATTGGTAGACAAGGATGAACGGGAGTATATGATGAAGAAGGCCATATCCCACTTAAGGGACAGCTACGATTATGTATTGATCGATTGTGCCCCTTCCCTAGGTTTACTTACCCTAAATGCACTGACTGCGGCAGATGCGGTCATCATTCCTATTCAATGCGAATATTTTGCTTTGGAAGGACTTGGAAAACTCTTGAACACCATAAAAAGTGTACAAAAGATCCACAACCCCAACTTAGACATCGAAGGTATGTTATTGACCATGTTCGATTCAAGGCTGAGACTCTCTAACCAAGTGGTAGAGGAAGTCCGTAAACATTTTGCCGATATGGTTTTCGATACCATCATACAGCGTAATGTACGTCTGAGCGAGGCACCTAGTTATGGGGAAAGCATTATAAAATACGACGCAAGTAGCAAGGGGGCGACCAATTATTTGAACCTGGCCCATGAAATCGTCAAGAAAAACAAAGAAATAGCTTAATGGCGAAAGCAACCAAAAAACAAGCACTGGGTCGCGGTCTGTCCGCACTTCTAAAAGATCCAGAAAATGATATTCAATCGGCAACCGACAAGAATGCGGACAAGGTAGTCGGCAACATTGTTGAGCTCGATGTCGAGGCTATTGAAATGAACCCTTTTCAGCCGCGTTCAAATTTCAATGATGAAGCCCTTAAGGAATTGGCATCGTCTATACGGCAACTTGGGGTAATACAACCCATTACCGTTAGAAAGCTAGAATTCAACAAGTACCAGCTCGTTTCGGGTGAACGAAGATACCGGGCATCACGCTTGGTGGGCCTTACCACAATACCGGCCTACATACGTATTGCCAATGACCAAGAGTCCCTCGAAATGGCACTGGTCGAGAATATTCAACGCCAAGACCTTGACCCGATTGAAATTGCGCTTTCGTACCAACGCCTGATCGACGAAATTCAACTCACCCAAGAGCAATTGAGCGACAGGGTGGGCAAAAAACGCTCGACCATTACCAATTACATGCGACTTTTACGCCTTGACCCTATTATTCAAACCGGTATGCGAGACGGTTTCTTAAGTATGGGCCACGGACGCGCCTTGGTAAACATTGAAAAGAAGGCGGACCAAATAGCGCTTTACGAAAAGATCATAGGCCAAAACCTATCGGTCCGTGAGACCGAACGCGCCGTAAAGGCCTACCATGAAGGCGGACCATCTGAAAAACAAAAACCAAAGAGTACTAAAATACCTGAATTTGCCGAAGGCAATATCAAAAAATTTACTGACCACCTTTCCGTTAAAGTCGCTATTTCCGCATCGGAAAAAGGCAACGGAAAAATAACCATTCCATTCCATTCAAAGGAAGAGTTTCAACGAATCAAAAAATTGATCTTAGGTGAGTAAATCCCTTTTAACACTTGTTTTTATTGCTTTTTTGTCCTTTGCCGTCAGTGCCCAAGAAGAAACGCCCGCCAATACAGAGGTAGACTCCCTTCAATCGGACTTAAAAGAACAAGGTATCGTCGTGGTCGACACCCTGAAAAAGAAAAGAGTAAAAATCAATCCGCTCGCCCCGAGCAAGGCGGCCTTCTATTCCGCCGTTATTCCAGGCTTAGGACAAGTTTACAACAAACGCTATTGGAAAGTTCCCATCGTTTACGGTGCCATTGGGGCAGCCGTTTACAGCTATACTTGGAACAATAACAATTACCAACGTTTCCGAACAGCATTTAAAAGACGAAGGGCAGGTTTTACCGATGACGAATTCTATGCAAACCCTAGTAACCCAAGTAATGTGCCTCTTCTAGGATTAGACGATTTACAGAGTCAGCAAGAACGTTTTCAAAATCAAAGAGATTTATTATTGCTCGTATCCATTGCCCTATATGCCTTAAATATTGTAGATGCCAATGTAGACGCGCACTTAAAACAATTTAATATCGATGACGACTTAAGCTTCGATATGCAACCCTTTTTAGATTTAGATCCCGTAACCAATAATCCCAATTACGGTATGGCACTTATCATTAAATTTTAATATTCTAAATTTAAACCAGTTACATCTTATTAACCTAACAAGAACACAAAGTGAAAATAGCACTATTCGGATACGGAAAAATGGGAAAAATGATCGAACAGATCGCCCTGAACAGAAATCATACCATCGTTGCCAAAGTTGATGTCGACACCGTAGATATCGATTTTTCGGAAATGGATGTGGCCATTGATTTCAGCATGCCCTCGGCCGCTTATGGCAACATCACCAAATGTTTTGAACACGGCGTACCCGTTATCTGCGGAACCACAGGTTGGCTGGACAAATACGATGAGGCCGTGGCTCTATGCAAAGCTAAAAACGGGGCCTTTATCTACGCTTCGAACTTCAGCTTAGGCGTAAACGTCTTCTTTGAACTCAACCGATACTTGGCCACCATGATGAAAAACCTAGACCAATACAAAGTGTCGATGGAAGAAATCCATCATACCCAAAAACTTGACGAACCCAGTGGTACGGCAATTACCTTGGCAGAAGGCATAATAGACAATACCGAATACAAGGGCTGGAAATTGGAGGAAGCCGGTGATACGGAAATTCCGATCACTTCTAAAAGAGTGGGCGCCACCCCCGGCACCCATAGCATTGATTACAGCAGTACGGTCGATTCCATCGAAATCAAACATACCGCCCACAATCGCGAAGGTTTTGCCCTTGGTGCGGTAACCGCTGCGGAATGGATTGTTGGAAAAACCGGTATTTTCACCATGAAAGACGTGCTCAACCTTGGTTAACAACAGGGGGTACCAAAAATTAATTACGCTTATTTAGCTTAAAAAAACTTACTGTTCATTACTTTACATCGATTTTGATCGAGTATAGAACTAATAAAACAAACAAATGGACGCAACACAATGGTTACTTTTTATTCTGATCGTTCAGATTATCCATTTTGCAGGAACTTGGAAACTATATGTAAAAGCAGGTAGAAAGGCGTGGGAGGCGGCAATACCGGTCTACAACGCCATTGTACTGATGCAGATTATCAATCGTCCGAAATGGTGGACCGTACTTTTGTTCATCCCCATTATCAACCTATTGATGTTTCCTATAGTTTGGATCGAGACAATCCGAAGTTTCGGTCGCAATAGCACGGCCGATACTTGGTTGGTGATTCTAACTCTTGGGTTTTATATCTATTACGTCAACTACGCCCTAGATGTAAAATACATCGAAAACCGTAACCTCCACCCCCAGACGGCTACCGGCGAATGGGTAAGTTCCATTGCCTTTGCCATAATTGCAGCTACCTTGGTCCATACCTATTTCATTCAGCCCTACGTGATTCCGACACCTTCATTGGAACGTACTTTGCGGGTAGGAGACCTTTTGTTCGTCAGCAAGTTCCATTATGGGGCCCGAACCCCAATGACCACCGTGGCAGCACCCATGGTACACGATACACTGCCCCTACTCCATGTAAAATCATACCTCGACAAACCCCAACTCCCGTATTTTAGGATTCCGGGGTTCACCAAGGTCGACCGAAACGATATTGTCGTCTTCAGCTGGCCTGCAGATACGGTACGCCAATTTTTTAAGAAGGAAAAAGGGGTCAGAAAGCCTATCGATAAAAAGTCGAATTACGTCAAACGCTGTGTGGGCATCCCTGGTGATTCACTCGCCGTTATAGACGGATACGTCTACATCAACGGCAAGCAACTACAGCTTTCCGATAGGGCCAAACCTCAATATGACTATGCCCTCTACTCTAGCAAAGGGGTTTCCTCCAAGCTTCTGGAAAAAGTGGATGCTACCGGTTACGACCGAAAGTATATCATCAACTCACTGAACCAACAACAACTGAATGCCATTCAAAAATATGTTAGAGGCTACAGACAAAGAAATGATGGTAAACTAGAAGTCTTCACCAAATATACAGGTATCCCCCAGTCAGTGGCACGTAAAAACGCCATTTCAATGGTGGAGGAAACCGCCCTGAAACGTATCGTTCCCCTGACCGATGAAATGGTCGAAGTTTTGAAAAAAGAAGCTAGCCTTGATTCCATCGTAAGAATCGTTGAGAAGAAAGGGGTTGCCGGAGGAAACATTTTCCCACAGAGTCCTGACTATCCTTGGAACTATGATCAAATGGGCCCGATTTACATTCCCGAAAAAGGAGCAACGGTATCCCTAAACCTCAAGACCTTACCGCTTTATAAAAAAATTATAAGGGACTACGAAGGCAACACCCTAAGTGTTTCAGGAAACCAAATCATTATAAACGGACAGGCAACCGACAAATACACCTTTAAACAAGATTACTATTGGATGATGGGTGATAACCGCGATCACTCGGAAGACAGTAGGGCCTGGGGCTATGTTCCTGAAAACCACATTGTAGGTACTCCTATATTTATATGGCTGAGCGTTGACAACTTTAACGATGGCATTCTTAACTGGAAACCTAGATGGGACCGTATTTTTACAACGGTAAACGGTGAAGGCGAACCTGTTTCTTATTTCAAATACTTCCTAATAGCCTTGGTCGCTTATTTTGTAGGAAGTTGGTTGTGGAACAAAAAGAAGGCTAAAGCTTGATTTTAAACCCCTTTTTCAAAAAATAGGCCTGCGATGATTTCTTTTAAGGATGCTTTCGACCATGTTTTACGGCACACGCCGGATTTCGGAAACGAAACGGTGGCGCTCACGCACAGTACTGGAAGAATTCTTGACGAGGATATTAGGGCCGACAGGGATTTCCCCCCATTCCACCGATCAACCAAAGATGGCATTGCCATTGCATTTTCAGCTGTTGAAAGAGGTGAAGATCGCTTCAAGATCGAAGGGGTTCTTAGTGCAGGCATGCCACAAAAAAACCTGGCTTCAGACCATAATTGCCTCGAAATTATGACGGGGGCCGTACTTCCAAAAGGGGCCGACACCATCGTAATGTACGAGGAAATAGAAATCCATGACGGATGGGCTACCCTCACCAAAACGCCAAAAAAAGGACAAAACATACACCAACAGGGCAGCGATGAGCAAGAAGGCGCCATCCTATTAAAAAAAGGAAGCCTTATTTCCGCAGCCGTAATCGGGGTGTTGGCCTCGGTAGGAAAAACAGAAGTATCGGTTAAAAAACTTCCAAAAATCTGTGTTGTTTCTACAGGAAACGAACTCGTGGAAGTAAACGAAAAGCCCCTCCCCCATCAAATTCGAAAATCGAACGCCCTATCATTGGCATCAGCCCTTGAAAAAGTGGGCATCGCACCTAGCCTCCTTCATTTGCCCGATGAAAAGAACAATATAGAAACCAAGCTGGCCGAGGCGCTCTTGACGTATGATATTCTTATGCTCAGCGGAGGGGTTTCAAAAGGAAAATTTGATTTTATTCCAGAGGTACTCGAGGCTTTGGGCATAGAAAAAGTATTTCATCGTGTTGCCCAACGCCCTGGAAAGCCGTTTTGGTTCGGAATCCAAAAGGAAAAACAAAAAATTGTCTTCTCCTTCCCTGGTAACCCCGTTTCAACTTTTGCCAACTATCACGTATATTTCTTGCCTTGGCTTAATAAATGCTTGACGTTAGAGCCCCAAAGGCAATCCGTTATCTTAGAGGAACCCTTGCATCCCCACCCTTCCCTCACCTTGTTCGTTCAGGTGACCACAAAATGGGATCAAGGACGAATCTTGGCCCTTCCCATTAAAGGCAATGGCTCAGGTGATTTGGTAAGCTTGGCCCAAGCCGACGGGTTCGTTTGCGTACCGGCAGGTGATAAAGAAATAGCCAAGGGAAGTGTATTGGACTTCTTTCAGGCCTCATAAATAAAGTTCCTCAATTTACAACATACCCACAAGCCTAAGCCTTAAAGGGGATACTTCTCATGATACCCGACCATTAATTCTACAATCTTACCATAACTCTTAATGCCATCCTTTTGTTGGTTGGCCTTTAAGAAGGTATTAAAAACCGACTTGAATATAGGTTCGAAAGGGTTTACGTATTTTAAACTATGCTCATAGAGCTCCCGGTAGTTTTCTTGAACCCCAAAATTCAACTTGGCATAAAGCTCTTTGAACAGGGCTTCGTCAGAACGCCTTACAGCACTCAAACAATGGCTCAGGGCATAAGCGGAAGCGGAATATTGAAAATAGATATCATCATTCCTTAGGGTAACCAGATACCCGATAAAATTGGTTTCATTCTCCTTACTATACCCCACTTGATGCCCCACTTCATGTGCACTGACCACCGGAAACCGGAACAAGGGCGTAGTTGCATTTACTTGGGCTTCATTGGTAAACGGATTCAAATACCCCCCGATACCCATATAACTGGCAAGCGTACTGAACATAGATGCCTTAAGACTGCTATGCCGATATTCTAAAAAAGGATATTCTTGCTGTAATTGCCGATAACCATCAACGGTCTTCTCAAAAACCTCCTCACGACTGTAAGGCACCTCCACTCGCTTTGTACTGTCAGCAGTCAGTTTGAATTGAAGTTGATTTGTCCTTAAAATCAATCTTTCGGCCAAGTCGATCACTTCTGAGGTTTGTACGCTGTCACGTATGGCAAAGTTTTCGGCAATGGGCTTTCGATAATAGTTCAACCCCCACACCAGATTAAAGGTGAAATAAAAGACCGACAGCACTACGACTACGTTCCTGAGGAACAAGAGGGGCCGTTTTTTTATTTTTAATCGGCTCTTGTAAAGGTAGCGCAGCCCCAAAACAATGAGCGAGGCATAGAGTATGTCGCCGATTGAAAAGGGAAGCCACCCAAAGAGTATGCGGAAAAATTGACTTATGGGCGGATAAATACCATTACTGTAATAGGCCTCGACCAAATCAGGCCTCCCTCCCAACCATGCAACCAAAAGAATCTGCGGAAGTAAACTTAAAGCTATTCCGTTTTTTAATTTATCCTTCAAAAATTCAAATTAAAGATTACCAAAACCAATTTTGTGTCGACACGTTTTTACTGAAGTACCGCATAGGCACTTTATCGTTCGTTAAACATCAAAATTAACCAATTATCGCCCATACCAATTTTTGACTACGTATTTTTGCAAAAAAAATAACAACGTATGAACGAAGCTATAAGAGAATTGATCCCCGTATCGGTCTGGAACAAGTTTGCCGACCTAAATGCGGTACCGCGCCCCTCTAAAAGGGAAGAGCGGGTAATCAATTTTATGATCGATTTTGGAAAATCGCTAAATCTCGAAACTTTAAAGGACAAAGTCGGTAATGTAATCATCAGGAAACCCGCCAGTAAGGGAATGGAAGACCGAATGACCATCACCTTACAATCCCACCTAGACATGGTGCACCAAAAGAACAATGATACCGACTTCGATTTCGACAGCCAGGGTATTGAAATGTTCGTCGATGGAGACTGGGTCAAAGCCAAGGGAACCACCCTCGGTGCCGATAATGGTATGGGGGTAGCCGCTATAATGGCCTTATTGGAAAGTACCGATATCGCCCATCCACCGCTAGAAGCCCTTTTTACCATAGATGAAGAAACAGGCATGACCGGGGCTATGGGACTTGAAGGAGGGATATTACAAGGAAAAATCTTATTGAACCTCGACACCGAGGAAGACGATGAGCTCGACATAGGATGTGCCGGAGGAATAGACATAACAGCAACCCGACAATACAGTGAAAAACCGGTACCACGTGCCAGTGCTGCCTATAAAATTACGGTTAACGGACTTCAAGGTGGCCACAGTGGCATTGAAATACACAAGGGTCTGGGCAATGCCAACAAAATCATGAACCGTGTACTGTATACCGTTGGAAACAAGTATATGTTACGTATTTCCGAAATTGACGGGGGTAGCCTAAGAAACGCCATCCCGCGAGAAAGCGTAGCCACCATAGTACTCTTAAAAAAGCAAAGTGAAGCTTTTGAAGCAACCATAGAAGAATTAGGGGAAATCATAAAAAAAGAATTGAACGCCATAGAGCCCAAGCTAAATATTGCCGTAGAACCCACAAAACTACCCAAGACGGTAATGGGACTCGGTTCTCAAGAACGGCTCTTACAAGGTATCTACGCAGCCCACAACGGAGTCTATGCCATGAGCGCCACCATACCAGGACTTGTAGAGACCTCAAATAATGTGGCCCGTGTTTTGGTCAAGGACGGAGAGGTTAAAATCGGATGTTTGACACGGTCTTCCGTCGATTCGGCCAAGATGGACCTAGCGAATGCCCTTAAGTCTACCTTTGAACTCGCCAAGTGCGATGTTGAATTAAGCGGTACCTACCCCGGTTGGACCCCGAACCCCAATTCAAAAATATTAAAAGTGGCCGAAAACAAATACACGGCCTTGTTCAACGAAAAGCCAAAAGTGGCCGCATGTCATGCGGGACTGGAATGTGGAATCTTAGGCCAGAATTATCCCGACATGGATATGATCAGTTTTGGACCTACCATTCTTGGCGCCCATTCACCGGATGAACGCGTTAGTATTTCTTCGGTTCAAAAATTCTGGAAATTCTTATTGAGCATTTTGGAAGAGACTCCAAAAGCATAAAAAAAGGGGCCTGTCGTTTGACAGGCCCCTTTTTACAATATATCGACCATAATTAAACTTTCTGCAAATCGGATACTTCTTCCGCCTTCGGATTGGGACCATATTGGTTATCGCCCTTTTCGCTGTCCGTACAGGCTAAAATCAAATTGTAAATAGGCACTAGGATAAACCACCCACTCTTACCCACATCATGCATACGACGTATGGCCACCGCTATACTGGGAATCAGAACACCAAAGGCGTAGACCATATACAAGAAGCCAAGTGCAGGTACTTCAAGGAGGCCAGCTAAAATCAACAGCCCGTATGAGATAAGCGAATTGAACAAAAAGAACATCCAATACTCCTTTCTTCGCGCACGACCTCCAAAGCCAGCGTAGTTTTGTAAAACTTTTAAATACCAATTCATAGGTTATAAGATTTAGGGTTTATAGATGCTTCAAACGGAGATCTATGCGAAGTATTATGATTTTTTAGACGAACTGCACATAAAAGACAAAAAACTTGGCAGTTAGCACAAAAAACAGGGACAAGGTGCTTGAATCCCTTGTCCCTGTACCACTAAAGACGATAAACAACTATAGTTTAAGAATAGGGCCCTACCGTTTTGAACGCGCAGGCACAAATGCCTAACAAAGCCCTTTCTGACTATGCTTTGATTCAATCCACGTCTTTCTAAAATTTAGGATTCTTCGCCAATATTTCGGCACGGACCATACGTCCTGATTGGGTAAGCTGGCTTTCAGACCAACCGCCTTGACCGCTCGCCCCTGGCCTAAGTGCAGCCGAACTTTCCTCTTTATCGGCTATCGACCAATTACACCAAGAAATAGAATTATCATCTAAGAACTTCCACCATTGCTCTACCGATTCTACATCGATATAACCATTGCCCGTATATTCGGTTACTCCGTATTCAGTTACGAACAAGGGTATATTATTGTCTATGGCCACCTGTGCCGCATTACGCAAATCTTCTTTATGGGAAGAAGCATAGTAATGCAAGGTATACATCACATTGGGATCATTAAGTTCGTTCCCTACCACTTCGTTTACGGCTTGAGACCAGTTTCGCGTTCCACAGACCACAATATTATCAGGGTCGTACTTTCTAATTTCAGCCACTACCGCTTCATGGTATGGTTTTAACACCTGTGTCCAAGAAACCCCCAAAGGCTCATTGTAGGTTTCATAAATAATATTCGGATGCGATCCGTATTTTTCGGCCACTTCGGCAAAGAAACGTTTGGCCTCGTCAAGATGATCTTCGGCGTGATGGCTGTGCCAATCTACCAAAACATAGATCCCTTCTTCTATGGCCGCTTCAATTACCTCAAAGACCTTTGCCTTTTCCTTTTCTGGATTGGATAGATAACCATCTGAGTCCTCAACCCCCATAGAGGCGCGTACAATGGTTACGTTCCAATCATCTTTGAGCCATTTCACGGCCTCCTTGGTATAGAATTGGCCCATCCACTGGCTCCAGAACAAAGACATACCCCTCAATTGTACTTTTTCACCATCTTGGTTTACCATAAACTTCCCATCTACACTAAGCTGCCCGTACTCGGCAACCACCGTGCTTTTTGAAGTATCGTCGCCATCATGGCAATCATCGGTTTCTTCAGAAGGCACATCTTCCGCCTTGACCGTAACATCGTCTTCTACCAAGACCTCCTCGGTATCCGGATTCGGGTCACATCCAACCAAAACCATACATACAACAGCACAAATTAATTTAATCATTTTCATAAATTCTACTTTTTAAATTATTAGGTTAAGTTCATATTACTAAAGGCCAGTCTGTTACCTTACAACCAGCCTTTAATACCACAATAGTTGTACGTATATACTTATGTTTTTGGATTTTCAAAGCATAAAAAAACCCGCTTTATGCGGGTTTTTAACTTTTCTTTAAAACAGCTTATTCAGCTATACCGGTGATTTCCAGGTCAAATACCAAATTTGAATTTGGTGGGATGGGCCCTGCACCTTGTTCCCCATAACCGAGGTGTGACGGAATGAAAATTCTGACCTTGTCCCCTACCTTCATATTTAAAAGTCCTTCCTTAAAACCAGGAATAAGGGCGGCATCAGGACTGTATTCCATAGGTATCGGCTCGTAACCTCCTCCTTGCTTCCTTCTCTCATCGAATTGGTTGTATTTGGTAGCCACTTCTTCATAATTGCTATCGAACAAAGTTCCATCCTCTAAGAAACCGGCGTAGCGAACCAATACTTGTTGCCCAGTTCTAGGCGTATCTCCCCCCCCATCTTTGGTTCTCATAATTTTCAGACCACTGGCCAATTCTTCAGCCTCGGCTTTTTGCTTTTCGAGTTCGGCCTTAAATTCACTTTTCATTTTATTAAAGGCGGCAATCAGTGCTTCCTCTTCGGCAAAATAATCGGTCATGACCTTAACGGCATCGAATTTTTTGGCCTCTTTACCATTCCTCACGATTTCCACACTGGTCATAACCACGTCTTCCAAAGGTCGATCTTGGGTCATTCGGTCTTGGGAAGTCTCGACATTGGCAATGGAATCCACAACATCCAAACCTTCTATCACATGACCGAATACGGTATGTCTTCCGTTTAAAAACGGCGTTTCCTTATGGGTGATAAAAAACTGACTCCCATTCGTTTTGGGTCCGGAATTTGCCATAGATAGTATCCCTTTTCTATCGTGTACCAAAGAATCGTTAAACTCATCCTTGAACTTATAGCCAGGATTGCCCCTACCGGTACCCGTAGGATCGCCCCCTTGAATCATAAAGTCTTTGATCACCCTATGGAATATGATGCTATCATAAAATTTCTTTCCCTTTAGGCTATCGGTAACAAAAGGGTTTTTTCCTTCGGCCAAGGAAACGAAGTTTGCTACGGTAACCGGTGTTTTCTTGTACTCCAATTTTACAATAATATCACCTTTAGTGGTATGTATATCGGCAAAAAGACCATCGCCCAATTCGGCATATTGACTTTTACAACTGGCTAGCAATACGGCTAGGGTAATCAAGTAATAGAATTTTCTCATGTTTTAATTCTTTGTTTATAATTTCTTTTGTGATTTAATATTTATGGGGATTACTCGGCCGCTTCTTGGTCTTCCTTTTTTTCGATTTTCATTACCGAAACGGTTGCCTTGACCGGCACGTTGATTCCGATCCTATCGTTATCGCCATGATAGCCGTATGCCAATGACGAGGGGAACAAAAAAGTAGCAGTCTCTCCCTCCTTTAGCATTTTTACGCTGTTACGCAAGCCTGGAAACAATTCTTGCTTATCTACTTTGTATTTTAAGACCCCTATATCGTCCATACTATAAATGGTATCGTTATTAAAGCCGACCAAGTTATAGCTCATCACCACCAAATCATCGGTTTGGGGCGTATATTCGTCGGTATCGTTCTTAACGTCATAATAGAACCACGAGCCGCTGGCACTATGGGCATATTCGTGTACCGTATCGCGATCGATAATATCTTGGATCATCTTCTCTTCTTTGGCCAAAAGCTCTTTGCTCCGTTTTACCGATTGCTTAAAGAAACTGCCTGACTTTACCTCTACAGGTCTTCGAGCTTCAGGGCCTCCACAACCGACCAATACGATTAAAAATAATACACTTACGATTCTCATGCCGTCAATTGCTCTTTATAGTTCACTAACAAAGACTCAAAAAATAAGGCGGTCTCCTTAAGGCTTCTGTCACTCTTTCCTCCTGCCGCATTATTGTGTCCACCGCCTTCAAAATGGGCCCTGGCAAACTCGTTTACCGAGAAATCTCCAATAGATCGAAAGGAGATTTTTACAATACCTTCTTCTTTGTTTTCAATAAAAATAACCGCAAATATAATACCTTCAAGCGTAAGTCCGTAATTCACAAACCCCTCGGTATCGCCTTTTTGGTATTTATGGGCGTCAAGTTCTTCTTGACTTAGGGTAATATATGCAGTTCTGTACTGATCCAAAATCACCATATTCTTCAAGGCACACCCCAAAAGATGGAGTCTCCCCGGTGTATTCGTATCGTACACCCTATGGTGTATCTGTGTATTTTCGGCGCCTTTGTCTATTAAATCGGCCACTATACGATGGGTTCTTCCGGTAGTGGACCTAAATTTAAAAGAACCTGTATCGGTCATGATTCCCGTGTACAGACAATTTGCGATTTCGAGGCTGATCTTATCCACGTCACCCAAAAATTCGATGAAGTTATAGACCATTTCACAGGTTGAACTCATTGAAACATCGGAGTACATGATTTCGGCATAATCAGAAGGAGCCTGATGATGGTCTATCATAACGAAAGGCACCGTCAAATCTTCTAAAACCGACTGCATCTGCCCTATTCGGCCCAAGTGATTAAAATCTAATGTAAAAACTACGGTAGCCTCGGCAATTTTATCCTTCGCCTGGCCATTTTCCCTTTCAAAATTCAAGATATTCTCGTTTCCGGGCATCCATTTTAAAAACTTTGGGTAATCATTGGGCGCGATAACAACGGCCTCTTGCCCCCTGTCGGTCAGGTAGTGCCATAGGGCCAAAGTTGAACCAATGGCATCACCATCGGGGTTCTTATGCGGTACGATTACGATTTTTTGCGGTTGGGAAAGTAGTTGCTTAACCGCTTTTATAGACTCCAAATTCATGCTTGTAAATATACAATTTAATAACGTAGTCCTTTTAAGACAATCGCTTATTTTTGTGCTAACGTACAAAACGAAACCATGCGCTACAAATACATCGTCTTTTGCTTGATCTCTATGACCATTGGCTGTAAACCACAAAGCCACACCCCAATGGACAACCCGGCAACCTATTTAGATAGCACCGTTACGGCCGATTTCACCTTGGCCTTCGGCTCTTGCAACAAGCAGGACGAAACCAACTTTCTCTGGGACGACATCCTGAAAACCCAACCGGATGTATGGGTCTGGGGCGGAGATAACATTTATGCGGATACCGACAATATGCAACGGTTAAGAGCCATGTACGAGCAACAGAATACCATAGAAGGCTACAAGAAACTAAAGGAAAGCACTCCCGTTATAGGTACTTGGGACGATCATGATTACGGACTTAACGACGGCGGTGTCGACTTTTACAAAAAGAAGGAAAGCCAACAAGAATTTTTAAACTTTATGGGCGTTGAAAAAAATGACCCTAGAAGAACCCAAGAAGGTGTATATACTTCACATACCTATAACACCCCTCAAGGAAGTATAAAAATAATCGTACTCGACACCCGATATTTTAGAACGCCATTAACGCCCGACACCAAGACCAAGAAACGCACCAAACCGAACGCTTATGGCGACGGAACGGTCTTGGGCGAGCGCCAATGGACATGGCTCGCCAATGAGCTTCAAAATTCGAAGGCCGATTTCAACGTTCTGGTGAGCAGCATACAAATACTGTCGAACGAACACGGCTTTGAGACCTGGGGCAACTTTCCCCATGAGGTCGACCAACTTAAAAAACTCATCGTAGATTCTAAGGCCAAAGGAGTTATGATCCTATCTGGAGACCGACATATTTCGGAATTTTCCAAAACGGAAATTGAAGACCTGCCCTACCCCCTTATCGATTTTACGAGTAGCGGGCTTACACATTCGTATACCCGATTCAAGAACGAACCCAATCCGTTTAGGGTCGGAAAGGTCGTCTCCACAAAGAGTTTCGGCCTCATCCGATTTAACTTTAAAACCAAGGAAACTCACATGCAAATGCTCGGTGACGGCCTAAAGATAATGGGAGAACTACATCAAGCCTATTAAAAGTTGCCTGTTGATGAATAAAACGTATTTTTGCAAAAAATTTTTAAAATGACAACGAACAGAACTTTTACGATGATTAAACCCGATGCGGTTGAAAATGGCCATATTGGCGCTATTTTGGAAAAAATAAGTTCCGCTGGCTTCAAAATCGTCGCCATGAAATATACGCAATTGAGCACACGTGATGCCCAAGAGTTCTACGCGATCCACAAAGAACGTCCGTTCTTTGGCGAATTGGTAGAGT
The DNA here is from genome assembly GCF_900156625.1 of Zobellia uliginosa. Lineage (GTDB taxonomy): Bacteria > Bacteroidota > Bacteroidia > Flavobacteriales > Flavobacteriaceae > Zobellia > Zobellia uliginosa. The sequence continues at coordinate 526,285 of NZ_FTOB01000002.1, read as the reverse complement.
TTATGACCCGAGGCCCTATCGTTGCGGCCATTTTAGAAAAAGACAATGCCGTTGAAGATTTCCGTGCATTGATCGGTGCCACCAACCCGGCCGAAGCTGCCGAAGGAACTATCAGGAAATTGTTCGCTACCGATATCGCAGAAAATGCCGTACACGGTTCCGATAGTGATGAAAACGCTGCCATAGAAGGTTCGTTTCATTTTTCAGGAAGAGAAATCTACTAAAGACAGAACACTTCTTATCAATACAAAGCCCGTAGACATCAATTCGTTGATATTTGCGGGCTTTTATCGTAACACCAGTTTCTTCACCAAGTTTTTGCCCAAGTCTTCATTGAGCATGGTTACGATTTTAGATTTGCCCAAACTTAGCTCCTCACGAAGAACCGACGAAGATAGCGCCACAAAAAGGGTGTCGCCCCGTAGCTCAATGTCGGTGGTATAATTATTCACGCCGTTACCCATAAGTTTACGCCAGGCCTCACGGGCATCTACCTTGTCCATCCCCTTCTGCAAGCGGTTTTCCTTTATAAATTCTTGCAAAGCCTCGCTCATGTTCAGGTTCTCGTTTCTTCTCTTTGCCATCTTTTATTGAATTGAAATAGGTTCAAATCGTTTGTAATCGTAGCGGATACCCTCTGGGTTGACTACCGAAAAGACATCATCGTCTAGTTCAGTCAATAGTTCCGACCACTCACTGAGTTCGGTCTTGTACCGAATGGAAAGACCTTTTCCTTCTTCGACAACGGTAAAAGTTTCCGCATCATCGGAAGTTTCGAAGGTACCGTTCAATTTCGGGTGTACCTTTTTTCTAAATCCTTTCCGGTCTTCGACCTTGATATAATCTACACTGGTATTCACCTTGTACTCCTTGGTGTTTCCGTCAGCAAAAGTGACCCGGGTAATTTCCCAATAGCCATTGAGTTTGTTCAGATCATCTACCGACACCCTAGAAGAGCATCCCAAAAACAAAAAAGCACATCCTATTAAAAAAAATCGTTTCATCCTTATTCTATCAATATTTACAACTTGTCTACAAGCATCACCTTAACCATTCAACCGAAACAGCTTATAGGTCTGATGGATCTGCTTCACCACAGCTTCCGTTCTATCGGCATGGGTATCGCTTATAAAAATCTGTCCAAAATTCTCATTGTTCACCAATGCTACAATATGTGACACCCTATGCTCGTCTAATTTATCAAAAATATCGTCTAACAATAAAACGGGCGTCGTTTTCGATTGCATCTTTATAAATTGAAACTGTGCGAATTTCAATGCGATCAAGAAAGATTTTTGTTGACCTTGACTACCGAACTTTTTAATCGGGTGTCCTGATATCTCAAAGCCCAAATCGTCTTTATGGACCCCTACACTGGTATACTGCAAGGCCTTGTCCTTTTCCACATTACTTTCAAGAAGTGCCAACAAGCCTTGATCCTTTAGCTTGCTTTCATAACGTAGGGAGACCTCTTCGTGCCCTCCGGAAATAGCGACATACTGTTCCTTAAAAATAGGGATAAAACGTTCAAGGAAGCCTATCCTCTTTTCAAAAATCTTGCTACCATAATCGTTTAACTGCTCATTATATACCGATAAGGTATCTTTATTAAAGGTATGGTTAGCCGCAAAATATTTTAAAAGGGAATTCCGTTGGGCCAATACCTTGTTGTATTTCAGAAGGTCTTGAAGATAGTTTTTATCGGATTGCGATATAACACCGTCAATAAACTTTCTACGGGTATCGCTCCCTTCGATAATAAGATCCCTATCGGCCGGAGAGATAATTACCAGTGGCAATAGACCGATATGGTCTGACAACCGATCATAGGCCTTGCCGTTTCGCTTGATCATTTTTTTAGATCCACGTTTTAAACTGCAAACTATTTTCTCTTGACGGTCTTCTTTTTCAAATTCTCCCTCGATTACAAAAAAATCTTCGTCGTGACGAATGTTTTGCGTCGACACCGGATTGAAGTAACTTTTACCAAAGGAAAGATGGTAGATCGCATCGAGCACATTAGTCTTCCCTATCCCGTTCGGCCCCACCATACAGTTGATCTTTGAGTCGAACTCAAAATCTTTGGAGTCAAAATTCTTGTAATTTATAAGGGATAATTTGCGTAAAAACATGTGCCAAATTTCGAATTAAAATAGGGTTCGTTTCGAAAACATCAAAAATAACGAATAAATACCCTTTCGGTTTTCGATAAAACCATTATTTTTGCGCGACCAATAAAAAATAAAATGGCAACATACAAAAAGCGGGGCTTCAAACCGAAAGACAAAGCAGAAGAGCAAGAAGTTACAGAACAGGAAAGCGCAACTGCAGAAGTTTTTAGTACGCTTGACGAAAGCGCCTCTAAAACAGAAGCATGGGTAGCCAGCAACCAAAACTATATTTTGGGGGTAATTGGTGTAGTAGCAATCAGTGTTCTTGGCTATTTGGCCTACGTACAGTTCGTAGAAAAACCAAAAGAGTCGAATGCGGCCAATGAAATGTACTACCCGCAACAATACTTTGACCAAGCATTGAACAGCCCAACAGCAAAAGACTCGCTGTACAACCTCGCCTTGAACGGCGCAGAGGGCAAATACGGCTTTCTTGACATCATCGATGAGTACAGTGGTACAAAAGCTGCCAACCTTGCCAACTATTCCGCAGGTATGGCCTATTTGAACATGCAAAAGTACCAAGAAGCCATTTCGCACCTTGAGGATTTCAAATCTGAAGACGATATTCTAGGGGCTTTGGCCAAAGGTGGACTTGGTGATGCCTTTATGCAATTGGAACAACCCGAAGATGCTTTGGAGTATTACGACAAAGCGATCACCCATAGCAACAACGATTACACTAGACCTAAGTTTTTATACAAGGCCGGTGTTACGGCACTTGAATTGAAACAAAACGACAAGGCTTTGAAATACTTTCAGAAAATCAAAGATGAATATTCATCTTCCGATGAGGCCCGTACCGTGGATGCTTTTATAGGAATGGCTAAAACCTCCAATTAATGGCTACGGCAAATAAGAACCTTTCGGTTTACGATAAAACCAAAATCCCAAATGCGAAGCATCTTCGATTTGGGATTGTTGTTTCAGAATGGAATACCGAAATCACCGAAGGCCTGTACTCCGGGGCTATTGAAGCCCTTTTGGATTGCGGTGCGCTTGAGTCGAATATACTACGTTGGGACGTACCCGGAAGCTTTGAGCTTACCTACGGCTGCAAAAAGATGGCCACCACACAAGAGGTCGATGCCGTTATTGCCATAGGAAGCGTTATTCAAGGCGAAACCAAGCACTTCGATTTTGTTTGTAGCGCTACTGCCCAAGGCATCAAGGATTTGAACGTACAACTGGACACCCCTGTAATTTTCTGTGTACTGACCGACAACAATTTGCAACAAGCACAGGAACGCAGTGGAGGAAAGCACGGCAACAAAGGTACCGAAGCCGCCATTGCCGCCATTCAAATGGCCTGCTTAGGCAAGTAAGTCCTAAACCGCCCCAAACTTTTTAAGTGCACCCTTCCGGATATGTCCGCCTCTTTTGACGCGGTTAACATCTTGAAACTCCAACTCTTCGGGCTACAACAACTTAAAACACTACAAACCAAGGAGTAGATTACTACGTTTTTCTTCAATTCACCTCTTATCGGGCTCTTGTTAACAAATTTTGGCATTGGCAAGACGGCATATTTTTTGATTTTAAGTAACTTTGAAGTTCATGGGAATGCTAAGTAAATTCACGCGCTTAAAGCGCAACAAGAAGTTTGGATACGCCCCTCGTTATTTTGACGATAAGGGAAAAGGCAATCCGTTCAAAATTGAACCAAAATTCGACCAATATAGAAGTACGCTCAATGCCCCAAGAGGACTAAAAGGGAAATTCGGTAACGCCATGGCCGACATGAGACGCCAAGGCGACAACAACCTAAAAATACGTATGGCCATCATTTTGGCCATTTTAGTACTGATCGTACTTTTTATCATCGATTTTGACCTTTCTATATTCTTTCCTAACTAATGGCAGATATCATAAAACTTTTACCGGACCATGTTGCTAATCAGATTGCAGCGGGTGAAGTGGTTCAACGCCCTGCCTCGGTGGTCAAGGAATTGCTTGAAAACGCTATTGATGCCGGTGCCACCACTATAAAACTCATCATTAAAGAAGGAGGGAAAATCCTCATTCAAGTTGTCGATGACGGTATGGGCATGAGTGCGACCGATGCACGCTTGAGTTTTGAGCGTCACGCTACTTCTAAAATACAGAAGGCCGAAGACCTTTTCAACCTGAATACCAAAGGGTTCCGCGGCGAGGCCTTGGCTTCCATTGCGGCGATTGCCCATGTAGAAATGCAGACCAGGCCCGAATCCGAGGAATTGGGTACCCATATCAAAATTGAAGGCAGTAAAATCGTTTTTCAAGAAGCCAGCGTTACCCCCAAGGGTACGTCTATGGCGGTAAAAAACCTGTTTTTCAATATTCCGGCCCGACGGAATTTCCTAAAAAGCAATCAAGTCGAGCTCAGGCATATCACCGACGAATTTCACCGTGTGGCCTTGGCCCATCCTTCGATAGCCTTTCACTTTTACAATAATGGGAACGAGCTTTTCAACCTTCCTTCCGACAATTACCGAAAGCGTATCGTAAATATCTTCGGAAGCCGTACCAATCAAAAATTAGTACCTGTAGAGGAAGAAACTCCGATAGTAAAAATAAAAGGGTTTATTACCAAGCCCGAATTCGCAAAAAAAAGCCGTGGCGAGCAGTTCTTCTTTATCAACAACAGATTTATTAAAAGTCCGTATTTACACCATGCCGTAGTCGCAGCTTTTGAAGGACTGATAAAATCGGACTCTTACCCAGGTTATTTTCTTTATTTAGAGGTGGATCCAAGTTCTATAGATATCAATATACACCCGACCAAAACGGAGGTCAAATTTGACGACGAGCACAGCCTGTACGCCATTTTACGGTCTACGGTAAAGCACAGCTTGGGCCAATTTAACGTGGCCCCTGCCCTAGACTTCGAGCACGACCCAAATTTACAGACCCCATACGAGTTCAAGGACAAATCCGCCGTGCCCCCCAAGGTAACGGTAGATGCGGGCTTCAATCCTTTTCAAGAAACCAAAAGCCCGTCTCCGTCCCCTGCTTCGAGAAGCTATCAAAAGCAAAGTTCCGGCAATTGGGAAAGTTTATACGTTGGCCTTGAGTCAAAAATGGGCACCGATGACGAACCCGGTAGTATCAGTTTTGAATCCGATACTATTACAGGCTCTATCTTTGAAGGTGAAAAAGAAACCACAGAAGCGGTTACCACCACCTTCCAAATCAGAAGAAAATATATTGTAACAACGATAAAATCAGGGATGGTCGTCATAGACCAAAGTCGGGCACACCAAAGGGTCCTCTACGAGAAATTCCTAAAGAACAGTACGGTAAAACAAGGGGTAAGCCAGCAATTATTATTCCCCCTACACCTTTCTTTTTCAAAGTCGGAAATCAATGCCCTCAAAGAAATTCAGGATATTTTGGTTTCCATCGGCTTCATTTTCGAAAACATAGAAGGTGAATCGATTACGGTTACCGGAGTACCCCTATTAGTGGCCGAAAGCGAAGTTGGCATGATATTGGACCAACTGATATCGGATTACCAACAAGAGGTAACCGACGATAGTTTTTCGCATACGGACATACTTTCAAAAACCCTGGCAAAGACTTTGGCGGTCAAAACTGGGGAAACATTGGACAACGCCTCGCAAATTGCCTTGGTAAACGACCTGTTTGCCTGTAAGGAATCTATGGTAAGTCCGTTTAATAAACCGGTATATATTACCATTACCGAAAATGACATCGATAAAAAATTCATATAAATGGGAAGACTTACAGAAGCCATAAAACATTTGCTCATCATCAACATTCTGTTTTTTGTGGCCACCTATTTGTACGGCGACCAAATGTACCAGTGGTTTTCCTTGTGGTTTCCCAAGAACGAGCATTTTGAAATCTATCAAATCATCACACACATGTTCATGCATGGCGGCTTCACCCACATTGCATTTAACATGTACGCCTTATGGGCCTTTGGCACTCCCCTAGAACAGTTATGGGGGCGTAACAAGTTTTTATTTTTCTATTTTTCCGCCGGCCTTGGTTCGGCACTGATCCATACAGGGGTCAATTATTACTATTTTAACGAAGGCATGCAGGCCTTGGTCAATAGTGGTATGACCGAAGCCAACGTCTTAGAGATTATCTCCTCGGGCCAATACAGTCCCGATTGGTACAATATTGCTTCGAAAAGCACCATAGACAATTTCTTATCGGCCTATAGCACTCCTGCCGTAGGGGCCTCAGGAGCCATCTATGGCGTTTTGGTAGCCTTTGGAATGATGTTCCCCAATAGTGAGCTTTTCTTGATTTTCCTTCCCATACCCATTAAAGCGAAATACTTTATTCCCGTTTTAATAGGATTGGACTTATTTTCAGGAGTAACCGGATATAGTCTTTTCGGTCAAGGCATTGCCCATTTTGCCCACATTGGCGGTGCTTTATTCGGCTTTTTAATGATGTGGTATTGGAAAAAAAATCAGTTTAATAACAACCGCTGGAACTAAGATGACGAACGGAGACTTAAAATATCAGTATGCCCGGTTGAGCGTTTCCGAAAAGCTCATAGTAATTAACGTTATCGTTTTTATCGTTATGGGGCTTATTACGGCGCTTATTAGCCCTAGGTTTGAAGAATGGTTCGCCCTGCCCAAAGATTTCTTCGACTTCTTAACGCAACCTTGGTCCATTGTGACCTACTCTTTTTTGCACGGTGGAATTTTCCATATTATCTGGAATATGTACGTGCTCTACGTGGCGGGCCGTATTTTACTTAATCTTTTTGACGGCAGGCGATTCTTGAACATTTATTTTTTGGGCGTTATTTTAGGTGGACTCCTATTTCTCTTAAGCTATAACATTTTCCCAACACTAATAAACATCAACGCTTCCCTTATCGGGGCATCCGCCGGGGTCATGGCCGTACTTATATTTGTGTGTACCTACATCCCCAATCAAGAAGTCCGTCTAATTTTCTTTAACGTAAAGCTCTGGCAAATAGGCCTGTTCGTTGTTCTGATGGATTTGGTACAGATTCCCATGGGAGGTAATGTTGGAGGACGCATAGCGCATTTGGGCGGTGCCCTTCTAGGTTATATGTACGCCAAACAGCTATACAATGGAAAGGACATAGGTGAAGGTTTTTCAAAAATGATAGACGCCATAGCCAACCTTTTCAAAAAAACCGAAAAGAAAGCCCCCATGAAAACGGTGTACAAGAACAGACAATCGACCGCTACCACCTCAAAAGCTAATTACGACAAGCAAGCCCATCAAAAAAAGATAGATGCTATTTTAGACAAGATCAGCAAGTCGGGCTACGAAAGTCTTTCCAAAGCGGAAAAGGACTTTCTTTTCAAGGCCGGCAAGGAAGATTAGCTTATGAAGGGACTTTCATTTTTCAATAAAATCGCTTACTTCTTTAATCTGATTTTTGCCCTGGTACTTCTAGCGGCCTGTGGGGTACCCTACCTCTCTCTGGATCTTTTTCCGTTTTTGTCGATTTTGAGTTTGGGTGTACCCGCTTTGGTGGTCGTCAACGGACTCTTTTTTCTATATTGGTTATTGAACCTAAAATGGCAAGCGCTTACCTCATTGTTCGTTTTGGTCTTTGGTTATTTTACCTTGGGCACTTTTATCAAAATCGCCCCAAAATCAATTGATTTTCAAGAAGACGAACTAAAGGTAATGACCTATAACGTACGGGCTTTCAACCGATATCATTTTTTAGACAACGACAACATCCCAGAAGAGATCGAAAATTTGGTCAAACAAGAGAAACCCGACATCATTAGTTTTCAAGAGGTAGGCCATGATATGCAGGTAGATTATTTAGACTACCCCTATCACTTCCTAAAGCGCATTCCGACAGGAGGAAAGGTGCACATGGCCATATTTTCAAAATACCCCATAATCAATGCGGAACTCATTAATTTCCCGAACAGCATCAACAATGGTTCCTATGCCGACATCCTCTACAAAAAAGACACGATACGCCTCTACAACCTGCACATGCAATCACTGGGCATTACCCCTGGCACGGGCGTGTTGCGCTCACAGTCCTCAGACCGCTTGTACAGAAGGGTGACCAACGCCTTCAAACGCCAACAGCACCAAGCACAGATCATAGCCGAACACAAAGCCAAAAGCCCTTATAAAACCTTGGTTTGCGGAGACTTCAACAACACTCAATTCTCTTCGGTCTACCATACCATCAAGGGTGATATGCAAGATACCTTTATAGCAAAAGGCTCGGGTTACGGACGAACATACAACTTTTTAAAGATTCCTATTCGCATCGATTTTATTATGGCCGATGCCAACTTTGAAGTTATGGCCCACAAAAACTACGACAATAAGTATTCGGACCACTTTCCGGTTATGGCCTCATTCCGATTGAAAGAGTAAGAAACAATCGGTCGCATCGGCCAAGATATGTATCAGCAAGGCCCACCCGAAAATTCTCGTCTTTTTAAAATACAGCAATCCAAAATATAAGGCAATGGCCCAGTAACTGTGTAAGGGATGAAAGCCGATACTACAACGATCGGGATCAAAGATGGGGCTTGCCAACAAATGGTCAAGATCGATAATTATACCCGCCAATAGTATGAGTATGGCCTTTGTTCGGTATTCCTTATAGAAATACCATCCTACCAGAACGGGAAGCAAAAAATGGATCCCATAGTGCAAGAAAAACCTAAGCATTTAAAAAGCTTAAGTCCTGGGCCTTTAGATAGCTCAGGGCATTGGTTCCTTCATTAAACAACAAATCAAGAATACTTGTATTCGCCACAAAACTATTTCTATCGGAAAAGACTTGCGTATACGTTTCGGGCGCGAAATCCAGCTTGTTTTTTGCATTCACAAGAAATCGACCGTCAAACATGCTTTCCGGCTTGGTTTCAAACGTAACCGTCTTTTCTTCGGGCATATCTAACTGAAGGCAATCGCATACGGTCTGTATGCTCAAAAGATTAAAGTCTAACAAATACTCGTATGGTTTTTCGTAAAGCGGCGCAATTTCATCTTCGTAGAATTCAAAAAAAGGCGAGGTCCTATACGCGGTTTGCAAGGTTCTCCAGTGCTGACGTTGCCACTGATAAGTGTTTTCAAGTTTAACGTCTTTGTATTTCTGCCGACCTTGGCTTCCCCCAAGATGGCGAATGGGTATGCTGAGCATATGTCTTCCCAAATCATTACAAATGTAGGCCCGGTTACGGTAGGTCTGTTTCTGAAAATTATCTTCTACTTCCCAACAAACCTCGTGTTGGGCAATTACCGAAAAACTTGCTATATCCGGAACATAGGCCGGGTTCAAAAGAATCTTCAATGTTATTACTTTTTAAAAACTATTTGTTCAGAATACCTGTGGAATATATTTGAGCAAAATACGAACCCCTACAACAAAAACCAATAAGGCGGTAATTCTTTTGATACCTTTAGGGGTAAATCGTTTTAAGCTGATGCGAATTCCGAGTTGACCACCGACAAGAACCGATACCACAAGGGCCAGGGTTTCCTTCCAAGGAAGCTCCAACATCCCCCCTTGAACCAGCCCCGCAAGTCCGGAAATTGAATTCACCAGAATAAAAAAACTGGCCAATGCCGCAATTTTAATAGACTTGTCCCATTTCAAATGGTTGAGGATAGGCGCCAAAAAAATGCCCCCGCCAATACCTACGAGTCCTGACAAAAGGCCGATACCGCCCCCTAGCAAATAGGTCATCCACTTCGGGTAGTCCGACACTTTTTCAGAGGGGTCCCTTTTCGAAAAGGTCTGCAAGGTCAGAAAAATGGCCGAGGTCACTAGGGAAAACCCTAGCAACAGAAAAAAAACATGTTCTTCCAAGCGAAAAGAAGCCCCTATAAATGCCATGGGAATACTAGCCAGAACAAAGGGCAAAAAATCCTTTAACTTAGCATGACCGTTCTTGAAGTACAAATAGGTACTACCCGAAACCACCACCAAATTACAGATCAGCGCTATGGAACGAATGGCAAAAAAACCACCCAAAAACAGCGTCAACAAAGCCAAATAGCTAGAACCGCCCCCAAAACCTACCGAAGAGTAGAGGGTGGCCACAATAAAGAAACCCAAACACAAGAGCACCAGGTTCTCAGTACTTAAGAGCATGCCTTGAAATTTGGTTCATTCCCCCTTCAACATTGATCAAATTGGCCTTGGCGTAGATTCCTTTGAGTTTTTCCACGGCTTTTCGGCTTCGCACCCCAGATTGGCAGACCACATAGATCGGCCCATCGGTTAAAATTTCACCATGCCGTTCATCAAGTTCGGAAAGTGGGATGTTTTTAGCGAAAGACAAGTGCTTCCTTTCAAACTCCTTTGGGGTACGGACATCTATAAGTTCTACTTCGCTCTTTTCAACAAGCTGCCGGAAAGCCTCAGATGTAATGGATGCCATGGGTAGGCCACAGTCAAAATCATAACTTTCACGAAGTGTTTTTATCTCTAGGTTTTCGGGGTTTACCGTAAACCGTATTTTCTGGAAATTGTTCGACAACCCATCAAAGAGCAACAATTTCCCCGAAAGGGTCTCCCCTATTCCCGTAATCATTTTTACGGTTTCCAAGGCTTGAAAATTACCGATGATTCCAGGTACAATACCCAAAACCCCATTTTCATTACAGTTGGGTACCTCATCGGCCTTCGGCATTTCAGGAAAAAGGCAGCGATAGGTTGGCCCCCCTTTAAAATTAAAAACGCTTACCTGACCTTCAAAACTGTGTAAGGCACCATAAACAAAAGGTTTTCCTAAAATAACACAGGCATCGTTCACCAAATATCGGGTCGGAAAATTATCGGAAGCGTCGACGACCACATCATAATCGGCTAAAATCTCAAGCGCATTCTCTCGGGTCAAAAAAGTTTCGTACGAAATTATTTCGGTCTCCGAATTCTGCTCTTTTAACTTATGGACAGCAGTAGCAACTTTAGGCGTATGTACATCTTTTTCAGAATACAGTACTTGTCTGTGCAAGTTTGAAAGCGACACCACATCATTGTCTACAATGCCTAAAGTACCTACCCCCATAGCGTTAAGGTAGGTAAGTACGGGAACTCCGAGTCCGCCCGCGCCTATCACCAGTACTTTGGCCGACTGCAATTTCAGTTGGGCCTCCATACCAAACTCTTTTAGAATCGTTTGTCGGTCATAGCGTTCCGCATTCATTCCACCGCAAGTTTTACGATAGCTTCCTTGTATTCCTCCTCTGAATTCGCATTTAAAAGCACATTCGGGTTATCGGGGAAAACCAATTTTACTTCGCTGTTAATCAAATATTTTCGAGGACAGGTACCGTTTCCGCTTTCCAGATAGGCCAAGCTTTCCTTAAAAGCCTTGGGTTCCCAAATAGCACATAGCGGTTCGGGCAAAGGATTTTCTTTTTGGGCAAATGAAGTCGCCACCATATTCGGGTCGCGAGCGGCGATCAATTCCTGTAACGCCTTAAGGTCCATCAAGGGAAGGTCGCAGGCCAACACCAACCAAGCCACGTCAGGATACTGTAAATGCGCGGATAGGAGTCCGTTATACGGCCCTCTATACTTGTTTTCATCAATAACCACTTCAAGGCCTTCGGCCATCTCTTCCGCTTGTTCCGGCCTGATACTTAAAAAGGTCTTTTCACACACCCTGCCCAGCAGGCTATAGAGATAATCGCGTTGCGGTATACCGTGATAGGGAATCAAGCCTTTGTCTTTTCCCATGCGGGTACTTTTTCCTCCGGCCAGCACCAAACCGTATATTTTAGGACCTATAATCATTCTTTCCTCCTGTTTTTTCTTCTAATTGAACATTGGTAATCCGTATATCGTGAGACAAAGCCTTACACATATCGTAAATGGTCAATGCACTAAGCGAAACACCTGTAAGTGCCTCCATTTCAACTCCCGTTTTTTCCGTACATTTTACGGTACAGCTTATTTCTAAAGCCGTCTCTTTGGGTACAATATCGATCTGTACTTTTGACAGGTTGATCTGATGGCAAAGCGGAATAAGCTCAGATGTTTTTTTTACGGCCTGAATACCGGCAATGACCGCCGTTTGGATAATGCTTCCCTTCTTACCCAGAAAATCTTGGGCCGCCAAGGTCTCAAAAACCTCCTTGGGAAATTCTACTTGCCCCGAGGCCCTTGCCATCCGTGCCGTTACTTTTTTTTCAGATACATCTACCATTGCCGCGTTACCCGAGGCATCGATATGTGAGAGTTTTTTTTCCATGAAATTAGCCTCCTATTGAAGTCATTGAATTGGCGAAAACGCCTTTGTACTTTTGTTGCGCCTCGAAGCCCGTTTTAGAACGGCTTCCTATGGCTTTCAAAATACTTTCCTTGATTTTTTCCGTTGACCCTTCCCCCCGTAAAATATCGCGTATGTTCATGCTCGGTTGTGCATACAAACAGGTAATGACATCTCCCGTAGCCGAAATTCGCAAGCGATTGCACGAGCCACAAAACGTTCTACTAAAGGAAGGAATAACCCCAAAGCTTCCTTTAAAGCCCGGAATTTTATAATTGATCGATGTAGATGTTTTGGGCGATGGCAACTCGTAATAATCGAGATGGCGCTCTTTCACATAGGCCAAAATCCGCTTGTAGTCCCACGCAATACTTTCAAAGGTCTTGCTTCCTCCGTTAAAGGGCATTTCCTCAAGGAAGCGTACCGAAACCCCATAATGCTTGGTAAGCTCCAGCATCGGCAATATATCCTCGGTATTCTGTCCCTCCAAGGCAATAAAATTGATCCTTACATTAAAACCTTCGGTAATCAGCCTAATGATATTGTTATGTACGGTATCATAATGGTCGCGACGGGTGATTTTTTCAAAGGTCTCGCGATTGATGGCGTCCATGCTAACATTGATGTTCTTTATGCCTAATTCCTTGAGTTCATCAATATAAGGGCCGATCAAAGTAGCGTTCGTAGTCACGGAAATATCGTTAAGCCCTTCAAGTTGTGATAAATGGCGCATGAGTACCATCAGATCTTTTCTAACAAAAGGTTCCCCTCCCGTAATCCGAATTTTATCGACACCCTGTGATACGAGGATCTCACTCAGTCTAGAAAGTTCATCAATAGTGAAGAGCTTATCATTCTTTGCAAAATTGATTCCCTCGGCAGGCATGCAATAATTACAACGCAAATTGCAACGATCGGTCACTGCCAAGCGAACGTAATTAATGGTTCTATTATGATTGTCTACCAACATACATCTATCGTTCTCGTTTCGGTCAATTCAACCGTTATCTCCCAAGTCGTTTTTACAAAATCCGACTTTTCTTCTATTTATGGATGGGCCGAAACCCATACCATCTTATTCTTAAAAATTTCCTTCTTCCAAATCGGCACCCGTTCCTTTAAGGTATCTATTAAATAGCGACAGGCCTCGAAACAGGCATCGCGGTGCGCCGACGAAGCCCCTACTACCACAACGGGTTCCTCTACCTCTTTTTTTCCTACGGCATGGCGGATGACCACCTTGTTCAGCTCCCATTTTTGGGTCGCTTCGCCAGCTATTTTTTCCATTTCCCTGAGGGCCATGCTTTTGTATGCCTCAAACTCAAGGGCCTTTACCTCCTCATTGTCGGTAAACTCCCTCACGGCCCCTACAAAAACACAAATACCACCGCTATTGGGGTGTGAAAGCTCGGCATATACCTGCCCAGGGGCAATTTCATCTACAATTTCTACAATCATATTTCAATATCACCCACCGCTTACGGGGGGAATTATCGCAATTTCATCACCAAGGTTCAAGCCCTTGCTATCATCGGCATATTCACTGTTTACCGCCACTGCCAAAGACGAGAGATTATCAAACTCGGGAAAGGTCTCACTGAGTCTTTCCTTTAACTCCAAAACCGATTGGGGCACGACATCGCCCCCTTCAAAACGAAATGACGATGTACCTACAATATCCTTGGCAATCCCGAATAACAATACTTCCATATTCAAATAAAAGTTTAAAGATACAATTTACTTAAAAAAACAGCACTCCTTAGTCCTTTAAGACGACTTTGGCATTTTCAGGTTTCGCGTAAAACGAATCGGGCCTTGAAGTCTCTTGCAAACTTATATTTTCAAAAACGGTAGGCTCTTTCGCCTCTTTGATCGTACGGCCCTCATAATTGTGCCATGTTATAGATTTCGGCAATTGTACCCCCTCTACATCTATCCAATCATTATAATGTATCCAACGTACATTTTCCGATTTTTCATTACTACCATAGGTAAAGGTGTACCCCAACCATGCCATTTTATAGGTTTCGGGATCGTAGTGCAAGTAATAATCGTCTTTTGAAGAAGCCCCGACCCCATCGTTGTAACTGATATGGATTCCCGGATAGCTTTTTCCTTCATACACTAAATCTTCGGCCGGTTTATAGTTGATTCCCGAATCGGAAAAAACAAAGGGCATGGCATAAAAATAGAACATCAGGTTATGATATAGTGCGGGATTGCCTTTATAGGAACCCTGTTCGTCGAGCAACCAAACCACATCCCCATCAAACCCCATTGTTACTGGGGAAATTTCGACCTTATCCCTTCTCGAATATAGATCTACCGTATGCACCTCTATCGATTTGGGCTTCGGCAAGTTAAAGCTCAAAGTGCGTTTGCCCTTCCAGTTTTTCAATCCCCCATGGGCATCGAACACCTTGACCAAGGCTTCCGGATACCTCTCATTCGCTACAACCGCCTCCGTTTTCACATTCGTTCCTACCTTCTTTTCACTCTTGGCCACCTCTTTACAGCTCGATAGTCCCAAAATCAATACAATCGTTAAAATTCGCTTCATCTGTTTGTTTTAGTTTTAGCTCTATAGGTCGCACAAAGGCTCTTTTATTTACATTTGCGGTATGCACAAATCTAAGCAAATCTCGAGCGTTCAAAATACGCTGATCAAGAAAATACTGCTTTTAAAGGAAAAGTCTAGGGAACGGAAGAAAACCGGACTTTTTATTGTGGAAGGCCAAAGGGAAATACAATTGGCACTGAAAGGGGGCTACCACTTTGAAACAGTGCTTTTTCAACCCGAGTTGATCGACTTCAACGAAACCTTATCGCTATTTGAAAATAATTTATCGACACCCGATTATATCGAGATCAGCAAGGAAGTGTATCAAAAATTGGCCTACAGACAGACCACCGAAGGTATTTTGGCCATTGCCCAAAGTAAGCCCACCTTGTTAAGCGAATTAAAGCTGAGCAAGAAAAACCCCTTGATCCTTGTTGCGGAAGCACCCGAAAAACCCGGGAACATTGGGGCACTACTGCGTACCGCCGATGCGGCAAATCTTGACGCCGTACTCATTGCCAACCCCAAGACCGACCTCTACAACCCCAACATTATCCGTTCTAGCGTGGGCTGCGTTTTTACCAATAATATAGCCATGGGCAGCAGCACGGAGGTAATCGATTTTCTCAAGGCCCAAAACATCAGCATTTACTGTGCGGCCCTTTCGGCCTCCGAAAGCTATACCGAAACCGATTTCAAGCCAGGATCGGCCATTGTTGTCGGCACCGAAGCGGACGGACTCTCAGAAGAATGGCTCAACAGCTCAAAACAGAACATCATCATACCCATGCAAGGTGAAATCGATTCTATGAACGTATCGGTCTCGGCCGCTATTCTTATCTTTGAAGCAAAAAGACAACGGAAGTTTAAATAGGTCCTGTTTTATTTTTTAGGCGACCTACACCATTTTACCAAAAACCACTATCCAATGGGCATGCTGTTTTATATTATAATCACCATTCTCGTATTGCAGTTCGTTATTGAGACCGTACTGGATTATTTGAACTCCAAACGCTACAACGACCCCATACCGGAAGAACTCAACGACGTATTCGATGAAACCGAATACAAAAAATCGCAGGCCTATAAAAAGACCAACTATCGTTTTGGACTTATCACTTCTAGTTTCTCGTTTCTTTTGACCATAGGTTTTTTGATTTTTGGAGGATTTGAATGGATAGACCAATGGGTACGCACCATAACCGACCAAGCTATTCCCATGGCCCTTTTGTTCTTTGGCGTCATCATGATAGGAAGCGATGTGCTAACCCTTCCCCTTTCGTATTATTCGACCTTCGTTATCGAGGAGAAATTCGGGTTCAACAAAACCACCAAGGCTACGTTCTTTTTAGATAAGATAAAGGGATGGGCCATGACCGTGGTGGTAGGCGGACTCCTACTGTCCGTTATCATTTGGTTCTTTCAATGGACGGGCACCAGCTTTTGGCTCTACGCTTGGGCACTTATAACGCTTTTTACGGTATTCATGAATCTTTTCTACAGCAAGCTTATCGTACCGCTCTTTAACAAACAGACCCCACTTGAAGACGGAAGCCTCAAAACCAAGATTGAGACCTTTGCCAAAAATGTCGGTTTTGAGCTCAACAACATCTTTGTGATAGACGGATCAAAACGATCTACCAAGGCCAATGCCTATTTTTCAGGTTTCGGCAAGGAAAAACGGGTTACCCTTTACGACACCCTGATCAACGACTTGGAAGAGGAAGAAATAGTTGCCGTTTTGGCACACGAAGTCGGTCACTACAAGAAAAAGCATATCATTTTCAACCTTATAGCTTCAATTTTACTGACCGGACTTACCTTGTTCGTTCTATCACTGTTCGTCAACAATCCCGATGTATCTACGGCCATTGGCGTATCACGGCCCAGTTTTCATGCCGCCCTGATCGGTTTTGCCATTCTATACAGCCCTATCTCAGAGATCACCGGTTTGATCATGAACCATTTTTCAAGAAAATTCGAGTATCAGGCCGACGATTATGCCAAGGCGACCTATGCCGCCACCCCCTTGATCACCTCCTTAAAAAAGTTATCAAAGAACAGTCTGAGCAACCTTACGCCACATCCGGCCTTTGTTTTTATGCATTATTCGCATCCTACCCTTCTGCAGCGCATTCAAAACCTAAAACGATAGCCTAGATGATGGCGGCCACAATATAAGGACACATTGTCCGTAGCTTAAAAAGAGGTATAATTTTTGTTGTAAGGCTCCTAAGATTGTGCTATTTTTATTTGACTATGACGCAGGAAGCTATAGAAAAAGAAAACAAACAGATAGCCAAGCAATATAAAGAATTGCTACGCATAAGCTATCAACACTTATCGGACGACGATAAGACACTGATTCGCTCTGCCTTTGAAATAGCGGTAGACGCCCACAAAAACCAACGTAGAAAATCTGGGGAAGCCTATATATTCCATCCGATTGCCGTGGCCAAAATAGTGGCTTCGGAAATCGGCCTCGATGCAACTTCCATTGCTTCGGCCCTCTTACACGATGTTGTGGAAGATTCGGAGTATACGCTAGATGACATTGAGCGCATGTTCGGCAAGGTAGTCGCCCGTATTGTTGACGGACTCACCAAGATCGCCCACCTTAAAAAGGACATGAACACCTCGCAGCAGGCGGAAAACTTCCGGAAGATGCTGCTGACCCTCAACGACGATGTTCGTGTCATCATCATTAAAATAGCCGATCGCTACCACAACATGCTCACCATGGATGCCATGCCCGAGCACAAACAGGTACAGATGGCCTCGGAAACCCTGTACATCTATGCCCCTTTGGCCCATCGTATCGGACTTTACAATATTAAAACGGAACTTGAAGACCTTAGTCTTAAGTATACGGAACCCGATGTCTACAACGACATCAAGGAAAAGATTGAAGACTCAAAAGAAGAACAGCAGGCTTATATCGATGCCTTTTCGGGCGTAATAGACAAATCGCTAAAAGAAGAGGGCTTAAACTATTACATCAAAGGACGGATGAAATCGATTTTTTCCATCCGCAGGAAGATGAAGGCCCAAAATGTCGCCTTTGACGAAATCTACGATAAATTTGCCATTCGCATTATTTATAAATCGGATCGACAGAACGAGAAGTTTCTCGCCTGGAAAATCTATTCCATAGTTACCGATCACTTTACCCCCAACCCTGTGCGACTTCGCGATTGGATATCTTCCCCGAAAACCACGGGTTACGAAGCCTTGCACATAACGGTAATGGGGCCAAAAGCCCGTTGGGTAGAAGTACAGATACGTAGCGAACGTATGCACGAGATTGCCGAAAAAGGCTATGCGGCCCATTTTAAGTACAAACATGGGGACCAAAAAGAACAAGGTATCGAAATTTGGCTGAACCGTTTACAGGAAGCCCTTGAAAACGCCAATACCAATGCCGTTGATTTTGTAGAGGAGTTCAAGCTCAACCTTTATTCCAAGGAAATTTTTGTATTTACCCCCAAGGGTGAACTGAAGTCCTTGCCCAAAGGGGCCACCCCGCTCGATTTTGCATTCAATATACACACCGAGGTCGGTATGCGCACCCGGGGTTCAAAGGTCAATGGCAAACTCGTTCCCTTGAATACCACTTTGCATAGTGGCGACCAAGTGGAAATCATCACCTCCGACCAGGCAAAACCGAACCAAAACTGGCTCGATTACGCCACCACTGCGCGCGCAAGATCCAAAATAAAATCTTCCTTGCGCGAAGAGAAAAAGTCCATTGCCGAAGAAGGCAAGGAAGTCTTGAGAAGAAAACTGAAATCGCAAAAAGTAAGCCTGAACGAGGATACGGTGAACAAAATGGTCACCTTCTTCAAGCTAAAAACCAGTCTTGACCTGTTTTATAGGGTAGGAATAGGTGCGATCGACAATCAGATGATCAAAGACTTTACCTCTTCGTATTCCAATGCCTTCATCAGCTTCTTTAAGAACAAGATCCGCCGGGCCTCCGCCCCCAACGAAATCAACAAGGAGGAGATCACCAGCAAGTTCGATGTTCTGGTTTTTGGGAAGGAAGAAGAAAAACTCGAATACAAACTATCGCAATGCTGCAACCCCATCCCTGGAGACGATGTTTTTGGCTTTGTCAGTGTTAACGAAGGCATTAAGGTTCATAAGAAGAACTGTCCCAATGCCATACAGTTACAGTCCAATTACGCCTACAGGATCATCAGTGCCAAGTGGATTGATTCTACACAACAGGAATTCCAATCGGTTATACGTTTAACGGGTATTGACAACCTCGGACTCGTAAGCGAGATTACCGAAGTTATATCGGACAATATGCACGTAAATATCCGAAACCTTAACTTCAGTACCGACGGAGGAACTTTCGTTGGAGAAATCACCGTAGTGGTCAAAAATATCGGCATCCTCAAAAAGCTTATCGTCAATTTAAAGAAAATCAACGGAATCGATAAAGTCACAAGAATTTAGAATTCTAATTAAAATATAACCGTACATTTGCAAATTGACGAACAGAACCTAATTATGGCAGAGAACAAAAATCAAGAAATCGTAAAGAATGTTTTCACCAACTTTTTAGAAGAAAACGGGCACAGGAAAACACCCGAACGTTACGCCATACTTCAAGAAATTTATGATAGCGAAGAACATTTTGATATTGAGTCGCTATACATAAACATGAAAAACAAGAATTACAGGGTAAGTCGCGCCACCCTTTACAATACCATTGAACTTTTGTTAGAATGTAAATTGGTTCGCAAGCACCAATTCGGTAAAAATCAGGCGCAATACGAGAAATCATACTTTGACCGTCAACACGACCACGTTATCTTGACCGACACCGGTGAGGTAATGGAGTTTTGCGACCCTCGTATTCAATCGATAAAGAAAACCATTGAGGAGGTATTTGATATAAAAATCAACACACACTCCCTCTATTTTTATGGTACTCGAAATAAAAAAGAAAACACAAACAGCTAACCAAAATTTTAGATGGCAGTAGATTTATTGTTAGGATTACAGTGGGGAGACGAAGGAAAAGGAAAAATCGTTGACGTTCTTACCAAAGATTATGATATTATAGCTCGATTTCAAGGTGGCCCCAATGCGGGACACACTTTGGAATTTGATGGAATAAAGCATGTACTGCACACCATTCCATCGGGAATTTTCCACAAAGAGGCCATAAACATCGTAGGTAACGGTGTGGTTATCGACCCCGTTATCTTTAAAAAAGAGCTTGACGCCCTAGACAAGTTCAATATAGACATCAAGGCTAAATTGTTCATTTCAAGAAAGGCGCATTTGATACTGCCAACGCACCGTTTACTCGATGCCGCTTCCGAAGCCTCAAAAGGTAAGGCCAAAATCGGATCCACCCTTAAAGGGATCGGACCTACCTATATGGACAAGACCGGACGTAACGGTATGCGGATCGGAGACCTTGAATTATCTGACTGGAAAGAGAAGTACCGTAACTTGGCCAACAAGCACGAGGCCATGATCGCCTACTACAACGTAGACATACAGTACGATTTGGCCGAATTGGAAAAAGATTTCTTCGAATCGGTTAGCGAGTTGAAAAAACTGACCTTTATCGATAGTGAGGAATACCTTTTTCAAGCTCAAAAAAGCGGAAAGAAAATATTGGCAGAAGGAGCCCAGGGTTCTTTATTGGATATCGATTTCGGAACCTATCCGTTCGTTACCTCCAGTAACACTACTGCCGCAGGTGCCTGTACAGGTCTTGGGGTTGCCCCGAACCAGATAGGTGACGTCAAGGGTATTTTCAAGGCTTACACCACAAGGGTCGGCAGCGGACCTTTTCCAACCGAACTTTTTGATGAAGACGGTGAAACCATGGCACGTGTCGGTAACGAATTCGGCGCCACCACAGGACGTCCGAGACGATGCGGTTGGTTAGACTTGGTTGCCCTTAAATACGCCGTACAAATCAATGGTGTTACCGAATTGATGATGATGAAGGCCGATGTTTTAAGTGGTTTTGACAAGATAAAAGTCTGTACCGCTTATAATTACAAGGGCGAACAAATAGAGCACCTTCCCTTCAACATAGAGCCCGAGAACGTAACTCCTATCTATAGTGAAATGAAGGGCTGGTCTGAAGACCTTACCAAAATGAACAATGCCGATCAGTTACCGGAAGCCTTACAGGCCTACATCGATTTTTTAGAAAAAGAACTCGAAGTGCCGATCAAAATTGTATCCGTAGGTCCTGACCGTACGCAGACCATCCACAGATAGTCTAAAGATTTTTAGCAGAACTTCGGAATATATTATAATGATATAGTTTAGGATGATGGTGGATAAACTAGGTTTCCCACACTACCTACAATCGTCCTAAATCTATCCTAAACTATATCACTTCCTTTAAAAAAAGCCTATTTTTGGGCAAAATATCCGATAGCCTTGAATCTACTTCGTATTTTTTTACTACTCCTTTGTCCCATCTTTATATGCTATGGGCAAGACAAAAAGACAACCGTAACCGATACTACCCAAAGTAAACAGATCAATATTGTTTACGGTGCCAACTTCACAAAAAACGAAGCCCAGTTTCCTGGTGCCTCAATATTCAGTAAAGACGACAGACAGGTTCAATTCGAACACCAAGGAGCCGACCTATGGTGCGATATCGCTATCTATTACCAAAAAGAAAACCGCTTAAGGGCCTTGGGCAACGTTCGTTTACAACAGGGCGACTCCATTGAAATGACCAGCGGGAAAATCAATTATGACGGTGAGACCAAACTTGCCAAGGCTTTTGAGGAGGTTCTTTTAGAGACCGACCAAAAAAGTGGCAAAATGACCTTAAAAACCGATACGCTCTATTTTGACCGTGAAAAACAAGAGGCCTATTACAACAGCTCGGGCACCATTGTCGATTCTACCAATACCCTTACCAGCGAAATTGGCCGTTACTTTATGGAACTCGACAAGTACCAGTTTTTAGACAGTGTACACATTGAAAACCCCCAGTACACCTTAGATTCTGACCGCCTCGACTATTATACCACATCAAAGAACGCCTATATGTACGGTCCTTCGACCATAACGGGCGAAACCTATAAAATTTATTGTGAACGCGGATTTTACGATACGAAAGTCGAAAGTGGCTACGGAATAAAAAATACCCGTATCGACTACAATAATCGCATCATACAAGGCGATAGCGTATATTTTGACAAGGCAAGTGAATTTGCTTCGGCCACCAATAACATTGTAGTGACCGACACCATAAACAAAGGTATTGTTCGTGCCCACTATGCCGAAGTATTCAAGGCGAAAGATTCGGTTTTTGCAACCAAACGGGCCGTATCCATAAGTTTGGTAGAGCAAGATTCGCTTTATATGCACGGCGATACTTTAATGATAACGGGAAAACCCGAAAACCGCGTACTTCGGGCATTTAGAAATGCCAAATTCTACAAGACCGATTTGAGCGGTAAGTGCGATTCTATATTTTCTTCGGAAAAAACGGGAATCACCCAACTGATCCGGAATCCGGTCATATGGAACGGCGAAAACCAGATGACGGGCGATAGTATACACCTTATATCAAACCTTGAAACCGAAAAACTAGATTCCCTAAAAGTACTGGAAAACGCTTTTATCATCTCTTTGGACAGTATTGGAAAAACCGGCTACAACCAGGCTAAGGGAAAAGACCTCTTCGGTAAGTTCGAAGACAACGAACTCAAGTATATCGACCTGATCAAGAACACCGAGGTCATTTACTATATGTACAATGACGACGACGAACTTATAGGCATAGACAAAACCATTTGCAGCCGAATCAATATTGTCATGGCCAATAACGATGTGGAAGACCTTACCTTCTTTACCGAACCCAATGGCGATATATTCCCTGAAAAGGAACTCCCCGTTGAGAGCCGGAAACTCAAAGGTTTCATCTGGCGTGGCGATGAGCGTATCAGAACCAAAGACGACATTTTCGACGAAGACGACAACAATCTTGTACTACCGGTCATACGGGGCATTGACAACCCTATCGACATTGATGCCGAAGAGGCGGAACGCAGCCAAAACTCGGGCGATCCGGTCAACAAAATTCCTTCTTCAAACGACAAGGCCCCGGCTCCCAAGCTTAGGCCCAAAGTTCAAAAGGTGACTTCAAGTCCGATACAATGAAAGAAGATTTCTTAAAATATCAGGCACAAACCTCCCCTTACCCGTTGGCTTTGCAGATTTCGCATGCCAAAGGCAGCTATATTTACGATACCGATGGCAAGGCCCATCTAGATTTTGTTGCGGGAGTCTCGGCATGTAGCCTCGGACACTGCCACCCCAAGGTTGTGGAGGCCGTACAAAAACAAGCCGAAACCTATATGCACGTAATGGTGTATGGGGAATACGTTCAAGAACCAGCGGTAGCCTATACAAAGTTACTCGCTTCACTTTTACCCCCTTCCCTAGAAACCACGTATATGGTAAACAGCGGTACCGAAGCGGTCGAAGGTGCCTTAAAACTGGCACGTAGGGCCACCGGAAGAAGTCAATTGTTGGCCGCCCGACACGCCTACCACGGAAACACCATGGGCAGTTTGAGCGTAATGGGCTACGAAGAACGCAAAAGTGCCTTTAGGCCCCTGATACCAGATGTTGGGTTTATCAGGTTCAATAACCAAGACGAGCTCGAAAAGATCACCGACAAGACTGCGGCCGTAATTTTGGAAACCATACAAGGCGGGGCGGGTTTTATAGAACCTACCAATCGCTATTTAAAAAAAGTGCGCCAGCGTTGTAACGCTACCGGCACTATGCTGATCTTAGACGAAATCCAACCCGGTTTTGGCCGTACCGGAAAACTCTTCGCCTTTGAACATTACGATTGTGTACCCGATATCTTGGTCATGGGCAAGGGCATGGCTTCCGGACTACCCGTAGGAGCCTTTACCGCCTCAAACGAGCTTATGTCTAGCCTACAGGACAGTCCGAAATTGGGACACATCACCACATTTGGCGGAAACCCGGTTATTGCCTCGGCCTGCTTGGCCACCCTAAAGGAAATTACCGAGACCCAACTGATCGCGGACACCCTAAAAAAGGAAGCCCTTGTCAGAAAGCTGCTAAAACACCGACTAATTAGGGAAATTAGGGGAAAAGGCCTCATGCTCGCCTTGATTATGGAAAATGCCGAAATAGCAAATCACGTAATTTTGGAGTGCGCCAAAAGAGGTTTGATCTTATTTTGGTTGCTCTTTGAGCCCCGTGCGGTACGAATTTCACCTCCCTTAACCATGTCGGCCGAGGAAATTGAAAGCGGTTGTGGCATAATACTTGAAGTTTTAGAAGGTTATAAGCAATAAGCTGTTAACTAATTTGTTAATAATATAGCGGCAATCAGTTTTAAAAGAACCCATCAAAAGGCTACTTTTAATAACATAGTTTAACCAAAACGTTTCTATGGCGTTAGAATCCAACGAAAGGCCCAATAGGCCAATTGCCAAGTTTGAATCGATGCTTAAAACCGACGACGTCTATTTCTTTGACGCCGAAGATTTTGAAGACATCATACATCATTATTTGAACAATGGCAAAATAGCACTGGCGAAGAAAGCGATCAAAATCGGTCTGCAACAGCACCCAGGTTCTATTGAACTCAAGTTGTTGGATATTGAGGTTTTGGTTTTTGAAAACCACCTTGACCTTGCCGAACAGTATTTGGACGAACTTCAAATATTGGACGGAACCAACGAAGAGATCTTTATCCAACGTGCCAATATCTATTCAAAGAAAGATAACCATGAAGCTGCGGTCGCGCTTTTGAACCAGGCACTCGACCTGTCGGAAAACAGCTTTGACATTCATTCCTTACTAGGGATGGAGTACTTGTTCATGGACGATTTTAAATTGGCCAAAGAAAGTTTTATGCGCTGTGTATCCTTCGATGAACAAGATTATTCATCGCTTTACAACGTAATCTACTGCTTTGAATTTCTAGAAGATCATGACGGAGCCATTGTATACCTGAACGATTACTTAGAAAGAAACCCATATTGCGAAGTGGCCTGGCATCAACTGGGCAAGCAATATATTTACAAAAAGATGTATCCCGAAGCTCTGGGTGCCTTTGACTTTGCCATCATTTCCGACGACACCTTTATAGGTGCTTATTTTGAAAAGGGAAAGGTGTTAGAAAAAATGGGCAAATACAATGAAGCCATCGACAATTATGAGGCCACCATTAAAATGGATGACCCTACCTCACATGCTTATTTGCGTATCGGCAAATGTCACGAGCGATTGGGGAATGACGAAATGGCCAAGTATTACTACTACCATACGGTACACGAAGACCCCTTACTTGATAAGGGTTGGTTGGCCATTACCGATTTTTACTACAGACGAAACAATTATAAAAAAGCCCTCTATTACATAAACAAGGCTTTGAACATAGATGGCGAAAACCCATTGTACTGGAAGAAATGCGCCTACATCAATGCCGCGCTCAAAAAGTACGATCAAGCCGATTTTGCCTTTAAGCAGGCCGTAGACCTTGGCAATTACGAATTAAAGACCTGGCTAAACTGGGCCGATGTGGTCTATAATAACGAAGATGCCGCCACAGCCCTTCAAATACTGTCACAAGGTCAAGAATTCTATCCTGAGAGTGCCGAGCTCAAATATAAAATGGCGGGTTTCCACTTGGCGAACAACGATACGATCAACGGTCGGATCTGCTTGATGGACGCCTTAAAACTAGATTTGCAAAAATTGTCGCTTTTCTTTGAGGAATTTCCCCAGTACACCAAATCCGAATGGGTTTTGAAAGCTGTGGAAAAGGCAGAAAAAGCAGCAAAATAACCACCTTACCACCAAGCCCTTATATTTTTAATCCATAAAAATCATAAGGGCTTGTTCCATTTTTTCCTAGGTTCAAATTTTAAAAGCTATTTTTGCTTTTCAACGAATAATCTACATGGAAAAAAGAAATTTGCTTGACTATACATTCATTACCTTAAAAGGCATGGCCATGGGTGCTGCCGATGTTGTACCAGGTGTTTCCGGAGGAACCATAGCCTTTATTTCGGGAATTTACGAAGAGCTGATTACCTCGATCAACAACGTAGACCTTTCCCTCTTTAAGGAACTCAAGGAAAACGGACTTAAGGCCGCATGGACCAAGTTGAACGGGAATTTTCTGATGGCCTTGTTCTTGGGGATCGGTATAAGCGTACTCTCTTTGGCCAAACTGGTAAGCTGGTTGTTGGAGAACAAGCCCATTCTCATTTGGTCTTTCTTTTTCGGACTGGTCATTGCAAGCATTTTGCTCGTGGGCAAGGAAGTTCAAAAATGGGATGCAAAAACCATTATCGCATTGGTCTTAGGAGCCGCCATCGCCTATTATATCACCATTTTACCTCCCTCCGAAAGTGCCCATAGCCTCCCCTATCTTCTTCTATCGGGAGCTTTGGCGATTTGTGCCATGATCCTGCCCGGTATTTCCGGAGCCTTTATCTTGGTATTGCTGGGGTCGTACAAAACCATAATCGATGCGGTGCACAATCTCGATTTCAAGATTATCGGGATCGTAGGTGTAGGGGCCATTTTCGGGCTCTTGAGTTTTGCCAAAGTACTAAAATGGATGTTCAACCACCAAAAAAACCTGACCCTTGCCTTACTGACCGGTTTTATTGTAGGTTCATTGAATAAAATATGGCCTTGGAAGCGCGTACTCGACACCAAGACCATTGGCGAAAAAATCATTACGATAGACGAAAACGTGAGTCCCTTTAATTTTGAAGGCGACAATCAACTTATGATCGCCATAATTGCCGCATTGACCGGCTTTTTGGTTATTTTTATTCTCGAAAGAACTGCTTCGAAAAAATAAGTCCCCTATCATGTACAATACCAGAACATTTCTTGACAAATTTTTCTTGGTCATAAAAGGTCTGTGCATGGGCGCCGCTAACAAAGTGCCCGGTGTTTCTGGAGGTATAGTTGCATTTGTCGGAGGTTTTTATGAAGAATTTATCTACTCGTTACAGAAGGTCAACGGAAAGGCGTTCAAGTTGCTTTTGAACGGAAGGTTCAAGAGTTTTTTCCGTTACATCAACGGAACCTTCCTCTCCCTTCTTATTTTTGGTATGCTGGTCAGTTATTTTAGCGTTTCCAAACTGCTCGATTACTTTTTAGAACGCAAAGAGCTATTTGTCTGGGCCGCTTTCTTTGGTATGATCTTAGGATCCATCTATTACATTTCAAAAGACTTTGAGCACTGGAACCGTAAAACCATTACGGCCGGTATCATCGGACTTATCGTGGGTATATCTATCAGCTTTCTCAATCCCGCTAAGGAAAATGATAACCTTTTCTTCATTTTCGCCTGTGGTATCATCAGTGTTTCAGGCATGACCCTTCCCGGTCTTTCGGGCTCTTTTATCCTTATCCTCTTGGGCAACTATGTGCTCTTGTTGGTCGATTCGGTAAATGCCCTCTACGATACCTTTGCCGAAGTATTACGCGGCGACTTTAGCTTTACCCAAAACACCGAACGGATCGACACCTTGGTTATTTTAGCCGTATTCACTGCGGGTTCGGCCACGGGACTGGTGAGCCTTTCGCATTTATTGACCTATGTACTCAAACATTATAAACACATCACCACCGCGGTCATCATCGGTTTTATAACCGGTTCACTGGGGGTGGTATGGCCATGGAAACGCACGATCTTTAAGACCGATGCTTCCGGCGAGTTGGTTCTAGATAGTAACGGAAAGGAAATCATCAGTAATTACGAACGCTTCTTTCCCGATCTTGCAAGTTCGGAAACTTGGTGGGCCATCTTTTTCATCGGGGTGGGCGTTGCCATATTGCTTTTGCTCGATTGGTACGGAAAGACCCAAAAAGAAGCTAAACTATCAGTATAATCGATTTTCCCTTTATCCTTAAAAAACAAAATATGAAAAGAACACGGTTCGGATTGGTCGGTAAAAACATCTCCTATTCCTTCTCTCGCGGATATTTCACCAAAAAATTCGCTTCCTTGGGCCTGAACGACCACTCGTATGAGAATTTCGACTTTCAAGCCATCGAAGAAATTACCGATGTTCTAAAAAACAACAAAGACATCAAGGGTATGAACGTGACCATACCCTATAAACAAGAAATAATGCCCTTTTTGACGGAACTCGATCCCGAGGCCGAAAAAATTGGCGCGGTAAACACCATACAGTTCAACAAAAACGGACTCAAAGGTTTTAATACCGATGCCTATGGTTTTAAGCACGCCATGTCACCTTTTCTAAAGCCGCACCATACAAAAGCATTGATCTTGGGAACTGGCGGAGCCTCAAAAGCCGTAGCCTATGTTTTGGGAGAGCTTGGCATTTCCTACCTTTTTGTTTCAAGGAGTGCCGGAAAAAATAAGATCAGCTATGACCAGGTCACCGAAGAAGTATTAAAAGAACATACGGTATTGGTGAACTGCACCCCACTTGGCACACACCCCAATATTGAGGAACGTCCCGCCCTGCCCTACGAATTTATCGGTGACCGACACTTTTTGTTCGACCTTATCTATAATCCTGAAAAATCCGCGTTTTTAACGGCCGGCGAGGCCCAAGGCGCCCAAATTTCCAACGGTTTACGCATGTTAGAGCTTCAAGCCGACCGTTCTTGGCAAATTTGGCAAGAGCGTTAGCCATCTTTTTCCTGCGCTTTCCAAGACTAACTATCTAGGCAAGAGGACCTATAAAAAACGGCACCTTACATACCTCCTTATCAAAGTCCCACGTCGTGCAGAAAAGCTAAAATACGACCATACCTTTTGTCATTAGAGCGGTTGTTAGTATCTTACCCTAGCAATCTGCATAATCAATATCTTATAAACGATGGAAGATAAGGAACGGGAACTACAACATAACGTAGGGGAAGAAAACATACAAGAGACCACTGAAAATACTGAGGCTACTGCACCAAAAGAAGTACCGGAAGCCGTAGAAATCCCCGAAAAAGAACCATCTAAAGCAACGGAAGAGGCACCAACGGAAAAGCCGTCGGACCCCCTCGAACCCGAAACGGAAACTACAGCCGAAGCTGAAACCCCGCCTGAAACGACCCAAACAGAAGAAACGGCCCCGACCGCCCCTGCGGAAACCGCAAAGGCAAAGAACGAAGACGATGCCGTACTCGAAGAAATAGACGAGAACAATGCCGAGGACGCCGAAGACACCGATAATCAAGAGCGGCATACCATTCCGCTTTTAGATTACCATGCGATGTCTATGGAAAACTTGGTGGGCGAACTTCAAAAATTGGTCCGTAACGAAAAAGTACAGGCCATTAAGAAGCATGTTGAAGGCATCAAGTCAGAATTCGACCTGAAATTTCAAGAATTTATAGAAGGGAAGAAAGAAGATTTTATAAACGCAGGCGGCAACGAAGTAGATTTCAAGTACAATTCGGTAACCAAGAGGCAGTTTAACGAAGTCTACAGTGACTACCGTGAAAAACGCAACCAATATTATAAGAACCTTGAAAAAAACCTGAAGGAAAACCTAAACCGGCGACTTGAGATCATTGAAGAGCTAAAAGGTTTAATAAACGTAGATGAAGATATGAACTCCACCTACAAGGCGTTCAAGGAACTTCAGGAAAACTGGCGCAATGCCGGACCCATACCGCGTACCGAGTACAATAACGTATGGCGCACCTACCAGCACCACATAGAGATTTTTTACGATTTCCTACACTTGAACCGCGAGTTGCGCGACCTAGATTTCAAACACAATCTAGAGGAAAAGGAAAAACTGGTGCAAAGGGCCGAAGCCCTTGCAAACGAGCCCGACCTCACCGTAGCCTTTAGGGACCTACAGACCTTGCACAAAATCTGGAAGGAAGATATAGGCCCCGTAAGCCAAGAACACCGTGAAGAAATCTGGGAACGCTTTAGTAATGCTACCAAGGTATTACACCAAAGGCGCCAAGACCATTACAAAGAACTTGATGCCCAATACGAGAACAACCTCATCCGTAAGAACGAAATCATCGCTTCCATTAAGGAACTTTCGGAAAACGTTGCAAGCAGCCACAAAGCCCTGCAACAACAGATCAAAAAACTAGAGGAGCTCCGCACCGCCTTTTTTGCGGCCGGAAAGGTGCCAAGAAACCATAACGAAAAAACATGGGACGCCTTTAAAACCGCAGTCCGAAATTTTAATAGGAATAAAAACGCCTATTACAAGAACCTTAAAAAAGAGCAGCAGGAAAACCTCGATAAAAAACGGGTCCTACTCGACCGTGCCGTTGCCCTGAAGGACAGTGAGGACTGGGACAGTGCTACCCCTGAAATGAAACGAATTCAAAGCGAATGGAAGAAAATCGGACACGTACCCCGAAAATATTCCGATAAGATATGGAAGGAATTCAAAAGTGCCTGTAACCATTATTTCGACCGACTCCATGCGCTTAAAAACGAGGGGTTAAAAGAAGAACAGGAAAACTACGACAAGAAAAATGCCTGTTTGGAAAGACTGTCGACCTTTGAACTATCGGGTACAAGGGAAGACGACCTAAAATCGATAAAAGCCTTTATCGCCGAATGGAAATCCATTGGAAGGGTGCCTTTTAAGAAGAAGAGCATCGATCAAAAATTTAACAAGATCCTCGACGCCATCTTTAAAAAACTCGATATTGACCGCCAAGAATCGGAACTACTGAAATACGGTAATAAAATTCAACAATTGGCCGATGCCGATAACGAGCGGGCCATACAAAACGAACGTAGTTTTATTCGTAAAAAAATAGAGGAAAGCAAGGCCGAAATCCGCCAGCTAGAAACCAATCTCCAATTTTTCTCCAACGCATCGGAAGATAATCCGTTGGTTCGTGATGTTATAAAAAGGGTAGAAAGCCACAAGGAAACGCTTGAGACCTGGAAAGCAAAGCTGAAAAAGCTCAATATCATGAAGAATGACCTGAACCGGGCAAGCGATGCCGAAGAGGAAGATGGCGAAGAAGCACAGGAAGACTAAATTTAACCGGGACATTATGGAAGAATCAACTTTGATGAAACCGAACGCTTGAATTTACGGTTTAATACATGATTGAATTCATCTGAACGAATTGCCAAAACCTAGAATTTGAAAATTCGAGTAACTCTTAAATTCTGATTTTTCCTAAAGGGATGGAGAAAACCGTCCGTTAACACAATTCAATACTATACCTAAATTTATAACATGTAATCATTGCCTTCAAAACTGGTAAAGACATTGACTATGGAGCAATCTCTGAATACACTCACAACTCCATGGAAATCAAAGTAATGTATATTTCCAGAAAAACTAGAGGTCAAAAAATTGGAGAAAAGATTCCCAATAAGTTAGAAAACCTGTCCATAGAGCTAGGATATACCCGGCACCTTCGCTTTTGGGGCTTCGCAACAAACGGAAGCAAGTAGGCTATAGCTAAGAAATAGTTATTGTTCAATTGAAAATATGGCAAGCTGAAGGGTATTCCCAATAGAATATGCCTTGCCAAGATTTATAATAAAATTTGACGCAAATGAGAGCGCTAATAAAAAGGGGCTTTTCAATATACCGACTAATCGTATAAAACACTTCTCCTGCCCTTCTTTATATTCTTTATCAGCTAAAACATTATACCCGAAACAAATATTCTTACATATTCAACAAAATGTAGCTATTGTAGCCCTAGGATGTAAGCATCAAATTTCTATATAAACCCCATATTACAGGAGTTTTTTCCAGCAAACATAACATTTACGCTACATTCTTACGATTCTTATTTAATAAGTAGGAAAAATACTATAAATATATATCTTTGCCCAAGTTTTCAGACTTATTGATCTACAAAAATCAAAGAGGCATATCCTAAACGAACCGTAATGATAAAATCATACCACTTAAGTAACGACCTAAGTCTAATCGTTGGAGTGTTCGCCCATTTGGCAGCCTTAACA
This sequence comes from Zobellia uliginosa, assembly GCF_900156625.1. Taxonomy (GTDB): domain Bacteria; phylum Bacteroidota; class Bacteroidia; order Flavobacteriales; family Flavobacteriaceae; genus Zobellia; species Zobellia uliginosa. The sequence goes on along the minus strand of NZ_FTOB01000002.1, from coordinate 494,380 downwards.
CACAATATCAACCGACATTCGAGAACCACCTGAAACCTGAAGAAGAAAAATGCGTAAAGTCAAAAACCCATCCGATGAATTCGATGGAGATGGTCAAATAAACACTAATAGCACCGATAATTCAACATTTTATACTCTGAAGAAATGAAATGGAAATGTTGCCATTATTGGCGATCATACCGTGTGTCAAAACAACAGTCTTTAAATATAATCCATAGAAGCCGATGTCGAAAAATCACCTATGATTCAAAACCAAGTTTTTGAAGCATTAATTATAGTGTATAAATCCTAAATATTCGTTCACCCCAAAACCCAATAAAATGAAAAAATCTATTAGTCTTTTATTATGTTTAATGTGTTTTACCCTAACTATTAACTCACAAACCCATAATTGGAAACGAACCAACCCAGGCGGCGGCGGGTGGTTCGGTTCGATAGGAGTAAGTCAATCAGGCATTATCCTAGCAGGAAGTGACCTAAGTGGAGCTTATAGAAGCCGAGACGGTGGAGCTACATGGGATGTCTGTGGCGACAGCAAAGGCATTCACGGGACCCATATTTCCGGTATGGGTTTTCATAAGACCAATGGAAACATAATGTTCGTAGCAAGTGATGGACTCTATAAAACAACTAATGGAGGCGATACATGGAGACTGGTCTTATCAGAGGGCAAGGCGTACATTAGCGACATTGAGTTTGGCACTAACAACCCTTCCGTAGGATACGCTGCGAGACATCAAGGCAACTGGAATACCTTAAATGCCGAAATTTGGCGTACGAAAAATGTTGGTAACACTTGGGAAAGGGTAGATGTCAACCTGCCTAAAACCCGAATTATCAAAATTGTCGTAAACCCTAAAAATGAGAATGAGGTCTATATTCTTACCGGAAAGGGAAGGCCTGTCTGTTCTGTGGCCGATGTTTACAAAAGTACCGACGGCGGGGCCAACTGGAAAAACCTAACCGCCAATAACAATTTCGAAGGGTTCACAGAAGTAGCCGATTTTGCTATTGACCCCAACAATCCTAACGTTCAATACCTTACCGCTGTAAAAGCAGACTGCTCCAATCGATATTGGACCGATGGATTGGACAGTAGGCTTTATAAAAGTACCAATGCGGGCCGTACTTGGAATAAAATTCATGACCAAGGAGGGATTATATTGATAAATCCTAAGAATTCGAATCTTAGAATTATCGAAACAAGGGCCGTAGCGAGTTGGAACTCACGGTCGGGCACCCTATTATCTACAGATCGCGGCAACACTTTTCAAAAAATAGCCGATGTTTCTACATGGGAAACGTCATTTTCAGGCAGTACACAAGGCACTTACTCCGGTGTAGGGGATGGATATGCTAGAACCATTGCCCAAGATCCGTCAAATCCCGATAATTTATACTGGACAAATTCCCAATGGGTCTTAGGCTCTAAAGATGGAGGTGTAAAATTCAGGGTATTGCATGCCAATAAAATAGGTAATAAGGGTTGGCAAAGTACAGGTGTTGACAACCTGGTTAATGTTGATATGGCTATAAGCCCTAAAGACCCCAACCTTATTTATTTAGGTCTTGCCGATATGGGTATTTGGAGAAGCCTTAACAAGGGGGTCTCATGGGAAAATTGTAACACGGACGACCCCAAATACGGGTGGGGTGACGGTAAAGGCGGTAATTTTCATTCTATTGTAGCAGACCCTTCCCGAGCAAATGTAGTTTGGGTCACTTGTAAAGAAGGTTATATACTCAAAAGCACTGATAAAGGAGAAAAATCAAGTTGGACCGAAGTGAACCGAGGTATCCTATCGAATAAATATGTTAATGGTCTTTCCATGAACGTTAAGAGTCCTTCCAATAATCGAATCCTTTACGTTACTGCCAATGGCGATGTGTACAAAAGTACAAACGATGGCAATAACTGGACAAGGGTACTTAAAGATAAGTTCTGTAATTACACGGCGGTCGATCAATTTAACGGGGAAATCGTTTACGCAGGAGGCACCAAAGGGCTATGGAGGTCAACCAACGGAGGGAGAAACTGGAGCCGGTTAAATCAACTTAATGATTTACCCGCAAATAATGAAACCTTAGATATTAGAAATAAAGGGTATAAAGGAATTAGTGATATCGTCACCGACCCTAACCACCAGAATTGGGTCTATGTTGCAGTAAATGGTTTCGGAGAAAACCGAGGTTTGTTTCGAAGTAAAGACAAAGGCAACACTTGGAAAAAACTACTTACCGACAAGTATATGAGAAAAGTAGCCATTATGCCTAAAAACTCAAATATTATTTATGCCACTTCCTCAAGTGCCATGGGATCTGGAGGACTGTTAGAAGGTAGTAACGGAATTTGGTTTTCCAATGATGGAGGAAATACATGGTCAAAACAAAATCAAAAAGCGGCCTACCCCCTATTCAATGCAATAGACATCTCTAACGAAGACCGTCCGTACGTACTGGCCGGCTCACAAGGTACAGGCTTTCAAAAAGCTAAGGTCTATTTATCTAGTAACACAAGCGCCAAGACCAATGCGGAACTATTGCCCCAAGAAGAAGAGAGCAACAAAATATCAGTGTACCCGAATCCCGTAGAAGGTAGACTACACGCTACAGGCCTATCTAAAAAAAATGTGGCCTATACCATTATAAACTCAACCGGGCAACATGTGGCCAAAGGGAGCACACAGTCGAGTAAAAACGAGATATCCTTAGATGTAAGCTCCCTCCCAAAAGGAATCTACTTTTTATCAATTGAAAATAAAATGATTAGATTTTTAGTTGAAAAATAAACGGTATACCTTCTATATAAAAAACGATCTTAAGTTTATAACTTAAAGAAAGGTAGAGAGATTAGTATCTAATTATTTAAAACCTTAACGAGGGGCTGTCCTATAGGGGTTACACCCCTCGTTTAAAGTTATATGCCCATCAAAGGGTTTGTCGACATACGTCCCAAACCGAAAATATATCTATTCACACCCGTTCACGACAAAAATCGATGATATATGAAATTTAAAATCCAAAACTTTGTTATCCTTCCCCGTTTTTACAAACCATATAAAATTAAAACTATATGAATTCGAACGAAATCACCCCTGTAGAATTATCGAAATAGTTTTCTATTAGCTTTACATTCGTTAAATTGGGTATCTTAACTTTAACTATCCCTATACCCATTGTCTATGAGGAAAATGATATTTTTTTCGGTCTTGGTGCTCACCATCATGAGTATGTCCATAAGTTGTAAGGAGGAACAAACAGAAAAAATAACGCATAGCCAGAAACTTCCTGAACCTTATCAAGAAAAACACCGTCCACAATTTCATTTTACCCCCGAGGCCAAATGGATGAACGACCCTAATGGAATGTTTTTTTACAAGGGGAAATACCATCTCTTTTATCAATACTACCCAGATAGTACCGTATGGGGACCAATGCATTGGGGACATGCCGAATCAAAAGACCTGGTTCATTGGAAACACCTCCCTATCGCCCTATACCCCGATTCATTGGGACTCATTTTTTCAGGAGGGGCCGTGGTAGACCTTAACAATACCTCTAAATTCGGCACCAAGGAGAATCCGCCCATCGTAGCCACATTTACCCACCACAATTTAGAGGGTGAAAAAGCCGAAACAAACAATTTTCAAACCCAAAGTATCGCCTATAGTCTAGATGAAGGTGTGAAATGGACCAAATACGGGCACAACCCCGTTATTCCGAATACGGAAGGCATCAAAGATTTTAGGGACCCCAAAGTAGTATGGCATGAAAAATCGCAACAATGGATCTTGGTATTGGCCGCCTATGACAAGGTCAAATTTTATGCCTCTCCCAACCTTATCGATTGGACCCATCTTTCCGACTTTGGTATAGACGGCGATATTCGCCTATGGGAATGCCCAGACCTCTTTCCTATAAAAGTTGAAGGCTCCGATGAAGAAAAATGGGCCTTGATCGTCAGCATCCAAAAAAATGCCCCTAATGGAGGTACTGCCTCTTCTTATTTTATTGGTGATTTTGATGGAAAAACCTTTACAAGCGATGTAAAAAAACAGAAATGGCTCGATTGGGGCGCTGATAATTATGCCTTTGTTACATGGAACAACATCCCTAAAGACGATGGTAGAATTATCGGCATAGGATGGATGTCCAATTGGCAGTACGCCCAAATTGTCCCTACCGAAAACTGGAGGAGCGCCATGACACTTCCGAGGGAATTAAAATTGACCCGATCCAATGCGGACTATCATTTAATCAGTAGCCCGGTAAAAGAATTACAAGCGTTGCGAAAAGACTCCACTTTGATAAGTCCGTTTCAAGTCGAAGATAGACACCTGCTAGAGGCTTCGTTTTCGCCTTCGCAATTTGAAATCGCTATGGAGATCGACCTAAAGGAAACCACGGCCGGTTCTTTTGGTTTCGAGCTTAAAAACGACCTAGGGGAAAACCTGGTCATCACTTTCGATAAGGGTGGGGATATGCTATATGTAGACCGGACCAACTCTGCCAAAACCAAGTTTTCAGAAGACTTTTTCGGGAAAAAACATTACGCCCCATTAAACTACGACGAAGACACCATGAACATACAGCTATTTGTCGACGCCTCTTCCCTTGAAATTTTCGTTAACGGCGGGAAACTGAACTTTACGGATATTTTCTTTCCTTCGGAGAAATTCAATACGGTTTCCTTATTTTCACAAAAAGGCACATGGAAAATCAAGGACACAAAAATCTATTCCCTCAAGGGCATTTGGAAGCCTGGGAAAAAGTAAACTATACCTCGGGGCAAGATCGCGCTACATTAAAAGGAATACACCTTGATTTCGAGGCAAACCCCGGAGCATTTAATCTTATTTATCGATTAATCAGATTGAGGGAAAGCAAGAGCCAAGATAACACTTGTACTAGTATACATTAGAAGCACATGAAAAAACGACATGACTACGCCCTAACCGTAAAATGGACAGGAAACCAAGGAACGGGCACTTCCCATTATAGGGCCTTCGAAAGAAGTCACACTATCTCCATCAACAATAAACCGGATATATACGGCTCATCGGACCCGGCCTTCAGGGGCGATCGAAGCAAGTACAACCCCGAAGAGCTTTTTCTTTCCTCCCTATCGTCTTGCCATATGCTTTGGTATTTACACCTGTGCTCGGAAGCCCATATCATTGTAACGGATTACAAGGACAATGCCACTGGCATAATGGAGGAGAACGCCAATGGTAGCGGACAATTTTCGGAGGTAAGCTTAAACCCTATCGTTACCGTCACGAAGGAAGAAATGGTAGCGAAAGCAAAGGCGCTTCATACCAAGGCCAACGAACTTTGCTTTATCGCCAATTCCGTAAACTTCAAAGTACGGCACAATTCACGTTGTATCGTTAAGGAAGCCTAATAATCATTGCGAATCGATAATTTGATGATGTGGTGACATTACAACCGCCCAAGGACTCCTTTTCCCTAAACCAAGCCCTCAAAAAGAAAGGAATGGGGTTTTCCTCGGCCAAAGCGCAAATTTTGGCGGAAACAAGTGGTACAGCTTAAAAAAAATGAGACCTTTGCCCGTGCAATTTGGTAAATGAAGAATGAATGTTTAGACATCAAGGCAAAAGCAGAACCTTAAAACACAATCTGCAGATTGCAACCGTATTGTCTTTTGTTGCAGGCATCGTAAACGTAACGGGGTTCTTATCGATCAAGCAGTTGACTACAAATGTCACCGGACATTTTGCACTTTTTATTTATGATGTGGCCAATTTTGACTTCTGGAGGGGTACCATCTATTTTCTATATATTTTTTCTTTTCTCTTCGGTTCGTTTTTATCAAGTTATCTGATTGAAAAGTTTCGGGCCAATAAAAAACTGAACGTTTTTGTGCTCCCCACCACAATCGAATGTCTTGTTTTGATATCCATAGCCCTAACGAGCAATGTGATGAAACTGGAGTCGTTCGATACCATCGCTTGTTTGTTATTATTTGCTATGGGACTCCAAAACTCCTATGTTACCAAAATTTCCAATGCCATAGTCCGAACTACACATTTAACGGGACTCTTTACGGATTTAGGAATAGAAATCTCCCAATTGTTCTTTCCCAAACTGCATCCTAACAGAGGAAAACTTAAGTCGAATATCCAGCTACGCATCTATATTATCCTTTTCTTTTTTGCCGGCGGATTAGTGGGCGGTTTTCTCTATTCTAAAATGGACTTTAAACTGAACACCCTCATTGTAGGAGCCGTCATTCTTCTTGCCAGTCTCTTTTACGACGACATCCGCTACCGTTTGATCAAGGCGCGGAGAAAGTATACCCAAAAGAAAACCGCAAAGCACAAACATGCGTTTCGCAGATAACCATATCGGCTTGCCATTGTTCAATTCCCTTTTTTTCAATCCGTTTCTATGCCTTAACTTGCACCTTGAATCCCATTCTTTTTTGAAATCGCATATACCGAAATACATATCGTAGCGCAACTTGACGCCCCTATCCGTATGCAAGAGTATGGTGTGGGCGTATTTCCTTCCGTCCCCACAAAATCGGCTTGGAAAAAAGCCCTAAAGAAAAAGCGCGTCAAGGTAAACGGGCACTTGGCCCATACCGCTACCTACCTCAAGGGAGGCGAAAAAATAGAACTTTCCCTAGCTGAGGAAACCCCCTCTTGCAAGACTTTGGTTTTCGACCTCAAGGTCCTTTTTGAAGACGATTACTTGGCCATAATCCACAAACCCGCAGGTATACTTGTAAGCGGAAACAGCTTTAAGACCATTGCAAACGCCTTGCCCCAAAACCTAAAACCGTGCGATGTATCCGACGCTACCAAGCCGCAGCCCGTACATCGACTGGATTATGCTACAACGGGACTTTTATTGACGGGAAAAACAGGTAGCAGCATCCGTAAACTCAACCAACTTTTTGAAGAAAAAAAAGTCCACAAAGTATACTATGCGACAACGATCGGAAAAATGCCGCTCTCGGGAAAAATTACAGATCCAATAGACGATAAAGCTGCCGAAAGCCATTTTGAAACCGTCCGTTCGGTTCCCTCAAAAAAATACGAATACTTAAATTTAGTCAAGCTCGCCCCCAAAACCGGAAGGCGACATCAGTTACGGAAACATTTATCGGCTATGGGCAACCCTATTCTCGGTGACAAAACCTATGGTAAAGAAGGCTTTATCTTAATGGGTAAAGGCCTCTACCTGCATGCCTATTCCTTGGAATTCATTCATCCCTTTACCGGGGAACATCTCAAAGTAACAGACGATCTACCGGAAAGGTTTACCAAGATTTTCGGTGAGCTTTAGTCGGTGTAAATTCAGCTTCATCAGGCGAAAACTTCCCAATCTTTAAAAACGGGCTCATAGCCTTGTTTTCTAATCATTTCCTTGATTTCCCCTGTAGAACGTTCATCGGAAATCTCAAACTGCTCCAAAGATTCGGGCTCGGCCGTATACCCCCCCGGGTTGGTCTTAGACTCGGCGCTGATGGAAGTAATCCCTAGCTTTATAATGTTGTTTCGAAAGGTTTCACTTTCACGGGTAGACATAGAAAGCTCCACATCCTCATCTAAAAGACGATAAGCGCAAATCAGCTGGACCAGATCGGCATCGGTCATTTCCACTTTGGGCTGCACATCGCCCTGATGCGGTCTTAACCGAGGAAAAGAAATGCTGTACTTCGTTTTCCAATACGTCCTTTGCAGGTATTTTAAGTGCAGGGCCGTATAAAAACTATCGACCCGCCAGTCTTCCAAACCGAACAAGGCCCCCAATCCTATTTTATGGATTCCGGCCTTCCCCAATCGGTCAGGTGTATCCAAACGATAATGGAAATTGGATTTTTTCCCTTTAGGATGATGTACCTTATACGTGGCTTCATGATAGGTTTCCTGGTATACCAAAACCGCATATAACCCGGCTTCCATCAACAATTCGTAATCTGCCTGCCCGAGGGGCTGTACTTCCATACTGATATTTGAAAAGTGGTCTTTGATCAGTTCTATGGCATGTTTAATATAGGAAACTCCAACGGTTCTGTTCGCCTCTCCTGTCACCAATAAAATATGGTCGTACCCCAATTTCTTTATATGCGCCACCTCTTTTAGAATTTCGGCATCGCTTAAGGTTTTTCGGGGGATTTTGTTCGTCATACTAAATCCACAATACGTACAAATATTTTGGCATTCATTGGAGAGGTACATGGGCAGGTACATCTGTATGGTATTCCCAAAACGCTTCTTGGTCAACTGATGGCTGCGCTGCGCCATTTTCTCCAAGAAGGGTTTGGCGGCCGGGGAAATCAAGGTCTTAAAATCATCCAAGGAAATACTTTCCTTTTTTAACACCGCTGCTACCTCCGCTTCGGTCACGGCATAAATTTCCCGCTCCAGCGTATCCCAATCGTATTGTTCAAATGTATCTTTAAAGGCCATATACTCGGTTTTAATTCAAAAATGAGGTCAAGGGGCTACTGGCTTCGGCCACTTCCTTTATCGGGGCCAATTTCGCGCTATATGCCATCCTACCTGCCGCTACCGCCATTTTAAAGGCAACTGCCATGTCAACCGGACATTGGGCTACCGCAATGGCCGTATTCACCAATACGGCATCGGCACCCAGCTCCATAGCATAGGCCGCATGTGATGGCGCCCCAATACCGGCATCTACGATTACCGGTACATTGCTCTGTTCAATGATGATCTTTAGGAAATCATCGGTTTTCAAGCCTTTGTTACTGCCAATGGGTGCGCCCAAGGGCATTACACATTGCACCCCAACATCTTCCAAGCGTTTGCACAAAACCGGATCGGCATGAATATAGGGCATTACCACAAAGCCTAATTTCACCAATTCCTCGGCTGCTTTCAAGGTTTCAATCGGGTCGGGCAATAAGTAGCGGGGATCTGGGTGGATTTCCAATTTCATCCAATTCGTCTCTAGGGCCTCACGCGCCAATTGTGCCGCAAAAACCGCTTCTTTGGCCGTTCTCACCCCGGAAGTATTCGGTAATAAATTGATATGTTCCGCATTAAGGCTTTTGAGCATATCGTCCGACTTATTCTCTACCTCTACCCTTTTAAGGGCTACGGTAACCAGCTCACTTTCTGAAGCCAAGATAGCTTCCCGCATCTTTTCAGAACTTGAAAACTTGCCCGTACCGGTAAACAATCTTGACGAGAAAGTCTTATCCGCTATTTGAAGTATATCTGTCATATTTAAAATTTTGTTTCCCTATTCCAAACCTGTTCATTGGTAGAAGGGGCCTTCAAAAGTTTATGAAAGGCGTTTATTTTATTGAAGTCCTTTGTAATCTCCCCAGATGCTGCAATACCATAAACCCCTGTTTTTAAAATCTCGGGAACGTCATCTATGGTAATGCCACCTATGGCGATAATAGGCATATCGGAATTTAATTCCCCAACAATGCCCTGGTATCCGATCAGTGGAATGATGGGGCTCAGGTTTTCCTTGGTAGTCGTAAAACGAAAAGGTCCTAAACCAATATAATTGACACCTTTCTTTACCAAAGCCAAGCAATCGTCCAAGGTATTTGCCGTTCCCCCTATGATATAGTAATCGCCCAATAGCTTTCGGGCCACTACGGGGTCGGCATCGGTTTTACCCAAGTGCACCCCATCCGCCTGTACCTCTTTGGCAATTTGATAGTGGTCATTGATAATTAAGCGTGTCTGAAAATGCGCTGTTAGCTCCCTTGCCTTTTCCGCAGTTTTGAGCACCACGCTTTTCTTTACGTTCTTTAAACGCAATTGCACCAGTTCAGCTCCCGATGTACAGGCTTTCTGAATATTTTCCAGATGCTCTTCCGGTGTCTTTCCTTGCGATATGTAATGTAGTTTCGGTATGTTCATGTTCACTAGTTTCTATAAAATTCTTGCATCGCCCTGAACTCTTCAATTGGCGTTTTACTGTTCCATATCCCTCCTAAGACCCCAACGCCCCGAAATCCTAATTTTTGAATTTCAGGCAAGTTGTTCTTGCTTACGCCCCCCATACCTATGATCTTTTTGTCGATATGGTTGACATTGAATCCCCTACCCTCATATCCAATCTTTGAAATGGAAGAAAACACGGGACTCAATAGGTGGTAATCGAATTCAAAGTTACAGCCTTGCAGCTCATTCGGTTCATGAAACGAAGAACTTATGCTCTTGACCTTGGAACGGTCTACTTCCAACGATGCCATATAATGTTCCATCACCGTATCTGGAGCCTTTTCATTTAATGCGTCCTTTCCCAGTATCTCCCTTCGCTTTTGCTCCTGAAAATGGATTCCCTTTAAATCAAAATCAGCGATCAAGCGATGGTACAGGTGAACTACGACCCTATTATGGTAGGCTTTATCGATACCCTTTAAATACGCCACATGCCCCGCATAATCCTTATTAGGTTTACGTAGGTGATAATACTCCAACCCTTCTTGAAACAAATGGTTCAAGGTTTCAAGTTCGTTGGGCACATCGGTTTCCGGGGCAATGAGAACGATCATGGTTCAGGTTTTACAAATACACTTCCGAGCCTTTATCCTTAAATTCTTTTGATTTTTCTTCCATACCTTTCTGAATGACTTCGTTATCTACGATATCATTGGCAGCGGCAAAATCACGTACTTCCTGAGATATTTTCATGGAACAAAATTTAGGGCCGCACATAGAGCAAAAGTGCGCGATCTTGGCTCCTTCCGCAGGCAAGGTCTCATCGTGGTACTCACGGGCCAATTCTGGATCCAAGCCCAGGTTGAACTGATCTTCCCAGCGGAATTCGAATCGCGCTTTGCTCAAGGCATTATCTCGATGCTGTGCCCCAGGATGTCCTTTTGCCAAATCCGCTGCATGGGCCGCCAACTTATAGGTAACCACCCCAGTTCGAACGTCATCTTTATTCGGTAAGCCCAAATGTTCCTTTGGCGTAACATAACACAGCATGGCGCATCCGTACCAACCGATCATGGCCGCACCGATTCCTGAAGTTATATGGTCATAACCAGGAGCGATATCGGTCGTTAATGGGCCCAAGGTGTAAAACGGGGCTTCGTCGCAAACCTCTATCTGCTTTTCCATATTCTCCTTGATCATATGCATGGGCACGTGACCCGGACCTTCGATAAAACATTGTACTTCGTGCTTTCTGGCAATTTTTGTCAATTCGCCCAAGGTCTCCAACTCGGCAAATTGGGCTTCGTCATTGGCATCGGCCACCGAACCCGGTCGAAGTCCGTCACCCAATGAAAAGGCCACATCGTATTGCTTCAGGATTTCGCAGATATCTTCAAAATGGGTGTATAGGAAACTCTCTTTATGATGCGCCAAACACCATTTCGCCATGATGGAACCGCCACGGGAAACGATACCGGTAACCCGTTTGGCCGTCATAGGAACGTAACGTAACAAAACGCCCGCATGGATCGTAAAGTAGTCCACTCCCTGTTCAGCCTGCTCGATTAGGGTATCCCTGAAAATTTCCCAAGTAAGGTCTTCGGCAACACCGTTTACCTTTTCCAGTGCTTGGTAGATCGGTACGGTACCTACGGGAACCGGGGAATTACGAATGATCCATTCGCGGGTTTCGTGAATATTTTGACCGGTAGAGAGGTCCATTATATTGTCGGCTCCCCAACGACAGGCCCAAACCGCTTTTTCCACTTCCTCTTCAATGGAAGAGGTCGTAGCCGAGTTACCGATATTCGCATTGATCTTCACCAAAAAGTTACGACCCAAAATCATAGGTTCCGCTTCTGGGTGGTTTATATTGGAAGGAATAACCGCACGACCTCGAGCCACTTCGTCACGAACAAACTCCGGTGTTATTTTTGGGGGAATAGCCGCCCCAAAATGTTCGCCCTTGTGCTGCTTGGTAATCTCCGTCATCTCATCGATCCTTTGGTTTTCACGGATGGCGATGTATTCCATTTCAGGAGTAATTACACCCTGTTTGGCGTAGTGCAACTGGGTTACGTTTTTTCCCTTTTTCGCCCTTAAGGGTGTTTTTAGGTGTGAAAAACGCATATGGTCAAGGCTAGAATCGTTCAAGCGTTGGTTGCAGTATTCAGAAGAGAAGCCCTCAAGTCGTTCCACATCGCCACGGTCAAGTATCCACGGTTCGCGTATGCGCTCTATACCATTGTGTACGTTTATTTTCTTTTCGGGATCTGTGTAGGGTCCCGATGTATCGTATACCGTTACGGGTTCGTTAGGTGTTAGCTTCCCCGTTAGGGAATCTTTGGTATCGCTCAAAGTAATCTCACGCATGGCCACTTTAAGCTCTGGGTATATTTTTCCGCTTACATAGATTTTTTTCGAATTTGGAAAAGGATGTCTTGTAATTTGACCTTCTTTTGGGGCGGTGTCTCTTTTTTTCATTTTTCTATGGCTAAGTGCGTCAAGCTATTCGCTATTGGCGTGTTTATATGATTTTTTATGTTTTTTTATTGGAAATGCTAAGGGACGGGACAATACGGCCTTATTCCTATCCGCCTTGGGCGGCCTGAATGATTAGAACGGTATCGTCGTCTTGCAGAGAACGGGTTTCCCAATGGCTTCGTGGCACAACTTGGTCGTTAATGGCAACTGCAACGCCGCTTACGGAAGAATCGATTTGTTGTAAAAATTGATAGATGGTGGTCTTGGCACCGACCTGCAACCGCTGTTGGTTCATGTTTATCGTTATCATACAGAATACATTTTATACTGTAACGATAGAGGTCCGAGAAGTCTTTGAAACGAAGGTACCCAAAGGAAAAACAGGGTACATCAATGAAAAGGCTGTAAACATTTATTGCAAAATGTTTTTCAACTTTTCCCTTCGGCGGTACTAACCGCATCAGGTTCAAAGGGTATGTCTCAGTTCCATTTATGGGGAACACCCCTAAAGTTTACTCTACAAATGTATAGAATGAAAATGTTATAAAATTGAAAAAACGTAAGAAGTTTGTTTTTTTGATCGATAGGCCATAAAAAATATACCCCCCTTCCCTACTTAAGTCCGAGGAGTATTTCTGTGGTATAAAAAAGGGGAAGAGCATAGCTACTTCCCCTTCTTCCCTTCAGGTATTTATTTCGTCTTATTCCACTACGATAAATTCAGAACGTCTGTTCATCTGGTGCTGTTCCTTGGTACAGGGCACCCCATTGCTACAATCGTTGGTCAACTGCGTCTCGCCAAAGCCCTCAAAGGAGATACGGCCTTCATCGATTCCCTGTTCCACCAAGTATGCCGCCGTGGACTTCGCCCTGTTGGCCGATAAGCGTAGATTATAGTTGTCGTTGGCCCTAGAATCTGTATGCGAACCTACCCGTACCTTAACATTGGGATATTCGTTTAGGTAGGCCAATACCTTGTTAAGGCTGATACGGGCATCCTCACGGATGAAGTACTTGTCGAAATCAAAGTAGATCGGTTCGATGTTCAGGTACTTGGCAAGGTCGGTACCGACAGGTGCCGATTTGTCCGTCCGTGCCAATACCACTTCTATGCCTGTAGCGTCCTTCGCGTTCACCGTTGTGAATATCTTGTCGCCCTCGTCATAATCCGTTTTGGACGCCACCACCCTGTACTTGCCATCGGCACAGTCGCCTTCCATGGCGAACGCGCCATTCGCATCCGTTTGCGAACTGGCTACCAGGTCCTTCTTCGTATCGTATACCTTGATGATCGCATCGGCTAACAGGTCGCCTGTCTCCTCATCCTTCACCACCCCGGTAATGTTCGTATGGCAGCTGAAGTCCAATGGTTCCTTTTCGATAAAACTATAGATATCGTCATTGCCCTGTCCCCCTTTTCGGTTACTGGCGAAAAAGCCCGTTCGGGTCTCCTCGTTCACGATATAGGAGAAGTCGTCCTCTTCACCGTTCAAAGGTCTCCCTACGTTGATTACCTTCCCCCTGTCGTCCTTCAGGTCGGTCGCGAATATATCGAGACCGCCCAGACCGGGATGTCCGTCAGAGGAGAAATACAAAATATCGGAACCCGTTACGAAGGGAAAGGTCTCCCTGGCCTCCGTATTGATCTGCGGGCCCAAATTTTGTGGTGTACCGAAGGTACCGTCCTCGTTTATTTCTACCGAAAAGATATCCGACTCCCCGGCCGTTCCCGGCATATCGGAAGCGAAGTACAGTTTCGTTTCGTCCTTGTTCAAGGTCGGGTGTGCCACCGAGTAGCTGTCATCGTTGAAGGGAAGTTCCTCTATATTTTTCCATTCGCCGTCGACGAACGTAGCCCTGTATATCTTCAATCGGCTCACCCCCTCCTCGTCCCTAGAGAACTTTCCCTTGTCGGAATTGTTCCTCGTAAAGTACATGGTCTTGCCGTCTTTGGTGAAGGCCGTGGAGGACTCATGTGTTTTCTTGTTCAGTTTCCGGTCCAACTTGTCCAGTGCCGTAAAATTGCCCTGGTCGTCGCCCGTGGCCCTGTAGAGGTTCAAAAAGGCACCGTCGTTCCACCTGTGGATGTTTTTCGATATGAGTCCGCTGTCCCTTGCCGTGGAAAAGACCAGGTCATTCCCGTAGAAGGAAGGCGCGAAATCCGATACCTTGGAGTTCAGCCCCAGGTTTTTCAGTTCATAGCGGCCCGAATTCGCTTCTATACGTTCAAGGTAGTCCTCGTTGTTATCAAAGGCCAGGGCGCGCTGGTCCTTCGACCTTGCCGTCTTGAACTTGTTCATCCATACGTCAGAGACCTTGTACTTTTTTAGCGATTTTAAGGTCTGGGCGTAGCGGTACATATATTCCGGGTCGATATCCCTTATCCCCAACTGGAAGAGTTGGGCGTACCAATTGGAGGCCTCATCGTAATTGGCGTTGTAGTAGTTGGCGTTCCCCAAATTCTTGAAGATCTCCTCTTCCGTATGACCGTCCGCGACCAGGTCCTCATAGGAACGTATCGCAGAGGCGTAGGAATAGTTCGTGAACTTCGTGTCGGCCTTGCGTATTTTTTTCTCCTGTGCCCGTGCCACCATGGCCATTACCGCCAGTCCACAGAATATATATCTTGCTTTTTTCATGTCCTGTATATTAAAAGAATCTTGGTGTGATCACGCGTTTGTAACGGTTAAGAAACTCGTACCTGAGAAAAATCTCGAAGGAGCCGTCGTTGAACCGTGTCGCCCCCAGATCGGTCACCTCTCTGTCGTAGGCCACCCCTACCATGAACTGGTCGCTCAACTGGAAACCGAACAGCGCGCTCAGCGCGGCGTCCCATCTATAGGCCGCCCCCAAGGAGAACTTGTCGTTGAAAAGGAAGTTCGCGCTAAGGTCGATCTGTAGGGGCGCGCCCTTGACCGCTTTGACCAGGGCCGCAGGCTTGAACTTCCACCTTTGGTTTACATCGAACACGTAGCCCGTGATAAAGTAGAGGTTCATACGCTCCTCCGCCAGAAAAGAACTGCTGTCGGTGTTGGAATTATCGAAGTGCTCCGTCTGCAAGAAGTTCGGTACCGATAGGCCCGCATAGAAATGGTCCGTGTGGTAATAAACCCCCGCTCCGATATTAGGCGAGAACTTGTTGTCGATGTTCGGAAGATTGCTCTCCGCACCGTAGTTCCTCAGCTTTGAGAAATCGACACTCAAAAGGTGCCCCCCCGCCTTCAGGCCGAAGGACAGCTTGCCTTCGTCCGACGTCTTTACCGTATAGGAAAAGGCCGCGTCGACGTAGGTGTCCTGGTTCGTACCGTTACCGATCTCGTCGTTCACCACCGAAAGTCCCAGTCCCACTTTATTGGAGACCGGCGTATGGAAGTTCAGCGTCTGCGTCGTCGGGGCCCCGTCGAGGCCCACCCATTGCGAACGGTGCAACGCCGCGATGCTGAACACCCCGCGGGAGCCCGCATAGGCAGGGTTCACCGAGATCGTATTGTACATGTACTGGGTATATTGGGCATCCTGCTGACCATAGACCGAGACCAGACCGGTGAACAGGGACAAAAATATTATTTCTATTTTTTTCATGATTATTTATTTATTGGGAACGTTTTTATCTGTTGAGATATAGGTGTCCTACCTTACTAAGTTTCTCTCCTTTGTTATCATACTTGATTATATAGAAATATGTCCCGACAGGTAATTTTGAATCGGTAGAAATAGTTATCCTTCCGTTAGAAACACCTTTGAAGGTGTTCGTAACATTATCATAACCATTCATCTCATAAACTATGATACCCCACCTGTTATAGATCTGTACCGTATTATCAGGGTAAGATTCGATATTATCTATTAAGAACTCTTCATTAATACCATCACCATCCGCGGTAATTATTTCATTGATAACAGATATACCTGTTTCTACTAACTCTTCACTGCAACCTGCCGCTAAAGTAGGTACACCGTTCAAGGAGTCACAAGGGTCAAGGGGATCTGTTCCGTCCTCAATCTCCTGACCATCGGATATGGTATCCCCATCGGTATCCGCTACATCTGGATCCGTACCTATAGCCTCTTCTTGGGAAGTAGTCAATCCGTCTACATCACAATCAGAGATTAAATAATCACCACCTTGCTCTAAGGTTATGCTACGCTCAATGTAATCACAAGGATCTTCTGGATTGGTTTCATCATCAATCTCTTGCCCGTTAATTACACCATCGCCATCACAATCAGCAACCAAGTAATCTCCTGAGAAAGCTAAAGTTACATTCTCAATGACGTAATCGCATGGATTATTCTTATCCGTACCATCTGCCTCTTCTTGTGTATCAAGAACACCATCTCCATCACTATCACCTATTTCTCTAAAGTCTACTTCCGGTGTTGTAGTATCATCATCGTTATCCGTACCATCTGTACCTGTATCCAAGTCATTGTTTACATCTAAACCTGGCGTATCGTCAAAACCGTCATCTAAACCGTCCGAATCAGAATCAACACCTGTAAAGGTACCTTGACCAGCTTCCTCAATATCTAGAATACCGTCATCTTCAGAATCAAGATC
The DNA here is from genome assembly GCF_900156625.1 of Zobellia uliginosa. Classification (GTDB taxonomy): domain Bacteria; phylum Bacteroidota; class Bacteroidia; order Flavobacteriales; family Flavobacteriaceae; genus Zobellia; species Zobellia uliginosa. The sequence continues at coordinate 477,433 of NZ_FTOB01000002.1, read as the reverse complement.
TAAGTAATCAGGCGTTCCATCACCGTCCGTATCTTCTGGAACCAATCCACCTAGGTAGTTCGTATCTAATCCCACTGTGTCAAAAGCATCCGCTGGAACTATGTAAGCATCCGTAGGCTGTGCTTCCACATTATCTGGAATACCGTCATCATCTGCATCAATATCTAAGTAGTTAGCTTTACCAGTTCCATCTGTATTTGGTGGTACTGTTCCTTCTGAACTATCAGCTTGACCGTTTCCAGTTGTATCTGCAAATCCGTCATCACTGCTATCAATAACACCGTCATTGTTCGTGTCAAGGTCACCGTTGCCAGCTTCCACAACATCTACGATACCATCGTTATCGGCATCGATGTCAAAGTGGTTAGGAATACCATCACCGTCAAAATCGAAGGCTGGTTCCGTTGTTCCGTTTACATCTCCGATTGCAGGATCGCTTGGATTATCATCGGAATGGTTAGGAACACCATCGTTATCATCATCGGCACTTGGATCGATTCCGTTAGCCTCATCTAAATCTGAGATCCCATCGTTGTCATCATCAAGATCTGCTGTATCTGGAATACCATCCCCGTCAAAGTCAAGAACATCTCTAAAGTCTACCTGAGTTAAATCAGCATCATCTTCGTTATCCGTAGCAATAGCTCCTGTATCCAAATCATTGTTAACATCATTACCCGGTGTATCGTCATAGGCATCGTTAAGACCATCTCCGTCAGCATCTGCCAATGGATCTGTTAATGTACCTTGACCAGCTTCTAACATATCAGATATACCATCTGCATCTGAATCATCATCTATATAATCAGGAGTACCATCATTATCTGTATCTTCTGGCTCAATGCCACCTGGGTAGTTCGTATCTAATCCCACAGTGTCAAAAGCATCCGCTGGAACTATGTAAGCATCCGTAGGCTGTGCTTCCACATTATCTGGAATACCATCATCATCTGCATCAATATCCAAGAAGTTAGCTTCACCTGAACCATCTGTGTTTGGTGGCGTTGTTCCTTCTGAACTATCAGCTTGACCGTTTCCGGTTGCATCGGCAAATCCGGCATCATTACTATCAATAACACCATCATTGTTCGTGTCAAGGTCACCGTTGCCAGCTTCCACAACATCTACGATACCATCGTTATCGGCATCGATGTCAAAGTGGTTAGGAATTCCGTCACCGTCAAAATCGAAGGCTGGCTCTGTTATTCCGTTTACATCTCCGATCGCAGGATCGCTTGGATTATCATCGGAATGGTTAGGAACACCATCATTATCATCATCGGCACTTGGGTCGATTCCGTTAGCCTCATCTAAATCTGAGATACCATCGTTATCATCATCAAGATCTACCGTATCTGGAATACCATCTTGATCAAAATCTAACATTGACCTGAAATCTACCTCAGCCACATCTGCATCATCTTCATTGTCAGTAGCAATTGCTCCTGTATCCAAATCATTGTTTACATCTATACCTGGCGTATCATCAAAAGCATCGTTAAGACCATCCCCATCAGTATCCGCTAAAGCATCTGTTAAAGTACCTTGACCCGCTTCTAACATATCAGATATACCATCTGCATCTGAATCATCATCTATATAATCAGGAGTACCATCGTTATCTGTATCTTCTGGCTCAATGCCACCTGGATAGTTCGTATCTAATCCCACTGTGTCAAAAGCATCCGCTGGAACTATGTAAGCATCCGTAGGCTGTGCTTCCACATTATCTGGAATACCGTCATCATCTGCATCTATATCCAAGAAATTAGCTTCACCTGAACCATCTGTGTTTGGTGGCGTTGTTCCTTCTGAACTATCTGCTTGACCGTTTCCGGTTGCATCGGCAAATCCGGCATCATTACTATCAATAACACCGTCATTGTTCGTGTCAAGGTCACCATTGCCAGCTTCCACAACATCTACAATACCATCGTTATCGGCATCAATATCAAAGTGGTTAGGAATACCATCACCGTCAAAATCGAAGGCTGGTTCCGTTGTTCCGTTTACATCTCCGATTGCAGGATCGCTTGGATTATCATCGGAATGGTTAGGAACACCATCGTTATCATCATCGGCACTTGGATCGATTCCGTTAGCCTCATCTAAATCTGAGATCCCATCGTTATCATCATCAAGATCTACCGTATCTGGAATACCATCACCATCAAAATCCAATACCGACCTAAAATCTACCTCAGCGACATCCGAATCATCCTCGTTATCGGTAGCAATAGCTCCAGTATTTAAATCATTGTTTACATCATTACCTGGCGTATCATCAAAAGCATCGTTAAGACCATCCCCATCAGTATCCGCTAAAGCATCTGTTAATGTACCTTGACCCGCTTCTAACATATCAGATATACCATCATCCTCAGAATCCAAGTCTAAATAATCTGGCGTTAAATCACCATCTGTATCTTCAGGAATCAAGCCCGTTGGGTAATTGGTGTCTACACCGTCTCTGTTAAAAGCGTCCGCAGGAACTATATAACTTGTTGTAGGTTGTGCTTCAACATTATCCGGAATACCATCGTCATCTGCATCTATATCCAAGAAGTTAGGATTTCCTGCAGTATCTGTATTTGGTAATGGTAACGGATTTGCTGCCGTATCGTCATCCAGACCATCATCATTTGCATCCGTGAAGCCATCAACACGACCATCATTATCCGTATCGGTTCCTCCAGCTTCTACAATGTCTAGAATACCATCGTTATCAGAATCTAGATCGAATGGGTTTGGTATACCGTCACCATCAAAATCACAGGATTGCGTCAAAGAAATACCATCGATACCAAAATCATTTCCAACTCCTCCGCCTGTATTATTGTCAATAGCGAAAGTCATACTTGTATCCGTTGCCGTGAAAATCAAAGAAACTTCTTTCCACTCCCCATCGTTAGGAATATCTCCCGAATTATATTGGTCTACAATAGTACCTCCACTATCAAGTACTAACATTGAAACATTTGGTGCAATAGGTGTGGTACCTAAGAACTGTTCCGTACCGTTATCTGCATATCCAGGATTGAACAGGTTGATAATGGCAGTTTTAAACTCATAGGTTTCCCCTACCTTTAAACCAGTAATCGTTTGTTCGTAGAAACGACCTGCCGTACCATCTGCGTTGAAAAGAGCAAAGTATCCTATCTCTCCAGGAGCATCTGTGGTATAGTCTTCTATATCTAACCAGAAGTTAGGAATAGGCTCACCTGCCACATATGACAACCCTACTGAGTTTGTTACCAATGCATAGTTTCCATCGGAAGGTCTAGGTTCACCATTACCGTAAGTTGTGGTAATACTGGCTGGCATTGGTTTGGTATATGTATTATAATTATCCGGGTTACCCGAACCATTACCTGCACCGTTGTAATAGGTATCGTTAGCAACATCTGCAACACCAAAATCTCCATCAGGAATTAATGATACGCTACCCATACCGCTACATTCTTCTAAGTCCGGAATACCGTCATTATCATCATCCAAATCAACAATATCCATAATACCATCTTGGTCACGATCTAGTATAGATCTAAAATCAACCTCGGCAGTATCAACATCATCTTCATTGTCCGTCAAAATAGCACCTGTGTCCAAATCATTGTTTACATCGTTACCCGACGTATCATCGAAAGCATCATTCAACCCGTCTCCATCAGCATCGGCCAATGGGTCTGTAATTGCACCTTGACCTGCTTCAACTACATCCGAAGTTCCATCATCATCCGAATCAAAATCTATATAATCCGGGGTTAAGTCGCTATCTGTATCTTCCGGTCTTAGACCATTAGGATAATTGGTATCTACACCATCTCTGTTGAAAGCGTCTGCAGGAACGACATACGCGTCCGTTGGTTGTGCTTCTACATTATCTGGAATACCATCATCATCCGCATCTATGTCTAAGAAGTCAGGACCTCCCGTGGTATCCGTAGTTAAAGGTATTGTACCTTCAGAACTATCTGCTTGTCCATCGTTATTGGCATCTAGAAAACCAGTATCAACACTATCGATAACACCATCATTGTTAGTATCTAAAGCATCATTACCCGCTTCATATACATCAAATATTCCGTCGTTATCCGCATCGATATCAAAGTGGTTAGGAATACCATCACCATCAAAATCGAATGCTGGCTCAACAATTCCGTTTACATCACCCACTAATGGGTCGGCAGGAGCATCATCTAAATAGTTTACAATACCATCATTATCATCATCGGCACTCGGGTCAACTCCGTTGGCTTCATCTAAATCTGAAATACCATCGTTGTCATCATCCAAATCCACGATATCCATAATACCATCTTGGTCGCGATCTAGTATAGATCTGAAATCAACTTCAGCCGTATCTACGTCATCTACGTTGTCCGTACCGTCAGCACCTGTATCCAAGTCATTATTTACATCTGTACCAAGTGTATCATCAAACGCATCGTTCAATCCATCATTATCAGCATCAGCTAAAGGATCAGTCATAGTGCCTTGCCCCGCTTCAATACTATCTGGCGTACCATCATCGTCAGAATCTGGATCCAAGTAATCAGGAATTAAATCATTATCTGTATCTTCTGGTGTAATTCCACCGGCATATTGGGTATCTAAACCTTCAGCATCAAAAGCATCATCTGGAGCATTATAAGCCGCAGTTGGTTGTGCTTCAACATTATCAGGAATACCATCATCATCTGCATCTATATCTATATAGTTTGCACCGCCAGTAGTATCCGTATTTAATGGCGCAGTACCTTCTGTAGCATCGGCTTGACCATTGTCATTTGCATCTGCATAAACATCATCAGCTTTATCAATAGCACCATCATTATTGGTATCTAAAGCACCTGTTCCATTTTCAATTACATCTAGAATACCATCATTATCTGCATCTATATCTAAATGGTTAGGATTTGCATCACCATCAAAATTATCTATAGGTAAAGCTGTACCCGGACCATCTGTAGCCGTTGGAGTGGTACTATCATCTGTATCCGCGATATCTGAAAGTCCGTCACCATCTGCATCGGCGATTGGACCTGTACCGATAACACCATCGTTATCCGGGTCAGAACCACCAGCTTCCGTTACATCTGGAATACCATCGTTATCAGAATCAGTATCTATTCTATCATCAAATCCGTCACCATCGGTATCTGGATTTTCTAAGGGCGTACCAGGAGTAGTTGCATCTGCAGGGTCTACACTATCTGCCAAACCATCGCGGTCTGTATCTGTAGCAAAAGTATCTATAACACCATCGTTATCTGCATCTGGACCACCAGCTTCTGTTACATCTGGAATACCATCGTTATCAGAATCCAAATCTATTCTATCTTCTATACCATCACCATCTGAATCTTCATCTGGTAAAGGAGTCGTTGCAATTTCATCTGCAAGACCATCATTATTCGTATCCGTCATTGAAGATGGGTCACCAGGAGTTGGGTAATCTATATGACCATCCCCATCTGTATCCGTACCACCAGCTTCTATCGTATCTGGAATACCGTCATTATCAGAATCTAAATCAATACTATCTGGAATACCGTCACCATCCGTATCTCCTGTTTCATCAACATCTAAGATTCCATCATTATCATCATCAATATCAACCGTATCCATAATACCATCATTATCTGAATCTAATATCGATCTAAAATCAACCTCTGCTGTGTCTAAATCATCTACGTTATCCGTAGCGATTGCACCTGTATCCAAATCATTATTTACATCATATGCAGGAGTAGTATCATCAAAGGCATCGTTTAAGCCATCTCCATCAGCATCAGCTAAAGGATCTACCATTGTACCTTGACCAGCTTCTTCAACATCACTGACATCATCGGCATCAGAATCCGCATCTAAATAATCAGGAATTAAATCATTGTCCGTATCCACAGGGGTTAAACCTACAGGATAATTGGTATCTAATCCGTTAGCTGCTTCAGCATCTGCAGGAGCAATATAGCCCGCTGTAGCCTGTGCTTCTACGTTATCTGGAATACCATCGTCATCCGCATCAATATCCAAGTAATCTGGACCGCCTGCAGTATCTGAATTAGGAATTGGAAGTGGAGATGCTGCTGTAGCGTCATCCCAACCATCTGTTGTAGTGGTATCATCAAAACCATCTACAACACCATCACCATTAACATCTAGTCCACCAGCTTCTGTAGTATCTGTAATACCATCATTATCTGAATCTATGTCTAAGTGATTTGGAACACTGTCACCATCAAAATTGTCAATTGGTAAAGGTGTACCTGGGCCATCGTCTAGTGTACCTGTTGTATTATCATTTGGATCAACTAAATCTGAAAGTCCATCTCCATCTGTATCTGCAATTGGACCTGTACCGATTCTACCATCGTTATCGGGGTCAGGACCGCCAGCTTCAATTACATCTGGAATACCATCATTTTCAGAATCCAGATCTATTCTATCATCTAAACCGTCATTATCCGTATCCGGATTCGGAATTGGTGTACCCGGAGTAGCAGGACCAACTGGGTCAACACTATCCGCAAGTCCGTCATTATCTGTATCGGTCATGAAGGTATCAATGATGCCATCACCGTCACCATCCATACCACCAGCTTCAGTAGTATCTGTAATTCCATCATTATCACTATCTAAATCTAGACGATCTAAAATTCCATCGTTATCAGAATCTTCATCTGGTAAAGGAGTAGAATCTACGCTATCGGCAACACCGTTACTATCGGCATCAACAAAACCATCTACCGCACCATCGCCATCGGCATCTATGCCACCGGCTTCTAAAGTATCTGTAATACCATCGTTATCCGCATCTAGATCTAAGTAATCAGGATTACCATCACCGTCGGTATCGATGGGGTCAATACCATCGGTATCTGTGCCAACTGCGGGTATACCTGTCAATGGATCTATAGCTCCCGGAGCACTAAAGCCAGTTGTAGTTTGTGCTTCGACCGTATCTAAAATACCGTCATTATCACTATCTAAATCGTAAGCATTAATTAGTCCGTCTCCATCAAAATCGCCACTATTATCCGTAGTACCATCTCCATCCGTATCAAAAATATTGGATGTAGAGTTTGTTTGTACACAAGCAGTTTGCGGTGTACAAGGCGCACTACCTTCGGGACCGTCGGTCGTGTCGTTATCGACTACATCTGCAAGTCCGTCATTATCAACATCGGTAATATTATCTAAAACACCATCTCCGTTGGAATCTCTATTACCTTCGCCAACCTCTACGATATCCGTTATACCATCATTATCAGAATCTAAATCTAAGTGGTTGGGGATACCATCGCCATCCGTATCAAAATTGATACACACCCCGTTAGCATTCAGCCCGCCACAAGTTGGGAAATCGGCATCATAATAATTTGGAGTCCCATCACCATCTAAATCACCATCAGGATCAGGTAAACCCATTGTTGTACAAGCCCATCCGTCTACACCATCAAAATTGGCAGCACAGAAATCAGGATCTTCGTAATCCAAAGTACCATCTCCATCGGCATCGCCATTATATACTTCAACCGCATCAGGAATACCGTCATTATCATTATCTAGATCTAATGGAGCACCGGAAACAACCGGCACTTCTATTAAAATAGCCTCACATTGACAGTTAGTACTCGATGGCAAAAACTCTACTATAAAATTTGTACCTGAACAAGCGGCACCTGCCGTGGTAAACATAATTTCTTCTGTAACACTAGCACCGCTAGCAATTGCTGATGCAACGGTACCGGTTGCGATGGCAGCTCCGTCGATATCACCGTTTACATCTGCGCAGTAGACACTGTAAGCATAATCGGCATTCGCATCTACACTACTACCGTTTTCGATTTCCAAGGATAAATTATACTCGTAATTATTACTGGTATCTATTGTAAAGAAACTATCGTTTGGTGTGCCTATTAAGATAGGTTTTTCCAAAGGCATAATTTCATAGGAAGAACCTGTAGCCACTTGAAAATCCGCACAATTAGTAGCTGAACAGGTTATACCGCCCACTGTTACATAATTTACGATACGAACTTCTTCTAAATCATCACAAATACCTTCATTGGTTGATATAAAATCAAAGTCGAAATCTATTCTAGAGCCCGCTGTAACACCTGCTGGATATTGTAGTATAAGTTCTTGATGGTTACCTACCGTATTGATACTAACAAATGACGCCCCATCTGCACTTGAAAATGATGAAGCCACATATTCAATTCCCGTTCTTAGGCTAATTTTTGCAAAGTCGGAGCCTCCGGTAGTACCACCAGTAATCGTGGTTTCCACGCTAATTTTATCTGTAATACCACAACCTTGCACAGGAGATGCGTATATAGTGCTTAACGCATTATAAGGAGCTACTGCACCGTTTGCCTCTACTGGGCTCGAAACCACCCTTGAGCCATTGCCTGCCGCTATATCTCCACATGGACTTTCTCCATATGCTTTAAACGTAAATTCTGAATTGGATATAAAATCACACTCCAATTGAATCTCAAGATCAATATGTGCCGTTCTTTCATCTATAGTATTCACGGCAGGGTCACCAGCTATTCCGTTAATTGCAGCTATTCCGGAATGTTCCATAATATTAACCCTTGCCGTTCCGTTCGTAACCGTTACGGTAACCGATTCTATATTTCCCGAATTTTTTGGATATTCCACATTCGTATTTACTATGGTAATACCACCATCTCCGCCCGGAATGGCGAATTCTAAATATGGGAAAGTTAAATCTGCCAATTGCGCGCTGATCATATCTACCCCTATATTAAAAGGTGTACACAAATCTTGCGCTCCAGCCGGTTCATCGGTAATAGCTACTTGTACTTGTGCTCCTTTAGGTTCTAAGGTAATTGAAGTAGAATTCTGATAACATGTGGTACCGACGGCACTATAATCGGCTATACTCGTAGAAGTATTAGGATAACCTGGATATCCAGAGCAATCCCAACCGTGTTCCACTAAAACCGTTAGGTCTTGACAATCATCAAAATCTCCTTTAAATCTTACGGTCTTTGTGTCGCCAGTAGCTATAGAGCCAGCTTCAATCCACATTTTATCTCCGGATTGGTAAAAATTTGCCGGGGTTTCAACGCCACCGGAAACCGTAAATGCACTATTTAAGTTTATGCCCGCTGGGGTAGTAATCTGTAACCAATTATAATCAACATCCTCCGGACTGGTATTTGAGATATTAGTATCAAAATCTACTGTATATGCATCTCCATTGACCGTTGGTGCCGGTGATTGTACGATAAAAGTTGGCTGCGTATACGTAAAAGTATTGGTGCCCGTAATGCTTGCCGCTTCCGGTGTATCCGTATACGCGAAATTTTCAAAATTTATCGTGTATTGATATTTAGCTGAAGGAGGAGATTCACAAGTACCCATAAACTCCACATAAAACCTAGGTTGAATCAAGGAATTTTGATCCATATTTACAAAGCCTGGTCCTGGGGTAATAATGATTTGACCATTACTTTCGGTAGCAACAAATTCACCTGTTGTAGTTGAATAGGAATTACTTTCAAACTGTACAGAAGTAATATTCCCTGTAAATCTTGCTCCCTCTGGAATATCGACTACGGTATTTTTCCAGATAGTTGTTGGTCTATATTCATCTGGGTGCATATCATCCGGTCCCATGTTATGGGTCCAATATAGCACACCATTCGATGGGGCACAACCATTGGTTGCTCTCGACTGGTTACTATGGTTTATACGAGGTCTTGAGTAAAATGCCCTGTCTCCCCACGTATCACAACCCACCCTGTTTGCAGCAGTATTTGCAGGGTAATCTGTAAATCCAAAGAACTCTCCCCTTAACTTAGTTAATTCATAATAATCAATGTCATCAAAATCTTTGCTAAATTCAAAGGTCAGAACTAATTCAACTATATCTTGTTCGCTTGCATCTCCTTCATAATTATATGTACCTCCAATTAAACTTCTATAGTCTGAAAGATCAAAACTCAACCTATGTTCCGTAGTACCGTTGGTCGTTAATACGGGGGAATTAGTAATAGCACCAGATTGTGATGTGGTTGGCGTATCATTTATGGTTATCTGAGCATCTACAAGGGTAATAATGTCAGAACCGCCAGCTGCCAAACTTTGGGTATTGTACGTTAGATCAAAATATAAGTTATCTAATGAAATATTATTAATAGACGCTATAGTGGTAATCTCCATTTGATCACCCGCCATGTACTTGTTAAGACCACCTGTATTGTCATCTAAAACTACTTTTGTAGCCATTGAAGCATCTGTCCAACCAGCAGTAATTCTCTTAGCATCAAAACCTTCAATTGCCGGACCAACACATGGACCTGGACAATGGGTGTAAATATTAATTGTACCACAATGAATGTTTTGGTCCCAACATGTTCCATTAGATCCCGTTGCTTTAAAATTGGTTGTATACGGTATTGCTTGTAATCCGTTAGGACCACAAGAAAAGGTTAATGGAAATTCTACCCAATCCTTAAATTCAACACTAATATTATTAATATTAGTAGTTGAATAGGTAATAAAATTGCCTATTTGTGTAAATTCAGAAGAAGCAGAAGCTTGTAATGACATACCCGCTGGGACTTCTATAGTAATACTCCATTCCGTATTACCATTATCAGCAAACAAAGCCTCTCCATCAATTGTTGGTGTTCCTACACCATTTGCTTGCATTGAAGGAGCGATTTTAATAGTAAAATCTTCATTGTTAACAATATCCGTTGGCGCATCAATTTCTGTTACGCTTCTGTAATCTCTAATTATGTTAAAATAATTTAAATCTATTCTTTCTGGAATTCGATCACTTTTACATTGATCTTTAAAATAGACATCAAAATAAGTGTGTTCCCATTCCAAATAATCAAATCTGCCTGTGCCACAGTTATTCTTAGGTGATAGTTCAAAATCAAAAGATAGTTCTGTTGATTCTCCAGGAGGTAAATCATCATAAAACCCATCATTATCCAAATCATCAAAACCACCCGCTCCATCAGGATCCGATGTAAAAAAATTGGGTGGTATTACGTTCGTTGTCGTTGTGGCATAAATATCACTCGTGACATTGTTAGGTAAAAAAGAAGGGTTCGTCCCAAATCGAAAATTTGAAAACTTTCGAGTTTTATGGCGTTCATAGCCCCACAAAGGATTAGAATCCGCTGTTGATACCGGAGTTGTATTTCCTCCCCTACCTAAAATAATACCAACATCTAAAGCCATTGAGCCGGCTGTAGCGTTTGTATTCTCAATTTTTACGGTATATGTTACAGCTTTGCATAAGTCAGGATTTGTAGACCCAACCTTCGTTAAAGAAATATCTGGCACATTGGCCCCAAAATTAAGAGACCCTGTCTGTGGTGCGGCAGCTTGGCATACTTCCCCTGCACTACACCCCCAATAGGTATTATGGACTATGGCCGTATCGAGGCAATCATCTACCCTGAACTCTTCCTCAAATACGATTACTTCACCATTATCAAAGCAATTGTTCAAGCCATCCCCTACCTTCTTGTCAAACGCTGATTGGTTTAAATCGATTTCATAGGTTAAGACTTGGCCTACTTTTGAAACAGGATTTAATACTTCGCCGGCATAAGACAAGGTGTAAGCATCATCAACATCTACGCCTAGATCTACATAATAGGTGAAGGTTTCTGTGCAACCGTTACCCCCTTGTGCCAATGTAATATTTCTAGTATATGTCTCTCCTACATTTGCATTTATAGTGGGTATAGCAGAAATATTAAGTGAAGCAGCCATTAAGGAATATGATGATATTGTTGGTTCCGTATCAGAATCTGAGTTGGCGCCATTTACATCTTGAAAGTTGATGGTATGGGCATCTTTAAACAAACCACCTGAATTTAAAAATTTAACGGCCTCACAATTTGCACTACGCAAAAAAGTAAAGGTTACTTCATCGCCTACCTGCCAATTGGCATCGCCGGGGCGCTGAACCGTAAATATGGGCTTAGAAGGGGTGCCTCCGTACGTGACTACAAAATCGCCAGAACCTGATTGGGCCGTAACATTGACCGAATTGGCCACATACTCTACCCCTGGTGGCAAGTCGAAAGTAATACTGAAATCGTGACAAGATGCATTCTTGCCCCTAATGAACACCTCTTCTAAAGAGTTGTTACCCGCTCCACAAGTGGCTAAACTCTGGGGAGAGAGAAGTACGGTGAACCGATTGCTGTCAATCTGGGCACTAGAGTTAATAGCATACAATAGAATAGCTATCAACGCGAGAACGCTGGTTTTTAGTGAGAAATTCATGATAAGGCGGTTAGTGTTAAAATTCCAAGATTACTAAAATAGTAAGTAATGGATTACAAAATAATAGTTAATTATGACAAATGTATGCTACAAATGAACTATTCTACATTTATTGTTGTCTGTTAAGGGCGAAGTGTATGAGAAAACCGATATTTTGTATATGAAGGGATTTTAAGAAAATGCATTTCATCGATTATCCTTTTGACAGCAATACCTACGAAAGGTCAAGTTTTATTTTAAAATCTTTTCACGCACTATAACGTTGTAGTAAATCATGTTTAAATTAAGGCCCAAAGAAGGAAAATACCCTATTAAAAATGATTATTTCCGCGCGTTAGGTAGTGAAAAACACAGGGCTCGCAACAATTCGTTATTTTCAAATTTTGTAAGTAAATTTTAGTCAAATCACCAATATATACATCCACCTCCTTCAAAATTAATTTGATACATTTGAGTCGCTTTTAGCACTATCGTTTTGCCAAATATGTATGAATTCAACTTATAACAGTGTATTAACCATAGCCGGAAGCGATTCCGGAGGCTGCGCCGGTATTCAGGCCGACATAAAAAGTATCAGTGCCAATGGGGCTTTTGCGGCATCGGTCATTACTGCTACTACGGCCCAGAACACCCAGGGTGTTTTTGATATTCACCCCATACCCGTACCCCATATAAAAAAACAGTTGAATGCCGTTCTTGAGGATATATCCTTCGGTGCGGTTAAAATAGGAATGCTCCATTCTTCCGAAGTCATAGAAGCTGTACAGCAAACCCTCAGGGCATACCACATAAGAAATATCGTCATAGACCCCGTAATGGTGGCTACTTCAGGTGATAGACTGTTGAACTCGGCCGCCCTGAACAGTCTAAAATCATTTTTGGGCGATGCCCTCCTCATTACCCCTAACCTACCCGAGGCCGAACTCCTGATCGGCAAAAAGATAAATTCCGAAAAGCTTGGAGAAGCCGCCAAGGAAATCGGGAATCGATTTCAAACCTCGGTACTATTGAAAGGGGGACATTTGGAAGTTTCAGACCAAATGACCGACACCTTATTTCTTTATGAAACCAAGAACACGGTTTTTATTCATAACAACTACATCGCGACCAAGAACACCCATGGAACGGGCTGTACCCTATCCTCCGCCATTGCGGCACAACTGAGCCTCGGTTTGGCATTGGAACCCGCCGTTAAAGAAGGATGCTCCTACCTCAATACAGCTATTGCCCATGGTAAGGACAGAAAACTTGGCAAGGGCCAGGGCCCTGTTCAACATTTTTTTTTAAAAAAAAGTTAATTTCCACACACTCATATCGATAATTTTAGATATTTGCATGTATGGATATCAAAACAGCAGTAGAAATAAGCAAATGCCTATCAAACCCAACCCGTATGCAAATTATGGAATGGCTGAGGGAGCCCGAAAAAAATTTCCCCCCTCATAAAACCATAAAACATTTTAACGACGGCGTTTGTGCTACCTATATACAGGAGAAAGCAGAGCTATCACAGTCCACTATATCCACCTATTTATCAAACATGGAAAAATGTGGTCTATTGATTATGACCCGACATGGAAAGTGGTCATATTTCAAAAGAAACGAGGCCGTTATTACCGATTTCGCAAAATATTTGCTATAATTTTTTTAACCATCAAATCTATATATCCAGATATTACTATTTGAAATGAAGTTGCTAATCGATGTTTTCGGATGGATGGGCTCGGGCCTCATCATCTTAGCCTACGCCATTACCTTAATGGAGAGCAAAAAGTATTTAGGCTACAGCAAGTATTTAAACCTACTTGGCGGATTACTAATTGCGGGAAACTGTTACTACTACAGTGCCATTCCCCCGTTTGTATCGAACATGTTATGGAGTATCATAGCTATTCTTACTATATATAAAACCCGGAAAAAAAATCCGAAAGCGAACAATCGAAAACGATTAACCTAGGCATATTATGAAAATATTGGTCATTGGCGGACATGGAACTATAGGAAAAAAAGTAACGGCCCATTTTTCCGAGGCTAACGAGGTGCTGGTTGCCGGCAGAAGCAAGGGAGATATTCTTGTGGATATAGAAGACCCTGCTTCCATTACCAAAATGTTCGAACAAATAGGCCGACTAGACGCTGTTATCTGTATTGCCGGCGAGGCCAAATGGGCGCCTTTTAACGAAATGAGCGAAGCCGATTTTCATATCGGTCTGAACAGTAAATTGATGGGGCAGGTCAATTTGGTACGTATCGGTAAAAACTATTTGTCCCCAAAGGGCTCAATAACCCTTTCTACGGGTATTCTAGCCGACGACCCGGTAGTTATGACCAGCAGTGCGGCCATGGTAAACGGTGCAATTCATAGTTTTATAAAGGCCGTTGCCCTAGAAATGGAAAAAGGAATCAGGGTAAACGCCGTCTCCTCTGGCATGGTGGAGGATGCCTATGAAAAATACAAGGATTATTTCCCCGGACACAATCCCATTCCCATGAAAAAAGTCGTAAATGCCTATGTTCGCAGCGTAAACGGAAGAGACCACGGAAGGGTCATCCGTATCTACGATTAAATCGTTTTTTATTAACGATTGCGCAATTTTTCGGTGTTTTGCTTCCTATTTTGCCAAAATTCCTTCGATATAAACATATGTGGTAGCATATAAAATATCTGTTGCTCCGATATAAATTCTAAATTTGGAATTTCCCACCTAATTTAGAACACCACACCAATGAACACAAAAAAAATTTCGATTTTCACGTCGATTCTATGTCTATGCGTATCCTTTTCAGCTACGCCACAAGAATCATTACAGACTGAATCATCGGTAAAATGGATCAATCCGTTCCCTCAAAACGAACTCGGCATTAGTTACACCATTACGCCGAACGTCCTTCCCGACAATCAAAAATTATTTGAAGTAAAGAAAAACAAAATCAAGGTCCTTTATGATTGGAAAGGCGATGAGGCCCCTTTCGGAATGATTACCTCTATACATGAGTACAGTCATTTTAACCTAGAGTTGGAATATAAATGGGGCAAACGCAAGTTCGCTCCCCGACAAGACGCCAAACGTGATGCCGGAATCGTATTCCACGTACAAGGCGAAAAAGTAATCTGGCCCACCTGTCTAGAGTGTCAGATTCAAGAAGGAGATACAGGTGACCTATGGGTCATTAAAGGGCCAAAAGTAAAATGGTTTCAAAAGGACGGTTCTGAAAAACTATTGGATTCCAGCGGAAAAAAAACCTATATAGAAGGTGATAAATATGGTAACTATGAAGTTGATGGTTGGAACAAGGTTCGCGTAGAGGTAAGAGGCTCGAAAAGTGCCAAATTCTATGAAAACGGACAATTGGTCAATGAACTGAAAGACTTCCTAAATGCCAACGGAACACCCTTAGAAAAAGGAAACATCGCCCTTCAGGCCGAAGGTTCCGAGATTACCTACAGAAATATAAAAATTCAAGAACTGAATTAAACAAGGATACTTACATTATTTAAATGAAAAACAAGATTACCTTTCTTTTGGTATTGGCCCTTATGGGCAGGTGCTACGCTCAAGACAAATTTATCCCTGAGTGGGAAAATTTAAAACAACACAAAGCTGCTCCCGAATGGTTTGCAGATGCTAAATTAGGAGTCTATTTTCATTGGGGCGTTTATAACGTTCCCGCCAATGGAAATGAATGGTACGGCCGTTTTATGTACGAACACGACCGGAGAAAGACATGGGGGAAAGATGTTTATGACTACCATACCAAAACCTACGGACGAGATGTAGATTACCACGACTTTATACCACTATGGAAAGCCGAAAAATTCTCGGCAAAACGCTGGGTAGATATGTTTGAAAACATGGGCGCAAAATTCATAGGAACCATTGCGGAACACCACGATGGTTTTTCGCTTTGGGAAAGTAAAGTCAATCCCTGGAACTCCTTTGACAAGGGGCCTAAAATTGATGTCGTCAAGCAAATTGGTGAAGAGGTAAAGAAGCGCAATTTAAAATTCATGACCACTTTTCATCATGGTTTTCATATGCACTTTTACCCTAAAAAAGAGAATAGCTTTCTTCGTCCGGTAAGCACACATTCGGTAACCTATACTAACCCGGAAGTTCCTCAAGAAGATGAGTACCGTATTCTTTACGGAAATACCACCTACGAAGAAGAATGTAATATATGGTTAGGAAAACTAAATGAAGTAATCAATGCCTATTCCCCTGATTATATTTGGATGGATTTTGCCCAAGGCTATATTCAAGAAGACTACCGCAAGCAATTTTTGGCCAACTATTTTAATAAGGCACAAGAGCAGAATAAAGAGGTAGTAGTAAATACCAAAGGCTCATTTTTTCCAACGGACCTGGCTGTTGTAAACTTAGAAAGGGCTACAGTCATAGATATTGCCCCTGAAGTTTGGGTAACAGATTTTCAATTGGGCAGCTCGTGGGGGTATAATAAAGACAAGCGCACCGCTTTAGACCCTAAAAAAGCCATTCGGATATTGGCTGAAGTGGTGAGTAAAAACGGAGTAATGATTTTAGCCGCAGCTCCTATGGCAGAAGGGGTTATACCTGAAGAACAGGTCAAGGCTATGGAAGGTATTGGGGCTTGGTTAAATTTATATGGTGAAAGTATTTACAATACTCGCCCCTTTGTTGCCTATGGCCAAGGTCCTACCAAAATGAAACGAAACCCGGAAGATGAGTGGAATGATTACGGAGCCATTAAAGCCGGTCTATACGATTTAAATTCGGCGGATATTCGTTACACCAAAAAAGGCAAAACCGTTTATGCCATTCAATTAGGATGGCCCGGTGAGAATGCCAACACCGTTCTTGAAGTTTTTGGAAATAAGGCCAAGGATATGGAAATCAAATCGGTTTCCGTATTGGGCAGTAATCAAAAAATAAAGTGGAAAAAAACAGCGGAAGGCCTTTTGGTTACCGCTCCAAGAAAAATGCCGGCAGAAGCTGACGCCGCACTTGTTTACAAAATAACATTAAAATAGAAAAGGAAAGGATATTACCATGAGCAAAAAATTCATTTACACATTGGCCATAGGTCTCATGACTACTTTAACGGGTATGGCGCAAAATCAAAAACCGAATATTATAGTGGTCTTAACGGATGACCAAGGCTGGGCAGATGTTGGCTTTAACGGAGCCACGGATATACCCACTCCAAATTTGGACAAATTGGCTTCGCAAGGCGTTATTTTTGACAACGGTTATGTATCACATCCGTATTGTAGTCCATCTAGAGCCGGACTTTTAACGGGGCGCTATCAGGCTCGTTTTGGTCATGATTGTAATATGCCCTACGATTCCGAGAACGATGATACGGTAGGAACTCCCCTTTCGGAAAAGATGATTTCCGAAGCCTTAAAAGAGCAAGGCTACCGCACCAGCGCCATCGGTAAATGGCATTTGGGCGACCACCCCAGCCTTCACCCGATCCACCAAGGTTTTGACCACTGGTTCGGTTTTGCGGGAGGCGGTATGAATTACTGGGGAATACCTGACGGCCCCATAAAAACTATCGTTCGCAACGGAAAACCGGTTCCCCAAAGTGAACTCAGGTACCTAACGGACGACTTTACCGATGAGGCCATAGATTTTATCACCAAAAAAGACGACCAACCTTTTTTCATGTACCTGGCCTATAACGCACCACATGCCCCCGACCAGGCCACCAAACAATATCTTGAACAGACCAAACATATAGAATATGGTGGCCGTAGCATCTATGCCGCTATGGTAAATGCCGTTGATGCCAATGTAGGTCGAATAGACTCTACCCTAGTTGCGAACGGCATGAAAGAAAATACCATTTTGGTCTTTTTGAGCGACAATGGCGGACGTGGTGAACATGCCGATAACAGACCCTATCGTGGACATAAAGGGATGCTTTTCGAAGGCGGGATAAAAGTTCCTTTCTTTATCACTTGGCCCAAAAAACTAAAAGGTGGCCAGCACTATGAAAAGATGGTTAGCTCCCTTGACCTCTTCCCCACCTTTTTGGAAGCTGCCGGTGGTAAAGTGAAAAAAGAAAGCCAATTAGACGGCACCACCCTCCTACCCTACATTTTAGAGGGTAAAAGCGGGAGCCCACACGACAAACTGTTCTGGCGTTCCGTAGGAGGATTCGAGTACGCCGTTAGAATTGGCGATTATAAACTTTACAAGAGCGCATACAAAGGCAAAACCTTGCTTTTCAATTTAAAAAACGACCCATGGGAACAAAACGATATTTCCGATAAGCACCCCGAGGTAATTGCCCAATTGGAAAAAGCCTACACCGCTTGGGATGCGAAAAACCTGGTGCCAGGTTGGATCGACCCCCATCGTGAAAACGTTATCAAGGAGGAAAAAGCCTTTCAAAACCTCAGAAAAAAAGCCATGGGCCCCACAGGAAAATAAGAACGGAAAAAACACTTTTAAGTATTTGAAAAAATGATACGGAATTTAAAAATAAGATCTCTTAGAAATTTACTCCTAGTGTGTTTGGTCTATACGGCCTCTACGTTATCGGGATGGTCACAAGAACGGCCCAATTTTATATTCATCCTAACCGATGACCAACAATACGGACTCATGGGGTGTACAGGCAACACTATTGTTCAGACCCCCAACCTAGACCAATTGGCCAAGGAGGGCGTTCTATTCACCAATGCACATATAACCAGCGCCATATGCACCCCGAGCAGGGCCAGTATACTCACCAGTCAATTTGAACGAAAGCACGGTATAAACTTTAATTCCGGCACCAGTATGTCTGAAGAAGGCTGGGCCAACACCTATCCTATGGTGATGCGAAAAAACGGTTACTATACGGGCTGGATAGGAAAAAACCACGTACCCGTAGGTAAGGGAGGTTACGCCAGCGGCCTTATGGAAAAGAGTTTTGATTACTGGTATGCAGGACACGGCCACCTTGGTTTCTACCCTAAAGATCGCCATAAGATTTTCAAAGATGCCAAATACGACACCCAAGTAGAAGTGATTGACGAAGGCGTACAAGATTTTTTATCGAACGAACAAAAGTTGGGCGGGGCCTTAAAGTTTATTGACCAGAGACCATCGGACAAACCCTTTATGCTTTCCGTTTGTTTTAACCTACCCCATGGTGCGGGCACAGGTTCTATGCAAATGCGCGATTCAGACGATGAAATTTACAAGTCGCTCTATCGCGACCAAAATATTCCCCTACCGGAAAATTACGTGGCCCGAAAAGATATCACAACGCCCAAGCTTCCCGCTGAACTCCTACATGCCGAAGACCGACAAGCAGGATATGACTATGTAGATACGCCCGAAGGTTTTAGGGAACGCTATATAAGGCAAATGGAAGCCCTCACGGGTATCGACCGCCTTGTTGGCCAACTTAGAAAAACCCTAAAAGACCAAAAGTTAGACAAAAATACCGTTATTGTATTTACTTCCGATCACGGTCTATTTATGGGTCAATTCGGTTTAGGGGGAAAAGCTCTGTGTTATGAAGTGACCACGCACGTTCCCATGATCATCTTTGATCCCCTAACAAAGAAATCAAAGCGCAGTAAAACATCGGATGCCTTGGTACAAAGTATCGATATTGCCCCGACCATGATGTCCATGGCCGGTATACCCATACCCGATACTTACCAAGGAAAAGACCTGACCCAGCTTTTGGCCGGAAACCAAGAAAGTGTACGCCCTTACCTATACACCGAAAACTTATGGTCTACCCAATTCGGAAATCCTAGGTGCGAATCGGTTCAAGACCAAGAATGGAAGTATATCCGTTACTATAAAAACGAGAACTTTTCGGCTTTAAAGAAAATCGCCACGGCCAAAGCGATGGGCATCAACATAAGTTCCATGCTTTATAAGGTACATGATCCCGATATTGCCCTATACCGCGATTATGCCGAAGGACCTTTACAAGGAGAGCCTGCGGTTTACGAAGAGCTTTTTAACCTTAAAAAAGACCCCAAGGAAACGACCAACCTAGCCAATGACACCTCTTTAGCCGATAAGTTGAATGCCATGCGAAAGATCTGGAAAAAAGAGATAACCAAGGCCCGAGGCACCGGTTTCCCCAAGGTGGTCAGATACACCGCCGATAGCGAAGCCGAGAGAAATGTGATCATAGAACCAAAATAAAAGGTAATTTTATAGGTAAACACTTTTTAACTTAAGCCCCCGATTGAAACGAAAAAACTATGAAAATTTACATGTATGCCGTTTTGATATGCCTTTGCACCATAGGTCGGTTGAATTCCCAACATGCGGGCGTAAAAAGTGAAAAATGGGGAGAGGCCCAAGGTAAAGAAGTGCTACTATATACCCTGACGAACGAAAACGGTATGGTGGTCAAAATCACCGATTTTGGTGGGACGATAACCGCCATAAGCGTTGCGGATAAAGAAGGGGTTTTTGAAGATGTGGTACTCGGTTTTGACAATTTAGAACAGTACAAAGCCGAGCACCCTTGTTTTGGAGCCACGATTGGACGCGTGGCGAACCGCATACGAAACGCCACATTCGAAATTGACGGAACCTCTTACCAGCTTGCGCAAAACAGCAATGGCCATTGCCTGCACGGCGGCAACGAATTTGACCGTGTGGTATGGCAATCGAAAATCGTAGCGAACGAACTAGGGCCCTCCGTTCAGTTACACCACCTATCAAAAGAGGGAACCATGGGCTTTCCCGGTAATTTAGATACTTACGTTACCTACACCCTGACCGACGACAATACCATTCATGTTCATTATGAAGCTACTACCGATAAGGCTACGCACGTCAACATGACGCAGCACAGCTATTTTAACCTAAATGGTGGAAAAGATAAAATTTACGACCACATCATCAAAATCGATGCGGACAACTACACTGAAATTGACGAAGAAATTATTCCTACCGGGAAATTGGCAACGGTAAAAGGTACCGATTGGGACCTAACTAGCCCTACCCCAATAGGAAAGAACATTCACAAGTTGAATTTCAACGGCTACCATTACAATTATGTTTTCAACAAAGCCAAGGGTGAACTCAAAGAGGTAATAGAAGTTGTAGAGCCCAAATCGGGCAGAACACTAAGCGTTTCCACGACCCAACCCGGGGTGCAATTCTATTCGGGCAATACCATAGGCGATGCCTTTACGGGAAAGAACAACCTCCGGTATTCCGATCATATGGCATTTTGCCTAGAGACCCAACATTTTCCCGACACGCCCAATCATCCCAATTTTCCTTCCACACTATTGCTTCCGGGAGAAAAATACGACGAAACCACCCTCTTCCATTTTGGGGTGGAAGAGTAAAAAAGCTCCCTACTTATCTACACCAAGAAGGTATATTACCTTACTTAATCGTAGTAGGTAAGGTTTTTCAATTGTAAGTTCAAATGGTATTGACATCTACCCGCGTGAAAGGCCTCATTGGCCAAAGAATTGCTCTTAGCTTCGGTTCGCCTACCAATTTTACCCTTTTCTCCCCATAACAGTCCGTGTAAAAAAACATGGGCATTCGATTTCAGGTCGGTTCTAAAGTCCCAACCTGTCTTTTGCTAGCCCTCCACCTCAACATTATCCAATTCCTGTCCTCGAAGGGGCATTCTTTGGAGTCGAATTTGTTTGTGATCCAGAACCCAGGAAACCTATTGATGCTTGAAGCCTTTATTCGCCCTTCATTACAACCCTAAAGGACATCCTTCGCCACCATGGCGACGGCCCCTCAGGCAATATTGTACTTTTCATCGTATTCTTTCTTAAACCGCTACAAATAAAAACCGCTCCAATTTACCAAGTCGGAGCGGTTTTTCCTAAATAATCAAAACACTACAAACAAACAAATTTTTACTTAGGGTCTATTATCATCCACTTGAATGATATAATCATCATAATACACATCGCTTATGCCGGCCGGTACGGGTTGTATGCGTACCGTTCCGTTAGTTGTGGAGGCTGCGGTAAAGGTAAACTCGACCGATTGCCACTTGCCCAACTCATCTTCGGTATCGTTCCAATTATCGCTGACCTGCTGGTTTCCAAAAAAATGCTTTGCAAAGGCGGTAGTAGTGGTGCTGCCCAAGTAACGCTTGAACTTCACCCGGTATACTACCCCGGCCTCAAAAGGATAAGTCCCGCTCGTTATGGTGTTGGGCTTATTTCCGTCAGGGGCCGATAGATGCATTACATTACCCGAAGGAGCTACTGTCGAAGGAGAATCAGGTGTCGGTGGGGCCGTAATACTTGCCGCTCCCGTACCGGTCGAACCTGTATTCAACCAATCGCTTCCGATGGCACTCTCGAACATACCAACATCGCCTAGAATATTATCTTCGTCGGCCACGACCATGTCGGGACCAAAATCGGACAGCTCGCCCGCGCCGATAGAGCGAATATCGCCCGGGGCCACATATGAAATGGTAATTTCATCATCCCTGTACAACTCTTCGTTCAAGTAAAGTTTTAAGATAGACGGGTCGGTCGCATCGACCTCAACAGAACTAACTCCTGAGGCTACTCCATTTACGGTTGCCGAAAAGCCCATAGTAGCATCTGCCGAAGCGGTAATGGAAGCCGGGTCCAACTCTTGATCGAACTGTAATAAAATAGCATCGTCAGCAGTTTGCTTTTGTGCCGTTCCGACCCGAAGAACCGGTACAGGCACGTACACCTCGACCACTACATCGGTAAAAGCCTCAAGTAAACGCTCATCTATTGATTTGAGGGTCGCATTTCCGCCGTCATAAGAAACCGTAACCGGATTCACTGCATCGTCCCCTTCTAAGGGAGTAGCCAGTGTAAGCCACAACTGCGCGGCATTGGTCGGGTTTTGGGCTACCGTGGCCACAGGTCTTTTAACCCCGTTGACCTTTACCGAAAAGTGCGAAGAAACATCTTCGGTCAGTGGGGCCAACTTTGAACTCACGGGCACCACAATGGTATTATCGGCAAGTTCCATTACCTCTCCCGACTGCTCCAAAGCCTCATCCAGGGCGGCTACATTGAAAATTACAGGTATTTCATAAGTTTCCTCATCGGCCTGTACCGTTTCGGTTCGCTCGCGTTTTGAGATCAACCGACCTTTAAACTGTCCTATACGCTTGTTGAACGTAAGGGTATCGATCGTTTTTTCTTCGTTGACGTTGATGATATTTTCTTCGTCTTCCTTGTTTTCGGCAATGGTATGGATTGTCCATACCGTACTGTTAGGCCGAGACGTATTATTGTTACGGCTCAGGTCTTCGAAAATCAATTGATCACCAAATTTCAGGTCGATAACATCTTGATTTTTGAAATCGATTTTATTGCCGGCCATATTCCTGATTTCCATATCGGCCACAATAGTATCGTACACATCTATGATCAGTGTATAGTCCAATACCCATACCGAACCTTTTTTCACTGTTTTCAAGGTGTCGATTATAGTTGAATTGGTTTCCGTATCCCATCCGGTAGGCAAAGCGAATTCGGTATACTCTTCATATTCGTTGTGTAACTTTATCGGTGTAAGCGAATCGCCCTTGGTAAACAGTACGTGTACCGTGCCCTCTTCCGAAACCTTACCGGCATCTTCAATGATATACTTCTCAAAATTATCGGCATTTGTAGGCAAGGGACCTTTTAAGAAAAACGTGCCTTCAGGAATGGTCCACTCATGTTTGACCGTACCGTTGGACAGATCCATAAAGGACCCATAGTTGTTGATATCGATATCTTTATCTGCCGCAGTACCCCAAGTGGTGGTAAACGCGGCATCGACAAAACTATTCGGTGCCACATACGCGTCATCGTCTTCGCAACCGACGATGATCAGCAGCAAAAACAAAAACCTAATACTATATTTTATATCTCTCATCTTCTTTTGTTTAGCTTTGATTATTGAACAAACTCGTCCCAATTCAGGTTAGAATCAATCTCACTCTGTGGCATGGGCAGGTACGAATGGATACTTTCATTGAACTTTTGTGCCCCTACCGTTACATCTTGAACCTCCGCAGGCTGATTAAACACCTTCACCCCAGTAAAGGTCGTTGGCTCTTCGCCCGAAACCGTAATGAAGCATTTGTATCGGGTACCGTGTTTGCCATTCATATTTTTTTCAAAATTCCAGTAGTCGTATGAAATGGAAGCCATGTGTACCAGTTGCTCCTTGAACTTGCCCCAACGTCTTAGGTCTACCGAACGATCATCTTCCAAGCCCATTTCCAAAGGTCTTTCGGTGAAGCGAAGGTGTTCCATCAAGTTATCAAGGGTCACTGGCTGTTCACCGTTAGAAGAATCAAAATCGATATCGTCCATATACGTCGTTTCCAAATTATTGAACTCGGCACCGGCCTCGGTAGACTTGCCCAATAAAATAAGATGGGAACGCTTCCTTACCCGATTGATGTACCGTAAGGCTTCGGAAAGGTTGCCCAATTCGATCATACATTCGGAATACATCAAGTACACATCGGCCAAACGGATTACGGGAATATTGATACCGGAACGGTTGTTCATCAACGTAGAACGATCTTCACCGGCACCACCACCTATCGTATTCCAGTGCAAGAACTTTTTAAACATGTTGGCCCGGTTTCTAGCAAACGGCGCAACGCCCGTTGCATTGCCATACTCTCCACAGACTACGCCGTACATAGGAGAGTCGGGATCATCGACCTGGCCCATACAATCGCCCATTCGCTTACTGTATAACCTCATACGATCTTCGGTCCCGATGACTTCGCCATTCTCGTTGTACACATTCGCCCCTACATTGATATTGGCAGGATCGGCAGGATCGGGCTTTTCGGCCCTATACTTCATGACCAACCAAGAACTCGGCTGAATATTCGCATTGAAGATCATATGGGTAATGTTCTGGGCCAAGGACTCTTCCCCATTGGTTTCAAGATTGACATTGGTGGTATAATTGATCTCAAAAATAGATTCGGAATTGAACTCGGCTATACCCGTCACATTGGTGGCTATATCTTCTACCAAGGCATAGTTATAGTTCTCTATTACATTTCTAAAGTGTATTTCCGCATTTTGAAAATCGTTTTCGGCCAAGTAGCTCTTGCCCAATAAGGCTTCACACGCCCCGGCGGTAATCCGCCCTAGGTTATTGCTTCCGAGGGACTCCCATTCGGCATAGGTTTTGGGCAGGTTATCGACTCCAAATTGCAAATCCTCTCGATAAAATGCCTGAACGGCATCGGAAGGGGACAAGGCCTTTTGAAATTCCTCAAAATCTTTGGGAACCGAGCTTACCAAGGGCACATTACCATTATTAAAACTTACGTTCAATACGTGGTAGAAGTAGCCTCTCAGGGCACGGGCCTGGGCATATACCCTTAGACCTTCTTCCCTAGCCGCATCGCTATTATAATCGACCGCCAAGCGCTCGTAGTTCTCAATGACCTGATTGGCCCTAAAAATGCCCAAATAGAGTGCGTTCCATTTATTTTCCACGTATTTGGTGTTGGCCGTAAAATCTTGAAAATACATTTCATCTGGCCGGGTTGCCTGTCGGTATCCACTGGGAACGGCGATATCGGTACGTACGGCCTCATCCCTAATCCCCAGCACATTACTGTTTTTCAATGCACTATAGGTTGAATTCAACCCTTGGTTCAGCTGTGAATTGTTTTTCCAAAAACTCTGGGTGGTCAGCGAGTTGGGGTTCGTTTGATCTAAAAAGTCATCGCTACATGCCTGTGCCCCCCCTATTAAAAGGCATATCACTATAGCGCTCTTTAAGAGACCTTTCGTCTTTCTCAAATCTGTTTTATATGTTTTTTTCATCTTTCGTTGTGTTAGAATTGTAATTGCAGCCCCACTTTATACTGTGATGTTACCGGATAGGTACCTTGGTCGATTCCCCTACTACTAAAACCATTGTTACCTACCTCTGGATCAAAACCTGAGTAGTTGGTAATGGTTAGTGCATTCTGGGCTTGTACGTAAATCCTAAATTTGGCAAGCCTCATCTTATCTATTATTTTTCTAGGGAGGGAATAACCAAGACTAACGTTTCGAAGTCGTATAAAAGAGCCATCCTCTAAAAAGTAATCCGAGGCATCTCGATATGAATTGGTATTGGGCGATCCATCGTAGTAGGGGATATCGGAAGATGTATTGACCGTGGTCCACGAATAATAAATATCGGCATGGGTACCTGATTGGTAGGCATATGCCTTACTTCCGTTCATCACTTCCGCACCCTGCGAACCGTACCAGTTCATTGAAAAGTCCACTCCTTTGTAATTGGCACCGATATTCAGTCCCATATTAAAATCTTCCGAACCACTACCCTTGTACACCTTATCATCTTGATCGATCTTACCATCACCGGCATCGGGTATACCATCCCCATCGGTATCGACCGTAGGTTGGTCTACATAGCGCAGTTGCCCTAGGGAAGCGGCCGGATCGATTTCACGATAGGCTTCCAGCTCTTCTTCGGTTTTAATGACACCATCGGTCTCACGTAAGAAGAATGCGGCAGCTTCATAACCTTCCCTAATCACACTGACCAATTCTTTAGGTCCACGTTGCGATATATAACTGTTATCTAGAAAGATTACGGGATTGTTCGGACTGGTTTTGGTTACCAAGTTGACGTTCTTGGCGTAGGTAACCCCTACATTCCAACTAAATCCCTTCTTACCGTGATGATTGTATTTCAAAGCCATCTCATGCCCCGTATTGCGCATGTCGCCAATATTAAGGATGCTATTTCGATTGCCGCCGAACACCCCTGTTGATGGCGGGTTCACGACTCCGAACAACAAATCTTTCTTCTCACTTACATATACATCATTGGAAAAGGTCAATTTGTTATTGAAGAAAGCCAGGTCGACCCCGAGGTTTCGCTCTACCGAGGTTTCCCACTTTACGTTTTCGTTAGCGTATCTTTCTTGGGTAGTACCCAGCGCCGGGGTTTCGGTAGTTGAATTTAAGCTAGGGTCTACATCGGCGCTTCCGAATACATAATCCTGTCCTAAATCAACAACGGCCTGATTGCTATAGGAAGCAAACCTATCATTCCCCGTAGTACCGTATCCGACCCGAATCTTGAACGAGTTTACGGTTTCCTTTACCGGTTCCCAAAAAGGCTCGTCGGAAACGTTCCACCCTATGGAAGCACTCGGAAACCAGCCCCATCGGTTTTGAGGGCTAAACTGAGACGAACCATCCCTTCTTATACTTCCGCTAAAAATGTATTTTCCGTCATAGTTATACTGTACCCTACCGAGATAACCAATAAGTGTTCGCTTATAGTCCCTTCCATCGGAAGTAATCAGGTCACCGGTAGTATAGCCATCAAAAACCGTAACGGCCGCATCGGCATTATCTCTTTTTTCGGCCCTGAAATATTCGTTTTCGGTCTGCTCTAGAGAATTCACCAAAAGTAGGGTTACATCGTGCTTACCTATTTTTTTATGATAGTTCAACATACCTTCGAAGGTCAATTTATTGTTATCGGTCACCGAGGTTTGCATCAAAGAGATATCCCAAGGATTGGGCGGAATCAAATCGCCCGCAGTGTTGTATACATCAAGACGAGGTATAATGCGGACTCCTTTGGTATGAGAGAAATTGGCACCTCCCCTGGCCGTGAACTTCAAGGCTTTGGAAAGCTTGTAATCGATTTGCACATTGGCACCGTTACTGGTACCGTCCCTTACCTCTTTTGTATTAAGGTTTCTGGCCACACCCCCAAGGTTTTTGATGGGTCCTATACCTCCGGGTTCGTCAATATCATCTTCGGTTACATCGGTCAATTCCGTTTGCCCCAGTTCTATATCGGGCTGAAAGGGTTTATACTCTAAAATTTTATTGAACACCCCATAGTTCGGCACGGTCTTCTCGTCGCGTTTAAAGGTCAGACCGGTCATGATTTTCCATTTACCCTTGGTAAACTGGGTGTTAGAACGAATATTGAACCTACTATAATCCGAATTGATCATAATACCCGATTGATCATAGAAACTGGCGTTGAAATTATAGGTCAAGCCATCTTTACCTCCCGAAACATTGATCGAGTGGTTTTGGATCGGGGCCAAATCGTTCAAAATCAGATCTTCCAACTGGGTATCATTGGTGAACCAGGCCCTGTTCCTGTGAATTTCTGCATTCACTCCCCCTTGCGACTTACCGCTCGACAGCGCCCCACGGAGCATTTCCATATAAGTCATCTGGGAAGATGTCATCAAAGGTGTGCCAGAAGTAATGTCCTGTACCCCATATTCGGAGTTTACCCGAATATCCATCTTACCGATCTTACCTTGTTTTGTGGTAATCAAGATAACACCACCGGCACCACGCGTTCCGTAGATAGATGCCGAAGCGGCATCCTTTAATACATCTATAGATTCTATTTCACTAATGCTTAACTGTGGGTCACTATTATACGGTATACCATCAACAACATATAGCGGTCCGTTTTGCCCATCTAGCAAGGAGCTAAACCCTCGAATAAGAATATTGGCCTCTTCCCCAGGTTGCCCCGAACTGGCCGTAATGTTAACACCTGCAATCTGCCCTTGCAAGGCCGTACCGATATCGGCCGTTGTAGTCTTGGCCAAGTCTTCGGACTTGACCTGTACCACGGCCCCGGTAAGTTCTTTTTTACGTTGGGTACCATAGCCTACCACGATAACCTCGTCGAGTTGGGCCGCGTCTTCCTCTAACGTAATGTTTATGCTCGACTTGCCCTTAATAGCTACCTCCTTGGTTGCAAAACCAATATAGCTGAATATCAATACATCGGTCGGTTTCGCCTTAATGGTGTACAAACCATCAAAATCGGTAACCGTTCCTGTTTGTGTACCTTTAACCACCACACTCACACCCGGTAATGGCGCTCCATCTGCAGACACCGTTCCGGAAACGGATTGTGATTGCGCATTCGCAAAACCAAAGCACAGACACACTATGAGTGCCATAAGCCTTAGCTTGGAATTCCTAATTAATAATAGCTCGTTTTTCATACATTCTCGTTGTTAAAATTTAGTTAAACAAATGTGTCTTTTTTATTTCATTCCCTTAATGACATATGATTTGATCCTTAGATCAAATGATTAAATCGAAGAACTCGATCTGCCGTATATGGTTAATCAACAAGTTTTTAATAGAAGATATTCGGTATAAGAGCCCCCAAACAAAGCACTATAACGGATTAAGGGAAGTAAGGCTCGAACAAGGCCAAAACGTTAATATTATGTTAGCAAAACCTATAAGGTACAAGCATCTTAATAGAGAGCCTGTAGGCTTAAAAAGCCGCTCGATTAATCATATGTTCCATTATCAAAACCATTTACTCCATTTCAAATATTAGTTTTACCTTACCTTGTATTAACAAACTTGGATGATCTATGGTAAAGCGATCTTAACCACTTTATAGGGCCATAAAAACGAGTCCATACGAGTAAAAAAGAACGATTAACCATTGATCATTAGACAGACCATAACCTTTAATTCATCTTACTAAATGATGTTTGTAGTACCGAAAAGAATAAGTTTATATGGGTTTCTCGTCCTTGTTTGTCTTGGCTCACTAACGAGGGTGGCAGGGCAAAACCAAATTTCATTTCAACATATTTCTACGGAAGGCGGCCTCTCACAAAGTGATGTCAACGCCATATATCAAGATAAGTATGGTTTCATGTGGTTTGGTACCCATGACGGCCTCAACAAATATGACGGCTATGAGTTTACAGTATACAATCTCGATGACAAACACCCCGATAACATAAACAGTAACCTGATTTTTGATATCGTTGCCGATAAAGAGGGAAATCTTTGGATCGGCACCACGGGCAACGGTCTCAATTTCTTTAATGTCACTACCGGGAAATTCACACAATACATAAATGACCCCAATGATCCTACAAGCATATCGAGCAATCACATCACCGATGTTTTTATCGATAGCAAACAACGCTTATGGGTAGGCACCAAAAACGGTCTTGACAAATTAGACCTCAATACAACGGGCGACAAGGTAAGCTTTGATCATTTTAATTCACAGGTTTCGGCTACCATGGCCAAATTTGACGGTTCGTTTGTAAGCATTATTTACGAAGACACAAAGGGTAGTCTATACGTCGGTGGAAAAGCGGGCCTACACCGGCTGAAAAAAGACGGAAAAGGCAATGACTTTTTTGTTAACGTCACTACCGAAATCGGCCTCCCCCAAACCAATGTCAAAAGTATAACGGAAGACGCCACTGGACGCCTTTTTATGGCTACGGGAAGAGGACTCTATTACCAGACCAAAAACCCGGAAAAACCTTTCAAACGGTTTAGACAAGGGCATTTCAACAATATTTTATTGGACAAAGACAATCACATTTGGGCCGGCTCCGACAATGGCCTCTATTATTTCGAGAATTTTACCGATGATAGGCTGCCCGTTTTTTTAAAACGTTTTAGATACGACCCCAAAGACCCGACCAGCTTGAGCAAGAACATCGTCCGATCGCTCTTTATAGATGATACGGGTATTATTTGGATCGGTGTAAATGGAGGCGGCATCAATACATATGACCCCGAAAGAAAACAATTCCAACATGTGAGGAATACCTCCGCCCCGCAGAGCTTAAGCTACGATAAGATCCGGGCCATGTTCGAAGACAGTAACGGCACCCTTTGGGTCGGCACCGAAGGTGGCGGACTTAATATGTTGAAAAAGGAAAACGATAGCGGTTCCTACAATAACTTTAAACATTTCGGTTCCATATCTAAAATATTTGCCCTTGAAGAGACCAAGGTGGGAAACAAAAAAACCCTTCTAATCGGGTCAGAAGGGTTTCCAGGCCTCTATTTTTTAGACATTTCCGATCCGAACAAGGTATCTACGGAAGATTTGACCGGCACAAACTTGAATAATGGTGTATTTAGCCTTTTGGTGGATTCCAATGAAAATATCTGGATCGGCACCTATAATTCAGGGGTTCATCGTTGGATAAAATCAGATACCATAGGGCAGTTCAAAAAACAGTCGTTCAGCTATTACCCTGGAAAACCCCATTCCATTCCCAGCAATATTATACGATGTATACTCGAAGACCAAAAGGGCAACATCTGGTTCGCCACAGGAGACGGCCTTACCATGTTATCGGCCAAGGAACGTTACAAAAAGCGGCCCAAGTTCACTGTATTCAAGAACAACCCCAACGACCCCAACTCCATAAGCCACAACTACGGCCTTTCTTTGTACGAAAGTAGCTCAGGCACCATATGGATAGGCACTTTCGGAGGAGGCCTGAACAAACTGATACCGGGTACCGACGAACAACCGCCAACCTTTAAACACTATACCTCACAAAACGGCCTTCCGAACAATGTGATCAAAGGCATTTTGGAAGATGGCGAACAAAACCTGTGGCTTTCTACCAACAAAGGCCTTTCGCGTTTTGACCCCGAGAAGGAAACCTTTAAAAACTACAATTCAAGTGACGGACTCCAAGACAATGAATTTCAGGAACTTGCTTGCTTAAAAAGGGCCGACGGCGAAATGCTTTTCGGAGGCGTGAACGGTTTCAACGCCTTCTATCCCGATGAAATCCAAGAAAATAAATATCCCGCAAGAGCCGTGATTACCGACCTTTTGATTTCGAACCGATCCGTAGGAATTGGCGAAAAAATAAACGGCAAGATCATTCTCAACAAAAACATCAGCAAAACCTCTGAACTTCAATTAAAATATAGTAACAATAACTTTTCCTTTGAGTTTGCCGCCCTTCATTACGCCGCTCCCTCCAAGAATCAATTTGCCTATATGCTAGAAGGCTTTGATCAAGGCTGGACCCAAACCGACGCCAAGAAAAGATACGCCACCTACACCAACCTTAAGCCGGGTGATTACACCTTTAAGGTAAAAGCCTCGAACAACGATGGGGTCTGGAACCAAAACCCTACTAAGATCCATATCCGCATCATCCCCCCCTGGTGGCGCACCAATATCGCATACGTGTTCTATGGCCTGTTGGTCTTAGGTCTACTCTGGCTATTCTGGCGCTATACCTTCATCAGAACCTCGGAAAAACACCAATTGGAACTCGAATCGGTCGAACGCGAAAGGTCTGCCGAATTACAACGAATGAAACTGGAGTTCTTTACCAACATCTCGCATGAGTTCAGAACCCCCTTAACCTTGATCAAGGGGCCATTGGAGTACGTTCAGAACAACCTATCGAGCCTTGACCAAACATCGTTAAAGGAGCAACTCGCCCTAATGCAAAAAAACACGAATTATCTGCTGCGCCTGGTCACCCAACTACTCGACTTTAGAAAGATCACCCAGGGTAAAATGAGATTGGTAATGCGAAATAGCGACATCATAACCTTCATCCGCGAGGTAGCCGAACCTTTTCAATTTATGGCCCATAAACAATCCATAGATTTTGAAATAGATACCGATTCCCCTTCTTTGGTAACCTGGTTCGACCATGAGGCCCTTGAAAAAATCATGAACAACCTGGTTTCCAACGCCTTCAAATTTACCGAGGCCGGAGGTCAAATAAAGATTAAGATTTCGGAGGAAGTCATTAAAGGAAAGAACAAAGTAGTAATCAAAGTCAAAGATTCGGGAATAGGCATACCCAAGGATAAAATGTCAAAAATATTCGAACGCTTCAATTCGGTAAAGGAAAATGAAAAGAACCTAAAAATCAACCCGGAAGGTATAGGTATAGGACTGTCGTTTACCAAAAACTTGGTAGAGCTCCATCAAGGTAAGATAGAAGTGTATAGCAAGCCCGAAAAAGGCACCAAATTTGTTGTCTACCTGCCAAAAGACAAAGAAGCCTATACCGATATCGACGAAATCAGCTGTAAGGATGTATCGGACAACGACTTTTTGGTAAGGTCTTCCGAAACCGAATCCTTCGCTATCGGCCTGAACGATGACCTTATAGACGAAGGTATGTCGAAGACAAGGTCTAAACTGCCCGTTCTTTTGGTCGTTGACGACAACCCCGATATTCGCACCTTTATCAGTAAGGTATTGGGCAAGACCTACACCGTCTATAAGGCTGAAAACGGTAAAAAGGGACTTGAAGTAGCCAAAAAAGTTATGCCGAACATTGTCATTTGCGATATTGTTATGCCGGTAATGGACGGTATCGAATTCTCCCGCATCTTAAAAAGCCAGCCCGAAACGAGCCATATCCCCATCATCATCCTTACCGCTAAGTCTTCACAAGAAAGCGAATTACAGAGTCTTGAACTGGGTGTGGACGAATATTTGCGAAAACCGTTTGACTTTGAACTTTTGAAACTTAAACTTTCGAATATTATCAAGCGAAGGGAGACCTTGAGAAAACGTTTCAATAGGAAAATCACCGTACAACCGAGCGAAGTGGTCGTCACCTCCATGGACGAGAAGTTTTTGATCCAGGCTATAGCCATTGTCGAGAAACACATGATGAATACCGATTTCAACGTAGAAATGTTGGTAAAGGAAATGGGCTTGAGCCGAAGTACGCTCTATCTGAAGTTTAAAGAACTCACTGGCCTATCGTCGAGTGAATTCATTAGAAGTGTGCGCTTGAAACGTGCCGTACAACTCTTCAACCAAAGCAACTTTTCGGTAAAGGAAATCATGTACAAAACCGGCTTCAGTACGGCATCGTACTTTTCAAAATGTTTTAAAAAACAGTTCGGGGTGGTACCCAGCGAATACGTAAAGCAAATCAGCAAGAAGAAAGAATCTGCCAACACCGAATAAACACATCTTGGCATGACAAGGCCATAATCTAACATAAAATCAAATAGCGGTCTATGGATACCACTTAAAGAAAAGTCCCGAACGGAATAATATCTATTTCGATTCATTAGATTTACAACACCATTTTTAACCAGAGTACAAACCAATTACCCTAAAATTTAATCCTTTGAAAAAATTAACGCTTGCCCTTATCTCGGTACTGCTCTTTTCATGCAAAACCGAAAAAAAAGAAGTTCCTAGTCCAAAACCCAATGTAGTTTTCATCTTTGCCGATGATATGACCTATTCGGCCATCAACGCCTTGGGCAATAAAGAAATCCAAACCCCAAACCTAGATAAATTAGTACAAAAAGGCACCACCTTTACCCATGCCTTTAACATGGGAGGATGGAACGGCGCTATCTGTGCCGCTTCAAGAGCCATGATCATTTCAGGGCGTAAACTTTGGGAAGTCAGCGAGTTTCGACACAATTGGAGCGAAGGTAAAGAATTCGACAAAACCTGGGGAAAACTCATGGAAGGTGCGGGATACGACACCTATATGACCGGAAAATGGCATGTTGATGCCAAGGCCCAAAAGGTTTTCCAGAATGTAGTTCACGTACGCCCCGGAATGCCCGGAGATGCATGGGCCAAGGAAAATATAGGCGCCAAGTTCAAAACACTCAAGGAATCGGGAAAAAAACCTGAAGATATTATGCCCGTGGGCTATAACAGGCCCCAGAACGAGAACGATACCACATGGAACCCGACCGATAAAAAGTTCGGTGGTTTCTGGCAAGGTGGCAAACACTGGAGCGAAGTCTTAAAAGACGATGCCCTTGGTTTTATCGAGCAGACCAAAACAAGCGAGAAACCTTTCTTTATGTACTTGGCTTTTAACGCCCCGCACGATCCAAGACAAGCCCCACAAGAGTTCGTTGACCTATATCCTATAGAGAACATCAGCCTTCCTAAAAGCTTCCTCCCCCTCTACCCTTACAAAGATGGAATGGGCAACGGCCCAAGTCTCAGGGATGAGGCCTTGGCACCTTTCCCCAGAACGGAATACGCCATAAAAAAACATACCCAAGAGTACTACGCCCTGATTTCCCATCTTGATTTTCAAATCGGCCAGATTATGGACGGATTGGAGAAAACGGGAAAAATGGACAATACCTATATCATCTTTACGGCCGATCACGGACTGGCCATGGGAAAACACGGTCTTATAGGAAAGCAAAGCCAATTTGACCATAGCATACGCGCCCCCTTTATGATCGTTGGCCCGAAAATACCCGAAAACAAAAAAATAGATGCCGATATCTACTTGCAGGATGCCATGGCTACAAGTTTAGAACTGGCCGGCGTTGAAAAGCCCGAATATGTATTCTTTAACAGTGTTATAGACCTCGTAAACGGGAATCGTAAAGAAAGTTTCTATGATGCCATCTACAATGGCTATATCGACTTACAGCGAATGATACGTAAAGATGGGTACAAACTGATCGTTTATCCGAAAATGGATGTGGTATTGCTATACGATCTTAATACCGACCCACAGGAAATGAACGACTTGGCCTCCAACCCCGATTACAAGGAAAAGGTTGAAACCCTATTCGCCGAGTTAATACAACTTCAAAAGGATATGGGCGATTCATTAGACATAAGCAAGGTGCTTCACAACTACCAAGAAAAGAAGTAAACTACGCTTGACATAGTTTCTTAAAAGTCCGGCCTGTTCATTGATTTATGAACAGGCCGGACTTTTTATGCTTGTACCAAGACCTTATCACAGATAGCATAATCCCCTGTAAACCTATGGTGTTATAAACAAAAAGTGCATCGACCATGAAACATCGATGCACTTAAAACTAACACAAAAAAAACAATCTTTTAAAAGAGCTTTACCTTAAATCGAAATCTCTAACACATGGGCGTATTCACCCGATTTCCCTCCTAAATCCTTAATCGTAAGCGCTTCCTTGGTTTGCTCAAAATCTATTTTAGCTTCGCTCCCCAACAGTCTTACACCCTTGATATCTAAACCTTCGGCGTATGCATTGGCACTCCCTAGGGAAGCTATATCAATTTTACCGTCCTTCGGCCAAGCCAACATAATGGCATAGAGCTTATCTCCCTTTTGGGTAAATCGAATGTCTTGTCCTGTAAACCCCTTGTTCTTTCCTTCGGAATGATGTCCCTTCTTAACCTCTGTAGGGCCTTCTCCAAAGGTTTTCCAGTATCGGGTATCGTATATGGCATCACCGTTAACGGCAAGCCAATCGCCGATCTGCAACAAGATTTCCTTTTGGTCTTCAGGAATGGTTCCATCTGATTTCGGGCCTACGTTCAGCAATAGGTTTCCATTTTTAGAAACAATGTCTACTAAATCATCGATAATCTGGTTCGGGGTTTTTGAAATCCAATTGGTAACGTGCGACCATGAATTTTTACCTATTGAAGTATCGGTCTGCCAAGGCAACTTACGAATACCCGGAAGTTTCCCCCTTTCAAGGTCATAGATTACGGTACCTTCCGGAAAAGCCTCATGTCCGAAGTTTTTATCGTTGATCAAAACCTCCTTACCCCATTCAATACCCTTGTTATAGTAGTAAGCGGCCAACTTAGGTCGTAAATCGGCAAAATCTTCAATATCTACATAGAAATCAAAATAAAGAATATCGGGTTGATAGTTGTCTACCAAGTCAATGGTTCGCTTCCACCAACGTTCTTTAAACTTTTCGGAAACCGGTTCCTTAAGGTCTTTCCCTTTGCTCGAATATAGATCGGCGTACTCGGGGTCGACCGTATCGAACTTGTCTTTCTTATTGTAAAAAGACCAGTTAAAAGCAAAGTGCGACGATGCGCCCATCTTTAAGCCTTGTGCCCTACCCTCTTTGAACAGTTCGCCCAAGACGTCCCTTTTAGGGCCCATGTCGTAAGAATTCCAACGGGTCGTATTCGATTTGTACATGGCAAAACCATCGTGGTGATCCGCCACTGGCACCACATAACGGGCTCCCGACCGTTTAAAAAGCTCGATCCATTCCTTGGCATCGAATTTTTCGGCCTTGAACATGGGAATAAAATCTTTGTAACCAAACTCCTTCTGGTCTCCCCAGGTCTTTTTATGATGCGTATAGGTTGCATTGGGTCCTTTCTTACCGGGTTTCAAGGTTGCGGAAAAGGTTGCGGTATCCATATACATCTGTCTAGGATACCATTCCGAACCAAAAGCGGGTACCGAATAGGCGCCCCAATGGATAAAAATCCCAAATTTATCGTCACTGAACCATTTAGGGTCTTTATAATTTTTTTTGATAGACTCCCAATTCGGTTGAAACACTTTAGCCGTATCCGCAGCGCTCAACTGAGCTGTATTCTTCTCATTCTTTTTATCTGAACTACCACAAGAAGCAATACAGACAATAGCGACAGACATTGCCGCTAAGTGTTTTAAATTCATAAGTAAGGGTTGTTATTGACGATGCTATTTTTTACCGTCATGTTTACGTCGGCTAAATTCTATTTTTATCGACGATTGCCGCGCCACGAATGTTTTAAAGGCTACAACAAATGGACATTTTAAAAGCCTTATTGCCGATATCCCTACTAGAACCAAGGCTTCCCATGCCGTCTAAAACTTGACAATAAATTGACAGCGGTGTTTTCCCCATACGCTCGGCATACCTACTCTAATTGAGACGAATTTGAACCGCTTAGGGCCGGTAATCGGAAAAAAAACCATCTGTTCTATTTTTTCGGTTGTACGTGTTCTTTGCCCAAATAATTATTTTAGAATTTCACCACAACAAATATTAACGTAAAAATGATGTTACGAAACAGTTTTCTTTTTGTCCTTTTACTTCAGCTCTCTTTTTCATTCGCCCAACTGAATACCGAGGCCGCTTATGGCGACGTATCTTTCAATAAGGATTGGCGTTTTCAAAAGGGAGATCCCGCCGGAGCCGAAAAAAGTTCGTTCAACGATGCCTCTTGGCGGCAACTAGACCTACCTCATGATTGGGCCATTGAAGGTCCGTTCGACAAAAAATATAACGCTCGTACGGGAGGCTTGCCCGTACACGGTACCGCCTGGTACCGCAAACATTTTACCATCGACAAAAAATACGCCGGTCAGCAGATAGCGGTTGCTTTCGATGGTATTATGAACAATAGCAGGGTCTATATCAATGGAACCTTCGTAAGTGAACGCCCTTTTGGTTATATGGGGTTTGAAGTCGATTTAACGCCCTATATCAAATTCGGGGAAGAAAACGTAATCTCCATTCGGGTCGCCCCCGAAGATTTGGCTTCCCGCTGGTACTCCGGAGCAGGTATCTACCGAAATACCTATCTAAAAATAAACAGCCCCGTTCATGTTCCCCAGTGGGGCACCTACATTACCACGCCCGAGGTTTCCGATCAAAAGGCCATCGTAAAAATAGAAACGACCGTCAAGAATGCCGTTGACAAAAAAGCAACGGTGACCATGACCTCTACAATTCTAGATGCCCATAAAAAGGAAGTAGCCTCGAACAGCCAAAAAATCAAACTTGATAAATCTTCCGAGCAAGTCGTTATAGAAGAAATTACAGTAAACTCCCCTAGCCGATGGGATATTGAACATCCGTATCTGTACGAGGTAGTGACCCAGATCAAAAAAGGCAACACCTTAATAGACGAATACCACAGTACCCTAGGTATCCGTACCATTTCCTTCGATGCAAAAAAAGGATTCTTCCTTAACGAAAAGCCTGTAGAGCTTAACGGGGTATGCATGCACCATGACCTAGGTCCATTGGGAGCCGCAGTAAACTACAGGGCTACCGAACGCCAAATGCAAATTATGCAAAGTATGGGGGTAAATGCCTTACGAACCAGTCACAACCCTCCTTCCCCCGAAATGCTCGAGGTTTGCGATAAACTAGGCATTGTAGTCATAGATGAAGCCTTTGACGAATGGAAAATACCAAAAGTCATAAACGGTTACAACAAATTCTTTGACGAATGGCATGAACGCGATTTGCGGGATATGATCAAAAGAGATCGCAACCATCCGTCCATAATTATGTGGAGTATTGGTAACGAGATCATAGAGCAACGCGAAAAAGACGGTTGGAAAGTCGCCAAAATGCTGAACGACATTTGCCACGATGAAGACCATACCCGACCTACCACGGCCGGTTTCAATAACTACGGTGGGGCTTTTAAAAACAAATTGGCCTATCAGATAGACATCGTTGGCCTAAACTACAAACCTTATGATTATGCCGCTACTATAAAGGAAAATCCCGATATGATCCTCTATGGTTCCGAAACCTCATCACAGACCAGTAGCCGGGGCACCT
The DNA here is from genome assembly GCF_900156625.1 of Zobellia uliginosa. GTDB lineage: Bacteria > Bacteroidota > Bacteroidia > Flavobacteriales > Flavobacteriaceae > Zobellia > Zobellia uliginosa. Next base: position 438,084 of record NZ_FTOB01000002.1, on the reverse strand, counting down.
ATCATTTGCCCATTACCCATGAACATCAAAAAGAAACCCATCAAGTATCGAGTTACGATGTAACGGTAGGACCACCTTGGGCCTATCCTCCAGATGTTGAATTTGACGTACAGGCCGAAAACCCTTCTTTTTTAGGCGAATTTATGTGGACGGGATTCGATTATCTTGGTGAACCCACTCCTTATGGCGGCCGTGACAATTCTACGGATGGTTATTGGAACGCCGATTGGCCCGTACATGCCTCATTCTTCGCTCCTGTTGATTTATGTGGATTTCCAAAAGACCGATACTACCTCTATCAAAGTCAATGGACAAAAGAACCTATGGTTCACGTATTGCCACATTGGAATTGGGAAGGAAAGGAAGGTCAAGAAATTCCCGTATTTGCCTATACCAACTGCGATGAAGTAGAACTGATCGTTAACGGAAAATCAATGGGAAGAAAAGTAAAAGGGGTTGACACTACCGATATCCCGGCAGAATTCCGTGGATTCGAAAAAGGGATGTACACTTCTAAATACAGATTAAGCTGGAATGTCCCTTACCAACCCGGAAGCTTAAAAGTAATTGGTTATAAAGACGGAAAAGCAGTCACTGAAAAAATCATCAAAACCGCTAAAAAGGCATCAAACATCCGCCTAACACCAGACCGTAAGGAAATAACGGCAGACGGAAAAGACCTTTCCTTTATCGAGGTCGATATTACGGATGCCGATGGCAACCTTGTACCACTAGCCGATAACCAAGTGCACTTTAGCGTTGAAGGTGCTGGAAGTCTTGTTGCCGTAGGCAACGGAAACCCAGCCTCTTTAGAGTCTTTTCAAGACACTAAGATCAAGGCTTTCAACGGAAAATGTTTGTTGATCGTAAAATCCTCTAAAATAGCAGGAAATATTACCATCAAGGCGACCTCAAGCTTATTGGATAGTGCAAAAACAACGATACGAACAAAATAAATACATGGGGAAGCAACATAAGCCTCCCCTTAAAACTTTGAGCAAATAAGCCATTTTACATTAAAGCCCAATGAAACCCTTATCGATTTTTGTTTTTATCCTCATTATCAGCGCTCCTCTTCGGGCACAGTATAATATTTTATTCATAGAATCTGACGATCAAAGCAATCAAACCGTTGGTGCCTTTGGAAATTCTGCGATAAATACACCCAATATCGATCAATTGGTACATGAAGGGGTTTCGTTCACTTCTGCTTATAACATGGGCTGTTGGTCTCCCGCTGTCTGTGTCCCTAGTAGAACCATGTTGTTCTATGGCAAATATTTATGGGATTCGGAAAAGATTACGCCCCAAAACGCCCCCAAAGCGCTCCCTGAACTTTTAAAAGAAAATGGGTATACCACCTATATGACCGGAAAATGGCATGCTTGGGGCAAAAAACCGACACAATTATTCGACAGTTTGGGGACGATTCAACCTGGCCAATTAAAAACGTATTACACCCAAGAAGGACATGTGACCGATATTACGGCGAAAGAAGCTATTAGATTTATTCAAGACTATGATAATGAAAAGCCCTTTTTTCTTTACGTTGCCTTTAATGCGCCCCATGTTCCCCGACAAACCGATCAGCGATATTACGACTTATATCCCACGGACAAAATAAAACTGCCTCCAAGTGTTATTGAGGGGCCCCTGAACAAAAATATTGTCTATAACTACACCTCTGCCCCGCTCCGAAAAAAGACCATGAGATCGCGGGTTCAACAGAATAATGCCATGGTAAGCCATATGGACGAGCGTATCGGCGATATTCTTATGGCATTAAAAGCATCTGGTACGTATGACAAAACGATTATCATATTCATGTCAGACCATGGTATTAACTTTGGCGAAAATGGCGTAGCAGGTAAAGTATGCCTTTATGAACCGAGTGTTACGGCCCCGCTTATTATAAAAGCGCCTGGCTTAGCACAGGGAAAGAAATTACATCAACGTGTATACTTACAAGACATTACCCCTACCCTGCTCGATCTTTTAGACATTAAAAAACCAAAAACAGTTTCTTTTAAAAGCCTTCTCCCCATCATCGAAAAAAACAAAAGGACTAGGTCTTCCTTATATTTAGCTATGTTCGATGATCAAAGGGGAATTATTTCCAAAGACAAAAAACTCATTCTTTATCCAAAATCGGGAGATCTTGAACTCTATGATTTAGCAACCGATCCTTGGGAAACCAAAAATTTAACTGGTAGCGAGGCTTCGGAAAAAACCATTTCTACCCTTTTAGACGAACTTGTAGACTGGCAAGAGAAAACCGGCGATAAAATCGATTTAAAAAAAACATACAACCACTATTTTAAATGAAACCAACACAATTCTTCTTTCTTGTTTTCTTTAGCTTTCTATGTTTACAGGTCACCGCTACAGATTTTAATGTGCTTGACTATGGAGCTAAGGCAGATGGAGTGACGGTAGACACCAAAGCGGTTCAAGATGCTATTGATGCTTGTACCAAAAATGGAGGAGGCCGAGTTTTGATTCCGGCCGGCAAAACAGTGGTCACGGGTACGATTTACTTAAAGGATTTTGTTACCCTTCGCATTGAGAATGGAGCCACACTCCTTGGGAGTCCGAATTACGACGATTACGCCACAGACACCCATAAAAACATGTACAAGAACGAACCGCACATGGACCGTTGCTTAATCTTTGCCAAAGACGCACGCTCTATTGCCATTGAGGGTTACGGTACGATTGACGGGAACGGACATCAAAAGAACTTCACCAAAAAAAAGGGCGGCAGACCTATGATGATCCGGTTTGTTCATGTGAAAAACATCCATTTGAACGACATTACCTTGATCAACCCCGCAGCCTGGACCTCGGCTTGGCTCTACTGCGATAATATTTCGGTAAGCGGTATCACTATCATCAGTCGAGTGAACAATAACGGAGACGGACTCGATTTTGACGGATGCACGAACGTTCGCGTAAGCAACAGCAATTTTGACAATAGTGATGATAGCATCTGCCTGCAGGCCTCAAGACCTGATAAACCTTGTAAAAACATTACGGTCAGCAATTGCCATTTTAGCACCAAATGGGGAGGAATGCGCATCGGACTCCTATCTCGGGGAAACATCGAATCGGTTACGGTAACCAATTGTACTTTTAAGGACATTCAGGATTCGGGACTCAAAATCCAGCAATGTGAAGGTGGCGAAATGAAGCATATGGTCTTCAGTAACCTAGTGATGGAAAATGTCCCACGCCCCATTTTTATGACCTTCACCCAGCAACGTGCCTCCGTTGATACACCGGAAGGCCAATTAGAGCCGCTAAAAAGCATGCACAACTTTAGCTTTAGTAATATTGTGGTAGACAACTCCAAGCTTGATAAAAACTCAGCCTTCTTTTTAACCGGGTTTCCAGAACATCGTATAGAAGATATTACCATTTCAGATGTTCAATTCACGGTATCCGGCGGAGGAACGACGGAGGATGCCCAAAAAACAGATATCAAGGAATACACCCAAGAGGTACTTAAGGGCTGGTGGCCTGAATTCAGCTTGGTCGGCACCCTGCCCGCTTCGGGACTTTACGCTCGCCACATTAACGGCTTGGTCGTTGACAATTTCAGCATTAAGACGATAAACGAAGACCAAAGAGCCCCCATTGTCTTGAAGAATGTTGAAAACGGGGAAGTAAACAGGGTATACCTCAACAAAAAAAAGCTCCGAAAAAACCAAATTCAAAACAACTAAAATGAACGATAAGTTACTCTTTACAAGTCTATTGATAGCCTGTATGCTCTTTGTCAGTTGCAGCTCTAAACCAGACGTCTACAAGGTTGCCGACTTTGGGGCCATTGCCAATGGAAAAACCGTAAATACCGAGGCTATACAGCGTGCCATTGACGCTTGTAACGAAGAGGGAGGCGGTACGGTAATTCTTGAGAAAGGAGATTATGTTTCGGGAACGCTGCTACTGAAAGACAAGGTTACGCTTCATATTGCCGAAGATGCCCAACTGATAGGAAGCTCCAATCCCTTAGATTACCGTAGCATCGATACGTTTACCGATGCTACGGGACAAAAACGGGGCAATTGCCTTATCGGCGCAAAAAATGCCACAAACATTGCCATAACGGGAAAAGGGACTATCGACGGAAACGGGGAAGCCTTCCTTGCAAAAAATATAAAGGCTAAAATTAAGGAACTGAACCTTAGCCAAACGGAAGGTTTTGGTTCAAACCGCCCCTTTCTTCTGCGCTTTGTTAATTCTTTCCAGATTAAGGTACAAGATGTGCACTTACGCCAACCGGCCGCATGGACATGCCACTTCTACCAATCGAATGACATATTGGTCGAGAACGTATCTATTTACAGCCATGCCCACAAGAACAATGATGGTATTGATTTAGATTCCAGTTACGATGCTATTATTAAAAACTGCGATATCAATACGGGCGATGATGCCATTTGCATTAAAACTACGAGTCCGAAACCCACCTATAACGTACAGGTAAGCGATTGCAAGCTCAGAAGCGACTGGGGTTCGATCAAGTTCGGTACGGAGTCTATGGGAGCCATGTACAACATCGATATTAAAAACTGCCAGATTTACGATACTAAGGGCGGCGGCATCAAAATCTTAAGTGTGGATGGGGCCAATATTCACGATGTGACCATAGACGGTATTCAGATGGACCGAGTAGATATGCCTATTTTTATTCGTCTTGGCGAACGCTTACGTACCTACCGCAATGCCGAAAAACAAGAGGTTGGCTCTATTACCGATGTAATCATCAAAAATGTAAAAGGCAGTGCACGGGCCCTCGATAGCTCTAGGGTAAATCCGCCTTCAGGTATATTGTTGACAGGTACCCCCAACCATAAAATCGGGAAAATCGTCCTAGAAAACATTGAATTGAAATTACCCGGTGGCGGAACCGAAGAACATAAAATGGCTACAGTTGCGGAAGACGAAACCCGCTACCCTGAGTTCAGCTTCTTCAAAGTACTGCCTGCCTATGGCCTTTACGCAAGACATATAGAAAATCTACAAACCAACAACCTCGTGTTCACTTTAAACGACACCGATAAAAGAGAGTCTCACGTTTTAGTGGACACCCATACAACCCTATCAGAATAACGTTATGAACTTCAAAAATCAATTTACCGTTTACGCTTTAGTCTTTTTTAGTGCACTCGTGGGCCTTCCCACCCATGCCCAAAAGCGAAAAATAAAAAAGAAAGACCAACCCAACGTACTCATTATCTATACCGATGACCACCGTTTTTCTGGTGTTCATGCCTTGGGTGGAATGCAAGTAAAAACACCTAATATAGATGCCTTGATCGCCGATGGGATTTCATTTTCCAAGGGTTATTTAATGGGCGCTTTTTCCGGAGCTACCTGTGTACCTAGCAGGGCTATGCTATTGACCGGCAGAAACGTATTCGACCTACAGGGACAAGGACACAGTATTCCTCCTGAACATACCACCATAGGCGAAGCTTTACAGGCCAATGACTACAACACCCATATCGTAGGAAAATGGCACCAAGACAATGCTTCCTTGGCGCGCTCCTTCGATTCGGGAGACCGGCTTATGTCAAGAGGCCTTTACCTCGTCGACCATTTTCGTATGCCCTTGTGGGATTGGAAAAAAGATGGCGACTACAAATTTGAAGACGGCTACCTATTGGAATATGATAAAAATGGAAAAGTCGTTCGAAGACCGATAACCAAAAAAGAGAAAAGAGGCCCCTTTGGTACGGAAAAAAACGGTCCGCACACCTCTGAAATCTATGCAGAAAGCGCTTCCGATTATATCAAGGGCTATAAAAAGAAAGCCCCCTTCTTTATGTATCTGGCATTTCACGCACCCCACGATCCACGACAGGCACCACAAAAATATAAAGACATGTACCCGGTTGAAGACATCGTACTCCCCCCTTCCTATATGGCACAACATCCTTTTGACAACGGCCATATGTTCTTAAGGGATGAAGAACTGGCCGTATGGCCCCGAACACCAGAGGTTGCCAAACAAGAACTTTCTAATTATTATGCCATTATTACGCATCTAGATGCCCAAATAGGCAAAGTCATTGCCTCTTTAAAAGAAAGTGGTGCCTATGAAAATACCCTAATCGTTTTTGCCGGTGATAGCGGCCTGGCGGTAGGCAACCATGGCCTGATGGGAAAACAGAATATTTACGACGAAGACGGGGTTCACATCCCTCTTGTCTTTTCAGGAAACCTCATAAAAGATAAAGGTAGTAAGAGGGATGCCCTGGCCTATAACTTCGACATCTTTCCTACTATCTGTGATTTTATCGGTGTCGACATCCCAAGCTCCGTCACCGGCAAAAGCCTATTGCCCGTTATCAACAAAGAGAAGGCCAGTGTTCGTGATTATACCTACCATGCCTACAGACAATTCCAAAGGGCCTATAGAAAAGGGGATTACAAACTGATCGAATACGTACGTGCCAAAAATTATGACAAGAAAAACGGTGAAACTATAAAGGGTTCACGGGTTACCCAATTGTTCAATATAAAAAACGACCCTTGGGAAGTCTACGACCTTTCCTTCTTTCCCGAATACGCCGATCAGGTGAAGACCATGCGTAAGGAAATGAAAGAGAAAGCCAAAGAATTGGGTGATACCAAGGAAAATATTGAGGGAGAGAAATACGGATTTTGGGAATATTATTGAATTCAGTCATATGAAAAACCATTTCAAAACCAGAACAATGAAAATCACAAACCATAAAACCCTATGGGCCTTACTAGGAAGCGTCATCATTTCCTTGAATGCAATGGCCCAAGAAAAACCGAATATCATCCTTTTGTATGCCGATGATATTAGCGCTCGGGAACTTCCCATTTACGGTTCTACGGTTTGGAGTCCTCCGAAAGGGGGTAACACCTCCGATGTTCAATACCGCGCCAAAACCCCGGTATTAAACCAACTGGCCGAAGAAGGCTGTTATATAAAAACCGCTTGGGCAGCCACGGTATGCGGCCCAAGTAGGGCCATGATGATGACCGGTAGATATGCCCACTTACACAAATGGTGGCATAACAAGGATAAGGGCAAGGCACCCGATGGCAGGGGCTCTTGGAACTTATACGACAGTTCCCCCCACTCTATTGCAAATGTGGCCAAAGCGGGCGGGTATGCCACTTTTTGGGCGGGAAAAACCCAAATGAACATAGAAGGTTTTGCTTTTGACGAAGGCTGTTTTACCCCTGGGGAGGGTTCGTACAACCAGGCCATACCCACTACCGATTTTCGCTTAGAGACCCGAAAAATAAATGGAAGGAAGAAAATCTTTAACGCCGATACCGATCGTGAAATCCATAAAAAAAGCTATGTGCAATCGGGATGGTATTGGAAACCCCACGTACAGCTCATGAACCATCCGGGCACCAATAAAAAACTGGTTTGGTGGCCGAACACTAAAAAGGCAAAAAAAGAATTTGGCCTGAACACCTTTGGCCCCGATGTAGAACTCGATTTTATCTTTGAGTTCATGGAAAGAAAACAAAAGGAAGGCGAACCTTTCTTTGTTTACCACACCAGCCACTTGGGACATGACGCATGGGACTTTCTTCATCCTAATTCTGGAAACAAATGGCCCGGAACCCCTAAGATTAGCTGGAACGGCACCAAATACTCCCGTATCGAACCCCATATTACCGGAGATAAGGGAATATACAACACCCATGGTACGGTTACCGACAGCGGTATCCACCATCACATCAACTATCTCGATTATCAAGTTTGGCTATACATGAACAAACTCAAGGAGCTAGGTATCGAAAACAACACCATTTTCATTTTCTGCGCCGACAACGGTACGAGCGGTTATGGAAAATCGACCCCTATTTCACAAAAAGGAACGCATATACCCTTGATCATCTATGCCCCCGGTATGAATATGACCAAGAAAGGCTTGCAAGATGTGTTGGTAAATATCTCAGATATGCTTCCTACCATTGCCGACATTGCCGAGGTTGAAATACCCGACAGCTACGAAATTAACGGAGAAAGCTTGCTTCCGTTTTTAACTACCGATAAAAAAACGCATAGAAATTGGATTTACGGATACCATAAAGAAACCCAGATCGTAAGAGGTAATCTTGTTCTAAAGGACGGAAACGATATTTGGTACGATGTGAGCCAAACGCCCGAAGATCTCATCAGTTTTCCAAAAATCACCGATTGGGGCAAAGTATCTCAAGCCCATAGGGAAGAACGCGATGAACTATTGCAGATCATTCCCCAATACGACCTTCATGAAACGGAGCACGATGCCCCACGAAATGGAATTGGGACCGTAGCCCCGCTCAAAGCCCAATTGAACCGTTAACCTCATTGAAAACAGGCCACTGATAATGAAAAACCTATTACATCTATTTATTTTTAGCCAATTTGTGTTTCTATCGATTGGTATACAGGCACAAAAGACGCCCGAGACCTCGTCAAAAAACATTCGCTCGAAAAAAGGCAAAATTTGTTTTGCACTCTATACCGTTCATGAAAATACCTTAAAGCTTACGGCCCAATTTTATCCTATAAAAGATTATGAGCCCTTTTCCGCCGAACTTCAGATTCGTGAAGCCGATGGGTGGAAAACTGTTCAAAAATCATGGATTGAATATCCTGGGTATACCGCCCTATTTCGTATAGAAAATTGGGACGATACCCAAGAAAAGGAATACAGGATCGCCTATAACAACAAATCCTTCTACAAGGGTATCATTCAACAGAACCCGATTAACAAAGATGAAGTCATCATGGCCGCATTTTCATGTTGGTCGATTTACGAAAGACACGGAGGACAAGGCCCTGCTGATGATATTATTTCAAATTTGGAAAGGTTAAAACCCGATTTACTTTTCTTTGCCGGAGATCAAGTATACGACCACAGTCAACATTACAGCTATTGGCTGAAATTCGGGGAAGTTTTCGGCGATATCATTAGAAATACCCCTACGATTACCATACCCGATGACCACGATATCGGACAAGGAAATTTTTGGGGCAATGGCGGCAAAAAAATTAATAGTAGGGATGGTACCGAAGGGGGCTATTATATGCCCGTTGCTTATATAAAAGAAGTAGAAAGAGCTCAGACAGCACACTTACCCGACCCTTATGACCCAACGCCAATAGAGCAAGGCATTGGGGTGTACTATACCGATTTAAAATGGGGCGGCATCAGTTTTGCCATTATTGAAGATCGAAAATTTAAATCCGGTCCAGATCGTATACTCAAGAGAAGAGGGTTTAAAGATACTCGGGAAATGAATGTGCCCGGAGCGACCCTTTTAGGACAAAGACAACTTGACTTTTTAGAAGACTGGACCACGGACTGGAAAGATGCCGAAATGAAGGCTGTACTCTCTCAGACTATATTTGCCAATGTCACTACGCACACCCCTACCCTTGAAAAAAAACAGCGCTATAGTGTAGACTCAAATGGTTGGCCTCAAGCAGGAAGAAATAGGGCCTTAAGCGTCATTCGAAAAAGTTTTTCCTGTATGATTGCCGGCGACCAACATTTGGGTTCCGTAGTTCAGCATGGCATAGAAGACTGGAACAACGCCGGATACTCTTTTGCCGTACCCGCCTCATCAAACTTCTGGTTACGCTGGTGGAAACCCGACCACCCTGGAAAAAACCAGAAACCTGGCGCCTCTGATTATACAGGCGAATACCTAGACGGCTTCCACAACAAAATTACGGTACATGCGATAGCCAACCCGACACACAAAGACAACACCCCTACGGAAAACCTGCTTAATGGCAGGGCCTCAGGCTACGGTATTATCCGATTTAACAAAACCACACGGAAAATCACCTACGAATGTTGGCCCAGAAACGTAGACATGTTTGCAAAAGATAGCAAACCCTATAATGATTGGCCGATAACCTTCGACCAGACCGATAATTTTTTGATTAAGGACGGTTACTATCTCCCCACCCTAAAAATATCGATACCAGACCAGGTAATCACGGTCAAGGACTATTATACAAGTGAAGTGATTTCCTCCTTAAGAATAAAAGGAACGACCTATAAACCAACGGTCATGTATCCTGGTCGCTACACCATCGAAATTGGTGAAGGCGAAAAGATGAAACGCCTTTTCGATATCGAAGCCAAAAAGAAAAATAAAAAAGAAGTAAAGGTTACCCTATAGAATGATCATAGTAACACTTACAATCGAATAAAACATTTTCCAAATAACAAAGCTTTAATAATGATCAGACGTTTTTTTCTAATCGCATTACTATCACACAGCATAGTATTCCCGCAAGAGCCCCCCAACTACGATAACCAAGAAACACGCCTGGGTCCCCCCCAACCACCTATGGGCAAGCGATGGGTGTTAAACCCCGACTTTTCCGATGAGTTCAACGGTACCGAACTCGACACTACCAAATGGCTTGACCACCACCCGACCTGGATCGGCAGGGCCCCTGGTCTTTTTATGTCATCACAGGTTTCGGTAGGAGACGGATTTTTAAAAATGGAAGGAAAAAAATTAGAAAAAGATACTGTTGTACATGCCTACGGCAAAGACATTACCTTTAACATAGCCGGTGCCGCAGTAGTATCAAAAAAAGCAACGAAATTCGGGTATTACGAATGTCGCGTCAAAGCCGCGGCCACAACGATGTCTACTACCTTTTGGTTTTCCAGCTCCAATAATTTCAAAGGGCCTAACGATTGTGACCGCTATGGTTTGGAATGGGACATTCATGAATCTATCGGACGCGAAGGCGATTTCAGTGGAAGTTATTTTGCCAGTGGCATGCATTCCAATGCCCATTTTTGGTATACCGATTGTAACGGAAAAAAACATGACCACAGGGCACCGCAAGTAAAGTTCGAAGACGCCAAGCTTACCTCAGAAGACTTTAATGTTTATGGAGGATGGTGGCGCGATGAAAGCACCGCTAGCTATTACTATAACAACAGGCCACCGAAACACCAAAAATTCTATGACAAGGTAAAGAAGAAACCTTTTGACCAGCCTATGTACATGCGTCTGGTAAACGAAACCTATCCTTTTCCCTGGATCGAACTTCCTAATGCCGAAGAGCTAGCGGACCCGACCAAAAACATAGTTTATTACGATTGGGTCAGGGCCTACCGATTGGTCGATGTAAACGACCCTAATTCCGAAGTAGAAAAAGACCCGACCCTAAAACTATATCATGAAAACGTAACGTTTCCTAGTGCGACCATAGAACACAAACGGTCAAAATCCCTAGAAATCCCCCTATCATATCAAGCGAACGAAGACCGCGAAATAGCACTTATACTCTTTGACAACGAAGGAAAAAAAATAGAGGAAGCGGTTCTCACGGCCTATGCCGGGTATGCCAACCTCGAGTACACCTTGCTATTGGATCAAAAATTACCGATCGGCTCCCCTTATAGGCTCTCGGCCCATATACGCCCGCTAAAAGGGAATAAAAAAAGTAGCCTTGACGAAAGTACGGTCTATATCCATTTGACCAAATAAAGCCCCTAGCTTGTTCACTTAAATACAAATGACATGAATAAAAAGATGATAGCCCCCAAGATAGCATTGTTATTCACGGTTCTATACGGTATATCGACCTACGGGCAAAATACGGATGGAAACAAGGACTTTTTTAAACGCCTAAAGACCCAAGACCTAGCCTCCGACCCTTCGGTGGTGTGGCAGCAATTCGGCCCGGGAATGAGCGGTAACAACAAATGTGCCTTTTGGCACCCGACCGACCCCAACTCCCTTTATATCAGTCCGAATATGGGAAATTCCTACGTTTCTTTCGACCAAGGAAAAACCTACAGTACCATGCTCGATGAAGATGCTACGGGTTACAGGGAAGGCCAGCGAGGCCCCATGCAGTTGTTCAGTATCGATTTTTCACGTCAAAATCCCGATTTCGGTTTTTGTAGCGATGATAAGAACAAGGGCATCTTTGTTACCCATGACCGCGGGCGATCATGGCAGAACCTGAACCATCCGGTATTCGAGGGCAAATATGTGTCCTGTGTAGCGGTAGACCCGAAAAATGATGCCATTTGGTATGCAGGAGGTGGCGAAATGCGACATTTGGGAAGAATGCTCTTTCCGAACAGCCAACCCCACGGTTCAAGAGAACATAAGCCCAGCCTCAACAAACTATGGAAAAGTACCGACAAGGGAAAAACATGGAAGCTCATGAACAAGGGGTTTCATCCCAACACCCAATTCGAAACCCTATTGGTAGACCCAAAAAATTCGAATATGGTCTACGCCAGTACCAACTACGGTTTTTACAAAAGTACCGATGGGGCAAAAAGCTGGACACAGAAGACCAAGGGCTTCGATTATGACGTAATGCGGGCCATGGCACACCATTACGACCCTAGTACCAACACCCTTACGCTCTACGTTATCTCCAACCCTATGTGGAAACCCGACGGGAAGACATTGACCGATGACAAAGGGGGAATCTTCAAGAGTGTAGACCGCGGGGAAACTTGGCAAAAACTGCAAGGCAACCTAGCCCTAGACATGCGTCAATTTCAAAACAGTGCCGATATTAAAAAGAGCTATGTACACTGTGCCGCCTATGTTTTTGGTATGAAAGACGGCGAATTCAAAAAGAAATATCCTGAGATGCCCTCGGCCATTACCATTCGCTTCAACACCATTGCGGTAGACCCCAACGATGCCAACAACATTTACCTGAACAACGAATATTCCAATGCCTCGCGAAACAATTTTAAACCCGGGCAGCTATGGCGCAGCAAAGATGGGGGGAAGACATGGCATGTTGCCCTGCGAAACGGAAAAGCATGGAAAAAAGGTTCTAAAGACTACACCTATTGGACCGACCGGGGCAACCCTATGGAAACCAATATTTCCCTCCGCTATTTGAAGGATTGGGTAGACCGGGATTTTTACGAACGTAAAGGTTCTAATTTTGTACGGTGGAATGCAGACGGAACCGTACTTCACACCCAAATGGCCAAAATATCGCTTATGAGCTACGACAAAGGCGAAACTTGGGTAGATATCGATGACGAGTATACCACTCCCGGTACGGAAAGTTATGTCGGTGCGGGAAACAGTAACCTTCCAGGCCATGGTTTTTACCAACATCCCGAAATAAAGCACAAGGTATTCTGTATGGCCGGCGAAAACAGTCTATGGATTACCAACAACGAAGGAGCTAAGGTACGCCCAGGGGCACAAGCTGCGGAGTCACATAATTTTCTCGACAATGAAACCTCGTTAAGCTGGTATGCCATACACCCTAAAGATACCATGATCCATTACGCTTTGTTCTTTAGACAGGCGGCAAAAGGTAAATTTCTAAAGTCTATTGACAATGGAAAAACGTGGAAAGAGCATGGCATAGCGATCCCCAAATGGGAAACACAACCCCATAGTGGGGATCAAAGCGTTCATCAAAACCATCTTATCATAGACCCCAACAATCCCAATAACATGTATTTTGTGGTACCTAGGCGTTCTACGGACCTCGAATGGGTGGGGAACTCGGTAACCGGTTTTGGGGTACACGCAACTTACGACGGTGGAAAAACATGGCAAGAAGCCAATAGAGGCCTGCCCGATTCACGCGACGCCAGCAAAATCGCCTTCGACCCCGAGGACCCCAACACGCTTTACGTAGCCATACAGAACAAGGGAGGGGGACTCTTTAAATCGATTGACAAGGGTAAGTATTGGAGTAAGGTCTCCTCCACCGAAAAAATATCGGGCGATCAAGGCATTAACGACATCCATTTCTCTAGAAACGGAAAAGCTTACATTACCGCAGGTAGCAAAAGAGGAAAACCAAATGCCGGAGGGCTTTGGGTCAGTAACGACGGGCTTCGTAACTGGAAACGGATTTTTGACCACCCTTGGACCAACCGAATTGAAACGGCCTACTACAACCCGAACACCATTTTGGTCTCTACCTTGGGCAATGTCTCTATCGGCACAAAAAATGCAGGCACCTACCTTTCACAAGATGGAGGAAAGTCATGGTCAAAAATAAATAAGGGCAACGGCCAGAGCGATCGCATCAACGATATTGCCATAGACAACTATACCCCGGGCAAGTTTTACGCTTCAACACGAGGTAGTGGATGGTACGTAGCGCAGCACCCCAAACCGAACAAGACCATATATCAATAACTAAGCAAAATACCCAAGAAGCATGAAAAACCTTTCCTTTTTACTCTCGGCCCTATGCGGTATAACGTACACCCTAAACGCCCAAACAGAGCTTTTGGTTCCCGAACAGGCCGATCAATACGTACGCGTGTACAAAGCGGACGGAGACTATTTTTTCGGTCCCGATACCCCGAACCTGAAAGAGGGAAAATGGTACGACGAATGGGTGCCCAACGACCACACCTTTGTAAAGGGCGATGACGGCTTATGGCACATATTCGGCATTACCCACCCCCTCGTGGAAACCAAACCGCTCAACAAGGGTATACATGAAGGTGAATATGCTTCCTTTCACGCCGTGTCACGGGCTACAAATTTCAAGGAAACCCTAAATGAAAACCATTATAACGACCTTCCCAAGATACTCACCCCTAAAGATCGCCCCGGTGAAATACCCGCAAACCACGCCCCATATATCGTTAAGAAAGACGGACGCTTTCAAATGGTATACGGCCATAGCCCCATACGTTTGGCTGTTTCCGATAATCTCTATGATTGGGAACCAAAAGGAGAACTCTTTTCAGACCCAGATGGAGCCCGTGACCCAAATATACTTTTATACAATGGCACCTATTACCTGACCTACTGTTCCATCAAAAGTGTCCGTATGGTGACTTCTAAGGATTTGATACACTGGAGTAAGCCCAAAACCATCCTAAAGACAAATCAATTCGACCCTGAGTCTCCCAGTCTATTATTTCATGACAATTCCTTTTACCTCTTTGTCTGTGCTTGGGAAGGCGGATGGGACGGTAAGGATATTCAAGGCGCCTATACCCACAAAGCCTATGTCTACCAGTCAAATGACCTGACCGATTTTGGGGTTGACCAAGAAAATGAAATCACCGTATTAAAGGCACATGCCCCCGAGATTTTTCAGGACGAAGATGGGCAATGGTATATATCAAGTGTTGAATGGCCTTACAGAGGGGTGAGTATCGATAAATTGAAATGGATCAAAAAATAACAGAACTATAAATAGTTGCAAATTAGAGCATTGAACTATGAAAAAAACGACTTTATTTCTAGTATTGGCATGTCTTACTACAGCACTTCAAGCCCAGACAAAAGACTTTTTTCAACAGATCAAAACGGAGAAAGTAGCATCGGACCCTTCCGTTGAATGGAAGAATTTCGGTCCGGGAATGTCGGGCTATTGCGAAGAATTCTGGAACCACCCCACCGATGCCAATGTGATGTTCATGGGCCCCGATATGCATGTGAGTTACGGAACATGGGACAATGGAAAATCTTGGCATTCGCTAAAAGATCACGATGGATTGGGCCACGATATGAAACGGGTCCTCGACATTGAATTTTCACTACAAAACCCCGACTACGGTATGGCCATCGATTGGAACGGTTGGGTCTTTGAAACCCTTGACCGGGGCCGAACATGGAAAAAGACTACGGAATTGGGCGGAAGCCATAAAGACGTGAACATAGATCCCAACGACCCCAAATCATTTGAAAAAGGTTGGTATTACGAACAAGAGGGCACACGCTTGAGCGAACTGGCCGTAGACCCGACCGACGACAATATCTGGTATGCGGGCGCAGGTGATTTTTGGAACGTAAAGAGCAACCACAGATCGGCCGCCAACCCCAACGGCATTTTCTTCAAATACGCAGCCTATGGCTGTATCTATAAGTCTACCGACAAAGGCCGAACATGGAAAAAAATAACTAAGGGCCTTCACGAAAAGACCGATGTGGGAAAAATTATTGTAAACCCGAAGAACAATCGACACATCGTTATGGCTACCAACTTCGGATTGATGCGCAGTACCGATGGCGGACTTTCTTGGAAAAAAGGTGGTAAGGGACTCCCCAACAACCTTCCCCGTGACCTGACCTCCTACTACGACCCAAGAACCAATGAATTTGTTCTGTATTTGGTAGACCAAACGGTTTATGAAGACAAAGGAAATACGGTAAGCGCAAAAGGAGGCGTGTTTAAAAGTACCGATGGCGGTAAAAGCTGGAAAAATATTACCGGTAATCTCTATTTTGATATGACCGCCCTCCACTCCAATGCAGAAGTAGACCGTTTCCATAAAACCATGGGATACTGGTTCGGAACCTCAAAGTCGGAATCGAAGAAAAAGTTCACCACCTTGCCCTCAAAAACACTTCCGGTTTTCAATCGATTGGTGGTCAACCCCTTGAACAAAGACGAAATCTATGTAAGCTACAATCGCAAACACGACTTTACCTTCGGCCCAGGTGACGTATGGCGAAGCTTAGATGGCGGAAAAACCTGGATTACCTGTGCCAGATACGGTGCGTATTGGAAAGGAAACAAGGATCTGGACTATTGGAAAAGCAGGAACAACCCCACCGGAACCAATATCGAGTTTGCCCACCTACAGACCTATATGGACGGGATTGCGGGTTCCTCAGGCAACCGAATGATGTCAATAGCCCCTAATGGAAACCTTTATATCGGTATAGACCAACAAACCCTACGGTCAACGGACAAGGGCATGACCTGGCAGCAAATAGATGATTATGAGACCTCACCGGGCAGTAACAAATGGATCGGCCGAGGGGGCAGTAATCTTCCGGGAAGGTTTATGCTTTTAGAAACAGGTATTAAAAACAGAAGATTGCTCTGTAGCGGCGAGCACGGATTATGGCAAACTACGGATTTAGAAGGGTGGCCCGATAAGCAAGCCGTAGCCGTAGAGCAAATTGAAGGACAGGTGCATGACCATAGCGGTAATCATGGGGCCCACTCCATATCTACCGTAGCCGTGCATCCAAATGATCCAAATACTATTTTCATTTTGTCATGGCGCCAAGAACACCGCGGTAAATTGCGCAAGACTACCGATGGCGGAAAAACTTGGACGAATATCGCTACGATTTTTGAAGCCGACAATAACTCATGGCAAGGTCTGGCCCCGCAGAACTCCCTATTGATCGACCCGAATAGCCCCGATACCATGTATTTCTGCTCGACTTCGCGAAAAATTTCGGAAATAGGCGGAGGAAAACCTGAAAAACTCACCAAAGGCGGCTATGGTTTCTATCGATCCTTTGACGGAGGCCATACTTGGGAATTGAGCAATACCGGTTTTCATAAAAATGCAAGTGTTAGGCGTATCATTATGCATCCTGATCAACCGGAAACCCTTTATGCCGCCCTGAACGATAAAAACGGGGGGCTCTATATTTCCAAGGACAAAGGGAGCAATTGGGTAAAGATGACCATTCCATCCGTTATAAATTCGGTGAACAATGTTTTCATAGATCGCAATACCAAAGATATACTCATTTCTACCGGACAACGTAGTGGCACTTATGAAGAAGGCGGAGTTTGGCGCAGCACGGACAACGGTAAAACCTGGCAACAAATATTTAAGGCTCCTTTTGTCTGGCAGGCCGAAACCTCTCCCCTTGATCCGAAACTTATCGTTCTCAGTGTTGCGGGACAACAGGTAAGCATGTCCGGTAAATTCATGAATCCGGGTATTTACCTCAGCACAGATGACGGTAAAAGCTGGAAAAAAATCAATAAAGGTCTGGGCCAACCTGACAAGATGGTTGATGTTAAACCCGACCCCTATAACAAAGATGTGCTTTGGTGTGCCGGATGGGGCAGCGGTTGGTTCATAAGCTACTTGAACGGCAGCACAGACGGATGGGCCCAATAACAACAAAAACAAGAATCGAAATGAAGCTATTTAGAAACCTTTTTGCTTTCTGCTATGTGTTACTGCTTCCTATCACGGGCATATCGCAGTCTAAAACCTATACCGACCCAAAACCAAGTACCGGTATACAATGCCAGCAGTGGGAGGTTATCGATGTGGTCTTCCCTGTAAACAAAAAAACAAAGGCCCCTTTTGAGCTTGTGGCCACCGCCCAAGTGACAGATGGAAAACAAACACAGCAGATTCCCCTATTTTACAATGGCAAGGGCACATGGGTGTTACGATACTCCAGTGGCATCATGGGCGATAAATCCTATATAATAACTTCCGAACTAAAGGCTTTGAACGGAAAAAAAGGAAAGATTACCGTGGTCAAAAATCAAAAAACCGAGCGTCATGGGGGCATTGTACTGAACAAAGACAACCCACGGCATTTGTTCTATGAAGACGGTTCACATTACTTTAACCTGGCTTTTGAATGCGATTGGCTCTTTGCTCTCGATTACGGGAAAGAAGACATGGCCAAGACCAAGCACCTCTTGTCCTTATTAAACGAATACCGTTTCAATCAGGTGGTCATGAACGTGTATTCATACGACGTATCTTGGCCAAAAGACGAACGTCTGGCCGAGCATCCCGAGCACGAATATGGGGGGCGTGAAGATATTTTTCCTTTTCTGGGGTCTAATTCCAATCCGGACTACAGTTCGCTAAACATTGACTTTTTTAAACATTTTGACAAAGTCATCTCGGAAATGCACGATCAAGAAATCGTTAGTCACCTTATGATCTACGTCTGGAACAAACTGGTATCGTGGCCGGAAATGGAATCTGAGGCCGACAATAGGTATTATGACTATATCATAAAACGCTACCAGGCTTTTCCGAATATCATCTGGGACGTTTCAAAGGAAGCCCTGCACAAAACAAGGGCCACTGCCGCCTATATTTCAGAACGTATTGAACGAACTAGAAACCTTGATTCTTACGATAGGCTGGTATCCGTCCATGATTATGGCTTCTGTAGAAACCATGCCGATGAAGTCGATTTTATTTCGATGCAAAACTGGCAACACACCCTGTACCAGAATATGTTGAATGCCCGAAACGACTTCCCCAATAAACCTATTTTCAATATCGAACACGGGGGATATGAAGAATCGCCCTACGTGGTCTTTCCGGGAGCTTACGTAAATGCCGAAGTATGTTTACGAAGAAACTATATGTGTCTGTTCGCAGGCGGATACACCACCTATTATTGGCAAGGGTCCTCATGGAACGCACTAATACACAACCCTTTTGAACAACCTGATGATTTTAAAAAACCCCATTTCGAATATTTCACCCACATGCGAAAACTATTTGATTCCGCACCTTTCGAGAATTTTGAACCTAATGCCAGATACAATGGTAGCGGATACAATTTGACCAATGAAAAGGATGGCATCATTTTAATATATACCCCAAAGGAAAATCACTACACCTCGGCCAAGGTTCAAATTTCAAAAGAGTTCGACTACGAAAACGCCACCCAACAATGGTTCAATACCCTTACGGGTGAATTGACTCCCGAAGAAAAATACAATATGAAGGAACTTGGTTTTTGGGATTACCGCCCCTGGCGGTACGAGGCCGATGCCATTCTTATCATTCGCAACTTAAAACCGAAAAACAAATGAAACCTTTAGCCCCCTCTTTCCCTTTTAAATTATGCACCTGCCTTCTTTTTTTCGTAACATCGGTAATTGGCTTTTCCCAAAACGCACCTAAAAAAAACGAAAAATCCGCTACACCCTATCAAGCGGATTGGTCGTCTTTGCAAAAGCACACTACGCCCGATTGGCTTTATGGAATGAAATTCGGAATCTATTTCCACTGGGGGCCACAGACGGTACAAGTAGCTTCAAAAAACCCCGAAATGACCGTCCTTGAAGCTGTTGATGCTTGGAAAGGCGAAAATTTCGATGCTAAAAAATGGGTCGATTTGATACAGGATGCAGGCGCCCAGTTCGGCGGGCCCGTAGCATGGCACGGTAGCGGGGTCGTAAATTGGGATAGCGATATTACCGATTGGAATTCCCTAAATAAAGGACCTAAAGTAGACATATACGGAAGCCTGGCAAAAGAACTCCGTAAACGTAATATGCCTATAATATCCTCTTTCCATACGGGTGATTTTTGGAGCCGTATGTGGGGCCGATTATCCAAGGAAAACTCAACTTATCTCGACCCCTACGAAGACAATTCAAAATACGCCACTGCAAATAAAGGCCGAACAGCAGAAGTCATTTTCCAGGCTTGGTTTGACCGTATTTCAGAAGCTATCAACAAATACGAACCGGACATGATTTGGTTTGATACCGGCTTTGGGGGAACCGTGAAAGGCGAATTAAAAAAGTACACAGACCGTGGCCGCCTGTTACCGGAAGGTGATAATGAACTGATCAGTGTACCGGAAAGTTATCAGCAAAAATTGATCCGTGATTATTTCAATAAGGGACTAGAATTAGGCAAAGAAGTAGAAGTATTTTATAAGACCCATGATATTCCACCGGGAATAGGAATTCGCGATATCGAAGATGGGAACCTGCTGGGAATGCAATACGACCCATGGATGGCGGATATTAATATGCAACGCCACTTTGAATGGCCTAGTCCTTGGTTTTATAATCCGGCAAACAAGGTTAAAGAGGCTGGAACATTGATTGATATGTTAATTGATATGACCAGTAAGAATGGCAGAATGCTTCTAAACGTGCCCCCAAAAGCAGATGGTAGTTTTCCAGAGGAAACCAAAAAGGAACTATATGCCATGGGTGATTGGTTGAAAATAAACGGGGAAGCCATCTACAACACCATGCCCTGGATATTTTATGGCGAAGGACCTACGGAAGTAACCAATCCCGGCCATCACGGACAAGGAAAAAACCGGGGGGAATTGATTCCTAAATACACTTCAGAAGATATTCGGTTTACCCAAAACGGAAAAAATTTGTACGCTATCTGTATGGAATGGCCAGGGAAACAAATTACCATTAGAACATTAGGCAGCAAGGGGAAACTCTATCCCGGAGACATCAAAAATATTTCAATGTTGGGATGCAATGAAAGCATCAAATGGGAACAGAAAGTGGAAGGGCTTGTCGTTCAATTTCCGAAACAAAAACCCTGCAATTTTGCCTATGTGCTAAAAATTGAGCGCCGTTAAATTTTCTCGCTCAAAAGTAATAGAACACTAATATAGTAACACAGAAAATGAGACATCTAAATCACCATCGGAAAAAAGAAAAAAGTACCCCTGCATATACTTTTCTGTCAATTGTTTTGCTTCTTTTTTGCCATTTGGGCTTATCGGCACAAATTGTTCTCCTTGGGGACAACGCCCCCTACCCCAATGTAAACGATGGTGATTTTAATTTGATACAGTCCGGTTCTTGGCGCCTCGGATTGCAATCCCCATTCTGGACCCCCTCTATGGAACCTCAAAAAGAAGGACATTCTATGGGTCTTTTCGCCGGTCGCTATTTTAGCTCTTTCGATTATGCCTATATCGATTCCAAGCCCTTGAACACCACCCCTGGTTATCAAGACCTAAAGGTGGGCGATGAATTGAACTGGAGCCTTGGGGCCGATTTGGAATACATCAGCAAGGGTTCCCTTTCCTTACTCCTATTCTTCGGTGAACAAGAGCGCATCTTAGCCGAGAAAGTAAAACTCATAGGGTCGGACAAAACCGTTGAACATTTTTCAGGCACCTATACCATAACCCAAAAAGACGTAATGGCGGGACCTCCCCGTGTTCGGGTCGTATTTTATTCCAGTGAAGACGTTAAAGTTTTTCTAGATTATGTCAACCTTAGCGTAAAAGCTCCCGAAAAAGAAGGTCCTAGCCTTTCGGGAAAAATAGTGGCCGACGGCATCCGTTTGGATTGGACGGATAAAAAAGCGCATTCAGACAGCAAGTTTTCGGTTTACCGAAGCAGAGGAAAAAGCGAAGCGTACAACAAACTGACCACGACCGCTGATCTTAGTTTTACCGATACAGACCTTATCAACGGTATGTCATATAGCTATGTCGTAACCCGCCTCGACACTTCAGAATCTGCGGGTTCTAACAAAGTGCTCCTTAAAAAAATAGACAGTGACGCACCCGCACCTCCAACTGCCCTAAAAATTAAGGCCCTTGACACTGAAATTAAACTGGAGTGGAACAAAAGTATCGATGTTGATGTGGCCTATTATTCGGTTTACAGAGGAGATTCCGAAGGCAATCAGCTTCGCCAGATTGCCCATGATCTTACGAGTACCCAATATGTTGATTTTACTCCGAAAAAAGAGGACTATAACTCGTATGTGGTCTTCGCCCACGATCATTCAGGAAATAAGAGTAAAGCCTCACAACTGCTAAGGGCCAAAGTAAAAGCGGTATCCGGCACTTCGTTTAGCGACCTTATTCTACCTATACCCATACATAAAGACCTACGAAGCGATCTTTGGGGGGCAGAAGGCGTTTTGCCCCGTGACCCTGATAACGGTATAGAAGATCCCGAGTGGAGCTATTGGGGCGGCAGACCGGTAAAAGACCAAGACAACAAATACCATATGCTGGTTACCCGATGGCCCGCAAACGCAACCAAAGGCCATTGGGAATGGCCCAACTCAACGGTGGCCCATGTGATCTCCGAAACACCGACCGGACCCTACAAAGTAAAAGAAGATACCGCCTATGGTTTTCATAATGGACTAGGCCATAATCCCGATATAATTCTATTGAACGACGGCACATATATGCTGTATTCCTTGATAGATTGGGAAGCGACCCTGTTCACCTCCAAGACCATGAACGGCCCATGGAAGCGTTTGGGAACCATGACCGTCGATTGGAAAAGCAGCAATGAAGACGAAAAACTTTCATACCGGTATTACCGCAACTTGTCAGGCGTTCAGTTAAAAGATGGCCGCTTTCTATTTGTAACCAAGGCCGGGGAAATGATGCGCAGTGTCACAGACGACCCACTCGGCCCCTATACCGTACTGACCGACCAGATTCGATACAACCCCATTATTCCCGAAAAATATAGAAACTCCAATTACGAAGACCCGGTACTTTGGAAAGATGAAGTACAGTACCATATGATCATCAATGCATTTTGGGACTATCGCGCCATTTACCTGCGCTCACCCGACGGCATCCATTGGAAATTCAACCCCGGTACGGCCTATACGCCTGACAATACTTCCTATGAAGACGGTACGCGAACCCATTGGTACAAACTAGAGCGCCCGCATATATTACAAGATGAATACGGGAGGGCCCCCCATCTTTCCCTTGCCGTAATAGACGTCCCAAAAGCAGATGATTTGGCCAGGGATAAACACAGTTCAAAAAACATCATTGTTCCCCTTACCGTACACAAACGCATTCAACTCTTGAACAAACAGAAGATAGGCCCATCAACAAAAAAAATAAGGGTCCTGATACATTCAGAAGCGGATTTTGACGCCCAAAACGATATCGACCTTACCTCTTTACGATTCGGCGCTTCAGAGGAAGTCGATTTTGGAAAGGGCTCAAAAGTTATAAAAACCAAAAAAAAAGGAAAGGACCTCATCGTGGAATTTGACGGCTCTGGAAATGGAATTACGGATATGAATTTTGCAGGAAAACTCCTTGGAAAAACAAAGGAAGGGAAACTGATTATTGCTTTCTCTAAGCTTGCAGCGAACAAAGGTTAAACTCTACAAACATTTCAAATAATAGTATAGTCCCCAAAACTTACGATAGAATCATGTAAACAAATCTATGAACCTATAAACCCAAATTAAATGAATCTGTAAAAATCTCAACAATTTATGATCAAGGAACAGTGCTTGATCGCTAACAGTAATTAACAAAACTCAAAAACAAATTAGATTATGCATAATTTAAAACAAATTAGATTGGCTACGGCAGTACTATTATTCCTAGGAAATATATATCATGGCTGGGCCCAAACCGAAACCGCCGATGTTAACGATATAGACCAGATTATTGCATGGGGAAATGATGGTGTAACAAAAAAAATAATCTTTCCCGAAGGAGTGTATAAATTTTCCAAAACCATGACTTTGGAAAATGATGGATTAATCTTAAAGGGAAGCGGCAAAAACAAAACCATACTTCAACTCACCTCTAAAAAAGGGGCCTTAATCGATGCTAAGGGCAATAATTATAAAATATCAGACCTGACCCTAGATGGAGGAAAAAACCAAAAAAGTTGGGGCAATACTATATTTCGCTTTAATAAGAGCAAGGGACATCAATTTAAAAATGTAGAATTCACCAATTCCCTCTGGAATGCCATTACTGCGATTACCGCTTACGCTACCGATGGCTTGGTTTTAAAAAACTGTATTTTTTCGAACATAGAATTTATGCCTGTCCAAATTTTTAATCGGAACACGAACAAACGAGGAGGAGAAGTCGTTTTAAGTGTTGATAAAGTACTGATTGATGGCTGTATCTTTAAGAAAGGTTATGAGACCGCCATTTCATCGGATAATGGAAACGATAGGGAAGACAGTGGTGATGGCACGGGAAGAAGGTATACCGAAAGCACAAGCTTAAACGGCTCGATCATTGAAAATTGTACGTTTGAAAAGAGCAAACAATTTCATATCGCAATGGTTCAAACAAAAGATGTGATTATACGAAGGAATACATTCGCGGGTATGACGGATGATGCAGGAGGAGGCTGCCAACCTATTCATATGGAACAGTTTACCAAGAACATCGAAATTTACAACAATACCTTCTCCATGTCCAATACGGTATCCCGACCATATACCTACATCCATATAAACGGTACCGAGGGACATAAAAGGGTAACCCAGTCACGGCCCTCCGATACGTACAAAACATGGACATATAATGTATACGGAAGTAATGAAAGGAGGGCGAATACCAAATGTGCGAAAACAGGGCACATTAACAAAGATTGTAAACGAGATGTACATGCATATGGCCCTAGAAACATCTACATTGCCGGAAACACCTTCAATTCTTCTACAAAAATTGCAAAGTACATCACGATCAATGAGGGAGAAAATATAAAAATCGGAGTCAAAAAGGGAGGTGCAATCAAGTTGAACAATTTTATTGGTGGCAATGCAAACACTAAAAAAATATCCTTTGGTGGAAATGATGAAGGAACGGGAAATGTGCTAATCAAAGCAGGCCAGAACATTGTAAAGACCAATGTTGATATTTTGGATGTCAATTTTGACAAAGCCCCTATTCGGTTGCAAAAGCCAATCGTTATCGAAGAAGAAAACAAGGCTTCTAAAAACGAGGTTGTTAACGAAGAAACACTGTTTTATCCAAACCCGGCAAAAAACACCATAACCCTTACTACGGAACTTACCGATTACTCCGTTGTAATCCTGACCGTATCAGGACAAGTACTAAAAGTTATAAAATCTGAAAAAATACCGAATAAAACCATTGACGTAAGGGAGTTTACCCCAGGTATATACGTGTTGATAGTCAAAACAAAGCATGGAAATAAAAAATCGCAAAAATTGATCATAGACCGCTCTAATAAAATCTAATCCAGAGTTGGTTGACAACATCGAATTACAATGACATTGTAGAAGATGCCTAGGCGAATAAAGGTGTTGGAAAACAAATGCCCCAAGATACAAGAAAAAAAATCTTGGGGCTATTACACGTTTTATTGAAGGTTTTGAAAAAGGACTATTTAAAACCTACTAAGAAGGGGAAACACAAAAAATAGTAAGGACCAAAGCACTGTTTCAAAATATAGAACACTATGAATCGATTTACATTAATACGAAAATTATGTTTTCTAGTTTTCCTTGCGGGAATTAGCGGTTTCCTGAAAGCCGAAGACCACCCTGATATTGTAATCGCAATGGCCGATGATATCGGTCTTGGCGATATTGGTCTATACCGCAAAGAAAGAAGGGGCAAAGCCTCCTTGGATCCACCCCTCAATAGCAACAAGCTCATTCGGCAAGGCATGTGGTTTTCCGATGCCCACTCCCCCGCTTCCCTATGTGCCCCTACCCGAGATTCAATAACGCCCGGTAATTACTCCTACAGAAACACAAATAGCCCTTGGGGCGTATGGTCTCCGTTGATCAACGACGGTATCGTCATTAATGCCACACCCCTATCCCGTAATACTAAAAAGGCGGACTATAATACCACATCCTTCAGAAAATGGGGGTTCGGCGGCGTTTGGAACGGTGCCCCCGATGCTTACTCAAAGACCGAAGAAGTCACCCAGCGCTTCGGCTTCGATTATTCCATAGAATTGCCCCAGGGCATAAAGAACAAACCCCATATCAATTGTGTAAATCGGGAATGCATGAAACTACAAGCCGATTCCAAATTGGCACACATTCCTTTCCCATTTTCCTCAACACAGATGGAAACACAGTCAAAAAACATTATTATCATCTTTACCGATGATCAAGGGTATGAAGATTTAAGCTGTTTTGGTTCTAGAAACCTACAGACCCCAAATATTGACCGTATGGCCAAAGAAGGTCTAAAACTTACTAGCTTCTATGTGGCCTCATCCGTCTGCTCTCCATCAAGAGCCGCTTTATTAACGGGTAGGATGCCTAAACGTGTTGGTGTTCCCCGAGTATTATTTCCAAAACCCAATGAAGGAGGACTACCCCCTGATGAGGTAACCATTGCAGAGTTACTAAAAGAAAAGGAGTATCAAACAGCATTAGTGGGAAAATGGCACTTAGGGCATGATAAAGAATATTTGCCCCTAAATCAAGGGTTTGACAGTTATTATGGAATACCCTATAGTAACAATATGTCTATTGCCCCAGGTATTGATATTTCAAAAGATATACTATTCAACGATAACTACACGCAAGAACAGATGCTTTCAGATATCAGAAGGGTAGAAAAAAACCTAACAAATGTGCCTGAAGAAGACCTTAAAAACAAACCTCCACTAATGCGAGGCAATGAGATTATTGAATACCCCACCAATCAAACAACACTTACCGAAAGATATACCAAAGAAGCCATATCATTTATTGAAAAAAATAAAGAAAAACCATTTTTCCTATACTTGGCACATTCATTTCCCCATGTGCCCGTCTTTGTTGGTGACAAATTTAAAGGAAGTAGCGGGACTACCCCATATTACGATGCGCTACAAGAAATTGACTGGAGTGTAGGCGAAATTCTAAACACCCTAAAAAAGAACGGTTTAGATAAGAATACGGTGGTTATTTTCACCTCAGACAACGGCCCAAACAGACATGGGTCTGCGAGACCTCTTAAAGGCAGAAAATTTACTACCTATGAAGGTGGCCAACGTGTGCCCGCCATTATCTGGGCTCCGGGAGAAATAGAGGCCAATTCAACTAGTGACGAGATAGTCTCCTCATTGGATCTATTCCCCACCATAGCGAATTACGCAGGTATTTCCTTACCTAAAAATAAAGTGTTTGATGGTTACGACATGTCACATTTTTTCAGTGGAAAGACCAACAAATCACCTAGAAAAGAAATGTACTTCTACTCCGCCAATACTAGCACAATTGACGGTATACGCTATGGTGATTATAAATTTTTATACAAAGGCCATAGAATAAAGAATGCCGCAAATTTAAAAGGTGATGATTTAGTAGATAAATTATACGATATAAAACAAGACGCTTCCGAACAGAACAACCTTATAGCCACAAACCCGAAAAAAGCAAAGGAATTAATTATCAAAATGAAAGCTTACGATGCTAAACTGGAGAAATCAAAGAACCCAAAGCCGTAATCGCCAAGATTAACAAATTGGAGGGTCAAGGATTTTTACAAAACTCACAAAATTAAGCCATGAACAGAAATTTGATTTTAATCTATATTTTTCTTTCAAGTACCTGTTTAATGCAGGGCCAAATTAAAGTAGCTCATATTTTTGGTAGCCATATGGTGCTCCAGCGCAACCAAAACAACCCTATTTGGGGTACTGCATCCGTTGGAGAAAAAATTACCATATCCTTTGCAGGTAGTTCATATCAAACGGTGGCCGATAAAAATGGAGATTGGCGTGTAAAACTAGATGCCCTAAAGGCTGGAGGACCGTATTCCTTGACCGTCCAAGGTAAAAACAAAATTACTTTTGAAGATATTTTAATTGGTGAGGTTTGGATCTGTACCGGTCAATCTAATATGCAATGGAGCGTAGAAAACTCTAACGATGCCGAAATAGAAGTACTATCGGCAGATTATCCAGAAATAAGACTGTTTAGTATTCCTTTAGTAGGTTCACCTGAGAAACAATCGGAAATAAAAGATTCTACATGGGTGGCCTGTTCCCCTAAAACCATCCCCAAGTTTTCAGCTGCAGGATACTTTTTTGGTCGCAAGTTGCACAAAGCATTAAATGTACCTATTGGTTTGATCAATGCATCATGGGGCGCTTCATCATTAGAAACTTGGATTCCTCGAGAAGCCATAGAAGAAAACTACGAACACCCAGAGTTTTTAAAAGATTGGGACTGGAGAGTAAGTGTCTTTACAGATCAAATGCTTAACGACTACACCAAGGAATACAAAGCATGGGAAGCCGCAGGAAAACCTGGTCAAAAAATGCGGCCTCCCAGAGACATCAGAACAGCCCAAAATAGACCTGGAAATGGTTTTAACGGCGTTATTAACCCAGTGATCGGTTATGGAATTAAAGGTGTTATTTGGTGTCAGGGTGAGGGGAATTTAGGCCGAGGGCATCAGTATAGCAAACTATTTCCTATCCTCATCAACTCATGGAGAAAGCGTTGGAAACAAGGGGATTTTCCTTTCTATTGGATCCAAATAGCCAGTATGAAAGAGAAGGATACAAAACCAACAACAAGTTCTTGGGCCCAATTGCGCGAAGGGCAATCCAAAACGCTTTCACTTCCTAATACCGGTGAAGTGGTTTCAATGGATTTAGGCGAAAGAAACAACATTCACTACCGTAATAAACAAACAATAGGAAACAGATTGGCAAGGTTGGCTTTGGACCAAGCATATGGTTACGATATAGAAGGACAGACCCCTCGTTACAGAACGATGAAAATTAAGGACAACAAAATAGTTATCTCATTTAGTCATATTGACAAAGGTCTGTATACTTTCAATTCCAACACGGTAAAAGGGTTTTCAATTGCCGGAGTGGACCAAAAATTTGTTTGGGCGGAAGCAACAATAATAGGAAAAGATAAAGTTGAAGTGTATTCGGATAAAATTGAAAAACCTGTAGCGGTTCGTTATGCGTGGGCAGATATGCCCGTTGCCAATCTCTATGACAAGAATGATTTACCGGTAGCTTGTTTCCGTACAGATACATGGCCCGTTTCTTCGGAAGACAATTATTTGGCACCAAAACGATATAACTACGATCAATTCAAGAAATAAATGAAAAAAATTCTACTCTTAGTCGCTGCTTTCATATGTAGTATCAGCTTACGTTTATCTGCCCAGCAAACTAAAAAGAACAAACCAAACGTCATACTAATTATGGCAGACGATATGGGATTTTCCGATATTGGTTGCTACGGAGGAGAAATTAAGACACCTCATTTAGACCGATTGGCCCAAAACGGGGTGCGCTTTACCCAATTTTATAACAATGCCCGATGCTGTCCTACAAGGGCGGCGCTACTTACCGGGCTTTATCCACATCAGGCCGGAGTTGGTGGAATGGTAGGTCACGGACATGGAGATTTAAGTGAACATGCCGTAACCATTGGCGAAGTATTGCAATCCAAAGGCTACGCAACCTATATGACGGGAAAGTGGCATGTGGCAGACAACAACACTAACGATGATACTCATAACTGGCCAAAACAGAGGGGGTTTGACACCTTTTTTGGTACCATTAAGGGAGTGGGCAGTTATTTTGACCCATACACCCTTAGTTATAATAACGACCCTATAAAACTCAAACCAGAGGACGGTTTTTATTACACGGATGCTATTTCTGATTCTACCGTTACTTTCATAGATAGGCATCTTCAAGAAAAACCGCATGTACCCTTCTTCTTTTATGTGGCCTACACAGCACCACATTGGCCTTTACATGCTTTACCAAAAGACATTAAAAAATACGATGGCGTTTTTGATCAAGGATGGGATGTACTAAGAAAAGAACGATTGGAGCGAATGAAAAAGAACGGTATTGTACCCGAAAATACAAAGTTGAGTCCTCGAGATCCACGTGCTTCCGCTTGGGAAAACATTAAAAACAAAGAATGGGAATTGCAGCGGATGAAAACCTATGCCGCCCAAATTGATAATATGGACCAAGGCATTGGAAGAATTATAAATAAGCTTGAAAAAGAAGAAATATTGAACAATACCCTAATTCTTTTTTTATCTGACAATGGTGGTTGTGCCGAGACCTTAGATGGTGTTGAGAATTGGGTGACCGAGCGAGAAATTTCAGTAACACTAGAGGGCAAAAAGGTAAGCCCTGGAAATAATCAGAACAGTATGCCCGGTCCTGCAACATCATATATGAGTTACGGCCCTGGCTGGGCGAACCTAAGTAACACTCCCTATCGAAAGTATAAGAAGTCAGGTCATCAAGGTGGTGTTGCCACCCCTTTTATTATGCATTGGCCGGAAGGTTTGAGAAATACAAACCCGATAAAAAAAGATGTTGCCAGTATTATAGATATAATGCCAACAATATTAGATGTCACCGGATCCGAGTACCCCTTAAGGTATAAAGGAAATAACATTAAACCCATGGAAGGTCTAAGCTTAATGCCCGTGTTGTATAATAAGAGATTAAATAGAGATGAATGGTTCGTAGAACATGGCACCAATAAAGCTTATAGAAAAGGGAATTGGAAAATAGCATGGTCAAAAGATAAAAATGCAAAAAAATGGGAACTTTATAATTTAAAAAATGACCCTACAGAATTGAATGATTTAGCTAGCAAATATCACAATAGACTCAACACCATGATAAATAGATGGAATGAATGGGCAAGACGGGTAAAAGTAACGAGGAGAAAGTAGCATGATCCATTAAATGTAGAATTGCAAGAACCAATTTTAAAAAAATACTATGATCTCTTCACATAAAAAAACAACCACTGCATCGCTTTCGAGTTTAATTTTGTTTTTCATTACCTCGATGAATCCCGTTTTTGGCTTTCAACAAGAAACAGATAAAAAACCGAACATTCTTTTTTGTATTGCTGATGATCAATCGTTTAAACATACGTCTTATCAAGGAACTGCGGAACTTTACACCCCTAATATTGACCGAGTAGCCAAAAATGGTGTTGTATTCAACAATGCCTATACCAACGTGTCTTCTTGTGCTCCATCACGTGCCGCTATTTTAACGGGACGTAATATTTGGGAACTAGAAGAAGGCGGATTATTGTTTGGAGGATTACCAAAAAAATATACCACTTTTTCGACGCTATTATCGCAAAATGGGTATAGCACAGGACACTCAGGCAAAGGATATATGCCTGCCAACAAAAAAGAACCCTACCAAACACTTCCATTAGCCCCTGAGTTTAACGACATCAAAATGGATGCTCCGAAAAACATGTCGAATAAAGACTACGCCGAAAACTTCAAGGCTTTTCTCTCTGAAAAAGATGATGATAAACCGTTCTTTTTTTGGTATGGTTCACACGAAGCCCATCGTGCATATCATCCGGGAAGCGGTGCCAGAGCGGGCAAGGATATTTCTAAAATAGAGGTTCCCGGTTTTTTACCCAATAATGATTTAGTACGCAATGATATTGCCGATTATTACAACGAAATAGAATGGTTTGATTCACACTTGGGGCGTATGATCAAAGCTTTGGAAAAAGCAGGAGAATTGGACAACACTATTATAATTGTTACAGCGGATAATGGAATGCCTTTCCCCCGAGCTAAAAGTACATGTTATGATTACGGCACACATATGCCTTTAGCCATATGTTGGGGCAATAAAATTAAAGGAGGCAACCGCATTGATGATTTTATAAGCTTCACGGATTTTGCCCCCACTATATTGGAAGCGGCAGGTATTGCCATTCCCACGGATATTACGGGAAATAGTTTTCTAGATGTTTTACTATCCAATAAAAGCGGGCAAGTAGACCCCAAAAGAGACCGTGTCTTTACAGCTTTGGAACGCCACACTTACTGCCGCCCTGGTGGTATGCCCTACCCTATACGTACTATACGAAAAGGAGATTGGTTATATATCGTAAATTTTGAACCCGATAGATGGCCCGCCGGTAATCCTGATTTTGACTCTCCCCACCAAGGTTTTTACGGAGATATCGATGCCAGCCCATCCCGCGAATATTTAATTGCAAACAAAGACCAAGACTCTGTAAAATATTACGCAGGGCTATCCCTTGAAAAACGCCCTGAAATAGAGCTTTACAATGTAAGGGAAGACCCCTATCAATTACATAACCTAGCCAAAGACGAAGCTTACACAAATCTATGCATTGAGCTGAAAGCGGATTTATTCACCTATTTAAAAAAGACAAACGACCCTAGAATACATGGAAAATCACCTTGGGACAACTACCCTTATTACTTTAATGGATATGAAACAGAGCATTTAAAACCTATTGAAGAGAGACAATAAAACAACTTAAAAAATAGAATTATGAGAAACCAATATAACTTAAAACATGAGAGGAAACTTTTGTACGTTGTACAAATAAAAACCTTACCCAATATCAAGCTTATCATCACTTGGGCCATTGTTATTCTACAATTAATCACCATGTCACAGACCATGAATGCTCAGATTCAACCGGCTCAAAATTGGCATATGCCAGACCTATCCAATATTCCATTACAAAATGCTTCTAGTGGCGATTATACAGAGATTAAGGATAGTATTCCTATCAGAGGAACAGAATTTTTAATCCGTGTTCCCAATAACTGGAACGGCATACTTCTTAACGATTTGGATTATAGAAGATCGGCAGATTCACAAAGAAATCTCTTGTTGCTAAAAAAAGGATATGCTTTATCAGGAACCGCACGAAGACCCGAAAGATTAAAGAATTATGACCCCGCCCATGAGATTCATGATCTCATATCCGTTTTGGATATTTTTGAATCCGTTTTTGGTAAACCAAAGAAGACCATACAGTTAGGATGTTCCGGAGGGGGGACTGTTACATTGGCCATGGCCGAAATGCATCCAGACCGCATAGATGGAGCTATTGCGGGGTGTGCATCTACCAGTCCGTGGATGGCCAATACACACTTAGATGGGTTATTCGTATTGAAAGCCCTTATTGCTCCTGACCTTCCCATTGTGAACCTTCCGCTCACAGAACCTGAAATATCCAATATTGGCAAGCAATGGCAGAAAGCCATTAAAGAGGCCCAAAAAACACCCAAAGGACGGGCGCGCATTGCACTTGCAATAACTATTGGACAGTGGCCTGCCTGGGGTGGTCCGGGAAAAGCACCTATTCCGGAACCGGATCCCAACAATGTAAGGGACTTACAAGAAAGCATGTATCAAAGTCTCTTAAAACTACTTCCTTCCAAACAAACTTTTGGTACCAGCATGTTAGAGCAAGCGGCTCCCGGTCAACTACGATGGAATACCGGAGTAGATTATCA
The DNA here is from genome assembly GCF_900156625.1 of Zobellia uliginosa. Taxonomy (GTDB): domain Bacteria; phylum Bacteroidota; class Bacteroidia; order Flavobacteriales; family Flavobacteriaceae; genus Zobellia; species Zobellia uliginosa. The sequence goes on along the minus strand of NZ_FTOB01000002.1, from coordinate 404,586 downwards.
AGAATCATTTGCAAATGGGGACACCTTATACAAAGTTGCTGTCCATAAATTATACGACGAAGCAAAAATAGACCTAAAGAAAGATTTAAAAAAAATCAATTCATTCGACCGAATAAAAGCCGACCCTAAAGCTGTAAAATGGTGGAGCTCGCCTGGTCGTACACATTTAGGAAAGCCTAAAGTGCCCCTTTTGAGAATAAATACCAGCGGAGATGCACTAGTATACCCAACTATGGCCCAAGGTTATAAGGAATTAGTAAGGGCTAATGGTTACTCTGATTTTTTCCGCTTGGTTTATGTAAATAGGTGGGGACATTGCAGTTTTAGTTTGTCCGAATGGCTAGCGGCTATTGAAACTATGGTACAACGCATAGAAACTGGCCATTGGCCTAGAACCGACCCAGAAAGCCTAAGAAAATTGGCCCATTCCCTAGTTTCCGATAGTGAGGCCCGCTTCTATAATCAAAGAGAAGTAAAGGCTTATAACCGTATTTGGACACCTACCGTTCAAGATTACTTAGGTCAAAATAAATAAGACCAAACCAAAACACTGTTTCAAAATATAAAACACTATGAATCGATTTACATTAATACGAAGCATATGCTTTCTCGTTTTCCTTACGGGAATTAACGGTTTCCTGAACGCTCAAGACCACCCTAATATTGTAATCGTAATGGCCGATGATATCGGTCTTGGCGATATTGGTTTTTACCACAAAGAAAGAACGGGCAAAGACCCCGTGGTTCCAACCCCCAATATCGACAAGCTCATTCGGCAAGGCATGCGGTTTTCCGATGCCCACTCCCCCGCTTCCCTATGTGCCCCTACCCGATATTCAATGATGACCGGCAATTACCCGTACAGAAACACAAATAGCCCTTGGGGCGTATGGTCCCCGTTGACCAACGACGGTATTGGCGATAATGCCACGACCCTATCCCGTATCGCTAAAAAGGCGGGCTATAACACCGCATTCTTCGGAAAATGGGGATTGGGCGGCGTTTGGAACGGCGCCCCCGATGATTATTCAAAGACCGAGGGAGGCGCCCAGCGCTTCGGTTTCGATTACTCTATAGAATTGCCCCAAGGCATACAGAACAAACCCTATATCTATTATGAAAATGGGGAATGGATGAAACTACAAGCCGATTCCCAATTGGTACACATTCCTTTTGAACAGACCGAATACGAAGAAGATAATAGAATACGGAATCGCGACGGTATCGGTGATTCCCACTGGAACCCTTCCTTAGCCGGCCCCATATTGGCCAACAAGGTCGTAGGCTATATTAAGAGCCAAAAACAAAAACCCTTCTTCATCTACTACTGCAGTCAGGCGGTACACGTTCCGCACACCCCTGCCGAAACCTTAAACGGTGTAAAAATCAAAGGGAGCACTTTGGGCAAACACGGTGATATGATCGCCGAACTCGATGCACAGGTCGGCATGATGATAAAGGCCCTAAAAAAATCAGGTAAATACAAAAACACACTTTTTGTATTTACTTCCGATAACGGCGGTCTCAATCACGACAAGGCCTTGACCCAAGCAGGTCACGATTCGAGCAATGGCCTAACGGGTAAAAAAGCTTCGATCTACGAAGGTGGGCATCGCGTTCCCTTTATAGCCGTATGGCCCGGAAAAATCGCTAAAAACTCAGTGTCCGATATTGCCGTTGTGGGCCACGACATGGTCGCTACACTTGCAGAAATTGTCAACCTACCCTTGGACGGTAAGGTATTAGACTCCGCCAACCTCTTGCCGATTTTTACACAAAATTCCGATCAGCCCGTCCATAAATACCTCATGCACATGTCGCAAGCCGCTAACGGCCCCTTTTACGCCATACGTGATGGCCACTACAAATTGATCCTACGTGGTAAAAACAAAAAAAACTTCAAGGACTTAAAGCCCATAGAGTTATACAACCTAAAGGATAACATACAGGAGAAAAAGGAAACAAACCTTATAGACCGCCCCGAACAGGCCAAACGTGTGGCCCGAATGCACAAGAAATACCTCGAACTGAGAAACAACGATACAAGTACGCTTTTTTAAAAACATGTAAATACATACCAAAACCATATACCTAAGAGAAACAATGATCATGAAAAAAAGCATTCTTAAACCGATAGCCATTTTATTATGGCTCCCTACCCTTTTATCCGCCCAAGAAAAGAAATACAAACCCGCCTGGAATTCATTGCAAAACCATCACACACCTGAATGGTTGGTCAATGCCAAGTTCGGAATCTATTGCCACTGGGGTATTCAGACCATCAGTTATGAAAAGGGAAAAGAAAACTGGTCGAACGAAGAACTGCTCAAACAATTTAAAGGCGAAAATTTCAATGCTGACGAGTGGGCCAAACTATTCGAAACCGCAGGAGCCAAATTCGGTGGGGTAATCGGCTGGCACGGTAGTGATTTAAAACACTGGGACAGCGACATATCGGATTACAATACGGCTAAAGTTGGACCTAAAATAGATATCGTAGGCGAAGTTTTTAAGGCCATCAGGAAACGAAATATGAAAACCTTGGTTTCCTATCATTCCATTTCAGGTGCTGAATGGGTCGATTTTGCCAAGGAAGGAGTAGACAAATATGATCCGGATATTTTTTGGGTCGATGCCAGTTTTGGCGGTACCAAAGGCGCACACAACAAAAAAGTGACGCGTAAAAGCAAGTTTATCGGTGAAGGAAGCCTAGCATCGCCTGTATTTGAAGACAAATACCAAAGGGAGTTTATATCCTACTTTTACAACAAGGCTATAGAGCGCCACAAACAAGTAGAATTTGTATATAAGTCCAATGACATTCCACCTTCCGTCGGTATGCGCGATCTAGAAAACGGTATTCTGACCGAAACGGCCTATGATGTTTGGATGACCGATATGGATATGAACGTACCTCCCGATTTCCCCACCCATGGTTGGTTTTATAGGGAAGGAATTCCTTTACGTTCTTCCAATGAATTGATAGATATGTTAATGGATGTTATCAGTAAAAATGGAATCTTTTTGTTAAATATCCCTCCCAAAGCAGATGGTACCTTTCCCAAGGAAGTCGTCGATAACCTAAGCCAAATGGGCGATTGGTTGAACAAAAACGGAGAAGCGGTCTATAACACCGCCCCTTGGTTTATCTACGGTGAAGGACCTACCGATATCGACGAGGGCAATTACACCTATCACCATAACAACCATTTTGCACAGATCCAATACTCCAAAGAAGACATCCGGTTTACCGTAAAAGACAACAACCTCTACGCTACCGCTTTGGGCAAGCCCGATGATGACCTCCTCATAAAATCCCTAAATTCCACTTTTAAACTCCGCAAAGGCGATATTCTAAAAATCGTGCATTTAGGCACCGGTAAAACGATTCAATTTGACCATAATGAAAACGGACTTCATTTAAAATTGAAGGGCGTGACGCTTGACGAATCGGCCAATGTTTTCAAAATAACACTTCAATAAAAATATCAATGAAAATCGTTCGCTACTCCCGCATTATAAATTAAAAAAATCACAAAAAACTTTAATGAACATGAAAAATACACTTTGCTTTCTTATGATTTTACTCACCCTTGGTGGTTTTGCCCAAGAAAAAAACAAAGCGACCGAAGGCTTTCCCTTCATCCTTCCCAAAGAAAAACCCAATCGACCATTGAGTGCGGCCATGCAACGCAACTACGACAGTTACATGGCCCCGAGACCCGAACACAACGAACTGTATACGCAATTCAAGTATACCGAGCTAAAGGGCTTTGATTACAACGGCCATGATGGTACCATTTCGCGAAGAGACCCTTCAAAAGTCATCTACGAAAACGGCAAATATTACGTATGGTACACCTACCGCAACACCCCGACCCCACCGCAAGGGGCAAAAAACAGCAATGATACCATTCCCTCGGCAGACTGGGACCTGGCAGAAATTTGGTATGCTACCAGTAAGGATGGTTTTACTTGGGAAGAACAGGGCGTGGCCGTACCCAGACCTCCCAAACCGAACGTAGGCTGGCGCTCGGTCACCACCACCGACATTTTAAAATGGAAAGGAAAATTCTACCTGTACTATCAAGGTTTTATGGAAGCCAGTGGAACAAGGGGTGATGATTGTCCCGTTGCCGTATCCTATGCCGATTCCCCTGATGGTCCCTGGACACCCCATACCGAGGTGGTCATTCCCAATGGAAAAAAAGGGGAATGGGACCAATATTCCATCCACGACCCTTACCCCATTGTCTATAAAGACAAAATCTACCTGTACTACAAGTCCGATTTTGACGGCGACCCCAATTTGGTGCGTATGCAAGGTTTGGCCATAGCCGATAACCCCTTGGGGCCTTTTAAAAAGAGTCCCTTGAACCCGGTAATCAACTCGGGCCATGAGACTACTTTGTTTCCCTTTAAAGAAGGTATGGCCGCCTTGGTCATACGTGATGGTACCGAACACAACACCGTGCAATACGCTGAAGACGGGGTGAACTTTAACATCGCCTCCATAGTCGAGTTTATGCCCAACGCCGCCGGGCCATATGTGGCCGACGCCTTTACCAATACCAAATACGGACGGGGAATTTCCTGGGGCATCTCGCATTTTACCAATGCCACGACCTGGGAGCAAAACCATGCCGTACTGGCCCGCTTTGATTGTGATCTGAGCCTAGATGTAGACGACCCGCAAATGAAGCGCTTGGGCACTTATTTCAAGCCCGAATTCTACTACCAAATGGGGCTTTCAAAAAAACAGCGCGAACGTATCGAAAAACAACCTAAATAATCTAACCTTTATACGAATTAATTACACTAATAAACAACAGAACATGTATCAAACCATCTACCACCTTAAAAGAAGTCTCATAAAAAGAGGTAATCTTTTTTTACTGCTAATCGTCATCATGATGACGATTAGCAGTTGCAAAAAAGAAAAACCGGTCTATGCAGACCTTATCTATACCAAACCCGAATTGGTAAAAGATCCCCCATCGACTTTTATGTCTCCCGAAGAAAGCATGAAAAACATGTACCTGCCCGAAGGCTATCATATGGAACTCGTGGCCAGTGAACCCATGATCAACGAACCGGTTACTATTGCTTGGGGCCCCGATGGCAAACTCTATGTGGCCGAAATGTTGACCTATATGCAAGATATAGACGGTACCGATGAAAACGAGCCATGGAGCCGGGTCTCGGTTTTAGAAGACCTCGATGGCGATGGAAAAATGGACAAGAGCACCGTATTCGTAGATAGCCTGATCCTACCTCGAATACTGCTTCCACTCGATGACCGAGTCATTATAGGGGAAACCTACAATCGTAGCCTATATACCTACCGTGATACCGATGGCGATAACGTGGCCGATGAAAAGAAGCTCATCCTGAAAAACGACAAACGCGACAACGCCAACTTAGAACACCAATCCGCTACCATGATCTGGGGCTTAGACAACTATCTTTATCTATCCAATGGTTCCCTACGATACCGTTTTGCCAAAGGTGAAATGGAAATCGACACCCTCATGGATGCCCCCTCCGGACAATGGGGTATGACACAAGATGAAATCGGCCAAATCTATTATTCCAGTGCCGGTGGCGAGACTCCCGCCCTAGGCTATCAACAACACCCCTATTACGGCACCCTGGAAATGGAAGGAAAATGGGAAGAAGGTTTTGAAAAAGTATGGCCCATTATCGGAACACCCGACGTTCAAGGTGGTTTTGGCCGCTTGCGCGAAGATGGAACGTTAAACCATTTTACGGCTAGCTGCGGACAATCGATTTTCTTGGGCGACAAACTCCCCATGTATGGCGACCTCTTCATTCCGGAACCTGTCGGACGCTTGATCCGCAGGGCCAAAGTGAATATCGTAAACGGTAAAAAAGTATTGTCAAACCCTTATGGTGAAACCGAATTCCTGGCTTCTACCGATACCAACTTTAGACCTGTGGATACCCAGACCGGCCCTGATGGTTGCCTGTATGTGGTAGATATGTACCGAGGTATCATACAAGAAGGCAACTGGGTCAGAAAAGGTAGCTTTCTACGTCCCGTGGTAGAACGAAAAGGCTTTGACAAGAACATAGGAAAAGGACGGATCTACAGAGTGGTCCACGACCAAATCGCCCCTTCAAAACAAGAAGACCTATTACACAAATCCAGTGATGCACTATTAGACTATTTACACCATCCGAACGGCTGGTACCGGCTAACCGCCCAAAAACTATTGGTACTCAAACAAGACAAGGCTATCGTTTCCGATTTAAAGGATATAATTACCGGAGGCGACCCCTTTATCGGTTCGATGTTCGGGAATGCCGACTATGCCCTAGGAAGGCTCCACGCCATTTGGACATTAGAGGGCCTCGATGCCATTGACAAGGTCCTTGTACTCAAAGCCCTACAAGATAAAGACGCCCGCGTACGCATGGCGGCCTTACGTGTAGGAGAGCCCTTATTGGCTGCTGGAGACCCAGACGTTCTTGAGGCCGTAAAAGCCTTGAAAAACGACAATGAACCCCAGGTACTACAGCAAGTAGTACTCTCCCTGAGGTCGGCCAAGGACAAGGCGGGCAAAGAAACCATTTCCGAAATTATGGCCGCCCACCCAAGCAATGAGGCCATAGCGGTTATCGGTAAGGAAAGCTTAAAAGAACTTCCCCTGGAAATCGAACAGATCAAAAAACAATATGTTCTAGAGAGTAGCAATACCCGAAATAGGATAGTTAACGGATATACCCATTTCAAAAACCTATGTGCCTCTTGTCATGGCAAAAACGGGGAAGGAATTGAAGGTATGGCCCCTTCATTGATCGGCTCCCCAAGGGTGACCGCAAAAAAATGGGATATTCCGGTAAAAATTCTTCTGAACGGACTTACAGGTCCTATTGACGGTAAGGAGTACTCGGGGGTCATGGTCGGCATGAAACAACAAAACGACGACTACATTGCCAGTGTATTGACCTATATCAGAATGCACTTGAACGATTCCAAGGGTATTGGCGCCTGGCAGGTTAGAAATGTTCGGAACAGCCAAAAAAATCGTGAGGATTATTGGACCATCGAAGAACTGGAAAAAGAGAAGTAAAATCTTTTAATTCAAAACACTTAGATCATTTATAGTATGAAAACATTTAAAGTAATGCTCTGTGCGCTATTTTTATCCGTAGCGGCTTGGGGGCAAAATGCAAACTTGCCGGAAGGTTTTATAAAAACGGACCGTTCTAAATTGAATATCAACCAAGGGTGGAAATTCCATTTGGGCGATCCCGATGCCGATTTCTATACATTGGACACGGACGATTCGAAGTGGGAAACGGTTAACGTGCCCCACGGATTGGAACTCACTACGATGGACCTGAACGGTGCCCAAGATGATAAGTACCAGAAAACCTTTATGCGAAAAGTAGGATGGTACCGGAAGGAGGTTCAAGTTTCCAAAAACGCGAACGCCAAAGTTTTTCTTGAATTTGAAGGCGTCCATCAAGTAACCGATGTTTGGGTCAATGGCAAACACATCGGTCAGCATGCCGTTGGAGGCTACACCCCTTTCCACTTTGATATTACCGATTTTGTAAATCGAGGGGAAAAGAACCTTGTTACGGTTTTGGCCGATAACCGTAGACGCGAAGACGTTCCGCCAGATCCAGGGCCTATGGACTATATCAAGTTTGCCGGCCTATACCGTGATGTGTATTTGGTCGAGACCAATCCGCTCCACATTACCTTTAACTGGGAAGCCGAAAATGCGGGCCAGTATATTACCACCCCGACCGTAGATCCGGTAAACCTTAATGCTACGATCAATATCAAAACAACGGTCCGTAATGAAAGTGGCCAATCTAAAAAGACCACGGTAGTCAACAGGCTTATAGATGACAAGGGACTGGTTGTATTAAAGTTGAAGCAGACCAAAACGATTCCTAGCGGAGCTGACGTTCAGTTTAATCTTATAGGAAGTATAGAAGACAATTTAAAACTATGGTCTACCGACGAACCCAATTTGTACCGTGTAAACACTTTGGTTTTTGACGATGATCAGGCCGTAGACCAAGCCGAAGTTAAAACGGGCTTCCGTAAAATTGAAATGAACAACCATGACGGTGTCGTCCTCAATGGAAAGCCCATAAAACTCATTGGTACCAATTTGCACCAACACTATGGATTTATAGGTGATGCCATGCCCAATTCTTTACATTATAAAGACATTCTTCAATTGAAGAAGTTAGGTATGAACGTGATCCGTACCGCCCATTACCCGCATGACAATTCTTTGCTCGAAGCCTGTGACGAACTCGGTATGTTGGTATATGAGGAAGCCCCGACGTGGATGTCAATCGGTAACGAAGCGTGGTTCGACAATTATGAAAAAGCGGCCAGAACCATGGTCAGGAACCATAGAAACCACACCTCTGTATTTATTTGGGGAGCCGGTATCAACCATAGGGGCTATGTGCCTAGGGCCCATAACGTCATTAAACAAGAAGATCCGTTCAGATATACCGCTTCGCAAAGTAGCCGATGGACAGGTTGGCAAACTTCGGGCCTGACCGATATTTATGGCCAAATGGTCTATGGTCCCTATTATTGGAGTGGTGATGAACCCGTTCTGGCCATGGAAGGTCGTCGTGGCCCCGAAGCCGTCAATGCCTATATGAACGACCCTATGAAACTGGGACTCATTTCGTGGACGGCCCACGCCTATTATACCTTCCATCCTACCAAAACCCCAAAAAACAGGAGCCGCGGTGGGTTTATGACGGCCTTTCGTTATCCAAGGCCCGAGGAGAACTTGGCTTGGTACCCTGCCGAACTGACCGACTACCCTTATCTACATATCGCCACCGACTGGAAAGAAGGTACCAAGGAAGTCGTAGTCTTCAGCAATTCTGAAAAAGTGGAATTAAAAGTGAACGGTAAGACCATAGCAACACAACATCCTTCCCAAGCCGATAAGTACAAATACCTCAAACATGCCCCGTTCGTATTTTCCATTCCCAAATACGAAAAAGGCAAACTGACCGCAAATGGCCTGATTGAAGGAAAAGTAGTGGTTTCGGAAACTACCCAGACCCCCGAATCCGCTTATAAAATTGTACTTGAGCCGGATACTGAAGGACGTAAATTTGTTGCCGATGGTTCCGATATCCTTGTAGCCTACGCCAAAGTTGTAGATAAAAATGGTACCCTGCTTGTCGACGCCGACCTAGCCGTTGAGTTCTCGATAAAGGGCGATGCCGAAATCATTGGCGATAAGGAAGGTATCGGTTCCAACCCCATGCCTACGGAGTACGGTGTGGCACCCGTATTGATACGGGCCGGTAACACGCCCGGTAACATTACCATAACGGCCAAGGCAAAAGGCTTAAAATCAGCTAGTGCAAGGGTAACAACCCAAAAAGCCGATTTTGATGTCATTGCCGCAAATGCACAGCCGATATATGATTTTGAAACGCTTCGTGTAGATCTAGGGGGCGAAGAACAGTTGGTTCAGTTCGATTGGACGCCCTGGAACGGGAAGGATAATGCCCCATCAACCAAAGAGTTCAAAGAATTCGGAGGTTTTTCCGCTACGGTTCAAAGTAACGGCAATGCAAATTCGACCCGTTGGTTGGGCGAAATAAATGTTATCGGAAAGTACGGTTTTGCACATGGCGAAGGTGTCTTGGGCGTATCTAAGGAAGGTCTCACCCTAGAATTTTCGGGTCTAAGAAAAGGAAGGTACAAATTGAATACGGTGCATCATGCCCCAAGGACCAATACCGATAGTATGGACCCCAATCAAGAAAAAATGGCCACTTATAAAATATATAAGATTCCTTATGCCAAAGAAATCGGGATTACAGTGAGTGATGCGAACGGTACCTCTACCTTATCGAACATTACGGTTACGGAAGGAGAAACCATGCAGACCACGCCGTTTCAACCTACTGAAATCTATTTTGAATCGGATGGAAAAAACAAGGTACGCCTCGTTTTTAAAGGCACGGACCAAAAAGCGGTTTGGCTCAATAGTTTTATTTTGAGCGAATGGCATTAAAAAATAAGACTTAAACTTTCCAAAAATCCCTTCGGTTATGCCGAGGGGATTTTTTTATGAATATAGCCTCCTTTTTGCCTAAACTATCAAATCCTTAAATTCCTCCCATAAAACCTATTAACATCACTTATTATCCCCCCGATATTTATATTAAAAATAATTTTATATATTTACCGAAACCATACCAGACCGTACTAGATTTTTAAAAAGGATAGTGCCGTACCTGATTTAATATTCACGCTATGAAAAATGTATTGACCTTTTTATGTGTAATCTTCAGCTCATTTTACGCCCTATCACAAGATATGCTTGTTGAAGCAGAAAGTTTTGACAACCCTGGCGGTTGGGTCGTAGATCCGCAATTCGTGGAGCAAATGGGCTCTCCCTATCTCAATGCGCACGGCATGGGCAAACCTGTAGAAAATGCATCTACAAAGGTTAATTTCAAAAAATCGGGCACCTATCATATATGGGTACGTACCATGAATTGGGTCCCCGGCGAATGGGAAGCCCCCGGAAGATTTCAATTAAAGGTAAACCAAACCGTGCTCGATACGGTTTTAGGAACCCGCTCCGGTTGGGGATGGCAGTACGCCGGACAGGCCAAAATCAATAAAAAACAGGCCACTCACATTGAACTTCAAGATCTTACGGGATTTAACGGACGTTGCGATGCCATCTATTTTTCGACCAAAAAAAACACGCCCCCCTCTTCCTTAAAAAAATTGACCGCTTGGCGTCAAGAAATTACCGCCGAACCCAATGCGCCCGAAGACTTAAAAACCTATGATCTAGTCGTTGTGGGAGGCGGACTGGCAGGTTGTGCGGCGGCCATAGCAGGAGCCGAACAAGGACTGAAAGTTGCCTTAATTCATGACCGTCCTGTCTTAGGCGGAAATGCCAGTGAAGAAATTCGGGTACACACCGAGGGCATTTACGGTAATTTTGAGCGGATCCTAACAAAAATTGATACCAAACATTATCCCAATGGATCGGCAGAGGCCAAGTTCGACCAACAAAAAAGAGATCAGAACGTTAAGAGTTACGAGAACATCGACTTATTTCTGAACTGGCGGGCCTATGATGCCATATCCGAAGACAACAGTATAAAATACGTAGACGCCAGACAAACCTTTACAGGGGAAAGAAAACGGTTTACGGCCCCCTATTTTGTCGATTCTACCGGTGATGGTTGGATCGGTTTCTGGGCAGGTGCCGAATTCTCGTACGGTCGGGAAAGTGTCGATACTTACGGAGAACACTGGGAAGAACATGGCGAACTATGGAGTCCAAAGGAAGCCGATAACGCCGTCATGGGCTCTTCCGTACTTTGGGGGTCTACCGATACCGATACGCCCCAGAGCTTTCCGGAAGTACCTTGGGCCATGCCGGTAGCAAAAGACTATGCCGAGGTCAATGGCGAATGGCAGTGGGAGTTTAGCCGAAACGACCTAAGCCAAATTGACGATGCCGAAGAAATTCGTGACCATATGCTTCGTGCCATATATGGTTCGTTTTCCAACGCCAAAAAAGACGAGGTCAACAAAAACCGAAGGCTGGAATGGGTTTCTTACCTGGTCGGGAAGCGCGAATCAAGACGATTGGTGGGCGACCATATCTTTACGTTTAACGATGCCAAGGAAGGACGCAAATTTCCCGATGGTGTGGTTATCGAAAAACGAGCGGTAGACGTGCATTACCAAACGGTCTTGGAAGACGAAAAAAATCCAGATTTCATTTCCGAAGCCCTTTTCTATAGAGGACCACAATACTACATTCCTTACCGAAGCCTGTATTCAAAAAACATCAAGAACCTGTTTATGGCCGGACGTAATTTCAGTTGCTCGCATGCGGGACTCGGTGGACCGAGGGTTATGCTTACCACGGGACAGATGGGTGCGGCCGTAGGCTATGCGGCCTCCCTATGTAAAAAATACGAGGTTATGCCCCGTGATATATACACCGGTTATTTAGACGAATACCTGAATTTGATCGAGGAGCAGAAATATGAAAAAATCCCTACCTCTAAAAAATGAGACCGATTGCCTTAGTCTTCCTCTTGCTTGTATCCTATCTGTGTGAAGCGCAATTCGGATCGGCTATCGCATTTCCCAATAATTCCAAAAGAACAACTCTGGATACCAGTCCGGAGTTTTTCGTCTTAAACTGGGAAGAAGGCACCGTACTCGATATTTCGCAAACGCCTATGAGCATAATGGTAGATTCGGTCGGGGCCCAAAAAATAAACATACTCCGTAACAAAGACCGCGCCCCGGTACTGTATTCCTCCAACATTGTTACTCCCGTCTGTGCCGATGGCGACTGTAAACTGATGCATATTACCTTATACTGGACGCTCTTGGGCGATTATGCCGGATTTGACCGCTCTGTTGAAGAACCACTGACCAAGCACGACCATGACGAGTTTTTATTCACCGATTACTGGAAGCTGCACGAATTGCTTCAAGACCATAATTCCATTTTAAAGAGAAGGGCCATCGATGAACTGGTTACCAAACCGAAGCCCTCTACGATAGAAGGTGTCGATGCCTTGTCGGGCGCAACGGTGAAAGAGGTAAAAGAATCGGTTGTGTCGGGCGCACTCTACTCCTGTTATGTGGCCTGGCATTTGGTCCACGGCAAAATTAAGGAAGAACTAAAAGCATATACGCTCGGGCAACAAAATGAAGATATGTTGCTTCGTATGCTCAACAGTGCCCATACCAATTACCAGATGTACGCCTTGGAAAACCTTGACCAAGGCCAATATAAGGCCAATTTCCCTAGAATTTCCGAGCTTTTTAAATCGGGAATTCCCTTGGTTCGGTCCTTCATCATTAAAAACATGGCCGATATGTTCGTCCAATCGCCTTCGACCATGCAGCCCTTTTGGGATGCCCTACCGCATATTGACATCAACACCCGAAGTCTCCTCTTGCAACATATCGATACCGCTTCGGAAGCTACGGTAACCGCGATTTCGACACAATTGGGTGTATTGACCAAAAACCAGCTTCTCAAGTTTTTGTCACATTTGGAAAATAAAAAGTCATTATCTGCGAAAATATTGGAAAACCTACGGCGCTTTGCCGCTTCATCTAAAGAGAAGAATGCCTATATTGTTGTTCAATTTTTAGAAGATTACAGCTAGTCGCCCCCTTAAACCCTTACTTTATGATATCGTTCGTTATTGCTATTGCTGTGTTGGTTATCGGATATTACACCTATGGAAAATTGGTGGAAAACATCTTTGGTATCGATACAAAAAGGGAAACCCCGGCAATACGCTTACGTGACGATATTGATTTTATGCCCCTGCCCGCTTGGCGCATCTTTCTTATCCAATTTTTGAATATCGCTGGCCTAGGTCCCATTTTCGGGGCCATTGCAGGAGCCATGTTCGGTCCTGCCGCCTTTCTGTGGATCGTACTGGGAAGTATTTTTGCAGGAGCCGTCCACGATTATTTTTCGGGCATGCTCTCCGTTCGCCATAACGGATTAAGCATAAGTGAAATCGTTGGAATTTACTTGGGACCTAAAATGAAACATATCATGCGCTTTTTCACGGTGATACTTTTGATTTTTGTAGGTACCGTTTTTCTAATGGGGCCGGCAAAGATCATAGACGGCATGACCGGTAATATGTGGAACCTTTGGGTTTGGGTAGGTATAATTCTCGTCTATTACATTTTATCCACCCTCCTGCCCATCGATAAAATGATAGGCAAACTTTATCCCGTTTTCGGTATTGCCATGCTTTTAATGGCCCTAGGTTTGCTCATTGCCCTATTTTTCGGTGATTACCAGATTCCAGAACTGACGCCTGCCAACTTAAGGAACATGACCACCGACCCCGAAGCAACCCCGCTTTTTCCCATACTTTTTGTAACCATAGCCTGTGGGGCCATATCGGGCTTTCACGCGACCCAATCGCCACTCATGGCACGTTGCATGCAAAACGAGAGATTGGGCCGAAAAATCTTTTTCGGTACAATGATTACCGAAGGCGTGGTGGCCCTTATATGGGCAGCAGCGGCCATGACCTTTTTCGGAAATGTAGGCGGACTCAATGAAGCCATGTTGGCCAACGGAAATAACGCAGCTTGGGCGGCCAATGAAATATCACTGAATATGTTGGGGCAGATAGGCGGCATTTTGGCCTTATTGGGCATTGTAGCGGCCCCTATTACATCTGGTGATACCGCTTTTCGCTCGGCAAGGCTGATTTTATCGGACATTTTCAAGAACGACCAAAAGAAAATCAAGAACAGGCTCTATATCAGTGTCCCCCTTTTCATCATCGCTTTTGCCCTTACCCAAATCGATTTCGGGATAATATGGAGGTATTTTGCCTGGAGTAACCAGACCTTGGCCACAGTTGTCCTATGGACGATTACCGCTTATTTGATCTACGAACGAAAGATGTTTTGGATTACCCTCATACCGGCCCTTTTTATGACAATGGTATGTACCACCTACATTCTTATCGCCCCGGAAGGCTTTCAGTTGAACAATGACTTGGCCTATATGGGCGGCGGCATCCTTACCTTAATAATCTCGCTGCTTTTTTGGTATTATGCCGTCCAGCGCAAGAAAGTATTTGCGCAGCTGATGTAATCGGAGTGTTAGAACGAGCTTCTTAAAATCAATTTGGTTTCATTGCCCTTTCGTTCCCTTCGGCCCTCCAATATCATTTTGGCGGCCTCCTCTCCCATTTTCTTAAAATCGGTGCTGATTACCGAAATACCCCCATCTAAAATCTCCTTGGTACTGGTATCGTTATAGCTTATGAGTCCGATTTCCTTACCGAGCTTCCACTTTGATTTACGCGCGAGTTTTATGATCTCTACCATATCACGGTCATAGGCATCAATGGTTATATACAGACTTCCCTTTTCAAAATAATCGGGAGAAAAATTGTCGTATACATTGCCCTTAAAATTGTAATCCGAACAGAACCGCTCAAAACCTTTTTGGACAAAATCACCATGGGGTGCATTCTTACGGTTGAAAAGCACCAATCTTTGATATTTTTTGACCAATTCAATATGTTCTTTCAATAGATTGAAAATATCGTTTTCAAAATCTTGAAAGACCATACCGCATCCATTGTTGACATTAGGTTCGTATTTATCAAGAATGATTAACTTTTCCGGCGGTATCTTGTTCAATACCTTTTGAACCGATTTAGAATCCTTGATATAGGTGGTTATCACAAAATGCGTGTAATTCTTCAGGTTATCTAAAATCAAAGGCGCAAAAATCTCAATGTTTTGGTGATGGAAATAAAGTCTGACCTTTACGTTCTCGCCCAAGTTTGAAATAAGCGAATTGTATAGGTCCTCTTTAAAAGGTGTAAACTTATCGAGCATAAAAAACACCTTGTACTCGGTCTCTACCGAAAGATCGTTCACAAAATAACCGATTTTGTCGACCGCCCGAACGATTCCCTTTTCACTCAAATGGTTCAATGCCTTAAAAACCGTTTCCCGACTGAAATTAAAATGTGCGGAGAGCTTGTTCACCGATGGCAACCTTTCGTCCAGTACCAACTGCTTCTGTTCGATCTGTGACGTAATACTATCGGCAAGCAAAAGGTATTTAGGCTTCTTCGAGTTCTTTTCGATACTAAGTTTTACCATTTATTGTTTCTTGGTGGAACGGAATGACGACAAAAATACTAAAACTAAAAATGCCCTAGTCCGTATTGGTATGTCTTTGAATTTTCCTGAAAAATACAATCTATTTTCAAAAAATCAAGGTTAAAACTGCACATCCTAACTCAAATCGCCCCCTTCACACATCTTCCACTTAAGACAAAGTGATAAGGAAAACTCTTATTAAATCTATTAAATATGAGAGTTTTACAATTGTAAGACCCTTAAAATCCACATTTCACAAAAAAAGATTTGGCAAACTTAGATTAATGTTATTTATTTGTTAACGGACTAGACCAGACTAGACTTGTAATCTAGTATGGTCGACCCTAAATAACTCACTATTCACCTCTCAACTAAAACTAAAGCTTATGAAAAAAGCGGTCTTATTTTTTCTCCTATCGATATTCGCGCTTTGCGAGATATCGGCACAAATTACGGTCTCAGGTACCGTAAGCGATGAACAGGGTATCCCTATACCCGCTGCCAACATTGTTGAAAAGGGAACGACCAACGGAGTTGTGGCCGACTTCGATGGAAACTTCAGCATTGAAACCCAAGAAGGGGCAACCCTTGTTTTTAGTTCAATCGGTTATGGAACCGTTGAACAAACCGTTAACGGTGAAACATCCCTCAACATAACCATGGCCGAAGAAGCCTCACAACTCGATGAGGTCGTCGTAGTAGGTTATGGAACACAAAAGGCGGTCAACCTTACCGGATCGGTAGAAACCGTAAAGGCCGAGGAAATAACTAAGCAACCCGTTGCCCAGGCCTCGCAGGCATTAGCTGGTCTTGTTCCCGGTCTTACAGCCACCCAATCTAGTGGCCAACCAGGCTCAGACGGTGCTGCCATTCGTATTCGCGGGGTGGGAACTTTAGGCAATGGCGCCAAAAACAACCCCTTGATTTTGGTCGATGGTATTCCTGACGACATCAACGGATTAGATCCCAGTGACATTGAATCCATTTCCGTTCTAAAAGATGCCTCGGCAGCGGCCATATACGGTTCACGTGCTGCAAATGGGGTAATCCTTATTACTACCAAAAGAGGTAAAGAGGGGAAAATAAGCACTTCCTATAATACTTATGTTGGAATACAAAGCGTAGCACAAAACTTAAAGTTCATGGATGCCTTAGGCTATATGGAGGCCTTTAACAGTGCAGAGCCAGGCGCATTTTCAGAAGAAACCTTAAACCAATACCGTTCGGGTAACGGTGTAGGTACGGAAGCCTTACCGGATACGGATTGGGTCGATCTTCTTTTTAACTCTGCCGCTTTACAGCAATACCACAGTCTTTCCGTTCGTGGTGGTTCGGAAAAATTAAAAGTATCAAGTTCTATATCCTATACCGATCAAGAGGGTAACGTGGCCAACTTCAATTTCAAAAGATATAACGGCAGGTTTAATCTGGATTATGCTTTAAGTAAAAAGTTAGACCTTGCTTTTGACCTTAACTTCAGAAGAGAGATAAAAAGTCAGCCAGCAAGACTAAACAACCTTACCCGTTCGGCTTATCGTTTGCAACCTTTATTTATAGCGTTTAATGATGACGGAACCTATGGTTCAGGTTTTGGGGGAAGTAACCCAATTGCCCTTGCAAATTCCAGCGCTAAGGACGAAACCATATCAAATTACTTTAGGGCCTTGGCAAAGGTAACTTACCGTCCTTTCAATAATTTCTCCGTTTCGGCTACCTATGCCCCTCAATTTTTTGACAGGGACAGAGATGATTTTAGAGCAGGATATACCTATTACGAAGGTTCTGGCGGACCTGCCATTACAACAGTTGGCGGTGGTGTTGGCGAAAGCTCTTTGTTCAAAGAGACCTTTACCACGTTTCAAGATAACTTTAATGCCGTAGCCAACTGGGGCAAGAAATTCGGTGATCACGACATCTCTGTCTTAGGTGGCTATGAATTTTTAAAATTCAATTCAGAAGTATGGACGGCCAGCAGAAGAGGGTTTGTTTTGGATGAATTCCGCGGATTGGATAACGGTTTACCGGATACACAATTAAACAGTGGTAGTTCTACACTTAATGGTTTAGAATCCGTTTTTGGAAGAATCAACTACTCTTATAAAGACAAATATCTTCTTGAGGCCAATGTGAGAAGGGATGCTTCCTCACGATTTGCCGAGGGTTTCCGTTCAGCTACATTTCCTTCGTTTTCCGTGGGATGGGTAGTTTCCGAAGAGAAATTTTTACAGGACAACGAAACTCTTAATTTTCTAAAATTTAGGGCTTCATGGGGGCAATTAGGCAACCAGTTCATCTACTCCAATAATCAAACGGACAATAATGGGGATGTAATTCAAGGTTCCGATGGTTCTGCCGTGGCACAAGAAGTAAACTTTCCATATACCTCATTGTTCGGGTTGGGTAACGCCAATGCCGTTATCGGTGGTACACCTGTTGTAGGTGGCGCCCAAACTGTACTGGCCAACTCACAATTGCGTTGGGAAACCGGAGAAACCCAGAACATAGGTTTTGACGCTAAACTTTTAAACAGTAAACTTTCAGTAACCGGTGAGTACTACGTACGTAAAACCAAGGATATTTTGTTAGGGGTTACCATTCCTACTTCGGTTGGTCTTGACGCTCCGGTTCAAAATGCCGGTGAAGTATGGAACACAGGTTATGACATTTCTATTGGATGGAACGATATGATCGGTGAGGATTTCAGATATGGCATCAATCTTAACTATTCCGGTTTTGATAATGAAATCAAAGATTTGGGAGGATTGGACCAATTGCCTCCAGGAAATACAATAAATAGGGTTGGCGAAGAAATAGGTGCTATATACGGACTTAAAGTAGATGGACTATATCAAGAAAGTGATTTTGACGTAGATGGAAACCTCAACGCTTCCTTGCCTACACCAGGTTTTGGGGCCATTCAAGCGGGTGACATCAAATATTCCGATATTTCGGGTCCGGAAGGCGTTCCCGATGGCTTGATTACCAATGATGACCGAACCATTATAGGTAGCAATATTACTACTGAAAACTGGGGACTTGAGCTATTTTCCGCTTACAAAGGTCTTGATCTTTCGGTTTCCTTGTTAGGTGCCGGAGGAAGAGATGTGGTCTTGGAAGGAGATGCTGGTTGGGCTTTCTACAATGCCGGTAAAATCCAAGAATGGCAAGGTGATTATTGGACTCCAAATAATACAAGTGCAGAATATCCAAGGTTAACCCCAGGAAGTTCACACCCGAACTGGCGAGTGAACGAAACCTGGATGCACGATGCCTCCTATGTAAGGTTAAGAAACGTAACCCTCGGGTATAAATTACCCTATGACCTGATCGACAAGTTCAGTATTTCCGCCGCTCGAATCTATGTGTCCGGTCAAAACCTAGCCACTTGGGACAATATGCCAGAAGGTATAGACCCATTGACCCCACAATTTTCACAAGGTAGTTTTTACCCTGTAACCAAGGTTTTTACAATGGGCCTTAACGTAACATTCTAATCGCATAATTTCTATACAATGAAAAATATAAAATATATCATCCTAAGCGTGGGCCTACTGATTTTTGGGTCCTGTGAAGACAATGTCCTTAATCTGGAAGACCCGGGAAGCCCTACCGATGCAACCTTCTTTAGAACGGAAGCGCAACTAGAGGTTGCCCTTACCGGAATTTACGAGCAATTAAATTATGTAAATGCGGTTCCTTTTCCGCAATTATTGGATCATACCACAGATTACGCTTTTAATAGAGGGAATGTAGGGGGAACCATTGCGGCAACTACAGGAGGGCTTACCTCTACTGAAGGCCTTGTAAATGGTTTTTGGAATAATTTCTATACGGGAGTGCAACGCGCCAACAACCTATTGACCAATATGGACAAGGCGGCAGATGCATCAGACCCTAGTCGTTTTGAGCAAATTAAGGCGGAAGCTCTTTTTCTACGTTCATTTTTCTATAGTTACCTAACGGAGCTTTATGGAGACGTTCCCTTTAGAACTGAGGTAACCTCTTTGGAAGAACTCGAAATAGTGGCTAGAACACCAAAATCTGAAATTGTAGCTAGTATCATATCTGATTTGCAGGAAGCTGCAGCCATACTCCCTCCTACGCAACCGGCTACGGAGAGAGGTCGGGCATCGGCAAATGCCGCAAACGCGCTTATCTCACGTATTGCCCTTTATAATGAAGATTATGAATTAGCGGAGAGTGCCGCACTCAAAGTAATGAACTCGGCTGAAACCCCTTCATTGTACCCAGATTACGAGGCATTATTTACAGATGCCGGTGTAGGTTCTTCCGAGGTTTTATTCGACCTTTCCTATATAAACGGAACAAAAACCCACGGTCTATCACAAAGACAAGGCAGTAGGTTTGGCGGATGGTGCCAACTGGTACCTGCACAACAAACGGTAGACAGTTATGAGACCATAAACGGACTACCGATTGATGAAGACCCAGAATACGATCCTGCCAATCCGTTTGAAAATCGCGATCCAAGACTTGCCGCTACCATTGCACTTCCGAACAGCGTTTGGACGGGCCACATCATTCAACAGCATAGCGATAGTATTGCCACATGGCGAATAGAGGACGGTGTTAAAGTAGAGCGTGTGTTCAACCCTAACTCTGCCAACCCAGCAGGGCGAGCCATAGTAGACCCCTATGATGGTACGGAATACGTTACCGGAGGTGCTAACCGTTTTACCGCCTTTAGTGGATATTTTTGGAAAAAATTCTCAGATGCCCCAAGACTATTAGGTTCTTTGTCCGGTGGACCTAGTCCCTTACAATCCGAGCAGACCATTTATCTATTGAGATATGCCGAAGTTCTTCTTAATTATGCAGAAGCCAAAATTGAAGGCGGATCCATAGACGGTAGTGTTTTGAACGCCATTAATGCGGTACGCGAAAGAGCCTATACCAATAGTGGGGTGCCTTTTCCAGCCATATCTACTACCGATCAGGCCGAACTCCGAAAAATAATCAGAAGGGAACGTAAAGTAGAGTTTGCCGATGAGGGCTTGAGATTGTTTGATATTAAACGATGGAGAATTGCCGAAAAAGTATTGAACACCACCGTTTTGGGCGGACCTGCAAACGGCTTCAGTAAAATTGGGGATCTAGACTTTGTTCCCAATATTGACGATGACGGTTATATCGATTACACTGGGGCTCCCTCACAACCAAGGGTTGAACTAGGGAACCTTGATTATAGGGAATTGGAAGAAAGAACATTCGATCCCGGAAAGCATTACCTATGGCCCATACCGCAGGCCGAGATAGATGCTACCGAGAATGTCGTAACCCAAAATCCCGGTTATTAAAATTCATTTAATTTGTTTTTGTTAGTTTGTTTTGAAAATAGGGGATATTAGGTCTATCCCCTATTTTTTCACTACATAAACAAGCATAATAAAGTATATTCACAAACAAGAATGGGCACCATAGATATTACGGTAATACTGATTTTTACTTTACTCGTGTTTGTATGCGGACTAAGTTTTTCAAAGTCCGGTAAAAACATGAAGTCATTTTTTGCCGCAGGCGGGGCACTGCCTTGGTGGATGAGCGGACTTTCGCTCTTTATGAGTTTCTTTTCCGCGGGTACTTTTGTGGTATGGGGCTCTATAGCCTATTCCAGCGGCTGGGTAGCTATCACCATTCAAACGACCATGTGCATAGCCGGTGTACTTATCGGTTTTTTCATCGCCCCGAAATGGCAAAAAACAAAAGCGCTGACCGCCGCCGAGTTCATTACGGACCGCTTAGGTTACAGCACTCAAAAAATTTATACATATCTATTCCTGTTAATTTCCATTTTTACTACTGGCGCATTTTTATATCCCGTGGCCAAGATTGTAGAGGTGTCAACAGGTTTCCCCATAAGTACCAGTATTATCGTACTGGGAATCTTAATATTAATTTACACGGCAGTTGGTGGCCTTTGGGCCGTAATCGTTACCGATGTACTTCAGTTTGTGGTACTTACTGCGGCCGTTTTAATCGTGGTACCGCTTTCACTCGATAAAATTGGAGGTATAGGGAACTTTGTTTCCCAAGCTCCCGAGAATTTTTTCAATTTGGTAAATGAGGAGTACACCTGGGGCTTTATGATTGCCTTCGGATTGTACAACCTTTTCTTCATTGCGGGCAATTGGGCCTATGTACAACGCTATACCAGTGTGGCCACCCCAAAAGATGCCAAAAAAGTAGGATGGCTTTTTGGCGGACTCTATCTCGTTAGTCCGTTAGTTTGGATGTTGCCCCCTATGATCTATAGGGTACTGAACCCAGATTTGGGGGGCTTGGCCGACGAAGGGGCCTATCTCTTAATGTGTAAGGAAGTACTGCCCGTAGGAATGTTAGGTTTAATGTTAGGCGGAATGATCTTTGCCACATCGAGTTCGGTCAATACGACTTTAAACATCTCGGCAGGTGTGCTGTCGAATGACCTTTACAAACACTTTAGGCCCAATGCCGACAACGATCAATTGGTCAAAGTCGGTAGAATGGCAACCATAGGTTTGGGTATACTAACGATAATAATCGCCCTCTTGGTCCCATATATGGGCGGCATAGTAGAAGTGGTGATGAGTTTGGCGGCCATAACCGGCGGCGCCATGTTCTTGCCACCTATGTGGGCCTTGTTCAGTAAATACCAAACCGGAAAAAGTGTCTTGATCGTTACCATAGTCACTTTGGCCATCAATGCATTTTTTAAATTCTTGGCCCCTAGCCTTCTCGATTTTTCGTTTGACAGGGCCCAAGAAATGGGATTCGGCATGGGTATTCCCGTACTACTTTTGGCGGCATTTGAAATATATGCCCGCACGCGGAAAAAACCGACCGTAGCCTACGACAACTATCAACTTAAAGTTGCCGATAAAAATTTGGAGGCGGAAGAAGAATCCGCTTCCGGAAACCAAAAAGGCACACGGGTCATAGGTATAGGCGTAGCCCTAACCGGCCTACTGATCGTAATACTATCGCTTATGGCCGAAACCGGAGCGGTACTCGTAGGCGGAATGGGCCTTTTTGTCTTGCTGTTAGGCAGCTTTATCATCTATAAATCGAGCCAAAAGATTTCGGGCTAAGCGGCTCTACCTACATTTTTTCCTTAACACACCAAATCGAATTATTAAAGTTCAAATTGCATTTTATGATTTCAGAAGCATATAGTCCACAAACTAGAAATACAAAGACCGTAAAACTACAGGCCGACCTTGTTGTCGTGGGTGGAGGTCTTTCAGGTGTCTGTGCCTCCATAACCGCCGCGCGATCCGGCCTAAAAGTCGTTCTTATACAAGACCGTCCCGTACTTGGGGGAAATGCTTCCTCAGAAGTTCGGCTCTGGAGCTTGGGTGCCACCTCCCACATGGGCAACAACAACCGATGGAGCCGTGAAGGTGGATTGATCAATGAAATCCTTTTAGAGAACCTAAAACGAAATAAAGAAGGTAACCCTTTGTTGTTCGACACCGTACTGCTTGAAAAAGTATACGAAGAGCCCAATATTACCCTTCTACTGAATACAGCGGCCTATGCGGTTGAAAAAGGCAAAGACGACCAGGTAAAGAACGTAACCGCCTTTTGTAGCCAGAACTCAACGACCTATATCGCCAGCGCCCCCCTTTTCTGTGATGCTTCCGGCGATGGTATTGTTGCCTTTATGGCCGGAGCCTCGTTCCGCATGGGCGCGGAGACCAAAGAGGAGTTTGATGAAGGATTTGCGCCGAATATCGAAGATTATGGCAACCTTTTAGGGCACTCGCTATACTTTTACACCAAAGATGTGGGCAAGCCTATTAGCTATACGCCTCCCTCCTTTGCCATAAAGAATGCAGAAGAACTTCCACGTATCAAAAACTTTCAATTAGGCGACCATGGGTGTAAACTGTGGTGGGTAGAGCACGGTGGACGCCTCGATACCGTTCACCAATCGGAAGACATCAAATTTGAACTGTGGAAGGTGGTTTATGGGATTTGGGACTATGTAAAGAACAGTGGCAAATTTCCCGAAGCGGCAAACCTGACTTTAGAATGGGTGGGCACCATACCAGGTAAACGGGAAAGCCGTCGTTTTGAAGGTGACTTTATGCTGACCCAAAAAGATATTGTTGAACAGCGCGATTATTACGATGCGGTCTCCTTTGGGGGTTGGGCCATGGATTTACATCCCGCCGACGGTATCTATAGCGAACACAATTCTTGTACCCAATGGCATGGTAAAGGCGTATATTCCATTCCCTACCGTTGCTATTATTCCAAAAACATCAAGAACCTGTTCCTCGCCGGCCGGATCATCAGTGCCAGTCATGTGGCCTTTGGTTCTTCAAGGGTTATGCTTACCTGTGCACACGGGGCGCAAGCGGTTGGGGAGGCAGCGGTCTTATGTAAGCAAGAAGGCCTGCTTCCCCGCGACGTGGCTTCCAAAGAACATATTGGAAAGCTACAACTGGCCTTGAACAGAAACGGACAAAGTATTCCTCGCATCGCCCTAAACGACACCGACGACTTAGTGGTAAAGGCGAATGTTGAAGCGAGCTCCACCTTAAAATTCAAAGGTTTTTCGGAAGCTGACGACTGGCAGCCCCTAAAGTTCGGACTCGCCCAAATGCTACCGCTTAAGGCGAACGAAACCTATAGTTTTGAGATTGAAGTAGATGCCTCGGAAGCAACCAGCCTAGAACTTCAGCTTAAAAGTAGTTCGGCCTCTACCCATTTTACCCCAGATGTGGTTATCGACAAAAAAGAATTTTACTTACAAAAGGGAAAACAAAAGATTACTTTTACCACTACTAATACACAGGAGCAAAACCATTATTCATTCTTCTGCCTAATGAAAAACGAAAAGGTAAAAGTCCGTCTTTCAGATGAGCGTATCACAGGTTTGATGACGGTTGAGAATAAAATAAATAAAGCGGTATCCAATTACGGAAGACAAGACCCTCCTGCCGATATCAATGTTGACAGTTTTGAGTTTTGGACGCCCGAACGCCGTCCTAAAGGAAAAAATATAGCCCTTCAAATGGCAAAGGCCCTACCTATTTTTGAACCCGATAATATCAAAAACGGCGAAGTTCGGCCCAACGCTAACGGAAACACCAATGCCTGGGTTGCCGAAATAGAAGATAAAAAACCGACACTGAACTTAAAATGGGACGATAAGGTCAATATAAAAACCATAAAACTCTTTTTTGACTGCGACTATGACCACGCCTTGGAAACTACCCTTATGGGACATCCGGAAGATGTCATTCCTTTTGTGGTGGCCGATTATACGATCAAGGATGCTTCCGGTAAACTCTTAAAGGAAATCAAAGGAAATTACCAGGCCATAAACACCATTGAATTGAACGAAGCGATTTCCACCGATACTTTGGTCTTCGAGTTTAGCAAAAAAGAAAAGCATATACCCGTTTCCCTATTTAAAATATCAGCTTATAACTAATCCCTATAAAAATAAAATGGTTAAGAACGTAATTGGACTTTGTCTCATTCTAATTCTGGGTACTGCGCAAGTCGATGCCCAGAAAGAGGCCTCTGTCCGATTACCTGATATCGCCTCCTTTGCCCAAGATCTTTTTGTTCCCGATATCACCCAAGGTCCACCTGAAGCGGGTAAGCGGGTGCGACAAAGCTTGGCTTCGTACCAAAACACCGAAGTCTACCACTTGCTCTACCTGCCCAGCAATTATAAAGAAGGCAAAAAATACCCGGTCATTGTAGAATATCCGGGCAATGGGCCGTATACAAGTGCTTCCGGTGACCTTTCAACAGGTCAGGTAGACGGTTGCAATTTAGGCTACGGCCTAAGCGAAGGCAAAGATTTCATTTGGGTGAGCATGCCCTTTATCAGTGTTGATGGCCAAGAAAACCAAAAATGGTGGTGGGGCGATATAGAAGCAAGCAAAAAATACTGCATGGATGCGGTCAAAGAGGTCTGTAGCAAATACGGAGGTGATGCCTCCAACATCGTTTTGGCCGGGTTTTCACGGGGAGCCATCGCCGTAAACTATATCGGGCTTCACGATGATGAAATCTCCCCTCTTTGGAAGGCCTTTATCGTCAATTCGCATTACGACGGCCTAAAGACATGGAACTACCCCAACTCCGATAAGGCTTCCGCCCTTGAACGGCTGAAACGGCTGAACGGGAGGCCGCAGTTTATTTGTGCCGAGGGTCATGGAACGAGCAAAAGTAAAAATTACCTGGCCCAATCGGGAATTCAAGGAAATTTTGCTTTTATGGATATTCCCATTAGAAACCATACCAATACTTGGCCCCTATACCAATTGGAAGAACGGAAGATTATAAGGACATGGCTATTGGAAGTAATCGATAAAAACTAAAAAACAACAATGTAACATGAGAAAAGCAATCTTGACATCGGCATTCGCTATCGCCATTCTGATAAGCATTACTTCATGCAAAAACGCGACCGAGGAAAAAAATAAAGCCCTTAACATGCACTATGGCAATACCGAGGTTTCCTTGTTGACGGCTGCCAACGGCCAACTGGCCTTCCTTATCAACAAAGACCGGCAGGTGGTTCTAGATACTTCCCTTTTAGGCCTTAAGGTCGATGGCAAACAATTAGGAAAGAATGCTACCCTATCGCTTTTAGAACAAAAGGAAGTTGCCTTAGAATACCCTCTTAACGGCATAAAAAGTAAGGCCTCGTACACAGGAGATCTATACATATACGAGGTTTCCGAAGCGGATGGAAGCGATTGGAAATTGGAATTTCAACTTTCCGATGAAGGTGTGGCCTATCGTTATGTGGTTTCAGGCGAAGGCACCCAACATGTACAGGGCGAAGAGAGCAGTTTTAAACTACCGAAGGAAACCAAGGTCTGGTACTTTGAGCGTGATAGCGAATGGAAGCTGAAATCGCACGCCGGTGAATGGCTTTCCGCCGATATTTCTGAAATGCCAACGGTTTCCAAAATGGGTCCGATCCAAGGCTTGACCCTCACTTGCGAACTTCCACAAGGGGGATATGCATTGTTGGCCGAAGCCGGTCTCTTTAATTATAGCGGTATGCGTTTGGAAGCCATAGGTAATAATTCGTTCAAGGCGAATTTCGAAGAAGGCGATGCCGGATTTGATGTGAAAGGTGGACTTACCACGCCTTGGCGCTGCGTTCTTTTGGCCGATACCCTGAACGATTTGGCGAACAATACTATGGTAGCTTCCCTTAACCCTGCCCCAGATGCCAATTTATTTGCCGATACCGACTGGATCAAACCCGGAAAGTCCGTTTGGCACTGGTGGTCCGGAAAATACGTCAACTATAAAGAAGAGCACGATATGGTCGATGATGCCCAGTCGCTTGGTTTTGCCTATTCCATGGTCGACGAAGGTTGGGAAAGATGGCCCAATAAATGGGAGTCGGTTACCAAACTTTGTGATTATGCGAAGGAAAAAGGGGTTGGCATTTTTGTTTGGAAGCATTCCAAGGAAATCAATTTTCCCGAAAACGATTATGCCGTCATGGGGCATTTTTTAGACAGCGTAAAGCAGACCGGTGCGGTTGGGGTAAAAGTCGATTTTATGAACGGCCAGAGCAAATCGATCATCTCCTTTGATGAAGCCTTACTAAAAAAAGCGGCAGAACGGCAATTGATGGTTAATTTTCACGGTTGCCAACAAAGTTCGGGCGAATATCGCACCTATCCGAATGAGGTTACCCGTGAAGGTATACGTGGCCTAGAGGTAAACCATATGAAAGAAGGTCCCCTACCCGCTTCCCACAATGCGGCATTGCCCTTTACAAGATACGTTACCGGTCATGGCGACTATACCCCACTCGGCCTTACCGAACCGGGAGAAACTACTTGGGCCCATCAATTGGCTACTTTGGTTACTTTTTATTCACCTTTTAACTGTATTGCGGAAAACACCCAGTTTCTACTGAAAACCAAGAGTGTTCAACCTGCACTGGATTTTATTAAGACCGTACCTTCGGTCTGGGACGAAACCTTTGTCTTGCCCCAAAGTAAGATCGGGGAATTGGCGGCCATAGCCAGACGTAAAAACAAGGACTGGTACTTGGGTATTTTGCGAAGTGGAGCGGCCCAAGAAATGCAAATCGACTGTAGTTTTTTAGGGGATGGCGAATACCTCGCGGAAATCTTTACCGACGATACCGAGGCCGAGCGTATTAATTTGGAAGGACTTAACAAGGAAGCCAACCTACGCCAATGGAATACGGCCGTACCCTTTAAAAAATCGACCGAAACGGTTTCTAAGGAAAAATCGATAACCCTTCATTTAGCCGAGCACGGTGGTGCCACCATAAAGTTTACTAAAAAATAAAGAGGATCTATGAGAATTTTTGCTTCCCTAACACTTTTTGCAATCGTTTTTCTAAGTTCATGTTCACCAAAAAAAGCTGATACGGTTCTAAAAAACGAAACCCTATCCCTTAACGGGGAATGGCACTTTTTAGCTTCTAACGAAGAAAGTGAAGAACAATTATTGACCGCAGATTACACCCAGTGGGATACCCTGACCGTACCAGGAAACTGGGATGTTGAGAACAAATACGCCCATTTTAAGGGCAAAGGGTATTACCAACGTAATTTTACCCTTCCCGAAAATTGGCAAAAGAAACAGGTACGATTAAAGTTCGATGCCGTTTATGAAACCTCCAAAATATGGTTGAACGGTGAGTTACTGGGCGAACATGAAGGTGGTTACACCCCTTTTGAATTCAATATAACCGACCATGTACGCACCGATAAACCGAACTCGATTTTGGTCATGGCCGACAATACCTTTAGAAGAGGTGCTTGGTGGGCTTGGGGCGGTATAAGCCGAGATGTATCCTTACTGGCCCATAACGATGTTCGCTTGGTTCGTCAACATATTTCCGCCGTGCCCGATTTTGACAACGGCGTAGTGGACTTTGCCATTTCCTATAAAATTGAAAATAATTCCGATACCCCACAAAACCTGAACATCAATCCAGAAATCCTTGGGCCCGACCATAAATCGTGGCAACCCGAAACCCTTGAAGTGACCGTAGCCGCAAACGAGACCACAGAAAAGGTCTTGACCTTTAAAAAGGAGTTGAAGGAAGTAGAATTATGGCATTTTGACCGACCACATCTTTACGTTTTAAATAGTAGCCTCGTTTCTAACGACCAAGAAGTCGATGCCGTATCCGATAAATTCGGTATTCGAAAAATGGAGGCCATTGGCGAACAATTGTTTCTCAACAACGAGGCTGTTCGGCTAAACGGTTTCAACCGGGTACACGACCATCGCCTGTACGGCAATACCGAACCTGACGAACTTATCAAAAACGATATCCTAGATATCAAAGCCCTTGGTGGTAACTTCTCAAGGATCATGCATGCGCCTGCATCGAAGAACCTTTTACAGTTCTGTGATAGTATTGGCTATATGGTTATTGAAGAAATTCCGGTTTGGGGCCGTGGCGCACCCAATGCCATCCCCGATAACCCACGAACAAAAAAATGGTTGGACGAAATGATTGCGCGCGATTATAACCATGCCAGTGTGGTCGGTTGGAGTATGGGTAACGAAATTGGCAACCCTGACGGTGAATGGCAAGATATGACCATGACGCCCGGCCAATATGAATATGTAAATGATATGCTAGACCACGTGGCCTCCCTAGACTCTACCCGCTTGAAAACCGTGGTAAGCTTTACATCACACCTACCCTTGGCCAAACCTGGTAACGAGCCTTACGAAAAACTTGATTTGCTCTGTATGAACTCCTATGGGGAAACCTATGAAAAAGTGGGCAGGGCCCATGCAAAGTTTCCCGGAAAACCTATCTTCATTTCAGAGATTGGCGACAAACAAATAGGACTGACACCCGATGCCGAGTTCAGTGATACCCTCATTGAGCAACTTGATAAAATAAGAACGCTTCCCTACGTCGTAGGTTCCGCCCTATGGACCTACAACGATTACCGAAGCGACTACAAGGCTACACCTCCCTCCGAAAATAGGGCTTGGGGTGTGGTCGATGTATGGCGAAACAAGAAAAAAGCCTACAAACAGATTCAAGATATCTACGCGCCTGTTCAAGGTTTAAAAGCCAGTGTTGGTAAACAGTCCCTTGCAATCACTTTGCTCCCCAGAAACGAGCAAGACATTCCCGCCTACATTATGGAAGGATATACCCTGGTATATGAGCTTTTTAACGCCGAAGACCAATCGATCGGCAAAGAGCGTATTGAACTTCCCACCATAAAACCCGGGGATGACGCACTAGAGTTCAATTTCAAAAATGAAAACAACGTCGCCCGAATCGATGTCGGTCTATGGTCGCCCATGCAAATCGAGGTAAAAACAGCTTCATCAAAAGTATGGCACAAGCCCGCCGTAAAAAACTCAAATTCCCCTGTAATAGAGTTTTTGGGCCGGAATGACGGGCGTATTTCCATAGGCTATACCGTAAGCGAAAAAGATTCTATTTTCACTTTTAAATATGGAAACGCCCCCGAACATCTGACCAAAGAATTAACTACGGACCTAAAAGGGGCCTTCAAAATTGAATGGCCTTCATCAGAGCCTTTTTTTGTGAAATTAAAATCCGATGTCACGGATTGGTCTACTACATCGCAATTAATAGAGTAACATAAAACAATTAGAATCTAAACCAGAATCCTTGCATATGAAACTGATTAAAACCTTATATTTGGCATTATTGCTTATTCCATTCCATGCAATGGCCCAAAACGAAACTAGCGACCGTCCGAACATTGTTTGGATCATGCTCGAGGATTGGGGGCTTGACTTGGGCTGCTATGGCACCCCGGGAATAGAAACCCCCGTTACCGACAAGCTCGCCTCCGAAGGCATACGCTACACCAATGCCTTTTGTACCTCCCCGGTTTGTTCCACTTCGCGTTCGGCCATGCTCACGGGCTATCACCAAAACTACATAGGGGCCCAACAGCACAGAACGGCCAAAAAAGACAAAAAACCATTGCCGTATGGCATTAAGCCCATGCCCGTACTCTTAAAAGAGGCAGGATACTTTACGGCCTTAATGATCTACAATAAAACCGACGCCAATTTTAGCGGCGATTTGGGTTTTATGGGCAAGGATTGGAAGGAACGTGAAAAAGGACAGCCCTTTTTCGCCCAAATAACCTTGGGCGGTACACACCGAAAATGGAATCGCGATGCCAAAAACCCCATAGACCCTGCCGATGTAGTGCTCCCTCCCTATTACGTTGACACCCCTTTTGCCAGACGTGACTGGGCCAACGGTCTTGAGCAGATGCAAATTTGCGATCGTGAAATCGGTGACATTCTCGATCGATTGAAAAAAGAAGGTCTTGCCGAAAATACCTTGATTTTTCTTATTGGCGATAACGGCCGCTGCCATATTCGCGGAAAGCAGTTCTTGTATGATCCGGGACTTCAAGTGCCTATGATCATCAAATGGCCCGGTAAGGTCGCTCCCGCCCAAGTAAACACCGACATGGTACAGACTATTGATATTACCGCTACCATTCTAGATGTCGCCGGGGCCAAACCGGAACATGAGCTACAAGGAAAAAACCTTTTTGAAGAGGAATCGAAGAACAGGGAATACATTTTTGCCGCAAGGGGGCGAATGGGCGGTACCCACGATGCGATGCGTACCATCCGTTCAAAAAAATACAAATTGATCCATAATTTGATGCCCGAGCGTGCATGGTTGCAATACAGTGGCTACAAAGAAGATATGTACCCCATGTTGGCCGAGATGAATATCATGTATATGGAAGGAAAGCTTAATGAAGACCAGGCGAAATTCTTCGCACCTTCGAAGCCCGAGTTCGAACTTTTCGACATAGAAAAAGACCCTTACGAATTGAACAACCTTGCCAATGACCCGCACTATGGGGATATCAAGGATAAACTCTTGGAAGAACTGTACGTTTGGAGAAGATCGATCAATGATGAAGGGGTATCCCAAGAATTCAGGGAAGGCGGACTCTCATCTAAATACCCTACGCGAACACTTGAAGAATGGAAGGAACGCTACGAAGCCTGGAAGCCCTGGGTATTTCGCAAGCCTAAATCAAAAGTGAAGCATCCTTTCGTTAAGAAAGACTATTAAAAACAAGACTTATGCAGCTCAAATCCTTTGTATTCCATACGCTATTCCTAGTATTCGGAATTTGCCATGCCCAGACCGAAAAAGTCGACTATCCCGGCGAGGAGCGGATGTTGCTTAGCGGAAATTGGAAATTCCATGCTATTTATGGCGAAGGCTCGAACTATATTGATATTTTCGAAACCCCCGATGATATTGTCATCGACAATACCGATAAGGACCGAGTCTCGGTAAAAGGGAACTGGAAAACCCGATCGGAAGGAGAACGCGGGTCCGGATTTTTCGGTGCCGATTATTTGCAGCGAGACTTTAAATCCGGCGAGTCGGATCAAAACTATGTTCGTTATCGTCCCGAATTATCCGAATCAGGGTTTTACGAAGCATTTGTCCGCTTCCCCTTCGCTTCACATCTAACGGCGGAAGTGAATGTCAACCACGCCCAAGGAGTTACGACTTCCTATTTTAACCAACGAAACCGCTGCGACCAATGGTTGAGCCTAGGGGTATTCAGTTTTGACAAGACTTTGGACAGCTATGTGGAAGTAACCGCCATCACGGCCCGTACCGTAGTTGCCGATGCGGTGATGTTCAGACCGGTATCGAAGGAAAAAATGGAAGAAGCGGATATTGAAAAGACTTCCGTTTTTCAAGTGGGTTTCGACGATTCCAATTGGGAAGACCTATGGGTGCCCGGACATTGGGGCATGCTCAACGCATATTCGAACTATACCGGTAAAGGCTGGTACCGCAAAACCTTTGAGTTGCCCAAGAACTGGAAATCGGTTTCAGACGAACGGATAAGGTTAAAATTCGATGCCGTATACCACATTGCCCGTGTCTTTTTAAACGGGGAATTGATTGGGCGCCATCAAGGAGGCTTTACCCCATTTGAATTTGATATAACCGACAATCTGAATTATAACGGCCAAAACGTACTGGCCGTAGAAGCCGACAACAATGCCCTTGTAGGGGCCACTTGGAACTGGGGCGGCATCATTCGCGATGTACATCTTATTAAAAACAATGATGTGCGCATCAGTTATCAATACATACATGCCGACCCCGACCTAAAAAAAGGATCGGCAAACCTGAAGCTTAAGGTTCGGATCAAAAATTCATCGGCACACCAACGCACCGTTTTACTGTCTGCGCATATTGAAGAGGCTACAAGTCCCGTCGACTTAAAGTACAAGGTTAAAGTACCGGCCAACAGCACCCAAGAAATACAACTGGCCACAACCCTACCCGCCACCGATGTAAAACTATGGCATTTTGATACCCCTAATCTATATCATTTGACTACCAAAATATCGGAAAACGGACAGGTTTTAGACACCCAAAAAGACCGATTCGGTATCAGAAAAATAGAATTGACCGACTCCCAATTGATTTTAAACGGCGAGCCCGTACGCTTGTCCGGTTTTAATCGGGTTAGCGACCATAGGTATTGGGGCTCTTCCGAACCGCAATATTTGATCGAAAAAGATGTAGATCTCATGAAAAATGCCGGGGCCAACTTTATGCGCATCATGCACGGCACCCAGAACAAAAAATTAATGGATCGTTGTGATGAGAAGGGTATTTTGATTTTTGAGGAAGTCAATGTACGAGAACTCACCAATCCCGAGTTTACGCCTCCACACTATCCCTTGGCCAAACAATGGCTAAAAGAAATGATAGATCGTGATGTCAACCACCCCAGTATTATCGGTTGGAGCGTTGGCAATGAACTAAAAGACCACTTTGATTATGCCAAAGAAACGATTG
Source organism: Zobellia uliginosa (assembly GCF_900156625.1). Classification (GTDB taxonomy): domain Bacteria; phylum Bacteroidota; class Bacteroidia; order Flavobacteriales; family Flavobacteriaceae; genus Zobellia; species Zobellia uliginosa. The sequence continues at coordinate 371,038 of NZ_FTOB01000002.1, read as the reverse complement.
ACTACGTCAAGAAGGAACTAGATCCATATCGCTTGGTTACCTGTGTGAGCAATAGCGGATGGCGCGATTCGGCAACTCCCGAAAACGACCCTAACACCTTAGTGGATATCATTATGCACAACCTCTACCCTTTTCAAGGGACTCCCGATAAAGTGTTTAAAACCTTACGCTCAAAGTGGCCCGACAAACCGATTTTTATTTCGGAATACGGTATAAATCCCATGGCTACCACCTCCTTAGATGGCGACATTCCCGAATTATCGGATTGGAACGATCATTTAAGGGGCAAGAACACTTATGTAATCGGGGCATCATTGTGGACGTTCAATGACTATCGCAGCGGTTACGCGGCAACTTCACCTGAGGAAAACCGAGTTTGGGGCTTGGTCAACACATGGCGACAAAAGCGAAAGTTGTACCATCGCATCCAAAAGGAAAACAGTCCCCTAGCCAATTTAAAAATCGATGGGGTCGATTTAAAGAACGGAGGGGCCAAGGTAAGTATCACGCCCAAACCCGTAAATGCTTACCCCGTCTATAGCCTCAAGGACTATACGCTTGAATTTACCTTGTACGATACGCAGGGGGAAATCCTTTTTTCCAAGACCCATACCCTTCCCCGTATCGTCCCTGGTGGCAAGCCTATGGAAGTTGCTATCGATTGGCAACGGTATATGACCGGTATGGCACAAATACATGCCGCAGTGATTTCACCCAACGGCTATATCAGGCACCAGACCTCGGTCTCCCTTGAGCTCCCTGAAAAGACTTCCATTCTTGCCATTGAAAAGGGGCACGGCACCGTACGGGTGCATTACCGCCCTGTTTTCGGAGCCGACACCTATTACGTGGCATATGCCGATGGAAAGGGTAACGAAAAGAAGTCCGACACCAGCACGACCCATAATATCGAAATAAAAAACCTCGACCCTGAAGAAGAGTATACCTTCAGCGTCATAGCCCAAAATTCGAAAGGAAAAAGTGTTCCCTCGGGCACGCGTACCGCCCAAGCGAACGCCCATGTACTTCCCCCTATGATCTGGGATGCCTTTCTATCGGACGGAAAGCTGGTCGTCGGCTATTCGGGCGCACCGGACGATGTGGAATATATCGTGAAATACGGTTTACGAGACAGTTATTTCCCCTATAAAAACAGTACGCGGACCAAGGGTATGACCGTCATCGATTTTGAAGGCGACGACCCCCATTTCGTGAGCATCAAGAAAAAGACCAAGACCGGAGAAAGTGATTGGTCGAAACCGACCCATGTTTACACGATAAGAAACAAGGAGGAATATAGAAACTAAGTAAAAAATTAACCCATAAAAGTTCAACATGGAAAACCACCCATGGCATTTCAGCTCCATTAAAAACAACAATATGAAAACACTCAGCCTAGTCATTGCTTTTGCAGGTATTTGCCACCTAACGGCATGTAAGAACGAAAAAAAGCCCCGCTCCACAACCGAGACACCAGTTGCAAACCAAGTATCGGAAAAAAGTAAGATTTCCGACTACAAAATAGAATTCGGAAAGGTCTCGCCCAAATCCATATTCAGAAACGACAGTCTCAGTATCTGGGGCGGTTCTATGGTCAAGGGCGAAGACGGACTTTACCATATGTTTTACTCCCAATGGCCAAAAAAAATTGGTTGGGAATGGGTAAACTACTCCGTAATAGCCCATGCGGTATCTGAATCACCCTTTGGTCCATTTGAGCATAAAGACTTTGCCTTACCGGACCGTGGTGCAGAATTCTGGGATGGTTCTACCACCCATAACCCGACCGTACATAAGTTCAATGGAAAATATTACCTGTATTATATGGGAAATACGGGCGATAAAAAAATAGTAAGTACGCCCGGAAAACCAAAAATAAACTGGGTACACCGCAACAACCAACGCATAGGGGTAGCCGTAGCCGATTCGCCCAACGGCCCTTGGAAGCGGTTTGACAAACCTGTTTTGGATATATCCCCTAACGACGATGCCCTTGATGCCTTAATGACCTCAAATCCGTCGGTATGCCAAATGCCCGATGGAAAAATCTTAATGGTCTATAAGGCCGTAGGGAAAAAAGACCCCTTACCTAGTGGTGGCCCCGTGGTTCACATGGTAGCCATAGCGGACAGCCCTACCGGTCCGTTCAAGAAATACCCCGATCCCGTTTTTACTTTCGAAGGCGAACGCTTTCCTGCCGAAGACCCATACATTTGGTATCAAGATGGTAAATTCAGGGCCATTGTAAAACGTATAAAAAACAACGGTAAAAAACGTGAATTCTCTTTGGTACACTACGATTCGGAAGACGGTATCCAATGGGAGAAGGCCAAATACTTTGAAATTTCCAAACGTATCGTCGAATGGGAAAACGGAAGAACCCAACAGTTCGAACATCTGGAACGTCCGCAGGTATACATGGAAAACGGCGAACCTATAGCGCTCTTATGTGCGGCCGACACCCTTGATGCCAAGGGAGTTCGAGAGTCGTTCAATATTCAGATTCCTTTAAAAATAGAAAAAATAGCCAACTAAAATAGGACTCAAAACAAAAGCTGTTCAAACTCTAAAACAACACCTATGCAAGTCAATCTTTTTCTCAAGCAATCGGCCTTTAGTCTTCTAATGGCCCTATCGCTTATCGCTTGTTCCGAACAAAAAACGGAAACCAAACCGGCCCCAACAGAAGATTCCACAACTGCCGAACACAAAGTATTTCCCCATAAAATGCCCACCGAAAAACCGGATATGCCCTTAAGTGCCGCCGCGGAACGCATGTTCAGCTATCCCGCTCCCAGAGTACAGGATAACGAGCTTTTTTCACAGTTCAAATATACCCGTCTTAAAGGCTTCGACTACAATAATGGCGATGGAACCATTTCTAGGCGAGACCCCTCAAGGCCCATTTTAGTAAATGGAAAATATTATATCTACTACACTAAAAGAGATACCAAAGTGCCCCCCATTGGTTGGAACCGTGCCAAAGAAGCTACCGATGAGATTCCGTCTACCGATTGGGACCTATGTGATATTTGGTACGCTACCAGTGAAGATGGAACAACATGGAAAGAAGAGGGCGTTGCCATTGCAAGACCGGAAAAGCCCAAGCCCGGATGGCGCTCCGTAGCCACACCCGATATCCTGGTTTGGAAGGGAAAATACTATTTATACTACCAAGCCTTTAACGAGCCGAGCGGACTAAGAGGCGATTGGTGTCCCGTTTCGGTTTCCTATGCAGATTCTCCCGACGGACCATGGACGCATGGCAAGGATGCCGTAATTCCCTTTGGTAAAAAAGGGGAATGGGACCAAGATGCCACCCATGACCCACAACCTATTGTTTACAAAGGAAAAATATATCTGTACTATAAAGCTGCTTATAATAAATGGCCAGATATACGAGATAAATATGCTGTTGGCCATGGTCTTGTTATTGCAGATGATCCTTTAGGGCCATTTGAAAAACACCCCTTGAACCCCGTAATGACCTCGGGACACGAAACCACGTATTTTCCTTTTAAAGAAGGAGTGGCCACATTGGCCATAAAGGATGGTAACGAACGATATACCATGCAATACGCCAAAGACGGTGTCAATTTTGAAATTGCCTCGGTAGTTTCTCTGGCCCCAACGGCAGCCGCTCCTTTCGCCGCGGATGCCTTTACCGATTCGGGTAACGGAAGAGGGGTTACTTGGGGACTTTCTCATTTTACCAATGCAGGGAAAAGTAGTAAAAAAGCCTATTCCATAATGGCACGTTTTGATTGTGACCTGAGTCTTGATGTTGATATTCCATCCTATAAAAAAACAGGGGTGTACCACGACCCAGAGGTATATTTTGCACAGAAGCCTAATGAAAACAGAAACCCTGAAGGACGTTAGAACCAGCTACAAAACAAAATTATAACAGTACAATATACACTTGTTAAACGATAGCGGGAATTTAATTATTATCTTACATTTAACTTGGTGTTATGGCATTGGTAAAATATTGATTTTCCTTTCCAATACCATAACACCATATTAAGAACTTCAACTACCAAACCGCTACGTACATGAAAAATGCATCAATTTTTATCGCTCTGATTCTCTTTTTTTCTTTTCATTTTTCCAATGCCCAAAATAAAGATAAAGAGCATCCTAATGTTGTTCTCATATTTATTGATGATGAAGGTTATGGTGATGTTGGCGTTTATGGCGCCACTGGGTTTAAAACGCCCCATATCGACCAATTGGCCGCACAAGGCACACGCTTTACCAACTATTACTCGGCACAACCTGTTTGTAGTGCTTCCAGGGCGGGACTAATGACCGGCTGTTATCCAAATCGCATAGGGTTCTCGGGAGCACTTTTCCCACGACATGAGATCGGTTTAAACAAAGATGAACTTACCATGGCGGAAATGTTCAAGGAGCAAGATTATAAAACGGCCTGCTTCGGCAAATGGCATATGGGTTGGCAAAAAGAATTCTTGCCCTTACAACACGGGTTCGATGAATTTGTTGGCCTGCCCTACTCCAATGATATGTGGCCGCAGGACAATGTTACCGGCGAAAACCTTTCTGATAAAATGAATAGGGCCAACTTCCCAGACTTACCTCTAATTGAAGGAAATACAACTACATCCTATATCAAAAGCTTAAAAGACCAAGATAAATTAACGACGCTTTACACTGAAAAAGCAGTAGATTTTATAAACCGAAATGCTAACGAACCTTTTTTTCTATATGTACCGCATACTATGGGACATATTCCACTGGGCGTATCCGATAAATTTAGGGGCAAAAGCGAACAAGGTCTTTATGGCGATGTCATGATGGAAATCGATTGGTCGGTAGGCGAAATCGATAAGGCCCTAAAACAGAACGGCATTGCCGACAACACTATTTTTATTTTTACAACGGATAACGGACCTTGGTTGAATTTCGGAAACCATGCGGGCTCTTCCGGAGGTCTTCGCGAAGGTAAAACCACAAGCTGGGAGGGTGGACAAAGAGTGCCCTTTATCATTCGCTGGCCAGGAAAGACCCCAGAAGGAACGATGTCGGACAAATTGGCCTGTGCCATTGATTTGCTTCCTACCTTCGCCGCGATTATCAATGGGAAACTATCCGATAATAAAATAGACGGCGTAGACATATCATCGCTTTGGAAGGGACAATTTTCAGAAACACCTCGTAATACCATATTATATTATTACGGAAAGAACAACTTGAACGGAGTTCGAAAAGGCAATTGGAAACTGGTATTGCCCCACACCTACAGTAGCTATAATACCGAACCCGGCAATGATGGCATAGGAGGAAAAAGAATAAAAACCGTAGTAGAGCAGCCCGAACTCTATAATATGATGCGCGATCCGGGGGAAAGATATAACGTAATCGCCTATCATCCCGAAAAAGTAAAAGAGCTGATGCTAGAAGTAGAAAAGGCCCGTAAAGCATTGGGCGACCTGAACGTCGGCATTGAAAGAGGAACTGAAAACAGGGAAATCGGCAAACTCTAAAGAACATTTTTGACATCCGTAATTTACCAAACCCAAAATGACATTTATATGAAACTGAATCGACTCATCTGCTTGCTGGCCTATCTTCTACCCTTGATTTCCATCGCCCAAGAAAAGAAGCCTAACATCGTCTGGATTTTTTCCGATGACCATTCCTATCAAACCATTGGTGCCTACGGTGGTAGGCTACAAAGTCTGAACCCAACGCCCAACATCGATAAATTGGCTGCGGAAGGTATGCGCTTTGACAAAGCCTATGTTGAAAACTCAATTTGCGCCCCCAGTAGGGCCACGTTATTAACGGGAAAAATGAGCCACCTCCACAAAAAAAAGGACAACACCAAAAAAACCGTATTTGACCACGACCAACAACAGTTTCAAAAAATTCTTCGTCAGAACGGCTACCAAACGGCCATGATCGGTAAAATCCATCTTCCCGGAAAAATGCAGGGGTTTGATTATTGGGAGGTACTTCCTGGACAAGGCAAATATTACAACCCCGATTTTATTACCGAGGAAGGTGATACAAACTACAAAGGCGAATACGTTACCGATGTTATTACCGACCGTGCCCTGAATTGGTTAGAAAATGAACGCGACCAAGACAAACCCTTTATGATGATGGTACACCATAAGGCCCCTCATCGTAACTGGGATCCGGCAGAACGCTATATGAGCAAATACGAAAATGTAGAAATACCCGAGCCCGACAATTTTTTTGACGACTATGCCACCCGCACTACAGCGGCCCATAAACAAGAGATGGACATTGCTACCAGCATGAATACCCATATTGACCTAAAGGCCGAAGGTGACCGCTATGCCAATGACCCAAGATATAAGGAGCGATATGCTAAATTCGCCGCAGCCAACCTTAAGGGAGAAGCCTTGGTCAAATGGAAATATCAAACCTATATGAAAGACTATTTACGTTGTATCTGGTCAGTAGATGAAAGTGTGGGCCAGATAATGCAATCGCTTAAAGAACAAGGTCTAGACGAAAACACCATCGTCATCTACTCCTCTGATCAAGGTTTTTACATGGGCGAACACGGATGGTTCGACAAGCGTTTTATGTACGAGGAGTCGTTTCGTACACCCCTAATCGTTAAATGGCCGGGAACGGTAAAACCAGGAAGCGTAAACACCGACTTGGTACAGAACATCGATTTTGCAGAAACCTTTCTTGACTTGGCCGACGCACCCATTCCAGATGATATGCAAGGAAAGAGTGTCGTACCCCTATTAAAGGGCAAAGCCCCTAAGAAATGGCGTAAATCTATCTACTACCACTATTATGAATACCCCGGGGCACATGCGGTCCGCCGCCATGAAGGTGTGGCCAACCAACGTTACAAACTGATTCGTTTTTATGGGGAAGATGTGCCCAATGGGGAAGAATGGGAATTTTACGACTTAGAGAAAGACCCTTCGGAAATGAACAACCTATATGGCGTATCTACGGTAGCAAAGCAAATTTCAAAAATGAAAAAAGAGCTCGCCAAATTGAAGGTTCAATATGCCGTATCCGAGTAAATAAAATTGCAGTTACAAAGAAAATAGAAAATGAAAAAAATACTACTGGCCGTCTTGTTGTGCGCTTCAGCCTATGGTTCTGCGCAAGAATCAACACCTGACCCAAAAAAATTAGAACCCTATGTGAACCAATTGGGGTATAATATGGGCGAATCTAAACGCTTTGTCTGCTATGGCGCCGAAGACGACACTCCCTTTCAGATTATAAATACCCGTACGTCAAAAACGGTATTTGAAGGTAAAATATTGAATAATGAAGGATGGTTTTCAGGGTTTGACCCCACAGGTTCAAACGATGAATATATCATCAAGGTCGAGGGCCATGGAAATTCGGTTCCATTTTCCGTAGCGGACCACCTTTTGGAAACCGCATCTTCAAAATTGGCCTATGACTTTTTTGTCGATGCCAGGGGATTTGCCGATTTGGAAACCTATGACATGGCTTCGGTCTATGGGGGCGGGCCCACTCGTGACGTCGGGGCATACGGACTCGAAGCGGTCTTTGAAGTTTTACAATATGCCAGCAACCCGGCCCTCTTCGATAATTGGAAAACGGAACTGGGCGACAAAAAAGTGGCCGATCTTATCGACCTTATTCTTTGGCACGCCGAATTTGCCTATAAATACATTGACTATAATGGCCCCGTAAAAACCCGTCACGGCACCTTGGGCTATCAAGGACAACCGAGAATGACATACGATTATTGGAATACCTTAGACCAACTGGCTGCCGTTTGTGCCGCCTATCATTCCTTCTTAAAACCATACTTGCCCGAAGAAACCTATCAAAAATATCGAAAAGCCTGTTTAGACAATTGGGAAGCTTATGACCGTCATAAGGTTGTTCGATTTTGGACGTACAGTACAAAATGGGTCGATAAAGGCTTTCAAGAATTCAATGAAATGGGCAATGCCTACGGGCAATCGGTCTTTCGTAACCTCTTCATGTACGAATGCGAAAGACATGAAAAAGACGGTAATCCCGAAAAGTTTTTGAAATGGGCGCAATCAGGTGCCTCAGATATTATTACCAATTGGGACTTTAATAACCCCCGTCATATGTGGTGGATTAGAAATGCCGAACACATAACGCCACAGGCCCTGTCGTTCTTTCTATTATTGGCACCCGACAAGGCCCCTGAAGGCATAAAGGAAAAACTGGAAGCCTGGGCGCTTCATATGAAACAAAAGAGCAACAACTTCTGGAAATACCGCAAACATAGCGAAACCGAATGGGCCCACCCCAAAACCAAGGAATTGGGCGGGGCACCGGCCTTAGGAGGCTCCATGTTCGCCGTGGCCCATTTACTGAACGATCCTGATTTACGTGCCTTAGGCTGGGCCCAAACCGATTTTGTTTTCGGAGTGAATCCCGTAGGAACCCATCTTAGCAACAAAAGTGAGGATCGCGTAAAAATCGGAGGCTATTGGGCAGGGGTCGAAAAAGGATGGCCACAGTCGCATCCTCATGGCTATGGCGAACTCGGTAAGGTAAGGGGCGCCCTAGATGGCTCTCCCTTAGACGGACAATTTCCCATTGCCGAAAAGCTCGAAGCTATTGAAGGGAAAAACGACGGTCGCGTTTTTGGAAAAAATGCCTACGCGACGGAAGGTTGGGGCATCTCCAATCGAGGTTGGCAGGCCACAGTCACCTTCTCTACCTTAGGAAGCCATAGCCTCAAAGTTTTTGATGCGAAATACAAAGAGGAAATATCAAGTGTAAAACCGGGCCAAAGCATTACCATTCAATTGAAGGCGGCCCTAAACCTTGACCGAAATGCTATTGACCAAGGATGGGTGTTGTTAAAGCATGGGGAGGAAACCGAAAAGATCAACTTGAAGGAAAGCGGAGCCAATACCGGGACCTTTGTTGGCAGCTTCAAAATACCGAAAAATTCGTCGGTAAGCTTTTTAGTTTTATCTTACGGCTATCTAGGCCTTGACAAATCGGTCAGGCTAGACGTAAAAAACTAAACCAACACCTCTTTTAACATGAAACATTTTTTAGATTATTCAGTTTTTTTTATCCTCATAATAGCAGCGGTATCCTGCAAGAAGACATCTAAAAAAATGACCATGAGCGAGGTAAAACAAGTAGTTCTTGAGCCTAATATAAAATTGTTGGTCGGCACTCATGCCGACGGGGATGACGCCGGCATATACCAACTAAACTTCAACACCTTAACGGGTGAACTATCCAATATACAACATGTGGCCAAGGAAGGAAAATCCGGTTACCTCTACCTATCAAAGGACGACAAAAGGGTGTACTCTTCCAACGGTACAAAACCTGGAAGCGTTTCGGCCTTTGTATGGAACGAAGACGGAAACCAATTGGAAAAAATTTCGAATTTACCAAGTGAAGGCGATGGTGCCTGCTATATTGAATTGAGTTCAAATGAAGACCTTCTAGCTGCCGCCAACTACGGTTCGGGAAGCATTGTTATGTATGCCGTTGACGAAAACGGGGAAATAAGCGGAAAGCCCGTAGCCCGACAGCACGAAGGCGATGGTCCACACCCCAATCAAAAATCGGCCCATGCGCATTGTGTAAAATTCAGTAAGTCGGGCGATTTTCTCTATGCGGTAGACCTTGGTACCGACCAAATTTTGGCCTACCCCGTCTCCAATAACGGTGCACTGGAAAAAGCACATGTGGCCTTACAATTAGAACCGGGTGACGGACCGCGTCATTTGATATTTCACCCCACGAAAAATAGGGCCTTTATCATCAATGAGCTCTTCAGCTCGGTAATTTCGGTGGAAATGGATACCAAGACGGGTACTTTTACGACCATTGACAAAAAGAGCACGCTTCCCTTAGGATATGACGGCCCGAATGCCTGTGCCGATATCCATTTGAGCGATGACGGTAAGTTTTTATACGCCAGTAATCGCGGACATAACAGTATTGCTATTTTTTCGGTATCGGACGATGGGCATATGACCTCCTTGGGCACCGAACCCGTTCAAGGGGACTGGCCTCGTAATTTTACTTTGTCGCCTGGCAATAATTTTCTGCTCGTCGCCAATAGAAAAACCGACGACATTGCCGTATTTAAACGGGACAAAGACTCCGGCTTGCTATCATTTACAGGAAAAAAAATAGGCCTACCTCAACCGGTATGCCTTAAATTCAGATAGTTATTCTCTCCTCTTGGCCGATAAATGTAAAAAAATTGCCATGGATTTACGTGTCGCCAAAAGGAGAGAGTAAAACTAACTATCCGTGCTTTCTAAATTATATCTAGATTGATATACTTATGTTCTTGATCTACTTCTTCTATGACCATTCGCTGCTCTCCGGCAGGAAAGTCCCATATTAAAGTATCGCCTTGGGCATAACCGATTACGGCTGCACCCATGGGGGTCAAAATTGAAATTTTATTACTGTTCACATCGCTCTCGGTGGGCACTACCAGTTTGAACTTTTTGCGCCACCCCGTTTCAGATACAATGCTAACGGTCGAATTAAAACGAATAACATCTTCCGGCATCTCGGCTTCGTCCCGAATTTGGGCAGACTCTAATTCGCCTACTAACTTCTCGACCGATTTGCGAAGCGTCTTGTCTTTATAATAGCCCGTCAGGTTCATGAACCTTTTCAACAGCACATACTCTTTCTTCTCTATTACTAAGCCACCATACTTCATGATTCTATTATTTATGGAAAAATACCTCGTTGAACATAAGCTTCTTCTAAGCGTTCTATGGCTATGATAAAAGCCGCAGTACGCATATCTATCTTCCGGCTTTCGGAAGTTTCCACTACTTTGATAAAAGACTCCCTAAGCTTTTTCTCTAGCTTTTGAAGCACTTCATCCAATTGCCAAATCTCACCGTTGCGGTTTTGAAGCCATTCAAAATAGCTTCCGATAACCCCTCCTGAATTACAAAGGATATCCGGTAAAATAGCCACTCCTTTTTTCAATAGGATCTCTTCTGCGGCAACATCGGTCGGACCATTGGCTCCCTCGGCAATCAAATAGGCTTTGACCGAAGATGCATTGGCCTCCGTAATTTGGTTGCCCAATGCGGCAGGGATACAGATATCACAATCCAATCCAAAGAAGGCGACATTATCTAAGGTTTCTGCCTTTGCAAATCCCATGATACTGCCTTTATTGGCCTTGGTGTATGCCAAGAGGTCTTCTACAGAAATACCATCTTCGTTTACGATACTGCCGTAGGCATCTTGAACGGCGATCATTGAAGCGCCTTCCTTTTCCAGAAAATGCGCAGCCCAATACCCTACATTACCGAAGCCTTGAACAATAAACCGTTTGTCTTTCAGGTCTATGTTCTTGTGCTCCGCCCAAAATTTGATATTTAAGAACACGCCGTAGCCCGTAGCCCGGTCACGCCCTTGTGAACCTCCGGCCCCAATTGGCTTACCCGTAACCACATGCATATTGGTCGACCGCTCTGCCGGTGATTTTGTAGACATGTACGTGTCTAAGATCCACGCCATGGTCTGGGGGTTTGTGTTCACATCTGGAGCGGGTATATCGAGCTCTGGACCGATATTATCGCCCAAGGCATACGTAAACCTGCGCGTGATGCGCTGCAACTCGTCATTCGAATATTTGGTAGGATCTAATTGAATACCTCCCTTGGCACCGCCGTACGGCAAACCTGCCAATGAAGTTTTCCAGGTCATCCACATAGCCAAGGCACGTGCTGCATCGATATCTACCGTAGGGTGATAGCGAAGTCCCCCTTTATAAGGGCCCAACGAATTGTTGTGCTGCACCCTGTACCCTGTAAAGATTTCAACTTCGCCATCATCCATCCGTACCGGAAAATGAACAACGAGTTCGTTGTTGGTCACCTCTAATATCTTTCTGATATTTGGGTTAAGATCAATGATGTCGGCAACGTTATCGAACTGTCGCATCACGTTTGCGAGCATGCCTTGTTTTAAAGCTTTTTTTTGCTCGGGTGTTTTAACTATCATATTTGTATACTTAAAATAAGACCTCTTCGGCCTTGCGATTTCTCTTGTGGCGTTGCGTTTTCGGTTTGAGATTACCGTTATCCGCTTGAGTTTGGTCGTGTACATGCATATATTCACTACACGAACGGATAAAATGTTTGTTGGATGTAACTACGCAACTATTTACATGTTGACACGTATTGCAAATACTTCTGGTAAATAAGTTCATACGATGCTAGTTTTTTAGATTAACAACCAATGAAACCTGCCCGATAACCTTATAGGGTAAACCATAAGGCGCGGACAACCGGGCAGATTTTCATAACCAACTATCAAAACTAATTTGTAAGCAACTCGCCCGATGCCAATGCATCGTCGATATCTGCGGAGATGAGCGTATGGCTCCCGAAGAAACGACCGCCATCTTTGCGCTTTATTTTTATCTCGGTAGCGCCGTCTTTTCCTTCTTCAATAGACGTTACCACTACCTTGTTTCCTTTTAAAGACTTATAATTGGCCAAACCTCCCCTTTTTATAATGAAATTGGCCCTAGGAAATTCTATATGCTTGTATTTATGGCTCGTAGGCACTCCTATTTCAAGTACATCGCCCACCTTCACTTGCTCTCCTTCCTTATGGATATCTCCCTGTGCATGCAACAGATTCGCCGAAAAGAAAAACACTACTATATATTTAATCATCCTTTACTCTTTTTAAGGTTAATAATTCTAAGTTTTAAACCGGTAGATTTTCTATTTCCATAGCCCCTTTCAACTCATCGTGATAGTGGTCTACCTTTACGATTTTCAACGAAATACTATCTGCAGGGGAACCATATTGAAAAACATCATCTTCGGAAAGCCCCAAAACGGAAGCCCCAATCTTACTGCACAGGGAAAATCTTTCGTTTTCAATGCATGCATCCTTGGGCCGAACCACTTGAAATATTTTCTCCCATCCGAATATGCTGCTCACCGTAACCATGGAATTCAACCGTACCACATCTTGTGGCATATCCTCGGCCTCGACCACCAAGGCGGTCGCTAAATTCCCTTCAAAAACCTCGAGCACATCCTTATGGCTGTAATCCTCTATATACTTATTTCGTTCAAGGCATTTTTTAACCTCTTTAAAATCGTTCTTGACGAACACCAAACTACCGTACTTCATATGTATTTGCTTTTTAAGTGTCCGCTCAAATTTCTTGTGCCAAGACTTGAGCAAAAGCCATACCCATACGTAGGCCAAAACCAAAAAATAAATACAAATGATTGACAATCAACCACAAACAATTAATTGTTTTGAAAGTGAAGAAAAACGAACCGAGGAGAATTTACCCATTGGGAGAAAAACTCCCCACCTCCTTACTTAAGCTTTTCACGTAAGGTCTTACGGTCTATTTGAAGAATTTCGGCCGCCTTGGTCTTATTGCCCTGTGTATGTAGCAGTACACGTTGTATATATTCCTTTTCCATTTGTTTTAAGGGAGGAAAGGAGGTCTGCGGAAAATCGATTTTAAACTTTAGCGTATCGGGAAGTTCTTTGACCGTTATGGCCCCGTTAGACATGATAACGGCCCGTTGGATCACGTTTTCCAGCTCCCTGATGTTACCCGGCCAATCGTAGCGTTTTAACACCTCTAGGGCGTCTGGAGTGATCTTTAGCAAACGGTCCTTGTACTCTACCCCGTACTTTCTTAAAAACTTATCGACCAAAAGGGGGATATCGGACTTCCGTTCACGTAATGGCGGAACATCTATTTCCACTACCGTTAGACGGTAATATAGGTCTTCTCGAAATTTATGGTCCTTAATGTCTTGTTGCAAATCGGAATTTGTAGCCGCAATCACACGAATATCCACTGCTTCCGTTTTTCTAGAACCCACCTTGGTCAGCTCTTTCTCTTGAAGTACCCGCAACAACTTGGTCTGTACACTCAAGGGCGCCGTTCCTATTTCATCTAGAAACAAGGTGCCGCCCTCTGCGGCCTGAAAGAAACCATCCCTATTGTCATTGGCTCCCGTAAAGGCCCCTTTTACATAACCAAAAAGTTCGGCCTCCAATAAATTTTCGGGTATGGCCCCGCAATTGACGGCCACAAAAGGAGAGCGGGAAAACTTGCCCGAATAATGAATGGCCCGGGCCACAAGTTCTTTACCGGTACCACTTTCGCCTTTTACCAAGACCGTCGCCTTATTGTCTTTGACCCTCTCGATTACATCGGTAATCTTCTGAAATGCTTCCGATTCACCGATCATTTCATTATTTACGAACTTTTGTGCTCCGGGCTTATTGATTTTTTTAGCCCTTCGGCTTTCACCATGCTCGAAAGCTTTTTCTACCGCCTGACGCAGCTCTTCCTTGGTAAAGGGCTTGGTCAAATAATCGATGGCCCCCGACTTAATCACCTCTAAGCCCCCATCTACCGAAGGATATCCCGTAATCACCAACTTTGGCACTTCAGGGTAATGCTCATCTGCAAACTTCAACAATTGCAAGCCATCTACCTCGGGCATTTGAATATCGGTGATGAGGAGGTCTATAAACGTATCTTTCATCACATGTAGGGCTTCCTTGACCGAAACCGCCTTGTAGGTATGATAGTTCATCGACTGAAGATGACGTTGTAATAACTCTAGGATATTGATGTCGTCATCGACCAATAAAATGTTCTCTTTTTGAAGCATGTCTACAATTTAGGAAAATCTAGAATGAAAATCGTTCCTTTGGGTTTGTTCGGCCTGTGTTCGATGCTACCTTTATGGCTACTGATAATACCGTGCACCACACTTAACCCCAAACCGGAACCCTCACCCAAGGGCTTAGTAGTAAAGAAAGGTTCAAAGATCTTATCTTCTATCTGTGCCCCTATGCCTTCTCCCTGATCTGAAATACCGATTTGAATTGTCTTACCCTTTTCTTCGACCGATACAACCACCTCTCCCTTCACGGGTGAATAATAGATAGCGTTCATCACCAGGTTAAAGAGTACCTGGGTAAGCTGCACCTTATCGGCCCGCAGTTGAATGGACTTTGAACTGATTTTTTTGGTCAGGCGAATGTTCTTGGCGCGTAACGAGGGGGTCAACAATTTTAGGGTGCTTTCTACAATGGGGTTCAGTTCCACCATTTTCATCTCTTGCGGCATTTCGCAGGCAAAGAACATCAGCTTCTTGACTATCTCCCTACTGTAGATGGCATTTTCAACAATTTTATCAAGATCTCTCAAGGCTCCTTTATCTTTTACCCGCTCTTTGAGCAATTCGGTAAAGCCTAAAATATTTGCCAAGGGGGTATTGAGTTCATGAGCGATGCCGGCCGTAATCTCGCCCAATATGTGCAGCCTGTCGGTCCGTTCCATTTGGCGTTTCACCTTGGCCTCGCTATCCCTGATCTGTTTTCGCTCGAGTAGGCTTCCTATCGCAATGGCCACATTGTTCAGCAGGTCTTTTTCTTCCTCAAGAAAGTCCACATAAAAATACCTATCCTCCGGATAACCGACTTCTATTACCCCACTGACCTTATTGAACACCTTGATGTCGGCGTGCATAATGGTCATCTTGGAATGAAAACCTTCGGTCTGTACCGAATAGTCTTCCAAATTTAGGTAGGCCTCCGCCACATTGTTGAACTGCAAAGCCTTTTTAAGCGAATGTACAATAGCCTCCAATGAGGTTTCAAGCTGGTCAAAATCTGAATTTACAATTATGGAAGTTACCTCATAGAGACAGGTCAACTCCTTGATGCGTTCTTTTAATTTGTGTTTGATCGTAGCCATACTTCAGAAATAGTTCTATTTACAAAGATCACATTTATAGTAGACTTCGTCGAAGTATAAACAAAAAAAGTTGAGACCGTACAAAATGGGGGCGGTCTCAACTTAAAAAAAATAACCAATGGGTCGGTACAGGTTATTTCTCAAACGTAAAATCGGGTAGCTTTATAAGTTCGCCGCCCTTTAGGGCCGACTCATGGGCCAAGATTCCGACACAGGTTATATTGGCCGATTGCCTGGCATTCGGATAGGGGGCCTTCCATTCGACCAGGGCATTGACAAACTCGTGCACCAAATGCGGATGCGAACCTCCGTGGCCGGCGCCTTGGGTAAAACTTAAGTGTTGATGTTCTTCGGAATCGTAGACCCCTTTGGTAGTAAAATGTTGGATTTCTTCCGGCAACAATTTTGCGAAATCGGGACTCTCGATTTCTTCCGGGATTTCAGGCTCCGGTTTTTTAGCGGTATGCACTACCAATGGTCTTCCTTCAATAAGGGGCCATTCTACGGATTTCTTTGAGCCGTATACCTCAAAACTCTCCCTGTACTGTCGGGCCACATCGAAGAGGGAACGGTAGACCTGTGCGCTCAAATCGGAATTCCTGAATTTGATATGGGTGGTTTCTACCGCAAAGGTGGAGTTGTAATGCGGTATCAATTCTTCGCGAATGGTACCCGAACCGAAACAGGAAACATATTCCGCCTCCCCACGGGTCAGTGCCAAAACGGGCCCCACACAGTGTGTGGCATAATGCATGGGAGGAAGACCCGGCCAATAATTGGGCCAGCCGTCCATATCTTGCTGATGGCTCGCCTTTACAAATTGAACCTTGCCTAATTCACCGTTCTCGTACAATTCTTTCATGAACAAGAACTCACGGGCATATACCACGGTTTCCATCATCATATAGGTAAGTCCGCTTTCTTCGGTCAGACGAACGATTTCCTCACATTCTTCGAGGGTGGTAGCCATGGGTACGGTACACGCCACATGTTTTCCGGCCTTAAGGGCCAATATCGATTGCCTTCCGTGATCGGGAATGGGCGTGTTGATATGTACCGCATCGATTTCGGGGTCTTCCAACAAAGCTTCGTAAGAAGTGTATCTTTTTTCGATACCAAAAGTATCGGCCAATTGATTGAGCTTTTCTTCATTTCGCTGACATACGGCCACCAAATCGGCATGGGGATGTTTCTGATAAATAGGAATGAATTCGGCCCCGAAACCGAGTCCGACAATGGCAATATTGATTTTTTGTTTATTCATGGCTCTAATGTGTTATGCAAATGTTTGCTTTAAAAAATGGATGCCTTCGGAGGCAAATCGATCTTGGCTTTCGGCTAGGTTTTTCCATATACATACCGCTCCGGCCAGTTCTTCTATTTCAGGGGTGAAACTCTCTATGACCACCGCCCCTGTATACGCTATATCGTCGAGCCCCTTTTTAAAATCGGACCAAGGGGTGAGTCCCGTTCCGGGTATTCCACGGTGATTCTCGGAAACCTGAAGGTGTATCAATTTGTCGCCTACCAATTGTATGGCCTCCCTGATATTTCCTTCTTCAATGGTCATATGAAATCCGTCAAGCAAGACCTTTGCATTGGGCTGGTTGATGTCATGAATTAATCGCATCACATCTTTTGCCGTATTGACCAGGTCCGATTCAAACCGGTTCAAAGGTTCCAAGGCGATAGATAGCCCATACGTTTGGGCCATTTCACATACCCGGTACAAATTGCCCACCGCTCGCCCCCATTCCACCTTGCGTTGTTCCTGAGAGACCATACGTGCCTTTCCTACGGCCGAATACATGGGTCCGGCCAAGAAGTCGATTTCCAAAAGGTTACAGAGGGCAAAACAATCCGCCACATAGTCAAAACAGTTTTTATGCAAGGCCGTATCGTCTGCCGTCAAGTCTTTGGTCGGACCAAAGGCCCCACAGACCGTTGCCCGAAGCCCGTTATCATCAAGGGCCTTTTTCACCAGTTTTCCATCGATTTTAGAAGGCATCTCGACCGGGATCTCCACTATATCGAATCCCATCTTTTTTATCTTGGGAAAGAGGGATACCGATTCTGAAGTAAAAGGGGATTGCCATAACCAGGTGCTGACACCAAATTGTATTTTATCGTTCACGTATTTCTTTTTATATGGGTTAGTTCGGTACGACCTTCATTACACCTTTCATAATGCGCCAATGCCCCGGAAACGTACAGATAAAGGGATATTCCCCCGGCTCGCTGGGAGCGGTAAATTTTAAGCTCACCGTTTGTTCGGGATCGACCAAGGTCGTAGCAAAAAGCACTTCGTCCATTTTTGGCACGTAATTTTGTTCGGCACCTTTAGGGTCGGCGGCAAGCTTATCAGAAGCCAGTCCCACTTTCTCCATTGCACCGGGCTTTACGATTACCAAATTATGCTGCATAAAATCGACGTTTTCAAGAATCAATTCAACCGACTCTCCCGCAGTCACCACAAATTCCGACAGGTCGTATTTCATTTCGTTCTTGACGGTTTGCATGGTGACCACCAAACGCCCTTCATCTATGTCCGTTTTATTTTCTACCATATCGATTTTGTCGATATAGGCCTTGGCAAAAACTTCGGCAATGCTTGAAGTGGCAAAAATCTCATCGGTATTCCCCAATAGTTTTTTTTCGACTTCATAGCCCCATTTTCCAGACAATGGTATTTTCTGTTTTCCGAACTGTAAGAACATTTGGCTTTCCTTTCCATAAATTCCACCGCCTCCTCCGGTATCCTCGACACGAACGGCAATACTGTTCCTCCCCTTTCTTAAAACCCCTTTAGGAATCTTATATACCCGGTCTATGTCATATCTCTGTTCAATTCCCCCAACTCTTTCCCCATTGAGATAAACCACGTCGGAATCGTCGATGGGCCCTAGGGAAATTGTTGCCGTGCCAATGGAAACATCACTTGAAATCACCACCTCTTTCCTAAACCAAATGATTCCATCCATATCGAGACCGGCATCCTCAATAAGTTGTGGAAGTTCCATCGTTTTCCAATGACTGTCATCATAGTCTATGACAAACCTTTTTACTTCCCTTTTGGTCTCATGCAAATTGGGCCTTTGTAATTTTACCTTTTGCATAAAGCCCTTGGCGTGTGCACTAGCGGCGACATATAAGGCCTTTGACAACCAAGTATCTTCTACAATTTCCGCTTCCTTGCTCAACTGGTAGAGCAAGTTTCCGATTTTTACGGACTCCGGCCTTTCGGAAAAATACAGCAAGGCGGCCAAACGTACCTTCGGGTCCTTATCGTTCAACATCCCTCCCTTTAAAATCGCCTCATCGCTTCCTTTATTTTTAGGCAAGATCTGTAGGGCCGCCTTTCGCACGGATGGGGCCGGATGCTTTAGGGCCTTTTCCACCAGTTCGTACAATTCAGGGGTGGCCTCCAAAGCGCCCAAGCCTTCCAGGGTCCATAGCGCATGAAGGGCCGCCGGATTCATATTCAGCTCGTCTACCTTATTTTTGGCGACCAATTTGGCGAGTGGCTTCACTACGTCGCGCTTTCCTCTTTCTACCAATAGCCGTTGTGCCGTCATACGCCAGAACATATTGCTATGCGAAAGCGCCTTTACCAAGGCCTTGGGATCAGTTGAATCTAAGTCCATTTTTTGTCCCACACCGTTCATTCGTGAAACCACCCTGTAGATACGGCCTCTTGATTTATCCCTAAGCGGATTTTCGTAGGCATTTCCCTTTCCGTTTACGGCATCGTATCCCCCTCTTTCGATATTGGGAGTGGGATTGTGCTGAATGATAAAATTGTACCAATCTAAAACCCAAACGGCGCCATCAGGCCCCACTTTGGCTTCTACGGGTGATACCCATTCATCGGAACTGGCCAATAGGTTCCCTCCATCGGTTTCAACATAGCCAGCCCCTTCTTGGTGAATTTTGGCCATATGAACGATACCTCCCGTAGGTTCGCATACAAAGGCAACCTTATTAAAGTAACTGCTAGGGTAATCCCTTGCCGTATAGAAGTGATGTCCCGCAGCGGCGGTAAATCCGCCAAAAACATCTACCTGTCTTATGTTTTTTGTTATGGGCCGTATATCGTAATGCCCATCTATCTTTAGGCTTCCGTTTAAAGGAATTCCTTCTACACCTTTTAAATTTTTATCGGGAATACCCAGATACACACTGTGGGTATTGTTCGCGGTAGAGGCAAAAAGGGAATTATCTTCGGTTATCCCCAAGCCCCAGGTATTGTTACTGGTTCGCGTTAAAAACTCAAAGGTTTCCTTTTTGGGATCAAAGCGATACATGCCTTGTGAAAATTGGTATTCTTCATCAAAGATCTCCCCCTTAAAACCCGAATATCCGACAACGCCATATATTTTATTATCTATTCCCCTTTGGAGATTGGAAGGGCCGGCATGGGTATCAAAAACGCCCCATCCGTCTATCAAGGTTTCTTTGATATCGGCCCTATCATCGCCATCGACATCTTTTAAAAACAAGAATTGGGGGGCTTGGGAAACTATAATTCCCCCATTATAAAATGTAAAACTGGTAGGGATATTCAATTTATCGGCAAAAACCGTAACCTTATCCGCCCGGCCATCGCCATCGGTATCTTCCAATATTTTGATACGATCATCGCCCTGGCCCTTATCGTTGCGGACGGTATTGGGGTAATCGACCGTTTCTATGACCCACAGCCTTCCCCTTTCGTCCCAATTTGCAGCTATGGGGTTCACAATATCGGGTTCGGAAGCAAATAATTGCAACTCAAAACCCGGTGGAACCTGTATCAGCTTAGCCGACTCCGCTGCCGATAGGGGCAATTGATACTTTAATGGCGGGTCGCGTTTTTCATAATTGGGTATATTCTCCCTTTCTTCATATTTCAATTCGGGCATTTCTTTTACAAAGGCCTTCCAGTTCTGTTTTACCTTATCGTTTACGGCCCAAAGAATTCCCTCCCTAAGAAGCTTGTGGAATTTAGGATTTTCCCACGTACGTGCATCATGGCCCAAAGCCGTATAGAACACCTTTCCTTCCCCATAGTTTTTTACCCATGTGTACGGTTCTCGATGTTTTGCTTCAACACGTTCCATCAGGATCTTAATATCATCGGCTATTTTATCGTGTACATAGGTTTCATCCCAGGTTTCGAACTCCTCTATATTCTTCATTATCGCATGTGTAGAGTCGACAATACTTGCCGTAAACCTTCCGGTTTTATGGCTAGAGAACTGGCCTCCTACCAAATCGATATAGGCCTCGGAATTCTTAAAACAAAAGCTGGCCGAATGAATGGGAATGAATCCCTTCCCGTCCGCTACAAAATTTAACAAAGCCTTCTCTTGGTCGGTATCGATGTGCTCGTGATTGGCGTAAAGGATCAGTCCGTCGTACAGACCGAGGTTCTCGGCATTAATATCGTCCACATCTTCAGAATAGGTAATATTGATTCCATCCTTGGCCAGGGCCGAGGCCAGTACCGGCATGTATGCCCTTGAATCATGATTCTCTTGATCGTGCCCCAAAAACAACAGTTCTATCTTTCTTGGTTGGTCGTCAAGAGACATCTTTCGATTGTTTTCGGTGTGGCACGAAACCAATAAAAGGCTCGTTACTAAAAACTTAAAAAACAATTTCATCGCGGCTTTCATAAGTATGAATTCTAAATACAATTCAATTTTATGAATTTATTGAAGGCGACAAAGACTGTCTATTGTCAGATATTGACTGAAATATATCATTATATGCCCATAAATGCATTTTTATCGATAAATTAGTATCGTATCGATAAAGATTCAGCCCTTATTGTGTTATGAAATCTGCCCTAAAAAAATCGCCCATACCCAAAACCCATGCCTTCGTCGTTCAACGCCTGAAGCAACCTGTTTTTGACCCGAACTGGCACTTTCATCCTGAATATCAATTATTCATGGTATTGAAAGGAAAAGGCACGCGTTTTGTAGGCGATCATGTAAAACAATTTCAGCAGGGCGATATTACCTTTACCGGGCCAAACCTACCCCATCTATGGAAGAGCGACCCTGTAGAATCCGATCAAGAAGCTAAGGCAGAAGGCATAGTGGTTTACTTTGACCACGATTTCATCAGCGAATCGCTTCTGAACAAGGAAGAGTACATTGAACTGCGACAGCTTTTAAAAAAGAGCCTACGGGGCTTTGATGTTATAGGGCAAACGGCACCGATCATTCAACAGAAAATAATGAAGCTCCCTGATTTGGAAGGATTTGATTCTGTTCTCGGCCTCCTTCACATTTTAAACCTTCTTGCCAAGACCGAAGATTTGCAAGTCTTGGCAAGTTCCGGTTACACCAATACCTTAAGGGAAGGCGATACCGAACGGATGAACCGGGTCTATGCCCATGTCATGAAACACTTTACGCGAAAAATTGGTATAACCGAGATGGCCGAGCTCACCAATATGACCCCAACGTCTTTCAGCAGGTATTTTAAGACCCACGCCAATAAAACCTTCTCTGAATTCGTAAACGAAATACGGATTGGCCATGCCTGTAAATTACTTATCGATAAAAAAATGACCGCTTCACAAGCCTGTTACCAAAGTGGGTTTAGAACCTTGTCTAACTTTAACCGACAGTTTAAGGCCGCTACCAACCACACCCCTACAGCATACAAAGAACGTTACCAAATGAAATAGGCCCAAAAAATTCCCATAATAGCTTAAAATCACGGGATTTACGGAATATTCACATGTTTTTAGGGCGCGATTGGGCCATTTTCATTTTTTACGCATAAAAAAACGAAAAGCCAAAGCCTTCATCAGTAAATTATAACTATCTTGAAGGTATATTCTTATAAACCTAACCAATTTGGAGAAATCAACCGAAAAAGCGGAATCAAAAATACCATACCATAAAATATTTATCGAGCAGGCGCCTACTACTATTGTAATGCTCGATAAGAATATGCATTGTATTGCCGCATCACAACGTTGGATAAAAGAATATAATTTGCAAGGCGTAGAAATAGTGGGATCTAGCTACTATGATTTATTTCCTAAAATAAGTAAAAGCTCAAAAGAAGTCCACCAAAAATGTCTTACCGAGGGGGTCAATACAACCGATGAAGCCAGCTTTATGAATAAAAGCGGGAAGGTAAAATGGCTCCATTGGGAGATTTTCCCTTGGTTCATTTCTGAAGGAGAGGTCGGGGGCCTCTTTATCAATACCATAGACATTACCCCACAAAAGGAAAATGAACTCAAAAAAGAACGGACCGAAGATATTTTTGCACAAACCAAGGAAGTGGCCCGATTGGGCACTTGGGAAATCAGTTTAACCGACAATAAGGTATATTGGAGTAAAATAACCCGTGAAATACATGAGATTCAAGACGAATACACCCCTAGTCTTGAGGAGGCCATAAATTTCTTTGAAGAAAAGTACAGTCGCCCCAGACTCAGCGCCCATATTCAAGACGCCATTGAGAAGAAGATTTCCTTTGACCTTAATTTTGAACTTATTACCGCCAAGGGGAATCGCCGATGGGTCCGTGTCATTGGGAAACCCGAAATCATAGATGGCCAGTTTAAAAGTGTGGTCGGTCTCGTTCAAGATATCAGTGATGTTACATTTTCAAAATTAGAACTAAACAAGGCCCATGCCCAGTTAAGATCTATTTTCAATTCGAACCACAACGTAATTTTCTCTACGGGCGAATCGGGCTTTATCGACCATTTTAACAAAGGGGCAGAAAGGCTTTTAGGCTATTCGGCCGAAGAAATGATCGGCAAAAAAACACCGGCCGATTTCCTGCCTTTAGAAGAAGTAAAAAAATTCAAGTATGATGTAGCTACCCTGATCGGAAAATCACCCGCAAATTTCAACCACTATTCCGATATCACCTACGAAGAACTCAGTGATACAAGGGAATGGAACTATATCCGAAAAGATGGTACAAGTGTACCTGTTCAGGCCACGGTATCCAACCTTAGAAACGACGAAGGAATAAATATCGGTTTTACCGTAGTAGCTACCGACATTTCAAGATTAAAGAAAATAGAACGCAGACTCGTCATTAAAAACGAGCGTTTGAACTATGCCGAACAACTTACCAAAATAAGTAACTGGCGTTATAAGCCATATACCGGCGAGACCTTTCATTCGAAAAACCTATTGAGAATACTTGAAATCGAAAACAGCAGTACCATGCTTACCTTCGAAGATTTCCTGAGCTACATCCACCCTGAAGACCGTGAATCGGTAGTGACCCATAATGAAGAAAGTGTCGTAAATAAAGAGTTTAAAAACTACACACATCGTATCATTACGGCCAAGGGCAATATAAAAATTATAAATAATATTGGCGAGGTAGTTCTAAATACGGAAGGAAATGTGGTAGAATTGATCGGTACGGCCCAAGACGTTACCGAACTCAAAATGGCCGAAAAGAAATTTAAGGGGCTTTTAGAATCAGCCCCTGATGCCATGGTCATCATTAACAGCTCCGGTTATATCCAACTCACCAACAAGCAAACCGAACACCTATTTCAGTTTACCTCAGAAGAATTGTTGGACCAGCCCGTTTCCAAAATCATACCTCAAGAGATCTTACCTCTCAGCAAGAAAAATATAAGTTCATTCTTCAACGGTTCAAAAGTGAAGCAACTAGGCATAACCGAACCGCTTTTCGGCATTCGAAAAACAGGTCAAAAAATACCGGTTCAAATAAACATGGCCCCTTTACAAACCGAAGAAGGCACCTTGGTTTCACTGGCCGTTCGTGATATCACCAAGCAAAAGGCGGCACAACGAAAAATTATAAAAGCAAAGGAAAACCTTGAAATACTGGCCAAAACACTTACCGACAAAAACCAACAACTGGCCGACTTCACCCATATCACCTCACATAACCTTCGTGCCCCGGTAAGCAATCTAAACTCATTACTAGACATTTACAAAACTACAGATAGCAAAATCTTACGTGAAAGCTTATTCGACAAATTCGAAATGGTAATAAATCACCTTACCACAACACTAAATACTCTAGTTGAAACGTTAAAAATTAAAAGTGAACATAATGAAGACGATATTGCCGATATTAAGTTTAAACAGGTGCTTCACCGAACAGAGGAAATTTTAGCAGGTGAAATATTAAAATCGGGAGCCCGAATTACCGCTGATTTTTCGGAATGTCAAGTTATACGTTACCATACCATATATTTAAAAAGCATATTCTTGAATTTAATAAGCAATGCCATAAAATACAGAAGTGAAGAACGCACTCTTGAATTAGAGATAAAATCAATGACAGTAAATGGTAAAATAATGCTGCAATTCAAGGACAATGGCCTGGGCATTGACCTCGAAAAGCACGGTAACAAACTTTTCGGTCTTAACAAAGTATTCCATAGACATCCCGAAGCCAAAGGCGTAGGACTATTCTTGACCAAATCACAGGTAGAAGCTATGGGGGGGACTATTACCGCTACCAGTCAGGTAGATGTCGGAACTACTTTCACAATAAATTTTAATTGAGTATAACACATGAGTAAAACCCCGAAAATCTGTATTATCGATGATGATTACATCTATCGATATACCGTTGTGAAAAAAATGGAAAATATGCGTTTAGACGCAAAAACCCTAGACTTTGAGGATGGAGAAGAGGCCCTCAATTATATAACCGACCACCTTGATAGTGACACCGAATTACCCGATGTTATTTTTCTTGACATCGATATGCCGGTTATGGATGGATTTCAGTTTTTAAAGGAGTTCGATAAGATCAGGCACCAACTCAAAAAGAAGATAAGCATCTATATGATTTCTTCTTCCTTGGACCCCATTGACATCGACAGGGCGAAAAGGGCAAATGAAATTTGCGACTATTTTGTAAAACCCATAAAAACCGAACAGCTCGAACTCGTATTTACCCAACTGAAAGCCAGCTAGCTTTAAACCTATATTAAGCTGCTTATCCATTTTCGCCTATATCAGGCCCTATCGTTTTATAAAGATCACAACAAAGCTAACTAGAAGGTCATCAAGCCTTTCTGGTCAGCTTTCTTTGTTTAAAGGAACACCTCCCCTACCCTTCGACCGATAAGCGCGAAGAAAGACTTTTCTTCAAAAAATAGAAATCTACCAAACGATTAAGGCTTCCATTCCCCTTCATAAACTGAATTTTTAACACTATTACCATCATCTAACCCAAAAAATGGTAAAATAGTGTTACCGCTAGTTAAATTTCGCAAATGCTTCCCTCTTTTTTTATGCTTCTTTTGTAAAATTCAATTGCATATTATCAAATTCATATTTCGACCTAACACATTAAAATGTTGAACCCTAAGAAAAAAAAACACAAGATGTAACCGACCAAAAAAAGGAGAATGCGCCAACATTCCCCTTTAGAATTTCATGCCAAGCATGATGTAAAGTATTACCCCATTGATCCTGGGGCATGTTTAACTCTAACTAATTCAAATTTATGAAAATCAAATGGTTTACTGATGCGGGCTGCCCAAGCAACTCCATCAAAAGATTACTCGTTCTCAAATTCGCGATAATCTTAGCAGTAACGATTCCAATGCAATCACACGCATTTTCGAAGACTACGGAATCGCCTTTAGAAAACGACCTCACCGCCCCCCCAGTCCAACGGACGGTATCCGGTACCGTATCGGATGCCATGGGACCATTGGCCGGTGTAACCATTCTTGTTAAAGGAAGTACCAAAGGTACTTCTACAGATTTTGATGGTAATTATAACATAGAAGTAGATGCGGAAACTACCCTAGTATACTCATATATAGGATATTCTTCAAAAGAAATTAAAGTTGGTAGCCAAACTGAAATTAACGTTACACTAGAAGAAGATGCGGCCAAACTTGAAGAAGTGGTTGTATTGGGGTATTCAACCAAGAAAAAAGGAGAAGTAACAGGATCGGTAAGTACTATTGATAACAAAGCAATTGAACAATCCTCAAGTAAAGATGTTGCCAAATCCCTGGCAGGTAGGGCTTCTGGTCTAATTATTAGTGACCGTGGTGGTGTACCAGGTGCAGGCAATGGCGGCGGTGGCAGTACAGACGATGATGCTACTACGATCTTGATCAGGGGAAAATCTACCTTAGGTAATAACACTCCGTTGATTCTTATAGATGGTGTTCCCTCAGGTTCATTCTCTCAATTAGCACCGCAAGATATTGAATCACTTACGGTACTTAAAGATGGTGCCGCTGCAATTTATGGTTCTAGAGCAGCCAACGGGGTAATTTTGGTAACTACGAAAAGAGGTAAATCAGGAAAGCCGAAAATCAATTTCTCTCATGCTTACAACGTTTCATCATTTACCAAACGGCCAGAATTGATGGATGTAAACCAGTTTGCAACCTACGAGAATGAAATAAATGCAAGAGTTAATGGTGCTGATGCAGATCTTGTATTTACACCTGAGGATATTGCAGGTTTTCCAAATACGGATTGGGCCGATGAGGTATTGGCAAAGACTTCTCCCGAATCTAGAACCTCTCTTTCTGTTTCTGGAGGTGCCGAAAAAGCAAAGTATTTTGTAAGTGGTGATTTTATAGACCAAAAAGGTTTATATAAATCAGGTGCTTTAGGTTTTAAGCAATACCAACTACGTTCTAATATAGATGTCAATTTATCGGACAGCTTTAAACTAGGAGTAGATTTGGCTACACGTTTTGGTAAAAGGACGGCGCCAGGTGTTAACGCAAATAATATTTATAAATTAATTTTTGCTCTACCGCCAAATGAAATTGCAAGATACCCTAATGGTCTTCCTGCACGGGGAGGTGATGAAGGTAACCCTATTTTAACTTCAAGCAACGCCTCTGGTTTTGAAGATAATTTTACAAACACGACAACAGGTCGTTTCACGGCAGATTGGAACTTGGATAAAGTTTTAAAGGGTTTAAGTATAAAAGGATTTACAGGATTCAGGAAAATTGAAACCAATTCAAAATCTTGGTATTCGCCATGGACTTTTTATGCGCAATTGGATGATGGTACTTTTGAGCCAAGAATTGGATCCAACCAACAAGGAACTGAACGTATCTTGACAGAGAGATTTAGCAAATTTGATGAACAAATCTATAATGCACGTTTACATTACGATAACACCTTCGGCGTGCACTCTATAAGCACCTTCATAGGAATGGAAAGATTGAATAATGCTTCAAACAATTTCTTTGCTACTAAAGTTGGTGGATTTCCTGATGCTAGAAGAGGAGAATTATTTCAAGGTAATAATGATGATAGACAGGCTTCAGGCGGAACAAGTTCTGAGTTCAAAAGACAAGATTTCTTTGGGTCCCTATCATATGATTTTAAGAAAAAATACTTTATTGACTTCACAATGCGATATGATGGGTCCAGTAGATTTGGTGAAGGCAATCGTTATGGGACATTTCCAAGTGCTGCAGTCTCATGGGCGATGGATAAAGAAAGTTTTTTAGAGAATGTAGCTTGGATCGATGGTTTAAAACTTAGGGCTTCTTTGTCAAAAATGGGTAACGACCGTATTGGTGCGAACCAATTCCTTTCCTTGTTCGATCTTGGAACGAATACAGGTAACGCAATTAATCCATTAGGCACAAGGTTCCCAAATTATTACGTATTGGGAGAAGGTGGTGAAAGTTTTGTCAATACCTACAATCTTGCTAGGCTAGCTAACCCCGATGTTACTTGGGAGACTGCACAGCTATGGAATATTGGTTTGAACTTTACATTGTTCGACAATAAATTATCAGGTGATTTCAACTACTACGAACAAGATAGATCAGATATTTTAGTGAATAGATCAGGAGCTATTCCTGGGTTTATAGGGTTACAGAACAGTCAAATTCCGGCTGAAAACATAGGTAAGACCAGAAGCTGGGGTTACGAATTTGAATTAGCCTGGAATGACGAAGTAACCGATAACTTCTCTTATAATTTAGGAGTGAATTTTACAAATGCTCGTAACGAAGTAGTTTCTTTGCCTGAGGGAGAAAATATCTTAGATTCCCAAAAGCAAGCAGGTAAACCCATAGACTCCTATAATAGGGTCTTCCCGACAAATGGAATCTTTAAAGACCAAGCCCAGGTTGATGCTACTTCCATTAAAAGAGAGGGCACTGTGCCGGGAGAACCGATTTACATAGATGTAAATGATGATGGTGTAGTTGATGGAAATGATTTTATCAGAACATCAACTTCAAACATTCCACAAATACAATACGGTATATATGGGGGCTTCAATTACAAATCTTTTGGTTTTAATTTCTTGTTTCAAGGGCAAGCTGAAGCAGAAACATTGGTATTCTTTGATCAATCAGGCGCAAAACCAGAATTTGTATTCAATGAAAGATGGACGCCAAACAACACTAACTCAATCTATCCAAGAGCGTTTGCACAAGGAGATGCCATTAGTGGAGGGCAAATAGACGGTACTGATGGTTTTGCTGACCTTTACTATTTTGACGCCTCTTTTGTGCGCCTAAAAGAAGTGGAACTTTCGTACACCTTAAAAAGCGATGTTATCAAATTTGCTGATGTTCGCCTGTTTGCCAGAGGGTTTAACCTAGCCACTTTCTTCTCAGATATCTGGGACTTGGGCCTCGATCCTGAAGCTACAGGGTATAACAATTTTAGGGGAGCACAATATACTCCTCTAAAAACATATACTTTGGGTGTTAATTTTAGTTTCTAAAAAAAGAATTATGAGAAATATTAAAGCAATAAAAAAAATAAGCATTATCATGCTGATAGCATTCTTTATGACCTTTAGCAGTTGTGAAGAAAGCTTGGATATAGACGTAAGGGACTCATTTGCCAGTGATTTGGTATTGAGTACACCAGAACAAGTTGAACTGTTATTACTTACTACTTATAACAGTACAGAGTCATTTGGGGCTGGCTCCCAGTTTTGGGCACGTTACATGAATGTGGAAATAGCATCCATTGAAGCTAGAATGAATTTCAACGCAGCAACACAAGCCTTGGACATCTTTAGAGTTCTTAGGGGTTGGTCTTCTCAAAATGTAGGACAGTTAGGTCAAAAATGGCAAGACCTTTACACCTATGTAAGACAAGCCAATGTATTCTTAGAATTGGTTGAAGGTAGCGAGGCCCAAATAAATCATCCTGATGAAATAGAAGCCTTAAAGGCTGAGATGCGTTTTTTACGGGCTAATCAGTATTCAAAACTATTAAAGTTCTTTGGGGGCGTACCATTATTAACCTCGGCTACAACGCTAGATGACGACTTTAATATTCCACGTAATAGTTATCAAGAAGTCGTAGATTTTATTGTTAGTGAAATTGATGAAATCGCCCCACTTTTACCACTAACTAGAGAAAGTGGAGAATTTGGCAGAGCTACAAGATTGGCTGCGTTGGCATTGAAATCTAGAACTTTGTTATATGCAGCGAGTGATTTGCACGACCCGTCTATGGCTCCGCAAACATCTAATTTGGAATTGTACACCTATGACAAGGCCAACAAATGGCAAGATGCTGCGGATGCTGCTAAAGCAGTCATTGATTTGGTAGGGGATCGAGATTTGATAAGTACTCCCGATGCTAAGGCTTATCAAGATCTATTTTTATCAGCAAATCAAGATATCTTATTCGCAAGACCGTTTGGGGGAACTGTTTTTGGCTTCGGCACCGATGTAACGACCCAACCTGACAATGCGCAATCGCCTAGAGGTTTTGATGGATGGAATCTTTCTACACCATTGCACAACCACACCTTAATTTATAATATGGATGACGGTAATACTACGGATAGTCCTTCCTATGATGCAGCAAACCCTTACGAGAATCGCGAAATGCGTTTTTACGCCAATATCAATTACCAAGGAGCTATATTTAGAGGAAGACCTATTGATTACGCTATTTCTTTAGATAACACCGTTGTCCCAGATGGTTTAGATTCTTTTTCACAAGACCAGCAGACCTTAGGAAACTTTAGACACGGATCTACAACTGGATATGGAATACGTAAATTTCAAAATGAGGCATTGGGTACAGATGTAAAACAAGCTAGCCCGGGTAGACCCTATATCATCTATCGACTTGCAGAAATTTATCTAAATTATGCAGAGGCTTCCTTTAGAGCTGGTGATGAAGAGACGGCAAGAAGATATGTAAGTAGGGTTTCTGAAAGGGCCTTGCAACCAGCTATTACAGCTAGTGGTCCAGAACTATTAGAAGCAATAAAAAGAGAGCGACGGGTAGAGCTTGCCTTTGAAGGTCATAACTTCTTTGACGAAAGACGTTGGTTAAATGAAGATAATCTTGGTTTTGACGTAAAAGGTCTGCGCTGGACAAAAGATCTTGATGAAAATGTTTCTTTTGAAGAATTTACAATTGAAACAAGACCATTTGATAAAAAACAGTACTACTTGCCAATACCACAATCAGAAATAAATAGAACCGAGGCGCTTATTCAAAACGAAGGTTATTAATTAAAACTTAAGGCTGCAGACGGTAATTTGACCAATGAAGAATATAATACAACGACCATGGTTCATCCGGCAATATTACCTGCCCATACCACAGTCCGAGGTTGAAAAAGCTCCTTCAATGCTTCAAAACGCCGGTTACTAAAAGTATTGAACACCTTATAAAAAATTTATATTGAGTTGTTTGTTGAGTTAGTTTGTTGCCAGGGAGCCTTAGGGTTCCCTGGCTTTTTTTGCCTAAAATAGAAGAACCCAAAAAGCACAAAATAAAAACAGGGAGCCTCCTTTTATAAATCGGCTCCCTGTTTTCATATATTACAATACCCTAATACAATCTCTTCACTATTTGGTATCCTTTTGGTCAGATAAGGCCCCTACCTTTCTCAAATAGACATAAAACGCTCCAAAACGAACACCATCTTCCCTAGTAAAATTCGCTTTTAAATGCTTACGGCCTTTCACCAAATACGTCTTAAAGGTTA
Organism: Zobellia uliginosa; assembly: GCF_900156625.1. Classification (GTDB taxonomy): domain Bacteria; phylum Bacteroidota; class Bacteroidia; order Flavobacteriales; family Flavobacteriaceae; genus Zobellia; species Zobellia uliginosa. The sequence continues at coordinate 339,339 of NZ_FTOB01000002.1, read as the reverse complement.
CGTTAGTTGACTTCATGTCAACGGGACTATCCAGATGCAGTGCGTCAATATCTAGACTTGCACTTTTTAGCGGATACGACACCCCTTCTGGCCGAACGTTGTACCATTTTTCGGCCTGTCCGAGCTGTGGTGGTGTAGCATTAAATGCCAAGTTCGATTCCTTGGGCCATCTTCGCAACTCAATTTCATAATATCCGTCGCGTTGTACGTCTATCATATAAAACCCATCGGCAAAAGCCGGCTTTTTACCAGATTCAGGATTTCGGATATACGATTGGTTCCATGCTATGGGATCCGAACTATGCAGGTCATGAACGGTAATCGCGGTTTCTTGAATGGTAGGCACTCCAATTTTATAAGCCTCATAGTGCGAAAAATCCCGAGACGTATAGTCCCACCACTTTTCATAGGCTTCACGCATCTCCCTTACCTTTTCAGGATGTTTTGAAGCGATGTCTTTTTCTTGTCCGGGATCTTTCCTAATATGATATAGTTCTTTGCCATCTATAAGTCTCCAATCGTCATCCATAACAGCACTCATCCTCCATTTTACAGGTTGCTGTAAACGATTGTTGTCTACTACGCAATAGCGGTGCGGAAGCTTCTCCACTTCCTTGTTCAACAAGGGCGCCAAGCTTTTTCCATCATAACCTAGATTTGGAACTTTCCCCAAATCACATAGGTCGATCAAGGTAGGAAGCACATCAAAATTCATAGCCAGTTGATCGATCGAGCGCCCCCCTGTTAGCTTACCGTCTTTCCAACGCATTAAGAAAGGGACACGATGTCCGCCTTCATATTGTGAACCCTTATGCCCACGCATACCTGCGTTATAACCTTGAACTTTTCCTTTAACCACTTTATGTCCCGTCTGGGTACCGTTATCGGTCATGAAAATCAAAATGGTATTGTCTTTCAAACCTAAAACCTCCAGTTTTTTATCTAGAAGGGCAATATTGTCATCTATGTTGGTGATCATACCATAATAGGCCTTTTGGTCATCGTTGATGGTCTTTTCGCCCTTGTACATATCGTAATACTTTTGGGGTACGTTCAATGGACCATGAGGGGCGTTCAATGAGATATAGAGGAAAAAAGGATGGTCTTTTTTTCTTTCCATAAAATCCATTGCCTCCGAGAAAAAGATATCGGTGCAATAGCCTTCAAACTTCTCTGGAACCCCGTTTCGCCAGTAGGTATCATCAAAATAATTGTTCTGCCAATAATCGGGTGTTTGGCCTACACCTCCACCACCGTGTACTACGGTTTCTTGAAACCCTCTATCTTGGGGACGGTACGGATAGGCATCGCCCAAATGCCATTTTCCGTACATTCCGGTAGCATATCCGTTATCCTCAAAGACCTGGGGCATCAATACAAACTTCTCACGAAGCAAACTGGCGCCACCAATGGTATGCCATACTCCCGCACGGTTACCGTCCGCTCCCGTTAATAAGCCCGACCGGCTCGGCGCGCAGGTCGTTCCACTATGAAAATTCGTGAAACGGACGCCTTCATCGTGCAGCTTGTCCATTGTCGGCGTTTGAATGACCTTGTTACCATGGGCCGCAATATCCCCATAGCCTTGATCATCGGTCAAAATTATAATCACATTTGGCTTTTTATCTGTTTGTGCCATTGCCATCGTACCCAAAAGGCTAGAACCTAAGGCCCATGCGTACATTACTTTACTTAATATTCCCATTTATTAATTTTTATGAGTGTTCTTGTTTTTCTTCTTTTCGGCTTCTTGCTCAAGCAACTTCGCATAGGTAAGTTGACGATACTGGTTCTTCTGACTCTCTGGAGCTTTTCTATCGAATAAAACAGTGTATTTTCCGTAATCGTTGGCTTTCATACCTTCTTTTACCAAGTGTCGATATCGTTTATCGTAAAGTTTGCGCATTTTCTTCAACTCTGCCTTATACGCTTCGTCTTGTGCCAAGTTGTGCATTTCCAGTTTATCTACGGCAATATGAAAGAGCTCTTCCGTGGGCTGCATGCGTTCATCGGTATATTGCCAGTAAATGTATTTATAGTCTTCGGTAACCACCGATAGCGCTTGAATTTCATCGTTTCCCCACATATTGGTCAGCGCAATATGGTCTCTTTTGATTCCCCCTTCCCTATCTATTAGAGGCAACAAGTTTTCGCCATCCATATTTTTGGGAATATCGACTCCCGCATACGTTAGGATAGTTGGAGCTACGTCTATATTGGCCGTTACGGTCTTCCTTTTAATGCCGCGTTGACTTTGGGGCGTTCGTGGATCGTAAATAATAAATGGCGACCTGGAAGCCTCCTCATACGGCAGTACCTTTCCCCCTAGGTTATGGGCTCCACAGCTATAACCATTATCACTGGTAAATATGATGATGGTATTTTTATCGAGGCCCTGTTCTACCAAGGATTTACGAATCATTCCGATAGCATAATCCACACCATGGATCAATTGGTTGTATTTTCTGATCGCTTCTTGATAGGAAGCTTCCGACTCCCTCCAAAAATTATATGAATTATACTGTCGCCCCGATTTTGCCTGGGGTGCCAAATGGGTAGCATTTTCCGCTCCGTAATTATCGGGTTTTTTATAGGTTTGTCCGGCATAGACCCCGTCAAAGAAAGGATCGGGTGTAAAAGGCAAATGAGGCGCCTTAAAACTAATGGACATGCAGAAGGGCTTTCCCGAGCTTTTTGCTTCCTTGATAAAGTCGCCCGCCCATGCGCCATAGGCCCGTGTGCTGTGCGGATATTCTTCGGCATATTCCGCTATAGTCGGGTTCTTGACCGTCTCATAAATGGTCTGTCCGGGTCCTCCGCCCCATTTGTCAAAATAACCTACTGGCAATCCATCTTCAATTTTTTCTGAACCTTCCCCTTCAAGAACAAATCCAACCTTGCCCGCAAAGCCCGTAAAATATCCCGCTTCTTTCAACAAAACCGGATAGGAATTTTCGAACTTATCAACGGCTAAATCACCATGCATAAAATTACACCCGGTTTTGTACTCATACATCCCCGTTAAAATATTGGCCCTACTGGCCATACATATAGAGGTCGTATTATAATGATTGAGAAATAGCACACCATCTTTGGCCAGCCGGTCCATATTGGGCGTTTTCACTTGGTCATTTCCGTAACAACCGGTAGCCACACTGGTCTGGTCATCTGAAAGAAGAAATATGATATTGGGCCTATCATCACTCTGTCCCAAAACACGTTTTCCAACCATGAACACAACCAGAAAAATTAACATCAACGTACCTTTATTTTTCATATCTCAACGAATTTATACATAAGCCTTCTTCAGTTATCGATAGTTTCGCAAAGTAAGGGATTATGCGATTTATTTGAATGAAATGCACCTCTCTTGTCTTTACCCAGAAAAGGTGCATTCATACTTTCATTTTTAATATCCAGGGTTCTGTGTTAACACGCCCTGTGACAAATCTATTTGTGACAAAGGTATAGGCATAATCTCATGCAGTCCTTTTTTAAAGCCCAAGGGCCCCAACAAAGCCTCCGCCCTGTCGGTTCTAATTAGATCATGATACCGGAAGCCTTCGCCTGCCAATTCAACCCTGCGCTCGTGATAAATGGCATCCAACAAAGCTTGTCCGCTTAGACTGCCGTCCAAATCCGGCACAACGGAAGCGTCATTATCGCCCCTTGCCCTCTGCCTTACCTTATTTACATAGCCTATAGCGGTTGTGGGGTCGGTATCGTAAATAGCTTCGGCATACATTAAATAAGCATCGGACAAACGGATGATTCTAATGTTATTGCCACTATTTCCATTTCCACCCACCGAAGGTTTCGGGTTTTCACTAAATGGAGCTATGGAATACTTCCTAATATACCACTCCGTTCCATACCCACCCGGGACGTTATAAAAAGAGGCGTCAAATCTAGGGTCGTTAGGTTCAAACTCATTTCTTAAGTCTTCTTTAATCTGGGAAAAACCAACGCCACCCTTCTTTCTTGCACCGATCATACGAGGAATTAGAGTTCCCAATTTGTCTGAATTCGACGAAAAATTAACTTCAAATATTGACCCTGTATTCCACTCACCGGAAGGCTCAAAGATCGTAGCATAATCTGCTAGTACGTAAGGTAATTCAAATAACTGTTCCCCATAGGTTTTAACTTGGTCCATTTTATTCTGGTAGAGCGCTACACGCATCATTAGCCCCAGGGCGGCACCTTTGTCGGCATGCCCCAAATAATCAGCTCCTTTATCGAACCTGGAAGGCAATTCAGTAATTGCTTTTTTCAAGTCCTCTTCAATAAAGTTGTATGTTTCTTCGGTTGAGGAACGTGCTACGTTGTATTCCCCAGGCTCTAATGGTTTATCTATTATTGGTACACCTCCAAAAGTATTTACCAGGTCAAAATAATAGTAGGCCCGCAAAAAATGGGCTTCGGCAATAATATCCTTTTTCCTCTCTTCATCGTCAAATTCTATAAGAGGCACATTTTCTAGAACCAAATTGGCATAAAGTACCCCTTTATAATTCACTTGCCATAGTTTCTCTACAGCGGAATTAGAGGTCGTAAGACTAAATATTTCCTTTTCATACAGGTGTGGGCCATCATTTACCCTTGCGCCTCCTTTTAATATGTCATCGGTACCTACATCGCCAAAAACGAGATCATTTGCATTGGCCGCCCCAAAATTTTCGCGGGAATACATTTCACGCATTGGGGAATAGGCTGCCGTCAGGGCCTGCTCGGCATCTACTGGGGTTTTATAAAAATTCGCGATAGTCGGCTCTCCCGATGGTTCTACTTCAAGATAATCTTTACTACATGAACTTAACGCAAAGACCAAGGCCACGGAACAAGACTTGAGTCCGTTTTTAATCATTCTATATCGTATCATAATAAATGTCATTTTTAAAATTTAATATTCAAGCCCAATGTGAAAGTTCTTGCGGAAGGATATAACCCATTGTCAATCCCTATGTCTAAAGGACTGGTACCGTTGTCAGATGTATCTACACCTACTTCTGGATCCATACCTTCATATTTGGTAAAAGTGAGCAAATTCTGTGCGGCTAAATAAATACGAAGGTTGGAAATTGGTGTTTTGTCAAGCATATCTTGCGGTAAGGAATAGCCCAATTGTACATTCTTCAATCTCAAATAAGAACCGTCCTTAACATATCTACTAGAAGATTTTGGCATATTTACACCGTTATTGGCAAAAGTTACCCTAGGCAAAGTATTGGACGTTCCTTCCCCTGTCCACCGGTTCAACATATTGCTAGACATATTGGTACCTAAATCCGCTTCCAACCAGTAAATCGTATGGTTCAAAATATCGTTCCCTTGGCTTCCTTGAAAGAACATTGAAAAGTCGAACTGTTTGTAGTTCATATCGAGGTTTATACCATAAGTGTAATCTGGAAAAGGCGAGCCAATATACTTTCGGTCGTCATCATTAATAATTCCATCATCGTTAAGGTCCCTGTATTTTACATCGCCCGGTTGGGTCTTAGGAAGCACTGCGCTGTTATCGACCTCATCTTGCGTCTGAAAAATACCGATCATTTCATATCCGTAGAAAGAAGCTATAGGGTGACCGGCCTCTGTACGGCTATAATCCTTAGAACGGTTACTACCGATCAAGATACCATCATCGGCCAAAGAAATGACCTTGTTCTTCACAAAGGAGATGTTCCCTCCTAAGCTGAACGAAAAATCACCAAAACTCTTTCTGTAATTTGCGGTAAGTTCAAAACCTTTGTTCTCTATATTACCTGCATTTCCGTAAGGACTTGTCTTATAACCCGCTGTATTAAGAATAGGTATGGCCAAAAGCAAGTCAGTAGTATTCTTGATAAAATAATCGGCGGTAAGGGTAAGCGAGTTATTGAAAAGTCCTAAGTCGACACCAATATTCTTCGTTACCGTAGTTTCCCATTTTAAATCTTGATTACCGGGTCTTAATGGAGCCGCCCCTACCGTAGTAGTCTCGTCGGCACCATACATATAATTGGTATTCAGGTTAAGGGTATTGAAGGTTGCCGAATTGGGAATATTTTGGTTACCGGTTTCTCCCCAACCTGCTCTAAATTTCAACTGGTCCAAGAAGCCAATATTATAAAAGCGTTCGTTGTGAACGTTCCAGCCTAAAGCCACGGAAGGAAACTTACCCCAGCGTTGGTTTTCCCCGAAACGTGAAGACCCATCAAACCTATACGTAGCGGTTATCAGGTAGCGCTCATCATAGTTATAGTTGAGTCTACCGAAGAAGGATAAGAGTTTAGATTCGGAGATGCCACCATTGTTGGTAGAGGTAGATACATTTCCAGAACCTAAGGTCGGATTAGCTACACTTGAAGGGATTTCACTACGCTCTGCTTGTACATTGTTAGAGTTTAGGTTTTGGATTTCTTGTCCCAGCAAGCCATTAAAATTATGTTTATCCTTAAAAACCTTTAGGTAATTAAGAGTATTGGAAAGTACCATAACCCTGTTTTCCGAACGGCTCAGAATATATCGACTTACCGGACTGTTATAGGTGGGTCCCACAAAATATTCAGGCACGTAATTATCACTTTTTACGTTTGTGATTTCCAACCCGTAATTAGACTTGAACTTTAGACCTTTTGCCAAGTCTAGCTCAACAAATAAGTTGCCGAAAAAACTCTCCTTCATACGGTCTCTTTTTCCGTATTCGACCAGTCCTAATGCATTAATGGCACTAGAATAACCAGGAATGCCTAAACTACCATCAGGTGCATAAATCGGGGAAACGGGATCAGTAACGTAGCCTACAAAAGCCGCACGCTGCCAAGGGTTACCGCCCACCTCGGGAACGGAGGTCCTGTCTGAATTAGAGTATTGAATGTTATGACCTACTTTAATTTTTTTACCTACTTGGTACGTATTGTTTACCCTAAAATTGTGACGGCTATAGCCTGACTCCTTAAGGATACCGTCTTGCGAAATATATCCATAGGAGATGTAATAGGTCGATTTTTCACTCCCACCTGAAACGGATAATTGATGGTCTTGAATAAAACCGGAACGGTAAGCGGCATCTTTCCAATTATACGTGGGCAATGCCCCTGTATTTGCCAATTCAGGATTTAAGGGTGTCCCGTCGTTCGTATTGGCCTCATTGACCAACATAGCCCACTGCGGCCCCGTCAGTACATCTAAATTGTCTATTTTGTTCTGTACCCCTGTATATACGTTGTACGACACCGTGGTCTTTCGCTTCGATCCCTTTTTCGTCTCTATCAAAATAACCCCGTTCGCCCCTCTTGAACCATAAATTGCAGTAGCCGAAGCATCTTTAAGCACATCTATGGATGCCGCATCTGCCATGTTGAAGTTGGCAATATCGTTGATGGGCACTCCATCAATAACGTATAAGGGGTCTGAGTTGTTTACGGTTCCCGTACCCCTAATCCTAACGGTTGGACTAGCTCCCGGAGCCCCTGAAGTTCCAGATACCGACACCCCTGCCGCCCTACCTTGTATGGCTTGGTCTAACGAAACGGTATTTGTCTTTTGAATATCATCGGTATTAATGGAAGAAATTGAACCGGTCAGGTCTTTCTTTTTCTGTACCCCATACCCCACGACGACGACCTCTTCCAAGGCCTGTGCATCCTCTTCCATAGTTACCTTAAGGTCTGCACCGGTTACGGTTATTTCTTGAGACTTATAACCAATGTACGAAAAGACCAAAGTGGCTCCTTTAGATACACCTTGAAGTACAAAATTACCATCAAAATCAGTAGTGGTACCATTTGATGATTCCTTTAAAATTACGTTGACCCCCGGTAATGGTCCTTGGGCATCGGAAACGGTTCCTTTTACAGTTTGCGCTTGTGCAAATGCACCTAAAAAGCACAACATAAAAAGGCACCAAAATTGACTAGAAAAACGAATGTTTTTCCCAAAAAAATTAGTGGTTTTCATAAGAGTTGTCATTTGTTGTTTTTTGTTCCGACCAAATTGACAATATTGCTAGTAGAAAAATGCAACAGTTGTTTTTATCCTTAGAACAATTTATCAAATTGACAATCCTAGATAAAACACCAGCCCTTATTCGGCGCTTGACATATAGAAAACCAAGGATCTCGACACACTCTTTTTCCTTGAGATATAAAATTCAGGATTTTTTTCCATAATATTTACTTTTCACGATCACAGAGAAACAAAAAGGGCCTTGCCTAAATAGCAAAGCCCTCTATTTTTTTGTGGAAGCCCCTCCCTTCTTTATTCCCCTTCCACAACGGGTAAATCGGTCACATCTGACGAAGGTAGGTCCAAAGGTCTTAAAAATGGGTTACGCATGGCCGGCATCTCGTTCCTAAAATTAATATAGGCTTCAAAAATAGTTTGCATCACCACTGGATTCTTCCTGCTGACATCGGTAGTTTCGGCTATATCATTTTCTAGGTCAAATAAATAATGCTTATTATCCTCTACCAAGAATTTCCATTTTCCCATACGGGCCGCCCCCATTCTATTGGCATACCAAAACAATGCTTGATGGGGATCTTCTTCATATCCTCCTTTGAGAAAGGGTAAAAGGTTCTCCCCGTCCAAGGTCGTATGATCGGGTATTTTGACATCTGCCGCGGCACATAGCGTCGGATATAGATCAAGGGTACTTACCGGTTTTTTAAAGACCAGCCCTCGCTCTAATTGTGCAGGCCAACTTATAATGTAGGGCACACGTATTCCCGCTTCCCACATATTTCCTTTGAACCCCGAAAGAGGCCCCCGCTGCCCTAAGAGGTGATATGGCGTATCTTCGGGCCACCAAGTTGGTAACGACAAGTGAATAGGGTTGGCTGGGCCGTTATCACTTACGAACACAACAATGGTATTGTCCCGTAATTTTTCTTTCTCGAGGTAATCTAAAATACGCCCCACATTATCATCAATAGCAAGAACCATAGCTGCATACAATTTCATTACCTCAGACTTAATATGGCTTACCCTAGGCAGGTCCGATTTTTTAGCCTGAAGTGGCGTATGTGGCGCATTGAAGGCCAAGTAAAAGAAAAAAGGTTGATCTTTATGTTCTTCTATAAACTCTATACATTGCCTTCCACAACGGTCTGTAAGATATTCTTCCCCTGGCCTTTCAGGACCCCACAACATCGGCGTCCAACCTCCTTTAGGTTTAGAATTCTCCCCGGGTTTATCATCTACCCCCAAATACTTTCCGGTCGGTACCGGAAAATAATTAGAGCCCGATGCCGTAAGTGAATAATTATGGTCAAACGTTGTTTTAGGATAGCCTTGCAAGTTGATTTTTCCCGCCATAGCGGTAACATAGCCCGCATCTGAAAAAGCTTGATTGATGAACTTATGAGACCTAGGAACAACCTCTTCGTTTTCACGATGCTTCATTTTCCAGGTATCATGATTCCATTGCACTCCAAAGCGTTGTTGATATGCGCCCGATAACAAACCATGTCTACTGGGTGAACAAACCGGGGCCGATACATAGCCATCGGTAAAACGAACTCCTTCTTTTGCCAATCTGTCAATATTGGGTGTTTCAAAAAGCTCGCCTCCGTAAGAGGATAAATCGCCATATCCCAAATCATCCACATTAATCAAAATCACATTAGGGCGCTTGAGCGGCTCTTGCGATTTTTTCTTTTTTTGCGCCCTACCTATTGTTCCTGCCGCAAGTAAAATAAGTACGAAAAAAACGGTTAAATTCTTACCCTGCAATACTTGTTTTATAACGAATGTACAATACCCCATAGATTAGCGTAATTGGGTTTTCAAAAAATTCAATCGGCGGACGACCTCCGATTTCTTTTTCCTGAAATCAGGGGAAATCTTACTCTCGTCAATTGGGAAGTTATATCCGTAGTCATGTGATCCCAAAAGCACAATGGAGTTTAAGATCAGTAGGGCTTCGGTCTCGTATTGGGCCGAATAAAGTGCCTCTAGCATAATAGGAACCGGATTGCCGCTTTTCGTTATTCCCAGAAACTCCGCAGCCCTTACCCTATTGACCGCTTGCCCATCATTTTTTGCTATTTCCTTAATATCGGGGACAAGGGCCTTTACGCCGTCACCGAAACTACTGCAGACGATCAATGCCCAATACCGTTGCCATGGATCTGAAGATTGCAGCAAGTCTTTTAATTGTGCTTGTACACCCGCTGCATCTTCCAACATTAAGTTGGCCGTTGCTATATACGCTTGAATCTCTTTTTGATGTGCCCTCCCAAATTCTACGGGCGCATCAAAGGCGTTTTCTATCAAATAAAATTCAGGATAAAACGACAGGTCGGGCATACCTTCGACCCAGTCGTTCAGTAGACCGCGCATTTCTTGTAGCTTGGCTTCAAATTTAGGGTCACCGGCCAAATTGACGGTTTCATAAGGGTCGCCTTCTACATCGTAGAGCATTTCTGGGGTCCGCGATTTGAAAAAAGCGGACTGTTGCCCGTTTAACTTTCCCTCTTCGTACATTCTCTCCCATTCGCCGTAAGCCGCCTGTTTATAACGATACTCATTCATCAAACCATCAAAATTAAAGGGCTGATAATTTCTTATATACTTGTATTTACCCTTGCGCAGCGAGCGTACCATATCGTATTTTTCATCGAACCGATCGGCATATCCATAAGTGACATTTTCTTGATTTAGTTGTTTTGTGTCTACCCCATTTCCCAAAATCGGTTTGCCGTCTATTTGTTCGGGTATTTGAACGCCCGCCAAGTTCAGTACCGTTGGCGCCAAATCAATAAAGCTGACGAAACGATCGGTTTTACTCCCTATTTTTAAGTCGACCCAATCTTTATAGTTCTCGGGAATACGAACCACCATAGGCACGTGTAATCCAGTTTCATAGAGATAGCCTTTACTGCCCGGCAATACCCCGCCATGGTCTCCGTAATAGAAAATGAAGGTGTCTTCCAAGAGACCATCTGCTTCAAGAGCCTTGACCACTTCTCCCAACTGACCGTCCATTTCCTTAATTTTATCGCGATAACGTGCGTTCGTATAATGGAAAAGCTCAGTATCAGGATGATTCGGCTGCACCTTAAATTTTTCGCCTTGGGCGATGGTCGGTACATTTTCCATATCGCTTTCCGGAAAGTGTACCCGCGATTCATGGGTAGTCCCTATATTATGTACATAAAAAAAGGGCTGGTCTCCCTTGCGTTTTTTCCATGTGGCCTTTCCTGACGATTCGTCCCAAGCATCATCACTTTTTACAAGGTTGTAGTCTTCCTTGCTATTATTGGCCGTATAATAGCCTGCATCACGGAGATAGGCCGGAAACATTCGTAAGCTATCGGGCATAGGCACCAATTTTGAACGCCTATGGAACTGTGCACCGATTCTAGGTGCATAGCAACCCGATATGATAGTAGACCGTGCCACACTGCAAACGGGGGCGTTCGAAAACGCACGATCGAATTGTATACCATGTTCTGCCAAGGCTTCGATATTAGGCGTCTCTATTCCGTTAGCATCAAACAACTTCAAATAGTGTTTTGAATTATCCTCCGAAACGATCCAGACAATATTCGGTGGTTTTTGATCGACTTTTTCTTCCTCCTTACAGCACAGATTAAGTAATATGGCAAGTACGGGAAATACAAGGTGTAACTTCATATGTTTTTTATATTTGAAATAAGAATCGAATTTAAAAATGACGTGCTTTAACCCTTCTCCAAAAATGTCATTAATCTTTCGTATTCCATAAAACTATCACTCTTAATTATAGAACAAAAGTCTTTTGTATAGAAATCGTAGAGTTGTTTTACCCTAAACAGCAGATAATCCCCTCTCCTTTTAATTCATTTGTTCTTCCCTACAGGTTATTTTCGATCGTAGGGATCGAAACAAATGTTTAAAACCATAACACTTTTGATTTTTTTAAGGATAAAAGCTGGCAAAATAGATGGGTTCGATTAAATTTATTCGTTACTTATTGTTTGAGCACCTCAAATAAAGAATCCTTTTGGCACCAATAAGGAAAGAATGCATCCAACAAAAAAAATAAATATCCATACCTCAGGTACATTTTTAAAATCGCAACCGTCTGGCCCAGGCAATATCAAAAGAGCCCTTATCGTGTTCCTTTCCTTAATTTCATTGTTCGCCACTGCCCAGACGGAAACCTATTTTCAACACTTGAACAGCAATGACGGGCTCTCTCAAAACGATGTTCTCGCCCTTCACCAAGATGTTTACGGATATATCTGGATCGGTACCGACGATGGGCTGAACCGATACGATGGACGCACTTTCAAAAAATTCAAACCCTCACTTAACAACGAATACGCCATAAGCGGGAATTTAATCAGTACCATTGCAGAAGACACCTTAGGAAATCTATGGATCGGAACGGTCGGTTACGGCATTAACCTCTATGAACGGCAGACCGGAAAGTTCTATACATATATGGCCGGTGGGAAAGACGATAGCGGGCTTGCTTCCGACTTTATAAAGCATATGGTCGTCGATAATAAAAATAGGCTTTGGGTCGGAACGGACAAGGGCCTGCAAGTGGCACAGACTTCGGCCGATCATAGAAATTTGGCTTTCAATTCACCTTTATCCGACAATCAAGCCATATTCAAAACCGTGCCCACCTCTTTGTTCAAAGACCGTGACGGTGCGGTTTGGTTGGGCAGTGCTACGGGTATTTATAAAACAAGACCTCAAGACCGGGCACCACGGCCTCAGCTCATTAAGGCCTTTAAAAATGTCTTTCCAGCGCGAAGTATTGCCCAAAGTCCTTCCGGACAGATGGTCTTTGCTACAGCGAACGGGGTCTACACCCAAATCGAGCCCGAGGGGCCGAACGATGCACAGCTTAAAAAAATAGCGGACCACAACTTAGTGAAAATGGTTGTCGATGCCAAGAACAGACTATGGGGAGGAACAAAACACGGTCTATTCCAATTTTGGCTGAAATCCGACACCCTTTTGTTGAAAAAGCATTATAAAAACAGCTTTGAAAACCCATCAAGCCTGAGTTCCAACTATATCCGGTCATTGCTTATTGACAAAACAGGGGTACTCTGGGCCGGAACCTTTGGTACCGGCATCAATAAATTGGACCTTAACGGTAAACAGTTCAACCATTATGTCGGCAATTTACGGGAAGGGACCCTAAGCAACAATATTATAAAATCGATTTACGAAGACAGCAACGGTACGCTTTGGTTCGGCACGCGAGGAGGATTAAACATGCTTCTGAAGGAGGATAATGATGGTACTTTCTCTAATTTCCGTCAAATAAGCGAAGTGAGTTCGGCCCTTTGTATGAACGAGGTTCAAATTGGTAATCGAAAAATATTGGAATTGGGCAACTCAGGTTTCAAAGGGGTATATCAAATAGACATCACCATCCCTGAAAAAAGCCCCAAGCTAAAAATCAGTCACAAAACAAATGCCACGGTGTTCAGCATGTGTACCGATAGGTTCGGGCAAGTTTGGTACGGAACCTACAACAAAGGTCTCTTTCGGGCCAAGTCTGCCTCAGACCCAGTTTTAAAAAATTTTGACAGTAGCCATAATATTTCCAGTAACATTATCAGAAACATCGTAGAAGATAGTAAGGGTAATCTATGGGTGGGTACCGGTAAAGGCTTGAACAAACTATCTGCCGACCAACTGTTGTCCGACGCCCCCCAATTTGTTTCTTATAAGCGAGTCGAAAATGATTCCATTGGTATAAGCCACAACTATATCTTGCCGATTTATGAGAGTTCAAAAGGAATCATATGGATCGGAACCCTAGGTGGAGGGCTCAACCGGTACATTAAAGATGAAGCTAGCGGTAAGGAATATTTTAAAACCTATACCGAGGCCGATGGCCTCCCCAACAATGTCATTAAAAGCATTGAAGAAGACCATGAGGGCAATCTCTGGATATCGACCAACAGCGGCATCTCTAAATTCGACCCCATCAAGGAAACCTTCAAAAACTATGACAGCAAAGACGGCCTTCAGGGCAATGAATTTAATGAACTGGCATCATTAAAAAGGTCCGATGGCGAACTGATTTTTGGCGGTGTCAACGGTATTAGTACGTTTTATCCGGAGAACATCAAACAAAATATCATTCCGCCCGATGTACACATAGACCGATTTTTTTTGAACAACAAGCAGCTGACCCCCAATAGAAAAATAGAAGGTAAGGAAATTATAGACCAAACCATTCTGACCTCTGACAAACTTAAACTTCGGTATAATGAAAACAACATATCGTTAGGTTTTTCGGCCCTTCACTTTTCGTCGCCGAACAAAAACCAATATCAATATCGCTTGAGGGGCTTTCAAGACGATTGGTCAGAGAGCCCGAGCAATAGAAACCTGGTTACCTATACCAACTTGGCCCCGGGCACCTATTATTTTGAGGTAAAGGCCGCCAATAGCGACGGATTCTGGAACCAAGAACCCGATGTGCTACAGATAACCATTACCCCTCCTTTTTGGAAAACCCCGTGGGCCTATGCCCTTTATACCCTCTTGGTCATTTTATTACTCTATGCCTTTGGTAAATTTACCCTGATTCGAATCGAGGAGAAACACCAACTCACCATGGACCATCTTACCAAACAAAAGGCCCATGAACTCAACCAAATGAAACTGGAATTCTTCACCAATGTCTCACACGAGTTCAGAACCCCACTTTCGTTGATCAACGGCCCCTTGCAGTTTCTTGAAAAAAACAACGACATTATGGAGCCTAAAGAACGTCTGAACCAATACAGGCTCATGCAAAAAAACTCATCCCTGCTCTTACGGCTGGTCAACCAGCTTCTTGATTTTCAAAAAATCGAACAAAAAAAGATGGTTCTTGAAGTGGGGTACTTCAATATTTTACAGAACATAAGGGAAATCAAAGCCTCTTTCGATTTTTTGGCGACCAACCGTTCGATCCAATTCTCACTTATCAGCGATACGGAGGAACTGATTACCTGGTTTAGTCCAGATGCCTTGGAAAAAGTCATGAACAACCTGCTATCCAATGCATTCAAGTTTACGCCCGATGGTGGTGAGATTTCCATAGTGGTCGGCAACATTTCAAAATATGTAGGTACCACAAAGGAAGAATTCGTTAAGATAGAGGTTCGCGATAACGGAAACGGAATCTCCTCCTCCAGTCTCGAAAAAATATTCGACCGTTTCTTTAATGACGATAGCGCCGAAAATAGGAATACCTACGGCATGGGTATTGGCCTTGCCCTCACAAAAAGCCTTGTACAACGTCACCACGGTGAGATTATAGTGGAAAAAGGAACGAAAAAAGGGGCCAACTTTATCTTCTTCCTCCCTAAAAAATTCGATTTTTACAAAGACGATAAGATTATTGGCTCAGAATCGACCAAGGCCATGGTACACCCTAACTTAGACCACTTAAAGGAAGTTAGTTTTGAAACCGAGGAGGACGAAATTACCACAACGGACAAAAAACCCGTAATATTGGTCGTTGAAGATAATACAGACCTGAGGACCTTCATCAAAAGTGGCCTTTATAAAAAATACGAAATCTTAGAAGCTGAAAATGGCCATAAAGCCTTGGAAATTTTAAAGGAGCACACGCCCAATATTATTATCAGTGATATTATGATGCCCAAAATGGACGGTATATCATTTGCCAAAGCACTAAAAAAGGAGATGGAATACAATCATATTCCCATTATTTTCCTATCGGCAAAATCTGACGACAAGAGCCAGCTCGAAGGGCTAAAACTAGGCGTAGACGATTACCTGACCAAGCCTTTCAACCTTGAGCATTTAGAGGTAAAACTAAACAACATTCTCAAGTACCGCAGGGAGTTGAGAAACTATATGCAACGTGAAGTTTCGCTGTCGCCAAGTGAGATAATGGTTACATCACCCGACCAAGAATTCTTGAACCGTGTTATAGAACTGCTCGAAATGAATATAATGGACGCCGAATTCAATGCAGAATCGCTCACTAGCGCACTTTCTATGAGCCGAAGTGCCGTTTACAATAAGTTCAAGGAATATACCGGACTATCGACTGGGGAATTTATCAGAAGATTCAGGCTTAAAAGGGCGAAACAGTTATTGGAGACCACTGATCTGACCGTTAAAGAAATCCTATACATGTCAGGATTCAATACGGCTTCGTATTTTACCAAATGTTTTAAAAAGGTATACGGGGAACTTCCTAAGGAATATCAGGCCTCACGGCGTCAACAAGACAACCCTAAGAAGGAGCCCCTGCTTTGATCGAAAGCTTTTACCACGTAGTACACAAAGACGGCCTTACTCGTAGAAGCTCAATTTATTCTTAAGCCTTATGAGCTCTTCTTCGGTTCGTTCGATACGTTCAAGCAGCCGCGTAATGACCTCTACCCCTTCAAGGTTAATATTCAAATCAGTGTGCAACCTCAGTATTTTTTCGGCCTTGGGAAGCTCTTCCATAGGAATGTACAAGCTATCACTACGCTGTATGACCCTTACAAGTCCAAACTCGTTCAACTGACTAATGACCGTTGTAGAAATACTATGGCCGTTACAGAATTCGGTAACCGATACATATTCTTCTTGCTGCATAATCTTAGTTTTTAAGGGATGCCAATTTTTTGAACAGTTCCTTTTCTTGATCGGAAAGACCGGTAGGGGTCTTCACATTGTACGTAATGAACAAATCTCCGAACTGACCTTCCTTTTTATAGATAGGAAAACCTTTACCCTTTAATTTTACCGTAGTACCACTTTGGGTTTCAGGTTTGACCTTGAGTTTTGCCTTTCCATCGAAAGTATCGACCGTAATTTCACCCCCTAAGATGGCGGTATACAGGTCTAGGTCAACGTTCTTGTACAAATGGTTCCCGTCTCTTTTGAACGGGGTATTGTTATCGATGATAAAGGTGAGATAAAGATCTCCTTTGGGCCCACCATTACGACCTGGCCCACCATGCCCTGTAATTTTAATAGTCTGGCCATTTTCGATTCCGGCGGGAATGGTGATTCTTATATTCTTTCCATTTACGGTCAGGGTCTGCTTTTGGGTTTTATAGGCATCATGTAAATTTAAGCGGAGTTCGGCGTTCAGGTCTTGCCCTCTGTACCGTACCTGTTGTCCGCCCCGAGAGGAAAAGCCTCCTTGGGAAAATCCACCCCCACCAAACATAGACTCGAAGAAATCGGAAAAATCGCCCCCACCAAAATCTTGGCGCTGTCCTGAACTTGCCCTAGAGCCCCGTTGTTGGGCCTTGGCTTTCTCAAATTCTTCGGCATGCATCCAGTCTTTTCCGTACTGGTCATATTTCTTTCGCTTTTCAGGATCGCCCAAAACCTCATTCGCCTCGTTGGCCTCCTTGAATTTTTTCTCGGCAGCCGCATCATTGGGATTTACATCAGGATGGTACTTTCTTGCCAGTTTTCTGTATGCTTTTTTAATTTCCTTTTCAGTAGCATTCCTGGGTACGCCCAAAACCTTGTAATAATCGATATACTCCATCTTGATGTTTATTTAAGCGAAGACGTGAAATTCAGCATGAAATTAACCAAAAATCAGCGCTAGGTCAAGCCTTTTGGGCAATGTTTTTACGGAAAGAAAAAGATAAATAACATCATATGACCACGGTCATCTTTCTGGAATAAAACATAAAAAAAACCATAGGCAAGTAGTTTGAACAAAAGGGGGAACTACCTATGGTTTTATAAAACTATTTAGACAGCGCCGAATCATAAGCTCACGGGCGCTACCAAAGCAAAAGAAGGATTTTCTTATTTCTCTACAGGTTTATAGATCCTGATCCAATCGACCCTAAACGTATTGTTTTCTATATTGCCCAGTTCATTGTCCGTAGGCGTATAGGTACTGGATTGTAAACCCGAGGCCGGTGAAGACCGCCAAGTTTGGTCTTCTATATTGATAATGATATCCATTTCCTTATTGAGACCGGTGCGGGTATCGATTTCCGTATTACCGGAATCCGTTGTATTCGTAAAGTGTTTGGGGTCGATAATGTCCTTTCCTGAAACGGTCCTCACCAAAACACCGTCTATGTAATATTCTAGATGCCATGGATCCCTCCAATACACACCAAACCTATGGAACTCTTTGTTCCAGACGGTGCCGTCTTCGAACCAAGAACCGGCATCCTTTGGTTGATAATCTTGAAATGGGTCTCGAACAAAGACGTGATGGCTTATATGTATCTTTTTAGAAAAATACGAATGATCCTTTCCGGCACTTTCGGAATAATCGGCCCCATATGCCTCTAGAATATCTATCTCTTGGGTGTCATCAGGACTCAATAGCCAAACATCGGAGGCCAAGGTAGAGTTCATGACCTTTGCCCTTGCCTCGATATATACAGGATAGACCACTCGGGTCTTAGACGTAACGCACCCCATGTTCATTTTATCGGAATCCGGTTTTCTTGTCGCCCACATTTTTAGCTCGCCATCGGCTACATAAGACCTGTCACGTTTCCATTCAGTCAGCCCTGGGCCTGCCCAGGCATTGTGATAAAAATCGTCCCACTTTTCGAGAAATTCACTCCCTTTATTATCGGCAGGTGCCTCATATTCAAAATTATCGGAAATCTCTTGAAACTCCCACTTCATATCCGGTCCTGCATCGGCGGGTACGGGAATATCCTTCCAGTCAACCTCCTTATCAAGGTCTTGCTCCGAGCTTTCTTCGGGTTCTCCCTCTTGTTCTGTTTCCTGTTCTTGTTCAACCGGTAAATCCGTTGTACTATCAAATTTTGAATTATCGCCACACCCCAACAAAAGGGCACAACAAAAGACCAACCTCAGATGGATTAAATACATGTTCATACGTAGTTTTAAAAAGGAATAAAAAGGGAGAATCTTTCAACTCTCCCTCTAACTCAAACAACTCAACAATTGTTATGGCCTCTCTTCTTTTTCAATGATAGAGAAGTTATCGTAATACACGGTTGCAGCCGTAGTTTTGTCAGCATTAGTAAGAATTCTAAGATAGAATTGTGATAAAGACGAAGTATTGACATATTCATTTGTGATTGTTACCCAAACGCCTTCAGGATGCTCAAACAGCGTGCGTACTTGGAAATTCCAGTTCTGAAGTAGGAATAAGCCTATCTCCGCATCAGCTGCACCTACCACACCTGGTTCCACGTACATATCATAAGAAACTATATACGTTTTACCTTCTTCAAAAATGATTGGGTTTTCAAACATAGCACTAGCCTCTGCATTATCTTGACCCGGTTCAATTTGGAGTTTCAGGCTATAATTACCGGTTGAAGCTTGCTCAGTTGAATACTCTACAGTTCCCTTATTACTCCAAAATGTACCCCAGCTATCCGCACCGGTCTCCAAACCTGCTATTGCCTCGGGCACAAGGTTCACGGTACTCATGATAACAGGTTCATCAGTAAATGGCAAGGCCTCTCGTGTATCGGTAGACTCTATGGTACCTCCGGAATAAGAAACGGTAATTACATCAGGTCGGTAAATAGGTGCCGCCAATTTAATATCCATTTTTGTGGCATCATCTTCGTTAACGGTAACCGAGGCAACCTCAAAAGCCTCTCCGTTCACCTTTACCGTAAAAAACTCTTCTTGACCACCAAAAGGTGTGAATTCTCCATTATAGGGTACTTGTATAGTTTCATCTTCCAATTCCCGAATCACTCCGGTCAGTTCAAAAGGTTTAGACGAGGGTATAACCTTTATAGGTGCGGTCATTTGGTAACTTGCAAAAGCACCTGGTAAATTTTGTCCCGATCGTGACGAGTTCATACTTACCCTAAAGCTTCCCAAGGAATTAAAGGTTATATTTGCGATAGAATCACCACTACTGTTCAAAACCGGATTTTCCGCCACTTCATCTCCTGGCTTAAAAGCTTTACGTACAGACCATGTTCGGCCAGTAGGCTCACCTATGGTGGTCAAGTCGGTAAACTCTAAGCTACTACCGGCCTCTATATATACCGTATCGGTAGCTTGGTGGTTTACTACGACATCGTCATTTCTAACTTTAATCTTAGGAACCAATCTCGGATAAACCTTCACTAAAAAGGTAGTATCTATAACAAACACGTCCCCTTCTTTTTTCGCGGGCATTTCATAATCTACATCTCCACGATTCCCTTTAAAGACAACCATTTCATTAAAGGTATTGTGCAGCCTTACCTTTTTCATACCCGAGGTTTGAAAAAGTACATGTACCGTCTTTTCGTACGAGGTTGTCGTTCTAGGCTCAATAATGAATTTCTCCAAAATTGTGTCATTTCTATCGATTGGCCCCTCTAAAAAGGCATCCGATGTTTCTATGGTCCATTTGTGGTTTACGGCACCTTGTGAGAGATCGGTAAACGACAAGTATTCATCTATATTGACCTGAAGATCATTGGCTGTACCCTTACTCGTATAAAACCCTATATCTGAAAAGGGGAAGGGCGCCTCGTATTCATTATCGTCGCAGCCCACGAACAGGATGGCCAAGACCGCTAATATTCTTATTGCGTATTTCATTTTATGATATTTTAATTGCTTGTTTTTAGGCATTTTCAATAATCTAACCCTAATATCTTCTAGAACATTAGTCATTTAATTGAGGGTTGGATATAATTTCAGAATTTGGCAATGGCCAATAGGCATGAAGATCATCGTTATAGTTGTTGGCGGCTTCTTGAAATTCGTTCCAATTTTCGTCTATGTCTGGATCACCAACAGGTAGTTCCTTAACAATTGAACCCCATCGGGTAACCTCTTTACCATCTTCATCCAGCAATTTGTAGTGATCTGCCGAATAACGTCTTTGGGCCAATTCTTTAAAACGATCCGCCTTAACGCCCCATCTTCTCAAGTCGATGTTTCTGTTTCCGTCACCTTCCGCAGAGAGTTCCAAAGGCAATTCGGTATACATAAGATGTTCCATCAAGCTTTGGGCATCATAGCTTTTATTATCGTGGTCGTTGGCAGGAAACTCGCCTGTACCGTTGAGCCCCAATAGCTGAACACCAGACCTTCTCCTTACCCTATTGATATAGACCAAGGCCTCATCTATGTTACCTAATTTGATTTGACACTCGGCGTACTGAAGATAAATCTCGGCCAAACGGATCAAACGTTCGTTAACACCAGATCTGACCTTTCCTGGCGATAATTCTTCTTCTGACCGGGTGATATCCCAATTCGTGTGTTTTCTCCAAAACGCAGTCATTTTAACGTTAAAATTCGAAGCTTGCCCTGTTTTTTCCCTTAAATAATACCCCATATCCTCATCGTCTACCAAAGCAACCGACCACGATGTTCTTAAACTAAATTTTCGATAACGTTCATTACCTTCCTCATCTATTATCTTGTTTCTTGGGTCTGAAAAATCTAAGGGCTCATTTCTATATTTCAATATCAACCAGTTGGCCAGCACAGCCCCAAACCATTTACCATCACCCCCTGTAAACTGTCTAACATAAGACGGATTGGCAACATCCCTTCCATCATAAGGGCCTAATTCGTTCTTAAAATCCAGGGAATAACCGACTTCAAGTATAGATTCTTCGTTGAACTCGTCCATAGTGGTAAAATTGCTACCAATATTGGGCGTTAATGAATACCCATAATCATCGATTACACTCTTAAAATAAGTCGATGCGGTTTCGTAATCGCCTTCATAGAGATACGATTGCCCCATAACGGCCACGGCGGCACCTGCGGTTACACGTCCTTTTTCCTTATCTTCCCAACTAACAGGAAGGTTTTCGGAAGCGAACTTCAAATCTTCCATGTAGAATTTCTTTACTTCCTCGGCCGATGAAATGGGCTGATAAAACTCACTTTCTTTGACCGGTACGAAATCAAAAATAGGTACCGCCCCTTTATTAAATGTGTTATAAAGATTAAAGTAAATGTATCCTCTTATAAACCGAGCTTGTGCAAGAATTATAAGCCCTTCTTCTTTCTCCTTTTCGGTGGTGTAGGTTTCGCTTATTTTTGCAGCCGCCTCAATAACCTGGTTGGCCCTGAATATAGTGGTATAGTTTGCACTCCACTTATTATTGGGTACGGAAGAAGCATCGTTAAATATCTGTAGATAATACTCATTTGTATTGTTGGGGCGCTGATACCCACTTGCCCAAGCCAAATCGGTTCTGGCAAGCTCACCTACCAAATTTATATTATTCGCATTTGCAAAACCCTTATATGTTCCAATTAGACCTTGCTCAAGGTCTTTATTGTCTTTCCAAAAAGTTTCCGTAGAAATTTGATTGGGATTGGTCTGTTCAAGAAAATCGTCAGAACAGCCTACAAATGCCAGTATAGGTACTATTATGGCAAATAACCGTTTTGTTATCGTTGTTTTCATAACTCTTATTTTGTCATTTTTTTTATCGGAATTATTCATCTTCATATCAAATTGTATTAAAATTCGATTTGAAGTCCGGTTCGTATTTGAGAGCTTACGGGGTAGGTACCCTTGTCAATACCTCTCGTACTAAGACCGTTATTACCGACCTCTGGATCGTATCCGTCATATTTGGTAAACGTAAGTGGATTCTGGGCGGCTACATAAATCCTGAACTTTGTAATCCCCAATTTTTCCGTGTAATCCCTAGGAATAGTGTAACCCAAGGAAATATTGCGTAGCCTTACAAAGGTGCCATCATCCAACCAATAGTCCGTCTGTCCCCTGTAATTGTTATGGGTGGCATTTCTGTTAACAGGAATATTGGAAGTGTTGTTCTGAGGTGTCCATTGGTATACCATATCTTGATGGTTCCCGAGCTTGTACGCCAAGGCTTTATTTCCATTTATAATTTCGGCCCCAAAGGATCCGTACCATTGCATGGAGAAATCAAGTGATTTGTAATAGGCGGAAAAATTAAAGCCCATTTCAAATTCAGGAGTACCGCTTCCCATATACTGTCGATCATTGATATCAATGGTTCCATTATTATCAAAATCAACATATTTTAAATCCCCCAATTTGGCATCGGGGACGATTTTCTGATATTCCGCTAGTTCTTCTTCATTTTTAATGGTCCCATCGGTCTCTACCAAAAAGAAGGCCCCTCCTTCATATCCTTCTGCCAAGGCAGAGATTAAATCTTGATCGTTATCATGTCCGGAGATACTACTATCATCAAAATAAATGATTTTGTTACTACCGCTCATTTTGGTGATGACGTTGTCATTCTTGGTATAGGTAAGTCCTGCATTCCACGAAAATTTACCGGAGTGGCGATAGTTCATGGCAAACTCCACACCCTTATTGGTCATATCCCCAACATTCAAGGTCACCTCGGCATTTGTTCCACCCCCTGCAGTTGGCGGTAACAATACGGGAAACAACATATCTTCCTTTTTAGTTTCATAGAAATCTCCCGAAAAGGTCAACTTGTTATCAAAAAAGCCCAAATCAAAACCTCCGTTCAATGAAACCGAAGTTTCCCAACTTACCAAAGGATTTGCAAAGCCCGTTTGGATAGCTCCCAGAACCAGGTTCTCATTTTTATCGGCCCCAAAGACATAATCATTATCTAGAGTAATGGTTGGCGTATAGGTATAATCGGTGATACCTTGGTTACCTGCGGTTCCCCTACTTCCTCTTAATTTAAACGAGGAAACCGTATTTTTGATGGGATCCCAAAACCCTTCATCCGACACGTTCCATCCTGCGGATACAGAAGGAAAAACTCCCCAAGGTTCTTCTTTGAATTTAGAAGACCCGTCCCTTCTTACAAATGCGTTCAAAAGGTATTTTCCCTTGTAGTTGTACTGAAGTCGTGCCAACATACCGATCAATGTACTTTCCCTATTCTGCGTCCATGGATTAGTACCAGATCCCACATTGGGGTCGGACGTAGCTCCATTTAACACCGTAATATCGTTGGAAGCCAGATCGCTCTTTTCCGCAAAAAATTGGGAATAGGTATATTTTTCGGAAGAATAAACACCCGTAAAGTTTATGTTATGATCTCCAAAACTTTTATTGTAGTTTATAATACTCTCCAAAGTAGACTTCTTCGCCAACAAACTCAAGTTTCTGACTTTTGAACGCTGGGTAGAAACTTCTGAACCATCGTCTCGGTAAGCAATAAATTTAGGATTGATGGTTATTCTTGTACCATTATCATAACTCGACGCCACCCTTGTTGTAAATTTAAGATTATCGGTAATATTATAGGTGGCACTTAAATTACCATCAAAATACTGGTTTTCTTGATTGTCTTCTTGCAAGAACTGGTAGCCGAGATAAGAGAGATTGTTAGCACCTGATCCATCACCGGCATTTTCCAATACGCTGGTGCTCGGATCGAGAATAGGCTGATACGCATTGTACCCAATGGCATTTCTCAAAAGGCCCCATGGCTCATACTCCCTATCTTCTACCCTAAATGAGATAGCCGTAGAAATATCCCATCTACCTTTTTTAAATTGGGTATTGGCCCTTACATTGAATCTTTCATATCCAGATTTAATTACTACCCCTTCTTGGTCGAAATAGTTTCCCGTTACGTTATAGGTGAGTCCGTCTTTACCCCCTGAAAGTCTAAGGCTATGGTTCTGGATCGGTGCCATATCGTTCTCTACCACATCCATCAAATTAGTGTTATTGGTAAGGAAATGCGGACTCTGCTCTATGGTCGTCCATGTGTTACCATACCTTCTATCGCTCAAGGCGGCAGATTGAACAAAAGTGGCATACAGTTTATCCTCTACGTTCAATAGTGGGGTTCCAGAAGTAATATTCTGTAGACCGTAATAACTGTCTACGGCAATTTTCATTTGACCTTCCTTACCCTTCTTGGTGGTGATCAAGATAACCCCAGCGGCGCCACGAGTTCCGTAAATCGCTGCAGATGCGGCATCTTTCAGAACATCGATGGTCTCTATTTCGTTAATACTCAACCTAGGATCACCTTCAAAAGGAATTCCATCTACCACATAAAGCGGTCGGTTAGCTCCATTGATCGAGGTAAGCCCCCTAATCTGAACGTTAGCCTCCGCTCCCGGAGATCCTGAACTTGCCGTTACGTTTACCCCGGCTATCTGACCTTGTAATGCGGCACCTATATCGGAAGTTGAAGTTTTCATTAACTCTTCCGACTTCACTTGCGCTACCGCACCGGTCAATTCCTTTTTCTTTTGGGCACCGTACCCTACTACCACCACTTCATCAAGTTCAGATACGTCTTCCTGTAAAATAACGTTTAGGGTTTTATTCCCTTTTATAGCTACCTCTTTGGTCTTAAAACCGATATAACTAAAGACCAAGACGTCACTAGATTCCGCCTTTATGGAATAAAGACCATCAAAATCGGTTACAACCCCATTGTTGGTCCCTTTGACCACGACACTAACTCCAGGTAAGGGCGCATCATCGGCCGATACCGTTCCACTTACTGTTTGAGATTGCGCGGCCACTGTACTTATACAAAAGACCAAGAACAACCCCATGCGAAAAATGTGGGATTCGAAATGAAAAATGTGTTTGAAATTCATATAGTTTCTTGTTAAATTTTAAATGGACATAGTGAAATAAAAAATAAGAGGGAATCTTAGCCCTAAAGTCATGTAAGCAAACCTGACTTAAACGGTCTCCTTGATAAAAAACTAGTGACCAATACCCCGTCTATAGATTCATATGTTGAGCTATTATTCTATTTTACGGACGGGCTCGACCTAACCAAATTTTTAATTTTCTATCGAGGTGTAAGATTCACGGTATTGAACACCTATTCAAAAATGGAATCAACATTATGTCCGTTGTGATTTTTTTTGAATACACGCAGAGGAACACCCAATAGATTGGGTGGTGCATGGTTAGAAGGAAAGTGATTTTTACTTTTCATAATACGAGTTGGTTTAAAATGAGTGAAGTTTATTTATTGAATTATCAATTAAGAGCATCATTAATTTCCATATACCCTTTAATTGATGCCCAAAGTAGAGATATTGTTAATTTACTCCTAAAAATAACGCTTGACAAAAACTTGACAAAACCAATTTATTCGTCAATTACACCGCTGCAACCCCCTATTTTACTTTACTTTTCGTAAGTGTTAAAAGAAACTACAACTTGACAAAATGGCCAATTTTTAAAATGTTAAAATAGAGGGGAACAAACCACAAAGAAGAGGGGGTAAATACGCATAAATAGGAATGACACCGCTCACGAATCCTCCCATATACACCGTCTTTTACCTTTTTTTTTAACTCTTGTTCAACTCCGCTTTTTTTTGCCTTCTATAACTCCAAAAATGGAATATAGGAGCCTTTGTAGTTTGAATAGAACAAATGGTTTTGAGTATAACATATGATCAAAACAGAAGGATCGGGACCCAAAAATGGAGACGAAAAAATCTACGGCAACTCCTTTTCTTCGATTCTAGAAAAGCAGATGCCGTAGCCAATAAAACAATAAGTACATTTTATTTTCAGAAAGTTAGCTTGAAAACAAAGGCATGTTTCCCTACAGGTTTCTTTGGCAAGTAGATATATAGACCGTCAGGTTTTCTATCAAACTTCAGTTTTTCAGAAGACCCAAGTAGCTCAATGGATTTGATTTTCTTGTCAAGCCGTTTGCTATCCTTGCCCAGTGTTCTAATAACAGTCTCACCAGAACTCGGCCAATCTAGTTGTATGGCATATAGCGCATCGCCTTTTACCGTAAAACGGATATCATCTGCCGTGTTATCAGGATTCTTTCGTTCACTTAAATGCCCTTCGACCACACGGGTTGATCCTTCGCCATATACATGCCAGGGGCGTGTACCATAGATAGCCTCCCCATTTTGTTTTAGCCACTCCCCTATTTCCAATAAACGCTCTTGTACCGGAAGGGGAATTTCACCATTTGCCTTAGGGGTAATATTCAATAGAAGACAACCATTTTTACTTACCACATCTACCAAAAAGTCGATAATACGATTGGCCGATTTATAATCGGGATTACTGATGTGGCTCCAGGCCTTCCAATCGATAGAATCATCGGTCAACCATGGAAAACTCTTCATTTCGCTCATCCGCGCCCGTTCTACATCTAAAACGGCCGTACCCTTGGCAAAATCATAAAATTTATAGGTAGCTACTACCTCTTGGTCGTTCTTTAGCGCGTGATTGTAATAATACGACAGGAACTCCTTTCTATAAGCTTCATCAATAACATCCATCTTATTATCGAACCATACCAAATCAGGATTATAATTATCAATGATCTCTTTGAGTCGTGCCAACCATTCTTCGTTAAACTTTTTATCGCCAACAGGATAGTAGCGTTTTACGCCTTCGTCAATTTCTTTAGTACGATACGGATATTGAAAATCGCCTTTTTTTAATTTCGGGCCATAGAGATCGGCATATTGTGGGTCGGCGGCATCGGTCGATTCGTCCCATGTAGGAAACCATCCGAAGAGCCACTGTCGATGGTAGGTAGCAATGAATTTCATGTCGCGTTTTCTGATTTCCCGGGCGAGCTCTCCCATTATATCGCGCTTCGGCCCCATATTTTTAGCATTCCAACGTGTGAGCTTACTATCCCACATGGCAAAGCCGTCGGCGTGTTCCGATACTGGCCCGGCAAATTTGGCGCCAGCCTTTTCAAAAAGATCGGCCCATTCCGCCGGGTCGAACTTTTCGGCCTTGAACATGGGTATAAAATCTTTATAACCAAACTCATTTAAAGGACCATAGGTTTTTATATGGTGCTCATAAAATCGTTTTCCCTGTTTGTGTTCGGGATTGTTCGGAGAAGTATACATCCAATGTGAATACCATTCGTTTTCATACTCCGGAACCGAATAAGGCCCCCAATGACAATAAATACCGAACTTCGCATCGCGAAACCAATCTGGGGTTTTATACTCCTTTAGAGACTGCCAATCGGCCTCATATCTTTTCTCTTGTGCGCCGCCCCAATTTCCGGCGAGTAGCAATACCAAAACAAAATAAATCCTTCTCATTTTTCCTAAAATTTATATCAAGTTTATGCTTCCCTCAAAAAGAGGGAAATATTGGTAACCGAAAATTACGGCTTTTTACCTCCAATACTAAGAAATAGGGTACCTATACCTACTTGTAGAGTTCATGTATAGTATAATTTACCAGTAAATATAGGTCAAATCCCCACCCAACATTCTTTAATCCACCTGATTTCGCACTTTTTTGTTCGCTCAAATCAAGCTATCCTTTTAAATTATAGAATTAAGATAAAAGCATATCATTTTATTACCGAAACTACTATACAGGTGACATTTTTGCAAAATTGAAATTCTTTACAAACCTGGTTTTGGCCAAAGCGAAGGCCTCGATAATTTTGAAAAATGCAAGAAATTAGTTACACTTGACCCTACACTACCCAATAATCATCCATTATTTAAGAATTGTTTATTTACGATTAAAAGCCCTAGCTTTCGATACGATTGAAAGAAGACAGTATTAACAAATTATAGAACTGAATGTTATTATCAAAAAGACTTAGCCCTACTCACGGTCTTGTTGTTTTATCACTCCTGATTAATTTTTCTCTTCGAGCCCAAGACTCCTCCATTCCTGAAAGTACGCCTGTCCCCATAACAACTGAGCTCGATAGCATTGAACAAGACAGTGTTATTGTTGCTATCCAAAACGAGATCGATGCCTTTCTCAAAGCAGGCGAATCGACAAAGGCCCTCTATACCTTGATCAAGCTTACCGAAGAATATGGCCACCGGGCCGATTACGCCAAATCGTACGAAACCGCCTGGAAAGCCCTTAGTATAGCCGATACGAACGATAACCAAGTGGTTAAATCGCATATTTACCGAAGGCTTGGCGCTATGTACAGCTTTAGTAAAAGAAAGGATGAGTCTATAAAATATTTGCAACTGTCATTAGATATCATCAAAGACCTTGTCAAGAAAGGAAGAATGAAGGAGGAGTATCTTTTGAACCACTACTATACCTTCACTTACACCTATCGAGGTCTGGAAGAGCCTAAAATGGCAAAAAAGTATTTAGATAGCTGTTATATCTATTATAGCGAAAAGCAAGAACAAGTATACATGCCCTATATAAAGTTTGAAGAAGCTTATGTGCTTCAGGAGGATGGGAAATATGGGGAAGCTGAAAAAATACTAGAAGAAATTGAACCGTGGTTTCAAGAAAACGCTCCTTCATACCTTGTGCTGGTATATGCCTACTGGGCCGTAATTTATAAAAAGACCGGACAATTGAAAAAAGCAGCATCTTATTACCATAAGGCGCTTGATATTTCCGACCAACACAAGAGCCATATGGATTTCACCCCATACATTCATGAAAAATTGGCGGAAATCTATAAACTCTCGGGCAATTACAAGGAAGGCTACAACCATCTATACAAGGCAAAAGCGCTAACCAGTGTATTTTTCGACGGTAGGAGTAAAAACAATATTTCCTTAATGGAAATCAAAAACGAATATAGGCTCGAAAAAGAACGTCAACAAGAAATCATTAGGCAGCAACGTATGGAAAAATTGGAGCAGCAGGATAAAATCTTGATGCTTCAACGCATTATATTGGCCACTTCGCTCATATTCGTGATAGTCATTGGTTTCGTCTATGTAAAGCACATACGTTCAAAACACAGGGCCGAAAAACGATTGATAGAAAAAACCAAGGCCCTTGAAATGCAGAAAGCGAACGAACTTCTGGAAACCAAAAATAAAGAGTTGGCGGCGTCTACACTTCAGCTGGTCGAAAAAGAAGAATTTTTAAAAAAGCTCAAAACCGAATTACAAGGCGAGGATGGCAGTGTAAAAATCTCTGAAATCAATAGGGTCTTGAAGTCGATTTCAGCGGGTAATGCGAACAACTGGGAAGAATTCAAACTTAGGTTTACCGATGTGAACAAAGACTTTTACAAAAAGCTCAACAGCACCTACCCCAACCTGAGCCAAACCGACCAAAAAATCTGTGCCCTGATCAAGCTCAACCTTAGCAGCAAGGATATGGCACGGCTATTGGGAATCTCAACAAAGTCGGTACACACCACACGACATCGTTTACGTAAAAAAATGGGGCTACAACGCAGCGACAACTTGGAAGAGCTCATTGCTTCACTATAAGCCACAATTGAAATAAACACTATTTTTTTTTAGGGAAGGAGCACCGCCCATTTTTAATTGAACCAATATTTTATCGTATCAAAAGGGCAATGGCCGCTCCGATGGGTTAATTTTGTGCATCTATTTTTATCCCGATAAAAAAACACCCTTATGAAAGCCAAAAGCTCGATATGGATATTAATGGGGCTACTGTTCCTTATTTCCGACCTAAGCGCACAAGCCCTTACCCGACAAGAAGTGCGCGATACCATGCAACACATACCGTGGTTCACGATACATAAAGACAATTATTTCATTACCGGCGTACCCTCGAACAAACCGATCAACAGTTCAACCGCCGATGCCAAGTACCAAATCAGTTTTAAACAGATTATTACCCGAAGCATGCTGCCTTGGGAAACCTACCTCTATTTGACCTATAGCCAAAAAGCGTTTTGGGATATTTATAAAGATTCATACCCGTTCAAAGAAATCAACTTTAACCCTACCATAGGCGTTGGGAAGGCATTTTACGATTCAGATGACAGAATTAAGGGTCTGGCCAGTTTGGTGTTCGAACATGAATCAAACGGACGTGATAGTATCTTTTCCAGAAGCTGGAACCGTTTGAGCCTTCAATACTCTACCTTGTTATCAGAAAGGACCATGCTTCACGTTAAAGCCTGGTTGCCCTACGGCTATAAATCAGGAAACCCCGATCTTATCGATTATGTGGGCCTAGGGGAAGTAAGCCTTTCGCACGACTTTATACGCGACAGGCTTATATTTGAAGTCAAACTCAGAAAGGGTCTAAGCAACGACTTTAAAGGAATGATACGAAGCCGCCTACATTACAGACCTTTCAAGCATAGCTCCAACCAATACATAATGCTTGAATGGTTCAGTGGTCATAGCGAAAACCTTATCGACTATAAACAATACCATAGCATGCTACGGATTGGCTATGTCATAAAAACCAATGAGTTCGACATCTTAAAAAGAAATCGTAAAAGACCTTGACCTTGTTATATAAAACAGCCCCTGGTCAGGGGCTGTTTCATTACAGGATTTCATTACGAATTTACCTTACGTCTTCCAAGGTTTTTATGGCCTTCAAGTCATCTAGCAACCAATCTCTCTGCTTTCTGATTACTGCCGCCGCTTTAAGGGGCAGATGGGTGTCTGCCAACACCTCGTTGTATTCATCTATGGCCGCCTTGTCTCCTCGAATGGCCTCTTCCAACATGGCCCTATCATCGTTACCAGAAAAGAAAGTCCTTACGTCCATCCATGCTCTATGCAAGGCTCCGGTCACGCTTCCTTCTACCTCTTCCCTTGTTTTCAATGCAGGGGTTGCCGCCTTTAACTCCAAAAGAAAATTTCGCCTTTCGATCGCCTTATTTTGGAAATAGCTTTTTAGTCCGATTTCTTTGGAGTTTTCCACAGCCTGATCATATCCTTTTATCGCGTCTTCATTCTTTTGCATAATATCATTTATACTTTCTTCAATCTCCTTTATATCACTATTCATATTTTCATTTTTAGCGGTAACTCTAATGCCTACCGTTTGGCATGTTCTCAATTTATACATTATGGTCGATTCCGATCAACTCATAAACATACCATATGAACGTAAAAAAATCACTGGTACTAGGCCACGCGTTTACTATGGGTCAGCTTCACTATACAGATATAATCTTCATTTTCCAGCTTGCATTCACCCAAACGTTTCATTTGGGCCTCGGTCGCGATATACTCGAAAAAATCATCGTTAAGCAAGACGCCTATTTTGCTTAAATCGGTTATCCCCCTAAAAAGGGTTTTCCCCGTATTCTTGGAAATAATGGTGTACTTATAACTAAAATCGTTCATCTTTCTTCTTTTTTAATTTAACCTTCGGATTTACTTTTTCCCAAAAGGGGCCAACGCCCTATCAGAGTGCATATCCGTTGAAACCTCTGCCAAATATAACTTGTGATGAAAATTGAAATGAACCCTTTTCAATGCAATTTGAACTTGATTGAGCATCCATAAAAAAGGGTACACCTGCCTAGTGTACCCTTCTTATTTCTATCGCGATCGTAATTTTAAAAAAACACTAAGAACGCTGAACGTCTTCGAGTAGAAAATCCTCTACCGGGCGTTGATGTTCTTTATGGAGTACCGAAATATCGCCAGTGGTTTCAAATACCACTGCTTTTACTTCCGAGAGCTCGGTTATATTGGCCTCTCTTAATTTGGCCCGTAAATCGGACTTTGCAACCCGGCCTTTTCGCAGGTTTTCCTCTAAAATAATCGCTCCGTCCATGAGCAATAATGGAGTGTTGTCCATCATTTTTTTCACCATGTCGTTCCTTCTGGCCAAGGCCGCCCCCATTTGTAAAAGATATACGGCCACTATACCTACAATCCCATCCACCAGGCTTACCGATTTTGAAAGAATGGTAGTGGCAATTATGGAACCCACGGCTACGGTCATGGCAAAATCGAAACTCGACATTTTTGAGAAACTACGCTTTCCGCAAATACGGGTCATGATAATTACGGCCGCATAAATACCGACCGCCGACAGACCTATTGCGAAAATGGCATCCCATGAAAATTTAAACCACTCCTCCATACTATTCTTTATTTAACTGATTCAAGATCTTTCTAGTTCAAGTCACAATTGATCATCCAATTGATACCGTAACGATCCGTGAAACGTCCGAAAAGGGCATTCCATTCGCGCTCCCTTAGTTCATGGTGTATACGTCCTCCAGCGGAAAGCTTCCCGTACAGTTCCTCGGCTTCGTTTTTATCGTTCAGGTCAATGCTTAGGTGTATCTTGGTTCCTTCCGTTAGTGGCGTGTCGGGTGCGGCGTCATAGGCCATAAAATGTATTCCCTTTCCTTTTAACTCGGCATGTTGCAAGCGATCGCGATACGATGCGGGTAAATCTATTTTCTTATCGGCGTAGGTCTGTCTATTCTTGATTTCGGCCCCAAGGGAATCGGCATAAAAATTAAGGGCTTCCTGACAATTACCGTCAAAGGCTAAGTATGCTTGTGTCTTCATGTTATTGCGTTTTAAAGTTTAGGCCAATTTACTTGGAGTCTTCCATTATGATCGATTACATCGCACTTATCCTTAACACAAAAAAATGTGTAGGTTATCGCCCTACCATCCTACCTTATTACTATATAGGGGCCATTGGAGCCTCGAAACCGTCCCCTTTCCGCCAAAATTAAACCATGTCCGTTCCAAACGAAGAAGACACCCGAGCATCATGGGCAATTGCACTAATAATGTTTTTTTTACAGCCAAGGAAATTCTCCCCACACCGATAATTTTATCACGCTACAAACAAAGCTTATTGAATTATGGAAGGTCTTGAATGTCTTTTGCAAGTTTATGCTATTGGTGAGATACGGTATACCGACAGGGCCCTCGGCTCGAAAAATCCACTTATCCGCACCTTTATGGAGCAATGTGCACTTGATCGTTCCGATTTTATAATGGATATATGGCAAATGGTCATAAGAAAGAAGCAACCTATCGATATAGGTGGCCTACTTGCTTGGCACAAGAATTTATATGGGACGGACTACCTCAACACTAGGCCCTTCTATCATTTGAACATAGCACAGCTTGACCAAACAGCCTTCGAAATTTGTCAATATATGATGCATTCGAACCTTTCCGAAGAACTTATCGCCCTGTTTATTGAGCAGGCCGTAAAGTTAGAGGCAAACCTATTTACGCTAAAGCATTTTTAAATGCTATCACAAGACCGATGCAGGCCTTTGGCGCAACATCTAAGCATTCCCCTATAACACCACTACAAAAATGGACTTATATGAAATCTGAGGACACACACAAAACAGTATCGACCCGTAAAGACGAGCAACTTAAAAAGCACAGGGTCGATTATTCAAATCAACCTTTGACCACAAAACAAGGTTTAAAAATAAACGACACCAATAATTCATTGAAATCGGGCCCAAGGGGAGCTACCCTTTTAGAAGATTTTCTTCTTCGGGAAAAGATCCACAATTTCGACCACGAGCGCATTCCCGAACGAATTGTTCATGCTCGGGGGAGTGGGGCCCACGGCTATTTTGAATTATACGATAGTATCGAAGCATACTCAAAGGCAGGTATTTTTACCGATACTTCCCGAAAAACGCCGGTTTTTGCACGTTTTTCTACCGTTGCAGGCTCAAAAGGCTCTACAGATTTGGCGAGGGATGTACGCGGCTTTGCCGTAAAATTTTATACAGAGGAAGGCACTTGGGATTTGGTCGGCAACAATATGCCCATTTTCTTTATTCAAGACGCCATGAAGTTCCCCGACCTCATTCATTCGGTCAAACCCGAACCCAATAACGAAATCCCACAAGCGGCATCGGCACACGACACCTTCTATGATTTTGTTTCGCTTACACCAGAAACCTTACACAACCAAATATGGGTAATGAGCGACCGCGCCATTCCGCGTAGTTTACGTATGATGGAAGGCTTCGGTATACATACCTTCAGATTGATCAATGCGGAAGGAAAAGCGCATTTTGTTAAATTTCACTGGAAACCAAAACTTGGGGTACACTCGGTAACTTGGGACGAAGCTGTAAAAATCAGTGGGGCAGATTCCGATTTTCACAGAAGGGATCTATGGGAAGCCATTGAGGCAGGACACTATCCCGAATGGGAATTAGGACTACAAATAGTTGCCGAAGAAGATGAACATAAGTTCGATTTTGACCTTTTGGACCCTACCAAACTTATTCCCGAAGAAATGGTAGCTGTTACCATAATCGGGAAAATGGTACTGAACCGCAACCCTGAAAATTTCTTTGCGGAAACGGAACAGGTCGCCTTCTTGCCGGGCAACATAGTGCCCGGTATAGATTTTACGAACGATCCCCTGTTACAAGGTAGATTATTTTCCTACCGAGATACACAGCTCTCTCGATTAGGAACGCACAATTTTCATCAAATCCCCATTAACAAACCCATTGCCGAAGTTCGAAACAATCAGCGCGACGGGCATATGCAGACCGAAATCCCAAAAGGGCGTACGGCCTATTTTCCAAATTCCATAGGTGGCGGATGCCCCTACCTCTCCACAGTTGCAGAAGGTGGTTTTGATTCTTACCAAGAGCGTATTGACGCTAAAAAAATAAGAACGCGCAGCGAAAGTTTCAACGACCATTTCTCTCAACCTGCTTTATTCTACAGAAGCCTTAGCGATTGGGAAAAGGAACATGTAATAAGTGCATACTCCTTTGAACTGGGTAAATGTGAGATCGAGCATATCAAAGAGCGAATGCTATACCTAATCGACCAAATCGATTCGAGCCTGGCGGAAAAAGTAGCTAAGAACTTAGGTATGGAAGTCCCTTCTTCTATTGAGAAACCGATCAATCAAGCCATAGGTGCAGATGCCGATGTCGAGGCCCAGCAACCCACGGAGAAGAAAATCTACCTAGATGAGTCGCCTAAACTGAGTCAGGCCCATACCACCTTCGACTCAATAGCAACAAGGCAAATCGCGGTTCTCGTAGGTAATGGCTTTCGCATGAGCGAATTCAAAATTGCGAAGGATGCCCTTGAAAAAGAAGGGGCCGTGGTAAAGTTGATCGCTCCACATGGGGGTACGGTTACATGCGATGAAGGTATGGAACATCAGGTTGATGCCGCAATCATGACTACGGAAAGTGTACTATTCGATGCCCTTTATATCCCCGGAGGAAAACCATCTATTGAAGCCTTAAGGGCACAGGCCAAATTCACCAAATTCGTAAACGAAAGTTACAAGCACTGTAAAGCCATTTCGGTAAGTGGTGAAGCCGAAGATTTTCTAAAACACACGGCCATAATCGATATACGTGAAGACGAGGCCATTTTTGTCAATGAAAATCCGATAGGCTTTATAAAAGCGATAGCCCAACACCGAAATTGGAAAAGAAGGGAAAAAGCGGAAAACATACCCGCTTAAGTTGAACGTCTAAAAGAAAAATATTATGAGTACAGAATATGCAAAACACGAGACCGATTACATAAAACGCTACGAAAAGTTAGGGTATACCGACGCGTATCGCTTTATTAACGAAAAACTAAGGAGTACCAAATCTGATAAGACCTATGCCGCAAAGGACATTACTATTGTAAAGGAGCATCGCTATGAAGGAATGAGCAACCCCTCAGATATGTCTTTACTATATGTCTTGGAAACTAGCGATGGTGGAAAAGGGACCTTATTGGCCGGTTATGGCCCCAGCGCAGATGCCGACCTCTATGCGTTTTTAGAGACCATTCCGGAACAGAATATCAAAGACAAAGATATATTGCCCCCTGATGCGCAATAATGCGATTTAAAATATATGGTCAAGACCCCTGAAATTAGATTTTCCGGGGTCTTCCCATTGGGAAGCTGTCTTGATAAAGACTTTGGTTACAACTACCCCATGGCCCATGTTGAGTGTGAAAAACAGAAAGAAAGGTATTCTTATCACTAAAATATGCCTTGGTAACGAAAGTATTCAAAAGTTTATCACCTCGGCCACCAGCCTTATTCCGACCTGATGCTTCGAGATAAGATTTTCAGTTATAGCATTCCCCCTAAAAAATAGACCGTATTACTTTTATAAAAAATTAGATATGAAAGCGCCGCGTATAGCAAAAAAACGAAATGTCATAAAAATACTAGCCGACACCAATGCGCTGAAAGCCCGATTAAACCAGTTAAAAAGGCGGACTTTCGAACTTCAGAAAACCTTTGAAGGGAACTTTCCCAAATACCCATCGAGTAAATTCGAGGATGTTCGTGAGTTTAATATCAAACTCATAAACTTAAAAGCCCGACTGAACCAGCTGCCCCCTATGCTCACCCGAAATAGAAAGAAAGTACGGGAAAGGATCGTGTTTCTTTCGAAAGACATCCAAAATTTACAAGAGGCCAACAAGCAATTGTGCGACTCATAAAAGGTCGTTTACCCTAATGGCCTTCCCCCATCCCAATAAGCTATGTATAATTTTCAATGTCCGATACTCTCGCAGCTACAACGGCCACCAAATTTCGTGTGCGAACACAAAAGCCCCGTAGCAGTTTTATAAAACTAGATTTATACGTACATTTGAAACTCAATCCATTCAAGAACAATTGGCTAAACCAGTGGATTGAACTCAACTACCAGACCTTTTAATTTATTCTATTGAAAACGATAAAAGATATTGCCAAAGAGGCCAAAGTCTCTACAGGAACAGTGGATAGGGTTATTCATAATCGCCCTGGGGTATCGCCAAAAACCAAGGAACGCATACAGAAACTACTTGACAAGTACGATTTTGAAAGAAACATCCTTGCCAGTACCTTGGCCTTCAAAAAAAAATATAATATTGCTACTTTAATTCCGACCCCGGCCTCTAAAAACCAATTTTGGAGCGGGCCGAACAAAGGTCTGAAATCCGCCGCCAAGGAAATCCAGAAATACGGAGTTATCACCCATAGGTACTATTTTGACCAGTACGACCTAAAATCGTACGAAAGAGCCCTTGAACAAATACTCAAACTCAAGCCGAACGGTGTTGTCTTTGCCCCTTTTTTCTACAATACCTCCCTAGCATTTGTAGAAAAGTTAAAGGCCAATGACATTCCCTTTGTTTTGATAAATATTGATTTGGAAACCGCCGATAAGCTATCGTATATCGGTCAAGATTCCTTTAAGAGTGGTTATCTATGTGGGAAGATGATGAATATCATTACCACCCCTAAAGAGTCCATAGCCATACTAACGTCTAAGAAAA
Source organism: Zobellia uliginosa (assembly GCF_900156625.1). Classification (GTDB taxonomy): domain Bacteria; phylum Bacteroidota; class Bacteroidia; order Flavobacteriales; family Flavobacteriaceae; genus Zobellia; species Zobellia uliginosa. Next base: position 301,543 of record NZ_FTOB01000002.1, on the reverse strand, counting down.
ATGTCGATAGTCACTTGGCGATCGAAACGCGCATCAAAGGTTTTATGAACTTTTTTGAAACGAACATAAGCGAGAAACCGATACATAAAATATTTGTAGAGAGCTTTGCCCCTAAAGAGGTTTACAAGGCCTTGACCGAAGAATTCTCAAAACCCCGCCCTATCACGGGCATATTTGTTCCTTCGAGTGCCCTGTTTACGGTAGCGGATTTTTTACAAAGCGAAAATTTACAGAACATACGTACCGTTGGTTTTGACGTACACCAGAAAAACCTTGACTATATCAGAAAGGGTACCATAGATTTCGCTATTGACCAGCATCCCTTTGAACAGGGGTATATGGGCGTAAAAATACTATTTGAATACTTGCTCCTGAACAAAACCCCGAAGCCGGAATATCGTTCCCCCATGAACATTGTCACCAAGGAAAATGTAGACTCCTTCAATGTTGCATCGGCCATTGAATATAGCGTTTAGCAGGTAGACCGATTTCTTTTATTCACGGAGAAAGACCAAAATTCGGCTGTAGCCAAGGGCATCCTTTCACGCGCCCTATTGGCCCTAGCCCCTATGGAGTGACCCATTGCCATATCCGCTACTTCTTTGACAGCATTCCAATAAAAAAGTCCGTATGAACGAATCATACGGACCTTAAAAACTAACACAAAATTTAAAATCAACTGTTGAGGAAACCTCTAGGTTTCCACATATTATAACTTCGGCTCCCAACCCTCTGCGTATTCACGCTTCCAATGGGCCATAGCTTTTTCATTGTTCAATATTTTTCCAGTGGCCTGGTCAATTTTCAAGGTTTCCCCTGCATCTTGGGCCATATTGCCTAAATGACAAAGCATTGTAGAGATACTGGCATCACTTATATCGGAATGTAAGGACTTATCGGTTCTAATGGCCTCAAAAAAGTTACCAACATGATTTACATCTAATTGCCCCTGCCCCATGGTATTGGTCGTGGCACTGGCCGCCCCTTCTTTTTCCTCCTTAAGCAGATTACCGTCAAGGTCGTACAACTTATAGAAATTACGGTCGAGTCGAATGATGCCTTTGCTTCCGTAAATGGTGGCGCCACGGCCTGGTTGTTTGGGCATTATCTTCCCGCGACTATGTCCGGTCCAAGTAATAAACTTGTTATCGGGATATTTATAGGTTACCTGCTGGTTGTCAACAAACTGCCAATCATCGTCATAAGCGTATTTTCCGCCAAAAGAAGTAACGCTTTCCGGAAGGTCTACACCCAAGGCCCAACGGCATATGTCGATTTCATGGGTGCCATTGTTATGTACTTCACCCGTTCCCCAGGTTTTGAACCAATGCCAGTTATAAGGGTGTACGTTGTCCCTGTATTTTTCCCTAGGGGCGGGCCCTTGCCACATTTCCCAATCCAAGGTATCGGGAACGTCTATGACCTTGCCCTTACCAATTGAACCGCGGTTATTACTGTAATAGGCCTCTCCTTTATACACCTCACCGATTACACCATTCCTAATATCCTCTATCCCCATGATCGAGGTACGGGCCGATCGCTGTTGATTTCCCATTTGTACCTTTTTACCGTACTTTTTATGGGCCTTTACCAATAAATCGTTTTCGTAAGGATTGTGGCTACAAGGTTTTTCTACATAAACATGCTTACCCGCCTGTAAGGCCATAATGGCCATTGGTGCGTGCCAATGCTCGGGCGTAGCGATGAACACGGCATCTACATCTTTATCTTCCAAGACCTTCCTAAAGTCCTTTTCTATTTTAGGAATATATCCAATATTTTTCTGGCACCATTTATTGTGTTCTTCCAATATGGTATCGTCAACGTCGCAGCTGTATACAATTTTAGCGTTCTTCTGCTGGTGAATGGCCATCACATGGGCCTTGGCCCTGCTTCGAACCCCAATAATGGCACAGTTGATATGCTCATTGGCTCCGAGGATGTTCGCATTGGCCATAGAAGGCAATACTAGTCCGCCAAAGGTCAATGCCACTGAACCGGTTGCCGTTTTCTTTATAAAGTTTCGTCTACTGGTCATTACTATTGGTTTTTAGGCGTTTTTATTTTGATGTTCTTGAAGCTAACCCTGTCGCCATGGTCTTGCAATAAGATCTGACCGCTATCGAGTTCCCCGAAATTCGGCCATTTTACGTATTTGCTTTCAGATACTAATTTTCTATAGGCTTCACTCTTTCTTTCATACTCCAATACCTTCGCCCCGTTCAAGTAGTGCTCCACATGGTTGTCTTTAGAAACGATACGGGCAGTATTCCACTCACCAATAGGTTTGATCGGTTTTTTGGGATCCGCTTTGATTAGGTCATAAAGCGAAGAAACGGTACGGCTTCCTTCGTGGTTTCCTTTTTTGGCATCAGGATGTTTGTCATCGTCCAAGATTTGATATTCCAAACCAATGGAAGAACCTTTTCCCTTGTTGATGTTGGTATCCACATAGTATTTTATACCGCTATTAGCGCCCTCGGTCAATTTAAAATCGACCATAATCTCAAAATCACCGTAATTTTTGGTAGTAACAATATCACCCCCTGCAGCGGACTCTTCCCCTCCTGAAGACAATACCGTTAAGATGCCATCTTTGATTTCCCAGCCTTTTGTAGGGAAAGTTTCCAATCTAGCCCCTCTCCAACCATTGGTTGTTTTTCCATCCCAGAGCAATTCCCAACCTTGATCCTTTTCGTTCTTTGTCAATTTGTTGGCCATATTAACGGCGGGAAGAGGACTCTTCATTGAATATTTCTGTAGATCTTCGGTAAGGATCTTGATGTTCTTCCACGCGATCTCGGTTCCCGCTTTTTGGTCTTTATGTATCGAATGCACCTGTAGGCCGATAAACCCACTATCGGTCTGGCTATCGATAAGATGTGCCGCTGGCACGCCGTTAATCCAAGTCTTTAGGGTATCGCCGATAGCTTCGATACGATAATGGTTCCAATCGTTTTGTTTAAAGGCTTGTTTTGCCTTTACGTTATCGTCGGCCAGCGGATGTAACCACCCCCTTCGCGCCTCGTCGTAAATACCGGCACTCCATGCCCGATCCGATGGGTCGATCTCAACTTGGTAGCCATGTATCCTTCCGTTCATATAATACGGAAAACTATTGCTTCGAATCTGAATGCCCGAATTCATAGAAGGGTCTACCTTAAAATCCAATTCCAAAATGAAATCATCGTACATTTTATCTGTGGTCATAAAAGAGTTCGGAGTATTTTTAACCGTAGTCCCGACAATGGCATTGTCCCTAACCTCATAAATGGCTTCTCCCCCTTTTTGCGTCCATCCCGTTAAGGTTTCTCCATCAAAAAGATCGGTATATGGTATGGCTTCCTTTTCAGGTTCACAGCTCAATAATAGACCGGATGCCATAAATAAAAAGACCCCGCCATAACGGATGGATTTTAACTTGCTAACGTTTAAGTACTTCATTTCTATAATTTCTAAATGGTTTGAATGTATAATTTTACGTTTTCGATAAAGGCCTTGCTTTCTTTCAACCTAGGGCCTGTCCCCTCCCCCTTTTATATCGTTATCCTAATACCCTACAGGCTAATTTTCGTACGATCATCCCTTATGAGGTCGTAAGATTCCTGCGGATTACAGAGTATCTTCCCTCATTAAAATCAAAGACACAAAAGGATCATGAATCTACGAATGTAATTTTCTATTTTGAAAAAACCTAGGGATTTCACAATAATTGTGTGCGCACACAAAAATCAATCGTGGCCGAACACGAAATATCGGCTGCGAATATGATATTATTTTTTGGGGATTCTAGGTCCCACCATCTTACGGCATCTTAGCCCAACCGGGCGAAGGAATCATATAAAGACGACATATTGACCCGAAAACGTATTGAGTCAACATTTATCGCAATCCCCTCCCCCCAAATAGCCCAAAGGCCCTATTTTGCAGCGTAAAATCCCCCTTTATTTTTTTTAAAATGAGATATGCTTTAGGTGCTACACAGTTCAACAAGTTGATTTCGATCATCTCTAGATGGAGCCTGAAGCAAGGCACTACTATGCATCCTATTAAAGACATACACCTTATTCGCTATTTATGAAAAACCTAAACCTATATTTGGCCGACGATGACAATGATGATAGAGAATTGTTCGTAGAGGCCCTCAGTGAAATCGACATCCCCACTACGGTGACCCAATTTGACAATGGGGTCGACCTTATGGACCATCTTTTCTCCGTCAAACCCTTGCCCGATGCTATCTATCTTGACTTGAACATGCCCTTGATGAATGGCTTTGAATGTTTGACCGACATCCGAAACTTTCAAAGGTTCGACGCCATTAAGGTAATCGTGTATTCCACATCCCACCGTGAAAGAGAGATAAAACAATTGCAAACGGATGGTGCCAATCAATATATTCAAAAACCGACCTCGTTCGATGACCTAAAAATCATGCTCCACAAAAGCCTTGAGTCAATGGCTAGTACCCCTACTACCGAAGAAGGGAACACTCCCTTCGTGATATTGGTCTAAAACACCCTAGAGCTTCTCTTTTTTATGACAACCAAAGCACTTTGTCTATCAGGGACCGACCTTCTTTTTTTGCATCATAATTTCAATGCATAGCGCTAATATGGGTTGCTATCGACCGGTAATTTTGTATTGAAATCAATACAAGTTGATTTTTAAATGAAGTTAAATTTAAACATAGTAATATGAAAATGAAAAAATCGATTTTAACCATGGCACTCGTATGCATAAGCTTTGTTTCCTTTGCCCAAGACAAAGACGACCAAAGAGTTATAGCCGATGCCGAGAAAGCGAAAATTAAACTACAATCTGACAATTACGGACTCGATCAGTTCTTTAAAAATGCATCGGGATATGTGGTTTTCCCCAATGTTGGCGAGGGCGGACTTATCATCGGAGGGGCATCGGGTAACGGTGTACTTTACGAGAAGGGCAAAGCCGTAGGTATGGCCGATCTAAAAAAATTAGATGTAGGTCTTCAAGCCGGTGGACAAGCCTTGACCGAAGTGATATTCTTTGAGACGGCAGATGCCTTAAACGAATTTAAACGGGGGGAATATGAACTTTCTGCCCAAGCCACAGCGGTAGCCCTTAAAAAAGGTGTTGCTGCCAATGCCAATTATGACGACGGTGTAGTGGTGTTTGCCAAGCCCAAGAAGGGATTGATGGCCGACCTTTCCGTTGGTGGACAAAAGTTCGAATATACCGAAATGGAGCTTCTTGATAAAGATTAATTTTAGATGCTAGGTCTAAGCCGGTCGTTATGACCGGCTTTTTTTTTACCATAACCTTAAACCCTATGTCGTTTTTAATCATCACTAGCTATATATGGAAGGAGGTGTCCTAACGATATTTTTATGAACTTAGCGATGTCTTAAAATAAGAAAGGCTACACTTGCTATTTTGGGATGGAAAAAATCACCGTCAATTCTAAAATATTTTATATATACTATAAGAATAGTATTGATTATTGGATGAATTTTAGGATTTTTGAGCTCTAAGATTTTAGGAAGCCTAATTCAGCCATTCCCGATTTGGGCCCTTATCCTAGAATCTAGAAACCGGTCAATGGAATAAAACAGAATCATTAATTAAAAGTACCCTTGAATTATGGCTTCCGGATTTTTCGCCTTACTAGATGATATTGCTACACTTATGGACGATGTTGCCGCCATGAGTAAAATTACGGCCAAGAAAACGGCCGGTATTCTAGGTGATGATTTGGCGGTAAATGCCGAAAAGGCCTCCGGCTTTATGTCAAGTCGCGAAATACCCGTACTCTGGGCCATCTCCAAAGGTTCTTTGCTGAACAAACTTATTATTCTGCCTATCGCCTTTCTATTAAGTGCATTCCTACCATCGGCCATAATCGTTGCCTTGGTCTTAGGGGGACTCTACCTAGCCTATGAGGGTGCCGAAAAAATCTACGAAATCTTTGTTCCGCACGGCCACGAAGAACACGAGGCCTCTATGCTGAACCTTACCGAAGCCGACATATTGGCCTTGGAAAAGGAAAGGGTAAAGGCGGCCATTGTTACCGATTTTATACTTTCGGTAGAAATTGTAATCATTGCCTTGGGCTCGGTCGCCGAAGAACCACTTTCCATACAGATTCCCGTAGTATCCTTAATTGCCTTGATCGCTACCATTGGGGTTTACGGTATAGTAGCCTTAATCGTTCGTATGGACGAATTCGGACTACGACTCATCAACCTTAACGAAAGGGACGATAGCTTCTCCGACTACATCGGTAGGTTATTGGTCAACGCCCTGCCATGGGTCATCAAGAGTTTATCGGTAATCGGTACTATTGCACTTTTGTTGGTCGCCGGCGGTATTTTTGCCCATAACATTCATTTCTTTCACGACCTCCTTCCCCAGCTTCCAAGTATTATCAAAGAATTCTTGGTAGGCCTCGGCGTAGGTTTTGTGGTCTTGGTCGTTGTTAAACTGGTAAGTAAGGTCATAAGCCTCTTTAAGCGAAAATAAGAGGGCTCAAGCCCTGCCCGTCTTTGCATTTCATTTCTTCAGCAGTGGGATTTTGTCTTTTCAAAAGGCAATGATAGCCCGCCCCCCCTAGCCAATATTGTATGTTGATCGCTATCCTATGCTCCATTTTTAACAATCCCAGCTCGCAACCTTTTTACTTTTCAAGTATCTAGCTAACGAACCAATAATCTATATTTTATGAAAAGAAACCTATTTTTTGCGCTTACCGCTTCGGTCGTCACCGCACTGTTTACCGCATGTAACTCTGACAACGATATTGAATGCCCCGAAAACTATACGGGAGCCTTGGCCGCAAGTGAGGAAAAAATGCAAGGGGACTGGGTTCTTACCGGTATGATGGCCGACACGGAAGTAGACCTGACCGATGACGAAGAAGACAACCCGATAAAAGACCTCTTTGCCCAGTACGAAGACTGCCAAAAAGACGCCTCTTACACCTTTGGTAGCGACAGGACCTACACCTACAAGCAGAGCCATGTCGCCGAAGATTGCGACAACAAGGCCACTTTAAGTGGTACCTGGAAACTTAGCGGCGAAGTACTGAGCCTAGTAGGAGCCTGTATCGTTCAGAACATTTCGCTGAACATTAAAGATGACGCATCGGAATTTTCGTTTACCGATACGTTCAACATAAAAGACATAGACGGCAAGGTCGTTCAGGCTAAAGTCACCTTTACCTACACGGCCCAATAAGCCAAAATACCACCTCAACTGTGCCAACGAGGTTTTGCCGATCAAGGAAATCCCTTGGTCGGCAAATTTGTTTGTACCTTATTCAACCTCAAGTGAGGTCTCTGATTTTTATACAAAAATAGGAGCCTTAGCCTTGTATATTGTAATTTAGCCGCCAAAAGGTTGAATCTATGACAGACTTCCAACTCAAGACCTCCCCCGAAGTAGCCGCTGTTTTTGACGCCTACCCAAGTTCGGTAAGACCCCAAATGCTGGCCTTACGGCAATTGGTAATCGACACGGCCAAAGGGATCGAGGGCATCACCCACTTGGAAGAAACCCTAAAATGGGGCGAGCCAAGCTACCTTACCTCCATTGGCAGCACGCTACGCATGGATTGGAAAGCCAAATCACCCGATCAATATGCCCTTTATTTTAAATGTACCTGCAGATTGGTAGAAACCTTTAGGGCAATCTTTAACCGGTCGTTGGATTATGAGGGCAAACGCGCCCTGGTTTTTAAATTGGATGCCGAACTCCCAACCGAAATATTGGTCCATTGCATCACAGCGGCACTGACCTATCACAAGGTAAAGAAATTGCCTACACTGGGCATATAGTGCCAAACGTACTTCCAGCGGCACAGACTGTGCTTTAAGCCATTTTTCGTAACATTTCCCAATAAGGGTGTTCGATTTTTTTGATAACTCGCCCTTGGAGCCCTATATTTAAGAACCGTATCGCTACCAGTTAACAATACGGCGAAAAGACCCCCAAACCATCTTATGCCTTGGCAAGCCGTTTAAGAGTGCAATATATGCCCTCATTAAAGCGGCCCCAAACAAAACAAAAGCTATGATCCTAGAATTTAAGCTCAACAACGAAGAACGTTCTGTTGATCTTGCCGATGAAAATACCCCCCTCTTGTGGGTAATACGGGATATCATCGGTTTAAAAGGCACCAAGTTCGGCTGCGGAAAAGCGGCCTGTGGTGCTTGCACCCTACATGTTGAGGGCGAAGCGGTACGTTCTTGTTCCTATCCCGCCAAGTTCGCCCAGGGCAAAAACATCACGACCATAGAGGGCTTGGGCAATGCAAAGGCCCCACATCCGGTGCAGCAGGCCTGGATCGAGGAAATCGTTCCCCAATGCGGCTACTGCCAACCTGGTTTTATGATGGCCACCGCCGCCTTGCTCAACAAGATTCCAAACCCGACCGATGAAGATATCGACCGCAACATTATCAACGTTTGCCGTTGCGGTACCTATTACCGCATGAGAAAGGCCATTCATCGCGCGGCCGAGCTGAACCAAGCCATAACCCCTAAAACCGATACCGATGTCTAAGGAAAAGAAAACGCTATCGCGTCGTAAATTTATCGTCAGGGGAGGATTGGGCACATTAGGAGTGCTTGCGGTCGGCACCTATATTCTCCGCAACCCTATTCGCAGAAAAGTATTAGGCCTGGCCAATAGTATGGATACCGCCTATATGGGCAGCACCAACGACCCCATGCTCTGGTTCGAGATTACCGAACAGAATACCGTACGCCTCCATTCCCCAAAAGTAGAAATGGGACAAGGCAGCTTTACCGGTCTGGCGCAAATGGCCGCCGACGAACTCGATGTGAGCATGGAACAGATCGAAGTGGTTCATGCTACCACGGCCACCGGCAATATCGACGGTATGGCCACAGGAGACAGTACATCGATTTCCGGACTATGGCAGCCGCTACGTGAAATGGCGGCCACCACTCGCGAAATGCTCAAAATAGAAGCCGCTAAAAAACTAGGGGTAGACCCCGATCAACTCCTTACCGAAAACGCTAGCGTAAAAGGAAACGGCCAAAGCCTCAGCTATGCGGAAGTGGCCATGGGCGTAACGGAATGGGATATTCCCGATACCCCGCCCCTAAAAGATTTCAAGGCCTATAAATATATCGGCACTCCCGTAGCCCGCGTAGACCTCTCGGACAAGGTTTTTGGGGAACCTATTTTTGGTATGGACGCCACCATGCCCGGCATGCTTTACGGTGCTATTGTACGGCCCACCACTATCGGGGCCTCATTTGAAAGTGCCGATACCTCAAAGGCCGAAAATATGCCCGGCGTGGTAAAAATTATTGAAGAAGACGATTTTGTGGGTATAGTGGCCCGTTCTATGACGGAAGCCGAAAATGCCAAACAGGCCATTACGGTCAATTGGAAAACCCAAAGCGAGCTGCAGACCGAGGATATTGTGACCATGATGACCGTAGGCAACGGAAAATCGACCATAATCCAAAAAGAAGGCCAAGCCCTTAAAGGCGAAGGTGTAGTGGAAATGGAGTTTAGGAGTCCTATCGGTGCACATGCCCAAATAGAACCCAACGGCGTATTGGCCTCCGTAGATGGAGACAAGGCCACCATAATGATTTCCACCCAAGTAATCGGCCTTACCCGAAAAGAAGTTGCCAATCGCCTAAACCTCGACGAGGAAAAGGTAAACGTGATACCCACCTATTTGGGGGGAGGTTTCGGAAGAAGGCTACATACGCCCCATGCCGTTCAGGCCGCCCTAATGTCTAAGGCCGTAGGCAAGCCCGTAAAATATTTTTTTAGTCGAAAGGAAGAGTTTCAACACGATATGTTCAGACCGCCTACACACCATATTTTAAAGGGACGATTAAATAAGGACGGCCTTTTGGAAGGACTGGAACACCATTTTGTAAGTGGCGATGTAGGCAACCGTTCGGCCCTTGTGTCCGATATCGTTCCCAGTATCCTCGGCGCCGATATCGGAGCCATTCGCGGTGGTTTTTTACAATACACCAAGGTGCCGAATTACAGATCGGTCTATTGGCATGTAAGTCTGCCTTTCGCCACTAGCTGGTGGCGAAGTCTCGGGCTTTTGGCCAATACCTTTGCCATTGAAAGCTTTATCGATGCCATGGCGGTCAAGTCCGGTATAGGGCCGGTTGATTTTCGATTGCGACAAATAGCCGACGATCCCCTCGGGATACGATTAAAAGAAACGATAAAAAGCGCCGCGAAAAAGGCGGGTTATGTTGACCAGGCCGTGAACGGTCGTGCCATGGGGCTTGCCGCCTCGATCGATAGCGGAACACCCTGTGCCCAAGTAGCCGAAGTGTCGATTGAAGATGGAAAGATCAAGGTGCATAAGGTAACCTGTGCCCTCGACCCCGGAATTGCCGTCAATCCCGATCAAGTAAGGGCGCAATGTGAAGGTGCCATTATTATGGGAATCAGTGCCGGCTTGCACGAACAGATGTACGTTGAAAACGGCTCCTTGCAACCTACCATTTACGGCCCGTACGAAATGGCCTTGATGAAACACGCCCCTAAAGAAATAGATGTTGTACTGCTACAAGGGCGAGACCGCCCGGGACCCGTGGGCGAACCACCTTTGGGACCTATCGCCGCTGCCGTGGCCAATGCCGTATTCCGTTTGACAGGGAAACGTTTGCAGCAACTACCCCTAAAACTATCGTGATAAAGAAAACACAGGCTTACTCTTCAAGCCCGTAGATATCCTTTAAGACCGATATTACCGAACCTTCAAAATAGGTTTCCAGGTCATAGCGGATTTTCAATTTGGTACCCAAGGGGGCATGATAATATATGACCCAAGCATCGGCCTCACGGGTACCTATGCATCCATTGGAATAAGCCTTCCCCAAACTCTTGGGATTCGTGGTCGGATGTATCATTTGTCCGTTCCTTATTCCATTGATCTCGGTCTCTATCCATGGAATTTGCGGCATCTGCGTAAGCTTTCCGTCATCACGTTTGGTCACATAAAACTGATGCCCGTTTACAGGATTGTAGAAGTCTGGGTGCTTTGCATGCCTAATAATGCTTCCTTCCCCGGTTTTAGTTCTTAAATCGGTAATACGGTCTCCCATTTTTAAATAACGTTGTCGGTTCTGCCCTACCCTGACCGGAAATGTATGGAGCAAAACGGAATCTTGAAAAATACGCAGTTTAAACTCGGGTATATTCACATCGATCTCGGTATGGGCAAAATCATCGAGCAGGCGACAGGCCTTTGCCGAGTCAGGAAGGTGCAGTACACTTCCTTCGGGCAATACGATCATCTGTCTTTGATCGTACACAAAAGAATCCCTGGCCATCATACGGTAGTAATCGGTATTCGCCAAAGTATCTATAATCCACGGATTGTTCCGTACCAATAAATGTTCCGACAAGGGATAGGGTACCAAGGAATCGTAGCGTTGCACCAAAGAATCCAAATATTCAAAATACTCAGCCACCTTGATGTTTCTCGATAGGTGTATATCTTCATAGGTCTTCGCCTTTTTATGGGGAAGGGAAATCGGCTTTCCCTGACGTATATCTGCCCTAGTTGCCGTGGTGGCATTACCACGGTTGTGGCAGCCTCCCACGCATAGGCATAGCACAAGCACACCAAGGAGAGTCCAAATAGACTTTGGAGGCAAACTATATATGCAATTTTTAAGGTATGACATGGGCAAGGGCCATCTTACGGGTTAGGTGCGATAAACTCGAGCGCTTCATCCAATTGTGAAATATCAAAATAACGCTCTTCGTAACCTTTTCGCAGTCTTTCAAAGAAAAGAGCATCAAGGGAGACCAAGGCCTTTAAGATGTTCGAATTGGCCACAATGGCTATATTCCCAATTTGCCCATAATTCCCTAGGGTCCATTTGGCATCTTCCATAAGTGCTTTTATCTCACTATGGCTAATTTTCAACTCGTCGAGTTTGACCAGTACGTTCACATGCCCGTATCCTTCGTCAATTTTTTCCTGAAAGAACTTTAGGGCCAATTTTTCATCGGTTTCGGTAAATCCGTCTATAACTTCTAAAGCTAGGGAGTTGCCCTTATAAGTTTTTATTTTCTCAATCATTGTTCCTGTTTAAAGCGTGTTATAATAAAAGGCTGCAAGCCGTATAATATCCATCAAAAGTAAAGGCTTCCGTCGATTCGTAGTATGACTTGGGTCAGTGAGGGGCTCAAGATATTATATTATACGTCCGTCTTCCATTTGAATGATACGATCCGTCCGTTGGGCAAAATCCTCGTCATGGGTTACCACCAATAGGGAAAGTCCCTCTTCCTCTTTCAGCCTTTTAAATATATTAAAAACGTTATCAGAGTTTTGACTGTCAAGGTTTCCGGTAGGTTCATCCCCCATAAGAATAATGGGATTATTGATCAAGGCCCTGGCTATGGCTACCCGTTGCTTTTCACCCCCCGATATTCGAGAAGCACGCTGTTGGGCCAGATAATCGATATGAAGCATTTCGAGCTTTTGCATAGCATCGCGTTTAATATCGGCATGTGATTTCTCGTTCAGTTTCTTTGCCGGAAGCATGACATTTTCCAAAACACTGAATTCCGACAATAAGTAATGGAACTGAAAGACAAAGCCTATATGCTTGTTTCTAATGCGCGACAGTTCTTGATGCGACCTTCCCGTGACCAATTCATGGTTGAGGTAGAGTTCACCCGTATAATCGGTATCCATGGTCGATAAAATATAGAGCAAGGTAGATTTTCCCGATCCGGATTTTCCCATAATGGAAGCAAACTCGCCCACTTTTACCCCAAAAGAGATATCCTTTAGTACATGAAAGTCTTTCGGCTTATAAAAATGCTTATTGATGTTTTTCGTTTCTAGAACGTATTCCATTTTCCCGATTTTAAGTTCCACGAATAATGCGCACCGGATCAATGTGCTTGGCCTTTACGGAAGGCAGCCAACCTGCAATAAAGGTAGAGAGCAGTGCAAAAGTGAGTCCCACCACATAGTAGCTGATATCAAAACTTATAGGATAGGTCTTTATGGTGGGAAGGGCGGCCGTCTCAAAAGCTACATTGTCTATGATATGCGATAGGCCGAAGCCAAGGAGGAGACCGAGAACACCTCCTACCACTCCAATGATCATGGCCTGGCTCATAAAAATGAGCTGTACATCGCGCCCCGAAAACCCCGTGGCTTTCAGAATGGCGATATCCTTCATTTTTTCGTAGATGAGCATGTTCAAGATGTTGTAAATTCCGAAGCCGGCCACGATCAACAAAGTAATGGATACGGCATAGGTAATCAGGTTTCTAATGTTGGATCCGGTCTCGAACTGGGCATTGGCCTCATTGATATCCGTAGCCTTTATATCAAACTGTTTTTGCAGCCGTTTTGCCATGGCCGGTGCCCCTTCAATGTTAAACAGTCTAATATTGATATCGGTAATATAGTTCTGTGCCTCGCCTAGAATCCGCTGTACGGTCTTAAGGTTGGCAAAACTCTGAATGTTGTCTACATCGGCCACCCCGCTTTGGTAAAAACCTACTATTTTCAAGGGAAAAATATCGCCCGATACGGTACTTATCTGTACCCTATCCCCCACCGACAACGACATTTTTTCGGCAAGGCCCGAACCTAGCAATATGCCATTTTCAGTATTCTTGAGGGCTTGAGGGCTTCCTTGAATGATGTAATCGCCCATATTGGAGAGCCGTGTCTCCTCCATAATATCGATACCCACTAGGTTACCGCTCAATTCTATGGAACCCGACAAATAAAAGATCTGCGCCCTGAGCTGGGGCGTGGCCCCTTTTACCTCCTTATCCTTTTTTAGATAGCTTAAAATGGGCAGGGCGTTATGAATTTTCTTCTGACTTCGCCTAGGTTTAATCGAATGCACGATGTTTACCGAATTTTGAAATTCGTCATAAAGCGATATGGGCTGGGATTCGCTCGGTTCGATCTCGTTGTACAAATGAATATGCGGCGTTTGGTTCAATATGAGTCCATCTAACATAACGTTCAGTCCGGTCATAAAGCTGATCAAGGTAATATAGGCGCCAATACCGAACGTAATCCCGAGGGCCGCCGTAGCCGTAGACTTTACCTTGGTTACCAAATGTGTTTTGGCAATGTTCAATATAACGCTCCAATTGGTCATTGTTCCGGTTTTAACAGCTCGGTAGTTTCGCCGATTCCCTCAACAATCTCTACCCGTTCTAAATTTTGCAGTCCCGTAACCACCTCTACCATACCGTTAGTGGTACGTACGCTGTTGCCATTTATAAGATAGGCTTTGGGAATGGTCAATGCCTCTTTCTTTTGGGCGATGATAATATTGCCCTCACCTGCCAATCCCGGATACAGGATTTTTGGCGGGTCGTCAAAACTGGCCTCTACCGTAAAGGTCTGTGAGCGCTCATCCTTACGTGGATAGATTTTGTCTACCGTGGCAACGAACACCTCCGAAGGGTATGCATCTAAGGTAACCAAGGTCTTTTGGCCCAAACCGAGTTTTACGATATCCACTTCGTCTACCAGCATTTTGATGATAAAAACCGAATCGCTTCCTACTGCCGCTATGGGCTCCATAGTGCTTACGATTTCACCGGGTTCTTTCATCAGTTCATAGACCTTGCCGTTAATCTTGCTCGTTACCGTAAAGTCCTTTGTATTGATCTGTGCCGACTCATAGTTGTTACGAGCCTGACGTACTTGGGTCAACAGTTCGTTCTCGGTGCGCTCGTACTTACTTTTTAGAAGGTTGAGATTGTTTCGGGAAAGCTCATAGGCCAATTTACGGTTATCAAATTCAACCTTAGCCCCTATGTTTTGCGACCACAGGCGTTTCTGTCTATAGAAATTGATGGAATCGTTATGAAACGATAGGGCGGCCGCTTTTATTTCGTCTTCCAAGCCCTTGAGCACGGCTGCGCTACCGTTATAGTTTTCTTGGGCCAAACGTAACGAAAGCTTGGCATTTTCCGTATTCAGCTTGGGAGTATTATTGATGATCTGCAGCAAAGGGCTTCCCTTTTTGACACGATCGCCCTCTTCTACCAAATTGCGCTCTAAAATTCCGCCAACGGCCGAATACACCTTATAGAGGCTATCGGGCTGTACCGTAGCCGATGCATATACCGATTCGGTGAGTTCCGTTTTTTGGGGAAGGATTTTTTCCTGTTCGTCACCACACGATTGCAGTACCAATACCAAGACCCATATAAATATATAACGCATAGTTTATAAATTGCAGATATTCAAAGTAAAGCGAAATTCCATTCCAAGAACATGAGATAAGTCATACTATCGACAATTTCGTAAAAAAAAAGCCCCCTCTCACCCTCGGAAGGCGACCTGCCCATGGCACCTTTAACTTACTCCAATAAAATGACATAGATCAATCACGCTATATTTTATTTCACCTATTTTTGAAAAAAGAACGTATATGGCCGTTGAGAACTTGGGTATTGAGGGACTGACCGACGAGCAGATAAACCGGTCAAGAAAAACACACGGGGCCAATTCATTTACCTATAAGGAAAAAAACGGTTTTTTAGATGCCCTAAAAGGTCTTCTAAAAGAACCTATGATCCTTTTGCTCTTGGTGGCCTCTTCCATATATTTTATCAGCGGCAATTTTGGCGACGGCATCTTTATGGTCACCGCCATTGTATTGGTGGGTTCCATTTCGCTTTATCAAGATTCGAGAAGCCGGAAGGCCTTGGAAAAATTAAAGAACCTAACCGAACCCAACTGCCAGGTCATCCGTAACGGCAAGGTCGTAGAGATCCCCAGTGAGGAGCTGGTCGTTGGCGACAGCCTGATCGTAGAGGAAGGCACTATGGTTCCTGCGGATGGCACCATCGTTCATTCCAACGACTTCTCCGTAAACGAATCCATACTCACCGGAGAGTCGCTTTCGGTCTTTAAGGATGTATCCTCTACCGACAATACTATTTTTAGCGGCACCACCGTAGCCAGTGGCCTGGCCATTGCCGTCGTTACCGCTATAGGCAATCACACCCAACTCGGAAAAATCGGCAACAGCCTAAACACCATTGAAGACGAAAAAACGCCCTTAGAACTGCAAATCGCCAATTTTGTAAAGCAGATGGCCCTTTGGGGCGGCCTTACGTTTCTCTTGGTATGGGGCATTAATTACTTCAATTCACGTGACGTACTCGATAGTTTACTAAAGGCGCTGACACTTGCCATGAGTATTCTTCCCGAAGAGATTCCCGTCGCCTTTACCACCTTTATGGCCTTGGGAGCCTGGCGACTGATGAAATTGGGCGTTGTGGTAAAACAGATGAAAACGGTGGAAACCTTGGGTAGCGCCACCGTTATATGCACCGACAAAACCGGGACCCTCACCCAGAACAAAATGAGCTTGGCCCTATTGTTTTCCATTAGGGCCGCAAGGGTCGTCTCTCTCGAGGAAGGCTTAAATAACGAAGAAAAAGAACTAATTACCATAGCCATGTGGGCCAGTGAGCCCATACCTTTTGACCCCATGGAAATCGCTTTGCACCAAGCCTATGCAAAGCATACGGAGGTGGACGAAAGGCCCAATTACCACATGATCCACGAATATCCGTTAAGCGGAAAGCCGCCCATGATGACGCATTTGTTCGAAAATCGGGCCGGTCAACGGATCATTGCCGCCAAGGGCGCACCGGAAGCCCTGATACAAGGCTCGAACCTCAGCGACGAGGAAAAGCGATACATCTACTCTACCATAGAGAAACTGGGCAAACAAGGCTTTCGTTTATTGGGCGTAGGACAGGCCCTATTCGAAGGAAACGATTTTCCTCAATACCAACAGGACTTTAAATTCGAATTTAAGGGACTGGTGGCCTTTTACGATCCGCCAAAGGAAAACATCCCCCAGGTGCTCAAAGATTTCAATACGGCCGGAATAAACGTAAAACTGGTAACCGGAGACAATGCCGCTACGGCCATAGCTATTGCCAAGGAAATCGATTTTATTGGCTACGACAAATGTATGTCGGGTGACGAATTGATGCAGTTGACCGATGCGGAATTACAGGAGAGGGTAACGGACACCCATGTGTTCAGCCGAATGTTTCCAGAAGCCAAGCTTAGAATTATCAATGCCCTAAAAGTGAACAAGGAAGTCGTGGCCATGACAGGTGACGGGGTCAACGACGGCCCGGCGCTCAAGGCGGCACACATCGGCATTGCCATGGGAAAAAAGGGCACGGAAATCGCCAAGCAGGCGGCCTCATTGATTTTGGTCGACGACGACCTCTCTAAAATGGTAGATGCCATTGCCATGGGACGAAAGATCTATACCAACCTCAAAAAAGCGATCCAGTATATTATCTCCATCCATATTCCCATCATATTAACGGTATTTATCCCCTTGGCCCTACGGTGGAGCTTCCCTTCCATATTTTCACCATCGCATGTTATTTTGCTGGAACTCATCATGGGCCCCACCTGCTCCATTATTTACGAGAACGAGCCTATGGAAAAAAATACCATGAACCAAAGACCCCGGCCGTTTACGACCACATTTTTCAATTTCAACGAATTGATTACAAGTATCGTACAAGGTCTGATCATCACCTTGGCTTCACTATCGGTTTACCAATATGCCGTAGCGCAAAGCTTTGATGAAGACACTACCCGTACCATGGTTTTTATGGTGTTGATCGTGGCCAATATCTTTTTGACCTTGGTGAACCGATCTTTCTATTACTCGCTATGGACGACCTTGAGGTATAAGAACAATCTAGTTGGCCTGATTATTGGCATAACGGCCGCCTTGGCCGCTAGCCTGCTCTTTGTCTCCCCCTTGACCACCTTCTTTGAATTCAGCACCTTGAACGTAGACCAATTGTCGGTCTGCCTATTGGCCGGTAGTATTTCGGTGCTCTGGTACGAGGTGGTAAAATGGGGCAAACGCCTAGGGCTAAGAAAAACTAATATGTTGGAAAAAGGCATGAAGGCGCCCTAGGGAAGAACCTAAAGTTTTTCGCCATAGGCCAGATCACCAGCATCCCCTATGCCAGGTATAATATAGCCCCTGGCATTCAGTTCGGGGTCAATGGCAGAAATCCATAGATGGGTGTTTTCTGGAAATACCTTTTGAACGTGGGCCACACCCTCTTGTGCCCCTATGACCGAAACAATGTGTATCTGTGCCGGCGTGCCTTGGTTTTTCAGTACTTTCAAGACATTCTCCAATGTTTTCCCGGTAGCCAACATCGGGTCTGTCAACACCAATATCTTAGCTTCTAAGGAAGGTGCCGCAAAATAGTTGACAACGACCTCAAAGGCATCTTCGTCTCCCCTATGGTGGCGATAGGCCGAAATAAAAGCATTTTCCGCCCCGTCAAAATAATTTAACAATCCCTGGTGCAAGGGAAGTCCGGCCCGTAAAATGGAACACAAAACCACCTTGTCCGTGGGTAGGTCCATTTCCTTGCTTCCTAATGGTGTGTGTACCTGACTGCTCTCGTACCGAAACGATTTGCTCATTTCATAACCTAGCACTTCCCCGATACGCTCAATATTCCGCCTGAACCGCATAGCATCCTTTTGGATAGCAACATCCCTAATTTCAGCAATGAATTTGTTCATCAGCGAATTGTTTTCGCCAAGGTTATGAATCGTCATAATTATCGTTTGATTTGAGTTATGAATATGTTTGATTACAAAGGTATCGGACTTTTTGAATTTGTTCAAAAGGTACACTTAAATCGGATATTCGAAAAAGTTTACCATAAAAAAAGGATGTTGCCAATAACAACACCCCTTTTCCAACCATCTAAAATATTTGATGCGGAACCACCTATTTTACTTTATCGATTTTCCTGCTCCATCCTTGAAGCTTATTTATCACCATAGAACGCAATGCTCCACATACCGCGTACCTGACCAACATCATAGCCGACCGCCTTATCGTTCGGGTACAATTTCTTCAGTGCCGCCATAGTCTCGGGCAGTACTTGCTCATTGGGTTTCCCGTGACATTGTAGACAAAGGGCATTGGTTACGATCGGTGCGTAAAAAGAGACTTCGTCGTTTTCAGTATGTACCACGGGGCTTACTTCCCCTCCCGACGCCAAGGCTTCCTTGAAAGAGGATATGTATTCTAATTCTTGGGCATTGGCCTTGTTCTTGGGATTTCTGGGCCTATCGGAAACCCTTTGAATGACCGCATTTTTCATCAAAGACACACTGTCGGTAATTTTTATGGCCTCTAGGTTGCAGAAACCTATGGCCCCTACGGGCCCCTTTTCCTGAATCGCCTTCGTTAAGCTCTTCCCTAACTGCATTTGGGCTTCTTTTGCATATGACATCCCTATAGAGGCATACACTTTATCGGGGTCGGGGTAATCAAAACAATGGCATTCTTCCATCCCCATACCTTTTTTATGTGCCCTTTTAAAATAGTCATCAAAGCCGTCGGGCCGTTCCAATTCGTTATTATAGATATAATCGGCAATCTGTGCCACGGCCTCATCGCGGTTGGGCAGATAGGGCATGGGACCGAACCTTTTATGGGCGGCGGGAATTTTGGTTTCCGTTTCCGGATCGTTCACCCATTTGATCAAGGCTTCCGTAAACTCCTCTTTGCTAACGGTCGAATCGATATAATGTCTCTTAATCGCTTCCATAGGCGGTGCAATCCGATTCGCCATGGTCGCTTTGGGATCATGGCACATATAGCACTCCCTCTCCATGATGAGTTTTCCCGGATGTGGTTCCTTGGCCACAACGGTTTGGGTCTGCCCATTATCATCAACAGGCCCCGTTTTTGTTTTTTGACCGTCCCTACAACTTGCAAGGAAGAAAACCATTAGTAAATAAATAGAGTACTTTTTCATTCGGTTATTTTTTAGATAAAAGGCCTTGTCCCTTTCAGAATAGGTCAAAGGTTCGGGAAGCCCATCGGGACACCCTCCCCACTCCCTATAACGAGAATACCGGCAATACTAAGAGTTCGACTTCACGATCTGTACAATATCGTTTTTCTGTAGTACCCCCGACTGTCGCCAGACCTGTTTTCCGTTTTTGAACAATAGCATGGTGGGTACGCCACGAACATTATAGGTATTCGCCAAGGGTTGGTTTTTATCCACATCGATCTTTACGATCTTAATGGCATCCCCAAGTTCGTCTTTGACTTGTTTTAAAATAGGGGCCAACATTTTACAGGGCCCGCACCAGTCGGCATAAAAGTCTACCAATACAGGTGTATCCGATTCTACGATTTTACTGAAACTACTTTTCATTCCTGAAATTTTGATGGTTAAAATTACTGAAAATAGATCGTTGCAAAACTGACCAATATCATGGTTTTATAAATTCTTCTCGATTAGTTTTATACAGTGATTCAAAGCTGCCGCGATTCGATTAATTCTAAATATAAGATAATGATAAAAAATATACTGGTGCCCACTGACTTTTCAAACTACGCCTACAGCGCGCTTTTCTACGCTACCCGCTTGTTGGCCTCAAAGGAATGTACCTTTTACCTTCTGAACGTATACGATCAACTTACCCCCTTGGAGGGAGGCAAACCGGAGTTTTTGGTGGGAAAGAAACTGCTGGAACAATTAAAGATCACATCCAACGATAATCTTACGGCCCTTAAACACCGTATCAATCTAGACAATGAAAACCCCTTGCACCGGTTCGAGACCCTATCGAAAAAAGGAAATTTGGTAAAGACCATACACCAGATGCTCAATCCATACGACATAGATCTCATCGTTATGGGCAGTAAGGGCCATACCGGGGCCAAAGAAATTTTCTTGGGCAGCAACACCATACAAGTAGCCGACACCATAACCCAATGTCCTATTTTGACCGTTCCCAAACAAAGGGATTTCTCAAAACCTAAAGACCTTGCCTTTGTAACGGACTATAAAAGGGGATGTACCAAAAAAACGATTACCCCCCTCATTTTCATTACCGAGATCTTCGATGCAAAAATAAAGGTCATGCACATCAACGAAGAAGAAGAACTAAGCAAAGAACAACAATCACATAAAGAAATGCTCGAGCTATGCCTTAAGCACATTGACCACAGTTTCCATTGGGTACGGGCCTTTTCCGACAAAGCCGTGGCCATTGACGATTTCTTGAAGACCAAAGGCATTGATATGTTCGCCATGGTCTATTATAAACACAGTTTTTTTGAGCGCCTTATACACGAACCCGTGGTAAAGGATATAAGTAAGTATACCGATGTTCCTTTCCTTATCCTTCCTTATAAAGACTGACCGCCAAAAATAGGTAAACCACTAAAAATCAATTAGATTTATTCAACCCTTGAAAAAAGAACAGCATGTACAAAAGAATATTAGTGCCCACGGATTTTTCAAAAAATGCCCTCAATGCGGTGCGGTACGCCCTTGATCTCTATGCAAAATTGAACTGCGAGTTCTACTTTTTAAACGTTTTTAAACTAGAAAACTACACTACCGACAGCCTTATCATGGCAGAACCCGGTAGCGCGGAATACGAAGCGGCAAAGGCAAAATCTGAAGAAAACTTTGTGAGATTGTTGGATATGTTGGCACTGCACCATGACAATCCAAAGCATATCTACCATACTACCTCTACCTTTAATTTTTTGACGGAAGCCCTAAAACAAATGATTTCCGAAAAGGATATCGATTTGGTGGTCATGGGCACCAAGGGGGCCTCGTTAACCAAAGGGGTCATCTTCGGCAGTAACACGGTCAATACCATGGAAAGGATAACGGAATGTCCGGTATTGGCCATACCCCAAGACACCCATTTTTCAACACCCAAGGAAATTGTTTTTTCAACGGATTACAAGTCAGACTTTAAGCGCAAGGAACTGAGCTATCTCATAGAAATCGCCAAGATGCACGGGGCGGCCGTTCGTGTACTCCATGTTAGCAAAAAACAAATCTTGACCTCCGAACAAGAAAAAAACAAAGCCCTGTTAAGTCAAATATTCGAACAAATAGACCACAGTTTTCATACCCTTTCGGAGAAGAACGTGGCCAACGGTATTACAGCTTTTGTAGAAAGTAGGGAAAGCGATATAATCGCCTTTATCAACCATAAGCACTTTTTCTTTGCGAGTATATTTTCTAGACCCCTGGTCAAGGAAATAGGCTACGACGCTACCGTTCCCATCTTGGCCCTGCGCTAAAAAACACGAACAAGAGTTTAAAGGGTTTTTGGAGAAAATTACGGCAATCCTCCCTTTTTCACCTTAGGGCCAAGAACATGTACAATACGCATGGTCAACTTTATAAGCAAACCTGTATGGACGCACTTCTCGATTTTCTCAAAGCCCCTTTTGCCGCCAAGGTGATCAAGCCGTTGTTATGGATCATCTTTATCAGTATTGCCATGGGTCTTTTAAGGAAACCCCTCAAAAAAAGCATCGGTGATGCCACGATAAGGTACAAGGCCCTGAAGGGTGTTGAACTGGGGGGCTATTTTTTTATTTTTTTCTTGGTCTTGCTCTTGTTTACCGTAGAAAACATTGAAGATGCTACGCTAGAACCGACCCTAGCCCTTAAGATTACCGACTATAAGCTTCGGCATGCCACCAAACACCAGCTGTTCGAACGTATACAACAGTCGATATTCACCACCGAAGGCAAGGTCGTACTGGCCTCAACTACCCTACAACTATTGAAGGTTCCCAATATAAACGTCCAGGTCAAACCCCAAGTATAAAATAACCGTATCCATTTCAAAAAGCAATGAAGAACAAAACGGAATTCGATATTATAAAATCCTCTGGCGCAAAGGCAAAGTTTTCCATAGACAAGCTCAGAAACTCCCTCAAACATACGGGAGCCAATCACGAATTGGTAGAAAAAATCGTCGACCAAGTACGCGACGAACTCTATGAAGGCATATCTACCAATGAGATATACAATAGGGCCTTTGCCCTGCTAAAAAAACGAAAATCGGTTTTCGCCTCAAAGTACAAGCTAAAAAAGGCCATTTACGAATTAGGCCCTACCGGTTTTCCCTTTGAACGGCTTATAAGTGCCCTTTTGACCTATTCGGGATACCAGACCAAGGTAGGTATTGTTATGGACGGCCTTTGCGTTACCCATGAAATCGACGTGGTGGCCGAAAAAAACAATACGGTAACCGTTATTGAATGCAAGTTTCACGGTGAAGAAGGCCGCAATTGCAATGTAAAGATACCGCTCTATATACACTCGCGCTACAATGATGTCAAGGCCCATTGGAACAGCAAGACCAATGAGACGAAGACATTGGGCCAAGGCTGGGTCGTAACCAATACACGCTTCACCTTAGATGCCGTCAAATACGGAACCTGTGCCGATTTGTATTTATTGAGCTGGGACCACCCCTTTAACAATGGCCTCAAAGACCGTATCGATAGATTGGGACTCTATCCGATTACCGTTTCTACGATACTGAGCAGTAGCGAAAAGCAGTTTTTGCTGAGCAGGGACGTAGTGCTCTGTCGCGAACTATGGAAAAACAAGTTCTTATTGGATCATTTAGGGATATCGCTTACCAGAAAGAATAAAATACTGAACGAAATCGAACAACTCTGCAACCCTTAAACTATGAATAAAGTAAAAATTCACTTTTTGGGTGCCTCGGGCACCGTAACCGGATCGAAATTTTACCTGGAAACCCCTGAACTCAACGTTATGGTGGACTGCGGTATGTACCAAGGCCTGAAGGAATTGCGGCAATTGAACTGGGAACCCTTGCCCATAGATGCCTCAAAAATAGATGTGGTACTCTTGACACACGGACACCTAGACCATACGGGCTACCTTCCTAGATTGGTTATGGAAGGATTTAGGGGAAAGATAATTGCGACCCCACCTACCTTGGCCATAACCGAAATCATTCTTTTGGACAGTGCTAAAATTCACGAGGAAGAAGCCGAACGCGCCAATAAGGAAGGCTATAGCAAACACCACCCTGCCAAGCCCTTCTACTCGATCCGGGAAGCGGAACGGGCCATAAGCCTTTTTTCCTATGGGGAAAAAGACCAATGGATTTCCCTTTCCGAACACCTACGGTTGAGGTTCAAGTATAACGGGCACATTATAGGCGCTACCTTTATAGAGTTGGAAATTTTTGGAAAGCTGTTTGTCTTCTCGGGGGATATAGGCCGGGAACACGATATCTTGTTGGCCCCTCCCGAACATCCGAAATGGGCCGACTACCTATTTGTAGAAAGCACCTATGGCAACAAATTGCACCCACAGGAAGATGTTGAGGAAATTTTGGTCGACCTGGTCACCGAAACCATCAACCAAAGGGGCAACCTTATCATTCCGTCCTTTGCCGTAGAGCGCTTGCAATCGCTGATGTATGTTTTGTGGCAATTGTTCAAGAAAAACAGAATACCCAACATTCCTATTTTTATCGACAGCCCTATGGGCAATAATGTACTATCTGTTTTTGAACGGTTTCCCGAATGGCATAAACTCTCAAGCAAGGAGTACCAATCCATGTGCAAGCATTTCAATATTATAAGTTCGTATGCCGATACCTGGAAGACCATTGACGACCCTAGACCTAAAATCGTAATAGCGGGCAGCGGCATGGTTACCGGGGGGCGGGTACTCACCTATCTGAAACAACTCATGCGCCATTCCTCAACAACGGTCTTACTTGTAGGATATCAGGCAGAGGGTACTAGGGGAAGGCAGCTTTTAGAAGGCGCCTACGAATTGAAACTGTTCGGAAAGTATTATCCCGTAAAATCGAAAATACGCCACTTGGAAAGCCTGTCGGCTCACGCTGACCAAAAAGAACTGCTCCATTGGATGGAAGATATCAAGAACATTCCCGAAACGGTATTTCTTATTCATGGCGAACCCACGGCACTCGATGCTTTTCGGGTGAAGATCGGCGATGTTCACAACTGGCAGGTACACATTCCGAAATTGAACGAGACCAAAGAAATCATCGTTTAGCCCCCTAAATGACCTAGGTCATTGTACCAGCCTACCACCGCCCCTATATTCGCTTATATATGAAAGCTATGACAACAATAATCGAAACCTCTACATCGCGCTGGACACAGCTGAAAAAAGAAGGGGAACTCTTTAGGGAAATTCAGCAATGGAAATCGAGTCTTAGGTTTTTAGAAGATGAAATGGCCTTTATTGAACACCTATTGGATTCATACGTTTTTGAACCTGATACCCCCAGCCTGTTCGACCGCCTACAAAGCCATAAAAAGGGCTTACAAAATATCGAAGTCGCCGTGAAGAAAATTCAGGGGCAAATCTACCAGCATGAAAACGTGTTGGGCGGAATCTTGGAGTGTAACACGGCTGCCTTCGATATAGCTTTCTATAGACGGCATGAACGCCTACAGTTCGAGGTCGACTTCTGCACGACAAGTTTTGGGGGGGTAAAGACCCATATCTTCAACTATGCGGGTACGATACTAAAAAAGCGCAAACCTTAAAACGATTTAACGTATCTTAGTTTTGTTCAAGAACTGACAATTGTCATTTTTATCCACTCCTAGAACTTATACCTTGCGTTCGATTCTTTTAGTGGGATATGGGGCATCAAGTCTTATCATACGCTGGACAATTGAAGAAAAATACGTTTATGAAAAAACTCTCGATACTACTTTTAGTCCTTTTTGTCAGTTGTTCCTCGACCAGCTTGGTCGAAAATTGGAAAAACCCCGACATCGTTTTGTTCGATGCCCAAAAGGTGCTCATTGTGGGGATGACCCAAAATGAAAACGCAAGGGAGCGTTTCGAGACCAAGCTTCAAAAAGAATTTGACAAGCGGAATGTGGAGGCCATGCGAAGCCTAGATGTCTTTGATGTTTCGTTTACCGACTCGAAAAAAACAGAAAAAGAACTTGATGACGTTGAGCAAAGCCTCTTGGACAAGGATTTCGATGCCATTCTATTTACCAAAGTTACAGGCTCCGAAAACCGCGAAAGTTTTCTACGTACCCTCGCAAAATTGGACAATTACAAAGGACGCTTCAATGATGATTACCTTAGGAACCAAGACATCTATTACGATGACGACTACTACGAAAAATTTGACGTCTATCACGCAGAAACCACCCTCTACTGTATTTGTGAAGGCAAAGACCGATCAATGATCTGGCGTGGCAGCATAGATGTTACCGACCCCAAGAACATTGAAAAAACCGTAGACGACTACATAAAACTTATTGTTCTCGCCATGGAAGAACAAGATTTGATCTTTAGAAAAGACAAATAGCGGTCTTAGGCCGTTTTCTATGCCTTCCCTTTGATCAAATGCTTGGGAAAATCCTCTATGCGCTCACAACAGATTTGCTCCATCACCTGTTGTAATTCGGTTTTAAGCAACGATATGGTGTGGTTACCCCCGTTATTGCCCAAAGCACCAACACCGTACATGAACGAGCGTCCCATAAAGGTAAACTTGGCCCCACTGGCCAATGCCCGGGCCACATCAGGACCGGAACGTATGCCGCTATCCATCATTACCGTAAGCTGGTCGCCGTATTTTTCAGCTATTCTAGACAATGGTTTTATGGTAGATTCACCGGCATCCAATTGTCTTCCCCCGTGATTGGAGACAATGACCCCATCGATACCTAAACGTAAGGCTTTTTCCACATCGGCTTCATTGGCTACCCCCTTTAAGACCAGCTTGCCTTTCCACATATCGCGAATGGGTTTGATCTTCTCTTCGTTCAATCGCCCCGAAAAGGTCTGATCCATAAATTTCCCCAATTGCCTTAAATCCAATCCTTTGGGCATATAGGGTTTTAGGGTTTCAAAATTTGGTTGTCCGTGAATAAGGGTCTTCATCGCCCATTCCGGTTTGCCCATAATTTGAAGTATATTTTTCAATGACATTTTGGGAGGCATGGCCAATCCGTTTCTAATGTCCCTTGGTCTAAAACCAAAGGTGGGCACGTCGCAGAGAATAACGAGAACCGGGCATTCCGCCACGGCAGCCCTTCTGATAATATCGTCCCGCAAGGAATTCTCCGTAGGGTGGTACAACTGAAACCAGGCTTGGCCTTCCGTAATCTCAGAAATGCGTTCAATACTACTGGTACTTACCGTACTCAACACAAAGGGAACCTTGTGTTCAAATGCCGCTTTCGCTAAAATTTCGGGGGCATTGGGCCACATCAATCCTTGCAGACCGACCGGTGCTATACCAAAAGGAGCGTCGTAGGTATGACCGAAAATTTCGGTTTTCATTACAGATTCGGTGTGCTTGCCGAGGTAATACGGCAAGAGTTCCACCTCACGGATTTCTGCGGTATTCTTAAGGAGATTGACATCTTCGTTGCATCCGCCATCCAAGTATTCAAAAGCGAATTTCGGCATCTTCTTCATCGCCCTATTTCGTAAGTCGCTTATGGAAGGATAACGCGTATCGAAGCCTTTTGCAGTTTTTTTTCCCATTGTAGTAAGTGCTATGTGAAACGGCACCTCTTTTATAGGTGCCGCCCAAATTTTATTTCAAAGTAAATGCTATTCTAAATCGTATTTTTTATACGCCCTGTGGCCATAAAAGGCTACCACAAAAAAGCAGAGCATAGGAAGTATAAAGGAGAAATTCACCTCAGGAACTCCCAGTATACGTACATCGCTATATCCCGATCCGCCAATGTCCAATATTAGTCCCTGCAACATGGGCATAAACGCACCGCCTACAATGGCCATCACCAAAAAAGCAGAGGCCGATTTGGCATCGTCTCCCAATCCTGTCAGGGCAATTCCGTAAATCGTCGGGAACATCAAAGACATACAAAAAGACACCATGACCAAGGAATATAGTCCGATTTCACCCTGTATAAAGATAGTACCCGCACAGAAGAGAATCGCCAAAAGGGAGAGCATCATCAGCAATCTTCCCGAGTTGATGAATTTTAAAAGATAGGTACACAAAAAGCGACTGATCAGAAAAATCACCAAGGCCGCATAGGCGTAGTTTACGGCATCCCTATTGTTTATACCAATGTTTTCGGCATACTGGTAAATATAGGTCCAACACATGATCTGGGCACCGACATAGAACATTTGGGTGAGCATTCCCCCCACAAAGCGTTCCTTTTTGAAAATCCTTTTAATAGACTCCCTTAAGCCTACTTGGTTTTCCTTTTTGCCTTCCGGCATTTTAACCATGGCAATGACGACGAACATAAAAATCACGAAGAGCCCCAAGCCTACATAGGGGTTTCTGATGACCATTAGATCCGAAGTCTTGACGGCTGCCTTTGCCGATTCCGATAGTGTTTCATAAATATAGGAACCGTCTTCAGCCATATCGTCCGACTGCAATGCCCCCAGAATAAAAAACTGGGCCACGAACAGACCGGAAAGTGCCCCCAAGGGATTAAAGGCCTGTGCGAGGTTCAAGCGCAAGGTGGCGGTTTCCTCCGCTCCCATGGCCAAGATATAAGGGTTGGCCGTAGTTTCGAGAAAGGCAAGGCCAAAGGTCAGTACATATAAAGCCAAAAGAAAGAACAGGTAGTTCTCCATGGCCGCTGCGGGATAGAACATAAGGGCCCCTACCGCATATAAGGCAAGACCTACCAAAATACCGACTTTATAACTGAATTTCTTCACCACATACGCTGCGGGCAATGCCATGGTAAAATAGCCTCCGTAAAAAGCAGCCTGAACCCAGGAAGCCTGTGTATTGTTCAGTTCCAATATTCTTTTAAACGCGGCTACCATGGGGTTGGTAATATCATTAGCAAAACCCCAAAGGGCAAATAAAGACGTAATCAATAAAAAAGGAAAAAGAATTTCCTTGGCTACTACCGGTATTTTTTGTTCGCTTTTCATATGGTTTGTTATGCTGTTATTGCCCTATCTTAATGAGTATATCCCCCATCTACAAAAATCAACTGTCCCGTAGTATGGCTTGATAGTTCCGACAATAGAAAAACGGCCGTATTGGCTATTTCCGTTGTCGTCGTCATACGATTGCCCAATGGAATCTTATCCGTAATGCCCTTTAATTTCTTTTCGGGTTCGGAAAATGTACTGATCCATTTTTCGTACAGGGGTGTATAACACTCCGCCACAATTACGGCATTCACCCTTATTCCGTAGGGCAGGAGTTCTACGGCCCATTCCCTGGTAAGGGCATTTCGTCCTCCATTGGAAGCCGCATAACCCGATGTTCCTCCCTGTCCGGTAAAAGAGGTTTTAGATCCTATGTTCACAATGCCCCCCTTGCTCTTTTTAAGCTCGGGAAGCGCATGTTGTGCCATGAGGTAATAATGCACCAAATTCTTGTGCAAAGAAGCCATAAAGTCTTTGTAATTGCCGTTTTCCAAACCGACCCCATCATTTACCCCCGCATTATTTACAAGACCGTCGATTCTTCCGAATGTAGAAACTACCTGCCCTACGGCCGCTTTACATTGTTCCGGGTCTGTTAATTCGGCAAAGGCAAACCCTACTTGTCCACCGTTTTTTTCAATTTCTTCGGCGACCGCGATGATACTCGGTTTGTCTCTCCCAATGATAAAGGGAATGGCCCCTTCTTTTGATAGCACCTGACTAAGGGCGAGACCGATCCCCTTTGAACCACCGGTTACAATTATGACCTTATCCTTCAAGTTCAAGTCCACCTTCCCGCTATTTGTATGCCTTTACGTGTTGTTTGGAGCTTCCCAACCCTTCGATACCAAGTTCTACCACATCGCCTTCCTTGAGGTATTTAGGAGGGTTAAACCCTAGGCCTACGCCCGAAGGCGTTCCTGTGGAAATAATATCTCCCGGCAACAAGGTCATATACTGACTGATATAACTGACCACTTCCTGTACGTTGAAAATAAAATCGGAGGTATTGCTGTCTTGAAGGGTTTCACCATTTAACTTCAACCATAGGTCAAGGTCATTGGGGTTTTTGATCTCATCCGCCGTTGCGATAAACGGACCTATGGGGGCAAACGTATCGCACCCCTTTCCTTTACACCATTGTCCTTCTTTCTCTATTTGAAAAGCGCGTTCACTGTAATCGTTGTGCAGTACATAGCCGGCCACATGGTCCAAAGCATCCTTTTCCGCTACATAGGAAGCCTTTTTTCCAATAACAACCGCCAATTCTACCTCCCAATCGGTTTTTTTACTGTTCTTAGGAATGATTACATCGTCGTTCGGACCTACAATGGCCGACGTCGATTTAAAGAAAAGAACAGGTTCTTTGGGTATGGCCATTCCACTTTCCGCTGCGTGCTTGGCATAGTTCAACCCTACACATACAATTTTTGAAGGGCGTAGCAAAGGCGGCCCCAAACGCACGTCATTAGAAATTACGGGACAGTTTCTTTCGTTCCTTTCCAACCATTCGGCCAGTTTTGCTATGCCATCGCCACCAAAAAATTCCTCGTTGTAATCCGATACGAATTCGGAAACATCCAAGCGTGTACCGTTATCCAATTGCACTCCGGGTTTTTCAGCCCCTATACTTCCAAATCTTATTAATTTCATAAGTAATTTATATTTTAATACGTCTGTATATTTATTGTTTTGATCCCGTTTTTACTACGAACCGTTTAAGGTAACAAATCCCCCATCTATTGGGAAATTAGTTCCCGTAATAAACGAAGCCTCTTCCGAACAAAGGTATACAGCTAAATTGGCGATTTCCTCAGGTCTTCCCATTCTACCGATAGGCTGGGTTTTAGACAGTTTTTCAAAAATTTCCTTTTCCCGACCGGGGTAATTCTTATTGATAAACCCATCTACAAAAGGCGTGTGTACCCTACCTGGGGAAATACAGTTACACCTAATACCCTCATTTAAATAATCTTTGGCCACCGAATACGTCATGGTCAATACCGCGCCCTTGGTCATGGAATAGGCAAACCTATCGTTGATCCCTACCGATGAAGCTATAGAGGCCATATTGATGATTACCCCTTTGGTCTTCTTCAATGAACCAATACCGGCATACATACAATTGTACACCCCTTTGATATTTACCTCGTACAAGCGATCCAAATCTTCTTCCTTACAATTTTCTAGATTTCCGATATGGGCAATGCCCGCATTATTGATCAGAATATCGATGGGGTTTTCTGCCGTTATGGCCTCAAATGCGGCAACTACCTCTCTCTGGGCCGCCACATTACAGCTATAGGTATAGGCTATACCGCCCATATCTTCAATAAGCGTTGCGGTTTCCTTTGCATTTTCTTGGTTCATCTCCAAAATATGAAGAATAGCGCCTTGTTCGGCAAGTGCCAAGCAAATGGCCCTGCCTATACCGCTACCGCCACCGGTAACCACTGCCGATTTATCCTTTAAACTAAATTTCATAGGTAATTTATAATGTTGTGCTTAATTCCTTTTCCCAATAACTCCCGTTCGGAAAACTGTATTCCACCAAGGATCCGGGTTTCATAGTAATACTATACCCTGCCATGCTAGGTGGCATATACGCCCCATTTTTGATAACTACAGGGTCAAAAAAATGTTCGTGCAAATGGTCTACAAATTCAATAATACGATTTTCCAAAGAGCCGCTTATGGCAATATAGTCGATCATAGACAAATGCTGTACATATTCACAGAGTCCGACTCCCCCTGCATGCGGGCAAACCGGAATATTGAATTTAGCCGCCATGAATAGAATGGCCAATATTTCATTGACGCCCCCTACCCGACAACTATCTATCTGGCATATCCCTATGGCATTGGCCTGCATCAATTGCTTGAACATCACCCTGTTCTGACAGTGCTCGCCCGTAGCCACTTTAATAGGAGCTACGGCCTTGGCTATCTTGGCATGCCCTAAAATATCATCAGGACTTGTAGGTTCTTCAATCCAATACGGGTCGAATTTTTTCAGTTCGGCCATATTTTCGATAGCTTCGTCCACATCCCATTTTTGGTTGGCATCCATCATTAACCGTAGCTCGCTTCCAATTTCTTCACGAATGATTGCCGCGCGGCGCATATCATCCTGCAAATCGGAGCCTACCTTGATTTTCATATGGTCGAAACCTGCTGCCTTTGCTTCCCTACAAAGCCTGCGCATCTTATCGTCGGAATAGCCCAACCATCCTGCTGAAGTAGTATATGCGGGATACCCTGACTCTTTTAATATTGCAATACGTTCTTGTTTTGTACTCTCTTTTTCCTTTAGCATAACTAAGGCCTCCTCAGGTGTAACCGCATCGGTTATATATGTGAAATCAACGCAACTTACCAACTCCTCGGGAGTCATATCGGCCAACAATTTCCACAAGGGCTTCCCTTCGGCCTTGGCGTATAAATCCCATACGGCATTGACCACGGCACCGGTAGCCAAATGTATGACCCCTTTTTCCGGCCCGAGCCATCTCAACTGGCTATCGCCCGTAATCATTTTCCAAAAGGCACCCATATCGGCCGTAAAACTTTCCAATGTTTTTCCGACGACCAAAGGCGCTAAAGAATGGATGGCTGCGGCACATAACTCATTGCCCCTACCGATGGTAAACGTCAAGCCGTGACCTTCAAGTCCGTTCTCCGAATCGGTCTTTAATATTACATAGGCCGCGGAGTAATCGGGATCAGGATTCATGGCATCGGAACCGTCTAGGGACTTACTTGTTGGAAAGCGGACATCTTTAATTTCGACCCCTGTAATTGTTATCTTCTTTGACATAAATTCTATATTACTAGCACAAAATTAAACGCTCATGTTTTTCAAAACCACCTTATAATCTACCTAAAGTGATACTTTTTTTGCCCAAAACGACCAATTCTAGTCGTTAGAGGAGTGATATTTCAAATAAGCGGAAGGTGCTAGGCCATGAATAACCTTAAACTGTCTATTAAAGTTGGAGATATTATTAAACCCGGATAAATAAGCAATGGAGGTGATGCTCTCTTTATTTTCCAAAAGCAACCTACAAGCATAGCCTACCTTTATTTCATTCAGATATCGGGTAAAAGGCTTTTTATGGGCCTTCATAAAGAACCTACTAAACGCCGATTTGTTCATACCTATCATTTCGGCTACATCGCTGGCACTGATCCCATCATTGAAATTCTCGAATACATAGGCATATATTTTGTCCATACGTGAATCGTCGGCCTTTTGAAAAGCATTTACAAAGCTGGCACTCGACAGTAACTGATAGTTATTGTGCTTAGACAGGCGAGATAGTACCTCAATGATCTTATATACACGAGTGGTAGGATCTAAGTCGATAAGTCCCATGATTTTAGCTATAAGGTCTTCATGCAGTCCGTTAAACTTAACGCCCCTATCCGCCCGGGCCAGAACGGCCGATATCTGTTTCATTTCGGGAATATCGAAAAAGCCCTTTCCCAAAAAATCCCTTGTAAAGTGAATAGCAAGTGCTTCGGCCTCTAAGGCGCTATCCGGCTGAAAATAAATCTCATCGTTCAACCACATATGCGGTACGTTCTTGCCAATGAGCACAACCTCTCCTTCTTGAAACTTTTCTATACTGTCACCGATAAACCGTGTACCCGAACTTTTTAGAATTACGACCAGTTCAAGTTCAGGATGATAATGCCAAACCCTCAAGAAATTAGGGTACAGATTATGATTGACCGAAAATGACCGGTCCGATACAGAGGCCCTATTTAACAGGTGAAGTTTCATGTATCGCGATTTAATGCATAGCCGCAGGTTCTATTGTACTTGATCCCAAAGCCTATACGGGTCTTCATGGGCTTCCATTTCCGCCAGCAACAAGGCTTCCATTTCCGTCAGCTTATCCGCATATTTAGGATTATCCGCCAAATTGGTCAGCATTTCGCCTTCCTTTTGGTGTTCGTTTAAATACTCATTTGGATTTTCGGCCAAGTTAAACAGTTGTGTTTCCCGTACCGCCCCATCCATCATATCGTACTTGATCAGTTTCCAATCGCCTTTCTTTACGGTACGCATACCAGGCTTTGTTCCTCCGCAATATACACCGTACAACACATCCCTGACAGTTTCTTTTTCACCATCCAAAACAGGCTTAAAGCTTGTTCCTTCTACGGTTTCTGGAATCTCTATCCCTGCCAAATCACATAAGGTAGGTAGAACATCCAATAAATAGACATTCCCCTTGGTACGCTTACCCGATGGGAGTCCGGGCCCTTTGATGATCATAGGTACCCTCCATGTATGTTCGTATAGGTTTTGCTTGCCCATAAGTCCGTGTCTTCCTATAGACATTCCATGATCCGAAGTATAAACGATATAGGTATTGTCCAATTCGCCCATGGCCTCCAACTTTTTGAGCACTTTGCCTAGCTGGATATCTATATTTTCGGAACAGGCATATTCCCTGCCCAATTCATTTCTAACCGTCTGCTCATCTCTGTTTTTCCAAACCCCACTTACCCGTTCCTCATCACGAAGTTCCGGATGTCCGTGGAAAAAAGGATGTGCTTCCAAATAATTGTCCTGAAGCGGCGGTTGCTTATCATTCGCAGGAGGAAGACTATTTTTGTCCTTATGATTTACCGCTCCATATTTCTCCAGCAACTCTGGCGTACCATCCCGGGTATCATGTGGATGGGAAAATCCAAAGTAAATGAAAAAGGGGGCATCCTCCTTCGTTTTCTCACGATCCCCCAAATACTCTAAAACCTGCTTGGAATGCCAAGCGCTTCCGGTTTCTTCAGTGCCCCCTCTTTTTGTGGCATCATGCACTACCGTAAATTGTTTATTGGCCCCAGGATATGAATTTCCTTTTTTACAGGTTCTCATAGTGTTGTAGCCCGCCCTATTGAAAATAGCCCCTATGGTCTGTTCGTCCAATTCATGGGGAGCCGTATTCTTCTGGAATTCCGCACTGGGCGGTAAATGCCATAAGGTGCGCCCCGTCATGATCATATGTCGCGATGGGGTGCATACCGCACCGTTCATAGAGCCCATGTGGTGGGCGTTTTCTATAACCGTACCCTCCGACGCCAATTTTGAAATAACGGGGGTTTCCAATATGGACTTTGGATCGTACACCTGTAAGTCAAAAGGCGATTGGTCATCCACCAAAACAAAAAGAAAGTTCGGTCGTTTTTTGATTTCCGTTTTTTTCTCTTCGCTTTTGCAGGATGCCAAAACCATCATCACTGAAAAAGCCCATAAGAAACCCCTGTTATAAATTTTCATCTTGTGCTCTATTTAAAAAGATATTGTTCTTCTACTATCTGCCCATCCAGCCACCGTCAACCAACATTACGGTGCCCGTCATGTAATTTGAAGCTGCTGAGGCCAAGAAAACGATAGGCCCTTTAAAATCTTCCGGTTCGCCCCATCTTCCGGCTGGTATCCGCTGTAAAATAGAAGCACTTCTATCGGCATCTTTACGTAGGGCTTCCGTATTGTCCGTTGAGATATATCCGGGTGCAATGGCATTTACCTGCACCCCTTTGGAGGCCCATTCGTTCGACAAGGCCATGGTCAATTGCCCAATAGCCCCTTTCGAAGCGGCGTATCCCGGTACGGTAATTCCTCCTTGGAAAGTCAATAAAGAAGCTGTGAAGATGATCTTCCCGCTTCCTCTCTTTACCATTTCCTTGCCTATTTCCCTAGACAGGATAAACTGGGCATTTTGGTTCACTTCAATGACCTTATCCCAATACTCATCTGTATGCTCGGCGGCCGGCTGTCTTAAAATGGTACCCGCATTGTTTACCAAGATATCTATCTTAGGGTTTTCACTTTTTACCTTTTCGATAAAAGCGTACAAAGATTTTCGATCGCTAAAATCACATTGGTAGGCCTTAAAGCTTTTATTCAATTCGGTGATCCGCTTCTCAATTTTCGAAGCCGAGAGTTCTAAGGTGGCGGAAACGCCAATGATGTCGGCACCTGCTTCGGCCAAGGCCTCGGCCATGGCAAAACCGATACCGCGTTTACAACCCGTTACTAAAGCCGTTTTTCCTTTTAAATCGAACTTATTCAATATCATATTCGTTCTTACTGGTATTTATTAAAATCTTAAAGTACGCCCTGTAGCGGTTCGCCGTCCATATCGGTAAAAGCCTTGTTCTCGCCTGCCATTCCCCAGATAAACCTGTAATTGCTGGTACCTGAACCCGAGTGAATCGACCATGGTGGGGATACTACGGCCTCATAGTTTTTCATGGCAATGTGCCGCGTTTCTTGAGGCTGCCCCATATAGTGCATTACAATATTGTCTCCTGGAATATCAAAATAAAAATAGACTTCCATTCTACGCTCATGGGTATGCGGTGGAAAGGTGTTCCAAACGCTACCTTTTTTCAGTTCGGTATACCCCATGACCAATTGGCAACTTTGAATGCCGTCTTCGTGAATGTACTGGTACAAGGTTCTTTCGTTACTGGTTTCCACAGCACCCAACTCTACAATATTGGCATCGGATTGCGTCGCTTTTTTAGTAGGGTATTCCTTATGTGCCGGAGCGGAATTCAAATAGAATTTTGCAGCGTCGGAACTATCCGCACTGGAAAAAGTCACTTCTTTAGAACCTTTGCCTACGTATAGGGCTTCGAGGTTCGCAAGTTCAAATACTTCACCATCTACGGTTACGGTACCCTTGCCTCCAACATTGATTATCCCCAATTCCCTTCGTTCTAAGAAATAATCGGCTTTCAACTCGTCGTAAGTGGGCAATGAAAGGCTTTTTGATTTTGGAAAAGCGGTGCCATAGATAAAACGATCATAATGTGTGTAAATCATTTTGATGGCGTCTTCGCCCATGAGGTCAGAGCTATGAAACTCTTTCCGTATTCTCTGTGTGTCGTATAATTTGGCATCATCGGGATGCACGGCGTACTTAACTTCCATGTTATAATTTTATATTTAATTATTTTGTTATCATTTTTTGGAGTTCTTCCAAGGTTTTTCCTTTGGTTTCGGGCATCATAAAGATGACGAACAGCAACTGCAGTACCATCATTCCACTGAAAAAGAAGAACACTAGACCCGGGTTGGACAAACCGCCCATGGCTATGGGCATAAGAAGCGTGATCAATGCCGCCAAGACCCAATGGGTGGAACTACCGAAGGACTGGCCTTGCGCCCTTAGATTGGTAGGGAATATCTCTGAGATAAAGACCCAGATAACGGCACCCTGGCCAATAGCATGTGATGCTATGAACAGGAATAGGAAAATTGGAACCATTAAGCCCTCCCATTCAAGGATAAAGGCCAAACCTACCATGGTCAGTGAAATAATATATCCTACCGAACCAATGTACATGAGCACCTTACGGCCCACTTTATCGATCAAGTAAAGTCCTAATAAGGTAAACACCAAATTGGTAACACCGATTCCTATACTACTCAGCAGGGCCGTATTTTCCCCTAGGCCAGCGGAACTAAAAATTCGCGGGGCATAGTAGAGAAAGGCATTGATCCCCGACAATTGATTGAAGAAAGCGATCAAAAAGGCCAACATTAGGGGAAACTTGTATTTTTTGACAAACAAGGTCGATTTCTCGGTCTGTTCCTCCTTCAATTGAGCAATGACCGACTCGTCCAATTCGGTTCCGGTGAGTTCCAATTGAATTCTTTTCGCCCCTTCCAAATCGTTTCTTTTCTCTAACAACCATCGTGGACTTTTAGGTACGCCTACCATGGCCACCGTATAGATCAATGCAGGGAGAGCCTCTATACCGATCATCCAACGCCAAGGTTCCGAACCGAAATCCTTCAACAGGTAGTTCGAGACAAAAGCAACTAAAATACCGAAGACGATATTGAACTGGTACAAGGCTACCAATCGACCGCGACTTTTGGCCGGTGCGATTTCAGACACATAGGTCGGTGCGGCAACGGTCGATGCCCCTACCCCTAGGCCTCCGAGAAAACGGAAGAAGGAAAACAAATAAGGATCATCTGCGAGACCCGAGCCCAAGGCCGAGACAAAGTATAATACCCCTATCCATAAAAGCGTATTCTTTCTCCCTATTTTGTCACAAGGGATAGACGCAAAAATAGCCCCTATTACCGTACCCCATAATGCCATCGACATAATGAAGGTGCCGTGAAACAGGTCTGAAGTGCCCCATAAGGTCTGTAATTGCTGATCGGCCCCTGAGATAACCACGGTATCAAAACCGAACAAGAATCCCGCCAGGGCAACCACAAATGATGTAAACAGTAATTTAGTCTTCATAATGCTTTATTTAGATGTTTTAACTGAAACCGATAAGGGACTTGACAAAACCTGTGCCTGTTGTTCGAGCATATTTTCCCAGTCTTCCAAAGAAGCCACCTGTCCACTTTTTTCCCACGCAAAACCGGCATAGTAGCTCAATTCCTCTTGAGGTTCGGTAATGATCAACAGATTACTTTGATCTGTGGCTTCGGACTTGTGGAGTATGGCATTTTTGACTATTTCAGGGGCTATAACGACCCCTTCGCCTACTTTTGAACCATCGATGGTTTCCCAATGACGGAACCAACCTTCTTCCTTATGGATCGCCCCTTCTCCCTCGTTTTTGTGCAAGGTGATGCCTATGGTATAATTGGGCACTTCCCTTTCGGAAGAAAGACGTATATCGAACTTGGAAAAATTGGAGCCCAAATCGAGGGTTATCCTTTTGGTTTCTTTGACGCCGTATACACTCCACGGGGCGTAATCCAATTCAAATACCGTACGCAAAGGACCTGCTGCCAATGTTCTTGAAGCCGTAAAATTATTGGAAACGAGAAGGCTGTCGTTTTCCCAGATACCGATCCCCCCGGTACCCCGGCTAGCGCCTACGTGATAGGGGTCATAGCCTTCGCCATGGTCTATATGGTAGTAGCCCGGTTCGGTCAAATGTGCCTTGTACCATTTGTTTATAATGGATTTATCGGTTCGTTTCAACCATAGATCGATTCCACTAGAAAGCGTACTTCCCGGAACACCTTCCAAGGCCTCACGCTCACCTGTAGGTCCGTAGGTCCTAAACGCTACCCTGTCATTCTCCCAAGTATAATCATCCGTTCTTTCTGGAACCAAGCGGGAATACGCCATTACCTCACTTTCGGCCGGTGCCCTTAAACTATCCACAACGATTAGATAGGTCGAAGTCCCCTTAGCGGGAACCTCTGCCTGAAAAAGCAGTTCGTCGTTGCTACCATCTTGGTCATAATCTATCCATTGGGTCCGCAAGTATTCTTGGGTCCCTTCCTTTTTTACCCGAATGTGGTTTTCAGGGTTGTTTTCCAAAAGTCCGGAAAGCTCTTCAGCGGCTAGGCCCACCACTTCATTACGTAAAAAATCAAGATCGTTCTTGACCTCAACGGATACCGTTTCGTTTTTGGGAGCGGATTCGCATCCCACCAAACAGAACAGGGCCAAGCAAGCTAGGTTAAAAGGAATCGTCAGGTTGATTTTCATGGTTTCTATTTTATCGTTACTATACTATTGTTCACTATCTAATCTAAACACCTTGAAATTATCCAAGGTCATGTGGTTGTTTACCGTTCTAAAGCCAAAATGGCCTGAGGTATATGGAGCTGGATCGTAAAAATCGATTATGCGCTTTCCGTCCCTATAGTATTGAACGATTCCGTTAAAGGCGATAATCTTGATTTGGGTAAGCGTATTCGGCTTGATCAGGTATTTCTTATCCGAAAGGTCGTGCTCGGACAACAAGGGCCTATTGCCATCACCGGTATACCTTCGAAAGCGGGTCTTGGAGTTGTCGTGGCCCCCAACGCCCATATAATACAACCTAAGACTATCGTAGTTTGAAAACTTCCCTCCCCGTTTTCCCGAATTCACGAACAAGTCATCGGGATGCTCCATATCTTGGGCCATCCAAAAACAATTCAAGTCGGATACGCGGTCTTGCGGGCCATCTTCATCAATAACATAGGCGTCATAGGTAATCATTATAGGCCCTTCCAGCTTCTTCTTTAGCCAGATGGTGCATCCGGAAACATCGGTGATTTCCATTTTTCCGTTTTTTTGCTCGACCCTTCCTTTCGGCATCTGCTCCACTTGCCAGTTTCCCAGCCCTAGTTGAAAAGAATCCAAAAAAATCAAACTGGCGTTTGCGCTTAGTGTATCATTGATCACAACGCGCTCATCTTGGCCCATGGCCTTAATCGAAATTGACAAAACCATTAATAAGGTCAATTGTATTTTGTTCGTTATTCTTCCACTCATATACTTTTGTATCTTCTTCATAAATGTTACGTTCCCTATTTTTCTCATTTTTAATACTTCAATACCATTCGAAAATCGACTAAAGATACAAGTTGAAAAGATAATCAGGGCTACATTACAACTTTTCTACACTGACAAAATAAGCTCCGAGGGTCTCCCCGGTATCCAATGTAAACCAGGTTTGCAATTTCGCTTCACCCTGTGTCAGGCGTACGGTGAACTTTATATATTCTGCGGAAGGGTCAACATCCACCTTCTTATCAAAATCTTGGACTTTCAACCTTGCCTTTTCTATATTCAAGGCTACACTCGGTTTACTTTCACTAACACTGGTTCCTGCAATGGCCGGTCTTATCGGGGCTTTTGCATTTAAGGACAGTCGGGTCTCTTCGGGCCATCTACGGAGTTTTACCTCATAGCTGCCCGTTTCGTGAACATGTAGTGCCCAATACCCGTTATCGATATAAGCCGTACGTATATGCCTCTGATGCCACGGGCTATCACCTGTAGTATGCCAATCGTGACAATACAATTTAGCGGGGTTTTCCGCTTCATGGCCTACATATATTCGAGGCAGGTCTTTATAACCCGGTGCCAAATCCTTCCACCAAGCGTCATAGGCCCGTTTGTATTCCTTTATTTTTTCAGGATATTGGTGCGCAATATTAGTACGTTGTTCCGGATCCTTTTTCAGATCATACAGCTCCACCCCATCGATCAGCCTCCATTTTCCCTGCATTAGGGAAGTCCTTCGCCACGGCTCCGGCACTTCGGTACGCTGTGAATTGGTAATGACGATTCGGTCTTTAAACTGGCTATTGTCTCCGTTCAATAAAGGAACAAGGCTTTGTCCGTCAAATTCGATATCGGCATTCGTCTTCAGCCCGCACAGTTCTACAAGGGTGGGCAATACATCATAATGGGCGGTCAGTTCGTCAATATCCTTTCCTACGGTAATGCCCCCATTTTTCCAATGTAAGAACAAGGGAACCCGATGTCCGCCTTCATACTTACTCGCCTTAATACCACGCATACCCGCATTGTACCCTTTGCTCACGAAACCATCCAAGCGATGTCCTTCAACCCTTGCCCCTTGGGCGGTACCATTATCGGTAGTAAAGATAATGATGGTATTATCGAGAATATCGGAAGCTTTCAAATACTCCATCAGCTTGCCGATGTTCTTATCAATATTCGCGATCATACCGTAAAAGGCAGGGAGCGGAATGTTTTCATTGTCTTGGTAAGGTGCCGAAAACCCATCGGCCACAAAATAGGGCGAATGTGCGACATTGGTAGGCAAATAACAAAAGAAGGGTTTGTTTTTATGCGCCTCGATATACTTAATGGCCTCGTTGAACCAAACATCGGTACAATAGCCTTCGTATTTCTTCAGTTCCCCGTTATGGACATACATGTCGTCAAAATAGTCGTTGTCCCAATAATCCATGGTCTGCTCCATACCGCCACCACCATGGCTTAAGACCTCATCAAAGCCTTTATCTTGGGGTCGAAAAGGATAATTATCGCCCAAATGCCATTTACCGAACATAGAAGTTACGTAGCCATTCTCTTTAAATATTTGGGCCATGGTAGTCTCTCTTTCCAATAGTAGGGAGCGACCGTTAATGGTATGCCAGACCCCTGCCCTATTCGCGTGGTGACCGGTCAACAAGGCCGCTCGCGTGGGGGCACAGGTCGGGTTGACGTGATAGTCGGTGAACCTTGCACTTGTAGCATGCAGGTCGTCGATATGGGGAGTTTTGATATAGGGATTTCCCAAGGCGGCAATATCGCCATACCCTTGGTCATCTACCAAAATAAGAATGACGTTGGGCCGCTCCTTCTTTTCTTGACTATATCCTATCTGGACCCAAAAGAACAAAAGTGCCACCACACTTACATACTTTAGGAACTGTCTATTTTCTTTTTTCCGAATTGATATCATGAAATTTTATTTAAAGTCTTAAGCTATGTTCCGGAACCACCAATAACATCCTAGTTTCACTAATTGAAGATATCGGAGCATCCTTCCAATAGCCCCCATTGATTCATCCATGCACCTTATTCCGTGATTTTTAGTTGGATCATATTTAGGCTTTCGTCGAAACTTTGGGATTTCACATTCCGGCCTATGTCTACGGAAGTTTCCACATTCTTCGTATGGATGCTGAGCGTGGTATTGGCCTGTCCTTGAAATTCAACTTTTAAACTCCCTGAATTAAAATCCTCTACCAATGCGGTGTATTTTGAGTGGGAATGCATTAAGGCCTTCCCGTCCCTTCTCAAGTAGCTACCATGGCCAATGAAAAGTTCATCTATATTTTCAATATTGGTCACATCGGCGCCTTCCTTAAAAGTCAAAACAGTGAGATAAGCATCTGTTTGCCAACCGTTCATATCAATCACACTGTTCCTATGCTTTAGCCTTCCATCCGCCAACAAGTTCAAATACACTTGGGTAGTCTTGCCTTCTTGGGTGATGGACACGCCCAAAAAATCCGTCCCTTCAAAGCGTTCGATAACAGGGAGCTTCCCTTTATTTTCCTCATCCTCCAAAATGATGGCGCTAACAAATTTGGTCCGCACCGTTTCCTCAAAATGACTGATGGACCAATAGGGTTTGATCTGTTCGGGGTGATGGTCTTCATAGCCCATTTTTTCCGTCAGCAGCATGTGTTCGGGGAAATCATGAGGTCGTTCGCCTCCTGGAGGAAAAGTCTCTGGATAAAGTGGACGGACCAAAACCTTGGCATCATCTTCCTTTATCGTCAAATCAATACCCCCTTTTAGCGTTGATTCGCCGTTGTAGTGCAGCAACCACTCGAACTTACCCGGCTTATGGGCCAAGAGGTCGTCTATGACCAAAATAACATCGCCTACCCAAACAAAATTTCTGTAATTGCGTGACAATATATGGGAGTACGGTCCAGTAGCATTGGCCAAAAGGTATTTGAAATTCTCGCCTTCCACCAAATTATGGAGCGACCCTTGGTTTGTTACCCCAAAGTATATATCCTTTCGATTTTGCCCTTCGCCATTGAACATTACCACGTTATGGGCTTCGCTCTGACAGTAGTATTCGGTATAAAGGGGACTCAAATAAGAGGCATTTCCTGAATCGATTATCAAGTTCTTTCCTTTGTGGAAGAGGATATAAGACCCCGCATCGGCATGGGTATGGTTCCAGGTGAAACCGGACTTTACCGCAAGCATGGTGGCATTATCGTCCCAAGAATTGCGAAGGGTCGCCCAGCCCATATCCTTATACAAATGTGATGTGGGCAAGTCGGGAACGAAATCATCGGCCAACTTAGGAAGCACGGGGTGCAACAATAGACCATTGGGCGTTTCCAATTGCATCCCTTCATTGTCGCTCCCTTGGCTAACCTTGTCAATATACCAAGCGTATTTATCATCGGTATAGCCTAAATGCCATAATAGGGTTACGCAGCTATTACCCGTTTTATTGATAAACGAATCGCCGAAATTGACCGACATGACCTTATCGTCTTTCACATAATAACTGGTCTGTATAAAGAAGTCC
Source organism: Zobellia uliginosa (assembly GCF_900156625.1). Classification (GTDB taxonomy): domain Bacteria; phylum Bacteroidota; class Bacteroidia; order Flavobacteriales; family Flavobacteriaceae; genus Zobellia; species Zobellia uliginosa. Next base: position 257,929 of record NZ_FTOB01000002.1, on the reverse strand, counting down.
CCTATTTTATCCAGAATAGGCAGCTCTACCTGCTTGACCTCGGGCAAGGCCGATTGAAATGCATAGCGAAACAATAAATATTGCGAGACCCCATAGGAAGCATAGTTGATACTTTCGTAAAACCCACCATCCTTATCAAAAGTAGGAGGCTTGTTTTGAAGTAGGCTACCGGAGTAATCTATCCATTCTTTGGCGGTATCCGCAATTTCATCGACCCATTTTTGGGCTTCGGGAATCTCGTTCCTGATCGCCAAGGAACTAAATCCGGCCATGTACACACAGGCACTCCACCAGTTATGGCCCATGGTATCGAAGGTATGAAAGTCGGTATTAGGAAGCAGCCAGTCTTCTCGGGGAGGCGTTATTCCCACCTTGACAAAATCTTCCGCGATTTCCTGTCTTTCGTTTTCCGTCAAATAGTTATAAATACAATCGTATCCAATGGCAATATAGAAGCTCGTATGGGAGGTCTTCAGCCCCCCCTTCCATTTTGGGGTGCGACTCAAAAGCGTTTTACTTTCCCAAGTATCCCTTTTTGTGTAATCGATTAAAATCACCTTTATGGCTTCGGCAAATTTCGGTTTACCCGTCATGCGGTAGGCCAGCCCCAACAATTGGCAATCGGCAGCCTTCAACTTGCCTTTTTTCAGGAGTTTTTCGGCTTTTTTGTATTGGGTATCCCAACTCTTACGAACCGCTTCGTTACGGGAAATCTGGTTTTTCAGTTGTTTTATATTGGCATCGGTATGTAGAAGGTAGTTTCTTTCCTGGGCCCTCCCTACAACTACCAAAGCAAGGAAAATATATAGAAGTGTTCTTTTCATCGTTTCATGTTCACTATTGGTCAAAACTCAATGATCGGCCTATTCCGGCTAAAAAAAACCAAGCACCAATCACATTACAATGTTATCGGTTCTTGGCTATTTATAATATAATATAGTATTCAGGCTCTATAAATTATAGCCCATTGACCGTATATCGGGCGATAAGGCTTCAGATTCAAAAAAAGTTTTTATTTCTACCCCACAGTGTTCGAATGTATTTTAAACCATCATTATCCCCGTGAAGTCGTATGTATCTTTCCTAGACCAACATCATTCCGCCCTTATCTTATTTTCGTTTTAAGGCTTTTTTGATCGCTTCCTTTACCAAGGGTTCCATAACCTTGTACCCTTCAAGGTTCGGATGCACACTATCCCTACCGTACTCGCTTTTCAGACCTTTTTCTCCATCTACCATAGGCGTGTAATAATCGAGGTATACGATCTTGTTCTTATCGGCATAGGCCTTGATCCTTTTGTTGAGTTCGATAATCTGGTCCGCGGGTGCGATCGAGGGGCTCCAAGAATAGCTGTTGGCCGGTAATGCCGAGGCCAATACTACCTTTATACCATTGGCCTTGGCGAGCTCTGCCATTGAAAAGATATTCTTTGCGATCATATCGTTGCTTATGGGCCCACGGTTACCGGCAATATCATTGGTGCCGGCCAAAATCACGACCGCCTTGGGGTTTAAATCGATAACGTCAGGCCTGAAACGCAATAGCATTTGAGTAGTTGTCTGCCCACTAATACCGCGATTGATATACGAGGGGTTTTCGGTAAAAAATTCGGCATGGTGCTTTCCCCAGCCTTCAGTAATGCTATTCCCCATAAAAACTACGCGATTTTCCTTTTTAGAAGGCGCTTGTAATTGCTCGTTGGCCGCCCTATATTTTCCGAAATTCGCCCAATCGTCCTTAGTCAACAAGGTCATTTTAATGACGCTGACGGCAGCAGCAGGTGCCGTTTTCGGAAGCTGGATCGTCAAGCCTTTATCGGTGAGCCCCGCTTTCAATTTAGTACCGTCGGCCAATAACGAAGCCCTTTGTAATTGGATATCCCTATTGATTACCAATTGTCCGTCTTCCGGCCAATCAAAAACATGGGCATAAAGAATATCATCCTTAATAGTATAACGCCCCCATTCAGGACGGTCGTAAGGACTGGCACTGCTTCCGTAAATGGCCTCACCGTTGACATCGGTCCAATCACCAATTTCCTTTAATCTTTCTACACTTTCCGGTGGAAACTGGCCAAGTCCGTCAGGACCTATGTTCAAAAGAAAATTACCGCCTTTTGATACGATATCTACCAAGTTCTGGATCAACTTTTTACTGCTTTTCCAGTTTTTATCGGAAGGTTTATAGCCCCACGACCCGTTCATGGTCATACAAGACTCCCAGTCGGAATCGATGCCCGTAGCCGGTATCTCTTGTTCGGGCGTACCGAAATCACCTGCAAAATTCCCTTCGCGGTCCATACCTTCCATTCCCATACGGCCCTTGTCTACCCTATTGTTGATAATGGTATTGGGTTGGATACCCCTGATAAAATCATACATTTCCTTCCCCATTTCGGTGGTGTAATCGGCAATCCAATCCCCATCGAACCAAACCACGCCTATATCGCCGTAATTGGTCAATAGCTCTTTTACCTGGGGTTTTAGGTAATTCTTAAAGTATTCGGGAAATTCAGGGTTTACTATGGTCTGGTCTTTTTGACCTGCATTGTAATTCGGGAATAAATTGCCCTGCGCCTGAGGGTGGTGCCAGTCTACGATGGAGTGATAGAAACAGAAAACGATATCCTGTTTTTTACAGGCATCCGACAATTCCTTGATCACGTCTCGCTTAAAAGGTGACGAATCCATGATATCATAATCCGACACCTTAGAGTCCCACAGACCAAAACCATCATGGTGTTTTGAAGTGATTACGATATACTTCATTCCGGCATCCTTGGCCATGGCAACCCATTCATCGGCATCGAACTTAACGGGGTCGAATACAGGAGGTAAATTTTCGTACTCCTCAATGGTATAATCTAACTTGTCCATAATCCATTCGGCACCCCCTCCACAGATTTCCCCGTTTCTTTCCCCTCCGGGAATGGAATAGACGCCCCAATGGATGAACATTCCAAATTTGGCATCGCGCCACCATGCCATACGTTCATCATCGGACAGTTTTTTTACTTCCTTATCTTGGGCCAGGCCTATTCCCAAAGTCAATATCGCAACAAATGCGAACAATACCACTTTCATTATTACTTTCATGTTCTCGTACTTAAGGTTACTTGGTTCTAATTGATAATTTTACTTCTTGTTACTTTTGGTTCTGATTAACTATCATGATTTAGTACGTAATCAAACCCTTGTCATACCCCTTGGAAAGCTTAAACACGACTTGCCCCGAGTTATTCCTATTGGTGGTTCCCTTTCTGCTCGCTACGAGCTTACCGTCTTCGTACAACTGTATTTCAGGTTGACTTCCCTCCTTTGGCAGGGGCATGTTGATGGTTATGGGCTTATCATTGCTTACGGCATATCCATTTGCAGTCTTTTCCAGTGTAAAGGAAAATGGTCTTCCCGATGAAACGATATCCCAGCCATGCGATTCAAACTTTTCCATTCCCGACAAAAACATAAACTCGATATCGGCCTCGTTGTGGGTCAAGCGTAAAATAGACAACAATCCTTTTTGATAAAAACCGTCTTTAGATACCACATCGCTTTCCGAGGCATTTAACACCGTTCGATCCAAAGTGATTTTATCGTTTAACAACACATCGATAATCTGGGTGTTCGGATACTCGGGCACGGATGAAAAAGACACATTTGCTATGGGGTTGGCCTCCCCTTCCATAAACGGATTAAAAATTACCGCGAAGGGATGCTCCCAAGCCGCTTCGTCCCTTTTCAAAATTAAGGTCGGTATGGGTTTTTCAAGAACCTCTTTAGGAGCGGTACCCTCACTAAGGGCGTTCGATTTTGGCGAATTGACCTTATACAAAGTTTGGTTTTCGCTTCCTTTGACCCATAGTTTCATGAAATTATCGGGACTTTCACTGCTTTTTAGGGTAAAAATGGCCCGAATATCATCAGAATTGATTGTTTTTGTCTTATCCGTAAAATAATCATAGCCCTTTAAATCCCCTTTACTAGAAGACAGTTCATCTGTAGGCCTTGTTTTTAAGGGATTATTTTTTACGTCAAAAAGCTCTAACGATTGCCCTAGGTTATGGTAGATATATTCGTGCTTCTGCCTTCCTCCCTTTTGTTTTTTAGAGCGAAATACATCGATCACGTATGGTTTTTTACTGTTGGAAGCAATTACCGCCGTAAAGCGTTGCTGGTCGGAAACCGTCTTTGGTTCTACAAAGGATACGTTCGAAAAAGTTACTTTATCAAAGGAAGGTCTTTCCCCAGATTTAGGAAACACATTCTCCAGCTTAAAAGGAAAATAGGTACGCATTGCCGCATAATCCGATTGACCATCGACCACTACGGTGTTATGGGCCGGAAAACGGGAATAAAAATTCCTATGGTCATCATGCCAATAACTCGGTCCGCGCCCCATATCGGTACCCAAAACGTAATTGTTCGCATACAACTCCAATGAAATGCCATTGGCGTGGGCATGGTTACCAAAAGACCCCACTATAGAAGCCATTACCGCATTTTCTCCCTTTCCCATGCGCTGGTTGAGCATACTTACATTCGGCGCATAAAAAGTGGGCGACACGAGCTTATCGGTGTTTACATCTTCCCTGGAATGGTTCTCGATCAAATGATCCGTATAGAAAAACAATTCAAAGAAATCTTTCGCCCTTCGGTCATATACCCCCTCATTTACCATTTCCGATAGGAGTCCCGATATCAATTTCTCCTTTTCCACTTGACCGTACTTTCTATAGTTGGCCACCAAAAGTTCAAAGTTTTCCGGGGGAAGCATTTTATGGTGGGAATCGCCAAAGCCAACGGTATACCCACTCGGAAACAAATACTGAAAAGAAGCCAAGGCCGCCCTTTCAACAATAGGGAAATTGGCAAACTCATTGGCATTGGTAGCATGGTCCAATAAAGTGAATATACGTAAAAAGGTAGTGATTACATGAACCGAATACGAAGCACACTCGGGCCACATGGCATTTTCTTGGTCATAAACCAACAAGCTTTCCTTGATGGCAATTTGCCGATCCGTAGATATATTGAAAGTATGGTCTAAAAAATACTCCTGTCCCTTTCCGTTCTTATAATTTTGATTTCCCTCTAGCACCAAGCCGATGTAGGTAAGAAACCGGGCTTGGAATAGATTCCAGTTATTATCGGGAATTCCCTTCTTGATAATCTGGTCGCCCCATTTTTGGAATACGGCCACCGAAGTATCGAGGTCTTTTTTATTTGCCTTAAAGTAATGGTAGAGAAAATCGTAGGTGGTTACCAAGGAAACTACAATACCTTCGTGAATGACTTCAAAAGTGGCGAGGCCTGAAATATTGGCCTGTTCCGATTTTTCAAGATCGATGGGCGCATCCCTATAATACATTCCCTCCATATAGGTAAAGAAAACTGGGGCGGCAAAATCGGCATATTTTTGTTCACCGGTAAGCCAGTACAAAAAAGCGGCATCCGCCACGAGTTCCATAATCTGTTCGTTGATCTTATCGATGGCAAAGCCTGATCGGGAAGGGTGTACCCATTCCATTTTTCCGCTTTCCTTATGCCTTAGATACAGGCCCCGAGGGTCGTCCAAGTAGGGTTGCACCTCTTCCAATTTCGGACGCTCGTAATCCGTTGCCCAATCACGTGTACCCGAATACCTCACTGTGGGAACGGGAGCCTTTCCTTTGGAATGTGAAAAATCACCGCCTTTTAAAAAGACCTTATCGTGTTTGGTGTTCCAGTTCATTTGAAGCCGTGAAACCAACCATTCGGGATCCTTTTCACAATAAGAAATATACTTTGCCAATCGCTCCTTCTTTGCATTGACCAGTTCCTTCTTCCATTCAACACTTTCCAAAGATTTTACAAAAACCGCTCTTTCTTGATCGGTAACGTAAATTCTTGGATGCGCCGTAGTTTGTGCCATGGCCATAACCGAAACCCATACCATACAGATGGTAAACCACATTTCTTTTCCTTTCACTTGCTTCATCGCCTTTCTAAGATTCATTCCCATGCTATGCCTTAAACCGATTCCTCGGTGGTTTTATCCCCTTAATACTGATTCGGGTGTTCGTAATCACCTATTCTGTGGTAGACGTTCCTTTTTAAAGGGATTTGCATACCGTCACTATCTTCCAACCAGTCGTAGAGGCTATTGGCAAACTCCTTTATCATGGGCTGTAATTCGGGTTTATCGATAAGGTTGACGATTTCATTGGGATCGTTTTCTATATCGTAAAGCTCGTTCGTATCCCAAATGCCATTGTAACGTATGTATTTGTACTTATCCGTACGAACACCAAAAACCGTCGGCGTCATGGGGAAATCGTATTCAAAATAATACTCATAGAATATTTTGTCGCGCCAGTTGTTTTCGTCGCCTTTAAGCAATTGAACAAAAGACTTGCCCGGCATATAATCGGGTTTTTCAAGACCGGCACACTCTAAAATAGTAGGAGCTATATCTACGTTTTGAACCATCCGCTCTATGGTCTGTCCTCCCTCAAAAATTTCAGGACAGCGCACCAACATAGGCACCTTAACCGATTCTTCGTAAAAGTGGCGCTTGTCTATCAGGCCGTGTTCCCCCCAACTAAATCCGTTATCCCCCATATAAATGACCATGGTAGATTCATCGAGGCTATTGGCCTTTAGCCAATCCATGACCGTCCCCACGCTTTCATCAACTCCCATCAAGGTTTCGCAATAGCGCTGTACCAAGTCATCAAAAGTGCCATCGGCCCTACCGTGGTACATATAATCTACACCATGCCAGCTATCGCGTTGCTTTTTCACCCATTCCGGCCAATTCAACTTTTTATAGGCACTACCGATGGTTTGGGTGTAAGAGTCGGGTTTTTCTATTTTTTTACCCGCATACATGCCCTCATGGCGTTTGGCCGGCTTAAACATGGCATGTACGGCCTTATGCGAGAGGTACATAAAAAAGGGTTTGTCGGCATCCCTCTTATCCAACCAATCGACTGCGTGTTCGGTCAATAGATCGGTCACATAGGTATCTTTATCGTACTGTATGTTCTTTCCGTTGATGTTAAGGTTGGGCGCGTAGTAATCTCCCTGCCCCGCAAAACTTTCCCAATGGTCAAAACCGGGTCTCGGACTATCATTGTGGTCCCCCATATGCCATTTTCCAAAAAAGGAGGTTTGATATCCTGCCTTTTGAAGGTATTCAGGGAAGAAGGTCAGGTTTCCCGGATTGGGCGCCACATTATCCACTATGGTATGCACATGTGAATATTCTCCCGTTAGGATACTAGCCCTACTGGGCGAACATAAAGACGTAGTTACAAAGGCATTTTTCATATGTGCACCTTCCGCCGCCATCTTATCCATATTAGGAGTCTTCAACCAAGGCACCTTTCCCGTAAAGCCCATAAAATCGTAGCGGTGGTCATCGGTCAAGATAAAAATGACATTGCGCTTTCCGTGCCCCTTGAATTTCTTTAGGTTCAGGTTGGTTTTTTTCTTTTGTGGCTGTTGAAATCCGAAACTAGGATTGGGGGCAAACAGCAACATGGTAATTGCGAAAACAAAAAAATTATTTTTCATATCTACTCTATTTTCCGGTCAGTTAATTTTATGTATCCGATACGGACGATCGCCCGTTTTCCTTCTATTGATTTAGAGCCTTCGTACCTTTAATTACGGGCCCAAATATGGCTATCGTCGAGGAGCTCTTCGTATTCTTGAACCAGTTCCGTTTTCATCCGTTCAAAAAGTTCAGGATGTTTTTTCGACACCTCTTGACTTTCCCCAATATCTTCCTTTATATGGTATAGGACAAAATCTGAGAGCTTCGCCTTTTTTACCAATGCCTCATTTCCCCTATGAATGTTAAGAATCTTTGGCAGGTAGCCCTCTTCCGTTTTGAGTCGGGCCATTATTTTCCAATCGTCCTTACGCATGGCCACCACATGTTCGTTAAGGGCATTGTAAAAACTCCACACCAGTGGTTTTTGGCGCTCGATAGTACCCGTTTTTAGAAAGGAGGCGATCGATTGTCCATCCAATTCCTTTTGAGGTAAGCTTGCGCCCGCCAATTCAGAAAAAGTAGGCAAGAAATCCAAGGCGGATATGACCGTATCCGTAGTACCGTTATACGTATCCTTTCCTAACCAGTTGATGATACAAGGTACCCTAAAACCCGCTTCGTTGGTCCATAACTTCATCCCTTTTAAATCGCCTGGGGAACCAAAAGAACGTTTGGCCTTGGGATGCCTATTTAAGGTCTCAGGCCCATTATCCGAAGTAAAAACGACCAAGGTATTTTTATCAAAGCCCCTTTCTTTTAAGTAGGCCATTAAACGCCCCACGGCAATATCTACATTTTCAACATTGGCAAAAAACTCGGCTTCCTCCTTAATATCGGTAAACTCCAGATATTTCTTGACCAGAGTTTCAGGGGAAGCTATGGGCTCATGTGGCTCATGAAAAGCTACTTCAAGAAAGAACGGATCATCACTCTTCTTCTTATTGAGCCAATCTATGGCCTCACCTACGATCAGTTGGCTACTAAAGCCCTCTAAGGGGCCAACCTTGGAGCCATTACGTACAAAATTCTTAGGGTTTTTATGTGTCGGTGAGGCATTGTTATGGGTCGCGAACCAATGTTCAAAACCGAAGTGGTCCGGTTGTGGTTGTTTTTCAGAGTTAAACAGTGAGCTACCGTGCCATTTCCCCACCAAACAGGTACTGTATCCGACCTCTTTGAGCAAGGCCGGTATGGTTTCCTCTTCGGCCCTTAAGTGCACTACATCCTTCAGGTCTTCCCTTGGGGTATTTCCCCCAACAATAAAATCGTACAACCCGGCCCTATTGGGACTTCTCCCCGTTAAAAGTCCGATTCTCGAAGGCGAGCAAACGGGAGCGGTCGAATAAAAGCTGGTCAGTTTGATACCTGACTCCGCCAATGCGTCTAAATTAGGGGTTTCTATAAAGGGATGTCCGAAGGAAGAGAGGTCGCCATACCCTAGGTCATCGCATAAGAGTACAATGATATTCGGCTGTTCCAATTTCTTAGCGGCACCCTCTTCTTTGGTCGATTTACAGGAAATCAAAAGTCCACAGCCTATGAGTGCAACAAGTATTTTTATAGCGCCAATACGTCTCTCTTCCATGGGATTAAATTTTCGGTTTTCCTTTTAGGTAGCCGATGGATTTCAAAAATATATCGGCCTCGCGGGTCGTTTTGACATAAAACTCGCCATTACTTCTGGGCTTATTAAAAAATCCATGGGTTTGGTCTTTGTACAAAAAGATATCGCAACGGCTTCCTACCGCCTCCATTTTCGCCTTATATTTTTCTATGGTAGCTACCGGTATCAGGGCATCCTTTGTTCCTAAAAAAATAATCGTAGGCGGGGTTCCCGCTTTAATATTGTGTATTGGGGAGATTTCCATGTGCCGCCCTCCCATTCGTTTGTATTCAAATCCCTCCGGACCGTTGTCGATCACGGGATTGTAGAGCACCAAGGCATTGGGTTTTGCACTTATGGAAAGATCGTCGGCAGCTTCGTCCAATCCGTCAAGGGTGGCCGTGCCGGCGGCCAAATGCCCGCCGGCAGAACCTCCAGAGGCGACTATTTTATTCGGGTCTATCTGAAATTTATGGGCATTGGCCCTTACGAACCTCATAGCCGATTTGGCATCACTGACCGCTTCAAAGGGTGTAGTACCATGCCTTGATTTTACGCGATAATCGACCAAAACCCCGATCATCCCCCTAGAGGCAAAGTATTTGGCCTGGTCTTCAAATTGCGTAATGGTACCGCCATTCCATCCCCCTCCAAAGAAGAATACTATGGCGGGGTATTCTTTTTTGGCCTTTATTTTTTGCGGGTAGAGTAAATGCATTTTCAAAGTATCGCCATCTACAATTTTATAGATGATTCCATCGGGAAGGGATATAGTAGACGTATCTACATTTTGACCTTGGCCCATGGTTATGACCCATAGCATCAAAATAGGCAAGGCTTTAAGCTGTATATCTTTTATTCTCATGGACCAAAATTTAAGGTTCCCTATAAATTTAATGGCTATTCTTTAATATCATGCCTATTCAGGCCACATCTTTATATTTCCCGTAGGGCTATATCCAAAATATTCGATTTACTTTATTTGGAAGACTTTAGCCTCTTCAATCGCAATAAGGCCTCCATATAGTAATAATCGGCGTATACGATCGGCATATCAATTTCAGAATTATTAGGGTGATGCCCCGTAGAATGTAACAAGAGCGCTTGATTGGCATCTCGGCTCAAATAGGTGTCACTTGACAATTTTTCCAACAGGCCTTCGGCCGCATCAAGGTATTTTTGCTTTAGCCCTGTACCCTCTACCAATTCAGAAAGTTCCAACATACCACAGGCCGCAACCGCCGCCGCAGATGCATCCTTGGGCGAATTAGGGATCTTCGGGTCGTCAAAATCCCAATAAGGGATGCCATCTTCGGGCAAGCGCTTCAAAAAGTGATCGGCGAGTTTGATCGAAGTCTTAAGAAAATCTTCGTTTCCGGTCTCCCTATAGGCAATGGCAAAACCGTAAATGCCCCAGCTCTGTCCCCTGGCCCACATAGAGTCATCGGCATAGCCTTGGTGGGTCATTCCTTTTAAGAACTTTCCGGTTTCACTATCGAAAGAGCCCAAATGGAACATAGAGCCATCTTCCCTCACCAGGTAATCCATGGTGACGCGCGCATGGCTTTCAGATAGATCGTATAGGTCTTTACTACCGCCATTCTTAGCGGCCCAAAAGAGCAGTTCTAAATTCATCATATTATCCACAATGGTATTATGATCAAATTCGCTTTTCTTGATCGGCCATGACAAGATACTGCCCACTTTGGGGTTGTAAAGTGTAGCCAAGGTATCGGCAGCCGCCAATAATACGTTTTTATAATCTTCGTTTCCCGTAAGTCTATACCCATTGCCATAGCTACAATATAACATGAAACCGATATCGTGGTTTTCTGCGGGGCTATAGGCTATTTGCCTTAGGGCCTCCGTAGATTTCATGGCCCCCTGCTTTAATTCGGGGTCGTTAGATTGCTCATAGGCATACCATAAAACCCCGGGCCAAAAGCCACTACACCAATCGCGGGCACCTACCGTTTCCCATTGGGTCTGTCCTTTAGGAATATTTCTGGGAAATTGGTCGACACTCTTTACCGTTTTCTGTACGTCCTTGATTTTCTTGACATTTTCATCAAGTATTCTTTCCGGAGAAAATTGAACTGTTTCTTTCTTTTGTGAAGCACATGAAAACATTAAAAACGAAGCGAATAAAATTAGCTGTAGCCTGACTCTCATCTGAAGTGTTTTTCGATACCTTAATAGGATATCATTAAAATTGTTTGATTCATTCAAAACAAAAAACCGGTTCTTCGACCCATAAAATACGCTGCACTATGGCCGTGTCTTAACTTGGTTTTTTGTTCCATACAATTTTACCTAGAATGCAGATAAAGACTCATAAATTATGATTCATAAGCTATAAAATAATAGCCTTTTACCCCCGTCAAGGGCAGGTAGGCCTCCTCTTTGTCCGTTCGGGGTGTTTTTTTCTTTCCTTTTGCAGAAGAAGTAGTGCCTTATAAAAAATAGACGGTTTGCGCCCCTTCAAATAGGGATCTTTTTTTTGCCTGAAATTCAATTTTATGGGACTCGGGATTTTCTTCCTTCCTAGCCCAAGAAAGGCCTTCACTTTCCCCTAACGCCCTGTTTACGGCACTTTAACACGCCCTACCTCACTCACCCTACGACATTCCCTTTGTAAATCGTCTATTTTTCACACTGAAAGACCTAGGGATTATGGCATGGGAACCTTCGTAAAATCCTCTATGGACCCAAGCCTTATATTTTCGTTTTTTCGGACCTCTTTTTTACGAAGACCACAATTTTAGGCCAGCATAACTGATAATGAACAATAGTTTATCATCAATGAATGATAATTTATCGCCCCTACCTTCAATTATTTTTAACATTGGCTTAACAATTTTTATGGATACATGTTCAACGATATGAATTCAAAAAACTAATTCAACAAAAACTATTAAATAACACTTTTATGACCACTTTGAAAAAATTTCGAGCCAACCTTAAGTACGTTGCCGGTCTATTAGGAATCATAGGATTTCTGATAAGCGGTACATTTACGCATTTATATGCAGCGACAAGCAGTATTAGCCCTCTTGATATCACGGCCGTTCAAGACCTGACCGTTACAGGTACGGTAACCGCCTCTGAAGACGGTATGCCGATTCCTGGGGCAAACGTTATTATAAAAGGAACGACCACAGGAACAACGACCGATTTTGATGGAAACTTCTCTATAAAGGTCGCTTCTTCCAACAGCGTACTCGTATTCTCTTCTATCGGGTTCGCAAAACAAGAAGTAAGGGTAGGAAACAACACGACGATCAACATCGCACTCGACATGGATGTCAGTGCCCTTGATGAGGTCGTGGTCGTAGGTTTCGGTACGCAGAAAAAAGCGACGCTTACCGGTTCGGTGACCCAAGTAAAAGGTGACGATATCATGAAAGGTAAAGGAACCTCCAACGCGGCCTTGGCATTGCAAGGTGAAGTACCGGGGGTTGTCGTTACCCGTACCTCTTCACGACCAGGTAACGAAGGCACCAACATTAAGATACGGGGCGATATTTCGGTAAACAACATTGGCCCCCTCATTTTGTTAGATGGTCTTGAAATACCCGAATGGCAACTTGCCACCTTAAATGCCAACGATATAGAATCGTATTCCGTATTAAAGGATGGTGCTGCCGCTATTTATGGTACCAAAGCTGCCGGTGGGGTTATTTTGGTTACCACGAAAAAAGGGAAACAAGGTAAAATGAAAGTGAATTACAAAGGGGAGACCCAAATGAACATTCCCCACGATTTTCCCACCGCCAACCTACAGGAATGGGCCCAATTATGGCTACGGGCAGGTGACAACGATGGGATCAGCTACGTAGATACCGATGGTATCACACAACAAGCGGCTCCCAACTATCGCTTTTTTACAAGGGACGAATTGGTCTCTATCGTTGATGGCACCATGCCCATGGCCCCTGATTCGTATTTCTGGTTGACCAAAGAACATCGGTTTGAAGATGTCAACCAATTCGATGCGGTTTACGGCTCTACCCTTTCCCAACGTCATGACCTTTCGGTTTCCGGGGGTAGTGAAAATGCGACCTATAGAAGTTCGATCGGTTATGCCAACGAGCGTTCGCCCATTTCCTTTGTATATGATGGGGCCAAAAAATACAACTTCAGAACCAACCTTACCTATCAAATGAGCGATATGGTAAAGACCGAACTTACCGTCTCATATGACAATAGATTGGTAGACGAACCCACCCAAGGTGTGGGACACGGGGTTCAAGATATGTACCTATTTCCTCTGTACAACCCCCAAGGTCAGTACTACGATATCTTTGGCGCCAACAACCTATTGGCCAAATTGGACGAAGGTGGGCGTATCAAAAACAAAGAGGAAATTTTCCGCTTAGGCGGTGTGGTTACCTTAAACCTTGATAAGTATGTAGACGGATTATCACTTAAATACAACGGTAATTTCAGTTCTAGAAACGGTAGAAAAACCGAAAGGACCACCTCTGTAACCATGTACGACTGGGAAGGCAACATCAGCTACACCCCTACTACCCTACTGACTTCCGGGGTCAAGATTTACGAAACGGAAATCATGTTTCAAAACCATGTCATACAGGCCAATTACAACAAATCTTTCGGGAATCACAATATTGGTTTCCTTTTGGGCTTGACGGCCGAGGAAGAGCAAAGCTATAAGTACTTTCAGTCACGAAGCAATATGGCTTCCGATGAGCTAGACGATATCAATACCGGAGATGTTACCACCCAAGTGAACGGGGGATCGCCAAAAGATGCCAACGGAAACACCTTTAATTCGGGAAGTAATGCCGTGGGACTTGTATCGTATATCAGTAAATTGAACTACGACTATAACGGCATTTACCTTTTAGAAGTCTTAGGACGTAGGGATGGTTCTTCGCGACTACACCCCGATTATAGATGGAAAAATTTCTACAGTGCCTCGGCAGGTATACGTTTATCTGAAATGGCATTTATGAAAGATGGCTTTTTCAACAACTTAAAACTGAGAGCTTCATATGGTGAAACAGGTTCGGTAACCGGTATCGGTGCATATGACTACATTTCGAACATCACCGTTGGAACCACAATTTTCGGTGCTAGCCCCGCTTTGGCCAATACCGCTAGGATTGCCTCACTTACCTCTACGGAAAGAACCTGGGAGCGCGTGGCCACGACTAACTTCGGTGTCGATTTTTCGGTACTGAACAGTCGCTTGAGCGGTAATGCCGAATACTTCACAAGAAAGAACAACGATATGCTTATCCCTATCACCTACCCTCAAGTACTTGGGGCTTCGGCACCAAAGACCAATAGTGGTGATTTTAAGACCAATGGTTGGGAGATTGCCTTGAATTGGAGAGACCAAATCGGGGAACTCAAGTACAACATTGGCGTAATGGCATGGGACAGCGAAAGTGAGGTAACCCGTATGGAAGGTGCCACGGCCATCAAATTAGGTGTAAACAAATCGAGTGGCTCAGGTGCCAATATCATTGAAGGGAAGCCCCTTAATGCAATCTATACGTATAAGACCGATGGTTATTTACAAACAGAAGAACAGGTTTTAAACTACTACAACCAATATGGCTTTGTAGACCCCGCAAATCAATTGGAAATGAAACCCGGTACGGTTCTGCCCAACTATAGAAGTGCAGACCGTTTGGTGCCCGGTACGGTAAACCGTATTGATGTGAACGAAGATGGGGTGATCAATGAAGACGACCTCGTTTATTTTGGGGATGCCAATCCCCATAAGAGTTATGGTATCAACCTTGGGTTAGAATACAAAGGTTTCGATTTCAGTGCCTTCTTTCAAGGTGTTGCCCAACAGAATATTGTACGTGAAGGCGCATTGGCCTACCCTTTTAGAAGCTGGTGGACCAACCAAAACTCGGCCTTCTTGGGTACTACTTGGACAGAAGACAACCCTAATGCGGAGAATCCTGCAAGCTTTTACAATGGTCAAAGGAAAAACTGGAACTACGGTCACATTAACGACATCAACGTTATCAAAGCTTCGTATTTACGGGCCAAGGTGTTGACCTTGGGCTACTCCCTTCCTCAAGATGTATTGGCCAAATCAGGACTTGAAAGAGTGAGACTATCGGTTACCGGTAATGACCTCTTCGTCATTTCGAACGTAAAGGATGGTATGGATCCTGAAATGGGCAGCAGTGCCAACCAAGGAAACACCGTACCCTACACCTCTACCGTATTATTAGGACTTGAAGTAACATTCTAACAACCACTAAAGATCAATAAAATGAAAAATATTAGATTAAATTCAAGAATATCATACCTGATGCTACTGCTCTCGGTAGTGTTTTTAGGAGGATGTGAAGATTATTTGGAACAGCTCCCCCAAGATTCGCTAAGTGAGGCGGTCTATTTTGAAACTCCCGATCAGTTTGAAAGTTCGGCCAACCTATTCTACACCCGATTGGGCTTTGACTACGGGGATGAATCTTCCGACCTTTCGGGAAACATTTCGGGCGACCCGCTATACGGTCAAGGAAATTCCATTACCCCGACAAGCGATGATATTTGGGAAGACAATTATTCCTACCTACGTGCCCCGAACCAACTTATAGAGAAGGCGGCCGACTATCCTGGAGAATTTTCCGAAATAGCCGAATCTGTGGCTACGGCCTATTTCTTTAGGGCTTGGCACCACTTTCTATTACTAAAACGCTTTGGGGGTGTGCCCTTGGCGACCGAAGCATTCAACCTAGATTCAGAAGAGAGCATTTCAAAGTTTTACGGCCCTAGAAACAGTCGTTATGAAGTGGTAGGCCAAATCTTGAAAGACCTTGACCAGGCCATAGCCGACCTACCTTCCCAAAACGATTTGGCAGATGACAAGCAAGGGAAACTTACCCTAGAAGCCGCCAAATCTTTTAAGGCCCGTGTTCTTCTTTACGAAGCTACTTGGGAAAAATACGTGGGTGCTGCCACCGATGGCGACGGAACCAGTGAAGGGGCCGGATCAAACAAACCTGCCGATTACCCTTCTATAGCGGAGATGTTCAACGGAGCCAAGCAAGCCGCCAAGGAAGTTATGGATAGTGGTGCCTATGAACTATGGGACCAACGCGATGCCATTGGGGAAGAACACCTCTTCTATTTGTTCAACTTAGAAGATGGAGGCTCGAACCCAGCCGGACTTTCAAAAGCCGACAATAAGGAGTTCATCTTTCAAACGGTATATGATTTCACCCTAAGAAAGATCAATCAAAACCTGACCCACGCCAAGCCCGTCAGTCCGAATAGAAAATTGATGGACATGTACCTCTGTACCGATGGCCTCCCCGTACAGCACTCCGATGTTTTTGAAGGATACGACGATATGGCCTCTGAATTCGAGAATAGGGACTACCGTTTAAAGAGTTTCGTAAACGAACCCTTGAAGCAGTACTGGGGCTGGGGGTCCAATACCAATGGCGGAGGTGCCCAATACGGCGTTGCCTTTGAAGATAGCGGTATTAATTACGACTACAGGTACGTACCTCAACTGACCTCTCCCGGTGGTGCCAGAAACGTAGGTTACCAAGGAAGAAAATTTACCACGGAGTACAGATTGCGGGAAACCAAGGAAGAGTCGTACAACTACCCACAAATTCGTTTGGCCGAAGTGATGCTCATCTATGCCGAAGCAAGCTGTGAAATCAACGGTGGCACCATCTCTGACGGTGATCTAGACATCTCGATCAACAAAATTAGGGAGCGCTCCGGTGTGGCCCCATTGACCAATGCCTTGATTGCCCCTTTCCCCGACCTGAACATGTTGGGCGAGATACGCCGAGAACGCGCCATAGAATTAAATGGGGAAAACTTCCGCTTTGACGACCTTAAGCGCTGGAATGTTGCCGTAGAAACCCTAAACAAAAACGTATGCCTTACCTATATCGAAGGTACCGAATACGAAACGGCCGAAAATCCTAAAGATCCAGGAAACCCTATCTACGTAGCCGGGGCATTCCCTTACGGGTTAACCCAGTCGGAACAAAGTGTATCTACCTATTCAGGTATAGCCACCACAAAACCCGGAGCCTTGATCCTTGATCCTTCCGGTAACCGAAATTGGACCCTGAAGAATTATGTGGATCCCATACCAACGGATCAGATAGAACTTAACCCCGCACTAGTACAAAACCCAGGGTGGTAATATTATTTTCTGCGAGTTCGGCAGAAGTATTATTTGTTCAGTTTTGAGTTATTGAGTAAAGCAGCTGTATTTTCCGTACAGCTGCTTTTTTTGTTTTAATGCCCGAGCCTAGATGGCTTATTCTTTTGGAGCTTCCTTTTGCTCCATAAATTCCGTTGGGGTAACACCGAATAGTTCCCGAAACGTTTTACTGAAATATGCAGTGGAATTGAAACCGGTCATATAAGAGACCTCCTTTATGGAATACTTGTTCTCCTTCAATAGTTCGGAAGCATACCTCAAGCGTACCGTACGCATGTAGTGGCTGGGGTTTTTCCCCGTAAGGGAATTTATCTTTCGATAGAGTTGTGAACGGCCTATGCCCAATTCCTTGAGAAGGTCTTCCTGCTTAAAGTCCATATCCCCTACGTTGTCTAAAATGGTTTTGGTCACCTTGTCCAAAAACACTTCGTCCATACTATTGGTCGTAACCTCGCTTGCCGGAAATATACCGCCCACTTCAGAAAATCGTTGCCGGAGCCTTTTCTTGGTTTCCAAGAGATTATTGATCCGGGCAATGAGTACCCGCGTTACAAAAGGCTTCGATAAATAACCGTCGGCACCACTGTGATAGCCTTCTATCCTATCGTCATCCAAGCTCTTGGCCGTCAACAACAATACGGGAATATGACAGGTTTCGAACTCGTTCTTGATGTTCTTACAGAGCTCGAAGCCATCCATAACGGGCATCATTACATCGCTTATAATAATATCGGGAAAATGCTTTTTGGCCATTTTGAGTCCCTTTTCCCCATTAGCGGCCTGTTTTACCTGATAGAACTCCCTTAGGTCGTTGACCAAATGGGTACGCAGCTCTTTGTTGTCTTCAACCACTAGTACCCTTGGGCGGTCTTTATCGTCGGGCTGTTCGCCAAAATCTTTGGCAGCCACCAATTCATTGGTCGTTAGCATTTCGTATTCTACGGCCTTCATGGAATTGATCCGGAATTCATTCTTGATATTTTCCGTTTCCATGGCTTCCTTGTCGAGGTTCAACGGTAAACGCACCTTGAATTTACTTCCTTTTTTCGCCTGGCTTTCCACCGAAATATCACCGCCGTGCATTTCGACCAGGGCCTTGCTAAAGTTCAGTCCGATACCGGTTCCGGTCTTGGAGGGATCGAGATTGTAGAACCTTGAAAAAATATTCTTCAATTGCACCTTGTCAAGCCCGGTACCACTATCCTTGACCACGATCTCTACATAATCGCCCATTTTTTCCCTAGAGAAAAAGATGGAATCATAAGTGGTTACCTTTTGGGTGACCTTGTTGATAGCAACCTCGATCGTCCCTTCCGGCGGCGTAAACTTAATGGCGTTGGAAATGAGGTTTGTGATGATTTTTTCCACCTTGTCCAAATCAAAATGGGCCTGTATATTCTTTGAATCGGAAGTAAAAGTATAGGTCAGGTCTTTCTGGTCGGCCAGGTCTTTAAAAAGCATAAAAATATCTTCGCAGAACGCAACGATATTTCCTTTCTCGAGCTGAAGCGGCATCATACCCACGTCCATCTTCCTGTAATCCAAGAGCTGGTTCACCAAATGTAATAGCCTTCTGGCGCTACGTTGGATCGTCTGTGCCGAGTTCATCATTGGACTTGATTCATTAATGCTCGAAAGTATTTTGTCTACCGGATTCAAGATTAAGGTCAATGGCGTTCTGAACTCATGGGAAACGTTTACAAAAAACTGTAGTTTCATTTGATCCAGTTCGTGCTTTTGGTCTTCCCTCACCTTTTGGGTGTAATAGTGCATTATGGCCCAAATGAGTAGACCACCGGCAATGGCATAAATGAGATACATCCACCACGTTTTCCAAAAAGGCGGTAGGATCTCTATGTTCAATTTGGCCGAACCGGCATTCTCCCATTTGCCGTCGACCGAGGCCTTGACCTCAAAGACATAATTACCGGGTTGTAGGTTGGAATGGTTCACCACCCTGTTATTGCCAATATTGACAAAATCGTCGTCAAGCCCGTGCATCTTATACGCGTATTGCACTTGTTCCGGATTTTCAAAATACAGGGCTACAAATTCAAAAGAGATGTAGTTTTCATCGTATTTGAGCGTGATGTTCCCTATAGAATCCAAAGCACTGTTGATCAAGACCCGCCCGTTTATGGAATCGCCCTTGACCACCTTTTTGTTGTTGAGCTTAAAACTCGTGATCAGTGGATTTAGCTTTACATCGGCTGGAAGCTTTATATTTTCGGGATGGAAGATATTGAAGCCATTGATCCCTCCTGCCAATATTCTACCGTCTTTGGTCTTATCGATCGACTTGGTCTGGAACTCCGAACCTTGAAGTCCGTCGTGCACGTTGAAATTTCTAATCTCATCGGTTTCAGGATTTAGGAATGAAAGTCCACTTTTAGAGGTAATCCAAAAATTGTGATTATCGTCTTCCTCAAGGCCTACCACCAGATTATTGGGGAGTCCGTCAAGCGAAGAATACGATTTTATCCGTTTCAAGGTATCATCAAGGACAAAGATGCCCGAGTCAGTGCCCAACCAAATATGGCCCTTGTGGTCTTCGGTAATGTAGTTGATCCTATTGCCCTCTACGCCATCTTCATTGACCCTTTCAAAATCAATTTCCTCGGGTGCAAATTCTTTAAGTTTGTCGAGCGCTACTACGTTCAGGCCAAGTGTTGTTCCGATCAACAAGCGTTTTTTGGAATCGACATACAAATACAAGACAATATTGCTCGTCAACCCAATGTCTTTTAGGGCCGTATTCTTGTACTTGTAAAACGTACCCGTTTTGGGATCCAACAGGTTGAGGCCTTCGGTACGCAGACCGATCCATATTCTTTTTTCAAAATCTTCAAGGCCTGCCCATACCGAATTTTGGTCTATTGATTTCGGGTCGAACACATTATGCTCGTAGCGCGTAAAGATCTCTTTTTCGGGATCAAAACTATTGAGCCCCCCATCTAGGGTACAGATCCATATTTTGCCATCGGAAGACTCGAAGGTGTACAAAATCTTGGTTGAAGAAAGCGACCCTTCATCGCCCGGTACGTTTCCGTAATGCCGATACGACTCATTTTTTTCATCGAACAGGTCGAGTCCCCCATTATAAGCCCCGAGCCATATCCGTCCCTTGGAATCTTGTAAAACCGACTGTACGATTTTCTCACTTAGTCCGTTCGCCTCATTGGGTTGGTAGTAATAATGACCGAAAGAGTATTTTGAAGGATCTAATTTGCTCACCCCTTTATCATAACTCCCGATCCACAAAATGCCATCACGGTCTTCATATATAATAGACGGCTTATCATTGGCCAAGGAGAAGGGGTCAAAGAGGTTGTTCGTTATCTGCTGGGTTATGGCCTTCTTCTTCTTGTTGTAAAGAAAGATGCCATGGCCGTCGGTTGACAACCAGAAAACACCTTTATCATCTTGGTAAATATTGCTTACGGGAATATGGGAATCGGCCAAGGAAAGGTGTTGGAATTCATTTTTCTCTCGAATCCAAAATATCATATCCGACATATCGTTCCCTATCAGGAAATCCCCATCGTCGTCAATGAACACCCTTTTAGGAATATGGTTGAGCTCATACGGGTTTCCGCTATCGATAAAGACCTTGTCAAAATCGTCTTTAGACCGGTTGTACTTGTTGAGGTATTGGCCATCGGTCGTAATCCACAACTCGCCTTCCCTTCCCATTACAATGGCATTAACACCATTGGAGTCTATGGACCTATCATTAGTGGCGTCGTTTAAATAGTATGAGAATTTTTCGTGGTGCAGGTTATCGGCATCGGTCAGGTCTATTTTAACCACGCCATTTTCCGTAGCCACCCAAATGGCATTGCCTACCTCATCGTACTCAACATCGTTTATGATCTTTCTCGGACTGGTCGACAAAGACAATGGTCCATAAAGGTCGATAAGGGTAAACTTACCGGTTTCCTTATCATAAACATTCAGGCCATTATTGGTACCCACCCATAGTTTTCCGTACTTATCTTCGGTAATGGTATTTATTCTATTGTTACTGATAGAGGTCGTATCGTTTAGCACCGACCTAAAGATTTCAAATTCGTAGCCATTGTATCTATTGAGTCCGTCAATCGTACCAAACCAGAGGAAGCCCTCCCTATCTTGAAATATTTCGGAACAGGTACTACTGGATAGGCCTTCAGGGGTCTCAAAATTTTCGAATTTGAGGGTATTGAACTGTGCCTCTAATGTAAAGGAGATAAGGAAAAGGAAAAGACAAATATGTTTGGTGATAGGCATCTATGAATTTTACTTTAATAGGTCCGCAAACGGCCTCTCTAGTTAACCGACAAAATCTACGAAAAGATGTGCTAGCACCACAGTAAAATCGCCATTAATTTTTAGTATTTGGCAATAAAATGGTTGTATTTGACAAGAAGAAGTCGGGAAGCCCAAACCCAAGCCTTATCCACAACTTCATGGTGTTTTTCCTAAAATCGGACTCTTTTATCCTATTTTTTTCAAAAATAGCGCCAGAAGGTGACTTTTGTCACTTTCCAAACCAAAACTTGCCCCTACTTTTGTCAAGTGAAACCATCTCAACTTGTCATATCGCTTCTATTCTTGGCCATAACCCTGACGGGTAGCTTAAAGATTCTAGGGACCATAGGCTACTATACCCTGTTCACCGAAAATTTTATCGAAACCCTTTGCGAAAACAAGAATAAACCGGAATTGCACTGCGATGGAAAATGTGCACTCTCCCAAATGATCGCCAGCGAAAACGACAAAAACGATGGCATCAACCTCGATTTCCTAAAAATCGAAACGGTACTCTTTCTACATACTGTTTCCGAGATCCAATTCCCCTTTACCCCGCTTACTCATTCCTTTGATGTGGCCTATACCGATAACTACCGTTTTCGTTTGACGGACCGCATCAAGCATCCGCCTAGGGTCTAAAGTGATACCCCACTCCTATTCCGGAGGCTTCAAGGCTTCCGAAAACATCATTATACATCATTTTAAAGCATTAAACTATGGATTTTAAATATCTATTGGTATCCCTATTGTTTTCCATTGGGCAGTTCAGCATGGCCCAAAATTTCAGCGGAACGGTATGGGATAGCCAAAATAACAGTCCCCTCCCAGAAGCACACGTCATACCACGGCACGGCAAGGCTACCTACACCGATGCGGTTGGAAATTTTCAACTTTCCATTCCCGAAGAAGGAACGACCCTCACCATTTCCTATATGGGTTACAGGCCCATAGAACAGTTTATTAGGCCGTCTGAAACCACCACCCGATTCCTCTTGCAAGAGGCGCCCATTGAGGTAAATGGGGTAATGGTAACCGGGAACGCCAAGATCGACCCTGTATTTGCGGTAGTTACCAACGACTATGTCAAGAAAATAGTACAGCCCAGAAATGTGGCTGACCTCTTTAACGACCTCAACGGCTTTTCCCTCATCAAACGGGGCAATTATGCCATCGACCCTTCGTTCAGGGCTTCGCAGTACGAACAGCTCAACGTACAGTTTGACGGCGGCACCAAGGCCATGCACGCCTGTCCCAACCGCATGGATCCCATTACCACCCACGTCATTCCCGAAGAGATAGAAAAAATTGAGATCATTAAGGGCCCTTATACCGTTCGCTATGGTGCCACCTTTGGTGGTATCGTAAATTTGGTCACCCAAAAACCCGGGGTCGATGACTATGGCCTGAGCGGAAGTGTTCAAGGGGGCTATGAAAGTAATGGCAATTCATTGGTCTCTATGGCCCGCGTACAACAGGCCACGGAAAAGTACGACGTAGTAGGAAACCTTGGCTTTAGGGATTTTGGCAACTATGAGGACGGCGACGGCGTTGAGATTCCCTCCTCTTTCCGCAGCTTGGATTACGGCCTACGCCTCGGCTATAACTTTACCGAAAACCAACGCCTACAGGCCCATTGGCGGCAATCGTACGGAAGGGACGTGTTGCATGCCGGACTCCCCATGGATACGGAAAAGGACAATAGCTCCGTCTTTTCCTTGGATTATACCCTGAACGGCCGCAACGGCCTTATCAAGGCATTGGACGCCAAGGCCTATTACAGCTATGTCGACCACTTGATGACCAATGCCCAACGCCCCACTTTTATGATGGTCGATGCCGTTTCCGCCGTAGATGCGGTTACCGCCGGGGGAAAGGTAGAATTGGAACTCAAACCTATGGAAAACCTGAACCTCTTCACCGGGGTCGACTTGCTCCATATTGCCAGGGACGGCCAACGTACCAGATTGGTAAAACGAAATGCTATGGGCCCCTTGGCCACGCCCATGGAATTTACCGATAAGGTTTGGCAAGATTCCTATATCAACGATTTTGGGGTATTCCTAGAAGGGAAATACGCCATGGGCCCTAAGACCATTGTAACCGCAGGTTTGCGCTATGACGGGGTCGTATCGGAAACCAAAGATCCCGAAGCCGATTTTGCCGCGCTGTACACCGACCTGGACCAACGCAGCGAACACAACATCAGCGGTACGGCATCTGTAAAATACGCCCTTTCAAGTCAGTTTTTAATGGAAGTGGCCTACGGAAGAGGGGTACGTTCCGCCAATATGGTCGAACGATTTATCAACCACTTCAGTGTGGGACAAGACGCCTATGAATACGTGGGCAACCCCAATCTCGATGCGGAGGTCAACAATCAATTTGAAGTCGGTTTTAAAGGAAAAATTCCTTTGGAAGGCAAGGGATGGGATCAATTCACCTACGGTAGCTCCTTCTACTATTCCTTCTATGAAAACTACATTGTAGCCCTTATCGACCCCAGCCAAAGCCGGAAGTTTATGCCCATGCAAGAACCCACAAGCGTCAAGGTCTTTCGGAATTTAAACGATGCCTATAAAACCGGGTTCGAACTGAACGCCGGTATTGACTTTCTAACTGATTTCAATTTTACTACCGAGCTGTCCTATGTCTATGCCAAGAACAAAGACCTGGGCGAATCCCTTCCCTTGGTACCGCCTTTGACCACTCGCTTCAAACTCGGCTTTGAGAAGGAAAAATTCTGGGCCAAGGCCAATTATACCTTAACCTCAAAACAAGACAACATTGCTTCGTCCTTTGGGGAAACCGAAACGGATGGCTACAATATCCTGGATATCCGCCTTGGGGTCATTCCCTTTAAAAATATAACCATTGGGGTCGCCGCCTTAAATGTTTTCGATACCACCTACCACAACCACTTGAACTTCGCCTTTAACAACCAGGCGGATTTTGGCAGTGTACCCATCAATGACCCTGGGAGAAACCTATCGGCCTTTGTGCAGTACAAATTTTAAGCGAAATCCCACAAACCAAAAGTCCCGTCATACGCTAGGTGTGACGGGACTTGTTTATTTTGGCCTCTGCCAAAACTAGGAAGTGCTTATACCTTACAACCCTTTCCTTCTTTTTTGATGCCCAATTTCATGAGTATAACCTCTAGCAGGCACCACTTTGTAAAGGCCGATTGTATCATGTTCACCCCTATAAAAACGGTAAACCATAACCAGTTGATATTTACATACACGGCCAAGGCCACACTTAGCAAGACCATGGTCCCTACAATTACCCTAAAATATGTGTTTAACATTGCGATACGTTTTAATGATTAAATAGATCTTTCAATAGGAACCACAACCGCCTTTATGGGGTTATTGGTATCCAGGTTTTGATTGAATGCTTCGATAAGTTCGAACAGGGCATCGATCTTTTCCTCCTCGGTAAAGGAGAAGAACATGCTCGACTCCACTCCCCCTTTTTCACTGGGGAACCAGCTTGCGGTACGCAGCATAGAGGCCCCATTTTTATATCCATCAATATCGGAGCCGCTATAATTCTCGATATTCGCTTTTTTAAAGAGTCGCAGAATTTCCTTTTCGAATTCTTCTACAACGGTTACGATCAGTAGTTTCATTTTTTCTTTTTTTAGTCTTCGATCTTACTTGCTATTTCCTCACTTCCCGTTTCGGGATAGTTCTTGCGCTCTATCATAAAATATACCAAGGGCACTACCAACAAGGTGAGTACGGTAGATACGATGGTTCCGCCCATCAAGGAAATCGCCAGACCTTGAAAAATAGGGTCGAACAAGATCACGAAGGCACCGATCACAACGGTTCCCGCGGTCAACAATATGGGGGTGGTACGTACGGCACCGGCTTCTATGGCCGCTTGCTTTAAGGGGACGCCCTCCGCCAAACGCAGGTTGATAAAGTCGATAAGCAATACCGAGTTACGCACCATAATACCCGCCAAGGCGATCATACCAATAAAAGAGGTAGCGGTAAAGAAGGCTCCCATGATCCAGTGACCCAAAACAATACCGATCAATGACAGCGGTATGGCCACCATCATGACCACGGGGGCCTTAAAGTTCTGGAACCATCCTACGATTAAGATGTAGATCAAGATAATGGCCCCCATAAAGGCAATGCTCAAATCGCGGAACACCTCTAAGGTAATCTGCCATTCACCGTCCCATTTTACGGTATAGTCATCCTCAAAATCGGGCTGGCCCAAATACATTTCGTTAATGGTATACCCTTGGGGCAGGGCGATTTCCTTTAGCTTTTCCTCCATCCCCAGAATGGCGTAGGCGGGACTCTCCAATTCCCCGGCCA
Organism: Zobellia uliginosa; assembly: GCF_900156625.1. Lineage (GTDB taxonomy): Bacteria > Bacteroidota > Bacteroidia > Flavobacteriales > Flavobacteriaceae > Zobellia > Zobellia uliginosa. Next base: position 231,968 of record NZ_FTOB01000002.1, on the reverse strand, counting down.
TATCGGCCAGTACGTACACCACGCGTTTTTGGTTTTTACGGTAAATACTCTTGGCACTTGTCGTTTCCTTAATGTCTACCAAATCCGATATCGAAACCATGTTGCCCTGTTTCGAGGTCACTTTTAATTGGGCAATATCCGAAATGGTCGATTTCTCCTTTTCATCCAAAGCCAATACCAGTCCTATTTGCGTACTCGCGTCCTCGTCATAGAGGTTGGTAATGGCCCTGTTCGACAAGGCCATGTTCATGGTGTAGGCAATTTGCTGGGGCGCCACCCCGTAGAGCATGGCCTTTTCCTTGTCGATCTCGAATTGATATTCGGTCTGGTCGGCTTCCACCATCCAATCGACATCCACAACATCGTCGGTAGCCTTCAAGATATTCTGAACGCTGTTGGCGATCCGCATCTGTTCCCCGTAATCCGGTCCGTAGACCTCGGCTACGATCGTAGAAAGTACTGGGGGTCCGGGCGGTACTTCCACCAACTTTACATTGGCATTGTACTTGGCCGCTATCTTTTGAATATCGGGGCGCAGCAGTTTTGCGATATCGTGGCTCTGGGCCGAACGTTCGCCCTTATCGATCAGGTTCACCTGAATATCGGCCATATTGCTACCACCGCGAAGGTCGTAATGGCGTACCAGGCCGTTAAAGGTTATGGGTGCCGAGGTACCCACGTAATTTTGATAGTTCACCACCTCGGGGCGGGTAGACAGGTACTGTGCTATTTCCTGGGCTACCACTCCCGTACGCTCAAGGGTCGTACCCTCGGGCATATCGATTACCACCTGAAACTCGTTCTTGTTATCGAAGGGCAGCATTTTTACGGCAACGGACTTCGTAAAGAACAAGGCCATGGAGGCCATGAGCAATAAGAAGGTCAAGCCCAAAAACATCCAACGTTTTCCCTTGCTTTCGATCAAGGGGCGTTCAAATTTGTTGTAAAGCCTGTAGATCAAAGTTTCCTCCAAGGGCTTTTCCTTTTTCTCCTCCGCACCTTTCTTCTTGTCCTTTTCACGTAAGAACACATAGCCCAAATACGGGGTAATGGTCAAGGCTACGAACAAGGATAGGATCATGGCGATAGAGGCCCCAATGGGCATCGGTGCCATATAAGGTCCCATTAACCCCGATACGAAGGCCATGGGCAATACCGAGGCGATTACGGTAAAGGTCGCCAAAATGGTAGGGTTCCCCACCTCGTTAATGGCGTATAATGCCGCCTGTTTAAAAGGCAGGCGCTTCATCTTAAAATGCCGGTGCATGTTCTCGGCGATGATGATGGAGTCGTCCACCACGATACCCGTAACAAAGACCAGGGCAAAAAGCGTGATCCGGTTCAGGGTATAGTCCAGCATGTAATAGCTCAACAGCGTCAGGGCAAAGGTTATCGGAACCGATAAAAACACCACCAGTCCGCCTCGCCATCCCATGGCCAGCATCACCACTAGGGTTACGGCAAAGATAGACCCGATAAGGTGCAACAACAGTTCCGACACCTTGTGCGAAGCCGTTTCACCATAGTTCCGGGTAATTTCCACATGAACATCGTCGGGAATCAAATCCGCCCGCAAGTGCTCTACCTTATCGATTACGATATCGGCAATTTTCATGGCATCGGCCCCCTTTCGCTTTGCTACCGAAATGGTAACCGCAGGGTACTCCGATCTATGATCCGCCACCTTATCGCTTCCCTGTCCAAAACCGAGGGACACGTAACTCTGTGGAATTTCAGGTCCGTCTACAATACTAGCGATCTGCTTCAAATAAATGGGGCGGTTCTGCTGTACGCCCACCACCAAGTTTTCCACATCGTCCACCGATGCCAAAAAATTACCGGTATTCACCAAAAACTCGGTATCGTTCTTATCAAAACTGCCCGAACTCAACTGGGCGTTGTTGGCCTTGATCATTTCAGAGACCGATAAGAAGTCCAATCCACTGGCCGCCAGTTTATCCTTGTCTAAAACCACCCGCAATTGACGGTCTTGATTCCCGATTTTATGGGTTACGGCCACATCGTTCACCTTCTTGATCTCGCTCTCCAGTTCCTGCGCCATCTGGCTAAGTTGGTAACCGTCGTAATTTTCGCTCCACAGGGTGAGTCCCAACATGGGCACATCGTCAATGGCCCGGGTCTTTACCAGCGGAAAGGTTACGCCTTGCGGCATAATATCCATATGCTTGTTGATCTCGTTGTAGAGTTTTACGAAGGAGCGTTCAATATCCTCGCCCACGTAAAACTGTACGATCACCATGCCCTGTTCCTTCATCGAGGTCGAATACACATACTCTACCCCCTTAATGTTCGAGATCAGTTTCTCCAAGGGCTTGGTCACCCGGCTTTCCACCTCAGTGGGACTCGCCCCGGGGTAGCCCACAAAAATATCGGCCATAGGCACGTCTATCTGGGGTTCCTCTTCCCTCGGAATCAAAAACGAACTGTACACCCCAATGACCATAAACACAATCATCAACAGTACTGTCAACTTGCTGCCTATGAACATTTTGGCAATTTTACCTGCTAATCCTTCTTTCATCGCTATTTATCTTATTTTGGGCGTTCGGGCGGGCTTTTCACTCCTACTCCTCGTGTTCTTGATCGAAGACCGATCAAAAACACTGTGGGGTATCCGTTGCAATCCCTAACGCAACCGCTCGTTATCTTTTATTCTGTTTTACTGTATACTCACCTTGGCCCCGTTGAACAACTTTCCCTCTGAGGAAACAATGTATTTTTCGTCCTGTGAGAGTCCTGATAATACTTCCACCTTATCCCCGTAGCTTCTTCCGAGGCGCAACCAGCGCAACAAGGCCGTATTGCTCTGGCCCAGGGTATAGATACCGGTCAGCTGCCCCCGTTCTACCAAGGCCTCCTTGGGTACCATTACCGCCGCTGCATTTGCCCTACGCTCTACCGGAAACTGTACCGTAGCGTACATCCCCGATAGTATGGGCACATCGGCCGGCTCGAGTATCACCTTTACCAGGTACTGCCCCCCGGTATTCTTGGCCGAGGTGCTGACCTCTACCACCTTGCCCTTAACCGATTGTCCCAAGGACTTTAAGCGTACGCTTACCTCGGTATCGGGACGGATCTCTAAAATCTCCGATTCGGGCACCATGGCCAATACTTGGTATTGCCCCGGCGATTCCACTTCCAACAAGGGCATACCCGGATTCGCCATATCGCCCGCACTTATAAACTTGTTGGTAACGACCCCGCTAAAAGGGGCACGTATATTGGCATAGCCCATTTGGGCGTTTACCCCGTTCTTCATTTGTTTGGCACTTTCCAATCGTGCCTTGGCCATGTTGTAATGGGCGGTGATATCGTCCAGCTCCTTTTGCGAGGCACTGTTCTCCTTGAACAGGTTCGTAAAGCGTTGGTAATCTTTCTCCGCATTGGCAAAGGCCGCCTCGGCCTCGGCAATGCCCGCATTCACTTGGGCCAGTTTGGCCGAAACATCGGCATTGTTCACGCTCAACAAAAGCTGTCCGTTTTTAACCTTATCGCCCACCTTCACGTAGATCTTGTCTACATAGCCCATCATACGGGTGCTGATATTGGCGCTCTTGGCCGCCTCTATCTTTCCACTGGCCGTTACAAAGGAATCTTCCGTGTTTTCGGCTACCGATCGTACCTGTACCGGAACGGCCGGCGTGTTGTCGGCCAGGGCCTTCGTTTCTTTATCCCCACAGCTCGCCAAAGCCAGGCTAAAGGTGAGTACTGCGGCTATTATGTAGTTTCTGTTTTTCATCATCTTAGAATTAAATACTGGGTAAAACATTTATCGTAGGGTGTTACTTGGTCAAGAATTGCACATAGGCCAAGGCGTAATTGTGCTGAAAAATGGTACTGTAATATTCCAATTGCTTTTGGGCGTATTGGGTCTCGGCCATCAATAGGTCCGTGGTTTTCTCCAAGCCCTGTTGAAAGCGGTTGGTACGTATGCGCAACGATTCTTTCGATTGTTCCAAGGCAAGGGCCGTAAGCTCCAAGTTGTTCTTGGCATCTTGGAGCGAACGTATGGCCCTATTCAGCTCTACCTGACTTTCAGCTGTATATTGCTCTAATTGTAATTTTGATTTTTCGTATTCCGCCTTGCTCTTCTGGGCCTTCCCGAAACGCTTGCTTCCTTCCAGAATGTTCCATTTCAACTCGGCCCCGAACAAATAACCGTTGGAGGCCCCCTTGAAAATTTCATCGTCGTGGAGTTCATAGGTGCCAAAGGCGTTCAAGCGCGGCAAGAAACTCATCTTATCGGCCTTGTGCATCTGCTCGTAGGCCTTGCTCGCCGACGCCATCGCCTGTATGTCGGCCCTGCTTTCCGAAAATGCCGGACGTTCCAGATCGCTAACCCTTAGGCTTAGCGAATCTGCGGGGCGTAAGATGGCATAGGTGGTATCGTTCATTAAGACCGACAGATAGTCCGAGGCGTTCTTTATATGGCTCTGTGCGTATTGCAACTGGTTCTCTATCTCGCCTACGCGGACTTCCACGGCCAATACATCGGATTTCTGCAAATAGCCCTGCTTAAAGCTGTTGTCGGCTATACGCTTGTTTTCCAGGGCCGCCGCCTTGGCCTTTTCGAGCACCTCCACCGTTTTGTAGGCCAACTGGAGCTGCATATAGGCCTTGTCGAGTTCCAGTACGATGTATTCCTGGGTACGTTCCGATTGAAACTGGGTCGCCCGGTACTTGGCCTTGGCCGCCTTACGTTGAAAAATACCGTCGAAATTCAACAAGGGTTGTTGCACCTCAACACGGGTGGCATAATCCTCGATCTGACGGGGATCGTTCAAAAGATCCGGGTTAAAATCGGCCGCCGTTAAAATGGATTGGTTCAATTTGGAACCGAAGGCCATTAAGGGGTTGGTAGTGGCAATGCCCGTATGCGAAACCCCTATGTTGGGCAAGAGAACGGCATTGGTCTGCCTGTAATCGCCCAAGGCGGCCTCCACCTCCTGCTCGGCCATTTTTAGGCTGTTGTTGTTTTCGCTTACCCTGGCCATGACTTCCGCCTTTGTTATCAATTGCGTTTCCTGTGCTTCCGCAGAAAAGGAAGTCGCCAACAAAATCAATATCAAGAAAATATACTTCATCGTTCATGTATTTTCCACAAAATTACGCCCGGCTTCCGCCCTCCACAGTAACCATTGTTACCATTCAAAAAAAGCCGTCCGGGTTTCGGTATCGCCCATAAAAAAAGACACCCCGTTTACCGGGGTGCCTTCCTAAAACAACCAAATTAACAACCACCTATTTTTTAGGGGGCCTGACAAAGGTATTGACCAGCAAACCTCCCATAAAGGCCCCGTACAAGGTACTGTTCAGAGGGTTCGAGGTAATGGCACAAGTGCCCGAAACACAACCTATGCACGAATAGTACAGGTAACCGGCCATTGCCCCCACAGCAATGCCCAGGACCGTAAACAAAATCAGTTTTCGTGTCATGTTCATGTTGTTTTTCGCGTTCCCCCGTGGCCTCCGGCCACTACCACCAATATTTTTAGGCTCAACCAAATGAACTTAAAGAACTGGATGATGGGGTTGCGCATTACAAATCGTTTAGATCTTGATATTCTTTTCATCTTTTGCGTTTTTACGGTTTACGGTACACTGCCTCCCTCCTACTCGGGAATGAGCCACCAAAAGGGTTTCATCTTGGCCTTGTAGATAAAGGCGTAATGCAAGGCCAGTTTTAGCCAATGCCCCGCAAGTCCGATTTCACCAAAGGTCTTGCCCAATTTTCTCCCGTGGGTATCGGGGTATTTTTCAAAATCGGGAACAATGGGATAGGTGGTAATACTGATTCCACTTCCTTCGGTCATCCCATAACCCGCGGAAGCGATACAGGCCGCCCCCATGTTGCCCATGGAGCCTTTGTGCTTGAGTTCCTTTCCCCCTTTAATAAGGTCTATAATGTTATCGGCGACCAACTTGGCCGTAATGCCCGAGGGCATTCCCGTACGTGGCGGTGCCGGTGAAATGGACGTACCGTTCTTGCTCGTCCTGGGTCTGGAAATCGCATGGGGCGGCGCAAAGGCAATGCCCGGTGCGAAGATGTTTTTGTACGAAGGGTTCTGATAGGTTTCGGGCCAATCTTGTACACTCCACTCCTCGTAGGGCTTGGGGGTGTAATCGGCATCGACAATCATAAAGCCCTTAAAGAGCTTATCGGTAATATCGGTATGGGCCTTATCATAGGCCTTGAAGCCATACCCCGAGAAAGCGGGAATCAACATAGCAAAATCATAGGACTCCGATTTTTGCTCGCCCTCCAAGTTTTCGTAGTGGGCCACCCCGTCTTCAATTTTATGTACCCCCGCGCCCAGGATCCATTTGATACCGCGGTCTTCAAAGACCATTTCGACCAATTCGCTGGACTTCATAATATTGCTTCCGTAGCTCAGCAAAACGCCGTCCATACCAAAATCGCCCAGCTGGTATTCGTTTGAAATCCATGTAATTTCGGCCTTGTCCCTTACCTTGTGCCGGCGTAGTTCTTTTTCTACATTGAGGATGTATTCAAAGGCGGCCCCTTGGCAAGTGGATTTGGCGTGGCCCGTTCCTATCAATATTTTGGCCTTTTTGCCCTGTTTCATTTCTTGGATCAAGGTGTCAAGGGCCTGCCAGGCATGTTCGGCATGGGTATAAGTACAGACCGAATAGGCCTTGTTGGTACCCGGGTTAAGCCCCTCGGTCATATCGAAGGCCAGTTTGGGGCCCGTGGCATTGATCAGGTAGTCGTAGGTGAGCTTTTCGGTCTGGCCCTTAGGGGCTCCCGTCACATATTCGATGTTTACATAGGGTTTTGGGGTTTCGGCATCGCCCTCGGGATGAAAGGTAGTAACCTTGGCCCTTTTAAACGTGATGCCCTTTTTTTGGTACAGGGGCCCCAAGGGAAAGAGGATGTCTTTCGCTTGCATACGCCCGACGCCTACCCAGATATTGGAGGGTATCCATTGGTAGTTTCCGTTTGGGGAAACCACCAAGACCTCATGTTCCTTGGGTAGTTTCCTTCGCAGGTGTGCCGCCGCTACGTGACCGGCGATACCTGCACCGAGTATAACTATTTTAGCCATTTTGTTTGGATTTAAGATCAAGTCGGTTCCACGATACAACACGGTATTTATTTGCTGTGGCGGGAATCCGTAACTCCGATACCGTAAATTTCAGGATTCGTCCCAGCCCCCACAGCAACTATTGTTACAGAAAACGCAGGCCCGGGACGGATAAGAAACTTAGAGTGAAAAAAGAATTATAAAGACTATAGATCAGGTCTGGGTTACACTTTTGTTTAAGAAAATTGGGGGATTTTTTATATTGCGGGTGGATTTGGGTACCTAGATTATTTTTAGGTCTGAAAATATATAGGTATAGGGGTACGCTTATGCGGTTGCTGTGTTTAATTAACCGCACGGATAAAAAAACAAATTGTAACTTACAAATCTTGCAAAATAGAATAACTTTGCAATAAATGGCAGCAGCAGAACAAATAAAAAGTTTAATCAAATCTTTTGGGGATGGGGATGAACCTCGATTCTTTGCTACTGCTATGCAAATTGCAGCCTCTGAAGCTAGAAAGGGGCATACTACTTTTGCTCAAGAACTTAAAAATCTAATTGAGCGAGCAAAAAAAGAACGTTCCAATTCTTTTTCAGATAAAGCTAGAACCATTTCTATCTCTAAACCAAAAAGAGAATTAAATGAACTCATTGAGGTATTTCAACCCAAGATCAAGCTCAATGATATGGTTTTAGATAAGCAAGTACGTGAATCTTTGAATCGTGTTATTCAAGAACAAAGAAAGATAGATCTTCTAAGACAGCATAACCTGAGCCCAAAAAGAAAATTATTATTGACCGGATTGCCAGGATGTGGAAAAACAATGACCGCTCAAGCTTTGGCAGGAGAATTAGGTCTTCCAGTTTTTATAATTCGATTAGATGGCCTTATGTCTAAGTTTATGGGGGAATCAATTGCCAAACTGAGAATGATATTTGATGCGATGGAAGATTACAGAGGGGTTTATTTGTTTGACGAATTTGATTCGATTGGAGCACAGCGTGATCAGGGACAGGATGTAGGAGAAATTAAAAGAGTTTTAAATAGTTTTCTGATTAACATCGAAAAAGATCAGTCTAATAGCATTATAATTGCCGCGACTAACTTACCAGAATTATTAGACAAAGCACTGTTCAGAAGATTTGATGATATAATTAGATACCCATTACCAGAAGTCGGAGAAATAAAAAAAGTGTTGAAAAAAAATCTATCTGGTTTTTCACTATCAACAAGAACTTCTCTTGACAAAATTGCAAAAGAAGCCATTGGGTTGAGCTACTCTGATATTGTTGGAGCTTGCGAAGAAGCTATAAAGGAAATGATAATTATGGGTAAAAGTAAAATTGCCGTATCGTCTCTTTTGACTTCTCTCGATAAGCGAAAACAATAATCTTTGATGGCTAACCAAAACCCACTGCGACATATAAAAATTGAAGGCTATTCAAGGACTGAAAACTACACTAGTCCAAGGTCATTCTACCCAGATGCTCCAATTTCAAGAAACAGAATACAGCACGGAAACAAAATAAAAAGTCACTTAGAGCAAATTAGAAATCAATTTGCGTATAATAAGGGACAATCTACCCCCGAAGGAATTGAGAGAGATAATGTCATTTATGTAGAATTTATTTCTGATTTTGATATTGAGCCGGCTTTTGAAAGCCTTCATAGTAATGCTGAAAATGCTAAATATCAGTTATTAAGTATAAAACTTGAAAAGGTACAAGAAAAGGAAAGATTCAGGGTTTTAGTAATGTTAACTGAAGGGGGAATTTCCCACTTCTTATCAAGAGTGAATGAGTATATTCTATCAACAACTGAAAAACCAAGTCACGCTAAATTAGTTAGTAATTTGTCAGCTATAAAACTTGCGACATTACGTGAGTTTTGGACAGAACCTAAGGAAATTCCGTTTCCGGAAGAACATGAAGTGGTTTGGTGGGAAGTTTGGTTTAGAAGGAAAAGAGGCGTTGACACAACTTCTGAATATAATAAAATCATTAAGCAATTAGAAGCGGTTGATGCTCAAATTTCAAATCAAGAGTTAATCTTCCCTGAACACTTTATTAAATTAGTAAAGGCTTCTCCTCGACAACTATCACAATCCCTTTTTTTATTAGATAATCTAGCCGAATTAAGAAAACCAAAAGAAACGGCTGACTTCTTTATCAACTTAAATTTATTTGAAAAAGAAGATGCTGTAAATGAACTTCTAAGCAGAATTGAAAACCATACAGATGAAAATAGCATCGCTGTTTGTATATTAGACTCAGGGGTTAATAATCAACATCCATTACTGAGAGAATTTATCCCCAATAGTAATCTCTTTAGTTATAAACCTGATAGCTGGGGAATCCATGACAGCGGTAGTGAAATTCAAGGTGGACACGGCACGGGCATGGCTGGTCTTGCCTTATATGGTGACCTTGCAACTGTAATGTCCTCAATAAGCAATATTCAAATTTTTCATCAATTAGAATCTGTCAAAATAATTAATAAACGAGACCCTCACGACCCTGAACTTTATGGCTCTGTTACTATTGATGCAGCTAGTTCACCTATTATTGTGGCTCCTTTTCGACCACGTATCTACTGTATGGCGGTAACAGATAAAAATCAAGCGTATTATGGTCGTCCTTCATCTTGGTCTGCTGCTATTGACAAAATAACATTCGGCAATGAAGATGAAATCCTAGAAAAGCAACTGTTCTTTGTTTCTGGAGGTAACATTGTTATTGAAAAGCCCGATGAATTTCCAGATAAAAACATTTATGAATCAGTCCATGATCCTGCTCAAGCATTTAATGCGGTAACTGTAGGTGCATATACAGAAATGGACACAGTGAACAATGATGAGTTTCCAGATTCAAAATTGCTGGCAGAAAGAGGAGGAATGTCGCCTGCTAATTCTACGTCAATTATATGGGAAAATGATTGGCCCATAAAGCCAGACATTGTTATGGAAGGAGGTAATTTAATTAACCAAAGAGGTGATATCGATGCTCCTTCTTCATTACAACTCTTAACCACCAATAAAGATTATCGCACAACGTTACTACAAACATTTGGAGACACCAGTGCAGCAACTGCGTTGGCTTCACGTTTTGCTGCTCAACTAAAAAACGAGTACCCTGATTTATGGCCAGAAACAATTAGAGGATTAATGATACATTCCGCTGACTGGACACAAACTATGTTAGGCGGTAAAAATATCCAAGATGTAAGATCTTTTAATAAAGTAGAGAAGAGAAACTTATTGCGTTCTTTTGGTTATGGCGTTCCAAACCTAGAAAAAGCTCTCTATAGTGCAAAAAATTCATTGACATTAATTGCCGAAGAAGAAATAACGCCTTACAAAAAAGATGGCAATGTTAAATTTAAGGACATTCATTATTTCGAACTTCCATGGCCTGTTGAAGTTCTTCAAGACGTTCTTAGCGAAACAGATGTAAAATTGAACATTACCCTTTCTTATTTTATAGAACCAAACCCAGGAAGCCGAAAATACAGTAACAAGTTTAGCTATCAATCACATGGCTTACGTTTTAATGTAATTAAGCGAGAGGAAGACCCTGAGACATTTCATAAAAGAATAAATAAAAATGCTAGGAATGAAGAAGAGCAGAGTGAATATAAATCAGGTGGTGGTGAAAAGTGGTTTCTCGGGTCTCAGCAGAGAAATAGAGGGTCAATACACCGTGATTTTTGGATTGGATCTGGGGCAGATCTAGCTACAAGAAATCAGATAGCTGTATATCCTGTTTCTGGCTGGTATAGAACGAGGAAAAAACTTGAAATGTATGATTCTACTGTTAGATATAGTTTAATTGTTACAATTGAAGCACCAGAAATTCATGTAGATATTTATACTCCTATCAGAACATTAATTCCGATAGAGGTATAACATAATGCCTGCTATACCTCATTTGTAAATTGTATCCCCACTAGCGCGAGCGTCTCGCCCGTACCGTTCACCTACTACCCCAATCCTCATACTCACGATCAGGGCAGCAACAAAATATTGAACCCAAACACAGCGTTATAATACAGAAAAAGCACCCAAATACAACTGTATATATACCTAGAAATTGGGAGATATGTACGGCTGTTCTGTTGTAATCAAGGTTCACCCAAAACCAGCTAAACGAAAAAAGATTAATGAAAATTCAAGTTAAGGAAAAAACTGATTATTTATCAGAGGATAATTGGTTTGAACAAATTGTTAATTCTTTAAACAATTTGAATTGTGAACTTTATGTAAAAGGCTTAACTAAATTAAAACAATCCGAACAAAAAGTAAAAGTTCAAAATTTACAGAACTATATTTTAGAGCACCTTAAAGAATATCATTCTGATTTTAAATGGAGAACTGAATTCCAAGTGAGTGAAGCACGAGATGCAATAGATATTTTTGGAGAAAAAAATAATGAAATACTGATAATTGAATTAGACAAGTGGAGAGCTGACCAAGTTGCTAAAAAACTGATTTCAAGAACAGCTATTATGATTGATAAAAAAATAGGATTTATTTCTCTCTGTTATGCCGGAACTGAAAAAATGAACAAAAATGAATGTTTAAAGTTTTTTAGATACGGAAAAACAATTTTATCCAAACTGAATAATTACTATTGCGGAATGATAATCGAATAAATAATTACCGGTAACAAAAGTAACCATTGCACGAGCTCGCAATGATCAAAACAACCACCTCCATAACCGCTTTTATGGCGGTTTTGCTACCCCAATCCTCTCGCTCATCCCGCAAAAACACCCCTGAAAAGCACCTCTTGAGGTGCTTTGCCAGCGCACCATCTCGCCCGCTGCTAACGCAGACGGCGTCCTCAAGGGGCAATTTCCCATTCGTGAACGGGACACCCATAAAATATTCAACTGAAAGTCAACGTTATAATACGTAACAAAAACCATATAAAACGGTACCCATACCCGATAGGTGAGCGTCTCACCCGTACCCAAAATCAGGTTGCACTTACCCTTTTACGTAAGAAATTAATTATAAAAATTTTTATATTGTAAGCGAATTTGGATAGCCGAAAACTATTGTTTTATACCCCTATATAATGAGGTATAGGTGTATAAGGATACGTCTATACGATTGTTGTAGCTAATTATAAAAAACCGACCAAATGGAAGAAATATCAAAAGTAGTATCTGATTTAGTCTATAAAAAATACAATAAGGTAAGAATAGCTCAAGAGCTTTTAAAGAGGGAATACGCAACACAGGAAATAAAAGATGCTCTCAAAAAAAGCAAGGTCAAACAAAGAAATACAAATCAAATCTTAGGAGTTTTACTAATTATAATCGGTGTTCTATCTAATTTTTACACCAAATCGACTTACATAAACAATTACTTTAGATTTGATTTTTCTTCACAAGCAGATTTTATGCTTTTCAACGAGCGGATATTAAAACCGACCATAGCGATTTCCCTAATTTATTTAGGAATCAATCTTTTGATCAGTAGAGTAAACGTTAACAAGAATGTGAAAATAGTTTTATTCACTTTGTTAGGTGTTTTTACTTTATTCATTCTGTCCTACGATTCCTATATTTTCCCTATTATTTTCAGCGTAGTTTCTTTACTTCTAGTCTCGTTGACTGAATTACCGGAAAAAATCCAAAATTTAGAAATGGAGAAAATATTCCCATATATGAACAAAAAATGGAAAGGTTCCCCTGTTTATATTATGATAATATTTGGGGTAATTCTAATGGATTCATCACAAGTTGAATTCGTGTTTGTTCAAACTGGAGAAAGAAGTTCGTCAGCCTCTTTGGGCTTTATAGACCATTTTCTTCTGTATGCAAAACCAATCTTGTTTTATGGCGGACTCTTAACTGCATTTTTGTTAAGTATGAATTTTTCCAAATTTAAAATTTCGCTTTTCATTCTTACTGGACTTGCAGTTATCACGCTAATTATCAGCCTTTTTCATACCAATTTTCAAAATATAATATATGGTTGTTGCGTCATTATTATTTCCACTATTCCAGTATTATTTAAAAAAGACAAAAATGCTTAAGAATTTATCCATCGTAATGACCTTAATACTAATTACAGCTTGCTCTCAAAAAGAAAAAGCGACATTTTCAAATGAACATCTTTTAGGCGAATATTCGTCAACAAAAAATGGAAAGACAGAATTCGTAATAAAAAAAGATGAATCCGGCTATTATTTTCAACAATCCATTGAAAATGGAACAGGTTGGTCTCCAAGAGAGGACTTAACCGAAATGACGGAAGAGCAACTCAAAGAAGAGTTGGGGCCAAACTGGAAGGAATTCACCCTTGCGGGGTTGACCTCTGGTTTCTGTAGTTATTTTAGGGTTTCAGACAACAGCAAGACGGGTGGCATCAGTATGGGAAAACAACCAGAAACCGAATATTTCAGTCGTTGTTTTGGAGATAATTTTTTCTACAAAATCAAGTAAACAAACAATCTAACTGGACAAAACATTTGCTATACCCCTAGCGCGAGCGTCACCCTTTCCTGCTCAAAACACCCCTGAAAAGCAGCCCAAGGCCGCTTTGCCAGCGCGCCGTTTCGACGAAAGAACACCCCTGAAAAGTAGTCTAAGACTACTTTTCTGTCCCCTCAAGGGGACATTACGCTATGCGTCCTCAAGGGAGCAATTCCCCCTTCGAAGGGGGTGCCCGAAGGGCGGGGGATGTTCTTTCGAAGACGAATAGACAAAACCGAGGGCAAAGTTGCCCCCACTAGCACGAGCATAACGCCCATGCCGTTCACCTACTACCCCAAGCCTTACACTCCTGAGTATACCCGCAACAAAATATTGAACTCAAACACAGCGTTATAATACATAAAAAGCACCCAAATGCAACTGTATTTATACTTAGAAATTGGGAGATATGGGTGTTAATCGAATTCTATATCTATCGAATGGACATTTCTTTTTTTGGGAAACAAAGAATTGAAATCAGTTTGCAGCACATCCATAAACGGAAGAAAGAGTTTTAGCAATGAAAACGATATTGGAAACCACTCAACTTGAATTTGACAAAAGTAATTTTCTTATCGATTTGGTGGAACATGGTAATGGTCGATTATATATCGAAATTGTACAAACGATTTTAAACACTAACAAAAAATCAAAGACTCTTAAAATAAACCCTTCTGTATTATTGGACATTATTAAAGTACTTCAAAATTATCAAGCAAAACTTCAGAAAGAATCGAACCCGGAATTAAAGTATATAACCGAATCTGACCAAGAAAAAATTCAACAAAATTACCTAAAAGGTGTATCAATCAAGTATTTAGCAATGCTGTTCGACCAAAAACCTGAACTGATTGAAATGATTTTGAGAAACAAAGGAATTGAAATTGTTGAAAATACAATGCCCAAACCAAAGTTTTGGAGGAATTACAAAAATCGAAAAAAGAGAAAACGAAAATAACACACTCCTGAGCCTCATGCCCGCCCTGTAGCACCCATAACACAGACAAATATTTATAAAGAAAAAAATGAAAACGAATAGCCTCACCCTAATAGCCTTATTGCTTTATACCGCGGCCTTTTCGCAACTGCAAAGCATAAAAGCCGAACACTTGAATTTTAAAATTAAAAGCGACTTTACCCTATCGGATACGGACGGTATGCCCATACAACTAACGGATACGGTAAGCATTGGAAACGAAACCATCATCAAAACCGTTTCTGTAAGCCCACAGGCCATGAACCCCATCACCAACAACATCAAGGATATTTCCGATATTTTAGATTTAGAGACCCTTTCGGTCATACAGGATAATTTTGTGAAAGAGAACGAAATTGATGGCACCACGGAAATAAATGGACGGAAAATTCTGTTCCGGGAAAATTTCACTGAAATCTATAAGGACTATAATCTTACCGAGCTGATAGGCTATGAATACTCGAACGTTTATTATTTTTTCTCCTCAAAGGACTGGATATCGTCAATAGAATACGTAGTACGCACCGATATCAAGGAGGAAAAAATTCCGGACCCCTATGTGGTCGCCAAACAAATGGCCAAGCACATCAATCTTGGGGACATCAATGTAATCATCAATAGCCTGGAGCAATAAGGTGTGCCCCCCTCCTAACGCGAGCGTCACCCTGGTTCCTTACTCAGAACACCCCTGAAAAGCACCATCTCGCCCGCTGCTAACGCAGACGGCGTTCTCAAGGGGACATTACGCTATGCGTCCTCAAGGGAGCAATTCCCCCCTCCGAAGGGCGGGGGATGTATTTCTAACCCCAACAAAAACCAACGCGCCGACCAAAAAAGTTAAAAATTATAAATTAAGGTCTGAAAAATCATAATTCAATATGGAATTTATCTTACCTGTGCCCCACCCCATAAATAGTTCGGGCCATAACATTTTCAAAGCGACCGTTTATATCGGCCTCCATAAGAATCCCTCACCGGCGGGGGACATCCCGTTGTCCGTACTAGCCGGACCACGGCGGCCTAACTATACCACCAGAAGCCGACGAACCAAATATTTATAATAATCATGGAATCATTTTGGTGGAGTCCCAGAATCCTTTTTATAAAAGGTGCTTTTCTCCTTTTGCTACTACTTGTATACCAACTTTTTAAAAAACCCTTTCTATCCGACTTTGATATTTCAAGTGGAGAGCTCAAAAAATATGAGATGAAAAGGTCTAGAGGAATAGAGAATAAAAGGATTCTGTACCTATGGCTTAACGATACCATATCCCAACCCTTTACGACCGAATACAAAGAGCCACAGAAGAATATAAATACGAACATAGGCTTTATTGAAAAATACGGCCTGACCATATGGCATGATAAAAGAAGGGAGATAAAGCAATTGCAGTCCAACAAAACGCTAATCGTAGATTACGACTGGTTTTGGTGGCCATCACTCCTGTTTTACCTATACCCCCTTGCGATACACTTTGGCTTGTTTCTATTAATCAAGAAAGATTCGATCAATATCAATTCCTACGCCGATATGTGGAGTTACACCATAGGCGAACGGGAAATCATCGAAAAGCACAATTATAGAAAATACAAACGGGGAGGTATACTTCCCTTTATGTTATATAATCCCATGTTCCGATCAAAAAAGAACAGGGAATCAATCTACGAGGCCGAAATAACCTTTTGGCGTCAATTCTTTAACATTTGCAATGCACGCGCAATGAAGCCCGTGGTAAGGGAATGGATGGAACAAACCCCAAAAGGGAGGGCGTTCTTACAAGGCTACGATTTCTATGAAAAACTGATCAGAAGTGAAATTCCCCCTTGGAAACTGACGAGGACTACCGATTCCATATTTGAATTTATCTCGTTGCGCATTGATTTCGGCCGTGAGCATTACGAGGATTTTGGACGCTTGTTTCGTGAAGAATTTCCAAGGGAGTATTTTAAAATACTAAAGGAACTGGATAAGATAAGATAAATCCTCCCCCGCTAGCGCGAGCGTCACGCTCGTGCCTGCAACAGACAATGAATCCCCCTTCGAAGGGGGTGCCCGAAGGGCGGGGGATGTATTTCTAACCCCAACAAAAACCAACACACTGACCAAAAAAGAAAAACGGTAAATTGAAGACCTGGCAACAGGCTGTACATGTCAGGCCATTGGTGATAAACACAGCAGTATATGGGCACAAGCGTGACGCTTGCGCCAGCAGGGGATAATCCAAAAGCACTTTTTTGTTAATCTGTGCAACAGGCAGAACGGCTATACATAATGCGAGTTTTGTTGTAAAATTGAAGTTTACAATTTCTAAAAAAGCATTGCGGTAATCTGATAGAACGAGGTTCTAAATCCTACACTACGCATAGCCGAACCGCTCTAAATCCTTTACAGATAAACAACCTAAGAAAATAAGAATTTTCTTATATTAACGTTGTTTAAATTATACCTAAAAGTAACAAATCAAATATGAGCTTTTTAGCAAAACTTTCTATTAATGGGAGAAAAAGAAACATTTTAGACACCAATATTCAATTCTACCAAAGGGTCAACTCCAATACTTTTAAGCCAACTTCAGTTCCACATGGAGGATTATTTACCGTTATCTTAGAAGCAGATGACAATACTGATTTATTGAGGCTAGCCGTTGCGCCCGACACTATGTGCAACGGTCATATTCGGTTTTATAACCGCGATGGAACGTCAAAACTTATCGATTATGAGTTCTTTGACACCTATATAGTAAACTACCAAAGAAATTATGATGGGCATTCTATCAATATCGATACCTACGTTTTCTCCCCAGGCATACTACGAATAGGCTATATGGTATTCGAAAAACCATGGAAGATAACCGACCTTTCTAATTTGGCAAATAACATAACGCCCGAATCCATTGTGCCAAAACCAAAATTGGCATCGGTAAAGTGGAAAACTGTTGAAGGAGAAACAATTGAAGAGACCACCTACCAAGAAAAAGTAGCATTGGAGGTCAAAGTAACGAACGCCGAAGGCGGTAGCGTTGAAATCATCATTGAAAAAGAAGATGGTACCGAGTTCGAAGAGGGCACGAAATCATTAACATTTACCGAATATTTAACCGATGAAGGAACTGTGCAAATAAGCTCCCTAAAAATCAAAGAAGAATGGGATGACTTTAGAATTGCAGAAATAGACGGTTTAATTGCCAAGGTAAGCTATAAGGGAACCAATAAAGAAAGTAATGTTCTGCAAGTTATACCTCCTCCAAAGGTAATTGTAGATTTTAGACCAAGCAAAAATTACGATGGCGAATACGGTTTTGATTTTATGCGAGATAAAAAGGACAAGGACGACAAACTGACCTATAAAGACATCTTAGGCACAAACAAATCCATAAAGGGCGTAAATAAATTTACCAAATATAAAACAGACTTTAAATACAAAGAATTAAAATGTGATATTTACGATACCATACCTCTAGATTGGCATAAAAACCCAGATGGTAGCGCATATGAATACATACAAAGTTGGTTGACCATATACCCAAAAGAAACGCAGATATTAAGTTTACAGATAGAGACAATTAAAAACCCTAAAAAGCTAGATTTAACTTTTGAGTACGACAAAACACTTTTTAAACTAAATACTGAAAAAATACCCGCACAAAGCAAAGGAAAAAAAAGGTTGGACGACCATTTAACCATTGAGTGTATTAAAGAGTTTAGTACAGACCAAGTTATAAAAGTAATGTACCAAAAACGCCAATTAGGACAACTTAACATCATAAAAAATGATAAAGCCAATCGTAAAAAAGTTCAGGTAGTTTTTGTAAAAATTGAAACTGAACTATATAGTGGTATAAAATTAAAAGGTAATACAACAAACAAGACAGGAAAACCTGAAAAGGAGATGTTAGCGCGTTATTTAAAACAAGCCTATACCAAACTAGAATTAGACGAAATTGATTTTAAGTTGACTGAATTAGATCCAACAACTAAAAAACCAAAATATCCCGATTTTAACAAAAGTTATACATTATTAGATCTAAATGGTAAAAAAATACTTAACAAATATCATAATAAAGGAGGAAATAGTTTAGCCGAGTATATGGAAATGACCTTAAACAAAGAACTGCCAAAATATAAGGACTATTTTAAAGTGTTCTTCTTTGGAGATACAGGTGGTAGAACGGATAAAGTAGTGAAAATTGTAAAACTAGCAGGATATGCTAACGGCTTCAACTCTCAATCAGCTATTATGTTTGCTGGTAAACGTAAGGCAACTGTAACACACGAGTTATTACATTGTATGGGGTTAAGACATAGTTTTGATAATAGCGCAACCTATGGTTACAAAAAGAAAGCTACGCAAAATATTATGGATTATTCTGCTACAAGAAAACATATTTGGTTATGGCAATGGAAAAAACTCTGGTCAAACAAAGACCTTAAAAAGGAATAAACAATGAAAATACTATTAAAATATACAATACTATTAGTGCTTTTTACAAACTGCAAAGCGCAAAATGATCCACAAAAAACTACAAAAATGAAAACTTTTGATATAGAAACATTTAATAAAAACAAAAATCGTTTAAATGAATATACATTTATAAGTGATGATAGTACAGTTACAAAACAATCTGATGATGTCTATGAATACTATGAGACGGTAAAATCTAAAGAATCATTTTTTCAATCTATCAATCGATATTACAAAAGCGGAAATATCAAATTAGAAGGGCAAATTTTTCAAAACTTTTTTCAGAAAGGTATCTGGAAAGAATATGATGAAAAAGGCAATTTAATAAAAGAAACAGATTATGATGCTCCCTATAAATTTATTTGGGAAGATATTTTAAAACTTATTAAAAACAGAAAGTTAGATATGGATGCCTATGGTTTTGAAGTTACAAGAAGTTTTGGCTTCGGTACTGAAAATATTGGTAAGGAAACCGAAAAACCTTTTTGGGCTATAACCTATAACAAAAGTGAGGAAGATATGCTTTTAGGTGTTATAATAATAGATGGTATTACAGGAAAAATCATTAAGGAATACGAAGAACCTTATGCTTCTGAAGAATAAAACGGTTTAGAATCGAGTGGATGGCTCCCCATCAAATGATGGAGTGCACCGCTCATACCAAGCTATCCTCGACTAGGCTCAGTACGTGTCGAGCGGGTCTTCCCGCAGCCGGCGCGAGACAGGCTGTATACGCGGTTCGTAAACCGATGGGGTTAGCTCCATGTATAGTTCCCACATAGATGGGCTACTTCTTTGTTTGAGCCCCCACGATCCTGAGCCTGACGCCCGTGCCCTCTAAACAACATCCCTGCCAAGCAACTCTTAAGTTGCTTCGCCAGCGCGCCATCTCGCCCCTAGCCTACGCTATAACGTCCTATGGGGCAGTAATTCCCCCAGGTCAACTTCCACTTTAAAAACAACTTCTACTGCAAGCTTTTTGCTAAAAAAAAGAATAATGAAAGACAAAACCTACACTAAATAGAAGTATGTACCTAAAGCAATTTTTTTACAGTGACTACGTTTTCATGTAAGAAAAAAAATCCTCTTTTATAAAAATCTTAAGTAGAGAAAATTGGGTTGCCCCAAATAACGGGCGATAGAGGTAGAAGTACATGTATACATCGTTATAAAATAGTTAAAACAAAAAAGATGAAAAGACACTTATTGAGCCAGTATAATTCCCTAGAGGAAATTATGGAATTCCTAAAGACAAAAACCGATTTGACCTTATCTATCGTGCAAGATCAATGGGTAACTGACGGCTCTTTATCGATCACCCCTGGCAAAAAATGTATTCTGGTTAAAAAGAGTGCTACTGCCGGCGCCAAGATCAACCTATTGGAATCAAGTATAGTCGATGTTCATCCCGTGCCCCCCAGCACTTTTGTCAATAACATGACACAAAGGGGCATACTGGCCATTCTTGTGCATATGATAATATCGGGTTCGCAAAATAAAGTGGCCGAAGAAGTCGAGAAGCTCTTACTTGAAATACAAAAAGACTAATGGAACAAAAACTATTTATATACAAAAGCAAGTTTTCGTATTGGACCTTCTTACCGCCCTTTGTTTTTTTGGGTATAGCCTTTTACTGCTATCAATATGACCTCAATATTGCCTATAAAGGCAGAAACATACTTGAATCGCCCAATAGTTACTATGTAGCGGGAACTATATCTATTTTGTTACTGGTATATTCGATTTATAAATTCAAACAATACAAAGATTCCGTTCAAAATAGTAGCAACATTAAAATCAGTAAAAACGGATTGGTCTTTCCCCATAAAAAATCAACGCTCAGTGTCGATTTTAAAGATGTATCCGAACTATATGAAAAAGATAGTTCAGATGATGGGGAATCTGTTATCATTTACTCTGATAACGGAAAAAATAGATATGAATTTTTTCACGATTACTTTGAGTCTACTGAAAAATACCTAGAATTTAAGACCGCTATAGAAAAGTCCGTGACCATTGTAGAAGCTTGATCCCATTCCGATTACGCATCATCTTGGCAAGAACTTCCCTATAGTTGGAAGGAAACGCTTTAGTCCGATAGGTCTAAATGACTTTCCTTAAAACCAATGGAACAAAACCATCCATTTTACCAAGAAAGATATGATCTTACCCTTATTATTCGGAGTTGGATTACTCATTTGGGGCGGAATACATTTCAGAAAGTATTTCCTCTTTGTCACTGGAATCAAAATGAAGGGAACCGTTACCAAAGCGGAGTATAAGGAACAGGGTATTGGAAGAAAAGTGCACATGACGGAAATCACCTATAGGTATGAAGTCAAGGATAAGGAATATACCCATACGGAAATAAGCGACGAAGAAAAACACCTGTTCAAACCCCAATCCATGAAAGGCGAATCTATAGCCCTTATGGTTTGGAAAAAATCGCCGGAAATCTCCACATGTCGATCCTCGGGCCATTACTTAAAGAGTAGCATATTTTTTCTAGTAATCGGACTCCTATCGACTTTGGTTGGCATTGCCGGTATGTAGAAAAACGATTACCAATAGGCCCCATACACAAAACAAGGCCATATTGGAAGGAAAAAGCCCGGAAATCAAGATTTTTGGGCTTTTTTAGGCGATAAAAGTCCTTTAAATCGTGACGGACTCCCCTACTTCCAACAGCAGTAATTCCTTTTCGGCCTTTTTAAACTTTTCTTGGGCCGCCCCATGGTCGATTTTTATAAAGGGAAAGGAGTCGTAATGCCCTCCTATGACGCGATTGCATTCTACAAAATCGCTAGCCATAATGGCGTCGTCTACCCCCATGGTGACCACGTCACCGACCGTAAGGACGGCGAGGTCTATTTTCGCATATTGGGGTAGACCAAGGGCATTTCAAAAGCTTGGTAATATGCAAATATCGGGCTATCTTTAGGTCTAAATTGTATCGGTAATCTGTATGTCAAGTTTTTATATGGAATCCAATAAATTGAAAATCATCTTTCCGAAATAACGGGCACCTGCGAGTGTGCCTGTAAGCATCCTATATACCTTATTAAAAGTTGCTCTGGTCCCATGTCGTATTGGGTCGGGTTACTCGCTACGCAAAAAATCGAACCACATATAGGATGCCTTCTTGGTCTATTTTATAATGATTAAATCTATTCATATGGCTGCGCCTAAAAAAAAGCGTTCTAAAGCAGAATTAAAAGCAAAAAAACAAGAGAAGATTCTTCAACGCATGGAAGAAAAAAAGATGAAGAAGCGTAAATCAAGAGTGTAAGCTCGTGTTAACGAAAGACCCGCAAACGATGTGTTGCGGGTCTTTTTGTTTAGGCCGGGTCTACGGCTTTAAAAACGGTCATAGCTTCTTACGCCCGTACATCCATAAAATTTCCCTTGTAAACTACCTCTGGGTGAAGCCTTGCCCGCTTTTCTGACCGAATAAAAATCAATTATTATCCTTTATTCGGTCTTGCTCCTCTTCGGAAGGATTCCTTTCGGCCTTTTCTTTATTAAAATTAGAACCAAAATTGTATGTCAACTGAAAATAGACATTTTGACGGGACCAATCACTTATAATATCGGCATCAATATTATCATAGTTAATACTACCTATAAATTTTCGATTCAAAATCTCTTCAATTCCCAAATTTATTTTAAGCTTGTCATCCATAAACTTTTTACCGAGGGCAAAACTGAGTCCCGCTAACCAATCGTGTTCTATTTGCCCTTGTAGTCCCCCAGTGGTATAGTATCCCGTCAATTCTGAATTGATATCCCAAGGCAGGCTATACTCCAGGTTTGTATACCACGTAAAACTCCACTTATCCAAATCGAGTTTTGGGGTCAAACTCTCCGAAGCATATTTATTATAGTTTACGATAATTCCGGCATAACCGTCCAAGCCATGAAGAAAGTCGACCGGAGCAAAACCCCTAAAGCTCCAATTCTCCCTTTTAGCAAGGTTGATTACCGACCGAGAGGTTTGGGCCGTGACATCGTTCTGCGATATAATTTCGAACAAGGCATCCTCTGTATTTTTATATGCTATACTAAAAAAAGGTTGATTGGCATAAGTCAAATTAAATTGAAAACTATTGGTGAATTCAGGTTTTAAATTCGGGTTTCCCTGCTCAAAGGTATAGGGGTCGTAATAATATACAAATGCATTTAGGGAATTATAGGAAGGCCTTAAAATTCGATAGCTATACGACAGGTTAGCCCCCAATTTGTCATTGATTTTTCTATCGATACTGGCACTAGGAAATAATTTTGAAATTCGCCTACTTCTTACCTCATTGGGGTTTGTAGATGTTCCCTTCGTATTACTGTTTTCCCATCGCAACCCACCGGAAAACGACCATTTTTCCCATTTTTTTACCAACTTGGAATATATGGCCAAGATATCTTCATCCACTAAAAAACCATTGCTTTGATCAGCATCCAAAATGAAATTACCATCAGTGTTCCGGAAAAAAGAGTTCAAGTCACTATCAGTGGAAACCCTTGAATATTTAGTTCCGAACATCCAATTGGAACCTTCCCCAAAAGTACGTTTATAGTCTCCCTTATAAGTCAGTATCCGATATTTTCCATTCTGAAAATACCGTTGGTCGTCGTATGATATCTCACTCTGCCCGAGCTGATATAAATCATTAACATTATCGTTATTATAATCAACATAATCAAAATCTAGAATGAACTTGTTTTGCTCATCTTCGAACTTATAGTACGGGTTTATGTTATAGGTTTTCCTATTACGGTCAAAGCTATTTTCAGTGAGCAAGGTTTCCGATGACGAGTCTTCAATGATTTCTGTACTGTTAGATGCAATCCTATCGGAATCGGTATGAATAAACCGTGTTCCAAACCCTATGGTGTGATGCTCATTTATGTAATAGTCCAATCCCCCATTGAATCTATACGTTTTTGGATTGTATGGTGAAATGGTCGATTGATCATAAACCTCCCCATTGATCCTTCTGGTTATAAAGAGGTCTTCTCTCCACGCCGATTTTCTATAACCGCCACCTAATTGCCAATTGATCTTGTTCTTATAACTGGCAATCGAACCACTCACCCCATACTCAGGTCGGTTGTCATATCCCGAATACAGTTTAAGGTTTCCATTCGTGCCCAGCCTTACATTTTTTTTAAGGATGATATTGATCAATGGACCTGATCCCTCTGCGTCAAACTCGGCACCAGGTTGTTGTACCAATTCAACCTTTGCGATATTATCTGCGGGGAGGTCGCGCAACAAGGATGAAATATCCATATACTCGGTCGTTTTGCCATTGATCAAAATGGTCACGCCTTGTTGCCCTCCATAAGTAATGTTGCCATTGGTAACGATAATCCCTGGTACTTTTTTCATGACATCCTGTAAGTTGGAACTTACCATTTCGGATTGCTCTAAATCAACTATCAATTTTTCCGCGGTTTGTCGGATTACCGGGCGATTGCTTTTCACGACTACCTCGTTCAAGGCTTGGGCCTCCTCCTTTAAAGTAAAATTAAACCTTACATCTTGGTTTTTATCGGAAAGTGTAAAGGGATTTGATTTTTCGGTTTTAAACCCTAGGACAGAAACCTCCAACAGATAAGTTCCATTTGAAACATCTAAAAAGACATATTCCCCTTTGTCATCACTTACCGTACCCGTTACCAATTCATCAGTATTTCCATTATGATATAAGATGATGTTGGCATAGGGTAATGGCTCTCCCGTTTGATCTATAACCTTACCTAAAATGCTATTTTGGGAATATAACAATCCCGTATGCAACAAAACACAAAGTATTATACTAATTCTCATAAATTTCTCCTTACTTCACCATATTTTCAATCTTCGACTTCATTGCGCTTATTTGGTCATTGTATCCCTTATTGCTACTATATTTCATTTTAAAGCGTTTATTTTTCAAGCTTATTCGAAACGAATAATCTATATTGTTTTTTACATAGGTAACTTTCTTACCCCTTTTCTTTGGAAAATCATTAAAATTATCTCTAAGAATCCGATAGATCGAAGCATACTCACTATTGTCTATGCTTGTACAGAATACTGTTTCATACTTAGACGATGAGACAGGGTTAGTTGTACTACAACTCAAAAAAACTAAAACTAATAAAATGATTGTCAATGTTTTAAATCCCATTATTCTTATATATTTAATTGATCTTTAACCAGTGTGTAATAAAATTCTTTTTTGTCTATTAATTCTGTATGCGTCCCTTGTTCTACCATTTTTCCTTCTGATAAAACAATAATCTGATCGGCGTTTTGAACAGTGCTTAAACGATGTGCTATTATAACCACCGTTTTATCCTTAAACAGCTTCTGCAAATTATTATGTACTTCTTTTTCATTGGTAGCATCTAAAGCTGAAGTGGCTTCATCCAAGAATATATATTTAGGATTTTTATAAATTGCCCGTGCAATTAGTATCCTTTGTTTTTGACCGCCCGAAAGATCATTCCCTCCCGAACCTATTTTGGTATGTTCCTTTAGGGCCAATGAATTGACGAAGCCTAACAGATTAACCGCCCCAAGTGCCTTTTCTAATTTTTCTTTATCGACTATTTTATCTTTCAGTGCTATATTCCTTTCAATGGTATCATTGAATATATAGCCATCTTGCATCACTATTCCTGAATTTTCCCTAATACTTTGCGAAGACAATCCATTTATTTCATCTAAACCATAAAAGATTTTCCCCGATAAGGGAGGAAAAAACTTCAATAGTAATTTCATCAACGTTGTTTTTCCACTTCCACTATGCCCTACAATGGCCGTAATCTTTCCTCGTGGTATGGTTAGATCGATATCTTGAAGAATATATTTATGGGAAAGTACATTATATTTGAAATTGACATTTTGTATTTTAATATCTACAGGAGTTTTTTCGGGGTCAAGTTTTTTATCGGATTCCTTTTCTTCATTTTCTTGGGTATATACCTCGCTTAATCTATTAAAACTTAAAAAGGCATCTTGTTGAGATCTGAAAAACGATAATAATTGATGTACTGGCGAATTCATTTGACCAATGATATATGAAACACTTAACAAAGCCCCAAGGGTCATAATGTCTTTCACCACATAATTAGCTGCCAAAAATGTGACTAAAATATTTTTGAGCTGGTTGAAAAAGGTAAATCCGATAGACTGAAACTGCTCAATTTTTAATGATTTGATATTCGCCTGTAGCAAGTTGTTTTGTAATTCAACCCATTGATTTTTTTTATAACTCTCATATTGGTTGAGCTTCATTTCTCTAATGCCGTTGTAAAACTCATAAATAGCTTCTTGATTTTCGGATCTGGCAAGAAATATTTTATAGTCTATTACCTCTCTCTTTTTTAACCAGTAATAAGACCAATAGACCGAAACGAGAGTCAGACCTATATAAGTTAAGAAAAGCGAAGTGCCATAATGAAATAGAATACCCGAATACACTAACAGTAATAAGGCGGAAAAGACCGTTAAGATACTGTCAGAAGTGAGGAATCTTTCTACTTTAATATTATCTTGTATTCTCTGATTAAAATCGCCAGAGTTTTTTGTGTCGAAAAAACTCAATGGAAGTTTAAGTACCTTGTCTAGATACGAATAAACAATATCTACACTGAGTTTTGTGCCGATAATTAAGGTAAACCAATTTCTTAAGATATTAATGGTCATAATCCCTATAAAGACAAATAACTGGGCAAGAAGAATAAGGCTTATATAATTCAGGTTTTTTGGAGTAACCCCATAATCTATCAACGCTTCTGTTAAAAATGGCAATGTCACACTGAATGCACTACCCAACAGTATCAAAAAAGACAAAACCAATATCTTTTTCTTATAAGGCTTTAAAAAATTTACGATGGTCTTGAAATGATTTTTTACATTGCTATTGTTTTTCTTTAAGAAAAAATCATGGGTCGGAGACAAGAATAAAGCAACACCAGATTGCCCCCCTTTCAGCCATGGTTCTTTAAAATCTTTTTCTGACAAGACCACTTTTCCATGAGCGGGATCTGCAATATGAAAATTAACATTACCTCCCTTATTACTAATGGATTCCAATACAAGAAAGTGATTTTTATTCCAATATAGAATACAAGGCTTGGTAAATTTTTTAACCAATAGATCTAAATTCAACCGGGTGGAATACGTTTCCATTCCTATTTTTTTAGCGGCATGAATTATTCCCGACATAGAAACCCCATCCTTTCCGATTTGGCATAATTCCCTTAGGTAATGCAATGGGAATTTATTGCCATAGAAATAGGTCACCATACTCAAAGAAGCTGGTCCACAATCCATTAAATCGTGCTGACGTACAAGTTTTATTCTGTTTTTATACCCTATCATTTAAAATTCCGTATTACAATACTTATGAAAATTGCTCACTATTTGTCGATAATGCTTGGCCTCTTTTTTTATTAAGAGACAAGGTATATCCTGTGTATAAGAATCATTTAGATTTGGACTCATCAGGAAATCGCACTGCTCAAAGTATCGATTTGAAATGCGTGTCCAAAGTTTCAACCTAGAAAATCCTCGCCGTTTTTTCGTTCTTGTATTTTTGTGTTCGATCTGATTATGCGTTTGTAAATAAAATGCATCATATTCTATCAAGAACTCCTTAACAAAATGAACAATTGTTGTCAAGGTTCTATAATCCTTTTTAGGACAAACTGAGCTACATTTCAAGGTAAGCTCTAGAATATTTTTATTTGTTGAGCAAGAGTTATAATGTATACCGGACCTATTAAAACTAAATTCATAAATCACACCTTCGTTTGTCTGGAACACATATTTATAGTCTTTCTTTTTTTTAATCCGATACGTTTCATATAATTCAATGCAATTCATTTTATTAGATTTAGTTTCACAGTACGTATTCAACAAATCGAAGGTTAAAGGCCTATTGAAATTGAATTTCCTCTAACGGGGCCTCTTGAATTTTAAGGCCTCTATTATTTACCAAGGTTTTTAAAAAATAAATCACCACATCTTTTGGCAAGTCGTCAATTTCTTCTATAACATCTTGAACTTCAATTACCTTACCGGTATTGACCATATCAATAATCTTTACCAGGCCTTCAAAATACTTAAAGGATAGCCGTACCCCCCTAACATAAACCAATAGGCGATCTTCCTCTTTCTCATGTGTAATTTTGAAGACATTGCTACCGACAATTTTTTTGAATTCAAATTCTGGAAAACAATGATTCGTGTTCTCTACCTTCTTGTGATGCCTTAAGGGAATATTTTGCCAACCGCCATTACTCAACAGACATTTTTTATATTCTTTATAGGTATACTGCAAAAAGTCTACTAAGGGTTCGTTTAATGTTTTGGAAGAAATATTTAAAGTGCCGATGAAGTCGTTAAACGTTTGTTCGTTGTTCAGGTAATCCAATTGACTTTCTATAATATTCATATCGTCTTTTAAAAACATGTTTTTGATCGACTCGATCATTAGTTTTGAAAAAGAGCATTTAGTCGGATTATTAAACCATAATGTAACCCCTATAGAAAAGTCGCCGGAAAAACCTATATGGTGCTTATTCCAAGGCATATAGTAAAGATCACCTCGGCCAAACTCATATTTTTGGGCGTATTCGAGCAAGGGCTCTACATCTTTATTGTTTGAAACGCCCTTACCTACCTCTTTATAGACATCTTCATTCCAAGTGTACATTGTTTTTTTACCAGGGCCTAGATGGAAATGCAAAACATTTTCCCCTCTTTGGTCCGTATGTATCCCCAAGGGAGTCCACCCATAATTACCTATAAAGGTTGTAAGTTCCACTCCCCAAGGAGGAATACCAATAATATCAAAAAGAGGTTGTATCGCCTCTAAAACGTTTTCAGCTAAAATATCCGAATGACGCTCACCATAATTGGTGATAATGCCATAATTTTCCCCAAATATCCTTTTGCAATACGATTCAATTGATTCTTGGCTGCCTAATTTGTTTTCCCTTATAAGGTTTCGGACCTTGGAATCACCAATTTCCTCTCCCTTTTGATATAGTCTAAAACCATTTGAAATATCAAGACGGTTGATTCTTGATTGCAACATCTCTTTCACTCCTTTATATAAATTTTCCTGCAAAGATTCAGAGAGAACGTCTTTAAATACTTTAGTCTCAGTGAAAGAAAAATTTTCTTCTATAAATAATAGCCACCAGTCTTTGGTCAATGCTTTTTTAGTATCTTCCATCATTTTATATTATCATTTTTCCATATATAATAAGGTGTCGGCATACACCGACACCTTATTAAGACTTACTTTACAACAACTTCTTTTTTCTTTTCTTTGTCTTTGTTACCTGCATCTTCAAGTGATTCTACCATAGAACTACCACCTGTCAATGTTTGGTTTTCAAGAGCCGAAAGTTCTTGAGTGTCTAAAAATTTCTCTGGGTTTGAATTTTTCATAATTATTACTTTTCAACGGTTACTTTTTTCTCTTTTTTCTTTTTGTCTTCTTCTTCGACCGATTCGATCATTGAAGTACCTCCTTTTAATGTTTGATTCTCAAGAGCTGATAATTCCTGAGTATCTAAAAATTTCTCTGGGTTTGAATTTTTCATTTTTAAAAAAATTACAATTATTAGATCCAATCTTAGTTTTAAGACATTAATTGCTATTCGGTCTATCTCTCGGCCAAGAGTATGCGTTATATCTTGATATGCTTATTTATTTTATTAGCATAAAACTATATGTTTGTCTTTTGTACTTCTCTACACTAAAGAGTAGTTATGCTGAAGAGGTTGGGAAACTACCCTTTTAGGTAGTTGCTGAGCAGTGGTAGAACCTAAAAAATCTACAGGAACCAAAGACCTATTCTTATTATAGAAATCGATTAGGCCGTTGTACCGCATACTCACCGGAATAGTTTCAGAGCCTAGATAATTAAGAGGTTTCTCTACAGGCACGGCCTTGATCCCCAACGCCAACATTACCCTTAAAAGTTTACTGTCACATTCTGCATAGACTACGGCATTTTTATCTTGACATATAGGGGCTATGGCGCAGACCATAAGTCTCTTAAATAAATTAATATCATTTACCCCTTTCTTTATGGCAAACCTGCCAATATGCCAAATGGAACTTTTAATATAATGGCCATTTAGGAGCAATGGATTAATGCCGAATATTTTCTGTATAGGCAATACGTCCGTATAATTCCACCGTAATACCCTGATCGATCCTATTATGGAATTGTCCTCATCCTTAGAAACAAAAATCTGGGCATTGTTGAAATAATCTTTCTCTTCTTTCAAGATAGATCCTATTTCCTTTGTATAGTTTTCTGGATAAACGCTACTGGTGTGGTGCTTGAAATTTTCATTGACCACAAACTTGGCCAAGTCGTATAGACAATCTGCCCCTAATCTTTCTAAATAGTTCTTTGGATGTATCATATTCTTGTTTTACTTCCAAATCTATTAGGCATTCAGTAATGTTTGTTTACACAAAATGGTAGTTTTTAGTTGATTATCTGAAACTATACAAAAGTGTAGTTTTCAAAATGATAAGAAAAAAGCTATATTTATAACCACAAAAACCTACACCAAACCGACTCTATGACTGACATGAAAGATTTCTTTTCCTTTAAGAATTCAGTTGGTGAAATCCCAAAAGAAAACCAAGGACAAGCCTTAGATTATTTAGAAGCTATAAAAGCCTTCTCAAGAGCCACCTACAAAAGTATATATGTAATTGATTATCAAAAAAGAGGGTTTGAATACGTCTCGGACAATCCCTTGTTCCTTTGTGGCCATACGGCAGAAGAAATCAAGGAGATGGGATATGCTTTCTACTTCAAGTATGTAGTTAAGTCCGATTTGGATTTACTCATTAAAATCAACAAGGTGGGCTTCGAGTTTTATGACAGAATTCCTTTAGAAGAACGCAAGGAACATACCATTTCATATGACTTCCACATAAAAAACCAAGAAGGAAAAATCATTCTAATAAATCAAAAATTGACCCCAATATTTTTGACCGCAAACGGCAAAATATGGAAAGCCGTATGTATTGTATCCTTATCGGCCGAACGACAAGCGGGGAATATTAAAATTTATAAAAAGGGAAATCATAAAATTTTCAAGTATAACCTAGAGGGTGACTTCTGGAAAGCGGATGAAAAAATAAAGCTCTCATCCCGGGAAAAAGAAATATTGCAATTGTCGACTAGAGGTTTAACTATAAACGAGATAGCCGAATCAATTTACGTATCGCCCGATACGGTAAAATTTCACAGAAGAAAGTTATTCGACAAATTAGAAGTGACCAACATATCGGAAGCTATCATGTATGCCACCAATAATAAGCTCATTTAAGGTTTTGAGGTCGGGGCAAATATAAGATTACCTATATTCAAGAATTTAATATGGTCGACAAATAAAATTCAGGAAATTTTTTGACCGGTTTTCCCGTAGCAATATTAAAAAGAATATGGGTGCACATAGCGGCAACTTTCCAAGAAGCAATTGAAAGTTGTGGTGGTGGCAGACTTTCTTTTTCGCTTTTGTATTTCTCTATGATCTCATCTATCCAATCTTGAGGGTTTCCCCAGAACCTCATATAACTTGACATGTATTCGACCATATTTACCTCATTGAATTTCTCATCTGGTTTTGCAATGACAGATAAACCTATACTATTGGGTGCAATTACCGTAACAAGTCCGCCCCACCCTAAATTGTACGGATGAATTACCGGAATATTGTTTTCTTGACAAACTTTATCAAATTGCAATGGAATATCCGACGTAAAATCTAGCGCATTAATGGCTACTTTATGGCCCTTTACAAATTCCTCTACATTGGCTTCTGTTATAAAACTGTTGTAAACCTTGATATTAGCTTCATTATTAATAGCCTTTAATCTGGACTTTATAGCCTCTACTTTCGAAGAAGAAATATCGTCTTCGGTATAGTTTTGCCGATTCAAATTAGATCGTTCTACCTTGTCGCCATCTATAATGGTGATATTCTCAAACCCTAAACGCAAGGCACATTCGGCAATTACACTCCCTATTCCACTTCCGGCCAGGATTATCGGATAATCTTTAACAATTTCTTGCTCTTTATCATCAATATATATCCTATTTCGTTGATATCGTTCTTGCATTCCTTTATATGGTTTGATTCACAAAATTAGTACTTAGAAAAGAATACTATTCTACCCATAAGTGTAGTTTTAGCAGATGAGAGTTGCATCACCTTGTTGGCCTGTGCCATTCCTATGGTGTTTATTTTCCGTGTCCCATGAACTTTATCAACGTTCTGAAAACAGGGCCTACGGTATTCTCGCGCTTCCCCTTCATATAACTGCCCTGTGAACTCTCCTTAAAAGCAACATCCCTTATAGCAGAAATTGATTAAATTTATTCAAAATCGAGGGCGGTTTTGAGACGGACTCCCGCTGTATACCATATAAAAACCAGATTGTAAAGAATGAGCTTTTGGAAGAATTTATTTAGTGGTAAAAAAGAAAAACCGAAAACTGAATCGCATTTTGACCAATATCGAAATGAACTAAACCAATTGAATTTAAAGACGATTTCCGACCTGGAGAATTTGGTAAAACCCTTAATTAGAACCGCAACGAAATTGGAGGTTTTATCAGCTTCAAGACCGCCTGAAAATGCTCAATTTATATCACATTTCGGTGGCCGGCCCTATTTTGAAAAAGGTGAAGTATGGCCAACAAATAAAAAGGGCAAAAATTTAGAATTCATTTTTCAAGTATTCAATTCTACCGATTTAAAACTACCGAAAAGTATAGAGCTCATTCAATTCTATTACGATTGGGATGAGA
The DNA here is from genome assembly GCF_900156625.1 of Zobellia uliginosa. GTDB lineage: Bacteria > Bacteroidota > Bacteroidia > Flavobacteriales > Flavobacteriaceae > Zobellia > Zobellia uliginosa. The sequence goes on along the minus strand of NZ_FTOB01000002.1, from coordinate 199,130 downwards.
TGCCTTGGGACACTTCAGACGATGGATGGTTGGTGAAAATTTATAAAAAAATTGAAAAAGGAAATATCAAGCTTATCGATACACCAAGTGAACTAGAAAAATCAAGATATTGCGAAATAAAGTTCAGTTCGACCCAATCTTTACCTGACTGGGAAGGAATAGATTTATATTGCCGTAATGCCTCTAAAATGTCTTGTGTTTTAGACGAAGACGAACCTTGGGGTAGTTATGACCAAATTGTTACTAAACTTATTGGAGAACAAGATTATCAAAGCCAACTTGGGGGGATATCCCAAATGGGTTCAAGGAGAATCTACACCAACAGACAGCGAAGGAAACCCACTAAAACTATTGTTTCAAATAGACTCGGAAGACAATGCTGGATTAATGTGGGGAGATGTTGGATTAATTTATGTTTTCTATGAAGAAAAATCAGAAAAAATCAAATTCACCCTACAATGTCACTAAAAAGTGACGGTCCGCCAAGGGTATAAAATATACGAAAAGGGGAAATGCAAATATTGAATTTAGAACTAAATTCCCCTTCTAAAAAATCAAAAACAGTAAGGTCCTCTTAGCTCTCGACTATAAACAGAAATACCTTGATTATTTGTGCTGTCAAGTCAAGCAACTCACGAACATTAAAAAACACCAACGGAATACCGTTGAAAAGTAGTTTTTATAAATCTTCAAGTTTCCACACCCTCACCCAATCAAATTTGGTGTACCGGTCTTCCAATGGCCTGTTAAAACCCATTTCTTCCGCTGTGGTCTCCTCTATCCAATCATAGAAGTTACTCGACATTATTAAACGTAAAGCGCCTTTAAACGGAATTACGGGAGTAACCGATTTTTCCAATTCACCATCAATGTAGAAATCGATTTGACTACCATCGACGTGCCAATAGGCCGCGTAAATATGAAATTCTTCGGAGTTCTTTTTATCGAAATTCGCTTTACCTCCTCGTGTCTGTCTATCTCCTATGTTGCTACACGGACTATTATGTCTATGGGTATTGTAATGAAATATGCGATCCCAATGCGCGTTCACCGCCCAGTCATCTTTTGTCCATTCATCACCCAATTCGCCTGTAAAAACGCCAACACATTCTTGTATGTCTATCTCAAGATTTTCACCATTGTTCAAGTTTTCCTCACACGGTTTTGTTTCCGATTTTAACCAAAAGGCCGCAGACATAGCCGTTTTGCTGGCTCTCATCCTGGTCTCTATATAATATCCTGGTTCGGCCAAGGTCTTACCATACACATAGGCTCCCCCATATCTCCTTTGTGGCGCCATATTGGTATTATCTTTAGGCGAATACCTAGGGCTATCGAACTTTTCTCCTTCAATTCTTAGAAACCCATCGCCAATACTTACATTATCCGCTTCAAAAAGAGACCTACTTCCGCCGTACCAACCTCTATCTTGGCCCTTCCATATAAATTCAGGAGTCAGGTTCCATTTGTCAAAATCCAATTCACTGCCGTTAAACTCATCCGAAACACCCTCAACTTTTACCCATTTTTTATTATCGGGTTTAGGGTCTTGATTGGGCAAAAAAGTAGGTTTGGGCGTATCTTTTCCATTTTCCTTATCCAAATCATTGCTTTGCCCTTGCGCTTCCTCCTGCTTTTTTACCTGTTCTTGCCCTTTATCGTTATCTATATCGCTAGAATTACCACATGCAAAAGTAGCAGTCAATAATACCAAGCATATAGGTCTCAATACTTTGATCATAATGTTATTTTTTATTAAAACTAACAAAACGCCATAAACGGGAGTTGTTCTGATGAATTAAAGATTAAGACATATGGTTTTACTTTAATTTTCTTGGGGAGTACATACCCCCTGCTGGCGCGAGCGTCACGCTCGTGTCACCCCCACTTCGACAGGCTCAGCACAAGGTTTTAAAGGGGCTCCCCACAGGGCGGGGTGTTCCTTTAGAGAACGAAAATCGCCCCTCTCCCCAACACAAAACCAATTTATCTTATTGGATTACGCTTTTCTGTAAGAACGGGATTGTAAGAATTTTTATATTAGCTTGAATTCAAACCGCTAAGAACTTGTTTCACAACTAAATATAGAGGCATATATGTATATTACACACATATATGATTGTTGTCGTTAATGCAAAACTAACCGCTAACTAAATGAATAAATTCGGAGGAGATTGGACTGAAGCCAAAATAGAAATACTTGTTGAATATGCGAAAGCGTATCTGACAATAATGGACAAATTTGCAGATAGATTTGGTTGGAAACTACTCTACTTTGATGGATTTGCAGGTAGTGGATTTATAAAAAAAGGGAATGATGAAAATCAAAAAATAATAATTGGTGCAACGAAACGAATTTTAGATATTGATGAGCCAAGACCTTTTGATAGATACTATTTTGTTGAAAAGGAAATCGAAAAAGCAGATGAATTAATAGAAAAAGTGGTGCAAAACTACAACCACAAAACAATAAATGTAGTTAATACTGATTGTAACGAGAAAATACAATCTATGTCAGAATTTCTTAAAACTCAAAAAGGAAAAAAGTATAGAGTTTTAGCTTATATCGACCCGTGTGGAATGCAAGTGAATTGGAAATCTTTAATTGCTCTACAAGAATTAAAAGTTGATGCTTGGATATTAGTTCCAACTGGAATGGGTGTTAATAGATTATTGAAAAAAGATGGTCGAATTTCTGATGCGTGGATAATGAGATTGGAGACTTTTCTCGGAATGCCCAAAAAAGAAATCCTAGATTATTTTTACTCACAAACAATTGTGCCTACTTTATTTGGAGATGAAGTTGTTACAAACAAAGAAGAAAAAGCAATAGAAAGGTCAGCTGAATTATATCAGAAAAGACTTAAAGAATTATTTACATTCGTAACAAATCCATATATTCTCAAAAATAAATCTAACTCAATAATGTTTCATTTTTATATGGTTTCAAATAATAAAACCGCTCGAAAGATTGCAAACGACATAATAGAAAAATATAACACCTCAAATTAAATGGCACAATCAAGCATAGAATGGACAGAAATGACTTGGAATCCTACAACAGGCTGTTCCAAAGTATCGCAAGGATGCAAATTTTGCTATGCAGAAATTATGTCTAAACGCTTAAAAGCAATGGGGGTTGATAAATACAAGGACAATTTTAAAGTCAGAACTCACGAAAAAGAATTGAAAGTTCCATATACTTGGAAAAAAGCCAAAATAGTTTTTGTGAATTCAATGAGTGATTTATTTCATGAAGACATTCCTTTAGAGTTTATCAAGAAGGTTTTTAATGTAATGAATGAAAATCCAAGGCATGTTTTTCAAGTTTTGACAAAACGAGCGGAAAGACTTCTGGAAGTTCACAAGGAATTAAAATGGTCACATAATATTTGGATGGGTGTTTCGGTCGAAGAACAGAAAGTTGAAAATAGAATTGATTTTTTAAGAAAAACAAATGCGAGAGTGAAATTTTTATCTCTTGAACCTTTAATCGGACCTTTACCAAACCTTAATTTAGATAAAATTGATTGGGTTATTGTTGGTGGAGAAAGTGGACATACGCCAAGACCAATGGATTCTGATTGGGTTATTGACATTCAAGAACAATGTGAAGAAGCAGATGTTGCGTTTTTCTTCAAACAATGGGGCGGAAAAAATAAAAAGAAAAATGGTCGAGTACTTAACGGACGAACTTATGACGAAATCCCTGAATTGGAATTACAACAAAGTGTGTAAAATCACTATTGGCAATAATGTATCCTAAGAAAGACCACATTTCAATTCACCAAAGTTAATTTTTATTTTGCCTTGTCCCCCACCAACACAAACGTCACGCTCGTGCCACCCCCTACTTCGACAGGCTCAGTACAAGGTTTTAAAGGGGCTGCCCACAGGGCGGGGGATGTAAATTGCAACACGCCCCAACCACCCAATCGATACATAACTAAACCTTCACTTTTTTTTAATAGTTGCCCTTCTATTTTTAGCTGCGTATTGCCTAATTTAGTTGCTACGACCAGACCTCCCTCCTCATCTTAGGTCTGTGTCCGTATCCACTTTTAACAAAGCATAAACAAAAAATAGAACGATGAAAAAAGTACTGTTCCTAACCGGAGATTTTACTGAAGACTATGAAACCATGGTACCCTTTCAAATGCTGCAAATGGTAGGCTATGAAGTGCACGCGGTTTGCCCCGACAAAAAAAAGGGCGATACCGTTAAGACCGCCATCCACGATTTTGAGGGCGACCAGACCTATACCGAAAAACCGGGCCATAATTTTGCCCTGAACTATAGTTTTGACGATGTAGTCGTTGAAGATTACGACGGCTTGGTGATTGCCGGCGGAAGGGCCCCCGAATATTTAAGGCTGAACCAAAGACTGCTAGAGATCACCACCCATTTTTTTGAGACCAACAAGCCCGTAGCGGCCATTTGCCACGGTATTCAGATATTAACGGCCGCCAATGTGGTAAAGGGTAGAAAACTTACCGCCTATCCTGCCGTTGGGCCCGAAGTGACCTTGGCCGGTGGCGAATTTCAGGATATTCCCGCAGATGGGGTATTTGTAGACGGTAACCTGGTTACTTCCCCTGCATGGCCCGGACACCCCGGCTTTATCCGCGAATTCTTAAAAGTTATGGGAGCTAGCATTACCCTGTAAAACGGTACTACAAATTCCAAGGAAGCTTATTGTAGGGCAATCGAACACGAAACATTTAAACACCCCCGCTAGCGCAAGCGTCACGCTCGTGCTAAAATCCCCCACTTCGGCAGGCTCAGTGCACTGCTTCGAAGGTGGGGGCACAGGGCGGGGGATGTTTCTTGGAGGGCGAAAGTCCCCACAACTGCAATACAACACCTATTCCTATGGAGGGCTTTTACTTGTCGAGGTTTAAGTGCCTACACAGGTCCTCGTAGCCCATCTTCGCGTAGTCTACCGATGCTTGCCCCTTGGCGGCTATACCACTGGGTACTATGATATACCTGAATTCCGTGAGGTAGGGAGTATAGATATCGCTACCATCCACACTTGAAACACTAATGTTCAATACATCTACAGCAGAAAACAATTTGATGGAATAATATTGAAAATCAGGATTATACCGATGATAGGGCAATTGAAAGTACAGGTAATCGCCACCATTACTTTTTCGGGCAAATACGGTCACCAAACCGTTATCCCTAATTTCTTGGTCTAAGTCGGGCACATTCATATTATCGGATGCATTAATTGCATTTATTGGGGTTTCCCCAAAATCGAGGGTAAACCATTCGGAAGAAATGACATTTGCCGTACCGGTTTCCCCCTGCTCTCCATCCTGTCCGTCGACCCCGTCTTCACCATCCCGACCATCGATACCCGCACGCCCTGTTTCCCCTTGGGGTCCCATTGGGCCCATGGCCCCATCATTACCGTCTTTTGAGCAAGAGATAAGCAATAAGACCAGAAGTAAGCCGTACAATACACCCTTTGTTCCCATAATTGAAATTTTATCGTATCCCTGCAAAACTAAGCCTCTCCCCCTTCGTTAGAGTCCCGTATGTTTGAGATACAAAAAATCAGGATATATGCCCAACCTCGGCAGGTTCTCTGTAGTGCTTTAAAGGGGCCGCCCCACCCCTCACCTTTAAAAGAAAAAAACATGTATAAAATAAGGATGCCGATAAGATCGTTTTACTTCCTAACGGAAGCTAACCCCTTAAAGAAAAACACCTTATAGTCCACTAGATCAAACCAAATTCGTTTTTTTAAGTCCAACCCACAAACCGATATAACATGAAGAAGCACTTTTTTATACTTTCGATGATATCCTTGTTTCCGATCGGCTGTTCCAACAGCGATGACAACGCTAACGAAGTGGTTCCGGAGGCCGAAGACCCCTTTACCACCGAACAACTATCGGATGCGGCCAACTACTCTAAAGAAAAAGGGGGAAGCGCCGTTTTGGTCATGACGGACGGCTCCCTTATTTTTGAAGATTACCACAATGGTGCCGACCAAGATACCGCGCCCCATATTTACAGTGCGACCAAGCTTTATTGGTCGGCTGTTGCCGCATTGGCCAAACAACAGGGCCTTATCGATTACGAGGAGTACGTTTCGAACACCATCACCGAATGGCAAGACACCGGTCTGCACCCGGGAAAAAATGAAATCAAGATAAAGCATCTTTTGACCCTGTCTTCCGGACTTTCCCAAAATTTTATGACGATATCCGATGAGAGCGATAGATATCAATATGCCATTGACGAATTGAATATGGTAAGCACCCCCGGCGAAAAATTCTCTTACGGACCGAGCAACTATTATATATTCGGGGTTCTTTTAGAGCGAAAATTACAGGAGAAGGGCATTACCAAAACCCCATTGGAATACCTTGAATCTGAAATTTTCGATAAAATCGGATTGGAGTATGAGAGTTGGACCCATGACGAGGCCGGAAATCCCAACATTCCCAATGGTTGCTACCTAACCCCGAGAAACTGGGTGAAGTTCGGACAGTTTATGATCGACAAGGGCAACTATAACGGCACGCAAATCATCGAAACGTCGCTGTTGGAAGATATGTTCGTTGCCACGGGACCCAACCCGGGACACGGTAATTTTTGCTGGTTGAACAATGTAAACGGTTATGGACTCAATCCCCTCGATGCCGCTCCCGATGGTTCATCGGGCGGAATCATGTACTACCATGGGTATACCGAGATCATTGGCGGTTTGGGAGCAGGAAAAAACAGGATGTATTTGATACCCTCGCTTAAAACGGTTATCATCCGGCAGACCACACTCGAAGAAGATACCTTTGAGGACAATGAATTCCTAGAATTTTTATTGAACTGATCAAGGCGCAACACGCGTTTAAAAAAATAAAAATCCCCTACCTCCATGGCAGGGGATTTTTCTTGTTCCTAGTGAAAACTGATACCTGATTTGGCCCAAGTAATTTTTAAATCGTCTAGGGCGCGCCGAAACCTCTCAAAATCCTTATTGTCGGTTTGGGTCCACCCTACCTCCGCATAGGCTGCCAGCCTCGGGAAAATTTGCTTTTCCATGCTTTCTACCGTAGGGATCCATTCACTCCACATTTGGGTGCCCGAACCTAAAATACGCGCATGGTACTTTTGGTCCAAGCCTTCAGGAATGGGATCAAAGGCGTAGGACTTTGACAGGGGCAATCTTTTATAGGTGTAGTCCAAGTAGGTATCCCAGTGATTCGAATTCACCACGTCATAGCCCTCTTGCACCGCCCGATTGATCAATTGCAAATCGCCTTTCCAAAAGTGTACGATGGCCGATTTTGCCAGTTTCTCCGTTTGAACGGTTTCCTGCTTGCGTTCCCCATGTATATCATCGCCCATAATTTCATTCCACCCCATCATTCGCTTTCCGGCGTTGTCAATATAGTTCGATATTTCATTGGTAAAGTAAATCTGTAAATCAGCAGGGCTACTGAGGTTCTTTTCCTTCATAAAACTTACGATATCTTGATGGGTCTCCCAAGGCGTATAGTTCACCTCGTCTCCCCCAATATGCACTACGGAGCCTGGAAAAAGGGCCATTACCTCATCGAGGACATCCTTAAGAAAACGCACTACCCTTTCGTCCCCAATATTGAAGGAATCGTCCATTTTTCCGAATACGGCAGGAACTTCCGTCGTGGTTCCCAAGGTCCCCAGCCAGTGGTAGGCCGCAATTGCCGCCTTGGCATGACCCGGCATTTCTATTTCAGGCACTATGGTGATATGCCTGGCCTTGGCATAGGCGATGATTTCCTTGATCTCCTCTTGGGTATAAAAACCTTCATGGGGTTCTTTTGTTCTTTCCTCACTCTTTCGGCTCACCTGGGTGTTCTTTCTTTTGGAACCGATTTCCGTGAGCTTCGGATATTTTTTTATCTCGATCCGCCAGCCTTGGTCATCGGTCAAATGCCAGTGAAAGGTATTCATCTTCAAGAGGGCCATTTGGTCCAACATCTTTTTGACCGTCTCACTACCCTTAAAATGCCTGGATTCATCCAACATAAATGCCCTCCAAGGAAACCTGGGGCTATCGCTTATTTCCAAAACCGGAAGAGTAACCCCTTCCACGGGTGCTACATAGCCGAAATCTGGGGGAAGCATCTGTCGTAAACTTTGGATGCCGTAGAACACCCCCGTATTGGTAGCTGCTTTAATGGTTATCCCCTTTTTTCCGACCGACAGGATATAGCCTTCCTTGCCCAGCTCCGACAACAGGCTTTCCTCTAGAAAAAGTCCAATGCCCTTGCCCTTGCTTTTTATTCGGGGCGATTGCCCAAAGCCTGCCTCCAGTACTTTTGCCAAATAGCTGGCTTCATTCCCCAGGTTCCCATCGCTTATTATGGAAATCTTGGCCTTCAATAGAAAGGAGCCTTCGCCATATGCCAGTGACGTAGGTTGTGGAATGATGGTGACTTCTTCCCTAGCCTGCATTGAAAAAACGGATAGGACAAGAACTATAAAAAAGGAATTGGAAAGCTTCATATACTAAATATTTTTATGTACTGTGTTTTGATTCTACTTTGTGTTTTAAGTGGCCCTAGCGCTGGTAAACCGTTGCGCCGGACTTAACCGTCCTTACAATTTCGATGGTATCGGCGCGCCGTTCAAAGACGATGAAGTCCGCGCTAGCCCCTTTGGTCAATCCCAGGGCCTTGTTCGCCCCTAACAACTCCATAGGCTTTACGGAAGCCATATCCAGAGCTTCCGACAGGGGAAGAATGCCCGAATTCGTCAAATGGTCAACGCACCAAGCGAGGGACTGGGCCGAACCGGCCAACATTTTTGGTTCTTCCTTTATAAACAATCGGCCTTCCTTGCTCAATTCTATACGTCCCCCAATATGGCTATCGTAGGATCCCGGAGCGAGGCCGGCAAACTTTGTACAGTCACTCACCAAAATGCACCGCCCCTTCTTTACCTTGACGAACACCTCTAGCATGGCCTTTGGCAAATGAAAGCCATCGGCGATAATGGAGGCCCATAGCTTGTCGGACGCCAACTGTTCCCAAATGTAGTTTTCGTGTCTGGGCAAGGATAAATGGGTAGCGTTGCCCAAATGGGTCGACATGGTTGCGCCCGCCCCTATGGCGGTCTGGATTTGTAAGGGACTGGCGGCGGTATGCCCGATGGACACCAATACGCCCGAAGCCGTACATTTTTTGATAAAGCCTTCGGCTTCCGGCCATTCGGGGGCCATGGTCATGAGTTGTATCCTGCCTTCGGCCAATTTTTGCCAAGAACGGAAGAGCTCCCAATCCGGGGCTTTTATATGTTTTAAAGGATGTGCGCCCCGTGGACCGTCCTCAGCCGATAGAAAAGGGCCTTCCAAATGAATCCCCCCGATGGAGGCATTCACCCTTTCGTCGGCCTTACAGGCGGCAACAATGGCCTCTATGGCCTTGGCTATGCCTTCGTCGGAATTGGTGATCAAGGTCGGAAGATAGGTAGTGACCCCGGCTTCCCATAAAAAACGGGTGAGTTCACAAACCTCATCGGCCGTCAATAGGCCACTATTAAAGTCGATTCCCTTAAATCCGTTGACCTGAAGGTCTACCAAGCCCGGGGCCAAATAAAATTCGCCCTCACTAGCGAGACCCTCTTCCACCTCCACTATCCTTCCCCCATTAACACGAATGTCGATAGGCTTTCCCGTTCGGTAATGTTGACCTTTAAAATTCGCTTTCATTACTTTAGTTTTTATCCGTCTTCGCCAAATTTTTATGCAATTCCAATACTTCTTTCGGCACTTCGCCCTTGTTTAAAAATCCGTATACCGCAAACAAAAGGAAGGACACCAAGGTAGGGGCGCCGATCTCTAGGGCAAAGGAATCTATGGGGAATAATTTCAGCAGTATAAAGGTCACCAAACCGCCCACAATGGATATCAGGGCCGCCCTTCCGTCGCTTTTCGCGAAAATAGGCAACAGGCCTAGGATCATAGGGATGGAGATGGGCCCCAAGAGGGCGCCGAACCAACTGATGATCAAGCCAAAAACACCTCCAAAATGACTGGAATTCAATGCGACCACTATGGTAAGGGCCGTAAAGCAAAAGGTAGTCAGCCTGGCCAGGCGCAATAAGCTTTTGTTATCGTAAGCCCTTATTTTAGGAAATAGCACCGGAAGAATATCACGACTGATAACGGCGGAAACCGTATTCGAGTCCGATGCCGTCATAGACAGGGTATTCGCAAAAAGTGAGGCAAGAACGAGTCCGACCAAGCCCGTAGGCAGAAATTGCTTTACCATCATTCCGTAAGAAAGTGTGGGGTCCGCCAGGTTCTCTAGAAAAAGTGGCGAGGCGAACATGGGGTAAAACAAGACCAAGGGCCAAATAAAATAGAGTATGGACGATAGAATGGCCGCCTTCTTTGCCGTTTCCCCAGAAGTTGAGGAGATAAAGCGCGTGGCCAGGTTCCAGGTACCCCCGCTATAGCTAAAAAAGTTGATGATCAAGATGACAATCACAAAGCCAAAGGTATAGGGGCTATTAAAAAAGTTGGAATTTTCGACAGGCAAGCGCTCCCACATCGTAAAGATACCTGCGATACCATCATCTAATTTCATAATGATCATGACGAACATGGTGCTTCCGGCGAGCAGCTGTACAATAAACTGTCCGAAATCATTCCACACATCCGCCCAGAGTCCCCCTATGGTTATATATACGAGGGAAATAGTACCCACCAAGATAATCCCGAAAGTGATGGAGCTTCCGCTGAACACATTCAGTAGAACGGCTATGGCGGCAAGTTTCCCCCCTGTGTCGAAGATTTTTATGATAGCCCCCGACCAGGCGATCAACTGTTGGGTTTTTAGGTCGTACCGCTTTAGGAGGTATTCCGTAGGGGATTGGATCCCGGAGAAAATCCGCAGCCTCGACCAACGGGGCGCAATGTAGAATGCGGCCAAGAGGGTAGCAAGGCCCACCGTAAAGGCCCACCACACATAGAGACTAAAGCCGTGGGTATAGGCAATACCGGCATAAGCCACGAACACGGCCCCACTATAACCGGAAACATGATGCGAGATACCCGATAGCCACCAGGGTAAATTCCCCCCGGCCGTGTAAAAGTCGGCAGCGTTCTTTACCCGAAAATAAGACCACAGGCCAATGGACAAAAGCATTAAAAAGTACAATGATAAAACAATCCAATCGAGTAGCTGCATCTTACTTATTTAGGGCAAAAATTTGTTTTTACGATATTCATCCACTTATTTTAATTTGGCCAAGCGGTCATAGAGTCCTTTCACAGGCTCGACCCTTAAGGCATTTTGCTCTTGTAATTCGGCATCGTACAGAAAGCCTTTATTGAGGTCTATAAATCGTTTATCGAGGGCTTCGGCATCTTTTAAGACCTGGTCCAAGGCCTTAAGCAGTTCGGGGGTATCGGCAACGGAAAACCCCTTGGCGTTATAGCGGGCCTCAATGTTTTTAAAATTTAGGTAGTGCATCCTTAAATCGGCCATCAACTTAAAATGTTCAAATTCCCTGACGTTCTTTGAGGGCGTGACACTGTTTATGGCCTCCCTTATCTTTCCATAGCGCTCCTCCACCTCTTCAATACTGCCACTCTTTATAGCTTTGCCGTTGGTAATCGGTTCGGGATTGGCCGAAAAGAAATCCCAAAGTTTTTGACTATCGGCCCGGTTCAAGCCGAACCTTTTCTTGCCGTAATCCCTAACAAAGCCTTCGATATCCAAGGGCTTCTCCGTTTTCAAGGCATGGGCATAGCTGGCGATAAGGATACGAAAACCCGCCATGGGATAAGTATTTCGCATTTGCACCATATCCATCACATCATAGCCTACGTCCCATGTAAAGCCGTATACGCCACTGGTAGACCACGAAGTCATGACCAGGCCTTTATAGTTGGCCTCCCGGGCGTAGGGAATAAAATCCCTTTGGTTTTTAAAATGGGTCATCCAGCCCGTTCCGTACCAATTATCGGGATGGGAGCGGATCGCGGGGGAGCCCCAAAAGGTGAAGCCCAATTCTTGAAGTCCGGCCACATCCCCAAAATGATTGGTTTTCCAGCCGTAGTTCCAGTCGATAAAAATGGTCTCCTCGGGCAACTCGGCCGCAGCCTCGGGATATTTTAAAATGATATCGGCCCAAATAATCGGCTTCTTTCCCAAGGCGATCACCGCCTCGGCCACCATCTTCATATGGTCGACGAACAATTTCGACTTTCCCTCTTCCTCTACCTTTTTCTTACACAAGGAACAATGGCCCAACAAATAGGTCTCATCGCCACCAAGGTGTATGTAATCGGAATTATGGGTTTCCGACAAATCGGCCAATAGATCCGAAAACAGCTCTATATTCGCCTCCACCTGCATGGGGCACAATTGCGAAATGTCTTTTCGGTCTTCCTTCAAGATGCTGTACCGGGGGTTTCTGAGAATATACTCTACATGGCCCAAGCTCTGTTGAAGTGGCACGACCTGTATGCCTAGACTATCACAATGGGACACAAAATCTTTTATCTCTTCACGCGTGTAGGAGTACTTATTTGAAATGGTAGCGTGATTTTTAAAGGGATAGGTTCCTTCCCACTCCATCACCAAGGTATTGATTCCGAAACCGGAAAGTTCCGTTGCAAAATCCTTTAAGGCCTGGGGGGTCATTACCTGAATCCGTAGATCAATATGAAAGCCCTTAATGGCAAAATCATCCGTTCGTTTATTCCCCGATGTCTGGGCCTGAAAGTGTAAGGGCATCACAAGGAGTACAAGCCACACCGCGATTGAATGTAAAATATATTTTGACCTCATAGGATAGTTCGTTCTTTAATTTAAAAATTTAACTCGACACCTTTAGCACCCCTTGGTAGGCATCCTCATCGAAATAATATTCGCAATTGGCATGGGTTGCCAATATCGAAGCCGGACATTCGGTAGTGATCGGCCCCAAGAGGGAGTTTTTTACCGCTTCGCTCTTTTTGGCGCCCAAAACAATACAGAACAATTTCTCGCCCTTCATCAGGGCGGGAATGGTCAAGGTCAAGGCCTTTTCCGGCACTTGGTCCAAGCTGGCGAAACAGCCATCGTTCACCTGTTGCTGGCGACATCCCTCGTCAAGGGTTACTATCTTGACCGTTTCAGGGTCATCAAAGTGGGCTACCGGAGGGTCATTGAATGCAATATGGCCATTTTCGCCAATACCGGCGCAAACCAAATCTATTGGGCCTTCGTTGACCAATTTTGAATACCGTTCGAGCTCTTCGTCCAAATCCGTATGGGGGTTTATTAAAAACCGCTCCTTTAGGCCCACTTTAGAAAAAAGATGGTCTTCGAGGTATTTGGAAAAATGTTGTCGGGCCCCTTTGGGCAACCCGATATACTCGTCCATATGCAGGGCGACGATTTTATCCCACCGAATGGAGGGGGATTGCGCCAAGTATTCCAACATAGCGTCTTGCGAAGGCGCGGCCGCAAAAATAATACGTACCACTTCTTGTCTTTCCTGCAATTTTAGGATATGCTTTTCAATTGCCTTTCCTGCCGCTGTACCTGCTTCAGTCCGAGAAGGAAAGACATTAATATTTTTTGCGTAATCTAGCATTTTTGTTTCTATTTTTTATTGCGCTTAGGCCACATCTTTTATGAGCCTATAAAATTTCGATTCTGTCGATAATGATTTCGACCTCTTGGTTGTTCGATGGACTACTTCCTTTAAAAAGCCATAAGTTTATTTTTAATCTTTCTTCGTCGTCGGGCGGAATATCGGCGCCCTTGTACACCCAGTGATTTAGGGGTTCTTCTAAATTTACATCGACATGCCCGTTAAAACTGGCAAATTCGATGCGATCGGGCTTCCAATCGAAAAAGTGGGTCGACAAGCCATTTTCCGATTCCATATTGAACCGGAACTTGTTGTCAACTTTCGAAGACGGCTGTACGGCAAACTGCGAATTTTCATTCTCGGTTTTTGACCATTTGGAAAACTCGATATCTATTTCCTCGGTATCGTTTCCGTACACGAAAAATCCCGCGACCGCATTCTCATCGATTTGATCCAGCCTACTCGAGGCATACATGACATATTTGTTATACCCATGCGACCGTAGCAAGGTCACCCCGGAGCAATACCAAATGCCTTCCTTTTTAATAATCTTCAAGTGCAAGCGCCCCTCATCGTCGACCCAAACATTTTCTTCGGAGTCTAAGAAGTAGTTGGGGCCCGGCCCCTGCTTATCATTATTTGAATTACGGACCAGCCATTTGTGCCCGGAAAACTCAATGATCCGATTCGATTGTTGAACCGGGGTTTCTTGGGGGGCTTCCGGGCCACTACAGGCTTTAAGGGCAAAAAGGTCGAGTACTACAAAAAGACCGAACATACCTTTTCGTAACATAGCATACATTTTGTCTTTTTGTATTTGCATGTGAATATTTAAACGTATTACTGAATAAGGATTTCCAAGGTGAACGGATCTATGACCGACCCGACCCTGTCTTTGGCCGATAAGCCGATCTGATCGGCACTACCCGATCCGTTATTGATGTAGACCAAGTTCATCAAATCGATATCTTGCTGGGTAAACTTATCTCCCACCTGCAAGGTTTGTGCCCCTTTGATCAACCATCCGTTTTGAGGTATCGCTTCTACGGTATAAATGATATCACCGTTGGAAGCCCCAGAGATTTCAAGAACATCGGAATTCCAAACAAAGGCTTCACCCGTGTTTACGGTAAAACCATTGTTTTTCTCCAATTCAAGAAAACTGTTGCCCGAACCTAGGGTAGCGATCAACATGGGCCCATTAAAATCGGTATTTTCCTTAGAACCAAATTCGTCCGTTTCGTTGGTACCCGCCTCACCATCTAGCATAAAGGCCACACGTTGCATACCGCCCAAACCGGTCACGTAATCCGTTAGGTCATAGCTAAACGCGCTTACCTTGGTGGTCGTAAGACTGGCTATCGGGTCATCGGTAGGGAAGGTGGCGTTGTCAAAGGTGAGTCCCATTTCGTTCCACAGCGTATCCTGTACGGCATAGAGGTCCAAGGCCACCCCTTTGGCATGGGTGAACTTTACCGCTATCTCAAGTTTTACATCGGTAATTACCCCTTCTTCGTCAAAATCGTTCAAATCGAACATTAAAAAGGCCTTTCTATCATAATCGCCGTTACCATCAACATTCTTTACCTTTAAAAGCACATTAGAACCAAAATTGGCCCCAGACTGGCTTCCACCGTTGACGTAGGTGTCGTGTATCGGAAAAATGGTGTCGGTTTTTACGGTAGGATCGGGAACGTTCAAATCGCCTGAAGGGGCCGAAAAATACACTATGGAATTTACCACATGTACCACATCGCCCAAAGGCTCTATGTTCGAACTGTAAATCTCCCATTGTTTGCTCGTGCCTTCATTGATAAGCCCGATAAAGTTACTGTTATGCGACAAATACATGGTTTGCCCGTTCTCGGTGCTATAGGGCAAAGGCTTATTGTTCTCGAACAGCTTCGGGTCGGTAAACAATACCTTATCATTTACAATGTGGTATTTAAGGGCGTTGCGCAAAATAGGCAAGGGCACATCATCTATAGATGCATAGGAATTCGTCTCTAGGTATTCGGAAAAAGCGGTATTGGTAGGCGCGATAAAGGTCCTCGTTTCGCTATCGCTAAAGAAGTCTTGTAATTCCGCACGGACTATGGCACTTTCGAACATGGACAAGGAGGTATCCCTTTTAATAAATTCCCAAGCGGAAATCTCTAACTTACCGTCTATACCCGACTCTTGATACTCAAAGTTTTCTTGGATCTCACAGCTGTAAACCCCACCTATAAAAACGGCGGCAAGCAGAACGGGTTTTGTGAATTTTATGATATGATTTTTCATGTTTTATTTTTTTATTGAACACATAAATGAACCGGATTCTAGTAAAAAGCGTTCTGTTCGAGTTTGGGGTTTCTATTTAGGGCGTCTTCGTGCAATGGCCACACCAAGTTGGCCTCATCGCTTAAGCCATTGATCGGGTTCATCACCTCAATGGCCTTACCCGTCCGCACTAGGTCGAACCAACGGTGGCCTTCAAATGAAAGCTCTATGGAGCGCTCGTGCAAAATGGCCGACTCTACATCGCCATAGGCACTTATGGCATCGTCTTGGGTCAGCTCGGCCAGACCTGCCCTGGTTCGAATAATGTTCAAGAGTCCCAAAGCTTCGTTTACCTGCCCCAATTTATTATGGGCCTCGGCCTTTAAAAGCATAATATCGGCCAAGCGGACCATTACTATATTTTTATCGGAGGGATCCGAACTCTCGTCGTTGAAGCCTTGTCCAAAAAACTTCCAGATCTTTTTAGGCTGTTCCGCCGTCACATCATAAATAAGGTCCATTCTCAAATCGCCTTCCTCAAAGGAATTTCTAAAGGTCTCACTGGGGAAATAGTGGCTATCGGAGCCCAATGCGTAAAGTACCCTTAAATTGTTGGTCTGTGTTTCATCGTAACCGATCTCAAAAATGCTTTCGTTTGAAAATCCGGTCGAAAAAATCTTTGACCAGTCCCCTATCCCCACCAAGGAGTACAAGCTATTGCCCATCACTTTTTCGGCAGCGTCTACGGCCTCTTCGTACTTGTTCCTCCACATATACACTTGGGTTAGCAAGGCATAGGCCGAACCTTGGGTGATCAAGAGGCGATCTCTTTCCCCTCCAAAACTCTCACGGCAATTTTCAGCGGCAAACAACAAGTCCGCTTCTATTTGGTCTAAAATGACCTCTTTATTGGTTTTTTCGACAAAGAAGCCTTGCTCCGAACTTTCGTAGGGTTCCAATATCATGGGCACATCGCCCCACACACGTACGGCATAAAAGTAAGACAAGGCCCTGAGCGCCCTTGCCTGCCCAACCAACTGATCGCTAAAATCGTTTCCGGACTCAAAAACACCCGGTACGTATTTTATGGCATAGTTGGCCCGGCTGATGGTTTCATACAAATTGTTCCATCGGGCCGAAGTCATGGTTTTGTTCAGGGCATTCTGCTTCATGAGCAATGGGTCGCCCGAGTGGTTTGTATCGACCGCATCGGCCCTACCCTCTCCCCAAAAGGAAAAGTTCAGGGAAAATGTAGATTGAACGGCATCGTAGATACCGTATACCCCGGCCTGGGCATCACTTGAGGTTTGGTAGAAACCCGAGGCGGAAAAACCGCTTTGGGGATCCTTATCCAATATATCGTCGGAACAAGAAAATATTCCTGCCATAAGAATGAGCGAAAGTATTTTTTTATAATTTTTCATGGTCCTTTTTTTTAAAATTGAAAGTTTAATCCTGTCATGATGGTACGGCTCTGTGGGTAGGACCCCTCGTCAATACCGGCGCGCAGGCCATTATAAGAGTTTACGTCCGGATCAAAACCGGTATATTTGGTCCAAGTAATCAAATTGGACGCCGTTACGAACACATCAAGTTTACTAAGTCCGAATGAACTGATCAACTTAGAAGGGAAACTATAGCGCAAGTTGACGTTCTTTAGCTTCAAATAAGAACCATCTTCCACCCATCGGCTCTGCACCCGACTATCGGATTGCATGGGATCGTCGCGAACCGGTTTTGGAAAATCGGTAACATCGCCCTGTTGGCGCCATCTATCGAGTGCATCGGTAGAAAGGTTGTTATAGCGGACCACTGAATTTCTTTGATGGTTGATCTCGCTATAAATATCGTTACCATAAGAGAACTGCATAAAGACGCCAAGGCTAAAGTTTTTATAGCTAAAGTTGTTCGTGATCCCCCCAAAAAAATCAGGCTGGGCATCCCCGATAACCTCACGGTCGTCTTCATCAATGATATTGTCGCCGTTAAGGTCGTTCCATATAGGATCGCCCCCTTTGAACACCTTGCCCAAGGCCCCGTTGGTAATACCGTTTACATTGTCCTCATCACGGGCATACACCCCGTTGAACTTCCATCCGTAGAAGGTACCTATGGGCAATCCTTCCTGTAAGATATGATAGGTTCCGTTCTGTATATATCCATTGGTCAACAAGTCGTCGGGCAAATCTTTTACCACGTTACGGTTGGTACTGATATTAAAATTGGTATCCCATTTAAAATCACCCACCAAGTTGCGCGTAGAAATCAAGAGTTCGACCCCCTTGTTTTCAATGCTTCCTATATTCTGCGTGCTATAGGCAAAGCCTGAAGTTCTAGGTATAGGCACATTGTACAACAGATCGTTCGTTTCCTTCAGGTAGACATCCGCATTGACCGTAAGCCTGTTGTTCATAAAAGACAGGTCCAGACCCGCATTGTATTGGGTAGTGGTTTCCCAGGTGAGTCCCGAATTCGGCATTACCGATGGCGATGCCCCAGAATAGCCTAAATAATTGGTACCCACTAAAAATTCACCTTGGGAAGTATAGTTTCCTATGGCCTCGTTACCCGTCTGCCCCGCGCTAAACCTTAATTTTCCATCGGAAAGGAAATTTACGTTTTCAAATATATTCTCGTCGGAAAACCTCCATCCCACGGAAGCCGAAGGAAAATAACCAAAACGGTTGTCCTTTCCAAAACGCGAGGAACCATCGGCCCTCAAGTTCATCTCCAACAAGTACTTGCCTTTGTAATCATAAGACAACCTTCCGAAATACGACAACATGGAGTGTTGGGTATGGATGTTGGCCTCTTGGCCGGAAATGGTTCCCGCCGCATTTAAGGTGATGACGTTATCACTGGGAAAAAACATTCCCTCAAGGCCGGTACGCTCATAGTTCCATTCCTGAAAACTAAAGCCCGCCAAGGCGTTAAGGTTATGCCCCTTGTTGAAGGCCTTGTCATAGGTCAAAAAGGTTTCATTGCCCCAAGTCAAGTTGTTGAGCGAGCTGGTCGCCCCAGAATTGTAGCCCTCCCGATAATCTAAGGAAGACGGAAGGAACTCGTCTTCCTTCATATTGAGGAAGTCTAAGTTCAGGTTACTGCGCAATTTCAATCCTTCAAAAAAGGTGAATTCACCGTATTGGTTACCGATGACCCTATTGGTCTTGTTCAAATGCGTTGCGTATTCGGCGAGACCTACGGGATTTCTTTTTCCAAATTGATACCCGTTTAAAGAACCGTCGGGCAAATACATGGCATAAGATGGCGGTCTGATCAAAAGTTCACGAACCACACTTAAGTTACCCGTTCCCCCGGCGTTTATTCGGTTATTCACCCCGTTCGTATAGGAAATGCTCTGACCAATTTTAAATCGGTCGGAAACATCAAAATCAACATTTAAGCGCGAGGTCACCCTTTTGTAGTTAGAGTTTAGGATGATACCGTCTTGATCCAAAAAGGAAGAACTCCATGAATACTTGGCGTTCTCCGAACCACCTTGTACCGATACGTCTACCTTATATTGTGGCGCGACCCGCAACAATTCTTCTTGCCAATCGACATCACCGTTGTTTTTAGGGTTTAGGGAATCAATGACCGTCCAGTTCGGTTCAACGGGATTGTCCATATTCAGATAAGAATCTATAATAACCTGTCGGTACTGGGAAGCATTCAAGACACTGAGCTTTCTCGTGATCTGGCTCGTACCCGATGTAAAACTGATATTCACCTGGCCTTTGCCTTCCTTTCCCCTTTTGGTCGTGATCATCACCACGCCGTTGGCGGCACGGGAACCGTAGATTGCGGTAGAAGCCGCATCTTTCAGCACCTCGATGGATTCAATGTCATTGGGGTTGATATCGGAAAGCGGGTTCAAACCGAAGTTTTCCGTTCCGTTCAATGAAGAAAGGGAATTCGATTCAACGGGCACCCCGTCTATCACGTACAAAGGGGAGTTTCCCGAGTTCAAGGAAGAATTCCCCCTGACCCTTACCGTCATACCGCCACCGGGCGCCCCGGAATTGGAAACGATCTGTACCCCAGCGGCCCGTCCTTGTAAAATGCTCAAAGCATCCTGTTGGTTGGTCTGGGCAATATCTTCCACACCGACGGACACCACGGAACCCGTTAAGTTCCGTTTCTTCTTTTTACCGTAGCCCACCACGACGAACTCGTCGAGTTGATTGGCTACCAGCTGTAAAGCAACGTCCAATTCTTCCTTTTCACCCACTTGGACCTCTACAGCTCGGTAACCCATAGAAGAAAAGCTCAATACGGCTTCAGGGGAATTTACTTTTATTATATACTTTCCATCAAAGTCGGAAGCCACCCCATTTGTGGTTCCCTTCTCCACAACACTAACCCCGATAAGAGGTTCACCACTCTCTTGGTCGGTAATTTTCCCTGCTATCCGAAGCTCTTGCGAAAAGACAAAACCATGAAGAAAAAACACCATTACCCAAAGAATACCAGTCTTTAAGAAGAACTCTCGACTACCGAAATGCGAACGATCGGATTTACTTTTTTTACTCATAAAACAATGTTTAACTGGTTATTAGAAAAGAAATATCAACACCTAATGATCTCAAATATAAAATTAAGATCGAATTAATGCAAACGTTTGCATAAAATAATTGTAAAATCCCCTTAAATTTTATTCCTACCTAGGAATAATTAGCTAAAAAATGTTAAATTTGCAATATATCATTTGTTATTATACCTATATAACGTATTTCTTCTAATTTGACATTGTAATATTCACGCAAACGTTTGTTAAAACTCGCCTATGGGGAATTCCAGAGTTACCTTAAAAGATTTGGCTAAGGAACTGAACTTATCGCCTTCCACGATTTCACGCGCCATCTCGGGGCATCCTGCCATTAGCGATGCCACACGTAAACTGGTCCAGCAGAAGGCAGACGAACTGGGCTTCACCCCCAATTCCATTGCCTCGAGTTTTAGAAAAAAGAAGACCCAGTCCATCGGCATTATCGTTCCCAAGATCGATATACACTTCCACTCCCTTGTCATTAGCGGTATTGAAGAGTACGCCTACAGTAAGGGGTACAATGTTACCATTTTTCAATCGAAGGATTCCTTCGAAAGGGAAAAAGAAATTACCCGTATTTTACAAAACAGGATGGTCGAGGGCATTATCATCTGTCTTTCGAACGAGACCAAGTCGTATGCCCATTTTAAAAAGTTTACCAAATTGGGGGTGCCGGTAATTTTCTACGACCGGGTTCCAACCAATTTTAACGCGAACAAAATTGTCATCAACGATTACGAGTCGGCCTTTAAAGCAACGGAGCACCTCATCCAACAAGGCTGTAGCCGCATCGCCCATATCGCCGGAAACCAGTCGACCCACATTTTCAAAGACCGCTTGGAGGGCTATAAAACGGCTTTAAAAAAACATAAGTTGCCCATAGACCCGTCCCTTATTCTAGAAACCAAGAACCTGACCTACGAAGAAGGGGCCGAATGCGCAAAAAAAATGCTGGCCCTGCCCGAATCGCCCGACGGACTGTTCTGTTCGAACGATTATACGGCGATCAGCGCCATTCAGGTCTTTCAAAAGGCGCATATCAAGGTTCCCGAGCAAATAGCCGTAGTAGGCTTTAGTAATTACCCCATATCAAGAGTCATAGAACCCAACCTTACTACGATTAACGACCGCGCCTTTCAAATGGGGCAGGCCGCCGCAAGCCTATTGATCCGACAGATAGACGATACCGATAGTTTTGTAGAGTTCGAAACCATTACCCTCAAGACCGATTTGGTGGTCAGGGCTTCCTCAATGAGAAAAGCAAGCGACACCAAATTGTAGTTGAATTGCCCAAGGGGCACAGCTTTATAAAAAAAACATATGTCCATAAAAAAAGACCATTTTTAATATTAAAATGGCCTTTTTCCGAACACCTCGGCCCTTATCTAAAGGGAAGACAAGGTTTAACTTAAATATTGGCATCCCTATTGGGGTCCTTCCCCATAACCAGGGTTTTCTTGATCAAACCAAAGCCTTTCCGTATTTAAAATGGAAGGGTCATTGGTTCCCGAAGTGAAGCCTTGTTCTTCTAGGGCCTTGACCGTATTTTGATAGTTTTTGTCATCTTCGGTAGGGGTACCAACCACGAACCGGCGTGGTACCGTAAGCTCGGAACCTGACGAGGTAAACATTTCCCTAGGCAGGTAATCGCTATTCGTTTTAGGGATCCCGGACCGGCGTACAGTTGCCCAAACATCGTTTGGCGTAGCCGCAAAATTGATATACTGCTGTATGTACACTTTTTCCAATCCATCGGTACTTAAGTCATAGGCAGGCTGAGCAAGCAGCGCTTCGATTTCTCCTGCCTTCAACCGGGTAGAGGCGGCTTCGGCCATTACCTCATCTTCATATACCGGGTCTTTTTCATAATAGGGCAAACCACTGTTTCTCGCCAACCGATCCAAACGTTCTACGGAAAGCCGCACCCCTTGGTCAAAATAATCTTGGGCCGACCCCGGTATATTGGCCCCCAGCAATTTGAATTCCGCCAAATATAAATTGGTCTCGGCCGAAGAGCCCAAAATAACCTCCAAAGGCGGAAAATTCTCGGTAATATCAATAAGCCTACCACCTGGTTTTGTAGGATAAGTAAAATTGAAACCCGTACGCGTTATACGTTCCGTATAATTAGAGGTTGCCGTATACGCTTTTTCAATATCCCCGGCCGAAACCCTATAGAGTTCGCCTTGATTGAAGTAAATATTGTTTTCACTCGCAAAGGTCGCATCAGGAGAAAGGGGCACGCCGGCATAACGGACCCAAGGCTCCCCCGGTCCTGACCAACCTGAAAAATTACCCGCCCCGTCAAGGATGACATATTGCTCGACATAAGGAGGCAAGTCCTTTCCCGCATCGATAAAGGCCTGTACGACCTCCCCGTTAAAATCATTCTTATCATAAAGGACCCTTAAACGCGGGTCGGCATTGGAGACCATAAAGTCAATTATATGTTTTCCCCCTATACCAGGCTGTTGCCCGTTTCCGGTCCCATAATAATTCACATCCCTTTTATAGATAAAATCATCGCTCAAGTCATTCATGTAACCTACAGGGGAATTGACTACCTCTTCCGCTATTGACAAGGCTTTTGCCCTATCCTTATGGATCAACCTTGCGGCTATCTTAAGCTTAAGAAGGTTACAGAACTTGGCCCATTTCTTATAGTCCCCATTATAAATAACATCTTGATCACCAATATCAAACTGATTAGGGGCCACTAAACTATCCATGGCCTTATCCAATTCGCCCAACCAGGTATTGAACAAGGTCTCCTGTGAATCCAATACCGGGGTAATCAATGGTGGATCGGTATATGGAGCCATAGCCCCTTCCGTATAGACCATCGACCCCGTATTATCGGTAATGGTCAATGCCGGGTGAATCTGAATAGGAAATGTCATGGCCTTAATGGCTTTCATCTCTTCTTGCCTTTCGGCAGGAAGGGCCTCTATACGCGCACGCACATCGCGTGTATTGGCATAGAGACTCGGGTAAATATTTTGTCCCTCAGAAGGTCCCATTTCTACAAATGCCTCGGTATTACCGCCTCCGACTACAGCAGTTGTCAATTGACTCCATGGAAAAATGTAATCGAAATTATCATAGAACCAAATCGTATAGTCATTACCATACATATCTTGTATGGCCTGGGTTATTGAAAACCTGACATCTGGCTCCGCCAGTTCAGAGGGGTTACTGTTCAATTCGGCAAAGTCATCAGCGTCACAAGCCACGCCGAGTGCCAAAACAGAGATTAATACAATCTTATATATTTCTTTCATCTTATACAGTTTTATGTTTAGAAATCTACCGAAATAGTCATGGTATAGCTAGATACATAAGGGCTAAAGGAGCGTTCCCTAAAGGATTCATTACTTGAGGTACCCCTAAAACTTTCAGGATTGATATCGTTCGGCATGGTATTGTGCAGATACCCCAAGTTTCTTGCGTTAATACCGATATAGAATTTTTTGGCTCCCAACTTATCACTAAAGGACCGGGGCAATTGGTAGCCCACCGAAATATTCCTTATGGCGATATATTCAAGCTCGGTAAACCAGTCATCATTAACGACCCCTTGCCCCCAAGAATTTCTAAAATAATTATAGTAACTGGCATGGGTGGGTTCTACATATCCTTGGTCATAAGCCTCTTGATAGGTCATTCCCCCAACATCGACCGTAGAGCCATCGGGGGTAACGACTTCCTGTCCATCGGCAAAAACCCCATCAGGAATAACCCCATCTACATAGGTTTCGCCTTGGGTATCGGCAAATTGCGACGTCCATCCAATTCCTCCGTGGGATTCATCCCTTCCCCTTAGCGATTTTTCAAGGTATCCGTAAGCCGTTCCGTATCTACTGGAATACGACGCTATATGACCTCCAAAACGGGCGTCTAAAAGCACGGACAAGGAAAGCCCTTTATAAGAGAATTCATTGTTGAACGAGCCTTCAAAATCGGGTTGGATCTTACCTATTTCCTCAGCTTCATAACTTCTTTCATAGTAAGCTCCCCTACCGGAATCGCTCCATACCAAAACTTTCTTACCATTATTAGGGTCGTCTATAGGGTTGCCCGCGTCGTCGGTCGCCTGATAACGCTTGGGACTACTGTCCGAATAAAGAACGCCATACTCCCCTCCCTCAAAAGCTACCGAACCTATACGGAAGTTCCCATAAGTAATATCACCCCCCAGTTTTTTGAACTCACCAAGATCCTCGTGCATTTCCTTGATCTTCGTAGTATTGTTCCAATAATTAAAGGTAGTGTTCCACTGAAAGTTCTCGGTTTTGATGGGGGTTCCCGAAAGGGTCAATTCAAATCCGTAATTGGTTAGCGTACCTATATTGGTAAAATAATTGCTGTAACCCGAAACCGGTGGCAGAGGAATGGATCCAATTTGATCGGTAATCGTTTCGTCGTAATATGCGACATCGATACCCAAGCGGCTATTGAAAAACCGGACGTCGGCCCCCACTTCAAAGGAATTTTTCCGCTCTGGTTTGATATTTCGGTCTACAACGGTATTATTAACGGAGTTCTTGTAGATAAAACTATCCCCCGGCAGTTGGTAGGTGCCCAACTCGTACCCTCTATTAATCGTATAAGGGCTGGTATCACTCCCGACCTGTGCCCAAGATGCGCGCAGCTTTCCGAAGGTCAAGAAACTTGACATATCGAAGGTTTCGCTAAACACCCATGACGTAGATACGGACGGATAGAAATACGAATAATTGCCCTCACCATTGGTATATACCAAGGCCGAAGACCAGTCATTTCTTCCTGTCACATCTAAAAAAACTTGTTCTTTAAAGCTAAAACTGGAAAGGAAATACAAGGAATTGATTTGCTTGGTGGCCGAAATACCACCTTCCGATAGTTTGGTCTTCTTGGAGTTTTCGAGATAAAACCTTCCTGGAACTACCAGACCTCCGTCGGTACGCACCCTGGTATTCGATTTTTCTTGATTCCAAATTTCGCCTCCCAATAAAAATTGGACTGAAAAACTATCGGAAATTTTAGGCGTAAAGTTAAACGTAAGCTTCCCTGTTTTGCTTACATCATCGTAATGTCGGAGTTCATAGTAGCCCCCTTCATTGGCAAAACCGCTACCCAGCTCCTTGTTTTCATATCTGGTGGTGTAGTGGTTCATATTGCCCTCGGCGGTAATATCCAACCAATCCGTAACATTTGCGGTCAGCCTGACCACGGGACGTGTTACCTGCTCTTCATTTACCTGATCGGAACTGTAGTACCCAAACCAGAGTCCCGTATTGGGTACATTGGCGTATGTATCGCCATAATCGGAATTGGGCACACCGCCGTGCGAGGCTTGCCAATATTGTCTTTGGGTATATTTCTCGGTGTTGTATATCCTTTCGAAAGTACCGTCAAAAAAGCCTTGGGAAATATCGTTCCTAGGATTTTTAGAACTAGAGGTCGTATATGAAATAGAAGCATTGGCCCGTAACCATGGCGCTAGTTGGTAAGATCCCGAAAACATCAATGCGTTTCTTCTAAAACTGTTATCGGGCATTATCCCTGTTCTTAAGTTATAGGAATCCGACAGATAGAAATTCCCTTTCTCGTTGCCACCACTCAAGGAAACCGAGGTATTCGAGTTGTATCCCGTGTCATACACATCTAGCATATTGTTGTCATTGGCCCTGTATGGGATAATATTGCCATCGTAATCTTCAATTGGCCTTCCATCAAACCTAGGGCCATAGCTCAAGCCTCCACCCGCGTGGTTGATCAAGGTGGGCATCCCTTCTTCGTTATAATCGAATTGAGAACTATCGAAGCGATAAAAATCACCGCTTGAATTGGTTTCCCCATAATCTACATATCCGGCCAAGGTTCCCGGTCCAAACTCATTTTGTATGGCAGGCTGCTTAAATGCCCGGTCAACCCCCATGGATTGTTTTACGGAAACCCCTATACCCCTCGCGTTGGAACCATCTTTACTTTGGATCAAAACGACCCCGTTGATTCCCCGTGAGCCGTAGAGTGCCGTAGCGGCGGCCCCCTTTAAGATAGAAACGCTCTTGTAGTCATCGGGATTTAGGTTTTTCAAAATATTTCCGTAATCATTGGCGCTACTGGCCCAATCGGCACTTTCGTTCGATATGCTATTATCAAGAATAACCCCGTCGATTACAAAAATAGGCTGGTTGTCATTCGAATTCAATGTAGAGATACCCCTGATCTGGATCTTACTGTTTCCAAAAAGTCCCCCATCAGAACCTCCTACGCTAACGCCCGCCGATTTACCCTGTAAAGCCGAAACAGGGTTAACGGTATTGGTTTGGGCCAATTCTTCACCTTCTACTTCGGTCATGGCGTAACCCAAGGCCTTTTGGTCTCGCTTGATCCCTAGGGCCGTTACAACCACCTCTCCCAATTGTTCCGCATCCTCCAACATGACTACCGCAATATTCGAATCGCCCGAGACGTTACGTTCAATGGTCTTAAAACCCAAAGCAGAAAAAACCAAGGTGGCATCCTCCAATACGTTCAATTCAAAATTTCCATCGAAATCGGTCGAGGCCCCATTGGTCGTTCCTTTTTCGATAACATTGACCCCTGGCAGCGGAACGCCTTGATCATCAGTGACATTCCCCCTCACCAAAAATTGTGGGGAGCCTTGGGCCACATCCCTAACTTTCTTTTTGACGATAATGGTGTTGTTATCGGTAAACTCATAGGTCAAGCCTATGGGAGACAAGCCCCTGTCCAATAAGTCTTTGACCATAACAGAGCCCTTTTTTAGTTTAACCTTTGGTGCATTGGCAATTTGTTCATCACTATAGACAAATTTATAGCCCGCCTGCTCCCTGAGTAGCTCAAATAGCTCGGATAGATGAATTTTTCTATTGGCCTTTATGAGTATTTTTGAATTCTGGAAAAACGATTCTTTGGGCGAAAACCCAAAAGTTGTTGAAAAAGATAAGATTAAAAGCGCGCTCATTAGCCTTAAGAAACTCCTGTTTCCAGACCGGAAGAAAGCTTCGATTGAGTTAGTTTCCATACATAAAAATTTCGATTAGTTAATAATTTAAATGGTCTTTGGTCGATAAGAAAACTTGCCCCTCTACACGAAATAGATGAGTTTTGTTTTCCTTTTTAGGTCTATTCGATAATTACTTTCCGTTCATTGATCTCAAATCTTATTTCATTGGTTTTTTGGATATTAATTAATATTTGACTTATAGTGCTCTCACGGTCCAATACGCCCGTAAAGGTTTTTTTCTTTTTATCGGAATCCTTGAACTCATAATCAACATCATACCACCGGGCAAGAATGGTCATAATGTCTTCCATTGATTTCCTTTTAAAACTGAAGTAACCGTGTTTCCATGCTATTTCATCAAATACCTTTTCGACCTTTCTTATGGAAACCGCCCCGGGCCTATCTCTATCGATGATCGACTGTTCCAAGGGGGCAAGGGCTTCTTTTGTGGTACCGGATTCAATGGCGATCCTTCCTTCGACCAAGGTGGTTACGATATCACTCTCGCCATTATAGGCCTTGATATTGAATTGGGTCCCCAGAACATCTATTAGCTGTATTCCTGTCTTGACGGTGAAATTCGTGCCGCCTCCCTCCGAACTTTTAGCAACCTCAAAGTAGGCTTCACCATATAAGAGCTCAACTTCCCGCGTCTGCCCTTCCATAAACTTTACGGGATATTTAAGCTTTGAATCGGAGTTCAGCCATACTTTGGTGCCATCTGACAATTGCACAAAAAACTGCCCTCCTTTTGGAATGGTGAGGTAGTTAAACAGTGAAGCTTCCGTTTCTTGCGACCAGTGGCGATCGTAGACCAACTTTTCGCCATTTTGGCTTGCCCCGTTGATCTTGACCTCCTTTTCCTTTTCCAAAACCACTTCCTCTCCATTGTCAAGCGTCAACACAGCCTTATCATGACCGGGAGGCACATCGTTCTTTGGCACACTGAAGGTTTGTCCGTTTTCAATGATAGTAGGTGTATCGGACCTTGAATTGTAGACATAAACGAGCCCCAAGAGAACCAGAACTAGGGCCGCATATTTAAAAAAGTGGTTCATCCTTTTTAACCTGGCCCGTTTCTTCTCTCCGTCCTGAATCACATCAAGTACTTTCTTCTTTTCAAATTCCGTATCAAAATCAAGCATATGATGGTTACTTACATAATTCGTTCGTATAAAATCTTCAAAAACCAAGAGATTGGCCTCATTTTTCAACCATTCCGTCAATTCGATTATTTCCTTATCCGAGGCCGATTTGGCCAGATACTTTACGATAATATCTTCTATTCCCTCGTTCAACATTATTAGTTTATATGTATATGACAAATGAAATTATAAAAACACCCATGCTATTTTATTATTTTTTTATATTGTGTCATATTTTATTAAGAATCATACAATTAGTGGATTGAAACTATTTTCTACTGAACAGCGACTTAAAGAAGAGCTTACCAAGGGAAACCACGAAGCACTGGCGTATTTAATGGATCGTTACCACCATTCACTTTGTGTATACGTATATAGTCTTTCCCACGATTACGAGAAGGCCAAAGATATTGTGCAAAACGTGTTCCTTAATTTATGGGAGAATAGGGAAAGGATATCCCAGGTACAATCTTTAAGAAGCTTCCTGTACAAATCCGTCTACAATGGTTTTCTCAATGAATTCAGAAAAGACCAAAGAATGTTGGCCATAGAAGAGAAACATATGGAGCGTCTGTATCAGGTCATAGAGGAGGACGAAGAATTGTTGGAAAAGCAAATAGGCCTTATTAAATCGGAAATTCAAAAACTCCCCCCGAAATGCAGGGAAACCTTTATGCTTAGCAAAAGAGAGGGGCTCACCAATATTGAAATTGCAGGTTTTATGAACGTCTCCATAAAGACAGTGGAAAACCAGATGAACAAAGCTTTTAAAATTCTAAGGAAAAAACTGCAAAGCAAGATCGAACCCGTTCTATTCTTAATATTTGGTCTTGACCTTGCAAATTCCGATCCACACTAAATATCCCTACCGCTTCAGCTTCCCTGCCAATTGTATTCCAGGTCTAACAAAGATAGCATTCGGCAAGAACGGGGAGCTCACAGCTTTGCCCATTAATCGCCAAGAATCTCCAACTCGATCAGTTCACTACTCATTTGGGTACGCTGCATTCCACTTACTTCAAATAGGGCATTGAAGCGGCTGTTTTTTTGGGGCAGCTTTTCTTCCAAGGTTTTAAGCCAGGTTGGATCGGTAAACAAACGCAAGGTAGCCATAACCCCGATATCGTTATTGGACACAAAAAAAAGGGCGCGCTTGTCCGGACTCAACGAGGTAAAGGAAACGAGGGCATATTCGACCTTTTTATTGGGCGCAAATTGTGTCGTATAAACTTTCTTCTTCCCCTTGACATTAACCTTAAAACCATCACCATAGGTAGAAAAAACCTTACTATCCCTTAAAAAGAAAGACTTGGAAAGGTTCATGGTCTTAAATTGTCCGATAAATACAATATTGTTTTCCTTGATATTGTTGAGCGTAAGATTACTTTCCAAACCAAGCTTAAAATCACTGTCCCACCCAAAAAACCATTCATCTAAATTCTTAATACCGTAAGGTGCCATTTTCGATACCAATGTAAAATCCGTCATTTCCAATTTTCGGTCTGGATGTTCCTTCTTAAACGCAAATAAATCTTCATCGCTGTTAATCTTAGAATACATCGTAGGATGCTTTTCACCTTGGATATTGGTATGCATCAGCATGTACTGGTCCGAAATGACCACTAGGGTTTTATCCCCGTTCTTCAAAAAATCTTCCCATAAGGCCGGTGGACGGCCCAAATAATAAGATATGCCCCATATGGCCCCAAAGGTCAATAGCAGAACCAAGCCTATGCCCTTGACCCATTTTAACGGAATTTGAAATTCAAGCGACCTCTTATGCCTGTCGTACTCTTTTTTGGAAATAAAGTCCAAATTGTACTGTCCCTTTTTGATTTCGAATATTATTTCGTTTTGAACATTCCTGTCCGCATAATAAGCCGCCATTTTTTTTCGGAGCTTATACATGTGGGTTCGCACGGCCCCATCGTTTTTATCGTTCAAATAGTTCTTGCCAAAAAGGTCGGCCCCTATGGTGTATTCCTTGATGTCTTCTTTCTCAATCGCTTTTTTAACCAAGTATTGTAGCAATTGTTTATACACTAACGAATTAACAAAAATGGGATGGGCGCATAAATCGTTAAGCGCTTTTTCGATCGTATTTTGGTCTGGTTCGGATATCATATCCCTCAAATATAACCTTTGTTTTCAATTAGCCCACGCCCTGCCCTCTAATATGGGCGAACACAAATACAACCATATTCTACTGACTTGCAAACAATTAAATATTTTTTATTGTAAAATATTAACAGTTAAAGCTACAGTATCCCATACAGTTCCCTTACTGTATTTCTTGTGATTAAATACAATGCTGGGGTTTACATTGCATATCCCCAAGCGGTGTTACTATGCGCGCCATTCAATAATTTAAATACGTTTTCAAGCCTTGGGGAAGCATAAACCTAAAATTGTGGGGATTATTAAAAAGGAAGATGCTATAGTACATTTAATGAAATCAGAACCGTAATCAATAATTGACCAATAATCAAATTAGATGCTTACCAAACCTTTTATTTTACTTCTTGGCGTCATATGCCTATCATCTGAAATACTGTTCGCCCAAAGCCTGGGCTACAACAACAATCGCATTGCCATTAGTGCCGATGGCAACAATCAAGCGGACAAGCACCCTGAAGCCCAATGGCCTCGTGCCGACCCAGATGATTGGGGAGGTACGCCCGCCGCTTTGGCCATGATCGCAAAGCTCGG
This sequence comes from Zobellia uliginosa, assembly GCF_900156625.1. Lineage (GTDB taxonomy): Bacteria > Bacteroidota > Bacteroidia > Flavobacteriales > Flavobacteriaceae > Zobellia > Zobellia uliginosa. Next base: position 167,857 of record NZ_FTOB01000002.1, on the reverse strand, counting down.
ACTACAGGATAAGCTCGTACATTTCTCGTACAACAATTTTATTGCGGCGCCGCCACATACTTCCGAAACCAATTACATGGCCGACGGGGTCAAGGGTGCCATTAAGCGGTGGAATTTCGATCCTGGGCGTTTCTTTGATGTACCTGAAGACAAGGCTACCGCAATTACACATTTGGCAGAAGCCTTGAAAAAATCTACAGCTACAGACCCTTTGTATTTCATTCATATGGGACCTTCCGAATTCTTTTACAGAGCGGTAAAAGAGGTTGTAGATGATGGCGATACAGAAGCTTTGGCCCATGTGTATGTTATTTCACATAGTGGCTACAATGACAATCACTTGCGCAGAAAAGCGCATCATACCATGAAAGAAACTATAGCCTTAAGCGGAAATCGCATCAAGTACAAAAAAATAAAGGATCAAAATGCATGCGATAATCCTAGCAAACTTTGGTGTTCCAACACAGACTTCTCTCCATACTACTGGATGAGAGACCATTCGGACCCAGATATCAATTGGCTATATAGCAGGACGCAGTTCCATCCACAAAATAAAGGTGCCGATATCTCCGATGCCGGTATGGTTTGGTACCTACTTCTGGGCGACGAAGATGGAAACCTCCAAAAATTTCAGAAATTTATAGGAGATGGCATTACCCCTTTACCAGAATGCAAAGCCACACACCTCATAGGGGTCAAAGATTTTGAAATGTTACAAATAGACCCATTTGTAACACCCTATAAAGACCACTCCAGAAACGCGGTGGCGATTGACGCCGTTGTATATAAAAACGAATTTGCGGCAACCCAAAAGGTTTTTAAAGGTATTACCGACCATTACAATATCACCCTTACAACACTTACGGAAGAAGATGGGGAAAGCACCTATCGGCTGAAAATAGATGGTAAATTGATCGGTGAATTTCAAAACCCCGAAACCGCTCGTGATATGGCCCCTTATTCCCGAACTTTTAAAAATGTACCGGTAAAAACGGGTGATATAATCCAAATTGAATCGAACACGCATTCGAACGGCAAGATACCAGAAGACGACGCCTATGCCTATGCCCGTGGCAGGTGGAGGTCTATTTCCTTTGAGTGCAGCCCAGATCGTTCCGTAGAAGAAAAAAAAGGTTTCGTGGTTTTCGAAGCCGAACGTTTTGAGCTAAAGGGCGCATGGAAACTTGGAAAGGATACCGAAAAAGCCTCAGGCGGCGCCTTTATTTATTATGATGGACCGAACACCTACCAAAAGGTCGACACGGACCATGTTATTTCGTACACTTTCAAGATAGAAACCCCTGGGAACTACACCATAAAATGGATGATGAGACAGCCCGAAGGGGAACGCGGCACGGATAAAGGCAATGATATATGGATTCACTTAGGCGACAATCTTGGATATGCCAAAGAGCTACAGCTAAAACATTTCGAAAAATATTACGGCCGTAGCGATGACAATTTTACCCTAAACGGCGTAGCGGAAATACATGGCGCCGGACATGGATGGCTAACAGGTAGATTTCCCAAGGCTGGAACATACACTTTGCATATTGGCGGTAGATCCCATGGTTTACAAATTGACAGGTTCCTCCTTTTTAAGGGTATGACCATTGACGAGGCCAAGTCCGTTCTTATAGAATAAACTCCGGTCAAAAAATAGGTAAACGGCCCCTGTCGTCGTTAGCATACCCAAGAACTACCCTTGGCTCACAAAACGAAGCTGATAAAATCCACACCCGGCTTCCTGAAACATTTCGCACAGGCACTTGCGAGCGCTTCAAGGTGGCCTCCTTTTTTTTTGTAAGGCCTGCCTTTTAGGAAGCAGGAGGGGTAAGAATTTCGAATCATCAAAATATTCCTTATTAATTTACTATTCGACATTATCACATACCTACCAATATTACATCCATAAAATATTAACACATTTTAAGAGATGTGATCATATGTTATGCTCATTAGATCATATGAAGCCATCATCTTAACATAGAATTAGCTTTTTTGTATCACCAACTTTAACTACAACTATATGAGATTCAAGTTACATTTTAAGAAGAAAAACCAACTTTTTTTAGTCCCCCCCATCAACAGTCCCAATTATGTCATCATGCCCCTCCCCATAGCTACAACGGAGGGCATGTTTATGGAACTGGAACATCCCATGGCAGCGAGGAATAACAACTACGGTTGTTTCCCTTGCATCTATGGCAAATACACTAACAAATGATTTATGAGAAATAACAATACAATGAATAAAAAATGGAAAGTTAGGTTTGGGAACAATTCTCCCCGCTTACTCCTGTTTTTGTTTTTCATGGCCACCCTATCTGCCAGTGCACAAACAAAGACAATTACCGGTACCACCAAAGATGCCGATGGGATAGAACTTCCGGGAGTAAACATCATTGAAAAAGGGACCTTTAACGGTGTTGTTTCCGATATAGATGGTAATTATTCGATACAACTCAAGAATGATGAATCAGCCACATTATTATTTAGCTACATCGGCTTTAAAACGATAGAGGTACCGGTAGGAATCCAATCTACCATTAACGTAACCATGGAAAGTAACGCAGAACAACTTGAAGATGTGGTTGTTGTGGGTTACGGAAGTCAAAAGAAGGAGACGGTCGTTGGCTCCATCACACAGGCCAAAGGAGAAGAGCTGTTAAAAGCGGGCAGTGTAACCACCATATCAGAAGCCTTAACAGGACTTCTACCGGGCGTTACAACCATGCAAGCAGCGGGCCAGCCTGGGTCTACGGCCGCCAACATCTTGATTCGGGGCCGTTCTTCATGGACCGATAGCTCTCCCCTTTATATGGTAGATGGGGTTGAACGTGATTTCAATAATCTCGACCCAAATGAAATCGAGTCGATCTCGGTATTAAAAGATGCTTCCGCCACTGCGGTTTACGGTGTAAAAGCTGCGAACGGGGTTATCCTTATAACCACCAAACAAGGTCATATTGGAAAGCCCAAAATACAGTTTACCGCCAATGTAGGCATGAAATCACCTACCATCGACACCGATTACGCGGCCGATTATGCCACGAACTTGGAGTATTACAACCTTGCCCAACAAAATGACGGCAACTACGATAAGCTCGTTCCCCAGTTTTATATTGACCGATGGAGGGACCCTGCCTATGCGGACAACCCATATTACCAGTATACCTCCTTCATCAACTCATTGATGAAAACAGGCTATACCCACCAGTACAATTTAAATATCAGTGGCGGTAACGACCGTGTAAAATATTTTACTTCGTTCGGCTATAATTATGACGGGGATATTTTTGACCTGCAAAAACAACCGGAATTCGATCCTCGTACGTATCAGCATCGGTTTAACTACAGGACCAACCTAGATTTTAACTTCTCAAAATCTACACTGTTCAGTGTGAAGCTTTCCGGTGATATGACCAACTGGAACGGAAACTTCAACACTAAAAACACAAATGGGGGAATTGCAGGTAATGGCGGGTCAATTATGCAACGTATGTATTCCACAGCCTTGATCAACGCCCCGGCGGTATACGAAAATGGCAGGTTGGGATACGATTACAACAACTCCATCAATGTCAATTACCTAGGAATGATGGAACGCGAAGGTTCCTATGGCAAAAAAAGCAACCGTCTTTTTACCGACTTCATTTTAAAGCAAGATTTGAGCGAGCATGTTTATCTGTCAGGAAAACTGTCTTATAACTATTATAGGAACTACCTATCAGAAATCAGCAAAAGATGGAACGACGCCCCTATTTATTACTACGTTCCCTCCTCCGATGGTTACAACCCTAATTTAGACGGTAACGGAAACGTCATACAAGAGCCCATTACCTTAGATGATTATGAAAACCCCGCAAAATTGGGTAACGAAGGTATAGATGGTTACAACAGTAGTATCTATTATGAATTAAACCTTAACTACAACCAAAGTTTTGGGGACCATAACGTTAGTGCCCTAGGCTTATTTCAGCGCAGAAAAGACAAATGGGGATCGAGCTTTCCCCACTTCGAAGAAGGTTGGGTAGGCCGAGTCACTTATGGCTATAAAAACAAGTACCTCTTTGAGTCTAATGGGGCGTACAACGGAAATGAAAACTTTGCTCCCGGAAAACGTTTTGGTTTTTTCCCATCCTTGGCCCTTGGTTGGGTAGTTTCGGAAGAAAATTTCGCCAAAAAGAACCTGTCATTTATAGATTTCTTCAAAATTAGGTACTCTTATGGAAAAATAGGCTCTGACAAAGGTTTGGGCGATAACAGGTTTGCCTACATCAGTTCGTACTCTAGTAATCAGATCCGAATGGCATATGGCTATGTTCCCAACATTACCGGAAACCAAAATGCGGACGGACTCTATATCTATTCGGAAGACGACCCACCAGTACTTGATGTTTCGTGGGAAACGGCAACCAAACAAAACCTTGGTTTTGAATTCAACGTATTGCGAAGCAGATTAAGAACAACGGTGGATCTGTTCAAGGAAGACCGCGAAGGTATCTTGATGCAAAGAAGAACGATTCCCAACTGGTACGGAAATGCCAATCCTTATGGAAATATAGGAAGGACCAAAAACCACGGTATCGATATTGAGTTGGAGTGGAACGATTATTACGAGAACGGTTTTTCATATTGGCTCAAGGGAAACCTTTCGATTACCGAGAACAGGATTGTCGAAAGAGACGACCCGGCCCCTACCCCCGACTATCAAAAAGAAGCGGGCAAACCCATTGGATGGACCAAGGGAATGTTAGGAACCGGCCTCGCGCAGAACTGGGACGATGCCTACGCATACACCCCTTCGGCCCTGCTTCCCAGTGGATACATACCAGGCGACCTTACGTATAACGACTACAACGCAGATGGTATCATCGATAAGAACGACCAAGTTTCAATAGGTGACCCTTCTTACGCCACCAAATCTTTTGCCTTCTCCTTTGGGCTTTCGTACAAAAACTGGAGTTTGACCAGCATGTTCAACGGTATGTACGGTATTTCGAAGCAACTATCCGCCAACTTCCTTTATGCTTATAACACCAACTCCAGTCTCGGGTTTATGTTAAAGAACAATGAGCAAAAAGATGCGTGGACACCGAACAATACCGATACCGACGTACCTGTACTGCACACCTCTGAAACGGACCACTATAAAGAAAGTAGCAACTACACGTATAGGAACAGCACCTTTGTAAGGCTGAGAAATGTGGAGTTAAAATACAGCTTGCCCAAATCATTCCTTGAAAAAATAGGGGGCTTTGACAACTTCGAATTTTATGTAAATGGAAACAACCTGTACACTTGGCAATATCTTCCGAGGTCCTTCGATCCCGAAGCCAATAAATTAGAGGTATACCCCATTACCAAAAGATACAACGTAGGCTTAAGGCTTTCATTTTAAATATGAGAAACATGAAAAAATATACTACAATACTTATTGTTTTATTCACATTTTCGCTAGGGATGGTTTCCTGCGAGGATTACTTGGATGCAGATCCAGAAATGGGAATAGACGGCGAGGTTGTCTATTCGGAATACTACAGTTACAAAGGGGCCGTAGACCGGGCCAACTGGCTGGTCATGAACTATGTGGCCACCTCATCTAACTGGGGGGCCTATGTAGGCGCCATGGGAGACGAACAACAAGCCGTAAAGGCAGATATGCCCGTTTATAAATCTATAAACCAAGGCCTATGGCAAGATTCGAATTGGAGGGATTTCGGAATGAATTTCAATTCTGAAACCAGCTATGGCTCCGACCCTTACTACAACTCCCCTGCCGGAAAGTCGCTGAAAGCGATCAGGGCTATGGGATTGGCCATCGAAAACATCGAGAAACTAACGGACTTCCCCGCTGAAGTTGGGGCCAGCCCAACAGAATTGAAAAATCAATTGTTGGGACAGGCACACGCACTTAGGGCTTGGCATATGTTCGAAGTGGTAAGACGCTACGGCGCCATAACCTTGGTCGACACCACTGGCGGAGAGCGCAAGACCTTCTCATCAGAGTTCAATTTTGACCAGGTCAAACCTACATTTCAACAATGTGCCGACCTTATTGCCGCCGATTGCGAAGATGCGGTGAAGTATTTGCCCAACCGATGGAAAGACCCTACAGATGTGGGGCGTTTAACCAAAGCTTCGGCCTATGCCATTGAAGCTATGGCCTATATGTACGCGGCAAGCCCCCTAATGAACACCGAAGGCGATGCCTTGCCCTTTGGCCAAGATTCGTACGACGAAACATATGCCAAAAAAGGAATCCAGGCCATGGTAAATGCACTAAAACTGGTCAATAGCGGTGCCACCCGATACAAACTTTACGACAAGGATAGCTATATGGAGAATTGGATGTCACAAGATAGGGCCATTAGTGACGAAGCCTTGTTCCAACCCGTTCCGACTAACTCCGATAACTGGAATCTACCTATGAACAGGAGCAATTCGGGAGTGGGATGGTTTCTTCCCCAACACGACGGAGGCTGGGCCGTATTTAACGTACCCACCCAAAATGCAGTGGATAAGTTCGAGACCATAAACGGATATCCCGTAGAGAATTTCTCTTCGGCCGATCCGTCGTTCGACCCGAAAAACCCCTATGACAACAGAGACCCTCGCTTGCGTTCTTTTATTTATTGTCCCGGTGACAAGATGTACCTGGCCGATCCAGGAGGGGACAACAACTCTACCTTCGAAAACCAAGCCTGGTCAAACCCGGGTGACGAGGGTTGGCACTACAAGTATTACCGAGGAAAAAGCCTCGTGTATACCGGTTACTTCGACGCAGGTAAATGGAGGAAATTAGGATACAACAAGTATGACAACAAATGGTCTCAAAACTATTACAGAATTTTTCCGCTAATACGTTTGGCCGATATGTATCTCGGCTTGGCAGAATTGGGCAATGAAGTATACGGGCCTTCCTCGAACATTCCGGAAGCCGTTGCCGCCGGTATCGATGTTACTACGGCCAGTCAGGCCATAAACAAAATTCGTAACCGGGTAGGCATGCCCGATGTGCGTTCTGAGTTTTTAACCGATAAAGGTACTTTTAGAGATCGTATAAGAAACGAATGGGCCGTAGAATTCTACGGAGAGTTCCGTCGCTGGAGGGATATTCGCAGATGGCGCATAGCCAAAAATCTATTGGCCGAAGGAATTTACGAGGCCAGTGTAACGAAGAATGCAGATGGCTCCTTTAGCTATACAAACAAGAAACTGGATGTTCCGAGGGTTTTTGAAGACAAGCATTATTGGTATCCCCTAGATATTAAATATGTGAACATGTTCGAATCATTTAAGCAAAACCCTGGTTGGTAACAATAAACAAGAATAAACTATGAAACAATATATATTGACACTATCATGCGCCTTGCTCTGTCTATTTTACATAGACGGGGTCATTGCCCAAGATGGAACGGGTAGTACAAAACAAGACACCCTTTTGCTCCCATTCTATAAAGTGTCCGAAAATAGGCTTGTAGGGGCAATAGACGTAATTACAAGCGAAGAGTTGCTGCATTCAGGATATCCTAGCTTACAGGCCGCTATAGAAGGGCAAGTGCCGGGCTTTACATTAGGCCGCGTAAGAGGCAGGTCGAGAGGCGGTAACAATGACGGGCCACTAGTGGTCATTGACGGACTTTCCAACCGATTCCTGAGCTCCCTGCAACTCGAAGAAGTGGATATGATCTACATCCTTAAGGATGCCACGGCCAAAATGTTATATGGCAGCAGGGGAGCTAACGGTGTGGTAGTCATAAAGACGAAAAGAGGAAAAAATGCCGAGAAAAAAATCTCCTTACTCGTAGAATCGGGTATACGAAGCGCCGGTAGCTACCCTGAGTTTGTCGACGCCCGAAATTACATGAAGTATCGTAACCAAGCCCTCAGAAATGATGGCAAGGACATTTTATTTTCCAATAACGATATTGCATTGGCCGGTAAAGATTATAAACATCCTGATGTCGACTATTACGATATGTTCGTCAACGATGCGAAGAATTACAAAAATGTCAATGCCCAGCTGCTCGGCGGGGACGAAAAAACCCAGTATTTTTTCAACCTCGGTTATGTAGGTGAAGACGGTATTGCCAAAGTTGGCGAAAAAGGCAGGAACAACGCCTTGAACGTAAGAAGCAACCTAGATTATAAGATCAATGATATCATTTCCGTCAATCTAGATATTTCGGGGCGTTTCTTTACAGAAAACGGAAGCCACGTCAGTGACAATAAACTCTTTAACCAACTATCCACCACAAAACCGACCGATTACCCTATCTTCATTAGTGCACGGGCCGACGTAGATTCATTGGGAACATCGGACATAGTGAACGGAAAGAACCTTTATGGCGACTTGGCCTATTCCGGTTATCAGAGGCGTACCACCTCTATTGCCCAGACCAACATAGGAATGAACTTTGATTTAAATAGATATATCAAGGGACTAAAAGCCAGGGCCTATGCTACCTTTGACATGAACAATTATATTGCCGAAGGGAAAACGCTTACCTATCGTACGCTAAAACCTGCATTGACAGCGACCCAGCAAGACACCCTTATCGTAAACGGTGTCTATAACCCAAAAGGTAACGAGCAACGCTTAGGCGATTCGTATTACAGAAACCTAGGAGGCGGCGCTTATATCGACTATGATCGGATTTTTGGAAAACATGCCATAAACGCGACCCTGAACTATCTCGTCGACAATAAGACCGTAAAAACCGCCGCTGCCGTTATGGAAACGGTCCAAGATGACAAGAGTATGAACTTCGGCCTAAGGCTGAACTATGCCTATCAAGACAAGTACATTGCAGAGATAACCTCTTCCTATATGGGATCTACAAGGTTCAACAAAGACAACCGTTGGAAATTGTTCAATGCCTTTGGCGTGTCTTATGTCGTATCCGAAGAGAATTTTATGGACAATGTGGGCGCTATCGATTACTTAAAACTTAAGGCATCGTACGGTAAAATCGGCTATGACCAATCGTTTCCATATTTATTGTACAACGACTACTACCAATACTGGTCGGGGAGTTATTCGACCGGGGTCAAAAACTCCGAATCATTGGTAGGCACCCAATATGTACAGGCCGGAAACCCTAATTTAACCTATGAGACCTCTACGGAACTAAACATAGGCCTTACTACCCGAATGTTCGGGAACAGGTTTAGCTTAGATGCCGAATTCTTTACGGAAAAGCGAGAAGGCATGCCGACTACCATAAACTACGCATTTCCAAAACTGGCCGGCACCCCTAACATCGTAGCCAATTACAATGCAATTGACAACAAGGGTTTTGAAGTAGCTGCAAAATGGGGAGACCAACTGGGAGATTTTGGCTACTCCATTGGGGGTAACTTTACCCATTATATTTCTAAATGGGCCAAGTACGACGAACTAAACGATTTTTCGTTCCAAAATACGGTAGGCCAAGATACCGATGCCATCTGGGGCTATGTCGCCGACGGGTTTTACACCAGTGCCGACGATATCGCAAACTATGGTGCCGAAAACGGAACCCCATTGACTTCTAGTCTGGGGCCTATAATACCTGGCGACCTTAAATTTAAAAACCTATCCAATTCAGACTCCGAATATTCCTATGACGATAACGTCATCAACAACTATGACAAGACCGTTATAGGCAATAGCACACCGCGTTATGTGTATTCGATGGTCCTTAACCTTCAGTATAAAAAGTTCAGCTTTTATGCTAGAGGACAGGGCGTCGGCGGCTTCGATAGAATGAATGCATGGTCTTCCTATTATACCAATAAAGGGGATGCCAAATATTCGAGGTTCGTTTACGATGCGGCCGTTCCGACCTTTGACAGTGAAGGCAATGCCGTTGGTTTGGCAAATAACAACTATACCCTGCCCCGGCTTACGAGTGAAAATTCGGCCCACAGTTATAATAGCTCTACCTTCTTTTTAAAGAACACCTATTATTTCAAGCTAAACAATGTGGAACTGAACTATAAATTTCCAGATGCCGTTCCCGCTTCTATTGCAGCCCAAGACCTGAATATTTTCGTAAAAGCGGACGACCTTATGACCTTCCGCAGCGACTGGGCCCTAGATGCCCAATCGCCTAATTCCGGTTTAAGCTATGCACCGAGATATACGACCGTCTCTTTAGGTGTGAAAATAGGTTTCTAAATGAAAATGAATAAAAAAAATTATCTAAAGATGAAAAACATACGGAACAATATATTGCCGCTCATACTGCTTACCGTACTGGTTGGTTGTAGCGACTACTTTGAGCCAAACTTCAACAATAACTTGAGCGAAGAAGCAGTATTGGATTACGAATTGAACCCCGAGTACGTTGAAGGTTTATATGTACCGGCTTATGGGGCAATTCCTGGAAGTTACACCACTTTTTCAGGTGACTTTCTAGATTGCGCCACAGACAATGCGGTTTCCAACAACTATAACTCCACCGCTTGGAAAATGCATACGGTTTCCAATTTCTTTACCTCTGGTAATTATCCCATTTACACATGGAGCAATAACTACAGGTATATAAAAAGTATCTACAAGTTTCTTTCCGTAGGCTTGAACGAAGACATCGTATACCGCAACTCCAATGAGGACAGAAATATCCAGATAAAAAAGAGAATGGAAGGAGAGGCCCACTTTCTGTTGGCCCTAAATTATTTCCAGCTCTTACGCGATTATGCCGGGCCCGTAGATGGTGAAATCATGGGAGTCCCAATTGTAGACAAGGTAATTACGGAAGAAGAGGCCCTAGGGTTAAAAAGGGCGTCATACGCCGAATGTGTAGAATTTATAGTAGCGCATATCGACACCGCATTAACTTCCGGTCTTCTCCCCGAGTATTCCGACGAGTACGTTAATTCACATCCCGACGACAACCTTCAGTCTACCATTTATGGCGACGGACTGGCAGGCCTGCCCACAACGGTAGCCTGTAACGCCTTGAAATCGCGCTTACTGCTCTATGCCGCAAGCCCTGCCTTTTCAGGAGGCAATTCAGCTCAGGCCACGGACTATTACACCCGGTCGGCAAAGGCCGCCAAAAAGGTTATCGATGCCATTGGAGACCTGCCCGACATCTATCATCCGGAAACCATCGATGACGATTACTTCACAAAGGTCGACGCCAACCCTGAATTGATCTTAAGGAGGGCCAGCCAAACGAAAACTTGGGAGCAAGATAATTACCCCCCTTCATTGGGGCTATCGGTCAAAGGCTCGACAAATCCCAGCCAGAACCTTGTAGATGCATTTCCTATGAGCAATGGCTATCCCATAACCGATACGTCAAACTCAGGCTACAGCGAAGATATGCCCTACGAAGGCAGGGACCCCCGATTTTATATGACCATTATTTATAACAATGCGGAATTCCACGACACCAATATTGAAATGTGGGACGGGGGCAATACCGCTGTAGGTGCCGCTAATATTTCAGACGATTCGCGGGTTTCGCGTACCAACTATTATTTGAGAAAATGGATGACCGAAAAACCAAGTTTTATTACCGGTGTCAGCTCTGAAACCCCTTGGCATTTTACGGCCATGTTCCGCGCGGTAGAAGCCTATCTCAATTTTGCGGAAGCTGCCAACAATGCGGTCGGCCCCGATGTAATGGTCGATGGCCTTTCGGCCAGACAGGCATTAAGGCTCGTTCGTAACCGCGCCGGAATTCCTACGGACGGGGACGCTTCTATAGGCAGTGACCCCTATTTGGCAAGTTTGGCCGACCTCACCCCCCTTATTAAAAATGAAAGACGCATAGAACTCTGTTTCGAGGGACATCGTTTTTACGACCTCAGAAGATGGGGAGACGATCTGAACACAACGGTAAAAAAATCGGAAGTTTCCACTGATGATAATGGAAGTACATTCGAATATAACTTTAATGAGAACGTCTACCCGAACCAAGTTTCATTTCCAGAGTACATGAGATATGGGGCCATACCTCGAAGTGAGATCCTAACAAGCTCCAATTTGAAACAAAATGATGGTTGGAAATAATTCAAAAACGAACAAAATGAAAAAGATTACCATACTTCCGTTACTTCTTGCTTTTTTGATGACTGCTTGTTATGACGAATACCAAACAGATTTTGAAAGTACAGCGGCCTATTTTGCCAATCAATACCCAGTACGCACCCTTATCCTCGATCCGGGGTCAGATACCTTTGAAATCAATGTAGGAGCTACCTATGGAGGCAAATATTCTTATGACGGGGCCTCGGTAACCCTCAACTATACCATTGCCGATACCTTGATAACCAACAATACGGAATATACGGATATGGGGATCAAGGTAATGCCACCTTCATGGTACACCTTATCAGACCCCTCTACGATCAATATTGTGGATTCAAACGTAGGTTTTGTAAATGTGACCATTAAAAGGGACTCTTTAGTGAAATATCCGGCCGGGGCCCAGAACACCTATGCCATTCCCTTCCTATTGACCGGGGGGACCACCGATTCCATTCTTGACAGCAAGAAGTTTTCTATCGTTGCCGTGAAATTCAAGAACGAATTTGACGGAAGGTACTATGTTAAGGGCAAAGACGACGAGCTGAACCAAGACGGTTCGGTCGCTTCGAGCATTGCATACAATAATCCCGCATTGGTATTGAACAAATTCATCTTCCTCACTACCAAGGAACGTGATATGCTTTCCGTACCACGTGTAGGCGACAATGAAAGTGGCAGTGATTTTATGTACGATTTAAAATTCCGCCCATCCGATGGCAGTGCCATCCTATCGGCCGACCCGAACTCCGAAATTACCGAGTTGGTAGGTTCGGCCCAATACGACCATGATAGCCAATCGTTTATCTGCAAATACAATTACCGATATAACGACGCCGAGCACAGTGTAATCGATACCCTGATTTACGCGAATACAGAAATAAAGATGGAAAGTTGGAAATAATCACATCATTTAAAAGATAACGAGATGAAGAAAATAATATACTTTTTAATATCGGTGTTTTTTGTCTTTTCCGCTCCTTCTTGCGAGCAAGAAGATTATAGCGATATAAACATTACACATGATACGGAAGAGAAGGTCACCAAGGAATTTGTTGGTGATTTAGATTCCCAGATCATTATAAAAGACATGGATGGGACCCTGGTCAATGAAATTGACATGGGCAAAACCTTTTTTGTTATTGATAACACCGAAGGAAATTCAGATACCAGTGAATGGGTCATTACCAAGGGCGATGAAACCATAACGTCTACGGAACAGATGGTCCGACTAAATTTTTCCAATCCGGGAGTGGCCACGGTAAAGCTTACCTCTACCCGCTCTTCGGATGGAAAAACGACAAGTTCGGAAACCACGGTAACGATCAATAGCGTTCCCGTCAAAAGCAGCTTTATTACCGATCCTGTCGCCGATGCCGAAACCGTGGCTATCTATACCAGTAACAGCATAAGCTTTACAGACACCTCGGAAGGTTCGCCTACCCAATTCAATTGGGTTTTCGAAGGCCCCGAAACCTTGACCTCTACGGAACAAAACCCGGTAATGACCTTTATGGAACCCGGCATCTACAATGTGACCCTAACGGCCACACGCGACGATGGGGATGAAGGGATTTCAGAAGATACCATTGAAAAAATCGGATTTATTAAAGTAGAGCAATTGGTAGTAGAATTGATTCGAGCCGTGGCTACGGACAGTAAGATAGAACTTCAGTTCACGCAGCCCATAGCTCAAGATATTCCTGCCGGAGCAAGCAGTGAATTCGCGATTACCATCAATACGAAAAACGGTGCAATTTTAACTCCGGATATCGTATCGATCGAAGCCACAGGGGAAAAAACCGTTGAATTGGTCTTTGGCGACAAAATGTACAGTGATGACGAGGTACTTATTTCATTCAACCCTACCGGAATCTTAAAAGACGCTACCGGAAACTATGTTCCGGAAATGATTACGGACGAACCCTGTGTTTACGGTCATAACCTATGGAGCGGAACGGATACGGAAGATGAATCGAAATTTGCACTTTCTACCAATAGCAGTGGATCTGGCTTCTTTAAATTTGTAGACGAAAACTCTCCAGAGCTTCCTATGGAACCTTACCAAGGTCGCAGCTGTATCGGATTCATCAGGGGCGATGACAAAATCGGCCTGAGCGTTATGCAAGGTTACACCGTTGCCGAGGGCGATGTGGTGGTTCTGGCGTATGAGGGCAAGCGTATAGAAAACGTCGCCGGCGCCCTGGAACGCAGGATGTCTGCAACAATGGCCAGTGGAGGCAACGATGCCAACGGTAACTGGTCAAGCGCCAACAGCAATGGTGGGGACAACGAATGGATCACGGTCACCAAGACCATCAATGTGAGCGCAGATACCAAAGGGGTTACGGGCGAATTGTTTTTGACCTTTTTCCGCTACGGGGGCAACTCTGACACCGCCGCCCTATGGATCGACAACCTAAGGATCTACAAACCGAATCCCCGTCCTTAAAACATCGATATCACTTTGATACACAGAAAAAATCCGGCAGCCCAAAAGCTCGCCGGATTTTTTTATACCCCCTTCTTTTGAAAGCCGTCCACTACCGTATCCCGCGATTAAGGAAACAACCCGAAGCACACATTCCATGGGCCCCGCAAGGCACTGGGAAGGGAAATCAATACGGTGAAACCGCTTGGCTCTCTTCATGGCTATAAACCAACAGGATCATCTCACCCCAAAAAACGAAATAAAGGCAGAGGCCCTGTTCGGAATTCGATGCATAATGATGTACATTGCACCGATTTTATGAAGTGCTACACGATATAAAAGCCCATTTTACGTATTGAAACTTAAGAGCAAAAAGAAACTAGTAAGCTACCTCAACATCTTAGACCAACCCGTAAGGTTCAACCCCTTCGTTTTTAGTCGTACATTTTTGTTGTGGGCCTTTCTTGGGTTGATAGGCGGAACCATTGCGGGGGCGTATTGGATCACACTCGAGTTTTTGACCCACCAATTCGCTTTTTTCACTGGCTGGCAAGTGATTCCCGTTATGGCGATTTGCGGACTTTTGGCGGGTTTGGTGATCCACTTTATCGGAGACCCGGGAGAAATCCATTTGATAGTGAACAACATTCGGTTTAACAAAGGCAAGCTTGATCCGAAGAACAATCCTTCAATGGTGCTGTCGTCCTTATTGTGCGTGGCATCGGGCGGAAGTCTCGGTCCTGAAGCCCCATTGGTACAGATAACGGGTTCGACGGGCACTTGGATCGGAAAAATCTTCCGGCTTAAGGGCGAAGAATTACGCTCATTAAGTATCGCAGGCATGGCTTCGGGTTTTACGGCCTTGTTCGGGGCCCCTTTGGGCGGTAGTCTGTTTTCCTTGGAAATACTCCACCACAAGCACGCGGTAGAATATTACAAAGCTATAATTCCCGCCTTTGTCGCAAGTTGCTTTAGCTATTTGATTTTTGCCCTGATCGTCCATTTAGGATTGGGCCCTATATGGGATTTATCCGCCTATGAATATTCGGGGATTTTCGATTTCGGCTATGCCGTTCTCTTTGCCATAATCGGGGCGTGTTTTGGCTGGGGCTTTATTTTCTGTACCAAATTTTTCAAATCGGTTTTCGAGAAAAGACCCATTCCCATTTACATTAAAACGATGATCGGCGGCCTTTTGCTCGGAACCATCGCCTTTTACCTTCCGATCACCCGATACTTCGGGCATCACGAGATTAACGCACTGATTGCCGGCGATTTTCCCTTGACGGTATTGATGGCCATATTGGTGTTTAAACTAGTGGCCATTTCAATTACCGTAACATCAGGTTGGAGGGGCGGATTTATTATTCCGCTGTTTTTCGTCGGGGCGACCTTAGGATTGATTATCTACCAATTGTTTCCAACGGTCAACCTAACATTGGCCATTGTCAGCTGTATGGCCGCCATTAATGCCTGTGTAACCCGAACCCCGATGAGCACGACCATCTTGCTCGCTACCTTGACCGGCTTCGGACATTTTATCCCCATATTGTTTGCAAGCTTGACCGGTTATTTTTTAGCCCCAAGAATACCTTTTATAGGGGCGCAAATGGAAAATAAGGAGGACGCATAGGAAAACCATCCTCACAGCATAAAAAGCCCTTAGGCGGCTAGGCTGTATGCTATGGAAGCCTCGCTCTCGACAGACATACTTACTTCATCATAAAAATTTAAAAACCCTACTACCCCACCCATCTTTTAGAAAATGGGACCGATTTAAGACACATTCAGTTCCTTTTGGGACACAGTTCTACTAGAACAACTGAAATTTACACCCATGTGACGAACCGATCGCTTATGAACATTAAGGATTTATTACCCTAGTCCTTTTAAGTAGGATAGCATCAATAACTATATCTTATTGTTGTGCTTAAGTTGGAACGATTCTTGTGTCGATTAACCTATGATTAAATTAACACATCTTTTCTTCTTATTTTTCTCTGTATTAAGTTTCTCCCAGGAAAAACTAATTTCTGAATCTGACCTAGTTGGATACTGGACTTTTGAAGAGACTATAAAAGAAAATGATACTAATATTACAATTTACAAACGTTGTAATGTTAGTAAAAGATGTAGTAATACTAGGAAAATAAATACCACAATAAGATTCATGCCAAACGGAGAGTATCGCATATCGCATAGTTTAGGAAGAGGATACGGAAGATGTGGCAATGTAAATCGACCAAAAAATGTAGTCGGATACTATAAAATGGACCCTGAATTACAAAAAATAACACTAGAAAGTTATGATACTGACCCAATCAAAAACTGGGAAATTGTATGGATTGACGAAATCTCATTAGGTGTAAAAAAAAACTAAGCACACAACCTATAAACAATACGGGCTTTGGGCTTAATCCCAGAGTTTGTGTATTTTTATGAAGTCCGCAATCCCGATAGCCATCGGGATGGAATTTTGCCTTAAACAATAAAAGAAAAAACAAAACCAGAAGATTTTGCTATGTGCTTGTAGGAAAGCAATGCCAACGCACCAACTTGCCCCCTACTGTCGCAGACGACGCGCCCCATTCTGTTCATAGCTAAATTCTTAGCAATAATTTTGACAAATAATGAGTGAATTAATTAACAAAATAAACGAAAGTGTAGTAAATCTCTCAAAATCTGAGCAAAAGGAAATTTTGAAATTTTCAAAACGGCTAGAATCTTATGTTCACGTTCCTACAAACAAAAAAGAATTTGAGCGAATGATTTCTTTTGCATCTAATGATTTTTTAGTAAACTTTGTTTTAAAGGTATTAGATGATTACGAATATCCTGAAGAAAGTAAATATCCGTTTGATATAGTTTCTTATTGGTATAGCATATGTTTATTGGCCTTATCTAATATAGAAGAGGCAAGGAAATTCCCTATAAATTTAGGAAATCAATTTCTTAAAACAGAACACAATGATTTATTTCTATTTAGGCGAATACTGGAGTTTATTAAAGATCCAGCCTACGAACCATTGACTAAAGATATTGAAAACTACTTCTTATCTAAGCAAAATGAGTTAGAATCATACAAATGGGCAAAGGAAATAGGGCTAGAATTACCAAGCGACAATAATTGGGCTTTGTTTTTTGAAATATCTACAGATGGAAAATTCCGATTTGGTAATGATTTGACAGATAAAGAAAAAGAAAATCGTTTAAGAATAACCACCTCAGTTTATCCACTCCGAGACAAAAAATGTTGGGAGATTGAACTAAAAAATTGGAATAAAACTATTTCTGCTTGGTGGCCAACACTTTCAAAAAATGAAATCAAACTTGAAAAAAAACGAAAGAATTATACTCTTAAAACAGAACCCTCTTTAAGAGGTTTAAAAGAAGTTATTCAGGAAATAGAAAGCGCATTAGATATTAAACTTGAAAGAACTATATATAGTAAACAGTTTAAAGGTAAAATTAAAAATAAAAATGCTGTTCAGAAATGGCTTATGGAGAAATAAACTATTGCCTACACAAGTAACCGTTGCGCAAGCCATTGATAAGCAAAAAAGCGAATTCATATAAGCCCCTTCAAGGGGCTTTTTTTATGTCGGGTCAGAATCGAGGCAGCAAATTTCGATGCTTTATGCAAGTCCCGAACAAGTATTGAAGCGCACTTTTTTCCAAGGCTGCCAAATCAAGCCGTCCCGCCCCGCTTTTCGCACGTTTTTCCGTGAATTTCAGGTACTTTTTAAGATTATAGGCTATGGCCGTGAGGTGTATCACCTTTACTGGCCTTGTAAGCTAAAAAAAATCACAATACCCGAGAAGAATTTAATCGATTTCATTCTCAATGTTTAATTTACAAATTGCTATTTGCTTTTTTACTGCTTTTAATTCTTTCATTTTTTCATCTATTTGCTCCAATTTTTTATTTAAAACATCAATTTTTGCGGTTTTACTTAACTGCTTCTTATACCAAGCATCAACAACCTCTTTTATTTCGGCCAAGGTGAAACCTACCGCTTTCGCCATTTGTATAAACCTAAGTTTTTCAATCGTTTCTTCATTATAATAGACATAATTGTTAGTAGTTACTTCTTTTTTTGTTTGACCACTAATTAGTCCGCTTTTTTCGTAAAAACGAATTGTTCCTATGGGAATTCCTGTTTCCTTGGAAATTTGACTTATCAATTTCATTGTCATAATATTTTAAAAAAACCAAACTATGTAGTATACTGTATACTTTTTAGTTACAAAATTAGTGTTTATTTTCGTATTTGAAAACAGAGGATATCAGTAATAAATAACAAATTCGGAATGAAATACACAGACGAAGAACTTATAAAGCTAGTACCAAACTTTACAAATAACTATATAGAAGTGAATGGTACAAGATTACATTATGTGAAAGGCGGTCAAGGTGAACCATTAATTTTAATTCCAGGTTATCCCGAAACTTGGTGGGCTTACCATAAAGTAATGCCCATCTTGGCCGAAAAATATTGTGTTATTGTCGTAGAAATGCGAGGAATGGGCAGTTCTGCTAAACCAGCAGACGGTTATGAAAAAAAGAATATGGCAAAAGACATTTTCGAGCTTACAAAGCTATTGGGATATGAAAAAGTGAACATTGGAGGACACGACATTGGTGCCCACGTAGCTTTTAGTTTTGCAACAAATTTTCAAGAATCAACCTCTAAACTGATAATGTTAGACACACCGCATCCCGACCCAGGAATGTACCATTTACCAATGTTACCTATTTTAGGAGCAAATCACGTTTATCCTTGGTGGCTATCATTTAACCAAGTAAAAGAACTTCCAGAACAACTACTTGAAGGACGAATGAATATCATTATCGAATGGTTATTTAAAAATTTACTTGTTGAACAAAATAGTATGAATGATTTTGATAAAGAAGTTTATGCCTTCGCCTATAACAGCAAAGATGCAATCCGCGCCTCAAATGCTTGGTATCAATCTTTCCCACAAGACATTGAAGACAGTAAAACGTACGAAAAACTAAACATACCCGTACTTGGTATTGGCGGTAGTGGATATGAGATCTTACAAATGTCGTTAACAAACGCTACTTCTGCCTTACAACTCAAAAAAATAGAAGATTGCGGACACTTCGTTCTTGCTGAAAAGCCCAATGAAACGGCAAAGTTTATCTCTGACTTTTTGGAATAATTAACGCACAAGGATATAAATTTGAAACAAACATAAATTTTATGGCCCCATAAAACGCAAATAGAAATATCCCCACTCGAATACTCGGCCATTTTAGAGACCTATGTCCTCAATTTTTTCAGGTTTACAGCAAACTCTTAATGCATTACCCTACAAATTGGCGCCGATCGATTTTATTCAGGCCCAAATGTTGCGGCAAAGGATTTTCCAACAAGTTTATGTATAGCCCCAAATCAAGCCAAACTGTTGCTATGGTGGCCTTTATTCTTCAGTTGTATAACAAATTTAAACGTACCTTTGTGATCAAATGCAAGAAAACAGACTTTCAGATTGGTTACCAACAACGAACAAAGAAGTAAAAATTCGTGGTTGGGAGGAATTAGATGTTATTCTATTTAGCGGAGACGCCTATGTAGACCATCCTTCATTCGGACCCGCCGTTATTGGTCGTATTTTGGAAAGCTATGGATTAAGGGTAGCCATTGTTCCGCAACCGAATGTGAACGATGATTTGCAAGATTTTACAAAATTAGGGACGCCAAAATTATTTTTTGGAGTTACTGGTGGGTGTATGGACCCCATGGTGAGCAACTATACCGCTAGTAAAAAACGTAGGGATAAAGATGCCTATACCCCAAATGGTGATAAAGGATTTCGACCAGATTACGCCACATCGGTTTATTCGAATATTTTAAAAGATAAATTCCCCGATGTTCCTGTTTTAATCGGGGGTATTGAAGCTTCCCTACGCCGTGTTACACACTATGATTATTGGAGCGATAAATTGTTGCCCACTATTTTAGAAACCTCTAAAGCAGATATGTTGGTGTACGGTATGGGGGAACAACCCCTGCGGGAAGTTGTGGAGCTCTTGCAAAAAGGCGTGCCTTTCTCGAGTTTAAAAACCATAAAACAAACCGCTTTTTTAATTGATAAGGATGAAGCTACCCCTAAAAACAAAAATTGGGAAGATGTAGAAATTCATTCGCACGAAGTCTGTTTAAAGGATAAGAAAAAATTCGCCTCCAACTTTAAGGTCATAGAGCAAGAATCGAACAAACTTAAGGCAAGAAGAATTTTTCAAGGCGTAAAGGATAGAATATTGGTGATAAATCCACCATACCCGACAATGACCGAAAAGGAAATTGATGCCTCTTTTGATTTACCCTATACTCGGTTGCCGCATCCAAAATACAATAAACGTGGGCCAATTCCTGCGTTTGAAATGATCAAGACTTCCATTAACATTCATCGCGGTTGTTTTGGAGGTTGCAGTTTTTGTACGATTTCGGCACACCAAGGAAAATTTATTGCCAGTAGAAGTGAAGAATCTATTTTAAAGGAAGTCGACAAAGTCGCCAACATGCCCGATTTTAAAGGCTACTTATCAGATATTGGAGGTCCGTCGGCCAATATGTACAAGATGAAAGGGAAGGTACAGTCCATTTGCGATAAATGCGTGGCGCCTTCTTGTATTTCCCCTGTCATTTGCAGTAATCTAGATACCTCTCACAAGCCGCTAACCAAGTTATATCAAGCCGTAGATAAACATCCTAAAATAAAAAAATCATTTATCGGAAGTGGTATTCGTCACGATATGTTAGTGCCCGAATTCAATAAAAATGCGGACCCTAAAGAATTAGACGATTATACGGAAGAGGTAATGACAAAGCATATTTCGGGGCGTTTAAAAGTGGCTCCGGAACATACGTCCGATCCCGTATTAAAACTGATGCGTAAACCTTCCTTTCAATACTTTCATAAGTTTAAAGAGCGTTTTGATAGAATCAATATAAAGAAGAACCTGAAGCTTCAGTTGATTCCTTATTTTATTTCAAATCACCCGGCTTGCGAAGTAGAGGA
The DNA here is from genome assembly GCF_900156625.1 of Zobellia uliginosa. Taxonomy (GTDB): domain Bacteria; phylum Bacteroidota; class Bacteroidia; order Flavobacteriales; family Flavobacteriaceae; genus Zobellia; species Zobellia uliginosa. Next base: position 146,348 of record NZ_FTOB01000002.1, on the reverse strand, counting down.
TATGGCCAATCTTGCTGCTGAAACAAAAAATATGGGTTTTCAGTTAGAACAAGTACAAGGTTTTACGCCAACACCAATGACGGTTGCCACCGTTATTTATTATAGTGGCTTCCATCCTTACACCCTAAAACCGACCAAGACTCCAAAAACAAAACAAGAAAAGGATGAACAGCATCGCTTCTTCTTTTGGTATAAAAGGGAAAACAAAGGTTGGATCAGAAATACCTTGAATAAATTAGGCAGAAAAGATCTGGTAGAAGCATTAGTGCCCGAAAAAGAAAATGATTCTTGGAAAAGCATTAAACCCAAGAAAGTTAAAAATACCTTTAACGATGCCATTCCTGCAAGTCATTCACGCCCAAAAAACAAGCGTAAATCTAAAAATAAGAGACGTTAAAACGTCTCCTACCCCATTTGAAAATTGAAAAGTAAAACTTCCAATGCCCGAACTTGATGTCATTCATGAAAACAAAGACTTTATTGTTGTAAACAAAGCTGCCGGACTAATAAGTGAAAAAAGTCCTTACGAGGCGGTCACAGTTGAGACCCAGGTTTTTAACCACCTTTTAAAACAACAGCGGAAGCCTTATCTCGGCATTATACATAGGTTAGATCGCGTTACAAGCGGCGTATTAATTCTTGCAAAGAAAAAGAGCATTCTTGTAGAATTCAATAACCTATTCAGCAGTCGTAAAGTTCAAAAAACCTATTTGGCAATTGTCAAGAATAAGCCGGCAAAGAACAAAGGGAAGCTGGTGAATTTTCTTGTAAAAAACAACCTAGAGAAAAGAGCGGATATCGTCCCGACAAAATCGAAAGACTCGCTGAACTGCTCGCTTTCCTATGTAGTTATAGACAAAAACGATTTCGGTTATCTCTTAGAAATTAAGCCCAAAACAGGTAGATTCCATCAAATAAGGGCACAATTGGCAAATTTAGGTCTTCCTATTATCGGAGATGAAAAGTATGGCTCAGATCAAAAATACTTGCCCCTATCCATTTGCCTTCATGCATGGAAAATAACCTATGAAAACTCAAGCTCCAAAGAATCCCACACCTTTGAAGCCCCTCTGCCCAATAATGATTTTTGGACATTCAAATCCATCTAACCGTATCGACCGTTTTAACTAGTACTATGGCGCAAATGAACTTTATTCGAACAGATTTCAGTAGGTTCGAATCTGCACAAGCAAAACGTTCTTACCCAAACGTATCACTACTTTTGCCAACAAAACGAAGTACAACAATGCTTAAAACAATTGCTCAATTTTTAGCCTAATGCAAGATCGGCGCCCGTTTATTGTGTCTGATTCCCTGCTAAAAACCCGGGTACATAAGCGTTGGCATTAATTTAAAAAAACGAACACAACAGATGATACAATGACTGAATATTTAAAATCTTTTAAACTTTTTTCAGACGAAGAAATAAATGAATTCTTAAGATTATCTCGCACAAGAAGACTAAAAAAAGGGGATTACTATATAACACAGAATGAAATTTGCGATTCACTGAGTTTTGTTAAAAACGGTATTTTTCGCTCCTTCTACTATTCAAACAAGGATGATGAAATCACTTATTGCTTTACATTTCCCAATAATCTATTAATGGCTTATTCTTCATTTATTTCAGAAAGCAAATCTGAGGAAAATATACAGTCTCTAACAGATGCAGAAATAATTTCAATATCAAAAGAAGATCTGGAACCCCTTACCGAATCAAATCGTAATTGGCTCAGTTTTTTAAAAATTATCGCAGAGAAGGAATATGTTGAGTTAGAAAAATGGATATTTAATCATCAAAAAGACAAAGCTCAACAACGCTATCTAGATTTAATAAATAAGCAACCAGAGTACATTCAGGAAATCCCACTTCATTATATTGCTTCGTATTTAGGCATAACCCAAAGACATTTAAGCCGAATAAGAGCTAATATTTCTTAATTGGACAAATGTCCTGCTCTCGAACTCTTGCCCCTATATAAGTTTGCATAAGATTTAATAATAAAACCAGTAATCGTATGAAAACAATAATTTTAATAGGAGCTAATGGAAAAATGGGGCAAGCCGCCCTAACAGGGTTGAGCAAACACAAAGTTATAACTGCCGGACGTTCTGCCGACAACTATGATTACAAAGTAGATATAACTAGCGAAAAATCGTTACGAAAACTATTTAAAGATGTAGGCCATTTTGATGCAGTTGTAAATACCGTTGGTGTCTGTGAATATGCAAATTTCACTGAAATGACGGAAGAACAATGGATGTCGACAATTTTAAGTAAGATGTTAGGACAGATTAACATTGTGCGTATTGGTCAAGAATACATTGCCGATAAAGGTTCTTTCACGTTAATTACGGGAATTTTAAACATTAAACCTATTCCTTTCGCAATTGCAGACGCTACAACAAGCGGGGCAATAGATACATTTGTTCAGTGTGTTGCCCACGAGATGCCACGAGGTATTCGAGTAAACTCGATCAACCCTACAGTTTTAGAAGAGGCTTGGGATGTATATGGGGAAATGATGCCCGGTTTTCAACCGGTTCCCGGAAACTTGGTAGGGAAAGCATTTGAACGTTCTGTAGATGGATTCATAACGGGGCAGGTACTTTACGTTGATGCATAAAACAACTACTGCCAACGATGTTTATGAGCAATAGCGGTTCAAGTACCAATTCGAACCGCTACCGCTCATATATCAGCCCGTTCGCAATAATTTGAAGGACGTATCAAAGCAAACTACCTTGCCCCAAGCCTTGCACCCCCAATTATCCTCCCTTAAAAAATACATTCGTACAAGCCCGTACCACATTTCACCATTTAGGCCTTGGAATAACACCGACCAAGAACTTCAAAGTTTTCGATTATTTGACCTAGGTCAAATAAATTCCTCCATTACCGCTTTAGCTTTGCATTTTAAATCACCTTAAAAAGCTGTACCTAAGCTCGCATTCTTGTAGGTTCGTTAAAATAGAATGGCGTAAAATACGTTTAACAACAAAACCCAACCTAATCCGGACTTTAGACCGAAACCGATAAGGTCTGTGTATAATTGCAATGTCGCTGGATCTTTTAGATTTAGCCTAGAACAAAAAATAAAACCAAAGCCTAAGCTTTAGCTTCGTGTGTAAACGGGAACCGGCCTGTGCTTCAACTCCCCTACCGCTGTTATCGAACGGCGGGGCTTCATACTATGCTCGGCTCAAACCTTGTGCGTCATACCAAGAAAATGGACGAAATATTCAGTCAAATAAAAATCTTTTTTGAGCAAAACCCGGCATACTCGTATTTACTCTTAACCCTTGTTTTTCTCATTTACGGAATCGGGAATTTCATGAACAAAGATTGGGCAACCAATCCCGCTAACAGTACTCAAAAATTGAACTATGAAACTTTTGGGCATAATGCCTTTAGATTTGGTAGAGGCTTGCTTTTTATACTGGGGGCTATCGCCGGCATATTCGGATTCTTATGGGCCATAGAGTAACTATATAAATCGCACCTACCCCCTAACCCTATGAAAATAAAGCTTCTAATCTTATTCACTTTGGCCTTAACCGGACTTTCGTGCAAAACAACCTCAAAGAACGCCACCCCCCATGGAAAGCTTAAGATCGAGTGGACAGAAAATTTAGAAGGCGACTTTTCCTTTAAAGACAAATGGAGTTATCCTGAATATATTTATCGCAACACACATGGACAATTAAGCTGCGATGGAAATTGCCCCTTGGAAGCCGACCGAATGAAAGATGCGTCCGGAAGAATCTATAAAGATTCCTTGCAAGCCTTCTATGCCCTTATCGATACCACCCATGTATTCCACTCTTTACGATCGGAAAACAGGATGTATGAATATTCCGGGACCGATTTTATCGAATTCCATAAAACCGAAGACGGAACTATCAAAGGGAAATCGGCAAATAACGTTTCCACTCACAGCAGTCTCATTATAGAAATACAAAACGATTCATGCTTGGTTTGGGTCGATTTTAATAGCATCAGGGGCTTAGGCCAGTATATCTTCCCCCTTACAAAGGGAAGCATTACAATTGACCGAAAGCGATTTGAAAAAGGCACTTTAAAAGCTGCATTCGATTTTCATTTCAAAAACACCTTAGAACCGAATATCCCCCTTTTCTGGAAGGGCTTGATCTATAGCAAAATAAAAACCGAATGAACCTGTACGAAGGCACGGCAAAGCAAAGGCTATACGGATTTTGATTTGAACAGGAAAAACGAAACGGCACGCCGACGGACTAGCCTTAACCTATGCTCAGCGCGAGCGACACCATCAATTATGGAACTATGAAATACACCTATATAACACTGCTCTTCCTTTCCCTTGTTCTATGCAGCTCCGGAAACGAAACTAGCCAAGAAACCTTTGTAACGCCCTCAACTTACATCGATAGTATTTTTACCGCTGTCAAAAACAATGATTTCGAAAAGTTTAGAAGGCAATTTGATTCCCGGGAACTAAAAAAAGCCAATCGCCTAAAAACATTGGGGAACCTTAATGAGGTCCAAGAAAAATTTATCCTTTATGTAGATGACCATGAAAAAGGACTAGTCCAGAATTACAACAACCTTAGGGATACCATAAACAAATACGGCCTAAGCCGAGATAGGCAATACCACAACCGTTTTGTGTATGTAAACAGACTTGATAAAACCCATAAGCGGGTAGAGTATGCCAAAAGTGTCGATTTTAGCTTTTTAAAAGACTCTGTGATCTTGACTTTTACCCCTTTCCACTATGAATTGCACAAGACCGACACCCATTGGGTTTCTAAAAATAAACTCGAAATTAAAAGGTATCCCGTACAGGAAATCTCTAAAAGCCCCCCCTATTTTGTCAATACCATCCGCGAAGATTTTATCGCCTACGGTGAAAAAATATATACCCTGATCAAAAATAAAAATCTGGAGGACTTAAAATTAGAATACCCTCAAAAGGATGAATTCGGGCTATTGAACACTTCCGAGGAAAGTCTTGAAAAACTACCGAGGTATCTACAGGAAAACCATGTTAAATTAGAAAAAGAGTTCGATACCTTTACTAGTGTAGAATCGTTATACCGAGAAAGGACAAGCGTATTATGGAAGAAAAAGAACTACAGAAACGAAGGGAATACGAGGGTTACGCTGTATGTCAAAACCACAAAGGGCGACAGGCTCATAAATATAATTTGTATGCCCACCGAAAAAAGGATAATGTTAGACCATATATCCACTAAGCTGATTACCCCCTAGAAAAATGAAGGTTGCGTTAGGGACCATATTAAAAGATCCGTTGGCCTGGGCATGCACCAAAAGGCTTCCTAGTGTTTTATATTTACCCTTTCAGTTTCCATTTTTTATGAAGAAATCCCTATACTTTCGTTCGGTAATTCAAAAAAGGAAAAACAGTTACACCACACAAGCCTTGGCCCAGCCTTGGTAAAAACAAATAGATCTACTCTTGGAGCAACTAAAAAAGAACCAAAAGGCCATCATTATTTCGCTTTTCTTCACGCTTATAGCCCTATTATCAATTTATACCTGGAGAAAAGAAGCATCCCTGAATTCCAACAGAAAAATAACCATAGGGAGGGTAACCGACGTCAACTATTCCATTAAGGACGGATATATTTCCTATGAGTTCTACGTCGACGGAGAGCATTACGATACAAGTGACCCCGACGACGCCGGATGGCCCAAATATTTCCGACAGGGCAAAGCGGTCAAAAACCAGTTCTACCCTGTGGAATACGACCTTACCGACCCATATAATTCTAAAATTAAAATAACCCAAACGCCGATCAGCTTAAAAACCGTTTTAGAAAATGGAACCAAAGTCAAGGGTTTGGTCGAGAAATCGAGTCCGGTATCCGATTCGTATGTAGACCTATACATCAGCTATACCTTCCTCAAGCGTCAATTTAAATTCAGGACAAGATTGCACAGAGACAGTTTACCCTGCGGAACGGCCGATAGCTGCCCACAAAAAGAGATCGACCTGATAATATCCGATTATTTCCCCGATGCCAACGATCTGTATTATTCCAGCTATGACAGAATTGCCAGGGAAAAAGCGAAAAGAAGAAACCCTAGGTATCGATAAAAGATGATTACCTCCAGCCCCGGGCATCCCTTACAACCTTCTTCCTTCCCTTGAAAATACCGCCAAACTTTACAAGTTTAGAAGAATGCCTTTATCTTTGAAGCATTAATCTACTAATGGGCCCTAGCAAATGCCAGCTGAATTTTAGCACTGCCCTATGGCCCTATCTAAGCGCCCTAATACTATAAACACATAAACCATTATATATACAGATGAAAACATCATCATTAACGTCCGCCCTCGCCCTAGCTGCAGTAGTTATCGTACTTTCTTCCTGTGGGGTAAAAAACAAGAAAAGCCCAAGCAAGGATTTTGAGGACCATCACACCCCTGAAATCGCATTAGATTGGCAGGGGCGTTACTATGGCCTACTGCCCTGTGCCGATTGTGAGGGCATAGCGACCGAATTAAGCCTCGATAACGACCTCAGCTATGTTCTGACCCGAGTCTGGAAAAAAAAGGGCACTGCCGCGTCCGATACCCTAAAAGGGAAATTCACATGGCAAGGAAACCATATCAAGTTAGAAGGCATGGCCGACCATAGCGGCCCGACCACTTTTAAGGTAGAAGAAAACCGTCTTCGCCAATTGGACATGGACGCAAATGCAATCACCGGCCCATTAGCGGCACATTATGTACTTTCGAAAATGGGAAATCAGCAAATTGAAGACCAAAGATGGCAAGTAGTCGAACTCAAGGGAAAACCGGTAAACGGTACTCCGGAAACGCACTACCTTATTTTTCATTCGAAAGAAGGACGCCTTGAGGCAAAAATGAATTGCAACGTACTATCTAAAAGTTACAGGATCACCGATCAGTTCAAGATTACCATCGACCAAGGTATTTCTACCATGATGGCCTGCCCCGACCATCTAGAGGCCGAATTCAACAAAGCCCTTGACATGGCCGACAACATTGCCGTCGGCAACGGAACAATGACGATCAACAAAGCGCGTATGGCGCCCTTGGTAAGCCTTAAATTGGTGGAATAAAAGTCCCGTTTTCCATATACAACGACAACTTTTCCCATACCTCAATGTTCTAGCATATTAAATAAACTACCATGAAAATTGAACCCCTTAAAGAAGGGCAAAGCCGCAATGGCATAATTTGCGAAAGCTTTCTCATTAGTGCCTATACAAGCATTGAAGAACTAATGGATACCTACAGGCAACTTTTAGTACGAAACAAGGGGAATTCAGTGTTGCTTACCCTTGATGACTTGGCACAGGCGGAATACACCTGTGGCCATTCGACGATGACCCATGATTTAGATGAAACGGAAAACTACGATTTATCGACGGTCGACCCGCTAGCATTTGAAGATGGGGAACACATTGGCTACTTATCGACCCCATCTGAATTCTTTATAAGAAAAAACAATTTTGACAAGCTCGTAAAAGGAATAGCATATTCTTCCGTGCTTCAAAAAGACTTAAGTGTAGATGACGAAGAGCTGGAACGCTTGATCCATGCAAATACCGATCCGTATGCGTGGATCGATGAATATGTAATCGCGAAAATAGTTCCTGTAGAAAAATCCTATGAAGCCATTTGTGCCTTTCCCAATGGATATTTCAGTTGTGACCTAAATCCCTTTGAAAACTATGTTTTGGCCAAAAGACTTTACGACAAATACGGATACGAATTATTAGGGATTGGAGCCTCACTGCTCGGCTTTGTCAAAAACGAAAAACTTCAAGAAAAAGAATACGGAGCCCTCGTAGCCGATTTATCAGAACTATATCATCGTCCTGAAGCTGAAATCGAAAAAATAATAAACCCCAAGCACAATTTGCTTTTCCTAAAATATACCGAGCAATTGGAATAGCAGGACAAGGCCTCACCATAGAAAAACAGGGCAGGAAACAAACAACTCCTTCCCTGCCCTTTTTAAAACACCCGTAGTAATCCATCTTGCTTTTTCCGTAAGACTACACCTTCATAAATACATGTGATTTACTATCTTAGTCTTTATAAGCTAGGATAGCATTAATGATTATATCCTGTTGTTACCACACATTTGAGAAAAATACTATGATGAAACTATGGAATTTTAAAGTAAAAAATAACCCTAACGAGATTAGTACTAAATTAGAATCCGCACTTACACCTGTTGGATTTGTTTTTAATACAAATCGTGATGAAAATAATTCAATAACATTCAAAGTGCGTAAAAGGATTCTTTACGCTTGGTATATGGTATTTCAAAATTGGACTATTGTCAATGGAAAATTATTAAAAACAGATACTGAAAATAAGACCGATGTAGAAATTTCCTTTAATCAGCACTTTCTGATAAAATTGATAGTATTTACACATATCTTTTTAGTTTTGGGTCTATTGATCGCGATTATTGCGGGAATAAATAGCAGTCCTTCAATCTACATGTTCGGTGCAATAGTACTAGCTCTAGGAATTGCATTATGGATTGGGGTACAGAAAAAATTCGAAAAGGACATTCAAAAATACAAAACATTAATTTCCGAAATATTAGAATCTTGACGGAATTAAAAATCTTCGCGTGAATGGACTTGAAAAACATCTTGGTAAAATAGAATGCGAATCGTTGCGAAGAAAAAAGGTTTGGTAACAATGGTAATCGTTGCACAAGCCGTTGATTCTCCACGGAACGGATTCATATAAGCCTCTTTACGGGGCTTTTTTTATGTCGGGTCAGAATCGAGGCACCAAATTTAGATGCTTTATTGTAAGCTTCCCTTAAAACCGAACTGTTTAAAAAAGCAACATAAATTAACCTAGATTTGTAGAAAAGCTGTCCTATAAATTGGGGGATGAACACCTACTACCCCTCCAACCCCCCACTAAACATCTATGATAGATATGTTGCTGCAGAAAAGGATGTGCTTGGTTTAATTTGGCTAACAAAAATTAAAACGATATGAGAAAGATTTTTTATTTATGTGTACTCATTATGTTCGCTTGTTCATCAAAAAAGGTAACCTACTACCAAGGGTATGTTTACGATGTTAATCATAAGCCTTTAGAAAATTTGGTAATTGAAGGTCGAGATTATTCCGAAACCAAATCATTGACCAATAGCCAAGGTTATTTTAAAATGAAAACGAGACAAAATTGGTTTGAAACATTTCTTTATGTTAAAGACAAAGAAATCAAGATAGATTCAATACAAGTGTTAAGAACACATCCCGAATTTGTTCAAAGTCATCATTTTGTAAACGGTAAGAATGACACATTGTTCTTAAGAGTCAAAAAACAATAATCTATGTCAATTTAACTTTATTTCCTTGACCATAATCCTTTTTTTTAATAACAAAGGTAGTCTTACAAAAAGAACTGTTATCAGAAGAACGAATCGACGAGAAAACGGTTTAGAACAACGGTAACCGTTGCACAACTCGTCCTCAGGAATAAATTAATAGTTTTAGAATTATCAAAAACAATTAAAACTCAATGCATCAGCTAGTTATATTTTACTAAAAAAACAACCAACCCATAACCAATGATAAAATTCTTTAGAACAATTCGCAAAAAAATGCTGACTGAAAATAAATTCAGTAAATATCTACTTTATGCTGTCGGTGAAATTATACTTGTTGTGATTGGGATATTAATCGCTTTACAGATTAACAATACCAATAATTACAACGAACAAAGAAGTCTAGAGCAGGAATATTTATTATCCCTACAATCAGAATTTGAAACGAACCTGAAAAAAATAAATGCCTCTATTCAAGAAAATGAACTGCGTATACAGTCACTTGAATATCTATTGACTTTGTTTGACCAAAATGTGCTTGACACAGTCAATAGTCAAATAATTTCTCAAAAGCTCGCCCCCATTTACGGCAGTGAAATTAGCTATATGCCGGCAACAGGAGTTTTAAATGACATCATTAGCTCAGGTAAGCTCAATATCATTTTGAATAAAAGCTTAAGGCAACACTTAGCCTCTTTTGACAGTTCATTGAATTTATTGAACAAACAGATAGATGGAGCAAAATTCACAGACGAAAAACTGCGCGCTATTCTTTATGAAAAGGGAAGTATACGGAAAATAGTGATGGATATAGGATTTATGGATTTTGAGTACCCGTCGATTTCCGAAAAGCTCGATAATAAGCTGATGTTCGAATCAATTGAATTTGAAAATTACCTATTGGGTTATCGATTGTTGGCAAATGCCACGAACGGACCACGGCTATTCGGCCGCATAAAGACGGAAATAGAAACCATACTAAAGGAAATTGAGCGAGAACTCGAGAAATAACGAAAGTAAGACCGTGGCGATAAGTAATTACTGCTTTACGCTTACTTTAAAAACGCATTGTAGCCAATTATAACCATTGAATTAATTTTTAAGGGTCAAGGTTTTAAAATCCATATAATCACCTACAAAATTTAAAGAATAAATTACCTCAAATTTAGATCAATACCAACAAGTGCTATCATTACGAGACCAGTCAAGATAATTGTTTCCAGTTTTACGTTAGGAAATGCACACATAACAAGCTTTCCCGATGATCAAAATTCACGAATTTTATACAAAGTTCCATTATACCGTGTTTATGTTGAGGAAAGGGACGCAGCGAATAACTTAGTGCAAGAAGATTTTGAAGCCGTACGCTTTGGAGTACATAAACCTTATTCTAGCCATCCTAGAATGGTAGGTTTGGCCGAAGCTCAAACTCACCATCTAACATGGGATTGGGTCACTACGATGCAGGAAGATGCATGGTGGGTCTATGATGGATTTTTTATCCATAGAGGGCCGAGGGATCCAATGTTCGGTTTTGGTTCTATTGGGTGTGTAGAAATTTGTGGTATTGGCGAGTGGGACCGATTTAACAATACAATTTTGAATTTAACAGGACTGACGAGCTTTACAGAAATAAGTAATAGACAATTATTAACCGCTGAGTATGAAAGTGCTACTCGGCCTCCATTAACACTTGTATAAGGATGAAACAAATTATTAGTACTCTTTTAGTTCTCTTGATATTCTGTAATTGTAAGGAAAGTAAGAATCAAAATGCAGAACAAATTAATAACCGATTGGAACAAAAAAAAGACAGTGTTTCAGAGCCTCCTATTAAAATAATCGGTGTTGTGTTTGACAGCATTTATAAAAACCCATCGGTACAACTTAATACAATCAATGAAAGCTTAAACGAATTGTATAAAGAAGCTAAGAAAATAAATAATAAAGAATATTTAGATAGGAGGATAAATGACATTAAATTAAAAAGGTTTGCCAAAAGTTTGGCAAAACAGTTTGATAACGACGATTTTACAAGAGCAACACAAATAAATGCCTCCTTTTTAACAAAGAAAGAACAAAAAAACCCAGGGGATATTAGGATAGAAGAATGGTATTTTAAAGATGAAAATACAGCTAAATCTTGTTTTGAGAGTTTGATTGAGTATGAAGAGCGGGAACTCTATTTTAATTTCATAAGTTGGATATGGGTGCAGCAGAACAATAAATTATTTCTCATATTCACTACTGAGTTTAATGTAGATGAAGAACCTATGCAAATTGTAAAGCGACATTTGACCGATGTTTTAAGTAAACAAGGGGAATATGGTATTATTGAAATGCATTGAAATAGTCAATCATCTTGATTAACTTTAGAGCTAATAAATGCTGAAATTAAATCATTATTAACTGCTCGTTTCAAGTAAGATTCTGAAGTTACGCAAGCCATGAAGTGATATCTAGTCGATATTGCAAAAAACAGTGAGCATATAATCCTATCGAAATAGGTCAAATGTTATTTTTAAGTAAATTCGAGTTCCTATATTTTTTGGAGCCATTGAAGACAACACAACCTATAAACAATACGGGCTTCGGGCTTAATCTCAGAACCTGTATATATTTATGAGGTCGCTAAATTGAAAATTCCGCGACAGTGAAATATTCAATTTTAGCTTTGGACAAGAAAAAATAAATTAAAACAAAAAGCTTTAGCTTCGTGCTCAGACGGAAACTGGCCAGCGCATCAACCCTTCCGCTGCGCGCCCGTAGGGGGGCATAGCCATAACCGTTATCATTAATCAAAAAAAACTACATTGGAAATAAGGGAAACCCATAAAAATGGATATACGATTTCAACCGACAAGGATAAATTAGATATTTCCTGTATTCACAAATTCCTGTCGAACGAAGCGGACTGGAGCAAGGGAATTCCAATAAGTACCCTAAAAACATCTATTGAAAATTCCTTGAATTTCGGACTTTATTACAACAACGAACAAATCGGCTATGCCCGGATAATTTCAGACTATTCGACCATTGCCTATTTGGGCGATGTTTTCGTGCTAGAAGCCTATAGGGGAAATGGATTGAGCAAATGGCTCATGGGTGAAATAATGGAGCATCCGAACCTACAGAACTTAAGACGATGGATCTTATTAACCGATACCGCCGATTGGCTGTATAAAAAGTTTGGGTTCAAGCAATTACCTCATCCTGAACTTTATATGGAGAAACACAATCCGAAGGTGTATAAGGCCGTAAAAAACTAATGCCAAAAAAACCTATAATCTATTGCGACGGATTTCCTAAACGGAAATCAGCGCAATTAGCTAACTTTGATTCTAGACGGAAAAGTCCTACTGCCATTTTCCGTGACAGACCGTAGCCTCACCGTTGTACAACATTTGGTACGATATAGAAACACCCTTCAAACTAATTTTGAAATGAACTTAAAAATAATAGTTTTCATTACAGCGACTATAATGGGTTGTAAAAATAATAATCAAACCAAAATTATTGCAGAAACCCAAACTAGTCCCATAAAAATTGAAAATAACGCGATAGAGGTTGAAATAGATACTGCCTTGATATCTAAAAAATTAGCTGTTGATAATATCTATAACAATCTTAACTTAAACAACGTCGAAATATCTATCCCTTTTCAATATTCAATAAAATTAAATAAAGAATCAAATGCTTTTGAATGGGATTTATACGATTTATTTATAAGTGACAACTCTTCGGGTTATAGCCAATATGAGTTAGAAAATAATATTCCGTATGACGGTAATAGTAGAAAAGAAGGTAAAATTCACTTTGTAGAAACTCATGACTCAACGGCAATAACTACTGAAAAATTTAAAGATTTAAATAAAGCCGCCTACAAAAAAATATACTATTCGGATAAAGAAAGTATTATATATGAAGACACAAGAAACAATATAGCTGTTATTCGATTTAGATACTTAAAAGAGATAAATTCATTCGCTATTTACTCTAAAACGAATGAAAGCTTCTTTTCAAATGCTTCTAAAGCAGATATTCTTGATTTATCCATTTGTCAATTAAGAATGGCCAAGAATTTATTTAAAGGTCATAAAACTAATAAAGCACGGCACTGGAATACATATAAAAAGTCACTATCCAATTTAGAATCAAAAAAATTAAAAAATACGATTAACCTACTAATCTCTTCAATTGATACTCTAGCTACAAACGCTAGTTATTCTTTTGAATTTGGTGGCAATATAGAAGTTTTATCTATTATGAAAACAGATAGCCAAGTCGAAGAACTATGGAGGTCAATTCATAAAATACCAAAAAATAATTTTATAGATTTTCACACTCTAAATAGTTCGGATATTACTGATAATATTGCTTTTTTACGCGCAAGAGAGAATTATATTAAAACCGAATTTGTAGATAGTAGCTCTGTTATTCTCTTGAAAAAACCCAAATGGCCAAATAGTTTTGATTATGCTATTTTAAAAAAAACAAGAATAAATGAAAATGATATATTATTATATACAGGAGGGCAGATGAATTATGGAAGAGTAAATTCCAAAGAAATAGCCTACTTCTATAATAGCTTACTGAATAATTATCACGATTTGTAAAACGTTTGCCAACAAAGCTCCTATATAAAACAAAAAGAGACGCACAATTATGCGTCCCTTTTTTGTTGTCTCCCATATGCGATCAGGGCTAAACGCCTTGGGCATCGCTAATTACACGATCTATAAAATCGGTGTTGATACGTAAGAGCCTTGCCAGGTTGTACAGCACATGTACTTCGCTGTCGTCTATCTGTCCGTCGGCGTACGATATAATGGATAGGTCCCTGAGAATGTTCAACTTTTGCATTACCGAGAGCACCAGGTCCAAATCGTTCGATAGCTGCTGCACTTCCTCTATCATCTCGTCTTGGGTAAGCCCCTTGATCGTCATCATGCAATTGGCAAAGACCTTAGGCAGCACAATACTGCTCAATGCTTGGATCTCTGACTCGTCAACCACGCCATCGGCATTTGATATCAAGTAGCCCCCTAAGAACATAAAGCGCTGTATTTTTTCCGAATGCTCATCATTTTCTTCTAGGTTTTCGGGCTCCATCAACGACATGATCCGTTTAATTTCAAGCTCCATGGCCTCTTCGGTGACCTCTCCCGTAACCTTGTCGTTAAAGGAAGCATAGGTCTCACTCTTGTTAAAAAGTTCCAAGGCCTTGATCCGTAGCGGACTGAAGGGGTGGCTGCTGTACCAATCCGATGGGTCGTGGTTGGCATCGTTCAAGGCTTCCTCCAAATCTACAAATTGCTCTATATAGGCGTTAAGTTGAAAGTCCAATGAATCGGTAGTCACTCCCGAAGACAGCTTAAAGAAGGTTCGGCCGGCGGTTTCAAAATCTTGGCAACAAAGCAATCCGACCCTGTCAGCACTTATTTCGGCATTTCTGTGCCAGGCATACAATTTCATCGCGTGTATGGGGGCCAGGTCATTTGCGCCAATATCCAAGATTTGACGTACAGGGTAATCAAAATGCTCAAAAAGCACATGGCCAATTTCATGACCGATCACAAAGGTCAATTCCTCTTTTGTAAAACGCTCCAACATTCCCGAAGACAAAATGATATAAAGTCTATTGTCATCCGGCGGGTAGCAAGAAGCATTGAATTGGTCGCTCTGGTAGACGAAAAATTCAATTTCGGGTTTCAGTTGTAAGGCTTGTTTGCAATGTTCCCCAATTTCGTGAAGCATGGGGGCCAAGGTTTTGGTCAACCTTAAACTGGACTTTAACAAATGCTTTCTCGATTTGAACTTGCCATTGGTTTCGTTGACTTTTTCTAAGGTCTGTTGTATCAATTCGTTGTTTTGAAACTCGATAACATAATCCCTATCGCCATCATAGACCAAATGGTTCAAGTCTATATTGGCCCTTTTGTCGCTATAAATATCCGCTACTTTTTCCGCTTCCACCTTTTCGTTTAAGGCATTGATCTCTTCGATACGTTTGGTATAATCATCGGCCAATTTTGTGGCCGTATTTTGAAAAGAAACACTTACCTCCTGTATTTTTTGAAAATCGCCCGTTGCCTGTGCCGCGTTCAAATTGGCCATCATCTCTTCTTGGGCCGTATTAAGGGCGTCTTGATGTTCTTTTTGTAAATCTGATAATGTTGTTGATGTATATGACATAATTCTTTTTTTAAGCTTGAACCGCTGTTTTGGAATTTGAAATTTTCATTAGGTTTCCTTTTAGGTCAAAAATTCCCAAAATCTGATCGTCCCCCTTTTTGGCCAAAATGTTATTACCGGAATTTTCCACTTGATATCCTTTCGCCATTAGGTAATAGAACAAACAGTACTTATGGGGAAACTGGAAGCTTGCCGTCAGGTTGGTGAAATGCGAGCAGATCAATGCCGGTGCGGTTCTTGACTTGTCGTCTACCTCTGCAGATCGCACGGTCACATACACTTTTAGGCCTTTAAAGGTTAAGGGTACATAACAACTGTCTCTAAAAACACCTAAGGCGATAACGGAAAAATACGCGCCGGGATCGGTATCCGTTTGCAGTTTCGGCGATGTTAGATCTTCCAAGTCATAGGCTTTTCCCAAATCCCTCATTCCCAATGAGGTTTGCAAGAAGGCTTCGGGAATACCACTTTGGTTGTTGGCCCAAGCCCATAACCAGCTTTTTTCGTTCTCTGAATAGGTTCCGATTACCTGAATATCAAAAACCTTGTCATCACCGTAGGTCAGTTTACCTTCGAGCATATCACAGCTCCAATTCAAGCCTTCTACGATCTCGCTAAAAATCTCCTGCTTTTCACAGGCCAGGGCAAACGATTGGTTGTACAGCTCATGCATCGAAAATTTCGGGGCCTGCTTTTCCGATGCTTGGGTTTCCCCGGTAGCTGCAGGGCTTTCAGCCACTGGAGCTGCCGTAACAGGGGCCTGAGGTGCAGGAGTTGCCGCGGCAGGGGCTTGGGCCGCCGGAGCCTTATCCGCAGAGGTTTCGGCAAATTCCTCCAGTTTGTTTTCCAATAACTCGATAATGCGATTTGCCTTGTCTTCGACATTATCGGCATTGATAACCGGACTATGGTCGATTTTCAGCACTCCCTCTTCAAAAGTGATGGCCTTCCCTAGACTATGCTCATTGTTTTCGTTTACGATGATTACTTTTTTTAATCCCGCTTGTAAAAGTTCAACTCCCATTTCATCGATACAGATTGCCTTAAACGCTTCGATCAAGGGCTGAAAATATATTTTGGGAAAAGTGTTGTGGTAGATGTGTGAAAAGCGGTCTTCCATTAAGGTATCCCACTTAATATCCATAGGTACGACGTAACCTGCGGCCTTGTTTATTTCGGCCTCCAAGGCCGGATACAAATCGTTTTGAAATGCTTTGATTATTCTTTTTTCTTTAAGTCCCATATCTTTTATTCTTTATAGTTTTTGTAATAATTGCTCTTCTAAAATTTTCGATAGGTCACTTGGCAAGGCTTTATCGATTGCCAATGAAATTATAACTGTTGCGGCTTGGACCTTGACGCTTAGCTTATCGGCCTGTTCCAAGACAATGGTATCAATAGCTTGCCAGGCGCTTTGTCCCAAATCGTCTTTTGTAATTTGGGAAACGACCGTTTGTAAGGCCTTGAACACATCTTTAATGTTCAACCGGTTGTTCAGCTCGTCGAGGGGAAGGGCGTCTATCTTAAATTCCTTGACTTGACTTCCCAACTGTGCCTTTTCGGTGCGTATCCAGCGTTTCAGCTGCAAGACGGTAAGGTTTTCGTTTGCCGCTCCCATCGGTCTGCTAATGGCGCCTTTCGATAAGGCCACGGCCATTTTCTTGGGTTGTTTTACCGTTAGGGCCACTAGGTGCCGTGAATCGAAAAAGACGACCTGTTCGTTCGCCGTAAGCAGGCAGATCGATTTTTGATAGTTATAGTCCTGAATGTCTAGGACGATACCCTCCAGGTAGACGCCGTCAGTTAAGGAAACCCCTATTAAAACAGGTGCTTCATTCTCGAAAACGGCTTGGATCACATGGACAGGTGCCTGGGCCACAAAGGCTTTGTAATACGGTGTATCTGTCATAAGGTAGTAGGGTTGTGAATGCTTATCGACTGGTCGCGAAACAATTGATCGAAAAGGTTTTTAAAGATTTTTCTCCAATAGATCGGTCAACACCTCTGTTCTATTTTCTACCTGATCCGCGTTGAGTATCGGACTGTGGTCTACCGTTAAAATCCCATCGACGAACGAATAGGCATTTTTAGGGTTGTGATGGTCTTGGGTGTTGGTAATACGTACTTCCTTTAAACCTTCGGCCAAAGCTTCCTTGCCCATGTCGTCTGCAGTAATGGCCTTAAAAGCTTCAATAAGGGGTATGAAGTATATTTTGGGGTACGAGTCCTTATAAAGATGTAAAAAACGGTCTTCGAATAAGGTTTCCCACTCAATATTCAAGGCTACGTCAAAACCTGCCGCGGCTATAAGCTGTGCCTTTAATTCTGGAAATTGTTCTTCTTGAAATGTTTTTGTAAATCGGTTTTCCTTTAATCCCATGATCTTTTGTTTTAAGGGTTATTTGTTTATTTGCCTCAAAACTAGGGTGTGAAAATGGGGATTTTAAAACCGTTTTACATTTGCTGTTTTCCGTTTTGTATTTGCGCCTATAGGCTATCCAAAACCTGTTTTAAATACGATTTTTTCCGTGTGGCCACCGGTATTTCCTCGTCATTCGTGAGCCAAACGGAATTATTGCCACTGATCGTTTTTATATACTTGATATTCACCAAATGCGATTGATGTACCCTAACGAAGGTATGTTCGCTCAAAATATTCTCGTAATACTTTAGGTTACGGGCACTCATGATTTTTTTGTCTACGGTATGAAAGATGGTGTAAGCGCCATCGGACTGGCAGCGTACAATATCCTTGATCTGAAGAAAATATTGGGCATCGGCCGTTTTGATCAACAAGGTTTTCTGCACTTCCTTTTCGTTGATTTCAGCAACCTTGTCCAAGGCATTTTTATATACCCGGTCTTTTTCATAGGCCACCCTGAACCGATCTAAACAGGCCGATAGTTCATCGGAGTCTATAGGCTTCAACAAATAATCTATGGTATCGAACTTGATCGCCTTTATGGCGAATTCGTCGTAGGCGGTTATAAAGATAATTTTGAAGGCGATACTGTCCAAGGCTTCCAAAATTTGAAAGGCATTCCCGTCAATAAGCTCTATATCGAGAAAAACAAGGTCCGGACTCTGCTCTTGCAAAAAGGCTATGGCGTCTTGAACATTGTCTATTTTGGCCACGACCTCAATGTCTTTTTGGGTATATCGAATAAGTTTGTCGAGTGTGTTCAGGGCATTAAATTCATCCTCAACTATAATTGCCTTAATCATTGAATTTTCAATTTAAAAAACACTTTTGTTCCTGCAGGGTTGTTGTCCGTATCGAATAGGTCTTCGATAACGAAGGTTTTTTCCTCTCCCTTTTTCCTCATTTTTAAACGCTCTAAAAATACACTTGTTGCGTGCAGTTCTTCCGTTATTTTTTCGTCTTTCGCCTTTGCCGATCGTCCCACCCCGTTGTCGGATATTACAAAGGACAGGTCCTTTCCGTTTTTCTCTATTTTGATCAGAAGCTCCCCGCCTTCTTTCTTCCCCTTTAGGCCATACTCAATGGCATTTTCAATAAAGGGCTGTAACAGCATTGGGGGCAGCATTACGCTAGAGGGATCGTCTATACCTTCAATTTCTATTGAATATGTAAAGGCATTGTTAAAGCGCAGTTGCTGGGTTTCAATATAATTGGCAACCATTTCCATTTCCTTGTCCAAGCTAATCGATTCCTTTCGTACGTAATCGAAATTTTGACGGATCAACTTCGAAAATTTGGCAATGTGGTTCGATGATTTTATGGGGTTTCCATCCAAGATTATATTTTGAATGGCGGCAAGGGTATTAAAAATAAAATGCGGGTTCATTTGTACGCGCAATAAACGCTGTTCCAATTTCGAAGCCCTATTTGCGGCCCGCAATTTGGTGTTATAGATAGAAAAGGCCGCAATGATAAGTAAAAATATAAAGAGGACGACCGTACTTATCAAAAGCCAGGTGTTTCTACGGTTTATTTCCTTCTGGTGTTGAATTTCGGTCTCTTTTCGTTTGACTTCATAATTGACGTTGGCAAAGTTTAAAAGCCGGTTCTTTTCCAGGTGGTTTACGTTGAGCTGTAAACTATCCCTAACGACCTGGTGGTTCAGCGCCTTGGTGTAATCTCCCGACATAATGGATATGGCAATAAGCTTATCCCTTACATCTATTTCCTCCTTCATATCCTTGTTCGCCCTATAGATGGCCAATGCCTTGTTGAAATTGACCTCTGCGGAGTCGTTTTGGGCCTTTAATAAAAATAGGGAACCCAAACCCTTGTAGGGGGCCGCATTTATCGCTTTTATGTTCTTGTTCAAGGTAATGGCTCCCCTTAAAAATTTCTCGGAGCTCTCGTATTCCCCGGCTTCCATATAGGTGTAGCCTATATTGTTCAGCACACTTACCAAGGTTTTGGGATCTCTTTTCGTTTGGCTTAAGGCCATGGCTTCGGAGTAACTGGCCAAAGCTTTGTTATAGTCCTTTAGTTTTAAATATACACTGGCCGTATTGCCCTTTATTGAGATCAATGAGGTGGTGTCTGCTTCTATGGTATATAGACTGTCGGTCAATTGTATATACGACAAGGCCTCTTGGTAATCCTTTAACCTAAAATGCAGTTTGAACAATTGGTTGTACGCTTTACCTTCTATACGCTTATCCCCTATCGACCGACTCAGTTCCAAGGCTTCTAAGGCATATCGCTGTGAGGTTTCTATATCTCCCATATGAAGGGCGGCCCCACTTAGGGTAATGAGGGAACGGGCCTCGTTGTAGCCGTCCTTTAATTCAACAAATAATTTATGGCTTTGTTGCTGCGTATTAAAGGCTTCCAAATATTTGTCGTTCAAGTATAGGGCCTCCCCCTTGTTGAACAATAACAGGGCCCGTTCCTTGTCGTTCAGGTCTTTACTGTTTTGCAATAGGCTATCTAATTCGGAAAGGGATTTTTCAGGTCGCGTCAGCCTTGTACTGTCTAACACCGAGAGTCTTTTTTCTATACCGGGGCGTATGCTGTCTTGTTTCTTACAGGCCGTAAACCCTAGCAAGAGTGAAATGGCAAATCCTAAGCGCCAAAAGCTTTTGTTCTTTAAAATCATGTAAGCGAAACTCGATGTTCTTTGAATAAGCTAAAGTAAGAAATCGCCAATGTTTAAATAAGGGTATTTGCCTTGTTTTTCTTGTCGTTGGAGCACCTTTAAAGCAATATTTTACAAAAATCAATGCAGTAGAAGGCCCGAAAGCTGTTTCACCTCCCTAGAACCCTCTGTCGTTTAGACCTTAACGAGCTATTGTTCGAGCTAAGGACTTCTCGGCACGGCATCGATTTTCTCCCCGATATTTATGTAAGCCCCACAATCGAAGGTCGAAAAGCCGATAGGGGTGATTTTTGGGGACAAGCCATGGAATTAACCCAGAAAAATAACGCTTGCCATACGCGACAAAGATGGCGGACTTCAAGCTTAATCCCGGGGTTTGTGTATTTTTATAACATCGCAATGCCGATAGGGTTTTGCCTTGGACAAAAAAATAGAAAGATTCCGCTAAAGATATAGCGGAAAACCAACGCCGGTTTGCACCCTGGGTCCACGGCCCAGCCCTTGTAAGCCATTTGAAAACAAGATATGAGAATAGTAATCCTCTTTTTATTTACTTCCAATTTCGCTTTCGCCCAATATTGGGGCGGACAAGAAATTAATGCGTCCGATCTAAGCCCTTGGGTTGCAAAATCTGAAATTGAATACGCCGGAAGCTATCATTTTGGGGAAAGTGAAAGCGAATCGGATCTTCGTGTGTTTTTCTCTGACGGCTGTATCATCGGACAGGTTCTGAGCGGATATTGGGAAGAGAGTACCGGAACCTTGAAAGCGAATTATATCACCCTCACCCATATCGCCATAGATAAAAACGGAAAATTTACCAGTGACCAACATTCCGGGCAGTTCATTAGATACAAAACGGAATCGGGCGACTATATCAAAGGACTGAAAATCAATAATCCCTGGTCGAGCTGGATCGAAGACAGTGAATTTGAAATTGGCGCTAGAACGGAGCTCAAGTTTGAAGACATCTATTCCGGAAAATATAGGCAAGCATCTTTTAGAAAATTACACCGTGAGGAATTAAATCAAATGGGTAAGGATGATTTGAAATTAATGAGAAATGAAATTTTTGCGCGCTACGGTTATATTTTTAAGGAAGGAGGGGATATGGATAAGTATTTCAAAAAGCAAAAATGGTATCGGCCCGAGCACGAAGAAGTCGAACAATTTTTAACGGAAATTGAACGCTATAATGTGGAACTCATTAAAAAAATTGAATAAGAACAGATCCACAAAAACCTCTTTAAGGGGCTTTTTTTTGCCCTGACAAAAGTTTTAGCCACTTGGATGGAAGCCCTAAAACCACTGAAGTCCACTTTTTTTTTTAAGATCAAGGTGTATAGGATTTACTACCTTAGTCTATATAAGAAGGATGGCATCATTAACTATATCGCGTTGTTAGGCGGCATTACTCATATTAAGGAACTTTGCTGATAAATCAAGTGCAAGAGTTATTTCCTTAAGAATTTTTGAAGTAAGAAATTACCGTAAGCCATAAAATGAACAAACTATTCATTATAATTTTAGCCTGTCTTTTATTCTCGTGTAATAACGAACCGAAAACATATCTGGACTCGGCTATAGATATTATGCAGGAAAATTCGATTGAAACTGAGAATGTCGACTGGAAAAATTTAAGGAATTCCGCGCACAAGAGAGTAAAAGAAAAAAATACCATCGAAGAAACATATCCTATTATTGAAGATGTTCTAAGACAATTAGGAGATCAACACAGTTTCTTTATAAAGAAACAACCCGCAACCGAATTTCAAGAAGTTGATAAAAAGATGCCTTTCGTTGATGCTAAAATTTTTGACGGGCAAATTGCATATTTGAAAATTCCGGCATTTAATGAAGACGGGGAAATCGCCAAAAAGTTCGCAACATACATCCAAAGTAAAATAACAAAACTCGATAGACCCGAAATAAACGGCTGGATAATTGACTTATCAGAAAATTACGGGGGTAATATGTGGCCGATGTATTTAGGACTAGCACCAATTTTAGGAGAAGGTATTTCAGGTTACTTTCTGGATTGGGAGAAAAATAGCGCCGAGTGGAGTTTTTCGAATAATACCGTCTACACTGGAAAAGATATTAAATTAGAAGTTGAAAACTCATATACCTTAAAAAAGAAAGCACCTAAGATCGCTGTCTTGATAGGGGAAATGACCGCCAGTTCGGGAGAGGCCATAGCAATAACGTTTAAAGGACTGCCATGCACAAAATTCTTTGGAAAAAACACTGCCGGACTATCTACGGGAAATGTGGTTTATCCATTGAGTGATGGAGCAAAACTTGTCCTAACAACAACGATTATGGCCGATAGAACAAAAAAATTATATGGAGGTCAAATATCACCCGACATTATTACGAACAATCCCAAAGAAAAAGCGATCGAATGGCTGGTAAAGGAGAAATAACACAGCATAACACCGGTACCCCTTCACAAGCCCATACCAAATAGAATAACGACTTCCATAACCGCTTTTTAAGGCGGTTTTGTCCTTGAAGCGACCACAGAGAAGGACAAAGGGTTTTTAAGGCAAAGACCGACCTATCTACGGTTCGCAGCCCCCTGGAGCCCCTGTTAAAAAATTTCTTAACAGCCTTACGTAAATCCGTAAGGCCGATGTGCGTAAAGGTGGTACATTAGAGGTGCTAAAAAGAAGGATATAGATTTGCAGGTGCTATAAGAAGGATGGCATCATTAACTATATCGCGTTGTTACCAATTATTTTAAAAATGGAAATTTTTTTTTTATACAAACTTTATCCTCTCTCTATTTTAATATCGCTCACATTATTTTCTTGCCAAGAAAAACAAACCTCCTCTATTAGTTTGAATAAAGCAGATGGAATCTATAAGTTAAAAGAACAACCATTTACAGGAAAAGTTTTGGACACTACAAGGTCAGGGCGAGTATTACTAACGTTTAATTGCGTGAAAGGAAAAATAGATGGAAAATATCTTGAATATTACGCAGAAAATGGTAATCTAAAACAAAAAAGCACTTATATAAAAGGAAATAAAACCGGTCCATATTTACAATTAAAATTAAATGGAGATACTATAACTTACGGAACATTTTTAAATTATAAAAAAAACGGAATTTGGAAAGAATTTTATGGTAATGGTAAATTAAAATCTGTTGGTAAATACGAAAATAATTTGCAAAATGGATTGTGGAAATATTATTATTATAATACTGGAAAAATCAAAGCTGAAGGACACTATTTAAATGGAGATGAAACTAAACTAGGTCGTACATCAGTTCCCATAAGTGGTAGACATGGAGAATGGCAATTTTATTTTGAGAACACTGGTAAACTTAAACAAAAATCTGAGTTTGAAAACGGAATTAGGTCAGGTAAATTTACAGTTTATCAATCAAATGGACTAGTCGAATTTACAGCCAATTTTAAAAATGACAAATACCACGGTGTTGTTGAAGTTTTTGACAAAACAGGTAAGTTAGAATTAAAAAAGTATTACGAAAATGGCGAGCAGATTTCAGATAAATAATGAATCGTAATTTAATTTAAAGGCTGTAATGGAAAAAACAATAGGTAGTTGCACAACCCGTCATCAGCAATAAATTGATAGTTTTTGAATTACCAGAAATAATTGAAATCTAATATATCAGCTAGTTATGTTTAAAAAAAAATAACCTAACAAGTACATATTGATGGAATTCATGGTTGTGCATAAGCTCGAAAATGACTACAAAACATGAAAAATAAAGTTCAATTTCATAGAAATAGGAATAATTTGACCCAAACCGAACTTGCTGAAAAATCAGGTTTATCATTGCGGACTATTCAGAGAATTGAGAAAGGAAATACCCCAAAAGGATTCACATTAGAATCCCTAGCAAATACTTTAAAAGTTAAACCAGAAGACCTATTAAATAAAAAAATAGATTTAGAGAAAATTAAAATCATCAATATATCAGCACTCTCTTTTTGTATCATACCTTTTGGGAACATAATTCTACCCGCTATTTTAACTTTTAAAAGTAAAAATGAAAAAACAAAATCACTAGGAAAAGACATATTAAGCGTTCAAATTATTTGGAGTATTATTACATCTATTTCATTAGTAGTTAGTCCTTTCCTTCAGCATTGGTTTCAAATAAACACTCCTATACTCATTATTCTATTAATTGTATCAATCTGCATCAATGTCTTTATTGTCTTTAAAAATTCGATAAGTCTAACCAATCATTCGGAATTATATATTAAGCCCAATATCAAACTGTTATAAAAGATGTCATACCATTGACGCAATATTGTCGGTATCTTATTTTCAAAATTTATACTAACTGTCAGATTTTTGTAAAATAAGATTAAACCCTTCAATATAAAACAGATGAACCAACAAAGAATAAACGGGAAATATATTTTTATAAGCATCGTAGCTGTTAGTTTTACTTGGTTACTCCACGAATTTACTCATTGGCTTACAAGCGAATCTTTGGGATATGACTCAATAATGAGACTAAATTCTGTATCCTTTGCTGAAGGACAGGAACCTACGGAATGGCATAAAATTTACATTTCGGCTACTGGACCTTTAATTACTATTTTTCAAGCAATAATTGCATTTATCACTCTCAAAACAAAAGGCTGGAATAAATATATATATCCCTTTATATTCGTTCCCTTATATACGAGGTCATTAGCAGGAATAATGAATTTCATCAATCCAAATGATGAAGGCCGAATAAGCGAATTCTTAGGTATTGGGCTTTTTACAATATCAATTATTGTTTCTGGATTTCTATTTTTTTTAGTCTTTAAAATCTCTAAAAAATATGGAGTGAATTGGAAATTCAACTTTTGGACAACAATAATTACGACGGTAGTAAGTTCAATTTTAATATTATCCGACCAGTTTTTTGGAATCAGATTATTGTAAAATAGACATAAATTTCGGGAAAAGCCCATGCACAACAAAGTACCCCTTGCACAAGCCGTCATCAGCAATAAATTGATAGTTTTTGAATTAATTAAAACATAATATATCACTTAGTTGCAGCAATAAAAGAGATTTTCTAAAGTTCGGTCAATATCCGAACTTTTTTTATATTTGCAATTGTAAATGAGACTGACCAATAAGAAAATATTAGAAAAGCTAAAAAGAAAGAACAAAGGAAATACTCCTTTAATTAAAGCTATCGACAAACTAATTAAGGATGTTGACGAGAATGATTGGAAAGACCAAACGGAATTAAACGAAACGAGACAGGATGCTGATAATGTTCATAGTGATGGATTTTATTTTTTTAACATCAATGTTCACAGAACAATGATTCTGATTGAGTTTGACGATAATGAAGCAACGGTAGTTTGGGCAGGAACACACCAGCAATACGAAATGACTTTTAAGAACAATAGAAACACCATAAAAAAGTGGTTAAAGTCTAACGATTGGATTTAAAAACAATATTATGAAAACACAATTTGACATATCTCAACTAATAAAAACTGGAAAAATTCAGAATGAACTGGATTTTGAAAGAGCATTGATTGCGGACAGAAAACTACGTGTTCTTTCAAAAGAAAACCCCAAATTCAAATCTATTCGAAAAAAGTTAAGAGATTTAATTGAGCAGTACGAAAATGAGAATTGGAGTGCGGAATCTAAAATATCTGACAAAAAACTAGGTGAAAGCGATGTTGCGGAATTGATTGCTGAAAAGGAACGTTTATTTATCCAGCGAAGAAAAGAGCTTATAAGAAAGAAACTAAAGAACTTAAACCTAACTCAACAAGACTTTGGGAAAGTTTTGGGGCACCAAAGCAAATCCTATATGTCTGAACTGATTAATGGTGTAAGTCCTTTTTCTTTAAAGGATTTAATTGTTATTAATCGAATTTTGAAAATTGATTTAACCGATTTGGTGCCGACTTTTTTGCCACAATCCGATAGAGTGAAAATTAGAGCAACGATTAAAAAATTAGATAATCCAAAACTGAAATTAAGTGAAGACGATTTAGCAATAGCGTAAATTACTACTGCCAACAAAAGTAACCCTTGCACAAGCCGTCATCAGCAATAAATTGATAGTTTTTGAATTATTGGAAATAACTAAACACAGTACATCAATTAGTTATGCTTTACAAAAAAACTACCTAACAAGTATGTATTGATGGAATATATGGTTGAGCAACAAGCACATCGTATATAAAAAATAGCAGTTTTATCGCTTAACTGAAATAATAGTGATAAATTAAACCGTAACCTCCGCATATTGTACCGGATTGGCAGGATAAAAGACAGAATGTTCCGCATATAAACAAGTTGTGCGCAAGCTGAAAATCGTAAATGAAGATGATAATTGACAAAATCGGAAAGGAATATTTCTCAATAAAACGGGAAAGCGATATTATTGATTTTCAATGGACTGTATTCGGTTTAAAAATCACGATTTCGACTTGGAAAAATTCCGAAAAGCAAATCGGAATTGAATATGAATTTGGCGGATTTAATGGATTTCGATATTTAGACGAAGGCGATTTTTTAAGTTATTGGGATTTACCTGATTTTAAAAACGGATATCACCTTTTTAGAATAATTAAAGGAGGTTGGAAGTCTGGTGAAGTAATGCAAAGCGGAATTTTAGATGTTAGTAGAGCGGTTGACGACCTAAATGAATTTTTCATAGCTACGACTAATGGTTGTTTGACTGTTTTAGCATATGAAAAACCAAGAATAACCGAAATTGATTTAAAAAACGAATAAAAGCCAGCGTACAACAACACCTATAGCAAATAGGGCAAAATGAGTTAAATTTAATGGCTTGGGTTTGTTTGCTAAGTCCGCCAAATCTTTTGGATTTGGCTTTAAACAACGAAAAGAAAAACAAAACAAAAAGATTTTGCTATGTGTGTGGCGGATAGCAAACACTAGTTTGCTCCCGTACTGTTCATAGCTCAACCGTTGGCATTCATACTAAAAAATCATATCAAAATTGAAATTTGGAGACATAACAATAGAGGACAAATTAGGAGAGGAATACACGAAACATCGAATTTTCGCAGAACTGACTGCATATTCTGATTTTTACGAGTCATTGTCATTTTCCATTATGAATTGGATGTCGCAAGGAACAAAGTCTTTTATAAACCTAGATACTTATGCAATTTCGTCGATAAAAGGCACTATAAATTCTATCAGTCAAATTTTACGCAAAGGCAGGATTAATGATGCATACGCCTTAATCAGAAAATATTATGATTCTACATACATAAATATCTATTCCAATCTTTATCTACAAGACAATTTTAGCATTGACAATTTCATTGTTGAACAAATTGATAATTGGCGGAATGGAACTGAAACTATACCAGAATTTAGAGTTATTTCAAAATACATCAAAGAATCCGAAACGCTAATGCCAATAACTAATCTTTTAAAGAAAGATGATAGGTTAAAAAAAATCAGAGATAGATGTAATGACAATACGCATTACAATTTTTTCCATAATATGTTATTGAACGACAATGAAATACACAATCCAAATAGAATAAAATATCTGGACATTATTTCTTATGACATTGAATCATTATTTATTCAACATTTCGCATATCTTTTTTATTCGAATGACCATTTTTTTATGTCAAGTGATTACTCAGATTCTATGGACATAGGAATTACGCCAGAGGAAGATTCACAGTATTGGGTGGCTCCATTCATTCAAAAAATTTTCACAGAATTAATTGTAAAAAAAAGACCAGATTTAGGTAAGGAAATAAAGGACAATACCAAAATGCATCTGAAATAAAAAGTACGAAATGCCAACAAAGGTAATCGTTGCACAAGCCATTGAAAAGCAAAAAAACGGATTTATATAAGCCTCTTTACGGGGCTTTTTTTATGTCGGGCCAGAATCGAGGCACCAAATTTCGATGCTTTATGCAAGTCCCGAACAAGTATTGAAGCGCACTTTTTGCCAAGACTGCCAAATCAAGCCGTCCCGCCCCGCTTTTTGAGCGTTTTTCCGTGAATTTCAGGTACTTCTTCAGGTTATAGGCAATCGCCGAGAGGTGCATCACCTTGTTGGCCTGTGCCAATCCTATGGTGTTTATCTTCCTGAGCCCCATGAACTGGGTCAGCGTTCCGAATACGGGCTCTACCGTACTCTGTCGCTTGCCCTTCATATAGCGCCCCAATTTACTGTTCACCCTTTTGATGTTCCGCTCGTACTCCGCACGGTAATAGGTGACCGAAAATTGTTTTTCGTTCACCTTGCCCAGACATGTGGATTTCAACGGGCAGCCCTTACAGATCAGGCTCGATGCGCGGTACGCTTTCTTTTTCGTACCCGTACGGTGATCGTTGAACACCTTGGTGAAGGGTATCACCTTGCCCTGCGGACATACGTAATGGTCTTCTGTATTGTTATAGGTGAATCCGTCCGGACCGCCCTTGTAGGTGCCATGGGGCGGAATGAAGCTCTTTAGACCGATATCCTCTAGAAAGGCATAGTTCTCCCCGCTACTGTAACCCGTGTCCGCTACACAGTTCTCCCAGACCAGGCCCTGCTTCCACAACCTTGCCCGAAGTCTTTGGACGATATCCGGCAACTGTTGGTTGTCCTTCCCGTCCGCATGGTAGGCCCTGATGTCCGTAATGACGTGGTGGGCCGTATCAACGCTCAATTGGCTCAGGTAGTTCAGCTTTCGGGCCTTGCCCGGTTTTACGCTGATCCTCGCATCGGGGTCCGTGGGGCTGTAATGTGTTTTGTTACTCGTATACTTGGCCCCCTTGTTCTTGGCGCCCGGGCGTTGGTCCTGGTCCTTCGCCCATTTTTTGTTCCGGCCCTTTATCGCCGCCAGTTCGTTGGGGTTGGCCGTAACGCTGCGCTGGCCCTTGTCCGACCTGTCGTTCTGCGATTTACGGTGTGGCTCCCCTTTGTCCATTGCACTCAGCACCCGTACCTTGCGCAGGTGTTCGTCCAGTTCCCCTTCGGGCACCTTAAGTTCCAAGGTGTCCATGCTCGCGTTGGCCTTGACCGGTGCGGAATCTATGGCCTGGGTATGGCCGCTTACCATTCCCTTCTCCACGCACATACGTAAAACCGTGGTGAAGACTTCCTCGAATACACTTTCCGGGAACAGTTGGCGGGTACGGCTTATCGTACTGTGCCAGGGGAGCTCCTCGTCTATATCGTACCCTATGAAATAAAGGATGTCCAACCGTAGGGAACAATGGGCCATGAGCTTGCGGTCGCTGATGATGTTCTCCAGATAGCCCACAAGGCAGAGCTTGAAGAAGACCACCGGGTCTATGCTCTTTTGGCCGCTGTTCCCGTAATAGCCTTCGGTAAGGCCGTAAAGGAACCGGAGTTCCAAAACCTCCTTTAACCGCCTGTAGAAATTGTTCTCGGGGATTCGCTCGCTCAACTGGAAATGGGCGAACAGTTTTTCTTGGTAATGCTTTTTTCCCTGCATACCTAAAATTAACAACGCAACGTTAAGATCGCCTTGATCCTATGTGGTTTTTTCGTTAACTTGTGCAACAGGCACAATGCCTAAACGTAATGCGGACTTTAGGGCAAAATTGAAAGGTCTGTGTATATTTATAATGGCGCTAAATCTTTGGGATTTAGCTTTGGACAAAAAAAGAAAAAGCAAAACCAAAAGCTTTAGCTTCGTGTTAAGACGGAAACTGGCCAGCGCGCCAACTCGCCCACTGCTGTCGCAGATGTCGTACCTCCGCACTACGCTTAGCTCAACCGTTATCTGCAAGCTCAAAAAACCACCAGTAAACATGATTAAAGTTTATTTTGACTGGAATGTCCTATCTCAAATTAAAAATGGAGCACATTCGGAGTTAAAAGAAATCCTTTTAAATAATCACAATTTATTTGTTATTTTTTCTAGTTCTCATATAACTGATATATCTGCTAGTTTTAGCGAAAATCAAAAACAACAGGAACTGATTAACTCGGACTTAGAGTTTATTTCAGAACTAACAGAGAACTATTGTTTATATAACAATGGAAAGGGAATTGTTTGTGAACAGTATCCACCTAAGGAGTTATTTGAGCACACAATTGAAAGTAAAGACTCATTTAAAGATTTAAGTATTGAAGGATTAATGAAGACCTTCGAAGATGATGAAAAAACGAACAAGATAGTTAAACCATTGTTCGATTTACTTAAAAATCTACCATTAGATGATTCGCTTAAAGAAGCTTTCAAAAACCCTGAAAGCGCAGCCATAATGGAAAATATGTTCCCTGGTTTAAAAGATAAGCCTACAATGGGTGGTTTTTTCAAAAGTTTTTCTCAAATGAATATAAATCTAAATGAAAATGATGGCTACAAGGAGTTAAGACAAACAATACAAAATGGTATGGGTATTAATAGGGATAAGATTTTTAATACTGAAAACCCATTTGATTTAATTGACAAAAGTTACGATAAACTTGGTATTACCGTCGACCAGTTCAAAAACAATGGCAAGCATGCCCCGAAATGGTTTAATGACATATCTAATGAATATCTAAAATTAGATATGCACGGTTATCAAGAAGATAAAGTAAACATTAAAAAAGGTAGAAAAGAAACTTTCAAGAATACAACAGAAGACGCGTTCCACGCAGCATATGCGTCAACCTGCAATTTCTATGTTATTAATGATAAAAGGTCTTACAAGAAAACACTTAAAGTTTTTGAAAAATTAGATATAAATACTAGAGTTCAAAAACCTGAAGAATTTTTAGAATTTTATAAAAACTTTTTAGGCAATAAAGACCCTCAAACTGATTTAAACATTTTTCAAAACCGTTTGGAATCCAATGATTTTTATGAATCCGAAATTGATTCAGGAAAATACAGAACATTTTACTTTCCTTATTTCTTGTTTGGCTTTTTCAATAAATTAGTTACTTTCCATCCTTTCGACGAGAATGAAGAATGGTCTGTTTTTTTAAGTCAGGACAAGCCTACTAATTGGTTTATAATAGATAAAGAAATAAGAGAATTAGTAAACCGCTTATTAGGAGCTTTCGGACCTGATATAAATGACGATGGACCTTTTAAAATGAGCGAATTCGATGATGGAAAGTGGCATGGAAGAAGATGGATAATGGGCGAATTTACTTTAAGACTAATTGCCGTCAATAATTACGTGCAATTATACTGGGATTTAGAAGCCGAAAAGCCAGCAGGTAACACTAGTAATCCTTGCACAAGCCATTGAAAAGCAAAAAAACGGATTCATATAAGCCTCTTTACGGGGCTTTTTTTATGTCGGGGCAGAATCGAGGCACCAAATTTAGATGTTTTATGCAAGTCCCGAACAAGTATTGAAGCGCACTTTTTACCAAGACTGCCAAATCAAGCCGTCCCGCCCCGCTTTTGACACGTTTTTCCGTGAATTTCAGGCACTTCTTCAGGTTATAGGCAATCGCCGAGAGGTGCATCACCTTGTAAGCTTGCGGTCGCTGACGATGTTCTCCAGATAGCCCACAAGACAGAGCTTGAAGAAGACCACCGGGTCTATGCTCTTTTGGCCGCTGTTCCCGTAATAGCCTTCGCTAAGGCCATAAAGGAACCGGAGTTCCAAAACCTCCTTTAACCGCCTGTAGAAATTGTTCTCGGGGATTCGCTCGCCCAATTGGAAATGGGCGAACCGTTTTTCTTGGTAATCCTTTTTTCCCTGCATACCTAAAATTAACAACGCAACGTTAAGATCGCCTTGATCCTATGTGGTTTTTTCGTTAACTTGTGCAACAGGCACACCGTATATAATTTATTGCTAGTTCTAGCCTACTTACGAAAATCCTTGCGGATTTTCTACCAGCCTGCCGGCTGGCAGGTTCGGTTTGTATTTGCTAAATTAGTTGCTTAAACGACGCAACTAATCTTATACAAACCGTTAGCATTAATTTAAACTAAAATTCCAGAATGAAATATTTTAGAAAACTTTTTTTCATAACACTAACTGTATTTCTGACCAGTTGTAATAGTCAAGATAAATCCGATTACAAATATTCTAAAAACGAGAGTGAACAGTTTTTAGACGAAATTGGAGCAAAAGCAACAATTTCTATTGGAGCCTTTACTGAAAGGAAAAAGCAACCAACAAGTTTAGTACATCTTTATACTAGATATCCTATATCCAAAACGAAACTGGAAGAGTTTAATGAAAACAATGGAACTATAATCAACAAAGACGATGATATTTGGGATTTTACTACATGTACCTTTAAAGATTACGAATTGATAAATGAGAAAAATGAGAAACTCCAAATAGTAGATAATGAAATAGCTGTTAATTTACAGGAATACTCTTTATGGGATTATGATAATGTTTTATGTCAAAACTTAGGGATTAAAATAAAACTTGACAAAGAATATGAAAAACTTAAAGGACATATTTTAATTGACTTTGAAATGCCTGGAAAAGTAAATAAAAAAATAAAAATTCCTGTAGACATTACGATATATGATAAATTGCCCGAATAAAAACTAATGCTAACACAAGTAATCGTTGCACAAGCCATTGAAAAGCAAAAAAACGGATTCATATAAGCCTCTTTACGGGGCTCTTTTTATGTCGGGCCAGAATCGAGGCACCAAATTTCGATGTTTTATGCAAGTCCCAAACAAGTATTGAAGCGCACTTTTTGCCAAGACTGCCAAATCAAGCCGTCCCGCCCCGCTTTTGGCACGTTTTTCCGTGAATTTCAGGTACTTTTTAAGATTATAGGCTATGGCCGAGAGGTGCATCACCTTGTAAGCTTGCGGTCGCTGATGATGTTCTCCAGGTAGCCCACAAGGCAGAGCTTGAAGAAGACCACCGGGTCTATGCTCTTTTGGCCGCTGTTCCCGTAGTAGCCTTCGGTAAGGCCGTAAAAGAACCGGAGTTCCAAAACCTCCTTTAACCGCCTGTAGAAATTGTTCTCGGGGATTCGCTCGCTCAACTGGAAATGGGCGAACCGTTTTTCTTGGTAATCCTTTTTTCCCTGCATACCTAAAATTAACAACGCAACGTTAAGATCGCCTTGATCCTATGTGGTTTTTTCGTTAACTTGTGCAACAGGCACACTATATATAGCAAATTGGCGATTAGTGTTTAATCGAAAGGTTGTTGTCTATTTGCAAAGTCGCCAAATATTTTGATTTGGTATTAAAAGAGAAAAATTAAAACAAAATACAAAAGATTTGGCTTGTGGCTAAACCAAAAATAATTACTTGTTTTCCGCCCAACTTGCCATATATTTAGCGTTGTGGTGCATTCCCTACATAAAGAAACTCTATTAATTTCTTGAGCTATCGAGTCAAAATATGGAAAGACTATTGAATAAATGCTTAATCACCATATTGCTTATTGTCGTTTCTGGCTGCAAAAACGAAAGGCAACAGGATAAAAACATTGATTTGACAGAAAATGTTGTGTCTAATATTGAAGATAATATGGTTGCTTTAGAATTTTCTGAATTCGACGATTATCGTAATCTTTTAAAACATGTTGACGAGATAGTTTGCAATGATAGCGTCCCAGTTGTCATAATGAGGGTCAATGATACTACATATATCCACAAAGTATCAACGCCTTGTTGGGACAAAATAGGTGATATCCTTATCAAACAGAAAAATGTACTGATCGTGCATGATGATAGTATTGAGAAAAGATTCACTAATCCATGGATCTGCAAAAAGTTTGAACTTTCCAAATTAGGATCAGTTTTGGAAAAAGATATATCCAATAATGGAAAAGACGAAAATTGGAGTGAAAGTCCTGCCAAACATATTCTTTCGATTTCTGTCTCAAATGATGGCTTAAATAAGCTCCAACCAATTTTTTTAGAATTAAGTAGAGCTTACGAACGGAACTTTCTAAATTCAGACATAAGGATATGGCTCACAGATTATACACCCTATTTTGAACCACCACCGCCTCCTAAAGAACCGGAAAAAATGGAGGAAATGAAGTTGACGGAATAAAAACGCACCACAATCGAGTAGACGGGTCCGCCCCTAGTTAGGAACGGACTGCGCCTCTCACACCACCTGCCATACGGGTCTCGTAACAGGCGGTTCGTAAATCATCAAACCAAGGCTCTTTCCACCCTTGGCACTATCTTCTAATTTAGACATAGGCTACAACACGTGCTCCTATGCGAATTTTGAAGAGAATTACGTTCGGTCCTTCCTTACTTGTGAGACCTCTAGGGTATTGCCCTAGCTCGTTGCCCGTAAGTACTATGACCTCTGCTGACTTCTCTACTATACCAACTCGTGGTTATAGAGATCTCCCCAGGTAAGAACATCTTCTTTCGCTCGATAACCGCCGTATCTACATAATCATCCTTTTGGTTCTCTTGGGGCGTTACAATGATGTGCTTGCTTGCCCGGATGAATATGCCTCCGTATACGGTTCCTGTTCGTCGGTACCGAGTTTTGTAGTCGCGCTTTCTTCAGATGTAACTTCGCAGTTACCACCCTTGCGACTTACTAATGGTTCAAGGCGTTACCCCTGCCCATAAGGGACTTGCCCCCTCTAGATTAATCAACTACATTTCTGTAGCGTAAAGGATGCCCATACTGGGCACACACCGTGTATAATTAATTGCCAGAGTTTGATAATCTCTAATCTGAAAATTCTCCGAATTTCCCTCAGATTCGTCCCCTTTTGCTATCTTTAGTCGCAAAGCAACTAACCATACACAACCTCGTTGTGGCGAATTGCCTTCGGCCGCGTCCCTACATCGAAAAAAGCAAGACGGGCAACGCTCCGTACCCATACCTTTTTTCGATTCCCGGTGCGCTCAATACGCCACAACGGCCCGGGAAGGGCGGCGCAAAAATATAGGGAGCGACCTCAGAAAACCGTAGAGACCTCCCGAAGGAAAACGAAACACAACAAGGGATAAGCCCCACGGATGCCCAGCCCAGACCCTTAACGCGTATGCTGCGCATCCGCAGGGCCTAGTCCCGGGCCGTTGGCAGTAATATAAGAATGCGAACACAAACAATAAAAATATCACCCATACTGAACAAGGTAACTTCAAGGCGAAATGAAGAAGATTGTTATACGTTGTGCTGGTTGCAAAACGGCGTTGACCATATCGAAATAAACCAAACAAAATATAAAAACATATCCAATTCGGTTTTTTTCCTTACCCCTGACTTTGATTGGAAACTTTATAAAACTGATACTGATTCATCATCGGGATACGTGCTATTAATCCCCAGAACCCTGATGGACAACCCTATTTTTAAAAACCTGCATATTACCCAAGTGCGTTTTTTCAAATCGACTGATGAGATTCCGAAAATAAACCTTTCCCCAGGTATCGAAAAACGTGTAAAATCTATTCTTGAAATGCTCGATGAACTCATCAGCACTAATCTTCCGAATAAAGAGCAGGCTATATTGTCACTTCTGAATACCTTTTTTGTGTATTGTGACGGGAAATGCAATATAAAAACGTTTATTTCGGACAATAACCAAAAAGCTGCCTTGGTCTATAAATTCAAGAAAAAGATTGACACACAATTTTCGAAAAAACACGAAGTTTCGGCCTATGCACAACTATTACACGTTTCGGACAAATACCTGAACGAGTGCGTGAAAGAGGTTTTAGGAACAAATGCCAAAAGCCTTATTGCCGAAAAACTTGTGATGACCGCCCGCCACGAATTGAAATTCACCGATAAGCCCATCAAAGAAATAGCCTATCAATTGGGCTTTTCCTCACCTGATTATTTCAGCTATTTCCTAAAGAAGCACACCAACTTGCCGCCTTCTCAAATTAGAAAGAGCTAAATTTTCCGAAATTCTAATGTTATACCGATTTTATCACAACTTTTAAAGCAACTTCTCGCTTTACCTTTATCATAACTAAAGAACAATTGGTTATGAACAGAAAAAAATTTATTCAAACTACGGGCTTGGGGCTCGGAATTGTGTTGATACCTAGAATAGCAAGCAGCAAGCAGCAATTTAAAAATACAGTCCTTTTTTCTAATCTCAATCCCAAAATCATAAAGGACAATGAGGGTGAAGTTTTAGACGTAATTGGCGATATACAGACCCATAAATTAATCGGAAGTGAAACCGACAACCAAATTGTGGAGTGGGTTGACAATGTAGAACCTGGTGTTGGTATACCGCCACACATACATACCAAAGAAGACGAGATTTTTAGGGTCGTCAAAGGACAGGTCGAAATAATGGTTGATGGAACAACTACTGTATTAAAGGCAGGCGACACAGCATTTGCACCAAAGAACTTACCACACGCTTGGAAAGTCGTAGGTTCAGAAAAAGCTAAAATGAT
The DNA here is from genome assembly GCF_900156625.1 of Zobellia uliginosa. Classification (GTDB taxonomy): domain Bacteria; phylum Bacteroidota; class Bacteroidia; order Flavobacteriales; family Flavobacteriaceae; genus Zobellia; species Zobellia uliginosa. The sequence continues at coordinate 109,427 of NZ_FTOB01000002.1, read as the reverse complement.
TACAAGTGCTATTCCTGCGGGAATTGAAAAAATGTTTCAAGAACTGGCTGACTTGCCTTCCGGACCGCCTGATTTTGAAAAGGTAGCAGACATTTGCAGCAATCACGGAGTCACATTCGTCAAATAAATACTACTGCCAACAAAGAACTGAGTTAAAAAACAACTGTTTTCTCGGTTAATTTTAAAACATAATTATTCTTTGCCAATAACCTAACAAGTGCGTATTGATATTATTCATAGTCGCGCAACGAGCACAAAGTATAAAAATAATAGCCTAAACAGTAGTAAAAATCATTCTACCAACTTTATAATCCCAAAAATGGGGTTTGTAGTCGAGAATAGCACTTAAATTGGAGCGAATAATCCCTAAGGAGGGGAACGGAATTGCCATTACTATATAGATGGTCAAACCGGCCGTACTTTTTACCCTGCAGGAATTAAAAAACTGCCACGCAGGAGTTCCCACCCATACGGATGTAAACTTTAATGAAGTTCTTGAAAACCGGATAATTCTTGTGAAGGGAAACCTACATGATTTCCCCGGTCATTAGTATTACATGGGTCATGATATGAGCGACCATTGCCGCCTCCAGTCCCTTCCTCCAATAAAGCCAACCAAAGAATAACCCTGCTATGGAATTGCCAAGCATAACAAATGTCAGAAATAAAGCGGATGGATTTTCTACTACGCTAAACACCATTGGAAAATGTCCTATTGCGAATAAAAGACTTGCCAAAACAATTCCGATCCAATACGTCAGATCATTTAAATTCTTGGTGATTTTAAATGCTGACCAAACTAGCAATGTCATAAAGCCAAAACGCATTAAAATTTCTTCGGTAATCCCGCCGTACAGAAATCTGGCAATAGGGGTAAATTGGACTTTCCCCTGCATTTCGACAAACTCTTGAGGAATCGATGTTTTAAAAACGAATGTAACCAAGGTTGTCAATATACCAGCGATGATCCCAAATAAGACCCCGAATTTAATTTGTTCCTTGAACGATATTTTAGGACTTTCAATTTTCAATATATCGGAAATAGAGGGTACCTGTAAATTGACCTTATCATAGAGCATCGTTCCGATAACGACAGCAATCAACAGCAAAACTGATGGTTGTATCAACGATAAATACTTGAGGGTTTCTGGCGATAGGGCCTCAACCAGTTCCTTGGGTATCATATCCCCTGGAAAAGTAATTGTGAGCATGGATAGTATGCCGAGAATTCCGAGGCCAAATAGGGTCAGACCCAATTTTAGCTTGTTGTGCATATCTAAGGTTTTCAAAAATTAGTCGTAAACATGAAGCTTGATTCGGTTATCGTATGCTAGGCAGGATTTTTTAGTTTCCTAAATAACAAGTACGAATATAAAATTGGAAAAAGGCCTATCAAGCTTATTATGCCCAAGGCGAACTTTATGCTAATTTGACCGTCTAAAATAGAACTGCCGAGCAGAATCACCAATCCACCTACAAACCATAGTTTCCCTGCGATTCTATGTGTTCTTTTCCATACCATTTCGTTTTCTAGGGTCCAAGGCGTTCGGATACCGATAAAGTAATTGGCCTTTAGTGTTTGGAAATAATTGCCAAAAATTAGTAGTAAAACACCAAGTAAGGGAATGATATAATCCGGACTCGAGCCGGGCTGGTTTTTTATAGTATAGAGAATAAAAATGGATATTACGGACATAAGTAAGGTAACCCACATTTTGAGATGACCATATTTGGCCCCCATATTTTTAATCTTTCCCTTTGGGTCGATATGGGGTACAATAAGAAAGATGATATAGCTTAAAAGGGGTAAAAGAATTGGAATTAGCCATAATTCCATCTTGCTGCCATATCTATCAATTTCCCCCTGTAAATTCCAGTGTACGGGAACTTTTTGCGGTAGGTCGTTCCATACATATTTCAGGTATATAAAAGGCAATAAAACCACACTTATCAAAGGAAGTTCTTTCTGTATTGAGAATTTCATGTTTATTTTTTTAAGGTTAGTATCCAAGCCATTAAATCCTCTAATATGCTTGTGTTTAATGAGTACTCGACAAATTGCCCTTTCTTTTCGCTTATTATTAAATCTGCCCTTTTGAGAATATCAAGATGATGCGAAATACTGGGCTTCGAAATGTTAAATTCATCCGCAATTTCCCCTGCATTCATATCCTTATCCTTCAATAGTTCTATAATCCGTCTTCTTGTTTCATCATTAAGCGCTTTGAACAAATAATTCATTTCGTTTAGTTATTTAGACAAAAATCTAAATAATTGTTTAGATACATACTTTCTTCCAAATATTTTTTTGAATAATCAAAACTTTTAGATAGACTTCTTTTCTCGCCAGAAGTATCGTGATCGCCCCTTAATTTTGAAATACCCTAAATCTAAGAAGTCGTTTTTAGAGAGTAAGCAAAATCGTCAAACTTGTTCACTTTCAACCCGTTCTTTGAAAAATATTCAATAATTTTTGCAATTGCCGGGTTTCTTAGGCTTTTACGAGGATACGCCAAGCCAACTTCCCTAAAATATCTTGGTCCGTCAAATTGTTTTACTTTAAATCCATACCAACCATCAATAAAGGCTTCAGGCAAAAAAGTAACCCCTAAACCTGCCATAAGCATAGTCAAGGTCTCTGTTTTTGACGAACAGTTCGCAACGGTCGTCATCTTATTCGTTTCATTGTTCAAGATCGACAAACATTGTATATGTGCTTCACAAGAAGGACAATGGATAAATGTTTCCCTTTCTAAATCCTTTAAATCAATCACCTCTTTATTTAATAAATGATGACCATTGGGAATACATAAAACATAGTCCTCCTTCCAGAGGGGTAAGAACAAATCTTCTTCGTTTTTCCATTCCCTTACCAACAGATTAATTTCATTCTCCCTTCCAATTTCTTTGGTATTCCATTCTACAGATTCACATAATTTAGAGGCCGTTCTAAAAAATTGCTGTTTATGCTCTTGTGGCAAGCTATCGGCAACGCCGATCTGAATTTTATTTTTAAACTCTCGTTCATTAAAAAATCCATTTAAGCCCTTGAGTTCCCCTACCAAACGTTTCGCGATCGGGTATAGATAATGTGCCTCCGTTTTTAGTTCCACGCCCTTTTTATGACGTTCAAAAAGTGTTTTCCCTACTTCTTCCTCAAGCTGCTTTATGCCATTGGAAATATTGGGCTGAGACACAAAACACTGCTCGGCGGCACGTGTTAAATTTTTCTGTTCATAAACCGCGATAAAGAATTTCAACAACCTTATATCCATAATTTAAACTTATGATCGACATATATAAATAGTATTTTGAATATCATAAAGCCCCCTATACATTTGTGCTACTAAAAGAACAATCAGGTGTTTTAAAATATTTTCACAAAGTTATCATTTACAATAATTATAATAAAACACAGAATTAAAAACTCAAAAAAATGTCAAGTAAAAAATTAGTAGTCATTACAGGGGCGAGTTCCGGAATAGGAAAAGCAACGGCAGAATTATTCTCGAAAAACGGACATCCATTGCTTTTAATAGCCAGAAGAATTGAACTCATAGAAGGGTTTAACCTACCCAATACCTTATGTAAAAAAGTAGATGTTACCGATATTGATGCCTTAAAAAATGCCATTGCAGCCGCCGAAGAAAAATTCGGACCCGTAGATTGCATGATCAACAACGCAGGCATGATGCTTTTAGGCGATATTGCGAACCAAGACCCCTTAGAATGGAAAAAGATGTTCGACGTTAACGTTTTAGGGCTACTCAACGGTATGCAAGCCGTCTTGCCACAAATGAAAACACGACAGTCAGGAACAATTATAAACACAAGTTCAATCGCTGGCCGTAAAACCTTTGCCAACCACGCGGCCTACTGCGGAACAAAGTTCGGTGTTCACGCCATAACAGAAAATGCACGTGAAGAAGCTGCTTTGTCCAATGTTAGAATGGTTACCATCGCTCCTGGGGCAGTAGAAACAGAATTGCTTTCACACACAACATCGGAAGAAATCAAAGAAGGGTATGAAAATTGGAAAAAAGAGATGGGTAAAATTTTAAATCCTGTTGATATTGCGAATGCCATGTGGTATGCCTACAATCAACCCCAAGGTGTAAATGTTAGGGAAATTGTAATAGCAGCAACGAAACAACAACCATAAGGTCTCGTTGCTCATGATATAAAACCTAAGGCGTTTGGAGTTAATTCAAACGCCTTTTCTAATTTATAAGGTCCGCCTAACATTTACGATAAAAATGTAAACCTACTTCCCTAGAAATCTTACACTTACCCTTGCGTATAATCGAAGAAAACCTTTAAGCCCTGTATTTCATTGCCCTGCCCTCCCCTACTTCAACACTCCCCTTGCTTCCTGCCTTTTTTAAAATTATGGGCTACCGCACACAATGCGCCATACACAAAACCGTTGTAAATAATTCAAGAAAAAGCTTCAAGAGATAAATGAAGCGCAATCGAATACCGCTATGTAAGGCATATTTTTCTTGTAAGAAAAAATCGAATAACCAACAAAATCCCACTATGATCGCACTCGAAAAAATTCAAGAAATCTATGACCATATGCATAGCAGCGGGGTCAATACCGACGCTGACATGCTATACGGTTATTTCTTCACCAACTCAGAACCCCAAACCTTGGAAAAGGTATCGGAACTCCTGAAAAGTGAAGGCTTCGAACACGTAGACATCTACCCCGATGACACGGGCGAATACTGGTTGCACTTAGAACGGATAGAAAGCCATAATGCCACTTCCCTCTTTGAGCTGAACAAAACATTATATGCGGTCGCTGACAAATTCAACTTAAGCTCGTACGATGGATTCGACATCGGAAACCCCGATAAAAACCTTCCCATAGAAAGAGACACCTATGCGGTACCCGAACAGTTCGCATCGAAGGACTTTATCATAGATGACCTTCCCTGTTTGCTTTCTGCCAATAAGGCTTTTGAACCATTTCCCCACAAAAATGAGTTTCAGTACTTCATCGAGATCAAATCGAAATACAGGGTGGGTAGCGCCTCACAATTACCGACCGAAGAAGAACTGCAAGACCTCAACGACTTTGAGATATTCGTTGAAAATAATTTGACCCAAAATAAAATTCCCAATTACTATGTTGGGCGGACCACCTATAATTCGGAAAGAACGGTCTACCTGGTAACCAACGAAAAGGAAGGCGCCACGGGGTTAATGGACTTTCTAAAAGAACATGGCAACCAAAGGGATTTCGAGTTCAGCATCATTGAAGACCCAGAGTGGAAGATTTACTCGGAACTCATGAACAGGCTAGAATAAAACCGAAACCCCAACACACCCCATCAAAAGCCCCAACCCGGGGCTATTTGTAGGTAGGCTCACTTCCATAAATGATGGATCTGCCCAATATCATAAAAACCTCAAACTGAAAATAGACCTTCATATGTTCGGAAACCACTAGAACGGCCTAGGTCCTGCTGATAGGTTCAAATTTTGCCCTCCTCCTTTTTAAAACCGAAATTTATCGGCTACGGATATATGCGATTTTCTATCTTAGTACTTGCAAGTAGATGCTGCGATGGCTATAGACTATTCTTGCCACCAATTCGACCCAAAATATGAAACAGACGCTACTAGGTTTCTCCCTTTTACTGATCACGACTTTATCCCGTGGACAAGCCTTGCCCGAAAAAATCAGTGAAAGCGACTTTTCAATGGGCAAGTCGATCCAAATCGAATCGACCGTATTGGAGGAAACAAGGGACCTGAACATTTACCTGCCCCTAAACTACGCTTCCGATAGTTTAAAGACCTATCCCGTCATTTATTTGCTTGATGGTTCTAAGGATGAAGATTTTATACATATTTCCGGAATCGTTCAATTTGCTTCTTTTTCTTGGATTCGGATGCTTCCGGAATCCATTGTGGTTGGCATCGGAAATAAGGATAGAAAGAAAGATTTTACATTTCCTTCCCAAAACAAGCAAGATCAAAAAGAGTTTCCTACTTCCGGAAAATCAAAAAACTTCATCGCATTTATAGAAAAAGAACTCCAACCCTTTATAACATCAAACTATAGAACCACAAAAACGAAAACGATAATCGGACAATCGCTCGGCGGTCTACTGGCTACAGAAATTCTATTTAAAAAACCCCATCTATTTGACAACTATATTATTGTGAGTCCCAGTTTATGGTGGAACGACGAAAAGCTGCTAGAGGAAATACCTACCGCCTATGACACCCCTAAATCGATTTATATTGCCGGGGGAAAAGAGGGCGAAATCATGGAACGGACCGCGAAAGAACTATTTGATAAATTGAGTGCGAACAAAAAGGACAACACTGTGTTATTTTACGATTTTTTAGAGGACAAAACTCACGGAGACGCATTGCATATGGCGGTATACCGTGCTTTTGAAACCATATTTAAATCCCCAAAAGAATAAAAAACCGTCCCACAAAGTAGCGGGAGCGAAAACAAATATCTCCCCGTCCGAAAAAAATAAAATCCGCTACCATTCCGTTGTTATGTACATAAATACAAAAGGCAGCCTTGCCCGGTCTGGATTTCCTTCTGGAATTTATCGGACAAAAACTGAAACCCATTAAGATCAAGACATGTTTAAACGATTTAAGTCCCCTAAACAACTCAATCGAAAGGAAAGAACAGAGAAGTTCCTAAAAAGTAAAGGCGTCAAAATAAATGAACACCTCCCCCACATAGAAGCTGAAGAAGACACCACATTGCGAACCCCCAAGGAAATAGCCCAAAGGGTTTCTGTTCTAGCAACCACCAATATGGTGGCATTCAATGTTATAGAGGCGGAAGATGCGATCGAGTATTTAAAGACATACCATCTTTGGGAGCTGCTTACCCCTAAAGAAAAAAGCTTCTTAGAAAGCCCCACCGACGATAAGAAAACCCAAGAAACCTGGAAATGCGAAGGGATTTGGGTCTTAATGTGGGCCCTGGGCGTTATAGAGGATATAGGGTATCCGGACAAAATGTGCGATTTAAATCAGATCCCATTCGAAAAATACCCTATTGGAGAAGGCAAAGACCCGAATACATTTATCAATAGTTTTTCAAAATCAAGGACAAAAACCGAGATTTTGGATGCCAACGATTTATATTACAGAATGGATTGGACCTGTGTTGATGCGAGGTTAAACGGATACGAATTAAACGGGCTGAATCCCGGTGTGGTGTACGAAAGACATTATGCCTTGAACTGGTTGGTCAACTATATGGACCAAGAATGGGACGACATTTCTTGCGACACTTAAAAACGAAACATAGCGGAATGGTCAATGGTGACTGGACCAATAAATATGTGGAAAAATAGACTCTTATATTTGAAAAGGAGAAGAGAAGAAAATTAGTATTTATATTTCAAGAAGAGATTGAGGCCAAAATGCTTATGGCAAATGAATAAATGATTGAAATTGAACACACTAAACAACCAATACCAATATGGGTAACCCTTACCCGAGTCCTTGAACAGCGAAAAAAACATCGTTTTTAAGCCCTTTTTAGGGAGCCAAGTTACACGGCACACCAACAAGTTAGGATCCATCGCCCGATTGGCAAGGATCCCAAAAAGCTCTTTTTTTTATAACTTGTGCTACAGGTATATGGGCTATACGTAATGTAAAACAACATTCTCGAAAACAAATAGAATGACTCAATCTGAACTCATACTTTTAAACTTTACGGAGATCAGGAGAAGAAGTATAAAACTTTGGAATGGACTACCTGAGAAATATTACCATTGGAAACCTGACGGAAAAGCCATGAGTGCGTCAGAAATGATAAGACACGTTTTGGAAGCCGATTATGGCTGGAATATTATTATCAACCAAGGCGATATGACAAATTATAAAACCCCTTGGATCAACCGACCATTTACTAGTGTTACCGACGAACTTGAATTTGCCGAACCCTATAGAAATACCTTTTTAAAAAGCATTCGCCAATTTTCGGATAGGGAATTAAACGAAACGGAAATCGTTCACCCTGGAAATGGGGACAAGAAAATCCTTGCCAAATATTTGTTACGGATTGCATATCACGAATCTGTTCACGCAGGACAATTCCTGTCGTATTTAAGGGCAATGCATATTGATAGACCAGAGATATGGGATTGATAAAACACTACAGCCAGCAAAAAAACCGAGCTAAAAAACAAACCTATTCCCTCCTAACTACGGGTAGGCCACTATAGACAAACACATAGAATAGTGACTAGACTAAGAATCGGGTATAGAAGTATTTTTAATAAAAAATACGAAATTGAACTGTTTGACTTTTTAATGGAGAATACAGATCAATTCAACACGCCTTATGACGGTCTTGATTTATGGAACAGTAAAGGGTCGGAAACAAAAGTTCTTCAAGTAGAAGAGCGTATTGAGTATTTTCATTTTATGTACGTACCTATTTTTCCTATCACCCATGTTTGGACTTTAAGATCGGAACGGAACAATAGAGTACCTACAATTGGAGTTTATATTAACAGGGAAAAAGTCGCAAGCATAAACAATGGTGAGACCCGACCCTATATAGTTGAAAGTGGCAAAAAACAGATATTTAACTTTAACCAAAGCATATCAAATGGCAGAATTAGACGATAAAATTCACACGCAAATCGAGGACCTGTGCGCCAAGGGGGATCATTTGGCCGAAGAAGGCAATTTTGCCGCGGCCCTAGAGAATTATTGGAATGCCTTTGATTTAGTTCCCGAACCAAAAACCGATTGGGATAGCGCAACATGGATTTTAACGGCCATCGGCGATGCCAATTTTCTCGGAAATGATTTTAAGGCAGGTGTAGACAATCTTACCTATGCCATGCATTGTCCCGGAGCGATCGGCAATGCATTTATTCATATGCGACTCGGTCAATGTCAATTTGAAACCGGAAACCTAGAGCGTGCGGCCGATGAGTTGACCCGTGCCTATGCCCTTGAAGGAGAGGAAATTTTCTCTGAAGACGCCCCGAAATACCTAGAATTTTTAAAAACCCGTATTACCCCTGAACCACCCCAAAAAAAACCTTGGTGGAAATGGTAATGCCAATGGCGCCCAGCAACGGTTTTGCTTCCCCTGGCCCATCACTTCCCATACATATGCTCATGTGTATCAAACCAAAATAGCGTGACAATCTCGAAATATAGCACGTAACCGCACTATAAAAACACTGATCCTATGTTATCGTATTGACGGCGAGTTTTTAGACAAATAGCCGAGGTAAAAAAAACCTTTTATTGACCTGACCGAACCTCCACGCCCCCTCTCTAAGAGCTAAGCCATCCTCCTTGAACAATAGAGATTCATTATCTTAGCTCTTATAAATACGATAGCCTTAGTGATGCTATCCTACTTTTTGGCCATAATATCCCAACCGAACACAAAACGAATGAAAAATAAATTAAAACAAAGCGTTCTGACTTCTTATCTGATTGGAGCACCTATCGGATTTTTTGTCGTTTTCGCTACGATTTTTGTTCCAAGTTTTTTATTTGGGGAAGGACTAATGACAATTGCTATTCTTGGAACATACGGAATTTCAACGATCGGACTTGTAGTTGCGTTTTTGATCGCTCTTTGGATTGGTGGAAAAGTAGCCTATAAAAATATTAAAAACGGAAAATCATTACTTCTGGCGTCCTTTAAATACTCTACTATTGTGAATTTAATGATCTGGATAACTTTTTGCCTGATTATCGGACTGACTGTTGCAGAAGAAAAAATTCTAATGATGATTCCTCCAATTATAGCTTTTGTTGCTTGCACAGTTCTCACAACATTTTCAATCGGACTTTTAATTTCATATATGATCAAACGAATTAATAGTAAACAGACTGAATTTAAAAATACTGTCACCCCCCATGTATAAACGCAACTGAGGCTTATATGGCCCCCTTATGTTCAATGCTGAACAAGAATCGCTTCTTGAAATAAAAACTATCCCTAACATCTAAAGGAGGTTAATTTAATATATGAACAAACATTTTACCCTAGTTCTCCTAACGGTACTAATCGGCAATCGACTTATAGCACAAGAGGCTACACAGCTCGATACCATCAGACAACTTAAAGAAGTAATTATAACTTACCAAGCCGACAAGTTGACGCCAATTACTTTTCAAAATATCCATTCAAAAGAAATAAAGTCAAAATCAGTGGGCCAAGAGCCTTCATTTTTACTTTCTGAAACGCCTTCTATCACCAACTATTCCGATGCAGGAAATTCGCAAGGTTATTCCTATTTCCGACTTAGGGGTATTGACCAAACCAGAATAAATATGACACTTGATGGTGTACCTCTTAATGAACCCGAAGACCAAGGGGGATATTTTTCAAATTTTCCCGATCTACTAAATTCAGTAAGCAAAATTCAAATCCAAAGGGGACTTGGATTGACAAAAAACGGTGTGGCCAGTTACGGAGGAAGCATTCAACTCTTTTCACCAAACCTTAGGGATTCAACACGAACAACTTTTGGCCTGGGTTATGGTTCGTTTAATAGCCTCAGGGCGTTTGGAGAGTACAACAGCGGAATTAAAAACAGAAAAGCAATATACCTTAGGGCGTCACAAGTTTATTCCGATGGTTACAAGTACCATTCAGCCAACAACTCCCAATCGGTTTTTGTAAGTAGCGGCTTGTTCTTTGATAAATCAACCTGGAAAATAAACTTACTGGCGGGGCAACAAAAGAATGAAATGGCTTGGCTTGGCGTATCGGATTCCTTGATCCATATTGACAGAAGAACAAATGCCAATTCAAGTCAAGAAAAAGATAGGTTCTTTCAAAGTCTTGCCCAAATTCAAAACTCTTGGCAGATCAGCCCTTCTTCTTTTCTACAATCAAGTATATACCATACTTTTTTAAAAGGAAACTACGATTTTGACCTGAATAATTTTTTAGGCTTTCCGCCTACCGAAGAATTGTACAATTACGCTTTTCAATCAAACCTTATCGGTCTTTTTAGCAATTACAGTTATTCAAAAAATAATTTTAGTTGGACTACCGGCTTTCACGGAAACCTATACAATAGAAAACACACCGGAAGCGAGAAAGAATTAGGCCAACTCTATCAAAATAAAGGTTTAAAAAATGAAGTAAGCGCTTTTACAAAAGCAAATTACGGCTACAAATGGCTAACATTTTTTGCCGACATCCAATATCGCTATGTCAATTTTGATTACAAAGGTTCCGTTGCTTTCCAGAAATTGGATTGGGATTTTATCAACCCAAAAGCAGGGTTCAGTACTTCGTTAAATCCACATTCAAGCCTATATTACAGCATTGGAAGAACAGGAAGAGAGCCTACAAGAAACGATATGTTCGGTGGTAACGATGATCTATTGGCCGATAATTCAGGTAATCCCGTTTTATCCAACACTAAACCAGAATATGTGGTAAATCACGAATTGGGCTTTAGGTATCAAAAAAAGAGACTAAATCTGGACTTCAATTTTTACCATATGGATTTCGAAAATGAAATTGTCTTAGACGGCAAATTTGGACCTAACGGATTATCCTTGACCAGTAATGTTGAGCAAAGTGTACGAACAGGATTGGAACTGGCCCTTTTCTATAAAGTAAATCACTATTTTTCGTTAAGAAATAATTCTTCCTTCAATTATAGTCGGATAAAGGAACAGTCGGAAAAATTCAACCCAATACTAACACCACCACTGATCGTTAATCAAGAAGTCGTGTTTAATAAAAACAATCTCACCTTAGCCTTATCCGCAAAATATCAGCATAGTTCATTTATTGATTTTGCCAATGAAGAAATGGTAGACGGCTACTTTCTTATGAATAGCAGGGCGAGCTATGATATCGATAAATTTCAATTCGCCATATTTCTAAACAACATTACCGATACAAAATATTTCAACCAAGGTTATGTTGATTTTGATGGAAGCAAAAAATATTTTGTGCAGGCCCCGATCAATTTTTATACTTCAATTCAATACAATTTCTAATGAATTTATTCGACATTGAAAACATTGCTTTTGAGGTATTGAACTACCCAATAAGCTATGTTGAGTTGATAGCCACGCTATTTGGTTTGATTTCCGTCTACTTGGCCACAAGAGCCAACATTCTTACTTGGAGCACTGGAATTGTAAACGAACTGTTTTTGTTCATTTTGTTCTTTCAAGTACAGCTGTATGCCGATATGTTTTTACAAGTGTATTTTTTCGCAGTCACCTTGTATGGTTGGTACAATTGGAAAAATAAATCCGAAGAAAATAGCATTACCTCAATTGACCCAAAATCAAAATTGTGGTTATCTCTCATTATTGTTCTTTCAACTCTTATCGCAGGCTACTTGTTTAGTAAAATTCATTTGTATTTACCGCTCTATTTCATATTCGAAGCCTCTTATCCGTTTGCCGATTCCTTTGTAATGGTGTTAAGTATTATTGCTACCGTTTTGCTGGCCAAAAAGAAAATAGAGACTTGGTATTTATGGATTGTTGTCGATTTGGTTTGTGTATTCCTATTTTTCAAAAAAGGAATTGTCTTTTTAAGCTTGGAATACTTTGTTTTCTTGTGCCTTGCAACGTTCGGATTGTTTAATTGGAAAAGACAATTAAGTAATGGTTAAAGCATTTATTTTCGGGAAGTTTATGCCTTTTCACAAAGGACATGAAGCAATGATAAATTTTGCTTTGACGAAGTGCGACCATCTATCCGTTTTAGTTTGTTGCAGCGACAGAGAAAAAATCCCTTCCGAAACAAGAAAAAATTGGATTGAAGAGACCTTTAAATCAACACAAAACATTGAAGTCAACACCTTCAGTTATAGTGAAGCCGATTTACCCAATACATCGGAATCCTCCCGAGAAGTTTCAAGTTTATGGTCAGAAATATTCAAGAAACTATACCCTGACCATGATTTGGTAATTACATCGGAAGAATATGGCGACTATGTTGCTTCATTTATGAAAATCAAGCATATTCCTTTTGACATTCCCAAACAACGCTATCCTGTTTCCGCTACTGCTGTTCGGAATGATCTATTTTCAAACTGGAAATTTTTACCCCCAAGTGTAAAACCTTACTTTGCCATTAAGGTGGTTATACTTGGAACTGAAAGCACCGGAAAAACCACACTCGCCGAAAAACTTGCGAAGCATTACAAGTGCAGCCTGGTAAAAGAAGCCGGTAGAGACCTTATTCCTAATTCCAATTCATTTGAATTTAAAGACTTACATCTAGTGGCATCGGAACACGCAAAGCGAATCAACCAACAAAAATGTGGTGAAAGTCCCCTGATTATAATTGACACCGATATCCACACAACAATGTCATACGCAAACTTCATTTTCAACAAAGATCTGAAAGTAGATAATCAAATTTATAACTCAAACAAAGCCGACCTGTATCTCTACCTTAATAATGACGTAAAATTTCAACAAGATGGAACTCGTTTGAGCGAATTGAACAGGAATTTATTGGACTTGTCAAATAGAAAAATATTAAAAGAAAAGAGAATCGATTTTGTTGAAATAAAGGGTGGGTGGAAACAACGGTTTAAAAGCGCCTTGATGGAAATTGACCTGGTTATAAAGAAAAACGAACAATGGGCATAATACGGTATAAGTAGACTGCAATTAGGAACCCCTAAAATGGAAATAAAAACTTTAGAAGGCGTAGATAAAAAAAGCATTTTGCAAGCTTTTAACCATGCTTTTTCCGACTATTTCATTTCTTTTAAACTAACCGAAGAACAACTAAGCGCTAAAATGCTTGCGGATAAAATTGACCTTGACCTATCGGTCGGGGTCTTTGACAATGGAAAACTGATAGCCTTGATTTTACACGGATACGACAGCATTGACCACAAAAAAATAGTGTACAACGGAGGGACCGGGGTTATTCCGGAAAAAAGAGGATCGGGACTAACAAAGCAGATGTATCGCTTCATTCTTCCCGTTCTTGATGAAAAAGGAATAGACACTCTTCTACTTGAAGTGATTACCAAGAATATTCCGGCAATCGCCTCCTATAAAAAATCCGGATTTAAAATTAAAAGAGAACTATCTTGCTACAAGGGATGGGTTGAAATTTCAAAAATGACCGAGCATATCGAAATCAAGCCATTACAGCACTATAACTGGCCGCTGATGGAATCCTTTTGGGAGGTTTCCCCTACTTGGCAAAACTCAAAGAACGTTCTCACCGCCCTAAAAGATACCAACATTTCTTTAGGTGCTTTTATAGAAAATCAGTTCGTCGGATATCTTATTTTTAACCCAGTTAGCCAACGGATACATCAAATTGCCGTAAACAAGGATCACAGAAAAAAGGGAATAGCTTCCACCTTAATTTTAAGACTAAACCAAAAGTACGGAAATACACTCTCAGTAATCAATGTAGATAAAGGGTCAAAGGCCATAAACACTTTTTTTAATCAAATCGGACTTGAAAACCATCTTGAACAAGTAGAAATGGAACTGGAATTGAACAAAAACCATAGCGATCAAGGGTAAGCACGGCACAAGCCCGTAAGTGCGCCAAACCCTTACATATCCAACCATTCCTTAAAAGCGTTCGCCTTTCCGCTACTGATTACCTGGTCTCCGTCCGGGGCCGGTTCCAAAAGCAAATACAGGCGACCTTTAAAATAGGGCGTTACCTCTTTTACGGCCTCGATGTTTACCACCAATTGACGGTTGGCCCGAAAAAACATCTGGGGGTCCAATTGCGCTTCCAACTGGTCTAGGGTATAGTTGACTACAAAGCGGTTTCCCTTAAAATTGACCAACAGCACCACGCCTTCTTCCGCAATAAAGTAGGCCACCTCGTTCGTGGAAATGCTTTTTATCACCTGCCCGGTTTTTACCATAAACCTGGTCTTGACTTCGCGATACCCCCGTTCCAACACGGAGTTTTCAATCAAATTCCGCAAGTTTTTCATTTCGGAGGAAAGCGCTTCCTTATGCAGGCTTTCATACTTTTCAATGGCTTTTTGAAGCTCCTCCTCCTTGATGGGCTTTAACAAATAATCGACACTATTGACCTTAAAGGCCTCTATGGCGTATTGGTTATAGGCCGTCGTAAATATAACAGGGCAGTCGATTTTTACCTCCCGCCACATCTCAAAGCTCCGGCCATCGGAAAGATGGATGTCGCAAAAGATCAAGTTCGGCGCATCATGGGTATCAAACCATTCTATGCCTTCCTCGACCGACTCGATTCGGGTCAACACCTCATAATCGGGCCGAAGCTTTAGAACGAGTTCTTCGAGGGCATCTCCCGCCAAGGGCTCATCTTCAACTATTACTATTTTCATAATTCTCGACTTTTAACAACGGAAGCCTGACTATAAATTCCTCCTCCGTCCTTACCCATTCCACTTCTTCTTGCGAAAGGAAGCTGTAACGCGTTCTTAGGTTTTTCAGCCCTGTTTTTGTCGAAGTGGTCTCTTCGAACCTAGGGCTAAGCCTGTTGCGTACCACCAACTTTCCTTCCTCGGTGTGGATACGTACCCGTAACGGTTTTTTAGACGTGGACCCGTTGTGCTTTATGACGTTTTCGATAAGTGTCTGCAAGGCCCCGGGAGGCAAAAAGTAGGATAAGCTATCCTCGGCTATGTCCAAGCTTATTTGCAATGCCTTTCCAAAACGGGTTTCTAGTAGAAAAATATAGGCTTTGCTTACTTCCAGTTCCTTTTCCAAGGGAATCAAGGGCTCATCGCCATAGGTAAGAAAAGAACGGTATAGATCCGACAGCCTTTGGGTAAACTCGGTCGCCTTTTCTTGGTCTTTGTGGATCAACGACCTCAGAACGTTTAGACTGTTAAACAAAAAATGGGGCTGCACTTGGTTTTTGAGTCCCTCTAACTGCGCTTGGTAGTTTTCCTTCTGTAGCCTTGCCGAGCGTAGCATTTCGGCCCGCAATTGGTTTTTATGCCGCTCGCGCTCCACAAAATAATAGAAAAAAAGGGAGATAAAGGTGCCCGATATAAATGCCGTTCTCACACGTACCGGCAAAAGCCCTTCCTCTCCAAAAATTAGGACCAAGGGAAGGTAATTGGTTACCATATAAATGACCAAGGTGGAGGAAATTACGATCAGCATTTCAATAAAGAGCTTCAGAAAAGGGTTGATTTCCTTGAAAAACCGATGCTTCATCCATACCGAGATCAAACTGTGGGCCCCGAACAATGAGAGCAGAAAGACAAATGCGAAAAAAAGCTCTTGCAACTCATATATGGAGAAAAAGAACTTCACCTTTCCCACGTTCATATAGACTACCGCTTCAAAAACGACAAGCGTGGTGAGGGCCGCTATTCCGATTTTTTCAAGGACCATTGAAAAACGCGAACGCGACGATTTTTCTGGGGCAAGGCTATTATTTTCTTCCTTTGGTTTAATAAAAGACAAGTTGTGTTTAAGATAAAAGTATAAAATATTTCCGTTCTTTCCCGATCGCATACTTCTTTGGTTTCAATGCTTATACTACCGCCAATTTCCTAAAATTCGCTTACCTATCCTTCCGTTTCATTCCCTTCATATCCCGATTCATTTATCCCATATCCCGATTCATCGGAAACCACTTCTACAGGCCCTTCGATCACGGCATATTTGCCATTGAAAACGATAAAACACAACAACTTAAAATTTTGCCGTTATGAAACTTTTTCAGCTAATTTTCGTATTAATGGCCTTATTTGTAAGCCAGTTTTTGTTGGCCCAAGGCCCCAACCTCAACGGAACGTTGTACGACCAAAACGAGGAACCCGTTTCCTTTGCCACGGTCGCCTTAATGAAACTGCCCGACTCGACCATGGTTACCGGAACAATGAGCGATATAGACGGACAGTTTAGCCTAAAACCCAACCTTACTGGGAAGTACTACCTACGGTTGAGCGCCATAGGATACTCCAATACCCTCACCCCGGAATTTGAGATTACCGGTCCTGAATTCAACAAGGATTTTGGGCGCATCACCCTGAACGAAGAAACCACCATGCTCGATGAAGTAGTCGTAAAGACCTGGAGGCCCCAGGTGCGTGCCGAAAACGGAAAAGTGGTAATGCGGGTCGCAGGAAGCTCCCTTGCCGCAGGAAACACCGCTTACCAGATGCTGGCCAAGGCACCCGGGGTATCTGTCTCCCAAAATGGCGATTTTCAGATCAACGGTAAAGATGGGGTCGCCGTAATGATAGATGACCGGCTTACTTATTTTTCTTCCGAAGAGCTTAAAACCCTACTTGAAAACATGCCTGCAGAAAATATCGAAAACATTGAGGTTATTACCAACCCCTCGGCCAAATACGACGCCGAGGGAAGTGCCGGGATACTCAATATCACCCTTAAAAAGAACACCCTTAGCGGTATAAACGGAAGTGTTTATAGCGGAATAAAAGTGGGGCGACAAACCCTCTTCAACAGCGGTGCCAACATCAATTACAAAAAGGGAAAATGGAACTCCTTTTTAAACATAGACGCCTCACAACGTGGCTTGGTAAGGGATGCCTTCTCTTACCGCACCTTTCCGGAGGTGAGTACCTATAGCTATTATAGTCAGGATGGGAGACAGACCAGCAAACGTTTTGTTCCATCGCTCAAGCTCGGAACCGACTACGACCTCAACGAAAAGCACAGCTTGGGGATAATGGGGAATTTTATGTACCAGGATCGCAAGCAAGACTGGAACCTTATAAGCCTTGGAATTATGAACAACGATACCTCCGTCGATATCGATGCCAAAAACCATATGGACGAAAGTTTTGGAAATGCACGGATCAACCTTCATTATACCGGAAAACTCGATACGCTGGGAACCCGTATATCTGCGGATGTCGATTACGTTAGGTTGCAAAAGGAAAGCGAATCAAAATTCAGGAATCAATATTTGTATTCAGAAGATGGTTCAGCCCCCTTTGAAGCCTTATCCAACAAAAGCAACTCAGACTACGATATCTATGCCGCAAGAATCGACTTCAGCCTACCCTTGTCTCCTACCTCAACACTTGAAACCGGTGTAAAGGCCAGTAAGGTGATTTCAAACAGTGAGCTGCAGGCCTATTTCGGCATAGGGGAAGGCAGTACCTTAGATCCAGACGGAAGCAATGACTTCCGATATGAAGAAGAAATCTTTGCCGGATATGTAAACTATAGCAACCGCATTAACGATACCTGGAACATTCAAGGAGGATTGCGCGTAGAAAAAACCAATGGCCAGGGGCAATCCTTTATCCTCGATCAAACCCATACTAACGATTACCTAAATCTGTTCCCCAATGTTTCGGTTGAACAGCAAGTAAACGATAATTATAAACTGAATTATTCCTTTGGCAGACGAATTACCCGTCCGAATTACCAGTTACTGAATCCATTTCTGTTTTACTTGGATCCCAATACGTCTATCGTAGGCAACCCCGATTTACAGCCTCAAATATCCAACGTCATTAAATTGGGACAGACCTTTTTTAGAAAGTACAACCTTATACTGAGCTACGATTATACTAAAAATTATATGGCCGAAGAACCAACTACCGATCCCATAACCGGTAAATCAACATACACCACCAATAACCTGGATTATTACAAAGGTTACAACGCTACGGTAATTGGACCCGTCCAATTGGCTTCTTTCTGGCAAACCAATAATAACCTGAGCCTAACCTATCAAGACTTTAAAATGGAAATGGACCACGAAATAATCAATAACAACAACCTCCATTTTATGGCCCAAACCAACCACCAGGTCAACCTTCCAGCCGATTTTAAACTGGAGGTGAGTGCTACGGTCAACGGACCAACGATTAACGGAATTTACAATATTGACGGCCAATGGTGGATAGATGCAGGTATTAAACGCTCTTTTATGGACAATAAACTGAACGTTTCCCTAAGGGCCTCCGACATTTTTAGGAGCATGGACATGAAGGTCGATGCCACTTACGGCGGAAACTACTTTAACCTGAAACAATATTTCTGGCAACAGGCCGTAAGCCTTAACCTGCGCTATAGCTTTGACAAAGGCAATAAAGCCGAACGGGAAATTCGAAAAAACAGCTTGGAGGAAATAAACCGGGTGGGCGGCAACTAATTTTGCTCATTTTATAATTGCCAACACCGTTCGAGGCTTATTTTAAGTATATGGAATAGGCCTGCCCAAGGCGCATCACCACAAACTATGGGATGCGCCTTTTATGGTCAATACCCCAAGGGAAGGATAGAAAGACCCATAGGCAAATTATATCCCCTTTATCGATCCTCGCTAGGGTACCACGGGGAAATAAACCTCGTTTTTTTATAAAAGAATTCTCCCCAGAAACACGAACATTAATGATAATTTCATGAATTTTGCACCGTCCTAAAAAGGGTTTTTCCCTAGAAAGACCTACCGCCCATATGTTCAATTGTAAGGTTCGTAGGGTAGCATCTATTTATATCGAGAAAAATGACCGAACTACTATTCCTAATTAAATTGGCCGTTGCCATTGTGTTTGTTATCGGCCTATCCCTTCTTGCGGAAAATGTGAGTCCGAAAGTCGCCGGAATTTTATCGGGATACCCCACCGGTTCCGCTATAACCTTATTCTTTTTCGGACTGGAAGTAAGTCCCGATTACGCCGCGAAAAGTGCCGTTTACAATATGATCGGACTTACCGCTGCCCTATCATTTGTCTATATTTACTACATCGCATCAAAGTACTTTGTCAAGCTCAACATCCTCCTTTCCTCCTTATCGGCCATACTCGGTTATTTTGTGATAGTTTGGCTATTGCACCTTATTGAAATCAATATATTTCTAGCCATAGCAATACCCATTGCTTTTGCATTACTGTACATCTACCTGTTCAGGGAAATCAAGAACATTACCATTGAGACCAAGGCCAAACTCAATTTTAAGATTCTTTTTGTGCGGGCCTTTTTTGCCGCTTTGATCATTTTGCTGATCACCAGCGTCCCCAAATTCGTGGGTCCCAACTGGGCGGGACTTTTCTCTGCCTTCCCCACGACCCTATTCCCCTTAATGCTGATCATCCACTATACCTACTCAAAGGAACACGTACATACCGTAATTAAAAATGTTCCCATAGGGATGTTTTCATTGATAATTTACTCTCTAACGGTATCTATCGTTTACCCCTTGTTCGGGATATACCTAGGCACCCTTGTTTCTTTCGGGACCGCTACCCTCTATCTCTTGGTTTATTCAAAAATTAAAAGTCTGATCAACAACAGAAAAAGAGTGGTCGAGCTAAAAAAAGGGACACATTAAATCCATTAAAAAATTGCCCAATATTTCATGGCTCCAGGAAACTGACCGAACTTGGGTGTCAAGGTTTTCGTAACTTAGATGTTGTATGTGAGATAGCATCGATAACAATAGAATATTGTTGGCAACAAGCCCCAAAAAATGAATAAATTATTACAAAGCGACTTATCAGAACTCGAATCCCTTCTCGAAAAAGTAAAATCACAAGGCCTTGATTATATCAATACAATAAACGACAGGCCTACTTCTTCCCATCAAAAGATCCCTGAAACACTCGGGCTAAATAACCAAGGGCTTGGAGGGCGAGAAACCTTGCAATTATTCAACGAAAGGTTCGAACCCCTAATAGTGTCTTCTTCCGGACCAAGATTTTGGGGCTATGTCATTGGTGGCTCAACCCCTGCTTCCATTATGGGAGATTGGTTGGCAAGCGTCTATGACCAAAATCCACAAGCCATAAAGGGAACTGGAGATATCTCCGCCAATATAGAATTGGAGACCATCCAATTGATTTTAGACCTTTTTGACCTGCCTAAATCCTATGTCGGGGGATTTGTCACCGGGGCTACGATGTCGAACTTCACTTGTTTAGCGGTCGCCAGGCAATGGATCGGAAAAACCGCGGGCAAGGATTTTGCAAAGGAAGGTATTACGGAAAAAATACCTGTCCTGACCGCCACACCCCACTCTTCCGCCATTAAATCACTGGCCCTTTTAGGTATGGGCAGCAATACCATTGTTAAAGTAAAAACCATAGATGGCCATAGGGAAGCTATTTCAATCGACGATCTAGAAGCCCAAATCAAAAAATTAAACGGTCGCCCCTTTATCCTTATCTCAAGTGCAGGAACCGTAAATACAGTGGACTTTGACGATTTTAAGGCTATTAAGAAATTAAAGGAAACGTATAATTTTTGGTGGCACACCGATGCCGCCTTTGGAGGTTTCGCCGCTTGCTCCAATACCCATAAACACTTTCTCGAAGATTGGGATTGTTCCGATAGCATAACCCTTGACTGTCATAAATGGCTAAACGTGCCCTATGAAAGTGCCGTTTTTCTCGTAAAGGAAGAACATCGCCTATTACAAACAGAATCTTTTCAAAATTCCAATGCCCCCTATCTCGGCGACCCATTGGAGAATTTCAATTACCTTAATTTTCTTCCCGAAAACTCAAGACGCCTTAAGGCCTTGCCGGCTTGGTTTTCCTTAAGGGCATATGGAAAGGAAGGCTATGCCTCCATTGTAGAAAACAGTATTGCTTTGGCTCAATATTTTGGGAATAAAATAGAGGAAAGCCACGATTTTAAATTATTGGCCCCGGTTCGATTGAACAATATCGTCTTTAATCTAAAGGGCAAACCCGACCAAGATGTATTGGATGCTTTTTTAAGCCGATTAAACGGTTCCGGCAAAGTGTTTATGACCCCGACATTTTACCATGACGAAAAAGCGATCAGGGCGTCGTTTGTGAATTGGAGGACGACCGAAAAGGATGTTGACTTGGTATGTAAAGAAATGCAGCGAATCATAAATACAATTTAAATGAATGAAGCAGTAGATAGATTTAGCTTGTTCTTCAAAAAAGATTTTAAAAAAAAGTTTCTGATTTTCGTTAGCATTCCCCTACTGGCAAGTGCCGTATTTTTAGTGGACTTTTTTCTGTTGCCCGAAAGCAGTACCACCGATTCCATATCGTCTATAAGCATCGTAACACTTCCCCAAAGTACCGGAGGCACATCGGTTAGGTCTAGCAGACCTTCGGGTTATAGGTATACTACCAAAACAAACCTCAAATTTGCCACATCGAAAACAAGAATAAAATCACCAGAAATTCAATTAACGGTAAGCCCTATCTTTAAGACCGTAAAAACAGTTAGTACCCCTAAAAAGAAAATAGATATCGCATCGGGCTTTAGCGGCTTAAACCAAGTGTTATTGATCCTATGTAACGGAAGTATAATTATTTCGATTCTGTACACCCTTTTAACGAAACATATCACCGAAAATGCGAGACTAAATTTACTTTTTTCAAACCTTTTCCTCCTCGCGATATGGATCTATGCCCTGATCCTATATTAACCCTTGAACATAATTGAAATAAGGGCTGCACGACTTCGAAACCACCTTCAAATTTGCTGTTTTTAGATAACAAGACCCTGGCCGCAAAGACCGCTATCGGCATACGGGTGAGCCGCATTAAAAACGGATGCTTCCTATCTGCCCTGCCCTTACAGCACCTTTTTGGTTTCATGACAGGGAGTTAGAAGTATCATTCCCGATACCTTAGAAAACAAAAAGTCCCGTCCTTTTAAAATCTTCACAACAACTTCCATTTTTTCCCAAGTCTTTCCAGATTTCGCCCCTAGGTTTGCCCCATAATTATTTAAAACCCTATAAATATGTAGACAGGATCAATGGGATCCATAGTATTGAACAGCTTAAAAAAATTACAATGAAAACGAAAAAATTAATTGAATTCCCCTCTATGAAAAACACAGTAAAAATGCCCGTAATCGCAATGGCATCGTTTTTAACCCTTTTTACCTCTTGTAGCGACGATGACGACAGTAACTCCAATGATATCTTTTTAAGTGAGGATGAGATTCCCGAAGCGATCCAAAACTACATCACCACACATTTTGGCGATAATTCGGTATTTCAAGCGGAAAAAGAAACTGAAAACGACATCGTAAGCTATGAAGTCCAATTAAGCGATAACACCAGTCTAGAGTTTAATAGCGAGATGGATATTGTTGATATCGACGGTACATCAAAACTTCCCGATTCGGTAATACCGGAAGCTATACGCGACTATACCGCCACCAACTATCCAGATAATTTTATTACGGATTGGGAATTGGAACTCGACCACCAACAAGTAGAATTGGACAACAATGTTGAACTCGAATTTGAAATGAACGGAGATTTTATCAGGATCGACAACGACTGATAATCGCTTCCCCCAGTAGTAGGTACAACCAAAGAAACCTACCCACAATAAAAATAGCTAGGCCCTAACCTAGCTATTTTTTGTTTGCAAACATTTAGAAACCGGCTTCCTTGTCCCTGTAAGCTGTTCCCCATGACCAAGGTGCCCTAACAAGACCGGACCGATAAAGTTTATCGGGTTTCCTTTCGATTGTGATTCCTTAATTTATTTGGTGCAATCTAGTATTATAAATAAAAGCG
The DNA here is from genome assembly GCF_900156625.1 of Zobellia uliginosa. Taxonomy (GTDB): domain Bacteria; phylum Bacteroidota; class Bacteroidia; order Flavobacteriales; family Flavobacteriaceae; genus Zobellia; species Zobellia uliginosa. Next base: position 85,972 of record NZ_FTOB01000002.1, on the reverse strand, counting down.
AAGCTTCCGAAACCTAATACAGTTTCGTATTTGAAAATGCAAAGTATTGCGACCTCAAGAATCATATTTTCAACAAAATGGAAATTGGGGATGAAATTGAAATAGCCCATAAAAAACATGCCAAATGGGTTGTCAATATCTATCGAAATGCATTACATATTGAAAACAGTCCTTGTTTACAGCGATATGGATAAAAACCGATAACAAATATTTCGCATTTAGCTTCGTGCACAAACGAAAGTAAATCATATCAAGAGATAGCATCTTTCTTTTAAGCCCTCGAAACCGCTTCCTTAAGGCAAACCCGTCACCTGTGAGTTAGGGTTTTCTTATCTTAGTTCTTATATGTAGGATAGCATTAATGATCATATCCTATTGTTGTAATCAATAGCCCAATAAATCAAAAAAAAGGCCTTTAATTACAGGTATAAAAGAAGTTTCCGTTTTATTATTTTGTATACATTTGACTTCGCTAAAACAAAATATACGTAATTAAGATTTTTCTTCCTTAAACGATATTCGAATTCTCGCCCTGGGTGAGGTTTGACCTTTTTAAAATCAAAAACAAGAATCCTAAATTATAATATATTCATTAATGAAAAATAGCATAAAGCGTTCACCACGCACATTTTCTACTCTATTACTTTTTTTCTCCTTTTACAGCTTTATTCTTAACATTAGCTGTGATTCTAAAGAAGAAGAAGAAGAAGAAGATTGCACAAAAACCGCAGTTGTTAGCGATACTTACTTCTTGAATAACCAACAATACTTCATTGATAAAACTATTGAACTACCCTGTAGTTTTCCTGATCCAGAACCATTAACTCAAATTGACCCACCTGAGTTAGATGGCTTTACTTACGATGTCTTATTTTATGAATTTACACCCGATACTGGAAATAATACTTCGCGTTGGCGATTTGAAATTCAATTAAACAACCCAAATGATTACGAAGTTACAGGGTTGCCTATATTGACCGTAAAGATAGGAGAGCAAACGTCCAGTCAAAGTTATTCAGATAAAACAACCTTGCCTTGCTTCCAACTTGGGGCTAAATCCAGTTGTACACTATTTTATGACCAAGAAAGCTCCCTAGATTTGGGTATAATCAATGATATAGAACTTATAAACGTTCAATATTTTTTAACTAATTAGAATTTACTTGATTACGATTCCAAAATGAAAGTCTTAAAAGTTACCAAAAATGGAGCCATAAGATGGAAAGCCTATAATTGGGTTTACCTTTCCGCTTCGCTACAAGGTAAACATATCGGAGCAATGGTATTTGGAGGGTGTTTTATAGAAACATATTTTTAGAATACTTTGATGAACATCTGTTTAGAAAGAAAGAACAATCAGTAAGGTTGGAAACTAACTTAGTGTAAACCCTAAGCTATAACTTTTGTAAATAATGTATATTAACGAACAGGCGAAAAAATCATCTAAATGAAACCATTATCTGAATTAATAAATAAAGACGAACCAGGTTGGGAATTAGTTTCTGAATGGATTAAAGATGCTACAAATAAGGTCCAAGTATTATTGAAAAATGAAAAAAATGCCGAATTAGCTTTATATAACAGTCAAGTTACCACACGTTCTCCAATGGGTGCAATTATTTATGAAACAGGCGGAATTTTAATTGATAACGGATGGATTCGAATTTTAGGTTCTGGCAATGAAAAAATAAATCGGAGTTTACCTGATTGGAATAAAAACAAATCAATAACTGAATTTGGACAACAAGCTCCATATTTTCTCATAGCTGATGATGTTATCGGAGGGTTTTTCGCGATTAATGGAGGGGAATTTGGGGAAGATTTAGGACAAATATATTATTTCGCTCCTGATTGTCTTGAATGGGAATCTATGGATATGGGATATTCTGACTTTATCTGGTGGACACTTACTGGAGATTTAGAACAATTTTATGAAGGCTTAAAATGGAATAATTGGGTAGAGGAAATTAAAAACTTGGACGGTAATGAAGGAATCGGATTCTATCCTTTTTTATGGACGGAATATGGTAATATAAATGATTTGAGTAGAAAACCAATTCCGATTGAAGAGATTTGGAATCTTCAACTTGATTTCAAAAAACAGCTATAAAAAGCCAGCATACAACATTGGTAACGGTTGCACAACTCGTCATCAGCAATAAATTGATGGTTTTTGAATTACAAAAAAACAACTAAAACACAATATATCAGTTAGTTATATTTAAAAAATACCCTACCAAGTACGTATTGATGAAATTCATGCTTGTGCAACAGGCACATAACCTAAACGTAATGCAGACTTTAGGGCAAAACCGAAAGGTCTGTGTATATTTACAATGTAGCTAAATTGAAAATTACGCGCCAGCGAAATATTCAAAATCGGCAATTAAAAAAGAAAAAACAATTACAAAACAAAAAGCTCTGGCCAGTAGACCAGACGGAAACGTTTCAGCCGGATCAACTCGCCCACTGTTGTCGCAGATGTCGTACCTCCGCACTACGCTTAGCTAAAACCTTATGCTTTATTTAAAAACGATATGAAAAGAATTTCAATACTAAAATATTTTATTTTACTATTCATCTGTATCTCTTGCGGACAAAAATCAAGTAAAAAACAAAATGATATACATTCAGACAAAATAGAACAGAATCGTGAATCATTGAATAAAAAAAGTGAAATTGATATAGAAGAGATTGACGAAGTAAAAAAAGAAAACTCAACTATTAAAAATTACGTTTGTTACACTAGCGATACCAATAATTCCAAAAAGATTTGGATTGGGTTTAACGATTCAAACAGAGCAACAGAGATTAGATACAAGGGGCAATCAGAATCAATACCCATGAAGTTTGTCAGAAATGAATATATAGAAGGAGGTACAAGCCCTACAATAATTGATTATTACGATGAAATTTATAACGGAAAAATAAATGGCGTTTATAAATTGACAAAATCAGGAAATTGGTACTATGTCACTTATAAAAGAGAAAAAGACGATAAAGAATTCAACTTTACGATTGATCACACTGCTGATAATTTCTCTTCAACACCTTGCTTTTAATCAGCATAAGCACAACAATAGGAACCGTTGCGCAACCCGTCATCAGAAATACATTGATAGTTTTTGAATTATCAGAAATGATCAAAAACCAATTTACCATTTAGTTATATTTTATAAAAAATAACCTAACAAGTAGGTATTGATGGAATTCATGGTTGCGCAACAGGCACAATACCTATAGCAAATAGGGCAATAAGTGGTAAAAATGAAATTTAGGGCAACGAATAAAATTAGCGGTAAACTGAAAATGAAATGCCCATAGCTTCATTCACAAACCCTTGTACGTAATTAAAACAAACGAAAATGAAAGTACTTTTTAAGCTATTTTTATTCCTCTTTTTTATTCTTTTCAGTATAAAGTCTTTCTCTCAGAAAATCGTTGAATATTACGAGCCAGTAAAAAATGATAGCCTAAGAGTTGGAATGGGAGAAAATGACTTTTTTTCATTTGTTCAAAAAGGTTATACGCTAATGCTTCCTGAAAATAAGGAAATAAAAGGGGTGCTCATTTTCCTCGAAGATTCAAAATATGATAAAAAGAACAGGAGTTCAAAGCAGATGTATACTCAAGCATCGGAAAAGGACTTTGCGGTATTGTCCGTTTCAACCGAAATCCCTCTAGACTTTTACTTTTCTAAATCATCTATGGCTTCTACGCATAAGCTGATTCGAGAAGTGTTTGATAAATATAACTTACCGAATAACAACATTTTCTTTTTAGGAGCAAGTTTAGTCGGTCATAGAGCGATGCGTTATATCAAATTCATGAAAGAGAGTGACTCCAAATTTCAACTTAAAATTAAAGGTATTATCGTTTGCAATTTCACGATGGATTTTACAAGAAAATGGTATCAACATAAACGTGATATAAGAATTAACCGCATTGACCTTTGGGAACCAAAATTTATAAACTATCTATTGGAAACGAACTTGGGAGGAACACCTAAAACCAATCCCGAAAACTATCACAACTTCTCATCATATAGCTACTTCGATGAAAAAAATGAAAATGTTAAAATTTACAAAGACTACGCTGTTAGAGCATATATAGAACCTGCAATAAAATATAAACTAAATAAGCAACTAAGAACCCTATATGAGAATAATTCTACGGATATAGTTGGCTTTTTAGCTGAGTTGCAACTCGTAGGAAATAAGAATAATGAATTGATTGTTTTACAGCCTGAAGATAATACTTCATCAAAAAAGAATACTCAATCAACTTGGGATGCGCTAAATAAAGATGAACTTATGGATTGGGTTCAAAAACAAACGGAAAAATAACTACACGCAACAATGGTAAGGGTAGTACCCGTCGCTGAACAGCGAAAAAAAGAACATTTTTGAGCCTTTTCAAGGACTTTTGGTTTTCAGGCCGGTCTTTGCTCCTTGATTTTTGAGCGACCCAAAAGGGCGAAGAACATTTGGCGCTAGACCTTTTCGGCTATTTTCAAAAGACCAAGTGCCCTACCCTACTTTTGACACGTTTTTCCGTGAATTTCAAGTACTTTTTCAGGTTGAAGGCGATCGTCGAGCGGTGCATCACCTTGTTGGCCTGTGCCAACCCTATGGAGTTTATCTTCCTGAGTATCATGAAAGCGTCAGTGTTCCGAATACGGCTTCCAGCGCACCTTCCCGTTTGTCTTTCATATATCTGCCCTGTTGGCTGTTCACCCCTTCGATGTTCCGCTCGTACTCGGCCCGATAATAGGTGACCGAAAATTGGTTTTCGTTTAGATATTAAAGAAGGCTTAGAGTGTCTTTATTTATTTACTATTGCAAATTAGTTGCAATAATAAAAAAGATTGTATATTCGCCAAAAACAATTGCGATAACATCGCATTAATATCATCTAATGACTCGAAGAGAAATCATAGAAATATTTGGAGTGTCAGGTTTGGCATTTGCAATGCCGAGACCTTGGTCACTCTTCGCTCAATACAATAACAAAATGGATAAAAAAGAATTTGAAGTAATCATTATCGGCGGGAGCTACGCCGGTATTTCTACAGCTATGAGTTTAGGACGTTCCTTAAGAGATACATTGATCATAGATGCGGGAAAACCCTGTAACCGCCAAACACCACATTCCCATAATTTTCTGACCCAAGACGGAAGCACGCCTGAAGAAATATCTAAAATTGCCAAAAGTCAACTATCTAAATATGACCGTGTCAAATTTTATAAGGGACTTGCCGTAAGTGGTAAGAGAATTAAAAAAGGTTTTGAAATCACAACCTCAAAGGGAGATAAATTTAGTGCCAAGAAATTGGTTTTTGCTACAGGGATTAAAGACATAATGCCAAATATAAATGGCTTTTCCGAATGCTGGGGAATTTCAGTGGTACACTGTCCTTATTGTCACGGTTACGAAATACGAAATAAAAAAACCGCTATAATCGCTAATGGAGAAAGAGCATTTCACCTTGCCTCTCTAGTGAACAATTTAACAAAAGACATAACAATCATCACTTCGGGAATAAAAAATTTCGATGAAAAGCAACTCGAAAAGTTAAGGCGGAACCATATTAAAATTGTAGAAAAGGAAATTGCAACCATCGAACATAAGAATGGGCAATTAGAAAATGTAGTATTCAAAGACGGGAGTAAGGAAAATTACGAATGTGCATATGCTTCTGTTCCGTTTGAACAAAACTCTAGAATACCTGAAATATTAGGTTGTAAATTTAATGAACACGGACATATTGAAGTCAATCCTATGCAAAAAACTACAGAGGAAGGAATTTTTGCTTGTGGCGACAATAGTTCATTAATGCGTTCTGTTGCAATAGCAGTTTCTAGTGGAAATATTTCAGGAGCCATTATTAATAATGAACTTACACAAGAGGGTTTTTAATTGGGTGGCAGTATGTTTAAACCCCGTAAAATCGGAAGGCCATTCAAAAAAGAATTTACAAATTTTCAAAAATAATCGACCTTTATTCCATCGGAAAAAATAGGGAAGCCATCATTCTTGGATAAGGCTACACCCTTATATCACCAATTGTCTGAACTTATTCAAAATCGAAGGAGGTTTTGAGACAAACTGCGGTTGTAGCCCATTCCAATGAACAATTTGGTATGCTGAATTTATTTAGAAAGACCAAACCCAAAACCTTCAAATCAAGTGTTCTGAAACTTGGCAGCAATTTTTGCCCCCCCCCTCTAAGACGAGTGGGACGAAATCAACCGTTGGGATAAATATGGGCTTTACTGTAATTATGCAGCTTCCAATAACATTTTAGGGTTTAGCTTTATTATATCAAAACATCACCACTTCGCCCCCCCAAATAAATTGTTCGATGGAGAAATTTTTATTTCAAATAAGAAGATAGACTATGATGGGCTCAACACTATGGGAATTAAGGTTAAATGGCCGAACAAGCACATATAAAAAGTAGGTTGCGGAGCTTGCGGTCGCCCATTTTACCTATTCTAGCCTGCCCCTGGCACTACTGCCCGACATATGCATGACTAGGGTTGTGCCCACATAGCTACAAGGCTGGCCCGCAGTATCGAACTTGTTGAAACCGTCGGCAACCACGATCAAGAACAGTGTTGCTTTGCCTCCTAGTCCCGAATCGCTCTTCAAGTCCGCCCACACACTTATTCCAAAAGTTTGCGTCAATACGCCCTTTGAAATATAACACCGACTTCATTCCATAAATCAATTCGCACAAAATTCACAATTCCCCTGTATCAATATTTGAGAGACGGTTACTTGCCTATTTGGAATTTCGGGTAAATAAACATTAATATTCAAACAATCGACTTTACCACAACTTAAGCACTGGAAATGTGGATGCCCGTCAAAGTGTTTCGATTTGGTGCAAGACTTACATTTTGCATACCATCGAATTCCACTATTGTCAAGAAAAGAATGTAAGACACCATCATCTTCAAGTTTATCCAACACACGATAAACCGTAGTCTTATTAAGTTTTGAATCAAGGCGCCCAATTAACTCAATAGCCGACAATGCTTCTGTACTTTGAAACTCTGCCAATAAGAATTCTACAGATTGTGTTTTTCTAATTATTCCCATGTAACAAATTTATTACAACTTAGTTGTAATAACAAATTATATGATTACTTTTGCAACCAAGTTGCATTAACATTGTAGATAACTATGAAATTAATCTTAAGAAAACCCGATATTTATGGAGCTATCGTAAGCAATTTGTGTGTAATTCACTGTGTAGCCACCCCTTTCATTTTTGTGGCTCATACCTCCTCTTTAAACGAACATATATCGACACCGATTTGGTGGAGCTATTTAGACTATGTTTTCTTAACTATTTCATTCTTTGCGGTAAGTCGCTCCACTAAAAACACCGGTAAAAGCTACATGAAACCCTTATTATGGATTAATTGGAGTGCTTTACTTTTTTTAATCCTAAATGAAAAGTATCAATTGCTTTCATTGCCCGAAACCGTAACCTATATTACTGCATTTTCCCTAGCTTCACTTCATATTTATAATTTGAAATATTGTCAATGCAAAAACAATAAATGTTGTACTCAAAATGGATAAATACAAAATAGAAACATTAGGCGATAATCATATTTCCACAAGCGTTCAAACACCATTGCGTCCGGATGCATTTGAGAAATCCGATAAAGAAAAAATTAAAAACATTCAAAGTTATTTTTCTAAAATAATGGAAGAATTGGGGTTAGACTTAACCGATGACAGCCTATCTGGCACCCCATATAGATTCGCCAAAATGTACGTAGAAGAACTTTTTTACGGTTTAGACCCCAAGAACAAACCAAAAATCTCAGTTTTTGACAATAAATATGGATACGACAAAATGTTGGTAGAACAAAATATTACTATCAACTCTTCCTGTGAACATCATTTTTTACCGATTACGGGAAAAGCCCATATCGGGTATATCCCCAAAAATAAAGTCGTTGGACTATCAAAAATAAACAGGTTAGTCGATTACTACGCACATCGCCCTCAAGTCCAAGAAAGACTTTCCCTGCAAATCTTACGAGATTTACAAAATACCTTGGAAACGGACGATGTCATCGTGGTGATTTCAGCCGAACATTTATGTGTTTCCTCTAGGGGAATTAAAGACTCCAATAGTTTCACCACGACCATTGAGTACGGAGGCCGTTTTGAGAACGAACGAATCAAAAGTGACTTCTTGAAATTAATAGGCTCATAAGACCATTGGCTACAACACATACAAAAAATAAAATATCATTTCTTCTCCTAGCTTTATTTCTCCTAACGAAAGTGGCCGGGCTGCATGTTTTATCTCATTCAAATGATGATAAAGAGCACGATACTTGTATTGTTTGTGACTACGCATTTACAAATAATTTAATTCCAACTCTTGCTCCTAAGCCCAGTGATTTTGAAATAGAGAATTTTGCATTTTATATACCCCTTGAGATTGTTAACAACTATCGGTACACGGTTACCGGCACTATCATTACCACGGCTCTATTTTCTAGACCTCCCCCCATATTACTATAAGTCTTCTATACATTTTTAAGTCCGAAAACTTGAACTACCAGGCGCTTCACCACATGAGGCTCCTTAGGTCTTCATCAATACAAGCGGACTATATATCACGATCATCTTGCTTGCTTTTAAAGCACATCTATTCAATTCTTATAGTACACTATTATGTTTTACAAAATACTGAGTATAGGGCTATTCTTTAGTCTATGCCCAACAGCCTCAGCACAAGGTTCTTTTCAAATAAAAGGGGTTGTGTTGCACGTAAAGGACTTAACTCCGGCGCAAGGCGCAACTATCGTCGGGAAAGATCATTTTGCCGTTACATCGGAAACCGGTGCTTTTACCATTAACAATGTGGCTGAAGGCACGTACTCTTTTACCATATCCCATATTGGTTGCGAACCTAAGACCATTAGTGTTGACGTAGACTCTAATTTAGGAGAAGTCAAGGTTTTCTTACATGCAATGGCCACTGTTCTTGACGAAGTAAAAGTGAGCGGTAAAACCAAAAAAAGGGCAATCATGGAAGTTCCTATAGTTTCCCATACGGTTTCCGAAGAGTTTCTGAACCAGAATAGAGAAAATACATTAATGCAAACCTTGAGCAAAATACCCGGAGTGAGCACTATCAATATTGGCTCCGGCCAATCAAAACCGGTGATTCGGGGCTTAGGTTTTAACCGGGTTGCCGTGGTGCAAAACGGCATTAAGCACGAAGCTCAACAATGGGGAAATGACCACGGACTGGAAATAGATCAGCACGGCATTGAAAACATTCAGATTATAAAAGGTCCCGCTTCCTTATTATACGGTTCCGATGCTATTGCGGGCGTGGTAGACATTCAACCTAATGCCATTCCATATCCAAATTCCTTTAGTGGCGCGGTTAACGTTTTGGGGGAAAGCAACAATGATTTGTTGGGGGTTTCAGCGGGCGTGCAAGGAAGAAAGGAAAAATGGTTTTATCGTGCACGCCTAACCTATAGGGATTACGGAGATTATAAAGTGCCAACAGATCAAATCAATTATGAAAATTACATTTTTGAATTACATGAAAATCATTTAAGAAACACGGCAGGAAGGGAAGCTAATGCAAGCTTTAGTGTTGGCTATGTTTCTGATAAGATAAAGTCAGAAACTTTCTTTAGTAATGTAAATTCCAAAAACGGCTATTTTGCCAATGCCCATGGTCTGGAAGCCAGAGCCTCTAGTATTGATTTTGATAGCTCCAACAGGGATATCGACCTTCCCTATCAAACCGTTAATCATTTTAAAGTAATAAATAGCAGCACTTTAGCATTAGGAGAACATACATTTCTGTTCGATTTGGGTTTTCAAACCAATTATAGAGAAGAACATACGGAACCATCACCTCATGGTTATATGCCAACGCCGTCAAATAGCAAAGAGCGCGTGTTCCATAAAAACACATTTTCATTGAATGTCAAAGACTCCTTTAAACCAAATGACAAGCATGATATTGTTACAGGAATAAATGCAGAATATCAGGACAATAAAATAGGTGGATGGGGATTTTTAATTCCGGAGTACAATCGTTTTACTATCGGGGCATTTGCTTATGATCAATATGAAATTCATTCTAATTTTCATCTTTTAGCAGGTATTCGTTATGATTTTGGGCGAATACGGAGTAAATCCTATTTCGATTGGTTTCCGTCTACCATTGATAATGCCGATGGTTCCACTTCGTATGTGTATTTACAAAGGGCCCAAGATAAAACCTTGGATTTTGGTAATATCAGTGCATCTGCTGGGCTTAGTTATATAAATAATAACACCACGTACAAAGTAAATGTGGGCAAGAGTTTTAGAATGCCCCTAGCTAATGAGCTGGCTTCTGACGGTGTTTTTTATAGCATGTACCGTTATGAAAGAGGGAATTTGGATTTGGACCCCGAAGAATCGTATCAATTGGATGTTGATATTGACCATACTACCAAATCGTTTAGCCTTGGTGTCAGTCCTTTCGTTAATTTTTTCCAGAACTATATCTATTTAAATCCAACTTCGGAATACAACGAGACACAACAGGTTTATGAATATACACAAGCCAAAGTCTTTAGGTTCGGGGGCGAACTAAGGGCAAGTACAAAGTTGTTCCATAATTTACGGTTGGATGCCTCTGCAGAATACGTGTATGCCAGACAGACCAGTGGTCCTAAAAAAGATTTTACACTTCCTTTTTCTCCGCCTTTATCCGGACTATTATCCGCTAACTATCAATTTAACAAGCTTTTGTTTTTCGAGAAACCTCAATTGATCGCCGATTTTAGAATTACCGCAGCTCAAGAAGAAATTGTTCCTCCCGAAGAAAAGACCGATGGCTATCAAGTTTTGAACATGTCTTTTTTATCGGAAATAGATGTGTTCAAAAATAATTTACCCCTAGAAATGCGTGTAAAACTCAACAACGTATTCGACACAAAATATTTTAACCATACCAGTTTTTACAGACTTATAGACGTACCAGAAGCTGGCAGAAATATCTCATTATCAATAACAGTACCTTTTTAAATAATCGTTAATTAAAATTAAACCCTATGAAAACAAGTTTTAAATTTTTAGCAATCGTCGCATTTGTCGGACTCTTTTTACAATCCTGTAGTAGTGATGATGATGGAGATGTTGAATTGAACGCTCCTGTCATTTCCGAATTTGAATTTGGCGAAGGTCATCATGACGACGCTGAAGATCACGATCATGATGATGAAACAGAAGAAGCATATGCCTTTAAAGGTTCTGACATTCATTTAGCCGCAGAAATCAGCGCAGCAGCTACCGTAAGCAGCATCACGCTTTCCATTCATTCAGATGAGGTAACTGCCGGAGAAGGTGAAGTAGATTGGGAATTTGAAAAAGTATATACCGATGCTAAATACTTAGTACTTAATCCTGAGTTTCATGAACATGTAGATGTGCCTTCTGATATTCCTTCCGGGGAGTACCATATAGAGCTTTTGGTCACCGATGAAGCCGGGAACAGCACAGAAGTAGAAGGTCATCTTCAAATAATGGATCCCGTTAGCATTAGCGGTTTTGAAATGGATGAAACCGTTGCCAAAGGAAATGATTTCCACATTGAGTTTATGATCGATGCACCAAACGGAATTCATGAAGTCTTGGTTGATATCCATGCCCATGACCTAGAACTTGGTGAAGGTGAAGCTGAGTGGGATTACGAAGGTGATTTTTCCGAAAAATTCCATGAGTTGACCGAAGCGGAGTTTCACGAGCACATTGATGTACCCGCTACTGCCCCGGCCGGAGAATACCATATTATTTTCACTGTTGAAGATGAAGATGGGAACACTACCGAATATGAAACCCATATTGATGTTACCGCATAATTAAACAATACTGCCGCATAGCATCGAAGCGTGCTATGCGGTTTTAAATCTTAAAAAATGAAGTTTACACTAAAACACTTTTATTTTTTATCACTAATACTTCTAACTGCGGCATGCTCCAGTGATGATAGTATTGATAAAGATCAAGAAAAACCTACCATTAGCGTTAATTATACTGCAGGTTTCCCCCAAGGTTGTGCGATGTTAACGAAAGGGGAAACTTATAATTTCAGGGCTATGGTCACTGATAATCAAGCATTGGCCGCCTACAGTATAGATATCCACCACAATTTTGACCATCACACCCATGACGACCAAGTTGCCGAATGCGATTTAGGGGCCATAAAATCACCTGTAAACCCCTTGATTTTCATAGAAAATTATACGGTTGACGAAGGGTTGACCAGTTATGAGTTCAACATTCCGGTAACCATTCCAGATGATATAGACGCGGGCGATTATCACTGTTCATATTCCGTAACGGATAAGACCGGTTGGCAAAGCAGAACCTCTATAGACATAAAAATTGTGGAATAATAAGAACAACACAAATGAAAATAAACAAATCTTACACAAACATTTTACGAACCACTTTGGCAATTGTGTTTTCAGGAATTCTACTAACATCTTGTAGCCATGACGATGAAGATAACTTATCACAGCTGCCGACACCTACAATAAGTGAAGTAGAAATAGGGGCTTCTAACCAAGGCGTCATTGGTAGGGACTTTCACTTTAATGCCGAAGTCGTTGCGGGAAGTACCATTGAAATGGTGAAAATAAATATTAAGCCAATTGAAAACGAAATGTATACGCACGACTGGTCTTTTGAGATATTTTGGGACAAATTTAAAGGTCTTAAAAACAGTACGGTACACGAACATTTTGACATTCCTGAAGATGCCCCTGAGGGAAAATTCGAGTTGGCAATTACTGTTACCGATGAAAACGGGACATCATTGGTAGAAGTTTATGATGTAAGTCTTATTGACCCGGCAAACCTTCCTGTTGACCCCTATATATATTTATGGGACTTTTATACGAATGGCGGAGCATCTTATATGTCAATTAATGAAACACTGGAAAACCCCGAAGGTGTAGCCTATTCCAGTGGTGATGTATTCCAATCTTCCGCCACCATTAAAGATGTGAAAGGCGATGGAAAAATGTACCTTATTTTCATTAAGAAGTCAGCAAATCATCTTCCTAAGATTGTAGATGATATTGATTTTTCAAAGGTGATAGTGTATGACGTTTTTGAACATAAAAACTGGGAAGATGTAGGTTCGTTCAGCAATAGGATCTTTGCTTGGGAGGCAGAAGAGGAGCGTGTTTCCCCTGAACTTACAATAGGGGCATCGGTTGATAATAACAAACCAGGGCCAAACCCTATAAATGAAGAAAAATCTTGGCAAACAACTGAATATTATTTCGGTGTAGTATATACCAACACCACCTATGACATTAGCGTTTACCATTACTTTGAACTCGATATCTCAATGGAATAGGCATCCGTATAACCCGTATTAAGAAACCAGTCTAAAATAAAAAGCTGTACAGAAGCTTAAATACACCTCTTACCATATGGAAACTATTATTACGATTGTTGGTTTTTTGGGCGCAGGAAAAACTACCCTGTTAAAATTTTTAATTGATAGTTTTTCAAAAAAAGGATACGACCCTTTTCTTGTCCTTAACGATTATGAGAATGCCCATATGGATGCCCAACAGTTTGTAGGGCAAATGCAAACCAATAGTATAAAAGCCTTAACAGGCAGTTGTATTTGTTGTAGTGGTATTGTAGAGCTCAGAAACATAGTCAATAGAATTCCCAAAAGAGAAAAGGGTATTACGTTAATTGAAGCCAATGGTACTTCTGATGCTTGCGCTCTAATGGAGTTCTTAGGTGTAGGCTTAAATGACAGGTTCTTACCCCCTATTCAAATATCGGTGGTGGACGTCAAAAACTGGCAAAAACGGGGAGACTATAACGAATTGGAAGCCAATCAGATTCAGGTTTCCTCACTTCTTGTCTTAACCCATCTAGGGAATACAACAAAAAGCAGGCAGGATACAGTCGTAAAGGAAATAAAAGCGCTCAACCCATTGGCACAAATTAGCACTATGGAAGATTTAAATATTTTGCTTCTTCCCGAACTGTTACCGACTGCCGGTACGGTTCAAAAAATGGAGCATCAAAAAGCACACTGGTCTTCCTGCTCTGCGGATTTACCCATGCTACCTCATCTAGAATGTATTCACGCCATTTGCAGGACACTCCCCAAAAATATACTCAGGGTAAAAGGTTGTGCCCAAATTAATGGGGAAAGTGCTTATACTTACTTTGAACGTAACCCAGATGGCGAGATCCATATCAGACCCTTTAACGGTGTTCCCATAACAGGCACCAAACTTTTGACCATAGGACCCGGCAGCAGTCCCGAAACCTTAGAAAAAACAATACGTCAAAGCCTAAACGCATCAATTTCTGAAAAGAAGCAAAAACCTTGAGACAGAACCCATAGCAAGCGTCAATTAAATTTTAAATCGTACAGAAATGAAAAAATTGCCCGTAACCGTATTAAGTGGCTTTCTAGGTGCTGGAAAAACCACCTTACTCAATCACATTTTACATAACAAACAAGGTTTAAAAGTAGCTGTTATTGTAAATGATATGAGCGAAGTAAATATAGATGCCCAATTCATTGAAAACGAAAATACACTATCTAGAACCGAGGAAAAATTGGTAGAAATGTCTAATGGGTGCATTTGTTGTACGCTAAGGGAAGACCTTATGATAGAGGTGGAAAAACTAGCTGCCCAAAACAAGTTCGATTACCTTCTTATTGAAAGTACGGGCATTAGCGAACCCATTCCCGTCGCGCAGACCTTTACGTTCGAAAGCGAAGACGGCACTATAGATTTAAGTCGTTTTAGTTATGTCGATACAATGGTTACCGTAGTTGACGGATTCAACTTTTTAAAAGACTTCTCCAGTCCCGATTATCTAGCTACCCGGTCTTTAACGGATATTGAGGGAGACCATAGAACCATTGTTAATTTACTTACCGATCAGATTGAATTTGCCAATGTTATTATCATCAATAAAATTGATTTAATTACTGCGGATCAACTAGAAGAACTTAAGGCCATTATTCATAAATTGAACCCTGAAGCGCGTATTATTACGGCAACCGAATCTAATGTTGAACTAACGAATGTAATCAATACAGGTATGTTCGATTATGAAAAAGCGGAGGCCTCGGCAGGATGGATTCAGGAACTGGAAAATGAACACGTACCTGAAACCGAAGAATACGGAATTGGTTCCTTTGTTTTCAGAAGTAAAAAACCATTTCATCCCGAACGTTTTTTAACCTACCTGAACCAAAGTTTCCCTCAGAATATCATTAGAAGCAAAGGCTTGTTCTGGTTAGCTTCAAGATCGGACCAAGCATTGTTATGGAGCTCCGCAGGAGGTTCTTGCAAAGCAGATTCTGCCGGTGTGTGGTGGACGTCCATGCCTTTTTCCGAGCGGATAAACTATGCTTCGTTTACCGAAAATCAGGAACAAATTGAAGCGGATTGGGATGTTCTTTTCGGTGATAGAAAAACAGAACTGGTTTTTATTGGACAGCATATAAACAAAGAAAAAATGATTTCCGAATTGGAAGACTGTGTTCTCACGGATCCGGAAATCGACCTATGGAAAAATCAATTATTCCCCCAGCAAGACCAGTGGCCTATAGAGTAATACCAGAAAATAGATACTATTCAAAATGGTTCAAACAGACAATCTTAAATTCCAGTATAAAAAAGCGGAACCTTTGTTCCACTTTCCTAACATTACCCTCGAAGAGCAGGAAAACCTTCTTATTCTAGGAAAGTCGGGAATAGGGAAAACAACCCTCTTACATCTTCTAGCCGGCCTGTTAAAGCCTGTTAGTGGATCGGTTATGATCGATGATGTACAGATCAACAGACTATCGCATTCGCAACTCGACACATTCAGGGGGCAAAACATGGGGCTTGTATTTCAAAAAAACCATGCCGTAAGGTCCTTGACCGTTCTAGACAATTTAAAAGCCCGTCTTTTTTTCAGTAAAAAACCCATTGACCTGGCCGCAATTGCTTCTTTATTGGAGCAACTGGATTTAAAAGAAACCCAAAAAAAGAAGGTAAACGAACTGAGTGAAGGTCAACTACAACGGTTAGGTATTGCTATGGCCGTTATACACAACCCACAAGTCATTCTAGCCGACGAACCTACCTCTAGCCTCGATGATGAAAATTGCAGTGCCGTAATGCAATTGCTACAACAGCAGGCCGAGAAAAACCAAGCGAATTTAGTGGTCATTACCCATGACATCCGTATGAAGTCTGGGTTCAAAAACATCATTACCTTATGAACAATTGGAAAATAAGTCTTAAGAACCTCCTCCATAAGCCGCTCTATGCGTTTTTAAGTGTCTTTTCCCTTTCCATAAGCATCGGTTTATTACTGGGCATACAACAATTGGACACGTCTATACAAAACCAGTTTGAAAATGCTTTGGGTTCTATAGAAATGGTGGTAGGCGCCAAGGGAAGTCCATTACAATTGGTCCTTTCATCCGTTTTACACATCGATAAGCCAACGGGAAACATTGCGTATAGCGAAGTGGCAAAAATAAAAAAGAATCCTCTAATAAAGGAAGCTGTACCTATATCCTACGGCGATAACTATAAAGGCTATCGCATAGTAGGTTCTACCCAGGGTTTTGCAAAAATGTACGGAGCCGAACTTTTGGAGGGAAGAGCGGTAGAAAATTCTATGGAAGCCGCTATAGGGAACGATGTTGCCCAACAATTAGGCCTAAAGTTGGGAGATACATTTTTAAGTTCCCATGGTCTAACGGAGAATTCAATAGAAGAACATAGCGAAGCCTTTACCGTCGTCGGCATTTACAAGCCTGCGTACAAAGTAATTGATAGGCTCATCATAACCGAACTAGCCAGTATTTGGGATGTTCACGATCATGGCGATCATGATGAAGAAGCCCATGACGAACACGGTGAACATGATGCGGACGAGGAACACCAAGAAGAGGGAGAACACAAAGAACATGACAATCATAGCGAACACGATTTGCATGATAAAGACGACAAAGAAATAACCTCTATATTGGTCTCCTTTAGAAATCCCATGGGACTCATGACCATGCCAAGAACTATTAATACAAATACCGACATGCAAGCCGCCTTGCCCAAATACGAATTGGAAAGACTCTTCCGTTTTACGGGCGTTGGGGTTAAAGCAATTTCTTGGATCGCTTATATCATTCTACTCATATCCTGTATTACCATCTTTATCGGCCTATATAAAATGGTAAGAGAACGTGCGTTCGACCTTGCCTTAATGCGTACCTACGGCGCCAGTAACTTTCAATTGTTCCGTATTATAGGTTTTGAGGGGATTTTAATGGTACTGGCATCCTTGTTTTTCGGCTTTTTGTTTTCCCTAATCGGATTACATTTTATGGTCGACCTATTTAAGTCTCAGTTTCAACAAGATATCATACTAACATTTTCTGCTGACCAAATGCTACAGACCCTGCTCATAGTAGTCGTCATATCCGTAGTTTCCATTGTTTTGGCCATTCTTCCCTTGTTAAAAATGAATATCTCAAAAATTTTAAGTGATGAAAAATAAGCTTTTATATGCCCTATTCCTTTTTGTTTCAATGACGGCCGCAAGTCAGACAGACCTCACATGGGATGATTTGGCCAAAATAGATTACACCGAGAAATATTTCCCGGCCTATGAATCGAACTTTCTATACCCGGAGTTTAGTCAAGAAATAATCAACCTTCAGGGCAAGCAGGTAAGCCTATCGGGATATTATTTAGACGTAGCCCCCAATGGTGACCTCTTTATTTTATCCAAAAACCCACTGGCATCTTGTTTCTTTTGTGGTAATGGGGGACCGGAAACGGCAGTAGAACTCCAGTTTAAAACCAAACCCGACTTTAAAACAGATGATGTAGTCCTTATTACCGGTACATTAAAACTCAATAAGGATGATGTAGAGCACTTTAATTATATCCTTACGGATTGTTCTGGTTTTCTTTTGAAATAAGAGACCCATTTCATGTACTAAAAAATCTAAAAAATGAACAGAAGAAAATTTTTCAGAAACGGATCACTGCTCACTCTGGGAACGACCTTACTTCATCCTTTCGGTAGCGCCGCCAATACCGTTCAACAGGGTAGGATCAATAAAAACAAAAAGGCCAAGAACATCATTGTAATCGTTAGTGATGGTATGAGTATTGGCACGTTGAACATGGCCGACCTCTATCTTTCCAGAAAAACGGGTACAGGTACAAATTGGTTGCAACTCTATAAAGACAACAAGGTAACCCGATCCTTAATGGATATGGCTTCGGCCAGTTCTATTGTAACGGATTCTGCTGCCGCAAGTTCCTCTTGGGGAGGCGGTGTCCGCATTGATAACGGCGCATTAAACGTGAGCAGAAATGGAGAAGAACACCTTCCTATTTGGCAGAAATTTAAACAAGTGGGCAAAAAAGCGGGTTGTGTTACTACCGTACCCATTACCCATGCTACCCCTGCCGGCTTTTGTGTCAATTCTAAATCTAGAAAC
The DNA here is from genome assembly GCF_900156625.1 of Zobellia uliginosa. GTDB lineage: Bacteria > Bacteroidota > Bacteroidia > Flavobacteriales > Flavobacteriaceae > Zobellia > Zobellia uliginosa. Next base: position 67,413 of record NZ_FTOB01000002.1, on the reverse strand, counting down.
GCCCAAGAACAAATTGCCGAGAAGTATTTACAGCATAAATTTGATGTAATGATGGGGGGCGGCGATACTTACTTTTCTCCCGAAAAGAGAAAGGATAAAAAAAACATGTACCAAGATTTTGCTTCGAACGGTTATAAGGTCGTCAAAACAAGAAGCGAGATGCTTTCCGCATCTATCGACCAACCCATTTTAGGCGTTTTTCACGATAACGGACTTCCGTATTCCATAGACCGAGAAAATAGCAAGGAGCTACAACAAAAAGTACCCACACTTGCCGAAATGACACAAAAAGCCATAGAGGCCATGAAAGGCCACCCCAAAGGTTTTGTATTGCAGGTAGAGGCAGGAAAAGTAGACTGGGCCGCACATGGTAACGATATTGCCGGACTTATTTATGATCAAGTAGCCCATGACGAAGCAATACAAGTAGCCATGGATTTTGCCGAGCAAGACGGAGAGACTTTAGTAATTATTACCACAGATCATGGAAATGCCAACCCAGGAGCCATATACGGCAAAGAGGCAAACGACAATTTTGATTCTATTCAGCAATACAAACATACCAATGATTGGATTTTAAACGGTATTGGCAGGGAAACATCTATATCACAGTTAAAAGAAAGAGTGAATTACGCCAATAACATTGTCCTTACCGACGATGAGGCCAAACTCTTATTAAGCTATTATTCACAACTACATGTTGAAGATGGCCTTTATAATCCAAAGCACCTGCCTTTTAAAGTTTTGGCAGAAATTCAAAAACAGTATAATTCCGTAGGTTGGATCAGTATGCAGCATTCTGCCGATTATGTTGAACTGGCCGTGTACGGACCGGGAAGCCACCTTTTAAAACCTTTTATAAAGAACACGGACCTGCACTACTTTATGCTCGAAGCGGCGGAAGTAGAAAATGCATTTTAAAAAACCGATGTGTCATACAGAAGGGAATTCTTAAAAAAACCAAATCAAGGTCATTTGGTAGTGGGGTCTCAAGAATAAGCAAGGGCTATTCTATAAACCGGTCGAATTTTGCGATTGCCCTAATCATCAAAAGGGCTGACCACATGTAACAAAGCAGGTTCCGCAACTCGGGTGTATACCATGGTGGTCTTAATAGAGCTATGACCCAGCAACTTTTGTATTACCCTAATATCGGTTCCCCTTTCCAAAAGATGCGTCGCATAACTGTGCCTCAAAGTATGTGCGGTAATCTCTTTGTTGATTTGGGCTCTTTTGGCCGCTGCCTTAAGAAGTTTGTTAAAACTTGAACTGGAGTACTTCCCTCCTTTTTGCCCCTCGAACAAAAAGAGCTTTGGTGAAAATTCTTTATAATACTTACGAAGCATGTCGAGAATTTTTTCGGATAAGGGAAGTATACGGTCTTTATTACCTTTTGCCGATTTTACATGTATGACCATCCGAGATGAGTCAATGTCCATGATTTTCAGGTCTATTAATTCGCCAACCCTTAAACCCGCACTATAGGCAAGGGCAATCATGCTTTTATGTTTAATATTATTGGCGCTTTCTATGATTTTTAGCACATCTTTTTTTGCAATCACCACAGGAAGTTTGTCTGGCTTTCTACTCGGAAATAAAAATTCTAGGTTAATATTTTGCCTGAACATTTCCTTGTAGTAGAGTTTCAGCGCCATCGCAATCTGTTTCTGATAGGAGTAAGAAACTTTTTTGGTGTGCACCATATGGTAAAAATACTTGTGCAGCTCCGTTTCGTCCACTCGATTTAAAGGTTTTTTAAAATAAAGCACGGCCAACTTTACAATAGACGAATAACTGTCTATTGTATTTTTACTATACCGTTTAACCTCCAATATTTTCACAAAATCACGAACGGACATACTTATAGCGAATATATAGATTTTAAGTAAAAAGTATTAGATTTATCCTAAAATAAGCATGTTATGCGGCAAATGCCGTATATCCACTAGTTGGTGGCAAGGCTAAAAGACGACATCGAATATGATAGATAAATTAACAACCTTATTAAAGTTTCAAGAAATATTTGAACTAAAAAGTTGGACTTTAATGGACGGCTGTGACGACAAATTAAATCGTTTTGGTGACCTAATAGATAACTTGAAACAAGATGAAATAAACTTACTGCTCGAACTGACCCATATGTATGAGTGGATGTCATATAATGACTATCACAATAATCTGCGAAGACTCTTGAAAACAGCATTAGAAGAGCAATTCAAAGATAAAAATCAACTAATATTCTTCCCGATAATTAAACCTACAGACGAAGGAGAAGTAAAGAGTGGACACGTTGTAATGAAAATGCTTGAAGGAATAAAACCTTCAATTAATGGATTTAAAAACTTGTCAGTCAATTTATTGAAAGAATTTAGAGACTTAAAATCTGAAAAATTGACTATGACTGATAATGATTTTCTAATCTTAGTTGATGATTATATTGGAAGTGGAAAAACTTTGAATAAAGCACTATCTGCGGTTGCACATAATGAAAGTATTACACATCAAAATTTTGGGATTTTGACAATGGCAATTCAAGAACAAGCAAAAGTTGAATTGGATGAACAAGGAATTATAAATTATAATTCTTTGATTTTAAAAAAAGGTATAAGCGACAATTATGTTACGCCTGATTTAGAAACCAAGATTGAAATAATGAAAAGGATTGAGAATAAAATCCCCAAGGTATCTAAATATAGAATGGGATATGAAAAATCCGAAGCGTTAATTACATTAATGAGAACACCCAATAATACTTTTCCAGTTTTTTGGAAAGGCATTATATCAAAGGGTGAAGAAATAGAAGCACCATTTCAAAGGTATTAACACAATGAAAGAGAAAGAGATTTTTTTGCTTTTAAATGCAATTAAGAAAAACACAGACATTAAGCGACTTGTCAGAGAAGGATTATCCTATTCAGATATAGCGCGATTAACCAAAGAAGCTATAACAAACGGACTTGTTGATTATCAAGATGAAAAAATTCAATTATCTAACAATGGAATTGAACTGTATGAACAAATAAAAGATAACTACAAAAGAACAAACAAGGATGAATGGATAGAGAAAGATATTAAAAGTCAGATACCACGTATTGATAAAAACACTATTTTTGTTCCACGTCAAAACGAGTTGACATTTTAGTTCTTTCTCAAAATATTGTATCAGTTTCGGCTGATACCGGAGCCGTGAGTCACTGCTCTGTAATTGAATGGGCTTTCAAGCTCTCGGGCTTAAAAGGGGTTCCGCAGAGCTGCACCCCTTTTAAGCCCGTATTCACTAATTTGAGTGTGGGGGCATTGCCCCCCACTCAATTAACGATTTTGAGAAAATGACATTTGAACAATATAAAATAGCCTTTGAAAAGGCAGCCTCAAATTCAGGATATTCAGAACTGAACATTAAACGTTGTTTGGATTACGCAAAGCCGTTGATTGAAAACAATGTTCCAATAATTTACAATACATCACATTTTTCTTCGCTTGTTGGCTACAAAAAAGCCTATATCAAAAAAGCTGTATATTACACCAAATCGTTTTATACAGATTATGCGATTAAGAAGAAAAATGGAAAGACCAGAACTATTTCTGAACCATTACCTAGTCTGAAAGAAATTCAAACTTGGATTTTACAAAATATCTTTCAACAGCTTAAAGTAAGCCCATATGCCAAGGCATATAAAAGAAAGGTAAGTATAGTTGAAAATCTGAAATTTCATTATAACCAACCTAAGGTTTTTACCTTGGATTTAAAAGATTTCTTTCCTTCTATAAAAATACACTCAGTAGAGCAAATTTTTAAATCTCTTGGCTATTCGGACTTAATTTCTAATCTACTTGCTAAGCTTTGCACAAAGGAAAATTGTTTACCACAAGGTGCACCAACAAGTCCTTACATCTCAAACTTATACTTTCTGCCAGCTGACAATCATATTTCTGAATTCTGTAAACAACATTCCATTAGATATACAAGGTATGCTGACGATCTAACTTTCTCAGGTAACTTCGATGAAAACGCAGTTTTAAATTTTGTGTCTGAACAGATAGTAAAATTAGAATTGGTAATTCATCCAGATAAGATAAAACTAATGACACCTAATCAAAGACAGTCGGTTACAGGAATTGTAGTTAATCAAAAACCACAAGTTGTTTTTCATAAACGTAACAAAGTAAGACAGGAACTTTACTACATTAAGAAGTTTGGGTTGGCAAATCATATGGAGCGAAAAGGAATAAAAAAAAGAAACTATTTAGAACATCTATTAGGTAAGGTGAATTTCATTATTCAAATCAACCCGACCGATACAGAGTTTATAGAATATAAAGAGTATTTGATTAAGTTAAAAAGTGAGATTAGCGGTCAGACGTAGAAGCCCAGCCACCAACAATGGCTATAAGTAACTGCTTGTTCTCGCCTACATCTGAAAATCCTCTCGGATTTTCAGTTTGGTTTGTACTTGCAAAGTTAAGTGCTAAACCACGCAACTACTCATAGCCGAGACCGTTGTGGCGAATTGCCTTCGGCCGCGTCCCTACATCGAAAAAAGCAAGACGGGCAACACTCCGTACCCATACCTTTTTTCGATTCCCGGTGCGCTCAATACGCCACAACGGCCCGGGAAGGGCGGCGCAAAAATATAGGGAGCGACCTCAGAGAACCGTAGAGACCTCCCGAAGGAAAACGAAACACAACAAGGGATAAGCCCCACGGATGCGCAGCCCAGACCCTTAACGCGTATGCTGCGCATCCGCAGGGCCTAGTCCCGGGCCGTTGGCATCAAGCTAAACAACTCTGAACTTTAAGTAAATAACTTTAAAAAATGGAAAATTATTCTGAAGAAGATTTAGACCAAGCAGCTATTAGAATTACATCTTTAATTCATAAATGTGAAAAATCTTTAGAAAAACTAATAGATAGAGACAGGTCTTCTCAAAAAAGCCTTCTTGTGAATAGAATAGAAGCGTTAAAAATTGCATTGTCTTTAATAAAAAAAGAAAAGAATAAAAAATTGAAATGAAAGAAAACAAAAGCCAGTTGCCAACAAGGGTAATCGTTGCACAAGCCGTCATCGGGAACAAATTGATAGTTTTTAAGTTACAAAAATAACTAAAACGCAGAATATCAGTTAATTGTATTTTGCAAAAAATACCCTAACAAGTAGGTATTGATGGAATTCATGGTTGTGCAACAGGCACAAGGGCTATACGTAATGCGGGTTTTCTACTAAACGAAAGGTCAGAGCATTTAATAAAGTCCGCCAATACTTTAATTTGGTGTTTAAGCTGAATAAATTAAAAACAAAATATAAACTCTTGGCTACGTGCAAATTTGAAAACTCCGCTTTTCAAATCCCGCACTACGCATAGCCGAGACGTTATGTAGCAGTGAGCAAAGAGAAATGTATAACGCAACCATTGCGGAAATTAGGCGGAACATTTCCCCTCTTCTGAACTATAAAAAAGAAAAAAAGCTTGTTTGCGGAATTAGAAAAAGCTGCGGAATATCTTAAATTTCTGAACTCTATAAAATCAATCGGAATTCAAATACTTTGCGGAATAAGAATAAAACTGAACTCACTCAAACTCCGAAAAAGGTCAAGCCAATCTTTATCAAAAAATCAAAACCGCTACATAACATTGGTAACCGTTGCACAACCCGTCATCCGGAATAAATTGATAGTTTTTGAATTATAAGAAATAATTAAAAGACAAAATATCAGTTAGTTATATTTTACAAAATAACCTAACAAGTAGGTGTTGATGGAATTCATGCTTGTGCAACAGGCACATTGTATAAAAATAATGCGTATTTTAGTACAAAATTTATAAGGCAGTGTCTGTTTACTAACTCTGATTTTCCTGCGGAAAATCCTCGAGCTCAAAATAACGCACTATTCTTATACGTAACCGTTGTGGCGAATTGCCTTCGGCCGCGTCCCTACATCGAAAAAAGCAAGACGGGCAACACTCCGTACCCATACCTTTTTTCGATTCCCGGTGCGCTCAATACGCCACAACGGCCCGGGAAGGGCGGCGCAAAAATATAGGGAGCGACCTCAGAGAACCGTAGAGACCTCCCGAAGGAAAACGAAACACAACAAGGGATAAGCCCCACGGATGCGCAGCCCAGACCCTTAACGCGTATGCTGCGCATCCGCAGGGCCTAGTCCCGGGCCGTTGTAGCACATTTAAAAAATGGAAGCAGAACACCCTACAAAATATTATAGTAGTTTAAAAGAGTTTCAAGAAGCTGAACTGATTTTTCATAATTATCAGAAGACTCATAACATAATACGTAATGATTATTTGAATCTTATTGAGTTGACTTTTGAATCAAAGAATGACCAAAAAGCATTTAATACATTATACAGAGCTTGTTTAAGAGAGTTATTTTCTTTGATTGAATCCGATTTATTTAATTTAAACAGACTTGATAGCTATCAAAATTATTCAGATAGAGATAAGTTTATGGTAAAATTCAAAAAAACATTCAAGCAAATAGCTAAGACTTGGGAAAAAACTGATATTCAAAAAGAATATTTTGATTCAGATTTAGAACGATTAAAAACAATAAAAACCGAAAGAGATAGAATCACACATCCGAAAAGTCCAAATGATTTTAAAGTAACAACAATAGACGATTTTAATACATTTAAAAGAGTTTTTAACGAATATGACGGATTTATAAATAAAATGATGAATGGATTTTTTATTGGAATGAAAAATTATCCAATCAGTTAAAAAACGTGCTACAACAAAACCTCTTTTTAAGCAATAAATCCGCAATGACCGACAAGGAAATTATAAATGACTTTTACACACTTATTACGAGAAAGGTAAAAGAGAATGGATTAAATACTGAGGCAGATAAGATTAAACTGGATTCCTTCTTTATTGGTCAAAAAGCAGTTGATTCAAGACTAGATTATAACATAACTCAAGATATCAGATACATACACGCAGACTTAGTTTATGTAACTGGAATTTTATTCGCTCTTAGACCTTACATTAATAATCCAATAAATGAAACAGCAATCTTAAAAGGCAAAGAATTTAGTACCTACAGACAGAATATGTATGATTCCCTTTATGGAATGTATGCAAGTATATGTTTTGAAAAGCTTTATAACTTTTGGGACAGAATTGGAGATAAAATCGCGAATGAATTTCCAGATAAGTTTCCAAATCCGAGGGCAATTATGTTTGCAAACGTTATTGAGAACTTAAAAACTGAATATCAAACAAATCACAATATAAAATGGCTAATTGATTTCAAAGACGGAGAATTTAAAGACTTCAATGAAAAAAGAAAAGTTGTTGTTCATTACGAACATATAGAAACGAAATACAAAGAATTAATTTTAAGTAATACTGGTGATATGACTAAGATTAAAGAAATATTCTTAGAAAAGTCTGGATTACCTGAGTTTTTTCAAAAACACATTAAATTGACTAACGAAGGTATTAAGCAAACTTATGACTTTGTAAAAAGCAGAACGTAAAAAACGTGCTACAACAAAACCTATAAACAATACGGGCTTCGGGCTTAGTCGCAGGGTTTGTGTATTTTTATGAAGTCCGCAAAATCTTTGGGATTTTGCTTTAAACAAGGAAAAGAAAAAAACAAAACAAAAAGATTTTGCTATGTGCGTGGCGGAAAGCAAACGCTAGTTTGCTCCCGTACTGTTCATAGCTAAACCGTTGTGGCGAATTGCCTTCGGCCGCGTCCCTACATCGAAAAAAGCAAGACGGGCAACACTCCGTACCCATACCTTTTTTCGATTCCCGGTGCGCTCAATACGCCACAACGGCCCGGGAAGGGCGGCGCAAAAATATAGGGAGCGACCTCAGAGAACCGTAGAGACCTCCCGAAGCAAAACGAAACACAACAAGGGATAAGCCCCACGGATGCCCAGCCCAGACCCTTAACGCGTATGCTGCGCATCCGCAGGGCCTAGTCCCGGGCCGTTGGCAACAAGCTGAAAAAACGACAATGAAGTACTTCAATCTTTTCGGAAAACCCAAAGGACAGAGCTCAAATTCTGAATCTGAAATATCGGAATTTGAAAAAAACAAAGTTTTTAAGAGTTTACCAAAAGAGAAATGGAAACCAGCTTACAACGAGCTGAATAAAATAATTGGTATAAACCTCAAGGAATACGGATTTAAAAAGAAAGGCAGAAAACATTATCGACTGACAAATGACTTACTTGAAGTTATTGATATTGACAATCGTGGAAGTTGGTCTGGAGCGAAAGACGATATAGAAATTCGAATTGGATTAGTTCCTTATTGTTGGGAAGGTCTTACGAACGAATACTATTTAATTGGCTCGAAAAAAATAGAAGAAATAGACAAAACAATCAGAAAACATTTCCGAATATCAAAAGAGTATCTAATACTAGCAGATTATTTATCAGAGAAATTAATTGTAAATGCGTTGCCATTTTTTGACAAATACAATTCGACCAAAAAGATAACGAGCAAACCAAATATTTTTCCATTTTATTCCAAGTGTGGAGGAAATGACATTTACAAATCTCAATTTTTAATTTTATTCTCGGAACTCAAACAGCATAAAGTGAATAAAGCCATCGAGATTTTGGAAAACGAGATAGAGCTTCACGAACGATTAGAAAATGTAGAAATAGTAAATAAATGGAAAGAACTGAAAGAATTAATTGAAAGAAAAGAATGGACTGAAATTGACAAAATTTTAGCCGAAAACGAACAGAGAGAATTAAACAAACTGAAAATAAAGCCAGTTGCCAACACCGGTAACCGTTGCACAAGCCGTCATCAGGAACAAATTGATAGTTTTTGAATTATCAGAAATAATGAAAACCCAATATATCAGTTAGTTATATTTCACAAAATAACCTAACAAGTAGATGTTGATGGAATTCATGCTTGTGCAACAGGCACACCGTATAAAAATAATTACGGTTTAGTGCTTAATCAAAGGTCGTTGCGTGTTTGTAACGTCTGAATTTCCTTCGGAAATTCCTCGCATACAAACCCGCAACTATTCTTATACAACAACGTTGTGCCACATTAAAAAAATGACAGAGAAACTAAACGGAGCACCAATTTCAGGAGAGTATGAAGAAATCCTGTTTGACTTGCCAGGACCTTGGCGAGAACAAGTTTGGCATTACGTGAAGTTTACAACAAGAGACGGACTTGGATGGGTTGGTGGTTTCAGAGAAAAGGACAACCACAATTTCTTAGTTGCAGAATTAAATAGTAAAGGAGTTGCGTGTGTTGTTTCGGGTGGACACGGTTACATAATTGACATTAACCAAAAAGAGAAAATTAAAGACCTTGAAACCGACACTATCCTTGACCTAACTGCTGACCAAGAAACAAGTTCGTTTTACATTTCGCGTTGGTGGGACTTAAAATTGGTTGACAAAGAATTTAATGAGATTGACATTCAAGTCCCTATCGATTGTGACGGGATTTTCTTTAAAGAAAAGGACGGTCGAGAACTGAATTTAGAAATTGAAGAAATTGGTGCAGACTTAATCAAAAACCAAGATTACTACGTGGACTTGGACGAAAGAGAAATAAAAAAACGTGGCACAACAATGCATAAAAGTAATGGCGGAGAAAGTGCTAAAACAAAAGTTGATACTATTAATAAACGTAAGTCTTGGCCGAAAAGATTGTGGTCTTAAAACCGCCACTACTCTTATGCGAGCCGTTGTAACACATTTCTCAAACATGAAATTTAAGGACATCATAAATTCTCTAAAGACTTATATCTTTTTTGGAATTGTCTATATCGGATTTCTTGCGATACTTGCTGGCCTTGGTTACCGGGGGAGATGGAGACCAATGGGAGACTTAAATCCTTACTTTGTTGCTTTCGGAATTGTCCTAATAATTCCACTTCTTTACTGGATAATAAAAACAAAACTGACAGACAGAGCTGCAAAAGCGGAGAACGAAAAAAGAATTGAAAAACTTAAAAAAGATGGACAAAAAATTGAGATAGACTTAAATAAGGTTAAGGTAAATTCAAGTTCTTGGCAAGAACAAATTATAACAGACAATACACGATATGCTGGACTTAATGAGGTTGTGGGAAGAGGAGATAGAAATTTAAAGTTGGTAAATCGGACTTTAAATCAAATATCATTTAAAAAAACCATTAAGGGCCGAACAATAACCTATAGAGAGTCAATTGAAATGGATACGGATAACCTGAAAATTCATTTTGCATTGAAAAAGAAAACCATTCTATATATTGACCCAGACGACAGAAAAAATATGTATCTGGACTTAGAATTTTTAAAATAAAAACGTGTTACAACATGGTGTATAATTAATTGCGGTCGGAATTTCCACTTGGAAATTCCTGCAATCAATTATCTTTAGAGTCAGGCGGACATTTTCCGTTGGAAAAGTCCGCAACTAATCATACATAAACCGTTAGGCACAAGCTACTCACTCAACTCAAAATATGAATCCGAAACAAAAATTAGAATCAATTTTAACCAATAAGTACGAATCTGAAGATGGAGATTTATATAAAGTAGAATTGTTGGACGGAATGACCAATGAAGAAATTGTTGAATACAAAAAGCAGTTACCTAACAATTTTCTTCCTACTGAAATTGAAGAACTTTTAAAGTTTAGTAAAGGTTTTGAATTTTACGGATTAGAAGAAGTTCGATTTGACTCATTTGGACATTTTGGTTTTGAAGAAATGTTTCCTAATTCAATCCAACTTGCTGGAGATGGATTTGGGAATTTTTGGATTCTTGACATTGACACAAAAGGAAATTGGAATTCAGTCTATTATGTTTGTCACGACCCAGCAGTTATTGTAAAACATTCCGAAAATTTAAGTCAATTTATTGAGCAGGTTGACGAATATGGAAAAAAAGGAAATGAATCAACACTTGACATAATTCACGAACAAACCGTTATGGAAATTTGGACTGAAAAAGTCGGAATTATGGAAAAGAATGAGAAAGACTATGATTTTGAAAACAAAAAAATAGCATTTCCTGAAATGTTTTTAATTGTAGATTTAACAAATGAACCAATAAAAACCGGATTTCCTTGGGGAAAATCAGGTCCCAATACGAAAATCATAAGACCGACAGATAAACCGATTTGGATTGTAGAGAAAAAAGTAAAACAAGGATTTCTATCAAGATTATTCGGAGGAAAAAAATAAAGCCAGATGCCTAACACCGTGTATAATTCATTGCTAGTTATAGTCTACTTACGAAAGTCCTCGCGGACTTTCTATCTGTGATTTATTTGCTAACTTTAGTGCTTAAACACGCAACGAAATCATACACAAACACGTTGTGGCGAATTGCCTTCGGCCGCGTCCCTACATCGAAAAAAGCAAGACGGGCAACACTCCGTACCCATACCTTTTTTCGATTCCCGGTGCGCTCAATACGCCACAACGGCCCGGGAAGGGCGGCGCAAAAATATAGGGAGCGACCTCAGAGAACCGTAGGGACCTCCCGAAGCAAAACGAAACACAACAAGGGATAAGCCCCACGGATGCCCAGCCCAGACCCTTAACGCGTATGCTGCGCATCCGCAGGGCCTAGTCCCGGGCCGTTAGCTATAATCAAAAAAAAATGACATTCTATCAAAAAGAAATAAATCGAATTAAAGGAATTTGTTACTCAAATGATGGACAAAGTCAAACAGTAATTGGAACACGAAGTTACATTGAGAACAACTTTGACAAAAAATTGAATTTGGACGTACTCTCGCACATCAGGTTTACTTCAAAATTTCATCTTTTACGACTTTTTAAAAAATACTACGGACAGACACCCAAACAGTACTTAATCGATAAAAGGATTGAACAATCAAAAAACTATTTAAAAATGGGAAGGTCTGTTTCGGAAACTTGTTATTCTGTGGGCTTTGAAACCCCGAGCTCATTTAGCACATTATTCAAATCAAAAACAGGATTGACACCAAGTGAATATCAAAAGAGCAATTTTCACAAAGTAAATCATAATCGGATTTGAGATATTGCAGCTAAATTTAAAATCAATAATTATGAAAGTACGAGTATTAAGTATTCCTGTCCAGAACCAAGACAAAGCTCTAAAATTTTACACCGAAATATTAGGGTTCATAAAGAAATTAGATATTCCATTGACCGAAGATAATCGGTGGTTAACGGTGGTTTCAAAAGAACAGCTTGATGGTCCTGAAGTTTTATTAGAGCCAGCACCAAAAGATTTTGAACCAGCTAAAATTTATCAAAATGCACTTTTTAACGCAGGAATACCGTGTGTTCAATTTGATGTTGAGAGTGTACAGGCGGAGTATGACAGGCTTACAAAGTTAAATGTTGATTTTACTGTAAGACCTACTGATATGGGAGCTGCACGAATTGCGGTTTTTAATGACACTTGTGGAAACCTAATACAAATCGCTCAATTGATATGATGAAGAAAAAGAAATACGCAAATGGACAAAAAACCTATGAGCAAAATGGGGATACATTGACTTATTTCTTTAAAAATGGTGAGATAAAAGCATTTGGAAAATCAGTAAATGATATAATGCAAGGAGAATGGAAATTTTTTAGGGAATCAGGCCAACTTTGGCAAGTAGGTAATTTTAAAGACAACTTAAAAGAAGGAAAATGGGTGAGGTATGACAAGGAAGGTAAACTTGAATATGAAGAATATTTTGAAAATGGAAATAAGCTAAATAAATAAACACTACCGCCAACAATGTGTATAAGCAATAGCGGTTTGAGTGCTAATTCGAACCGTTTTCCCATTTAATTTAAGTTTATTTCGATCCGAAAAGTGTCGCTTAAAATCCGCTACTGCTCATACACGAGACCGTTGTGTGTAATTACCACTCAAACCAAAAAGTATACAACATTCGAAAATCCGTATAAGGAGTTTAACCTACTTCCATCCGACCTTTGTCTTATAATTTTTACACAAAAAACAGACCACAATGGAAGCAAATAAATTTGGCAAAAAAGGTTGGACACCTGACAGAATTGGGGATTTGAACGGAAAAGTATTCGTTGTAACAGGTACCACAAGCGGAACAGGGTTTGAAGCTGCAAAAATTCTTCTTTCAAAAGGTGCAAAAGTGGTAATGCTTAATAGAAACTCAAAAAAAGCAGAAGACACCATTGCTTCATTGAAACAAGAATTGGGTAAAGACATTGAAGCAATTAATATTCAAATGGACTTATCTAAACAAGCATCTGTAAAAAAGGCAGCCGAAGAAGTATTAAAAACAGTTCCTCAAATAGATGCTCTTATTTGCAATGCAGCAATTGCCCAAGTACCAAAACAGACGCTAACTGTTGACGGTTGGGAGAGTCAAATGGGAACGAATTATTTTGGAAATTGGACATTGCAGGCTTTATTGTTCCCACTTATTGAAAAATCCAAAGGTCGAATTGTAACCGTTGGAAGTTTGGGATATGATATGGGCATCAAAACGATAAAATTTGATGACTTGAATTGGGAGAAAGACTACACCCCTAATAATGCTTACAGCCAAAGTAAACTTGCACAGATAATGTCAATGTATGAATTGCAAGATAGATTGAAAGAAGCTGGAAAAACAGATGTTAAAGCCTATGCGTGTCATCCTGGTTCTTCAAGAACCAACTTGATAAATACAAGCGGTAGTTTTATGATGAAATTCATCTTTAATCTAATGAAATTATCCCCATTAACGCAATCCGCTGAAAAAGGTGCTTATCCGCAATTAATGTGTGCAACAGAACCAAATTTGGACCAAAGCGGATTTTACGGTCCAACAGGAAGAAGCAATTGGGTTGGTCCGGTTGGAGCACACAAAATAGAACCACATGCTAAAGATAAAACAGTAGCTAAACGACTGTGGGAGCTATCGGAAAAAGAGACAGGTGTAAAATGGAATATCTAAATTAGTGAAATGAAACACTTCAAAACCTTATCATCCTATTTAGAGTATTTAGAATTGCCTCGTCCAGAGCATCCTATGTTGAGCGTGTTCAACTCGAAAGGTGACGGCTATTTACCTTGTCCAAGAAAAAGTTCGCCACCAATAACTAATGATTGTTATTCTATAAGTTTTAAAAAATATGTGGAGGGAGATTTAAACTATGGACGAACAAAATATGATTTTACCAATGGAGCTTTAATCTTCATTTCCCCAAGACAAGTTTTGCAATGGGATAATAGCGTAGTATTTGAGCAAAAAGGCTTTTCAATAAACTTCCACGAAGATTTTTTGAAAGGAACGGAATTGGCTCAACAAATTAAAAAATACGGTTTCTTCTCATATTCCGTAAATGAAGCTTTGCACCTTTCGCCTAAAGAAGAAAGGCAAATAGAGTCCATTGTTGAAAATATTGAAATTGAGTATCAAAACAACCAAGATGCTTTTAGCAAAGATATCATCATTTCGCAGTTGGACACTTTACTAAAATACGCCAATCGTTTCTATGAAAGACAATTTTTAAATAGAAAAGAAATATCAAATAATTTGTTAGAGCAATTTAATCACCATTTAACTGAATATTTTGAATCTGGACAATTAGAAGAAAGAGGCATTCCAAGTATAGAAGAAATCGCAAATAAAATGTCGGTTTCGCAACGTTATTTAAGTGACACTTTAAAAAAAGAAACAGGTAAAACGACAACCGAACATTTACACCTACATCTCATTGACAAAGCAAAAAATATACTATTACAACCAAATAAAAGTATTTCAGAAGTTGCTTATGAATTAGGATTTGAATATCCCCAATATTTCTCACGATTATTTAAAAAGAAAGAAGGTATAAGCCCTAAGGAATACAGAGAAAAGTATAAACTAAACTAAAATGGAACTATTAAAATTAGCCACAGAGTGGGCAAAAGCTGAAGTATTCTCAACACGTTTTTTCATCTTTTTTGCGATTGGATTTTTAATCGCAAGTATTGGGTTTTGGCAGTTAGGCAAAACAGATTTAGCAAGGGCCTATTTCATTCCGACTTTAATAGCAGGCATTCTACTTTTAATTATTGGTAGTGGTCTTAACTACACAAATATTCAAAGAGTTAAACAGTTTGAGAAAGACTTTAATGCTGATGCAGCTGCTTTTTACCAATCCGAAATAGAACGTACAGAAAGTACATTAAAGGAGTATACCGTTGTTTTTAAAGTAATTCCAATTATGATTATCTTAGCAGCATTATTAATTCTGTTTGTTAACACGCCAACTTGGAGAGCAATTAGTATTACAACCATTGCTATGCTAACAGTCATTCTAATAGTTGACGGCACAGCATATTCAAGAATTGAATCTTATAATACAGAATTGAGAATGATTGACTTAAAAGAATAGATGTAAAAATAACTACAGCTAACAAAGAACTGAGTTAAAAAACAACTGTTTTCTCGGTTAATTTTAAAACATAATTATTCTTTGCCAATAACCTAAAAATAAATCTTGCCTTTTTTGACATCACTGCTTTTTCAATCTATCCCTTGACCTTAATCCGCTCTTTCGTTCTCTCTGGTTAATACTATAAATTTAAAGAGAATCAAACTTAAGATGGTAATCGTTGCACAAGCCATTGAAAAGCAAAAAAACGGATTCATATAAGCCTCTTTACGGGGCTTTTTTATGTCGGGTCAGAATCGAGGCACCAAATTTAGATGTTTTATGCAAGTCCCGAACAAGTATTGAAGCGCATTTTTTACCAAGACTGCCAAATCAAGCCGTCCCGCCCCACTTTTGGAACGTTTCTGTTCGAACTTCAGGTACTTTTTAAGATTATAGGCTATGGCCGAGAGGTGCATCTGTAAGCTTGCGGTCGCTGATGATGTTCTCCTGATAGCCCACAAGGCAAAGCTTGAAGAAGACCACCGGGTCTATGCTCTTTTGGCCGCTGTTCCCGTAATAGCCTTCGGTAAGGCCGTAAAGGAACCGGAGTTCCAAAACCTCCTTTAACCGCCTGTAGAAATTGTTCTCGGGGATTCGCTCGCTCAACTGGAAATGGGCGAACCGTTTTTCTTGGTAATCCTTTTTCCCTGCATACCTAAAATTAACAACGCAACGTTAAGATCGCCTTGATCCTATGTGGTTTTTTCGTTAACTTGTGCAACAGGCACAATGTATAAAAAACATAAGTGGCTCAGTGGTTTACGGGATATTTGCACATTTAATCAGCTCCGCCAAATCTGCGATTTGACGGTTTGTTTTGAAACATTAAATTTGTGTCTAATCGCAAATTTAGCTCAGTGTAAATTGACAGGTAAGAGCTTCGAAATCACTTACGTTTCTTATACTAACCGTTGTGCGTCATTATCAAACACCAATGAGTAAAGAGAAAATCATTAACATAATTAGTGAAACATATTCTAAATTGACATATGAATGTCAACAAGAATTATTAAGTGTTTCTAAAGTTTTGACTCTACAAAAAGGAGAACA
Source organism: Zobellia uliginosa (assembly GCF_900156625.1). Lineage (GTDB taxonomy): Bacteria > Bacteroidota > Bacteroidia > Flavobacteriales > Flavobacteriaceae > Zobellia > Zobellia uliginosa. The sequence continues at coordinate 50,981 of NZ_FTOB01000002.1, read as the reverse complement.
ATTAGTAAAAGAAGGTCAGTATTCTGATAAAATATTTTTTATTGTAAATGGTTGTGCAAGAGCTTTCTATTTAAAAGACGGAAAAGATATTTCTGACTGGTTTGCCTTCGAAAACGATTTCATTAGTTCCATCAATAGTTTTTTTCTTAATATTCCGAGTCCACATTATATAGAACTATTAGAAGATTCCGAAATATTAGAATTATCAAGAAAAGATGTTGAAATACTATCTGACAAATACCGTGATTTTGAAAGGTTGAGCAAAGTAATAATTACAAAAACAATGTTACGGCAGCAAGAAAGAATTTCATCTATGCAATTTCATTCCGCAGGAGAAAAGTATGAAAACATTTTATCCATTCAACCTAATATAACTAAGAAGGTACCGTTGACTCACATTGCTTCTTATATCGGAATAACACTTGAAACATTAAGTAGAATAAGAAAAAGTAAAATCGGAGTTTGATTTATATCAAATGATAACCCATCTTTTAAATTTATTTTTGTAGTAAAAAGATGAAAAGAATCCATTACATATCTGGTATTACAATTTCTATTTTCATAATAATGCATCTATTTAATCATTTATATAGTCTTTTTGGGGTGAAAGCTCATATTGAATTAATGAATGAATTTAGAGTTATTTATAGAAATATAATTGCTGAAACCTTATTACTTTTCGCAGTTGGAATTCAAATTATTTCGGGAGTAAAATTGTTTTTAAAAAAACGAAAAACTGTATCTGACTTTTTTGATAGGTTACAAATTTGGACTGGACTTTACCTCGCTATTTTCTTGCTAATACATTTAAGTGCGGTTTTATCTGGTAGACTAATTATGAATTTAGATACCAACTTTTATTTTGGAGTTGCGGGATTAAATACATTCCCTCTAAACTTGTTTTTCATACCATATTATGGACTTGCAATAATTTCATTTTTTGCACATATATCAGTAGTCCATTCGAAAAAAATGAAAAAAAAATTGCTCGGAATTGAGCCAAATAAACAATCCTACATTATTCTGATTATTGGAATAATATTGACTATTGTAATATTCTACGGACTGACAAATGAATTCAATGGAGTGGAAATCCCAGCAGAGTACAATATCCTGACTGGAAAATAAAAACGAACGCACAATCGAGTGGATGGCTCCGCCATTAAATGACGGAGTGCCCCCCTCACACCACCGTACGTACGGGTCTCGTAACAGGCGGTGCGGAACGGGCCGTATGCGGCGGTTCGTAAATCATCAAACCAAGGCTCTTTCCACCCTTGGCACTATCTTCTAATTTAGGCATAGGCTACAACATGTGCTCCTATGCGAATTTTGAAGAGAATTACGTTCGGTCCTTCCTTACCTGTGAAACCTCTAGGGTATTGCCCTAGATCGTTGCCCGTAAGTACTATGGCCTCTGCTGACTTCTCCATGTAGCTACACGTAGCTTTGGAGACCTCCCCAGGTAAGAACACCTTCTTTCGCTCAATAACCGCCGTATCTACATAATTACCCTTTTGTAATCTTAGGGCGTTACAATGATGTGCTTGCTTACCCAAGTAAATATGCCTCCGTATACGGTTCCTGTTCGTCGGTACCGAGTTTTGTAGTCTCGCTTTCTTCAGATGTGACCTCACGGTCACCACCCTTGCGACTTACTAATGCCGCCAGAAGTTACTCCAGCGCATAAGGGACTTGCACCCTCTAGATTAATTAACTACATTTCTGTAGCGTAAAAGATGCCCATACTGGGCACACACAACGTATATAAAAAATAGCGGTTTTAGTGCTTAAGCAAAAGATAAATAATAAAATTAAAATCAGTTGTATACCGAAAGTTAGTGTTTAAAACCCGCTACTTTTCATATACTAAACGTTGGCAACAATATGAAAAACCGAAAACTTTGAGAATTAAAACAGTATTTTTGATATCATTCTTTTTTTGCTTTTTCTCTGTATTTGGACAACGGACTTTAAGAGGAAAAACTATCGACCAATTTTCAGAAAGTGCCATTGGAATCACAATATTCGACAAAGACACAATCAAAATCGGACAAACTGACTTGAATGGGTATTTCCAAATTAAACTACCCAAAGAAACGAATAAATTGATTTTTGCTGGAGTGGGCTATGAATGGGCAGTTGTTACAGTTCCATCGGAATGTGAAAATCTAGAGATAATTTTATTTTTGGCTTCTACTTACGATTTTATGTCTCCTAGAAAAGTTGACAGACTTCGGCAAAAAGAATTTGAAAAATTAACCGAATTGCACTATCAAGCTTATAAAAAAGGAATTTTTGAAACCGAAAAACCTTGTGTTATTCGAAAGTTCGAACCGAATTGGCCAAAATAATTGAATGAAAATACTGTTGCCAACAAAGAACTGAGTTAAAAAACAACTGTTTTCTCGGTTAATTTTAAAACATAATTATTCTTTGCCAAGAACCTAAAAATAAATCTTGGCTTTTTTGACATCACTGCTTTTTCAATCTATCCCTTGACCTTAATCCGCTCTTTCGTTCTCTCTGGTTAATACTATAAATTTAAAGAGAATCAAACTTAAGATGGTAACCGTTGCACAACCCGTCATCCGGAATAAATTGATAGTTTTTGAATTATAAGAAATAATTAAAAGACAATATATCAGCTAGTTATATTTTACAAAATAACCTAACAAGTAGGTATTAATGGAATTCATGGTTGTGCAACAGGCACAATGGCTATAACAAATAGGGCATAAAGTGCTATATTTAAAGGCATGGGGGTATTTGCTAAGTCCGCCAAATCTTTTGGATTTACTCATGTGATTTCTATTTTTTAATAGGAATTCGTGATATCGCTGCGCTAAGTTGGCAATTAAAAAAGAAAAATAATTACAAAACAAAAAGCTCTGGCTCGCAGACCAAACGGAAACGAAAAGTTTCCTTGCCTGCCCTACTTGCCATAGCCGAGACGTTGTAAACAATTATAAAAAAATGACAAAAAACACACTACTAATCATGATTTTTTCTATTAATACTTGTCTATCCTTTTCACAATATACCTGGACAGATGGGGAAATAATTTTAAAAAATGGGGAAATAATTGTTGGGGAGATAAAAATTCCTATGGTGTCAAAGGACTTAGTACATTTTAATGGAAAATCTAAGGTAAGGGTAAAAAATAAATTGAATGGAGATAGAACAGTATTTGATGAAAATCAAGTTGAGTTAATAAAATTTAAGTATTCTGAATCCGAAATAGCATACTATAAATACATCCCTGTTTCCAAAAAGAAAAAAGAAATATTTTGTATAGTTACCACTGGACCTGTAACTCTTTATGGAAGGGCCGTTGGAATGACTTCATCCAACCCTGGTATAATATCTTTCCACAGTTTAAATGAATTTTATGCTCAAAGATTAGGGGAGGAAATCGCCACACCTTTAAAAACTGCAAGACCTTCAAAGTCTCTTAGAAAACGAGCTATTGAATACTTCAATGATTGCCCCGCTATAGTTTATAAATTAAAAAGTAACAAACCCTCAACTGACGAAATAATTGCAATTGTAGAAGAGTATAATCAATGCGCAAAATAACTGTTTACAACAATAGTAATCGTTGCACAAGCCATTGAAAAGCAAAAAAACGGATTCATATAAGCCTCTTTACGGGGCTTTTTTTATGTCGGGTCAGAATCGAGGCACCAAATTTAGATGCTTTATGCAAGTCCCGAACAAGTATTGAAGCGCACTTTTTACCAAGACTGCCAAATCAAGTCGTCCCGCCCCACTTTTGGCACGTTTCTGTTCGAACTTCAGGTACTTTTTAAGATTATAAGCGATGGCCGAGAGGTGCATCACCTTGTAAGCTTGCGGTCGCTGACGATGTTCTCCAGATAGCCCACGAGGTAGAGCTTGAAGAAGACCACTGGGGCTATGCTCTTTTGGCCGCTGTTCCCGTAATAGCCTTCGGTAAGGCCGTAAAGGAACCGGAGTTCCAAAACCTCCTTTAACCGCCTGTAGAAATTGTTCTCGGGGATTCGCTCGCTCAACTGGAAATGGACGAACCGTTTTTCTTGGTACTCCTTTTTCCCTGCATACCTAAAATTAACAACGCAACGTTAAGATCGCCTTGATCCTATTTGGTTTTTTCGTTAACTTGTGCAACAGGTACACCGTATAAAAATAATTGCGGTTTAGCGCTTAATCAAAGGTCGTTGTGCATTTGTAACGTCTGATTTTCCTTCGGAAAAATCCTCGCGTACAAAAACGCATCTTTTCATACACAAACACGTTAGCAAATATTTAAAAATGAAAAATAGAGTCTTAATAGTCTTTGTTGTATTTGTAATGATATTGCACTCTTGCGATGATTGTAATGATAAAGCTTGTCTTACACCACCGGTTGGGTTCACTTTTGAATTGGTAGACAAAACCACAAAGGAAAACCTATTTACCAACGAGACCTTTAATTCCAATGAAATTAAGGTGACAAACCTTGATGATAATAGTAATATAGAATTCGATTTTATAGATGAAGACAATATTAACTTGATTCAAGTGAACTCAATTGGTTGGGAATCTGCAAAAATAGACGCATTAATTAATGTCTCTGGTATAGATATTTTAAATTTAATAGTTGATGCCGAAAGAACTTCTGAGGATTGCTGTGAGTTTACCGAATATAATGACATAAGAATTGAAAATGCTGAATTTGAATTGAATGAAGAAAGTGGGGTTTATACAATCCTCATAAATCAGTAAACCCTAATGGACTTTTTACTCAGGCGGAGTTAAAAAAATAATGGAGAGGGTTAACTCGAACGGAAAAAACATTTGCTAACAATGGTATCCGTTGCGCAACTCGTCATCAGAAATACATTGATAGTTTTTGAATTATCAGAAATGATCAAAAACCAATATATCATTTAGTTATATTTTATAAAAAATACCCTAACAAGTAGGTATTGATGGAATTCATGCTTGTGCAACAGGCACATTGGCTATAAGTAATTGCTTGTTCTCGCCTGCTTCTGAAAATCCTCACGGATTTTCAGTTTGGTGTGTACTTACAAAGTTAAGTGCTAACCCACGCAACTACTCATAGCCTAGACCATTGTACAACATAAAAAAAATAATGATAAGATTTAGCCTTTTAATATTATTATATTCTTTTCTAGTTTCCTGTCAAAATGGGAAAGTGGAAAACAAATTCAAAGGCAAGAATTACCTACAAATTGACACTAATAGAATAGCAGCTGAGTGGGAACCAGTTAAAGGAGTAATGTTCGTATGGCCACCAGTAATTTCTAAAGAACTCATTATTGAATTGGCAAAGGACACGCACATTTATCTTTATGTAGATGGACAAGAAGGGGAAATTGAAGCCAAAGAATGGTTTGAAAAATGGGAGTTAAATCATCAAAACATAACTTTTATTAATCTAAAAACGAATTGGGAAGTCACTCCTAGAGATTGGGGGCCAAGTGCTGTTTTTACAAATAAAGGAGAAGTTAAAATTACTGATGGTCAGTATAAATATGGATGCCCATCAACAGATATGGTTTGCAATGATTCACTTGAATTTCACATAAGTAGTAGTACTGGAGATATTTACAAAAGTATTCATGTAGATACAGCAATAGTAACTATTGGAAATAAAATTGGACTTGAAGTAATTGATGTTCCCTTTGCAAATACTGGAGGCAATGTGCTAACTGATGGTTTAGGTACCGCGTTTTCCACCTGTGCTTTACTGACAGAAAATAGATATAGTGGTGTAAGCGATAATGAGTTTTTTAGGTTAAACGATTCAATCCTTGGACTCTCAACTTATCATATCATTTCAAATTTTGATGAAATGGGCATCCAACATATTGATTGCCTTCTGAAGCTTATTGATGAAGAAACCATTTTAGTTGCCGAACCACCGGTAGACCATAAATCATATAAAATATATGATAACATTGTTAAGAATGAATTATCGAATTTGAAATCAGTATATAATCGTCCATATACTATTCATAGGATTAAAACCGGAGTTTATTATGAAGATGAAGAAGCTGCTTATCTAGCAGCATATACCAATTCGATTATTCTTAACAAAAATGTATATGTTCCATTGTTTGGTATTAAAGAAGATTCTGTAGCGTTAAAAACATGGAAGTCTATAATGCCTGGATATACTATCAAAGGATTTGATTATATATTGGAAGACCAACCAATTAAATCTAAATATCATTTTGAGGGTTTTGACGAATTAGGTGTTAAAACTGGATGGCTGTATGAGGATGCCATCCATTGCCGAACAAAAGCGATATGGGATGAAAACAAAATACTTATATCCGTTAAAAAAGTCTTACCCGAAATTAACGTAAACCAAGAAGCTATTCTTTATGCAACTATTATTGACTATGGAAAAAAAGGCTTGTCTACAAAAGAAGTATTTCTTAACTGGAGGATAAAAGGTCAAACTAATTGGAACAGAATAACAATGGACATGAATAACACCCCCAATCATTGGAAGGCTAAATTTATAGAGGGAAGTGAAGGAATGGAAATAGAGTACTATATAGAAGTAAAAGCGAATACTGGAGAAACTCAAACAAGACCTATAACTGCACCAAAAGGATATTATGAATTTAAATACGTTGCACAACAAAGGTAAACGTTGCACAAGCCATTGAAAAGCAAAAAAACGGATTCATATAAGCCTCTTTACGGGGCTTTTTTTATGTCGGGCCAGAATCGAGGCACCAAATTTAGATGCTTTATGCAAGTCCCGAACAAGTATTGAAGCGTACTTTTTACCAAAACTGCCAAATCAAGCCGTCCCGCCCCACTTTTTGAGCGTTTCTGTTCGAACTTCAGGTACTTTTTAAGATTATAGGCTATGGCCGAGAGGTGCATTACCTTGTAATCTTGCGGTCGCTGACGATGTTCTCCAGATAGCCCACAAGGCAAAGCTTGAAGAAGACCACCGGATCTATGCTCTTTTGGCCGCTGTTCCCGTAATAGCCTTCGGTAAGGCCGTAAAGGAACCGGAGTTCCAAAACCTCCTTTAACCGCCTGTAGAAATTGTTCTCGGGGATTCGCTCGCTCAACTGGAAATGGACGAACCGTTTTTCTTGATAATCCTTTTTTCCCTGCATACCCAAAATTAACAACGCAACGTTAAGATCGCCTTGATCCTATGTGGTTTTTTCGTTAACTTGTGCAACAGGTACACCGTATATAATTCATTGCTTGGTTCTCGCTTTTTTAGTAAGTTAGTTGCTGTATCACGCAACTATCCTTACACAAACCGTTGCCAGTAATTTGAAAAACACTCGATTAACATATGGAATTGCCGAAATTTAAATATAGCCCAAATGCTTACGAATTAGATTTATTTGATAAAGTTGAGGGAACTTGTTCTGTTTGTGAAGAGAAAAGAAGTTTGAAATATAACAGTTCTTTTTACAGCGTTGACGAACCAGAATATATTTGTCCTTGGTGTATCGCAAACGGAAAAGCCTCTGAAAAATATGACGGAGAATTCAATGATTATTGTGGAATTGAAGGAGTTTCACCAAATCCTAATGACCCAGAACCAACTATTCCGAAAGAAATGCTGACTGAAATTTGCACAAAAACACCAAGTTATTCTTCTTGGCAACAAGAACAATGGTTGTCACATTGTAATGAACCTTGTGCATTTATTGGTTACGCAGATAGTGAAACGATTAAACCGATTCTTGACGAACTGAAAGATGATATTGAGCAAAATATTGGATTTGACAAAGATTCAATAATGAAACTCTTATCGAAAGATGGACATTTAGTTGGTTACTTATTTAAATGTGTGAAATGTAATAAACATAGATTACACGCAGATTGTGATTAAAAAACTACTGGCAATCGAGTAGACGGGTCCGCCCCTAGTTAGGAACGGACTGCGCCTCTCACACCACCTGCCATACGGGTCTTCCCGCAGCCGGTGCGGGACGGGCCGTATGCGGCGGTTCGCAATCCATCTTTCCCATCGTTCTTTACACCAATTCAAACTATTCCATACTTTAGAATAGGCCACAGATTTTCTTATAATCGGTCCCCCAATTAATGAAAACTCGCTTTCTTCAGATGTAACCTCACGGTTACCACCCTTGCGACTTACTAATGCTTCCAGAAGTTACTCCTGCGCATAAGGGACTTGCCCCCTCTAGATTAATTAACTACATTTCTGTAGCGTAAAAGATGCCCATACTGGGCACACACAATGTATATGAAATCATAGCCTCCTATCGGCAGGCTACGCTTCATATACTAAACGTTTTGCAACAAATTACCATGAGAAAGTTTCTGATTATTTCACTTATAATATTATTTCACGGTTGTAAAGAACAAAGGACAAGGAATTTTGAAGATTATAACGAAGAGGACTTTGTTGAAGTGCAAGGACTTATAATAAAAGTTGAAAAGGAATTCGCCTATCAAAACAGAAAAGTGGACGTAACATACATTTACGATTTAGAAAAGGATAACCCAACCATTGGCCATGAAAAGAATTCTCCATTTATTCCTTTGGTTGGACAACCTAAGGTCATTATGGTACATAAATATGAGGACAATGTTTCCTTTTTAGGTGTAAATACTTATGTAGAAGATGAAAACGATTTAGTAAAAAAATACTTGGAAAAGAGCGACCGATTTGGAGTTGAATATTACGGAGTTGACCAAAACGCATTGGATTAACAATACAACGAGAAGTAAGAAAAAAATAAAATACGTTGCACAACAATAGTAACCGTTGCACAACCGCTAGTACTCGCCTACTTATGAAAATCCTAGCGGATTTTCTATTCGGTTTGTATTTGCTAATTAAGTTGCTTAAACACGCAACGAAATCATACACAAACACGTTGTGCGTCAGCTAAAAAAATCGTGACACCATTAAAATTAGTGATATGAACAAAACTATAGTAACTTTTTTAATTGGAATTTCACTTTTTAATTGGAACTTCACTCATAAGTTGTAACTCTAAAACTGATAAAACCAAAGATATGGCAGACAAGAAAGTCCAAACAGAAAAACAAGTTTCGAAAACTGATGATACGCCCAAAGTAACTGGAGTAGGTGGAATTTTCTTTTATTCAGATAATCCGAAAGAAACGCAGAAATGGTATGCCCAAAATTTAGGAATAGAAACTAACGATTGGGGTTCTTCAAGTTTTGATACCAGAGATATTGACAATCCTGATGTTGTAAATTCTCTCCAATGGAAGGCGTTTAAAAAAAATGACAAACATTTTTCGCCTTCCAAAAAGGAATTTATGATTAACTACCAAGTTCAAAATATCGAAGGACTTATAGAAAAATTAAAGAAAAACGGAGTAACTGTGCTTGACAGTATTGTAACTTATGATTACGGAAAATTCGTGCATATTTTAGACAAAGACGATAATAAAATTGAATTGTGGGAACCAATATAGACTGACTAAATTTTGAACAGAATGAAAAGTATCGTGGGGAAAGCGGAACGCACAACAAAGAACCGAGGTAAAAAACAAACAAATCCTTCCTTAATCTGAGACAATACTATTCTAGGCCCTTAGATTCAAAAAACAGGTTCTTCGGGCTTTTTTATTCGATTCATCTTCTATTTATCTAGACCATACCGAAACGTAAGTTGCATTGTATGGTCTTTCCGATTTTGCAATAGTGTAGCCTTACCCGTTTTAGGGAAAGCTACATGAATTTGACGTTAGTCGATATATTTTGAATACTTTGGTATTTAAAAAAACTTGAAATAATATGAAAATCAATAAAAAATATAACGCGACAATTATAGGTTCTATTTTTACCGCTATTAGTCTATTGTTAATATTTACAATTATTATTCCGCCATATTCGATAATGCCAGCAACTTTATTAGAAATATTCATTTCTGACACACTAGATAGTGAACCCTATTCTAATATTATTATTGCTATGCTTTTTATTCTCTTCATATTGTTTCTGCTTACAACAGGAATCATTCTATTGAAATCAAAAAAGAAAGCATATGAAAATAAACATATTATCGGAATAATGATAATACAATATTTTATAATCCATACTCTTGGATTTTATATTTATTGGGCAACCATATTAGATTTTAATAGAGATGGACAAATATATTTTGGAGCCCTTGAAAGTTTTAAATATAGCAGTTTTGGATTTATCCTATTAGGACTATTAATTGATTTTAGCAAAAAAAAAAAATCTTGAATAAGACGTTTGCTAATCGAGTAGACGGGTCCGCCCCTAGTTAGGAACGGACTACGCCCCTCACACCACCTGCCATACGGGTCTTCCCGCAGCTGGTGCGGAACGGGCCGTATGCGGCAGTTCGCAATCCATCTTTCCCATCGTTCCTTACACCAATTGTAACTATTCCATACTTTAGAATAGGCTACAGATTTTCTTGGAAATCGGTCCCCCAATTAATGAAAACTCGCTTTCTTCAGATGTAACCTCACGGTTACCCCCCTTGCGACTTACTAATGCTTCCAGAAGTTACTCCAGCGCATAAGGGGCTTGCACCCTCTAGATTAATTAACTACATTTCTGTAGCGTAAAAAATGCCCATAGTGGGCACACATCATATATAAAAAAAATAGGAGAAACAGTAGTAAAATCAAAGGTTTTGGCTCGTATCAAACTTTGTGCTTAACCGAAAGTTTCGTACCTCGTAATCGCCTACTTTTCATATCCTAAATGTTAGCCACAATCTAAAAAAAATTGAAAGCGAAACAAACATATTTAAAAGGGAAATCCGTTTTTAAAGTATCTCTAATCGTAATTGGAGTTACTATCTTAACCGTTTATCTAACCGGAGAAAATTACAACAGAAGTTTAACCGATAATTTTTATCTTTCTTTAGGTGTTATTTCTTGTGCTCTTTTTCTGTTTATGATTTATGGACTTTATAAAGGTGTAGGACTTTTGGATAACTTTCCTAAAATTGAAGACTATAAGGCAAAAACGCCAATTTTTGAATCAGGTAATATGCCATTGGCACCGAGTATAGAAGTCGGAGATGGTATTGGTGGACTTTTAGTGTCCATACTCTTATGGATTGGAATAACTATTCTGCTCACTATTCTTTTAGTGCTTTTTGAAGCTGTATTATGGCTTTCGATTTTTATTATTTTAGCAATGCTATACTGGGTCTTCTTCCGTGCTTTAAAGTTTGTGTTTAGGAAATCATCGGAAACAAAAGGAGATATTGGGGCATCTGCAATGTATGCAATTGGTTATACTGCTCTTTACGTCGGCTGGATTTTTGGACTAGTTTTTATTGTGGACTCACTCGGATGAAAAGCCTGTGGCTAATAAAGGTAACCGTTGCACAACCCGTCATACGGAATAAATTGATAGTTTTTGAATTATCAGAAATGATCAAAAACCAATATATCATTTAGTTATATTTTATAAAAAATAACCTAATAAGTAGGTGTTGATGGAATTCATGCTTGTGCAACAGGCACACAACCTATAAACAATACGGGCTTAGGTCTTAAACGCTGGGTTTGCGTATTTTTATGAAGTCCACAATCCCGATAGCCATCGGGATGGAATTTTGCTCTGGACAGGAAAAAATAAAGCAAAACAAAAAGATTTTGCTATGTGCATGGCGGAAAGCAAACACTAGTTTGCTCCCGTTCTGTTCATAGCTCAACCATTGTAGTGCATTTGAAAAAAACTACCGAATTCAAAAACCAAATGAAAAGAATATTTTATGTAATCATACTTGTAATCTCAACAATCAGTTGTTCGGAGAAAAAAACAATCAATCAAAATGAATGGTCTGAAACAAAAAGGTTGGAGTACTTACACAATGTAAATGATTCAACAACTTGGGATTGGGAGATGTTTGAACGTGATAAAAATAATGGCGACCTTGGGAATCTTGGCCCATTTAGGGTTGGGACTTTTCCAGTTCCAAAATATGATTTATTAGGTGAAGGAAGTTTTAAAGGTTTAGGAAATGTTGGAGATAAATTCACAATGAAAAATAAAACCCTTGTGATGAATAGTTTTTTTATAAAAAAAAATGAATTCAACAAAAGCAGACTTAAAACCAGAAAAGACGAAATATTTTTTCAGATAATAATATCAACTGACACAATTGATAATATTAATTATAATTTAAGTGGTGGTATTGTTATATCAAGAAATCATCCCGATTATTTAGGACAAGGTTTTATTAAAACTAAAAACAATAGAATTGATTATGTCGCATTTCAAACTCCCGAAAATAACGCTTATGCAATAATAAATACAAGAATTTTTGACTTGAATTATGGCAAGACAATTCTTATTGCACCACAAAAAGATAAAACATTAAAGTCTTTGCAAATCAAAAGTCCCGAATTGACATCGGACTCAATTTTAGATTACACGAAAAGGCTAATAAATGAAAATAAAATAATTGAATTTTTTGAACAAAATAAGAAAATATAAAAACGCACTACAACAAAGAACCGAGGTAAAAAACAAACAAATCCTTCCTTGCATCGTATGGCCTTCCTGATTTTGCAATGGCAAAGCAATGTTTAGTAGAACTGAAATCAAAAACATTAATTTGTTTAATTTACCGCTGTAAGAAAAGGGGTAAGTCTTCAAAATTATTAAAGTCGAAAAAAAGTTGGGTCTTAAAAATCATAATAGCCATAAAAAAAACGTTGTCAACAAAGGCATAAAAGACCGCTAAAAACCCGATTCTACCATTTGATAAACCCTATACCCAATGAGCTTTTTTAAAAATTTATTCAAAAAAAACACCAAAAGGCAAACAGACCGACCAAAGCAGTCTCCGAATGGGGCCTTGAAAGCCGAAGAAGGCAGCTCAGTCGTTCCCGAGCCCATTATTGAGACCTACAAAGACAAAGTCCCCCCATACTTAATCGACCTATGGAAATCGAAGGGATTCGGTAAATATGACAACGGATTGATCCAATTGGTAAACCCCAAAGATTTTGAGCCTTCGTTATGGACGTGGCTCGGGCAAGAAGTGGAAAACTACGTTCCCATTGCCATTAGTGCTTTCGGGGAGTTGTTCTATTATCGGAAGCTAACGGAAACGGACGAAGATGTTTGTATGATAGATATCCAATACCGAAAAATAGAAACCGTAGTATGGAGCCTTCAATCATTTTTTGAAGACTTCCTTACCAATGAGGAAGATCGCGAAGAATGGCTAAGGGAAACTTTATTCAAACAAGCGATTGCCGAACAAGGCCACTTGGCCAAAAACGAAGTATTCACCTTCACCCCTATTTTGGCCCTGGGCGGAGCAATGGAAACGAAATACTTGAAAAAAGGAAATGCCCAGGTCTATCAAGACATTGTTTTTCAAATGACCATGTAAAAGCATTACAACGACTTTTATACCGAAGGTCGGCCATACGATTGAAACTATAATAAGTTCAGATATACAGAAACAAAGCACCGATATAACACAAAAGAGTGATAACAGTATTCGAACACGGAACCTCCTCGTAATACCAATAAAGGTTTTACAACTCCACACCCCTTCCACAATCCATTAGGCCTCTATAAAATAAGAGGTATACAAGCCCCGTAAAGGGGCTTTTTTTATAACTTGTACAACAGGCACAAGGCCTAAAATTCATTGCTTGCGTTGCGATAGCCATCGGGGTTCGAACAAATTACCCAAACCCAAGCTTGTAAACCATTCCTAAACCGAACATTATGGCTAAAACCAGAAAATCACCTATTGAAATGGATAGGGAAGAATTTCAAAAAGTCGGATACCAACTTATTGACGATATTTCAAATTTTATTCATTCCATAGACCAAAAACCGGTGACCCCCAATGAAAGTCCGAGTACATTGCAAACTATATTGGGCCATTTACCATTGCCCGAAAACGGAAAACCGGCCAATGAGTTAATTTCAAGGGCGACCGATCTACTGTTCAACCATTCCTTACTCAACGGCCATCCCAAGTTCTTAGGGTATATTACTTCTTCCGCCGCTCCGATTGGCGCCTTGGCCGATTTATTGGCGGCGTCGGTCAACCCTAATGTGGGAGCCCATATCCTGAGTCCCATTGCCACCGAGATTGAAAAACAAACGGTGAAGTGGTTGTGCGAGTTCATTGGTGTTCCATCAAACTACGGAGGCCTGTTGGTCAGTGGCGGCAATATGGCGAACTTCACGGCTTTCTTGGCGGCAAGAACGGCCAAATCCCCAAAGAACATTAAAGAAGACGGCATTCAGAACGCCAGGAACCAATTGACCGTCTATTGCTCTAAAACCACACATACATGGATCGAAAAAGCGGTCATCTTATTTGGCTTGGGCACGAGATCCATACGTTGGATCGCTACGGACGCCTCCAATAAGATGGATACCGAACTACTCGAAACAACTATCGAAGCCGACCTAAAAAACAACTGCAGCCCTTTAATGGTCGTGGGTACGGCAGGCGATGTCAGTACGGGAGTCGTTGACAACCTCAACGAACTATCCGCTATTTGCAAAAAATACGACCTGTGGTTCCATATTGATGGTGCCTATGGGGTACCTGCCGCCATAGTGCCCAAATACAAGCATCTGTTCGAAGGAATCAAGGAAGCCGACTCCATTGCCCTAGACCCTCACAAATGGCTGTACAGTCCCCTAGAAGCGGGATGCACCTTGGTCAAAAACCCGCAACACCTGATAGACACCTATAGTTCGCATCCCGAATATTACAATTTCAGCAACACTGATGGCGAAATGGCCCAAAACTTTTACGAATACGGACTCCAAAACTCCCGGGGTTTTAGGGCCCTAAAAGTGTGGCTAAACTTACAACAAGTGGGCAGAAGTGGCTATGAGGCCCTCATCACCGAAGATATCGAACTCTCTAAAATGCTATTCGACCTTGCCCGGAAACATGACCAACTCGAGGCCGTTTCCCAGAACTTGAGCATTACCACCCTCAGATATCTCCCCATCGAACATAATACGGACAACGACTACCTGAATACCCTGAACGAAAGCATACTGAACGAATTACAAGCGGGCGGCGAGGCCTTTTTATCGAATGCCCTAGTCAAGGAGCAATATTGTTTGAGAGCTTGTATCGTGAATTTTAGAACCTCTGAAAAAGACATTGAAGAAATGATCGACATTATCATAAGAGTGGGAACAAAGCTTCATAAAAAACTATCTGCCGTTACCAAAGACACCGAGACAGAATAAAAGGAGCACAACCTAGGGGCGCCAAACACTAAAACCGGAAGTAGGCTTTATCTTTCGGGAAATCGCCGGTTGGCCATCTTCAAGACCATGGGACGCGTATCCATAGGGCTTCCTGTTTTTGTCCATAAGCATTTCAAAAAGCACATGGGCATACCCCCTTTGCCCTACCAGGGACCGTCGTAAAAAATTATCCCGATTTTTCTAAAGTCAAAGAATCAAGACTTTGTTTTTATTTCCAATGCTTAGGTTGCCGGTTCATTCATTCCATATCCACCTTAAAATGAAAATAAAGAACATACTACAAACGGCGCTGATCATCTTGTTATTCGCGGGCTGTTCGAAAGATGACGGTAATCCGCCTCCTGAAATAGCGAAACAAACTCCCTTGCCCAAAGTTATCGCTGTTGTATACAGCCATGAGCGTTCGGGAACATACACCATGTCCTACAGTGACCGACAACAACTAACGGCCATCGATATTGTATTGAACCAAGATAGCAATGACATCCATTGGACAGCAGCGGTGGATTACGATGCAAACGGTTCGGTAACGCGGGTACTTTTAGAGAATGTAGATACTATGGATGATGCGTATACCTACGATACCGTTTTTGATTATGATGAAAATGGCGATATGGAAGATATCATTTTCACCATAGGCGGTGACGTACAGGAAACGGCCTTCTCCTATGACCCTAACAACCGTATTTATGGGATCGACGGTGAATCTAGTGTCTTCCCTATGGGCTGGCGCTTCGATGAATACGACAACTTAACGGAAATGAGTCTATCGTCGAACTACTTGCAATTGACGTCCTCTACAAACGAAAAAGGCGTTTTCCATCACTTGCCTCCCCAGCCTGCACTGACTATTTGGTATGGATTACTCTTCTACCTATCTAGTTACGAGCTTTATTATTTCCATCAAAACGACCTTGAACTTCTTGAGGCCAATAATTTTTCATACAGCTATGAAAATCAAGTCCGTGATCAAGACGGAAACCTAATCGCGTTCAAAATGGTTCCTGACGACCCCTTGGGCGATAGCATTAGCTATACCGTTAGTTACGAAAATTACTAATCAAGCTCTTCGCCATAGACAACGGCCGTAGAGAAAAAATATATGATCCAAATGAAGACAATACCCATCCGCAGCATTTTAAGGCCTTGTTTCGGTCTTTTTATAGGTATAGGCCTGCTACAATCTTGCAACAACGATGATGGCACAGCACAAAAGGCCCTTGGTGAAGAAACGGGCATAACCCTGGGGTATCCGGATTCCATAGTGCAGACGACCTTAAAAAATGGAGGTAATGTAGGGCCCAACGAAATTGACTGGAAAGGCGAAAAGGGCACACTTTCCATGTTCACCTCAAACGAAACCCTTACCGATAACCATATCAAATTCGAGGAAGAAAGCGGTATCATTTTTTGGAGTCGACTTTTGCCCTTGGGCACTTATGACCTGACCATCACGGCCAAGAACAGTAAGGAATCCGTTAGCACCACAATACAGTTGGTCAATCGCTTTGACCAGGGGTATTTTTATGGTGGATTTATCGCCGGAAATCCCGAAGAAATACCGAATTCACCGATTCCTTTAAAATTCGGGATTATTCTCAGTGAAGACCAGACTTTTAGCATGGTAGATTATGACGACCCCGCATTTTCGGCATCGGGCACTTGGGAAAACCTGGAAGACGAGGCCATAGCCATAGAATACACCTCCAACGGTGAAACGACTTATATGAAGGGCCAGGTATACGATCAGGAAGAAATAACACTTATAGGAACCTACGGTGACGAAAAAGACGCTTCAGGGGAAATTCTAGATCCCAAAGGAAAGTTTTTATTTGAATGGGATTGAAAACCTGACTATCAACACTGCCTCCACAAAAAAAATACTATGAAAACATCATACTTCATTCCCATTGTCGCATTTCTATTCTTCGCTTGTTCGAAAAGCGATGATACGGTCATATTGCCCCCAAAACTCAAGGTCTCGCCCATTCTCAATACGAGTTATTTTCAGAAAGGGGAAAGTCCCTTGCCCGAAGTACAATGGAACGGTAAACAAGGGGAATTCGGATTGGAAAACACCCTTCAAGGCCTTTCCATCGATGTAGAAAGCGGACAATTGTCGTGGGATCGCTCATTGCCCCTAGGCGTGCATACCGTAATACTTTTTGCACAAAACAACGCAGGTAAGAATGTAGCCTCCCTAACCATCAACAATCCATTTAAAGGAACTTTCAAAGGGACCTATGCATCGAGTATAGCTTTTAACGAGACGACATTCAAAATTATGGAAATGGTTTTTAACGCGGACGGCACTTTTAGCGGCTATACACAAATCGAATTGGACAATGGTGATATAAAGGACCCCAATTATTTTAATGGAACCTATATTCTTAATGATGATACAATGGAGGGTAGCATTGAATATGAGAATAGTGAGGCGACCTACCCTTTTGAAGCCGATTTAGAAACAGCGGGCAGACTCAAGGGCCACTACATCATAGTCGATTTTCTAGACAGTAAGACCACATTCGACCTCAATTTTAAAATTCAGCAATAGTTTTTTGGGAAACAAACCTATCCTTTTTGATTATATAGGGATATAAACCGCTTAATGGTCTCCATAAAAGGAAACCCTAAATCAGTGTCGATTCTTTGAGACCCAAACTATCCGGACATTGAAGTCCCCTCCCCTTTCTACTTTTACCCAACCCTATGTACATGGTGCGTTCGCCCCGTAATCTACGGAAATGGGCCGCATGTTTGGGGTAAAAAATATCGCCTATGAAAAAGTATCTTTTTTTATCCGCCTTATCCCTCATTGGCCTCTTTGCGATTGGTTGCAATAACGATGACCATGATAGCCCAAAGCCAACACCCGAAAACCAAAAGCCCGGCACTTTTACGGTGCAAGTTTCCCAAATTACCGAAAATAGCGCCTTGTTGAGCTGGAATGCGGCTCTAGATCCCGATGACGACCTAGTAAGCTATACCCTATTTCTAGAAGGCAATGAACTAAAGACGAAGCTGGAAACGACCGACTTCCCCTTAGAAAGCCTTACCGCCCAAACCGATTATAAGGGCAAGGTAGTGGCTTCCGACGGCAACGGCAATACATCAGAGGCTACGTTTACCTTTACAACGGAAGAAGAAGAAGAAGAAATCAATACTGACGGAGTCTCCATCGCCTGGGAAAAATCATTTGGGGGTTCTAAAATCGACATGGCCAATTCCCTGCAACTAACGGTCGATGGCGGGTATA
Source organism: Zobellia uliginosa (assembly GCF_900156625.1). Classification (GTDB taxonomy): domain Bacteria; phylum Bacteroidota; class Bacteroidia; order Flavobacteriales; family Flavobacteriaceae; genus Zobellia; species Zobellia uliginosa. The sequence continues at coordinate 32,481 of NZ_FTOB01000002.1, read as the reverse complement.
TTATAGCGGGCACTTCCGAATCCGATGATGGTGACGTAGGAGGCAACAACGATGCGGAAAATTATTTGGGAGGGGATTTTTGGATTACCAAACTAAGTAATTCAGGGGATTTGCTGTGGGAAACCAACCTAGGGGGATCAAGTGATGAGGCAGGAAACGATATACAGCAAACCGCGGATGGGGGATATATCGTCGTTGGAACGACCTACTCCAATGACCAAGATATTAGTGGAAACGCTTCTGCCGCCGATTTTTGGATCGTTAAACTGGATGGTTCCGGAAATTTGATTTGGGAAACGAATTACGGTGGAAGTTCCAATGAGGAAGCCACCTCTGTAGCCCAAACCTTGGATGGCGGATATATTGTCGCCGGTTTTTCAGCTTCCTCCGATGGCGATGTAGGCGGTAATAAGGGAGGATTGGACTATTGGATACTAAAGCTCGATAACGACGGATTATTGGTGTGGGAAAGCCATCTTGGCGGAGCTGCCTTCGATATTGCAAAATCCGTTGAACAAACCAGCGATGGAGGATATATTGTGGCAGGATATTCCGAATCCATCGATGGCGATGTAGGCGGTAATTATGGGGAGAAAGACTATTGGATCGTAAAGTTGGATGCCCTAGGCGATTTGGCTTGGGAAAAACACCTAGGAGGTTCACTTGAAGACTATGCCTATGACATTCACCAAACCACCGATCAGGGGTATATCGTAGCGGGATATTCCGAATCTTCGGATTTTGACGTAAGTGCCAATCACGGAAACAAGGATTACTGGATCGTAAAATTAGATACTGCAGGAGAAATAACTTGGGAAGTCAACCTTGGAAGTTCATCGGTCGATACCGCTTATGCTATCGAGCAAACCTCGGACCAAGGATACATTATTTCCGGTAGCGCCGGAACAACCGACTTTGATGTGAGTGGCCCCACGAATGGAGGGTTTCTCGATTATTGGATCGTAAAGCTAAATTCGTCCGGTGAATTGACGTGGGAAACAAGTATCGGAAGTCCTGAAAACGATTACGCCAATGCCGTTCAACAAACTGACGATGGCTATATCGTAGCCGGTTATACACAAGGCATCGGAGGAGATGTCAGCGGCACAGGTAAAGGGCAATGGGACTATTGGGTGGTGAAATTGGAGTAAGCCAGTTTTTTAGCTTTCCTAAACCACCCTATCACCATGCGATTCCGGGGTCGACCGCGAGTTTTAAATCTTAGCCTTAGATAGGAACAAACCTTATCCGATTCCTCTTAAACCAACTTTTCCTATTTACCAATTCACTATTAATGGACTCACTTCTGTTAATTCTTTTACAGGAAAATTAAAAAAATCAGTGTTCCCTAAATATTTCAAAAACCAACTCTTTGGTCAATGGCCTTCCTTTTGCCTTTTCACGAATAGCATCATAACCGAAACGAAAGTCGCAACCCGTTTTATATTCGCTACAACCGTAAGCAGTTTTTCCTTTTATGATAGTGCCTTTGTTACATTTCGGACACCTATTTTCTTCGGAGGTATTCTTTGCTTGAATTTTAGCCTTCTTAGGTTCTAACTTTAATTTAAAGCTGTCATCAAATCTAACCAAGCCTTCAACTGAATCATTGTTGACTTTAAAGCCTTTTAAATTTACTGTCGAACCTTTTTGAAACAACCTAATATATTGTTTTTCTGAAATGGTTTTTCCTTCAAATTTAAAAGGAACAACAAAATCGCAAGTCTTATTAAACTCAGAACAGCCATAAGCCGATTTCCCTCTTCGAATGCTTCCTTTTTTACATTTAGGACAAACCTCTGATGTTATATCCGTAGCCTTTTTAATTGCTTTTTTCTTAGAAGCTGACGCTACCGCCGGCTTGTTATTTACAGCTGAAATATTGGCCTTTCTGGTTTCACTTCGAACGTCGTAAACCAATTGGTCGACCATTTGTTTCATCTGCTTGATAAAACTGCCTGCACTACAAGTACCTTTCTCTATATCTTTTAATTGCTTTTCCCATTTACCGGTAAGTTCGGCAGACTTCAGCATTTCATTTTGAATGGTATCTATTAATTGAATACCTGTAACTGTGGGAATCACCTGCTTTTTATTTCGCTTTATATATTTTCTGCGAAACAATGTTTCGATGATATTGGCACGTGTTGAAGGCCTACCAATTCCGTTTTCTTTCATTAGCTCACGAAGTTCATCGTCATCGACCTTTTTGCCAGCAGTTTCCATTGCACGTAAGAGTGAAGCTTCGGTATACTGCTTTGGTGGCTTTGTTTGCTTTTCTAAAAATGAAGGCTCATGCGGTCCCTTTTCGCCTTTCTTGAACGTTGGCAATATTCCCGATTCTTTTGGTGGTGCATTGGGTGTTTCGAAAACAACACGCCATCCTTTTTCTAAAATCTCTTTTCCGGTGGTTTTAAATTTTACTGTTTCAGCTTTACCTATGACCGTAGTATTCGAAACTTTACAATCTGGATAAAAAACAGCTATAAAACGGCGTACAATTATATCATAAACCTGTTGCTGATTGTACTGCAAGTTTATTTGTTGACCAGTAGGAATAATAGCGTGGTGATCCGTAACCTTACTGTCGTCAAAAACCTTTTTGGTTTTCTTTAATTTTTTGCCTTCAAGAGGCTTCGTTAGCCTATCGTACTTCGTAAGTTTCTTGAGTATCTCTGGCACTTTAGGGTATACATCATTAGGCAAAAATGTGGTATCTACCCTTGGGTAGGTTACTACTTTTTGCTCATATAATTTCTGAACAATCTTTAAAGTCTCGTCTGCACTAAATCCAAATTTGGTATTACAATACACTTGTAAACCTGTCAAATCAAAAAGCTTGGGCGCATATTCATTACCTGCTTTTTTTGAGATAGAAACAATTTCAAAGTCATGTTCTTTTACAATATTGGCAAGTTTTTCGCCATCTTCTACTTTTAAAAAACGACCTTCTTCATAGCTGAACAAGGTTTCGCGATATAATGTTTGCAGCTCCCAATAAGGTTGCGGCTTAAAATTTTCTATCTCTTTAAACCGGTCTACTAGCATAGCCAAGGTTGGTGTTTGTACACGCCCAACGGACAATACTTGCTTGTAGCCACCATGTTTTAAAGTGTATAAGCGGGTAGCATTCATACCCAAAAGCCAATCCCCAATCGCACGAGAAAAACCTGCATAATATAAATTATCGTAATCTGTAGATGGCTTTAAATTATCGAAGCCTTCTTTTATAGCTTCTTTGGTAAGTGAAGAAATCCAAAGTCTTTCAACTTTGCCTTTGTAGTTCGCTTGGTTCAATACCCAACGCTGTATTAATTCCCCCTCTTGCCCCGCATCCCCACAGTTTATAACAACATCGGCCTTATCGAATAATTGCTTGATAATCTTAAACTGTTTTTGAATACCGGAATCTTTAGTCACTTTGGTTTCAAAATGTTCGGGTAACATTGGTAGGTTATTTAGATCCCAACTTTTCCAATGTGGTTTATAATCGCTTGGCTCTTTAAGTGTGCAAAGATGTCCGAAAGTATAGGTTACCGCATAGCCATTGCCTTCGTAGTAACCATCACGTTTGGTATTTGCCCCAAGAACGGAAGCTATTTCTCGCGCAACAGATGGTTTTTCAGCAATACATACTTTCATTTTTTGTGTTGAAAATTAAAAAATTTTAAGTTACGATATATCGTATCGTTGTACCTTATCTTTATCTTTCTTTATTTGAACTGTATTAATTATACAGTCTATATTTCTTGATTCTATTGTTAATCTCCCTTACTGTAAACGTTTCAACACTGATATAGGGTTGGATTAACAACTGCCTATAATATACTTAAAATGGAGGTTGAAATTCTCCCCCATCGATCACCTCCCCCTCAAAACCAAATTACTCCCGGATTGCCCGGTAATACAATAAACGAACATGGGGTAAAAACACCATAGGTGCTGAATCAACACTGGGTAAAATTATTTATAAGAGATGATATGTTGTTTTCGATTAGCACTTTTTTAATTAAAACAATCGAGCTTATCCGGAAAAGCGACATACGGGCGCTCCCAAAAAAACGCCCTGATCAAAAATAGAATGATCTTAAATAATCGATTATCCTTAAAAAAAGAAATACCTTGCATTATATGGGCATTTTTGACTTTAGAGATCCGAGTAAGAGAAAAAAAAAGAGCACTCCTATTTCAGTAGAGTGCACAGCCACTGAAATTTTTCTGAATAATACCCGTATTAGCTTTCCTACCAATTATACGGTACTTAAAAATATATTAGGAGAGGCTTCTCGCATAGAACCTATTAAAAACACGAACAACAAAGTGTATTTATGGGATGACTGTGGCATATATTGCTCCACAGCCAATCCTGATAAAATGCTGATGTTACTATTAGTAGAAGATAATAGATATGGATTGGGCCATCAACCCCTGAAAAATTTTAAAGGCAAGGTTTCAATAGACGGCAAACCTATGGCCGAAAACATTCAAAACGTAGATATCGACAGACCTTATATGATACGTTCTATTATAAAGGAGCAAAAGCAAGTGGCCATTGCCATTGGTTGGAATCCGGGTGTTTAGAACCGACTTACTTAAGTGACAAATATCATATTTATTGAAATTCAAATAGCGAACCTTTGTTGTCAAATGTTATAAACTAGCTATTATGACCCTACGAAGACTTCAAATAGGCATTCTATTTTTACTTATTTTCAGTTGTATTCCATTAACTGCGCAAACACTGGAAGTTGATGCGGATCTAAGGGCCCGATTTGAATATCGCCACGGGTACAACAACCTTTTTCCTACCAATGCCGATCCCGCAGCCTTCGTAAACCAACGTACCCGTCTGAATATTGGTTACTCCGCAGAAAAACTAAAACTGTTCATTGCGGTACAGGATGTGAGCACTTGGGGAGACACCCGACAAATTTTAGCGATAGACGGAAACGATTCTTTCTCTTTATTTCAAGCTTGGGCACAATTACAATTCAACGAAAATTGGTCTACCAAGCTAGGTAGACAAGTAATTTCTTATGACGACCAACGTATTTTTGGCGGTTTGGATTGGGCCATGCAAGGACGTTTTCACGATGCTGCCATCATAAGCTACAAGAAGGATAGTTTTATGCTCGACTTAGGTGGGGCCTTTAGCCAAGAAGCGGCAAGTAACGAAGGAACGGCATACAATATTCAAGGTTTTTTCACTTATAAATCCATGCAGTATGCCTACCTAAAGCAATCTTGGGAGAAAAGTTCCGTGAGCTTTCTTTTTCTTAATACGGGGTTTCAAGATTTTACCGGTGATGCCAATGATATTGCAGACGGCGTTTCCTATAGACAGACTACAGGTGCTTACTTTAAGTTCCCAGTACAAAAAGTACATTTTGCCGGTAGTGCTTATTATCAATTTGGGAAAGCAAACGCAACAACGGATTTAGCAGCGTATCAATTAGCTTTAGAGGCTACTTATACATCTAATAAATTTCTCTATGGATTAGGTGTTGAGCTTTTAAGCGGAACCCATCAAGACGGCGACTCCAAGAACAAATCGTTTTTTCCCCTTTATGGAACCAATCACAAGTTTAATGGATTCATGGATTATTTTTATGTAGGCAACCATGCTAACAATGTCGGACTTAATGATGTGTACGGAAAAATCGTCTTTACCACGGGCGAAAAATCGAACCTATTGCTAAAAGGACATTATTTTAGTGCCAATGCAGACCTTACCGGAGATGCCGATGCTTATTTAGGAACGGAATTAGATTTGGTATATACACAAGCCCTAATGAAGAATGTAAAGCTAAATGTAGGCTATTCCCACATGTTTGCTTCGGATAGTATGACTCTTGTAAAAGGTGGCAGACCAAGTGACAATACAAACAACTGGGGATGGGTTCAACTAAGGATCAATCCAAACCTTTTTAAAACAAATTTGGGTAAAGCATCAAACTAAGAATACAGCTACCTCAACATATAGAGCCCATTTTCCCTATGATCAGAGCAATGTCCTTTCCTACTACGGCTTCGCTACCCGAAAGCCTTAGTATGGAGACTCCCAACCAATACACTCTTTTACCGTGGTCGAGAACGTCATAATAGGGAATTTAGGGGAAGGCCGGGTACCAGCGACCATAGGGCTAGCTGTTTACCTTCCATTGCGAAGATGCATCCTCAAATATCTCCTTTCCAAAGACAGGCACATCGGCCTTAATGGCCTCTACCACATATTCCAACGCCTTAAAGACTTCTTTCCGCCTGGGCGATGACACAAAAACGAATAGACATATCTCTCCCGATTTAACCGCTCCCAAACTATGGTAGATATGCATACAGCTAAGATTGAATTTTTCAAAAGTAGCTTCCCTTATCTCGTGGAATTTTTTGTTCGCCATATCTTCATATGCGGTATACTCTATTGCGGCAACTTTTTTATCGTCTACAACATCGGCCCGTACTTGACCTAGAAAAATGTTATGCGCGCCAATACCGGTTTTAGATTGGTGTTTGGCAATAGATTCCGCTATAAATGCCGAAGAAATAGCGCCTTGTTTAAATACGTTTTTATAAGTAGTGCCCATTTTTTAATCCTATTTTCTTTACTATAAATTTATGATATTACTTTTATTGATTCTACAGGTCCCTTACTACAGAAGTAATCCTGATTCGTTTTTCTTAAATTCCGTCTAGGCTTTCAAACTCTTGGTCAAGAAATTCCCAACACTTTTTATTGATTTGCTCAAAAGCGGCTATTAGATTTTTTCCATAAGGTGTAACAACCGTCCCACCTCCTTTTTGTCCACCAACAGATGTAGTTACCACGGCTTCTTTTGCCGATTTATTCACGGCATCTACTAACGTCCATGCTTTCTTATAAGACATACCGATAGACTTTGCCGCTTTTGACAATGAGCCTTGTGCCGCAATTTCCTTTAGCAAACGCACTCTTCCCTCACCAAGCAAAACATTATCCCCTACTTCGATCCAAATCCTACTTTTTATTTTGTAATCGTTCATGACAAACTGTTATTTGGTGGGCAATAGCAGTGTTTTTACGTTCTGGCCTTTTTTAATTTCCATAGAATTTACAGGTAGGCAAACCAGGGCATTGGCATCTCCAAAAGCCTGCACCATGGCAGAACTTTGTCCTCCCAAAATGCGCACTCCGGCACCTTCTATTCGAGCTTTTAAAAATTGCGCCTGAGTTCCTTTTACCGTGTAATCAGATAACAAGGGCAAAGAAATAGTGGGAAGGTTCATATGCTCCGCCCCTTCATATTTCTTTAAAAGAGGATATACATAGATATAAAAACAACTAAGGGCAGCAGCAGGATTTCCGGGAAGCCCAAATATGGATGTCTCTTCCTTTTTACCGAAAAACAGGGGTTTTCCCGGTTTTTGTTTCACCTTATAAAAAATCTCTTGTACCCCAATGGCCTTAAATGCTTTTCCTACAAAATCGTAATCCCCTACGGATACCCCGCCCGTAACGACAACAACATCGTATTTCCCTAAAGTATCACTTAATACATTTTTGGTGGTATCATAGTCGTCCCTAATAGTCACCACAGAAGTGTTTTTGTAGCCTAGTTCGTTTAGCACAGCCCTCAGCATCGCCCCATTGGATTCGTATATCTCACCATAGGATAAGGGCATACCCGGGGCCACTAATTCGTTTCCTGTAACGACAATGGCGACCGATGGTTTTTTAGAAACCGTAATCTTAGTAAGCCCCAGACTGGCTAAAAATCCGATATGACCCCCTTTGATCGTAGTTCCTTTATGTATGGCAATACCTCCTGCTTTTATTTGTTCCGCTTTGGGCCTGATGTTCATGTTCACCTTCGGGGATCCTTCTACGATAATCTTATTGCCATCTAAGGTTACCCTTTCTTGCATGACTACCGTATTTGCCGAAGTGGGAACAGGTGCTCCCGTAAAAATACGGACAGCCTCGCCTTTACGTAAAGTAGGATCATTGTGATCACCGGCCTGTACTTCCCCCACCACTGTATATGTAAAATCATCGTGCACATGAAGTGCGTAACCATCCATAGCCGATTGCCTGAATGGCGGCATATCTATTCTTGAAACAACATCTTTGGCTACAACATAATCTAGCGCATCTTTCAGGTCTACCTCAAAAAAATCGGTATTGAGCGTGCCATGTTTCAAAACCAATTCCAACGCCGTAGTAGTATCTATCATTATTTCCCTGCCTTCTTAATTTTAATAGATGAAATGATTTTAGATACCAACAAACTTATACAAGCACATCAGTAACAACAAAACCCTTAAAATCTACGTAATCTCCACTATTTGATTCTCTTCGTGAATAACCCTATGTATTACGAGAGTATGAATGACAAATAATCGTTATTTCCATTCAAATATAGCGATTGATTTATGATTCACCCTATGACATTTATCATCTTTTCTAGGAAAATACCCCCCTATTTTTGTTAAATTATAAGACAACTTTGAACGAAAATTCGGAGTTTTCACACTCATATAACCAACACAGTATGCCTATCAAAAGTTATTTAGCACATCCTATTGCAGGGCGGAAAGACGAGTTATTAGCCGCTTTAAAAGGTTTCGATCAATGTGAGGTACTTCCTGCAGAGAATCAAAATATTTTGGCATTGGTAACCGACACCCTAAACGACAAAGAAGACGAAATTCTAAAAGAAAAAATTGAAGCCCTAAGCAGTCTAAAACTACTGGCTTTAGTTTCTGGTTTTAACACCCCTCAATAATTTATATAGCTATGTACGATTCTCTAACCAACAGAAGGAATTTTATAAAGAAAATGGCCATGTTGTCTGCAATTACTGCAGCCGCATCGATGTTCCCCGGCATTGTATTTGCCAGTGAGCAAGAGAAAGGAATTCCCGATAATGCCAACCTGGATTGGAAAAAGGGTCCTTGTCGATTTTGTGGTGTAGGTTGTGGAATTCTTGTAGGGACTGAAAATGGAAAGGCCGTAGCTGTAAAGGGTGACCCCAATTCATCTGTAAACAAGGGATTGTTGTGTGTAAAGGGATACCACCAGATCATGTGTATCCAATCTAAGGACAGACTTAAAACCGCCCTAGTAAAGAAAAACGGCAACTATGTAGAAACCCCATTAAATGAAGCTTTAGACCTTGTTGCTTCAAAAATGAAAGAAAGCATTGCCCAGAACGGTAAGGATTCCGTGGCCATGTATACTTCAGGACAATCTACGATACCGGAAGGCTATATCGCTTCTAAATTCATGAAAGGGGCCATAGGCACCAATAACCTCGATTGTAATGCACGCCTTTGTATGGCAAGTGCCGTAACAGGATTCTTAACCTCTTTTGGAGCGGATGAGCCCATGGGCTGTTATGAAGATATTGATCACGCCGATTACTTTGTTACCTGGGGAAACAATATGGCCGAAATGCACCCGGTGCTATTCTCAAGAATGCTCGAACAGAAAGCGAAGCGCGGTGCTAAAATTATAGATTTCGCTACACGAACTACACGTTCAAGTACGGCTTCCGATAAATCGATCTTATTTGAACCCCAAACCGACTTGGCGGTAGCCAATGCCATTTGTTATGAGATCATTCAAAACGGATGGGTCAATAAATCCTTTGTTGAAAAACATTGTAGCTTTAGCAAAGGCCTTACCCATATTGGCTATGGTCTAGAAGACAATTTTCAGTTTACGGATAAGCCAGAGAAAATAGATTTTGAGGCGTATAAAGAATTCCTCAAGGATTACAGTCCTGAAAAAGTGGCGAAGTATTCCAAGGTTTCCGTAAAGGACATTAAATACCTAGCGGCAATTTATGGGGATCCCAATAAAAAAGTAGTGTCTTATTGGTGTATGGGAATGAACCAACACACCCGAGGAACATGGATAAACAACCTTGTTTACAATATTCATTTACTTACCGGTAAAATATCGCAACCGGGTAACGGTCCTTTTTCATTAACAGGCCAACCTTCTGCTTGTGGTACCGCCCGTGAGGTGGGAACCTTTACCCACAAATTACCGCATGGGGTTGTAATGAATAAGAAAGACAGGGAAATGGCCGCTAAAATCTGGAAGGTTCCCGTGGAGCGTATTCCATCCAAACCTACCTATCATGCCACTGAAATGTTCCGCGCAGTAGACCGCGGAGATATTAATTTTATCTGGGTACAAGCTACCAATCCTCTAGTTTCATTGCCTAAGACCAGTCGTTACCGTCCAGCAATGGAAAAGAAATCTTGTTTCGTCGTAGTTTCAGATGTTTTCCCCACACCTACTACGGATGTAGCCGATGTTATTCTCCCTGCTGCTTGGCATATTGAGAAAGGCGGACTCTATGGTAATTCTGAGCGAAGAACACAGTATTGGCAAAAAATGGTCGAATCCCCCGGAGAGGCAACACCAGATACTTGGATGTTCATTGAAGTAGCAAGACGAATGGGTTTTGAAGACCTCTTCCCTTATAGCAAAGAAAATCACGTAGAAGAAATATACAACGAATACAGACAATTTCACGAAGGCGCAAAACACGGTATGGCACCACTTGAAGTCTTAGAGAAAGAGTCCGGAGCTATCTGGCCTTATGTAAATGGAAAGTCCACCCAATGGCGTTATAATGCCAAATACGACCCTGCTTGTTCCAATGGAGAAGACTTTCATTTCTATGGAAAACCAGATGGCAAAGCGGTTATATGGCAACGTCCTTTTGAAGACGCCCCTGAGAAACCTGATCAAGAATATCCGTTTTGGCTCAACACAGGCCGTGTTGTAGAACATTGGCATACAGGATCCATGACGCGTAGAATTCCCGTTCTACATCAAGCCATGCCCAATGCCTATGCAGAGTTTCATCCAGACGATGCAAAATCTTTAGGGATTAGAAACGGGGAAAACATTAAAATCACCTCTCGCCGGGGTTCTTGTACGCTGCCGGCATCGATCAACGAAAGAGGTTTACCTACAAAAGGGCAAGTATTCGTTCCCTTCTTTGATGAGAACATGCTCATTAACGATGTTACCCTAGACTCTTTCTGCCCTATTTCCAAAGAACCGGATTATAAAAAATGTGCGGTAAAAGTTGAAAGAGCCTAGACTATGAAAAAAAGACTTGGAATCATATCGTTTTTTGTGGTGATCTTTATCGCCTTTATCGTGGTATGGAACTACAGCTATGAACAGGGTTTGGAAGAAGCCTACACACCTGTTATCGAAACGCCTACGGGAAACTTTATTCCATCGGAAAGTGGTGCTTTCAGACGATTTGACGATGCAGGTGCAGGTTTGGATTACCTGAATATGCCCGTAGATGAAAACCACCAACGTACACTAGACACGTATTATGATAACAGGGCCTATCCGGGAGCACCGCCAAGTATTCCCCACCCTGTAGCAAAAGAGCGCAGCTTTGGAGGCAACACGTGTATACAATGTCACCAGAACGGTGGTTTTGTAGAAAAATTCAATGCCTATGCCCCTGTTACCCCGCATCCGGAAATGGTAAACTGTCGTCAATGCCACGTTACCCAAAACACCACTAGCAACTTTAAAGAAAATGGATTTACAAAACCGGAACCACCAAAAGTGGGACTCGGTGCAAATAATGCATTGCTAGGAGGTCCACCAATGATACCGCATCAATTACAAATGAGAGAAAACTGTATTTCGTGTCACGGAGGACCAAGTGCCCCTAAGGAAATTAGGGTTTCGCATCCGGACCGTATTAATTGTAGACAATGTCATTTGCCAAAACATAGTGAGCAACCAACCGTTGATGCGAATACATTTCTAAGACAATTCGATAAACTAAATGAAAAATAGAACGCTAATATATTTCGTAGTTGTACTTCTAGGGATGTCCTTATTCTCTTGTAAAGAGGAAGGGGAATATCATTCGATATCCGATAAGATAGAAGGCGAAAGCAAACCATATCATGGCCCCCTGACTTCTGAAGGATTATTGACCGATACAGAGTTAATAGAAATCACGGAAGGCGAACATACCTTCCTTATTCCAGAACGGAAAGGACAAATAAAATCATATGCCTGTACAGAGTGCCATAGTAAACCGGTCTCGCAGATGATCGGTAAAGATGCGCCAAAAGCGCACTGGGATATTAAACTCGATCACGCCAATAGCGATGCCATGAACTGTGCCACCTGCCATAACGGGGAAGACATGAACCAGCTACATACATTGACAGGAAAAAATATAGATTTCAATTTAAGCTACAAACTATGTGCACAATGCCATTCGAATCAATTTGAAGATTGGAAAGGTGGTGCCCATGGCAAGAAAGTAGCAGGATGGGCTCCTCCACGAGCATCTAACACCTGTGTGAATTGTCATAATCCGCACAGTCCCAGTTTTGAAACTAGATGGCCCGTGCGATTCAATACAAAAACGGCTATAGAACGTAACGAAGGTTTAGGTCATTAAAAATAAAGGTATGAGCGATAATAAAAAATGGTACTCTCTAGACCTAGGTCTAAATAACAGAAAAGAATCTTCGGGTTCTTGTGGTTGCGGTAAATCTAAGGGAAGCTGTAATAGCGGCCAAAAAAAAGAAGAGGAACTAAGCGCCGACGAGTTTTACGAGGCCGCCATTAATGCATCTATTGGCGAAGAACGCCACCGCGATGGCTTTGAGCAGGTTTTTGATGTAAAGATGGACCGAAGGAGTGCCTTTAAAAAACTAACTGCCAGCCTTTTAATCGGTGCTGGCGCGATAACCACCTCATGTAGTGTAACCGCTGGAAGTGATACCAAGGAAAAGGCCCAGATCGATTGGGAGGAACAGTTTAAGGGAAACTATAAACTCATGACCGATGAGGAAAAACAAGCTACTATAAACAGACTGATGCGCTCCTATGAACTGCGGACGAATAAAAACATAAATATGACCGCGGAAAATGCGGCAGAAGATGTGCTCTTCGGCTATGCCTTCAACATATCTAAGTGCCAAGGCTATATGAATTGTGTCAGCGCCTGTGTAGAAGAGAACAACCAAGACCGAAATTCAGAAATGCAATATATCCGCATACACGAGATGAAAGATGGGGAAGGTTTCAAGTTCGACAAAGCGGATGACAACTATTACCACGAGGTGCCGGCAGAAGGTCATTTCTATATGGGAACACAATGTTTTCATTGCGATAACCCTCCCTGTGTGGAAGTTTGCCCCGTGCAGGCAACGTGGAAAGAGGAAGACGGACTTGTAGTCATAGATTACGATTGGTGCGTTGGTTGCCGTTACTGTATGGCCGCCTGCCCTTACGATGGAAGACGCTTTAACTGGAGCAAACCCGAAGTTCCCGAAAACGAAGTAAACAAAAATCAACATTACTTAGGGAACAGAATGCGCAAGAAAGGCGTCATGGAGAAATGTACTTTCTGTGTGCAACGTACGCGAAAAGGAAAAAACCCGGCCTGTGTAGAAGCATGCCCTACCGGAGCTAGAATTTTCGGCAATCTATTAGACCCTAACAGCACCATAAGATGGGTACTTGAAAACAAGAAAGTATTTAGACTAAAAGAAGATCTGGGCACAGAACCCAAGTTTTGGTACTTCATGGACTAAGAACGTCATAAAGGAAAGCATATAAATCACAAGGTCTAGAATACCAGAAATTCTAAACCGGCAGATTTTAAAATAATATACAATGGGAGCATTTAAAGTATTTAGAAGTTTGGTGGTCGATAGTTTAGATACCATAACCAAGGGGTCTAAAAAGTATCATCTTTGGATGGGGTTTCTTACCCTTGTGATGCTAATCGGCATGTATTGTTATTCCATTCAATTAGAGGAAGGGCTTAGCGCTACGGGAATGTCCGATCGCGTTAGCTGGGGACTGTACATTTCGAACTTTACTTTTTTAGTAGGTGTTGCCGCGGCTGCCGTAATGTTGGTAATGCCTACCTATGTTTTAAAGGATATCGATTTTAAACAAGCCGTATTAATCGGCGAAGGACTGGCCGTAGCGGCCTTAATCATGTGTTTAGCCTTTGTAGTCGCCGATATGGGCGGACCATCCGTGTTATGGCATATGATTCCCGGTATCGGGGTTTTCAACTTCCCGAACTCCATGTTGACTTGGGACGTTATTGTATTAAACGGATATCTTTTCATTAATATCAGTATTCCGTTTTACATCCTCTTTAAGCACTATCAGAACAAAGAATCAAAGAAAAGCGTATATGTGCCCGGTGCAATTCTATCCGTATTTTGGGCCGTGGGCATTCACTTGGTAACCGCCTTTTTATATCAAGGTCTGCAGGCACGTCCTTTTTGGAACAATGCGTTGTTAGGGCCTCGTTTCTTGGCATCGGCATTTGCAGCTGGGCCTGCACTTATTATTTTAGTTTTAGCCGTTATACGTTCTTTTACGGCATTCAAGATAGAAGACAAAACGATCAAGAAAATAGCTATGATCGTAACCGTTGCCGCTCAGATCAACTTGATTATGCTGGTCTCTGAACTGTTCAAAGAATTTTATGCCCCTACACACCATAGTGAAAGTGCCTATTACCTCTTCTTTGGCCTACATGGCAAAAATGCACTACTACCATGGATTTGGACCGCTATACCTCTAAACGTTCTTGCCACGGTGATACTGACGTTCAACAAATTTAGAAATAACCTAAAGGTATTATACTTCTGCTGCTTTATGCTATTTGTAGCGATATGGATAGAAAAGGGCTTTGGTTTGATCGTTCCTGGCTTCATTCCCGGGCCTTACGGTAAAATAGTCGAATACCTGCCCACCGGCGTAGAAATTGGCGTAACTATCGGCATTTGGGCAATGGGTGCCTTTATATTTACCATTCTTGCCAAAACTGCCATTGGTATTGAACTGGGCGAATTACGGTATAAGGGCAAAAAAGCTTAGGCCTTACAACGCTTCCCGAAACATACATAAAGGGCTAGGATACCCGTAAAGGGACGATACGGAACTTTAGCACATTGGGGGCAGTCTTGATTCATTTGTAGTGTAATCTACCGTAGCGATTTTGCAAGCGGCGAAGGTATACCGGTGAAGCTTCTATTCCCTTCTGGCCCATCGCGCCAATATGACGTTCGAGTTCGTGGCCAAAAACACGCTTGCTTACCCCCTGCTCTTGAGCTATGCGAATTTGGGTTAATTTCATACCTCTATAGAAGAGGTCGACGATTGTAATATTTCATTTACGATCGATTTAACCGTAAAAACACAAAAACTTCAACTAAAATTAACACCATAGCATTTTTATTGATTTCCCTACTTATAACATTATTTATTGACAAATTGGTTATTAAAATATTACTTTTTTAATACATAACTAATAATTCTTTAATATTCAAAACTAGCTCCTGTTCAAGAATTTTATTTATTTTGGTCAAAATATCGTCTAAATTGGATAAAAATACTCTTGATAAACTGTCGGATAATCGTCTCTTACTTTTGATGAAAGAGGACAACTTATTGGCATTTAACCAAATTTACAATAGATATTGGAAGAGGCTTTTTGTCTACACCTACAATATTTTAAAGGATGAAGGATATGTTGAGGATACCCTTCAAGAAGTCTTTATTACCATTTGGACCAAAAGGGCTGAAATACAGATTCAAAATTTAAAGGCTTATCTTTTTAACGCCGTTAGAAATAAAGCGATCTCCAAAATTCGCAAAGAAAAACTTTCTTTCGTAGAGGAAGCAATTATTAGTAACCTGTCAATTCCCAATAAAATAGAGTTAGCCTTAGAAAGAGAGGATCTAGAAAAAACTATTGAACGGGCATTAAACGATCTTCCTAGACGGTGTAGGGCCATATTTTACATGAGTAGATACGAAGAATATTCTATCACACAGATAGCAAATCATTTCAAAATCTCGCATCGCACGGTAGAGAATCAACTGCACCGAGCACTAAAACATCTTCGAAACATCATACATACCGGTGTTTCTTTGACTTTTTTATTTCTTCACTTTTCCCTCATTATTTATTGCCTCTTGGTCATTATCTGAACATTATCTACTCAAAATTATTTTTTTTGTGTGCGTTGTACATTCTTTTTGCGTCTTGCTGTTGTTAACAGGAGATTATGACCAAAAAAGAATTTTTCGATTTAATAGAAAAATATAACAATAATATATGTTCCAAAGAGGAAGAAGATGTACTATTTCAATATTGTAAGCAAGTACAAGTAGACGATATATCCAAATCTTGGAGTCTCTCGAAAGAAGAAAGGTTAAGAGTCAAGATCTTAAGCAATATCCATTCGGGGGTATCTGACCAAAACAAGCGAAGAAACAAAATTAGGAAAATAAAAAAAGCCTCTCGAATTGCCGCTGTTTTTATAGGATTATTGGTCTCGAGCTATTTCTTCCTTTTCTATTTTTCCAAATCAGAAACCATAGCACTGCCCGAAAATGTTATAACCCTTGAGCTTGAAGATGGAACCATCAAAACGATAAAGGAAAATGATACCCTGTCGGTTTTTAACCAGAACGGCAATTTGATGGGCTATCAAACGGGCAATCAATTAGTTTATGACCAAAAAGAAACGAGTGACAAACTAGCTTATAACACTCTTACCGTTCCCTATGGAAAACGCTTTGAGCTACACCTATCAGATGGCACTAGAGCCCACCTAAACGCAGGTTCTTCGCTTACATACCCCGTGCAATTTTTAGAAGGAAAAGACAGGGAGGTGTTTATTACGGGAGAAGCGTATTTAGACGTTGCAAAAGATAAAAACCATCCATTTATCGTTCATGTAGAAAACTTTAATATACGTGTTCTAGGAACACAGTTCAACGTATTGGCCTATCCTGAGGATGAGACTTCCGAGGTAGTGTTGGTAGAAGGCTCCGTAGGCCTATACGATAGTACCCAGGTTTTTGATACGACCAATAGTACCATGATGACCCCTGGGAATAAAGCAACCTTTAGCAAAGAAAGTGGAAAAATTCAGGTGAAACCCGTAGTTATTGACGTGTACACCGCTTGGCGAAATGGAGAACTGGTATTTAGGGATATGACTTTTGAAAATATCCTTAAAAAATTGGAACGATATTACGGAGTGACCATCATTAATCTTAACAAAAATCTTTCCAACAAAGAGTTCAATGCAAGTTTCGGGGCCGTTCCGATCGAAAAAGTATTGGATGGCCTAAAGGATGTCTACGGTCTTACCTATAAAATTGAGAACAAGAAAATAACTATCGAATAACAAAAAATTATCAATAGCCTATGTAAAAATCCAATCTTCAAATAGAGTTAAAAAGACAATCGAGAAATGCGGCAACATTCCTCGATTGGATTACAATGATTAAAATAAATTTTAACCACAATTTACACTATAAAAGTATGAAAAAACCGCTTATACCAGCAAGAAAATTTATTCCCTTCCCTAAAATCGATTTAAAAATGAAGTTTAGTATGCTCTTTTTGTTTTGTGCAATTTTCGGAGCTCAAGCTAAAACTGTCTACGGACAAGAAGACAAAGTCACTTTAAACCTCAAAAGGGAGACCGTGGAAAGATTTATCGATACCATTGAGAGTACAACTGATTTTAGGTTTGTTTATCAAAAGGAAGATGTGGTTCTCAATCGTTTCATATCCCACAAATTCGAGAACGAAAAAATCACTACCGTCCTTGATGCGGTATTTGGAAAATCCCAGACGGACTATAAAATAATTGAGAATCAAATCTATTTGGTAAAAAAACAGGTTCCAAGGGTTGTCGTAAAGGAAGTTGAACCACAACTGATCCAACATACGATCAGAGGAATTGTAACCGATAAAAATAAAGTTCCTTTATTGGGTGCAAATATTATTGAAAAAGGCACCACAAACGGCACACAAACCGACTTTGACGGAAATTTCACGCTTAACGTCAGTGACGAGAATGCTATTTTAATAGTGTCATACATCGGTTTTTCTACTAAAGAAATTGTACTAAATGGAAGGACGGACATTACCATTGTACTAGAAGAAAATGCAGCCGGACTGGATGAAGTGGTAGTAGTAGGTTATGGTGAGGTTCGCAAGAAGGATGCCACCGGTTCGATTATTTCGATCAAGCCCGATGAACAAAATAGGGGAATTTCAACAAAAACGACAGATTTATTGCTGGGAAAGGTAGCTGGTCTACAAATTACGATGCCCTCTGGCAATCCTGATTCCAGTGGTACGATTCGAATAAGACAAGGCGCTTCCCTTAACGCCTCAAATTCCCCTTTAATAGTGGTCGATGGAGTCGCAGGAGAAAGTTTTAATCAACTTAATAGCGATGATATAGCAAATATAACCGTTCTTAAAGACGCATCATCAACCGCTATTTATGGATCACGGGGAGCCAATGGTGTCATCATTGTAACAACGAAAAGAGGAAAGGCTTCTTATGAGGGGCAAGCAGTTTCCCCATCATTTAATTATCGCGGCGATTTTTCCGTAAATAAGAATGTAAGACATTTAGATGTTTACAATACGGATGAGTTTAGAACCGAGTTTTTAAATCGGTACCCAGACTTGGGATCCTTATTAGGTAATAATGATACAGATTGGCAGGACGAAATTTACAGGACCAGCTATACACAGAGACATACCATTTCTGCCGAAGGAGCTTTGCCCTATACGCCTTACCGCGTTTCACTTGGATATCAAAATGACAATGGGACGATCAAAAACTCAAAAAAAGATTTAGCCACACTGGCAATCAACCTGAACCCATCTTTTTTTAAAGAGCACCTCAAGGCAAATATCACCTTTAAAGAAGCTTATACCCGTATTCCCAAAAGTCAAAGTCCAGTTGAACAGGCTGCTTTTATGGATCCTACCGCCCCTATTTATGCGACATATCCGGATAATATGGGACTAGGTTACTACATGTTCGGGGCCGATAAAAATGGAACATTACCTACAAATGCCACAAACCCGGTAGCCGATGTAGACTTGGCCAGGGGGTATTCTGAAAATTACCGAACGGCAACAAATTTTAAGCTAGACTATAAGGTTCATGGGTTCGAAAACTTAACCCTTACCGCAAACTTCGGTCTCACGGCCAACGATTATTACAATACCGGTAAGGTATTGGACAATTCCCCCCAAACGTGGGATTCCTATGGAGGAACAGGGACCGGGGTAAACTACTGGAACGATTCGTATTCCCGAATTTTCATCCAAGAGTACTATGCTAATTATAAGCAAATATTAGGAAAGCGGCATGCTATTGATTTTACATTGGGGCACACTGGCGAAAAATATTATAGCCGATGGGAAAACTCTCCTATTTTGCTCAATAATACGGACGAAGAATACGAAATAGGGGCCTCAGGAGCATCCGAACGCGCCTTGTCCTCTTATTTTGGTCGCTTCAATTACGGTTTTGACAGTAAGTACCTGTTTACTTTTACCCTACGCGCCGATGCATCATCAAGATTTGCCCCCGAAAACCGTTGGGGATACTTTCCCTCGGGAGCCCTTGCCTGGAAACTTAATGAAGAAGCCTTCTTAAAAAATTCAGAGGTTATTTCAGACCTTAAGCTCCGTTTAAGTTACGGACAGACAGGGCAACAGAATATTGATAATGATTATGCCTATCAAACAACCTATAGATCTTCCCTTGAAGATTCAAGATATAGGTTTGGAGATACATTTTATACCACATATCGCCCTAATGCATACGACCGCTCCATTCAATGGGAAGTGACCTCTAGTTACAATCTAGGTCTCGACTGGGGCGTTAATAACAGCCGCCTTTACGGCGCTATCGAATTGTACAAAAGGTTAACGGACCATTTGTTGATGAAAGATGTCAGGGTTCCCGCCGGAAGTAATTTCTCAGATACAATAGATCAGAATATCGGGGAGATGGAAAGCAACGGTATTGAGGTTTCCCTAGGAAGCATTCTTGTAAATACAGCTGATTTTACCTGGTCTTTAAATGCCAATTTCGCTTATAATAATTCTGAAATAAGAAAATTGACGGTATATGACGGAGACCCTGAAAGTACCTTTATAAAAACCGGGAGCATAGGTTCTAGCCGTTATGCCCAAATTCATAAAATAGGCAATACGCCCTATACCTTTTTCTTAGCAAAACAAGTTTATGACGAGGATACCGGAAAACCATTGGACGGCGTTTTTCATAACCCGGTTTATGACCCGAACCTTCCTGATTCAGAACCCTATGTCTATGACGATACTAACGATGCCAACAAATTTGACACGGGAAAAAGCTCTTTGGTTCCCTATTATGGAGGATTGTCTACTAGTGTAAAATATAAAAATTGGGATTTTGGACTTAATGGTCACTTTGCCTTTGGGCAATATGTTTTTTGGGAAACGGCGTCGCGCGGTTCAGATGAATCCCTATATGATACCTACGGATTAAATCCTAAAAATTCCTTGGTCAACACCCCAGAATGGTCTCAAGAGCACCGTTTTTCGGATCATTGGTTACATAAAGGCGACTACTTCAAATTAGACAATATCACGGCAGGGTATACCTTTACCGAATTAACAAAGAATATTGAATCTCTACGTTTATCCACAGGTGTTCAAAACGTATTCATGATTACATCATACCCTGGTATCGACCCAGAGGTCTATAGCGGTATTGATGGATCAAGTTATCCGAGACCGCAAATATTTATGTTTTCCGCCAACCTGAAGTTCTAACACAAAAGTATAAAGCAATGAAACGATTCAATATATATTTAAAAATTACATTTTTAAGCTTTTTTTTATTTTCCTCATGTGAGGAACTAGATTTACAACCCATAGATTCTACCTTACTCATAGAGGATGAAGTATATTCTACTTACGATGGTTATGTGGGAATGTTGGCAAAGTGTTATGCATCTTTCGTACTACAGGGTCAAGGCGACGGTGACGTAGACATTTCCAGAGATGGGGGCAGAAGCACGTTTAATAGGGCTTTGTTTTATCTGCAGGAATGCCCGACAGATGAAGTTTTGTTTCATAGTTCCAGTGGTAACGGTACATGGACACTTATCAGCATGAATTGGAACCCAGGAACTGAAGTTGTAGGCAATATGTATTATCGCTTATGGATATCTATAGCATTTTGTAATGAATTTCTTAGAAAGACAGAGCAAAATGTAATGGAGCGTTACGGGGTATATAATGAGGCGAAAGATGAAGTTGGCTATTGGAGGGCGGAAGCCCGATTTCTCAGGGCGTATTGTTACTATCTCCTGTGCGACCTTTATGGATCTGTGGGCTGGATTGATGAATCTTCGCCCAATGGTGCCTATCCTGTTCAAAAAACACGCACCGAAATTTTTAAATATGTAGAAAGTGAACTTCTCGATATAGAAGACGATTTAATGCCTGCGGATAAAAAAGTTTTCGGTAGAGTGAATCAAGTGGCCGCTTGGTTTGCATTGAGCCGATTATATCTGAACGGAGAAGTTTACACAAAAGAAAGTTACTACGATGAAGCATATCGCTATGCTAAAAAAGTGATCGAAGATCCCAATTATGCATTGGCACCAAATTATATTGAGAATTTCTTAAAAGACAACGATACCAGTCCTGAAATTATTTGGGCACAACCACATGATGACACCAATAGCCAAAGCCATGGTGGAACTAACTTTTTAATTAAGTACTCCAGTCATAAATTTATGATCAACCAAGGCTTGGAATTAGGAATAACAAGTGATGCTCCTTGGAACATAAATGGACGCCTAAAAACCAACTTGATCGATAAATTCGATATAGAAGACCAAACCTATGATCCTTTAGACACATGGTGCGATAAAAAGAAAGACAAACGCGCACTATTTTACGGAGGGCCATTAACAGGAGACCAGAGCAAAAACCCAGTAGTTCCGCATCAGAAGGAGACCTGGAGAGAAAACGAACCTTTTGAGAAAAACATAACTTTGGGATATACTTTTACGAAGTGGAGAAATGTAACAAAAGATAGGGCTACGGGAGAAGATCAGAGAGAACAGTATGTAAGTATCGCATTTCCCATGTTCAGAAAGGCCGATGCTTATTTAATGGCTGCCGAAGCCATTCTACGCGGAGGCTCGGGATCAAGAGCGGAAGCCTTGAGTTTTGTAAACGAAGTACGTCATCGTGCCTATAATTCCGGCAATTATATTTCGGACAGGAATGTAGCGGACGGATCGATAACCGATTCCCAACTAGACCTAGATTTTATTTTAGATGAACGAGCAAGGGAGTTATGGACCGAATCAATAAGACGTACAGACCTAATTCGTTTCAATAAATTTACCAAAGGGTATAACTGGGACTGGAAAGGTCAAGATACTTCAGGCAATACCAATCATGAAGGAAAAGATGTAGATGATAAATATAATCTTTACCCCATACCGCAAGACGAGATTCTTTATAACCCGAATTTAACCCAAAACCCAAATTATCTATAAGTGTAGATTCAAGCAGAGTACACTTGAATACGAGTATTGCCTAATTGCCCCAAAGTAGTATTGTAATAGATAGTATGTTCTATCATGCTATCTATTACTTTCTTCTTACGGGTAAAGTTCTACAAAAATCATTTACCACTATAATATTACTCAAGACAGCCTACCGGTTTAACGTATAGTCTTAAGCAATTAATAATTCTATTAAAATGAATAGACGATTTTTTTTAAAAAATGGGTCTTTAGGAATAATCGGATCATCTCTATTTAAGCCTTTTGATTCATCCGCTAATAATATGGGGTATGACTTGGCCCAAAACACAAAAAAAGCCAAGAATATCATCATGATCATTAGTGATGGAATGAGTTCGGGAACACTTCATATGACAGACCTATATCTTTCAAGAAAGTACGGAACGGGCTCTAATTGGCTACAGTTGTACACTGACAATAGGGTAAGTAGGTCCTTAATGGACATGGCTTCGGCCAGTTCTATAGTCACAGATTCTGCCGCGGCCAGTTCTTCATGGGGTTGCGGTGTGCGCGTATACAGTGGTTCCTTAAATATAGGAACAAGAGGGGAAGAACATATGCCGTTATGGCAAAAATTCAAAAAAGCGGAAAAAAAGGCCGGTTGTGTTACTACGGTTCCCATAACCCATGCAACCCCTGCCGGATTCTGTATAAATCAAAAATCCCGTAGCAATCAAGAGCGAATCGCAGAAAAATATCTGCAACAAAAATTTGATGTGATGATGGGGGGCGGCGATACCTACTTTTCTCCGGAGAAGCGGAAAGACAAGAAAGACATGTACCAAAATTTCACATCAAAAGGTTATAAAGTGGTCAAAACAAGAAGTGAGATGCTTTCCGCATCTATCGACCAACCCATTTTAGGCGTTTTTCATGATAACGGATTTCCGTATTCCATAGACCGAGAAAATAGCAAGGAGCTACAGCAAAAAGTACCCACGCTTGCCGAGATGACGCAAAAAGCCATAGAAGCCATGAAAGACCACCCCAAAGGTTTTGTCTTACAGGTCGAAGCGGGAAAAGTAGACTGGGCCGCACATGGCAACGATATTGCCGGACTTATTTATGATCAAATAGCCCATGACGAAGCAATACAAGTAGCCATGGATTTTGCGGAGCAAGACGGAGAGACTTTAGTTATTATCACAACTGACCACGGCAATGCCAACCCAGGCCTTATCTATGGAAATGAAGCGAATGGTAATTTTGATTCACTTCAGAAATACAAGCATACGAATGACTGGATTTTGAGTGGAATCGGAAAAGAGACATCCGTATCGCAAATCAAAGAGCGAGTGAATTATGCCACAGGTATTGTTCTTACCAATGAAGAAACGAAACAATTATTAAGCCATTATACAGATGTACATTCAGAGGAAGGACTTTATAACCCGAGGCATTTGCCTTTTAAATTATTGGCGGAAATACAACAGAAACACACCTCAATAGGATGGATCAGCATGAAACATTCCGCAGATTATGTTGAGTTAGCTATGTTCGGACCGAGAAGCCAATTGTTAAAACCGTTTATTAAAAACACAGATTTACACTATTTAATGCTAGCAGCGGCGGAAGTTGAAAATATATTTTAAAAAACGGGTTGACCCCGGTCGATCATCAAAAATCATTCTTTAGTATAACCTAGCGTCTCCGCCATCTTTAAACGATAATACCGAAGACCAGATCATCTTCAGTTTTTAATACAAAAAAGAACACTTAGGCAGTAGTACATTAACATCGCGACACTTAAGTGCTGGCTATTTCCTGAATTGCCGATACCAACTTATCTAAATCCGATAGGGAATTGTACAAATGCGGGGTTACCCTAACCCCGCTCATTTCTTGATTGTTTTTGGTTACCGTAAAGATCCCGTATCGCTCAAACAAAATTTCTGCCAGTTCGGTAGCATCTACACCTTTGATCCCTACATTGGAAATGGCGCAATGCCGTTGGGCCTGCCGCGGTGTGTTAACGATAACCCCCGAAACATCCCTGACCTTGTCCAACCAATAGTCCGTTAAGTAACGTAGTCGTTCTTCCTTTTGCTCCGCCCCTATTTTATGGTGAAAGGTAATTGCATCTGTGATGGCCAGCTCATTATGGCACGGAATCGTACCTATATGACCAAATTTGCGCATGTCGTCATCCGGGTATTTATCATCTCCGTAAAGGGGCCATACTTTCTCTATTTTTTCCTTCTTCATATATAAAATACCCGTACCTAGAGGCGCCCCTAGCCACTTATGTAGACTAGCACCAAGGTAATCACAGTCGAGATCCGGTATTTTAAAATTAACATGGGCAAAGGCATGGGCAGAATCGGATATTACTTCCACACCATGGCGGTGTGCCATATCGGCTATTTTCCGCACCGGTAGTATTTGGCCCGTGGTATTAATGAGATGGGTAACCATCAAAACCTTGGTTTTAGGGCTTATCGCTCGCTCGTATGCGGCTACGATTTCCTCATCTGACTTGGGGTGGAAAGGCAGGGAGATAATTTTGTTGACAGAGCCAAACCTTCTGGCCCTCATGGCCCAACATTGCAAGACACTGTAATAGTCTTGGTTTGTCATGACCACCTCGTCTCCGGGCTTTAAATCAAGGCCCATGATTATCGTATCTAAAGCCTCGGTGGTGTTGCGGCATAATATCAGTTCTTCAGGGGAACAGCCGGCAAGTTCCGCCACTTCGATCAAGACTCTCGCCCGGTCTTTTTTATAATCGCGACGCAAATAAAAAGAATGATTCGCATTTACCGTTTTTAGGTAATCTACCTCGGCGTTGGTAACCGGAGACGATGTTAAACTGTAGTATCCGTTCTCAAGGTTAATAAAGTCAGGAGATACGCGAAAGGCTTTTCTAATTTCGTTCCAATAATCTTCGTCTTTTGCAAGTGTCTTGGCAGGTACATTTTTATGGTCTGCCATAGTTTTGTATGCTTTCGGCATGCCCACGGTTTCCAAACAAGAAAACGCAGTCATTGCGGTGGCCGCTTTAATAGTATTCTTAAGAAACCTTCTTCTTTCTGTGTAAGACATAGGGTATACCGTATTTTATATCATTTTACGAAGTTAAATTGCGATATTTACTACAATAGTATTACGTATAAATTTACACAATCAATTTAGAAAACACAGCTATTTACAACATAAAACCGTTCTTTTTATTGAATTGAATTTAAGTTGAATTAGGAGTCATATAATCTCTAGTGCAAAAAACCCCCGCTCATCATTAGCATTCATAAAAAACTGTAACCCATATTTTTACTATGCCGTTTAACCTCCTATATTTTCACAAAATAACGAACGGACATAGTTATAGCGAATATATAGATTTTGCGTAAAAAGTATTAGATTTATCCTAAAATAACCATGTTATGCGGCAAATGCCGTATATCCACTAGTTGTAAAACATTTAAAAAGACACTTTACTCAGCGAAAAGAATGGTTTACTCATTCTGATTTTTCAGAAATAGAAAAAGTAATTAATATTGAGTAATAAAAATTTAGTGTTTTTTTAGAACCAACGATTCATTCAGAAAAATAATGAAATACATATTAGTAATAATAACCGGACTTTTTGCATTTAATGCGAATTCTCAATCTGACAATGAAACAATAATATTCTCAAGAATTGGAGAATTGACTGATGAACAAATAAACAATTCAGGAGCCTCACAACTGACTTTCATAACTGATAAACAAAAAGCGGAGGAAATGGCGGAAATGGATATAAAAAATGGAATGCCATTTTTATTGTTAGCTGGTGGAATTGCACCGACAATAATTGCGACTGACCCCAAATTTGAAAAGGATTATAAAATATACTTTTATGAGTTTGGTTGCACTGGACCAGAAAATGAATTAATAATAGCATACAATAAAGTGATATTTGAACATTTGAATAGAGAGTTTGGGAAAAAGTGGAGAAAAGAGGTCAGAAATGACGTTGTTGGACTTAAAGGTTGGTTAAAAAAATAAAACGATTTTACAACACTATATATAGCAAATTGGGCGATTAGTGCTTAACCCAAAAATTGCTGTCTATTTGCAAAGTCGCCAAATCTTTTGATTTGGTATTAAAAGAGAAAAATTAAAACAAAATACAAAAGATTTGGCTTGTGGCTAAACTGAAAGTAATCGCTTATTTTCTGCCCAACTTGCCATATATTTAACGTTACCCAACATTTGACCAAAAACCGTAGAAATTGAAATTTAAAATTGGACTTTCATTATTTTTTATTTTCGGATTTTTCTTTTTTAGAATAATCGGACCAATAATTACTGGAAAATTGAAAGATTTTCATATCAGAAATAACATAGGAATAGTTGAGAAAGCGCCTGGGATTTTTAAATTTTTTAATCTTTTTTTTAAGGCTTTTTCAATATTCTGTTTGATTTATGTAGTAATGATTTGGACAGGTTTTGTAACAATACCGAGCGAATAAATGTTTAGAAAAAGGAAAATTATATTATTTCATTTAGCAGTATTTATACTATTAACTTTATTACTGTTATTTATATCTGAGCCTTTATTAAATAAATTTGCAGCAGGAATTCACAATGTTGGAATGTGGATTGATTTAATGATTTACGGAACAATTGGAATTCTGATATTGACTATTATCTCGTGTATGATTTTCCTAATAAAACGAATCTAATGAAAGAAAGACCTGTTTTGATTTCAGCTATCATTCTGATTTTAATTGTAGAACTGATTTTAATGATTTTGGTTTATAATAAAGTTGGAGCAGAAAGACTTCCTTCTCAAATTGGACGACTGATTTTTCAACTGATTTTCATAACGCTGATTTTGACTCGGAAATCGAATGTTGGTTTATTTATGTTAGCTGCTTATCACATAGTTTCTGGACTTTTTGGAATGTACTCAAAAGGCTCAACTGAATTATTAGGACAAATATTAATTGGTTTTCATTTCATAATTGGAATTATAATATACTTTCACGACTGGATTGAAAACAAAATCGGAATAAAAAACGTTGGGTAACACCGTATATAATTTATTGCTAGTTCTAGCCTACTTACGAAAATCCTCGCGGATTTTCTATTCGGTTTGTATTTGCTAAATTAGTTGCTTGAAACACGCAACAAACCATATACAACAACGTTGTGCGCAATGTGAAACAAAATTCCCTTAAATTTAAATCTTATATTAAGCTAAATTAACCAGGAAGTTCTGTTTAGCGTTTCGGGGGGATATTGCCATATGAAAAAACACAATATCGTAACGGGCTAAATCACTGCGGAAATGACAAGAAGGACGGTTATTTGTATTAACTATACTGCTAATTAATTGATTCTTAAATAATAGGCAAAATCGTAATAAAATAAACACTGCGCACAACAAGCGGTATAGTGCATACGGTTTTTTTATAAATTGCAAATAATATGCACCATGTCGTCGTTTTACGATTGACAGTCTACACTCCGCGTGACTGTCAACCGCACGACACCATACCGCAGCACGTTAGCCACAAGCTGAAAAAACGACAATGACAACTACAGAATTAAGAAATAAAATTAAGGAATCTGAATTACCGAATTGGTTTAATTCTGCTGAAGTAAATATTGTTTATGCTCATATTAAATTTGACATTCAGCTAATAGGATTAAGTTCTATTCATAAATTCTTAACTCAACAAATTAACGGTTGGGAAAAGCAAGAAAGTATTCCGAATGAATTTGAACAATCTAAAAGACATTTCACAAATCTTCGAAATAGAATAGACAACTTTATAAATTCACATCAATCACAAAAAAATGAATCAAACCTTGAAAGTTATTGGAGGCAAGAAAGTAATCAATTAAGAGGTAATTCAAATTACTTTGTTTATGACAATCCACAAACTGAATTTTTAATGAAAATTCATAATGAAAAGCCTAACGCTTTTCAAGGTGCTTATCATTTTATTATTGGTTCACATAGAACAAATAACAAACAGGAATTTATTGGAGCGATATTGGCATATGAATTTGAAACTAAAGACTTCACAGATTTACTTAATAGACGAAATAAAGAAAAAAGTTCAATAAGTAAATTAAGAAATGATTTTCGAGAACAATTAAACGAAACAGAAACCCAGCTGACAGAACATTTGACAAATTCATCAAATGACTATAAAAATTATGTAAACAAAATTGACGAGTTTAAAGTATCTAAAGAATCATTGTTTAACGAATGGTTTGAGAACTCAAAAACAGGTTTTTCAGATTTCGATTCAAATTCTAAAGCAAAAATAAGCGACCTTGAAAAAACATATGAAGAATTATTAAGATTAAAAAAACCTGCTGACTACTGGAAATCAAGAGCCACGACTTTAAAAAACGAAGGATGGAAAGCAATTTATTGGTTAATTGGTCTTTTAGTATTTGCTTGTATAACTCTCTACCTATTGCTTTGGCTAACGCCAGAGGGAATGTTATTGAGTTTCGTAAAAGGAAATGCACAAGCTATAAAATGGTCAATCGTATATGTTACCTTTATTTCATTTCTTGCTTTTGGAATTAGAGCGTTAAACAAAGTTGCTTTTAGTTCATTTCATTTAGCTCGAGATGCAGAAGAAAGAGAACAATTAACTTATGTTTATTTAGCTTTAATAAAAGATAAAGCTGTAGATGAAAAGGATAAAAATTTAATTATGCAATCTCTATTCAGTAGAGCTGATACTGGTTTGTTAAAAGACGATTCTGGACCAACAATGCCGAATGATTTTGCAAGTAAAATAATTGGAAAGTGACAAAGCCAGTGGCTAACACCGTATATAATTTATTGCTGGCTTCTCGCCTACTTACGAAAGTCCTCGCGGACTTTCTTGGTCGGTAATTATTTACTAAATTAGGTGCTTAAAACACGCAACAAACCATATACAAACACGTTGTGGCGAATTGCCTTCGGCCGCGTCCCTACATCGAAAAAAGCAAGACGGGCAACACTCCGTACCCATACCTTTTTTCGATTCCCGGTGCGCTCAATACGCCACAACGGCCCGGGAAGGGCGGCGCAAAAATATAGGGAGCGACCTCAGAGAACCGTAGAGACCTCCCGAAGCAAAACGAAACACAACAAGGGATAAGCCCCACGGATGCCCAGCCCAGACCCTTAACGCGTTTGCTGCGCATCCGCAGGGCCTAGTCCCGGGCCGTTAGGCTTTATTAAAAAAAACAGAACAACTAAATGATTCCAACAACATTTATAAATTATGCAGCTGACACACTAGCCGAAACACAAAACGGATTAACAGGAAGTCGAATTGCCGAATACAGTGCAGCATATGCGATTGACTTCGACATCGAAATTCCTTATCCAGAATATCCATTTCCAGCAGATTTACCCAATAAAAGAACCGCACTTCGAGAAAATTTAAAAGCGTTTAGTTCAGAACAACAGTTTAAAATCATAAAAGAACTATCTGAACTTCCTCATTTTAAAAATAACGCAGGTGTAAAAGATTTAAGAATAAAATTAATCTCACGATATGGAGCATTAGGAGAAGGAAATGCAAAAGAAGAGATTAATGAATCTTTGGTTGAAGAGACACAGCATTGGCTCTCTGAATATCCTGAAGTTTTAAAACTTTACAATGACTGTTTAGAAAAGCACTCAAATGGAATACATCAAAGGAATTTATTGGACGACTTGAGACTTTCATTGGAAACTTTGCTAAAAACTATTCTCGAAAATGGTAAATCGTTGGAAAATCAAATTGCGGAATTAGGCAAATTTATCAATGAACGAAACGGTTCTAAGGAATTGAATAATATGTTTCTAAAACTAATTGACTACTTTTCTAAGTATCAAAATACTTATGTAAAGCATAATGACAATGTAAATGAAAATGAAGTAGAAATCATCATTGAAATGGCAAGTTCATTTATGAAATTTATAGTGAGAATAAAATAACAAAGCCTAACAATGTATATAAAAAATAGGCGAAACAGTAATAAAATCAAAGCTTTTGGCTTGTGTCAAAGTTCGTGCTTAACCGAAAGTTTAGTGCTTCAAAATCGCCTACTTTTCATATACTAACCGTTAGCAACAAGCTGAAAAATTAGATGTGGAATTATGAACTAATATTTGGATTAATCTGCTTCATAATAGGAATATTATTAGGAGTTCGAGAAATTAAACTTTGGAATAATCTAGAGCAAAATGATTACATAAGAAAATCATTTAGTATTCAAAAAATTGGTGGGATTATAGGTCTACTCCTAATTGGAATTGCAACTTTCTATAGATATTTCACATAATTAATCGAATGGATTCACAAACTATTATTACTATACTATCTGTAACATTACCTTTAATTGGTGCGGGAATAGGATACTTATTAAAAAGTAATATTGAAAAGAAAAAGGAGTTAACCAATGAAATAACTAAGGAAAGACGAGCGATTTATCAGCAATATGTAAACCTAATGATTGGAATATTTGCGAATACAAAAGTAAATAAAAAAAACAACCCTGATAAAATGCTGACGGAACTGTATGAATTCTATAAAAAATATGTTTTGTACGCTTCTCCAAAAGTTATAATTGCATTTTCTGACTATTTTCAATTTATGTATAATCAAAACGAAAATGAAGAATTGGACTCTAGAACACATTTGCTTTTTATGACCAAAATAATGGTAGAAATGCGAAAAGACTTGGGATTAAAAAACAAAAACCTTGGGAGAAGTGGTGAAAAATTAATGCGAGCTTTAATTAAGGATTACGACACAATTGTAGGTTAAGAAGAAAAGCCAGTTGCTAACAAAACCTAAACGTAATGCGGACTATAGGGCAAAATCGAAAGGTCTGTGTATATTTACTAAGTCGCTAAATCTTATGGATTTAGCTCTGGAACAATAAAAGAAAAAGCAAAACAATAAGCTTTAGCTACGGCGGCAGACGGAAACGAAATAGTTTCCTTGCCTCCGCACTACGCTTAGCCGAACCGCTGTGGCGAATTGCCTTCGGCCGCGTCCCTACATCGAAAAAAGCAAGACGGGCAACACTCCGTACCCATACCTTTTTTCGATTCCCGGTGCGCTCAATACGCCACAACGGCCCGGGAAGGGCGGCGCAAAAATATAGGGAGCGACCTCAGAGAACCGTAGAGACCTCCCGAAGCAAAACGAAACACAACAAGGGATAAGCCCCACGGATGCCCAGCCCAGACCCTTAACGCGTATGCTGCGCATCCGCAGGGCCTAGTCCCGGGCCGTTAGCGTTCATTTCAATACTCAGACTAATAGCTACTTAAATATAAACAGACTGAGGGTTTATATTATTTTCTTTTTAACGATTTTAATAACAGCTTTCTTGTCACTAATTCACTTTATTTATTATCTTCTTGGTCTATATCTTCTTGATGAGGACTGACTTGAAGACCTTGATGAGGACTGGCTTTGCTCTAGACCTTGATAAATTTCTATAAAGCGTAATTGATTTGAAATTGCTTTGATAGGCTTAAAACCAGCAGAATTTATATGAGTATTAACATCCTTAAAGGCATCATTATATAATGGTTTTGCGGTGAATCCTCTTGGATTACCTTCTTTACGTCCTTGAGCTAAGTTACCACTGAGTTGTTTAAAATCACCTCCGTTATCATTTACCCATTTTTCCATTTTGTTCCAATAATTTTTAAATTTACCTTGGTCTATAGTATTTCCCACCTCTCTTACGTCATTTTCGGTAGTACCATTATTAATAAGGCTACTTAAAGTTCGTTTATCCACGACACCTGTGTTGACAAGTTGTCGTCCCATTTCTTTTGCAATTTCTGTATCACTAAACATTTTGATGTGTTTTTTAATAAAGACAAATTAAAAAAGAAAAACCCTATTATTTCTTATACTTTTTTAATCCAGATTAGCTTCTATAAATGATTTTGTTTAAAAGAAAGATATTTTAAATCTAAAACAACGAAACGCTAACAAAGAACTGAGGCAAAAAACAAATAAATTCTTCCTTAATCTGAGACAATATTATTCTAGGCCCATAGATTCCAAAATCAGTTTCTTCGG
>NZ_FTOB01000003.1 GCF_900156625.1 Zobellia uliginosa | reverse complement strand
GGCTATAGATGATAGTGAATCTGAAAGCATTTAACTTTTTGGATTCAAAGATCGGCCAATTTTAACCTCTCCACAACTTTTTGTGTTGAGCCATTATTTTCTAGCCAATAATCAGTAATGCTTCACCGCATATCCAGACACAATAAACAGCTAATGGAACAACAGGGTTTTCGTAGGTTTCCACAAAAGCAATAGAAAGCTTTTCCAAATCTTTTTTACGTCCTATTCTTAAGGATAGTTTATTTTTAGGCCTTGGATGGTCTATGAAAGGCAAAAATGCACTTCCGATTATCCAACCTTGATGGCGAATGCATACAATCCTAATAGAAAGGCCGCACATATCTAATATATCCGTTACGGCAAAAACGAAGAGCTAATGACCAAAATACTTCTGTCCTTTATTTTTATTCTTGGCTTTATGGGCTGTACATCACAAGAGGGAACTGTCGATTACTTGAACCAAAGCCTTCCCGATGCTACCCCTGTTATCTTTGCACCGGGTATCGTTTCTATCAAGGGTAGATTCGAGCACGGTATTTCATTTACGCCCGATACGCGACAATTGGCCTTTGGGACCCTAAACCCAAGCGATTTTGGCGGAAGCGTATTCTACTCGGAAAAGATAAGTGGTAAGTGGACTCCCCCCGAGATTTTTCAACCCTTGGAAAGTAAAAGTGTATTCCTACCTTATTTTACGCCCGATGGGGAATCCCTGCTTTAC
Organism: Zobellia uliginosa; assembly: GCF_900156625.1. Taxonomy (GTDB): domain Bacteria; phylum Bacteroidota; class Bacteroidia; order Flavobacteriales; family Flavobacteriaceae; genus Zobellia; species Zobellia uliginosa. The sequence continues at coordinate 914,058 of NZ_FTOB01000003.1, read as the reverse complement.
GCCCAAAGTATAGCGGACACGAACAATCTATATATGACGGATATTTGGAGGATAAAACAGGAGAACGGCAATTGGGGAATTCCTAAAAAAATGCAGCTTCCCATTAACTCCACAAGTAGGGAAGCCAATGCTAGTATGACCTATGGCGGAAGCCTCTATTTTTCGTCGAATAGAAATTGCCAGGGCAAGGAAAACTGCTACACGGCAGATTTGTTCTATTCCACGAAGGAGGGCAATAGCTATCAAAGTGCGAATGCTATTTCTGAACTCAATTCGTCAAACGATGAAGAAAGTGTATTTATCTCTCCCAAGGAAGATTATATCCTGTTTTGCAGATACACCGATGACGATTCTTTTGTGGACCTACACATCAGTTACCGCGACTACCGTAAGCAATGGACGCCGGCAGTAGTCCTTGATGCCCCAATAAATTCCAAAGATTGGGACCGTAGGCCTTTTGTTAGCATTGACAACAAACTTTTATTTTTTACGCGTTTGCAGATCGGGGAAAAGGGCCTGACCGAATCCGATATTTATTGGGCCAATACGTCGAAGGTCTTTAAACCCTTTGTTTTCCGCCCACTGGAGGATATCACGGTGCCGCTTGGGGAGAAATTCAGCTTGACCCTTCCATCGGATTATTTTAAAGATGTTGATAGCGACCAATTGGTGTTGGGCTGTAATCAAGACCAATTCGATTGGTTGACATTCGATAGCAAAAATATGACCCTATCGGGTGTGCCCGCTGTTGAAGGCGATTTTAAATTGACATTTACGGCTGTGGACGAATTTATGAATCGAACTGAGGACAGCATAAGCATATCAGTTACAAAATAAGCGCTGTACAGGAAACATACGAACGTAAAGCACAAAGCATGATGAACGACCTATTGATCCAGAATATCGAAAAAAGCCTGCAACTTTCTAAACCGGAGCTGGACGAGCTATGTAGTTATTTTGAACCAAAAGTCATTCGAAAAAAGGAGTTTTTATTGACTCAGGGCAGCGTTTGTAAGTTTGAAGGTTTTGTTTTGGAAGGGTGTTTCAGGGTATTCATCCTAGATAAAAAAGGAAAGGAAAACACCTTGTATTTCGCGATTAAGGATTGGTGGCTTATGGATATAGATAGCTTTATGAACCAGAAACCTTCCAATTTGAACATACAGGCATTAGAGGACAGTAAAGTGCTTCTTATCAACAGGAAAGATAAATTAACCCTTTACGATGCCATTCCCGCAACCGAGAAACTCTTCCGTATTATGTCGCAGAAAGCCATCGTAGCATGGCAACGCCGTTTGATTAACAACCATTGCCAAACGGCAAAGGAGCGATACCACGATTTTGTAACGACCTATCCCAATATCGTATCAAAACTGACCGACAAACAAATTGCAAGCTACTTAGGCATTACCCATGAGTTTTTAAGTAAAATTAAAAAATCGTCTAAAGACTTATAAAATTTTACTAGAGTTGAACTTGTTCAACTGTTTTTTTAGAATAGTTCATAATTTTTGCAACATACAACTATAAATAAGATTATGGACTTACCGAAACACTTCAAAATTGGTATCGCTACGCTTGCATTACTATTGTTAACAGCTAAAGGACAGGCGCAGATAGCCCAAGATATTACACATGATCAAGCCTATACGGCACTTTTGGCGGCAAAGGAAAAAGCCGAGGAATCAAAGGTCTCCGTCAATATCGCCGTAGTCGATGCCGGAGCCAACCTAAAAGCCTTTATACGAATGGATGAGTCCTTTCTTGGAAGTATTGATGTAGCCATAAAAAAGGCCAAAACGGCCCGATATTTTAACATTGATACCGGAAAGCTAGGGGAGTTGACACAACCAGGCGGCATCATTTATAATATAGAACACTCCAACGGTGGTTTAATTACTTTTCCAGGAGGCATACCCATCAAGAACCAAGAAGGCCAAATCATCGGGGCCATAGGTGTAAGTGGTGGTACCATAGACGAAGACCGTACTATTGCCACGGCTGGAGCAAACTCGATTATAGATGGATCAAATTAGAAAAGCATAAGATTATGAATTGCATAAAAAAAGTCGTTCTCGCCATAGTTTTGGTTTCCTCCCAAATAGGTCTGGCCCAAGTATCCGAAGAACTAATGCTTTACCGAAAAGACTTTAAAAGTATATCGGGAAACAATACGGTTTCGGTGACGAGCTATGAAAAAGGGGGCAATCACTATGTATTTGCAGGAGGGGTTGGAAACATAGATGTCTACTGCCTAAGCAAAGAAGGTATACTTACCCCGATAAGCAATCATGAACTCTACCGGAAAGAAGGACCGGCCAGGGGCATGGTGGCCGACAATATTAATGGCACCGACTATCTCTTTGTAGCGAACAAACACGGAAACGTAATCGAGACCTTTAAAATATTGAACAACGGTTCCCTTAAAAGAGTGGCCTTGGTTGAAGATACGGAGGAGACCTACCTAGGAACGGCCATTACTTTAGAGGTGATTCATATGAAAAAATCGTCATACCTCTTTATTGGTGGACTCGAGGAAACACCCGGCTTAAGCAGTTTCAAAATTCAGAACGACGGAAAATTGACCCATGTACAACCTATGAGAGATGATGAAACCATTCATACCGATGGTGTCATAGGAATGTTTACCCATAAAATTAAGGGGAAAACCTTTCTATATACAAGTGGATTTCAAGATAATGGAGTGAGTAGTTTTAGGGTGTATGAAAATGGTAGGTTTAAAAACATCAACAACATAAGCGACAATACAACCGATAGATTCCTAACCGGGGCCTATCCGGTGACCGGTGTCACCTTGGGCAATAACAATTATGTGATTGTAGGTCACAGACACCATAAGTATTACAAGAGAGGGGGCTTTATAAAAAGACCGGATTTCGTTTATCACGGCGATGGGGTTAGTGTTTTTAAAGTGAATAATAAAGGCGGGCTTGAGCCTCATTTTGTTCTAAAGGATGATGACACCACCAAATTGCAGGGGCAAACTAGAATTGAAGTGGTTTCAATACATAATAATGAAGCCATTTTGGCGGTCGGAACCAGGGATGATGCTAGTATACAACTGTGTAAACTCAATGCAGAAGGCATCCTATCACCTATAAACTATTTGGAAACAGGGTTTTCCATCTATTACGGTTTAAGATCCCATACGATAGAAGGAAGCCATTTTCTTATTGCCGGTTCTTTCCGATTTGATTTAAAAAAGATAGCCACCTACAAAGTTTCGCCTAAAATCAATAGGGAAGGCAAAGTTTTAAGACATATGGTCAGCCTGAAGTATAAAGAGGAAGCTACCGAAGAACAGGTAGCGGAGGCCATCAAAGCTTTTGTGGATTTGGGTAAGGATATTCCTGAAATTGCCGATATAGAATGGGGGATAAATGATAGTGCCGAAGGGAACAGCAAAGGTTTGACCCATTGCTTTACCTTGACCTTCAATGATGAGCATGCTAGGGAAATCTATCTTTTCCATAAAGCGCATTTAGATTTGGTAAGCCAGATAGGGCCTATAATTGCCGATGTCTTGGTATTGGATTATTGGACCGATTAGTATAGCGCCTTTTTATAACCCCACATTTAATAGGAAAATTTTTAACTTGTTCATTCTAAATTCGAATGATTTATTTTCCTAAAGATTTGCTATGGAGATAAAAAGAATAACAAGTTCCGAGCTTAGTTTGGTCGTAAACCTCTTCGATAAATATCGGGTATTTTACGAGCAAGCATCGGACCTTCAATTGGCCCGTGACTTTATACAGTCGCGATTGGAGCATAATGAGTCCGTAATCTTCGTGGCCTTATCCGATAAGGACGGTGAAACCATCCCCCTTGGCTTTACGCAACTTTATCCTAAATATTCATCCGTACGTGCGGTAAAAAATTGGATACTCAACGACTTGTTTGTCGAGGCAAACTACAGAAAACAGGGGATAGGGGAAGCCCTAATCAAGACGGCCATGGAATTTGCCCAAAGCAGAGGTGCAAAATTTGTTGAACTTTCAACGGCCGTCGACAATTTTACGGCACAAGGTCTGTATGAAAGCCTAGGGTTTAAAAAACTAAAACCCGACACAAGCTTCATCGATTATCGGATCGAGCTAGGATAGCGCTTCATTGGCCAGGGCACTCCAAAAGTCATTAAAACTTATATGAGCGGGGCAGTACCCGAAAAAAAGGAGAGTATGTATTTTAGTTTGATTTATTCACGGAATTCAAGCGGAAAATGATAACGTAGACCAATTCTATATTAGTAAAGAATTGATTCCTTGAGAACTAAGTGAACCCACAAATCACTACCTTTATACTTGTGAGTAGACTGGTTTCCATATCACTATCCTTTGTTATTCTATTGCAAAGCTTTGGAATAAGCCTCTATGATATTTCGCAAATAGACGAATTTATAGAGCACGCCCAATTTCATAGTGAGCAATATGAAGACAATGTTTTTGTGTTCATCTCAAAACATTATGGGGAGTTAAAAGCAATTCACAACAAAGAGCACCAAGAAGAAAAAGAAGACCACGAGCAGTTACCGTTTCAACAGCAATCACACTTTTCATCGCTTACGGCCCTTGTCTTAAACTCCCAAAAAGAAGATTTCAAATCGGTTGAAATTCCGGAATATAAATCGCATAATTTCTTTTATCAGGCACCATCCTCCTCACTTCATTCAAGGGGGATTCTTCAGCCGCCCCGGCATTCATAAAATAATCGCGTTCATTTTTTTTAAGCTCCGTTCACTCCGGTGAATCAACGGACGCCTAACGTTTATTATTTCATGAAAAAATGCTATCATATATCATTAATTTCAGCATCAGGAACAAGCTGATCGTTCTGTTGTTTACAAGCTTTATCGTAGGTTTTGGTGTGTACTCCTTGACACAAATACCTATTGGCGCGGTACCCGATGTCACCAATAATCAGGTGCAGGTCATTACTACGTCGCGCAACCTTTCGACCCAAGATATCGAACAGTTTATAACCTATCCTATTGAGTTGGAAATGGCAAATTTACCGGGAGTACAAGAAATCCGGTCCATTTCTAAATTCGGATTATCCGTGGTAACCATTGTCTTTGACGACGAATTGGGTACTTTTTTACCCCGCCAACTTATTGCGGAAAAAATCAAATCGGCATCGGAGAAAATTCCCGAAGGTTTTGGAGTTCCTGAAATGGGACCGATAACCACGGGGCTTGGCGAAATCTACCAATACATTCTTGATGTAAAGCCCGAGTTTAAGGAGCGTTATAGCATAGAAGACTTGCGTACCATTCAAGATTGGGTGGTCAAGCGACAACTTTCAGGTATCCCCGGTGTCGTAGAAGTCAATACTTGGGGCGGCTTTCTAAAGCAGTACGAAGTGGCCATCAACACCGAAAACTTGAATGCCATGGAGGTCACCGCACAAGAGGTCTTTAAGGCCCTAGAGATGAATAACAGCATTTCGGGCGGGGGCTATATAGAAAAGGTAAACCAAGCCTATTTTATTCGAGGGGAGGGCTTGATAACGTCTTTGGACGACATAGGCCATATTGTGGTCAAAAAACAGGGAGACTTACCGATTTATATTAAAGATGTGGCCAGCGTAGGCTTTGGAAGTGCTACGCGCTTTGGAGCCATTACCGGCAATGGTCAAGGTGAAAAGGTTTTGGGGCAGGTAATGATGTTGAAGGACGCTAATTCAAAAAAAGTAATCGAGGCGGTAAAGAAACGCGTGGCCTCCATTTCGAAATCACTCCCCGAAGGCGTGTATATCAATGCTTTTTTAGACCGTAGCGAACTTATAGCAAAAACCACATCCACCGTATCGGAGAACCTGATCCTGGGATGTTTGATCGTAATCTTCGTAGTGGTACTCTTATTGGGGAACTTCCGTTCCGGACTGGTCGTTGCCTCGGTAATCCCCCTTTGTCTTCTTTTTGCACTATCGCTTATGTACATTTTTGGCGTAGATGCGAATTTAATGAGCCTAGGTGCCATTGATTTTGGGATTATCATTGACGGTGCGGTGATTATAGTGGAGTTCATCGCCTTTCAAATTACACGGAAAAAAGATGAGATCATCACCGTTCCGAGAACCGAACAACAACGGATAAAGGATAGAATTACGGTCACTGGGGCTTCAAAAATGATGAATTCCGCCATTTTTGGGCAGTTGATCATTTTGATCGTATTCATCCCTATTCTTTCCCTATCGGGAGTTGAGGGGAAAATGTTCAGGCCTATGGCCCTGACTTTTAGTTTTGCCCTTATAGGTGCCATGCTTCTGTGTTTTACCTATGTGCCGGTAGCGGCTTCCTTGTTTTTGAAACCTTCTACCGTATCCGACAAGAACATCTCCGTTCGTATCATGAAATGGTTGAAAAGCAAATATGAACCGATCATTCACTGGGCCCTTCACAGCAGGTCTATGGTTTTAGGAATAGCAGCTTTACTCTTAGCGGTGTCGGTGTTTCTGTATTCCAATATGGGGGGTGAATTTGTACCTACCTTGGATGAGGGCGATTTTGTTATCCAACCGGTATTGAAAACCGGAACGTCTCTAAGTAACACGGTAAAAATCACAACGGAAATAGAGAACATCCTATTGGATAAATTTCCCGAAGTGAAACAGATAGTAACCCGAGTTGGCGCCGCGGAAGTGCCTACGGACCCCATGTCAATGGAAGAAAGCGATGTTATTATTGTATTGAAACCAAAAAGTGAGTGGACTTCGGCCGATTCCAAGGACGAGTTGGCCGATAGGTTTAAGGAAGCCCTTGCCGTCATACCTGGAATGGAAGTAGAATTTACCCAGCCCATTGAGATGCGGTTTAATGAGCTTATTACCGGGGTCCGTGCCGATATAGCCATTAAGATATTTGGGGATGACCTTGATATTTTGGCCCAAAAAGGGAACGAAATAGGCGCCCTGATCGGAAAAGTAGATGGGGCCGCAGATATTTCGGTAGAGAAAATTGCCGGCCTTCCCGAAATGAACGTAAAGTTCAACCGGGCCAAAATTGCTCGCTACGGACTCAACATAAAAGAGGTGAACGATATGGTCTCCATGGGCTTTGGCGGCCGTAGTGCGGGAAGCGTTTTTGAAGGCGAACGCCGCTTTGACCTTGTTGTTCGATTGGACAAAAACCTTAGGCAAGATATCGACAATCTAAAAAACCTCTATATAGACGTGCCTAGGGGAGGGAAAATTCCTTTGAGCGAGTTGGCGGATATCACCTATCAAAAGGGAGCGGCCAAAATATCACGTGACGACACCAAACGCAGGATCGTAGTGGGGGTCAATGTACGCAATCGCGATTTACAATCGGTGGTAGACGATGTGCAGCGCTTGATCAACGAAAACATAAGCCTGCCTGTTGGGTATACGATTGCCTACGGAGGGCAATTCGAAAATCTACAAAGTGCAAAATCGAGGCTGTTGGTTGCCGTCCCCATTGCCCTTATCCTGATTTTTGTTTTGCTGTATTTTGCTTTTAGCTCGGTCAAGGAGGCCCTGATGATCTATTCGGCCATACCACTGGCAGCCGTGGGTGGTGTCCTCTTACTTTGGTTAAGGGGCTTACCTTTCAGTATATCCGCAGGCGTCGGCTTTATCGCCTTGTTCGGAATTGCCGTACTCAACGGGATCGTGTTGATAGAGCATTTTAAGGAACTCGAAAAGGAAGGAAGGTTCAGTGATATCAATGAACTGATCAAACAGGGGGCGAAAGACCGATTGCGAGCGGTATTGCTTACGGCAATGGCCGCGGCACTAGGCTTCCTACCCATGGCGATTTCAACGAATGCGGGTGCTGAAGTACAACGGCCATTGGCCACCGTGGTTATTGGCGGATTGATTACCGCCACTCTTTTGACCTTAGTGGTTTTACCTGTACTGTATGCCTATTTCCACTCCTTGAAAATGGAAAAAACCATGCCTAAAGCCAATCAACTTATGGGCTTAGTAATACTTTTTGCCCTGATGAGCATACCCGTAAACGCTCAGCAAGGCCAGATGGACCTTGAAGCTTTGATCACAATGGCCGTTGAAAATAATGCAGGCCTCAATGCCAATAGGCTAGAGGTGGAGCAGTCCCATGCCTTAATCAACAGTGCATTTAGTTTTGATAAGACCCAAGTGTATTACGAGTTTGACGAAAATAATTTGGCAGCGAACAATGAACCCTTACGCGTCTATGGCGTGCAACAGAACTTTCGGTTTCCTACCGTATATTTCTCCAAAAGGAAAGTGAACAAGGCCAACCTCGACTTGGCGATCAGTTCATTTGACATCAAGAAAAAGGCCTTGAAACGTAAGGTAACGACAGCTTATTATAGCTATCAAATCGCCCGTGGGAAAGAACAGGTCTTAAGAACACTTGACAGTCTCTATTCCAACTTTGCCCATATGGCGGCGCGACGATTTGAATTGGGCGAGACCAATTACCTTGAAAAAATCACGGCTGCCTCTAAGCAAAAACAAATCCATATCAAATACCTCGAGTCACAACAGAAGGTAAACATGGCCTATGTTGACTTAATGAAAACGGTGCAATCGGAAAACCCCTTAAAGATAGCGGTCGCAGGGGGACTCAAGGTCGATCTTAAGATTATGGATATTGAAGGAAGTTCGGAAATGGAATTTTACCAAAATAGGATAGCCTTATTTCAAGTACAGCGTAAGTTAGAGAAACAACAACTCTTGCCCGATATTAGCCAGAACTACTTTCAGGGAAGGAACTCGGGGCTGAACAGTAATCTGTACGGCTATCAATTCGGGTTGAAAATTCCTCTTTTATTTGGGGCCCAAGCCTCTAAAATCAAGGCCGCGGGCATTGCCGAAGCGATAGCCTCGGAAGAATTCAATGAATATAAAATTCAACTTACGGCCAAGTATAAGGTCCTAAAAGAACGGATGGACCAGTTGTCGAAGGCCCTTATTTTCTATGAAGAGGAAGGTGCAGCCTTATCCGATGAAATTTTAAAAACGGCCAACGGCAGTTTCAAAAACGGTGAAGTGGATTTTTATCAGTACATACAAAGTCTCGAAAGCGCCTATGAAGTAAAACTAGATTATCTCGACAAGCTAGGGGAATACAACCATATCGCAATCGCCATAAATTATCTAACCCTTTAATACGAGCATTATGCAACGCACTATATATCATATCATAACATTGAGCTTGTTCATGACCCTTCTGGGCTGTGGCAGTAAGGCATCGGAAGATAACTCGACCGAAGACCAGAATACCGAAAAGTTAGACCGTAGGGTCTTTGTTTCCAAGGCCCAATTTGAACGTAGCAAGATGGCCTTGGGCCATATAGAATTAAAATCCTTCCCCATAACCGTACAAAGTTCGGGAATGATAGATGTGCCCCCAGAAAACAGGGCCGTGGTCAGTGCTACCATGGGCGGATATATCAAGACCATACCCTTATTGATAGGGGACAAGGTTCGCAAAGGACAGGTTTTACTTACCCTTGAAAACCCCGATTTTATCAGGTTACAGCAAGACTACATGGAAGTAAATGAAAAACTGACCTTTTTAAAATCGGAGTACGAGCGACAAAAAACGATGATGTCAGAGCATATTACCTCGCAAAAAAGTTTTTTAAAAGCCGAGAGCATCTACAAGACCACTTTGGCGACATACAATGGCCTTCGTAAACAACTAAGGCTTCTAAACATTTCCCCTTCCCAGGTCGAAAGTGGAAATGTGACTTCTGTAGTACGCATGTATGCCCCGATTTCAGGGAGTGTCACCAAGGTAAACGTGAGTCGGGGCACCTATGTATCCCCGGCCTCATCGATTATGGAAATCATAAACAACGACCATATCCACCTAGAACTATCGGTCTTTGAAAAAGACATCATGAAATTAAAAAAAGGGCAGGAAATCAATTTTAAGGTACCAGAATCCTCCGCCGATGTTTTTGCGGCCGAAGTTCACTTAATCGGTACGGCCATAGAAGACAATCGTACAATCAAGGTGCACGGACATCTTAAAAATGAAGAACAGGCCCATTTCTTACCCGGAATGTTCGTAGAAGCTGAAATCATTACGGATACGACCGAAGTCCATGCCATAAGTGAAACGGCAGTTGTAGCCATAGAAAATGCACATTTACTCCTAAAACTAAACGAGATAACGGACGATGCTTATTATTTTGACCAAGTCTCGGTAAAGACCGGTTCTACTTACAATGGCAAAGTGGCCCTAACCGAGATGCCAGGTGTGACTACCGAAGATACGATATTGACCAAAGGAGCCTTCCACCTTTTGGGCGGGGACTGATTTGACAAATCATAAAATGCAGTAAGATGTGGTTGGAATGAATTTGCTTATTCCTCGAGTCCCAAAACTTTCCATTGGCCATCTACCTTGTAGGTGTTCAGCCTTTGTCGGGATAGACCGCCATCGGGAAAGCGACAGATTTCGGTTACGATGCAATGTTCCTTCGATAGGTTTTGCCGTTGAAAAGCCCTTTTTATGCCTTTAAACTTGGGCATTCCGTTTTCTTGCATGTTTTTTATAAAGGAAAGCCTAAGTACTTCTGCGGTATTTTCGATGAGTTCGTCATCAATCTCGATTTGCACGCTTTTTTTGAGGAGGAACTCCGCTTCTTTTTTAAAATCCTTACAGCTTAAGGATTTTTCCAAGTCGTCTTGATCATACGCTTCCTCCAAGGCTAGAATGGCCCCCTCGGGTGTATCGTGGTCGGGGAGAAAATGGTCTTCCCCTTCATCAATGACTATGCCTCCGAGACTTTTATCAAAGTTTTGAAGTGCATCACCCGTTAATCCTTCCCTAATAGCCCTTAAGGTGTAGCCTCCTATCAACCTTCCGTATTCTACGATCATCCAATCGGAAACATGGTCGAAGGCGATTCCGACCTTTTCGTCAAGGCTTACATTTTTTACATCGATAGGCTCGTTCCCGACCCGTCCGTAAACATTTCCCTCATGGTCGAAACTGGGTTCTAAGAGCCAAATATGTTCTACACTGTCACCGTCTTCTATTCGAGCTTTAACGGAAAAGTAGGCCTGTCCCTCCTTAGGGTTTTCCGTACAGGTCTTAAAATAATGGAAGGTTAACCTGGCCTTTTCCATCGCCCAATTCATTCTTTCATCTTCATTGGGCATATCGTAAACATCAGGGTTACCATTACGTTTCCTAATGTTCTGTTTTCTGCCGAATATTTTCTTTAAGATGCCCATAGAAAAGTTTTTAATAGTTAATACAGTTGTTTTTTATAGAAGCTCATATAGAAATGTGTGGTCCAAAGCTTATAAATTTCTATGGACGCCATCAACATATACCCAATGACCATTTTCTTTGCTAAAATTCGATTTTTCATATATAACGCCCATTTGACCGTTTTCCATATAATAAGCCTTGAATTCGACGGTACCCGTACTATCGGTTTCACTTCCTCCGGAAGTATATAAGACCTCAAGTTTTAACCAATCAACGGCCTTGGCCCAAGCCTTTATCCTACGTTTTTCAATTTTGTTCGGTCGGGTAGTACTGTGATGGCTTTTTTGTAGGTAATCGATATCCCCCAAAACAAAGGCACTGTAACGGGAACGCATTAGCACCTCGGCCGTGGCTACGCTACGAATATCCGTATGGGCTTTTTTACAGCAGTCGCTATAGTTCACTTGAGGGTTGCAAGGACATGGCATACGAAGAGGTTTAGAACTTAAAACTACATATTTCGAAGAGCTTGTAAAAATTATATTCGACCTATGTAGGTGAATTTCCGTTTTTCTAAACGAGAGGTGGAGTATTTTAAGATTATGGCCAGATAATTTTTAAACAGATGTAGTATCTTAGCTTATTTCAGAAAACACAACGACAAATGAAAACATTCAAACTACTATGTATATGCCTACTGATGGCAAGCAGCTCTTTTATCAATGCCCAAGACAGTTACGGGGGGCTCGCCCTGTATACCCTAAGGGACGATATGGCTTCCGATGCGGAAACCACCTTGCGGGCGGTGGCCGATGCCGGTTATAAGTATATTGAAGCGGCAGGGTATGAGGATGGAAAGTTCTACGGAATGACGCCATTGGAATTTAAAAAGAAGTTAAAAGAACTAGGCCTGAAGCCCATAAGCAGCCACCAAGGAAGCGTGACCCTTGAGAATGCCGATGCCATGATAGCCGATGTAAAGGAAGCGGGGTTTAAATACTTTGTGGTGCCCGTACCTCCTATGGGACTCTTTACGGTCGACGAGGAAACCATGACAATGGGTATGACGGGAGGAGCCGAGAATTTGGCGGGAATTTTAGATGTACTGGGTGAAAAATGCAAGAAAGCGGGACTCCAATTGTTGTACCACAATCATGACTTTGAATTTAAGAAGGATGAAAATGGGGTAGTGGTCATCGATTATCTTTTGGAACACTGCAATCCGAAATGGGTCAATTTTCAAATGGATTTATTTTGGGTGACCAAAGCAGGTGCCGACCCTGTAGCCTATTTTAAAAAATATCCGAAGCGATTTAAGATATGGCATGTAAAAGACATGAACGAAGACGGCTGGTTCGCTCCGGTAGGTACGGGAAGTATTGATTTTGGCCGAATCTTAAAAGAGAAGAAATTGTCCGGTATGAAATACTATATGGTGGAACAGGATAAAACCTATAAGACAACGCCATTGGAAGCCATAAAGATCAGTAGAAAAGGACTCGAAAAATTCGGCTTTCATTAGGATATAAACGCCAATAGCGTAAAGGCCATCGTTGCATGACGGTGGCTTTTTTTTGCCCTATAACAAGGCTTTGGCCCATTTTCAAATGTTAAAATTTGGTATTTAGGATATGTAAATCACTAGGTTAATTATCTCTATTTAGATTTATTACAAATAATTTGGATGTTTTGCAATGTCGATATATTTTTGCGCCGAATTTAACTATTTGTAACAAGTCTAAATAAAAACCAATGAGATTTTCTCTACTATTCCTCCTTGGATTCGGCATTTTTTGGGGGCATGCGCAAGAACAACAGTACAGCATTAACGGAAGGGTAACGAGCAATGACGGAGAGCCTGTGGCCTATGCCCACGTTGCCATACTGAAAGCCAAGAACGGAGCCGCTGCAAACGAAAATGGGGAATATAAAATTAACGGGGTGTCACCTGGCTCCTACGAATTACGGGTCAGTGCCGTTGGCTTCAAAACCCTAAAAAAAGCGGTTAGCCTTACCGATAGTGATATTACCGTCGATTTTTCCGTACGTATGGATACCGAACTCGAGGAAGTGGAAGTATTCGGTTCACGTTATGAACATCCTGATAAAATAGAGGCCTTGACCCGTTTGCCATTGGCAACCTATGAGCAGATCCAAAGTATCTCGGTCATTTCTGAAAAGGTCATCGAAGACCAAGGTATCCTTACCATTGCCGATGCTACCAAAAACGTACCGGGGGTATATTCCTTTGCTACCTATGGTAACCGCAGTGAAAGTATGTCTTCCCGAGGGTTCAGGGGCATTCCTATCTTAAAGAACGGGGTACGTGTGCATTCCGATTTTAGGGGCACGGGTATCCTTACCGATATGCAAGGGGTTGACAACATTCAAGTCCTAAAAGGGGCAGCTTCCATTACCCAGGGCGTCGCCACCGATTTGGGTAGTCCAGGTGGGGTCATCAATATCGTCACTAAAACACCTAAGTACCAATTTGGAGGCCAAGCCTCCCTTAGAGGGGGGAGTTTCGGACAGACCCGTCCCACATTTGATGTTTACGGACCATTGACCGAAAAGCAAAACACCGCCTTCCGTATCAACGGGGCCTTGGAACAAGCTGACAGCTATCGCGCCGGGGTTTCTTCCCAACGTTTTTATATCAACCCTTCCTTTGAATGGCGCATCGACGAGGGAACCACATTGACCATGGAAATGGATTATTTTGATGACAGCAGAACTCCCGATCCAGGTACGGTGAATTTGGCAGAAAACGACACCAATGCCATATACGACCTTCCCCACAGTCAGTTTTTAGGCTATAAAAACGATAAAAGCCTTACCCAGAACCTGAACTATTCCGCTCGCTTTAAAAAGACGCTTTCCGACAAATTGAGCTTGAATGCGGCTTATTTTGCCTCGAGTTTGGACCTAGACCTTAAAAATGCCAGTTTAGGGGGTGCCATTAGCGACGGAGAAGGCAATACGGTTTACAATCTAAGGACACGAGGGTATGCTGTTTCTACTAGGGAAGACAAAAACAGTGTGCTTCAAATCGACCTTATCGGTGACGATATGCAAACAGGTTCTATCGGACATACGTTTCAGGTGGGTATGGATTATAGAACTTCTAAGTACAACACCTCGAGCAGCAGTGTTGCCGTGCTAGATACCTTGGATGTTTTCTCTACCATATCGAATCAACTGCCCGATGACCTTGGTCTAAGCGACCCAAGTACGGCCGGATCAGAGTCTAGGTCCATAGGCTTTGTGGCCCAAGACGTTATTACCTTCAACTCCTGGTTTAAATCGTTTCTAGGCTTCCGTTACAGTACTACCGAAACCAGTACCGAGACTGAAACTACCGATAGCGATGCCTTCAATCCCCTTGGTGGCATTATTGTTTCGCCTATGGAAAACCTTAATGTATTCGCTTCCTACACCAATAGCTCCTACCCGAGGACGGGTACCCGTTTAGGGGAAGATGGTAGGGAATTGGGCAACGAGCGTTTTGATCAGTTCGAAGCCGGTATTAAGACCAACTGGCTCGATAGCCGCTTACGTTTTAACCTGACCTATTTCAAAATTAATAATAAGAACATTAATCTTCCTGTGTATGATGAGAACTGGATTGCTACCGGATTCTATCAAAAAGGAGGAAACGACCAAAGACAAGGGGTCGAGGTAGAACTTACCGGACGTATACTCGAAAACTTCGAGGTGATAACCGGATATTCGTACATCGATGCCCAATATAAAGAACACACTTCCTATGTGTATGGTTCCGCACCTTTGAATACGCCCAAGCATACGTTTAACGTGTACGGCAACTACGCTTTTAGAAATTGCTTGAAAGGTTTGTCAATAGGAGCTGGCGCCTATTATACGGGAGAGCGACCGATCAACGATTGGAGTGCGGGGGCCGTAACCCACGAAGGCATCGTTCCCAACCAAAAACCTTTTGATGTTGAAGCCTATACCTTGGTGAATGCACAAGTAGCCTACCGCATTAACGAAAACTGGGGCGTGCGCGTCTTGATGAACAACATTTTTGATGAAATCGGTTACAATGCCTACCGTACCCGATATATCAATCAAACCGACCCTAGAAGCTTTTATGGGATGATTACTTATAAGTTTTAGAATGAATTAGAGTGCTGAACCAACCGATACGAAGGCAATGCAGAAATACAGTTTGGGAAAATTTATCAACGATGTACATTTATGGCTAGGATTGGCCAGTGGAATTGTTTTGTTCCTTGTTTGTTTGAGTGGCACCCTACTTGTTTTTGAAGATGAAATAAAATCGTTTTTTACCGATGATTTTGTAGTCGAAACCACTGAAGGGCAGAAAATGTCGATCGAGCTGCTCTCCGATAAATTGAAAGGGGAGGGCGATATCACTGCGGTAACCCTTCCGGCCACGGCGTGGGAGCCTTATCTTTTTTCCATAAAGACCGACCCCAAACAACGAAGGGGTGCTACGTATTATGTAAACCCCTATACGGGAGAGTACCAAAAGGAATTGAAGTCCTCCCTCGATGGATTTTTTATGACTATGTTCCGCCTGCACCGTTGGTTGTTGCTCGATATTGAAATAGGACGGCCTATTGTGGGAATAGCCACGATCATATTCTTGATCTTATCCATTAGTGGAATCATTTTATGGTTCCCTAAGCGGTTAAAATGGAAGAACTTCAAGCCAGGCTTTAAAATCAAATTTTCGGCCAATTGGAAGCGCATTAACCATGATTTGCACAATACTTTAGGGTTTTATGCCTGTATTTTTTTGGTGATTATGTGTTTGACCGGTCTTTGTTGGTCCTTTCAATGGTACCGAGATGCCGGAAGCGCAGTACTCGGGGCTAAAATATTTGGAAATCGTGGGGGCAGTCCTAAGGTAAACTCTTCCCTCCCCAAAAATGCGAAAGTATTGTCCGTAGCTGAAATACTGGAGGTGGTCAATGCAGAACTGGCCTATGAAGGACAGATTAGGCTTTCCCTTCCCAAAACCGAAACCGAAGTATACACCATTACCAAAAACGACGCTTCAGGACTCTCTCCTGCCATTACCGATAAATTGGTTTTGGATCGAGACGGTAGGATCTTAAAAAAGGAAATATTTAACGAGAAGCCCCTCAACGTTCAGGTCGCGGCTTTGATCAGACCTTTACACCTAGGTGATATCTATGGTAGCTTTTCAAAGGCATTATACTTTTTGGCCTGCCTGATCGCCACAAGCTTACCTATTACGGGAACATTGATTTGGTGGAACAAGTTGCAGAAAAAAAGAAAACGTAAAAAAGGAAAGGCCCTAAGGCTAGAAACAGTTTAGTTGCTCGATTTTTATTAAAAAGGGTGTTTATAGTTCGCTATTGGCATCCTTTTTTATACTTAGGCCTCATTTCCATATGGTGGATGCTTAACGGCCAGTCCCTTATCCTACAAAACCAATTTTGTTGATAATTTCTTTGTCCCGAATTCCTAAAATGAAGTGGGAAGCCATTAATTTTGCCGGCTTTCAACAATCATGAGACAACTAAAAGTAGGCGATAAATTATACAATACAAAGCAAGAAGGGTTTAACGACTTTGTCAGGTACTCCTTTTCCGAAGTAGTAAGACTTACCAAAACCTTGGCTGTTCTAAGAAATGGGGTCAAACTCATTAATCAGCCCAGAATATCCTATATAACCGAAGATATCGGCTACTCGGTAAACCGACAAAAAGGGGTGCATTGGCATTTGGTATCTTTAGAGGCCATACGAAAGGCCCAGATTGAAAATGAAAAAATTGCGGCGTTCGAATGGTTTGAAAATAAAAAGTTTTCCTTGCAAGAAAAGCAATGGATTTACAAACAGTTCAGAAAAATGGGCGAAGGTGAGCAATAGGCTTAGAGGGATTTCACCTGCCCTAAATACCGCAATGAGTTTTTTTAGTAAAAGCAAAGACGAAGCTTCTTTGACCATCCCTACCAGTTTTAGTAACTTGCCCTAATGAAAAAAATAAAATTCAGTATAGCTGATATTTTGCTGTTCGTATTTATTCTGCTCTTGGTCATACCCCAGACCAGAATGCCTATTCAGGTGGTTTTGAGCAGTGTAAAAATGCAGTTCTTTTCACCATCGCCCCTCGATAAGGAAGACCAGGCGAAACTAAGTCCCTTTTCATATAAGGTAAGTGCCTTAGACGGCACGAATACTTCCATTAAAATAGGGGAAGACAAGGTTACCTTTGTCGGTTATTGGGCCACTTGGTGCCCACCCTGTATTGCAGAAATGCCCAGTATTCAAAAGCTATATGATGATTACGGTACTTCGGTCGAGTTTGTATTGTTGACCCACGAAAAACCGGAAGTGGTACAGCGTTTTTTAGATAAAAAGGAATTTAGTCTACCGGTATATATTCCAAGGATGCAGGCTCCGGAATTGCTCGACGGCAATAGTATACCCACCAATTTTGTTATTGATAAATCAGGAAAAATTATCATAAAGGAAACAGGGGCCACCGATTGGAATGCCAAAAAAATCAGAACGATTTTAGACGGACTCATCGCTTCTTGATTCTATTTGGGCCAGTACGCCTTAAGTCCTTTGTTTTCCTTTAAGGGGATGACCGTAGTGCATAAAAAAATTGATCCAAATATTTCGCGAAAGTCGAAGCACGATAGGCAGGACCAATACCATTTCTACCACGATAATGGCATAGGTAGCCATCAAGCTTAGGCCGAATATCAGGTAACAAAGAAAAAAGGCAAATCCGGCGAAAATGAGCCCCACGGGATAACTAACATACATGGCCCCGTAGAAAAAAGAAGGTTCTATTTTATACTTGGTATGACAGTGACTACAGCGCTCTTTCATTTTTAGGGTGCTTGAAATTTTATACGGATTAGTCGTGGTATACATACTTTCGCTTTGACATACCGGACAAGTGCCCGTAAAAATGCTGTAAATCTTGGTGCCTTTTAAAAACTTCATATGCTCTTTTTTTATTTCTAGCACAAGAACATCACGTAATGAATAATGTGATGCACAGACAATCTTGCACTTTTAAACCAATGCAACATCTACATATACTGGCTGTATTTCTGTTACAAGACAAAATTAGAGGTAATACCGATGTTAAGTCTTATAGCTTTATCGCCATTTTTTGTACTTTTAAGACATAATTTCATTTTGTGAAGATTGTACCTGTCTTACATATAGAACAATTTGAAGAAGAACATTCTTCGGTCGATTTTTATAGTAACGCCTTGGCCGCACATCTCAAAAAAAATGAAAACATTGTGCACAGGCCACACAAGCATGATTTTTTTCTTTGTGTGATATTTTTAAAGGGTAGTGGTGTTCACGAGATCGATTTTAGTTCCTATCCCATTGAAAAAGGAAGTCTTTTTTTCTTAAAACCTGGGCAGACCCATAGTTGGAAGTTCGACTCGGCTGTGGAAGGTTATATCTTTTTTCATACCCAGTCTTTTTTTGAGTTGAATATTTCCGGTGTTAAGTTGCATCAATTTCCGTTTTACTATTCCTATAAAAATCCTCCTCACCTGACCCTGTCACCAGAAGCGCTTCAAGATATAGCGGTACGTTTCCGTGAAATCAACCAAGAATATCATGCCAATTCGGTTTACAAAAAGCAGAAATTGGCAAGTCTGGTCAACTTGGCCTACATTGACCTCAGTCGATATTATGCCGATTATGGCACTACGGATAATGTATTGTCGCCCACCTATTTAAAAATACTTTCTGAATTGGAGCAAATGCTCGAGCGATTTTACAGAAGTGAGAAACGGGCCCGTTTTTATGCGGACAAACTCCATATTACCACAAAACACTTGAATCGCGTGACCAAGAGCACTTTGGGCAAGACCACCACAGAATTGATTAATGACCGTATTCTTTTGGAAGCCAAACGGCTCATTGTGCATTCCCAGACTTCTTTGGGCCATGTCGCCGAGCTCTTGGGCTATGAAGATTACGCCTATTTTTCTAGGGTCTTTAAGGCAAAGACTCAAACTACCCCTTTAGAGTTTAAAAAGCGCTACCAATAAAACGCGGGAAACGCTCTAGAATTTTTCAAAAACACCCAAGCCGAAAAGGGCGAAGTCGTATTTTACCGGATCATTAGGGTCTAATTTACGTAGGTTTTCATCAAGTTCGGCCAAGGCTTTGGCATCGTTCTGTTTACGGCCGAGGAGTTTTAACTTTCTACCTACGTTTCCTGAGTGCACATCCAAGGGACAGGATAATTGACTGGGCAAAATGCGCTTCCAGATACCGAAATCTACGGAAGTGGCATTACTGCGTACCATCCAACGTAAAAACATATTGATCCGTTTGGCGGCGGAGCCTTTTAAGGGGTCGCTCACATGTTTTTGGGTGCGTATGGGGTGGGGGAGTTCAAAAAAAGTCTTCTTAAAAGCCGATATGGCCGTTTGCATCGAGTCTTTCTCGGCATGTTCGGCAAAAACGGCTTCCAGCCCCCCGTGATTTATATAAATGTTTTGGAGGCTTTTGATAAAATAGTCCAGATCCTCACTGTTGAAGGTCCGGTGCACAAAACCAGTGAGCCGTTCGGCATCGTCGGGCCTGTAGTCAAGTACAAAATCATAGGGCGAATTGCCCATGAGGTCCATCAGCTTATTGGCATTGTTGATAATGCTCTTCCGATTGCCCCAGGCAATAGTGGCCGTGAGAAAGGCGCTGATTTCGATATCTTCTTTACGTGAAAATTTATGGGGAATCTGAATGGGATCTGTTTCCAAAAATTTCGGATGCTCATACTGTAAGACCTTGGCGTCTAAAAATTGTTTTAGTTCGGTGCGGTTCATTCGGTACCTTCTTTAAACAGGTTTAACTGGATTTTAAAGTTCCGTAGCATCGGCCACCACCTCTTTATTGACGATAAGTCCGTCTACCATGGTCAGCTTACGGTCGGCCATATCTGCCAGCTGCTCATTGTGGGTAACGATAACAAAGGTTTGTCCGAACTCGTCACGCAGTTCAAAGAAGAGTTTATGCAAGTTGTCGGCACTTTCCGAATCAAGGTTTCCGCTAGGCTCATCCGCAAAAATAATGGAAGGGTCGTTGACCAAGGCACGGGCGACGGCCACCCTTTGCTGCTCTCCACCTGAAAGTTCGTTCGGCTTATGGTTATATCGGGCAGAAAGTCCTAAAAAGTCCAATAACTGCTTCGCTTTTTTTTCGGCCTGAGCCTTAGGTGTTTTTTTGATAAATGCAGGAATACAGACATTTTCAAGTGCCGTAAATTCAGGAAGCAACTGGTGGAATTGAAAAATAAAACCAATATGTTCGTTTCTAAACCTGGCCAAGTTCTTGTCCGACAATTGGGTAACTTCGGTATCGTGGATCAACAATTTGCTGTCCGACGGATTCGATTGAACGTCTAGCGTGCCCAAAATCTGCAATAGGGTCGTTTTTCCGGCCCCGGAAGCTCCCACTATGGAAATGACCTCGCCTTTCTTAATATGGAGGTCTACCCCCTTTAATACCTCTAAATCGCCGTAAAACTTTTTTATATTATTGGCCTTGATCATATATCTTGATGCTTAATCCCGATGAAATTTATCAAAAAACGTGTATTAAATTTTAATACAAGGGTAAAAGTAGTGAAAATTGCCGTTTGCGACGGCTTCACTTTACCCCCTGTTTATGTTCCTAAAAGAATAAATTGGGGCATTGGTGCAGAAAACTGTACTTTTGTCGACTGTTTATATCCTTACGGTAACGAAATAAAAGAGCTATATGGCACCCTATAGAAATTTGGAAGAATATGATTTGGAAATAACTTCGGAAGTCAAAGACCGATTTTCAAAAATTATCGATGGAATAGGGGAAGACGTTACTCGCGAGGGACTGGTTAAAACTCCCGAAAGAGCAGCCAAGGCAATGCTTTTCCTTACCCAGGGATACCAACAGGACGCCGTTGAAATTCTTGAAGGGGCGATGTTCAAAGAAGATTATGACGATATGGTCATAATCAAGGACATTGAACTGTATTCGCTTTGCGAGCACCACATGCTGCCTTTCTTTGGCAAAGCACACGTTGCCTACATTCCTAACGGACATATTGTGGGCCTAAGTAAGATTCCTAGGGTGGTCGATGTCTTTGCCCGACGTCTTCAGGTGCAGGAACGCTTGACCCATGATATTCTCGAATGTATCAACAACACCCTTAAACCAAAGGGCGTTGCTGTGGTTATTGAGGCGTCGCATATGTGTATGATGATGCGTGGGGTACAAAAACAAAATTCGGTGACAACTACCTCTGGTTTTCGTGGACAATTCGAAAAAATAGAGACCCGAAACGAGTTTTTAAAACTGATCAGTTCCGATTTGTCTTAAGTCCTTTACGGAGTACTTCTACGGAATTATTTTTTGGCATTCTTATTGCTTTTGATAATAAGAATAAATACTTTTCCATATGTCAAAAAATAAAGACGAAAAATATAAAAAACTACTTCTAGGCCTCCTCTTCGACGGTATAGGCATGCTTTCCTTCGTTATTCCGTTTATTGGGGAATTCTCAGATATTGTATGGGCACCTTTGGCCGGTTGGTTAATGACCCGTATGTATAAGGGTAAGGTTGGGCAAGGTGCCGGTATCATCACTTTTTTAGAGGAAATTATACCAGGTCTCGATGTGATACCCACCTTTACCTTGATGTGGTTGTACACCTATGTTTTCAAAAAAGCCGATCCTGCCGAAACCGCAGAAATAAATCCCTGATTTTTGCTAGGAATAGGTTTACGGGAATTTTTATATGACCTAAAAAGTCTATAGATTTAATAGGTATTTAGCTACAGTGTTCATTTGTAATCGGTTAGGGCGGTTTTTTGACGAAAAGCTCGCAGCCCTTATGTTTAAAGGGCTCTGAATTCTTTATTTTATTTTGTTTAAGGTTTTTTGATGGACTTAAAACTAAATCCTTAAAAAAAAATTAAAATCAAATAATAGCACAGAGTAGTACAATAAATATCTATAACTTTGAGAGTAAACCAGACCTAAATTTATGCAAAGAAGAAAGTTTATTGGAAGAGCGGCCCTTGCATCTCTAGCGGGTATAATAGGGGCCGATATTGTCTACGGATCAAAAATGGCAGAGAACTATGTGCCCTTGGCGCTTCAAGATCCCGACCCTTTTAAATTGTTCAACAAAGACAAGGAGATGGTCGTACTCAACGACAAACCATGGAATATGGAGGCCCAGGCCCATCTTTTAGACGATAAGGTTACGCCGAACAAGTATATTTTTGTTCGTAACAACGGACTTATACCTGAAGAAATAGATGTAAAAAATTGGACGCTTACCATCGATGGTGAGTCCGTCAAACAAAAAAAGACTTATACCCTTGAGGAGCTTAAATCAAAGTTTAAGCACCATACCTATCAGTTGACCTTAGAATGTGGCGGTAACGGAAGGAGCGAATTCGACCCACCCGCCAAGGGAAACCAATGGACCGTAGGCGCGGTGTATTGTGCAAGTTGGACCGGCGTTCGGCTTCGTGACGTACTCGAGGATGTGGGCATAAAAGACGACGCCGTGTATTTTGGCTACCATGCGGCCGATATCCACCTGAGCCGAGACCCTGGGAAAGAACCTATATCAAGAGGGGCGCCTATGGCCAAGGCCATGCAAGACGAGACCCTATTGGCCTTTAAAATGAACGGGGAAGATATTCCCTTGGCGCATGGTTATCCACTACGGGTAATCGCCGGCGGCTGGCCTGCTTCGGTATCGGGCAAGTGGTTACAGCGTATCAGCATTAGAAATATCGTTCACGATGGCACCAAAATGACGGGCACCGCATATAGGGTTCCCTGTAAACCAGTAGCACCAGGGGAAAAGGTAGCGGACGAAGATATGTGTATTATTGAATCGATGCCGGTAAAGTCATTGATTACCTATCCGAAATCGGGTGCCACTATTCCCGAAGGGAAAAAATTAACGGTCAGGGGCCATGCCTGGGCCGGGGAACTAGAGGTTGCCAAAATGGAATACTCTATTGATTTTGGTTCTACCTGGAAGCCATGTAAGCTTGAAAAACCCGCCAACCGATTGGCATGGCAGCATTTTTCTGCCCAAGTGGAATTTCCTCAACAAGGGTACTACGAGGTTTGGGCCCGCGCAACCGATTCGAACGGATTTAGCCAGCCTATGTTATTACCGGGTTGGAACCCTAAGGGCTACCTGAACAATGCCTGTCATAGAATAGCCGTAAAAGTTGCATAGATGAAGAAGCAGAACCACGACAAACTGAAACGGGAATTTCAGGGATTCTACAGGGTATTGATTCTCACCTGTACCATAGTCGCTATTTTTGCGGCCGTACTGGTCTACTTCTTGGTCGACCCTAATTTATCGGCCTTTGGGAATGACGGACCTGATGCTGAGATAGTCACCGTGCCGGTAGAGGAAGATGATTTTGACAAAATAGAAAACGGGATACACGTACGGACCGGTTTTGTCGAAGCCCCGGGAATGATGGAGACCGTTCAAAATTGCACCAATTGCCATTCCGCAAAATTGGTGATACAAAACCGAATGAACAAGGAGCGCTGGAAGGCCACGATCAGATGGATGCAGGAAACCCAGAATTTATGGGATTTAGGAAAGAATGAAGATATTATCATCGATTATTTGGTGACCAACTATCCCCCCAAGAAAAAAGGGCGCAGGGAGATTTTAACCGATATTGAATGGTATGAATTGAAAGATTGAATACCTTTTTTCGACCAATACCCAAGTCTATAGCTTGTTTTTATTATGGAAAAATATCTTGATGCATTTCTCAATTCCTTCATGGGTACGCTCAATTGGACTTGGAAGTCTATTGTATTCGAAGTGCCTTGGTACACCAATTACTTTTGGGGAATCATCTTGCTTTCCGTATTGGTCTGGATCCTCGAAATCGCTTTCCCTTGGCGTAAAAACCAAGCCGTTTTTCGAAAGGATTTTTGGTTGGATGCCTTCTATATCTTTTTTAATTTTTTTCTTTTTACCATAGTTATTAGTGGGTTTTATAAATGCTTGGAAATATTGTTCTTAGATATAGGGATAGCATCCAATACTTTAGCATTGGTCGATTTAAAGGAATGGCCGGAAATCTTTCAACTATTGGTCTTTTTCGTGCTCTTGGATTTCGTACAATGGTTTACCCATATGCTACTTCATAGATATGCCTTTTTATGGGAATTCCACAAGGTGCATCACAGCGTAAAGGAAATGGGATTTGCGGCCCATATGCGCTACCATTGGATGGAAAATATTTTCTACAAGCCCTTAAAGACCTTTGCGGTGATGATTTTAGGAGGATTTGAACCTGAGCAGGCATATATTGTTCATTTTGTAGCTATTGCCATCGGTCACTTAAACCATTCTAACATTAAGCTTACCTGGGGACCGTTGAAATACATCTTCAATAATCCCGTCATGCATTTGTACCACCACGCCTATGAACTTCCCGAAGGAAGGAAGAATGGCGTTAATTACGGCATAAGCTTGAGTATGTGGGACTATCTTTTTAAAACCGACTACATCCCCGAAGATAGCGGTCTCGTTCCTCTGGGTTATGAAGGGGACGACGAGATGCCCAAGGGATTTATCGGTCAGTTGGTTTATGGTTTTTCCAAGCGAAAAAACAAAGCCTCAAACCAATAGGAAGCTTTCCTGTCGGCCTGCGGCTTCCCTTCTTTTTAAAAAGGATTAAAGCGGAATGCTTATTCCTATATTGATATTCCTTCCAATATTTGCTATACCATCGGTTTTTAGACGGGACAAGTGCGAAATATAATCGGTGTTTAAAATGTTGTTGGCGCTAACACGAATGTCAATAGGATAGTCAAAAAGAAGGGTCCTTCCCCCAAGCCCCAAGCTCAAAAGATTATACCCATCGGAAGCGAGTTCAAATCCACCGACCTTATCTTGTTTAAAAACAGATTTAAGGGTAACAAAGGCATAGTAGTTCTCTAGCCAACTGTTACTTTTGGTGAATTCCGTACGCAGGGTGTTGTTTAGGGCGTTTGCAGGAATCAGAGGCAAATAGCTTTCGTCTTTAAGCTTTCCGGTAACCGTTTCAAAGCTAGTCTCGATATGAAGCCAATCTAAGGGATGTGGGTGTATATGTAATCCGATTTCCCCGCCATAGAGTTTGGCGTCTTGCTGTTCGTATAGAAAAACGGTATTCCCGTCAATAGTCTGTCCATTAGACTGAATAAAAATATAATCGTTTACTGTGTTGTAAAACCCGTTGACATAGAACTCTACATGTTCGTTTTTATATTCTAGCGATATATCGGTCTGTAGGTTTTGTTCGTTGCTCAAATCGGCATTACCTATCTCGTAGCGGTTGGTACCTTCGTGCACCCCGTTAGAAGTCAATTCTGCCAAATTGGGCGCCCTAAAACCCGAAGCCAGGTTAATTCGGGCGGTAAGTCGTTTTAAGGGTTCCAGCTTATAACCAATGGCGGCATTGACACTATTGAAATCCCTATCTATTGGAGCGATATACCCCTCTTCACCGGTAATTCCGTTTTCCTCGCCGCTCAAGGTACGTCGGTCATAGCGGAGTCCGAGCTGTAGATCGCTATTGTTCTGAAAATGAAGGTGTGATGTGGCCAAGAAACCGATATCCTTGGTTGTGGCATCGGGAATCAAGGCTTCTTCCCCGAAATTAGTATTGGTTTGATGCATTCCTTGCGCCCCGACAATAGTTTCCCAGTTGCCCCATTTTGGCAAGTGATACAAAAGATTGTAGTTGAAAGTGGCCAAATCCATATCGAGGGCGGCACCTTCTTCACCTTCCTCAAACTCTTTTCTAGTATTAAAGGTATAGCCCAAAACGGTCTCCAAACTTGATTCTCCGAAGAAAATATTGGTCTTAGAGCTGACAATGTGGTTGTCTATTTTTTGAAAGGGGGATAGGGGGGCGCGTTCATTGGTCTGAGCGCCAATTTCCTCCGGGATACCCAGTTTTAGGTAGTTGTAGTTATAACGAAGTTCTGTTTTGAAATTGCTTTCCTGATAGGCAATACCCGTTTTTATATCGTGTTCCTGAAACCTCGAATTGGTTACCGTTACATCATCGCCTGTGTGATAATCGGTATGACTGGCCGTGCTTCCCCTTAAAATAAACTTGAACTTTTCCCCAGAGGTTTTAAATCCGGCATTGGCGTCGACCCCTTCGGTGTTTGAAAAATAATTAAGATTAAGGTCGCCTTCGGTACTGTTCGCCACTGCAAACTTTTCAGGGTTAAGGTAGAGTACACCGCCCATAGCATCGGAACCATAGAGAAGAGAGGCAGGGCCTTTTATAATTTCTACGCTTTCAATACCGGCATCGCTTACACCAAGACCATGTTCATCTCCAAACTGCTGATTTTCAAGTCGTATACCCTGTGCATATACAAGTACCCGGTTGGCACTTAATCCTCGTATGACCGGCTTGCCTATCCCCAAGCCCGTGGAAACACTCTCAACCCCGGGAACATTGGTAATACCATCGGACAGCGTAACGGCCCCCTTGGTCTTAAGACTCTTGATATCGGCCCTCTCTACCTTCATCACATTTTCACGCTGTAGCTTATGAAAGGGGGTGGAAACGATAATCTCTTCCATCTCAATGGCACTGGATGCCAATTGGGCATCATAAGTATTGTTTCCGGTCGTGATTAAAATGGACATCGATAAAGTTTGAAAACCAATATGGGAGATAACTATCTTATAGCTTCCCGTCGGTAGGTTGTTCAATTTATAACTTCCATTTTCATCGGTGACCGTACCCTTTTCCAACTGTGGAAAATAGACCTCCGCGCCAAATAATTTAGTGTTCCCCCCTGAGGCGGTAACAGTTCCCGATAAAGAGTTTTGACCGTGTACATAAGTTCCCAACATTGCAAAAAACAATGCATATATAATACGTTCCATAATAATTTAGGTTTAAAGTAATACTTAAAATAAAGTAATGTAAATCAATGTTATTATGAAAATTGAGGCGGACCTCTAAGAACAAAATGTAATTTTTGGTACTTGCTTGAAAAGAAGTAGAAATTGTTGGTGTTCTCCCTAGTGATTTCAGGGGTACAATGTGTAAAGGTAATCAAGAAAGGAGTGAACTGAGGGGATAGATGGAACTTTTGAAAATCACAATCCAACTCGGCTTCGTGCACGTGAAGCCTATCAGCTTCGGTACACTCTTCGGAATGGTGTTCGTAAAGGGCGTGTGCAAGTTTAGTAATCGAAGGTGCAAGGATACACACCACCAGCAAAACGGAAATCGTTGAAGTTAAAATGCCGATGATTTTATTCATGCAACAAAACTAGAAAAAATAACAGTAGTCGTTTCGTTAAAGAATTGGTAAATTATTTAAGCAAAAACCCTAGACCAAGCCTGTGGATCATTTTCTTTTCAAAATTCCAGAAGAACCGAAACTGGCCAAAGAGCCACCCAAAGGCCACCAAAAGGACTTGATAAATCGGGAATATCAAGAAAATACGTGCCGTCCAGTATAACCAAGCACTCGTAGTTTCGCTGTCAAGGCCTATGAAGGAAGTAATGGGGGCGGCAAGTTTCGTAGCACAGGAGCCGGTAATGGCAAAGACCAAAAAAATGACGGCTAACTGAAAGTTGGAGTCTACGCCCCAGCGTTGTTTAAGTTTTTTCATAATAAGAATCTCGACAAATATAGGGAATCAAATTCTTGGTACAAAAGGCCCTAGTCGCTGATTGTATTTTCTTTGGAAATAAATAAAGTAATTATAGAGTTTGTAATTCACCTCGTAGCCGTAATCCGTATGGAAGTCATAGTTGATCTGCTGCTCGTAAAGATTGGGGTCGTAGCGCATGGGCTGCATTACCCTTTGGTTATAGTTGGTGACGAAAATCTGGTTTCGACTTTCAAGAAACTCCTGAGAATAGTAGTTTCGGGGCCTGGCTATGCTCTCTAACCAAAAATTAAAACCAGGTTCAATGATGATAATTTCATATTCGGTAGCATCGTTGGCAATTTTTACCGTATCTGCCTCCTTTTGATGAAAGGCAGCTTTCTCTTTGTCGGATATTACAGTTTCTTTTGAACTTGAACAACTGCCCGCTATCAGTGCGGAAAAAAGACCGAGTGTGCCTAAAACTAAATATATCTTTTTCATAGCGTCATCTTTAGCAGTATTGCAACAACTTCTATACCAATTTACAAAAAAAAGCCGCTTGTATCAACAAACGACTTTTAGGTATTTTACAAAATGTAAGTTGCCTATTTTCCGAAGAGACCGCCTAGCATACCACCGATTCCCCCTTTTTTGCCACCAAGGGCCATAGAGGCTACATCGTCAAGTATACTTCCGTCACCATCGGAATCTAAAAAAGATTCGATCAAAGACTGTTGCTGGTTACCAGAATCACCGCCACCCATTAAGTTTCCTAAAAGGTCGCCAATGCCGTTGGAATCGCTAACGTTCTGTTCTTTGGTCTGTTTTCCTAAGTATCCTAATAGAATAGGGGCCGCTACTTTCAATATGGTAGCAACGGAACCTGCATCCATTCCCGATTTTTGGCTTAATGCATTTTCAACCTGGGCCTGTTTTCCTCCTAGGACATGACCAAGGATACCCGCACCATCATCCATTACCGATTGATCTACACCTCCGCTGAAAAGTCCGCCAAGATTATCTAAGATACCCCCGTCGTGCTTGCTCGATAAGGCGCTCATCAATCCCTGTGCTCCCTCGGGAGAAGACGCATTTTTTTTCATTGCGCCCATTAAAACGGGGAGGGCCATGCTAAGCACGCTACCGGTTTGGTCGGTAGAGTTACCCGTTTGGCTGGCTACGCCGCTTATTAATTGTTTGCCCATAGGGCTGCTTAGTAAGTCTAATAATCCTGACATAATGTTTAGTGTTTATGTGTTTATAATTGATTAACAATTTACGAAAAAGATTCGGTCGAAAATACTAGAAAGGAAAAAGAACCCTTATAATATCTTGCCCAAACCTTCTTTATACAAAATATACCTATTTGATTCGTAGTGAGTTGTCGATAAGAATTCCGTAGAAAAGCAAAAAAAAGTATGAGGTTTTTTATCCGTAGAGATTTAGTGGAAAAAATCCTCGTCGAACAACACCTTGTTCAACGAGGTTATGGAAAGGTATTATACTCGACTTATTTTAATAGTGTAATGATCTGTTCTGCCAATTCGGTAGAAATACGGTTCTGTGCTTCGCCGGTTGCGGCACCTATATGAGGTGTAAGCGAAATATTCGGGTGCATCAGTATCCTGATTTCCGGTGAAGGCTCCGATTCATACACATCAAGTCCCGCAAAGGAAACGTTCCCGTTTTCAAGGGCGTCTACCAAAGCGACTTCATCGAGCACGCCTCCACGGGCGGCATTTACGATACCGACCCCAGGTTTCATTTGCTCAAATTCCTTTTTTCCCAAAACATAACTTTTTTGAGCAGGAACGTGAAGTGTAATAAAATCGGCGGTAGAAACCAATTCGTCCTTAGTTTGTGACTCAAAATCAAAAGTTAGCGACCGTCCGTCGAAAAAGGGCAGCTCGATCGATGCCTTTTCAAGAAATGGATCGTGGTAGATGACCTTCATACCTACGCCCAGTGCGATTTTGGCCGTGGCCTGACCGATTCTACCAAAACCGATAATACCTAAGGTTTTTCCCCGTAGCTCCATTCCGGCAGCGTAGGATTTCTTCAACTGCTTGAACTTGCTATCGCCCTCAAGGGGCATATTCCTATTGGCATCGTGCAAGTACCTGACTCCCCCAAAAAGATGGGCGAACACAAGTTCGGCCACCGATGAAGATGAAGCCGAAGGGGTGTTGATTACATGAAGCCCCTTGCCCTTGGCATATTCCACATCAATATTATCCATTCCGACCCCGCCTCTTCCTATAAGTTTTAGGCTAGGGCAGTTGTCGATCAAGTCTTTGCGCACCTGAGTGGCACTGCGAACCAGTAGACCGTTTATTTGATTATCGTTAATGAAATTCTGTAGTTGCTCTTGGGCCACCCTAGTGGTCAGTACTTCAAAACCTGAATCTTCAAGTACTTTGATTCCCGCTTGGGCCATTCCGTCATTTGCAAGTATTTTCATCTGATTCAAAAATTGGTTTGTATTGAAATAAAAAGGCCGTCCGTCGGCAACGCATGTACCAAGGGTCGTCCTTTTTTTATGATTTTAATTTTACGGGAAACAGGCTATTATCCTTTTCTTTCCATTTCGCTCATCACATCTACCAAAACCCCTACACTTTCAAGGGAAAGGGCATTGTACATAGAGGCACGATATCCACCTACGGATCGGTGACCGTTGATTCCATTGATTCCGGCTTCTTTCCAGAGGGCATCAAAGGTTTCTTTTAATCTATCATCGGCCAGATTAAAGGTAGCATTCATGTTCGAACGATCTTCTTTCTTGGCAAAACCTTTAAATACGGGATTCAGATCAATTTCAGAATAGAGCAATTGTGCCTTCTTCTCATTGATTTCCTCAATCGCCGCAATACCGCCCAAGTCTTTTAGCCACTCTAATGTCAACATAGAGGTATATACCGCAAATACCGGAGGGGTATTGAACATACTGTCTTTAGAGATATGCACTTGGTAATCGAGCATACTTGGGATTTTTCTTGAGACCTTCCCTAGAATATCATCTTTTACCACGACCAAGGTTGTACCGGCGGGGCCCATATTTTTTTGTGCTCCGGCGTAAATCAGGTCGAATTGGGTGAAGTCAAGTTGTCGCGAAAAAATATCGGAACTCATATCGCAAACCAAAGGCACATTCGTCTTTGGAAATTTCTTGATCTGGGTGCCAAAAATAGTATTGTTCGAAGTCAAATGAAGATAATCTAGACCTTCGGGTATGGCATAGCCTTTTGGTATATAGTTAAAGTTCTCATCTTTTGAAGAACCAACTTCCATAATATCCCCGAACATCTTGGCCTCTTTGATGGCCTTTTCACTCCAGGTACCCGTATTTAAATACCCGGCCTTGTTTTCAAGAAGGTTATAGGCAGTCATAAGAAACTGCATACTTGCCCCACCTTGAAGAAAAAGTGCTGAATACCCTTTGCCCTCCAAGTCCAAAAGCTCTAGGGCAAGACTACGTGCCTTTTCCATGACTTCAACAAAGTCTTTGCTTCTATGAGAAATTTCTATAAGCGAAAGTCCCGATTCATTAAAGTCCATTATAGCTTCAGAAGCTTTTAGGAATACCTCTTGCGGTAGTACGCAAGGTCCGGCACTAAAATTATGTTTTTTCATAAGGTGTAAAATAATTTAAGAGGATAAAGGTCTTGAATTTAAGGGAAAACCTAAGCATTTATCACGAAAAATTCCATTAGTTTTTTAACAGGAAGTCAACAGTGTCAAGGTTGTCGGCGTAGTCCGTTAGCGAGGGTTGTTGGGTCTTTCCGAAAGGTATCTCACCCTCTACGATGTCTTGCCCTACAATGCACTGCAGTTCATCCGCATCCGACGCAAGTCTTTCCTTTAATAAAGAAAGGTCCTTATAACGTTCGTAGAAGAGTGAAGCAATAGGGGAGCTATAGCTTTTATCTTCCTTAAGGATCAAAAACCCGTTATCGAGTATCTTAAACTCCGACATCAGATAGACCGCTTTATTGTAATCGTAGTTATTGGCGTATTTAATATGCTCCACAATAGGGTGGTGGGGGTATACGGCCTTAAAAAGTGTATCGAAATCGTAGGCTTCGGGAACAAAGATCTTGCTGACACTTCTACACCCCAAACCGTAATAACGGAACACGTCTTCCCCCAAGGCATTGAGCTGTTCCGCCGATTCGTTTCCGGTCAAGACGGCAACCGAGTTTCTGTTTTTTCGAATAATATTCGGTACCTTACTGAAATAGTGCTCAAAGTAGCGGGAGGTATTGTTGCTTCCCGTGGCGATTACGGCATCGAAGTTCTCTAGACGTCCATCGGAAATTTCAATGCTGTCTTTTAAGGAAGGTTCGACCGAAACCAGGTAATCCTTAATAAAGATAGTGAGCACATCGTCGTTGGAAGACAATTTGGCCAACACCTTGTTTCCGGTAATGAGTACCGACAGAAAGTCGTGAAAACCGACCAAGGGAATATTTCCCGCCATAATCAGGGCCACCGTTTTCGGGCGGTTCTGTTTGACGTCGTAGCCCGATAGCCAAGCGGTAAGATTTTCATCGGTAAGCAATTCGCCCCAGCTTTTGAGCGCGTGTATTACATTTTCCCGGGTAAACCAACCATTTTTGTGTTTGGACAGGACAATGGCCTCATCTAATTTTTGCGACCATTCATCATTTGGTGTTTCCAATGTAACAAACTCCCTAAGAAAGTGGCCGAGTTTAACAAAAGCAATAAAAGTTTTGTGATGGTCGTTCATATATTTGTTCAAAATTGTATTCCGAAGTACCTTTGTGCAAAAGTAAGAATACTGAATCGATTTTTGCTTTTAAGATTAAAATGAAAATATAACGAACGGGTTAAAGTCCGTTCAGCTTAATAAAACGAATATGGCGATAGTAATAACGGATGAATGCATCAATTGCGGGGCTTGTGAGCCTGAGTGTCCTAATACTGCAATTTACGAAGGAGCTGATGAATGGCGTTACAGTGACGGTACTTCTCTCGAAGGGGATGTTGTGCTTCCAAACGGTAAGGCGGTGAACGCAGACGAGGTACAAGAACCGATCAGTGATGAGATCTATTATATCTCACCTGATAAATGCACCGAATGCATGGGCTTTCATGAGGAGCCACAGTGTGCCGCGGTCTGCCCGGTAGATTGTTGTGTTCCTGACGATGAACACGTAGAGTCGGAAGAGATTCTTTTGGCCAAACAAAAATTCATGCACCCCGAAGGCTAGGCCCTTGGGCTAATCTTTAAGTTGAAAGACATTACATAGAAACCTGGGCACTGCCCGGGTTTTTTGTTTCTTAATATGGGCATGGGCAAAATAAAAGCCGCCTATAGCAAGGCGGCTTTTGTTCAAATAATAATACACTTAACTGTAATAACTTAAAACTTATAGTTCAACGATAAATTGAACATGGTTCCCAATTGACTGAAATGATAGCCGTCATAAGTCATTTGAGAATACCTTTGATTAAAGGTAATCAGGTTAGAGGGCGAATTCACAACCGCAGCGCCATCCAATATAGCTTGGCCGGTTGCCGTTGCATCAACAAAACTCCATTCAGGCAATACATTAAATAAATTGTTCACATTCAATGCAATCGTAAACTTTTCAGTTGCATTAAAATTAATCCCTAAATCGGTCACGATTTTTGGGGTGAACTCCGTACTTAAATCAGACCCTCCATCTGCTACAGCCCCTGCAGGAATATCGGAAGCATTGACAAAAATGTCCTCAAGGTCTTGTAATCCCTGTTGCTGGAACGTTGTTTTTCCGAAATAGGTATTGTTCAAGGAAAAACCGAATTTATTGATATTGTAGTTCATTCCAAAAATCCATTTTGTTTCAGGGCGAGAAGTAAAAAACAAGGCCTCTTGAGTTCCGTTGACTACAGATTGACCTGAGTTTTCCACTAAAGGAATATTCTTGACCGGACCATCAAGTTCGTTTTGAATCGTATAGTTTCCCGATAAATTCAAATCTAGACTACCTGCCCCAATGGCAATGCCCTTGTAGGCAAGAACCACATCTACACCGGAAGTTCTTGTGTCTATGGCGTTAGAAAAAAAGCTAACATCACTTAAATTATTGTTTGCCAAAAGAACATCTAAGGGATTGGCAGCATCGCCGCTTCCTCCAATTTCATTCCCCAATACAATTCTATCTTCTACGGCAATATTGTAGTAGTCGAAAGTATAACTGAACTTGTTGGCTATTTTTCCACCAAAACCAATGGTAAAGTTCGTAGACGTTTCTGCATCTAATTGTGGTATGCCCAAAAGTTTGGCCTGTGTAGACACGTTGTTGATCAAACCACCCACTTGAATACCTTGGCCAGGGACAAAACTATACTGAGCTTTTTGAGTGTAGATCTGATGTAAGGTAGGCGCCCTAAACCCAGAAGAGATCGAACCTCTTAAGGTAAACGCGTCAGCCACTTTATAACGTGAGCTGAACTTATATACAAAAGCATTGCCAAAATCAGAATAGTTTTCCGTTCTAACAGTACCGCTTAACAAGAACGCATCGGTTACGTCGTAGTCTAAACTTAAATAACCACCAATGTTATACCTGTTGAATTTACCGGAGTTTTGAGGAGAGGCGCCTGCAAATGAATCGGCACCGCCACCATCATAGGAAGCCAGTTCCCCTTCTATGATTTCAAACGTCTCTGTTCTGAACTCTGCACCGACACCTATGCTTATTTTATCGGAAAGCAGTCTTGAGATATCAATATTCCCAACATTGTGCGTGAATTTTGTTCCTCCAGGATTGAACGATTGCTGACTGTTCTCTCGATACAACTGCGAACCTTCCGTGATTTCCCCATCATCTACCGAACCATTTCCATTGGCATCAATAAAGACTGAAGGGGAGTACACAAAATTAGGGTTGTGTGAATTATTGACCTTATAGGTCTGTAAGTTACCGCCAGTAGTGAAACTAGCGTCTATGTTCCAATCGTTAATGGTCGACTTGAACCCGATAGTACCGTTATAATCACTAAGCAATCCTTCAAAGGTAGGCACGTAACCTACATAAGAGCCGTTAGGGCCATCAGGAAAGAAATCGGTCAAGTAGCTTGAATAATCCGTTCCATCAAGGTCAAGCGGAGATAATGGGGCAGCTTGTCTCCAGTAGGGGGTTCTATAGTTGGCAAAACTGTTTACCGCCTTATATACATAGGCTGCATTTCCGTATAATTGCGTGTTGTCACTTAAATCGTAGCCGAAATTGACCGAAAATTTGGCCGCTGCCGTTTCTGGCGAACCATTGATGTTGCCCGCATCCGGAATTTCGGCCAAGAAGTTGTTTACCAGGTTCAAACCTGCCTGGTTTCTAGCGATCAAGCTCGCTTCATCATGACCGTTTCCGTAGTTTTCAGGGTTTAGGGGATCCCGATAAACAAAATCGGCATATTCACCGTTGGCATCTACCGTTCCGGGTCTATTGGCTTGGTTTACTTTAGATAAATCAATGGTGTAATTGATAAACCCCTTGTCTTCGCCTATTGAACTTCCATTATTCAAGGATACCCCGAACATTTCGCCGTCACCTTCCGAGGTAATTCCCGTACGCACCGTAGCGGAACCTTCATTAGGACTATCTTTTAAAATGATATTCATAACACCGGCAATCGCATCGGAACCATATTGGGCCGAAGCACCGTCCCTAAGGATTTCCACTCTTTTAATGGCATCGGTGGGTATGGCGGAAATATCCGCACCCGTTTCACCTCGCCCTGGGGAGGTTTGTGTATACAAAAGGGCACTTAGGTTCTTACGTTTACCATTTATTAAAATCAGGGTCCTACTTGGCCCCATATTACGAATCTCATAAGGATCGAGTAAGGAAGTAGCATCGTTTACGGGAGTTTGAACCGTGTTGAACGAGGGAATTCTATACTGCAAGGCTTTATCAAAAGTCGCTTGCCCTGTAGAGGTTAATTCCTTTACCCCTACAACGTCAACGGGTAATGGCGTGTCCGTGTTGCTTCGGGGAGCGGTCCGCGACCCTACAACAATAAACTCCTCCAATTGTACGCCTTCACTAAGCGATACGTTTATAACCGATTTTTCCGCCACCTTTTTTTCTGTGGTGGGAAATCCTATATAACTAAAAACTAGGGTGGCATCGTCGGAAACCTCAATGGTATAATTTCCGTCAAAATCGGTCGTGGTACCATTGGTCGTTCCCTTTTCCACCACATTAACACCTGCTAATGGGTTACCATCTTGATCTTCAACTTTTCCCGAAACGGATTGCTGAAGCACGGATAGATCCAAAGCGGTAGCATGGCCCAAGGTATTAAGGGAAAGCTTCTTAATTTTTATTTTCTCGGCTTTCTTGTGATATACCACATAATAGCTATTGCCCAAATACTCAAAATCGAAACTGGTTTTAATTTCTAGTTTATGTATGATTTTATTGAGCTTATTATATCGATATTCCTCAGGATTTAGATGTTCTCCAGATATAAGGCTGGCATTATACGTAAAATAAACCTTGTGTTTTTTGCTCAAATCCGCGAGAAAATCGGAAAGCGTAACGCTCTTTTCCAATTCCCCGTCAAGGTTTTTCTCCGAAGCCTGAATCGGAATACTTCCAATCAACAGGCTAGCGGCTAACAGTGTTTTCATAATAGTGTTTCTCATAGTAATGATTTGATTTTGAGTTAATTTTTAAACATTATAAGTCTATTGTCTTTCACGACAATTCGGGTTCCAGTCGATTTTTCTATGGCCGACAAACAAATTTTTAGATTTTGGTTAGGGATACCTCCCGTAAGTTTTTGACCTTTGAGTTCTTCATCTATAAATTCCGTTTTCAGACCATAGGCCTGTTCTATATTTTTCATGACCTCATATACTGTGGTGTTGTTGAATATATAGGTTCCTTCGCGCCATAGGGAATAGGAAAGTTCTTGGGTCACCTTGTCATGGGTGGTAATCTTGTCTTTATTGGAATACGACACCAATTCGCCAGGCTTCATTTTTTTGGAGGTGCCGTTCCCCAGCAAAAGCTCAATGCGGCCTTCATCCAAAAGAACACCGGTCTTATTGTTTCGTGTACTTACATGGAACTGTGTTCCGAATACCTCTACCTTTAAATCCCTGGTATTAACCCAAAATTTCGCTTTGGTAGAGGGAATGGATTTTACCTTAAAGTAAGCCTCTCCAGATAGATTTATATTACGGGGAGTATTTTTGTCATAGCTTATCTCAGAATTACCGTTTAAGATGACCGAAGTACCATCGGGCAGCTTTAAATCGATGATTTCCCCGAATAGGGTGGTATGGGTAACGGTGGTGTCGGTAGGAATAAACAAATAGGCCAAGCTTATAAAGAGAACCAAGGTGGTCGCCATTGCCATATATTTTATGACGCTGAAGGATTTTTTTTCCTTTTTAAAACTTTTTTCTTCCACTTCTACTAAGGCTAGTATATCGCTAAGGGCTTGGTCTATTTTGGTTTCTGAAACTTGGGTCTTGTTGAATTTGATACCTAATATTATCGCCTTGGCATTGTATACCGTTTCTATTTTATCAGGATGTTGCCTGATCCAATTGTTCCAGAAGGCCACATCATTTTGATTGTGGTTCTTCGCCCAGTTTACGAACGATAGATCTTCGATCAGTATCTCTAAAAGGGATAGTTCTTCTTTGCTCATAAACAGGATCTTCATTAATAAAGAGACCATGGTTTATTTTTTATACCCTTTTTTTTCTAAGTTTTTTTTAAGATCGCCGATATTTCTCGATCCTCGATTTCATTTCGTAGTTTGGCAAAGGCCTTCTGCAGGGTGTTCAACACACTTTGATAAGATATATCCATTACCTCCATGGTGTCTTTTGTTGATAGTCCACTATAGTATTTTAGATAGATGACTTCTCGCTGTCGTGTAGAGAGCGTGTTGAGCAAGATGGCCAGGGTAGTAGTCTTGATATGGCTTAATTCTTGCTCGATTTTCAATTCTTCGGGCGAAAATCCGAACGACCGACCCCTTTCCAATGACGTCTCATAGGAACTAAATTGCCGTTCCTTTTTCAAACTTTTTAGAATTTCCCTTCGAAAAGAGGTATATAAGTAAGATTTTACATGGTTTACTTTTCTTATTTTTCTTCGATTTTTATGTAAGTAGATAAAAAAATTTTGAAGACAATCTTCAGTAATAAATGAGTCTGAAGAGAGCTTTATTCCGTAACCATAGAGCTGGGGATAATAGGTTTTAAATAATGAAGAAAAGGCGTTTTGATCTCCTTCCGTAAATAATTCCCATAAAGCTTTTTCAGAAAAAGTGTTCATATTTTAGATTTGGGCTTGGTCTAAATATATGCAATGATTACTAAAATAACGTTAAATGATTTAATTTAATTTAGTCATTTTCCATTTTTGATGATTATATGTCAATGATACACTTATTTGTTTAGAAATATTTCAACACGGACTAGAGCGCATAAATCAACTTATAAGGGTTAGGGAAGAGGGGAGCAGTTTTATTAAAAATACCAAATCAAAGAGTTATCTTTGCAGCCTATTTTAGAAGCCCTTTTTAATTTATTCAAACTTTAATTACAAATTTCAAGATGAAAGCAGGTATTGTAGGATTGCCAAACGTAGGAAAATCAACTCTGTTCAATTGTCTTTCCAACGCCAAGGCACAAAGTGCCAATTTTCCTTTTTGTACTATAGAACCGAATATCGGGGTGGTAAACGTCCCTGATGCCCGGTTAGAGAAATTGGAATCATTGGTAGATCCTGAACGTGTTTTGCCTGCAACGGTCGAAATCGTAGATATTGCCGGTTTGGTCAAAGGAGCTAGTAAAGGGGAAGGACTGGGGAACCAGTTCTTGGGAAACATTCGTGAAACCGATGCCATACTACATGTATTGCGTTGTTTTGACAATGACAATATTGTTCATGTAGATGGTTCCGTCGATCCGATAAGGGACAAAGAGACCATTGATATGGAACTTCAATTGAAAGATCTTGAGACGGTAGATAAAAAACTAGATAAGGTAAAGCGTGCCGCTAAGACGGGTAACAAAGAAGCCCAAAAAGAGGAAGCGGTACTCTTGAAGTTGAAAGAAGGTTTGGAAGCGGGAACTTCGGTTCGCGCCATCGATATATCGGAAGACGATAGAAACGAATTTGTCAAGCCCTTGCAGTTCATTACCGATAAGCCTGTAATGTATGTCTGTAATGTTGATGAAGATGCCGCAGCTACAGGAAATGACTATGTAGAAAAAGTAAAGGCCGCCGTGGCCCAAGAGAATGCAGAAGTAATCGTATTGGCCGTTGGTACCGAAGCCGACATTACCGAACTTGAAACCTACGAAGAACGCCAAATGTTCTTAGAAGACCTTGGTTTGGAAGAACCGGGTTCCGCCAAATTGATTCGTGGCGCCTATAAATTGCTCAACCTTGAGACCTATTTTACCGCAGGGGTCAAGGAAGTTCGCGCATGGACGATTCCTGTCGGTGCTACCGCCCCTCAAGCAGCTGGGGTAATCCATACCGATTTTGAAAAAGGATTTATACGCGCCGAGGTGATTTCTTATAACGATTTTGTTCAATTCGGAAGTGAAGCCAAAGTCAAGGAAGCGGGTAAAATGCGTGTAGAAGGCAAGGAATATATCGTTAAGGATGGCGATATCATGCACTTCAGGTTCAACGTGTAATCTGTTTGCCCCCTCTTTACAAATTTATCGTAGTGTGGTTATCGTCTTATACGGTTGAGTTCACTTAGTGTTAAGCACTCCCAATCCTCGAACTGACTCCCTGGTTTCGACATAAACAGAACACTCTGTTTATAAAAGAGATCAACTATGTTTTAAGGTAAACCTATTTATGGTTAAATTCACCGCTACAAAAAATACCCTAGTAAATTGGATAATTTTATAGATGAACTGAACGATGCCCAAAGGGCTCCCGTTCTGCATAAAGACGGCCCCTTAATGGTCATTGCCGGAGCTGGATCGGGCAAGACAAGGGTACTTACCTATCGTATTGCCTATTTGATGCAACAAGGTGTTGATGCTTTTAACATTTTGGCATTGACCTTTACCAACAAGGCCGCCCGTGAAATGAAAGAGCGTATCGCCAAGATTGCGGGTAGGGCGGAGACCAAAAACCTTTGGATGGGTACCTTTCACTCCGTTTTTGCCAAATTGTTACGCTACGATGGCGATAAATTGGGGTTTCCGAGCAATTTCACCATTTATGACACCCAAGATTCGCAAAGGCTGTTGGCTTCCATTATCAAGGAAATGGGACTCGACAAGGATATCTACAAGTACAAACAGGTGCAGAACCGTATATCTTCATATAAGAACAGCCTGATTACCGTAAAGGCCTATATGCAGAACCCTGAACTGGTAGAGGCCGATGCCATGGCCAAAAGGCCGAGAATGGGAGAGATTTACCAAAATTACGTAGAGCGTTGTTTTAAGGCCGGTGCGATGGATTTTGATGATTTGTTGTTGCGCACCAACGAGCTGTTGAACCGCTTCCCCGAAGTGCTTATGAAGTACCAAGACCGGTTCCGGTATATTTTGGTAGATGAGTACCAAGATACCAACCATTCCCAATATTTGATCGTAAAGGCCTTGGCCGACCGCTATCATAATATTTGTGTAGTGGGTGATGATGCGCAGAGTATCTATTCTTTTCGCGGGGCGAATATCAGCAACATCCTTAACTTTCAACGCGATTATGAAAATGTGGGCATGTACCGCCTCGAACAGAACTATAGGTCTACACGAAATATCGTAAATGCGGCCAACTCCATTATCGAAAAGAACAAAGACCAGTTGGAAAAAGTGGTTTGGACCTCCAACGATGACGGCCCTCCGATCAAGGTGCACCGCAGTACTACCGATGCCGAGGAAGGACGTTTCGTGGCGGGATCCATTTGGGACCATAAGATGAACGAACAGCTGGGCAATGGCGAATTTGCCGTGCTATACCGCACCAACTCACAGTCCC
This sequence comes from Zobellia uliginosa, assembly GCF_900156625.1. Lineage (GTDB taxonomy): Bacteria > Bacteroidota > Bacteroidia > Flavobacteriales > Flavobacteriaceae > Zobellia > Zobellia uliginosa. The sequence goes on along the minus strand of NZ_FTOB01000003.1, from coordinate 873,198 downwards.
GTGCCATAGAGGACGCCTTGCGAAAGCGGGATATTCCATATCGTATCTATGGGGGACTATCCTTTTACCAACGGAAGGAAATCAAGGATGTTTTGGGGTACTTACGCTTGGTAATCAACCCAAAAGACGAGGAGGCCCTTAAACGGGTCATCAATTTCCCGGCAAGGGGTATCGGACAGACTACCCTCGACAAGCTTACGGTAGCGGCCAACCATTACAACCGTTCCATTTTTGAGGTTATTCAGAATCTCGATAAAATTGACCTAAAAATCAACGCAGGAACCAAGCGAAAGCTACAAGATTTTACCAACATGATCCGCAGTTTCCAGATCATGAACGAAACGACCGACGCCTTTACCTTGGCCGAACATGTGGCCAAAAAATCCGGACTCCTTTTAGAGTTTAAAAAGGACGGAACGCCAGAAGGTATCGGCAAAATGGAAAATATTGAAGAATTACTCAACGGTATAAAGGATTTTGTGGAAGGACAGAAGGAAATTGCCGATGCTACGGGAAGCATCAGTGAATTCTTGGAAGATGTGGCCTTGGCAACTGATTTGGATAACGATAAAGGCGATGATGACCGTGTCGCCCTTATGACCATTCACCTGGCCAAGGGACTGGAGTTTCCCTATGTTTATATCGTAGGTATGGAGGAAGACCTCTTCCCCTCAGGAATGAGTATGAACACCCGTAGCGAATTGGAAGAAGAGCGCAGGTTGTTCTATGTGGCCCTGACCCGGGCCGAAAAGCAAGCCTATCTTACCTATACACAAAACAGGTACCGATGGGGGAAACTGATAGATGCCGAACCCAGTAGGTTCTTAGAGGAAATCGATGAGAAATACATAGAAAACCTCACACCGATCGATACGGGCTATCGGTACAAACCCTTATTGGACGGCGATATTTTCGGAGAAGTGGACAAAAGTAGGTTACGTCAGAACAAACCGGTGAAAGGCACCCCGCCAAGTCGCAAAAAACCGAACGAAAACCAGCTTAGAAAGCTGCGAAAACTCAAACCGGACCTGGCTACGCCCGTGGGCAATACCAATTCGGTAGACCCCAATCTGGCAGAAGGCTGCCTTATCAACCATACGCGATTTGGTCGAGGAAAAGTATTGAAAATAGAAGGTGTGGGCAATGACCGAAAGGCCGAGATCCAATTTGAAAAGGGCGACGTAAAGAAATTATTGCTTCGCTTTGCCAAGTTGGAAGTTATAGGTTAGATGACGATTCATTACACTATAAATAAAGCCCCAAGAAATAGATTCATGGGGCTTTGTTGTTTCTAAACCCTATCATTGCCCTTCCACAATGTGAATAGGCAGATGGAAAAAACAATCCTTTGAAACAGGGGCTGATCCATAGGGTTTGAGAGAAGAAAAAAATGTAGTAATTTAGATAAGGTCTTATAAGGAAAATGCTATGGCAGAGTTTATAAAAATATATAAGGACAATCCGAACCCAAAGGAGGTGAAAAGGGTAGTCGATGTTTTGCGCAAGGGCGGGCTGATTATTTATCCAACCGACACGGTCTATGGCCTAGGTTGTGATATTACCAACTCACGCGCCCTGGAAAAAATCGCCCGTATTAAAGGAATTAAATTGGCCAAGGCCAACTGGTCTTTTATCTGTGCCGATTTAAGCAATCTATCGGATTATGTACGTCAAATCGATACGGCCACCTTTAAAATTCTCAAAAGGGCCTTACCGGGCCCCTATACCTTTATTCTTCCAGGTAACAACAACCTCCCCAAAGATTTTAAGAAGCGAAAAACCGTGGGGATCAGGGTTCCTGACAATACGATAGCCAGGGCACTGGTAGAAGGACTTGGCAATCCCATAGTTTCCACTTCCATTCGGGATGATGATGATTTATTGGAATACACCACCGACCCGGAACTTATTTTTGAAAAATGGGAGAACTTGGTCGATATCGTAATCGACGGCGGTTATGGTGATAACGTGGCGTCAACGGTTATCGACCTCTCGAATGGGGAAGTCGAAGTCGTTAGGGAAGGCAAGGGAGATATAGACATATTTTAAGAATAGGCCCTTAACAGGGCCTTACTTACCACCAGACCACAAATAATTTTTCGAATTGACGGTCCGATTTTTTCAACCAGACCATAGGGGCGCTTGTATTTTCGATACGTAGGCGCACTTCCTCCAAGATTTCGGAGTGGGATGACCAATCAACGTTGTTGTGCGGTGCAATGACCCATTCCGATTTGATGGGTATGTAATAACGGTAGCCCTGAAAATCGGTGGAATAGAAGTCCTCTACCCGAAGCCAATACCCATGAACACAAGCTGTATTCAAAGGTTCAATATGAAGCTGGGGCTTTTGAAAAGGCATAAACAATTGGGCCTTAAAACAGGCTTGATGAACAATGGCTTCATGGTCGATACCTCTTTCCGATAAAGCCTTGATGCCACTTTCCGTATGCAAAAGGCCAAACTGCTTGTCCCTTATTTTTTCCATTTTGTTAAAGAACAAATCCCTCCGGTTAGGGCCTACCAAACAATGGATAGGCTCCGATAGGCTAGGGTCTACGATATAGAATTTATAGGTCAATTCCACATGTATCAGTTTTTTCGTTTCCCTATGCCGTAGTATGAAATCGATTTCGCCTATGGTCCGGTTTTGGTCTTTGACCAGCAGATTGTGCAGCAGCAGTTCGTAGGTCGTGTCATGTGTTAACAGGCGGGAGAATACCTCTTCCATCTGATGGCCGAGGCGTATCTTTTTTGAAATTGGTTGGGGAGTGAATCCATGCAAATCAATCTCGGGAAAAACGAATTGTTCGATCCCGAATTCCATTCCCGTCCATAAAGCAGGCGTAGCCAAAAACCCGAAGCACTGTTCTTTTATCATCTTTTACGAAGGTAGGGTCTCTTAAGGGCCTTTCAAAAAAAATAAAGGACCCTTGGTGCTACTTTTTGAATTGCAGTATCGTATCTGTTCAAATTACCTAAAACTTCTTTATATTGTAGACTCGTTTATACAAACCACCACAAAAAAAGACAGATGAATTCGAACAGAAGAAATTTCCTAAAAAAAACGTCATTGGTAGGGGCCGGTATTGCATTAACCCCAAATATTTCCCAAGCTAATTTTTTAGGAACGGATAGGCCTTACTCGGCTCAATACATGGGAGGCTTTGCAGCACCTAAATTAGACAAGGTGCGTTTTGCCTTTATCGGAGTAGGGGCTAGGGGGTCTGGACATGTGTCTCAAATCGCGGCGATAGAAGGTACAGAGGTCGTTGCCATTTCCGACCTCTATGAAGACCTGGCCAAAAAATCCGCAAATGTCTGTAAAGAAGTTGGTAAAGGGGAACGACATAAAAAAGTGAAATTGTATACCGATGGTGAGAACGATTGGAAAAAAATGCTGAAGGAGCAAAAACCCGATGCCGTAATTATTGCAACCCCTTGGAGCTTACATGCCCCAATGGCCATAGCGACCATGAACGCCGGCGGCCATGCTTTTGTTGAAGTCCCATTGGCCTTGACCTTGCAAGAAATGTGGGACATAGTGGACACTTCGGAAAAAACGAAGAAACACTGTATGATGATGGAAAACGTCAACTATGGTAGAGACGAGCTATTGTACTTGAACATGTGTAGAAAAGGGGTTATAGGGGAATTACTCCATGGCGAGGCCGCCTATATTCACGAGTTACGTTTTCAAATGAACGAAGTTGACCGTGGCACGGGTTCTTGGAGAACACCGCATTACGCCCATAGAAATGGAAATCTTTACCCGACCCATGGTTTGGGTCCCGTGGCACAGTATATGAACATTGCCCGTACAGAAGATAACTTCAAGTTTATCAATTCCTTCTCATCTCCCGCAAGGGGCCGTAAACTGTATGCGGAAAAAAACTTCCCTGCAGATCATAAATGGAATAAATTAGATTACAAGGGAGGGGATATCAATACCTCTATCATTAAAAGTACTTTGGGCCGCACCATTATGGTACAATGGGACGAAACGAGTCCACGCCCCTATACCCGTCACAATATGATCCAGGGAACCAAGGGCACTTTGGCGGGCTTCCCGACCCGAATGGCCATTGAAGGTGGTGTAGAAGGCGCTACGGAAGACCACCATCACTGGGCAGAAGGCGAGGACTTGGCCAAAATTTACGAGAAATACGAACACCCTTTGTACAAACGTGTGGGCGAGTTGGCCACAAAGATGGGCGGTCATGGCGGAATGGACTTTATGATGTTATTCCGTATCGTTGAATGTTTAAGAAACGGGGAGCCTTTAGACCAAAATGTTTACGAAGGTTGCCTGTGGAGTGCGGTTTCACCCTTAAGTGAAGCTTCCGTGGCAGCCAATGGGGCACCACAAGAATTTCCCGACTTTACTCGGGGCGCCTGGAAAACGACTGCTCCCTTAGGAATCATAAACTAAGCATACCCTTCCTCATAAAACAGCAAAGTAAGGGGGCTTCGTACGCGCTAATAGTCCGTAACCGTTAACATTTCCTAAAAAGGGAGGTGTTGACGGTTTTATTAAGTAATTTTATGTTATGGCTATGAACACGAGAAAAGGGTTCCGGTTTTCAACCTATGAAGCACCGGAACAAACTCCCTTTGAAAAACTTTTTGATATTTTTCAAGAGCTCATTACCCATACTTCGGGCGATTTTGACGAGGCTATAGATTGGCTGCGTGAACTGGACAAGGAGTATGAACTGACCGATGATGAATATACGATCGATGATTTCATAGAGGAGTTAAAGGCAAAAGGATATATTCAAGAGGAATTTGACGATGATGCTGCCGGTGGAGAAGGGGATGAGGGCGATGAAAACGGTGGGAAGGGAAATATTTCCATTACCGCCAAAATGGAACGCCTGATCCGACAAAGGGCGTTGGACCAAATTTTTGGAAAAATTAAGCGCAGCGGCTCGGGAAACCACAAAACGGGAAAATCGGGGCAAGGCGATGAGCATACCGGAGATTTTCGGGAGTACCGCTATGGCGATGGCTTAGAGCATATTTCCATGACCGAAAGTTTGAAAAATGCACAAATCAATCATGGTATTGGCAGTTTTCAACTCAACGAAGAAGATCTGGTCGTAGAAGACACCCAACATAAGGCCCAGATGAGTACGGTACTGATGATAGATATTAGCCATAGTATGATTCTCTATGGGGAAGACCGTATTACGCCCGCTAAAAAAGTGGCGATGGCACTAGCGGAATTGATCACGACCCGCTATCCCAAGGATACCTTGGACATTCTGGTTTTCGGCAACGATGCCTGGCCCATACCCATTAAAGATCTTCCCTACCTAAAAGTCGGACCCTATCACACCAATACGGTAGCGGGACTCCAATTGGCCATGGATATCTTACGGCGTAAACGGAATACCAATAAGCAGATTTTTATGATCACCGATGGAAAACCCAGTTGTCTAAGGCTTCCTGATGGCACTTACTATAAAAATAGTGTCGGTTTAGATGATTACATTGTCGAGAAATGCTACAATATGGCACGGCAGGCCAGGAAACTGCATATTCCCATTACCACATTTATGATTGCCCAAGATGCCTATTTAATGCAATTTATCCGGCATTTTACCGAAGCGAACAAAGGCAAGGCCTTCTTTACGGGATTAAAAGGATTGGGGGAAATGATTTTTGAGGATTACGAAAACAACAGAAGAAAACGGCTAAAATAAAAATAAGGGTTTTAGTGAAAGCTGAAGCTTCATTTCAAAACGATATTGATTAGAAAAGCGATTGCGATATATGAAATTAGATTATAAAAACATAAATACCCTAGGCCAACTAAAAGCTGCGGGGTACCAGACCAAGAGTATCAAAGATGAGTTGCGAGACAACCTTATCGAAAAAATAAAAAAAGGAGAAGAGACCTTTACGGGAGTTTGGGGGTATGAAGATTCGGTGATCCCAGAATTGGAAAGAGCCATTCTGTCTCGTCACAACATCAATTTACTCGGGTTGCGCGGACAGGCAAAAACCCGTTTGGCCCACCTGATGGTGAATTTATTGGATGAATACATTCCCGTAGTGGAAGGTTCGGAAATCAACGACGACCCTACTAAGCCTATGTCGCGATATGCCATGGAGCTTATCAAGGAAAAAGGCGATGACACGCCCGTCTCTTGGTTGCACAGGGATGAGCGTTTTGCTGAAAAATTGGCGACTCCCGATGTTACCGTGGCCGATTTGATAGGTGACGTCGACCCCATAAAGGCGGCTAACCTTAAATTATCCTATGCCGATGATAGGGTGATCCATTTTGGAATGATCCCCCGGGCCAACCGTTGTATCTTCGTGATTAACGAATTACCCGACCTTCAGGCTAGGATCCAAGTGTCTTTGTTTAATATTTTGGAGGAAGGTGACATTCAGATTCGCGGCTTTAAACTGCGATTGCCCCTAGATATTCAATTTGTGTTCACGGCAAACCCCGAGGATTATACCAACAGGGGAAGCATTGTAACCCCATTGAAAGATAGGATCGGTTCACAAATCTTGACCCATTATCCCGACGATATTGAAACGGCGCGAAAAATTACGGAACAAGAAGCCCGTCTTGATGAACGTCAAACAAATTCCGTCTACGTTCCCGATATTGCCAAGGACTTGTTAGAGCAAGTGATTTTTGAGGCAAGGGAGAGTGAATACGTAGATGCCAAGAGCGGGGTAAGTGCCCGTACGAGCATTACCGCTTTTGAAAACCTTTTGAGCACTGCCGAAAGAAGGGCCCTATTGACCGATGCGGAAAGTACCATGGTGCGCTTGAGCGATTTTATGGGAATCATTCCCGCTATTACCGGAAAGATCGAACTGGTTTATGAAGGAGAGCAAGAAGGAGCCGATGGTGTTGCCGAAATACTGGTCGACGATGCCGTAAAACGTTTGTTCCCAAAATATTTCCCTGCCATTAACAAGCTGGAAAGAAAGGATGCCCAAACCCCGTACGATGGACTTCTAAGCTGGTTCTTTCAAGGGGAAGGTTTTGAGCTTTTGGATGAGTTCACCGACGAGGAATACAAACGAAGTTTAGATGCCATTCCCGAATTGAACCAATTGATAAAGGAACATCAACCCGATTTTCCCAAGGCGGATGTATATTTTTTAAAGGAACTGATCTTATGGGGACTCGTATCACATAATAAATTGAGTAAAAACCGATTTTCGGAAGGCTACCAGTTTAAAGACCTTTACGGAAGCTATATCGATAAGTTGTAGCAATTTACAGTCCTAAAAAACAAAAGCCCTCTCTTAACGAAAGGGCTTTTTTTACGGGTATATGACAGGTTTATTCAATCATCCAAACATCACTGTTGTGCGCTCTGGTATGGTCTCCCTGATTGATTTTAAGGCCTCCTGAAATCAGTATTTTATCCTCAAATATTACCGAAGCATGCCCCATTCTGGCCCCATAGGAGGCACTGGTCGTTAGTTTGTTCCATTGGGTTCCATTATCGGAATACCATACATCGGCAAAGGTTGTAATGTCTTGTTGAAAAGTACTTTGGTTTACAATCGCTTGCCAGCCTCCAATGACCCACATCCTATTACCATAAACAAGAGAGGTATGATTGGCCCGTAATTCAAATACAGAATCCGTATCGACTTCCGTCCAATGAACACCGTCCGTGGAAGTATAGATATCATTATAAAATATAGGGGATGAATCTTGAACGGCGGTTCCGCCCATTAAGTACATTTTTCCGTCAAAAACTACGGTGGTATGGTCGGTACGTGGGGAGAACTGTGCATTTTCCGTAGCTTGCACCCAGTGAATTCCATTTTCGGAATACCAAACATCGTTCATTTGGTCTGAAACCTTGGTACCGCCTATGACCCAAAGTTTACCATCGTAGACTACTGTAGAATGACCTTCGCGAGACCCAAATCCGGGATTGGTTGTTTCCTTGGTCCAGTTCTTTCCGTTAGTAGATGACCAAACGTCACTGAACCCTCCGGCAATCACCCACAACTTGTTTTTAAAGACAACCGCCGTATGATTGCTTTTGTTGAAAAAGCCAAAGGGATCTTCTGCTTCCAATTGCCATGTTTCACCATCTGTCGATGACCAGATGTCATCATATGAATCGTTGTCGTCCCTACCGCCTATCATCCATAGTTTCCCGTTGAACTCGGTAATACTATGGTTTCTTCTTGCCCCGAAGCCTACATTAGTAGTTAAGGCCGAATCGGCAAATGAAAATCCTTTGGTGGTAAAGCTAAAAGTCTCGCTACTCTCCGTTTCGCCCCCCTTGCCGTCGCTAGCGATTACTTTCCAATAGTATACTTTATTTCGATCTAGACCTTCGGCTATGGTAAACTCGGTAACCGAAAGGTTTTCGGCCAATAGGGTTTCGGGAGATTCATTGGTGTCCAAAAGTAGGGTATAGGTAATCTCATCGCCGTCCGTATCGGTAGTGGCGGTCCAGCTTAAAACCGGATGTAAGTCTATGTCCGATGCACCGTCTTCCAAGCCTGCAAGACTGAATTCGGCGGGAGCAGTATTTCCTGACCCTTCTTCCTCTTCATTCGGCACTTCCTCCTGAGGCTGCCCTGTGTCCTGTTCTGGTGGATCAATTTGTACATCGTCATCGGAACAGGCGTTAAAAATTACTAGGGAAAGGCAGATTAAAAAGAAATATTTAAACTTCATAGCGGGGAATTTTTAGTTAGACTTAAAAAACTATCGGTTTGACAAAATATTTTGAAGTTTAGACCAAGTGTTATCTCTCTTAGATGAATGTACTATTACCTTTATAGAAGCTACGATTGTTGCCTTCGGTCATAGAGCAATCAAGAGAAAAAATAGACCCCAATAAGACTGTTAAGGGTGAAACAATTTGTTTTAAATAATAAAACAACTATATTTGGTAAACCAGTTTGGTAAACCAATTAAAGCGATCAACGCTAGTGTCCTAGTCATGCACTTTATGCTTTTATCATAAGAGAAGTCAAAAGTCCGATTTACGCCACTATGTAAATGCTATTCGTGCCGTTCATTTGTACTCGACCTTGGTTCGGGGGCAAGGGCACACAAAAACGAAACAAATCCTATCAGTAAGTAACATGACAAAAGCCAGTTTATTAGTATTAAGTGTGGTACTTTCCTTGTTTTCCTTTATCGATAACCCGAACGATAAAGAGATTTACGTAAAGAATATCACAGAATTGAATAAGGCCATAGATCAGGCAAATCCTGGAGACGAAATCATCATGGCCAATGGAGATTGGAAGGATGTTCAAATCCGATTTTTAGGATATGGAAAAGAGGGGCAGCCTATAACGCTCAAGGCGGAAACACCCGGTAAAGTCCTTATTGGAGGAAAATCGGACCTAAAATTGGGAGGAGAATACCTAGTGGTCAACGGTTTGTACTTCATTAATGGCGCATCGCCCTCTAATGCGGTCATTGAATTTGCCATTAGCGAAGATACAGTGGCCAACCACTCCCGGGTGACCAACTCCGTCATCTTAGATTTCAATAAGGCCCAAAGAAACGAGACCGACCTTTGGGTATTGTTCAAGGGAAGGCATAACCAGCTGGATCATTGCTACATCGCCGGGAAGTCCAATAGAGGTCCTACGGTCAGGATTGATTTGGCCGGAAACAAGAACATAAAGAATTACCATAAAATCAATAACAACTATTTTGGGCCAAGACCCCCAAAGGGCGGGCCTAGTGCCGAAACCATACAACTAGGGAACAGTTATACTTCCATGACCCCCAGCTACACCTTGGTTGCCCATAATTTCTTCGATAGGTGCAATGGAGAGGTAGAAATCATTTCAAGCAAATCAAATTTCAATGAGTTCAGGAACAATGTCTTTTATAAAAGCGAGGGCTCATTGGTAACAAGACATGGCAATTACTGTATCATAGACGGTAATTATTTTATAGGAGATACAAACTCTGAACAGATCGGCGGGGTTAGGTTGATCGGAACAGGTCATTGGGTCACCAATAATTATTTCTATAACCTAAAAGGAAAAACCTTTAGGAGTCCACTTGCCGTTATGAACGGTATTCCAAAATCACCCCTTAACAGGTATATACAGGTTACCGATGTAGTAGTGGCCCATAACACATGGGTCAATTGCATCTCGCCTTTGCAGTTCGGGGTCGGTTCCAATGTGGATCAAAGAGATATTCTTCCTGCCTCGGAAATCAGGTCTGAACGCCCGATTCGAACCATAGTGGCCAATAACCTTATCTATAGTGACAAGGGAGATAAACAACCTGTCGTTGCCCACGATTCCCTAGATGGAATACGCTTTAGAAACAACCTTATAAATAATCAAGGGCTTTCATTTCAAACACTCCCAGGGATCGAAACCAAGGATTTTTCCCTTTCAGAATTGGAAGAAAATGTGCTAATTCCTACGAGTGACCTGTCAGGTTCTGCGCTATACCACGGTTTTGAATTTGATCAGATTACCACTGACCTTTTTGGGAATTCCAGGACGGACCAAAACGCGGTCGGCGCTATTGTCAAAGTCCCGGTCCAAAAGCCGAACCTTATGGACATCTCCCAATACGGTCCGGATTGGTTTCCTTTAAATGCCGATAAAAAGGAGGTTTCCAAAACCTATTCCGTACGTTCAACCTCCCAATTGATCAGTGCGGTGCAAAAAGCAAAAAATGGGGATACCATTCGTTTGACCGCTAGTAAATACAAGCTTAAAACCCCGTTGAAAATCGATAAGCGCTTGACCATACAGTCGGCCGATATCCATAAGAAGGCTTCCATTTTTTACAACGGTGCCCCAAAGACCCCGGCATTTGAAATGAACCCCAAAGGACAACTGACCTTAAAAGGGCTTATCCTTAAAGGGGAAAAAGCCCAATATGCATTTGCCAGTTTGAAAAACCATATGTCCAGTCTATATAACCTAACGGTCGTAGATTCTGAAATATCGGGTTTTGACTATGTGCTCAAGGCTTACAAATATTCCTTCTCTGAATACATTCAACTGAAATCTACCACAATTACCGATTGTGCCAATGGTTTGGAGCTTTCTGAAGAGACCGATGACAAAGGCGAATATAATGCCGAAAACATATATATCGACAACTGCCACTTTGAAGGCGTCAATAAAAACGTAATCGATTATTACAGAGGTGGCTATGATGAATCGACCGTGGGAGGAAATCTGGTCGTGACCAACAGCAGCTTCACTCGGTGCGGGGCGAAGGAAGAAAGCGAAATTTTGCTTAATACCTATGGTATTATAAACGTAAACCTTTCCGGAAACAAATTCCTTGACAACCAAGTCAAGTATGTGGCCCGCCTGTGGGGAGCAAAGAACAACATACATTCCGACAATGAAATAACAAATTCAGGGGAGCTGATCGTTGAAGAAAACCTCCCACTCAAATTGATGTATTAAACCATACAAGCCAAAAATGAAAAAAACAGTATTAGCTACAGTTACCGTATTACTCCTTTTCGCCTGTAAAGACAAACCTAAGGCCACAACGGACAGCGCATCGGAATCGGCCGTTGCAATGGAAAACACCATCAAATACCCAAGTGAGGTTATCCCTCAAATGGATGAGTGGAAAATCCTCTTAGGCGATGGTACCCATAAAGAAGACCTCGTGAATTACGCGAAGGAAGACTTTTTTTATGTCGAACGCGAAAATGACACGGATTGGGTAGTATTCAAAACACCGAATTCGGGCATAACCTCAAGGACCTCAAGTAATACCAGAACGGAATTAGGGCAGAAAAAACACTGGATACCCGAAACAGGAGGGAAGTTGAATGCAAGCTTAAAGGTTCAACACGTCTCCACTTCGGGCGATGCTAGGGTTGCCGCGTCATACGCTGTCGTGGTCGGCCAAATTCACAGTGATGAAGGACACGAAAACGAACCGATAAAAATCTTTTACAAAAAATTTCCAGGTCATACAAAAGGGTCCGTTTTTTGGAATTACGAAATTAACACCAAGGGAGATAATTCAAAAAGATGGGATTACTCCACGGCAGTTTGGGGATACGATATGTCGGTTGTTGGCCCAACGGCTACCTCATTCCCCGAAGAACCGGAAGACGGTATAGCCTTGGGGGAGGAGTTCAGTTATGAAATCAACGTATATGAAGGTATCATGTACCTCACTTTTTCAAGTGAAGGCCACGAGACCGTTACATTCACCAAAAACTTATTAAAATCCGATTTTACCAAGAAGTCCGATATACCCCAACAGATAAAGACGCTGTATGCTTCAATAGGTCGTGACGGTATCGAGCGTGAAAATGCCTATGCCGGGGAAATACAATACTTTAAGCTAGGAGCCTACAATCAAACCAACGGAAAATCCCCAGAGGATAATCTGGTTTGGAGTACGGGGGCCGACGTTTATGATGGGGACATTGCCAAGCAATACGCCAATGGAAGCTATGCCGAGGTATGGTTCAAAGAAGCGACGCTTGGCGGTGGAAGCGCTCCAGAAGCCCAATGATCCCGCGTAAAGCAAATGCCTTCGTATTGGATTGATACGATTTAAGCGGCGTGTTCTATAGATTAAACCCCGATTTTGTGTTAAATATTTGCCTGTTCTGTAATAATATGTATTTTTGGTAAACCAAACTGGTTAACCAATTTAAATATATGAGACACTTACACCATTTTCTTTCTTTTATTTTTCTTATCGGTACGTTCTCTTTTGTAACGGCACAACAAAAAAGTACGGTCAAGAACGTAGCGGAATTTAATAAAGCGCTCAGAACCGTACAACCGGGCGATAGTATTGTTCTTGCCAAGGGTATATGGAAAGACTCCGAACTTCTATTTGAAGCGGAAGGTACGGCGGAAAAGCCTATTACCCTTACGGTAGAAGAAAAAGGGAAGGTGACCTTGGAAGGCGAATCGAACCTTAGGATTGCCGGTAACTATTTGATCGTAAAAGGTCTGGTCTTTAAAAACGGACATACACCGACCAATGCGGTGATTTCCTTTAGGAAGGACCGCGATAAAATGGCCAACCATAGCCGCTTGACGGAATGTGTTATTGACAATTTCAACAACCCCGAGCGTCAGGTACAGGATTACTGGATAACCATTTATGGTAAAAACAACCGTATTGACCACAACCATATTGTGGGAAAAAAGAACCTGGGCGTCACCATGATCGTCGGCCTCGACACAGAAGATAGCAGGGAGAACAACCATAAAATAGACCATAATTATTTTGGTCCACGCCCCACCTATGGAAATAATGGCGGCGAAACCTTACGAATTGGAACCAGCCATCATGCCATGGAAAATTCCAACACTTTGGTAGCGTCCAATTACTTCGACCGCTGCAATGGCGAACACGAGATCATCTCGAACAAGTCTTGCCAGAACACTTTTAAGTATAACACCTTCTTTGAGTGCACGGGAACCTTAACCATGCGTCATGGTAATGAAACCCTGGTCGACGGCAATGTTTTTATCGGCAACGGTAAGCCCAGTACAGGCGGGGTTCGGGTAATTAATGAAAGTCAGACGGTCATTAACAATTACCACATAGGGCTAACGGGATATCGTTTTAGAGGCGCCTTCGTTATGATGAACGGCGTACCCGATTCCCCGCCAAACCGTTATGTTCCGGTAATCGATTCAAAAGTAAACAACAACACTTTTGTGAATTGTGAAAATATCCTTTTTGGCGCCGGTAGCGACGAAGAAAGGAGTCAAGCTCCGAGAACTTCCGAATTTTCAAGGAATATCATTTATAACGATACCAAGAAGGATATCTTCACCATTAACGATGACATTAGTGGAATTAGCTTTAAAAACAATATCCTCGGAAAGAATTCTGAAACCACTATTGAAAAAGGCTTTGTAAAGGCCGATATTCAATTGGTAAAAAACGAGCAAGGCTTCTTGATTCCTACCTCAAAAAAAATAAAGCATAAGATAAGCATAAGTCCGAATATCGCCACTAAGGAAAATACAGGCGTAACTTGGTATTCCAAGGAAGACAAAACCGTTGCCCTGAACTCTGGTAAAACGATCAAGGTAAAAGCGGGAATCAACACCTTATATGATGAAGTAAAGAAGTCCGAGGCAGGAGATATCATGGTTTTGGAAGAAGGCGGCACCTATTTGTTGACCAAGGCCGTAAAAATAGACCACCCCCTTTCCGTTAAAACGGAAGGAAAAGAAAAGGCCAATATCCTCTTTGAAAGAATGATGGCCTTCGAGATCCAAGATGGAGGAAGCCTGTCTTTGGAGAACATAAGCTTTGACGGCGCAAAATCCCCTGATTACGCGGGTAATTCCGTCATAAGCACGAGTAAAAACTCAATGATAGAAAACTATAAGTTGTTTATCGATAAATGTGAGTTCAAAGATATGGTCGTCAACCATTCTTTTGATGTGTTAAGGGTTTCAAAGGGCACTTTTGCCGATACCATTAGCATCAAAAATTCGACCTTCAGAAAAATTACGGGAAGCATTGCCGCACTAGACACCGAAACCGATGATATCGGGGCCTATAATGTAGAGTACGTCATCATGAAGAACAATATCATCAGTGAACTACAAGGAGCGGCATTGCGATTGTATAGAGGCGGTAAGGACGAAAGTACCTTCGGACCTTTTCTAGAAGTCGACCACAATGTATTCGATAAGGTCGGGTTCGGCAAGAAAAATAAATACAAGTCGGCCATCTCACTCTACGGCGTACAGGAAATCGATATCAAAAACAATATTTTTAGGGACAGTAAGGCGATTCAAATGCACTTGGTAGTTGGGGAACCTATCGTAAAAGTCCGGAATAACGCCTTGAGCAATTCCGAGAAACTCGTGGTAACGGGAGACCAGAAATACTTGGTGGAAAACCAATGGGACCTAGACCCTAGGTTCTCCGATGAATCGTCATATACCTTAAGTGCAGATTCCCCCCTAAAGGGAAAAGCTACCGATGGGGGCGATTTGGGCGTCATTTTCCAATAAGGATTGAACCGAGACAAGATTATACTAAAAAAGGCCTAAGCTTTATACGCTCTAGGCCTTTTCTATATTTGGTAGGCCGGTAGGTTGAAGATAAATGAACTCCCTTCCTTGGGTTTGCTCAAAACCGTAATGGTAGTATCATGTAGGTCCATTATCTTTTTGACTATGGCCAAACCTAGTCCGACGCCATGTTTTTTGGCACTTTTATCCACTTGCTTATAGCGGTCGAATATAAAGGGTTGCTCGTTCACGGGTATGCCTGTTCCGGTATCGGTAATATTTATCTCTACGTTTTTTCCTTTTTTCTGTAAGGATAGGGTCACCTTACCATTGGCTTCGGTATATTTTAGGGCATTCTCTATTAGGTTCTGCAAGGCCCTTTCCACAAGGCTTACATCGGCAAAGACCATACAGTTCTCTTTGGGGTTGTCCAATTGAAGTTCTATTTGCTTTTGTTCGGCAAGCACCCTGAATTTAGCGATCAGGTCGTGTGAGAGCTCTGTAATGGAAAAGGGTTCTTTTACAGGGGTAACCTGTTCCGCCTCTAGTTTTGAATATTCAAAGAGTTGGTTTACCAAATTCGAAAGCTTGTCCACATTGTCATGTGTAATCTGCAAGTACTCTTCTTTTTGTTCTTCGGAAAGGGTGTCGTTTTTTATCTGTAAGGTCTCTATATATCCTTTTAGAATGGCCAAGGGCGTTCTAAGGTCATGGGACACATTGGCAATGAGTTCCCTGCGCAAGTGGTCTACCGATTTCATTTTATCCATATTGCCCACAATACTATCGGCCATTTCATTGAACGATTTGGCGAACACCTCAATATCAGAATCTTGCGGATTGGCAATTCGGGCTTCGAGGTCACCATCGTGAAATTTGCGTACGGTCTGTGTAATCAACCTTAGGTTTTTGGTCAAAAACCAAATGGCCATAAGGCCGATGACCAATGAAAAGAGCATGGTAAGAAAGGTAGCCCCGATACCGAGTTTGGCAAAATACTGACCCATAAGGTTATCGCTAATTTCTTGAAATTTCTTTCCGGCCAGCACGATATAGATATATCCGTTACGACCATCGACGGAGTAGGGGGCCGCCGAAAAAATCTTTTGTTCCCCGGGGTTTCTAGGGTCATCGCCTAAAACAAAACGTTCCCCTTTATTTTTAATGAACGATTGAATAGGGGCCAAGGAAACCGTTTTTATGGAACTTTTATCCCCATGGTCTAAAACGACCGAATACAGAACATCGCCGGCTTCATTCAATAAATAGACCTCGATACTTTGGTTAACGGCCATCATATCGTGCATCAGGTCACCGAATAAGGGCTTATTTACGCTGCCGTCTTCAAGAAAGGGGGAGGCATCCTTAAATTTTTCGGCAATTACATGATGGGCCACGTCGGCATTAAGGCGTTGTGTGGTTTCTTGGCTATATTTATTGGCAAAATAGCCCGTGATAAATATATAGGAGGACCCCATCAACAAAACAAGGAGTACAAAGGCCAACCAAAGTTTTTTGATCAGCTTGGGCGTCAAGGTCTTTTCATTTTGACTCATAAAGTGATATCTTCATTAAACTTATAGCCTACGCCCCAAGTCGTTAATATATACACGGGATTGGCCATATCCGATTCTATCTTGGCCCGTAATCGGTTGATATGTGAGTTTACCGTATGTTCGTATCCTTCAAAATTATAGCCCCATATCATATTCAATAATTGGGTTCGGGTATAGTTACGCCCCGGATTAGAGGCCATTAAGACCAAAAGCTCAAATTCTTTTGGGGAAAGTTCCACCTTGGTATCGTTCAGAATCACCTTTCTTTTGTCTATGTCTATAAAAAGTCCTTCACAAGAAATGGTCGCCGTATTGTCGGCTTGGGCTTCCTGGGCATCCGTGCGGCGCAATACCGCCTTGATACGCGCCAATAGTTCCCGTATGCTAAAGGGTTTGGTAATGTAGTCGTCGGCCCCGATCTCTAAGCCTAAAACACGGTCAATTTCTTCCGACTTCGCCGTAAGCATTATAATCGGCGTGTTCTTTTCGGCCCGTAAACTCTTGCATATTTCAACTCCATCCATACTGGGAAGGGTTAAATCCAACAATATAAGATCATAGTTATTTTCCAAGGCCATTTTCAGTCCTTCCGCACCATCCATGGCTTTCGAGGTCTTATAAATAAGATCCGTAAGGTGGATTTCCAAGAGTTTGATGATTTCTGGATCATCTTCAATAATCAATATTTCTTTCATCATACAGCTTACGAATGAAATCAAAAAGTATCACATAATCATCACAACCCCATTTAAAACAGATAAACGGCAAGGCTAGGGCTACTAGCTGCACGTATTGCATTTTAAACTGATAATCAACAGGTTGCCAAACAATGATTGCTTAACGGGCCATACCTTTTGGGGAGAAAGTACAGGGGGTATTTCATTCTATATTGGAGTTTGGTCGTAATACTATACCATTTCTTTACATTTTTTTTAGAATGAGTCCCTTTATATAGGTTGAGGAAGCCTAATTGCTAGGCAATTAACACTGGCGTGATACCGCGGTTATTGAAAGTTTATGTTTCTGTGATACTCTTGTTATACTCCTCCCTTTATTTTGACCCATAATCTAAAAACTTAAAAAAATGAAAAATTGTAAAATTAAAGCAGGACTCTTCATTGCGCTCTTCGGGCTATTGGTTGTTTCGTGTAGTGATGACGATGATGATACGGTGATGCTACCCGAGGCGTCTTCCTTAAACCTGAATTTGACAGGGTTGGAAAATTTGGGAGATGACTATCTATATGAAGGTTGGGTCATTGTAAACGGAGCCCCTGTTTCAACAGGTACATTTTCGGTAGATGACTCGGGAAAGCTTTCCGCTACCGAATTTGAAATGGAAGCTGAAATATTGAACAGCGCTACAAGTTTTGTATTGTCCATAGAACCGAATCCGGATCCATCGACCGCACCTGCCGACACCAAGATCTTCGTAGGGGATTTTAACGGTGATACCGCCAATTTGGGTACGGGTACCGTAGCTCCGTCCTTTGATGATATCGAAGGGAAGTTTATCATAGCCGCACCAACGGGTACAGGGGCCGATGAGGAAAAATACAGTGGCATCTGGTTTTTGGACAACAGCTCGGGAAGCGCAGTAGCCGGACTAAAATTACCAGAACTTGAAGCAGGCTGGAAGTACGAAGGATGGGTAGTCATCGACGGTGTTCCGGTCACTACGGGAACCTTTACCGCAACGGATGCGGCCGATGAGCAAGCCCCGTTCAGTGGAAGCAACCCTGGCCCAAGCTTTCCCGGTGAAGACCTTTTGGTCAATGCGCCGTCACCCTTGGTTTTTCCAACGGATGTAAGGGGTAAGGTTGCGGTAATCAGCATCGAACCTTTTCCAGACAATAGTGCCGCCCCATTTACCTTGAAGCCTTTGGTAGGCATGGTGGCCGCTGATGCCATGGGAGTTCAGGAAATTGCCCCTAATGTAGATGGTAGCTTTCCTTCGGGAAGCGTTACCAGATAGGGAAAGCCTTATAAAAAAATAAACCCCGTTTTTCAACGGGGTTTTATTGTTTGAAAGGGAAGGAGGTCATTCCCAAGAATCGATATGTTGGTTCATATCATCAAATTTATAATCGCCGACCAGGTCTTTTCTATATTTTATGGCTAGCAAGGTAAGCCCCAAAAGAGCCACGTGTAGCAAGAAAATAAGGATACCCAAAGGAAAGAAACTGGCAGGGATAATATGGTTCTGAAATTCGGAATAGCTTATTAAGATAAATAAGGATTCAAAAGTCTTAAAGACGTATACGGCAAAAACTACGTAAAGAATGTATTCAATATTGCGCATTTGTGGGTCCGTCAACTCATCTTCCTTGATTTTGAACCAAAGCACATATAGAAATGTCAAATGGGTCAGGCTCAATAGGGGGAAAATGTAGTTGTTAGGTTTTAACAGATAAAAGGAATTGGTATAAAGCCCGTAAAAACTAAAAATAATGAGTAGTGCTATCACCGCGATCGACACGTTTATTGTCTTTTTCCAAGGCAATATTTTTAAAATAAACTTCATAAAATGTTGTTTTCCAGGAGTGAGGGATTGATTTAGCTGACTAAAAAACGTCCTTTTTGTCAGTTTATTTAAAATAATCGTTGAACTACAGTATACCTTGTTGAGCTATTTGTGAAAGCCTAATTTACCTGCTCTAGGGCATCAAACCCGAACTGAAATGCATTGTATTCCACTCAAGCGATTCAGTAAGACAATATTAGGAGATCCAAGCTTTAGTAGAACTGAATTTCGCAAAAAATAGCAGAGCAATACTTATGATAATCACCATAAGGGCTAAAGTCAAGGCTCCTTCGCCCATTACTTGAAGGGTATCGCTCAAGAAAAATTGATATATGTTTTGCACAAGCACCCCTATTAAAGAAACTAAAAAGGCGGTATAAGCCCATTTCTTTCTAAAAAGCAATGCTATACAGCCGAGGGTACCGGCCCAGACGGCAAAGGCATAGGCAGCCGTTACCCAAATCGGTCTCGATTCGTACAACAATCTTTGTTCTTGGGTAAATTGGTTTAGTTGGTCAACGCTCATAAGGGCATCGGCCAAGTATGCCGCTACACCGATTAGATTCCACAATAAAGCGACAACACCTACAATCCAAAACCACACAGGTGGCTTTGTTCTACTTTGAGAAGTCATATCGATTGGGTTTAGAAGGTTATTCTCTACAAAATACAAAAAAAATAGTAGCTTGGCCCTAAAGAGAAAATTCATGCAAAAACAACGTTATTGCTATTTGCTACGTATTCAGTATCTCGGTTTTCGCTATAGTGGATGGCAAAAACAACCAAGACAGAAAACCATAGAGGGAATGCTGGGCAAAACCCTAAAGTTTGTTTTGGCCGACCGCTCTTTTAAGATATTGGGTGCCGGTCGTACCGACGCAAAGGTATCTGCCTTGAATATGGCTTTTGAACTGTTTGTAGATGATCAGGCCCTTGAGAACCTCAATGACTTCCTTAACTTTTTTAACGAGAACCTTCCGCCTGACATCCGGGCCTTGAGCATTAAGGAGGTGGATAAGGTCTTTAACATCATACAAGACGCAAAACAAAAAGAATACATTTACCTCTTTTCCCATGGCGAAAAAAACCATCCTTTCTGTGCGCCCTTTTTGGCCAATATATTGCAGCCCTTGGACATTGATGTGATGATCAAGGCGGCCAAGCTTTTTGAAGGAAGCCATGATTTTAAGACCTATACCGCCCGCCTTCAAGAGGGCACTACCACATTCCGTACCATTAATTCATGCGAACTCAAACCGAACGAGGTATTGAAGGCCAATTTTTTTCCTAAGGAAAGCTATGCCCTGCACGTAAAAGGAGAGGGCTTTATGCGCTATCAGATACGCATGATCATGGGCGCTTTGATCCAGTTGGGAAAAGGGGAGCTGTCTATGGCCGACCTCCAAGATTCCCTACGGGCGGAAACTACCATGAAGCTTACTTATGTGGCCCCTGGCTCAGGTTTGCTGCTTCATGAGCTACATTTTTCCGATCAAAAAAACTAGTTGGCCTCTTCTTACTATATTTATAAAAATTACGCTGTTTATGGCCAGACGAAAAAGATTAGAAAAAATACTTCCTAAAAAAGCATCTAAATTTCAGAAAAAAATGGGCAAAGCCCCGGGCACCATTACCTATATGGGGCGTAGGGAAGGAGGAGTCAGCGTAGTGAACATTTTGAAATACAATGAGAATACCATAAGCGAACAGCTTCCAGGAGATATCGATGCCATTGTCGCCCATAAAGAACTGCCGGAAATATCATGGATCGACATCGTCGGAATCAGCGATGAAGGTTTTATCGATAAAATAGGAAAACGTTTTGGACTCAATCCCCTGGTATTGGAAGATGTCGTAGATACCCATCAACGGCCCAAAATTGATGAATACGAGGATTATATTTTCGGGGTTTTCAAAATGTTGTACATCAACAAAGAGCAAGAAATCGTATACGAACATGTAGCTATGGTCTTATTGGAAAGCTGTGTGCTCGTTTTTCAAGAATTGGATGACGATGTGTTTAAAGGGGTAAGGCAACGTATCATGAATAAGTCGGGCCGTATAAGAACACGAGGGGCCGATTATCTGTTTTTTGCCCTAATCGACGCTATTGTAGACCATTATTTTGTGGTGCTCGAACATTTGAACCATAAACTAGAGGAGTTGGAAGAAGTGGTCTATGACAACCCCACTCCCGAAATCGCCCATGAAATCCAAATGATTAAAAAGGAGGTGTTGCGGATACGACGTTGGATCTTTCCCGTTAAAGAGTTGGTCAGTCGCTTGATCGATACCGAAAATCCACTTATCACCAAAGACACCAAGGTTTTTCTTCGCGATGCCCTTGACCATTCGTTGGAAATAAACGAAAGTATTCAAATATATAGGGAAATGTCGATGAGCCTTATGGAAATGTACATGAGCAATATGAGCAATAAAATGAACGAGGTGATGAAGGTACTGACCATTATGGCTTCCATTTTTATCCCCTTGACCTTTATTGCCGGTATCTATGGTATGAACTTTGACCATATGCCCGAACTGCATTACAAAAATGGATACTATTACGTATGGGGCGTCATGATCGCTCTTTTTATAGGTATGATAATTTATTTTAAGAGGAAGAATTGGTTGTGATAGGGTTTAGCGGTTTTGCCTTCTTATTTGTATTTTTCCAAAAAAAATAACACTCACCAAACCTAGTACTTCATGCGAAGATTGAAAAAATGGGGATTGATACTTGTATTTCTATATGTCTTGATCGCCGTTCTAGCTTATACCTACCAAGAGCGACTCGTGTTCTTTCCCTCTAAAATGCCACTTTCACACACTTACGATTTTTGTCAAGATTTCGAGGAGTTCTATCTTACGGCCAATGATGGGGCCAAGCTTAACGCCGTGCACATCAAACAACCTGAGGCTAAGGGTGTAGTACTTTATTTTCACGGCAATTCGGGCAATATTTCACACCTTGGCCATGTGGCCAACCTCTTCTCTAGGAAAGGATACGAATCGGTTTTGGTCGACTATAGGACTTATGGAAAAAGTACGGGAGAAGTCAGTGAACAAGCCCTCTATGACGATGCTCAGATGTTTTACGACTATATCCGCGAGAAGTACGACGAAGAGGATATTCTGGTATACGGACGCTCATTTGGCACCGGTATAGCTACCTGGCTCGCCTCGAAGAACGAACCCAAAAAATTAATATTGGAATCCCCGTTCTATAGTGCCGTGGCCTTGGGAAAACACCGATTTCCTTTTTTACCTATCGATTGGCTTTCGAATTTCCGGTTTCCTTCAAATGAGTATGTCAAAAAAATCGACTGTCCCATTTATATTTTCCACGGTAAAGAAGATTCGGTCATCCCTTATGAATCGGCCCAAAAACTATACGAAGCCATTCCCGGAGAGAATAAAGAACTCCTGACCATTGTGGAAGGAGGCCACAATTATCTTCAGGACTTCAAGACCTTTAAGGAGGGAATGGACAAAATACTGAACTAAAACCCTATGCGAACAGGTCCGACGAAAGGTAGCGGTCGCCCCGGTCACAGACAATGGAAACAATGACCCCGCTTTCTAGGGTTTCGGCCAAGCGCAAAGCCGCCGCTGCCGCTCCACCGCTGCTCATACCGGCCAATATCCCTTCCTCCTTGGCCAACCTGCGGGCCATTTCCCGCGCATCGTCTTCACTTACCTCTAAGGTCTGATCTATTTTTTTTGAATTGAAAATTTTTGGCAAATATTCTTGAGGCCATTTACGAATACCGGGTATACTCGAGTTATCGGTAGGTTGCACCCCTACGATGGTAACCGATTGACTCTGTTCCTTTAAGTAAGTAGAAGTCCCCATAATGGTACCCGTCGTTCCCATGGCCGATACAAAATGTGTTATTTCGCCTTGGGTATCCTTCCAAATTTCAGGACCTGTACTCTGGTAATGCGCTTTCCAATTGTCATTATTGGCAAACTGGTCGATCATCACATAGCCTTCGTTCTTCACTTTTGCCTCGGCATAATCACGGGCCCCTTCTATACCGACTTCGGCCGGGGTCAAGGTTACTTTGGCGCCATAGGCCCGCATGGTCTTTACCCGTTCTATAGTGCTTTTCTCCGACATGACAAGCTCAATGTCCAACCCAAAAATACCGGCAATCATAGCTAGGGCAATACCAGTATTGCCACTAGTTGCTTCAATAAGCTTCGAGTTTTTGTCAAAATCGCCCCGCTCGAGTCCGTTTTTGATCATATTCAAGGCGGCGCGGTCTTTTACGCTTCCTCCAGGGTTATTTCCTTCCAGTTTAAAGAACAGCTTAACGTTCGGGTTTTTGTTCAAAACCTTAGATTCAACCATTGGCGTATTGCCGATAAGGTCTAAAATATTATGAGACATGGGGAAGTGTTTTTATTTTAATTTCCGGGGTATGAAAAACAGTTGAATTAGGTGGTACCGATGCGGTCAACCAAGCATTACCGCCAATAATGGAATTTTCCCCGATTACGGTTTCACCACCTAAAATCGTGGCGTTGGCATATATGGTAACGTTATTTTCAATGGTAGGATGCCGTTTGGTACTCTGTAAATGTTTGGCAACGTACAAACCTCCCAAAGTCACCCCTTGATATATTTTTACGTGGTCTTTGATAATGGCGGTTTCCCCGATGACTACGCCCGTACCATGGTCAATATGAAAGGAATTTCCGATTTGGGCTCCCGGATTAATGTCCACCCCGGTCTGCCGATGTGCATATTCCGTCATAAGCCGTGGCACCAAAGGAAAACCTTCATTATAGAGTTCATGGGCCAAGCGATAAATGGCAATGGCATAAAAGCCCGGGTAGGCCATATAGACCTCTTCAACCGATAATGAGGCTGGGTCGCAATTTACCGTAGCTTCAGCATCGAGGTTAAGGTGCTGCAGTATACTTGGGAGTTTTTCAACGTAATTTTCCCAAATCTTTTTACAAGGTCTATTGGAGTCCCAGCACGCAAGGTCGACTACTTCGTCAAAAAGAAGCTCGAGCTTGTCAAGGTTCTTCTCTACCGGAGTATCGATATCAAAAAGGGTATAGAAAAGAAGGTTGGTAAACTCTTCAACCTTCTCTTTGAGTTTGTAACGCAGGTTAGGCTGTTTTTTATGCCTATTGATTTTGTCAATGATCGAAGTATGTTTCATATACAATTGCTGAAAGGGCTAAATTACTCATAAATCTAAAAGCCGATTTCGTTAAATGGTTAACTTTATCTAAAATAACAACATTTAGGTCGTATGTTAGATCCCATAATTACGAAAGAGACGCTCATTTTTTTAAGTCGGCTCGAAAAGAACAATAATCGCGAATGGTTTGGCGAAAATAAAAAAGAGTTTAAAACCCATGAAGCCCAAGTCAAAGTTTTCTACGAAGAGGTAGGCAACCGGCTCAGGCTGCATGATGAAATAGAAAAGGTCAAGATGTTCAGAATCTACAGGGACGTTCGATTTTCTAAGAACAAAACTCCCTATAAAGCCCATTTTGCCGGTTCTTTTTCCCGTTTAGGGGCACAACGACGTGGGGGCTATTACTTACATATAAAACCAGGGGAGTCTTTTGTGGCTGCAGGCTTTTGGGCCCCTAATAAAGAAGACCTACTACGCATTAGAAAGGAATTTGAACAAGATGCTTCGGAAATACGCGAGATTATGGCGGAGTCCGGTTTTAAAAAGATATGGGGAGCGCTAGGGGGCGATGAAGTAAAAACGGCTCCCAAAGGCTTCGATAAGACACATACCGATATTGACCTCATTAAGAAAAAACAATACGTTTTTGTTAGAAAATTTACCGACGAGCAAGTGTTATCGCCCAACTTCGTCCATGAGATAGATGAGGCTTACAGAGCCATACGTCCTTTTTTCGACTATATGAGCGATGTACTTACGACCAACTTGAACGGTGAGTCCCTATTGGACTAAAACAGGGGCTTCGAACAGCTGTATATGGTCTTTTAGCCGTGTTATGACCATGTTCATCATACGTTTGTTCAATGCGGATGAGTTTTGTGTATAAATCTCGTACTCGCTAAGGGTAAAATGGCCTATGACCATACCCTTCAACGAATTCCGAAATTTAATGTCTTTTTGGATCGCGTTCTCAATGTAATCAAAACGTTTTTCGAGGGAAAGCTCGTAAAATGCGTTTTTGTGTTTTTTGATGTAGTTTTTAAAGACCGCAACTAAAAGGTCATTCTGAAACTTGATAATGGGCCTTAGGGTCAGGTTTTGAAATCGCTCGTTTTCACTCATGCCATCGGTAACCTTGGCAGATTGAATTTCAGTACGGATGCTGGATAGACTATCGGATCGGTCGCTCATGATGTAGCTTTTTATAAAGATAGACATTAAGGCTCCTTGGTTATTTTAAGACAAAATTAGTTTTTAACGAGGTTATGAACAGCCCGTTTATGTGTTATTTTGTATCCTGAATAATGATATGGATAATGCTTACCGGAGAAAAACAACGAAAATGAAACAGTCAATAAACCCTTACAACGGGAAGAAGTTGTTCGAATTTAACACCTTGACCGAAAATGATTTAGAATCAAGGCTTAAAGTATCACATCAACGTTACCTCGAATGGAAAGAGACCTCATTTGAAGAGCGGTCGCGCCTAATGCACAAAGCGGCGGAACAATTGCGGCAGAACAAAAAGCGATACGCTGAGATAATCACCCTCGAAATGGGAAAACCGATTTCGCAATCCCTTGCCGAGGTAGAAAAATGCGCTTGGGTATGTGAATACTATGCCGAACATGCGGAACACCAACTAAGGGATGAAATCATAGAAACCGATGCGGCCAGCAGCTATGTAAAATACCAACCTTTGGGCGTGATATTGGCCATAATGCCATGGAACTACCCTTTTTGGCAAGTATTTCGCTTTGCCGCACCCAACCTTATGGCCGGTAATGTAGGCGTGCTCAAACATGCCTCTAACGTTATGCAGTCGGCCGAAATGATCCAAGAAGTCTTTGAGAAGGCTGGTTTTCCCAAAGGATGCTTTCAAAATTTGATATTGGACAGTGAGCAGATCAAATCGGTGATAGAGAACGATATCGTACAAGCGGTTACCTTAACGGGAAGCAAGCCTGCCGGGGCTTCTGTAGCCTCCATAGCAGGGGCCAATATAAAAAAGACGGTCTTGGAACTGGGAGGAAGCAATGGTTTGATCATTTTTGACGATGCCGATCTAGATCAAAGTGTAACGACATGCGTAAATGCCAGATTTCAGAATACGGGCCAAAGTTGTATTGCCGGTAAACGTCTTCTTGTGCACGAATCCGTAGCGGATAGCTTTACCCAAAAGTTTATGGATAAGGTAAAAGGACTCAAATCGGGGAATCCACTGGACGAACAAACCTATATTGGGGTAATGGCCCGTGAAGATTTGGCCCAAGAACTTGAACAACAAGTGAAGGCTTCTATTGAAATGGGAGCTAAGCTTATTCTAGGAGGCCATAGAAAAGGAACCTATTTTGAGCCGACCATTTTATCCGAGGTCACGGCCGATATGCCCGTTTTTAAAGAAGAAACCTTTGGACCTGTTATAGGGATTACCACATTTCAATCTGATGAAGAAGCTGTTGAACTTTCCAACCGATCCGAATTCGGACTCGGGGTAAGTATTTTTACCGAGGATAAAAATCGCGTAAAAGAACTGATCGGCAAGTTCAATGAAGGGGCCGTGTTTGTAAACGAATTGGTTAAAAGCGACCCAAGGCTGCCCTTTGGCGGGGTGAAGATTTCCGGATACGGAAGAGAACTGTCTTCCCACGGTATCAAAGAGTTCTTGAACAAGAAAACTGTCTATATAAAAAATTAATCTATCACTTTATATAAAGCTTTTAACCTATTAAAAAATAAACAGTTATTATCTATCATTAAAGACTCCATATTTAAAAATAACCTGCTAGACGAAGCGGCGTTTTAAAAGGGCAGTGGTTGAATTTTAAAGGCGGAAAATCTTTATTATGGTTTGCTAAGCGACTACAAAATTTGCACATCATCGAAACCTTTGTATCTTGTAAGAAATATTAACATTAACCATAATAACGAGTATTGAGATGCGCAGACATTTAGTATTGGCATTATTGGTAGTTACCGCCACTACCTATGCCCAAAAGATGAAAATAAACAAGGGGGACATCAAGAACCTAAAGGACATTTCGACCTATACCTTGGAATTTGACTACAGTGACGTCCAAATTCCCAAATATGATTCGGAAGAGGATTTTTTAGCCGATAAGATGGCCAAGCGGGAAGAAAAAGAGGCCGGCAAGGGCGAGGAATTTAAAAAATCTTGGTTTGCCGATCGCGAAGAGCGCTATGAGCCGAAGTTCATTGAGTCTTTCAACAAGCGTTTTGAAGATGGGGAGGTCGTTGTATCCAAAGACCCCGCCGATTACACTATGAAAATCCATTCCACTAAAATCTATGCAGGTTATAACGTAGGTGTAGTTCGGAAAAATGCCGAAATCGATGCGACCATAACAATATATGAAACCGCAAACCCCAGCAATATTTTATTGGAAGGAACCTATAAGGACGTTCAAGGATACGGCGCCATGGGCAACGATTACAACAGTGGCTACCGAATTTCGGAATGCTACGCCAAGCTGGCCAAGAACCTTGCCGGTTATATCAAAAAGAAGGCCTTGAAGTAATTTTTTATATATGTACAAAAGCGGCTACTTCGATAGCCGCTTTTTTGTTTGGTCCTGAACCGTGTCGACCTTGGTTTGACCGATTCGACCAAGCTTA
This sequence comes from Zobellia uliginosa, assembly GCF_900156625.1. Classification (GTDB taxonomy): domain Bacteria; phylum Bacteroidota; class Bacteroidia; order Flavobacteriales; family Flavobacteriaceae; genus Zobellia; species Zobellia uliginosa. The sequence continues at coordinate 845,344 of NZ_FTOB01000003.1, read as the reverse complement.
ATTTTGATTTTTCCTGTAGTATAACATTGCTTTTTAAATCATTTTCAAATGAAATTTGGAAAAGTAGACCATCCTGAAATCATCGATTTCACTCTACCTAAAGACCACCCTGACACAGCCGTTGTCTTGAACGGAACCAAGGGGTCGACCCGCTTGAACATTTCGATAGGATGCGCCAAATGGAACCGACAAGACCTAAAAAACTTCTATCCTAGGGGGACGAAAGACGAGTTGGTTTACTATAGTTCCCAGTTCAACAGCATAGAACTCAATGCTACCTTCTACAGGATATTTCCCGCGGAACAATATCAAAAATGGTATGACAAGACTCCGGAAGGCTTTAGGTTTTTTCCTAAAATTTCAAGGGACATCAGTCACTTGCGAAGATTGAACGATGCCGCTTTTCCTATAGTGGACCGCTACTTAGAGGTTACGGCCAACCTTAAGGAAAAATTAGGGACCATATTTTTACAGATGCACGATAATTTTGGGCCTAAGAATTGGGATAGGGTAGTGCGCTTTGTTGAATACTGGCCCAAGGAGTTTCCTTTGGCCATAGAGTTTAGGCATACCGACTGGTTCAATGACGAAAAGGTGAGCCAAGAACTCTACCACCTCTTAGAAGAGAACAACATATCCAATATTCTGGTAGATACTGCGGGCAGACGTGATATGTTACATATGCGTTTGACCAATAGCGAGGCCTTTGTGCGTTATGTGGGGGCCAACCATCCTACGGATTACGAACGGCTAAACGATTGGATCGCACGATTGGACCAATGGAAAAACCAAGGACTGCAAAACATCCATTTTTTCGTACACCAAAATATGGAAGTGGAATCCCCATTATTATCAGCCTCGTTTATTGACAAATTGAACAAAAAATGGGGTACAGACCTCCATATCCCCAAATCGCTCGAAGATTCGTCCGGCAAACTATTTTAACAGTTTAGACTTTTCTAATTTTACACAAAAATTCAACATATTTAAACAATTAATGTCATGAGATTTCATACTAGAAAGTGGGTAAAACCTGGGGATTTAAACGCTAACGAAACGCTTTTCGGGGGTCGTGTATTGGCTTGGATCGATGAAGAGGCCGCCCTCTACAGCATTATTCAGTTAGAGAACAAGAAAGTGGTTACCAAATATATGTCGGAAATCAACTTTATGAGCACCGCCGTTAAGGGCGATATTATTGAAATAGGCATCGAAGTCGTAAAATTCGGAAAAACTTCATTGACATTAAATTGTGAGGTGCGCAATAAAATGACACGCGAAACCATTGTAACCGTTGATAACATCATCATGGTCAACCTTGGCCCCGACGGAAAACCTACCCCACACGGGAAGACAAAGGTGGAATACGTCAGGGACCGTTTGGCATCGGAAGACTAAGACTTCTGTAGTTCGGCCGCTACCGCCTGAACTTCATCAAGTACACGTAAGAGGTTCTCTCCCCATAGTTTTGCAATCTCTTCCTCGGTATAGCCGCGTTTTACGAGTTCAAGCGTAACATTGAAGGTTTCCGAAGCATCGGACCATCCTTTGATACCACCTCCGCCGTCAAAGTCGGAACTAATGCCTACATGGTCGATTCCTATGAGATCGACCATGTAGTCTATGTGGTCTACAAAATCGGAAACATCTACCATTTTGGGCGCACCCGGAATTTTCTCCACCATGGAAATCCCGATTTTTTTGACTTTGGGATAGTTTTTCATAAAGGTTTCTTTCTGTGCATCGGTCAAAGAGGGGAATTGATCTCGCGAATACCATTCCAGTCCCATAGAATCGGCTACCTTCTCTAAAATTGTTTTGATATAGGCATTGTAGGCTTTATCTTTTTTAGTGTTCAAATAAGAACTGAAGGCAACGGCTTGTACCACCCCTCCGTTTTCTTTCATCAACTTGAGCTGCTCGTCATCAAGGTTTCTACTATGGTCGCACAAGGCCCTTGCCGAAGAATGCGAAGCTATGATCGGCGCTTTGGAAAGGGCGATCATCTGCTTCATGGCTTCCTTGGAAGGATGGGATACATCAATCATTATTCCAAGCCTATTCATTTCTTTTACAGCTTCTTGACCTAAATCACTTAAACCATTATGTAGCCATACATTGTCCTTTTCCCCAGTATTGGAATCACTAAATTGACTGTGTCCATTATGCGATAATGAAATATAGCGTGCCCCAAGGTCGTAGTACTTTTTAAAGTTGGAAAGGTCTTCTCCCATTGGGTAGGCGTTTTCAACACCTATCATGGCGACCTTCTTTTTGGCTTGGTGAATTCGTCTTACGTCATCCGAATTCAAGGCCAATTCTATTTGATCGGGGGCGATATCCTCACAAAGCCGATGAATGGCCTTAAATTTTGACATGGCATTCTCTTTGGCCTTAGCAAAACCTTCATCGCTCAGCGTATCTTGCCCTGTGTAAACAATAAGCCAAGTGACATCTAAGCCTCCTTCGTCCATCTTGGGCAGGTTTATCTGCGTGTCTAATCGTTGGGTGTAGTTTATACTATCACTGAAGTTGTTGATATTGATATCGTTATGCGTATCTATCGCAATTATTTTTTTATGTATCCTTTTGGCTTTTTGATCTGTGCTTTCTTCCACTTTCGGTTTGTTTTCTTTACAGGCTGTAAACGTTAGAATGCTAAATAAATAGACGAAATACTTCATGAAATATGTTTTAAACCTACAATTTAAGCACTTTGACAACATTTATCGGGCTATAGGGAACATTTTGTTGTGCGCACTGTGTCAAATAAGGAATTTTACTATAGATAGTATAAAACAAAAATTGTAGCCCTAAAGAATTGATGTAAAGAATAATATAAATCAGTCCCACACTTACTAACCTAAATAACCAAAATTGAAAACGAAAAACCTACTTTTCCAATTGACGGATTTAGAGTCGCTTCTCAATGACTTTTCTGTTGAAAAATTGACTTCCGATGAGGCTTTCCTTCTAAAATCATCTTTCCAGAACTTTAAAAAGAACCTTTTGGAGATTATCTTTAAGTCTAAGGAGAACTTTATCGATGCCGACCCAAACTGTCAAGAGGATATGTTGGACCAGCGAACCAAAAGCTTTGAAGATGCCTATGCAGAAATAGATATAGACATCTATGATGCCATTATCGAGCATTACAAATCTTACGGTGATGTCTTAAAAGAGCTGAAAATTGAAACAACTATGGACAAAAAAGATGTATTGATCCTAAATGGAACCTCGGAAGCAATCAAGACCGAGCCTGAGATCGACCTATCGCTCATTCTCAAAGAGTGTATGGGAGAAATGGATTTACTACAAGAATTGATTACCCTGTTTACGTCAAACGCCCTTGAATTCATGGGAGCCGCCAAAATCCATTTGAAAAGCAATGATTTTGAAAAACTAGATTTGGCCGCACATAAGGTCAAGGCTGGCCTGGCCATGATGCGTACCCAAAGCCTGCACGACATCGTCGTTCAAATACAGAAGGGATGTAAACTGGACAAAGACCCCAAACATCTCGAATTTTTGTGCAACTGTTTTAACGACGAATTCCCAAAGGTCAAAAATGCCTTAGATAGAGCCTATTCGGAACTAACGAACCATTAAGGCCCGCCATGAACAAGAAAACATTATTGCTGGCCGAAGACGACGAACTATTGGCCTCGCTATTGAATTTTCGCCTAAAGAAAGGCGGTTATGAAGTTAACCATAGGACCAATGGAAAAATGGTCAAGGAGTATTTGTTGGAAAATACGCCAGACATCATCGTAAGTGACATTATGATGCCATATTTCTCAGGTATTGAACTGATCAGTTTTGTGCGCCATGAATTAAAATCACAAGTACCGATTATCATAATCTCTTCTGCGGGTAACGAAGAAAATGTTCTGAACGCATTCGAGTTGGGGGCCAACGATTTTATATCAAAACCGGTGAGTCCTTCAGAACTCTTGGTTCGAGTAGCCCGCGAACTGAACAAAATCTAATTTGTTAAAAAAAATTACATATTATCACCTTGCCAACATAACAGCCCCAAAAATCGATACGGAGTTGTTGTGGAACCTATCTATTGTGTTCGTGGGCCTAGCTATAGTATATTTTATCTCGGTATTTGTCGTAAGGAATAAAATATCGGCCACCGCTTCCATCACCAAACAGCGAAAAAGGGAACTCTCGGCCATGATCAGCGAATTCTTGTTCTACGACGATAGTGACGATGTTACCGAGAAATCGAGCTATATCTCCTCAAAACTAGAAATTCGGGAATTGCTCAAAACACCTTTCAACCGAAAGGTTCTGGTGGAAATCTTGCTTGACTTAAGAAAAGATGTTTCCGGCGATACCCAAACCCGACTTTTTGAACTCTACCAAAACCTCGGACTCGAAAAAGACGCCTTTGAAAAACTTCAGAGCTGGCGTTGGGAAGTTATCTCGAAAGGCATTCTTGAACTCACCCAAATGCAGGTAGAATCGGCCTATGGTTTTATTACCAAGTTTATCAACCATAAGAACAGCACCATAAGAAAGCAAGCGGAAATTGCCACAGTAACCCTAAAACCTGAAGGCATCAACTATTTTCTTGATACCACCCGCTATAAAATATCGGAATGGCAACAACTCAAACTCTTAGATGTCATACGAAACCAAAAAGGTTTTGTTCCTCCTAAGTTCAGGGTGTGGTTGACCTCTAAGAACAAACACGTAGTACTCTTTGCCCTTAGGCTTATTAAGTATTACAATCAGAACGATGCCAATGCCTCGCTCATAGAACTGGTCAAGCACAAAAACCAACAAATAAAGGAAGAGGCCATTGCCTGCATCAAAGAATTTTATGTAGTAGAGGCCATTCCTGTCCTAAAATCGGTTTTTAATAAATGTGCCACCGATACCAAGATTGCGATTTTAGGCACCATTGCCGAGTTGGGAAGTACCGACGACATCGAATTTTTAAGGATGGTGGAAGAAAACGAGTCCAATTTCTCCGTTTCAAGCAAGGCCCTGACCGCCATTAATACCATTTCGCCCGAATCGGTAATGCCTACGAAGGATATAGAAAAAACAGAAAGTTATAAAGAGCCTGTCACGGAAGTAACGTCGACTCGAACCACTAAAGAAATTCCCCAAACTGAGGAAGTAGAGGCGACACCTTTTTCAGACCATATAAAAGTTGAGGAACTACCCATGGAAAACCATGTGGAGCCGATTTTGGAAACGATGCCACTACGAGCAAGTGACATCCTAGAAGCGGGTGCTAATACACCGGAAAACATCCCAATGGAGGAGGCGATACCGACTACCCCCAAGGTTCCATTGAACGGGGCAGATGAAGACCAGGCTATTTTAAGTATTGAGGTAATCGATGCGCTAACCCTTCCATATCCCAAGAAAAAAGAGGCATCTACCGAAATCGACCCCGAAGGAAAGTCGCTCGATTATGATTTCCTTCCCATAGTCGTAGCGCCTACAACCGACATTAACCCACCTATTAAAAATACAAGCATGTCCGACTCAAAAAAAAACAAGGAAAAACTTCACCGTATGGAAGTACAATTTGAAGAAGTAGCCTTTACCAAACCACAAGAAGAACCGTCGGAAACAGAAACGCCCCGATTCGATATTTCCCAAATCGACTTCCTTCCTTTGGTGGTAGAGGAGGATGCTACAGCAATTACGCCCCAGATGGAAAACAATGCCTTGAAAAAGGAAATAAACGAATTTGGATTTTTGCCCATAGTTACCGATAACGAATCGGAAACTGCCGACGACATTGCCGCTCAGGCCAATGAAGGTGCTCAAAAAATTGAAAGTTTGGAAGGTTATACGCTTTCCGATTTTGAAGTCAATTTTGAACATGTCGAAAACCTAACGCCCTTTCTGAACGAAACTGCGAAGCAGACTTTCCCGGAAGCAGAGCCCGACCCCATAGCAACCGAAAACGAAGATGTCATGACCTGGCTATTGGCCCTTAACGAGCTTCGGGAAATAGAAGTAGACTACGAGGTCATTTCCCCCGCAAAAGAAGAAAAACCTTTTGCCGATTTAATTCCTGAACCTGTATATTATGATGCCCATGAGGCGTATATGATGGGACTCCTTGATGATTTGGAAGAAATGGGCGACCACAGGGAAATTCCCCTATTGCGCGAACTCTTGGCAGAGGAAAGCGAATCGTTCATCAAGCATCGCATTCGCGGCTTGATCGACCAATTTTCGTATACCAAGAATTTAAACCCGACGAAAGCAAAGGAAGAAGATCGGGCGGTTCAACTTCCTAGTTTCAGCATATTTGCCGACCTGTTCAAAAATATAGACCAAGAATCGAAACTCGTGCTTTTAGGGGAAATAGTTTCGGTCGGTGATGAAAAGGAAATCGATTTTCTCGATGGCTTATTGGAGGACCCCGACCCTAAAATCCGTAAAAAGGCCCAACACGCCTTAAAACTTCTCATCGAAAAAGTTTCAAAAAAAAGTGAGTTCGAAAAACCGGCAGCACCAAAACCGGTAGCGGAGCTGCCAATTGACCTTTCTTCATTGGAACCGATTGCCCCGACGGCAACTGCAAAATCGAAGCCTAAGCCGCATACGGTACCTACAACGACCGAAAACCCCGAGCTTCTCGATTTTGAATTTGAACTTGCCGATACCGAGGTGCTTGACAAAAAATACGACGAGAAAACACTGAACATAGAAGTAAACGGGAGCGAAGTCGTTTCGGACGAGGGATCTTTCTTCGATTCCATCATAGAGTTTCCTAAAAAGATTATAGGGAAATTGCATGGATAGTGCCTTCTTCCATATGGTCCTAGACTATATAAACATCGTTTTCTTGATGTTTACGGTCACCCTATTCACCTTATTCTCGATCATGGGGTATCTGTCCACCAGAAACTCCATCCACTACCGAAAGAAAAACAGTTTTGGCAGCCTATCAAAAGTTATGGCCTCGCCTTTAGCCCCGAGTATAACCATTATTGCACCGGCTTATAACGAAGGACTTACCATTGTGGAAAACATTCGTTCGCTCATGTCGCTTCGCTATGTCAATTACGAGGTCATGGTCGTTAACGATGGTAGCAAAGACGATACCCTTCAAAAGATGATCGATGCCTACGACCTGGTCAAGGTCGACCAAAAAATCGACCCCAACTGGAAACACAAGCCGATTCGAGGTATCTACAAATCTCCCCACAGGGCATTTTCAAAACTCACGGTCATAGACAAGGAAAACGGAGGAAAGTCCGATGCCCTGAATACGGGTATGGCACTTTCAACCAATCGTTATGTCGGTTGCATTGACGTCGATTGCCTTTTGCTGCCCGATGCCTTGCTACATGTTGTAAAATCATTTTACCAACGTTCCGAAAAACGGGTCATTGCTGTCGGAGGTGTAATACGTGTCGCCAATTCCTGTGTGATAGAAGGAGGGCAACTTGAAGAAATACGCCTACCGACAAATTGGTTGGCCCGCTTTCAACTATTGGAATATACCCGCTCCTTTATTTTAGGACGAATGGCCTGGGGAAGCATCGATAGCCTATTGATCATTTCAGGGGCCTTTGGTTTTTTTGACCGGGAAATAGCCTTGGCCGTTGGCGGATATGATACGGGAACGGTCGGGGAGGATATGGAAATCGTCTTTAAGATGCGTAGGTATATGCACGACCGTAAAGAACCTTACACCATAGAATACATTCCCGATCCCTTGTGTTGGACGGAAGTTCCGGAAGACCTAAAGATACTCGTCAACCAAAGAGACCGATGGGCCAGGGGTAACCTCGAGACCTTGTTCAAGCATAAGGATATGTTCTTTAATTCGAAATACGGGCGATTGGGACTCTTAAGTTATCCCTACTGGTTTTTCTATGAATGGCTAGCTCCCCTTATGGAATTTTTTGGCTTTTTTACCATTGTAACCTTCATGTATCTAGGCATTTTAAACTGGGAGTTTTTTATCGCTATAACGGCAATGGTTTATCTCTTCTCCGTCATGTTTTCGTTCTATGCCATTCTTTGGGATGTCTATAGCTACAATGAGTACAAAAAAACGAAGGACATTCTAACACTTATGTTTTGTGCCCTTATCGAACCGATACTGTTCCACCCGATCGTAGTATGGTCGGCCGTGCGGGGCAATTATAAAAAACTGTTTAAAATTAAATCGGGCTGGGGTTCCCAGGTTCGAAAAGGCTTTGCCAAAGCCGCTTGATCTAAAAGATGAATACGAGTACGATAGACAGATATACCTTAAAACATTACACGAGATTGATTATTTCTTTCTTCGGTAGTCTGTTGGTGCTTACGGTTTACCAATATGCCACCTTGTATTTCAAGGGGGTTGTAGATGTGATTTTCGGCACCAGTTTCTTTATTGCCCTTGTTCACCAAATAGGCTACTCCTCCTTGGTAGGGGTACTATTGGCCTTTCCGTTTAATTTTTGGGAAAACTTGCGTCCGCGTTATGGCTTCAACCTGGTCTTTGTTGTGCTACTCTTACTATTGATGATCGAAGCCATGCTGATCAGTTATTTTTGTACAGCCTTGGTGCCCTTGGGTTCCGACCTCTTGGGCTATAGTTTTGAGGATATTCAAATGACCATAGCCAATTCGGGCGGTATATCATGGGTGCTGCCCTTGGGCTTTATAGGCATTGTAGGGATGTTCTTCGGCTTGTACAAGGTGAGCTCCAAGCATTACCACCACATTAGTAAAATGTACCCCTTTACCATTATTTTGATCAGCATGTTCATTGCTACCCTGTTTATTGAGGGAAAACCTATAGACCATAACAAAACCCAATATCTGGCACTCAACCTTTATGACTCTTCTACGGAAGACACTTCCTATAACTCCGACGTTGAGTACCCCTTGATCAAATCGAAGCCCGTTCCCAATGTTTTGGGCGAGTATTTTCAACTCAAGGAAAACAAACCCAACATTGTATTTATTATGGTCGAAGGTCTTGGTAGGGATTTTGTTGGGGAAGGCGCCGAGTATGGAGGTTTTACCCCTTTTTTAGATTCACTGACCCACAAATCCCTGTATTGGGAAAATTGCTTGAGCAATACCGGCCGTACCTTTGGGGTTTTACCCTCACTTTTAGGGTCGCTTCCCTTTGGAAAAAGCGGATTTATGGAACTTGAAAAATACCCGAACAAACTCACCTTGTTCAGTATTTTAAAAAACAATGGGTACCATACTTCCTTTTACCAAGGAACCAACAGCTCTTTTGATAATGTTGACCGATTTTTAAGCAGTGAAAACCTAGATTTTATACTCGATAAGTCAGGGTTCGGGAAGAATTATCAAATGCAGGCCGAAGATGCGGCAGGGGCCTCTTGGGGCTATCCTGACAAAGAACTTTTTAAAAAGAGCATGAGTCTACCGCGTGAAGCCCAACAGCCTCGTATGGAGGTGTATATGACCATTAGCACCCACGAACCCTTTATTCCTCCCCGACAGGACTTCTACGAGGCCAAAGTGGGCCAAATCCTCTCTGAAAAGGATTATGACCGAAAGACCAAAAAGGTGATCGAAAAGAACGACAATGTCTTCGCTACCTTACTTTACACCGATGATGCCTTAAAATATGTCTTTGAAGCGTATAAGCAACAACCGAACTACGACAACACCATTTTTATTATTACGGGAGACCATAGACTGATTCCGATACCCCAGCGCAATAACCTGAGCCGTTTTCACGTACCCTTGATCATGTTCAGTCCGCTTTTGAAGCAAACCAAAAAAATAAGCGCCCTCAATTCACATTTTGACGTTACCCCGACCTTATTGGCCCTTCTTGAAGCGAATTACGAGCTTAAAATGCCAAAAAAAGTAGCGTGGATGGGGGATGCCTTGGATATGTCGGAGAAATTCAGATCAAAAAAACAGATTCCCTTAATGCGTAACAAAAACGAGTTAAAAGAGTTTGTTGATGGGGAAAAACTATACTCCGATGGATCGATTTATGAACTGGACGAAAACATGGATTTAAGTTCGGCTTTTGGCGGATCTAAGAGTGAGGCCAAGTTAAAGGCCTTTAAATCAATGAATGCCTATGTGACCAATAAGGACAAGATCATTCCCGATAGCCTTGCCATTTTTTCGGTGAAAAAGGAAAAATTCACCGATTCGGAAATCATATGGATCAACAGCGTGTATAACGGGCAAAATTTTGACAAGGTCTATATGATAGCACGTGAATTGGCCTTTGAGCGGGAATATAAAAAATCGCTTTTACTCAGTCGCTACATCCTTTCTGAAGCCCCGAGCCATATTGATACCAAGATTTTAACGGGCAGGGTCAATGTTTGGATGGGAAACTACGATACGTCTATTGAAATATTGAAGGACTGTATAAAAATGAACCCGAATTACATTGATTCGTATTCGGCCCTTTTCGATGTGTATTTCTGGTCAGAACGCTCAAAAGAAGCCATGGAACTTATTGACCAAGTAGAACGGAACAGCTCTAGCGCCCATGAAATAGAGGATAAAATAGAACGGGCACGCCGGCAGGCCCAGAAGAAGGGAATGGCAGCAGCCATGAAAAAAAAGAACAGGTCTGATACCTAGACCCTTGTAAATACGTTTGAACTAGAATGAAGCTTAAAATCACATATCTATTTGTGCTGTGCATTTTCACGGCCCTCTCCGTACAATGCCAGGAAAGGGGCGCTGCGGAAATGGATGAGGTGCGTTTGGCAGAGGCGCGTAATTTGGCTTTTGAAGGTGATTATAAATCGGCCAATGCCATATTGACCGAATTGGTCAAACCGGATAGCAAAGACCACAGTGCGCGCTCCTTATTGGCCAGTACCTATAGTTGGAGTGGTGAATACGATAGGGCAAGGGAAGAGTTCAATATCATTACCTCTTCGGAAAGAAAGGATAGGGATGTTTGGATCGCCGCCGTAAAAAATGAACTTTATGCAAAAAACCACGCCACGGCAGTAGGCTTGGCGAACAAAGCCTTGATTTTTTTAAAAGACGACCCCGAAGTAAAGCGTCTAAAGACCATTGCCGAAGAAGGACTGGCCCGTACCGAATACGGGGAAATGGAGTCTTACAAAAATGATAGCACCACTGTACCCCAAAAGGAAGTCCTTGATATGCTTGCTACCAAATCCCCCGAAGGAGAACCTGCCTTGAACAATAGTATTTCACTGCGAAATCTTGCCGTCGTTTACGATCAACGATACGACCCCATGTACTATTCAAGTCTTTCCTATAAAAGACAGACCCCTTTGGGCAGTATCATCCCTAGAATAAATTACAGCAATCGCCTGGGAACATATGGGGTCCAGTACGAAGTGGACTTTTATCCTAAAATTTCAAAGCGATTCTATGCCTATTTGAACTACGGGTACTCCAATGCCTCGATCTATCCAAAACACAGGGTAGGGGGTGACCTATATGCAAACCTGCCCGCAGCTTTCGAATTCTCGGCCGGCGGAAGGTATATCGATTTTGAAACCACCAAGGTTTCCATAATCACCAATTCATTAGGTTACTACACGGGCAACTATTATTTTTCCTTACGGTCTTATATCACGCCCGGATCGGACAATCTGACCAGCTACTCGGGAAATCTACTGGTGCGAAAGTATCTTAAGGATGCCGTGAACTATATCGGCCTGACCGTCGGTATGGGCTATTCGCCCGAACTTCAGCAATTGACCTATGGAGGGGAACTTTTGGCAGAAACCCTTTTGTACGTAGAGTCGCAACGTTTAAGTTTGGAATATCAATTTACGGGAAAGAAGAGTCCCAACATCTACACCGCGAACATTGGGGCAACCCGGCAAGAATTGATATTTGACTCCGGTAAGTTCTTCTATGGCATTTCCGCAGGCCTTACCTACGAAGTGAAGTTTTAAAGGATTATGATTTACACTTATCCCATTGCATACCTTATAGATTTCCTCATTAGCAACAAATTGTACAACTTCCTAAGTTAACTACCCAATAGAAACCCCGTTCATTACATTACTCTCGCCTATAGACATTGGTATTTGAATAGCTTTGCCCAAAATGGTTTTTGAAATAGGCGGAACAAATCACAACAATAGCACATAATAGCCCAGAAATGCTTGGAGTAGCCGTAAACAAAGGGGTTCTTCATTTGCAAGGCATTGATTTTTAAGCAGTAATAGATAAAGTGCGATGTTTTATCGGTACATATCGCGGTATTTTTGGTATCAAAAAAGGCCGATCTTTACATGATTAACAACTTTTACAACATTTTTCTTTCCTTACACCACATTTTGTTGTAATCACATGAGTTTATGAATATGTTTACATCGTAGTAATTAAGACACCAAATCAAAATAGTAACTTAACCTATAGAAAAATGCTTTACGATACCTACGGAGAAGAATACCTATCATTCCTTCAAGACCTTAACGAAATTTTGAGCTTAAACGAATTGGTAGAATTAGATTATATGTAATCTACCCCCAATCATTGCAACCTTTAAAACCTACAACTATGGCAAATCAAAACCCAGACAACGCAGCTTACATGAGTTTCATTGAAAACTTAAATGAAATCTTAAATAGCGAACAAATCAACAAACTAAATTATTCTTAGTCTATAAGTGAATTATTAGTTGTACAAAAAAGCCCTGGCGTATTAACGTCAGGGCTTTTTTATTTATATCCGTTTAGGGCTATCCCAAATAGGTCTTTAAAAGTTTACTTCTTGAGTTATGGCGCAATTTTCTAATGGCCTTCTCACGAATTTGACGAACTCTTTCCCTGGTAAGGTCAAAAGTCTGTCCTATTTCGGCTAAAGTCATAGATTGTTGATCCCCGATACCGTAATACAATTTAACCACATCCGCTTCTCTTGGAGACAAGGTCTCTAAAGCACGGTTGATCTCTGTATTCAAAGACTGCTGCATTAATATCTTATCCGGTCTAGGAGACTCTCCACTACGAAGTACATCATAGAGGTTTGAGTCTTCACCTTCCCTAAGGGGTGCATCCATAGAAACGTGTCTCCCTGAATTTTTCATCGATTGCTTGACCTCACTGACCGTCATCTCTAGCTCTTTGGCTATTTCTTCGGCAGAGGGTGGGCGCTCATGGGCCTGCTCCAAGTAAGAAAAGGTTTTTTTGATTTTATTGATAGATCCAATTTTGTTCAAAGGCAGTCGTACCACACGTGATTGTTCGGCAAGGGCTTGAAGAATAGATTGGCGAATCCACCAAACGGCATATGATATAAATTTGAAACCGCGGGTTTCGTCGAAACGCTTAGCCGCTTTTACCAGGCCAAGGTTTCCTTCATTGATCAAATCGGGTAGTTTCAGGCCTTGGTTCTGATATTGTTTGGCCACGGAGACTACAAAGCGTAAGTTGGCGGTAGTTAATTTTTCTAGGGCCACTTGGTCCCCGGCACGGATTCTTTGTGCGAGTTCTACTTCCTCAGACGCGTTGATCAGATCAATTTTACTGATATCTTGCAAGTACTTATCCAATGATTTTGATTCCCGATTGGTTACTTGCTTGATAATCTTTAGTTGCCTCATGTATCTAGTATGTTTAGGATTGCTACAAGCATACAGTATACATTTTTATTATCTATTATCCAAAGACTTGTGAGTATTCTTATACATAATTTATGAGAAGTTTAAGATTTCAGGTACGAATCTAGGAGGATTTGACGCATTCCGCTATTTTTGAGGACAAATAGTAGAAAAATGAGCAAGCGAAAGCTAAAGAAATACCTTTCGGAAATAGATAAAGGGGCCATTGAAGAGCAATTGCTCGACCTATACGAGCGCTTTCCCGAGGTTAAGGAGTACTACAACTTTATCTTCAACCCAAAGGAAGACAAGCTCGTTCAAGAAGCAAAGACCAAAATCAGTAATGAGTATTTTCCCGTAAAGCGAAGACGCCCTAGGGCAAGACGCTCAGTCGCCCAGAAATTTATAAAGCACTTTATAAAACTCGGTGTGGCCCCACATCTTGTTGCAGACGTCATGCTTTACAATTTGGAGATAGCCCAAGTATTCGAAAAAGACCATAACCTGCCCGATGCTTTTTACAAAAGCATGATGAACTCGTTTACCGAGGCGCTCAGGTTTATATCGATCAATGGGCTGTTGGCCGAATACAAGGAAAGAATTATAAAAGTTTACACCACAACACAAGACCAAAATTGGCAATTCGGCGAGGGCTTTTCCCGAGCCCTAGATATCATAGATTAAATATGGCAATAGTAATCATCAGACAAGACGACAAGATTGAACTTTGGAAAAAGGCCCTCTTGGCGCAACGACCCGAACTCGAGGTATATAGTTATTTGGAAGACCACCCTAAGGAAAAAATAAAAATGGCCTTGGTCTGGAAGCACCCCAAAGGGGCATTGGCCCATTATCCCAACCTAGAGCTCATCGCTTCCAGTGGGGCAGGGGTGGACTTTATTTTCGAAGATGGGGCGGCGCCCAAGAACTTGCCCATAACCCGTGTGGTAGACGATATGTTGGCCAAGGATATGTCAGAACACGTTCTTGCGGTCATCCTAAGTCATTTGAAAAACCTAGACCAGTATAAAATCAACCAAATAAAAGGAATATGGCAACCTATACAATATCGAAGGATTTCCGATTTTAGGGTCGGTATTCTGGGGCTTGGTGCCCTAGGGCGGGAATTGGCCACGGATTTGGTCAAATACGGCTTTAAGGTTCAGGGCTGGGCCAGCTCTAAAAAAGATATAGCGGGTGTCGATTGCTTTGTAGGTGACAATGGCCTGATCGATTTTTTAAAAACCACACAGATCGCCGTTTGTCTATTGCCCCTGACCCAAGAAACCACCGGAATTTTGAACAAAGAACTGTTTTTAAAACTTCCTAAGGGCGCTTTTGTCATAAACGTGGCACGTGGTGGCCACTTGGTTGACGAAGACTTGATCGAAATGTTGGACACGGGACACCTTTCCGGTGCCGGTTTGGATGTTTACCACGAAGAGCCTTTACCAAAAGAACATCCTTTTTGGAAACATGAAAAAATACAGATGACCCCACATTATGCCAGTGTTTCCGACACCGGTTCCGTAGTGCCCCAAATCCTCGAAAATTATGATAGGCTACTGACGAAAAGGGATTTATTGAACGAAGTGGTCATGGAAAAAGGATATTGACCTTGAACATTTTTCTCTTTGGCCAAAAATAGAAAGACATGCTTTTGGCCCAAGTATAACGGGGCCTGAGCAATGCTTTTGTCGATTTCCCCAGATTTAATTTCAGAAGAGGACAAATTTCCTTTAATTTTGTAAAATTGAGAAAATCGGGAAGCCCCACCTTCTTACAATACATGAACACTAAATTTTAGACCCTACTTGGAGTTAAAAAAAGATACTACCGAAAAGCAACTATACGATTATCAGATCGAAGATCTGAAGACCATTTTCAAGCATCTTGAGGATCCAGAAGAAAAGGGCAATCTACTATACCAACTGCCAACAGGTGGTGGTAAAACCGTTGTTTTTTCTGAAATAGCCCGTCGTTATATTGAAAAAACGGGTAAAAAAGTGGTCGTACTTACGCACCGTATAGAATTGAGCACCCAAACTTCCCGTATGCTCAATAGCTTCGGTGTAAAGAACAAAATCATCAATAGTGAGGTGAAGGAGCTTACCGACCAAGATACCTATATGTGTTTTGTGGCCATGGTGGAAACCTTGAACAATAGGCTGCAGGAAGAAAAGGTCGAAATCAAGGATATTGGTCTGGTCATCATCGATGAGGCGCATTACAACTCCTTCCGAAAATTGTTTAAGTTCTTCAAAAACTCGACCATTCTCGGGGTTACTGCAACACCCTTAAGCTCCAACATCAAATTGCCCATGAAAGACAACTATCAAAAGTTGATCGTGGGCGAATCTATAGGGTCGCTGATTAAAAAAAAGTTTTTGGCCAAGGCCAATATGTACAATTACGATGTAAGCCTACAAAGCCTAAAACTGGGTATCAGTGGTGACTACACCGTTAAGTCTTCCGATGAGCTCTACAGCAACCAAAGCATGTTGGGCAAGCTCTTATCGGCCTATAAGGAGATTGCCGATGGTACAAAGACACTGATTTTCAACAACGGTATCAACACCTCCCGTTACGTATACGAAACCTTTAAAAAAGCCGGCTACAATATCCGTCACTTAGATAATAAAAATACGGCCTCGGAACGAAAGGAAATACTAGAGTGGTTTTCCAACACCCCTGACGCCATTCTGACCTCGGTCAGTATCCTTACCACCGGTTTTGACGAACCTTCGGTAGAGACCATTATTCTCAACAGGGCCACCCGTTCCCTAACGTTATACTTTCAAATGATCGGTCGTGGTTCTCGAATACTTCCGAACAAGAGTGAATTTACCGTAGTGGACCTCGGAAACAATGTAGCACGTTTCGGATTGTGGGACGCCCCTATAGATTGGCAGGAAATCTTTCATTTTCCTGATTTCTACCTTGAGAACATCAAGAATGACGAGGAAATCGAAAAAGAATTTGTTTATGAAATGCCCCCGGCCCTTCGTGAAAAATTCAAGAAATCTTCCAATATCGAGTTTAACATCAAGGAAGAATATAAAAAGGTTTTTGCCCAAGGCCTGAAGTCTAAAATTGTATTGGAGCGCAGTATAGAGCAACACGCCCAGATTTGTGTAGAGAATTCGGAGGATGTTTTCGACGCCCGTATCTTGGCCAAAGAGCTCAAGGAGGAGATTGCCTATCGCGTACGACAATATTCCTACTGTATCATGAACAATACCAAGAACTATAAGGAATGGCTTGAAGAAGACTACGAACGTAAATTACGTTCGAGTATTTCCCGTATGTTCGCAGCCAAGATGTAAGGGTATTGGAAATTCGACCGAGCCGATAAATGTATTACTACAAGGTGAAGCAAGACATACTTTTGATTATTGGTTTTACCTGGCCCGAACCCGCTTCTACGGCAGCAGGAAACCGTATGCTGGAATTACTGCGTTTTTTTAAGGAAGGGGGCTATCGCATTGTTTTTGCCAGTACGGCGAGCCAAACAGGGCTATCCCTAGATTTAAAGGCATTGGCCATTGAATCGATGCCCATCACCTTGAACGATTCCGGTTTCGACCTCTCCATAAAAGAACTAAACCCCGACATTGTTATTTTCGACCGTTTTTTGACCGAAGAACAGTTCGGGTGGCGAATAGCCGAAAGCTTACCGAACGCTATTAGGATACTTGATACCGAAGATTTGCATTCGCTTCGGAAAGCTCGGGAAACGGCCCACAAGAAACATATGTCATTTTCACTGGAAGACTGGCAGCAAAGCGATGTGACCAAGCGTGAAGTGGCAAGTATTTACCGCTCCGATCTTTCATTAATGGTTTCGACTTTCGAGATGGAACTCTTGACGAAACAATTAGCCATAGACGAGGATCTCTTAGTGCACCTCCCATTTTTGCTAGACCCTATCGATAATGAGAAACAAGGCCATTGGCCCGCCTTTGACCAAAGGTCGGGTTTTGTCTGTATTGGTAATGGTAGGCATGCCCCAAATGTAGACGCCCTGCTTTACCTCTCCCAAGAGATTTGGCCACTAATACGAAAAGGGCTTCCCGATGCCCAATTATCGGTTTATGGCGCCTATCTACCACAACATATACAAGAGCTACACCGACCTGACCAAGGGTTCCACATAAAAGGCTGGGCCGAAGATGCGAACAAGGTCTTAGGTAAGGCCCGCCTTAATCTGGCGCCTTTGCGTTTTGGCGCGGGTATAAAGGGAAAACTGACCTCGGCCATGCAAAATGGAACCCCGAGCGTCACTACCAATATCGGAGTCGAAGGTATGCACGCCGAAATGCCCTGGAGCGGGGCCATTGCCAATACGGCCGAAGACTTTGCCAGAGCGGCCTTACGATTGTACCACAATAAAGAAGAATGGACGAAAGCACAGAACAATGGCCTCGCCATTGTCGATACAAGCTATGATCGTCATGTGCTAGAAAAGCGATTGAAGGAGAAAATTGATGGATTGGTCCGTAATTTAAAAGCGCATAGACGCAAAAATTTTATAGGCGCACTATTGCTTCACCAAACCATGCAGGCCACAAAGTACCTTTCTAAATGGATTGAGGAGAAGAATACCAAAAACTAAAAGTCCTTACGTTTTTTTGAGCCCTAACTTTTTCAAATATCGGCAACCAACTGCTTAAGATTCTCCGGGGTCAAAGGTTTGGAAATATAGTCCACTACCATAGAATAGGATTTCGCCTTGGCAATATCTTCGGGGTCGACCGAGGAAGAGACCATATAAATCTTTATATCTCTATTTATTTTCGGGTCTATGGCCTTGTATTCCTCTAAAAATTGAAACCCGTCCATAACGGGCATATCAATATCTAAAAGTATAATGTCGGGGAGGGCGGCCGGATTGTTTTGGTTTTCCAAAATAAAGTTCAAAGCGTCCTCACCATTGACAAAGACCGAAGTTTTGTGTTCTATTTCTAAGAATTTTGCGGATTGAATGATCGTGAAACGATAAATATCGTCATCATCGATAATGCACAGGTGAAAAGGTGATTGCATGCGAAATTGATTAATTATAAGGTTATGCTAAAAGTTGAGCCTTCATTGACTTTACTTGATACTGCTATTTTTCCGCCCATGGCTTCCACCTGGGTCTTGGTCATAAATAAACCGATGCCTTTTGCTTCGGGGTGGTTGTGGAAAACTTTGTTCAATCCGAACATTTTATGGCCGTGCCTGTTCAAATCGATTCCTAAACCATTATCCTTAAACTTCAACAATACGTTTCCATTATGGATTTCAGAACTTATTTCTATCAGGGGCGCACGTTCTGACGACCTATATTTTAAAGCGTTTCCTATTAAGTTTTGAAAAATGCTCTCTAAATAAATTTTATTGTAGTGAACAGAATCGACCTCTGAAAAATCACCTTTAACAACTGCCTTGGTCCTGCTGATTTCAGCCGTGAATATCTCCCTCGTTTTGTGTAAGGTTTCACTAAGGAAAATCTCACTTCTCTCAATTGAAGTGTGGTTTTTTACCGACAAGGCCTCCACCAAGGTATTAAGCGTTAAGGTAAGGTGCCCGATTACAATTTCAAATTTTTCGAACAACTCTTTTCGCTCTTCCTCATCGTCCATCAGTTTATAAATTTCCAAAAGTGAGTTCAAATTACTTACCGGTGCCCGCAAGTTGTGAGAGGTAATCTGCGTAAAATCCGCTAGTTGATGGTTTTGTGCGGTCAACTCCTTGGTAAGGATTTCCAAATCTTCCTTGGCCTTTAAAATTTTCCTTTCGGCCATTTTTTGGGCGGTCGTGTCACGTATGGCCATAGATATAAGCAATCCCTCTTCTATATGTAAAGGTCCAAGTGTTACTTTTACCGGAATTTCCCTTCCCGATTTATGGATCATATAAAAGTCTTCCCCTATATCGATTTTCTGAATTTTAGGGTTGGCCAGAAACTTTTCACGATGTGGGGCCCTCTTTTCTTCAAACCTAGAAGGTATAAGCATCTCGACAGATTTTTCGACTAACTCTTCGGGAGTGTAGCCGAATAAGCTTTCGGCCTGTTTATTGACCATTTGTATAATGCCTTCTTTATTTATAATAAGCGTAGCACTTGGGGCAGATTCGACCAATCCTTTAAACTTGATCTCTTGCATCTGTTGCTCGGTCACATCTTGGCAAGTTCCAATCAGCTTAATTATTTCATTCTGTTCGTTTACAATGACCTCACCCAATAACAAAATCCATTTTAAGGTACCGTCATTTAAAACAATCCGGTGTATGATTTTTTCAAAGTGTTTCTCTTCAATGGCTTTCCCAAAGTGGGCCGAAACTATTGCTTGGTCCTCTACATGTACATAGCTGTAGTAGGTGTTGAACTCCAGTTTTGTGTTTTCTTCTTGCTTAAAAAGATAATAGAGGTTGGAAGACCAAAAAACTTCATCCGTAATAATGTTCCACTCCCAGTGCCCCAATAATGCCTTTTGTTCCGCAAAGATTAAGAGCTCGTTCTTTTTAACCAATTCCTCTTCAATTTTCTTATAATCGGTAATGTCTTGTGAAATCCCCAAAACATTGACTATTTCTCCCTTGTCGTCTACATGAACATCTCCAGAAACCTGAATGGTTTGTGTGCCACCATCATCACGCAGGATTCTGTGTGTAAAATTTTGAAATTCCTTGTTTTTGATACAATTGGTCAATAAGGCGCTTACATAAGTCCGGTCGTCGGGATGTACCTTATCCATAATATTGCTCATTGACACGCAAGCATCTACTTCAAAACCGATGATACGGCTCATATTTTCGGAACAGCTGAAGGTATTCGTTCTGATATCCCAGTTCCAATGGCCCAATCGTGCTTTTTTTTGGGCGAGATTTAATAACTTATTATGCTGAAAAAGATTGTTTTCAGTTTGTTTTCTTGTGGTAATGTCTTGAATGATTCCTGTAACCACAATGCATTTACCATTTTCCATTTTACGGGTGGCAATAACATGTAGCCATCTCGGGTTTCCTTTTGGGGTCGTAAATTCTAGTTCATGATCAAAAGGCGTACCTGAATTTATGAGCCCCTTCAATCCTTCTTCTATTTGGAGCCCTGTAGAGTCAGGTCGATGCATTGGGGGTTTTACCCCTCTTTTCAGGACAGTGTCATGGGGAATCTGCAGTATATCGCAAGTGACGTCGTCGAGGGTATATTCCCCGGTAGCCACATTCAATTTCCACGTGCCCATCCTTAGCCTTTCATGAATGACATTCATGGTGTCGGAATCGATAATATTTTTATGATTTTTCATCCCCATTTAGAACAAACTTGAAACTATTATTTAACAGAAAAACCATATGAATATTATAAACTTCTTTGTAATTAGCGAAAAAACTTAATGGATTACTAACGCTGGCCGTCATTTAATTTCTGGTTTAACAAGGCTCCTTAACGATGCCTTTGGGTACATCACTATATAATGGCTTGAAAATATAGTTAACAAGCGTAGGATAGGCTTATCTAGGTTTTCTGAAATAAAGGACAAAGCGTCTCCATTTGAATAAACCGAGCCCTTATGTACCATGAGCCCCAAAAAATTTACGTATTGAATAGTAGCATAACCATAAATCTCGTCGTCATCGATAATACCCAGATGAAAAGATGGTTCCATATGATATTATTTAAAGGATATTATAAAAGTAGAGCCTTCGTCGACCTTGCTTAATACTGATATTTTACCTCCCATAGATTCGACCTGGGTCTTGGTCATAAAGAGTCCGATGCCCTTAGCATCCGGATGGTTGTGAAACACTTTGTTCAATCCGAATATTTTGTTCCCGTGTCTAGCTAGGTCAATTCCCAACCCGTTATCCTTAAATTTTAACAGAACTTTCCCTTTATGGATTTCGGAACTGACCTCTATCTGGGGAATACGCTTTGGCGACTTGTACTTTAAGGCATTCCCTATTAAGTTTTGAAAAATACTTTCTAAATATATATTGTGGTATTGAATGACATCCACTTTTGAAAAATCACTTTTAACAATAGCCTTGGTCCTGGTGATTTCGGCCGTAAGAATTTCCTTGGTTTTCTTAAAGGTTTCGCTAAAAGAAACTTCATGGCACTCTACCGAGGTACTACTTTTAGTGGAAAGTGCATTTATCAATGTATTCAATGTCAAAGTCAGATGGGCAATAACCGTTTCAAATTTTTTAAAAAGCTCTTTGCGTTCTTCTTCATCGTCCATCATCTTATAGATGTCTAAAAGCGAATTCAAATTGCTGACCGGAGCACGTAGGTTATGCGAGGTAATTTGGGTAAAATCGGCCAATTGAAGGTTTTGCGCGGTAAGCTCACGCGTCAAGGTTTCCAAATCTTCCTTGGCCTTTAATATTTTACGTTCCGCCAGTTTCTCGGTAGTGATATCCCGAACGGCCATAGATATCAACATTCCTTTGTCGATTTCCAAAAGGCCCAGGGTAACCTTCACTGGAATTTCCTTTCCCGATTTATGCTTCATAAAGAAGTCCTCTCCCAAATCCATCTCTTGCACTACCGGATTCTCCAAAAACTTTTTTTGTTGCGGAATCCGTTGTTCTTCAAACCTAGAGGGGACAAGAATTCCAAGTTTTTTCCCTAGGAGCTCTTCTGGGGAATAACCGAACAAGTGTTCCGCCTGCTTATTGATCATTTGTATTGTATCGCCCTCGGCTACGATAAGGGTGGCATTAGGCGCAGACTCCAGCAACCCCTTGAATTTTATCTCTTCTGAACGTTGTTCGCTTACATCTTGTAGCGTGCCCAACATTTCGATTATATTATTGGAATCATCAAGATTTACGGTCGCCAATAGCTCTACGACCTTAATGGTTCCGTTATCCAATACAATCCGATGTATTACACTTTCAAAGTTCTTGTTCTCTGCAAGGGAATTGATCCTAGCCCTAACCATTTCCTTATCATCTGGGTGAACATAGCCAAAATAGGTGTCGAAATGAATTTCACTGTTTTCTTCAATTTCAAAAATGCGATAAAGATTGGTCGACCATTTTATAATATTGGTGGTCATATTCCATTGCCAATTGCCGATTTTTGAAATTTGCTCGGCAAAGCCTAAGAGTTGATTCCTGCTAAGAAGTTCATTTTCAGACTTTTTTTGTTCCGTAACATCTTGGGAAACCCCCAGAATATTTAGAATTTCATCGTTTAGGTCCGTATTGACCTTCCCATACACCTTAACGTATCGAATCTCATCGTTTAGAACTATACGATGGCTAAAACCATTAAAAATCTTGGTCTTTACAATGTTGTCCAGACAAGAGCGCACGTAGTCCATATCTTTGGGGTGCACATCCTTTATAAGGTCCTTTATCGGAAAAATGGTATTTTCCTCAATTCGTAAGAGGCGCGACATATTTTCCGAACAGCTTACGGAATCAGTCTTAGGGTCCCACTGCCAGTACCCAAACTTGGCCCTTTGTTGGGCCACCACGAATAATTGATTCTTTTTAATGAGTTCATTTTCAAATTGCTTTCGGGTCGTAATATCTTGAGAACTACATATAAAACTCACTAATTCGCCCGAATCATCGAGAACGGCTTCGCCCAAAACTTCGATAATACGTTCAGAGCCATCGTCTAAAAGAAACCGGTGAAACAAGGGGTCAAAAGATTTGGTCTTTACGGCATTCGCCATGTGATCTCGTACCAGTTCAAAATCTTCTGGGTGCACCCCATTGATCAATTCTTCGATAGTAATAACAGTGCCGTATTCAACGCCGATTATGCGAGCAATATTTTTTGAACAATTGACTAAATCGGTTTTTAAGTCCCATTTCCAATGCCCTAGAGCGGCTTTGTTCTCCGTAAAGTTCAAAAGCTCGTTCTTCTGGGTCAATTCTGTCTCGAACTCTTTTCTGTGCGTAATGTCTTGCATCATACCCGATACCTTTATGTTTCCATCGGCATCATGGTTTATTTTTCCTATTAATAAAAGCCATATATGATGGCCATCGGGAAGCTCCAATTCCACCTCGTGATGAAACGGTTTTTTCTGTTTTGCCGTGTTGGCAATGAGATCATTTACAAGCGCCCATTCCTCTTTATTTTGACAATAAGTTTCCGTTTCTCGATCTTCTAGGGCCGCACCGTAGGGCAGCTGTAGAATATCATACGATACTTTGTCTAGGCGATACCTTGCTGAATCGACATCGAACTCCCAGTAACCTATCCTGGCAATCACATTTAAATCAGCAATTCTATTGTCTATATTTTCTATGGGACGATCTTTAATACACATCAAAAAGAATTTTACACTTATTTAACAAGAATAAGATCGCTGTCAAGTACAGTAAATCTTAAGAATAGGGAAATACAAATCAATGGTTCATGTGCTATGCTTTACTACGAAAATAAATCAATTTAGCCTAATTCACTGTAAATTAGGGGATTTATTCTATCAAAACACAAAAAAACGACTAATGGCGCTTCTGCTTTGCCATTATATGTTTGAATTGAACGAATGGAGGGGCTATATTTTAGAACCACCTTAATACCCGCTTCTTTTTTCATTATTTTAATAGCGACAAACCTCCGTTATATCGCATTGTTTTTTCAAATTGCTTTACTTTGCAATGTTTAAATTATGATTATGCAAAAACCGGACTGGAAAACAGCGATAGAATTCGAAGATATCACCTATAAAAAGTGTAACGGCGTAGCCCGAATAGCCTTCAACCGCCCGAATGTGCGCAATGCGTTCAGGCCAAAGACGACAAGTGAACTGTACAAAGCCTTTTATGACGCCCAGGAAGACACCTCGATCGGAGTTGTCTTATTATCGGCCGAAGGGCCTTCTACCAAAGATGGGGTCTATTCATTTTGTAGTGGAGGCGACCAAAGGGCTAGGGGAGAGCAAGGTTATGTCGGGGAAGACGGTATGCACCGTTTAAATATCCTTGAAGTACAGCGCCAAATACGTTTTATGCCCAAAGCAGTGATTGCCGTTGTACCCGGTTGGGCCGTGGGTGGGGGGCACAGCCTCCATGTCGTTTGCGATTTGACCTTGGCCAGTAAGGAACATGCCATTTTTAAACAGACCGATGCCGATGTAACCAGTTTTGACGGAGGCTACGGTTCGGCCTACCTTGCCAAAATGGTGGGACAAAAAAAGGCCCGTGAAATCTTTTTCTTGGGCCGGAACTACTCGGCCCAAGAAGCCTACGAAATGGGAATGGTCAATGCCGTAATCCCTCATGATGAATTAGAGGATACCGCTTATCAATGGGCCCAAGAGATTCTTGAAAAATCGCCCACTTCCATAAAAATGCTAAAATTTGCCATGAACCTTACGGATGACGGTATGGTTGGGCAGCAAGTGTTTGCCGGTGAGGCTACACGCTTGGCCTACGGAACCGAAGAAGCCAAGGAAGGTAGAAACGCCTTTCTCGAAAAACGCAAGCCCAATTTCGGAAAGAACAAGTATATTCCTTGATCGCAAAAAATAGAAAGAACGGTCACTATTTTCGGGCAAAGCATTTTCTCGAACAATATAAAACCAGAAAGAGCCCATCCTAGAAGGAAAAGGCTCTTTCGTCGAGAACACTATATGAAAATGAAAAAATTTACTTTCGTTTTTATTACACTGTAAACATACACTGAAGCCTTATCACATCATAACTATTGTTGCGAGCCAAGGCAAAATTGTTGTGTAACTAGCACAAAAAGATATTTAAGTTTTTTCGTACGGCTTTCGTACGTGTAGAACCTGCCGTATTATTGAAAGGAAGCCAAGATATTTTTTAAAAAGAGATTGATATCAAAATCGGGTTCTTCGGCAAGGCCGGTGCGGACCACTACCAAATCTTTTGAGGGAATAATAAATACCCGCTGTCCTTGGTAGCCATTGGCAGAGTAGAGATCCTTGGGTACATCTGGGTATTTTCCGTTGGCATTAAGCCAAAAATGCGCTCCGTAGGTGCCATCGGAATGTAAAGTGGGTTTGGATACATAATCGACCCAAGAAGAATCAAAAAGCCGTTCGCCGTTCCAGTTCCCCTTGTTCAAATATAGTAGTCCGAATTTGGCCCAATCACGGGTGGTGGCCCAGGCATATGAAGATCCTACAAAATTACCTTTCATATCGGTTTCAATCAACATACTGCTCATTCCTATCTTATCGATAAGTGCTTCGTATGGGAAATTGATATACTCTTGATGGGTTTTAAACCGTTTTCTTAAAATGCCCGATAAAAGGTTGGATGTTCCCGAGGAATAGTTCCATATTTCCGTAGGTGCCGCAATGGCCTCCTTTTCGCCTTGGGCCTTGGTCATATCGGCATCCATAAAAAGCATACGGGTTACATCTGAAATGGAGGTATAGTCTTCTTCCCAAGCAAGTCCGCTTTGCATACGCAAGAGATGGTTCAGGGTAATATGTTTTCTTTCATCCTTTTCCCATCCTTCCAAAAGAACGGCTTGGTTCAGGTCTATTTTCCCTTGGTATTCAAGAATACCATATAAGGTGGCAAGTACACTCTTGGTCATACTCCAGCCCAAAATTGGCGTATCCTTGGTAAAACCATCTAAATACTTCTCACCGACAATATGGTTTTTATAGGCTACAAGTACCGTCCTGGTCTTTTTCTCCTCGTTATCACTAAAGGCCCAATCTATGGCTTTTTGCAAACGGTCATAATCTATATGGTCAAAAACCGTGTCTTTGGCTTCCTTGTCACCGTAAGGAAAAACCAAATCGGACTTCGGTTCGGCCCGCACCGGAACGGGAATTGGAATATTAGGGTCATAATTTTCATTGATCAAAGTACAGCCCAGTCCTTCATGACACACGGCTTTACGCTCCATGAGTCCGAATACCGAAGCGGAAGCACTCTTACCATCGGTTTCCACGTCGGCCAGGTTTATTAAAGGCACGTCGTTATCGTTCAATTCAACCGATCGGGCCCCGCGTTCGGTCAAAAAGACCGTAGAAGCCATGTTTTTAGCGGCGTAGCCGGAAATAAAATTGAGTTTGGGAAAATTAAAGTATACGGCCACGGAAAGAATAACGAATAAAATTAGAAGGATACGTTTGAAAGTTTTCATAATGTTCTCGGGAGTTTTGAAATAAAAAGTACACCAGAAAAAATGTAAAAGTAAATGAATTTGTACAACCGTCTATTAGATTTTATAAATTGCTTACCATGAAAATACTTGTACCGCTAAATATACCCGATACCGGGATCGATTTATTGAAAAAGGAAGGACTGAAGGTGACCAAATGGACCAAAGACCTACCGATGACCAAAGAAGAGCTTTATAAAGCCGCAGCGCAACACGATGCCCTTTTAAGCACGAACAATTATAAACTAGATGCCGAATTCTTAAAGGCGAACAAGCATCTTAAAATCATTTCCCAATATGCAGCAGGCTATGACAACATCGATATTGTAGAGGCCAAACGCCTGGGCATTCCCATTGCCAATGCACCAAACTCCATGACCGATGCAACGGCCGATATTGCCTTTGCCCTTGTCTTGGCCGTATCGAGAAAGATGTTCTATATGCACAAGACCATAGCCAAAGATGAATGGCGGCATTTTAGGCCCCAGGCCCATTTGGGAATCGAACTAAAAAACAAAACAGTCGGAATTTTCGGGTTGGGGCGGATAGGACTCGAATTTGCCCGCCGTTGTAAGGGGGCCTACGGCATGGAAGTACGCTACTGCAACCGTTCGACCAATAGGGAAGCTGAGGAAGAATTACAGGCCAAAAAAGTTTCTTTTAACGACCTTTTGGAGCAAAGCGATATCATTTCCGTACACTGTGCACTTACCCCTGATACAAAACACAAGTTTGATGCCAACGCCTTTAAAAAAATGAAATCGTCCGCCATTTTCGTAAATACTGCAAGGGGACAGGTACATAACGAAACCGATTTGATAGCGGCTTTGCGGCACGGTGAGATATGGGGGGCGGGACTTGATGTTACCGACCCCGAACCCATGAAAGCCGATAACCCGCTGCTCTCAATGGAACAGGTTGCCGTAACCCCGCACATTGGTTCGGCCACCCTAGAGGCACGGCGTCAAATGTCGGTTTTTGCGGCCCGCAACATTATTGCCTTTTACAAAGGAGAACCGATTCCGTATCCTGTATCTTGAAAATTATGTAGCTTTAAGGGAAAGCTTACGGCTATGGACAAAAAGATCACCCTACTTTTATTGTGCTGCTATTTGTGCCATTCTTGTGCTGAAAAAGACAAGGATGAGGATGATGGTTGCATTTGGAAAACCAAGGTTGTGAACGTCTCGGCCTACAATTCCGTTCATTGGCAAACGGACCAAGAGCCAAGCGTGGCTGCTTGGGGCGACACCTTGCTCCCCGGAATGAAGGCAATAGCGGTTTCTCGAGACCTGCTAGACTTGGGATTGGAACAAGGGAGCCACGTGAAAATACAAGGCCTCGATGGGTTTTATACCGTAATGGACAAAATGCACAGCCGTTGGAGAAACAAAATCGATATTTATATGGGTACCGATATTGCAAAAGCTAGAAAATGGGGCCGAAAAAAATTAAAGATCAAATACCGTGTCAAACGGGAAACCAACATCGATAACGAATGACCAAAAAGTACAGCCTATATCTGGCTATTTTCAGCTGCCTGCTCTTTTTGCAGTGCAAGCCGGTAAAGGAAACGGTACAGCTTCCTGAAATTATAGATAAACCCATTGTCTTTGACGAAACCCGAAAACAACTAAGCCTAGAATACCTTCGGGACCGCTATGGTATGGAAAAGGAGACACCGACCATAATTCCGCGAATAATCGTATTACATTGGACCGTCATACCCACCTTAGAAGAAGCCTTCGAAGCCTTTAATCCTCCGACCTTGCCCAATTGGCGGCCCGATATTAAGGATGTAAGCGGATTAAACGTTTCTTCCCAGTTTATGGTAGACCGCGATGGTAGCATTTATCGCCTATTGCCAGAGACTACTATGGCCCGACATGTTATTGGTCTCAACCATTGCGCTATAGGCATAGAAAATGTTGGGGGCACCGAAGCCATGCCCTTGACCGAGGCCCAACTAAAATCGAATATCGAACTGGTAAATTACCTAGCCGACAAATATGCCATCGATTATCTGATCGGCCATTATGAATACACCTATTTTGAGAACCACCCACTATGGTTGGAAAAGGACAAAGGCTACCGTACCCAAAAGACCGACCCGGGCGAAGATTTTATGGGCAAGGTTCGACGAGCCACCAAAAATCTTAATTTTGCCCCCATACCAAAAAAACCGATGACCCCATGAGAATACCGATTTCCGCCCTTATTCTTTTTGTCTGCCTATATACCCATGCACAGCAAACGGATCTGACTACCCAACTTTACGAAACCTATGAAACGTACAAAGAGCCCTTACTTCAAAAAAGACGTATAAAGCACCATGAGCTACAACCCTTAATCGAACAGTACAAAAACCACCCTAAATTTAAGGTAACCCAAGTCGGCAAGTCCATCGAGGGCCGTTCATTGTCGCTCATCAGCCTAGGGGAGGGACCGACCGATGTATTTTTGTGGTCACAAATGCACGGTGACGAACCTACCGCTACACAAGCTATTTTCGATATACTTAATTTTTTCAAGAGCGATGATTTCGCTGCAGAAAAACAGCAAATCTTGGCCAACTGCACCTTGCATTTTTTACCCATGTTAAACCCTGATGGGGCAGAGGTCTTTCAACGAAGAAACCGCTTGGGCATCGATGTCAACCGTGATGCATTGCGTTTACAGTCACCCGAGGGCCAGACCTTGAAAAGGGTACGTGATAGTCTAGATGCCGATTTTGGCTTCAACCTACATGACCAAAGTACCTATTACAATGCCGAAAGAACCGAAAAACCGGCCACCATCTCATACTTGGCCCCGGCATACAATTACGAAAAAGATATCAATGAAGTACGGGGCAACGCCATGAAGGTCATTGTCTTTATGAACAAGATTATTCAAAAATACGCTCCGGGCCAGGTTGGGCGATACAATGACGATTTTGAACCAAGGGCTTTCGGCGATAATATCCAAAAGTGGGGCACAAGTGCCATTTTAATAGAGTCAGGAGGATATCATAACGATGTGGAGAAGCAGGAAATAAGAAAACTGAACTATGTTTCGATCCTTTCCGCCATATCTACCATTGCAAAGGAAAATTATAAGGATATCGCCTTGGAGGAATACGAGGAAATACCCGAAAACGACCGGAAGCTTTTTGATTTGAAAATAGCCAATGCCACCTATCCGCTTTTGGGTAAAAACTATATCTTGGATATCGGTATCAACCGCCTAGAGGTAGACAAAAAAGACCATAACGATTTTTGGTACAGCAGCCGCATCCTAGACCAAGGTGACCTCTCTACCTATTATGGATACGAAACCCTTGATGCTTCGGGGCATACCATTGTTCCGGGCAAGGTATATCCTAAGCTGGTGAATACATTGAACGATCTGGCCGCCCTTGATATCACTTCCTTGTTAAAATCAGGATACACCTATGTACGGGTAGAAAACATTCCATCGTCGAAACTGTCTTCTCCCTTCCCCATACATATCATCGGAAAGCGGTATAAGTTGCCCGAGTTTTCAATAGAAATCGGCCTCAACCCTACCTTCCTCTTAAAAAAAGATAGAAAAATCACGCATGCCATAATCAACGGTTTCTTGATCGACCTTGAGGCCGATAAGAAAACGAATTTCAGGAATGCGATGATTTATCGATAAGTGGTGTTCGCGCTTAGTAACCGAACCTCATGGCCATTTCAGACATCTCTGAAGCCTGAAGGGCTATTCTAAAATACATTGAAATTGCCAAGGTTGCAATGATAGCAAACAATGTAAGGGTCAAGGCCTGGTACCATTTAGGCATTCCGTTTAAAGCGGTGTTCTGAATAATAACTGTTAATACATCCATGTGTTCTAAAATTTTGCCATTTAGCATAGCATTTGTTCTGGATGTAGGTTTTCATTTTCTAATATGGGGTACTCGTGTTCTCTTTGAACAGCGAAGTAGAAGAAAACCCCACCTAATATTGTTTTAATTCGTTGAATCGCACAAAAAAAGGAAGAACGGTAAGTTCTTCCTTTTTAACTGTTGTGCAATGGCCGGGACGAAACGCCGGCAAATACAACTATGCTTTATAGGGTTTCCGCATCCAAAAGGGCGAAAAACTTGTTCAAGTTCGGAATGATAACGATTTTAGTACGTCTGTTCTTCGCACGGTTTTCTTTAGTGTCGTTATCTACCAAAGGTAAATAGCTACTTCTACCGGCAGCGATCATTTTAGTAGGATCAACATTGTACTTGTTCTGAAGGATCTGAACGACACTGGTAGCACGCTTAACGCTCAAGTCCCAGTTATCACGGAACATTTCAGTGCTGATGCTTCTTGAATCGGTGTGACCTTCGACCATAACTTCCATGCTTGGCTCAGAGTTGATTACCTGTGCCAATTTTTCAAGAATCTTGTTGGCTTTGCTGCTCACGCGGTAGCTACCACTGTTAAAAAGAAGCTTATCGGAAATGTTGATCATAACAACGGTCTTGTCGATGTTCACATCTACATCGTCGTCGTCGTCTGAGATAGATTTCTTAAGGTTGTAAGAAATGGCCAAGTTCATTGAATCTTGCAAAGTTTTTGCTTCGGCAAGTTTAGCGGGATCCACTTTGGCAAGTGTTGATCTCATCTTCGCTTTGGTGTTGTTGCTCATTACGGCAACATCGTCAACAGAAGTCATTTGACTATCGTTGATTTCCTTTAAAGAATTGATCTTTTCGTTATACTCGGTTACACGAGCTTCTATCTTAGACATTTTACCTTCAAGTTCTTCCTTTTCAACTTGGGTCTTTGTCAATGCGCTTTGCGTTTCTGACAAGTTGTTTTCAAGAGCAACGTATTTTTTCTTAGAAACACAAGATGCCATTAGGGTAACGGCAAGCGTACTTAGGATAATCGATTTTTTCATTTTAAAACGTTTTGATATAAAAGTATATTGATTCACTACTATAATACGGAATAGGTCCGCAATTGGATCTTTACCGGGGGGCAACATTCTAGACGAAGGGGTGGATAAACCCGATAAAAGGCGGCGCAACCCTTTGTTATTGAAGGATTAAGGCTTTTGTAAAAAAGCAAAAAAAAAGACGCCTAAAATGGGCGTCTTTTTTACTGTTTTATCGAGATTGGCGATTATTCACAGCCTCCTGTAAAGCCTTCTGCGCTAAATTTGGTCTGAACGGCACCTTGTAAACTGCCATTTTTTACTTGAATGGCCAAATTGTTGTCACCACCCCTTTTAGGGCTGCAGTACTCGAAGAGGTAAAAACTGTTGGCCCGCTCGGAAACGATTTCAGAAATCCTATTGAAAGTATCTTCCAATTCGTCTTTATTGGCAGCAAATTCACTAGAGTTCTTTCCGAGGTCGCTCAAGACCTGTGTATCGATCTCGCTTCCCAAACCTATGGTAAAGAAGGAAATGTTCGGATCGGCCGTATCTACTTTTTTCTGTGCGGCATCTTTAGCATAGCGTGAAGCCTGGTCGGTACCATCGGTAAAGATTACTACGGAAGCAGCACCGATCTTATCGCCTTTTGTACTATCCTTCAAAAGGTCGCTCGCTTTATCGGTAGCTTTAATGACAGCACCGTAAAGGTCGGTTGACACATCGCTACTGATATCCTTGTTAATCGTCTCGATTGCAGCGGTCAAGTCCGATTTGTCGGAAGTCAAAGGAGTTAGTTCATGTAATATGTCTTCCCCATCAAACCAATAAATCGCCATTTTATATGACTCTTGTGAGGTAGCCGGCATTACGGCATCGATAAAACTGATACTCGCCGCTTTTAGTTCATCGACACTCTCGCTCAATACACTATTACTTAAATCGAGTATTAAAAGGGTGTTGCTCGAAAATATTTGCTCATTGGGAGAAATACGGGCTTGCGATTCCGAAGGGGAAATGGTATTGAAACAATCGTCGTTTCTTCCTTGTTCGTAAATCGTAAACTGGTCAGCGGTCAATCCTGAAACAGGACTCCCTTCACTATTCGATACTTTAAAGAAAATAGAAACCTTACCGGGGGCGGTAGTATATTGGTCTTGTATGGAAAGGACGAGTTCGTTGTCACCTAGATCCAAACATTTGTCAACGGGTTGCCCTTTTCCTAGTCCATCACCTGTATTTAAGGCATAGTTCACATCGTCATCGGCATTTCCGCAAGAAGCAAATAGAATAATGGAGAAAAAAAACAAAAGTAGTTTTGAGGAGGAATTCATTTTCGTGGATTTTACGTTCAACCATCACAACGTTGATTTTAGTTTTAAAGTATTGTGAAGTTGAAAAAATATGTTAAAGATTGTTAAGGCCCTAAAATTAAGGCTTGAAATGGATATTTCGAAATTAGTTCACTAATTTTTAAGAATTATTTTTACGGGGGATGGCCTCGGTTTTCTTCATTTTACATCGAAGCGCATTGCCTGCTGTAACACCAAAGAAATTGTTAAAACCAAAAAGAAATCTTAATTTTTTAATACCTTGTATAACTCTTATACAAAACATTAAACTAAAACGATATTTATGCCAACGTATCAACTAACGGTTAACGGAAAAGAACACACGGTAGAGGCAAGTGAAGACACTCCGCTATTATGGGTCTTGAGAGACCATTTAAACATGGTCGGCACTAAATTTGGTTGCGGAATAGCCCAATGCGGCGCCTGTACGGTACATGTGGAAGGCAATGCCACCAGAAGTTGTTCTTTGCCCGTGGCGTCGGCCGCAGGCATGTCGATTACTACTATCGAAGGGCTTTCAGAAGACGGTTCGCACCCCGTACAACAGGCTTGGAAAGAAGTTGACGTACCCCAATGCGGATACTGTCAGGCAGGTCAAATGATGACCGCCTCGGCTTTTTTGGCAAAGAACCCCAGCCCTACGGAAGAAGAAATTTCCGATGCCATGAACGGTAACATTTGTAGATGTTCCGCATATAACCGTATAAAGAAAGCGGTGGGCGTAGCGGCCGAAAAAATGGCTTAACAAAACATACCATTAGGCTTTTGATTACCAAAAAAAGCTTTAATTCTATAATTTACAGCTCATGTCAACACCATCCATACCTTTTAGTCGAAGAAACTTTTTACGCACCTCGTCGTTAGCGAGCGGGGGACTCCTGATAGGCTTCAATCTTTTTACCGCTTGCAAATCGGATGTTAAACCTCCGGTCGATTTAGCGGATTTAAATTACAACGATTTCAATGCCTTTATAAAAATTGCCAAAAATGGGGCAGTGACCATTTTTTCGCCCAATCCTGAAATCGGACAAGGGGTAAAAACGGCTATGCCCATGATCATTGCCGAAGAACTAGATGTGGCTTGGGACAATGTATATGTTCAACAAGGCGTACTCGATACAAAAAATTACACCAGACAAATCGCAGGGGGCAGCCAGTCCATTCGCTTCGGGTGGGATGCCTTACGCCAAACAGGGGCTACCGCCAAGCAGATGTTGGTGAACGCCGCAGCGGCACGTTGGGGGGTAGATGCTTCAGAATTGTCCGTTAGCGAAGGAGTCATTACGAATAAGGTCGGGGAAACCCTAAGTTATGGCGATGTGGTCGAAGAGGCAGCAGCTTTGGAGGTTCCTGAAAACGTTACCTTAAAAGAACCCAAGGACTATAAAATAATAGGCACCGATCAACGCAATGTCGATATCGATAAAATTATTACCGGACAGCCTTTGTACGGTATGGATTATAAGGTAGAGGGCATGGTCTATGCCACTGTACTCAGGCCACCGGCATTCGGACAGGAATTGGTTTCCTTTGATGCCACAGAGGCCAAAGCCATACCTGGGGTAATCGACGTCATTCAAATTGGTGATAAGGCCAAGGCTTTGTTGGAAAAGGACAAAGTAAACTGGACCGCCCAATTAAGCGGGAGTGGAAAGGTGGTCGTTTTGGCAAAGACAACTTGGGATGCCTTCAAGGGTAAAAAAGCCATCAAGGCCACTTGGTCCGATGCAAGCCCTCTTGAAAGTACCGAGTTTCATGACGAAAAGCTCAATGCCCTTTTAGATGGTAAAGATTTTGTAACCATGAGAAAGGATGGCGATGTCAACAAGGCATTCGCCCAGGCCGATAAAGTATTGGAGCGTACCTACGAATCTCCCTTCCTTCCGCACAACTGTATGGAACCCATGAATTTTTTCGCCCATGTAACCGATGAGAAAATTCATTTGGTAGGACCGGTGCAAACCCCTGAAGATGCAGCAAATACCGTCGCCGAACTTTTAGGGCGCGATGTGGCCGATATCCATTTGGAAATGACCCGTATGGGCGGTGGTTTTGGAAGAAGGCTGTATGGGGACTTCGTTTATGAAGCGGCAGAGATCAGTGATGCTATCAGAAAGCCCGTAAAAATGGTATCTTCCCGTGAAGACGATATGTCTACCGGGGTATATAGGCCTTCCATAAAATACAGGATCAAAGCGGCCATCAAGGATGGACAATTAACAGGCTACCAGCTAAAGGAGGCCGCCATCAACGGAAACATGTACGGATTGATCCCGAATTTCTTTCCGGCCGGTGCGGTTGAAAACTACCAGGTCGACGTGGCCAACTATAAAAGCAATATTACTACGGGAGCATGGCGTGCGCCGTATACCAATTTCTTGGCCTATGCCGAACAGAGCTTCTTTGATGAACTTGCCGAAGCAATGGAAGTGGACAAGATCAAACTACGCTTAGATTTATTGGAAAAAGTAAAAGGCACTACGGACGAGCGGATACAATATTCCCCGGAACGTATGCAAAATGTGATAAAAATGGCCGTCGATAAGTCCGGCTGGGGAAAACAGCCCCAAGGAACATATCAAGGCTTTGTTGCCTATTATTGCCATAATACCCATGTGGCGGAAGTAGCCGATGTGGTTATTGAAAAAGGCCTTCCCGTGGTCAAAAAGGTAACCTGTGTGGTCGATTGTGGCATTGTCATCAATCCTTTGGGTGCCCTGAACCAAATAGAGGGAGGTATCGTAGACGGTATCGGACACAGTATGTACGGTAGTTTCGGTTTCGAAAACGGCCAGCCTACCGCAAAGAATTTTGACAAGTACCGTTTGGGCCGAATGAAAGATGCGGCCGCCGTAGAAACCTACCTGGTACAAAACGAACTATCGCCTACCGGTTTGGGCGAACCCACTTTGCCACCGGCAGGTGGTGCGGTAGCCAACGCCCTAAAAGCGGCCACCGGCAAGCGGGTCTACAAACAACCTTTTATAGAGCAGGAAGAGTTGTGGCAAGCCAAACAAGAAGAAATACTGGGATAGCCCTCAGAGGAGCGTTCCTATTATGTAAGACCGATTGTACTTAAGCGATTCCGATTTGTATGACGCATGAACTAAAAAACATTATCAGGGCCTATAAGCTCGCCAAAGAAAAGAAGCAAAAGACCGTCCTCGCGACGGTCGTTGCTTTAGAAGGCTCTTCATATCGCCGACCAGGAGTACGTATGCTCATACGTGAAGACGGTAAAATGGTCGGGGCGGTCAGTGGTGGCTGTGTCGAAAAGGAAATCTTTAGACAGGCCCATGGCGTTTTTAATGACGAGGTAGCCAAAATGATGATCTATGATGGTCGTTACCGATTGGGCTGTGAAGGCATTCTCTATATTTTAATAGAACCTTTCGCCCCAAGTACATCTTTGATCGAGGCCTTTGAGCTGTCCGTAAGGCATAGGGAACAGTTTACCATTCGTTCTTTCTACAAGAAAAAGGAAGGAAGCCATGCAGCCTTGGCTTCGTTCTTTGTTTTCGGAAAAAATAGAATTGGGCTAAGGCCCAAGGTTGCCCCATCCGATGACCTCCCTGTATTCGAGCAACAAATGGATCCCTGTTTTAAACTGATTATTATCGGTGCGGAACACGATGCGGTACAATTGTGTTCCCTTGCTTCCTTAACGGGCTGGGAAGTGACTATCGTAGCTTCCGCAGCGGAGGAAAAGAACATCAACGATTTTCCCGGGGCCGACCTTTTTCTTAGCGAGGAACCCGAAATGCTATCCCTCGATACTATCGACGAACAAACCGCAATCGTTTTAATGACACATAGTTACGTTCGCGACCTAAAGTATTTGTTAGCGATAAGGGAATCGAAACCCGTATACTTGGGATTGCTCGGTCCGGCCAAGCGAAGGGAGAAACTATTGAACGAGTTTATAGAGCATTACCCCGAAGTATCGGATACCTTTTTTGATACGATACATGGTCCTGCCGGTCTAGATATAGGAGCGGAAACGGCACAAGAAATCGCCCTGGCCATTCTATCGGAAATACTATCTGTAACCCGGGGTAAGGAAGCCATCATGCTCAAAAACAAATTAGGAAGAATACATACCTAATGAAAAGTGCTCCACATCGTATTGCAATATTGATTTTGGCCGCAGGATCATCTTCACGTATGGGAAAACCGAAACAGCTACTTCCTTGGCACGACACTACGCTCTTGGGCCACGCCATACGCACCGCAAAAGCGTCGAAGGCCATACGGGCACTGACGGTTTTAGGGGCGAATGCCAAAAAGATACGCACCGAGACAACAGAAGCCTTTGCCTTTACGGAAAATACGGCCTGGGAATCGGGAATGGGGAGTTCCATAGCACACGGAGCGGCATCCTTGATGGCTTCGGACAAGGACATCGAGGGTATATTGATCATGCTGGCCGACCAACCTTTGATCAAAGAAAGCTACCTCAATCTCTTGATCGATCATTCCATACGGCATAAGGACAAAATTATCGCCACGACGTATAAGCATAGGGCAGGGGTACCCGCACTTTTTCCCAAGCCGTATTTTGAGGCCCTCTTAAAATTGAATAAGGATTTTGGAGCCAAGCAGCTCTTGCAAGAAGAAGAAAACCAAGTTATTAGGCTTTCTGCGGGACAGAACATTATTGATATCGATACGAGCGAAGATTACGAACGACTAAAGCATAAAAATGAAACTGAACACTAGCATCGCATTTTTGCTCTTGGCCTGCACGGGTCTATGGGCTCAAGAAATGAGTTTTGAAGACTACAACCCCAAATCTACCTTAGTGGTTCCCGGGCATAAAATAAGCAAGGCAAAATATCCCTTTGTCGACATTCACAGCCACCAGCGAAACATGGGGGCTTCGCGCCTGAAAAGCTTGGTAGCCGATATGGATGCCCTCAACGAGGCCGTTATGGTCAACCTAAGCGGAGGTTCGGGCAGTGGCTTGGCCGAAAGCGTAGATAACATAGCCCAAAACTATCCGAATCGATTCGTGGTATTTGCCAACGTCGACTTTGATGGGGCAGGAAAGCCGGGCTGGACGGAAAAGGCCGTGGCCCAGTTGGAAGCCGATATTAAAAATGGGGCCAAGGGCCTAAAAGTCTTTAAGAGTCTGGGATTACGAAACGTAGATCATGAAGGAAAGCGGCTGGCGGTAGACGATGAACGTCTTGATCCCATTTGGGCCAAATGCGGCGAACTGGGGGTGCCTGTGTTGATACATTCCGCCGACCCAAAATCCTTTTGGGACGCTATGGATGCCGACAACGAGCGCTGGTTGGAACTAAAGACCCATCCCCGTAGGAAACGGAGCGATACCGATCCGGCTCCTTGGCAGCAGATTATAGACGAACAGCACCGCATGTTCAAAAAACACCCGAATACAAAGTTTATCAATGCCCATATGGGTTGGTATGCCAATAACTTAGAACAATTGGGCCGCTTTCTCGATGAAATCCCCAATATGTATGTGGGTATAGCCGCGGTAATCGCCGAACTGGGGCGACAGCCGCAAAACGCACGGCAATTTTTCATCAAGTATCAAGACCGTATCCTATTCGGGAAAGACAGCTGGAAACCCGAGGAGTTCCCTACCTATTTTAGGGTCTTGGAATCGAATGACGAATATTTTCCCTATTATAAAAAATACCACGCCTTTTGGGCTATGTACGGACTCGATCTTCCCGACGAGGTGTTGAAGAAGGTGTATTATAAGAATGCCCTCGCCCTGGTACCGGGCTTGGATAAAAATTTGTTCCCCAAAGAATAAACTTTTTCATTTCCTGTTTAAGGGAAAAACTTAACGCTTAATTTTTGGAGGTAAGCTGAAAACGTACGAAATTACATCGTAAATCAGAAACCCCATTTTTTTATGTGTACCCATGCCCAATGCTATATTGTACCTCCCTATTTGCTCGAAAAACTGGCCAAACACGGCAACAACAGCTGTAAGAGAGCTTTGAACGATACGGGTAGGATTGCGGAACGAAGAAGGAACAGCCTTAACAATCTCTTATTGCGCAAGCCGGAAGAGGGGAAGGGCGAGCGCTTTATCTACGACTCTAAGAACCAATTCGAACAACGTCTGGAACTCGTGCGCAAAGAGGGACAGGAAGCCGTAGCAGACTCAAGTGTAAATAAGGCCTATGAGACATCAGGTTTTGTTCGTGATTATTTCAAAGACACTTTTGGCCTCAATTCCATTGATGGGAACGGTCTGGACATTATTTCCAACGTTCATTATGGCGAGGGCTATAACAATGCCTATTGGGACGGCGACGAAATGACCTATGGTGATGGAGACGGTAAGGAATTTACCGATTTTGCCAGCGCCATTGATGTTGTGGCCCATGAACTGACCCATGGAGTGACACAATTTTTGGCCAATTTGGAATACCAAAGCCAGCCCGGGGCACTCAATGAACATTTTTCCGATGTATTTGGCACCATCATTAAACAGAAATACCTGAAGCAAGATATTTCAGAGGCCGATTGGCTTATCGGGGACAGTGTGGTTACTGAGGGATTTCCCGGCCTTGCCATCCGCTCTATGAAGGCTCCGGGAACGGCCAACGATTTCGATACCCAGCCCGACCATATGGACAACTACTATAATGGAAGTGGAGACAACCAGGGTGTACATATCAATTCGGGCATTCCCAACAAGGCCTTTTATCTCTGCTGTCTTGAAATCGGTATAGACGACTGTGCCCTGATATGGTTCGAAACCTTAAAATCGCTCTGGCGCACGGCCGATTTTAACGATATGGTAGAAACCTTGATCCGTACCGCAGAAGAACTTATCTCGGAAAACAAGGTGTCCGAAAAGGCAATTGAAGCTATAGGTAATAGCTTTTCACAAGTAGGTCTAACCCCAATTGTAGCCTAATGAAATATCAGATCAACATAGAAGGAGGTTTTACGGGTATTCCCAAACAATTTGAAGGGGAATTGAAACTCGATAAAGAAGTGGAAAAGAACATGCTCGAAGCCCTCAGTGTTACACACGAAGACCATAGCCATTTAAGGGACGGATTTACCTACACGGTAAAGTTCAGCGATGGCAAGGAAGTCTACGAGTCACAATTCAACGAATCGAACCTTCCCGAGAATCTTCGCCGTTTTATTACCGATGTTCAAAAAAAAAGCCACTGAACTGCAGCTAAAATGTCGGCAAAAATAGAGCAACCCGAGCTAGTAATTTTCGATGTAAACGAGACCCTTTTAGATATGGGGCCTCTGGAAAATGCTATCAACACATCCCTAAACTCCGAATATGCCTTTTCGTTGTGGTTTAGAACTTTACTGCATTATTCCTTAAGTGAAACTTTAACTGGAAACTATGTAGATTTCGGCACTATTGGGAAAGCCACCCTTAAGATGACCCTGCAGAAATTCGGTAAAAACTTATCGGAAAATCGCTTGGATGCCATTCTGGAAAATATAAAGAACTTGCCTGCGCACGAAGATGTAAAGGAAGGCTTGAAAATGTTGAAAGAGGCCCATATCAAACTCGCGGCCTTATCAAATAGCAACGGAAAACTTTTAAACGCACAATTGCAATTTGCGGGTCTTGCCGATTATTTTGACGCTATTGTTTCTGTGGAAGTCGTAAGGCGTTACAAACCTGGGGCCGCCCCTTATAAGGCGGTTCTCGAGACCATGAAGGTCCCGGCAGAAAGCACCATGATGGTCGCTGCCCACGGATGGGATATTTTGGGGGCCAAAAGGGCAGGCTTACAAACCGCTTTCGTTGGCCGTGAGGGGCACGCCGTCTATCCCTTGGACGGCACACCGGACCTAGAGGCGAAAACTGTTTTGGAAGTAGCCCGAACCCTGTTAAAAAACTAGTAGCTACTAGTTCTTTATACGTTCGGTATCTTGGTTCAAATCACCGTAGTCTTGAAAAATACCGCAAGAGTATTCCTTCTTTACCAATGATTTTTCTTCTCGTTTTTTCTTTTTGGCCAAAACTTCGATTTGTGGAGATAAGTAACCCATCTTATTGTTTTTTTAGGTATCGTTAAAACGCCTTTGTTTAAAAATTGTTGTCTTGTTTTTCGTTTTTCAATCGAATTATAGATCAAATGTATATCTGTATTTTCGATCCGTAATTCATTTTACAAAAACTTTGTGATTATTTAACCGAAGCATTGAAAATGAACAACATAAAGGTACGCAACATTTTGTGCGATATCGATACGAATAATGACGCAAGAGCACAAAATCACTGCAAAAAAACCAAGGGTTTACTAATTTTTGTTGAAGAATCTACAACACCACAAGCTGCTTTTCGATATAGCTTTTTATGAGCATCCAATTCATTTTTAGAACCAGTGCGGCCGAGGGAATATTATCGTCCTCAATAGCCGAAATTATGGCGTCGTGCTGGTCGTTGGAATTGTAGTGAAAGGAATCGTTAGACATAAAGGCGCGTTCGTAGAAAAAAACACGGGTTTTGAGGTCCTTGAGTATTTGTTGAAACACGGGATTTTTATAGTTCGAAGTAAGCAGGCGATGAAATTCCATATAGGCATTGACCCGCTCTAGGGCATTCTCGGCCTTGGCGATAAGGTCCCTTTGCTTTTTGAGTTTGGAAATTGCGGCTTCGTCAAAGGTCGACTCTTCCAAGGCAAGAACTTCCAAATGGGCAACCAGCTCGTAAAGGTTCTTGGCCTCTTCGGGGTTTACGGCCGCAATTACGAATCCGCGGTTGGGAATGGCCCGTACGATATGCGATTGCTGTAATTGGGTCAAGGCCTCGCGAATAGGGGTTACGCTCACCTTGAGTTTTCGCGCCAAGGCGGCCAGGTTGATCCCTTGTCCGGGCTGCAAGTGGCCCTTTTGCATTTGCCTTAAAAGATGTTCCCTTACCTTATCACGTAGTATAATGCTCATTCCCATTCCGTAAATATAGGAATCGTATACGATTTTTCAATTATTTTACTAAGAATAAATACAGGCTTCGATTCCCAGCTTCCGTTAAAACTAATGAAGGATACAGTTGACACTATTTTTTTGGCCTTTCATCTGAAAAACGGCCGGAATCATACTAAAACACAGAAGATTGCGTTTTTAGTGCGTAACCCAAAAATTATGAACATGAGTTATTTATTCAATAAAATGAAACCTTTCGCCTTATATGGCGCCGTTGCCTTTTTGGCCTTTAGTTGTTCTAATGATGATGAAGGCACACTAAATGACGAACAAGACCAAAAGGTAGATCAGACCGAAATCAAGACCGTTCTGGAAACCGATCAAATGACCAGCGCTGCGGATACCGTGATACAAGACCTTTTTACGAATCGCCAATCGGGAAAATCGGCCAAAGACAACAGCTGCTATGAAGCCGAGTATACCAACACAGGCTTTACGGTCTCCTTTGACCAATGTAAGGTTGAAGACGACGGGGAAGTGCTTAGTGGTTCATTGACCGTAACCTATGGCGGACAAGACGACTCCTATACCTATAGCGTAAGCTATGATAATTTGATTGTCGGTGACATCGAATTAGATGGTACCCGAAGTATCTCCCTTGATGCCGAGGAAGAAAATACAATTGTATTCAATGTGGTGAGCGATATGTCATTGACCCTGGCCGACGATTCTGTAATTAGCGAAAAAGGAAACAAGATATCCACCATCATATTGGGAGAGGAATTCGGAACCGGAAAACTTACAATTGATGGGGAATGGGTCGTAAAAGCCGATGGCAATACCTATTCCGTTAATATCACCTCTGACCTTGAAGCCGAGTTTGGATGTGATTACATAGGAAAAGGTCTTATGGAGCTAACAAAAAATGGATTGACCGTAGATGTTGATTTCGGTAACGGTGAATGTGATGATGTAGGTGAACTCATTTATCCCGATGGTACCAAGGAAACCATTTCATTAAAAGATTAATACTCACAAATAGAGCTATAAAAAAGCCCTTATCTTTTTCGGATAAGGGCTTTTCTTTTGCTTCCCTATGGAAACAAAACCCAATTAAGGATGTAGCTAAAAGATATATACAAAGGGAACTAAAGTTGCTTTTATCCCTTTTGGAAAACCACAAAACCCCACAACCCCGGAAAGGAGTCCTTTTTATCCATTACAATGAACGAATCTTAAGCCAAGGCTTTCGGGTTTTGACCTCTTTCCCAGCAAATATGGCCCCTTAGTTTTCATTCATGAGAAAACCAGAATGAAAATACCATTTCTATTTGTAGAATAATTTTACGTACAACCCTGTAAACAAATACATTACCTTCTAAAATATAAAATGGGGCGAGCATCTCCGGCGATGGAATTTCTTTGCCCTAAAATCATAATAAAATCAAAATAAATGCCTATCTTATCCTCCTAATTTTAAAACAAGAAAAATACCGAATGGCAAAATCGCAGCAAACCTATAATAAGACTGAAAAAGAGAAGAAACGTCTAAAAAGACGAGAAGAAAAACAAAAGAAGAAAGAAGCTCGAAAAGCTGCTGCTAAAGAAGGAGGCGAAGGAATTCCTTTTGCCTACGTTGACCATAATGGTAACCTTGTAGATACTCCACCAGACCCATCCCAAAAAGTTCAGGTCGATGCCGAAGATATCGTATTGGGCATTCCCAAGAAAGTGGAAGGTGAAGAAGAGGAATTTGACCCCGTTCGTAACGGAAAGGTTTCTTATTTCGATTTCTCCAAAGGCTTCGGTTTTATTATCGATTCTGAAAATCAAGAAAAATACTTTGTTCACGTTAGTGGCCTTATCGATGAAATCGATGAGAACGATAAGGTAGCCTTTGAACTTGAAAAGGGAATGAAGGGCATGAACGCCGTTCGCGTAAAGAAAATTTAAACGGCCGTTTTCAAATAATACAATCTTAATAACTAGGGCAGCATG
This sequence comes from Zobellia uliginosa, assembly GCF_900156625.1. Taxonomy (GTDB): domain Bacteria; phylum Bacteroidota; class Bacteroidia; order Flavobacteriales; family Flavobacteriaceae; genus Zobellia; species Zobellia uliginosa. The sequence goes on along the minus strand of NZ_FTOB01000003.1, from coordinate 801,585 downwards.
CTATGTCCGTTTTCTACGTCTATGAAAAAATTCATTTTAGTTTTTTCTCTAGCTTTTGCTACCCTATGTTCATGTACGCCCTCTGCCAAGAACCTGTTCAATGGCAAGGACTTAAGCGGATGGCACATTGATGTACCGGCCATGGACAGCACCGATGCCAGAAACCCCTTTATTGTGAGGGACGGCATGTTGGTCAGTTTGGGAACGCCCGCAGGCCATATTATTACGGATGCTTCGTACGAGGACTTCCGCCTTGACCTTGAGTATCGTTTTGCGGGGGAACCGGGCAATTGTGGTGTCTTGGTCTTTGCCTCTACGCCACGCTCCCTTTATAAGATGTTCCCCAAATCCATTGAGGTGCAGATGATGCACGAGAATGCCGGTGATTTTTGGTGTATTGTAGAAGATATCGAGGTAGATGATATGGTGGCCCGACGCGGACCAAAAGAAGAGTGGGGTATTACCGAAGGAAAGAAACGACGCATTGTCAACCTGACCGATGGTTCGGAAAAACCCGTAGGGGAGTGGAACCATATGACCATAGAATGCCTAAAAAACGAAATCAAGGTTTGGGTAAACGGCGATATGGTCAACCATGGCTATGACGCTACCGCCCAGAGTGGACAAATTGCCCTACAGGCCGAAGGTTCTGAGGTAGAATTTAGAAAAGTGGCACTTACCCCAATTCAGAAACTGACCGAGTAATTCGATCATTTGAGATGTAATGCCGCAGGCATATCCGGAAAATCGATAACGTCGGACGGATTCATCCCTTCCAAGGTCACCGACCCGATACGCACCCGCACCAATCGCAAGGTAGGAAAGCCTACCGCTGCCGTCATTTTTCGTACTTGCCGAAATTTACCTTCCGTTAAGGTCACCGACAACCAAGAATTAGGCCGATGCGTCCCCACACGCAATAAGGGGTGGGCCTTAGGAAATCCAGGATCCTCGTTTATCAATCGCGCCGCACAGGGTTTAGTACGGTATTTTTTACCCGCAATACCGATTTCGACGCCTTGCTGAAGTTTTTCTATGGCTTCCGGACTAATGCGACCGTCCAATTGGGCATAATATTCCTTTTCTATTCCCGACCGGTTCACCGTATCGCTCAATTTTCCGTCCGTAGTCATTAAAAGAAGTCCCTCCGATTTTTCGTCCAACCGTCCTATGGCCATACTTCCTTCTACAAAATCATACAGTTCGCTTATAAAGCGCTTGCTACGTTTCTCCCTTACATTGTTCGACCCCATCTGACTGATGAGTCCGAACGGCTTATATATCTTATAATGTTGATGGGCCATTCAAAAAAAAATTATGCCGCAAAGGTAAGGAAGCACATCGGATATGCTTTTGAGGCAAAAAGGAATCATTCTGGATCAAGCCGCACCATGGCTTAGGCGTAAATTCGTAGGAAGAAAAAAACGATGAAATGGAAAATGTATTAGTAGCGGGTGCCAACGGTACCACAGGAAAAAAGATAGTAGCCTTACTCAACGAATCACAATATTTTACCCCAGTGGCCATGGTGCGGAAGGCATCGCAACAGGTTCAATTTGAACAAGACAACATTGCCACGGTCTTGGGCGACTTGGAAGGCGACATATCGCATACGGTAAAGGATATCGATAAGATAATATTCGCCGCCGGCTCAGGGGGGAAGAAAGTCAAGGAAGTGGACGAAGAGGGTGCCAACAAACTGGTAGATGCCTCAAAATCCGTCCATTTGAAAAAATTCGTGATGTTGAGCTCCATGGGAGCCGATAAGCCCGAACAGGCAAGCGACCTCAAGGAATACCTTAAGGCCAAGCACAACGCCGATGCGTATTTAAAGGAAAGCAAGCTTACCTATGCCATCGTACGCCCCGGTTCTCTGACCAATGACAAGGGAAGTGGAAAGATCAAGGCCGCGTCGAGCTTAGGCCAATCCGGCTCCATTAGCAGGGACGACGTAGCCCAGACCTTGGTCCGTGCCCTTCACGATGACGACCTTACCAATGCCACCATTGAAATTCTCGAAGGCGATACCCTAATCGGGAAAGCACTGGAATCGGTTTCATAAATCGTATAAATTTTCGTTGTCCCAAAAGTTTGTAATATATTCGGGTTTGCCTTAGCGGGCAGACCCTTTTTTTTGAATGAGATATCGCCAATAATGGAACGAAGAGATTTTATTAAACAGAGTACATGGGCATCGGCTGCAACCCTACTGCCCATTACCAAATTTCCCTTGGCCCGTGAACCCAAGTTCAAAATGGGCCTACAGCTGTTTACCATTCGCGATGCCATGGCGAAAGCCCCTATAGAGAGCCTTAAAAAAGCAAAGGCCATGGGCTATGAAGACCTTGAGATCTATGGTTTTGACCCAGACCGAATCGGGTATTACGGGTATAGGGCAGGGGAGTTCAAACAGATTTTGGATGATCTTGACCTGACCGTCTCTAGCGGGCATTATAATTTTTCGTCTTATTTTGACAAACCCGATGACGAACTAAAAGCCTATTTAGACGCCTGTATCCAAGGGGCCCAGATCCTGAACAAACCCTATATTACCTGGCCTTGGTTGGCTCCCGAGTTTAGGACCCTTGAAAATTTTAAGGCACTAAGCGGCAAACTGAACTGGATGGGAGAACAGGTGAAGGCGGCAGGCTTGGGCTTTGCCTATCACAATCACGATTTTGAATTTACCGACCACAACGGACAAACCGTTTATGATATTATCTTAAGGGAAACCGATCCTGATTTGGTCAAGTTGCAGATGGATATGTATTGGGTGGTACATTCGTCAAACAGCACCCCACAAGAGCTTATTGCCAAACACCCGGGGCGCTATGCCATGTGGCATATCAAGGATATGGATAAAGTGAACCGAGACTATACCGAACTGGGCAATGGCTCCATTGACTACGTAAAAATGCTGTCGCAAATCGACCATGATGCCCTAGCGTATTATTATATTGAGCAAGGCGGGAACTTTGCCCGCAACGATATGCAGAGTATTGCCGATAGTGCTACGTTCTTTAAAGAAAATTTACAAAAATACCTCTAACGACAAACACATGAAAAACCTTACCCTAAAAACAATTGCAGCCACCCTGATATGGGTTGGCTTTACGGCCTGTAACGACAAAAAGGAAAAAACCGAAGAAAAAGAACCGGCGGTAAGCTACGACGAAGCCAAGTCACAACTCCCCATTGACCGCCTGAACTTACCCGACGGATTTAAGATAGAGGTATTCGCCGACAGTATCGATGGTGCACGCTCTATGGCCATGGGTGATGACGGAACCCTGTTCGTAGGCACTCGAAACGACAAAAGGGTATATGCCATTCAAGACCGTGATAAGGATTTTAAGGCGGACAGAGTGATTGAGCTGGATACCATTTTTGATTCACCCAACGGAATCGCTTTTAGAAATGGCTCGCTTTATGTGGCCGATGTGAGCAAACTCTTCCGTTATGACAATATTGAGGCCAATTTAGACAGTGTGCCCGAACCCAAGCTCGTATACGACGATTTTCCCGGCGCCTTTCATCACGGATGGAAGTACATCGCCTTCGGTCCCGATGACAAGTTGTACGTTCCTGTAGGCGCTCCCTGTAACATTTGTGATTCTACCATGGTCGATGAGCGTTTTGCCACCATTAGCCGTATGGACCCCGATGGAAGCAACCGCGAGATCTATGCCAGGGGCGTTCGTAATACCGTAGGTTTTACGTGGCACCCAGAGACCAAGGAAATGTATTTTACCGATAATGGCAGGGATATGATGGGCGATGATATCCCTCCCTGTGAATTGAACCGGGTCACGGAGGCCGGACAGCACTACGGCTATCCGTTTTGCCATGGTGGCACCATCAAGGACCCCGAGTTCGGAGACCAACGCCCGTGCTCCGATTTTGTAGCGCCCGTTCAGACCTTAGGAGCCCATGTTGCCCCCTTGGGCATAAAGTTTTATACCGGCGATATGTTTCCCGAAAAATATAAGAAATACGCCTTTATCGCCGAACACGGTTCGTGGAACCGCTCTAAAAAATCTGGCTATAGGATTTCTTTGGTAAAAATCGAAAACAATGAGGCGGTAGCTTATGAAACCTTTATAGACGGCTGGTTGGACGAAGAAAGCCAAGAAGCCTTCGGAAGGCCCGTAGATGTACTGTTCCTTAAAGACGGCTCCCTTCTGATTTCCGATGATTTTGGCGATGCCATTTATAGGGTGACCTATGCCGGGGATAGCGGACAACTCGCAAGTGCCGAGTAGTTCAACTCCCGATAAAATCCCCCTTTTTGAAGGGGGATGCCCCTAGGGCGGGATAGGTATTCCCCGATTAAGGCAAGGCTCATACTCATGGTATCCGCACAGCGATATATGAGATGCGTATTTTTGACGTTATCAATTTAGGATGGCATCGATAATCCTATCCTTTCTTTAACCAACTCGACCAAAACACTAAAACATGGGTTTCCTAAAAAATATGTTCTCATCCGAAGAAGAAGAATTTCAAGAAGCAGAAGTCCTTATCGAGGAAGCATCACCTTCTTGCCCAATCAAGGCATTTGTGGAACAAGACAACCGAGTCGTCTACTTTTATTTATGGGGAGATGAAAAAACAAATTTTGGGGTAAAATCTTGCTGGGTTAGAAATCTAAAAAAAGCCCCGGCGGAATTGGAAGAAAAATTAATGGATAAGGGCATTCCCCCCATGCTGCCCGAACAATTTTGTAAGTTCAAGGAAGGACAGGGGAAATTGAACCCAAATGATCTAGAAATTATTTGGACGGAAGAGGGGGATGCCGCAAGTCTTTTAGCTAATGGCGAAGTAATTGCCATCATCCCAAGTTGGGGAGGACAAAATGGCTTTTATGGATATGCAAGGGATTGTATCGGACAAGGGGATTTGGCTTGGGAGTTGACAAAATCAAATGAATTTTTAGACAGAATACAACGATCTAAGGCCTATTGGGATTCTTGGAGCAATGAATTGAATCCTTTTCAAATTCAACAACCCTTGATATTGGGCTCCTACGACGAATCGTTTGGGAAGCACGACAAGTATTACGCCATAGATGGTAACGAATGGCCGCCTAAGGGACTCTATTTAAGAGCAGGCGAGTCAAAAACGGTCTTTGCGACAGTCGGACTTTCCTTAGTTCCCATGCCCTTGGTCGAGATGTACTTTGAAGACCGATTTGAGTCGAATCGCATCGAACTCGGAATTATATTGAATTCCGGTTTTTCCAATGATGAATTGCAGGAAATAGCCCGGTGGATAAGTGCCCAATCTTCAATCCCTTGGGACCACATTACGTTTTTAGGTGAAGGACATACCATCAATTTTAAGTCTTTTAATTCATCAATATTCAATTTTGTTTGGCTCACCAATAGATTGGATATCCTCCCCAAAACAGAACTAGAGGACTATCGTGGCTCAAAAATCAATTTCCTATGGATGGTTCCCATATCCGAAAGGGAAAGAAAAGAAATTATGGACCATGGCAGTGATTCGGTGATTGAGAAGTTTAACGAAATAGGGGAAAACATATTTTCACTTCAACGCGACGAAATCGTATAGTATTGCTGCAGTCATTTGAACAAACGACAACGTACATAATGATCAGGAAATATTCAAATAAGGATAAACCGAAAATCATCGAATTACTGCGAAAGAATACGCCTGCTTATTTTGCTCCTTCCGAAGAAGCTGATTTCGTAAACTATCTTGACTACGAAGTGGAAGATTACTTTGTCTATGAAGAGGATGCCCGCATTATTGGAGCGGGAGGAATCAATTACTTCCCCAAATTAAAACTTGCCCGAATTTCGTGGGATATCATCGCCCCAAACTCCCAAGGAAAAGGAGTAGGAAGAAAGCTGACACAGCACCGGCTCCATCATTTAAAAGAGAGGGGAAATATTGAACTAGTCGTCGTTCGAACCACGCAATTGGCCCATAAGTTTTACGAAAAAATGGGATTCGAACTTGAAAAAACCGAAAAGGATTTTTGGGCAAAAGGCTTTGACCTTTATCAAATGACAATGTCCAATAAAAAATAAGGCATTCCGGCTTCGATGGGGAACGTTGGTCCCACACCAAATAGGCATCCTGAGCAGAAAGAATCAAAGCCCTACAAAACCCAAATAAAATCCCCCTTTGAAGGGGACATACACACAAGTATCCCAATGCCAGCTATAGGTTAGGAGAGATTTACTACCTTAGTTGCTATAAGTAGAATAGCATCAATGACTATACCCCCTGGTATGTGATTTGAAAACAGCATAGAACTACGAATTCAAATAAAGTCAAAGTGAGCCTATTCTCGTATCATTTAGTAAAACTTCCCTTTTTCGATGCGATGAAAGGCATATTCTCGAATCCGATTGCCAAGAATACGAAAGGGCTGATCCACTCGGAATACATGACGGCAATGACCCTGGGCGCTCCTATCTTATCCACATCTCGAATCTTACCCGGGCAAGTGGCCGTTTTTATGCAATGGGAAAACGAAAGGGCCCTTGAAAACTATTTGAAAGAAGACCGTTTTGGACGTAGGCTCGCTAAAGCTTGGCACGTGCGCCTGTCCTTTATTAGGGAGTGGGGGAAGTTTAGCGGGTTTGAAATACCAAAGCACAGAGCGCAACTAAAGAGTTCTAATGCGCCCGTAGTCGCAGTCACCATAGCACGAATGAAGCCATTGGCGCTTCCGAGGTTCATTCATTGGGGAAGACCTGTAGAAAAACTGGTGAGAGACCACCCGGGTACGGTACTTTCATTAGCGTCTATCAATTTTCCCAATACCGTCTCGACTTTTTCGATTTGGAAAACGGAAAAAGAAATGACCGATATGGTCCATGGTCATAGTGCGGTAGAAAAACCTCAAAGACATTCCGCCGCCATGAAAGAAAGAGAAAGAAAGAACTTTCATTATGAGTTTACTACTTTAAGGTTTAAGCCTTTGGCCGAATTCGGCGAGTGGAAAGGGCAATCAAATTTTATTCCCATCGCATAAGGGTTTCGGTAGATATGGGAATAGCACATAAAAAACAAAGTCTACAAGATCGAATCACGCAGCAGTGGGTTATTCTTTTTGGAAAGAAAATAGATACGACCGAACACCAATGGCTCTTAGGTCCTTTTGGCGGCACCAATGGTATTGGTTTAAAATTTATCGACTACCTGGCCCAAAAAGAAGGTTTACATGTGGATCATGGGAAAAGAAATAAGGGATTGATTCAATCGATCGACCAACTCAAGCTGTCTTCCAATGAATTAAACGCCTTATCTAAAGATGTGATTGACTTTTATCAAAATACATCTGATTACGACCTTCGGTTAAAAGTAAAATGGAATCCGTTTTTTAAGGGCTTCGGCGTTTTACTAAACATACTGTTCAGCAAAAGGATAGAACAACTAAACATCCCGATAAAAAACATAAAGGACCCCTCAGGATTGACAAGTGAAATAATTCAACTAGTAGACCCCAAAACAAATGAAGTCAAAAGAACGGTCTGGCTCCGAACCTTTAAGTCAACAGATCAAATCGTGTATTCGGGGGTTTATGAAACCTGTACCCTACCATCGGGGCAGACAGGCATCAAGGCGGTTTTTCCTTTACCCAATGGCAATGCTACCGTCATTTTAACCCCTAAGGTCGGAAGAAACGGTGAACTCATACTCGATTCCGCCGGACATCGAATAGGGGATAGCGGATTTTACTTTTTGCTGGAAGACGCAAAGGGACAATTATGGACCAAGTTCATTTCCTCATTTAAAGACAAGCTTGTAGTACGAAGTGAACATCAAAGAATTACCGCTACCCAGACCTTGACCTTGTGGAATTTGAGGGTTTTACAATTTGAATACAAAATAAAAAAAGCGGCACATGATAATTAGGCCATGGCCACAATGAATAAAAATAAAGCAAATGCTGAATTTCGACTGTAAGGACAACTACATTTTAGAAGACGACTTTGTCAAATTAAGTCCCCTTAAGACCGAGCACGTCAACGACTTAATTGAGATCGCCAACGAAGCCGATATTTGGAAATACTCTTTCGTAAAAGGGGACGGAATTGAAAACCTGACCCAATACATCCAATCGGCCATTGACAACCGAAAGATAGGGAAGGAGTACCCTTTTATCGTTTTTGACAAAATCGCGAATCAATTTGCCGGAAGCACCAGATATTGTGAAATAAGCCCTAGTCTGAAAGCCATCCGGTTAGGTTATACTTGGTACGGAAAAGCGTTCAGGGGAACGGGTCTAAACAAACATTGCAAATATCTGTTGTTTGAATTCGCCTTTGAAAAAATGGGAGCTGAGAGAATTGGGCTAGGAGCCTATATCGAAAACAAAATAAGCATTGCGGCAATGGAAAGCGTAGGCTGTAAAAAGGAAGGCATCATGCGGGGAATTTTTCCGGCAACGAACGGAATAGGACGAACCGACTCCGTTTTATTGAGCATTCTAAAAAACGAATGGGATGAAAATGGAAAATCGCGATTAAAAAGCAAGTTGAACACATAGGCACCCCGTACCATATAACATCCTTATAGAAGAAAATAGTGGGAGCGAATGCCGAAACTTAGAATCCATAATCTTTCCTCTAAAAGAGATACCCCTTGGCCAGCTTCCTTTAGGGGATTTATTGCTTTAGCGCCTATAACTATATAGTAGCGATACCCATTTTTCATTGTTGACTTTCATTGTTCAAGCTCACTTATCTTAAAATTAAGACCAACTAAAACCAAAAATATGGGAACAAAACAGAACATTCAAACCATTGACACCTTGTACAAGGCTTTTGCTACCGGCGATATGCCCACTGTTCCGGGCTTGATGCACGCAAAAATCGAATGGAAGGAAGCCGAGGGCAATGCACTTGCGGACGGAAACCCCTATATAGGTCCAGATTCGATCTTAGAAGGCGTATTTGCACGCCTTGGAGCCAAGCACGAGCACTTCGTAAAAATCCATGGTATCAGCGATAACAGGGCCTTAGCTATTTTAAGGTACGACGCCAAGGTAAAGGCTAGTGGAAAAAGCTATAATGCCCAGGCCGCACATTTATGGACACTTAACGATAAAGGAAAGATTACCGCCTTTCAACAGTATGTCGATACCAAGAAGTTGGCCGACGCCGAAATGTAATTTACAGTCCCCTCCCATAGTAGGCCCATATACAAGACCGCATCATTTCGGACCAAAAAATAACAACCCACAAGGGCGTAATGCCCGAATACAAATTGAAAATGAAGTACATACTCAGCCTCCTTTTTTTATTGATATCGATTTTTGGTTTTTCCCAAAAGCCATACGATTACACCTTATTAACCTATTCGCAGGTAGGATACGACAGCCATATGCCCAAAAATGCCATGATTCAAAATACCGATTCTACATTTTTGAGTGCCGATGCCACCTTTATATTAAAAAGGGCCTCAGACCATAAAAAGGTGCTTAAAGGCAAGATTGGGAAATCTACCAAAAAGTGGAATAAATTCTGGTGGAAAGTCGATTTTTCAGCTTGTAAAACGGCCGGTGCCTATGTTTTGGAAATTAGGGACCATAATAAACCTATATTCGAAAGTAAAAAGGAATTACCCATTACCATAGGCAAAAAACAGCTCTGGGACGAAACTTGGTATGCAACCGCGTTATCGCACTTACATATACGCGATAGCCTGAGCTATCAACCTGAAGGGGGGTGGAAAGATTGTGGCAGTCCCTTACAAGAGGTAAGCAGCCATATCATTATGTTAAACGCCTTATGTGACCTATTGGAATTGGACAAAGGCCACCTATCCCAGGCGCACAAAGCGGAAATACACGAACAATTGATAGTGGGGGCGAATTACGTTGCCCTGTGTCAAGACAAGGCGCAAGAGCTGGGCTTCAAGGAAGGTGCCGTCATTCATGAAGCCCGGGAGAATTTAAAGGTCGTGACCGGAAATGTGGCCAAAACGGCCATGATATTGGCCAAAATATCGCGTTTGATACGGGCTAAAAACCCTTCGCTTGCCAATGCATATAAAGCCCGCTCCTTAAAATCATATCAATGGATTTCAGAGTATGGCCCCGTGCTTCATTGGGACAATACCGATAATTTCGCCATCACCCACGGCGCGCCTTACGGCATGAAAAGACCGCCCAAGGAATGGATGACCAGGGATTTGGTCATGATGATGTGGGCCTCGCTCGAACTATACAAGTGCGGAGAATCGGAGTATAAAGACAAAGCCGTTGACTATGCTTCAAAAATCATAAAAAGACAAGTGCCGAAAGACCGGGCCGAAGATGGCCTTTACGGTCATTTCTACACCTACGACTCCTATGATTTTACCGAAAAAGCCGATATACACTGCGGTGCATGGAATGCCAATTATAAGGCCTATAACCAAGGCGGACACTTTCCCCATTACTTGATTCCGTTAATAGAGATGATGGATCTATGGGGCGATCACCCGAATGCGGTGAGTTGGAAAACCTGTGTCGATAGTTTCGCTTTTAACTACTTTCTGCCGGCCACCCATCAAAACCCTTTTAAAATACTCCCCGCCGGATACTACAAAAACGAGGGATTATTGAACTGGAGCGGATGGTACCACGGACATAATAAAATCTTCGGCTATGCCGCAGGCCTCGCCATGGAGTTTTATAACCTATATGACGACGATAGGTTTATTGAAATCGCCCTTGGTAATTTACAGTGGATAACGGGACTTCATTCGGGCTTCCATGATAATACGGAAGACTTTTCGGCAAGTATGATCGTTGGAATAGGAAACCGTTCCAAAGCGGATTGGGATGCCATGACCGGCACCATAACCAACGGCTTTGAGGCCGATGGTCAGTTTAAACTGAGTAAACCTAAAAAAGAAACCGATCTACCTACGGTTTTCGGCGATGAAGGCGGAATTCACCACCCTGCCGGCTGGATTAGCGGGCTCACTCGTTTGTATTACTACCAGAAAAAATAAGTCCTGAAATAGCTCCGTATGCGATGGGGTGGAAATCGACAGTGCCCACACACCGACCCAACCGGTACAAGCCTGCTGTTCGCTCCGCGTAAATAAAAATGCCTTGCAATAAATTTCCACTGCGGAAGGCTCAGTACTAGGCTTTGAAGGGCGCCCAGGGTAGGGGATGTCCTTTCCAGGCCAACAAACCCATTCAAAGGTGAGGAATTTCTTATCATGGGGATGTGCCGACATAGCAGAGAAAAGAAACGGTTTACAGCAAGTACAAGAAGCCCCAAAACACAGACCCTACGCAGACTTACGAATAACTTGTCAAAAACTTTCTAAAAAACCTTACGTAAATCCGTAAGGCAGGTATTCGCAAAGATGTTAAATTAGAGGTTTAGAAAAAAGATATAGTTGCGCGAGTGCTATAAGAAGGATAGCATTAATAGCTATATCCCGTTGTTAGCCACAAGTAGGTACGATATAGAAACATTCTTTACAAAGTTATAGAAACATCGTATATACTTTTTTAGATTACAATTTGAACCAAACTCAAATATGAAAGCAATAAGGTATATCATTTTCATTCCAATAATTTATCTGATTATTTTTTTAGTTTATTCATTAATACCAATTTCATTATTTGGATTAATGAGTCTAAGTAAATTTTGGATAATTATCTTATTGATATTTTTTGGTGGTATGACTGTCGGATTATTCCAATTATTACCGGGAGGAATTACTTGGTTATCTGCTAAAATATCACCAAGTAGAAATTTTGCTTTTTATTCTATTTTGACAATAAGCGTTCTTTTGGGGATTTCAAAAATTCTTTACTATTGGACACTGACTGACGCCTACGAAGATAATTTTGGAGTATTATTCGCTATTTTACTCACTTGTTTGACAATCGGATTTGCTGCTTCCTTATCAGTTGGAGCAGGAATAGAAATGTTTGAAGAAAAGGAAGAAAATTTGAGCCTGTTAATGACAATTGGTTCCATTGTTTTCTACCTTGGAATATTCTTGACATTCTGTTTATTAGCAACTAAAATATGCAATATTGATCCAGAGAAAACCTATTCTTGGTATTCTGGAATTTGGCACGGAATCTTTGTTATTCCGAATTGGGTCGTAAGTTGGTTTGCTGATGATGTGTATTGTAAAGCACCGAATTCAACGACAGCATACAGTATTTGGTGGTGGATTAGTTTTATTTTTATAGGGTTTGGTATTCTTGGTGGAGGAAATAGTCGCAGGTAAATACTTAAAAAAAAATTAATGTCAAACACTATAAAAATAATTTTATCAATTTTATTATTCACCTGTCTTGCTGATTTACCCTATGGTTATTATCAATTTGTTAGGTTCGCAGGTCTTGTTGGTTTTGGATATTTAGCTTATGAATCACATCGAAATGGGAAGGAAAAAGAGATGTATATTTTTGGTGCTTTGGCTTTACTTTTTCAACCATTTTTTAAAATTGCATTAGGTAGACAAATTTGGAATGTGGTAGACGTGATTATAGGATTAGGATTAATAATCTCAATTTTTATTGACGGAAAAGAAAATAAATGATAAACCCCTGCTTATAACAATAATAACCATTGCATTACGTAAATCTGTAAGGCAGGTATTCGCAAAGATGTTAAATTAGAGGTTTAGAAAAAAGATATAGTTGCGCGCGTGCTATAAGAAGGATAGCATTAATGACTCTATCCCATTGTTGGGTGTAATTTAAAAAAACGAATAAATATTGGCTGAATTAGATTACAAAGAGAAGTTTCTAATTGAAAAATTATTTGATATGCCAACCGGCTACGTAATGGATTTTTCCAATAATACTTTCCAATCATTTATTTATGACAGTATTAAAGTAAATATTTATGACGACAAGTATTTTTATGCAAGTGGCTCAAAAGCAAATAGATTAAGAGCTTTTTTCACAGAAGAACCAAGCTATAAAGTTGGACAATTGCTAACTGCTCTTTTGGACTATTGGCACACAAAAGCAATAGCAAATGAGAATGGATTTGATTTTGAACGAGACAAAAATATATATACAGAGTGTTTAAAGATTGCTAAAAGACTGAAAGAAGAAAAAATAGTTGAAGAAATTGAAGTTATTAAGGAGAAAGAAAATGACAAAGATTTCTCTTTGCTTGCAAAATCAATCCGAGAAAGTATTGATAAAAATGAACCCGAAGCAGCTTTAGACAGGTTGCATACTTATGTTATGAAATACATAAGACAGCTTTGCGAGAACCATACAATTGAGATTAAAAAAGATGAATCTTTAAACGCAATTTTTGGAAAATATGTAAAATTTATTGTTTCACACGACAAAATTGAATCTAAGATGACTGAGAGAATTCTAAAGTATTCAATTCACGTCATTGAAGCATTTAATGACATAAGGAATAATAAAAGTTTTGCACACGATAATTCAATTCTCAATTATTCTGAAAGTGTCTTGATTTTTAACAACGTAACTAACTCGATAAAATTTATCGAATCCGTTGAAAAGACTTTAAAACAAGAAAATAAAAAAGAAGAAACTGAATCGGCAGATTGGGAAGATTTGCCTTTCTAAAAATATCTAAGAGCCTATGTAACAAAGTAGATGTAGTAACCAGCTATCTGTTTGACCTCAGTAAGTTTCTGTTCTTCGCATTAGCAATAGTGCTTGTAGAATTGATAAAATATCAAATTATGGAAAAACTGAAAATGATTATTCGTGAAGCAACCCTCATGTGAAGAATGGAGCCTTTACTTTGGTAAATCAATAACTGACGAAAAATCGACTTTATTAGGATAGAGGGTGGGGGGTCTCCATGGGTAATAAGTTTTCGGATGCTTTTTCCCATATCTTACTGATGGCTACAATAACCGCTATTTTAGGCAAGTTACTTATCGTGTTACGTCTCGTAATTAAAAAGACCATTGCCAAAAACACAATTGGTATTTTGGGTGTGCTTTTACTCTATCTTTCATTTAGATACTTGGCATATCCCAGTCTACCTCATACCGATTTTCATAAATGGGCCTTCTGGTCCGGGCTACCTTTTCTTCTGGTGTCTATATTCTTATTTCACGAACAGTATACCGTACTAAAAGTAAGCTTCAAAAAGAAAAGTACATAATTTACCCGGTAAACAAGGCATAAACCATGTGCCGACATAGCACAAAAAAGAAGCGGTTTACAGCGGGTGAAAGAAGCCTAGAAACACAGATTATATTCTAGTTAGGGAAAGCTAACAATAGCACCTAAAAATTTATCTTGGTTTCTAAAGTAACTTAAAAAACGACAAAGGCCTTTCTGTATCATCAGAGCGCCTTTGTCGTTTAATTGACAATTGTTATTGTGTTTATTGGACAATAAGTTTTGTACTCTGACCATTGGAATTGATAAAGTACATTCCTTTAGCAAATCCTTCTAGTGATATTTTCTGATTTTCGGAAACCACACTTACTTTTTTAACCACTTGACCTACACTATTATAGATGATTATACTACTTCCAATTTCACTATTAGGAACAGTCACAAAATCATCTGTTTTTGCGGGGTTAGGATATAAAACTTCGGTAGTTTCCACAGGGTCTTCCAATGTTAATCCTTTTGCCGCTAACAAATTAGCGCTGTTGCTCGTCACTTTTCTAATCCAGATTCTTGTAATAGACCACACATCGCCGCCATTACCAACTGAAAATCGCAAATCTAGTTTTCCGTCGTTGACATTTACGTCAAATGACCTATTAACATATTGCCCAGCATTGGTGTTTATGTTTGTTAATTTATTTTGCCCTTCGGCCGCGACATTCATATTTTTTCGGGCATAGGTGTCCCCAAAAGTGATCAATACGTTATAAGTGCCATTGGATAGGTCTTGAGTGAAGAACCTCGTTTGTGAACTAAAATTAATATCACGGTTTATATTATTCCTTCCGTTAGAAGCCCCACGATCTCTTGATCCGATGTCATTGGTGTTCGCCCATCCAAAATTACCAGCCCTAGTGGTGTTGGAAACCCGTGTATACCCTGGCCATACAGCCGAGGTGTCCGTTCCTAAATCATATTGAAATTCAGTGGCACTGTCGTTACCGTTGTTTCCACCTCCACTTACCGCAACAGGCTTGTACACACGTATCCAATCGACCCAGAAGATATTTTTGCTATCATCGGCCAGTTCTTCTTGAGTAGCCGCAGGCCTCCAATCTGTTTGATTTTCGCAATCAATAATAATATTTGTTGCCTGATTTAACCCTGTTCCACCGAGATGATTGTTAGGATCTATTTCGTCTCTTGTGACCGTTCTAACCTTTACCCCGTCAATATAATATTCCAATGTAAATGGATCTTTCCAATAACATCCATAACGGTGATATGCTGAACGCCATGGTGTACCTCCGTTGTAATACCATGTAGCGTCTCCCATAGGCTGATAATCCGTAAAGGGGTTACGAATAAATGTATGGTGGCTCAAATGCATTCTTTGGGCGAACCAAGTACCCCCCCGATCACTGCCATAGCCTTCCATAATATCAATTTCCTGAGTCTCGTCGTCAGTCAAGGTCCAGAAAGCATTTGCTAGTACCTGGTCCATTATCTTGGCCTTAATTTCCATATATACCGGGTACTGAATCTTATTTTTGGAGCTGATAATTCCGTTGTAAGATTTTCCATTCCCTGCTGGTTGTGCTTGAATGGCCAATTGAGAACCATTGGTCCATGCCTGCGGTGCATTAAAAATTGTTGATCCAGGGCCAGTCCATCCATTGATATAGGAAGGTTTCCATTTACTAGTAAAGGCAGCAGGCCTATTTCCTTCACTACTTACGTAATTAAAACTATCCGAAACATTATCCTGTAATTGCCAAGTCATACCATTTCCGGGATTGGCAGGTACAGGAATTCCGTTCCAGTCCTGTGCAGCGATAGAGCCACACAAAAGAAAAATAAAATACAATAAAAAATAATTTTTTTTCATGATAATATGATTTTAGGGGTTAATAAAAATGAATTCAACAAACAAAAAGATGAATCACCGCCAAATATATAATTCCGTGTCTGTTTTCTTGGTTTTGCCAGCTCAACAAAAACTGAACAAAGCTGTTATTTGTATATATTTTCCCACAGTATTATTAAAGAATAATCTTATCGATGTAGTAGGCTTTTGAAGCTATTTTATCAATATTACACCCTAATAGGCAAGGGCTTCATAGACGCCTGTGGAGAAGTGTCAAATATGGGAAGGTATCCGAACTCGCCAAATGAAGGACTGGAACTGTCCCTACTATTGGCGAAGTATTTTGAATATTACAATAAGGAAAAAAGATATGAATCCATAGCTTATAATAGTCCGATGGACATGTTTCGAAAAGTAGCATCAATTAACCGAGATATGTATAAAGGCTAAACTACTTATTGGGGAATGAACATAGAGCGAACTATATACGAAACCTATTCTTCGATTTTAATGAGGTTGGTGTACTTTTTTATTTTTTTGTCAACGATTTTATCCTTCAGCTTTATTTTTTTATAGGTATTGTTCTTTATGGCAGCCGGAAAGCCCCTGTTCTCTATAATATAGTCCAACACATCTTCTTTATCTTCGGGGCTAAGGAGCAGTTTCTTTTTTTCCTTACCTTCAACGATTAAGTTTTCGCCCTTGAAGGTAAATTCAGCGTTCTCAAATTTCCTGATTTCATCGCTAGTTACATTATAGGCTATGATAAAATCGTTGTACGCGGGAAGGGTTTCAGCTTCAAGTATGCTATGCAGTATGTTGGACTGACCATCCCTGGTTTTGATACCTAATTTTAAGGAGGTGGGTTTCTTTACGTCTACCTGAAAAGTTTCATAACTATGGGAATAGTTTTCCATTGCTTCCTGGGGCTCATCGTCCAAGGCATACCATTGCTTGTTCAATTGCAGTAAGGGTTTACTGGGAGAATTGTAATTGTAATACTGAATGTGAATGGTGTCTTTTAGGGTCTCATCTTTTCTGCCATAGACTGCGAAGGCCTGTTTTTGTTCTTGGGGCACCTGTAGTTTCAAGGATCCGTTCTTTAAATGATAGGCTCCGTACATAACCAGATCCATACTGCCCACACTTAGTGAGAAGAAAAACTGGTGGGTGTCTAAAAAGACAATGGAACTTGCCATTTCAAAACCGCCCATGTTATACCCGCCTTCCACCGTATCGGAACCTTTAGAAAAGGCTTGTAAGCGCTCTTGTTCTTCACTGTCTATCACTACATTTTCCCTAATCCGTACCCCATTTTTATAAGCACGGTATTCGTCATTGAACAAGACTGTACCTTCAAATGGTTTTCCGTCTTTATAGGTAGCCTCTGCAAGTACTTCCCCGTCATAATAAAAAGCGGCATAGGCCCCCTCTTTTATTCCCGCTTTGGCATGGTAGTACCCTATGGTCATATCCCTGGCGACATTATAGAATTTTTGTTGACCTTCTTCCTTGCCCTCTTTTAAATTCACAATAATGGGGATTTTAGACCAACCGGTAAACTGTCTTTTTTCAACGAAAGTCCCGTCCTGTTTTAGGCCTTCTTTATAAAATCCTTCGGCAATTTTCTTTCCCTTGTTCCATACCGATTCCTTTCCATTTTTGGTCCCCTGGGTATAGGTTGTGACATAGGTAAGATTGTCCTCGTCTTCCGTCTCAAAAGTACCTTCGTAAGGTTGGTTGTCTTTGTAGACTCCGGAATACATTACTTCACCATTGTTGTCATACCGCGTATAGGGGCCGTTAAAGCCTCCATATTCAACTTTTGTAATGGATTGTATCCCTTTTACATATCCACACCGATCTCCTTTGAAAAAGCTTATGACCGCGCCATCCACAACTTCTTCGTCCATGCAGTTGTTTTTTTGGATCACCCTTCCGGCTTTGTCGTAAAAGATCTCTGTGTTTTCATCATAACAACCTTTTTCCGGGCAAATGCGTTCATAGGCCAGTATTTTGGTATTTTCATAATACAATTGTTCTCCTGTTCTATTTCCCTCCTTATAACTTATAAAACACTCACTGACCCCTTCGTTTGGCCTGCCATCTTTATAGTGCAATGTGGTCAATAATTTACCTTCTTTATCATAGGATTTGGAGGATTGCCATTCGCCGTTCAAAACTTCGACATCCCTTTTTACGGCATCATTTTTATAATAAGAGATGATCGCTCCGTTCTCTTTTTGGTTTTTATAGGTAATCATTGCTTTTTTATGACCATTGGGATAATACCACACTACGGTGCCATCGTAATAAGTATTGGCGCCCAAAGCGGCCGTTTCCGTAGAATCCATCCTTAGCTCCCATCCCTCAAATTGCAAGGTGCCATCGATATAATAGTCCTTTACCAAATATCTATTCCCGTCTTGCTTTAAGGGCAAGGGCCTGTAGAAACTGGCATTTGATTTTGTGGTTTCGCCCCAATTGTGATCGTAATAGATGGTATCATTTTGGGCGTTTATTTCGGTTTGAAAGAATAGGGTAAAAACTAAAAGGCAAAGGGTGTAGTATTTTGTGTTCATGATTTTATTTTAATTAGGCGGAAATGGCACCGCACATAGCAAATTTAGGCGTTAATAGATAGGAGACACGGTAAAGGCGGGTAGGGGGGACGGGTAGACTTGCTTCCTTTTTCCGCAGCTAAAAAAAGCGGGGGGAATCGAGAAATGGTTCACCCGCTAGGGCCAGTGTCGCCCCCTTGGCAATGCATATTTATACGAAACTTGATGGCAATATGTGAAATAGGATTTTTCTTTTAATCTTATAATTAATTTACCAGCCTAAACCAATCCTCTAATTTTAGTGGGAAAAAAGATGTTCACCCCGGATCCCATAAGGCCTATGCTTTAACTCAAGCTTAGTTACGCACTATAGGGAATATGGGCACAGAACGGATATAACATTTACAAAAAACCAAGGATTACTTTATGAGGCTATAAACGGTAATTTGTTTAAAATATTTTCAGGGGAAATGAACCCCGTCCCCATGTTGATGAAGGCGGCATCTATGGAAGTTCCGCTTAAAGCCGAAGCAGCCTTTGCTAGAAAGACCGTGTTAGGGGCAAAAACTATTTGAAATGTATAGTGAACGTTGTTCCTACATCAACCGTACTAGATGCGGAGATAACGCCGCCCATGGCTTCAATCTGCGTTCTTGTCAAAAACAAGCCTACACCTTTTGCATCAGGGTGCCTGTGAAAAACCTTATTCAATCCAAATAATTTATGCCCGTGTTGCTCTAAATCAATACCGAGCCCGTTGTCATGGAACTTAAGTATGGTTTTTCCGTTTTCAATCCCTGTTGTGATACGTATTTCCGGTAGGCGGTCTTCAGATTTATATTTGATCGCATTTCCGATCAAATTCAGGAAAATGCTTTCCATGTAAATTCTCTTATAGGGAATGGTAGAAACCTTGGAAAAGTTGCCTTTGATTATGGCGCCGGACTTTAATATGGCTCCACTAAGTATTTCTTTGGTATTTAATAGCACCTCGGCAAAATCGATATCTTCAAGATCTTCCCCAGAATCACTAATCTTTGTTTTTAATGCATCGACCAAGGTATCAAGCGTTAAGGTAAGATGCTGAACAACTATTTTAAACTTGCTAAATATATCTTTACGGTCCGCTACATTTTCTGACTTATCATATATTTGAAGTAAGGCGTTAAGGTTGGCCACCGGAGCCCTTAAATTGTGCGAGGTTATATGGGTGAAATCTGCAAGCTGCTTGTTTTGATCGGACAGTGTTTGAGCTACGAGTTCTAAATTATTTTTTGCGTCATTAATTTTTTGTTCGGCTAATTTCTGCTTTGTAATATCACGTATAGCAGCAGAAACCAACAAACCCTCTTCTGTGTGAAGTGGACTCAAACTTATTTGAATGGGTATTTCTTCCCCATTTTTTTTTAAGGCGTACAACTCTTTGCCATGCCCCATTTCTCGAGATATCGGGGAATGGAAAAAACTATTTCTGTGGTCTAAATGTTTATGATAAAATCTAGTGGGTATTAAGATTTCTACGGGTTTATCAACTAATTCAGCCGGGGTATATCCGAATAATTTTTCCGATTGTTTATTGATCAGTTGTATTACCCCCTTGTCATTTACGATAACCATGGCGTCAGGAGCCGATTCTAGAAGCCCTCTGAACTTCTTTTCCTCCATTTTAATTTCGGTAACATCTTGGCAAGTGCCGATCATTTCAATAATCTGCCCCTTTTTGTTTGTAAAAACTTCCCCAAAAAGCTGAATGGTTTTGACCTTACCCGAGCTTGTTATTATACGATGTGTAAAACTTTCCCACTTTTTATCGTTTTCTACGTTCTCAAAATGTTGATCGACAATTTTTATATCCTCAGGATGAACAAACCTGTAATACGAATTAAAATTAAGGTCGGATATGTCTTCATCAAGCTCTAAAATTTTATAGAAATTTTGTGACCATTTCACTTTATCGGCAACTGTATCCCATTTCCAACTGGCCATCATTGAAATCTGTTCCGCAAAATTTAACAGCTGATTTTTTTTCAGTAATTCATTCTCAACGTACTTTATTTTAGAAATATCTTTTGAGATTGCAATAAATCCTTCATTCGCATTCGCGTTATTTTTAATACCCGTAATCGTAGAGATTACGTAAACGGGCGAACCATCTTTTTTATAATAGGTCCATTCACGAGTGTCGTTCAACTCTATTTTAGAAAAATTCACATAATGATCAAAGGTGGCCGGGTCCCTTCCATTAAGTACTGCAATATCATTTTTGAATTTTATGATTTCTTCTTCGTTAATGTATAATCTAGGCTTTTCTTTTCCTGCCATTTCAGCCGCAGAATAGCCCAATAAAGCCTCGGCACCCTGATTAAAACGGTTAATAACACCATCCTTATCCGTTGATACGATCATAATCGATTTAGAATCGAATATAGCCTGCAATTCAGAATGGGCCTTGTTTAATTGCTGTTCGGCAAGTTTGGTTTTATTAATGTCTTGTATTATTCCAAAAAGCCTGGTCCGTTTTCCATTCAAGTATTCTGCCCTTCCTACCACCCTAGTCCAACATACATTTCCCTTGGCGGTAATAATTTCTAATTCTAGATTAAAATGAGTGCCGTCTTCCTCGGCACGTTCAAACGCTTTTAGTAATTTATCCCTACTCTCTCCTTCCTTAAAAAAATTGACCCCACTATCAAAAATGGGTGTAAAATCTTCTGAAACCTCGTGTATTTCACGAGTTATCTTATTCCAATACACCTCTTTTGTTACAAGGTTTAGCTCCCAAGCCCCGATTCGCGCAATTTCATTTGTTTTTTCAAGTATGTCATCAATTCTGGCTTTTTCCAGCTCTTTTTCCTTTCGACGTGTAACATCGCCGGTATGTATTAAAATTCCGCCAATTTTGTCCTCTGATATAAACCAAGGGCGAACATCCCAATAGATCCATTGTATGGAACCATTTTTACGCTTAAAAGCCGTTTCTTCACAAATATCCGTAGCACCGTTTAGGCATCTTTTGTGTATAGCTTTCCAGTCTTCACCTATTTCAGGAAAGATTTCATAGTGCGAACGGCCTATTATTTCAATTCCTTCCAAGCCATAATCTTTTATCCATGATCGAGACGCTGCAATGTAGCACATGTCATTATCGACCATAGCCATTGCAGTAGAGGCCTGGTCTATGAACATTTTCTGATACTCTTTCTGTGACTTCGAATTGTTTTTAGCTACACCCAATCATTCAAATTTTATATAATTTTTACTTAAGGTAATGAAAATTAGTGATATAGAATAGAATAGCTGGATTGAACAGCTGTTTTTTATTTAAATAAAATCTTACAACATTAAGCGAATTATCGTAAAATTGCCAGCGGTTTTAGTATATAGCTACATTTGAGGCAAATTGCACCCAACCTGGTTAAGGACATAAATTTGATGCCCCGTTATTATCGGATTTCAACTATGGGGAATATATTTACAGTTCAAACGATGGTATGGTAGTCACATATTTTTGTGGCTTACAAAACGAAGCCTGGAAGCCTATAGCCGAAATAGTATCCGAAGCGAATGAAAAAGATAAAACACTAAAAACAGGCCCTACTATTCAAAGGTTGATCGGACTCGTTGCGGACAGGCAAAATCCTGATTCCTATTTTACTCAAGATATCTATTGTCCAAAATGCCGCTCAAAAGTTTTCGCTATCAATTCCGATAAAAAACAGGGATTAAGGATTACCAAACTTTGACATTTGAAAATTTCATGAGTTTATCTGAGTTTAAACCAAAATATTTAATAGAGAGCTTGATACCGGAACAATAAATCCAAAGCACCTTGGGTTAATAAAACAAACAGAAAGCTTTCGCTATGGGAATATTAGACAACCTCTTTGGAGGAAAGAAACAGAAAGGGAATCCTAAAATTGATTCTTCCACATTCAAAGTACTTAAAAAAAACGATTACAAAAATTTTGAGGAAGCTGTTGGTCAAAATGCGGGACTATCCTTTGAAAAACAAATGATTTTCGGAGATGTAATCGGTTCAAAAGCTTGGGAGCTTGATATGGGAAAGGGAAAAATCATGTTTGATTCCCTAGCTTTTCCCATTCAAATAATCGGTTCGCTTTCTTTTAACGATAACTCTTGGATGTGGGCTTGGGCCAATACACAAAGCGGAATGCCTGAAAACCTGTTAATTCAATCCAAGCAGCTTAAGGCCATAGGGGAAGAGAAGCATATTAAAGAATTGACCGATCCCCATTTTAATGTGGAGGAAGGCTTTGAACACAAAATTGGTATGATGGTTTGTGGCTTGTTTGGCTCAAAAAGCTATTACTGTGCCAATTATGGGCAAGGAAGCCTTGTTGTAACCATAGATGACGATAAAATACCCGGTATTGACAAAAACAATTTTGAAAAAATAATGAGCTGCTTCCCTCAATTAATAAGTGGAATGGAATTGAACCATAAAAGCGCCTTTATGAATTATCTGATCGACCGAGAGTTTCAATTAGCTATTTCAGAAGATAAGGTTGAAGGAATGAGAAATGGTAAAGTGGTTGTAGCGGAATTTGACGAATTGAACCGGCTGAAGTCCTTGAAAGGAAAAATATAAAACGTTTAAGAACCATAGAGGTCAGATACACTTTCCTTTGGTCCGGCCCTCGATATCACCATAGGTCTACACACATTGAAAAAACATATAATAAACATATACCCGCTGATTTTTGTGGTCCTACTTCTGATTTCTTGCCATGCGGAAAAGAAAGAAATACCCACAACCGAAAAAGATATCGACCAAGTCATACGGTTAAGCGATCTCTACACCGAAGAACAAATTGACCAATATTTTACAGAGGTCAAATCTGAATTTAAAAAGTTTGTTGAAGATGATGATATAATTACTTACGAGTTACAGGCAGAACAGATAACGAATAAAGGCGTCTTAGGCTTATATAATAAAACCACGGCCTTTCCTTTAGATGTAGAAGAAAATCATTTTATGGCTTTTGTTATGGACCAAACCGTAGAGTTATTAGATTCTAAGGAACTAGATTATACTAAAGTCGATAACATTACCATAAATTCTACAAATTATGTGACCTATGAAATTTTTTCGGATAACCGCAAATTTGGTTACTTTATCTTATTCCACAAGAAGAACAAGATGTTCTCTATAAATCTATTCGCCCTTCCTTTCTTAGAACCTGATTTTGAACTGCTGAACAAAAAAATAGATAATCTCTAAAAAAGCATAAACCGTTAATTAGGCCCTTAGCCAACAGGGACAAAAAACACGTCCCTCAAAAGCTGAAGAAACAAAATCGAAATAAAAATTTGCCTATCCATATACCGTAGAGTATATTAGCAATATGGTACGATCGGAAAAAACCCGGCAATTAATAATTGAGAAAACCGCCTCTATATTCAATAAAAAGGGATATACGGGAACGTATTTGTCCGATTTAACCAAAGCTACGGGATTAACAAAGGGCAGTATTTACGGTAACTTTAAAGATAAGAACGAGGTTGCGCTAGAAGCTTTTCGGTACAACTATAAATTCCAGACGAGACAAATACTAGATAAAATTGAACAAGAAAACAAGGCGACAGATAAATTAATCGCTTTCTTAAACCATTACAAAACAGCCTTTAAACCGATTTTTAAAAACGGTGGTTGTGCCATATTGAATACGGCTGTAGATTCAGATGACGGAAATGATCTATTGAATAAGGAAGTCGTAAAAACCATTCACAATTGGCACCATAACGTCACTTCCATTTTAGAGGATGGAATCAATAAAAAGGAACTTAAAGAAATAGACGCCAACCAATTTTCATACCGAATGATTTCTATGATCGAGGGTAGCATCTTACTGGCCAAAACACTGGACAAACCAGAAATATTATTAAACAATATAGAATATCTCGAAACAGAAATTCTTCAATTAAAACAAGAGTAAAAAAAATTTAACCCGTCATATACCTTACGGTATATGCAAAATATACAATGATGAAAAGAGTAGTAATAACAGGACTGGGAGCCATTACGCCTATTGGTAAAAACGTAAAAGAGTATTGGGATAATTTATTGAAAGGGGTTTCAGGGGCGAACAAAATAACACGTTTCGATGCGAACAAATTCAAAACCCAATTTGCTTGTGAAATAAAGGACTATGATGCTTTGAACTATTTTGACCGCAAGGAAGCTAGAAAGCTCGATAGGTTTAGTCAATACGGACTAATCGCGTCAGAAGAGGCTATCAAAGATGCTGAACTGGAATTTTCAAAATTGGACACGAATAGAATTGGTGTGATATTCTCTAGCGGAATCGGTGGCTTTGAAACTTTTGAAAAGGAAATAATCGATTATACCAATAACCATTTTACCCCTCGGTTTAATCCATTTTTTATAACCAAAATAATTTCTAATGGTTTATCGGGAACCATTTCAATCAATAACGGATTAAGAGGTGTAAACTATTGTCCGGTAACGGCCTGTGCTTCATCAACTCAAAGTATAATTCAAGCTTTTAACTATATCCGATTAGGAAAGGCAGATATCATTATCGCAGGTGGCTCGGAAGCTCCAATTACAGAGGCTTCAATTGGAGGGTTCAACGCAATGAAGGCCATGTCCACCAACAATGAAGATTATAGTTCCGCCTCAAAACCATTTGATAAAAAGAGGGATGGCTTTGTTGTTGGTGAAGGAGCTGGAGCCTTAATCATAGAAAGTTTGGATTCCGCGATAAGGAGAAATGCCAAAATTTATGCCGAAGTTGTTGGAGGTGGGGAAAGTTCAGATGCCTATCATATTACCGGCACACACCCTGAAGGACTTGGAGGATTTTTAGCCATGCAAAACGGAATAAGCGAAGCGAATATTACGCCAAAAGAAATTAATTATATAAATGCGCACGCCACATCTACAGGTTTAGGAGACTTGTCTGAAATTAAAGCCATCGAAAGGCTATTTGATTCAAATCTCGATAAAATTCAAATTAGTGCGACTAAATCTATGACAGGACATTTATTGGGGGGAACAGGGGCTATAGAGGCCATTTCCACTTGTTTATCGGTAAAAAAAGCTTTGATTCCCCCGACGATAAACACCACCGAAGTAGATGAAAACATATCAAAAAAACTGAACTTATCCCTCGGTAAAAAAACATCTAAAGATATTAATTACGCCTTGAGTAACAGTTTTGGATTTGGAGGACATTGTGCTGCCCTTATACTAAAAAAATATGTTGGCTAACCATACATAAAAAGGTCTCACAACAATCCCTCCTTTGAAGGGGGCAGGGTGGGGACGTTCCCAATTCCAACACATCCCCAAACTGACTGGGGCGTACTGCTCGTACCGATCACATGAAAACGTCCCCCAATACCCCCCCCATGAGGGGCGCACCCAGGATTTATCCCATACTGCCCCAATTGCCAATCTACCTCATAAAAGGCTGATATTTCCCTGAAAATAGGGATAAATCCTCTTGGCCTATATATCATTTTTGTGGTTCAAATTAACAACACCTACTCATATGAACCTCAAAGAGCAGTCGTTAAACACATTAACACGCATCTGTGAACTACTTTTTAAATCACATTTTAACCCCGAATTAAAAGCCGAACTCGAAGACGTCTTTTATCTTGAAAAAAAAATTGACTTTGAAAAGCTGTATCCTGAGAAAAAACTAACCCCTCAAGACAGAATCACCCTTTTCATCATCGATAAACTAGACGAATTGGAGTTGGTATATGTGAACGACTATTGTTTTGATATGTATGATGCTTTGGACATTTATAAATTTTTCCATCACATTGAAGTTCCCTATGACCACACCAACGAAGAACTCGAAACCGACGAAGTAGCGCGTTATAATTATCTTAATGGGCTATTTGAAAAACACCAACAAAAGGTTTTGATTATCGATATCGACGGCGATAACCTAGTGTTCTTGCCAGTAGCATTCAACGACCTTAAAGAATTACAAAAACTATGCTTGAACAATTCTTATTTTAAGGTTTCCGATACTATTGCAGACCCCAGCATACCTATAAAGGATGCTTTTGAACTGCTCCCTTTGCTATACGAAAAAAAAGACCTGAAACCCCTGTTTGTTTTACAGACCGCTACATAAATTCCAAGAACTTTTTTAAGATATTGAACAGCGACTTGTTACAGGACTGCACCACCTATTGGCTTTACAATAATCTGGAAGAATATGTAGAGATTCTTAAAGAGAAAAAAGATGAACATAAAAATATCCTTAAACGTCTTTTTGGGAAAAAAACACAAAATTACTTGATAGCAATAAACAACCCTGATGAAGAATGCTCTTTTTTGTGGAACGATACAGCCCCGGAACAACTTTATATCCATTATAAATCAAAACCACTAAATACCCGAGATTATTTTTTAAATAACAGCACAAACGACACCCTGCTTTTAAAACCCGATGACCCTTTACAGAAGCTATGGGAACGCACCTTGAGCAGTATTGAGAACACAATGTTTTATTTCCCACAGATAGACTATAAAAAATTACGTCAAATTGTAAGCGACATGCGTTTTAGTTCTTCTTCTTATGATGACGAGCACCCCTTTCCCACAAAACCCTTTGTGTACCATGTGCGCCATATAAATCAAGAAAACCTTAAACAGGAGATATTGCCTATGCTTGGTATAAAAGTAGGACTGGATATATTTTATTATAAATCGTATCAGAAAGACTACTTGGTCTACTTTTCTAAAGAAAATGAAGAAATGGAACTTATTCTAGGCAATCAGCCCGAACGTTATTTTTGGTCCGTACACCTCTTTAACGAACTGTACGATGCCCTATACCCAGATGATAGTTTATAAAAAACGAATACCATTAATACCAACTCCATGAAATTATATACAACGCTTCTTTTAATAGCGTCTTTTTCCATAAACGCTTTGGCCCAACAAGACACCCTATGGTTTGACCATAATTGGAACAAAACCACCAAAGACAACGCACATTATTACAGGCCGCCGGTTAAGAAGGAAACCTCTAGCCTTTATCGCATTAACGACTATTACCTGAACGGTACCCTGCAAATGACCGGTCTTTCCAAATTTAAGGACAGCGTGATCCTCGAAGGAAAGGCCACTTGGTACCGTAGGGATGGTAAAGCAATGCAAACCGAAACTTATACAAACAATAAATTAAACGGCCTATGTACTTACTATAAGTACGATACATGTAAAAAGAATACCCATAAAAAAGACATCCCCGAAACCAAAGAAACACCAAAAGAAAATTGCATCTACCATATACGGGAAGTTGCCTACAAGGACAATTCCCCAATAAAGGAAATTATTTACGATACCGACAAAAAGGGTGCCCGCGAGGAATATTTCTATAAGCAGGGCAGCGTTTACAAAAAGCTGTTCTATGATACCGAAGGAAAGTTATTGGGTACCTACCATGCATTGGACTTTGGCAATGACTACGGCACCTCGGTAAGCTATTACAAGATGCCCATGCGCCCTAAGCGAATTGCGAGAATCAAAGATGGCTTTGAATGGTATGCTTACGCCTATTACCCCAACGGACAACAACGTAGTAGTTTTGATACTATACAAAAAATGAAGACCTACTTTGACGAAAAGGGCAAAGTGATAGGGACCTTGCAGTATAAGGGCGAACTTGATCAATTATCGATATACCACGGTAAGCTCTTTAAATTTTACACCGACGAAAGAACCGTTAAAAGAATTGAAACTTACGAGGCCGAGAACCTGGTCAATAGTAAAGATTTCAATACGTACTCCATTCTCATACGTGAGCGATTTTACGACCATAATAAAATTGTAAAAACCGTCTCCTATACCGATGATGGTAAAAAACTAGGGGAGTTTACCCAAAAAAACGGGGTGTTAAATGGTACACTTCGAAATGATAGGAACCAAATTGTCTCCTATAAAAACAGCATTATTACAAAAGCCCTTTATCCTTACCTTAATTCCAAAAAGACATTTGCCGCATTAAAAGACTCTATCATCACATACTACGATACCATAGGAAAACCGATTGCAACATTAAAGGTAGCCACTAGCAAAGATATGGGGGTTCCAGACAAACTGGAGAATGGGTCATATCGCCCGATTCCCGTGGAAGGGACCATGTTGTTCCACGACCATAAAAACAGAATCGAGGAGAAGACCACCTTCAACAACTACAAAAAGACCAAAAAAACCTTATTTAATTATAGGGATGACAATTGCTTCAGGCAAGACATTATATACAATGAAAAGGAAAAACCCATAAAGCACACCTTCTATTTTAGCAACGGAAACAAACGATCCGAGCTATTCTATAATCCGGAAACCGAAGAGAAGGAAAAGGGTGTCTTCTTCAACGAAAAAGGCGAACAAATTTCAGAGTTCGATTATACGACCCAGACAGGTACTTTTTATGAGTATCATTCCCAATCCGATGCGATTAAGGAAATATCCACCCAAAAAAATGGCGAACTCGTAAGCCGTAAAGACTACCGGATGGAGTATGACAGGAGCATAAAAGGCCATAAGAACGTGCTTCGCGAAGTTATCAATGCCAATGGCGAATCGGCATTTTACTCTGAACAAGGCACCCTGATCGGCAAGGCTGTTTTTAAAAACGGAAAACCGTGGTCTGGTGTAGTGTACGACAAGAACAGCTATAGAAAATACGAGGTTAAAGAGGGAAAAAGACACGGGAAGTATATACGTTACGCCGGGAATGGAACAACCATTAAGGAAGAAGGACAGTATCTCAACGATAAAAAGCACGGTACCTTTATAAAATGGACGGGCATCCGTACATCCTACGAGGCAAAGAATACCAAGACCTTAGAGAAGAACTACAAAAATGGTGTAAAAGATGGCTATACCATTACATATGACAAAACCGGAAAGGAGATATCGAAAGTCTTGTATAAGGATGGCAAACGCGAAGGCTATGCCACATCTTACGATAAAAATACCGGTAAAACCTATCGTCTGCTATATAAAAACAACGAGCCCTACGACGGTGTTTTGGTCGACTCGTATGGCAACGAAAAAATATATAAAGACGGAAGCATCGTTAAAGACACCAGGCTGACCGAAATTAAGTTTCAAAACAATTACCAAAACATTAAAACCGTTACCACCTATCTCAATGAACACACCCAAAAGAAAGAGGTTTTTGATCTAGAGGGTAAACGCCTGCTTACCTACACTGAGGCATACCGCGAATTGCAGGGCGAAGTGGTGCAGTATAGCAACAACAAGCCCAAGTACAAAGCCGTTTTCAATAATGGTGAGTTGCAAGAGGGCACCGTTTGGCTAAAAACCTCCCGTAGGTTTCCTTCGGAGAAATATGCCCAATTAAGTAAACAGAACGGTACCGTTACCTTAAAAGCCTACAACGAAAATCAGGAACTTTTATTTGGTGCCGAGATTGTTCCAAAACTGTACAAAGATTATGGCGAACGTATTTTGTCTTATAGACTGGGCTATGATTTAAAAGTAAGGGGAAGTGATCTTTTACAAATTGATTTATTCGATAATCGATAGTCCGCAAAGCGTCATGGCATCGGGCATTGCCCAAAAAAGCAATATCCCTGTTTTCAGGGAGCTTTGCGCCATACGGCCACATTACTTTTGAAAAAACCAAAAACCATAAAAATGACAAAGTCCCGACTTTTACTGGTAACCATTTTCACTTTCCTTTCTTGTAATACGGACGATGATACCACTGCTGAAAGCACCTTTTTAGACGGGGATTTGGAGATTCGTTCCCAAGCGGATTTGGATGACCCCAGCATACAGAATTACAAAACAATAGGTGGTAATCTGGTCGTTCATTATACGGAAAATGTTGAAGATTTAAGCGCATTGGCCCATCTAAAAGAAGTAGAGGGCAGCATCCTTATCAGTTATAACGATGTGTTGACCTCCCTTGAGGGATTGGAGCGCATTGCAAGCCTAAATAATTTGCAAATTAGCAATAACCCCGAGTTGACCTCTTTAAACGGACTTGAAAATTTAACCGAACTTTCGGAAGCTTTAAACATTAACGATAACCCCACTCTTAATGACCTATCAGGTCTGTTAAATTTAGAAACGGTGGGTGTACAACTGTCTGTAATGAACAACCCTGCGCTGGGGAATTTAGAGGGATTCAACAGCTTAAATAAAGTCCAAGAGCTCTTACTCACGAACAATAACAGCCTAACGGATATTAGTGCCCTTGAAGGCCTTTCCCATAGTTCTGAAATCAAAATATATCTCAATTCCAATTTAAGCGACTTTTGTGCCTTGGGCAATTGCCTTGCCGAAAATGTCGAAACCATTAGTTTTATTACCCAAGGGAACGCATACAATCCCATCTTACAGGATATAATCGATGGTAACTGCTCTAATTAAACGAATCGAAAAACGTATACCCCATACCGCCCATGACAACAAAGAGCCTTATAAAACTATCGGAGGAGATTCCCGACTTCCCCACACTCAGGTTAATTGAAGAGTACAAATACAGCAATAGCCCTAAAGCAAAAAAGGAGCAAGAAGATATGCTCGGTGAATTGAAGGGCTTGCTTCCCGAGGCATACCTAGAAACAATGCCCACAAGTGAGCAAGCGTTTCAAGTGCCCGAACCCACGGCACTCTATTACGATCACGATCTGAATTTAGAGCAACTGGACCTGTCTTCTATTTCGGAAAACAGCATGGTGGTCAAGGGTAACCTTAGCGTAGACCATTTGATCATAGATGCAGAAATAGATATCAACACTTCCTTGGTCGTAATGGGAAACCTAGAGGTGGAAAATTTCATTTGTTCCGGTAGCGACATTTATGTAGCCAAAACCATTCACGTAGCCAATAGCTTTATAGCCCACTACAATCACGGGCGCATAAGGGCCCAAAAACAATTCGCCCATTTGTTGCTTACCCATGATTATTGGGGATTTGAAATACCCGAATATAAAGTGGACAAAAACTGCCATTGGCAAGACCAAAAGGCCTTTCCCTATTCGGAGGTCATTCAACCCGAATTGATAGAAAGCATGACGGATAATGAGGGTAAAGTGCAACAGTGGCCAAACTTTGAAAAAATATGCAACTATATAGAGGCTGATAAAGGTATTTTTAGATAATAGTGATTAGAACCCTCGAAAATAACAACTGTGACAAATGACTAGCAACAAAACAATCACCATAGCCGTACTTTTAGTAACACTCTCTAGTTGCATATCTAGATTAGAACAACATGCACTCTATGGAACCGTAGTCAATATCCAAAAACACCCTATTGTAAATTGTTCCATTGGGGAAACAACAACCGATAGTAGTGGGTATTTTTATCTTCCAGAAAAACGCTACAACCAATTTTTACTTTCAGAATTATTCATTATGGAAGCTCCTCCTATTGCATATAACATCCCTGTAAAAAAAGAAGGCTATAAAACCACCTATATTTCATTTATCAATCCCCGAGGTGGCGGCACTAAAAAAGGTGCTTCCCGTAATCTTGACACCATATATTTAAAGAAAAAAATAAACTATAGAACTAATGAATAAAGAATCTTTAAAAAACTGGCTTTCATCCTTAAACCTTAAATACAGTAAGGAATATTGGGGCATGACACTCACCATGAGCACGGTAAATATAGAACATTGGCTTTACAGCCGTAACCAATTAAAACCTGAAGATTTAAAACTTACATTAAGCATGCGCATTACAGGAGATTGGATAGCACAACTAGAACGAAAAGACCGACTTTTTATAGCGCAATGGCGACAAAGTGGACTAACGGTAGAATCACAACAGCTTAAATATCGCAGACTAATACCGTGGCCAAAACTAGCATCTTATACTAAATTTCCGCTTATAATCCCTGCTTTAGAATCAGCACTCGATGTAAAATTTATACGCCATATTGATATAAGCACAATAGGAATAGAACCAAAACAGTATTTAAAAAAGAACTCTAAAATGCAGCAATGGTTAAAACCCTGTGCTGACACTTTTGGCGAACACATGAGTTATGAAAACGACTAACAACCAAGATGAAATAAAGGCATTGTTGCACACACTTCCTAAAAAACACAGAAGCGCCTTGATTCCAGCTACACAAAAAGAGTTAGAAGCTCTCAAATATCGCGCAATTGCTTTTGGAGTTAATAAAATGATTATTAACGAATTACTAGATCTATATACTGTAGCTAATAATTTTAGATATGAAGCCGTTTTAGAATTTCATTCCTGTACTGATGATAGTATTTTTGAATGGTGGGAAGACGGTGAACTTTGGTTAGGGCAAAACGATTATAACACCCTACGATGGGTACATGGAAAATTCTGTTTAGGTGATGCTTCAAATATAAGTTATACAAAAATCATGAGTACGCTAGTTTAATTGCACTCATATAAAGATCCAAATATAAAGAACATTGTAGACCATTTACTTTCTGAACTATAAATCAAATATCCTGTGCTACTAACTTCCATAAAAATTGATGATTGTATAGAGACCGGGAAACAAAAAACTATTTACAAAGCCGCTTTCAACGGTATCAAGTACTATAACCCTCTTTTTCTTTTACAACAACCACTTCAACGAAATCCCTGTTTTTGGGGATAAATACCATCTTGTCCGCTCATAATTTTGGCTCTTCACAATTCAAATTAATGACATGAGAACTTTTTCAGAAATTAAAAATGGCATTCCCAAAACCCTATCAGTGCCAAAAGCATTAAAACTATTATGCGACTGGATCGATGAAAACGATTATCCCATCAGCGGTGGCTTTGAGTTAATGGCAGATGATGGCGAGAGTATAGGTTCGTGGTTCGATTCCGAAGATGTATCTGACCGATTCGGTGTTTTTGGAACAGGACCCGATGGTTCGCTCTACGCCTTATGGGCAGATGACGATGGCCATCAAAAAATTGTGCATCTAGGCTCCGAAGGAGATGCCCTCTACATATTGGCCGATTCTTTTGTCGATTTTTTGCGTATGCTGGCCATAGGCTATTCGGAAATAGGCAGTGCAGATATGACAAAAACGGCTGAGGAATGGAACAGTGATGACGATGATGAAAGTATAAACCCCGATTTTCAAAAATGGGTAAGCGCTACATTTCATGTCACCATACCCAAAACCGGAAGCGAAATTATGAATGTCAACGATTCGCACTTTAAAAACTGGGTTCACCAAAAACTAGAATACCATGACAATTAAAAAAATTATTTATCCCCGCCGGGCTAATCGGAATTTTGGCATCCAATAAACTTATCGAACAAACCACAAATTATAATGAAAGTATATAAACTCAACCCGAACACCAACAAAATCATACTTGTTGCCATTGTAGTCGTTATAGGTATCTCGTTTATGTTTTTTAAAAAGACCGGAAGCATCAACCCTATACTGATTCCGCCGCTTCTGGTTTTAATCTTTAGATATTTTTGGCAACAGAATCATAAGGCCTTAATTCTGGACGAAGATCATTTAGAATTTAGCCTGAGCCCCATACAGGCCAAGCGTATGGTGCGGTATAGCGATTTAAAGGATACCTATTTTACGGAAAAGGGCAAAAAATTTGTTTTTACTACGAAAACCTCTAAAACAATCAAGCTTCCCCTTAAGGAATTCCATAAAAACGACAGACGCGCCATCAAGGAAGAGCTATTAAAAACCACTTCCTAAAAAACATGAAAGCCAATTTCCTATAAATAAAAAGGGGGCTCCGAGACCCTAATTTATTAACGAATAAAAATACCTACCCATGAAAACCAAAATGTTTTTCTTCCTATTTGTTACAACGCTTTCCTTTATCTCATGTAACCCCAAGAAACCTTTGGAATGGGACGATGATGTGGCCCAACTTACCAATAAAAACTTAAAAGCGTGGTTGCGAAAAGCGCCTTTTGATAACGAATGGAGTATTGATAACGATGACGATGCCTATGTTTTTACCAATCTAGACCAAGTTTTTCCCTTTATGGGAAAATTCAAGGATTTTAAAAAAACAAACGAAGAAAACCCTCCTGTATACGATGAGCAATCCGTAATATTCAAAGATTCCGTTTGGGGAGAATCCTTTATGTACGGCATGCTATTGTATCAACCACAGGAATTGTTCTTAAAAGATTATTATAGGGAGAGCGGCAATGTAATTTTCTCCGGTGCTGACGCCTTAAACGAAACCTATAGGGCCTACTTATATGAAACCCGTTTATATGAAAAAAATGACCAATACAAAGCGGTGGTTTACTGGGTAAATTCCAATCACACCATGTATCTCTTTGGGTTTTACCAACAAGGACAATTGGTATTCGAGTTCGGGTTTCCTTGCCCTAAGGACAATCAAATGGAAGGACTCGAAAAGCTAAAACAAATTAACACCGCTTTAGGGTTAAATATCAAGCAATGGGAAAATGCTACCATTAACGACCTACAAATTAATCGCTACCCAAAGAGTTTTAAATAAGCTTTTATATTAAATAGTTATGAATGAATTACAAAAGTTATATAAAGAGTACTCTAATAGAGAACTAATAACCATACTTCACGAAAAACCCAAATACACTCCAAAAGCTATTAAAACAGCTGTGGCAGAATAGATAACAGACATTTAACACAGTTAGAAATTGATACAGAAAAAATGACATTATCTAGCAAGAAAAAAATCGTAAACAACAAATTCAAAAAGCAAGAGCTCGTAGAAAACAAATACAATCGTTTCTAAACCCTGTTAATCCACCCAAAAAAATTATAGCTTTTGTGACGATTAGTTTAGGTCTATTTTCTTTGTATTCATTTTATAATGAAGTTGGCTATTATATTATTTCACTTCATTGGTAACTTTGTACTCTATATCAAACAGTGCTGATCATACTTCTTCACTCGTATTTTTGATTGTAGCTAAAAATTTTGAATAGAAATAAGCCATGGCTTCATCTTCAGGAAAAACATATAATAAAAATTGCTCTCCTTTCTTATTGGTATACAAATTAATAGAAACGTGAACGTAATCACTTTGTGCTGTTAAATAGATGGGTTCTAAAGCCAAAACCAAGGCATTTTTATCTCTATTCAACAACAACACCTTATATTCTCTAGTTGTATAATGATCAATAGCTTCAATCTCTTTTGAAAGTAATCGGGTTATCTCTTTTTCAGAGCTTGTTGTATTGAAAATTGTTAGCAAAGGGCTTTTGTCTTGAACCTTGATTATTCCTACATAAGGAAGGATCTCGCCATAAGGACTTTCATCAGCCGTATTTAAAGCTATGGTATCAGCAACTTTTATTATTTGTGAGGCTACATCTTTATATGCCTGACGTTGCTTACCTGTTAGGTTGTTTTTAAATGTTTTCCAGGATACCGTATCTAATTTTATCTTAGGTCTTTCTTCTACCAGTGTTTTAGCAACCTGTAAATCGTACATTGCTTGTGACAACAATGGTGAATCACCTTTTTCGTCAATATATACACTATTTCCCTGACTAACATTGGTACTTTCAAAAATAATGTGAACCCTTTCTTTTTCTATATAATGAAAAAAGACCGTTGTATAGACCATATATCGATCATAAAAAATGATACTTTCCGCATCTTGATATACTATATGTTTTATTTGGGATGAATATTTTTTCAATATTTTATCCATTGAAACTACATCGGCTTGACTGTTTTCAATTAAATAAACACGTCCACCAAAACCGTTAAAGTTTGTTAGGTTTGATTCTAATTTAAAAATTTCAGAAGGCGTGATGTTTGTTCTTAACTCTTCTTTAAACTGAGCAGTTACATTTTCAATATTGTAATGAAAAGGGATGTTTAATTCCAATCCCGTAGCATGTTCCTTTTTAGTTACCGTATTGGGAAATTTATGTGTTGCTTCCTTATATAATTTTGAATACTCATCAACAGGGACTGTCTTTTTACATCCCACAAGAGTTAAAACTAAAAATAGACAGCTTAAGGAAAATGATTTCATAACTGTTTTACATTATTTTTGCGTTAAGGGAGCTTCTTCTTTGCCCAATGATGTAAATTCTTTTTTTACATTGTCGTATTTGTATAGATGTATTCCCTTTATTTCTCCATCTTTATGAATAGGGGTTGTAAGTATCTTATCTTCTTTATTGAAGATTATTTTAAAATAAGGTTTGGTATCAATTTCAGGAGGAAGTTGAGGGTAAAACGTTTCCAATTTTTCAGAAAAAACCATGTTGGTATTTGAATTAAAACTACCTGATATTAGATTAACCGTAAAAGCATGCACATCTTCTGAATTGGTCCAAAACCCAAAACGGGTACAGCTAAATAAATATGTATCGTCACTTAAATTGTAAATAGCATCAATTTGTATTCTTACCTCACCTTCTAATTTTAATTGTACTACATAATCTGAAAAAAGAAACAACTGTTTTTTGTTCTTCGAATATTGAACAATCTTTATTTCGGGTAGGTTGCTTGGGTAGGCCGTAACTACCCGTACATTACTATCTTTAGAAACTACCGTTTTAATACTTGGTGTCTTAGTTGTGTAGTCTGCTTTTATTTCTATACTATGAGAAGTGTTTGTATGAAGAAAGATACTATCTAAAAGACTTTTAGATTTTCTCACTTGATGAGCAGTATAGTTTTCTTTATAATGCTTTTTAAAAATTTTTTCTGTAAGTTCTTCCAAGTCGTGTTTACCAATTTCATTGATTTGTGCTTGTGACACTAAAAAAAAGCACATTACAATGGATACTAAAAATAATTTTTTCATAGATTTTTTTTAAACGGCTATATTATTTTGCTGCACTTGTTTTTTTAAAAAGGAGATAATTTCTTCTGCATCTTGATCTTCTATGCCACCTACAGGAAGCTTCACTTTTTTCTTTTCAGTAATAAGAAGTACTACTTTTTTTTTGGAGTTATATTTAAGGTCTATTATCGTTTTATATTTTACGAACCTTTTACTTTGAAGTGGGGTAAATTTAAATTCTAGGTGGTGTGTATCAAAAGTAAGAACATCATTTTTTCTATGCCAGTAATATAAAAAAATCAATAGTATAAATAAAGGTACAATAGGCAATAATATGTAGCCTGTAGCTATAAAAAACATCAATAAAATGCCTCCTATAACAATAATAGCTACCATAGAGTTTTTTTTGCAATTTTTCTTTGATCTTATAGGTTTTCATTGGTAATTGATTTTTTGTTTATATCGTCCAATATTTTTTTTGCTCCTGCTACCCCAATTAACCCTATTGGCACAAAAACGTAGCTTGAGTACATAAAAACATTGGCTCCTAACTTAGAGTTACTGGTAAATTGCAGTAAACAAAAGCCAATACAATTTATAGAGACAGGAATTGAAATAAATATTGCTAAAAATTTTATTGCACCTTCATCGTTACTTCCTTCAATACCAATAAGAAGTAATAAAACAAGGTGAATTGCCAAAGCAACATAAATTAATGTGTTTAGTTTCTTCATTAGATGTAGGTTTGTGTTATTAGCACAAACTTATAAATGTTAAAGAGAGGGGCACTCCCTGTTTTCAGGGGTTTTAGTTTTCGTTTCTTTATTAATTTTAATGTAATTCGCCCTATATCAGGATTTTTTTTTTTTACTAAACCAGAAATGGAATTAAGTGACTTATCTATGTTTACTAGAAGCTATTGGCTAGAGAATATCAATGCCATTATAAACTTCTTTGAAGTTCAATTAATAGTACATGTTTTTACTCTTATTACAAAAAAAAGCGTACAGACGTTTTATAAATTATACCATATATTGTTTGACTTTCACACGTCTCTTTATTTTTGGTGAATAATTGAATATCTATATCATTCTTTTAGTAATGATATTCATAGTCATCTACCCATTCTGAAGGATAATGATCATACAAGTCCTTTAAAAGTTGTTTATTGGCTTTGGTAGTATTAAAATCTTTATAAAAACTTCCAAGAAGCCAAACAATATTTCTATCTAAATCTGTAGTATGATACTTTAAAAGCGCTTGTTTTGATGACATTGAAGTATCGGCTAATAATAACACCAATACTCCCGCGGTATTAAAATCAAAATTATTAAAAAAAGAAGTCATTTTTTGCGCTCTTTTTAAGAGTAGTGAATCTTTTAAGTATAATTCAGGTTTTAACTTTTTTCGCAAACTATGGTAACACATGTACGAATTAATTTTTCTATAAAACCGAAAAGCATTCAAATACTCGGTGTGGCTTGTATCATATAATTTAGCTGAATCATTACTATTCATAACTCCAAATAGAAGAAATAAAGCACTTGGGTCTGATTCGCTTATATAATACCCTTTCCCTAATAAATGTAAGCCCTTCTCAACACCCTTTAATAAATAAGAGTAGTTTTTTTCTTTCACTTTTATAAATTTATTTAATCTCGTTAAATGAAAGTAAGCATCAATCATTTTTTCGGCTTCCATACCTTTTAAAGCCTTTGATAACACATCTTTAATTTCATAATGCCACATCGGGTAAAAATGACCTTGAAATTGATATTTAAGAGCTTCATTCTCACTTTCTATAAAATAGTTAATTATCTCTTCATAAGTTAGTTTACCAATTATGCTATATTTTTTGTCGTGTAATCGCTTTCTTTTATCTATATTCATAATATTTAATTAAGAGTCAAAAAATTTAATAGGTCTAGACCGGTTTTATTTTATGATAGGAATTAGCTTTTCATAGTATTATAGCGTGTTTCGATACCGTGTCTTTTATACGCTCCCTTGATCAAATAGACTTTATCATCTATTCGCTTATGTGTTTTTTTAAATTCTTCTTCTTTTCGTAACTCATCTAAAAGACTGCGTTCTTCCTCTGTCAATTCCCTATGGTAAACCAGGGTGGCCAAGGCTTCTTTTGTCGTTTTTTTATCTTCCAACCTTCGTTTATTGTAAATAATGGCACTGTATAAAGAGTATAGTAGCCCTATGGAAACAAATATGATATAAAGTGTATTCATTAGTTGGATTTTTAATAAAATTCCGAGTTTAAATGAATGCCAAATATCCTGTCTTATTTATAGGATAAATTCCCCAAAAACAGGGATATTTTATATTCGGCCCCAAACTAAGTTTGCGACCAACACCTTTTAGGGAAAATAGACAGGTCGAATCTCACCTATACAGGGGCGTTTTTTTATTAATGGAAAGCCTATTTTAATAATGATAAATAAAATTTTTAGCGCCTTGATACTTCTTACGAGCATTAGCGCTTTGGGGCAAGACGTGATGTTAGAGGAAATCAATAAGAAAGTCAATCGTATAAAAACCGACACCACATTAACAATAACAATTTCTAATGGATCTAAAGGAAATTTAGATGGCGGCTATGGTTTAAAGGTTTGGCACCGACAAAATGATATCGTTAAAATTGTGGAAGAAATGGGACTTTCTTATGGCCGTATCAAAACCACCTTATATTTGGAAAACTTAGTACCCATTAAAATTATTGAGGTTGAAGAAAACTTCTCCCAGAGCCCAACTGGCTTAAATTATAAAAAACTGGATACAGTCTACAAATGCACACGGTACATCGTAAACTATAAACAGGGTAGGGGCATTACAAAAACGAAAGGAAACCCCAGCTTTAGTATTCCTAAAAAGTCCGTACACGACTACAATTCATGGATTGAAAAAGCCCAATGGGCCATTGGAAACCCCCAGTAAAGTCCTTTAAACCACATTAAAAAATACCTGAAAACAGGGATTTCCCATCTTGCAAACCAGCCTAATTTTGTAAAAAAACAATCCAATGAAGCCCCTGAGTAAACTAGTAGTTCTTGGCTTTTTCCGATTTGTTGCGTTCATCCCATATGGGACCGAAACAATTCCAACACTACTGAAACAAAGGAAATGGTCGATATAAATTTGACCATTTCGCCGACCCTTTTGTTCTGTATAAGGGTTGTTCCGCTATTGGTATCATAAAGCATTTATAAAAAGTAAAATACATTTGAAAGTACTTCATTTACATATCACGGTTCTCTGCTTCACGGTTCTCTGCTTCACGGTACTTGCTTCCTGTAAACGATTTTCTTTTCTACAAGGTCAAACTAACCTAAATACATCCCATAGGCAAGAAGGTCTTTCTCCCGAACAACATGAAAGTTACACAAAAGAAAATGACCTGATAAGTCAAATACAAGCGGCGGAAAAGCAGATTACGTACACGACATATAATTATATGGAAGGGGCGATAACGCAAGTGATATTGCATCTCAACAAAAATGGTACAGGCCACATTCAAAACAAAGCCACAAACCGCTATTTTGAGATCAAATGGATGGAAGAGGATTCTATAATCAACATTGTCCCAACTTCTAGCAAGGAGGTAATTCCCTTTACGAAATTAAAACGAATAGACCGCAAAACTCTGCTATATCGACCAGAAAACAGAAAGGACGAAATGCGCTTCTACGGAAAACTCAATCATGAAAACAATTTGGAGATTCTAAATTTAATCGAACATATGGAATCGGATACCTCCTCCGATAATCGTAAAAATCGCGGTAAAGGTCCTACCTAAAAAAATAACCGGCTATAACGAAAGTTTCGTCCCAACATACCTTTAAAGCTGAAAGAGCCTATACCTCAAATGAATAATAACATTTTTTATATTTTGGTGTTTTATTATATAAAGGATGTTATAAAAACCCTCCCATTTCTTGTTACAACCATTTAAAAATATACGCTTAACCCTACTAATGCTTTTATTGGTACAACTTTGTTGGGCACAAGAACCTACAGAGGCGCTAACCTGGTTTAAAAAAGGACTTACCCTAATCGACAAGGAACAAAACTACGACGATGGTATAAAGG
Organism: Zobellia uliginosa; assembly: GCF_900156625.1. Lineage (GTDB taxonomy): Bacteria > Bacteroidota > Bacteroidia > Flavobacteriales > Flavobacteriaceae > Zobellia > Zobellia uliginosa. The sequence continues at coordinate 760,224 of NZ_FTOB01000003.1, read as the reverse complement.
CCCTTGATTCCGCGGCTGCCCTACATCCCGAAAAGGAACTGCTCATACAGATCAAATATGCCAAAGGTGTAGCCTTAAACAGTCAGGGCAACCTATCGAAAGCAGTCGCCGTTTTAGAAGAAAACATCCCCCTGATCGAAACCTGCGACGACACAACCAAAATTAAATTTCACGCCAATAATTATCGTGTTTTGGGAGATGTCTATAAAGGCAAGGGGAAATCTTTGCTTGCCATGAAAAACTATCAAAAGGCACTAAGTTTTTCCGAAAAATACTCGGCAAGAAGTAAAGCGACCGTACTCCACCAAATAGGTGTGTTACTAATGGAAAAAAGAAATTATCTTGAAGCTGAAAAATACTTCCACCAAACCACCGATCAATATTTGAACGAGCATTTACAGTTGGGCAAGTACATTAATCTTGGGGAGGTATATTTAGAGACCGATAGAAACACCCAAGCGAAACAACAATATGATAAAGCCGAAAAACTAGCTCTAAAAAATAAGAACAATATGGCTTTATGCCATATCTATATCGGTTATGCCAATATTTTTTTTGAAGCGAACAACTATAAAAAGGCCATAGAATATTATGAAAAAACAATCGAGCTTTCTGAAGAAATAGGCGCCCAATTTCTCACTACCTCGTCTTTATTGTATTTGGCCATTGCCTATAATAAAACAAAACAGGCCTTTAAGGCCTTACCTTATTTGGATCAAGCGGCCGTTTTTTTAAATAAGGAGCCTTCGGTCAACTACCAATTAAGCTTATACGACACCTATGCCTCGGTTTATGAAAACATGGGCAATTATGAAAAAAGTATTATCTATCTAAAGAAAGTTAACGCCTTTAAGGACAGTGTTTTCAATATCGAAAAAAACAAGCAGTTCGAAGAATTAAAAATCGCCTATGAGACCAAAGAGAAACAACAGGAAATCGAATTTTTAAAACTTCAAAAGAAAAAGAACGAATTGGAAATTTCCCAAAAGGAAAAGGCCTTAAAGGCCTTGAACCTAGAAAAAGAGCTTGAGGCCTCACAACATCAAAACACCATTCTTCAATTACAAAAAGATAGAAGTGAAAACGAAAACAAAATCATCTTATTAAAGAAAAGCAGGGAACTTGCCGAAGCGGAAGCCAGTAAATCGCAACAACTAAAAAATGCCTACCTCATAGGATTTATCGTTTTCAGTATTCCCCTGGGCATTTTACTCATAGTATATTATCAAAAACTAAAAACCCAAAGGGCCCTGGCCAAAAAACAAGAAGAATTAAACGCCAAACAAATCCTGACCCTTAAAAAGGAACAAGAATTAAAAAGCATTCGAGCTTCCATAGAAGGCCAGGAAAAGGAAAGAAAGCGTATCGCCCAAGAATTGCACGATGCCGTAGGAGGAAGTTTGGCAGGAATAAAACTGCAATTAGACCATCTTTCCTCAAAGGAACCAAAACTTTTAAGCATCGTGCATCATCTGGACGAGACCTACAACCAGGTACGTCATATTTCCCATGATTTACTTTTAGAAAAAATTGAGAACGACGAGTTTGTTCAGTTGGTTAAAAACTACCTTAAAAAGATAGCCACTTCTACCCATATAAATATTGATATTTCCTTTTTCAACGAAACCTTAATTAATGAGGTAAGCAATGTCATACAAACAAATCTTTACAAAATACTCCAAGAACTGATCAACAACACCATAAAACACGCCGAGGCTTCATCTATTGAAATTCAATTAAACGCGCATGCCGATATGATCAATCTCTTATTTGAAGATAATGGCAGAGGTTTTGTCTATGACCAAAACAAAAACGGCATCGGGCTGCGTAATATAAACGAGCGTGTCAACTCACTAGGGGGCACCACCACAATAGACTCCCAGCACAACCACGGTATGCTTGTGAACATCATAATTCCCATAAAAAAAACTGCTGCATGACACATAAGATAATCATAGTTGATGACCACAAAATGTTTATTGACGGTTTAACGAGTATTTTTGAAGATATAAATTCTATTGATATTGTTCTAAAAACCGACAAGCCTAAAACGGTTCTAAAATTTTTAAAACACACCGACCATATCGATTTAATGATTTCAGATATAACCATGCCAGAAATGAATGGCATCGAATTGAGTCGTTGTATCAAAAAAGATTTTCCACAGGTCAAAATGCTTATGGTAAGCATGCACAATAATCCGAGTATGTTTCATCAACTCAAACAAAATGGAGTAGACGGCTATGTACAAAAAAATGCTTCAAAGGCCGAACTGTTAAAAGCTGTAAAAACAATCCTAGAGGGTAAAAGCTATTTTTCCGACTCCATAGTCAAAGCCTACAAAGAAAGCCTATTTACCGTACAAGAAACCAAGCAGTCGCATTTAAGTACAAGAGAATTACAGGTTTTAAAATTGATAGCCCGAGAATACACTACTAATGAAATTGCCGATAAACTCTTTATAAGCAAACACACCGTTGAGACTTATCGCAAAAACTTATTGTTAAAATTAGATGCCAAAAACCTTGCGGGACTCACAAAACATGCGATTTATCTAGGCTTGATCTGATAGTATAAAAGAATCATAACACGACGGAAGTTCTACGAAACCAACTAACAAATAGGTGATTTCCCATCTTAGTCCTTGTGGGCAATAACCCATCCATTGCTTGGTCACACGGTACATAAGTCATAGCTCCCTAATGGATACCTGGCCTTATATGCCCTCCTCCATAACAAAGCAAACCAACCTATATATGCTCTGTCTTATTTCGCCCTTAATGGTGCAATAATCCTTTCCACAAATTCGTTCTTTGGGATTATAAGCAATCATACCGCCCCTTGAAAGGACTTGTCCGAAGAGTAAGGGATATCTTCCCTAGAATCACGCATCATATAAAACATTAGGGATTTATTATCTTGGTCGTTTTAAGGGGAAACAATATCGCCCCCAATGGTATGTAAGGCTTGGCCGTCATGATAAAAAATGCAATGAATATAGACAACAGATCATCTCAATTTTGGAATTGGTTCAATAGCAACAAAGCGAAATACGAGTATACTTTGGCCAATTTGAATTCACTACATCAAAGCGAAATTGATGAAGCAATGAACGTTTTTGAGGAAAAATTGCACGTATACAATGAAAACATTTGGTTTAGAATGGGGGGAGAAAAACCATATGATCTATTAATAACGGCTGAAGGGAATATAGAAGAATTTGACGCTGTAATCGCCCTGGTAAATAGCGCCCATACGATAGAAAACTGGAAAATTATACCCTTTATACAAGCTCGGGACATTTCTAAATTTAACTACAGACTTGACGATTTTGTACTTACCGAAAAAGATGTATTTTTTACCTACATGGAAAATCCATGTGGTGGAAATGGCTCTTATTTGGAAACCATGTTCTATGTAAGCGATAAAAAATTTATCAATGATGATGCTTTTAAATCTTCTATCATTAGAATTGCAGAGACGGCACTTGGCGAATACGATTTTGCCAAAATCATTGGTTGTATAGATGTTGAAAAAGTCTCAAATATATACTCCGAACACAAAAGCGAAATACTACCCATATATAAATTAAAAGACATTTCAGAAAGTATTAAAAATAAACTACGGGAATAACAAGCACAGCTAGCAAAGGTAAATCACATCTTCAGCTGGAGCGAGCGTCCCGTACCCATTTCGGAGGAGGGGCAAGGTGGAAGATGGCCCGCCATGGTGAGCCCTCTACTTATCGCATCAATCATATTCGAGGGATGATTTTCGTAAATTCCTTTTTTCCTGTTGAAAAAACCTAGGGTATAGCGATGGTGATTTCCGAAAATAAATCTAATTTACGATAGAAACGCCCTTTGTTATGATTAGAAGAACATCAGGAAAGTTTGCGCAAAACTACGAAGCAAAAAAGTACGCCCGACCAAAGTCCGCCACCAACAAACCCGCTAAAGCCGCCGACCCTTCGGCCGAGTTTAGACTTCTTCACAGTTCCTACCTGAACGAGCTTGTAGAAGCTGCCGAATACAAGGTGGTTACAAAAAAGAAGAAGAAATTGTTTTGGACAGTTAATGAGGAAATTGTTGTCGATAATTATAAAGATTTCTTGAATTCGAAAACAAGCTTGGTCGGCGCATTGAACGATCGAGCCTTTTTAATGTTCGATGACCTTCAAAATTTTCTCAAGCAAAAAGGAATACACATAACGAATAGTTTGACCGAAGAGGCCCGCCAAAAATTCGGGACACGGGACGAACATCCTATTTTGATCAATTACCCGACCGCCAAGAAACTCGCAGAGCAATTAAAACACCTGAATATTACAGACGAAGACCTGCGCAAGGCCGATACCGACAACTTACATCAATTAAATGAAAACCTTTTCGAAAAACAGCGTTCGGAAATAAAGACCTTTGAACAAGCGGTCAACGAAATCGACAAAGACGCCATCTTATTGGTTAGGATTAGGGATTAATGTGCCCCACTTGCCAACTAACACGAGTGTATCATTTAAAAAACCGCCAAAAATAAATCCCTCTTAGAAGAAGGAGCCGTAGGGCGGGGGATCTCACCCCTTACCTTCGTACTTCCTACACTTTTCTATTATGGAGTCAGAGACATGGGATTCCTATCCGTCTACATAATAATTACCCTCGCTAAAACGTTGGCAATAATCCAATCATTTATAAAAATTGTACATGAAAGCCATTGCCCAGGCCTTATTCGCCTTATTAATCGTGACCGCTTGTTCCGAAGATGCCATTGAAGATTCCCTTCCAACCTTACCAACTGTTGAAAACGAACTTCAAGGCCCCATCGCCAAACCTTTGGACGGCTATGGGAGTGATGGCTCTTATACCGTGATAAAAACCTCATTTGAAAGTCCCCTCTACGAAGGAAAAAATGTAGAAATATTCTATCCCCAAGAAGCCACTGAAGCTTTACCTACCATCTTCTATTCGCACCCTTACGGAGGTGAGGAAAGTGAATACAACATCGGACTTTATGAGTTTATAGCCAAAAAGGGATATGCCGTGGTCTTCGCTCCCTATCCTACGACCGGGGTATCGGTAGACGAACGCTATGAGACCTTATGGGAAAGTTTTAAAAAGGCCGCAACCGATTATCCCGATATTATCGATACGGAAAAAGTCGGTTTTATGGGACACTCCTTTGGCGGGGGCGCATCATTTAGCCTGGCCTACAAAGGTTTTGTAGAAGAAGGCTGGGGCGAAAACGGCAGGTTTATTTTTGCCATGGCCCAATGGTTTTCCTACCAACTCTCCGATACCCAGCTAGACAATTTTCCATCGAACACAAAACTCATTACACAGGTCTATGACGATGATGTAACCAACGACCATAGAATGGCCATTGATATTTTCAAGAACATCAACATAGCCGATTCGGAAAAGGACTTTATCTTGATCAAAAGCAGTGTTTTGAACGACTACACCTATTCGGCCGAACACAATCTGCCCAATACGAAGTCGGCCTATGATGCCTATGATTATTATGGCATTTACAGGCTTTTAGATGCTATGATCGATTACAGCTTTAACGGAAACCCAGAAGGAAAGAAAGTCGCCCTGGGCAACGGCTCCTCAGAGCAAATAACCATGCCCAGTTACGAGGGGCAAGCATTGGAACCCTTGGCCGTAACCGATAATCCCACCCCAGGTTACCCGCAGTCCAAATATTTGTTCAAATGTGCCTCATTAAAAAACCCAAGGAGCGCCCATTGTGAATAGGGGCGGGGCAAAACCTAGGTAAAGACAGCCACACTTAATACATTTAATCTATCTTAAAACATAGATAAAGGTCCCATTTCGGGGCCTTTTATTTGAATAGCCTTCCCTGCCTTATAAGCTGTATTTTAAATTCCAAGTGGCTAAGATCCCAACAATTTATTTAACTTGTACCCATAGCCCTACGAAGGAAACAGACGGAGCACCTAAGACGTTTAACCGCACGGGCGCATATACCAAAACCAAGATAGATGAAAAACAGCCTAAGCCAGATCCTAATATTCATTAGCCTATTCCTTTCCTTAAGTACATATGGCCAAGATCCCATTTTTACGGAATACAAGGTCAAGGAATTCTCGTTTCAAGGGCACGAGGCCAAAATAGTCTTTCCCAACACGGGAAACACCAACCGTTATTGGATTTGGAGAGCAAGGTTCTGGGGCCATGAACCGCAAGTAGACAAAGCCCTTTTGGAAAAAGGCTTTCACGTGGTATATGTTGATGTGTCCGATTTATTTGGGAGCAAGACGGCCGTGGACCTGTGGAACGACTTCTATACGTTTTGCACTTCGGAATACGGACTCCATAAAAAGGTGGTTTTAGAGGGAATGAGCCGAGGGGGATTGATCGTCTATAATTGGGCCTCTCAAAACACCGACAAGGTATTCGCCATTTACGCCGATGCCCCGGTCTGCGATATCAAAAGCTGGCCAGGAGGCATGTTTAGCGGAGAGGGGAGTCCCCAAGCCTGGAAACGCTGTCTGGAAGCCTATGGCCTCGATGCCGATTCGATCAAAGACTTTGATGATATCCCCATAAACAATAGTGTAAAGGTGGCCAAAGCAGGTATTCCGGTATTGCATGTCTATGGAGATGCCGATGTAGTAGTGCCTTTCGAAGAAAATACGGCCCTGCTTGCCAAGAACTTCAAAGAAGCAGGTGGCCAAATTGAACTCATCGAAAAAAAAGGGGTAGGCCATCATCCCCATTCCTTAAAAAATCCTTCGCCTATCGTTGATTTCATATGGCAAAGCGTAACTTACAAAGAATAGCCTAACCCATAGCGAAGGTCAGGGAGTCCTCTCTCATGGGCATTCCGGTTTTAAAACGAAACCCATCTGAAAATTAGGGGTGGCCGATTAAACTTTAACCTTAAAATACCGTCCAATAGAGGAGGCCGCATCGGTCTTTTTAGGACTTTTAAAGGAAGTTCGCAGCTAGTTGGCAGGAGTAAATCACCAAAAAAAAGCCTTAAAAAGCTGTAATAAAGTGATTTACCTCTGCGTATTTAATTTAGAAAAAGAACCAAATGGGAATAGTTGAGACCCTCATCAAAAAAATACTGGAGAAAGGAAAGGTTGTAGAAAAATCGAAGCTCTCCGAATCGGTTTATAAAATCCGAATAAAAAGCAAACACATTAAAGACGTTGATTTTACCCCCGGATATTTTATAAGGCTAGGGGTCGGTATCGGCCAAGAGGAAATTGCCTTAAAGGATAAGGTAAGAAGTTATAGCGTTTGGGCCATTGACAGGGAAAACGAGACCATAGACTTGGCCATTGCCACCCATAGCAAGGGCATAGGGGCTATGTGGGCGGAAACTTGCCAAACGGATACCGAGGTGCACTTCAAGTGGAAAAAGGGAAATTTTCTTTTAGACGATAGTGCCGACAGTTACTTGATGATCGGCGATCTATCGGCTTTATCGCATCTCTATGTGATAAAACGACATTTGCCCGAGGAAAAGCAAGTGGAAAGCATTATTTATAATCACGACCCGGGCGAGATGTTTCCCGATATTGATGGAAGTACGCCCTTTGGCTTTTACGAAATGCCCGAAAATCCCGTAGAAGAGGTCTTGACCGAACTAAGGCCCTTACTAAAAAAAATGCAGGGCAGAAAGATGGTCTATATTGCGGGCGACAGTAGGCTGTGTGTCGCCTTGAACCAATACTTTAGAAAGGAATTGAATTGGGATACGAAGCTAATCAAGACCAAACCTTTTTGGAACCCCGACAAAAAGGGACTGGAATAAGCCCCCTTAATTTTTTAACATCAAGTTTTAACGACAGACAGATGAGTGAAGTCCCCAAAAATAAGAAAACATCGAAGGTGCGGATTTATGTCGATTTGTTCTTCTTTATATTAATGGTCTTGGTCCTTATTCCCCAAACTACCGGAATAGCCATTCATGAATGGGCCAGTTTTATCATCATCCTCCCATTTTTTATACACCTCATTATTAATTGGGATTGGATCGCTACGAATTCTAAAAAATTCTTTCAAAGGGAATCCAATAAAACCCGATTCGATTATATCCTAAACTGGACCCTCTATGTCTTTATGATTGTCATTACGGTTTCCGGTATCGTTATTTCAGAGGCCGCTTTGCCCGTTTTTGGAATCCATTTTGAAGCCGACCCGTTTTGGACCAAGATCCACAACCTTAGCGCCACCCTCTTTATGCTTGTCTTCGGTGTTCATATCGCCTTACACTGGCGATGGATCCTCGGCGCTCTCAGCAAGTTTAAATTCAAGTCCGATTTACACCATTTGACCGAAGTGGGGGCCATCATATCAAAACGCATGCTCCAGCTGCTCCTCTTGATCAGTCTAAGTGTTGTTCTGTCTTTAACAGTATATCTATTTGAATTCAGCCAATGGGCCGAAGGTTTAAGGACAAGTGCGGAAAACAACTCAGGACAAGAGCCCGGAGGACCGGGAATGAGTTGGATGAGATATGTATTGCCCTTGGTCAAGGTTACCGTACTTACTGGTGTACCGGCACTTATTGCAGGGGGCATCATACGACTCAAAAGGAAACTTCGAAGGAAGGGAATACACTCTTAAAATTTAAGCGCAATCTTTACAAACCCCAATAAGTACACAATTCACATTTTTTACTTCATAGCCCTTGGCTATGGTGTAGTTTACGGGAAGGGGCAAGCATTCTATGGTCTCGCAATGGGTACACCTAAAGTGAAAATGCTGCAAAGGTTTTTCATTTTCATCACACTTTTGGCACATGGCGAAATATTGCTTTCCATCGTCGGCTACGACCCGATGTAAGACCCCGTCGTCACAAAAACGGTTCAATACCCGATAAATAGTGGCCCTATCGATGGAAACATCTATTTTCTTCTTAATGGCATCAGGACTCATGGCCTTGGTACTGGAGCTCAAAACCGAAAGTACCGCTTGCTTCGTGGGAGTATTTCTTCTTTTCATATCGTTTAGCATCACACCAGAAAAATTAATGCGATTTAATTGCAATAATACAAAAATCTTCTATATTTGCAAAACGCGATTAATGCGATATAATCGCATTAATATAGGCCCTTATGGATAAACAGGAAATTTTTGATGTAATAATAGGAGGAAGTTATGCCGGGCTTCTAGCAACCATAACTTTAGGACCTTCATTGCGACGTATGCTTATTATTGACGGAGGTCTTCCGTACAATAGGCAAACACCGCATGCCCATTACTTTATAACGCCTAATGGCATAAAGCCAAGTGAAATACTGAAAAAGGCCAAATCGCAAGTATTAGGGTACGAGACCGTTTCCTTTATTAATGATGTAGCCCTAAAGGGAAATAAATCAGCCGAAAATTTTGACGCTATCCATGCCTGTCTCCCATTCACACAACATTCCGATATACCCGCCCAATTGAACGGATCGATTAGCGAACAAGGTTTAATACAAGTAGATGCCATGCAAAAAACTAAGTCCAATGGATTGTTCGCCTGTGGGGACAATAGTACACAAATACGCTCCATTGCCAGTGCGGTTGCTACAGGAATCATGGCCGGAGCCATGGCAAACTTGGAGCCAAGGGAAGAGAGATTTTTAAATAAATTAAAATAAGATGCTGTGGTTGAAGTCTTAATTACGAATATTGAAAAAAGTTTACAGGCCAAAAGAACGGTAAAACGGCTTAAAAGGGAATTTGAGCATTTAAAAATCCATTATGACATGGATGAAACGGGACGGTCTTATCCCTGCGGGCATACCGTTCTTCGCTTTGAAGGAAGCCCTATACGTACGGAGCAAATAATGGATGTAATTAGAAACGAGGGTATTCTTTGCGAACCTATCAGGGATAACATTTGTAGATAAAAAAGGGAAAAACTATGTCTGAGTTTTGGGAAGATAATTTTTTAGACAAACAAGAAATGTGGGGCTTTGAACCTGCTAAGTCCGCTTTGTTGGCCCTAGATTTTTTTAAAGGGCCATCGGTTAAAAATGTACTCATCCCGGGTATCGGTTATGGTCGGAATGCGGAAATTTTCAAATCGAAAGGTATACAGGTCACTGGCATAGAAATATCGAAAACCGCTATTGAATTGGCCAGGAAGCACTACGGCGAAACAATGCCCATATATCACGGTTCCGTAAGCGACATGCCTTTTGACGACCTAAAGTATGACGGCATTTTTTGTCATGCCCTGATCCATTTATTAAACGCAAATGAACGGGCCAAACTTATTCAAGATTGCTATGGGCAACTGAGCGATAACGGAACGATGGTCTTCACGGCCATCACCAAAGAAGCACCCAATTACGGAAAAGGAAAAAAAGTAGGGAAAGACCGATTTGAGTTTCACCGAGGTGTCCGTATATATTATTACGATAGGGAAGCCGTAGAAACCGAATTTGCCGAATTTGGACTCACAGAAATTGTTGCTGTAGATGAAAATCAGCCTATGTTTTTAATAAGGTGTAAAAAATCGATTTCAAAAAGTTAACGGATTTTTCGCCGCCCTATAAGGCTATAAAAACGATTGGATGAGTCATCAGCTTAGAAAACATATAGAGGAAGTGGTTGCCTTAAACGATGAGGAGTACGCCTTTGTGCTGTCACACTTTTCTAAAAAGGCCTATAGAAAACATGATTTTCTTATCCGAAGGGGAGAGCCGGTAAAGTATTGCTATTTTGTTATTTCCGGACTTCTAAAATTGATTTATGATGATGCCGACGGAAAGCAACATATAGCCTCCTTTGCCATGGAAAATTGGTGGGAAAGCGATTTTGCCGCCTACTTTGCCCAGAGCAAGGCACAGCTATCATTACAATGTATCGAAGACACCCATGTACTTGGCATTTCACTCGAAAACTACAACAAACTCGCCGCCGATTTTTCCAAAATGGAACATTTCTTTCTTAAGAAATCCAATGCGGGCCATATCGCTTCCCAAAAAAGGATTTTATCCTTTCTAACTTCAAGCGCCAAAGAAAGATACGAGCAGCTCTTAAAAGAACATCCGTCTTTGTTTCAGCGGCTACCTAAAACCCTTTTGGCTTCCTACTTGGGCGTATCTCGGGAAACCCTAAGCAGATTGTCATCTTAACCGTTTTGTGATTTTTCATAACTGTGATGTTTGTCACACACTAAACGATGCTAAAGTTCAAACCTTTGTAAGACACGTTCGAATAGAACCTGTGACTTATAAAAAAGAATCTTAACCATCGCGCTATCGGCTCTCATGTCAATAGTTGCACAACATCAAAAACAAATGGAAAAAAACAGTATCAACCCATGGCAATGGCAAAACGACAGGAGTTATGTACAGGCCGTTGAAGTCATCCATCCAAGCGCAACGCTTTATATATCGGGCCAGACCGCAATTGACGCCCACGGGAAATCCAGTACCGGGAATATGGAAACCCAATTGATAAAGGCGATTCAAAATTTGGAAAAAATCGTAGAAGAGGCCGGATTTGAATGTAAGAACATCGTTAGATTAAATATCTACACTACATCTACCGATCAATTTTTTAGCTGCTTTGATATATTTCAAAATTGGATTACAAGGCATAACATACAACAAGCAAGTACTGTTTTGGAAGTAAAACGCCTGTTTGAAACCTTAAAAATCGAATTGGAAGCAACCGTCATCAAATAAGGTAAGTATTAAAGATAAAAAAAGGCCTACCAGTAAAAATGGTAAGCCTTTTGCAAAAAAGGGGGAACTACAATTAGTTAATACTGGCCAATAGTTTTTCGGCCACCAATTCCGATGAGGCAGGGTTTTGCCCTGTAATCAGGTTTCCGTCTTGCAAAGCATAGGCGGTCCAATCTTCCCCTCTAGAATATATTCCTCCGTTGGCCTTTAAGGCATCTTCGACCAAAAATGGCACTACATTCGTCAATTGTACGGCTTCTTCTTCGGTATTGGAAAATCCTGTGACCGTTTTGCCTTTTACCAAGAAGTTTCCATCCGTACCCTTTACCTCTTTTAAGGCGGCGGGGGCGTGACATACGAAGGCTATAGGCTTGTTCTGTGCATTGAACTTCTCGATCAAGGCCTTGGAATTTGCATCGGTAGCCAAATCCCATAACGGACCGTGACCTCCAGGATAAAAAACCGCATCGAAATCGTCGGTCTTCATATCGGCCAATACTTTTGTGTTTTTGATTTTTTCCTGGGCTACCGGATCATTATTAAAGCGTTCGGTATCCTTGGTACTGGCATCGGGCGTGTCGCTGCTCGGGTCAATTGGGGCGGCACCGCCCTTAGGGCTCGCCAGCGTAATATCGGCCCCTTTGTCAAGCAAGGTGTAATATGGATTTGCGAATTCCTCTACCCAAAATCCTGTTTTTTTTCCTGTGTCTCCCAATTTGTCATGAGAGGTTAAAACAAATAATATTTTCATCTTTTAATTTTTAGGGTTAATATGCCATTTTTACGATCTTCTCAGCATCTTGAGGTGTCAAGGCCTGACGTTCGCCAAGACCTTTCCATCCGCGATCGGTAAAACGTTGTGCTATTGTTTCGGCCGTACCTTCGTATTCAGAAGTATAGTCCGATAATTTGGTATCGATACCCAAGCCCTTAAAGAAGGCTTCGGTTTTTTCTATGGCCGCATAGGCCTTATCATCGATACTACCTTCGGTGATGTTCCAAACACGCTCACCATATTGGGCCAATTTTTCCTTCTTGGCCTCAAAGTTGTACTTATAATGACTTGGGGCTACAACCGCTAACGTCCTCGCGTGATCGATGCCGTACATTGCCGTAAGCTCGTGCCCCATCATATGTACCGCCCAGTCACCGGGAACCCCTTGTTGAATAAGTCCGTTAAGCGCCATGGTACAGCTCCACATAAAGTTGGCCGCGGCCTCGTAATCACTCGGGTCTTTAATTACCCTAGGAGCAATCTCGATCAAGGTCTGCAAGATACTTTCCGCGAAACGGTCTTGTAGAAGTCCCCCTGCAGGATAGGTCATATACTGCTCGAGAACATGGGTAAGGGCATCGGTAATACCGTTTACCAATTGTCTTTGTGGAATGGAGGTAATTACCTGTGGATCCAATACCGAAAACTGTGGGAATAGGGCAGGACCACCAAAAGACAACTTCTCTTGGGTTTCCTTTCTAGAGATTACCGTTCCCGAGTTCATTTCCGAACCGGTAGCCGGCAGGGTCAACACCGTACCAAAAGGCATTCCTTTTTGAATAGGCTCTCTTTTCCTTACAAAGTCCCATGGCTCTTCGCCTTCATACACTGCTGCAGCAGATAAAAACTTGGTTCCGTCAATAACCGAACCTCCGCCGACAGCTAGTAGGTATGTAATGTTTTCTTCCTTGATTACCTTTAAGGCATCCATAAGTACGGCGTACTCAGGGTTGGCAGGAATACCACCGAACTCAACGACATCCGCCTTGGCCAAGGCCGTCTTCACCTGTTCGTAAACCCCGTTCTTTTTGATGCTCCCCCCGCCATAGAGCATTAATATTTTGGCTTCGGAAGGAATTTCCTCTGTTATTTTATGGATCGTATCTTTCCCAAATATAATTTTGGTAGGATTTTTAAATTTAAAATTGTTCATAGCGTTTTTACTTTTGTGGTTTGCGATCGTTAGATTTTAACGACCATCTTTCCTTTATTCTTTCCATCGAACAAGTCGATAAATGCTTGGGGAATGTTTTCAAAACCTTCTACTATAGTTTCGCTATAGGTCAGTTTTCCTTCGGCCAACCAAGCAGATAATTGTTTTAGGGCTTCAGGATATTTTTCATGGTAATTAAAGACGATAAAACCTTGCATTAAGGCACTGTTCTTGACCAAAAACGGCTGAACACTTACACTCTTGGGCAGTTCGGTATTGTTATACACTGAAATGGCCCCGCAAATGATCAGTCGCGCAAACTGGTTGATGTTGAACAAGACCGCATCTGAAATAGGTCCGCCCACGTTGTCAAAGTAAATATCAACCCCCTTCGGCGCCGCTTTTTTAATAGCTGCCGTCATATCATCGGTAGTGTTATAATTGATTCCCTCGTCAAAACCGAATTTCGATTTTAGCAAGTCTACCTTTTCATCACTGCCGGCAATACCAATAACCTTAAGTCCGAGTATCTTACCAATTTGACCAACAACGCTTCCTACGGCACCTGCAGCCCCGGAAACCACCAAGGTTTCACCCTTCTTGGGTTTCCCTATTTCGGTAAGTCCCAAATAAGCGGTAAGTCCCGTCATCCCCAAAATGCCCAAGTATGCACTTAGGGGCGCCTTGGTCTCGTCTACTTTGGTCAAACCTTCACCATTGGAAACTTGCTGGGTTTTCCAATCCAACATTCCCGCTACATAATCCCCTGGTTTGTAATCGGCATGTTTAGAGGCCACTACCTTGGCTACAATTCCTGAATGAATGGGCTTGTTCAATTCAAAAGGAGGGGTGTACGACTTTACATCGTTCATCTTTCCCCTTAAATATGGATCTACGGAAACATAAGCGGTTTCCAAAAGCATTTGGCCCTCTTTTATTTCCGAAGGGGCCTCACTTTCAATAAACTCAAAATCGGAGACCCTTGGTCTTCCCTTAGGCCTGTTCTTTAATAGGATTGTTTTCATTTTCTTGTTTTTTTTAATCGAGTACGGTAACCAGGTCTTCAGTACTTTTCCTCACTTTTACCAAGTTTACCAACCAATCGTTATTTGTATCCCTATAACCGATAGGCAATAACACACAACTGCGTAAGCCTTTTGATCTTAAATCGAGGATTTCATCTACCGCATCTGGGTCAAAACCTTCCATCGGTGTAGAATCTACCCCTTCAAAGGCGGCAGCGGCAATCGCTTGTGAAAATGCGATGTAGGCTTGGCGTGCGGCATGTTGAAAGTTTACCTCGGGATCACGCTGTGGATACATCCCCAATAATTGTTGTCTATAATTTTCCCAACCTTCGTTCGTAAAGCCACGAATCTCATTGGTAAGGTCGAACATTTTATTGATGCGCTCTTCGGTATAGTTGTCCCAGGCCGCAAAAACCAACAAATGGGATGAATCGGTGACCACCGACTGGTTCCATGCTACCGCTTTTATCTTTTCCTTTAATTCTTGATTCGTAACCACTATGATTTCAAAAGGTTGCAAACCACTAGAGGTAGGAGCGAGGCGGGCCGCCTCAAGTATACGGTCCACTTTCTCCTGTGGTACGGTCTCTCCATTCATCGCCTTAGCTGCGTATCTCCAGTTTAATTTATCGAGTAATTCCATATATATTTATTGCTTAATGATGATCTGTTTATTTTTTAATACTGCTCCAAGCCGATTGGTAGGCTTCTTCCAAATGGTCTTCGTCCAATTGAAACGCCCCCCTTTTTTGCATGATCATTAAAAAGGATAGGGGGTTAATGGCATAGGCGTACAATATGTAATCGGACAATGGTTTTATCCTTCCCTCTTTCCTTCCGCGTTCCCATAGGTCCAATAGGGGCTGTAAATGTTTAATACCTTCCTGACGGCTCGGTTCGTCAATGATGGGGGTATTATCACACTGTGCCAAGAACATGGCTTCCTCGCATTCCTTAAGTTTAAAATCGGCTATGCGTTTCCAAATGATCTCAAAGCCCTTTTCAACATCCATTTTGGGGTCGTAGGTAGCAAAGGCATATTCCGTAAAGGCCGCCTTTACTTCTATATACACCTTATTGACCAAATCTTGCTTGTTCTCAAAATAGAGGTAAATAGTAGCAGGGGACACATTGGCCATTTTTGCTATTTTCGACATGGGCGCCGCGTGGAAACCACTATTGTTCACCAGTTCAATGGTGGCTTCTACCAACGCCTTTCTTTTAATTTGACTCTTTGTTAATGTTGTCATGGTCCTAAATTATGATACAAAGGTAAAGACAAAAAATGAACGTTCATTCTTTTTTAACAAAGGTTTAGTTTTTCTGTCGGAATAGAGTAGGCCTAACTACCGATTACTTTAGTAAATTTGTAGGTATAGGGACGATCCATATATCTGGAAGCCCGTATTCACATTAGACCTAACCGATTTTATACCGTAAATACTATTACTATGGAACATAAGGAAGGATTGACCCTAGCCACCGTTTTAGAAAAATTGAAACAGCCCGAGCCTAATTGGCAGCAACTTTTGGAAGACATTATCAGCGGTTTTGACTGCACTACGGGAACCATTCACTTTTTAGACCAAGACACTTCTTTATTGCAATTGCAGGCCCATAAGGGCATTCCTCCCTTTTTGATACCCAAGTTATCCACCATTCCGATCGGAAAAGGTATGGCCGGTATTGCAGCGGAGCGCAAGGAGGCCGTAGAGATGTGCAATTTACAGACCGATAGCTCAGGCGTAGCGCGTCCTGCCGCCAAAGAAACCAAAGTAGAAGGTTCCATTGCCGCCCCTATGTTATTGGACGGGAAGTTATACGGCACCTTGGGTATTGCCAAGCCCGTACCCTATGATTTTACGGAAGAAGAGCGTAACGGCCTTCTTAAGATAGGGGAAGAGATGAGCAGGGTACTGGCCACGCGATAAATTTCTTGTTTCTTTAAATGGAAAAGGTAAGTCCTAATTTCAGATTGGACGAACGATCGCTTTGCGAAGAGGCAGAAAAACTACTAAAGGAATAGTTGTACAAGGCAGAAAGGCTAAGATGACCCGTTAGGGGCATTTCCGCCTTTAGTTGACCAAGTATACGATGGTTGGCTATATAGCGATACAAGGGCTGGAAGTATACGGTCCCTGTAAAATCCAAACGCGTCTTCGAAAAGGCGTAGGTAGCCGATAGGTAGCTGCTGTTCCTATGGTTATAGAATTGTTCGTCCGTATCTTTTTGCACTTCTATTTCGTACATATAGGCATTACCAAAATAGACCTTTGCATTTTCTTTCGAAATTAATTTTAAACGAAGCCCGGCACCGACCAGGTTTCTGTTCCGTATAGATAACAAGGTATTGTTTTGGTTTTGGACAAAACCTTCGAGCCTAAACAAATCGGTCAGTTTATGGT
Organism: Zobellia uliginosa; assembly: GCF_900156625.1. Taxonomy (GTDB): domain Bacteria; phylum Bacteroidota; class Bacteroidia; order Flavobacteriales; family Flavobacteriaceae; genus Zobellia; species Zobellia uliginosa. The sequence continues at coordinate 743,201 of NZ_FTOB01000003.1, read as the reverse complement.
TATACCGTAGGTGGAAGAAATAGGAATTCTGAAAATCCTCGTCCTTACTCCGTATAAGGTTGTAGTTCCCGATGAAGAAAAGGATTTTTTTCAAATCCCTAGATTTCAATTGGGTGGTAAGATTGGATCCTATCTGAAGGATATAGGCCCCATTATTGTCCGTATAATTAAAGAGCAGGTCGCTTTTCAGGGCAAAACGCACCGAGTCTTTTTGCATACGTTTGGACTCAATATTCACCAACTGGGCGTTGGAAACACTAAAGAAAAGGAGGGCGGCACCTATGATTAATGCTAGTTTCATGCGGCAAGCGATTTTGTCAGGCTGCAAAACTATCATATTCCAAGTTGAATTTCGCTACACTTTACCGATTTGTACATAAATCGACCGACCACTCTATTTATAGCGGTTAGAAAAGCGTCCCTATGGGCCCAAGACCAGCTCCGCACCCAAGATGGAAGCCCCTTGTTTTTCAATCTCATCGAGCAAGTCCACAAAATCCGCCTGCGTGGTCAAAGGGTTCATAATAGAGCACCTTAGGGTCCGTTGACCCCCTATGGTCGTCTGCACGATATAAAAATTTCCAGAGGACACCAAACGCTTCCTGATTTCGGTATTCAACTGGTTCAATTTATCGGTAGGCATATTCTTATGGGGCGTATACCTAAAATTGACAATATTCGATTCAGGTTCGTGCAGCAGCTCCATCCCAAATTTCTCCTTGACCATTTGTGCCAATAGCTGGGCCGAATCGTAGAGGCGGTCTACATTTTTTTCAAAAATATCGTTGCCACAGGTCTTTAGAATCATATAAACCTTTGCCGAGAGAAACGGCTTGCTACATTCAAAAGTCCTTTTCGCCGAATTGTACCATTCTTCAGATTCCGGTGAATCCCATAAATATTGCGCCCTTTGCATAAAGGTCCTATAAATTTTATTTCCCTCCTTAAATAAGAGGGCCGTACTCAGAACAGGGGTCATCAACATCTTATGGAAATCAATGACTACGGAGTCCGCTTTTTCGATTCCCCTGACCAAGGACTTGTATTTATCGGAAAACACCACCGCCCCTCCATGGGCCCCATCAACATGTAACCAGAGTTTATGGGCTCGGCTAAATTCCGCCAAGGCCTCAAGATCATCGTAAGAACCCGTAGCCGTAGAGCCAGCGCAGCCAATAATGCAAAACACATGGAGTCCGTCCTCCTTGGCCTTTTCCAAATAGTGGGGGAGTAGGTCGGTGCGGATCTTAAACCGATCATCTACCGGCACTTTAATAATTCCCTTATTGCCTAGCCCCATAATTCGGGCGGCCCTGTCAATACAATAATGGGCCTCTTCGGAGACCATTACCGCTAATTTTCCGTTGTGGCCTTCTTCCCAAACATTGTGGGGCGCCCGGTCTTTTCTGGCAGCTAATAGGGCGGTAAGGTTCCCTAGGCTTCCTCCCGAGGTCATAAGGCCCGATGCCGTCTTGGGATACCCCACTTTATTTGCGGTAAAGTCCGTAACGACGCGCTCCATGGCATTGGAAACCGGTCCCATTTCATAAACCCCCGAACTATTGTTCAAAAGGTCGGTTACCATACCCGTAAGGGCTGTTATTGGTGCCGGAACCGCTGTTTGGTGCCCCATATACTTGGGGTGCTGGGTTTGTTGCGAGCGATCGATAATCGTTTTGAGGGTCGACATAGGATCCGATGGACGCCCTAGATCCCTTTCCCAAAACTGCAGCTCGTCTTCGGGAGCATTATCGGGGTAAACAGTTTTGGTATCTTGGTTATGAAGGCCTCCCAAATGGTCGGCCAGAACATCGATAAGTTCTTTCCCCATTTCCCTAAATCGTTCCGCTTCGTAAACCTTGGATATTCTATTGTCTTTCTTCATGGGGTGCTTTTTTAAATTCTACATCTTCCTAAGCATCACAAAGCTAGACATCCTTATTAATAAAAATAAATACTTAATTTTGATAAACTAATAACAAATATGTATTACTAAAATGGATCTGCAACACATACGTAGTGCCATATTGCTTTCAAAAAAACTGAATTTCACTAAAACCGCCGAGGCCTTACATATTGTACAACCGGCCCTTAGCCGTAAGATCAAGCAATTGGAAGAAGGCATCAACACCCCCTTGTTCAAACGGAACAAGCGGAATGTTGAGTTGACGGAGGCCGGAAGGTATTTTATTCCGGAAATGGAAAAGCTCCTACTTCAGTATGAATTTATCATTAAGAGAACGAACCAAATCCACAAGGGGGAAGCCGGGGAACTGAAAATTGGCTTTACCCATTCGGTAATGCAGTCCATACTCCCCGAAATCCTAATAGACATCCGTCAAAACCTTCCGAACATCAAGACCATTTTAAAGGAACTCAACAACCGCGACCAATATATACGCCTACAATCGGGGGAACTCGATATCGGTTTTGCCACCAACCCCTTGGTGCCGGTGGGATTAAAAAGCAAGGTATTACATATCGATAATTATGCCGTGTTGGTACCCAAGGGCTTTGATATGGAGCGATTGCAAAAGAATGGCTTTGCCACATTCACCAAAGAGCCTTTTATCTTTCCTTCAAAGACCGATGGCCCCAACTATGTAAATATTATAGAGTCGATTTGCACCGGTGCAGGTTTTATACCCAATGTAGTGCATGAAACCGATTCGGTAAGTACCAGTATTCGATTGATCGAAGCAGGCATGGGGGTGTCGTTGGAGCCTATGTCATCGATAAGGGGACTCCATTTACCCATAGACTTTCACGAATTGTCCGATACACCTCAAAAGGCCCAATTGACCATGATATGGAACCCTAAATTAGAGTTTGAACACCCCAAGTTGTTTCAAATTCTACACCAAGTAAACCATGTAAGCCCCCTAAAGGGAGAAACACACTGAAAAGATGACAGTCTACCACAGTGCTAACCCCTTGAAAAAGTGTCAATTTACATTGCCAAAATGACATTTTCAGATGTGTTTTCCTAACGCTTTTTTAACCCTTTTTCTTAAAAAGTTTTAAAAGTATACCACAGTAGGTTTTAAGGCGTATTGTGGTATTTTTTTTGCGGGCATTTCGGTGAATTTATTGTTTAACTTAAATCTAATTTATTATGAGCACTTTGGTTAAAAATGCTCCTGAAAAAGGAGGTTTGACAAGGACAAATTCAACTAGTTTATCAACTTACCCCATGCTCTCATCTTGGGTAGACGATCTGTTCACGCGAGATTGGCCATCGGTATTTTCACAAAACTTCAACACGGGAATAAGCTTGCCTATGGTAAACATCAAGGAGACCCCCGATGCCTTTTCGGTGGACATGGCCGTACCCGGACTCAATAAATCGAATTTCCATATTGACCTAGACAACCAGGTATTGTCCATTTCAGCGGAGATTACCGAAGAGAATGAAGCCAAGGACGAAAAGTACACCCGAAGGGAATTTGGCTATTCATCTTTCAAACGGAGCTTTACGCTTCCTGAAACGGTTGACGATAGCAAAATAAAGGCCAACTACCAAGAAGGTATACTCAGCGTATACTTGCCGAAAAAAGAAGAGGCCAAGAAGAAACCGCCAAAACGTATTGCTATTGCATAGAACAGAAAAATAATGATGTAAGCGGACCTAAACCATGGTCCGCTTATTTTCCGAATACAAAACCTTAAATTAATAAGTCATGAGAACATTACCTTTTTTCTTGCTATTGTCCCTCTTGAACCTAGGTTGTAATGCCCAAGAAAGCAAGGACATCGCGGAACACAAAGAAGTGGAAAAACAAATAAACGAGGAGCCCAAGGGCACATGGAAAGTGAACAAGGAATTTGACGAAAACGGCAACCTGATCCGTTTCGACTCCATCTACTCATGGTCTTCCGGAAATTTTGAAGACTTGGCGGACCTTGACAAGGATAGTACCCTTCAACAAATGCGCTCAAAATTCTACAGTAGATTTTCACATTTTAATAAAAAGGGCTTTGAAGATGTTTTCGGACCGGACTCATTGTTTACCAAGCATTTTTTTAACGACGACTTTTTTGAAAGTCCCTTTGGCAAAGACTTTTTCGATTTAGATACCTGGCACAAACAAATGGAAAACAGGCAAAAAGAATTCTTAAAAAAATATAGATCTCAGTGGAAGGACAAGGAAAATCCGCAAGAAAATACCTTGTAAAATAGAGTAAGAAATATACATTGTTTACTCTATTTAGTCAAAAATGTTAATATTGTTATTTTTTTGTATAAAAAAAGGACAAATAATTGTATTTATAATAAATATGTGTATTTATTTGTCCTTTTTGCGCATAAATAGCGGTAGAATAGCATAGAATACTTAAAATTTTAATGAAAATTCCTTTTTTGTTACCATAAAATCCTTTTAATTTACTGTAGTGACATTATTGCTTTACCAGCAAACAACCCCCTGTTTTAAACAAGCAATGAAAGGGAGATAGATTACGCGGTAAATAAGCAATCTTACAGAAATATTGACGAGAGAAGAGTAGTTCTAGAAGTTTAAATATTCGTGCTTGCCACCAACAAGGACGATGGTAAATTATATTTATGGCATTTGTACTATCAAGTATGATGGAATTAGGTACGAAAGCCCCTAATTTTAGGTTGCGCGATACCGTTTCCAATAATTTTATAAGCCTGTGCGACATCAAATCCGACATAGCCACGGTCATTGTTTTTCTTTGTAACCATTGCCCCTTTGTACAACACATCAATCCGAAATTGGTAGAAATCGCCAACAAATACCAAGAATTAGGCGTTACATTTATTGCGATCAGCAGTAATGACGTTGAACAAAGCCCTAAAGACGCCCCGGTATTTATGAAGCAAATTGCGGAATACCACAGTTACCCTTTTCCCTACCTTTACGACGAGCACCAGAATGCCGCCCTTACCTACGAAGCACAGAGCACCCCTGATTTTTTTGTTTTCGACCACAACATGGAATGCGCCTACTCGGGAAGGTTCGACATGACCCGTCCCTGCATTGCAAAAGCCACGGGCCAAGATTTATGTAATGCCCTTGACAGCCTGATAGAAGGCAAAGAAGTCGATTCTAACCAATACCCCAGCATGGGTTCCAGCATCATTTGGAAAAAAAGCTATATGAACAAAAAGAATGACTTCCGCTGAAAGTTCATTTTGAACTACACCTGAGCTGGAGCTGCACAGGAGTTTCTCTTTAAGACCATATATTCCCCATTGTTCTTGAATTCCCGAATCGAAGTACCCGCATAACGCTTAAAGGTTTTCGACAGGTGGCTTACATCGGTAAACCCTAGGTCGTCGGCAATCTCGGAGAGGGTGAAATCGGAGTTCAATAAGCGTATTTCCACCAACTTAAGCTTAGCCTTGATAATATACTCGCGGAGGGATATTTTTACTTGCTTCCTAAAATATTCGCTCACATAGGTGGGCGACATCATAAAAGTCTTCGCCAGGTTGTCGATTTTCAATAGTTCCGGCTTATCGATATGCTCATTGATATAGGCCAACATTTTGGTGATGCGCTCGTCGCTCACCTTTTGCGCCATCTCGAAATAACTCCCCTTTTTAATGTTGCGGATCAAAAGCTCCAATATACTGGTCATAAGACTGGTTATAAGCTGAACCGATTCCCGTTCATAGCTCCGCGATTCTTGTAAAATCATGGTTACCAGGTTCTGAAGGTGCTGTCGGTCGAGATCGGTCTTTATGATATCACCAGGCAATTGATTGTAGTTCGAAAGAATATAGGCGGCCTCATTAAACCACTCGTTCCGGTCAATATGCATACCACGACTTCCCTTTTTAAAGAAAGAATCGGTGAATTTTAAAAAAACAAATCGCGTCGGCCTAGTAATAGCAAAAGAATGACACTTTAAAGGAGGAAGCAAAAAGACACTGTCCTTTGTATAAGGATAGTGATTGTAATTGATACACTGGGTACCCGAACCTTCCTTAATCAAGACCAATTCAAAAAAATTGTTCTTGACAGGACGCTGCTTCCAATCCGTCAATTCTATTTCTTGTATTTCAAAAGGTTTATGTGCTTCTAAAACTTGCATATCTGTTTGATTTATTCAAAATCATTCGGTAAAATTAAAAAAAATAATAGTATAAGCGGCGTATTCAAGCCCAAAAACCTCTTATTATACATAAACATCCTATTTTCATACAATAAATAGCTAAGACGAAACAGCAAAACGAATTTCCATCTCTAGATTTTTTTTCTGAAATCCCCATTAAAACTACCTCGAGATTATGGGCTTAACAGCTACACCAAAATGATGCTTATTTAGGTCATTTTCACCCCTTTTTTACGGCTTTTTCACCCCAAAAAGAATCTAAAAGCATAAAACTAAATTTTGTTATTTTATAGGTAAAAACGTTTTTAATTGTAGGAATTAAAATATTAATGTAAAATAATTATTTTCTCATTTCCCGTGTTAAGCCTATATAATTCATCGACCCATCGATAAAATGCAACTTCTGTTTATCGACCACAAAAGCCATGTTTAGTTTTTGTCAAGTCGCATTCATTTAATTATACGTCCTAAAGATTAATTTGGACGTGTTAATTTTTTTAAGAACCCTAAAATCAAATTCAAATGAAAAGAAGTATCCTACTTGCAATTTTTGCATTTTTACAATTTTTTACGTCCCACGGACAGTATGACTGGGACAACATACCCGTACCGGCCAATGCAGGGGCCGGCAAAACATGGAAACTGCAAACTGCCGCCAGTGACGATTTCAATTACACCTTTAATCCTACCAACAATGTGGTGGATTTTGGGCCCAATGGAAACATGAAATGGTATAACAAATATCACAACCTACCCAATGGGCAGCCCAATAATTTTGAAGGCCCCGGTCCGACCAAATGGATGCAAAACCATGTAGCCGTTTCTGGAGGAAACTTGAACATTTGGGCATCTAGGGTTCCGGGAGCTACGAAATCCTTTACCGGATCGAACAATACTACCATAAGCAGACCCGAGACCAGGGCTGGTTGTATTACCAATAAAACTCGGGTAAAATACCCAGTATTCGTAGAGGCAAGGGTGAAAGTCATGAATTCTACCCTGGCCTCAGATATTTGGCTATTGAGTCCTGATGACACCCAGGAAATCGATATTATAGAATGCTATGGAGGCCCTGGAAACGACGACAGGAACAGTTATTTTGCGTCTAAGATCCACTTGAGCCACCATGTTTTTATAAGACCTCCTAATTTTAAGGATTATCAACCCGCCGACCTTAATAGCTGGTGGAGCAAAAACGGCGTGACCCAATGGGGAGGTAAAACCATCAGGATCGGGGTGAACTGGGTATCCCCAACGCGACTGGAGTATTTTGTAGACGGACAAATGGTACGGGTATTGGACAATGACGCCATACAGACAAGGTTGCCAGATGGTACATGGCAATACACTTACCCGGCCGGTGTTACGAGTACAGGGATAAACGGCCAGCTGATCAAGGAAAATGGCTATCAAAAAATGAAAATAGCATCTAGCTTAAGCGACGCCAAAAACAAGTCGAACATTAGCGTTATCGACCCCTTTAACTACTTGAACAATGGTAGGAAATTTAATAAAGAGATGGATATCATCATTAATGTAGAAGACCAAAGTTGGCAGGCTGAGGCTTACCGATCTGCCACAACCGAAGAGCTGTCCGATTTTTATAACAACAACTTATTGGTAGACTGGATCCGGGTTTACAAACCGGTGAACGCAAGTGCCGCCAATAGTGCAGAAACTACATCATCAGTAGAAAAACCCGCTAGTTATGAGCGTCAAGACCAAGCTACGGAAAAACTACAGGTCTATCCCATTCCTGCAACGGATGTATTGAATATCTCGCAATCCGATTATGTTGAGGCCAGAGTGTACAACCTAAAAGGTTGGGTTATGTTAAGAAAGGATGTGATCGATCAAAAAATCGATGTTTCTTCCCTAAAAAAGGGCATCTATATATTGGAAATCACCAAAGCAAGCGGTGAGACGGTAAAACAAAAAATCGTTATCTCGGAGTAAATCTCCCTATTTCATACCTATGGCCCAAAACAGATCATTTCTGTTTTGGGCTTTTTCTTTTCACAAACCTTCATTTGTACAAAAACATCCATTTTTTATACACCAAACGTGCTATAAGCCTACCTTATCTTTGTATGGCATAAAGTCAGTGCCGAGCTTAGCTTTTAAAAATTTCTTTTACCAATCAATACGATATGAACCGGAAGTTTTTATAAAGACGACATAGACGAGTACCGTTTAAAGCTATGTTCAGACGGAATGGCAGCAAATCAAAAAGGAACGGTTTATGTATTACGCAGGGCCCTCTAAATCTTGAATATCAAAAAAAAACGAGCCTGTATATGTAGGCAAAACCGAATTAACAACTATACATATCACTAAAGAAAAACAACATGAAAAAATCGTATTTGACCATAGTCGCCAAAATTGTGGTAAAAGAAGGGCACAGGGAATTTGTAAAGGCCGAATTGCTAAAGTTATTGGACAGCACGAGGGCAGAAGAAGGTAATATCTGTTACGACCTACACCAAGACAACGAAAACCCCGATTTCTTTCTGTTTTTTGAAAGATGGGTAAACCGCGAGTTGTGGCAGGCCCATATGGAAAATGAACAATTGGCTCATTACCTAAAGGTCACCGAAGGCAAAATAGAAGAATTCACCTTGAACGAAATGACAGAAATAATAAACTGATAACAAACAGCACACGCAGCCCATGCGTGTGTTTTTTTTAACACCATAGAATATTAAGGACATGAAAACGAATATCGGTATTTCAGAAGAAAACAGACAGGCCGTAGCCGATGAATTGACCAAACTGCTGGCGGACGAATACGTATTGTACACCAAAACCAGAAACGCGCATTGGAACGTAGAAGGGGCGGATTTTTACGATAAACATAAGTTTTTTGAAGGACAGTACGAGCAGCTGTCGGAAACCATAGATCGCGTAGCCGAACGTATACGCAGTTTGGGACATTATGCCCCGGCCACCCTAAAGGATTTTTTGGCCTTGACCCATTTGACCGAAAAAAACCATAATGACAATAGCCCCCTAGGTTTTATCAAGGAACTGCTTGAAGACCACGAAACCCTATGTATTCACTTACGGGAAAACATTGTTCCCTTTGCCGATAAGTACAAAGATTTGGGAACAAGCGATTTTATCACTGGGTTATTGGAAGACCACGAAAAAACAGCTTGGTTCTTACGGTCACATTTAAAGTAAATCAAAAAAAATGAAAAAAGTAAATATAGGAAATACCGACCTAGAAGTGGCCCGCATCAATTTTGGTGGCAATGTCTTTGGTTGGACATTGGACGAAAAGCAATCCTTTGAAATTTTAGATGCCTTTACCGATGCGGGCTTTAATTTTATCGACACCGCGGATACCTACAGCTGGTGGGTGAACGAGGTAGGAGGCCAGTCCGAAACCATAATCGGAAAATGGATGAAATCCCGTAGCAACCGTGACCAGCTGGTCATCGCCACCAAAGTAGGTTCCGAGACCAAGGAACATCCCAACGATATTAGTAAAAAACACATTTTAAAATCGGTGGACGAGTCCTTACAACGCCTTCAGACCGATTATATAGACTTGTACTACACCCATTTTGACGATGATGTTACCCCTGTGGAAGAAACGCTGTCCGCCTACGACGAAATCATAAAGGCAGGCAAAGTACGCCATATTGCAGCCTCCAATCTATCGCCCGAAAGATTGCTTGAGTCCCTTAAGGTTTCAGAAGTGAACAACCTTCCCAAATACGTGGCCTTGCAACCGCATTACAACTTGGTGGAGCGCGAAGGTTACGAAACCAAATATGCCGGTGTTGTTGAAGAACACGGACTAAGTGTAATGACCTATTTTTCTTTGGCAAGTGGATTCTTGACCGGTAAATACCGTTCCGAAGATGATTTGAACAAGAGTGTTCGCGGGGGTAGTGTAAAGCAATATTTAACCCCAAAAGGTATGGAAATCATCAAGGCCCTCGATACCGTTTCGGAAAAACACAACAGCAAGCCGGCAACGGTAGCCTTGGCCTGGCTAATGGCCCAACCACATGTTGCAGCACCCATCGTAAGTGCCACAAGTAAAGCCCAATTACAAACCTTGTTCGATGCGCCTAAATTGAATTTGGATGCTGAAGACCTGGAATTACTTGAAACAGCCAGTAAATAATTTTTAAAAGAGAAGAGAAATGGATTTAAAAATTAAAGATAAGACTGCCTTTATCAGCGGTTCTACGGCTGGTATTGGCTATGCAACAGCGGAGCAGCTCTTAAAGGAAGGAGCTACCATAATCATAAACGGAAGAAAACAAGAAACGGTAGATGCCACGGTAAAAAAATTAAAGGCAAGTACCCAAAACAATAACGTATCCGGGGTTGCAGCGGATTTTTCTAAAGTTGAGGATATTGACAGACTGCTAAAGGAAGTTCCCGAAGTGGATATCCTTATAAACAACACAGGTATTTTTGAACCTAAGGCATTTGCCGATATTCCCGATGAGGACTGGTTTCGTTTTTTTGAGGTCAATGTCATGAGCGGCATCCGTTTGGCGCGTCATTATTTTCCGAAAATGCTGAAGAAAAACTGGGGCAGGGTTATTTTTATTTCCAGCGAATCGGCGGTATTCATTCCCGATGAAATGATTCACTACGGTATGACAAAAACGGCGCAATTGGCCGTTAGTAGGGGATTGGCGGAATTGACCAAAGGCACTAATGTTACGGTGAATTCCATTTTGCCGGGACCAACAAAATCAAAGGGTGTGAGTGGTTTTATCCAAGATTTGGCCAAGGCCGAGAATGTTTCGGAGGAAGTGGTCGAAGAAAACTTCTTTAAAAACATGCGCCCAACATCCTTGATCGGACGCTTTGCCTCGGTCGATGAAGTCGCCAATACCATAGCCTATTATTGCAGTGATTTGGCCTCGGCCACCAATGGGGCATCCATTAGGGTTGAAGGCGGGTTGATCCGGTCTATTCTGTAAAGCAGTGGCTAACATAAAAAGCTGCTGGTAGATCTGGGTTCTTAGTTTGGTTTAAATAAGAATGGTTTAAGAAGGAAGAGATGGATTTATTTAATCAAGGGGACTTATTTTCAACAAATGAAGTCCGTAAAACGGAATTTGATCTACCAGGAGCCGATGTTATTCTATTCGAGAATTTCTTCAGTTTAGAAGAAAGCAATAGGCTATTCAACAACTTATTAAAACACACTCCTTGGCAACAAGAGCAAATTACCATTCATGGTAAAAATGTAGACTACCCTCGATTGACCGCTTGGTATGGTGACGTCAGCAAGGATATTCAGTACACGAATACAAAAAGTAAAATGCATGTATGGAATGCTGATTTGCTTTTTATTAAAGAGCGCATAGAGCAGGAAGTTCATGTAAATTTTACACGTTGCCTACTGAATTACTACAGAGATGGTAAAGACAGTGTAGACTGGCACCAAGATTATAAAGGTGCCCAACGTAAAAACACCGTCATTGCTTCCGTTACTTTTGGAGCCACAAGGCCTTTCCAACTAAAACATACTACCCAAAAAGACTTCAAACGCCTCGATATACCCTTGGCCCATGGAAGCCTACTTCTCATGCAGGGAGCAACGCAAGAAAACTGGAAACACAAAGTCCCAAAAACCTCACGACAAATCCCACCTAGGATCAATCTCACATTTAGATGGGTTGGCTAACCCTTCGTTTTGTACTTATAAAGGCCTAAGACCTTCTTTTCCGTTCCAAAGAAGGAACAATCTTCCGTTTTTTTAGCGAGAACAGGTAAAAAACGAGGATTCAAAGCTAAAAAACCTCTATTTGTACCTATATCTCCTTTTTTCTTACCCTAAAGCAGCCTAGCTGTACACCTACCTTTGTCCCAACTTAAGAAAATAACTTTTTAAAGACATACAAATGAATACACCGAACATCGCAAAGGAAGAAATTATCAATGCATTTAAATATAGGCATGCTACCAAGGAGTTCGACCCTACCAAAACCATTTCGGAAGAGGATATGAAATTCATCTTGGAGACCGCACATTTATCACCAAGTTCCTTTGGTTTTGAACCTTGGCATTTTATAGTCGTTCAAGACAAGGAATTACGGGAGCTATTAAAACCCGTAGCCTGGGGAGCCCCCCTAAAATTAGATACCGCCAGCCACTTTGTATTGGGTTTGGCCATGAAGGCCCCTATGGTAAAGCACGATTCGGAATACATTACGCACATGATGAAAGATGTAAAGCAACTGCCCGAGGATGTAATCGAGACGTATGATAGGTTGTATAGGGAATTTCAGGAGCGGGATTTTAATCTTGACAACGATAAAAAGTTGTTTGACTGGGCCTCGAAGCAAACCTATATCGCCTTGGGAAATATGATGACTTCCGCCGCCTTAACGGGTATAGACAGTTGCCCTATAGAAGGTTTCCACCAAGAAAAAGCAGAGGCTTTATTAAAAGAAAAATTTGGTGTGGATACCGATAAATACGGTCTATCATTTATGGTCGCTTTCGGTTATAGAAAAGCCGATCCGGAATTTAAAAAATCGAGAAGAAATTTTGATGATATCGTTACTTGGAAGTAATTCTATCATCCTTAAAAAAATATAAAATGAAAGCAATAGGATACAAAGAGAACCTCCCCATTGAGGATGTAAAATCATTACAAGACGTAGAATTGGCCATGCCCAAGGTTACTGGCAAAGATATATTGGTGGAGATAAAAGCAATTTCGGTAAACCCAGCCGATTACAAAGTACGGGCCGGAATGCCTGTACAAGGTGATGATTGGAAGGTTATCGGTTGGGATGCCGCCGGTGTCGTTAAAGAGGTAGGAGAGGATGTTAGCCTCTTTAAGATTGGTGATGAAGTTTGGTATGCAGGCGATTTTACAAGACAAGGAAGCTATGCGCAGTTTCAAGTGGTAGATGAGCGTATCGTGGGCAAAAAACCAGCGAGCTTGTCTTATGCGGAAGCAGCTGCCTTACCCTTGACTTCGCTTACGGCCTGGGAAATGTTGTTCGATAGATTGGAAGTCGCCAAAAACGATGCTAGCGAGTCCATTTTAGTCATAGGTGCTGCCGGTGGTGTGGGGTCCATTTTGGTGCAATTGGCCAAAAAATTGACCAAACTGAATATCATTGCTACGGCTTCCCGTGAGGAAACTACGGCTTGGTTAAAGGAATTGGGTGCCGACTCGGTTATTAACCATAGGAATAAATTAAGTGAAGAGTTCGAGAAATACGGTCTACCTGCACCAGAATATGTTGTGAGTCTAAATGCGACGGAACAACATGTTGAGGAAATTGCCAAGTTGATCAAGCCCCAAGGGAAATTCGGGTTTATTGATGACCCGAAATCATTGAACGTAATGCCTTTTAAAGGTAAGGCCGTGTCGACTCACATTGAGTTAATGTTTACCCGCTCTATGTTCCAGACAGAGGATATGATCGAGCAACACAACATTCTTAACAAGGTTTCCGAGTTGATCGATAGCAAAACGATTAAGACCACTTTAGGGGAGAATTTCGGAACCATAAATGCCGAGAACCTCAGAAAGGCCCACGCCTTCCTGGAAACGGGAAAAGCAAAGGGGAAGATTGTTTTGGAAGGATTTTAAATCAAATGACATACTATAAAGATGTTGATTTAAGTGAACATAGTAAAACAACAAATATCACTTTAATTGACAATTTTAATTTAATCAATATCTAGAATGAAAAATACACTAACAGCACTTGCTGTAATCGCCCTATTTGCAAGCAACACAGTATATGCCCAAGTAAACACCATTGATTCCGTGGCCACTTCAAAAGTGCAACATTTCAATTTTGATGAAATGGAATCGGAGACTATTGGCGAGGGAATAAAGCGCAAGTGGTTTCACGGCGAAAAAGGACAAATGACCATTTTCGATTTAGAAGAAGGCGCGCATATTCCTTGGCACCAACACCCTAATGAGCAGATCACCTATATCATGTCCGGAAAGGTAAAAATCAAGACCATAATAGACGGCAAAGAGAAATTTGTTATTGTTTCCGGTGGAGAGGTTATTGTCTTTCCAGAAAACGTTCCACATGAATTTTGGGCATTGGAAAAGACGGTGGACTTAGATGTTCACGTTCCGGTACGTCAAGATTGGCTGAGTAAGGAATTACCCGATTATTTAAAGAAAAGCGAATAGGACTGGCATATAAACAGAGAACTAGTTAGAATAGTAAAAAAATCAAAATGAAAAAACAACTACTACTGGCATGGGCCATAGCAACAACAGCCTATACAAGCGCCCAAACACCGACCACTGACCCTGTAAAATCGCAAAACGAGGTGGTTACGGCGGACAAAGTAGAATGGGGATGGTTAAATCCGCTACGAGGTGATCAAAGTCCGGCCGCAGGAAAACTTTGGGGCGACCGTACCAAAAACGAACCCGCAGGATTTTTAGTAAAATTCAACAAAGGATTTTCGTCGCCACCGCACATTCACAACATTACTTATCGTGGTGTGGTTATACAAGGATTGTTGCATAACGATGATGAAAAAGCCGAAAAACAATGGTTGCCAGCGGGTTCGTATTGGCAACAACCTGCAGGCGAAGCACATATCACCGCGGCTGATGGGGAGGAGAATATGGCGTTCTTAGACATTCAAGAGGGGCCCTATTTAGTAAAACCGACTTCAGAAGCTTTTGACAATGGGGAACGCTCCGTGAATGTAGATCAATCGAATATGGTTTGGTTACATGCCAACGATATTGAATGGGTGGCAGATAAGAGCAATGTAGAAACCGCCTTTTTATGGGGGAGTCACGATGAAAACCAATTGCGTGCGACACTTTTAAAACTACCGGCCGGTTTTAACGGAAGCATAAAAAACTTGAGTCCGAATTTCAGGGCGGTGGTTATCTCTGGCAAGGTAACACATCAATTTTCCAAAAAGGATGCTGAAAATGTCTTAGAACCAGGTTCTTATTTCGGGGCTGAAGAAAATGCCAAGGCCTTCATTTCCACAACTAAGGAAACGGTTATTTACATACGAAGTAATGGTAATTTTGAGGTAAAGTAAGATGAAAAAGACAAGTTTACTATTGAGTTTATTTACTTCGGTCATGGTCGTGCAAGCCCAAAAAACCTTGGCAGATGCGGAAACCTATGCCACGGTAGACCAAGCGGTAGGCAATATTGCCTTTACCCACGATGGGCAATTGGTATACAGTCACCACCCCTTTTTTGCACCAGAAATTCGAGTGGTCAAGTTCGATAAAAATACAAATACGACCACAGCCTTCCCAAATTTGGAATGGAACACCCCAAGAGCTACGGATGACAATTATTTGAGCAATGTTTTGGGTATCCGTAATGATGAAAACGGGGTTGTTTGGATGATCGATATGGCCCAACGCGACAATGTAACGCCAAAAATTGTAGGCTGGAACACCAAAACCGATGCCTTGGAGCGCATTTACTACCTGCCAAAATCCAGTGTACCATCCATTTCGCAACCCAACGATATGGTAGTGGATACCAAGCACGGTTATTTTATCATCGCCGATGAAGGTATTGGCAATGGGGGTGATGGGAGCAAAGCTGCCTTTATTATTGTTGATATGAAGACCGGAAAGACACGTCGTGTTCTCGAGGGTACGCGTACCACGAAACCTGAAAATACGCCTACCGTAATCAATGGCAAGCATCTGGCAGTAAATGGAAAGGATTTGTTGATTGGAAATGACGGAATTACTGCCGATGCTAACTTTGAATATATCTACTACGGACCTTTGAACGGACCAAAAATCTACCGTATCAAAACCGTGGATTTGGTCAACGAAGCCCTGACCGATGCCGATTTGAACAGTAGAATAGAAACCTATTCCGACAAACCCAACAATGGCGGAATGTCCATCGACAAAGAAGGAAACCTTTATTTAACTGCGCTGGAAACCAAAAGTGTTGCCGTGGTCATGGCCAAAGACCGTAGTGTAAAAACCATGATACAGGACGAAAATATGGTATGGCCCGATGGCGTAAGCTACAACCATGTAGATGGATATATGTACGTATCCGCTGCACAGGTAAATAGAGGCGCCGCTTTTAATAAGGGGACAAGCATAGCGACCCGGCCCTTTTATATTTTCAGGTTTAAACCTTTAGCAACGGGTGTTTCTTTTCGATAAATTCACAGTCTCCAATAATACTAAAAATGTTCTGCCAAAAGGAAGTGTAAACAGCTTCCCACTGAAAACAAAAACAAAGGATTATTTAGAAATATTGGTAAATAGCATTTATTCGGTTGTTATCGGTTCAGTATAAGGAAGAGGCCACAATATGTTGTGGTTTCTTCTGTTTTAAGTAAGATCATCCAGTGCAAGTATCCCACTACCGAGGAAACGCATATTTTTGTGGGTAAGTCCTTGAATGTGCTACGATAAATATCCCGCAATGGATATCATTTGTAAAAAATCGAGAGGAATTATTCCGGAAAGCCTTTCAATACATTAGTAATAACTTATTGAAGGTATTACCTTTGCAGATTACAGAAAAAGATAACATGCCAGAGACTCAATTTGAACTACAAGAAAAGAAAACGGACAAAGAACTTTACAGCTACCAGCAAGGGGCCATTAATCAAATATTTGAAAAGTTCGACAATGAAAGAGATGACTACCACTTATTATACCAATTACCGACTGGTGGCGGAAAGACCGTAATTTTTTCTGAAATAGTCCGGCAATACCTTAAAAACCATTCGAAAAAGGTCTTGGTCATGACACACCGAGTAGAGCTCTGCAACCAGACTTCTAAAATGCTTACCAGTTTTGGGGTGGTCAATAAAGTAGTCGATAGCAAAGCTAATTTAGATGACCATGAACGCTACAGTTGCTATGTGGCCATGGTAGAAACACTGAACAACAGGCTTAATGATGGTATATTGGATATCTCCGACGTTGGTTTGGTCATTATAGATGAGGCCCATTACAATTCCTTTACAAAACTGTTCAAGTTTTTCGAAAACTCCTTTATTCTTGGAGTTACCGCCACCCCCTTAAGTTCCAATAAGGACTTACCCATGAACCGCAACTACGATGAGTTGATTCCTGGGGAATCCATAGAGAATTTAATAAAAAATGATTTTCTGGCCAGAGCCGAAACCTACCAGTATGATATGGGGCTAACTTCTTTGGAGGTAGGTTCCAATGGGGATTATACGGTTAAATCTTCTTCGGACCTGTATACCAGTCCGTCCATGTTAAATAAGTTACTGGAAGCTTATACGACACATTCCAAGGGCAAAAAAACACTGATATTCAACAACGGTATAGAAACGTCTATCCAGGTGTACCACACCTTTAACAGTGCAGGCTTGCCCATTATGCATTTAGACAATACCGCTACAAAAAAACAACGAAAACATATTTTAAAGTGGTTTCATGAAACTCCGGACGCCATACTCACCTCGGTAAGTATCCTGACCACCGGTTTTGATGAACCCACCATAGATACCATCATCCTGAACCGGGCCACAAAGTCCTTGACCTTGTACTACCAAATGATCGGTAGGGGATCACGGGTCTTGAACAACAAATCTAAATTTACCGTTATCGATCTTGGCAATAACATCTATCGTTTTGGTCCTTGGGGAGCGGACTTAGATTGGGAGGCGATTTTCAAATCCCCGAATTTCTACATAGACCGTATTAAAGACGATGAAGATATCGAAAGTACCTTTAAGCATGAGTTGGCCGAGGACATTCGGTCTGAGTTCTCTAAATCTAAGGATACTTATCTGGATATTAAAGCTATATACAAGGAAGCAACCTTTAGCGGGGAATCGTCTAAAGTGGTATTGGAAAAATCCATTGAACAACATGCCTATATTTGCATAGAAAACAGTGAAGATGTGTATGATGCCCTTGCGTTGGCAAAGTTACTGAAAGAAGATATTGACAATAGGATACAAGTCTATGGCAAGTGTATCAGTAAAAGTACCTATAATTTTATAAGTTGGCTAAAACTAGATTATCAGAAAAAGCTTAATGCCTATCTTCGAGAACATTTTGATACCGTATTTGAACAAATTCACGGTCATCCGCCGGAAGATTAGTCGCGCTTTACAATGCACTGAAAAGAATCGATTATGGCACGTACTATCATTGAAAATATTGTAATTGCAAAATACGAAGAACAGACTTTCTTTGAATTTTGCAAATACACGACCATTCGTTTTTTTGAAATCCTATATTTTGAAAAGGGAACGGGAACTATAAAAATCAATGGTAAAACCGTGCCCTACACCGCCAATAGTGTATTTGTTTTTATACCTGACGATATTTATATCGTTACCCCTGAAACCGCCACTACTACTATTGCTGTTAAGTTTTTAAAAAGCTTCTTTAGAAATACATCTACTCGGAACGAAACACTGCCCGTTAACAATTGGTTTCGAAAAATCGAGGAAATCCTCAATAGCGAAAGTCACGAACTGCGTGAAATGCAGTTCGAAACCGAATCGGACAGGTCGCACTTGGTATCCTTAATCAATATGGTTGCCATTGAATATATGAGAGAGCAGACCTTCGATAATTTTATCATTCAAAATTCCTTGTCCGTCATACTGCATCTTATTGCTCGAAACATTCAGTTTATCAATACTTCGGAGACCGTAAAAGCAGTAAAATCATCCAAGATTCAGCAAATCATCAACTACATTCACACTAATATTTACCATTCCGAATTACTCACTACCAAGAGCTTGGCCGAAGAATTTCACATGGCCGACAATTACATCAGCGAATACTTTAAAAAACATACGGATGTATCCTTAAAAAAGTACATCATCAACTACAAATTAAAATTGGTAGAGACCCGATTAAAGTACACCGATGCACAAGATTCGGAAATTGCTATCGATCTTGGTTTTACAGATTCTAGCCATTTAAACAAAATCTTTAAAACCTACAAAGGCATCAGTTTGAGTGCATTTAAAGCCCATCTAGCCTAAGTTATTACCAAAAACCTTATTTTTTACCAATACCTCTGGTTTTTCTACCAAAATAAAGCTTGGGTACCTAGGTAACTTTGTCCTGTAATTATAACAGAACACTAGATAACCTAAAACCCAAGATGATGGACTACAAGAATTTTCAAACATTTACGGCAGAACAAAAAGACGGAATTTTAACAGTGAGCATAAACTATGGTCCTGTAAACGTACAAGGGCAAGAAATGCTGGCAGACTTAAGCAGTCTTTGCTTACGCTTAGAACGTGATAGAAGCATAAAAGTAGTCGTTTTTGAATCTTCAAATCCAGGATATTGGGTGTGTCATTACGATACCAACTTGCTTAGGGACATGTCTACAGAAGCCGTACCAAGAAAGGAAGTACAGCTTTTGGACCTACAGTCTGTTTTAGAAAGATTGAGCAAGGTTCCGCAAGCAACCATCGCAAAAATTGAAGGTTTTGCACGTGGTGGCGGACACGAAATGGCATTGGCATTGGACATGCGTTTTGCTGCGAGGGGAAAAACCAAGTTTATGCAAATGGAAGTAGGCATGGGCATTTTACCCTGTGGTGGTGGCGCCTCCCGTATGGCTAGACAAACCGGTTTAGGCAAAGCACTGGAAATTATTTTAGGTGCCAAAGATTGGGATGCGGACGAAGCTGAAAAATTCGGAACCATTAACAAGGCATTGAATGCAGATGAAATAGGACCTTATGTAGATGCCTTGGCTGAACGCATTTCTAAATTTCCGGCAGATTCTATTGCAGCTAGCAAACGTGCGGTTTATGCATCCATAGACTTACCGATCAAAGAGGCTTTAAAAGAGGAAGCCTACCAATTGTTTCAAACAACAAGCAAAACGCCTGCAATAAAAAGATTCACCTATGCCGATGAAAATGGCGCTCAGTTTGACCATAACAACCAAAAGAACTGGGAACAAATGGTGATGGATATTCAAGAAGTAAATTAATAGAACAAGAATAACAATTAAATAAAAATAGAGATTGATATGAAAGCAATGTTATTGAACAATTATGGAGAAAATGCAAAATTCGAGGTTTCGGAAATTGATAAACCGGAAGTAAAGGCCAACCACGTATTGGTAAAGATAGCGGCATCTAGTGTAAATACGATAGACACGATGATTAAGAACATGGGCTCCGATTTGCCATTGTCTCCCGCTATACCCGCTTTATTGGGAATGGATTTTGCAGGAACCGTAGCCGCCGTCGGCGATGGGGTCGAAGGTTTTAAAGTAGGTGATGAAGTCTATGGTTGCGCAGGTGGATTGGCCGATTTACCAGGAAGCTTGACCGAATATATTCTTGCCGATAGCAATTTAATCGGTCACAAACCAAAAAGACTGAGTATGCGTGAAACGGCAGCCTTGCCCTTGGTAGCGATTACCGCTTACGAAGGATTGACAAGGGCAGGGGTAAAGGCCGGTCAGAAAGTATTGGTTCACGGTGGTTCCGGCGGTGTCGGTCACTTGGCCATGCAATTGGCCAAATATTTTGGAGCGGAAGTATATGCGACAGGTACCGGAGACAGGCAAAAAGCGATCGTTGAAAAATTTGGAGCGACCTTTATTGATTTTACTACGGAAAAAGTAACGGATTATACGGCTAAATACACCGATGGTGGTTTTGATGTGGTTTTTGATACGGTCGGTGGCGCAAACCTTACCAATTCCATTGAGGCGGTTGCCCTAAACGGACATATTTCCACTACGGTTTCCTTATGTGAGCTAGATTTAACGCCGCTTCACTTTAAAGGGGCAACATTGCACGTAGTGTTTATGCTGATCCCCATGTTGCACAACTTTAAAAGGGACGTACACGGGGATGTTTTACAACGTTTGGCCGAAATTTCCAACGAGGGACATTTAACCCCGATAGTCGATGAAAACCGATTTTCATTGGAACAAGTGGGTGAGGCTTACGCACATTTACAAAGTGGCAAAGCTATTGGTAAAATAGTAGTGGAAAACTGAAAACAATAGGGATTTGCAATGCACCCTTACTATTGGTCGGTAGTGTTGAATACCTCTTTTGCGGTATTCTTCATATCCAGTCGATCGGCCTTGTTTTTTACTGAAACTACCTTTTTTGTTACCAAAGGTCAAGCGGTGTCTGCACTTAATTTTGTTTTAATAACAAGTACAATACAAGTATCAAGCTAAAAAAATAAACAATGAAAACAACAACAGATAAAAATGCACTCGCACAAGCCCGTGCACTTACTTTACCTTCCCGTGAAGCTTCCTTAATACGTGAAGCCTCTGTCTCACAATTCTGGAACAGTAACCGAAATTTACTCGAAGAAGCATGGGTTGAATGGGAAATGGAAAACAAGGATAATTTACCAATTCTTAATGAAACGCTTCTTGATCCCCGTTTGCGACAAGCGGTCAACGAGGCATGGGAAAACCCGGAAAAAGAATCCGCCGTTGCCGATTTATGGGAAGAAATAATTCCTGGTGTATACTCCGCCCAGTTTTTTGATTTGGATCGCTTAACGGATTTTCGCAACTATTTAGAAGCTGTTGCAAATTCAAGAGTACCAAAACGTGCGCCTTACGGTATACAGTTAAACCGTTACGGAATGATGTTAGATCCACGTTCGGAAGGGCACCTTGCAGCACCTAACTTTCAGGCTTTTTATAATGACATCATGGATCGTTATATGCGTCCGATAGCTCGTTTGTTATTAGGAACTTATGGTTATGACAATCAGACTTTTGGTTTCTCAATCCAGTACAATCCAGATAAAGACAAGGATTTGCATGCCCATACGGATGCCTCGGCAGCTACCTTAAATATCAACATCAACTTACCAGATGAAAAGTTTACAGGATCTGAGGTTGATTTTTATGATAAAGCTTCAGGAAAAACGGTACAAGCTATTTTTGAACCAGGAAAGGCCATAATTCACAGAGGCAATGTACCCCACGCAACACACCCAATTACAAGCGGACAACGTAGTAACTTAGTGGTTTGGTTATACGGAGACCGTATGCAAATACCACGTGGTAATACAAGTAGTTACGGAAATAGTAGCGGTGACACCATCAAAAATGATGCTTTTGAAAGTGTTACGCCTCGCCAACGCTGGAGCTTGCCTGATGGTCCTAAAGATACCGTTGCGCCGTTTTAAAACAGTAAGCGTAGCTTATTATTTATTTAAGACAAAAAGTAAAACACCTCAGGTCAAGCCCATAAGGAATTCAAAGGAAACAAACTATTAAATTCGAGGCAAGCCTCGGAGTATTATACCCTTGGTGGTGCCAATAAAATTAAAAAACTGGCAATATTGGTGTTGCCAGTTTTCATCAACATAAAAAAAAATACAATGAAACATATTTTAATAACAGGAAGTACAGATGGTATAGGAAAATTACTAGCCTTGCGTTTGGCAAAGGAAGGACATTTTGTAGCCGTTCATGGTAGAAGCGAAGCAAAATTAAATGCCGTTTTAACTGAAATAAAAGAGGAATCGGGCAATGAAAATATCATGGGTTTTCTAGCGGATTTTTCAGATTTAGCCGATGTAAAAAAAATGGCATCGAAAGTCACCGAACAAATGCCGAAAATCGATGTTTTAGTGAACAATGCAGGTCTATTAAAAACTCATACGGATACCGCTGAAAACGGAGTAGATGTTCGATTAGTCGTTAATTATTTAGCCCCGTATCAATTCACCAATGCAGTTTTGCCATTATTAAAAAAAGCAGATGCACCTAGAATTGTAAACCTGAGTTCCGCCGCCCAAACTTCCGTTTCCTTGGAAGCCTTGCAGGGTCGAGATAACCTAGGAACCAATGAAGCCTATGCCCAGAGCAAGTTGGCATTGACCATGTGGAGTTTTGATTTAGCCCAAAAAGAGCCAAATATTCTTGTGGTAGCGGTGAATCCAGGTTCTTTGCTAAATACCAAAATGGCGAACGAAGCCTACGGACAACACTGGTCGCCCGCAGAAAAAGGTGTCAATATCCTATACGATCTGGCGATGACGGACAGGGCTAAGACCAAGTCCTATTTCGATAATGACAAAGGCAGTTATGCACAAGCACACCCCGATGCATATGATGCAAAAAAAATTGAAAAATTAATTGAATTAAGTAGCTCGATAGTACTAAAATAGAATCGTTTACACCTAAAATAGAATGTATTTTTTGTGTAAAAAAAAATGACAACTTTTAATTGCATGGTACTTTCGACTAAATTCGCAATATGAAAAATATATTGGTTTTATTTTCTCACCCTAAGTTTGAAAAATCTAGGGCGAATGCCATTTTAGTCGATAAGATTAAAGATAAAGAGGGGGTAACGTTTCACGACTTATATGAACGCTACCCCGACTTTAATATAGATGTAGAGGCCGAAAAAGCGCTGATGAGTGCACACGATATAATTATCTTCCATCACCCATTTTATTGGTACAGTTGCCCACCTTTAATGAAGCAATGGATAGATGTGGTCTTGGAATTCGGATGGGCCTACGGGCCAAATGGCACGGCCCTACAGTCTAAAAAATGCTTGAACGTTATTACTACCGGAGGCAGCAGGGAACTTTACTGCTCACAAGGAAGCAACAGTTATTCGGTAACCGAGTTCTTGCGACCTTTTGAACAAACGGCTAATTTGTGCGGTATGCAGTATCTTCCACCTTTTGCCGTTATGGGCACACATAAAATAGAAATTGAAGAGTTACACACCTATGCCGAGCAATACGATAGCTTATTGGATGTATTGCAACAAAATCTAAAGCGGACCGATGTTCGAGGCTTTTCCTTTATAAACGATATTCCCCAATTACAAACAACAGATAAGATATGACAGGAAGTATTCTTTTTGAAGCCATAGTCTTTTTATTGGGCGCTATTATTTGTGTTTCTATCGCCAAACGACTGGGACTTAGTTCGGTATTAGGCTATTTGTTGGCCGGGGTATTGATCGGTCCCTATGTATTGGGATTTATTGGGAACGAAGGCGATGACATTCTTCACTTTGCCGAATTTGGCGTAGTGATGATGTTGTTCTTGATCGGTCTGGAAATTGAACCCAAGAATTTCTGGAAAATGCGAAAAACCATAGTCGGTATGGGAGGGCTTCAGGTAGCGGCCACCATGCTGCTTTCTTATTTTCTTTTTATTCTATTTGGATTCGATAAAACCGTGGCCTTGACATTGGCAATGGCCACGGCCTTGTCCTCCACCGCCATTGCCCTACAGACCATAAAGGAAAAAGGCCTGCTGAATACCAATTTCGGACAATCTTCATTTTCCATATTGTTGTTCCAGGATATTATCGTGATTTTCATGCTCGGGGCCTTACCCTTGTTGGCCAATACGGATGAACCCGCGATTGAACACGGTAATGAACACGCCAATCTGCTTCAAAACCTCCCTCTGGGCCTACAGACCCTCGCGATTTTGGTATCGGTAGTAGTCATTGTGGTGGCGGGAAAGTACCTTATAGTACCTATGTTGCGAAAAGTAGCCAAGACAGGTGTTAGGGAATTATTGATTGCCGCCGCCCTGCTTATCGTCTTCGGTATTTCCTTTTTAATGGAACTGGTCGGCTTGAGTCCTGCCCTAGGGGCCTTCCTTGGTGGAGTAGTCTTGTCGAACAGTGAATTCAAACACGAATTGGAAAGCACCCTCGAACCTTTTAAAAACCTGCTCTTAGGACTGTTCTTTATGGCCGTAGGCGCTTCCATTAATTTTATCGTGATTGCGAACAGCCCATTGACCGTTGGGGGCATTTTACTCGCCGTTATAGTGCTAAAAGCATTGGTGCTCTTTATTACGGGCTCGGTATTCAAATTAAAATTGAACCAGAAATTACTGTTGACTTTCGGACTCGCTCAAATAGGAGAGTTCGCCTTTGTTCTGCTATCCTTCGCATTTCAATTGAACATTTTGGAACAGGACCAAATGGATATGATGTTGGTGGTTACGGCATTGACCATGACCTTTACCCCGATCATTGGTATGGTAAACGAACGTCTGCTGTTACCGCGTTTGGGCACCAAGGAATCCATCAAAAGGCCTATGGACCACATTGCCAAATCGCAAAAAGTAATTTTAGTAGGGTTCGGACATTTTGGAAGCACTGTGGGTCGATTTCTGCGTACCCATGGCGTAGAGGCCACTATCTTGGACCACGACTCCAATCGTGTCGATTTTTTGCGTAAAATGGGTTTTGAGGTCTATTACGGCGATGCCACTAGAACCGACCTACTTGAATCTGCCGGTATAGCCGAGGCCAATATTCTAATTTGTGCCATGGACAACCCCGATGTCATCAAACAATTGGCCAAGACGGTAAAGGACAAATATCCACAGGTAAAAATCATGGTCCGCGCTAAAAACAGATACGTAGCCTACGAGTTTCTAAATATGGAAATAGATCATATTTATAGGGAGTCGCTTGAAACTTCCCTAAAATTGGCAAGTGAGGTCCTTAGTCAAATGGGCTTTAGAAAATACACCTTACAACGCCAAGCCCAGAACTTTATCAAATATGACGAAGATAGCCTGAGGCGTCTGGCCAAAGAAGGTCAAATAGGCGACGATAATTATATTTTCAAGGCGCGGAAAGAACTCGAACAACAAGAAAAATTATTGGAACAGGACTTTAAACGTGGGATTGTCGAGTTCGATAGCCACTGGGATAGTGAACAGATCAGGGTCGCCCTGGAAAACCCAGATACATAATTTTTTTCACATGAAGGTAACCGAAGGCTTCTTAGCCTATGTTTTAGACCAATTGGCCCAATGGGAAGGCGTCTACACCAAAAGAATGTTCGGTGGTGTGGGCTTATTTTACGAAGGCCTCATGTTCGGCCTGGTCTATAACAATACCGTGGCCCTTAAAGTAGCCCCTAGCAACCAGTCAAAATATATAGCGGCGGGAGAAGCTCCCATTACCATATTTAAAACCAACACCCCATTACCCTCGTACTACACCGTACCCGGTTCGATCTTCGAAAATGCAAACGATTTTGTGTCTTGGGCCAAAGAATCATACCAGATACAGGTTCAAAAACTCTGAAATTCCCAAAAAGGATATAGGTACTGGAATTAAATATTTATCAGGTAATTCTTCTTGAACATCTTTTCGTACAGATCTAGGCTGAACATGTACAGTTGGGCAGGTCTTTTAGAAACCCCAACCTGCTTTTCGTCTAGGGCTATGATGTATTTTTTCTTAATTAGCTTCCTTCTGAAATTTCTATTATCGATTTCTATCCCCAATATCGATTGGTAGAGGTCCTGAACCTCGTTAATGGTAAACTTATCGGGGAGGAGCTTAAATATAATAGGCTCCGACAGGCATTTTGTCTTAAGGTCTTCGTAAGCCTCCAATATGATTTTTTCGTGATCAAATCCGAGTTGGGGCAAATCGTTGACAGGAAACCACTTGGCCTGGTATTTATTGTTCTTTAGGTCAACATCGTCCGTTTTCAACAAAAAGTAATACGCAATGGTAATGGTTCTTGAATGGAATCCTTCATTCTGAATCCAGACAAGGTCTTTCTCGTTCGTTAATCGATCTGGGTTTCCAAAGGCCTTAAACTGCTTTTTGTACTGGTCGGTCAAACCAGTCAATTCCTTTAAAACCCTAGTTGCCGTTTCATCAAGGGTTTCATTTTGATACACGTGATAGCCCGTCAGCACATAATCGTTTACCAAAACCTCTTCGTTCCGTTCCAAAAATCGTTTGATCAATAAAACATTTAAGGATTTGGTGTTTATATCATATCCGAAAACCACACAATCAACGGATATATTCAATATTTTTTCGGGTTCCATAAGTATGTCCAATTACGAAAATAGGTATTTACAATATTTGGGGTGAATATAAGAAAATTAAGCATAAACGTACTTCATACGTTATAAAACAACATCTATTCGTTTTTCCAAATACGCATAAAAAAACCTCCTAACACGCTGAAATAACAATGTTTTACAAGTTTTTTTTGACAAAACATTAGGATGTTATAAATCTATTTATTTACATTTGAAAAATTAAACGTACAAATGACGTTTGTTTATTTCAGAGCATTTAAAAACTGTGATCTTGAAAAAAACCAAAAACCCCATACAGAAGTATCGCACGGATCTACCTTCTAAAAAACAAAGAGGCTGTTTTCAGGATTTATGTTTGTATAGCTGTTTTGTTTTTGGAGTGCTGAATACAACTTCCGCACAGGAAGAAATAAGGGAAGTCGAATACAAACCCTTCCATATCGGGGCGCATTTAAAAAATATGCATACCTGGCATGGCTCCGTGGTTCATCCGGGTGCCGTACTGGCGAGCCACATCGAGTACAACTCCGAAAACACAAAATTTACTTTCGGTTTATGGGGAGGGGCCAGTTTTTCAACGGTCGATGTAATCCATACCGATACGGAAGAAAATGTGCCCGCCTATTACAAGGAGGCTTCGATTTATTCAAAGTATCGCTTTTCCGATTCGTTTTTTGTTAAAGCGGTATCGCACAACAACTATACGGAAGTAGAGGAGAGGGGCGATGACCCGCACTATTGGGGGTATGGCAAAACCCAAGGTTACAATTTCGTAGACCTAAGCTTGGGGTACCATCCGATTCCGGACGCCTTATTCTATTTTGCGACCATTATCAACGGGGGCTCCGGAGATTACGAACTGCAGAACGAAGGAACCCTAAAAAATTCGTGGACCCACTATTTTGAAGTTAGCGGTAAGGTGTGGGAAAACAAAAATTCCTCTTTATCCCTTTTTGCCGGTGGGGCATGGTCCTTCCTTACCAACAAGACATTTTACACTACAAATTCGGGCAATATCATAAACGTAGGGGCTACCTTTACTAGAACACTTGCCTTTGGTACGTATGCGCTGCCCATTGAAGTAATGGCCATGTGGAATCCTGAAAAGGAACTAACCGTTTTACAATTAGACATTATGACCCTATAGCTATCAGAAAACTTTACGCAACGAAAACTTAAATCCAAATGAAACTCAACAAACATCTGCCCATAAAACACCTGCTAAGGTTATTTGTGGCATCTAGCATTTTACTCAATGCCCTGGCTTGCGCCGAACCCATTGAAAAGTCCGATAACACCCCAAAGGGTGAATTGAACGAAGATGGACTGATAGAAAGTGCCATCGATCTTTCGGGAAAAACCATTGGCTATTGCAGTCCTACTTTAAATGCGCCTTACTATCAGGCCCTCTTAAAGAGCATTCAAGAAACCACGGAAAAAAACGGAATGACCTTTTTGTCCGCCGACGGGCAAGACGATATCAGCAAACAGGTATCGGCCGTGGAAGATTTGATTACAAAGGGGGTAGACGCCTTGCTCTTGAACCCTAAAGACCCCGATGCCTTGGTAGGGGTCACCAAATTGGCGAAGGCCGCCGGCATCCCCGTTTTTATAATAGATAGCTCAATCGACCCTTCCGCCGAATATGTGACCACGATCCAGTCCAATAATTTGGCGAACGGTGCCCTAGCGGGAGAGTGGTTGGCCAAAAAATTCGGGAGTAAAAAAATGAACATTGCCCTACTTAGCGGCAACGCCGGAAATCCGGTAGGAAGAACGCGAAAACAAGGACTCTTACAAGGTATAGCCGAAGAACAGCTAAGAAGTTTGGGCTACATCGATTTAAACGTTAAAACCCAAATGTATACGGAATGGTCTTATGCAGGAGGGCTAAAGGCCATGGAAGATATTTTGGTGGCCCACCCAGACATCAATGTGGTTATTACCGAGTCAGATGTTTGTGTACTCGGTGCTATAAAAGCCATTGCCCAGGCAGGAAAAACAGATGACATCCTAATTGTTGCCGGTGCCGACGGACAAAAAGAGGCCATTAAGTACATCATGGATACCGACTTCTATGGCTGTACCGCTATGAACAGTCCTGTTCAAATAGGAAAAAACGCCGTCACTTATGCGATCCAATACATGAACGGTAAGCGTGACTTTTCTAAAACATCGTTTACCGCCCCTTTGCTTATCACCAAAGAAAACGCTGCACAGTATTACAATCCAGATGCGTTGTTTTAACCCCTTATAATGGCCGATATGCAAAATACACAAAGCGAGTATAGACTTGAAATGACCGGAATATCCAAAAGTTTCGGAATCGTTTCAGTGCTGAAGGACGTGAATTTAAGGGTAAAGCATGGTGAAATCCATGCCTTACTTGGCGAAAACGGAGCGGGGAAATCCACTTTGATGAAAATATTAAGCGGGGTACACCAAAGGGATACCGGTCGCGTATTGCTCAATGGCGAGGAAATACATCCTAAAAACACCCATGAAGGCCGGGTCATGGGTATTAGCGTGGTCTATCAAGAACTATCGTTGATCAACGACCTCTCCGTTGCGGAAAACATATACCTGCATAAGCTGGGGGCCAGTAAATTTTGGATGAACTGGAAGGAAATAACCAAGGATGCCCAAGAATTGATTAACTCCTTAGGTTTTGATATCGATGCCTCGGCCACGGTAAGAAACTTGAGTATTGTACAAAAACAAGTGGTAGAGATCGCCAAGGCAATTTCAGAAGACACCAAGGTTTTGGTTTTAGATGAGCCCACCACGGTATTTGATCCCACCGACACCCAAAAGCTCTTTGACAATTTGTTCAAGCTTAGGGAGCGGGGCATTTCCATCATTTACATTTCGCATCACCTTGAAGAGATTTTTAAAATAGCCGACACCGTAACCGTGCTTAAGGATGGTGTAGATACGGGAAGTATGCCCGTTTCCGAAACCGATGCCGATGCCGTAATTCGATTGATGATCGGTAGGGAATTAAAAGATATGTTCCCGCCAAGGGACATAAGGGTAGGGGACGAAGCCATTTTTGAGGTCAAGGGTTTGACGGCGAAAAACACCCTAGTACACAATGTTTCCTTTTCCGTAAAGCCTGGAGAAGTACTAGGTATTGCAGGACTAGGGGGAAGCGGAAGGACAGAAACCGCAAAATTGATCTTCGGAGCGGACAAAAAGAAATCCGGAAGCATCTTTTTGAACGGAAAGGAAATTCAAACCAAATCCCCTGCCGATGCGGTCAAACAAGAAATAGGCCTAGTCTGTGAAGACAGAAAGGAAGAGGGCGTGTTCTTACCGCTTTCCATCCGAAAGAACATCAGTGTGACCAATTTTAAGTCCATTTCAAACCGGTTCGGCTTTATCAATGTCGAAAAAGAATACGCCAAGGTTCAGGAGTTAATAGAAAAACTCAACATCAAAACGCCTAATTCTGGGGTACCGGTCGAAAACCTAAGTGGGGGAAACCAACAAAAAGTGGCCTTGGCCAAGTGGCTGAGTATAGACAGCAAGGTTATCATCATAGATGAGCCTACCCGAGG
Source organism: Zobellia uliginosa (assembly GCF_900156625.1). Taxonomy (GTDB): domain Bacteria; phylum Bacteroidota; class Bacteroidia; order Flavobacteriales; family Flavobacteriaceae; genus Zobellia; species Zobellia uliginosa. The sequence goes on along the minus strand of NZ_FTOB01000003.1, from coordinate 712,774 downwards.
CGTCGATGTTGGTGCGAAAGTAGAAATCTACAACCTGATCAACGAAGTGGCCAAAAGAGGCGTCGGCGTTGTGGTCATCTCATCGGATATGCCCGAAATAATGGGTATTGCCGATAGAATTTTGGTGATGTACAAAGGAACGATCTATGGGGAACTGCCCAAAGAGAAATTTTCCGAAGAAAACATACTTCGTTACGCAATTGGAAAACCACTAAAAAATTAACTCAAAAAACTTAAACGATGGCTTTAACTTTAAAACAACAACTGAGCAGCCCGGGCGGTGTGCTTAAGTTCTTAATAAAATACAACACCATATTCATCTTCTTGTTGTTGGTGCTGTTTTCCGCGATTATTTCAGATGTGTTCTTTACCTCGGTGAACCTAAGTAACCTTTTAAAGCAGGTATCGGGTATCGGCATTATAAGTATCGGCATGTTGATCGTCATCTTGACCGGCGGAATAGATTTGTCCGTAGGTTCCATGGTGGCCCTATTGGCGGTGACGTTTGCCATTCTCGTTAATATTTTCGCCCTGCCCTTGGCCATTCTTATTACCATAGCCATCGGATTTGGCCTGGGCAGTGTTTCCGGCTATTTGGTGGCTTATCAAAAAATGGCGCCCTTTATCGCAACCTTGGCTTTAATGACCGTAGCACGGGGAATGGGCTTTATTTACTCTAAAGGCTCTCCCGTAACTTTCAAGACCTATGGCGGTTTGTTTATGTCGGATTTTGCCAATAATTCCTTTTTGGGCATACCCAATATTGCCATCGTGTTCTTTATAATCGTGATTTTGGCCATGGTCATGCTCCGTCACAATGTTTTTGGAAGAATCGTCATTGCCATAGGAAGCAACGAGGAAGCCTCGCGACTCTCGGGAATCAAGGTAAATAAGTACAAATTTTTGGTCTATGCCATTTCCGGGGCCTTGGCGGCCATTTCGGCCATCATAGTAGCTTCGAGAACCAATCTAGGCTCACCCAATATGGGCATGGCCTGGGAACTGGATGCCATTGCGGCCGTAGTAATTGGCGGCGCCAGTTTAAATGGCGGTAGGGGTACGGCCATCAATACCTTGATGGGGGTATTGATCTTAGGCTTGATCAGTAACATCCTAAATCTTTTAAACGTGCCTTCATATCCACAGCAAGTCGTAAAAGGAGGGATTATCATTTTCGCCGTATTGCTTCAACGATTTGAGAATAAATAAACAAAGACCTTCCATGAAAAATTATAAATTAAACAGTAGTAATCTTTCCCACATTTCAGAAAGCGTTTCAATTCCACAATACAACCGATCTAAGCTTAAAACGGGCATCGTACACGTGGGTATCGGTGGGTTTCACCGGGCGCATGAAGCTTTTTATACCGATCAACTACTACATGACGAATCCGTCACGGATTGGGGGATATGCGGCATAGCCCTTTTGGATTTCGACGCTAAGATCTACAATACCCTAAAAGAACAGGACGGCTTGTATACCCTGATCGTCAAGGAACTGGACGGCACCCACACCCCACAGGTCATCGGCTCCATCGTTGAATATTTGTTCGCTCCGGAAGCCCCCTTAAAGGTTATTGAAAAAATGGCTAGTGCCGATGTAAAAATTATCACCTTGACCATTACCGAAGGGGGGTATAACTATAACGAGGCCACGAAGGACTTCGACTTTGACAACCCCTTGATCCAGCACGACCTAAAACATCCCAACAAGCCTAAGACCATTTTTGGTTACCTCACCCAAGCTTTAAAGCTTAGAAAGGATAGAGGTCTCAAAGGATGCACCATTCAATCTTGTGACAACATTCAGGGAAATGGCCATATGTCCAAAAGAATGTTACTCAGTTATGTTTCCATCGCAGCACCTGATTTGGTGGCATGGATAGAAAGCCATGTGTCTTTTCCAAATGCCATGGTCGACAGAATAACCCCGGCGACCTCAAAAGCCGATATTATAAACTTAAGGGAAACTACCGGTGTTGAAGATGCCTGGCCCGTAGTATGTGAACCTTTTAAACAATGGGTCATAGAAGATAATTTTATTGAGGGAAGGCCGGCATGGGAAACCGTAGGGGCGCAATTTGTAAGCAATGTCGAACCTTACGAAAAAATGAAACTGAGCCTTCTGAACGCCGGGCATTCCGTACTGGGCATTCTAGGTGCGCTACTAGGGTATGACACCATAGATGAAGCGGTGAACAACCCGAACGTAAGAAGCTTTTTAAACCACTATATGGATGTCGAAGTGAGTCCCGTTTTAGGCGATTTGGAAGGCATCGATTTAAATGACTACAAGCAATCCTTGTTGGAAAGGTTTGGAAATATCAATATAAAGGATCAAATCGATAGAATCTGCTCTGAAAGTTCCGCCAAGATACCTATATTTATTTTACCTACCGTAAATGCCCAATTAGCGGAAAACGGCCCCGTAAAGCTCGCTGCCTTTGTCATTGCGGCTTGGGCAATCTATAGCTTGGGGAAAGATGAACAAGGCCATACCTTGAATATCAAGGACGCCATGGCTTCCTTGCTAAGTGAAAAAGCCACGGCCGCGATAGAAAACCCGAAAGCCTTTTTGGAAATAGAATCGGTATTCGGAAAACTTAAAAATGATTCAAACTTTGTAGTGGCATACACCCAGGCCTATAAAAACATCATAGACCAAGGTGTGGAAAAATGTGTGATCGCTATAAACTATAACCATGAGAACAACAATTAAATGAAAAATATAGTCTGTTTTGGCGAAGTTTTATGGGATGTTTTTCCCACACACGAAAAAATAGGGGGAGCCCCCTTGAACGTAGCGTTACGCTTGCATTCCTTAGATAACCAGGTGTCGATCATCAGTAGGATAGGTGAGGACAAAAAAGGCAAGGAGATAGAGAAAAGTATCATAGAAAAAGGGATCAACACCGAAAACTTACAAGTAGATCGAGAATTGAACACCGGAATAGTACAGGTAACCTTGTCCCAAAACGGTTCCGCTTCCTATGACATTGCATTTCCCAGGGCTTGGGACCATATCCAAATAGATGACAGGGCGATAAAAGCGACCCAAAAGGCCGATGCCTTTATTTATGGGAGTTTAGTAGCTCGTGACGAAGGATCTAAACATACACTTTACGAGTTATTAAAATTAGCAAAGTATAAGATTTTTGATGTAAACCTCAGGGCACCCTATTATAACATGGAAGTTCTGGGCCACTTGATGAAAGAGGCCGATTTTATTAAATTCAACGACGATGAGATTTTGGAAATCGGTCAAGAACTCGGCTCCAAATCAAATTCTTTGGAAGGGAACATTAGTTTTATAGCAGAACTTACCGATACAAAATCTATCTGTGTAACACGTGGGGCGCATGGAGCTATTTTGTACTACGGGGATAACTTTTACGAGAATAAGGGCTACCCCATAGAAGTTGTGGATACCGTAGGGGCCGGCGATTCTTTTTTGGCATCATTGACCAATGGCTTAATAAAAGCGGAAGACCCACAAAAGACCATAGATTTCGCCTGTGCCATAGGAGCTATGGTAGCCGGTAGGGAAGGGGCCAATCCGATATTTACCCCGAAAGAAATACAAGCCTTTATCAAAAGTCGCCAATAAATCACGGCATAACTTCTTAAAAACACAAAAGCAACTGCCCGTAGTAAGGGACAGCTGCTTTTTTTTTACACCTATTTACGCAATCAGTTACACGAAGTAATACCGCCTAGATTTTGGCTACATACTTTAGGGGTATTATACTTTACGTTTAAAACGTAGTTATTAGGAAAACCCTGAACACTGGAGGTGCTCACATTGACGTTATAATTGCCAAGGCTGTTATCCCTTTTCGTGTTATCGATGGTAACTCCCAAGGAAGGTCCATTATACTCAAAACCACCTGGACCTGGCCGACAAACCTTAGAACGTTCCGAGCAGGGTAAATAGGCTAAAAATGCCTGTTTAAGTTTAGCACCGGTCCTCCTATAGGTCACCTTAACATTGCTTACCTTAGAAGTGGCGAATTTCCCAGGTTTGATACCGCTAACCGCAGGATTGGAGTGGTTGTACGCCGCTTCGTTAAATTCGTTCGCTATACGTGCGGCCCATGTTCGCCCGTTATTACGTCGATAAACGACTTCTACCGACCCGGCACCTAGAATACCTTCAATATAGTTCTTGAAAGCGTCGGCACTTGCCCTGTTTTCCTTATCAAAAATCTCTATAAAACCGTGCTCAACACGTACGGCATATGCACAACCGATGGCAGTTACGTCATCTATGGTCACTTTACCGTTTTCCATAAAATGGGGAGAGAACATTACCGGGGTCAAGCCATTGGTATTCTTGATCTTTGTGGCGAAAATATCCCTTACCCCTCCTTTTTTAGCGGTTTTCATAGCAAGGTTATCGGTTTCCAAACGCAAGGTCACCCCTCCCGTGCAACTTAGGTTGTTAAACATTATATTATCGGCCGCGTACGCCTGTATGAGTCCATATCCCGTATGGGCATTTGTCTGATTTATATTCTGAATAATGCCCTTATGGGGCCAAGCATTGCCTGCTTTACCGGTAAAGCTGACCAATATCGAGGCAAAGACGGTTTTTTCATCCTTGATCGTAAAATCTGATAGCTTAAAGTTGGTTACGTTACCAACATCGGCTACAATCTGGTTTTTAGAACTGTTTCCTCTTAAGTCCACTATAAACTTACCGCCTTTACCACTAACGCTGGCGTTTTCAATTTTCTCTCCCGTTTTGCTGGCAAAATCAAAGATTCTGTGGTTTTTGGCGGAAGCCAATCCCTTGCTCGGATAGATTACCGTTCCCTTTTCTATTTCAAGATGGACATTAGATCGCATTCTAATTTTGGTCAAATAGTACTTCCCCTTAGGAAGGGTCAATATACCACCGGTATCGGATAAATCTTTGATGGCAAGGTTTAGTTTGCTGCTATCATCGTTTTGATCACGGTGGTTCACACCGTAATCCGTGACCAAGTTTTTTTTATGGGCGCGCACATTCGGACCCGGTGGGGTGTAAAATGAAGAGGCAGCAGCCCTCAATTCAGTAGGAACTTCCGATATTTCGGAGGTTTCGTTTTCCGTTACTTCTTTGGTGCATCCTATCGCCATAATGGCAATTAACGCTAAATAAACAGGTTTAAATTGTAATTTCATTGTAAGAATTTAAGGTTAATAATTCCGCAATCTATAGAGTATTTTCTTACTTATATAGAAGTTAATTAATACACTTATGCATTATTTTACCTTTAACATCCCTTTCCGATAGGGGTCAATTCCAAGTAACACTCCTATACCGTTCCTCCTCTTTCTCATAAACTTCTGATAACAAACATATTAGAATTCACAAGCCCCAAAAATTTAAGAGGTTAATAAAATGTAAGTCAAAAAAGAAGAAATGCTTTATTAAACTAGAATTATACCAAAACCATAGTAACCCACTATATTTAAGACACATACACAAAGGGAGGGAAAAGTGGTTTTCACAAAAAAACTTACTTAACAAGAATGGAATAGTAAAACCCAAAAAATCAAGGGATACCATTTCAAAAATTTTAGACAGGTCGATAGGCTGAAGTGAACTTGCAGAAAACCTATATTTTACAAACCAACATAGAGATAATGTAGAGTCATTTTCTGCGCTTGTCAAGTTTTTTGTGAGTCCTGTTTTTGCAATAAAAACCTTACAAATTTTAGTTTTGCAGGATGAACCTATAAAATTCACCCCCATGAACTTAACTAAAATGGCTGTTTTCACAGCAAGTCTATTTTGTCTCGCCTGTAAGAACGATATAGACACCGAACTGGAAAAAGAATCCATACCGGAATCTGAAATTCAAAAGTCGGAAGGAAAACTGCCGAACGAAGAAGAATTGACCCCGACCGACCCCGATGAAGAAACGGACAAGGAAGAAACTATTACTACGGACGTGGCCTATGATTTTACCGGAAAAACCCCACCTCCGGCACCCCAAGGCATGAAATGGGTAAAAATATCACAACTTTCCGATGAGTTCAACGATGGTTTCGACACTACCAAATGGACCAAATCGCTTTGGAACTATGGTGTACCCGTACAAATGAAGGCTGAAAACTCCGGGGTTAGCGAGGGTAAACTATGGATCAAAGCCACCTTGGGCAACGACCCCGAGCGTTGGTTCGAAACCTCTCGCGTTAAGTCGAAGGCCCAAATCAATTACCCCATGTATACCGTAAGCCGTATTAAAGGGGCCCATATTTCGGCTTATAACACCTTTTGGTTGAACAACGGGAATATTTCCAACCGTAATGAAATTGACGTTATAGAAAATAACTCCAACCCTTCATGTAACTGTCAGCCCGATTTCCCTTGGCAAATGAACTCGCAATATTTTCACGTAATCAATGATGATACCAAGCGTAATAAGGGCAATTTTGACAATCGAGAACTCTCCGATGCCAACCCCCTTAAGGGTGTAGCTTGGAACGAGGAATACCACACCTTTGGCGTTTGGTGGAAAGACGCCACGCACATTCAGTTTTATTTAGATGGCGAACCGGCCGGAAGCGTGGTTTCGGCGCGTGATTTTACCCGTGAGCTAAATATCATATGGGACCTATGGACGGTTGATGCCGATTGGCTAGGGGGACTTGCTAAAAAGGAACACCTGTCGAACAACAATATCAACACCATGAAAATAGACTGGATACACACCTATCAATTGGTAGAGGAATAACTATTCATAATAGTGAGTTGTTTAGTTGAATAGGGCAATAACAATACGTTTTTGCCTTATTTTTTTTACCAACCGTCCAATACACACTGCATGGTATAGGGTTCGGTCTTCGATAGGGGAAGGTCTTGAAGCTCATCGCCCAAGTAATTGCCTTCGGCCATACCCGTAACATTGTTAAAACGGTAAGACCAGCAGTACCTGAGGTTGGGATGCGCTTCGGAGTAGGTCACTAAATTATCGACCAATATCGCATTGTCAAAATCGGTAAACGACATAAAATAACCGTAGAATTTATTGCGCCTTACATCGGCATCCGAACTTTTGTACATATACATTCCACAGCTGTTACAAACATTGTCATGAACATAGGTCGCACGGTTATGCCCTTTGTCCCCGCCACCTGAATACTGTATATAGCCCAAGCGGCCATTGACCGAGCCATCGACCATGGTAATGGTATTTCGGGCTATGATATTATGCGTTTTGTGCCAGCTTACAATGGGGCCGTCTACATAGGTGCTTCCTTCCCCTTGCTCCATAACGTTATCCAATATATAGACATTTTTGCCACTTGTATTTACAATATCACCTCCCGTATTATGATGGAAATAGTTGTTTTGGATCAAGATATCTTCATCTACACGGCCGGCACCTTCAATATCGATACCAAATTGCGGGCTCGTTCCCTTTATATGATGAATTTCATTGTCGCTAATCGTAACGCGTGTACCGCCCACAATAGAAATTCCCTGCCTTCTGTTATTATAAATATCATTGTTGGTAAATGTAACATCGGTAGCCTCCAATACTAGGGAACCGTCGCCTGTGGTATTTCTGATAATCATATGATCTACAAGAACAATATTACTGTCGTTCCAAACACAAATACCGTGGCCCTCGTCATGAGCAGTATTTCCGTCGCTCTCCCGTGGGGTAAAAACATGGGTATCCCGGTCTCCTTGAACAATACCGTCCCTGATTATTATATTATCGCCATCTAAACTAATTACACAATAGTTCCACTTGTCATTGGTATCGATTTCCAAAATGGCACCTTCACTAAATACGAACTCCGTGTTCCCATGAATTTCAATTCCGCCTTGGTATATATCGTTTTTCTCTTCCCCGACCAGATAGTGGCCTTTAGGCAAGATTACGCGACCATATCCTTCGTCGTGTGCCCAATCGATAGCGGCCTGCAGATTTGCCGTGGTTTTAAGGGGGGCGGTTCCGTCATTTGGAATATCCCACTGCTCCAAGTCTATCGTATATTCCTTGGTGTCGGCAATACGCGGCAATTCAACTTTGAATGTTAGCTTGGGCAGGCCTTGGTCGTCTAAATCCTCGGAATCGGCCCCATAATTGGAAGTCGCTCCTCCTAGGTCTAGAACATCTTTTTTACATCCGGCCAGTGAAAGTACCACGAAAAGCAGCAGGTAAGTTGTCAGGTTTCTCATGTATATAGAAAATAGCGGTTTACACCAATGGAAACTCCTTTTTAAAATGAATAGTATGTATATTTTCCATTTTTCGATGGATCGCACCTTATGAAGGGGGCATCCTAAGCCGTTGAAAACTGCCTGATCAGGAGACATCCCGCGAAAGCAAATTCCAACTACATCAAAACATTTACTATATTGTAATGCAGCTGAAGTGTTTGGCCTTAATGGGATTTTATTTTCGGAAGGATAAAACAGTTGGCCGAACAACATCGGAATATGATAAAAAGAATAAGCCTGATCCTTATATGTTTTACCTTGGGTAACCTGTTCGCACAAAGTGATAGTACCGAGATACGCCCCCGAACAAACCTGGTCAAAAAAAGTATTTTACCCCTATCGCTTCTTACTACCGGTATCCTCTTATCCGATAGCGGATGGGAGCAAAGCCTGAACACCACCATCGTTGATGGGGTAGGTAACGACTTTCGCACGCATATTGACGATTTTTCGAGATATGCCCCCGTAGCTACACTGGTTATTGCGAACGTAGCCGGCGTCAAGGCGAGGCACCACTGGTTCGACCAGGCCAAAAACCTGGCCGTTTCCATGATTTTGACCGATGTGTTCACCAGGGCCATAAAAAATTCGGTGTACAAACTCAGACCCGATGGTTCCAACGAAAATGCCTTTCCTTCCGGACATACCTCCATCTCCTTTGCCTCAGGTGCGGCAGTCTACGAAGAATACAAAGACACCAATCGATACCTGGCCTATAGTGGCTATGGATTTGCTAGCCTTACGGGAGGTTTACGATTGGCCAATAACAAACATTACCTATCGGATGTATTGGCCGGGGCGGGAATTGGTATTCTAGTAACCCGACTCGTTTATCATTTTGATTATCTCTTTCAATGGAATCCCTTTTTAAAATGGAAAAAGGTAAGCCTTATTCCTCGTTATACTGATAGGACACTAGGACTCTATTTCTCCAAATCCTTTTAAGCTTGAAGCTAGCAAAAGCGGACCCAAATTCTTGGCTATTTCAAAAAAATAGTTGCATATTGCAATTAATCAAATTTAAAAGTCATCAAAACGGAACAGTTCAACTCCTCCTCGCGACTCATAAGTGCCACAGAACGCCTTCTATCGGCGCATTTACAACGCGCCTTTCAGGAAAACGGCGTTGGAATCACCATTGAACAATGGCGGATTTTATTCTATTTATGGAAAGAGGATGGTATCAACCAACAGGAGCTGGCCAAACGGTCAAAGAAAGAAAAAAGTACCATGACCCGCCAGCTGGATACTTTGGAAAAAAAAGGATTGCTCATAAGACGCTGCCTCGATGAGGACAAGCGCAACAAACAAATATTTTTGACAAAACAAGGAAAGGCCCTTGAAAACAAGGCCTTAAGCATTGCCAATACGATAACGGAACTATCTGAAAATGGTATCGCCCCCGATGAATTGGCACAGTTTAAACAGGTTTTGCACAAAATTATAGAGAACTTAGAATAGATGTTTATAGACAACGATCAAATAGAGAAGCTTTTACCCATGTCGGAGTGTATTGAGGTTATGCAGGCATTATTTCTCTTAAATGCCGAAACGGATATCGTCAATCCGCTTCGCTCGACCATGCCCTTACATAATGACAGCCGTGGAGTTATGGGCGTGATGCCCGCCTACATACGCCCGTATGAGGTTATGGGAATCAAAGTGTTGAGTATTTTTCCCGATAACTATAAAAAGGGACTCAGTTCGCACCAAGGGATTATCCATCTCTACGAAACGCGTACGGGACAGTTAATGACAAGTTTGGATGCCGATGGTATTACGGGAATCAGAACAGCGGCCGTAAGCGCTTTGGCCACAAAGCACTTGGCAATTCCTAATGCCAAGGCTTTATGTATTCTTGGTAGTGGGGTACAGGCAAGAAAGCATATTGAGGCCATGCTTGAAATCCGCGATATCGAAAAGATTACCCTATGGAGCCTGAACAAGAGTAGTGCGGAACGACTTGCCGGCGATATGGAGCAATACGAGGGAATTGATTTTAAGGTCTGCGACACCGTAAGGGAAGCGGCCATGGACGCCGATATTATCTGTACGGTTACCGCCGCTAAGAAACCTATATTGGAAAACGCCTACCTAAAACCCCATGTTCACATTAATGCCGTAGGGGCCTGTACGGCAACCACCAGGGAACTTGCCTCAGAAATCATCAATACCTCTGATGTGTATGTAGATAACCGGGTTTCTGCGGCCAATGAGGCAGGGGAACTGTTGCTTCCGGCCAAGGAAAACGGTCATGATGCCCTTGACTTCGTAAAAGCCGATATATCGGAACTATTGAAAGATTCCAGCCGGTACGATGCATCCAGAAAAACGGTGTTCAAGTCACTGGGTATCGCTTCTGAGGACTTGGCTGCGGGACTCCTTTGCTATACAAAATTGAAGGGATAATCCCTACAGCACAAATAGTTGCATTTAACAACTAATAATATGATTGAAACTTACCTGAACTTCGTAAAAAACTATCCGCTGCTTTCCAGTGCGGTACAGATCGGTATTCTCGGTACGATAGGTGAACTGATCGCCGTTCGCATCCGAATGAAACAATGGTACATTTTTGGCCCCGGTCCGGGGCGACTGCTCTTAAAAGTGTTGGTATGGGCCTTTCTTGGCATTACTTTTAAATATGCCTTTACTGGCTTCTTCGCCTATGTTGATACCATCATCGAAAAAGGATGGTGGTTTCAAATTACCAAGGGCAGTTTCTTTTATGCCCTGTCGGTCTCTTTCTTTGCCAACATCATCTACGGTCCGGTATTCGTAACCTTCCATAGGTTTACCGATAACAAAATAGAGGGGAAGGAGATGGATTGGAACAGCCTTCAAAAAGCGTGGTGGTCGCTGGTTTGGTTTTGGATTCCGGCCATGACCACCGTTTTCATATTGCCCAAGCACCTACAGATCGGACTCCTTTCCTTATGGAATATCGCCTTGGGCATCATGCTAGGTTATTTTGCCGTAAAATCTCAAAACAGCACCAAATGACATCAAAACGCAGAACTTTTATAAAGCATCTCGGGGCCACTGTAGCCGGTATGACGGTACTGCCCCTTAGCGCAAGCCCATCCGCCGACCCTAAGCAAAACTACCTTCCCATAAAAGAAGGAAAAGAACGCAAGGCCTATTCGGTCAAGGCGAGGCGATTGATCAAAGAAACGGCATGTATAGATATGCTCAGCACCTTTGGCGACGACTACCATAAGCGAGATGGGAAATCGTTGACCACTCTTTGGCAAAGTGTTCCCGCTTCGTTTACCCATGAAGATTACCAATTTGTACGCGATGCGGGCGTAACTGTTTTTGGCTGGGGCAATATGATTCCTACCTATGACGATATGCTCAAGTTCATGGCGATCCAAAACGGTATTATCGCGTCAAATCCACACTATTTTGAACGTATCGACACCAAGTCAAAACTAGAAAAGCTTTCCTCTTCAAATAAAATAGGCCTACTGATCACCAATCAAGAAAGCAGCCATTTTAGGTCGGTCGACGATGTAGACCTCTTCTATGGTCTGGGCCAACGTGTATCGCAATTGACCTATAACGGAAAAAACAGATTAGGCTATGGCGCTTTTGAAGATAGCGACAGTGGTATTTCCTCTTTTGGAAAACAAATCGTCCGTCGAATGAACCAAGTGGGAATGGGGGTAGACCTATCGCATTGTGGTGACAAGACGACCCTTGGCGGTATCGAGGCTTGTGAAGGGGTCCCGGCCCTTATCACCCATGCTTCATGCCGCGCCCTTGCCAAGGGACTGGCCAGGGCAAAAACCGACGAAGCTATAAAGGCCATGGCCAAAACAGGCGGGGTTATAGGCATCCCCATCTTACGTTTTATGATAAGCGAAAAGGAACCGGTCTACATAGAGCATTTCTTGAACCATATCGACCATGTGGCACAGCTCGTAGGTATAGAACATGTAGGTATAGGTAGCGACCAAGCCCTCTATACGGAAGATTACGGTGACCTACAATTGCGAAAGGACACTTTGAACAATGCGCCGACCAAATATCAATGCCACACCAATGAAAACTACCTGTTGACCATTGAAAAATTGAACCACCCCTTTCGAATCTATGACATTGCCGAAGGGCTTATTAAAAAAGGCTATAAAGACGAACATATAAAAATGGTTTTGGGCGATAATTTTAAACGTGCGCTCACCCAAATATTCAAACATTAAACCTTAGTACAACTACAATGAGAAAAACAGTCTCCTTATTCGCCTTCCTCGTTCTATCGACAATAGCCTATTCCCAAAACCCGGCTACAGCCGACACTTCAGAGGTTTCGTATGTGGTTTTAAAAAATGCGACCCTTATCGATGCCGTTTCCGACACCGGCAAAAAAGGCAGCTTACTTATCAAGGGTGAACGCATAGAAGCCCTATCGTACGATCGCCCCATAACACCCCCAAAGGGAGCTGTGGTGTATGACCTAGAAGGCAAGTACATCATTCCCGGTTTGATCGATGCCCACGTTCACATCACCCACGGAACGCTAAAAGAAGCCCAAGACCAATTGCAAAAGGCCCTTAAAGCGGGTATAACCGGGGTACGCGACATGGGGGGCGATGGACGAATGCTCACCCTATTACAAAAGAATACGAAAATAGGGGAGGACATGGGCCCCGACGTATTCTTTTCGACCATAATCGCAGGCCCTGAATTCTTTGCAAAAGACCCACGTCCCCAAGATGTGGCCAAAGGGGCCATTGCCGGGCAGGTTCCTTGGGTAAAGGCCATAACCGACACCACCGATTTAAGGCAAGTGATTGCCGAAGCCAAAGGCCTAGGGGCTACGGCAATCAAAGTATACCTGAATATAGACAAGCATCTATTTAAAAAAGTAGCTGCAGAAGCCAAGCGACAACACTTAAAGGTGTGGGCACATGGGGTAGTCCCTCCTACAAAACCATTGGACATCACGAAGGGAGGAGCCAACGTAATGTCACACGCAGGATCGCTTATACAATATCAAATGGCCAAAGGACCGATCAAAGGCCGACATGATTTTGAATCGCGCGAAAAGGCTGCGGAATGGAAAGCCAAGTTAGATGCCGTTAAATGGGACGAAAACACTCCGGAAGTGGTTCAACTTTTCGAGGCCATGAAAAAGAACCATAGCATATTGGATGCCACGCTCTTTGTCTATTATTACTTCAAGGAGGACCTGAAAAACATGGAGGAAGATGCTTTACGCCAAGTCGATGCTTTCCGTGCGGTTACCATAGCCTACGACATGGGCGTAAAAATAGGGGCAGGATCCGACCATATGATCTCGGAAGATGGCACCCTAAACCTACATACCGAACTCAAACTCTTGACCACGGCGGGACTCTCGAACATAGACGCCTTAAGGGCGGCCACAATCGTCAATGCCGAAGGTTTGGGAGAGGAAAAACAGATCGGCACCATAGAAAGCGGAAAACTCGCCAATCTCGTCATTCTTAATACAGATCCCCTAGAAAACATTGAAAACACCCTAGACATCAAATACGTTGTCAAAAGGGGAGTGATAATTCCCTGAAACCATAACCTAGCGACAATCAAGGGGACCTTAATCGGTCCCTTTTTTTTTCAATTGCACGGGCCGATCGGCCCTAAATTCCACTTCCTTCAAATGGGTTACCGGTTCTCTATTGCCATTCACTGAAAAGAACCGCCTATTCACTGAATCTTGAAAATAGGAGTCCTACTAATCCGCACCTTTGAACCCTAATACTAATTCTCAAACCCATTTAAAATGAAAAAAATAAGCCTATTGCTCGTACTGGCAATGCAACTTACCTTTATCGTTTCCTGTTCAGACGATGATGTCACCCATACAAACGGCGATTCGGAGACTACCGAAGATATCAACGACAAAACAGGGGATGAAGACGCCTACGTTGAACAATATGCCGATACCGATTTTGAGGCCACGGATTGGACCGACGCAACACACAGCAAATCGGCCGACCCTGATTTTGAGGAAGTCTTTGCCGACAATGTCGTAAAACGTTTAGACCTAGTGATTACCGAAGAACGTTGGCAAAGCATGCTTGACGATATGACGTCCCTATACGGTGCGTTTGGGGGTGACTCCGGTGCCGGAAATGGCCCACCTGCTGGAGGACCCGGTGGGGGAGGACTGGTAGAAATCGACGAGGACCCGATTTTCGTGCCCGGCGAGGTTTTCTATAATGGAAAGGAATGGTATCGCGTAGGCCTTCGCTTTAAAGGGAATTCAAGTCTACAATCAAGCTGGTCAAACGGTATCTTAAAACTATCGTTCAAACTCGATTTTGACGAATTTGAAGATGAGTACCCACAAATTGACAACCAAAGATTCTACGGTTTTAAAAAGCTAAGCCTTAAAAACAACTATAACGACAAATCGATGTTACGCGAAAAAGTGGCTACCGATGTATTCAGGGAAGCGGGTTTGGCCAGTTCGCATGCCGCTATTTATGAGGTATACGTTGACCATGGCGACGGTCCTGTTTACTTTGGTGTATATACCATGGTAGAGGAAGTAGACGATACCGTAATCGATACCCAGTTTAGCGATAATGACGGTAACCTGTACAAACCTGACGGCGATGGGGCGAGTTTTGCCGAAGGCACTTTCTCCGAAGAGGTCTTTGTCAAGAAAACCAATGAAGACGAAGCTGATTATTCCGACATCCAAAGCCTTTTTGCCGCGTTACACGCCGATAACCGAACAAGCGACCCCGAAGCCTGGCGAGCCAATTTGGAGACTGTATTTGACACCGATACCTTCTTAAACTATCTGGCGGTGAATACGGTTATTCAAAACTGGGATACCTACGGTAGAATGACACATAACTACTTTCTTTACAACAATCCCGATACCGAAAAACTGGCATGGATTCCGTGGGACAATAACGAAGCCCTACAAAGAGGAAATCAAGAAGGCGCCTTGGCCTTGGATTTCTCCGACCTAAATGAAACGGAATGGCCCTTGATCGGTTATCTCTACGAAGATGACACCTACAAGGCCAAGTACGACGACTATGTTCGCGAAGTGGCCAACAATATCTTTAGCGTAAGTAATATGCAGGCCAAATATTCAACCTATGCCACCTTGGTAGAGCCCTATGCTACCGCTGAAGTCGAAGGATACAGTTTCTTGAATTCAAGCGCCGATTTTCAGGCGGCCATAAGTGAATTGAACAGCCATGTGTCGGAAAGGGCAACGGCCGTGGATAATTATTTGAATTAATCATCTCGATGTAGTGTGATGATGCCGATATAATTCTAGAGGGGAGAATCCGGTGGCCATGGGTAACCGGATTTTTTATATCACCATGGTTCAGAACCTAAACCGAATCGACAAGGAAAACTGGTTTATTGGGGGAAGCCTCGGTATACTCGTTTGTCCGGCAAATATCCCTACTTCCAAGACCCTTTTTTTCTTCATTCTATAACCAACGCCCAAATTCACGTTGATTAAGCCCCCCTCCGAATTCCCGCTATCTTGATCGATGTCGTAGGTCTTTCCCACCCGCGTAAACAAATAGGTCTTCTCGTTTACATCGTATTTAAAAACCAGGGAAGGCGTAATTTGCTCATGCGTTCCAAACTTGGCGTAATTGCGTTCTAGACCGGCGCTGAACTTTTCAGATAACTGGTAATCAAAATAACCTGTCTTAAAAACTTCACCGTTTATACTCACGGGAGTCTCAAATCGGTATTGCGATAAATTGGTGATCAACAAAGAATCTAGGGAAACCTGTTCTTTGCTTGTTATCTGACCATATAGGGAGGAAGAAAAATAGAAACCGAAAATTATAAATACCAGATTCCGCATGAATATAGCTTTTAGCACACCTTTCTTCAAATATAGGAAATAGACTACATCGGGTTTGGAGAAGGACTATTTTTTGATAGAAGTTTAACAGTGGGGCTTTCCATGGAAGAAGAAAGCCCCGGCTTCACTCTAAATTCCATTTCTGATGTCATCACAAAAATTCCATCGATAAAATTCGGGCTTTCGTATAGTCAAAAGGGTCAGACTTCTATTCCTTTTTATAGTGTAGCCTTATAGTTTCACCTTTGAAGTGTTAATTAAAAACACGCTTAAATGAAACTATATATACTAATGGCAAGCTTTTTAGTCGCCCAGATCACTTTTGCCCAAGAAATGGATACTTCTACGGCCCCCAAAGTATGGTCTTTACAAGATTGTATCTCCTATGCCTTAGAGAACAATATCACGGTAAAGGATGCCACCTTGAGCAAGAACATTTCCGAAGTAGACTACAGCAAGGCCAAAGCATCGCGATTGCCCAATCTTTTCGGTAGCGCCTCACAAGGATTTTCGAACGGAACGACCATAGACCCGATTACCAGTGATTATGTGTCTGACCAGATCCACAACACCAATTTGGGAATCAATAGTTCCGTGACCTTATTCCAAGGCAACCAGATCAATAACCAGATCCAACAGAACAAATTGCTTCTGGAGCAAAGTAGCCTATTGGAAGAGGAAGCCAAAAACAGTATCGTAATCAGCATCTTGGAAACCTACTTGCAAACACTTTACAGTAAAGAAGGAATCACCATTGCCGAGAACAATCTTGAGGCATCGGAAAAAGAAGTCCTAAGGGCCAAATCACGTTTAGATGCCGGTTCCATCGCATTGAGCGACTACACCGAGGCCCAAAGTCAGGCCGCCACCAACAAATATCAGTTGATCGCCGCAAAGAACGACTATGCACAGCACATCATAACCCTGAAACAACTGTTGGAACTATCGCCTTTGGATACTATGGAAATAGAGACCATGGCCGAAAACTCCGACCTGATCAACCTAGAACTCAACAAAGAGATCATTTATACCAATGCCTTAGCGTATTTACCCGAAGTGGAAGCTAGTCAGGCGGACATCGCCATAAACGAAAAGGAACTGGATATTGCAAAAGGGGGCTACTTGCCCACCTTATCCTTGGTCGGTAGCCTCGGAACGGGATACACCAGCCTGAACGACAACACCTTTGGTGATCAGTTAGATGTCAACTTCAACCAGAAATTAGGATTAAGCCTAAGCATTCCCATCTTCAATAGAAACCAAACCAAGGCCGCGGTAAAAACCGCTACGATAAATATTGAAAGGGCCCAATTACAAAAGCAAAGTGTAGAGAAAGAAGTCATTAAAAAAGTAGAAACGGCCTATGAAAATGCCGTGTCGTCACAAGAGCAACTTATTGCGGCCCAAGCCTCTTTAGAAGCGGCGGAGCAGTCTTATAATTTGGCCCAGAAAAAATACGAATTGGGTGCCCTAAGCACCACGGACCTGGTCATCAGCCAAAACACCTACACCAATGCCCAACAGAACTATTTACAGGCCAAATATCTAAATATTCTTTACCATCAACTCTTACAATTCTATCAAGGAAACGAAATTAAACTTTAACTCAAATGAAAAATAAAAGAAAAATCACAATAGGCGGTGTTGCCTTCGTTCTCATAGCCCTTGTCGCATATAACTTGCTAAACGGGAGTGATAGCGTAAAAATTGAAGCAAAAACGGTAGCGGCCCAAAAAGGCGATGTAACGACCATGGTTACGGCAACCGGTACCATTGAACCCATCACCCAAGTGGAAGTAGGTACCCAGGTATCGGGGGTCGTAGAAAAGATCTATGTCGATTACAACAGTGTGGTTACCGAAGGACAACTGATTGCCGAGCTGGACAAAACCAATCTCAAGGCAGCTAGCGTACAGGCACAAGCGGCCTATGACAATGCGATCAGTCAGAGAAACTATACCAAGACCATCTACGAAAGACAAAAGACTTTGTTCGAAAACCAGGTTATTAGTCAATCGGATTTCGATGATGCGGTATACAATTACGAAACGGCAAAAGGTAACGTAACCCAACGTTTATCGGATCTACAAAAGGCCAAGACCAATCTAGAATACGCCAATATCTATTCTCCCATAGACGGGGTCGTCCTGTCAAGGGATATTGACGAAGGCCAAACGGTAGCGGCAAGTTATAGTACGCCCACGCTTTTTACCATTGCACAAGACCTAAGGGAAATGCAAGTAGAAGCCGATGTAGACGAGGCCGATATAGGCCAGGTTCAAGAAGGCCAACGCGTAAGTTTTACGGTAGATGCGTATCAGGGGGAAATTTTTTCCGGAATCGTGACACAGGTAAGGCTCAACCCCACGGTAACCTCAAATGTAGTTACCTACACCGTGGTCATTAAAGCCGACAACCCCGACTTGAAGCTTAAACCGGGACTGACAGCCACCATTTCCATATACACCTTAGAATTGAAAAATGTACTATCGGTCGAAGCCAAGGCCATCAATTTTAAACCTACACCACAAGAAATGATGGCATATAACAAGCAGGAGAAGTTAACGGTAGAGCGTCCCAATAATGGACCAAGAACAACCGATGAAGAGGGTGTTACTAAAGTTTGGGTTTTAGAATCTAATGGAGCTATTACTCCAAAAGAAGTGAAACTAGGTGCAAGTGACGGAGTAAACGTTCAAATTTTAAGTGGTATCAATGAAGGTGACAAATTGGTATATAGTTTAAAATCTGAAACTACCCAGTCTAGTGTTGCAGCAGGCGGCACAGAAGAGAGTCCATTTATGCCCAAACGCCCAGGAGGCAAAAAGAAATAACCATGAGCAAAGAAATCATTAAAATACAAGATTTAAAACGCGACTTTACCATGGGAACCGAAACGGTTCATGCCTTAAAGGGTATTTCGTGCACGATCAATGAAGGGGAGTTCGTGACCATTATGGGGTCCAGCGGTTCTGGAAAAAGTACCATGCTCAATATTTTGGGCTGTTTGGATCAACCTACATCGGGTACGTATGAAATTGACGGGGTAAAAGTAAAGGACCTGAGCCGAAACGAGCTGGCCACCATCCGTAACGAAAAAATCGGTTTTATTTTTCAATCGTACAACCTTTTGGCGCGTACTTCGGCCATTGAGAACGTAGAACTTCCCCTTTTGTACAATAGCAAAGTCTCTACCGAAGAACGTCGTGAACGCGCCATAAAGGCATTGGAAATGGTAGGTTTGGCCGACCGGCTACACCATACCCCTTCACAGCTTTCTGGCGGACAACAACAGCGTGTGGCCATTGCCCGTTCCTTGGTCAATAATCCGGTCATGATCTTGGCGGATGAGGCTACGGGAAACTTAGACACCCGTACATCTTACGAAATCATGTCGCTTTTTCAAGAACTGAACAAGCAGGGAATCACCATCACCTTTGTGACCCACGAGCCCGATATTGCCACCTTCAGTAGTAGAACTATCGTATTGAAAGATGGTAATATCATTCAAGATTATTTGAACGACAACATACAATCGGCAGCAGAAGAATTAGCAAAATTACCTAAAGAAGACCATTGATCATGAGAATATTAAACCTATTAAAAATAGCCTATAAGGCGATTGTTCTTAACAAGTTAAGGACCTTATTGACCATGTTGGGAATCATAATTGGTGTGGCTTCGGTAATTGCCATGTTGGCCATTGGCGAAGGCTCCAAGGAAAGTATTCGGAGTACGATTTCAAGTATGGGCTCGAACATGATCACGATACGGCCGGGAGAAGATGTACGGGGAGGGGTCAGACAAGATGCCAGTGCCATGGAATCACTTACCCTAGATGATTATTACGCCATTAAAGAGAAGGCCGAATTGTTGACTTATGTTTCCCCCCTGGTCGATGGGGGCGGTCAGGTCATAAACGGATCGAACAACTGGCCTTCGACAATTTACGGGGTAAACCCCGAGTATTTAGACATTAAGGTGGTCGGCTTGCAAAGCGGAAGCATGTTTACCGATCCCGAAGTAAAGTCGGCCTCTAAAGTAGCGGTAATCGGGCAAACGGTAGTAGACAACATCTTTTCAGATGGAACCGACCCGGTCGGGCAAATGATCCGCTTTAACAACATTCCCTTTATGGTTATCGGGGTACTGGAGGAAAAAGGCGAAAACACCTTTGGCCAAGATCAAGACGATGTGGTCATTGCCCCTTATACCACGGTTCAAAAGCGTATTCTGGCCATTGACCATTTAAACCAGATCATAGCTTCTTCCATCAGTGAGGAAGACGCCCCGAATGCCGTTGGGGAAGTGACCGAAATTTTACGCGCCCAGCACAAACTTTCCGCCACTGAAGACGATGATTTTTATGTACGTTCTATGGAAGAATTAATTTCTACCTTTAGCTCCACCAGTGAAATGTTGACCATTCTTTTGGTGGCCGTAGCGGGTATTTCATTGCTGATCGGCGGCATAGGCATTATGAACATAATGTATGTATCGGTAAAGGAAAGAACCAAGGAAATCGGTCTGAGAATGGCCGTAGGAGGTAAGGGTTCCGATATTTTGATGCAATTTTTGATCGAGGCCATCCTTATCAGCATTACCGGCGGTGTCCTTGGGGTCATCTTAGGATTGGGGGCCACGGTTTTTATTGAAAAGTTCTTACATTGGCCCACCAGTGTGGCCTTGTATTCCATAATCATATCCTTTGCCGTATGTGCGGTTACAGGTATATTTTTTGGATGGTACCCCGCAAGAAAAGCTTCGGTCTTAGACCCGATTACCGCATTGCGCTATGAATAAAACAGTTATGTATAAAAACAAAAAAATAATATTCTTTCAGCATCTACTGATATGGCTTGTCCTGTTTAGTATGCCCTATATATTGTCATACGGGCAAGATCCGGATATCAACAGGCTTATTGCCCACTTTTTGGTTCCGATGTTGTTTTATGCGATTATTTTCTATCTCAATTTTTTCCTTCTGATAGATAAGTTCCTGTTTCCCAAGAAAACCCTTAGGTTCATCCTTATCAACCTTGTGGCCATTGCCTTCTTCATGTTTTTGAAGGAGCAGATAGAGGATATCTTTTTTCAGGACCTGGCGCGAAGACCATCGAACGATAACACTAAGGAAGGACCTCCCATAAAATTATTCCTCTATGTACAGATGATTTCCTATGCGGCGCCCGTGCTTTTTTCCATTGCGATAAAAACCACGAAGCAATGGATGAGGACGGAAGCGGAACGCAAAGAGGCCATTAATTTCAAACTACAGACCGAATTGCAGCACTTGCGCTATCAATTACAGCCACATTTCTTTTTTAATTCGCTGAACAATATCTATTCATTGGTCGATATTTCCCCCGAAAAGGCCAAATCTACCATTCATAGCCTAGGGAAGCTCATGCGCTACCTTTTGTACGAAACCAATACGGAATTGGTGCCCCTTTCCAAGGAAATTGAATTCATGAGAAAGTATATCGACCTTATGAAATTGAGGATTTCGGACAAGACCGAGGTGGAATCGAGTTTCCCCGTTGGCGCCCCCCCTATAAAAATAGCCCCGCTATTATTTATATCCTTGATAGAAAATGCTTTTAAACACGGGGTTTCCGCCAATAAGGAAAGCATCATATCGATTGATATGACGACACAAAAAAACACGGTGAACTTTACTATAGAGAACCACAATTTCCCCAAAGAGGACAATGATAAAAGTGGTTCGGGCATCGGTTTGCAAAATCTTGAAAAACGTTTGCAGTTATTATATCCCAATAAATATACCTTTGAAAAAGAACTCAAAACGGGGGTTTATAGGGTTCATCTAAAAATAGAAACCTAAATGGAAGCAATACAACTGAAGTGCATGATCGTAGACGACGAGCCCATGGCCCTGAACCTAGTGGAGAGTTATGTAGAAAAAACGCCCTATCTATTACTGAAAAAGAAATGCAATAGCGCCATTGAAGCTGTTGAATATATCCGTAACGAAACGATAGACCTGCTCTTTTTAGACATACAGATGCCGGATCTTACAGGACTTGAATTTTCTAAAATGCTACCCAAACACACCCGGGTCATTTTTACCACGGCCTTTGACCAATATGCCTTGGAAGGCTTTAAGGTAGAAGCCTTGGATTATTTGCTGAAACCTTTCGACTATGCCGAGTTTTTGACCGCTTCGAACAAAGCCTTGGAATGGTTTACCCTGCTTCGAGGCCAAAACAAAACCTCGGTTTCCGATAAAAAGGAATTTCTCTTTGTAAAATCGGAATACAAGCAGTTGCGCATTAAACTCTCCGATGTACTGTATTTTGAAGGCTTAAAGGACTATATCAAGATATGGCTGAAAGACAACCCCAAACCGGTGCTCACCTTGATGAGCCTAAAAAATCTCGAAGAAGAACTACCCAAATCCCAATTTATGAGAGTACACCGGTCATTTATTGTATCCTTAAAAAATATTGAAGTCATTGAACGAAGCCAAATCCTTATCAACGAGCAGCGGATTACGGTTTCGGAGCAGTACAAGCCCAAGTTTTTGGAGTTTATCAATGACAATTCATTGAACACCTAACTTCTTCCATTATCGTCCTAGTCTCTATCTATATTTTTTTTTAAAAGGAAAAAGGTCGATTTCCACTAAAATATAAAAGCCAGAATAAGCCTAAGTGGTATAAAATAAAGGCGTAGCTTTGCCGCTTCAAAAAAAAGTCTATGAAGCGTATCGGTCAGTATAAGAAGTTATTTGGAATTGAAAAGGAGATTGAACTTAAGGCACTTAAGTCAACCTACCGCAATTTGGTCAAGGAATGGCATCCGGATAAATTTCAAGAAGGTGACGCCAAACGCGAAGAGGCCGAAGTCAATAGCCGAGCTATCATCGACGGATACCACTTTTTGGTGAGTATCGCCCCCGAGACCATAGCGGCGAATTTAGAGGCCTATACCGAAACGATCAACAATTCGGGTATTGCCGATTACATACACAAGGGTATGGTTTTGGAAATTACCTTTTTAGACGGTACTACCTATGAGTACTTTGGCGTTACCAAGCCCGTTTATATGAAAATGGTCAATTCCCATAAATTGAACCGTTTTGCGAAACGTAGCATTTACCCAAACTACATTTACAGAAAATCTAAACGTACGCTCCAAGAAGCTTAAGCGTTTGTTTTTAATACCATTACAAAAGGGGCTAATTCTTTTAAGTCCCTTTTTTTCAATTACATAGTCCGTCATTTTACACAATTCACGGACGCCCCTGCCTATCTTTGCCAAAATTTATCATATGTCAAAATCATTTTCAGCTTTAGGGATCAACGAACAACTGCTAGAGAGTTTAGCCGACCTAAAAATTTCCGTTCCCACCGATATCCAAAAGAAAACCATTCCCATCCTGTTAAAGCAAAAGGATGATGTAGTGGCCTTGGCCAAGACGGGAAGCGGTAAGACCGCGGCTTTTGGCTTGCCCTTGCTTCAATTGATCCATACCGATAAAACGGAGGTACAGGCCGTTATTCTATCGCCAACACGGGAATTGGGGCAACAGATCTATGAGAACCTGGTTTCCTTTGCGGCCCATAGTCCGGCTATCTCCATTGCTTCCGTTTGTGGCGGCATTCCCATAAAACCCCAAATAGAACGGTTAAAGGAGACAACGCATATTGTCGTAGCTACACCTGGCCGATTGATCGACTTGATCCAACGGAAGGCCGTTAGCCTAAAAAAACTAAGGTACTTGGTCTTAGATGAGGCCGACGAGATGGTAACCGCCTTGAAAACGGACTTGGACACCCTAGACGCAGAGATGCCCAAATCGAGACGGACATTGCTCTTTACCGCTACCATGCCGGGAACGGTAAAGCAATTGGTACAGAACTATATGTCGAAGCACGTAGTGCACCTAGAGGCCGATATGGTACAAATGGGCCACCAAGGCATCGACCATAAATATATGGTAGTCGAACCTATTGAAAAACTTGAGGTGCTGCTCCACTTTTTAAATAGCAAAGAAGGGGAGCGCGGAATCATCTTCTGCAAGACCAAAGCGGCAGTGAATAAACTGGCGAAGAAACTGGCCATCAATAAATTTTCTTCCGGGTCAATTCACGGTAGTCTCACCCAAGGAATCCGAGATCGGATCATGGGACAGTTCAGGGAAGGGTTTATCGATATTCTTGTGGCGACGGATTTGGCCGCCCGTGGTATTGACGTTAAGGAAATATCCTATGTGGTGAATTACCACTTGCCCGACACCTATGAAGCCTATGTACACCGAAGCGGCCGTACGGCCAGGGCAGGGGCAAAGGGACTTTCATTAACCATTATCCAAGAAGAGGAACGGGAAGACATTCCGGAATTTGAAAAGGAATTGGGACTCGTTTTCAAGGAGCTTAAAAAACAAGGTGCCGAGGATAGGGAAGAAACCAATTTGGTACTCTGGGCCAAGAAAATTTTCAAGACCAAACCGAACCGAAACGTTTCCCCGGAAGCCAAAGAAAAAATAAAGACCATTTTCCATCATTTGACCAAGGAAGAATTGATAGAAAAAGTACTGGCCGACCATGTGATGCACCACACCACGGCCAACCAAAAAATAGAGGCGTCTTCAAAACACTGATCCATGGCCAACAACATTCGTAATCAACAGGATATTTTAGCGAAACTCAAGATTTCCGCATTGAACCCCATGCAAGAGGAAGCCCTAGAGACCATTGCAAAAACAACCAACACGATTTTGCTTTCGCCAACGGGCACCGGCAAGACCTTGGCCTTTCTTTTGCCCCTTATCGACAGCCTAGATCCCGAATGTACCGAAATCCAGGCCTTGATCTTGGTACCTTCACGCGAGCTGGCCATACAGATCGAACAAGTAGTCCGTGATATGGGCTCCGGTTTTAAGGTGAATGCGGTATACGGCGGTCGACCTATTTCCAAGGATAAAATTGAATTAAAACATACACCGGCGATCCTCATAGGTACACCGGGAAGAATTGCCGACCATTTTGGTGGCGACCGTTTTTCTAAAACGGATATCAAGACCTTGGTCTTGGATGAGTTCGATAAATCGCTAGAAACGGGATTTGAAGGTGAAATGAGTACGATCATCAAGCAATTGCCCCATCTGAACAAGCGTATCCTTACTTCCGCTACACAGGGGGTTGAAATTCCTAAATTCGTTCGGTTGGACCAAGCCGTGACCATTGATTACCTAGCGGCCAAAAAAGAATCGAAACTGACCATTAAAACGGTGGTTTCGCCGGATAAGGATAAATTGAGGACCTTGGCCGAACTACTGCTGCACCTTGGCGACCAACCCGGGATCATCTTTTGCAATTTTAGGGAGAGCATCGAACGTGTCAGCGGGTTTTTAGATAAACATAAGATCCAATACACCTGTTTTTCAGGGGGGATGGAACAGAGGGACAGGGAGCGTTCTTTGATCAAGTTCAGAAATGGCACTAGCCGAATATTGATCGCTACGGATCTGGCGGCAAGGGGAATAGATATTCCCGAGTTGAAGTATATCGTTCATTACGAGCTTCCAAGGGCCATGGAAGAATTTACCCACCGTAATGGCAGAACGGCCCGTGTAGATGCGAAAGGAACGGCCTATGTCTTGCAATACAAAAACGAAGATGTACCCGAGTTCATCAAAGGTACCGAAAGTATAGCTATTGGCGAAAAAGCGGCCCGTAAACCCCAATTATGGGAAACCCTGTTTATTTCTGGCGGTAGAAAGGATAAGATCTCAAAAGGGGATATTGCCGGACTCTTCTTTAAACAAGGCGGCATCAAAAAAGACCAGTTGGGTGTTATCGAGCTTAAACAAGATTGTGCCTTTGTAGCCGTTCCCTTGTCGATTGCCGATCAGTTGGTCGGAACATTGAACAACTCCCGCCTAAAAAATAAGAAAGTTCGCATTTCCATTTTGTAAAACGACGATAATTACCCTTCGATTTCCATATAAAACTTAAGCTCCGGCCCTGATGATTTATCACCGATGTGCCTCTTTCTTTAAAATTTTCCTTCCGAAATAGGGCTAAAACCTCCTTTTGGAAGGAAAAAAAGTCATCGATAAGGCATAAAAACCGCCTAATTGTAACCGAGTTCACTTTACGGATATCTCCCCAAAAACACAACTTACCACAGAATACCGCCCATAATCAAGGCATAATGAGTCCATATTCAAGCCAAACGGGGCAAAATTAAATGAATACTTAAAAATAGATTTTGTAAGAAGTTGAAAATAAGTAAATTAAAATGTTGAATGTTGGAAAATTGGCGCCATCTTTGCAAAATAATAAGTACTATAAATTTTTAATTACATTACAATGAGTAAAGGAACAGTAAAATTTTTCAATGATACAAAAGGATTTGGTTTTATCACTGAAGAAGGCGTTGAAAAAGATCACTTTGTACACATTTCAGGATTAGTTGACGAAATTCGCGAAGGCGATGAAGTTGAATTCGATCTACAAGAAGGCAACAAAGGTTTGAACGCAGTGAACGTAAAAGTTATCTAATACATATACTTTAAGTTTTACAAAAGCCCATCTTAATCGATGGGCTTTTTTTTGTGCCTATATTTTGCCCGAATAGCTTCCCGACATACACTGTGCCTTTGTTATGGCGGCTTCCACTAGGCCGGCCAAGAACCAAAATCAACTCCAAAACCATTATAAATTTAATACGTGCAAACACCCCATTCGTCTATAATTTTAAGAGTTGTATAGATATAAATGCGGTGTTGGTCTATATACTTCTTCACCTTCAACTTATAAGACTACCTTTGCGGCTCTATAAACAAATACTAAACATAAATGATGAAAAAAGTAATAGCATCGATAGCCCTCGTGGCCGCCCTATCCAGTTGTAATAGTGTAAAGAACGTAAACACGTCTAATGTAGCGGATGCCGCGACACTGCTGGGTTCATTGAGCTCAAACTCGACCGTTCAACAAGTGGCCAGCTTATTTAGCCTATTGGATACGGATAAGAACGAAGCCATAAGCTCAACGGAAGCTATCGGTTCGGTTTCAGAGAATTTTGCGCAATTGGATACGGATAACAATTCAAGTCTTAACCTTACCGAACTACAAGGCCTTCTTGCTTTGCTGAAATAATAGGAAGGAAAAGTATCGTATAACTAGGCGTGTTCTATTCGAATACGCCTTTTTTCTACCCTAAATTTAAAATACCGTGTTTTTCCATATCTATAGAATCCCCCAATTCGTAGATTGAAAACATCCCTTCGTCTAGTTTACGGTAAAAACAGCCATGTGAAATTAAACCAGGGAGAAAAATAAGTGTCAAAGTAGTGATCGCAATACTAAAAGTTTAACTTTTTAAATCTTATGCATCATGAAAACAAACATTAAAACATACGTAGTAGCTTCTTTATTTTTAATCGCTTGTACCGTTTCGGCTACGGCACAAACCCGCAAGCGTACCGCAACAAAGGTCACAACTACCAAAACTGTAGTGAAGACGACCCCAAACAGGGTATCGAGCAGAAGAGTGGTCTACAAAACCCCAAAAAAGAAGGTGGTATCGGTAAGAACCGTGCCCAACAGAACGGTTATTAAGCACAAGGGCAATAACTATTACTATTCCAACAATAAATTTTACACCGTATCAAGAGGACGATACATTGTAATAGCCCCTAAAATTGGCTTTAGAATAAAAACCCTTCCTTCAGACTATAGAAGAATTCGTTTTAACAATCGGGTATATTTTTATGTGGGCGGAACCTTTTATACCGAAGTAAATTCAGAGTACGAGGTGGTAGAACCTGAAGTAGGCACCATAGTATATGAGCTTCCCGATGGATATGAAAAAGTAAATATAGACGGACAAACCTATTTTGAGTTCGCCAACATCCTTTATGAAAAAATACAGGTAAATGGCACGAGGGCCTATGAAGTGGTGGGTATCATAGATATGGAGTAAGTATAAAACACCTGTATGCAATTAAATGGGCGGCTACCGATGAAAGGGTAGCGGCCCTTTTTTATTGGCTCGGCAAAGTAAAACCCCTATCTCATCGATTAAGGGGCATCACGGGGAATTCACCTCCATCTCCATAAAATAAAAGACGCGTTTTGGATAAAGCCTTCAAAATAAAGATGTAGTTTCGCGCGGCATAAAATTTTAGGATTACGGAGTACAGTTATTCCGATAAAAACAGGAGGAAGGATGAGTGAAGCGTTGGAAAAAAGCCCAGAAGTAAGCTTAGAGGAAGTAGAGAAATGTATTGCCGTTCTAGAACGATTGGTGGCCGACACCGATCAAATATTTGAAATCCCAAAAGAACAAAGAACCACCCTCATAAAGGTATCGGGACAACTATCCCGGCCGAGTAGGGAAGAGTTCTCCAGAAGAAAAAAAGACGCCAAAAAAGCGGCCAAGCGCAAGCAAGCGGCCAAAGACAAAAGCGCCCGTAACCAGACCGGTATTCGCCACGCCCGTGAGGCCTCGGTGTTTGTGGCGCCAAAATTACTGGCTGCGGCCGACCTAGCGGCAAAGGATACTCCGGAATTGGAATCGCCCCGCGATTGCTACGTCTGTAAGGCCAAATTTACCAAGCTCCACCATTTCTACGATACCATGTGTACCGAATGCGGAGACCTAAACTATGCCAAACGCTTTCAAACGGCCGACGTAAAGGGCCAAGTGGCGGTGATTACAGGTTCACGCCTAAAGATCGGCTACCATATCAGCCTGATGCTCTTGCGTGGAGGGGCCACCGTTATCGCTACCACCCGTTTCCCTGTGGATTCTGCTTTACGTTTTTCCAAAGAGGCCGATTTTATGGAATGGGGCCATCGTCTTAAAATACACGGACTCGACCTAAGGCATATCCCCAGTGTGGAAATCTTCTGCAACTACATTGAGCAGAACTATGAAAAACTGGATATTCTCATCAACAATGCGGCCCAAACCGTCCGACGTCCGGCAGGTTTCTATGCCCATCTTATGCTAAATGAAGAAAGGCCCTTTGAGAGCTTGCCCCAATTTGCACAAGATGTGCTGGCCGACCATATGAGTTGCCTGGGCGAACTTACCGAACTTACTTCCGCGGCTTCCTCCAACAAGAACATGCCCGTTTCATGGCACGGTCCGGAACCCGGCATCGGTTTACGCTCTTCCGCGAGATTGTCGCAGATTCCCTATAGTTTTGACGCAAGCCTAGTGACCAAGGAGGTCTTCCCCGAAAGTGAACTGGATGCCGATTTACAACAAGTAGACCTGCGTAAGACCAATAGCTGGCGCCTAAAATTGGGAGCTATTGAAACTACTGAAATGGTAGAGGTACAATTGGTAAATTCCGTTGCGCCCTTCGTCTTGTGCAACCGACTTTCGGAAATCATGAAAAAGGAAAATACCGGGCAAAAACACATTATAAACGTATCGGCCATGGAAGGTAAGTTCCACCGGTTTTTTAAAGAATCGCGACACCCCCACACCAATATGGCAAAAGCGGCCCTGAACATGCTTACCCATACAGCTTCGGGCGACCTGGCCAAATTCGGTATTTATATGAATGCGGTGGATACGGGATGGGTGACCGACGAAGACCCTGCGGAATTGGCCAAAAGAAAGCAGGAAGTCCATGATTTTCAACCCCCATTGGATATTGTTGACGGCGCCGCTAGGGTAGTAGATCCTCTTTTTGATGGTATCAATACCGGTAAGCATTGGTGCGGAAAGTTCCTAAAGGACTACTTCCCGATTTCTTGGTAGTAACAAGCTTGGCGTCTAGGCCGTGACGGTACGGGAGTATTCCATAAAGTGATTTTCTAGGCGCTTCAACTGCGGATGGGCTTTTTCGGCATAGATTACAAACTGACTTTTCTTAATGCTTGCCGCCATGGCGATCAGGCCTGTAGCTTCCTTTTTGTTCGATAGAAATTCGGCATCGTCGACACTTATGATCTTCAATTCGGAAATACTAACCCCATTGGTCAAAAACAGGTTGTGAAGTGTTTTGGGCGTGGTAATCAAAATATCGATACCCAAGTATATTTCGGACTTCTGCACATCTATATGCAGCTGCTCGTAACTGGCATACACCCGTAATGAGCTGTATTTGGTGTATTCTATAAAGGTTTGGTACAGTTCCAACACCTTCTCTTTGTTCTCTACCATAACCACCGCCCTTGGGGCGTCTCCTACAGCCTCACATTTTAGCTTCTGCAAGGTGGTCAACACCAAGGTGGTCGTTTTCCCGCTGCCTTCCTTGGCGAAGGCAAAGACATTTATACCACTTTTGATTACGGGAATGCTACTTTTTTGAAAGGGCGTTGGGGTTTCAATTTCCAGACGCTCTAAATTCTCAAGCAAGTGGGGATGTAATTTTCTAAAGGGCATACGCTTTATCTACTAAAATTGAGGTTCTAAATCCGATGTGTTCCAAAACGCAAAGATAGGGACAAGCATTGGGGAAAGTGAAATATGGGCGACAACTTATTTTAAATTGAAGATCGGCCTTAAAAAAACGTAATTACCGTCTTTCAGGAGCATGCCAGAGAACGCCAAGAACCTTATACGAGAATAATGCGACAGACATGGTTGGATTTTTAGCTAAATTGGAACTGGATGGAAATAAAAACACAGAATTAATTATTTTTCAACCCGAAGAAAATCCATCAGAAAAAAAGAATACTCAATCAACTTGGAATGCCATAAATAAAGATGAACTTATGGATTGGATCCAAAAGCAGACGAAAAAATAACTATGCAGAAAAAAGGTTACAATTAAATGATAGAAAATATTATACATAACAATGAACGTTTAAACGTTTCATTAAACAAGAAAAAATAGAGGTGAGCGGATATTTTTCAGACGGATCTAGGGCATTTTTGCTGAATTACGGCATTTTTGAAGAAACCAGTATTAAAATTTATGATTTTAGGGTATTTAGAAAAAGGGAAGGCTTAGGAACAAATGTTCTAACTGAATTTGAATTATGTTCAAAGAAAAACGGTTTTAAAAAAATATTTGGTGAGCTAACTAACAGCCCTTATTATTCTCCACCAGAAGTCTTAATTGGGTTTTATAGAAAAATGGGGGTTGATGTAAGACCAAAGAAACGAGGAATGCAATATGCTGAAATATCAAAAAACATTTAGTTTGAAGATAATGATGATATAAATACGTCACTCAAATTAATTGTATTACAAAAGTAAATAACCGTTTGCAGCAACTTGAGCTTGTTTTCACAAATGGACTTCCTACTAACCATAGACAAACGCATCAGTTTTTTTTGTCTTCGCTCATTTTTTTTCCGATTGAAACCTAAATTTGTATAAAAGCTGTGCTACAAATCGGGGAATGAACCGTTTACAAGACATGCGATTTTTTCGTCCAATATTGTATCATTTTTGGCGTTTTATATATTCAATATATTTCTTTGGTCACCTGTGAATAAATTGTTCGTTGACGGAGGAAAAAAAAGGGAAGCCCCAAATAAAAGAATAGCGGCCCGTGAATAATTTATGCCAGAATGTCAAGACCGATAGAAAAATTAGAGAACTTATTAAGTAAGCCGCATAGAATAGTTGTTGTCTGTGTACTTTTTTCCGTTTTTTTATTTTTGCTATCCGCATGTTTTATTAAGGTGGCCAATTTTGCCTATGGCCTTACACTTTCCCTGGTAATGCCAATAATTATATCTTACCCCATATCCTTGGTGGTTATAGGTTATACCAAGAAGATTAAAAAACAGAAGCAGGAACTCGCTGAATTAGACATCCTTAACAAAAAGCTGTTTACGTTAATATCACATGATATTAGGAGTCCCATGGCCACCTTAAAGGGTTTGGTCGACTCTATGGCGTTCAATGACTTCGATAGGGAAACGGAAAAAGAGTATTTGGGGCGCCTGTCAAAACACATTGCGAACCTTGATCTATTTTTAACCGATTTATTACAATGGTCACAAGACCAAATAAAAGGCAAACCCGTAAAATCTTCCCTGTTCAAGGGCAAGGAAACCATTGTCCAAATCGCGGGGGTCTTCGAAGCGATGCTACTCGAAAAACAAATAGATTTTACCCTGGGCGATTTGAACGGCACCATATATGCCGACCCGCGGAACTATGCTTTTGTTGTTCGAAATGTTTTGCACAACGCCATTAAGTTCACCCCGAAAAAAGGTAGCATAAATATTTGCCTAAAAACGGAAGGCCATGAGGTACATACCATAATCAAAGATTCTGGAGTGGGACTTTCCAAAGTAGAAATAGATACCATATTCGAAGGTGAAAAGCTCTTTACCCAATTGGGTACATCAGAAGAAAAAGGAACCGGGTTCGGGCTAAAGGCTTCTATAGATTACCTAAAGAAAAACAAGGGCAGGTTAAGTATAGAGAGTACGCCGGAGAAAGGGACGAGCGTCTCTATAATACTTCCGAATTCGCCTCTTTCGGCGTAATGGCCCACAAAATTCCTTTCATGCCCAATTTATAAAATAGGCTGTAATTCAAACCCTTCGGCATTCTTATTAAAATAGAATTTACCCTTATCGGTGGCCTATTCGTCCAATTCCCAAATTTTACAGAACAGACACAAAACCTTACCGATTATACAATTGTATGACCACCACATAGCCTTCCAAGATACATTTGTATTGATGGTTTGGGCCAGCTGATTTGTTTATGCTCGATACCACCCCATTCCCTCCAATTTCTCCCCTGACCATATAGTTTGACAAAAGTGTTCCCGCTTTGTTGATTTTATTCATCTTAAAAAATTATAGATCATGGCATGTAGAAGCGTATCAACATGGATTACCGAAAATGTTTTAACCCCGGTTTCCCGATTCATTACCGAAGCCAAGGAAGTATGTGAAAACATAGGGCAATGGGTAGAGGAGCAGGTGAACCAACCCATTGAAGAATGGGTGAGCCAAGAAGAGCGCAAATGTAAAAGACAAAAGTGCAAATGGTGGTGTGCCTGTTGTAACAAGTGGTTTTGTTGGATTGTGGTCGTCGTAGTCAAGGTGGTTACTTGGGTCGTGGTGACCGTTACAAAATGGGTGGTCACCTTGGTATGCCAAATAGTGACCCATGTAATAGGAATCGTGATAGAACTCGTCCTTAAAATCATTCATAGATTGGTGACCTT
Source organism: Zobellia uliginosa (assembly GCF_900156625.1). Taxonomy (GTDB): domain Bacteria; phylum Bacteroidota; class Bacteroidia; order Flavobacteriales; family Flavobacteriaceae; genus Zobellia; species Zobellia uliginosa. The sequence goes on along the minus strand of NZ_FTOB01000003.1, from coordinate 679,576 downwards.
TCTGGTATGTATTTTTACCGATCCGCTTCAGGCCTTCAAAACCTTGTGGGACCTTTGGAACGATATTGTCGACACCATTGAAGATATCATTGATTTCATAGGGGTATTGTTGCAGGACCTAAAAGGCATGCTTTCTGACATAGGCCGATTATTGGAAGGGCTAGGACGGACGTTCTGTATATTCGGGAAGGTGCTGTGCTCGATATTTACCGCTATTTTCGGTTTTTTCAGCGGCCTATTCGATTGGCTCGAGGATATCGTCGATATTCTAGCCGACACCTTAGAAGGACTAAAAGATTTAATCGTTGGCCTGTTAACTTTTAATTGGTGTAAAATACAAGGGGGACTTGGTATTTTAAACATTTTCAGGTTGATTCCTTCGGTCACCCGCTTACTCGGCCAGGCGTTCTACGTAGGCCCTAAGGGACTCGTAGAAAAAGCCAATATTGAAACTATAATCGAAACGGCCCTTGAAGAAGTTTTTTCAGATGACCCTGAAAGATTGGAACGCTCAAAGAAAAGGGCGCGTTTGGGGGGCGACCCCATTGGGGTGCCCATTACAATAGACCCCCGTCGTTTGGCCATCAGAAGCTCCGATTTTTTAAGACGCTTGCACAATGAAGGCATTTTAAATTTACACGCCTTGGCAGGAAGGGTCTCTATTTGTAGCGGTAAGTTTATTTATTCGGCTTTTGATGGAGAGGTCGTATATACGGGCACATCAACCAAAGTTAGCCAGAGCGATCTCGATGACTTTATAAGTCGTGGGCCCAATTCGGTACCTTCCTTTACCGTTTATCCCATTAAGAAAGCTATGTTTAGAAGATATCTCGACCTGGCTAAAAGAAAAGGGTATCAAATCGGCCTGAACTTTACATGGCCTTCGATTAAAGATTTGGTCGTAAGCTCCCTGCAACACGTTCCATTACAATCCGACACCACCGATGATACGGCCCAACGCGAGTTATTTGCCTTAATGGGAAGGCCCGTCGAAAATGAAGATTTGAGCACCGTTCCCACCGTAGCCGTCTTCGGGTATCGAGATCTTAGCCTTAACGGGCTAACCTCTTGGTACAGGCCTGAGCTGGAAGAATTTAGTCCGTCCGGGGTTACTTTTAGAACCCGTTTTCCCGAAGTGGCCCTAAGGTTCGTTCCCATTCATGAAATAGGTCACTATTACGGGTTAAACCATGAAGCCCATGACAACCCGGCCTTAATCATGTGGACTCCCAAAGAGGGCGGAGGAATTGTCAAGGCCATACCGGAATATCTGCTCTTATCTGGAGAGGCCAATTTTACCCTTGACGATGCCGAGGCTACATGGAACTACATTACCACCACCCAACAGGCAAGAGACAGCATACTGCCATAACCTTGAGAAGATGATCTATATCGTAAAAGACTTAGCGAGTTTGGAAGAACTGAAAACCAATCCCAATTTAAAACAGGTTTACAGAAAAATACAATTGGACGAAAACCTGCCGCTTTCAACACAGTATTCCAAGCAACTGAACAAGTACTACTACGCCTGTGGTTGCCAAGAAGGTTCTATGGCCGTATTTGCCAGTATGATAGGTTTGGCCACCGCCTACTTTGTTACGGACAGACAGTTTTTCGATACTTGGTGGAAGGGAATCGCCGTATTGGCCATTGCGGCCCTTTTGGGAAAAACCGCCGGTATCGTTTACGCCAAATTGAAGCTGAAGGCGACCCTTAGGACCCTTAGGAAGGCCTTGGCCACCACCTGAGCGTATAGCTTATGCCGCTACGAATACAAAATCAAGAAAACCCCGATCATAATACCCGCTAGGGGCACCAGTTTCTTGCGTTTGTTTTGCTCTTTAAAGATGAGTCCGCCTACCACCACGGCAATGATGATCTGACTCCGTTTGATGGCCGAAAGTAACATAATCAAGGCATCAGGGTCCTGTAAGGCTTTAAAATAGAAGTAATCGGCTATTTGCAAGAGCATACCGACCAAGGGAATAGACCAACGCCATTTAAAAGCCTTTCGTTTTTCCGCATGCGGAAACCAAGTGATACTCAGAATGAGCAAGAGAATAAGAATGGTATAAAAACAAAACCAGAACTGTAGGGTCTGCGGATTCAAAGTGAGACTCTGAATGAGAAACTTATCGTACAGTCCGCTGGAAGCCCCTAAAAAGGTAGCGCCAATAATAGCGAATATCCATTTGTTCCTTTTAAAGTGGATACCTTCCTTTTTACCAATCCTAGAATACAGCAATACCGAAAAGATAATCAGAAAGAATCCGATCCATTGCCATCCGTTGGGCTTTTCTTGGTAAATGGTAATGGCACCGATAAAGGTAAAAAAGGGACCGGCCGAGCGTATGGGCGTAACAATGGTAATGGGCAAATGCTTTAAGGCTTGGTAGGCCAACAACCATGAAGCCGCCATGATAGCGGATTTTATAAGGATAAAGCCGTGGGTTTTCCAAGGGATGTCGGTAATAAAGAATTGGATCTCGGCCATATACCCAGGGGCCAGCTTAGACCCCACGTAAAAAGGAAGCAGCAGTAAAAACCCCGAAGAGATGGTACCTAAGAGCACCGGAAAAACCTCATTGCCCTGAACAGCATGCTTTTTCAACAGGTTGTGCAAGCCTAAAAATAGGGCCGCTAAAAGTCCGAGATACATCCACATACAGCGCGCGAAGATATTGGTTTTTTAGGGTTTGATTTCTATGGATGGGGAGGGAATTTAAAAAAGAAAAAAAACGTTCCGACCGAAGGAAAAAAAGGATGCGGTGATTAAATATGGGGAAAGTATCGGACCATTCAAATCTCAGGTCTCCCATGAAGTAGAGATGAGCTCGTTTTCTAGATTCCGTTACGTCTTTCCATAATCATTTCCTTATCAAATTATATATATTCACTACAAAGATGTATTTCCATGATTCAACCCGAACATTTTACCTTTGGACAAATACTTCCTAAGCCTACATATTATTGTAGACAAAATTCATGAAATTTGAGACAAAGGAAACAATGATAGATGGAAACTGTAGCCAAATCTCTTTAACAACATTTTCTTAAGGCTATATTACTATATTTTATAAAAAATATCTAGAATGAAGTTGTTGATGCTTTTGTTGAAACTTAAATTCCAACTCCTGCCATATATTATAATAAACTTATTAATTTGCATAATACTTAAGAATACCTGAATTCTAAATGAAACTTAAAGAGCGAATTACAACAGAAGACGTCAATGGAAAGAGCTTCCGAATAAGACTTGTAGAGTCTGAAAGTCCAAAAAGAGCTGCGTTTACACACTATTTGCACAATTCTAAAAACGGTGTTTCGCAGTTTTATAAGAATGACGCCATCGAATTTGTAAAAGATATACTTTTACTTAAAACCTCCAAGGAGGAGATAACCGACAAAGTTGCTGAAGAAGCACTTCAATATTATCTTTTCGATTTTAAGAATGATGTGCCCTTTCCTGAACCTAAGAAACCAAAATTTAAATTTATTGATTTGTTTGCAGGTATAGGTGGATTTAGGTTAGCTCTTCAAAATTTGGGAGGCAAATGTGTCTTTACTAGTGAATGGGATAGATATTCAAAAATCACTTATGAAGCCAACTTTGGAGAGGTTCCCTTTGGGGATATAACCAAAGAGGAAACAAAAAATTATATACCTGGTGATTTCGATATTCTTTGTGCAGGGTTTCCTTGCCAAGCTTTTTCTATAGCGGGTAAAAGAGGTGGTTTTGAAGATACAAGAGGAACTTTGTTTTATGATGTTGCAGAAATCATTAGAAAGAAAAGGCCAAAAGCAATTTTTCTCGAAAATGTAAAAGGACTTAGAAGTCATGACAAAGGTAGAACCTTGGCTACTATACTAAATGTTTTAAGAAACGACTTAAATTATTACATACCTGAACCTGAAATCGTAAATGCCAAGAATTTTGGCGTTCCACAAAATAGAGAACGAATTTTCATCGTAGGTTTTAGAAGTGACTTAGATGTTAAAGAATTTAAGTATCCTAAAGCAACGGATAAAACGAAGGTGATAAAAGACATTCTTGAACCAGAAGAAGTCTCTGTAAAATATTATTTATCTGATGTGTATATGAATACACTGCGTGCTCATAGAGCACGGCATGAAAGCAAGGGTAATGGTTTTGGTTTTGAAATCATTCCACATGACGGCACTGCCAATGCAGTAGTTTGTGGCGGAATGGGCAGGGAAAGAAACCTCATTCTTGATAACAAACTTACAAATTTCACCCCCGTAACAAATATTTCAGGAGAAGTTAATCGTGAAGGAATCAGAAAAATGACACCAAGAGAATGGGCAAGACTACAAGGATTTCCTGAGAAATTTAAAATAGTTGTTTCAGATGCTCAAGCTTACAAACAATTCGGCAACTCTGTTGCTGTGCCAGCTATACAAGCCACGGCGAAAAAAATCGTTGAAAAACTTAATTTCAAATGATAACTGGCAACAAAGGAGAATGGAGCGAGATTTATGCTCTTTTTAAATTATTAGGAGACAAACAATTATTCTTAGGAGACAAAGACATTGAAAAATTAGAAGGCTTAGTTTATCCAATTATTAAAATATTAAGATTCGAAAACAACGCGAAATTTGAATATTCAATTCAAGATGAAATAATCTTAGTTTCGGGAAATAGAGAAACTTTGAAAATTCCTATTTCAAAGTTTAAAGAGAAAGCCCTTTATCTATTATACGCTATTAAAGAAAACAAAGAAAGAACTTTTTCTGTCCCTGAAATTGAGAGATTTATGCAAAAAATAAATTGTATTTCTTTAAAAGCATGTTCATCTGCAAAAACAGATATTACTATTGTAATTCATGATCAAAGAACAAACCAACAACCAACCTTAGGGTTTAGCATAAAATCTCAACTTGGAAATCCTTCCACCCTTCTTAACGCAGGTAAAACAACGAATTTTGTTTTTCAAATTAAAGGAACTTCCTTTACCGAACATGAAATAGAATATATCAATTCTATTTCAAGTCGTAGTAAAATAATGGACAGAATAGCCAAAGTAAATGATAAAGGTGGGTTCTTTGAGTTTATTAAAACAGAACGACAAATATTTTCAAATAACCTTGTCCTTATCGACAGCTTACTACCCGATATTCTTTCACAAATAGTTTTTGACTTTTATTCTGGAAATCATTCACGTTTAACCGATTTAGTAAACAATATCTCCAGAAAAAACCCTTTGAATTACGATATTGAAAATGAACATAAATTTTACGATTATAAAATAAAGCGTTTTCTAACTGATGTTGCACTAGGGATGATGCCATCAAAAGTATGGGCCGGCCAATATGATGCAACTGGTGGTTATTTGATCGTAAAAGAGAATGGAGACGTTTTGTGTTATCACATTTATAACAGAAACGAATTTGAAGACTATTTACTGAATAACACCAAACTTGATACGGCAAGTTCTTCTCGACATGAATTTGGTGAAATCTATCAAGAAAATGGGGAATTTTATTTCAAATTGAATTTGCAAATTAGATTTTTGAAGTAATGGACAATGAACTACAATTTAGAATAAGCTCTGGCTTAAAAAATATTATAGGTCGTGACCTAATAACTGATGATTTTATTGCCATTTTTGAACTTGTTAAAAATTCTTATGATGCCCATGCCAGTAAAGTTCTTATTGAGTTTGAAAACTTAAATTCTTCGGATGCTGTAATCAGAATTACTGATAATGGTAGCAGTAATAGATTCAACACCTGAATGTAAAAATATTCCTATGGTATATTATTCGGCAGGCACTACGGTAGATGAGCTCAAAGAAAAGTCCTTAGTATTTGGGAAAATACCCTGCGTTAGTTTTGAAAATTTAAGTGATTATATTTTTGATTTTTTTAAAGTAAAATTAAATAACAGTGGTGCATAAATCATAGGCGACTGATTAACAGTGTTTTTTATGCTGTGTTAAATTACTACTCATAAAACTCCGCCACCTCATCCAAAGGTTTCCGTTCAATATCCGGTACATAGGTAGGCGATTTTGGATAGCCTACGGGTAACAATAAAAATGCCCTTTCATTACTGGGGCGGTTCAGCAACTTGGCCAGAAAATTCATAGGGCTAGGGGTGTGGGTCAAGGTGACCAAACCAGCATTGTGTATGGCCGTAATCAACATGCCACAGGCAATACCCACAGATTCGTTTACGTAGTAATTGTTTACTTTTCCACCGTTTTTATCTAAGTCGTGTACCTTTTTAAAAACGATAATCAGCCATGGGGCTACTTCCAAAAAAGGCTTGTGCATATCCGTTCCCAAAGGTTCTAGGTCCTTTTTCCAACGCTCACTCATTCGACTCTCATAGCTCTCCTTTTCTTCCGCCTCGGCCGCTGCCCGTATCTTTGTTTTTAAATCGGGGTTCGATACCGCACAAAACGTCCACGGTTGCTTATGCGCTCCCGATGGGGCCGTAGAGGCCGTCTTGATCAAGGTCTCTATAACTTCCTTGGGTACAGGGGTATCTGCATATTCCCTGATCGACCTTCTCTGGTTCAGATAGGAATAGAAAGCCTGGCTCTGTTTTATCAATTCTTCTTGTGATAGGGCATTTTCTTGATATAGAATATGCGTATGGCCGTTAACTGAAATATGGGGTTTAGGCGACATGGTTTGAAGGCTTTTTTGAACTAGGTTTTACCTACAAAGTTATTGGTTTTTTTAAAAGGCTTTTGTATTTATTTCCATTAGGGACTTTCTTGAAACCAAAAAATCCCTCAAAACATCGTTCAAGGGATTCAATTCGATGAAGGCCTTATACCCTAGTTAATTCAGTAACTTACCTTGTTTGGCGGGAGTACCATATGCCTCTTGGAATTTTTTGGCATCCACCTTAAGTTCCTGCATCAGCACTTCACTATCCATACCTTGCCGTAAACTACGATCGCCATAATCGGTATAGCTCTTTCCGTTTATGGAATAGACCGTGGTATTCAGGTTGGGTACATAAACCACCTTTAGATTTTCAAAATTATTCTCCCTTAATTCGGCGGGCAATTGGTTCAAATCGTTCTCATATTGATGGTTGATCAGATCCGTTACCTGATATTTACCTTCCTTATTTGATATCGATATGGTCGTTACTACCATATTATTTGACATTAAGGGAACGATTTTTTTATGTTCCGGTTTTAATACGCTCGCAATACCGTTTTGGTTATACTCCAACAATTGGTCAAAACTTACCTCGTGGAATGCCAAGGGCCTGGCGGCCCGGGCATTTTTCACAGCTTCTGGATCTATTCCGAAATCGAATTGCTCGCCCGTTTGCTTCAGCGCTTCCACCAAATCGGATTTTCCTTTTTCAAGCGTCTGTTCAAGATTATCATTGCTTTGGGCTACAGCTTGCCCCATAAAAAAGAGCAGTGCCACACCTATAATCGTTCTTAAAGTTTTCATTCTTTCTAGATTTTATGTTTTCAAATTTTACTGATACCGTACCAAGTTCTCCAATGGGTGGCCGTACCTGAAGGATTTACATATTCTTCATAGGTAATCATTCGTTCTGTCCCATTACAGGGTGACCAAGGATCGTTGAGTACTACATAATTGGTACCAGCTATACTCACATAGCCCCGCACGGCCACTACATGGCCCACTACACCCGGTGTTCCATAGGCATAACCAAGAACATCTTTGTTGCAATAGATACTTTTTTTCAGTTTATCCCAACTCAAAGCGGTGGTGTCTTCACTATACTTTACTCCCGCAAAGGTAAGTTCAAGCCATCCCGGCCTGTTACAATCGTTTGTTTTAGGGCAACTTTCGCCAGTATTTTCAAAATCGCAACAATTGGTCATACTAAACCTATGATTCGCCAAATCACATTGGCTCACGATTTTTCCTTCGTTCTGCGCAATCATCTGCGTTACCGCGGCCCAACACCAATTTCTGGTCTCTTGTGGCCTTAAAGTGTTGTTTACACTTCCGATTGTGGCACTAGGGGTGCAACAACTCTGATACATGACCATTAAAAGTACCCCACCAATTAGTTTGAATACATTCTTTTCCATAATACGTGTTTTATAAGGTTATAAAATAATTGCCGAGGGAAAGATTAGGGTATAAAAATATGCTGAAATACAACACATTAAGTTCATTAATGTATAATATGTAAGAAAAATTACACAGCTAAACATCTTGAATGTATAAATCACATAAAGAGGCCGCACATACGCTCATATGCATTTCAGCGCCCCTTGCCCCCTACAATAAACCTCTCATACAGTGTAATTTACCATTAACACATATCTAGGTCCGTTTCAAAGAATTAATTTTTACATTCAGTATGAGTTTTGAACAATGCCCAGGTTCATCCCCGTACCGCCGCTCCCTATGGGTTATATCTAAAAATCACTTAAAACAAGATATCATGGCAAAAACGGAATTTCACAAAATGGATTATTCAGGAGATTATCTAGAGGTAGGGGCCACGCACAACTGGTGGCTTACGCATAGCGACTATACCCGGGTAAATTTAATAAGTGTACAGGTTAACGTAACCGCACATCCTTGGGTCTTTTTACCGCATTATTACAGTCTTATACCTTCGGAACTATCAGTTGAAAACGTACGTTCAAGGGTAACCGAAAACGGAAAGATAAAGGCTACTATCATTCAACCTGAGGGAAAAATGAGGGCCCAGTTGGTAACATCTGTCGGCACCCATGCGGTAGAAATTACGGACCATAAGTTTCACGGCACGGTAAAACCGGAAATCTTTATGGAGTTCAATAAAAACTTTAAAGTAGAATGGAAGCAAAATAGTGGCAAACTAACCGGTATTGATGCTCCCAAAGATGGTAAATAAACTTTCTCTTGTAAAACCACAAAGGACTGTTTTTTTTAGAGACTTAATTGTAAAAATACACCATCTATAACAGCCATTGGCTTCCTGAAATATCAGGAAGCTTTTTTTTAGGCCCTTGACCGAAGTGCCCCTTAATAGTTTACAGAAAGACCTTCCTCCGCCACTTCACAATACCCTCTATACTATCCTCTTAACCTCACGAACAACATTCGGTTATCCTTTGCGTTATCTTAATGTTTCCCCTAGTTGGAGGCTCTTTTTTAAGTCCAATTCATTAAAACCATAAAAAAGATGAAGACCATATGTTTTTTTTGGGTGCTTCTGGCCGCCTCTCTATTTCCTAGCTATGGACAAAGCCTAGAAGAACTTCCCTTATTCGACATCTCACAATTGACCTATGAGGGTGCTTTTCGTATAAAGGCCAGTACCAATGGTGTATCGGACCTCAACTATTCCCAAGGGCCCATTGCCTACAATTATGAAAACCATTCCCTTTTTATCGTCGGTCATGCCCACCAACAGGCCGTAGCCGAATACGCTATTCCGGAAATCGTAAAAAGCGAATCGCTTTCGGAGCTGAACATGGTAGAGCAGCCTATTCAGGTTTTTAGCCCGGTACTATCGAAGGCCTCGGAAGGAAATCCCGAAAAAATAGATAGGGTAGGAGGCCTTTACTACGTAAACCAGGGCGGCCAGGCCAAACTGATCGTCAATGCCTACGAATATTACGACGCCCCTGCCGACAATACTCTAAGTACCTTGGTCGTAAACGATGCCAATGCCTTGGAAACCTCATCGGTCAGCGGGTATTACCGCTTTGAAGGCAGCCCCCCTGCCCATAGCTCGGGCTGGATATCGCCAATCCCGGAAGACTACCAAGAAGCTTTGGGCGGTGACCATATTACCGGGCACTCGAGCGGCATTCCGATCATATCAAGGGCCAGTGTAGGGCCCTCCGCCTTTGCTTTTGATATAACCGATGCCCTGAACACCAGCAGCACGATCAAGACGACGACCTTATTGGATTTTAGCTTATCGAATCCCTTGCACAGCGACCTCAGCAACGAATCGAAGACCAATGACATATGGACGCACCTGTCTAGGGCCACCTATGGCTTTATCATACCCGGCACCCGAACCTATTTGACCATTGGCAGCAGTGGGGGACACGAAAGCGGTGTTTGCTATAAATGCGTACAGGACAACGGCAACCTTTGCGGCGGCTATTGTACCCCAGAGGCCAAGGACAATTACCAATATTACTGGCTGTGGGACATGAACGATTTGATCGCCATAAAAAACGGCACCTTAAAACCCTACGAGGCCCAACCTTACGATCACGGTTTTTTTAATACCCCGTTTCAGGCCAATGGCTCAAAAAAAATCGGTGGGGGCGCCTTTGACCCCAGTACCGGAAACCTCTATCTGTCCGTTCAGAGCGGAGACACCGAGCAAGGCACCTATGCCAGGCCTCCCGTTATCGTCGTCTACAATACCAATGGCGAAGTATTGACCGAAAACCGGCCCATTGACGCCGTCGAAATTTCAATGTACCCCAACCCGACCAAAGGAATACTCTATATAGAGGGACTCGGTTCAAAATCGATCATACAGATAAACGATATGGGCGGGAAACTGATACAAAGCCTTACTACCGACAAGGGCAGCTACGAACTCGATATGGCCCAATTCTCCTCTGGGGTCTACGTGGTATCGGTACGTGACCTGACCAGCCGAAAGGTCGTTACCGAACAGATCATCAAGGTAGATTGAAATCTTTCGCCATAACCATCCAAACTATCGTAAAATAGAGAAGCAGAAGGCCGATAAGACCTTCTGCTTTTTTTTGGGGACGCCTACCATAGCATATGGGCCTACTTATTCGCTTTTCAATTTCCTTCTAAAGCTATATAGGGTTTCAGAGATGGTAAACCAACAGAAATAGAATATTCCCCCAGAGAAAATAATATCGCCGATCATTCGTAACCATTTCAAGGTCTGTACGGTCGGTGAGTACAACAATTCCGAATCACGGGCAAAGGAATAGCCCTCGGTTATGGAGGTGTAGGCCTGAATGACCCCTATGGGAAGCAAGCTAAAAAGCACCATGGCCACCAATCCAATATTGAGGAGCCAGAAGGCGCGGGTCAGTTTTTTGCTTTCCCAGGCCCGGTCGGAATAAAACCGCAGGCAGATCAAGATGAAGCCCATGCCCAACATACCGTATACGCCGAACAAGGCGGTATGGGCGTGTACGGCCGTCGTATTCAGCCCTTGGATATAGTACAGGGCAATCGGCGGGTTGATAAGGAAGCCGAAAACACCGGCCCCGATAAAGTTCCAAAAGGCCACGGCGATAAAGAAGAATATGGGCCATTTGTATTTTTGCATCCAAGACCTGCTTTTTAGAATGTTCCAGTTTTCCCGTATTTCAAAGCCCATTAGGGTCAGGGGAACCACCTCAAGCGCACTAAAGGTCGCTCCCAAGGCAATGGCCTGAATAGGCGTACCCGAATAATAGAGGTGATGTAGGGTTCCGATAATCCCTCCCGCCAAGAAAATGGAAGCCGAGGCTACGGATACCCGACCTGCCGTTTTTGCCGATATGATCTTCATCTTAGAAAAGATAAAGGCGATAACCACCGTAGCAAAGACCTCAAAGAAACCCTCTACCCAAAGGTGGACCAGCCACCATCTCCAGTAATTGATTACCGGTAGGCTGCTGTTTTCCCCATACATAAGTCCGGAAAAAAAGAACATACCTATGGCCATTACCGAGAGTAAGAGAATGATCAACAAGTGTTTTGAGGCGTCGTTCTTACGGATGGCATATACGATATGCCTACTTACCATAATGACCCAAAGCACGAGTCCTATCCCCAAGAATATCTGCCAAAAGCGCCCAAGATCCATGTATTCGTAGCCTTGGTGGCCAAAAAAGAAGTTGGTGGTCAGGTCCAGGAATTGGTGTACCCCGAGCCATTCGCCCAGCATAGACCCCAAAACAATGACAAGCAAGGCGATGAACAGAAAATTGATACCGAATACCTGGTATTTCATTTCCTTACCCGAGATCATCGGTGCCAAAAACAATCCTGTCGCCAACCAAGTGGCCGCTATCCAGAACACCGCCAATTGGGTATGCCAGGTACGGGTAATCGAATAGGGCAGATAATGGGCCAGGTCAAAACCGAAGAAGGCCTGTCCCTCTACCGTATAATGTACGGTTAAGATCCCCAGAAGCACCTGTAGGCCGATCAAGAGCGATACCACGATAAAGTATTTGAGTACCGCCTTTTGCGAGGGAAACATTTTCATTCCCGTCAAGGGGTCACCGTCGGGCTTGGTGATGATCTCCCCTTTTTCATGGTTTCTTAAATAGTAGTAGGTAAGAATACCGATGAAGAGGAGCAATAGTACAATAGATAGTCCCGACCAGACCAGGGAGCCCTTGGTAATAAGGTTGTCGATCAAGGGTTCGTGCGGCCAGTTGGAGGTATAAGTGTAATCCTTACCCGGCCGGTTGGTACTTGCCGCCCAAGAGGTCCAGAACAAAAAGGCGTTCAACTGTTCCAATTTTACCGGATCGGTCAAGGCCCCTTTCGGGATGGCATACTCTTCCTTTCCTTCGGAGAAAATAGCGGTATAATGCTGCACATTGGCCTTAATGGCCGCCCATCGCTCCTTTGATAGGGTCAGGGTATAGTTGGCTTCATCAAAGGTATTGGTCTTGATATCTTTGATCAGACGGGCTTTTATGGCCGCCTTGTTCTCGACATCCAAACTGTCATAGGGGCGGTTAAAATCGGTTTCGGACCAGTATTCCAGTAAAAATACCGCCTCTTTGTGTATCCAATCGGCCGTCCAATCGGGGGCGACATAACTACCGTGTCCCCAAATGGAGCCAACTTCCATACCGCCGATGGACTCCCAAACATTTTGTCCGATCTGAATGTCCTCCTTTGTATATACGGTTTCGCCCGTATCTTTCACCCGTACCAACTCCGGTATGGGAGGTTGTTTTTGATAGACTTCCGTTCCTACCCAAATAAGCACTATAAACGAGAGTATTACCACACTGGCAAATGCAATCCAAACTTTTTTCATCGTGTAAATTTTATTGGGAAACTTTATTAACGCGTTCTACTGTATCAAGTACCGAAATGGACAAGCGTACGATGCAATCTGAAATACAATCCAGATCATGGGGTACGTTGGCGTCCAATGCGATCATATCGCCCCGTTTAAGGAGCTGCCTCTCGCCTTTAATGCCAAAGTCGACTTCCCCTTCAAACAGTTCTATGACTATGGGGTAGGGGGCCTTGTGCTCCTTCATGAATTGTCCCTTCTTCATAAGGATCCTAACTTCTTTGGTACTAGGGGTTTTAAGTAAGACCGTTACTGTAGGACTGTGGTGGTCTTGATAGCTTATGTTTTCGATTAAAGATGCTTTATTCATAGTTCTATATATTGATAGGTGATAAGCTTAGCGTCCTAAGCCTTTCGATGTTTATATTCTTAAGCTGTGAGAGATTCATAATCAGCGATTTGCATTGCCATACCGATACTTACATTTGAAAGATCTACTTCTTTTTCCATTAAAAATTACAAAAAGGTCTTTTTCTCTTTTTTATATATAAATTTTAATCAAGCAAACTAGTCCGTCGATAAATGCTCTCTTTTTGCATTATACCATTCGCACAATTCTACATTTAGTAGTTTCCTAAAAAAAGAAAAAATACAACCTATCGACAAAATACCGGGTTGGCTAGGGTAGGTACAGGTCAAACAAAGGAGGCTACCACAACGCAAAACACTGCTTATCATATGTTTAACCCTGTAACCCCTGTAAAAACCAGTAGAAAACATTAAACACATATCGTTCATTTACGGAACGAAAGTAATACAAAATAACAAAAAGGACAATTTTATCCGATTTATATTTTCACTATAGCCTGAAGGTAAGGTTTTGCTTAGAATCGAAATGGCTTCAACCTGCATAATGGAGATTTTCTTTCTTTAGAAGCAACCTTTCAACTCCTTGTGAATCTCAGAAATAGCGGCAAGAATTTAAATTTTCTTTAAAAATATTCATATATAAATACTTATTTGTAAGTTTACCCCTAATTATAAATAAGTTTTTTACTACAAATAAATTTATTACTCAATCCCATTTCAAAACCAGCACAATCATTTTAAAATAAAGTTTGGGATAGCCCCATATTTATTTATCACTTAAATTAATACCTACTATGATTAAATTTTATCTGTATTCTGTTCTATTCCTGGTGTCGACCATTTTCTGCCACGGGCAGGAAATAGGCCTAGCCACAAAGGAAGATCAGGCCCTTAAAAGTTCAGCTGCTTCATCCACATTTTTTGAAGACATCAAAACAAAAGATATTGTTTCCGACAACAGTATCAAATGGATTCAATTTGGACCCGGTATGAGCGGTAATAATAAATCAGCCTTTTGGCACCCTACCGATCCCAATGTATTATTTATTGGTCCGAATATGGGTAATTCATATAGATCTACCGATAAAGGTCTTACCTATGAAACCATAATGGACGAAGACGGTCCTGGTCACAAGACGGGTATGCGAGGTCCTTTAGATGCTACCTCCTTTGATTTTTCACGTCAATCACCCAATCGTGGTTTTTGCACGGACAAGAAAAACCTAGGAATATTTCAAACTTGGGACAAAGGAAAAACCTGGACCAAGCAAAAGTCATCGTTAAGTACTTTTGGAAGATCATATCTTTCCTGTGTTGCGGTAAACCCAAAAGACGATGCAATTTGGTACGTTGGGGGTGGTCGAATGCGGGATATGGGTCGGATCAGTTTTACCAAAGCCCGACCACACGGTATCTTAGTAGATGCAAATAGCCAAGGGAAAATTTGGAGAAGTACCGATAGGGGAGCTACTTGGAAGCTCAAAAATTCGGGTTTGAACCCTAAGGCAGAAATTGAATCTATCGTAGTTGACCCAGTAAATACGAATATTGTCTACGCCACTACCAATTACGGTTTTTATAAAAGTACAAACGGAGGTAATACTTGGGTTCAAAAAACAAATGGCCTTGACCATGATGTTTTCCGATCTTTTGATATCCACCACAATAAATCGAATAACAAAGTAACATTGTACGCTCTGGTAAATGTTACTTGGAAAGTATCCGGTTCGGGTAAATCGATAGTAGATTCTAAAGGCGGTGTTTTTAAAAGTACCGATAGGGGAGAGAGCTGGACAAATATTGACGGAAATCTAGCTATCAATATGAAAGTATTGGGTTCCGATTCACAAGTAAAAAAGCAATTCTATCATAATGTAGGTCATTATTTTGGGATTTCCGACAGTGAGGCCGCTTCCAAATACCCCGATTTGCCAACAAGTATAACCATTCGGTTCAATCAAATTGAGGTAGACCCCAACAATCCCGATAATATCTATTTGGCCAATGAGTATTCCAACTTTTCTGAAATAAATTTTAAACCAGGGTCTATCTATAGCACCTCCAATGGCGGAGAAAATTGGAATGTGATTTTCAGGAATGGTAAAAACTGGAATTCAGGGCCCCACGTAAATTATTGGACCAGACGAGGAAACCCTATGGGCACCAATGTTAATTTCAAGTATTTGAAACGTTGGGAAAACCGCGACACCTACGACCGCAAAGGGTGCAATTTTATCAAGTTCAATGCCAATGGCACAATTTTGCACACCCAACTCGCCAAGATATCGTTAATGTCTTATGATAAGGGAAAAACTTGGGTCGATATTGACGATGAAGAAGTAGGCACGAATTCCAACACTTTTGTCGGTGCGGGTAACAGTAATGTTCCGGGACACGGATTCTACCAACATCCACTGATTTCCAATAAGGTCTTTTGTGCCGGCGGAGAGAACGGCTTATGGATCACAAGCAATGGAGGTGCTACGATTAGACCTGGTGCCCAAGCTGCTAAGTACAAAAACTTATTGCCCCCCAATGAAGTTTCTTTAAGTAGCTATGCCATACACCCTACCAATACCAACATTCATTATGCCCTTTTCTTCAGGCAACACGGTGGGGGTAAAATCTATAGGTCGACCAATAACGGTGCTACTTTTGTAGAGTGGGGCACACCTATTCCCAAACCTTGGCCGCCTGCCAAAGGAGACCAATCTGTACATCAACTAAGTTTACTGTTCGACCCCAACGACCCTAACACTATGTATTTTTGCGTACCGCGCTCATCCACAAAATTAGAATGGGTCGGCGATAGCGTGACGGGTTGGGGAGTTCATAAGTCTACCGATAAAGGAAAAACGTGGTCTAAGGTGAACAATGGGCTTCCGGCGAGTTTAGATGTATCTAGACTGGCGTTCGACCCTAATTCATCCAATACCTTGTATGCTACGGTAGTTGGTAACAACGGAGGGCTTTACAAGACCGTAAACAAAGGAAGGTCTTGGTCTAAAGTGGCTTCTACCAGTAGTATTTCAGGTACAAGTGGAATAAACGATATTCATTTTGACAAAGATGGAAAAGTATACATAACCGCCGGTTTTATTAATTCTCCTGCCAATGAAGGAGGATTATGGGTAAGTACTAACAATATGAGGACTTGGACCAAAAAATTTGATTATCCTTGGGTAAACCGGGTAGAGGTTGCCAAATATAACACTGATGTAATTTTGCTCTCTACTTTGGCCAATTCAAAAGTAGACTTTAGAAATGCAGGGACCTACCTATCTAAAGATGGCGGTAATACGTGGATAAAAATAAACAAAGGGAATGGACAATCGGACCGGGTTAACGATATAGCTATAGACTATACCATTCCAGGAAAGTATTACGCATCTACCCGAGGTAGTGGTTGGTATGTAGCAACAGACCCACAGCCCAACTCCGCTAAAACATCGGACGTTTCCACTTTTCAGATAGAAGAAAGTAAGGAAAATATCATTTCCGTATACCCCAACCCCGTTAAAGAGACTTTGTCTTTTAAAAATCTCTCGGATGACAACCATAACTTGACCATATACACCATAGATGGACAATTAATAATGAATACCATCTATAAAAATACACCGTTAGATGTATCGCATTTAAAATCGGAAGTCGTGTACTTTTACACCATACAAGATGGTGGTCAACGTTACTCCGGTAGGTTTATAAAAAAATAGAACTTTCAGGCATAATTAAGGGGTCCGCCGTATATTTCATTTTATACAGCGGACTCTTTTTATATAAAATAGGTAGATGAAAGTCTTACTAATATCCGTTTTAGCCACACGAAAAGGTCACATTATTTTCCTACAACTATTCATTTTTTATATCTTTAACCATCGCTCAGACTATGTCCCTCCTTTTATTCCCTCCAATTTGGCTATGGTTCCCTAGGGTATAGAACTTAAATATATACTTGCTAAACCTTAAAATGAACAATAACTAATGTAAACATCTCGGTTTACTATTTATTTACCCAAAACAAATAGCCCAGAGGTAATTTTAAAAACGACGGACAAATTTTAAGACAAAGGTATTAGCTTCCCTCAGCCACCTTAAAACCATTTACACAAATCACTTGACATGTCGAAACAGTTGAAACCTTTTGAAAACATCGGACTTTGCTTTAGCGGAGGCGGTTATAGGGCCACCTTCTTTGCCCTTGGCATAGTTTCTTATCTAGAACAGGTATCCTATAATCATAAAACTCTCTTAGAATCGGTCAAGGCTCTGAGTACGGTAAGTGGCGGCACTTTATTGGGTGTGGGTTTTTCTAAAGCCTTACAAGACGACGACTATAGGTTCGAATCTTTTTTCAACAGGTTTTACCAAACTTTCATTCCCGAGAATGACAAACTACTTGAAAATGCCGTTGCAAAATTAGAAAACGATACGGTTTGGAAAACCAATCCTTACAAAAAACGCTCCCTAATTAATTCCTTTGCCCTCACCTATGCCAACATGCCGGTATTCGAGGGAACAATGAAACTCTTCAAGAAGTCAGAGATCAAACAATTAGACCAAGTCTGCTTCAATGCCACCGATTTTTCGTTCGGACTGACCTATCGATTTCAGAACGAAGGTTACTTTGGCAATACCCCTCTTTATAAAAAATATCAAAAACAAATCAATCCCCTGAGAAACGAAATCGTATTGGGTGATGTTATTGCCTCTTCCTCTTGTTTTCCCGTAGGCTTTGAACCTATGGTTTTTCCCGATGACTATGTTCAAGACCATGCTTCCCCCAAATATAAAAACCTAAAAGGTTTAGACACCTTTATTGATGGGGTCGGAATTATGGATGGAGGAATTGCAGACAATCAAGGTATCGGCAGTATGATGCTTATAAACGAGAGGATGAAAAACAGCTTGAACCTAATTATCGTAAACGATGTAGGCAGTTATAAGATGCCACCATGGCAGCAAGAGACCTCTGAAATAGGGAAAAGTTCTACGGTACAACGGACCATAAACAAAGTCTTGCAATATTTTACAGTTAAGCCCCTTTATCTGATCATACTTTTAATAGGCCTTATAATGATTATGGCCAACTCTTTTTTTCAAATTGAAGAAAGGGCCTGGACCGGAATGTATATCCTGGGAAGTATCATTCTAGGTATGGGAATAACCCTGAGTATTTTGGGGGTTGTGGCTTTTATAATCAAAAGCTTTACGCTTTCAAGATTGAAAGCCCTATTCAACAAAAACGTACCAGAATCGCTACTGGATGATGTGCTCACTTTTCAAAAACTAGATATCAGTTTGGTACAACGTATGCTGTCTGAACGGATCAGCTCTGCATCCAAAATGATCAACGAGGTGTTCTTAAAGCAGATGCGGCGTTTGAACTATGATCTTTTCTACTCAAAAGATTCGTTAGAAAACAAACGTATCACCGCAACAATCTATAAACTAAACGGCCAGAAAACTCCCTATAATAACGATTGTTCAAGTTTAAATAAAAAAATAAAACCCTTACCAAGCCATATATTAAAGAGTGTAAGCCTAACGGCCTCCGAAATGCCGACTACCTTATGGTGGAGCAAAGAAGATGTGGCAAAAAACAGAATGGACACCCTTATTGCCTGTGGACAGTTTACCCTCTGCTACGAACTTATGGATTACATTCTTACCCTTAAGGAAGATACGGTTCTATACGATGCATATGGAACAGACCTAAATACCTTGTTCAATACCCTAAATGACCATTGGAAAGCTTTTAACAAGAATCCTTTATGGTTAATGGAAAAATTAAAAAACTAAAATCTAGTCAAACGGATTCAACCAATCACCTTAGCCACTATGGTAGAAAGGTAATATAAAAACAAAAAGACCGTCCTAAAGCTTTAGGCGGTCTCTTTGTTGCATTGTATATAGAGGCTTATTCTTCCTCGCTCGATAGCACATCGGCCATCTCCAGTTCCTCGTCCATTTCATTGGTCGCAGGTACGGAGTTTTTCAACTGGGTAAATTTCTCCAAACGGTCCATTTCATCCTCTTCCCCAGAGAAATAGGGGAATACGTCCATAATAGGGGATTCTGAGATAGCGGGAATGGTGTAATCGCCCATAGTATCCTTCATTACCGTAACGGTATTGTCATAGGCTTCCTTTACATCGTTGGCCTGTACCAAGAGATACATGTTGGTTTTGCGTTCCTTACCGCTTTCCTCGTCAAAGGCTACCAAAGACACCTTGGATTTAAACCAACGGTCTGAATTCTCGAAAGGGTGTATTTCGGCATAATTGGCCACTTTGATATTCGTGATCTTGATTTCTTCGCTATCGCTCAAATAGGCCGACATTTCCTCGGTTATCCTACTTTCTGCTTCGGTATACGAAATGGCATCCACTAAAAACGGTTCCGTTTTTATCTTTAGCATGCCTGAAGCTTCATCTATTTTTTTGTATTTAATCTTGCATTCGTACCAGGTTGCACTCATATCTTTTTGTTTTAAAGAGGCCAAATATAGGGTTTAGCATCGGCCCGAAAAGTCAAAAAATCGAATAGATATCCACAATTTTACATCTGATTTTGTATGTTTCGGAGCGTGAGACGGTTAAGGGATTTTAAGTGGGAAGCAACTCTTTTTCTGACCGCCGTGCTTTGCCCACAAAACAAAAAGCCCCGTTGAAATAGTGGTATTTCAACGAGGCCCTTGTATTCTAATGCGGTAAAATCAAGATTGCGCAAGGCTATTCTTTTTTTCCACCGCCTTTAAATTTATAGGTAATCCCAAAATTAAGTCCGAATGAAGAATAGGGTACTTTTTGCGACAACTCTTTTGAAGTATCGGTATTGGTGTTCGATAGATTATCTACATAGGTCGTTTTACGGTTATAGCCCTCGGGCAAGTTGTCCAATGTATACAGTCCTTCTACCGCTACGGTACCATCGGGAAGTACAACGTTCGTATTGAATTCCGCAATTTCAGAATCCTTTCGCTTCAAACTGATTCCGTAATACTCCGCTTCCAGAAAAATGCTGAAATTAGAGCCAAGGTCATGCTTATAACCAAGGGCACCGACAAAGCCTAAAGGGAATTTTCCGTGAAAATCTTCTTTATAGTTGGTTTCGGAATAAGAACCCTCCGGTACACCTAGGGCACTGGCTTCATCATTGTTAAAAACCGATTTTTGATACACCACGCCTTCGGTCTTCCCCCCTAATTTCAACAAAGCCCCAAAACGCCCATAAACGTTATTGGTGAATTTGTATACTACCGACGCCGATGCACCAAAGGCACGGGCCCTGGCAACCGCATCTACTTGCAAATTGGACACATCGACAACGGATATGTCTTGGTCGCTTCCTTGCAAGTAACCAATACCGAGATCCACACCAAAGGAATCGTCAAAGAAGTAAGTTCCCCTTATTTGAACGTTGGCACCTTCACCGTAACTCCCGTACGAGTTTTCCGTTTCCGACATACTCACCCGTTCCCCCAGTTTCATTGTGGCACTACCGATAGCATACCCAGAGCTTAAGGAGACCTCCATTTGTCCAAAAGATAAGGCGCTAGTTAAAACAGCTGTACATACTGTAATCAAATGTTTCATACGAAATGATTTAAGTTTTTAAATAGAATTATAAAACCCCGACTTACAGAAGCTATATTTTGGAATCTCCCTTTACCGCTTATGGGAATTACCCCTTCCCGACACGGTAAAACATTCCATAGTCATGCAGAGCACAGGTTAAACTGTACTACAAAGATTCTTTTTTAAAAGAAATTTCTTGCTATGGGGTACGGGTTTTAACACCTACACCTCTTTATTGCTAACGATTTCGTAGAAAATGGTAATGAAACGTCAGTTTAATGGAAAATAGGAGGGGAATCTTCAATGGAAATCACCCAATATCTACTAGGCCTAGCCACGCCTTGTAGACAGAAGCCCGATGAACAGTAGGGTATAAATAAGCAGGAGTAACAAGTACCACGTGTTGAAAACCAAGTCTAGGTAATCGATCTGTCCTTTTGCAAAGCTTAAAATCATCAAGACTTGTGCACCGTAAGGTAGGAAGCCTTGTGAGATACAGGCAAAAATATCTAAGATGGAAGCGGTCTTTTTCTTGTCCAAACCGTATTCATCCGTAATCGATTTGGCAATGGGCCCGGCTATGATAATGGATACGGTATTATTGGCTATCGCCGTATTGATCGTACCCACTAGGGCCGCCATACCCAGTTGGGCCGTTTTCTGGTTTTTGATCCGCCGTTTTATATGGACCAATAGAAAATCGATTCCCCCGTTTTTTTGGACCAAGGCCGCCAAGCCTCCCGTGAGCAAAGACAATAGAAAAATTTCCGTCATGTTCGTAAATCCGGTGTAGGCGATTTTTGTCGATTCCATAAGGGTAAAATCCCCATAAACTACCCCTAGAAATCCGGCTGCAATTGCCCCAAAAAGCAGGGTCACAAAAACATTGACGCCCGCAATGGAAAGGACAATGACCAAAACATAGGGCAGTATCTTAACCACCGAATAGCTGTAGGCTGCCGTTTCGGTTTCTACGGACCCCAAATCCCAGCCTTGAAAGAGTAAAATGCCGATAGTGAACAAGGCCGCGGGCACGGCGATTTTAATGTTCTGTTTAAACTTATCGCCCATCTTACAGCCCAAGGATTGTGTAGCGGCAATGGTCGTATCCGAAATCACCGATAAATTGTCGCCGAACATACTCCCCCCTAACAAGGCGCCGCACAAAAGGGCCAGATCGGCACTGCTTTCCTCGGCAAAACCCACCACGATAGGGGCGAGGGCAACGATGGAACCGACCGAAGTACCGGTGGAGATCGAGAGAAACCCGGCAATGATAAAAATCCCCACATAGATATACGGAAGGGCTATAAAATCCAATCCCAAGTTTACGATCACCTCTACACTACCGGTTTGCTCAGTAAGGGCGGCAAAAGCCCCGGCCAGTAAATAGATCAGGCACATGGTCAGTATTTTTTCATCGCCACAGCCTTTTAACAAGGTGCCTATTTTTGATTTTATCGATGGGCCGAACATAAGAAACGCCACGATAATGCCCGCAATAACGGCTATCGGGGCCGGTAAGGCATAGAAATCGTTTTGGTAGATGCCAACGCCCAAAAACGTAAGAACGAAGACCAACAAGGGGATCAAAGCCGAAAATTGGGGGGTAAGCTTATTCGAATGTGCCATTTCTCTTTATTCTTTTCAAAAAGGAAACAGCTTTAGATAAGCAGAAGTATGGGGTAACATTGGTTCCAACTAATTGGCTTATCTCTTTAGCACCTTGCTCGTTAATGCAGGTTGCTATCTCCGTTCTTGAGATTCTTGATAATTAATTTAAGCCGGCAAAAGTAGGTCATAAAAACTGTTGCCCCCCTAAAAAAAAGTTAATTTCCAGAGCTTGGGTTCGGTTTTTATAAAACCTCTGACCACGACCACAAATACCTAAACCATTCCTAAAGCCTAGACAACCAATTATTTACAAACTTTTCCCCATATGCGATGGATAGCACTTCGATAGTCCTAGCTCATTCGACCATACTATAGTCGTATCATTAACGTTATGCTATTTCTCAATTACAGCCTTGGGAACCCAACCTTTTATCTCTTTACATTATGAGAAAATTAGCGATTTTAACAGCAAGCGTTCCCTTTTTTAACACACCCACTGCTTACCGATATAGACCGTAATTCCGAGTTTATTCCTGACGAATTTAAGGGCAGCGCCATAAAAGGCGTGCTTCGTAAAACGCCTATGCCACTAAAAGCCTTGATCTATTATAAAAACAAGAAAATCAATTTTAAACAACAAAAAATGAAATTACTCCCCCTTATTGCCTCGTGCCTATTCCTAAATTCGATTTTTGCACAAGAAGAGTATGTGCTTATCGACAAAACCTATGATACGGCGTCGGATGAATTGCTTCAAAAGGCAAAGGACAACAATTTTGACAACAACGGACTCTATTTTATAAATGGCTATTTGAACGTCAGTAAAGATGACAAGTCAACCTTTATGGATGCCTCCGGAAACATCTTAGATCAGCTATACGATTTTAAGACCGATATGTCCTCGTCCAAAATATTCTTTATAGGCCAACCCGTGACCGGTACAAATGATATCGGTAAAAAAGAAGAACAAAGGTATATCAACATTAAGTCCTTTAATGCCATGGGTGAGCCCGTTCAAACAGAGATAGGAGCCACGGGCGATTACTACTTTTCCTCGAACATGGCCCGTGTCTACGATCACTACCTAAGTACCGATACGGACTATTTTACCGTTCACTATGATAAGCCCGATGCCAGCAAAAGTGGCGGATACGCCTTACAAGAAGGTTTAATAAACGGAAAGGGTGATATTGTACTCAAAGCGAAATACAAGAGCGTAAGGCAAATAGCAAACGATTATTTTCTTCTTAAAAAGGAAGATGGAAGTACATCAATAATGAACGTGAAGGATATGACTACCTTGCCCGCAAAAATCGGTCGTATTTTCCCCTATAACGAAGTACCCAATGTACAACAGGTAAACACCTTTGTCTCTTTTAACGATAAGATCATTGCTACCGATGCCGATACCGACACATGGGGAGTTTACGATATGGCAAACAAAAAATGGAGTATCCCCGCAACATACGAAGCGCTAAAACCATTCAACACTTTCAGGCAATTGGGAGAACACACGAAACACATCTTGTTTACCGATACCTTCTTTGTTAAGAAAGAAGGAAAATGGGGTGCCGTAGATTCCAATAACACCACCGTTATTCCCCTTAAATATTCCAAAATAGATTACAATGGCGCCAGCTTTATCGTATATGACGAAAATGGCCATATGAACCTTTTTGATATAGCCGCACAAACAGAACTTTTCGACCATTTCTATGATCAAATAAACTTTGATAACGACCATCCTGAATTGGCCGTATTGGTTTCCAACGGGTCGGTCGGAATATATGATTATACCCACAAATCATTTATTGTAGATCCATCGGAAGGATACAAAACCTATAACAGCGTCAATAGAAACCAAAACCATTTATTAAAGCGCAAAGATGCCGAGGGCAAAGACGATATGGCGCTATTCTCTATAAAGCATAAAAAAGTGATCGCCTCCGGTTTTAGGGATTATTACGTATTACACGAGACTAAATTCGGAAAGATTCGTCATGTCGATGGCACCAGTTCTATCATAGATATGGAAGGAAAAACAATTATACCTCCAGGAAAATATATGGGCAAGGCCGGATACCAAAAGGGAATCCTGTTTTTCTATGACAGCTATGGAAAGCGCAAAAAACCCGTTCATTGTTATAAGCCTAGCGGAGAAAAGATCGATACCGCCCTCTGCCAAGAAACCTTGAGCCCAGAGAAGAAAAAGAAGAAAAAGAAAAAATAAAAGCCTTCTATGGATTGTTCCTAGAAAAGCAAGTCTGTTCAAAAAACCTATATCAAAATCTTAGCGCGGCCTTTCTTTCGTTTTAAGGAAGGCTGCAATTTCAAATGCGAAGGCACACGAAATCATTGGATTTGACGTTAAGCCCTCTTAAACCCCGTACTATGTATTATAATTCTTTCAAGTTATTCTTTTCCGTAAGCCTGTTTCTTTCACTTTTAGCCTGCTCTGAAAACGACTCGCCAACAGATGAACCGACTACCGATCCCGAGCTCGAAGTTGCCAATGTTCAATCTTATTCCCAAGACTTTGGTTATAACGGCGACATCGTAGAGATCACCGGAAGCAATTTTGTTGAAAACAGCAGTGATGTTGAAGTTCTTTTTGATGGTGTAGCTTCAGAAATCGTATCCACCAGTAAAACCTCCATTCAGGTCAAATTGCCTTTGGTCGAAAATGGCATTCCCAAGTTAGAGATCAATATGAAAGATCGCAAGGTGGTTTCAGAAGTAGCCAATGCCTATGAAGGGAATATTGGCGTACTGGCCAAAGTGCCCGGAGAATGGGCCCTGACCAAATTAGAAGGAGCTTTGCCAAATGCAACCATATGGACCTCACAATTGGTTTCTCCCGACAGATTATATTACGGACTCATAAGTGGTTCTAACAACAACACAAGAACCACATGGCGAAGTCTAGATGGGGGACTCACATTTAAACGCTGGGCCTACCAAGGTTTTTCCAATGTCTTTCAAGCGACCTCTACCGATGAAGGCTGGGCCGAAAGCCTACGTCTTTTAAAAATACCCGCTGGTGGAAGTGTCAATGAAAAGGAAGAGGTTCTCTTTACCACTACCGACAAATCAAACAGCAATATAGCGGCAATAAGCGTGAGCGACGACCTACAGACCGGAATGTTTATAACGGGCTCGAAAACAGTATATAAAACTACCGATGGGGAAAACTTTGATGTGGTCTATGATCCCGATTATGAGTACCTGACCATCCGTACCGGTTTTCGTTTAGACGATGAGCATTTCTGGGCCGGTGGCGGCAATACTACGTACGGACTAAAACCTTCATTGTTGTTTACCCACGATGGTGGTACCACATGGAACGACCTCGAACTTACTTTCGATGAAGACGGAAAAACCACCGTACGTAAAATTCAATTTATCGATTCTAAAAATGGATTTATGTTAACCTATTACGATATCTATTCCCCCTTCCGTTTGCGAAAAACAACCGATGGCGGATTTACATGGGATACCGTAGAGACTTTACTGCCCAACACGAACTTCGTGTTTTTAGACACTAAAATTGGATGGTCGTTTTCAGGAAATACGATTTATAAGACCACTGACGGTGGACTTACCTGGAATGAAGACCTAAAAGCCGGAAGCCGTGTTGACCGAATAGATATCAAAGACAACGTGGTCGTTGCCAAAATCGAAAACGGCATCTTACGCTATTTTCTGTAATGGGGTAAAATCAGAACCCCATCCTGTTCTAAGATAACTTCAAACAAAAACACCAAAGGCACATTATTGTGCCTTTTTTCGTTGGTCGAAAATACAGATAGATCAAGCATTCTCCCTGCTTTACACTAGTCCATCCCTTAAGACCGAATTCCCTTGAGCTCCCTATAGGAGCTATCAGCGAAAAGTCCTTAGATATCCTTCCATGTATTTTCTAAGATACTCTCGTACAGATATCTCAAGTACGAACGCTTCTCAATTTTCTAAGACCTTATTCCCAAACAAGAAATAACTTTTATATTTGTAGGCTTTATATTACATATGAATTTTATCCCATAACCTTATTGTAAAAATTCACTACTAGTTTTTATCCCAAATCTACACTCTATGAACACTTATGTACCTTATTCAAATTTTTTAAAAGCACTTTGCCTTTTACTCGCCCTCTTTGCTCAAACAAGCTACTCCTTTAACTCGCCTGAAACGGCCTCTAAAGTGATACACTGCAATACGGTCGACTGCATTCTCAATGCGATGACAAATGCATCGCCCGGAGATGAAATTGTCATTGCCGCAGGTACGTATACCGCCTTAGACAAACTCGATTTAAGTAGCGATGGAAAGGCCGCAAGGTTTTCATCCGATCGCAACGGTACGGCTTTGCAGCCTATAATCATTAGGGGGGCAAGTGCCAGCAATAGGCCGGTGCTCAAAGGACCTAACGGTATTTACGATGGCTATGTCATGCGCATTTTGGGCGACCATTGGATTATCAAGGATTTGGAACTTGAAGAGGGTTCCAAGGGATTGGTCCTCGATCACTCAAGCAATAGTAGGATCGAAAACGTTTCGGTACACGATATCGGCGAAGAAGGTATTCACCTGAGGGACGGCTCGAGCAATAATTTGGTCACCGGCTGTCAAGTCTATAATACCGGACTTAACAAACCGGGCTTCGGGGAAGGTCTTTATGTCGGTTCGGACAAGAGCCAACATAAAACCGAGGACCAACCCAATAAGCCCTATAGTCCCGATTGTAATAACAATACCATAGAATTCTGTACCGTAGGTCCGAATGTAGCGGCAGAAGGGGTAGACGTAAAAGAAGGCACAAAAAACACCATCATTCGAAACAACACCTTTTCTGCGGAAGGAATAGCAGGGGAGGACAGTAATAGTGCCGATGCCTTTATCGATTTAAAAGGCGCTTATGCCTTTGTATATAACAACACCTTCAACCTAGACGGCTCCGAGCTTATCAATGCCTGTATTGATTTTCTAGATCGAGGTACCGGCTACAACACAGGTTTTAGAAACGCCGTTTTTAATAATACTTTTAATTTGGGAAGTAGGGGCAACAGTATCAATACCGTTAGAAAGAAACAAGGCGCCCCTTCGGAAATCCACGTATGGAATAATACCCGAAACCCCAACACGGATGATTTTCCCGTTTCGGATGGCACCTTAGCGTTTGTAACCCAATCTTGTCCGAGCTGGAATATTGTTCCCTGTTCCGATGATGGGGGCCATACCTCTCCTTCCGTAAGCATTACTTCTCCCAACAATAATGCCCAGGCAAATGCGGGAAGCGATCTACAGATCAGCGCGTCGGCAAATGACCCCGATGGCTCCATTAGCAAAGTGGAGTTTTACAACGGTAGCCTTAAACTAGGGGAAGACCCTTCCTTTCCCTACAACTACACCATAAACCAAATAGCCGTGGGAACTTATGATCTTACGGCCGTGGCGATCGATAACGAGAACAATAGCACAAGATCGTCAACGGTACGGCTCGTGGTGATTGACGGTGATACCGACGGTCTTGCCGACTGCGCTTTTGGAACCCCTAGTCCCAATGTCCTGCCCCAATACGATGGTATAACCTTTAACAAGGTCTATGTTTTAGGCTCGGGCGGCCCCGACGCCTCGAACATTAAAAAGCTTAAGATCAAATGGATACCCAGTGCCAACGGGCTCTATGCTTTTTCAATGAATACCCATAACGGGCAGCCATCCTCTTACATCGACCTTAGGGACAAGAGCAAGGCAAGCTTTAACAGCGAGCGACCCGAGCTTAGCATTTCAGGCTCGGGATTTCCCGGACTCGACGGGGAATATTGGGTAGCCGATGACCAGGGCAATTTTGTAATGGTCTCAAAATCCGGAAGCTATACCATATACTGTAGTAATGAAGAACAAGCCCCAAGTTGTGGTGCGGCAAATCAGGTTCAGGTCAGTAAGACCGTAAATGCAGACCCTAGCATAAAACTCTATCCCAACCCCGTTACCCATGGGGAATTGACGCTTGCCAATCTAAACTCCGACCAAACGGTAATATCGCTAATGGACCTCCAAGGTACTATCCTGAAAAAGGAAGAGGCGAGCATCGAGGGAAGCACGTTTAAATTTAATGTTGGCGGTATTGATCAAGGGATCTATTTCTTACGTGTAGAGAATGGCTCGACCGTAAGAACCATGCCCTTCAGTGTTAAATAGGCCCAAATCTTAAAATAATAATGACATTCTTATGAAAAGAAAATTATCAATAGTATCACTATGTTTTGTTTTTGTGCTATTCACGGTGACAAAAACAAAAGCCCAAACAGCAGATGTATATCATTTCAATTTTGACGAACTGCCCACCGGGCCATATGACAAAAACCAAATGAAGGATGCCTTAGGGGTTTCGTTTTGCAAAGGCGCAGATGAAGGTCGTGTTTCCATAGAAAGTTTTCCCGACCAGGGAAAAACGCTAAAGGTCAAATACCCTAAAGGACAGGTAAAGACCGGTGAAAGCGGTATCCATACCAAGGTCTACTTCAACGACGGACAGTTTCACGATGAACTGTATATGAGTTACAAGGTCTATTTTCCGTCGGATTTTGAATTTAGGGCCGGGGGGAAGTTACCGGGACTATCATATCAAACCAAAGACAGGAATATGTCCCTACGACTGATGTGGCGTAAAAACGGACTCGTTGAAACCTATGTGCACTACAATACAAAACCGACGCGACCTGACTACAAGGCTTCCATTAACTGGAGCCTAACAGACCCTATAGAGGAACCTAATGGAGGGCCACAAGCCGATCAGGTCAGGTTTACGAAGGGCGCTTGGCAGCATATAGAAATGTATTACAAATTAAACACGCCCGGAAAGCAAGATGGTATTATGCGAGGCTGGTTAAACGGACAGTTAGCTTTAGAGATAACCAATGTTGAAGATTTCCGACAAGTAGGGGAAGGCGATATAGGCTTAAACTCCTTTTATTTGTCTTCTTTCTTTGGGGGCTCTGATGAAAGCTTTCAGCCCACAAAGGATGTCTACGCCTATTTTGACGATTTTAAAGTATCAAGCCAACGAATAGGCACCCCATCCGGAACAGGAAACCACCAACAGGTCGGTACCTCGGCGAACGAAGCACAACTAAGCCTTCAAAACCCTAGTGATAGCCGTGATACCGAGGTTAAAGTATATCCGAATCCGGTGCTAGACGACATTTTGTACCTCGAAGGAATTGATGCTGGCACCAAGAACATTTCCATATACAGTATGATGGGATATCGCGTTAAAAGTTGGGTGCCGGATACCAGTACAAAAACACCGAGCATTGACCTAGGCCAACTCGATACGGGAACATACATCATGGTCATTGAATCGAACAAGAGGAAGATTACCAAGATGATTTATAAAGTTTGACCTTATAAAGTGTTGGCTACAATGCCTTTTCATAAGGAAATAGACCTCTGTAAAAAAAGAAGGGCCGGAAGTGAATTCCAGCCCTTTTTTTTTAAAGTTTTCGAAGGTTCAAAACGCCAAAGCCCCCGATTACCAAGGTAATCAGCAGGGTAGGAAGCATTAGGTAGGTCCAATCCACTTCCCGTTCCAAGGTGTAAAACTTCACCTGATAATTCTTCCAGTCGACCTGATCCGCGGGTTTATTCCCAAAGATTTTGGGGTAAAAATCCAAGCGTAAATCTTCGTGAAATTCCGTAAGCTTTTTTAAGAAGCCCAAATGGCTAACCATATCCGTTCCTGCCAAAGTATTAAAACTTAACTGGGCATGCATGGTGGGTACGAACAGGGCCACTTTCTCGCTCACAGTGTTTCGGAGCATCACCTTTTCCGTCATTTCCTTGCTAGTTTCCCCTGCGGCCATATCGCCCATATGCTGCATGCCATAATACCAAAGCCACGAAAATTCATCTTCGGGAACGGGGTATTTCTTAAACTGCGGATAGGCTTCAAAAAAACCGTCCATAGTAGCGCTTTTTTCCAAATCCCATTTTTCATGATATCCATCCCGCTGTTCCACCATGGCATCCAATGCTTCCGGCACCTGATATTTATTGATGACATAGTTGTTGACCACCGCGGGAAACAAAATGGTAAGCACCACCCAAATGGAAACCAAGGCCAGGGCGTTGAAGCTAGAGTTTTTTAAAAGGGAAACCATCCAAAAACACAACGCACTCCAAAATAACAAATACAAGGTACTTTGTAGAAATAGGGCCCAAAAATATTGGTCCATTGGTATTTGTAAGATAGCGCTTGCCATAAACATAAGAAGTATTAAAATAGCAAAAACAAAGAGCACCCTTACAAAGAGCTTTTTAAATAGAAAACTCGCTTTCCCGGAAGTTTGTGCCGCTAAAATACGCCATGTCCCCAATTCTTTTTCTTCCGAATACAAATTGAAGGTCATAGCGATCAAAACCAAGGGGAAGAGGTAAATAATAACAAATCCCAGATCCAGGTTACCCGACATCAATAAAGACGGGTTTTCAAAATCGGTGTCGTATTTCTGCCCTTCCAAAGCACGAATGGTTACCGCCTGTAAAAGTGGGTTTACATCGCTCTGCCCAATGGAAATGGCGTTTATATTCTCGGGTTTCTTCACCAAGGTAAACCGCAAGTAATACAAGAGTAATCCAAGGTCATCACTATGGTAAGCTACATTTTTCGCAATACTTTCTTCTTGAAATTTTTGGGCGGCAACAATACTTTTTTCTTGTTTTACCAAGTACTGCTTGCCTATTAAAATGCCAATGAGCCCTACGGTCATCAACAAAACCAGACTTACCAAGAATATTTTCGTTCGAAAGAATGATTTAAACAATAAACTATACATCTAGATGGCTTTTAAGTTAGTGGATAATCTCAACAGTCCGAAAATGGCCAAGACACCCCACAATAGTAGCGCCATCAAGGAAATCAATTCATTATTGAACACTTCGGGAATACTTAAGAAATCGTATTCGAAAGGGGGGAAACTTTTCCAATAATCGCTGGAAATGGTATCAGGCCCTGCTTTACCTTTATTAGGAATTAGATCCATCTGCAAACGGTTCATCTCTTGGGCCAATTTGTATCGATATGCTTCCGCTTGCCCTTTAAAATGAAGAAAGGATTGAAAATCGGTTCCCGAAAAGGCCATGGACAAGTTTTTTATAGCGGTGTACGGGTTTACGAAAGCGGAATATCGTTCTACGTTGTTCTGTTTTCCGTACACCCGATACAGTTGTCTTTGATGCTTTTGATATACTGCAGCACTCAAAGCCTCACCCTTGGCCATTACAAAACCGCCATAGTTAAAGGGAAGATCCGCTACATCGTCTACCTTATTGGCCAAGAGCACAGAATCTTTTAAGGCCTTAAAATGTGGGTCGTCAGGATTATGACTATCCCCTAGTTCTATTAAATCCTGTTCTACGGCCGTTTCCATTTCTATTTTAGAAGGAGTGGGGTAGAGGTAGTAGCCCATGGCCTGTAAAGATTTGGGAACAATGATCACAAAAAGCAACCAAATGCCCAAGAGTTTTACCAATGCCCCCTTGGCCGTCTTGCTAAAGGCGGAAACCAAAATGGTAATAGCGCACAATATGGCAAAAAACAACGAATAGGAAATTAAGAGCACGAGATACCGGTACAAACTATTGCCCGAAAGACCATCGTGCGATTCCAATACGACGAAAAACAACAATACCAGAAAAACAGCCATGAGAAAAATCATGGACAAACTCCAAAGGCCCAACCATTTGCCAAAGACAATTTCCTTTCTGCGAATACCTTGGCCGATCAGTAATTTTAAGGTGCCGTTTTCGCGTTCTTGGGCTATGGTATGAAAACCCAAATAAAAAATCAAAAGCGGTACGATTACTTTTAACAACATGGCCAAGCTGACTTCTCCAAACCGTAACAAACCCGTAGACATACTAGCCTCTGAAAAGTTTACGGTGTTTTGCTTATGGGCCTCCAAGAAAACAGCATTGCCCACAAAATTCTCCATGCCTAGGTCGAAAACACTAAGTATATGTTTGACCCTAAAGGCAAAAGAACCGTAATGGGCCATTCTGTGCGGATGCTTGTCGGGATTGTTTTCCCAGCTCTCTTGAACCTCGTGTTGCATCGATCCGCGTGTATCGTTTTGGTCGTGATAATTTTCCCCACCGCTATAGGCCGAAAAAAATAACAGAATCCCTATTAAAACCGATGCTATCAACATCACTTTTGACCTAAAGGCATTTTTCCATAATTGGCCTGCCAATAAATAGATTACATTTTTTCTCATACTTAAAATTTATAAGTTGCCGACAAAGTGAAATTACGGGGAGCCCCGGGAAACAACCTTAAGTAGGTTTGCGCCCCCAGCCAATAGGTCTTATCAAGAATATTTCCTGCATTCAAGGCGATCTGTAGGTTGCTGGCCGCAGGAGTGTAGTAAATGGCCGCATCAAAAATGGTAAAGCCCGGAACTTCAAAAGCCCTAGTAAACCAAGGTATTTTACTGCCTTGGGACTGTAGGCCAAAACCGACGCCCCAATCATTAAAAAAACTACCTTGATCAAAGTTGTAACGCGTCCATAGGTTGGCACTGTTTCTTGGTGTATTTTCTTTTCGTTCACCAATTAACGCCGCATTGGCATCACTAACAATTTCAGCATCTATATAGCTGTATGAAGCATTTATCTGCCAATTGGGCAAAAGATATCCCGCAATATCCATTTCAAATCCCCGGCTACGGTCCGCACCACGTTGGGTAAGTAAATCCGGGTTTTCAGGATCGTTGGCGCTCATTAAAATATTCTTTTGGTTGATTTCATACACCGCCATATTTACCTTTATCCGCTTTTTGAATAAATCTGCCTTTATCCCAAATTCGGTCAGGTCGGAAAGTAATGGGTCGAATTGGGAAGCGGATTCATCCGCCCAAAAGAACTGCCCCGTACTGGGCAGTAGGGTAACTGTATTGGATTGCGGCTGAAACCCCTCCAAATAGGTCCCGTAAACATTCACATTATCGTTTACTTCGTATGTCAGTCCTATTCTCGGAATCACTTTATTATTGGTAAAAGACAGTTCCTTATTCGTATTGTAATTGGTAATATCTTCGAACCACTCGTTCCGTAAGCCAAGAATCAGGCTGATTCTTTTCCATTTTAGCTGCTCTTGAATATAAACGGCGTTGCTGGTAGTCAGCGCAGGAGGAATGGCAAAGCGGGAATTGAACGTGTAATCCTCGGTGATTTTGATAGCATAATCGGGATTTTCCAAGTTAAAATGGGCTACGTTAGGTTTTGGCAAGGTCAGTCCGTTATAGGTAATGGTTTGGTAGGCTTCGGCATTGCCTACATCAAAAGAATTGGTAATCGTACCGTCTTTCAGGAGGTAGCCCCTTGCGGAATTTTGTCCCCCTCCCACTTGTTTTTTCCAGTAATGTAAATCGTATCCCACTAACAATTTGTGCGATAAATCCCCTGTCTTAAAGTCAAAATTGAAATAAGCGTTCAGGTTATCTACCATCCAATCTTGTTTTCGCTGTACAAAGCGCATGGCGGCCAAACTAGGAATGGTATTATTGTCGATATCTACGGCAAAGGTTGAAATCGTACGGTGTTCCTCCAAATCTTCCTTCCACGTCTGTTTCATATAGGAAGTATTGAAACTAATGGCTTCGGAGAATTTATGGGATAGATTTCCGGTAAGGATCAATTCTTTCGAATTGAAAAAATCATTGGTAGCCCCAAGGTTGAGGCCAATAGGGGTACTGGTCAAGGAAGTAACACCATCAATAGCACCAAAAATAGGTTGTCCACGATCTAAAAAGCCGTTCATATCATTGTAGATCATCTCTACGTTAATGGCGGTCTTATCATTGGGCAAATAGCTAAAAGAAGGTGAAATTAAAATAGACTTGTTCTTTATCAAGTCCCTGTAAGAACCGGCCTCTTCATAAGCCGCATTAAAGCGGTAGAGTAATGTCTTGTCTTCATTTAACGGTCCTGTAAAATCTAAGGCTCCACGAAGGGTACTAAAACTGCTTACGGCAAAAGACACCTCTTTTTTGTTTTCTTTCAATGGTTTTTTAGTTACCATATTTATACTTCCGCCGGGGTCTACACTGGCAAAACTGGCACTTGCGGGCCCTTTTATGACCTCTACCTTTTCAATATTTGAAGTTAATGGTTGTAAAAAATAGAACTGCCGAGTCCGGAGTCCGTTAATGATCTGCCCTTCTTCATTCTGACTAATCCCCCTAATATTGTATTGGTTGTAAATACTGGAAGGGGTTACCCCGCTCACTACTTTAACGGCGTCAGCTAGTTTAAAAGCCTGCCTATCGGCAATAAGCTCTTTGGTTACCGAAGAAATAGCCTGGGGCAAATCCTTGTTCAGAATAGCAATTTTAGTTGCGGAAAAGGAATAGTCGCTAGTGTAATCGGTTCTCGCCCTACCAACAACTTCGACCGATTGCAGGCGTTCTACTTTCTCTTGCAGTTTTAGCACGCCTAAATCATAGTCTTTTATCTGATCGAGGGATTTCTGAAACGTGATGGATTCCATACCAATATAACTTACCGTAAATTGATAGTTGCCGGTTTCCTCTAGTTCTAAAGTAAAATTCCCTTCTTCTTCGGTGATAACACCATCCTTGTTGGCCGCGGTGCTATTGGAATATAAAATGGAGGCCCCGTAAACGGGTATCCCCTGGCTATCAACAACTTTGCCCTTTACGGAGATTTGGGCAAATGTTGTGTTACACAGTAAGAGTGTTAGTATAATTTTTATATAGTGGTTCATCTATTCTAAATTGTTTCTAGGTAAAGTTGTTTTAATTCGTTCGCGTCGATTTCACTGGCCTTTAGTTGCTGGGCCAAGACCCCTTCTTTCATAATGCCAATGGTGTTACCCAATTCGACGGCATTAAAAATATCGTGGGTCGCCATAAAGATGACCTTGCCCATAGCGGCAAGTTCCTTACAGATTTTGGTGAATTCCGCAGTGGCTTTGGGGTCTAGGCCCGAAGTGGGTTCGTCCATAAAAATGACCTCTGCATTTTTGGCCAGTGCAATGGCAATACCCACTTTTTGCCGCATTCCTTTGGAGTAAGACGATAGCCGTTTATGCTGTGCATCTTCTTGCAATCCCGTTTTGGACAAAAAGGCTTCCAATTCGGCCGTGGTATACTCAAAACCGGCCAAACGACTAAAGAAATCCAGGTTTTCTACCCCGCTGAGGTTACCGTACAACTGTACCGTTTCGGGGATATAGGCCGTGAGTTGGTTGGTGTCGTCCTTGCCGACCTCCTTATCGGCCACAAAGGCCTTGCCACCATCCTTTTTAATAAAGCCCAAAAAGATATTGATGGTCGTGGTCTTCCCTGCGCCATTTTGACCTAAGAGACAGAATATTTCTCCTTTGGAAACTTCAAAAGAAACGTCTTTTAAAGCCATTTTTTCGTTGTAGGATTTGGTAATGTTCAATGCTTTTAACATAAGTAATATGAATTAAAAATTGATGCTGAAATTTATCGCACGTGCGTATTCTACCGTAATCGATACAGAGAACAGACATTGTTACAATAGTTGAAGAACCACCCTAGAATAGGGGGGAGTCCCTATTTTTAAATTCCTATTATGAGCTTATGTACCATCTTCCTTTGCAAATGACGTATTGCAAAAAACGGAAACGATATAGCAACAGGACATAAGTATCCTATAAACCTAATAGTGTTAAAATAAGGACGACTAGAATCGTGGAGGAGGCCTGGTAAAGCGATTACTGGCTAAGAGCCTGTCTTTAAAAACAAGGTCTGGTGCCTTGTTCGTAAGTTTCTTTTCAAACAGATAGAATTCCGTCTGCGGTAAAACGGGAGGTTCAGCTTCTATAAGAGGCGTAAAATTGACCGCTGAGGTGATATGACACACCTCACAATGTTGGGCATCGGAATCATCAATATGATGGGTAAGCGCATGCAAGCCCGCTACCTTGAACAGAAGAATCAAGGCCACATAAAATAGGGCAATAATGTGCTTAATGTTTTTCATTGCAAGCCGCAAAAATAAATAATATTATAGACTATGAAGAAGATATGGGAAAAACATATAGACTTTTACATAAACGAAAGGAATGCCTCGACTACTTATTTCTACGGAGAAGCGGGCCACGTCAAGGCCCATTACACAGACAAATTACCATACAGCCCGTAATATCGAAGCTTACCTTCTTTGAAGCCCATTCCCTAAGACAATAGTTTTATCTTTTAAATAAAAAAGAATATTCTTACAAAACAACGTTAACCTTTCTTCTTTCCTCC
The DNA here is from genome assembly GCF_900156625.1 of Zobellia uliginosa. Taxonomy (GTDB): domain Bacteria; phylum Bacteroidota; class Bacteroidia; order Flavobacteriales; family Flavobacteriaceae; genus Zobellia; species Zobellia uliginosa. The sequence continues at coordinate 642,764 of NZ_FTOB01000003.1, read as the reverse complement.
CATAAAACCTCTAAATAATGTTTAACTAAATCATATGTTATGGGAATTGGAATCAGATTAAGCGAATTACGATGTGAGGAAGAAAGTACTTCCGGATTTTCAAAAAGGAGGAGAAGGCTAAGAAGAAAGCGTCACTCAGACGAGATTCAATTACTAATTGCGGTGATAGATAATGCTTCCGGAGAATTAATCGACACCTTTAATTACGTAAGGGGCGAAGTTGATAGTGGAGATGTATTCCGTCCCGATGAGTTGTTTTTAAGTACCACGGAAAGTAGTTCCTCTGAGGTAAAACTCCGAATCATGCTTTTAGAAATAGATGGAGTCCGTCAATTGAAAAAAATCACGGATAAAAATTACAAGACGTGGGAAAGCAATCAATCCATTGCTTTTCATAGTGAAGGTAACCAAGACAACACTGCGATTGGCTTAGGTTTCGTATCTCCTTTTTTGATTGCGGCCTTTAGGCATATCGCCGATGCCGATCTTTTGGCCTACGATGAGGTTATTGTAAATCGAGAGCAAATCTCGGGGGCTAGACCTATTAACAATATAAGCGAGGAGGCGTCCCCATTTGCAAGGGTCTTTTCGGAAGGCGGAACCACTATATCGGCCTCAGGCGAGACCGTTCCTGTAACCGGCGTCCGTAGAGTCCCTATCAAATTGACCCGTCGTGTTGACTTCAGTAGACCTGCAGCAAACCGTTTATTGGCTTCGATGACCTATAATTCAGAAGAAGCCCTAAGTAGATACAACATTAGGGTAACTTTTTCCATCTAACCTAAACTATAAGTATATTAGTAACGTAGAGCCCCATGAGGGGCTCTACGTTTATCCCAAAATGAGCAGTCTATAAAAAAACTATGTTGACTTACCCAACAGTTTTATCCCACTTTAAAAAGTTCCTATTTACTAAACACAAAAAAGCATCCCTAATAAAAACCCTCGGTCTTGCCTATCTTTGTACTTTATAGTACGGCTCAATGTGTAAAGTACCCGTTTTGATCCTTCTTTCATCGGTCTCATTTTTTTTCTTCCTTACCTAGCAATTTAAGATCTCCGTAGAAAAAAATATCCTCTTAAAAGCAAACAAGGGCGGATTGAGAGACCAAGTTGCTATCCTTTTTTGCGATCTTTTTTCATTAAAGGTTAATGATTGGCACGATGGGAAATCCTAATTATGGCCTAAAGCAAATCCTTCTCCTCCAAGGTTTCTTGTAGTCGGTGGTGGTTTTCCCAAAACCGGTCCTCGATTTTTTGTGTCACGGACTCAAATTCAGGGTGTTTTTGCAAAGGCTCCATGGCCGGATCCAATTTCATGAACAAGAGAATCCAATACTGAAAATGGTTCTTTGTGGCAAATTCCTTTAATTGTGCTATGGCCAGATCCAATTTTCCCTCATTGGCGTACTTTACCGCCATACTGGCCGGTTTATATATGGATTGGTCGCGTTCGCAATAATCCGCATACGACGCGAACAAGCGGTCGGCCTCCTTGGAAAATCCCATCTTTTCGTATACCAAGGCAAGTTTGATATCTTCTTGGGGATAGACCTCCAAGCCCTTCGTCCTTCTAATTTCATCAAATTGTCTGTAATAGTGGTAGGCACTGTCGTATTCCCTTTTAAAGTAATGCAATTTGGCGGTTTCCTGTAAGATATCAAGACGGGTAGTATCTTTTTGCAATTCCCTTTTTATCCGGGTCAAGGTCTGTTGCAAATCCTTATCCCTCGCATACAGAATATAGGCCTTTACGTAGGGCGCGTAGTAATTCTGTGGATCAAGTTCAAGGGACTTGTCAATATAGCCCAGGGCTTCATCCACAAAACCCGATTGGACAAAGGCATTGCCCAAATTTAAATAGATATAACTCTTGGCTATGGAGTCATTGGCGGCAATATCCAATTGTACCCCCTTTAAGGCATACTCCAGGTACTTTCCGGTATCCGGGATGAAATTGGAATACAAAAGTGCCAGCATTTGTACGACCGATGAAGAATTCGGGTTGTATTCCAAGGCTTTTTGAAGGTGGGGCACAGCCAAACGATAATCGCCGGTATGTTGATAGTAAAGGGCTTTGGCCATAAGGCTCTCGGCAAGCTTAGGGTCGTAGAGTAGGGCCTTATCGGCATAATTGTTAATTTGTTCCGTGTATTTTTTCTCCTTTTTGAACAGGTCCAAATAATAATAGGCAATGGCCAGATCGGCATAGACCAAGGCAAATTCGGCATCCTCTTCCAGGGCTTTTTCGAATAATGGAATAGCTTCTTGCAAGCCTTCTTCCGTTCTCGACAAAAATGGCCCTTGTGCCTTGAGGTAGTAATCATAGGCCAATAGGTTATCGGTAGGTTTTTTGTCTATTTGCTCCAATTCGGAAGGAGTCACATTGGCCTCAACGGCATGGGCTATCTTCTTCGCCACTTCGTTTTGCAGGGCAAAGATATCCAATACCTCGTGGCTAAATTGCTGTCCCCAGATACGCGAATCGGTAGCGGCATCTATCAACTGTATGTTCAACAGCACCTGATCGCCCACTTTCTGTCCACTTCCCTCCACAATATAATTGACACCCAGATCGGTCGCAATTTCCTGTATGTTCTTGTCGGAGTTCCTGTATTTTTCTACAGAAGTACGGCTGATGACCCTTAAATCCTCAATTTTTTGAAGGTTGCCCAAAGCCGCTTCCATCAAACCGTTTACAAAATAGAGGTTGGTGGCGTCGTTGCTTTCATTTTTAAAGGGAAGTACCGCAATGGATTTTTCAATATCGGCTTTCTCGGGAGCCTTTGAAGTAGGGGAGAAGGGCTTCCAAATAAAAAAACCTATTAGCAACAACAAAAACACCACCGCCAAGGGCCATTGGTAGCGTTTTGGAAAAGGAAGGGTTTCTACTGTGGCTTCCTTGGGAACAATGGGCTTAGTTTCTTCCATCTCCTTCTCAACTTGTTTTCCCGTTTCGCCGGGCGGATACCCATAATGTTCCCTAAAACATTTAATAAAATAGGAGGTGCTACCAAAACCTACCTGGTGGGAAACCTCCGAAACCGTAAGATCGGAATCCTTTAAAAGCTCCATGGCCTGTTTTAGGCGAACCTGTCGAATAAACTGACTCGCCGAAAGCTGGGTCTGCTTTTTGCATTTCCGCAAAAGGTTGGAGCGGCTCATGTGCATGGCCCCTGCCAATTCCGATACCCCAAAATGCTCATCGCTTAAATGGGCTAGGATCAAGGCTTCGGCCTGGTCGGTAAACGGACTTCCTTTTGACGGGTTCGGCATGGTGTTTTTTTGGTGGCTGCCCACTGGTTTTAACAAATATAAACGAATACTCCCCAAGATAAAAATAGGGGAGTTGCGTCATAATTTATATGCCTGCACCATAATTTTTATCATCTCCGCAAGGCTTATATAGATTGCCCCATAGGTGATTAGTGCTGCGTCAACCTTCGGGGGACCTTTGAAATATCAAATTAATAGTCAAAACACAAAAAAGTAAAACCATGAGAAAACAAGAAAACCGTCCCGCAAAACAAATGAGCTATGTACTCCTTATTATTGCCCTATGCTTTACCGCCTGTGGACAACAAAAGCAGAAGACCGACAATCAAGTAAGCGCACCCGAGATTCCCCTAACACAAGCGGTGGTAACCGGTAACCTCGAAGCCGTTAAACAGCATATTGAAGCCGGCACCGACCTTAACGAAAAAGATGCCCTAAGTGGTGCTACTCCTCTAATGTCGGCCATAACTTTTGATAAGTCCGAGATTGCCGCGGCCCTTATCGATGCCGGTGCCGATCTGGAAGTAAAAAACAACGACGGTTCCACCGCCCTTCATGTAGCCGCATTTTTCGGCAGGGTAGAACTAGTACAATTACTTATAGATGCCAAGGCCGACAAAACGGTAAAGAACAACTATGGGGCCACCGCCCGGGAAACGGTCTCCGGACCTTTTGAGGACATGAAGCCCATCTATGAAATGATGCAACAGCAATTGGGGCCTATTGGATTGGATTTAAACTTGGCCGAGGTTGAAAAGGCTCGTCCCGTTATCGCCATAATGCTACAATAAGAAATAACAATTCAAAAAACGACAGTCATGAAAACAGTTCGACGTTACGATATAGACTGGCTACGGGTCATTGCCATAGCCTTGCTATTGATCTACCATATCGCCATCGTTTTTCAGCCTTGGGCCATGTTCGTTGGCTTCGTGCGCAGCGAAAATGCACTTGAGGGATTGTGGATTCCCATGACCATGCTAAATGTATGGCGCATTCCGATTCTATTTTTTGTATCGGGAATGGGACTCTTTTTCGCCATGCGGAAGCGCAACTGGAAACAACTGATCGGGGAACGTAGCCAGCGCATCCTTGTGCCTTTCCTGTTCGGCATCATCGCCATTTCGCCCCTGCACATGTATCTTTTTCAAGCGTTCTACAAGCAGCCGTTGACTTACTACCCCCATACGGGCCACCTGTGGTTTTTGGGCAATATTTTTGCGTATGTCCTTATTTTTCTACCTGTTTTTCTTGTATTGAAACATCATGGGGCAAGACTTAAAAAACTATTGGAAAAGTTGATGGGTACCGCGGTCGGACCTTTGACCGTCTCCCTTTTCTTTGTGTTGGAGGCGATTTGGGTAAAGCCGCAGATCTACTCCCTCTATGCCGAAACCTGGCACGGTTTCTTTTTAGGGGCTCTGGCCTTCTTTTTCGGATACCTGTTCGTTTATATCGGAGGTCCGTTCTGGACTACGCTTAAAAAATGGAAATGGGCCTATTTGGCCATCGCGACCGCACTCTATGCCCTACGCTATATCGAATATGCTATGGAAGCCCCCGGCTATTTAATGGCCTTGGAATCGAGCTGTTGGATATTTGGTATTTTCGGACTCGCGTTCCAATACCTTAACAAGCCCAGCCGACTGTTGGCCTATTTGAGCAAGGCGGCCTACCCGGTATATATCATCCATATGTTCGTGCTGTATTTGGGGGCTTGGCTGATACTGCCCTTGGATATACATCCCTTTTTACAGTTCATAGCCATTACCGTATTTACCTTTATAACCTGTTTTATCCTATACGAGTTTTTGATCCGGAGAATTGCGGTTTTACGCCCCTTGTTCGGGCTACGCTTGGAAAAACGGGCAAAGGAAAAACCATTGCAAGGGCATCCTACGGCCAAGGAAGCCATTTAAAAAGTCTATTAACATCCGGCCCCGAAGAATACTGGGGCTGGATTTTTTACCGCCGAATGGGAGCCCCGATTACATCCGTCCCTCTTTCCTATCTTTGTCCTTCCATAGTACGGTACCATGCATAAGGTGTCCGCTTTTATACTCCTAGCCACTGATGGTACTAGGGTGAAGCATTCCTAATTTGTGCTACCTTTGTAGGTATTCGTATGTCGAATAGCGTCACGCTAAACAAGTATCGGGGTAAACCGGCCCATTCAATGTGAACACAATCTTGAAAAATGAGGGGTAAACCCATAACATTGTCGCTAAAAATCACCTATTGACGAGGCCAAAATGATCAGTTGCGGTTCGGCCATCGACAAGATCGTATAGGAAACCCCGGAAGAAGCCCATGAAGAGATCAATCGCCTGACCCAAGAGGGACTCTACTTTATAGGTTTTGATGAGGGCCATGTAGGCTACCTCTTAAAACAGGAAGGGGAGCTGTTCCTGATCCATTCCAATTATCTGGCCCCGGTATCGGTCTGTATGGAGCCCCTTAAAGAATCGCGGGTATTTAAAAAATTCGATACGTTTTACTTGGTTGCCATTTCGCATAACGAAGGCCTTTTGCAACGTTGGCTGAACGATGAGACGGTACTGTAGCCTGGGCATGCAGCCATTCACGATGTTTTCCTATAGCTCCAAACGGCCAATCCGTTCATGATTAAGGCATAGAGCAGGGTTTTTGATAATTGGGGAAGAATATCCATAAATCCCGAGCCCTTCAGCATCACCATTCGCATAACTTCCACAAAGTATTTGATGGGATTGAACTCCGTAAGCACCTGGGCCCATTTCGGCATGCTTTCAATGGGCGTAAACAATCCGCTCATCAAAATAAAGATCACCGTAAAAAACCAAGCGATAAACATGGCCTGTTGTTGGGTATCCGTATAGTTTGAAATGAACAGTCCGATCCCCAGCACCACCAAAATATAGATGGAGGTATAGAGGTACATAAGGGGCAAACTTCCTAGAATGGGCACATCAAAAATAAGTTTGGCGATGATCAACCCAATGGTCAACAAGCCCATGCCTATCACCCAAAAGGGAAAGAGCTTACCAATGATAAACTGTCTTTTTTTGATCGGGGTCACATTGATTTGCTCCAATGTACCGATTTCCTTTTCCCGTACAATGTTCATTCCCGAGAGAAAGAGCGTAATCATGGTGACCAGTAAGACCAATATGCCCGGTACCATAAAGGTTTTATAGTTCAAGGTCTCGTTGTACCAGAACAAGGGGATCGTTTCAATGGCCATGGCCTGTACCTGTTGGTCCGTAATTTGTTGTAAATCGACCCTTAGCCCTTGATTGAAACCTTGGATGATCTGGGTAACATATACGTTCTCGACACCGGCCGCAGCGCCGTCGATGGCATTGATGGTTACCCCTAGGCTTTGGTGTTTGTCCTTTTGTAGATCGCGTTCAAAATAGGGGGGGATGTTTAGCACAACATCGACCTCTCCCCTTAACATGGCCGCACTGGCCTGGACCTCCGAAGGAAAATCGGTCAACACCTCAAAATAGGACGAGGCATCGAACTTTTCGACCAAGGCCCTGGATGTAGCACTGTGGTCGCCATCGATATAGCCGAATTTGATGTGTTGGACTTCAAATGTGGCCGCATTCGATAAAATAATGAGCTGGAGGAGGGGCAAGACAAAAATGATGGGAAGCATCCCCTTGTTCCTAAAGATTTGCTTGAACTCTTTTTGTATGATGTATAGGATGGTCTTCATTACGCTAGCCTGATTTTATATTTCCTTACGCTCAGGGCAATGAAGAAGACGGTCATGCCCAATAAGATCAAGGTTTCCTTCCATATAAACTCCAGGCCGACCCCTTTGAGCATAATGCCCTTAATGATGATGATAAACCATTTGGCGGGAATGATATTACTGATCAGTTGAAGCGGTACGGGCATACTGGAAATGGGAAAGATAAAGCCCGATAACAGTATTACCGGAAGCATGAGTCCCATTAAGGAAATCATCATGGCCGTTTGCTGCGTGGCCGAAACCGTAGAGATCAAAATTCCCAAGGCCAAGGCCGATACGATAAACAAGATACTCTCCAATGCCAATAAAAACAGGCTTCCCTGTACCGGCATTTTAAAAATAAAAATACTCAATACCACGATTACGACCGCATTGATTATCGATAGGAAAATATAGGGAAACACCTTGCCCACAATCACCTGAATAGGTTTTAAAGGGGAGACCAAGAGGATTTCCATAGTTCCCATTTCCTTTTCCCTAGTGATGGAAATGGACGTCATCATCGCGGAAACCAGCATCAAAATAATGGTCATTACCCCGGGCACGAACATGTAGACGCTTTTTAATTCCGGATTATAGACCATTCGCGATTCGGGCACGATTTGATAGGCGACCACCAGATTCTCGTTCAAGGATTTTTGGTATTTCTGAAGAATGGCGTTCACAAAATTGGCAATGGTGTTAGCCGTATTGGGGTCGGTGGCGTCGGTTATGATCTGTATCGTGGCCTTGTGGTCTTTGACCAGGTTCTTGCTAAAGTCCTTTTCAAAATTCAAGATGGCCTTTACCTTGCCCTGTTTAAAAATGCCTTCAATATCCGACTCCTTTTCAATAAACTGTTTGATACTGAAGTATTTTGAAGCGGATATTTTATGGATGATCTCTTCCGTAACGGCATCTTTGGAAGAATCCAAAATGGCAATATCCACATTGTTGATCTCATTGGTAATGGCAAAACCGAACAGTAAGATCTGGGCAATGGGCATCCCGAAAAGGATGAACAGGGAGCGCCTATCCCTAAAAATATGGTAGAATTCCTTTTTTATAAAGCCTATGAACCGTTTCATTTTCTTTGTTTCCTTCAGATGATATTAGATATATATATTTTTATCCCGCTGATTGGCGCTGATAGCTGCAGATGGTTTGTAATTGTGTTCTGCGAAACTCTGCGGTATCTGTAAGAATTTTTATTGTTTTACCCCGCTGATAGTCGCTGATGTAATACCATCTATAATCCGTTTACTTTTCTAAAAATTCCTTTTGTGATGTCGTCTACGTTAAAATTTACTAAGAGACCTAATTTCAATTCTGAAATTTTTAAATATGTTAAAATTTGTTTATGATGTACATTTAATAAAGTTTCAACAGATTTGATTTCAATGATTACTTTATTGTTCACCAACAAATCCAATCTAAACCCAATTTCTAATTCGATACCATCATAATAGACAGGTAGTGGTACTTGTCTTTTTACTGATAATCCTTGTTTTTTTAACTCATGCATCAAAGCGGATTCGTATACAGATTCCAATAACCCAGGACCTAATTCATTATAGACTTTGAAAATGGCCCCTCGAATGATATAGGATATCTCATTTTCTGTTTTTTCTTTCATAATTCTATTGTATCATATATTTCATTTTTTATCCTGCTGATTGGCGCTGATAGTTGCAGATGGTTTGTTAATTATTTTCTGCGAAACTCTGCGGTATCTGCGGGCTATGTATCATCCGCGAGCAAGTTTTAAGAACACATCGTTCATATTGGCCGCCTGAAACTGCTCCTTTAGTTGCTTTGGACTGTCCAAGGCCTCTATTTTGCCATTGACCATAATCGACACCCGATCACAGTATTCGGCTTCATCCATATAATGCGTGGTTACAAAAACGGTGGTTCCCTGATGGGCCGCCTTGTAGATCATTTCCCAAAACTGACGTCGGGTAATGGGGTCTACGCCTCCGGTGGGTTCATCCAAGAACACGATCTTAGGGTCGTGGATCAAGGCCACCGAAAAGGATAGTTTTTGCTTCCATCCCAAGGGCAGGGCACCTACCAACTTATGGGCGGCTCCCTGCAGCCCCAATTCCTCGATCAGGGCATCCGATTTCTCTTTGATCCGCTCCCTCGACAAGCCGTAAATGCCCCCGAAAAAGCGAATGTTCTCCCTAACCGTCAAATCGTCGTACAAAGCAAACTTTTGGCTCATATAGCCGATGTTCTTCTTGATGTCCTCGGCATGGGTAAACACGTCGAACCCTGCCACCTGGGCCTGGCCCGATGTGGGATTGGAAATACCGATCAACATTTTCATGGCCGTGGTCTTTCCTGCACCGTTCGCCCCCAGAAAACCGAATATTTCACCCCTGTACACGTCAAAACTAATGGCGTCTACCGCGGCAAAATCGCCGAACCTCTTGGTCAAGCCCGCTACTTGTATGACTTTTTCTCGCTTCATTTTGCCAGTTCCATAAAGGTGTCCTCAATAGTGGCCTCGGTCTTTTCTATGACCACATCCGATAGGCCTTCTGATTCGAGGTATGCTTTTAACTCCGAGGGATCAAAATCGGTTCTTTGATCCGTATAATGCACAAACTCCCCGAAAGGGTAGACACTGTAATTGTTTTCATAGGCCTTTAAGGCCTTTATCAGTTGATAGGTCTTGTTCGCCCTAAGGTTATATATGGGTTTGGGGTAGTGCCCTACAATGGCCTGGGGCGTGTCGATCTGTAGAATCTTCCCGCCTTGGATCAGGGCGATCCGGTCGCACAAGGCCGCTTCGTCCATATACGGGGTAGATACCAGAATGGTAATGCCTTTTTGCTGCAAGCGTTTGAGCATCTCCCAAAACTCCTTTCTCGAAACCGGGTCGACCCCCGTAGTGGGCTCGTCCAAGAACAGCACCTCGGGTTTGTGGATCAGCGCGCAGCACAGGGCCAATTTCTGTTTCATTCCCCCGGACAGCTTTCCGGCCCTACGGTCTTTAAAGGGTTCTATTTGCACGTAGATCTCCTTGATCAGATCGTAGTTCTCCGCTATGGTTGTTCCGAAGATGGTCGCGAAGAAAGTCAAGTTTTCCTCGACCGTCAGGTCTTGGTAGAGCGAAAACCTCCCCGGCATATAGCCGACACTGTTCCTGATCTTTTTATAATCGGAAACCACATCGAAACCGGTAACCCTTGCCGTGCCTTCATCGGCGAGCAGGAGGGTTGTCAGAATTCGGAACAAGGTCGTCTTTCCGGCCCCGTCGGGACCAATGAGTCCGAACAACTCACCCGCCTTTACTTCAAAGGAAATGGCCTCCAAGGCCTTTAGGCCCTTGTACGATTTTGATATGTTGGCAAGAGTGATGCTCATTGTTCCTCGGATATCCACATTTCGGCCGGCATGCCTATTTTCAGGCTACCGTCATTGGCAACATCAACTTTTACGGCATATACCAAGGCTACGCGTTCTTCCTTGGTCTGGATGATCTTGGGGGTAAATTCCGCTTCCGAGGCGATCCAGGCAATGGTACCGTCGTAGGACTTCATCGTATCTTCGGCATCAATTTTAACGGTCACCTGTTGCCCCAGCTTTACGCTTTGCAATTGAGGCTCGCTGATATAGACCCGCAATTGCATGGTACTTAGGTCGGCAATCTTATAGAGGGGCTTCCCGAATGCCGTAATTTCATTGGGTTCGGCGTATTTGGCCAAGACCGTTCCGTTTACGGGATTGACGATCTTGCTTTTCCTGATTTGGTCGTCGATTTGCTTTAACTGCACGTCAATGGACTTCAGTTCGTTGACCACGGGGGCATTCTGGATCTCGATGCTTCTGATCTGGTTCTGGATCACGTCGATTTCCCCGGTCACATCGTCCAACTGCTTTTGGGTACCTGCATTGTCCTTGATCAGGTTTTCTACCCTGGCCTTGTTGGTCCGGGCGGTTTTTAATCGGGAACGCAAAACCGCTATTTGCGAGAGTACGCCCCTGGACTTTGAGGCGATCACGGCCTTGGACACTTCCAATTGCTCGCGTTTTAAGGCGAGTGGAATGGTATCGATATAACCGATCAATTGTCCTTTTTGAAGCACATCGCCCTCATCGATATCAAAGGCCATCAGCTTTCCGTTGTTTTCGGCCGAAATGGTGATCTCGGTAGCTTCAAAATTTCCGTAGCCGTCGGCTTTTCCGTTGGAATCGCCACAGGAGAATAGGGTAGTGGCCACAAGGCCCAGGCCGAGTATATAATTGAATTTTTTCATTTCTGTTTGTATTATCCTTTAATTACGTTGTAATTGGCCTTTGCCAGTTCCAATTGGATCTTATGCCGTATCAAGGTGTTTTCGTCTTCGTATAGGTTGGTGAGCTCCGTAATGTAGGCCGATGCGGTGATCACCCCGTTCTTAAGCTGTGAATCGGCCGATTGCAGCACTTCCTTTCGGAGCCTTATGATCTCTTGGTCCGACGCTATAAAGCCTTCAATTTTTTCGATTTCCCTTTGTTGGCGGTTCAGTTCGATGTTGGTATTCAACCGAAAGGCCTCGCTCTCCTTCGTAATGATATCCTTGTTGATCGCCAAGGCCTCGCGTTGCTTTTTGTTGGCATTCCAATCGAAGACCTTCCAGTTCAATTTGACTCCCACCGTATAAAAGCCCTGAAAGGAATTATCGAGCATGTTCAGTCCCGGATTTCCGTAGCCCCCGGTCGCAAAGCCCAATAGTTTGGGTGCATTTTGTTTCGACAGCACGTGTTCCGAGCCTTCGATTTCCTCCTTTTTAAGTTCGAACCATTCGAGTTCGGGCCGGTTTACATCGGTTTGCAGGTCCGTTTGTACAAAGGGCCTTTCAAATACCGTTTCTGCGGTCAAGGGCTTACCGATGAGGCTCGAAAGCGTTTCGACCAAGGCTTTTTTATCGCTCTCGATCTCTTGAAACTGTTGACCGATCTTTAAAAGCTCGGCCTCCAACACCTTGTCCGACGCCGGTAACAGCACTCCGTATTTGATTCCCGATTGCACTTCCTTAAGTTTGGCCCGTAATTGCTTTTCCTTTGCGCTTAACAAGGCCTCGGACTCCTGCGCCAATAAAACGGAAAAGTAGACCTGGTTGATTTGCTTTTTCAGTTGGTACAGGCTGACCTCCACTTCTTTCTGTTTTGCCTTTAGCTGTGCGGATTTCAGGTCGAGGGAAGCCCCCGTGGCCCCTCCGTTGTAGATCAATTGATTGACGGAAACCGTAGCCCGGTATTGGTCGTTGTTGAGGGGTTCTATGCCCGACATGGCCAAGGGAAACTCGATCACGTCCGACAGGTAGGTTGCATAGGCATCGAAAGCGACTTGCGGCAATTGGGAAGTGGAGACCGCCTCCGATTCCAAGGTGCTTTGCGCCTCGAGCAAATCTTTTTGCTTGGCCAAGGGATAGTGGTCGTTTACCAATTGGTAGCATTCCGTAAGCGATATGCGCTGCTGGGCCACGGTAGGGATGGCCATTAAAATTGCGAGGAAGATTAGGAATTGTTTCATTTTACGAAGTCTTAATGGAATGAATGATAAAGTCCGCCACCTCGGTCTTTCGGGCTTCGAGAAGTTGGTGGTAGGCCTCTTCCCCTGTATTGGTGAATGCCTTGAGCAAGGGTTTGGCCACGAAGGGTAAAACGTTCAATGCCATGATATTGATAAACAATTGTTCGGCACGGATCGGCCTTAGGATACCTTGTTTGACCTCCTCATCTACCTGTTTTTTAAATTTATCGATGTTGGGAAAGCTCGGATTGTCCTTGAGTTTAAGAATAAAGTCAGGATTTCTATTGAGTTCCTGGATGATGAAGTTGGGGATATAGGGATAGTCGATGATAAAGGAAATATAATCGGAGGTAAAGTTCCTAACCTTCTCCTCGATAGGGGAATCATCGTTAAGGATGGCCTTCAATTGCGGGGCCAACAAGGAAAAGGCATGGGTAAAGACCGCCTCGAACAGCAGTTGCTTATTTCTGTAGTAGTAATGCAGCATGGCCTTGTTGATTCCCGCCTTGTCCGCTATTTCCTGCATGCGGGCTCCGTCCATTCCCTTGGCCTGGAAGACGGTTTTGGCGGCCTCTAAGATTAATGCTTCGGTATTTTCATCCTTCTTCCTTGCCATATTCAACTATATAGTTTAACCATTTGGTTAACAAAGTTACATTATTATATGATAGGCCACCCTATGAAGTACTTAAAACTTTGGTTCTGAAGGGGAAGTGGGGCATAAGGGAACGAAATTCAATAGACCGGGATAGCATCCTGAACGGGGTCGAAGTTGGCCTCTATAAGACTTGAAGGGCATTACTTACAACATATTTACCTTGTTTAACCTCCATTTATTACCGAGTCGCAACAAAAAATACTACGCAGTCGGTTTTGTGCATACCTTCACCGAACATAACTCCCTAGAACACTTCGATTTATGAAATATGTTTTTTTCATAGCATTGGTATTTTATACGTTCCTCTCTTTTGGGCAGGTGAAAATTGGCGACAATATCAGCAGCATTGATGAAGCATCTATATTAGAATTGGATAGCCAGACCAAGGCATTCGTTCCTACACGCATTACCAATACCCAAATGAATGCAATGACCCCACTGAAAGGGGCATTGGTCTATAATACCGATCATGATTGCATATTTGCTTTCGACGGTGTCACATGGAAGAACCTTTGTAATTCAGGAGTGGTGGTAACTACCGCTTCCTCAAGCCCCATAAATAATTTTGCGGGAGATGTTTGGATCGAAGAATCGTCACATAAAGTACATATATGGAACGGTTTTGAGTGGATCCTTACCAATACGAACCCCACGAGCGGGGATGGGCCACCTAGTAGTGTCACCATGAACACCCCCTTAGCCGGGGATATTTATGTAGACCGTAGCTCTGGGAATATATTTGCATATAACGGTAGCCTGTGGATAGAAAATGGTATCTACAGCGTTGAAAATGGCCTTACCATTTCTTCTTCAAATAGTATAGAACTGGGCGGAACCTTAAGGCGACCGACGGTCATCACGACCAATGCGGGCAATACCCTGGCTATTGAGGGTCTTTCCGAGGCGGCCGATAACAACGTAAGAATTCTTACCGTAGACGAAACAACGGGAGTATTGCATAGTGCTGCGCCCAATACGTTTCTACAAAGGGAAGAACTAACGATCATTGCAGTCGACGGGCAACAAGAGTTTACCACTCCACTTGCGATTACCGATTCAAAAAAGATTGCCGTTTACCGAAACGGGATCAAAATCGATTTTGATGCCTTAGGCGTCAATCTTATAAAACTGGAAGCTAATGTTATATGCTATGAAAACGACGAAATTAGAATCGTTCAATTCTTTTAGATACTTATTTACACACCTATAATCCAATAATAATATTCACTTTTTAAAATCAACATTATGAAAAACGCTACGTATCGCAAGGCCTTGAAAACAGGGGTGTTTGCACTTATTTTAATGACTTTCGGACTAACTAACGCACAACAAACTACGGGGGACACCGCCAAACAGGGAGATATTGTTCCCGGAACTACGGTTACCGGCGGTGCCGTACGGGTAGTGGACAATAAGGGAACCATTAAGTACCTACAATCCAAAAACGGTATAACCATGCTTTCCAATACTACAGATGACGTAACTACAACAACCTGGCAACTGGGCGGAACACTTACGGATGATACTTTTATAGATGCCAATGGAACTATTTTTGGCATTGATGGCATAGAATTGATTACCACGGAAACCGCTTCCACAGACGCAACTACAGAATCTGACCATGGCACAGGTACGGGATATACTATTTTGGTAAGGGATGAAGCTACAGGTGCGACCAAAAAGTTATTGGCTTCAGATTTACTTCAAAGCGGGCAAGAGAGTTTTACGGCTACAGCCGCTCAAGTAGCATATCCTTTAACAGGTAGTCCTGTTTTGCCTTCTTTCAGTCAAGTATGGGTATACAGAAACGGAGCCAAATTAATCGCCAATGTAGATTACACCATTGCGGCATCTACCGTTACATTGGTTCCAAACACTACAGCTCCCAATGATTGGTCTGTTTACGCTGGTGATATTGTAGAGGTACAGTTCGTCAAATAAGATCAGGGTCTTAATAACAACCCGTCACAACCTATACGGATAAATAAATCGATATCATAGCACGTATTACATATCGTTTGAGTACACTTATCATCATTTTGGTTCTACAAACCACAGTGTATGCTCAAGAAACCATGGCCATTAATCATAAGGGAACTCAAGTAAGCGTGAGAAACACCGTTGTTACTACTGCCGCTAGTGCTCCAAGCGACCCATTGCAAAACGATATTTGGTTCGATACCGCAGCCGAAGTAACAAAGGTGTATAATGGTACGATTTGGTTAACGATAAACCTTGATGCCTTGGCAAAAAAGGAAGATAGTGCCAATAAATCAACGGATATCAATTTGGCAGATGGAACAAATACCAAGTTCCCAACAGAACTGGCCGTAAAAACCTATGTTGATACTGAATTGGCAGCATTGGTCGACGATGATATTACCAATGTTTCCTTCGATGGCACCCATCTGAGAGTAGATGAAGGAACAACGAATTTCTCCGCCGATCTGTCCGCATTGGAAGAATCTTCCGATATCACCGCGAACACCACCTTGATCAACAACCATATTGCTGCCGACGACGATCTGAGCGCTACCAACGAGCTACAGAATGCAGCAGAGGTAAGCATTGAGGATACGGCCGGAAATTACACGGCTACAAATGTAGAAGCCGCTTTGGCGGAACTGGCAACCGTTCCCAATAAAAACATATATTCCGATAACGGAACATTAAGTACCAATAGAGATATTACCCAGAATAATTTCGACCTCAATTTCGATTCCAATACGTTAGTGATCAGCGGAGATGATGACAGAATTGGTATTGGAACGGCCTCACCATCTTCAAAATTAGATGTAAACGGCACGACAAGAATACGGACCCTGCCCACAGGTACCGGGTCAGATGAATTGGTGACGGTAGATACCAATGGTAATTTGAAAAAATTACCGATCGGCAGTATGGAAACAAAAACGACAATAGCCCAGAATACAGGTACAGGGGTTATAACCCACAACAGCGAAGATGGTACCTCACAAGCCGTAAACCTGGTGAGCACCAATGCCAATAACAGTATTTCGGTAGGTTCAGATGGCGGGGCATACTATAAGAGCCCGATCAAATCGTACGGAATACTGATTCCCGATTCAAACTCATATACCGCAAGTGGTATTTCCGGTATCGTTAAAAATGCTACGGGCAGATATACTTTTACGATGTCTACGCCCAGAACAAGCGCAAACTATCCTATTCAATTAAGTCTTTTAGAAACAGGATCCAACCGTCTCAATATCTACGTTACCGCCCAGACAACAACAACGTTTAGTATTTCAATAATCAGGGAAGGAAGTACTTTTTTGACGTATAGCTATGTAGACCGAACGTGTTATTTTACCGTACTCGATTTTTGATGTACACGGCTTCACGACCAATTAAAAAAGGTAATTGATCTTGCACCGGCCCAAAGCCCGTTTTTTAAAGCAGCTGTTTTCTTTTGAATTGGTCATCATACCTTCTTTTAAAAGGGAGGATATGTTGTTTTTTTCTATACTTTTCAGTTTCTAGGATAGTGTTAAAACCACAACCGGTAAAAATTTTGCTAGCGTTTTTTAGGGTCTTTTCATCAATGCCCGCGCCATTTATACTGCTGGTGTTTTCACGCATCCGATCTTTTGGGATTTCCGCAAATGAATAGATATAAATATATTCATCGGTGCGATATAACAAGGCCTGTCTGTACAATAGCAAAACCTCTTCAAGGGGAGAAGAATGCATGACCAAAAAAAACGGCCGCTTAAGCTTTAAGGCTTCTGTGCCTTCTCTAGGCCGTATCTGGAAAGTAAACGGAATTACCTCTTTGTAGCGATAATTCGCTAAGGCAATTCCGTTTTCAAGTGTGTATACAATTTCATAAACCGGACACGAATATTCTTCAAAGTAACCCTCGTCTAAAATTCGGGCCAGCAATATGGTATGTATTGAATTAAGAAGGGGAATGCTTTTTTCAAGTTCTCCGTGAAAACCCGCAGGAAAAACATCAACCACCAATGTGTTTATCTTATACGCTTTTATACAGTCAAGTAAAAAAAGATTGAAATTCACCTGGTTTTTAAAAAACCCATCTTCCTTGTGTATGGTCGTTATAGCTCTTGGCACCTGATCCTTAAAAACAGAATTCGTCAATAGCACACACTCCCTCAAGGGTATTTCTTGTGTGTATATAAAATTAAGTACCCTGTTTATATGCCCGAAGCCGGCACCGTACACATAAAATAAATACACTATATTTTATTTAATAATTCAGCTATGATGAACAATTTATGATCAGTGGGTATCTCTTCTATGGCCAAAATAGCATAGACATAATTCTCTTGGGCCGAAGAAAGTTGATAAGCTTCCTTGTCATTTACCTTAACAATGTTTCCTTCCAGGTTCACCCTATATAATTCCTCTCCATCACGCTTTATTTTGATCTTGTCATCATAAGGTCTTACTTCAAAAGCATTTTCGTTCTCCTCATTATCTGAAATTTTCACCTTGTCGGGGTATATTTTAACCTTCCATAGTAATTCGGAATCCTCATCGCGTAATTTTAAGCTTTCTTCCTTGAATTTTACCTCATACTTCATTCTTCCGTTGGCATAAAACTTATGCTTGTCCGGTTTACTTTTAAAAGTGTAGTTGGTATTGTTCGCAAGGATTTTTATGGGAGACAGGTCAAAACCGCCCAAAACAGCTCCGTCAGCGGTCGTGATGGTGACGTCAAGGTTGCCTGTACTAGCGCTGGCAGAAGTGCTTGTTGGGCTGTCTATGACCGCTTCAGGTGGGTTCTTGGTTTCTGTTTTACAACTTGCCAGCAAAAATAGGGTCATTACAAAAAGAATGTGTGTCTTTCTCATGGTTTTAAAATGTTTATGTAGTTTGATATTTCTATTTCTTCGGTATAGTCCGTTTTAATTTTCTGGAACAATGCCTCGCTCATCCGTTCTTTTTCGGAAGGTGACATTTTATGTATTTGCAATAAAACGTCCAACAGTTCATTTGGCTGAAAAGGATTGTATAAGAACCCGTCCTTCTTATCGCTGATTACATCCTTTATTCCCCCGACATTGGCACCGATTACCATATTTTTGGTGGCGGCCGCTTCCAATAACACGTTCGGCATTCCATCATAAAAAGAGGGTATGGCAACTATATCGATGGCATTGTAGAACAATATGAGTTCATTCTGGTTAGCAAAAGAAAAAAACTGAACGTTGATATCTAAATCAAGGATATAGGTTTTGGTTTCGTCACTTACATCACCTATTAAACACAGTACAAAATCATTTTTATAGGGGAATTTCGCAAAGGTTTCTACAAAATTGACAATCCCCTTTTTGGCTTTTAACTGCCCTATAAAAGCAATCGGGATTTTAGAATTGAACGACTTTTTTAATTGTTCAATATTTTCGAAGTGACTTTTTGCGGGTTTCCAATACGCGGTATTAATTCCGTTTTGAGTAAAATAGGTGTTGTTGTGCGATACAAGGCTGTCTATTTTCTCCCTTTTCTCTTTAGTTACCGTAAATACATACCTAGAGTTTTCAAGGGCATATAATACATGGCCTCTCTTTTTTGAAAAAATACCTTCATCAAAATCATTGCCCCTAATAAAGGTAATCAAAGGTTTATGTATCCATTTAGATAAAACAGGGCCTAAATTAATCGGTAGGTTTCCTCCAAATATACCAATATAGCTTAGCGTGTCTAAAAAGGGGAGTTGCTGAACAAATTCGGCAGCTAAGGATAGGGTAAACTCCTCCGAACTTTCAATCGGTACGGCGGAATAGGTACCTTTAACAACGGTTTGTGTGCTGAATTTCTTCTTTCTGTTCGTAAAATGGATGATATGAACCCTTATACCGTTTCTTTTGAAATTGCGCACCAACCGATCACAGGAAACGGCCATACCTCCTTTATTAGGTGGATAATTTTGAGTGATTAGCAGTACATTCATTAACTGTCAAAATAAGATCCTTCATCAGAATCATCATGCAAAAATACAGTAGAGCTCCTATCGAATAAACTACCGTAATCTTCGGCCAGAAATACCATATATGGATATTCAGCATGGAATCGATGTATCATTTTTCTCCTCCAAACCGACCGGTCCTTTGAATAGAGTTCTATATCATTGGTAAGTCGTGCATCGAACTCTACAAAGCAACTAATGCATAAAATGGAATTATTTTTTTTATAGACCGCATGCTCCTTTCCTGGATTGACAATTTGGTTGGCTTTAAAGGCATGTGTACTACACACATTTTTTTTGCATTTATCACAAACTATGGTTGCATTGTTTTCACAATTTCGAACCACAAAAAGCCCTGTAAATTCTTCGCAACGTGTTGTTTTTTCTTCCATAAAGATTAAGCGCTAGGGGTTACACAACTGTAGCAAGTGTTGATGAGGTTAATGACTTCTAAGGAAAAATAATCTACCGCAAAAGCAGTAATGCTACTTTCATTATAGGGATTGTATTGCTCTGGGTTTTCCTTTTTAACATCGAATTTTCGGCTTACTTTAAAAACATAATACGCATCATCTTCAACAAAACTTATTTCTTTCGTATCGACAGACGGGTTCAATTGATATTTGTTTTTAGGTATCTTCATTTTAATGGTAAACGGATATGCCGCCCTATACTTGTATTTTGTTTTTCTTTTACCGCTACTACCTCTTTTCAGGATAATCCGTTTTCTCGTTCTTTCGGTAAACTGAAAGAAGATTAACGATTCGTCATAAAACAAACACGACCCCTTACTTATTACCCGTTCGTAATGTTCTTCTTCCCCTTTAATAAATCCACTAGTCTCGCTAGTGTAGGCTTCGTTCTTAATAAGGTTTTCCTTTGTTATCGTGTGCTTTAAGTTGGCCTCTAAGGCTATCTTTGATTCTACCTGCAAATCTTCTTCAATTAAAGTAAACAGGGCCGAAAAGTAATCGGCAAAAAAGTCAAAACCTTCCGCAAAATTCTTTTTGAACTTTTTGTTCGTTCTATAGGTCATGATAATCGCCACTATCAGACCGGGAAACACGAGCATCCCCAGTGTGGTGGGTAGAATTTTAAAAACAGGGGAAATATTCGTTAGCGGAGAAGTTATAAAAGTACCTATGAAAATGCCCAAAAAGATAAACCATATCTTTTTTATTTTTTTCTTCTTTTTCTCTTCGGCTATTTCTCTTTGCACTACACAAGCCCTAAAAAACCGAATCCATTTAACCGGTGTTTTTTTAGAATTAAAACCTCTGTGCAAGTGGGCTCTTTCTATAGGTGCCCCTATATATTGTTCCTTATTTAATTCATTGCCTTGTCTGTCCATATCAGAGCATTAAATCTTGGTATACTTTTTTTAATTTGGCTTTTTGACCCTCCCATAAAAAATCACTTTGAACCTTTTTAAAGGCATTGGCTATATAGCTTTCCTTTCTTTCCGGTTCATCCAATATAAACCGAATACACCGTGCCAGATCTTGTTCCCTATCGGGTTCAAAAAGTAGGGCTTCCTCTTCGGTAAGCAACTCGGTAACCACTGGTAATTCCGAAGCGACCACCATAGTTTTACACGCCATACTCTCTAATATCTTAAGCGGACAACACCCCTGAGTAATGTTTCGGTCACACGCCTTTAACGGGGCAATGGAAGCTTCTGCATAATGGATGTAGTTGTACAACTCTTTTTTAGGCAATCTAGACTTTAGAATAACACGGTTTTCCAAACCTAATTTCTCTAATAGTTTTCTATAGGGTTTAAAGGCTTTTTCCTTTACGGCCAAACAAATGACCAGTTTTAGGTCTTTAAAATCTTCTAAGTAAGTCATTGCCTTTAGCAACACCTCTAAACCTTGCCAAGGTTGTATGGCCCCAAAATAAATTAGGTATTGTTCCGGGGCATCGATTGGTCTTTCAAAGGAATCGGGTATATGGGCCCCGTTCGGTATCACTTTTATCTTCTCGGCATCGACGGCATAATTGGTCTCTAAATAGGTTTTGGTAACCTCGGAAGGAGTAATGATTACGGTCGATTTTTGTAAACATTGCAACTCCAGCTCCTTTAATTTCCGTAGAAAGCTAGGGGTTAGATGAGGATACCTATAGGGGAGTTCTACCGATGTTAAGGCATTCACCTCAAAGATGGTTTTTATACTCGGTTCGGCGATCAATCCCATGCCGCTCCAAACATCCCTAAAATGACCTATTTGAATAGATTCCTTATGCTTTTGGATATCGATAAATAGTTGCTGGGAAAAAAGGGAGGCCTTTTCTAGATAATTCAGCTTTTCTTCGTTATAATAGCGCTTTATAAAAATATTGCCTTCCGTCTGTACGGCAGGGTAGGAGCTATTACCCCGTAAACAGTACAATTGTAATTGGTCACATTGTTGTGACGAAACCAAGATCATCTCCCTGATATGTGTAGAAGCACCTTTTGCGCTAGGAAACACATCATAGGTAGCGTAGACATTTCTTTTCTCCAAAACTAGAAAGAGAATTTAACCGGTTCTTTTTCTGCCGCGTTTTCAACTTCAAAAAACTCACCCTTTTTAAAAGTGAACATATTGGCAATGATATTTGACGGAAAACTATCTATGGCGATATTGTTTTCCTTTACTGTGGCATTGTAATACCTACGGGCCATTTCAATATCGTCTTCCAATGAGGTCAGCTCGTTTTGTAGTTCCCGGAAATTTCGATCGGCCTTTAAATCCGGGTAATTCTCGGCGATGGCAAAAAGATTGACCATAGAATTTTTTAAAACACTTTCCGCCTTACCCTGCTCATCGACCGAAGAAGCGCTTTGAGCTAGATTTCGGGCCTTGGTTATGTTTTCAAAGGTTTCTTTTTCATGACTGGCATACCCCTTTACGGTTTCTATCAAACCGGGAATCAAATCATATCGTTTTTTTAGAAAAACATCGATACTGCTCCAGCCTTCTTCCATTTCTACTTTCTTCCGAACCAATCCGTTATACACCGAAATGACATAGAAAATCAAGATACAAACAATACCAATTAGCACAATAGATATAACCATAAGGATAGTTTTTATGCTAATTTAACAGAAAAATCTGATTATTATTATAGGAATTAAAATGATAATGTAAACTAAGCTTATGCTTTAGATGAAGGTTTTTACCGAGTATCAGAATCTTAGGTACAACGGATCGCTTTAAAGGTTTAACGATAACTGACATGTATTTTATTTGAAAACGTTAAAGGGAATAAAAGAGTTCCCTTAATTTTGTGCCTCATACACTTTACATAATTAAACAAACTTGCTAGAGAAAAGACGACAGTTACCCCAAAAACAATCGATGGATTCCGATTATTTCATCTATTGTTTGGAAGCGGTTCAAGAGATAGAAACGGACAAGGTTACCGAAACACAGGAAAGCTTGGGGCAATTGGCCATGAAATATGGGGTTGCCAGCATTTACAAAACATGCGACACCATTGAAGGGCTCGAAGATAGCCTAAATGCCCTGGTCTTGGACGACCATAATTTTAAGGAGTACGAAATTATCTACCTGGTCATGGCCGGTGAGGCCAATAGCATCTGCCTCAATGGCTACTACTACAGTTTACAGGAGATTGCGGAGCTCTTTGAAGGCCGTTTGCGCGGAAAGATCTTGCACTTTTCCAATGCCAAAATTCTGGATTTGGACGAAGATGAAGCGCAATACTTCTTGGATATTACCAACGCCAAAGCGATTTCCGGCTATGGCAACGCCTATGAGGGAATAAGCAGTGCCAACCTAGACAAGGCCTTCTTCAACCTCTTTAAGGAAGACGACAATATGTTCGATGTGGTAGAGGAGCTGCACCAAAGGCATTACAATGTGTGCAAATTGCTCGATTTTAGGTTGTATTATTAAAGCTTGATAAATGCAATATAAAATCCTTCTTCCTTAACTTTTTCCTTTTTAAAAACTTCTTCGGCACCTTATTCAAAAGAAAAAGAATGGGAGTATAAAACCGATTTCATATTTAAAACCTCATCAAGGTATGGCCTTCCCTAAACCAATCAATCCATACACTTAGTTCTGATTTTTAGGGAAGGCTGGAATTAGACCTCCCTGCCCTTCATCATCTTGTTCCAGTACAAATAGGGCAAGCCGTATTTTTTGAGCATCCATAGCCTCCAGTGTTCCTTTGAACTGTCGTTGATCAACAGGTTTTTCAACTTTGGGTCCGGCGTAAAATTGTTCTTGTAATCAAATTCCGCCAACACCATTTTTCCGTAGTCGGTCACCAAGGGGCATGAAGAATACCCATTGTAAGACTTATTGCCCTTGTGCTTGGTCTTGATCAAGGTATCGATATTGTCAACGACTATCGGTGCCTGTTTGCGAATGGCGGCACCCGTTTTGGCCGTTGGCAGGGAAGATACATCCCCCAAACTGAAAATATTAGGGTATTTCTTGTGTTGCATGGTCTTGGAATCGACGTCGACCCAGCCCGCTTCGTTTACCAAGGGGGACTCCCTAACGAATTGGGGTGCCACCGAGGGAGGGGCCGTATGCAGCATATCGTAGTGAATGCCGTAGCGGTCGCCGTCTTGGGTTACCTTTACATCCTTGTAATTGTACTGGAAGGATTCATCCAAAAACTCGTTGTCGTCGTCACCGGACATTACAACACATCCACCGGCGGTAATATCCTTGCCCATTTCGTACCAGGCTATTTTCTTATCGCCATCCACGGCGACCAGCTTATGGTGGAACCTTAGGTTGATATCCTTTCTATCCACCACCTTCATCAAGGTTTCTGCAACCTGCTTGACCCCGAAGATTACGGTTCCGGAGGTGGCAAATACCACTTCCGTATTCTTGCGTACACCGCTTTTGCGAAAATAGCTTTCTGCCAGGTACATGATCTTTTGGGGTGCCCCGCCACATTTAATGGGGGTTGTTGGCTGTGTAAAAAGGGCGGTACCCCCTTTAAAGTTCTTAATAACCTCCCAGGTGTGCTTCGGATTGGTGTAATTGCTACAGACCACCCCTTTGTCGATGGCATCGCCCAAACCGGGGACGAGGCTGAAATCATAGGCCAGTCCCGGCGCCACTACCAAGTAATCATAGGTAAAATCACCTTTGGTCGCCGTATGTACCGTACTGTTTTCGGGGTCGAAACCCGTTGCCCTGTCCTTGATCCAAGTGGCCTTTTTCGGCATAACGGAGGCCATGGGTCGGGCTGTTTTGTCATAGTCATAGGTACCGGCCCCTACCAAGGTCCAAGCAGGCTGGTAATAATGGGTGTCCGACGGTTCGATCACGGCCACATCCTTGGCCTTTTTTTGTTCTATTAGCTGTGCGGCTACCATAATTCCGGCGGTACCGCCACCGATTATAAGAATTTGATGATGTGTGCTCATTTATAGTTTTATTTTAGGAATTTGATGAATATAGGGCTTTATCGTTAGCGTTTCGGTAACATTGGTTACAAAAGGCCATTGGCAAGTCCCCAGTTTTTGGATATTTGAGGATGTGGGGGGAGGAGATCCGTTGGATGGCCGGGCTGATAATTAAATTTCGCAACTGAGTTGCATTAACAAGTTTATATTTATATTTTGCAACCCAGTTGCATTAGCGATGGCTTTAAAAGAAAGTAAAAACAGAAACCCTATCCAAACATTGTACTTGGTATAGTAATCCCATTTCTTTTTTATCCATGCAGGCTCGGCAACTTATAGGGGAGATCCGATTCATCTAAACAAATTCAGTCATGAAAATTAAGGAAACAGTAAATACACATTATCCAAGTGCTAAAACTGGAGCTGAAATAACCGAAAGTTATTTATCTCTCTTAGAAACGGAGTATAAATCCGACCTAAAAAAAATGCTGTTTGCCACTTCGGTTTGCTCAGATGATGTAAATGTTTCAACAGATTTTAGAAAAGTATTAAGCAGACCATTTACTATGGGGGGGCTAGGCGGCTTACCTTTTTCAGGATTCACGGGCATGGTCGCTTTTTCCCACCACATTCCAGACGGTGGAGATGCCTTTATTTTTTACGGTCCGCATATTGGCATTACCGATGAGGGAGAACTGGGGCGCATGCGCAGAATAGGTCAAACGCGTTTAACAAATAGTTGCGGAGCCTTAATGCTTGCCTTGGAGCGGTTTGACCAAAAAAATGAAGAACAGATCTATGTACCTCAAAACGTGTATTACGACCATCAACAGATTCAATTGGAACAAACTTTAATGCCCTTTAAACACGATATCCTTCAATCTGACAACCCTAAAAAAGCTATAACGGACTATACTTATATAGCCATAGATAAACAGATAAAACAATTGGTAAAAATGAGTATTAAGGAATTCTCTTGTAAAAGAGTTTTTCTGCTTGGCGGCGTAATTATCAATACGAGCGAAGAATTTAACGATTATGTGGATGTTAGAAACTTTGATGTTGTCAATACCGACCAAGCGGACAATTTTAAATCGGTATCCATTATGGAAACGGAAGCATTTAAAAACTTATAGTTGGTCTATCATTATTAACCTGTTCTTTAATGCGAAACAATCTATTTCTCCTATGTCCCACAGATAATTTGGAACCTGTGATCAACACCGTATATAGTTGCGAAAATTATTTTTATACCTCATTGGGCAATACCTTTTCACGGGATTTTAAAACAATGGAATACCTCTATAAATTGATTCGGAGGAAAAATATCACTAACCTATTTATTGTACTCTCCAGTGAAAACAAGATTATTTCAGATGCTGTTGAGAACCAATTTTACAAAAACATAAGGGGCTTGGAAAAGCTATACACGAATATTGGGGAGCAAAAAGAACACTTGGAATTTTGGGATGACAACCCCTCCCAAGATTTACTGTTTTCGTATTATTTGAATCATAAAATTAAAGCGATTAGTGATGATTTCAACCATTGGTTTGGGCAATCCCTTACTATCAAAGGGAAAATTTACAACCAACGGGAAAATAAATTTTATCCGATTTATTCCAATTTGATTTGCAAGGAAAAATTCCATTTGAATTAAAAAGTGATGCCATGCCATATAATCACGGACAATCAAAAACCTTTCTCGGACAAGCCAATTGCGCAGCAACTTTCTCGATGGGGTATAGATACGGAAGGACCAACCAAAGTTGCCAAGTATCCAATACGCACTTGCCTTCTGAGCAAGATAATATCCGAAGAACTTGCAGTGGCAGCCCTTACCGGTTATTTAATTGAAAAGATGAATAAACCAATAAAATAAATAAGCTAGAAAACAATGAAAACAAATTTAAAAACACTCTTATTGGTAATTCCTGTGGCATTCTTGTTATTCACTTCCTGTGAAAGCAATGACCCCGAACCCTTGTTAGCGACAATTGACAATGTAGAGGTTGGTCTCAGCAACAACGAGACGGGTGTTGTTGGCCGTGATTTCCATTTTAATGCAGAAATTCTTGCAGGTGATAAAATTGATATGGTTCAAATAAAAATTGAACCTAAGGAGGGAGAGACCTATGCCGGTACTTGGAGTTATGAAATAGCTTGGGACGAATTCAAGGGTGTTAAAAATGCTACCGTACACAAACATTTTGATATTCCCGACGATGCAATAGAAGGCAATTATGATTTTAGTATTGTAGTAAGCGATGAAAACGGTACCGTTCTGGAGGAAAAAAGAAACATTACTATAATTCTTCCTGAAAACTTAGCTGTTGATCCTGCTTGGTTTTTTATGAGTGTTTTTAATCCAGAAAATAACAGATCTGTTATTAGATATAATGCCAGTGCAGGAGTTAATGTTGGAACTCCAGATAATACCCTTTATATGAATGAACTTCTAAGAGCAGGTACATTTATAAATGGGGTAAAAGGAGACGGACAACTGTATGTGGTGCTTATTAAAAAGGAACTTGACCATAAACCCCATACCATCGATGCCATAGATTACTCTAAAACTATAATTTGGGATATTTATAAGCACACAGGTATAGAGGAGCCTACCCTCTTTGGCAATGAAGATATTGTTAGTGAAAGATACCCCGAATTGGTAATAGGAGCAGAATTTGACAACAATATACCCACGGCCAACCCCATTTCCGATGTAAAGGCATGGGAGGAAGGGGATTATGTTTTAGGTTTTCTCTATGAAAACACTACCTACAATATGAGTTTATTTCAATATTTTGAGGTTACATTGGAAAATTAAGAAATTCGTACAAAATCGAAGCCTCCAAAAAGGGGGCTCTTTTTATGGGTTTCAGTTTGGGGTTTAAAACCCTGCAATTTAAGTGTGATTTTAGCATTTGCCAGAAAATAAAATTATCCGGGGGAGGGTATTATTTTGTAAGGCCGATGGTATTAGGGGGAGGGGGCTTGTACCTTAAAAAACGTGGTATTTATTACAGTACTCGATTATTTCAGCTGTGGTCCGCATTTCCAACTTGCCAAGAATATTTTTTCTATGTACGCCCACAGTCTGTTCGCTGATATAGAGCTTTTGGGCGATTTCTTTAGTGGTATAGCTGTTGGCCAATAATTTGACCACCTCCATTTCTCTTTTTGTAAGTACCTGCAGGAAGGCTTCCTGAAAATAGTTCTTGTAAAACAAGGTTTCAAATTCCTCCTGTTCGTTTAGGTATTTGCAAGTCGCTATCATGGGGCTCGGACTGCCATCCCCGACGATGGAGTTGTGTGAATAACCAATGATGGGCATGCCTTTCAAATCAAAAAAAATAGGTGTTTGTTGCACATACATATTCTTATATTGCCCCTTGCCATTCCGTATGCGATAGTTCCAGGTATAGATGACCCGTTGTCGTTGTTTCAAAGTCATTTTGGTCATTGTAAAATTCATAAGTTCCTCAAAAATATTTAGTAATAAAGGCAGTTCTTCGGAATGATAATGGGACAGATAATAAGAAAGTCCTTCTGAAAACATGCGTTTGCGATCAAGGCCCAAGGTCTTTTCAAAATCATTGCCGACATATTCATAGGATTGTCTTGAAGTATTGGTTACCAAAATAAACGATTCCATTGAAGGGGTATGGTCATCCAATTTTTTTAACCGCTCTATATATTTCATAACCACGGCCCCGTCATACGGGCTATCCGCATCAAATATCTTTTTATAGGAGACAATGGCCTTGTTCACGGTATAAAAGCTAGTTATTCTTTACTGTTGGGTAGGGGAGTACAGGGAAAAAAGACGGTTTGTCCCTTGAAAGAGCAACCTATAGACTCACGATTAATAACGTAAAATCCTATAAGAAAAAAGGAAAATACAACAAATATTTAAAATACCCAAAAGTGGGTATTTACTTAAGATGTTGATTTTTATACATTTAAATACCCAAAAAGATTGACTTCTTACATTTTTCTTCCCCATTTTTAAATACTCATTAGTAGTATTTATTTCTATAAGTTCCTTATTGATTTTGACCCAACAATACTATAGACATGAAAAAACTAGTTTGCACTCTTTTCTATTGCTTAATCTTTACAAAATTTGGCCTTTCTCAGGATGTAATTATCAAAAAGAAAGAAGAGCCAGTCAGCAATAGCGCCTATAGCAGCAAAATTTCTAAACACTTAAATTTCTTGTTGCTAGGTGATAATTCGCCGCAACAAGGTATTAGTGCCGTTGTCAACGAAAAGAAAACTAACGTAAAAATAAGTGGCCTTTTGTATTCCGGAAATAAGGGTGTGTTGTCGGTTGAAGCTGATTTAGCAGCTAGCAATGGTATTTTTTTCCTAGATCAAGAAAAAGGAAGTGACCAAGGAAAAATCACATTTAACTTTTACAAAAATGTATGTTCTTTTTCAGAATATTACAAAGAGAAAAGAATTGACAAATTAACCTCCAAATTAGAGATTGTAGAGATTTTGCATAAGCAATTATCTGAATACAATAAGCTTAAGGAAGCAGTTGAAGAAATAGAGATTCAATTCTTATCAGAAGAGAAGAATAAAAATGGAGTTGAAGATGAGGATGAAGTCATTGAAGAATTAAAATATTTAATTGGATATCATATCAATGACCAAGAAGCTGAAGCATTTAAAGTATTAGAAGAATCTGTATTCGACAAGACAATTTATGAGCTAAAAGAGGATGGGTTTACAATTAGATTAAAGGAAAAAGAGACTGACAAAGAAAATACTAAGGATAGTAAAAAAAAGGATGACACTAGTAAAAAGGAGAAAGCAGGCCAAAATAAAACTCTTAAGGATTTTAGAGCAAAAAGAATAACTATTTTAAAAGGCTTAAGAGATTCTATAATATCTACAGAACTTAAAAATGCAGAGACTCTATGGGCGGGAAATCATATTGTCTTTTTGGGTATAAGTCCCTTTTATGAAAGGCAAGGTTTAAAGAGGTTTTCCTATGACGATTCTAAAAGTTTTAAAGACATGTTTACTAGTGAAAAAGGGAATATTTATGGGATAACTTTGTCTGTGAATTATAGCTTAGAAAAGGGAGAGGCTTCAAAAAGCATCTTCAAACCTGAGAATCTATTTATTAGGCTTTCTACCTCTCTTGGTAGAGCTTCTAATTTTTCAAATTTTAAGAATAGTACTTTAAATATAAATACTCCACTTGGAAGTGATGTAAACGGTAACCCTGTAATTTTCACGAATTCTGATACTGCTTTTATTGGAGATTCTGGTTTTGAATATGGTTTTAGTAGTTCCCTTTCTCTTGAAGCCTATTATTATCCTTTTAAAGTCCCAGTAGGACTATTTGGCAAAATAGGATATGAAAATATACGATTTAATAGAGGGAGTACCTTAGACAATATAGAAATGTACCCAATGAGATTAGGCGTGTTGTTTAGCTTAAAGAATAAAGAAAAGGACAAACCTCTTTTAACCATTCAAACATTTCTTGATAGAACAGATTTAAATCTTGACCCTAGTCAGCCAGATAATGATTTACGCTTCGGAATAGGAATAGGATTACCTATTAATATCAAATAGTCACATTGCCAATTTACCTGCCGTCAACAGGAGGGAAGCGGACATATATGGAATGGCTTTCCCATTGTAATACTACCATCAAAACCAGCAACCTACATTTGATGATTTAAGATGCTAATGCCCTCTTGGGCCTGATAGCCTAAGCTTTGATGGATACGTAAAATCAGGTAAATGAGCGTATATGTAGCCCCGGTTGTTAACCTTCTTTCTTCATTTTCATAAAACGATATATAATCGTAAAACAAGCTTTATGGGAACCAAGAACATGTTCATTTTGTTAGTAATTGCCTTTCAAGTATCCAGTTGTTGGAAAGACAATTGTGACCGCTTTGGCGACACCTTTATTTCGATAAATATCGACAAAGTGGAAAAAGATGCCTCTGGAAACCTGATCATAGAATTTGCCACGAACACGATGAACGACTTACCTGCGAGTTATTTCGAACAGCTAGTCTTACGCAATACTTCAACGGATTCAAGTACAGGGGAAGGAATGAAAGTTACCGAAAGTGTTGAAGCGACCAAGACCACCATAAGGCTGGTAGTACGATCGGCATTTGTGCCAGGCCCCGGAGAGGTGTTTACTTATGCTCCTGTACTGAACTTTCCAGATAGGGAAGGCTACGTAGATTGCAGCCATCCCGGTAAAAGTGATGACTATCTTCTTTATTTGGAGATGAATATTCAAACCATTGACGGTAGCGAATACGAATTAAATGATTTTGTTTGGCACGAAGCGGTCCATAAAGGCGCCTTCTAAACCAAGAAAGATTGTGATTTTTTTTATGGGTGGCCCGATAGCTAGGGAAATAATATGTGTGCGGAATGGAAATAAACCAATACATTTCCGACCAGTCCTAAAAGATATTCCCTTAATATTCCGTAATTTAGAAAACTCCCCCCTTAACAGATCGTATTCATTACGCTTCAAAATAAGCACCTATGCCAATATTTATGGATTTCCATGACCTTCCTGAAGGTGTTTCCCCAAAACATGTTGCAGAAATGCACCAAGCTGATTTAGATATCGAACACAAATATAATTGTCGCGGATTAACCTATTGGTGCGATGAAATAAGGCAAACAGCCTTTTGTTTGATCGATGCCCCAGATAGACAGTCTGTGATTGATTTACATCAAAATTCGCATGGTGCCGTGCCACAACGTATCATTGAAGTGAATGATACTATCGTAGAATCTTTTTTAGGTCGTATAGAAGATCCTAAAAAATCAAAAAACACAAAACTGAACATTATTAACGATCCAGCTTTTAGAAGTATTATGGTCGTTAAAATAAAAAATAAAACGCTTCGAGTTTCTGAAAAGAACACCTTAAAAGCGGCTATTAGAGGTTATACTACTTCTATAAACACCTTAACATCCCATAATAATGGAAGATTGGTAAAGCAAGAAGCAAATTCCTTTATGATGTCTTTTAAAGTTGTTACGGATGCTATTAATTGTGGAATTAAAATTCAAGAATTACGCAATAGTGTTATTACTCCAGATTTAGAGTTTAAGATAGGAATTAGTGCTGGAATTCCAGTTACGGAAAAGGACGGCCTTTTTGAAGATACTATTAAAACCTCCAATTATTTGAGTGCAATTGCCCAAAACGATTTATTTATCACTACAGAAGTTAAGAACCTCTACGAAGGAGAAAATAAGAATATTCCAATCTCAGAAAATAGATCGGTGCGTGTTTTAAATAGTACGGAAGAAGATTTTATGACGCGTTTAATGGATTATACTGAAAAAATATGGTCAAACCCTACAACAAATGTTAACGATTTTGAAGAAAATTTAGGGTACAGTAAATCCAAATTATACCGAACAATGATGCAATTAGTGGGCAAATCCCCAAATATGTTCTTGAGGGATTACCGTTTAAATAAAGCCTTGGAAAGATTGGAAAAACAAGATGGTAACATTTCTGAAATAGCCTATCAAACAGGGTTTAGTAGTCCTTCGTATTTTTCTAAATGTTTCTATAAAAAATATGGCATTTTACCGTCAAACCTCCATAGTGATTAAATAAAACACTGAAATACAGAAAGTTGCTTTAAAAATTTGTTTGATCTAAAATTACAATTATTTGGTCTAAATGTAGATTTTCAGAATACCGTTCTATACTACTTTTAGTCCCTACTAATTTTAGAACCAATAAAAATGAAAAAGTTTATCATTCTTGTTTATGGCCTTATAGCCTACCTCGTTTTCTTAATTTCATTTCTGTATGCCATAGGGTTTGTAAGTGGTTTTTTAGTGCCTAAAACCATTAACTCAGCTACTGAAGGCACAGGTTTTTTAGCAATTTTAATAAATCTTGTTTTGTTAAGCATCTTTGCGATTCAACATAGCGTAATGGCTAGACCGACTTTTAAAGCATGGTGGGTCAAGATTATAGGAAAACCTGCTGAACGAAGTACTTATATTTTATTAACGAGTTTAGCACTTCTATTACTATTTTGGAAATGGCAACCTATTAATACCGTGGTTTGGGAAATCGATAACAGCTTATTGGTATGGATAATTATTGGAGTAGCAGCTCTTGGTTGGCTCATTGTTTTGCTTTCTACATTTATGATCAGTCATTTTGAATTGTTTGGCTTGACGCAAATATTCGACAACTTTAAAAATAGAACTTCCCAATCGCCAAAATTTCAAACCAATTTTTTATATAAAATAGTAAGACATCCCTTAATGCTTGGGTTTATCATTGCATTTTGGGCAACACCATTAATGACAGTAGGCCATTTAATTTTTGCAGTAATTACTACGGTATACATTTTAATAGCTGTCAAGTATTTAGAAGAAAAGGATCTACGCAAAATACATGGTAAAGACTACGAAGAATACCAAAAAAATGTACCTATGTTGCTTCCTTTTTCAAAAAGCACAAAATAGAAAGGAAGATTCCTTAAGGTGTAACCTCCAATAACAAATATTATAGGCATTGCATATGAAAAATTCAGTAAAAGAAATCACTCCCAACATCCTAAAAGCCTTTGCTTCCCAATTAAAAGGAAAGCTGATCTTACCAACGGATTTAGACTATAATGAAACACGTAAAGTGTATAATGGTATGATCGATAAACATCCTGGGGTATTCGCCATGTGCCAAGATGCTGATGATGTTATAGCTGCCGTAAATTTTGGAAGGGACAACAACGTTTTGGTGGCCATACGAGGAGGAGGACATAATGGTGCAGGCTTAGGGGTATGCAATGACGGTTTGGTCATCGATTTATCAGGCATAAAGTTTGTCAACGTTGATACCTCAAATAATACCGTAAAAGTAGGCGGTGGAAATATATGGAATGAAGTAGATGAAGTAACGCATTCCCATGGTTTGGCTGTGCCTTCCGGAATGATTTCAACGACCGGTGTTGGTGGATTAACACTTGGTGGCGGTATAGGATATTTAACCCGAAAATATGGACTCACCATAGATAATTTATTGGAAGCCGAAATGGTCTTGGCCGATGGTACTTTTGTTACCGTTAACGCTACCAAGAACACCGACTTATTTTGGGCCATTCGTGGTGGAGGCGGAAATTTTGGTGTTATAACATCGTTTACGTTTCAGGCACACCCTGTTAACATGCTTATGGGCGGACCAACCTTATGGCCCATTGAACGGGTCGAAGAAATCATGGCGTGGTATGACAGCTTTATTCAAGAAGCTCCAGAAGATTTAAACGGATTTATAAGCACTATGGTGATTCCCGAATCCCCATTTCCGGCAGAATTACATAATAAAAAGTTTTGTGGCATTGTTTGGTGTTATACTGGGGATCCTGATCGATTTGATTCTATTTTTAAGCCCGTATTAGATCGTAATCCCATTTTCGCACATGTTGGAGAAATGCCCTATCCCGCATTACAAACGATGTTCGATGGATTCTTTCCAGCAGGATTGCAATGGTATTGGAGAGCCGATTTTTTTAATGAATTAGACGCCAATATAAGGGCCCAACATCTAAAATTTGGCACAGCAATACCAACAGTACTTTCTCAAATGCATTTATACCCCATTACCGGGGCAGCCAGTAGGGTAGGAGCCGAAGATACGCCATGGGCGTATAGAGATGCCAAATATGCAGGTGTATATTTAGGAGTAGATATAGATCCTAAAAATGCAAGCAAAATTACCGATTGGTGTAAATCGTATTATGAGGCCTTGCATCCGTACTCCGCAGGTGGAGCCTATTCAAATTTTATGATGGATGAAGGTCAAGATCGCATTAAAGCCAGTTATAGACACAACTATGATAGATTAGTGGCCATAAAAAGCAAATACGATCCGGAAAATTTCTTTCGGGTGAATCAGAATATAAGGCCTAGTTAGTGTGTTTTTAAAAAAGAATTGGATTTTGGTATTTGAGCGCGATGGTGCGCAGGCAAAGTTCTTACCACCTTCGTTGTTGTTTTCTTTCTAAAAAGTTTCTTCTCAAAAGGTAATGAAATGCGACGCATTCACGAATACCTTTAAAAAACAATTAAATAAAAAAAGTAAACACTTATTAAACGAGCCGACGCTAGGAGGGGAGTGACATCGAATATTTTTATGAGATGCATGAATACCTTATTTAAAACATAGGTTTTATAATAGCCGCTATATTTTGTACGGAAAAGATTCGTACAACTATTTGATTGGTACGGAAAATACACGTACATTTAAAAAAAATAATCATGAAAACAAAAGCGACTAACGAAGAGAAAGCTCGATTCGATACGAGACTTCCTAAGAAGCAAAAAGCGTTTTTTGAGAGGGCGGCTAGTTTAGGAGGCTTTCGCAGTCTGACTGATTTTGTTATATCTGCTACTCAAGAAAAAGCAAAATTAATTGTTAGCGATTGGGAAAAAGTTATTGAAAGTGAAAAAGATAGCGAAGTTTTCTTTGATGCTATTGTTAATGCAGGTAAACCTAATGATAGTTTAATTGAAGCTGCCAAACACTACAATGAATCAGTTTCAAAATGAGTTTCCTAACAGAAGTCTTAGATAGTTCTCATATTAAAAAGGAGTTTTCTTGCGGAAAAGAAATGCTCGACAATTATATTCAGAAACAAGCAAGCCAAGATGTCAAAAGAAAATTATCGGCTTGCTTTGTTTTTGTTGGGGAAGATAAAATAGTACAAGGATATTATACCTTGTCAAATAATGGAATTCCTCTTGAACATGTTCCCGAAAGCTTTAAAAAAAAGCTTCCTAGGTCATACACTTCAATTCCAACAGCTTTATTAGGAAGGTTGGCAGTTGGCAAGAAGTTCAAGGGAAACGGTCTTGGGAGACTACTTCTAATTGAAGCACTTAAAAGGAGTAATTTGATTTCAAAAGAGATTGGGTCATTTGCCGTGATTGTAGATCCAATCGATGAAGACGCAGAAAACTTCTACTCAAAATATGGTTTCATAAAGCTTCCTGACAGTGGTAAAATGTTTTTACCTATGAAGACTGTTCAACAACTATTTTAAAGATATGTACGATAGCAAGTGCTTAGAAATTTATGCTTCGCGCTGGCAAGCACTGGCGATCCCGATGTAAAATCGGGACGAGCGATTGGTAGCGGCCCTGCAATGATGTAAAATGCAAGCATGCGCCGTTTACTTAGCGTGTTGGTTTCCTTTGATATACGCGATAAAAACCGATAAAACGGCTTTTACATAATGGCTGACGATATGATTCGCTGACGCGAAGGTCATATCTGCAATTATGTAAAATGCAAGCATCCGCCGTTTTACGAAATGTACCAAAATGTACTATAATTTATATTATGTAAAATAGAGTATTTCAAAGGCCCTACTAAACAGGAGAATTCAAACTTTTAAAATATTTTATGAAATTTAAAGGTGCGTGCTAAAAAAGGCCTCCCTTCTTCTTGTGATGGCTTCAACGGTGCGATGCCATGTGAATAAAACAATAATGTTTGGTTAAATCCAGGTTTCCCAAAGACCCAACCAAACATTACAAACTAGCGTAAACGCTTAAGCAAAATAGGCAAATAGTTAATGGCTTGAACAAATGTTCAAATATTCATCGACGCCTTCGTTAAGTCTCCTGAACTCCGCCAATTGCCTTTTAGCGCGCTCTAGATGCGCGTTTACAGCTTTACGGGTATCTTTTAACGAAGAAATAATTTCACGGTTGGTATGGCTTAAAGAATCCATTTTAGAACGTAAGTTCTCTATACTCTCGTACAAACTGTACGTTTTAGGCTCGCATCGGTAGGAATTCAATTTGGTTCGTAACTGTATCAAATCCTTTTGATTGCGTTCTAACCTAACAACAATTGCATTTTTTTCATTTTCTTCTAATCTGGGTCTGCTTCGCTCGAGTGTTGTCATAGTACAAAGATTTTTAGGGTTGATGAGATGCTTTCGTGTTCCTTACTAAGTTAAGAAAAATCCCTCAAAAAAAACAGGCTTAACACCCACATAATCAACATTTAACATGAAATTTATATTCTTTGCTATACTATGTCCCAAGCAAAATCTTCATTTTTTATACAGAAGTTATCAACCGATAATCAACTGAAAAATAAGCTCTTATGTTAAGAATTTACTTACAATAAAATTGTCCGCACCACGGCCCGTATCACCCCTTATTTTTTCGCATATTTTTCTAGAATTCTACAAATCAGCACCATAAATCATCTAAAATCAATAAAAATACCTGTGTTTTTCAAGGCCAAAACGTCAGAATTACCTTCAGCCCTTCCCGAAAATTTAAAAAAATACCCCTAAAAAGCACTGGGCTCCTTAAGGGCATCTCCTATTTAGGTGGTTATGTTTATTCTTCGTCCTCGAACTCGATTTCTGCCATGGTACGTGACAAACGGTTCGAAAACGGGTCCTTGATCAGGTCTTGTAACAATCGTTCCCTTTTTCTTTCCGAAATGCTAAGGGTATCTAAAATTTCCCGGCGGCGTTTTACTTCGGCAATACGCTCTTCCTTTAATTGCTCCCGCTCCTTGGCACTCAATATCAATTCGGGCTCAAAGCGCTCCATTACCGTGTACTTGGTAACTTCCACTGGTTTCTCTTGGGCCGATACTCCCCCTGCGTACATACAGACACAGGCAGTAATCAGCAAAAGATGATTTTTCATAACTGCTTCATATAGGTTCTTTTACGAAGATAGTAAATTGTTGGTCAGGGCTTCTATTTCCCCCCTTACATTCGTATTGGGCGGTATTTCCCGCCATTTTACCGATATTTTGAAATAGCTTACCTTTATATACCACTATTTTCCTCCTTATGAAAGCACTTCTAATCACCTTCGTTCTCTGCACCGCCAATCTTTTTTGCCTTAGCGCACAGACTACCGAGATCGTATCGGCCGATATCGGCTTTACCTTCGTTTCCAAAGATGTCGAAGGCAGTATTTCAGGCTTCAAGTCCACTTCGCACATCGACCTCGATCATATCGTCCAATCAAAACTCCAGGGTTCGGTAAGCGTGGCCACCCTAAAGACGGGTAATTTTTTAAGGGACTGGTCCCTAAAGGGAAGCAAATATTTCAATGCGGACGAATTTCCGGATATTACTTTTGAAAGCGAGACGATCCGCGAAACCGAAAAGGGCATTACGGCCACCGGAAAGCTTACCTTAAAGGGAGTCTCCAAAACCATCCAGATCGACTTTATAAAAAAAGATGCACAATGGGTGGGCAGCACTACCCTATTTTCCTCCGATTTCGGCATTGCCATAAAAAAGGAAAGGGCCGACAACAAGGTCCTTGTTCAAATCAACCTTAACCTGGCCCCTTAAATCCACACGTCCTTCACAATTTCGGAACCTGCCTTGAAATGGATCAAATCCTTTCGCTTTTGCGCATTTCAACAACCGTAAAAATGAATTATCTTCGCAGCCGTAAAAATTATGTATTATGTGGGTTTGGATCCTTTTTATTGCTCTGATCATCTTCTTTCTTGCGCTTGACCTCGGTGTGTTCAACAAACACGAACACGTTATAAAAAGCAAGGAAGCGGCTATATGGACGGCTATTTGGGTCTCGGTGGCCCTTGCCTTTAGCGGCGTCATCTATTGGCTGTTTTCCAGCGGCATGGTCGAAAACCCCACAAACCTCACCCCCAACAAGGCCGTTCTAAAATATATTACCGGCTACCTTATTGAGCTATCGCTCAGTATCGACAACGTTTTTGTGATCGCGGTGATCTTTTCGTCCTTTAAGATACCGGCCCTCTACCAGCACCGGGTACTCTTTTGGGGTATCTTGGGGGCCATCGTCTTTAGGGGATTGATGATTTTCTTCGGTGTGGCCCTGATCACCAAATTCGAGTGGATCATCTACGTCTTCGGCCTCTTCTTGTTGTGGACGGCCTATAAGATGCTCAAAGGGGACGATGAGGACTTCAACCCCAAAGATTCCTGGGTATTCAAACAGATCAGACGGGTCTACCCCATTACCTCTACCATGCACGGCCATGATTTCTTTATCAAAAAAAGGGGACTCAACGCGGCTACACCGCTTTTTGTGGCCTTGGTAGTCATAGAACTGACCGATGTATTATTTGCGCTGGACAGTATTCCCGCCATCTTGGCCATCACGGCAGACCCTTTTATCGTATTCAGTTCCAACATATTGGCCATCTTAGGTTTGCGCTCCATGTATTTCTTGATCTCGAGGATGCTGGCGAAATTCAGGTTTATCAACTATAGCCTTGTGGTCATTCTGGCCTTTGTAGGACTGAAAATGCTGTTCTCACATCAAATCGAGCTCCCCGAATGGTTGTCCCTCGCTGTGATATCCGTCTCCTTGTTAGCGGGTATAGGGGCCTCCCTCCTTATTCCTGCCAAGGAGGAAGAAGGGAATGAGGAATAGATCCATTGGTCGGGATAAAGGAAAAAACGGGGCCTTGGCCCTTCAGTTTTTGAACAAGGCCCTGTACAACTTGCCTACGCCCCAATTACCCAGGGGAAAGTAAAGCGCAAAGAACAAGGCCATCGCCAAACTGAAGTTCCGGATACCAAAAAATTGGTCCATTAAATTATCGGGATAGGCATAGGAAGTACCAAAACAATAGCCCCCGAATTCCAAAAACCCCATCGCTACCAGTCCATAGGCATATTGGGCGTGAAAGGGAAGCTTTCTAAGTAACAAGGATATGGGCACCATATATAAAATGTAACAGCTGATTACCTGCCACCAGTAGGTGAACTTGGCAATTTCCATCGCGGTACCGAAGCAGTTCATCCCCATGCCCCAACTGAAATAAACAATACAATAGAGCGCCAATAAACGCCTATCTACCAAAAGTTTGGATTTTGCCCAGGCCAAAAACTCAGCTATCATTTTATTTGGCTTCAAGTTTGGCGTCGATAATACCGAGCGCATCCTTTACGGTTTGCATTTTATCCATGTCGGCATTCTCCAACATAATATCGAACTCGTCTTCCACATCGAGTACAATATCTACCAAATTGGCCGAATTGATATTGAGCTCGCTGATAAAATTACTTTCCAAGCCAATGGCATCGACGGAAACATCTTCGGGCAAATACACCTTTATTATGTCTTTTAGCTTATTGTACTTTGTCTCTTCCTCCATAATTTTCAAGTCGATTCTAGTTCTATACGTTTCGTTTTAATCCGTATACCGTTTAAAAATAACACAAGCATTGACATCGCCAAAACCAAAACTGGCTTTTGCCAAAATTGAAGGCGTATAAGCCCTACTTTTTTGGGGGATGGCCCTCTGGTCTATGATCTTTGATATTTCAGGATGCACGTCTTCGCAATTCACGTTTCCGAAAAGCGTTTCCTTTTCAAACTGAAGCACGGCCGCCACACATTCGATACTCCCCGCGGCCGACAGGCAATGTCCGAAATGGCCCTTGAACGAATTGATATAAGGGAAATCCGTTCCCGAGCGCCCTAATGCGGCACTCCAATTGGCGATTTCCAGGGCATCCTTGCCCGTGGCCGTCAAATGTCCGTTGATCGCATCGATATCGGCGCTATCGATACCCGAATTGCCGATTGCCCGTAAGATGCAGCGTTGTACGGCTTCACTATTGGGGGCGGTCATACTGCCATCGCCCCTTTGGCCACCGCTGTTAACCGCACCGCCCAGGATTTCGGCATAGATATGGGCACCGCGGGCCTGGGCGCTTTCCAAGGATTCCAAGAGCAAGGCCCCTGCCCCACTGCCCGGTACGAATCCCGCTGCGGAGGCACTCATGGGCCTACTGGCCGCTTCCGGACGCTCATTGTACTGCCGGGGAAGGATGCGCATGGCATCAAAACCCGCCCAGACATAGGGACCGCTATCACTACAGCTTCCGACCAAAATTCGTTCGGCCTGCCCCTGTGCGATGCGTTCATAACCCATAAGAACGCCTTCGGTTCCCGTGGTACAGGCCGAGGAATTGGTGGTGACCTGATTCCCGCATCCCAAAATACCGCCCAAATAGGCGCTTACCCCACTGGCCATGGTCTGTATGACGCTGGTACTGCCCAATCGGCGCACGTTCCTTGCATCTATTTGATGAATGGCTTCCCGAAACTTGGCCACGCCCAAGGTCCCAGACCCAAAAAGGACACCACTGTCCCAATCCGGCGCTTCCTTTTCGGCTATCGCCAAGCCGGCATCTTTCCAGGCATCGCTTCCGGCGATTACCCCGTACATAATGCCCGTGGCATTCAGCCCCCGTAATTGTAAGGGCGTAAAGTATCGGGCGAGCAATTCCTCGGTAAGTTCCGGTTGGGCCGCAATCTGACAGCCGAATTCCAGCTCTTTTAACTCGGGTTGGAAGCGGATACCGCTTTTACCGTCGGCCATGGCCTCGGCAAAGGCCCCTAGGCCTATTCCATTGGGCGCACATACGCCCATTCCCGTAATCACTACTCTTCTACGCATACGTATGGGTTTTGAGCATTCCCGATATTTCACCTTTACAGACCAGCTTCCCTTGGGAATTATGCATTTTTACGCTACACTTCAGCTTATTGAAGCGAAAATATATCTTTTGGGAGCTTACGCTTACCTTTTCATTCGGAAAAACAGGAA
Organism: Zobellia uliginosa; assembly: GCF_900156625.1. GTDB lineage: Bacteria > Bacteroidota > Bacteroidia > Flavobacteriales > Flavobacteriaceae > Zobellia > Zobellia uliginosa. The sequence continues at coordinate 601,613 of NZ_FTOB01000003.1, read as the reverse complement.
GCAAAAATTCCATTTGAGTACTGCTGAGTCCGATTTCCACTCCCTTGGAAGCTTCCGGCCCCAGTAAAAAGATACCCAGGCATACCAAGCCGATCTGCGCACAGCATTCGGTCAAGATAACACCCGGGGTTACGGGAAAGTCCTTAAAATGCCCCTTATAGAAATACGAATCCTTACAAAAGGTATAGTTGCCCTTGGCTCCGTTTTCATCGACCGCAATGAGCTCGTCAACGAACAGAAAGGGTTCCGCATAGGGCAATTGGTCTATGATATGGCTATGGTCCATTATTTGAGCTTCTATTATGTTTTGATCTTTACTGTTTTACGCTACGCCCTAAACTACCTTAAACTCTCCCCACCATCTACCTTGATGACGGTACCGGTAATCCATTGGGCCTCATCGGTACTTAAAAGGTAGACCACCTTGGCAACGTCTTCCGGCAGGGTCAAACGCCCGTTCGGATTGCGCTTTACGGCATTTTCCTTCAACACCTCACTATTGGGAATCATACGAAAGGCCTTGGTATCGGTAGTACCGGCCTGTATACAATTCGCCTTAATGCCTTTAGGGGCGTATTCCAAGGCTATGCTCCTTACCAAGGCCTCTAAACTGGCCTTGGCCGCTGAAACGGCTGCATAACCCTCCCAGGCCCTGCTGCTGCCTTCACTGGTAAAGGCCAAGATACGGGCATCTTTGTCGAATAGGCCGGCACCGTAGACCTCCTTGGTCCAATCGTAGAGACTTAAGGCCATGGCGTTTAAGGTAATCTCGATATCCTGACGGTTCAAACCGGGGCCTTCATCAGAAAGCATGGGTTTCAGGCTTCCCTTGGCAATACTGTGCACCAGCACCTTAATCTTCCCGGAAGGGGACAATACCCGTTTCACTTCCTCGATGGTCTCCCTTCTTCTTTCCGCATTTACGACGTCGACATTAAAACTCAAGAGCCTCACCCCTGTTGAAGTGATTTTTTGAAAATGGGAGTTAATTTCTTCTAAATCAAGCTTTCTATCCCTATGTACAATACAGATAGAATAGCCATGGGCGGCCATTTTTTTTGCCGTGGCCAATCCCAATCCACTACTCCCCCCTAGAATAAGCACCCACTGTTCCATGATCAATTTTATTTCGTTTATGTTCGTGATTTTCCTACCATTCCAACAATACCCGCTGCGCCGAGAATCCCGGCCCAAAACTAAGGATAAGACCTTGTTCGCCCGGCTTCAATCCCTTGTCCATAAAACGCTCCAATACGTAAAGCACGGTCGCGCTGCTCATATTCCCATAGAGCCGCAGCACCTCCCGGGTATCGTCTATATTTTTTCCCATGGACCCAAAAAGGGCCTCCACGGTTTGAACGATTTTCCTTCCCCCGGGATGGAAAATCAGATGGTCTACGGCAGCTATGGAGGTACCATGTTTTTCCAAAAAGGGATGTACGATGAGGGGAAAATGCTCCGCAATGGTTTCCGGCACCGCAATATCGAGGATCATTTTGAGTCCGTGATTCGTCAGGTCGAAGCCCATGAGGTGGGTAGCATCCTTAAAATGGTACATTTCGCCTCCCTTGATCCTTGGTCCCTCGGCCTCGGCCTCGGAAGACAAGAGCACACAAGAGGCCCCATCGCCAAAGATGGCGGCACTTACCATATTGGCCATGGAAAAGTCGTTCAACTGAAAGGTGGCGGTAGGACTCTCAACCGCAACGACCGCGGCCCGCTTTCCGGGAAGGGACTTCAAAAAGTTATAGGCATATATCAAGCCCGATACCCCGGCGGCACAGCCCATTTCCGTTACCGGAAGCCGAACGACATCTTGCCGCAAGCCCAGATCGTTGATCAAATAGGCATCCAAGGAAGGGATCATAATACCCGTACAACTCACGGTGATGATATAATCCAAACTATCGGCCTGCCAATCGCTGGCCTTTAAGGCCTTTTCCAGAACCTTCTTCCCCAGTTTTTTTACCTCGCGTACGTAAATGGCGTTCTTATCCTCAAAGGAAGTGGCGGTAAAGACCTCCTCAGGAGCCATAATACTGTAACGCCGATCTACGGCCGCCCCTTCAAAAATCTTTATCACCTTACGCCTAAAACGGTCTTCTTGCCCTGAAAGCCACAGGTTGACAAGGGGCAATATTTCTTCCGTAGGCTTGCTATAATCGGGCAATTGCTTGGCCGCTTTTACTATTCGAACTTCATTCATATATTTAAGTCGGTCGTTAATGTTGGGCCAGCCATAGGTACCTAAAAGCCCATTTTTGTTCAATACTATGCCTCATTTGGGGCAATTCTTTGGCAAAGGCCTCCAGTTCCCCCTTGACAAACCCACTCTTAATCGAGGTGAGTCCGTCTCGCTTGGCGATATCCGTGCGTATAAAAATAGTACTAAAGACTTTAAAAAGGTAATACGCCCAAACGCTACGCTGCAAATCGTTAATAATAAAACCGATTCGGCCCAGTTTGGAAAATTGGTCCAAAAACCGGGGAATCTGTTCATCTTTAAAGTGGTGCATGGTGAGCGTACAAAGCAAAATATCACAAGGCAATTCGTCGGGCCGCAAGGCCAAAATATCTTGTTTTAAATATGTAATTTCAGGAAAATCACGCGATTGCTCCCGAGCGAGGACCAAGCTCTTCCCGTTCAGGTCCACCCCTATACATGCTATGGAAATTTTCCGCCTTCGCGCCCATAAAACTACGGATCGAAGCATACTTCCGTTGCCGCAACCCATATCTAAAATCGTATATGATTCCCTCGGGTGTTCCGATATTAAGGCTCCTAGGGCTTTTATGGTCAAATTGTTCCCGTTCAACAGGCGATTGGCCCGATCGATATCCAACAATACGGCATTAAGACGTGTTTCGTCTAGGGACAGATCGTCCATTAACTCGGTTTCCCTATTCCTTTTTAAAAAATCAGCCATCTAGTGTATCGGTTTCCCATGTGTAAATCGAATCATCCGTTTCAAGAGCCAGGGCCATTTTACGACATATGCAATCGCCCTTTCCGACCAAGTGGGATGCAACAGCAATCCCTGCAACTGTCTACCGGCCCATAATCTTTTCCTAAAGGTACGGTTCCAGGTCTTTCTATAGGCACGCTCCATAGCTTTACGACTCAAGCCTTGCCTTAAAAAGGCATCGATGAGCCCCGAAGCTATTTTGGCGCTATGAACGGCCATCGCCATGCCGTTACCACAAAGGGGATGGATCAAGCCCGCCGTATCGCCACACATCAAAATATGGTTTTCTACGGGTTGTTTCGGATGGAAGGAAATCTGGGCTATGGTCAAAGGCTGCTCGAACAAGGGAAGGGCATCGGCGAGAAAATCGCGTAAAAACGGATTGCCGCTGACCACATTGGCATTGAACTGCCCAATATCCTTTTCCTTCCGGAAACTATCATAAGACGTGAGGTAGCAAAAATTCACCGCTCCCGACTCCGTCTTTGAGAGCCCCCCGTAACCGCCCTTGAAATTATGGAGCCCCACCTGGTTCTCCGGAAAGCCTTCAACTTGATAATGTGCCTTAACGGCCAACCAAGAGGATTTTTGCCGAATAAACTTTCGGTCCAGCTGCTTATCCAACACGTTCCGTTTGCCGTAGGCCCCTATCACAACCTTTGAAGTATACCTTGAATCTTTTTCCGTAACTAACTCAAATATAGATTTTTCAAACTCAATCGAAACCACGGCCCCAAAAACAAAAGACACCCCACAGTCCACCGCCCTTTGATAGAGCAAATGATCCAGGGCATAGCGACTAATGCCGGTACCGCCCAGGGGTAACCGAAGCTCTAACACCGCCCCATTGGCGGTGGAGAACTTTAGTTGGTCGATAGTGACCGCACCAAAATCCTTGAGATCCACCCCTAGGCGCCTGAGGTAGGGAAGCACTTCATTGGAGACATATTCGCCACACACCTTGTGATGGGGATAGGGCTTCTTTTCAAAGAGGGCCACCTGATGACCCGCCTTTGCCAAATGAATGGCGGCCGTTAATCCGGCCAGACCTCCCCCAACAATGATGACGTCAAAATGCTTCACTATTGGAAGATAGTCATTTTAAACAAAAAAAATACCGACAGGAGCTGCCGGTATTTTTTCTATATATGGAATGGGTTAAGAACGAGTCCCTTACCCTTTTACCTTTTGTTTTGCTTCTTGCTTAAGCGCCTCACTGGCCACGATAGCCAATTCTACCCTTCGGTTTTTGGCCTTGCCCTCCTTGGTATCGTTATCCGCTACAGGTTGGGTCTCACCGTACCATTTGGTCTCTAGGCGGCTCCTGTCGATACCTTGTGAAATCAAGTAATTCGTTACCGAGGTAGCCCTTTGTTTCGATAGGTTCATGTTGTAATCTTCAGGCCCCGCACTATCGGTATGCCCCTCGACCAATACGTTTGATTTAGGATATTCCTTTAAGATTTTGGCCATACTGTTCAAAGTCGTTCTTGACGTACCTTGCACGGCGGATTTATTGGTTTCGAAATAAACCCCGGCATCTTCGTTAAAGGTTACGTTGATCCCTTCACCGACACGGCTAACTTCCGCCCCGGGAATCTCTTCCTCGATACGTTCCGCCTGACGGTCCATTCGATCACCGATATAACCACCGGCAACCCCACCGATAGCGGCACCAAGGATCGCACCCAATACGGTATTGTTTCCGTCCCCGACATTGTTTCCGATAATTCCACCGATGGCGGCACCACTACCGGCACCTATTACGGCTCCCTTTTGCTTGTTATTGGCATTCTGTATAGTCTTACACCCTACGACCATAGTCATGGCCATGATAATGTACGCTGATTTTATTACGAGCTTTTTCATATTGCTGATCTTATTGTTTTACGAAATTATAGATAACCGAAACCGGACTCCCATCGACATTTACGTCGGACTTCAACCTCATTTGCGAATCTGAGAGGGATAGGATTTCTAGACGATATCCCGTTCTCCCATACAAGTCCTTTTTCTTTTCATCGATAAACTTGAATTGCAACTTATCGTTGCCGTTTTCATTTTCAAGCACCGACCACCTGATGTTTCGAGCGCCTCCGGGACAAATACTGTTGCTCGTGGGTATGGTATAGCTCCCCGTACTATTGTTTTCCAAAAAGGACCATTTACTGCCTTCAAAACAAAACCCGTTGGCATCGTTAAAAAGCATAGATTTAAAAGAGCCTCCATCACCTTCATAGCCAACATCTTCTAAAAGCCATGTACCATTGATGGTCTTACGTTGTTCACGCACTTCTTTTGATAGGGAACATGATGCCACTACCAGAGCCAGTGCGAGCATCAATACACTATTTTTGATCATAATTTTGATTTAAGGTTTGCCTATATACGTTTAAGACAATCGATTTGTTGTCTTAAAAGCGTTAAACAATTATTAATACTGCAAAAATAATGTTTCGAGGGTTTTCCTACAGCCGCAAAACCTAAGATTTTTGCCTTGTATCAATACGCCAGAAGTTCTTGTAGCGCCTTTTCAAATCGGGATTTTGGCAAATAATTGTCTTCTAGGTTTTTAGCGAAGGGAATCGGTGTTTCCAAGCTCGCCACGCGCCTGATCGGCGCATCTAAAGAGGTGAAGCGGTTTTCGGTAACCATGGCCGAAATATCACTGGCTATACCCCCGAACAGGCTGTCTTCTTGGAGAATGATTAGTTTTCCGGTTTTCTCTACCGAGGCATATACCGACTCGATATCCAAGGGCGCCAAGGTCCTTAGATCGATTAGGTCGGCACTGATATGGGCTTGCTTTTCCAGAGTGGCCAAGGCCCAATGTACACCCGCACCATAGGTAACGATGCTTACGTCCGTACCTTCCTTCAAGACACTCGCCTTTCCGAAGGGAAGCGTATAATAATCCGTCGGCACATTTTGATATACACTGCGGTATAAGGCCTTGTGTTCGAAGAAAAGCACGGGGTTGGGGTCGTTTACAGCGGTGGCCAACAAGCCTTTTGCATCATAGGGAAAGGCCGGGTATGCCACCTTGAGTCCCGGAGTCTTGGTAAACCAGGCCTCGTTGGTCTGCGAATGGAAGGGTCCCGCCCCCACATCGCCCCCACAGGGCATACGGATGACCACGTCGGCCTTTTCGCCCCAGCGATAATGCGATTTGGCCAAGTAGTTGACCACGGGATTAAATCCACTGCTTACAAAATCGGCAAACTGCATCTCGACCACGGCCTTCATACCATTAATGGAAAGTCCCATAGCCGTTGAAACGATTCCCGATTCACAAATGGGGGTGTTTCGAACGCGTTCTTTCCCAAAAGCATCCATAAACCCTTCGGTAATCTTAAATACCCCTCCGTAATCGGCTACGTCTTGCCCCATGATGACCAGATTGGAGTGTTTTTCCATAGACTGTCGCAAGCCGTTGGAAATGGCGTCCACCAAGCGAATCCGCTCAACAATCTTCCCTGGCTCGACGGCTTCCTCCCCAAAAGGCGCATACACATCGAAAAGTTCCTGTGCTTCTTCCGATTCCACCTCGGCTTCCGCAAAGGCGAGTTTTAAATGGTCGTTGATTTGGCCGTCGATTTCGGTACGTAGGGCTTCAATTTTTTCGGGGGTCAATATACCCTCATCCAAAAGAAAGGCTTCGTAATTTGTAATGGGATCCTTCTTTGCCCATTCCGCCATCAATTCCTCGGGCACGTATTTGGTACCACTGGCCTCCTCGTGTCCACGCATACGAAAGGTTTTGAACTCGATCAATACGGGGCGCGGGTTTTCCCGAATATCTTCGGCAATGGCCTTTAGCTTGGTATACACCTCTACAATATGGTTGCCATTAATCGTATACGATTCCATTCCATAGCCCAGAGCCCGATCCACTAGGTTTTTGCAGTTGTATTGCTCACGGGTCGGGGTGGAAAGTCCGTATCCATTGTTCTCTATACAAAAGATTACGGGCAGGTCCCATACCGAGGCAATGTTCAGGGCCTCGTGAAAATCGCCCTCGCTCGTACCGCCCTCACCGGTAAAGACCGCGGTAACGGTTTTCTTTTGTTGCAGCTTAGCCGCTAGGGCTATTCCATCGGCCACACCCAATTGCGGACCAAGGTGACTGATCATTCCTACAATCTTATACGCTTGGGTCCCGAAGTGAAAACTCCGGTCACGCCCCTTGGTAAAGCCGCTCATTTTGCCCTGCCATTGCGCAAACAAGCGGTGCAAGGGAATACCACGAGTAGTAAACACCCCGAGGTTCCTATGCATGGGCAACACATACTCATCTTGGTTCAAGGCGTTCACCACCCCTACGGAAATGGCTTCTTGACCGATACCGCTGAACCATTTGGAAATCTTGCCCTGTCGCAACAGGATCAACATTTTCTCTTCGATCATTCGCGGCCGCAAGAGGTCTTTGTACAGCTTAAACAAGGTCTCTTCAGTAAGTTGATGCTTGGCATAGTGCATAATGCAGGGGGTGTCTTTTTGGATTTCAGCAGCTAAATGTAACAAAAATACCACATCTGACGCTCGATTTGTTATATATAATAGTTGACCATATTTTACTAACTTTGATAAAAATTATAAAGCAATCACATGAGTGCAATACCTAGCGTAGATTTACGGGATTTTGTTTCGGACAACAGCGAAAGAAAAGAGAAATTTATAAAAGAAATAGGCGCCGCTTTCGAGAACATCGGCTTTGTAGCCCTAAGCGGTCATTTTCTATCGGAAGACTTGGTAAAGAACCTATACGACGAAATAAAGAAATTCTTCGACCTTCCCCAGGAGGTGAAGGACAAGTACGAAATAGAGGGCATTGGCGGACAACGCGGATACACTTCCTTCGGCAAGGAACATGCCAAGGGACGCAAAGAAGGCGACCTTAAAGAGTTTTGGCACTTTGGCCAATACGTTGAAAACGACCCCAAGCTCGAAGCGGAATACCCCGACAATGTTGAAGTAGCCGAACTGCCCAAGTTCAACGAGGTAGGCAAGGAAACCTATAAGATGTTGGAAAAGACGGCCAAATACGTATTACGGGCCCTGGCCCTCCACCTCGATTTGGAGGAAAACTACTTTGACGAGTTTATCAAGAACGGGAATTCCATACTCCGCCCGATTCACTACCCTCCTATAACTTCCGAACCTAAAAATGCGGTACGTGCCGCCGCCCATGGCGATATTAACCTTATTACCTTATTAATGGGCGCCCAAGGAAGGGGACTCCAAGTGAAGAACCACAAGGGCGAGTGGGTAGATGCCATTGCACGGCCCGACCAGCTCATGATCAACGTAGGCGATATGCTATCGCGCCTCACGAACAACAAATTGAAGTCCACTATACACCAGGTGATCAACCCGCCAAGGGAACTTTGGGGCGCTTCACGCTATTCCATTCCTTTCTTTATGCACCCGATAAGCGGCATGCCCTTGAACTGTTTGGAAAACTGTGTTGACGAATCGCACCCGAAACAATTTGAAGACATCACCGCTGGGGAGTTCCTTCACGAGCGTTTGATCGAACTCGGACTTATAAAAGGTTAAGCATGGATTTACAGGACCAACTCAAAAACTTATTTCCGGACCACAAGCCCGAAACCCCGGAACCCACGGCAGCGAAAAAAAGTGACATCTGGCTTCAAGACGACCCGATTATCTGCAAATACGAAAAGCGAAAGGGAAAACCTATCACGATTTTAGAAGGTTATAACGGTGCCGAAAGCGATTTTAAGAAATTGGCAAAAGAGCTTAAGACCAAACTCAGCGTTGGGGGCTCTTTTAAAAACGGACAAATCATAATTCAGGGCGATTATAGGGACCGCATTATGACTTTATTGAAAGAAAAAGGTTTTTCAGTCAAACGCGTTGGCGGATAAGTCCCGTAAACACAAGCCCTGACACGACATATAGAACAAGTCCGTAATTGTGTTAATTATTTTTGCTTTTTTTTCAATAAATAGTACTTTTATTGACTAGAACCTAATTATACCTTAAATGAGTTCCCTTTTGCACATCACCAACGGAGATAGCTTTACGGAAAGACTTAAATCATTAAAACTTAAGGGGGACATCATCACATGGCGTGAGATGCTCTGCGAAGGAAAAACGCTGACCAACGTGGGAAGCGAGCCTTTCTGGAAAGCCCGTTTTGAGTTTTTGAACAAGAACTATAAAGTTTCAAAATCTTGGTTTATAGAGAAAACGTTAAAGGAATATCGTTCCCTATGTAACCACAAGCAACAAGATGAAATTGTTCTTTGGTTCGAGTATGACCTTTTTTGTCAGATCAATATGATCGCCGTACTGAGCTGGCTAAAGACCAACCGCAAGTATGCCCAGATTTCACTGGTCTGCAGCGGTAAGGAAGACGACTCCAATAAAATGTACACCCTCAACGAGCTCAACGATGAGCAGCTCTTGAAACTATACGAAAACAAAATAGAATTAAGTCAAGACGATATAGAGTATGCCGATTACGTATGGCAACTGTATTGTAGCGACAACCCCATCCGCCTTGAGAACCTTACCGATTACGGCGAGTTTCAGTTCAATTACCTTTCCGACGCCATACATTCGCACCTGCACCGTTTCCCAAGTATAAAAAACGGCCTGAACGCGATGGAAAACAGTATTTTACAGCTGGCCGTGGAAAAGAAACCAAAATCAAAAGGCGCCTTTGTTTCCGAAATCATGGAAAACCAAAAGTTCCTCGGTTTTACCGATAACCAGTTCGATAGGGCCTTGGGTCGCTTAAAACCCTTGTTCACCAGCTTTAACCCGGTGCGATTATCGAAAAAAGGGAAGGAAATCCTCGAAAACAAGACCAGCTACTACTCGTGCATTCAAGATAACGACGTGTATTTAGGCGGGGCCCTCAAGTACAACTTTTTATACAATACCGAGGCGAATAGGATCTTAAAACTCTAACCGCATGCAATTAAGACCCTCTGAGCTTGTCTTAAATGCGGATAAGAGCATCTATCATTTAAATTTACGCCCCGAGGATATCGGGCATACCATCATTACCGTAGGTGACCCCGATCGCGTAGGGGCGGTTTCCAAGTTTTTTGATACCGTAGAACTAAAAAAAGGCAAACGGGAATTCCACACCCATACCGGAACCCTGAACGGCAAACGCCTTTCGGTCGTCTCTACAGGCATAGGCACTGACAACATCGATATCGTCTTCAACGAACTCGATGCCCTTGCCAATATCGATTTCGACACCCGAAGTCCAAAAGAAGAGAAAACGGTATTGGATATCGTAAGAATCGGCACATCGGGATCTATCCGATCCGACATTCCCATAGACTCCTTTTTAATGAGCGAATACGCCATGGGTTTTGATGGCCTATTGCACTTTTATGATAGCGAACACATACAGGAAACCGATATATCAAAAGCCTTTGTAGCACATGCCGATTGGTCGCCGAACAAATCGGTGCCCTATGTGGTAAAACACGACAAAAACCTTGGCGACCGACTTATATCAAATCGTATACGATTAGGTACCACCGTAACCAATATAGGCTTTTACGGACCACAAAGTCGTGTTTTAAGACTCCAACTGAGCGATCCAGACCTACAGGCCAAACTCGACTCTTTTGAATACAAGGGCATACACATTACCAACCTTGAAATGGAGACTTCGGGCATTTACGGACTTTCCAAATTACTCGGACACCGTGCCGTTTCCATGAATTGCATTCTGGCCAATCGGGCAACCGGCGCGTTTAGCACGGAGCCTACCAAGTCCGTTGAAAACCTGATCCGGTACACCTTGGAAAAATTGACCACCGGCTAAACGAACATCCAGTTCGACTTTTCCCATATCCACAAAAAGACTACACCTTAACATCCATTCGTTTTATCGCATTGTCAAGGCGTTCTTTTTTTTAATTTTACCGCTACAAGCAGAATTACAGCAATTATGAAGAAAGTGAGAATCATAGGCGTTCCCGAACATTTCAACCTTCCCTGGCATATGGCCATAGAAGAAGGGGCTTTTGAAGAAAGAGGTATAGACCTTGAATGGACCGATATACCCGAAGGAACGGGCAAAATGTGCCAAATGCTCCAAAACCGGGAAACCGAACTGGCCATTATCTTGACCGAAGGCCTTGTAAAGAGTATTACCGAAGGGAATCCCACCAGAATTGTTCAAGAATACATTTCCTCTCCCCTACAATGGGGCATTCACGTAGGCGCCAAAAGTCCATATACATCCATAGCCGACCTCAAGGACACCAAGGCCGCCATTAGCCGACTAGGTAGTGGAAGCCACTTAATGGCCTTTGTAAACGCCAAAAACGAAGGATGGCCGACCGACTCCCTCTCCTTTGAAATTATCAACAACCTTGATGGGGCCGTTACCGCCTTGACGGAAGGCCAGGCGGACTATTTTATGTGGGAGCACTTTACGACCCAACCTATAGTAGACCAAGGAGTTTTTAGACGCTTGGGCGACTGCCCCACCCCATGGCCCTGTTTCGTGGTAGCCGCTACACAGAAATTTATCGATGAAGAGGCAGCCACCCTAAACCATATTTTAGAGATCATCAACAACTACACTTTGGAATTCAAGGAGATACCGAGTATTGACCGCACCCTGGCCAATAGATACGGCCAACAACTTGAAGATATTAAAGAATGGTTAAAAATGACCCGCTGGGGACAGACTCAAACGAGTCCACAAACGATTGAAAAGGTGATAGATACCCTATTTAACTTAAAGTTAATCGACAAAAAGTTAAAACCAGCCGAAATTTTACAAACTTTTAGCAATTGACCCCTTGATTTGAATTGGACTGTATTTTAATTTTATGCTAGATTAAACCAAAGTTCAATTTATTCTTATTCAAAATGAAAACCAAACCAGCAAGAACATCACAGTTTTTAGTTGTGCTTGTATTTTTCTGTGGTATTCTTTTTGCACAAGCACAAACCTTTTACGCCCTTCAAATCGACCGTAACATTCGCGAAAAAGCCAGGGACATTACGGCCGAATATCAACCAAGCCTTGTTATGGGCGCCGAACAGGCATTAGATTTTCAAAGTACGGTAGCCAAATACTTGGTGAAGCGAAAGTCCATTGAAGATAATGCCAACATGTCAGAAGGGGAAAAACGCCATCACCTCAAAACCATATCGAAGCACGAAAGCTTTGAAATGGCAGACGTACTCTACCCCTATCAATATCAGGAATATTTACGCGTAAAACCGGAGATACAGCCCCTCCCGCCAAAAAACACAGGGTTCGAAGACGCCATTGCCGATAACCAAACTACCAATTAATAGGCTTAAGTCCTTTCTTTTCAAGAATTTCATTGACCTGGCTAAAATGTCTGTTTCCGAACCAATAGCCACGATTGGCACTTAAGGGCGACGGATGTCCAGAAGTCAAGATATGGTGTTTGTTCTTATCGATCAACCCCGCTTTTTTCTTTGCGAACCCGCCCCAAAGTAGAAATACAAGGTCTTCTTTTTCCTTGGATAGCGTTTTAATGACCGCATCGGTAAAGGTTTCCCACCCTTTTTTCTGATGGCTGCCCGCCTCATGGGCCCGTACGGTAAGCGTCGCATTCAAAAGAAGCACCCCTTGATCGGCCCATCGTTCAAGGTTTCCACTTTGGGGATAGGGTTTCCCTAAATCGGTTTCGATTTCCTTGAAAATATTGACCAAGGATGGCGGGTGGGGCACCCCGTCCTTTACCGAAAAACAAAGGCCGTTCGCTTGGCCTGGGCCATGGTAGGGATCCTGACCGATGATCACCACCTTGGTCGCATCAAAAGGGCTATGATCAAAGGCGGCAAAGATATCCTTCCCCTTGGGATAACAGGTATATCGTGTATATTCATCCCTAACAAAGGCCGTCAACTCTTTAAAATACGCTTGTTCAAATTCTTCGGAAAGCGGCCCTAACCAGCTTTTATGTATTTGTACTGTCATTTATTATTATCATTTTTGTATTACAGTGATGATAGCCGACAACCGGACCAAGCCTCGAAATCTTTTATCATCGGCTTCAAAAATACTCAAAAAATACAGTGCGCCATCCACAGGATGCGTTCCTTTAAACACTGAGAACAATGAAAAAATATCTTTTGACCCTATCAACCCTAAGCCTGCTGTTCAGCTGTATCGAGGAAAAGGAAATAAGCTCGATAGACCCCGTTAACTGGTCTAAGCGAAAGGTAGACATCTCAATGAAGGATTCCTTGGAATTCGGCAAAACCTACCTTTCCATCTATTCCCAAATCTATAGCATCTCGGAACATAAGACCCACAACCTGACCGCAATGGCCAGTTTGCGAAACACCAGCGACAAGGATACGGTCTACCTGACAAAGGCGGAGTATTTTGACACCCATGGCAAAGCGGTCCGTACGTATTTTGACCACCCCATTTACCTCGCCCCTATGGAAACCACCGAAATCATCATTGACGAGATCGATATCGAAGGCGGAACCGGCTCTAATTTCCTCATTGAATGGAAAATCCCCAAAGGTTGCCCCGAACCCTTGTTCGAAGGCATAATGAATTCGACCATGTCACAACAAGGACTATCGTTCACCACACAGGGAAGACGAATTGAATAAAAGCTCTTTTATCGCCCAAGCCCAAGGATTTCACATCTCGTCGCCAATGCCTACCTTTGCCGTCGCAATAAATTAAGAATGGCAAATATTCACGCTAAAACCGTACAAGACCTAGAATTCCCTACTGTTTTAAAGCAGGTTTCGGCCCGCTGCTCTACCGAATTGGGAAAAGAACGCGCATTGGAAATAGCCCCCATTGCCGATAAGGCATCCATTGTTACCATTTTAGGACAAACGGCGGAGTACCTATCCTCCTTTATCAGCGAAAACCGCATCCCGCCCCATGGTTTCGACACTATAAACAAAGAACTTCAGCTCCTCCGTATCGAAAACACCACCCTTGAAGTGGGCAGTTTTAAAAAGATTGCGACCATTTGCACCACGGTAGGCGCCCAGAAAAAATTCCTTAAAAAATTCAAGGAGTACTACCCCTTACTCTTTGAAGTTTCCGATAAAATTGAATTGAACACCGATATTCCCAAGCAAATCGACCTAGTGATCGACCGTTTCGGGGAAGTCAAGGACAGGGCCTCGAACAAACTTTTCGACATACGCCGCCAGATGAACCAGGTGAAGGGCAAGATCGGACAGAGCTTTGCCTCGGCCCTCAACACCTACCACGGCTCCGACTATCTTGACGACATCAGGGAATCGGTAGTCGAAAACCGAAGGGTCTTGGCCGTAAAGGCCATGTACCGCCGAAAAATAAAAGGCACCGTAATGGGCACCTCCAAGACGGGAAGCATCGTATACATCGAACCCGAGGCCACCCTAAAATACAGCCGCGAGCTCAACAACCTGGAATACGATGAAAAAGAGGAAATTCAACGCATCTTAAACGAACTGACGGACCAAATACGGCCCTTTGATTGGTTATTGGCAGAGTACCAGGACTTTCTCGCCCATATGGACATCACGGCCGCCAAGGCATCGTACGCCACGGACACCAACGCATTACTGCCCGAAATCAACAATGACAAAAGGCTGTATTTACGAGATGCCTTCCACCCCCTGTTGTATTTGAGCAATAAATTACAGCATACGGAAACCTATCCACAGACCATTGAACTGCATCCCGAAAACCGGATCATCGTCATCAGTGGCCCCAATGCCGGGGGAAAAAGCATCACCCTAAAGACCATCGGGCTACTTCAAGTAATGCTTCAATCAGGACTCCTAATTCCCGTACACGAAAGGAGTTCCGTTTGTTTGTTTGACACCATTTTGACCGACATAGGCGACAATCAATCCATAGAAAACCATCTCAGCACCTACAGCTACCGCTTAAAGAACATGAAAAACTTTTTGCGGATTTGCGACAAGGAAACCCTGTTTCTTATCGATGAGTTCGGTACCGGAAGTGACCCTGAATTAGGTGGAGCCTTGGCCGAGGCCTTCTTGGAAGTTTTTTACGAAAGGGAAGCCTATGGGGTCATCACCACCCACTACGCCAACCTTAAAGCCCTGGCCGACGAACTGCCACATACCACCAATGCCAATATGGTATTCAATAGCAAAACCCTTGAGCCCACCTTTCAATTGGTCTTGGGGGAAGCAGGTAGCTCCTTTACTTTTGAGGTCGCACAGAAGAACGGCATCCCCTACAGCCTCATAAACAAGGCAAAGAAGAAGATAGAACGCGGTAAGGTCCGTTTTGATGCCACCATAGCCAAACTTCAAAAAGAACGCAGCAAAATGGCTAAAACGGGTTCTAGACTGCAAGAGGAAGAATCAAAGGCCAGGGAAGAAGCCGCCCGACTCGAAAAGCTGAACGCCAAGATAAAAAGCAAGTTGGAGAACTACCAAGAGCTCTACGACCACGACCAGCGCATGGTACAACTGGGCAATAAGGTCGACAAGGCCGCCGACCGCTATTTTATCGACAAAAAGAAACGCGTACTGGTCTCCGAACTCCTGCGCATAGTAGAAACGGAAAACAGCAAGCGCAAGAAAAAGACCGCTACACAGGCCAAGGCCGAACGCGCCAAGAAGGCCAAGGTGGTACAAGAAGTACAGAAAGAGGTCAAGGTCATTCGCGAGAAAAAAATCGTAGAAAAGAAAAAGGCAATCATCAAGGAGAAGAACAAGCCGCGCCCCATTTTCAAAATAGGCGACCGGGTACGCATGCAAGACGGAAAATCCGTTGGCACCATAGACAGCCTCGAAAAGAACAAGGCCATTGTAAACTACGGTATATTCACGACAAACGTAAGTGTTGACCAACTGGAATTGGTCGAACGAACGAAGAAGTGATGCCCGTACCTTCCTAAAAAACCTTACACCCAAGGCCCCTTGCTTGACAAGCTCTTAAATCTCTTGTAAATTTAGGTCTTGATCAAATAGCACACTACCTTTACAACGTGGAAAATTCAAAACAAATCATTCTTTTTGACGGCGTTTGCAACCTCTGTAACGGGGCCGTTCAATTTGTCATAAAGAGGGACACCTTGGATGTATTCCGCTATGCCCCGCTACAAAGCGAACTTGGAAAGAAGTTGATTGCGGAACGAAATATCGACTCCGACAGCATAGATTCCATCATCCTTATCGACCCAGGTGTCGCCTACTACATCAAATCCGATGCCGCCCTGGAAATCGGGAAACAATTGAAGGGATACAAAACCCTTTCATCCATTTTACTATGGATTCCCAGGAGTTTACGTGATATCGTATACGATTTTATCGCACGGAACCGCTACAAATGGTACGGCAAAAAAGAGCATTGCATGGTACCGACCCCTGAACTAAGGGCCAAGTTTTTAGAATAACACAACTTCTTTAAAAAAGATGGTCTACAAGAAGGACTTAGGAAATTATTTCACCTCGTCGTAATAATCGTCCCAATTCTGCACTTTGGGTTTTCCGAGCTTTCCGACCGATTTGGCGACCATCATGGCCACACAGGCGTCACCGGTAACGTTTACCACCGTACGCAACATATCCAAGGGTCGGTCTACGGCAAAAATCAAGGCCAGGCCAATGGCCAGTTTGTCTTCGGGAAAACCGATGGCCTCTAAAACGATGACCAACATAACCATACCCGCTCCGGGTACGGCGGCCGAACCGATAGAAGCCAACAGGGCCGTGAGCACAATGGTCAATTGGGCGGAAAACGGCAAATCAAAACTGAGGGCCTGGGCAATGAATACCGCGGCCACCCCTTGATAAAGGCTCGTTCCGTCCATATTGATCGTAGCTCCAACGGGCAGCACAAAACTCGATACCTCCTTATCCACCCCAATATGCTCCTCTACCCTTTCCATGGTTACCGGCAAGGTTGCCGCACTGGAACTGGTAGAAAAGGCCAAAAGCTGGGCGGGACTCATTTCTTTTAAGAAAGCCCAAGGATTATAACGGGTAAATGTAGCCACGACAAGACTGTAGAACACGATCATTAAAACCAAGCCCAAGGTGACGACCCCGGCATACTTCAATAGCGCAAACAACAGATTGGAATCCCCCGAGGAAACCACTACGTTGGCCAATAAGGCAAAAACGGCAACAGGCGCGGTAAGCATGATAAGGTCGACCATTTTCAACACCACATCGTTCATGGCATCGAAGAAGTTCTTTAAAGGCCGGGCCCTTTCCTCCCCTATAAGGAGCATCGAAATACCCATAAATATGGTAAAGAAGATAACCTGAAGCATCAAGCTGTTATCCCCCAAGGCCTTAAAGGCGTTATCGGGCACCATATCTTCCAAAAACTGAAGCGGACCACTATCTTTCTGCTTAGAGGCCTCCTCCAGCTTCGAGGTAACCCCACTGTCGTTCGAGTATGTTTCCGTGAGCTGGGTAATAGTATCTTCAGATATACCGATGCCCGGCTTTAAAAGATTGACCAAAATAAGTCCGATGGAAATAG
Source organism: Zobellia uliginosa (assembly GCF_900156625.1). Lineage (GTDB taxonomy): Bacteria > Bacteroidota > Bacteroidia > Flavobacteriales > Flavobacteriaceae > Zobellia > Zobellia uliginosa. The sequence goes on along the minus strand of NZ_FTOB01000003.1, from coordinate 584,168 downwards.
CGACCACCGTAGTACCGATATAAATGGCAATGGTACGCAGACCAATATTTCGGAATTTAGATATATCCTTTAGATCGGATATCCCTTTTATGAGCGAAGCCAAGATTAGCGGAATTGCAATAAGCTTCAAGAGTTTTACAAAAATGGTTCCGAGAGGATTTATCCAGTCTAGTACAAAATCCTTCCCCCAATCCACATTAGTCATTCCAAAGCCAAAGAGAATACCCAATATCATTCCTATCAGGATCCTCCAATGTAATTCCAATTTTCGCATGCATCAAAGTTTAAGCAAGTAATATACTGTTTTTGACCCGAAAGCTGAAAAGCAACCTACAAATCGCCTCCGGATTTAAAGAATTGCCAATAATCTTATTATGAATTTGCCTTAATGGTGCGATTTAGCAAGCTAAAATCCGCCATTACCAATGCGGCCATCGCCTCAACAATAGGCACGGCACGCGGTACCACACAAGGGTCGTGACGCCCCTTGCCCTTGGTCTGCACGAAATTGCCGTCTTTATCAATGGTCTGATACGGCTGAATAACGGTCGCTACGGGTTTAAAGGCCACGTTGAAGTAAATATCCATTCCGTTGCTGATCCCCCCTTGTATACCCCCGCTATGATTGGTCTTTGTGGTACCATCTTGATTGAACTGGTCGTTATGCGCACTCCCTTTCATGGCCACGCCGGCAAACCCGCTCCCATATTCAAAACCTTTTACGGCATTGATCGACAGCATGGCCTTGCCCAATTCGGCATGTAATTTATCGAAAGCGGGCTCACCCAGGCCTATAGGTACATTTTGGATCACACAGGTGATAATACCGCCTATGGTATCGCCTTCCTTTCTGATCTCTTTGATATATTCCTCCATCTTTGCCGCCATTTTCGGATCTGGACAACGAACGGGATTCGATTCGATCAGCGAAAAGTCGAGTTCTTGATAAGGGGTTTCCATTTTCATCGCACCTACTTGCGATACATAGGCGTTGATTTTCATGTCGGACAAAAACTGCTTGGCTATAGCCCCTGCCACTACCCTACTTGCCGTTTCCCGGGCCGAACTGCGTCCCCCACCCCGGTAGTCCCTAAAGCCATATTTCTTGTCGTAGACGTAATCGGCATGGGAAGGACGATAAGAATCCTTGATATGGGAATAATCGTGTGATTTCTGATTGGTATTGTGAATGGCAAAACCTATGGGCGTACCCGTAGTCTTTCCCTCAAAGATTCCCGAATAGAATTCAACGGTATCAGGCTCCTTTCTCTGGGTCACAATGGCCGATTGCCCCGGTTTTCTTCGGTCCAACTCTTTCTGAATGGCTTCAAAATCGATTTCTATTCCTGACGGACATCCATCTAAAACACCTCCTATGGCCGCGCCATGGGATTCTCCAAAAGTTGCGACCTTAAATATATTACCGAAAGTGTTTCCTGCCATTCCTAAAAATTAAGAGTTATTAAATCGTAAAAAACAATCCCGAAAATAGAGCTTTCATGTATCCGTATATACGTCCAAGCAATTTTCTCCTTGTTTTTCTTGCCGACCAAAGGTAAATCTTAAATTACTGTCCACCAAAATTCAGTTTTCCCTATTTCCCCCTATCCCAAACCAAAGCTGACTTAATGTTTATTTAATGGTTTCAAAATGTATTGATATCATCTATTTGACATTCCCTTTACATCCATAGGTTTTATTTGTATAAAGTCCTCACAACAAACAAATTGATCATCAAATCGATTGCCATGACTTCAAAGGTAAAGGACTTTTTTTCCACATCAAACCACCAGAGCACATGAAAAAACGAAAATTAGACATCGTAGTAATTTCCGATGTTCATTTGGGCACGCGGGAGTGCCATGCCGATGAGCTATTGACCTATTTGAGCAGCGTACAACCTAAAATATTGGTGCTCAACGGGGACATTCTAGAAGTCCAACGCCACAAAGAAAGCTTCTTCCCCCCTATCCATTCAAAAATACTGCGCAAGATTATCACCCTTTCCATGAAGGGCACGGAGGTGTACTACATTACAGGCAACCACGATGACGCCATGCGTCGTTTTTCGGGCCTAGCCCTGGGCAACCTAAAAATTGTGGACAAATTGGTACTGAACCTGAACGGCAAAAAGACCTGGTTCTTTCACGGTGACATTTTCGATATTTCCATAAAAAACACCAAATGGCTTACCAAATTGGGCGGATACGGATACGTCTTGCTCTTTGCCGCCAACAAAACCTTTAACTGGTCACTAAAAAAGATAGGCAGGGAAAAATATTCCCTTTCAAAAAAAATCAGGGACAATGCCCATAAAAGTCTTCAGTACACCGCCAACTTTGAACGCTCGGTAGCGGAGGTCGCCATTGAAAACGACTACGATTATGTGGTATGCGGACACATACACCAGCCTAAAAAAATCGTATACGAAACCAATAAAGGAGCCTGTACTTACCTCAATTCGGGCGATTGGGTCGAAAATTTGACCGCCTTGGAGTACTCCTTAAAGCGCTGGAAGGTCTACCGGTACAATCACGACAAGCTTTCGCCGTTTTTTATGGACGAAGAACTGAAGAACATGAACATTCAAGACCTGATCGACTCCATTGCCGATACGGCGGAGCGGCGCGAAAGGGAAGGCGAACCTCCCCTGCCCTAGACCCCTATACCAAAGCGTTCTTCAATATACTTACCGGGTGCTGGGCCTCACGTTTGGTACCGTCGTAGATCTGATGCCTACAACTCGTACCGTTAGCGGATATAATGGTGTCTTCCGGCGATTTTCTAACGGAAGGAAAAAGCTTGAGTTCCCCTACCTTCATACTTACCTCGTAATGCTCCTTTTCATAACCAAAGGAACCGGCCATACCACAACAGCCCGAACTGATGATGGAAACCTTGTAGTTCTCGGGAAGATTAAGCACATCAAAGGTCACTTTTTGGTTACTCAAGGCCTTTTGATGGCAATGCGAGTGAATCTTAACGGTCTTGGCCTCTTTGGTAAACAGTTCGGAGGAAAGTTGGTTGCCCTCTATTTCCTTTGCCAAAAACTCCTCTACCAAATAGGCATTGAGCGCTATGGCATCGGTTACCTCAGGATCTTGCGAGAAACGCTTGTACTCATCGCGAAAGGTTAAAATGGCAGAAGGCTCCAAACCGACTACGGGAAGTCCCGCATCAGCAAATGCCTTTAGCTTGGGAATATTCGCCAATGCCAATTTTTTAGCCTGTTTTAAAAAGCCCTTTGACAAGTAGGTACGACCACTTTCCCCATAGAACAATTGAAGGTCATAGCCCAATTTCACCAATAAGACGATGGCATCTTTCCCTAGCTCAACATCGAGGTACTGACTGAATTCATCAATATATAAAACTATTTTTCTTTTACTTACAGTATACTGTGCTCTAATCGATTGCAGGTATTCATCGAAATCAAAGCTATAAACCTTGGGTAGGTTTCGCTCGGGAGCGACCCCTGAAGATTTCTTTAATAAACCACTCAAAAACTTCGATTCGTAAACGGCATTGGTCAAGCCCGGCACCTTACTTCCCAATTTGTTCAAGCGAGTATTGTAGGCAAACAATTTGCTCCTCAAGGGGTAGCCGTTCGCTTCTTGGTACTGATACAAAAATTCGGCCTTTAAGGTAGCCACGTCTACATTACTCGGACATTCCGTAGCGCAGGCCTTGCAGCTCAAACAGAGGTCAAAAACCTCTTTGAGTTCCTTTTGGTCGAAGTTGTTTTTCTTCTCCCCGACCGTCAAATATTCCCGAAGGGCATTGGCCCTTCCCCTTGTCGTATTCTTTTCGTCCCTTGTCGCGTGAAAGCTTGGGCACATGGCCCCGGCCGCATTTTCGGTTTTCCTACAGTCTCCGCCTCCGTTACATTTTTCGGTAGCCTTAAGAATACCTTCCGAATCGGAAAAATCCAATAAGGTCTTGATTTCAGGTTCCTTGCGGTCTACTTCATAGCGAAGGGATTCATCCATGGGATAGGCATCGACAATCTTACCGGGATTAAAAATCCCCTCAGGGTCAAAAAAGGATTTTATCCGTCTCAACAACTGATAATTTTCCTCCCCGACCATGATCGGTATAAATTCGGCACGTACGATTCCGTCCCCATGTTCCCCGCTGAACGAGCCTTTGTATTTTTTGGTCAACCGCGCCACATCGGTGGTAATCCCCCTGAACATGGCCACATCATCTGATTTTTTCAGGTTTAAGATCGGCCGCAAGTGCAATTCCCCCGCCCCGGCATGGGCGTAGTAAACGGCCGATTGCTTATAGCCGTCCATGATTTTCGTGAACTCCGATATAAAAGGCTTTAGGTCATCAAGGGCTACCGCAGTATCCTCAATACAGGCGACCGCCTTACGGTCACCGACCATGTTTCCTAAAAGCCCCAGTCCCGCCTTACGCAATGCTACGGCCTTGTTTACATCGGCCCCATAGAGTACGGGGCTGGCATAACTTAGGCCAGAGGCCTCGATAGTGGTATGTAATTCTTTTAGCTGTCGCTCCAAATCTTCTTCGGTATGCGCCTTTACTTCCAACATTAATAGTGCCGCCGGATCGCCTTCCACAAAAAACCGGTTCTTCAGCTGCTCCCTGTTGTTCTTTGTACAGTCCAAGATCACCTTGTCCATCATTTCACACAGGTGCAGATCGTGTTTCATAACGGGGGCCACATCCGTCAAACAGTCCTCCAAGGTCCTGTAGTGGGTGACCACCATAGCCTGCAACTTGGGCGGTATCTCATCAAGGCTTAAGGTAATTTCCGTAGTAAAGGCCAAGGTGCCCTCACTACCGCTCAACAATTTACAGACATTTATTTTTTTATCGGTATCGCCAAATACGTTGGTATTCAACAACTCATCTACCGCATAGCCCGTGTTCCTTCGGTGTATCTCAGGTTTAGGAAACTCTTCAAAAATACGTTCTTGCACCTCTTTGGGCGACAATTCCCTATAAATCTCCCTATAGATGGTGCCCTCCATAGTGTTCAGGCTCTTTTTCTCTTCGAATTCCGAGGCGGTAAGGGCCTTGAATTCCACTTCACTGCCATCGGACAATATGGTTTTTAAGGAAACTACCTTTTCGCGTGTAATACCGTACTTGATAGAAGTCGTACCCGAAGAATTGTTTCCTACCATACCCCCGATCATACATCGGTTGGCCGTAGAGGTATTGGGGCCGAAGAACAGGCCGTAAGGCTCCAAGAATTGGTTTAGCTCATCGCGAATGACGCCGGGCTGTACCGTAACCTGTTTGTTTTTCTCATCGACACTAACGATTTTTGTAAAGTGCTTGGAGGTATCTACAACGATTCCCTCACCCACTACTTGCCCCGCCAAGGAGGTACCTGCGGTTCTAGGAATTAGGCCTATTTTATGCTTGTTGGCAAACCGGACCAAGGTTTTTAGATCCTCTACGGTTTCCGGGAAAGTAACGGCCGTAGGAATTTTTCTATAGACCGAAGCATCGGTGGCATATAGGGTTTTTGTTAAACTATCCGATAAAACACGACCTTGTAGCGAGTCAGCTAATTCTTGAAGTAAATTTTTATTCAACGGTAGACAATTTAGAACGCTAAATTAAGTTTTTATGCTTGAAAGACGAACGTAAAACGCCTTTTTAGAACCAAAAATCACAAGAACATGAAAAATTGGAAATTTTTATTTTTTATTTGCTTTTGCTCTATGGCACTTTCCCTACAGGCCCAAGACATATCTGACAACGCATTAGGTTTAAGGCTTGGCGATAGCGATGGTTTCGGGGCAGAAATCTCTTATCAAAGATTAATAGGCCGGTATACCCGTGCCGAGTTTGACCTAGGTTACCGCGATAGCCGCGAGTTCGACGCGATCAAACTGACCGGAGTCTACCAATGGATCTACAACATAGACAGGGGATTCAACTGGTTCTACGGTGCCGGTGCCGGATTGGGCAGTGTAGATTTCGCCCCTGTTCCCAACAGAAACAACCCGACCATTGCCGAAGATCCCGATGGGGGACTTTTCGTTTTCTTGGCCGGTGATGTGGGTGTGGAATACAACTTCGACCTTCCGATAGTAGTGTCTTTGGACTTTAGACCTGAAATCGGACTTATCGGATTTTCCAATTTTGACAATCGCTTCAACTTTGATATCGCACTTGGTATTCGATACCAGTTTTAAAAATCATACCTCAAATACACCTAAGCTCTTGACACATACTGTCAAGGGCTTTTTTTTGTACCGATATATACCTACATTTGCTCAATCTTAAATAAAAGGAATGAAAAAAGTAGTATTGTCAGTTTGTATTTTAGTGGGTCTTTTCGCCTGTAACCAAAAACCGGAAGGCTATAGTTTTACAGGAAACCTTAGAGGCGAGGTCGAAAACGGCACCAAAGTGTTTCTTAAGGCCATGGGCGACAACGGTCAACCTGTTGATATAGATACCACCACCGTGGAAAACGGGAAATTTGTTTTTACCGGTCAGGCCGACACCCCAGAAATGCACTACGTTTTTGTAGACAAACTAATGGGCTATACTGCTGTGATCCTAGAAAACGGCGAGATTGAACTCAGTGCACAAAAAGACAGCTTGGGCTTTGCCGATGTAAAAGGCACGGCACAAAACGATGTGTTCATGGACTACATGGACAAATCAAAAGAGATTACCGCCCGTGCCCAGTCGATCCAACAAGACATGCAAAAAGCGGACGAGGCTACGGCTTTGGCCCTTAGGGATGAAATGATGGAACTTCAGGAGGAGTACAAAAACTTTGAGATCACCTATATCAAAGAGCATCCGAATGCCCTTATAGCGGCCTTACTTATTGACCGTGCCACCAGCGCAAGGGCCATTACGGCTGCCGAGGCACAGGAAATGTACGATGCGCTTTCACCCGAAATCAAAAAGACCAAGGTTGCGGCTACCATCGTAAAGAAATTGGAAGCCCAAAAACAGGCCGAGGAAAATGAAAAGAGTACGGCCATTGGCGCAAAGGCCCCTGAGTTTTCGGCTCCTAACCCCGAAGGTAAAACAGTTGCCCTAAACGAGGTTCTTGGTAAAGTGACCCTTGTCGACTTTTGGGCCGCATGGTGCAAACCTTGTAGGGCCGAGAATCCGAATGTTGTTAAGGTCTACGAAAAATACCATGACAAAGGACTCAACATTGTCGGTGTTTCATTAGACAAGACCGAAGAGGCTTGGAAAAAGGCTATCGCCGATGACGGATTGGCCTGGCACCAAGTATCAAACCTAGCTTATTTCAACGATCCCATTGCCAAATTATACAATGTCGATGCCATTCCCGCTGCATTCCTTTTGGATGAAAATGGAGTAATCATCGCCAAGAACCTAAGAGGTCCGGCCTTGGAACAAAAAGTAGCTGAGCTTTTAAAGTAAAATTACCTATACCTAATAACAAAAGCCCCGACCTTAACTGGTCGGGGCTTTTGTTTTTATATTAGGGCCAATTCCTTAGAACTTCCCCTGTACGTCCCTAAACGTACCTTTTACTTTGGCGTTTTCAAGAAGCTTTACACTCCCGAAAATATTGGCAACCGAATCGTCACCTATAAATTCTACGGTAGCGCCCTCATTCAAGATCAGGTCACCATATATGTACAGGTTACCTTCTACCCTGAGCACGGCATCCTTGTTTACGACTATATTTTTTCTCTTATTGTTTCTCCCCACGACCAAGGTCCCCTTCATCTCGAAGAGTCCATTACTATTCACATAACTGGTACTGTTCACTGTCCACGTACCACAAAGTAGCAAAGAGCCATCTACTTCAAGTTTATTGAAACGCTTAGACCCACTGTATTCCTTTACATCACCTTCACTCACATAGAGGTTGGCACTACCGTGGTAAGGATCAAGATCCGAACAACGGTTTTCCAAACTTTGATCCGGTCGGTTAAGTTTTACGATTTGGAGTCCTGCTTTACCCGAAGCCGCAAAAACATAATCCCCTTTTGAGGCCACGTAGTTGATCGACCCATCAAGGTCTACCACCCCCACTATATTGGTTTGCCCGTCTACATCTTCGGTAAGACAGAGTCCCGCACCCCCATTGGCCATTAACAGAATCTCTTCGTTCATAGCCACGGCATTGGTAACGATGTTTTCCGTTTCGGTACCTACAGGATTTAAAAGGATGGGAATATACTCGATCAAGCTACCACTGTCCATATTATAGACCCCAGCACCTTTGGCACCTTCCGATACGATTATTTTTTCCCCTGAAAAATCCAAGGTCCTTTTGCTACTCTGTCCAAAATCGGAATCGATAGCAATGATTTTACGTTCTACAAAATTTTCATCCATGATGCTTACGCCTTGGCTCGCATCCAATACGGCTACAACCCCATTTTCATAGGCTACCGAACGCAAATCGGAAAAAGAAACGTCGTTTTTGGTCGATAGATCGGTTTTTTTATAGGAAGTCAACAAGCCATCTTTTCCGCTTGTGACCAATATACCATTTGTGGTTACCTCTACATCATTGGCCGTAAATCCTTCTTGGAAACCATAGGTCAACTCCCTGCTGACATCCAATTTACCACCTGAAGCAGGTATTTTAACAATAAAGGAATTGGAAGTGGCCCTAGCGGACTTTTCCGAATCTACCCCGCCCACAGCGTAAACATAGCCGTTGTCGTACTCTACCGCATTGATATCGGCATTGCTATAATACAGTCGCGATGTAACTTTAGGGTTGTTCGGGTCGCTTACATCAATGATATCGATACCACCTGCATAACCGTCCTCTACCGTATTATACGATACGTAGGCATAATTGCCGTCTACATCGACATGCGATGCGGTAAGGTTATCTCCGCCCGTATAAGACGGTGGATCAACACGGGCGACCAAGGTCAAGGGGTAATCGCCAGCCATCTCCTCTATGGTCTTGGAAGTCTTTCCTGTAGAACCGTCCGTTTTTCTTATTTCAAGAACACCGGCGTCGTCATAGAGAATACTATTCTCTAAAACCGATGCCTTGGCTTCAATGGAAATATCATCTTCGGTATCTTTAAAGACCGTGGTTTCGTCACTACACGATAGTATAAATGTACTGGCCGCCAATGCGACGAGGGAAAGCTTTTTCATCATAAGTAGGTTTAAACACTATTAGGTTTGGGTGTTAACCTAACGCCTAAAGCCCCTTGAAGTGTATAAATGAATCGTCTTTTTTCGACAAATCGCACTCAATTACGATAAATGCGGCAACATAGCCCCTATTTTAAGAGAATAAAGAGAGAATTCAGGAAAAAAATCGACAAAGATCAGGGCTAAATCTTGCCCATTTTCGCCATGATGAACAGTATGATGATCGGTATTGCCAACAAGCCTACCATAAGAGGCTCATGGACCAATAGTTTTGGCATAAAAAGCAGGGTTCCCACATAGCCCCCTATAGCCCCTCCAAAATGGGCGGTATGCCCAATATTGCCCATACGGCTTTTCATACCATAAATGGAATACAGCAAGTAGCCTATACCGAACACATAAGCGGGTACGGGAAGGGGAATGAACATAATGCCCAATTGCATATTGGGCTGCAAGAGAATGGCGGCATAGAGTACACCGGTTACCGCGCCACTGGCCCCAACGGCACTATAATAAGGTTCCTTTTTGTGAAAATACATTGCTAAAAGGCTTCCTGCCAATAAGCTAAGAAAGTAGATGGCCAGAAATTTTCCGGAACTGAACCAATTGACTACCACCGGCGCAAAAAAGTACAAGGTAAACATATTGAAAAACAGGTGGGCTACGTCAACATGTAAAAAACCCGACGTCAGCATACGTTCTTTCTGACCGGCCTGTATCTGTCCGATCCCAAACTTATAGCGCTCAAAAAATACGGTATCGTTGAATCCTTTTAAGGAAACCAAAACGTTGGCAGCGATTACTACGATCGTAGCAATATCAAGGTTGTTCATACAGCACAGTTAATTTAGCTTCAAATATAGCTATATTTGTGGATTAAAAGGTTTCAATGCAACTGCTTGTTTTTATTTTGGCGTATCCTTTATTATGGCTCATTTCCATTTTGCCTTATCGCCTTTTCTACGGTTTTTCAGACTTTGTATTCTTCTTGGTCTACCATGTGGTAGGCTATCGGAAAGATGTCGTCAAGACCAATCTGAAACTGGCCTTTCCCGACAAAACGGAAGAAGAAATCCTAGCGATCCGAAAAAAATTCTACCATCATATGTGTGATGCCTTCCTAGAAATGGTCAAGACCATGAACCTATCCAAAGCGGAAGTCGCCAAACGCTATGCCATTCAAAATATTGAGGTCATACAGGAAATAGAAAAGGAAAAGACCATTTTGGTAGTCTGCTCACACTACGCCAACTGGGAATGGAACGTAAGCATCAACAACCACGTAACATCACAGGGCTATGCGGTCTACCAAAGGATAAGCAATCCCTATTTTGACCGATGGGTCAAAAAGGTACGTGCCCGATGGAACACCGTTCTCATTACCAAGGAAGAAACGGCCAAAGTGGTACTCAAAAACCACCTGAACAATAAGATCGGGATTTTCGGCATGGTAAGCGACCAATCACCACAACGGAGCAGGGCGCAGTATTGGACCGAATTCATGGGGGTTAAGGTACCGGTTATCAACGGGGCCGAAAGCTTTGCGCGAAAAATGGACCTTGCCGTGGTATTCCTAAAGGTATCCAAGGTCAAAAGAGGCTATTACTCCGCAGAGTTCATCCCTATTACCACTTCCGGGAAATCGACCGAGAAAAACGAGATTACAGACACCTTCTTGCGCTTGGCGGAACAGCAGATCCAGGAAAAACCGGAATATTACCTCTGGACGCATAGGCGTTGGAAGCACAGGAACAATGTTCCCGCAGAGTTTCAGTAACCCTCGCTTCAACGACTTAATTAACTAGATATAGGAAGCGTACTTTTTTACTAGAATAAAAAACGCTCGGAATAAAAACGAGAAGAATCTCGATCGTTCCGAGCGTTGTGCTTTAACGCCTCCCTTCGACCATGCTCAGGGAGCAGCTTGTGCTATAAACCGGCTACCGCTTTAATCTCATCGATAATACGGTCGGCCAAGGCATCGGCTTCCGATTGGCTTTTAGCTTCGGTGTATATTCTGATGATGGGTTCGGTATTCGATTTTCTCAGGTGGACCCAATTTTCGGGAAAATCGATTTTTACCCCGTCAATGGTAGATATTTCCTCATCCTTATATTTTTCGGCCATTGCCTTAAGAATGCCGTCGACATCAAGACCCGGGGTCAACTGTATTTTCTTCTTGCTCATAAAGTACGAAGGATAGCTCGCACGAAGTTCGGCAACACCCCCTCCCTTTTCGGCCATCAACATCAAGAACAAAGCGGTACCGACGAGCGAATCACGACCATAGTGGCTTTCAGGGTAAATAATACCCCCATTTCCCTCACCACCGATAATGGCTTTGTTCGCCTTCATTTTAGTCACTACGTTCACTTCGCCAACAGCTGAAGCTTCATACGTACCCCCATGCTTTTCGGTAATGTCGCGTAAGGCACGTGAAGAAGACAAGTTAGAAACGGTATTCCCTTTGGTCTTGCCCAAAACGTAATCGGCACAGGCCACCAAGGTGTATTCCTCTCCAAACATCTCCCCGGTATTATCGATAAAGGCCAAACGGTCTACATCGGGATCGACCACAATTCCAAAATCGGCCTTTTCCTCTACCACCAAGGCACAGATATCGCCCAAGTGCTCTTTTAAGGGCTCTGGGTTATGCGGAAAATGTCCTGTTGGGTCACAGTACAATTTCACCACTTCAACACCAAGCTCTTCGAGTAGTTTAGGAATGGCAATCCCCCCTGTAGAGTTTACACCATCGACCACTACCTTAAATTTGGCCATACGAATGGTATCGGCGTCTACCAAGGGTAGGTCCAATACTTCGTCGATATGAATATCTATATATGAATCGTTTCGGGTAATGCTTCCCAAATCATCGACTTCAGAAAAATCAAATTCTTCCTTTTCGGCTATATCTAAAATCTTAGCCCCTTGCGCCGCATCTAAAAACTCCCCTTTTTCATTCAAAAGTTTAAGGGCGTTCCATTGTTTCGGGTTGTGGCTGGCGGTCAAAATAATACCTCCGTCCGCTTTTTCCAAAGGAACCGCTATTTCAACCGTAGGTGTGGTCGACAGATCCAAATCGATAACATCTATACCAAGACCTACCAATGTGGATACGACCAGGTTTTGGATCATTTCACCGGATAGGCGGGCATCTCTACCGATAACCACTTTTAGCTTTTCCTTTTTAGAATATTCCTTTAACCAAATACCATATGCCGCGGCAAATTTAACCGCATCTATGGGGGTTAAGTTATCTCCCGGGCTACCTCCAATAGTGCCTCGTATACCTGAAATCGATTTTATTAATGTCATGTTTATGTAAAATAGTTTCTGCAAATATACAGGTCTAAGGCCAATACTATGTTTGCAATTTGTAAATTCGAACCTATGAATTTTTTAGCACATATTTATCTTTCGTTCGATGACCCCGAAATTACCTTGGGAAATTTTATTGCGGACAGCATTAGGGGCAATAAATTCAAGCATCTACCGGAACGGGTTCAAAAAGGGATCATGTTACACCGAGATATCGACACCTTTACCGATACGCACGAGATTCCCAAAATCAGCAGTAAACGCCTACACAAGAACTACAGCCATTACAGTAGGGTGATCGTAGACATTTTTTACGACCACTACCTGGCCAAAAATTGGGATACCTATAGCGAAACGCCTTTGGATATTTATGTGGATAATTTTTACGACCTATTGGAAGAGCACTACACCATTCTACCCGTAGGCGTACAACGTATGATGCCCTATATGATTTCCGATAACTGGATCTACAACTATTCCAAAATGGAGGGTATTGCCAAGGTCTTAAAGGGAATGAACCGTAGGACCAACAATATCTCTAAAATGAACTTTGCCATTTTAGACCTTGAAGAGCATTACGAAAAATTCGAAGAAGAGTTTACGGCCTTCTTTGATGAACTTTTGGTATTTTCAAAGCAAAAATTTATATCACTCTAATCGACATAGCATATACGACCTACTTTAAAACCGTTTGTAAACCTTAGTAATCCGACCACTTATGAAACCCGTACGATTTGTTTTACTTAAGACCCTTATCCTTCTCTTTTTCCTAAGCTGCAAAAGCGAACCTCTTAAACCTGCAAAACCTACCGGCGTCGTTGTCGAAAAGGCCATGGTGGTCTCTGCGCGCGAGGAAGCCTCGACCATTGGGGCAACCATTTTAAAACAGGGCGGAAATGCCTTTGACGCCATGGTGGCCACCGAGCTGGCCCTGGTCGTTTCCTATCCCTTTGCCGGAAACGTAGGCGGAGGCGGTTTTATGGTCTACCGCAAGGCGGACGGTTCTATCGGGGCCTTGGATTATCGTGAAAAAGCCCCCTTGGCCGCTACAAAGGATATGTATTTAGATTCCCTAGGAAACGTTATTCCGGGTATGAGTACCAAAGGTGCTACTGCGGTCGGGGTTCCCGGTACGGTGGCAGGAATCATAGAGGTACATAAAAAATTCGGGTCCATGCCCTTGGAAACCATTCTTGAACCGGTCATTGCCTTGGCCGACGAAGGGGTGATCATTACCGAAAAACAGGCCGAACGTTTTAAAAATTACAAAGATATTATCTTGGAAGTGAACGATAGCGTCACCACCTTTCCCATTGGTTGCGAAGCCGGAGACCTTGTAAAGTTTCCCGCCCTGGCCAATACGCTGCGCCGTATAGCGGAAGAAGGGCGTGACGGGTTCTACAAAGGGGAAACCGCAAAAGTACTGGCTTCCTTCATTCAGGAAAAAGGAGGATTCGTTACCGAGGAAGACCTCGCACAATACGAGGCCCAATGGCGTCAGCCTATAGTTTTCGACTACAAAGACCTTCACATCATATCAATGAGTCCGCCTAGTAGCGGTGGGGTTACCATGAACCAGATTTTAAAGATGATGGAACCTTACGATGTTGCCAAATTCGGACATAATTCAGAAAAGACCATACAATTGTTTACCGAGGCCGCGCGCCGTGCCTATGCCGACCGGAACTATTGGTTGGGCGATCCCGATTTTGTGAACATCCCCTTAGACGAGCTTTTAAGCGATGCCTATTTAAAGGAACGTATGGAGGATTTTTCTTTTGACAAGGCGACCAAATCGGAAGACGTCCGCGAAGGAAACATACAAATGGCCGAAAGTATGGAAACCACCCACTACTCCATTGTCGATGCCGAAGGCAATGCCGTTTCGGTAACGACGACCTTAAACGGGGCCTACGGGTCAAAACTTTATTGTGACGAGCTCGGTTTTTTCCTGAACAATGAAATGGACGATTTTAGCGCCAAGGCCGGTGTTCCGAATATGTTCGGCCTGGTAGGCGCCGAAGCCAACAGCATTGCCCCCGGAAAACGCATGCTCAGCAGCATGACCCCGACCATTGTAGAAAAGGAAGGCAAGCTTTGGATGGTAGTAGGTACACCCGGAGGCTCGACCATAATCACGGCCGTAACCCAGACCATTCTAAACGGGTACGAGTTCAATATGAGCATGCAAGACGCCGTAAGCGCTCCGCGTTTCCATCACCAGTGGTTACCCGATATGGTGGTCTTTGAACCCAAAGGCTTTTCAGAAGAGCTCAAGGGCGGACTCAAATCAAAAGGATATCATATCAATGAAGACCGCACACCCATTATAGGGAAGGTAGACGCCATTCGTGTATTGCCCGATGGCAGTCTCGAAGGAGGTGCCGACCCCCGTGGCGATGATACGGCCGTAGGCTTTTAACGTATTTGAGATGATAGGGAAACTGTTAAAAATTCTGGGCAAGGGACTTCTGTATCTTGCCGCCCTGCTCCTCGTGGGCTTCGGTGTTTTGTATATGATATACGACGAAGCCTTGCCTACGGGAATTACCGGTGAAAAGGCCGATGCCCTCGCAGTTAAAATGCTAAAGGCCATCAATAACGACGCCTATACACAAACCCAATACTTGGAATGGACTTTTGCCAAGGGTGCGCATCGCTACAAATGGGACAAAGCCAATGGCGAAGTAGATGTGGCATGGGACGATTACCGTGTACTCTTACATTTAAACAGCCCGTCAAAAAGCAAGGTATTCGAAAACGAGACCGAAGTGCTGGGCGAAGACCGAAAAAAGCGCATTGATCAAGCCATAGGTTTTTTCAATAACGATTCCTTTTGGCTGGTCGCCCCCTTTAAAGTATTCGATACCGGAACGGAACGCAGTTTAGTGACCTTGGAAGACGGTTCGCAGGCTTTGTTGGTCACCTATTCCTCAGGGGGCAGTACCCCTGGAGATTCCTACCTCTGGCATATAGGGCCCAACGGATTGCCTGAAAGCTTCCAAATGTGGGTCAGTATTATTCCCATTGGGGGACTCAAAGCGACTTGGGACGATTGGAAGATTATGGAAAGTGGCGCCTTCTTGCCCACCTCCCACAAACTAGGACCGCTAACCTTGGATATGGGGGAAGTTAGAGGGTATAATTAAATTCCGGAGCAAGCTACACTAAAGGTCTTTCCACCAGTTCGCATAGGTACTAAGGGAATCGGCTACCATGATTTCTTGCCCAATTCTGGGGGCAATCACTTTTAAGTCCAGTTCTATTGCCTTTTTCTTTACCCGTAGTATAGGATCTTTCCAATCATGGAGCGCCAATTTGAAACCGGCCCAATGTATGGGCATTATTTTCCTTGCCTTCACATCGATCCCTGCCAGTGCTGTTTCCTCGGGCATCATATGTATATCGGGCCACATCTTGTCGTATTGACCACACTCCATTAAGGCTAGGTCAAAAGGACCGTATTTTTCACCTATTTCCTTGAAATGCGGGGCGTATCCACTATCCCCGCTAAAATAAATGCTTTCAGAGTCCGATTTCACCACCCACGAACTCCACAAGGTACTTTGGCCATTGCTCAGTTTTCTGCCGGAAAAATGCTGTGCAGGCGTACAAACCAGTGTAATCCCACCTAATTCTTCCTCTTGCCACCAGTCCAATTCCGTAATCCTGTCCGAAGAAATCCCCCAAGCTTCCAAATGCACGCCCAAACCAAGCGGCACAAAATAATGATCGACTTTATCCTTAATACCTAGAATAGTTTCGTAATCTAAATGGTCGTAATGGTCATGGGAAAAAATGACCGCATCAATTTTGGGCAGTTTTTGAACGTCCAAGGGCATTTCCTTATTGAACCGTTCATCGCCCAACCAAGGGTGAGGCGCCGGGACCTTGC
The DNA here is from genome assembly GCF_900156625.1 of Zobellia uliginosa. Classification (GTDB taxonomy): domain Bacteria; phylum Bacteroidota; class Bacteroidia; order Flavobacteriales; family Flavobacteriaceae; genus Zobellia; species Zobellia uliginosa. The sequence goes on along the minus strand of NZ_FTOB01000003.1, from coordinate 567,841 downwards.
CGAACATGGGATCTAAAAGAATATTTTTACCGTCCATTTGCAACAAAAACGATGAATGTCCGAACCATAGCATTCTGGTTTGGCTTTTATAGGCCGCTACACGGGCGGAGTCTAATTTAAGGACTTCCAAGTCTTTTTTGGGCCTTCCATTTTTGACCTCGGTCGTAAAAAATTTATAGGCAAGATCCAGGGTTTCCCCAAAACTTAATTCTTTTGGAACAGCTTTGATATTTTTGAATTTTCCGTCTTTGAACTGATTTGAGCCTTCGTAGACCAACTGCCGCTCTTTGGTGACATCACCACCAAGACTTGGATAGAAATTATTGAACAAGAGGTAAGCAATAAACAATGCCCCAATGAATATGACCACCGTAAGCAGTACTTTCTTTATAATTTTTCCCAGCATTCTTCTTTTAAATAGTATTCCCTTCGTATCACCTCAAAGGCCTTGTGAAAAATCCTTTGCAAGGTAAGACAAGACCTTAGTTCAGTCTTGTTGGCAAAAGTATGGTTTACACAAGATATAATGAAGCCCTTGGCGGCTTAATCGAACAGAAGCATATTTAATTATCACGGGTTGGACTTACGGTTTGAAATCGTGGGCAAGTAATTAAAAGCCCTTATCAAAAGCTTCCCTTTCAATCAGTTTTCCGACCGATACGGTTTTCAATGTACGGTGCCACCTAAGGAATCGGTGCACGAACCCTTACTTTTCCACCAATCAATAAGGCTTTTGATTCCGCTTATACAATGATAGGATTACCATTTTACTTTACCCTAATTCAATTTTTTATAAACTTCGATATTATGGAAAACCGTATCGTTTCGTTTATAGGTATTCACTTGCTTGTAGGTGTTTTTACTGCGTTCAATGGGTATCACATAGGTATTCACATCGCTCTGCATCGATTTAGACATCGAGATCAGGGTTTCCGTAATGGTATCGTTTTTAAAAGTGTAGGTCCCATAGCCGTGCCACTCGGAAGCATCTGCCGCCGGGTCGGTGTTCCAGATGACATGGCCGTCTAAATAGATTTTGTGCTGTACCTTGCTCGTATCCACACTTAGGGTGTCGCCGTTTGCAAGATGGTAGAAATGGCTCAACTCCCATACCCCATCAATGGGATTGGCGGTTTTGCCGTCGGGAACGGAATTACAGCAGACACCAAGAAGGACACCAGCTAAAACAAGGTAGGGAAGCGCGGCTTTTTTTTTCATGATCGGGCAATGGTTTAAATGGGTTTCGCCTTAAAACACCCAAGGCTTCCTAGGGGCTACGATTTTAAGTCGTAGGTAAGTATTTGTAAGCCGTCATCAAAAGTTTCCTTTTCAATGAGCTTTCCGACCGATACGGCTTTTGAGCTTCCAAAAAGCGGAATCCCATCCCCTAGTATTATCGGGTTCAGCTTGAGTTTCAATTGATCAATCAACCCATGGTCAAGCAGCCATCCCGCAAACTCGCCACCGCCACAGAGATAAACGTCGGTTGGGGATGCCTCGGCAATTTCCTTGACCCGTTCTACCGAGCTGTTTTCAATTCGGACGTTATCGGCAAGCGCATCAATTTTAAGCGTTTCGGAAAAGATATGGTGATTCATGTTAAGGTAGGCCGGTTGTCCTGGTTCGAGTCCGTATTGATATCCGTATTCATAGGTTTTACGGCCCATAATCACGGTTTCAAACTTCGCCAAATCAGCTTGATATTTTTCACCCCCTTCCCCTTCCATAATGAACTCACTTATATCGCCATTTTTTCCCGCGATATATCCGTCCAAAGAACTTGCTACGTAATAAATTATCTTTTGCATCACTCGCTTTTACTGTGGTTGAACATGCTATGACAGTCTACCTATAGAAGGCTTATTTATAGCAAGATAAGGAATATTAACAAAACCTGCCCTACATAGTTTTGTAAGATGTACGACAGGTTTAATAAAAACGGTTCGTCGGCCACCCTTTTTAGGCCATGCTGGCCACCGGCGCCTTCTCGCTTACCAGATCCAGGATAAACTCGTCTATCTGGCTTTTGGTAACATTGGGCATACAAATGATATGGGTAGCCTCATCGGTAGCCAATTGCCATTTCTCTTTAATGGAATGGGACACCTTGGGAAACACAACGGTTATGGCCCCTTTATTCGTCCATGCCGGTATGCCTATGTTATTCAATTCCTTTTTACAATATTCCGCGGTTTCAAGACTATGACGATAACGCGCCTCAAGCCCTTGGATTCCCATCTTCTTTATGGCGTACCACAAAAACAGTGCACTGTGCCCGTTTCTAGACCCTGTAATGGTCGTATCTAAAGAACCGATATAAGAAATACTCCGGGCTATTCTATCCCTTAAGGAACGCTTGGCCAAGATAACCCCCGAAGGAAAAGGCGATCCAATAAATTTATGCCCGCTAATGGAAATACTGTCCGCCCCATCTTGAAAGTCAAAAGGGATACGGGGTTCGATAAAGGCCCCATAAGCCCCTGCCAAGGCGGCATCGCAATGTATATAGTGGCTTTGAATGGCCAATTTCTTTAAAATCCCTTTTACTTTGGAAACATCGTCTTTGGCCTCGGTCATTGTCGTACCAAAGGTGGTAAGTACAATAGCCGGTTTGTCACGGTTCAACTGTAGTGTATTTTCAAGGTCTTCATAGTCAAGTTCCCCATTTTCTTGCGACCTGATGGTAATGCTGGAAAGGTTGAGCAAATGGATATTTTTTCTAACGCTATAATGGGTAGATTCAGAAAAGTAGACCATGGCTTTCGGATATAGTTCCCTCGCCAGATAAAGTCCGTACAAATTGCTCTCAGAGCCCCCGTTGGTTACATAGCCCCAATAATCTTTTGGCTCTGCCCGAAACAGCTGGGCAAAAAAATCGACCACTTCCCTTTCCATTTCATGGGTTTGGACCTTATAGGTATTGGCCTCATAAGGATCTCCAACATTATTGATAGGATGCTCTAAGAATTTATATAAGCCGGAGTAATCAAAGTCTTTGGCCACGGGGTAGCCGATAACCCTATCCTTTTCTTGGATCAGTTTGGCCAATAGCTCCTCTATTTGTTGCTCATTATTCATTTCTAACAATTATTTTTATTCTACAAAATTACAATTACTAATAATTTATTTCTATAATAATCACCTTTACAGAATATAAAACTACTATATTTGACATATTAGATTTAAACGCCTGATTCTTACTTTTACAGGATGGGATAACCGAAAAATAATCTGCCATGGATGGGATCGATCGTAAAATACTGATGCAACTTCAGGAAAATGCAAAACAAAATACCAAGGAAATTGCCGGTAAAGTGGGCCTTAGTGTGACCCCCACTTACGAAAGAATAAAAAAACTAGAGCAAGGGGAAGTGATTCGTGCCTATGTGGCCTTATTGGACCGGGCCAAAATCGGCAAAAAGCTAATTGCCTATTGTCAGGTTACCTTGACCAAGCAACAAAAGAAATTGGCGGACAATTTTAAACGGGAAGTACTTTTGCTTCCGGATATTATGGAGTGCCATCAGGTCAGCGGAAATTTTGACTACCTATTGAAAATTGCCGTAGATGATATTGCGGGATTTCATGAATTCATCAACGAGCGGTTGTCCATCATCAATGGCATCGCTACCATACACACTTCTTTTGTCTTAGATTCCGTGAAAGACAGTACGGCTTATAATTTGTGATGTGCGGGCACTTGCCAAGCTTGCATCCCTTCGCCCGCGAAAGGACATCCCCTTCATAGGGGGATTACAACTCTACCGAAGTTTCCCAACCATCGTAGTCACCATTTAGCTCAGCGGCTTTTTGACTCAACTTAAGCGTATAATCGTCTATTTCATTATACCCCACTTTGTCAATTCGCGATATGGAAATAAGGAATTTGTATTCGCTCGGCTGTTCTGTATTTTCCTTCGTTAAGGTCTTAAAACCTAAACTATTTGTATAATCTTCAAACTGGTCCAATTCATTTTGGGTTTTGAAATAGATCCAATGAAAGACTTCCCTTTCCTTCGTCAGTTGATCACCCGCTTTTTCTAGTTGTGCGAGTACTTTTCTATTTTGAATGGATTGCATTTGTTGGGGCATAGGGTATAAAAAGTCAAAATAGCCACTCCATTCCTTATCCAACTTATGTCCATAGTCAAAATTGTAATTCGGAAATGCGGTCATTACAGCGGAAACTTCCTTTTCCATTAAAATCGTATGCTCCCCAAAAAAGTATAAATCCCTATACCCGTCTGACGTGAGTCGGCCCACAAAAGTATAATTCAGGTTATTTTTGTCAAATTGGTCTATGATTTCATCCTCAATTTTCCATAACTCCTCGGCATCTTCGTTACTCGACAAACCATTGTCTTGTGGATTGGGCATTTCAATGGACACGTAGACTACATTTTCTTGTCCCTTAATTGGTGCAAGGCTCTTTAAGTTTAAATCAGTTGCAATCGAACTCAATTTTTCATTTACATTGGAGAAGTAAAATGTCCAATCAGGTTGATATTCGTTTTTTGGCTCAGATTGCCCGAAGGTGTTACCTAAAGATTCCATAATAAAAGTATAAGGTTAGTACTTGGTTGCGATGGTTTTTCAAATTGCGACAACACATTAGATGGTAGTATTGACGCTATTATAACGCCTAAAATAACGAATCCTTATACCCTATTGGAGAAATGAACGTGATGCCTGTTCCGGCCAAGGCAAACATCCCCAGCCCTGTGCCCTCGGCCTTTGAAAGGAAATCAACACAAACCCATGTGATTCAATAAGTTCCACTAATCACCTTTAATTATTTCGATTACGATCCTTTTCGGTTCAAGTTGTGAATGGTTAAAATAGCACTTCAATTTTTCATTGGCTTCAACTCCCTCAATCGTATTTCCGTGCTCAATTACAACTCCGTTTTCAAAAATATAAGCCCCATAATTGAATAAAAGTCCCGCTACTTGTTGAGGATTATAATCGGCAAATCGAAATTCAAAGTCAGGAAGCCCCAGAGCACTTAAACCAAGGGTATCCATAATCATTTCGTTTTGTGTTTCTTGAATATTGAACAAGCGCACATTCATAAAAGCATTTATATTTTGATAGTTATCTCGGCTACTCCTTTCGAGAAAATCCTTAGGTTCCAAGATAACTTCACTGTTTCGGATCCATACCGCACTCGGCATCATTGCAGAAACTATACTTGCTACAAACTTTTGAAAAAATTCGATTCTTTCCTTATACCCTAAATTTCGAGACATCAAGTCCGTCAACAAGATTTCATAAGAACATTTTTTGACCGTCTCTTCGGCCTCTTGCCAATTCCAAGATTGTCGAAAAGAATTCTCTAATTCGGCATATTCAATTTTATTTTCGTCAGGTATTAATATCGTTGCTTGGGCGGGAATGTTCCCCTCGGCAAATTCCACTTCATAATCTTTGAAGAAATACTGCCTGAGGTTTTTAGTTTTACCCTTAGCATCTGGGAACCCTATTGTTTCAAATTTATTTTTCAGCTCTTTTTCGATAAGTTCATCGTTAAGGACGGGCTCATCTTCAAAGAATAATTTTACCATTAACAGTTCAGGAGGATTTTCTAACGATTCATTTTCAGGAACATCTGCTTCGTTTTCAAGGTTTGGCTTATTTCCGAATATTTTTTTGAACAGACTCATTGGATTCTATGGTATTTATATAATGGCAGTCAACAATTAGATCTTGCCCCGATGCAAGTATAACGGCCAAAATAATAAATCCTTATACCCCTCTTGAAGAAAGGAACGTAATGCTTGTGCCGGCCTAGGGCGAACATCCCTCGGCCCGCCCCCCCCTCTTAAACGTGTAGAAAGTCGGGTTCCCCTAGTATCCTAGGCAGATTTAACGGGCTCAAAATCAATCCCCATAAACCTTGGTTCACATCGCTCCGTAAACATTTTAATGGCAACGTCATAATGTACCATGATCGTACTAGGCGACTCGTACAGACGAAAGAGCAATGTGCCCTCCGCTTTTTGAACATCAATGACGAGTTTTTTGAAATTATACCCTCCTAGGAGTTTATTCCCCTCACTTAGATCCAAATCAACACATTTCAACAAACCAAACACGTTTACAACAGAAAAGCCTTCCCATATGAGACCTAGCTTCGAGTTTTTTAAGATAACCGGATAGGTTTGTAAATTATCTACCCCTGCATTTTTAAGGGCCGAGATAAACCGTTCGGACATAATGGGTATATACAGTGAAATCAGGTCGCTTGGCGGGTTCTTTTCCGTAAAATTGACTTCTACCGTAAATTTTTCATGGATTAGGGTTTTGTTATATGCCCCGTCAGTAAAACGGTCTGCACTTTCACTAAGGGCTCCCCATTCAGTTACACCAAGATCTTGTGAAGGCAACATATTCAAAGTATAATACATAGGCTTTTGGTTTCATATCGGGCATTGGCTGTTTGGCTGACGAATAAACCTAGGGGTCGGCAATTGGGCCAATGGAAAACCTAGCCTTATCTAAAACAAAAAACATTAAATATTTTTGATGCGGCAACACTCAATGTTGAGTGTTTTCAAAATAATTGATTCAACAAACAGTACTGCACCAGCTTTTGTGTGGAATCGAAATTCAGCTTTTTAAGTATATTCCTTCTATGGCCATCTACCGTATGTGAGCTAATAAAAAGCTTTTCGCCTATTTCCCTACTGGTCTTGTTCAGGGCCAATAAACGAATCACATCTTGCTCCCTATTGGTCAAGGAATTCGTATCTATGAGCTTTTGGGAATAGTTCTTGTGGTACAATATTTCATACTCATTGTTTTCGTTTAGTTTTTTAATCGAACATACGATGGGCCTATATTCTCCCTTACCGGTAACCGTACAATGGGCAATACCGATAATAGGCTTACCATTTTCATCGAAATAGGTCGGTGTTTGATGTTCTAAGATGTTACAATATGCTCCTTTACTGTTTTTTACCCTAAAATTCCAGGTATAGTTTAGTTTACTGCGATCCTCTTGTTTCACTTTTGTCATCGTAAAGCGCATTAGATCTTCCAAGGCACTCATCCAAACAGGTAGGTCATCGGGATGAAAATAAGACAGCCAATATTTGGCGCCTATATCACCCATTTTAATTCTATCCAAGCCCAAGGCGTATTCAAAATTTTTACTGACAAAGGCATACTTCTGTGTCGTGGTATTGGTTACAATAAAAAAGGACTCATTGCGGGGCAAGTACTCTTCTAGCTCCCTTAATTTATTGAGGTGTTTTTCTATTATCGTATTTTGATACTCTTTATTGGTATTGAATATTTCTTTAAATAGATCAATGCTTGTTTTGGTCATTCGTACATCATTCTTAGCTTGAAAAACTGTTTGTTTAGGTGCCTTAAGCCCTGTTGCCCATCTTTCTGCGACCGAACCTGACCGGCAAGGGCAAAGGCTTCTGTCTATTAAGGGGTTTCAATAACGACATTCCCTCTTTTTCGTCCCTTATCCACATATTCGTGGGCCTTTACTATTTCTTCTAGTTTAAAATGTTGGTCGATAAAAGCCTTTAGCTTTTCCTGTTCCGCCATTTCTTTGATGAGCTCAAGGGTTTCGTCCTTTTCTTTGGTCATCATTTTTACCGAAACGAAAGTGCCCCCGGGGTTTAGTACCTTTTTAGCCTTTGATTTGGTGGTCTTTCCAACGGCATCAAAAACGATATCGAATTTTTCATCGCCGGCGGAATAGTCCTCTTTTTTATAATCGATCAAGTTTTGCGCCCCCAATGATCTTAGCATTTCGAAATTGGAAGTGGAACACACTCCTTTTACGATGGCACCTTTTTGATTTGCGATTTGAACGGCATAGCTTCCCACGCTTCCGGAAGCCCCATAGACCAATACGTTCTGCCCCTTTTTCAATTGGGCTTTCTCCAAAAGGTAGATGGCCGTCATAGCCCCGATCGGTAAGGCCGCGGCCTCTTGGTAACTCAGGTTTTTAGGTTTTAAGGCAATAACGCCACTTTTCCATTTTTGCGGCAAGCATATATATTCGGCATACGAGCCTGTACTCAGCATAGTTGTCGTACCGAATACGCTGTCCCCCACATTAAATCGCGTGACTCCCTTTCCTATTTCTTCTACGACTCCGGCCAATTCATGGCCTAGAATTTTCTTTTTCGGTTTAAAAAGTCCGAATATCAATCGGGCAGGAAGCCAAAACAAAGGGGGGAAATCGGAACTTCGAAGCCGTGCATCTCCTGAAGTAACCGTGGCTGCGTGTATTTTCACCAAAATCTCATCGTCTTTCGGTATCGGTTTTTCTACCTGCTTTAGTGTAAGGACATTTGGGGGACCATACGCTTCGTAAATAACTGCTTTCATATTGCCTTTGGTTTTTCGGAAATTTCGAACAACAGCCCTATAGACCCTATTCCCCAGATATTTCCTTTACCTCCCCCTAATATATAAATAATCCCCTTTCCCCCTATCATACCCTATACATAGATTGCAGGCCCGCCCCTGCTTTTGAGGGAACGGAAAGGGGTTTTCTTAAAAGAAATGGGCTAGCCACCCCCCTTATCGCGAGAATTATTCGTTTGCGCCTTAGCGCGTTTTATCGGGCTTGCCCTTCGTGTTTTTTTCGATTGGACAGGAAGCTTAGATTCAACATTCTACCTGATTGGGTCGGCCCGTCATCGAGCCCCGCCCGGCACCCCCTCCTCAAAAGGGGATTTGCACTCTAAGGAAGAGCCCCGTTTCACCTCAGTTTTTCTTGAAAAAAATGCAATGCCAGTTCCAATGTTTTTAAGTGAATTTCCTTTCTGTCGACCTTTGGATGATCGGTCGTTATTTCAGGTGCTATTTCCTTTCCGAAAGCTGTGGCTTCGTTCAGAAACACGTAGTGCCCTACATGCTCATCAAAAAGATAGATTTCACTGGTTTTGATAAGTGTATGGTACTTTTCCGCGTTGGTTTTGACAGGTGCTACATCATCCCCTTTTCCTGCCACAATAAAAATCGGTGCGGTTATTTTCTCCGTTTGCCCCTTGGAATGGAATCCAAATCCTATTGCCGGTGCCATAACGAAAAATGCCTTGATCCTATCGTCCTTTACACGGTCTTTATACCGCTTGTACGATGAAACGATAAGACTGTCGTTTTCAAAATCTATAATTTCGTCCGTATGGGGAAATTCAGCTGGCACTTTCCTGTCCTCCATATTATCATTTTCCCCTATACTTCTATCAACATAACCGCCTGCCAAGGCTATATTGGTATAGCCTCCCAAGGAAAATCCGACACCGCCAATTCTAGATGTATCTATTTTAGCACCGATGTTATTGTCTTTCAGTACTTGGGTCAAAACATATTGAACGTCAATGGCCCTTTCCCACCATTTTACGAATTCACGGGGCACCTTGTTAAAAGTGGAATTTCCATAGTGATCCAGGGAAACCACTATATATCCTTCCTTTACCATTCTTTCTATAAACCAAGTCAACGAAAATCGATTCCCTCCCGTACCATGCGAGATCAGTAGCAAGGGGAATTTTTTATTCGGAAGAGTTGCGTTCGGAATGGTTTCCATGCTTTTAAAAAGCTTCTTTTTACCTTCCTTCGCTTCCTGTGTGATCAAGGTGTCCAGGGTCGGATACCATATTTCCGTTGGCAAGGGCCGGTTCCGCGATTCGTCTACAAAGCTTACTGATTTTTGTCCTATTCCAAAGTTTTTTTCTTTCTGCGGGCCGCCGCAGGAAACCAATAGGAATACGGCAATTAACGATAGGGTTTTCATGTCTTGTTTTTTCGCTCACCCTAAAGAGTAAGGAAAAAATCAATTGTTACAATACTTCTATAAATGAGGCCCTAGTACGTGATTTGACATTGCCCCCCGATACCTCCCCTTCGCTTACTAGAGGACATCCCTCCCCTCTGCGCTCGCTTCATTTTTTTGTATTACCCTTTTTATACTTGGTATAGGCAGGACGCCCGTACCAGCTGGGAACACCCTTGTTCAAAAAAAGAAGCGGATGCCAGTCGTAAAAACCGGCATCCGCCCTATATCTCCATCACCCTTTCTTATTTCTTTCTCAGCACACGGTCCAATACCGTGTCCTTATCGAGTTTTTTGGTACAGAAAAACCAATCCTTACAATCGATATCACCATCTTCCATTCGGTCTTTTGCCGTACCACAGGAACCCGCAGGGCCGACAATCACATCATCTCCCGGACGCCAATCGGCAGGGGTGGCCACATCGAATTCATCGGCGGCTTGCAAGGCGATAATCACGCGGTACAATTCATCAAAGTTTCTGCCCAAGCTCAAGGGATAGTAGATGATGGTTCTGATCATACCCTTCGGGTCGATAAAAAACACGGCCCTGACCGCCTTGGTAGTATCTTCGTTAGGCTGGATCATTCCGTATTTTTTCGCCACTTCCATGGTGATGTCCTCGATCAAGGGGAAGTTGACCTCAATGTTTTTCATTCCCTTGTATTCGATTTTTTCCTTGATGGTGCGCAACCAGGCAATATGGCTGTACAGACCGTCAATGGAAAGGCCCACAAGCTTACAGTTGGCCTCGGCAAACTTCTCCTCCATAGAGGCGAAGGTCATAAACTCCGAGGTGCAAACAGGGGTAAAGTCGGCAGGGTGACTAAAAAGTATGACCCAACTTCCCTCATAGTCCGCCGGAAAATTAATATCTCCCTGAGTGGTTACCGCTTTAAATTTAGGGGCTGCATCGCCTATTCTTGGCATGCTGATTACTTCATTTTCTTGATTTTGTTCCATTACTTCCATTATTTACGATTACTAATGGCAACAAGGTATTTGATAAGTTAAACCCCTACAGTTACCTAGGTTACAGAAAGTAATTTTACAAGCCTACCGCCCAAATCTGAGGTCTAGAGCCCCCTTCTTATCCTTCATAAGATTTATGCCCGGTTTTTAGCCCCCATTTTTGAGGCCAACACACTTATGATCAATAACTGCAAGGCGTGGAAGAGCATAAGGGGCAAAAGAATAATGCCGATCGTAGCGGCATTGCCAAAGATGATTTTAGCGAATACGGTACCGTGTACCAATGATTTTTTGGTTCCGCAAAACTGGGCGGTAATCCGGTCTTCGGTATTGAACTTCAACTTCTTGGCCAAGAAGCCCGTTAAGACATACAGGAAGCCGAACAAAGCCAAAACCGCTACAAAAAGTAGGAGCAGGTCTAAAAAGGAAATAGCATTGAAAATGTTCTCGTCAAAAGACCTTGCAAAACTCTTGTAAATGATAAGCAGAATGATCGATTTATCGAAGAGGGTCAATTGCTTGCCGTATTTCTGCGCATATGCTCCCCAAAAACGTTGAAGCCCCACCCCGAGCAATACTGGTAAAATGATCTGTACGATAAGTTGTAGATAGATCTCGGCAAAGTCAAACTCCGTTTGGGCGTTCTTGACAAAGAGTCCCATCCATAAAGGAGTGAGAATTACCCCGATAATACCCGAAATACTGGCGTTAAAAATGGCGGCCGGGATATTGCCCTTGGCTATGGAGACCATAACTACCGATGAGGATACGGTAGAGGGAAGCGCGGCCAAGAAGAAAAAGGCCAACCAGATAATTTCCTGCCCCTCGTTCTGGATAAGGGGGTAAAATAGTAAGACCAATAGGGGGAAAATTAAAAAGGTGGAGGACTGTACCAAAAGGTGCAATCTCCAGTTTTTAAGGCCGTCCTTTAGTTTAGAGGGACTCAATTTGAGTCCGTAGAAAAAGAATATAAGCGAAATTCCTATCGCACTTATGCTATCGATAGGAATCTTACTTTCCGGTATTCCCCACTGGGGAAATAGGTAGGCCAGGGCAATGACCACCATTACGGATAGCACAAACCGGTCGATCTTTAGTTTCATATTTTTTAGATATGTAACATCAAAGGCCTAAAAACCTTCATGATATTTATAAAAGGGACAAAGATACTTTTTTGACCTAGGTTAGAAGGGACAAACATCGATTTTAGGGAGAATTAAAAATCGGAAATACAACTCCCTTATTGTATTTGCACCTAGGCAACTAATATGGTCATAGGCCTTTTTCTGCCTGTTATTATTTAAGTAGGTTACCGTGAAAAGGACAGTACTTCCAGTTTCCTTTCATTTCGGCATGGTCCACGGGGCATGTTTTACCCGGCATTAGGGCGACCAACGGCAAGGTGTAATTAAACTCCCTATCGGAGTGTTTTATGGTAAAGCTACCCTCTTGGTATTCGTCTATGGCCGTCTTCCCGTTTTCGTCCTGCACCTTAAAGAAGAAAAAATGCATGCCCTCACCCATCTGACCTAGCATTTGGCGGAACATGGGCTTCATGGCTTCCAAAAAGCCCGAAGCCTCGGGACTTACCTCTTCGTCCACTAGGGGCAGGTAGACCTCCCCTTGTTCGTCTATAAGGGAAATCGATTGGCACAAAGTGGCCTCGTCGGTGAACGATGCCGTGCCATTGGTATGGATATCTACATCGAGACCACATACCAAGACATAATCGTCGAAGGCCGAAACGATTTGGTCTACCGTTTCACCGGATATTTGGGCATTGCCCTCCGTAGCGATTTTCCAATAGCCTGTGGGAATCCAAAAAGCGAGGGACATCTGGTTGTTTTCTTTGTGCCATATTTGGATCTCCCTGATGTATTCGGTAAGGTTTACTTTTTGTGGCGCTTGCCCAAAAGAGGTTGCAACAGAAAGTAAGACAAGCAATAAGAATAGGCGTCTCATAAAGTACGGTATGGTTTATTAGTGTTTTTTGCCAAGGTAAATAAAATTGATAAGGTGCCAGCAGAAAAATGGTTGCACGGTTGGTTTTTTGCCTTATAAGGAAAAATGAGATGGACTTGTCGAGTGGGGAAAGGGATTATTTCAAACGATTGTTCTGTCTACATTAAACTTGATTCGTATTTAACTTTGCTATCACCGAGTAGTTTTGAAAACTTATTGGATTCTCCCCCGAACTGCGGATATAGCCTTATTGGAACGGAAAATCGATTACCAAAACTTCCACCAAGATTTTGAACCGCCTTTGGACTCCGTCTTTTCCTTTGCAGGAGCCTTGGTGTCGGTCGGTTTTTCCGATGTGTCGGAAAATTCGGGAGGAAAGGTTTTTGTGCCTTCAATATAATGGTAAATGGCCGTTCCAAAACCCTCTTCAGGGGCGATGTTCGCACTTTGTTGGATAATGAAGGCCGTGGCAATGGCAGCCGATTGGGCCATTTGTTCGTAGCTTAAATCATTTTTTTTCATGATTACCAAGGCCGGGTCCTGAACCTTGGCAATGGCATCTACAAAATCGCTTTCGGCCCGCTTTCGGTTGCTGCCCGACATCTTGTCATTGTCGATCTGTATCCCAAAATTTTGCAGTACGGCGTGGGTAATTTGAACGAGCTGGGGACCTTTGGTATTGGCCTCTTCGGATAACATGGCAGAACCCGGCTTTGCATCCGCTACCTTAAAACCAAAGGACCGGAACAAAAAACTGCCGGCCAGTCTCGCCGTGCTTGAAATAGCTTCCGTAACATCCATTTCCCTTGATCCCTTTCCGATTACCGAGACCACCATCTCAACGATGTCGTCAACGGCCTTGTTTTGGTTTTTTGTGATTTCCATGAATCGTACTTTTTTCTATGACCGCCAACAACTAAACCTAGATATAGCCATTGACGCTACCCTGTTTATTCCATAAAAGTAAGAATTTCCCAAATACCTATCCCGACCCGCCTAGGCATCATGCTTGTGCCTATTATATCGTACTTTGTTCGGCAGGCCATGGATTTCACATTCTGCCGGATTGCCCCTCTTCGGCTTAGAGAGGACATCCCCGCCCATCTTTTAATTTACCCCGCTAATTTACAGCAGTTTAACAAACCTCCTTACAGATTTCAGTAAGGTTTTCAGCAAATTTTTTAACATGACTTCCTTAGAAAGGGGGCGAAAAATTAACAAAGTCTTTGCGCCCTACCTTCCTGTGCTTTCCATAAAATAAGTTATTTTTCGCCCTAAAAAACTTCGCCCAAGCCAGTGCTTGCGGTGATCGTACCCTTAAAAAAATCACTATGAAAACCACTACTTCCCTCTGTCTCTTGCTTCTTGCCTTAGTACTCGGCTCTTGTTCCTCGACCAAAAAAGCAGCGGACACCCCACTCTTTAGTTCCGCATGGGAACTGGAATACCTGTCAGGTCCGCGCATTGCCTTTTCCGGACTCTACCCCAATCGCAAGCCGGTCATCCGTTTTAACCAAGAAAACTCCCGTGTGGAAGGCGACAATAGCTGCAATGGGTATTCGGCCGATTTCACCCTCGACGGAAAGCAAATTTCCTTTGGCGAACCCGGCCCTACCACCATGATGTTCTGCGGCCAAGGGGAAGGCTTTTTTCTCAACACCATGAAGAAAATCAACGGATACCAAATCGATGCCGACGGTAAACTAGAGCTGTTGATGAACGAGGTGCCCATGATGCGCTTTAAACCCAAGAAAGAAGCCTCGGCCACCGACCAACGTTAATCCTCCCTACCCACAAAGTCACACGAAAACGGACCCTAGTGGTAGGCCGTTACACTTGTTACGCCCCTACCTTTCACTTTCGCACCTTCGATTTGATCTTAACAAAAAATTACCGCAATCGTCCCTCCGATTAACAAAACATTATCGCCGCCCTCTATCCCGATGATTTAATTTTGCCGCCTGTAATAACCTAAGGCTCATAGAACGACCTTATATCGGTCAGGGTCTCCCTAGCAATTACCTTGGGGATGCCGATCAGTATGGGCGGGGCCGGCCCTAATCTATAGTCCCCAAAGGCTTTGTTGCCCCTTGTGTTGCTACGGACTAACAGTAAACTCCTAATAAAAACGAAAAACACAAAGTCAAAATCATGAGAAAAATTATTCCCGTCCTCCTTGCCCTGATCGCTTTTCAAGTGGCCCGTGCACAAGCGGAAAAACTCGAATGGCTCGATATAGAACTATCCAATTACGAGTATCCCTTTCCCGTGTCGATCCTGACCGTCAACAATCAGGAGCAACAACTGAAAATGGCCTATATGGACGTAAAGCCCGAGAACTACAACGGCAAGAACATTGTTTTGCTCCACGGTAAAAATTTTAACGGTGCCTATTGGAAGACTACCATCGAGGCCTTGGCCAAGGAAGGCTTTAGGGTCATTGCCCCCGATCAGATCGGCTTCGGAAAATCATCTAAACCGGCCCATTTTCACTATACCTTTCAGCAATTGGCCCAAAACACCAAAAGCCTTTTGGATACCTTGGGAATTTCCCAAACGGCCGTCTTAGGACATTCCATGGGAGGAATGATCGCCGCCCGCTTCGCCCTGATGTATCCGGAAACTACCGAAAAACTGATTTTGGAGAACCCTATCGGTTTAGAGGACTGGAAACTTAAGGTACCCTACCAACCGGTGGAATGGTGGTACCAAAACGAATTAAAGAAAAGCTATGAGGGCATACGGAAATACCAGCTCGAAAGCTATTACGACAACCAATGGAAGCCCGAGTACGATCAATGGGTGAACCTTTTGGCGGGTTGGACGCTAAATTCCGATTACGAACGCATCGCTTGGAACGCGGCCCTTACCTACGATATGATCTTTACCCAGCCCGTAGTCTATGAGTTTGAAAACATCAAGGCCAAGACCCTCTTGATCATCGGTACCCGAGACCGCACGGCCTTGGGAAAACCTTTGGTTACGGAGAAGGTGAGAAAGACTATGGGACTCTATAACCAACTGGGCAAAAAGACCCAAGAGCGCATACCCGATGCGGAGTTGGTAGAATTGGCGAATATCGGACACCTGCCCCATATTGAGAGTTTTGACCGCTTTATCGCACCCCTGACCTCCTTTCTAAAGGAGTAAGGCCGAGTGACAAAAACCAAATGCTTGTTTGAAGAAAATAACTAAGGGGTTCTCTACCTCCTCATACGGAATTAGAGGCTACATCCTTTTGCTGGTGGTGGCCTCTTCTTCTTTATAGACCTTTTTTACGATTTCGTACAGGTCTGGAATTACGGTCTTGGCTATGGGCGAATTGTTGTTCAAGAGCACACAGATACCCAAATCCGATTCCGGATATACGGCAATCTCGTTTCTGTAGTTATTGACGCTTCCGCCATGGTGCCAGATCGTTTTTTCTACATTGGCCTGCCCTTCGGTGAACTTGTGGATCCTCCACCCAAAGCCGTAATAAGAACGGGTGTGGCCTGGCCATCGCTGATAATATTTTCTATGTCCTGAAATCTCGATAAAGGGATTAAAGGCTTCCCCTATGGCCGAACTATCCATAATATCAGGGTTGTGCCCCAATAAAAAACGCATCCACCTTCCCATATCGTGGGCATTGGAACTGACTCCCCCCGCAGCTACCGCATTGTAGTAATTGTCCCTCAAGTGCGACGCCCTCCAACCGTTTCGCGCTTTTACGTGCGGCATGGCAATATTGACCTCATGGGTCAGGGTCTCGAAGTCGGTAGTTGTGGTACACATTTCCAAGGGCTTGAAAAAACGATCGTCTAAAAGGGTATTTATCTTTTTACCGGTGGCCTTCTTCATCATTTCCCCACAAAGGGCGAACATGGCGTTTTGATAGCTGTACATGATTCCCGGCTTGCTAATGGGCATTACCTCCTTAAAACGCTTGGCTATATCCTTTAGGGGAAGACCGGCTTCCACTAAATTGGTATAACTGTGATAGGGCGTACCCGAAGTGTGCGATAGAATATTGGCCAGGGTGATGCTTTTGGTATTGGAGCCATCGCCCAATTGAAATTCGGGAAGATAGTCGCTTACCCGATCCGTCCAATTCAGTTTTCCCTCGTGCTTTATGTTGGCGGCCAACATGCCGGCAAAACCTTTTGATAAGGAACCCAACCTAAAAACCGTCTCACCGTTTACGGGACTGTTATCGGTACTTTTCTTTGTTCCAAAACCGTCGGATATCACAATGGAATCGCCCTTAACGATGCTCACCCCTGCCCCAACGACATCGCCATTGGCAATGGCCTTCTTGAAATAGGCATTCAGGGCAGCCTGTAATTTCTTTTGTCGGGAAGCGTAAAGAAGGACTTCCTTATCGATTTTAGGGTCTTTTTCAATTGTCGAGGCCGTTACCGCCTTTTTGGGGGCTTCGGTAGATTCGCTGTTGAATGCACGTGAAATAAGTGCGGATAGGGTGAAAACGACGAACGCAGATGCGATCAAAATTTTATATCTCTGCATTGATAAGCTATTCTTTTGGTAGGTTGAGATGCACAAAAATAGGATGAATTGCTTAAATAACGGATAAAATGCACTTTTTCTTATAAATTCCCCCCTTTTTTATATTGTTTTTAACATTTTGAACCATTACACCCCTTGTTCGATATCAACTTGCATATTTTCACCTTATAATGATGGCCGATGTCCTTACTTTTGTTCCCTTTGCACAGCAATTCCTTAATTTCTTCTTATGAGTTCAAAACCCAAAAACCTTTCGCTCCGTGAAGCCCAAAAACTGGCCTTGTTGTCGCAAGGTCTACCCCCTGCCGCCCGTACAGGTCCCGCCCAGGCTACCACCCTTTCCGCCATTGAACATTTGGGATATATTCAAATCGATACCATTTCCGTAATCGAACGGGCACATCACCACACCCTGTATAACCGAAACCCGAACTATAAAGCTTCCCACATAGACCAGTTGATAGCCGACAAGAAAATTTTTGAATACTGGTCACACGCCGCCTCGTATTTGCCCATGTCCGATTATCGCTTCAGCCTTCCACGCAAACACGCTATTGCCACGGGCCAAATGAAACATTGGTTTAAGCGGGACCTAAAACTTATGAATGCCGTCAAGGAACGCATAAAGAGCGAAGGCCCTTTAATGGCCAGGGATTTTGATAAAAAGGGAAGTAAACCGGGCGAATGGAAAACCGCGCCCACCAAACAGGCCCTTGAAAATTTGTTCATACAGGGCGACCTGATGATCTGTAAGCGCATTAATTTCCATAAGGTATACGACCTTACCGAAAGGGTGCTTCCCGATTCCGTAAACACCACGGCCCCGACCGACGCGGAATACGCAAGGTTTTTGGTAAAAAAATACTTGCGCGCCAATGGGCCGGGCAAGCTTTCAGAAATGACCTACCTGCTCAAAAACGTAAAACCCCTAGTCTCAAAGGCGCTTGACCATATGTTGGCCGAGGGTGAAGTATTGCCTATCAAAGTTTCCGGAGCCCCCTATTACCTTTTGCCCGAATCCCTTGAACTATTGGACCGGCCCTTGCGAAAAAAAGCCAAGATCTTATCGCCTTTTGACAATCTGCTCATACAGCGAAAACGGACACAGGAACTCTTTGGTTTCGATTATCTTTTGGAGTGTTATGTACCGCAACACAAGCGCCAACACGGTTATTTTACCCTGCCTATCTTATGGGATGGAAAACTTGTGGCCCGTATGGACAGTAAGGCCGACCGAAAGACGGGAATTTTGCACATCCATCGACTAAGCCTAGAACCCAGCTTAACGAAATGGGACGCATTTTCGGCCGCCCTAGGGAAGGAACTTAAAGCCTTTGTTCGGTTCAATGGCTGTAAGGGGCTCTATCTGCACACCACCGTTCCCGCAAATTACAAACCACAGTTCCTCAATATCAACCCCGATTTGGTGGTTTAAATAAAACAAGCGAAATTTAGTCTGGTACAACATAAACGCTCAATGCTATGAAGCCAAGAATAAGTATGATTTCTTTAGGGGTAAAAAATTTAAAAGCTTCGATCCGGTTTTACAAAGAAGGCATGGGCCTCCCCCTTCTCGAATCCCCTCCCGGCGTGGCCTTTTTCGATTTGAAAGGAACTTGGCTCGGGATCACCGAGAAGGAACACTTGGCAAAAGACGCGGGAATTTCTTCGGAAGGAAGCGGTTTTTCAGGTATGGCCCTCGCCCATAATGTCTCTAGCGAAGAAGAGGTGATTTCGGTATTGAACGAAGCCATACACGCCGGGGCCATTTTGGTAAAGCCACCGCAAAAGGCCGATTGGGGCGGTTTTCACGGCTATTTTAAAGACCTTGACGGATATTTATGGGAAGTGGCCCACAATCCCTTCGCTTGGATTGGCCCCGAAGATTAACGCCTACACACCATGTATGCGGCTAAAAAAGCATAGTTTTGCCGACTTTTTAATCGTCCAAACAAAGACTGGAGATGATCGAAATACAGAATGTAAAATTCAACAATGAAACCAGGCCCGATTCGGGCTTTGAGCTTCTTAAATTGGAAGAACTTTTTTCACGCGATATCGAGCAGGATATTACTTTGCCCCATAAGGTGGAATTTTACCAAATTATGATCATTACCCAAGGGGAATCGAAACACACCATTGATTTTACCGACTATGACTACCGTCCCAAAACCATTTTTACCATAAGGAAGGACCAAATCCATAAGTTCTTTAAAAATCCGGACACGAGGGGATACGCTTTAATCTTTACCGAAGACTTTTTGGCCAGCCTGTTGAGCCAAAAGGAAGTTGCCCGTTCACACGAACTCTTCAACGAGTTTTTGACCACGCCCTACATCAACACCAGCGATACGGATTTTAAGGGCATCCATGACCTCATTAAGGAAATAGAGGTAGAATACAACGAGAATTACGACGAATTCTCAAGTGGTATTATCAGGAACCTACTCCATATCTTGATCTTTAAACTCTTCCGCGTCAAGCTAAAGCAAGGAGTCAGTTTTACCCAGCATAAATATGTAAGCGATTTTATCACCTTTCAACAGTTGGTAGAAAAACGCTGCTTCGACACTAAAAAGACCCTAGACTATGCCAGTTTAATGGGCTGTACCCCCAAAACCCTCAACAATATATGCAAGACGATCGTAGGGAAATCGGCCAAGGCGATCATAGATGACATTCTTGTGACCCAAATCAAACGTTTGTTGATCAACACCTCCATGTCCGTTACCGAAATTGCCTATACTTCCGGTTTTGACGAACCTACCAATATGTATAAGTATTTTAAAAAAAATACCGAGACCACCCCTGAAGTTTTCCGCCAACTCCACTCCTAACCTAGTTTCCGTTTTCTACAGTATAACTTCATTTTTATATAGTCCTTCCCGCAAAGGAGCGAACTACATTTGTCCTATAAATTTTTATACATCGATTAAAACATATAATGAAGATGAAAATAGCTGTAACCGGTGCCACCGGAAAATTAGGCAGACTTGTGATTGAAAAACTAAAGGAAAGAACCGCTGAAGCCAATATTGTCGCATTGGCCAGAACCCCACAAAAAGGAAAGGACCTAGGGGTTGAAGTACGTCCGTTCGACTATGGAAACCTTGCGCAAATGACGGAATCATTGGCGGGGGTCGATAAGCTTTTGTTGATTTCAGGAAGTGAGTTGGGGCAACGTTTGGTCCAGCACGCCAATGTAATAAACGCGGCCAAAAACGCAGGGGTAAAAGCCATGGCCTATACCAGTCTTTTACATGTAGACAAATCTAGTTCCTCCTTGGTTCCCGAACACTTGGGCACCGAAAAGGCCTTGGCCGAATCAGGAATTCCACATACCCTTTTAAGAAACGGATGGTATACCGAAAACTACACCGACACCCTAAAAGACGTTATCGCCAAGGGTACCATATACGGTAGCGCGGGCGAAGGTAAAATTTCTTCCGCCAGTCGCGAAGACTATGCCGAGGCGGCCGCCCTTGTATTGACTACCGAGGGCCACGAAGGGAAAACCTATGAATTGGCCGGTGACCAAGCGTTTACCATGACCGATTATGCCCTCGAGGTTTCGAGACAGGCCCAAAAAGCCATTCCCTATGTAAACCTTCCGGAAGCCGAATACGCCAAAGCCTTACAAGAAGCGGGAATGCCCGCCCCTATTGCCGGATTCTTGGCCAGCTCTGACGTATCTACAGAAAAAGGCGACCTCTTTGACGACGGTCATCAACTATCGCTCTTACTAGGCAGACATACTACCCCATTATCCCGCTCCATAGCGGCCAGCATTGCGTAAACCCATTGATTGTTCGTAAAAGGGGGGGGCTGTTTGTAGGTATACAAATCGGCACCCCCTTTTTCATTACGCATTATAATCCACTAATGTTTAGCGATTAGAGGAAATATGTGCATTACAGCCTTGTACATTTGCATCGCCAATTCACAACTTTCCCTTTTTTACAGTTCAAAGGCATTTTTTTATCCCAAACAGGATGGATACCCAGCGTATTTTTGCCCCGAATTTAATTCCTATAAACTTAGAAAAATGAAAAGCACATTCTTAACAGTAATTTTTATTTCGACCTTGATTTCATCTTGTAACGGGCAGGATGATGATGCGGCAACACCGGAAGTATCGAACAAGGAAAAAGTCATTGAAGTACTCAAATCGATAGAGACAGGGGCACAAGAACCCGCCTCCTACATCAATCCCGAATCATATACACAACACAATTTAGGGGTGGCCGACGGTCTGGCCGGTTTTGGTGAAATTTTACAGGCCTTGCCCCCAAATTCCGCTAAGGTAAATACAATAAGGGCCTTTGAAGATGGCGACTATATATTTACGCATACAGACTACAACTTTTTTGGTCCAAAGATAGGTTTCGATGTTTTTAGGTTCGAAAACGGCTTGATCGTGGAACACTGGGACAACCTACAAGTAAAACCCGAACAGCCCAACCCAAGCGGCCATACCATGATCGATGGCACTACCGAAATCACCGATCTTGACAAAACCGAAGAGAACAAGACCTTGGTAAGAAATTTCATTACCGATATTTTGATAAACGGGGATATGGATAAAATTGGAAATTATTTTGAAGGCGACCAATACATCCAGCACAATCCGAGCATTGCAGACGGCCTATCGGGTCTAGGAAGCGCCTTGGCTGCCATGGCCGAACAAGGAGTTACCATGGAATTCTCCGTAATACACAAAATATTGGGGCAAGGTAATTTCGTTCTGAGCATCAGCGAAGGTCATTTTGGAGGGGCACATACCTCTTACTACGATCTATTTCGGGTAGAGAACGGAAAAATAGCCGAACACTGGGACGTTATCGAAACAATTACCCCCGAAGCCGACAGAAAGAACACTAACGGTAAGTTTAACTTCCCAAATTAATCCACCATAAAACATCTAATTATAATCATCACTTGTTTCAGTTTGGCAAGTTGGAACCCAAAAGAAGAACCAAGGGATTCCTACATTCTGAAAATCACAAGTTTATAATACAAAGACACGGTCAACCCCGATGATTTTTGGAAGGAAGACGCCAAGATACAAGAAACGTACACCAGCAATCAACCCGGCTTTGTCAGTAGGGAAAGCGCCTATAACCAAGAAAAAAAGGTTTTAGTGGTCGTACGGTGGAAGCCAGAGGCAGACGCCGAAGCTTCTATGAACAAGTTTATGAAGGATACATCGGTAGCCACTTATGCGGGAATGATCCATGGAAGTACCATGTAGATGATGAGGTACAATGTAAAGTGATGCATAAGTTTGCACTCCGATTTGGAAAAGGCTGCCCTGGGGCGGCCTTTTCTTATTTTACCCTAGCCCCCTCCTAACCCAAAATTTTCTTATGTTTTAGACAAATTGACCCAATTCGCATAAAGTACACCATATTCAACCGTGACTCCTTAGTGAGTCGCTTTTTTGTAAGCCAATGAATTTCAAGTAAGAAAGCACACATGCTTTTTCAAAGGCAATAAAACACCTAAAGACATACGTTATCAAGATTAATTCTGTTAGATATAAATCTTTACTGTATTTTAGGAGTTGACATTCGTCTCACATATAAATTAGACCATTGCCCTTGGAGTCTCTGATTGAAGACATTATTTTAAATTATAGTTATACAGCACTATACGGCCTTACCTTCGGCTACTTTATAACCTTGTACTTTGGCGTAGGCTCGCTGTTTTTATTCGTTTGCAAGGTGTTGGAGGGCAGGGGCATCCTCAATAAGATCAAACCCATAACCGTTTCAAAAGATCAAATCACCTTTGAAATCAGGCACTCCGTAAAATCGATTGTAATTTTTGGTTTTTCCATCATCCCCATCGTCTTTCTTATTCGGAAAGGAGTAATTGAGCTCTTGCCCAATACGTGGTCAAATATATTGATCGGAATCGTAATCCTTTCCCTGTGGAATGAGGTTCATTTTTATTTGGTACACCGGTTAATGCATCAAAAATTCATGATGAGGCACGTACATTTCGTACACCACAAATCTAGGATTCCGACGGTATATTCCGTATTCAGTTTTCATTGGGTAGAGGCCCTTCTACTAAGCACGGTCCCCGTAACCATTGCTCCTTTCATCCCTTTTTCGATAATCGCCATATTTATTTATCCCCTGATAAGCATCTTGTTGAATTTTGCGGGACATTGCAACTATCGCTTTGGAAGCGGAAAAGGGAAAGGCTGGAAACTTTTTGGCACCCATCATAATGAACACCATAGCAGAGGCCGACAAAACTACGGATTTGCCCTACACCTTTTAGATAAAATATTTTCAAGACATAACAAATAATATATGAGTGAGGTATATATAACAAGTACAGGTTCCTTTTTACCCAACAAGGCGATTTCCAATGACGAAATAGAAGATTACCTAGGCCGAATAAACGGTAAGGATAGCCGTGCAAAAAGCCGTGTACTGAAACAAAACGGAATCAAAACCAGGCATTATGCAATCGATAAAAACCAAGAAAGCACCCACTCCAATGCGCAATTGGCCGTTAGCGCCATAAACGATGCCATACAAAAAAGCGGTTTAAGAAGCAGTGATGTTGAATTGTTGTGCACAGGAACGACCCAAGGCGACCTCCCCATACCCGGTTTTGCCAGTATGGTACATGCGGGATTGGATTTCAACAGATGTGAAGTGGCCAATTTTCAAAGTGTATGCGCTAGTGGTATAATGGCCCTGAAAAATGCCTATGCACAAATAAAAAGCGATGAAAAAAAGAATGCCGTTTGTGTGGGAAGTGAATTGGCCAGTAGATTGTTCAAGGCCCCTCGATTTGAAGCCCAGGGTGTAGATGACCTGCCCTTTGACGCCGAATTCTTAAGATGGATGCTTTCTGACGGTGCAGGTGCCTTTGTACTTCAAAACAAGAAAAACGAAAACGGCCTCTCCTTAAAAATAGATTGGATCGACTTAAAATCACATGCCAACGAATTTCCCGTGTGTATGTATACCGGGAAGACGGACAACAAAAATGAAACGGAAAAAACATGGTTGGACTACCCGAGTTACGAAGAAGCTTCAAAGGCTGGTGCCATTAACTTAAAACAAGACACCAGGTTGTTGGACAAAGTAATAAAAACCGGGGTCGCCCACTACTTTGAACTCATCGACCAAGGAAGAATAAACAGGAAGGAAATCGATTGGCTATGCTGCCACTATTCTTCGGAAATGTTCAAAGCTCCCATTAAAGAGCTCATGCTCAAGGGAGGGGGCGAAATTGCCGATAAGAAATGGTTCAGCAACCTTACGTCTAAGGGGAATACAGGCTCTGCCTCCATTTTTATCATGTTAGACGAATTAATGCGCTCCGGAAAGTTGGTGCCGGGAAACAAAATCCTGTGCATGGTGCCTGAAAGCGGCCGATTTATCACCTCATTTATGCAACTCACCGTAGTTGGCGACAACAATACCGACACCAAACGGTATCCCTTGCGAAAAATTGAATCCCCAGAACTGGTTATTAACAAGAGTGAGACTTCCGAATGGTTGATCCGGAACCTCACCCAAGTATGGATAGATTTCGAGACGGCCTTACTTAAAGTGCCCATAGTCGAGAAAATACACGAAGGCACCCTTAGCATGTCAGATTACAAACTATTATTGACCGACCTCAGACAGCAGGTAATCGATGGTTCCCAATGGATATCAAGGGCGGCATCAAATATCGACATCCATCTTTTCGACCTACGGTCGGCCTTTATAAAACACACCGCCACCGAGCATAAAGATTATCAAATGTTGGAGCGAAACTATGTGGCCTTGGGCGAAGACCTGGAAACAATCCAGAAAGCGGAAAAGAATATCGGTACCGTGGCCCTAACCTCCTTTATGTTTCAACAGGCCAGTAAACCCAATCCGGTCGATTTACTGGGGTCTATGTTTATCATTGAGGGTATTGGCAAGCGTTTAGCGGGATATTGGGGCGAAATGATCAAGGATCAATTAAATTTGAAAGAGCATCAGGTCTCTTTTTTCACCTATCACGGAGTGGCCGATGAAAACCATTTCCACAACTTGGAAGAAGCGTTGAACCACCCGGAAATGCATATGGAGGTAGCCGAGAGAATAGTAAAGACCGCAAAGATTACAGGTAAATTGTACACCATGCAGTTAAACGAATTAGGTAATTATTAAATTGAGGATATGATAGACGAAAACTTGGATATATCAAAGCATGACGAAAGGGATCCCAACCCCTGGTTGGCTCTGTTTTTAGATGAAAGTATCCCTATAAACCAAACTACGAAGTTGGCCTTAATGCGGGACAACGCTTCAAAGTCGGCCAGATACCTATTGCCCATTATACACCTGTGGTCGAAAGTAACTATGTTTTTTATCCACATTTTTAAGTTCTTCTTTCCCAACCTTATCAATTCTTCTAAAGTATTGCACCGAATTTTGGCATGGGGACTCAAAAACTTCGTTAGCCCAGATGCCAATTTGCTCGTTTTTCGGCATTTTCATATTGGAACCGAGATCTTACAATTTATAGCGGCGAACACTCCCGAAGCAGAAATCGTGGGAAATCCTTTAAAACCAAAGGACTTTGAAGATGTCAAGGATGACCTGTTTTTACAGCACGACTTGAACCTGTACAATTTCGTGATCCAATTGAACAATCAGTTGAAACAGAAAGGCACAAAAATACAACCTCCTGAAAAAATAAACTTAGACATGATTACCGAAGATCAGTTCGACCATATCGAATTTCCGAGAAAATGGACGAATTTTCTTGATCTTAGGTCGGCCATAGAGTTGTTTACCCCCTATTATCAATTGTTTTTGACCTCGAACGACTTTATACGGGCATCCAATTCATTGCAATTGGACGAGACCATAGCCATTTACACTTCGCAAATCATTAACACCCCGGGGCATTTGGGCCTAGTGAACAACAAACACCCCATGGTGCCCGCTACCACGTACAGTGTAGCCTATAGGTTGGTATTACATGGCCTGGCGGCCGAAACCCTGCACGAGGTCTTGGTAAAAATGAAACTGAATAAAAATCGTGATGGTATCGTAACCCCTATGGCCTAGACTTGATGCTAAAGGTAAGGAGGCCTATATGCCTTATGCGGCCTAATCTTCCAGTAAGAATTCGCCCTTGGTTTCCGCGGCGAAAAGTCCCCAATCGCGTATGCTCTGAAGAATGGGCACCAAACTTTGGCCGAATTCGGTCAAGGCATATACCACTTTTAACGGTGGCTTCTTCGAAAAGACCTTTCGCGTCACCAAACCATCGGCTTCCAACTGCTTTAACTGTAAGCTCAGGGTACGTTCCGTAATTCCCTCTATTTCCTTTCGCAACTCATTATAGCGCTTCTTGTCATCCGCCAAATGGATCAATATAACACTCTTCCATTTTCCTCCGATCAACTCCATTGCTGCACTGGTCGGACAGGAAGAAACCTTTCCGTTTATCTTAATCTTCGGTTTTTTTTCAAACAATTCTTTTCTATCCATATATCAATTTATTTAAAAACCTATCCTAGGTAGTACTACATATATAGTAATGCAAATTTACGCAACTATACTTTAGCATACAACTATAATTTTTATAGTAAAAATTTTACATCATAAAATATTGATTATCAATAAATTAAAAAATTAAATTCATACTATCAACTTTGACCGTTATTGCATGAAAAAGCTACTATACATACTTTTGCTGCTATAATTTTGATAGTATAAAATTTAATAAAATGAACATCACAGAAATTTTAAACAATCGTTACTCCGTAAAAGAATTCGATGCTGCTAAAAAAATCTCAGATTCAGACTTTGAGCAAGTAAAGGCTTTGTTGCGTTTGAGTCCTTCAAGTGTAAACCTACAGCCCTGGCATTTTCTGATCGCCGATACCCAAGAAGGCAAAGAACGAATTACAAAGGCTACGCAAGGTTTTTTTCAATTCAACACTCCCAAGATTTTGGATGCATCCCATGTTATCGTCATCGCCGCAAGAACAAATGCTGATGAAGCCTATATGAGAAGTATTTTGGAACAAGAAGATAAAGATGGCCGATTTGCGGCCCAAGAATTCAAAGACCAAATGCACGGTGGACGTATGTTGTTTGCCGACATACACAAATACGACCTCAAAGACCTTCCACATTGGATGGAAAAACAGGTATACTTAAATATGGGGTCTTTATTATTGGGGGTTGCAGCCTTGGGTATAGACGCCGTACCTATGGAAGGTGTAGATGTAAAAGCCTTGGATGAAGAGTTTGGTCTACGCAAAAAAGGATATACAGCATTGGCAGTTGTCTCTTTAGGTTATAGAAAGGACACCGATTTTAATGCTAAGCTTCCAAAATCAAGATTTCCAGAAGAAACAATAATCACACAATTGTAAATAGACTTTATAGTCAAAATCTAAATAGAAATGAAAAGTACCATTGTAAAATTTACAACAAAACCAGAACACAGAGACATGTTTGCGGCAACCTTAAAAGAAGCACAGGTCGCCACAAGAAAAGAAGCGGGCAACAAAGAAATCAGGGTATTTGTATCCAAATCAGATCCCAATGAGTTTTTTGTTTACGAACGTTGGACAGATAAGGCGGCAATTGGGTCTCACGACAATGAACCCCACACCAAAAAGTTAATGGAAGTGGGACAAACTGCTTTGCAAACCGCGCCAGACTTTTACTTTTTAGGTGATACCCATCCCCTACCGGATCACTCAAAATCACCAAACCCCGAAGATGAGGTATTCGTTATTTTCTTCATATTCAAAATAAAAACGGTCTACAGAAACGAACTTTTAAATCAATTTGAAGACCATATTACCCACACTAGAAAAGAAGAAGAAGGGAACATCCTCTTTGATTTATACACGGTTGATGGGCAAGAAGATACCTTGGCTGTTTATGAGCATTGGAGAACAGAATCCGATGTTTGGGACGTTCACTTCAATCAACCGTACGCTGTAAAAACCGGCGAACTAATGGAAAAAGCTGTGATAGGCGATTTAAAGCAATACATGAATTTTGTGACAGAAATCTAAACACAGCATCAAATTCAACTAAGAACCACTATCATGAAAAAAATAATTCTATTATTTTCCTTGGCGCTTTTAGCAAGCTGTGGAAATCAGACAAAAGAAGGGCTTTCTTCTTCAGAAAAACACGAGCACCAGCATGGGCATCCACATTCGCATAGCACAGATGAACATGGCCTAGCACCACATACCGAAAATACTATTCATCAATACGCACCAACCGTTGCCTTATTAAATAGCATTTACGAAGGCGATATCACTCCCCAACAGATGGTCCAACAAGGTAACATTGGTATTGGCACCGTAAATCATTTAGCTGGCGAATTGGTTGCTGTAGACGGTGTTGTCTATACGATTGATGCAGAAGGTGGTATAGCGGAAGCACCAAATGATTTAGAATCTCCGAATATGACGATGATAAATTTTCAACCAAAACAAACCGTAACTGTTGAAAATATTGAGTCCTATGAAGATTTAACCAGAGAGCTTCAAAAATATTCAACTTCTAAAAATAGCTTTTATGCATATAGAATTAAAGGTGAATTTAAGTACCTGAAAATGGCATCGGCCCATAAAGTAGAAAATGAAGATGTATCGTTATTTGAATATTTAGACACGCGGGTAATGTATACCAGGGAAAACATTAAGGGGACACTAGTAGGTTTATTTACTCCGGATTATTTAGGGAATATTGTTATTCCCGGCATGCACTTTCACTTTTTATCGAAGGATAAAAAAATTGGGGGACATCTAGAAGACATCAAATTTGACAAGCTTTCTATTGAAGTCCAAGAAGTAAATCAAGTGAATTTACAACTTCCAGAAACAGAAAAATTCAGAAATAAAGACTTAAAACAAGGTGCAGCTCCAAAGGCTACGGCTAAACAAAACGGGAAATAAATCAATCAAAAAAACATATAAAAATGAAAGCAATCGTATTAGAAAAAGCAGGAGGACCAGAAAACCTTCATTTGGCTGAAGTACAAAAACCTAACATAAAAAAGAACGAAGTACTGGTTGCCGTAAAGGCGATCTCCCTGAACCCCGCAGATGTAAAACCAAAATACAACGACGAAATGTTAGGTATGATGTACGGTAAAGAGCGACCTGTGATTTTAGGTTGGGATATTGCCGGTACAGTAAGCGAAGTTGGAGCAGAGGTAAGTGATTTTAAATTAGGCGATAAGGTATTCGGAATGGTAAACTTTCCCGGTGTGGGTAAGGCTTACGCGGAATTTGTTGCAGCTCCAGAAGCGCATTTAGCCAAGATGCCAGACCATACTTCTTTTGAAGAAGCGGCAGCCACCACTTTGGCGGCCTTAACAGCATTGCAAATCTTATCCGGAAAAATTAATAAAGGCGATAAAGTGTTGATTCAAGCAGGTTCCGGTGGTGTTGGTCACTTTGCGATCCAAATAGCAAAAAGCTTCGGAGCTTATGTAATTACTACGGCTTCAGCAAAAAACAAAGATTTTGTATTGTCCATTGGTGCCGATGAAGCCATCGATTATCGCACGCAAAATTTTGAAGATGTATTGTCCGATATTGATTTTGTTCTGGATACCCAAGGCGGAAAAGTATTTACCAATTCTGTAAAAGTGGTTAAGGAAAATGGACACGTTTTCACAACTACTGGACCAGATTTTCCCAAGGAAGCTCAAGACATAGCAAAAGCAAACAAAGTAAATCTTTCTAGTATGCTTGTGAAATCTGATAGCGATGATATGAACACTTTAAAAGGTATGTTAGAAAGCGGAGCTATTAAACCCAACATCTATAAGACCTTTGCTTTTGAGGCTATGGCAGACGCCCACAGAGAAGTTGAAAAAGGTAGAACGGTAGGAAAGGTTATTGTATCTGTTTAAATACAAGATTATGAAAAATTCTATCAAAATTACAGCCCTTCTTTTTGTAATGATTCTTTCCGGCTGCAAAGACAGAACAACAGCCAAAGTTTCAGAAGCTACTGAAAAACAAGAAAATAAAGATGTAATTACAAATGATTTTGCTGTAGCTGTAAAATGGGAATTAGACGGTTTTAAAATGCCAGAATCTGTATACGCATCGCCAAATCATAAATGGTTATATGTTTCTAATACTAACGGTGCGGCACCAGGTTTTATAAGTCGGGTTTCTAAAGACGGGGTAGTTGACAACCTATACTGGACAACGGGGTTAACATCTCCAACTGGTTCTGATGTTTATAAAAACACCTTGTATGTTGCAGACCAAAAACAAGTGCATCTAATAAATCTAGACGATGGAAGCATTATAAAGAGTTATTCTGCTAACGAAGCTGGTTCTTTAAATGATTTAGCAATTAATCAGAAAACTGGTCAAATTTTCATTTCCGATGTGCCAGGTGGTAAAATTTACACCATTGAAAATGACAAATTAGTAGTGTGGTTACAATCTGATAAAATCCCGTTTCCAAATGGTGTTTTTGTAGAAAACAACACCTTAATTGTTGCTAATTACGGATTAGAAAACGGTGAAGGATTAATGCGAAAAGAATGGAAACCTGAAGATTTTGGAGCTTTATACAACATTGATATCACTTCTAAAAAGATAGAATTAATAGCTTCTTCCAACAAAAAAGGAGTATTTGATGGAGTCACCTCTATAAATGGTGTTTTGTTAGCAAGCAGTAATCCTACTGGGCAATTATTCACTTTTGATGGCGATAAAAGTTACTTGATTGATACATCTTCAAAAGGTATTGCAGACATTAATACAGATGGTGAAATCATTTATGCGCCTTATATTTTTGGTGATAAACTAATTGCTTATCAACCTACTGCTTGGGACAGAATCACTACTAAATCCGAATACATAGAAAAAGGAGCTGATAATTATTATGGTGATGAAGACGGAACATCTATTGCTACAAGTACCGGAATTATTAAAGGAAATTTTGGAGGACAAGAACTTAAAGGCACTTGGGATTGGCGAGATGAATATTTCTGTAGAACAAGCACCCTAGGAACTATGGATTTAGGGACAGACTGCATTCAGATTGATGTTACAGACTCTAAAATGCGTTTAATTTTAAATAAGGGCACAGGAATGTCTGTGGTTTATGATAAAAAGAACGACCCGGAAATCACAATTTTATCAACCTTTAAAGTAAAATCGGATAAGATCGATTTGTTTAAAAAAGAAATGCTATCCAACCAAGATGTAGTTCGTAAGGAGGCAGGCACTTTAGAAATGAAGTTGTTTCAAGATAAGAACAATCCAGGGAATTTTTTGGTCTTCGGAATAAATGAAGGTCAGAATACTTTAGATGAACATTCTGAAGCAGTAGACAAAAGAGGAATTGCAGATCGCGTAAAACCGGCTCTGATAGAAGCGCCTAAAACCCTATTTCTAAATAACGAAAAACCATTACCAACGAATGATTTTAGCCGGATCAAAATAGACAAAAACGAAGTGTTATCGTTTTTCATATTTGAAATAAAAGAAGGTTATAAAGAAAGGTTTTTAAAACAACTAATTAAGCATACAGAACTTACTAGACAAGAAGAAGGCAATATTCGCTTTGAATTTTACAGTATAAAGGGAAAAGAAAATTCTTTTGTAATACAAGAACATTGGAAGAATAATGAAGCCGGCATTATCCACAGAAAACAATCTTACACACAGCTTACAGGTAAATTAATGAAAGTGGCTATTGTAGAATCTTCGCTGCAAGAGTTTTTTGTGAACCCAATTGAAAATTAGAAGGACTATAAATAAGAACATATTAAACATATTGAAAATGAAAACACAAGAACAATTACCCAATTACACGCAAAAAATATTTGTTGGAGGCGAATGGAAAGACGGAAAAGGCCCGGCAATAAAAGATATCAACCCTTGGAACCAAGAGGAGTTGTTTACGTTAAAAAGTGCAACAACCGAAGATGTAGACGAGGCTTTTGAAATAGCAGCGGTAGCACAGAAAAAATGGGCCGCGGTATTACCTCCCGAGAAAAGTAGGATGATGCAAAGATTGGCCGAAGTGGTAAGAAACCGGAAGCAAGAATTTGCAGAGTGGGCAAGAAAGGAAGTCGGTGCAACATTGGCCAAAGGCCTATTTGAAGCCGAATTGGTCGCCAGTGTATTTGAAAGTTCAGTGCATTTGCCCCTCTTGGTCGAAGGCAAAATATTACCTCGTGATATTGACGGAAAAGAATCGCTTGCCGTTAGACAACCTCTGGGCGTCATTGGCTTAATATCGCCTTGGAACTTTCCTGGGCAATTAACGGCACGTACTTTAGGTCCGGCATTGGCCGTTGGTAATGCTGTGGTTCTAAAACCAGCATCGACATCAATAGTTACGGGAGGATTATTATTTGCTTCATTTCTAGAGGAAGCCGGATTTCCAAAAGGATTATTGAGCGTATTGCCCGGTGGTGGAGGTACCATTGGTACGGCCATTACCAAGCACCCCATTTCAAAACTGATTTCTTTTACAGGATCTACACCGGTGGGACGTCAAGTGGGCCAAAATGCATTGAGTGCAGAAGTTATAAAAAACATCGAGTTAGAACTAGGTGGCAACAGTCCGTTTGTTGTTTTAGAAGATGCAGATATTGATCAAGCGGTTGAAGCTGCCGCATGGGGTAAATTTATGAACCAAGGTCAGATTTGTATGGCGATAAACAGAATTATCGTAGAAGACAAAGTCTATGATGAATTCACCGAAAAATTCATAGCCAAGGTTAAGACCCTAAAAAGATTGGACATGAACGACCCCGACACCTTTATCGGACCGATCATTGATCAAGCACAGTTTGACACGGTTAAAAATTTAATAGACGAAGCAAAGGCCCAAGGCTACAAAATGGCCCTTGGTGGCGAAGCCGAAGGTTGGCACATGCCTCCACATGTTTTTGTGGATGTTGATGAAAATTGCCCCCTATTTAAAAATGAAATTTTTGGCCCAGCTGTATCCATTGCCCGTGCCAAGGATATGGATGATGCTTTACGATTGGCAAATGCAACAGATTATGGCTTATCTAGTTCTGTATTTACTAGAGACGAAGCCAAAGGCATGCAATTTGCACAAGGAATCGAAGCTGGTATGACACACATTAACGACCAACCCGTCAACGATAGCGCCTATGCTCCCTTTGGTGGTGTTAAAAATTCCGGTTTAGGTAGGTTTAACGGACAATGGGGCGTCAAGTCGTTTACCGTTGCCCATTGGATTACCATTCAGAAAGAACCGAGAAAGTATCCGTTTAGGGCAGCGGATTTTCAATAAAAACTGTCCCCTATATGTAACATTCCCGTATGTCTGGGCAGGTACCCCCCCTACCCGGTCATACGGTTTTTTTGGCTATCTTGTAAATCACATCCCTTCCCCTTGGAAAAAAGATGAAAAAGAAATGCTAACCCTCGCGAAAAACGGAATTCAGTTTTGGTTTTTCAATAAAGGAAAATTGTTTTTACATGGATAACCTTATGACCTTTTCCATTACCGTGTTCACCGGATTTTTTGCTATAATGAATCCGCTGTCGAACATACCCGTCTTTCTATCCTTGGCAGGTGGGGCCGATAGAACCACCCAACGGAACATCAGTAAAAAAGCAACACTTACGGCCTTTATCATAGTTACGCTCTTCCTCGTTCTAGGGAAATTCATCTTCCTCCTTTTCGGTATTACCATACCCGCTTTTAAGATTACAGGGGGGATTTTAATCTTCGTAGTAGGTTTTGATATGCTCCAGTCTAAAAAGTCTAACGTAAAGCATTTAAAGGAAACCCATATTGATGAGGATATTGCCATATCGCCCCTAGCCATTCCTATTTTGGCGGGACCGGGAACCATTGTTACCGGAATGAACTTTGTTTCAAACGCCGGATACCTCAAAATCATAATGGTCATCGTGATTTTCGGCCTCTTGTGCTGGATGACCTATATCTCGTTTATGTTAAGTGAACTCTTTATCAAAAAAATCGGGCATAACGTCATATCGGTAATCGGGAAAATCATGGGATTGATCATCGCCATTATAGGAACCGACATGATCATACAGGGTATCAAAATATCCTTCACCCTATCCAGCTAACCCAAGTCCATTAAAAATTTAGATATATGAATATCAAGGAAAACAAGAAAAATGCCATTGACTTTTACCGAATGGCCTACGAAGGCAAGCCCAAGGCGGCCATAGAAAAGTATTGTGGCGGGACCTATATTCAACACAACCCCCATGTGGCCAATGGCCCTAAAGGCTTTATCGATTACTTTGAGAGAATGCAAAGGGAATATCCCGAAAAGTCCATTAAATTCGTTCGGGCCGTTGCCGAGGGTGATTTAGTGGCCCTGCACACGCACCAAATCTGGCCAGATAACGACCAATATATCACCATGGATTTTTTCCGCTTTGACACGGAGGGGAAAATATGCGAACACTGGGACTCCATTCAACAGATTCCTAAAACATCGGCAAACCCAAATACCATGTACTGACCCCTTCTATATTTTAGGATCAATTTAAGAAAAACGAAGATGTTCGCATCCAATATATGCTTAGTTTTATGGCCTTTAAAGACGACAAATCACCTGGTATGACTATTGAAATTTTACACAAATACGACCTGAACGACGACATTCAGTTACAGATAAAAAATCTATATAAACAACTGAACGACAAGAATGAACAGCGACCTTTGCATCAAATACTTCAAGATGACAACCAAGTTATCTTTGTGGTTTGTAAAGAAGAAGGGCAAATCGTTGGCATGGCCTTATTGGCTACCTATAAAGTGATTTCAGGTTATCGGGGACTGGTGGAGGATGTCGTCGTCGATGCCGACCATCGAGGTAAGGGAATCGGTAGAAAATTAATGGAGAAACTCTTGCAAGAGGCCCAACACAAGAATATAGATGATATCCTTTTATTTTCGGGCCACCATAGAACCAAGGCGATCGCCCTGTACAAAAGCCTAGGTTTTACCCTGCGTGAAAGCGGGGTCTACAATCTAAAAGTACCAAGGTCATGAAGTAGGTCTAGACCTTCTTTACGTGGCGTAACTGACTTTTGAGTTCGTCCATAGACTCTTTCAATTGTTTTAAAAGCCCTTTCTCCGTAGTAGCGTCTTCCCCGAAGGTAATCCTACTACTTACCTGCCAAATTTCCTGTATTTGATACGGTTTGATTTCATAGGGAGGATAGGTCTCGTTCAATGAAACCAGGGTAATGTTGTTCGAATTCGGGCGCTTTTCCACTTTTTTGACCAATACCGCATCTTCCAAAACCACTACGTACATTTTATTGGGACTCACATCGTCGATATGCTCTACGGCCCTGGCCAAGACCCATTCGCCCGGTTTTAAATTCGGGAGCATACTATCCCCTTCTACCTGAAACCCCCGATAGGTAGCATTCCTGAATTCCGGTATCGGAAGGTCGAAGGCCGGCAACTGTTCGTACCAGCTTGTATCCTGAATGTTTTGCGGATAGCCAGCCGCTGCCTTGGCATTCACCAAGACCATATTTTCATTTCCCGAGTTATCGACCGTTACGACTTTTGGGATAACGCTGGTCTTCGAAGTCTCCAAGTACTGATTGTCGCTACTTCCAAATAGCCATAGGGGATTGATCTTAAACTGCTTCAACAGCTCCATTACCACCTTTCCCGAAAGTTTGGTCCTCCCCCTTTCAATATCGGCCGTAGTACTCGACAGCCCTAATAATTTTGCAAATTCGGCTTGGGTATAGCCCAAGTCTCGGCGTACCTCGATAAATCGTTTTAATGTGATTTCATTTTCCATAGAACTCTTGCATTGGGTCTCTTGTTCAAAACTGTCGAGGGCTTGAAGTTTCCACCACCCTTTCATTTTCAAATATACACATTTTGGAATATATCCAAAATATTATTTGGATTATATCCATAATATGGATTTTTTCCATAATTTTGGAATAAATACAAACCCACCTATGTCATTGTCATTTGATAGAATAAAGGAAAAATTGAACATCTTGGCCGATGCCGCCAAGTACGACGTTTCGTGCTCCAGCAGCGGAAGCGTTCGCAAGAACAACACAAATGGGCTAGGCGACAGTAGCGGCATGGGTATCTGCCACAGCTATACGGAAGACGGCAGGTGTGTTTCCCTGCTCAAGATCCTCTTGACCAACCACTGCATTTTTGACTGTGCCTACTGTGTAACCCGCAAGAGTAACGACGTGCAACGGGCCGCATTCAAGATCCAAGAGGTAGTAGACCTGACCATCAATTTTTATCGCCGTAACTATATCGAAGGCCTATTTCTCAGCTCGGGCATTTTTAAAAGTCCCGATTACACCATGGAGCGCTTAGTGGCCGTTGCCAAAAAACTCCGTTTGGAAGAGAATTTCAACGGTTACATCCATTTAAAATCCATTCCCGGGGCAAGTGACGAGCTTATGCGTGAAGCGGGACTCTACGCCGATCGATTATCGGTCAACATCGAGGTGCCCACAATTTCAGAGCTCAAACTTTTGGCCCCCGACAAAAAACACGAAGATTTTACCAAGCCTATGCTAAAGGTGAAAAACGAAATCATTCAATATAAATCGGAGAAAAAAATCATTAAAAGCACCCCTAAATACGCCCCTGCCGGGCAAAGCACCCAAATGATCGTAGGCGCAACCGGGGAATCGGACAAAGATATTATGTACTCGGCCACATACTATTACAAAACCTACCATATGAAGCGGGTCTATTATTCGGGCTATGTACCGGTAGCGGACGATAGCCGATTACCTGCCATCGGGACCCAAGTGCCCATGCTCAGGGAAAATAGACTCTACCAGACCGATTGGCTCTTGCGCTTCTACGGCTTTGGGGTCCAAGAACTTCTAAACAACGACCACCCCAACCTCGATATGGACGTAGACCCTAAATTAGGCTGGGCCCTTCGGAACATGCAATACTTCCCCATAGACATCAATAAAGCCGATAAAAGCGTATTGGCGCGCATACCGGGCCTCGGTATGAAAAGCGTCCATAAAATCATTAGTGCCCGGCGCTTTAGAAAACTCAACTGGGAGCACCTTAAAAAAATTGGCGTGGCCTTGAACCGTGCCAAGTATTTCATTGTCTGTGATTCCAGCAAATGGGAACATAGGGATATGGAAGGCGCCAAGATAAAGGGATTGATCCTTCAGAATTCGACAGGAAAGTTTAGAAAGGAATATAGTAACCAATTGCAATTGTTTTAATGGAATGCACATAAGCTAAAGTAGTAACCGAAAAAAAGCATGTATTATGAATTCGACTAAGACCCTTATTTACGACGGTAGTTTCAACGGATTTCTTACGGCCATATTTGTGGCCTTTGAAGAAAAGGCAGTGGTGTCCGATATTCAGAAACACTCGGTCTGCCAAAACGGACTATTCTCGGAAACGGAAACCATTTTCACCCAAATGGACAAGGCCAAAAGGGTCTGGAACGGAATTCATAAGAAGAGCCACAGCGCCATAAAGGACATCTACTTTGCATTTTTAAGCGAGCATAAGGGCATTGAGATCTTGCTCTACCGCTTTATTCGGAAAATGTTCGCCTCCGATACTTCCATTGCCTCCGATTACTCGGACGGCCTCGTGCTAAAGATCAGTCAACTCGCTCGTTCCGTGGGTCGTGAAAAGCATCGTATGGAAGCCTTTGTAAGGTTTCAATTGACCAAAGACGAAATCTATTTCGCCAACATAGAGCCTGATTTCAATGTGCTTCCCCTTATTTCAAAACACTTTCGCTCAAGATATGCCGACCAGCAATGGCTGATTTACGATATCAAACGGAAATACGGAATTTTTTACGATTTGAACCGAGTGGAAATCGTATCCCTAGACCTTGATGACATCCATACCAACAGCATAAACAAAAGTGCCCATTTTACCGATGAGGAATACAACTATCAAGACCTCTGGAACAATTACTTTAAAAGCACCAATATAAAATCGCGCATTAATTTAAAGCTTCACAAACAACATGTACCCAAGCGGTATTGGAAATATTTAAGCGAAAAAAAAGCGGTTTAGCCCCACCGCTTAACGCCCGCTTTGAAA
Organism: Zobellia uliginosa; assembly: GCF_900156625.1. Taxonomy (GTDB): domain Bacteria; phylum Bacteroidota; class Bacteroidia; order Flavobacteriales; family Flavobacteriaceae; genus Zobellia; species Zobellia uliginosa. Next base: position 529,496 of record NZ_FTOB01000003.1, on the reverse strand, counting down.
ATACTGCGCAAAGAGAGGGCTTTTATCGCGTTAAATGTGTGCCCATATCGTTCGAAACACCTTTTATTTAGGGTGTTGGCCCTAATTACCTTAACATAGATATAAGTAAAGGTCGCTTCTTTCTTAAGGGTCAAAAACGTACCTTTGCCACTTTGCTATAGAAAATGATAAATTACGAAGAAAATATTGAGGTTCAGGGCGCCCGTGTCCATAACCTTAAAAATATAGATGTTACCATACCCCGGGAAAAGCTGGTGGTTATAACCGGACTTTCAGGAAGTGGGAAATCTTCCCTTGCCTTCGACACGATCTATGCCGAAGGCCAACGTCGTTACATCGAAACCTTCTCGGCCTATGCCCGTCAGTTTTTAGGGGGATTGGAAAGACCCGATGTAGACAAGATCGATGGACTTTCACCGGTGATTGCCATAGAACAGAAGACCACATCCAAATCACCGCGTTCGACCGTGGGCACCATTACGGAGATATACGACTTCCTCCGCTTACTTTTTGCCCGTGCCGGCGATGCCTACAGTTACAATACGGGCGAAAAAATGGTGAGTTATAGCGACGACCAGATCAAGGAACTTATTAAGAAAGACTATAACGGAAAAAAGATAAACGTACTCGCCCCGGTCATCAAATCAAGAAAAGGGCATTATCGCGAGCTTTTTGAGCAAATTGCCAAACAAGGCTTCGTAAAAGTACGGATCGATGGCGAAGTGAAGGATATCGTCAAGGGCATGAAAGTAGACCGCTACAAGACCCACGACATTGAAATCGTTATCGACCGCCTTAAAGTTTCCGATACCGAGGACATGGACAAGCGTCTTTCCGAAACCATAAATACCGCCATGTACAGTGGTGAAAACGTACTCATGGTCTTGGAAGAAGGGCAGACCGTGGCGCGGTATTTTAGCCGAGACCTGATGTGTCCCTCAACGGGCATCTCCTACCCCGTACCCGAACCCAATACCTTTTCCTTTAATTCACCCAAGGGCATGTGCCCCAATTGTAACGGGTTGGGCCATGTATACGAGGTAAACGAAAAAAAGATTTTTCCCAATAAAAAATTATCCATAAAATCCGGGGGGATCGCTCCCTTGGGCGATTATAAAAAATCGTGGGCGTTCAAGCAGATAGAGACCATTGGCCAACGCTACAACTTTGAGCTCACCGATCCCATCTCCAGCATTTCCGAAGAGGCCATCGATGTGCTACTCAACGGCGGACACGAAACCTTTGAGGTAGATTCGAAGACCCTAGGCGTAAAGCGCAACTATAAAATCGACTACGAAGGTATTGCCAACTTTATCAAAAGCCAATACGAGGAAGCAGGAACAACGGCATTAAAGCGCTGGGCCAAGGAATATATGGACAGAATCACTTGTCCCGAATGCGAAGGCGCCCGCCTGCGAAAAGAGTCCCTCTACTTTAAAATAGACGAAAGGAACATCGCGGAATTGGCCCATTTGGATATTGCGGAATTGGCCGAATTCTTCAAGGGGCTTGAGAAGAAACTGGAAGGCAACCAGCTTAAGATTGCCGAAGAGATCATTAAAGAGATCAAGACCCGTATTCAATTCCTCTTGGATGTAGGCCTTGATTACCTCTCCTTGAACCGAAGCTCTAAATCCCTTTCGGGAGGGGAAGCCCAGCGTATTCGCCTGGCCACCCAGATCGGTTCTCAATTGGTCGGGGTACTTTACATTCTCGATGAGCCTAGCATTGGCCTTCACCAAAGGGACAACACCCGCCTGATCAAATCTTTGGAGGCCCTAAGAGACATCGGAAACTCCGTTATCGTAGTAGAACACGACCGCGATATGATCGAATGCGCCGACCATGTGATCGATATCGGACCTAGGGCCGGTAAACACGGCGGTGAAATTATTTCCCAAGGGCATCCCGATGAGCTAAAAAACGAAAATACCCTTACGGCCGATTACATTACGGGCAAAAAGGAAATTGCAGTTCCCAAAAAGCGCAGAAAGGGCAATGGCAAGAAAATAACGCTTTCCGGCTCTACCGGAAACAACCTGAAAAACGTTACGGTCTCTTTTCCTTTAGGACAGATGATCGGTGTTACTGGAGTTTCAGGCAGTGGAAAATCGACCTTGATCAACGAAACCCTCTACCCTATTATGAACGCCCATTATTTCAATGGCGTAAAAAAACCTATGCCCTATAAAAAAATTACGGGCCTAGAACATATTGACAAGGTAATAGACATCAACCAGTCGCCTATAGGAAGAACCCCACGTTCCAACCCGGCCACCTATACCGGTGTTTTCGGCGAAATCCGTTCGCTTTTTGCCAAAACCCCGGAAGCCGCCATTAGGGGGTACAAACCCGGCCGATTTAGTTTCAACGTCAAAGGCGGCCGATGTGAAACTTGCCAAGGTGGGGGACTCCGGGTCATAGAAATGAATTTTTTACCCGATGTATACGTAGAATGTGAAACCTGTAATGGCAAGCGTTTTAACCGTGAAACCCTTGAAATACGATATAAGGGCAAATCTATTGCAGACGTTTTGGAGATGACGATCAACGAAGCGGTTGATTTTTTTGAGCTTATCCCCAAAATTTATCGTAAGTTAAAGACCATACAAGATGTCGGATTGGGATATATTTCCCTAGGACAGCAGTCCACTACCCTTTCCGGAGGTGAAGCCCAGCGCATTAAGCTGGCCACGGAACTTTCTAAACGGGATACGGGCAATACTTTTTATATCTTGGACGAACCCACAACAGGACTCCACTTTGAAGATATTCGTGTTTTAATGGAAGTTTTGACCCGATTGGTAGACAAAGGAAATACCATATTGGTCATTGAGCACAATATGGATGTTATTAAAATGGTCGACTATATTATCGATATCGGCTATGAGGGGGGGCGTGGCGGCGGCAAGGTCGTTGCCCAAGGAACACCCGAAGAAGTGGCCCAGGACAAAAAAAGTTATACGGCCAAATATTTGAGACCTGAGCTGAACATACCGGACTGAAAAGAAAGAAATATTATATGTATTTGAAAAAGAACATAGAAAATGACGCGAAACTATTGGAACGAAGAATGGAAAGAAATTGAATTCGATGATAAGATAGCGGAAAACGAAAAGTTTAAAATATCAAATTACGGCCGGATACTCAATTGTAAAGGCCCTGAAGAGTTCTTGGTTACCGAATCCTTCATAAATGGATACCAAAACTTGCCCTTAAAGCAAAAACGGAACGGAAAATCGACCAGTAGGTACGTTCACAAATTGGTAGCCGAACATTTTTTAGAACAAAAAGATGGCGTTTTCGTCATTCATCTCGATTACGACAAGACGAACAACCATGTGGACAACCTGAAATGGGCAACAAAAAAAGAAAAGGAGGAGCACCAGTTCAGTAGCCCTAAATGGAAGAACAAACCAAGGCGAATTACCTACTCCAAGCTTACGGAAACCAAGGTCAAATTGATCAAGAGAAAACTAAACGACCCCAACCGCAGGACACGTTTAAAAATGATCGCAAAACAATTCGGCATTTCGGAAATGCAGTTGCACCGCATTAAAACAGGTGAAAACTGGAGTTCGGTAACCGAATACTAAATACGGGCACAGGGAGTTTTACTTATAGCTTAAAATTTAAACGAGTTTTGTGCCACTCTAAAATAAAAGTAATAAATTCATTGGCTGATTTTAAGTGACGGGAGCTAGCACCCCGCCCTTATCCAAGCCATAGTCAATACTGTTAGTCGGGTAAACAACCCACGAATAAATGAATTAGCATACATGAGAAAAGAACAACACCACAAAGGTTGGAACGAAATAAAAACGAACGATTCTTGGGCCATTTTTAAAATAATGGGCGAGTTTGTAATGGGATTTGAAAAGATGGGTACCATTGGCCCCTGTGTTTCTATTTTCGGTTCGGCCCGTACCAAGGAGGGTGAAAGGTATTACGAGTTGGCCGTAAGCATTGCCAAAAGTATTGCAGAAGCAGGCTACGGTGTCATTACCGGTGGAGGGCCAGGCATTATGGAAGCTGGTAACAAAGGGGCCCACCTTGCCGATGGTACGTCGGTAGGACTGAATATAGACCTGCCCTTTGAACAACACGACAACCCCTATATCGATTCGGATAAGAGCTTGGACTTCGATTACTTTTTCGTCAGAAAGGTCATGTTCGTAAAATACTCCCAAGGTTTTGTCGTAATGCCCGGTGGTTTTGGCACCCTTGACGAACTCTTTGAAGCCATTACCCTTATCCAAACCAATAAAATAGAAAAGTTTCCCATCATCTTGGTCGGCAGCGAATTCTGGTCCGGGTTGATAGATTGGATAAAGAATACCATGCTCGGCGTAAAAAATATTAGTCCCAATGACCTAGACCTTATTAAGATTGCGGACACCGAAGATGAAGTGGTCGATATTATCGATGCTTTCTACAAAGGCCGAAATCTGAGTCCTAATTTTTAATGCCTTCCTTGAAATTAAAATCCCTCATATATTGTTTTTTTCTAGGTGCTGTATCGATATCCGGTATCGGGGTACTTTCGGCGCAGCACCAGAACGTACTCACGGCCAACCTCGACGGGGAAAGCAAGGAAATACGTATTCAACAGGAATTCACCTATCACAACAATTCGAACGTCACCCTTAGCACCCTTTATTTCAATGATTGGGCCCATGCCTACGCCAGTAAAAACACGGGGTTGGCCAAGCGGTTTTCAGAGGAATTCAAAAAGAGTTTGCACCTCGCAAAGAACGAAGAACGCGGATATACCACGATCATAAGTGCCGTTGACGATGAGTATAGGGGCCTCTTTTGGCGGCGTACCAAGGAACTGGACATCTTGAAGGTAGAATTGAACAGTCCCTTACCGCCAGGTGAATCGACCAAGCTCTTCCTTACCTATACTATAAAGCTTCCTGAAAACAAGTTTACGCCTTATGGTTACGACAAGAAAAAGAACAGTTTCTATCTAAAGGATTGGTACCTGACCCCCGCCTACTTTGACGGCACGTGGCATCTGTACTCTAACAAAAACCTTGAAGACCTTTATACCGGAGTGACGGAAACGGTGGTCAATTTCGTCTACCCGCCCCACTTATACTTGGCCTCCAACTTTACCATATTGGGCAATAGTAATTTCCCGAACGGTCAAATGGCCCAACTTTCGGCTACACAACAAAAAAACTGCGAGATCTTACTGAGCCCCCAAAAGCGCTTCGTTACCCACGTAACACCACAGATGACGGTCATAACCGATATTGAAGCCTCAAAATATGACGAAATCGGCAAGGGCATTTCCATCAATCGGGTAACGGAGTTTATCGAGAACAACCTAGGCAAATTTCCCCATTCCCAGCTCTTGGTCAGCCAATTGGACTATGAAAAAAATCCCTTGTACGGCATCAACCAATTGCCCTCCTTCATCAGGCCCTACGAAGAACAGTTTCAATTTGAAATGAAGTTTTTAAAGACAGCACTGATCAATATTCTTGAAGAAACCTTATTTCTCGACCCTCGAAAAGAACAATGGCTAAGCGATGCCATCGCCAATTACCTGATGATTGCCTATGTTGAAAAATACTATCCCGATCAAAAACTATTGGGAAAACTATCAAGGATCTGGGGTATTCGCAGTTTCAATCTGGCTAAAATGGACTTTAACGAGCAGTATCCCTTCCTCTATATGCTTACTGCACGTACCAATTTAGACCAACCGCTGAATACCAGTAACGACTCACTCATCAAGTTCAACCAAAAAATAGCCAACAAGTATAAGGCCGGACTCGGTCTCTCCTACCTCGCCAGTTATATCGGTAAGGAAAAGGTCGACAAAAGCATAAAAACCTTTTACAAACATTATAAACTAAGTCAAGTCAAGACCCTCGATTTTGAGTCTATTTTAAAAAGGGAAACCAATATTGACATCGACTGGTTCTTTAACGAATACGTCTCCACCGATAGAAAAATAGACTTTAAGATCAAAAAGGTAGAAAAGACCGAAGATTCACTTCGGGTGACCATAAAGAACAAAAAAGGAACCAATGTTCCCATTTCCCTATTCGGGCTCAAGAACGATTCGGTAGTATCTAAATATTGGTTTTCGGACATCAATACGATCAAGACGGTGACCATTCCGAAGAACGGTGAAAAACGTCTGGTATTGAACTACGACCAGAAAATACCCGAATTCAACCAAAGGGACAACTGGAAATCTTTAGGCGGCTTCTTTTCCGGAAACAAAAAGTTGAAATTTACGTTCTTTCGCGATTCCGAAAACCCCTACTACAATCAGGTCTTTTACGTACCGATTTTAAATTTCAATATTTACGACGGATGGACGCCCGGTATGCGCCTCTACAACAAAACCTTATTAGAGCGCCCCTTCGTTTACGATTTTGCCCCCTCCTACTCCTTTCGTGAAAAAGCCTTTGTGGGCTCGGGAAGGGTTACCTATAGAAAATACCTGAGCAAGAGCGGACTTTACGTGGCCAATTACAGTGTAGCCGGTTCTACCTATCACTTTCAGGCCAATTCGCGCTACTCTACCATAACCCCTTCTGTCACCTTCGGCTGGAGACCCTCCAATCTGATTTCGAACAAAAGGGAGTTTTTAAACTTAAGGTACGTTAACGTACTAAGGGACAAGGCCGAAAATCTCGGCGATTTTGAAACGCCTCCCGATTACAGCGTACTGAACCTAAGATACACCAATCGCAATCCGGGAATCATCAACTATATCTCTTGGTTTGCCGACGCACAACACGCCAGTGATTTCAGTAAGGTGGCCTTTGAACTTGAATATCGTAAACTTTTCGAGAACAACCGTCAATTCAACTTCCGCTTCTACGCGGGTAAGTTTATCAGAAACAAGACTACCGAGTACAAAGACCCGAACTACTTCAGCTTTGCCCTTGACCGACCTACCGATTATCTGTTCGACTACGGCTACCTCGGACGATCTGAAGATTCCGGCATTTACAGTCAGCAGATCATAATAGCGGAAGGTGGTTTTAAGTCTTTTCTTCCCCAAGAATATCGATTCGCCAACGACTACCTAACGACCATAAATACCAGTGTCAACCTTTGGCGATGGATTGAAGTATACAGTGACCTAGGTTATGTAAAGAACAAAGGGGTAAGTGGCAAGTTCGTTTACGATGCGGGGGTCCGCCTCAATCTACTGACCGACTATTTTGAACTTTATTTTCCGATGTATTCCAATAATGGATGGGAAGTCGCCCAGCCCCAATACGGAGAAAAAATTCGCTTTATCGTTACCGTAAGCCCAAAAACCCTTATTGGTCTGTTTACCAGAAAGTGGTTCTGACCCGATCAAAGAATCTCTAAAAAAAAATCGAAATACGGATTTAAAATTACCAAAAGATCATTTCTAAAGGTATATTATTAATTATTTTTTAATCAACTATGATAAATTGGCATTGTAAAAATGCTTTCAGTTTGTTATTTTTGTAGAAACTCGATTTGCTTAATGGATATTTCGCCTAAAACTAGTAATGACATTTCGTTTGATGATTTTAAAACCCAAATTTTAAACGATTATAAAATTGCGGTGCTTAGCAGGACCTGCAGTTTATTGGGTAGAAAAGAGGTCTTGACCGGTAAGGCAAAATTCGGCATTTTCGGAGACGGCAAAGAACTACCGCAATTGGCCATGGCCCGATCGTTCAAGGACGGGGACTTCAGAAGTGGTTATTATCGCGACCAGACTTTTATGATGGCCTTGGGCCTAATGACCCCGAAGGATTTATTTCACGGTCTTTACGCCACTACCGATATAGAAAAGGAGCCTATGAGTGCAGGCCGTCAGATGGGAGGGCATTATGTCACCCATAGCCTAAACGAAGACGGCAGCTGGAAAAACCTTACCGAACAAAAGAACAGCAGTGGCGATATTTCGTGTACCGCAGGTCAAATGCCTCGCCTTCTTGGCCTTGCACAGGCTTCCAAAATGTATCGCAACCTGAACAATATAGATGCTTCGAAATTTTCCAAAAACGGTAACGAAGTAGCTTGGGGAACTATTGGTAATGCCAGTACCAGTGAAGGGATGTTCCTAGAGACCATCAATGCCGCGGGAGTACTACAAGTTCCCATGGTCATCAGTATTTGGGACGACGATTACGGTATATCGGTACCTGCCGAATACCATACCACCAAAGAAGATATTTCCGAAATGCTAAGCGGCTTTAAACGCACCGACGAAAAACCCGGCTTTGAAATGTTCAAGGTCAAAGGATGGGACTATACCGCCCTGATGCACGCTTACGAGAATGCTTCCGACATTGCTCGCGAAGAACACGTACCCGTAATCATACATGTTACCGAACTCACCCAACCCCAAGGACATTCCTCATCGGGTTCACACGAGCGCTACAAGAGTAAGGAGCGACTGGAGTGGGAAAAGGATAACGATTGCAACAAGCGTTTTCGCGAATGGATACTCGAAACCGGAATCACGACCGACGAGGAACTCAAAGCCCTGGAAAAAAGCATTATACGAGAAGTGCGTTCGGCAAAAAGGGAAGCTTGGTCGGAATACCTTTCCGAACACAAAACCCTAAAAAAGGAATTGGTGGTCCTCTTGGACCAAGTGGCTGCAAAAAGTCAAAACAAAAATTTCATAGCCAAGGTCAAAAACGATCTGATAGCCATAGAGGAGCCGATTAAAAAAGATTTGGCCGTTAGTTCCAGAAAAGCCTTACGATATGTTTTGGGCGAGTCCTTTCCCGAAAAGGAAGCCCTTCTAAAATGGACGAATACCTTTTTAGAGGAAACCCAACCAAAATACAGTGCCGATTTATACAATGATGGCCCCACAGGCGCCTTGAGTGTAAAAGAGGTAAAACCACACTATCCCGCCAATACGGAAAAAGTAGATGGCCGTATCATACTTCGTGACAATTTCGACAAGATATTTGAACAATACCCGAACACCTTGGTATTCGGGGAAGACAGTGGGACCATCGGTGATGTAAACCAAGGGCTTGAAGGCCTACAGGACAAGTTTGGCAAATTTCGCGTTTCCGATACGGGCATTCGCGAAACTACTATTATCGGACAAGGCACAGGTATGGCCTTACGCGGTCTCCGACCCATTGCCGAAATTCAATATCTCGATTATATCTTTTATGCCTTGGCCACTTTGACCGACGATGTTGCCTGCCTGCGCTACCGTACCTTCGGAAAGCAAAAAGCACCCCTTATCGTACGGACAAGAGGACACCGTCTTGAGGGTATATGGCACTCCGGTTCGCCTATGGCGGCCCTGATACACGCCTTGCGCGGTATGTATATCCTATCCCCTAGAAACATGACCCAAGCTGCAGGTTTTTACAACACCCTTCTAAAAACCGACGAACCCGCCCTGGTCATAGAAAGCCTGAACGGTTATCGGTTAAAGGAGGACAAACCTACCAACCTAGGTGAATTTTGCACGCCCATAGGAAAGGTCGAGACCTTAAAAGAGGGTAGCGATATTACATTGGTGTCTTACGGCTCTACCCTTAGGATCGTTATGCAAGCGGCAGACGAGCTAAAAGAAGTAGGTATCGATGCAGAGGTAATCGACGCACAGACCCTATTGCCCTTTGACGTGTACGAAGACACGGTAAAGAGCGTACAAAAAACAAATCGAATATTGGTCATAGACGAGGACGTACCCGGAGGCTGTTCCGCTTATTTGCTAAACGAAATCATCGAAAAACAAGGGGCCTACGCCTATTTGGATTCCGCTCCGCAAACCTTGAGCTCCAAAGCACATAGGCCTGCGTACGGTACCGATGGCGACTATTTTTCAAAACCCAATGCCGAAGATGTTTTTGAAAAGGTATATGCCATTATGAGCGAGGCCGACCCTCAAAATTACCCAAAATTACGCTAACACTTTAAGTATCAACCCAATTGACATACTACGCCCTATGGGCTAGGCCCTGCCTGCCCCATATTTGTATGGCATTTGTCGGAATGCATTTTGCCCAATTCGTAAAAAAGAATACTTTTATCTTTATTATAAATTGAAATCTACTATGTCTAACACACTTTTAAAGGATATCGGCCTTGCTTTCTTACGTATTGCCGCATCTTCAATGATGGCCGTTCACGGGTATGGAAAATTACAAATGTTGATCAATGGCGCTGACTTTGCCGACCCGATAGGTATTGGTTCCACCCCCTCACTATTTTTAGCCGTATTGGCAGAATTGGTTTGCCCTATTTTAATCATTTTCGGATTTAAGACAAGATGGGCGGCAATACCTACAGCAATCACTATGGCCGTAGCTGCCTTTATTGCTCATGGTGCAGACCCTTTTCAAAAGAAAGAAATGGCCTTGGTTTACTTGACCATATTCATAACCATAATGCTTGTTGGCCCCGGTAAATACAGCGTAGACAAAAGGTAAGTCCCCTTTATATAATTTTCACCAATAACTCCTTAAGTAAGTCTGCTTGGGACGGAACGTTGGCTCCAACACCCTTTCCCTGCATGTCCATCTCGCGCAAAGCAGAGATTACGGCACTTACTTTTTTCATAGGATAGTTACGTGCGGCCGTCTGAAATTCCCCCACGAAATATGGGTTGATACGTAGGGCACTCGCAACGCTCTTGGGCGAATGGTCCTTTAGGCCATGATACTGCAATAATTGGGTGAAAAACGTATTCAATAAGGTTATGGTCAACACAAAAGGGTTGTCCTTCGGATTCTGGGCAAAATAGGTGATAATACGCGTTGCCTTGAGTATGTTCCTTTCCCCAATGGCTTTTTTAAGTTCAAAGTTATTGTAATCTTTACTGATTCCGATATGCTCTTCAATATCTGCCGGGGTAATCTCACTCTCCTTAGGCAATACCAATTCTAATTTCTGGAGTTCGTTGTTGATGCGACTCAAATCGGTACCCAAATATTCGGTAAGCAAAATAGCGGCCTTGTGGGAAATACTATATCCCCTGCCGTGCAGGTTTTTCCTGATCCAATCCGAAACCTGGTTTTCATAGAGTTTTTTGCTCTCAAACAACACCCCGGCCTTTTGAACGGCCTTGTAGAGTTTCTTTCGTTTATCTAGCTTTTTGTATTTGTAACACACGACCAAGACCGTGGTCATTTGCGGATTCTCAACATAGGTGGTCAAATTTTCAATGGTTCGGACCAAATGCTGCGCCTCCTTGACTACCACGACCTGACGTTCGGCCATCATGGGGTAGCGTTTGGCATTGGCTACAATATCGTCTATGGTCACGTCCTTTCCATAAAGCACGACCTGATTGAAGCCTTTTTCTTCGTCGGCAAGTACGTTTTTCTCAATATAACTTGAAATGGCATCAATATAATAGGGCTCTTCCCCAAATAAAAAATAAATGGGTTTAATGGTGCCGTTTTTAATATCGGTAACTATGCGTTTTGCTTCATCCATCCAAAAAAAATCATCAAATTTGCGGAATGGTACCCCTTAATTTTCCAGAGTATAATTTCCGCTTCAAAAATAGCGAAAATAACGTGCGCATTTTTGACCGCATACGTAAAAAGTTTGTGGTATTGCAACCCGAGGAATGGGTAAGGCAACACGTGGTGAACTTTTTGACCTTTGAAAAGAACTACCCATTGAGCTTGGTAAACGTTGAAAAACAATTGGTTGTAAACAATATAAAAAAGCGATATGATGTCGTGGTGTTCAACTCCGATGGAAGTATCCGTATCCTGGTAGAATGCAAGGCTCCCGAAATTACCATTGACCAGACCACCTTTGACCAGATTGCCCGATACAACCTTGAACTCAAGGCCGATTACCTTATGGTGACCAATGGACTGGACCATTTTTATTGTAGAATGGATTTTGAATCAGAAAAATATACGTTTCTAAGGAATATTCCTGATTTTAGCCGTTAATTTGCCATCGTTTTGCGTATAGCCATAGTCATACTTAATTGGAACGGAGAGGTGCTTCTTGAAAGATACCTGCCCTCTGTTATACAATATTCGGAAGGTGCCGATATTTACGTAGTGGACAATGCCTCTACCGATGCTTCCGTAGCCTTTATTGCCGAGAACTACCCCACTGTAAAGGTGATTCAAAATACCGAAAACGGCGGATTTGCCAAAGGGTACAACGACGGCCTCAAAACTATAGACGCCGATGTATACTGCCTGTTGAACTCAGATGTAGAGGTTACCGAAGGCTGGCTGGCCCCTATAGAAAAAGCCTTTAACGACCATCAAGAAGTCGCCATCATACAACCCAAGATCCTAGACCTCATGCGTCAAGACCATTTTGAGTATGCCGGTGCCGCAGGTGGTTTTATCGACCAATTGGGCTACCCTTTTTGTAGGGGACGTATTTTTCAGGAACTTGAAAAAGACCAAGGCCAATACGACGATACCATAGAAATTTTTTGGGCTACAGGGGCCTGTATGTTCATCAAGAAAGAAGTGTTTTGGGACCTAAACGGTTTTGACGAAAGCTACTTTGCCCATCAGGAAGAAGTCGACCTGTGTTGGCGGGCCAAGAACCAAGGCCATAAAGTCTTGTACGTTGGCGCCGCTAAGGTATATCACTTAGGAGGGTCGACCCTGAGCAACATGAACCCCAAGAAAACCTACTTGAATTTTAGGAACTCGCTCTTCTCCATTACCAAAAACCTACCTAGAAAGCAGGCCTTCGTTTTGATTTTTATACGATTGTTACTAGATGCCGTAGCGGCTTTACGCTTTGTATTTCAATTGAAATTCAACCACTGTTTTGCCATTTTAAGAGCGCATCTCAGCTTTTACCGCCAATTTAGAAAAATGTACAAAAAACGTGAAAAGGCTAATTTTATCCCAAAATACTACCTAATAAAATCCATTGTATGGCAGCATTTCGTACATCATATAAGTAATTTTAACAATTTAGTAAAAGATTAACTAATTTTACAAATGGTAGATTTGGCGATTATATAATTTTGTCCCTTATTACGGTTATCAAAAAAAATCAAATAACAATCATTAAATACTTAGTAACTCTCATTATGAAAAAATTAATTTTAGGCTGTTTAGGAGTGACCATGTTGTTGTCTTCTTGTGTATCTCAAAAGAAGTATTCCGATTTGGAGGCAAAACATAAAGAAGCGCAGGATCTGTTGAATTCGGCCACAGTAAAATTGAACGATTGTTTAGAAGAAAAGGCAACCGCCAGTTCTAGACTAAAAACCCTACAAGATCAAAATGCATTCTTGAAGGCGAACAATCAAGAGTTGATAAACAATATGGGTAACTTGACCACCTTAACTACCAAGGGTGCCGAGAACCTTGAAAAGTCTTTGGAAAGTTTAAAGGAAAAAGACCTTACTATCCGCAAGCTTCAAGATGCCATTACAAGAAGGGACTCCGTAAACCTTTCTTTGGTACAGAGCTTAAAAGGAGTGTTGGGTAACCTAGACGACGAAGACATTGAAATCAGTGTTGAAAAAGGTGTTGTTTTCGTTTCTATTTCCGACAAATTGCTTTTCAGCAGCGGAAGCTACAACGTAACAAGAAGAGCTAAGGAAATTCTTGGTAAAGTTGCTCAAGTAGTGAACAACAAGCCTGATTTCGAATTCATGGTAGAAGGTCATACCGATGACGTACCTTACAGAAGCGGTGTTCTTTTAGACAACTGGGATTTGAGTGTAAAACGTGCTACTGCAGTAGTTCGAATTTTACAGAACGATTACAATGTTGATCCCAAGCGTATGACCGCAGCAGGTAGAGCTGAGTTCATTCCTGTTTCACAAACCGAAAAATCGAAAAACAGAAGAACCCGTATCGTTGTTCTTCCAAAAATCGATCAATTCTACAGTATGATCGAAGAGGGTATGAAAGACCCTGCGATCAACTAAGTTGGTTTGAACGGTATAAATAAAAACCGCAACCCTAGGGTTGCGGTTTTTTTATGCCCTGTAGTTTCAAACTTTGCCGTGCAAACGGCAGGAAACCCTATTCGAAAGTATAGTCGACCTTCACTACTTGGGTCACCCTAAAATAACCATAGGCATAGTTTTCGGGGTTGCTAAGGTTTACACAGTTTCCTTTGACGGCAACAGGTGTAGCATCGAACATACCCATACCCCCGATTTGATTGACAAGAATTTGCAAGTAGCTCCTATAGGCCTGTGAAATGGCATAAAATTCTATATGAAGCACATCACCAGGTTCAAAGGCCTCCGTTTCTTCCGTATCATCGTCTTCCTCGCTCTCGTAATACCAGTCAATTTCATTTCCGTTTACGAACTCATCGTCGAATTCTTCAAAAACCGGCAACAGTTCATCTTGCTTTTGAAACTTAAAAAAATAGCTATTCCCCTCTTCCTCCGGGTCTTTAAAGACCATGTTGACCTCTAGGTCATCTTCACTAAAACCATCATCTCTCGATTGCCCTAGAATGGTAAGGTCGGGTACGGCGTTCAGGGTTTCTTGGGCCGAATAGGTTTCCCCATTATAAATAATTTCCAAAGAATACGATTGCCCCACAATTGGCTCGAAGGCATTGGTGGTATATGTACCATCGTTTTGGTCCTCAAATATAAATTCGGTCCCATTGCTATCATTTATCACTTTTACAGACGCCCCTGTGACCTCCGTATTGGAGGTGGTATCGAAAAATTCGGTAGAAGTTCTTAACCGTATGGTCTGCTCATTTCCTAAAGTCCCCTTTTCCCAATCAAGGGAAGCCTCGACCGTTAACCTTGTCGGTGCCGATTGTACGTCTACATCGATGACATCGGTACAGGAAAAGGCCAATACCGCCAAAGATAAAAGGCTTATGATTTTTATGTGTTTTTTCATAATATTTTAGAATTTGAAATTATACGTAATTGAGGGTACAATACCGAAAATGGCGGTTCGGGTAGCTTCATTGGCCCCGGTTTCCCGGTTCTGCCCAAAGGAAACAGAAGCCGCATTCTTACGGTTGTACACGTTATAGATACCGAGGACCCATTCACCTTTCCAACGATTTTCAGGTTTGCGGTTCGGCTTATAGTTTACGGAAACGTCCAAACGGTGATACGATGGCAAACGGTCTGAATTTCTAGCAGCATAACTCGCCACCGAAATCCCTTCGTATTCATATTGGCCGTTCGGATAGGTTACGGGCCTTCCGGTCTGGAAAACAAGATTGGTTCCAAAACTCCATTTTTCGTTTAACCGATAGGCCCCGGCCACGGAAACATCATGGGTACGATCATAGGAAGTATTGTACCACTCCCCATTGTTGATGCCTAGGCCTCCTGCAGCTCCGCCAGGCGTACGTTGTTCCGACTTGGAAAGGGTGTACGCCAACCATCCGGTAAGTTTGCCTTCGTTTTTACGGAGCAACACTTCCAATCCGTAAGCCCTACTTTCCCCTTTTAAAATTTCGGTTTCGATCGTATTCTGTCCGATAAGGTTGGAGCCATCGATATAATCAATACGATTGTCTACCGTCTTATAGTAAGTTTCCACTTCCATGGAATAGGCCTGTCCCTTAAAATTCCTAAAATAACCCAGTGCATATTGGTTAGAAAGCTGGGGATCGACATACTCACCGCTTGGCGTCCAAACATCTACCGGGGTCACTGCCGCGGTATTCGACAACAAGTGGACGTATTGTGCGGAACGCGAGAAACCCGCTTTTACCGACGAAGCCTCGTTCAATTGATAGGCAAGTGAGACCCTCGGTTCTACATTTCCAAAAGTTTTCATCGATTCGCCTTTATCATAAAAGGTTTCCCCGATAGGACTTCCACTCTCATAAATCCCCAGAACGGAATTGTAAACCACGGGTAAATCGTTGGCGTAGTGGGTTATGGGCTGCCCCCCTAGCCTATTGAAAGCACTATACCTTAATCCGTATTGGGCCGTTAGATTTTTTGAAAGCTTATGTTCTGCGTTTATATAGAGTCCGCTTTCAAAGGCCTTCTTACGGTCTAATGACAGTGGGTTTATATCGGAACTATCACTGGTCGGCTTTATTTGCCCCGGGTCAAAATCATAATATAGGCCACTGGCCCCAAAATCGAGTTTAAACTTATCGCTGAAGTAGTATTTTAGATCATACTTTAAATTGTAATTGGTAATCGAGGCCACCCACACAAAATCTTCCATGGTAAACCCTAGGTCGTAGTCATATTTACTGATAATGGCCGACATGTTCGAAAACAGTCGGTCATTAAAAATATGGTTCCATCTCAAGTTTCCCGAAGTATTGCCATAGCTACTATCAAAGATATTTCCGAATTTGAGCACATCACGACCAAAATATCCCGACAGATACAATTTGTTCTTATCGTTCAGACTGTAGTTGGTCTTCAAGTTCAGATCGTAAAAACTCGCACTGTTCTTTTCCCCTGCCGCCTTTAGCAAGAGGTGTGCATAAGAGGTTCTGCCCGCTACCAAAAAAGATCCTTTATCGCCGAAGATAGGCCCCTCTGCCGCCAGTCGGCTCGAAATAAGTCCGATTCCACCGGTCAAGGCGAAATTCTTATTGTTCCCGTCTTTTTGACGGACATCCAGTACCGATGATACACGACCTCCGAAACGTGCGGGTATGCCCCCCTTATACAATTTGATATCCTTTATGGCATCGGCATTGAATACCGAGAAAAAACCGAACAAGTGCGAGGTATTGTAAATAATCGCCTCATCTAAAAGTACCAAGTTCTGATCTTGCGCCCCCCCGCGGACATGCAAACCTCCCGTACCTTCACCATTATTGGTGACCCCAGGAAGCATTTGCAAGGATTTTAAAATATCGACTTCCCCCAAAACCACCGGCATCTGTTTTACGGTTCCGATATTCAATTTTGAAACGCTCATTTCGGGTTTTCTCAAAACTGCCATTTCCGGTTCATCGGCAGTGACGACCACTTCTTCAAGCTCGGTAGAATATTCAGAAATCTCAAAATCGAGTTTTTGGTTTTTGTCCAAGCTTACCTCTTGATACATTTCCGAATACCCCATATAGGAAATTAGCAATCGATAGTTTCCCTTTGGAGCGGTAATGGAATAGAATCCATACTCATTGGTAACCACACCGATGGTCGTTCCCTCTAAAAAAACAGAGGCCCCAAAAAGGGTCTCTCCGTCCTCCTTATCACTTATCTTACCACTAATGGTAAAGTTTTCCTGTGCTATACCAGATGTCGTTACCAGCAATACCAACAGACCTCCCAAGGCATTTAACCACCTTTGTCGAACACTAGAATTTACTTTTCTTCTCATTTTACTTCTTTTAATTTTGATTAATGAACACCCCAATGGACAAGAAAACTTCAAGAAGGTTGCACAATTTTTCATTATTCGTTGAAATACCAGGTTTATAGAGGTTTTTTTAGGACCTAAACAGAAGTAGATTTGTTTATTCATACTTTAGCAAAAAAATATTCCCTCCCTAATGCAACCTTAGAGCCATTTGCTTGTCTTTATCATTGAAACCGAATTTAGAGCTCAATCAACCCTCTTAAATTAATTGGAAACCGAAATCCGTTTTACGCATAGGTCACTTGTTGAAAGCAGCAAGTCGGGCGATAGAAACTCACAGTACCAACTGTACGAGCTCTACGTGGATGCCATGTACAATATCGGCATGCGTTTTTTGGGAGTGAAGGAAGATGCGGAAGACATTGTGCAAGACAGTTTTGTAGATGCTTTCAAAAACCTGCACAAGTTTAAGTATGAATCGACTTTTGGGGCCTGGCTCAAACGGATCGTAATCAACAAAAGCATTAACCATTTAAAGGTCAAACGCTTACCGGTTACAGCAATAGACGACCACGAATACCATTTAACGGAAGAAGAGAACAATGAAGCGGTAGAGGCCGTAGATATTCAAAAAGTAAAAAAAGCAATTGATATCCTGCCCCTAGGCTATAAACAAATTATTAACCTGTATTTGCTCGAGGGATACGACCATATGGAAATAGCCGAGGTATTGGGCATTTCCATCTCGACCTCAAAATCGCAATACCACAGGGCAAAAAAGAAACTCGTTGAAATTATAAACACTTTATAATGGACAATTTTGAAAAACACATAAGGGAGAACAGGGCCGCCTTCGACGACCATAAGGCAGACCGTGCCAAGCTCTGGGCGAACATAGAGGCCGAATTGCCCCCATCAAAGCCAAAAACAATTCCCCTTTGGAAATCGCCTATACTTCGCATAGCCGCAAGTGTACTGATTATCTTGGGGATTTCCGGACTTATAGGCCTTTCGTTCTTAAACGGATCGACCGAGGAAAACAGCTTCGTATCAAAAGAACTACAGGACATTGACATGCACTATAAGGGATTGGTCGCTTACCAAGTGCAATTGGTGCATAAAAACGAACAACTGTCAGAGGCCGACAA
Organism: Zobellia uliginosa; assembly: GCF_900156625.1. GTDB lineage: Bacteria > Bacteroidota > Bacteroidia > Flavobacteriales > Flavobacteriaceae > Zobellia > Zobellia uliginosa. The sequence continues at coordinate 511,135 of NZ_FTOB01000003.1, read as the reverse complement.
GGCCGAATTCCTATCCTTTATGGACGAGCTCGATGCCGAATACGACACACTGAAGCTCGAAATGCAGAACAACCTCGATAACGAACTGGTACTCGAAGCCATTGTTTCGAACTACAGAAAGCGCATAGAGCTTATTGAGAAGCTATTGCACCAGCTCAACGAATCAAAATTAAAAGATGATGATTATGGATACACTTTATAAAAAACTGCTCCTTTTTGCTGCAGCGATGGTCTTTGGCCTTCCGGTCATGGCGCAGGAAAAGGTATCTAAAAAGGTGACCAAGACTTACGGGCTCACCAATGCCGGTGAACTACATCTAGACAACAAATACGGCAATATCAATATCTACGGATGGACAAAAAATGAGGTGTCGATTACAGTGAACATTACCGTCACCCATAAAAAACACGACAACGCACAAGAGCTTTTAGAACGCATACGACCTATACTCCGCAATAGCGAGAACTTTGTTTCCGTCGGCTATGAAATCGGGGAAAATAGCTCCGGGTTCTTTTCGACCCTTTTCGACAAGGCCAATCCCTTCGATTTTGACCGAAGCAATGTGCAGATCGACTATAAGGTGTATATGCCCGAAAAGGCCGAAGTAGAAATCACCAACAAATTCGGTGACGTCTTTATCGAAGATTGGATAGGTGTTTTAAAGGCGGATGTACAACATGGCGACATGTGGATCAATGACAACCTGAACAAGGCCGACATCAACTTGAAGTACGGAAAGCTCAGGGCCAAGAACATCAATTACGGTAACCTTGACCTAAAAAACGGTGGATTGGATATGGATGATTCAAAAAGCATGCGACTCAATAGTGCCGGAAGTGAAATCGACATCCATTCCGTGGAATCATTAGAGTTCTACTCGAATAAAGACGAAGTTGATATAGAGGAAGTCAGCACCCTATACGGCATGCTCCGATTCAGTAATCTTCGCTTAGGTCACATGACCAAAGACATAGACCTTATTTTAAAAATATCGGATTTTAGCATAGAGCATATAGCAACACCTAAAGGCAATATCTCCATCGAGCAAGAATCATCGGAGGTAAGCCTGAACATCACGGACTTCCCCCATCAATTTACAGCAGTACTCGAAGAAGGCTTGGTACGCCTGCCGAAATCATTCCACGATGTAAACTCCCATATGCTGGATAAGGGAAAAAAGCTACGGGAAATCAAGGCCGTTTACGGCAAGAAACCAGAAGGACGTATTTCTATCACAGGTAAAAAAGGCGTGGTTTTGTTGAAGGAATTATGAGTACCAAGTATTCAGTACAAAGTGGGTAGCGATGAGTACAAAGTATGGAGTAATTAGTAATGAGCGCTCAGCACTTAAAATGCAACACCCGACTCCTTGCACTTTTTACTTCAAACCAAACACGGGTATTCAAAAATGAAATAAGCCCGTAGAACTTCTTTTACGCCATGTGGAAAGGAGAATAATGCTATATCACCCCATCACGTTAAAATAGAATTTAACTGCTGCTTCTATTTTAGGTGCGATAATTCCAATATATGAGAATGATTTAGGGCAATGATTATTCGTGTACATAACTTCTATTTTATAGCACAAACGAGATTGTATTTAACATAAAAAAGTATGTGAACAGCCAAAAGACAGTCTTGTTGAACGTTCAGTTTTCCCGTTGCGCCACCACGGGTGGAATACGATTCAAATGAAAGGGAGAATCACTTGCAAGTATTTTAAGGAGCTTAGATAAATGGGACACCAAAGACCATTCACAAAGGAAATAAGGTCAATAACATATGGTTAGAAAGGGTGCTAAAATTATTTTTTTTCAAAAAAAACCATTTTAAATGCAACTTTTTCGGGCTTCCGTTGTCTATTAGGTAAATCAATCGAAAAACGAACAGTAATGAAATCACTTAAAATGAGTCTCCTTCTATTAACTTTAGGGGCTACCTTTTCAAGTTTTGGTCAAGATGAAACCGATGAATACCTAGAATTCAACGACCGTAACAATGTGGTACACGGGGTATATTTAGGTCTCGACCTTGGCCTTGGGGAAATAGACGGCGAGCCCTCATACACTGGCGGACTAAAAGTCGCCTATGTAGCCAACCAACAATTTGAGGTTGGTTTTGCAGCCACTTTTCTTTACTCTGAACAAGATGTCTTTAACAATAGCCTTTCCCGTAACGAAGATTTGATCGGAGTGTATGGTGGACTTCATCTAGAACCCATTTTCTTCAGCAAGAAACGTGTAAACCTTTCTTTCCCCCTTTTATTAGGGGCCGGGGGAGTCGGTTATATTGAAAACAACTTCTATGATGACGATTACTATGAGGAAGAACTTACCGAAGACGATTTTGATGTGGTCTTCGTTGCCGAACCTGGCGTAAGTGCCCTCTTCAACATCTCCCGCTATCTACAATTGGAAGCGGGCGTAAAATATCGCCTTTCAAGCAGAATAGAACTTCCCCCAACGCGCACTACCCGTATCAATGGCTTCTCGGCCGGATTGGGAATCAAAGTCGGCATCTTCAATATGGGCCGCAACCGCTACAAAAAGAACATTCAATGAAAACAACTCAAAAAAGAATCTGCTCACATTGCCATGACGTTATCGAAACACAGCATGTGTTCAGCGAAAACAACCAAGTGTTTCTGAAGAACAACTGCAGCAACGATTCCTTAGCTGAAGAAGAATGGTCGCCCATCAACTTTCAGTGGATTCCTGTGGTACAGTTGCAAGAACGTTTAACCCACGTTTAAACAATTACAATTCATCAACCCGCTTGCCAGAGGCAAGTACTAAATCAATCAAAAAAAAATGCGAACAAGAAAAACAATAGTCGCCATGGCCTTGGCCTGTGCAGTTTTGACTTCCTGTGATTACGAACATGTTAGGGCTTCCAATGAAGTTAGCACCAAAGATCTATCCCTTTCCGATTACGACGCATTAAAGGTTTCAAATGCCTTTAATGTTTTTGTTAGCTTTTCAGACGATGAAGAGCGCATCCGTATAGAAGCAAACGACAATTTACACGACCGTATCGTGGTAGCCCGCGAAGGTAACAAGGTCATCATAAAATTAAAAAAGTACACTACCGTACGTGGAGATGTTACCCTAAAGGCTTTTATCACTACCAAAGACATTCACGAATTTGACCTTTCGGGAGCCGCAAGCGTTACTTTAGAGACGCCATGGGACATTCAAAGAGGCGAGATTGAACTATCTGGGGCCTCACACTTTACCGGGGAAGTTATAGCCGACAAATTAGAGATCGATATGAACGGTGCCTCCAAGGCCGATATCTTCGGAAATGTACAATCGGTCTATGCCGACCTTTCAGGAAGCAGTGACCTTAGGAATTACGATTTTGAAATCGAACGCCTGAATATTGAACTCTCGGGTGCGAGTGAAGCCTTCCTTACGGCGAACGAATCTATCGATATCGATGCCACGGGCGCCAGTACCCTCAACTACAAAGGCGATGCGGTCATCAACCATAAAAGGTTAAAGGGAGCCTCACAACTAAAAAACAGAAACTAGCAAACGACTATTTGTGCCGTTTTACCAGTTCCGCTTCTATATCTTTTAGGGTAAATCCTTTGGCCTGAAGTAGGATCAGGTAGTGGAAAAGTAAATCGGCACTTTCATACAAGAAGAGCTCATCATTGGAATCCATGGCCTCTATTACGGTTTCCACCGCTTCCTCCCCTACTTTTTGGGCTATTTTATTGATTCCCTTTTCAAATAAGGAAGCCACATACGATTTGCTTGAATCGGAAGCCGTACGGCGTTGTTCTATAACTTGTTCCAGTTGTGAAAGAAAACCGAAATTAGACGTGTTCTCTTGGCTCCAGCAGGTGTCGGTACCTGTATGACAAGTAGGCCCTTCAGGCTTCACGGAAACCAAGAGCGTATCATTGTCACAATCGTTTTTGATGTCTACCAAAATCAAAAAGTTTCCACTCTCTTCCCCTTTGGTCCACAATCTATTTTTAGTACGGCTGAAGAAGGTCACCTTCTTGGTCTCTCGAGTTATATCAAAAGCCTCTTGATTCATATACCCCAGCATCAAGACGTTCTTGGTAACCGCATCTTGAATAATGGCAGGTACGAGTCCGTCTTCGTTTTTGTTGAAATCTATTTTCATTTTATATGTTTTTTTATCTGTCGGATGGGTCAAGGTTGATGAACAGGTCTAATCGAGACCTACAACCGTACCGGAATACCGTGTTCTTTTAATTCTTCTTTTAAATCTCTAATACCGATTTCCTTAAAGTGAAAAACACTGGCCGCAAGGGCCGCATCTGCCTTACCTTCTACAAAGGTATCGGTAAAATGTTGCATATTGCCCGCTCCTCCCGAAGCAATTATCGGAATGTTCAATTCCGTGCTTAGTTTACTCAAGGCTTCGTTAGCAAAACCATCTTTGGTACCATCATGGTCCATTGAAGTAAAGAGGATTTCACCGGCGCCCCTTTCTTCCACCTCTTTGGCCCATTCGAACAGTTTACGTTCCGTGGGTACTTTTCCCCCTACCAAATGCACTATCCACTCCCCATCGATTTGTTTGGCATCAATAGCCACCACAATACACTGTGAACCGAACTTGGCCACCAAGTCATTGATCAACTGTGGATTTTTTACCGCCGAAGAATTGATGGATACCTTATCGGCACCATTCTGCAATAGGATGTCTACATCTTCGACTGAAGAAATACCCCCTCCTACGGTAAAAGGAATGTTCACCTTTTCCGCTACGTGATATACCAATTCGGCCAAGGTCTTTCTTTTTTGTTCGGTAGCCGAAATATCTAAAAAAACGAGCTCATCGGCTCCTTCCCTACTGTATATCTCCGCTAACTCCACGGGATCGCCCGCATCTCTTAAATCGACAAAATTAACGCCCTTTACCGTTCGTCCGTCCTTGATATCCAAACAAGGGATGATTCGTTTTGCTAACATATTTTAAAATTAGAACTTGAAAAAAGGATTTTAAAAATTCCCTCCTCTCCATTCATTATCGTTATTGCCTTTATTCTTAATTGCCAATCTTTAAAATAAAATCTTCCAGTTGTTTTAAACTGATCCGATTTTCATAGATGGCCTTTCCTATAATGGTTCCTTCACAACCCATTTCCGCAAGTCTGGGAAGCTCGTCAAAGGTAGAAATACCACCACTGGCAATCAATTTCAATCCTTGGGTCACCTTTCCCCCTATATCACTCATACTCACTTTGCATTGCCCTAAAATCTTCTCATACAAATCAAAGGAAGGCCCTTCAAGCATACCGTCTTTGGAAATATCGGTACAGATAACATAGGCGATTCCTTTTTCTTGGTAGGATGTTATAAAGGGAATCAAATCTTCCGTAGACTCTTCTTGCCAACCTGAAACGGCCACTTTTTCATCCTTGGCATCGGCACCCAGAATAATTTTTTCGGCCCCATACGTCTGTATCCATCCCGAAAAAGTGTGTTTATCCTTAACGGCGATACTTCCTCCGGTAATCTGATCGGCCCCACTCTCAAAAGCAATTTGCAAATCTTTGTCCGATTTGAGCCCCCCTCCAAAATCGATTTTTAAAGAGGTTTTCGATGCAATCTGCTCCAGAATTTTATGATTGACGATATGATGGCTCTTTGCGCCGTCTAAATCTACCAAATGCAAGTATTGAATTCCGTGCGCCTCAAATTCCTTGGCTACCTCCAGCGGGTTCTCGTTGTATATTTTTTTGGTATCGTAATCGCCTTTTGACAAGCGAACACATTTTCCGTCTATAATATCTATTGCAGGGATTATTCTCATTCTATTTATTAGGGGTTAGTGTTAAGTACGAAGTGTTTAGTTCTGGGATTATATTTTATTAATTCAAGCTTTTCCGTAAAGCATAGTTCATTTTCATTATTTCATTACACTTTTTAATTAAGGGCTTTACGCCGTCCTTCTTTACAAATTTTTATCGATGTACCAATATGGGTTGTGTTTCCAATTCAGATGTGGAACCGTTGGCTATACCTAAAAAGAGCCTGACTTCCTTTTTCGAGTTTCTTCCTGCTCCCTTGGATATATTAGACGGAATAGAAATACTACTTCTCTTAATTTGCGAAATCAAAGCAAATTTTTCGTCATTCGGCAATTGTTTTATCAAGAGATAAACATCTTCCTCCAAGTCCATCGTTTTTTCCAAATTTTTAAATCTTCACATCTATTCATATATGATACAATTTAACAACTAAGCTCTTCACCCTATTTACTACATACCACAGATAAAATTCTTAAGAATCTTCTCTCCTACGCTACTGCTCTTTTCCGGATGGAACTGGGTGCCATAAAAATTGTCTTTGGCCAATGCGGCGCTGTATTTTATACCATACTCCGATTCCGCTATGGTTTCATCACACAATGGGGCATAAAAACTATGAACCAAATAGATGTGTTCTTTCTCCTCGATGTCTTTAAATAGTCCCGATTTTACATTGGCGATTTGATTCCAACCTATTTGTGGTACTTTCACCGCATTCGAAAACTTGACAACATCCACATCAAAAATACCCAATCCTTTGGTATTCCCCTCTTCTGACGAGTGACACATGAGCTGCATTCCCAAACAGATGCCCAAAACAGGCTGCTTTAAATCGGGAATGAGTTTGTCCAACCCACTTGCCCGCAGTTTGGCCATGGCACTACTGGCCTCGCCCACTCCTGGAAAGATTATCTTATCGGCAGATTGTATTTCTGCAACATCGTGGCTGAGAACGGCCTCGTAGCCCAAACGCTGAATAGCGAATTTGATGCTCTGAATATTCCCTGCCCCGTAATTTATGATTACTATTTTCATTTATTTCGTATTGAATGTCAAGTAATGAGTACAAAGCGAATATTAAAAAACTTAATACTTTATACCCACTACCCATTTTAAAGAACCCCCTTTGTACTAGGCAGCACCATTTTTTCCACATCACGTTTTACCGCCATTTTAATGGCCTTGGCAAAAGCTTTAAAAATCGCTTCTATTTTATGATGTTCATTTATTCCTTCCGCTTTCACGTTCAAATTCGCTTTAGCCCCATCGGTAAAGGATTTAAAGAAGTGATAGAACATTTCGGTAGGCATATCTCCCACCATTTCACGTTTGAACTCCGCATCCCACACCAGCCAGTTACGACCACCAAAATCTATGGCGACCTGAGCCAAGCAATCATCCATAGGAAGACAAAAACCATAGCGCTCAATTCCCATTTTAGAACCTAGGGCCGTATGAAAAACCTCTCCTAGGGCAATGGCCGTATCTTCTATCGTATGGTGCTCATCGACCTCAAGGTCACCATCTACCTTGATTTCCAAGTCCATTTGACCATGACGGGCCAATTGATCCAGCATATGGTCAAAGAATGCCAATCCGGTTTTGATGTCGCTCTTACCGGTACCATCAAGGTTTAGATGGATATATATATCGGTCTCATTGGTTTTTCTATGGGTTTCGGAAACCCGGGCTTCCAATTTCAAAAATTCATATATCTTCTCCCAATCATTGGTTTCCAAGGCAATGACAGAATTCAATTCATCTCGTTTTACCGTGATCTCTCCCGTTCCTAAATTGGTATCATCATTAATAAAGATGCCCTTGGCCCCTAAATTTTTGGCCAATTCAATGTCGGTCAACCGATCACCGATAACGAAAGAATTCCTTAGATCATAATCTTCTGAAAAATACTCGGTCAGCAAACCGGTACCCGGCTTTCTAGTGTTTGCATTTTCATGCGGAAACGTGCGATCTAAAAAGACCTTGTCAAAAACTACACCTTCGTTTTCAAAAGACTTCAATATAAAGTTATGAACAGGCCAAAAGGTGTCTTCGGGAAAGACGTCGGTACCCAAGCCATCTTGATTGGTGATCATTACCAATTCATAATCGAGTTCCTTGGCTATTTTTCCTAAAAAGGTAAATGCCTTAGGGTAAAAAATCATCTTTTCGAAGGCATCGATCTGTTCATCAACGGTCTCCTTAATTATGGTACCGTCCCTATCTATAAATAAAACTTTTTTGGCCATGGTATTACTATCTTGATCTTTAGGTTAGCTTGTTAAGCACTTCTATTAATTTTTTGTTCTCATCGGGCGTACCCACCGTAAACCGCAAGGTATTCTCGCAAAGCGGTTGGGTGGTTCGGTTGCGCACCACAACGCCCTCTCCCAATAATTGCTTGTAGCGTTTATTGGCATCGTCTACTTTTGCCAGTACAAAATTGGCATCGGAAGCATATATTTTTTCTACAAACGACACTTCACGCAAGACTTCAAGTAATCGCTCCCTTTCATTTAGTATATTGGTTACTTCGTTTTTTACGGAAGCCAAATCAAGAACCCTTTTCAGCGCTTTTTGCTGTGTGAGTTCGTTGACGTTATAGGGAGGTTTTATTTTGTTGACCGCGGCTATTATTTCCTTGGATGCGATACAAATCCCTAAACGGATACCTGCCATTCCATAGGCTTTTGAAAGCGTTTGGGTAATGACCAGATTGGGAAACTCCCCTAAACGGGAAACCCAACTTTCGCTCTTTGCAAAATCGATATAGGCTTCATCGATAACCACCAGCCCCTTGAAAGCGTTCAACAAGCGAACAATCTTTTCCTCACTAAAAACATTCCCCGTAGGGTTGTTCGGCGAACATAAAAACAAAAGCTTCGAATGTTCATCTACCCTTTGCAAAATAGCTTCTACATCAGGTTGAAAATCTTCCGTCAAAAGAACTTCGCGGTTTTCGACAGTATTGATACCTGCCAATACTTGATACATCCCATACGTTGGGGGCAAGGAAATAATATTGTCAATTTTAGGCTCACAGAAAGTCCTGAATATCAAATCCAATACTTCGTCACTCCCGTTTCCCAAAAGGATGTTCTCGGCAGTAATCCCTTTTTGTTCGGCCAAAACGGACTTTAATCCGCGTTGTTGGGGGTCGGGATAGCGATTCACCCCATTCTCGAACGGGTTCTCGTTAGCGTCTAAAAACACCATCCGAGAGCCATCGGAGACATATTCATCACGGGCGGAACTATAAGGACTCAGTCCTTTTACATTCTCCCTTATCAAGTTCTGTATATTAAACTCCTTATTCATTGTTCAAGCTATTAAGTCGTAAAGTAACCGCATTTTTGTGCGCCTGAAGTCCTTCGGCCTCGGCCATAATCTCTATTGCGGCACCAATTTCCTTAATTCCGGCCTCACTGATTTTCTGAAAAGTCATACTCTTCATAAAACTATCTAAATTCACACCACTATACTGCTTGGCATAGCCGTTGGTGGGCAAGGTATGATTGGTTCCCGAAGCGTAATCACCAGCACTTTCCGGTGTATAATTTCCTATGAAGACAGAACCCGCATTCTTAATGTTGTCCACAAAGAAACCTTCGTTTTCCACACAAACGATGTAATGTTCTGGCCCATAGGTATTGATCAAATCATTTGCCGTTCGGTCATCCTCCACATAGATCAACTTACTATTGGCAATGGCCTTTTCGGCAATCTCTTTTCTCGGCAGCTTCTGAAGTTGTTTTTCAACCTCCTTTTCAACTGCATCGATCATATCTTTTGAAGTGGAAACCAAAATAACCTGACTGTCCACGCCATGCTCTGCCTGACTCAATAAATCGGAAGCCACAAAAGCGGCCTTGGCCGAATCATCGGCAAGTACCAACAATTCACTGGGCCCGGCCGGCATGTCTATCGAAATCCCATGCTTGGTAGCAATTTGCTTGGCCACGGTAACGAATTGATTACCCGGGCCAAAAATTTTATATACCTGCGGAATGCTTTCCGTACCGAAGGTCATGGAAGCAATCGCCTGTATGCCCCCTGACTTGAATATTTTCGTCACCCCACATAAATTGGCCGTATAGAGAATCGCAGGATTGATCTTCCCTTCTTTGTTCGGGGGCGAACACAGAATCAATTCTTCACAACCCGCAATCGTAGCTGGTACGGCAAGCATTAGAATTGTTGAAAACAAAGGCGCCGTACCCCCGGGAATATAAAGCCCTACCTTTTGAATAGGCCTCTTTTCTTGCCAGCACTGTACCCCATTGGCGGTTTCTACGCTCACCCGTTGAGTTTTTTGGGCCCTATGGAATACCTCTATATTTTTTTTGGCCAGCTGGATGGCCGATTTTAAATCTTCGGAAACCAAGGTGTTGGCCGCTGCTATTTCCTCTTTCGAAACCACGATATTTTCGAGTACCACACCATCGAACTTTTCGGTGTATTTCCTTAAAGTGGCATCGCCATTCGCCCTTACTTCCTTAAAAATAGCCTCTACGGTCTGTTCTATATCGGCTACGGTCTGGGTCGGGCGCTCCAATATACGGTTCCACTCCGACCTGTCAGGACTATAAATCTTTTTCATTTTTCTTAATCTAAATTCTTGATCATATGGTATCCTAGGGCTTCAAAACCATGGCGCTGCCAAAACTTGAGTCCCTTTTCATTTTCTAAATAGCAATTGAGTTCCAAACTGGCACAATCTATACTTTTTCCATACTCGGCAAGCCAATTCATCATTAGTGCCCCAACTCCCCTACTACGGTACCCTTCTTCAACGAACACATTATCAAGTTCAATATGCTTTCCCTTGTATAGCTTTTGCAAAAGCCAAATACCACAGCAAGCAATCAGTTTATCACGGTCATAGACCCCTAGACACTCATAGCCGCCCATGGTCAACATAGGCTGCAAACGGCTTTTCAACACTTCTACGGAAAACTTCCCCTGATTCAGTTTATAGATCAAGGGTAGAATCGATTCCATTTTATCATAGGGAATCAACCCTAGTTTTAAATCGCCCATCCTTGAATCGGTTAAAGCACCATCTTTTCGATCGGGCAAACCAAAATACCCTCTGCCCCGGCCTGCTTCAGCTCATCGATCACATCCCAGAACTTATCTTTGTTGATTACCGTATGAACCGAACTCCACCCTTCTTCCGCCAAGGGCAAAACGGTAGGGCTACGCATCCCCGGCAAGAGCTGCAATACCTTTTCCAACTTGTCGTTAGGAGCGTTCAAAAGCACATATTTCGATTGACGTGCCTGAAGAACCGACTTGATACGAAACTGAAGTTTCCTTAAGATCTCTTTTCTTTCTTCCGATATTTTCGGGGAAACCGCCAAAACGGCTTCGCTCGTCAACATCACTTCAACTTCTTTTAAATTGTTTTTAAAAAGCGTACTTCCACTGGAAACAATATCACAGATACCATCGGCAAGGCCGATGTTAGGCGCAATCTCCACAGAACCGTTAATAATGTGCAAATCGGCATTTACCCCTTTTTCCTTCAAATACTTTTTGACCGTATTGGGGTAGGAAGTCGCAATACGCTTACCTTCAAAATCTTGAACCGATTTGTATTTAACGGATTTGGGTACCGCCAAGGACACCTTACATTTTGAAAAACCAAGTTTTTCGGCTATTCCTATATCCTCGCCCTTTTCAATAAGTACGTTCTCGCCAATAATAGCAATATCTACTACCCCATCTCTTAAATATTGGGGAATATCACCATTACGAAGGTAAAATGCTTCTAGCGGAAAATTTCTTGCCGAGGCCTTTAACTGGTCTTTACCATTATCGATAGATACACCGCAATTTTTTAAAATCTGCAGGGAATCTTCGTTCAACCGACCCGATTTCTGAATAGCAATTCTAATTTTTGTCATTTTCTTCTTTTGTTAGGTTTAAGCGACCAAAAGAGTTCTAAAAATAAAACCCGCTTGATTGCTCAAACGGGTTTTTAATATTTTGTAATACTACAATACATCTTTACCTCGCCTGAGAGCCAGTGTAAAAATGATGATGTGTATTTCTATTTTTCATTACGCGGTAAAAGTAAAAGGTATTTTCCATTTCACAAAACAAAAGTTTGAAATGAAACAAAAATAATTAACTCCGTGTATTAGTTATTGCCTAAAATCAAGGGAAGACCATCACTACCCCCTACGATTACCACCTTTGTATTTGCCGATTGCGATAATTTCAGCGTAGCATCGATTCCTTTATCCTTCAAAATCTGATCATTCAAAGAAGCACTTAGAATGCGGTTGGCATCTGCCTTACCTTGGGCTTCAATGGTTACTTTTTCCGCTTCCTTCTTAGCCGTAACCAACCTAAACTCATATTCCAAGGACTCTTGCTCTTGTTTTAACTTACGCTCAATGGCGTCTTTGATCGTTGGTGGCAAAGTAACGTCCCTAACCAAAATTTCGTTCAACTGAATATATTGCCCCGAGACAATTTTTTCGGTCTCGTCAAAAATCTCTTGCTGAATGGCATCCCTCTTACTTGAATACAATTGCTCGGGAGTATAACGCCCTACCACGGAACGGGCGGCCGACCTAATGGTTGGCAACAAAACCCTTTGCACATAAGCCTCTCCTTTTTCTTGGTGCAATTTTCCCAAATCACTCCGTATAGGTTCAAACCACGCAGATGCTTCTAGTTTGATATCCAATCCATTGCTTGACAATACATTCATTTGTTCAAGAACCTCTTGTTGCCGTACTTCATAAATAAAAACCTTGTTCCACGGCGCTACAACATGAAACCCCTCTCCCAAGGGAGGTTCATCGGTCACGACACCACCTCCAAAAGTCTTATAAAGCACACCTGCCTGACCGGACCCAATGGTGACCGCCGATTTTGATAATAATATAATAATAAGAATAAAAGCGAAAATCGCCGGTAATGCAACTTTTGGTAACTTGTCCATTTATGTATAATTAAATTAATCCATTATATTTCCTTATAAACCAATCGGCCGTCAAGGCTAAAACAATAATGGCCAAGAGCACCTCGTAATCTATCAAAGATACGACATTTTGTTCGTTTTTCTGCATTGGTAAATAGCGGTCATCGGTAGTGAGTTGACCTAGCAAATCATCGGTCTGACTTGGGTAAAAAAGTCGGGCACCGGTATTTTTTGCCAAACGGGCGAGTTTTTCATCGTTAGTAGCCACGAACTGTTTCTCCACATCAAAATCAAGCACCGTAAAGGTACCTGATTTAGAGATGTTCTCGTTGGCCACGGTAACCGTAAAACTGTACTTTCCGGCATCTAAGTTGCTCAAATCGGCCTCGTAGTAGATTCCTTTTAAAAGCATGGGTACAGAAAGGGTTTGGCCCGTATCGCTATTTTTTAACCGTAGGTTCAATTGGGCGTTTGCATCGAAAGTAAAGGCCTTGTCAAAATATGTTGCCTCTACCTTGGCTCCACTGGCATTTTCATATACGTTTTCATAGAGCAAGGTCAGTCTTTCCCTTGATTTTTGGGTGGCCAAATACCGTATCACCAGCCCCATAAAATCATCGAAATTCTTAAAATTACGATCATTCCTAAAGGTCTGCATTCTCCACTTCCATATATGCTCCCCGAAAAACACGGCCTCTCGCTGGGCCTGTTCGGTTTCAAAGAAAGCCAATAAGGGTTGGTCGGTGTCTATCCCCCTGATACGCTGGGTCAACAACACATCGTTTTTCCCGTGCAAGACAACATCGCCCAAACTACTTTTAAGCGGCGGAAAATCGGTCAAGGAAAAACCACCACTACCGAACAAGGCGAATGCCGGGTTAAGTACGGCAAACACCTCTTCCTCTTGATTATAACTGTTTTTTGTAAAACTCTTTTGTACGCGGTTGAGGAAATTGAAATCAGTCTGTGGCCCGGTAACCAACAGTCTACTCGCCCGTTTCTTCTCGGTGTATTCAAATACCGATTTAAACGAGGCATTGGGCTGATACAGGATAAAAAGATCTACATCGTCCCACGAATTCATGGAGTCCGTAGGTTTTTTAATGACCACATTACGTTGCCCGTTGCTCTCAATGGATTTTTTCAGTGTTCCTATATCCGGATGCATCAAACTAGACACAATGGCCACCTTGGTTTTCTCATCGATGACCTCTACGACCGTTTCCCTTTTGTTGTTGGCCAAATTCCTTTCATTCCCCAAGCTCCCCACACTTAACTGAAGATTCTTTACCCCGACCGAATTTGCGTCGAGAAGGGTTTTGACCACCGCACTGTTCTTTGTCCCCGAAAGGGTAATATTTTCCCTAAAAACCCTTTTTCCTCCCTCAGAAACCGTAACCGGGACCGTTATTTCATCCTTCCCGAAATACGACACATAAATCTCAATGGGATACTTGTTCTTTAAAAACGCATAGCGATTGACGTTTACCTGGGTAAGGGACACATCCTCATACTTTGTGGTATCGCCGATAGCGACAGGATATACGAGAAGAGCAGTATTTTGCCCGTAGAAGCCATAATCTTGGCCTAGGGTCTGGTTTCCGTCCGAAAGCAACACTACCGCGGCCTTTTTTGATGCATATATCTCCTGTAGCCCTTTTAACCCTCCAGAGATATTGGTATTTTGCCCATCTAAACCCAGACTATCGAAAGCCCCCAATCTACTGTCGAACCTGTATTTTTCTATATTGAACTTCTCGGCCAAGGCTTGATTGCCATCAATAGCTTCAAGAATAGTATTCACGGTTTCCTTTGAGGAAGCCATTGAAGAAGAGTTATCGACCAAAACTACAAGGTCTACTTTCTCTATAGCATAGGTATTTTGGGTGAACTTGGGATTTATAAGTAATAAAAAGCACCCAAAAAAAGCTATGAAACGCAAAAACGACAAAGCTATTATAAGCTTTCCGCCACCTTTATTTTTGTAGAAATATTGAAATAACACCAGCGCCAGCGAAACAATTGCGGCCAAGATCATAAAGAGAATCGTCTGGGTATCCATTAAAGAAGTTTCTTTTAAAGCCAAATGTCCGGAGGGGCATTGATGCCTCTCCGGACCATATAAGCTATGTCAGCATGCCACCATCTACGTTCAGCACCTGGCCCGTAACATATGCCGATAGGTCTGAAGCAAAAAATAGACAGGCATTTGCAATATCTTCAGGAGAACCGCCCCTTTTAAGCGGAATACCTTCTCGCCAGCCCTGAACTACTTTTTCATCGAGCTTAGCGGTCATTTCGGTTTCTATAAAACCTGGCGCTATGGCATTGCACCTAATATTTCTTGAGCCCAACTCCAAAGCAACGGATTTGGTAAAACCGATCATACCTGCCTTTGAAGCGGCATAATTGGCCTGGCCAGCGTTTCCTTTAACACCCACCACGCTACTCATGTTTACAATACTCCCTTTTCTTTGCTTCAACATAGTACGCTGAACCGCCTTGGTCATATTGAAAACGGACTTTAAATTTATTTCTATAACGCTATCAAAATCAGCTTCCGACATACGCATAAGCAAGTTATCTTTAGTGATACCCGCATTGTTGATCAAAATGTCGATTCCACCAAAATCTTCCAAAACCGAAGCCACTAGTTGCTCGGCCGCCTCAAAACTGGCCGCATTACTTTTATAGGCCTTGACCTTAACCCCTAAACCTGATAATTCTTTTTCAAGTTCCAAGGCCGGTCCTTCACTTGAACTGTACGTAAAGGCTACGTTGGCCCCATTTTCGGCAAAAACCCTGGCAATACCGGTACCAATTCCCCTACTCGCACCTGTGATAATCGCATTTTTTCCTTCTAACAATTTCATGCTCTAAATAAATTTGCTTTGTTCTACTCCAAATATAAGTTTTGTTTTATAGAACGGCTATAAAAAATCCCGTTTCCGAGAAATCGAAAACGGGATTCTTATATCCGTAAGGGAATTACCCCATAACTTCCTTAACTTTTAATCCGATTTCCGCAGGAGAATCCACCACGTGAATTCCGTGCTCCCTCATGATTTTCTTCTTAGCCTGAGCCGTATCATCGCTTCCTCCTACAATAGCACCAGCATGGCCCATGGTTCTTCCTGCGGGAGCAGTTTCACCGGCAATAAAACCTACTACAGGCTTCTTGCTACCACTTTCTTTGTACCATTTGGCGGCATCAGCCTCCAATTGTCCACCTATCTCACCGATCATAACGACACATTCGGTTTCGGGATCATTGATCAAAAGCTCAACGGCTTCCTTTGTAGTGGTTCCGATAATCGGGTCACCACCTATTCCGATGGCCGTAGTAATACCTAAGCCCTGACGAACTACCTGATCGGCAGCTTCATAGGTCAACGTACCTGATTTAGACACGATACCCACATTTCCCTTTTTGAAAACGAAACCTGGCATAATACCAACTTTAGCTTCACCTGGGGTAATAACACCGGGACAGTTAGGACCTACCAAACGGCAATCCATATGCTTGATGTAATTAGAGGCCTTTACCATGTCGGCAACGGGTATACCCTCGGTAATGGTTATAATGACTTTAATACCAGCACTAGCAGCTTCCATAATAGCGTCAGCAGCAAAAGCGGGTGGCACAAAAATAATGGTTGTATCCGCACCTACTTTTTCAACGGCTTCTTCAACCGTGTTAAAAACCGGTCTACCTAAATGTTCTTGACCACCTTTGCCAGGGGTAACACCACCTACGACATTGGTACCGTACTCGATCATTTGTTCCGCATGAAAAGTACCTTCACTACCTGTAAAGCCCTGAACAATTATCTTGGAATCTTTATTGACTAAAACGCTCATATACTCTCTAGTTTATTTTAATGTAACAAAAATATAGGTTTACAAATGAAATCTGAACTCAGACCGCATATTATTCTTCTAATTTTTTGAGAATGGACGGAATTTTTTTGACATTGGCCAGTTGCTTTAACTTTTCGCGGGATTCTTCAATGGGTGTCCCAAAGTAGCTCCTACCTCCTACGACAGATTTTGTAACCCCGGTCTGCCCCATGATTACGGCTTTTTTTCCTATGGTTATTCCACTATTTGTTCCTACTTGCCCCCAAATAGTCACTTCATCCTCAATAATAACACAACCCGCAATTCCGGTCTGGGAAGCGATCAAACATTTCTCACCGATCACGGTATCGTGCCCCACATGGACCTGATTGTCCAACTTCGTCCCCCTCTTGATCGTGGTATCGCCCGTAACTCCCTTGTCTATAGTACAAAGTGCCCCGATTTCAACATTGTCTTCAATAACGACACGACCACAGGAAACCAGTTTATCAAACCCTTCAGGGCGGTTTTTATAGTAAAAGGCATCACCCCCTAAAACCGTTCCCGAGTGAATAATAACATTATCACCAATCACACAATTATCGTACAAACAGACATTGGCATGGATCAAACAATTCCTTCCGATCTTGACATTGTTTCCAATAAATGCATTGGGTTGAATTACGGTATGTTCGCCAATTTCAGCAGAAGGCGACACAAGGGCCGTAGCCCTCTCAAAAGGTTTAAAGTGAAGCGAAAGTTTATTGAAATCACGAAAAGGATCATCAGAGATCAAAAGTGCCTTCCCTTCAGGGCAGTCCACTCTCTTATTGATAAGAACTATCGTAGCCTTCGAAGACAAGGCCTTATCGTAATATTTCGGATGATCTACAAAAACGATATCCCCGCTTTCGACAACGTGGATTTCGTTCATTCCCAAAACTTGAAAATCATCTGCCCCCACATATTCACAATCAATCAGGGTGGCAACAGCTTTAAGGGAATGCGGCTTTGGAAATTTCAATTGACGGTAGTATACGGTTATTACTAAAAGAAAAGCGTCTGATAAAAGCGTGCTGTCAAGATTCGTTACTCCTTGACACGCTCCATATAGCTACCCTTTTCGGTATCTATCTTGATTTTGTCCCCTTCATTGATAAACAATGGCACGTTGACCTCTGCCCCTGTTTCAACTTTGGCGGGCTTTGTGGCATTAGTAGCCGTATTTCCTTTTACGCCCGGTTCGGTATAGGTGACTTCCAGAATAACACTGGCGGGCATCTCTACCGCTAACGGCATACTGTCCTCCGTGTTGAAAAGAATCTTTACCACTTCTCCTTCCTTTAACAACCCAGGAGCATCAAGCGCACTTTCTTGAAGGGTAATCTGGTTATAATCATCGGTATTCATAAAGTGATAGGTTTCACCTTCGGCGTACAAAAATTGGTAGGTACGGGTCTCAACTCGCACATCTTCAATTTTATGGCCTGCAGAAAAAGTATTGTCCAATACCTTTCCCGACGAAACGCTCTTCAACTTTGTACGAACAAAAGCCGGTCCTTTCCCGGGTTTTACGTGTAAAAAATCAATGATTTTATATATATCGTTATTATAACGGATACAAAGCCCTTTTCTAATATCTGATGTTGATGCCATTTCTAATTTACTGTTTTATTAACGATCCTTAACGGAGGCCATTTTTATCCTACGATGATTTGGTTTCCGTCTTAATTCTATGATTAATTATTGCTAAAATACCCCTTCATGATTCCACGTTGGGAATCTCTTATAAACTGAAGGATTTCGTCCCTTTCGGGTGTTGCTTCCATTTCAGCCTCTATAATTTGAGTTGCCTGTGAATTGTTGTAGTGTTTTTGATAAAGAATACGATAGATATTCTGAATTTCGCGGATTTTTTCCGAAGGAAAACCACGTCTACGCAAGCCTACAGAATTGATTCCTACGTAGGATAAAGGTTCACGGGCCGCCTTCACAAAGGGCGGCACATCTTTTCTTACCAATGACCCGCCCGTAACGAAGGCATGCTGGCCTACCGATACAAATTGGTGCACGGCCACCAAGCCCGCCAAAATAACGTTATCCCCGATGGTAACATGACCGGCAAGGGTTGAATTGTTCGAAAAGATACAATTATCTCCCACAATGCAATCGTGGGCTATATGGCAATATGCCATAATCAGGCAATTCTTACCTATTACGGTCTTATGTCTATCGGAGGTACCCTTATGAATGGTGGCACACTCCCGAATGGTGGTGTTGTCCCCAATGGTTACAATGGTATCTTCTCCGTTATATTTTAAGTCTTGGGGCGGAGCGGAAATCACGGCTCCCGGAAAAATATTACAATTCTTCCCAATACGTGCGCCTTCCATTATGGTTACATTAGAACCGATCCAAGTGCCATCACCTATCGTTACATTATTATGAATTGTGGTAAAAGGCTCCACCACAACGTTTTTAGCAATTTTTGCGCCCGGGTGAATATAGGCCAGGGGTTGGTTCATACTATTTCTTTTTTACGATTTGCGCCATCATTTCAGCTTCACAAACCAATTTTCCATTGGCATAGGCATAGGCCTGCATGTGGCAAATACCCCTACGGATAGGTGAAATCAAGCTACAGTGAAAAATAAGCGTATCACCAGGTAATACTTTTTGTTTGAACTTTACATTGTCTATCTTCATAAACAAAGTAAGATAATTCTCGGGATCCGGAACCGTACTAAGCACCAAAATACCACCCGTCTGCGCCATAGCCTCAACCTGAAGAACCCCTGGCATCACCGGTGCTCCCGGAAAGTGGCCTACAAAGAAAGGTTCATTCATGGTAACATTCTTCATCCCCACAACGTGGCTATCGGAAAGTTCCAAAATACGGTCGATCAACAAAAATGGAGGCCTATGTGGCAACATATCCATAATCTGGTGGATATCCATTAAAGGCTGCTTGTCCAAGTCGTACTTCGGTACGCTGTTTCGCTTTTCAAGTTTTATGATTTTCGCTATTTTTTTAGCGAACTGGGTATTCACGTGATGCCCTGGCTTGTTCGCTATTACCTTTCCGCGAATTCGGGTACCGGCCAAGGCCAAATCACCGATCACATCTAGTAATTTATGCCTAGCGGCCTCATTGGGCTGATGCAAGGTAAGGTTATCCAATATTCCATTAGGCTTTACCGAAAGCTTCTTTTTATTGAAAGCATTTTCAAGCTTGCGCATGGTTTCCTCGGAAATTTCCTTGTCAACATATACGATAGCATTGTTCAGGTCACCACCTTTTATAAGTCCGTTTTCCAAAAGCATCTCCAATTCATGAAGGAAGCTAAAGGTACGGGCCTCCGAGATTTCATCCTTAAAATCGGACAATCGCTCCAAGGTGGCATTCTGCGTTCCCAGCACTTTAGTACCAAAGTCCACCATGGTAGTCACTTGGTAATTCTCTGCCGGAATAACGGTAATTTCACTACCCGTTGCCTCATCTTTGTATGAGATAACGTCTTTTACGATATATTCTTCCCTTTCCGCATTCTGTTCTTCAACACCCGCTTCCTCCAAGGCTTCCACAAAGAATTTTGACGAACCATCCATAATAGGAGGTTCGGGAGCATCGAGTTCAATGAGTACATTGTCGATTTCCATACCTACCAAAGCGGCCAATACATGCTCTGAAGTCTGTATTTTAACCCCTCTCTTTTCCAAGTTGGTACCTCTTTGTGTGTTCACCACATAGTTGGCATCGGCCTCAATAATAGGCTCACCCTCTAGGTCTACCCTCTTGAATGCGTACCCGTGATTCTCTGCTGCGGGAACAAATTTCATGGTTACTTCTGCGCCGGTGTGAAGACCCACGCCTTTTAAAATAACCTCTTTCTTAATGGTTCTCTGTTTCATTCTTGTATTGATCGCTGTAGTTTTTTTCCAGTTCGTCAATTCTATTTAAAATCTTCGGTAAATTCTTAAAGTAAACATACGACTTATTGTAGTCTCCGTAATTCAAGGCAGGAGATCCCTGCAATACCTCATTACTCTTTATATTTCGACCGATACCCGATTGGGCCTGGATTTTAACGTTGTCTCCTATCGTAATATGGCCAACGATACCGACCTGGCCACCGATCATACAATGCTTACCTATCTTGGTAGACCCTGCAATGCCTGTTTGCGCGGCAATAACGGTATGCTCACCGATTTCTACGTTATGTGCTATTTGAATCTGATTGTCTAGTTTGACGCCCTTTCTCAAAATAGTAGAACCTAAAGTAGCCCTATCTATTGTGGTACCAGCCCCTATATCAACGTTATCTTCAAGGATAACATTACCGGTCTGGGGCACTTTTTGAAATTCACCGTCTTTATTCGGGCTAAATCCAAAGCCATCCGCACCTATAACGACACCACTGTTAATGACACAATTATTTCCTATAACCGTTTCGGAGTAAATTTTGGCCCCGGCAAATATGGTAACGTTGTTGGCAATGCTTACATTGTCGCCAACGTATACATTAGGGTGTATTTTTACGTTATCCCCAATGGTAACGTTATTACCGAGATAGGAAAAAGCACCGAGGTAGAAGTCGGCACCGTATTTGGCCGTCTCCGATTTAAACACCGGTTCCTCTATTCCCGTCTTGTTATTCTTTACCTGATTGTAGAACTCCAAAATTTTTGAAAAGGCCTCGTAAGCATCATCCACTTTAATAAGAATGGTCTCGAGCGGGTGCTCAGGGACAAAATCCTTATTCACTATAGTGACGGATGCCTTCGTGGAATATATATGTGAAGTATACTTCGGATTTGCCAAAAAGGTCAATGCACCTTCCTCGCCCTCTTCTATCTTGGCCAATTTATGAACGGTCACCTCTGGGTTTCCGTGTAGTTCTCCTTCTAAAATACCTGCAATTTGACCTGCTGTAAATACCATGAGCACAAAAGTAAGAAAAATTGTTAAACAGAATCTTTGGGATAACAGATATAATATTTGGTAACCGTTTTTGAGAGCGCTTTCAGATTCAACTGATCGGAAGCCTTTGCTACATCAATAAGCTTCTTGTTCTTTCTTAAAATATTGATGTTCTGATGATGACGGTCGTAGGCCCGGTTTTCAATCACCCCCTTAAAAACAAAATAGGCCGCCTCACTTTCCGTAAGCGTATATTTTTCCCTTACACGCGATGTATGCTTTTGAAAAACGGTATCGGCTATAGGACTATTCTTCAATTTCACCTTGAGAAACCACCGATTTATTAACATCTCACAAAGCTTGGAAAGGATAAAATCATCGTGATCTTGCCATGATTTTATAGCCCCCAAGACATCAACGTCGTCAAGTTTTGAAAAAATATTCAATATTTTAAGATCAAAATTTTCCTTTTCGATTCGGTGCTCCATAAAAAAACGGAGGGCATCACTACATACAATGACCTGTCCTTCCCCCATAATTTCCTTGGCCCGCTTGAGAATTCGGATCAACAACTGTTCGGCCACAATTCCTGTTTTGTGTAAGTAAACCTGCCAATACATGAAACGACGGGCCATCAGAAATTTCTCGACGGAATAAATTCCTTTTTCCTCAACTACCAGGTTGCCACCAACTACGTTGAGCATGGTAATCAATCGTTCCGAATTGATATTGCCTTCGGCTACACCGGTATAAAAACTGTCACGCTTCAAGTAATCGAGTCGATCCATATCCAGTTGACTCGACACCAATTGGTTCAAAAAGCGTTTTTCGTACTGCCCCTTAAAAATTGAAATGGCCATCGAAAGCCGACCGTCAAAGATTTCGTTCAGGGCATGCATAAACTGCAATGAAATATACTCGTGGTCCGTACTCTCTACTATACTGTGTTCCATGGCATGGGAAAAAGGTCCGTGCCCGATGTCGTGCAAAAGGATGGCACAACACAGGCCTTCCTCCTCTTCTTCGGTAATATCGACCCCTTTATACTTCAAAACCTGTAAGGCCTTCTGCATAAGATGCATAGAGCCCAAGGCATGATGAAACCTTGTATGGTGCGCCCCTGGATAAACCAGATACGACAGTCCCATTTGGGAAATCCTTCTCAAACGCTGAAAGTAAGGATGCCCGATCAAGTCGAATATTAGTCCGTTAGGAATTGTAATAAATCCGTAAATTGGATCATTAAAAATTTTAAGCTTTCTAGAATTTATCAAAATGGCTGTTGCTTTGCAATGTTCACGATGGTAAAGTTAGTTAAAAGCGAAAGTAATAAACTCGGTAAATTAATATTTTGATAGCATAAGCAGGTTTAAAATCATAAATTTCGCCTTTAAGAAACGAAGCAATACTATAATTGAATGAATAAAATCACCATATTATGGGTAGATGACGAAATCGATCTACTCAAACCACATATAATATTTCTCCAAGGAAAAAACTACGATGTCATAACCTGTCAGAGCGGCCAAGAAGCTTTGGAAGAGCTACAGCAATCTCAAGTAGACATCGTTTTTTTAGATGAAAACATGCCCGGTATCTCAGGGCTGGAAACCTTGGCGGAGATAAAAAAAATAGATCTATCGCTTCCCGTGGTAATGATAACCAAGAGCGAGGAAGAATTCATTATGGAAGAGGCCATCGGCTCCAAAATTGCCGATTACCTTATAAAACCCGTCAACCCGAACCAAATTCTTTTGTCCTTAAAGAAGAATTTGGACCATTCGCGCCTGGTGTCAGAAAAAACCACCTCCAACTACCAACAGGAGTTCCGAAAAATTGCCATGGACCTTTCCATGGTAAATTGCGTGGAAGAATGGGTAGACCTATACAAGCGACTGATCTATTGGGAACTTCGACTCGAAGACATTGAAGACAGCAGTATGTTCGAAATTCTCGAATCACAAAAAGCCGAAGCCAACACCCATTTCGGAAAATTCGTCGAGCGAAATTACGAAAGCTGGTTCGACGGCGATGGCCCCGTACTCTCCCACCGTCTGTTCAAGGAACTCGTCCAGCCCGAATTAAAAGAAGGCCCCACCCTACTCCTTGTAATCGACAACCTACGCTACGACCAGTGGTACGCCTTTGAAGATACCGTAAGTTCATTCTATAAGAAAACCAAGGAAGAATCTTATTTCAGCATTTTGCCTACCGCTACCCAGTATGCGCGTAACGCCATTTTTTCCGGCCTAACCCCATTGGCCATGGAGAAAAAACACCCCGATTGGTGGAAAAACGATACGGAAGAAGGCGGAAAAAACCTGTATGAAGCCGATTTCTTAGGAGCGCAAATCAAGCGACTGGGACTTGACATAAAATGGGAGTACCATAAAATCAGCACCCTTAAGCAAGGTAAAAACCTATCGCAAAATTTTAAATCGCAAAAAGACAACGACCTAAGCGTACTCGTATACAACTTTGTGGACATGATCTCGCATTCAAAAACAGAAATGGAGGTCATAAAAGAACTGGCCAGTAACGACAAAGCCTACCGATCGCTTACCCAGAGTTGGTTTAAGAACTCTCCGTTATTGGAGATAATACAACAGGCCCAACAGATGGGCATGAAATTGATCATCACCACCGACCACGGAACGATCAACGTAAAACAACCTTCAAAGGTCATAGGAGACAAGGAAACGAGCCTCAACCTTAGATATAAGACCGGAAGAAGCCTTACCTACGAAGAAAAGGACGTTTTGGCCGCTAAAGACCCGACCGAAATCCATTTACCGCGTATCAATATGAGCAGTTCGTTTATATTCGCGAAAAACGATTTGTTTTTTGCCTACCCCAACAACTACAACCATTACGTGAGCTACTATCGTAACACCTATCAACATGGCGGAATCTCATTGGAAGAAATGATAATCCCCTTTATAGTCTTATCCCCCAAATAACCTTTATATATCATGGAGACTATCTATACGGAAAGTGAAATCGACAAGGTTGCCGCAGCGGTAATCGCCAAGGCCCCTAACAAAACCCTTCTCTTCCGCGCCCCTATGGGAGCAGGAAAAACCACCCTGATCAAGGCTATCGCCAAAAACCTTGGGGTAAGCGACGCAGGCAATAGTCCCACTTTCGGCATTGTGAACGAATACCAAAACGAAAACGGACAACTGCTAGCCTATCATTTTGACTTTTACCGCCTGAACGATGAGACCGAGGCTTTAGACATGGGACTGGAGGATTACCTAAACCAAGGCGTCTATGTCTTTATAGAATGGCCCGAAAAAATCGAGTCCTTTCTCCCCTTAGACAGTTCCGAAATAGAGATAGAAATAATAGACATACACACAAGGCGAATTAAGCTAAAAGAGTAAGGCTTAGGGACAAAAAGCAAAAAACATCGTTCTATATTGAAATTTATTGTGCAAAACTTGTTAAATTAGGCCAAATACAATCTTATCGGACAAATTGCTCTTTTTAACATTTATAGACGTACAATCAGAGATTTTTTTTCCTACATTTGAGAGAAATAACTAATTAATGTACAATTTAAAACCCCTGAAAATGAAAAAACTAGCGTTTGGCCTTTTGGCATGTGTAACCTTGTTAGCCGTATCTTGTGATTCATCAACCGCCGATGAAGATTCTGTATACGAACAAGGAGTGGATAAGAGAAAAATCCCTTCACAAGCGAACAAAGGTTTTGTGGACAAAACAAAAATCCCTTCACAAGCCAAAAAGCAAAGTTTTGTAGACAAAACAAAAATCCCTTCCCAAGCCAAAAAACAGAGCTTTGTTGACAAAACAAAAATTCCTTCCCAAGCCAGAAAATAGCAGGCTTGAAAAAAAAATAAATATATTTCAAAGGGTAATCAATAAATTACCCTTTTTTTCGTTTCAAGAACTAAGCAATGGCCATTCTTGAGAAAAACAATGCAAAACGAACACCCAGAAACTAGGAAAAAAGCGCGTAAAAAAATCCTCATGGACTCCATTGGGGTCCTTCTTATCATACTTTCTCCTTTTGTTTTCAAACTACACCAATATCTACCAAGCGAACCTAATGCTACCATAAATATTCTAGGACTGGAAATCAACAATCATGGTTTTGCAGACCTAAATACGTTTGCCTGGTTTTTACTTAGTAAAATCGTCCCTTTCTATCTGTTCATCCTTTGGTTTCTAACTTGCAAACATTGGTGGTACCATATTATCTTAATTCCGGCTACCATGTACGCATTTCAGATATATGAAGTACTGTATTCCGAAGACAACATCGTAGACACCAAAAATATTATTTGGCTTTTGCCTGTATGTATGGTCGTAATTCCCCTAGTTTACTTCATCAGGATCAAACTGGTAGACAAATATGTACACGGTATCGATTTAGAAGCCATGGAAGCCGAACTTACCGCCTTAAAGAAAAAGCAGGCCTCACGCGAGGAAAATGCCAAGCTCGATAAATTCATCTCATCAGAAACTGCGGATAAGGCCGATGAAGACGAAAATACCGCAGATACCGATAAGGTCGAACAACCCAATTCGGAGAAAGGCAATTCCTTAAAACAAGCCCAGCATAAAATAAGTAATTGGCTACAATTTAAATTTTAAAATCACCCCATTTTTAAGTCGTTGAATCGGCTAATACTGCCAAAAATCCAACAAATTATCGTATTTTTACTGCTGATCGACTAAGATACGATTAGAAGAAAAACTATGGATCGACCACCTTCTCCTTTCAGCAAGCAACAGCTGCTTCCACAAGAGGAAACTCTGGAAGTTCTTCGTCAAAAAGGAGAGCTTTTTATAGGCATTCCCAAAGAAAACCAATATCAGGAACAGCGCGTTTGCCTGACCCCTGACGCCGTTAACGCCATTACATCGAACGGACACCGGGTCCTTATCGAATCCGGAGCCGGGGAAGGCGCCAATTACACCGATTTAGAATACACGAATGCCGGAGGCGAAATAACCCGAGATACCAAGAAAGTTTTTTCTTGCCCGCTCTTACTGAAGGTGGAGCCCCCTACACTCTTGGAAATCGAAATGATGAATCCGCAAGCGACCATTATTTCCGCCCTGCAAATCAAAACCCAGAGTAAGGCCTATTTTGAAAAAATGGCCAAGAAAAGAATTACCGCCATCGCCTTTGAATACATACGCGACGAAGACGGAAAATATCCTGCCGTACGCTCATTAAGCGAGATTGCCGGAATATCTTCGGTTCTTATCGCTTCTGAGATCATGGCCGCTACCAACGACGGTAATGGACTCATGTTCGGAAACATAAGCGGGGTACCCCCTGTAGAGGTCGTCATTATCGGCGCAGGGACCGTCGGTGAATTTGCCGCCCGTTCAGCTTTAGGACTTGGAGCCAACGTAAAGATTTTTGACAATTCCATCTCCAAACTGCGAAGTATTCAATCAAACCTTAGACAAACGGTATACACCTCTACCATTCAACCCAAGAACCTATTGAAGTCGCTGAAACGTTGTGATGTCGCCATTGGCGCTACCCGCGGAAAGGACCGATCTCCCGTCGTGGTTACCAGCAGTATGGTAGAGCATATGAAAAAGGGAGCCGTTATCATTGATGTCAGCATCGATATGGGTGGCTGCTTTGAAACCAGCGTACTTACCACACACAACAAACCCACCATTGAAAAGTACGGGGTAATCCACTACGGGGTACCCAACATCCCATCGAGATACCCAAAAACGGCCACCTTATCGATCAGCAATATATTCACCCCATACTTATTGGAGCTGGGAGAAAACGGAGGACTCGAAAATTCGCTTCGCTTTGACAAAGGATTGCGAAACGGGCTTTACATGTACCACGGTATACTAACAAACAAATCGGTAGGCGAATGGTTTGATTTACAGTACAGTGACATTAATTTCCTTATTTTTTAAAGCTTTATTTTCGCATCTATGGCACTTGCCCGTCATAGATAGAAGGTTTATTGCTATTTTTGCCTTCGCTTTGGATCATCGGATTTCAACAGTAACTATTTGACCAAGGAATTGACAAAGGCACTAATTTCAGCAACAGCAAAGAATGGATTTTTTAAAACGTTTGGGCTTTTACCTAGTAGGACTTTCCATAGGAATAGTTTTTTTAACCTTTTTCCTAAAGAAAAAATCAGAGGAAACTGGCACGGAGTTCTGCTATTTTCCGAATTGCAGGACCCTAAAGGATATCCGTTCGAAACCTATGTCCTATTCCGAGGAAGTCAACCGACTGTTTTCCGAAAAGAAAATCGACACCCTCGACATCCTCAATATCTTAAGAAATGGCGACGTTGATTTTTCAAATAGCGAAACCAAGACCACACCATGCAAAACCTACATTATAGAAGGTTCCATCAAAGAGAGGGAAGCCATCCTCAAAATTAGGAATTGCAAGGAAAAAGCACTTTTAGAATCTATTTCTTACCCATAAAAAAACCCGAAAAAATTATCTTTCCGGGTCTTTTATTCTCTATATTTTTCTTCGTTGCCGTTCCTTTTTTAGAAGGGACAACTCACGAGTCGTCTGCCCGGCCACCGAAGTATTTTCTTCAGCACGGCGTATCAGATAAGGCATAACATCGCGCACGGGCCCAAATGGCAGGTACTTGGCCACATTGTAATCGGCATTGGCCAAGTTGAAGGATATATGATCGCTCATACCATATAACTGCCCAAACCAAACACGGTTATCGTTATGGGTAATTCCTTTTTCAGCCATCAATGCCATCAACTTATACGAGCTTTCCTCATTATGCGTTCCCGCAAAGATGGAAATCGCATCTAGATGGTTTACAATATACGCGACGGCATTATCAAAATTCTCATCGGTTTCTTTTTTCGAGGGACAGATAGGCGACCTATAGCCTTTTTCCTCTGCCCTTTCATTCTCCTTTTCCATATAGGCGCCCCGCACAACTTTTACCCCTATTTTAAAGCCTTCCTGTCCGGCGCGTTTTTCCAATTGCTTCAAGTAGTCCAACCGATCCCAACGATACATCTGAAGGGTATTGAACACTATCGCCTTTTCTTTATTGTACTTGCGCATCATTTCCTCTACAAGCTGATCCGCGGCATCTTGCATCCAGCTTTCTTCGGCATCGATAAGCAGACTAACATCTAGATCATGGGCTTTTTTACAGGTCTTGTCAAATCGGGTCACCACCCTTTCCCACTCTTCCTGCTCTTTATCGCTTAGCGACTTTCCTTCCGACAGTTTTTGAAAAAGGGCGAACCTACCATATCCGGTAGGCTTAAAAACCGCAAAGGGAATAGCATCCTTTTCCTTTACAAAGTCCAACACTTTTAAGATCATATCCATAGCATCATCAAAAGGATCTTCCGTATCCTTTCCCTCTACCGAATAATCTAAAACCGAACATACATTTTTAGTGTACATCTTATCCACTACCGGCATACAATCCTTTTCACTGACCCCTCCACAGAAATGATCAAAAACCGTTGCCCGTATCAACCCTTCAACAGGAAGATGGGCCTTAATCGCAAAATTCGTCATTGCGGTACCGATCCTGACCAAAGGCTCATTGGCGATCATCCGGAACAAAAAATAGGCACGCTCCAGTTCGGAGTCCGTTTTCAAGGCAAAAGCCGTTGCAGTATCTTCAAAAATTCGTTTCATTTATTATGATTTCTAGCGGGACCAAATATAAAGACAGAAATTGTATTCTTTAGAGAAAAAATATGCTTTATTTTGTGAATTGGTCGTTAAAATTATCACCGCAATAGCGGAAGCAAAAAATCAACCTTTAATGCAATCTATAACAACATCATCTTACGCCGTACATTTCAACCAAAGGGCTTACGACGCACTGAACACCCACTTGTCGGAAAAAACCTATTCCAAAATATTCATCTTGGTAGACGAAAACACGCACACACATTGTCTGCCCAATTTTTTAGCACAGGTACGGGGCGATTATGATTTTGAGATTATAGAAATCGAATCTGGGGAAGAAAACAAAAACATCGAAACCTGCGTCGGCGTTTGGAACGCTTTATCGGAACTCGACGGGGACCGAAAAAGCCTAGTTATCAACCTAGGCGGCGGGGTACTTACTGATTTAGGGGGATTTGTGGCATCGACTTTTAAAAGAGGAATAGATTTCATAAATGTACCTACTACCCTACTATCTATGGTTGACGCTTCCGTGGGCGGTAAAACAGGGGTCGACCTAGGCCCCTTAAAAAACCAAATCGGCGTGATCAACCAACCGCAAATGGTCTTGATTATCACCAGCTTCTTAAAGACCCTGGAAGAAAGACAACTACGTAGCGGTTTTGCCGAAATGCTCAAGCATGGCCTTATTCAAAACAAAACATACTGGGAAGCCCTTAAAAAAGTAAAAGACTTTATTCATATAGACGATTTGATATATGACTCCGTAGTCATTAAAAACGAGGTAGTCCTACAAGACCCTACCGAACAAAACCTTAGAAAAATACTCAACTACGGTCACACCCTAGGGCACGCCATAGAATCGTATTTTCTTGAAAGCAAGACACACAAAACACTTTTACATGGGGAGGCCATCGGCATCGGAATGATATTGGAAGCCTACCTATCAAAAGAATTGCTCGGCTTTCCTGAAGACGAGCTTAAGGACATCAAGACAACTTTTCTTTCGTATTACGACAAGGTCGTTTTCAGCAAAGAAGACATCACTACGATTCTTTCACTTTTGAAATTCGATAAGAAAAATTCACATGGCAACATTAATTTTGTTCTTCTATCAGCCATCGGAACACCGGAAATAGACATTACCATTCCCGATGAACTGTACGAAGGAGCCTTCGCTTACTACGCTGATCACTAGCTACATATACTAATATTCGATTTTGACAACTCTTTCACGAATTCACTAAAAAAATTACATAGTTTAGGTACGGATTTATAACCCAAATCAATTAATCGACCCAAAAACATCGGGTCTAAAAACCGACCTACCATGTTACGAAAATTAGTAGATTACCAAAAGTTAGACCATCAGTTAGCCGCATTGCTCATTGAAACATACCCTAGTGGCTATGGAGACGATGACATCATCATTTTCAAAAACCTAAAAGGGGAGATTGTTGAAGCCGTAGAAATAAGGACTTCCGACACTATTTACCTCGTAAAGATCAGCAAGAGCCTTTCTAATTTTATCGCCAATTTCGAAGAGAATATGGAAAAGGAACTCGAAGACAAGGAATCGCCCATTCTGAACGAATCGGAACATCGAGATTTTGAATTTGAAAATTCGTCCGAAAACGAAGCGGAAGAACTTGACTAAAGTCTACCTCAAGAAAACTTATGGCAGATAACGCTCCCGCAAAATATTACGGTGGTGTTTTTGATGCCCACAGATAACGAAGCCCAGTAAAGCAACGCTCCACGGCAAGCTACTGGCTAAGCCCTCACGACCTAGAATTGACGGGTCGAAACTCCTATAGAGCGATATAGTAGCTTCCCTCACGGTCCGATACTCCTTTATGATACTTTCTTTTGAACGCTTTTCCACTTCGGAATTGAGTACGTACAAATCTTGATCAAATCCCGGTAAGGAAGTTTGATCCCCTCTCGAAAACCGAAGGGCACGATACTGAAACACGCGTTCCGAATCGATGATATGCAAAAGTACTTGGGCAGTCGTCCACTTATCCGGGCCATAGGCATACGACATTTTATCGTCGGGAATGCTTTCGATAAATTTTGGAAAATTATCCAATTGTCGCTCGAGCATACCCAAAAGTTCCACATCGCCCAATACATCAATATAAGCCTTGTAAAAGGGTGCCGGTTTCGGCAGTACTATATCGGTAGTTCTCATAGGATACAAATAAAAATTCCCGGGCAGTTCGACCACCCGGGAATTTATGATTATCTCAATAGGTAGTTCTACAATTCGTTAAAAATCGTATGCATCAACCTCTTTTTATCATTTATGCTTTCTTCAAGGGAAATCATGGTTTCCGTACGACTGATTCCATCGATATCGTCGATTCTAAAGATAATGTTCTTGGCATGATTGGTATCTTTCGCCCTAATCTTGCAAAAGATATTGAATTTACCCGTAGTGATATGTGCAACAGTTACGTTTGGAATTTGCTCCAATCGCTCTAGAACGAATTTCGTCTGATGCGTTTTTTCCAAAAAGATTCCTACATAAGCGATAAAGGCATACCCTAGCTTTACATAATCCAAGGTTAGCGATGATCCTTTTATAATACCTGCTTCTTCCATTTTCTTCACACGTACGTGTACCGTACCTGCAGAAATCAAAAGTTTTTTAGCTATATCAGTAAAAGGAGTTCTAGTGTTATCGATTAACATGTCTAGAATCTGGTGATCAATTTCGTCTAATTTTACTTTTCCCATCGTGGTTGTGTTTTCGGCAAAATTAAAAAATTAAGGAATAATACGCATTAAAACTTGCATTTTTTTAACAAAAACGTAAAGATTCAATGATTTTAAAAAATAATGTTCAAAAAATTCACGCTTTAATCAGCTGATAAAAAGACTGTTGCCTTAGTTCCTCCCTATCGGTTTCATTAAGACAATCGTACGTTTTATGGCCGAAGCACCCGTCTAGTTTCCCAGATTTAGCGAGCGAAGGTACAAATTCCAAGGTATTTCCTTTTAAAGTTTCCACATATAAAATACCAATGGCCTCTCCCTCTCCCCATTTTTCTCCAAGAACTTGGGCATTCTTAATAAGGATATCATAAAACAACTTTCCGTTTTCAGGAATATTAAAGTAGTCTTGCTGCGGATAGGCACCTATAGTATTTTCCGAAATCACCTCCAACACCTTCAACAAAGCATAAAAAATATACTCCCTTGTACGCTCTCGATCATAGTCGCCCGGATAATGACCGGACTCGAACAGAATGGTCGGCACGTTCAACATCTGAAAACTATCACCAATACAATTCGCATTAAAGGCATCGTCATATCGTCCCACCTGACCAGGAATCATTTTTTGCAAAAGTTGGTTCATCGCTACGATCAACCGCATACTCACTCCCCTTGTTTTTGAAATACTGCGTTCAGGGTCGTGGGCCGGAGCCAAAAACGATACCGTTGCCGGCTTATCGGTAAATCCCACATTAAATATGGTACGCTGATCATGAAGATTCAAACAGTAATCTGGCCCAAAGGCTTCAAAAACCCCTCGCAAAACAACACTCTCGGGCTGCGTCCTATCCTGCGCATCCCTATTCAAATCGACCTGATTTGCATTTACACGTGTATATACCGATGCCCCATCAGGATTCAACATCGGAATGATCAACAGCGTACAATTCTTTAAAATGGATTCAGCGATGGGAGTCCCCTCATTCAAAAAGTTGACCAAGTCCAACACCGCCTTCGTTGTGGTCGATTCGTTGCCGTGCATCTGAGACCACATTAAAACCTTTATGGGCCCCACACCCATTTGCAGACTTTTTATCGGACGACCCTGCACGGAACTCCCTATAGTTTTTACTTGATGCCGACCTTCATTGCTACTTAAAAAATCTAAAATCTGCTCGTTAACAACATAGCGTCCGTAAACCGAACTTTCCTTGATCGTATTATAGTGGGATGGTGTAATGCTCATTTGGCCTATATATTTTAACCGCAAAAATAAGCCCTAATTATTTTACAAATGTAACCATTAAAATACACAATTGTAAACTACATTTTAAAGGGCGCTTTAGCTCATCTATACATTTGTAAACGAAAAACACCTATTTTTTGCACAACAAATGATTTTAAAACATAACAAACTTATATTCAGTTAATTATATACTATTATATAAAGTAACACACCTGCATAATTTCATGTTTAAATGTTAAAGGGAGCCGTATTTGCATCAAATTCACTACTTTTAACCTAATAATTGTTACAATGGTAAACACGACGGATTTCATTCAACGCCTAGAGCATCTTTTAAGCTATTACAGCTTGTCCGCCTCGGGTTTCGCGGACAAAATCAATGTACAGCGCTCGAGCATATCACACCTGTTATCCGGCAGAAACAAACCAAGTCTCGATTTTGTTTTAAAAGTCGTAAAGGCTTTTCCCGAGGTAAACCTCTATTGGCTACTTAACGGGAAGGGATCTTTCCCTCCAGAACCTAAACAGGAAGAAGCTCCCCGCCCCAAACCCAAAACCCCTTCTTCCCCACCACAAAGCATTGTACAAAAGGTAGTTGCCGAATCGGAAAAAACCATTGAGAAAATCGTCATCTTTTATTCCGATGGAAGTTTTAAGGCTTATGACAATAAATAGGCTTTTATTTCTTTATTTTGCAGGAATGATACAGAAAATACTCCCCATTATGGCTACGCTGCTCCTAACGGCGTCGTGTTACCAGCCCGAAAGAAACTGCACTGATTTCAAGGACGGAAAATACTCGTTCACCACCACTATTGACGGCGAAGAAAAAACAACACTGTTCGAACGTTACGGCGACCTCGAAATCGATTACTACGAAGGAAAAGCGGATTCATCATCTGTTCGATGGATCAACGATTGCGAATACATCGTTAAAAAGCTGAATCCGAAAAACAAATCGGAAGAGCAATCGATCCACATGAAAATACTATCCACAACAGAGGATTCGTATACTTTTGAATTCAATATCGTAGGCCAAGGCCAACCTTCCAGAGGTACCGCCATAAAAATAGAGTAAGCACTCGCAGCTTTTTCCCGCAAGCAATTTCAGCTCACAAGACAAGCTCCCAAAGTCCTATCACCTCCACACATGGCTTCTGCATGTAGATTTAAAAAAGAAACAACACCAACCCTACCTAGATACAAAAACAACCTTAAAAAGGCTTAAAAACCCGGTTTAAGACAGACACCCCACACCTTCATTGTCCAAAATCGAAATACCGAACATTGCAAAACAGCAACTGCCCATGGCGGATTTACGATTGAACCAAAACTTCAATAAGTGACACGCAACTAATTTCAATAGAGTATTTAAACAAAAAAAACGACCTAAACGGGTCGTTTTTTTGTTTATCATAAAGCCTTTCTTAATTCGGTCGACTATAAGCCACTTCAGGACTCTTTTTCCGATGCTCCTTAAAGAGTCGTTGCTGCTGTTTTACCGTTAGCGTACTGCCGTCAGGACTCCATCCCGGAGGTCCAAAAATATACATTAGCTTATGCGAAAATTTCTTGGCCTTTTTAACATCGGCCCATATATCCTTAAACTCATGGGTAAGGATTACTAGGGGATTATAACTTTTAGGCGCATGGATAACACCGAATTTCACTTCCACATCATCATCAAGCTCTTTCCAGGTACCGAACATCTTATCAAAGATATTCAGAAATCCCCCGTGATTCTTATCCAAATATTCCACGTTTTGGGAATGGTGCACCTGGTGCATGGTGTGGGTGTTGAAAATCTTTTCGACCCACCCCATTTTAGGCACATACTTTGAATGCAATTGAAATTGCCAGAAAGACTCGATGGCCAAGGCAAAAATCACCACCTCCACAGGGAAACCGATTGCCGGCATCCACATATAGAAAAACGGCTTGTACAAAAGCGTAAACCACCCATTACGAATAGCCGTACCTAAATTAAAATGATCAGAAGAATGGTGTACGATATGTGCGGCCCACAATATCCTCACTTCATGGTTGGCCCGATGAAACCAGTAATAGGTAAAATCATCGGCTAATTGACACAGTAAGAAAACATACCATGAATACCCGAAAGACTCATACCCCATTATATTGGTACGAACCCCATCGACTACAGGGTTAAAAAATTCATAGGTATATGTAAATACCGTAATAAGAACGGTCACTTTGATAAGCGGGCCCAATATTGCCGAACCGATACCCATTGCACCACTGGCCATAAAATCTTTCCACACATAGAGGTCTTTATCTCCGTGCGTGTGGCTATAAGTGATTTCTAGCAAAATAAATGCTATAAAGCAGGGCACACCATAAATTAGGGGGTTCGTCAAATCCATATTTCAAACAATTTTGGCCAAAGATAACATTAATAAGACCTAATTTGCATTATGTTCATCATTTAAGACTATTACAGTATAGCCAACACAAATATGGTTCCGTGAAGTATCATTTTATTTTAATATAAAAAGCTCAAGCTCTATCGACGCTTTTTCAAGCGCCGATATTGAACAATTTATTCGATTTTTTATTTTTTCCAAAAAAACTCGCCTCATTCCAGCGAATTCTCCCTGACACGATTTCATCATCAAAAATTACTCAAACAAAGAGGTCTGCACATCATCATCATCGCCTCCTTTATCCGATTTCGGATCAGTCGACCCATCCGCCTTGGTACTGGCATTACTTCCTAAACTTTCCTCATCAACCACCTCGATATCCTCGGTTTTTTGAGGCTCGGGCTCTTCATACGGCAAAGGGTCCAAAACATTGATTTCCAAAACCTTTTCCTTAGTCAGCTGATTCCCCATGGCCCCTATACCCTTAATGGAAATAAACTCCTCTAGACTCACCGACCAATTCTCTTTTCTTTCCTGACCACGCTTCTTCGCGTAAATCACCTCGATCATTGGCCTGTAATCGGTACTGAATATCTCAAGATGCGATTTTGGGTGATCGGTCAACACATTTTCTTCCCTATCGGGATGCTCTATCAGAAAGCGCTTAACATAATACAACCCCTTATCCCCTTCCCAGTACACTACCGATAAAGGTTTTTTCGGAATCCACTTCTCAAGAACAACGATATCTTCATCGAAATGGAGCGTCAATTCAGGAATTACGGTTTTCACAAGACCGGTCTGATTCACGATCAACAATCGATCCTCACTAGTGAACTCCCCCAAGAATTCCCCGCGCTCATCCATATTCAAGCGCCGAACCGTTTCATCGAACCACAATTTTCGCGGTTTTAGGGTAGAAAGTCCTTTTTCTTTTAAATCGATGCGTTTTACGGCGTATTTGGTTACGATATTACCTTTCGAGGCCCGCCCCTTGATCATGATATCGGCAAAATCAATATCCCATCTCAATTTTTTAATACTCCCCACATGACGCAGGTTCACCGTTACCACCTCGGCCTCCCCATTAGGGTTGCCCGAAAAATAATGTACCAAAGTACCCGGCTTACCCTTGCCCATCTCATAATGCTTGTCCCGCGTAATACTGGTCACATTAAAGCGCTTAATATAGGTAGGGCCACCTTTGCCATCCCTATAGATCATATTGTACACCGTACGCTTATCCTTTTTCTTAAATACCGCAACAT
Source organism: Zobellia uliginosa (assembly GCF_900156625.1). Taxonomy (GTDB): domain Bacteria; phylum Bacteroidota; class Bacteroidia; order Flavobacteriales; family Flavobacteriaceae; genus Zobellia; species Zobellia uliginosa. The sequence goes on along the minus strand of NZ_FTOB01000003.1, from coordinate 474,360 downwards.
AGATTATCCCCTTGCCCACAAAGGTCTTTGAATCGACCTTAAAAACCATCATCTTTCCATCTTGGGTAAAAGCGATAATATCATCGATATCACTACAATCGGTTACGTACTCATCGCGCTTTAGCGAGGTTCCGACAAAGCCTTCCTCGCGGTTTACATATAGTTTTGTATTTCGAATGACCACCTTGGTCGCTTCAATATCATCAAAAAGACGTATTTCGGATTTACGCTCACGTCCCTCACCATAGGTATCCTTCAGTTTTTGGAAATAAGCGATGGCATAATCCGTCAGATGCTCTAAATGATGTTTTACTTCCGATATTCTTTCTTCCAGATTGTCAAGGTGTTGCTGCGCCTTATCTAAATCAAATTTTGAAATACGCTTAATACGGATTTCAGTCAAGCGAACAATATCCTCCTCGGTCACCGCACGCCTTAAATGTTTTGTATACGGAGCAAGCCCCTTATCGATCGCCGAAATAACCCCTTCCCACGTTTCTTCCTCTTCAATATCGCGGTAAATACGGTTTTCTATAAATATTCTTTCCAGAGAGGCAAAATGCCACTGCTCCTCCAGTTCCGAAAGTTGGATCTCTAGCTCCTGTCGAAGCAATTCCACCGTAGCATCCGTAGAACGGCGCAGCATTTCGGTCACCCCTATAAACAGGGGTTTATTGTCTTCAATAATACACCCCAAGGGAGAAATCGAAGATTCACAAGCCGTAAAGGCATATAGGGCATCAATAGTTTTGTCTGGCGAGATACCTGGCGGCAGATGCACCAATATCTCTACCTCGGCAGCGGTATTGTCTTCAATTTTCTTGACCTTTATCTTCCCTTTTTCATTTGCCTTGAGAATGGAATCGATTAAAGAAGAAGTGTTGGTTCCATAGGGTATCTCACTTATAATCAAGGTAGATTTCGATTGCTGGGCAATCTTGGCCCGTACCCGGATCTTCCCCCCACGGAGTCCGTCGTTGTAATTGGATACATCGATGATCCCTGCTGTTGGGAAATCGGGAAACAACTTGAAGCGCTGACCTTTTAAGTGCTTAATAGAGGCATCTATCAACTCGATAAAGTTATGCGGCAATATCTTGGTCGAAAGTCCAACTGCAATACCTTCGGCCCCTTGCGCCAAAAGCAATGGAAACTTTACCGGAAGGTTTACCGGTTCTTTTTTTCTACCATCGTATGAAAGTTGCCATTCGGTAATTTTCGGACTAAAAACCACCTCTAAGGCAAATTTCGACAATCGCGCTTCAATATATCGCGAGGCCGCTGCGCGGTCACCCGTTAAAATATTCCCCCAGTTACCCTGGGTATCTATCAAAAGGTCTTTTTGCCCGATCTGCACCATGGCGTCGGCAATACTGGCATCACCATGCGGGTGGTACTGCATCGTATGCCCTACCACGTTGGCCACCTTATTGTAACGACCATCATCAAGATCTTTTAAAGAATGCATGATACGCCGTTGCACAGGTTTAAAACCATCTTCTATGGCCGGCACCGCGCGCTCTAAGATTACATAGGATGCATAATCCAAAAACCAGTCCTTGTACATTCCGGTAACCCGCGTAAGCGCGTCATCCTGTCCCTGGTCTTCTCCATCCGTTACCTCCGAATCATTGACTTGCCCCTGGCCTTCTTCGGCGGATTGCTCCGATTGGCCTTCAGGCGAATTCTGATTGTTAGCTTCGTTCAGCTCGTCATTTTCCTCCATTCAGAAAAAATCGTATTTCTTTGGTTTATAATTGATTTTCTTCCACAAGGTCAACCTCTACTTTAAGGTTTTCTATGATGAATTCTTGTCGGTCGGGCGTATTCTTGCCCATGTAAAAACTCAATAATTGCTCTATGGACATAGCCTTGTCGAGCATTACGGGTTCCAAGCGAATATCCCCCCCGATAAAATGCTTGAACTCATCGGGCGATATTTCACCCAAACCTTTAAAGCGTGTTATTTCAGCTTTACCGGTCAATTTTTGAATTGCATTTTTTCGCTCTTCCTCACTATAGCAATATATGGTTTCCTTCTTGTTCCTGACACGGAACAATGGGGTTTGCAAAATATACAAATGATTTTCTTTTATCAACTCTGGAAAAAATTGCAGGAAGAAGGTAATCAAAAGTAAGCGAATGTGCATACCATCCACATCGGCATCCGTAGCGATTACAATATTGTTATATCGCAAATCTTCCATCGACTCCTCAATATTCAATGCCGCTTGCAACAAATTGAACTCCTCGTTTTCATAAACGATTTTTTTCGACATGCCATAAGAGTTCAAGGGCTTACCTCGTAGACTGAATACAGCCTGCGTATTCACGTCCCTTGATTTGGTAATGGACCCCGAAGCGGAATCCCCCTCGGTAATGAACAAGGTGCTCTCTAAACGGCGATCGTTTTTCATATCGCCCAAGTGCACGCGACAATCCCTTAACTTCTTATTGTGCAAACTAGCCTTTTTCGCCCGGTCGCGCGCCAGCTTCCGAATACCGGAAAGTTCCTTTCTTTCCTTTTCGGCCATCATGATCTTACGCTGAAGCTTATCGGCCGTTTCAGGGTTCTTATGCAGGTAGTTATCGAGATGTGTCCCTATAAAATCATTGATATAGGTACGTACGGTCGGGAAATCACCCCCCATTTCCGTTGACCCCAACTTGGTTTTGGTCTGACTTTCGAAAACCGGCTCCATCACCTTGATGGAAATCGCAGAAATAATCGATTTTCGAACATCGGATGCATCGTAATTCTTTCCGTAAAAATCACGAATCGTCCTTACCAAGGCCTCACGGAAGGCCGCTTGGTGCGTACCGCCCTGGGTCGTATGCTGTCCGTTTACGAAAGAATGGTACTCCTCGCTATATTGGGTCTTACTGTGCGTAATGGCCACTTCGATATCTTCCCCCTTAAGGTGGATTACCGGGTAAAGAATGTCTTCGGCGTTGTTATTGTCTTCCAATAAATCCTTTAGACCGTTCTCGGAGTGAAATTTTTCCCCATTGAAAACTATGGTCAACCCCGGATTGAGATAGACATAATTCTTGAGCATGCGCTCAACGTATTCGTTTCTATACTTGAATTTCTTGAATATGGTCTCATCAGGAATAAAGGTGACCTTGGTCCCCCTACGTCTAGTGGTTTCCTCTAGCAGTTCCTCGTTCTGTAGTTCCCCGGTCTTAAATTCGGCGGACTTTGATTTTCCGTCCCTCGTACTTTCTACACGGAAATAACTCGAAAGGGCATTTACCGCCTTGGTACCTACACCGTTCAAACCAACGGACTTTTTAAAGGCACGCGAGTCGTACTTACCACCGGTGTTCATTTTTGAAACCACATCCACCACCTTACCTAAAGGAATACCGCGACCGTAATCGCGAACGATTACACGTTCACCTTGAATGGAAATCTCTACGGTCTTACCCGCCCCCATTACAAACTCATCGATACAGTTGTCTATGGTTTCCTTTAATAATATATATATACCATCATCGGCAGATGAGCCATCGCCCAACTTACCGATATACATACCAGGTCGCAGTCGAATATGCTCTTTCCAATCGAGTGAACGGATATTGTCTTCTGTGTACTGGGAATTATCGGACATAAATCAGGGGTTTGGAACTAAAGTATCGCTAAAGATAATACGACAATTAAAAAGATAAAACCCCAAAGTGTTAAAGTAATTAACAATGAATTTATCCATTTTGTTGATATATTCACTTATTATGTCAAATTTTGCGCTTTAGAAGGGGTATTTTAAACAGAAAATCAGAAATATAGCCTCTTTCGGACTTTTTATAACAAAAAGCTTCCGTAAAATAAATCACAGTGAAAAAAAATAAAATCGACAAACCCTTTATCGCATGACAAAACTATCCATAGGCCTATTGTTCTATTTTGGGCTCACCCTTCCGACCTTGGCCCAAAAATTCGAGAAGGACTACAAAGCGATCGAAAGCAAGGTCATCGAATGGCGAAGGGAAATCCACCAAAACCCCGAACTCTCCAATCGCGAGTTTAAAACGGCCGAAAAAATAGCCGAACACCTGACCGCCCTGGGCTTAGAAGTGCAGACCGGGGTAGCCCATACCGGGGTTGTCGGCATTCTGCGAGGAAAAAAACCTGGCAAGGTGGTGGCCTTACGGGCCGATATTGATGCCCTTCCCGTTCTTGAACGAAACGAACTCCCTTTTAAATCCACCGTAACCGCCGATTTTAAAGGAGAGCAAGCCCCTGTCATGCACGCTTGCGGACACGATACCCATACGGCCATCCTCATGGGCGTTGCAGAAATCCTTTCCAAACATACTGACAAAATAAAGGGGACCGTAAAATTCATTTTCCAACCTGCCGAAGAAGGTCCCCCTCCTGGGGAAGAAGGCGGAGCCCTACTCATGGTCAAGGAAGGCGTATTAAAAAATCCCGATGTCGATGCCATTTTCGGACTCCACATCAACTCCCAAACGCCCGTTGGCGTCATCCGTTATAAATCCGGAGGAACCATGGCCGCAGCGCAAAAATTCACCATCAGGGTAAAAGGAAAACAAAGCCACGGCGCCCGCCCCTGGTCGGGAGTCGATCCCATATTGATCAGCGCCAAGATCATCGACGGACTACAGACCATAATCAGCCGCGAAGCCGAACTCACTAACGAGGCGGCCGTAATCACGGTAGGAAAGATCACAAGCGGTGTTCGCTTCAACATCATTCCGGAAGACGCTGAAATGATCGGCACCATACGTACGCTTGATTACGACATGAAAAGCCTTATCAACAAACGTATGGAAGAAATGGTGCCCGCTATCGCCAAGGCCTATGGCGGTGATGCCTCCATTGAAATTGTAGACGCAACGGAAATCACCTACAACGACCCCGACCTGGTTACACAAATGCTCCCCACCCTGAACAGAGTGGCGGGCGAACACAATGTACAGCCCCAAAAAGCCGTTACAGGAGCTGAAGATTTCTCATATTTCCAAAAGGAAGTCCCCGGGTTCTTTTTCTTTTTAGGAGGAATGACCCCAGGAAATACAGCATCGTTTCCACACCACACCCCCGATTTCATCATTGATGATAGTGGTTTGCTCCTCGGTGTTAAAGCCTTGACAGAAATAAGCATTGATTATCTTAACAAGCAATAACTTAAAACACTCAACTTAAATCATCAATTTAAATATACCGTTACTACTTATGAGCCAAATTCTCGACACTTTACAGGCCATTCCTTGGTGGGGATGGCTTTTGATCATTCTTGTTTTAGTGAGTATTCGCGACATCTTTTTTCAACGTTCCCACACCATTTCACACAATTTTCCGATTGTCGGACATTTACGTTATTGGCTCGAAAGCATAGGGCCCGAAATGCGTCAATATTTTGTGGCCAATAACCGCGAAGAACTTCCTTTCAACCGTATCGAAAGAGGATGGATATACGCTTCCGCCAAAAAAGAGAACAATTACGAAGGCTTTGGTACCGATCGCGATATCTATGCCCATCAGCACATTTTCGTAAAGAACCAGATGATGGCCTACAAGGTACCCGAAGGCCATATCAATGCCATCGACAAAACCTTTGTTCCCTGCGCCAAGGTCATGGGTGCCTACAACAACAGACGGAAGCCTTTTCGGCCCAAATCCATCATCAACGTATCGGCAATGAGTTTTGGATCATTATCGGCCGCGGCCATTGAAGCCATGAACAAAGGGGTGGCCAAGTCTGGCGCCTATCACAATACCGGCGAAGGCGGACTTTCATCGTATCACAAGCAGGGCGGCGATGTCATTTTCCATTTTGGAACGGGCTATTTTGGCGTACGTACGCCTGATGGCAATTTTTCCATGGAAAAAATGAAAAGACTCGTGGAGGAAAACCCCAGTATAAAAGCCATAGAAATCAAATTATCACAGGGGGCCAAACCTGGAAAAGGCGGTGTATTGCCCGGAGCCAAGATAACTCAGGAACTCGCCGATATACGCGGTGTGGAAGTCGGCAAGGACGTACTCTCGCCCGCTACCCATAAGGCGTTCAACAACATAGCGGAGCTTTTACAGCTTATTGAGGACATCGCGGAAGAAACCGGATTGCCCGTAGGGATCAAGGGAGCCATCGGGAAATTGGACCAATGGGAAGAACTGGCCGATCTAATGGAAAAGACAGGCAAAGGTCCTGACTTTATCACCGTTGACGGCGGGGAAGGCGGAACGGGCGCCGCTCCACCATCATTCGCCGACCATGTATCCTTGCCTTGGGTATACGGATTTTCAAGCCTTTACAAGGTATTCCTCAAACGCAAACTCACCGATCGCATCGTATTTATCGGCAGTGGAAAACTCGGTTTTCCCGCCAAGGCCGCCATGGCCTTTGCCATGGGCGTAGACTGTATCAACGTGGCCCGTGAAGCCATGATGAGCATTGGCTGTATTCAGGCGCAAGTGTGTCACACCAACCGCTGCCCCGCAGGGGTAGCCACCCAGAACAAGTGGCTGCAAAAAGGCATTGACATACCGTTAAAGTCCGACCGCCTGGCACAATATTTTATGACCTTTAGAAAAGAGTTCTTGGAAATCACCCATGCTTCGGGATACGAACACCCTTGTCAATACACTATGGACGACATCCAACTAAACGTCGACGACAACGACCTAAGTCGTAGTTTGGCTTCTGCCTATGGATATAACAAGACAAAAGTACCGTTCGAGAACATGCAAAAACTATACGATTGTATTTACTTAGGTGGAAAGCATTGTGAAAACACCAAAGAATAATATACATTTGTTAACGGTTATTTAGTATTTCCAAATCATATTAACAAAATAATTAATCAGTGTAATTCATGAAAAAATCCCTACTTGCCCTTGGCCTTATCGCATGTACCTGTATATCGTTACAAGCCCAGAGAAAAAGTGATCTTTTAGCCGAAATCGACCAATTAAAGTCGCAGTTAGACTCTGTTAACGCCGAGATATTCGACGCCAGAAAGAACGAAAAAGTAGCCGTAGCCAAGGCCGAATCGTTTGAATCGCAGGTCACCGAGCTTCAAGACGCGAACAACACCCTCATGAAAAACCTAAACAGTTTTGCCGAGGTATCGAACAAAAATTCGAATATTGTAAACAGCGCCATGGAAAGCCTCGAAGCCAAGGAAAGACAGTTAAAGGCCATCAAGGATGCAATTGCCACAAACGATTCTACCACCATAGTGGTTCTTACCAACGTAAAACAGACTATGGGCGAGAATGCCAAAATCGGTGTTTCGGAAGGCGCCGTGGTGATTTCGTCTGACCTCGCCAGCCTCTTTGGAAGCGACACAGGAACGACCCCGACCCCACAGGCCGAAGCTTGGGTGGAAAAAATAGCGAACATCTTAAATGCCAACCCTACTACAGCGGTGACCATTGAAGGCCTTAGTATGACTGGAGACCTTAAAACCCCGGCCAAGCAAGCCGTAGCATTGGCCACATTGCTTCAAAGTAAGTTCAATATTCCCGCAGAGCGCATTAAGGCCCTTGGACGGGACGGAAATCTAAAAGAAGGGGTACAAGTGAACATCCACCCTGAGTTCGACAAGTTTTACCTGATGGTAAGAGAGCACATGAAGAACTAAAAGTTATACGAAACGTCATATACTTTTTGCTAAAATCCTCCGTTCTAATACCCAAATTAACCAAATACCAAAAACATGTCTGGAGAAGGAATTTTACAAATGTTCGGTTTTTTATTACCGGCGGTAGTCACTGGCGTTGTGGCCTTTTACTTTTTTAAGATGCACACCAAGAACGAAGAAGGACGTAGACGTTTTCTTTTGCACAAAGACTCGCAGAAGAGCACTATTCCGGTTCGCTTGCAAGCCTATGAACGCATGGCCCTTTTTCTTGAGCGCATCGCCATACCGAGCCTAGTGGTTCGCGTGGCCCCAAAATCGTCCGATAAAAATGCCTACGAAAGTTTGCTGATCAAAAGCATAGAGACCGAGTTCGAACACAATCTGTCGCAACAGATCTACATGACCGACGAGTGTTGGAACGTTATCAAGGCGGCAAAAAGCGCTACGGTACAAATGATCAGAAAAGCGGCCATGAGCGAAACCGAATCGGCCGACAAACTAAGGGAAGACATCTTAACGGAAACGATGGAAAAACAATCCCCTTCAGGTACCGCACTCTCTTTTATCAAAAAAGAGATCAAATACCTTTGGGAATAAATCAATTAGAATCCTTTCATTCTAGTAGACCACTGGGCATATTTTTGTTCGGTGGTCTTTTTTTTTAGAGCACCTCGCCTTTTTCCGGTTCGATCTGGTTGAGTTCCGTATTCTTGTATTTTGCGAAATTATAGCCACTCTCCCACCAGACCGTCATTTTTTCCTTATCGAAAATAAGGGAATTCGTGGTGAGCACGGTCGGGGTATAATAGAAATTGATAATGGCATCGTTATGCCTGGCAACATATTTGCCGATCCTTATATTTTGATGCTCGATACGATCAAGCATATATTCGAACATGGTAGTAAGCAAGGAAAAGGCATTACGTGACGGCAAGCGGTTCAAATGGCTCACCTCGGTCTGCAATACAATAACATCGACCTCTTTGGCCCCTCGTTTTATAGCTTCCTCTATCGGCACCATATTCCCAAGGCCACCATCGGCATATTCACAGCCGTTCTTGCGCACCAAACTCATAAATGGAGTATAGTTGCACGAAATCCATATCCACTCACAGAACTCTTCGTAACTGTAGTCGTTTATACTTTTATACTCCACTTGATTTAAGGAAAGATTGGAAACCGTAGCAATAATTTCCTTAGGCCCCTGCTTTAAAATTTCAAACTCTTCTACCGTCAAGGTCCTTTTAATCAGTTTCAAAAGGTTTCGGCTTTCCCCAAAGGTTTTCCTTCCCTTATAAAAATTCTTCAGCACGTTCCAGTGATCGATACCGATCGTGTGTACCCCGTGCTTCTTTTGTATGGTAAAGGGGCAATTGCTAAAAATACTATGCTGGTTCACCGAGGTATACACCTCCTTGATTTTTTCGATTTTCTGAAGGGCCAGGTGCGAAATCAGCAAGCTGCCCGTAGACGTTCCCAAAAACAGGTCGTACTTGTGATGGAGTTCCTCCATAAGGTATTGCGCTACGCCTCCTGCAAAAGCGCCTTTACTACCTCCGCCCGATATGACCAATGCCCTCATGATTTAGTTTAGTTTGGTGCTAATATAACGCGTTTCCTCTTGGTTTAGTTTCCCTTCCAACTTTTCAATACGGGTTTTATACTCTTGATCTTCCAAAAGTTGCCCGATTAGGCCCCGTGCATACTTTTTAAATTGCCAAGAGTGGTGGTTGGTTGCATTTATAAGATTAGCCAGCCCCTCGTCTGTAAAACCTATTTCCCGCAAATACTGGAAAGCCCCGATACGCACTTCCCAACCATATTCGGGCGAAGTATAAGCGATTAATTCCGAAAAGTATTTCCGGGTGTTTTCCGACTCATATCCTTCGGTAGCCACGGCGAGGAACAACCACAGTAAGCGGACATTCTTGTTCGGCAGGCCGACCACTTCCTTCGTCGCATCCAAATAGACCTTACGGCTCTCGGGAAAAGACGACCAAAGCTTGAACAGGGCCAACTCTCGGGTTATATAACTGGAATCGCCCAATAATTTTTCCGCACTTTCCTTATGGACATCTGAAATTTGGTTGACCAGCTGAATAGCTTTTTGGCGGACTTTTAACTGAGGATGCCCAAATAAAGGAGCGAACCGATCTTGTTCCAAAATCTCTTGGGCCAGTTCATCTACCAAGGCTACTTTATACTGTACCGGCCTTTCCGCCCGTAGTTCCTTTTCCAAATCCTTCAGTTCGTGTCCCGACCCAAGAAAGGCGGAAAGGGCTTCGTTCTTATTCATGAGATAGGTCTTGGCTTCATCCCATGGAAATTCGGAGGACTCCAACCATTTTACCCTAAATCCCTCCAGGCTCATGGTTGACGCTTGTTCCATCTCCTTTAAAAAATCGTCGATTGTTACATTTTTGAATCGATGGGCGTTCAAATAATCGGAAACCCCTTTTTTAAAGGGCCTATCCCCTACCAACTCCCTGAGCATCACCAAGGCCCAAGCCCCCTTTTCGTAAAAAGTGGCGCTACTGGCTTTAGGGTCGACCAGGGCCTGACCTTTACCACCTTCGCTCATTTCACGTAGTTCCTTGGCCGTGTCGAATAATTTCCAATAGAAATGGTCATCACCAAAAATTTCCTTTTCGGCCAAATAGGCATAATAGGTAGCAAAGCCCTCTTGCAACCAATGATGGCTTCCGTTTTTTTCAGTAACCAAATTACCGAACCACTGGTGCGCCAATTCGTGGGCATTGACATTGATGTAGTTCTTATCCACAAAGGCCGTAGCGTCTATGACATATCCATCGGAAAAAATAGTAGCCCCCGTATTTTCCATCCCCGCGTAAAGGAAGTCCCTTACCGGAATCTGCTTGTAATCCTGCCAAGGGTAGGAAACCCCTATTTCATTCTCTAAAAAATCAAAAATCCGCTGGGTATGGCGATAAGTAGGCCCAACCCTTGCACTATCCTTCGGATAGAAGTAATTTACAATGGGAACACCCCTTGAAGACCTCAGTTCTTGCTTGCTATAATGGCCGATGGCAAAGGCTAGGAGGTAGCTACTCATAGGGTTTTCCATATCGAAAAGCCACACAGGCCTACCATTGTCGCCCTTAGAGACCGACACCAATTTACCGTTAGCAATTACCTCATAGGGGTGATTTGCCTGAACGGCCAAGTCGAACTCGACCTTTTCGTTCATATCGTCAAAACTAGGCAGCCAATGACTGGTGTACTTACCCTGACCTTGCGTCCACACCTGTTCGTTCCCTTCTATTTTATCGCCCCAGCCCAAAAAGTAAACCGTTTGCCTTGGTTTGGCCACATAGGCTATCGTAAGCTTGTGGGATGTATCCTTTTTTAGCTTTTTACGAATGGAAATCGTCTTGTCGGTCGTAATATAATCGACCTGCTTGCCGTTCAACTCCACTTTTTCAAACCTCATATCCTTGGCATCGAGAAAAACCGAGTCTACATTTTGAAGCACGTCAAATCGATAGACCACCCTCCCCTTGACCTCTTTATTCAAAGGGACGGGTTCTATATATACATCGGCACGAACAAAGTCGACCTTATCTTGATGCTGCCCAAAGGAAAAAGAAACAAAACCGAAAAAAAGAAGTAAAAAAAAGTATCTCATGAATTTTTAGAAACAAATAGTAGACCAAATTTAATGTTTTAGTTTGTCGCAATTGCACCTATCACCTATTTTAGTCCCATGAACGCTAATTCACTTCAGACACCTATTGTATACCTAAAAGGTGTAGGCCCCAATCGGGCCCAAACCTTACAGTCTGAATTGGGTATACATACGTTTCAAGATTTACTGAATCTTTTTCCCAACCGTTATATTGACAAAACCCGTTACTACAAGATAAACCAACTGCAGCGCAGCAATGCAGATGTGCAGGTTATCGGAAAGGTAGTACACATCAAAACCGTGGAGCAAAAAAAAGGCAAACGCCTTGTTGCCAATTTTGTCGATGAGACCGGCGAGATGGAACTGGTGTGGTTCAGGGGACAAAAATGGATCAGGGAAAATTTAAAACTGAACACCCCATATGTGATTTTCGGAAAATGCAATTGGTTCAACGGCAAGTTTTCTATGCCCCACCCCGAAATGGAACTTTTAAAAGACCATGAGCAAGGCCTTAAGGTGTTGATGCAACCCGTGTATCCATCAACCGAAAAACTTAGCAACAAAGGAATTACCAACCGGGTAATAAGCAAACTGGTTCAACAAATATTCATTGAAACCAAGGGGAGGTTTACCGAGACCCTTTCGGAAAAATTGATGTTCGGGCTAAAGCTTATCCCCAAGAGCGAAGCCCTGTTCAACATACATTTTCCAAAGAACCAAGAGCTATTGGCCAAGGCCCAATTCCGGTTAAAGTTCGAAGAGCTGTTCTACATTCAGCTTCAATTGATTGCCAAGAACATGTTGCACAAGCAAAAAATAAAGGGTTTTAACTTTGACCAAGTGGGTGTTCTTTTTAACGATTTTTACAAAAACCACTTACCTTTTGAGCTTACGGGTGCCCAAAAGCGGGTCATCAAGGAAATCAGGGCCGATTTAGGAAGTAATGCCCAAATGAACCGCCTTTTACAGGGCGATGTAGGCTCCGGAAAGACTATAGTCGCCGTAATGACCATGCTTTTGGCCATTGACAACGGTTTTCAGGCCTGCCTTATGGCCCCCACTGAAATTTTGGCGAACCAACACTATACCGGTATCGTAGACCTTCTTAAAGGTACAGGCATCAACTGTGCCCTTTTGACGGGCTCGGTAAAACAGGCGCACCGGCGTCCGATCCACGAAAAACTGGAAAGCGGCGAACTCAACATTATAATAGGCACCCACGCCCTATTGGAAGACAAGGTGAAATTTAAAAATTTAGGACTCGCCATTGTAGACGAACAGCATAGGTTCGGTGTTGCACAACGATCCAAGCTTTGGCGCAAGAACCAGATTCCGCCCCACATATTGATCATGACGGCAACGCCCATTCCCCGCACCTTGGCCATGAGCCTTTATGGCGACTTGGATGTTTCCATAATCGACGAGCTCCCTCCTGGAAGAAAACCCATAAAAACCGTACACCGGTACGATAGCAACCGCTTAAAGGTTTTTCAATTTATACGGGACGAAATAAAAAAAGGGCGTCAAGTCTATATCGTATACCCCCTCATTCAAGAGTCTGAAGCCTTAGATTACAAAGATTTAATGGATGGGTATGAAAGCATTGCGCGCGACTTCCCCCTACCCGATTACCAGATTTCCATTGTACACGGACAAATGAAGCCGGCGGACAAAGATTATGAAATGGAACGCTTCGTAAAGGGAGAAACCCAGATCATGGTCGCCACTACGGTTATAGAAGTAGGCGTAAACGTCCCCAATGCCTCCGTGATGATCATAGAGAGCGCCGAACGATTCGGCCTATCGCAACTCCACCAGTTGCGGGGTCGTGTGGGCCGGGGTGCCGACCAGAGTTTCTGTATCCTCATGACCGGGCACAAATTATCTACCGAAGCCAAAACCCGATTACAGACCATGGTACATACCAACGACGGCTTTGAAATTGCCGAGGTCGACCTAAAGCTACGTGGCCCTGGGGACATCATGGGCACCCAACAAAGTGGCGTACTGAATTTAAAGATTGCCGATATCGTAAAAGACAATGATATTCTTAAAACGGCCAGGTACCATGCCATACAATTATTAAAAGACGACCCCAGCCTTGAAAAACCGGAAAATATGGCTATCAGACACACGTACGCCCAGCTGGCGAAATACAAAAATATCTGGAATTATATAAGTTGAACATCGTAATTTTCAACCACAATAATTTCTTAACAACACCCACATTCGTTAGATTTGTGAGCTTAGAATTTAAATGAGATGAATACAAAAAAAACATTATTCGATAAAGTTTGGGATTCGCATGTGGTACAACACATTGAAAACGGACCTGACGTATTGTTTATAGACCGCCACATGGTGCACGAAGTAACGAGTCCCGTTGCTTTTTTAGGTATAAAAAATAGGGGCATCAAGGTGCTGCATCCTGAAAAAACGTTTGCTACGGCCGACCATAACACCCCTACCATCAACCAACACCTACCTGTTGAAGACCCGCTTTCCGCCAATCAATTGCGTATGTTAGAGGAGAACTCCAATGAGTTTGGTATTTCATATTGGGGTCTCGGGCATGAAAAAAACGGTATTGTTCACGTTGTAGGACCGGAATACGGCATCACCCAACCTGGCGCCACCATCGTTTGTGGTGATTCACATACCTCCACTCACGGAGCTTTCGGAGCCATCGCCTTTGGTATCGGCACATCGGAAGTAGAAATGGTTTTGGCTACGCAGTGTATTATGCAGACCAAGCCAAAGAGTATGCGGATCAATGTTGAGGGCAGCCTTAATAAAGGGGTTACCCCTAAAGATGTGGCCTTGTACATCATTTCACAATTGACTACATCAGGTGCCACAGGCTATTTTGTGGAGTATGCCGGACAAGTTTTCAGGGATATGACCATGGAAGGCCGAATGACGGTCTGCAACCTTAGTATTGAAATGGGTGCCCGTGGAGGAATGATCGCCCCCGATGAAAAAACATTCGAATACGTAAAAGGAAGGGAATTTACGCCCACCGGTGAGGCATGGGACAAGGCTATGGCCTATTGGAAATCCCTTCCTACCGAAGAAGGCGCAGAATTTGATAAAGAGATTACTTTCAACGCTGCCGACATAGAACCGATGATTACCTATGGTACCAACCCTGGCATGGGCATCGGAATCACACACGGTATTCCGCAAGCGGAAGCTGTTGAAGGTGGCGTTGCCACATACAAAAAGTCCTTACAGTACATGAACTTCAGTGAGGGAGACAGCATGATGGGCAAACCTATCGATTTTGTTTTCTTGGGAAGCTGTACGAACGGAAGAATTGAAGATTTCAGGTTGTTCACCTCCTTGGTAAAAGGCCGTCAAAAAGCCCCTAACGTTACCGCTTGGTTGGTTCCCGGTTCACACAGGGTAGAAAAAGCTATTAAAGACGAAGGTCTATTGTCCATTTTGAACGAAGCCGGTTTTGAACTTCGCGAGCCTGGTTGTTCGGCTTGTTTGGCCATGAACGACGACAAGGTACCTGCCGGAAAGTATGCGGTGAGCACGTCAAACAGAAACTTTGAAGGGAGACAAGGCCCAGGTTCAAGGACTTTGTTGGCCAGTCCGTTAGTTGCCGCTGCGGCTGCAGTAACAGGAAAGGTTACCGATCCAAGGGACTTAATGGAACTTGAAACCGCCTAATCCTAATTTACTTTTAATTCAGAATTACAATTTGAAATTATGGCATACGATAAATTCAATATATTAAAATCATCGGCCGTACCACTTCCCATAGAGAATGTGGATACCGATCAGATCATACCTGCAAGATTCTTAAAAGCCACCGAACGTAAGGGTTTCGGAGACAACCTTTTTAGGGATTGGCGTTATAACAGTGACGGTACCGAAAAGAAAGACTTTGTACTGAACAACCCAACCTATAGCGGCCGTATTTTGGTCGGCGGTAAAAACTTCGGATCAGGCTCTTCCCGTGAGCACGCCGCTTGGGCCGTTTACGATTACGGATTCCGTTGTGTGGTATCAAGTTTCTTTGCCGATATTTTCAGAAACAACTGTTTGAACATCGGTGTTCTTCCCGTACAGGTAAGTGCCGAATTTTTAGATAAAATCTTTAAGGCCATCGAAGCCGACCCTAAGGCCTCTTTTGAGGTGAGCCTTCCTGAGCAGACGATTACCATTGAAAGCACAGGGGAATCGGAAAGTTTTGACATCAACGCTTACAAAAAAGCGAACATGTTAAACGGTTTTGACGACATCGATTACCTTTTGAACATTCAGGACGAAATCAAGGAATTTGCCGCTGACAGACCGTTATAGGCTTCTGTTGCAGACCTCCTAAAAGATTAACGCAATCTGCCGAACCATCAGAGTTTCGGTAGGTTGTTTTTTCCTTTACATCAATCGCTAGAAAATCAACCTAATACAGTTCTAAAGAAACCCTAGAGCAAATGAAAAGAAAACTGGAAATTATGGATACCACGCTGCGAGACGGCGAACAAACCTCTGGTGTATCCTTTTCCGTTTCCGAGAAACTGACCTTGGCCAAACTACTTTTAGAAGAATTAAAAGTTGACCGTATCGAAGTTGCCTCGGCACGGGTTTCCGATGGGGAGCTCGAAGCCGTCAAACAAATCGCACAATGGGCTTCTGACAAGAATTGTATCGACAAAGTGGAGGTGCTCACCTTCGTTGATGGCGGTGTATCGATAGATTGGATGAAAACGGCCGGGGCCAAAGTACAGAATCTCTTGACCAAAGGTTCGTTGAACCACCTTACCTATCAACTTAAAAAAACGCCTGAAGAACATTTTTCCGATATTGCAAAATCTATAGAACAGGCTTCAAAAAACGGTATTGTCACCAATGTTTATTTAGAAGATTGGAGTAACGGTATGCGCTCTTCAAAGGAGTACGTTTTTCAATACCTCGATTTTTTGACACAGCAACCCATTAAACGGGTCTTGCTTCCCGATACCTTGGGCGTACTCACCTATTCGGAAACCTACGCCTATATTTCAGAAATCGTAACACGTTACCCCGATGCCCATTTTGATTTCCACGGGCACAACGATTACGACCTTGGGGTCGCCAATGTAATGGAAGCCGTAAAAGCCGGTTGCCATGGTCTTCATCTAACGGTTAACGGTATGGGAGAACGGGCCGGTAATGCCCCAATGGCAAGTGCCATTGCCGTAATCAACGATTTTTTACCGAACATTCAGATTCAGGTCAACGAGTCTTCGCTCTACAAAGTCAGTAAATTGGTTTCGGCCTTTACAGGGGTCGGAATTCCCTCGAACAAACCTATTGTAGGGGATAATGTATTTACACAAACCGCTGGAATACATGCGGATGGGGATAGTAAAAAGAACTTGTATTTTAACGACCTATTGCCCGAACGTTTTGGCCGTAAAAGAAAATATGCCTTAGGCAAAACCTCGGGAAAAGCCAACATACAGAAGAATTTACAGGAACTCGGACTCACTCTTAACGATGAAGAGCTGAAAAAAGTTACCCAACGTATCATTGAACTGGGTGATAAAAAAGAGAGGGTAACCAAAGATGATCTGCCCTATATCATTTCCGATGTTTTAGGCGAGGGTGACGACCATCAACAGAAAGTATTCATAAGATCCTACGTACTCACCCATTCAAAGGGGCTACGTCCATCGACTACGGTTTCCTTAGAAATCAATGGCGAGCTCTTAGAGGCCCATGCCCAAGGGGATGGACAATACGATGCATTTATGAATGCCCTTCGCAAACTCTACACCTCAAAGAACATGGAGTTTCCGAAACTAACGGACTATGCCGTAAGGATTCCACCGGGGAGTAATTCAGACGCCCTATGTGAAACTATAATCACTTGGCAAAATGGCGATAAGGAATTGATTACCCGGGGACTGGATTCCGATCAAACCGTATCGGCGATCAAAGCGACCGAAAAGATGCTCAATATCATTTAGTTATGCTATCGGCCCACGAACTGGAACACTTTACGGTTTCAGCGAAGGATTTGGGATATATAGAAGGGCAATTTTTTGAGGACCTTAATGACAACGTTGACAGGATCAGGAAAAGTTTAAATAATTTGATAAATAAAATGTAATTAACCTTACACACCAAAGTAGATACATAGCACAAAGTAATTGGCGTGTAGCGTAAAGCTAAAAAAGAATGAAACTAGACATTGCACTATTGGCCGGAGATGGAATCGGCCCCGAAGTTATTGACCAAGCCGTAAAAGTTTGCGATGCTATCGCAGCAAAATATAAGCATGAAATCAGCTGGAAACCTGCGTTGACAGGCGCCGCGGCCATTGATGCCGTTGGAGAACCTTATCCGGATGAAACCCATGAAGTTTGTGCCAGTGCAGATGCCGTTCTTTTTGGAGCCATAGGCCACCCTAGGTTTGACAATGACCCTTCCGCAAAAGTTCGCCCTGAGCAAGGTTTATTGAAAATGAGACAAAAACTGGGTCTTTTTGCCAATGTACGCCCGACTTTCACCTTCCCTTCTTTAATCGATAAGTCGCCCTTAAAGCGCGAGCGCATTGAAGGTACCGATTTGATTATCCTTAGGGAATTGACCGGTGGTGTATATTTTGGAGAGCGCGGTAGAAAAGACGATGGCAATACGGCTTTTGACACCATGACCTACACACGCGCCGAGATTCAACGTTTGGCAAAAAAAGGTTTTGAAATGGCCATGAACCGTTCTAAACGCCTTTGTTGTGTTGACAAGGCCAACGTTTTAGAGTCATCACGTTTATGGAGAGAAACCGTACAGGCCATGGAAAAAGACTATCCTGAGGTTGAGGTTTCTTACGAATTTGTTGATGCTGTTGCCATGCGATTGGTGCAATGGCCAAAAGGATACGACGTTATCATCACAGAAAACCTTTTCGGAGATATTTTGACCGATGAAGCCTCTGTAATTTCAGGCTCTATGGGATTAATGCCTTCTGCTTCCGTAGGCGAAAAAACAAAACTGTACGAACCTATTCACGGTTCATACCCACAGGCCGCAGGAAAAGACATTGCCAACCCATTGGCTACCGTACTTTCTGCAGCTATGATGTTTGAAGATTTCGGTCTACAGGAAG
This sequence comes from Zobellia uliginosa, assembly GCF_900156625.1. Taxonomy (GTDB): domain Bacteria; phylum Bacteroidota; class Bacteroidia; order Flavobacteriales; family Flavobacteriaceae; genus Zobellia; species Zobellia uliginosa. The sequence goes on along the minus strand of NZ_FTOB01000003.1, from coordinate 455,998 downwards.
AAGCCGAAGATATCCGTCGTGTTGTGAACAAATCTTTAGCCGAAGGCATCGTAACCGAAGACCTTTCCGAAGACGCCAAATCGTACAAAACAAGCGAAGTTGGTGATTGGTTGGCCAAGAACGTTTAAGTAGATCTATTTTCCCAACGACTAGCGCGGGACAATTGATATTTAAAAGTGCTAAATCCCTAGACACCCCTTTTTAAAGGAGGTTTTAGGATTTAGCACTTTTCTATTTATCTGACCGATAACTCAAAAAACTAAGAGGACGATTGTGGTGATTCATCAACACCCCATAGTTATAGACACAGTTAAAGACGGAGGGTCTACATAGGTTATTATTGGATCCGGGTTGGTTTCACCCAAGGGACACCCCTCTATTGTGAATGAATCAATAAGAGGAGGTATCCGTCTAGGATCCAATCTCACGCTCCACTCTCCTTTATACGGATTAGAGTTAAATCCATTTGTCACCTCATTTGGTGCCAACGGTATACTCACACCACTATGACTAAGAATAATATGTCTTCCAGAAGTATTAACTACTCCCTTTATTGTAATTCCCGAACTTACACTAAGATCAGACAATGGGATATATCCGACCCTTTGTCCTTGGGCAACCACACAACCCGACCATAAAAAGTCTAAGGTCCTAGTTATATCTTCGTCAATTATTTGAACATCTATAATCTTTTCTCCTAGGTTACTATTATCTGGTGCATACATGGTTATTCTTGTTGATTCCTCAGCTGTTAAGTTAACCTTCCCCTCCTTAGCTATCTCTCCAGAAAACGGTGGATCTGTTGGTCTAGTTGTTTCGACCCTAAGTTTTTTTATATCATTACTCCCCCACTCAATTTTAAATTCCTCTCTAGGGCAAAGTGTTGTCGGCTTTATCGTCATACTAAATTTTGGGGTACACGAATAGCTTACCACTATCAAAAAATATATAAGTGAAAAATTTATTTTTTTCATATCTCTCGTTTTTATTATTAATAATTGCAAATCGTCTCTAATACCTTTTTGATAAGAAGCAAAAAAGAAAAAGAATTGCTACTTGGATCTGATATCAACTAAGCAATTATTCTTTTGATACATTTCAATCAATAATTATTGGTGTGAGTTGCACTACTCTTTTCACTAGTAAGTTTTAAATGAATATTTCTAAAAAAACAGAACTAACACATTAACTTCCATTACATTATAAAATTTCAAAGCATCCATCTTTTACTACCGATGTTTCATTAGTCACACCCAGTTAAGAACCGAGATATGCAATTTTTCTTTTTCGGCTATTACTAAAAGTTCTTTTTTCTTAGCCTCATTTTTTGTTAATACGTTGCGCACGGCCGTCCATACTTTAAACCCATTTCCTATCATAAAAATGACGGTCAAGAGTACAATAGTTACATCTTAAACTACTGAACATCTTCTTTTCCATAAAACCAAGAAATTTGTTTCTCCTCATAAAACTCATATACATCTTCTTCGGTATTATGCATAAAAATTGGTAATGCACTCGAGATTTCAAGGGTTGTCCCGGAAACAACCCCAGTTTGTGTGTATGACTGATCAGTATCCGCATTATATTTTAAAATCCTTTTATCCCCATCTTTAGTCCAAACTATTTCAACTTCAGCTTCTGATTCTTTTGCTGGCTCGTAAATTGTTTCGTATGCATCCTCCTCTTCTGAATACACTATATACAAAACACCTAGGCTAGATGTCGTTCCTGTGCCGTCACTTTTAAGGGTAATAGTGCCCTGAGGGATACCTTCTACCTCTTTATTAAAATCTGTATTCTTCGTCCCGTCATTATTAAAATCACTAGCTTCTTCCATAATTGAAGCGGTAGATTTCCAGATTTCAACAATAGTGACTTCTTCTATATCTTCCCCATCTGTTTTATCCTCAGTATCATCGCTTTTATCGCAAGCAACAAAAAATAGCCCTAGAGCAAAGATCGATAAGTAAAATTTCATTGTAGTTTTCATAATTTATAGTGTTTAGAGGTTTATATTTAATTTCGTGATTTGTAATCTTAGCAAACGGCTTGAGTTCATCCCATTCAAGTTTTATTCATACTCTTCTGTTTGATTAGTTAATGGCAGCGCTAGGTCGTAAGGTTTCTAAGCGTAGAATTTGCCATCTGCCTGGTTCCTATAAGTTTTAGACCGTAGACTTTTTAATCGGAATCAAGAAAAAATGTAACAAAAGCACCTTCATCCTGATTCCGAAGAGTTTTGATGAGCTTAGACCCCGTTTTAAAGAATTTCGTTTTCCTTAAGTTCTAAGGCCTAAGCATTCTGATGAAAAAAACAATGCACGTTTTTAACAAAGTAATTGTCCGTAGTAGACGATTCCAGTTCAAGTTCATTATTCCCTTGCACTTTCAAATAAGACCCAGGAAAAGTTAGGATCTGTGTAAACCAAGCATCTTGAAAATCCCAAGAAGGATCATAAGCAGTCAAGTCCCCAATATGCTTTCCATTGATTTTAACAGGAAGGGTCTCCCTTAAATTTCTAACCATAATAAAAATAACAGCATTCCGATTCCCTTCCCTCCCACCTGTTCCGAAAGGAAAGTCCTGTTCAACATCTGTAATTAACACATGGTCATTACCAATAACCGTAATAAAATCCGATACAATAGGCATAGCTTATAGATTTAAATTAAACAATCATTTATACTATCTGCGGGGTCATTTACTCCGCTGAAGCTTTCATGAAGCCAAAATACTTGGAAGAAAGACTGTTATGGGGGTAAAAAACCGACTAAAATGCAATCTGCTTTAAAAACGACTGGGCGGCCTCATTCTGAAAGCCCATGTAGGAAGAAAGTGTTGTATGTGTTATCGCTCGAAATTGTTTGCGAAAATGTGATTTGTCATAATACTCATATTGACATAACAAATCGATCAAGGGGGCTTTGGTACGATTAAAATCGTTTACAATATGATTGATCTTAACAATAGTGGCATATTGATGGGGCCGAAGACCGATACGTTCCTTAAATGCACGTTGTAAATGACGTTCACTTACTTTTAGCGTTTGGGCCAAGGTATTGGTATGAATGATCCCTTTCCGATTAATGATTTCCTCTACCGCCCAATCGGTGAATACCGGATCTTGTCTCTGTTTTAGAACCTGGGAACCAAGCCATTGTTCAAAAAGTAAAACACGACTATTAATATCGCTCCCCATCATTTTCCCATGGAGATCCTTTAGGCTTTTATCTAAGTGGTAGTTGGCCTCAATGGCAAAATTCCGTAATTCGTTAATAGGTATTTTCGTTAAACGACAAGCCGTCGTCGGCTTTAAAACCACCCCAAACAAATCGCTATCTTGAGGCATTTCCATTGCATACATACAGTCTTGTTGACCAGTTATAAACACGGGGTAATCAATGAGTCCAACTTGATCCCTGAAGTCACAAACCAATGAACCATTAAAATTAAACCCAAGAAAAACGCACCCTGTGGGTAAGCTGGTCTGCCGATACAAATGAGGATTCTTTTGCCTATCTCCACTAATCTTTTGTTGAAAATAGAAATAAACGTAAGGTTCCAATAATTTGGAAGGCGCCTTAGTAATAAATTCACGCGTAGCCATATTACAAAAATTGAATTAGAATGTCATCGAAAACCCTAAAGGGCCTTCGTACAGAGGGCAAAAACAAAAGGGCTTTTGCAGACCCATTTTGCTATTGATGTGATACAAGGGAATTGTCAACGCTGTATCGTCTTTCACACTTGACAACGAAGAAAAGAAATAGGTTTTAGGGAAGGATGTAAAAATGCGTTCTAAATGACCTCCAACGAATATAACTAACTACAAGTCAGTCAAAAACATCAATACGTTTGCGCATTTTTAATAAAAAGTGAATCCCTGACAAATAATTCTTGAATAAGTTTAAATCGCTCTATATGAAACTCGTTCGGTGTATGGCCACAGTACTTTTTAAAGTCTTTATAAAAATGTGAAAAATCATAATAATTATACAATGTACCTAGGCTGGCATAATCGTTCTGCGCATTCATATCAATTTCAGAAAACAGATTATTAAAGCGTACGATACGGTTAAAGGTCGAAGGGGGAATTCCGACGACCTCCTTAAATTTTTTTTGAAAATAACGCATACTCACATTAAGTTTGTCCGTTACTTCCCTTACTTGAATACACCCATAAGATTCGCACATCATTTCTACCCCCAAATCAACCATAGGACTAGTTTTACACGCCCCTTTTACCCTGTTTAGCAATAATTTTTCTACCCTTGAAATTCTTTCCCGTGGGTCTGTAGTCCGTTCAAGCTGATGTAAAAGCTCAGTGAGATTCACATTGAGAAGGCTTTCCGTACTCAAGGGAGTATCTACCAAGGTATGCATATCAAAACCAAACAATTTACGGAGTCCTGCCGGCTTAAAGGCTACACCAATTAGCGCTACAATATCGTCATCTGAAGTAAGCGTGTAGGTGTTAATTTGTTGACCTATAGTATAACACTTGGGAACAAAAGGCTTTTTACCCCCTATAGAACCATAAATGCTCCCTGAATATTGAAACACCATAAAGCCCATTCCACTAGGAAGCACAAATTCCTCTATCTTTTCCCCATAATCTTTTCGCTCCCATTTTACTTCGTAAAAGAAAGAAACAAAAGGGAGCAATGCTTCGGGTGGAGGGTATGCAGTATACATATTTAACGTATTGACTATCACTAAAGTAGTAAAAAACCGATATTTATAACGTATATATTGTATCGCTTGTAGGGAATACGGTATAATTGGCCACAAAAAAACTCCCAAGAAATCGCTTGGGAGTTTTTTTATCTCAATTTAAAATGTGATTTTTTTACGTGCTACCTTAATTAGCTATTATACGCCAACTTTCGGTACTTATTGGCCCTTTGCCTTCTATACACGAGTATGGCTACGGCCATTGCCACCCCGGTACCGGCCAGTACCGCACCTACGACTCCCGAATAGACCACCCCATAACCATAGGCAATTGGCAGTCCGGCCAAATAGGCTCCAGATGCATTCCCCATATTAAAAGCACTTTGGTTCATTGAAGACCCTAGCATTTCGTTTCCTTTTGAGGTGTTGATTATTGCCATTTGTATGGGTGTCGAAACCGTAAAAGATGCGAGTCCTATCAAAAAGGTCATAACCAGTAAGACGTTGGGGTTTGTTGCCACTACCGCATTGACCAGCAATAGCGCTACCATAAAACCAAGACTAATGGCCACGGCTTTTAGCGGCACGAACCACTCGGCCATCTTTGCCCCTAGAAAGTTCCCCACCACCATACCTAACCCTGCCAATATCATGGCATAACTCACCATATTCTCACCCCAACCCGCAACATCGGTCACCAAGGGGGCAATATAGCTGTACCAAGCAAAAAATCCTCCTGTACCGATAGTTGTAAGGGCGATTAGCGCCCAAAGTTCCGTATTTCTCAATCCCTTATTGTCCTTTGAACGCGGTTTAGGCAATTCAGGGGCAATTTTAGGCATCCAGAAAAATACACTCGATATCGCCAAAAACCCAACTACACCTACCATAAAGAAAGAAATGCTCCAATCATAATGGTGTCCGATATAGGTTCCCGTCGGCACTCCGATTACATTGGCTATCGTCAACCCTGAGAACATTACGGCAATTGCTTGAGCAGACTTGCCCGCCTTGACCAATTTACCCGCTACAACGGCGCCGATACCAAAAAAGGCACCATGGGGCAAACCAGATAAGAATCGGGTCACCAGCAACGTACCATAACTATCGGCAAAACCGGATAAGGTATTGAATAAGGTAAACCATCCCATCAATAACAACAAAACGGTCCTGGAATTCAATTTTGAGCCTATTTTGGCCAATAATGGTGCCCCCACCACTACACCAAGGGCATAAGCGGCAATGGAATGGCCCGCTTCGGGAATACTAATATTCAATCCTTTGGCCACATCGGGAAGAATGCCCATAATCACAAACTCCGTCAATCCAATACCGAAACCTCCTATCGCCAAAGAAATTAGCGCCCTCCTATTTGCTGTGTTTGCTTTCATATCACATCATTTTTTTCATTCAACATTTGTCTTTGCAAGGCGTCAAAACTTACATTACAAAAACAACTTCTATTTACACTACAAATGTAGGGCACGAAAACACAGCGTAACTATGCCCCTTTGTCAAATTTCTATGTTATATTACCCCATAAAAAAAATTACCCCTATAAGCAGGGGTAATATCTTATACTTTAGACCTATTCTCAGTCCAACTTAACAAAGCTTGAGAGATGTGCAGGAATACAATGAAACTCCTTGCATTCCCCTAATTCAAGCCTACATTACAGTATATAGTCCGTACTGACAAAATTCGAAAGTTTGGCTTCCAATAACTGCTGAATGGTCTCATTGTTCAAATCGTTATCCTTAAAGGCGACGAATGTTCGAATAGAGAAGGATCGCAAAGCATCATGAACGCTTAAAGTGGCTTGGGCCGAATCTTTTCTTCCCGTAAACGGATACACATCGGGACCACGTTGGCAAGAACTGTTCAAGTTCACCCTACACACCAAGTTAACCAAGGAGTCAATTAAGGGGGAAAGTGCGTATACATCCTTTCCGAACAAACTCACCTGTTGTCCGTAATTACTTTCCGCCATATCGTTTAAGGGCTCTTCAATATCGGAGAATGAAAGTACAGGTACCACAGGTCCGAACTGTTCCTCTTGGTATACCCTCATATCCTTGTTAACCGGATAAAGCACGGCAGGCCAGATGTAATTATCGAATTTTTGACCTCCTTTTTTGTTCTTTATTTTTGCTCCTTTTTCAAGGGCGTCATCAATCAACTCTTGAATATAGGCCGGTTTTCCCGGCTCTGGAAGAGGTGTCAATTTCACCCCGTCTTCCCAAGGATTTCCGAATTTTAAATCGTCTACCCTTTTGGAATAGCGTTTCAAAAACTCACCCTTGATATCTTCATGTACATAGATTACTTTTAAGGCCGTACATCTTTGACCATTAAAAGACAGGGTTCCGGCAATACACTCATCGATGGTCAGATCTAGGTCGGCATCAGGAAGAATAATGGCCGGATTCTTAGCCTCCAAACCTAAAACCAAACGCAAACGGTTGCTTTTAGGGTGTTGCTCTTGCAAGGCGTTTGCCGATTTACTGTTTCCTATCAAGGCCAATACATCTACCTTACCGGTCTGCATAATGGGTGCCGCAACGGCCCTACCCCTTCCAAAAAGGATGTTTACCACACCTTTAGGGAAACTGGTCTGAAAGGCCTCCAACAAAGGCGTAATCAATAAGACCCCGTGCTTTGCCGGCTTAAAAATAGTGGTATTCCCCATAATAATGGCAGGAATAAGCAATGCAAAGGTTTCATTGAGCGGATAGTTATAAGGCCCCAAACAAAGTACAACCCCTACAGGTCCCCTTTTAATATGGGCATAGACACCATCGTGTTTTTGAAACTTGGCCGAATTGCGGTCCAAATCCTTATACTCCTCGATGGTATCGTTTATATAATCTACGGTACGGTCAAATTCTTTCTGGCTATCGGGTAACGATTTACCGATTTCCCACATCAGCAATTTTACGATTTCCTCCCGTTTGGTCTTCATCTGCCGTACAAAGTTCTCCATACATTCAATACGGTCTTTTACGTGCATGGTCGGCCAAACGCCTTGCCCCCTATTAAAAGCCTTCATGGCGGAATCTAGGGCATCAAGGGCTTCAGGCTCGCCCATGTCGGGAATACTACCCAATAATGTGGGTTTATAGGCTTCGGTAGAAGATATGGTAGAAAAGACCTCTGTGGTCTTACCTTCCCACGTTTTCAGCTCTCCGTTTACCAAGTATTTTCTTTGGTCTATTATCTTGTTAATCTGATATGCTTCAGGTATAGTTGTCATTTTAAAAAGGTTAGTTCTTTAACTTAAAAAATTAAGGAGTACAATTCTTACAAAAGTACATAATTATAAAAATCGAAGTTACCTAAAATAGGCCTCCCTTACACGAATTTCATAAAACAACCGAAAATCGTGAAACCTTTACACGAGATACTGAAACAAGTCGGGTTTGTCATTCAGGTAGTCTCCATAAAAGTTGTTTGCCTTCATTCGCTGTACCAGTGGTTCTAGGTCTTCAGGACTTTTGAGCTCGATACCAACAATGGCCGGCGCGTTTTCACGACTCGATTTTTTTGAATATTCAAAATGGGTAATATCATCATCAGGGCCTAAAATCTCTGCTACGAACTCCTTTAAGGCACCAGGTCTTTGTGGAAACCTTACAATAAAATAATGTTTAAGGCGGCCGTATAAAAGGGCTCTTTCCTTAATCTCCGCCGTTCGGGTGATATCGTTATTGCTTCCACTAAGAATGCAAACAACGCTCTTGTCCCTTATTTCGGAAGCAAAGCCATCTAAAGCCGCTATGGTCAATGCCCCGGCAGGTTCGACTACAATGGCATCCCTATTGTACAGGTCAAGAATGGTCTGGCACACTTTACCTTCCGGCACGGTTACCATATCATAAAGTCCTTCCTTACAGATGGAAAAGGTCAAATCCCCCACTTTTTGTACCGCAGCACCATCAATAAACTTATCGATTTTTAAAAGCTCGGTATTCACGTTATTTTCCATGGAAGTCTTCATAGATGGCGCCCCTTCGGGCTCAACACCTATGATTTTGGTGCTAGGCGACAGTTCTTTAAAGACGCCTATTAAACCCGAAGCGAGTCCACCTCCGCCCACGGCCACAAAAATGTAATCTATAGGCTCCTTAAACTGTTCCAAGAGCTCCAAGCCTACCGTAGCCTGCCCTTCAATGACCTTAGGGTCGTCAAAAGGATGGATATAGGTCTTATCGCTGCTTTCACAAAATGCCCTGGCACTTTTAGACGAGTCGTCAAAAGTATCGCCTTCAAGCACAACGGTGACCCATTCACCGCCGAACATTTTGGTCTGCTCTATTTTTTGCTTCGGTGTTACCGAAGGCATATATACCGTACCTTGAATTTTTAGATGATTACAAGCAAAAGCTACGCCTTGGGCATGGTTTCCCGCACTGGCGCACACAATTCCCTTTACCCTTTCCTCTTCCGAAAGCGAACTGATCTTATTGAATGCCCCTCGAATTTTATAGGAACGCACCCGATGCAGGTCTTCTCGCTTAAGAAGAACATTGGCACCATAAGCCTTTGACAGCCGTATGCTTTGCATTAAAGGGGTTTCCGAAGCCACCTGGGCGATGGTCGCAGCCGCCTTTTTGATATCCGGTATACTAGGAAAATACGTCATATTAAAAAACCCTGTCTAGAATTTTAACTTCCTATAGTTTGGAAGACTAAAAAAACCGGACAGGGTCGTTTTATCAATTATACAATCGGCTTCATGGCCGTCATAGATGCGCGAAGTCTTGCGCCTACGATTTCGACCGGATGCTCACGAAGTACTTTGTTCACGGCTATGAGTTTAGCATTGTCAACCCCGTTGTCTTTACCTTCTCCATAAGCCTTACCGATAACGTCGGTATCGATTTTTTTCATAAAATCGGCCAATAGCGGCTTACAGGCATGATCGAACAGGTAACAACCGTACTCAGCGGTATCGGAAATAACACGATTCATCTCGAACAATTTCTTTCTTGCAATGGTGTTTGCAATTAGCGGAGTTTCGTGCAATGACTCATAGTAAGCCGACTCACCGATAATACCCGATTCCGTCATGCTTTCATAAGCCAATTCAACACCGGCCCTTACCATAGCGATCATTAACACCCCATTGTCGTAAAATTCTTGCTCAGATATTTTATCGTCACCTGCAGGAGTTTTTTCAAAAGCCGTTTCACCGGTTTCCGCACGCCAAGTCAAAAGATTTTTATCGTCATTGGCCCAGTCTTCCATCATGGTTTTTGAGAAATGGCCGGTCATAATATCATCCATATGCTTTTGGAAAAGCGGACGCATGATGTCTTTCAATTCTTCAGAAAGTTCAAAAGCCTTGATTTTGGCAGGATTCGACAAACGATCCATCATATTGGTGATACCACCGTATTTCATTCCTTCGGTAATGGTCTCCCATCCGTATTGGATCAATTTGGAAGCATAACCGGAATCGATTCCCTTTTCGATCATTTTATCGAAACAAAGAATACTACCTGTTTGCAACAATCCACAAAGAATGGTTTGCTCACCCATTAAATCGGACTTTACCTCGGCAACAAAGGAAGATTCCAAAACACCTGCCCTATGGCCTCCAGTAGCAGCGGCGTATGCCTTGGCCTGCTCCAAGCCCTTTCCTTCTGGATCGTTCTCCGGGTGAACCGCGATCAAGGTAGGTACACCAAAACCTCTTTTGTATTCTTCACGCACCTCAGAACCTGGACTCTTGGGCGCTACCATAATCACAGTAAGGTCTTCGCGTACTTGAGTACCTTCTTCCACAATGTTGAAACCATGTGAATACGATAAAGTCGCTCCCTTTTTCATCAATGGCATTACCGCACCAACAACGGCAGTATGCTGTTTGTCAGGAGTAAGGTTGATTACCATATCGGCACTAGGAATCAAATCCGCATAGGCACCAACGGTAAAACCGTTTTCCGTAGCGTTCAAAAACGATTGTCTTTTTTCTTTAATTGCGGCATCCCTTAGCGCGTACGAAATATCAAGACCCGAATCACGCATGTTGAGACCTTGGTTGAGACCTTGGGCCCCACAACCAACGATAACTATTTTCTTTCCTTTTAAAGCCGATACACCTTCGGAGAATTCCGAAGCTTCCATAAACCTACATTTTCCCAACTGGGCCAATTGATCTCTTAAAGAAAGTGTATTAAAGTAATTTGCCATTTTTCAATCGTGTTTTTCAAATTCTCGCTAAAGCTATCTTACTTCATAGACATCAACAAGACTTTTTATTAAATTAATTATTGAATATAATTTTGTTATTTTTCTTGATAAAATTCATTGAGCAAAGCGGTAATCCGCATTTCCTCCTTAGATACCGAAATACGGCCCGAACGTACAAATTGCATAATACCGAAAGGCTTTAACTGATCGTACATTTCATCGATTTCGTTTCTACGTCCCGATTTTGCGATCACAAAAAAGTCACGCGCCACGGTAACGATCTGCGAGTTGTTCTCTTTTATGATATTTTGGATCTGTCTTTCATCGAACAAGAGGTCCGATGCAATCTTAAACAGGGCCGATTCTTGATAGATCGTTTCGTCGTCGGTATGATAAAAGGCCTTTATCACCTCGATCTGTTTTTCTATCTGACCTACGATATTGTGCGTCCATCGCTCGGTGGTATGCACAACAATGGTAAATTTAGATACGCCATCTATCTCTGACTTAGAAACATTTAAACTTTCTATATTAATGTGTCTCTTTAAGAAAATCCCTGAAATTCTATTCAGCAAACCTACATTGTTCTCGGAATATACCGATATGGTAAACCATTGTTTTTCCATTGCGTATTTTAATAGTATCTGATCGAGCGCAGTCGACAACCAAATTATTCAATTTTATTCGCCCTCAACTGCGCTCGAGGGTTATTATCTTCTTTATTTATTCGCTATAATCCGAATACCTTTGTAATCGGTACACCACTTATTCCCTATAAACCGTTCTTCTTTTGCTATATTAAGGTCAACTTATTCGAACCACAGCCGAAATCAAGGGTCTTTTTATGCGATTTTGGTGTTAAAATCCCTAGCAAGGCTTTTTTATAATCGTATACGAAAGCATGCTTATCGTTGTAAACTTGGGCATTTCAATTATAAACCACCCGACTTATCCTTACTTTTTTCAAAGACTTGTACCTATTTGGTTTTTACCGCAACGATCAGGCCTGTAGACCAGTTCAACTTGGTCAAAACAAGATCATCCCGACCTTCCAAATACCCCACCAAACGCCCTACGTTATCTTCATGGCCTTCAGGCCAATTGGGTTGGGCCGTCATATCGTCCACAATATAAAAACCTCCTATAGTCAAAAGACGAAGCATTTCATCTATTTCACTGTATTTTCCAGGCCAAGCATCGGCAAAAATCAAATCGAAATGCGCCCCTTCATACGAACGGATCCACTCCGATCCATCTTGACAAACCAACTCCACCCGTTTGTCGGCCCCAAAATAGCCCGATACGATCTCTATGAGATCACTATCACTGTCTACGGAAACCAAACGACTACCAGGCCCCATACCATCTATCATCCATGATAGGCTCAAGCCAATGCCCGTGCCCATTTCCAAAAATCTTCCATTGGGCTTTGACAACATCAATGTTTTCAACAAGCTACCGACATATAGATCGGAAGGCATGGTAAAGCCAACTTCCTTCGATTTTCGCTGAATCTCTTGATAGATTTTTGGTTGATCCATTATTTGGGAGTCGAGCATATCTCTAATCTATGAGGACAAGCCCCTATTATTTCAATCGTATTTCGGAAACAGAGGCACCGGAAGGAATCATCGGAAACACGTTGTCTTCCTTTTCCACCTTAACCTCTAGGAAATAAGGCTTATCAGAAGCGATCATTTCTTGAATGGCCGTTTTAAGGTCTTCCCTTTTGCCCACCCTTTTCGCCTCGATGCTGTAACCTTCGGCAATCTTAACAAAATCAGGGTTTACCATTACAGTAGAAGCATATCTCTTATCAAAGAAAAGCTCTTGCCACTGACGTACCATACCCAAATGATCGTTGTTCAATACCACAATCTTAACAGGAACGTTATGCTGGAAAATCACCCCAAGTTCTTGAATGGTCATTTGGTAGCCCCCGTCTCCGATAATGGCCACCACTTCACGGTCCATGGCACCCATTTTGGCCCCTATGGCCGCAGGAAGGGCAAATCCCATAGTACCCAATCCCCCGGAGGTAATGTTACTTTTACTCTTTTTGAACTTCGCATACCGACAGCCTATCATTTGATGCTGACCTACATCGGTAACGATAACCGCATTTTGCTCAGATGCGATGTTTATCTCCTCGATTACCTCACCCATGGTCAAACCTTCTTTGGTCGGGTGAATATCGTTCTTGATTATCTGATCAAATTCGATTTTATATTTTTCCTTGAACTCGTTATGCCAAGCTTCATGTGTATTCTCTTTGATCAACGGAAGCATTAGCCCTAAAGTCTCTTTAGAGTTGCCCAAAACCGCTACATCGGCATGGACATTCTTGTTTATCTCCGCCTTATCTATTTCAAAGTGAATGACTTTAGCCTGTTTGGCGTAGGTATCAAGACTTCCCGTAACACGATCATCAAAACGCATACCTATTGCTATAAGCACATCACACTCGTTGGTCAACATATTAGGCCCGTAGTTTCCGTGCATCCCTACCATACCCACATTCAAAGGGTGCTCACTATCTAAGGCCGAAGCCCCCATAATCGTCCAAGCTGCAGGAATACCCGATTTCTCGACCAAGGCCTTAAGCTCCTCTTCGGCCCTTCCCAAAATAACGCCCTGACCCCAAACTATAAATGGTCTCTTTGCATTATTGATCAATTCGGCCGCCGCCTCAATTGTTTCAACCTTTGGTTTAGGCACTGCATCGTAACTTCTTACCGCCGTGCATTTTTCATAACTAAATTCAAACTCGTCGATCTGGGCGTTTTTAGTGATATCCACCAATACCGGACCTGGTCTTCCCGATTTGGCAATATAGAAAGCCTTTGCCATGATTTCAGGAATTTCGGAAGCCTCGGTAATCTGATAGTTCCATTTGGTCACAGGAGTAGAAATTCCGATGATATCAGTTTCTTGAAAGGCATCGGACCCCAGCAAATGACGGGTGACCTGCCCTGTAATACACACCATGGGTGTAGAATCTATTTGGGCATCCGCCAAACCTGTCACCAAGTTGGTCGCACCCGGTCCGGAAGTAGCCATAGCCACCCCCACTTTACCCGAAACACGGGCATAACCCTGCGCCGCATGCGCCGCCCCCTGTTCATGTCGCGTTAAAATATGGGTAAGCTTGTCCTGAAACTTGTACAGCTCATCATAGACCGGCATGATGGCCCCGCCAGGATACCCATAAAGCAAATCGACCCCTTCGGCCAGCAGACAATGAATAATAGCTTCGGCCCCACTGATCTTCAGAGTTTCCTTCTTCGGGTTTTCCTGTGTTTTTATTTTTACTGTTTCCATAGGCCTTTAATCCTTAAATAGCTAATCTGCAGAGACCTCTCTGCCAAAACACCCCTCAAAAACAAGAGGTTCTTATTTGTTATTAAAATTCATCCGTTACACAACCCTGCGCCGCCGATGAGACCGAACGGGCATACTTGTACAACACTCCTTTTTTAAACTTCAATTCAGGGGCTACCCAAGATTCCTTGCGTTTTGCCAATTCTTCATCGGAAACTTCAACATTTATCGAGTTGGTTTCGGCATCGATGGTAATGATATCACCATCTTGCACCAAGGCTATGGTTCCACCTTCTTGTGCTTCGGGGGAAATATGCCCTACCACAAAACCGTGCGTCCCTCCTGAGAAGCGACCATCGGTAATCAGGGCTACGTCCTTACCTAGACCCGCACCCATAATAGCTGCAGTTGGCTTTAACATTTCCGGCATTCCCGGTCCTCCTTTAGGTCCTTCGTAACGTATGACCACTACATCACCTTTCTTCACCAATCCGGTACGAATACCATCGTTGGCCGCATATTCACTATCAAACACTTTAGCGGTCCCTTTAAACAACAAGCCTTCTTTACCCGTAATCTTGGCCACCGAACCATTTTCGGCCAGGTTTCCATAAAGCATACGCAAATGGCCCGTTGCCTTGATCGGCTTATCAAGCGGCATAATAACTTCTTGTCCTTCCTCTAAATCCGGAACATTTTCAAGGTTCTCCGCCAAGGTTTTACCAGTAACCGTTAAACAGTCACCATGCAACAAACCATTCTTCAATAAATACTTCAATACGGCAGGTATACCACCTACACGGTGAACATCTTCCATTAAAAATTTACCACTGGGTTTTAAGTCGGCGATAAAAGGTGTAGTATCACTTATATGTTGAAAATCTTGTAAAGTAAATTCTATATCCGCTGCTCTTGCGATAGCCAAAAAGTGCAGTACCGCATTCGTAGACCCCCCCATAATAGTGACCAATCGAATAGCGTTTTCCAAAGATTTTCGCGTAACGATATCCAAAGGTTTGATATCCTTTTCGATCAATACACGCATTTGCTTACCGGCAGCGATGCACTCTTGTTTCTTATCGTCGCTTATCGCGGGGTTTGAAGAGTTATAAGGCAAGGACATCCCTAGGGCTTCAATCGCCGAGGCCATAGTGTTGGCTGTATACATACCACCACATGCACCTGCGCCCGGAATGGATTTTTTGATAATACATTTATACTCGGTCTCCTCCATGGTTCCGGCAACTTTCTCCCCCCATGCCTCAAAAGCCGAAACAATGTCCAGTTTCTTATGATTATGGCACCCTGAAGCAATGGTTCCACCGTAGACCAAAATAGCAGGACGGTTCAACCGCAACATCGCCATTAACGCCCCTGGCATATTTTTATCACAACCAACAACGGTCACCAATCCATCATAAGACATCCCCTGAACCACCGTTTCCATAGAATCGGCAATCAAATCTCTTGACGGCAAGGAAAAACGCATCCCTGGCGTACCCATAGATATACCATCACTGACTCCAATCGTATTAAAGATAAGGCCGACCGTTTCTTTTGAATTGACCCCTTCTTTGACCAACTTGGCCAAATCGTTAAGGTGCATATTACAAGGGTTGCCCTCATAGCCCGTACTGGCAATGCCGACCAAGGGTTTATTGAAGTCTTCATCTTTAAAACCGATGGCATATAACATTGCCTGAGCAGCCGGTTGAGTTGGGTCTTGAGTTACGTTTTTGCTATACTTGTTAAGTTCCATTGAGAGATTTAAAATTGATTGTTCAGTTTACACTAAATGTTCTATATATTCAAAGGTATCGTTTTCTGTATTTCAGTATTTTCCATTGCGCTTCCCTATCTAAATCCAATAGTTAAAAAAATTACACAATACACTAAAGTACAGTCATTTAACTATTATTTTTTATCATATTCAATTCGTCTTCCATTAACCTTACCAACCGTATAACCACGGGGTTAAACCCCATCTGGCCACTAAAATTAAAAAGGCCTGTATCAATTTTACATGATACAGGCCTTTTCAAACAATGAAAATCTGCATCATTCCTCTTTTGGAATGACTCTCACAACCACGATAGTATGTGTGCTTATTTTCATCATAACAATATTACGCAAAATGAGGTTTTACGGCAATGAATAATCCGCAGAAATACACCCCTATTTTTACTAATTCAATTGAAATCGCACCTCATCTCCATACTTTTTCTGGGCCAGAACCGATATCGCCCTATCGGAAAGCTGTAAAACTCTCGGATAGCCACCAGTGGTCTGCCCGTCTTTCATCAAAATAATCAATTTACCGGAAGGAGTGAGTTGCACCGTTCCGGGAAGTGTCGCCGAGGTAATCATCGAAGTCTTGATGCCTATAATCTTTTCCTCCAATTGATAGGCCATTCTATTGTTTTCGTTCGCTATGGAGAATGCCTTATAAAACAACATCTCCAACTGCTTATCGGAAAGGCTGTCGTACTCCGGCCCTTTTGAAACGGTCAACACCTGTTCATCCAAAAAGGAGTCAACTTTCAATTTACTGATCTTTGGCTTAAAATCAGGGGAGGCCCCATAAGGCAACTCTTCACCGTCTACAAGATGGTTCTTTTTGGTTACGGAAGAAAATAAAGAACGACTACCCAACACCAGGGGTGTTTTGAAACCGCCTTTTATAGCCAAATAACAACGAAATCCTTTTTCAAGTTTTCCAAAGGAAAGGATATCTCCCCCAGAAACCTTGATTACCTCATAATTGGCCACAGGTTCATTGTTCAAGGTAGCACTCAATAATGCGCCCCCGATAGCGACATAGGTAGCTTCCTCAAAAAGCAAGGTTGGGCCGGTCATGGTTATTTCCAATACGGCCACAGCACTATCGTTCTCTAAAAGCTGATTTATTTTTTTCGCCGAAAAACTGTCCATACACCCCGCAACGGGCACCCCTTTG
The DNA here is from genome assembly GCF_900156625.1 of Zobellia uliginosa. GTDB lineage: Bacteria > Bacteroidota > Bacteroidia > Flavobacteriales > Flavobacteriaceae > Zobellia > Zobellia uliginosa. The sequence goes on along the minus strand of NZ_FTOB01000003.1, from coordinate 438,848 downwards.
TCCAAAAATCCGTATCGGCCCATATCCTGTAACGTAGTAAAAAGTCCTGATTTAAGTATTTTAAGCATCTAACAGAATTTTTTCCAATTTGTAAATACCAACTTCACTTTCAATCTTATGCAAGTCGTATTCTGCCCTACTTACGGAATAGAACTGCACTTGGTCACCTACACTTACAAAGCAAGGCTCTTCTTCCTTAGGGTTGAACATCGGTACCGGACAGTTTCCGATAATGTTCCATCCCCCAGGCGATTCTTGAGGATATATCCCCGTCTGCTTCCCGGCCAAACCCACGGATCCCGCCACTACCTTCGGACGGGGCTGCGGTCTTCTATCGAACTCCAGTATTTCGGGAAGTCCCCCTAAATACGTAAAGCCCGGCAAAAAGCCTATACCGAATACCGTATAAACATGGGAGGTATGCAAGCTTACAATTTCACCTATAGACATTCCTGACCTCTCGGCGATTTCAATTAGATCTATCCCGAAGTCCAAATCATAGCATACGGGCAAACGCCAAAGCACACGCTGCCTATTGACCACTTTAATATCCTCGTTATACCAATTTTTAAGCTTCTCCTTAAAATCATCGAACTCTATCGGCTCTTCCCGGTAGATCAATGTAACGGAATTATAGGCCGGGACAATCTCCCAACGATCGCTCTTTAAGCAACACTCCCTCAAATACTGGGTAAACTGAAGAATATCTTCCAATATATCACGATCCACCCTACTTGGCCATTCCAGAAGAATGGCATGTTTACCAAAGGGCCGTATAGAAATAGAATACTTTTTCACTTTTCTATCAATATATTTAGGTGCGACAATTCCTGAGTAAGATACAATACTATTTGTAATGCACCTTGGGTATCCCCATGAACACAAAAAGTATCGGCAAGTATCTTTACCTTCCTTCCCGTAACCGTAACCACCTGCTGGGCCACTACCATTTCGGCTACGTGCGCCAAAACCTTTTCTTTAGACGTTATGAGTCCGTTTCCAAACTGACGGGAGACCAAACTCAAATCATCGTTATAGTTACGGTCGGCAAATGCCTCGTACTTCACCATAAACCCTAAACGCAGGGCCTCCTTTGCCACTTCGGAGCCATAGGGTACATATATAAAGGTCGTTTCCCTGTATTTTTCCACCGCCTTTAAAAACAAACGGGCCAAATCGACATCTTTAGCGATATCGTTATACAAAGCCCCATGGGCCTTAATATGGTGCATAGGCTTTCCCTTCTCAAGAAGCATTGCTTCCAAAAGGGATACCTGCCCCCTGATACTATCTATCAGCTCGACATCGGGCATCTGTATAGAAACCCTACCAAAATTAGATTTATCGGGATAGGAAGGATGTGCCCCCACTTTTACATTATATATATGCGCAAGACCTAGGATATCGGAAATACTCTGTGCATTACCAGCATGCCCTCCACAAGCCACATTACACGACGAGATCAAGGGCAAAAGATCTTTTTCAAGACCTACACCTTCACCCACATCACTATTTAAGTCTATATAACCTGGCTTCATTTTTCGTCTTTGAAATTTCTAAAGTACTCATAATCTTTTAGACGGCTAAAACCTTAAAATGGTTTCTAAAATAAGGCAAGAGTAGAAATTCGACTACCTTTCCCCCCTTCATTTCACAACAGTTTTAACATTTTTTAATGTCGTTTATCTAAAAAATTGCAGTTCATCTAAAACTAGGGTGTCATATGTCGAGAGTGTATAATATCCGAAAAAATTACGGGTTATTATTATCCCAAATCGAACTCCCCCACATTTTAATCGGGGCCAAATTGACCTACTGAAATGAAGTGCTTAGAATGTAACAGAAAGCTTGGCTACACCGACCACAAAAATTCGATGGACGAATTAGGTGTTGAACTTTGTAGTGAACACCGACCAAGGATGAAAAAACTAATGGAGACAAACAACACCCCTCGAGAGGCCATACAACTGTATTATGGACTCAAAGAAGCGGGCGTGAGCTCAATGCTTGAATGGTGGGACGGTAAAAAGTCTATCGACATTGCCATTTCAAGGGTCAAACTCAATATAGAAATCGACACAGAATACCATATGATGACCCATGAACAGGCCATCAACGACCTTGAAGAGGCCATGCATTCCTTTCAAAATGGTTTTACGACCATAAGAATTCCCCATGTCCTGATAAAATATTATCTTAAAGAAACCGTTACTAATATTCTAGGGATAATGGAAGGCTTGCGCGTACATATCAAAGCGATATAAACCAAAACCTTAATACCATGCCACATACTACAAAGATCTTAAAGATTCCTTTAAGAATTTCGATTGCTATTTTGCTATTGGGCATGTTGTCTCGTATCTTCCATTGGCCACACGCACCCAAGGCCATATTAACGGCCTTTATAGCCATTCTCGTGCTATATGGAATTCGCTTTTACAAAAAACAAACCAAAGAGTTTATAGATTATGTAAAACTGATAATGGTGGTCAGCTGGACCCTCAACGGTATTTTTAGGGTATTAGACCTTCCCTTTACCCTACTCTTTCAAATTCTCATTGCCATTTCTTTCATTACATGGTTTATTATGGAAGGAACCGCTTATTTCTTGGACGAAGACCGCAGGGCCAAAAACAGTATGGCACGCGTCATATGGAATTTTGCCATGGTCATAGGAGCCTTGGCCATTATTGCCGGAAGTCTATTGAAGATATTGAACGAAACATACGCCATACCCCTTATGGCCGTAGGAATAGCCATTATCGTGGCCTACATATTGAAAGACGTATTCGCCGCCAGCAAGAACGAAAAAGAAGACCAAGGCAACGAGGAGTATCAATTATAAGCACGCTACACCAATTTTTTCTTCCGATTTTCTTAAAAACCGATTTCTCTCGTGTTCACAAAAGGTGCCATTCGAGCATTATTTCCTCCTTTATTTTACCCCCTCCCCCAGCTCTCACCTCTATAAACCGAGAGACAAAAGTCACTTTATTCCGTTAAAAGGATAAGTCGACCATTGCCTTTTAAAGAACTCACATACCTTTTGTCGATCTTTTGGTCACCCATCGAATATAAGCCCCCTTTCCCGAGCCGTATAAACACAAAACCTTAAGTTTTCGTTTTACTATCAAACAATTGCTATGAAGGAAAAAACTACCCTTAACGACTACCTCGTTTATATTTTTTGCGCTTTTTGTTTCTTATGGTCCCTTTATGTGATATTCTTTGCTAGTACCCACTAAAATTACTGATAATCAAAAAGTTATACGAAAATTCAAAGAATACTCACATACAAACGATTATAAAACAAGACACTTTTAACACAACTCGATGTAATTCAAATCCCAAATAACAAATAAAATAACCCAAAAAATGTGGGGATTTTCTTTAATATTTTACAATCACTTACTCATATTTTTGCTGCGGAACAACACCAGCAATTTTATGAAAACAAAAGACAAACTTACTTACGTTTATGTAGCATTCAATGTAATTTTTATTATTGTTATGGCCATTTTTCTTTATAAGAACCAGCCATTTTAATAATTAACCATCTATTTTCAGAACATGCTTGCCCCATCTCACTAATGAAAAGATAGTGCTTTTACACAAGTTTTGAACAGATCAAAAAAGCAAGAGGCCGTAATTTGAAAATTACGGCCTCTTGCTTTTAACAGCCTATAAGGCCATATGATGGCAAGCGATCAACCCAGCCAACCTTCCCTATCTAGACTGCGATACTGAATAGCTTCACCAATATGGTTACCACCTACCTGTTCCACACCTTCCAAATCAGCTATGGTTCGCGCCACTTTTAAAATTCTGTCATAGGCCCGGGCCGAGAGATTGAGCCGCTCCATTGCATTTTTCAACAATGCCTTGGAAGGCGCATCCAAGGTACAGAATTCCCGTATTTGCTTGGTATTCATCTGGGCATTGTAGTGTACATTTTCTATTTCGGCAAACCGCTTGGTTTGAATGTCACGGGCCGCCGTCACCCGTTTTCTGATTTCTACACTGCTTTCCCCCTTTCTATCTTCCGATAGTTTTTCAAACGGAACCGGGGTCACTTCGATATGGATATCGATACGATCTAACAAGGGGCCCGATATTTTCCCCAGATACCGTTGCATTTCAGCAGGAGAAGATGTCACGGGAGCATCGGGATCATTAAAATACCCTCCGGGACTCGGGTTCATACTTGCCACCAGCATAAAGCTACTGGGATAGGTAACGGTAAAACGTGCCCGTGAAATGGTGACCTCACGATCCTCCATAGGTTGACGCATTACCTCCAGCACCCTACGTTCGAACTCAGGAAGTTCATCTAAAAACAGAACCCCATTATGCGATAAGGATATTTCACCCGGTTGCGGGTAACTTCCCCCACCCACTAATGCGGCAGGACTGGTCGTATGATGCGGGCTCCTAAAAGGACGTTGGCTCATCAGGCCCATATTCTTTATTTTCCCCACAACACTATGGATCTTTGTTGTTTCCAAAGCTTCATGCAAGGTCATTGGCGGCAGTATGGACGGCAAACGTTTGGCCAACATGGTCTTTCCGGCTCCTGGGGGACCTATTAAAATAATATTATGACCTCCAGCTGCAGCAATCTCCATACATCGCTTGATACTTTCCTGCCCTTTGACATCGGCAAAATCATACTCGGGAAAATCCAAGGCCTTATAAAACTCCTCTTTGGTATCTACTATGATTTGCTCTAAGGGTGTTCCTTTATCAAAGAAGGAAATGACCTCACTGATATTGGTAACCCCATACACCTTTAACCCCGGTTCTATAGCCGCTTCTTTGGCATTTTCCATGGGAAGGATAAATCCCTCAAAGCCTTCCTCCCTAGCCTTGATAGCAATGGGCAAAGCTCCCTTTATGGGTTGCAGACTCCCATCTAGCGATAGTTCGCCCATAATGATATACTTATCAAGGTCATTGGACTTTATTTGGTTCGAAGCCGTTAAAATACCGATGGCCAAGGTAAGGTCATAAGCCGAACCTTCCTTTCTTAAATCGGCCGGGGCCATATTTATGGTGATTTTTTTGCCCGGTATTTTATACCCATTGTTCAGTAAGGCAGCGGCAATACGGTAATTACTTTCTTTAACGGCATTGTCGGGAAGGCCTACCAAGTGGTAACCTACCCCCTTGTCTATATTGACTTCAACGGTAATAGTGGTTGCATCAACCCCAAAAACCGAACTTCCGTAAACTTTCGTTAGCATTGTTTTGGTTGTTTAGAGTAACTATTTATCGATTAAACCATATTCTCCCCCTCAATCCATATCGGCTGGTTTAAATATGAGTAATGATTCAGACGTTTTCACGATTTCCTCCTTGTTCATCATCATCTTTCGAAACTCCCCTTTGATATACATTTCCGCCTGATCCTTGTAGTGAGGACTAAACGGATTTCCACTTTGGCCGGTAGGTAGAATACTAATGGAGTTCTCCACATCGGAAAAGTCGATAACCCGCCTTGTGGATGGACCTGAACTGACCTTGTAAATTCCATCTTCGGTGTAGGGAAAATACATATTGTTTATAACCTCGCGACTTCCGTTGACCGGAAAGGGTCCGACATTGAAATATGGCCTAAGGGATTCGAGTTGCCCTATAGGATGGGCATGCTCTAAGGTGTGTACCCTATGCCATTCCCATTTTGAACTATCTTGGCCCAGCGAAACGCTTAAGGCCAACCAAGCCTGTCTAAACGCCTCCGTAATGATGTCTGACGGGGTTTCACGGGCCTCAGTAGAGATATTATCCCACCAAATGGAATTTTCATTGACAATAATCGGGGCTATGGTCCGCTTTAAAAAATGGGTGTTTTGCATGGCATCGAACAATGCCTTCCCCAACTCATCTTGAAAAATGTTGCGCAATACCAAATACAACCAGCGGTGATACACCGTAGCCTCTATACTATCCAAGGGATAATCCCCCTTCCACTCCTTAAGCTTCCCAACGATTTCGAGTTGCTCGGCATTCAAACCTTCCGTATCGATCTTATCGAGAAGATTTTTTACTATTTCGATATTTACCGGTGAAGTTACATCATTGATCATTTTACTGACCGACCGTATATCCCAATCATCTTTCGCATCCAGCAACTGAACAATTCGCCTGGCCCGATTTTCCGGAAGGTAATAGCCGGGATACAACCTTCCCCCTATAGAATCGGGTTGATTATTGGCCGAATAGACATAATGCGATTCGGGATTGATCGCATGGGGATTATTACTAAAATCGAGATATTGCTTTAGCGTTGGCAAACCTTCGTTTGGCTCGAAAATGAATTTGGTATTTACACTATCGGGTATATGGTACAATTTTGCCGAGGCCCACCAAGCTACATTTCCTTCTACATCACCATACATAATATTGAGGCCCGGGGCATGAATATCCTTTAAGCTGTTTTCAAATTCGGTACGGTCGCGCGCATGCGACATCTCATAAAGGGCGTTTAAAACCTTATTTTTAGCCTCGGTGTACACCCACCACATAGACACCGGCCGGTCTCCCGCTATTTGATCCGCCAAACCGTTCAGAATAGGTCCACGATGTGTTTTTTTATACGAAAACCGTACATCTTCGGCATCTTTTACCTTGATGGTCTTATACACCGTTTCGTAATTCACCCAACTACTCCCTTTTCTATACTTCTGGTAATCCGTAGCATGGGTTTCCTCATAGTAAAAATCGATATCGTCGTTCTCGAACATGGTCATACCATAAGCCAAGGTTCTGTCGTGCCCCAATAAGGGAAAAGGCACCCCTGCCAAATGGTATCCGTATTTTTCGTAACCAGGTGTACTCACATGGGCTTCGTACCAAACGGAGGGTTGGGAAAAGCCAATATGTGGGTCATTTGCAAAAATAACCTTGCCGTTCTTGGTCTTTTCCGGGGAAAGTACCCAGCTATTACTCCCTTCAAACAGGGGAATGGAAAGCCTTTCCAACGAAGCCATTACCCCATCCACAACATTTCGCTTAACGGAATCGGCAGCAGCAAGGGGAGAACTTTGAATTCGCAGTGAAGTGGAATCGGAATTGATCGGCAAGTCCCTAATATATTCATACCCCAACCTATCCTTGATCTGGGTCAATAAAGGATCCGTTTTATGGGCCATGGCAAAACTAAAGGCCATATACCCCATAGTATTGTAAACATCCTTGAGCTCGAACGGCTCTTTATCTATTCCGGTCAAATAAAACTCAATTGGGGTAGCCCCTTCCGCTATAAACTCGTTGACCCCATCTAAGTAGGCCTGGGACAATTGAACCGATATTTCATTTTGATTTAGTTCAGAAACCGTCTTAGCGGAAACATCATCTACCCCAAGGGCCAAAAAAAACTTGTCGGTCTTCACCAATTCCTCCCCGAAAACTTCGGCCAACCTACCACTGGCAATTCGCCGCAACAATTCCATTTGCCACAAACGGTCTTGGGCATGTACATAGCCCAGTGCCCTGAACGCATCCATCTCATTTTCACCATAAATATGGGGTATACCAAAAGTGTCGTAGTAGACCTGTACGTTTTCCGTTAAATGTTTTAGTGCTTTTTCGCCATCATAATCTGGGGTCAATTGCCACGCGAATAGACCTAGCACCACAGCCAGCAGGCCGATTATCAAAAGAAGCCCCCTTCCTAACCGTTTTAGTATTTTCATTCAAAATCAATTTTTTTAAGGAAATATAAGAATTATTTACAAGGCACTTGAAATTGATCGCCGAAGGGTTTTTCTGTTTTTACCGGTAATCACAACACCACTTCCGTATTATAAAAAGCGAGAAAAAATATTTCAAAGACCCGAAACCCTCCTAAACAACAGCGCCTTCAAAACTGTTATACTTAAGCCCACCTTTTAAACCATCAACAAAAATACAGTCAACACTTACAACAATTGTTTTAAATTTAACATTTCTTGTTAAAAAATTAAGATTTTGGCCGCCAATTTAAAAATTAGCCACGAATAAAAAAATTCCGACAAAACTTCCTTAAAAGAAATCTACCCATCAAATTCACACTCAAATCGTTCTTTTGACAGGCTAGACCTAGACACCAAAGGGTATTGTAGACAAAGGACGATGTGAAGAAATATCGCCCCGACTGCCCATGTAACAAATAGGGCCTCTTATTTATTTTTCCTTATAATGGTCCAATCCGAACTGGAGCCATTTACGGTACGTTTCCGAATCGGTATACTGCACCGGATGGTTCAGAATTTCCAGGTCAGGGGTCATCAACACGTAAAAGGGCTGTGAGGCTGCATTAAAATTGACACTTTGAAAAGTACCCCACTTCTGTCCTACGGTTTCAATGTGTTTGATTCGTCCACTATCATATTGAAAATCGAATTTTTCAGCCTCAGGAAGTTCTTTTCGATCATCAACATAGAGGGATATCAATACATAGTCTTCGTTCAAAATAGAGTAGATATCAGGTTCGCCCCATACATTCTCCTCCATCTTTCGGCAATTGACACAGGCCCAACCCGTAAAATCCAACAGTATAGGCTTATCTACCTTCTTGGCATAAGCTACGCCCTCTTCAAAGTCCTTAAAACAATTTATCCCCAAAGGGCAATCGCTTTCAGTTTCCGAAACGCTGTAAAATGCAGGAGGGGGGAAACCGCTTAACAACTTGAGGTTGGAAACCCCTAGGAGTCCCAATAAAATATAAATGGAAACCCCCATAGCCATTAAGCCCACCGCCTTACGACCCATAGAGAGTTTTGTTTTAGGACCGTCGTGCGGAAACCTAAAAATACCGAAGAGGTAGAGCGTAAGCAAAACGAACAGTACCACCCAAATCGCCAAGAAAATTTCCCGTTTTAGAATCCCCCAATTCCCGACCAAATCCGCATTGGAAAGAAATTTAAGGGCCAAGGCCAATTCCAAGAAGCCCAACACCACTTTTACGGTCGTCATCCATCCTCCTGATTTTGGCAAGGAATTCAACCATGCCGGAAAAAGGGCAAAGAGCGCAAACGGCAAGGCCAGGGCCACACCAAAGCCGGTCATACCAGCGGAAAGGTTCATAGCCACATCACCTTCCTCCAAAACCGTACTCCCCAAGAGCCCCCCTAATATAGGTCCCGTACATGAAAAGGAGACTATAGCCAAGGTAACGGCCATAAAGAAAATACCGATAACCCCTCCAATTTGCGAAGAAGCAGCATCCATCTTGTTCGCCCAAGAACTCGGCAAGGTCAACTCATAATACCCAAAAAAGGAGAAGGAAAAGAACACGAAAATCAAAAAGAAGGCTATGTTCAACCAAATATTCGTTGCGATCGTATTGAGAATTTGCGAGTCTACCGAATCGAAAACATGAAAGGGCAGACTGAGCAAAAAGTATATCAGTACGATAAAAAAGCCATACAAAAGGGCATTTACGATTCCCTTCGACTTTTGTTTTGAATGTTTGGTAAAAAATGAAACCGTAAGGGGAATCATAGGAAAAACACAGGGCGTCAACAATGCGATCAAGCCTCCGAGAAACCCAAGGCCAAAAACCATCCAAAGACTTGAACCCGTTCCAATATCTTCCTCGACATCCTTCAGGGCATCCTTGTTCTTCAAATCGAGCTTTAACGCAGATGAAAGCTGTTTACTACGTTCATCTATTGTTTTGTTTTCCGTTACGGCAACCCCTCCATCCAAGACAAAACTAAAATCCTCATCCACAGGTATACATACCTCTTTACAGATTTGGTAAAAGAAATTGATATCGATTTGGTTGACACTGGGGTCGAGCAATCTTATTTTCTGGGTAAAAACAGCGCTTTCCTTAAAGAAAGTCTCATCGACTTCAAAAATATCACTGTATTCCACCACGGTTTCACTTTCGGTCGTTTCCCCTAAAAGCTCATAGGTTTCGCCGGCTTTTTTATAGGTAAACTCACTCGGTAAGGAACCGCCTTCGGAAGTAAATTGCGAATAAATATGCCACCCCTCGTAGATATCGCCCTTAAGAACAAGCTCATAGTCCGTATCATTGATCTTGCGTACCTCTTGCGACCACTTTACAGGGTTGTCGTCATCTTGACCGAATAAAGACAAAAAACTAAAAAACAGGGAGATAAATACAATTATATGCTTCATTGGTTTAATGTAATCTTTATAATATCACTGGTGTGTTCCGACACTTTAAAACGTTCATCGGCCCTACGCCCGATAACCCAAACAATAGCATCGCCCGAACACAAAAGCCACTGTGCCTCTTTCGAAACCACATCTACTTTTTCGTCCTTAAAATACTTCGACAGCTTTTTCTTGCCTGTCATTCCTAAAGGATAAAAGTAGTCGCCTTTTTTCCATTTCCTTATCGTTAACGGATACTTTAACGCTTTTTTATCTATGTAAAGTGTATTTAGATCAGACTTAACATATTCATCTACCTTTTCGATTTTTAGGGAAACAGGTTCGCTTATCAGGGCATCCCCTTCATCAATATGGAATTCATTAACATCCGGTGCTTCCTTGGCTACCAAGCGAAGGTAATCACGATCTTTTACCAAACGATAGTCTTTTGACCGTACTTCCTTTCCGCTCATAGCCGATAAAAGATTTTCTACATCGTTCCACTCCGTAAAACCATAGGGTTTAAAAAGCAGGTACAGATAAGTGGAAACGGGTCTCAGCCGTGATAACTTTACCGTGGAAACACGTATTACACCACCATCGTCCTCAAAAAGCCGTGATTTTAAATCGGAAATATGATGCTCCAAAACAAGGGCTGTCTGGGAAAGGTAATTTTGGGTTTTTTGGAAATTCGCCAAAAAGGCAGGATTCAATTCTTTTAGGGCGGGAACTATCTCATGCCTGATCTTGTTTCTTAAATACTTGGTATCGGCATTACTGGCATCTTCTCGCCAGACCAAACTTTCTGCTCGGGCATACGATAAAATCCACTCCCTTGTAAAATGCAGTAAAGGTCGGGAAAGATTATGGGACTTTACAGGTATTCCGGTCAAACCATCTATGCCCGTTCCCCGGGAAAGATTGATCAAAAAAGTTTCCAAACTGTCATCGGCATGATGGGCCGTCACTAAAGTCTTTATGCCTTCCCTATCCATAATTTCAGAAAACCAACGATACCGAAGCTCTCGGGCAGCTATTTGAATAGATACTTTATTTTGACTCGAGTAAGATTTTGTATCGAAGTGGTTTACATAAATTTTTACCTTATACTTTTTAGCTAAATCCCTTACCAAACCTTCATCGGCATCACTTTCAGCCCCCCTCAGGTTAAAATTGCAATGGGCCACAGCAAAATCAAGATTCACTCGTGCACACAGATGTAAAAGAACCACACTATCAACACCCCCGGAACACGCCAATAAAAAGCGATTATCGACCAACTCCGTAAATTGACCTTCTATATGTTTTTTAAACTCTTCCAACACGGTTCAAAGGTAAGCAACAATTAGAATCTTTTTAAATGTAAACGCTTTATGAAAGTTGATTTCAACTCTCTAAAACTTCACGCATGGCCTTCGCCTTTAAAAGGCATTCCTCATACTCCTTTTCCGCCACGGCCTTTGCCGTTATCGCCCCTCCTACCGAATACGAAACATACTCCTCCGATGCATTGTACAGTATACTTCGGATCACCACATTAAAATCGAAATCGCCATCGGGGGTAAAATATCCTACGGCCCCACTGTACAAGCCCCTCTTAAAAGCTTCTAGCTCCTCGATTATTTTCATGGCCGAGACTTTTGGCGCCCCGGTCATACTTCCCATAGGAAAGGTCCCTTTTACCAAATCTACGGGATTTGCCCCAGGGGCCACTTCGGCCACCACGGTAGATATCATCTGATGCACCTGCTCAAAGGTATACACCTTACACAACTCCTCAACCCGAACACTTCCCTTAATGGCGTGCTTTGAGAGGTCATTACGGACCAAATCTACGATCATAATGTTTTCGGCCCGTTCCTTCGGGTCGTTTTGAAGTTCATTGACCAATTGGGCATCGGTCGAATCTTGCTGCGAGCGCCTGGCCGTACCCTTAATGGGCTGGGAAATGACTTTATCGCCCTCCTTACGCAGATAGCGTTCCGGTGAGGCCGACAGCAAGAACTTATCGTACATTTTTAAAAACGCCGCAAACGGCGCCTTAGATATAGCATTTAGTCTTTGATAAGTTCTATAGGGATGTATTTTGGTGTTTTCGGCATAGAACTCTTGACAAAAATTGGCTTCATAGATATCCCCTCTATGGATGTGGGCCAACATTCGCTGTACCTGACGAAAGTATTCGTCCTTAAAAATACGCAGTTTGATACGTATGTTCTTAGTTTCGGAGCCTTCCTCTATATTGGGACAATCACCTTCGGAAATAGCCTTGAAATCCAATTGGATCTCATCATCGACCATCTTGAGGTAGTCGAAACTCACGGTATCCCCTATAATCTTGATAATTTTTTTAGGCTGAAAGAAATACAGCTCAGGAAAATGCAACTGATCCGCATTTTTTGAAGACAAACGCTCAACATCATTCTTAAGATCATAGGAGAGGTACCCAAAAATATAGTCATTGGTCAACACCTGATACTCCTTAAGCTTTTCAAAAGCCCCCTCACTATCGGTTTGAAGCAAAGTGAGCGCATCTACCGCCAGAAGCGCATCAAAAGCCCCATAACGATTGTTGTGCCCGTTGCCATCTAACCAAATGACATCGTCATATTGTTGGGCCCATAGCAACAGTCCCTCCTTAAAACTTTCGATATCGGAAACGACAAACGAGCTATTGGTGCGCAAAAGAATGGTTTTATAGTTTACCCAAAAATTGGTTTAAAGCCTCGCGATGTGCTTTTGCCAAATCAGCGGAAACAATACCCCCCTCCTTACTGAAGGTTTCCCCAAACGACGGCAATGAGAAGCTTGCAACAACTTCGGCCCCGAAACGAGGCAACACATTTTTGGTGGTTTCCAAAGCGCTCATACCCCCTCTTCTTCCATTGGAAGTAGCCATCAAAAAAACCGGGGTATCCTCCAAAAACTTACGTTCGACCCGAGACAACCAATCGGTAAGATTCTTAAAATACGCCGACGGGGCGCTATTGTGCTCATTCACCGAAATAATGACCCCATCCGCCTTCACCAGGTCTTCCTTAAGCTCTACTAGGGAATTCGAGTAACCGTTCTCCCTTTCATAATCCTCACTGAACATCGGAAAAGGAAAGTTTACCATGTTCAACAATTGCACCTCATGGTCTTTTATGAGCGATGCCGTATACTTTACCAATTCGTAATTGATAGATTTAGAGGAATTGCTTCCCGCGAATGCCAGTATTTGAGCCATATTTTTAAATAAAAGGTGTTTTGGCGAAATTATAGCAAATACGACTGAATTGCGAGTATTTTATCTAATTTTGCTGCAAAAACATCCAAACCCCTTGTTTTACAAGTATATAGACCAAAGATTTTTGCTCGACCAGAAATATCAAAAAAGAACGACTGTACTAAAAACGGAAGTTCTGAGTTATAATGAAGGTTTTAGGTGTTAGTGAAATTGTTTTAACGTGGATAAAAAGACAAAAAGACTCTACTTTATAGATGCTATGCGGGCATGGGCCATTCTAATGATGCTACAAGGGCATTTTATTGATGGTTTGCTAGACCCCATGTTTAGGGACACTTCAAATGTCGCTTTTAATATCTGGAAATACTTCAGAGGCATAACCGCTCCGGTATTCTTCACCGTTTCAGGCTTTATATTCACCTTCCTACTCATCAAGGGAGATAAAACCGGACTCCAAAACCCCAGGGTCAAGAAAGGGGTCAAGAGAGGTCTCGAACTCCTATTTATAGGCTATTTACTGCGAATGAACCTTTTTGGCCTTCTACAAGGCAAGATTTACGATTCGTTTTATTTGGTAGACGTATTGCACTGTATCGGTCTTTCCTTATTAGGAATTATAGGCATATACCTACTCACCCAGAACAGAAAGAAATTTGTCTTTCCAACGGTGTTGCTAGGAATCACCCTTACGCTATTCCTTTTTGAACCGACATACAAAACGTGGGGCTTTTCATTTCTACCGGATGCCTTCGCCAACTATTTAACCAAGAGCAACGGTTCCGTTTTCACCATCATACCTTGGTTCGGTTACGCCGTTTTCGGTTCGTTTCTATCGGTCGTATTCACCAAGTTCAAAGATTTTAAATACCTCTATTTTGTAGCCATACCGCTTTTCGCCGCCGTGGGCATGGTCCTCGTTTCGTATTCATCCAAGTTGTTTTTATTACTTTCACAAGCAACGGGATTACAACTATTTGCAGATATTTATTTCAATAATTACTTATTCATAAGACTCGGTAATGTTCTGGTTGTTTTTAGCATTTTTATGCTTATACGCGGAATACTTAAAAATAGTACCCTACTCAAAATCGGACAAAGCACCTTATCGGTATACATTGTTCACTTTATTATCCTTTACGGAAGTTTAACAGGAGTGGGACTCTACCGGTTTTTCCACCACTCGCTCACACCTGCCGTAGCGATTTCAGGAGCCTTGTGCTTTATGATCATATGCACCTTTACCGCACTTCGCTACGAAGCCAATAAAGAGGTGATACGGCTCAAAATAGCTACATCGCTAAGGTTTGCCTTGGTAAAGGGCGAAGTATTGGCGACCAGCGGATTCCAGACCGCCAAAACCCTATTCTTTAGATTACTTAGACGGGTCGGCTGGGCAAAGAACTGACCATGACCACATTCCCTTAAAAAAAAGACATAAAAAAAGCCCCGGATGAACTTTCACCCGGGGCTTTTTATATATCGAACCCAGATTTAAACGTGCAAGGCACGGTTATCGGTAGCGGCAAGGGCCGCTTCTTTTACAGCTTCCGCAAATGTCGGATGCGCATGGCTCATTCTAGAGATATCTTCCGCAGACGCCCTGAACTCCATGGCCGTAACCGCTTCGGCAATCAAATCGGCAGCACGTGCCCCGATCATATGCACACCTAAAACTTCATCGGTTTCCTTATCGGCCAAGATTTTTACAAATCCGTCCAGATCCATACTGGCACGGGAACGTCCCAAGGCCCGCATTGGAAATTGACCTGTTTTATACGCCACGCCGGCTTCCTTCAATTGCTCTTCCGTTTTTCCGACAGAGGCAACCTCGGGCCAAGTATAGACCACACCCGGTATTAGATTGTAATCGATATGAGGTTTTTGCCCCGCCAATTGTTCGGCAACAAAGGTTCCTTCCTCTTCGGCCTTATGCGCCAACATCGCACCTTTGATCACATCGCCAATGGCGTAAATATTAGAGGTACTGGTTTGCAAGTGGTCGTTTACTTCAATTTTTCCACGTTCATCGATTTTAACTCCCGCCGCTTCTGCATTCAGTCCATCGGTATACGGCCTACGCCCTACCGACACCAGACAATAATCGCCTTTTAACTCTACCTCTTGTCCTTTTTTATCATCGGCCTTAACGATGATCTCATCGCCTTTTCTTTCAACCGATTTTACTTTATGCGATACATTGAGTTTTACTTTTTGTTTTTTCAAAACCTTGGTTAGCTCTTTTGAAAGTCCCGCATCCATGGTCGGAATAATACGATCCATATATTCCACTACGGTAACTTCGGCACCCAAACGCTTATACACTTGGCCAAGTTCCAAACCTATTACCCCACCACCGATAACGATTAAGTGTTTCGGGATTTCCTTCAACTCCAAAGCCTCCGTAGAGGTTATGATACGCTCTTTATCAATCTTGATAAAAGGAAGCGTAGAAGGCTTGCTTCCGGTGGCTATGATGGTGTTCTTGGCCTCGATAGTTTCCGTACTGCCATCATTTTTCTTGATATTGATATGCGTGGCGTCCTTAAAGCTTCCAAATCCTTCAAAAACATCGATTTTGTTCTTGCCCATCAAGAACTTCACACCATCGCAAGTCTGTTTTACCACGGCGGCCTTTCTTGCGATCATCTGCTCAAGGTTAACTTTTATCTCACCGGGTATATCTATACCGTGCTCTTCAAAATGCTTTATCGCATCTTCGTAATGGTGCGAAGAATCCAACAAAGCTTTTGACGGTATACAGCCTACATTCAAGCAAGTACCGCCCAACGTGCTATACTTTTCGATAATTGCGGTTTTCATGCCCAACTGCGCGCAACGAATGGCAGCAACATACCCTCCTGGTCCTGAGCCAATAATGGCCACATCGTATGAACTCATAAAATTTTCTTTGTGTTTGAAATACAAAATTAACACTATTTTCCGGTTTGAGGTATCCTTTGACGATTAATACAAAAGTTGCACAAACGACTCCAAAATCGTAATATTACCTCATAGCTAAACCGTAATTGATGACAGAACAAAATTCTGGAGAGCACAGGGAAAACGAAAACATCGTAAAAAATAAGGAACTAAACATCTGGGAAGCCTTAACCCCTGTACTTGCCCTTGTTGCAATGCTAGCCTACAACGTTTACGTTTACGGAGACGATGCCCTAAGTGGCTCCAATCAGTTTATACTTTTGCTTGGTGGCGCCGTAGCCGCCGTCGTGGGGGTGTTCAACAAGGTCTCTTACAAACAAATGATGGCAGAGGTCGCCGAAAACCTCAAGTCTACCAGCGGAGCCCTCCTCATTCTACTTATGGTAGGGGCCTTGGCCGGCTCATGGTTGATAAGCGGTATCATTCCCGCTATGATCTATTACGGACTCCAGATTTTGAACCCCACTATATTTTTAGCGGCCTGCGTGGTAATATGTGCCATAATATCGGTCGCCACCGGAAGCAGCTGGACCACTTCGGCCACCGTAGGTATAGCCCTGATCGGCATTGGGGACGCCCTCGGCATTTCCCTGGGCATGACCGCAGGCGCTGTACTATCAGGCGCCTATTTCGGAGACAAACTCTCGCCTTTGAGCGACACTACCAACCTGGCCCCGGCCATGGCAGGAGGGGAACTTTTTGAACACATCAAATACATGTTATATACTACGGTGCCCACCATAAGCGTAACCTTGATCTTCTTTATTATTTTAGGCTTTACCGCCGAAACCACAGGGTCTGCCGACATCGATTCTATCTTGACTTCCATTGATTCATCGTTCAATATTAGTCCTTGGCTCTTTTTGGTCCCGATTATAGTAGTTGTGTTGATCATAAAAAAAACACCGCCACTTGCCGCCCTTTTGATCGGCTCACTTTTGGGCGCACTTTTCGCCTTGATTTTTCAACCCGAAGTTGTAGCCGGCATTACCGGAGCCAAAGAATTAACCATCAAGTCGGGCTACAAAGGCATTATGAATGCCATTACCGTGGAAACTTCGGTTCCGACCGATAACGAAACCCTCAAGGACTTATTTTCCGCAAAAGGAATGGCAGGTATGCTCGGCACGATATGGCTGATCGTATGCGCTATGGTTTTTGGAGGGATAATGGACGGCATAGGCGCCCTCGACCGTATTACAAAATCACTTTTGGACATGGCCAAAACGACCTTCGGATTGTTCGCCAGTACGGTAGGAAGCTGTCTAGCCCTGAATATTACCGCATCCGATCAATACCTTGCCATCGTAGTTCCCGGAAAAATGTTCAGCAAGGCCTATGCCGACAAAAATTTGGCCCCCGAAAACCTAAGTCGAACCCTTGAAGATTCAGGTACGGTAACTTCCGTATTGGTTCCTTGGAACACTTGTGGAGCATATCATAGCGGGGTCTTGGGAGTAGGTACGGCAGAATACGCCCTATTCGCCATGTTCAATTGGTTAAGCCCCATTGTAACCTTGATTTTCGCCGCTTTCCATATCAAAATCAAACAGTTGGTTACAAAATAGTCCGCTTTCCAAAAAAACTTTGACCTCCCATTATATTTAAAATTAACAAAACGAAAAAATATACGCACACTTATTGCCAATTCATTAATTCAAAGGCTTTAAAATTATCACAATCTCACCAAAAGCCCAGGTACCTTCCCTGCATACATAATAGCTATCACAGTATTGATTTTTTAGATGCCCTTCCGCTTTTTTCACTGCGATATTCCTGTAATTTTGTAGTAAATTGAAACTAAAAAAATATTTGACTATGGCTTTTGCAGGTAAAAAATTTCCAAACTTGAGTGTTAACGCAATGAACGAACTAGGCGACACATTCAAATTGAACGTTCTAGAGGAAGCTCAAAAAAACAACAAAAAAGTTGTTCTTTTCTGGTATCCTAAAGACTTTACATTTGTTTGCCCTACCGAATTGCACGCTTTTCAAGCGGCTTTAGATGAGTTCGAAAAAAGAAACACCCTGGTAATCGGTGCTTCTTGCGATACTGCAGAAGTGCACTTTGCTTGGTTGAGCACAAGTAAGGACAATGGTGGTATCGAAGGGGTTACATACCCGTTATTGGCAGACAGCAACCGTAACCTTGCCTCTACCTTGGGCATTCTTGACATTACCAACGAGCAATACGATGAAGAAACAGGTGTTATTACCGTTGAAGGCGATAACGTAACCTACCGTGCCACTTACCTTATCGACGAGGAAGGTACCGTGTTCCACGAAGGGATCAACCACATGCCGTTGGGCCGAAACGTAAACGAATATTTACGTCTTATCGATGCCTATACCCACGTACAGGAAAAAGGTGAAGTTTGCCCAGCCAACTGGGAAGAAGGTAAAGACGCAATGACCGCCGACAGAAAAGGTGTTGCCGAATACCTTTCTACACACTCTAATTAAGCTAGGCCTTACAAACCTAAAGAAAACCGCTTGTATCGACGGTATACAGGTACAAGCGGTTTTATTACAAGTCTAAATCATTTACGAATTTTAAAACCTAGGATTATGGTGCTAGAATTAGAACAAGACAATCTGCAAGAAATCATTGCGGAAAAAAAGAACGTAGTAGTACAATATTCTGCCGGCTGGTGCGGTAATTGCCGTATCATGAAGCCCAAATTCAAAAAAGAGGCGGCGTCACACGAAGATTTGACGTTTGTAATCGCTGACGCTGAAAAATTTCCCGAAAGCCGAAAACTGGCCAACGTAGACAACCTGCCTACATTCGCTACTTTTACCGATGGGGAATTAAAAAACCAAGTACAAACGAACAAATACGATGTTCTAAAAGAATTGATCAGTGAAGTTGCCAGTAATTAAGCATTTGACAAACTTTATCGAAGAGAACGACGAAGATTTTGTTATCGAGACCATAGAAACACTAGAGGCCTTGACCGAGGTACCTTCGCTCAAAGACGAAGAACTAGATGTAATCGGCGAATTGATATCGAACATGTACGGAGCCATCGAAGTGCACAAAAGCATAAAAGAAGGCAAACCAAAAAAAGAGGCGCTCAATGAATTTATGCAGCGTGTTATGGGGGCTATCAACAAATAGACCCTGCAAAAAGCAGCTTTACCTTTTACCGAAAAAGTGAAATAACCTTTGATTTTCAAGAGAATCAAAATAGTTGTTTCACTTTTTTGCTTCGCCCTTCTTCTTCTTTGTAAGGAGATTTCTTTCGTACACCTCTATATTTAGGTATTATTTTTTTAATTTCACGCCCAATATAAACAGAACATATCATGGCTACAGTAACCTTAAAAGGAAACGAAATACACACATTGGGAAACCTTCCCGCCACCGGAAGCAAAGCCCCTGTTTTTACCTTGACAAAAAATGACCTTTCTTCCGCGTCACTTTCGGACTTTACGGGCAAGAAGGTGGTTTTAAACATATTCCCAAGTGTCGACACAGGCACTTGCGCGCAATCTGTACGACAGTTCAACCAAGAAGCGGCAGAACTTGAGAATACCGTAGTTTTATGTATCTCAAAAGATTTACCATTTGCCCAAGCCCGTTTTTGTGGTGCCGAAGGCATTGACAACGTTATTATGCTCTCCGATTTTCGCGATGGCAGCTTTGGCCAGGCGTATGGACTTACGTTTTCAGACGGCCCATTGGCGGCACTGCTCTCAAGATCTGTAGTGGTGATCGACGAGTCGGGCGAGGTTATCTATACCGAACAGGTCGGTGAAACCGTAGACGAACCGAATTACAAAGCGGCTCTTGAAGCTTTAGCAGATGCCTAAGGAAGAGTCGTTTGTTGTAAACCGAATAAAAAGTGTGGGTTTCGCTTTACGCGGGGCCCTTCTTTTGATTCGTACCGAAGCAAGTATAAAAATCCAGGTATGCTTGGCCATTGCCGTAACCATTGCCGGATTTTACTTTAATATATCCCCTACGGAATGGATGTTTCAAATCTTTGCGGTTTCGTTGGTCGTAGGAATTGAAGGAGCCAATACCGCGATAGAAAAAATATGCGACTTCATCCACCCCGATTTTGATAAAAGAATAGGTTTTATAAAAGATATCTCTGCAGGAGCAGTAATGCTGGTCTCCATTGGGGCCATTATCATAGGCTGCATTATTTACATACCGAAAATATTCTAGTCGCCCCCCTGTCAAATGATATAGGGTGTTATTCGCTAGACAAAGACATTTTAATTGTTAGATTTTAAGAACATATATCGACTGAACGAATATGCCGTAACCTTATATCGCATATTTCTGGCCTACATATTTTATTTTGTAGCACGACTTTTATTTTACCTGTACAATCAAGACCTATTTAAACTAGGGGGCATTGGCGATTTTTTAGCCTTGTGTTTTTGGGGAATTGCGTTCGATACCACCGCGATATTGTACGTAAACCTCCTGTTCATTGCCCTTAGCCTTCTCCCCTTATGGGTGAACACTTCCAAAACGTATCAAAAAACGCTGCTATGGATCTATATGACTACCAACCTGATAGCCTTTGCTACCAATTTCGTTGACTTCATATATTATAACTATACCTTTACCCGAAGTACATTCGCCTCTTTTGAATCGCTTGAGAACGAAAAGAACAAAGAAGAGCTACTTATGTCCTTCCTATCCGATTACTGGCACGTCTTCCTCATTTTCTTTATATGTGCCTTTGCCTGGACCAAACTGTACAAAGGTGTTAAGGTTCGAGAAGCGGTCCCTTCCAAAAAACTGCCCTACTTTTTAAGCTCAACAGTCGCCCTTTTGGTTACCGCCGCCCTTGTTGTAGGAGGCATACGTGGCGACTTTAAACACAGCACTAGACCTATCAATATGGTAGATGCCAGTAGACATGTGAAGGCACCCGAACATGCCAATATTGTTCTCAATACACCGTTCGCCTTTATCAGAACGATCAAATCTTCCGACTTTAAGAAGATGGAGGGCGTACCCCAAGCCGTTATCGATTCTACCTTTCACCCTATAAAACAGTATAAGGATAGCGTTCCCAACAAACCCAATATCGTTCTTTTTATATTGGAAAGTTTTGGCCGTGAATATTTAGGATCGTTCAATAAGGATATGAACATAGAAAACTATGTAGGCTATACCCCTTTTATCGATTCGCTTGCACAGCATAGTCTGATTTTTCCCAATGCCTTTGCAAACGGAAGAAAATCGATTCACGCCATGTCGTCAATCCTTGCGGGCATCCCTTCGTTTAAAATAGCCTATACCTCTTCCCCATATGCCAATAGGGAAATAAAATCGATTATCTCGGCCGTTAACGAAATGGGCTACGATACCTCTTTCTTTCATGGTGCCCCTAATGGCTCCATGGGCTTCCTAGGCTTTGGCAATGTGCTTGGCTACGACCATTATTACGGAAAGACCGAATACAACAACGATGAGGATTTCGATGGTATCTGGGGAATTTGGGACGAGCCCTTCCTTCAATATACCGCAGATGTACTCTCAGAAAAACAAGAGCCTTTTTTCTCTACCATTTTTACGGTCTCTTCACACGCCCCTTATCAGATTCCCGAAAAATATAACGGAAAGTTTCCAGAAGGGACTTTAGACATACACAAATGTGTGGGATATACCGATTACGCACTAAAACAGTTCTTCAAGAAAATAGAAAACGAAGCTTGGTACAAGAATACCATTTTTGTGATAACCGCCGATCACGGCAACCAGATCTATTATGAAGAGTATCAAAAAATAGTAAATCGTTATGGCGTACCCATTCTAATCTTTGACCCGAACGGAAAATACAAGGGCGTAAACCGCGATCTGGCACAACAAATAGACATATACCCTACCCTAGTATCACTTACCGGCTATCAAAAACCGTTTAGAAGTTGGGGCCGAAGCTTGATTTCCGATACGATCCAGAAACCCTATGCCCTATCGAACACCAGTACCAATTTCCTTTTTATGAGAGACAGCCTTATTGTAGTCCGTAACGACGAAAACACTTTGGGGCTTTACGATATAAAGGATAAAGGCCTTATAAACAACATTGCCAAGAAAAACCCGTTTAAGACCAAAAAGATGGAAGAGATGACCAAAGGGTTTATTCAAGATTACATGAACCGCATCCTCGATGGTCGTTTAGACGCCGAGAACAGTACAGAAAAGGAATAACCCATAGGTTTTAAACAAGCGGGCATTTTATAAAATCGAAAAGACTTTTCGCAATCCTTACGTCGAAAACTTCGTAATACGTATTTTTGCACCCAGTGGAGAAAAAGTAATGGCCAAAAAGAAAACAACGACAACAAAAAAGAAGACAAGTTCTAAAAAGGTAAGCCTCGGGCTATCGAAACAGAACAAGATTATATTAGGAAGCCTTCTGATACTGTTCAGCATGGCCCTGTTCTTCTCGTTCGTATCTTATTATTTTACTTGGCAAGACGACCAAAGTTTGCTTTCTGAATTTGCCAACCGAAACGAACAGGCCAAGAACCTGCTGAACAAATTCGGGGCCAGCGTAAGCCACTTTTTTGTTTACAAAGGTTTTGGCGTCGCTTCATTGATACTTACCGTAATGCTATGCATAACGGGTCTCTACCTTTTTTTAAGCCTTGACAGAAAAGGCCTTTTGAAAAAGTGGATATGGGGACTCATTTTTATGATATGGATTTCCATTGCCCTTGGCTTTTTTGCCGAGACCAAACCTCTTTTAGGGGGATTGATAGGGTATGAAATGAACGATTTCCTACAAGACTACACGGGTAAGATAGGCGTGGTACTCATCCTTACCTTCGGGCTGATCTTTATTTTGGTCCGTTTCTTTAAACTTACGCCAGAAGGGGTCGCCAGTGCCTTTAGGAAAAAGACCTCCAGTTTAAAATCGGAATTAAAATCAACTAGGGAGGCCGATCCGACCACTGCTCCCGCCCCTGCAAAGGAACCGATAACAAAAGTGGAAAAAGAAGAGCCCATAGTGCTCGACACCTATACCCATAAGAAAGATATTCCTCCCCTAAAAACCGAAGTGGAGCCCATTGACGATTTTGAAGTGACCGTTCCCGTAGAAGAAGAAACCGAGGAAGACCTCGCCATGGAAGTCGAGAAAATTGTGGAGGAAAAAGAAGAAACCTCGAATATTGCCGATAAATTGGTCGAAGATTTCGGTGAGTTCGACCCCACCCTAGAATTGGGCAATTACAAGTTCCCTACCATAGAACTCTTAGACCAACATGGGGTTACGGGCGGAATTACCATCAACCAAGAAGAACTGGAAGAAAACAAGAACAAGATTGTAGATACCCTTAAAAACTACAAAATAGGAATCTCCCAGATCAAGGCTACCATTGGTCCTACCGTTACACTTTACGAAATTGTTCCCGAGGCCGGGGTTCGAATTTCAAAAATTAAAAACCTAGAAGACGACATAGCCCTTTCATTGGCTGCCCTAGGGATACGTATTATCGCGCCTATTCCCGGAAAAGGAACCATCGGAATTGAAGTCCCGAACAAAAATGCGACCATCGTTTCCATGCGGTCCGTCATCGCTTCCAGCAAATTCCAAAAGGCTGAAATGGAACTGCCTATAGCCTTCGGTAAGACCATTAGCAACGAAACCTTTGTGGTCGACTTGGCAAAAATGCCCCACTTGCTGATGGCCGGTGCTACGGGACAAGGTAAATCGGTAGGTTTAAACGCCGTACTGACGTCCCTCCTGTACAAAAAGCATCCAGCCGAGGTAAAGTTTATATTGGTGGATCCGAAAAAAGTAGAACTTTCCATCTACAACAAAATAGAGCGCCACTTTTTGGCCAAGTTACCCGATTCGGAAGAGGCGATCATCACCGACAACGCCAAGGTAATCAATACCTTGAATTCCCTTTGTATCGAAATGGACAACAGGTATGAACTGTTGAAAGTTGCCATGGTACGTAACCTCAAGGAATACAACGCCAAGTTCAAGGCCCGTAAGTTGAACCCCAACGACGGACATAAGTACTTGCCTTATATCGTTTTGGTCATTGACGAATTCGCCGATTTGATCATGACCGCCGGGAAGGAAGTAGAAACGCCTATTGCCCGCTTGGCACAGTTGGCCCGAGCCATCGGTATACACCTTATTATTGCCACCCAAAGACCTTCGGTCAACGTAATAACGGGTATTATCAAAGCAAACTTCCCTGCCCGTATAGCCTTTAGGGTAACCTCTAAAATCGACTCAAGAACGATATTGGATGCCCAAGGTGCTGATCAGTTGATCGGTCGTGGTGACATGTTGTACACCCAAGGTAACGATGTTACCCGTATTCAATGTGCTTTTGTAGATACACCCGAAGTGGCCAAGATTACCGAATACATAGGGGCTCAGAGAGCTTACCCGAACGCCCATGAATTACCCGAGTACTCTGGGGAAGATTCTGGCACAAGTATTGATTATGATATTGCCGACCGCGACGCGATGTTCCGCGAAGCTGCCGAGGTCATCGTAACGGCACAGCAGGGTTCGGCCTCATTGATCCAACGAAAACTAAAATTGGGTTATAACCGCGCCGGCCGTATCGTAGACCAGTTAGAGGCAGCCGGCATTGTAGGTCCGTTTGAAGGAAGTAAGGCACGACAGGTTTTGGTGCCCGACCTTACCGCATTAGATCAATTATTAAGCAACGAACGCTCGTAACACGAGTGATTAACTTAAAACGTAAAATGAAAAAGATTTTTTTGCTATTTGCCTTGGTATTACTATCAAATTTAACCTTTGCCCAAAATTCGGAAAAAGCAAAGGCACTATTGGACGATGTGTACAACAAAGTAAAAAGTTACGACAATATATACGTAGATTTCAAATACGTACTGAACAATTCAGAAGCCGGCATCAACCAAGAAACACGTGGGGAGGTAACCCTACAGGGCGACAAATATCTTGCCAATATCTTTGGCACCACCCAATTGTTCGACGGTTCTAAGGTGTACACCATTATACCGGAGAACGAAGAGGTGACCATTGACGATAAATCCGAAGATGAAAATGCACTGACACCGGCAAAAATGCTGACCTTTTACAGGGAAGGCCACAATTACGGAATGGACATTTTACAAAATGTCAATGGCAGGAAAATACAGTATGTAAAACTTACCCCTATCGACACCAATTCAGAAATAAAGACTATTTTATTGGGTATCGATGCCGAAACAAAACATATTTACAAACTGATAGAAACCGGTAAAAATGGAACGACCTCGACCTTTACCGTTAATTCTTTCAAAACGGACCAGCCTTTGTCAAAAACCTTGTTTACTTTTGATGAGGCGAAGTACAAAAATGACGGGTACTACATAGTAAGAAATTAATATTGCCACATTGAGAATTCTAGACCGATATATTTTATCGCGGTTCCTTTATAATTTTTTGAGTTCGTTCGTAATATTGATGTTCATCTTCATATTTCAAACGATATGGTTGTTCATTGACGATTTTGCGGGAAAAGGTCTAGATATTGCCATCATAGGCAAGTTTTTCTTTTACATGATGCCCAGCCTAACGGAAAAGGTTTTGCCCTTGACCGTTCTTTTGGCCTCTATACTTACTTTTGGAACCTTGGCGGAGAACTACGAGTTCGCCGCGATGAAGGCCTCGGGTATTTCACTTCAACGTTCCATGCTCAGCCTCATTATCTTTATGGCCATATTAGGTGGGGTCACCTTCTATTTTGCCAATAGCGTTATACCGGCTTCCGAACAGAAAATTTACAATATGCGGCGTAATATTGCCAAGGTAAAGCCCGCTGCCGCTATTGAAAAAGGGGTGTTTAGCGATTTTGAGGGAATGAGCATCAAGGTCGATGAAAAATACGGTGAAAAAGACCGTTTTCTGAAGAACGTAATTATCCACGAAAAGTCGGCCTCCAATGTAAACGTAACGGTCATCAAGGCCAAAACGGGCGAGCTTATCAGTAGCCAAGATTCCGAACTGATCCAATTGGTACTGCGTGACGGTCACGATTACAGGGACATGGATAAAACCAAAAGCACCGAAAAAAGAAAATATCCCTTTACCAAAACCAATTTCGAAGTCTATCGAATGAATATCGAAATTCCTGAAATGGAACAAGACCTTGAAGAGGAAAGCGTATCGAATCGAGAAAAGATGAAAAACGTTTCACGATTGCTAAAGGATATGGACTCATTGGAAACCGATAACCGAAGAATCGTTCAGGCCTTTTCGAAAAACATTGTCTACCGAATGGGGGCCTTTATTCCCCTTAGCCCGATAGATACCATAGCTGTCAAAAAGGAAAAACTCTTGAAGCCAAAGCAAGCGGCTAGCGATACTACCCAAAAGAAAGCGACCCCGAACATAAGGCCAGAGGTAAAAGAAGACGATTTAGAAACCACTACGGAAATGGCCGAAAAAGAGCAGCCTCCCGTAAATATTATCGATTTCTTTAAAGATTGGCAAAAGATCCAAGTGATGAATTCGGCAAAGAATTCAGTGTCGAATATCATGACTTCTATCGAAGGTAAAAAACAGGAACTCGACAAGCGCTATGAAATACATAGGCGACATGTTTTTTCCTTACACGATAAGTACGCCTTGGCCCTTTCCTGTATTATCTTATTTTTCGTAGGTGCGCCATTGGGTGCTATTATACGAAAAGGGGGTATCGGCCTACCCATGGTAGTAGCCATTTTACTGTTCTTAGTATATTACTTTTTAGGTGTATTTGCCGAAAACTATAGTTATAAAGGAAATATTCATCCCATTATAGGAGCTTGGTTACCATCAATGATCATGCTTCCATTGGGAGTTTATCTAACACAGCGTGCAACGGCGGACAGGGGTATGATGAATCTCGGAAATGCCTTTGATCGCATCAAACGTCTTTTTTCAAAAAAAGACCAATCCGAAGAAGAAGAATAAGTACCGACATGGATAAGAAAAGTCAATTGAACACTATAGAGGAAGCCATTGAAGAAATTCGAAAAGGCAATGTCATTATCGTTGTAGATGATGAAAACAGGGAGAATGAAGGTGACTTTTTGGCCGCTGCGGAATTGGCAACGCCCGAAACGGTGAATTTTATGGCAACCCACGGCAGGGGACTGATTTGTGCCCCGCTTACCGAAGGTAGGTGCAAGGAGTTAGGCCTACATATGATGGTCAACAACAATACCGACCCTATGGAAACCGCCTTTACGGTGTCAGTAGATTTGCGCGGTGGCGGAGTTACCACGGGTATTTCGGCAGCGGACAGGGCCAAAACGGTCCTTGCCCTGACCAAGGAAGACACCAAACCACACGATCTGGCACGCCCAGGACACATTTTTCCCCTTGTGGCCAAGGAAGGGGGCGTTCTAAGAAGAACGGGGCACACGGAAGCTGCCATTGACTTTGCAAGGCTGGCCGGACTCAAACCTGCGGGTTACATTGTAGAGATCATGAACGAAGACGGAAGCATGGCCCGCCTACCCCAACTCTTGGAGGTTGCCAAAAAGTTCGACCTGAAGATCGTTTCCATTGAGGATTTGGTGGCCTACCGAATGGAACATGATAGCCTCATCGCCAAAAAAGAAGATTTTGATATCGATACCCGTTTCGGAAAATTCCGATTACGCGCCTACCAACAGACTACGAACAACCACGTACATATTGCATTGACCAAAGGCTCTTGGAACAAAGATGAAAAGGTACTCACCCGAATCAACTCCACCTTGGTCAACAACGATATCTTGGGCACGCTGACAAATAATCCCGATGCCAAGCTCGAAGATATGTTCAATGCCATCAATAAGGAAGGAAAGGGCGCCATTGTATTTATAAACCAAGATTCGGAATCGCTCAACCTATTGTCCCGATTGGCCGAACTGAAAGAGCTACAGAAAAAAGGAATTCGAAAAGCGCCAAAAATAGATATGGATGCCCGCGACTTTGGTATCGGCGCACAAATTCTACACGATTTGGACATCGCCAAAATGAGAATCTTATCGAACTCGCCCCAAACTAAACGTGTGGGCATCGTAGGCTACGGTCTTGAGATCGTAGAATATGTCGGGTATTAGAAACCCCTCTCCTTCGTTTTATTTTATCAACTGACTGGGCGGATATCCAAACTGCTTTTTAAAGCAGCGGCTAAAATATAGGGGGTCGCTAAAGCCTATAAGATTGGTGACCTCCGATACGTTGTACTTTTTGGTCCGTAGCAATTGGGCCGATTTTTTCAGTCGAATGGTCCGTATAAACTCATTGGGGGCCAAATCGGTAAGTTCCTTGATCTTTCTATACAATTTGGACGAACTCATACCCAATGCCTGACAAAGCAAGGAAGTATTCAGGTCACTATTGCCCATATTCTCTTGTATCAGCTCCGTCAATTTTTCCATAAAAGATTGATCTATGGGCGAATGGGTCAAGGTATTCGCCTGACTTTCGATTTCTTCGGAAAACCTGTTTTTCAATTCTTTTCTAGAATTGATGATGTTTTCAATTCTCGTCTTTAAAAGTGAGGGGTCAAAAGGCTTGACCAAATACCCATCGGCTCCCGAGCTATACCCCTTGATCTTATCATCGTTATCCGACAGGGCCGTTAGAAGAATGACGGGAATATGGCTTATATCGGCATCGTTCTTCAAGGCTTTACAAAATTCGAGTCCGTTCTTGACCGGCATCATAATATCGGCAATACAAATGGCCGGCTTAACGTTTAAGCACACCTCTAAGCCCTTCTCCCCATTTTCCGCCTCAAAGACCTTGTAGTAATCTGACAGGTAATCGACCAAATAGTTCCGCAATTCGGCATTGTCCTCTATGATCAATATCCGCTCTTTTAAATGGGTACTTTGGATGATTTTTTTAGCGGTGATAAGCTGTGGCGACTCTTCCACGACTTGGCTTTTTTCGTAATCGAATACTTCATCGTCATCGTAGGCCTTTCGGTCTATAGGAAGATTTAAGGTAAACACACTGCCTTTGTTAAGCTCACTTTCAATCGTTATTTCACCCTTATGCAATTCTACCAAGGCCTTTACCAAAGAAAGGCCTATGCCCGATCCCGTATTAAGGCTGGTACTGTTCGGGGCTTGATAAAATCTAGAAAAAACCTTCTTTTGGCTTTCTTTAGGGATGCCGATACCGTCATCACTGACTTCAACCAGAAGGTGCGCCCCGCCTTTTTCTTCCTTTACTTCGATAAAAAGGTCTACATGCCCATAATTCTGGGTGAATTTTAAGGCATTGGACAAAAGGTTGTAAAGCATTTTATCAAACTTGTCCCTATCGATATACCCCTCGATGCTTTGGTGTTCACAGATAAGGTTGAAGTTTATTTTTTTGTCGTCCGCCAGTTCCTCAAAAGAGCGAAAGGTGTTTTTGGTATAAAGAAGAATATCGGTCTTGGTCACCTTCAAGCGCAATTCACCGGACTGCGCCCTTCTAAAATCCAACACTTGGTTCACTAGATTCAGTAATCGATTTGCGTTTTGATGAATCAGGTTATACCGGCTCTGCTGAAAATAATTACCCGAGTCCTTTCCTTCTTCTATCAGTTGTTTTGCGGGACCGAGAATCAAGGTCAGCGGAGTTCGTAGTTCATGCGATATATTCGTAAAGAAACGCAGCTTTTCATTGTTGAGTTTCTCATCGCGTTCACGTTTTACCCTCTCCATCAACCATTGTTGCTTGAGCACTATTCGTGCCCTTATCTGTTTACGGATAAGGTAGAAGGCCAAGGCCAGTACCAAAAGCATCAGAAAAAATGCTTTATACGTAAACCAAAATGGCGGAAGGATTTCAATCTGGTACGAAGAGACATCGCTCCATACCCCATGACTGTTCATGGCCTTTAACTTGAACACATAATCTCCTGAAAAAAGATTGGTATATTGAACGGTGCGTTGCCTGACATCTACGGTATTCCAATTTTCATCGAAGCCTTCGAGAATATAACTGTATCTGTTTTGCCTTCCGTTAACGTAAGAGGGGCTCGAAAAGGTAAGCGAGAAATTTTTGTTCGAATTTTCAAGCACCAACTTTCGGTCTGAGTTAATATCGGATTTTAGTATTTCTTGGCCATTGACTACCGAACCGACCTCTACCGCCTTGTTTTGCACCCGAATACTTGAGATTATGGGTTGGGGCGCGTATTCGTTCACCGAAAGTCCTTTTGGGGAAAAGGTGATTACGCCATCCTTCCCTCCTAGGTACATATGGGTCTCATCGGCATAATAGAAACCCCGTGTACTGAATATATCAAGTCGGTTCCCACTTTCGGTATGGTACAATTTCAATTCCTTTGAGGCAATATCAAGCTTCCCCAAATTATTATTGTTCATATTAAGCCACAAAAAACCATCTTTTTGGGCCACAAAATTGGTGATCCAACGGTCTTTTAGGCCATCGATATCGGTAATGGGAACAAAATCATCAAGGGAAGTATCGTAGTAACAAAGTCCTTTTCGGGTAGCCGCCCAAACTTTACCGGAAGCATCTATGGCTATATCGCTCACATTATTATGGGGTACCCCGATATGGTCTTCCGACCGGGCCTCAAACGCCTTGACCTTCATAGACGGCTTCTCATAACAATAGGCCCCCATTTGGGTCGCAAACCAAATTTTTTCATCGCTCTCTTTGATGGCGTTGATATCTAGGCCAGGCAGCAAATTACCGAAAGACGTATCGACCTGTTTGGTTTTTACATCCAAGACCACGGCTCCTTCCCCATGTGACCCAATAACCATATGCCGATCTCCCAAGGGCTCAAAAGCCAAAACCGGTGCTTGTTCAAAGCCCACATCGACCACCTTATTGGTTTTTCTTACGTAATCATAAATAAGAATTTTCCCGTCCCATAGACCACAGTAAAAGACTTTGCCATCTATAGAAAACATACTTGCAATATCTTTCGGGGTTTGATACAGCGGAATATAACGACTGCCTTCGGAAACAAAGAGACCATTATGACGTGTAGCTACGATTATTTTTCCGTCAAAAGTTTTTGAAAAATCACGTATGCGCGGAACTTGATTATCGATATAACGACTGATCGAAGTATTATAGGTAAACTGGTTTTCGTAAGGATCGTATTTATCAAGGCCTTCTTCCGTTCCGACCCAAAGCACTCCCGAAGCATCAAAATACAAGGCGGAGACCAAGTTATCGACTAGGGAATCATCATCTGACAACTCGGAAAAATACCATTGGTACTTTTGCTTGCGCAAATCTTCCAATTCGTCGACTTGAACAATCCCCCCTAAGGTTCCGAGCCAGTATTTCCCGTTAGGGGCTTTGGCTATTGAAATAAAGTAAGGCCCAAGTTTGTCACGCACCCCGATATCTTCTATAGGAAGGTCTTCAAAACGGTCTTCGCTGGCGTTCAGCTTAAACAGGCCATTTCTACTGCCTACAAAAAGATCGGCCTTATGATCTTCATAAATGAAATTTATATAAGGGTTGGATTCCTTTAAGTTCTCCGGTAACAGGGAATATTGCTTCACCTGAACGATCGAGCCTAGGTTGTCCAAAGAAATCCTGGCGATGCCTACGGCCCCATAACTCCCTATCCATATATGTCCTTTTGAGTCTTCAAACACCTCCTTGATATAGGTAAATCCGTCCAGGGGCACCTTGCTAAAGCTTTCATTATGGGAATCGTATAGAAAAAGCCCTTGGTCTTTGGTTCCGACCCACACCCTTTTGAACGAATCGATATGAACCGACCTGATTTCCCTATCCTGTAACGAGCCTACGTTTGCAGGGTCGGGCAAAAATACTTTGAACCTATAGGTATTCAAATCAAATCGAGCGAGCCCGTTTCGCGTTCCGATCCAAAGTTGGTTTGCCTCTTGATCAAATTCCAAGGCCGTAATATCGTCATTCGGAATGGTGTTTTCCGATGGCGATGCACTGGTATACGATTTAAACTCATATCCATCAAAGCGGTTCAGGCCGGAAAAGGTACCGAACCATAAAAACCCATTGTTGTCTTGAACAATATGCCTAACCGAATTATGGGAAAGACCACTAGCATCGTTATAATGTTCAAATTTTAACGATTGCCCATGCAGCCCCCATAGCGAGACTATAATCCAGAAGATACATGTTAATCGATAGCCCATTATTTATTTGAATTGTGACTACAATTTATGACATTAAAGAAGAACTGCTAGCCCATATGTCATTAATCTAGCTCGGGCCTATGCCCGACCATGTTAAAATCCAATACGGCCCCTTTCTCGATGAGGTCGTGGGAAACACTGTATGCATTGTATTCTTCCCCGTTCAGTTGAATGCCGTTTACATAGACCTTTCCCGAACTGGCCCCTTTGGCATTTATAGTCAGCTTATTACCGTTGGCAAGATTAATCACCACTTTATCGAAACTAGGACTCCCGAATTCATATTTCGGGTTCTCCTCGGTTCCCCCATTCATTTGAAACAACCCAATTTTCATGAGCACGGCCAAACTGCCCATCAGGCCTTGATCTTCATCCCCGTTATAGCCGGTAGCCGGTGACAATCCTCCAAAAACGGTTTGTGCCACCTTTCTTGACCAGTATTGGGTCAGGTCGGGCCTATCTAGCTTATTGAATACAAAGGCCGTTTGTATGGAAGGTTGGTTCCCGTAGTTGATGGGGATATTGCGATATTCGGGATGCAGTTCCTGCGAATGTGAACTGCCTGCCGTAAAGCCTAACTTCTCGGCCTGTTCGAATTGCATATTCAATTTTTTAACAGCAGCTTCCTTCCCTCCCATTAAGGAGGCAAGTCCTTCTTGATCATGGGGTACGAACCATGTGGATTGCGCTCCGTTCGATTCAATAAACCCGTTTTCATGCTCGTACGGATCGTAATTTTCACGCCACTTGCCCGAAACATCTTTAGGTCGCATCCATCCTATGGAAGCGTCGAATACATTTTTATAGTTATTGGAACGCTTCATAAAATAGGTATAGTCCTCAAGGTACCCTAGCTTTTTCGCCAATTGGGCCAAGGTCCAATCTTGATAGGCATACTCCATGGTCATGCTCGCCCCATCTTGGTGGCCTCCGAATCTCCCCTCTGGAATAGGGTGCGGTACATATCCCTTCTCTAAGTAATACTTGAGTCCGCCACCTATCGTTGTATGGTGCTCATATCCTGCTTTGCCCATAATACCACCTAGCATATGGTTTTTCTTTAAAGCCTGGTAAATACCTTCTAAATCTTCGGTGACCAGACCTTTTTGGATGGCACTTACGATAAACGGTGTAGACGAAGCACCCGTCATTACATAGGTGTAATTTCCTCCGGATGGCCCCCTTGGCACCATTCCCCCATCTTTATAATATTGTAGGAGCGAATGCACAAATTCTTCCATGATTTCGGGATATACCAAGCCCCAAAGTGTGTTGATCGTCCATTGCGCACCCCAAAAGGAATCGGAATTGTAATGATTGAATTTAGGCTTTCCTCTCACATCGAGAGGTAATTGTCCTACCCTAAACTCCTCCCCTGTATTATCGGGGTAGGCCCCATTGACATCGCTGATGATCCTTCGGCCCTGAAGTCCATGCCACAAATCCGTGTAAAACCTTTTTCGGGCAGTTTCGGTACTGCCTTCGACTTCTATTCGTCCCAGTAGACCATTCCATTCTTTTCTAGAGTCTTGAACAACCTTATAGAAGTCCCAATGCGGCAATTCGGCATCAATATTCGCCCTGGCATTGGCGATGGAGGTATACGAAATACCGGCTTTCATAAGAACTTCATCAACATCATCCTTTAGAAAGACCAAATAATTCCCCGTGGTTTCGTCACGTTCCAATGAATCGACCCCGGACTTGAAGTCTATGGCAAAAAAGAGTTTTACGGGTTTGGGCCTTCTACTTGTTTCATTGATAAGCAATTCCCCTACCAAGGAACCGTTCCCCGCAATTTCAAGTCGTCCATCAGTGTTTTTATTAGGGCCCAACATTCTGTTTAAATTAAAAAGTACGGCCCGTCTTTTTCCTTTTTTAGGAAAGGCATACTTATGCAATCCCACACGTGTTGTACTGGTGAGCTCAACATTGATATCGTATTTTTCCAGTTCCAGATAATGATAGCCCGGGGAGACCTTTTCCTTGTCATGGTCAAACTTAGATCGAAACTCGGTGAATATCGCCTTTCTATTTGTATCATCTATGGTTACCGGCATAACCGATAAACCCGAAAGTTGCCATGCATGGATATGGCTAAACCCCTGTACGGTGTCTACCTTGTACCTATACCCACTTCCCCAAGCACCATCCACTTCGGTATCGGGACTCAAGTTGACCATTCCGAACGGCCTACTCGCCGACGAAAAGAAGAACCATCTTGAATTTTCAGTATCGAGCTGAGGGTAGACCAGATCTACAGGCTCAACTATTTCAACTGTTTGAGGGCCTTGGCTTTCAGCCCCACAAGATGAGAGTGCAACCGCTAATGAGATGCAAATTCCGTATAGGGAAACTTTTGAAAATAAATTCATATAAAGAGTTTCTTTAGCTTTTTGTATTAAGGTTTGAGGTGATTTGGTCTAACATTTCAAAAGTTGGGAAGCCATTGTTCGGCCTTCTTATTTCAGGGTTGTACCAATTCTTCCATTTTGCTTCTTTGTCACCGGTTTTTCGGTTATGATAAATGACCTCCAGTTGTTCTTTTGCTTTTGGCAACAAGGCCCGGACATCGTTCAAAAACTTATCGTCATCCGTGTCTTCGAACTGTTTTTTAAGGATGGACATGTCGTGCAAGGTGCGTTCAAAATCGATTAAATCTTGATAAAGGCATGCAGGAAGATAGATATAGTCGTGGTAGAAGTTTTTGTTCCTCTTGGCTTTCTTCAATCCTGTTTCGGCTTCTTGAACGGCCCTATTTATTTCTTGCCGTATGAACCTGACACGCTCCAAATCGTTCTCGACCCTTTTATAGTCATGCCCTACAGGTGATTTTCCGGGACGTTGTATAGGGCTATCGGATAAATAGGATATGGCCTCCCTTATTTCCCAAAGGTGCTGTACATAGCCTATTCTTTCCTTTTGTGCCCTGTGTAAATATTTCATCGATGCTACTGCATGTTCGGCACTTTCACCATCAAAATAGCCTTCTGTCCATTCTTTGTAAAAAGCATCGGCCTCAAAACTTTTAGGGGAATTACACACCTCGGCATAGGCTTCGATGTTTAGCAGAAAGGGTCTGAAATTCTGTCCGTTTACCAAACAAAACTTATCGGCATCGTATCCTGAGAACATCTCATTCATTACCGATTCCACTTTTTCGGGATAAGGGTTATGAACGGTATGGTTCAGCCAAAACCCCGCATGCATATAAGTGCCGAAATCGTAACCATCGGTGGTATCGGGATAATATGCAAAATCGCCAAACCCATGGTCGGACCATGCCACGATCCAATCTTTAGGAGGTCGGAAGCCATCATTCCACATTTCCATTCCATCGGAATAACAAACCAAGACCTTATCGGCATTGGGTTTATAGGCATCGACCAAATCACCAAACGCTTTATATACCTCATTAAACACCGCTACCTTATCTTCCCCGCAACTACTTTCGTACTCCCAATCCCACACTTGGTGTCTGGGGCGTAAAATAAAAATATCGGTTTTACGCAATGGGGTCTCCTCTAAATAATAACGCCATGCGGTCAACCAGTCTTCCTTATAATCGGCCCAACAAGTAGCTTTATCGGCCGACATAGGGTGTATTTGATAACCAAGGGCAAAATCTATGGCCACCTTCATCCCTTTTTTCTGTGCGTAGTCTATCATCTTTTCTACATAGGCGATATCTAGCTTGTAATCGGTAAGTTCTTTATATTCCGGACGAATAAAAAATTCGGGTCGCCCGAGCATATCAAAGAGTTGGATGGCATTGTACCTTAGCCGTACCAGTGAATTGATCATTTCGGTATAGCTCTCCCAATCGTATTGTAACAATTGCCCCCTATAATTGGCCAACTCATCCACATCGTTTTCAAAGTAGCAAAGCAAGGGTACTTTAGGAGGTGCTATTTTTCTATCCGTAAAATTAAAGAGGTCATTTATCGATTTAGGTGTAACTTCCTTACCGGTCCAATATTGCAAGGGATCGATACCCAGCATTTCGTTTGAATAGTCGTAAACCGCATATTGAAGGCCCTGTACATCGGACCCCGCAATAACGATGACCTCCTCTTCTCCCTGTAAGCTTGTTTTCGCCCATATACCTCCCCTAGGACCTGGTGTTTCCTTTGTTATGTTAATTTTACCCTCCTCGTTCAGCGCGGCAATAAGATCATTTGAAGCCGGAGTTCCCAATACGATTACGGTTCCCTTATCGGTAAGGTCGTTGACATCGGAAACGATATGGACTTTTGCCGATACGGTTTTCTCTAAATCTTGTTTAAAATCGTCAACCGCATTGCGTTCCGTTTCACTTGCCCCTTTACCTATCACTAAAAAACAGGAAGTTGTCTTTTCTTTGGAGAAGGAATAAAACAAGAGCACACCCAGAACCGCAAGTACTATGAGGATTCGGCTAAATCGTAACGTTGTCTTCATTTTATGAATTATATACTGGTCTTAGTATTAGGGGGCATTTCAAAAAATATGGACAGGAATACCACTCCCGTCCATATTTAACCAACTCAAAATTTCAATTAATAACCAGGGTTTTGTTCAATATTGTTATCGGACAGAATAATTTCGGTAGCAGGAATAGGTCTCAACAAATGCACCGATGGGTCAAAAGAACCATGATCGATCACATGGGGATTGTAAAGCTTTATACGCTCCTCTAGTTTGCCCGTTCTTTTTAAATCGTTCCATCTATTGGTTTCCCCGGCAAGTTCCAAGGCCCTTTCATCCAAGATATCGTCTATGGTCACGGAGGCATAGTGATTCGCTACGCCCGTAGCACGCTCCCTAACGATGTTCATATGGTTAACGGCCATAGCCGGATTACCCGCACCTAGGTAGGCTTCAGCCGCAATCAAATGCGATTCGGCCACCCTGAATACAAAAGTGTCCCTATAACCGCCTTCCGCCTCATCAAAGCCGACATCGTCGAATTTTTTAAAAATAGGGAAGTTCGTGGTGTTCTGATTTTTCGTATAAAGGTAGTTGACCCCTGGCACATCTACGGGAGCATCGTTGTAGTAATACTGATCGGGCTGATAGACATAATATCGGTCTAACTTATCGGCCAACTGATCGGCGGTCAATGCATTCTTAGGAAAATAAGCTACCGTATCGCCCACGGCAATTATATCGGTACCCACAGAATCTACGACATTGGCGAACAAGGTCCTATGAATGGTTGCTTCTTCCCTAGTATCGTTATCATCAAACAAGGAATAGAAAAACTCGGTAGGCATTGCATTACCATCCCTGAAACCATATGGGTTTTGCCTATTCATTCCCGGCAATTGGTCTACACTGTACATTAATATGGAGTGCTTGTTGTTGTTACGGTCTTCGTAATCACCACCTGCACCGTATTGTATGGCAAACAACACTTCATCATTTACCTGGTTGTCATAGTCGAATACCTGGGCGTACGTTTGTGACTTGATATCATAGCCATCAATCGCACTTTCCGCCAAGGCCGCGGCTTTTTCAAAATCATCGGAACCGGCAAAGGAGGTATAAGCCCTTGTCAGGTATACCTTTGCCAATAAATGCTGGGCCGCCCTTTTCGAAAACCGACCGGTTTCAGGATAGGCCTCTAAATCAGGAATCGCCTCCTCTAGATCGGTAATGATCTGGGTATAGGTCTCTTCTTCGGTCGAACGGGTATAATCGGAACTAATTTCCGTAATTTCTTCCAAGGAAATTACAACTCCGCCAAACTGTTGCACTAGATTGAAATAGGCCAAGGCCCTTAAACCTTTTGCCTGGGCAATACCATTATCACGGACAGATAGGTTAGAGTCGACCCAAGAGATTTCATTGGTAAAGCGGTTGACGACTATATTGGCCTTACTGATCACACTGTAATTTCTACCCCATTCGGAAGAAAAGCTACCGCTACTACTGTTGAGGTTAAAATAAACGTTCAACGAACTTAAATCGGTACTGACATTTCCTTGGGTGGTAAAAATATCCGTTCCCAACATAGCTACATCATACCCCTTGTATACCGGTCTTAGGGCGTCGTAAATACCAACCACCAATCTATCCGCGTTATCTTCCGAAATAAAGTCCTCACCTGTTAGGTTGGTGTAGTTCTCTTCCTCTAAGTAGTCGTTACAGGAATATGTGGTAAAGCTTAGGGCCAAACCCAATAGCAACCTTCCGATGTTCTTTATATATCTATTCATTTTCTTAAAATTTTATCTTTAGAATGCAACTTTTAAACCTATCAAGGTAGTACGTGTCTGAAAGCTCATGTTGTATGAGTTTTGCAGGCCTGTTTCAGGGTCTGGCCCTTCATAATCGGTAAAAGTGAAAGGGTTTTGAACGTCGACCGACAATCTTGCACTTGACATTTTTAACCTATCCAATAGCTCACTTGGAAAATTATATCCTACTCCGATATTCCCTATCTTAACAAAGGACATATCTTCAAACCAGTACTCACCTACATTTGGCGTAACACCAGGCAAGGGGTTTTCCGCATCGGGGTTGTCGGGGGTCCAATACGAAGTACTTATTTTATTAAATGCAGTCTCACTGGCGTTTATATCGTGATGTTGGTGAAATTCGGAATGACCAAAAACTCCCTGTCTCGTATACATCATAACCGACATATCAAGGTTTTTATATTTAAAGGTATTGGTCATACCCCCTGTCCAATCGGGAGCCGTTGTACCAATAACGACCTTATCGTTTACGGCATCGATGGCCCCGTCGTTATTTTGGTCCTTGAATTTGTACTCACCGGGTACCGCTCCATACGTCGCGGCTTCTGCGGCTTCATCTATTTGCCAAATACCCAATTTCTCATATGAATAAATGGCGTCAGAAGGTTCTCCTACGATCAAGGCACTATGTGTACCAAAAACCTGTAATTCTAAATCCCCTTCCAGTTTTAATATTTCGTTTTTGTTTTTGGCAAAGTTCAAACTGGTGTTCCAACTAAAGTTTTCGGT
This sequence comes from Zobellia uliginosa, assembly GCF_900156625.1. GTDB lineage: Bacteria > Bacteroidota > Bacteroidia > Flavobacteriales > Flavobacteriaceae > Zobellia > Zobellia uliginosa. Next base: position 399,481 of record NZ_FTOB01000003.1, on the reverse strand, counting down.
TTGAATGTTTTTGGTGTTCAAGGTAAACTCTACCCCACTGTTTTTCATTGAACCGAAGTTCCCCACCGCACTATCAAAACCGGTCAACATTAAGAGGTCTCTAGAAAAAATAGCCCCTTCGGTCTTTTTGTCGTACAATTCCAATGAAAAATTGACCCTATTGTTGAGCATTCCAAAATCGAGTCCGAAGTTGATTTCTTCAGACTCTTCCCAAGTCAACTTGTTATTGGAGAAGCCGCTGACGATATTCCCGTTGGTCAAATTATCACCATAGAGGTAATTGGCCCCTTCAAGGAAGGCAAAAGACTGATACGGTCCTACGGTATTGTAGTTACCCGATTTACCATAACTCAACCTTAGTTTTAGGTTAGACAGCCAATCGGCGCTCTGTAGAAATTTCTCTTCACTTGCCCGCCATGCGAATGCTGCAGATGGAAAGAAGTTCCATTTGTTGCCCTCGGCCAATTTAGAGGCCCCATCATATCTTCCGGTAAAGGTAAACAAGTACTTGTCGTTAATGTTATAGTTTAAACGACCGGCAAATGAAGCCGTGGTCTCTTTTTGGTAGTACGAGCTATTCTCACGAATATCGGTACCTGAACCTGTATTATAGAAGCCGTGGAAATCAGGAACATTTCTCGTCTCTATATTATTACCTTCGAGTTGATCATAATAGACCGAAGCGATCAAGGTAGTACTCAATTTTTGCTTATCGGTTATATCGAAGTTAAAGTCCGCCGTATTGTCCCAAGTATAAGAATTGTTCCAATCCGTTCCGAAGTAAGCCCTTGTTCTAGAAGGGTCGTTCCTTGCCGCTTTGGTAAGCAAGCCCCTATGCTCCCCGTTTCTTGTAGTAGATAAGTTAGGAGAAAAAGTTGTTTTCAAGGTTACCTGATCGCTAGCCGCATATTGCAAGTAGAAGTTCGATATTACGTTCAATATCCTTTGGTTGACCTTCCAAGCCCCGTTCACCTCGTAATAGGGGTTCATAAACCTTGGGTCTTCATCGTCGGGAACCAATATCAATTCCCCATTATCATCATAAGGATCTACGGTAACGGGCAATCTATAGGCACTTCTAAAAAGCTCCCTACTGCCTGATTCTTGTTCCGAATACGATAGATAAGCGCGTAGACCTATGGTCAATCGGTTTATTTTTTTTGACAAAGACACTGACGCGGTATAGCGCTCATAAGCTTGATCATTACCCACTACGCCCTCATCTTTTAAATAACCAATGGATCCACTGTACACCAATCCATTCTCTCCTCCCGACATAGAAACGGTATGGCTGGTCTGCATTGCCGCCCTAGTAATGTAATCTACCCAATCAAAATATCTTCCGTTGGCTATGTTGTCGGTTTCCCCGTTATTAAAAAACTCGGTAGACCGGTTAAGGGTATAATTATTGAAATCCGCGGCCGAAAGGTTTGACGAAGGGTTATTCAACCAATCTGTTTTCCATTGTTCAGCCCGCAAGCTATCGTCGATAAAATCGACATATTCGCTTCCCGACATGGTATCGGGAAGATTGGTCGCCGTACTGATACCGAATGAGGCATCGTATGAAAATTGGGTCTTACCTTCTATTCCGTTTTTTGTGGTAATAATTACCACCCCGTTAGCTCCCCTTGAACCATAAATGGCGGTTGCAGAAGCATCCTTTAAGATATCCATTTGCTGGATATCGGCCGGGTTAAGCAAGTTAATGTTATCTAGAAAAATACCGTCGACTACATATAAGGGCCTTGATAAATCTTCCGTTACATTGTCGCTCTGACCATCTTTATTCGCCTGGTTGCTGTTGGTAATCACCGTATTACCCCTAATCCGGATAGATAAGGGCGACCCTGGTTTTGAGTTCAGCCTTCTTACATCTACACCTGCTACCGTACCCCGTACAGCCTGTCCCAAATCGGTTTTACGTTGTTCCGTCAATTGCTCCGTTCCAATAGATGCAACGGCACCGGTCAAATCGGTCTTCTTTACCGAACCATACCCAATTACCACAACTTCATCAAGTCCCATAGAGGATTCACTCAGTTGAACGGTATAGGTCGAGGTTCCCGTCAAAGCAACTTCCTTGTCTTCATATCCTATATATGAAACCACTAAAGCTTTATCGGAAGCACCGACCGATATGACAAAATTTCCGTCAAAATCAGATACAACACCATTGTTCGTACCCTTTACTAAAACACTGGCACCTGGCAAAGGTATATTAGCTTCATCGACCACAACACCGGAAATCTGTGTTTGCGCCCATGAAACTGTTGTCACCCCTAAAAGGAGGAATGCCATTAAAAGTCTGAGTTTTTTCATTTTAATTTAGTTAGTTGAACATTATACCAAACCTAAGACTCTTGCCACCGATCCTTATGGACATATTCTCCAAAAACATGGATAGATTTCCCATCCCCCTATTTTACAAGGGCTGCCAAGTATGTTAAATACTAATAATTAATTTAAGATATCGTAAAGAAAGAGGGCAAAAACACCGATATTCCCTTTTTTTTATTCTAAAAACCGCCAAATCAATTTCAGCCTGTTTTTTTAAATTGATGGCTTAACGACGCTTACCCCCTCCTTAAAATCAAATTGAATACAACAAAAAAACCTCTGGGTTCTTACGAATCCCAGAGGTTCTTAAAGTTTTAAAACGACGCCCATTCTTCAGTGGGCATCAATAAGAAATACGCGGTTTACAATTTTCTCAACCAGATATTTCTAAACTGTGTCTTATTGCCATGGTCTTGTAATGAAATAACATCATCACCATGTGCGGAAGGATAATTATGTAGACCGATATAATAGGTATTTCCATTGATAACACTGTGGTTTTGAACTAGAACCCCATTATGAAGTACGGTAATCGTAGCTTTAGAATCTAACCTACCATCTTTTTTAAAACGTGGAGCCCTGTAGATTATGTCATAGGTATTCCACTCCAAGGGGCTGCGCATGGCGTTGACCAAGGGTGCATGGTCTTTATAAATACTTCCTGCCTGACCGTTACGGTAGGTTCTGTTGTTATATGAATCCAAAATTTGGAGTTCGTACCTGTTCTGTAAAAATACACCGCTATTGCCACGTCCTTGGCTTTCTCCCTCTACCTTGTCGGGAGCACTGAACTCTATATGCAACTGGCAATCGCCAAATTTCATTTTTGTGCTTATTCCCCCGGTACCCGGTACGACTTCAAAGTAGTCATTGTCCACTATTTTCCAAGGGGCAGGCTTGGTATTATCTTTTTGGCTTACCCACTGGTCAAGATTGCTTCCATCAAACAAAATAATGGCATCGGAAGGGGCATCCCCTAGCTTTTCACCCGGGGTTACCACCGGAACTTCCGGTTCCCAGATTTCGGTCATCTGAGGCTTCATGGGCATAGGAGAAACTTCGGGAGGGGTACTGGAGTGCTTTTGTGCCGAAAGCTGTATGGAGAACAAACAGGCCAGAGCACATACTAGTGATAATTTTGAATTCATAATGAGATTACATTTTGTTTTGATTCAGTATAGTTCTATAAAAAACTAAATATAGCTATAACCGACCAAAATCATCGAAATAAAATTGCTAAATACCAGAAATTACGCTGACCATTTTGGCCGCTCGCTCCTTGCACTCGCTTTCCGACCATCCTAATTTTACAAGGCAAGAAACCGTACGGCCCACCCATTTATCGCTAGCCGAAAAATCAGATTTGGAGTAGTCTGGCAATTGTTCATAGACTTCTTTGGGCAGCCTACCCAAGGAACGTTTTTCTATCAGGTGCTCCCATTCACGGTAATAATGCCAATTATTGTCGTACCAGTAAAAACAGGCATCGACCCCGGCCTTACCCAATTCGGTATGTGCTTTTTTAGCTTTTTCGGCATCGGGCATAAAGAAGTTCAAAAAGGCATAACTCTCTTCCCCTCCCTCAGGAACCCTTCTAAAGCTTACGTTCGGTAAATCTTTTATAGCCTCCCGTAAAATGGTGTAATTTTTTTTCTGAATGGCCAAAAACTCATCTAACCTTGCAATTTGGGCCAGACCTACCGCAGCATGCAGTTCCGATATTCTAAAATTATATCCTAAGAAAGGATGGCTCTCCGCTCCCCTATCCTTCCCAACGTGATCATGTCCGTGATCCGAATAATGGTCGGCATTGGTCTTATAAAGGTCGTTATTGGTTATTACCGCACCACCTTCACCACAGGTAACGGTCTTTACATAATCGAAGGAAAAACAGCCCAAGTCGCCATAACTGCCCAAGGGTTTGTTTTCAAACGTACCCCCTATGGCCTGACAGGCATCTTCCAACAACAAGAGCCGGTGTTTTTCACAAATGGCCTTTAAAGCCTTTAGGTCGGCCATAGAACCGCACATGTGCACCGGCATGACCACCTTGGTACGCTCCGTTACGGCATTTTCCACGGCTTGTGGGTCTAAGGCCAGGGTATCGTCGACATCGACCAAAATAGGCACGGCGCCAATGGCTAAAATAGACTCAAAACTGGCCACAAAGGTAAATGTGGGCATAATAACCTCATCGCCCGCACCTACACCGGCACTGGCCAAGGCGACCGTTAAAGCTGCCGTACCGCTGCTTACCAATTGGGCGTGTTTTACCTGCATTTTTTGGGCAAGTACCTTTTCAAGCTCAAGGGCCTTCCAGTGGCCATTGCGCATACCGTCAAAACCGTATCGCATCAGTACCCCTGAATCCAATACGTCGTTTAGCTGTTGGCGTTCCTTGTCTCCGAATAATTCAAATCCTGGCATATGTTATTCTAGTTGTTAGGTGTTAGGTGTTAGGTGTTAGGTGTTAGGTGTTAGGTGTTAGGTGAAATATCAGTTTATTTCAATAATGCTTTCCTCTATATTTTTTCTGACTTTTTTAAATTCGGAAAACATATCGTCATCGGCCCTATAGCCTACCGGAAGCACCAAAACCGAGGTGAGCCCTTTTTCCTTCAAATTCAAAACCGTATCGTAGGCTGAGGGAACGAAGCCTTCCATAGGGCACGAGTCTATTTTCTCCATGGCGCAAATAGTCAACAAATTGCCCAAGGCCAAGTAGGCCTGATTTTTAGACCATTGCTCTATTTCGTGCACTTCCTTTTTAGAAAAGTCGGCCACTAGGGCCTTTTTGAAGGGATCTAAAATATCTGGACTTGTACCCCTGATTTTTTTGATCTGCTCAAAATAGCGACTTATATAGGCCTCATCGATATCACTTTGAATACAAATAACCAATACATGCGAAGCCTGTACCACTTGTTGTTGGCCAAAGGAGTGCTCGACCAATTCTTTCTGTAGTTCTTTATTGCGAATGACCACCAAAGTAATGGGCTGTAAACCGTAGGAAGTTGCCGTGAGGTTGAACGCCTGTTTTAACCGTTCAATTTTTTCTTGCGGAAGTATTTTTCCCGAATCGAACTTCTTTACGGCGTAACGCCATTCTAAATTTTTAATAGAATCCAAACTCACTTTATTTATGTTTTCACCGATGTGAAAAATTATGCTTTGTTATCCTTTAATTGAAAAACCATAGTTTAATAGACATAGCCACCACCATAACGACCAAAAAGCCTTTGATAAAGCCATCGCCCCTTTTTACGGAAAACCTACTGGCCACCCATGCTCCGGAGCCATTACCAATGGCCAAAATTAGCCCGACTTTCCAATTGACCTTATCGTTCAATACAAAAACCGCCAAGGCAGATAAAGTATAAATAAACACTACCGCCACTTTAGTCGCATTTGCCCTGACCAAGGTCATATGGTTTACGTAATGCAAAAATAGGATAATTATAAAACCCAGCCCGGCATTAATGAACCCACCGTAAATTCCAAAAAAGAAAAAGGCAATGATAGCAATATAAAAGGGTTTTCCGCTAAGCTTCTCTTCAAAATCGCTTATACGGACATCAGGTTTAAAAATAATGATCAAGACTACGACCAACATTATGGCCGCTAGGATCCGATTAAAGGTTTCGCCCCTAATATCGACGGCAATATAGGCCCCGATAATCGCACCCAGAAATGCGGCCAGCCCCAAATACGCGTTAAAAGGATAGGTAGACACGCCCTTGCTCTTAAAGCCTGCCGTGGCCAAGGCGGTCTGTACAACAACGGCCACCCGATTCGTACCATTAGCTATGGCCGGTGGTAAGCCTAAGAAGATAAGAACGGGAAGTGCAAGCAAAGAGCCGCCACCTGCTACCGTGTTGATAAAGCCAACTACAAAACCTACCCCGATCAACAAAGCATAGTGATACCATTCACCCATGCCACAAAAGTAAACTCAATCGATAGATTTCATTCGTATAAAAACAAAAAAGCTTTACGTAACGTAAAGCTTTTCTTCGGAGGATGGAGGTCCACCTACAGAACCTCCAGGAAAGCAAACAATCTTTAAGCGCTTAGGCCAATGAGTTGGCATATTCCAACTCTTGCAGTTTTCTAAGTGCTTCCGACTTTGAATTGACATCTAATTTTAAATAGATATTCTGCACGTGAAAATTAATGGCACTGGCCGTAACGAAAAGTTTTTCGGCTATAGTCTTATAAGTCGCGCCTTGGGATAGGTAATCGATTACTTGGTTTTCTCTTTCCGAGAAAATCTCGATCGATTTTCGCTGAAACTTTGAAATAATCTGTCTGATGATATCATTGCTCATCGTCGCACCATCTGACTTGATCGAATCAAGGGCGTTGTAAAGCGTACGTTCACTCACCGGTTTGGATAGGTAGCCGTTTGCGGTATTTTTGAACGCTTTTTTGACCAAGTCAAAGTTGTTTTGGGCACTGAGCATGATAATCTTCACCTTCGGGTCTTTTTTTCTAAAGAGTTTAATACCCTCTATACCGTCTATTTCGTCAAGTGCTACTTCTGAAAAAACAATGTCGGGCGAAATGGTGTCATATTCCGCCAAGGCATCCTTGACCGAAACATAGATTCCCTTTAGGGAATACTCGGTATAAGACTCAAAATACTTCTGGTAAGATTCATGCGATGATAAATCATTATCGATAACGATAATTTTTAAAATGTTAGTTTCCATGGTAGTGGGATTTTTAGCATCTTATTGAACATCAATAAAATACCTGGTTAAATTTGGGGTTACTCTTAACTAATTTATCGTTCGGTAAAACGATTTTTATTTTCAAATTCGGCGTAGAAAGGCTCTTTCCCGTTGATTCATAAATCAAGAGATTGTATATCCGTTTTTTTGTTTTGAACAAAAACCTATGGTTAAGGCAGTACTCTGCCGGGTCTCGGTTATGGAACGAAACGGATAAATGCGCTATACGCTGGGTGAATCGATAAGTTTTAACGCTGTAGGTAAAGCTTTAAAACCTAAAATGATCGCTTTGAAAATTTGTCTCTATCAGAGGCAGGGACAATGCACTTTGTTGAAGGGTTCAAGTGTGCTGTTCTTGTAATAATGTCGTAGGTAATAATGGTACATGGCTTGTGGATTTGGGGTTAATAAATAGGTTAATTTGGTATGGTTATACTCAAACTTAAGCATTATTTCCATCGTGAATATTGCCCACCCCCACATTTTCGCCAAAATGCAACTAAGCACCCTATTCAGGTGCATTACATCCGCTTTTTAATACCAGTTATCGAAGAATATGATGCGGATATTCTATAAAATGCCTTTAACAATACCCTTATAAAACAAATAAAACAGCGGGGCCTCCCCCGCTGTTTTAGCCTAATTTTCTACCAAAAAATCAGGTCCCACTAACCATAAGTTAATATTGTTATTAGTCTTCGTATATATTGTTCACTATAGCTGAGTGATCATCTACTTGCATAATCCATTTTTCATCTTGGTACTTTCCGTTCAAGTTAGATACATATGCCATTTGGGCTTCTTCCTTGAAATTATAATCGGCCAGGTATACATAGTGCAGTCCGTTCTCTTTGTTGTAAAACTGTCTGGCATCTAAACCTTGTTGTTTTAAGGTCTCCATAAAGGCGTTCAAGTACTTTTCGTTCTTATATACATTGGCTATTACATAGTATCCTGCTTTTACACCAACGATATCGGACTGGTTAAGAATCTTGATCGGAAGCTTTACGTAGTCTTTCACTTGTTTTGTACTTTCCTCCTTGGCTACAATGGGTTGTGCCTCAGTTTCCGCAACTTGTTCTACCGTATTTGTCCGTAGGCTTTCCTTAGTGCCGGCTGAAGCTGTAGACATGTTCTCTTTCATGGCTACATAGCTATCTAAGCTATTGAACCTTTTGGGCTCTTCTATTTTCGTTCCGTCATTTGGATTGTATCGTGTCTTTTTAACATTGCTGGCCAAAGCCGTATTTGCTGTATTTACCGGTGTTCTTGGCTTTTCTTCAACATCGTTGTTCAAGCTTTCTTTTATTTCTTTCTTAAGCACATCTACCAAAGACTTCAGTTGCTTTTCAAATGCGGCATCACGAGCGGCATCTATAGAGTCTTGTCTGATGATCAGCTCATCTAAGATCAAGCGGTTCTCGTAGGCCATACTGTTGATATCGCCTTCCATTTCGGGAGAGAAACTTTTTTGCACTTCCCTTTCCCCTCTAGTACTGTTATGGGCCAGGCTTTTTTGGTTCTCGGCAGTCAATCTTAAAATCTGTTCTTCGTAGTTTCTTACGATGCGGTCAACTTTGGCATCTTCAGAGCTGTCGGCAAATGCATCCATACTAGAGCCATGGTTATCAAAGGTATAGGCCAAAGATACTTCGTGGTTCCATCCTAGGTCGGCATCATCGGTCATCAAGTCTTTTTCTAACAAGTACCCCAATGACATACGCTTACTCAAGTTAAAGCCTAGGCCCAAAGAAAGTCCGTAATCATCGTCAAAGTTCGTTTGGAACCAACCGTAATCGGGTAAGTCTAACAATATAGAACCTACGTATCCCAATCCGCCTTCCTTGTTCTTTCCGACTTGTACCATTGGCATCAAACGTGCGTGGGCAAAAAGTCCCCTATTGGCCATAAATTGATGGGTATACTGTACCGAAGCCTTTACGCTCTTGGTACTTAGGTTCGTTAAAAATTCATTGGTGGTCTGGTTATATTTAAAAAGTTCGGTAGCATAAAGGCCAAAGTCGAATCCTCCTAAAGATAGGGTCACGCCCGGTTGAACGGCTACCTTGCTCTCTTTTTTGGCATCTGAAATTTTATTGTCGGTATCGGCCACTACCACCCGGTTTTGATCCAAACCTTCGGTGTAATAGGTAATATTGGTACCAAAAGTCAATTTACTCTCTTCACCTAATTTTACTGCCGTTGCATAGTTTGCATTAAAGCCAAATTCTTGAACGACACCTGACCATTGACTATAAACACTGATTCCTAATGCAGTACGGTCGTTTATTCTATTACTGAAGCCCAGGAAGTAGTTCTGGTTATTGTCTTCAAACGTAGCATACTGGTTTCTATGCAAAATATTGATATATGATTTGTTTTCCCTTACCAAAGAAAAGGTAGGATTGATCAAAAATCTATTGAAGAACAACTGGTTGTGATAGGTGCTCTTAGAGTTGATCTCGGTCACCGCGGCTTCTTGTCCGTAGTTAGACGCTGTACCGAAGATGGCACATAATAGAAGGAGCAGGTAAATTTTGCGGATATTATTTTTTTTGTAGCTCATGGTAGTGAAAATTTGGGATTATTGTAAACTAAGGGTAACACTATCTATTCTTGTTGGGTCGAAAAACGGGACTCAAGTGGTAGATGCCCGTAAATTCTAAGAATGTTTAGACTACCTAGGATTTGGGTTATAAACCGGCGACGGTAATCGCCGGTGTATCTTAAACCCCATCCTTTAATTAATCTTCTTCAAATAAATTTGAAGTAAAGCGCAGTTCTGAATCCGTATTGAAGGCTTCGAGCGTACGATAGTCGCTGTTGTCTTCAGTCGGTCTTTTATTGGCATAAGTGAAGGCCACTTTTTGTACCTCGGCATTACGATTGCCTCGGTTAGACATCACATATCCTTTTCCGTTTTCAGAGGTAAACGATATAGCAAAATCATCTTCGCTACTGTTTATCGGGCTACCTAGGTTAACCGCTAGGCCAACATGCTTCTGACCTACTTGGGTCATGTAGACATCGAGTCCGCCCTGACCTTTTCTTCCTTCGGAGGCAAAGAACAAGGTATTTGTTCCGACCACATTTGGGTAAAGGTCATCTTTCTTTGTATTTACTTTTTGACCAAGGTTTTTGGCAACGCCCATGCTTCCGTCTTTACGAATGGCCGATACATATATATCGTACTCGCCAAAGGTACCTGGCATGTTAGAGGCGAAAAACAAACGCTTACCATCGGAAGATATGGAAGGGTGCATTGCCGATGCGTGTTTCGGGGCAACGGCCACTTCCTGAATGTTCTTCCATTTGCCACGTACTTTTTCTGCCTTGAATATTTTGTGTACTTCCTCTTCTTTGGAAAACAGGCCGTACAAAGGCTTAACCATTACTTTTTTACTAAAATAGGCGGTCTTACCATCGGGCGAAACGGCCACTGGCATCTTATAGCCATTGTGGTCTACGTTCCCGTCTCCTAAAAAGGCCCTAAGTTCGTTTTCAACTATGGTTTGGTCATCTACAATGAATTTTCCATCCTTTCGTTGAAAATCTAGCTCCCTATACCTTTCGGTCAAAGGCTGATCGAGTATATTTTTAGATGTTTTAGATTTTACTTTATAATCCGAAGCAATTTGAGCGACCCAGTCATTGTTATCGGAACTGGTAGCTGAACCGATATTATGATATTTGGCCAAAGCGTAGTCATAACGCTTTTGATAGTTTTTACTCAAGCTGCCAGACTTACTGACTTCTTTTAATTTATCATACCAAAACAAGGCGGTATCATAATTTTTATTCAAGAAGTTAGCGTTGCCCAAGTCTTCAAAAATTTCTTTATCTTGGTAACCCTGACTTCTAAGGTATTGGTAATTTTCCATCCTTTTGTTGGTAGCCTGGAGAGTTTCGGCAGCATTGTCTCTAGTCGAATACTGAGCAGTAACTGAACTGCAGCAGCACGAAAAGAAGCCGGCGAAAAGCACATTGTAAAATAGCGCATTTTTCATAATAAATTCGATTAGGGGTTAATATCTTCGACAAAGTTCACTAAAACTCTTATATCTGCACTTAGTAAAAATTCATAGGTTTTGCCCAAAAAGCGATTTTTTTATGTTAAAATTATCGACAAACTGCACTTTTCTTAGTTTAAGAGCCAAAAAATCGGATGAAGTAACCAATTTGCCACCTATTAATTCTTACTAGTATGTCCTGTTATTTTCCCAATTCGATTTTTTCACAAAGCAGTGACCCCTTCTTAATTTTAGTTTCGGTCATGCGACAATTTTCTAGATTGAAGACACACCTATATTTCGCTGGAATAAATAATAGGCCGATACAAGAGAAAATTGTTCAGATTCGATTGCAAAAGCTAGCCCCCAACCTATATAGCACCCCAAATATTGGATAAGACCACTTACATGGGAACACTTTCCTTATCATAGCAGGCGTATTGAAATCGCCTACCGTTCCTTTATGCCTTAACAGCATTTTAACGTACCAAATGTCGGTTCCTCCTTTTGGCTACGACCAAGAAAGCAGTAAACGATAATTGTAATAAGTCGCTTTTTGACATAACCTAAAACCATCAGTTTAAAAATCACACTATGAAAAGAATAGCAATTAACGGAATGGGTCGAATAGGCCGAACCGCATTAAAGGTCATATTAGATACCCCTGAGCTGGAAGTAGTTGCGGTCAACGATATTGCATCCATTGAAAACATCGCCTATTTATTGGAATACGACAGTGTACATGGAAAGTTCGAGAAATCCGTCGATTTTGAGGAAGGACAGTTAATCGTAGACGGAAAAGCCATTCGCTTCCTGAACGAAAGAAATCCTGAAGACCTACCATGGAAGGAGTTGGATATTGATGTGGTAATCGAAAGTACCGGTATTTTCACCAAGTATAAGGATGCGGACAGGCATATTGAAGCAGGGGCAAAAACCGTAGTCTTGTCGGGCCCTTCGAAGAGCCCCGAAATTCCTACCGTAGTTCACGGGGTCAATTCCGACGACGGCAAAACCAGCATCTTTTCGTGCGCCAGTTGTACCACGAACAACATTAGCCCCATAATAGAGATCATAGGGAGGCGTATCGGAATCAAAAAGGCGATTATGACCACGATTCACGCCGATACCAGTTCTAACGCCATGGTCGACTCGCCGAACAAAGGTAATTTTAGAATGGGGCGTTCAGGCATCAACAACCTTATACCCACAACAACAGGGGCTGCCGTTGCCACGACCAAGGCATTGCCCGAATACGCCGGTAAGTTTGATGGTATGGCGGTTCGCGTACCCGTTGCCGTGGGATCGATTTCCGACATTACCATCGTAACGGAGAAACCGGTAAGTGCTGAAGAGGTAAACAAAATTTTGGAGGAAGAAGCACAAACGGACCGTTATAAAAAAGTATTGCAGACCACCTATGCGCCTTTGGTTTCCAGCGATATTATCAAAAGTCCCTACGGATCCATAGCCGATCTATCGCTAACCAAGGTTGTAGACGGCGATTTACTAAAAGTATTGGCATGGTACGATAACGAATGGGGGTTTACCAATCAAATGGTACGTCAAATATTGAGTCTGTAGCTTATAAAGCCATAGCTATTTCTACTTTACAAAACAGGTCAGACCCTTGAAGTTTGACCTGTTTTTACTTTATGTCCCTTTTTTCTTTTTTGTAATTTGATCCGATTTTAAATTTCAGATTTTGAAGAAGATACTTTACCTATTGGCCGTGCTCATGATGACGAACTGCACAACGAAGAAGAAATCGATACAAAAAGAACACTGGGGCGAGGTCAAGGGCAAGGAAGTTTCGCTCTACACCATTACCAATTCCAATGGTATGAAAATGCAGATTACCAACTTAGGGTGCATCATTACGTCACTCTTCGTTCCGGACAAAGACGGAAAACTAGACGATGTAGTTCTAGGCTTTGATAATTTGGAGGCGTATCTCGCGGGCCATCCGAGCTTTGGGACTACCGTTGGCCGCTATGCCAATAGAATTAAAAATGCCCAATTCGTCATGAACGATTCCGTTTATAAACTTACCGCCAACGAAGATGGCACCTCCCTACATGGAGGAAACGAGTTTAGGGATGCCGTTTGGGATGCGGAAACCGTATCGAACGAGAATGGAGAAGGCATACGTTTCCATTATTTCTCCCCCGACGGTTCTTTCGGTTTTCCTGGGAATCTTGATGTTTATGCCACTTATCTTTTAAACGATGACAATGCCATTTACGTAAACTTTCAAGCGCAGACTGACAAAGACACCCATGTCAATATGACCAACCACAGCTATTTCAACTTGAACGGGGCCAAAGATTTGATATACGACCATAGGGTGATGATCGATGCCGACACCTATACGGAGTTCGATGAAGACATTACCCCTACCGGAAAATTACCTTCGCTAAAAGGAACGGCCTGGGACCTCAAGACCATGACCCGATTAGGCGATAAAATTCACGACATTCCCCTTAACGGTTATCACCACTGCTATGTATTGAATAAAAAGGAAGGGGAAATGAAAAAAGCCGCCGAGGTCATAGAACCCAATTCGGGACGAAAATTGGAAGTTTTCACCACACAACCGGGCATTACCTTATACGCCAGCAACGGATTGGATCATATTACCGGGAAATATGGCATTGCTTACAAGCCACATGCCGCCATCTGTCTTGAGACCCAGCACCACCCGGATGCCATGAACCATCCCAATTTTCCATCCACACTCTTAAAACCAGGCGAAACCTATTCCGAAATTGTCGTATACGATTTCGGCATCGTTAAATAAACTAGGGCAACCTATGCTTTTTTAAAATCCCTTATAATATCTATATGTGCCCTATGTGGTCTGCCTGCCGCCATTTCATAGTGAGATGGAACATCATTGACCCCGTTGCGGATTCCTTCATATATACCTGCTATTATGGTACCCATAAAATCACCTAAGGCTTTCTTTCTTTCCGCTGCATATTCCGCCACGGACACGGAATTAAATTTTAGGTTCAAGCCATATACCTCGTTAATGAGGTCGGCCAAGGTTGCCTGGGTAATCGCCTCGCCCACTAGGTTATAGACATGGCCGTTGTGCTCATTACCCAAAAGCATTTGGGCATAGGCATAACCTAATTCCCCCCTACTGGTATAGCCACACTTTCCTTCACCGGCACAGTTACGAATCTCGCCATCTTTCGCATAATGGTCTATATACTCTAAATCAGGTTCTATATAAATGCCGTTTCTACCGATAGCCCATTCGAGTCCTGACTCCTTGATATCCACTTCGGTCTGGCGATTACTTTTTACTATCGGACTAAAAGCCGTGTTCGTTTCATCGCCCACAATGCTCGTATAGACTATTTTTTGAACTCCGTTCTGTTTGGCGGCCTCTATAACATTTCTGTGTTGTTGGATCCTTTTTTCGGGGTCATCCATCCCAGAAACCAGTAGAACCGTATCGATACCCTTTAAGGCGGCATCAAAATCTTGACGGCTATTATAATCGCCTTTTCTGATTTCTACACCAAGATGTGCGGCCTTTTCGGGAGTTCGGGCAATTCCTACTACATTTTCTTTTCCAATCTCATTTATCAACTGGCGCACGACCGAAGCCCCTAATTGTCCACTTGCGGAGGTTACTGCTATTGTCATGATTGTCGTATTTGCTTTAAATTACAATTTTGCTTTTAGCACTTCTAGCTCTTTCTCTAGATTATCGGCTTTTGCCTTGAATTTTTCCATGGCCCTTTTCATCTGGCCGATCTTTTTGAAGGCCTCTTCGTCTTGTACGGCCTGGTAGGTAACAACACCTTCTTTTTCCTTTATCTTTGATTTGCTGCCACATGTAGGGCATATTGCTACTTGACTCATAATCGTATCTTTTTCTTTTACAAAATTCAAAAAACAAGAAGCTCCGTTAAAGGTAAATCCACAACTAAAAATGGTAAATATGACAATATAATGATGATAACCTACTTATTCGGCTATCGTCAAATGATCGATAATACCACTTTGTGAAATTGTTTTTAGCCTTCTTTCAGGTTTGTTCTGATAGCCGATAATAATTGAATTATGCATGAGCATTTTATCAAAGTCGAATACCAGGGTCAAATAATCTTTTAAACCTGTTTCATGCCAGCTTACCAAGTAAAGGTTATCGCCTATTTTAAGGGACTTGTAAGCAATATCTCTGTTTCCGTTTCCTTTTGAAGGTCCGGCCACCCATTCGTACTTGGCCATTCCATCATAAAATTCCATGTGTATGGCCGCCCCATTCTGATACTGAAAGTTCATGGAGTAACCGTCCAAATAATGCTCTGGCTGTCCGAACTGATAGTTGTTTACTCCCGTGGCCTTATCCTGACCAAAACTAAGTCCGACACTAAACAAGGCAAGACCAATACAGCTAGCTAATTTTGTTTTCATTTTTTCAAGATTTTAAGTTGGGTACAAAATTGATACAGTACGGTATCTTCAGGTAGGTAAATATTCTGAAAAGAATGGTAAATATGCGAATTGGGCCGTTAAAATTCGGCCTTGAACTGTTTGGGGGTAATGCCGCTGTGCTTTTTAAAGAATTTGGTAAAGTTCGTTACCTCATCAAAACCCATGGCATAAGCAATTTCTTTTAGGCTCGAATTGGTACTCGCAATGGCTCTTTTTGTTTCGAGAATCACAAATCCGTCAATAAAATGTTTGGCCGTATTCAAGGTAAACTCTTTTACGACCTGATTCAAATGTGTGGTAGAAACGTGCAACATTTCTGCATAATCCTTTACATTTCGCGTCTTCACATACCGTTTTTCCACCAAATTCTTAAATTCAAGAAACAGGGGGTAATGAGGCTGATTTTGCCTTACAAGGGAAGTGGAGGTATCATCGCGCTCCAGTCTTAGCAAGTACAGTTCAAGAATTTTGGCAAGAATGTTCTGTTGGGCCGCATTGGGCCCGCGTTTGAATTCCTCCTCTAATTGTTCTAGGAAGGGTTCCGATCGAGTGTTTTCTACCAAGGGTTCGGAAAGGTGGTAGTTGTAGAGATGGGAAATATACTCAATGGAGAACTTTGAGAAATATTTTAAGATGAAATTTTCGGTAAAGATAACCAAGGCGCCTTGGTAGTCGATATCCTCCTGAAAGGCATGTACTTGTCCTTTGGCTATTTTTAAGACACTCCCTTTTTTTACCGGATAGGTTTTAAGGTCAATTTTATGGTAACCACTCCCCTCGGTCACCAACAGCAGGGCAAAGAAAGTAATACGGTGCGGCTGCAACGGATTATGGTCTAAACCTTTGTCTATTTTAGCGCACAGTTCAGCCATGCTCAAAACATCAAAGTCCCTTATGTGCTCTTGCCCTTCAAATGCTATACTGGGGATCTTGTTCAATGCCGTTTGGTTTTCTTCCTTATCGAATATGCTAAGTTAAGACGATTCGTTTAAACCAGGAGCCTAAAGTCTGATAACCCGTACAAAAACTGTCGCTTTAATTTCTCCTTTTTGACCAAGGCCACCCTCGTTTTTCCGTAAACCGATGTTTCCGAGTTACAAGGTATTTTTTATTCCCCAAAGAGAAAAATAACCTAATTGAGCAACAATAATGCCTTTTGGGGAATAAGAATCTTGTCTATGGTATGTATGATCCCGTTGGAAGCTTCAATATCGAACTCCACAAAATGGGCTTGGTCATCAGAAGCATCTTGTAGCGCCATGCCACCTGCCCCTTCTACCACCTCTATTGAATCACCAGAAATCAGCGTAGGTAACTCCCCTACGTTTAGATCATTACGAACTATTACTTGCTCTACCGCATGACCTAGAATAATTTCTTTTAAAGCCTGTTTTTCTAGAATACTAGAAAAGTCTTGAAAAGAGTTATAGTCATCCCCAAGCACTTTGAACAGGGTCTCGATTGCAGTATTTGTTGGAGCGAAAACGGTGTAATCGCCATCATTGAACCTAGTTTCCAATCCGGCTTCCGCAATGGCATTCGCGAACATTGACAAGTCATCGCTTTCATTTACCAAATCGATTAAGGAAGATTTCGGGAACAAGGCCTCCAGCACGGCCTCCGGAATCAAAACCTTATCAATAATGTGGAGGACCCCGTTTGCCACTTCGATATCGGCCGTAGTGATTTGGGCGTGTATCTCTGTCGTATCAATAATGTACACATCGCCATCCACCGTAATTTTAATTTCTTCGGATTGTAAGGTCTGTAGGATGGAACCGTTGGACAGTTCGGTAGAAAAATTAGCGCCGTCTATAACCGCATGGTACTTGAGCACTTGTGCCAGAATTTCCTTTTCCAGGTCTTCGTCAAAATCAAGTACATCGGTATACGCCTTTAAAGAAGCTAAAAATTCGGTAAAGGCTTTATTGCTCGGTACAAAAAACGTAAGCTTTCCGTTTTCATCCGAAAGTTTTTCCACAAGGGCATCATCTATCGTTTTTAAGGCTTCGGCGGCAATGGTCAAACTATCTTCCGATTGAATAAACTCGGCTGCACTCACTAAGGCTTCATCATCAGCTGCCTCTTCCCCAGGAGTCTCCCCCTCGGCTCCATCGGCCTGCCCTTCCTCTTTGCTAATTTCCTTCTCAACATCTTCGACGACATCATTTCCTTTTGAACATCCTATGGCCATTGATATTCCCATGAGCAGCATCGCCAATTTTTTAAGAAATCCTCTTGTAATCATCATTTTCATGCGGTTTTGTATCCGGGCTACAAAGTACTTCTTTATATAAATTGCAATCCGTGCTTTTCTTTAATTCTAGGTTAGCTAAAGTTTAAATTTTAGGGACGGACCCGAGCCCCTAGGAAGCAGCATTGGCCAATTGAGGTATTTCCTCTTTCTCAACATTCGTATCGGACAAGGTTTTCAAAAATGTAATGAGTGCTTGTTGCTCTTTTTCGGTCAGGTTCAGCTCATCAAACGGCAAAGTTTGGTGCGGTAAGTCGAATCCCATGCCACGGCCACCGCCTTTGTTATAGAAATCCATTACCTCTTCTAGGGTATCGTAAGCCCCATTGTGCATGTAAGGTGCGGTAAATTCCGTATTCCGTACCGTTGGGGTCTTGAACATGCCCAAATGTTCTTCTTTATTGTAGCGCCAATAGAAACCTAAATCATCGTCTAAAGTTGTGTTCGCTTTGGTTTCCGGAACCCCAATAACCTCTTTTTCTGTTTCTGCATAGAAGGGAGGTACCGTACCATTGGTCAAGGGAACAAAATGACAAGTAGCACAAAGGGCCTTTCCCATAAACAGGTTCATACCCAACTTTTCCTCGGGAGTAAAGGAATCTTCTTCGCCCCTCATGTTTTTATCGAACTTAGAATCAAAACCGTTCAAAGTAGAGATGTACGATGAAATTGCCTTTATAATATCTGCATTTCTATTGGAAATTCTACCAAAGGCATCTTCGAACAAAACGTGGTAGGTGGTATCTTTTAGAATATCGGTGGAAAACTCGTGTACCCCGGTATTGAATTCTTGTTCATTATTAAAGACCGATGATATTTGGTCCAAAATATTCTCGGCACGTCCGTCCCAAAAAAAGCTTTTTTGAAAGGCCGAATTGATCAAGGTGGGGGCATTGCGTTGCAAGGGACTCCCATTATTCCCGATACTGACCGTTTTTCCATCGGTATAGGCCTGATTCGGCATATGGCAGGTAACACAGGCCATCGTGCCCGACTGCGAAAGGTTGGGGTCTAAAAACAATTTCTTGCCCAAGGCAATCTGTTTTTCGGACGGATTCCTATTGATCGGGGGAGTGAAGTATTCTAGGTTAAAAGCGTCTTTTTCAAAAAAGGTGGGGGCATCAAAATTAAAAGGTTTGTTGTTCACCCCTTCCCATAGTCCGCTCTCCTTTCGTATAGCCACCCAATTTCGGGTAATAGGGTTCATATACTCTCGAATAAAGGTATAGCGGTCAAAGGCATTGAAATCGCCATTCTTTTCAATAAAAGCGACCGCCCGTGCTATGTTAAGCTGGAACTCCGTATCCAATTCCGCATTTTTTCCTTTTATAAGTTCACCTAGACTATGCTCGTACACTTCTTTTAAACTCTCGAGCGACACTACGGTTTCGGAAAGTCCCAATTGACTCACGGGAGTATCAAATCCAGAAACACCCATACTTATGATCCGCAAGAGTTGTTGGTGTATAGCGATAAAAAATCTTTCGGCATTTAATTTCCGTTCCCCCACGTTTTGCATCAGGTTTACCAATAGGCCTTTGGTCAGATGGGTCTCCCGCACAAAAATTGCGGGGTCTTCCCCTCCTTCGTAAATAGACTCCTCTATTTTTTGAAGCCCTATAGGGTTTAGCACGCGTTCCGTGTCTTCTACAAATACAGGCAGGGCAGGGCCATTGGCACGATGTCCGACTTCAGGGTTGAGGTAAGAAGCATAGGGTTCCGCTTTTTTAAAGGCTATACGGAGGTCCGTAAAGATTCGTTTGGCCTCATCACTCTCCGCATCCACTTTACTCAAGGCATCGATTAACTCAACGGCCTCGGTCATATTTTTATGATAGTATTTTTGGGCATGGCCCCAATCGACATTATCGGTCTTAAGAACCGTAGCCAATTGCTCATTTTGATTTTTACAGGAGAAAGAAGCTAATAGCAATGCAAGAAGGAAAATCGATTTATACATAACTCAGTAAATTGAAAGAAAATTATAAATAGGGAAAGACCCCCATGCTATCCATGGAGGTCTTTCAAGATCATATAACAAGGTCTTATCTAGGCAAACCTTTTAAGATAACGATTTGTCCACCCTGGTTATCCTCCCTAGCACCGGCGGCAATGGCATCAGGTCTATCGGATTCCATATCGTGGCCGTCTTTACTCTTGAAGTCGTCATTCTGCCAGTAGTGGGGCTGAAGGTTCAACAGGAAGGTATCGTCAACTCCTACCTTGTCGGATATGTCGACCAAGGCACCGAACTCTCCACTGAAACCAGTGCTTCCTGAGGGATCAAGGTCATTTCTGACCACCAATTCCAATACGACTTTAGCATTTTTACCGTTTAAATCGGTTTGGTAGATTGCAGCGGCATGCCCCCTATCAAAAGAGTTAGGGTCTTCTTGAAGGTAAACGAAATTCTCGGTAACGGTGATGTTATCCGGACTCTGAAGTCTAGAAATGTTTCCGTCCATATTGTTCGTATCGGTGTTACCACTTACGATTTGGGTCAATTTACCCGTTAAAGGAGAATCTTCATCAAGCTCTAATCTGTAAGCGGTACCCCAGTCGTTATAAGTACCCCTGCCCGGACCTCTTCCTGTTACGGCAAAGAATACGTTTCTTGCGTTGTCTACAGAGCCTTTTTGGTAATCTACATCTTCAACACGCATGAAAGCGGAAGCGCCTACTGCAACACAAGCATCTTCCATTTCGTTCTTGGTCAAATCGGCACCATTTTCGATTTCAACAAATTCCACTTCATAGGTTTCCCCGAAAGCCAACTGACCTTCATTATAGATCACACCTTCTTCAACTGCCATTGGAGCAATCGGGTTTCCATTGGCATCGGTAGAACCAGAAGCTACTTCCTTAAATTTCAAGACGTAAATTTTACCGTTATTGAAGTCGGCATCGCCATTTTCAGAATAGTAAAGTGTAACCTGTCCTTCCGAACCCGATGAATCATCATCACCACCAATGATTACCGTTTTCCCTTTGTACGTATCCCTTGGTAAGGGCACCGCATTCTCCCATGAGAACTCGCCCAGTGCATCGAGACCAAAATCTGCGGTCGGCGTAGGAACGGCAACATGGGGATCTATTCCCTTAACATCGTAATGAAAGCTCTCTGAAGCGGAAAGGAATATATCCCTTGGTCCACCGTGAATATCGGCTTCCCACATGGTACCGGAACATTGACGGGCAAAATCGGCAACGCCGGAGTTCAATAACCAATCCCCACCCATCGGATTGAGGTTTTTATCTAAGTGAATACGGCTCACCGCATAGTTATCCTCAGCATTCACTACATACATGTACCCATCACCGTCTTTCAAGAAGCCGGCACCATCTTGGGCTCCCACCAATCGAAAACCGTCATCCAAAACATCGGTCGAGCTAATTAAAGAATAGGCCTTGACAAAGTTAAAGTTAGAATTAATGGCCACTAAAGGCTCAAGCTCGGATTTGTTCTCGAAGATGCTCCCTTCTTCTTGGCCCTGATCGCCATGGCCGAGATAGTTTTCAAGTTTTTCACAGGAAGTGGTTGCCACCAAACCTGCCAGTAATAACATTTTAGATACTGTTTTCATTTTGTTCTTTTGGTTATTTGTTACAATAATTTGGAACAAAAATATCTTAGCAAAACCCAAATATTGTTAACTGACCATGGTGTTACCTTAAACTAAAGTTCATCATTATGTTAAATCGTTAGCTTAACGTTACCATCTATTTTAATTCTAAATAACAGCGTCATTTTGGAGAAAAAATCAGATTAGAGGTAAACAGTCAATCAAAAAAAGGGACGTCTTCAAAAACGTCCCTTTCAAATTCTATGTGTAGAAGCAAACTTATCGGCGTACGATACCCATATCGCCCAAATCGAGAGGAATCTTTTTCCCGCCTTCTTTAATGGATTTATAAATGGCCTCTACAATTATCATATCGCGCTTGCCCATTTCACCTGGCGCGTAGTTGGTCGTCCCTAGCATTATGTGTTTTGCAAAATCGTCCATCTGCAATTTTTGCTGGCTCTGGTGTGGATATTTTATTTCCTTACCATCCGATGTGCGTCCGCTCAAAGGTCCGTAACTGTGGCAAGGGTTTAGTTCTGCCCATCCTTTTTCGAACGAAACGAAAAGTCGGTTGGCATTGGCATTATGCGAAGTGAACAAATTGCCCACTACCCCTTCCGGGAATTCCATCTGGGCCGTAATGGTTTCATCGGTATCTTTAAAATACTCCGGTTTTGAACTAAATTCCTGTGCTGCCACTGAAATAGGGTTTTGCCCCGTACCGTAAATATTGCTCTGTATGGAGTAGACCCCCATATTCATTAAAGCACCGCCACCGGAAAGGGCGTGGTTCAACCGCCATTGATCAGGATTGCCCCGTGAAATATAGCCCGCATCCGAAGACACATAACGTACGCTACCATAAGGTTTTTCCTTTACCAAGCGCTTGATTTCATTGGTGTAGGGATCCGACTGCATACGGTAGCCCACGGACAGTTTTACACCTGCCTCCTTACACGCATTAATGATAGCATCACATTCCGCTACGCTAACAGCCATGGGTTTCTCGCAAATAACGTGCTTGCCCGCTTTTGCCGCACGAATGCAGAACTCTGCGTGCATACTGTTGGGAAGTACTACGTAAACGATATCAATATCGGGGTTTTTGGCGATCGAATCGAAGTTCTCATAGTTGTACACATTCTTTCTAGGAATGTTGTACTTTGCCATCCATTCCTTTTCCTTTGCCGGGGTTCCCGTAACAATACCCGCCAAATAACAATGTTCCGCATCTTGTAGGCCGGGAGCCAGCTGTCCACCACTATAGCTTCCTAACCCCACCAAGGCAATGCCCAATTTCTTTTTTTCCTTTTTAGGCGAAAACCCATACCCCAATCCAACACTTCCTAAAATCGCGGTTCCGGCAATGCCTTGCGACAACTTTGTATTAAAACTTCTTCTTGATATTTTTTTCATTTTGTGTCCCTTTTATAATTTCCTCTCCTAAAATACATATAAATTAGGTTCCCCCTATTCCATCACCTAACTTCAATAGCAAGGAAGTATCTACTTACTTATGGACTCGAACGGATACCTATAATCAAATTATGGCTAGTGAAGGTTCATGGCTCAAGTCATAAGCAGTTTAAAACAAAACAGGCCCCTTCTTAAAAAGCGAAAATTTAAAGATTTAGGGGAGGTCTACAAAAATGGGATCGATTTTAAAAAACTAAGTGATAAAGAAGGGGCGATGCTTAAGCAAAAAATTAACGAACAGCACCAAAACAATAAAAGTATTGAAATCATTATCTATGCCCTATCTATAGTGGTCAACTTTAGCATTCCTTATTACACCTATTGGTTCATTGTGGGGTAGCGACCGCCTAATTAATTTTTTATCTTTCCCGTTGATTAGCTACCTTTATAAGCAGTTTAACTTACATTAATGGACCCGAATCCTTCTGCATCCCTCAAAACCCTATCTATTATTCACCTTGCATTGGTTGGCGGCATTGCCGTCTTTGGCGTGGTAACCTATCTCAACAACGGTAGTTTTATAGCCAATGCAGACCCGAACGATATATACATTTACGTGGTTCCCGTAGTTGGGGCCTTAGGGTATTTCTTGAGCCAGTTCTTGTTTAAAAAGCAATTACAGAACATTGACAAAAATGATAGCCTATCCTTAAAACTCGGAAAATATCAGTCCGCATCCATTACAAAATACGCCCTGTTAGAAGGGCCGGCCTTTCTTTCCATATTTGCCTATAATCTAAGTGGCAATGCCTTGTTTTTGGTCGTCGCGATTTTCTTGGTCGTATACCTCTATATGCAAAAACCCTCAGAAAGAAAGTTTACCGAAGAGGTGCCCTTGAGCTTAGAGGACAAAAAGCAGTTCAACAATCAGAAAAAATAACCTACCGAAGACAATGAAACAAAAATCACTTTTACTTGCTTTTTTAATGGGACTAGGAATAATCAATGGGATAAAAGGACAAGATTGGCCGAATTTAGCCAATTTTCAAGCAGAAAACGCCAAATTGGCCAAACCGGCCCCAAATGAAAACCGGGTCGTTTTTATGGGAAACTCCATCACCATAGGTTGGATTAATTCGCGACCGGAGTTCTTTGCGAACAAACCTTATGTGAACCGAGGAATCAGCGGACAGACCACGCCACAGATGCTCCTTCGTTTTAGACAAGATGTAATCGACCTTCAGCCCAAAGTAGTGGTCTTGTTGGCCGGCACCAATGATATTGCAGGAAACACGGGGCCTTCTACCCTTGACATGATCATGAACAACATAAAGTCAATGGCCGAAATAGCCACGGCCAATGATATCAAGGTGATACTGTCTTCCACCCTACCCGCCTTCGATTATCCGTGGAAACCGGGAATGGAACCTGCGCAAAAAATAGTGGACCTAAACAAAATGATCAAGGCATATGCCGATGAAAAAGGACATATCTATCTTGACTATTTTTCCGCAATGGCAGATGAACGCAACGGCCTACCAAAAAAGTATGCCAATGACGGTGTACACCCTACCGTGGAAGGTTACAAAGTAATGGAACCTATGGTAGAAAAAGCCATAGCTCAGGCCTTGAAAAAATAGCAAGGCATATTTTCTGGGTCCGAAGCCCGTTTAAAGCGTGAAAATGCTTTCGTTTTTTATACATATCTTAGGATATGTCATTCTATTTTGAATTTCACCCTTTAAACTTGCCAATGCAAAACACAACCAAGGATTCCAGTGCAACACGAACCAAAGATGCCTCGCATACCTACGATTCGATAATAATCGGTTCCGGAGCGGGCGGACTTGCAACGGCCATTTGCTTGGCAAGGGCCGGAAAAAAGGTGGTCGTTCTCGAACAACACGACGTTCCTGGAGGCTGGTGCCACAGTTTCTACCTCAACGGACACCGGTTTACCCCTGGCGTCCATTATGTTGGGCTCATGGCCGAAGGTGAGGCTACCAACGATCTATACAGGGGCTTGGGCATTGCCAACGAGCTGGTATTCTTTAAAATGAATCCCGATGCATACGAACATGTGCGTATCGGCGAAGAGCGATTCGATTTCCCTGCCAATCTCGACTTACTGATCAAGCGGCTTTCCGCTCGGTTTCCAAAAGAAAAAAAACAGATTTACAACTACCTTCACCTCACCCGAAAAGTAAGTGAAGAGCTTTACTCCCTCCCCTATTTTAAAGGGTTCTGGCAAAAACTCACCATTCCGTTCAAAACCAAACATTTTGGAAAATACGGAATGTTCAGTGTGAGAAGGGTTATCGGATGGCACATAAAAAATCCGCTATTACGGAATATTTTAAA
The DNA here is from genome assembly GCF_900156625.1 of Zobellia uliginosa. Lineage (GTDB taxonomy): Bacteria > Bacteroidota > Bacteroidia > Flavobacteriales > Flavobacteriaceae > Zobellia > Zobellia uliginosa. The sequence goes on along the minus strand of NZ_FTOB01000003.1, from coordinate 374,346 downwards.
CATTCAATGCGGTGACCATGGTGTTCAACCCAAAAAAGTTCCCTTTGTCATGCACAGTGCGTTGATGTACCACTACTTTCAGGGCGGCTACTACCCTATGGGCGGAGGTGGTGCCCTTATAAAGGCCATGACCAACACCCTTAAAAAACATGGTGGGGAACTACGTACGAGTACGGCCGTCAAAAAAATCATCTTGGAAGGAAGTAAGCGTAAAAAGGCAGTTGGGGTACGGTTGGAAAACGGCCAAGAACTTTATGCCGATACCATTGTATCAAATGCAGATGTAGGTATTACCTATAATGATTTGGTCGGAAGGGAAAACCTGAGCACCAAATTTCAAAAAAAACTGGCCAACACTAAATACTCCAGTACCTCATTGATGCTGTTTTTGATCGTTGATATGGATTTGCGGAAAGCTGGCCTCGACTCCGGTAATATTTGGATGATGCCCAATAAGGACACCGACGATTTTTACGATAGTATGTTGGACTCCGACATCTCAAAAGGTGATGCCTTTGAGGGCATGTTCATTAGCTGTACCACTTTAAAAGACCCTTCAAGTTATGACGGAAAACACCATAGTATAGAGGCCATCACCTTGGTCGATTTCAAAGCATTTGAAAAGTTCAAAAACGAAGGCCTAGAGCGCTCTCAAGCCTACTTGGATTTTAAAGAATTGTTGATGCAAAAAATGATCAACGGTTTAGAAAAGGCGATACCGGGTATCAGTAAGCACATCGTTCAAAAAGACTTGGGAACCCCTTTGACCAATAAATATTACGTCAACACCACCGATGGCAATATTTACGGGACCGAGAAAAGCCTGAAACATATTGGTCCCTTTGCCTACAAGGCAAAAAGTGAAATAGAAAACCTTTATTTATGTGGCGCCAGTATTCTTTCGCATGGCGTGGCAGGGGTCTCACATTCAGGGGTCGATACCGCGGCACAAATTCTGAAATGTGATCCCGACGAACTCAAAAAGCCACCCGAAGATCAACATATACGCATCTACGACGCCGAAGATGCCACAGATTATCCGGAATGGATGCTGAAGAAAATAGCGGTCAAAACCGCTAGGACCAAGAAAAAAAGTGAAGGAATCAATACACAAAATATATACTAAGTCCCTTTTTTACATTTTATTATACTCCGCAGACCATTTGTTATACTGTATAATAACAATACTTCTTATTTTTAAGAAGAACATTATTATACAAACAAATTATGCCAAACCAAAATTGTTTTCTTTTATCATTTGCACTCTTTTCCCTCATTTTCCAACTTCAGGGCCAAGTAAAAGTTTACGAAGGTCAAGAAACCATTCCAACCTATAAAATCGGTACCGACGAGGTAAGTCCTATTTTCTATACCGGTAGAGGGGTTCAAGGGGCTCAGGGCAAAGTCTATCCGTACGCCTCACAAACCAAATTGGGTGATTCTTTGGTCGACGTCACCTATGACATGGTTTACCTAGAGAATGAATACATCCGTGTAAAGGTATTGCCTGCCTTTGGAGGCCGCCTTTTTTCGGCAATCGATAAAACCAACGGACACGAATTGTTTCACACCAATAGCGTCATCAAACCCGATTTAATCGGCACATTGGGTGCTTGGGTATCCGGAGGTATTGAATGGTGTTTTCCACATCACCACCGTACGACTACCATGCTTCCCAGTGATTATAGAATGATAAACAATGAAGATGGAAGCGCCACAGTTTGGGTCGGTGAAACCGAAAAAACCAGGGACATGCGGGGTGTTGTAGGCATGACCTTAAGACCTGGGCGTTCGTATATCGAGGTTGATTACAGAATCAATAACACCAGTGATGTTACCACTACCTTTCTGTTTTGGGCCAATGTAGCCATTACGGCAAATGATGATTTTCGCACGTTCTGGCCTCCAAGTCAAGAAATCGGGGTATACCACAACAACAGCAGTTTTATCAAATGGCCTTTATCAAATAAAACCGATGATTATGGCCGGACCCGTTATGAAGAAGGTGTAGACCTTACTTGGTGGAAAAACCATCCTAACCCGGTTTCGTTTTTTATGTGGGACATAAAAGAAGGATTTATAGGAGGATATGATTACGGACAAAAAGCAGGAACGGTTCACGTTGGCGACCCTTTTGAGAACAATGCCTCAAAACTTTGGCAATTTGGGCCAGGATTACAAGGACAAAATGCAAGACGAAAACTAACCGATGACGGAAAAGCCTATGTTGAATTAATGACGGGCACGTTTTCCAACAATCAACCCGATTATAACTGGATTCTCCCCCACTCCGTTAAAGACGCAAAAAATTACTGGTATCCCGTTCGCGATCTAGAGGTCGTTAAAAATTCAAATACCGATGCTTCCGTTACGCTTCAAATGCGAAATCTAAAAACGGTATTTTACGGATTCAACACTACGAAAGAATTTAAGGGAGCGAAAGTAATCTTAAAAAATGGCGATGCTGTTTTAGAGGAAAAAACAATAGATATCGATCCGGCCCATCCTTTTACATCCACTTACAAAAACCGAAAAGCCTTAGACGAAAACCAACTTAGCGCCCTTATTCAAGATAAGGAAGGTAATGAACTTATATCCTATTCACCGTATAAAGCTAAAAATCCTGTATTACCCGAGCCCCAAGAAAAAGTAAAGAAGCCAAAGGAATTGAAAACGGTTGAAGACCTTTACCTGACGGGACGTTTCGTAGAGCAATTGAGAAGACCGGGTATCGAACCCGACGATTATTATTTGGCAGCTTTGGAAAAATCCCCAACCGATTACCGTACAAATATAGCTTTGGGCATACGCAGAATAACACAAAGCAAATATGAAGACGCCTTATCGTTCCTACAAACTGCGGCGGACAAATTAAAAGTAAAATACTATCAACCCAAAGAAGGTGAAATCTTCTATTACCTAGGACTAGCACATCAGGCATTGGGCCATAAAGAAGAAGCCTATGCCAATTTTGCCAGGGCTACTTGGTATTATCAATGGTTTTCGGCCGCTAATTTTAAATTGGCGCAAATAGAAAGCTCTAAAAAAAATTATGTAAAAGCACTGGAATACGCCCAAGAAGCCTATTCAACAAATAACCGCGATGGCAGAATTGTAGTGTTGAAGGCCGCTTTACTCCGTAAACTAAACCGCCAGAACGAGGCTGTAAACCTCTTAGAGAAGCAGATTGCTTATGACCCCCTTGATTTCTCAATCCTTTATGAGATGGAATTAGCAAAAGGAAACACCTCAATGAGGGCATGGAGAAACAACATGCAAGACCCTGAAAACAATTATTTAGAGATTGCCACCCATTATATGAATGCAGGTTTAATTGAAGATGGAATTTCCCTATTATCAGATTTAAAAGATATATCCAGTCCCCTTGTCCCCTATTACAAAGCTTGGTTTTATACAGAAGCAGGTGATTCTAGCAAAGCAAAAGAAGCCTTGGTCCAAGCAAAAAATACATCCCTAGATTATGCATTTCCGTATCGCACAGAAACCGAAACAGTTCTAAACACCGCATTAAAGATTGATGTCAATAACGCCACCACCTTTTATCTTTTAGGCAATCTACTTTATGACAAAAGACCGGATGACGCCCTTATCTATTGGGAAAAGGCAGCAGGTATAGACATTAGTATTCCGATGGTTTGGCGTAATCTAGCATTTGGTGCATTCTATCATCAAAAGAATCCCTCGCAAGCTATTGACTACATGACCAAGGCCATTTCACTCGATAACTCCAACCCGCTTTGGTATTCCGAACTTTCCAAATACTACAATGAGTCAGATGCCGATTTCAGAAAAAACCTTGAAATTTTAGAAAACAATCTTGACATAGTAAGACAAGATGTAGACGCCCCAAAAACCTATGTGGAATTACTTAATCTAGCAGGTGACTACGATAAGGCCATTTCATTTCTTGACTCCCATCATTTTAGGACTTGGGAAGGCGGTAGGGAAACCTATTGGCACTATGTAGATGCACATACTTTAAAAGCAAAACAATTGATTGCCAAGAAAAAGCCGCAAGAAGCCATCCCACATTTAGAGCGCGCACTGCTTTATCCCGAAAACCTTGAAGTGGGCAAACCCACCCATGACGAAAAGAATGCCATGATATATTATTATATGGGTGAAGCCTATGAACAATTGGGCGATGCAAAAAAAGCAAAATCCAGCTATCAAAAAAGTGCCAATGCCCAAAATGGAAGAGGTATGAGCGACTTGGTCTTCTTTCAGGCAAAGTCCCAAGAAAAGTTGGGAGATTCGTCAAGGGCCCAAAAAATGTTCCAAAGCCTAATTACAAAAGGACATGCCATGCGTGAAAGAGGTACGGGCAATACCCTGGTCGCTGTAGAAGAGGCCTCAGCTACGAACAATAAATTCATTGCCAACTCCTATTATTTGGAAGCATTGGGCAATGCAGGACTTGGCCGTACCGATGAATCAAAAAAAGAATTGCAAAAAGCCCTAGACATTTTCCCAAACCATCTGTGGGCCAAAATTATGATGCAAGACTAATATGAACCAATCAAAATATACCTTCAGCAACCCTCGATTTTTTATCGTCCTAGTTTTCCTATCCTCTTCATTATTTGCGCAGGATGAAAAGAAACTTTCATTGGGGGAACAACCCATTTTTAAGGTTTCAAAAGTGAAGGAGACCATGGTAATCGATGGAAAAATGAATGAGGCGGCCTGGTCTAAAACCGAAGCTCGAACGCTGGATTATTTTTATAGGATAGACAAACCAACGGACCAACAAAAATCGACCTTTAGGATGCTCTGGGGGAAAGATAAGTTCTATGTATTCTTTGAAATGGAAGACCGGTACATCACCGCTAGGGAAACCAAAAGGGACGGTCAACCCTATTTCGATGATTGTGCCGAGATATTCTTTATTACCGCACCCGATAGTTTAGATACCCATTTTGGGTATGAGCTAAATCTGAACAAGGCCGTAAACGACTTCATATTTTTTAATGACTATGTAGAGGGAAGAGATGTGGTTTACAAAACTTTCAACCCCGACTTTGAGGTTGAGGTCATCTATGATGGAACAATAAACGATAATTCCGATATCGATAAGGGATGGACCATGGAAATGGCCATCCCCTATTCAAACTTTGGTGAGCTTGGTAAAGTGGTTGCGATCGAAGCCGGAAACAAATGGGCCTTCCTCGCTATTCGACAAGACCGTAATGACGCCAAGGGCAACAGACGGTCTACTTCAACGATTTTTCCTATTTATGACATTTCCAAAAATGTACATCAAGCCAACCGTTTTGGCCTAATGGAATTCGTTGAATAGTACGTTCTATTACCAGTTGGTGAACGAACCGTCCTTACGGTGTAACCTAGGGATATCAACCGGTTTAAAAGTGCGTTCCAAAGCCAAGGCTTCATTGAACTCCACCCCAAGTCCCGGAGTATCCAATACCGGATATTTCGGACCATCCAATATGGGCCGTACAGGATAAAACTCAGGCGCATCGGTACCCATGTATTGTGCAGGGGTATTGACTTCCTCCAACCATCCAAAATTAGGACATGCGGCCGCTAAATGAATGGTAGCTGCCGTACAGATTGGCCCTAACGGATTGTGGGGCATGAGGTCAATATAATGGGCTTCGGCCATGCTCGCTACTTTTTTGGCCTCGGTAATTCCGCCTACATTACAAATATCTATACGGGCATATTGTGTCAAGTTTCGCTCTATAAAAGGCAAAAACTGCCATTTGCTAGAGAACTCTTCCCCAATAGCAAAGGGAATATCCACCATTTTCCTTAGGTTTTCATAAGCTTCGGGATTTTCATCGCGAATAGGTTCTTCTATAAAATCCAAAGTTCCAGGAGGCATCCGTTTCATAAATGAATAGGTCTGTGGCGGTGTAAGCCTCGTATGGTAATCAATACCGATAGTGATTGCCGTGCCTACTTCTTTTCTAAGGTCAGTCAGCCATTCGGCAAGGGTATCAATAGATTCGCAAGGCTCAAAAAGTTCCTTATCCCCTTCAGCCTCAAATTCTGCTGGAGCCAATCGTAGCATCTTCCAACCTTCCTTGATACATATCTTGGAATACTCGAAAAGCTCTTCTTTTGTCCTGAACCGAATCGAAGCAAAGCAATCAACATTATCGCGATGCTTGCCTCCCAAAAGTTCATATACCGGAACGCCCAAAGCCTTTCCCTTAATATCGTAAAGGGCAATATCAATAGCCGAAATGGCCGCTGTAAGTACCCTTCCCCCTTCGAAATATTGACCACGGTACATTTCTTGCCAAAGAGCGTCAATGTTCCGAGCATCTTTCCCGATAAGAAAACCCCTAAAATGATCGATTGCACCGACCACGGCCAATTCCCTACCTGAAAGTCCGGAAGCGCCCCAACCATAGATTCCAGAATCGGTTTCAACCTTAACGACCAACTGACTTCCAAAGCCGACATTGATGGGAAATGTTTTTACTGCTGATATTTTCATAAAATGCGATTTACTATATTCTTATTGGTATGATTTTGGAACGATACGCTCTACCTTACCTACGATAAAGGTATACGATATGAATCCGAGCAACGCTATGCCCCCGATAAAGAAAAGTGCAGGACTAAAATCACCATCCTCTACCAAGTATCCTATAACAATGGGTACGACTATACCTGCGAGTCCCCCGATAAAATTAAAGGCCCCACCGGTCAACCCAATAAGTTTTTTAGGAGCCATAAGCGAAATAAAAACCCATGCAATACTGGCCAATCCGTTACCGAAAAACGCTATGGCCAAAAATAGTATAATAAAGAAGGTGCTCTCGGTATAATTGGCGCCTATGATACAGGTAGAGAGCAACATTCCTATGATGATCGGGGTTTTTCGTGAAATTTCTACGGAATAGCCTTTTTTAATCAAATAATCAGAGGTAAAACCCGATAGGAGCACCCCAAAGAATGCCGCTAAAAAAGGAATGGAAGCCAAGAATCCCGATTTTAAGAAGTCCAATCCCCTAAACTCCACCAAATAGGTCGGAAACCAAGTCAGAAAGAATATGGTCGTAGCTCCCAAGCAGAATTGACCGATGTAAAGCCCCCAGAGTTTTCTATAGATAAAAGCCTGTTTGAAATCGTTCCAGTCAAATTTTTTCCTCTCCTCTTTTTTTACATCGTTCTTACCGATCAAACCTCCACCTTTTTCGATGTACTCAAGTTCTTTTTTACTGATAGACTTGTAGTCTTTCGGGTCTCGGTAGAAAAAATACCAGATTGCCGCCCATACCAGACCGATGATCCCCGAAATGATAAAAAGTCCGCGCCAACCAAAATAACTCTGTATGGCTACAAGTACCGGGGTCAAGAAGGCCAAACCTAGAAATTGGCCAGAGGTATATACCGCTATTGCAGAGGCTCTTTCATTTTCAGGAAACCATTTGGTCACCACTAAATTGTTCGTTGGGTAGGAAGGCGCTTCAAACACCCCAATACTGGCCCGCAGACCTATCAAGGCCGCAAAAGAACTCACCATACCCTGAATCAAGGTAGCTACGGACCACAATGCCATTATTAACGAGTACAATATGCGTGTGGGAAACTTGTCGGCGATAATGCCTCCTGGAATCTGAAGACAAGCATAAGTCCAGCCAAAGGCCGAAAAAACATAGCCCATTTGCACATTGCTCAGGCCAATATCTTCCTTCATGGCAAAAGCCGCTACCGAGATATTACTCCTATCTAAATAATTGATTACCACAGTGATAAAAACCATGGCCAGTATATTGTAGCGCTTCCGTGAAGATTTTTCAGTTAGGTGTAAATCGGTCATTGAGTCGGTTGTATTTTTTAGGTTGATATTTAAGTACTTCTCTTTATTTGTTCAGAAACAAACGGTCTAAAAATCCGACACTCAAATTTAAAAGTGTCAAGATAACAATTAATACTATTTAGCGTAAAATAAGTTAGTTTTAAAACATACTGTCCACTAACGAATTCGTTATAAAAAGAAAGGACAACAGATCGAAATCCCATGAAAGGTCTTCATGGAGACTCCTTAATTGATCAGTACCTAATGCCTAAAACAAGAAAAGCCCAATTCCCTGAGAAACCGGGCTTTTCCTATAATTTCCACTTACTAGTCCATTGCCTTTATTTTCAACAGCAAATCACCTGTTTTTAACCCTTCGGATTCTGCCGCTATCCTTACGTCGCCTGCGTTGAAATTTGATTGTACGATAAGCAGACAACGCCCCTTATCGGTTACGATCTTGGTCGATCGATAATCTTGAACATTCCTGGCCGAACCATTATCGACCCCCAATAATCTTACATCACCGGTAATGGAGAAAGAAATTTCAGCGTTGCTATGTCTTACGGGGTTCCCTTCTTCATCTACAATTTGGGCCACTATATGGGCCACATCATAGGCATTGGCCGATAATTGGTCCTTATCTACCGAAAGTTGAACGGCATAAGGTGCTGTGGTCGTTTTTATTTGTGCACCCGCATCTACCTTTTTTCCGTCGATATACCCCTCTGCCCTAAGTTCACCGGCAACAAATGGTACAGACCATTTGTAAATACGGTCATCAAAATCCGCAAGCTTTTTTCTTCCTAGTGAAGCATCGTTTAAAAAGAGTTCCACTTCGTCGCAATTGGAATAGACTTCTACAACGGTCGCTTCCTTAGCATCGTAATTCCAATATTCATTACTTTCATGCCAAAACCACAAGGCCTTCTCCCACCCGTTCTCTTTCTTCTCCACGGGGTCTCCGGCCTCGTTCAATTTATATATCGATTTGTCTAGAGACTGTGTGGTTAGGTGCAAATGGGGTTCGTCGTTCCATAAGGTTTTCATCATGTGATACGAAGTCTTTTCAAAACCGGCCTGATCCAACAAGCCGCTTTGGGTACCCTTTTTGGGCCAAGCTCCATTAGACTCCCCCATATAATCGATTCCCGTCCAAAGGAAGAGTCCAGAAATAAACGGGCGCTCCATCACCGCTTTCCATTCGTGCCATTGCGGTAGGTTTTCAGTGCCCATAATGACTTTGTTCGGATAATTCTTGTGGCCATAATCATAAATCACCCTACGATAACTATAGCCCACTACGTCAAGTACATCGGCATAGCCTGAGAGATGACTTGCGGAGGGCAGAATACAATTGGCCGTTACATATCGCGTAGTATCCAATTCCCTGGTCCATTTCGCTAATTTTTTAGCGGTTTCCCCAATATCATATTTTTCCTTGGGCAAGGTATTTAGTTTCTCTTTTATTTGATCTACCGAATACGGCGGTTCTGAAAAGAAGTAATTGCCCTGCCACTCCATATTATTGAAAAAACCGGTAGCTTCGGCATTCCGCGGATAGGTCCATTCTATTTCGTTCCCGATACTCCATTGAATGATACTCGGGTGGTTTCTATGGGCCAAAACCGTATTCTTTAAGTCCTTTTCCGCCCACTCTTGAAAATGCTCGGTATAGCCTCTTGTGATATAGTCTACACTCTGCTCGTTCATGTTTTTTCTTTTATCCTTCGGATTGTCCCATTCATCAAAGAATTCGTCCTGCACCAAAAAACCCATTTCGTCACACAGGTCTAAAAGCGCTTGTGAGCCAGGGTTGTGAGCGATTCTGATGGCGTTACACCCCGCTTCTTTTAACTTCTGTAGACGCCTTCTCCAGACGTCGTCGGGTACGGCTGCCCCTACCAGTCCACCATCGTGGTGTAAACAAACCCCTTTTATTTTTCGATTTTTACCGTTAAGGAAAAAACCTTGATCAGGGTCAAAACGGATAGACCGTACACCAAAGGCAGTTTCTTGTTGGTCTATAACCTTTCCTTCATAGAGAATAGAACTTACCACTTTGTAGAGGTAAGGATTATCGACATCCCACAAAATCGGGTTTTCAATGGATACAGAATATAATTGAAGACCTTGGTCATTTCCACTAACTTCAATAGGTTGCGTATGACCGTTGACCTTTTGTCCGTCCCTATTATAAATCTCCATTCGGAGTTCCGCTTTTTTATCTTCAGAAAAATCATTCTGAATTTGAACGGACACCGATACTTCCGCTTGTTTTTCCTCTATTTTAGGAGTAGTTACGAATACGCCCCAAATGGGTATGTGCAATTTGTTCTTGACCAAAAGCTTTACATCTCGGTAAATACCCGAACCGGTGTACCAGCGACTATCGACATAACGGGTTCTATCTACCTTTACCTCTATCAGGTTGCTATCTTTTTCCGAATTCAAATAAGGCGAGATATCGTAATAAAACGGAGAGTATCCATAGGGGTGCTCCCCTACATCCTTACCGTTTAGGGAAACCTCGGAATTGTTATAAACGCCATCGAACAAGATATAGGCCTTTTCATCCGATTTCAGTTGAAGCGGGAATTTTTTACGATATATTCCCACACCTCCGGGAAGGTATCCCGTAGCCCCTTCCCCGTTTATAGAATCAAAAGAAGCCTCTACACTCCAATCATGGGGAAGCCTAATATTTTTCCAATCATCGTTTTGCCCCGTTGAATCGACCAAACGAAACTCCCAATCGAAATTAAAATCGGTCACAATATCAAACTGCGAGTCATTTGACAGCTCGCGCCCACATGAAGAGAGCAACACGGCTGTAATTACTACGTATAAAAAGTGTTTTTTCATAGGTCAAATCTTTATTTTAAAGCTTCGAATAAAAAAAAGCCCGATTGAATAGGAACAACAACCGGACTCAACTACTAAAGAACAATATTTTTACTTGTCAAAAACGGAACCATCATTACCCTAGACCATTGGCATATGCTACAATTATAATCCCTACCACCATACAACCAAGACCTCCGTACAGGAGATTTCTAGCCTTGGGCGAGGCACTTACCCATTCTTTTGTCACGATACCACTAACGATGGCGGTAGCTACGGAAGCCGTATTGAAAATGGCATATCCTACCGTATTCCCCGATGCCCCCAACTTAAATGCCGCATAGGCAAAAAGGGCGGATGCGGCATAATGAAAAACCGCCATGATCAATATCAAAAACAGGTTTTTTCCGAAAGCCGGAGTCTTGAATTCCCCCCATGCGTTTTTAGCGTTCAATTGCCATAGAAAATAGGCGGTCATAACGATACCCCCACTAATAAAGATCGGGAACATTACCGCTACGGCCGTTATCCAATCGGCGTTGCCCTGGGCCACACTGGCTTCGTGCAAATAAGGCCGACCAGCGGCATTGGCATAGCTAAAGCCCGTGGCCAATAACCCCCCAACAACGGCGATCATAATACCGGTCACCATTGAACCTTTGGCCGGCGTACCTTCGGCCGCTGTTTTAGCTTCGTCCTTTTCTCGGGTAAGTCCTGCTTTACCATTTAAGATAACCCCTAACAATACTACTAGAATACCGAGTAAAATAAAGGTCAATACATTCGAGGGAGGAAGTCCGTCTTCAATAAAGGGCAATAAGGAACCTACCAAAATTATCGTCCCGATAAAGATGGAAAAACCAAGGGAGAGACCAATATGGTTAATAGCCTTACTCCACATCATAACGCCAATTCCCCAAAGGAAACTGGTAAGGCCCATTTTCACCCAAATATCGGTCGGCATATTTCCGAAAATTTCCCCAAAACCCTGAATAAGGGTTACCGAAGCAATAATCGGTACGACGAACATGGTCAAAAGAAAGAAGAGACTCCATGTATTCTCATACTTGAAACCTTTTGTAAATTTTTCGGGAAGGGCATAAAGGCCCAACATCAATCCGGCGAAAATCGCCAATAATACACCTTCGGTCATAACTTTAATATTTAATTGGGGCCAAGTATACCAGGTCGGGCATACCAAGCCGTGTTTGGTTTACCAGTTGAATTTAAAAATCGTCGTACTATCGTAATTCTCGCCCGCTTTTAAGATAGTCTTCGGAGCGTCTGAAATATTGGGGCCATTCGGGTAGCGGTGGGTTTCACAGCAAAAGCCCCGATATTTGCCGTATTGCAATCCCGATTCTCTTTTGAGCTCATCAGAAGTATATTTTCCGGTGTAGAGCAACATTCCGGGTTCCGTAGTGAAAACTTCCATAGAACGACCACTTTTAGGTTCACTTATTTCCGCCACTTTATCCAATTCAAACCCCTTATCCTCAAAGAGGTAAAAATGTTCAAAGCCATCGCCCATGGCTTCGTGTACTTCCTTTATGGTCATTGGAGAGCGCAGGTCATCGACCTTGCCCGCAACAGAGACATTTTCCCCTGTGGCAGCTCCCGTTTCATCCCAGAGCTGTTTGGTGTCGGCATTTACCATTACGGTGTGACCCTCAACATTGTCGGCAAAGCCCGAAAGATTAAAATAGGTGTGATTCGTAATCGTAAAAGGCGTGTCTTGGTCGGTGATAGCCCCATACCGTATTTTAAGTTCGTTGTCATTGGTCAATGTGAAGGTCACCTGAACCGTAACATTTCCCGGAAAGCCCTCTTCCAAATGTTCGCTCTCAAGCTCCATTTGAACACTGGCAACTTCAGGCGAAAACGCCTTTACCTTCCATATTTTTTTATCGAAACCGATTTTTCCTCCGTGCAGGTTATTATCGCCAACTATTTTTGCCAATTGGTATTCCTTTCCGTTCAAAGAAAATCGGGCATCTTTTATTTGGGAGCAATAGCGGCCAACCGTTCCCCCAAAATATGGGGCATTGACTTGATAGGCCTCGGAGAAATAGCTCTCGAACGTATCAAAACCACAAACGATTTCATCCGTTTCCCCTGTCTTTTGCGGTATAAGAATAGAGGTAATGGTAGCCCCATAGTTGGAAATCTTTACACTAAGCCCATTATCGTTCTCTAAAGTATAGCGGTAAATGTTTTCACCGCTCAATACACCGAAATCTGTCTGTGTCGTTTTCATTATCGTAAGCGTTTTTGAATGTTCTAGTCAGAATTATTTATTTCGATTGAAAAGCTGACAGTTTTTCCCAATCGAACTCCACTCCTACCCCTGGCGTATCTGGTGCTACGGCAAGATGGTTCTCTACCACCAACGGTCTTTTGGTGTATTGGTCAATAGGAAAACTATGTACCTCTAGCCAACCTGAATTCGGTTGGGCGGATACCAAACTCACATGTAGTTCCTGCATTCCGTGCGAACAGGCTGGAATATTATACTTATCGGCCAACCGTGCGGCGGCCAACCAACCTGTGATTCCACCACAATTTGAAGCATCTGGCTGAACAAAGGATAATTTTGCCTGATCCATGGCATATTCAAATTCATGGATGGTATGCAGATTTTCGCCCATAGCCAAAGGAAAACCTGTAGCATCGGCAATTTGTGAGAAACCCATATAATTATCAGGAATAATAGGCTCTTCGAACCAAGTGATATCGTATTCCCTAAAACGGTTAATCGCCTCAATAGCCTTATCAACGGTCATTGAGTAGTTGGCATCGACCATGAAGGTTACATCGGGCCCGATGAACTCACGTACCGCTTTAATACGCTCTATGTCCTCATCGAGGTTTTCCCTTCCGATCTTAATCTTGACCGCGTTGAAACCCGCCGCCAAATAGCCCTCCATATTCTTCAAAAGTTTTGGAATAGGAAACTGTAAATCAATTCCCCCACAATAAGCTTTACAGGTATTACCTGCACCACCGGCCATTTGCCAAAGTGGTTTTTCGGCCTTCTTACAACGAATATCCCACAGTGCAATATCTATCGTAGAAACGGCAAAGGAAACTATACCTCCCCTACCTACATAGTGCATGTGCCATTCAAGAAAATCGTAAATCCCATCTATATCGGAACCGTCCTTACCTATCAAGGCCGGTGCTATATCGTAATCGACCATGGCCTTAATGGCATTCCCGCCTTTTCCTCCCGTATAGGTATATCCAGTGCCCGTACTACCGTCTTCCAAAGTGATAGTAGAAGTGACCAGTTCAAAATGCGTATGGTCACCATGTTTGGCATCGTTCATAACTTCCGGCAAGGGAACCCTGAACAACTTACAGTCAACCGATTTTATACTTGTCCCCATTTATGCCTTGTGTCTAATATAAAACGTCTTTTTCTCCATGTACTGCTCAAAGCCGTACTTACCATCTTCACCTCCCGAGCCACTTAGCTTATATCCGTTATGGAACCCTTGGTGTTGTTCACCATGACCACGGTTAACGTAAATTTCACCATACTCCAACTCATCATTACACTTCATGATGGTATTCATATCATTGGTAAAGACCATAGCCGCAAGTCCGTATTCACAATCATTGGCATAACCGACCACTTCTTCAAAAGTCTTGAATTTCAAGACGGGAAGAATAGGTCCAAAAGATTCTTCATGAACAATGGTCATATTTTGGGTTACATTGGTCAAAACGGTAGGCTCAAACCAAAATCCTTTTTCAAAAGCACTGCCTTCAGGTTTTTTGCCCCCTGTAGCCAAAGTGGCTCCCTCTTCTAGGCTTACGGCAACCAAATGCTCCATATGCTTTAGTTCGGCGGCATTCACTTTAGGTCCCATATCGGTATCCTCCAACATTGGATCACCTACCTTAATAGCCTTTGTCTTGGCTATGAATTTTTCCATAAAGGCATCGTAAATGCCTTCATGAACGTACATTCTTTCATTACAGGTACACACCTGTCCACAGTTATCAAAACGCGAATGTAGGGCAGCGTCTACAGCGGCATCGATATCGGCGTCTTCAAAAACAATAAAAGGAGCTTTCCCTCCAAGTTCCAACTGAACGTGCGTAAGGTTTTGTGCCGCAGCCCTGGCAATAGACTGACCAACGGGCGTAGAACCCGTCATTGTTACCATTTTGGTAATAGGACTTTCAACAAGTGCATTACCCATGGCCCTACCCGGACCGGTCAATATATTGATAACCCCATCTGGGATACCTACTTTTTTCGCAAGATTACCCAATTCCAAAGTAGCCAAAGGCGTTTCGGAAGTCGGTTTTATAACAATGGTATTACCGGCAACCAAGGCTGGTCCTAATTTACGACCGGCCAATGCCAACGGGAAGTTCCAAGCGGTAATGGCAACCACTACGCCACGAGGTATTTTCTGGATCCAAATTTGCTCATTGGGGTTGTCGGAAGGCACAATATCCCCCTCGATTCTTCTAGCCCCTTCACAAGCGTATTCAATAAAAGAAGCGGTTACCGCCACTTCTCCCTTAGCCACTTTTAGCAGTTTCCCTTGCTCCTTGACCAAGAGCTCGGCCAAGAAATCGGAATTGGCCTTAATCTCATCGGCCAATTTATATAAAAGTTCGGCACGCGAACGGGCCGGTAATTTTTTCCATTCCTTTTGGGCTTTGTCCGCTGCCTGTAGCGCTAGTTGGGCCTCATCGACCGTACCGTTCTGAACTCTTGCAACCACCTCTTCGGTAGATGGGTTTACAATATCTATGGTCTCACCTGAGGTAGAGGTAACCCATTTTCCGTCGATAAATAGTTGGTATTCTTTAATTGCTGACATTTTTCGTTAATTAATTAGTGTTTTCTATATGCATCCATTCGTTTGGCCGCAAGACCTTCAAACCTTCTTTCCAATTGCCAAAGAGGGCGCTCTAGGGTAAGTTCCCAATCGAAGAGCATTTGATAAAGTTCACGGACTTTTTGAGGGTATTTAAAAGCTAAATCATTCGTTTCAGATATATCTTCCTTTATATTATAGAGTTCCGCAGGGCGATCGGGAAATCGTACCAACTTCCAGTCGTTATGCCTAATGGCACCCCTAGCTTCTTTTTTCCAATACAGTGTCTCATGTGGCTTTCCCTGCTTTTTTCCTTGCAGGTAAGGCAGGAGGTCTACCCCGTCCAATCCGTCGATAACATTGATATTACCACCGGCGGCCGTAACAAAAGTCGGTAATAGGTCTAAGGTACTAATCGGGTTTTCATAAACCGTATTCGGCTTTAATTTACCCGGCCACGACATTAGAAAAGGAACTCGAATCCCCCCTTCTAAGTGGTTAGCCTTGGTGCCGCTCAAAGGAAGGTTCGAAGATTCGTTCGCATCCGATGGTCCACCGTTATCGTTAGTAAAAACAATTAGTGTATTCTTATCGAGGCCCAATGCCTTGATTCGATCCAAAACTTTACCGCAAGCCCTATCCATGGCAATGGTCATTGCCGCTAACGTCTTTCTTTTTCCGGTTAAACCTTTGACCTTTTCAAGGTCTTCTTCCTTTGCTTCCATTGGGGTATGTACCGCGTTGAAAGCCAAGTAAACAAAAAACGGATTCTTCTGGTTTCTCTCCATGAATGCAATGGCCTCATCGGCCAATTCCTCCGTTAGGTAGCCTTTGTGTTCTTGAAAACCTTCAAAACCACGTTCTAACCTATCTTCGCTCCTCTTAAGTTCGTTATCGGCACCGTAGGGCATATAACTTCTTGCACCTCCGCGAAAACCATAAAATTCGTCAAAACCACGTTTGGTCGGGTGAAACCGATCTGCATTCCCCTGATGCCACTTTCCGAACAAAGCTGTTTTATACCCCTGTTCCTTTAGGTAGTCGGCAATGGTCTTTTGATCAAGGGGCAAGCCCATATCGTCACCCGTAAGACCGTTTTTACTCATCAAACCAGGAACGTTGTTCTCTTCAAATCCAAATTTCTGCTGATACTTTCCGGTTAGGAGTCCCGCCCTTGACGGACCACATACAGCCGCAGACACATAGGCCTGTGAAAAGCGTACGGCATTTTTGGCAAATTTGTCCAGTTCGGGCGTCTTGAATTCTTTACTCCCATGAAATCCGAAATCGGCATAACCGGCGTCGTCGGATAATATAAAAACAATGTTCGGTTTATCTTGGGCCCAGCCACTAAAGAGCATAGTGAAAGACACAAAGAACAAGAGCACCTGCCTTGGCAATTTCATTTTCCTGTATTTTTTATGGATTATTCTTCCCGGTACCATTATCTTCCCATCCAGCCACCGTCTACCAACATGGTAACACCGTGCATATAAGCCGCTGCATCTGAACTTAAAAAGACTATAGGTCCCGCAAAATCTTCGGGTTTACCCCATCTACCAGCCGGTATTCGAGACAAAATAGAAGCCGATCTTTCGGGATCGTTCCTTAAGGCCTCGGTATTATCCGTACTGATATAACCTGGTGCTATGGCATTTACGTTCACACCCTTAGCGGCCCATTCATTGGCAAAAGCCATGGTCATCTGGCCAATCGCCCCTTTACTAGCCGCATAACCGGGCACTGTAATACCACCTTGGAATGTCAACAACGAAGCCGTAAAAATAATTTTACCTTCCCCTCGGGCCACCATCTCCTTACCGATTTCGCGGGTAAGGACAAATTGCGCCGTTTGATTGATTTCGATTACCTTATCCCAATACTCATCGGAATGCTCGACCGCAGGCGCCCTAAGAATGGTACCCGCATTATTCACTAGGATATCGATTTTAGGAAAATCGTTTTTCACTTCCTTTATAAATTCATATAAAGCTTCCCTATTGCTAAAATCGCAAGTGTATGCCTTAAATTTTCTTCCCGTGGCCTCAACTTCCTGCCCCACCATACTACCATGCTTCTCCAAAGAGGCGCTAACCCCGATGATATCGGCTCCCGCTTCGGCCAATGCTACCGCCATGGCCTTTCCTATACCTCTTTTACAACCCGTTACCAAAGCTGTTTTTCCTTTTAGGCTAAATTGATTCAATATGCTCATTTTCTATGCGTTGTTTCCCTTTAATTATTGTTGACAATCCATAAGTACTTTCATACCATCAGGATTATTATCTATGTTTTCAAATACTTGCTGAATATTAGTCAATGGCTGTACATCGGTAATCATATCCTCGAAGGGCAGTTCGTTTTTGGTAATCAAATCGATTGATTTTTCATAATCCTCTTTTTCGTATACCCTAGCCCCGATCAGGCTCAATTCTTTCCAGAAAAACTTAAAAAGGTCTACCGGTTTCTTTTCCCCATGAATGGCCACCATCAAGATTCGCCCGCGAATACCGGCAACCTCACACATGATATCCAAAGCGGGCTGCACCCCAGCTACTTCAAAAACCACATCGGCACGACGGTTATCGGTTTGCTCCTTTACATACTCTACCAAGTCTACCTTTGTAGGGTTTACAGCCTGCAACCCCATTGACTGGGCCTTAGCTATACGCTTTTCGTTCACTTCGGAAACGATGACATTCGCCCCTACTTCCTTAGCTACCATGGCCACCAAAAGACCTATAGGGCCACCGCCCAAAACCACGGCCGTCTCGCCAGCCACCAAACCACTTCTACGAACATCGTGGGTAGCAACCGACAAGGGCTCGATCAAAGCAGCCAATTTTAAATCGGTCTCCGCCTTTAGTTTATGAAGGACAAAGGCGGGTACGTTCCAATACTGTTGCATGGAACCCGGACTATCGATACCTATGAATTTTAAATCCTCACAAATATGGTTAAAACCTTTATCGGAAGCCTTCACCAAACGGTCGTCCAAGGGACGGACTACAACCTTATCACCAACTGCATAGCCTTCAACCCCTTCGCCAACGGCGTCGATGATTCCCGACATTTCATGACCAATGGTCTGGGGCATAGCCACCCGCTTGTCCATCATACCATGATAAATATGCACATCGGTGCCACACACCCCTGAATAGGCCACTTTAATTCTAACATCACCTTTTTCCGGTGCTTCAATTTCCTTCTCGATTACAGAAAAGGTTTTGTTTCCTTTGTAAACAGTTGCTTTCATCAAACTTATTTTCCTATTATTTTTTTACTCCTTTAGCCACATGACGTGTTTTTCTTTCGGAAGAAAAACGCATGATACTCTGGTAATCACCATTATTGTATATATGCGTCAACCCCCACCGTAAAATCTCGGTCGGTTCTTTTTCAACATCCGCTGTTCGGTTCAGTCCGATAGCATGGGCATTGACCCCTGGTATGACCGATTTAATTTCAAAGTTAATTCCGTCGGGAGCCCATTGGATCGTGTTTTTCTCAGGACCATCTGTAGTGATCAGCGAAGCAATACCTCCGTTATAAGGCCAAACACATATTTCATGACCACTATTGCTAATAGGGTTATATGGAGATTTCACGTAAGGGCCTTTGGGATTATCCGCTATGGCAACACCATGACGTATCTGCCTTCCGCCGAAAGTTATCTCTTCGCCCATCTGCTCTCCTTTGTAATAGAGATAGAATTTTCCTTTATAAGGTATAATACATGGATCATGCACCTTATGGCTATCAAAATCACCCTTCTTAATCACGGCAAAACGATCTTGCTCTTCACCCTTCCACACGCCGTTATCGGCCGGACTTAAAATGGGTTCTTCACTTTTAGTCCATGGACCATCGGGAGAATCTGCCCAAGCCAAACCTACTTGGTTTTTAACACGGACATTATAGGGTGATTTTACCGTTTGATAGCAGAGGTAATACTTATCTTCCCACTTCATGATCTCAACGGTAAAAACGGAGCGATCATCATAAGCCCCTTTTTCACCTCTTGTTACGGCCGGACCTTCTTCTTTCCACGTCCAACCATCTTCAGAGGTGGCATACCAAATATCACATCGATCCCATGGAAACACTTTATCTTTTTCAATATCCCCACCAAAACCTTGTGTTGGCCCGGTACTTTTAGAATACCACACGTAATATTTTCCGTTCTCTTTGATTATAGCACTTGGATCACGGCGCACAACACCTTCCTCATAAGCCAAATCCCTTTTAAAGGCTGCAAGGGACCAAACTGAATAAACCACTCATTACCTAAGTCCGTAGGCCATTTCAAGGCTCTTTTTGATGCAGCGCTCAAATGGTTCGTATCGGTAATACCGAGGTGGTCAATTTGTTCAGCCGTAAATGTCACCTTCTCTTCGCTATTAGCTGTAGATTTCATTTCATTTGTAGTTTTGGGAGAATTGCAGGCCGACACCAGCACCGCAGCAAAAATTAAAAATTGGGAGTATTTGTTCATGGTTATGGATTACTTGATCTAAAATTTAAATATACATGTCTACACTACTAAACTAACTGGCCCGATTCATTTCTATATAATCGGATGGGGAAGTTCCATAGAACTTCCTAAAACACTTACTAAAATAATTGGGATCACTAAAACCGACTTGATAACTGACCTCGGCAATACGGAATTCCTCACTGGAAAGCAGTTCTCCCGCCTTCATCAGCCTTAAATTTCTCATAAAATCCTTTGGTGCATGGCCTGTTATTTTTTTTAATTTCCTAAAAAAAGTCGAACGACTGGTATTCATGTCGAAAGAAAGATCATCTACCCAATAGGTGTTATCCGAAATATTTTCCTCAACAAAACCAATAACCCTTTCAACAAACGCTCTATCCGTAGCGTTTAACACTGAGAGGTCTACCATTGGTTTGGGGTGCTCGAATTTCTCCTTGTCACCCACATCACCCGTCGAAATTATTTCGCTTGCCTTCCCCTTTAAAACTTTAAGGCGTTTTGAAATATTTCGATCTGCATCAGACTCAAGCTCCTTGATTTTTGCTCCCAAGGAATGTAATACATCTAGCAAAATAGCCGGCATGTTCAATCCCTTTTCAAAGACCCTATCGTACACTCGCGCATCTTTATCGCAATCAACTTTAAGGTGTCGTTCACTGTTTTCCAATACTCCATTCTGGCTCTCAACGTCACCAGGAGCATCTTCCCCTATAACAATTGTCGCATCCATATGGTGTTTTTTTGATTCAAATATGAAACTAGTTTCTTATTTGAATCAAAAATATGTAAAAATTTGACACATCCTCATATTTTGACCATCTTTTTTTAAGATATAGCTCACAATGCCCCCTAAAAAAATTAAAACCCTGATTTCTAAATATCAGACGATTAGCAGAGTCTTGCCCATAGATATTTATAGACCACAAAAAAAGACCCGCCAAACGGGCCTCTCTTTTCATCTTTCACCTCAAAGGTGATATCTTATTTGCTCCCTTTTTTCTACATTTTAAAAAACTCAATGGTTCAAATACCCCAGTTTGGTAGAAATTTCAAGGGCGTATTTCACAACAATCTTACCTTTACTTTCAAATTGCGATGCCGGAAGTCGCCCGTAAGGAGCCGTAATCCAAAGTGCCGCTACGGGATAACCGTACTCATTAAATATGGGGGCCCCCACACAATTGATCCCTTCAATATCTTCACTATTATCTACCGCATAGCCCTTTTCCCTAACTTCTTTCAACACCTTTTTAAACTGTTTCCTTGATGTAATGGTATTTTCAGTGAACTTGGTCAGGGGTTTTCCGTTCAAAGCCATATCGGCCTCTTCATTCGGTATATAGGCCAGTATACATTTACCCCCTACCGAACTATGCAGGTCAAACTGGGTACCGGGTTCAACGAAGAGTTTAACTGGATATGACGAAGGCACTTGCTCCAAAATAGTTCCCGTAGAGCCGAGTAGTACACCTAGCATGACCGATTCCTTAAGCTCATCACGCAGTGCGCGCATAACATCTATAGAATGCTCTACAATGCTCTGTTCGTTCATAGAAGAAATGCCTAGGGTCAACATTTTTCTAGAAAGGGTTATTTTTTTGGTGGTCTCGTTTTTCTGAAGATAATTCTTGAATATCAGGGTGCTGACAATCCGAAAAGCGCTAGATTTTGTAATGGAAAGGGTTTCTGTTATTTCGGCCAGGGTCATACCATTAGTTCGAGTAGCCAACAACTCAATAATAGAAAGTCCCCTCTCTAAGTTTGGAACATTGTAAGTGGACTTTAATTCAGCCTTCGGTTTCTTCATTTTTAAATATTAAGTGCGCAATTTAACAATCTTACGCATATTTTCGCAAAAATTTGCACTCGCATCCATTGAAGGACTCCCTTTCAACACATCTTCTAAAGGGACGAAATATATTCTTCGAGATTGACCGATCGATCTAATTTCATTTTTTTGCGCAACCTGTATCTCGTGGTATGCACCGATTCTACAGAAATCCCCAAAAGCCTAGCCATTTCCTTACTTGAAAAGTTCAGTTTGATCAAGGCACACAACTTTTGATCGGCTTGACTTAGCCTAGGATACATTGTGGTAATCTTATTGTAAAAATCTTCGTTTACCGCAGTAAAACGAAGGCGGAATTCATCCCAATTATCGCTTCGATTATGGGAAATGGATTTTAAAACCTGTTTGACCTCTGGTTTATCGGAGATTCCTTCCGCTTCTTTTAACCTTTCCGCTATTTCCTTCAAAAACTCATCCTTTTCGACCATTTGAAGCGCCGATACGGCCAACTCTTTATTCTTCAAGTCAAGAAGTTCCTTCCCCTTCTTAATTTCGAGTTGCTTATTTCTCCGCAACATTTGCTTTTCTGTCAAATGCCTAGTTCGAATCGACCTGAAATAAATAAGACCAAGTATAGCCATAAAAACCAAGGAGCCCAATAAAATAATACGCTGCAACATCGATATTTTATCGGCCTGTTCCAATTTCTCCAAACGTTGTTTTTGCACAAGCCTTTCTTGCTTTTCCTTCTCAATCCGAAACTCGTCCTTTATTTCCAACAAGCTCTGATTGATTACCGTTCTACTGTCAAAGAACTGAGCATCAATAGCCTTTGCTTTTTTTTGATTCTTATAGGCATTTTCATACTCGCCATGACTCTCGTACAAATCGGCCAGTTTCTCATGTACCAAGGAAGAAAAATCGACATGACTATTGTATTCTGCAGAAATCGCCAAGGCTTTCTTATAATAGGCTTCGCTCTGCTTGTAATTGGACATATTGGCGTAGACATCGCCCATATCCGAATACACCAACACCAAATAAGAAGGCCTGTTCTTTACAAACCACGGTTGTACGTTTTCCAATAACTGTAATGCCTCTTCGTTTTCATTATCCAAATACAATTGATAGGCTTTTTCAAAATGTAAATAGGCCATAGGAAGCTGTCTCTCAATTGGCTCGTAATTTAGGAAGCAGCTATCGAGGTATACCTTGGCCAAATGAGGTTGATTCAACACCCTATGAGTGGCGCTAATCAAGTAGTAATTTTCAACCAAATTAGCTTTTTTCAGTTTCCCCTTATCGATTAACCTGCGATTGATCTCAAGGGAAGTCTGCAAATACTCTAGGGCCTCATCTTTTCGTTTGAAGAAACTGTAGAGTCTACCTAGCCAATTATAAACGGAAGCCTTTAATGCATCATCATCTGCTCTATCGGCCAAAAAAAGGGCGTACCAAAGTGTATCGTACGATTTTGTGTAGTCAACATGCTGCCCATAAATATAGGGCATCTCCAAAAGAGCCTTTACCGCATTGACCGTATCCCCCTTTTTTAAGAATTCTTCATGTTTTTCTTGTAGCAGGACCAATGCCTCTTCAGGATGGTCACGTCTCAATTTTCTCGCTTTCTCAAAAAACGCTTCGCCCTGCAAGCCTTTCAGGGTATCAGATAGTTGCTGCGCATCTAATCTACTAATTGGAACCGAACAAAGGATAACTATCATAAAAGACACCAAATGTCTGACCTGCAAAACCATAGTTTATTCTATATCCTGATTTAATTTAAACAAGTTGTGATAACCGTCATTATTTGCAACTAGAATAAATTTACCGCTTTTTGTGTTCAACGCGGCTATATTACGAACATCTTTGTCCGCAAAGAAACCCGATTGCAAATTAGACACCAAAACAAAAGTTCCTTTACCATTTCCTTTCAGAAAGGTTCCGATACCAGCATCTGAGCGGGTCGTTTCAACTTCAGATCGATAATTATTTCCTGCCAAGACAAGGTCACCGATCCCATCTCCATCAAAATCTTCAAACAAAATACTGTTAATCGGCGCCGTTTGTACCCGATTTACGAAGGGCTGAAAACTAAACACACCGCTATTGTTCACAAATATGCCCGACCGTAACTCGGTTGCCTTATAATGCAGTGCCGTCTGAAGGCCTTCGCCTACGATACCTTTCAAATCTTTATTGGCAAAGTCTGTATATGTAGGTATTTTTCGGGCTAGGTGCGGTAATTGCTGTGTCATACAGCTTTTCCCCCTAACCGGCACCTGCTTCCCTTGATACTCTTTTGCCAAAATAACATCTTCGGAACCGTTCATATCAAAGTCGGAGGTATAGATTTCAAATGGTTTTTCATAAGAAGCGTGAAACTTTGAATTGAGCCCCAAGTTTCCCGCAACAATATCCTTATCGCCGTCCCCGTCGATATCTTCGATCAAAAGTTCATTCCACCAGCCAACGGCATCGGCTAATTGAGGATAGGCATCACTGCGCTCGAGTTTGTTATTTGTATTGAGAAATACCTGAATACCCATCCACTCCCCTGTCAAGACCAAATCGGTGTCATTATCATTATCGATATCAATCCATTTCGCATCGGTTACGAGTCCCAATCCTCGAAATTCAGGTGCCAGGTCATCGTTTTGTATACTAAATTTACCCGCCTCATTTACCAAGAGCAAACTACTGGCAGGGTACGGATATTTACCCGTTATTAATCTGCCCCCTATGAACAGATCGATATCTCCGTCACCATCATAATCGGAAGGAAGCACTATAGACCCCGAAATCCCTACTTCAGGAATGGCATCTAGCCCTTTTGTTAAATTGCCACCTCCATCGTTAAGATAAAGTCTATCGACCAACATTCTCGGGTTCTCGTTAAATTCATAGCTTCCACTTACTACATAAAGGTCCTCATCCCCATCGCCATCGGCATCGAAAAAAGCAGCACCAATATCTTCATACCCCTTATCTTCCACCAAAACAGGAATACTTATCTTCTTAAAAGAAGTCGATTGCCCCAATAGCAGTTGCCCAGGCTGTCCCTTGCCCCCACCTATGAAGACATCGTCTTGACCATCTCCGTTAAAATCACCTTTTGCCAAGGCAGGCCCTAATTGCGAAAGTTTATGGGGCAATAATATCTGTAGTTTATAGTCATTGTAATAAGGATCGGTATGCCTCACATCGAAGGCCAGTTCAGAGAACAAGGTCTCCGCCTCCTCTTGCTCTTCGCTTCTAGCTTGGGCCATACCATAATCAAC
Source organism: Zobellia uliginosa (assembly GCF_900156625.1). Lineage (GTDB taxonomy): Bacteria > Bacteroidota > Bacteroidia > Flavobacteriales > Flavobacteriaceae > Zobellia > Zobellia uliginosa. Next base: position 349,295 of record NZ_FTOB01000003.1, on the reverse strand, counting down.
ACGTATAGATTGATTTGCCTGAACATCTTCGAGTTCTTGAACCTTTCGATCAGGCCATATAATTTCCATGCGTTGAACCGATTGATGATTCCCAAGGCCAAAGTATAACGAATTAGGCACCGAAGACAAAAATCCCCTAGTAGGGATTACCTGGCGCATTTGTTTGGTACCATCCTCAAAGTAGAGATGAACAACGGCCCCTATACCAAATGTGTTCTTGCCGGCAGCTTCCAAATTCAGTTCCAAATAGTATTTTTGGGAGTTGTCAACAGCCCTATTCTCGAGTAATGTAGCGGTGTCATTTATATTATTCACCACAACGTCCAAATCTCCGTCATTGTCAAAATCCGCGTACGCGGCACCATTGGAGAAAGAAGGTTCACTATCTACCCATGTCTCACTCGTATCCTCGAACGTTAAGTCTCCTTTATTTCGAAAAAAGAAATTTTTTAGCTTTTGCTGAGGAAGCATTTTTGCGAACTTTAGAAAATCTTCATCCGTAGGTTTTCTTTTGTTCCGCCTTAAGATTTCTAAGATTTCATTGTTCTTGTCGCGATCAATGACGTCGCGATAAACACCGTTGGTCACAAAAATATCGTTAAATCCATCTAGGTCGAAATCGGCCGACAATAAGGCCCAGCTCCAATCCGTATTGGCCATACCTGCCATATTACCGATTTCGCTAAAGGTTCCGTTACCGTTATTGATCTGTAGCATATTATGCATATACTGATAGTGGTACCCGTTTTCGACCATACCTTCAAAATCGGATATAGAGGTCATGGCCATTGTTGTTTTAGACCTTACGTAATCTTGGGGATTCATATCCAAGGTCATCACATCGAGAAGGCCATCGTTGTTCATATCAGCCATATCGCTGCCCATGCTATTGAAAGACATATGCTTAAAAAGCTTATCACGCGATTCGGTAAAAGTGCCGTCACCATTGTTGACATAAACCAAATCGGGCACATTGAAGTCGTTACATATATAAATATCGTCCCAGCCGTCATTATTAAGATCGCCCACTTGGGGGTTCAATCCGAAACCGATATCATAAAGCAGCCCTGCCTTTTTTGATATATCGCTAAAATGGCCTGTACCATCATTTTCATATAGGCGGTCACTTCCCTTCAACTCTAGACTTTTAGGGTCGTTTTGAACTTTATTCAGGTCAAGTATTTCTGATCGGCTAGTTATATCAGGGGTATTGGAAATATAGACATCGAGGTCATTGTCCTTATCAAAATCGAAAAAAGTGGCCTGAATGGTTCTATTGGGGTCGGCCAGCCCTAATTCTTCAGCCTTTTCCGTAAAAGTAACAACACCGCCTTCCGAAGACCCGTTGTTTATGTATAATAAATTTTTGAATTTTCCATCCTCATCTTTCCATCCGCCCCTTGAAACATAAATATCCAAGAGTCCATCACCATTTACATCTACCATGGTGACCCCTGTATTGAAACCGGGACTTAGTTCTATACCAGCGGCCTTAGTAACATCTTCGAATTGCAGATCCCCCTTATTGAGGTATAATCTATCATCGGATGAATTCGAGGTAAAATAAATATCATCATACCCGTCGTTATTTACATCACCGACTGCTACACCACCACCGATATAGGTATACATGTATTGATAATAATTGGATTCTAAGGTCTCTTCGAGCCGATTTACAAATTCGATACCCGAAAGTTCTGCCGGCACTTCCCGAAAAAGCCTAGACGACTTTTCAACAGTTTCTTGATTTGCCGCAGATTTCTTTTCTGTTTGCTTACAAGAGCATAGCAGTATCGCCACTACCAGCCCCCACATCTTAGGATAACACCTCATAAGTTTTCGGTATTAATTTTTAATTGTATTAAAGTACAAAGATTTTCAGCGATATACACCTTGAGGTTCGCTCAAGGCCCATTTAACGAAGCCCTTCTAAACAAAGATAACGGCAAGGCTTTTTTTTTAAAACCTTACCGTCATACTTAACAACTAACTCAACTTTTTAATTTGCCAGATTGGGGTTTAAATCAATTTCTATCTGAGGAATAGGAGCATAATAATTATCAGGAGATAATGAGCCCAAAACCGGGTTCGCAATTGGGATATTTGAATCCAATGGTGTACGGGCTTCATTTTTCAACGCTTCTTCAACCCTTTCCATTCTAACCAAATCATTATACCGTAAATATTCCCCTGCAAATTCCCACTTCCTCTCGGTGAATGCCAATTCCGCTAAATCTCCAGAAGTAACATCTACAGAAGGGTCGGGTGAATCAAATGGTTTCCCGGCAGCTCTTCTTCGAATCATATTCAATGCTTCCCATGCATCGGCGGTAGCATTGCCCGATCGACCCGAAGCTTCGGCATAATTTAGAAGTACCTCTGCATACCGCATATAAAAGTCGTTTCTATCCGTTGACCATTGACTAGGAAGGTCTCCTAAAGGTCCGGCTACTTTTGTAAATACCGGTTGCACCTGATCGGTAAAGTTCTTCCAATCTAAATCTGTTCTATACGTTGCTTCTTTTCTTGGTCCTTCCGGAAAGTCTTCGAAGAATCGAACTTCAGCAAAAGTTTCCGACCAACCTCCCTCTACATCGGCAGGGTATCCTAAAATACCATATTTTCTGTTTCCCAAACCTGCCGCATTACTATACACTATTGTCCACACAGACTCTTTATTAAACCTATTGGCTACTTTCCATAAATCGTTCAAGTCATTTAGCAACTCAAAACCATAGGAAGAATGGTTGTCAATAACTTTCTTTGCAACATTGGCCGCATCGGTATACTTAGAGCTATCCTTTAAAGGAAAACCGGCCCAATTCATATAAAGACGCGATAAAATGGCTTGTGCACTTCCTTTATTGGGACGAGCCGCACCTTCGGGTATCTCTAGGCCCGGGTACATGTTCGGAAGCAAGCTTTCCGCTAATAACAGATCACTTTCAACTTGCTGATATACTTCTTCTTGTGTAGCCAATCCTATCTCAAAATCAGGTGCCGATGTTAGAGGCAAAGGAATTCTACCGTGAATTCTAGACATATGTAAGAAAAGTGTACCTCTTAAAAAATGGGCTTCTCCCAAAAGTCTGTTATATCTCTCTTGATCTGTTACATTAAGACCTTCTGCACTCTCGATAACCGCATTAACGGCACGAATCATAGAATAAACATCGTTCCAATTACTCAATGATCGAGGATTGTCTCCAGAAACATTCATTTGGTCATACTCCCTAAATGGAGCTTTATTCAATGCCTTGTGCGTGGTAATATCATCTCCGGCCCAACCAAAAACGTTAAATGTGGTCCATTGGGCGGCCGTCCGTAATTTACCATAGACCCCTGTCACGGCCAAATCAAAATCTTCCAATGATGAAAATTGCCCAGGTGCCAATTGTGAATCCGAAGGGTGCTCTTCTAAGTTTGCGCAGCTTTGCAATGATAGAGCAAAAACCACCGATACCATTCCAATACCGCTACTTAAATATTTTATCAACTTATTTTTTGTATACATAATTTTGATCAATTTTGATTTATTAAAAATTGAATTTTAAACCTAAGGAAATAGTCAATGGGTTTGGAAAGGCTCCTGCATCGATACCGGCCGCAACATCTCCATTGCCTCGCTCTGCAGGATCTGCCGCGACAGATGTAAGTTCTGGATCATAACCTTGATAATCGGTAATCAAAAATAAATTCTGCCCACTGGCATAAATTCTCAATGATTCAATCGCTCCGATATCGCGAAGGGTATACCCAATGGCCAAGTTTTGTAGACGTATAAAACTTCCATCCTCAACAAATCTGGAAGAACCGATTATACTTTGGCCACCAGCCGGGATATCCGTTTCATTTTCGGGCGTCCATTGATTGAGTTGATCAGGAGACATAAAACTCTTGGCAGGACCGTTAATGGTACCCCGCATTGTATTGTATACATCAAAACCATGAACCCCTTGAATGAACAAGTTCAAGTCCCAATTTTTATAAGTAAATGTATTGTTGAAACCCCAAAATGTTGTTGGCGTACCATTACCGATAGGTCTATATACTATATCACCAGATTCATCCCTTAAGTATTTCGGGTCGCCCGGGGCTCTACCAAACTCCGCAGCCTCAGTAGCTTCAGCTGTTTTCCATGTTCCCAAAAACGTAGCTCCCAAGAACTGCCCTAAAGACCGTCCTTTTTCTATAATGTTCCAGTATTGCTGTGTACCATCGGTTGCTTCAAAAGAACCTTGTATAAAGTCTACACCTCCTAAATCAACCACTTTGTTTTGTACGTAGGAAAAATTAAAGTTTGAATCCCAATTAAAATTATCGGTACTTACGATACCTCCCCCTAAAGAAAAGTCTACCCCGTAATTTTCAACTTCACCAATATTTTGAGGAATTACCCCTCCTCCATTGGTACCTGGAACAGGAACATCCAATAACAAATCCGTTGTATTCTTTTTATATCCGTCGATTGATAAACTTGCTCTTCCGTTCCAAAAAGCAAAATCAAGTCCCGCGTTAATTTGCGTCGTTGTTTCCCAGGTCAAATCTTCATTTCCGTATCCGTCAGGAATAGCCCCTGGTGAAGGAGTTCCTCCACTGTAGGGGTACGATGCATCAGTCCCTCCAATTTGCGAGCTAGGATATGTTGCATATGGAGCTATATTTTGGTTCCCTACTTGTCCCCATCCCCCTCTGATGGCAAAATCCGTTAAAAAATCACCATTACTAAGAAAATCCATTTGCTTAAAGCTATACTTTAAAGCTACAGATGGGAAATAGCCAGTATTCTGAGCTTTTCTAAATCGTGAAGATTGATCCATTCTAACAGTGGCAGTAAGGAATAAGCTTTTATCATAAACGTAGGCCGCCCTAGCCATAAGCGATTGAATATCCGACTTGTTATAGTTATTCCATGCATTAAAGGACTGGCCTAATTCAGCCAAATAATAATTACCGGGAACAATATAGTCCGTTGATTTATATCCATTCTGACTATATTCATTTTGAGAGAACTCATATAAACCAGTTGCGGAGATATCGTGCTTACCATAGGTATTGGCCCAAGTTAAAATATTACTGACTTGAAAGCTAGTAGTTTTAGCCCCACTGTAAGTTGCATCGGGCAAAGTTTGGCTAACAATATAGTTTTGCTGGGCAGTATTTATTGAATTTGCACCTACGATCAATGAATATTTAAGCTTATCTGTTATGCTGTAATCCGTATTAAAATTAACATCTATTCGATCATTTACATTTTGCAAGTCAGATTCCAACATATCAGCGATAGGATTGTAAGTACCACTGGCAACACTTTTCGTCGAATATAGATTGTAGCCTCCATTTTCATTATAAATCGGAGTGGTGGGGTCCCAAGTCAATGCCTGAAAAATCTTCCTACCTTCAAATAAGTTGAATTGATCTAGATTGTTTTCGGTCTTGGCCCTAACAGCTGATATTTTTACCCCAACGTTTAACCTATCGTTTATTTCGGCGTTTACATTAGCACGTACGGAGTATTTTTCATAGCCTGTTTCAATAACCATCCCTTTTTGGTTCACATAGTTACCCGATAAAAAATAGTTGATCTTACCGTCTTCGGAAGCCCCGCTAGCCGAAAGCTGTAAGTTTTGTGTCAATCCGTTCTGCCCTAGTAGTTCCTTTTGATAGTTTGTCCCTCCATTTGCCTCTAAAGCAGCTATTTCCTCATTAGTATAAACAGCAGGGGAATTTACCCTAGCTCTACTAGAATTTTCTATTCTCGCAAAATCGGCGGCTCCAAGGGTAGGGATGTATTTACGTACATGATCACTTGAAATAAAATAATCTACGCTAATTTTTCCTTTTCCTTTTCCTTTTTTCGTAGAAACCAAGATTACACCATTTGAACCTCTCGAACCGTAAATTGCAGTTGCAGACGCATCTTTTAACACCTCCATAGATGCAATATCATTTGGGTTTATTGAACTTAAATCACCTCCAATAACCCCATCAACAACAACCAAAGGACTATTATTCCCCGTAATGGAATTGACACCTCTAATACGAACTTTGATTTCCCCCCCAGGCTGTCCTGAATTGCGGGTTACCTTAACCCCTGATGCCCTACCTTGCAAGGCGTCTTCAGTTCTTGTCAACGGCTGGTTTTCAAAAGATTTTGATGTCACCTGGGATACAGATCCGACCACATCACTCTTTTTAGCCGTTCCATAACCTATAACAACCACTTCCTCTAATTTACTGGCATCTTCAACTAGAGTCACGTTTATAGTGGTTTGGTTTCCCACGGTAATCGTTTGGGTTGCATATCCTAAATAGGTAAATACCAATACATCTCCAGAAGATGCCTCAATGCTATAGTTACCATCGAAATCTGTGGTCACCCCATTGGTCGTGCCCTGAACAACAATGTTCGCTCCCGGAACCGGACCAAGGGCATCATTGACCGTACCGGTTATTCTTTGTTGGGCCTGTATTTCTTGAAAGCCCAGCAATGTTAAGAAAAGCCCCATAAGAACACTTCCCTTTAAAAGGTTTAAAATTCGGTTTTTCATAATTGATTACATTTTAATTGTGTAGTTCTGAGTTAAATCTTTTAATGACAAAACAATAGGCCCCAAATTATCACCTTAGGAATATCACCACCCCTTTTTTGCTAAATCACCAAAAAACATAGGGTGAATGTATATAATATGTGTAAGTTTTTTGCACAATCGTTCCTAGACAAAAACTAGACAACATTAATTTTAAATGTTAAAATTTAAATCTCAAATAACTAAAAATCAACTACTTAATACGTAAAATAAATTCATATCAAATAATAGACAACTGACAATTGTGTAGCTCCAGTGCAAGAAAATAAGAAAGTGAATATCGCCTTTGATCAAAGTTATGTTTAGAGCAGTCTCTTGCATTTCAAGATAAAGAAAACCCGTTTCATTAGCATATTTCATCTAAAAAATAGGCAAGCGTACATACGATTTGATTCTTGTCCAAATGGACCTAAGAAACTCGTCCATGTAAAATTTTCGGGGCTTTATAAAAATGGATTTTTTCACTAAATAAACAAACCCCAATTTTCAATAAAATGGAGTGAGGAAGCAGTCAATTGCCTTTCCTTTTTCAATTTGACTTACCTTATAGCACACTTTGGTTATCTGAAGTTCTCCTCTACAGCGTAATTCCTTGGCCCTCTGAAGCCTTATTTTTTTAGTAAAATCCTTAAGGACACATCTAGTGACTGTTTTTAACCTCTTAAAAAAGTAGAGCGACTCGTATTCATATAGAACGATAGATTAGCTACCCATAGGTATCGTCTGAAATGTTCTTCTCAATAAGACGGGAGGCTCTTAAAAGAACCTCCCGTTTATCTGAACTTATTGAAGAAACTTCCGAAATACTTTGTCTCAAGATTTCCTTTTTTCAGTAGTACTCCTCAAAAAATTTACTATTTAATATTCAAACTTATTACAGTGATGAATTTTGTGTCAGGACCCCAGGCTGAAGGTCTAATTGTACTTGTGGTATTGGCCAATAATTGTTTTTACCAGAAGTAAAAGAACTGCCAGACAACCATGGTAGCTTATTGTCCTTCAATTCGCTAGCCAAATAATTGTTTAAAGTACTATCAGCTATTCCCCATCTCACTAGATCATAGAAACGCATTCCTTCGAGTGCAAATTCTAATCTCATTTCGTGTCTTACGGCCATCCGAGCATATTCTACACTAGGAAAAGAATCGTAGAGCCCTAACTTATAGTTTGCGGCAGGTTGGGAGTAATCTACTATGATAGGATTACCTTCTTCAAAAGTAGTATTTGATACTTTACCCATTACAATATCGTCAGCTGCCCTCTGTCTTATCTGATTTACCAATGCAAGAGCTGTAGGCAAATCGTTTTCCTCTACTGCGACCTCTGCTCTCCATAGTAGTACGTGACCAAGCCTTAGCAACCTGAAATTGTTACCATTTACACCTCGTGCCCAATAACCGGACTCAGTTGAAATAACACCTTTATTACGCTTATAGAACATGTTTTTCTTATTCATGAAAGGTCCCATGTTCAATTGATCAGACATCCAATCGCTTCCACTCATTGGCCCCCAATCTAAAAATGGGATACCTCTTCTTCCAATAGTCCAATCAACCCTAGGATCTAATAAATGATTAGTTGGTGTAAATTCTTCCGTATCTGAAATTTGGTAATCCTCCAAAAGAAGGTCATCCTGAAAACTATCTAACATTGGAAGACCATCATCTTCTACCTTATACGCATTGAAAAGATCAAAACTTGGTGCACTATAAGAGTACCCCAGCCCATCAACATTTGGATACAAAGTCTGGTGATCAACGCCGCTATTATGCACACCTGCCCCATCATTTACAGAATATTGGATTTCAAAAATACTCTCCCCATTATTTTGATGTTCTTCATCAAAATTATTGTAAAAATGAGGCTCTAACTGAAAAGGTCCCTCTTCAATAATGTTATCTAGAAGTGGTTTTGCTTCCGCAAATTCGCTCTGAAACAAATGAACTCGTGCTTTTAATGCCTTTGCCGCCCATTGTGATGCCCTACCAACTTCTGATGGTGCCGGATCTAGATGGTCAATCCCAAATTGAAGATCATCCTCTATATCATCCCAAATCTCCCGATCGTTTTTAACCAAAGCTGGATCAACATCCTCGGTTATATAGGGTACTTTTTCAAATTTAATTCTTAGTTGAAAATGAAACCATGCTCTTAAGAATTTAGCTTCGGCTTCAATTTGGTCAGCCTTTTCTGCCGATATTACTTCTCCGGCCGTTGCTAAAACACGAAGAACATCATTAGAGCGTGCTACCCCATCAAAATTAATACCCCAGGCACCACTTAACCATTCATTATCAGACCTCACTTCATATCGTTCGATATCATTAATTTGCGACCAACCTCCATTGGTATCCCCTCTATGCATATCATCAGAAGGAACGTCTCCCCAAATCCAATTGGTTCCAGAAGCTTCTCCTGTACCACCATTTGGACTACCGTTACTAGAGTATCCATCAATTAATGAATATGCACCTATAAGCAATCCATTTACCCCTTCCTCATTGGCGAGGGTTAATTCGTTTACGGTACCCACAGGCTCCTCATTAAGAAAATCATCACTACAAGAGGTTATCAAAACCAAAATTGAGATGGCAAAACTATTTGCGAAAAATTTATTTTTCATCTTTTCTATTTTTTTAAAATTACAATGAGATATTCAATCCCAACATGATTTGTTTAGATATTGGCCAAGTACCCACATCAACCCCTCGGTCAATTTCTTGTGGAACGCCATTTTCTCTCTTAGCACTAATTTCAGGATCTAGCCCTGAATAGTTGGTAAAGGTGAATAAATTTGAGCCAATTACATACAATTTCATATGTTTAAGGTGCAGCTTTTCTATTATTTCATCAGGAAGGGTATACCCCACCTGTAGGTTTTGAATACGTAAAAAAGAGCCATCCTCTATATAAAGCGTTGAAGCATTTTGCTCAAATCCGGTTGAAGTAGATGCTTTAGGTAAAGTAGCATCATTATTATCCTCTAGGTAAGGACTACCCCATGAATTATATAATCTTTCCGGACTATTTGGCCCTTCAAAAAGTCCGTATTTGGTAAATCTACTTGTGTAATTCGCCAAATCATTCCCCACACTAGCATAAAGTGTTGCCGAAACATCAATATTTCCAAATCCCATACCTAAACGGAAACCTGCCGTAAAATCCGGATGGGGGTTACCTATATAAGTACGATCTTCTGGAGTAATCTCCCCATCGCCATTTACATCTCTTACTTTCAAATTACCCGGTTCATTATAAGTACCATTAGTAGCATGTGCATCCGCTTCACTTTGCGTTTGAAAAATACCATCAACTACGTAACCATAATACTCAGGAAAAGATCTTCCCACTTCCGTTCTAGTATAGATTTGCTGACGTGTTGGAAACCCCTGTATAAACTCATTCCCATTATCAGAAAGTTTGGTGACCTCATTTTTATAAGCCGTAAACGTGGTCGACATATTAAGGGTAAACCAATCATCCAATGCTGAAGTACGGTACGAAAGCGATATATCTACCCCCTTATTTGACATACCCCCTACGTTTACCGAAGGTTCAATAACATCACCCACAACTTGCGGAATTGCCACGGCAAACAACATATCCTCAGTATCCTTTTTCCAAAAATCCACAGACAAATCCAATTTTCTAAATAAAGTGGCATCAAAAGCTATATTAGTAGAGGTGGTAGTTTCCCATTTAGCATTTGGATTACCAATTGCCAAAGACTGATACCCTTGAGTAATCGTATTATCCGACCCACCAATAGCATAATAAGATGATCCAGGGTCCGACTCATATGTAGTGAAACTATTGTAATTCCCGATTTGATCATTACCCGATTGCCCCCAACTTGCTCTAAATTTTAAATAACTCAGCCAGTCTTCAGTACCACTCAAAAAATTCTCTTTTGACGCCACCCAACCTAAAGATGCAGCTGGAAAGATTCCATATCTATTTTCAGCACCAAAACGAGATGAACCATCACGCCGTACAGTCAAGTCTAAAATATACTTTTTTGCATAGTCGTAATTAATTCTAGAGAAATAGGAAAATAATGTAGACGCAAATCCGCTACCATTGTTCAACTGGTTACTAGCACCTGCATCCAAGACTAAAAAATTGATATCATTAGAAAGGTACTCCTGTCTAGATGCAGAAATATTTCTATATGCTATTCTTGAAGATTCCATACCAAAAAGAAAATCTACGCTATGGTCTTCTCCAAATGTATTCTTATAGTTAAATGTATTGGTCCAGTTCCAACGTGTTTCATTGGCGCTACTTTCGGTAAGAGTAGTAGATTTAGCACCTGTATCTTGTTCCCAAGCAGCAAAAGAAGGTGAGAAATTATTAAACAAATCTACATCATAACCTAACAAAGTCTTGATTGTTACGTTTTTAATAGGTTCAATCGCTGCATAAACATTTCCGGTAATGTTGTATTTTTTATTACTATTATCTTTAAGTCTATCTAAAAAACCTACAGGATTAGGGCCGTCATTAATATTAGCACCACCAACAACACCACCAGCCCAGTTTCCTGCAATATCCTTCACAGGAACCAATGGACTAGCCAAATAAATTTGATTAAATAAGTTGTTATGTGAATTGTTGCCGCCCCAGCCTTTGGTTTCTCCGTAAGTAACCCCTAAACGCTGACCAATATTTAACCATTCAAAAGGATTTGAATCAACGTTGGACCGGAAAGAAATTCTATTAAATGACGTATTCTTAAGTATACCATTCTCTTCAAGAAAACCTGCCTGAAAGGAATAGGAGGTTTTTTCAGAGCCCCCCATCAATGACAAATCGTAATTCTGAATCAAACCGTGTTGATATATTTCATCTAACCAATCCGTTCCCTGCGGATTTGATTTGGTAATGGGGTAATTTACTTGGTCATACAAGGCAGGATTAACATTGGCCGCACCTGAAACCCCTCCGTTTGGATATAAGTACTCATTAAGAACCGGTGTTGCCCCATTTCCGAAATGGGCATTAGTTTGTGGCAGGCCATCGTTCTTTAACTCCAACCACAACATCTCTCCTATCAATTGAGGATCCGTCATGATATCATATTTAGCATCCGAAAAACTCATGCCCGTTTTCACACTGATATCCAGCTTCACTGCTTGATTCTTCTTACCGGTTTTCGTGGTAACCAAAATAACACCATTGGCTCCTCTTGCACCATAAATAGCCGTAGAGGATGCATCTTTTAAGATTTGAATTGATTCAATTTGTCCTGGAGGAGGAGATTGTGCACCTTGAACACCATCAACAACCCATAGTGGACCGTTATTATTTATAGTCCCCATACCCCGTATTCGTACCTCGGCATCACCTCCTGGAGTAGAGGCACTAATTGTCGTCACCCCCGAAGCACTACCCTGAAGGGCTTTACTTACATTTGAAACCGGTTGTTGTTCAAGATAATTTTTATCAACCGTAGATACTGCACTGGTAAGGGCATCCTTACTTCTTGTTCCATAACCAATAACCACAACTTCATCTAATTGTTGTTGATCGGTAAGTAGAGTGATGTTCAATGCGGTTTGATTACCCACCTTAATGTTTTGGGTGCCATAACCAAGATAAGAAATAACAAGTACATCCTCTGGGGATGCTTCAATACTAAAGTTTCCATCAAAATCGGTCGTTACCCCGTTTGAGGTCCCTTTAATCATAATGTTGGCCCCGGGAATAGGGCCTTGTTCATCGGAAACGGTTCCCGTCACCATTGTTTGCGCCTGAATATGGCTCGAAAACAAGAAAAAAATGGCAGAAAAAACTCCCATTCTCAAAAATTTCAAAAGCTTCATTTTTGTTTGATTTAAGTTAATTGAGTGTTAGTTTTCACCCAAAGTCAATTGAGTTATCGTAGCTTATACTATATCTATACCGACACAGTACTCTTTTTAGGTCTAATTAAATCCAGTGTTCCTTCTTGCCTTCCTTTAAGTTCAAGGCCATTAGCAAAATCAGCTTTCCGTATGAACATCTATTTCCAAAACTTCGGATGATAATTCCAAAAAACAAATGGTTCAAATACGAAACTAGTTTCATATTTGAACCAAAAATATATAAATATTTGATATATCGATATATTTCGCTACTATTTTTTTAAGATTTCTTTAACTTCCCTTATATAAAAAACCGATTTCGGAGTTTTTTCAAAAACTTGATTATAAGGTACATGAAGGTTTTACCCCACAGAAATGATCGTTTTTTTTGACATTAAAGCATATTAAATGAGAACACACTTGCACAATAAGTTCAGTGTAAGTATTTTACAAATCGGAAAATAGTTTTATAGAGACTGGGTCACAGAACCAAGTTTTATAGAAATTTTCATCACATAGTTAAAGACGATCTTTTCCTTATTATCGGATTCTGAAACCGGAAGATTGCCATATGGCACCGCAATCTATAGTGCGGCTACCGGATAAGCATATTCATTAAATATTGGTGCCGCACACAATTAATCCCTTCTATATCCTCACTATTATCTGCGGCATTCCCCTCTTCTCTAACTTTTTAACACACTTTTAAACCTGTTTTTTAGTTATCGTGTTTTTCGCACTTGGTCAAGGGATTCGCTTATAAAGCCATCTTAGCTTCCCCTAGAGGTATATGAGCCTATATACATTTACCCCCCACAGAAGTATGTAAATGGAATTGGGTACCGGGCTCAACAAAGAGTTTAACAGGGTAAGAAGAAGGAACCTGTTCCAAAATGGTTCCCGTAGAGCCGAGTAGTACACCTAAGCATAGCCGATTCCTTAAGCTCATCGCGTAATGCACGCATGACATCAATAGAATGCTCTGTTCGTTCATAGAAGAAATACCAAGGGTCGGCATTTTTCTAGGAAGGCTTATATTTTGGCGGTCTTATTTTTCCGAAGATACTCTTTGAATATTAGGGTATTGACGAGCCGAAAGCACTGGATTTTGTATTTCAGTTGTTTCGGCCGGGGTTATACCTATGGTTCAACTGATACAAGACACTTTTCCTCTTTGTCAACCGAATCATGTTCACGGCAATATATTGCGGTAATTTCAATACTCGATTTCGTTTCATTTTAAACAAAAAAAGGAGGTGAATTTCACCTCCTTTTTTTAACTCGCTTATTTATTGACAAACAAAACCACAAAGTATCTTTATCTAATCCTTTGTCAGATTACTCCCCCACCAATTATCCTTAGGGTCAAAATCAGCGGATAAAAAGTCGCGTCTTTGTTTTTCAAGGGCGGGCATTTTTACTTCTTCAATTTTTTTGAGATAGGCCTCTTCCTTTTTAGGAGCATAGTCAGGATCCTTCTCGGGGTATCGGGCCCCTACATCATCTAAATAAGCAAACAATTGCTCGCTCAACCGCTTTGTTAAATCTTGATTCTCCGAAGCAACATCCGATAATTCTTGAAGGTCGTTTTTGAGATTGTACAGTTCTTCCCGGCCATCTTCATAGTAATGGATCAATTTCCAGTCGCCCTTACGTATAATCGAGGAGGGCTCCCCTCCTTGGTTTCCGTAATGCGGATAGTGCCAAAACAGTGCCCTTTCCTCCATATGACCTCCCTTTAAAATAGGTAAGAGACTTTTTCCGTCCAAATGTTGTTCCGGTTTCAGGTCGACACCCACCACATCGAGTATGGTCGGATATAAATCGGCACCGGTTACGGGCTCTGAAGTAGATGCCCCCCCCTTTAGCAACCAAGGTGCTTTTATAAAATAAGGCTCACGTATACCTCCCTCAAACTGATAGCCCTTTCCTCCTCTCAATGGTAGGTTGGAAGTTGAAAACGAATCTCCTGCGGACACCCCTCCGTTATCGGAAGTAAAAACAACCAAGGTATTTTTATCCAAACCAAGTGAATCTAAGGTATTCAAAACCTTACCTACGGCGTCATCCATTGTCTCTACCAAACCGGCATAGACAGGATTGTCTTGCACCTGACGTATCGGAAGATATTTCGCCATTTTATAGCCCGAGTCCGCCACCCCGTTGCCTACCGCTTTTTTTCTATATTTCGCCCACTTTTTCTTTGTTGTCTGTATAGGTCCGTGAACGGCGTAAAAGGAAAGATAGGCAAAGACGGGTTTTCCGGTTTTGTTCGGATCGTTCTCCTTTAAAAAGGTAACGGTCTCCTCGGCCAAACGCATGCTCAGGTTTTCGCCATCTTTTCGGTTTTCGAGATTTGGATTATCGTATGGCGAGAAATATCCCCCCTTCGGACTTCCGGCATCCCATCCTCCTATATTGATATCAAAACCGTGATCTTCAGGCCAAGAGCCTTTTTCTCCCAAATGCCATTTTCCCGCAAAAAACGTTTTGTATCCAGCCGCTTTCATAGCCTCTGGCAAAGTGACGACCTCGGCCGGCAACTTATGCTCATAATCCGCCGGCAGCAATTTATTAAAGCGGCCGGTCTTGCGCCATTCCGTTCCTGCCTTCGCCCCTATCCAATCGGTTATTCCGTGTCGGGCCGTAAAGGTTCCTAACATAATACTCGCCCTGGAAGGACTGCACACCCTACTTGCCGCATATCCGTTGGTAAAGGCCATACCCTCTTTGGCGATTCTATCAATATTGGGCGTTTCATAAAATTTACTACCCGTAAAACTCAGGTCATGATAACCGTAATCATCGGCCAAAATAAAGAGTACATTGGGTTTAGCGACCTGCGTTCCTAGCGGTTTTTCAACTTTTTTTTCTTCGTTTTTACAACCGCTAAAGACCAATATACTTAAGGCTATAACGGAATAGAGCACGTGCTTCATACCTGTTGGAATTTTCAATTTGATGTATCCGAAAGGTAGTAAATAATAAAATAGACCGATTCAATCGGCGCAAAAGTCAATAAATGGAATGGATTCGTTAAAAAACTAACAGAACCTTGAAAAAAACCGAAGACTGTCCTTAACGTGCTCACTCCAGTAAGTCCACTCGTGTGCCCCTTTGAACTCTTCGTATAAATGTGGAATACGATTTGCCTCTAGGTTTTTGTGAAGCGTCCTATTATAAGGGATAAGATCATCTTCGGTGCCACAATCGAACCGTAGGTTGGGCAACCAGGCCTTGTTTTTTTCTATGAGCCCCCAGACTGTATTTTCGGAAAGGTCTTCCTGCACATAGCTATCGAGGGGTTCTTCTACAAAGAGTTCCATTTGCGCAATATCGGTAATGGACGAATGTGCCGAAATAGCCTTGAACCTGTCGTGATATTTCACTCCCAACCGCAAGGCCCCGAAGCCGCCCATGGAGAGTCCGGAAATAAACAATTCCGATTTTTTACTGACGGATGGAACATTCTCGATAACGGCATTGGGCACATCGTCAACGATCCAACTTTCAAAATCTTTTTGATGATGCGGAAGATACCCCGAACCATCTCCCCAAAGTCCGTCTGAAGGCATGGCGATTACCATGGGGGGAATCTCGCCCTTTTCCATCATTTGAAGTGCGGAAATGTGCACCCCGGCTTTTTGAGACCAGACCCAGGCACTGCCATAGACCCCATGTAACAAAATAACCAGCGGCAAATCTTCCAAGTCGGCCATTGGAGGTACAAAAACACAAATATCCCCTCTCCCCCTTAGTTTTTCGGTTTTTACGGTAATAAAACGAAGATTGGCACTTTCGAAAGCGGCATCTGAAATTTCGGTGGTTCTAAACATGTTTTATTTTAATCAAAAACTACAACTCCTTTTGCATTTTTACCGGCCAACATATCGTCTAATGCCTGTTGCAAATCGTCTAATTTGTATTCTTTGGTAATCATTTCATCCAATTTAAGGTCGCCCTTTTTATACAATTGCATGAGTTTTGGAAAATCTATTTGAGGCCTACATTTTCCATAAAGGGGATTGATGTAGATTTTATCCCACTCAAAAAGGCGCATATCTATAGTGATATCTTCTTCAATACCACTTACCTGAACGGCCGTTCCGGCATTACGCACCATAGCCAAGGGCGCTGCTCCCAAAGCAGGAATAGCGGTGCATTCAAAGGCATAATCAGCTCCACTACCGCCAAGCATTTCCTTTACCCGTTCGGCAACATTCGCCAAACCTACATCGGTTTTATCGGCCAAAATAATATCCGTAGCCCCAAATTGTTTCGCCAATTCAAGTTTATTGGGATTGATATCCACGGCAATGATCCTACCTGCACCTGAAATCTCACAAGCATTGATCACATTAAGTCCGACTCCACCACAACCCAATATTACAGCTGAGCTACCTGCAGCCAATTTTGCCGAGTTGACCACAGAACCATAACCTGTCATTACACCACAACTGATAATACTCGCTGCTGAAAAATTCAGGTTTTCCTCCTCGATTTTTACCACGGCAGATTCTTTGACCAAAGCGTACTCGCTTAAGGTACCTAGGTTGAAGGATCGCTCTATAGGCTTTCCTTCCCATTGGCTTCCTTCCAAATGCGCATGTCCCGGAGTATGACCGTTTCCTCCGACCACTACGGGAGAATTGTTCTCGCATATATGCTGATTGCCTTCCTGACATTGAAAACAGTGCATACAGGGTGTTGCCCAATTCAAGAGAACTTGGTCTCCTTTTTTTAGATCTTTGATATCAGGACCGACCTTTTCTACAACCCCGGCCCCTTCGTGTCCCATAACAATAGGTTTTCCCCAGCTAAGGGAATCATAATCCGTATGACAAAGACCGGCTGCCTTTATTTTTACGATTAGCTCGTCTGCCTTTGGCTCTGCAACGGTTACATGGGTAATGGTAAAACTACCATCTCCTTTAGCTACTGCACTCTTTGATTGAATAGACATTTCTTATTCTTTTTACGTAGTTCTAAGCTACTTTTATATTTTGTTATTGAGCTACTAGATTTGCCGGTTTGAATTCGGCCCTTGGGTCGCCCAATTTAGATTTATCAATTTTCTCCCCTCCTTTAATAAACTTTGTTCCATAAACATAGGCTTTGGCATTGTTTACCGCATCAACGGACAAAAGGGTGTCTCCCTGAAAATACCAGACCGAAAAACAATTTGGCCTATCCGCCTCTTCGCGCACAACTACCTCATCATAACCATCGGACAGGCCTACCATTTGTAACTTCACATCGTATTGATCAGACCAAAACCAAGGTAGGCTATCGTAAGAACATTTTTTACCCGCAATGGCCGCCGCCGCAATTTTCGCTTGATCAACGGCATTTTGTACCGATTCCAACCTTATATAGCGGTCGTAATGTGGATTATAATGAAATGTACAATCACCTATAGCATAGATAGATGCATCGCTAGTCTGTGCCATTTCATTGACCCGAATGCCATTTTCAATGGTCAAACCTGCCTTTTCGGCCAATTCTTTATTTACGTGTATCCCTACCCCCACTATGACCATATCAGCTGGGTAACTACTTCCATCGGAGCAAACTACGGTATTCCCGGTCGATGCCGGTTCTATAGAAGTTACGTTCTTTTCGGTAAGGACCGAAACGTGGTTATCATGATGCAATTTTTGAAAAAAAGCGGACATTTCCGGAGCGGTAACCCTGGCCAATATGCGTGATTCGCGCTCCAAAACGGTAACGGATGCACCAAGTTTTTTTAGTGACGCAGCCGTCTCAAGTCCAATATACCCTCCACCGATAACAACAACTTGAAGCGATTCGTTTTCGGCTACCGTCTTTTTGATATTGGCCACGTCGGCGGCAGATCGAAGCGGAAAAAGATTCTTTGCCGTATCCAAACCGGGTATAGGTGGCATAATCGGCCGTGCCCCCGTAGCTAAAACAAGTTTGTCATAGGCCATCGTTGTTCCGTCGGCCAGAATAATTGTTTTGCTTTCTCGATCTATGGCTTCGACCCAAACCCCAAGCTTTAGCTCAATACGGTCCTTTATATAGCTTTCCTTTGACTTTAGAAGGTTTTTCTCTATACCTTCATCGCTGGTCAAATAAGCTTTAGACAAGGGCGGCCGATGGTAGGGCAAAACGGAATCGGCGTCTATCAAACATATCGATCCGTTCCAACCTTCCCGCCGTAAGGCAAAGGCAAAATTTACTCCGGCATGACTAGCACCGATTACTACGCAACTCGGTTCATTATTCGGGATATCTGACATCACCTCTTTATTTGGCAACTTTTAGGACCACGCCATCTATGGCATCACTGATCTCTATTTGACAACACAACCTACTGTACTCGTCAGCATTGTCATCTAGCTCAAGCATATCGGTCTCTATCTCACTGGCACTCCCTGTTTTCACCATGTCTTCGGGCGTCACGTGTACATGACAGGTAGCACACGAACAAACCCCGCCGCAATCGCCATCTATTCCGGGCACCCCGTTCTCAACGGCCAAGGCCATTACCGAACCCGAGGTTCCTTCTAAAGTTATCGTTTCGTCGTCACTGGTGATAAAAGTGATTTTTGCCATAAATTTATTTTGTTAAAGGGTTGAATTTTATTTGAATATTATGAAAACCTACTTTACGCTGAAAGTGGTCTAAATCCTCTATATTTTCCTTGTAGTCCAATATTTCGAACGAAGCTACTTTTTGTGCCAAGGTCTGAAGCAAGATTTTCAATATCTGCCTAGCGTGGGTCGCCCCTAAACAATTATGGTGGCTAAAACCGAAGCCTACATGTGGATTGACCTTCCGATCCAGCACGATTTCGTTCGGATTCTCAAAAACAGCGGCATCCCTGTTGGCCGAAGCCCAACACAGCGAAATTCTACTATCGGCCTTTACCGCATGTTCACATACATGGGCATCTTCGGTTACCACGCGCCCCATTTGTGTAAGGGGCGAAAAATAACGGATCATTTCCTCCACCGCCCTACCGGTAATCTCAGGTTCTTTTCGCAATCGTTCCAACGCTTCGGGATGTTCGGCCAAGTACGCAATAGAATTGGTAACCGCATTGATGACGGTATCCCGTCCTCCTGCAAAAGTCAACACCATTACCCCCTTTACTTCTTCCTTGGTCAATTTCCGACCTTCGAACTCAGAATTTAAAAGTACGGAATACATGTCTTCTCCAGGATCTTCACTGGCCCGGTCGATCTGTTCATCTATATAATGGTAAAGAATATTGGCTTTATCGCCGTCTAGCGCCTCCCCTTCACTTCGAAATACATGGGTTCCCCAAGAAATCCAGGTCTCCGATTCCGAAAACGGTGTATTTAAGAGTAAGGTCAAGGCCCTTGACTGCAAGCGTAGGGCAAAATCGGTTACGACCTCTACACTCCCTTTTTGTAAAGCCTCTTCTACGATTTCCGAAATCTGAGACCTTAATCGCTCTTGGTATTCCGCTTGTAAGGGTCTTTTGAACCAAGGCTCTACAATAGCCCTGTATACTCCATGAACCGGAGGATCGACTTCAAAAGGTATTTGGCGGGTGTCACGTATATTCACTTCTGAAGGAATTACGATTCGCCCCGGAACCGCCCCAGATTGAAACGTTTTATAATTATGCGCACTTTTACGAACGTCTTTATGTCTCAAAAGCATGGTCACAGGATCATCTTGATCGTTCATTTCCCCGTAACCTTTTGATTCCCTCGCTTTTTCAAACGGGTCTGGAAGCTCACTTTTTTTCATTCCAACAGTATTAGTTTAATAATGGACTTTCTGGATTGGTACAAAAATCAATATTCCAAACTCATCATCAGTTGCCTTTTTTAGCAAATAAGTACCTTATTTTGTTATTCATATTCAATTTTTACATATTTTAGGATAAAATAAATCACTTCAAACGGCATCTCGCCCTTGTAAAAGTTCTTTGGATGCAACCCATATTAGAGCCCATACATTTAGACGAACAACGGACCATTACGAGTTTTTATCATTCTAAAAAGAATTTTGAGACTCCTTGGCACTTTCATCCGCAACATGAGTTGACCTATATAGAGGAAAGTGTAGGGACAAAATTCGTGGGTGATTACGTAGGTCCGTATGAACCTGGTGAATTGGTGCTACTCCGTTCAAACCTTCCCCATTGCTGGAAAAACAATACCGAACAAACAGGACTATCAAAATCGATAGTGGTCCAATGGAACCTTGGCGTTTTTCCTAAAGTACCCGAATTGGCCAAGCTCTTTCA
This sequence comes from Zobellia uliginosa, assembly GCF_900156625.1. Lineage (GTDB taxonomy): Bacteria > Bacteroidota > Bacteroidia > Flavobacteriales > Flavobacteriaceae > Zobellia > Zobellia uliginosa. Next base: position 328,610 of record NZ_FTOB01000003.1, on the reverse strand, counting down.
ATTATTAAGAACCGCCTCCAAGGGAATTTTATTCGACAAAGGGGCAACCGCCCCGCTTATATCCCAATTAAAACAATGTCCCCAATTAGGAGGGCACGACCTATATATTCAATTGCTCACATTATTGGTAAAATTGGCCGATTGCGATTACACTACCTTATCGAGCGCAAGCTTTATAGACGACCTACCTTCGGAATACGGTAACCGAATGGCGGATATCCACGATTTTGTAGGAATGCATTATAACCGAAAAATCTATTTAAAGGAATTGGCCGACCTGGTCAATATGTCGGAACAATCGTTTTCTAGATTTTTCACCAAAATGATGGGGCGTCCTTTCTTTACCTTTTTAAACGAATACCGCATCAATATTTCCGCAAGGATGCTTCTTGACACCCATGACTCGGTCTCCCATATTGCTTTTGCCTGCGGTTATGAATCATTACCTTTCTTTCACAGGCAGTTCAAGAAGTTTATGGGCTGCTCTCCCCTTGCCTATCAACGAAAGTATGCGAAAGTCTAGTAAAAAAAACGTGTTTTTTTGATCTGACAAAAAGACTACAAATCAACTAAATAACCATTTGTTATACTTATTTGACCAATTCGCTCTATCATTTTTATCATTAAGTTGCAATTTAGCCACTCATTAATCGCATCAATTATTTATTGCGTATACCAACCTTTTAAAGTATTCTAATGTATAGAATTTTTACACTTTTAATGACGGGCATCCTACTCACCTCATGTGGGTCGAAAGCCGAAAAGAAAAAAGAAGGGGACATTCCCCAAGAAACTGCGGTCAAATTTGAACCGAATTGGGAATCTATTAAAAAACACTATAAAGACCCCGAATGGTTCAACGACAGCAAATTTGGTATTTTCATTCACTGGGGGGCCTATTCGGTACCTGCCTATGGATCGGAATGGTACCCACGCCAGATGTATATGGATACCGCCACCTTCAGTGCCCAGTTGAAATTGGGAAAAAAAGGACCTAACGCAACATATCTACACCATAAAAAGACATACGGAGACCAAAAAGAATTTGGTTACAAAGATTTTATACCGATGTTCAAGGCCGAAAAATTCGATGCCAAGGAATGGATCGATATTTTCAAGAAATCAGGGGCCAAATATGTAATTCCCGTTGCCGACCATCATGATGGTTTTGCCATGTACAAATCGAATACAACCCGATGGAATGCCGTTGACATGGGGCCTAAACGAGACGTTTTAGGCGAGCTTTTTAAAGAAGGCCGCGCCCAGGGTATGATTATGGGGGCTTCATCCCACTATGCCTTCAACTGGTCATTTTATAATAAGAAAGACAAATTTGACACCACCGACCCCGAATACGCCGACCTCTATTCCCCCAAAGGAAAAGACCTGACCGAGCCCGTATCGGAAGAATTCAAGAAAATGTGGTGGGACAGAACGGTCGACCTTATCGACAACTATCAACCGGACATCCTTTGGTTCGATTTCTACCTCGATATTCCCGATTACAAGGAATACCGTCCAAAAATTGCGGCATACTATTACAACAAAGGATTGGAATGGGGCAAAGAAGTGGTAATAAATGACAAGAACTTTGATCATGAGGCCTTTCCTGAAGGTACCGTAATCTACGATTTGGAACGCGGAAAGCTTCCCGGTATTCGAAAGCTCCCTTGGCAGACCGATACCTCTATCGGAAAGAATTCTTGGTGTTACGTTACCAACTGGGAGTCACGTACGGCCAACAGCCTTGTTGACGACCTGGTCGATATCGTATCCAAGAACGGAAACCTTTTACTTAATGTAGGTCCGAAAGCAGACGGTACCATTCCAGAAGACCAAAAAGAAATATTGTTCCAAATCGGAGATTGGTTAAACGTAAACGGTGAAGCGATTTACGATACGGAATACTAGAGCACTTTCGGCGAAGGCCCCACAGAAGTCAAAAAGGGCCATCACAGCGAAGGACAAAACAAAGGATTTACTGGTCAGGATATTCGCTTTACAAAGAAGGGCGACAAACTGTATGCGATCATGATGGAATGGCCAGAAGGCAATAAAGTCAACATAGAATCATTGGGGAAATCCAGCGAACACGGTAAAAATCTGAATATCAAAAGTGTAAAACTCTTAGGTAGCGACAGCAAAATAGAGTTTGAAGTAAATGACGATGGCCTCAACATTTCGGACCTAGGGTCGAAGACGGGAGAATTTGCACACGTACTGGAAATATCGTTATAGCACTGTAATAAAGAAGTTAGTTGAGTTAGTTTTTTTAATTTTAGGAGCGCACCAGTCACGGTGCGCTCTTTTTCAGTAATACACCACAGTGAATAGGGTATTTCCCTTATTTCGGGATACTACTATAAGGAAAGAGATTGTTTTAATATAAATGTGACCAAAAACAGATTAAATACATGAAGTACATTGTATGTGAAAAACCGGGCGAGTTCATTCTTAAAGAAAAAGAAGAACCGATAAGAAAATCCGGCGAAGCCATATTGAAAGTGAAAAAGGTAGGTATTTGTGGTACCGACCTACATGCTTATGCGGGCAACCAGGCATTTTTTACCTACCCGAGAATTCTAGGTCACGAATTGGCTACGCAAGTAGTTGAAATAGATGAGAATCCTCAAGGTATCAAAGCGGGCGACAACGTGGTCGTCATGCCCTATGTAAGTTGCGGCACCTGTATCGCCTGCAGAAACGGAAAGACCAACTGTTGCACGAATATCCAAGTTTTGGGAGTTCACACCGATGGAGGGATGCAAGAAAAAATTACCGTACCTGCCCACCTACTAATCCCCGCACAACAGTTGACCGACGACCAAATGGCCGTGGTCGAACCTTTGGCGATCGGGGCACACGCCATTCGACGTGCCGGTATAAAACCTGGCGAAACCATAGTTGTAGTGGGTTGTGGGCCTATAGGAATCGGCATCATGAAGCTCGCACAAATTGCGGGGGCCAAAGTAATTGCCATAGATATGAACCAACAACGCCTAGATTACGCTAAAAACGATATCGGTGTCGATTATGTGGTTTTAGGAGGAAAAGATGCCGTAGACCAAGTTTCGGAAATCACCAAAGGCGATCTAGCCACGGCGGTTTTTGATGCCACAGGCCATAAAGGAGCCCTTGAAGCCGGTCCCGATTACATGTCGCATGGAGGAAGATATATATTGGTAGGGCTCTCTAAGGGAGAATTGGTATTTACCCACCCTAAGATCCACGCTAAGGAAACGACCATTATGTGCAGTAGAAATGCCACTTTGGAAGACTTTGAACATGTAATTTCCGTTTTGGAAAAAGGTGAGTTTCCCATCGATTCCTTTATTACACACAATGTTCCTTACACCGAAATGATCGCCAATTTCGATGGCTGGCTAGACCCGGCGAACGGAGTGATCAAGGCTACCGTTGATTTCGAATAAACGAATCGCATTTAAGCACCGACAAAAGTAAAGAACAATGTCAAAGCAATTTTTGCAAATACACCCAGAAGATAACGTTCTGGCCGCACTTACGGACCTTCCCAAAGGTTCTGATATAGAACATAACAACGACCGCTTTCAATTGACCGACAAGGTCAAGGCCAAACATAAATTCACCATTTGCAGCCTCAACCCCGGTGATAGCATTTTCATGTACGGTTCCTTGGTCGGCAAAGCCACCAAACCTATTGCCAAAGGCGAAACCATAACCACCGAAAATGTGGTCCATGCCTCTTCGGAGTACGAAGTGGGCCAAGAGAAACTAAGCTGGAAGGCCCCGGATGTCAGCAAATGGAAAGATGCTACCTTCAACGGATATCACAGAGCCGATGGCAGTGTAGGTACGGCCAATCATTGGCTGGTCATTCCCTTGGTTTTTTGTGAAAACCGAAATGTCGATGTCATGAAATCCGCCCTTTTGAAATCACTGGGCTACCATACGGCTACCGATTTTGTGGTCGATACCGAAATTCTTGTCGACCAATATAAAAACGGGGCTTCCGAAAACGAACTCTTGGCTTCGGATATCATCAAGACTCCGGAAGAAATTAAGCAAAACCGAACCTTCCCGAATGTTGACGGCATCAAGTTTTTAAACCATGACGGTGGATGCGGCGGCATACGCCAAGATTCCGAAACGCTTTGCAACCTTTTGGCCGGTTACATCACCCACCCTAACACGGCGGGCGCAACCATTTTAAGCCTTGGTTGCCAGAATGCCCAATTTAAGTTGCTTGAAGAGGCCATCGCCAAACGCGACCCCAATTTCAAAAAACCGCTTTATGTACTAGAACAGCAAAAAAGTGAGGGCGAGCGACAGTTTATAGAAGAGGCCGTAAAAAAGACCTTTTTAGGCCTGATCGAAGCCAATAAAACGAAGAGAAAACCAGCTCCCGTAAGCCAACTGGTCTTAGGCCTGGAATGTGGCGGATCCGATGGTTTTTCAGGCATCTCGGCAAACCCCTCTTTGGGGTACGCCTCCGACCTATTGGTCGGCTTAGGCGCGACTACGGTTCTTTCAGAATTTCCTGAACTGAACGGGGTCGAACAAGAATTGATCAACCGCTGCCAAACCGAGGAAAATGCAGAAAAGTTCGCAAAATTAATGCGGGCTTATTCAGAAAAGGCCGTATCGGTTGGTTCTGGATTCGAAAACAATCCCTCGCCAGGAAATATAAAGGACGGACTCATTACCGATGCCATGAAATCTGCCGGTGCCGCGAAAAAAGGAGGGACCAGTCCCGTAACCGATGTACTTGACTATACCGAGCCCGTAAAGAAAAAAGGACTCAACCTGCTATGTACACCGGGGAACGATGTGGAAAGCACCACGGGCCTTGCGGGATCGGGCTGTAATGTCATTTGCTTTACTACAGGCCTAGGCACCCCAACAGGAAACCCAATTGCCCCCGTAATCAAATTGTCGAGCAACAACGCCCTAAGCGAACGTATGAAAGACATTATCGATTTTAATACCGGAACGGTCATTACGGGCGAGGATACCATAGAAACCAAAGGCGAAGAACTGCTTAACTATATCATCAAGGTAGCGAGTGGGGAAATTGTTCCCGCCGCCGTACGATTGGGCCAAGAGGACTTTATTCCTTGGAAAAGGGGTATTTCTCTCTGATCATCGCAACTAACACCAATTTAACAAAAAGCTAATTAATGCACATTTTAAACCATACGACCACACCTAACAGAATTCAACGTCCTATCAAGGTCATGCAATTTGGGGGTGGCAATTTTTTACGGGCCTTCGTTGATTGGATGGTACACGTCCTCAACCAAGAAACCGATTTCAACGGCGACATAGCCATCGTAAAACCTACCGCTGGAGGCGATTATTCTGAATTAAATGACCAAGACGGCCTTTTTACGGTCGTTCTAGACGGTATAAAGAACGGAAAACTGGTGGCCGAGAAAACACTGGTTACCGAGGTTCAAAGTGTAATCCATTCCTATAACGAATGGGCCAGCTATTTAAAACTAGCGGAAAACGAAGATTTGCGCTTTGTGGTTTCAAACACCACGGAAGCCGGAATCAAATTCAATGCCGACGATAAATTCGATGTCAACCCTCCTAGGGAATTTCCCGCCAAGTTGACCGTTTGGCTTTACCATCGGTTTAAACATTTTAAGGGAGACGTAGATAAAGGCTGTATTCTACTACCTTGCGAATTGATCGAAGACAACGGAACCGCCTTAAAAAAGACCGTGCTGCAATATGCCGACCATTGGAACCTAGATAATGATTTTAAAAATTGGATCCATACGGCCAACCATTTCTGCAGTACCTTGGTAGACCGCATCGTTTCGGGCTACCCTACGGACCGCGCCGATGAAATTGAAAAAGAGTTAGGCTATAACGATGAACTTTTGGTGGCCGGGGAATATTACCACAGTTGGGTAATTCAGGCCGATGAAGCGGTACAAAAAGAACTTCCCTTTGCCGAAACCGACCTCAATGTAGAGTTTGTGAAAGACCTCGCCCCCTATCGCGAGATGAAAGTACGCATCTTGAACGGTGCCCATACCTCAATGGTTCCAGTAGGCTACTTGGCCGGTATCCGTTTTGTAAAAGAGGCTATGGAAGACGAAGATGTAAGCCATTTTACGGAAAGCCTTCTTTTAGAGGAAGCTGCCCAAACGCTTGACTTTCCCAATGAGGTAAAGAACAAGTTTGTTGCCGACGTACTCGATCGTTTCAGAAACCCACTGTTGAAACACCAGCTCATCAGTATTTCCTTAAACAGTACGTCAAAGTTCGTTGCCCGCCTCTTACCTACCTTAAAGGACTATTACAATACCCAAGGCCAATTGCCAAGGCGTATCGTATTCGGACTTTCGGCTTTGCTCCGTTTTTACAAGGGGGAATTTAGGGGAGAAACAATCAATCTTAACGACGATAAGGCGGTTCTTGCTTTCTTCGCTTCGGCATGGAAAAAAGTGGATGACGGCACTTCCAACCTTAGCGATTTTGTTGAAACCGTACTTAAAAACGATGCTATTTGGGGAGAAGACCTAACCCAAATACAGGGTTTGACAAACTGTATTGCCGAGAACATACAAAATATAGAAGCCGAGGGAATTGTTTCTTGCTTGAGAAAGCTATAACCTGAACCTTGTTTAAAAAAAGTGAAAAATGACAATAGATAGTCACCAACATTTTTGGAATTACGAACCGGTCAAACACTCCTGGATCGATGACGAAATGTCGTCTATTCGCAAAGATTTTCTTCCTGACGACCTAAAAAAGGTATATCAGGAAAATGGAATTGATGGCTGCGTTGCCGTGCAGGCCGACCAAACCCTTGAAGAAACCGATTTTTTATTGGAACTGGCCAAGCAGAACGACTTTATCAAAGGGGTTGTCGGATGGGCAGACCTTCGATCAGAGCATATCGATTCCGTCTTGGAAAAGTACAGTGCCGATAAATTCTTAAAAGGGTGGAGGCATGTGGTACAAGGTGAGGCCGATCATAATTTTTTACTCCGACCTAATTTTATAAGGGGAATTTCATTGTTGGAAAAATACGATTACACTTACGATATTCTGGTATTCCCCCATCAATTAGGGGCCGTATTGGAGTTCGTCAGAAAGTTCCCGAACCAGAGATTTGTTATTGACCATATCGCGAAGCCTTACATCAAAGACGGCTTTTACGATGGTTGGGCCTCATTGATGAAGGAAATAGGAAAACAAGAAAACGTATGCTGTAAACTATCGGGCATGATTACGGAAGCCGATTATAACTCATGGACTCCCGAGCAACTGCACCCCTATATGCATTTGGTACTTGAAGCCTTCGGTAGCGAACGTGTTATGTTCGGGTCTGACTGGCCCGTATGCCTGGTCGCCGGTAATTACGGCCAAGTAAAGGGTGTGGTAACCGATTTTATTTCAACCCTTGGCGAACAAGACCAGCAAATGATCATGGGTGCGAACGCAGAGGCATTCTATAACTTATAAACCCCATTGCCCAAACGGTACAAACGGGACACCTACTATTAAAGACCCGATAAAATGTATTCTCGGCAGTAATAAAAAATAAAGAACAAATGGATTTAAATTTAAAAGGAAAGGTAGTGGTAATCAGTGGAGCTGCTGGAAAGGAAGGCAGTATTGGTGAGACCATATTACAACGTTTGGCCGAAGAAGGCGCCATCCCTGCGGTAATCGACCGTAATGCCAGAGGCTTCGGTTATATAGAAAAAATTCAAGCCAAAGGTATCGATGCCATTTTCTGCCAGACCGATGTTACCGACCCACAACAAATTGAAAATTCCGTAAATACTATCGCCCAAAAATATGGTCGTATCGATGCGGTCATCAACAATGTGGGAGTAAACGACGGTGTTGGCCTTGATGCCAGCTATGAAGAGTTTATGGATTCGCTTAAGCTCAATATGGTAAGCTATTTCCTTATTGTCAAACATGCCTTGCCCCTATTGATAAAATCGAAAGGAAACATTCTGAACATAGGTTCCAAGGTGGCCCTTACCGGCCAAGGAAGAACCTCTGGCTACGCGGCTTCCAAAGGCGGGGTACTCGGACTCACACGCGAATGGGCCGTTGACCTGGTCAAACACGGAATTCGTTCAAACGCCATCATTATTGCAGAAAGCTGGACCCCTTCATACGATACTTGGATAAAAACCTTGCCCAATGGTGAAGAAAAATTGCAGTCTATCGTCAAGAAAATCCCATTGGAAAACCGAATGACGAGTACCGATGAAATAGCCGATACTTGCTTATTTACCATTTCCAGCAGGTCATCGCATACCACAGGCCAATTTATTTTTGTAGATGGCGGCTATGTGCATTTAGACCGTTCCTTACTGACCGAAGATTAAACAACCCAACTTTAAAAATACAACCATGACAAAAAACACCAAGATACCTGTAGTTCCCAAAAACTTGCTAGTACCCTTTATTGCGGCAACCTCCATTTTTGCGCTTTGGGGTTTTGCCAACGATTTGACGAATCCAATGGTAGCCGCCTTTAAAAAGGTAATGATCCTCTCTAACGAAGAGGCCTACAATGTGCAATTTGCATTTTATTTCGGTTACGGTGTTATGGCTATTCCCGCCGCATTGTTCATTCGAAGGTTCAGTTACAAATCAGGCCTCCTGCTTGGTTTGGCCCTTTATGCCCTTGGTGCCATTTTATTCTATCCGGCGGCGGAAAACGGATCATACACTTACTTTCTGATCTCGTTATTCGTAATTACTTGTGGATTGGGCTTCTTGGAAACCACATCCAACCCCTTGATACTCTCCATGGGCGATAAGGAAACGGCGACCCAAAGATTAAATTTGGCCCAATCGTTCAACCCCATCGGTTCGTTGACAGGAATGCTCATTGCCAAATTCGTGGTGCTCGACCGCATTCTTTCGGCCGATTATGCCGATAGTTCCGAAATTGTTGCCTTAGGGGCAGAAAAAGCTGCGGAAATCAAAGCTTTTGACCTAAATATCATTAGTGGGCCCTACATAGCCGTAGGGCTCTTTGTGGCCTTGGTCTTTTTTGTTATCTGGAAAACCAAAATTCCCGCCATGGTCATGGGCGACCATCTATCCGTTAAAGAATCGGTAAACCGTATTTTTAAAAGTAAGACCTTTTTATTGGGGGTAATAGCGCAAATGTTCTATGTAGGCGCCCAAATTATGTGTTGGACGGCTATTTTCCAATTGGTAGAATACCTGAACGAATCACAAAATTTAGGTGTAGACGCCACTTGGTGGAATATTACCGCCATGGTTTCTTTTGTAACCACACGTTTTATCGGAACGGCCTTGATGAAAAAAATAAACCCTGCCAAGATGTTGGCTTATTTTGGGGTTGCCGCTGCCTTGATGTGCGGAGGTATTATTATGACCACAGGCATCCTAAGCTTGGTCTTTTTGGTTTTGGTATCGGTATTCATGTCGATTATGTTTCCTACCATTTACGGTCTCGCACTTAAAGATATGGGAGAAGAAGCCAAATTGGCCTCATCAGGACTTATTATGGCGATTGTAGGAGGGGCTTTTTTACCAAAGCTTCAAGCTAGTATAATGGATTTTGGGGATACCGTAAACGGCCAAGAAGTTTTTGGCGATAAAATAGCCGGAAACATCACCGAAATTCATTTTTCCTTCCTATTGCCAATGATATGCCTACTTTTTGTTGCCTTCTACGGAATGTATGCCTTTAAAGTAACCCAATCAAAAATTGCCTAAAATGAAAACAAAACGTTATTGTTACTCTTGCGATCTCAAAGACGACCCTCAACTTATTGCCGAATACAAAGAATACCACGCCGAGGGCAATGCCCGGCCGGCCATTACAAAGAGTATTAAAGATGCCGGTATTGTCGATATGCAGATTTTCTTGACCGGTAACCGTATGTTCATGATCATGGAGGTCGACGAAACCTTCGATGCCCAAAGGAAAGCCGAAATGGACGCCAACAACCCAGACGTACAAGAATGGGAACAGTTGATGTGGAAGTACCAACAAAGCCTACCATGGGCCAAAAATGGAGAAAAGTGGATCGAACTAGAGCGTATCTTTAAACTCTAAACAGAAACCTTATAAAAACAAGCTGAGCGTAGTAGAAAACCTAAATAGGATTTTCCGCTACGCTCAGACTTTTTTAATCTAAACCCTAGTCTTAATCAATCGTTCCAATGGGCATCGATAACTTTTTGAATATGTGGATATTTCTCGTCCGTTTCGTTCAAATCTTCACGAAGCCTCAACAATTCTTTCTTTAAGTCTGCAATAACCTCTGCATAAGCAGGGTCTTTGTAGGCGTTGTTCATCTCTTTAGGGTCTTTCTTCAAGTCGTAAAACTCCCATGCCGCGGGGGTATCCGTATCAAAATCGTTGCCCCAGTTTTTCCTGTCCCACTCGGCATTCGGGTCACTCGTATCAACATAGTATTTTCCATAGAAGAATATCAACTTGTACTCTTTGGTACGCACCCCAAAGTGGGCCGGGTTCTGATGGCGGTGGGCCATATGCATCCAGTACCGATAATAGGTCGACTTTTGCCAATCTTCGGGCTCTTTCCCTGTTTCCAATATGGTTTTAAAGCTTTTTCCCTGCATATAGTCAGGCGTACTTCCCCCTGCCAATTCAATTAGGGTCGGTGCAAAATCGGTATTGTTGATAATGGCATCCGTTCGGCTTCCTGCTTTAATCTTCTCAGGATATCTCACAAAGAAAGGCATACGCATAGACTCTTCGTACATCCATCTTTTATCAATAAAATCATGTTCCCCGAGCATAAAACCTTGATCGCCCGTATATACGATAATAGTATTGTCCATAAGTCCTTCAGCCTCCAAGTAGTCCATTAAACGTTTTACGTTATCATCAACCCCTTTTACGCAGCGCAAATACTTCTTCACATAATCTTGGTAAACCTTACTGGTATATTTTCGCTCTTCATCGTCCATCTCCCACTTTACGTACTCTTCAGGACGAATTTTATCGGCATCACGGTAAGCCCGGTGAATAGAACTATCTACATAAATGTTCATCGCCTGGTTACGGATCAAGTTTCTATGGGATACGGACGAACCTATTATTCGAGTTAAGGAATCGTTATTGCCACGAGTGGCTATAGAACCATTGTTACCTCTTTCATAAAGACTTTCCGGTTCAGGAATAAAAGTATCGGCCAAATACTCTTCATAACGTGGAGCGTTCTCAAAATCGTCATGGGGAGCCTTAAACTGATGCACCAAAAAGAAGGGTTTGTTCGGATCTCTCTTGGTCTTCAACCAATCTAAGGTAATATCGGTGACCATGTCAGACGAGTGTCCCTTTGTTTTAACCGTGTTATTGGGCCATGGCTTATCACCTCTAACCCTAAATTCAGGATCGAAATACTTTCCTTGCCCTGGCAAAACTTGATAATAGTCAAAAGCAGCAGGCTCTTCCTTTAAATGCCACTTCCCTACGATTGCCGTTTGGTAGCCCAATTTCTTCATTTCAATAGGCAGAAATTGACGGGCAGGCTCAAGACGACCATCTAAATCGAGAACCCCGTTCAATTGGGAATTCTGACCGGTCATAATGGCGGCGCGACTAGGGGTGCATATCGAATTGCTAACAAAGCAATTGTCAAAGATCATCCCTTCCTTGGCAATCTTATCCAAGGTGGGCGTAGGATTTAAACTGGCCAATCGACTACCGTAAATACCAAAACCTTGGGTGGTATGGTCATCGGCCATAATGTAGATAATATTCGGTTTTTTTTCGGTGACTACCGCCTTCTCCTCTTTACAGGAAGAAAACGCTATCAACAGTAACAGGGCGTACAGCACATTGTTTTTTTTGCAGCGCATTTAACTTTTTGGTTATGTTAATATGAGTTTGATCAAAGTCATAGACTTCAATCCGAAAATTACACATATTTAGCGGTCTAAGATAAAATAAATGATCAATTATCAACTACAAATGTTTTATGGTCTACCGAGAAAACCGAAGTAGAATATTTGTTTAGACCCTTTCTAGTTTTATAGGTGGGGTTCTATTGGCATTCCATTGGCATACATATAAGTTCTTGTCTTCGTCGACAAAGACATCGTGACCATGGTTGAACACGGCCTTTTCAGACTGGTACATTTGCTGTAATTTGCCATTTTTATACTCGGGTGCATCACCTCCCGGGTTGGAAACCACTTTGTTTTCGCCGTCCATAATGGTCACAAAACCAGAATTACTAAAGCGCTTACCCGCTTTATTTTCCGACCAGCAAACTCCCGCATAAATATTATCATCGTCGAGTACCGGTCGACAGACATAGGCTCCTGGTAATTCTACCGTTTTTATAAACTTGCCATCCAAAGTGAAAAATTTAAAACTCTTATCCGACCTAGAAGTAACCACCAATACCGGATTTTTCTTGTTTCGGTAATCTACCGCCACGCCATGTGCGTTGTGAAGGTTATAATTTTTGTCCTTATTATCGTGACCTCCCCACTTTCTAATAAATTCACCCTTATGGTTATATTGAAGGATAAAATCGGAGCCATAACCATCGGCCACATAGATATCCCCATTGGGTCCGACCGCTGTTTCCGTGGGCAGGTATTCTTGCTCTTGGGTATAGGCCCCTATGGTATGTGGATCGGGCAAGGTAAACAAGAGCCTTCCATCTACCGTGGTCTTACTTACCGTACCGGCCTGTTTGCTCCATTTTCCAGAACGGTCTACAAACCATCCGCAGTCTACAATATACAACATGTCCTCTCCCCCTTCATCGTGAAGGGTAAGCCCGTGTCCTCCGGGATAACGTGTACCCCAATAATCAAGAAGTTTTCCCGATTTGTCAAAGACCAGAATATTATTATCCGTATGGTCTCCCAACATGATCAACCTCCCCTTACTATCCATCTGCATTTCATGACAGTTCAAGATAGGATTATGGGCGACTGACATTTGTGCCCAGTCTTTTACCACTTTATACTTAAAATCACCATGACCTATGATTTGATCTTCCAATACCGTTTTCTTTAAAATATTGAATCCGAAAGATGATGTGGTCGATAAGGCCGTAGCGCCCAAAGCGGTTTTTTTTAAGAAACTCCTTCTATTGCTCATGTAAAATGCGTGGTTAAATAAGGTTGTCTATATGTTGAAACTATAATAAATATAATAAAATCTATGTCAATAAATCTTTGACGACATGACCGTGTACATCGGTCAGGCGATAGCGTCTACCTTGATGCTTGAAGGTCAGCCTTTCGTGGTCTATACCGAACAAATGCATCAATGTAGCATGAAAATCGTGGACATGTACCGGGTCTGCGGTTACATTGTAGCTAAAATCATCGGTAGCCCCATAAGTAAAGCCCGGTTTCACCCCTGCCCCGGCCATCCACATCGTAAATGCCTTCGGGTGATGGTCTCGTCCGTAGTTGGTACTTGTGAGCTGGCCTTGTGAGTAAACGGTTCGACCAAATTCACCTCCCCATACCACTAGGGTATCTTCGAACATACCCCGTTGTTTCAAATCTTTGATCAGGGCAGCCGTGGCCTGATCCGTTTTTTTAGACTGGCTTTTTACTCCGCCCGGGCAGTAATTGTGCTGATCCCAACCTTGGTGATACAATTGCACGAACCTTACTCCTTTTTCCAATAGTTTTCGCGCCATCAAACAGTTGGCCGCATAGGTACCTGGATCCCTACTATCTTCACCGTACATATCAAAAATATACTCCGGTTCTTTCGACAGGTCGGTCACCTCGGGAATGGAGGTCTGCATTTTGAAAGCCATTTCATACTGTGTCATTCTCGATTGAATTTCGGGATCGCCATAAGCATCGCCCTGCAATTCGTTCAAATGTTTTAGGTAATCGAGCATCTCCCTTCTATCGTTACCATCGTAATTTTCAGGATCGCTCAAATAGAGAACCGGATCTTTACCCGACCTAAACTGAACCCCTTGATGTTCCGTTGGCAAAAATCCATTGCCCCACAGACTGGCCTTCAAAGGTTGTCCTTTTCCATTCTTGGAAACCAGGGCGATAAAGGTCGGTAGGTTTTCGTTATCGGAGCCCAAACCATAGCTTAACCAAGAACCGATGGCCGGTCTACCCGGTAATTGATTTCCGGTTTGCATAAAGGTAATGGCAGGCGTATGATTGATTTGGTCGGTCTGCATACTTTTTATAAAACACAAATCATCGACCACTTCCGACAAGTACGGCATGGCATCACTGACCCACGCCCTTGACTCTCCGTATTGCTTGAACGTAAACGATGAGGGTGCTATGGGCAGGGTGCTCTGGCTACCGCTCATTCCGGTAAGTCTCTGACCTCCAATAACCGACTTCGGGAGTTCTTTACCGAACATATCTACCAATTTGGGTTTATAGTCGAAAAGGTCCATTTGGGAAGGCCCCCCACTTTGAAACAAATAAATTATGCGCTTTGCCTTGGGGGTATGGTGCGGAAGGCCTAATCGGTTCTTGTTATAAGCCTTTAGGACTTCTTCCGGAGAACTGTCCTTGCCCAGGTTTCCGAACATTTTTTCGGTCCCCAACAAACTGCCCAAAGCCATTGCCCCGATACCGAGGGATGTCTTTTTCAAGAAGTGCCGTCGATCTAACTGCCTTTCAATGGTCTTTAAATCTTCATTGGTAGAGGTCAATTTGCTATGTTGATGATTACTACACATACTCTTCTATATTAGGTGTTGTTAAATTATCTTTTGGTTATAGTGGCATCGGAATTCATAATGGTACTGGCTACCACGGCGTTGGCGGCTACCAAAGCGTGGTCATCATCTTCCGATATCTTGAACGCCCCGGTTTGCAACCAACCTTTGGTCTTTTTGGGGTTTTCACTGAATTTCCGGTACTCCGAACTCTGTAGGGAAGCGAGCAAGCCCAGTTCCTTATCCGTAACACTTCTTCCCGTCAATTTTTTAAAGGCCAAGGCTATTCCTGCATTCACATCGTCGGCTTCGGCCATTTGCTTCCCTAGAACGCGCGACGCCTCTATGTAGGTAGGATCGTTCAGTATTACGAGGGCCTGTAATGGCGTATTCGTTTTCTGCCTTCTACTGGTACACAAATCACGGGTCGGGGCATCGAAGGTCGAAATGGTCGGGTTTGGCACCGTTCGTTTCCAAATGGTATACATACTACGCCTGTACAGTCCTTCTTCCCCATCTTGTACATAAGTGCCACCGCTAACTTTCCAGAGGCCTTCCGGCTGGTAGGGTTTAACACTTTTTCCTCCAATGGTCCGGTTCAACAATCCGGAAGCGAAAAGTGCATTATCCCTTAGCATTTCGCCGGACAGCCGTACTGATGGCCCCCGGGCCAACCATTGGTTTTCCATATCTACCTTTGCAAGTTCTTCGCTAATGGCGGAACTCTGTTGATAGGTAGCGGACAGCATTATCGTCTTATGAAGCGCTTTAACATCCCAATCAGACTCCATAAATTGAATGGCCAACCAATCCAATAGTTTAGGGTGACTGGGCAATTCCCCTTGGTTACCAAAATCTTCAGAAGTCTTTACCAAGCCTCTTCCGAACAGGTTTTGCCAGTATCTGTTAACCGCTACCCTTGCCGTCAAGGGATTATTTTTATCGGTAATCCATTTGGCCAGGCCCAATCTATTTTTAGGTAGGCTATCGTTCATTGGGAATATTTTTTCAGGCATATTTGGAAATACCGAATCCGTAGGCGAATCGTAGTTGCCCCGATCCAAGATATAGGTCTGTCTAGGCGTTTTTCGCTCTTTCATGACCATTATCTGTTTTATCGGCTCAATACTGTCTACCAAGGCACCTCGGTCTTTCTTCAATTCCGCCAAAACTTGATTGTAACCCGAGGAATGATTGAACAAATAATACGCTTGAAGCTGTTCTTTTTCCTTATCGCCAAGTTGGTCGTTCGACTTTGCTACCAAGTTTTTAAGCTTATCGCCAGAACTGATCTGCATTACTTCAATATCGCTTATCTCCCTATCAAAGACCATGATATCATCGACAACGGCATTACCTATACCTTTTCCACGCCATATCGCACCGATCCTAAGTCCGGGTTCTACGGTTTCCTTATAGATATAGTTTTTCATATTATTGAAAACGATGTCTTTGTACAGGTTGTCAAAAGTGGTCTTGGTCTCCAATTTCTCACCATCCATATAAAGACCTATTCCTTTGGCCTTACTTGATCCGTCGTAGGTTAAGGTAAGTTGTACCCATTGCTCTTTTGGAATTTCTTTTAACGATTCAACGACCATTGAATTATCGGGCCAGACATGGGCGAACAAGGCTTCTAACCTATTCTCTTTGATCTTCAGGTGGTAGCCCCTAAAACTGTGCAGTTCGGGGCCTTGCATCTTATGGAAGATTACACCTTCTTCGAGGTCTTGCGGCACAAAAACCTTAATGGAGACACTAAAAGGCTCATTACGCTTATATATTCCGATCTTATCAAGGTCCAACCAAGTATCGCCATCCATAAACAGCCCTTTGCCCGAAGCACCTTCTTTATATACGGGCTTTTCATTATCGACAAATTGCTGGCGCATTCGAATTTTATTTTTTCCATTCCCCCCTATTTTGTTGACCAGCCGCTGATCATCAAAATCAAATGCGGCGATCAATCCCTTGGGTCGGTTCTGCACCGGAATCTTTTGAAAGGCATTGCTCGCCAACCAGTCTTTGAACTTATCGCTCTCGGTCTTGACGGTACTATCGACCTTCTCTTCCGATTCTTCTACAATTTTCTCTAAATAGGCCAGTACACCTTCCTGTTCTTTGGTAGGCAATAACATAGCCGGAACCGGAGTCGCCAAATCCCAAGGTATTAGCCCTGTTTCATCAACATTGTTGAAAAAACTGTACATTTCAAAATAGTCCCTTTGGGAAATAGGGTCATATTTGTGATCATGGCATTTGGCACAAGCATAAGACAGTCCTAACACCCCCTGACTGACCGTTGCCGTTCTATCGGCCACATATTCCGACCTAAACTCCTCATCGATGATTCCCCCTTCCAAGTTTTGGGGATGCAATCTATTGAAGGTAGTCGCCAACCTTTGTTCCCTTGTAGCATTCGGAAAAAGGTCCCCAGCAATTTGCCAAGTCAAAAACTCATCATAAGGCATATTTGAATTGAACGCCTTTATGACCCAATCCCTCCACGGGGAAGTATCCCTATATCTATCGTTACTGTACCCATGGGTATCGGCGTAACGGGCAACATCCATCCAATCCAAGGTCATTTTCTCCCCATAATGCGGAGAGGCCAACAAGCGGTCTATCTGTTTTTCAAAGGCATCGGGGGAACTATCCTTCATAAAAGCCTCTATTTCTTCTATAGTAGGTGGCAATCCTGTCAGGTCTAAGGAAGCCCTTCTCAACAAAACCTCCTTATCGGCCCGTTTTGATGGGGAAATATTTTTTTCTTCTAAAGTGGCCAGAACGAAATTATCGATAGGATTACGGACAAAGTCGGTTTTGGTCACTTTGGGTATTTCATTTACCTCAGGCTTAAGAAAGGCCCAATGATCTTTGTACTCGGCACCTTCATCTATCCATCTTATCAACATAGCCTTCTCATATGCGGTCAAGGACAAATGCGATGACAGCTCTGGCATAATCAAATCGGGATCTTCGGTCAAAATACGCCTTACCACCTCACTTTTCCCCGGTTTACCGGGTACAATGGAAAAAAGCCCAGGTGTATTCGTAGATTCGGCATAGGCCAACTCAGGATCGTGCAACTGCAAGCCTCCCTTGATTTTTCCCTTGTCGGGACCATGGCACAAAAAGCATTTGTCCGAAAGGATCGGTTTCACATGTTGGTTGAAATCAATATTCTTCGGAAGCTTTTCAAGGGCAACTTCTACATCTTCAGGAAGATCAGGCCCTCCGCATGAAAATAGCATTATTGCTAAAGAAAAAACGATATAATTTGTTAATCTGAACATTATTTAGGACAAAATTTATGTTTTTGCCAAATTTATATCATTTGCCATGCTGAATTCTTGTATAAATCAGGCTATGAGTTGTACATTTCCGACTTTTCGTTCAAGGTGCCAAAAACCACCAAAACCTTATATTTTTCACCAAAACACCTTAAAACCAGTGATTAAAAGCATTATTGCTATCTTTATCATCCCACAAATAGTATTTAATATCCGACAAAGTGCATTTGGCCTATGAATAAAATCCTACAGTCTTTAAAACTAACTTTTCTACATGGGGGATACGCCAAACTCGATACGTCGTGGGATTACGACAATGTCATAAGTCCTTTTTCCCGACTGTATTATATTACCAAAGGTTCAGGAAAAATGTTCCATAGTTATGAAGAGTTCGACTTAAAATCGGGCCACCTTTACCTGATTCCGAGCTTTACGTATAGCCGCTATCGATGTAACGACCATTTGGAGATGTACTACATTCATTTTCTTGAGGAAGTCGGTGATCGCCTGTCGATATACGACATAAAGGATTTCAGGTACGAAATTGAAGCCAGCGATCAAGATTTGGGTTATTTTAAGACGCTCTTGACCCTACACCCTAAACGGTATTTGATAGAAGACGACCCTAAGATATACGACAACCGCAAATTTGTATCCGATACGGAAAAGCTCAACGACCTGTTGTCGGCAAAATCGTTTATTCAAACCCAATCGCTTTTACAACTCTTGCTCTCTCCCTTCATACAGAATAGCAAAAGCTCTAAGCTGAATATCAAAAACGATTTTCATGAGGTACTGAACTACATTAAAGAACACCTACACGAACCCCTTACCGTTGCCCAAATAGCCAAACACAGTAATTTGAGTTCCGACCATTTTTCACGGGTCTTTCAGCAAAAATTCGGGATTAGGCCCAGCAAGTATATCCAGACCATTCGTATAGAACGGTCGGAAACCTTGTTGTTGACCACCAATAACACCTTGGCCGAGATAGCGGAAAAGACGGGAATGGGCACCGTTTCATATCTATCAAGAATGTTCAAGGCCAAGAACGGGATTACCCCCGGAGCCTTTCGAAAAAGACGCCCCGGAAGTTAGTCCTTAGTATTTTCTATTCTTTCGGCTTTTCATTTTATTGGCCTCCTTATCCCCTATGAATTTTTCCTTTGAAGGATTCCATTCAAGGGTCCGACCTAATTGATAGGCTATATTGCAGATATTGCCAACGGTTGCGGAGCGGTGGCCAATTTCTACATCGGCAATCAACGGGGTTCCGTTTTTTATGGCATCTATCCAATTTTGATAGTGGTTTCCCCTTGATTTCATATCCTCTTTTTTGCTTGTTTGCGATTTTAGAATACTTGGTGGATCGGTTTCGAGGTAGCTTCTACTTATATCGAGATTGCCTTTGCTTCCTATAAAGCGTACGCCCCATCCCCTACCGAAGTCTTCATGTACCATTTCTATTCCATTTTCATAGAACATTCGCATACCTCTTACGGCATTTTTATCGGCAGGAGGTACAAATTTTACCGGACCACTACGGTCCATTCCCAATCCCCATTGCGCTATATCGAACATATGGGCGCCCCAATCGGTCAAAATTCCTCCGCCGGTCTCATTGAACAGGCGCCAATCGGGAAAAAAAGCTTTACTTTCAGGAGGGGACAACCTTTGGTTGTAAGGTAACAAAGGTGCTGGACCACACCATTGGTTCCAATCTACTTCAGCAGGCACAGGCTCTGGTGACATATTAAAAGGAACCGCAGGATCCCCTACGTTTACGAGTACTTTTTTAATATCGCCCAAGTGACCGTTTTGCACTATTTCGGTCGCTTTTTGAAAAGTGGCCCATGAGCGTTGCATGCTTCCGGTCTGCAAAACCTTTCCGGTCTTTTTTACGGTTTCCACCATATCAATACCCTCTTGGATCTTCAAGGTCAATGGTTTTTCACAATACACATGCTTACCGGCTTTCATGGCCCCTATAGCTTGAATCGCATGCCAGTGGTCAGGGGTCGCGACAATAACGGCATCGATATCGTCCCTCTCTAAAATTTCAAGGTAATTGCCGGTGGTCGTTATGCCCTTGTAGTGGCCTTGATTTCGTTTTTCGGCATATAAGCTACTTACATGGGCCTTGAACCAATTGTTCTTGGTTGTCCACACATCAGAACCGGCAACGATCTGGGCTTGGTCGGTATGTACCATAAAGGCATTGGACAAGGTTATACTCTGCTTCCCCAATCCTATATATCCTAGGTTAACCTTATCGCTCGGAGGAACAAAGCCCTTTCCCAGTACGTGCCTTGGCACTATGCTGATGGCACTGGCAACCAAGGCCGTCTTTGAAATAAAAGCCCTTCGCGATAATTGTACTTTAGGCCTTGAGTTTGATTTACTGCTGTTTCGGTCTGGTTTCATAAAGTACTTTTTTTATTGATCTCAATATAATAAGCGGGCATTTTGGCGCCTTCTTCCGTAAAGAAATTGCTTTGTAGTTTATAGCTGCCTTTCCCTAGCTTTCCTTCCAACAAAACAAAAGGAGCATCCATATCTACATCTGCCTTAACCTCAAAATCACCAAGCTGTACCGCGGCACTTTCAAAGTGCAAACTTCTCCCCGCAGGCAACTCATCCATAGAATACGATTGCGATATCCGATCTGCCGCAGCGTTCAATGCCAAGTTCGATTCCGGTGCGTATCGGTACAGTTTAAACTGGTAAAGTCCGTCTTCCATCACCTTTATGCTATAATAACCATCAGGAGCGAACTCCCCTTGGCGAATCTGAACTTGGTTCCAAGGTATATTATCATCGGTATGCATATCATGGACCGTAATCGTAACCGGATTAGCCTTCGGGTCACCCAACGGAATCTCCGCATAACGCATTTCCGGTTCTATGCTCGACCACCATTGATCGTAATACGCCTTCATTTTCTTTACTACCTCGGGATGCTCCTCGGCTATGTCGTTTTTTTGTCCGGGATCCTCAATAATATTATAGAGCTCGCTACCATCTATCAAACGCCATTCCGTGGTCATCACGCAACTATTTTTCCCCTTTATGGGCCACTGGCCCCGTTGGGTGTCTATGACCAGCATTCGTTCAGCTTCCTTTTTTCCCTCCAATAAAACAGGGGCCACATTGGCTCCATCCAAAGGTTTATCGGCTTCAAAGGGAATACCGCTCATATGTGCCAAAGTAGGCAATAAATCTACATTCGCCACCAACTCGTTGTTCACCGAGCCCTTTTTGATATTGCCGTCAGGCCAACTAATAAAAAACGGCACTTTATGCCCTCCGTCATAATGGCTACCCTTGGTACCCTTCAAGCCTGCATTGTAGCCAGTAACATTTCCGTCTTTATCGGTTTTGATTCCGGCCGCCGTACCATTGTCGGTGGTGTAAATTACAATAGTATTATCGAATAGTTTCCTATCCTTCAAAAACCTTACTAATTTACCAAAGTTCTCATCTATATTGGAAATCATTCCATAAAACCGTTTTTGGTAATCGGCCAAGGGTTCGTTTTCATACATTTTTGCGTACGACTCGGGTACGTTAAAGGGAGAATGGGCAGCATTCAACGGAAGGTATAGAAAGAAAGGTTCATCTTCGGTGCGCTGTATATGTTTGATGGCCTCGTTAAACCAGACATCCGTACAATATCCTTCCAATTTTACGGGCTTGCCATTTCTAAAATAGGTATCGTCAAAATAAGTATTGTTCCAATAATCCGAGGTTTGTTGTACCCCGCCGCCGCCATTATACAAGGCGTGTTCAAACCCTCTATCATGGGGACGGAAAGGATAATTATCGCCCAAATGCCACTTACCGAACATGGCGGTACTATACCCACCTTCCTTAAAGACTTCTGCCATAGTTTTTTCGTCTTCCAGTAAAATGGAACAACCCGCTATGGTGTGCCAGGCGTTGTTTCTATTGCCATTTCTACCCGTCATAAGTCCCGCCCTACTTGGTGCACAGGTGGTACCCACGTGAAAGTTGGTCAATTCAAGGGACTCTTTGGCAAAAGCATCGAGATTTGGGGTTTTGATATACGGATTTCCGTGCGAGGCCAAATCGCCATAACCTTGGTCATCGGCAAAAACAATAATGACGTTCGGTTTTTCTTTGGATCTGGTAGCTTCAGAAGCAGAATCGGATTTCTTTTTCTGCCCGCAAGACAGCATCAAGATTAAACAAACGGAACTCAAGAGCTGTGTAAACATTCTATAGGTCATACTAAAGTTTTTAAGAAGTGGTATTTTTTTTGTTTTTGAGTTGGGCTACATACTCACTAGGTATAACACCGAATTGTTTTTTAAAGCATTTTGAAAAATACGAGGCGGTATTGAACCCGGTTTTATACATAATTTCCTTTACGGAAAGATCGCTTTGTTCAAATAGTTGAACCGCACGTTTTAAACGTATGTTACGAATGAATTCACTTGAAGACAAGCCCGTTATCTCTTTGAATTTCATGTAGAGGTTACTGCGGCTGTACCCCATTTCCTTTACTAGCATCTCTACGTTGAAATCTGTATTCATCATGTGTTTCTCAACAATTTCAATAGCCGTTTGCAAAAAAGTTTCATCGACCGAGGTTACCGCAATTTCGGTAGGTTGTAAGGTTATATTACGGGTGAATTGTTTGCGAAGTTGTTCACGATGCTTCAAGATATTCCCTAGGGTAAGTTGAAGGAGCTCCATATCAAAAGGTTTTCTGATATAGCCTTCCACTCCAATCTTCAAGTTTTCTATTTCGCTTTCTTGCGATGCCTTTGCCGTTAACATCACCACGGGAATATGACTTGTTTCCTTATTGTTTTTCAGTAATTTACAAAACTCCGTACCGTCCATTATAGGCATTAAAATATCGGTCAAGATAATATTAGGCATAATATTCTTGGCTACTTTAAGCGCCTGTTTGCCGTTTTCCGCCTCATAGATAACATAGTCGCTCTCGAGCCCCTGTTTTACCAAGGTTCGTATATCGGCGTTATCGTCTACCACCAATAGAATAGG
Organism: Zobellia uliginosa; assembly: GCF_900156625.1. Taxonomy (GTDB): domain Bacteria; phylum Bacteroidota; class Bacteroidia; order Flavobacteriales; family Flavobacteriaceae; genus Zobellia; species Zobellia uliginosa. The sequence continues at coordinate 305,632 of NZ_FTOB01000003.1, read as the reverse complement.
CTGCTTAGGCCTTGACTTTGACACATCGGCATCTAGAATTTCATCATTGATACCAATGGCGAAAGATTCGGTCTCGGAAGAGCGCACTAAAAAGTCGCTTTCAGAAACCTCTTTGATGCTTACCTCGGGAATATTCATATAGACCGCTTTGTCAATGGGAAGCTTCACAATAAAATCCGTACCCTTGTTGGGTTTGCTCTTAACAACAATTGAACCTTGGTGCAATTCGATCAGGTTCTTGGTGAAAGATAGGCCTATACCCGCCCCCTGAAGGTTTCTTCTGTCTTTTTTATCTTGGGTATTAAAGCGTTCGAATATGGTGTTCACCCTGTTTTCGGCAATACCATAACCCGAATCGCGTACTTTTATAATTACATTTTCACCTTGGTCATTCTTAGCTTCGCCTTCCGTAGATATTTCCACTGTAATCCGGCCACCATCAGGGGTGTATTTAAACGCATTGGAAAGTAGGTTGTTCATTATTTTCTCTAAGGCATCGTGGTCGAACCAAGTCTGAAGTGATTCTTGGTTCGCCTGAATCGTAAACTCGATATTTTGCTTATGGGCCAAAAACTGAAATGGTTGGCCTACCTCTTGAATAAACTCTACAATATTGCTATTTCGGACTACCAAATGCATTTTGCCTTGGTCTATCTTTCTAAAGTCTAATAGTTGATTGACCAGTTTTAATAAATAGTTGGTGTTTTTGTACATAATATTGTACTGCTCCTGCACCTTGGTCTGGCTTACTTTGTCCCCATCTTTTCGCAAATACTCCAACGGGCCTTTGATCAAGGTGAGGGGGGTTCGGAACTCATGGGAAATATTGGTAAAAAACTCGAGTTTTACCCGCTGCATTTCTTCCGATTTCTGCTTTTCCAAATGATCGAGTTCCAATTGGTGCTTTTCACTCGTTCTAATAAAAGTGTACCTCCAAAACAACCATAACATACCCAACACCAATGCACCATAAAACAAATAGGCCGCTGAAGTTTGCCAAATGGGCGGGGTAATGGTAATCTGTATTTCCGAAGGTGTTTCATCCCAAAGACCGTCATTATTGGAAGCCTTGACCTTAAAGACGTAGTCACCAGGCTCTAAGTTGGTATATGTAGCGAAACGCTTGTTCGAAGTAGTCTGCACCCAATCGGGATCAAAGCCCTCTAACATATAGGCGAATTTGTTTTTTGAAGGTGCCGCATAGTGCAATGCGGCAAACTCAAAAGAAAAATTGTTCTGTCGATAGCTCAGTTCTATATTTTTGACCTTATTGATGCTTTTATCGAGTATGACCCTACCATCAAGTTCGGCCCCAACTTTTACGGACTCGTTTGAAACCAGCATATCGGTAATGACGGTTTCGGCCAAGTGTTCGTTGTCCCTGATCTCTTCGGGATAGAAGGCATTAAAGCCATTGATACCACCAAATAGCATCTCACCATCGGATCGCTTTACACAAGCCAGTTCTTGAAATTCATTATCCTGAAGGCCGTCGTTTTCATTATAGTTTTTAAAAGTTTCTTTTTCCGGATTGAATTTAGACAAGCCCATATTGGTCGAAAGCCATAGGTTCCCTTCCCTGTCTTCCAGAATTCCCTTGATTACATCGTTCGGAAGTCCATCTTGTACGGAATAGGAAACAAAACTATCTGCCTCACCATTTTGCCCGGGAACAAATTTATTCAGACCACCACCAAAGGTTCCTATCCACAATTCACCCACAGTACTTTCATACAACGAGAGAATATAGTTGTGACTAAGGGACTGGGGGTCTTCAGAATTGTTTTTATAGGTTTCGAATTTAGGATGTTTTTTATACCGTTCAATAGCCTTAACGACACTTAACCCATCGCCCGTGGCAAACCAAATATTACCGAACTTATCCTCTAAAATGTACCTGACAATGTTACTGGGCAAAACATAGGCTTTTTTTGGATAGCTTTTAAAGGTAGTCTTGTCATAGCCCTTTCCATCTTCCCTTTTGACCCATCGGTGCACTCCGGAAGTATAGGTGCCTATCCATATATTTTCATCGGAATCGTTCAATAAGCTGAACACCCCATGCGGAAAGCCTTGGGTACGCAGGTCAGTTGCTTCAATACGGTTCGGGTCATCAATATTCAACAAATACAGTCCAGGAGTATTTTCCGACCCTATAAATAAGGTCTTCTTGTTGTCGAGAACGGTCTCGGTGATAGCAAAAGTTCTTGAATTAGAGCTAAAGTGCCTAAACTTGTCGTAATTTCCATCATCATCTTTTTTAGGTAACATGTTCAAGCCACCGCCTTCCGTACCGACCCATACCGTGCCATTACTGTCTTCATACATGGCGCGGATCTTGTCATAACTCAGGCTTTGGGGATCGGGGGTATTCCTTACATGCAAAAATTGTTTTCTTCCCGGATCAAAAATGTTTATGCCCCCGCCATTGGTTCCTATCCAAATGATGCCGGTTTTATCAAGGTACAAGGATTTAATGATGTTCTTACTGATACTGCCCGAATCCCTAGAGTCATAGGTAAACCCCTTAACAAAGTAGGGCAATTTTTCGAGTGAGGAATTTTCAAAATAAAAAAGCCCTTCATCGGAACCCGCCCAAAGATGATTGTTATTATCAACTAAAATATTATTTACATTGCCGTCATGTATTTTCGCCAACTTCATTCCATTTCCTTTGATCTGGCAAAATAAGCCTACGTTTGTCGCTATTATCAGCCGGCCCAAATTATCCTCCATGATACCCCTTACGATACAATCCGGAAGCCCTAAAGATTCATTGATTTTTCCGAAATAATCATTACCGTTGGGATCTTTTTTCAGTTTGAACAGACCTGTGGCCCCACCGACCAAAAGCTGGCCGTTCTTGTCTTCATAAATTGAATAGATGGAGCTACCGTCCCAACCGATAATAAAGGGGTCTTGTTCCGAATTATAGTGTTGGAACTTGAGTTGATCTGTAGGAACGGAAAGGTCTACCATATCAAGGCCATCCTTCTCTCCGATCCACAAACGATTTTTGCTGTCTTTGTACAATGCGGTAATATGATTACCAATGATACTTGATATTTCTTCTTCGTTATGGGTATAGGTCGTGAAATCGCCTGTAGAAGCATTGTAGAAATTAAGTCCGCTTCCGGTCGTTCCCACCCAGAGGTTTCCTTCGTCATCGCCGCTTATTGCCGAAATCAAGTTGCTACTGATGCTGTTCGGTTTAATAGGACTGGGGTTATAAACGGTGAATTTATAACCGTCGTATTTATTGAGTCCGTCATGCGTAGCGAACCACATAAAGCCCTGTTTATCTTGATAAACCGCATTAATATCGCTTTGCGAAAGACCGTCACTAGTTGTTATATGCTTAAAGCTTATGTGGTTTTGGGCATTTCCCAAGACCATGACTAACATAGTCGCAACGGCAATACTATATCGAAAAAACACTCTCATTCTAATCATTCTATACCTTCATCATCTTATTCCTTAGGATTGAAAACCACTTCCCTTCTATTACCTTCCTTATCGTAAAATACAACCTTTTGCATAGATTTATGAACTTGAATTGCATTTGAAGTCTGAGACAAATAGCCCGATCCAAAATAATATTCCTTTGTGGCAACGTCACCGTTATCATAGTGTATCTTCGCCCTTACTTCGGAAGGGCCAAACTCAAGAATAGGTGTATGCTTTTTTTGGATATAACTTTTTAGTTTCCCAGAATTTACCGTAGCGGCCCAAAGCTTGGTGGAATCATTCAAAACAACACTTACCAACGCCCTTGCATCTTTCTCTACTTTAAAACCTGATTCACTATACGGAACGGAAATAAACCCACCTTTCCGGTCAGATTTTAAAATTACACCTTTTCCCGCGTCATACCACCCGGAAATCACTTCAGTGGGATAGTAATTCCCCACTCCTATAACATCATTGTATCCATCATCGTCATAATCACTTATATCGATTCCAAACAATGGAGAAAATTGTGCTTCCTGCGGCAATGGGTTTACTGAAAATTTACCCCCCCAAGGTTTTCTATAAAACTAGAGCTAAGGTAATTCACCTTAATAACACTCATACCCGTAGTATCAAGCGCTTGAAGCAAATCACCAATTTCCGCTTCGGCATATTCATCATAAGTCGGAAAGATTCTATTGATAGCTACGAGTTGTTTGGCGAGTTCTCCTCGAGGGGCCAGTGGCACCTCTTTTCCGCTAATATAGCGCGTAATTATAGGGTCTATACTTGAATTAGAATCAAAATCCTTGGCATAGACACGCATCGGCTCCGTGCCTGAAACTTTAAAAGCCGTATTCTCGCCTTGGTTCCCGGCAATATAATCGATATCTCCATCATGGTCAAAATCACCTCCGACCAAACTATTCCAAAAGCCATAATACTTCTCCAGTCCGGTTTCCTCCACCTTCTTTAATCCATCCTGTTGATTTTCAAAAACAGTAATCGGCATCCACTCTCCGGCCACCATTAAATCTAGGTCGTTATCGGCATCATAATCGGTCCAAATCGCCGAACTTACCAAGCCCACTTTACCTAACCCTTTTGCCTTACTTTCCGTGACATCGGTAAATTTCCCTTTATCATTCTCCAACAAGTAACTATTGGGTGTAGAAGGAAAATTACCGGGTACTATCATGCCACCTACGAATAAATCTAGGTCGCCATCGGCGTCATAATCTGCTGCAACCACACAAGAACCACTCGCCTTAATTTCAGGAAGCGCTTCCGGCCTATGCACAAATTCACCATTGCCATTATTAAAATATAGACGATCTTGGTAATGCCCCTTTCCAAAATATTTCACCGAACTACCTCCACTAACGACATACAGATCCAAATCATCATCACCATCTGCATCAAACAACAAGGCCCCCAAATCTTCATATTTTTCTGAACCTGGCACAGGTACGGAATCGAAATCACCGTTCATTCGTTGTAAAAAAATCACACCTTGTTGATTTCGTCCCCCTCCTACATATACATCTTTTCTTCCATCACCGTTTATATCCCCCGTAGCCATTCCCGGGCCGTTAAAATCGTATAAATGCATTAATAAAGGTTCCCCCCTAAAATCGCTATTATCATTTTCAACATGACGAAAATCAAGCATACCCGATTTGGATATTTCCTTGAAAGGAAATTTTACATTGGATATACCTGAACTTTCTACATCAAGGCTGGCTTGTTTGCTGTCAAAAGTATACAAGGAGTCTACCCTTACCTCTCTGAGCACTTGTTTTGCACCACCTAACCATTCAATCTTAAGCGAATCAATAGCCGAGGCTTCCCCTAGACCGAAGTGAATATTAGAGTTCGCCGAAGACATATAGCCTTTTACCGGATTGTATTCATAGTATTGTGTTTTATTTCCGCCGATGTATGCCGTGAGCTTGGCTCCTACTCCATTTACATTTCCTTTTGGGCCCTTTAATCTAATTTTTACGAAGTGATTTTTGTTATTCTTCCCCGCGTTATTTCGATACAGAAATGCCGGTGCATTTATATTATTTACTATCAAATCTAAGTCGCCATCATTATCAAAATCTGCACAAGCAGCTCCGTTAGACAAGGAGGCCTGTGCCATTCCCCATGACTTTGTCTTATCAACAAACTTTAATTTTCCGCTGTTGGAAAACATATAGTTAGGTAAAAAAATACTATCAAGAGCCTTTAACCTTTCTATTATTCTATCTTCGGATAATTTACCTGTTCCCTTTCCAAATATATCTACCTGACTAGAGTATTCGGTAAAATCATGATTGGTAATGTCTCTTCTAAAACCATTTGTAATAAAAACATCTTTCTGTCCATCATTATCAAAGTCCGCTATTAAGGGAGACCAACTCCAATCAGTCTGATGCAACCCTGCATATCTTCCTATTTCACTAAAGGAAGGGTTACCTTTTTCGTCTTTTCCTCTATTTAACTGCAATGTATTTCTAATGAACTGCGGCGAAAAACCCTCTCGCAAAGTTTGTTTGAAATATTCATGATTCATATTGGCCGTCATAGTCTTTTGCCTCTTGTTAATTTCAGGAAGCATATCCATTACCAAAACATCGGGCAATCCGTCATTGTTTATATCGGAAACGTCAACGCCCATGCCATTTCTTGAAGTATGTTGAAAATATTCAGGTAATCTATTAGTAAAGGTGCCATCTTGATTATTGATATACAATAGATCGTTCGCGATAAAATCATTTGCCACATAAACATCTGGCCAACCATCTTGGTCGATATCGGATATAGCCAAGCCGAGCCCATACCCTTCTATTTGGATTCCGGCCTTCTTTGAGACATTTTCAAATACCGGGTGACCATTCTTTCCTATTCCTTTATTTTCATACAGTCTGTCTGTACTGGGGCCTGAGCCATCCTTTTTTGTATAGAGCTTATCAATATCTTTAGGCGGTTCGTTAGCATGGGTCATTACATAAAGATCTAAATCTCCATCTAAATCAAAATCAAAAAAAGCCGATTGCGTTGTGTACCCTGAATCCGCAATACCATATTCTGCCGCTTGTTCGGTAAAAGAGAAATTTCCGTTGTTTACAAAAAGTTTGTTCTTTCTTTTATCCGCTTTGGCAAAGCCACCAACAGAAACATAAATATCAAGTAGCCCATCTTGGTTTATATCTATGACGGAAACGCCATTTGCCCAATAATCCCCCTCTATACCAGAATCGGCAGAGAGGTCCTCAAATTCAAATTCCCCTTTGTTTCTATATATTTTTGAAGAAACCAGATTTCCCGCAAAAAAAACATCATTGAACCCGTCATTGTCAAAATCACCAACACCTACGCCGCCCCCTATGTAGATATAAGGAAAGCTGAAATAATTCAGTTCTTTGGTTTCATCGATCGCATTGACAAATGTAATACCCGAATCAGAAGGAGAAATCAGTTCCATTTCTTTTTCTTGTTCGTTACAAGAAGAGAGCACGACTACGATTAAAATAAATAGTATTTTTTTCAATCTGAATAAATTATATCATTCAATTTAACTAAAAAGGAACCATCTTACAATGGTTCCTTTTATAAAATAAACTAAAACAGTTTAGTATCCTGGGTTTTGTTTGAAAACCGGATTGGCATCTATTTCGTTTTGAGGAATTGCAATATACTCCCTTCCCGGCCTATAAGAACCTGTTCCAGCACTTTCTGATTTCAGTTCCGGTTTGTTTACTATATACTCTTCAACTTTGCCCCATCTGAGAATGTCAAAATATCTAGTACGTTCTAAAGATAGTTCTTTCACCCTTTCATCTTCTATATCTTGCATGGTAATACTTGCTAACGGAGGCATATCTACCCTGGCACGTACTTCATTTATTGCATCTAGTGCATCTGTGGTTGAGCCATTAAGCATAAACTCGGCCTCAGCATACATCAAGAGTATATCCGCATAGCGCAACAATCTTAAGTTGTTACCTGACTGATGCCATCCGTTATCTTGAGACCCGGTCTTATCATCAAAGGCTATATCCAACCATTTATTACCCCATACCAAATCTGAACCTGGAAACACTTCTTGGTAACTCTTGTTTCCATAGGTTTGCGATACCAATGTGTCTCCCTCATAAATAGTAAATTCATCGGTATTAAAGAACAATGTAGTATAGGTTCTTGGGTCTATTTCACCATTAACCGTTCTTTCATCTAAAAATAAATCAAGAACCCAATTATTGATACGCATACCATCTTGACCCGTAAACCCTTTTGGGGCAATATCAGGATGGAAGGCAGCTCCTTTACCTGCACCTGCCGCATCACCGCCCCAGCCTGTATTTCCGTCATTTACCAACTGAATTTCGAACAGTGACTCTTTATTGTTCTCGGAAGCTTCTGTAAAGTTATCGGCATAATTATCCATTAGCTCGTATCGACCATCCATTATCTTGGCAAATTCTGCTTTAGCTTCGGCATATTTCTTTTGGTATAAATAAACCTTACCTAAGAAACCTGTAGCAGTTCCTGATGTAATTCTCCCCTTCATATCAGAAGACCATGACTCTGGAGCCATTTTCTGAGCCTCTATTAAATCAGACTCAATCTGAGCCCAAACATCCGCAGGATCTGCTTGAGGAACAGAGTTAGGAGCTTCCAAGTCCGAGATAGGTTCTGTGATCAAAGGAACATTTAGCCAACCGTTCACTAGATTGAAATAATTATATGCCCTAATGAAGTAAGCTTCACCCAAAATATTGCTTTTGGCAGTTTCATCCATTTCTATATTTGGAACATTTGCCAATACTTCATTAGCACGCGTCACCCCTTGGAACATGGCACTCCACACCCAAAAGGCCCCATTACTTTGAGGAATTCCATTAAAAGAACCTGCGGCAGTACGTTCCGATGTTGCAAATGCATTTACAACATCATCTCTATAATCCGAAAGGAAAATTTCAAAACGGGTATAATACCAAATATGGGTAAATGGGCTATATGCACCAATGATTCCCTTTTCCGCATCATCTTCCGTTTTCCAGAAAGATTGTGGTGTTACAGCATTCGGATTTTCTTGTTCTAATATGTCTTTTCGACAACTATATGATATAACCAGTAGCAATACCAGCGTTACCAATAGACTTTTTGATATATTTTTATTTTTCATTTTTTCTTTATTTGGAGTTAGAAAGAAATTTGCACACCCAATTGAATGGTTCTCGCCGTTGGGTATGCACTTTCATCGACACCCGAACTAAATATTCTTCTAGAAGATCTTGTGTTTCGCCCTACTTCAGGATAATACCCTGTGTAATCAGTAAGCGTGAACAAGTTAGTAGCAGAACCGTATATCCTAAGCTTTGTCATCATCATGCGCTCAGATATTTCAGATGGAACTGTATATCCTATTTGCATGTTCTTTAATCTAAAATAAGCCCCGTTTTCTAAGTAAAAATCAGAAGGTCTTCTATTAAACCCTGGGTCTGACTGTGTATTTCTTGGAATGTTAGTATTTGTATTAGTCGGTGTCCATGCATTTAACGCATCAGTTAAGTAAGGGCCTTCCGTATCAAAATATCCTCTATAGATATTTCCGTTCAAAATTTTATTTCCTGAAACGCCATTAAAGAAAAGACTTAGGTCTAAATTTTTGTACGATGCGGAAATGTTCAACCCATATTCGAAATTAGGTGCTGGACTCCCCAAAAACGTCTGGTCGTTATCATCTATGATACCATCAGGCCCTGAGCCATTAGGCCCAGCAATATCCTTAAATCTTAAATCACCTGCCTGTGGGTTATTGTTGTCATTCGCTGCCAAAGCTTCGGCATCTGTTTGATAAATTCCATCTACGACATATCCAAAAAATGAAGAAACAGGTTGTCCCACATCTGTTTTAGTGCCCTTTAAGCCATTGGAAGTAAAACCTCCTTCAATTATAGGTGTGGCATCACCCAAAGCCGTAACTTCATTATTAAGGGTTGTAAAGTTTCCACTTATACTGAATGAAAAATCCTCGCTTAAACTATCTGAATAATTCGCTAAAAACTCAAACCCCTCATTTTCTATACTTGCCGTGTTAAAAGGAACCCTGTTTCCAAAACCAGTGTAAAGTGGCAAACCAAGCTCAACGAGAACATCTTCGGATTTTTTCTGAAAGTAATCCATAGTAATACTCAACTTTTGGTCCAAAGCCCTGAATTCAAGACCTATATCGGTAGTTTTACTGGTTTCCCAAGTAATATCATCATTAATACCTTTAGTTATTGAATAACCTGTAGCTCTTTCTTGACTATCACCAATTGGATACTCACTGTTAAGGTTTAATTCTGGACTTAAAGAATATATTGGAACGTTATCCGAACCTACTTCACCATAACTTGCCCTAATCTTAATATCGGTAATAGCCGTAAAGTCTTCCATAAAGCTCTCATTACCTAAATTCCAACCTATTGCAAATGATGGAAAAGTACCCCATCTCAAGTCCTTCTTAAATAATGATGACCCATCTCTACGAATAGTAGCGGTCAACAAATACCTACTATCATAAGCATAACTCAACCTTCCAAAATAACTCTGAATCGTCTTTGTTAAATCTTGGGAAGGAAAGTTGACCTTATCCTCTGCCGCCGAAGCTACACGAACATCATTCGAAGGGAATTTTCTAGCCAACGCCCCTAGGGAACGTGTATTTGAAACTTGATCGGTATAACCCCCAACCAAATTAACATTGTGTTTGTTAAATTCTTTACTATAGGTTAAAGTATGCTCTATTAATGTTGAAAGAAAATTAGTATTTGTTTCTGCTAATTCAGCAAATTGGTTGTTTCCAAATGTTGCTGTATTAAAAACATAAGTTGGTGTAAATCTATAATTATTATCAGCATAATAATCCAAACCTAAATTCAGTTTATAAGTAAGACCATCAAAAATTTCAAAAGATCCAGCGACATTTCCAAGAACAGAGTTTCTGGTAACCGTTCTATCTTCAACCGTGGCCAACCCTAAAGAATTACTAACATTTCCCACACCATAAAACGCTCCTACCGCAACATCTAAAGGCTGGTCAGTTGCACTGAAATTACCTTCAGAATCATATATTGCTATAGTAGGTATTAAATCCCTTTCTTTATTAAAGTAAGGGTTTGGATTGTCCACTGAACGGGTTAAACCAATGGTATTCTCTAATTTAAACCTTCCTTTCTTTAGCGTTGCATTAACGCGGGCAGTAGTTCTTTTATAATCGGATTGTTTAACGATCCCCTCTTGATCATAATGGTTAAACGACAAACTATAGGTACTATGTTCCGTACCCCCATATATTCTTGCATTTGCATTCATCACACCCGCAGTACGTAAAGATTCCTTTTGAATATCACTATCAATATTAGGATTAAACTGAGTGTCATTGGCAGGAAACCTATCGTTCCCATCATTATCCCTAGCCCTATTCACAATAGTTGCATAATCCCTAGCATTGGCCCAATCAATATTCTTAACCGAAGATTGAAGACCATAACTGTAGTCTAAATCAACTTTTATACCACCATCGCGTGTACCCTTCTTGGTAGTCACGATAATAACACCATTTGCGGCCCTTGAACCGTAAATAGCACTCGCCGAAGCATCTTTCAATACAGATATAGACTCAATATCTCCCGGGTTTAAAGATGTCATATCGCCCGTAAGCATTCCATCTATAACATATAAAGGACCTGCATCCGACAATGTGCTTGAACCACGAATGGTAACTAAAGCATTTGCCCCAGGCGAGCCTCCATTGGCCTCTACTCGAACACCGGCTGTACGCCCTTGTATGGCCTGAGCCGCGTCATTATATGTAAATTTGTTTATTTCCTCGCTATCAACCGTACTTACAGAGCCTGTAAGGTCAGATTTTTTCTGAGTACCATAACCGATAACAACGACCTCTTCCAATTGACTTGCATCTTCGGAAAGGACAACATTTACAACATTTTGCCCATCAATCGCTACTTCCTTTGTGGTAAAACCGATATAACTAAATACCAGGGTAGCGCCACTTTCAGCCGATATCGTATAATTCCCGTCAAAATCGGTTTGAGTACCGCTAGTGGTTCCCTTTACAAGAACATTAGCTCCTGCCAAAGGCAGCCCTGAGTCGTCTGAAACCGTTCCGCTAACACTTATCTCTTGGGCATGACCAAAGGCTATAACCAAAAGCCAAAGCAATCCCGACATATAAATATGGGGTTGCCAGTTCTTAAATTTTAAGTGAGTTCCATTCATAAGTAATGAAGTTTAATTGAGTTATTTAACATTTGTTTAAGTTTTATCAAAAGTGATGTTTATTAAGCCGTTAGCACGCAACAAATGTTCAGATAACTATCACAAATGGTTCTGAAGGCCCAAATAAGTGTTCTTTTTACACAAAGTGGCTTATACTCCCATTATACCACACTAGAATCCTTTTTTTTAGCACAACACACAGTCCCTCCAAAAAAAAGAAAGTAAGGGTCTAACAGACCCATAAGGAATCTATATTCGTAAGAATACCCATCTTAATCACACAATAACGGGTGTCTTTCACGACAAATGAATGTTATTCGCGCTATTTTCCTTTAGATTGTTTTATCTTGGGCCTTCAATCATAAAAAATGAGTAAAATGTTCGGTATTGAGAATAAGGTAGCGGTTATTACCGGAGCGAGTGGAGCCTTGGCAGGCAGCATAGCCACTAGCCTAGCAGGGTCTGGTGCAACTTTGGCACTGTTGACGAGAAAAAAATCTTCGGTCCAATCTTTATTAGATGAAATCAAAAACGTGGGCGGACACGTTAAGGCTTACGAAGCAGATATCCTTAACGAGGACAGCCTAAACAAGGTCAAGAATGAAATTCTATCGGATTTCGGAAAAATAGATATTCTTTTGAACATTGCCGGAGGCAATCTTCCCGGAGCTACCGTTGCCCCAGACCAGACCATCTTTGATATTTCCGTTGAAGATTTTAAAAAAGTGACCGAACTGAACTTAAACGGCACCCTTATCCCCTCTTTAATATTTGGAAAGGTCATGTCTGAACAAAAACAAGGGGTTATCATAAATTACTCTTCCATGGCGGCAGATAGGGTCATTACCCGCGTTGCCGGTTACTCGGCCTCTAAGGCGGCTATGGAAAACTTTACCAAGTGGATGGCCGTTGAAATGGCTACCAAATTTGGCAACGGCCTCCGTGTCAATGCGATTGCTCCCGGATTTTTTATAGGCAAACAGAACAAGGCACTTCTCACCAATGAAGACGGGTCTTTTACCCAACGTGGAAAAAACATAATCAACAACACACCTATGGGCCGCTTTGGTGAAATAGACGAACTGAATGGCGCCATACACTTTTTATGTAGTGATGCCGCACGCTTCATTACAGGCATAGTTCTTCCCGTTGACGGTGGCTTTAGTGCTTTTAGCGGGGTTTAGGCCCAGCCTTTCGATTTTTAATCAAATAGTTCGTTACAGTTCAATTACACTAAATCAACTTCACATATATGGAACAAACATGGAGATGGTACGGGCCAAACGACCCTGTTAGCCTTCAAGACATAAAACAAGCCGGAGCTACAGGAATCGTAACCGCCCTTCACCACATTGCGAACGGCGAAATATGGTCGGTGGATGATATCCAAGAACGCAAGAACCTTATCGAAGAAAACGGCCTGGTATGGTCAGTGGTAGAATCACTACCCATTCACGAAAGCATCAAGACCCAACAGGATGGCTTTGAACAACTTATCGAAAATTACAAACAAAGCCTAAAGAACCTCGCCCAGTGCAATATAAAGGTAGTATGCTACAATTTCATGCCTGTACTTGACTGGACCAGAACAAGCCTTGACTACGAAGTAGAAGATGGCTCTAAAGCCTTGTTGTTCGATGCTACGGCCCTTGCCGCTTTTGACCTCTTTATCTTAAAAAGACCTGGAGCGGAAAACAACTTTTCCGAAACCCAAATCGAAGCTGCCAAAGCCTATTACAACGCAATGTCGGAGGATGACATCTATAAACTGGTAAAAACCATTATTGCGGGTTTACCCGGATCTTCCGAAAACTATCATATACCCAAAACGGGTTTTGATCTCAGCCCTTTTCAGGCAACCTTAGACACATATAAGGGCATGGGTGAAGATGATATGCGCGACAATCTCGTTTATTTCTTGAACGCCATAATGTCGACCGCTGAAGAAAACGGAATATTAATGTGCATCCACCCCGATGACCCTCCATTTTCTATTTTAGGCTTGCCGCGTATCATGCGAACGAAAGAAGATTACGCCTATATCTTCGATAAGGTAGATTCTATAAACAACGGTATCACTTTCTGTACGGGTTCACTCGGAGCGAGGGCCGACAACAACCTTCCTCAAATGTTCAAAAGGTTCGCCGACCGTGTCCATTTCCTTCACTTGAGAAGCACACAACGCGACGGCAAGGGTAATTTCTACGAAGCCAACCATTTAGAAGGTAACGTACCTATGTACGACTTGGTAAAGCTTATCCTTTCCGAAGAAAAGAGAAGAAAGGAAGCGGGACGAGAAGATTTCCTTATTCCCGTGAGACCCGATCACGGACACCAAATGCTCGATGACCTCCATAAAAAAACCAATCCCGGTTATTCGGCTATAGGTCGCTTGCGCGGATTGGCCGAATTACGGGGATTGGAATTTGGTATTCGAAAGGCGTTTTTCGAATAATATCTAACCTCTAAGCTTTTTGATCAAAGCCAAAGTATCCCTTACACGATTTTCTAGGCCAGCAAAATCTTTGTTGGCCAGAATATCTTTACTGATCAATTGCGATCCCATACCAACGCAAGTTACGCCGGCATCGAACCAACCTTTTAAATTGGCCTCGTCGGTACTAACCCCTCCTGTTGGCATAACACTAGTCCATGGCTGTGGCCCCTTTATCGCCTTTACATATCCTGGACCATAAGTAGAACCTGGGAAAAGTTTGATTATCTCGCACCCCATTTCCTCGGCACGGTTTATCTCGGCCAAGGATCCACAACCTGGAGACCAAAGTACCTTTCTTCGGTTACAGGCTATAGCTATATCTTCACGAAGTGAAGGGGTAACAATAAAGTTCGCCCCCATCTGCATAAACAAACTTGCAGCAGCTGCATCGGTTATAGAACCAACACCCATAACCATACCTGGAAGTTCTTTTATTGCGTATTTGTTTAGTTCTAAAAAGACTTCATAAGCAAAATCGCCACGAGCAGTGAACTCCATCAAACGCGAACCTCCGTCATAACATGCCTTTAAAACTTTTTTACCCAACTCTACATCGGGGTGATAAAACAAAGGCACCATTCCGTTTTCTTTCATTACGGAAGCCACCTCTATTCTTGAATACTGAGCCATATTTATTGTTTGTAGTTAATGTTCTTATCTTGCAACTCGGCCGGAAGCATCTCCGCCCATCAATTTTTCCACCTCATCAACGGTTACCAAGTTGGCATCACCTTTGATCGTATGCTTTAAACAAGAAGCGGCAACGGCAAAATCCAATGCATTTTGATCATCTTCCGGGTATTTCAACAATCCGTAGATCAATCCGCCCATAAAAGAATCTCCCCCACCTACTCTATCAACAATATCGGTAATTTGATATTGACGGGTTTCATACATTTTGGAACCATCCCATAATACACCCGCCCAAGTATTGTGCGATGCAGAAATAGAACCTCTTAAAGTGGTAATAACCTTTTTGGCTTTTGGAAATTTCTTCATCATTTGCTTACAAACCGACAAGAAAGCCTCCGCCTTAACATCGGCACCATCTTTATGCACATCCAATCCTTCCGGGTGAATACCAAAATGCTTTTCCGCATCTTCTTCATTCCCTAGGATGATATCACAGTACGATGTCAATTCGGTCATGATGGCCTCTCTATCACCACCATAATTCCAAAGCTTGGCCCTGTAATTTAAATCGGTAGATATAGTAATACCCCTATCGCTCGCCGCTTTTACAGCTTCCAAGCATACATCGGCAGCGCCTTGTGATATGGCAGGCGTGATACCCGTCCAATGAAACCACTCTACACCTTCAAAAACGGCATTCCAGTCGATCATTCCCTTTTCGATTTCGGCGATGGCCGAATGGGCACGGTCATAAACAACTTTACTTCCTCGGCTTACAGCTCCGGTCTCAAGAAAATATATCCCCAATCGGTCACCTCCATAAATTATCTTATCGGTACCAACACCGCGTTTGCGCATTTCCATAAGAGCACATTCACCGATATCGTTTTTTGGCAAACGTGTAACAAAATCTACGGGAACCCCATAATTGGCCAAAGAAACGGCAACATTGCTCTCTCCTCCTCCGTAAACAACATCAAAGCTGTTTGCTTGTGAAAATCTTAAAAATCCTGGAGGGGCTAAACGCAACATGATTTCCCCGAAAGTGACTACTTTTTTCATTTTAACTAATTAGGTTATTTGATTCTTATTTTACGAAAATAGTTGTTATTTTTTTGACAGCCACAAAATTAAGGTTTCCTTCAAATTAACCGACTGTAAAATCAGGTCAAATGTACCAACTACTTCGGGTTTAACAATATTTGTCGGTTTTGAGATATAACTCTACATAGGTCTAGCCAACAATTTTAAGTGTTTTTAACAAAATCGATAAAAATGACCGTTCATCAAAAAAAGAAGTCCGCTTAACTTTTTATTTTTTTATTTGTCATCCCGACAAAAAAACTTTACAATTATGGAGAATCATCTTACACCAAACAACCAAGTGGTAAGTACGCTTACCGAAGTGGAAAGAGCTTCTTTTTACAGAAAAACCTATATGCACTTAGCAGGCGCAGTACTTCTTTTCGTTCTGGTCGAAACCCTGTTCTTTCAAATACCACCTGTATTGAATTTCGCCCTTTCACTAACCGGCGGCTACAGTTGGTTGATCATGCTAGCGGCGTTTATGTTCATAACCAACTATGCGGAACGTTTGGCCCTAAAAAGTGAGAACACGAACATACACTACCTAGGCTTGGTACTGTATGTAATTGCCGAAGCCTTTATATTCATACCTTTGATCTTTATCGCCGTTATGGTTGCGGAAGACGGTGCATTGACGATTCTCAACCAAGCTGCGATTATGACGCTTTCCTTGTTTACGGGCCTTTCGGCCATTGTCTTTTTGACGAAAAAGGACTTTTCGTTTCTCAAATCGATCTTGGCGGTCGGCTTCGCCATTGCCCTAGGTCTGATCATAGCCGGAACCTTGTTCGGTTTTAACCTTGGCCTTTGGTTTAGCGTAGCTATGGTAGTCTTGGCCTCTGGCTCGATCCTGTACCAGACCTCGAACCTCGTTCACAACTATCGTTCAAACCAGCACGTAGCGGCATCACTGGCCCTGTTCGCCAGCCTTATGTTATTGTTCTGGTATATCTTAAGCATTCTTTCTAGGGATTAACCCATAGTGTTTATATTTTTAAGCGAAGGGCTCCGATATTTTGTCGGGGCCTTTTTTATGCTATCTTTCCACCGAAAAACAATTACCGTTACGACCATGAAAAAATTCACGCTATTTTTAACCTTTGCCCTTACCCTTGCCTTTAATGGCATTTATACCCAGAACAACGATATCGATATCATTAAGGATATCATGAAGCAGCAGGAGGAAGCTTGGTCGGCCCATGACCTGGAAGGCTTTATGCAGGGCTATTGGAAATCGGAAGACCTTACCTATTTTAGTGGAGGAAAAATTACAAAAGGATGGCAAACCACCTTGGACAACTATAAAAAAGGCTATCCCACAAAAGCCCATACCGGTGAACTTCGGTTTAGAATCGCACAGGTTACCGAAATAAACGAGGAGGCCTACTATGTTATGGGGGAATATTTTCTGACCCGGGAAGCAGGTGATGCCCATGGCACTTTTATGATCATTTTCAAAAAAATAAATGGGGAATGGAAAATAGTAGCGGATTCGTCTTGCTAGAACATTCCTCCGGACTACCCTAGTCCGGTGTCTTCGGTTGTTCTACCGGTTCCTGATAGTAGGTGATGCGTCTTGTCGTATAGACATTTTGAGGTGTTACGATTTCCTTGACCCAATTATTGGCCGTCGTACCATCAAACTGATAGATATAATTTTCGGTCGAGTCCCCAAAGCGCTTTTTGGTCTTTACCGTTGATAAAACCCCATCTTCTCCGTATTGATAGTGTTTTTCATCCTGCACGATCCAGGTTTCGGTAGAAGCGTCGTACAATGCTTCCTTATGCATCGTCAAACGACCATTGCTATCGTAGATGTCGGTTGTTTTTGATGTAGGAAGTCCTTCTATATAATTTTGCTCTTCCACTTTTTTCAACTCCTGCCCCTGTTCCCGTATTTTAGATATGGTCTTGGTTTTTGAGGGCCTTCCGTTTACGCTTTGATTGACTATAGTTGTTTCGTTTTCTTGTAGATATTCAAAATCGGTCTCATCTATACCAAGGGTATTGGTACGGATGATCTTTACGAGCCGATTTTCCGCATTGTATACATAGACATTCTTTTCCAGCAATTCTTTATCGTAAGACACGATTTTTTCCGTAAGTCGTCGATTTTCCAAGGTATCCACTTCATAAAAGCTAGCTATGGAGGTGGCTCTGTCAAACTTACCGTCCATGTAGTTTTCAACCCTTCTTTCCTTTAGAAAATCATGAACATACTTATAGTAGGTTGTTTCGTAATCGCTATCGTTATACCGCGTAATGGATTTGGTCAAACGGCCCTCCTTATCAAAATAATATTCCTCCTTGCCATAGTCGGTAATTACTTCGCACGACTTTACATTTCCCTTGAGATTAAAATCCGATACTTTAAAAGTCTCGATATCTTGGGCAAATCCATTCGTACAAATTACCAAGGCAAAAAACAAGGTCGCGATTTTCTGAATCATACTGCAAAACTACTTGATATTATGTCAACTAAAAATAAAACCCATACCAAATCGACAAAAAGTAAAAAGCCCGTTCGACAGTGTACCGAACGGGCTTAAAATTATCGACGCCTAGCGTCTTTACTTATTTTACTTCTTCGAAGTCTACGTCTTCTACGTTGTCGCCTTCTTTGGCTCCCTCTGCAGAAGCGGCATCACCTTCAGGAGCTGCTCCGTTTTGTTGTCCTTCGGCCTGAGCCTTGTACATTTCTTCGGAAGCTACTTTCCAAGCTTCGTTGATCTTATCCAAAGCAGGGGCTATTACGGCCAAATCTTTAGATTCGTAAGCCGCTTTCAACTCGGTCAAAGCATCTTCAATTGGTTTTTTCTTGTCATCTGACAATTTATCACCAAACTCTTTCAACTGCTTTTCTGTCTGAAAGATCATACCGTCGGCCTCATTGAGCTTATCGGCTATCTCTTTTGCCTTTTTATCGGCTTCGGCATTAGCTTCAGCTTCGGCTTTCATCTTTTTGATTTCTTCTTCGGTCAAACCTGAAGACGCTTCAATTCTAATATCTTGCGTTTTGTTCGTGGCTTTATCCGTTGCAGAAACTTTAATGATTCCGTTCGCATCAATATCGAAAGTTACTTCAATTTGAGGTGTACCTCTTGGTGCGGGTGGAATACCGTCTAAGTGAAAACGTCCTATGGTCTTGTTATCGGCTGCCATTGGGCGCTCACCTTGCAATACGTGAATTTCTACCGAAGGCTGGTTGTCTGCCGCGGTGGAGAACACTTGCGATTTCTTGGTTGGAATCGTAGTATTCGCCTCGATCAACTTGGTCATTACACTTCCCATGGTTTCGATACCCAAAGACAAAGGTGTAACGTCTAACAACAATACATCTTTAACGTCTCCGGTAAGTACCCCACCCTGGATAGCGGCACCGATAGCTACAACCTCATCGGGGTTCACACCTTTTGAAGGTTTTTTTCCAAAGAATTTCTCAACAGCTTCCTGTACGGCAGGTATTCTTGTAGAACCACCTACCAAGATAATCTCATTGATATCACTTTTAGAAAGTCCGGCAGATTTTAACGCACTCTCACAAGGTGCAATGGTACGTTTTACCAAATCTTCTATCAATTGTTCGAACTTGGCCCTGGTCAAAGTACGCACCAAGTGTTTCGGACCTGTAGCGGTAGCCGTTACATATGGCAAATTGATTTCAGTCTGGGCCGAGGATGACAATTCTATTTTTGCCTTTTCAGCAGCTTCACGCAATCTTTGCAATGCCATGGCATCTTTACGCAAATCGATGCTTTCTTCCTTATTGAATTCATCGGCCAACCAATCGATTATTTTTTGATCGACATCATCACCACCCAAGTGGGTATCCCCATCGGTAGATAGCACTTCAAAAACACCATCTCCCAATTCTAGTATAGAAACATCATGTGTACCACCACCAAAATCAAAAACAACGATTTTTTGGTCGGTATCTTTCTTGTCCATACCATACGCCAAAGAGGCTGCGGTAGGCTCGTTTATAATTCTTTCTACGGTAAGACCTGCAATCTCGCCAGCTTCTTTTGTAGCTTGACGCTGTGCATCGTTAAAATATGCAGGTACTGTAATTACCGCACGACTAACGTCTTGTCCTAGGTAGTCTTCCGCTGTTTTCTTCATTTTCTGAAGAATCATGGCAGATAGTTCTTGTGGCGTATACATACGGCCATCAATATCGACACGTGGCGTATCGTTATCCCCTTTTACTACTTTATAAGGAACTCTTTCCGCTTCTTTGCTAGATTCGGAAAATTTATTTCCCATAAAACGTTTAATGGAATATATGGTTTTGTTCGGGTTGGTTACCGCCTGTCGCTTTGCCGGATCCCCTACCTTGATTTCCCCACCATCTACAAACGCAATAACAGAAGGGGTTGTTCTTTTTCCTTCAGCATTGGGAATCACTACCGGTTCGCTACCTTCCATTACGGAAACACAGGAGTTGGTAGTACCCAAGTCAATACCTATAATTTTACTCATGCTATATGTTTTAAATATTAGTGCTAATTTTTATAATCGATTACTGATTGACAAACAATATGCCAAGCCACCGCAACATGACATGATGTCATTTTCACTATTATGACATTCACAAAATCGGCCATATAAGGACCATAATCGCCCAAAACAAGACAAATTGCGACATATTCTCTTTGTAAAAACGAACCCAAGGCCGACACTTTTCAAAAAGCCTTATCCCCAAAAAACTTATTCCTCACCAAAACGAAATAGGCCGGTTTTTTGACTTTGCCTATAGCGGGCTTTCTCTATCTTTATACCATAAAATATGAATACGCCTTATGGAGTCTATCAGTATTTTCGACATGCTTAAGATCGGTGTTGGACCTTCTAGCTCTCACACCCTCGGTCCGTGGCGCGCGGCCGAACGATGGATTGCAGAGCTCAAGGCTTCAAAACTTTTCGACGAGGTCACCGCCATTAAAGTACACATGTACGGCTCGCTCTCCTTGACCGGAAAGGGGCATGCCACCGACTTCGCCGTGATGCTAGGCCTTTCGGGAACCGACCCGGTAGAAATCCCTATAGAGGATATTCATTCGATCGTAGCCGATATACAGCAAACACATATACTGAACTTTGGAAGCAGCAAACCGATCTGCTTCAACCCTGAAACCGACATCTTATTCCATAAAAAGTTTTTGCCGTTTCACGCCAATGGATTACAGTTCGAAGCGCTATTGACATCGAACAAGTCCAAAAAGAACACCTACTACTCCATCGGCGGTGGTTTTGTAGTCGTAAAAGAGCGAAAGAACGCCAAACGCAATATAGCCACTTTCGGCACCTTTCCATTTCCCATCCAAAAAGGAACCGAGCTCCTCGACTATTGCAGAAGGGAGCACAAAAACATTTCCGCCATAGTACTGGAGAACGAACGCTCTTTACGCAACGACGCCGAAATAGACAAAGAGTTAAAACATATTTGGGACACCATGCTCGAATGCATGTATATAGGATGCCACACCCAAGGGAAGTTACCGGGAGGACTCAATGTAACCCGTCGGGCCTTTGACCTCAACAAAAATCTTCTCGGCGGCTCCAAAGATTACAACTCTCCCCAAACTTGGCTGACCACTATACGGAATACCGAAGTGAAATTCCGCCAGATCTTACAATGGGTCAGTTGTTTTGCCCTCGCCGTAAACGAAGTAAACGCCTCCCTGGGTCGTGTAGTGACGGCCCCTACCAATGGTAGTGCCGGGGTTATACCTGCCGTGCTTATGTACTATATGGTTATCGAAAACCATGAAGCCGATTTTGAACACATTAAAAAATTTCTTTTCGTTGCCGGCGAAATCGGGAGTATCTTTAAAAAAGGAGCTACCATCTCGGCCGCCATGGGCGGATGCCAAGCCGAAATTGGGGTATCGAGCGCCATGGCGGCAGGCGCACTTACCGAACTATTGGGCGGTACGCCCGAACAGGTATTGATGGCCGCAGAAATTGCCATGGAACATCATTTGGGGCTCACCTGTGATCCCATAGGCGGACTCGTACAAATACCTTGTATTGAACGCAATAGTATGGGTGCTATAAAGGCAATCAATGCCGCAGAACTGGCCTTGGGCTCCGACCCTAAAGACGCCAAAGTCCCGCTCGACAAAGTGGTAGAGACCATGTGGGCCACGGCAAAAGACATGAGCTCAAAATATAAAGAGACCTCCGAAGGCGGCCTGGCCATTGGAATCAACATGAGCGATTGTTAGCACAAAAAAAACCAACCATTTTACAACAACTACCTACGAACGATAGAGTTCAACAAATAATTGCAGATGGATATCGAAAGCATCATTGATAGCATAAGTAAACTTCCGGAAGCCTCAAGAACAAAGATCATTGAAAACACCGTACCCGTAACCTATCCGAAGGGACACATCCTTATTCATGCCGATACGCTTGAAACATCGGTCTACTTTATAAAAAAAGGAATCGTTCGCGCCTATGTCAATCATGAAGGCAACGATATTACCTTTTGGTTCGGAACTGCCGGCGAAACCATTATCTCAATGAAGAGCTATGTAGAAAATAAAAGAGGGATCGAAAGTATAGAACTCTTGGAAGACTGTGAATTGTACCGCCTGCAAACTACAAAACTGCAACAGTTATACCTTCAGGATATACACATCGCCAACTGGGGCAGAAAGTTTGCCGAACAAAACCTAAAGACCACTGAAGAGCGTTTGATTTCAAGCCAGTTCAGAACCGCCAAACAACGGTACCGCGAACTATTAAAGAACACGCCCCATCTCATCCAGAGGGTGCAATTGGGACACATTGCCTCCTACCTCGGCATAACCCAGGTAAGCCTTAGTAGAATACGTGCCGAAATAAAATGATGTCGTTTTTATCATTTGTAAAAAATAATACCGATTACCTTGCCCATATTTGCAGCGATAAAAACAAAAGAAATGAACTGGTTGGTTTTAATTATTGCAGGATTGTTTGAAGTAGCCTTTGCCTTTTGTCTATCTAAGGCAAAAGAAACTACAGGAACCGATATGTACCTCTGGTACGGTGGTTTTCTTATATGTTCCGCTATTAGCTTTCTCCTTTTAATAAAGGCCGTTCAAACCTTACCTCTGGGCACAGCCTACGCCGTATGGACAGGCATCGGGGCGGTCGGAACCGTACTACTCGGAATCTTTTTTTTTAAAGACCCCGCCAATTTCTGGAGGATATTCTTCATTGTTACGCTTATCGGGTCCATTATCGGTTTAAAATACGTTTCTCACTAGAATAGCAGAACGGTCCTTCCGCAAAAATTTAGCTATAAATTATTCGTTTTCAAAAAAATGTCATATTATACTACAGTTTCTATAGTATAACACACCTAACCATTAATACTAAAGAACGGGGTCGCAACCCTATTCTTAGTGACCCAAAAGCCATGAAAGAGATTGTAAAGATAGAAACCGAAATAGCGGAATTAAGAAATCGACTTCAAAACCACCCGCTTTACACGAATTTAAACCAAATAGAAGATATTAGGATTTTTACAGAAAATCATGTTTTTGCGGTTTGGGATTTTATGTCGCTCTTAAAATCCCTTCAGATTTCACTGACCAAAGTTTCCATTCCCTGGACACCTAGTAAAAACCCGGTTCTGGCGCGGTTTATCAATGAAATCGTACATGGGGAAGAAAGTGATATCAACGAACTGAACGAAGCTAAAAGCCATTTTGAAATGTACCTCGAAGCCATGCGTCAACTCGGGGCCGACACCGTCCGTATCAATGGCTTTATCGCACTTTTAGAAAAAGGAGCCACCGTAGATTCGGCTTTGACGGCCATCGATATTCCCCAAAAAGTAGCCGACTTTGTACGCTTTTCCTTTGACACCATAGCTAGTGGAAAGCCACATTTGGTAGCCGCCGCATTTACCTTTGGTCGAGAAGATGTTATCCCCGATATGTTCATGGAAGTCTTAAAAAGCGCCGATGCCGATAACAAACGGTACAACAAATTTGTCTACTATCTTGAAAGACACATTGAACTCGACGGCGACGAACACGGGCCATTGTCACTTAAAATGGTGGCCGAACTTTGTGGGAACGACCAACGAAAATGGCAAGAAACCCTTAAGGTCGCAAAAGAAGCCCTAACAAAACGAATTCAACTATGGGATGCCATTAGCGAAGAGATTACCAACAAAGGCATTAACCTAAACCACTAAAAAATAACCCTATCTTAAACCTATTGACCAAGACTTTCTTCTCGAACTTTTACATTTTTGAGGCACTAAACTTTTCTAACCCTATTTTCCTATGGCATTTGATACCGATTTTTTAAGTACAAGCATACACGCTCCGCGATTGAACCGATTAAGCGACGCCTTCCAACTGAACGGGAGCGAAATCATCGACTACACCCACTTTTCTCTAGCACTAAGTAGTCGTACCCAATTCGCTATTTGGGTAGCATGGAATATCGACGGAAGCAACCTGAAACGTATCGCCCGAAAGGGAGCAGGATTTTTTGAAGATTCGAGAATTCCTTCAGAATCGCAGGCCGGCAACCGCCTGTACAAGAATAACCCTTTAGACCGAGGCCATATTGCCAGAAGGGTCGATTTGGTATGGGGTGACCATGAGGAGGCCAAAAAAGCCAATTCCGATTCGTTTGTCTTTACCAATATCGCTCCCCAGATGGATGACTTTAACCAAAGTGGAAAAGGAGGTGTTTGGGGCGAGTTGGAAAACTCTTTATACGACCAAACGGAAATGGACCGATCACGTGTCAGCATTATCGGCGGTTGCATTTTTCATAAAGACGACCGAGAATACAGGGGATACAAAATTCCTACCGAGTTTTACAAGACCATTCTTTATGAAGAAAACGGCCAACTAAAGACCAAATCGTTTATACTCACCCAAGATTTGACCCGACTATCCTTTCTCGATCTAGAAGCGTTCAAAACCTACGAAGTCGCTCCTTCGGAAATAGAGGCCAAATGTAACTTTACCTTTGACGAAGCCATTCACCAAGCTAGTGTATTCTACATAAACTCCTTTGCCCAAACCGAGCGTCAACCTTTGTACCGCCCGTCCGATATTCATTGGTAATCCCACAAAAAAACGCCCGCTGTACACAACAGTGGGCGTTTGTAAAAATACATGACCAAGCTTACTTCTCTACCCTTGGAGTAACTTCAAATTTTCGAAACATAATTGGGCCGTGATCCCCTTGAATCAAAAACGGCCCCGGTTCGCCTTCATTACTGTCTAAGGCCCCACCGGTAATACCTGGTATATTTTGATCGTTGATTATGGTTTTTCCATTAGCGACTATGGTTACACGACGCCCGATCAAGGTTATATCGTAGGTTTGCCATTCGCTCGCATCGTTGGCCGCCATTTCGTTCGGTGTTAAAAAGCCGTAAATTCCCCCAAACAATACGTTTGACGGATCAGAACCCTTATCATCGGTAATCTGAACTTCATAACGACCTCTTAGATACACTCCACTATTGCTTCCAGGCGGCACCTTAAACTCCACATGCAGTTTAAAGTCTTTGAACTTTTCATTCGACACCAAGTTCGCTCCCGATTTCGGACTCCTCAGCACCCCATTTTCAACTATCCATTGGTTTTCGCCCATGGCCGTCCAACCACTTAAATCCTTTCCATTGAAAAGGTCTTTTGGTTTTCCCCATTTCGCTTTCTCAACATACTCCAATTTTGGGGCCCTTACCGCAGACCAACTATAGGGTTGTCCATCAGTATAAATCATCGTTCCCTTAAGTTCTTCTCCTTGCAGCCTCCCCGTAAACACCATATCGGTACCTTCTGGTTCCCATTGCTTTGGTATGGTAAAATTGAAAATGTCATTTTTCACCTTAACCTCTGCAATAGGCCTTGCACTACCGAAGGCATAGACAAAACTACCGACCAAGGTATTCGTACCCGAATGCCTTATCTCTAACCAAGAAGGCAATTGCTTACCATCTTTTTCTATAACCATATCCCATTTGCCTTCCAACGATTTTGCTTCTTGGGCATTGCCCACTGTAATCGCCGATAACAACAGGCCTAGTGTTGCCCCAAATAATTTCAATCCCATTTTCATATTGTTAAATTTTTCAAAGCGATAAATATAGAAAATACCTAACATTTAGTTCATGATTTATTTAGCGAATCATAATACTATATCGATTCTAACTTTTAATTGCTATCATTAAAATTTAATTAACTTTAGAGACCGTTCACAAATTCAACTAAAAACCAAACCCAATGGCCCACAAAAAAAACAAGCCACCAACCAACTCAAGAAGGTCTTTTCTAAAAAAGGGGGCCATAGCTTCCTCTATCTTTATCGTACCCAGATACGTTTTGGGCGGCCCGGGCTACCTAGCCCCCAGTGACCGCTTAAACCTAGCTGCCATTGGTGCCGGAGGTAAAGGCTCCAGTGACATCTTCAACGCTTCCGTAAACGGGCGTGAAAAAGTAACGGCCCTATGCGATGTAGATTTCATGGGCTCTGCCAAGAAGTCCGTAGAGAATTTTCCCAAGGCAAAATTATATGCCGATTACCGTGAAATGCTAGATAAGGAAAAAGGTATCGATGCCGTTACCATTTCCACTCCCGACCACGTTCATGGCCCTGCAGCTGCCTATGCTATGGAAAGGGGCATACATGTCTATGTACAGAAACCCATGACCCACAATATTCGTGAGGCACGCATACTCACACAGATGGCCCGAGACCATAAAATTGTGAGCCAAATGGGAAACCAGGGCGGCTCTAACCCACTTTTGGGCATGGTTCAAAAATGGATCGATAACGACGCCATTGGCGCCGTTTCGAAAGTTCAGGTATGGACCAACCGCCCCGTATGGCCACAAGGAAGCGCCATGCAAGCGCCAGACCCCAGTCTTAAACCCGACAGCTTGGATTGGAACCTTTGGCTCGGACCTGCACCCGAAAGGCCCTACACCCCGAACTTGCACCCATTTAGCTGGAGGGGCTGGTGGGATTACGGAACGGGAGCCCTTGGCGATGTAGGGTGTCACCTGATCGATATTCCCTTTCGTACCCTAGGCCTAAAATACCCTACAGATGCCGAATGTAGTATAGGTTCGGTCTATTCACAAATGTGGAACGCCGATTACCACCCTGAAGGTTGCCCTGCCTCCTCCTTTATAACCCTTCACTTTGGCGCCACCGAAAAAACAAAGAGGCCGATTGAAATGACCTGGAGCGACGGCGGTATCAGACCTTCGCATCCTGATATCATACCGGCCAACAACGACATTGGAGGCCCCGGAAGCTATAATGGTGTACTCATCATTGGTGAAAAAGGAATTATTTCCACCAACATCAACGATAGTAGCCCCCTCACCCCGAAACTATACCTGAACGACGGCACGACCGAATTCGGTCCTGAAACCGAGACAAACGAAGAACCCGAGTACGGTCACCAACGAAAATGGGTCGATGCGTGTAAAGCAGGCTTCAACAGCGATGAACATAAAGCCCTGACCTCTTCGTTCGATTATGCGGGCCCAATGACGGAAACCGTTCTTATGGGAAATTTGGCCATTCGCAGTTATTTGTTGCGGAAAGAGGATAGTAAGGGTAATATGGATTTCTTCGCAAGAAAGAAATTATTATGGGACGGCGAGAACATGCGGATTACCAATTTGGAAGAAGCCAACCAATTTGTTGGTAGAACCTACCGTGACGGTTGGAAGGTTTAATTAAAAAACTAAAAAAGACGGGTTTTATACAATTCGTCTTTTTTAAATAGCTATTTACATCCCCCTTTTCGTCGGGTATCGATAACGTAAACGATTTGCCACCCCTTGTCGGCATCTTTCACCAACTGAAAAGAATTCACCCCGCAATGGTGAAACGACCCATCTAAATTGAAGGTATAAGGCGTCCAGGCATGGGCCATTGGGCCATCTATCTGAATGGAATAACTGTTGATGACCTCTTCAAATTTTGTGGTTTCGGGAATCGCGACAATAGACTTCAAGAAATCGGAAGAAGCCTGTGTCTTTACTACGGGATTTCCCATTTCATCCTTGGCAATGGTTTGCATGACCACATTACCGGCTAGCGTCTTTTTTATTTGGACCGAATCTTGACGGTGAAACCCTTTAAAAAAAGCTTCGATCGTATTTTTAACAGCCATTTCTTCATTTTCCTGGGCATATCCCCCAAAGGTAAGGAGGCAAAAAAGCAGTGAGGGTAGTTTTTTCATTGGTATCAATTTTATCAAATTTAATAAATATTCGCTTTAGCACGAGTACTTTAACCCCGTTACGGATTGAACGACCGATAAGCAAAGGGGCCTACATATCTCGGAAACCCAACATTTTCCTTACATTTATCCCTCCAAAACAAAATACATATGTCAACGGCAAAAAAAGAATACAAAAGAGTAACGGTCAAGTCTCTTGTAGACATGAAAAAACACAACGAAAAAATATCAATGCTTACCGCATATGATTACTCTATGGCCAAGATTGTAGATTCTGCCAATGTTGATGTTATTCTGGTAGGGGATTCTGCCAGTAATGTAATGGCCGGCCATGAAACCACCCTTCCTATAACCCTTGACCAAATGATCTATCATGCCACCTCGGTCATACGTGCCGTGGAAAGGGCATTGGTCGTGGTAGACATTCCTTTCGGAAGCTATCAAAGCGACCCTAAGGAAGCCCTCCGTTCGGCCATCCGTATTATGAAGGAAAGTGGGGCCCATGCCGTAAAACTCGAAGGAGGAATCGAAATCAAGGAATCGGTAAAAAAAATATTGAAAGCCGGTATCCCGGTAATGGGGCACCTAGGACTCACCCCACAATCTATCTATAAATTCGGAACCTATACCGTCCGTGCCAAGGAAGAGGCAGAGGCCGAAAAATTGATGGAAGACGCCAAACTTCTTGAAAAACTCGGGTGTTTTGCCATCGTGCTCGAAAAGATTCCGGCCGCCTTGACCAAAAAAGTCTCGGAGAGTATTTCAATACCCACTATCGGTATCGGTGGGGGAAAGCATGCCGATGGACAAGTTTTGGTCATTCATGACCTATTGGGAATGACCCATGAATTCAACCCTAGGTTCTTACGGCGCTATATGAACCTATACGAAGAAATGGGCAGTGCCATTTCACAATATGTACAGGACGTAAAAAACAGGGATTTCCCGAACGACGAAGAACAGTATTAATAGCTATCCAACATCCGTATCCATACCGGATTTATCCAACCTTAATTTATAGCTCTAGTGGCCCGTAAACTCCTTTCCGACCCAAACAACCTTTTGGTATTGTTTGAAGACAACCATATCGTTGCCATCAACAAAAGACCGGGCGATATTGTTCAGGGCGATAAAACGGGAGACATGCCGTTAAGCGAGGTCGTTAAACTATACATCAAGGAAAAATACGACAAACCGGGAAACGTCTACCTAGGCGTAGCCCACAGGCTTGACCGCCCCACCTCCGGTATAGTGGTTTTTGCAAAAACCTCAAAGGCCCTACCCCGCCTCAATAAACTTTTTGCCGAAAAAGCGGCGAAAAAGACCTATTGGGCCATTGTCAAAAATAAACCCAAAAAAAACGAGGACACTCTTACCCATTACCTCAAACGCAACAATAAACAGAATAAGTCCTACGCCCATATCAAAGAAGTTCCGGATAGCAAAAAAGCCATTCTAGACTATAAGGTGATAAAAAAGCTAGACCGCTACTACCTTCTTGAAATCGACTTACACACAGGCCGCCATCATCAAATAAGGGCGCAGTTGGCCGCCATTGGCTGCCCCATAAAAGGAGACCTAAAGTACGGCTTTGACCGGAGCAATGCCGACGCAAGCATACACCTGCACGCACGACGACTCTCCTTTATCCACCCGGTGCGAAAAGAACCTGTAGAAATCGTGGCCAAACCACCAGTAGACCCGATTTGGAACGCTTGTTGTTAGAAACAGTATATTTAACTGTATAAACACAAGACCATGATCAAAAGAACACTAATTATTTGCAGTCTTGTACTGCTCGTATCTTGCAGCACCTACAATTCAATCGACAGTTTTTACAACGCCCATAAAGAAGACGACCATGTTACCGCCGTGCGGGTACCCCGATTTATGCTTTCGCTTATTGGTGGCATTTCTCCCGAGATGAAATCGCTTATAGGCACTACGAAAGATTTGCGCTATATGTCATTTCCCAGTACGACCGCGGCCAAAACAGAATTCTTGAACAAACAGATGAACGGCATTACCGGCAATTCTTTTATCGAAGTCTACCGCAAGAACGATGAACTCAAACGAAACGTGGTGAGCATACGGGAGAAAAGAAATGCCGTAAAGGAAATATTGATTTACAACAACAATAACCAAAACGCTTCCTTTTTATATTTCAATGGGGATTTCGACCCTGTAAAAGTGCGTCAAATGGCCCAGAACGAAGAGTTCCAAAAACTGGGGGAAGGACTCATCAACCAATATCAAGGAGGTAGTTTACCCCCAGGAATCAACCCGCGGGAAGAAAAGAAATAAAGACTCCGCTACAATTCTTTTAAAGAAAGGGACAAGGCTCCCAAATACGTATGGCTTCCCCTCACAGGCAAAGGTAAGGGAGAACCCCACACGTACCCAGGGGCAATTGTATGAGCTTAGAGACACATCATATATGCGGTTAGCGCCTTCTTCTCTTCCTTACTCAGGTCAAGTTCCAGAACCAGATTAAAAAACTCTACCGTATCGTCCAAGGTCGGAAGACGGTCGTCGTGCAAATATGGGGGCGAATCCTTTATCCCCCTTAAAGCGAATGTTTTGATCGGACCTTCAGGTCGTCCCTTGTAAAAACGCTCTACCTTTAAATCGTGTAAATAATCATCTACAAAGGCCGGACCACTATGGCAGCTCACACATTTGGCCTTTCCATGAAACAATTTTTCGCCCAAAAGTTCTTGTTTGGTCGCTTTTTCAGGAATCAACCGGTTCATGGCATCCAATTTTGGGGCAGGTGGAAAATCTAACAAGGCGTTGAAATCCCCCATCCGATTTGCTACTACTTTTTGGTGCGCACGCGGACCAATATGTTGCATCATTCCGGGATCGCCATCAAAATATTCCTCTACTTCCGCAAAATGGTCCATGCTTCGTATCGATCGTTTTGAGGCAAATTGCATCATATTGTAATTTCCACGCATGGAAGGGGTACCTACCCGAAGACGTGACAATTGCGGCCTGCTGTCTGGCGCCAATTCAAAAGCCCCATTGGTATGACCGTTTACGTGGCATGAAAAACAAGATACACCGGCACTTGGCTCAGCGGTAACCCTGTGGGTCGTATGATTGAACCAACCTGTAGGGGTAGGTCTTAACAGTTCCTTTAAGCCCTCCATTTGTTCCGGGGTCAAGAGTCCGTTAAATATTTCGTAATAATTGGCAAAGGTAACCTCGCGCCCATTGGTTACATCTCCCAGTTCCTTATGGGTGGTCAAAAACATCGGCGCGGGAAATTCGGGCAAATACGCATCAGGATAATCGTGGTCTAAATCGATACGCACGTGTTCGGGGTGTACCTTGTTCCAAGCATCGGGAAAAACCATGTGGGCCGTTGAAGCCAATGGATGTGCCAAAGGCTTAAAAGGAAACAAGTCCCTTTCCTTAATTTCTTCCGGAGATAGTTTGGCAAGTTCTTCGAATGACCCGATACCTTTTGGTAATCTTGATACAGGACCTTTCATAATAGGTTTTCTTCCCCCGGACATGAATTTCCCTTCGTAGGATTCATTCGTGAAATTATAGCGCGAATTCATATAATCCCTAATATCGGCCATAAGCTCGGGCTTTTGTTTTTTATGGAATTCAAGCCATTCTTCCCACTCCATTGGCAGGTCGGGCTGCATAAAGGAAGTTTTATCCTTCCCCCCATACCGCCATAGGTCAAAAGGCGTCCTTTCACCATCTTTCACCTCCGGCAAGGGAAGTAAAGAATCTATATGCCCCGAACCCAGCTCGTAATCAGGCTCCACGTAATCTTCGATTACGGCTCCCGGAGACTGCAATAAGTGTAGTTGGTTGTTGATCACTTGAAAACTTAATAGGAGTAAACTTCCTATTACAATAAAAACAGGAATTCGTTTTTTCTTCATCGGTGGTTGTATTTAGGTTATTCGATAACGGTTTTAGGTAGAGGACATGGCAGGCAATGCAGTAGGTAGACAAACTTTGTTAAACCGCTCCGTAGCCAGAGCCCTTAATTATATTTCAAATGGCAGTTTTGAGTGTGTTGCTTCTAGGCAATTTTCGAAAAGACTGACTCCCAAAATTACCAAAAAGGTTGATTTTTGCAACCAATAACAAGAAAAACTAACAAATTTTCAAGCAGACAAAGCATTCCACTGCATTATCCCTAAACCTTATGGAATATAGCAAGATAAACGACGATTTTTAACGGTAAGACCGCACACTTTCTACAATGACCGAAGCCAATATCAAGCATCCGCCGGCAAGTGTAGACCATGCCGGAATCTCAGAAAGCACCAAGGCACCGATCAGAATACCATAGACCGGTTGAACGCTGCTTAAAATACTTATCGTGGTAATGGAGAAATATTTAAAACAGTTGATGAACATCGTATGTCCGAAAACGGTAGTTATTACCGCCAGCCCCAGCAATCCGACCCACTGATCGGGCACCGCTTCCAAATCGTAGTAAAAAAAGGCGGGAATCAGCATAAGACAGATAATGACCATCTGATACACCATCAGCACAGAACCTTGGTACCGATCGACCTTCGTCTTTAATATAAGATTGCGAACAGCATAGCAAAGTGCCGAAAACACCCCGAAACCGATAGCTATGGTATAGCTGTTTCTAAAACTGAAATCGGGCACCAAAAAATAAATTCCACATAGAACCAAGCCCCCCAACACCAAATGCATTTTTTGAAATCGGGTCTTTAGAAACAAAGGTTCTAAAAAAGCCGTAATAACGGGATAGGTAAACAAAGACAACATCCCTATGGCAACGTTGGACATTTGCAAGGCCACAAAGTAGGCCAACCAATGCCCTCCCATAAGAATACCACTTATAATTATAGGGCTTCTATCCTTACTGCTAAGACCGAATGAAATTCCCTTGAACCGACAGTAGAGAAATAATAAAGTAAGCGTTATAAATGCCCGAATACCAATGGTCACGGGAACCGGCAAATCTATAAATTTACCAAAAGGCCCCGAGGTACTCAGAAGCAGCATGGCCAAGTTGATCTCTAAAAAATTCTTTATGCTAAAAGACGAGCTTGCTGCCAAATGCTACCTTTTTACGGCCATGGCCTTTTCTCGAATAATATCTGCCACGGGCCTGTTCTCTAGATGGCTCTCTAACCACGAGATGATGTCCAGATACAAAAACGCTCTTTTTTCGTAGGGGTGATCTTCGTATTTCTTAAGCTCGGTATGTAATTTTTGAAATTCGTTTCTGAGGTCACTGGGAAAAATATTACCCAAGTTCCTCAAAAATTTGATCATTTCCTTTTGAACGGCATGAAGGTCGTCCATCTTCAACAAAAACTTATAGGTACTCTTTAACTGCACCTCAAGATGATAGTCCATGCCCGCTTCATAATGCGCTACCAGACTTAAAACCCTGGCAAAACACATAAGGTCTTCACGCATTTTCAGGTTTTTGTTATTGATAATTTTCTTGAGGTATTGAATACAGGTCTTATTATCCCCTATTCCAAAATACAGACACGCAATTTTATAGTACAACACCATAATATGGTGGGCATCTATACGGTCTTTGTGCTTATTTATACCGTACTCTACAATTTTCACTAGATATAGGCCCTTGCTAAACGTACCCTCCAAGAAATGAAGGTTCAATTTATTCGCATTGATATAGAGAAAGGACAAAGACGCTATATTGTCGTTTTTCGGGAAGCTTTTGCTCTCTACAACCGCTTCCAAGCGCTCAAGGACTTCCTTAAAGTGCGAACTGTATTTCACATAAAAAATAGACTCCAACAAATAGTGGTTTCCCTTCAAGAAAAAAACGGGGTTCAACCTTATTTGTTCTTCATGCTCATAGAACAGGTCTACCCATTTACTTGCATACTTATAAGACGAAAGAAAATCTTGAATCAAGAAACTATGCCAAAGATGCGCCTTATAAAGCCAGAGTTTTTCCCTAAAACCAAGGTCTTTCAATTTATATTTCGGCAAATGGGTCTCAAAGTACTTGTTTACCTTCACATAATCTTCATCGCTGCGAACGTATCCCACCTTTAACATAATACCGTACAATTGCAACGAGAGGTTCGACAACTTACTGGTCATTACATTCTGTGCCGATAATTCCTTGGCCTGAACGGCCAGTTCATCGGCGCGATCGGGAATGCTGCGGGTGATGTATTGGGTCTCGATTATTTTTTCAAGCTCCACTATTTCATAGGCAATATTCTTCTCTTCGTTCTCTATGGCCGTAGATTTGGCCTTATCAAGAATTTTTAAGCTCTGCTTATATAGTCCCTTTTGATACAAAATCGTAGCAAAGTCCAATTGCTCCCGAATTTGAACACGTATGTTCTGGTTCACCGGGTTAAGCCTTAGACTCACTAAAATCTGCTTATAAAGATGTGCTTTTAAGTTTGATAATTGTGCTTTTTTAACGATACCACTCTCTAAAATTGTCTTCTCATCGTACTTCTTCATTTTATCCATGAGATTGAACAGTGCCAAAAATTTGGCATCGGTATTCACCCCCAAGCGACCCACATATAATTTAAACTGTCGCTTTTCTGATTTCGAAAGCGACTTTACCAGAACGAACAAGGCATCTCTGTGCGCATTTGTCATCGTAAAAAATATTATTTAATTTGCTCTATGTTAAGTTCTTACATACACTAAAAACCGACTTAACGTTGTACTATTTCTTATGGGTACTAGGCAGTCTGTACTATTGGTCATATATTCGTATTGCACTGAATAGCACTTTTCGTTTTACGACCTACCCAAAAGATTAAGGCTAAGGTTATCAAAAAATATTGAAATAACGGTACAAAATATGATATTTGTACATCGAACAAAGTTGCAAAAAGTTTCTAAGTTAGCTAAACTACACAAATATAATGAGTAAAGATAAGGTACAGATTTTTGACACAACGCTTCGTGATGGGGAACAAGTGCCCGGCTGCAAACTAGACGCCGAACAAAAGTTGGTCATCGCAGAACGATTGGACGATTTGGGAGTAGATATTATTGAGGCCGGTTTTCCTATATCGAGTCCTGGAGATTTTAAATCTGTTACCCAAATAGCCGAACTGGTAAAAAATGCCACGGTATGTGGATTGACCCGTGCGGTAAGAAAAGATATAGAAGTAGCGGCTGAAGCCTTGAAACCAGCAAAAAAAGCACGTATACATACGGGTATCGGAACTTCTGACTCACATATCAAGTTCAAGTTCAACTCGAACCGAGAGGCCATCATCGAACGGGCCATAGATGCGGTAAGCTATGCCAAGACCTTTGTTGAAGACGTAGAGTTCTATGCGGAAGACGCGGGACGTACGGACAACGAATTTTTGGCCAGGGTGTGCGAAGCCGTAGTAAAAGCTGGAGCCACCGTTCTCAACATACCTGATACAACGGGATATTGCTTGCCCGAAGAATACGGTGCCAAAATAAAATACCTAAAGGAAAACGTAACCGGAATCCACAAGGCCGTACTTTCATGTCATTGCCATAACGACCTCGGTCTGGCCACGGCAAATTCAATTGCGGGTGTCATCAACGGCGCACGTCAAATCGAATGTACTATAAACGGTATTGGAGAAAGAGCCGGGAATACGTCATTAGAAGAGGTTGTCATGATCTTAAGGCAACACCCTAGCCTAGGTCTTGATACCAATATCAACAGTAAGTTACTTTTCGACACAAGCCAAATGGTCTCCCAAAAAATGGGAATGATGGTACAGCCCAACAAGGCCATTGTTGGTGCCAACGCATTTGCCCATAGCTCCGGAATACACCAAGACGGCGTAATCAAGAATAGGGAAACCTATGAGATTATCGATCCGGCGGATGTTGGGGTAAACGAATCATCTATTGTGCTTACCGCCAGAAGCGGTAGGGCCGCTTTGGCCTATAGGGCCAAATTGGTCGGATTCGAGCTTACGAAGCTTCAACTTGACGAGGTGTATCAAGAATTCTTAAAATTTGCCGACAAAAACAAGGAAATTTCTGACCAAGACATTCCGAAAATTATAGAGGCCAGCAAAATTTCCTTAAACAGTATTTCTTAGAGAATATTCGAGATTTTATACCGTTTTCATTTTAATCGTTTTTTTGACCGTAATGTCATTAAAATTTTTAATCTTAGCCTTCTGCTATTGAATCAAATTCAATGGAAATGAACTTGGTATACTTAAAATATCTCTAGATGCAGCTAAAAATTGCCCTTCTTGGCGGCGATGGCATTGGCCCCGAAGTATTGGCCCAATCGGTAAAATGCCTAAAAGCAATCGAAGAAACCTTTAACCATAGGTTTGAATTCGTTGAAGCTCCCTTTGGCGCTATCGCCATGACAGGGTCTGGAAGACCGTTACCAGACGAAACATTGGCCCTCTGCCAAGAGGCCGATGCCATTTTATTCGGTGCCATCGGTGCTTTGGACTATGACAATAACCCAGAAGCCAAGGTTAGGCCCGAACAAGGACTATTAAGGTTGCGCAAAGAACTAGGGCTTTTTGCCAGTATCAGGCCCATTAAAATGTTTCCTGCATTTTTAGAGAATTCACCCCTCAAGCGAAATATTGTGGATCATACGGATCTCGTTATTTTTCGGGAACTTACAGGGGGCATTTATTTTGGAAAAAAAACACTAAGCGAAGATGGGACAACGGCCTCTGACCTCTGCTCCTATTCGGAAAGCGAGATAAGCCGAATTGCCCATTTAGCCTTTAAAGCAGCAAAAAAAAGACGTAAAAAAGTAACCCTTGTCGACAAGGCCAACGTACTCGAGTCATCGCGACTTTGGCGTAAAACCGTTACCAATATAGCCCAGAGCTATCCTGATATATCCTTTGAATGTCTGTTTATCGACAATGCCGCGGTGCAAATGATGCTGAATCCGCGTCAATTTGATGTTATACTGACCGACAATATGTTCGGTGACATCCTTTCCGACCAAGGAAGTGTCATCCTTGGCTCGGTAGGCCTTCTTCCTTCCGCTTCGGTAGGCTTGGAAAATGCCATGTTCGAACCTTTTCACGGATCGTACCCCCAGGCCAAAGGAAAGAACATCGCCAATCCGGTTGCCTCAATTCTCAGCTCCGCCATGTTGTTACAGCACTTTGGACTTGACGAAGAAGCAAATGCCATCGTGGCCGCCGTACATAAATCTTTTGTCAAAAAAGTGGTGACAACCGATGTTTTGGGAAGCAGCAAATATGGTACGGACTACGTAGGCGATTTTATTTCGGAAAACATTGTTGAATCTGACGACAACCCAAGCATTAACGATGAGAACATCGGCCTAGGGAAATCTACGATTATCTAAACACCTTTATTCCCTTAGCAGTTTTTGCAAAAGTGCATCGAACTCTTTTTGAAACTCTATGTATTTTTCACCGGTGGCGGGTCCGTTAAACCCGGTATGTATATAGCGTACCTTACCTTCCTTATCGATAAATATCGTAGTCGGATATGACAACAACCGATTGAGCATCGGTAGTTTTTTCTGCGCCATATCTTTATCGGAGCTTCCGTACTGCGCCAATAGAATAGGATAATTTACCCCTATACGCTGCTTGAGCCTTTCAATACTTTTGATGGCCCCTTCCTTCGTCTTGGCGTATTCAAAGGCCAAACCTACTACTTCAAGGTTTTTGGGGCTATGGTCCCTTAAGTAATTGACGTAAAATTTGGTCTCGTCCAAACAGTTTGGACACCAAGAGCCTAAAATTTGCACCATTACCACCTTGTTCTTAAATCGTTCATCTTCGGAAGACACCATTGTACCATCGATATCGGGAAATGAAAATGAAAATTTATCATACCCTTCCTTTAAAAAGGTAAGCGAATCGGCAGGCGGCAGCTCAAAGCCCTCGTTACGCTTCCCCACAAAAGTTTCCTTGGAATGATTTCCCGAATAGAACGCCCCGTTCAAGGTACTATCGGTTACCCGGGCCGTGAACAAAAAGGCATGGGCCCCGTCAAATGCCGACAACTTTAAGGAATCACCAGTTACTACACCTTCCAAATAACGATAATCACCTGTT
Organism: Zobellia uliginosa; assembly: GCF_900156625.1. Taxonomy (GTDB): domain Bacteria; phylum Bacteroidota; class Bacteroidia; order Flavobacteriales; family Flavobacteriaceae; genus Zobellia; species Zobellia uliginosa. Next base: position 267,420 of record NZ_FTOB01000003.1, on the reverse strand, counting down.
GTCGTTCTAAAAGTTCCGCTTACTTTATTCCCTTCTTGGACGAATATGCCTTTTCCCATATACACCTCAAGATCCTCAGGCGTGAATTCCGTTTCCCAAATACCGGAAACATTTACGTTCGCGTTTTTTTCGGCAGAAAAACGTTCCGTTTCCCCAAAATCAGCCTCAAAAGGCACTACCCTATCTAAACTCTCAATTCTAAAATCGCCTTCAATTCGCCCTGGCGTAAACTTTCCCGAAATATATCCCTCAAAAACAGGGGGATGTATCCGTATCGAATCGCCCTTAAGCTCGATCTCATCAACAACGATGACTTCACTGGCATTATAAATCTGCATCTTATACGCACCGTCTTCCCTTTCTACCAAAAAATTAAAAGGCAATTTTTCACCCTCCATCACGCTGAGTTTTCCTTGCCATATCCCTTCCGACAATTCAGGTCTTCTTTCGTCCTTACAGGAAATAAGGGCGCTCAAAAGCGAAACCATACATAGCAATTTCTTCATTCTTTCGTCTTTTCTGTTAGAATCGTTATATATGCCCAAAACTTACAACAAAAAAATAATTAATTCAGTTGCCATGCATATTGAATGTCTTAATGCATTGTTTTATCTTTACCCGCTCTAAAACTAGCCGATGCAGATTTCATATAACTGGTTAAAACAATTTTTAAAACTTGATTGGGATTCCCAAAAAACAGCTGAGCTTCTAACCGACCTAGGCCTTGAAGTTGAAGGAATTACACCTTTTGAATCCATAAAAGGCGGACTTAAGGGTATTGTCGTGGGGCATGTCCTCAGCTGTACCAAACACCCCAATGCCGATAAATTAAAAGTAACCACGGTAGACATAGGTGCCGAATCTCCGGTGCAAATCGTTTGTGGAGCGCACAATGTAGACAAAGGCCAGAAAGTACCTGTTGCCACGGTCGGAACGAAATTATATACCCCGGAAGGAAAAGTGTGGAAAATAGGCAAAGGAAAAATCAGGGGAGAAGAAAGCCATGGTATGATATGTGCCGAAGACGAGCTCGGACTAGGCTCTAGCCATGAAGGCATTCTTGTACTCGACAGCAAACTAAAACCGGGTACCCCTTGCTCCGAAATCTTTGATATCGAACAAGACGAAGTCTTTGAAATAGGCCTCACCCCTAACCGTGCAGACGCCATGAGCCATTATGGCGTAGCAAGGGACCTCAAAGCGGGACTTATACAAAAAGAGATCAATAAGGAATTGATTACCCCTTCAATTAGCCAATTTAATGTGGACAACCGTTCGCTAAAACTGCAAGTTGATGTGGTAGATAGCAAACTGGTACCCCGTTATGCCGGTATTACCTTAAGCAACCTCACGATAAAGCCATCGCCAAAATGGCTACAGAACAGACTACAGGCCATCGGTATCAACCCCACCAACAATGTGGTCGATGCCACCAATTATGTCTTGCACGAACTCGGTCAACCCTTACATGCTTTTGATGCCGATCGTATTCACGGTAAAAAAGTGATTGTAAAAACCTTACCAGCAGGGACTAAATTTATGACCCTAGACGGGGAAGAACGTACCTTGCACGAAGACGACCTGATGATCTGCGATTCTGAAAAACCCATGTGTATAGCAGGAGTTTTCGGAGGAATAAATACTGGTGTTACCGAAAAAACAAACTCCATATTTCTTGAAAGTGCCTATTTCAACCCTGTTTCCATTCGCAAGACCGCGAAAAGACACGGCTTGAACACCGACGCTTCGTTTAGGTTCGAAAGAGGCATCGATATAGAGAATGTAGAGTACGCCCTAAAACGTGCCGCATTATTGATTAAAGAAATTGCAGGAGGGGATATTACTTCCGACATTATCGATTTTTATCCAAAGCGTTTCGACGAACATCAAGTTTTCTTGACCTTTAGAAAAACCTATTCCTTGGTCGGACAGGAAATCCCACAAGATACGATCAAATCGATATTGACCTCATTGGACATCAAGGTAAAAAGTGTTACCGAAGCCGGACTCGGACTTTCAATACCTTCATACCGCGTAGATGTACAAAGGGAAGTAGATGTTATTGAAGAAATTTTACGTGTTTACGGTTACAACAATATAGATTTTGGCACCAAGTTAAACGCTTCCACGGCACCCGTTTCAAAATTCGACGACCATAGACTACAAACCGTTATAGGTGATTTATTGGCCTCTAAGGGCTTCTATGAGATCATGACGAACAGTTTGACCGCACCGGCCAACGCTCAACTTATTGATGAGTCAGAGGTAGATGAAAAAAGTGTTCAAATGCTAAACCCGTTGAGCAACGACCTTTCGGTAATGCGTCGTTCAATGTTATATACCGGTCTGGAGACCGTACTTTATAACAACAACAGAAAAAAACAAAACTTAAAACTTTTTGAGTTCGGAAAATCGTACGAACAGCAAGACACCAAGTATATAGAAGACAAACACCTTTGTCTTTACCTGACCGGCAACCGCAACGAGAGCAATTGGTCAAGGGAAGTAAAAGCCATCGATTTCTTTTATTTAAAATCGATAGTCTTGAATATCTTGGCCCGTTTGGGAATTACCGATACCAGCTCTGAGCCAACATCGAACAGTGCCTTCTCAGAAGGACTCAGTTTGGTCGTCAACACCAAGGAAATCGTTTCTTTCGGATTGATCAAAAAATCAATCCTTAAGAAGATGAACCTCAAACAAGAGGTTCTTTATGCCGACTTCAATTGGGACAACGTAATCGCCCTGGCCCAAAAAAATAGCATCACCTACCGCGAAATACCCAAATACCCAGAGGTAAAACGCGACTTTGCCCTATTGCTAGATGACTCCGTTTCCTTTAAACAAGTATACGATTTAGGCAGAAAGACCGAGAAGAAGTTATTGAAAGACATCAATCTCTTTGATGTATATGTAGGCGACAAACTTCCAAAAGGCAAAAAGTCATATGCGGTAAGCTTTACCTTGCAAGACAGTCAGCGTACATTGACCGACAAACAAATCGATCGCATTATGGGCAAATTGCAAAAAAGATATCAAACCGAATTGGGAGCTGAACTACGCTAGCAAAAACAATTTATCCGGAAGGATTTAAGAAAGATTTTTTTTAAAAGAAGAAGGAAGTCTTATATTTTTCCGGGTAATATCACACTATCGATTTCGTGTATCACCCCATTTTTCTGATTGGAATCGGCCACAACTATAGTCGCCTTGTTTCCGAAGCTATCGGTCAAGACAATATCTATACCTTTCATCGTTGCCGTAATCGTATCTCCTTGCACCGTAGTAAAAGTAGCCTTGCCCTTCCCCCTACACATAGCCTTCAATATCTTAGAAGCCGAAATGTAACCGGCTACAATATGGTAAGTCAATAAATCCTTAAGTTCTTTTTTGTTTTTGGGATCAAGAAGGTCCTTGACCGATTTACCCGATAGATTTTCAAACGCACGGTCGGAAGGGGCAAAAACCGTAAAAGGTCCCGATTGATCTAATAACTCCTCTAAATCGGTAGCCCTCATTACCGCCAACAAGGTTTGATGATTTTTTGAATTTGCCGTAGAGTTCACAATCGACTCACTGGAAGATCCTACCAAAGGTTTTTTAGTGGTTGTAGCTTCTTGTGCCGAGAGTGAAAAACAAACAGAAAAAAACAGACAAACTAAAATCGTAGGATATTTCATAAAAAAGTTGGGGAGTTGTTAAAACGGTCGATTAACGGTTCAAATTCGTCGACAAGTTACAACTTTATGACAATTATCATATCCGTTTTACCCCCTTTCCGATATATTTTTAACAAAAAATTAACAAATACTTAAGTATTGAAATCGTGTTTTAGAGTTCGAATTATCTAAATTTGAGGCAGTTGCCATAAAATATGCTGAACAAGAGAGTCAATATTGAAAGCGTGCTGATTGAGGAAAAACAGCGAAACGGCACGACCGATTACGCTTCCGCGCTCTACCGCATTCTCGAAAAAGACGCAGCTTCGCGAGAAAGGATCAGCAATAATCTCAGCATTGAGATTACAACCAAAACGAACAATGCCTTTAAAATTGATTTACTCGACGCGGATAAGATTTATCATCTATCCGACATCAAAAAGATATGTATCGATTATAGGCTTCGTTTTTTGAACTCCGATTTTTTTAAAGGGGAAATTCCCGCCGAAGCCATTGCCAAGATCAAAAGACTGGAAGAAGCACACGGTATAGAGCTCAAAGCTTATAAAATTATAGCGCCATCTAAGCTCTTCAAACTTGACGACAAAGATGACCCCTTGCTTTTTGCCCCTATCGGTAACGACTATTACTATCTTTTACACCATTGGGGAGGAGATTTGCATCCGCTTCGAAAAATAGCCATGTGGCCGTTTAAAAATATAATAAACTTGACCTTGCTCGTGGTCACCTTGAGTTACTTGGTGGCTTTATTGGTGCCGGACGGATTGTTTTCCAAAAATAGTTCGACCGCCCAATTTTTTATTATTTTCTTTTTCATTTTCAAGTGTTTAGCCGCCATTGTAATTTTTTATGGATTTGCCCTTGGAAAAAATTTTAATCATGCCATTTGGAACAGTAAATACTTTAACGCCTGACCATAAACTATAATATGTGGCATAAAAAAAGGGCATTTCGGTTAACCGAAATGCCCTTTTTTTTTATTGACGAAAGCGTCTATTTTATAAAGATCTTGGTAGGTATACCGTCAACATCAATATTGTTGAGCACCTGAGGTTTTGGAGCAGGGTTTAAACGCATCAAGCCTCCCTTGTCTTCACCAGTCTTCTTTTTGTATCCGATCAGTAGCACATTGTTCTCTTCGTCATAGCTTACCATGGTCGTCTTTTCAATTTCATACTCAAAGTTCAACTGGGTCTCTGTTATAAAATTTTCGAAGGCATACATGACCGTAAGGTTTTCCTTAAAATCATAAACTGCAGGAATCACGGGAAAATCACTGTGATCGGTAGGGGTCATTTCATAATACATCTTACCACTACTATCGAAGTGCAAGGAAGAAGATCCTGTGAAATTCGGTTCTTTTCCTGGACCATAATTTGTATATTTTATTTCAAAGGTAGTACTGTTTATGGTACTATGAAGATCATCGTAGCCAATAATAATATTATCATCTGGCCCTGTGAACATTCTCCGTACATCAAAACCTACCAAAGTATCATATATTTCCGTATTGCTACTTGAATCCACTACCGAAATAGCATACTCATCGGTTACCTCCTCATCTAGCGTCAGTACGAACAAACGGTTATGGGCTAAAGCCAATTGCAAAGGCCTTTTATCCAAAGTTATATCGACATGTGTAGGCGTTGCCCCCGAAACATCAAGGGCCCGAATATAAAATTCATCATCTTCCTCAGAAGGTGAAACATGCAACTCATAAGCTATATAAATGGTATTTCCCTTACGTGAAACAGCCTTGGCCGTAAGGCTACAAGCGCCCAAGTCGGTAAAAACCCCATACGCTTCACTGGTATCGTCCTTAAAATCATAAACTGTGATTTCACCACTGCAATCACTCTTTTTATGATACATGGTAAGCACCTGGTCATTTTCATAACTTAAATTAGGCTGGCTTACCGAATTGAATTTACTCTCTTTACCGCTCAGGGCCAACCCATTGTCTTCAAGATTGAGCAAGGTAGCCTCTAGCGTTCCGTTGTTGTTGACTAGTAATGTGTAATCGGATTGGATGTTTTTTTCCTCCTCCTTTTCTTTCTCCCCGAGGGAATCACTATCGGTTTTAGAGCAAGCGATAACGACGAGCATCGCCATACAGGCATAGATTAAATTGTAGGTTTTCATCTGTTGCAATTTTTAAATACCCTAGACCGATTCTAGTTGACAAGATATCAACCAAGCGTAGCGAGCATCTTTAGGATTCAAGTTTGGGTCTTGAACCTAAAAACGCTCACTACTACGTTCTAGACTATTAGGTTTAACAAAAATTATACGGTTTCAACATACATTTTGTTACGTTGCTCCCGCAATGCCTTGTCGGACATATATTCATCAAACGACAAATATCTGTCAATGTTGCCTTTTGGAGTCAACTCTATAATTCTATCGGCAACCGTCTGTGCAAAATGGTGGTCATGGGTAGTAAACAGAACGGTCCCTTTGAAGTTTTTCAATGAATTGTTAAATGCGGTAATACTCTCTAAATCTAAGTGATTGGTAGGCTCGTCCAACATAAGGACGTTGGCCCTTAGCATCATCATTCGGCTGAGCATACAACGTACTTTTTCACCTCCGGAGAGCACGGTACATTGTTTTAGGGCTTCTTCACCGCTGAAAAGCATTTTCCCCAAGAACCCGCGAATATATACCTCTTCGCGTTCTTCTTCGGTCTTGGCCCACTGACGCAACCAATCTACTAGGCTAATATTTTCGTTAAAAAAACTTGAGTTATCGGCAGGTAAATAAGACTGTGTAGTGGTGACGCCCCATTGGAACGCACCTTTTTCCGCCTTCTTGTTGCCATTGATAATTTCATAGAATGCGGTAGTTGCCCTAGAGTCCCTGGAAATTATGGCCACCTTATCCCCTTTTGCCAAATTTAGGTTCACATTCTCAAAAAGTAGATCACCGTCTTCCGACATAGCGGAAAGCCCCTCTACATTTAATATTTGGTCTCCGGCCTCCCGTTCCCTTTCAAAAATAATGGCCGGGTATCTTCTACTTGAAGGCTTGATATCTTCCACCTTAAGTTTAGATAACATTTTCTTTCTTGAAGTGGCCTGCTTACTTTTTGCAACGTTGGCACTAAAGCGTGCAATAAACTCTTGAAGTTCCTTGGCTTTTTCTTCTGCCTTCTTATTTTGTTGTGCCCTTTGGCGCGCTGCCAATTGGCTACTTTCGTACCAGAACGTATAGTTACCCGAATACAGGTTCAACTTCCCGAAGTCGATATCGGCGATATTGGTACAGACCGAGTCTAAGAAGTGTCTATCGTGAGAAACAACGATTACCGTATTCTCATAATCGGCCAAGAAATTCTCGAGCCAGTTTATAGTTTCATAATCAAGGTCGTTGGTAGGCTCATCCATAATCAAGACATCGGGGTTACCGAAGAGGGCCTGGGCCAAAAGAACCCTTACCTTAAGCTTGGAGTCGATATCGGCCATTGAAGTATAATGCAATTCTTCAGGGATTCCCAAGTTCGATAGAAGTGCCGCTGCATCGCTATCGGCGTTCCATCCGTTCATTTCTTCAAATTGAACTTGCAACTCCCCTATCTTGTCGGCATTTTCATCGGTATAATCCGCATACAGGGCATCGATTTCTTGCTTAATGCGAAAAAGTGGCTTGTTCCCCATTACCACCGACTCCAAAACCGTAAACTCATCATAGGCGTTGTGGTTTTGCTCCAAAATCGACATACGTTTGCCAGGCTCTAAATGTACATGACCCGAGGTAGGGTCTATCTGTCCCGACAAGATTTTAAGGAAGGTAGATTTTCCCGCTCCATTTGCCCCGATTACCCCATAACAGTTGCCTTGGGTAAAGCTTACATTCACTTCATCGAACAAGACCCTTTTTCCGAATTGTACAGATAAATTTGATACCGACAGCATAGATTTCTTTTTAAAATTCGTGCAAAAATACAGAATTTTAATCGCCTAGACCAATAAACTTAAAAAGCATTGGTTTCATCGTTCACATTAACGCAAGGCACTTATTTTTAACTCGCTATTAACAGCAAACTGCCAAAGTGTTGCTTAATTTTGGGTGTTACTCACCAAGTTCTCTCTTATATGAATAGAAATTTACTCTATCTATTTCTTCTCGTTTTAGTTAGTTGTGGTGCCGAGAAAAATTCCTCCAGTATATTTTTTGCAGGTGAAATCGTTAATCCTACGAGCAATTACATTGTATTGCTCAAAGGGGATGTCGTCATAGACTCTGCGGAGTTGGACGAGGATAACAGATTTGCATTTACCCTAGACTCAATTAGCGAAGGCCTCTATCACTTCAATCACGACCCCGAACTACAATACGTATATCTCGAAAAGGGAGATAGCCTTTTGGTGCGATTGAACACTACCGATTTTGACGAATCATTGGTGTTTTCCGGAAGCGGCGAAGCCCTTAACAATTTTCTTCTCGAAGTATTCCTCGCCCATGAGGAAGAAGCTCGGGCGGTACGTTCAATGTACCGTTTGAACCCGATCGATTTTGAAAGAAAGATAGATTCTTTAAAGCAACTTAAATTTGATGTACTGGAAGAGTTGAAAAGCGAAAGCAAGTTCTCGGAAAAAGAGCTGAAGATCGCCAATGCCAGTGTCAACTACAATTACAACACTTATAAAGAGGAGTATCCGTTCAAGCACAAGAAATTTACCGGGGAAAATATTTTTAAAGATCTCCCCCCTAACTTCTACGCCTATAGAAAGGAACTTACCTTTAACGACAAAGATTTAACCTATCTAAGGCCTTACTACAACTTTATGATCAACCATGTGGGCAACTTATCTTTTATGTCCTGCTCACACGCCTGTAGCATAAAAAACAATGTAGTCCGAAATCAGCTCCACTTCAACAAGCACAAACTTCAAATTATCGACAGTCTCGTGGAGGAAAAGGAACTCAAGGACAATCTGTTCAGATATGTTGCCTTTGACTACCTTTTAAAGGTTCATGATTCAGAAGAGAAAAATGACGAGTTCATTTCCGATTTTAGGAAACTGAGCCAGAACAACAGGCATATGGATGAAATTGATGCACTTTATCAAGGCATCAAGAACATTCAGCCTAAAAAACAAATACCGAACGTAGAGGTGACGAGTACCGACGGAAGGGTAGTAACCCTACAAGAAATTGCGGCCCAGAACAAAAAAACCGTTTTCTACTTTTGGTCGGCGACCGATAGAATGCATTTTGAAAGTATCAAAAGAAGGATAGCCCAACTATCGGCAAAAAAACCGAAATACTCATTTGTAGGTATAAACATAAAAACTGACGAGAGCAACTGGAAAGGCATCTTGGAGACCTCGGGGCTTGACCAATCCAAACAATACCGCTCGTCGGATTTTGAAGAACTCACGAAATCGTTGATCGTATACCCGCTCAACAAATGCATCATTACCGACGACAAGGTCATTGTTGATGCCTTTGCCAACGTTTACACTTCCTTCTAATACAAGCTTTACCCCATAAAAAAAGAGGAATACCCGTTCGGTATTCCTCTTTTTATTTCAATCGTTTTAAACGAAGGCTCGACCCTAGTTTCCTTTGTTGTAGTCCGCTAAGAATTTCTCTAGACCACTATCTGTCAATGGGTGTTTTAAAAGACCTGTAATCGAAGATAATCCACTTGTCATCACATCCGCTCCAACCTTTGCACAATCAATCACGTGCATGGTATGACGGATAGAAGCCGCCAAAATTTGGGTTTCAAAGGCATAGTTATCGTATATATGTCTTATTTCCGCTATAAGGTTAAGCCCATCGGTAGAAATGTCGTCCAACCTTCCGATAAATGGAGAAACGTAAGTTGCCCCCGCTTTAGCGGCCAACAAAGCCTGTCCTGCAGAGAATACCAACGTACAGTTCGTCTTGATACCTTTATCGGAAAAATACTTTAATGCCTTAACACCGTCTTTTATCATTGGTATTTTTACTACGATCTGATCATGTAGTTCAGCCAATTCTTCACCTTCTTTGACCATCTCGTCAAAAGTTGTGGCTATAACCTCTGCAGATACATCCCCATCAACGATATTGCAGATGTCTACATAGTGTTTTAATATATTATTTCTTCCTGTAATGCCTTCTTTGGCCATTAACGACGGGTTGGTAGTTACACCATCAAGAACACCGAGTTCTTGCGCTTCCCGTATCTGATCCAAATTGGCCGTGTCTATAAAAAATTTCATCTGCTGGAGTTTATTAGGTTTAAAAAATTCAATCTAACGTTTTACTTTTCGGAAGCTTTTCTTCCGAGCCACGAAATTACAACTTATAATGGTTTAGCAAGAGTTTCTCGTATACTTTATCTGGCAACAAGCTCTTTAAGACCACTGAAAATTTCTGCAGTGGCGACCCTACTTTATAATGCACCCTAGGTTTGGAGTTTTCCACAATTTCATAGACCTGCTTGGCTACGGCTATCGGATCGCCCCCATTTGACACATCATCGTTCATCATTTTCAGGGTATTACCGTATGGCTCCTTATAAGGAGAGTCTTCCAAAAGTGGGGAATGGTAGCGGCCTGCCGCAATATTCGTAGCAAAATCACCAGGGGCCAAGGTTGTTATCTTAATACCAAAGGCCTTGGTCTCCATCCGAAGGGCTTCCGTAAGCATTGAAAGTGCCGCTTTGGTAGCGGAATACACACCTCTATAAGGTAAACCCATATAACCGGCTATAGACGTAATATTTATAATCGTCCCCCCTTTTTGTCTGCGCATTTGGGGCAATACGGCCTGCACCATACGAAGAGGGCCGTAAACATTGGTATCAAAAGCTTTTTGAACTTCCTCGGTGGGGGTTTCTTCCAAGGGTCCCGTAATTCCCACCCCGGCATTGTTGACCAATACGTCAAGTCTATTCTCTTTTGAGGTGACATGGTCTACCGCCGCTACAATACTATTTTGGTCGGACACGTCAAGTTCGAGCAGGTCAAACACTTCAAAATTTTTATGCTTGGCTAAATTTCTTGTGGTTCCGTAAACTTTGAACCCTTTTGATTTGAGGTATACCCCTATAGACTTTCCTATACCTGAAGAACCTCCTGTTATCAATACTACTTTTTGCTCCATAATGGATGCAAAATAACAAATAATAATAGTGTGAAGGAAACTAAATCTGTGGAAAGAATCTGAAGGTATAACTGCCAAATCCGCTAATTCTACCTTGAATTTAGGGCATAAAAAAACGGCAAGCTACCTACATCGCACCGCTACGACCGTATACCCTTGCTGCGTTCCCACCCTGGGGGATTCTACAGGAGCTGGTCGTGTAGGACTTGCCGACTGCAAATATACAACCTTTTGTTTCTTTCGCAATCGTTTTACATTCTAATTTTAATTTCTACATTTTGCTCTGAGTTCGCTATTTTTGTTCCCTGAATTTCACACATATACAGGAACACAATCTAATTCAACACACCATGACGAGTCTAAAGTTTTTTCCCCTTTGCCTGTTTTTAATGCTTTTTATGGCCTGCGGAGGCGAAAAATCCCCTGCTTCGCTTTTTGAAATACAGCTTGACGGAAACAGCAAAAGCTTTCAACAGAACCAACGCGTAGCCGTTGCCATCAACAACAAAAAAAACAAAACCATAGATAAAGTAAGCTATTCCATAGACGGCAAAGAATTGCCCATAAACGATGGCAAGATCGCCCTTACCATGCCCCATTTGGGCGACAAGACCCTAAAAGCGGTTATCTCCTACGAAGACACCTCTGTTGAGATTACCAAAAATTTTAAACTTTTGGCCGCCAAGTCGCCCGAAATATACACCTATGAAATTATTGCCGAATACCCCCACGACAACAAGGCGTATACCCAAGGGCTTGAATTTCACAACGACACCCTTTATGAAAGTACCGGTAAAAAAGGAAGGTCATCGCTACGCAAGGTAGACTTTAAAACGGGCGAAGTCTTGCAACAAGTAGACCTAGACCAAACTTACTTTGGCGAAGGCATAACCATTCTAAACGATAAAATCTACATGCTTACCTGGCGTAGTGGTGTGGGCTTTATCTACGACCTAAAGACTTTTGACAAACTCGACAATTTTCAATTCGGACAAAGCAAAGAAGGTTGGGGATTAACGAACGACGGTAAAAAACTATATAAAAGTGATGGAACCGAAAAAATTTGGTTCTTGAACCCTCAGACCCTTGCCGAAGAAGGCCATATCGAAACCGTTACCAACAAATCTATAAACGACAGTGCCAATGAACTGGAATATGTAGATGGTAAAATATACGCCAATGTATACCAAAAACCCAGTGTAATGATCATCGACGCCACCAGTGGGGCTATCGAGGGAGTTATCAATTTTGGGGGACTGAGCAGCAAGGTAAGCCACCATTCCACTTGGAGCGATACCGACAATGTGCTTAACGGTATCGCCTATCACCCGGAGAGAAAAACATTTTTTGTTACCGGAAAAGAATGGGACAAGATGTTCGAGGTGAAAATCCAAAAGAAATAAATGCAGCGTTACCGAAAGACCATAACCGTACAAAAAGACGACCTCGACGAACTCAATCACGTCAACAACGTACGCTACGTACAGTGGATGCAAGATATTTCCAAAGAGCACTGGATGACCGTTGCGCCCGAAGAAATGCGAAGAGGAATCATATGGGTGGTCATGACACACCATATCACCTATAAGAATGCCGCAGTATTGGGCGATGTCATTGAAATGGAAACCTACATCCAAAAAAGTAGGGGGGCCATTTCCGTTCGAATCGTAGAAATGCACAATAAGAAAACCGGAGAGCTGTTATTAAAGTCAAGTACCGAATGGTGCCTTTTAAATGCCGACACCCTAAAACCGGCACGGATATCAAAGAAAATAAAAGAAGTCTTTTCCCCTGAACCAAACTAAAACCAACGATTTCATATTCTAACGGCTTCTTTTTGTACCGCCTTAAATGCATTACCTTATAACCATGGGAAGACATTCGATTATCATAGCATTGCTGATTCTCTTTGTTTCTTTCGCCTCGTGCCGGAAAGATTTTGAGTACACCAGCAGCACGGGTAATCTTGGGTTTTCAAAGGATACCGTATTTCTCGACACCGTTTTTGCCAATATTGGGAGTAGCACTTATAGCTTAAAGGTATACAACCGCAGTAAGGAAGATATCTCCATTCCGTTTATCGGACTGGAACAAGGCGATGCCAGTTTCTACAGGCTTAATGTCGATGGTGTGGCCGGAAAGGCCTTTAGCGATATTCCCCTTTTGGCCAAAGACAGCCTCTATGTGTTTATCGAAACCACCGCCAAAATCGAGGAAAAGAATACCGGCCAACTGCTCTATACCGACATACTTCAATTTGGAAAAAACGACCAGGCCCAAAAAATTCCTTTGGTCACCCTTGTTCAAGATGCCGTTTTCCTATTTCCCCGTAGCCTTTCCGACGGAAGCAGCGAAACCGTGCCCATTGGTTATGATGCGGAAGGAACGGAAATACGCGCCCCTGGCTTTGAACTTCAAAACGACCAGTTGAACTTCACCAACGAAAAGCCTTATGTCATCTACGGCTTTGCCTCCGTTCCGAAAGACCAACAACTTAGTATCGATGCCGGTGCAAGAGTACACTTTCATCAGAATTCAGGCTTGGTTATACCCGCGGAAGCTTCATTGGCTATTAATGGCTCCCTAAGTTCCGATCTGGAAAACCTGGAAAATGAAGTGATTTTTGAAGGCGATCGCCTAGAACCTGAATATTCAAATGTAAGCGGACAATGGTCGGGCATACGCATCACCAAGGGCAGTAACAACAATACCATAAAGTACCTTACCCTTAAAAACGCGACCATAGGCATTTTTGTGGAAGGAAAACCAGCGCTCCCCTCACCCACCCTAGATATACAGAATACCCAAATCTACAACAGCCTACAGGTGAATCTCTGGGGAAAGACGGCCACTATAAACGGCAAAAACCTGGTTTTGGGCAGTGCAGGAAATAGTTCTCTCTATTGTAGTTTAGGAGGAAGCTACACCTTTATTCACACCACTATAGCAAATTACTGGACGAAAGGATTCAGAAACAGTGCCGCCTTGACTATCAACAATTATGAACTTGATGCGGAAGGGAATACCACGGGAAAGGATCTTTTTAAAGCGGATTTTGAAAACTGCATCATAGCTGGCAACGGGAATTTTGAACTTTCGCTCGACAAAAACGACTCATACACCTATAATTATTACTTCAACAGCTGCCTTTTCAACGGTAATGAAGACCAAATTCCGACCAAGAACAAAGAGCTTTACGATTTTAAGAATGCTGAAACATACCGAAACACGGTATGGACCCAAGCCATCCTTTTTGAAAATGCGGGAAACAACGATTTCCAACTAGGACCTAACGCTCCAGCATTGGACAAAGGTGACAAAACAACGGCCCTTTCAATACCTACGGATATTTTAGGGGCTGACCGCACAGCCACTCCCGATATCGGGGCTTACGAATACACGGCACAATAAACCTAACTACCTCATATAGATAGCGTTTAACCAATAAATCGGCAACACCTGTCGATAAGAAAAAAGAACGTAGGCCTTCGTATGTCAAAGCTCCTTTTCAACCGCACCGAAAGAAACAACACATTGGTTATCAGCAATTAAAAATTATTCAACCTACAATTAACCAAAAACAACCTACAAATTGAAGGTTTTTTCCTTCAAATATATTCAATACCAAGTATTTACGAATAAAAACCCCAATTATTATGGGGGATATCTTTAGCTCCATGTGACCTACCATGAGTAATTTGCACTAAAATTACGCGACTTGGACTATACTTATGCCATAATAGATTCTGATGCCACTTCAAACTTGCAACTACAGCATTATTTGGAGGACTATGGTGATTTCACCTGTGCAGCATTGGCGCAAAATAGTGTAGAAGGTACAAACGTAATTTTAAAATACTCCCCCGACATCGTTTTCATCAATCTTAATGATACTGCTTCCGAATCGTTTCATATGGTTATGGAACTTCATCAGTACATGAACCAGCTTCCCCTTATAATAGGTATCTCAAAAAGCAAGGAACACGCTTACGACGCCATTAAAAATGGTTTCTTCGATTACTGGATACTTCCCTATAACGAATTTGACATTAGAAAATCCTTATTACGCCTTAAGAAGCAGATGCCGGCCAAGACAGAACCCCAAACACTCTGTCTTAAGTCTTATCGCGATTTTCAATATATCAATACCGACGACATTCTTTACTTACAGGCCGACAACAATTCCACGGAGTTCGTCATGAAGGACGGAACAATAAACAATGCCTACAAAACGTTAAAGACCTTTGAAAATCAACTACCTAAAAACTTTGTCAGAATCCATCAGAGTTTTATAGTAAACACCAATTTTATTTCGCGTATCAGCTATGGTAAATCTTATTGCACATTAAAACATAACAAGAAACAGCTGCCCTTCTCAAAATCTTACCGCGAAAACATAGATATCTTGAAGAAATTGTTGTCAAAAAACACCATTCCTACCCTTAATTGATCAAATCCTCTTAAAACAGCTTCATTTACTCGTAGAAACCCTTCATTGACTACAACAATTTAAAACCCGATCATTTTAACCATAAACCACACTAGTTTAGCTGTATAGAAAAAAGATAACCCCCTAAAACTAGATTTATTATGAAAAAAGTAGCAAGTATTTTCGCAGTATTAGTAATGAGCGTTGGATTATTCACTTCATGTGAATCAGAAACAAAAGTTGACGAAACAGACGCCCTTTATGACTTGCATATCGATGCATCTACAGATGGTGACGACGTTGAGACAGACAGACGTGGTTCTTAGTATAAAATCAGAATAGATTATATTAGCCTTAAATTAAGTTTTAAGGCTTTTTTTTTAACCTGAATTTACCATTCGCATGCTGTCTATCAAACACAGTCCGCTTAAACATATTAAATCCCTGGCTTTTAGCCTGTTGACACTCCTATTCCTTGCCTGTAACAAGAATAAGAACCCCGCGGACGGCATCGATATTTCCATGCAGGCCGATTCCATAGATGCCCTGATCGACAACTCGACAAATTCAGAATTTTCCCAAACAGAACAAAAAACTTTTCTCGATAAAGCAAAAAAAAGAGCCTCACAGATAAAGAACGACTCCCTTAAGATCAAGCTCTACTCGAGAATATCACTTCGCTATTTAGAACTTCTCGATTCTACCAACTTTATAAATACCAACCAAAAGACCCTTGACCTGGCCAAAGCGTTAAACGACAGTCTCAAACTAGCCGAAGCACATTGGGACCTAGCCCATTTCTACAGAAAAAAAGCCAAAGCCGACAATGCATACCACCATTTTCTGGAAGCCCAAAAACTCTATGATGCGCTTCACATGGATTATGAATCGGCGCGAATGCTTTACAATATGGCCGTTACCCAAGCCGATATAAAAGATTATACCGGTAGTGAGATCAACACGATAAAAGCCATTGAAATCTTGAAGCCGATGAAAAAATACAAACGGCTTTACAACTGCTACAACAACCTAGGTTCCGTCACCAAAGAACTGAAAGATTATGACAGGGCCATAGACTATTACAATACGGCCTTCGCCTACCAAAAACTAATAGAAGAGAACAACAACTACGATCTTAGCGTAAAAAACAATATCGGTGTAGTCTATCTTGAGCAAGGGAATTACGAAAAAGCCATACCCTTTTTTCAAGAAGTTTTAAAAAGCCCGACCCTCCTTGACGACAGGCCTACCCTATATGCCATAGCCCTCAATAATTTGGCCTATTGCAAGTTTAAAACCGACCCTAACACCAAGGTTTTACAAGACTTCGAAACGGTCATCCATCTACAAGACAGTATAGGGGCCATTCAAGATGTTTCACGCAGTCATTACTATTTTGCAGAGTACTATCTCAAACTTAAAGATACGGTCAAAGCGGTATCACAGGCCAAAAAGGCCCTTGGCTACTCCCAGATCGCACACAGCAATGATCGCTTCTTAAAAAGCCTACAATTACTGGCAAAATTAGAACCTCAAAAAGCAAGCTATTATAACCAAAAGTACATTTCATTAAACGATAGCCTACAACAGGTAGAGCGCCTTGCCCGAAATAAATTTGCCCGTATACGCTTTGAAACCGACGAATTTATTGCTGAAAACCAATTACTTGCCCGCCAAAAACAACTATGGACAGGTGTTGCGGTTTCCATTCTTTTACTAGGACTTATGTCATATATTATTTTAGTTCAAAGGGTAAAAAACCAAAAACTAAGATTCCAACAAGAACAGCAAGCGGCCAACCAAGAAATTTTCAATTTAATGCTTGCCCAGAAACAAAAACTGGAAGAAGGTAAAAAGATTGAACAAAAACGTATTTCCGAAGAACTCCACGATGGCGTTTTAGGCAAAATGCTTGGAGCCCGAATGGTACTTACCGGACTCAACAAAAAGAACGACGAACATGCCACCACGGAACGAAAAAGAGCCATTGATGCCTTACAGGATGTAGAGAAAGAGATTCGCGCCATATCCCACGAACTTAATCACGCAGCCTACCTGAACATCCCTAATTTTATCCATTCCCTACAAGACTTATTGAAAACCGTTCAAAAGACAGGAAAATTCGAATACAAGTTTATCTACAACGAATCATTTGACTGGGACAGCCTAGCGGGCAATATAAAAATCAACGTTTACCGAATGATTCAAGAAAGTTTACAAAATTCTGTTAAACATGCCCAATGTAAAAATGTAATTGTAGAACTTAGTAGAACGGAAGACGGATTCAAAGTGAGTATCGAGGACGACGGAAAAGGTTTTAAAACCAACTCGAGAAAAAAGGGAATCGGTCTTCGAAATATTGCATCGAGAATAGAAAAGATTAAAGGAACATATCACATCAAAAGCGCCCCGGGCAAAGGTACGACGGTACTTTTAGAAGTTCCTTTACCGAACAGCCCCAAAAGCAAACCACAGGAAAAAGCAACAACCCCATCGCTTTAGATTAGAATTGACCCAGAAATACCATGAGTGATTTAATTAGAGTACTTGCCGTAGATGACCATGAAATGATTGCCTTAGGTTACAAATACACCATTGAAGGTTGTGAATTTGACGCCTACAATGTTGTTGTGAACATTGCCCCCAGTTACGAAGAGGGCAAGGCCGAAATAGAAAGTTCCGCCTCGCGCATGCCCTACGATATTATCTTATTGGATATTCAAATGTTCCCGGAGAGCGCCAAGGAAGAAAGGGGCGGTATCGATTTAGGACTCCTTGCCAAAAAGATATCACCGACCTCAAAGGTCGTATTCCTATCCTCCTTTAGCGATAGTTATCACATCAACAACGTTTTAAAAACGGTCAACCCCGACGGCTACATGGTAAAGTCGGAAGTAGATGAGAAAACCCTACAGGATATGGTAAAAACGGTTATCGAAAAACCTCCCTATTACACCGCCGCCGCCCTGCAAGCCATACGTCGCAAAATGGCCAACGAAGATCAAATTGACGAACGTGACAAAAAAATATTGTATCAATTATCTATTGGAACAAAGACCAAGGACATCTCTTCATTAGTGGCTGCCTCCAGTACCACCGTTGAAAACAGAAAAAGACAGTTGAAAATCATTTTCAACGTTGAAAACGGCAATGACTTTGCCCTTATTGAAGAAGCGCGAAAACGCGGGTTCATTTAATGACATTCCCCAAAAACATTGACCCCGTTTCGTAGGAATAATCCGAGTGCAATATCTAACCTTAATGATTTTGAAAAATCCCCCAGTTTTTATGGGGTTTTTCTTTATATGCCAATCTTCACTGAAAACTATCTTTGTTTTTGAAGTTGAAGAACCCCGCGCATATGCCACTATATTTAGATAGTTTTAGGAATGACCATTCCAACGGTTATACTCCCAATTCACGAATTGAGGGGATGGAATCTTTTGTAAATAGCTTGGAGAAACTCTTCTTTGCCGAGGCTACAATTCTAAACTGTACCGACAGAAATCTTAAGACGAGTTTGGCTATAGAACTCAATTGCAACATCTCCTTGGCCGAAATGTTATTTCATTTCAATATGAGGTACATGGGGAAGTTTCAAACCAAGCAAAACCTCGTTTATCAAATTGATAAATGAACTTATTACCAAAAGCGGAACTCAGGTAGACATAGAAGAATTTACTTTTTTCTTAAATGACACGGCCATAGTCATAAACAAAATTTACGACAATAGCATCCCCGAGCAACTAAACGATGTTATAGCGGCCATCTGTAAACATTACGTTCATTTCAGCAAGGGACTAACCGAAATACCTTACGAAATCTACGTTCCCGTTTTCGAGGAAAAACACAATGAACAGAACGATATTCTAATTATGAATATTGAAACGGACAACAATACAAAGAAAGACTATTTCAAGTATTGGGGACTTTATTTTGATTCAGAAGATGATGCGGTCATCTACGATTTAAAAAGCACTACCATAGAAAACGGAGACCTATTCATGCTCAACCATTAAGTAAGAACAAGTCTTTTCCATATACAACAATATATATAATCACCCATTCCCCACAATAATCAATTCCCCCATAGCTACATAATTTAATTACGTAGATGGGGGATGGGATTATATAGATTTTTTTATTCTAGAAAATTAACCCGCCAAACTAAGCGTTAAAAAGCTCCCTACCGTTCATCAAGGCATTTACCTTTTTCTTAACGGCGGCTATTTTGGCATCATCTTCGGCGTTGGTCAATACTTCATCTACCAAATCAACGATGGTAGCCATATCGGCTTCTTTCAACCCTCTTGTTGTAATCGCTGCCGTACCAAATCGGATACCCGATGTTACAAACGGTGATTTATCATCGAAAGGAACCATGTTTTTATTGGCGGTAATATCGGCCTTCACCAATACTTTTTCAGCATCCTTACCTGTAATATCCTTATTTCTGAGGTCGATAAGCATCATGTGGTTATCGGTACCCCCCGAAATAATATTGTAACCTTTAGCAACGAAAGCGGCGGCCATTGCAGCAGCGTTTTTCTTTACTTGAATCATATACTGCAAAAACTCGTCTGAAAGTGCCTCGCCAAAAGCAATAGCTTTAGCAGCTATAATATGCTCCAACGGACCTCCTTGATTTCCTGGAAAAACCGCCAAGTCCAAAAGAGCCGACATCTTTCTAAGACTACCGTTCTTCAATTTAATACCGAAAGGATTGTCAAAATCTTCCCCCATCAAAATAAGACCGCCCCTTGGGCCCCTTAAGGTTTTGTGGGTCGTTGTCGTAACGATATGACAGTGTGGAATAGGGTCACTCAATATGCCCTTGGCTATAAGACCCGCAGGGTGGGAAATATCAGCCAACAATAAAGCGCCTACACTGTCGGCTATTTCCCTGAATCTTTTAAAATCCATATCACGGGAATAGGCAGAAGCCCCGGCAATAATCATTTTCGGTTTTTCCCTTGTTGCTATTTCTTGAATAACATCGTAATCAAGGGTTCCGGTTTCCTTATCGACCCCGTAAAACACAGGATTGTACAATCTTCCTGAAAAATTCACCGGAGAACCATGGGTCAAATGTCCACCGTGGGATAGATCAAAGCCTAAGATTGTGTCGCCAGGCTTCAAGCAGGCATGGTAAACCGATGCGTTCGCCTGTGAACCCGAATGGGGCTGAACATTTGCATACGCGGCCCCAAATAATTCTTTGGCCCTGTCGATAGCAAGTTGCTCTATTTGATCAACTACTTCACACCCACCATAATAACGTTTTCCGGGGTAACCCTCGGCGTATTTATTGGTAAGCACAGATCCAGCGGCCTCCATAACTTGAGGGCTGGTAAAATTCTCAGAGGCTATCAACTCAATACCATTTATTTGGCGTTCTTTTTCCTCTGCTATAAGTTCAAAAATCCGATTGTCGCGTTGCATAAGCAAATATTCTGTTAAATGAGATGCAAAAGTACGAATTGACTCTTGTTAAAACTCATAAAATAATATATTTGATCAAGAATTTATTAAATATAAATTAACAAAATCGCTATGCCTATACATGCTAACGACCCATCAAGACAAACCTGGCTTCCAGTGCCCGAACATTCCGATTTCCCTATTCAGAACATACCGTTCGGGGTCTTTCTAACGCGAGACGATATCATTACCATAGGTACCCGAATAGGTGACCACGCCATAGATTTAGGCGCTTTGCACCAACTCGGATATTTTGAGAACATCCCCTTGACCGACGATATTTTTCTACAGGACACCCTGAACGATTTTATATCCGACGGACAGAAAACATGGCGTTTAGTAAGGAACCGCATCAGTGAAATATTCGATATCAACAATGAAACCCTAAAGAACAATGAAGCACATAAAAAAATCGTCTTGTTCTCCATGGACGAGATTGAGATGCAGTTACCTGTACAGGTAGGGGATTATACCGATTTCTATTCAAGCAAGGAGCACGCCACCAATGTAGGCACCATGTTCCGCGACCCAGATAATGCCCTAATGCCGAATTGGCTACACATACCCGTAGGTTACCACGGAAGAAGCTCGACCATTGTACCGAGCGGAACACCAATTCGAAGGCCACAGGGACAAACCCTCCCCAAAGGGGAAGAAACCCCTGTATTCGGGCCTTCGCGCCTCGTAGATTTCGAACTGGAAATGGCCTTTATTACCACCGATACCAACGCCTTGGGCGAACCCGTTTCCGTAGATGAGGCCGAGGAATATATTTTCGGGATGGTTCTCTTTAATGATTGGAGTGCACGTGACATCCAAAAATGGGAATACGTGCCCCTAGGCCCATTTCTATCGAAAAATTTCGCATCATCGATATCACCGTGGATCGTTACCTTAGACGCGCTTCAACCCTTTCGCGTTGAAAGTCCGAAACAAAACCCGGAGCCACTCCCCTATTTACAGCAAAAAGAAAGATATAGTTATGATATCAACTTGGAAGTAGGTATCGCCACCGAAGATGGTAGCGAAACCACCATTTCCAATTCGAACTTTAAATACATGTATTGGACAATGGCCCAACAATTGGCCCACCATACCATAAACGGATGCAAAGTGAACAGTGGCGACATGATGGGCAGCGGAACCATATCGGGACCGACTCCCGACTCATACGGATCCATGCTCGAACTATCATGGCAAGGTAGCAGACCCGTAAAGCTCAACGACGGTTCTGAGCGTAAGTTCATTCAAGACAACGACACCGTTATAATGAGGGGGCATTGCTCCAACAATAAAGTACGTATAGGATTTGGAGAGGTCAGGACCAAACTTTTACCTCCGTTCGAAACCAAAAAGAAAGGCTAAAAACAGTAGTCTCATCTAAAAAATGCCTTTAGGCCAATTCACTATATGAACTTGGTTTAAAGGTATTTTTCTAAATCGATGTCATTGATCGACCCATGCGAATCATGGGCTACAACGGCCCCGTTCTTTATCACCAACAGTTGTGGGGATTGGTGCATCACCTGAAACTTATAGCCCGTTTCATCCGAAACTTGACGGTGACGATGCAGGTCTAAAAAGTAAAAATCCATTTGGCCGTCTTCCAATGCGTAGCTTTTGGTAAACATGTTCAAGACCATGCGGCTAATTCCGCAAGTGGTTGAATGCTTGAATATCACCTGTGGCCTTCTCAAGGATTTCTGCTCGATCTCACTCAATTGATCCACCGAACTAAGGGGAACCCAGGGGATTTTTCTTTCTTCCTTCTTTTCACCTTCATTTTTACTTCCAAATATCGAATTAAAGAGACCCATTTCGTATTTTTATATGGTAAGTCTTAGCATTGACCGAAAACTTACAACTGTCTAAATGTCCTGTATTTTCGAGTAAAACAAGACATTTTGTCCGCTACTCGGTATTGGTAGGATTGTTGACCTATCAACCTCAAAAATACACAATAACTACAGAAAACAATATAAGATGAACTTTAATAATTACACCACTAAATCACAGGAGGCCATTCAGCAAGCCCAGCAGATTGCACAGGGTTTGGGCCACCAACAAATTGAAAACGAACACTTGTTCAAAGCCATTTGGGAAGTCGACGAAAATGTACTTCCCTTCATTTTAAAAAAACTGAACATTAACATAGCCTTGCTTCAACAAATTTTAGCAAAGGAGCTAGAGAGTTTTCCAAAAGTTTCGGGAGGCGACCTTATGTTGTCGCGCGAAGCAGGTAAAACCCTGAACGAAGCCAGTATCATTGCCAAGAAGATGGATGACGAATTCGTTTCCATTGAACACCTATTATTGGCCATCCTAAAATCGAGCAGTAAAATTTCGCGCATATTAAAAGACCAAGGAGCCACCGAGAAAGACTTAAAAGCGGCAATAGAAGAGTTGCGCAAAGGCGGAAAGGTAACCTCGCAAAGTGCCGAAGACACCTACAACTCACTTGATAAATATGCCCGAAACCTTAACGAATTGGCCGATAGCGGTAAATTGGACCCGGTAATCGGACGTGACGAAGAAATTCGACGTATACTCCAGATCTTATCGAGAAGAACAAAGAACAACCCTATTTTGGTAGGCGAACCGGGTACTGGTAAAACTGCCATCGCAGAAGGCTTGGCCCATAGGATCGTTCAAGGCGATGTTCCTGAAAATTTAAAAGATAAAATTATCTATTCCCTAGATATGGGAGCCCTTATTGCAGGGGCCAAATACAAAGGTGAGTTTGAGGAACGTTTAAAATCGGTCATCAAAGAAGTTACTTCCTCAGATGGCGATATCGTATTGTTCATTGACGAGATACACACCTTGGTAGGAGCCGGTGGCGGACAAGGAGCCATGGATGCCGCCAACATTTTAAAACCGGCATTGGCCCGTGGGGAACTCCGGGCCATAGGAGCCACGACCCTTGATGAATACCAAAAGTATTTCGAAAAAGACAAGGCCCTTGAAAGGCGTTTTCAAAAAGTAGTGGTAAACGAGCCCGATACCGAGAGTGCCATTTCCATTCTGCGCGGTATTAAGGAAAAATACGAGGCCCACCATAAGGTCCGTATCAAAGATGAAGCGGTCATTGCCGCGGTCGAGCTTTCGCAACGCTATATCACCAATCGCTTCCTTCCCGATAAAGCGATCGATCTCATGGACGAGGCCGCATCTAAATTACGGATGGAAATCAACTCCAAACCGGAAGAACTAGATGTTCTTGACCGTAAGATCATGCAATTGGAGATTGAGATCGAAGCCATTAAAAGGGAAAACGACAAGGCTAAACTCAAATTATTGAACGTTGATTTGGCAAACCTCAAGGAAGACCGAAACGAACTCTTTGCCAAGTGGGAAAGTGAAAAATCGGTCGTTGATGAAATCCAAAAAACGAAACAAGACATAGAGGAATTCAAAAATGAGGCCGAACGCGCCGAACGAAACGGAGATTACGGCAAAGTAGCCGAACTCAGGTACGGAAAGATCAAAGAAGCCCAAGAAAAACTGGAAGAACTCCAAAAAGCGCTCGATGAGCAACAGTTGGGCGACACCATGATCAAAGAAGAGGTAACGAACGAAGACATCGCGGAAGTCGTGGCCAAATGGACCGGTATACCCGTTACCAAAATGCTACAGAGTGAACGCGAAAAACTCTTGAAACTAGAAGATGTACTACACAAAAGGGTCGTAGGCCAAGAAGAAGCCATTATGGCCGTATCCGACGCCATTAGAAGAAGTCGCGCCGGATTACAAGATGCCAACAAGCCTATCGGTTCGTTCCTGTTCCTTGGTACGACAGGGGTCGGTAAGACCGAATTGGCCAAAACCCTGGCTTCCTATCTTTTTGATGATGAAGGCGCCATGACGCGTATCGATATGAGCGAATATCAAGAACGCCACTCGGTAAGTAGATTGGTCGGTGCACCTCCAGGATATGTCGGCTACGATGAAGGCGGCCAGCTTACGGAAGCGGTTCGTAGAAGACCGTATTCCGTGGTTTTGCTCGATGAAATAGAAAAGGCCCATCCCGATACCTTCAATATTTTATTACAAGTGTTGGATGAAGGAAGGCTTACGGACAATAAAGGACGTGTTGCCGATTTCAAGAATACGATCATCATCATGACCAGTAATATGGGCAGCAGTATTATTCAGGAAAAATACGAGAACAATAAAGACCCCTTTAGCGCTGCGGAAGCCGCACGTGTGGAGGTACTAGGACTCTTACGCAAAACCATACGCCCAGAGTTCCTTAACCGTATCGATGACATCATCATGTTTTCACCGCTTAGTCGCGAGGATATTTCCAAAATTGTTAGACTACAGTTAAACAGTTTAAAGAAAACCATTGCGAAGCAACATATTACCATCGATGCTACGGAAGAGGCTATCAATTACTTGGCCAACAAGGGCTACGACCCACAGTACGGAGCCCGTCCGATCAAGAGGGTAATACAACGGGAAGTGCTGAACAACCTTTCCAAAGAACTCTTGAGCGGCACCATAAAAGCCGACAGTATCGTGCTTATCGATTCATTTAACGATGCACTGGTTTTTAGAAATCAAGACGAATTGGTGAAATAATTTTACCGATTTTTCAATACATATTCCACTAAAAAAGGCATCCTGTAAAAGGGATGCTTTTTTTTTAAGGTATATACCATGCAGTATATAATTTTTTTATCTTCGTATAAAACAGAACTACCATGTCGACCAAAGCAGAAAGAACCACCGCCTTTATTATTAAGACCGTTGCCTCCGTATTCAACAAACATGGTTATATCGGCACAAGCATGAGCGACCTTACGGAAGCTACCGGATTGACCAAGGGCGCCATATATGGTAATTTTGAAAACAAAGAGGCTTTGGCCCTTTCCGCTTTCCAGTACAACAGCAACTTGTTACTCTCCAAAATAGACGAAGTATTGGCTTCGGAAAGCAAGGCTTTGGACAAAATATTCAAACTAACGGATTTCTACAGAAATTACGATTCGTTTACCTTGAGCATGGGAGGCTGCCCGATACTGAATACCGGCGTAGACGCCCAATACAACAATAGGCTACTGGCCGCAGCGAACAAGGAAGCCATTAAAGAGGTGGAAGGTAAAATTGCCCTGGTTTTCGAGAACGGGGTCAAGAATAACGAAATCAAGCTTCCAGTGCCCCCTCTCCAATTTGCCAAGCAACTTTTTACTATGATACAAGGAGCTATTGCCATGGCCACTATGACCGGTGACAAAAAATATCTGGTCAACACCATCGCCTACCTCGAGGTCTTAATAAAAAAGGAGCTTAAAAACTAAGTCCGCTTCGCTTTCACAGACTCGATCATTCTACCCAAGCCTATAGTATAAAAACATCTTTTCGTGCAGGATGTGATTTTGGGCCACTTACTCCCCTACCACCCTAAAAATCCATGTATTACCGGTATACTTACCATCGAACTTGCCATCCCTGGCCTGTCTGGCTTGCCCCATGGTATCATAACGACCTAGGTATACGTAGTTGTATTTGTTTTTGCTACGCACAAAAGACTTAGGCTGTAATCCTTTGCTTTTCATATCTGCCATAAAGGCCTCGAAGTACTTTTTGGTCCCGAATACATTTGCTATCAAATAATAGCCCGGTGCCAATCCCTCTTCCGTTTGTACCTCTTCATACTTCTCACCTTTTCGTGGCGTCACTACTTCTTTCTGCTGGGCCAGTTTTGCCTCTTCTTCGGCTTTCTGCTTCGCTGCCTTTGCCGCTTCGGCTTTTCGTTTTTCTTCCGCTAGTTTCCGGGCGGCCGCAATTGCCGCTTCCCGCTTCGCCTGATTAATAGAGTCCAGTTTTCTAATTTGTTCCGCCTCTTGGGCCTTTGCATCTCGCTTACCTCCTTGGGTCTTTTCCTCTTTTTCCCCTGCCTTCGCCAAGGCCTCTTCTTTCTCTATCTGTTCCTCTACTTCTTTCTTAAGGCGTTTCTGCTCTTTCTTGAGTGCCAATGCAGCTTCCTTTTCGGCTTTTATTACGGAATCCTGCGCCATTTTCTCAAGCTTGCGGCGTCTTTTTTCTTCCCGCTTGGCCTCTTTCTCGACCGCCTTGGATATTTCGGCCAATTCTTCGGCCTCTTCCACCTCTTCCTCCACGTCATCGTCTTGAACCGCTTCCTCGGCAGATTCTATTCGCTCCAATTCGTTTTCTTCCGGAGCCACATAACCCACCATTGTATGTCGCTCTTCGGGCTTACCAAAAAAGTAAGCGGCCATAAGCTCAAAGGAAGATTCGGAACTTATAGATGAATCGGCACCGAATTCAACCAAGGCCCCTAATGACAAATGCTTAAAAAAAGTAGCACCCACCCCTACTCCGTATCCATAAAAATTATTGTAGCCCAATTGGCCCCAATATTTATTCGTATTCAAAAGTGCATTAAATCCTATTTGGTTAGGTTCGCCCGGAATGGTACGCAAATACATCGACGGTCTTAAAAAGGCATTCATAGCCGTCCCCAAGGTCAAAGGGAAATCGTAAGAAACAAGCCCCATAAAGACTTTGTCCTCTTTTTCCGTGTTCGCTTCCCTTTCCGTAAAATTATAATCGATCAGGTTTTCTGAGGCAAACCCCAAAGTCAGTCGCTCTACGCTAAGACTGATGCCCGGTGCCACCTGTAGGATAAAATCATCGGCGGACGAAGAAGATTGTGGTAAGGGAAAATCAGGATCGACCGTAAACCGATCGTCGGCCAAGGATTGTTGAAAGCCAAAAATATTGACACCCACTCCCAGTTTTACCGATTCGTTCAGGTCAAAGCTCTGCGCATAGTTGACCACCCCGCCCGTATCAAAATAAATACCCGTGTTTTGCTGAAAGAATGCTGCACCTACGGTAGACTTATTGTTCAATTTTCGCGTATAGTTCAAAAACTGTGTCGTGGGGTTTCCATCAATGGCCTGCCACTGCCAACGCACCCAATAAGCCAAGGAATTGGCATTGTTTCTATCTAGTGAAAACACCGGATTGAACAGACTTGCATTATACGTGGTAAGGTTATGCTGCCTTAGGTCGGCAGGTAGACGTGCATCTTGCCCCTGAAGAACCAAAAAGAACGAAAACAGAAGAATTGAGAGTATAAGTCTGAGCATAGTTACAAAAAAACAAAATCAAGCATTCATACATACTTTTTTTGCATTAATTTAGTTAACAATAATGCAAGAGTTTTCAACCAAAATAGATTACCAACTATGCAATGGATCAAATCATTATACATAATTCTATGTATACCTTTAATCTTTACCAGTTGTAAAGACGAGCAAAAAGTTACGCAAGAAAACATCACCAAAGACGTGGTGTCTACATTTTATTTTATACGGCATGCCGAAAAAGACCGTTCCGACCCAGAAAATGTAGATCCCGAACTCAACCAGCGAGGCCTCGGCAGGGCCATGCACTGGGCCGAAATTCTCGACGACGTAGATTTAGACGCCATATACACCACTGATTACGAGCGAACCTCAATGACGGCGGCGCCCACTTCGGTAAAAAAAGAACTCGATGTCACCTACTACGAACCACAGAATGTTGACATAGAACAATTCAAGACCGATAACCTCGGTAAAAAAGTTTTAGTGGTCGGCCACAGTAATACTACCCCGGAATTTGTAAACAAGATGATTGGGGAAGACCTTTATTACGAAATGGACGACAGTGACAACGGCAGTCTTTTTATCGTGCAACTCGTTAACGGACAAGCAACTTCCCAACGGCTCCACATCAATTGCAACTGCCCAAAAGAACGGTAACCACTTTTAGAACCGACAATGATCGGGCGGCCGCAAGCTTAAATCCGTATACATCTTGTTTCTATGGCCATAAATTGGGTGTTATTTTAAGGAACTTCACTATTTTTGTGCCATGGTTCAAAAGAACATCAACATAAAGAATAAAAAGGCCAAGTTTGAATACGAGTTCATAGACACCTATGTAACCGGAATTGTTTTGGCCGGAACGGAAATAAAATCCATTAGGGAAGGAAAGGCTTCAATTGCCCAAAGTTTTTGTGAGTTCAACGAGCGCGGTGAACTTTTCGTCATCAACATGCAAATTGACGAATATTCCCATGCATCGCACTTTAACCATAAGCCGAAGGCCGAACGCAAATTATTGATGGGTAAGCGCGAGCTAAGAAAACTACGTAAGGAAGTAACCACCTCGGGTTTTACCATTGTGCCTACCAACCTCTTTATTAACGACAGGGGTTTGGCCAAATTAAAAATAGCATTGGCCAAGGGTAAAAAACTTTATGATAAGCGCGAAACCTTGAAAGACCGTGACAATCAACGGAACCTTTCAAGAATTAAGAAAAGCTTCAACAGCTAAAAGTCTATTGCCTTAGTTCTTGTCTTCCAGCAACGGCACAAAGCGGAAGGATCCGTATTCCGTCTTTTCAAATTCTTTTTCTGACTTTCGCACAAAAAGGGTCATAATTTGTTCGTCGGTTCCTACGGGTATCACCAGCCTACCTCCTATTTTCAATTGGCTCATAAGGGCTTTTGGCACTTCCGGGGCACCGGCGGTTACGATAATCCCATCGTAAGGCGCCTGATCCGGCAAGCCTTTATAACCATCACCGAAAATCATCTTTTTAGGGCGATAGCCCATTTTTCCAAAGAAAATCTTGGTTTTCTTAAAAAGCTCCAATTGACGCTCGATGGTATATACCCTCGCCTTCAAAAGCAACAGTACCGCGGTTTGATATCCGCTTCCGGTCCCGATTTCAAGAATCTTTTGATCTGGTCTTACCTCAAGCAACTGCGACTGAAAAGCCACGGTATACGGTTGCGAAATAGTTTGGTCGGCAGCAATGGGAAAAGCCTTGTCTTGGTAGGCATGTCCTTCAAAACTGCTATCCATAAACAAATGCCTAGGAATGGTACGTATGGCATTCAGCACATTATTGTTCGAAATGCCCTTAGCTACCAATGTATCGGCCAGCTTGTTACGCATTCCCCTATGTTTTAAAGTATCTTTCAATGGTCTGGTTTTGGAAGGTAAAGTTAACTTGTAAAACTTCAATTCACAAGTCTACCGACTAAATGTCAGTCCTTGTTTTTTTAAAGTATTAAAGCTCAATCTTCACGGGTCAAATCGAAAAAACTCCGAAACTATCCTTATTTTTGAACAAATTGAAATTTATGCTTAGAGTTGGCGTATTAGGCGCAGGTCATTTAGGAAAAATACATTTACGTCTGTTAAACGAATCGACAAAATATGAATTGGTCGGTTTTTACGACGCAGATGCCATAAACGGAAAAAAGGTGGCCGACGAGTTCGGTTACACCTACTTTGACAATATCAACAAGCTTATAGAAGCCGTAGATGTTGTGGATATCGTAACCCCTACCTTATCCCACTTTGATTGTGCAAAAAAGGCTATTGAAAAAGGGAAGCACATCTTTATAGAAAAACCCATTACCAATACCTACGAAGAAGCGGCCGAGCTGCTCGAACTGGAGAAAAAGCACCAGATAAAAGGCCAGGTAGGCCATGTAGAGCGTTTTAACCCCGCTTTTTCGGCCGTAAAGCACCAAATCAACACCCCTATGTTCATTGAAAGCCACCGTTTGGCGGAGTTCAACCCCAGGGGGACCGACGTACCCGTAGTTCTCGATCTTATGATCCACGATATTGATGCCATACTCAGTGTGGTCAATTCGGAAGTAAAACAGATCAATGCCAGTGGGGTTTCGGTAATCAGTAAGTCTCCCGATATCGCCAATGCGCGAATAGAATTCGAGAACGGATGTGTAGCCAATTTAACGGCCAGTAGAATTTCGTTGAAGAATATGCGCAAATCCCGATTCTTTCAAAAAGATGCCTATATCTCCGTAGATTTTCTTGAGAAAAAGGTAGAGGTCGTTAAAATGAAAGACGCTCCCGAAAAAGTGGGCGACTTTGATATGGTACTCCAAAATGCCGAAGGCGAAAAGAAACAAATTTATTTTGAAAACCCGGAAGTGGGGACGAACAATGCCATATTGGACGAACTGGAAAGTTTCGCCGATGCCATCGTCAACGACAGCACCCCTGTTGTAAGTCTTAGACAAGGCACACAAGCACTAAAAGTAGCCCTGCAAATTATCACTTCCTTTTAATTACTTTAAACCCATACGCATGCAAAAGATAGCTGTTATAGGCGCCGGCACCATGGGAAATGGTATTGCCCATGTATTTGCCCAGAAAGGCCACAAAGTAAACCTTATAGACATTTCCCAAAAGGCCCTTGATAAAGGAATACAGACCATTACCAAGAACTTGGACCGCATGTTGGCCAAGGAAAAAATAACCCAAAGCGACAAGGCGTCCACCCTACAAAACATCGCCACCTTTACCTCGATCAAAGAAGGGGTAACCAAAGTAGACGTAGTAATAGAGGCCGCTTCGGAACATTTAGACACCAAACTTAGCATCTTTAAGGAGCTAGATACCCTTTGTTCCGATAACACCATTTTGGCAACGAACACTTCCTCTATATCGATAACCCAGATTGCAGCTGCTACCGGCAGGCCCGACAAGGTAATCGGTATGCACTTTATGAACCCGGTGCCCATTATGCAATTGGTCGAAATAATTAGAGGCTACAACACCTCCGATGAAACCACGGAACAGATCATGACCTTGTCGACCCAACTGGGCAAGACCCCGACCGAAGTCAACGACTACCCCGGTTTTGTGGCCAATAGAATTTTAATGCCCATGATAAACGAGGCTATAGAAACACTTTACAACGGTGTTGCGGGGGTTGCCGAGATAGACACGGTCATGAAACTCGGTATGGCCCATCCTATGGGGCCGCTCCAATTGGCCGACTTCATAGGTCTCGATGTATGTCTGTCGATTTTAAACGTGATGTACGATGGTTTTAAAAACCCAAAATACGCCCCCTGCCCCCTTTTGGTGAATATGGTGACGGCCAAAAAACTGGGCGTAAAATCAGGCGAAGGCTTCTATGACTATAGTGAATCGCGGAAGGCCGAAAAGGTTTCCGATCAGTTTTTACGATAAAGACACCTGTACTGGCATCTTATAAAAATCAACAAAGCATCAACGAACAGATGATAAAAGATCAACTTTTAGCAATTAAGAGTACATTACCCGACCACGTAACCCTCGTTGCCGTTTCCAAGACAAAACCCGATGAGGACTTGATAGAAGCCTATGAGGCCGGACAGCGCATTTTTGGCGAAAACAAGGTACAGGAAATGGTCGGCAAGTGGGAGCGCCTGCCCAAGGACATTAAATGGCATATGATCGGACACTTGCAACGCAACAAGGTCAAATACATGGCCGAATTCGTCGATTTGGTGCACGGGGTCGACAGCTTTAGGCTACTGGTCGAAATCAACAAAAGGGCCGAAAAGTTAAATCGAAGTATCGATTGCCTTTTACAGATCCACATTGCCGAAGAGGATACCAAATTCGGACTTGACGAAGAGGAGCTAAATACCTTATTAAAGTCGGACAAATACCGACAATTACAGCACGTAAACGTTGTCGGTTTAATGGGCATGGCGACCTTCACCGATAACGAAACCCAAATAAGAAGGGAATTCAAACATTTGAAGTCGATATTCGACGCTATACAGACCGAAAACGAACAGATTAAAATCTTATCCATGGGCATGAGCGGCGATTATAAAATTGCCATCGAAGAAGGGAGTACCATGGTACGCATCGGAAGTAGTATCTTTGGTAAGAGAAATTACTGATTTTTCAATTTTCAACCCACATAAGGCCAAAGCCATCGTACAAAAACGCATAGATGTATACCATTTTAGATATTGAGACCACTGGAGGAAAATACAATGAAGAAGGCATCACCGAAATTGCCATTCACAAATTTGACGGACATAAGGTGGTAGACAAGTTTATCAGCTTGGTAAACCCCGAAAAAGACATTCAGCCCTTTGTGGTCAAACTCACGGGTATAAATAACAAAATGTTGCAGACCGCGCCCAAATTCCATGAGGTGGCCAAACGCATTGTTGAAATAACGGAAGACACCGTTTTGGTAGCGCACAATGCCCAATTCGACTATAGAATACTACGAACGGAATTCAGAAGGCTAGGCTACAACTTTGAGCGTAAAACACTCTGTACGGTAGAATTGTCGAAAAAGCTCATTCCTGAAGCCGAATCGCATAGCCTAGGCAAACTGGTGAGATCACTTGGAATAGCCGTTAGCGATCGCCACAGGGCCAATGGCGATGCCCTTGCCACCCTAAAACTCTTCAAGGTGTTACTCTCAAAAGATCTTGATAAAACCATTTTAAAGAGTGTCATCCGGAAAGAAACGGAGGGCGAACTTTCCGATAGACAGTTAGACATCGTAGATGCCCTGCCCTCTGAAACGGGAGTGTACTATATGCACGATAAAGACGGGGAAATTTTGTTCTTGGGGAAAAGCTCTAACATCAAAAAACGGGTCAATCAACACTTTACCAAAAGTGGCGGTCGTTCGCGACAGCTGCAAAAGGCGACAAAAAAAGTGTCGTTCGAGAAAACGGGAAATGAATTGGTCGCCATGCTCAAAGAAAACGAAGAGCTTAAACGCAACCGTCCCAAATACAACCAACGCCTCAAACCTATAATTTTCAGCCATGGTGTCTATGTCGAAAAGAACGAGGCCGGTTACCTAACCTTAAAAATTAAAAAAACCACCGAAAGAAACGGTGCGTTCACAACATTCAACAGTCATGCGGGTGCCGCCAATTTTATATATAAGCTTACACGAGATTATCAACTATGCGATAAGCTAAACGGTATTTCCGAAGCCCAAAAGAATTGCTCGAACTACGATACCGGCGAATGTTTGGGAGCCTGCATCAAAAAA
This sequence comes from Zobellia uliginosa, assembly GCF_900156625.1. Classification (GTDB taxonomy): domain Bacteria; phylum Bacteroidota; class Bacteroidia; order Flavobacteriales; family Flavobacteriaceae; genus Zobellia; species Zobellia uliginosa. The sequence goes on along the minus strand of NZ_FTOB01000003.1, from coordinate 233,861 downwards.
GAAGCGGTAGAAACATACAATCAAAGGGTAAACGATGCCGTACAGAAATACTCGCTAGACCACAAAAATGTGGTGATCATAGATAAGGGGAGGGAGATTGGCGAATACAGTGCGGTATTAATCAAAAATGGTGATTTCAAAGGTTTTGGTTACTACGACCTTAATTATCAAATCAATAATATTCATATCTTAGAATCAATCATAGCCCCTATGGAGGGGAACGAGAACACAGCACATATCATTGAAAACTATATTCGCAAAAAACGCGGATTGAAAATCATAGAACTAAGCGATAAATAAAAGTTGAAAGAACAAAAACCCGATAAAGGCTGGAAAAACAAGGTTCATGAAATTATTTATGAAGCCGACACCCCTTTGGGAAAAGGGTTCGACATTTTGTTGTTCATACTCATCATCATCAGCGTGCTTTTGGTCATGCTCGAAAGTGTTAAATGGATAGATGCCGAATACCATAAAATACTCTTTATACTCGAATGGATCGTTACCGTACTCTTCACCATCGAGTACATTGCCCGGATCGTCAGTATAAAACAACCCAAGCAATATATTTTTAGTTTTTACGGCATTATCGACCTATTATCGACCATACCTTTATATCTTTCCTATATTTTTGCCGGTTCGCAGGTACTTCTGGCCATCAGGTCTTTGCGCCTTTTAAGGGTTTTTAGAATCTTAAAACTGGTACGCTTCCTTGGCGAAGCCTCCCAACTTAAAAATGCCCTAAAGGCCAGCAGGGCCAAAATCACGGTTTTCCTTTTTGCCGTACTTATTTTATCGGTCATTCTAGGCACGGTCATGTATCTTATAGAAGGTGACGAGGCCGGTTTCACCAGTATCCCAACTAGTATTTATTGGACTATCGTTACCTTGACCACCGTAGGTTATGGCGACATTGCCCCTATAACGCCCCAGGGCCAGTTTATAGCTACCCTGATCATGCTCGTCGGTTACGGCGTGATTGCCGTTCCCACGGGAATCGTAACCGTTGAATTTGGAAAAAGGTCGAAAAGTCAGCAACCTAATGGAGAGAACAATTTTGTGCACGTCAACACCCAAGCCTGCAGAAACTGCGCCAAAGAAGGGCATAGGGACGATGCCAGTCATTGTTATAATTGTGGAAGCGAGCTCTAATGAAAAAGATACTTTTATCCGTTGTCGGCCCAACCGCTATTGGCAAGACCAAACTTGCCATTGCCCTCGCCCAACATTTTAAGACCGAGATAATATCCGCCGATTCCAGACAATTTTTTAAGGAAATGAAAATCGGCACGGCCGTACCCACCACCGAAGAACTGGCCGGAGCCCAACATCACTTTATTCAACATATCAGTATTTTCGATTCGTATTCGGTAGGTGATTTTGAACGTGACGCACTGCAGTTGCTCGACCTCCTGTTTAAAACCCATGATATTGTCGTGATGGTCGGTGGAAGCGGACTATACACCAAGGCCGTGACCGAAGGGCTCGACGACTTTCCTAAAGTCGACCCGAAAATACGCGAGCAACTAAATCGAGAATTGAGCGAAAAAGGTATCGAATCCCTACAGGCCGAACTACATAAAAGAGATCCGAACTATTACGAAAAGGTAGACCTTAACAATCCACATCGGCTCATTCGGGCTTTGGAAATTTGTATTGGAACAGAAACCCCCTACTCTTCCTTCCTTTCCCAGAACAAGAAAAAACGCCCGTTCGAAACCCTAAGCATTGGAATTGAAGCCGACCGAAAACTGATATACGAACGCATCAACAAGCGTGTCGACCTTATGGTTGCCGACGGCCTTATCGAAGAAGCCAGGCAACTTATAGAGCATCGACACCTTAACGCCTTGCAGACTGTAGGCTATCGTGAACTTTTCACCTATTTTCAAAAAGAAGCCGAAGGGAAGGCTACGACCGACGACCTAAGCTTTGCCCTCGATGAAATCAAAAAAAATACACGCAGGTTTGCCAAACGCCAACTTACTTGGTTCAAGCGAAACGAAGAAACCCTTTGGGTATCACACGACGCTGCGTTCAAAGATGCTATAGCGACCTTAAAAAACAAACTAGATGAACGATAGAAATCCGATCATATTCGTTATGGGCGTTTCAGGCTCGGGCAAAAGCACCATAGGCCTACTATTGGCCGAGAAACTCCGTATCAATTTCTTTGACGGGGACGATTTTCACCCCAAGGAAAACGTAAAGAAAATGGCCGAAGGTATTCCCTTAGACGACAATGACCGTCAAGGCTGGTTAGAACGGCTCAACCTATTGGCCCTTGAGAACAGTGAAAAAGGTGCCATCATTGCCTGTTCGGCCCTCAAAACAAAATACCGTTCCATTCTACAGAAGGGCTTGAAAAAGAAACTTTATTTCGTTTACCTGAAAGGCTCCTTTGACGAAATCATGGCACGGCTCAAGCAGCGTCAAAACCATTTTATGCCTCCCGAACTACTACAATCACAATTCGACACCTTAGAGGTGCCCGATGACGCGATTACGGTATCTATAATGCTTACACCCGACGAAATCACGGAAGAGGTCATCGCCCAGCTAAACAACAAAAAAGCCCCGCTATAATCATAGCAGGGCTTTTCATATCTATTATTGTATTTCTATTTTATTCTCCTTCTTTGACTACCAACCGGAAGCCTTCACCGTGAATGTTCAAAATTTCAACAGTATCGTCTCGTTTAAGGTATTTTCTAAGCTTGGCGATATACACGTCCATACTTCTTGATGTAAAGTAGTTATCGTCTCTCCATATTTTGGTAAGTGCCAATTCACGGGGCATAAAATCATTTTCGTGCAAGGCCAAAAGACGAAGCAATTCATTTTCTTTCGGAGAAAGTTTAATTGCTTCCTCATCCTTGTATTTCAAGAAACGCAATTTTGAATTCAAATGGAAATTACCAATAGTGAATTCAAACTTCTTACTATCCGCCAAGGTATTAGAGGCCTTTCGTTGAAGTATGGCCCTGATTTTCATCAAAAGAACTTCCGAATCGAACGGCTTGTTCAGATAATCATCGGCCCCGGCTTTATATCCTTTAAGAACATCTTCCTTCATGGTCTTAGCGGTAAGAAAAACGATAGGAACATTTTCGTTCTTTTCACGAATCTCCTTGGCCAAGGTAAAACCATCCTTATAGGGCATCATCACATCCAAAATACAAATGTCATAATTATCCTTTTTAAACTTCTCAAACCCCTCCATACCATTTTTGGCCAAAGTGACATCAAAATCGTTCATCGATAAATAGTCCTTCAGCACAATTCCGAAATTGGGATCATCCTCCACTAAGAGTATTTTCTTATTTACTGTTTCCATAACTTGTTGAGTTAGATTAAAGGCAATTTTATATAAAATGTACTTCCCTTTCCTTTTTCACTTTCCGCATAGACTTCACCTTGGTGATCGTCAACGATTTTTTTAACATATGCCAAACCTAGGCCGTGCCCCTTGACATTATGTAAATCGCCCGTGTGTTCGCGGTAAAATTTTTCAAACACCTTTTTGACCACTGCCTTGCTCATTCCGGCACCTTGATCTTTTACTTTTATCACAATAAAATTCTTGGCCACCTCGGTATATATATCTATTCGAGGCGCCTCTGTCGAATATTTAATTGCATTGTCAAGAATATTGACAATAACGTTGGTAAAATGCATTTCACTGGCCAATACCTCTGTACGGGTGGCATCTAGATGGGTTTCGATATAGCCTCCACGGTCGGCCACTATGAGCTCGACATGGGCGATAGCATCTTGTATTATGTCGTGAACATCTACCCTATCCTTACTGATATCCAATTGGTTCTTTTCCAATTTTGAGATACGCAATACATTTTCCACTTGGGCATGCATTCGTTTGTTCTCTTCACGGATCATGGTCAGATAGCGGTCCACCTTTTCCGGATTCCCGATTATCTTTGGGTTACGAATAGCCTCCACGGCCAAGTTTATCGTTGCAATGGGTGTTTTAAACTCATGCGTCATATTATTGATAAAATCCGATTTTATTTCGGATATCTGCTTTTGACGTATCAATTGGTAAATAGCTCCCGAATATGCGATTACGATTACCAAAGTAAAAAGTAAGGATAGCAGTGCCATCTTTATTATGGACTGTATCAAGAATTTCTTTTTCTTCGGAAATGCTATCAACAAGGAGAAATTACTAGCCCCCTCACTATCTTTAAAAATAGGTGTTTCATAGAGCATGTCCTTTGCGAACTTGAATTTTCGCGACTTCACCTTTGTAGGAAGCCCTCTACTATATACCCCATACTCGTAATCGAGATCAAGATTCCTATTTTTGAGTTCCCGATCCAGTAACAGTTGAATTTCTTGCTTGGAAACCCTTTTATGAATCGGCACCTTTTTGGCATATTCACTAAAAACGTCTTCAAACTGGGCCTTTTCTATTGACGAAAGCCCTCCGATTTTTTCTAGTTTCTGTTTCGCATTGAGTTTATACCCCTTGCCATCAAGCCCAAAATCCTCTTTAAATATCGTTTGGGTACGTTTACTGGTAAACCCCTTTATTGTGGCCGTATCACTTGCATTACCATTATCAAAGAACGTAGATGCTATATTGTAATTCTCCTCTAAAATACCATGGGAATAAAACCGAATCTCGTTGGAGTTTATATCCCTATCTATAAAAAAGATATTTCTCAAATGAGAACTTTTGGGCTCACCCACACTATCCTTAATGTTGAGGTAACGCTCAAAATAATCTTTGGTTTCCCTTTCCGCAATTTTATCGGATACCGTGTTCAGCACTTCTGAAACGGTATTGGAGAATTGTTCCTCCTTATCTTCGACAGACTGTTTTATCCACAAGAACTGAACGGAAATAATTCCAATCAGGGAGAGACTCATCAGCGCCACCAAAAGAATAAATAGCCTCTTATTCATTTAAAAGTAAAATTAAAGATTTAACAACTCACAGATAGTACGTTTAACCAAACCTTAACAAAAATGTTAAAACTGCGTGAGGCCTAGATTTTATTGAGCAAATCGCGATGAACATCCAATACTTGGACCTTGGTTTGTTCAATGTTTAGGTTTTCGATGATGTAGTCGGAAGCCTCTATTTTTCTATCGTCTTCCCATTGGTTTTTCATTCGGGCCTCTACACTTTTTACGGTAATGCCCGCATCGCGTTGCACAACCCTTTCGATTCTGGTTTCCTTAGGGGCGACCACTAGAATAATGCAATCATAGAAATCTTGGGTTCCGATTTCAAATATGATGGCCGCTTCTTGAATGACGTAATCTGCGGTTTGTTCATCGGCCCAATGTATGAAATCTTTTCGAACCGCCGGATGAACAATTGCGTTCAGCTTACTCAACAACTCTTGGTTATCAAAAACCCGACTAGATATAAAGGCCCTATCCAACGCCCCATCTTCTCGATAAGCTTCCTCACCCAAAAGCTCCTTTATGGCTGCCACCAAGTCTTGGGAGCTTTGCATAAGCTCTTTGGCCCTGGTATCTGAATTATAGACCGGCACCCCCAATTCTTCAAACATTTTAGCGACCGTAGTCTTACCACTACCAATCCCTCCTGTCAAACCTACAATTCTCATTTCTTGTTCAATATGTATTCAACCGTGTCCTTTTGTAGTTTTACACTGTGCAATCCACTAGGCTTTTTTCGCAATTGTAGTTTTAGCCCATGACCTTCACCTTCTTCCAGCTGGCGATAATCGGCAATCACCTCAAAATCATCGGCTTCGAGTTTCTTCAAACGTTCCAGTTTGGCCTTGCACAAAACCGAGACCTTATCGGGAAATGTCTTCACCTCTACATTATCGGGAAAATGCACCATTTTTATCGGTACCTCGAATACCTTTTCAGAGAAGCGCGCAATCTTGGCCGTAAGCTCTACTTCACCATGGGAGTACTCGGTATTCTTGAGTTTTTCCGATTTATAGATTTCCACCGATTCGGAAAAATCGGAATCTACATCGGGCAGGGTCAATTTCTTGGTACGGACCACCCTTATACTATCTATCTCGTCGGAAGGCCCAACGAGGGTTATAGAGTCTGGTTTTGTTTCTATTTTTCCGTCCAAGAGATAATTACGGGCCAAATTCATTTCCACGTTCGGACGTACGGGCACCCTCTTTGAAATTACGGCCAGCATTCCCACAAAAAGGGTATCGGTCTCTATATCTACCAATGACATAGAACCACTTAATTGCCTCTCTACCTGTTTTTTATACACGCTTTGAGGCACATAAAACATCGAATCTTTACGCTGGGCCTCTGAAAGGTCAATAGCTATGGTACTCCTCCTAAAATTAAAACCCAAGAACTGAAAACCACCCGCTTTCAGCCTCACCTTTAACTCATTGTCCGTCGCCCCCCTAAAGAGGTATCCTTCCGGCAGGTTCACGTACTCTAAATTAAACTTGGCCGTACTCACATAGCTACGGGAAAGATTATTGATAAGCCATATCAAAGTAGAGAAGAATAAAAACATTAAAAACATCTTTACCTTCCTCTTCTTGAGGGCCTTTTTTATCTTATCTGTTATTAGGTCTAACAATTACTTAAAGAATAAATGTGGAAATAATATCTCTGGTTCCTTTTTGCTAAAGTTAAGGAAGATGCTTGATTTTAAAAAACCATAGCCGTACCCCATAAATTGGATACTCACGGCGACCAAGGAAAGCAAAGCTACCGCTAAGTTTCTGTTTTTCAAGAGTGAATCTATAAAGATGAGCAAAAAATAAACCACATATAAATAGATGGGCAAACGAATCCCCATTGCAAACAAAAGAAGTGATGCCAAAAAACCCAAGCAGAAAAACGTAGGGAACCAATAGGTCATTTTCGAGGTCTTCGGATGCCATTGGTTTAAAATAGGACGAACACTACCGAATTTTTTTACTTGAACGAAAAACTTGTTCCAGTCGATTCGTCGCTTATGATACACAAAAGCTTCTGGAATCAATCGGGTATCAAAGCCCTTGTTCCACACCCGAAAGGTAAAATCAGGATCTTCACCAGGGTGAATTTTTCCGAATCCGCCCACAGTTTCAAAGGCGATTTTAGAAATCCCCATATTAAAACTACGCGGCTGAAACTTGTCCAGTGCCTTTTTATTTCCACGGATTCCCCCGGTAGTAAGTACCGAGGTCATGGCGTAATTAATGGCCTTCTGCAAAAGCCCGAACGATTCATGGGCCGCATCGGGCCCTCCGAAACAATGTACAAAGTCCTTCTTCAGGGCCATATGCACCGCTTCCAAGTACTGCGGTGGAATCATACAATCAGAATCTACGATAAGAAAATAATTGCCCTTGGCGCGGGCCATTCCGTAATTTCTTGAATCCCCTGGCCCCGAATTGGGCTTCTTATAATAGGAAATGGACAACTTGTCCATATACCTCCCTATCACCTCTTCCGACGAAAGGGTCGACCCATCTTCTACGATCAACACCTCAAAATCATCGGAATAGGTCTGATGCGTCAGGCTTTCCAATAACTCCGCTATTTCATCGGGTCTATTATAAACAGGAACTATAAACGAGAAAGATAAATCCATGAGCTTTTATACGGGATTCCTAAGACATTTACATTACCTAACCGATAATATAAAATGCCCAAACATATGCCGAAAACAAATATTCTCGTCAGAATTCAATCATATACGAAACGGAACCGTTGTTTCTACTCTGTAAAACGTTCGATAACCTCTTGGCTTACGCCCGTGTTCGAGAAACCGCCATCGTGAAACAAGTTTTGCATTGTAACTTTTCTGGTTAGGTCCGAAAAGAGGGTTACGGTATAATCGGCACACTCCAAAGCGGTGGCGTTACCCAAAGGAGACATTTTTTCCGCGTAACTGATAAAACCGTCAAAACCTTTAACGCCTTGACCGGCCGTTGTAGGAGTTGGCGATTGCGATATGGTATTTACACGGACATTTTTTTCCTTTCCGAAGAAATAACCAAAACTACGTGCCACCGATTCCAAGTAAGCCTTATTGTCGGCCATATCATTATAATCTGGAAAAACGCGTTGTGCCGCCATATAGGTCAAGGCTACGATGCTTCCCCATTCCTTCATGGCGTCAGCCTTATACAGGCTTTGCAATACCTTATGGAACGAAAGTGCCGAAACATCCCACCCCTTGGTGGTAAAGTCATATTTTTCATCGGTATAAGAACGGCCTTTTCTAACATTGATAGACATCCCGATAGCGTGCAATACAAAATCGATTTTTCCACCTAGAATCTCCATAGACTTGGTGACCAGGTTATCAAGGTCCTCTTCACTCGTTGCATCGGCAGGGATAATCTCAGAACCTGTCTTTGCTGCCAAATCCTTGATCTGCCCCAAACGCATAGCTACCGGCGCATTGGTCAGAACAAAAGTCCCTCCCTCTTCATGGATTCGCTCTGCAGTTTTCCACGCTATTGAATTTTCATCCAAAGCTCCAAAAATGATTCCTTTCTTACCTTTTAGTAAATTATACGACATTGTGCTAGATTCTGTTGGTTGTTCTTATTAAAGGCCCAAAGATATTTAAAAAGTTGGCAACAAATAGTTGCCATGTAAAGAAAAAAACATTTAAAGGGACAAAATCGACCTAAGAATCGAAATAGGAAGCCTAGGAGGCATACGCCAAATCGGATTCTAGTTCAAAAGTTGTCTTGCATGGGCCATGGCCGAATCGGAAAGCTCTTTACCCCCTAACATTTCCGCCAGCTCCACTACCCTTTCTTCTTGGTCCAATTCCTTCATATTGGTTTTGGTAACCGCGCCCTCTTCTTGCTTGTACACCTTAAAGTGATGATCGCCCTTAGAGGCCACCTGTGGCAAATGCGTAATGGAGAACACCTGCATGCTTCGGCTCATTTCTTGCATAATATCGCCCATTTTTCCAGAGATTTCACCAGAAACCCCAGTATCGATCTCATCGAACATAATGGTGGGCAAGTTTTCGTATTTCGCCAAAATAGATTTAATGGTAAGCATAATACGGGAAAGCTCTCCCCCTGAGGCCACTTTTTTCAGCTCCCCGTAATCACCCCCCTTGTTCGCGGAGAACAAAAAGGTAAGTCCGTCCGCTCCATTTGACTTAAAGTCATTCGACTTAAAAAGTTCTATTTTAAAAGTAGCGCTGGCCATACCTAGGGCTTTGAGCGAATCTTCAAGTTGTTTTTTTAGCTCCGGTATCACCTTTTTCCGTTTGGCCGTCAGTGCGTTGGCCGCCTTTTGCAATGCCGTTTTATGCACCTCAAGCTCTTTTTCCTTCTTTTCTATGTCCGCCTCAAGATTTTCGGTAACACTGACCTTCTCTGCGAGCCCTTCCCTAATTTTCAACAATTCGGAAACCTCTTGAACCCCATGTTTTTTCTGTAAATCGTAAAGCTGTTGCAGCTTCGCGTTCGTTTCTTCGAGTAATTGCGGGTTGGCTTCGGTATCTTCTTGATAGCTCTGAAGTTCAGAGGCTATATCGTCAACCTCTATAAAAACCGATTGCACCCGTTCGTTCAGGTCGGCATATTGACTACCATAGCCCGAAAGGCGACTCATCACCTGTTTGAGTTCGGTAAGCAAACTAACGATACCCACTTGTTCGTCATTGAGCAACTGATGGCCCGAAGCAATAAGCTCAAGAATGTTCTCTACGTTGTTCAATTGCTCAAACTGCTCTTCCAGTTCTTCTTGGAGCCCTGGCTTCAAGGGAGCGGCCTGAAGTTCCTGCAGCAAAAAACTATTGTAATCGTGCTCTTTATTCGCTTCTTTTTGAAATTCAATCAATTCGGAAAGTTCCTTTGAGGTCGATTTGAACAAACGGAGCTTCCCTCCATAATCAGCGAGCAAGTCTTTGTTTCCAGCAAGGGCATCGATAACCTTCAATTGAAAGTCGTTATCGGTCAATTGCAAGGTCTGGTGTTGCGAATGCACATCTATCAGGTTGCTTCCCAATCGCGTAAGAACATCCAAAGTAACGGGAGAATCGTTGATAAAGGCCCGTGATTTCCCACTAGGCTGGATTTCCCTTCTGATAATGGTCAATTCCTCGTAATCTAGATCATTCTCCTGAAAAAAGGACTTCAAATTATACTTATCGATTTGAAATTCAGCTTCGATAACACATTTTTTCTCCTTATTCCTCAAAGAGGATAAATCGGCGCGCTTGCCCAATACCAAGGACAAACCACCCAACAAAATAGACTTACCGGCACCGGTTTCACCAGTAATACAAGTGAACCCTTTGGTAAAGGCCACGTTCAGGTCATCTATTAAAGCGTAATTTTTTATAGAAAGGTGTACTAGCACAGTTTTTTATTCGATTTGTGCCGTAAAGATAAATGATAATTTCGTACCGAAAGAACTAGTATTTAATATCGTTCCAAGTACTGGAATATAAAGGGGCAATTCTGTTCAAAGTCTCTTTCAACTGAACGATATCGACTTTAGGACCATCTGAAAAGATGTTTTGGATCTCATCTGACTTGGCATCAAAGAAGGTCTGTATCAAAAAGGCGTTGGGCCTGCGTTTGATCATGGTCTCAAAAAGCTTCATGGTACCTGCAATCACCTGTTTCCCCGTACTATTGTTATCCCCTAGAATATCAAGTCCTTTACGGTGATAGTTATACATGGCGATACGGTATTCACGATAGGTATTGGACAAAAGGTTGTCTACCAGCTCAAAACGGCTACGATCACTGTTTTGATCCCAGCCCGCATAGCTACTGCCTTGCGCCTGGGTAGTTATCTGCTGCGCCTTTCTAAAATACTCGGTACCGCCTTCCAAAGAAAAAGTATCGGCATCTAAGCCTAAAATAATGTAGATATAATACGAAACCACACCTACCAAATTAGATTCGAATACATTTTCATTGAACACCAAAGGTTGAAATTCTATGTATTCAAAGTTCAATTGATTGTCTTTATAATTAAAAACGGGAGTTTCGTAAGAGGTATTAAAAACAGGCCGGGACGATTGAATCTGAATATTGCCTTCAAAGCGATTCGACTCGTACTTAGTGATCGTAATGAACATTTGGGCGCTCACACGCTCATTTTCCTTATACTTTCGGTTCGTCCATTTGTTTTTGTTTACAAAGTCGTTCAACGAGCGCTCAAGCGTTTTAAAGACCTGCTGATTGGTTTGGGAGACCTGATCCGCGTTTATGGTCACCACACAGTTCATCTCTTGTGCCGAGACCGACATCATCACAAATGAACAAGCAAGTATAAATAAGAAATTACGCATGGTATCTTTTCAAGATTTCGTCAAAAATGTCTTTGGCCACCTCTGCCTTTGTCTTTAGTTCAAACGGCTTAATTCCAGAATTCTTATCTATGAAAGTAATTTTGTTCGTAGGTTTTCCAAAACCGGCACCCTTATCGTTCAGAGAGTTAAGAACAATGGCGTCTAAATTTTTCTTTTTAAGCTTGGTCTTGGCGTTTTCAAGCTCGTTTTCCGTCTCTAAAGCAAAACCGACCAAAAACTGATTTTCCTTCTGGTTACCCAGTGACAGCAAGATATCTTTGGTCTTGACCAGTTCTACCGAAAATTCGGTTTCCTTTTTCTTGATTTTCTGGCCTGCCACCGTTTTAGGCCTGTAATCGGCTACCGCAGCGGCACAAATGGCAATATCCATTTCTTTGTAATGCATATGTACCTCATTGTACATTTCTTCCGCAGAGGTAACTTTTTTTAAATCGACAAGCTCGTGTGAAATGGAAAGATAGGATGGCCCAGAGACCAAAATAACGTGTGCCCCTAAATTTGCAGCCACCTTTGCCAACTCATAGCCCATTTGTCCCGATGCATGATTTCCGATAAAACGGACGGGATCAATGGCTTCATAGGTGGGTCCGGCAGTAATCAGGACCTTTTTCCCGCTAAGCGGAAGCCCTTTTTGCAGATAGGTCTTAACGAACCCTATAATATCTTCAGGTTCGGCCATACGTCCTTCACCATGAAGACCGCTTGCCAATTCGCCCGAAGTTGCGGGAATCATAATATTACCGAAAGACCGTAATTTTTCAAAAGCGTTTTTTGTAGACGGATGCCTGTACATATCCAAGTCCATCGCCGGGGCAAAAAACACAGGGCATTTGGCCGACAAGTACGAGGCCAACAACAAATTATCGCAAGTACCTGAAGCCATTTTCGACAATGTATTTGCCGTAGCGGGCGCCACCAGCATCAGGTCCGCCCACAGCCCGAGTTCCACATGGTTGTTCCAATCGGTCTCCCCTTCACCTTCGTGTACAAAAGAGGAAAGTACCGGATTTTTGGAAAGCGTTGCCAGGGTAAGTGGGGAAACAAAAGAGCTGGCGCTCTCCGTCAAAATAACTTTGACATTGGCGCCAGCTTTAATCAGTAAACGTACAAGAAAGGTAGTTTTATAAGCGGCAATCCCTCCGGTAATGCCTAAAAGGATGTTCTTTCCGCCTAGCATATACTACTGGTCTTTCTCCGTATTTCTGTGATATATTTTGTCGTTCAACCACTCTTCAACGGCCAAGGCATGTGGTTTTGGTAGTTTTTCGTAGAATTTAGACACCTCTATCTGTTCTTTATTCTCAAAAACCTCTTCCAAACTATCGCTATAGGTAGCGAACTCTTCCAATTTCTCTAGAAGTTCCTTTTTGATTTCGGAATTGATCTGTACCGCTCTCTTAGCTGCAATCGAAATTGCCTCATAGATATTACCCGTCGGCTTATCAAACTCATTTTTATTGATCGTTACCGTAGAAACGGGAGCTTTCGAATTTTTTAGATCGTTCATATTCATAGTCAAACTAATTTATTTTGCTTCTTTCTCTTGGGAAAAACCCTTTAATTCTGAATTTACTTTTTCAAGTATTTTATCGGCTTCTTCGCCGTATTTTGTATCAGGAAAATGCTTCTTCAAGGCATTGTAGTCCGCTACGGCATCCCGTAATCGTTCTTCCTGGAATCTCCTAAAGCTATTTAAGGCATAACGCGAAGCCGATTCAAATCGGTAATACAAGGCATCCTCCCTATAAATAGACCCCGGAAAATCGGAGATAAAATTATCGAAGGCCGCTACTGCAGGGGTCAGAAACGAATAATCGAACTGCCCTAGTTTATTGAACTGCTTGGCTATTTCATAGGCCTTATGCTCCTTTTTCGTGGTCAGCTCCTTGGCCATAACATTGGCTTCCGCAAAATATTCCGAATCGGGATAGGCGTTGATAAAAAGCTGCAATTTGGCCAAGGCCTTATCGGTATCCGTTTGATCCAAGGAATAGCTTGGTGAAAGCATAAAATAACTCTTTGCCCCTAAAAAGGAAGCTTCGGCCACCTTATCACTTTTGGGATAAGACTTTACAAACCGTTCGAACTGATAGCCCGCCATATTGTAATCCTTTCTCTGAAAGTAGGTGTCCGCCAAGAAGAACATGACCCGCTCCCCCTGTGGCTTGCCCACATACTTAGGTGCGATTTGTTCAAAAAGACGATTGGCCCTTTTCATATCACCTTGCTCATAGAACTTCTGAGCCAAATCATATTTGGGCTTTACTTCTTCATTTTTAAGAACCTTTTGGTATTCGCTACAAGATTGAAATACCAAGGCAAGTAATAAGATAGGGGCTAATAACCTCATTTTAAAAAGCATTTTGCAAAATTACGGATTCCCGATGGATATAAAAAACAAAAAATAAAGTAGCTAAAATAGCATTCTGAAACCCTTGTACCAATGCTTTTGGGGAAGATTTAACACCGCTAGGCAAAAACCTTAAAAGGTTTTACAAAGTTGGCGATGTTCTTTTTAAGACCGTCGGAAGCCTCTATCAAAGGTAGACGAACACTGGCGCCCGAAAGCCCCAATACTTCAAAAATAGCTTTGATACCGGCCGGATTTCCCTCTTGAAAAATCAATCCCATCCCTTCTTGAAGTTCATAATGTTGCCTGTAGGCCTCATCAACGTTTCGGTTCAATCCGGAGCGTATCATGTTCGAAAACTCCCTAGGAAGCCCTTGTCCCAAAACCGAGATAACGCCCGATCCACCTGCCAAGACTGTCGCCAATGCGGTAAAGTCATCTCCCGAGATTACATGAAAATCCTTAGGACAGGCCTGGATCAATTCTTGCACCTGTACCATATTTCCAGATGCCTCTTTGATCGCAACAATGTTTTCTACATCGGCCAAGCGCGCAACGGTTTCCGGCAACACATTACTACCCGTTCTGCCCGGCACATTATAAAGTATAATAGGCTTAGGGGAAGCTTGCGCAATTGCCTTGAAGTGTTGATATATGCCTTCTTGGGTCGGTCTATTGTAATACGGCGATACCGAAAGTACGGCATCGAAATTGGTGAGGTCGAGTTTCTGTAAATCTTCGATTACGGCAACCGTATTATTCCCCCCGACACCGACCACCAAAGGCAATCTGCCTGCGTTGGCAATGGTTACGGTATCGATTACCAATTGTTTTTCTTCTTTGGTCAGTGTAACCGATTCACCGGTGGTACCCAATACCACCAAATAGTCAACGCCACCGTCCACACAATAGTTCACGATACGATGTAACGCATCAACGTCTACCGAAAAATCTGTTTTGAACGGAGTGATCAACGCCACACCTGTACCAATCAATTGCTTCATTATTCAATTTCGTTTAATACGCCAAGGTATTTTTTAAGCTCCGATTTAAAGGTCTTAAAATCTTTCAATGGCGAATCCATTATCAAATCATTGTACATGAGATCCACATCTTTAAAACCTACACGGAATCGGGCCCTTGTTTTTACGCTCATCAACTGTAGCAATAAATTATCACTGGTATAATAGTTTACGAGCAAATCGTACTCCCTACTCAAAAATTCAAGGGCATAGCTGTTTTCTATGGCCCCGCCCCACCCAAGATCCTTATCGGAAAACACTGGTGTAGCATATGGCGAATTCTTGTCGTAATAACTTTTATAGCCAATAATCTTTACCGCATTCGGCCGTAAATTATAATCTTCAACGAAGCCATAAAACTGGTTCGCATCATCGAAGCTGTCGAGATCCACGATACAGCCTACTGAAGTAATACCTTTACTTCTTTCGATTACAGGCGGGTCTTTGGCCAACTCCTGTTTTAAAAATTTAACGCCCGATTTGTATTTGAACTTATCTTTTATTCCCTTAAACATGTACTTTTACATTTTGTAACCATTCTGGTATGCAAAATCTGGAATGGGTTCTACAAATGTAAAGAATCTCCACGCATAATATGGCGCTAAGATAAAACGAAATATGGTTTTAAAAATAAAACATTTTGTTGTATTTGCAACATTCTCGATTTTCCACTCTTGTAACGAACAACATCCCACACTTAAAGGTATTGAAGGAAAACAGATTTCCATAGACAGTTCGCTGACCTCCAAGGCCTCTATCGAGTCTTTTGTAAAACCCTATCGCGAACGGGTTGACCAAGTACTTGACAGCACCCTCGCCTATGCTCCTTACCCCATCTCTAAAACGGACGGGACACTGAACACCACGGCAGGAAACCTTATGGCCGACATTGTATTATCGGAAGCCGACCCTATATTTAAATCGCGAAAGGGACACCCTATCGATTTTGTATTATTGAACCACGGGGGTATTCGTTCCTTGATTTCCAAAGGAAATGTCTCTTCCCGAACCGCTTATGAGGTCATGCCTTTTGAGAATACCATCGTAGTAGCCGAACTCAAGGGCGCTTCCATCTTGAAATTAGCCTCGTACTTAAGGGATTCAGGTCTCGCCCATCCTGTATCAGGACTTCAACTGACCCTTGATCCACAAAACGAAATACAATCGATCAACATACAGGGAAAACCCTTGGACGCGAACAAAACCTACTACGTTGCCACCTCTAATTATTTAGTAAACGGAGGAGACAGCATGTTCTTTTTTAAGGAAGCCTTGAATATTACGAACACCGACTACCTGATCCGAAACGCCATGATCGACTACTTTAAAAAAGTAGACACCCTTAGACCCGTGGTCGACGACAGGTTTATCAAACTAAGCGAGTAACAGAACAAAAACATACGCAGTACCATCGGATATTGCCTTTGAAAAGATACAGTCTTATGAACAGACGAAAATTCATTAAAAACACTACGGCTTCCAGTGCACTTGTAGGCCTGGGCGGCATTTCTTTAAGCTCTTGCCTTGGCGATGTAAAAAAACACATCACCATTTTACATACGAACGACGTTCACAGCCATATAGACCCTTTCCCTTCCGATCATTCGGAATTTCCGAACCTAGGGGGCTTGGCAAGGCGGGCCACCTTGGTCGAGAGTATAAGGAAGGAAAATCCGAACACCCTACTTTTTGATGCTGGCGATATTTTTCAAGGTACCCCCTATTTCAATTTTTATGGCGGGGAATTGGAGTTCAAACTTATGAGCATACTCAAATACGATGCCGCCACCATTGGAAACCACGACTTCGATAATGGCATCGAAGGTTTACTGGCCCAAATGCCAAATGCCGATTTTGAAATGGTGAACGCGAATTACGATTTTAAAAACACTGTAATGGACGGTTACGTCAAACCTTATAAAACCTATACGGTCGACGGAATAAGAATCGGGGTGTACGGACTAGGGATAGAACTGAACGGCCTGGTCAACAAAGCACTATACAAAGAAACCCAATATCTCAACCCCATTGAAATCGCCCAAGACACGGAACGCACTTTAAAGAGCGAAGAAAACTGCGACCTTATCGTCTGCCTATCACATTTGGGCTACAAATACAAAAACAAGCAAAAGCCGCACGACCTAGCCATGGCAAAAGCGCTTGAACATACCGATCTAATCATTGGCGGCCACACCCATACCTTCTTAGATAAGCCTAGCGTTGTGCAGAACAAATTGGGCCGAAACGTACTGGTCAACCAAGTCGGCTGTTTTGGCATTAACCTAGGGAGGATCGATTTTTATTTTGACAGTAAGAAAAACAGCAAGGCCTCAGGCGTATCCATTACCGTTTAACCATGCTAAGAATAGAACGTACCACCCACAAAAACGAACACTTTTCAGGGCTAGTTGCCCAATTGGACACCTATTTGAGCCATACGGACGGTGACGAACACGATTTTTACCATCAATACAATGGCATAGAACACCTAAACCAAGTCGTTATAGCCTATTTAGACAATACGGCCGTTGGATGTGGGGCCATTAAAGAATTCGATACCGATTCGGCGGAAGTCAAACGAATGTACGTTTCCCCCAAAACACGGGGCCAGGGTCTTGCCACCTTGCTTTTAAAGGAATTGGAAAAATGGGCTAGTGAACTGGGGTATAAAAGCTGTATTCTAGAAACGGGCAAACGTCAACCGGAAGCCATCGCCCTTTACACCAAGAACAATTACAAAACCATACCCAATTATGGTCAATACATAGGTATGGAAAACAGCGTCTGCTTTAAAAAGGATCTGGTTTAACTAGCGTCCCAACAAATACTCGGTTATTTCTTGATGCTCCTGCTCCAAGGAACTTTGGGGATAAGACCTTCCCGCTTTACGATACCAATACCCCGCATTGAATTTATCACCTTCCACCCTATGTAGGTACGCATGAATCCAACTTCCCGTTTCGTTGTACATTTCTTGGGCAATATCATGGGAAGCCTCCCAGTTGTCGTTCGCTGCAAACCACATAGCTTTCAATGCCTCCGACAAATCGGACGGCGGGTTAGAACCGCCCCATGTTTTTTTAAATTCTTCGTAACTCTTAAGTGTCGCCATCAATTTTTGATATCATTTGTTCATTCCTATACAAAAATACCTATTTTCGATTGAAATTAACCAGCGCTTTAATGGTTCAACGATTACGAAGCTTAGTTCTCTGGAGACCACTGCCCTACGTATTGGCACTACTTTGTGCGGTAGTCATTTTTGGCATTCATATGCTACCTAACGTAGACAGTATGCTCAACGAGAACAACACCCGCATCTCACACGTTTTTTTACGTTCACAGATCAATTACCACAAAGAAATCGCACCTTTTGCCCGACGACCTTTGACTACTTTGCTAATCGAAACCGCTCAGTCCATATTCAAGTTCAAGGCCGGTCACGCATTTATTTTGGTCAATTTTTTATTTCTAGGCCTTAGTGGTGCCTTGACCTATAGACTCTCCCTTATTCTTAAGGCCACAAAAAAGCAGGGGATAATAAATATGCTGGTGTTTTTTGCATCGTTTTCGGTCTTGTTCGCCTTTTTCCCCCCTGTTTTCACGTATGACGAACCTTTACAATACTGCTTCCTTTTAACAGCCATTATAGCTTTTGTCCGCCGTAAATGGTTTGCATTCGTAGCCCTGTTCACCTTAGCCCTTGTCGCCCGTGAAACCAGTATTTTGCTATGGCCCGCACTTGTGCTGTTCTTCCCGGGAACGGAAAATACCCCGCCCCGACCCTTAATCGAACGATTCAAAAAAAACGGCCTATACCTATTGCTTCCCATTTTTCTCTACGGTTGCTATATCGTTATTTTCATATACCAACAAAGGCTGCTCCACGCCACCCACATTGAAATGGCGAGCCGGTATTCGTGTTTTCTCGAAAATATAGAGAGTGTACAAAACAGTGTAGAATCGGTCGTATCTATTTTGATTACCCTAGGGCCGTTTCTTTATTTCACCTATTTCTATCAACACAGAAAGGATAGGCTTCATTGGCAGAACAAATTTGTTTCCGCCTTTCTTTTGACCCTCGCCATCAATACACCTATTGTTTTTTTGACGGCATTTGCAAGGGAATCACGCCTATTCGCCTTACCCCTCCTCTTTATTTGGCCCATGTTCATGCAGCTTTTCGGCAAAGACATCAAGCCTCTGTTTATGAAAAATGCTTATGTCGGATTTTTAAAAAATTGGCGGACGCTTCTCCTGTTCACATGCGTTACGGCCGCCAACTTTGCGTTTTGTTTTATCTACTATCCGTATCTGGGACTGGGAAACAACACTTATTTTGCCGAATACATATTCGGTACGGTTTTACTTCTAACGATTCACTTCTGCAGTTATCGAACATTAGGCACAAAAGAACAAACTATTGTTTCCTAAGGAATACGGAAGAGCAAGAAAACCAAAAGCTATTGCACCATATTCAAGAACTCCCCTTCGCTAACGATGGGCACGTTCAAAGATTCCGCTTTCGTGCGTTTACTAGGCCCCATTTTGTCGCCCGCGACCAAATAAGCGGTCTTTGACGATATGCTCGACCCGACCTTGCCCCCATTAGCTTCAATTATCTTCTTAAGTTCGTCTCGACTGACCGTCTCGAACACCCCGGAAACCACAATGGTGAGTCCTTTTAATTTATCCGTCTGGTTTTCCAACTGTTCTTCGGAAAGGGAAAACTGCAATCCGTAAGCCTTCAATCGGTCTATAATTTCACGGTTGGCCTCATTACTAAAAAACTCCACCACTGAATTTGCGATACGTTCGCCGATCTCGTCTACGGAAACCAAACTTTCTACAGAGGCTTCCATTAAGGCATCTATATTTTTATACGCCCTTGCCAATTTCTTGGCCACGGTCTCCCCTACAAAACGAATCCCCAAGGCAAAAAGAACGCGTTCAAAGGGAATCTTTACCGAATCGGCCACACCTTTGACCAAATTCTCGGCAGATTTCTCGGCCATTCGTTCCAACGGCAAGACCTGCTCTTTGGTCAAGGTATACAAGTCCGCATAATTTTCGATCAGACCTTCCTTATACAGCAGTTCTACCGTTTCACTCCCCAGCCCTTCAATATCCATGGCCTTTCGGGAAATAAAATGTTGAATTCGCCCCGTAATCTGAGGAGGGCAACCATAGTAGTTTACACAGTAGTGTTTGGCATCGCCTTCGGTTCTCACCAGCTTCTCATGACACTCGGGACAATGGGTAATATATTCCGTTGGTTTTGAATCTTGTGGTCTTTTGGTAAAATCGACCCCCACGATCTTAGGGATGATTTCCCCACCTTTTTCCACAAAAACCGTATCCCCTTCCCGAATATCGAATTTGGCAATCTGGTCGGCATTGTGCAACGAAGCCCTTTTTACGGTAGTGCCCGCCAAAAGTACGGGCTCTAGATTGGCCACAGGCGTAATGGAGCCTGTTCGGCCGACCTGATAGGTGATTTCGTTCAATAGGGTAGAAACCTGTTCGGCCTTAAATTTATAGGCCATGGCCCAACGAGGGGATTTTGAGGTAAAGCCCAACTCTTCTTGATGCTGGATACTATTGACCTTCACCACTACCCCATCGGTTTCATAGGGCAGATCGTGGCGCTGGGAATCCCATTGATTTACAAAGGCCATCACTTCATCCGTTGAACGGCAAAGTTGGGCCACTTCAGGAACCTTAAACCCCCACTCCCTTGCTTTTTCGAGCATCTCCCACTGCGAAGATATTCCGGTGTCTTGCCCTACAATGCTGTACAACAGGCAATCTAAAGGCCTTTGGGCGACGACTGCACTATCTTGTAGCTTCAAACTTCCCGAAGCCGTATTTCTTGGGTTCATATAAGGGTCTTCCCCATTCTCGACACGTTCGGCATTCATTTGCGCGAAACCTTCAAAAGGCAAAACAATTTCTCCGCGAATATCGAACTTGGAAGGGTAATCGCCCTTTAATTGAAGCGGTACCGACTTTATGGTCTTTACATTGGTAGTTACATCATCGCCCTGAAAACCATCGCCACGTGTTACCGCCCTCACCAATTTACCTTCCTCATAGGTAATACTTATAGATGCCCCGTCGTACTTCAGTTCACACACAAATTCCACTTGAGTATCGCCCAAGATGCGCTGCATACGCTTTTCCCAATCCTCAAGATCTTCCTTTGAATAAGAGTTGTCGAGCGAATACATACGCTCGTTATGTACTACGGTCTCAAAATTTTTGGTAACCGCGCCCCCTACGCGCAAGGTCGGTGAACTTGCATCATAAAATTCGGGATGTTGGGCCTCAAGCGCCTGTAACTCCTTTAATTTGGTATCAAACTCATAATCGGATATAGTCGGATTATCAAGCACATAATAATTGTGGTTATGCTCTCGCAATTCTTGCCGAAGGGCCTCTATTTGTTCTTTTATCTGCATTGTATACCTCAGTGTTTCTATAATCTTATTTGTGCTTTGCTAGGATTTTCGGGACGCCATCACCCCAAGACTCCCTTTGCCATACGGTCGTTTCCGAATATATCTTTTCGGACCTCAATTTCCAAAAAATTATGCTGCCGCAAAAGTGCTGCCGTTTCTTTTGCCAAATATTGGTTGATTTCAAAAAAAAGCTTCCCCTTTTCCACAAGGTTGTGTTGGGCAAACTTGCTTATGGCACTATAAAAAACCAGCGGGTTTTCATCGGAGACAAATAAAGCCAGATCCGGTTCGTGCTCCAAAACGTTTTTGTGCATCTCCTTTTTTTCAAGCTCCCTCACATAGGGCGGATTAGAAACTATAATATCAAATCCCCCGGGCCGTCCGTCATAATTCAAGATATCGGCATGGATAAACCCGATCTCTACCGAGTTCGACCTAGCATTCCGTTTAGCTATCTCCAAGGCTTCCCCCGAAACATCCAAGGCATACACCTCGGCTTCGGGCAATAGTTTGGCCAAGGAAACAGCTATACACCCGCTACCCGTTCCGATATCCAAAATCCGTAGTTTTCGTTTTTCATTAGGCAGCCCCAGTTTTGCCTCATCTACGACCCAACGCACCAATTCTTCGGTTTCAGGCCTAGGAATAAGCACGTTTTCATCAACCTCGAAATCGAGATCCATAAAACTTGTCTTTCCCATAATATATTGGACCGGACGTTGCAGCCTGAGTTCGGACAAAGCTTCAAAAAGAGGTTGCTCCTCTTCCTTTGTCAAAGTCAAATTCGGCTGTACGGCCAGGACGAAGCGCTGCAACTGAAGATAATGTTCGATCAACAAATAAAAGAAGCTATCTACTTCCTCTTTGGGATATAGCCCGTCCAACTCTTTGTGGTAAATATGCTTTATTTCTTTTAAGACCATTCCTTTCTTACATCAACATTACAATTTAGCGAGCATATATACAGGACATGAATAATGCCCCGTATCGCCCATGGGTTTGTCGATATATTCAAATCCCATTTTCTCGTAAAGCTTTTGGGCCGCCTTCATATAGGGCATGGTTTCAAGATAGACTTTTTTAAAATTGAATTCCCGGGCCTTTTCCAAACAAATCCGCAACATTTCTGAACCGATTCCGCGCCCTCGGGCCTCCTCTAAAAAGTACATTTTCTGAAGTTCACAGATATTATCGTCACAATTATCCAATTGGGCCACCCCGGCACAGCCTAATATCTTATCATTTTCCTCTACCACAAAATACGCGGCCCTTGGGCGATCGTAATTCTCAAACATACTATCCAAGGTAACATCGGCATAAGCCGTACCTACCTTAGGAGCTCCTAAATCCACTAAAACCTTACGAATCAATACCGCCACCTGTTCGTTGTCCTCTTTTCTAATGTTCCGAATAATCGCTGCCCCCATTACCAATAAATAAAATTCTATTTTTACAGCGTGAAGATACGTAGAAATGTGCGTATGTTAAGTGTCTAAAATTCCACGAATAAAGCCCATGTCAAACAACACCCCCCTAGCAAAAAATACTTTTTCAAAGGATGAAAGCTATATGCTCCGCTGTTTGGAAATAGCGAAGAACGGCCTGGGAACGACCGCACCGAACCCTATGGTAGGCGCCGTAGTTGTATACAAGGGTCAAATTATAGGCGAAGGCTATACCAGTCCCTACGGAGGACCACATGCCGAAGTAAACGCCATAAATTCGGTTAAGGACAAAGCCCTTCTTAAGCAAGCTACCATTTACGTGACCCTTGAACCCTGCTCACATCACGGAAAAACCCCGCCCTGCGCCGACCTGATCGTTAAACACAGCATCCCAAAGGTCGTTATCGGACTAATAGACCCCCATTCGAAAGTGGCCGGAAAGGGTATAGAAAAACTAAAAAAAGCAGGCATCGACGTCATTAGCGGGTGTTTGGAAAAAGAATGCCGTAGACACCATCGTCGCTTCCTGAGCTTTCAAGAAAAAAAACGCCCTTATATTATACTGAAATGGGCCCAGACAGCCGATGGTTTTATCGCCCCAAAAAAAGAAGCGCGCAACACCAAGCCCGAACCCTATTGGATTACAAACCCCTATTCGCGCCAGCTGGTCCATAAATGGCGAAGCGAAGAGCAAAGCATATTGGTAGGAACAAATACAGCCTTGGAAGACAATCCGAAACTAGACGTCCGTTCATACACAGGCAAAAATCCAATACGTATCGTAATCGACCGAAACCTAAAAATCGACAAGGCTTTTCACCTAATGGACGGAAGTACGCCCACCTTGGTTTTAACCGATAGGTCCAAAACTATTGAATCGAAAGAAAACCTAAAGTATCGGCATCTTGATTTTAACGGAAGTATAGTCGAACAGATATGCCACATCCTCTACCTAGAAAACATCACTAGCGTTTTAATAGAAGGCGGCAGCCAAACCTTACAGACCTTTATCGATTCGGGTTTATGGGACGAGGCCCGCATCTTTATCGGCAACACGCATTTTAAAACAGGGCTCCCTGCACCTAAGTTTATGGGTAAAATTATCGACACAAAACGCATCGACAGCGACACCTTAAAAGTATACAGCAATGATTAAGAACATTATTTTTGACTTTGGCGATGTATTCATCAATTTAGATAAGGGCATTGTATTCCGCGAGATGGAAAGGTTTGGTGGATCCATAGACCTGACTCCTGAAATGGTCGAGCTAAACAATATGTATGAGGTCGGAGGCATATCTACGGACGAATTTATTGGCCAACTTCAGGCCCAATACCCCAAGGCAAGTGCTTCGGAAATCAAGAACATATGGAATTCGATGTTACTCGATTTTCCGGAAGAACGCCTAGAATTTATAGAACAACTGGCCAAAGAAGGCGAATACCGCCTTTTTCTATTGAGCAATACCAACGCCCTGCACATTACGCATGTAGAGCAAAAAATGGGTTCGGACAGATACCTCCGGTTTAAAAATGCCTTTGAGCAGTTTTACCTATCCCACGAAATCAAGTTGAGAAAACCGAATGCCGAGATTTACCAGTTCGTCTTAGACGAAAACGGACTTAAGGCCGAAGAGACCTTTTTTATAGACGACACCAAGGAAAATACCGATGCCGCCGAAAAAATAGGGATTAACTGCTGGAACATTCAAGTAGGAAAAGAAGATATCGTACAATTGAAACCGAAACTTTAAGATGACCTCCCTTGCCCTGAGCATACTGGCCTCAAGCCTCATCTTTATTATCTTTAAGCTATACACCCGCTTCAAGGTCGATACACTATTTGCCATTATTATCAATTATTTTGTAGCCTGTGGAGTGGGGCTTACGCGCTACCACGGTGAGACCAACCTATCTGAAATACCACAAAAACCTTGGTTCTTGGGCACGTTTATCTTAGGCATCCTATTTATAGCCGTCTTTAACCTAATGGCCGCCGCTTCTCAAAAAGTAGGGGTTTCCGTTACCTCAGTAGCCACTAAAATGTCTTTTGTACTACCCGTAATCTTTGGCATTTTCGTTTATGGCGAAGAACTAGGGCCACTTAAAGTTGTCGGAATAGTACTGGCCCTTGCCGCCGTCTATTTTACCTCTATAAAAGAACCGGTAAGAAAGTTCAAAAAAACAGCCCTACTCCTTCCTGCTTTGGTATTCTTGGGTTCGGGCATTATCGACACCAGTTTAAAATACATTCAAGAAGTACATATAAAAGAAGAAGACTACCCCCTTTTTTCGGCGACCGTTTTCGGTTCGGCAGCCTGCATAGGGCTTTTGGTTACCATTTACAAGATGGCGGACCTTCGTTCTAAATTCAATCTGGACACCTTATTGGGCGGCATAAGCCTAGGGGTCGTCAATTATTTTTCAATTTTCTTTTTATTAAAAGCCTTACAAAACGACACACTCAACAGTGCATCGATATTTACAATAAACAATGTGGCCATAGTCATGTTCACCACCCTTTTGGGAATTATTTTGTTCAAGGAAAAAATAAGTCCCAAGAACTGGAGCGGTATTGCCTTGGCCATAACCAGCATCATATTAGTAGCTTTTGGCTAATGGAAAATACAAACGATACATACAAGACCCTCGACAAACCCTCAGAGGAAGTCATGTTCAAAGAAAAGAAAAGTAAGTTTTACGCTTATGCCTATCCCATAGAAACCGAAGCAGAGGTAAAGCCCATAATTGAATCCCTAAAGAAAAAGCATCACACGGCCAACCACGTCTGTTATGCCTGGCAATTAGGCGTTGAACAATTGAGCTATCGCGCCAATGATGACGGAGAGCCCAATAATTCTGCCGGCATGCCCATATACGGACAAATACAATCTTTTGAGGTAACCAATACCTTGGTCGCCGTTGCCCGTATTTTCGGAGGCACCAAGTTGGGTGTAGGCGGATTGATAAGTGCCTATAGAACAGCGGCAAAAATGGCATTGGAGAACGCCGATATTATAGAAAAAATAGAGCAGGAACAGTTTAAACTCAACTTTGAATACGCACAAATGGACATGGTCATGAGGGTCATAAAACAAAAAAATCTGCAGATCGTCTCCCAACAAATGGAAATGCAATGCGAACTGATCCTTTCGGTCAGAAAGCAAGATGTCGCACAAGTAAAAGAGATTTTTGTAGGAATTTACGGAGTTGAACTAACATAAGACTACAAGCTCATTGTTTAGTAGGGCCCACCCATACCGAACGGTTAATTCGACACACCGGAATTTTACAAAACCGAGAAAAAATAGCTTACTTTTTCTCTCTTTTTTCTATGAGTTCCAAGAGGTATTTCGGACACCGAATAGGGCGTTTCGTTCGCATATCCATAAATGCCAAAACAGTACTTGCCTCAACAAGGATTTCCTGCTGCTCATTGTAAATTTTATAGTCAAATTCTATCTTGACGGAGGGCGTTTTTTTGAGCCTGGTTTCAACGCTGATCAGCTCATCATAAAAGGCCGATTTTCTGTAGTTCAATGACAAAGAAACAACTGGCAACATAATGCCGTTTTCTTCCATTCTTTTGTAGGAAATTCCAGTATCCCGCAACCACTCGACCCTTCCCATCTCCAAGTATTGCGCGTAATTCCCGTGATACACCACTCCCATTTGATCCGTCTCCGCATAACGTACTCGGAAAGAAATTTTGTTAAAATACATATATTATCATGTAAAAATTATATCTTTAAAAGATTTCGATTTATTGCTTTTGAACATGCAAAAAAAAAAGGGTAAATTCAATAGGGTTAGATTTTTTTTTTAGTTTTTTTGTTCACATATTTGCCTACCGAGAAAGTACGGATTATCCTCTAGACTTTCTACCGACTTACGAAATCACTAACCAACAAAAATAAGATAAACTTTAAAATGGGTGTTACTGCTATTTCCGTATGGAACAATTGTTTGACCTTTATCAAAGACAACATTCAACCGCAGGCATTCAAAACTTGGTTTGAACCTATCAAACCGGTTAAGTTATCTGACAATGCACTGAGCATTCAGGTACCTAGCAAATTCTTTTACGAATGGTTAGAAGAACACTATGTCAAGTTGTTAAAAGTTGCCCTTACCAAAGAATTAGGTGAGACCGCAAAATTGGTGTACATCATTAGAATGGAAAACACCTATGGCAACAAGGAACCTTTCACCGAAAAGATACCCAGTTCCAACAGGGCGAACATGACGCCTCAGGAAATGGACGTTCCGATAAAATCAAAAAACCCAGAGCTAAAGAACCCTTTTGTAATTCCAGGGATTCGAAATATTAAAATTGAATCGCAGCTCAACCCCAACTATAATTTTGACAACTTTTTGGAAGGAGACTCCAACCGTTTGGCCCGATCTGCCGGTATGGCCGTCGCCAACAAACCTGGAGGAACCTCTTTTAACCCCTTATTGGTCTTCGGTGGAGTAGGTTTAGGAAAAACCCACTTGGCCCATGCCATTGGAGTTGAGATCAAAGACAAATACCCTGAGCGTACCGTACTGTATATTTCAGCGGAAAAGTTCACACAACAATATATTGAATCGGTAAAGAAGAATACCCGAAACGATTTTATCCACTTCTACCAATTGATAGACGTGCTTATTATCGACGACGTTCAGTTCTTGAGCGGAAAATCGGGAACACAAGATGTTTTCTTCCATATTTTCAACCATTTGCACCAAAACGGGAAGCAGGTTATCCTAACCTCCGACAAGGCACCCGTAGACATGCAGGATATTGAACAACGCCTATTGTCCCGTTTCAAGTGGGGCCTATCGGCAGAGCTTCAGAATCCCGATTACGAAACACGGATTTCCATACTAAAGAACAAACTGTATAGAGACGGTGTTGAAATGCCCGATGATATTATCGACTATGTAGCCAAACATATCAAGAGCAATATTCGCGAATTGGAAGGCGCCATTATATCCTTAATAGCCCAATCTTCTTTTAACAAAAAGGAAGTGACCCTAGAACTGGCTCAACAGGTAGTCGAAAAGTTTGTAAAGAACACCAAGCGCGAAGTATCCATAGACTACATTCAAAAAGTAGTTTCCGATTATTTCGAAATGGATGTCGCCACGCTTCAGTCGAAAACGCGAAAGCGCCATATCGTACAAGCAAGACAGCTTGCCATGTTCTTTGCAAAGAAATTCACTAAAGCCTCATTGGCCAGTATTGGCTCGCAAATCGGAAAAAGAGACCACGCTACCGTACTACATGCCTGTAAAACGGTAGATAATTTGGCTGAAACCGACAAGCAGTTCAGAAAATACATCGAAGACCTTACCAAGAAATTCTCTTAATCCCTTATGGAAACCAAAGTTTTAATGGTCTGCCTTGGCAATATTTGCAGGTCGCCATTGGCCGAAGGTATTCTTCAAAGCAAAGTCGACCCTGAAAAGGTCTTTGTCGATTCCGCAGGGACCGGAGGTTACCACATCGGTAACGCCCCCGACCCTAGATCCATAGCGGTTGCCCGAAAATACGGACTGAACATCGAAAATCAGCGCTGTCGTCAATTCCAGAAATCGGACTTTAAAAAATTTGACGTAATTTATGCTATGGACCGTAGCAACCTCAATAACATTTTAAACTTGGCCGATACCCAAGAGGACGCCGAAAAAGTGAAATTATTGCTTACGGAAGTAGAATTGCCCGTCATTGAAGTGCCCGACCCATATTGGGACGACAATGGATTTGACAAGGTATTTCACCTTATAGACAAAGCTTGTACGTCTATCGCCAAAAAACTCTAATGCAATCACAATTATGGCCAACAGAATCGAGAACCAGGGAAAGTTATATCTAATACCCACTACGCTTGGAGATAACGAACCCTTAGAGGTCTTACCTATTTCCATAAAACAGGCAATCGAACAAATTGACCATTACATTGTTGAAAACGAAAAAACAGCCCGGCGATTCATTAAAAAGATCAGCCCTAGGAAATCACAGCCAGGTCTTCATTTATCCGTATTGAACAAATACACCCAGATTGAGGAAATACCCAGCTTTTTACAGCCCTGCCTAGATGGCTTCCATACCGGAATCTTATCAGAAGCAGGCTGCCCCGGCATTGCTGACCCGGGAGCGGAAGTCGTAAAGATCGCTCACGAAAAAAATATTCAGGTAGTACCCTTGGTCGGCCCCTCATCTATCGTACTAGCCCTTATGGCCAGTGGCATGAACGGTCAGAACTTTGCCTTTAACGGTTATTTGCCCATAGATGCCCCAGAACGCAAAAGCACCATTAAACGATTGGAAAAACTCTCTAAAGACCACGGACAATCACAGCTATTTATAGAAACTCCCTATAGAAACGACAAGCTTTTTGCCGAGTTGCTCAAAACACTACATCCCAATACAAAACTATGCATCGCTTGTGACGTCACCCTTCCTACGGAATACATCCTCACCAAGCCCGTGGCCGACTGGAAACGGACTAAAGTAGCATCCCTTCACAAGCGGCCGGCTATTTTTATTATCCAAGGATAAGCCTTCCTTCCTGTATTGTTTTTAATAATACCACAGAAGTCCAAGGCAATACGCCATACCATAATAGAGAGGAATATTTCTTAGATTTGAATAAAAAGACAACACCCTTAGCATTCATTCTACAATTGTAGGCCACGAGCCAATACTCGCTTAATCAATGAACAATTTTAAAAATATCGAATACCTGAAACTTGGCAACAAAAGGCAAAACCAAGCCTACAAAGAACTCAAGGAACTGAATATTTTTGAAAAGCTTAAAAAGTACAACCCCATCTTGACAGGAACGATCCCTATTGATATCGACTTGCCCGAAAGCGATTTAGACATTATTTGCGAATGCAAAGACCATAGAGAATTTTCCGCAGAACTTTTATCCCTATTTGGGAAGAAAACCGATTTTGAGTTGCAATCACACAAAGAGAAGCAAATTCTGTCTACAACCGCAAAGTTCAAGACCGATAGTTTTGAAATTGAGATTTTCGGACAGAACATACCGACCACAAAACAGAATGCCTACCGACATATGGTAATTGAAGACAAAATCTTAAACTCAAAAGGCCCTGAATTTAGAGCCAAAATAAGAAGGCTCAAATCAGGGGGATTAAAAACAGAACCCGCATTCGCCGAACTCTTGGGACTAGAAGGAAATCCTTATACCGAACTATTAAAGCTTGAAACAACAAAGCAAGCAGCGGAAGAATAAGTTCCCCACATCGATTCACTACCATACAGGCCTATAGGTTCAACTTCCCCCAAACATCGACGCACAGCATGGCACCGGAAGCCGCTTTTATAAAAAACACATACCTATGAGCTATAAAAAAACAAACCCCAATATTACTATTGGGGCCTGCTCATCTTCATATGTACATTAGATCTTATATAAAAGATGTTATACTTTAGGGTTACGTTTAGGGGAAACATGGGAAATATCATAGCCTGAAAACTTTTTCATGTATTCCGCTATGGTCGTACCATAACTGTCCGACACGTCAAAAGCCCCCCAAGAACGCAAGTACTTCTTAACGTTTCCTGCTCCGGCCAAATGCGCCGCGGCCAACATTCCCAATTCTGTTATCTCTACCCCACCTATTCGTTTTCCAACGAAACGTGCGATATCTCTTCGCAGAATCCATTTGTTACGGGCTATATTTGTGTGAAAAGCCCGCTCTTGCAACACAGGATCGTTCAAGAAACGTGTTGCGTTATAAACACCCATAAGCTGTAAGGTACCGATACCGAATTGGTATTTTCCCAAATACCCTAGAGTATTCGTTGTAAAATAATTCCCTTGCGATTCTTTGAACGCAAGAGCTTCTTTAAATCCGATATACGAACTCCCCAAAAAGGGCGGAGCCAATAATATCGAACTATTAACGGTTTTGTTTTTGGGGAACAAAACCTCAGTAGGTTGAGTTACTTTAAGGGTTTCGGGTACTTTCACCTCTTTAGGTTCAAAACCGAAACTCAATAAAATAAAGGTAATGATCAGGGGGCTTGTAAAACTTAGCCACTTTCTCATACATTAAATTTCCTAAGACTTACGAAAAAAATAACCTGCTTAGATTTCGAAGGGCAAAGATAAGCCTGAATTAAAGTTTGAACCTAGAAGGCTTTGTTAAAAAAACATATATTTAGTTAACAAGTCATAAACAATGGACAAAATACCTACCTTTTTATCTTTTGTGAATTGATCCACTGGACATATTGCGCCTTATTTCGGTTGTGTTGGGCCAGAGTTTTTGCAAACTTATGGTAACCGAAATTCTCTACGTTCGCTACAAAATACAGATAGTCGTGCTTTTCAGGATTGAGTACGGCATCGATGGCGGAAATATCGGGCATAGCAATGGGACCGGGAGGTAGACCCGCATATTTATAGGTATTGTAAGGGGAATCCAACTCAAGGTCTTTATACAAAACCCTCTTGATAACCGCCTTAAAATTACCCGTGTGCTTTTTTAACGCATATATTACGGTAGGATCGGCCTGTAATAAAATTCCCCTTTGCAATCGGTTCAGGTACACCCCTGCCACACGGGGTCGCTCGTCTACTTTTGCGGTTTCCTTGTGTACTACCGAAGCCAATGTTATGACTTCTTCAGGCGAAAGTCCCATTTTTTTGGCCTTGGCCAAGCGTTCTTCCGTCCAAAAGCGCCTATATTCCTTAAGCATACGATCACGAAATTCTTCTGCAGAAGAATTCCAAAAGAACTCATAGCTGTTAGGGATATACATAGCCAGGCGTGTTGCTTCTTCAAAACCGTTCGCTTTTAAAAACGCCTCATCCGTAAAAGCTTTCAACAAGGTCAAACTATCGGGCTCGATCTGCATGGCTATTCTTCCCGCCAAATCGGCAATGGTTTCCTGATTGTTAAAGGCTACCCTTACCGGAACGTTTTTGCTTCGTAAGGAATTTACGATGTCATTGTTGTTCATTCCTTTTACAATAGCATACTTCCCCCCTTTTACATTGGCCGCGTACCCTTTGCGGATAGCTATTTGTTCAAATGATTCGGGATCTTTCAAAAGAGGCTCCACCAACCCCTTTACATCATCAAAACTGGCATCCGACGGAACGAACACATAAGCCTTTTCATTATTGAAGCTTGTATTCGGGCTAAATACGGCGTTATAGACCTTATATGCAAAAACTCCCCCGCCAACGAGACCGGCAAGTACTATGATCAAAAGAATTCGTCTGATATACATTAAGCGTTTATTTTTTGGAACAAAATTTCATTTTTATATCCTCCTTCGGAAAAAATCCAATCTTTTTTCAGGCCTACTTCTTCAAATCCCATTTTTTTGAACAAATGGATACTAGCATCGTTCCCTTCCATTACATTGGCGTACAACTGATGCAGAGCCAAAGTTCCGAAGGCATAGTCACAAAGCAACTGTAAGGCCTCTGAACCTACTCCCTTATCCCTATCCCCTTTATTCAGAACGACGATACCTACGCCGGCCCTGGCATTTTTGGGGTCAAAATCGAAGAGGTCTATAAACCCTATGGCCAAGTCGTCTTGGTTGCAGATACAGAGACGCAACTGTTTTACGTCGTATATATCGCGATAGGCATTATCTAAATAAAGTTTTAAGACGTGTTTTGAGTACGGGGTAACCGTTCCGCTGATTTCCCAAATTTCCGGATTATTCTCCAATTCGTACAGAAAATCAAGGTCTCCCGGCTCTAGGGCCCTTAAAATCACATGTTTCCCTACAAGACTCAACATTCTATCTCCCCTTTGAACACCTGCTCGGCAGGACCGATCAAGTGAATGTTTTGATATACTCCATTGCGTTCTTCAAGCTTCACCCGAAGTTCGCCCCCTTGTGTCTGTATCTTAACGGTATCGGTAGAAACCTTTCCCGCACGATGCATGGCAATAGCCACGGCGGTAACGCCCGTACCACACGACAAGGTCTCGTCTTCAACGCCCCGTTCGTAGGTTCTTACGGCAAAACCGGCATCATTTAACCCCTCTACAAAATTGATATTGCTACCGATTTGCCCGTAAAGGCCATACCTTAATTTCTTCCCTTCCTTAAAGACCTGAAAATCCTTAATATCGTCAACCATCTGCACGTGATGCGGTGAGCCGGTATCTAAAAAGACGTAGTCAGGTTTTTCCTTTATTTCAGAAACATCTTGCATTTGCAAGCTAACGATACCGTCTTCAACTGTTGCCCGATGCTTACCATCGGCCGCATTGAACAAGGTCTCTTTATCGATAACCCCCAGAAACTTCGCAAAAGCCACCGTACAACGACCTCCGTTACCACAAAGACTTCCTTCGTTTCCATCGGCATTATAGTAGACCATCCGGAAATCTGTCAATTCGTCATTCTCTAATAAGATAAGACCGTCCGCCCCTATGCCAAACTTTCGATCACACAAACGCGCTACGAGTTTGGTATCATTTTTGGGAAATAACAACTGTCGGTTGTCTATCATTACAAAATCGTTTCCTGTGCCCTGATATTTGAAAAATTCGAGTGTCATACGTATATTTAAAGGCACAAATATAGGGTTTTATCGTCTTTGAAATGAACAGGACAATGCAGTAGTTATAAGCCTGTATTTCTTTGGATTAAGATTTATTTGGCAGTTAAAAAGTAGTTAAAGCAAATTTAATACTCTTTAAAAACGACTAATTTTAACATATCAAAAGATTAAAACACAATAAAATGAAGAAAATTGCCAGTACCTTTTTTATCGCCCTGATTGCTGGAGCAATTACCTTGGGCAGCTACAAACTATTTTTTGAGAACACCAATTACGCCGTTATTTCCCAAAATGAAGGGGAGTCGGTTTTCAATACAAGTTTAACCCCTACCTCGCCGAAGGGCTCCGGGATCAATGAAGTCGATTTTACGGTAGCGGCCGAAACCACGGTAAACGCCGTAGTTCACGTCAAGAACGTAACCATAGACAGGACTCCCCATAGTTTTATGGATTTTTTCTACGGGAGCGGAGGAAACCAAAGACCACAAGTAGGCACGGGGTCAGGTGTAATCATCTCTCAAGACGGATATATCGTAACCAATAATCACGTTATTAGCAAAGCTACCAAGTTACAGGTGACCCTGAACAACAACAAGACCTACGACGCCGAGCTAGTGGGAACCGACCCTAATTCAGACATTGCCCTGATCAAAATAGATGCCGGAAAAAACCTGCCTTACTTGGCTTTTGGGGATTCCGACCATGTAAAGATCGGGGAATGGGTTTTGGCCGTTGGCAACCCCTTCAACCTTACATCTACGGTTACCGCAGGTATCGTTAGCGCCAAGGCCCGTGACTTGGGAAGAAATCAATCGTTTATTCAAACCGATGCCGCAGTAAACCCAGGTAACAGTGGGGGCGCCCTAGTGAACACCAATGGGGACCTTGTTGGAATCAATACCGCGATCACCTCACAAACTGGAAGTTATGTTGGATATTCATTTGCGGTACCCAGCAATATTGCAAAAAAGGTTGTCGACGATATTCTAGAATACGGCAACGTTCAAAAAGGCATACTAGGTATTTCCGCCTTAAACGTAAATACGCCTTACGCCATCGAAAACGGTCTTAACGAAATAGAAGGGGTTTATGTATCAGGCGTAGAAGAAGGAACCGGCGCCGAGGAAGCCGAACTTCAAGAAGGAGACATCATTAAAAAAATAGATGAAATCAAGGTGCGTAAATTTGCCGACCTCACAGGTTACCTATCCGCAAAACGTCCTGAAGACACCGTAGAACTTACTATTGACAGAGATGGTGATATATTTACGGTACCGGTGGTACTTAAGAAAAGACAAACGGTAATTGTTCCCGTCATGGGCCTTGAAGTCAAAAACTTGACCAAGGAGGACATGAAGAAATTCAAAACCAAAAAAGGGGTAAAAGTAGTCGGTGTACCTGAAACCTATAGAGGAAACGGCCTTGAAAACAAGGTGCTATTATCGGTAAACGACAATGAAATCAACGATATCGAAGAAGCCCGCGCCCTATTTGGAAGTATTTCGAGATACGGAAGGACAAGTATTACCATGGTTAATGAAAAAGGAGAAAGGGAACGCCTCATATTTCAATAATCCATTAGAATATTCAATTTACAAACGCCCTTTTTGAGGGCGTTTTTTTGTTTTAATTCGTTCCAAATGACACAAAATAACTAGTTTTACATCAAAAATATAACTCAACCCGACAAATGAAATCAAACGCCTCTTATGAAAAAGAATTGGCCTTTCAAGCGGACAGAAGAAAGGCTACTACGGAATTCATTAAACTTGTCAGCGACCTTTGGTATGACAAGACCATAGAAATCGTGCTTTTCAAAAACCAGGTCATCGACAAAAATGTGAGCGACATTATCAATTTGCACGAATACGCCGGGGAGTTTGTGCAAAAACCGATCTCGATTTTCGACTCTACGGAAATCTTGCGGGCCATAAACGACATCAAGCTCCCTCCTGCCAAACTTGATATTGGCAAATTGACTTACGAGTACCATTCCGACAACAATGATTTTGACGACATCAAAGCCTTTGTTTACAACAAGCTTAAAGATGCCGACGAAGCCATTCCCTTTAAGCCCAAAGACATTGTGCTATACGGTTTTGGTAGGATAGGCCGAATTTTGGCCCGTGAACTGATGGCCAAAACAGGCCAAGGCAACCAACTACGACTTAGGGCCATTGTCACCCGCGACGCCCAAGACGAGGCCCTATTGGAAAAAAGGGCGAATTTGCTCCGTATCGATTCGATCCATGGTAAATTTTCAGGCACCGTTGAAGTCGACGCCAAAAACAAGGCCCTTATCATCAACGGCACTACGGTATATATGATCAGGGCCGACCGTCCCGAATCAATAGACTATACGAAATACGGCATCAACAACGCCCTAATCATTGACAATACGGGAGCCTTCAGGAACAAAGAAGAACTTTCTCGCCATTTAAAGGCCGAAGGGGCGTCTCAAGTATTGTTGACCGCACCGGGCAAGGAAGTCCCCAATATTGTACACGGTGTCAACCATAAAATGTACGACCCCGACGCTATAGAGATTTTTTCGGCGGCATCGTGCACAACCAATGCCATCACCCCCATACTCAGCATCATCGAAGACAGTCTGGGCATCGTAAAAGGACACTTAGAGACCATACACGCTTACACCAACGACCAAAACTTGGTCGACAATATGCACAAAAAGCATCGACGCGGTAGAGCCGCGGCATTAAATATGGTCATTACGGAAACAGGCGCCGGCCAAGCCGTGGCAAAGGCCCTACCCCAATTAAAGGGCAAATTAACCTCAAATGCCATACGTGTACCGGTTCCCAATGGTTCCCTGGCCATATTGAACCTTGAGGTCAAGAACAAGACTTCGGTTGAAGGCATTAATACCATTCTAAAAAAATATGCCCTCGAAGGCGATTTGGTAGAACAGATCAAGTACTCCCTGAGCAAAGAACTGGTTTCATCGGATGTGGTCGGCACCAACGCCCCTTCGATTTACGACAGCAACGCCACCATCGTAAGTGCAAACGGAAAAAACATCATATTATATGTGTGGTATGATAACGAATATGGATACTCACATCAAGTGATTCGCTTGGCCAAGTATATAGCCAAGGTCAGACGCTACACCTATTATTGATTTTAAAACAGTTACAAGGGTATCGTTTCACCTAATTATCGGAGTATTTCTCAATGAATACCAACCTTATCCTTGATTTTTTTTATTAATTGATATTATTGGATTACTTTAGTCGCCTCTAAATCATTAATTCAAAGATTCACTTCAACATGAAAGGTTTTAGAATACTTTTACTTATTACCGCTTTAATGGCGTTCAACCTACAATTCGCCCAGGAAGAAGAAGCCGGGGCGAAAGATGAGCTGTCGCTTGAAAAAGGCCCCATAGACAGTCAGTTTGAATATATATTCACAAAGTCGGGCAATTATAGGGCTGACGGAAAAAAATACGAAGTTGTTCGTACCATTTCCTTAGACAAACTACGTCAAAACGTGTTGGATACCCTTAGTGGTTACAATAAACGGGCCGCTGAATTAAAAGCTACCATTGCAGGGCACGAATCTACTATCGGTTCACTTAACAAGAAATTGGAAGAGACAACCAATAACCTTGCAGCGGTAACCGAAGAAAAAGACAGTATGTCGTTTTTAGGCATTATGGTATCAAAAAGTACTTATAACGGTATTCTTTGGACTGTTATCGCTTCGCTTTTGGCCTTGTTGCTTTTCTTTATCTATAAGTTCAGGAACAGCAACTACCTAACCCAAGAAGCCAAGACCAATTTGGCCGAGCTAGAAACGGAATACGAAGACCACAGACGTCGCGCTCTCGAAAGAGAACAAAAAATAAGCAGGCAACTGCAAGACGAAATCAACAAGTACAAAAAACAGAAATAAAAAAAGCTCCTCACGGAGCTTTTTTTATGGGATATACCAAGTGATTTTCGCGGGCGCAGTTCCAACTACCCCGTCAATAAGAAATGCCTTTTTCCGTGGGAAGCCCTATTGAGCTTTCACCACTAAAGACACCAAACACCGAGCTTGGGGAATCGCTCGAGTCAACCGATTCAAAAACGGCATAGGGTGTTTGGATAAAAAAATTCGCCCTCTTTTCACTACTTTTGCCCACTAATTCATTTCAGAAATAAAAATGCGCATAGACATCATAACCGTTTTACCAGAATTACTCGAAAGTCCCTTTGCCGCATCCATTATGAAACGGGCCGTTGAAAAAGGCCTAGTGGAAGTACACATGCACAATTTAAGGGACTATACCGACAAGAGTTACAACCAGGTAGATGATTATCAATTTGGGGGTGGAGCAGGTATGGTGCTTATGATCGAACCTATAGACAAGTGCATTTCCCAACTGAAGTCGGAAAGAGATTATGACGAGGTTATTTATATGACCCCAGATGGGGAGACTTTAAACCAGCGTATGGCCAACGGATTATCGCTATTGAACAATGTAATCATTTTATGTGGCCATTATAAAGGTGTGGACCAAAGGGTACGCGACGCTTTTATCACTCGGGAAATCTCAATAGGCGATTATGTCCTTTCAGGGGGCGAACTGGGGGCCGCCATACTTTGCGATGCGGTCATTCGGCTTATACCTGGCGTACTCAACAACGAAACCTCTGCCCTAACCGATACCTTTCAAGACGACCTTCTAGCGCCACCGGTTTACACCAGACCATCGGAATACAAAGGAATGAAAGTACCCGACATCCTACTGAGCGGCAACTTTCCCAAAATAGAAAAATGGCGCGAAGACCAGGCCCAAAAAAGAACGGAGAAACTACGCCCCGATTTACTGAAATAAGGCCATTCTTTCCTACACCACAAAAAATCAGTAAAATATATTGCAAATTCTAATTTATAGACTATTTTTGCAGCCTGTTAAATCAACCTCTGACGAAAATCGTGAATGTTGACCATAACATAATCATTAAAACCATATCATGGAAGCATTATTAAAATTCGTAGAAGACGAGTTTGTTCCAAAAAAAGAATTTCCTGAATTTTCAGCTGGTGATACCATTACGGTATACTACGAAATTAAGGAAGGTGAAAAAACACGTACGCAGTTTTTTAGAGGCGTCGTAATTCAAAGAAGAGGTTCTGGTTCTACCGAAACCTTTACAATCCGTAAAATGTCAGGTACTATAGGTGTTGAGCGTATCTTCCCTATCAATATGCCGGCCTTACAGAAGATTGAAGTTAACAAAAGAGGTAAAGTACGTAGAGCTCGTATCTTCTACTTTAGAGGCCTTACCGGTAAAAAAGCACGTATCAAAGAGATTCGTT
Organism: Zobellia uliginosa; assembly: GCF_900156625.1. Taxonomy (GTDB): domain Bacteria; phylum Bacteroidota; class Bacteroidia; order Flavobacteriales; family Flavobacteriaceae; genus Zobellia; species Zobellia uliginosa. Next base: position 195,418 of record NZ_FTOB01000003.1, on the reverse strand, counting down.
CTTAAACCAAAAGACATATGTTTTGAAAATCCCGCAATAGCGGGATTTTTTCGTTATGAACAATTGTTAATAGCTTAAGTTCATAACATGTTGATTTTAAATATGTTAAATGTTTAGGCTAGAGCAATATTTTTTACTAAATTTATAAAACAATAATAAAGCAGCTCTGTCGAATGAGAGGTTTTAAAATTGTTATAGAGTTAGCGTTCTTTATATTGTTGTTTAGGTTTTGTGAATATTTGAACATTCGATCGGCGTAGACTGAAAGACGTTCAATAAGCAAAACGAGCATATCTTCAAAGGGCTGTCGCCTTTTGACCAAGGATAATGTGATCGTAATAATCCAGAAGGGAAGACACTGATCCAAACTTAGGATGGCATGCGAGTAAATAACAAGAAGGGTGTTTTAATTGTAGCTTGGTCGCATACCGTAGTACAATTAGCCCCCAAACGTTGAAATTGTGAAGCGAACGCAATCAATGGTTGCCGATCTGTCGAAAGAACAGGGAAGAAAATTTGCAATACCAATTTCTAAAAAGCCATATCAATGTACACGTACAATGATATGGCTTTTGTTTTGCCTTTTTCTTACATAATTCTCAATCTTTTTGTTAAAATACAATTAAGAGAGGTACAGACCACAACAAGCGCCTATCTTTTGCTCGCAAGAATACATAAAATCGTATATTTGCTCCGCTTTAAATTAAACCTTTCCTTACATGTCCAAAATATTTTACACAAAAACTGACGAAGCGCCAGCTTTGGCTACACTATCTTTTCTTCCAATTGTAAAAGCTTTTACCAAAACCGCCGATATTGGCATAGAGACCAAAGATATTTCTTTGGCCGGAAGAATTATAGCGGCATTTCCCGATTTCTTAAAGGAAGAACAACGAATAGCGAACGACTTGGAAGAGTTGGGAGCCCTAGCAAAAAGCCCGGAAGCGAACATTATCAAACTTCCTAACATTAGTGCTTCCGTTCCTCAATTGAACGAGGCTATCAAAGAACTTCAAGACAAAGGATACGCCTTGCCAAATTATCCGGACGAGCCTTCAAACGACACTGAAAAAGACATAAAGTCGAGATACGACAAAATCAAAGGTAGTGCGGTAAACCCCGTACTCCGAGAAGGAAACTCTGATCGTAGGGCCCCAAGAGCCGTGAAAAACTACGCCAAGCAGAACCCCCACTCCATGGGAGCTTGGAGTCCTGATTCAAAAACCCATGTGGCCACAATGGAACACGGGGACTTTAAGGCCAATGAAAAATCATTGACCCTTCCAAAAGCCACCGATATACGAATCGAATTGGTAAAGAACGATGGCGGTACGGTTGTCCTTAAAGATAAACTAAGCCTTTTAGAAGGTGAGATCATCGATGCTACCATAATGAGCAAAAAAGCCTTGGTTACCTTCCTTAAAGAGCAAATCCAAGATGCCAAAGATAAAGGTGTTTTGTTTTCGCTCCACATGAAGGCCACTATGATGAAAGTCTCCGACCCTGTCATTTTTGGCCATGCCGTAGAGGTTTTCTTTGCCGATGTGTTCAAAAAATACGAAGACACCTTTAAATCGTTAGGTGTTAGTGCCAATGACGGACTCGAAAACTTGTTCGTTAAGCTTAATGAATTACCTGAAGACCAAAGGGAAGCCATTGAAAAAGATATAGAAAAAACCATAACCGAGGGTCCCGACCTAGCTATGGTAAATTCCGATAAAGGCATTACCAACCTTCACGTTCCCAGCGATATTATCATCGATGCCTCTATGCCGGCCATGATCCGTAATTCAGGGAAAATGTGGAATGCCGAAGGCAAGCTGCAAGACACCAAAGCGGTTATACCTGACAGTAGCTATGCGGAAATATACGCTGCAACCATAGATTTTTGCAAGAAACACGGAGCTTTTGACCCCACTACCATGGGTACTGTGCCCAATGTAGGTCTAATGGCACAAAAAGCCGAAGAATACGGGTCTCACGACAAAACTTTTGAAATTGGCGCCTCAGGTGTGGTGAATGTTGTAGACCTCCATTCAGGTGAAGTTCTAGAACAGCACACCGTAGAAGAGGGTGACATCTGGCGTATGTGCCAAGTGAAAGATGCCCCTATCCAAGATTGGATCAAGTTGGCGGTATCAAGGGCCCGAGCCACTAACGACCCTGCCGTTTTCTGGTTAGATGAAAATCGTGCCCATGATGTAGAATTGATCAAAAAAGTAAAAGCCTACCTTCCCGACCACGATACTACCGGTTTGGATATTCGCATTCTTTCACCTAAAAAAGCTACCGAGTTTACCTTGGCACGCATGAAGGAAGGCAAGGATACCATTTCCGTTTCCGGAAACGTACTTAGGGATTACTTAACCGACCTTTTCCCTATATTGGAAGTAGGTACCAGCGCCAAAATGCTTTCTATAGTACCACTTATGAACGGTGGCGGACTTTTTGAGACCGGTGCCGGTGGATCTGCCCCAAAACACGTAGAGCAATTTTTGGAAGAAGGCCATTTACGATGGGATTCGCTCGGGGAATTCCTTGCACTAGGAGTTTCCCTAGAGTTTTACGGGGAAAAGAACAAAAATAAAAAAGCCCGAATTTTAGGTGATGCCCTAGATAGCGCCACCGAAAAATTCTTGGTTAACGATAAATCGCCTTCAAGAAAGGTCAAGGAAATCGATACAAGGGGAAGCCACTTCTTTTTAGCCATGTACTGGGCCGAAGCCTTGGCCAATCAATCGGAAGACCCAGAATTGCAAGCAACTTTCAAAAAAGTGTTCGAAAGCATCCAAGCGGAAGAATCCAAGATTATTGATGAGTTGATGCAGGCACAGGGAAGTCCTCAAAACATCGGGGGCTATTACAAGCCTGATGACATTCTTGTAGAAGAAGCCATGAGGCCTAGTAAAACTTTTAATGCTATATTGGAAACGGTGTAATTTCAATAGCATAGCATCTGACAAAGGCCCCTACGTTAATAGGGGCCTTTTCTTTTTAAAATACTGTTAACATTTTCCTTACAGCTATTTTTCTGGTTACATTTATCAAAAATTGTGCTTTAAATGCTCCCATTCAACAAAGTGGTTTTCTCGGTTTTATTACTATTTTCCTTTTCAACCTTCGCCCAACAACGATACACCTTAAGCGGAACCATTTCGGAAGCTTCCAGTAACGAAACCCTCATCGGGGTTACCGTAGTTTTTCCCGAGCTCCGGACCGGTGTCACCACCAATGAATATGGTTTTTATTCCATTACATTGCCCGAAGGTAAATACAAGTTACAAGTAAGCTATCTAGGCTTTCAGGATATAGTGGAGACCATTACCCTCGACAGTGACCGCAAAATGAACTTTTCCTTAAAGGAAAGCGCCGAACAACTGCAAGAGGTAATCGTTACCGAAGATGTTGAAAAAATGGATATTCGCAAACCCCAGATGAGCGTAAACTCATTATCGGTAGGTACCATAAAAAAGATTCCCGTTATCTTGGGCGAAGCCGATGTCATTAAATCGATTCTATTGCTTCCGGGTGTCACCAATGCCGGCGAAGGAGCCTCAGGTTTTAATGTCCGTGGCGGCGCCGTTGACCAGAATTTAATTTTGTTGGACGAGGCCACCATCTTTAACTCATCGCATTTATTCGGGTTCTTCTCCGTCTTTAATCCCGATGCCATAAAAGACATCAAGCTTTACAAAGGGGGAATACCCGCGCGCTACGGAGGAAGGCTTTCTTCCGTGCTTGACATTTTCCAAAAAGAAGGCAACAGTAAAAAGATAAAAGTCAACGGAGGTATAGGCGCCGTGGCAAGTCGCTTATTGGTAGAAGGCCCTATCGCAAAGGACAAGGCCGCCTTTCTCATAGGAGGCCGGGCTTCTTACGCCCACCTTTTCCTCCCACTTTTTGACGTAGACAATTCAGCCTACTTCTACGACCTGAACACCAAACTGAGTTATAACGTCAACGACAACAACAGCATTTTCCTTTCGGGTTATTTTGGTCGCGATGTGTTCGGCATTAGCGATAGCTTTGTAAATACTTATGGAAACGCCGTGGGGAATTTCAGATGGAACCACTTGTTTTCCGATAAACTATTCTCTAACCTTTCATTGATCTATTCTAACTATTATTACGGCCTAAAGCTCGATTTTGTCGGGTTCGATTGGAATTCAGGTATAGAAAATTTTAATATTAAATACGATTTGAAACATTATGTCAACGACAAATTTCAAGTCAATTACGGAATCAACAATATTTATTACCGATTTAACCCCGGAAAAATACAGCCTAGTAATGCCGATTCGGGTATTGTAGAAGAACAGCTTACCCAAAAATACGCCAACGAGTTTGCCGCCTATATCGATATTGAGCATGACCTTACCAAAAACCTAAGCCTAAACTACGGCCTACGGTTCAGTAATTTTGTCCGTTTGGGCCAAGATGAAGTCAACGTATACTTTAATGATAATCCGGTCAACTTCGACCCGGTTTTAAACGTGTACCAAGAAGCTCGGCCCATCGATAGTTACAGTGTTGAAAAAAGTGGCAGCCTGGCTACCTTCAACAACCTCGAACCCCGTATTTCACTAGCTTACACCCTTAACAACAACAGTTCTTTCAAGGCAAGCTACACCCGCCTCGCCCAATACCTACACCTTCTTTCAAATACCAGCTCCCCTACTCCCTTGGATGTATGGACCCCTAGCGGACCATTTATAAAACCCCAGCTTTTGGATCAATATGCCATAGGCTATTTTAAAAATTTAAAGGAAGGTGATTATTCCGTAGAAACGGAACTGTTTTATAAGGATATACAAAATCGAATCGATTATATCGACGGGGCCAATTTAATTGCCAACGATGCCATTGAGCAAGTTATTCTTAACGGGGAAGCAAGGGCCTATGGTTTGGAGTTTTTACTCCGAAAGAACGAAGGCAGGTTTCAGGGTTGGCTCGCCTATACCCTATCGAAATCGGAACAAAGAACCCCTGGAAGGACGGTTCAGTTGCCTGACGGCACTTCCTTTACCGAATCGGGCATCAATTCCGGGGCCTGGTACAATACCCCGTATGACAAAACCCACGACATATCGGTCTATGCCAGTTATGACCTGAATGATAAATGGAACTTCAACACCAATTTTGTATTTCAAACGGGGCAACCTACCAACTACCCCATCGGCCAATTTAGCTTTCAAGGGCTGACCATACCTTACTATGGACCAAGGAACGAAGAAAGATTACCCTCTTACAACCGTATGGACGTTTCCGCTACCCTTACCCCACGAAAAAACAAGAACAGAAAATGGCAAGGCGAATGGGTGTTTAGCATTTACAACGTGTACAACCGAAGAAATGCAGCCTCCATAAGCTTTAGCCGTAATCAAGATACCGGCGTCAATGAAGCCGTACGTACCTCTATCTTTGGTGTAGTGCCTGCCGTAACCTATAATTTCAAATTTTAGTCCATGAAAAAACTGATTTTTATACTTTGTATGCTTCCTTTTTTCACGGCCTGTGAAGATGTGATCGAAGTAGATCTTCCCACCGACAAAGCCCGATTGAGTGTCGACGCCCTAATGCGTATCAATACTACAGAAGCCTCTACCTCCTATACGGCCGAAGTACGGGTAAGTGCCTCCAGCAATTTTTTTGAATCTATAGAGCCCATAGAACTCGACCTGATCAGCCTTACCAATGTAGAGACCCGAGAAACCATAAATCTTTTTAATACGTATAATGGCAGTGGCATTTACCAAGGTGATACCACTGTTGATTTTATGACCTCGGGCGAACTTATTCTTTATATGGAATACCAAGGCCAACAGTATGCAGCGCGCACCACCTACGTCCCTACAGTACCTATCGACAAGCTGGTACAGGGTGATGCCACACTTTTTTCAGGGGACGAGACCGAAATTATCGTAGCTTTTAAAGACCAGCCCGATCGTACCGATTTTTATCTATTCGACTTTGATTTCAACGAATATCTGGTCACGGAAGACACTTTTTACCCTGGCCGTACCTTTGAATTCTCTTATTTTTATGATGACAATGCAACCGAAGGTATGAATATAGAGGTCAGCATTATGGGGGTGGATCAGTCCTTCTACAATTATATGAACCAATTGATCGTTCAATCGGGCGGTGACCAAGGCCCTTTTCAAACACCTTCGGCCACGGTTCGCGGCAATATTGTGAACGTCACGGGAATTGAAGACCTTTCAGAACTGGACGACCTTGCCTCAATTGTCGACCAAGATAATTTTGCACTGGGCTACTTTGCCGTATGCCAGACCTTTACCAATACCATAACTATTGAATAAAATAATTTACAAAACCTAAAGAAGCCCCCTTAAACATGTCTCAAAAGAGAACGGACAAAGAATTACTAGTAAAGGGCATTAAACACATCGCCTACACCATTGCTTTGATGTTTCTGGCCCCCGGTGTTATATACCAAGCATTTAAAAACCAAGGACACCCTTTGTACTGGCCTGTTCTTATATTAGGATTTATTTTTGCAATTGCCGCAATAGCCATGGCTTTTTACAGCCTCAAACTTATTATGGAATCGCTTTTCGGGAAGAAAACGAAGAAATGAGCACCTAATGCTTGTTGCCCACATTTCCCCATTTGTTGCTCAGCTGAGCATAGTCATAATCCAGTACCGATTCTTGCCGTTCAAGCCTAAAATCGGAAAAGGCACGCTGCAGGATATCTTCTATCAAATAATCTTCATGTACCTTATCGGGTTGAAACCTTTCCTTTAGGCTTATACTGAACATACTAGCGGTAGTATTGTACCAAAATGCGCGCCAACCGCTTCTCAGCTCCTTGACCAAGTCGAATGCCGTTTCCCCGGTTTGGCGGTATATCAATTTGACCAAGATTTGACCTTCGGTACGGGTGAGCTTTTTTAGTTCTTCAGAAAACTCCTCTTCAATAAACTTCTGGACTTCTTTGGTGTACCGCTTCTGATGTCTCCTTTTTTTGATTTTGGTGATACTATCGTTAAGTTCAACCAAACGTTCGGCGGCCAATTTGGCGTACGGGTATACTTTTATGGTTTTTCTCCGCAATATATAATACCGCAGTTTATCTTGATAAGAAGAGAATTTTAGTTTCCCGAACAGATATACTTCATCAAGATCGATGGAATTCCGAAAAATAGAATCACCTTCCAGTATAATCATCTTTTCGGCAACCGAGTCTAACGGCTGTTCTTCCACTTGGGTATGCCCCAAAAAAACGAGGTTAATCAAAAATAAAGTTAGAATCGTATTTTTCATGGCACGCTATAAACAAAAGCCCTACAAAATTAACGATAATTAAGACCGCTTATTATTAATTAAAAGTGAATATTAGTAAATTCGTATTTAAATATAAACTTAATGGCTACAAAGAAAATACTTACCAAAAAATCACTCGATTTTTTTGAAAAATACCTGAATAACGCGGCCCCTACAGGCTACGAATGGGAAGGTCAAAAATTATGGATGGATTACCTAAAACCCTATGTCGACACATTTATTACCGACACTTACGGTACGGCGGTCGGCGTCATCAATCCTGATGCTAAATTCAAGGTGGTCATCGAAGGGCATTCCGATGAAATCTCTTGGTATGTAAACTACATTACCGACAATGGTTTGCTCTATGTTATCAGAAACGGTGGAAGCGACCATCAGATAGCCCCATCAAAATGGGTAAACATCCACACTAAGAACGGAATGGTCAAAGGTGTCTTCGGATGGCCTGCCATTCACACACGCGACAAAGGAAAGGAGACCCCTCCGAAACTAGATAATATCTTTATCGACATAGGGGCCAAGGACAAAGAGGAAGTAGAAAAAATGGGCGTTCATGTAGGATGCGTCATTACCTACCCTGACGAATTCCAAATACTTAATGGCGACAAATTCGTCTGCCGCGCCATCGACAACCGTGCCGGTGGTTTTATGGTCGCCGAAGTGGCCCGCCTACTTCACGAGAACAAGAAAAAACTACCTTTCGGCCTTTACATTACCAATGCCGTTCAGGAAGAAATAGGCCTTCGTGGTGCAGAAATGATTACGCAGACCATAAAACCGAACGTAGCTATCATTACGGATGTCTGCCACGACACCACTACCCCGATGATCGACAAAAAGACCCAAGGTCATACCGAAATCGGCGCAGGTCCCGTTATTTCTTACGCCCCTGCCGTACAGAACAAATTGCGCGAACGCATCTTGGAAACCGCGGAAGCCAACAAAATTCCTTTTCAACGTATGGCCGCCTCTAGGGCTACCGGAACCGATACCGATGCTTTTGCCTACAGTAACGGCGGCGTAGCCTCGGCCTTGATCTCTTTGCCATTGCGTTATATGCACACCACGGTAGAAATGGTTCACAAAGACGATGTCGAAAACGTAATTAGGTTGATTTACGAAACCCTATTGAATATTAAAGACGGGGAAACTTTCAGCTATTTCGATTAAACAAACTACAGCCCTCCTTTTCAAGGAGGGTTTATTTTTTTGGTTATGGACGAATTAATAGATATTCTTGATTCCGAAGGAAAGCCTACGGGCAAAACGGCTATGAAATCGGAGGCCCATCGCAAAGGATGGTTTCACCCCACCGTTCATATTTGGCTCTACACCGCCAACGGACGCCTTCTCCTGCAACAACGGGCCAGAACCAAGGACATACACCCCTTGCTATGGGATGTCTCCGTCGCGGGCCATATAGGAGCAGGTGAAGCTATTGAGGTTTCGGCAATTCGGGAAATTCAAGAAGAAATCGGACTTACCGTACAACCGGAAGCACTCGAAAAAATAGGTGTATTTAAATCCATGCAAAAACCTTCCGATGAGCTCATGGATCATGAGTTTCACCATACGTTTTTATGCGAACTCAAAGAACCCCTCCACCATCTTAAGAAGCAAGAGAGCGAAGTAGAAGACCTCAAGCTGATTTCCTTGATCCAATTTTCACAGGAAACCTGGGGACTTGCCAACTTGGGCAAATACGTTCCCCACGGCATTGAATACTACAAAACCGTTATCAAGGAAATCAAGAAGCGCTTATAGGGCCGCTATAAAATCACCTACGGCATCAAGGGCATAGGTTTGCTGATCACCGCTTTCCATACGCTTGACCACAAAAGAATTTTCCTCCAGCTCTTTTTCACCTATCAATATCACATAGGGTACGTTGCGGTTATTGGCGTATTTAAATTGTTTCTGGATTTTTGCCTTGGATGGATACACATCGGCCTTCACTCCTTTTTTTCGTAGGGCGGATACCAGTTTTAATGCGGCCAGGGCTTCCTTGTCCCCAAAATTCAAGCAAAGAACCTGCAACGACCGGTCGATGCTCTCGGGGAAAAGTCCCAATTCCTCCAAAACCAAATAAATACGGTCGAGTCCAAAGGAAATACCCACGCCGCTCACATTCTTTAAACCAAAAATACCGGTAAGGTCGTCGTAGCGGCCACCGCCACCAATAGACCCCATACGAACACCCTGTGGGGCGCCCACTTCAAAAATAGCGCCTGTATAATAATTTAGTCCGCGTGCCAAGGTTACATCAATGGAAAGTTGGGCCGACTGCAAGCCCATTTCCTCAATAGTTCGGACAATAAAGGTAAGTTCTTCCACCCCTTTGCTTCCGGTATCCGAATCTTTCAAGAGTTCTTTTAAGGCCTGAAGTTGATCGAGGTTACTTCCTGAAAGCGAGAAAAGTGGCTCTACCTTGGCTATGGCCTCGGGAGTGAGTCCCCTTTCCGCCATTTCCTTCTTCACGCCTTCTTCGCCTATTTTATCAAGCTTATCCAAAGCCACGGTAAAGTCGATCAAAAGATGCTGAGCCCCGATTACCTCGGCGATACCCGAAAGAATTTTTCTATTGTTCAATTTGATATTGACCCCCTCTAACTTCAATTCGGTAAAAACGGCATCGTACAGCTGTACCAGTTCTATTTCCTGCAATAGGGAATCAGACCCGACCACATCGGCATCGCATTGGTAAAACTCTCGAAAACGGCCTTTTTGGGGCCTATCGGCACGCCAGACCGGCTGAATTTGGTACCGCTTAAAAGGAAAATCAATTTCATTCTGGTGCATGACTACATAACGGGCAAAAGGTACGGTAAGGTCGTATCGAAGGGCTTTTTCAGAAATCTTGGGCGTTAATGTACCTGAATTTTTAGAACTAAAGGTAACATCATCGACCTTACTAAGATAATCCCCTGAATTCAGGATCTTGAAAATCAATCGATCCCCTTCATCGCCGTATTTCCCCATAAGGGTATCTGAATTTTCAAAAGAAGGCGTTTCAATAGGCTGAAAACCAAAGGTCTGAAAATGTTTTTTTACGATGTCAAAAATATAATTCCGTTTGATGACTTCGGAAGGGGTAAAATCCCTTGTTCCCTTAGGTATGCTCGGTTTTTGTGCCATTGGATGTAGTTGTGGTGCAAATATAAAATTTTAGAAAGAGGAGTGTCCTTTTATGCGGATAATAGCAATGCCCTTTCCTTTAAAATTGTCTTCCTTCAATAATTGGTTCATTCACCTAGGAGGCAATAATGTTATCGAACCATTGGTAAAGTTCCCCCTTGGTAATAACGGCCCCTTGCTGTATCAGCTTGAACTTATCTAAGTTCCTATCTTCGGAATAGGCCTTTGATGCGGTCAGGTATTCCACAAAATCGGACTGCCAGTTTTTCTTGAACCAAGAAAAACCGATACTAGTGGTCAAATCGATTTCAGGGTTCATGACCTTGACCGACAGTAGTTTCATTTCCTTTTCCGTCAAATGAAAAAGATGCATCTGTTTTTCGGAAATATTCTCCAAATACTCCACTTTGGTCAACACGCCTTCCCAGACCAAATCGCTAAAGACATCAATTTCATCCTCGGCCACTTGGGGTCGGTTCGTTTTAATATCTCGCCATTCATCGGCAGTAATCGATTGTGTTGCCAAAAAGTTGATAAACTCTTGATGCAGCTCTTCTAATTGCTGCTTGGTAAGCCTCATGTATTTCATGCTGCAAAAATAAAAAGGCCGTACGAAACGTACGGCCTAAATCTTATAAATCTTAAGCTTATTTAGAAAATATAACGCAAACCGAATTGCATCTGCCATCTAGAGAACAAACTTGAGTCATACCCAAAGGACTCGGTAAGTTGTTCATTGAACGTATATGTAGGCACGTTGTTGGCATCTACCGATACGGATAGCGGGTTGAGACTGTTCGGTTGCTGAATTACACCCCAATCACTGTTCAACAAATTACCGAAGTTTAAGATATCTATACTGAACTGAATGGTATGCACTTTATCTTCAGATACGTTGAAACGGTAGTCTTGCAAGAATTTCACATCCCACTTTCCTCGCCATGGAGCAAGGGCGGCATAACGATCAAAATACTGCCCTCTATTATCGCTCATGTAATCATCTTGTTGAATAAAACGCTCAAAAGCCTCAGCTTGCCCGGCACCGGAAAATTGCATTTGTTGTACTTCGGCAGCCGTTGGAATGTAGATCAAGTCATTGTTCTGAAACGAACTATCATTATTGATGTTACCCGCATAGGTATAATTGAACCTACCTCCTTGGGCATATTCAAAGAAAGTAGAAATAGTAGTAGACCACTTGTTATTGCCGCCATAATTAAACTGCTTCGCCGCAGCACCGATAACCCTATGGGTATCACCGTACTTCGAATAAGACAATACATCTTGGTTGGCATCGCCTAGGTTAGGGTTGAAATCAAAGGCATCGCCTGTAATTTCAGCCTCTATGGAATTCACATCTTGCGCGTTCAGATAGTTATAGGCAACACTCGCAAAAAGTCCGTTATCCCATGTTTTCTGGGCCTTTAATGAGGCATTCCAGATTCTGCCTTTATCGGAATTGGTGAACACATAGGCATTGTTTCCTTTGTCGGCAGCCGCATAAACCGGTCTGTTATCGCCAGGTGCGTCTAAGGTTGCGGAAGGGTTTCGCAATCCCCAGTTCTGAACATGGGCTCCGTTAAGGTCTTTGGTGTACGAAATATCAGCCGTCAAAATTAGGCCACTATCAAACCTATGGTCCGCACCTATATTGGTACGCCATACTTGTGGCCATTTGAAATCAGGATCAACAATCTGGTAAAAAAACGAATCCAATCCCTGAACTTGGTTTCCTAACCAAACGAATGGGAAACGACCGGTAAAAACCCCACTACCCCCTCGAATCTGGGTGGTTTGACTTCCATTGACATCCCAGTTAAAACCTACTCTTGGAGAAATCAGGAAATCATTGTTCGGCAATGTCTCCGAGTCCAATAAAGTTTCTTGATCGGTTTGTGGATTAAAATATGAAATCGTAGGATCAAAGGTAAAAGGCTTCCTTGCAATATTCTCTTGGATCTTGTCATCCGTATCAAAATACAAGGGCTTATCAAAACGCACACCATAGGTCAGTTTAAAATCTGGTGTAATACTCCAATCATCCTGTACATAAAAAGACAATTGCCCCACATTGGTTTCGGCCAAGGCCCAACCACCCGCATTACCAACACCTGCGGCATTGCTATTCGTAAAGATATTCTGCGCATTGGCCAAAGCCGCAGCCAAGGTACCGTCGGTTATATCGGTTTGAAAGGCAGCTAAACTAGGGTAGGATGCAAAAGCCCCTACTTCTTGAACAAAGTCACCGTTTTCATCATATCCGTAAGCCCCAAGGTTAAATGAGTTGTCAAATTGAAATTTCTCGAACGAAACCCCTGCGGTCAAGGTATGGTTTCCCACAAAGTAGTTGAAGTTGTTCGTAAGCTGAAATACCTTTTGATCTAACGTATTGTTTATAGAAAAGGGTTCATGTCCTGCAATAATATAATTGCTTCCCGCCCCATCTTGAATCGTAATCGCAGGAATTGGTGCAGAAAACGGGTTTCTAAAATCGTCAAAATGCGAATAACCTACCTGAAGTTTGTTTGTAGCATTATCCCCAAAAGTGGAATTGAGCTCCAACTGAAAAGACTGAAGGTTGTTGTTGATTTCATAGCCCGAATTTTCAAACTGCAACACTTGGGCACTAGGTCCGCGAACACCTAAGGCAGTAGGGTGGGCAGGTTTCTCTTTGGAAGAATTCAAAAAGTTGTAAATCACCGCCAAGCGATGATCCTCGCTTATGTTCCAATCTAATTTCAATATCCCCTTTGTAGATTCGGCTCCATAAGTAAAACCTTCATATCTACCGGTATCATACCCCAATCCTGCAAGTGCAGATTGTACGGATATCAAATCACTTTCAAGCACCCTAGATTCGTTAATGGCCCCCGAACCCGTATTGGGTACCCAACCGTTAGTCCCTAAATCATCGCGTTGATCGCGCTCAAAGTTGGCAAAGAAAAAGAGTTTGTTCTTTATAACGGGCCCGCCGATACTTACACCATATTGGTTTTGTTTTAGGTCGGGCTTCACCACTTCTTCCCCCCTGATTTTGCTTCCCGTTAGACTCTCGTTTCTAAAGAAACCGTAAACAGAGCCGTGAAACTCATTGGTTCCACTCTTGGTCACCGCATTGACGGTAGCCCCGGTAAAACCTGATTGGGTAACGTCGTAAGGAGCCAAAGACACTTGAATTTGATCGATGGCATCCAAGGAAATAGGCTGTGAACTGGTTTGCCCACCTGGTCCGGGCGCATCAAGACCAAAAGGGTTTCCGAAAAAAGACCCATCTAAGGAAAAGTTGTTGTACTGGTCGTTACGACCTCCAAAAGACAAGCCTCCCGTACCCGGAGTACCCGATGCACTGGGCTCCAATCGTGTAAAATCTTCTGCCGACCTTGAAATGGTGGGTAATTTGGTAAGTTCCCTTCTACCGACACTGGTTTCCGAACCGGTACGGTCGCTTCCGAAGGTACCTCCGCGGTCTGAGATGACTACAACCTCGTCCAAAGCTTGACTTTCGGTCATTAGGCTGACATCTAAAGTAAAGGTTTTCCCTAGACTTAAAAATATATCGTTTAAGGTCTGTTCTTTAAAACCTATGTATGAAACGGTTACCGTATAGGGCCCACCCACCCTAAGGTTCAAAATTTTAAAAAGGCCGTCCTCATTGGTAATTGCCCCGTATTTGGTGCCTGTAGGGGTATGCACCGCTACAACATTGGCCCCCAGTAAGGGTTGATTTTGATCATCGACTACCGAACCTGACATATTCGAAGTGGTCACCTGAGACACTGCCGTAAAAAACGAGAAGAGCAGCAAAAAGCTAAAATGAAGTTTGTAAGACATAATCATCTGTTTGTGTTAGTCTTACAAAAATAGGACAAAAAAAAAGAGCTATGCAGGCATAGCTCTTTGAAGTTATCATGGTGTTATTAACCGTTATTTCTTGTCGGCAACCACCTCGAAAGGGAAATCTACAATTACTTCCCTGTGCAATCTTATTTGTGCATTATAAGGACCAGTACGCTTAACGGCACCACCTTGAATGCTGATAAATTTCTTATCAATACTGTGACCTTCTTTTTCAAGGGCTTCAGCAAGATCAATGGTAGTAACAGAACCGAACAATTTGTCGGCTGCACCAGTCTTGGCAGAAATCTTCATCTCTAGAGCCTTAAGCGCTTCAGCAGTTTTAGTGGCCGCGTCAACAATTTTCTTCTCTTTGTGAGCTCTTTGTTTCAAGTTCTCTTCCAATACCTTTTTTGCAGAAGGTGTAGCCATAGTAGCCAAACCTCTTGGAATAAGGTAATTTCTTCCGTAGCCATTCTTTACGTCTACGATATCATCTTTAAAGCCTAAATGCTCTACGTCTTGTTTTAGTATAAGTTCCATCTTGCCTTAAATTTATTTTAATAGATCGCCTACGTACGGCATCAAAGCCAAATGACGTGCTCTTTTGACCGCTTGAGCCACTTTGCGTTGGTATTTCAAAGAAGTACCGGTAAGTCTTCTAGGTAACAATTTACCTTGCTCGTTTACCAACTTCATTAAAAAGTCCGCGTCTTTGTAATCGATATATTTAATACCTGATTTCTTGAAACGGCAATACTTCTTTTTAGTATTGGTCTCAATGTTCAATGGGGTCAAATAACGGATTTCACCGTCTTTTTTTCCTTTTGCCTGTTGTTGTAATGTTGCCATAATTCCTTAAGCTTTAGCTTTTAACCTTGTTCTTCTTTTCTCAGCCCACTCAATAGCGTGCTTGTCCAGTTTAACCGTCAAGAAGCGCATGATACGCTCATCCCTTTTGAACTCTTGTTCGTAAGGAGTAATGACTTCACCAGGAGCGGTAAATTCGAACAAGTGGTAAAACCCACTCTTTTTGTGCTGTATGGCATAGGCCAATTTTTTAAGCCCCCAATTTTCTTTGGAGACCATTTTGGCGCCATTCTTAATTAAGAAATCCTCAAATTTCTTAACTGTTTCCGCTATCTGATCATCAGAAAGCACGGGATTCAAAATGAAAACAGTTTCGTAATGGTTCATAAATGTATATTTTTTAGGATCGCAAAAATAAGAATATTTATGAGACTTTACAAGAAAATGGAAATTTCTTCGTTATAGATTGATAAACCTAAAATCTTACATAACCAAATCTTAACCTAATGTCATTGCAAATAACACAAAAAAGGAGGCCAAGTTTACAACAATGTTGTATTTTCGACCGATTTTTTAGTATTTTGTCGATGATTTAACCCCACAAATCGACCCAATTTATGAAATTAAGAAGTATTATCGTAGACGATTCGTCCATGCAGCGAATGGCGGTCGCGAAACTGGTAAACAGCCATCCCAACCTTGCTATGGTGGCCGAATACAGTAATGCGATCGAAGCCAAAAATGGTATTAAGAACAACGAGATCGATCTTATTTTTCTTGATGTTGAAATGCCTATTATTAGTGGATTCGACCTACTCGAATCGCTAGAAAACAGTCCGCAAGTAATTTTGATCACCGGTAAACCCGATTACGCCCTAAAGGCATTCGATTACGATGTAACCGATTATTCGCACAAACCTATTACACTTGCCCGATTTGATGCCTCCGTAAAAAGAGCTGTTGCCAAATACGAGCAAATGAACCAGGTACAGGAAGACGAAGAACATATTTTTGTCAAAAGCAACCTTAAGAAGCGTAAGGTAATCTTGAACGATATCAAATGGATAGAAGCCCTTGGCGACTATATAAAATTGGTGACCGACGAAGCGAACATCGTTATTTTGTCTACCATGAAATCATTTGAGCAACAATTACCGGAAGACAAATTCCTTCGTATTCACAAATCGTATATTGTGAATTTAGAGAAAATAGAAAAATTCAACAGTAAAAACGTTGAAGTTAGTGGAAGGTCCATTCCTCTTAGTAGGAACAAGAAGACCGAATTGGCAGAAGCACTGAGCAATGTCTAGCACTTCTACTTTTTAAAATATCAGTCCCGAACAGTTTTCAATGTTCGGGATTTTTTTTGCTATCCCATTAAATATGGTCCACATTGTATATTACCCGTACACTGCGGTATTGACCGACGGAATGAAAGGACTTCTCAATTCTTTTGATAGCCGCCTTGGTCTTTACCGCCGATTGGGCATGCGGTATCTTTATCAGCACATTCTTCAAATACAGATTGCGCACCCGTGCCACCGGTGGGTATTCAGGACCGAGTACATTACCCCCCAATGTGGTTCGCAACGCTTTGGCAAACCACTCGGTGGCCTCGTTCAGCCTATTGTATTCCTTATGTTTAAAAGTAATGCGAATAACCCGATTGTTGGGCGGATATTTATATTGCTCACGTTCGTACAACTGTTCTTTGAACATGGTCCCATAATCATGGGTAGACACTTGCTGAAGTATCTGATGGTAGGGATTATAACTCTGTATCAAAACCTTGCCCCTTTTCTTGGTTCGCCCTGCACGACCCGCCACTTGGGTCAACAGTTGAAAGCAACGCTCATGAGCCCGGTAATCTGGAAAATTCAACAATGAGTCGGCATTCATAATACCCACCAAGCTCACGTTTCTAAAATCCAAGCCCTTCGTCAACATTTGGGTACCTACAAGAATATCCATTTCCCGCTGCTCAAAAGCAGTAATGATTTTTTCATAACCATGCTTGCCCCGGGTCGTATCTAAGTCCATACGCCACGTCTTGGCGTCAGGGAACAAGGTTTCCAGCTCTTTCTCCACCTGTTCGGTCCCAAAGCCCTTTGTGTCCAACGTAGGGCTTCCACACGCCTGACAACTCTCTTGGAGTGCCATATGGTAGCCGCAATAATGACACCTCAATTGCTTTTTATACTGGTGATACGTTAAGCTGACATCACAGTTAGGACACTGTGGGGAATGACCACAGGTAGTACATTCCACTATAGGCGCATACCCTCTTCTGTTCTGGAACAGTATAACCTGCTCCCCAGCCTCAAGGGCTTCTTGTATACCGAGAAACAACCGCTCCGAAAAATGGCCCTTCATCCGGCGTTTTCGGCTCTGCTCCTTTAAATCCACCAATTCTATATCGGGCATAAGCACATTGCCATAACGCCGACTGATCTCGGCATAGCCGTACTTCCCGATTTTCGCATTGTAAAAACTCTCTATACTGGGCGTAGCGGACCCCAATAAAATATTGGACTTGTGCAGTTTGGCCAGAACTACGGCCGCATCCCTTGCGTGGTATCTCGGTGCGGGATCAAACTGCTTGAACGAACTCTCGTGCTCTTCATCTACAATGATCAGGCCCAAATCGGAGAAAGGCAAGAACAACGCCGAACGCGCCCCAATCACAATCTGGGCCTTGTTTTCCTTTAACAGGACATTATTATACACTTCCACCCGCTCTTGAACACTATACTTAGAATGAAAGACCGAGACCAGTTCGCCAAAATATTCTTGTAAACGTGAAATCAACTGGGTTGTCAACGCTATTTCCGGCAAGAGATACAGGGCCTGTTGCCCTCTTTGAACACACTCCTCTATCAACCGTACATAGACCTCGGTTTTCCCCGAAGATGTAACCCCGTGCAACAGGGTAACCTTATCCTCTTTAAAACTTTGGGAAATATCATCAAAGGCCTTTTGCTGGTATTCGTTCAAAGCCTTGAGCTCACCGCCCTCGCCCCCTTCATAGTTAACGCGGTCAGTCCTTATAAAATACTCTTCTAAAACACCTTTGTTGACAAGCGACTTTATAACCGATTTTGAGCCCCCACTTACGTTTTCGAGTTCAGTGACCTTGATCGGTTTCTTACTGGTAGCCTGCAACTGAAAGAGGGACAACACGACCTGGCTTTGCTTAGGGGCCCGCGACAGATCAGCCAAAAGGGCTTCCAATTTCGCTTCTTCGAGATATTCTTTCCCCAACTTTACGTACCGTACGAGTTTAGGCTTGTACTGCTCGTACATTTCCTCTTTCAAAAGAACGACATTCTTTGCTATAAGCCGGTTCAATACGGGCAAGATATTCTTTCGGTCGACAATAGCACTTACCTCTTGCACCTTTAACACCGATTGATGCTGCAAGGCCTCGTACACCAAGAATTCATCATCCTGCAAAGTAGACTCATCTACCTCTTCCTTATCATTGCGAAGAATAAGGGTTTCGCTCTCCAATAAAAATGCACCGGGCACCGCACTTCGGAACACCTCACCAATAGTACACATATAGTAATCCGCGATCCACTGCCAGTGTTTAAGTTGAACCGCATTTACAATAGGATGCTCATCAAGTATACGATCGATTTCCTTCGCCTCATAAAGCTTTGGTGCATCGGTATGCACCTGGTGCACTAAACCCGTATAAATTTTAGATTTACCAAAGGGAACCCCCACCCGCATACCGGGGCGTAAAAATTCCGCCTCTTCTTCGGAAACGGCATAGGTAAAAAGTTTCTCTAAAGGAATCGGTAAGATTACATCGATAAAATGCTGCATACTCTATTTGGAATTCTACTCGTCGACACGAATCCAAGTCTGGGTGCGATAAATAAAGGCCAAGTAGCCCCTTACTTTGAGTTCATCAGGATTATCGGGGTTAAGCCAGATTTTACATCTGAAGGTCATGGCCTGCTGGGGGTCAAATAACCTATCCCCTTTATAGACACCGTTTCCATGGTGCTCCGCCCCTTCAATTATAGTCATGCCCAATACAGGCTTATCTTTTAGGTCCCCTTCGCATTTGGTACACACAAAATTCTCCTTCCCCTCTTCCACTATTTCAATCACTTTTCCGTGCATCTTCCCATCCTCTTCATAAATCTCTATGATCGCCTTTGGCTTGCCCGTACGGTCATCAATAGTCTTCCATTTACCGAAAACCCCTTGTGACCGCCCCATTGGGCATAGCATGATAAAAAATATAAAAAAACTTAAAATTGCGTTCGTACTCATTTCTTAGTATATGTTTTTCTTAACGAGTTCAACGAAGCATTAAGCTCGAACCCCAGCAGCAATATATTGGAATTTAACCAGATATATACCATAAGAATCAACAAACCTCCCAAAGCTCCATATAATTCGTTGTATCTGGCAAATTTTTCAACATAAACCCCAAATAGATAGGAGGTCAACATGAACAACAAAGTGGTCATAAGCGCCCCAACCGAAAAAAATCGGGCGTGCCTACCCTCGGTAGTCCCGAAATAATACAATATAGCCGTGGTAAAATACGACAACAGAACAAAAAACAGCACTTTACCTATTTTCGCACCGACAATATCGTTCTGGGTGAGGTCGTACCCCCTAGTTTTAGCCGCCCATACACTAAGGTAATCAATTATATACAATTCGAAATAACCATAGACCACAGCCCCAACGATCAGTAATATCGACAAAATCAACCCCACCATAAGGGCATAGATATACTGACGGAAGAAATTTCGTGTCAACTCTACATGGTATGAATTCTCAAAGCCCCCAAAGATGGCATTGACCCCATTGGCCATTAAAAAAATGGAGAAGAAAAAAGCGGAAGATAAGAGTCCTCCCTGTTTTTGATCTTTGATCTGCTGGTAAATCTCCCCAAAATAGTCACTCGTAGCCGAGGGCAAAAAAGATTCCAAAAAGAGCAAGAACTGGGAATCGAAATTTTCATTACCCACACTCACATAGGGCAAGATAAAAGGGATTAGGGTAATTAGAAATATCAACAAGGGAAATAACGCCAAAAACAGGCTAAATGCAATAGAACTGGCCCGTGTTGAAATGGCACCTTGAATGATGCCATGGATATACATTTCCAATAAGTCGTACAGAGATAGCCCTTCAAATCCAGGTAGCTTGACCCCCTTAAAAAAGAGCGCCAACCAATTGATTATAGGGATTTTGTCGATTTTCTCTTCTATCTCTTGCGACATTTATACCGCTTTTAAGCTTAAATCCTTATTAAACACCGAATGGGTAAGCGCTCCAGAAGAAATATAGTTTACCCCACACTCGGCATACTTACGAAGGGTATCTTCATTTATACCTCCAGACGACTCGGTCAAACAGCTATCACCTATCATAGCAACGGCCTTGCGTGTATCTTCATAATTAAAGTTATCGATAAGAATGCGATATACCCCTCCGGCCTCTAGAATTTGTTTTATTTCATCCAAATCGCGTGCCTCTACTATTATTTTTAGATCTCGGCCGGTTTCCCGCAAATAGTCTTTCGTTTTTTGAATGGCCTTGGCAATTCCCCCGGCAAAATCAATATGGTTATCCTTGAGCATAATCATATCGTAAAGGGCAAACCTATGGTTTTCACCCCCGCCTATCTTAACGGCCCATTTCTCCAATGCACGAATACCCGGCGTAGTCTTTCGGGTATCCAAAATTTTAGTACCCGTACCTTCCAATAACTTAACAAAGGAATTTGTTTTGGTGGCAATAGCACTCATGCGCTGCATGGCGTTCAAAACCAAGCGCTCTGCTTTCAAAATACTTTGGGACCTTCCGGAAACATAAAAGACAATATCCCCATATTTCACCGGCGAACCATCATTTATCAGTGTTTCCACCTCCATATCGGCATCTACGTACTTAAAAACCTGCTTGGCAAAATCCACACCCGCAATAATGCCTTCATCTTTCACCAACAACTTCGCCTTCCCCGTAGCCGTATCGGGAATACAGGCCAAGGAGCTATGGTCACCATCGCCCACATCTTCTCGAATGGCATTTGCTATAATATTATCTATTTCTTTTTGAAACTGTTCTTCGGAAATCATGCTTGGAATTTTACTTAAAGCTAAATTAGTAAATTGTTCGGGGTTTATTGACCTTGCCCCAAGGCTTATTTATTTGTATTGCCACACATCCTATTCTTGAAATTTATTATTTCAAATTATATTTGCCCCATGACCATAAAACTTATAGCAATAGGAAAAACGGATAGTAAGTCCCTATTACAGCTCATATCGGAGTACGAGAACAGACTAAAGCACTATGTAAAATTTGAACTTGATATCATACCCGACATAAAAAACGCAAAAAACCTCTCGGAAGCCCAACAAAAAGAAAAAGAAGGCGAGCTGATCTTAAAAAAGCTCGGCCCGACCGATGCGCTGATTCTTTTGGACGAAAATGG
Source organism: Zobellia uliginosa (assembly GCF_900156625.1). Classification (GTDB taxonomy): domain Bacteria; phylum Bacteroidota; class Bacteroidia; order Flavobacteriales; family Flavobacteriaceae; genus Zobellia; species Zobellia uliginosa. The sequence continues at coordinate 173,860 of NZ_FTOB01000003.1, read as the reverse complement.
AAAACAATATTCTTCGATAGAATTTTCTACCTATTTACAAAAGAAAATGAATTCAGGCCTAAAACAGCTCGTATTCGTAATCGGTGGTCCTTATGGCTTCAGTCCTGAAGTTTACGCCAAGGCCAAGGGAAAAATAAGCCTGTCTAAAATGACTTTTTCTCACCAGATGGTACGCCTGTTCGTGGTCGAGCAAGTCTATCGAGCCTTCACCATTTTACGGAACGAACCCTACCACCACCAATAAAAAATAAAAACGGCCCTCGTAAAAGAGAGCCGTTTTTTATATCACATTTGTATCGTCGACTAGTATAAAACCCTAAACTTGATAGTGTTCTCTACTTTTTTAAGTGCTTTGATAACATCTTTATTGTATTCTTTATCCAAATCGGTAATCACGTAGCCTACCTCGCTATCCGTTGACAAATATTGACCAGAGATATTCAAGCCGTATTTAGCCAATACCTCATTAATATTAGCCATGATACCCGGTACATTCTTGTGTATATGCAAGAAACGGTGTGCGTTCCGTTGTTTTGGCAAACGGATATTCGGGAAGTTCACTGCATCAACAGTATTACCTGAATTGATATAATCCATAATCTTGTTCGGAACGAAATCGGCAATATCGCGTTGCGCTTCTTCGGTACTACCACCAACATGGGGCGTAAGTATTACATTTTTCAAACCTTGAAGCGGCGTATAAAATTCACCGTTGCTACGAGGCTCTTCTGGGTATACATCTATAGCGGCACCGGCAAGTTTACCTGATTTCAAGGCATTGGCCAAGGCATCGATATCGACAACAAAGCCTCTTGACAAGTTAATGAGCATGGCACCATTTCTCATCTGGCTTATTTCACGCTCGCCGATAAAATTCTTATTGGCCTTGTTATCATCGATATGTAGGGTAACTACATCGGAAACATTCAATAAATCTTCTAAGGTATTGCATTTCTTAGCATTACCCATTGACAGTTTATCGTCAACGTCGTAATAATAAACACGCATACCTACGGCTTCCGCCAAAATAGAAAGTTGTTTCCCTATATTACCATAGCCGACAATTCCTAGATTCTTACCGCGTACTTCCCTTGACCCTTCGGCCGTTTTTTGCCATTGTCCGCTGTGGATCTCACTACTTCTGGCAAAAACACTTCGCATTAACATGATGATCTCACCAATGGCCAACTCGACCACGGAACGGGTGTTGCTATACGGCGCATTGAACACTACCACCCCCTTTTTCTTGGCGTACTGCAAATCTATCTGGGTAGTACCGATACAAAACGCACCGACTACCATAAGTTTGTCGGCCGCATCCAATACCTTTTGGGTCACTTGTGTTTTAGAGCGAATACCCAGTACATGCACCCCCTTTATTCTCTCTATCAGTTCGTCTTCCGGTATACTGTGTTTAACAAGTTCTACCGAAAATCCTTCTTCAGATAAATTCTTAAAAGCGGCTGGGTGGACATTTTCAAGAAGCAATATCTTGATTCTGTTCTTTGGGTATGATATATTACGTGGCAAATCGTTCACAAATAAAAATTCATCCATATTAGGAGTTATATAGTCAGCGTTCTGGGCTGCTTTTTCGCGATGTACATTTTCGGTATAAGCAAAGAATTTATCGGCAATTCCGGCTTCGCGCATCACATAATCGCTATAGCCGTCACCAATAACCTGAACCTCACCTTCAAGGTTCATTTGCTTAAGACATTCAATTTTTCCGTTATGCTGCGAAAATACGTTTTTTGAATCAAACCCTACAATATTCCCTTCTTCATCAAATTCAAAGGTATTGGCATAAACCCTTTCTGACGGAATATTGTACTCTTTAACGATAGGATCGATAAACTCTTTGAATCCACAAGAAATCACATAAATATCATCTGAAAATTTCTCGAAAAAATCTTTATTGGCAGCAATAGACTTCGATATCTTATGACGTAGCTCTTCTACTAGGGGGCCTAAATCGTCTTTATGGGCGTTCAACAACTTTATACGTTGCTCCAATGATTCGGTAAACGATATATCGCCATCAATTCCCAAATTTGTAATCTCCTGAATACGACGAACGATTTCGTCTCGATCCGACTTGCCTTCCAAGGTCATTTCGGCCAGCACATCTAAAGCTTCGACCCTTGTTAAGGTACTATCAAAATCGAATATGTATTTCCTACCTGTCTCTACCATGGCTTTGCTAAAAAATTAAGGGACAAAAATAAAGATTATTTCTGTCCGAAGTCCACTAAAATGCCTAAAAGTTACTCCTATAACTAATCTAGCTTTTTTTGATAGGGAATTTCATGTTCCCATGAAAGAAAAAACACGGTCGAAACCAAGCAAGAAAGCCGGTTTAATCTAAAAATGAGACCACGGCTTCGGAAAAGGCCTTTGTTTTATAGGTGGCGTTATGATCACCTTCCACAATGACAAATTCACTTTTGGGAATCGCCTTATGCAGTTCTTCGGGACTACCATTATCAACATCCTCATCCCCCGCAATAACCAGTACTTTGGCCTTCACATAGGCCAAATGGCTTTTTCTGGTGTACGGTTGGTAACGCTGTTGCAGATAGAGACTTCTAAAGTCGGCACCTACCGATTTCGCATAGGCTACGGCCTCTTTCGTTTCTTCGGTGACCCTTCCGGCAAAGGCTTTCATAAATTTAATTTTCCTAGGCCACATGTAGTCGGTAAAATCGATACCCATACCTCCTAAAACCGCCTTTTTCACCCGCTTGTCGCGCAACAAAAGTTTTGCCAAAACAATACTGCCCCGAGAGTACCCAATGGCCATATATTTTTTTTGTCGCAAGTGCTGCATAAGAAACATAACATCCATTACCTCGGCATCAAAATCGTAAGCTTCTTTGACCTGGGGCTTATCCGACTCCCCATTACCCCGAAGATCGAGGGCAACGACCCTAAACCCTTCTTGCAGCAACTGTTTCTTTAGTTTGGTTTCCTGCCAAGATTCCTTGGTATTGATAAAGCCATGAATAAGCAAAACCACCTTTCCCTCACCCTCATCGGTATAAGCGATTTTTGTATCGTCAAAAGAAGTAAAAAATTTAGTCTGGCACCGCGCCGTGGCCATTGACAACAAAAAAACGAAAGGCAGAAGCAGTCGCATCCTTAATTTACGCATTGACATAAATGATTCCTGTAATTATGGCAAGTCCGAAACTTAACAAGGTTCCTATCAAAATATACTCGGTAAGTTTACGGTTATTGCTTTCCTTTAAATCATTGAACCTGAAAACCGATTTAGCCCCTATCAGAAGACCTATAGCTTCCCACCTTCCCATAATAATGAACATAAGAACGAACAACCGCTCTATTATGCCGATATACTTTCCGGCGTTAGGCAATGATTTATGATCCAATTCAATTTTGTCCGACATGGCCTCCAACAACTTCCCCATGATAATCGCGGCAGGAGAACTGACAAATACGATCGCGGTGACCAAAGGCCAATCCAACCCTTGAAAAAGAGCCATGGTGTGTTCGGTCAGATTTCCGTAATACACACAGCAATACAGCACCAAGATATGAAGTACCTGATCTAAAAAGAACGGAACACTTTGAAGCCTGAACCTGGGCGCAACGTACAATTTGGCCAAGTCGATAACATAATGTGAAGTCGCAATGACCAAGGCTATTTTCCAATATTGCAAATCCCACACCAACAGCATGATCAACGCAAAGTGAAGCAAAACATGTAAGTAAAGGTATCTCGACTTTTCCTTATTTGCTTCCTTATGAATTACCCAGCGACTCGGTTGCAACAAAAAATCGCCGATCAAGTGGGCCAGTAAAAGTTTAGTGAACAGAACCATCTAACTTAATTCTTTTAAGGTTTTTGAATAATACTCAAGTAATTCCTGCACCAAATCCAGACGAGCCCGTTTTTGACGTTGGCTTACCGCCGACTGCTGAATATGTAGCCTTTCGGCAATTTCACTTTGCGAGGCATCAGGATAATCTAAAGCCAACACTATAATCTCTGCCGATACGGGGCTCCAGTCATCCATAAAATGCAGCGCCAACTTTAACATGAGATTTAAGGTCTCGTCAATAAAACCATTTCCGGTAGCAATGGTCAAATTAAGCTTCTCTTCTTTAAGCGACTCAAAAGTTCTACCCGACCTATGATAGGCCGGACCGTTAGACTCACTCACTCCGATTCCCTTAAAGGTCTCACTGCCCAGACCAATGCCCATACGAACATCCAAGCCCTTAACCGTTTTTATCAAGGCCTTTATATGTATAGCCGCACGCAAGGCATCTTCCTTGGCTATTTTCAACTGAAACTCATCGCCCCTATAGACCTCCCAATCGACGGGCGAACTACCTAGTCTCGACAGGTAAGCCTTGAGAATGCCCAACCACTCCGACGAGTTGTGGTTTTCTGAATTAATGATGTCTCCAGTAATTATCGCTACCATAATTATATAAGCTAAAACGCTAATATATTAAAATATTAGTCAAAAAGCTAATATTTTTAATTATAAGTCATATCGCTTATATATTAAAACCACCTCCGAACATTGAGACAATACTGCCTGTACTCCTTACCAAAGCTCTCTAAAAGGGCCGTTTCTTCAGGAATGATCTGAAATCGGTTCATATAGGCTACAAAACCGGCCGCCAACAAGGTATTGAACGCATTCCCCAACCAAATACCCCAACCCAGTAACACCATCAACAAAGCCAAGTACATCGGATTTCTAGAATAGGCAAAAATACCTCCCTGAACCAACCGACTTGCCTTTGAAGGCGCCGTAGGATCTACAGTAGTGCGCAGCCGAAAGAATTGAAAAAGGGCCCAAGCCGCAACTATAGCAGCAAAGAACAACAATACCCCCATCAGATAATATCGTCCAAAAAAATCAAAATACCCGAAAGGCAAAAATGAAGCCAGCAAATACATTAAACCGGCAAAAACCAAAAAAACAACCGCGGGAGGTATCTTCAACTCCATAATAACCTATTTATAGCTTTTCAAAATTACTATTTTTGCCCCCACTAAAAGCATCCTACTAAAAACAATCTCAAATTTCAATATTACATGAAACTGGTTTTCGCAACGCACAACAAGAACAAACTCGACGAGGTAAAGGCACTCGTACCCCCACATATCGAACTGGTTTCATTGACCGATATCGGCTGTTTTGACGAAATACCCGAAACCGGAAGCACTTTAGAGGAAAACGCCCAACTAAAAGCCGATTACGTTACCGAAAATTACGGCTTACCGTGCTTTGCAGACGATACCGGCCTTTTAGTAGACGCGTTAAACGGTGAACCCGGGGTCTTCTCCGCAAGATATTCCGGTGAAGGCAAAAATGCCGACGACAACATGAACAAACTTTTGACCAAGTTAAAAGACCACCCTAACCGTGCGGCACACTTCAAAACAGCAATAGCCCTAAACCTAAACGAAAAAAAATACATGTTCGAAGGCATAGTAGAAGGCCATATAACCCTGCAAAAAACGGGGGATGGCGGTTTTGGCTATGACCCTATATTTCAACCCAAGGGATACCAAAAGACCTTTGCCGAAATTCCCTTGGAAACCAAAAACCGTATCAGCCACAGGGGCCTAGCCATTCAAAAATTATTAGATTTCCTCCGATAATCGCTATCTCGATAATTAAACGTACCTTTGCACCTTAATTTTAACGCCGCCGGTATGGCAGGTGTTGCTCCGAGTACTAAAGGTTATATACGATAATCGCTCTATGCAACACACCTATTAGCGATTTAAGTATACCTTTTTTATGACAAAATTTGAAGCATTAGGGCTAAGTCAGCCCCTATTGGACGCTGTGAACGACATGGGTTTTGAAAGCCCTTCCGAAGTACAGGAAAAAGCAATCCCAATTTTATTGGAAAGTGAAACGGACCTCGTGGCGCTTGCACAAACAGGAACCGGTAAAACGGCCGCCTTTGGTTTTCCTTTAATCCAGAAACTCGACAGCAACAGCAGAACTACCCAAGGGTTGGTACTCTCCCCTACCCGCGAACTTTGTTTGCAGATCACCAACGAGATTCAGGCTTACTCTAAATTTGTAAAAGGTTTGAACACCGTTGCCATTTATGGTGGGGCCAGCATCACCGATCAGGCCCGACAAATCAAACGTGGCGCACAGATCGTTGTGGCAACTCCCGGCAGAATGAAAGATATGATCAGCCGTGGTCTAGTCGATATTACGAAAATCGACTACTGTGTTCTCGATGAGGCCGATGAAATGCTCAACATGGGCTTTTTTGAAGACATAAAGGACATTCTTTCGAATACTCCTAAAGATAAATCTACCTGGTTGTTTTCAGCTACTATGCCTAGGGAAGTAGCAACGATCGCCAAAAAATTCATGCATAGCCCTATTGAAATTACGGTAGGAGCCAAAAATGCAGGAACCTCAAACGTACAGCACGAATATTACGTAGTTGGCGGAAGAGATAGATACCCCGCCCTTAAACGACTTGCAGATGCCAACCCTGATATTTTCTCGGTAGTTTTCTGTAGAACGAAAAGAGACACACAACGTGTGGCCGAAAAGTTAATCGAAGATGGGTACAATGCAGGAGCATTACATGGCGACTTAAGCCAAAACCAACGAGATTTGGTAATGAACTCCTTCCGTAAGAAGCAAATACAAATGTTGGTCGCTACCGATGTAGCGGCACGTGGTATTGATGTCGATGACATTACCCATGTTATCAACTATCAACTTCCCGACGAAATTGAGACCTATACCCACCGTAGTGGCCGTACGGGCAGAGCCGGTAAATCTGGTATTTCAATGGTTATCGTAACCCGAAGTGAAATGCGTAAGATCCACGCCATAGAGAAAAAGATCCAACAAGATTTTATCTCTAAGAAAATTCCAACAGGTATAGAGATTTGTGAAATACAACTTTATCACTTGGCGAACAAAATAAAGGAAACCAAGATAAACAAAGACGTAGAGAACTACCTTCCGGCCATTAACGACGTTCTAGAAGGAATTGACCGCAACGAGCTTATCAAAAAGATCGTGTCGGTAGAGTTCACACGTTTCTCTAATTATTATAACAAAACCAAAGACCTAAATTCATCTGGTTCTGACGATCGCAGAAGGGAAAGAGGCGAAAGAAACACGCACGCCCCATCTAATGGTTCGGTACGTTACTTTATCAATGTAGGTGAAAAAGACGGTTACGACTGGATGTCATTAAAAGACTTCCTTCGAGACACCTTGAACCTAGGTAAAGAAGATGTTTACAAAGTTGACACGAAAGACTCCTTTTCTTTCTTTAATACCGAAGCGGAACACACCGAGCAAATCCTTCAGTTTTTTACCGACTTTAAATTAGAAGGCAGGTTCATAAACGTTGAAGTATCTAAAAACCCCGGTGGAAGCGGCGGCAGAGGAAGAAATGACCGAGGCAGAAAAAGAGATCGCGATAACGATCGAGGTGGTAGATCTAGAGGCAGGGACAGAAGTACCTCTAAAAGAAAACCTAGCCATTCGGGCAAAAGAAGAAGCTCAAAAAGCAGAAGCGACTTCTTTTAGGCGCCTAACAACTTATATTTAAAGTTAATTGTATATTAAAAAATACGCTTCGGCGTATTTTTTTGTTTTGTTTAGTACATTTAAACTATGCTTAAAGTAATGAAACCCATTGTATTCTTTTTCTTCTTGTTTTCAACCCTTTCCATTTTTGCGCAAGACGACGAAGAAACCGAAGTAAGAGATATAACAGCCATCGTTGTTAACGCACAAACCGACGCCCCCATGGAGAGTGTCCACGTTGTAAACCTTAACAAGGTGGTGGGTACCATTACCAATAGCGAAGGTCAATTTACCATTACCGCTTCCGTCAACGACACCCTTTATTTTTCATTTCTCGGATTTAAGTCCCAAAAAATCAGGGTTACCAATGACATGTACAAGTTCAAGAATACAAAAATTGCCCTTACCGAGCTGGCATACGCTCTTGAGGAAGTAATCGTCAAGCCCTATCAGCTTACCGGCTACCTTGAAATCGATGTCAAGAACGCCCCTATAAACAACGCATACCAATATAGTATTTCGGGACTTTCGGTAGGTTACGAGGGCGGAAATAAGAATCCGAGTGCCGTGACCAAGGTCTTGGGAGCCATTTTAAACCCCGCCGATTTACTTCGTAATCTCTTTGGAAAGCAGCCCAATCAAATGCGAAAGTTGAGAAAAATGAAGGAAGATGACCAAATCCGTGATCTTTTGGCTTCGAAATTCGACCGGGAAATCCTTACCGAACTCCTTCAAATAGAGAAGGTTGACATACAAGACATCCTCAACAACTGCAACTATTCAAAATCGTTTATCACCACGGCCAACGACCTACAGATCCTTGACGCAATAAGCAGCTGCTACGAAGAATTCAAGGTGTTAAATCGTAAAAAATAAATTTTCTATTTCCCATAGCATTTTATAGCTTTAGGGAAAATAGATTTCATATGAAAAGACTGCTCTACGCGGTTGTTGTTCTTTCGATTTTTATCGCTTGTAAGGAAGAGCGAAAAGAAATTATAGAAGAGGTACCCGTTAAGACCGATTCGATTGCTACCCATGTTGAACCTACAAAGAATCTTCCATTCACCTGGGAAGCGGCCAATATCTATTTTTTATTGACGGACAGGTTCAATAACGGGACTACCGAAAACGACCTAAACTACGACAGAACGGAACCTACGGGACCCTTAAGAGGGTTTATGGGCGGTGATATACAAGGCATCACCAAAAAAATAGAGGAAGGTTATTTTTCCGACCTTGGCATCAATGCCATTTGGTTTACGCCCGTAGTAGAACAAGTTCACGGAAGTACCGATGAAGGCACTGGTAACACCTATGCCTATCATGGCTACTGGACCAAGGATTGGACGGCCCTTGACCCCAATTTCGGCACGCGAAAAGATTTGGAAAAAATGGTGAAAACAGCCCATAAGCACGGTATTCGTGTGTTGATGGATGTGGTACTCAACCATACAGGCCCCGTTACCGACGAAGACGAGGCGTGGCCCGAAGAATGGATACGAACCTCCCCCACATGTGACTTTACCTCTTATGAAACCACGGTCGAGTGTACACTGGTAGAAAATCTACCCGATGTTAGAACCGAATCGAACGAAGCGGTCGAACTCCCCGATGCCCTTTTGGCCAAATGGAAGGAAGAAGGCCGACTTAGCCAAGAACTAGACGAACTACAACTTTTCTTTGAACGTACGGGATACCCAAGGGCACCCCGTTACTACATCATCAAATGGCTCACCGATTACGTAAACCACCTCGGTATAGACGGTTTTAGGGTAGACACCGTAAAGCACGTAAACGAAAACGCTTGGTCGGAACTCTATAAAGAAGCTTCCTTTGCCTTTGAGAATTGGAAAAAAATGCATCCCGATAAAGTGCTGGACGACCAGCCCTTCTATATGGTAGGCGAAGTTTATAACTACGGGATTTCCAACGGAAGGGAATTCGATTTCAAAGACAAAAAAGTAGATTACTTTGCCCATGGATTCAAAAGCCTTATCAACTTTGAACTGAAGGAAGATGCCAAGAAGGATTATGAATCGATTTTCCGCAAATACGACAAAATACTACGCTCACAACTAAACGGAAAAAGTGTGGTCAACTACCTGACCTCCCATGATGATGGACATCCATACGACATTGAACGCAAAGACCCTATCAGGGCCGCGAATATCTTAATGCTTACACCTGGGGCCTCCCAAATTTATTACGGAGACGAAACCGCCCGTAGCCTCACCGTAACAGGTACCGAGGACAATCCCGTACAAGGCGATGCTTCATTGCGTTCGTTCATGAATTGGGAAGAGCTCGACACTCTGCCCAAAACCAAAGAAATCTTTGAACATTGGAAGAAATTGGGTACGTTCAGAAGGAAGCATTTGGCCGTTGGGGCAGGCATTCATAAAAGACTGGGTAAAAGCCCTTATGTTTTTAGCCGCAGTTATGCCGAAGGCGATATAAAGGATAAAGTGGTTATCGGGCTCGACCTCCCCAAAGGCAAAAAATCGCTTTGGGTCAAAGGCTTTTTCGGAGATGGAACCAAATTATACGACGCCTATTCCGATACCGAAGTCGTGGTACAAAACGGAAAGGTGATTCTTGAAAACGACTATAACATCGCACTTTTAGAACACAAAGAATAAGCCTTATAAAAAAAGCCCCTTTGATCAGGGGCTTTTTTTTTACAACTGAGTGATATAAGAAGCTAAGCTTCAAGATTGGTCTTTATGTTTTGTAGGCCCTCTTCAAAATCTTTACCCACAGCTTTATCCATGCTCATAAAAATCATCATAATATTCATAGGAAACTTGTGATTCCCCGAAAAACCCCAAGTTACCGAGGTATTTCCATCAGTGGTATCATCGAGCTGTAGATAACAATCGGAAGTAGACTTAAACGGTTTTAAAAAGCGCAATTCAGACTCTATTCGTTCCCCATCAACCATACGGACCACTTCCTGCTCTCCTTCCCCTACTTCTTTGTTTCCCTTCCAATAATTGGTACAACCTACCTCTCCATCGTTTCCCATAAATTTTTTCTCCATATTTGGGTCTTTCTTGGCCCAAGGAGACCATTCGTCCATCTTTTTAAGAGATTTCAAATACTCGAAAACCTCTTGTCGCGGTTTGGCAATTTCAATGGTTCTGTTCACTTCGTAGGTTTTGGGAGCTACAAGTGCCAATATCAAAATTAATACAGCAACACCTACAACAATATAAAGCATGATATACATCTCACATATAATTCATTGGTTATAAGACATAATATACCAAAAAAACAATATAAAAAAAGACTATTGTCCCCCAAACCAGGAAAAACTCATCCCATACTATATGTATTTATCTATCCCTCCACTTCGTACCGCTTCAAAATATCATCAATACTTTTAATCGATTTTTTCGTCCAGTCAAGTCGTTTTTGCAATTTTTCCGCATCGCTCAACTGCCACGGGAGGTCAGTAGCCCTTAGCTTTACGGCCAAGTGCTGTAAAATAATGGCCGCAGAAACCGATATATTCAAACTTTCGGTAAAGCCCAACATCGGTATCTTTAAAAAACCGTCACTCTGCTCCATAGCCTCTTGACTCAAGCCTGTGCGCTCCGTACCGAACAAAAATGCCGTCTTTCCCTCTATTTCAAAATCTTCTAAAAAATGGGAATCGTTGTGGGGGGTAGTCGCAATGACCTTGTACCCGTCCGCTTTCAGCTTTTGTATACACTCGTTCGTGCTCTTATACCTGTGTACATCTACCCACTGCTGGGCGCCCATAGCGATTTTGTCGTCTAATCGCTTACCGTACCTAGATTCTATTACATGCGCCTCCTGAATGCCGAACACCTCACAACTGCGGATGACGGCACTGGTATTGTGCAATTGGTACACATCTTCAATAGCTACCGTTAGTAATTTTGTACGGTCTTCCAATATTTCCAAAAACCGTTGTTTTCGTTCCTCTGAAATAAAATTTTCCAGATATTCGAGAAGTTCTTCTTTAACCATATATCGAATATAATAAAAACTCTATTTTTATAACGATGAAGAAAAGAATTACGATTTTGACCGGCGCCGGAATGAGTGCGGAAAGCGGCATAAATACCTTTAGGGATGCAGGTGGACTATGGGAAGGGCACGACGTTATGGAAGTCGCTTCGCCCCAGGGTTTTGCCAAGAATCCGGAACTCGTTCTCAATTTCTACAACCAAAGGCGACGACAACTTCAACAGGTAAAGCCCAACCTGGCCCATAAGGCCTTGGTCGATCTTGAAAAACTATTCGATGTTACCATCGTTACCCAGAACGTAGATGATCTTCACGAAAGGGCAGGCAGCTCAAACATAATTCACCTTCACGGGGAATTACTCAAAGTACGAAGTACCGGAAATGAAAACCACGTCCTCGATTGGACCAAGGACCTCAATTTAGGGGACCGCTGTGAAAAAGGTCATCAGTTGCGACCGCATATCGTTTGGTTCGGCGAAGCCGTTCCCCTTTTGGAACAAGCGGCCATTGCTACCCAAAATGCCGACATCCTTATCATTATCGGTACATCAATGCAAGTATATCCTGCAGCGAGCCTTATCGACTATGCACAGGAGCATGTTCCTATTTATTTTGTCGACCCAAGACCCAGTGTTCCCGAAAACCACTACAACCATCTTACCGTTATAGCCAAAACCGCGGTAGAAGGTGTTCCCGATTTGGTGCGCAACCTTATCGAATCGATTTAATTACACTAACACCCACAATCTCAAATGACAGAAAAGGAGCTGTATCGATCCCTAGACTACGTAAACCACTCACGCGAAAAACGGGGTGAAATGGCACTTTTGGTCACTACAAATCCGCAATTGGTAAAGCCTTTGCTCAATATTGCCTTTGAGATAGACGACCCTATATCCAATAGGGCCTGCTGGGTCTTGGAATTTACGGCTAAAGAAAACCTTCCCTTTCTTTACCCCCATTTAGATATGTTTACCGCCAATCTTGGCAGGGTACATTTTGAGTCCGCCGTACGGCCTCTTGCCAAAATTTGTGAATTTTTGACCAAAACCTATTTTTCAAGACAAAAAAACGAACTGCAGACGATTATGACCGAAACGCAACTTGAACGCGTAACCGCAGCATGTTTCGATTGGTTGATAGGAGAGCACAAAGTAGCGGCCAAAGCCTATTCCATGACCTCATTATGGCTACTCGGCCAGAGATATCCGTGGATCCACCCCGAACTGAAAATGACCTTAGAACAAAATTACCCAGAGGGAAGTGCCGCATATCAAGCCAGGGCGAGGGAAATTTTGGCCAAGTTAAAGAAGTTGTCGGCCCAAAAACCGAGTTATTAACTTTTTAACTACAACTTTTTAGCACAAGACACCTAAAAACCTTTTAAAACTAGCCCTCATAAGGTATCTTTGCTTTTTTTCGAAAATCAACCTTATACAACATTATGTCGCTAAACGCTTTGAACGCTATTTCGCCTATAGATGGGCGCTACAGAAGTAAAACAGAACCATTGGCACCATTTTTTTCGGAGGAAGCCCTAATCAAGTACAGAGTACGGGTTGAAATCGAATATTTTATAGCCCTGTGCGAAATTCCATTACCCCAACTTTCTGGGTTCGACCACGGCAAATTTGAGGCGCTACGCGAAATCTATATCAATTTTGATACGGCCGACGCACAAGAAATCAAAGAAATAGAAAAAACCACCAATCACGACGTAAAAGCGGTGGAATACTTTATCAAGAGTGCTTTTGATAAATTAGGCCTATCGGCCCATAAAGAGTTCATTCACTTCGGACTCACCTCCCAAGACATCAATAACACGGCCATTCCACTCTCTATCAAAGAGGCTACAAATGAAGTATACGTACCCGAATACACCGCCTTGTTGAACAAAATCGAGGAGTTGTCCAAAGAATGGGCCGACATCCCCATGTTGGCACGAACACACGGACAACCGGCATCACCAACCCGGCTCGGTAAGGAAATAGAGGTTTTTGCCGTACGCTTAAAAGAACAGTTCAACCTCTTGAACGATATCTCCTGTGCCGCCAAATTTGGAGGTGCTACAGGAAATTACAACGCACACAAGGTCGCCTATCCTTCCATTGACTGGAAAGCTTTTGGAACTCGGTTTGTACAAGAAAAACTAGGGCTGCACCACTCCTTCCCTACCACACAAATTGAACACTACGACCATATGGCCGCCCTGTTCGATACCTTAAAACGGATCAATACCATAATTCTTGATTTAGACCGGGATTTCTGGACCTATGTTTCAATGGATTATTTTAAACAACGCATCAAAAAAGGTGAAGTTGGATCATCGGCCATGCCGCACAAGGTAAACCCCATAGATTTTGAAAATTCCGAAGGTAACTTAGGTATAGCAAATGCCCTCTTTGAGCACCTATCGGCCAAATTACCGGTATCTCGATTGCAACGCGACCTGACCGACAGTACGGTTCTTAGGAACGCCGGAATGCCCTTTGCCCATACGGTAATCGCATTTCAGTCTACATTAAAAGGATTGAACAAACTCTTGTTGAACAAAGAGAAATTCGAGCAAGACCTTGAAAACAACTGGGCCGTAGTAGCCGAAGCTATTCAGACGATCTTACGAAGGGAAGGCTACCCCAACCCTTACGAAGCATTAAAGGGGCTCACCCGTACCAATGCCAAAATAGACCAGAATTCCATTGCCGATTTTATCGATACACTTGAGGTTTCTGAAGAAATCAAACAAGAGCTTAAGGTAATTACACCGAGCAACTATACCGGAATTTAAAAATTCAATAAATCCCCTAACAAAAAAAGGCCGCAAATTGCGGCCTTTTTGGGGGGATAATGGTTAGTGTTTAAGTAGCGATTATCCTTTTCTTTGTATTTCAACCTGATGTGGGTAAGGAATTTCAATTCCAGCCTTATCAAGAGCAAGCTTACAGTTTTCCAAGGTTCCGAAATATACATCCCAGTAATCTTCTGGCTTACAGAACGGACGTACCGCAAAGTTTACCGAACTGTCGGCCAATTCCGAAACGTTCACCGATGGTGCCGGATCTTTTAAAACCTTGGGGTCTGAGGTAAGTACATTGAGTAAAACCTCTTTTGCCATTTTTATATCTTCCCCGTAACCTACCCCTATGGTCGTATCGACCCTCATTTTACCTTCTGCGGTGTAGTTGACGATATTTCCGTTAGCCATTGCCCCGTTGGGTATAATGGCCAATTTATTGTCAGGCGTTACTATTTTGGTCGTGAAAATTTCTATTTCTTTCACAACACCCAATAAACCTTGCGCCTCGATCAAATCCCCTATACGATAAGGTTTGAATATAATAAGCAAAACCCCTCCCGCAAAATTCGACAATGAGCCTTGCAAGGCAAGACCTATGGCCAAACCGGCAGCGGCTATAATAGCGGCAAAACTGGTGGTTTCAACTCCCAATTTGGAAATTACCATGATGATCAAGAAAATAGTCATGGTCCATTGGACCAAGCTCAACAAAAACTGTTGCAACGACTCGTCATAACTTTTACGGGCCATACCTTTTCTCAGCACTCCCATAATCTTCTTAATGACCCACGAGCCGATTAGGTAAATTAATATTGCGCCCAATACCTTTGGCCCGTATTCGACGGCAAAATCAATGCCTTTGTTCATCCATACTTCCGCTTGTTCCATAATAGTTTCTCTTTATCTTAGGTTAGTGCTATATTCTGTAAGACACTCCATTTTTCTAAAAGTCACTTAAAATTTTAAATTTTGTCAAAAAAAAACAAACCATGGACTTTGGTTTGTTTTTTTTAGTTGAATCTGTTTGCTTTTTCACTTCATAAATTCGGCTATCTTTGAAAGTTCTCCCCCTTGATAATCAGACTTTTCCAAGACCTGTACGAACTGGACCATTCTAGCGGGGTTCATATTTTTACCCAAAACGCGAACGACCAAAAAACCTTTGTCTTCATTATCCCCATAAATAACCACCTCATCAATGGCATCGTCATCACCAAGGTATTTTATGGTTGCCTTACCGAATTCGGTGTTCATTTTCATAAGCTCGGTAAAGTCTTCATTTTTTAAGATGGACTTTATCACCGCCTTCTCTTTCTGAAAATCGGCCGCATTGGCATCGGTTTTTTTAAAGGCCAGTACGTTCAGCTTTTTTAAGGAACCTAATCCCTCCTTTTGTTCTTCGGTCAATTGGGCTTTCTGAATGTTCAACAAGCCTACCGGTAGATCCAAGGTCAAAAAATTGGGATTTTCCGAATTAGCAACATAATACTGTTGCAGGCTAGGCGTAGAAGTGCAAGCACTCGTAATTCCCAGGAGCAGTACCGCCATGACCCATGTTATTTTTCTCATATACATATTTTAGAATATTGAATTGTATTTAGGTATTCCCTTAGCAGATGCTTCCCGACTACTTTTCCCCTACCTCGTTTAGTTCTTTCGGAAGATCCATCTTTTTGGTCAGGGCCCCGATTTTGTTCAGGTCGATATCGCCTGTCATTGATACCAAAACGCTTTCGAATTTTCTATGATCGATGCCCAGTTCATCGCTATTGATATCGGATACGAACAATAAAAGCTCACTTACATGGTCTTCGTCCCTACCTTGTTTAATATAAAATTTGACCGTGGCATCTTTATCCCTCACCTTCATCAACTCCTCCAATGAAGATGATTTCAAGTATTTTTTTACGGTTTTCCCCATATCTTCGGAGATCCGGGCATCTTCCGTAATAAATACCCTAATCCCCTCTAAGCCTTGGGCGATATCGGCAAAATCTTGGGCATCTTGGTCGCTTTCGTCAAAGGCGGCAATATTGCCCGCCAATCGAATCATACCCTTGTTTATGGTGACAGAGCCTACATCTTTCATATTATCGTACTTATCGAAAATAGATTGAGAGCTGCCCAGAAACGGTAATACCGCCAGTACTAGAAATACACTTAGTTTTTTCATGATTGTTCGTTTTAAGATTAATGATCGTTTTTGATGATTGATTGATGATGATTGATTTATTATCTGTTTTTGCCCGCTTCGTTCAATTCTTCGGGCAGGTTCATTTTTTTCGTCAAAGAACCTATCTTGTTCAAGTCGATATCGCCGGTAAGGGATAACAATACCGTTTCGAATTTTCTTCCGTTTACATCTATATCGTTCTTCATACCGGTCACGAACATCAAGAGCTCGCTCACATGGTCGTCATCTTTACCGCTACGGAT
Organism: Zobellia uliginosa; assembly: GCF_900156625.1. Taxonomy (GTDB): domain Bacteria; phylum Bacteroidota; class Bacteroidia; order Flavobacteriales; family Flavobacteriaceae; genus Zobellia; species Zobellia uliginosa. The sequence continues at coordinate 157,060 of NZ_FTOB01000003.1, read as the reverse complement.
GTAAAACTTTACGTTGGCATCTTTATCCTTTACCCGCATAAGTTCTTCCAACTTGGCCGATTTAAGGTATTTCTCTACCGATAGTTTCATATCTGCAGAAATCGCCTTGTCTTCGGTAATGAACACTTTTAGGTTATTAAGGCTTTTGGCTATATCCATAAAGTCTTTTGCCTCGGGGTCATCTACCTCAACGTCTATTTTACTCAACAGGTTGAACATACTTCGGTTCACGACCACGGCACTGACTTTGTCCAAGTCTTCATACTTATCGAACAGGGACTGTGAAAAGCCCATAATCGGCAACACTGCTACTATTAGTACTATTAATATTTTTTTCATCTTTCGGGTTTTTATTTTAATTCTTATTGTAAATTTTATCTTTCGCCTCAACGAATTCGTTCAAATAGGCCATCTTCTCCGTGCCCCTTTCCATATTTTGGGCCAATAGGTCTAAGGCTTTTTTGGTTTCGTTATAGGCATATTGGGCCTGTTGCTGTTCCACTTCCTTTTCATCATAATAGGTTTTCCCAAAATAAACACCGAACATCAGCACTACCGCCGCCGCTATCGACAACCATTTATACAGGCTACTCCCTCCTAGTTTCTTTTCAGGGCCCAAATCAAGGGGTTTTGCAAACCTTTCTTTTTTGGCCTTGGCGATAAAACCGAACAAAGGAGCGTATGGCTTTAGGTCGTCAGGTATGTTCTCTTTAGAGAAATAGTCTCTCAATAACTCTTCTTCGGCTACCGTGGTATCGGCTTCAAAGTATCTTTCGAGCAATTTTTTTACGTTATCCAATTCCATAACTGTGTTTTTGCATTAATTTTTCCCTAACGGTCTTTCTCGCCCGAGATAGGGCCACCCGTACTGCCGTTGGCTTCATCTCTAACATATCGGCAATTTCATCGTAATCATATTCTTCAACATCGCGCAACTGCAAGACCATTTTTTGCTGCTCCGGTAAATCTTCCATAATTTTCTGTACCCAAGAGACGCTATCTTTGGCCTCTACTTTTTTCTGTAACGAACTACCGCCCTCCTTATAATTGGTATGAACCAGTTTCAAGTTTCCGGCCTGTTTCGATTTTAGACGGTCTAAACAGAAGTTCTTTGTCATGGTCACCGCAAAAGCCTCAACGTTCTTGTACTGCCCCATATTCTTTTTCTTCGCCCATAGCTTCAACAGAATCTCCTGGGTAGCGTCCTCAGCCTCTTCCCTAGAAACCAGCAAACGTTTTGCCAAACGATAGAGCTTATCCTGAAAAGGACCGACAATCTTTAAAAAATCTGCCTGTTGCATTGTTTTGGTCGGGTTACTATTGAACACTTTATATTGAGGTCTTCATAATCAAGACGAGACACTTCTGGTTATGTTACAAATATTTTTTAATTTTCACTTTGTAAGCTATTACTACAACTTTTTACTAACTGTTTACGTATACTAACTTAAACGATTTAAAATAAACTCCCCCATTATATTATCATACCTTTTTTGGAACGGTAATTGATTCGGTAGTTTTACTTTACAACAAAAAAGCTATGAAAAAGTACCTCTTATTATTGTTGTCCGCAGGGCTATTCTTTACCAGTTGCAAAAACGATGACAATATTTTCCCCGATGACAATGGAGATGAAACCCAAAAAACGGCAAACGATTACCCCGTACAAAATTTCATGTACCAAGTAATGAATTCATTTTACTTCTGGCAAGAAGATGTTCCGAATCTGGCCGACAGCAAATTTGAAAGTCTTGATGACCCGGATTATATTTCTTTTTTAGCTTCTGAACCTGACCCCGAAGCCTTTTTCAATGGCCTATTGTTCGAAGATGATCGTTTCAGTTTCTTAAGGGAAGACTATCACGATTTGGTAAATAGCTTTCAAGGGATATCAAAAAGCAACGGCCTTGAATTCGGTCTTTCTTTTTTTGGTGACAATAGTGATGTTTTTGGATATGTACAATATGTTGTAAAAGATTCAGATGCGGATAAAAAAGGCATGAAAAGAGGCGATATTTTTATTACCATAGATGGAGAACAACTTTTTTACAACTCTGCAACGGACAACAACTTCCACTTGTTCAACGAGGATAGTTACACCTTGGGAATGGCAGATATTGTGGACAAGACCATCACGCCAAACAATATAAAAGTCACCCTGACCAAGGAAGAGGGCCTAACAGAGAACCCTATTTATTTATCTACAGTTATCGAACATAATGGCGTAAAAGTCGGCTACATTATGTACAACTCCTTTATAGCCGGTTATGACGATGAACTGAACGAGGTCTTCGGAAACCTTAAAGCTGAGAATATAGATGAACTTGTCCTCGATTTCAGGTATAATCCCGGTGGACGAGTTACATCGGCAATACAAATTGCCAGTGCCGTTTACGGTACCAACACCGATGAACTTTTTCTCAAGGCCCGTTACAACCAAAAGATTATGGAAACATTCGACCCTGGCGATGGAGAAGAAAATTTTGTGGACACGACCTTTGACAGCAAAACCCCACTCAACACCCTAAACTTAAAGCGTGTATTTGTCATAGCAACAAGAGCCACGGCTTCGGCCAGTGAATTGGTAATGAACGGACTTGCACCCTATGTTGACGTGGTCCACATTGGAGAGAACACCGTTGGAAAAAACGAATTCTCGAATACCTTCGTCGATGACCCCGAAAACAACTATTTCTACAATGAAGATTTCGAAGATAGAATAAACCCCGATAATCAATGGGGTATACAGCCGTTATTGGGCCGCAATGAAAATGCCGATGGCTTTTTAGATTACACCAATGGTCTGGTTCCTGACTATGAATTAGATGAGGACGCAGGCAATCTAGGCGTTTTAGGCAATGCCGATGAACCCCTTCTGGCCCTTGCCCTATCGGTGATTTCAGGAGAAACCGCAAAACGAAGTTTCGAACCTCTTATATCCGTCGATTTCGTTTCCAGTTCAAAAATGTTCAAGCCCGGCGCGGGCAAAATGCTGATGGATGGTTTGATAAAACCGTTAAAATCAAAATAATACAAATAAAGCACACTAATTTTACGTTGTGATATAAGGGTGAATGCGGTCGTTCGCCCGTAAAACACTATTTGTTGCCTTATTATGATGAAAAAATTGAATTTAGGACTGCTCCTATCTGTATTTCTTATCGTTTCCTGCTCTAAAACCGATGACGACTTCACTATACCCGATACCGTGGATCCCGATCCCAATGCAGGGGTACATGTACAAGACTTTATGTGGAAAGCCATGAACTTTTGGTATTTCTGGCAATCGGATGTAGAAAACCTATCCGATACGAAATTTCCAAATACAGAGGAGGGATCGCTAGCCTATACCCAATTTCTTGCATCTGAATCGGACCCTGGAAAGTTTTTCGACGATAAACTATTGTTTTCGGAAGACCGTTTTAGCTTTTTTTCAGATAATTACGTAGAACTTGTACAATCATTGGCCGGTATTTCTAAAAGTAACGGAGTCATATTCGGACTGGTAAGGCAAAAGAAGAACAGTAGTGAGATCTATGGCTATGTGCAGTATATTATTCCCAATTCAAACGCGTCAACCAAAAATATCAAACGTGGAGATATCTTTACGGGAGTAAATGGCACCACCTTGACCGACCAAAACTACAAAACCCTTCTCTTTGGGGATAGTGACACCTATTCTTTGGACATGGCCGATATTGAAGGTGAAAATGCTGAACCGAACGGAACGCAAATACAATTGACCAAAGAGGTAGGCCTTCGCGAAAACCCTATACTTCTAGACGAAATCATTGAAATACAGGACAAAAAAATCGGCTATCTGGTCTATACCGGGTTTACCAATGAATATGACGAAGAATTGAACCAAGTCTTCGGTCGGTTTAAATCGAATGGGGTAAACGAACTGATACTTGACCTTCGATATAACCCTGGAGGCTCTGTCAATACCGCCGTTCTTTTATCAAGTATGATATATGGCACCAACACCGAGGAAGTCTTTCTAAAGGCGAGATATAACGAAAAGTATCAAAAAATACTAGACGACAATGATACCGAACTAAGACGTTTTTTTGCGGAAAAAACCAGCAAGGGCACTGCCATAAACACCCTAAACCTCAACAAAGTCTATATATTGACCACCACTGGCACAGCCTCGGCGAGCGAATTAGTGATCAACGGCCTGACACCTTATATCGACGTGGTTCAAATTGGGGACAAAACCCGAGGAAAAAACGAGTTCTCGGTAACTATGGTAGACGACAGAGGAAACAACTACGTCTATAACCAAGAACGAACCAACAAAATAAACCCTAAAAACAACTGGGCCATACAACCCTTATTAGGTAGAAATGAAAACTCGAAAGGGTTTTCAGCTTACACCAGTGGCTTGGTACCCGACATAGTCTTACCCGAAGATTTAGCAAATTTGGGTGTATTAGGCGACCTGAACGAACCACTGCTTGCCAAGGCCATAGAACAGATAACGGGATCCCCGGCCAAAGGCGGCCATACCGTTGAACTTCCTATAGAGACCATGATCAATTCAAAAATGTTCTCGCCCTTAAAAGATAACATGTACGTTAGCGACCCACCTATAGTTTGGTAGTCTAAAAACATTCAATGCAAACAAAAAAAAGCGGCCCGTTTTATAAACAGGCCGCTTTTTTTATGAATTTATAATTTCTCAGAACTCGTAAAACTTTTGACACTTTCGCTTTAATCGCGAAGGAATAGATATTGCTTCCGGATGAAACAACCCTGCCAATAACTCTATGCCATCGACCAAGGTGGCAGCGGATGATTGCGTAAACAAATCAAAATCGGCTACATATACTTTTTGGTCTTTGACTGCCTTTAAGTTGGGCCAGCCTTCTTTTAAAAGCAATATATGCATCTCCTTTAAGGTTCTTTTAATACTGAACCCACAAGGCGCTACTATAATTACCTCTGGGTCGTACTGCTTTATTTTATCCCATGAAAGCACACCACTATTCCCCGAAGGATTAGAGAGCATGTCTACCCCACCGGCAAAACCGATTTGGTGGGGAATCCAATGTCCACAATTATAAATAGGCTCTATCCATTCCAACAACAATACTCTTTTCGTAAGTACTTTAGCGGCCCTAAGTTGATCTACAATATGATCTATACGCCCATTCAGTTGGGCCAAATATTCATAGGCCACCTCCTCTTTATTCAATGCCTGGGCAATGGTAATGGCATTTTCGAAGACATCATTAAAACTAGAAGGACTAATTGAAATAAGTTCCGGTTGTTTCTCAAGGTTTGCAACAGCAGCGGCCGTACATTCCGTATCGATCTGACAAACATCACACATGTCTTGTGTAAAGATAATGTCGGGAGCGATTTCGGCAAGGGTCTTTTCGTCTACATAGTAAAGCTTCTCCCCTTCCTTTTTGCTTTCCGAGAAAAAGGTATCGATTTCTTGGCTTGTATAGTTCTTCCCTTCCAAAATGCAACGCACTATCGGTTTTTTCTCTTGCAATGCCATAGGGGGGCATTCAAACGTAATACCATGCAAGTGTTCTTGCAACCCCATATCATAGAGCATTTGGGTAACGGCAGGCATAAAGGAACAAACTTTGAGCACGTTTCTTTTTTTAGAGATTGAGACTAAAACCGATCATAACATTCCTTCCTTTGGTCGTAAAACCAAGGGCTTCGGTATATTCTTGATTTAAAATATTATTGACGTTTAAAAATACCTTTAACCGGTTTTCTATACATTCGTGCGAGAGGTATAAATCTACCAAGGAAAAACTGTCCAAAGGTACAATAGTAGATGGAAAAGTATTAAAATCAGAATCTGTTCTACTTCCTGTAAGGCTATAGTTCAACGAGGCAAAAGCTCTATCTGAAAACGCATAGCCCAAATTCGCATTTACCTTATGTTTGGGAATACGAATGGCATTGTCTCCCTTTCTTTCCGTAAATGTATAATTGGCATCGAAATTTAATTTGTCGGTAGCCTTCCAACTAAGCTCTATTTCCACTCCTTGTGCATCAATAGTGTTCAGGGCATTTTTGTATCCACTTGTTGCGAAATCATAAAACACAAAGTTCTCCTCTTTCCTATTAAAATAAAGGGCACTCGCTCTAAAATTGCCTTCACTGGCAAATTCCAAACCTCCCTCGATCGTTCGGTCATCCTCGGGTTCTAGATCAGGGTTTGCCCCGTAGATTCCGAATAGTTGAGTTAAACTCGGAGTAATATATGAAGTAGCATACGATGTTAAGACCTTAAGGTAGCTGCCGTCCATTTTAAAGGTAAAAGATGGATTGATATTATACACAAAGTTGGTTCCGTACTCCGTATGGTTGTTTAAACGCGCACCGGCATTCACGTTCAATCCAAAATCGGATACATAGACTACGTTCGCATATGGATCGGTAATCTCAAATTTTTCCTTGGCTAAAAAATGGGTTTCATCAGCTAAATAATTCAAACCGACAACACTGTGAAATTGATCATTGAAATTGTATTTATGATACACATCTACCACATAGTTGTTACCCTTATACGTAGACGGAAAATCCGTTATATTTTCAGAATCATAACTACTATATCCTGCATTTGCCTGTAAAGAACCCCTACCATAATCATAAGTGGCCGCAAGCCCTGCTCTTTCCTGCTTACTTATAAACTGATTTGGCGCATCCGTTGGACCGTAAGAGTTATCAAAATTTGTATTCACCTTTGTTTGGTTCCCATAAACCGAAATCTTCAGTTTCTCGGAAAAATCATAGCCCAAACGCAAATTTGTTGAAATGTTTGAAAAAGGATCTTCTTCATTCGCAGGTGTTATATTTGCTGAAATACCTTCCGCATATCGGTTCGAAAAACTACCTGAGTAATTGAATTTATCCAATGTACCGCTTATTTGAGCACTGTTAGACGACCTCGACACATTGTAATTTTGGTCATCTTGGGTTTGATTTGTACCTACACTTGACTGTACACTCAGGGAAATAGGTTTTGCCGAAGCTTTTTTAGTGATAATATTTATAACTGCAGTGGCGGCATTGGTACCATAAAGCGTACTAGAGGCACCTTTAATGATCTCTATAGATTCTACACTAGCGGCAGAGAGTAAACGCAAATCGTACACCTCGGAAAAGGACGATGGATCTAGAACTCGAACCCCATCGACTATAACAAGTACTTGACGCCCTCTTCCTCCTCGGGCATAAACGCCAAAAACAGAACCTTCTGGGCTACGGCTTCCCGATATTTCAATACCGCTCTGGTTATTGATAATTTCAGTGATGTTCTTACCTTGGTAACGCTCTAATTCTTCTGCGGTAATCTTTATCACCGTTTTACCTGAATTTTCGCGTTTCAAGTCAAATTTAGAATCACTGACCACAACCTCATCTAGTTGTCTCACTTTTGTAGAATCGCCTTCTACATTTTGCGCAATCATACTGGTGCTTGCCACTAGGGCAGCACAAACTCCATAAAAATTTTTGTTCATTTTGTAATCTCTGTTCGAGCGAATAGTATGTCTGTACCCATACGTAAACCTTTATCCCGAAAGTTTAACATTAGTTGTTTGAATCCGGCAGGTCTCCTGACTTGTTCAATGTTGTTTTACCTTCCCATCTTTATGGCTGACAGTGGTTTTGAAGAAAGCAACACCCTCTTAAGAGGCACCAAGCGTAGCTCGGCATGAACTTACAGTTGCGGGAACAGTTCCGGATTTTCACCGGATTCCCTTTTAATCAACAGGACCATAACGACCCTATCGAACCTAAATTCGGGGCGAAGGTACATAATTTGTGAAAAGATTGCACCTGAAAAATGTTTCGGTTTTGAAGCTGTAAAAGAAAAACCTTTTTTTGTGAAATTACTCTACGGCAATAAGCTTGACTTCAAAAATAAGTACAGACCCGCCGGGTATACCCCTTCTATCTGAATTTCCGTAACCCAAGGCCGCAGGCACCAATAGCAGGCCGTTACCGCCTTCCTTGAAATAGGTGATGCCTTCCGTCCATCCGGCAATAACCTGTGATAGGTTGAATGTGATGCCTTCCGCTTCACTTTCATCAAAAACTTCCTTATCGGTAAAGTAGCCCTTATAAGCCACGGTGACATTTGAGGTTGCCGTAGGCCGAAAACCTGTACCCTCTTCTTCTACCACATAGTAGAGACCGCTAGCGCTTCTCTTGGCGTCAAGATTGTTCTCTTCAACGTATTCCTTGATTTCTTGTTCATTTTTTGCTACATAATCCACTTTTTCATCGTCACTACAGGAAGCGAATACGGCCAAGACCAAAACCAATAAGATTTTTTTCATATCATTTTTTTGAAAGTCAAATATAGCGAACTATTGACACCGCCCAGACGAATTTCCCTTATAAACTGGCCCTTTCTCTTTTAGTTCCCCACAATCAATTGATAGACAGAAAACAAATAAAATTTCATTTGTCTTTTTTTCTTGGAAAAGAAAGACTGTACCTTTAGGCCATTGATACATTTCACCTATTCTTGAGACCCATAAGACAAAAAAATTGAAGAAAATTGTTTTCATTGCCCTATGCGCCTTGGTTCTTTCCTGTAAAAGGGAAAAGAAAGAAAGCACACCGATTACCACTAGCTTACCGACCATAACCAAGATTACGCATGCTACTGGCTTTTCCATTGAAAAAGCAGCCGAAGGGTTTACCGTTATTGCCGTATCATCGCCATGGCCCGGTTCGGAAAAAACCTTTAAATACGCCTTGGTCGACAAAGAAAAGATGGCCTCCCTCACCTTGAATAGCGAGGCATACGATGCTATCGTGGCCGTTCCGATAGAACGTTTGGTTGTGACCTCCACGACCCATATTCCCTCACTTGAGGCCCTAGGGGTGGCCGACCGGCTGGTGGGCTTTCCGAATACGGATTTGATTTCTTCGGAATATACCCGTAAACGGATATTGGATGCTAGCGTAAAAGAATTGGGGAATAACGAAAGTATCAATACCGAAATCACCATCAGCCTTAACCCTGAAGTCGTTATAGGCTTTGGCATGAACAATAGGAACAAGGCCTATGAAACCATAGCCCATTCCAATATTCCCGTGGTCCTCAACGGGGATTGGACGGAGGAGTCCCCTCTCGGAAAGGCGGAATGGATTAAATTTTTCGCGCCTTTTTTCCAACTTGAGACCAAGGCCGACAGTATTTTTAGCGCAATCGAAAGTTCATATCAAAAAACCAAGGCCCTTGTAGCCCAGGTCGAAACGAAGCCTACCGTACTTACCGGGGGGCTCTATAAAGATGTTTGGCACGTAGCAGGGGGAAAAAGTTGGATGGCCCAATTTCTAGAAGATGCTAAAGCCGATTACCTCTACAAAGATGACACCGGAACCGGAGGGATTTCACTGAGCCTAGAAGCCGTTTTGGCCAAATCACAACAGGCCGACTACTGGCTCAACCCCTCTATGATCACGTCCTATTCTGAAATGGAAAAAGCCAACGCCCACTATACCCAATTCAAGGCCTTTAAGAATAAAACCATATTCTCGAACACCTTGGCAAAGGGTAGTACAGGGGGACTCCTATATTACGAAATGGCACCGATGAAACCCGATTTGGTCTTAAAAGACCTTATCCATATTTTCCATCCGGAATTGCTTCCCGATTACGAACCTTTCTTTTTTAAACCTCTTGAATAAGTGCAAGTCGAAAAAACATATCGCACTTCCTTTTTACTCCTACTGCTTGTTTTGGTAATTACCTTTATTACCAACATCTGTTTAGGATCGGTTTCCATTCCCGTTTCCAAAACCTTACATTCCATTTTTGGAGGAAGCTTGGAAAACACGGCCTGGGAGTACATCATTTGGAACTATAGACTCCCCAAGGCCTTTACGGCCCTATTGGTAGGTAGCGGACTCGCCTTGAGCGGATTGCTGATGCAAACCTTGTTCAGAAACCCTTTGGCAGGCCCGTTCGTACTAGGTATCAGTTCCGGCGCCAGTTTGGGTGCGGCTATCTTAATAATGGGCTCGGCCACTTTTACTTCGTGGCTCGGCATTACCCTTATCAACGATGTTTCGCTCGCCCTTGCCTCTAGCATGGGGAGTTTTTTAGTGCTGTTCTGTGTTCTCCTTATTGCCCGTAAGGTAAAGGATAGTATGGCCCTTTTGATCATAGGCCTTATGTTCGGTAGCATTACCGCAGCCATTGTAAGTGTCTTGTCTTATTTTACCCAAGCTGAAAAACTACAACAATTCGTCTACTGGTCTTTTGGTAGCGTAGGGAACCTTTCTTGGCACCAATTGCTGCTGTTACTTACCCTGGTCTGTTTGGGCATATTTCTAAGTGTGCTTTCCATTAAACCCTTAAACGCCTTCTTGCTAGGTGAAAATTACGCCCGTAGCCTTGGTATCAATTTGGTGAGTTCTCGGTTCAAGATCATTGTAGCAACCGGACTCTTGGCCGGTGGCATTACCGCTTTTGCCGGGCCCATTGCATTTATCGGCTTGGCGGTGCCCCATTTGACCCGTCAGGTTTTCAATACTACGGAGCATCGCATCTTGGTTCCCGCCGTATTGGCCTATGGTGCCATTTTAATGCTGGTTTGCGACACTATAGCCCAACTGCCGAACAATGCCAATGTTTTGCCCATAAATGCCATTACCAGTATTTTTGGTGCCCCAGTGGTAATCTGGTTGTTGTTAAGGAAAAGAAAAATGGTGTTTTAACCCAAAACACAACATAATAAACTTTAAATTATACAGATATGACCATATGTTATACCCCAAAGAAGTGCAATTAGATAGATTTACGTCCATCAATTATTTTTAAACCTATTTTTTATAAACTATTTATATTAAAGCCAACCCTATGCAAAGTAAATTGACTTTTCTTTTTCTTCTTTTAAGCAGTGTTGCCATTCACCTAAATGCGCAAAAAAATGACAAAGGTTGGGAGGCGCTTCTCGATAAAGACCTATCGAACTGGGACGTTTTTATAGGGGTACCGCACACATCGCTCGACCTTGAAGGCTACGAAAAAGGCGATGGAATGCACGGAACACCGATCGGACTCAACAACGATCCCTTGAATGTCTTTACCACGAGCCAAGAAAACGGGGAGACCATTCTCAATGTAAGCGGCCAGATCTACGGGGGCTTAAGCACCAAAAAAGAATACGAAAACTACCACTTGGTCTTTGATATCAAATGGGGCACCAAAAAATACGAACCCCGCCTTAAAGATAAAAGGGACAGTGGCGTTCTTTACCATGCCCAAGAACCACACGGGCAATTCTGGAACGTTTGGATGAAGGCCCCGGAAATGCAGGTACAAGAAACCGATTGTGGCGACTTTTTCCCTTTGGCAGGTGTAAGTATGGATATCAAGGCTTCAAAACGCAAGGAAAACGGAAAAGAATTTTGGTTCTACGATCCTAAGGGAGAAGTACATACTTTTAAGACAGGGGCCAACGGACGCTGCAGGAGAATGGATAATTTTGAAAACCCCCATGGCGAATGGAGCCGCCTAGAACTTATCTGCATAAACGACAAGGCCTACCATATTGTTAACGGAAAGGTGGTAATGGTGCTCGAAAATGCAAAGGAATATGACCAAGATGGTGTGGCAAGCGCACTGACCAAAGGAAAGATCCAATTTCAATCGGAGGCCTGCGAAGTGTACTACAAGAACATCAAGATCAGAAACATCTCTAAATTGCCCAAATACATCAAGAAACAACTTTAACACCTACTGTCGTCGCCTATAAAACCAAACATACTACGCTTCTCTCGAAAGACCTTGCCATTGGTTACGGAACCCATGTAATAGCAAAAGGCATCAACTTTGCCTTGGTACCGGGCGAGTTAACCGCCATCGTGGGGATCAACGGTATTGGCAAGTCTACCTTGTTACGGACCCTGGGCAACGCCCAACCCCTTCTTTCAGGACAATTGATCATCAAAAAAAAACCTTTGGAGGCCTATGCCCCCTTAGAGCTATCGTCTGAAATAAGCATGGTCTTAACGGAGCCTATTGCCTCTAAAAATTTGTCCGTTCTAGAATTGGTAGCACTGGGTAGGCAACCCTACACCAATTGGCTGGGGAAACTGACCGATATCGACAAAAATAAAATAAGCGAGGCCTTTGAAGCGCTAGAGTTGAGCGACTTAAAAGACAAAAAATGTTTTGAACTAAGCGACGGACAGTTGCAAAGGGCCATGATCGCCAGGGCCTTGGCCCAAGACACCGATATCATACTCTTAGACGAGCCTACGACCCATTTAGACCTTTACCATAAGGTGCAAATATTAAAATTACTGCGCACCATAGCGCACACCACCAAAAAAACAGTGGTTTTTACCACTCATGAAATTGAGATGGCGATTCAACTTTGCGACAAAATGCTTCTCTTAGACGGCAAGTCGAACCATTTCGGACAACCTTGCGAACTTATCACTCAAAAGGCCTTTGAATCTTTGTTTCCTTCCGACACTGTTGTTTTCGACCCCAAAACGGGATCTTTTAGAATAAAAAAGTAACCCAAGGGCAGTGTTCCTTTTTAACACCAATCTTGTATCTTTACCCTGAACATTTTACTAGAGAAATGAACGTTTACCTTATTTACTTATTAATCGGATTAATATGCCTTGCCATAGGCTATTTTTTAGGAAATTATATTCAGAACCTAAAGACGAAGTCGAGCCAGAGCGCCCTTGAAGAACGGGAGCAACAACTGCACGCCAACCTCAATGTATTGGAGGCGCGTTTGAAAGATAGCGAAGCGCACAAAACCCGTTTACAGGATGAAAAGGAACAATTAGGCAACCAAATTGTCCGCTACCAGGCCGATCTGGAGAATCTTCAGCTGAAAAACAGGGAGCAAAAAGAAGAGGTTGAAAAACTACAGGAAAAATTCACCAAAGAATTCGAGAACCTCGCCAATAAAATTTTAGAGGAAAAAAGCCTGAAATTCACCGAACGCAACGAGAAGAACATTAAGGATATTTTGACGCCCCTCAATGAGAAAATACAGCTTTTTGAGAAGAAGGTAGAAGAAAGCCAAAAAGAAAATATCAGCATACATTCCGCATTAAAGGAACAACTTTTAAATCTTCAGAGCCAAAACCTAAAAATCACCCAAGAGGCCGAAAACCTTACCAAAGCCTTGAAAGGCGACAGTAAGATGCAAGGTAATTGGGGCGAATTGGTACTGGAACGCGTGCTTGAAAAATCAGGATTGGAAAAAGACCGCGAATATACCGTTCAACAAAGTTTTACCAGGGAAGATGGTTCGAGGGTGCTTCCCGATGTGATCATACACCTTCCCGATGGCAAGAAAATGGTGGTTGACTCCAAAGTATCATTAACGGATTACGAGCGGTTTGTAAACGCCGAAGACGATTTACGCGATAAATTCCTAAAAGACCATATCAATTCCCTAAAAAGGCACGTCGACCAGCTTTCCTCCAAAAAATACGAAGACCTTTACGCCATGGAGAGTCCGGATTTCGTACTCATGTTCGTACCCATAGAACCCGCTTTTGCCATTGCCATCAACAATGACAGTACCCTTTACAGCAAGGCCTTCGAACAAAATATCGTCATCGTTACCCCATCGACCTTATTGGCTACATTGCGTACCATTGACAGTATGTGGAACAATGAAAAACAACAGCGTAACGCCTTGGAAATAGCTCGACAAGCCGGGGCCCTATATGATAAATTCGAAGGTTTCGTAAACGACCTGACCAAGGTGGGCAAGAAAATGGACGAGGCCAAATCGGAGTACAAAGGCGCCATGAACAAACTGGTCGAAGGCCGTGGAAATATTGTCATCAGTATTGAAAAATTGAAAAAAATGGGAGCGAAAGCAAAAAAATCGATTCCCGAACCCATACTTAAACGCGCTCAAGAAGATGACTTTGAAAGCGACCTAAAACTAGAAACATGAAAAAGTCGCTCTTTATAAGCTTGGGCATTATTGTTGTTCTATTCGCCATTGTGTACGTATTTATTTACTTCGTACCTTATAGTAACGGAATACGTTCGGGCGAGCTTATCAAAATCAGCCACAAAGGCGTTATCATCAAAACTTGGGAAGGAGAGATCAGTCAAGGTATATCAGGTGCCCAGATTTTTTCATTTTCCATATTGGACAAAGACAAAGAAGTGATCGAACAGCTTCAACAGTACCAAGGACAATACGTAAAGTTGCATTATGTTGAACGCTTTGCCACTTTTCTTTGGCTCGGAGATAGCAAATATTTTGTAACCAAGGTAGAAAAAGAACAATCACCACATTTTAGAAACTAATGGAAAAATTCAAGAGCGCTAACGATTCAAGAGTTTCAATAACCGAACTAATGCTTCCCTCCCACTCTAATTTTGGCGGGAAGGTCCACGGTGGACACATTCTAAACCTAATGGACCAGATTGCCTTTGCCTGTGCCTCAAAACACTCTCAAAGGTATTGTGTGACCGCATCGGTCAATCGGGTCGATTTCCTACATCCGGTAGAAGTCGGTGAGCTCTTAACCTTGCGCGCTTCCATAAACTATACCGGGAAGACCTCTATGGTCGTAGGGGTTCGGGTAGAATCGCAAAACATCACCTCCGGCACCAAGCGCCATTGCAACTCTTCATACTTTACCATGGTAGCCAAGGACGAAAACGGAAAAAGCGTACCCGTGCCCGGTCTATTGCTAGAGAACGAACAGGGCGTTAGACGATTCGCCCGGAGCAAACAAAGAAAAGAAGAGGCTTTCTCAAGGGATACCCAATTCGATTCATCCCAATTTAAAATCGAGGAGCACCTCGACCTCTTGGCCAATGAAAACGTAAAGCTCGACCTTAGGTAAGCCTATCGGCCGCCGCTTGATCCAAGAACCACAATAGATTACCAGACGTTGGGGCTACCAAGTGGGCCGGATAAGTGACGGAACCACCATCGGTACCGAGAATTTCGCCTACTTTTTCCTTTTTTCCTTCTCCGGTTACCAAAAAGGCAACCGTCTTTGCGTGATTGATCAGATTGCCCGTTATAGTGATCCGCCTTTGTCCCGATTCAGGATGTACGGCCACCTCACATAGGTGTTCTGAATCCCAAAGTTCTATTTCATGGGGGAAGATAGAAGCGGTATGGCCATCATCGCCCATACCTAAAACCACTAAATCAAATTGAGGGAAACCATTTTTGGCCGGAAGCTCCGACTTCAATTCCCTTGCATATCGTTCCGCTTCGGCCTGGGGCTCATCTTCCCCATGAACCCGATGGATGTTTCCTTCAGGAATTTCAATTTTAGACAACAGGTGTTCTACCGTCATCTTATAATTGCTTTCATTGTCGGTCGGGGGCACACAACGCTCGTCTCCCCAGTACAAATGCACCTTAGACCAATCGATTTGTCCACCAAACCTATCGGCCAGTTCATCAAAAACTATTTTTGGGGTACTTCCGCCCGAAAGGGCTACATGAAAAATATCGTTTTGGTTCACTTGCTCGGCAAAATAGGCCGAAAAGGCTTTGGCAACCTCGTTTTTATCTTGATATATCTTTAAATCCATAGTTGTTTTTTACAATTTATAAGCAAAGCTTTGGGGCTATGACCATAAGCTCTTCCTAGCATATGACACAAAAACCCGGATCATCGGTCAAACTCGCTCCCGGGTTTCTCCATTCGCCTATACCGTCTATCAGCTCATTTGAATTCTCGGGTCCCCAGACGCCTGCGGCATAACCGTACATGCGTACATCTTTACCACTTTCCCAATACTTTAAGATCGGATCTACGAATTCCCAGGCCGCTTCAACCTCATCGGCCCTGGCATACAAGGTAGCGTCACCCTGCATAGCATCTAGAAGCAGGCGTTCATAAGCCTCCATCACATGGGTTTCCGCCAAACTGGAATAGTAGAAGTCAAGGTTGGCACGTTCGACCTTAAAACCTTGACCGGGCACTTTTACCCCGAATTTTATTAAAATACCTTCGTCAGGCTGTATTCTTATGACCAGTTTATTGTCCTTGTTGTCCAATCCCGATTCTTGAAACACCTGATGATGTGGTGTTTTAAAATGTATGACCACTTCGGTAACCTTCGTCGGCATTCTCTTGGCGGTACGCACGTAGAAAGGCGTATCTTTCCATCTCCAGTTATCTACAAAAAACTTGATGGCCGCATAGGTTTCGGTAGTTGAATTTTTATCGACCCCTTCTTCCTCACGGTAGCCTTTTACGGGTTCTCCGTCAATAACCGAACTGGTGTACTGCGCCCTTATGGTATTATCGAACAACTCTTTTTCGTCTTTCATGACCCTAAGCGACTTGAGCGCCTTTACTTTTTCGTTCCTAATATCTTCGGGAGCATCGCTGATCGGCGGCTCCATTACGATCAAGGAAACAATTTGGAGCAAATGGTTCTGGAACATGTCACGCAACGCGCCCGACTTGTCGTAATACCCTCCCCGTTTTTCAACACCGACACTCTCGGCATTGGTAATTTCTACGTGGTGGATATAGTTACGGTTCCAGAGGGGTTCAAAAATGCTATTGGCAAATCGTGTCACCAATAGGTTCTGAACGGTTTCTTTGCCCAAATAATGGTCAATACGGTAAATCTGGTGCTCTTCAAAGAACTGTTGTAGCCCCTGGTTCAGCTGTTTTGCGGTCTCAAGGCTATACCCGAAAGGCTTTTCAACGATCATACGTTTCCAACCGTTGTTCTGTGTACTCATTCCCGCATCTGCCAAGCGCTGTGCTATTGTTTCATACAGGGTCGGAGGTGTAGAAAGGTAATAGATGATATTGCCCGAAGTCTGATACTTGTTCTTAAGGTCTTCTACCCTTTTTCGTAGGCGACCATAATCCGTATCATAGCTACCACCCAAATCTTCGTAGAAAAATTTGTTGGCGAATGCTTTTATATAGTCGTCGCTATGCTCTTTTATCTTTGTCTTTAGATATGTACTTTCCAAAACCACTTTATTTCTAAACGCGTTATCGGTCATATCACTTCTACTGGCACCCAATACCACAAAATTTTCGGGAAGTTGACCCGCTAAATAAAGATTAAAAAGTGCAGGTACGAGTTTTCTTGCAGTAAGGTCGCCAGAGGCGCCAAATATCACAAGAATCTGGTTTTCTGTTTTATTCATAATGAGATGGTATCCTTATACGATTTGAAAGGCTAAAAGTATCGAAAAGATGCAGCAATACCAACGAGTTTACCCTAAGAAAATCTTACATTTCAATTATTTCGCTTAATTTTGGTCGTATTGCCCGAATATGACAATTTTAGGGCCGATCGTGTAATTTTAAATATAGAAAATGGAAGGAAAATATGATTTTGGATTGATAGGTCTCGGTGTTATGGGACGTAACTTCATTTTAAACGTTGCCGATAACGGATTCTCTGCGTTTGGCTACGACCTGGATCAGGAAAAAGTAGCGGCATTAAAGGAGGAAGGCGGCCACGAGGCCAAGGTGAATGCATCCACCGATATAAAGACCTTCGTTCAAGCCCTGAAACAACCCAGAAAAATCATGCTTTTGGTTCCGGCCGGAAAAATCGTAGACTCGGTCATCGAAAGTCTCTTGCCGCATATAGACCGAGGTGATATCATTATCGATGGAGGGAATTCCTTCTTTACCGATACCGACCGACGTGAAGCTTACCTTCATGACAGGGCCATCAATTTCTTTGGCGCGGGAGTTTCAGGTGGTGCCAAAGGTGCCCGACTAGGCCCCAGCATCATGCCCGGCGGATCAAAATCGGCCTACCAACACATTAAACCTATTTTTGAAGCGGTATCCGCAAAATATAAAGGAGAGCCTTGTGTAGCCTATTTAGGTCCAAAATCATCGGGAAACTACGTAAAAATGGTTCACAATGGTATAGAATATGGATTGATGCAACTCACTTCCGAAGTTTATGACCTGCTTAAAAAAGCGGGGAACTTTTCCAATGAAGAAATGCACAATACCTTCTCTGAATGGAACCAAGGTCGCTTGCAGTCTTTTCTAGTGGAAATCACCTCTAAAATTCTGGAACAAAAAGATGAACTTGGCGCAGATAAAGGTCATCTCGTAGATCAGATTTTAGACAAAGCGAAACAAAAAGGAACAGGGAAATGGACGAGTCAAAATGCGATGGACTTAGGTATACCCGTTCCTTCGATTGACATTGCCGTAAGTATGCGTGAAATTTCGGCACTCAAATCTGAAAGAACCGAAGCCGAAAAACTATATGGTCGCCCAGAAGTAGAAACTTTAGATAAAGAAGCATTGGCAAAGCTGGCCGAAGAGGCCCTTTACTTCTCTTTCATCATCACCTATGCCCAGGGCTTGCACCAATTGGCCGATGCCTCAAGAGAATACCAATACAATCTAGATATTGCCACCATTGCCAAAATCTGGCGTGCGGGCTGTATCATCCGAGCCGGTCTTTTGGCCGACATCACCGAGGCATTTGAAGCCGATAAAGACTTACCGAATTTATTGCTTTCCCCGAATTTCGTCGAGAAAATCAAGGGTACGGTAACTTCGGCCAGAACCTTGGTTGCACATGCCGCCAAAAACGGTATCCCGATGCCGGGACTGACAAACTCATTGACCTATTTCGATGCCTATACCTCAAGTCGATTGCCTTTGAACCTTATACAGGCGCAACGTGATTTCTTCGGATCCCACACTTATGAACGCCTTGACCAGGAAGGTATTTTCCATACCGAATGGGAGTAGCCTAAAAAGGCCTCCTAAAATATGGATACCACAAAACTAGAATACTGAAATGATAGGAAAATACCGCTACGGCACATATTTTTACGCTATTGAAAACAGTCTAAAATCAATTGCAGGTGTGCTTATTCTTGTTTTGTTGTCCATATCGTGCAAACGACCCGCGGAGGAAAAACCGGTACCGGTACTCGATGAACATACATTAAACAGAAGGGTCGACGGCAGCACCGTCGATCCTCTTTTAAAACAGGTTTACGTACCCATTTACTCTGATATCTACAATCAGACCAGAGACTCCAGAACCTTATTGACCGCTACCTTAAGTATCAGGAACACCAGCCTTAAGGACAGCCTCTTCATTTCAAAAATAGATTACTACAATACCGGGGGCGACCTTGTAAGGAGCTATATAGACCAAACGATATACCTTCGCCCTATGGAATCTATCGATTACGTTATAGAACAACAGGACAATTCCGGTGGCAGCGGTGCCAACTTTATTATCGATTGGTACGCCAAGCGCCCACTCAACCCCTTGTTTCAAGCCGTTATGGTCGGCGGACTGGGAGCGCAAGCTTTCTCCTTTACCACGGAAGGCGTAAACATGGAAAGCGAATAAGCCGTTTTTAATCGCCCTATTTTTTTTGGCGCCCATACCGTCTATCGATCTATTGGCCGCTTGCCGATAATTTGTAAAGCAAATTCTTATCTTAGCTTGCCGAAAAGGCCGACCGTACAACCCTATACCGGCCCCAATGTGACCATGAGGATATCAAAACCACTAGTATTCATTTTTTTCCTTGCGCTGTATACTAATGGAATAGCCCAAGAGGCCACGGATTGGAAAAAAGATACCCTAGAATTGTATGTCAACCGATCGAATGACGCCTACGACGAATACAACTATAAAGAAGCCATAAAATACGCTTCGGCCCTAGTAGAAAAAGGAAAGGAATTCAATTATAAATACTACGAGTTTTTAGGCTATGATATACTCGGTGGAATCTACTCCGAGACGGACGATAGCGTGCAGGGAAGGATTTATTCCGAAAAGGCACTGGAACTGGCCCGGGCAACACACGCCGATAGTCTTATAGCATGGGGAACCTTGAATTTAGGCATTTTATATTCCGACAATAAGGCCACCTACGAAAAAGCGGTCCGCTTCTTTAAGGAAAGCATTGAAATAAACGAAAAGAACCAAGACTACGATGAAGTCTACCTCACTTATGTAAACCTCATCTGGACCTACCTCGACAACAAACAAATAAACGAGGCCCATACCTATCTTCAAAAAGCGGAAGCCCTTTCAACCAAGAAAGTCGATTCCCTAGACAAACTATACATAGAGCTTTTATACGGCAAGTATTACCTAATAAAGAAAGAGTACGACGCCGCCGCACAAAAACTAGAGAACATCGCCCTTACCGCCGACGCGAACAACAATACCGATTTGGCCATTGAGGCCTACGACAATTTGGCCAAACTCTACAGCGAAACGGACGACTATCGAAAAGCCTTTACCAACCTAGACAAACACAACCAGTTCAAGCAAAAGGCGTACACCCTTAAAAAAGTGGAGGAGACCGAAAAGGCTAGGGCCAAATTCAATTTGGAACAGGCCCAAAAAGACCTTGAATCGGCCCTAAAGGAAAAAGTATACTCAGAACAATTGATCTCAAAATCAAAAACACTGACCACTGTACTTATTATTGCCGTTGTTATCCTCATCATCACCCTGCTCATCATTATCGTATTTTTCAAGACCCGAAGAAAATACATCAACAACCTCCGAGCAAAGAACAAACAATTGAGTATCGCCCATGCCAAGGCCGAGAAACTTTCGACGATCAAGACCAAGTTTCTTTCAACGGTCAGCCACGAACTTCGCACCCCCTTATACGGAGTTATAGGTATATCAAGAATTTTAAAAGAAGACGAAAAGCTCAAAGATTATGCAGACGATCTCGATTCCCTAAAATTCTCGGCCGATTACCTCCTAGCCTTGATCAACGATGTGCTTTTATTAAGCAAGATGGATGCCGAAGCCATTACCTTATCAAAAATACCCTACGAACTAGACACGCTCATAAAAAACATTGTACGTTCCTTCGAATCTAGCCTGCAACAAAACAACAACACCCTACATTTACACATTGACGACAAACTGCCGAACCATCTTATTGGAGACCCCATAAGGTTATCACAAGTGCTCATAAACTTAGTAGGGAACGCTATAAAGTTTACAGAAAACGGTAACATTTGGTTAAAGCTTATTCTTGTCGAAGCCATAGATGACGAGACCTACTACACCCAATTTGTGATAAAGGATGACGGCCTAGGAATTCCATTGGATATGCAAAAGGACATTTTCAATGAATTCACCCAAATCGAAAACAAAAACCTCAGTTATACGGGTACGGGGCTCGGCCTTACCATCGTTAAAAAAATATTGAAGCTCTACCAAAGCAAAATCGAACTAGACAGCACCCCGGGCAAAGGGTCGCAATTCAGTTTCCGCCTAAAACTCAAAAAATACAATGAGAGCCAAAAGGCAATTGAAAGCCCTATCGTCAATTTACCTAAAGGAAGTCGCCCTAAGGAAAATAGACGGACCAATAAAGTGCTTATTGTCGACGACAATAGAATCAACCAAAAAGTAACGCAAAAAACCTTGGAAAAACACCATATCGAATCAAGTCTGGCCGATGATGGCGCCCAAGCGGTAGCCATGAGCAAAGCCAATGACTACGATTTGATACTCATGGACATACACATGCCGAAGATGAACGGGATGGAAGCCACCCAATTGATACGCGAATTCGATAAAGACATTCCGATAATTGCGTTAACCGCCGTAGAGTTGGACGAGAGCAAAAAAGAAATACTCAATTCAGGTATTGACGACATTATTCACAAACCCTACAACCTTCCCGAATTCCTAGAGACGATCTTTAAGCACCTTCCGAAGGAAGAAATCAATCTTTCCCAATAAAATTTCGTTCGAAATGGCCAGACCCCAATATCATGTTTACGTAATAGAACTCTCAAAAAAGGTGTTCACGGAAAATCGGCGCTTTCGCGAAGCCAATCCACAATTCAACGGGGTTTTAGAATGTTTATATGTAGGAATGACCAGCAAAACCCCGAAAGAACGTTTCCTACAGCACAAAACGGGTTATGTAAATAAAAAAGGACACCGCCTCGCCTCGAACATCGTAAGGAAATACGGATCCTACCTAAGGCCCAGCCTGTACAACCATATCAAACCATTGACCACACGGGCGGCCGCCCTAAAAATGGAAGAAAGCCTGGCCCTTGAACTGCGTAGGAAACGTTATGCCGTTTGGTACAATTGACCCCCGTCCCCTTCTTCTTTCCCTACATAGCAAAAAATCAGTAACTTTAGGAAAACCGACCCAACGATTTAACCCCGATAGCCTATGGAAGGATTAATAATGGACTACCCGCTCACCACGACTACTATTCTTGAATACGGGAACAGTGCTTTTAAGCACAAAAAAATCATCAGTCATTTGCCCGACGCCTCCAGGCATGAATACACCTTTGGCGACCTTCACAAACGCTGCATGCAATTGGCCAATGCACTCACCAATACCCTTGGGATAAAAAAAGGCGATATGGTCGGCACCTTTGCCTGGAACCATTACCAACATGTGGAACTATACTACGGCGTACCCGGTATTGGGGCCATTTGCCACACCATCAACATCAGGCTTTCGTCACAACAGACCGAATTCATAATTAACCATGCGGAAGACAAGGTTATTTTTGTAGATGCCACACTTGTACCCTTACTTGAAAAAATTGCCGGCAAACTGGAAACCGTAGAACATTTTGTTATTCTAAACGCACCAAAAAACTTCAACACCACATTGCCCGATGTTTTGCATTACGAGGATATGTTAGCAGGACAATTGGAAGAATTTCAATGGCCTACCCTAAACGAAAACGACGCGAGCGGCATGTGCTATACCAGTGGAACAACAGGGCTGCCCAAAGGTGTACTCTACACCCATAGGTCTACCTACCTACATGCCCTGACCATCTCTACGCCCAATGCCGCCAACTACAGCAACTCCGATATTGTACTCCTCATTGTTCCCCAATTTCACGTCATGGCCTGGGGATATCCATACCTATGCCTTCTTACGGGATCTGATATGGTCTTACCCTCATCAAACCTACAACCCGAGGCATTGATCAAAATTTTACAAAAGGAAAAGGTCACCAAGGCCAATGGTGTACCCACAATCTGGATGGGGATCTATGAGAGCATGAAGAAAAATCCCCCACGGCCCAAATTAGATTTGGAAGAATATCTGGTCGGGGGATCTGCGCTTCCTGCAAGCCTAATAAAGGCCATGGAGAAGGATTTTGGCATTAGAGGAGTACATGCCTGGGGAATGACGGAAACATCGCCCCTAGGTACCGTAAGTCGGCTACAGCCCCATCATCAAGACCTAAGTGAAGACAAAAAAGTGAACGTTCGGGCCAAACAGGGTATAGAGTTTCCCGGTATTGAAATGCGTATTGTAGACAACAACGGAAACATCGCCCCAAGAGACGGCAAAACAATGGGCGAACTACAGGTTAAGGGGGCTTGGGTCATCAGTTCTTATTTTAAAACAAAGAACCGAGACAACTTCACCAATGATGGGTGGTTTAGAACCGGGGACGTAAGTACTGTCGACCAAGATGGTTATATGCATATTACCGACCGAACAAAAGACCTGATCAAAAGTGGAGGCGAATGGATCTCTAGCGTTGCTTTGGAAACGACCTTGATGGCCCACCCGAAAATAAAGGAAGCGGCCGTAATTGCCATACCCGATGAAAAATGGTCGGAAAGACCCTTGGCCGTTATCGTCCTCCAAGATAGAAACGACAGGATAACAAATTACGAGTTGAAAGAATTTTTAAGTCGCGACTTCGCCAATTACCAAATCCCCGAAAAATATTTATTCATCGGTCAAATACCAAGGACCAGCGTGGGCAAATTCGACAAAAAGGAAATCAGGAGACGTTACGCCCAAGGTAAATTATAAAAAAGGCCGTAGCAAAACAATTACCACGACCTTTTACATTTTTATTAAGGCAATTTTACTTGCTCAAGTACATTTTTCTTCGACCGTAAAGATCGTAGAATTGATCATCTTTAAGGCTGTCGATAAAGAGAATGCTCTCGCCCGTACTCTTCATTTCAGGCCCTAGGTTTTTGTTTACATTCGGGAACTTATTAAAGGAAAAGACCGGTTGCTTAATGGCAAAACCTTTAAGCTGTGGGTTAAAATCAAAGTCCTTGACCTTTTTATCCCCTAACATGACCTTGGTAGCATAATTCACATAAGGCTCCCTATAAGCTTTTGCGATAAAAGGAACGGTTCTAGAAGCACGTGGATTTGCTTCTATGATATAGACCATGTCGTCTTTTACGGCAAATTGGATATTGATCAAACCTACGGTGTTCAAGGCCAAGGCAATTTTCTTGGTATGGTCTTTTATCTGCTGCATAACAAACTCGCCCAGATTGAACGGAGGCAGTGTTGCGTTAGAGTCGCCCGAGTGAATACCGCAGGGCTCAATATGCTCCATAATACCAATAATATAGACATCTTCCCCATCACAAATGGCATCGGCCTCCGCCTCTATCGCACCATCCAAATAATGGTCTAACAACAATTTGTTATTCGGTATTTTTCTAAGAAGATCAACTACATGCTCCTCTAGCTCTTCCTTGTTTATGACAATTTTCATGCCTTGACCACCCAAAACGTACGAAGGTCTTACCAATAAAGGAAAGTTAAGTTCATCGGCCAGGGCCAAGGCTTCGTCGGCAGTTTCGGCAACCCCGAACTGTGGAAACGGAATATCGTTGGCTTTTAAAAGCTCGGAGAAACTACCGCGGTCTTCCGCAAGGTCCAACGCCTTGAAACTGGTACCGATAATCTTAATACCGTATTTCTCCAATTTCTCCGCAAGTTTTAATGCGGTCTGCCCCCCTAACTGCACAATAACGCCTTCGGGCTTCTCATGACGGATAATATCGTAGATATGCTCCCAGAACACCGGCTCAAAGTAAAGTTTATCGGCCGTATCAAAATCGGTAGAAACCGTCTCGGGGTTACAATTGATCATGATGGTCTCGTAACCACATTCAGCAGCCGCAAGTACACCGTGAACACAACAATAATCGAATTCTATACCCTGTCCTATTCGGTTAGGACCAGAACCAAGTACCACAATCTTCTTACGATCGGTAACAATACTGTCGTTCTCGACGTATCGGGTTCCGTCGGGCTTTTCTATTTCTTCTTCAAAAGTAGAATAGTAATATGGGGTCATCGCCTTAAATTCGGCGGCACAGGTATCGACCAATTTATACACCCTGTTGATATTCATTTCCTCGGTTCGCTTTTTATGCACCTCGCTCTCGTAGCAGTCGAGCATATGGGCAATTTGCCTATCGGCAAAACCTTTTTGCTTGGCTTCCAGCATCAATTCCTTGGTCAAGGTAGCAATGGTGTAGGTAGATATTTCCTTTTCCAATAGGTAAAGTTCTTCGTACTGCTTCAAGAACCACATATCTATTTTGGTAATCTCGTGTATCCTACCCAATGGAATACCCAACTGAATGGCATCGTAAATCACGAAAACCCGGTCCCAACTAGGAATCGTCAATTTTTGAATGATCTGGTCATAATTGGTGTAGCCTTTACCATCGGCACCTAGACCGTTTCTTTTTATTTCCAAGGATTGGGTCGCCTTATGCAAGGCTTCTTGAAAAGAGCGCCCAATACCCATTACCTCACCTACCGACTTCATTTGAAGTCCTAATGTACGGTCTGAACCTTCAAACTTATCAAAATTCCATCTCGGGATCTTTACGATAACATAATCGAGGGTCGGTTCGAACAATGCCGATGTAGATTTTGTAATCTGGTTGTCCAACTCGTCCAAATTGTAACCTATAGCCAGTTTAGAGGCTATCTTGGCAATAGGATACCCCGTTGCCTTTGAAGCCAAGGCCGAAGAACGCGAAACCCTTGGGTTGATCTCTATGGCAATAATATCTTCTTCTTCATCTGGGCTAACCGCAAACTGAACGTTACAACCTCCTGCAAAGTCACCGATGCTGCGCATCATATGAATGGCCATATCCCGCATCTTTTGGAAAGTCCGGTCAGAAAGCGTCATTGCGGGTGCCACGGTTATGGAGTCACCGGTATGTATACCCATAGGGTCCATATTCTCAATGGTACATATAATGACAACGTTATCGTTTTTATCACGCAGCAACTCAAGCTCATACTCTTTCCACCCCATAAGGGCCTTATCGATCATTACCTCATGAATGGGCGATATTTCGAGTCCGCGACTTAAGAGCTCATCAAAATCTTCAGGTTTGTAAACTATTGAAGCTCCCGCTCCACCCAAGGTATACGATGCCCTAATGACCAATGGAAAACCAAATTCTTGGGCAATCTCCTTCCCTTTCAGGAATGAGGTCGCCGTAGCTTGGGGCGCCATCCCAACACCGATTTTCAGCATCAGTTCACGAAACTTCTCACGGTCTTCCGTAATGTTGATCGCGTTGATATCGACCCCTATGATCTCTACGCCAAAATCTTTCCAAATACCCTTTTCATCAGCTTCAATACACAAATTCAAGGCCGTTTGCCCTCCCATAGTCGGCAATACCGCATCGATTTGAGGATGTTCCTTTAAAATCTCAACTATCGATTTGGTGGTTAAGGGCTTTAGATAAACGTGATCCGCCATAGTGGGGTCCGTCATAATGGTAGCAGGATTGCTATTTATCAAAACGGTCTCTATACCATCTTCACGTAGACTTCGCAAAGCTTGTGAACCTGAGTAATCAAACTCACAGGCTTGACCTATTACAATGGGACCGGAACCGATCAGTAGTATTGACTTTAAATCTTTTCTTTTGGGCATTAGTTGTATTCTTTAAGGCTTTGGCAAAAAATTGTTACAAATATCAGGACAAACCTGACATAAAAAAAGGTGTTACTTATAAAAAGTAACACCTATATATTTCTTGAAAAAATAATATCATTATTTTTTATGTCTCGGCTCAGAGGATACAGAAAGTTTTTTTCTTCCTTTAGCTCTTCTACGAGCTAAAACTTTTCTTCCGTTTACGGACGCCATACGCTCCCTAAATCCGTGTTTATTTCTTCTTTTTCTTTTCGAAGGCTGATATGTTCTTTTCTGTCCGGGCATTGTATTATCCTTTTCGTTTTGTGATACTAGTTTGCGAAACCGCTCGCTAAAACTGGGCGCAAATATACAAAGAGTTTTCTCTCTAGCAAATACATTTAGAAAAATATTTTTATTGAATGCCTGCCGCCTAGCGATAGGTTTTTATTACTTTTGCCAAAATCGGATTTTAGCACTAAAATCAATCTATGAGAAACTTTTTTGGCATTATTTTTATTGTTCTGTCAAGTACCATCTCCTTAGCCCAGACAAAGCTCGAGTACAAACTGGAGAAAAATGCCGTCTTCACCATAAAACAAAACGCCGAGCAGATCATCACCCAAGAGCTCGACGGGGCCAGTCATGTAATGACCAATAAAATCAACGGCATCCTTGAGTTCAAAGTACTGGAAGTAAGGGATTCCACTTATAAAATCGCCTTGAAATTCAAAGATCTCAACCTCAATATGAAATCGAGTATACAAGGGGAATTATTAAACGTACGGGCCAAGGAAGTCAACCCCGACGATATGCAATCGCAAATATTCAACAGTCTGCTCAACAGACCGGTCAACATTCTTTTGGCTAAAACAGGCAATATCATCGAAGTAAAGGGAGGAGACAGCCTTGTAGTGAAAATGGCGGAGGCTTCAGGACTTACGGACGAATTTTCATTGAAAATGATGAAAAAATCCTTGGAGAAAGAATTTGGCTCGGAAGCCCTTTCCAAAAGCTACGAACAGATGACCTATATCTACCCGAAGAAAAAAGTGCGTATAGGCGATACCTGGAAAAACAAGTACACCGGAAAATTAGAGAGCCAAAACACATGGACCCTAAAAGGACTCACCGCTGACACGACCACTATAGACGGAATTGCCGAGGTGCATATGGACGTTACCGAATTGGCCACGACCATGAAGCTAGACGGCTCACAAAAAACACAGATAATTACGGATACCTCTACTGGGTTTGTAAAGAAAATGACCGTGAAGGGACTCTCAAACGGGTCTTCGACCATGACCCAAATGGGCGACCAAGAAATCCCCACGACCATACAATCTTCCATTACCTACGAACTGATAGATAATTTAAACGAACCGATCAATAATTAAAACATGTTCAACAAAAACATTAAGCTGGTCATAGCAGGACTTATAATCGCATACGCCGTATATCAATTCATCGAGGGCAACATTGGCAACGGAATCTTTCTCATTCTTTTATCCCTCATTTTTATATTTCTCTATTTTAGAAACGAAATCATTCTCTTGGCCTTTTTAAAAATGAGGAAGCAAGACCTTGAGGGTACGGAAAAATGGTTAAGTAAAATCAAAAATCCAGAGGCGGCCCTAATCACCAAACAACAAGGTTACTTCAATTACCTACACGGTATCATTCACTCGCAAAAGAACCTGACACAGGCCGAAAAGTACTTTAAAAAGGCCTTGAAATTAGGACTCACAATGGATTACGATATCGCCATGGCCAAATTAAGCCTAGCAGGTATCGCCATGCAAAAACGGAGAAAACGCGAAGCTACTACCCTGCTCCAAGAAGCCAAAAAACTCGATAAGAGCAATATGCTTACCGAGCAAATAAAGATGATGCAGCAGCAGATGAAGAAAATTTAGCCGAAGGAAACACTTAAGGCCAAGGCTTTTTTTAAACTGCGACTAAAGTAAAGGTGCCCATAGCCTACTGAACGATTCTTTCAGTTTACGCACCAGTCCGCGATTGTTCCAGCGTACCAAATCAACCCCTTCACACGCTTTCAAATCGTCAAAGAAAACCTCTGTGAGCTGACGATTGATTTCCTTGCTGTAAAGCATGGCGTTTATCTCAAAATTGATCGAGAAGCTGCGATAATCAAGATTGGCGGTACCCACAGTAGAGAAGCTATCATCTATGACCATAGTCTTTGCGTGTATAAAGCCCTTGTGATAGCGGTAGATTTTTATTCCCGACTCAAGACAGTATGCGATATACGAATCCGAAGCATATTGTGCCGCCCACGAATCCGACTCGTACGGAATGATGACACGCACATCGAGGCCACTCCTTGCCCCTGTAGCCAAGGCCGTCAATATGGCGTCGTTAGGCATAAAATAAGGCGAAGTGATATAGATGCGTTCTTTAGCGGAACTAATAGCCGAAAAAATAGCCTCCATAATATTGGCCCAATCGGTATCGGGTCCGCTTGCCGCAATCTGCACCGCGACCGGTCTTTCGGTTTGTGGCTTTTCCTTCGGAAAGAAAGCCTTTTCAATTTCGATCTCATTGTTCGAGGCAAAGTTCCAATTCAACAAAAAAGACGATTGTAGCGAGCCTACGGCCCCGCCCCTCAGCCTTAAATGGGTATCACGCCAGTACCTTGGGTTGTCATACGAATTGTCATAACGCTTCGCCATATTGATTCCCCCTACATACCCTATAATTCCGTCTATGACGATTATTTTCCTATGATCCCTATAATTTAGCTTTCCCGTGGAGTTCGAAAACAGAACCGGCATAAAAGCATAGTGCTCCACCCCTGCCTTGGTCATTTTCCGCTTCATACTATTGGCAATATTGCTTCCTACATCGTCGTACACCAACCTAACCTTTACGCCCTCACGGGCTTTATTCATAAGGATATTCATGATTTCATTTCCCAAAACATCGGAAAACAACACAAAATATTCCATATGAATACACACGCTTGCATTCCGCAAATCGTCTCGCAATCGCTTGAACTTTTCTTCCCCATTGATCAACAACTCTACATCGTTGTCAAAGGTTAGAACCGCTTTCTGATTGTTTTTCAAAAGCTTATAGACCTTAAAGATGCCCTCGCCATAGGTTTCCCCAAAATCGTCACGCTCCTCTTCGTCCAATTTAAAATTGGCCCGCCAATCTTTGATCCGCTCATTGTCGAGAAAGTATTTTTTTTCGAAAATTTTAGATTTCCTATAGTCTTGCCCGAATAAGTAATAAACCACCAAGCCCAAAAAAGGGAGTACGGCAAGGGCGAACAAGAAAGAAAGGGTCTTAACGGGATTCTTGTTCTTTAAAAGAATAAAAAAGGAAAGGGCAATGACGAGACCGTAGTTGACCGCTAAAAGCACCAACCATAGGTTTTCATTTATAAAAGCAAGGATAGAATCCATCATTTTGAATACGGCCCGAACCATCAAGGCGATTCGGGCCCGTTATTCCATAAAGATGGTTTATGTTGTGCGATAAAACAGGCTCTAAACCTATTTAATATAACCGCATCGAAGATGTTTACCTACTTACCTACCCTATAGTACCCTTTGTTCGGTATTTCTATAGTGTATTTTTTACGCGAACTATTGTTCAAATGCGCTTCTCTAAGCCAAGGATTGTGTCTCTTTAAAATTTTGTAGTTGATCTCATATTGCTGCGCAAAATCGGCAAAACTCAATACAGGCTCGTCGATTTCAACTTTAAAGGTCGGAACCGGCTTGTACATATCTTCCTCATCAATATCGAAGCCGTATTTCTCAGGATGGCTCAATATTTCCTTTATGGCCATAATACGGAACACATATCTTCCCGTTTCCTGCCCAAGTAACAAATCGTAATAATCACTTACCTGCTGAATGCCCAAGTATTTGTTTATAGCACCGGCACCAGCGTTATACGAAGCCGCAGTCAAGGTCCAGCTACCGTATTTATTGTAATGTCTTTTTAAGTAGGTACAAGCCACCTCCGTAGCTTTTTCGAGGTTATAGCGTTCGTCTACGTTACTGTTCACCTCTAGGCCGTATTCCCTTCCGGTAGCCTTCATAATCTGCCAAAAACCGGCAGCACCGGCATGTGACACCACATTTTGCAATCCGCTTTCGGCAACCGCCAAATATTTAAAATCGTCGGGGATTCCGTTTTTCGCCAAAATAGGCTCGATAATCGGAAAATATTTATTCGCCCTTTTGATCAACAGTACGGCATTCGACTGCCAATAGGTGTTCACCAAAAACTCACGGTCGACACGCTCCATGATCTCAGGATCTTCCTGAGGCACCATTTCACCTGCAAAGTTCAAGTCTTCAGGAATATCTATGGCCGAAATACGATACGATTCAGCAACGTTCTTATCGTTTACTTCAATCTCGTTTTCGGCAACATCGGCATCGCCTTTACTCGGTTCCACATTATTTTGTACGGCAAATATCAAAGTACTTACGACAAAAAAGACGCCCAAGAGCATCAATACATTCTTTAAAATCTTCATTTTTTGGTATTGTTCGGTTTATTCAAAGTTAGTAAACTCTTTTTGAATTTTTCTACCCTGACCCCTTACTTATTGAGGTTTAACTTTTGCTTTGCCATAACCCCACTAAAAGACAGTGATTACAACAACGCTTATAATCAAATTCAAACGGGAGATCTTCAGGTAGAGATGAATCTAATACTACAACTCGTTTATTCCAAAATAATTGTAGGTAGATGCTCATTAAACCACCGAGCCCTGTGAATGATCATCGTATGCGTGCCACTTTTCACCGTAATGCAATGCTTTATTTTTTCAATAGGAAAAACAGCATCTTTATCACCATGAATATGAACAAGGTTGGGCACGGGCTCGACCGGCTTCCAATTGACGATTTGATCAATAGACCAGTCGATATAGTATTTATCACGGATGGAAAGGTATTCTTCATAAAGCGCCAACCGCTTGGTTACCGTCTCGCCGAAAGCGTATTTCGCCAGAAGCTCAATATTGTTGACAAGCCCGGTGGGCAAAAGTTTATGCACCTTTGTATACTTAGCGAATATCATGCGCTTCGGTAGCTCTGAGGCCTCTTTTACACTTGATACCAACACGACCTTTCTAAACGATTTGAACCTCGCCATTTCCTGTGCGAGCATTCCCCCAAATGATACACCGACCAAAACGGCATTGTCATGAAATACATATTCATTCATTTTTTTGGCATAGTCGGAAAGTGACATATCCCGTTCGGGTACGAACCACTCCAGCAGATGTTGCTCAAAGGTATCTTCGGGCAATCGGATATGTTTGAAAATGGAAGGGTTTGCCGCCATTCCCGGCATAAAATAGACATGAACCTTAGTACTGCGCATTTTGAATAAGCATAGGAATTGTTAGGAAATTAACATTTTTTTCACTACTTTTGCTGTCGACTTTGGGGTTAATCCATTGTTTATACAAATCTGAGCAAAAGTATATAAAATTGCGATTTGAGAACACCGTAATTTTCTTACCTCTTGCCGTCATCTAAAATCAAACTATATGAATGAAGTAGAAATTATTGACAACAGTTTCTTGCGCCAATTCGAAACCAAGGTTGAAGGTCATTTAGCCAAGATCGAATATTCTTCGCAAGAACGCAAAGTATTTCTAACAAAATTAGTAGTGCCTGAAGAAATCACTAAAGAAGGTTTCAAAGAAGATTTTATCAAATCCGTTCTTCACCACATTCAAGAGCAAAACCAGAGAGTGGTTCCTACAAGTCCTCAAATTGCCGGTTTTTTACGTAAAAACAGACAATACAAAGAGATGCTACCCGTAGGTATTAGAATCTAATCGAATTTCAGAGTTTTTTTGAAGATGAATCCCGCACGAAGCGGGATTTTTTTTATCCTTATACTTCCGCTGTACTTTTAGCGAATTCAAAACGCACTAGACCATCGGTATCTATATCGGTCAAGACTACCTCGTGAAGGGTATTTACCAATTCTGGGTTCCACGGCGATTTTACCTTGACGTAGTTGGCCGTAAAACCATGAATGTATCCTTCTTTATTCTCGCCTTCGAACAATACCTGATGTGTACGCCCCAACTGACTTTCATAAAAAGCCCTTCGTTTCTTTACCGAAAGTCCACGTAACATCTTACTACGCTTGTTCCTAACCTGTTTCGGTACAACACCAGCCATATCTGCCGCAGCCGTATTATCACGTTCAGAATAGGTAAAAACGTGCAAATACGATATATCGAGCTCGTTTAAAAAATGGTAAGTTTCAAGAAAGTGTTCGTCAGTTTCCCCCGGAAACCCGACAATAACATCGACACCGATACACGCATGCGGCATAACCTCCTTGATCTTTCTGACCCTATCTACATATAGGTCACTCATATACCTACGACGCATCAGCTTTAAAATAGCATCACTCCCACTCTGTAAGGGAATATGAAAATGAGGAACGAAGGAGTCGCTCTGC
Organism: Zobellia uliginosa; assembly: GCF_900156625.1. Classification (GTDB taxonomy): domain Bacteria; phylum Bacteroidota; class Bacteroidia; order Flavobacteriales; family Flavobacteriaceae; genus Zobellia; species Zobellia uliginosa. The sequence goes on along the minus strand of NZ_FTOB01000003.1, from coordinate 123,904 downwards.
GATACAAAGTCTATAGTTTCGTTCTTTAGCAGGTTCGGCTCAATAGAAGATATCCGCAGACGGTGTATGCCCTCTACCCTATCCAAGGCCTTTACCAAGTCTAAAAACGTATGCTCGTGCTTCTTGTTCCCAAACTCACCTTTACCGTAATCACCGATATTCACACCGGTCAGTACAATTTCCTTAATGCCTTTTGCCGATATTTCAGCCGCATTGTCCAAAACGTTCTGCAAGGTATCGCTTCTAGAGATGCCCCTAGCCAAGGGAATCGTGCAATAGGTACACTTATAGTCACATCCGTCCTGTACCTTTAAAAAAGCACGTGTACGGTCTCCGATGGCATAGCTACCCACATAAAAATCGGCTTCGTGGATCTCACAGGAATGCACTTCGCCAAAATCGTTTTTGGTAAGGTCGTTGATATAGTCGGTAATCTTAAATTTTTCGGTTGCCCCCAACACCAAGTCCACGCCATCTACAGCGGCCAATTCCTCCGGTTTCAGCTGTGCATAGCAGCCGATAGCCGCCACAAAGGCATCAGGGTTTACTTTCTGGGCCTGTTTTACAATGGTCTTGAACCTTTTGTCGGCGTTTTCGGTTACCGAACAGGTATTTATCACATACATATCGGCCGATTCGGCAAAATCTACACGTTCGAAACCCTCATCCTGAAACCCTCTGGCAATAGTTGAAGTTTCGGAAAAATTGAGTTTACAACCCAATGTATAAAAAGCAACTTTCTTTTTCATACCCTTTTCCCTTTCTGCATTCGTATTCAATTGACGCTTTTTTTAAGGTCACAAATATACAAACTTGAATCGACCCCGTAACATTCCCCAAAGAGGTCGATCCCCTATCCTTTTAAAAGACACCTAGCCTTAATCAAACTAATAGTTACGCCATTTTTTAGTCAGCTCAAAGACATGTTCCAAAATACGGGCCTCCTTATCATCAAACTCCACATTTCTTCTCGCCATCATCACTTTGGCCGCATCAAAAGCTTTGGTCGTGCTATAGGTAGAAAAGCCCGAAGCCCCGCCCCAACTAAAACTTGGCACGAAATTACGAGGAAATCCCGGCACGTAAATGTTACAGTTCACCCCGATTACCGTACCGGTATTGAACATTGTGTTTATGGCCGTTTTACTATGGTCTCCCATCATTAGGCCGCAAAATTGCAATCCGGTCTGTTCAAAACTTTCAGAGGCGTAATTCCATAAACGGACCTTAGCGTAATTGTTCTTAAGATTCGAGTTGTTCGAATCGGCGCCAATATTACACCATTCCCCCAATACCGCATTACCCAAGTAACCTTCATGACCTTTACTTGAGTAGCCAAATATTACCGAGTTGCTGATTTCGCCGCACACCTTCCCGTAGGGACCTATGGTTGTTGCGCCATAAATCTTGGCCCCCATTTTCACCACTGCATTATTACACAGCGCAAAGGCACCCCGAATCAAGTTGCCTTCCCACACCTGTGAATCTTTGCCCAAATAAATGGGACCGTCAGTGGCGTTTAAAATACTGTGCTCTACCTGCGCCCCTTCCTCCATAAAGATACGCTCTGGATGGATCAGGGTATTACTCTTCGGTATAGGTGCACTTTTTCTTCCTGCGGTGACCAAATCAAAATCGGCCTGTAGGGCTTCCCCATTTTTTGAGAAGATATCCCAAGTATTCACCACCTGCATAACATCATCCTCAAAATCGATATGTCGGTACGAGGTAAAATCTACCTCTTCCTGTGTTTCCCTGGTAAAGAAAGCTATAACTTCCTCCCCTTTAAAAATAGCTTCGTTTTCCTTTAGGTCTTGAATCAGGCCGACCAACTTTTCATTGGGCAAAAAAGAAGCATTTATCAATACGTTCTCTTCCATTTCGACCATCGGGTACTTTTCCGACAGATACTCTTCAGTAATCGTGGTAGTGGTATTACCAAGGTACTTTTCCCATTTTTCACGTATGGTCAATATCCCTATTCGTATATCGGCAACCGGCCTTGTAAAAGTGAACGGCAGCAGGTTTTCCCTTACGGTACCATCAAAAAGTATATAGTTCATTGCTGGTTATGTTTCTGCAAAAATAGACATTCTGTTTCTCTCGTCAGATAGACCACAATTGTAATTGGCCTATGCTATAAACAAAAAAAGCCTCCGACAATTGTGGAGGCTTTTCTAAAAATATCGTGTACAAGAAATTACTTTTCTTCTTTATCAGCTTTTTCTTCTTTGGCTGCAGCAGGTTTCTTCTTGAACTTTTCGTATTTACTTTTGAACTTATCAATACGTCCGGCAGTATCCAAGAATTTCGCCTTACCAGTATAGAAAGGGTGAGATGTTCTTGAGATTTCCAATTTTACCAAAGGGTATTCAACACCGTCAACTTCTAATGTTTCTTTGGTGTTTGCTGTAGATTTAGTCAAAAAAACCTCGTCATTTGACATGTCTTTAAAAGCGACTAATCTATAATTTTCTGGGTGTATTCCTTTTTTCATTCTAATTAAAATTTTACGCACCCATTCCAACAGGCACTCATTTTAAGGGTGCAAATTTAATTAATTTTCCTTAATCTACAATCTTATTGCTAAAAAAAGAACCAATTAGTACCCAAAAAAAATTAAGGCCACCAAATAAGGGCGCGCCGACCTTTGCGATAACAAAAAGGGCAAGGTATACGGGTTTGCGCCAACAGCTTAGCAACTGTACCGCTTCCGAATCCCAAAAACACCAACAAACCTTGGACCGAAGATGCCTCCACCCCAAGACAAACAACCAATATGGCTTAAAACCTCCGCTTTACCCACAATCATAGGTGATAGCCACATCCGCCTCATATTCCAATATCAGCCTCTCAAAAATATTGTTGATATCAAATTTTTCCTTATCCCTACAACGGGAATCGGTGTTAAAGTCTTCTTCGTTTCCTTCCGCGAGAGCCAAAAACTCATTGGCAAGTCGCAATTGGGCCTCACACTGTTCCAAGGTATAATAGGTACCGTCGGGATTTCTGATTTCCGCAATTTGTTGATCGTAGCTTTCTTCCATATTTTCCAAGTATTCGATCCATTCCTTGGCACATTCCGATTGTTCTTCTTCCCCATCGTCTTGGATACACCCCATATTTATAATTATCAATAGTAATGGGAATAATAATCTTGTTTTCATTTTTAAAATTTACAACGTTAATGCATATTTGAACTCTAATTCTTACTCATTTTTCTTCTACCCGTACCACAAAAAAGCAGACCGCTACCTCTTTCCCAACTCCCTTTGCCCTTATCAGGTCGGTTCGGCGACATCCCCAAGCTTGGTATGCCCTACGCCTATCGCCGGCCCTATGGTGTCTCGTTAAGGCATTCGTCTTTATTGGTATTACGGGCCGTACCGCCCCATCAAAAGAGACTGTTCGAACAGTAATGCCGATAGAGCGATTTATAGCGAAGTGACGCCCATAAAAGGGCCCTTCACGGAATTCGGCTCCATTTTACCCTATTTAGGGCTACAGAATAACACATTGAAGATTTACGGTCGGGGGAACCGTTGAAGAAAATGCCCATTTTGTTTACGGAATAGAAGGAACATTTTCCTTTTCTATCCTATCTTTGTCGAGAACAACACATAAACAATTGTTTTTAAGATGATTACATCTTTTATCAAAAATACTCAAAACCCTATATTTCAATCCAAATTAAGATTTTAATCACCTACAATGTAACAAAAAGATGGTTTAAATCACATATATAACCGTACAACAACAACAACAACAACCTAAATATACTAAAATGGAAGAAATACAAGCTAAAACAGGAAAGTTTGCCCTTAATCACGGTCTAATGGTAGGTGTTATCGGCATAGCCTTCGGTATTATGCTATACACTATGGATATGCACTATGAGCGCGGCATTGCCGTTCAAGGTACCCAAACATTGATTTTGGTGGCAGGTATCGTATTGGGCATCTATCAGTTCAGAAAAGCCAATTCAGGCTTTCTAACCATCTCGGAAGCTTTAAAGGTAGGGGCCGGCGTTGCCCTTATAGCTGCAATTATGGGACTACTCTATTTTTATGTTTTTTCAAATTATGTAGAGCCCGATTTTATGGACCATATGTACGAGATCGGAAAACAACAGGCCTTGGACAACAACCCGAAGCTGACCGAAGAGCAGCTTAACCAAGGTATCGAGATGCAAAAACAGTTCGCTTGGATGACCTACCCTATCATTCTGATCATGAACATTATCATCGGCTTGGTCGTAGGGCTTGTGGTGGGTCTTATTCTAAGGAAAGAAAAACCTACGTATTAGGCAGCCTTTTCAGAATATGTAGCCACAACTCTAAAAACACACATAGCACACTAAAATACAGATAGTTATCTTATTTTTATTTTTAGATATTCTATATATGTCCCCACTAAGGGACGATAAAGAAGGCTTATACCTGAAAAGTTTGGATGACTTCTAGATCAAAATTGTATTTTTGGTCTGATTTATAGAAACTGTGAATGGATCTATCCATAATTATACCCTTACTTAACGAAGAAGAATCTTTAGAAGAACTCCATGATTGGATCGTAAAAGTCATGCGCTCCAATCAATTCACCTATGAGATTCTTTTTATCGACGATGGCAGTACCGATGGATCTTGGAAGACCATTACGGAGCTCTCCCGTTCGAACCCTAACATAAAGGGCATACGGTTCAATACGAATTTCGGAAAATCACAGGCGCTTCACGCCGGTTTTAAAGCAGCTAAAGGCAATGTGGTCATTACCATGGATGCCGACCTGCAAGACAATCCCGAAGAAATTCCGGAACTGTACCGATTGATAAAAGAAGACAAGTTCGATTTGGTTTCGGGCTGGAAGAAAAAACGATACGATTCGGTTCTTTTCAAGAATATGCCTTCCAAACTGTTCAACTGGGCGGCTAGACAGACCTCAGGCGTAAAATTGCACGATTTCAATTGCGGTTTAAAGGCTTTTGACCAAAAAGTCATCAAAAGTATTGAGGTTTCTGGCGAAATGCACCGCTATATTCCCGTTTTGGCCAAAAATGCAGGTTATGGCAACATAGGCGAAAAAATCGTTAAGCATCAGGCCCGAAAATATGGCAAGACCAAATTTGGCATGGAACGCTTTATAAACGGTTTTTTAGACCTCTTGACCATATGGTTCGTCTCTAAATTCGGACGCCAACCCATGCATTTGTTCGGGGCCTTGGGCGTTCTTATGTTCATAATCGGTTTTGGCTTCGCCATTTATCTCGGTATCGATAAACTTTTTATCAACCCCTACGGTCGACTCATTACCGATCGCCCCCAATTTTTTATTGCACTTACCGCAATGATAATTGGCACCCAATTATTTTTGGCCGGATTTTTAGGCGAAATTTTAATAAGATCACGAAAAAACGAGACTCGTTATACCATTTCCGAAGAAATAGACCCAGAGCAAAAAGCAAATGAATATTCTTCGTAATTTTATGCACTAATTAACATACCTAATATAGACACTACTATGGACGCCATTCTCAATACCGCCAAATCTTGGTTGACCGATTTTTTTGACCCAGAAGTAAAAAAAGAGGTCCAAAACCTAATCGACAACGATACCGATGAACTGAAAGACCGTTTTTACAAGCATATGGAATTCGGAACCGGTGGCATGCGCGGAGTTATGGGAGTCGGAACCAACAGAATAAACAAATACACCTTGGGCAAAAGTACCCAGGGCCTTAGCAACTACTTAAAAAAGACCTATACCGACGAAGATATCAAAGTGGTTATTGCCTTCGATTGCCGTCACAATAGCGACACCTTGGCAAGAACCGTGGCCGAAGTGCTTTCTGCAAACGGTATTAAGGTCTTCCTTTTTTCGGAACTTCGCACGACCCCCGAACTTTCCTTTGCCGTTAGGCATTTAGGCTGCCATGCGGGTATCGTTTTGACCGCATCGCACAACCCGCCCGAATACAACGGATACAAGGTATATTGGACCGACGGGGGGCAAATTGTACCGCCACAGGACGGCGAGATAATTGCCGAAATCAATTCCCTTTCTTTTGAGGACATCAATTTTGAGGCAAACAATGCGCTCATTGAGCTTATAGATAAAGACGTAGACGAGGCTTTCATTAAGGAGTCCGTTGCCAACGGAAATTTTAACGCTGCCGGTAAAGACGATTTTAAAATTGTTTTCACCTCGCTACACGGTACATCCATCACCGCTATTCCCGAAGTCTTAAAAAGGGCCGGTTATAAGAACGTGACCATTATAGAGGAACAGGCCAAGCCCGACGGAAACTTCCCTACCGTAAAATCACCGAACCCAGAAGAGCCCGAAGCGCTCTCTATGGCCGTTGCCAAAGCGGAAGAAATCGGTGCGGACATGGTAGTCGGTACAGACCCCGATAGCGACCGTTTAGGTATTGCAATTCGAAACCTTGACGGAAAAATGGAAATCGTCAACGGCAACCAAGCCATGATCCTGATGACCAAGTTCCTTTTGGAACAACAAAAACAAAAAGGCTTTAAGGGTAATGAATTTATAGCTACTACCATTGTTTCAACCCCTATGATGGAAGCCATGGCCAAAGCATATGGCGTAGAGTTCAAGACCGCCCTAACCGGTTTTAAATGGATCGGAAAGATGATAAAAGATTTCCCCGAGTCGAATTTTATCGGTGGCGGAGAAGAAAGTTTTGGTTATATGGTAGGCGATTTTGTACGTGACAAAGATGCCGTAACCTCCACCCTATTGGCATGTGAGATTGCTGCCCAGGCCAAGGCCAATGGTAGTTCGTTCTACAAAGAATTAATCGGTTGTTATGTCGATTATGGTTTCTATAAGGAAAAACTGATCTCCATTACCAAAAAAGGGATGAGCGGTGCCGAGGAAATCAAACAAATGCTGAAGGATTTCAAGGAAAACCCCGTTTCTTCCGTGGCCGGTTCAAAGGTAAAATGGATCGAAGATTACAACACTTCCATTGCCAAGAACGTACTTACGGGTGAAGAAAAGGCAATCGATATTCCAAAGTCGAACGTACTGATCTACGAAACCGAAGATGGCACACGTATAGCCGCAAGGCCAAGTGGAACCGAACCTAAGGTAAAGTTTTACATCAGCACGAATACGAAGTTGGAAAAAGCGGAAGATTTCAAAAAAGTCTCAAAAGAATTGGATGATAAAATCCAAAACATTCTTACAGAGCTTAATCTCGGTTAATGGAATATTTCAAAAAAATTCTTCGTTTTGCAAAGCCTTATAGCAAATACGGATATCTAAATATTTTTTTTAACATCCTCTACGCATTGTTCAGTGCCCTTTCGTTTGCGGCACTGATTCCAATGCTCGATGTCTTGTTCAAGCCTGAAAACAGGGTTTTGCAAGAACCTGTGTATACAGGTATGGGCAGTTTAAAGGATTATCTCCAGGCCTACATCAATTTCAGGGTTAACGAATATTCGGGCGATGATGAGATGAAAGGACTGATATTGGTCATTGGTCTGGTACTCGTGCTTTTCCTTCTAAAGAATTTTTTCAACTATTTGGCCATGTACTTCATTACCTTTCTAAGGAACGGCGTACTGAAGGACATTCGCAACAAGATGTACAAAAAAATTGTTGAGTTGCCCATCTCTTTTTATTCCGAAAAAAGAAAGGGTGACGTTATTGCCCGTATCACCTCAGACGTTCTTGAGATTCAACATTCCTTTCTTTCGGTCTTGGAACTGATCGTACGAGAACCCCTGACCATATTGTTTACCATCGTTATCATGTTCGGTATCAGCACCAAGCTGACCATTTTTGTTTTTGTGTTCATACCTATTGCAGGTACCATCATTTCAAGGATTGGTAAATCATTGAAAAAAAAATCGGACCGTGTACAAAAGGAACAAGGCGAATTCCTTTCCATTGTTGAGGAAACCTTGGGCGGACTCCGTGTTATAAAGGCTTTTAACTCGGAATCTTACTTTTCACGTGTTTTTGAAAAATCGACCAATAGGTTCTTTCGCTTTTCGAATTCCCTTTTAAACCGACAAAACCTAGCCTCGCCCACCGGTGAGTTTTTGGGTATTTTGGTCATAGGCGTACTTCTATGGTTCGGTGGAAAAATGGTCTTGGTCGACAAAACCTTAGACCCCTCTTCATTCATTGCCTATATGGGGCTGGCATATAACATCTTGACGCCCGCAAAAGCTATCAGTAAAGCTTCCTACGGCGTAAAGAAAGGGAATGCTGCCGCCGAAAGGGTCTTAGAGATTTTAGAGACCGAGAACCCAATTGTAGACAAAATCGATGCCGTAAACAAACCTAGTTTTGACAGCGGTATAAGTCTTGAAGATATTTCCTTTAAATATGAAGATGAATACGTACTAAAAAACTTCAACCTTTCCGTTCCCAAAGGCGACACAGTAGCCTTGGTAGGACAGTCAGGAAGTGGCAAAAGTACTATTGCCAATCTCATTACCCGCTTCTACGACGTGAACGAAGGTTCCATTTCAATCGATGGGCACAATATCAAGGATATCTCTAAAAAATCATTGCGTGGCCTTATGGGGCTCGTTACCCAAGATTCCATTTTATTTAATGATACGGTAGCCCACAATATTGCCTTAGGTAAGGAAAACGCTACCCAAGAAGAGATCATTGAAGCGGCAAAAATTGCCAATGCCCACGAATTCATTGTCGAGCTTCCCCATGGCTACGACACCAATATAGGCGATAGCGGAAACAAGTTGAGTGGCGGCCAAAAGCAGCGTCTATCCATAGCCAGGGCCGTACTAAAGAATCCGCCCATCATGATACTCGACGAGGCCACCTCGGCCCTCGATACCGAGAGCGAACGCTTGGTACAGGATGCACTCGAAAAAATGATGCGCAACAGAACATCCATAGTCATAGCCCATAGGTTATCGACCATTCAAAACGCCAATACCATCGTCGTTCTTCAAAAAGGCGTAATCGTGGAACAAGGCTCACACGACGAGCTTCTTGCAAAAGATGGTACCTATAAAAAACTGGTGCAAATGCAATCTTTGGGCTAGGCCATTAAACCTTTTCTTAAATTTATAGTCTTAACTATACATTTTAAGCCCGAAACATTTGATTGCAGAGGAAACCTTAGTAAATCAGTTACAGCGAGCAGAAACCCAGGCCAGCGCCTTTGGGGTGCTTGTAGATACCTACAAAGAAAGGTTGTACTGGCACATACGTAGAATTGTGTTGAACCACGACGATACCGATGATATTCTGCAGAATACCTTTATCAAGGTTTACAAAAACATTTCAAATTTTAAGGGCGATAGTAAGTTATATTCTTGGATGTACAGGATAGCGACCAATGAAGCCCTCTCCTTTCTCAAGAATAAATCAAGAATGATGGGTGTCGGTGACAGCGAATTACAAGACCGCCTAGTCGCAAACCTGAAAGCAGACGTATATTTTGAAGGGGAAGAAATTCAATTAAAATTACAACGGGCCATTGCAACACTGCCCGAAAAACAAAAACTAGTGTTCAACATGAAATACTTTCAAGAACTGAAATACGAAGAGATTTCAGAGATACTTGAAACATCGGTCGGGGGACTAAAAGCTTCTTACCACTTGGCCACCAAGAAGATAGAAGCTTACCTAAAAGAACAAAAAGAATATCTTTAGAAGCATAGCATATGAAGCCATTCGATAAAAAAAATCCGTTTAAGACCCCTGAAGGGTATTTTGAAAAGTTCGATGAAAGACTTTTTGAAAAGCTTTCCGAAAAGCGCTCGGGCATACCCGAAACGGAAGGCTTTAAGCTTCCTGAGGGCTACTTTGATACTTTGGGTAATAAGCTTCAGCAAAAATTAAACGAAGAAGAATCAGGCAAGGTCACCCCTTTAAAATCCTATAAAAAATACTATTACGCCATAGCGGCCGCCGCCGCAGTTTTGGTCGTAGCATTGGTACTGAACCTGAACAAAACCAACGAGGTAGATTTTGATGACCTGGCCCAAGCAGATATTGAATACTATTTCGACCAAAATGAACTAGACCTTAGCAGCTATGAAATAGCAGAGGTCGTGCCCATAAGCGAACTAGAAATCACCGACATGTTCGAGAGTAGTTTTAGCGAAGATTACGTGATCGACTACCTTGATGAAAATACAGATTATATTGATGAATTAAATCTTGAATATGATGAATAGATTAAAATACATAATAGTCGTGCTCCTCCTATTTGTATCTGCGCAATTTTACGCCCAGAAACCACATGATTACGACAAGATCAAATCGTTGAAAATAGCTTTCCTGACCGAACGGTTGAACTTGAGCAGTAAGGAAGCACAAGCCTTTTGGCCCATTTATAACGAGTACGAGAACAATCGAGGAAAACTCAGGGAGAAAGAGCACACCCAAGTTTACCCAAAAGTAAAAAACCCGGAAAAACTTTCGGAAAAAGAGGCGAGTGCCGTTGTTGAACTGTTTCTTGAATTCGAGCAAAAAGAGGAAGACATTAGAAAGGACTTCATCAAAAAAGCGGCAGGGGTAATTACGGCCAAGAAAACCCTTTTACTCTTACGTTCCGAAGAAGAGTTTAAAAGACAGCTGATCAGAAAGTACCACCAAAAGCGCAGTGAAAGCAACAAAAACAGACCCTAAATTTTCTAAACCTATTTAAAAACGAGTTTGGCGATTCTGTGCTTACCTGCAGCATAGGCTGTATTGGAATCGAAAAAACGGAGGGTATAAAAGGGTTCGTCCGATAACGACTTCCAAGTTAGCCCCCTATCGTTCGAGTAGGATATTCCGGTAAAACCGATAGCCACAAGGCCATTGCCTTCTGAGCCCGGCACAAATTGTATACAACTTTTGTATTGGGGGTTTTGACCGTCGGCAATCAACTGCCAGGTTTTACCACCGTCTTCGGTAATGGCCTTGTTCGCCTTGTTGATTTCAGGCCGGGTGAAATCGCCCCCAATAGCCACCCCTAGCTTTTCACTGTAAAAATCAATGGAAAAAATACCTTGGGTCGGCGCTTCGCTACTAATCGGGGTCTTTTGTATTTGCCATGTCTTGCCCTTATCAGCTGAAAAATAAATGCGGCCCTTGGTGGTGGCTACCCACGCCTTATCCCCCAAAACCTTAATATTCGTATTGCTGGCCGCAAAGGCCCCTTCACCTTCCACTCCTTCCGGTAATTCGGAACAGGGTATTTTTTTCCATGTATTTCCCCCGTCCCTTGTGATCAGAATACTCAGACATCCGTTCATACTGTCTCCAATGGCAATCCCCTCCTTGTCGTTCCAAAAACTCATGGCATCGTAAAACACGTTTTCGTCCTCTTCTTTGTATACCAATTGCATACGCCCCTTATCGCCCGTTTTGTACAGCAAGGCCGGATTCGCTATCGAAAGCATGAAAAAATCGGAGGAAGTATGCGCTATAGAGCGAAACTCGGGTAGGCTATCTCGATATTCCTGAACGCTTTCCATCACCTTGCCCGTAGCCAGATCTATACTGCCAAATACGCCGTTATTCCCCGCATAGCCCAAGCTATTGCCCATAAGCTCTATGGCCCGGATACTTACTGAATCTTCATATACCGTTTGAACATCGACCGATGTAAATGACGGGGCCTTCTGTTTTTCGGAACATGAAACCAAGAGAACAACAAGTAAAAAAGGAAATAGAGTGCGCATACGTACAAAGTTTCTCAAAAATACAGGTAATCCAATGGCAAAACAATACCTTTGCAGCCTTAATTTTTTGTAATGAAGCTACATAGAAACTTGGTTTTCGCGGTAATCGATGCCTTGAACTTGATTTTTAACGAAGGGGAATATGCCGATAAGGTGGTACAAAAAGTACTAAAGTTCGATAAACGTTGGGGTGCCCGGGATCGCGGTTTTATTGCCGAGACCACTTATGAAATGGTCCGCTACAAACGTTTATACACCGAAATTGCCGAAGTAAAGGCTCCCTTCAGTAGACCCGACCTTTTTAGAATGTGGGCCGTATGGGCGGTTTTAAAAGGAATAAAACTTCCAGATTGGAAGCAACTTGAACCTACACCTGAACGTCGTATCAAAGGACGTTTTGACGAACTTTCGAAAATCAGGAAATACCGCGAGTCCCTTCCTGACTGGATCGATGAGATCTGTCTTAAGGCTTTAGGGGAAAAGCTATGGAACGAAGAAAGTGCCGCACTCAACCAACAGGCCGAAGTAATTTTGAGGACCAATACCTTAAAGATCAAAAAAGAGCCCCTTCGCAAGGCCTTATTGGATGAAGGTATCGTTGTCGAACCTATCAAAGGCTACGCCGATGCCCTACGATTACCCGAACGCGCCAATGTTTTCGTTACCGAGTCGTTCAAAAAAGGATATTTTGAGGTACAAGATGCCTCTTCTCAGTTGGTGGCCGCATTCTTGGATGTAAAACCAGGACAACGTGTGGTCGACACCTGCGCCGGTGCCGGTGGGAAATCGCTTCACTTGGCCGCCCTTATGGAAAACAAGGGGCAACTTATCTCTTTGGACATCTATGGCAGCAAGCTCAAGGAACTAAAAAGACGTGCCAGAAGAAACAATGCCCATAATATCGAAACCCGTGAAATCGATTCTACCAAGGTCTATAAAAAACTATACGGCAGTGCCGATCGCGTTTTGATAGATGCCCCTTGTACCGGTCTTGGCGTGCTTCGTAGAAATCCGGATAGCAAATGGAAAATGCAACCCGAGTTTCTTGAAAAGATTACGAAAACGCAGTACGAAATCATTCGCAACTATAGTAAAATCGTTAAACCGGGCGGAAAAATGGTGTATGCCACCTGCTCTATCCTTCCTCAAGAAAACAATGACCAGGTACAATCTTTTCTAGCTTCGGAAGAAGGAAAAGACTTCAGTTTGGTCAAGGAGAAAAAGATATATGCCTCCAAAAGTGGGTTTGATGGTTTTTACATGGCATTGCTAGAAAAGAAGTAATCAACAATTCCTGAAAATACTGTTAACTTTTCTTGTGTAATCATTGCGCGAAAAGCTGTAAATTTGCCTTTTCTCAAAACCTATCAATTCACAAGCTCAATGATTCACTTCTTCGGGGATGCAGCCACTAAAGTCTTTGCCGTTCAAACGGTAAACGAACTTTCGCAGGAAAACACAAATAAATTGACATGGTTGTTCGGCAACCTACCTAAAATAAACACGGCGTCTATCGACGCCTTTTTTGTTGGCCCTAGGGCGGCCATGATTACGCCTTGGAGCACCAATGCTACCGAAATCACCCAAAACATGGGCATCGAGGGCATTATAAGGATAGAAGAGTTCAAAGCGGTTAGCGAAGAGTTTACCGATTTCGACCCAATGCTTTCGGAAAAGTATGAGAGACTCTCACAAAGCATCTTTCAAATCGATGTGGTTCCCGAAGCGATTCTAGAGATAGACGATATTGCCGAATACAACCAAAAGGAAGGCTTGGCCCTTAGTGATGAAGAAGTGATCTACCTAGAGAACCTCTCGAAAAAAATCGATAGAAAATTGACCGATTCCGAGGTTTTCGGCTTCAGTCAGGTAAATTCAGAACACTGTAGACACAAAATATTCAACGGAAGCTTCGTTATCGACGGAGAGGAAAAACCCGTTTCGCTCTTTAAGCTGATCAAAAAAACATCACAAGAGCATCCGAACGATATCGTTTCGGCCTATAAAGACAATGTGGCTTTTGTAAAAGGGCCAAAAGTGACCCAATTTGCCCCCAAAAGTGCCGATAAACCCGATTTTTACCAAGAAAAGGAGTTCGATTCGGTAATTTCCCTAAAAGCGGAAACACACAACTTCCCGACTACCGTAGAGCCCTTTAACGGGGCCGCCACAGGCTCCGGAGGTGAAATCCGAGATCGTTTGGCCGGTGGTAAAGGTTCATTGCCCTTGGCCGGTACGGCCGTCTACATGACCGCCTATTCGCGTTTGGAACAAGACCGCCCATGGGAAAAAGCCTTTCCGGAAAGGGAATGGCTCTACCAGACTCCAATGGACATCCTTATCAAAGCATCTAATGGTGCTTCAGACTTTGGAAATAAGTTCGGCCAGCCCCTTATTACAGGTTCGGTATTGACTTTTGAACATGACGAATCGAAAGACGGCAACGCAAAGAATAGCAGAAAACTAGGTTTTGATAAGGTAATTATGCAAGCCGGTGGTATTGGTTACGGAAAAGCGGAACAAGCTCTAAAAGACACCCCGAAGGAAGGGGACAAGATCGTCATCTTAGGAGGCGATAACTACCGTATCGGTATGGGCGGTGCAGCCGTTTCAAGTGCCGATACCGGTGCATTTAGCTCCGCTATCGAGTTAAACGCCATACAACGTTCGAATCCCGAAATGCAGAAAAGGGCCTCAAACGCTGTCAGAGGTATGGTAGAAAATGATATGAATCCGATTGTCTCAATTCATGACCACGGTGCGGGCGGACACCTCAACTGCCTTTCCGAATTGATAGAAGATACGGGTGGAAAAATCGATTTGGACAAACTTCCCGTAGGAGACCCTACCCTCTCGGCCAAGGAAATCATCGGTAACGAATCCCAAGAACGTATGGGCTTGGTCATCGGCCAAAAAGATGTCGATTTATTACATCGTATCGCCGAACGCGAGCGCTCACCTATGTACGAGGTTGGCGATGTAAGCGGCGACCATAAATTTACTTTCGAATCGGCCACCACAGGTGAAAAACCTATGGATATGAATTTAGAGGATATGTTCGGAAGTTCCCCAAAGACCGTATTGACCGACACTACCGTTCAAAGAAACTACACCGATCCCGAGTACTCTTTAGAGTTCTTCCACGATTATTTGGAACAACTATTACAACTGGAAGCCGTTGCCTGTAAAGACTGGCTAACGAACAAAGTTGACCGTTGTGTTGGTGGACGTGTTGCCAAGCAACAATGTGCCGGCCCCTTACAACTCCCTATGAACAATTGCGGTGTTATGGCCCTCGACTTCAAAGGAAAAGAGGGAATTGCCACCAGTATCGGCCACTCGCCTATTTCCGGACTTATCGATCCGGCCGCAGGGAGCCTTAACAGTATTGCGGAAGCCTTGACCAATATCGTCTGGGCTCCGTTAAAAGACAATTTAAAATCCGTTTCCCTATCCGCCAACTGGATGTGGCCCTGTAAGAACGAAGGCGAAGATGCCCGATTGTACAAGGCCGTTGAAGCCGTTTCCGAATTCACCATCGCCTTGGGCATCAATGTGCCTACAGGAAAGGACTCGCTTTCAATGAAGCAAAAATATAAAGATGGGGATGTCATTGCGCCCGGTACGGTCGTTATTTCCGCAGCCGGAAATTGTAATGATATCACCCAAGTAGTAGAGCCCGTATTCCAAAAAAATGGCGGTTCGGTCTACTACATCAACCTATCTAAAGATTCGTATAAACTAGGAGGCTCATCCTTCGCCCAGATTCGCAATACCATCGGTAACGAAGCCCCAAGTATTAAGGACGCTTCTTATTTTAAGACCGTTTTCAACGCTATTCAAGACCTGATAAAAGAAGGGGGAATCGTTGCAGGACACGATGTAGCTTCAGGCGGATTGATCACTACCTTATTGGAAATGTGCTTCGCCGACAATAATTTGGCCGCGGAACTAGACCTTTCAAGCTTAGGTGAGGAAGATACGATCAAACTACTTTTCTCCGAAAACTCCGGAATTGTTTTTCAAGCGAAAAATGCTTCGGTAGAGGAAAAATTAGCGAACCTCAACATAGATTTCAAGAAAATAGGAAGCGTAGTTTCCGATACCGTTTTGAAAATCAAGAATGGAGGAATGGAAATGGGCTTGAACATAGCATCGTTAAGGGATACTTGGTTTAAGACTTCCTATTTGTTAGACAGCAAGCAAACGGCCGGCAATTTGGCCAAAGACCGATATGACAACTATAAAAACCAACCGCTTCAGTATAAATTCCCTGAAAACCTTGATTTAAGTACGCTTCCTGCAAAGACTGCACAACGACCCAAAGCAGCCATCCTTCGCGAAAAGGGAAGTAATTCTGAACGCGAAATGGCCAATGCCATGTATTTGGCCGGTTTTGATGTTAAGGACGTTCATATGACCGACCTGATCTCGGGCCGCGAAACCCTTGAGGACATTCAATTTATCGGTGCCGTTGGTGGATTTTCCAACTCCGACGTTTTGGGAAGCGCCAAGGGTTGGGCAGGTGCTTTTAAGTACAACGAAAAGGCCAATGCCGCCCTTAAAAACTTCTTTGCAAGGCCTGATACCTTATCCATCGGTATCTGTAACGGCTGTCAGTTGTTTATGGAATTGGATTTGATCAATCCTGAACACGAGACCCATGGCAGAATGACCTATAACGATTCGCACAAGCACGAGAGTAATTTTACTTCGGTTAAAATACAAGAGAACAACTCGGTAATGCTTTCAAGTCTGGCCGGAAGCACCTTAGGCGTTTGGATCTCACATGGCGAAGGCAAATTCAGCCTTCCGCATAATGAGGATCAGTATGAGATCGTTGCCAAATACGGTTACGAAGGCTATCCTGCCAATCCGAACGGAAGTGATTTCAACACGGCCATGCTTTGTGATACGACTGGCCGCCATTTGGTGACCATGCCCCATATCGAACGCTCTATCTTCCCTTGGAACTGGGCGTATTATCCAGAAGGTTCTACCGATATGGTATCACCATGGTTAGAGGCTTTTGTAAATGCACGAAAATGGATTTTGGAAAACAAATAGCCCTCTAAAACACACTTATTCAAATCTTATGGCAGCGTGTACTTAAAAGGGCACGCTGCTTTTTTTATAGTTTAGTTGGATATCTAAAGTCCAAAATATTACAATGCCTTTGAAGCCAAAACTAAGGATCGTGGTTTTATATATTTAGGTTGACTGGTCACAAGAGCATAAAACTACATCTCTAAAACCCCGTAAAAGCCTAAAACGTCTTATTTCACCATCAATTTATTGCTCCATATTTTATCATTGCTGCTCGTGATCTTATAAAAATAGAGTCCCGAAGTCAAATTCCCCCTTTTCAAGACAATACTATTCTGTCCTGCCTTGGTATCCCCGCCCATATCATGCGATGAGATCTTTTTACCGGCCATATTGAAGAGTTCCAACGTATAGCTTCCCGCATCTTCCTCGTAAAAATAGAGATGGGATTCTGCTTGCATGGGGTTGGGAAGCACAAGAGACTCCGAAGTGTCTTCGGAAATAAAAATTCTTTCTTCCTCATTGTTATTAAAGGAAATATTCGATAGGCTCATTTGCTTGCTTTCCAGACTTCCATCTTCGGACAGTAGATTAAAATTAATGACTTTCAAACTCGAGAAATCGGTTGTCGCATTGGTGGTACTTTTAAAATCGGTATACAGCACATCGTAAGTTTTGGTCTCGGCCGTTAAATTCACTTGGGCCACATACGATGCCCCATCGCCTTTTAGTAATTTTACTTCCAAGACCCCTGTTCCACTTGCGTCAAATGTCAACTTGCCGTAATCCGATAAATTTACCGGTGTAAACCGTGGACTCAATGCACGATATACCCCAATATAACTAGATGTTTTTCCACTCAGCTCAACATTTCGTTCTACCGGATAGCCATCTTCGATATAAGGTGCATGTACAGGTTTTACTTCATAGTTATCTACCGTAGTACCTTCCGACGAAGCATCTAACCCCCATGGGGCATCGGCCACAAATAGGTCATCGGGAGTACCATTGGCGATACTTACCCTAAAGCCGAAATCAAAAATATTCCCCGTACTTAAAGCCACTGAATCTAAGTAGCCTTCTATTGGCGCACTTAGGGTTATGTTCTCCGTATCACTGGTTTCCGTCTTTTTAAGGCCTCCTTCCAATTGTATTTTCTCCGTTTTATTGTTGTTCACCAAATTAAGCACCACCTCTCCTTTGGCATACTTAGCCGATTTTACAAAAACCGGTGGTGGTGTAGAAGCCTTAAATTCAGAAATTGGACTATGTACTTCCAAAAGGTTCAAAATCTCATCTGCAAGCAATAAAAGATCATCTACCGTATTGGACCATATCTGAAAATTATAATAGGCCGAGTTCTCGGCATAGGCATCAATATTCCAATGCGATTCTACCACAAATTGCTCGTTGGCATCCAATCGCACCGAAAAGGTCAATGCAAATTCGGTATTTCCATCGGGTTGTTTGATGATCGACTTAATAAAGTCTTTCTCCCTTAACTGTATGGTAGAAACCGATAACAATTGGGCCCCAAGGAACCTATCACAAATAAACTTACTGTGTTCGTACACCTCGTTATCGGTCTTGATGACCATCAATGCACCTATATTCTCGTCCTTCCTTAAATAATCTACCGAGTAGATATCGGAAGCATTCGTAAGGTCTAAAAGATCGGCCGGGGAAGACTCTATGGTACTGGTTTCACCGACCACATCTAAGGGAACCAATTGCTCCAAAGGAATAGCGTCTGCCGCAAATTTTCCCGTTTTGGCATAGGTTGAACCTTTCATCACCCTTTTGGCGCTAAGCTTATCAAACTTATAATTGGTTTTGGCCCGGTTGTAATTCCGCTTTCCGATAAGGGAAGATAGCCGGTCATTGCTTTCGAGTCCCCCGTCATTGGCTCCCGACGTAAGGTTTATGGTCGGACAAGAAGCTACTCCCGAACACGAAGGGTCATCGCAATCTACAAGTCCGTCCCCATCATCATCTACCCCGTTGATACAATCTTCCTGGGGTACAGGGGCCGTAGGGCACCTTGCCCCATCATTACTTGAGGCCGCAGGGCCAAAGGCAAAAATATTGGATTTGATGGCACCGGAAACAATGTCTTGAACCCTATCGATTTTATAAACAGCCCCGGTTTGGTTGGCCGAAATATAAAAATTGCCATCTACATCAAAATAAACGGCACCAAAGGTATAATTCAGTCCTTCTAAAATCGGGACTTCCCCCAAAGGTTCCACTACTCCCGTTTCTGCTGAAATTCGGTACAGTACATTCGTTCCCCGCTCTACCGTATAAAGCTTACTATCTTGGGCATTAAAGGCCCAGTCGGCTATTGAAAGACCTTGGCTCAGGGAGAACTGCCCTAAATATTCGAGGTATGTTTCAGATTCAGGGTTTAAATCGATTTTATAATAAGAAGAGCCTCCCGCCTTAAAGTAATAGATACCTTCCGTTGAAATATCGCCTACATATTTGTTCCCCGTAGGCAATTCAGGAATCGTATATTGCTCTACCTTGAAATCCTTCCCTATGCGAACAATAGATTGTGAAGGGGTTGACAAATACCCCCAGATATAACCATCGGTACTATTATAGGCTACCGCATTAACATTCCCGGGCGTAATATTTTCCGATACCAAATATGAACTACCGGAAGCTAGGTCTAGTGCGTAAATATCATTATATTGAAATAAATACGCATTGAAATCACAATCGAACGGAGTGGACTGTGATTGCCCTATGACACTCGATAATATCATCAGATACGTTAATTTTTGTAAAAAGAATTTCATAAGAAGTAGTTTTAGGGCATACTTTGAGTATAAAAATGGAAGGAGTAAGAATTATTTTAAAAGCGTATGTTTTTTCTTACTTCAAGGCTTTGTAAAAAGATATAACTATTTCATTTTCTTTTTATTGCGGTCTTATAAAATTATCGATCAAAAAGAACGTTCTTAGTAAGTGAAATAGTGATTTCTCATAAAATCAATATCAATTTTATGAAAGCTGTTTTAAAATCCCGTGTTCTTTCCCTAATTTGCAAGGACCTTTTAGATATATACTATGCAAGAAATTAGCCGACTTTTTGATTTCCCCTACTATCAGTTGGAAAAATTCAATCTGGAAAAATCACTCGTCTCCAAAAAGGATGGCAAGTGGGTTTCCACATCGACCCAAGAATATATAGACCAAGCCAACGCCATGAGCCGTGCCCTACTGCGAATGGGGGTACGTCCTAATGATAAAATTGCCGTCATATCGATGACGAACCGAACGGAATGGAATATCATGGATATCGGCATTCTTCAACTAGGTGCGCAAAACGTTCCTATTTACCCCACAATTTCGGAAGAAGAATATGCTTATGTCTTGAACCATTCGGAGGCTAAATTTTGTTTTGTGTCTTGCGAAGAGGTCTACAAAAAGGTGAGTTCGGTAAAAGACCAAGTACCGAGTCTTGAACATATTTATTCCTTTGATGAAATCGGCGAATGCGATAATTGGAAGAAAGTACTTGAACTCGGGGCCGACACCTCAAATCAGGAGGAAGTAGAACAATTAAAAAATCAGGTCAAGTCAGACGATTTGGCTACCCTTATCTATACTTCGGGAACCACCGGAAAACCCAAAGGGGTGATGTTATCACATAATAACCTGGTCAGCAACGCCCTGGAAAGCTCAAAACGTTTTCCCATAGAAGACGGTAAGACCAAGGCCCTTAGTTTCTTGCCTTTATGCCATGTGTACGAGCGCATGTTGATCTATTTGTACCAATTCAGGGGCGTAACCATATACTATGCGGAGTCACTCGATAAGATCAGTGAGAACCTTAAAGAAACACAACCTCATGTAATGACGGCCGTACCTAGGCTTCTAGAGAAAGTGTACGATAAAATATACGCCAAGGGCGCCGAACTATCAGGCCTTAAAAAAGCCTTGTTCTTTTGGGCGGTAAACCTAGGGTTAAAATATGAGCCCTATGGCAAGAACGGTTGGTGGTACGAACAGCAATTGTCCCTCGCCAGAAAATTAATTTTCAGCAAATGGAAGGAAGGCCTAGGCGGCAACCTAAGCTTGATCGCTTCAGGAAGTGCGGCCTTACAGCCCCGTTTATCACGTATCTTCAACGCTGCTGAATTCGGACTTATGGAAGGTTACGGCCTTTCAGAAACATCACCGGTCATTTCGGTAAACGACATGCGCGATGGAGGTTTTCGTATAGGAACGGTCGGAAAACCTATAGACCGTACCGAAGTAAAGATTGCCAGTGACGGGGAAATCTGTATAAAAGGCCCACAGGTCATGTTGGGCTATTACAAAGACCCACAAAAAACCGAAGAGGTGATTATAGACGGCTATTTTCACACCGGCGATATCGGAGAGTTGGATAGTGACGGCTTTTTAAAGATTACCGACCGTAAAAAAGAAATGTTCAAGACTTCGGGTGGCAAGTACGTTGCGCCCCAACTCTTAGAGAACCGCTTTAAGCAATCTCGTTTTATCGAACAGATCATGGTAGTCGGTGAGGGAGAAAAAATGCCAGCGGCCCTTATTCAGCCCGATTTCGACTTTTTACACGAATGGGCCTCTAAACACAACATAACGGCTTCAAGCAATTCCGAGATTATTAAGAACGAACAGGTCTTGGCACGCTACCAACAAGAGGTCGACCTGGCTAACGAAAAATTTGCCAAGTGGGAGAAAGTGAAGCAATTTCGCCTAACCCCCGATGTTTGGAGTATTAATGAAGGTCATCTTACCCCTACCCTAAAACTCCGACGTAAAATTGTAAAAGAAAAATACATGGATCTCTATAACGACATCTATGGGCGTTCATAGGCACTCCCTTCGGGCGCTATAGATTTGCGCCCGAAAATATTCTTTTCCCAAAAAGGCCCCTATCCCTTTACGAATAAGGTAATTTCTTCGTAGGAAGGTTATTTAATTGGTTTAAAAAATCAAAAATATATTATGCATGCATAATATATTTTTGTATATTTGATAACCGACAACCCACCTTATGTATGAAAGATATTACAATAGACTACGCGTTGCGTGCCACATGGCAAGCGGTAGCCCGTATGTACAATGAAGAAGCCAAAAAATTCGATTCTACCATGGCCGTGGGTTTTACCCTATTGAGTGTTGATCCAAAGACCGGCACTCCCTCCACAGCCTTGGGGCCCAAAATGGGCATGGAGGCTACGAGCTTATCGCGTATTCTAAAGAGGATGGAAGAACAAGGCCTTATTGAACGAAAACCCAACCCTAATGACGGGCGCGGTGTTCTTATCTATTTGACGGACTTCGGTCTTGAAAAAAGAAACGATTCAAAAAACGTGGTCTTAAAATTTAACGAATCGGTCAGAAACAGTTTATCCGAAGAAAAGATAAATACCTTTTTTGAAGTTATGGAAACCATAAATGAACTCATAGCGGAAAAAACAATTTATTCTAACGATAACCCAATAGGCGGTCAAGGTACACTTGATCCAAAAACAGATTAATTAATAACCCAATAACTACATCGTGAACAAGCATATTAAAAAAGTAGCAGTCATTGGATCCGGAATCATGGGGAGTGGCATTGCTTGCCATTTCGCCAATATCGGAGTAGAAGTGTTATTGCTCGATATCGTTCCTAGAGAATTGAACGATAAGGAAAAAGCAAAAGGATTAACCCTTGAAGACAAGGCCGTACGCAATCGATTGGTAAACGATTCATTAACGGCAGCCTTGAAATCTAAACCTTCACCCATCTATCATCAAAAATTCGCCTCACGTATCACCACGGGAAACCTTGAAGACGATATTGCCAAGGTGAGTAAGGTAGACTGGATCATAGAAGTTGTGGTCGAGCGTCTTGATATCAAGAAAAAGGTTTTCGAAAATCTCGAAAAACACCGTACTCCCGGCACCTTGATTACCTCTAACACTTCGGGCATCCCGATCAAATTCATGTCTGAAGGCCGTAGCGATGACTTCCAAAAGCATTTCTGCGGAACGCATTTCTTCAATCCGGCACGGTACTTAAAACTTTTTGAAATCATTCCGGGTCCCAAAACATCCCAAGAAGTCCTTGACTTTTTGAACGGATACGGGGAGAAATTCTTAGGAAAGACTTCTGTTGTAGCCAAAGATACCCCTGCCTTTATTGGTAACCGCATCGGGATTTTTAGTATTCAAAGCCTTTTTCACACAGTGAAAGACATGGGCATGACCATTGAAGAGGTTGACAAACTTACCGGTCCCGTTATCGGCAGACCCAAGTCGGCCACCTTTAGAACCGTTGATGTGGTCGGACTCGATACCTTGGTACACGTGGCCAACGGTATTCACGAAAACTGTAAAGACGATGAAAGGTTAGAACTTTTTAAACTCCCCGACTTCATCGACACCATGATGGAAAACAAATGGTTGGGAAGCAAAACCGGACAAGGGTTCTACAAGAAATCAAAAGATAAAGACGGAAAGACGGAAATCTTGACCTTGGACTTGGACACAATGGACTACCGTTCAAAGAAAAGCGCCAAGTTCGCCACGCTAGAGCTTACCAAAACCATTGATAAGGTGGTCGACCGTTTTGCCGTATTAGTTGGAGGAAAAGATAAGGCCGGCGAGTTTTACCGAAAGAGCTTCGGTCAATTATTCGCTTACGTATCGCACAGGATTCCTGAAATAACCGATGAACTTTACAAGATTGACGATGCCATGAAAGCCGGCTTCGGATGGGAACACGGACCTTTCCAAATTTGGGATGCCGTTGGTTTGGATAAAGGATTGGAATTCGTTCAAGCCGAGGGCCTGGAAGCTGCTGCTTGGGTAAAAGAAATGAAAGCTTCCGGACACGACTCATTCTATTCGGTGAAAGATGGGGCTTCTTATTTCTATGACATCCCTAAAAAGTCCATGGAAAAGATTCCGGGACAAGATGCCTTTATCATTTTAGATAATATCAGAAAGACCAAAGAGGTATTTAAAAACAGTGGTGTTGTTATCGAAGATTTGGGCGATGGCATTCTAAATGTCGAGTTTCAGTCGAAAATGAACACCATCGGCGGTGACGTCCTCGCCGGTCTGAACAAGGCCATTGACCTTGCCGAGAAAGATTTCCAAGGTTTGGTTGTCGGTAACCAAGCGGCAAACTTCTCCGTAGGTGCCAATATCGGTATGATTTTTATGATGGCCGTTGAGCAAGAATATGACGAGCTTAACATGGCTATTAAAATGTTCCAAGATACGATGATGCGTATGCGCTACTCGGCCATCCCTACGGTCTCTGCCCCACACGGCATGACCCTTGGTGGTGGATGTGAGCTTTCACTTCACGCCGATAAGGTCGTAGCCGCGGCCGAAACCTATATCGGTCTTGTAGAATTTGGTGTTGGTGTTATCCCTGGTGGCGGTGGCTCAAAAGAGTTTGCCGTTAGAGCACAGGATACCTTCAAAAAGAACGATGTTGAACTAAACGTTTTGCAAGAGTATTTCTTGACCATCGGTATGGCCAAAGTTTCTACTTCGGCTTACGAAGCCTATGATTTAGGTATTCTTCAACATGGAAAAGATATCGTAGTGGTGAACAAAGACCGCCAGATTGCGACAGCTAAGGCACATGCCAAACTGATGGCCGAAGCCGGATATACACAACCCGTAAAACGAAAAGATATCAAAGTACTTGGCAAACAAGCCTTGGGTATGTTCTTAGTGGGCACGGATTCTATGGAAGCTAGCCACTACATCAGTGAGCACGACAAGAAAATCGCAAATAAATTGGCCTATGTCATGGCCGGTGGCGATCTATCGGAGCCTACCTTGGTAAACGAACAGTATTTATTGGATTTAGAGCGTGAGGCTTTCTTATCGCTTTGTACCGAACGTAAAACGCTCGAGCGCATCCAACACATGTTAAAGACAGGTAAACCTTTAAGAAATTAAACACATGAAAACTGCATATATAGTTAAAGCATACAGAACGGCTGTCGGAAAAGCTCCGAAAGGTGTTTTTAGGTTTAAGCGAACCGATGAGCTCGCCGCGGAGACCATTGAATACATGATGAAAGAATTGCCCGATTTTGATAAAAAACGGATCGATGACGTCATCGTTGGTAACGCCATGCCAGAAGGGTCACAAGGCCTGAACATGGCCCGATTGATTTCTTTAATGGGACTGGACATTGTTGATGTTCCCGGGGTTACGGTAAACCG
Source organism: Zobellia uliginosa (assembly GCF_900156625.1). Taxonomy (GTDB): domain Bacteria; phylum Bacteroidota; class Bacteroidia; order Flavobacteriales; family Flavobacteriaceae; genus Zobellia; species Zobellia uliginosa. Next base: position 98,957 of record NZ_FTOB01000003.1, on the reverse strand, counting down.
TTTTTGTTCTTCAGGCATAGAAACCATAGGTATTGCCACTGCAAAAATCCAGGCGGGAATGGCCGATTGTATTATAGCCGGTGGGGCTGAAAGTATGAGTTCCGTACCCATGACGGGATATAAAACCGAATTGAACTACGATTTGGTAAGTGAAGGCCACGAAGATTACTACTGGGGCATGGGAAACACTGCCGAAGCTGTAGCCAACGAGTACAAAGTATCTCGTGAAGACCAAGATGAGTTTGCTTACAATTCGCACATGAAGGCTTTAAAGGCCCAGGCGGAAGACCGTTTTCAAGATCAGATCGTTCCTATTGAAGTAGAGCAAACCTACATTGATGAAAATGGAAAAAAAGCCACTAGAAAATACACCGTGACCAAAGATGAGGGCCCTAGAAAAGGAACTTCAATAGAGGTACTGAACAAATTACGCCCCGTTTTTGCGGCCGGTGGTAGCGTTACTGCAGGTAACTCTTCGCAGATGAGCGATGGTGCCGCATTTGTATTGGTAATGAGCGAAGATATGGTCAAGGAACTTAATCTTGAGCCTATCGCCCGTTTGGTGAATTATGCCGCGGCCGGTGTGCCCCCGAGAATTATGGGTATCGGTCCTGTTGCCGCCATTCCAAAAGCTTTAAAACAGGCTGGCCTAAAACAAGATGATATAGAGCTAATCGAGTTGAACGAGGCCTTCGCTTCACAATCACTTGCCGTAATACGCGAACTCGGATTGAACCAAGACATCGTAAACGTAAACGGAGGTGCTATTGCCCTAGGACACCCATTAGGCTGTACCGGTGGCAAATTATCGGTGCAACTATTCGATGAGATGAGAAAACGGAATATGCAAGGCAAGTACGGCATGGTAACCATGTGTGTAGGTACAGGTCAAGGCGCTGCCGGTATCTACGAATTTTTGAACTAACACAAGAAAACTAACATTAAGCAAAAAACTATGAGCAAAGAAATTCTACGTGGTGGTCAGTTTTTGGTAAAAGAGACCAATTGCGAAGACATCTTCACTTTAGAAGACTTGAACGAAGAGCAGAAAATGATGCGAGAAAGCACCAAGGAGTTCGTTGACCGCGAGCTATGGGCGCATTGGGAACGCTTTGAAAAGAAAGATTACGCCTACACCGAAGCGTGTATGCGCAAGGCGGGCGAACTCGGACTCTTAAGTGTTGCCGTACCCGAATCTTATGGAGGAATGGGCATGGGCTTTGTTTCTACCATGTTGGTCTGTGACTATATTTCGGGGGCTACAGGTTCTTTTAGTACCGCTTTCGGTGCACATACAGGTATTGGTACTATGCCAATTACCCTTTACGGAACCGAAGAGCAAAAACAGAAATATGTTCCGAAGTTGGCCTCTGGCGAATGGTTCGGCGCCTATTGTTTGACCGAACCTGGCGCGGGATCTGACGCCAATTCGGGTAAAACAAAAGCGGTACTTTCCGAGGATGGAAAATACTATAGCATTACCGGACAGAAAATGTGGATTTCGAATGCCGGTTTCTGTAACCTGTTCATTGTTTTTGCCCGTATAGAAGACGATAAGAACATTACCGGTTTCATTGTTGAAAACGACCCTGAAAACGGTATCTCGTTCGGTGATGAAGAAAAGAAATTGGGGATTCACTCCTCCTCTACCCGTCAGGTGTTCTTTAACGACACCAAAGTACCGGTAGAAAATATGCTCTCTGAAAGGGGCAACGGGTTCAAGATTGCGATGAACGCCTTGAACATAGGCCGTATTAAATTGGCCGCAGCTTGCTTAGATGCCCAAAGAAGGGTAATCAAAGAGGCGGTGACCTATGCCAATGAGCGCATTCAATTTAAGACTCCGATCATCAATTTTGGTGCGATCAAAGCCAAGATTGCCAATATGGCGACCAATGCCTACGCCGGTGAATCGGCCAGTTATCGTGCCGCCAAGAACATTGAAGACCGTATTGCCATTCGTGAAGCCGAAGGCAATTCGCATCAAGAGGCCGAATTAAAGGGTGTTGAAGAATACGCCATCGAATGTTCTATCTTAAAGGTAGCCGTTTCCGAAGATGTTCAAAACACCACCGATGAAGGCATTCAGATCTTCGGAGGAATGGGCTTTAGTGCCGATGCCCCAATGGAAAAGGCATGGAGAGATGCCCGTATCGCCCGTATTTATGAAGGAACCAACGAAATCAACAGGATGTTGGCCGTTGGCATGTTGGTTAAAAAAGCAATGAAAGGCCATGTAGACCTATTAGGTCCGGCTACGGCTGTAGGGGAAGAATTAATGGGAATCCCATCGTTTGAAACCCCCGATTTTTCAGAATTGTTTGCCGAAGAAAAAGATTTGATCAAGAGATTGAAAAAGGTCTTCTTAATGGTTGCCGGAAGTGCCGTTCAAAAATTTGGTCCTGAATTGGAAAAACACCAACAATTGATGCTTGCCGCCGCCGATATATTGATTGAAGTATACATGGCCGAAAGTACCATCTTGAGAACCGAGAAAAACGCGAAACGCTCTGGGGAAGATTCTCAAAAAACCCAAATCGCCATGTCTAAATTGTACCTATACAATGCTACCGAAACCATAATCCAAAAAGGGAAAGAGGCCATTGTCTCTTTTGCCGAAGGTGACGAGCAACGTATGATGCTTATGGGCTTGAAACGTTTCACCAAATACACGAACAATCCCAATGTGACCGCCTTGCGTACACAGATCGCAGATCGAATCGCCGCTGATAACGGGTACACTTTCGACTAGTGTTCATGAATGGATGAGAAATAAAAAACACCCCGATCGGGGTGTTTTTTTATTATAGGATTTCTTTGATAAAAAAGGACTTACGCACGCATAGATTCCTTGATATCCTCTTTGGAGTCCTTTTTTGAAAAGTTAACCGCACATTCGATCAATGCCAAATGGGAATAAGCTTGCGGGAAGTTTCCCAGCAACCTTTTGGTCTTAAAATCCAAATCTTCACTGAAGAGTCCCAAATGGTTACTATACCCGAGTAATTTTTCGAATAGCTCAAGCGCCTGGTCGTGTTCCCCAATTTTGAACAAGCTGTTCACGTACCAAAAAGTACAGACCGTAAACGAAGATGAAGGCAGTCCAAAATCGTCCTCATTCTTGTAACGATACAACAATCCATCATTGCTCAACTCCTTACCAATGGCCCTTACCGTGCTCTTATAACGCTCGTCGGAGGCATCAACGCAACCGTAAGATTCCATCAATAGCACGGAGGCATCCAAATGTTTGGATCCGTAAGATTGGGTGTATGCACCTACTTCCTCGTTCCAGGCATTTTCGTAGATATCGTTCCAGATTTCCTCCCTCAAGGGCTTCCATTTTTCTATTTTATGGTGCTTTCCTAACATTTCCGCCACCTTTATGGCCCTATCCAAAGCCGTCCAACACAGTACTTTCGAGAAGGTAAAATGCCGGTCTTCGGTACGGAATTCCCATATCCCCTTATCGGCCTCATGCCAGTGGTTTCCAACGATCCAAACGATTCCCTTGGTAATCGACCACAAGTCTTCACCGTTTTCGATATCTACGCTAAACTTTACCATCTGCTCGTAGATCACATCCATAAGGATTCCATAAATATCGTTCTGTTTTTGGTGATATGCGGCATTTCCGATACGTACCGGTTTTGACCCCTTGTAACCGCTTAAATGCCCTAAGGTTTCCTCGGTCAATTTTTTCTCCTTGTTGATCCCGTACATGATCTGCAGTTTCTCCGCCTTATCGGGAATCAAGTCGATAATAAACTTCAAATAGCGCCTGGCTATGTTCTTATGCCCCAACTCAGACACTACCTTTATTACCATGGAAGCATCGCGAATCCAGCAAAAACGGTAATCCCAGTTCCTTACCTCGCCTATCGTCTCGGGCAAAGAGGTCGTAGCGGCAGCCAATACGGCCCCGGTTTTGTCGTAACTCAACAGTTTCAAGGTTAGGGCACTTCTTGAGATTTCATCGTTGAACTTCTTATAGGTGGGTGTTCTGGCGGACCAGTTCAACCAATACACCTTTGTGCTTTCAAGTTCTAAATAGGCCTTGGCCGTTGTGGTAGGAAATATTTTTTCGTTATATCCCATCAAGAAAAAGCCATCTTCCGTCAAGCTCAGTTCCCTTCCTTCAAGTACATCTTCCTTATCAAAGGATGTATAGAGGAAAACCGTATCGAACTTGACCTCATGGGTAAGGCTGGCAATAAAATCTTCTTTTATAAAACTTTGGGTCTCCCCTTGGGCATATTCCAATTTAGGGTCGTAACGCACCTTGAACTTTGGCTTTCCTTCCACCAATCTAATGTATCTAATAAATTCGGGCGGAGCCACATAACTACCGTCTTCCTTATGATAACGTGGCATGAAATCATGGACTTCAAAACAATTATCACCATCGGTAAACGTAGTTATTAAAATACAGGTACGTGGTTCATATCGTTGTTCTATAGTATATTTTTCATCGACCAAAAACTCAAAACTCCCTCCGATTTCCTCGTCCAAAAGTTTCGCAAATACCGAAGGTGAATCAAATTCTGGCAAACAGCACCAATCAACACTACCCGTCTTCGATATTAACGCTGCACTTCGACAATTTCCTATTATTCCGTAGTCTAAACTATCCATTCGATAAAATTGTTAATTCAATCAGGGTTCGTATTGTAATTACCCTTCTTTTTCACGAAATTTAGAGAAATAAAATATAAAACACCGCAAAATATCCGATTTATGGGCAAAACTATCATAATCTCAAATAGACTACCCGTTCAGTTGCAAATCAGCAACGGAACCATTACCGCAATACCGAGTGTTGGCGGTTTAGCTACAGGTATGAAATCTGTGCATTCGAGCGGAGACAGCTTGTGGATCGGGTGGAGTGGCCTCACGGAAGAGGATATTGCACCGGAGTTGGAACCTAAGATCGATGAGGCCCTTGCCGCACATGGTTCTTCCAAGGTAAAGCTTACCGAGAAAGAAGTAGACGGCTTTTACTACGGATTCAGTAACCGAACTATCTGGCCTTTGTTCCACTACTTTTTGGAGTACTCCGAGTTTCAACTGGACTATTGGAATACCTATAAGAAGGTAAACCAGAAATTTGCCGACGCCATTTTGGCAAAAGCGGAAGACGGCGATACCATTTGGGTACACGACTACCAACTCATGTTGGTACCGCAAATGGTCCGCAAAGAACGGCCCAATGTTTCCATAGGCTTCTTTTTGCACATCCCGTTTCCTTCGTTCGAGATTTTCAGGACACTACCTTGGCGTGAAGAACTGTTGGAAGGCGTTTTAGGCTCTGACCTTATCGGCTTCCATACCTACGACTACGAAAGGCACTTTCTTAGCTCCGTAAGGCGTTTGTTAGGGCTGGAAGTGAGCTTTAACGATATTTCTATGGGAGACCGTCTGATCAAAGTAGACTCCTTCCCTATGGGTATCGATTACAAGAAGTTCAGCGATGCGGCCAAAATACACTACAACCGCGCCGAAGATGAACAATCGGAATTACAGCAACGTCTAAATACACATAAAAAGACCGACCCCGAAGCCAAGTTCTTTTTATCCATAGACCGTTTGGACTACAGTAAGGGAATTGCCAAACGATTGAATGCCTTTGAGTACTTCCTAAACAAGTATCCACAGTATAAAGAAAAGGTAAGGCTGATCATATTGGCCGTCCCCTCACGTTCCAATGTACCACAGTACCAATTGCTAAAGAGGGAGATAGACGAGCTTGTAGGCCGTATTAACGGTGAGTTTTCAACCGTAAGCTGGACCCCCATCTGGTACTTCTACCGATCCATGCCCTTTGAAAACCTTATCGATCTTTATACTTCCAGTGATATTGCCTGGCTTACGCCGCTACGCGACGGTATGAATTTGGTGGCCAAAGAGTATATCGCTACCAGAACCGACAAAACCGGTGTTTTGATCCTCAGCGAAATGGCGGGATCGGCCAACGAAATGAACGAATCCCTACTGGTCAACCCCAATAACTTTGAGCAAACGGCCGATGCCTTGCACGAAGCGATAAACATGCCGCTAGAAGAACAAAAAGCCCGAAATGCAATACTACAAAAGAGATTGGCACGCTACAATGTAGAAAAGTGGGCCAACGACTTTATGACCTCGCTGAAATCGCAAAAGGAACGCGATGCCGCCAATGTTTCGCGTAAACTGACCGATAAGTTATTGGAATCTATATCCGTAAAATATTCCAAAGCGAAAAAGAGATTGCTCTTCCTCGATTATGACGGAACGCTCGCCGGTTTTCACAACGATCCACAAAAAGCAGGTCCGGACGAACAATTATACGAACTGTTGGATATATTGAACGAGCAACCCAATACGGTTCTTTACTTAATAAGCGGTAGGGACAAAGACACCTTTACCAAATGGTTCTTGCCCAAAAAATACAATATGATCGTTGAGCACGGCGTATGGATCTCGCAAAATGGGGAACCCTTTAGAATGCTGGAAAACGTCAAGAACGACTGGATGGAAAAAGTACGCCCCGTACTGGAATCCTTTGTTGACCGTACACCGGGAAGCTTTATCGAAGAAAAGAACTATAGCTTGGCCTGGCACTACAGAAAAACCGATCCCGATTTTGGTAGCAAACGCGCCATGGAGCTTTCCACAACCTTGACCAGCCTTATCGGCACGGACGACCTTAGCCTCCTCAACGGAAATAAAGTGGTGGAGGTAAAGAGCAGTAACGTAAACAAGGGGCGGGCTTCGGTCCGAATCCTAGGTGAGGACGAATACGATTTTGTCTTTGCCATCGGGGATGACTGGACGGACGAGTTTATGTTTCAAGAATTACCGGAAAGCACGGTCACCGTAAAAGTGGGCATTCAAAAAACAGCGGCCAAATATTATGTAGAGAATACCCAAAAAGTTAGGGGCCTCCTGCAAAAATTTGCCCAACTGTAAAAGCCGCCCCACCCAATGAGCATAAAATACCTTTCCATTTTAGTCTTGCTGTTTTCCCTGAACAAGGTTCTGCCCCAAGAGAATACGGAAGTATACCTGTTGGACATCAAAACGGTAAACGGCAAGACCGAAATGGTCAAGCCCAGAAACATTTCGAACAATGAGGGCTACGATAACCAACCTTCGTTCTATAACGAGAATACGATATTGTTCTCATCTACCCGCAAGGGGCAGACCGATATTGCCAAGTACGACATAAAAACAAATACGCTCACCTATATCTCCGACACGCCGCAAGGAAGTGAATACTCCCCCTTGAAAATTCCGGGAAAGAATTCCTTTTCGGCAATTCGTTTGGATACCACGGGCCTCCAACGTCTCTATGAATACAGCATTTGGGACGGCTCTTCTACCGAAATACTCAAAGACCTAAAAATAGGCTATCATGTTTGGTTCGACGAGACCACCATCGTTTCCGCTGCCCTGGGCAATGAAGGCCTAGGTTTGGTCGTTTCGAAGGTCAAGGACAGTAGCCATGACACCCTTTATCATAACGTGGGGCGTTCGCTGCATAAAATTCCCGGCAAAAACCTCATCAGTTTTATCAGTAAGAACAGTGACCCTTGGAAAGTAAAATCATTGAACCCAAAAACGGGCCAAATCAAGACCATCACCACCATGTTCAAGAATATCGATGATATCTGTTGGCTTGCCAACGGGCATATCATCGCGGCCGACAACAAGACTTTGATGGAGATCGACCCCGAGAAAAACAAAGAATGGAAACGTTTTTTACGGTTGGACAAAAAGGGATTGAACAACATTAGCCGTATTGCCGTAAGCCCCAACGGTAGCCACTTGTCCCTTGTTGTAGAACAAAGTCCCGAAGCCATTGTACAGAATCAATTGGACGCCTATAACGACAGGAATTTAAAGGCCTTTTTGAACACCTATTCCGAAGACATACAAATATTCAATTTTCCGAACGAACCGAACCTTGTAGGCAAGGATGCTTTAAAGGAACGGTACAAAGCTTTCTTTGAGTCGACCCCCGACCTACATTGCAAGATCAAGAATCGCATTATCATCGGCAATAAAATTATAGACAAAGAGAAGGTTACCGCTAACGGCAAAACCTTTTGGGCCGTTGCCATTTACGAGGTTGAAAACGGCAAAATTGCCAAGCTTACCTTTCTTCGATAAATCCGATTGAAGCCGCGCACCCACATACTCCCCATTATCATCCTCTCGCAATTTGCCTGTACCTCTTTATGGTTTGCCGGCAATGCCATTGTAGATGAACTAACGTTTAAAACGGGATTAGGACCTGAAATTATTGGCTACGTGCTCTCTTCGGTACAATTAGGCTTTATCATCGGCACATTGGTCTTTGGCCTTTTCATGATTTCCGACCGATTTTCGCCCTCTCGAGTGTTTCTCATCTGTTCCCTTTTAGCCGCGCTTTGCAACTTTATACTGCTCTCTGAAACCTTATCGAAATGGACCTTGCTCCTTGCCCGTTTCGGCACGGGATTTTTTCTTGCGGGCATCTATCCCGTGGGCATGAAAATAGCGGCGGATTATTACCAAAAAGGATTGGGAAAGGCCTTGGGCTATTTGGTAGGCGCCCTTGTCTTGGGAACCGCCTTCCCCTATTTTGTGAGCGGCACTATTTTGGGCAAGGATTTTACCTTGGTCATAAAAATCACCTCCGCCCTTGCCATTACGGGAGGCATAGTACTATGGGCATTTGTCCCCAACGGACCCTTCCGTAAACCCAGCTCCAAGCTTTCGCTAGGGGCGGGCCCCTTGCTTTTTAAATTGCACGGTTTTAGACAGGCTGCTTTTGGTTATTTTGGACATATGTGGGAACTTTACGCCTTTTGGGCCTTTACCCCACTTGCCCTTCAAACCTATAACACAATGTGGGCCTCGGAGTTATCCGTTCCCTTATCCACAGGAATTATCATTGCCCTAGGTGGATTTTCCTGCGTATTTGGAGGATGGCTATCCTTGCGTAGTAGAAGTCGAAAAGTGGCGGTGGTTTCACTACTTTTTTCCGGCCTCTTTTGCCTGCTTTCTCCCCTACTCTTTACCCTTCCCACGGGATTGTTTTTGGCCGGATGGTGTTTTTGGGGAATGGCCGTTACCGCAGATTCCCCTCAATTTTCGAACCTGGTGGCTACCTCGGTTCCTCCCGAATTAAAGGGTACGGCATTGACCCTCGTGAATTGCATCGGTTTTGCGATTAGCATTTTCAGCATACAACTGCTTTCCTCCCTAGCGGAAACCTTTGAGATTACCTACCTCTTTACCCTTTTGGCCTTGGGCCCTTTCATCGGACTCTTGGGCTTGCTCGGAAGAAAGCACAGGAGTGTTCGATAACATATCGGTAAAACGATATCGCCATTCTTTCAATCTCCCCAATAATTCATATAATTAGTACAAATACACGCGCAAATAGGATTTTTCTTAATTACTTTTACACAATGGACAATTTCGATGATTTTAAGATTAAAAAACAATTAAAAAAAGCCATTGTTGATTTAGGGTTTGAAAAGCCGACCCCTATTCAACAAGCGTCGTATTCAACCATTCTTAGCGGCTCCGATTTTGTGGGAATTGCACAAACCGGAACCGGAAAAACAATGGCATACTTGCTGCCCATCTTACAGGATTTGAAATTTTCGGACCAATTACATCCTCGGGTGGTCATTTTGGCACCGACCCGCGAACTTGTAATTCAAATCGTAGAAGAAATAGAAAAGCTAACACCCTACCTTAGCGTAAGGACCCTTGGTGTCTTCGGAGGCTCTAACAACATTAACCGTCAAAAAAGAGCCGTTGCAGAGGGGCAAGACATCATCGTAGGTACACCCCAAAGGTTGTACGACTTGGTTCTGGCCAATGTCTTACGCCTCAAATCGGTTAAAAAACTAGTAATCGATGAAGTTGACATTATGCTCGACTTTGGCTACAAAACACAGTTAAAGAACATCTTTGAATACCTTCCTAGGAAACGGCAGAACATTCTTTTTTCGGCTACCATGACGACCTACGTAGACGAATTAACGGACGATTTTCTGATCAACCCCGTTAAAAAAACCATCTCCATCAGTGGTACACCTTTAGAGACCATACAACAAGAGTCTTATGCGGCCCCTAATTTTTATACCAAGGCCAACCTGTTGAACCATTTGTTGGAAGACCGTGAAGAATATAACAAGGTCTTGATTTTTGTTGCAAGCAAGGTCGATGCCGATAGGTTATTTGAAGTACTCGATGTTGAATCTGAAATCTCGGTCATCCATTCAGGTAAGGAGCAAAACCATCGTACCAAGTCTATAGAAAAATTCGAAAGCGGTAAAAGCAGGATCCTAATTGCTACCGATGTTATATCCCGCGGAATCGATATAGAAAAAATTAGCACCGTAATCAGTTTTGACACCCCTTATTATCCTGAAAACTATATCCACCGTATAGGAAGGACCGGTAGGGCCGGGGAAAAGGGAAAATCTATCCTCCTTTATAATGAAAAAGAGACGGTTTTAAAAGAAGCCATTGAAGAGTTGATGAATTACGCCATCCCCTTCAATGAATTTCCAAAGGAAGTGGAGATAAGTTCAAAACTCACTCCCGAAGAAGACGTTAAGCCCATAGACCCCAACAATGAATTGGACGATGACCAAACGCACAAGGCCGGGGCCTCCTTTCATGAAAAATCGGCCAAGAACCGCAAGAAAAAGCCGGAGCTAAAAAGCTACGAGAGAAAACTAAAAAAGAAATACAAGAAACCCCAAAAGCGAGGAGACAAAATACAAAACAAAAAAAGCAGGAAAAAGAGGTAATACATTCTTTAAAGAAAAACGTTCTATCAAAGCATGCCTTTCTTTAGATTTTACATAAGAGCGGAACCTAAAAGGGGAAACCGCTATCTTGCACCTGTTTCTATTTCCATATACCCAATACCAATGAAGCGGATAACAATTTTAACAATGATGATGGTTGCCGCCGCAACCTATGCCCAACAATTTACAGAACAAGACAGCCTGAGGGGAAGCATTACCCCGGAACGCGAATGGTGGGACCTTAACTATTACCATCTTGACGTGGCAGTAGACCCCGACAAAAAGTTCATTTCAGGTAGCAATACCATTCGCTATAAAGTCTTAAAGAAAAACCAAGTCATGCAGGTTGACCTACAACCTCCCATGACCATAGAAAAGGTAACCCAAGACGGCCAAGAACTACAGGTAGCCCATAATGGCAATGCCCATTTCGTACATCTGAAAAAGAACCAGAAAAAGGGAGATTTCAATGAAATCAAGGTATACTATTCCGGTCACCCCAAAGAAGCGGTAAGAGCCCCCTGGGACGGCGGATTCTCTTGGAAAAAAGACAATAAGGGCAAAGACTTCGTAGCCACCTCGAACCAAGGCCTGGGAGCCAGCGTGTGGTGGCCCAACAAAGACCATATGTACGACGAGGTAGACAGTATGCTTATCAGCGTAAAGGCCCCAAAAGGATTAATGGATGTCTCCAACGGCAGGTTGAGAAAAGTCGACAAAGACACCAATACCTACCACTGGTTCGTATCGAACCCCATTAACAACTATGGCGTAAATATCAATATAGGGGACTATGTACACTTTGGAGAAAAGTACAATGGGGAAAAAGGCATATTAGACATGGATTATTACGTGCTACGCGATAATCTTGAAAAGGCCAAGGAACATTTTAAAGACGCCCCAAAAATGATGAAGGCCTTTGAACATTGGTTCGGCCCCTACCCTTTTTACGAAGACAGTTTTAAACTGGTAGAAGTACCTTACCTCGGTATGGAACACCAAAGTTCGGTCACCTATGGAAATCAATATATGAAAGGTTATTTAGGAAGAGACCTTTCAGGAACCGGATGGGGGCTAAAATTCGATTTTATTATCATTCATGAAGCCGGACACGAGTGGTTCGCCAACAACATTACCTACAAAGATGTGGCCGATATGTGGGTACATGAAGGGTTTACCGCCTATTCGGAAAATTTGTTCGTCGACTTTTACTATGGAAAAGAGGCTGCTGCCGATTATGTAATCGGTACCCGTACAAGCATTCAAAACGACAAACCGATCATTGGCCCGTACAACGTAAACGTAGAGGGGTCAAAAGATATGTACTATAAAGGGGCCAACCTTCTACATACGATAAGACAGCTAGTAAACGACGATGAAAAATGGCGAGAGACCCTTAGGGGGCTAAACCGTGAGTTCTACCATCAAACGGTAACTACCGATCAAATTGAAGATTATATTTCCCGTCACGCAAAAATGGACCTTTCAAAGGTGTTCGACCAATATTTACGTACGGCAAAGATTCCCGTGTTCGAGTACGGGGTAGATGGAAACGAGATAAAATACCGATATACGAACGTCATCACAGGATTTAATATGCCTTTAAAAATCTGGATTGATGGCAAGGCACATATCCTCAAACCTACCGGAAAGTGGAAAAAGCAAAAGCTGAATGGAGACCTATCGACATTAGAAGTAGACCGGAATTATTACGTAGACCAGCAAGTTTTACCCTAGCGTAATTTGCTTGCTCCCCATAAAAAAAGCGGCCCACATAAATGTAGGCCGCTTTTCTATTTTTAAGGAAAGACGTTTTACTTAGACGTATCCGCTGCTTCCTTTTCTTTCAATACTACAGTTTGTACACCGGTAAGCGGTATGGCCCCTTCTTGGCCGTTATCGGTATAACTTGCCGTGATGACCATCACCTTGTCATCTTTGGTCGGTTTCGGTACAATACTACCCGAAGCGGGAAGCGACTTCTCCTTTACCGAAGTATCGGCCAAAGACATGATGTACTCCACGATCTGTCGGGTTTCATCTTTGGTGATATTAGGATGTGCAGGCATTACTACTTCACCCCAAACACCGCCGCCGCCTGAGACGATTTTTTTCTGCAGGTAGGCCTTGGCTTTTTTGTCCTTCTTATACTTATCTGCCACGGCCCTATAATTCGGGCCAATAGACGGACCGTTCTCTTTATGGCACGTTTTACAGTCCATTCCCTGTGTAAGGGCCTTTCCTGTTACGGCTGCGGAAACCTGCTGATGCCCTAGTGACATATTCTGCTCATCAAAACTTTCCAAATAATCGACTGAAACAAAAATGTTTTTGGGGTCTATGGTATCTCCATCGGCATCCTTGGCCTTCACCTCATATTTCACGGGAATCCCTTTCTCAAAAAACTCGGCGTTTCCTTCTAAAGCAATGGTCACTTCCGGTCTTGAATTTCCGGCCACTATGGTAATCATATCGCTTTTTACGGCATCGCCCTTATCGTCTTTCACTTCCACGGAAATCCTATAATCACCCGCCGTGTCGTAGGTGTGGCTAATTTGTGGTTCAGTAGTTTCCTTGCTCTCACCATTGCCAAAATCCCACACATAGGAAATAGCATCGTCTTCACGATCTCTTGCCTCTACCTTGGCATTGATCGTAAGCGGTAATTTCCCCGAAGTATGATCTACGACCATATGGTCAATAATCGGTGGACGGTTACCACCATTGTACTCGATATAACTCAAACCGGAATTCTCGTTTTGGGTAAACCAACCACTACCGTATTCCAACAAGTAGACCCTACCATTCGGGCCCATTTCCATATCGATCAGGCTATTTACCTTAATATCGGAAGCAAAAGGCTCCATTTTATATAAGGTCCCGTCTTCAAAGAAGGTAACAGCTTTCATCCATCCACGCATCCAATCATAAATAATGGTTTTTCCATCGAAATAACTTGGGAGTCCTCCTCCATTAGGATACATATCGGAATAATAGGTAGGTCCGGCCATGGCATTTCTTCCTCCCGACCCTACTTCCGGAAATTCTTTGGAATCGACATAAGGGTAGTAGATATAGGCCTCTTTTGCCGGAGGAAGCTCTCGGAGCCCCGTATTGTTCTTAGAATCGTTAATAGGTTTTTGGGGATCAAAAGTAATGCCGCTTTCACCGGTTTCGTAATCGTAATCTACATAAGGTTTGTTATCGGCAACGAACAAAGGCCAACCAAAGTTACCGGCTTCCGTTGCACGGTTCATTTCATCGTAACCCTTTGGCCCTCGTTTTTCAAACTGATCATTACGCGCATCAGGTCCGACCTCGCCCCAGTACAAGGTACTGTTTTTCTGGTCTACCGAAATACGATATGGGTTTCTATGCCCCATCGTATAGATTTCAGGCCTTGTTTTTTCTGTTCCCTTAGCAAACAAATTGCCTTCAGGAATATCATAACTACCGTCTTCGTTCACTTTGATACGAATGATTTTCCCTCTTAGGTCGTTAGTGTTACCTGAAGACCTACGGGCATCATATTGCTCATGCCCCGGAATATCGTTTAAAGGCGCATAACCATTGTTCACATATTTTACCCCTTTCTCGTTGAACGGAGTAGAATTGTCTCCCGTTGAAAGGTAGAGCAATTTATCAGGACCAAAGGCGATGGAGCCTCCCGTGTGGCAGCAGATTTCACGCTGTGAATCCACTTCCAAAATAACCTGCTCCGAAGCCAGGTCAAAAACCCCGTCTTTGTATTGAAAACGAGACAGGCGGTTCACCCACTTGTCTCCCGTAGGGGAATAATAAAGGTAGATCCAATGGTTCGTAGCAAAATCAGGGTCTTTCTGCAATCCCATTAACCCTTCTTCCGCATTGACCCCCGGGGTGTTCAAGGTTTTATAGTAGACATCCAACGAAGCCACTTCCTTGAGTTCTTGGGTAGCATCGTTATACAGGAGTACCTGACCGCGACGTTGCGCGATCAACACATCGTTATTAGGTAATACGGCCATTTCAGTAGGCTCAAAAAACTCGCCAACACTCAATTGTTTTTTTGTAAAACGGTCTACATCAGGTGGTATCTGTGTAGTGGCCTTTGAATAGTCCAATACTTTGTTTTCACCGATGGCATAATTGATTCCTCCCAGTAAATGTTTCAAGAAAAGTTCTTCTGAAAAAGTTTCATCGGTATGGCCCGCACCTGTATAAAAGGCCCGTCCCCCATCAAACTCATGGTACCAAGCGAACGGATGGTAATCGCCGTTGGTACCACCTTCATAGGTAGATTCATCTACGGTCATTACGACGTGCACATCAGGATTGATCTTGTTGTAATTGTAGATTTCATCGCTTCTATGCCAAACAGAGTCGGTAAAAAATTCCGTTGCCGCAAAGTTTTTATCGGTAACGATAAAATCGGCCTCTGGTGTCCCTTTCGGGTGACTTGCAAATTGAGCCCCCACCAGTTTGGTGTACCAGCCCCAGTCGTACTCGGTATCGGCTGCAGCGTGTATGCCTACAAAACCACCACCGGCCTGTATATAACGCTCAAAAGAAGCTTCTTGCTTGGCATCCAGCACATTCAGTGTGGTACTCAAAAAGATAATTGCGGAATACTGCTTTAAATTATCTTCATTAAAAAGTTCCGAATTTATAGTGGTATCGACCTGAAAGCCGTTTTCTGCGCCCAACTTTTGAATAGCGGCAATACCGGCTGGTATCGATTTGTGGTGCCAGCCCGAGGTTTTTGAAAAAACCAAAACTTTGGGTTTGCCCTCTCTTTTTTGGCTTCCATCACCACAAGCGGCAAGGATTAGTCCTACTATAAGGACTAAAATGGATACTGTTTTCTTCATAAATGAAATGCTTGACTTATTTGGTTTAGTTTGAAACAAGTTTTAAATGTAAGGATTAGCTTTCTAATCGCCCAAAAGGAAGTGTTAGAAATACAATTTTGGGAAAATATTAATACAGTTTGACCGGGATTTTATACTAACTTGAAAATTCAGATTACTTTTTAAAGCAAAAATTACGATGGACGACCAACATGAATATTGGACGCAACGGTATAAAGAACACAATACGGGATGGGATATCGGCTCCCCCTCTACCCCCATAAAGGCCTACGTTGACCAACTTACCGACAAAAACCTTTCTATTTTAATACCCGGGGCCGGAAATGCCTATGAAGCCGAATACCTTTGGAAAGAAGGTTTTAGGAATGTTTTTGTGATGGACGTCTCGGAAATACCTTTAGAACATTTTCTCAAGAGAAATCCCGATTTCCCCAAAGCACAATTGCTACAGGAAAACTTCTTTGAGCACCAAGGGCAATACGATCTTATTCTTGAGCAAACCTTTTTCTGTTCTTTCCCTCCTACCGACAAAAACCGCAATGCCTATGCGCAACAAATAGCCAAACTTTTAAAACCCAAGGGAAAGCTGGTAGGCCTTTGGTTCGATATTCCACTGACAGGAGATATGGAAAAACGTCCTTTTGGCGGCTCAAAAGAATTATACCTTACCTACCTAAGCCCTTTCTTCAAGACAACTACTTTTACCCGATGCTACAACTCGATAGGCCCAAGAGCGGATAAGGAGCTCTTTGGTATTTTTGTAAAAAAGTAAAATATCTCGTACGAAGGCCTCTATATGGTATTACCGTAACCACAAAAACGATTCTTTTTGGCGAATTCTATTTTGTCTAAAGGAAAAAGAAAGTATTTTTGCCGCATGAAACAGTACGTAGTGCTTTTCGTGGCGTTTATAATGATGGTCAAACCACTTTGGCCAGTGGCGGAATATATCGCCAACTACGACTATATCAAAAACGTACTTTGCGAGAACCGTGACAAACCGATGCTTCATTGTGACGGTAAATGTTACTTGGCCAAACAACTCGCCAAAGAATCCGAAGAAAATAGTAAAAACCCTTTTGGGGAAAAACAGGCGAAAGTAGAAATACAGCCAGTTGTTTTCTTTCAATCCCTATTACAAATAGAATTTGGTTTGGATACCGATATTCCTTCGATCAAAAACTACAAAATTGATTCGAATTTAATTTCGCTTCTTTTAACATCCGACCTGTCGGAGCCTCCCGAGTGCGCATAATACCTTTCCTTAGAAGATAGCTACGCCGAACTGTGTCCTAAATCGAACAGGGCGGGCATTTTCCCTTTATTAAATAGACAGTTTTTTCCTTTTTAAGGATACAAAGCCTTGTCGCTCAAATAAAATTATAACATACGGATGGGTTCTGGTATGCCTAGAACACATAGCATCAACATAAGCTGCTAGGTCTACCTCCCCATAAAAATATTTACCCATGAAACATTCTTTATTGGCCCTTTCGGCCCTATTCGCCCTTTTTATGACCTCTTGTTCAAGTGATGACGACATGAACGATGACGATGCCCTAACAGGAAGCGGTGAAATTTCTATAAAATTCGATAACGGTTACAATGGTAACGACCTAGTGTTAGGCGTCGAAAACGCGGCCAATGCCAATGGTGAAAAGATCACCATCAACCGTTTTAACTACATCATCAGCAACGTAAGGTTTGTTAACAAAGACGGTGAAGAGTACACTTACGACAAAGACAGTAGTTATTTTATCATCAGCCAAGAAAAAGAGGAAGACCAAATAGAACTTGACGATATCCCTGCCGGTGAATACACAACCTTGAAATTCGGTGTTGGTGTCGATCAAGAAAAATATCTTCAAGGTTCTGAAGGACAAGGCGATTTCCTCGTCGAGGCCGAAGAGAACAATATGATGTGGTCATGGCAAGCAGGTTATAAATTCTTGAACTTTGAAGGCACCTTTACATCGGAGAGCATTACCGAAGCTACGGAATTTAAGATTCATATGGGTAGCCACGGGTCAGAACTTGACAACTACAAGGAAGTCGTTTTACAACTACCGATGAACGTTCGTGTAAGTGATGAAATCGACTCGAATATCCACTTAAAGATAGACGCTTCAAAAATATTGGCAGGAGCCACCAACAGTATTTCACTTACCGAAAAGCAGGTGATTATGGTCGATGCCGAAAAATCGCCTCAAATCGCCGTGAATACTTCAGAAATGTTCGAAGTAGACCACATTCATAACGGAGGGGGACACTAAGCCAAAAGTACAGTAATTGATAACCGGCCCAATAAAGGCCGGTTATCACAACTAAAGTTAAGATGCAAAAATCCAGTATACTTGCAGTACTTGTAACCTTGGCGCTGTGGTCTTGTGATTCGTCCTCAGATGACTACCAGACCGTTAACGAACCCTTGGAATTTACTGTGCCCTCGAATTTTCCGGAGCCGATCTATGACTTAGGGGCAAATCCTCCGACTACCGTAGGTTTTGAGCTGGGCAAAAAGCTCTTCTACGATGGCCGACTGTCAAGCAATGGGTTTATCTCATGCGGATTTTGCCATGAACAACGTACCGCTTTCACACACCATGGCCACCAATTCAGCCACGGTATAGACGACCTCGAAGGGGTTAGAAACACTCCCGCAATACAGAATGCGGCATTTATGAAAGAATTTACCTGGGATGGCGCCACAAGCCATTTAGACCTATTTCCAATTATACCCATTACCAATGAGGTTGAAATGGGCGAAACGGTAGGCAATGTAATCGCTAAAATCAAGAGCGATGACGAATACCAAGAACTCTTCGCCCTGGCCTTTGAAGATGAGGAAGTGAACACCGAGAACTTTTTCAAGGCCCTCTCCCAATTTATGGTGATGATGATTTCGGCCGATTCGAAGTACGATAAGTACGTACGGCAAGAAGAAGGCGGAACATTTACCGAAGAAGAACTTGAAGGACTCTCCGTTTTCCAGAACAAATGTGCCTCTTGCCATGCCACTGACCTTTTTAGCGATGACGCTTTTAGAAATAACGGATTAGCTCCCAACCCAACACTCAACGACATAGGCCGTGAAGAAGTGAGCGGCTACCCTGACGACCGATACAAGTTCAAAGTACCCAGTTTAAGAAACGTGGCCCTTACCGCCCCTTATATGCACGATGGAAGGTTCGGCTCACTAGAAGCCGTACTTGACTTTTACAGTGAGTCGGTCGTAGACTCCCCCACTTTAGATCCCATTTTGAAACAAGAGGGTAGTTTAGGCATTCCCTTAACTGATAATGAAAAAAATGTACTGCTGGCCTTTTTAGGGACATTAACGGATGAAACTTATATAAATGACGAACGATTTGCTGAATACTAGAAACCTGTATCGTTTTTTTACGCTCGTATGCATTGGCTTTTACACCGGCCTTTCTTACGGCAACGATAAGCCGAACATTGACGGCCCGACCCCAAGCGGATGCGCTACGCACATTCATTATGATGGTGAATATTTCGATTTCTGCGACACCTGTGGCTGTGGCAGTAGCGGAGGAAGCATGGGCTACGGTACGGGATTGAACAATAATTTTTTCGGACTGCGCTATATCGGTCAAGAGTACCGATCACGTGACGGAATTTTTGCCGATTCCCCTTGGATTACCGAAAACTTCAACACCATACAGGCCTGGGCCAACCTTCCGATTAGCAAAAGGATAATCGCGAACGTTATCGTACCCTTTCAATTTCACAATAGAAGCCTACCCGACAATACCGAACAGACCATCAGCGGCCTCGGCGATATTAGCGTTCTCGGATTCTACAATCTAATTGCGGCCACACCCGACAGCATCGTTTCCATAAAACCCGAACACTACTTTCAACTGGGCGGTGGTATTAAAATGCCTACCGGGAAATATGACAAAGCCAATAACGAAGGTAGTGTAAACCCAAGTTTTCAATTGGGAAACGGCAGTTGGGATTACGTGTTGGCCATGAATTACGGTTTCACCTATAGGAACTGGGGCATTAGCACTATGGCCAACTACACCATAAAAACCAAGAACCCAAAAGACTACCAATTTGGGAACCAGTTGAATTTAGGCATCAACGCCTTTAAAACCTATTACATCTCCGATGTTGCCCTAACCCCCATAGTTGGGGTTTCCGAGGAAATTTACGCCAGTAACAGGGAATTAGGCATTGAGGTAGCACATACCAAAGGTGATGTTTTCTTAGGAAAACTTAGCATTGAAGCCAGTTACAACAGATATTCATTGGGCCTGACGGGTATGTTGCCTATCAGCCAAAACCTAAACGACGATAAGGTTGAACTCCGCAATAGGGTTTCAGTTTACATGAACATTAATTTATAGATTAATTTTTGTTCTTCATAGTCCTGTTTTCAATGTTTGATAGTCATTCGAAAGCAGGACTTTTTTTATTCCCCATACTAAAAACAGTAAAGTCTTTTTCAACTCTATGGGTTAACAGCTTTTTAAGAATTATGATGTAAAGTTTTTGGTATATTTAAGGTTTTCGTCACTGACGATCCAACTTATTTTCTTTAAACCAAATCCCTCATTTTTTATGAAGCGAAGTCTACTCAGTCTTATTTTTCTATGTTCAATTTTTGCCAATGCCCAAGAGACCGGGGAAAACAGTCTCGGCACATGGCATATGTATTTTGGCACCAATAAAATTTCCGACCGATTTAGCATTCATACCGAAGGTCAATTGCGCTATTTTGAACAGGCCGACAACTTTAATCAGCTTTTGCTCCGAACCGGGCTCAATTACCACCTCAACCCAAACGCCATTGCCACTATGGGCTATGGCTATATTACCACCGATGGCAGTTTTGAGGAATTCCCCGATGAAACCAACACTAAAGAGCACCGTATTTTTGAGCAATTGATCCTTAAAAATAAGGTTTGGGAATTTTTGTTCGAACATCGCTATAGACTTGAACAACGCTTTCTAGATTTTGGCGACGCTACTGATACACAGCACCGGGCAAGGTACCGACTACAGGTAACACTACCCCTTACCGACGTGTTTTTCCTGAATTTTTACGATGAGATTTTCTTGAACCTACAAGATGAAGTTTTTGGTCAAAACCGTTTGTATGCGGCCCTTGGCATTAATGTTACCCACAACCTGAGTGTACAGGCCGGATATTTAAAAAACCACTTTTCTACCGCAAATTTCGACAGGCTACAGATAGGTGTGACCTACAACCCCGACTTAAGGGGTATATTCAAAAAGAACGATAGTGGCAGCTAAGAATCGCTAGCGGTCCAATCACACTAAAAAAAAGCACAGATGAGCCTTCAAAAAGTACGTTTTAAGAATAAGGACGGGCAAGATTTAGTAGGAAGACTGGAACTACCCGCCAATAGACACCCACATAATTTTGCCATATTCGCCCACTGCTTTACCTGTACCAAGAACCTAACGGCCGTGCGCAATATCAGTAAAGCCCTGACGTCAAACGGTTTTGGCGTGCTTCGTTTTGATTTTACGGGTTTAGGCGAAAGCGACGGCGATTTTGAAAACACCAATTTTTCCGGAAACGTTGAAGATTTGATCGCCGCCTCCGATTACCTTGAAAAAAATTACCAAGCCCCAACACTATTGGTCGGGCATTCCTTTGGTGGGGCCGCCATAATATTTGCCGCCGATAGAATCGACTCCATAAAAGCCTTGGCCACCATAGGTGCCCCTTCCAATCCTATCCATATAGAACATCTTTTACAAGAGGGTATTCCCGAAATCGAAAAGAGCGGAAAAGCCGTCGTCAACTTAAACGGAAGGGACTTCACCATAAAAAAACAATTTTTAGACGACCTGCAGCACAAACCGCTGTCACAAACATTGGGACAGCTCCGCAAACCCATACTGATATTGCATTCCCCACAAGATACCACCGTTGAAATTAAAAATGCCGAAGAAATCTATGTGGCCGCACGACACCCCAAAAGCTTTATTTCATTAGATGGTGCCGACCACCTGTTATCGAACAAAAGGGACTCTTTCTATGCGGGCGAGGTCATTTCAGGATGGGCCAAACGTTATTTGGATCTCGACACGACACGTAAAGAGGAACCGAAGACGAAACACCAGGTTGTGGCCAGCCTAGACCACGACGATGGTTTTTCGACCCAAATGAAAGTAGGCAATCACTTCCTTACCGCAGACGAGCCCGTAGATGTCGGCGGAAATGATTTTGGTCCCTCACCGTACGAACTTGTTTCTGCCGGTCTTTCGGCCTGTACGGCCATGACCGTTCAGATGTACGCTAAAAGAAAAGCTTGGGTGATAGACAATATAGAGGTACACACCTCCCACAACAGAAGCCATGTGGCCGATTGTCAGGATTGCGAATCGGACGATTCTAAAATAGACACCTTTGAACGGGAAATAAAGTTAACGGGCCCTCTAGACGAAAAGCAAAAGAAGCGTATTCTGCAAATTGCCGACAAATGTCCCGTTCACAAGACTTTGCACAGCCAAATACAGGTCATCACCAAGCTTATTGACTAAAAAATCTCAGCTTTCGCCCCAACAAACTACAAGAACAATGGCCCTTATGTGTTAAAATCGTCTTGATCTCACCTTGGTTTAGCTGTAAGAATGTTTAACTTTGATGTCAAACCTAAAAATTCACAGTGAACATGAAAAAAATTACACTTTTAGCCCTTGGGCTATTGTTAGTTGGTGCTTTTAGCTGTAAAGACGCCAAAAAGGAAAACACTGAACAAAGTACCGAGGCACAAGCCGCTACGGAAACCTATAACCTAGTACAAGACTCTACAAAGGTTAGCTTCACGGCATATAAGACTACCGAAAAATTACCTGTTGGCGGTAAGTTCACCAAAATAAACATTACTAAAGCCGGTGAGGGTGCTTCGGCCCTGGAAGCTTTAAACGGTACTGAATTCAGTATTCCGGTGAGCAGCTTGTTCACTAATGATGCCACTGGAACCCGTGACCCTAAAATTTTGGAATTCTTCTTTGGCGCTATGGAAAACACCGAACTTATTTCAGGTGTCTTTAAAGTATCTGCCGATAACAAGTGTTCTATTGACGTAACCCTGAACGGCAAGACCGAAAACATTGCCCTTACACATAAAGCCGTTTCTGATACCGCCTTGGCCTTTGACGGCGTTATGAACCTTGAGAACTGGGACGCCCTTGACGCCGTAGCTTCTATCAACAAAGCCTGCGAAGCCCTACATACCGGCAAAGACGGGGTTAGCAAAACTTGGAGCGAAGTAGCCGTTCACGCCGAAGTGTTACTTCAAAAAAACTAGACGCCCTAGAGGGAAAAACAAACTCCCTTAACGCAATACGATTAAAAAAATCCACTTTCCCGATTATACGGAAAGTGGATTTTTTTTATGTCCTTTTCATTTTTGACACTATAGATAAGAATGATGCCGCATATGAATACACAGCCGAAAAACGGTTATTTTCTGGTTAATTTCGGATGGAATCATAAAATTTAGTCACAATGAAACATATAAAATTCAGTTTGGCCATAGTAATGGCCCTGACCATGCTCAATTGTAAAGAAGCCAAAAAAGATACGAACGGAAGCCCAGACAACTCGGGCAAAAGCCTAGACACAACAGAAGAAAAGCTTGTAAAAACAAAGGTCCAGGTAAACGACACCCTCACGGTCAACATGAGCTCAAAAAGCAACAGTAGGGTCAGCGGTACGATTTCATTTGTACAGAGTGGCGGTGAAGTGAAAATGAAAGCCATCTTCACCGGGTTGGACGAAGGCCCCCACGCCATTCACCTACACGAAAATGCCGATTGCTCATCGCAAGACGGAAAGTCGGCAGGCGGACATTGGAACCCTACGAAGGAAGCCCACGGCAAATGGGGTTCTGAAAAAGGCTACCACAAAGGTGATATAGGCAATTTTACGGCCGACCAGGAAGGTCAGGCGACCGTTACCTTTGCTACGGACGAGTGGTGTATTGATTGTAACGACGACAACAAGAAGATTATAGGTCGCTCAGTAATCGTACACAAAGGTCAAGATGACTTTACATCGCAACCAAGTGGCGATGCCGGTTCACGGATAGCTTGTGCAGGAATCACCAAATAAACGAGGTAATACCCCATCAAAAAAGCCACTGTAAAAGTGGCTTTTTTTATTCCTTAAACACCCTATACAGGGGACGATATTCTTAAAAAGCTTCCTTAATGGTAAAGTAAAAATTACCGCCCTCGCCAGACATACCGTAGTCGGCGCGAATACGCACCCCATCCCTTTTGTTGATTATATACCGTATTCCAACACCACCGGCATTTTTATATGCTGAAGAGAAGGCCTCATTTAAAGTAGGAGTCACAGTACCCGAAGAACCAAAGACGGCTCCCCCGAACCTTCCTGCTATAGGAAACCTATATTCCAAAACCATACTCAGTTCCGAAGTATCTTGAAAGCGACGGTTATTGATTCCACGTGTCCGTTTTGACCCCAAATAGAACAAATCGTAAAATGGGGTATTTTTACTACTGCCTCCCAAGAATAGGTTAGCGGCTATAACCTGTTTTTTACCGACCTTTTGGTAATAGCGACTGTCGAGCTCGAACTTCGAATATTTAAAACTTGCCCCCAAGATCTTGCTTGAGGTAAACAAATTACCTTGAATATATACCCCCTCCGTCGGAAAGAATACATTGTCACGTGTATCATAAAAAACGCGAATACCAATGTTCGATAGGGTTCCGTCTCGTTTTCCCGGCACATCGGAGGCTTCCAAAATTCCACCTTCCTCAATTTTCAAACTACTGAAGCTATCGAATTCATAGCCTATCCCGACGTAGAAATTTGGCCATACATCACGCATCAGCGCCAAGCGTGCCCTGGGAAAAGTAACCTCATAGGTTTCCTCATCTTCCTCCCTACTATCTATCCCTACCCCATAAAAATTGTAGAAATACTTATAAAAACCCAGTTCCCCCAACAAACGCCAGCGCTCATTTTTCTTATAGAATTCAAAGGGCATATAGAGCAACAGCTGACTTTTGGTCGTATAACTCAACCCCAGTTGTACCGATGAAGGCCGGGTTTCCCTTTGTTCCCCCTTCAGCCAAAAATTGGCGATACCGATTCCCCCAAAACCAAATGCCGTTTCGGGGGTGTAAAACGCTACGGGAAATGCGGAAACCTTAAGGTTTTTGACAATGGAATCTTGACTACCTTGCGCTTGCTTTTGCGCCATTAATTGACCGCTATGGACAAGGCACAGTGCCAGCATTAAAATTTTGTTGATATGGGCCATTATACGCTTTAAATCGCCCGCTATAAATAGATCTTGGCCGGCAATGATTATACACAGGGCAATTTAGCCCCGGAAAACCGCAAGCGCTGTTCCATATGCATAAATTACTGGCTTAAAAAAGTAATGCACGGCAATTGCTTTTAAATAATAAAGTGATTGGGAGTCGGGACTTTCAGTACTAAGATCCCTATCATCAACGGATAGTATCTATTGCGATTCCTTTCCCGTTTTGAAAGGAGATTCAAGTACAGGCGGCTATTTTTTTTACCACACAGACAAAAGAAGGCTTTAGCGCAACGGATACACTGCTATAGTACATTTCCCCAAATACTTAGCAATTAGCCCACAGACTACTTATGAAGACGTTGATCCAAGGTTTGATGGCCATGCTTAGAAGTTGGGCTTAGGGCGACCAGGGCCGTGGCAGGGCATCATTAGCGACACTGCTGAATGGCGCAAGATACGATACGGTAATACAGGCTTACCGCAGAAGGTAATTCAATTGTAATCGCAGATATTTATTTCTCCGCTTTAAGTAATTTTCTTAGCGCTTTCCGAGCCGATATAACTCTGTATAATAAGATGGACATAAAAGAAAGCCAAATAAAGAAGAGAATGTATTCCATAACGGTTTGGGTTTTTCGGGGATTTATTTAGGTTAAATTACTCTAAATTCTACAATACCAACATATCATAGAATAGCATATGTTATAATTTGGAAGATAAATTTAGTTATTTATTTTGTAATTTCCTACGCTAAAGTTAAAAAAAGCACAAAAATTTGCTTTTTTAAAATCTGAATAAAATAGAAATAAGTTCATCAAGCAAGAACAAATTGATTTTACCATCGACTGCCAATCGGTCATTTGAATTACATGAACGAACAACATCCCATTTTAGCGCCTTTTACCCGCAGAAAAATAGATTATAAATTACACCCCGCCCCCCGCCTTTCATTTTTAACCGTATAATTTACACTAAAGGAAACACGGCACAAGCCCATAACCCACTTATGATCAACAATTTGACAAGTATAACCCCATAAATTCAACATCTACTAAAAGTTGCCCCTTCATTTAGAATTAAGCCTGCTATGCCCTTTTCATTTGCTCATTTTGATGTAATTTGGTGTTTTGAAACGATAAGACTATGAACCCCTCGGCTTCCGGTTGGATCAATAAATTCGGCTCCCTTGTAAAGGACCATAAGGAACTGTATTCCGATTTTGACGAACTTTATTTAAGTTTAAAACAAACAGGATTTGTATATGGTATAAACATTGAAATTCCTTCTTTCATCGATGCGGAGCATCAACTTTCCGACGATGAAAAGGCCAAAATCAACCTACTGAACGCCCTATACGGCACTTTCGTTCTTGAAGAGACGAAAACCGATAAGGGTTTCGATACCTTTCTAAAACAGGTCTTTGATTTCTACACGGATTTAAAGGCGAACCACATTTCCTTCTTCAACAAGATCCTAACAGGCTCAAAGACTTCCGCCCAGCTGGAAAAACTCATGGACTCGAGGGTCTCTTTAGAAGACAACCTAATCAGTAAGACCTTCAACAGGGTCATCACCAATTCCTTATTGTTTATCGATGTACTGCTCTTCAAACGATACCTAAGCCATACTGAAGATATACGCCAACACGCCCAACTCATCGAATACCTCGCCATAAACATTACCTATCACGCGTTGAGCTCGAAGGAAATGAACAAAAGCGACGAACGCCTTGCCCAACTTTTTGCTTCTTCCCTGACCTTTATCAAGAGTGACGTGCAAAATTTTGACGGTAGCTATCGCGAAAAACTCCTGAACAATAGCTCGGTCATGGAAAATAGGTATTTCTTAGATGTAGGATGCTTAACCGTATGGGAAGACAAATCACTGGAATACCAAGAATCGGAATTCATTTTCGGCCTTGGAAAAGATCTTGGTTTCGAACCCGACGAGATTGCAAAAGCCCTTGACGAAATCAAGGTCTTTTTTAGCAAAAACGCTAAAACCATTCCCTTTCTCAAAGACACGAATTTAGCGCTTCAGTTTTATGAAAGCATGTCAAAAATGGTCAACAAGCTTATTTTACGAAATAGCAAACGACTACAAAAGGAATTGGCCGAAAGCAAGGAATTGGTATTCCTACTTTCTAAATCTACAGTGAAGGACCTTAGTGACGAAGAAAAGAAAAAAGTTCAAAACCAACTTATCGACATCTTCAAAAGCATTCCTTCCTTGGCTATTTTTATCCTCCCAGGCGGGGCCGTTTTACTACCGATTTTCATAAAATTGATTCCGAAGTTACTCCCTTCTTCCTTTGATGAAAATCGGGTAGAAAAATAGGGGAAATTACCTCAAAAAGCCACTATAAGAAAAATCTATAACAGATTTAATTGCGCTTAAAATCAGGTTATTAAACTACTTTACTCCAACCACAGCTTAAAGTCCCGTACACGTTCCCGACTTACTATAATTTCTTGCCCATTATAATGATTTAATTTGATTTGAAGACGTGAATTGGCGTACGAAACGATGTCTTTAATATGATTAATATTGATGTAAAATTTACGGCTCACCCGAAAGAAAGTTTTGGGTTCCAACTCGTTTTCCAAATTTTCCAAAGTGGTATCCAAAAGGTAGTTTCTACCATCTGAAGTAGCGGCATAAGTTCCTTTGTTTTCACTGTAAAAACCCTCCACTTCATCCGCATTTATAATTTTAAGGTGCTGCCCCACCCTTGCCGTAAATCTCTTTTTGTATTCACGCTCCAACGGATTCACCAAAAGACTTTTTATATCATCAAAATTGAGCGTCATAGGCCGCGCCTCAGGTTTAAAAGACCTGTATTTTTTTACGGCTGCCTCCAATTCCTCATCATCGATAGGCTTCAACAAATAATCGATACTATTCAGCTTAAAGGCCTGCAAAGCGTACTCATCGTAAGCCGTAGTAAATATAATGGCACTCTTCACCTCCACGGCATCAAAAATCTCAAACGAGAGTCCGTCTGAAAGCTGAATATCCAGGAAAATCAAATCGGGATGTGGGTTGTTTTGAAACCACTCAACAGATTCCTCCACAGAATGCAACATCTGCGAAACCTCTACGTTCAAATCAAACAACATACGTGATAATCGCCTTGCCGACGGCTTTTCATCTTCTATAACTATGGTTTTCATATTTGGTTGTGGGTTGATTAAAATAATGGATTACGAGTACTTCTTCATTTCATCCCTATCCGCATCCATATACTTTTGAATCTGACGTTCTTCCCAAGCCTTACTGAAGAAAGGATTATACGAAAACACCTTAACCCCATGAAAAACAACCCCTATTCCCCAAAAGAAAAAAGTAGAGAAGGTTCCAAAATTAAAGAATGCTTCCACAAAACTTTCACCATTGCCCATATTACCTACAACAGCTCCCGTTATAACCATAATATTTACGATTACAAAAACTGCCAAATGAATATAAAACCCTTTTAGCTGTTCTATTCTTTTTTTAGCCCTGACTCGCTTACTCCTCCTATCTAATGATGATGATTCCATTTTTGTGTTTTTTTATATTAAATCCAACCGAAATAAAAATTATTGCCACTTTCCTCCCTGTTCGTCCTCTTGCATGAATTGTTTTATCTTGCGCTCCTCCCAATCACGTCCAAAAAACGGACTACCACCAAAGGTCTTTACCGCACTAATAACGATACCTATCCCCCAACCGAAGGCAGCCCAAAGAAACCAAGCATACGCAAAGCCATTGGTGTAGTAATTTATAGCCGCCAAAAAGCTTATGGTCAATACGTAAGAAATCACCCCGTTATAGAATTTTTTCTCTCGCTCCACTCTTTCTTTTGCCCTGATATACTTACTTTCCCTTTCCATGATTTATATTTTTTTGGTTATTGATTACAAGTTCAAATTTCGCCAAAAGACCCTCCTTTTAAAAATACTACTTTCTGAACTGTAATTTTTTATGACCGAACTGTAAACCTTTAGTTGAACCTCACAAAGGACGATAAAAGTCCGTTTAAAAATTATCATCGTCCATATACTCCCGCATCTTTTTCTCCTCCCATCGCTTACCCCAAAGCGGATTGGCCCCAAAGGCCTCCATGGCATGCATAGCCACCCCAAAGCCCCAACCGAAAATAGGAAATATCACCCACGGAAAACTCGTGGTCCTATAATTCAAAAAAGCCAAGAAGGGCACCACAATACAATATGCCATAAGGTTTCCATAAAAGCCTTTAATAGCCTCCACACGTTTTTTAGCTTTTTCGTAGCGCTTATCATCAATATACTCTTGCTGCATTTCCATGCTTGAAATTTGTTTTAAAAGAACAGGTAGGCTCACCCTGAACTCGGTAGCGGTCTTATCGATTTGAACCCTTCTATCGGTCAGAAGCGCATATCTCTCGCGAATATTATGCAGGCCCACACCACTACTTTTCTTCACCACTTGCTTTTCTTGAAGGTTGTTCACCACAACAAGCGCCCCCTCTTGTTCAAAAACCCTTAAGTGCAAAGGTCTACCAGCGGTCACCACATTGTGCTTTACCGCATTCTCCAAAAGCAACTGAAGCGAAAGCGGAACAATCTTCGATTCAGGATTCAAAGCCGCTTCAGGGATATCAAAAACGATACTATCTTCAAACCGCATTTTCAAAAGTCGAACATAGGTTTTTGCAAACTGAAGCTCCTCATCCACAAGTACCAAGTCTTTACTTTTTTGTTCAAGTACATACCGGTAAACCTTTGAAAGGGAAGAGGTAAACTTTTGTGCCTGATAAGGATCTTCTTCTATTAAACTAGACAATACATTTAAGCTGTTAAACAGAAAATGGGGGTCTAATTGATTCTTTAAGGCGTCGAATTTTGCCGATGCCGTATTGGCTATTATTTTTTGCTCCTTGACCTTGTTTTCCTGCCTATAACGGTAATAGTAGATTGCATAAAAGACTAAAGCCACCACCAAGGCAATTGCCGTGGAGCGCTGGTAATTATCTATGGAATGATGCAATAAGGCCTCTTGAACGGATTTATCATAAAGTGTTACCCTAACGATAAAAGTAGCCACAAAGACCCCAAAACACGATATTATCGCATTACCCAGCACACCAATAGGCATACGTTTGACCGTATATATATTTCTTTCGAACTTTTTCAAAAGAAAATAGAACCAATACATATTTACAACGTACAAGACTACCGAAAACACGAGATTGGTAAAATACTCCCTCCAAACGTCTTGAAAGATCATGTCAAACCTTTGTTCATCGGTAAAATAGTAATACGCACCAAACCCAAAGAAGATGATATTCCCAATAATAAAACCCCGAAAAAGCTCCTTTAAAATCCTGTTACCTTCCATTTTTATGGTTTTCTAAAAAGTACCTGTCTTGCCAATATTGACACAAAGATGCCTTGCTACACCCTATTTTTAAAATGAATACTACCCAATTGTAGATAAACCACACTAAACTGCGATCTCGCCCCACTAAAACGGAACACCATACTCTTGTTTGATGGTACCGATAACAAATGTACTATGGGCACTACCGATATTCTCGACCGCACCAAGTGTATTGATTACGAAGTCCTGATAATCTTTCATATCCCTGACCAGCACCTTGAGCTTAAAGTCATAATCGCCTGAAATGTTATAACATTCCATTACCTCCTTTATGGAACGGATATCCTCTACGAACTTATTACCGATCTCCTTGGTATGCTGTTTTAAGGTAATATCACAAAAAACAATGAGTCCCCTCCCCAGCTTTTCCTCATCGAGCAATGCCATATACTTTTTGATATAGCCCTCCTTTTCCAGTTTTCGCACCCGCTCATAAACAGGTGTTGGCGACAAATTCACCATGGCGGCCAACTCTTTTGTAGTAATATTCGAGTTTTTTTGAAGCTGTTTTAACAACTCTAAATCGATCTGATCCAAATTTTCCATAGATAAATCCTCTTTTAAAAGCCCAATATCGAGGCTTCACTTTTTATTTAATCTTTAAAAATACCTATTTACAGTTAAATACACTAAATATAATATGTAATTATGGATAAATTACCCTAATCAATAGCTTTGCACAGATAATAATTCAAAAAATATAGCATGAAAACTACCAACCTCGGTTACCCCAGAATTGGAAGTAAAAGAGAATTAAAAAAAGCCCTAGAGCAGTATTGGTCAGGAAACACCACCATAGAAGCCCTACTGGATACCGCTAAAGCCATCAGAAAGGAAAATTGGCTCCTACAGAAGGAACAAGGCATAGACCTTATCCCGAGCAACGACTTTTCTCTTTACGATCAGGTATTGGACCTTAGCACGACCTTGGGATGTATTCCCGAACGTTACCAAGCCCTGGCCAACAACCCTTCTTTCTCAAGTTACGACCTCTATTTCGCTATGGCGCGAGGAATTCAAAAAGACGGCATTGACATTACCGCCATGGAAATGACCAAATGGTTCGATACCAACTACCACTACATTGTACCCGAATTTACCAAGGAGCAAGTTTTCAAGGTATCTGCAGGTAAAATCATCAATGAATACAAAGAAGCCTTATCCTTAGACATCAAGACGAAACCCGTATTGATAGGCCCTGTTTCCTTTCTGTTGTTAGGAAAAGAAAAGGAGGACGGTTTTCACCGAATAGATTTACTAGAGCGCCTATTACCGGCCTACGAAAACATACTTCAGCAATTATCGGACATTGAAGCCGAATACGTTCAATTTGACGAGCCCTATCTAGCGCTTGATCTTTCGGAAAAAGAACAAAGGGCCATACATCAAACGTACGCCAATTTCGTATCGAAATTCCCTAATCTAAAAATAACCGTAGCTAACTATTTTGATTGTTTCGGAGCGAATATCGATACTGCATTAGCCCTACCCGTGCACACCTTACACCTAGATCTTGTACGCTGCCCTCTACAACTCGACGATATTCTAGAGTCAAATAAACTAAATAGTTACACCCATTTATCCCTTGGGGTAGTCGACGGTCGTAATGTTTGGAAAAACAACTTTGAAGAATCTTTAAAACTGATTCAAAAAGCGGTTGACCACCTGGGAGGCGACCGTATCCTCATTGCGCCTTCATGTTCATTGTTGCATTCACCTTGCGACCTTGACCTAGAGACCAAGGAAGAGAATCTAAGCGGGGAAATCAAGCAATGGCTGGCCTTCGCCAAGCAAAAATTGGAGGAAGTCGCCACGCTCAAATCCCTGGCCAATAAGGAGAACCTTTCCGAGAACCTTGAAAAGCTCCGAAAAAATAGCGAGGTACATGCCTACAAAAAAACGGCAGGCCTTATCCACAACCAAAAAGTAAAGCAAAGGGTAAGCTCCTTGACCCAGAAAGACGACCAAAGAAAAAGCCCTTTCCCGGTTCGACAAAGACTTCAGAAAGAAGCCCTAGACCTCCCGCTTTTCCCCACAACCACCATCGGCTCCTTTCCCCAGACCAAAGAGGTGCGTAGTTGGAGGGCGAATTTTAAAAAAGGGAACCTTTCTGCCGAAGAGTACAATACCCTTCTTGAAAAAGAAACCCAAGAGACCATTGAATTCCAAGAGCGTACAGGCCTTGACGTACTGGTCCACGGGGAATTCGAGCGAAACGACATGGTAGAGTACTTTGGGGAGCAATTAAACGGCTTTGCCTTTACCAGCTTTGGCTGGGTACAGAGTTATGGCAGTAGATGTGTCAAACCTCCCATCATTTACGGTGATGTATCGAGGGAAGCCCCTATGACCGTTAAATGGTCGGCTTTTGCACAATCATTGACCAAAAAGCCCGTAAAAGGGATGTTGACCGGCCCTGTTACCATCTTACAATGGTCCTTTGTCCGAAACGACCAACCGCGTTCCGAAACCTGTACACAGATTGCCTTGGCCATACGGGACGAAGTAGTAGATTTGGAAAAGGCCGGACTGAAAGTTATACAAATCGATGAGCCTGCTATCCGCGAAGGACTTCCGTTGCGAAAAGAAGATTGGAACACCTATTTGGATTGGGCCATTAAAGCCTTTAGGATTTCCGCCAGCGGGGTCAATGACGAAACGCAGATACACACCCACATGTGCTACTCCGAGTTCAACGATATCATCTCGAACATAGCCGATATGGACGCCGACGTGATCACCATTGAGTGTTCGAGGTCTCAAATGGAACTATTGGACGTGTTCGCGACCTTTAAATACCCGAACGAGATCGGACCTGGCGTATACGACATCCACTCACCCCGGGTTCCGGAACGTGCCGAGATGGTCGCTTTGATGGAAAAAGCCGCCAAACAGATTCCAACGGAGCAACTTTGGATCAATCCCGATTGCGGATTAAAAACAAGGCACTGGCCAGAGACCAGGGAGGCCCTTATAGAAATGGTGGCCGCAGCCAGGGAGTGCCGAGAGAAAAAATCGGTCTTGGCATAATCCGCTTCGGTCGATTTTACAAAGAATGCATCCTACAATTCGTGGGATGCATTTTTTTATATCATAAAGCGCAGTAGCTTTGCACCATGGTCAGAAGAATTCAGTTACGGGTATCGCTAAAAGAGGAAAGCCAGCCCAACATCCTCTTAAAAAAAACCGCCAAGTATTTGAGCGAAGATGAGAAGAACATCACCATTAAAGTGCTGCGAAAATCCATCGACGCCCGAAAACCGTCTATTTACTTCAACTACAAGATGGAGGTCTACATTAACGAGAAACCTTCAAAAACGCCCGACTACGAATTCAAATACCTAGACGTTTCCAAGGCCAAAGAAGTGCATATCATAGGCTTCGGTCCTGCAGGTATGTGGGCCGCACTGCGTTGCCTGGAGCTAGGATACAAACCTGTTGTTCTCGAACGAGGAAACAACGTTCAAGACCGACGGCGAGACCTAAAGGCGATTAATCAAGACCATAGGGTAAACGAAGATTCCAACTATTGTTTTGGCGAAGGTGGTGCCGGCACCT
Organism: Zobellia uliginosa; assembly: GCF_900156625.1. Lineage (GTDB taxonomy): Bacteria > Bacteroidota > Bacteroidia > Flavobacteriales > Flavobacteriaceae > Zobellia > Zobellia uliginosa. Next base: position 65,036 of record NZ_FTOB01000003.1, on the reverse strand, counting down.
ATTCCGACGGAAAGCTATACACCCGAAGCCTGAAGAGGGGTGACGTACGCCGAATTTTCGAAAGCTTGGTACACCATGGGGCCACCGACCAAATTCTAATCGATGCGCACCCACATATCGGCACCAATAAGCTTCCTAAAATCGTACAGAATATTCGAGAAACCATAATCGAACATGGCGGCGAAGTACATTTCAACACCAGACTGACCAATTTTACCGTAAAGGACAATAAGATCGAAAGCCTTCAACTACAAAATGGAAATGAAATGAAGGTAAACCGGGTGATTTTGGCCACAGGACATTCGGCCCGTGACATCTATTATTTGTTGAACGACAAAAAAATCAGCCTTAAGGCCAAATCTTTCGCCATGGGGGTTCGCGTAGAGCACCCACAGCAAATCATCGATTCCATTCAATACCATTGTTCCGGACAGCGCAACGAACTGCTTCCTGCAGCGGCCTATAGCCTAGTAGAACAAGTGAAGAACCGTGGAGTGTATTCTTTCTGTATGTGTCCCGGCGGATTTATCGTTCCCGCGGCAACCGCCCCGGGAGAAGTGGTCGTAAACGGTATGTCTCCCTCCAAACGAAACAACAAATTTGCCAATTCGGGCATTGTTGTGGAAATCAATGCCGATGAAGACCTTTATAAATACGAACATTTTGGGGTCTTAAAAGGATTGGAATACCAGAAAGACCTAGAGCGATTGGCTTTTACCGCAGGCGGGAGGACGCAAACCGCACCCGCCCAGCGTTTGAGCGATTTTGTAGAAGGAAAGCTATCGACGGACCTCAACCCTACCTCCTACCAACCCGGATTGAATTCCGCCCCCCTCCACTCCTTACTGCCCAAACTCATAGGCGGAAGGCTTCGTCAAGGTTTTAAGGCTTTTGGTGCCAAAATGAAGGGCTATTATACGAACGAGGCCAATATCGTAGGGGTGGAATCGCGTACTTCGTCACCTGTAAACATCCCCAGAAATGAAAAATTGGAGCATCCCGAGATCGAAGGCCTATTTCCCTGTGGTGAAGGCGGTGGTTATGCAGGGGGCATCGTTTCGGCCGCAATGGACGGGGAACGCTGTGCGGAAGCCGCCACAGCAGGTCTATAACCAGCCTATACGGTTATCCAAACATTCGCCGTATCTTTGCCACTTATTAAACATACATGACATTTAAAGATTTAGGTATTGCTTTGCCTATACTCAAAGCTATTGAGGAACAAGGATATACAAATCCAACCCCCATTCAGGAACAAGCCATTCCCATTTTACTAAACAAAAAAGACCTTTTAGGCGTAGCACAGACAGGAACCGGAAAGACAGCGGCCTTCAGTATTCCGATCATACACCATTTGCACAACAACCAAGGGCAGACCAAAGGCAAGCGGCGTATACGAACGCTCATTGTAACCCCGACTAGGGAACTTGCCATTCAAATAGCCGATAATTTTACCGCATACAGCAAGTATACACATGTTAAAAATACAGTCATTTTTGGCGGGGTAAAACAGCAGCGACAGGTCAATGCCCTACGCAACGGTGTTGATGCGCTTATTGCCACCCCCGGAAGGTTGTTAGACCTAATGAACCAAAACATCATCTCCCTAAGGGATATCGAGTTTGTAGTTTTGGACGAAGCCGACCAAATGCTCGACATGGGCTTTATTCACGATATCAAAAAAATTATCGCGAAGCTTCCCAAGCAAAGACAGTCCCTTTTCTTTTCGGCTACCATGCCGACCAGCATCGTGGAATTATCAAAAACACTTTTGGGCGCATTTGAAAGGGTGACCATAAAACCGCAACAGGCGACTGCCGAGAAAGTTGACCAAGGTCTCTTTTTTGTAAGCAAGTTGAACAAACCTAAATTATTGATCCATCTGATCAACGAAAGACCTTCGGATTCGGTTCTGGTATTTTCACGTACCAAACACGGCGCCAATAAAATAGTCAAAAAACTATCGCAGGCCGATATCAAGTCGGCCGCCATACATGGCAACAAATCACAGACCGCCAGACAAAAGGCTTTAGGCGATTTTAAAGACGGCAAACTACGCGTATTGATCGCCACGGATATTGCCGCAAGGGGAATAGATGTGGAAGACCTTTCCTTGGTCATCAATTACGACCTACCAAACGTACCCGAAACCTACGTACACCGTATCGGAAGAACAGGAAGGGCCAGCGCCAGTGGTATAGCCCTTTCATTTTGCGATAGGGAAGAGCGTCCGTATTTAAAAGATATCGAAAAACTCATCAAACAACAGGTGCCGCGTATGCCGGAACACCAATTTATCGATGGGGATGACGAACCAAGGACCGAAGAGAAAAAAAGACCTCAGCAGAGACCTAACCCGAACCGCTCAAGGAACAACAATAGAAATAGAAACAGAAATAGAAATCGCTCGGGCAACTCGAACAACAGGAGTGCGAACAATCGCAACAATTCAAGTAGACCGCGTAGAGACGATTAAACTACCGTCGTTCATCATTTTGGACCATTAGAATTACCGCAAGAAGATCTCGATTCCAATAGGCGTCTTTTTCTTCTTGCGGTTCTTCTTTTCCAGGCTTCACAGGAGCCAGAAAATAATCGTTTAATAGCTTTTTCTTAAGAAATATAAAATGGGAAATACTTAAATTGCCCTTATATACCAATACCACTATATCAAATGGCCTTAAGAACTATTTTCCTTTTGTTTCTTTTTCTTGCCCTGCACACATCGCAAGCCCAAGAACTCAAGGTAATGAGCTACAACATTAAATTTGACAACGTAAACGACACCCTTAACAATTGGAACGACCGCAAAGCGGACATGGTGAAGCTTTTAAAGCATTATGCCCCAGAATTTATCGGTATGCAAGAGGTACTGTACCACCAATTGACTTATTTGGATGACGCCTTGGAAGATTACAATTCCATTGGGGTAGGCCGGGACGACGGAAAGAAGAAAGGCGAATTTTCGCCTATTCTTTACAACAGTAAAAAATTCAAACTCATCCGATCCAACACCTTTTGGCTATCTCCCAGCCCCGATAAGATCAGTGTAGGATGGGATGCCGCCATGGAACGGATCTGCAGCTACGGATTGTTCGAAAACAAGGCGAACAAACAACGCTTATGGGTATTCAACACCCATTTTGACCACATCGGTACCGAGGCCCGTGAAAAATCGGCCGCGCTTATCGTTAAAAAAATCAAGGAAATCAATACGGATAAAATCCCCGTGGTCCTTACGGGCGATTTCAATTTAGAACCTGATACAAAACCGATCCAGTTTTTGAAAAAAGAAATGACAGACGGCCAAGAAGCCTCACTTGAACCGTTTTATGGCCCTACCGGAACCTTTAGCGGCTTTGACCATTCGCGCATACTTGACCGACGAATCGACTATATCTTTACTGAAGGGCTCACCGTACTATCGTACATTCACATTGACGACCGTATGGAAAACAACAAACACATTTCCGATCATCTGCCAATAATGGCAAGCCTTAAAAAATAGCCCGTACAAGCGCACTAAAAAAAGCCCGGACCCCCATCAGGTTCGGGCTTTTTCCATTAAAAATCTTCCCTTACTTCTTTAAGAAAGAAACCAGAATTTCGTTCAACTCGTTGGCATGGGTCAGGTTTAAACCATGGGGTCCACCTTTGATAACTTCGTATTGGTTATTCTTGATCCCTTTTGCGGCCTGATCCGCCGATGTTGCCTGAGGTACCGTTGCATCGGCATCTCCATGTACGATAAGCGTGGGCACCGTAACATTTTTCAACTCAGCCCTAAAATCGGTATGCATCCACGACAAGGCAGCTTGGATCGTAGCCCTTGGGGAAGCATGTGACGCGATGCTAAAATCATAATCAAGCTGTGCCTCACTCATTTTATCCGTATTGTCCTCATAGTTATAAAATCCTTTATGGAAATTCTTCAAGAAACCAACGCGATCTTTCCGCAGTACTTCCGCGATACCGTTCAGCGCTTCCTCGGGTACGCCATTGGGGTTATCGTCTTTCTTCTTGACCAAGGGTATTATTGAACTTATCAAAGCCGCCTTCGCAATTTTATCGGCCCCGTAATCGGTGAAATAACGCACGACTTCGCCTCCTCCCATAGAGAATCCGACCAGTACTACATTTGCTAGCCCCAAGGTTTCGATAAGGGCGTGTAAATCGCTCGCCAATGCGCTATAATCATATTCGCCCCATGGAGCGGACGAAGCCCCAAACCCCCTTCTATCGTAAGCTATACAACGATAGCCCTCTTCAACGATTTTAGTTACTTGCCTTTCCCATGCCTTGTGACTCAAAGGCCACCCATGGATAAGTATTACAGGCTGCCCCGCACCGTAATCTTCATAAAAAATATCTACGGCTTCCTTTCCTTTTTTGTTCGTTATAAATGGCATATATTTAGTTTTTTTAATGAACTTAAATTTACGGGAATGTTCGCAAAAAATATCATTTCATTCCTATTAAATTTCGCCCAAAAATTCGCTTTTAACAATTTCTTAAAGTGCAATTTTACAACAACAAAAAACAAAATCACCCTATGTTCATACCCGACCATCACCGTAACGACGACCTTTCGGAAATCAAGGCTTTCCTGAAAGCGAACAGCTTCGGTATTCTAGTGAGCCAATATCAAAACAAGCCATGGGCAACACACATTCCCTTAGAACTAGAGGTAAACAAAGAAGGGAAGGAAGTACTCACGGCCCACATTGCCAAAGCCAACCCGCAATGGCACGAGTTTGACAAAAACGAAGAAGTACTCTGCATTTTTAACGGTCCGCACTCCTATATTTCCTCATCTTGGTACAAGAATGAAGAAGTACCTACTTGGGACTATATAGCGGTTCATGTCTATGGGAAATTGAGCATATTGAGCGAAGAAGAAGTCATGGCCTCCATGCACCGCTTGGTCGACAAATACGAAGCCCATTCGAAAGAGCCTATTTCCCTGAAGAAAATGTCGCCCCACACACTAAAACAAGTGAAAGGCGTTGTAGGCTTTGAGATCGAGATAACCGATATTCAAGCACAGTACAAACTGTCGCGCAACCGCAAACAAGACCACCCGAAAATCATTGCCGAGCTTGAAGACACCAAAAACCCGATGAGTATAGCCATTGCCAAGGCTATCAAGAAGGGGCAAAAAGCGGATTAAAGCGATTTATAGGCTTGGAGTATCCGTTCTATTTGACGGTTTTTGTCTTCATTGACAATTTTGTGTTCGGGGTTTTCATCAAACCACTTTAGGGTTCTTTTTATTCCTTCGGAAAAAGGAATGGTCGCCTTAAAACCAGGGACAAAAGTCTTGATCTTGCTATTGTCAAAAATGACGCTTTCCCCCTTATCCGCCAATAAAGTTCCCGTAAACGAAGGTTCTATCTTACAGATAAAATCTGAAGCAATGTGCACTACCCGAGCCTCAAAACCAAGCGCATCGGCAAAAATCTTATAGATCATGTTCCAACTGAGTATTTCGTCGGAAGTAATGTGAAAGGCATGCCCTATGGCCGTGGTGAGGCCCAACAGACCTACGAAGCCCTTGGCAAAATCGTCGGCATGGGTCACTGTCCATAAAGACGTACCGTCTCCGTGAACAATAATTTCCTTCCCCTTAATGATGCGGTCGGCAGTGGTATACTCCCTAAAACCACCGATAGCAATGGGGATTACGGTGTCATAGGTCAAAGAGGGGCGTACGACGGTTACAGGAAATCCTTTCTCCCTATAGGCTTGCATCAGGCGGTCTTCACATCGGATCTTATTCTGTGAGTAATCCCACAAGTTATTGCAAAGCGGTGTAGATTCGGTTATTAGCGGATACTGCAAAGGTGTTTGGTAACAAGATGCAGAGCTAATGAAAATATATTGCTTCGTTTTACCATGAAACAATGCAATGTCACGTTCAATATCCTCTGGGGTAAAAGCGATCCAATTCACCACCACGTCCCAACTGTGCTTTTGCAATTCAGACAGTTCTTCCGGTTTGTTTATATCGCCATAAATCGTCTGAACACCCGCCAATCCACCTTTCTTGGTCCCTCGGTTCAGATGATATAGATCTATCCCCTTTTCAAGCGCCAAACGGCTCGAGGCCGTGCTTATGTTCCCCGTTCCCCCAATAAATAAAATCTTCATTGCCCTATCGATTAAATGTGGTTCGAATATAAACATAAGCAAGCATATTCAATTAAAAGTTTACACGTGAAATAACAGCTGGTTATACTTAAAACCGAATTCACGGGAAACAAAATGGACGAAAGGCTTGTATACCGCACCTAGACTTACCTCGTTTTTAGCCCCTACACATAGGAGGAAAAGAAAAAAAATCCCCAGCGGAACCTAGTTCCATTGGGGATTTCCAAGGCTATAAATACCTATACTATATTTCTTCGGCCAACCAGGCTTTCATCATCCAAACCGTCTTTTCTTGACCTGTGATAAAATCACTCATCATAGAGTTGGTTCCTTCATCACCAGATTTATCGGAAGCGTCTAAAATGCGTCTTTCAATGACCAAAAGTTCTTTTAGGGAATCTACGATCAAACGAATAGCTTCTTCATCCTTGGTAATATTTTTTCCTACCGGGACTTTTGAACTTTCAATATAATCCTCGAAGGTATGCAAAGGTACTCCCCCTAGAGTCAATATACGCTCGGCAATTTCGTCTACATTAAGGTTGGCCTCGTTGTAAAGCTCTTCGAACTTTGGATGAAGTTCAAAAAAGCGTTTTCCTTTTATATTCCAATGGATACCTCTTAAATTTTGGTAATAACGCTGAAAATTAGCCAACAATTCGTTCAAGTCTTGGCTCAATGATTTTGAGTCTTTTTCACTTAATCCTATACTATTTAGTTTCATGGTTTCTGTTGTTTTAATTATAGTATAAAGGTACGGAATAATAGCCTCCTTATCATGATTGTTATCATTGATAGTTTTTATATTTTTATCACTCGAACTTATAGCAAATGACAATTACTCAACTACAATACGTACTGGCCGTTGCCGAGTACAAGAATTTCACATTAGCAGCAGAAAAAAGCTTTGTTACCCAACCGACATTAAGCATGCAGGTTCAAAAATTGGAAGACGAACTCGACGTCTTAATTTTTGACAGGAGCAAAAAACCGATTTCCATTACGGAAGTAGGGGAAAAAATAGTGGCCCAGGCCAAAAACATTGTAAACGAAGCCAGTAGGATCAAAGATGTAGTCGACCAAGAAAAAGGGTTTATTGGGGGTGATTATACTTTGGGAATCATCCCTACCATTATGCCGACCTTGCTGCCCATGTTTCTGAAAGCTTTTATCAACAAATACCCCAAGGTAAACTTGATCATAAAGGAACAGAGTACGGAGACCCTTATCCGCAATATTCAAGACGGCCATATCGATGCCGCAATTGCCGCTACGCCTTTGGAAATAGAATTTATCAAGGAAAGACCCTTGTATTACGAGCCTTTCGTAGGCTACGTACCCCAAGAACACCGACTAGGCAAGGCCATGACCCTAACCCCGGAAGATTTAGACATCAATGACGTACTCTTACTACAAGACGGACATTGTTTCAGGGATAATGTCATCAACCTGTGCAAGGCGCCGAGAAATCTTGGTCAAGAGGCATTTCGTTTGGAAAGCGGCAGTTTTGAAACCTTGATCAATCTCGCCGATGAAAACCTGGGGATGACACTATTGCCTTATTTGAACACCTTGGTGCTGGACGAAAAAAAGAAAGAGAAATTAAAGTATTTTGAAAAACCGTCGCCCGCGCGTGAAATCAGTTTGATCTACCATAAGAGCGAACTTAAGATACAAATAACGAATGCCCTAAGGGAAGTGATATCAAGTGTTGTACGAGGCGCCATTGCCTTTCAGGACGTTAAGATCATCAGCCCTATCAACAAATAGCTCCCCTTATCATAAGCTATTGTACTATGATAGGATATGATACTTGCCTTACAAAAAAAGCCCTCTGGATCAGAGGGCTTTTGTTATGCTTTTAAATAGATAAGAGTTTGTTTTAGTTCTGGTTTGTCGGTGATGTATTGCTGTAACCAGAGTTTGAGTTCATCTACTTCCTCGGGAAGTAACCTAGTAACTGCTTTTTGTAATTCTTTGATGAACAATTTTGTGTCAAAACTAACTTTTTTCAATACTGTTTTAGAGTACTCAAGCATAGCTCTAGCCATATTTCAAAATGTTTAAGTTATTAGTTGTCTAAGAGATATTCTCTCCTTATAAAGTTAAACAATTATGCATTTACTATATTGCATGTGTGTTGTTAAATGTTAGCCAAATTCTTGTTAAACACCCGTGCCACGGGCTCTAACACATGTCTAAAAGTATGAAAAAAATTGTAATTGCCTTCTCTATAGCTATTTTCGTAACTAGTTGTTCTTCATACAAGAAGGCCCTCAAAAAGCAGACCGAACCCATTCTTTCGTCTACTTTTTACCAAAATCAGTTTACGGGACTATTGGTTTTCGACCCCGAGAACAGGGACACGCTCTATGCCTACCAAAGTAAGAAATACTTTACCCCTGCAAGCAACACCAAGATCTTTACCTTATTCGCTTCGCTTCAATTGCTGCCTGCTAAAGTTCCTACCCTCAAATATTGGCAACAGGGCAAGAAACTTTATGTTCAAGGTACCGGAGACCCGGCGGCCCTACATCCTTACTTTAAGGATAGTACGGCCCTGAACTTTCTAAAGCGCCACGCCAACATAGAACTCGACCTGAACAATCTTGAGGGGGAAAAGCTAGGTCAAGGTTGGGCATGGGACGACTACGACTATTACTACCAGCCCGAAATGACCCCAATGCCACTTTACGGCAATGTCGTGAGCATCTCACGGACCAAGGTAGTGCCCGAATTCTTTAAAGGGAAGGTCGTACGCAATTGGCATCGCAGAAACAGGGATTTGGAAAAGAACACCTTTTACGTTGCCCCCTCTAGAAGAGATACCGTAGAGATACCCTACAGAACCGATTCGGTCTTGACCAAAAAGTTACTGGAAACGGCCTTAAACAAGAACATCAGCCTAGGCAAGCCCACCTATACCCCCAAGAAAGAAACCTTGTACGGCATACCCACCGATTCGCTTTACGTACGGATGATGCATGAGAGCGATAACTTTATTGCCGAACAACTCTTGATTCTGGCCTCTTCTACCCTATCGGACACCCTTAGCGGTAAAAAAGCCCGCGATTACGTTTTGGAAAACTATTTACAAGACCTTCGTCAAGCCCCAAGATGGGTAGATGGATCCGGCCTATCGCGTTACAACCTGTTTACCCCAGAAGCTATGGTAAACGTCCTCGATAAACTATACCAAAGTATGGCCCGAAAAAGACTGTTTGCCATTTTTCCCGAAAACGGCGTTTCTGGAACCTTAAAAGGATGGGATTACGACGGAGGGGTACCGAAACTCTATGCAAAGTCAGGAAGCTTAAGCAATAATTACTGTTTAAGCGGCTACCTCATTACCCAGTCGGGCAAGACCTTGATTTTTAGTTTTATGAACAATCATTATAGAAAGCCCACCTCCGAAGTAAAAAAGCGGATGCAACAGGTGCTACGTCAGATTGCGGAAACCTATTAAATGAATACTATTCCAATAATTTGTGGATTGCGGCGTACTGTAGTAAAAGAATGGTCTTGGCATCTTTGATCTCGCCGGAGGCGATCATGGCCATTGCCGTTTCGAACGGATACTCGAGCACTTCGATATTTTCGGTCTCGTCTGCCGCCCCGCCACCTGCACCTACTTTCATTTTTTCTTCGTAGGCCCCTATAAAAAAGTGAAGGATCTCGGTAACCGAACCCGGCGACATATAGGATTCGAACACCTTTTCCACATTGTCGACCTGATAGCCGGTTTCTTCCTCCACTTCTTTCCTGATGCAATCTTCAGGGTTGTCACCATCTAAAAGTCCGGCACAGACCTCGATCATCATTCCGTTTGAGTTACCGTTGATATAGGTCGGCATACGGAATTGACGGGTAAGTACCACTGTACCTTTTCTTTGGTTGTACAGTAATATCGCAGCGCCATTTCCCCTATCGTAGGCCTCTCTTTCCTGGGTTTCCCACGAGCCATCCTCTTTTTGGTAATCGTATACATATTTGTTGAGTGTATACCAATTATCGGAGAGCACTTCTTTTTTTATGTTCTTGATACTGCCGTTTTTCACCGTGTAGATCTATGGATTTGTTCTGGCCGAAACGGCCAATGTAAGATGTAATAAATTATATGGCATTTTCCTTTTCCCCAAAAATACGGCCTAGGGCCCTTTTAGAAATAGGCTTATCAAAATAGCCCTTCACCTCTGAATGCTGCTTTGCCCGCTGCCTTTCCTTGGTACTTAAAAATGCCGATAGTATGTAAATATCGGTTTTTTTGACATGTATTGGCAATTCTTCAAATTTCTCTAAAAACTCCCAACCGTCCATTTTTGGCATCACAAGATCCAATAAAATAATATCCGGAAGCTCTTCGGCCCCTTCAAGACTGTCGTGCAAAATTTTCAGAGCTACCTCTGCACTGTCAAAATCCAATACGGTATAAGGTTTGCCGAGTTGCTCTATTCCGTATCTAGCAGCAAATAGTGAGACGAGATCATCGTCTATTATCCAAACCCTAAGCTGTTTAAACTCTTGTAGTTCCATATCCCCCCTAAAATATAACAAGAAAAACCTTTCAAATCTAGAGAATTAACTCATAATAATCCAAAAGTATACAAAACGATTAATTTAAGCGCTATGATTATACAACTGTCACCGCTTTATTGAGATATCTTCTAAAAGGGAGCATTTCTTTATACACATTAATAATTTTCTTCTCAAAATCACCCCTAAATACTTCATCTGTAGCAAATTCGTGGGCCACGGCAAAGGTCTTATTTCTCAAAAAATCAATGTATTTATGGTCATTTGAATATCCTTTGGGAGCTTTTACCAGTTTGACATCTTCATACAAGCCTCCAAAGGTATTTTTAAACGACCTTTTCTCGACAATCTTCTTGAGGTTTTCCCCATCATAATCGATTGCGTCCCTTATGCTTTTTAATGTTGCCGCATCGGGTCGCCAAAAGCCGCCCGCCATGATGCATCTTTCTATTCCGATTTCAATATAAAAATCGCCCGTAAGCGGTCTTTTGTCCAAGCCTGCCCCAAAATGGTCTTTGTACACCGGTTTATTGGGGTGAAACATGAGGTTGTTATTGATTCGGTTGATTCCTTTTTTGCCCGGTGTATCAAAATACTCCGCATCGATTTCGGCCAAACTAAGGTTCATATGGTCTAACCACCCTATAAAATCGTCCCGAACTTCCTTATACCACTTCCTATTGGCATCCATCCATTCTTTGGAATTGTTTGTATTGAGTGCCTTTAAAAATTCTACCAGGTTTTTAAAATCCATCTAAATTCAGCGCCATTGCGCTATTTCATTATATATGTTCTACGCTGTACCTGTTTGCCTTTTGGCTAAAACCGATTGTCTCCTCCGACAATATCACCAAGGGTACCCAGAATACTTCCTTCCCCTTTATCTTTCCCTCCTTTTGGAATCGAGGCCAATACCCTACCGGCAAGTCTACTGAACGGCAAGGATTGTATATATACGGTGCCCGGCCCCCTTAAGGTAGCAAAGAAAAGTCCTTCTCCCCCAAAAATGGTGTTTTTTATTCCGCCCACGAACTCTATATCGTAATCTACGGTTTGCGAGAAGCCTACAATACAGCCGGTATCTACCTTTAGTATTTCACCCGCTGCCAATTCCTTTTTTGCCATGGTACCTCCTGCATGGACAAAAGCCATGCCATCGCCTTCCAATTTTTGCATAATGAAACCTTCCCCTCCAAATAAACCTCGACCCAGTTTTTTGGAAAACTCTATACCAACCGATACCCCCTTTGCCGCACATAGGAAAGCATCTTTTTGACAGATGAACTTACCCTGCTTTTCCGAAAGGTCTATAGGAAGGATTTTCCCCGGATAGGGAGAAGCAAAACTGACTTGCTTTTTCCCCTGACCTACATTTAAAAAGGCCGTCATAAAAAGGCTTTCACCGGTCAAGATCCGTTTTCCTGCGGAAAAAATCTTGCCGAGTACCCCGGTATCTTGGTTGGAGCCATCCCCAAAAATAGTATCCATCTTTATATCGGAATCCATCATCATAAAACTTCCTGCCTCGGCCACTACGGCTTCTTGCGGGTCTAGTTCTATCTCTACGTATTGCATTTCTTCACCGTAAATCCGGTAATCTATTTCATGTGCGTTCATTTCTTGTTCGTTTTTTCGTTGATGCCTGTTAGTTAGATTTTGACGGGAAAATGTTACAATAAAATTGGAAAAAATTATTGCTTTACCCGTATCGTCCACTCAAATTTAAAAGTAGACACCACTACCCCGTCTTCATTTACCCCAACGGACTTCATCCAAAAGGCTTGACCTTCACCTGTAGCCAGGGTCTTGTCTATGGCCTCTTTGATCAAATGGCCGTCTTCACAGGTAAACGTAATCTTACCGGTGGCCTTCTTCGAAAAATTGGCCGTGTTATTCGCCACGAGCATCGATATCTTTTTTCCGCTTTCCTTAATCTGGGCGATGACCATAGCGCCGGTACTTAATTCGGCGGCCATCCCTTGTACCGCCCAAAACATACTTTTAAACGGGTTTTGGTTGAACCATTTGTGTTTTACCGTTACCACTGTCTTGGTTTCATCGATATAACGTAACCGTACCCCACACCACCATGCAGAAGGTAACTTAAAGAATGTAAATGTGTTGAACTTGCCCGTAGATACTGCCATTGTGTTATATATTTTTCCTAAATGTATATAATTTTTTCGTCTTTTCAATTGTTAATTATATGTTAATATTTAGTACTTTGTTTTGCATAGTACCTTCTTTTAGACATATATTTGCATAAGAAATTACTGAGTCATGGAAAGTACACTAACAAAACACGAACGGAATTTAGCTGCCATGCTACACGCTTCGGCCTTTTCAAAATTCTTTATCCCCTTTGGCAATTTTATTATACCCTTGGTATTATGGACCGCCAATAGAAGAGACTACACCTTTGTAGATTATAACGGTAAGCAGGTTTTGAACTTTCAAATCAGCCTCCTACTCTACTCTATCGTATTGGGCGCTATCAGTATACCGCTTTTCGCCGGCTTATTTCCGGGATTACTGAACGGGAGTCTTTTTGGTTTCGACCATTTGAACGACTACAACAACCTTAACATAGACTTTAGTCAAAGCTTTAATTTTAGTGGATGGCTCTTTCCTTTGGGAATGGCCGGACTGGCGCACGGTGCACTCTTTGTCATTAATATCGTCTATACCATTTTAGCCGTCATTCGCACCAATGAAGGCCAAGAGTTTACCTACCCCCTCACCATAAAATTTTTAAAATAATGAAGCCATTCGCCGTCATCACCTTGATTCTTTTAATTTCCGGTTTTTCGGACGTGACGGCGCAGCCTGTTACAGAAGCACCCCTAAAGGAAACCATAACCCAATTAGACCGCACCTACTTTGAAGCGTATAATAGCTGTAATATAGAAAAGCAAGCTGAAATGTACGCCGAAGACATAGAGTTCTATCACGACAAAGGAGGTTTGACCACCTCGAAACAAGATTTACTCGATAGTTTAAAGAAAAACATTTGCGGAAAGGTAACACGAGAGTTGGTAGAAGGCAGTATTGAAGTCTACCCCATTAGCGAATACGGCGCCGTGGAAATTGGTTTTCACAAATTTCACAACAACGAGGAACCCGACGCCATATCTGAACCGGGCAAGTTTATTATCATATGGAAAAAGACCGAAGCCACCTGGAACATTACGAGGGTCATTAGCCTTCATTAGCATAAAAAGGGTACTCATCATACCTGATCAAAAAGGAGTTTATTCATCAATCAATTTACCCTGGTTCCGCAATAAGGGCCCCACTAATCACGGAGCGATAACCTCAGCGGAACCAGAGTAGACAAAAAACGAACAATCACACTATGCAGGGTACCATTTATGAACAGACACGTTCCCCCAATTTTAAGGAACTGCATAAAAAGCAAAACGAAATTATGAATGTAGAAAATACAAAAGCACAGATGCGCAAGGGCGTTTTGGAGTACTGTATTCTGTCTATCCTAAACGGAAAGGACAAATACGCCTCTGAAATTCTCGCTACGCTGAAAGATGCTAAAATGCTTGTCGTAGAGGGCACCATTTACCCTCTGCTAACCCGATTAAAAAATGCGGGACTGCTCAGTTACCGCTGGGAAGAATCAACTTCCGGCCCACCGCGAAAGTATTACGCACTGACGGAAAAAGGTAAGCTTTTCCTAAAGGAACTGGACAGTACATGGGACGAGCTAAGAACAGCAACAAATTTGGTAACCAACAATCAATAAACCTAAAAAAACAGTCCTGTAACAGCAAACCCTTTATGGGCTTACAGCGAAAAAACGACTAAAAATGAACAAAACTATAAACATTAATCTAGCGAATATGCTCTTCCATATGGATGAAGATGCATACAACAAAATGCAGCGCTACCTAGAGTCGGTAAAGCGCTCCTTCGCCAATACCCCGGGCAGTGACGAAATACTGGCCGATATTGAGGCGCGTATAGCCGAACTCTTCCATGAGAAGCTCGACAACGAACGCCAGGTCATTACCATAAAACAGGTAGACGAGGTAATCGCCATCATGGGCCAGCCTGAAGATTATATGGTGGACGAAGATATCTTTGAAGACGAACCCCAAACGGGAAGAACGCATTCCGACCATAGAAAATCTAAGAAACTATACCGCGATACCGAGCAGAAATACGTAGCCGGTGTATCGTCGGGCTTGGCCCACTACTTTAATATCGACCCCCTGTGGATCCGTCTTTTATGGGTACTTCTGACCATTGGTTCTACCGGTGGGTTTATCCTGATCTATGGCCTACTTTGGTTATTGATCCCTGAAGCCGCCACAACTTCGCAAAAACTGGATATGCGGGGGGAGGACGTCAACATCAGCAATATAGAACGCAAGGTCAAGGAAGGCTTTGATGATGTTGCCCAAAAAATTAAGAGCGTTGATTATGAAGGTGTAGGTAACAAGGTGAAAAGTGGAGGTAAGTCGTTTTTCGATATCCTTGGGGACATTATCATGTTCTTCTTTAAGGTCATCGGAAAGTTCATTGGCATTATCTTGATCATTATCGGGGCTTCGACTATCATAGGCCTTTTTATAGGCATGATAACCGTGGGCATTTCAGATATGGTTCAGATACCTGGTCTTAATATGTACAATATGGTAGATGCCAGTAACATGCCCATTTGGCTCGTATCCATACTCGGTTTCTTTGCCATAGGTATTCCGTTTTTCTTTCTTTTATACCTAGGTTTGAAAATTTTGGTCAACAACTTAAAGTCCATCGGTAATATTGCGAAGTTCTCTTTATTGGGACTCTGGTTGATCTCGATTATCATGCTCATCGTCTTTGGTATCAAACAAGCTGCCGCAAGGGCCTATTCAGACACTTCCGAGCTTACCGAAGACCTCTATTTTAGAGACCTTACCGACACATTGGACATTCAGGTAGTAGCCTACGATACCCGGTTCAGAAACAAAAGAAAGGTTGAATTGGACGGACTCACCATTACCCGTAATGAAGCTGGGGAAGAGGTTATGGTTCTTGACGACGTCAGCTTTTACATTGAACGTTCACGAGACTCGATAGCCCGTATAGAAATCGTTAAGGAATCAGACGGTTCTTCCTTTAAGAGGGCCGAAGAATTGGCCGAAAAGATCAATTATGAATACAAAATAGAAGGCAATACCTTATTGCTCGAAGACTTTTTGACTACTGCCCGTGAGAATAAGATCATGAGCCAAGAAGTACGGGTAAATATATTCATACCTACGGGTGCCATTTTAAGGTACAACAAAGAAAGTGGTTTTAACTGCTGGAGGTTCCATGCCAAAAATGATAGGGACCTAGACGGTTGCGAAATTAAGGGCGAGGTATGGAAAATGGGCGCCGATGGGGAGTTAAAATGTCAAGAATGTCCCGAAATATCTGATATTGATGAAGATGACAGCCATGAAAGGAACAAAATCAGAATTGACAAAAACGGCATCGATATCGATATTCAAGACGACGGTGAATCTTTTAAAATGAAAATTGATGAAGAAGGGGTTCAAATAAAGGCCCATGAAAACGATACCAATGGAAAAAACGAAATCAATATAGGTGAAGATGGTATCAACATAGACGTTGATGACAATCGTATAGAACCGGAAGAACCCGACCCTAAAATTTAAACTAGGGCACCCTGTTGGTCCAGTGTAATCAATTCAGTAACACCATTTGACATTTGAGTCTGAAAATCTGGCCAAAACGCAGCGTATAGTGCAATTTTACATCAATCTTAAAACAACGATCATGACAACTTTAATTCGTATTGCAATAGCATTTTTAGTAGCGCTATTCTTATCTTCTTGCGGTTTTGACATAAACCTCGGGGATTTTGGCGCAGGAGAAAAGGGTAACGGAACCGTGGTAACCGACAAACGGGATATTACGGACGAATTCACGAAGGTATCGGCTTCTGAAGGTCTAGCCGTCTATGTGACGCAATCTAAAGACTTCGACATAAAGGTAGAGGCGGACGAAAATATCATAGACCTCATTGCCACGGATATTAAAAACGGAAAATTACGTATCCATGCCAAACAAAATATAGGCCGTGCCACTAAGAACGTATATGTCTCACTTCCGGTCATTTCAAATTTAAGTGCCTCTAGCGGATCGCAGATACAGACCGAAAAAGTCCTTAAAAGCGATGACCTTGATATAGACGGTAGCAGTGGGGCACAAATCAATGTGCAAGTGGTTGCCGATGCCCTGGAAATAGACGCCAGTAGTGGTGCCAGCCTCAATATATCCGGACAAGCCAACCGTGCCGACGTAGATGTGAGCAGCGGAGCCAATATCAATGCAAAAAACCTATCTACCCAGACCTGTACGGCAGATGCCAGCAGTGGCGGAAACATTAAGATCCATGTATCCAAAACCCTTGTAGCCGATGCCAGTAGCGGAGGTAATGTAGCCTATTCGGGCAATGCCAGCGTAAAAACCAAAAAATCTGTATCAGGTAGCGTACACAAGTATTAAGGTCATATTATATACAATCTTCAATGCAAGCTGTCGAATTTTCGGCAGCTTGTTTTTGGTTTACTCCCATAACAAGCTTTATCTTTTTAAGTTTTCAAAAAAAAGCCACAAGACCGGCACTATCCTTTTTTCTCTCTTTATATTAGTAGAAACAATTGGACCATGCAGTTAGATTTAAAAAAATACGTTTTAGCCTTAAAACACACCTTTAGTATTTCCCGAGAATCACACGATTTTCAAGATACGCTTATCCTTAGTCTTTCCTTAGACGGAAAAACCGGTTATGGTGAAACCACATCAAACCCGTACTATAACATTACCGTTGAAAGCATGATGGCGGAAATTGAAACCATCCGAAAAGAAATAGAAGCTTTCCATATCGATCACCCTGAAAATTTCCACGCTTTTTTGACAAGTAAAAAGCTATCGAATTTTGCAATCTGCGCGCTAGACCTTGCCGCGTGGGACCTTTACGGCAAATTACAAGGGAAGCCCCTTTATGGGATATGGGGTACCGGCAACGCTTCTTATCCAATCACAAATTATACCATAGGCATCGCCCCCGTAGAAAAAATGGTGGAGAAAATGAAAGAAATGCCCTGGCCTATTTATAAGATCAAACTAGGGACCGAAGACGATGTTGCCATCGTTAAAACCCTGCGCCAGCATACCGACGCCGTGTTTCGAATAGACGCCAACTGTGCCTGGTCTGCCGACGAGACCATTGCCAATGCCCCATTACTCAAGGACTTGGGCGTTGAGTTTCTTGAACAGCCCCTAAAGGCCGATGATTGGGATGGGATGCAAAAAGTGAAGCGGCACAGTGTACTTCCCGTTATTGCCGATGAAAGCTGTATCGTTGAAAGTGATGTAAAACAATGTGGGAACTATTTTAACGGCATTAACATCAAACTCACCAAATGCGGTGGCCTTACCCCTGCCCTACGTATGATACACGAAGCAAAACAAATGGGACTCAAGGTTATGGTGGGCTGTATGACGGAATCTACCGTGGGTATTTCCGCCATTGCACAATTGGTTCCCCAACTGGACTTTGTTGATATGGACGGACCATTACTACTTAAAGCGGATATTGCCGACGGTGTGAAAATATTGCCTGACGGAAAGCTCATCTTTCCGCAATTGAACGGAACAGGGGTAAGCCTAAGGTCATGAACTACTATATCGATACATTTCCTGGAAGAAAAATCACCATTGACGAGGTTTCACACCTCTATTTTGGCGGCACCTCGTACCTGGGCCTTCAGACCGATGCCGATTTTCAGAAACTATTTATAAAAAATATCAAGACGTATGGCACCAACTATGGGGCCTCCAGAAAATCGAATATCCGTTTATCGGTATTTGATAAAGCCGAAGCGTATTTAGCGGACTTAGTGGGCAGCGAAGCCTGTATCTCGTTGTCGTCGGGTTATTTGGCCGGTCAATTTTTGGTCCAGGTCCTCAATACCAAAGCACACCACTTCTTCTATGCGCCCAATACCCATTCGGCCCTCTATCAAGAGAAAATCAAACCCTATACCACCTTTGCGGCATTGAACATTGCCGTTCGCGAGCATCTGTCCTCTAGTAAGACAACCCCCGTAGTCTTTTTGGACGGCATCGATTTCTCAGGATGCAACTACCCCCATTTTGAAGCCTTGCAAGTTCTTCCCTTGGACGAAATTCTTTTAGTTGTCGATGACTCCCATGGATTGGGAATCGTAGGGAAAAATGGCGGAGGCGTCTATGGCATCTTGGCCAAACTGAATATCAAGGAACTTATCGTATGTGGTTCTTTGGGCAAAGGCTTCGGTATTCAGGCAGGAGCCATTTTCGGCACTAAGGAGCGTCTAACCGCTTTGGCCGATACCTCATTCTTCGGAGGGGCCAGTCCAGCTACCCCTGCGGCCATGGCCACACTATTGGGGGCCGATGGACTATATGATTTAAAAAGGAATCGTCTACAACGGAACATCGCCTATTTTTTAGACCATCTCAAAAACCGAAAACAGTTCCATTTTATGCAGGACCATCCTGCCTTTACGTTTTCAAATGTTCAGTTGACCGAATACCTTGCCGCCAATAAAATTATAGTTACTAATTTTCCCTATCCTGACAATAACGCCCAGCTCATGAGCAGGATCGTTTTGAGTGCCGCACACAAAAAAAAGGATATCAAGCATCTATTGGAATGCGTTAATATCCTTCCTTAGAAAAATAAATAGCTGTTTTCACCCTTTAGATAAGTAAGACTTCACTTACAGTATCAATATCTCAATTTTCTGTTACAAAAAATACGATTTTCATAAAATTTGTTGTAACTTATTGGTACAAAACCGCTTATCCACCTAAAATAACACTACTATGAAACAGCTTATAGGATTGGCTCTAATGATGCTTCTGCTCATCTCAGCAACAAAGAACCCGAACAACGTTCCCGAACTTCATCCAACGATAGAAGGCACTTGGGAATTGGTCAGCCGCTACAACTACGACGGTGAGAACGTCACCGATACACTCACCCCCGAAAAGGGATATCACCAGATCAAAATGTTCTATAACGGAAAAATCATGTGGACTCGCTATACCCCCAACAAAACGGTTGAATGGTTCGGCTATGGCTCTTACGAGGCCACGGATAACTCCCTTGTGGAAAAACTGGAATACATGTCGGCTTCCATGCGAAAAATAGCTAATCCCGATATGGTATGGCGTATGGAGCTTCAATTAAAAAACAACACCTATACCCAAATTTCATTGGATGAAGATGGAGGGCGCATTGCTTCGGAAAATTACCGAAGAATAGATTAAAACCGATCCCTTTACGGACTGTTCGTTTTTACTGTCCGGTATTACATATCCTTTGTTTAGTAACCTTAAAAACACTTGCCATGAAAAAATTAATCACGATACTCATCTTCTCGCTTTTAATGATTTCCGCTACCGAATACCGTCCTCCAGCAAACTTTCACCCTACCATTGAAGGCACATGGGAGCTGGTCAGCTTCT
The DNA here is from genome assembly GCF_900156625.1 of Zobellia uliginosa. Taxonomy (GTDB): domain Bacteria; phylum Bacteroidota; class Bacteroidia; order Flavobacteriales; family Flavobacteriaceae; genus Zobellia; species Zobellia uliginosa. The sequence continues at coordinate 44,825 of NZ_FTOB01000003.1, read as the reverse complement.
ACAACTATGAAGACGGTGTAACCCCCTCCGATACCTTATTGATCGCCGATGGTTACCGCCAAATTAAAATGTATTACAACGGTAAAGTAATGTGGACCCGCTATGTACCCAATGATTCCGTCGAGTGGTTCGGCTATGGTTCTTACGAGACTACCGACAGTACCTTAACCGAAAAATTGGAATACATGTCCGCCTCTATGCGTAAGATCACCAATTCGGATATGCTGTGGGATATGGAACTGCTACTGGAAAAAGACAGGTATAGCCAAATTTTCACGGATGGGGAGGGTAATAGAATCAATTCGGAAAACTACAAACGCCTCGATTAAACCATGGATGGACACAAATAAAAAAAAGCTGCGAAACGCAGCTTTTTTTCATGTATTATATAAGGTGTTCTACACCGTTTCCTGTGGAGTTTCAACCGTTGCCAGATAACGCTCTGCATCTAGTGCGGCCATACAGCCCGTACCTGCAGCCGTAACCGCTTGGCGATATTCCTTATCTTGTGCATCACCACTAGCAAAAACACCTGGTTTATTGGTTTTGGTAGACTTTCCTTTGGTTATAATATAACCGGTTTCGTCCATATCCAATTGCCCCTTGAATATATCGGTATTGGGTTTATGACCGATGGCAATAAAGAGTCCCGTAATGGCAATATCCTCTTTTTCCCCTGTCTGATTGTTCACCATGCGCAACCCTTCGACCACTTGGTCGCCTAGTACTTCATCGACTTCGGTATTATACCTGATTTCGATATTTTTAATGCTTTGGACACGATGTTGCATAGCCTTAGAGGCCCGCATATAGTCTTTTCGTATCAACATGGTCACTTTATTACATATATTGGCCAGATACGAAGCTTCTTCGGCAGCGGTATCACCGGCACCAACGATGGCTACATCTTGCCCCTTATAGAAGAACCCGTCACAAACGGCACAGGCAGAAACTCCCCCACCCCTTAGGCGCTGCTCACTCGGTATATTCAAATATTTGGCAGAGGCCCCAGTAGAAATAATAATGGTCTCCGCTTCAATAGTCTTACTATCATCGATTGTCACCTTGTGTATCCCTCCAACGGTATCGCTTAATTCCACCGCCGTGACCATACCTATACGAACCTCGGTTCCGAAACGTTCGGCTTGTTGCTGTAATTGTACCATCATACTTGGGCCGTCTATACCTTCTGGGTAACCTGGAAAATTATCGACCTCCGTGGTAGTGGTCAATTGCCCTCCGGGCTCCATCCCTGTATATACCACTGGTTTCAAATCTGCACGGGCCGCATAAATAGCCGCGGTATAACCCGCAGGTCCCGATCCTATAATCAAGGTTTTTAGCCTTTCTATTTTCTCAGACATAATCAAATACTCATTTTAGATAGTTAATGAACAAATGTAACTTTTTTGCAAAAAGCCTGTTGTAAAAGTTATCAAAAGTTTTATGTATTGGTCGGTTTAGATTACAGTACTTACAAACCGCGATACAATCAACCATAGCAGAGCCCCACAGCTTTTTGATACTATTTTTATTGTTTGGTTTTTCACATAAAAATTGTTCAAAAAAGAAATTTTTAACGCATGACACCCCCAAGCATCTGGGTAAAATCGGTAATTATAGAAGAAAGGCCCAATGGCAACCTAGGCTACAAGCGGCTAAACCACATTGAAGTGAGAATAGCCTATTCCTCTACCGGAATGACCATAAAAGGAATATCTACGCAAAAACTGACCTTTTTGATTACAGGTTCGTGGGTGAGTTTCTCTATAAAATCGTGATCGTATTTGAACATGGTCAACAGATCGATTTCCAATTCCTTTAAAAACACCTGAATACCTTTTGTTTTGTTCCCGAAATTAGGCATCCAATGAAAAGAAGGATTGAATTCTTCCAAATAGGTCTCCAAAGTGTTCCTGTTCGATTCTTGGATACGGTTCAAGCGTTCTTCTTCAAATATGTGCATGATGTGTATAGAGGCACCAAAGCGAGAGAGCACCTGCTTTATGGGCTCTAAAATATCGGCAGAGAAGTTCCTCTTGTAATTGGTTACAAAAGCTACGTTATTAACCAATTGATAAGTACATCCGTTCGGAACGATCAGCATTGGACAAGGGGCCTCTTTTAATACGTCAACGGTTTTTGTACCTAAAAATGTCGCTTTTGCCCCAGTCGCGCCCTGGGTCCCCATCACAATTATATCTATCTGCTCATTAAGGACCATTTTTTGGACTTCCGCTCCCAAAGATTCAAATGCCACATGAGTCACAAACCGGTGACTAAGATTGGTATCGTCACTTTCCAATGCTTCACTTAACTCGTTTATTCGACTTTCGGCCTCTACCTTCCAAGTATCGCCCAAACCTATTTGCCCCGGTGAGCCGAGAATATAATCAATCCGCTGCGCTGCCGGAGTATAGGTATGCAATAAATAAAAAGTGCAGGCAACATCTTTGTAGAAATGTAAGGCATAACGAATTGCATTCTTCGAGTTTTCGGAAAAATCGGTCGGTAATAGAACTTTGAGCATAGTTTCTTGTTTATAGGAATAAAATTATGGCATTATAAATATCTAAAACATGACTTCTATCAGTTTTACCCTACATATAAGCAAATTTATTCCCAAAATTCGTAATGATATGCTATAGATTCGTCAATAAAATATTAAACTCTATATTTGCAAAAGCTTACCTATATTTTTATATGGCCCCACAACTGTAAAAAAAAGGTGATTAGTTTAATGAATATTTAACCTCTTTAAGAAGTTATACTTTTTAAATAATCCTCTGATTATGAACTCCGTAAAATTAACGTGTGTAGTTATTGACGATTCAAAAACTCAGCGTACCGCAGTTGCCCAACTTATCAAAAACCACATTAGCCTGCGTTTTTTGGCCGATTATAAAAATGCAATAGAGGCTCAGAAACATATGGAAAAAAACGAGGTCGACCTTGTTTTTCTCGATATAGAAATGCCACTTGTAAATGGTTTTCAATTCATAGAATCGCTTGAAAACAGGCCCCAGATCATTCTTATTACGGGCAAGGCCGAATATGCCATGCAAGCTTTTGATTACGATGTTACCGATTATCTTCTTAAACCTATTTCCCAAGGGCGTTTTAATATTGCCATAAAGAAGGCTTTACAGAATAAGGTTGTTCCTACGGAAAAGGAAGAAGATTTTATTTTTGTGAACAGTAAACTAAAAAAAGTAAAACTACTCTTAAGCGATATTAAATGGGTAGAAGGATTGGGCGATTACATTAAAGTAGTTACCAATGAGGAGAACATTTTGATCTTATCGACCATGAAAGCCTTTATCGACAAATTGCCCGAAGACCAATTCCTTAGGGTACACAAGTCATATATCATTAACCTAAACAAGGTTGAGAAGTTCAACGGTTCACAAGTTGAAGTATGCGGACACTCGATTCCGTTGAGCAGACATAAGAAATTGGCCTTGGAAGAGGCCCTTATGAACAGTACGGTACAATAACCGTCTCTTCCGCACTAAAAATAAAAAAAGGTCGATTTATTAAAAAATCGACCTTTTTTATTAGTTGATAATATGGGTTCCCCCACTTGGCTGAACTTCAAAAGCTTCCAAGTCAATATCGAATTTCTCTTTATAGGCCTTAGCGGCACGGGCCACAAAATCGTCGACGGCATCTCCGTGAACGATATTCAATGTGCATCCGCCGAAACCTCCACCGGTCTGCCTTGCCCCCAATACTTTGGGATTATCTTTTGAAAAATCGACCAAAAAGTCAGATTCGGGGCAGCTCACTTCATAGGCCTTGCTAATACCTTCATGGGCACGATAGAGAATTTGACCGACTTCATCGAGGTTGTTTTTCTTCAATGCATCGACCATGGCCAAAACCCTATCGTTTTCCTTAACAATAAAAGAACAACGTTTGTATACGGTTTCACTCATTCCCTCTTTGTTCGAAAGCAACATTTCTTCATTCACGTCTCTCAAGGATTTTACCTCGGGATATTTCTTTTGAATAACACTTACCCCCTCTTCGCATTCCTTTTTACGCGTATTATATTCGCTCGAAGCCAAATTGTGCGATACCTTGGTATTAAGGAGTATGATTTTATACGGATTTAGGTCTATTGGAATATGCTTATAATCCAAAGAGCGACAATCTAACAAAATTACGTTGCCGGCCTCGCTCATTACAGAGGCAAATTGGTCCATTATACCACATTGTGTTCCCACATAGGTATGCTCCGCCGTTTGCGAGAGCTGAACCATTTCAATTTTCGAAAGTCCAAGATCAAAAATCTCGTTCAGACCAAAGGCCAGGCCACATTCTAAAGCAGCGGAAGAACTGAGTCCGGAACCTGTAGGCAAATTACTCTCTACCACACAATCGAACCCCCTCACCTTATCGGTTCTCTTTGAAATTTCGTTGAGCACCCCCAGAATATAGTTTTCCCACTCTACCTTACTCACGGCAATGGCGTTCAAATCTATTTCAAAACCGGTATCGTAAGTCTTGCTATAAACACGGCATTCGTTATCGGAGCCGTTCTTTTTAAAGCTGAAGGTAATGTTCTTTTCTATTGCCGTGGGCAAAACATAGCCCATGTTATAATCGGTATGTTCACCAATGAGGTTTATCCTACCCGGCGATGACACCACCAATTCGGGCGTAAAGTGTTCTAAAAATTGCATAAAAAATTATTTTTTTGAATTGCGGATCATATCAGGGGTAGCAACGGTTCTAAAGCCCAAATGTTCCAAGGAGGAATCTAGACTAGTAGCCATTCTAGACGAAACCCTATAACTCGCGCAATAACTGGCATTGCACAGAAAAGAACCGCCTTTCATTACTTTTTCCCTGGCATAGGTATCTCTTTCGTTATAGGCCTGATCCGCTCCCAATGGGTTTTTGGCCACGGGGTAGGTCGCACTCAGTTCTTTGTAGTAATTGGTATTGTACCAATCATTGGTCCATTCCCAAACATTTCCAGCCATATCGTATAGGCCAAAATCATTTGCGGGATACGACTTAACGGGTGCCCGTAGGCCGAAACCGTCGGTCTCGACATTGGTTACGGGAAACTCCCCTTCCCAAGTATTCGCCTTATCCGATAACTTAGTGTCTTCATCGCCCCAGAAATAAATAGTATTCAAATGGTTGCCACGTGCAGCACGCTCCCATTCGGCCTCGGTAGGCAAACGTCTATTGGCCCACTCACAATAGGCCAGGGCATCTTCATATGCGATATGTACCACAGGATAGTTTCCTTTGCCCTTAATGGAACTGCCCGGGCCATTGGGGTGTTTCCAGTTTGCCCCTATCGTCCAACTCCACCATTGTGAAAAATCGTAAAGATTAGGCACGGAACTTTTTGCTTGTTTAAAGGTTAGGGAACCAGGCTGCATAATACTATCATGCGGCTTGGGCGTACCTTCAGGAAGCTGTTTTTTCATCTCTTCCCAATCGATTTCACGTTCTGCCACCGTTTTATAACCTGTTTCATCCACGAATTTCTGAAATTCATCGTTGGTAACCTCGGTAATATCCATAAAGAAACCATCTACCGCTACTTTATGGGCAGGCTTTTCGTGATCCATAGCCTCTTTATCTTGCGGTACGGCTCCTTGAGAGAATACGGCTCCGGGAATCCACACCATTCCTTCGGGGGCGCTAACATCTTCCGGCATTTCCTTGACTACCGCAGTATCGACCACCACTGCTTTGGGTGTCTCCACCGTTTCGGCAGGCGCCGTAGCTTCTACCTTATTTTTCTTTTCTTCCTTACATCCTATCAACAAACAAAAAATGGCAAGGGGAATATAACTTTTAATCATATTGTACATAACTCTATTTCAAAAATGGATAACAAAGTTAAACCTATTTTTTTGGTTCTTCACCATAATTAGGGCTAGCTGTTTTTTTTAAAACGGAAGCAAAAAAATGTCCCTATTATTAACAGGGACATCTTTATTTTGTGTTATCTGTAAATTTATATCACTACAGTTTCACCCGGTTTTGGTATATTATACGTACCATCGGCATTGGGCTGCACCGGTGCCGGGGAATCCCAACTTAGTTCATCTGGGGCCAAATCGATATTCGACTGCATGGCTTCATCCCATTTAATGACTTTTCCGGAGTAAGTGGCCATTCTACCCATTATGGCGCTCATAGTACTCTTTGCCCCATTTTCGGCATCGGCTATGACCCCTCCGTTTCTAATCGATTCAAACAGTTTGATATGCTCTACTTGATATGGATTCGGATCGTCTTTTCCCCTATGTTCGAATATAGAACCACCGCTATAGTCTTTTAAAATGGCCGTATCCCCTTTGGTATAGACCGTACCCTTGGTTCCTTGAAAGAATTCGGAAACCTTGCTCATGGTCTCGGGTTGGTGGCGGCACTGACTTGCGATCACCGCTCCACTGGGGTAGGTATACTCTACAAAATGATGGTCGAAAATTTCACCATGGTCTTTTCCTTTACGCACCTGTCTACCGCCCATCCCCTGTGCAGAAATAGGGTATTCTCCGATAAACCAGTTGGCTACATCAATATTATGGATGTGCTGCTCTAAGATATGGTCTCCACACAACCAATTAAAGTAGTACCAATTGCGCATTTGATATTCAAGTTCAGTTTGCCCTGGCTGTCGTTCACGAACCCAAACACCACCACTGTTCCAGTATACTTGTCCAGAAACAATTTTACCGATGGCATCTTTATTAAGATGTTCTAAAGCTGCCAAATAACTGTCTTGATAATGTCTTTGAAGACCGACCACTACGTTCAATTTGTTTTCTTTTGCCTTTTTTGCCGCAGCCAATACCTTGCGTACGCCGGGTACATCAGTAGCTACAGGTTTTTCCATAAACACGTGTTTTCCATTGTTTACGGCATATTCAAAGTGCTGAGGACGAAAACCCGGTGGCGTCGCCAAAATGACTACATCGGCCAAATCGATCGCCTTGGTGGCCGCATCGAAACCAACGAACTGGTTCTTTTCCTTTACATTGATCTTTTTGGTCTCGCCCATGGCCTTGGAAATATTCGCCAAACTGCCTTTTAAACGATCTTCAAAGGCATCGGCCATAGCCACAAGCTCAATATTGTCATCGGCAGTCAAGGCCTGTACTGCGGCGCCGGTACCCCTGCCGCCACAACCGACCAGTGCCAGTTTTAATTTTTTATCTCCTAATACATTTGCCATACCGCTCATCTGCAGGTTGGGTAACAACATGGCCCCTCCGGTAAAAAGGGCGGTGTTCTTTACGAAATCTCTTCTTGATTTTTTGGTCATACTGGTTTTGGTCTTGTCTGTTTTCATCTCCTGAATATTTCTGAATTAACTGCAATGCGAAACACAAATGCAAAGCTTGGTGAATATAAAAATAATATGGCAAACAAAGGCCCCATCATTTACATTATCGCTAAATAAAACAACATCAAATCATCAAAAAATTAAAATATTGTTAGTTTTTTAAAAGCAATGTGAACCTCTTCCTTATGTATTGCCCATAATACGCTAAGTATACTTAGACTAAGGGTTCGGACGATATTTGAACTTAAAGCCTTGACATTTGGAGCTTTGAAGATAATAAAGGTTTCAATAATAAGTGTATATTTAACACACAAATTAAGGTCCTAACGAAATTTAAAACCCAAAACACCCCTTTATAGGGAGATATGGGAGACTTGTTAAAATCGCTTTTTTTTTATCAATTACATATTTTTAATTTATCTTTCGTTTCGATTTTCGTAAAAAAATGTTTGATTAAAATTACTTTTACCAATCTGATTACATAAAAAACAACAAACCAATATCATATGGAAACAACAACGAACGGAATGGCTTCAAACGCCAATAGACTTTTTTACGGTAGCTGCTTTGCACTGATCACCACCGCATTTTCTTTTAGTATCAGGGCGGGTATTCTCCCTCAATTAGGGGAAGAACTAAGCCTTAGTGGTGAGCAACTAGGTTTTATCAATTCGATGTGGTTTTTAGGATTCCCCCTGTCTATGGTTATCGGAGGGCTTATTTATCATAAGGTAGGAGGAAAAGCCATTATGCAGTTCGCGTTCTTCGCCCATGCATTAGGTATTATATTGACGATTTATTCAGGAAGCTATATTGGTTTGTTGATTTCTACGCTATTAATAGGCTTGGGCAACGGATGTACCGAAGCTGCCTGTAACCCCATGATAGCCGATGCCTATCAAGGAAACAGGATGAGCACCATGATGAACCGTTTTCATATGTGGTTTCCAGGAGGTATTGCCATTGGTAGTCTTATTTCAAGTTTTATGACCGACATGAATTTCGGATGGCAAACCCAAATCTGGTTGATCCTTGTACCCACACTTGTCTATGCCTATTTATTTTTCGGACAATCTTGGCCCAAGGCCAAAGTCGAAGAAGCGGCCACTCTCGGAGGAAACTTCAAGGCCATGCTTTCTCCTTTATTCCTCTTTATGGTCGCCTGTATGGCCCTAACCGCTATTTCAGAATTCGGACCTAACCAATGGGTAGGCTTGATTCTTTCTAAAAGTGGTGCCAACCCAATGATCATATTGGCGTTAACGGCAGGTCTTATGGCCATCGCACGTTTCTTCGGGGGTAATATGGTAAAACAATTCAACCAGACTGGTGTGCTTTTAGGTTCTGCGGTCTTAGCTACCTTGGGCATCTATTTATTTAGCACGCAAACCGGGGCTATGGCCTATGTTGCCGCCATCTTTTTTGCCTTGGGCGTTGCCTATTTCTGGCCGAACATGATCGGTTTCGTAGCCGATAAAATACCAAAAAGTGGTGCCTTGGGACTCTCGATTCTCGGTGCCGTAGGTATGTTCTCTAGTTCTATATTTCAACCTATCATCGGTGGATGGATCGATGCCGATAAGGCCAAAGCAGCAGCTCAAGGCTTTACCGGTGACGAACTGGAACTGGTTTCCGGCCAAGCTACCCTATTGACCATGACGGTATTTCCCGGTATTCTCATTGTACTCTTTACCATTCTCTATTTTTGGATGAAAAGTAAAAAGGAGGACAACGTAGAAGCCGAAGTGGCATCATAACTAGACCATACTAAAAATAAAAAGCCCGTATTACGGGCTTTTTTTATACCCCTTCCCCTCCTGACCCACACCCTCACACTACAATCCCAACTCCATCGAGACCTCTACTATAAGGATAGGTTACCCCTGCTTCAATGCATTACATTATGGTTTCTTGGGTTTGACCTATAATAGTTTGTTGTATTTAAAAGCTTCTTTATAAGCCTGTAAACCGCTCTTTCTTAAACCAATTGACAGATCGTCAATTTTCCCACCTATATTATATCGAATTCATTACCACCCCTTGTAAATATTGCTACTTACCTAATTTAATATCACATATGCAACATAACTTTTAGCATATGCATCAAATCTTTTACTGCTAGAAAAGCCCTTCATATACATTTGTCTTGGGTAAGGTCGTGACATAGCCGATTACCTAAAAGTTAACTAACTAAACTCAATGATTATGATTAAACTTAAACATGCGGTCATTGCAATGTTTGCAATGATCGGGCAATTTGCCTATTCACAGACATCTACGGTCAGCGGTGTAGTTTCGGATGGAAGCGGAACCCCTCTTCCCGGGGCTACCATTGTTGTTTCGGGCACAACAAACGGTACTACCACCGATTTTGATGGAAATTATTCCCTATCAAATGTAGGCCCCACCGATAAACTGGAATTTTCCTATATCGGCATGACCGCCAAAGTCGTTACCGTTGGCAACCAAACCAACATTAACGTAACCCTCGAGGAAGATGCTCAGGCCCTTGACGAAGTTGTGGTCGTAGGGTATGGTACACAATCTCGGGCAGAAGTTACCGGAGCCATAACCACGGTGGGATCGGAAGAGATTTCCTCCCTTCCAGTGGCTACGGCCGATCAAGCTCTACAAGGTAGGGCTGCCGGGGTTACCGTATTGAATTCCGGTTCCCCAGGTACGTCGCCCGTCGTTCGAATCAGGGGTTTAGGCACCATGAACAACAACGACCCGCTTTACGTTATTGACGGGGTCATAGCCGGAGGTCTCGGCGATTTAAACCCAAACGATATAGAATCGATCAATGTCTTGAAAGATGCTTCCACCACCGCCATTTATGGATCCTTAGGTTCTAACGGTGTGGTTATGGTGACCACTAAAAAAGGAAGAAGGACAGGAAAAACAGTCATCAACCTCGATTCGTACACAGGTATACAATACTCCAATCAACGGTACGACCTTTTAAATACACAAGAATATTTACAATTTGCACAAGACGCCTTTGGCTTTACCCCTACTTCGGCCCTATCCCAATCCGGTAACAATACCGATTTTCAGGATGCGCTATTCAGAACGGGCATAATGCAAAAAGTCGACCTCGGTATTTCCGGCGGTTCGGAAAACAGTGATTTCAGGTTCTCCGCTGGCTATTTAGACCAAGAAGGAGCCGTTATAGAAACGGGCTTCGAAAGATTCTCTTTCCGTGCCAATAGCAATTTTACCTTAGGAAAATTCAAGTTCGGTGAAACCTTGGCGGTTTCGTTCAACAAGCAGAACCCGGAACGGAACTTGGGAGATCGCTCTTTATTGGAACATGCTATCAAAATAGCTCCTTACCTCCCTATTTACAACCCAAATAACTTACAAGGCTTCCAAGGCCCAAGCAGTGGATTGGACGGACAAGATGCCGAAAACCCGATTCGCGTACAGACCCTAGGCGAGCACGTAAACAAATCTTCAGGTATTATAGGAAGCCTCTTCGGGGAATACGAGATAGTTGAAGGGCTTAGTTTTAAGAGCCAAGTAGGTTTGGAATATAGAAATTCGAACACCAATATTTTTGTACCTTCCTATAACGACGACAGTGAAGGAGGCAACACCCATAGCTCAGCTTTTGCCGTTATTACCAGAAATTCAAGTTTGAGAAAATCGATCACCTTGACCAATAGTTTAAATTACTCAAAGACTTATAACGATGTTCATAACCTTGAATTTTTGATTCTTGCCGAAAAGCAAGAGCAATCGGACGAGCTATTGAATTCCAATAGTCAAAACCCGATTACCAACGAGCTTGACCAAGTTTCTAACGAACAATCGTTCTTGGAATCAAAATCTTACGAATACAATCGTATAGGTTATCTGGCCCGTTTGAACTACAATTATGATCAAAAATACATTTTGGCCGCATCTATTAGAAGGGATGCTTCTTCGCGTTTCGGGGAGAATAATCGCTGGGGTACTTTTCCTTCGGTTGCCCTAGGTTGGAACATTGCCAACGAAAGTTTCTTGGAGAACTCCTCGATCAATACCTTGAAACTTAGAGGAAGTTGGGGTATTACAGGAAACGATAGAATTGAGGACTATAGATATAGCGCCACGCTTTTATCCAATTTCTTTTATCCTTTGGGAGAGGGACTTGCCACAGGTACAACTCCGGGCGGATTGGCCAACCCTGATTTAAAGTGGGAGGAAACCACCATGAAGAATATCGGACTTGATTTTGGTTTTTTTGACGGAAAAATCACAGGTGCCTTAGAGTATTACAACAATACCAGTAACGACCTTCTTATGGACCGCCCCTTACCGGGTTCTTTGGGCATACACTCAGGAGTAGTAACCGAAAATGTAGGCTCCGTTGAAACAAGTGGATTTGAACTTAATATAGGATATAACGATTTTGAAGGGGACTTTACCTGGTCGGCCAACCTTAATTTGGGTACATCTAGCAATGAAGTAAAATCACTAGGTGAGAACGAATCGCTTTCCGGTGGCTCTTTTGAAGATCAAAATATTTCACGTGTTGAAGTCGGGCAACCCTTGTTCTTCTTCTATGGCTATGAAACCAATGGTATATACCAGACACAGGGCGAAGTCGAGGCAGTACTCGACCAAGTTCCCGATGATAAAGGCGAAGTCACGTACAATGCCGGTGATATCCGTTTCGTAGACCAAAACGGAGACCGAAAAATCGATGACCAAGACCGTGTCAATATCGGTAACCCATACCCTGACTTAACCTATGGATTAAACTTAGACTTCAACTACAAGCAACTTGACTTGAATATGTTCATTTCCGGTGTAGCAGGTGTAGATGTCTACAACACCAACATCTATGATTTAGAGGGGATGCCTAGATTGTTCAACGCAGGAACAAATGTTCTGAATAGATGGACAGGACCGGGAACTTCGAACTCCGTACCCCAAGCCGGTGGTGCCGATGAGAACTTTACCTTGATTTCCGATAGATTTGTTGAAGACGGCTCTTATACACGCCTAAAGAACATTACTTTAGGGTACACCTTGGAAAACACTTCACTGGAAAAGTATTTTTCCAAATGTAGAATTTATGTAAGCGGACAAAACTTGATAACCATTAGCGACTACTCTGGGTTAGACCCCGAAATCGGAAACCCGTTGACCAATGATGGAGGTAGCCGAAGATATGAACTGGGAATTGACAGGGGCAACTATCCACAACCAAAGTCAGTTTTACTCGGAGTACAATTATCATTCTAAAAAAAATTACCATGAAAAAAAATAAAATATTTTTGACGATTCTCGCCACTTTAGGCTTGGTGCTTTCCTGTAACGACGATTCCTTGGAGCTGACCAACCCTAACGAGTTATTGCCAGATAGCTTCTTTGAAAATCCTATACAGGTTCAATCTGCAGTAAATGCGATTTACTCCAATTTACAGACCCAAGGGCTCTATAGCCGTCATATGTTCTTTATGATGGACAATATGGCGCATGAAAACGGAGGAAACTCCCAGCTCGAAGCGGACAAAAGGCAATATCTCGATTTTTCCTTTACTCCATCACATGGCGCCATCGGGGCGTATTGGGAAAGCTGCTACAGGGGCATCAACAAAGCTAATTATGTTATAGAGAACGAAGAGACCATCAATGCCATTCTACCATCGGTCATGACCAATGAAGACAAGCAAAGGGCACTTGGCGAAGCTAAGTTCTTGAGGGGACTTTTCTACTTCTTTATCGTCACCCGATTTGGAGACGCCCCATTGATTACCTCCTTGCCACCGGAAGATGGAGTAGGTTCTGCCAAGAACACCGAAGCGGAGATCTATGCCCAAATCGTAAAAGACCTGAAAGAAGCCATACCCGTACTTGATACCAAGGCCAATACGGAAAACGGTAGGGCCACCAAAGGTGCCGCACAGGCACTACTAGGTAAAGTATACCTTTTCTTAGAGCAATACGAAGATGCAATGGCCCAATTCAACGACCTTAACGGTTACGCCCTTGAAGACGATTACTTTGACAATTTCAAGGAAGAAACCGAATTTGGGGTCGAGTCGATTTTTGAGATCCAATATGATGACGATCTTGGGTTTGGTGCCCAATGGAACTCCGACAGATCCGGAGAAGGTCCGAACGAAGCTACGTTTAGAGGCCAAGAATACGGTTTTAACGATTGGTTCAATGTGTTTCCTTCCGATGACCTTTTAGAAGAATATGAAGCCGGTGACATACGTTTCGAGCAATCGTTCTACGTTAACGGTGACAAGTTTGGAAAAGACAGTGCCCTGACCGTTGATCATTTCCCAAGTAACGGAGGTGGTAATGCCGGGTGGGCAAAATATAACAATTACTACAAAGATGATAATGAAGACCAAACCTCAGGTATCAATTTCAAATACTTAAGATATGCCGATGTTCTGTTGATGATGGCCGAATGCGAAAGTATGAGACCAGGTGGCGACCAAGATGTAGCCGTCGGCTATATCAACGAAGTTCGTGAAAGGGCCATGGTAGCCCCCCTACCTATGGGCCTATCGCAAGCAGAGGTCTTCGAGGCTTTGATACACGAGCGAAAAGTAGAACTGGCCGGTGAGCAGTGCAGGTTCAACGATATTATCCGTTGGGGTATTGCCAGTACCGAATTGGCCGGCACTGGTTTCCAAGAAGGCAAACATGAGAGATTACCGATACCTCAAGCTGAAATTGACGCTAACATTAACATTAGCTCGGCCGACCAAAATCCAGGATACTAGAACTGATTTAATTGATAGTTTTGAGTTAGTTTCTTTTAAAACAGTGTGTTTCCTGAGCACACTGTTTTTTATTTTAACCTCTATCCGCAAAAAAAATGTAACTTAATTTTTTGAACTCACTAACATGAACTTCAAGACATACAGCCGATTTTTAATCTATACCATTATCCTTACCTGTATTGCCTGTTCCCCTAAAGAGAAAAGTCAATTTAAAGGGAAGCTCTTTGCTACCTTAAGCCCCGAAACTACGGGAGTGAATTTCAGCAACGACCTAACCGAAAACGACTCGCTCAATTACTTCACCTACTCATACCTTTATATGGGCGGTGGTATAGCCGCGGGCGACATCAATAACGATGGATTGGTAGACTTATACTTTACCGGAAATCAAGTTTCCAACAAACTTTACCTGAACAAGGGCAAGCTTCAATTTGAAGACATCACCGAAAAGGCTGGTGTTTCTGGCGATAACCGCTGGTATACCGGTGTTACCATGGCCGATGTAAATGGCGATGGCCATTTGGATATTTATTGCTCCGTAGGCGGTAAATTCGGTCCAAAGAACAATGAGCTCTTCCTCAACAACGGAGACGGCACATTTTCTGAAAAAGGCGCCGAGTACGGTATAGACGATATCGGCAACAGCGTTCAGGCCACTTTTTTCGATTATGACAAAGACGGTGACCTAGATCTCTTCGTGGCCAACTACCCCCCTACCCGGTTTGACTCCCCCACTTTTGTGTATTCCTATAAAATGAAAAATGTCAAAGATTATGAATCTGGACATTTGTACCAAAACAACGGAAAGGGCTTTACCGACGTTACCGAAGCCTCGGGCCTAAAGGCCTTCGGATTGTCATTGAGCGCTACCGTAGGGGACATCAACAATGACTCTTGGCCCGACCTCTACGTTTCCAATGATTTCAACTCTCCCGACTTTATGTACCTGAACAATCAAGACGGTACGTTTAAAGAAGTGGTAAAAGAAGCCACATCACATACCGCCTTTTATGGTATGGGTGCCGATATTGCCGATTTTAACGACGACGGTAACCTCGATATTTTTCAGGTCGATATGGATGCCAAATCGAACCGGAGAAAAAAGGCCAATATGGCCAGTATGAACCCCGAACTCTTTTGGGATGTAGTAAATGCCGGATTCCACTATCAGTACATGCACAACTGTATGCAGATGAATTCAGGGGTGTACGAAGATGGCATCCCACATTTTTCAAATGTTTCCCGAATTACGGGAACCTCCTCTACCGATTGGAGCTGGGGCCCTCTTTTTGCCGATTTTGACAATGATGGCGATAAAGACCTTTTTGTTTCGAACGGAACACGACGGGAAATCAACAACAATGATTATTTCAACCAGCTCAAGACCCTTACATTGAGTAAGGATACCTTGTTGGCCCTGAGCCAAAAAATCCCATCCGAAAAAATAGACAATTTTATATTTAAGAATACGGGGCAACTTGAGTTTAAAAGAGCCAATAAAGACTGGGGTATTGAATTCGAAGGTTTTTCAAACGGGGTAGTCTACGCCGACCTTGACAACGATGGCGACCTAGAGATCATTACCAACAACATTGACGATAAGGCTTCGGTTTTCAAGAACAATGCTTCGGAAACCAAGAACTATATCCAAATAAGATTTAAAGGAAACCCATTGAACCAATTCGGTTTGGGATCCCGTGTTTACGTTACCAGTAACGGAAGAACCCAAATGCAAGAACTGACCCTTACCAGAGGGTTTCAGTCTTCGGTAGCTCCGATACTTCATTTTGGTCTAGGGGATGCGACCCAAATAGATACACTTAAAGTGGTTTGGCCCAACGGAAAAGTCCAACATCTAAACGGACTCGATGCCAACCAAAGCCTTACCCTACTTCTTGAAGACGCCAATGACGCGAACGAGAACCGTATTTCAGGGGAACCTGTACTTTTTGCCAACGATAAGAGCGTAAAATTTCCGCCCTACAAACATGTTGAAAACAACTATGACGATTTTGCAGACCAAGTTTTGCTTCCCCATAAAATGTCTTCCTTCGGCCCTACCCTTGCTACGGGCGACCTGAACAATGATGGCCTGGACGATTATTTTATCGGTGGCTCCGCGGGTCAAACGGGTACCCTATTCCTGCAAACCGACGAAGGGTTTACAAAACAGTCTTCTTCTGTTTTAGAAGCGGATAGTCAAAGTGAAGATACGGGCTCTTTAATTTTTGATGCGGACGGAGACGGCGACCAAGACCTTTATGTGGTCAGTGGCGGATACGAATTTGCCGTAGATTCGGAAGCCCTGCGCGACAGATTGTACCTCAACGACGGCAAAGGGAATTTTACGAAAGCCGCCCCCAATGCCTTGCCCGACCTAAAGTTTAGCGGTTCACGGGTATACGCGTCCGATTTTGACGGCGATGGCCAACCCGACCTTCTGGTATTGGGTAGACAAGTACCGAAACACTATCCCAGTCCGGCAAGCAGCTATATCTTAAAGAACAACAGCCGAAACGGAAATGTACGTTTTGACATATTTGACCAAATGCAACCCGAGGCCTTTGAAAACCTTGGTATGGCCACCAGTGCCGTAATTACCGATTACGACAACGACGGACGCGATGATATTATGATCGTTGGCGAGTGGATGCCCATTCGTTTGTTCAGAAATACGGATAAAGGTTTTAAGGAAGTTTCCGAATCGCTCGGCTTGACCAAAGATACCACAGGCTGGTGGTGGAGCGTGCAGCAAGGCGATTTCGACAAGGATGGCGATATGGACTATATCGTAGGCAACAACGGCAAGAACTACAAGTACAAGGCTACCCAAGAAGAGACCTTTGACATCTTCGTAAACGACTTTGACAAAGACAATAAGGAAGATATCGTGTTGAGCTACTACAACGATGGGAAACAATACCCCTTACGAGGGCGGGAATGCTCTTCGCAGCAGATTCCTTCGATCAAGCAAAAATTTCAAAATTACGAGAGTTTTGCCGAAGCCACCTTAGAAGATGTATATACCGAAAAATCGCTTGAATCGGCCCTTCACTACCAAGTGAAATCTTTTGCCAGCATCTATTTAGAGAACCACGGGGGCAAATTTATCGTCCACGAACTACCCGTCTTGGCCCAGACCTCCAATATCAATGAAATACTGGTCGACGACTACGATAAAGACGGAAACCTAGATGCACTCGTTGCAGGAAACCTGTACGCCTCAGAGGTAGAGACCCCTCGTAACGATGGGAGTTATGGCCTATTACTAAAAGGGAATGGACAAGGAAGCTTTGAAGCCCTACCGGCTTCTGAAAGCGGCCTATTCCTAAAAGGCGACGTTACCCAGATGGCCCCGATAAGGGTTGCCAAAGAAAAGTATATCATTGCGGCCAAAAACAATGATTCACCGCAATACATCAGAAGGAAATAAAACAGAAAGAGGGGGCAACTATTTTGCCCCCTCTTTTTCTAAGTCCGTTTATTTTTCTACTTATACGGATCCAGTGTAGCAATGGTACCGTCTTGGTGGTATTCAATTTCAGCAACTTTTACAGACCTAAGGTGTGTTACCCCTTTTGAAAGGCTCGAATCGTGGTAAAACAAGTACCACTTCCCATCAACTTCACATATGGAGTGGTGCGACGTCCACCCTACTACGGGGTTTAAGATCCTGCCCGCATAGGTAAAAGGACCGTAAGGACTATCGCCCATCGCATAACAGATGTAATGGGTGTCTCCCGTAGAATATGAAAAATAATACTTGCCCCTATATTTATGTACCCATGACGCTTCAAAGAAGCGTCTTTCGTTATCGCCTTCCAACAGAAGGTTTCCCTCTTCATCTAAAATCCGTACTTCCTTAGGTTCTTCTGCAAACTCAAGCATATCATCGCCCAATTTGGCTATAATGGGCAACAAGGCCGCTTCGTTCGGTTTGGGCAATTCATGGGAACTGTCATAGGTATTGTTGCGGTACTTTTGCAACTGTCCGCCCCAAATTCCTCCAAAATACATGTAGTAACTACCATCTTCGTCTTCAAAAACCGCAGGGTCTATGGAGTAACTGCCCTTTATAGCTTCCGGCTGGGGTACAAAGGGGCCTTCGGGAGCATTGCCCACGGCCACACCTATCTTAAACCGTCCGTCATAATCCCTGGCCGGAAAATACAAATAGTACTTTCCGTTTTTGTGTGCCGCATCGGGGGCCCACATTTGTTTTTCGGCCCAAGGCACGTCATTCACATGAAGGGCGACACCATGGTCTACAGCCTCACCATCTATATCCTCCATAGAGATTACGTGGTAATCTTCCATGGCAAAATGGCTTCCCAAATCATCGAAGGGAATACCCGATTCTATATCGTGGGAAGGGTAAATGTATATTTTCCCATCAAAAACATGGGCCGATGGATCAGCCGTATAAATGTGCTTTACCAAGGGTTTGGAAATTGCACGTTCGTTCAACTCATTAAAGTCAATATGTTCAATAGGTTCTTCCGGCATATTTTATTTTGTTTTGCTTTTATTCGATTCTTCTTTTCTTTAGCTCCTCTTCGATCAGGGTCTCCTTCTCTTTGTTTATTTCATAGAAAAAGAGCAATCCGATTCCCAATAGAAAGGGAATGGCTGGATAAATACTAACGAGCATTCGTGTACCTTGAATTGCCGATTCGGGTTGTACGATCGCCCCCCCTGCCACAGCGGCTTCCTTGGAAACGTAATTATAGACACCGAGAATAGCGGTTACCAAGGCGCTACCAATACTCAGTCCCCCCTTTAAACCGACCATCATGGCCGAAAAAATTATAGCGGTGGCCCGACGATTGTTCTTCCATTCGGAAAAATCGGCTACATCGGCGATCATTGCCCACAGCAAGGGTATAGTCAACCCATAGAAAAACCCGTGAAAGATCTGCGACGTAAATATGAGCCCTACTGAATCGGGCGAAAAGAAATAAAAGAACATAATGAACAAAGTCGACAAAAAGAGGGCTGCCATAAAAACATCTCTTTTTCCGTATTTATCGGCAAACCTTTTTGACAGGGTAATACCGAGTATCATAAAAATAATGCCTCCCGCATTAAAGAGCCCAAAACCGGCCGATACCGGGTTCTCCCCAAAAAAGTTCACATTAATGGATACCAAGAAATCAAGTAGGGGCTGAATAAAATAAGTAAGGCTTTCTTCGTCTACATAATTTTCAAAATAGTAAACGTAGGCCCCTCCTTTCATGGCCAAGGTGACGAATACCAAGGTAGTGACCACCAACATTATGATCCACGGGATATTCTGGAACAAATCGCCCAAATCTTCCTTAAGGGTCGATTTCTGGTCTGGCGTCGGAACAATACGTTCTTTGGTCGTAAGAAAGGTGATGATAAGCATAACGGTTCCTATAATGGCCAACCATGTCATTACTATTTCTATACCGACGGCCTTATCGCCATTGCCGGCAGACTCGATTATCGGTAACATGAATACCTGCACAAAAAACTGGGCGAACATTACGGCTACGAACCGATAGGCCGACAAGCTGTTCCTGTCGCCCATATCCCCCGTAATTACCCCGCTCAATGCGGAATACGGTAAATTATTGGCCGCGTACAACAAGAGTAACAAGGTATAGGTCACTACGGCGTAGATTACCTTTCCCTTGTAATCGAAATCGGGTGTGCTGAACGCCAATAGCGCCACGACCCCCAATGGAATTGCCGTAAACAAGATCCAAGGCCTGAACTTGCCCCACCTTGAAGAAGTACGGTCGGCCAGAGCCCCGATAATGGGGTTGAAGCCGAAGGCGGCAATAAGCCCCACGGTCAATATAATACCCGACGCATGCTTGGTTTCAAGACCGTAGATATCCGTATAAAAATAGGCCAAGTAGGTCATTAAAGTCTGGAACACCAGGTTTGCGGAAAGGTCGCCCAGACTATAACCGATTTTTTCCTTAACCGATAGCTTTTGAGTTGATGAATTCATGGATATTTAGTGTTGGTCGGTTGAATCGATCTTGAGTTGAACGACCGCGTCATATGCTTTTTTAGTTTGGTACTCCCTATCGAATAATAGCGGATAGTTGGTTCTATTATTTATAGGCCAATTGTTCAGCCAAGAACTTTGGTCATTGATCCCCCAAAAGGTCACCCTATCAATTTTATCGCTATGCTTGAGGAAGAGTTTAAAAATATTGCGGTAACGCTCGGCCAATTGCACTTGAACGGAATCGGGCAAACCTTCTGGATAAGGGTTCATTTCTTCGCTATTTTCAAAATTCTGGCTGACCTCGGCACCCTCAAGTTCCCAAGGATTGGGCAACACGGTAACGTCAAGCTCCGTAATGGCGACTTTTATCCCCAAGTTCGCATAGGCTATGATACTGTTTTCCACTTCTTCCAGCGACGGTTCGGTCAGGCTCCAGTGGCCTTGCATACCTACCCCATCGATCTTGATTCCGTTTTTCTGTAGATTCTCGATGACGCGAATGGCCCCCGCCCTTTTTTCGGGCTTCCACATATTGTAGTCGTTATAATAAAGCTTAGCTTCCGGATCGGCTTTTTCGGCAAGTTTAAAGGCCATGTCTAAATAACGGTCCCCTATTACCTTTAAAAAAATCGATTCCCGTAAAGAGCCATCTTCATTTAAGGCTTCGTTGACCACGTCCCAGCTATCGATCTTACCTTTGTAACGCGTGGCCACGGTGTTGATATGGTCACGTATGTAATTGGCCATGGTGGCGCTATCTTTGACCGAGTTCATCCAAGGTCCGATTTGACTATGCCATAACAAGGTATGCCCCACAATGTGCATTTTGTTCTTTTGCCCCAGGGCCACATATTTGTCGGCCATATCAAAATAAAAGGAATCGGGAGTCGGGTGGATCTCTGCCCATTTCATGACATTTTCCGGACTAATACTATTGAACTCCTTCTTCAAAACACCTAAGGCCTTGGCATTTTTTTCCGTGACTATTTGATCGTTCACCGCCGCACCAATGTAAAAGTTCTCTTCATAAAGTTTTTTAAGACTATTGAGGTCGTTTTCAGTGTTTCGCTTATTCTCTTTGACTTTTCCACAACCAAGTAGAAACAATAGTATTCCTATAAATAACAGAGCGGTTTTTAGCATATCGTAAAATTTTATCAAATTAGTTAAGGTATTACCAAAATTGCTCTATGTGCAATTTATCGCCCTAGTGATTAACAATAAGATAAAAATCGGGAAATTCCCCTTCCTGTGTATATTACAAATGATGCGCTATATAGAATATTTGTGGCATTTTGGGGGTATAAATGCGATGGCCTCGAAGTATTTGGGCCTTCCTCGGAAAATGCCCACAAAAATGTCCGTGTTATTGGAAGTAAAAAGGGAAGTGGATTACAGGCTTGTATTGCGCTTATAAACTAAACAACAAGGTCAGTATGCAAACGAAAGCCATTACTCCATAAAGAATTTTGGATGTATCAGACTTGATTATATTTGTCTTTTACAGTCCATAAAAACCTAAAGCAGGTAAAAGAAATAATAAAAACATCTACCGTGGTGGTTCTATTGTACCATTTACTTTGAGTAATAGTTTCCATATCTAGGATGCGTTACATTAGTTAAATAGATATAGCCAAAACTAATACGTTCGATGGCCTTGTTTACAGTATTTTACAAGTGCAACTTAATGTATTAAATCGCATACAGTTTTTAAATTAACAAAATCTTACTTCACCTCGGTAGGAAGGTATCCGAAATGCGCCTTAAAGCATTTGGTAAAATAGGAAGGTGATGAAAAACCGACCTTAAAGCATACTTCGCTAATAGATTCGTTTCCGTTCTCTATCATTTGCTTGGCCTTTTCAAGTCTGATCTTTCTTAAAAATTCATTGGCCGAGCATCCGGTAAGGGCTTTTATCTTTCGGTACAATTGGCTTCTACTGAGGTGTAGTTCTTCCGCCAATTGTTCTACGTTCAAATTTTCATCGGACAGGTTGGCCGTTATATAATCGAGTACCTTGGCAATAAAGCCTTTGTCGAGCTCCGAAGTGTTTTCGGGTACTTTTACATTGTTGGAATCATTGAGATATTTATTGAACAATACCCGTCTACTGCTCAACATTTGCTTTAGTTGGGCACGAAGCACCTTCATTTCAAAAGGTTTGCTCAAATACACGTCGGCGCCCGAATCTATACCGCGTACCCAATCGTCGGTCATGGTCTTGGCCGTAAGCATCAATATCGGTATATGGCTGGTCTTCAGGTCTGCCCTTACGCGCTTGCAGAACTCAAACCCGTCCATTTCGGGCATGACCACATCGCTCAAGATTACATCGGGTATTCTTTTTAAGGCCATCTCAAGGCCCTGGATTCCGTTTACGGCTTCAATCACATTATACTCCTCGCGCAGTTCTTTTTTGAGGTAGGCCCTCAGCTCCGCATTGTCTTCGACTACAAGTAAGGTCTGATTGTCGGTATCGACCGTCAATTGATCAAGAAGCCCACCTTCTAGCTTCACTTCCGGTTTATCGTCTAGGTCGATATCAGGGGCCAAGAACAGTTCACTAGGTTTAAAGTGCGTCTTGCCCAAGGGAAGGAAGATCCTAAACTTGGTACCTATGGATTCTTCGCTCTCGACCGTTATTTTTCCTTTGAGCAGGTCGATAAAGTTCTTGACCACTTCAAGGCCAATACCCGTACCCCCGTAATACTGGCTATTCATATGCTCGGCCTGATAGAAGCGCTCGAATATTTTTTCAAGATCCTCCTTCTTTATTCCCGATCCGCTATCCTCAATGGCGATTTCAACCGCTTGTACCGGTTTTTCATCATCGACCTGCGGAAACACCATTGCTTCATTGCACCTAAAGACCCCAACGGTAATGGTTCCGTTATCAGGGGTAATCTTAAAGGCATTCGACAGAATATTAAATATGATTTTCTCGAGCATGGAAGGGTCGCTCCAGAGGGTAATCGGCATTTCGTCGGATTCTACCTGAAATAGAATGTTTTTTAGTGAAGCCTCTTCCTCAAAATGTCCCGCAATCTCACTGACAAAGGCAATGACTTCCAACTCCGATATCTTTACCGTCAATTTATTGATGTCAAGCTTCCTAAAATCCATCAGCTCATCGATCAATCTTTTCATTCGGTTGGTATTCTTTTGGATGGTCCCCAATTTTTCCTTTATTTTTTTGGAAAACTGGTTTTCCGTATCGGTCAGTATATCTTCTAAAGGATTGAGGATAAGGGTAAGCGGTGTTCTAAACTCATGCGAGATATTGGTGAAAAATTGAATTTTCCTATCGTTCAACACCTCTTCTTGCAATCGTTTTTCGCGTTCAAATTGAACCATACGTTTTTCACGTATTCTTTGGCTCGCCAAATTCGCTAGAAAGTAGGTGATCAGAAGAATGGCCAACACATATAAAAAGATAGCCGTATTTGTACTCCACCATGGGGATAGCACCGTAATTTTCAATGCCGTAGGGCTATTATTCCAAACCCCGTCATTGTTTGCGGCCTTCACTTTAAAGACGTAATCGCCCGGCGGCAGGTTCGTATAGGTAGCACTTCTGGTTTTACCGACATAGTTCCACCGATTGTCAAAACCTTCTAAAAAATAGGCGTATTGGTTCTTCTTGGGCCTTGTAAAATTAATGCCCGCATATTCTATGGTAAAAACCGACTGATCGTGCGTAAGGCTTATAGCCTTTGTTCGGTCTATCACCTTTTCCAAGGGCGATTTTTGAGTACCGGGAACCACGGACTTGTTAAAAAGCTTAAAATCGGTGAAATAAACCTCTGGTTTTACGTCATTAAAACTCAGGTTTTCGGGATCTATGGAATTAACGCCTTCATAACTTCCAAAATAGAGAATACCCGATTCATCCTTAAAAATGGAATTGAAATTAAAATCATTGGCCAAGAGCCCATCATGGATATCGAAATTCTTGAAGTTTTCGTGTTCGACATCCAATCTAGAAATTCCGTTGTTCCCCCCTATCCAAATAGCCCCACTATCATCTTCTAAAATTGAGGCTATGGTCTGTTGTGTTAAACCGTTTCTATCGCCATACCACTTAAATGTATCTTTAGAGGGGTCGTATTTACACAAGCCGCCGCCATCCGTACCGATCCAGAGTATGTTCCGACTATCTTCAAATAAGGATACAATTCTATCGACGATCAATTGTCGCCCTGTATCTTCATGCATACGATCCACCAAGGAAATCGCCTTGTCACCGGCAGAAAAATTACTGGGGATTTTATACAAGCCCCCAGTCGTACCCAACCAGATAAAGTCATTACTATCTACCAAAATTTTACGCACCTCCCCATGGCTCGGAATCAGGTCGTGAAAGATTTCCTCGTTGTGAGCGGTAAACTTTTCCGTTTGGGGGTTATAAGAATGCAAGCCCGTTACATAGGAGCCAATCCATATGATACCATTTTTATCCTCGTCAAAGGTCATGATACGGTTACTGGTTAGTCCCCCCTCGGTATTTGAAGTTTTATAATTTATAAACGTGGAAGTATTTTTTTTCAGGAGATAGATTCCTGAATTCCACGTACCCACCCATAGATTGCCTTTGCTGTCGAAAAACATACCCGCAACGGCCGCTGCATGCAGGTTCGTTGCTATAGGGTTTTCAGGGTCTTTTAAGTGGACTATCTTTTTGCTTTCCGAATCGTACACATCGATGCCGCCACCGTCTAAACCGATCCACAATCTGCCTTTTTTATCACTGACAATACCCGTGACGGATGGCAATTGCAATGAATTGTTCAAGTTGGCCGAACTCTCGATATCCTTGAATTTATCATAGAGGGTATCGTAAACCCCGACCCCTTTGTTATAGTAACCGATCCAAATACGCTCTTGGCCGTCTATAAAAACCGTCCATATCGAATTGGATTTGATACTATTCACATCAAACTTATCGTAGCGATAGTTCTTGATCAAGCTTCCATCTGCCTTTAGTACAAAAAGTCCATCGTTTTCCGTACCGCAAATGATATTGCCATCTGCCGCTTGGGCAATGGAAAATACCCTTTCTTGGGTAAGTCCGAGGGAATCTACCTTATACTTGTTCGAAGACAGTAATTTTATTTTTATCAATCCATCCGACAAAGTCCCCAACCAAATGGCCCCATCCTTATCTTGAAACAAAGTCTCTATATTTCGAGATAGACTTTCTACCACTTCGCCTTTCTCATTCACTATTTGTGAAGGGCTCAACTTGATACCGTCATACTCAAAAAGACCGTAATTTGTAGCCACGTATATTTTTCCCGTAACACTCTTTAGAATATAGTTGATCTGAATGACGGATTTATTTATGGTAGACTGAATAGGGATCGACTCACTACGTAAGCTTAACGGATCGACCCTAAACATTCCATGGTAATGGGAGCCCACCAAAAGTTCTCCGTTGATGCCTTCTTGAATGGCCCTAATAAGTACACCGCCTTCTATTACGGTCTCATCCCTAAGCTCTATTTTATCGAAGTTATCAAGATCTCTATTGTATAGATCCAAACCTGTTTCCGTACCGACCCAAAGCCTATCCTTGCGATCAATATATGCGGTGTGTATCAGCGAGTTACTTATGGATTTGGGTTCATTAAGATCTTGCTTGTACGTAATAAAATCAATACCGTTATACTTTTTAAGTCCCACGCCATTGGTCCCCATCCAAATAAGTCCCATACTATCTTCAACTATAGCGGAGACGGCTCTTTGCGTATTGTCTTGCTCGATATTCACAAAAGTGTATTCCGATTCGGAAACCTGTGCACAGAGATGACCTTGCGCACACAAGGCACATAAAATCAATTTACAAACTGCTTTTACAAATTTCATTTCCGTGAATATTAAATACACTTCGATTTAAAGACTAGAATATATTGAGAAGAAGCTTTGGAGCCCCTACATTTCACAACCCGGTTGAAGATAGGTGAATTGTTGATTTCAAACAAATGGATCCATTGACGGCCACCCCAGATATAAGGTAATTAGTTTTTGATGTAACGGGTTTTCCAAAGCACTTTCCCGGCTGTATCCTTCCCTTCCAAATACACCACGGTATCGGACAGAAACCGAAAAGACACGGTCTGCGTATGTGCCCCTTGAAAGTTACGGTCCACCATTAGCCAGTTATCCCTATCCGAGAATGACCCAATGCCCGAAAAGCATTCCCCTTTTTCATTCTGTCCCAAGGCCACAATTTTGTCCGTAAAACTATCGTAGCTTATCAATTCTACCAAAATGGGCGTATATGCCCCATCACGTAGCTGAAGCACTTCGACCTGTAAGGCCGTACCATCCATTTTCGGCACGTTTACCATTTTTATTTGTGGTTCTTTCCCGATCTCGTTCGATTCGGGAGAAACCGAACTCACCCATTCACCTGTATACCTTTTTAGACAAGAAGCTTGGTCAACTTTGACTTCTTGTGCCCATATACCCATGGAGCACATCAACAGTACTAGCGTTATCTTGCTTTTCATGATATCAGCTTTGAATTATTGGTTGTCAGTCGAAAAATTAAAAAATGGGGCAAAAACAATATTGCCGATAGCAAGACCATCGGCAATATCATATATTGAAATCGAACGTAAACTTTTTTAGACCAACCCTATGGTGGGGTTTCATTGGTTTACCTATGCATTACCTTTTTGATAATCTGCCAAGAACTTCTCTAAACCACTATCGGTCAAAGGGTGTTTTAGTAGACCTTCGATGGCCGATAAAGGCCCGGTCATTACATCTGATCCTAATTTTGCACAATTGATGATATGCATGGTATGCCTTACGGAAGCCGATAGGATCTCCGTTTCAAAACCGTAGTTGTCATAGATCAAACGGATCTCTTCGATCAATCGCAAACCGTCGGTAGAGATATCATCCAACCTCCCCAAAAACGGGGAAACGTAAGTAGCGCCGGCCTTGGCCGCCAATAAGGCCTGACCTGCGGAAAACACTAGCGTAACGTTTGTTTTTATTCCTTTATCGGAAAAATACTTACAAGCCTTGACCCCGTCTGCGATCATGGGCAACTTAACCACGATCTGTGGGTGTAAAGCCGCTAATTCCTCACCTTCTTTGATCATGCCCTCATAATCGGTTGCGATAACCTCAGCGGAAACATCGCCTTCAACCTTTTCACATATGGCCAAGTAATGCTTCAAAATATTGTCCTTTCCCGTAATGCCCTCTTTGGCCATCAAGGAAGGATTGGTAGTTACACCATCCAAAACACCTAATTCGTAGGCGCTTTGAATGTCGTTTAAATTTGCTGTATCAATAAAAAATTTCATAGTTTATCTTCTTAGATGTACTGGTTGATAATGTTTTCGAACAACTCTTGCTTTCCGCTCTTCAATTCCAACTCGCCATTTTCCTGTGCTAGCTCATATAGGTTCTCAAGGCTTAGTTTACCGGCCTCAAAATCTTTTCCCTTACCAGAATCGAAAGAGCTGTAGCGTTTTTCGCGTAGTTTGGTATAATCGGAAGAAGTGATGATCTTATCGGCAGTAATCAATGCCCTTGCAAAGGTATCGGCACCTCCGATATGGGCCAAGAAGATATCTTCGAGATCGGTAGAGTTTCTTCTGATCTTGGCATCGAAGTTCACACCACCACCTTGCAGACCGCCAGCCTGTAAGAATACCAACATAGCTTCGGTAGTCTCTAAAATGTTGTTCGGGAACTGATCGGTATCCCATCCGTTTTGGTAATCCCCACGGTTGGCATCCAAGCTTCCTAACATTCCCGCATTGGCGGCAACTTCCATTTCATGCTGAAAAGTGTGCTGTGCCAGAGTAGCATGGTTTACTTCGATATTTATTTTGAAATCTTTTTCAAGTCCGTATTCCCTTAAAAAGCCGATTGCGGTAGCGGTATCAAAATCATACTGGTGCTTTGTAGGCTCCATAGGTTTCGGTTCGATAAAGAAAGTACCTTTAAAACCTTGCTTACGGGCATAATCCCTAGCCATGGTCAAGAACTGCGCCATATGGTCTAACTCACGGCCCATATTGGTATTTAGAAGAGACATATAACCTTCACGTCCTCCCCAGAAAACATAGTTCTCACCATCTAGGGCGATCGTTGCGTCCAAAGCCAATTTCACTTGACCACCAGCTCTGGCCACTACGTCAAAATCAGGGTTTGTAGCGGCACCGTTCATGTATCTCGGGTTAGAGAAACAGTTGGCCGTACCCCACAACAATTTTATACCTGAAGCCGCTTTCTTTTCTTTGATGTAATCGGTAATCGTAGCCAGTCTTTTTTCCGATTCGGCGAAAGTCGGACCTTCTTGGATCAAATCGAAATCGTGAAAACAGAAATAATCGAATCCTATTTTACTGATAAATTCAAAAGCGGCATCCGCCTTTTCCTTTGCGGCCTGAACGGCATCGGTAGATGCATCCCAAGGAAAGTTCTGTGTTCCTGGGCCGAATGGATCTGAACCCTGTCCACAGAAGGTATGCCAATAGGCGATAGCAAACTTGAAGTGCTCCCTCATGGTCTTGCCCGCAACGACTTGGTCGGGATTGTAATATTTAAACGCTAAAGGGTTGTCAGATTCCTTCCCTTCAAACTTGATGTCTCCAATTCCTTTAAAGTACTCTTTGTCTCCTAATAATGCCATGTTACTTGTTTTTTAATAATTGTTCTAATTCATTTTTCCATGCGGAATATGCGGATTGCAATGCTTCTTTTTCTTCGGAAGGCTTATAGCTCATGACATAGTCATTGGCCATAATCTGCTCGCCGAAGCTTGAAAAGTCGCCATCGCGTAAAATACAGGCCCTGGCTGCGCCAATAGCACCCGTGGTATTATATATTTCAATTTCACGACCGATAAGTGTCGCTATGGTGTTCGAAAAAATTTCCGAACGAAACAGGTTATCGTTTCCTGCCCTGATTTTGGTGGCGGTAATACCGTCTGACCGAAGAATTTCCATACCGTAAACAAAGGAGAAGGCAATACCTTCAAGTGAAGCCCTACACAAATGGGCCTTGGTATGGTTGTTCAGGTTGATACCAAAAATGTTGGTTCCCAAATCTATATTGTTCAACATGCGTTCTGCACCGTTACCGAAAGGCAATATTTTTACACCATCGGAACCTTGTGGTACCGAATTGGCCAAATCGTTCATTTCATCGTATGAGGCAACACTTAGGCTGTTTAACAACCATCGGTATTGGATACCGGCCCCGTTGATACAAAGCAGCTTCCCTACAAAGCGATTGGCTTCGCTATAATTAACGTGGGCAAAATTGTTGACCCGTGAGCTCTCCTTAACCGAAAGGTTATCGGTAATGGCATAGATAACACCCGATGTTCCACCTGTTGCAGCTACCTCTCCGGGATTAAAAACGTTTAAGGACAACGCATTGTTCGGTTGGTCTCCCGCACGGTATAAAATAGGCGTACCCACTTTTAAACCTGATTCTTTTGCCCCTTGTTCCGAAACTTTACCCTGTACGGAAAAGGTATCGACGATTTCTGGAACATGTGCTTCGCTCAATCCGTAATAATCCAACAACCAAGTGGCCAGGCTATTGGTCTTGAAATCCCAAAATATACCTTCGGACAGACCCGATAAGGTTGTGCTTATCGTACCGCTCAATTTACAGGCGATATAATCTCCCGGTAGCATGAATTTATGGATACGATCAAAAGTTTCAGGCTCGTTTTCCTTGACCCATTTCAATTTAGAGGCGGTAAAGTTGGAAGGCGAGTTTAAAAGGTTTTCGCTACAACGGTCGTTGCCCAGTTCATCAAAGGCCTTTTGCCCGATGCCCACTGCCCTACTATCGCACCAAATAATGGAATCCCGTAAGGGCTTCAAATCTTTGTCTACCACTACCAGTCCGTGCATCTGATATGAAATACCGATTCCCGTGACCTCTTCGGGCTTGATATTGTTTTCCGAAAGAAGTGTTTTGGTAGCCGTACAAACGTGCTTCCACCATGTATCTGGATCCTGTTCGGCCCAACCATTGTTAATGGCAAGAATATCCATTTCCGCTTTGGGTTCGCTAACTACGGCCACGGGCTTACCTGTGCCCACCTCGACCAAGGCCGCTTTTATTGACGAACTTCCGATATCATAACCTATACTGTACATAATTTTTCGATGTTTGAAAGTGCTTAGGGTTTTTAACGGCAACTTTGCCGAATAGCTTTTACCGTATTAAAAACCAAGCCCTTTTGTCAAATTTAAACTATAACTTAAAACGAGGGGCAGATAATTCGTTTACGTACTAAAATACGAAATACAATTATTCTTAAAATCAAAATATCACAATTACAATTCTCTAAAAATCAGATATTTACAAATATGTTGATTTTTCGAAATGGGTTTCGTAAAAAATGGGGGCCGTAAATATTAATTTAGCGATCGGGAAGATCAAAAAGAAGTAAAATCTTATTGACGATATTTAGTATCTTGATGCAGTTATGAAACGAAAAATAAGTCTAGACGATATCGCCAAACATTTTAAGGTATCAAAATCTACCGTATCCAAGGCCCTTAACGACAGTCATGAGATAAGTGCCCGTACCAAGGCCAAGATCATTGCCTATGCCCGTAAACACAAATACCGCCCCAATCTAAACGCCATCAATCTTAGAAAAGAGCCATCGCACTCGGTGGGGGTCATCATACCCAACATTCTCAACTATTTCTTTGCCCAGGCGATTAGTGGTATTGAAAAAGTATTGAACGACCACGGGTATAACATGATCGCGTGCATCTCTAACGAATCGCATAAAAAGGAAGTAGCCATTACCGAAATGCTCCGCAAAGGAGCCATATCGGGACTCTTGGTTTCCTTGGCGGAAGAAACCGGAAAGCTGAACAACATCGACCACTTCAAACCCTTTTTAAACAAAGGCATACCAATGGTCATGTTCGACCGTGTATCATCGGAACTCAACTGTGACAAGGTCACCATAGACGACAGCAAGGCGGCCTATAATGCCACGGAGCACCTTATAAAATCAGGGTGTAAGCGTATTGCCATAGTATCACTATTGGGAGACCTTGAGATTTCAAAGCTTCGGATCAACGGCTATCACCAATGTCTAAAAGACCATAACATCGAACTGGATCAAAGCTTGATCTTTGAAAAGCTGGAAAAGTCGTTTATGGAGGTCGAAATCAGAAAATTGCTTTCCGCCGGAAAAGTTGACGCCATTTTAGGTTTAGAGGAGGAAGCCGGTGTCACCTCTTTGTTGACCGCCAATTCATTGGGGATAAAAATCCCTAAAGAACTTTCCATTATCTGTTTTACCAACGGGGTACTTCCCAAATATGTACGGCCCAGCCTTACCTCGATCAGCCAACATGGCTATCATATGGGAGAAAGGGCCGCTAGGCAATTGGTCAAAAGAATAGAACAGAACGATAGTGGAAATACCTTTGAGACCGAGGTTATCAAAACCACTATGATCGAACGTGAATCTACCGTGCCTATCGCCTAGAAAACGCTTTATATTTAAAAGAAAAAGAGTTGGTTCACCCTCAAGGTGTTGTCTTTTTTAGGTTGGCCCACTATTTTTAGGTATTTATACGATTGCTCTGGAAGCTGGATCGATATCTCCTTAAGCCGGTCAAGATTGCTTTCATTCGCAAAGCCTTCCTTCTTTATCAATTGCCAATTTTCCTTGTCATCGGAAGCCCAAATCGCTATAAACTCGATGGGCGATTTTTTTTGCTTATAGTGCAAGCCACAACTTAAGACCACCTCTTTTATTTTTGGGGTCGATACGCTAAAATCAACAATGGCCTCCAGCGGTTTTTTATTGAAGGAAGCCCAGAATTTTGAAAAGCCTACTTTTTCGTTACTTCGAATGGCATCGGTCAATATTTTTTCGGCCTCGCCCGTATAAGAGCTCAAGACCCCCGGATAAACGAGCTCTATCGCATCGGGTACCAGACCTCGATCATAAAAAATATAGGAAACCGGGTTACTGGGCAACCAGCCTTCCTTGTAAGCATAGGCTTTTACGGTTTGCTGTCTTTTTCCTTTCAGATCCAATGGAAAGGCCTTTTCAAAAGCTACCGAGGTAGAATCGGGTCGAGATCCATCCAAGGTATACTTAATGCTTACCCCCTTCATCTTATGTCCTAAGGAAATCAAATCGCCGGAACTAATGATATTTCCCTCATTGACCAAGGTTGGTGGGGTCAAGCGTAATTCTTCTTCCGGGTCGGGCACATAACCTTCATTGATAATCACATGGGGCAGTTTCGTTCTCAACTGCTCTATTTCATCGGCATTGAGCTGGGTGTTCCATACAAATACTTCCTTCAGGCCTTTCAACTTTTGTAAATGTTCGAGTACCGATGCATTTATGGCCGTACCCGATAAGGACAAGCTTTCCAACTGGGTACACCCCTGCAAGGCCCCGATGCCCTCACTGTCGATATCGGTAAAATTAAGGACCAAGTGCTCAAGGTTGCGTAGTTTTCCCACAGACTTCATATGCCCGTTCGTTATCGGAAGGTTGGCCAAACTGAGGTAAGTGACCTGCTCCTTGATTTTATCAAGTTCGTTCAAGTATTCGTCTTTAAAAGCACTACGCCCGAAAATGGCAACTTCTACCGCCGGTGAAGTTGGCGATTTTTGAACCACGGTTCTATACGGATTGTTGAGTTCTTTAATGGCTTCGGCGCCCACGAAATTAAAGGCGTATTGTTTTTCTTCAAATGATTTCAGCCATTTGTCGGCAACCAACTGCCTAAGGGTATCGTTTTCTTGTAGTTGGGCATAGGTAACCTTATCATCCGCACCGTGTTCGATCCAAGTACTTATCAATGTAATTTCTTCTTGGGTCAATTGCGGCTTTCCTTCAGGTGGCATGTGCTCTTCGTCTTCCAAGGGTAGGGCTACCCTCTTCAACAAAAGGCTCTCTTCCGCATTATGTGCCAGCCAGACTTCCCCATTTTCGCCTCCCTTGGTTATGGCCTCTATGGTGGTCAGGTCTAGATCGCCCTTATGTTTTTGAGGATTATGGCAACTGGTGCATTTCGCTTTTAAGACCGGGGCCACATAGGCCGTATATATGGGCGTATTCTCGTCTACGACTTCCTCTTGTGCCGCTGTTATCGGTTCCATTAGAAAATTGGTCCCATGGGTCAACCCTGCCCCAAAATGCCCGCCTACGAGCACGCCTAACAGACCTGTATACAGCAATACGCGAAACACCTTGCCGCAGGAATATACCCAAACCGAGGCGTATATAACAAAACATAAGGCAATGCCCACCCACTTGTGGAGCGTCAGCAATTCCGAATCGTAGCCCTCAAGGGACAATAAGAGCCCCATAAGCGTAGCCAGCACCGTAGTAAACGAGGTCAACAACAACAGCGAGTAGTTTATCTTTTCAAAGGAAACCGGGTCGAGCTGTTTTTTGAAGAGGTTGAGAACCACCAAAAGCACTATAAAGGCCACCGGAAAATGCAGGATCAAGGGATGCATTCGCCCCAAGGGCTGCACCCAAAAAGGAATCTTCAAATGACCTTCAAAAAGCACTAAAAATGCCAACAATACGTGCAGAAAGAACAGCACGTTCAAAAAAAACGGAATGGCTTTTTTCATAGATCTAAGCTATAATATCTTTTACCACATGACCGTGTACATCGGTCAACCTAAACCTTCTGCCTAGATGTTTATATGTCAGTTTTTCATGGTCTAAGCCCATTAAATGCATTATAGTAGCGTGTAAGTCGTGAATGTGTACCGGACTTTCCACAATGTTATAACCCAATTCGTCGGTCTTTCCGTAAGACAGACCTGCCTTTACCCCACCCCCAGCTAAAAAGATACTGAAACAGCGCGGGTGATGGTCCCTTCCGTAATTATCTTTGGTCAGTTTACCTTGGCAATAGTTCGTTCTACCAAATTCACCACTCCATATTACCAAGGTTTCGTCTAACAGTCCTCTTTGTTTTAAATCGGTAATCAAGGCCGCCGATGCCATATCTACATCTTTGGCCTGGCCTTTGATTTCACTTACCAGGTTATTGTGCTGATCCCAGCCCTGATGGTACAATTGTACAAAACGCACACCCGATTCCGATAACTTTCTTGCCAGCAGGCAATTGGCCGCATACGTCCCCGGCACCATACAGTCAGGACCGTACAGTTTTTTGATATGATCCGGTTCTTTCGATACGTCCGTAATTTCCGGAACGGCCGTTTGCATTCTAAAGGCCATTTCGTACTGTTTTATTTTTGCAGGAATTTCAGGATCACCAAACTCGTCATAGCCCAGTTGATTCATGGCAGCCAGGTGGTCTAACATCTTACGGCGTGTTTCCCTATCCATTCCCTTGGGATCGTTCAGATAAAGAATCGGATCTTCACTGGCACTCAATTGCACCCCTTGATGGGAGCTATCTAAAAATCCGTTCGACCATAATTTTGAATATACACCTTGGCCATTACCTTTTCCCTTTGAGAGCAACACACAATAGGCCGGTAAGTTTTGGTTTTCGCTTCCCAGTCCGTAACTGAACCAAGATCCGATACTGGGCCTATTGCCCACTTGGGCGCCGGTCTGCATAAAAGTCAATGCCGGGTCATGGTTGATCGCATCGGTATGCATACTCTTGATCATGCAAATATCATCGGTAATCTTGGCAATATTAGGAAAGAGTTCGCTCACCCAAGTTCCTGATTCGCCATACTGCTTAAAGCTGAATTTAGACCCCACTAAAGGAAAGGACTTTTGACCTGCGGTCATGCCCGTTAATTTTTGGTTTCCCCGAATGGAAGGGGGAAGCTCTTGACCGAACATATCGTTCAACTTAGGTTTGTAGTCAAAGCTTTCCAATTGGGAAGGTGCCCCATTTTGCACCAATAGAATGATCCGTTTGGCTTTTGCCGCAAAGTGCTTTAGCCCCAAAGGCAGCTGTTCTTCAGCGGCTTTCTTGCCTGACAATAGATCGGGCATTAAAAGTGACCCTAAGGCCACGCCGCCCATTCCCATGGCCATTTTTCCTAAAAAATGTCTTCGGTTCGTATTCAAATAATGCTCAACAACTTCTTTATCCATATCTCTTGATTGACCTTTATCCTTTTACTATTGTTTCCTCTAGATTGTAAATCGTGTGAATGATCTGCATAAGTGCCGCCACTTTAACCTCATCCCTATCTTCTAAAATAGGGTACTCGCCGACTTCAATAAAATCTCTTGCTTTCTGCTTATCGCTTGCAAATGCCTTTTCCTGGTCATGGTAATAACCGACCAGCATTTCCTTTTCTTGGGGTTTAATGCTTCGGCATAAAATGCGGACAAAGGCGGCTTCTATTTTTTCATCGAAGCTACTTTCTTCCTGTATCAATCTTTCCGACAATACCCGGGACGCCTCCAAGATGGTCGGATCGTTCAGGGCGATAAGCGCCTGAAGCGGCGTCATGGTAGATTGTCTTTTTACCTCGCACTGATCACGTGTGGCCGCATCAAAGGTCAATTGTACCGGAGGGAGGGTGGTTCGTTTTATAAAAACGTAAATACCCCGTCGATACAGGTCTTCGCCATGGTCTTGAACATAATTGGCCAAAATACCACGCCCAGAGCTTGCCGCTTCCCAAATACCGTCGGGCTGATAGACCTTTACGCTACGCCCACCTATTTCGGGGTTCAACAATCCGCTCGTTGCCAAGGCGTGATCCCGTATCATCTCTGCATTAAAACGCAAGCGAGACATACGCGACAGGTAACGGTTATCGGGGTCTATAGTCAACTTTTCGTTACTGACCACGGAAGACTGCTTGTAAGTGGAAGACATGACTATCTGTTTCACCAAACGTTTCATATCCCATCCATTTTCCATAAAATCTGCGGAAAGCCAGTTCAACAGGCCAATGTGCGTAGGCAAATCGCCTTGCATTCCAAAATCGCCGGAAGACCTCACAATACCTTCACCAAAAATTTCCTGCCATACCCTGTTGACAAAAACCCTACTTGTCAGGGGGTTCCTTTCATCAAAAAGCCATTTGGTTAGTCCTAGGCGATTACGTTCGTAAACCAAGGTGTCAAACTTCATGACGGCTTCGGGGGGAGATGGTTCAACAATCTCCCCTTTATCATCATAGACCCCTCGGTTCAATACATGGGTCGTTCTAATGTCGGGTTTCTCTTCGATTACCATGACATCTACATCCTCCGGTTCTTTTTTATTTATGAACGGAAGTTCCTTATCGATTACCTCATCGGTAATGGTAATCAAGGGGGGCTCTGCCAATACTTCCCCCATAGATTTAGGACGATGTATCACCTTGTCGAAAAAGGCAAAAGTATTGAAGTAGTCTTTCTGCGAAATGGGATCGTACTTATGATCATGACACTTGGCACACTCTAAGGTCAGGCCTAAAAAGGCCTTACCGAAGGTATTGGTTCTATCGGTTACGTTCTCGATCCTAAACTCTTCCTCTATAATACCGCCCTCTTGGTTTATTTTATGATTTCGATTAAAGCCCGTTGCCAAAATGGTCTCCATATTTTTCTTCGGCATCAGATCTCCCGCCAATTGGTAGGTTACAAACTTTTCGTAGCTGTAGTTTTCGTTAAAGGCGTGAATGACCCAATCTCTCCAGGGCCACATGGTACGCAACTGGTCGTTCTGAAAGCCGTGGGAATCGGCATAACGGGCCACGTCTAACCAGTGGCTTGCCATTTTTTCGCCATAATGTACACTGCCCAACAACTCGTCAACAATTTGTTCATAAGCATCGGGCGCGTCATTCTGAACGAACTTTTCGCGCATTTCCGGCGAAGGCGGTAAGCCCGTAATATCTAAAGCAACCCTTTTCAATAGGCGTTCCTTATCGGCAATTTCATTGGGTTCAAGGCCTACCTCTTCAAGTTTCCCCAATATAAAATGGTCGATTTCATTGCTCACCCAATCCGAGGGAACTTCCGGTATTTCCGGTTTTTTCACGGGAATAAAAGCCCAATGTGGTTCGTATACCGCACCTTGTTCTATCCACTTCTTCAACACCTTTATTTCGTACTGCGTCAGCTTTAGGTTAGAATCTAAGGGAGGCATGAGGTCGGAACTATCTTTGGCCGTAATGCGTTGGTAGACCATCGATTTCTCTACATTCTTCGGCACAATAGCAAACTCCTTATCGGAGTCTTTCAGTGCTTTATAGGCGCCTTCAGGAGTATCTAAGCGTAAGTCTGCCGACCTTTTATTGGCATCGGGACCATGGCAATTAAAACATTTGTCCGACAGTATGGGCCGAACATCAAAATTATAATCTACCATGTCGGGAACTTTTTGCTGTGGAATGGAAGCATATTGCCCCTCTTCCTTACAAGAAACCAGAAGTAGCCCTAAAATGATAAGTTGAAGAACGGTTTTTTTCATAAGCTATACCCTTTCTAATTTTATAGGATAGGTTTTATTGGCGTTCCACTGGCAGACGTATATATTCTTATCATCGTCTATACAAACATCATGACAGTGATTGAAAAGGGGCACATCTTGTACCATCAATTGTAACTTTCCTTTTTTATAGACCGGGGCCGTACCTCCTGGATTGGAAACAACCTTATCGTTCTTATCCAAAATGGTAACAAAACCTGAATCGGGGGTTTGCTCCAAATACTTTAACCTAGACCAACACACCCCTGAATATAAGTTCTCACCATCTATGACCGGTCTGCAGACAAATGCCCCTGGAAGAAAAAGAGAAGATAGGTACTTGCCATCAAGGCTATAGCGTTTGAACGAATTGTGTTTTCTAGAGGTACACAACAATGTAATGTTGTTAGGGTCCCTGTCATCAATCGTTACCCCGTGGGCCGTACTGAACAAATGGTCTTCTAAGCCCCGTCCGCCAAACTTCCGTATAAATTCACCGTCTTTGGAGTACTGTAAAATAAAATCGGAGCCGTAGCCGTCGGCTACATAAATATCCCCATTTGGAGCTACCGTTG
The DNA here is from genome assembly GCF_900156625.1 of Zobellia uliginosa. Classification (GTDB taxonomy): domain Bacteria; phylum Bacteroidota; class Bacteroidia; order Flavobacteriales; family Flavobacteriaceae; genus Zobellia; species Zobellia uliginosa. The sequence continues at coordinate 6,809 of NZ_FTOB01000003.1, read as the reverse complement.
TTTCGGTAGGGCGATACTTTTGGTCTTTTTCATAAACCCCTATTTCGTGTGGATTGGGCAACTCCATAAGAACCCTGCCCTCTACCGTAGTTTTAAGAATGGCACCATCGTTATCGGTTATAAAGAGCATATCAACTTCCCCTTCCTTCGACAAGGTCAGTCCGTGGGCCGATTTCAGGTTATGTGTCCAAGTCTTTAATAGCTTGCCCGATTTGTCATATACAATAACATTGTTCTTGATCTCATCGGTAACCATAATGAGCCTTCCCTTGGAATCCATCACCATTTCATGACAGTTTTTTACCGGGGTGCTTGCCGGGTTCAGGTTTCCCCACTCTTTATGAACGCGATACTTAAAATCGCCATGACCAATAATCTGATCGGATAACTTGGGTTTATTTATTATCCCAAAACTATATGTAGGAACGGAAAGCGCGGCACCGGCAAAAGCCGACTGTTTGATAAAATTTCGTCTGGAGTTTTTCATTCGGTTATTTTTAAGTTGCAGCGCAACAAGCGCTTCTCAAAAATACCTAACTACCTATTTTTCAATGTAGACTAATTGTGCAAAAGGGTGCATTTTTTGTGTAACAGATACACTTAATCTATTTACCGGGTACATAATGCGATGGAGGATGACCGAACTCCTTTTTAAAAATGCGACTGAAATACCGGTTATCGTTATACCCTACCCTGAAAGCAATCTCCTTTATACTCAGCTGCCCTTCCTGTAACATAGGCATAGCTTTTGAAAGTTTATAGGTATTGATATACTCAATAATAGTCTTACCGGTAAGTGCCTGGATCTTTCTATACAACTGTGAGCGTCCGATGGCCAATTCATCGCATAAAAAGTCAATTGAAAAATCGGCGTTTTCGAGATGGGCGTCAATAACATTGTTCACCCGTATCAAATATTGGTCTACCTGAGAGGTGGGTTCTACGATCAGGTCTTCCTTTTGATATTTTTTGACAAGGCGTTGCCTGCTCTCTATCCGGTTCTGGATTTTCATTTTAATTTCGGAAACGTTAAAAGGCTTCTCTATATAATCTTCGGCCCCGGTTTCCAATCCTTTTAATTTATTTTCCAATCCTGTTTTAGCGGTCAAAAACATCAAGGGAATATGGGCGGTCAGTTCATTCGCCTTTAACTGGTTCGCTACTTGAATACCATCGAACAAGGGCATCATAATATCACTGATTACAATATCGGGAATATGTTCCAAGGCCAATTGAAAACCGTCCTTTCCATTGTCTGCCTGAAGAATTACGTAATCGTCCGACAGTTCCGTGGTCAAATAATTACGGATATCCTCATTGTCTTCGATCAGAAGCACAACGGTCTCGCCTGATGCCGTTTCCGTCGAAACAACGGGAACTTCCTTTACGTTTACCTCGTAATCTTTATAACCAATAGGCACGGTAATCGTAAAATGCGATCCTTTTCCCTCTTCGCTCTTCAATTTGATCCTTCCTTGATGAAGCTTTACCAATTCTGAGATAAGGGAAAGTCCTATTCCACTACTATAGCCTTTATTCGGGTTTTCGTCTAACTGATAGAAGCGTTCAAATACCTTTTCTTGGTATTTTTTAGGAATGCCGGCCCCATTGTCTATAACCTCAATTTCCAATTTTCCGCTTACCACTTTATCGTCGTCATCGGTCTCAAGGTCGGCATAGGAAGTCTTTAAATTAATCTCACCGTTTTTAGGCGTAAACTTAAAGGCATTGGAAACGAGATTGGTCACTATTTTTTCAATGACATCTTCGTCAAAATAAAGGGTATAATCGGTTTCGGAAGCCTCGCAGTTAAAATGGATGTTTTTCTCTTTTGCCCAGTATTCATAGGCCGTATACATGTTTGTACAGACCAATAGTTCGTCATGGGGCTTGATTCTCAATTGCTGATTTCCTTCCAGTTTGCGAAAATCAAGAATTTGATTCACCAGTTCCAACAAACGATTGCTGTTTCTATACATCATTTGCAAGACCCGGGTATCTGGTTTGACCCCTTTGCGTATATACTTATCCAAGGGTGAGGTTATCAAGGTCAATGGTGTTCTCAGCTCGTGGGATATATTGGTAAAAAAACGAAGCTTCATCTGAGCCAGTTCCTCGAATTGATATACCCGTTCCTTTTCTATTTCGAACATATTTCTTGTCCGTTCCCGTAACAAGAAGAACCTAAAGCCCCATACCCCTATCAATAAGAGCAGAACGCCCCCTAAAATCTGCACCCATAGGCGTTCCCAAAAGGGAGGGGTGACTACGATATCCAAGCTTTTGATCTTGTCCGTCCAAATTCCATCTTCATTGGTCGCCTTTAAAAGAAAGGTATAGTGGCCCGAAGGTAGGTTCGTATAGGTCGCCCGAGTGCCATTGGCCATGGTCCAATCAGAATCAAACCCCTCTAATTTATAGGCGTATTGACAACGCTGGGCATTTTCGTACTGTATGGCCTGAAAGCTGAGTTCTATCTTTTGGTCTTTATACGAGAGTTGCAAGTGGTCTTCTACCTCTATACTCTTTTTTATGTACGGACTATTGGGCGAAACCAACTCATTGTTTACCCATAATTTAGAAATATAGACCGAAGGGGTTTTGGTACTGGGTACTACTTTTTCAGGATTGAAGGTCATTAGGCCCGCATTTGTGGAAAACACCATATGGCCATCATCGGTAACACAGCTTGAAATATTGATTTTCTGTGAAAGGAGTCCGTCTTGTTCATTCAAAATACGAACCACATTATTCTTTGCATCTAGTTTTATAAGTCCGTTTCTTGTACCCAACCACAAATTCCCCTTCCCATCTTGTTCAATGCTGTTAATGATCCTATCCTTTAGCAAGCTATTATCGTACTGTATAAATAAATCTTTCTGCAGATCATAGCTACAAAGTCCAGAATTTGTACCCACCCAAAGGGTACGGTCGGCATCCTCAAAAATCACATTTATAAAATTGTTGTTTACCGTAGCGGTATTGCCAATTTCATGCCTATAGTGTACAAATTGGTTCTTCTCGGGCACATAGCGTTTTACGCCATCGCCATTGGTACCGATCCATATCTGTCCTTTGTAATCTTCAAAAAGTTCATTTGCCCGGTGAAAATACCCTATACCATTGGGGTCGTTGGGATCACAGTCGAAATACACGGTTGTATCCGTTGCGGGATCGTAAATGCGGGCTCCTAAGACCTCTCCCGTCCAAACCAGTCCGCTACCCGTTTCCAAAAGCCCGAAAAGCTCGGCGGTTTTCCTTGTTGTTTTTCTTAAAGTTTCGCCTTCTTCGGTATATCGATAAATATAATCGTTATCGGCCACCCATATAATTTCCTTGTCATACGAGCTCATAAAAGTCCTGTAAGTAAACCCTTCGAGAGTTTTGGTCAGAACCTGGTCTTTCTTACTGTAGATGTTGATCTTTCCGTTTCTATATACCCAATAGTTATTTTTAGTCTTTAAAATTTTGGCCTTACTGCCCGATTCTAAAAAAGACTTGAATATTACCGGTGATTTTTTAATGTGAAAAAAGTGGCCCGCGCCGTCCAATACCCAAGAATCTTCCTTGGCCGGGTTATGGAATATTTGTCTTATATAGAACGACCCTTCATTGAAGCGCTTGTTGAGCCTAATTACCTTTTTGGTTTTGAAATCGGAATCTACGATAGCTATTTGATCTCGGTGCGCTATCCAACAATTCTTCTCATTGTCGGCTTGTATGGCACTTACCCGGTCTTCTAGTAAGTCTAACTCATGAAGCCGGTTCTTTTTATCTACCTTAAACAGCTTGCCGTTAGAAACAATGAGGTCGTTATAAAAGCCCAATACGGGAAAGGAGTGGGAACCGCCCGGTATCTCTTTGACAAGGCGTGTAAATTTCCCCGTATCGGCATGAAATATATTAAGTCCGATCCATGTACCGATAAAGAGACGGCCATCAGGACTCCCCTGTATATCGAGTACGTTATTGTGACTGATGCTTTCGGGGTCGTCTGCATTGTACTGGTATCTTTTAAAAGTTCCCGTTTTCCGGTTCATCAAGTTCAAACCACCACCGTCGGTACCGATATAGAAGGTGTTGTCCGCGGTTTCATAAATGACCCTGACCTCATTAAAACTCAAGCTTTCAGGGTCGTTTTCGTCATGAATAAAGCGTTGAAAGTTGTCGTACTCCCGATCATATTTTAGGAGACCACCACCATAGGTCCCTACCCATAAGATCCCCTCACTATCTTCATACAAACACGAGATATGGTTATCGGTAATACTTGTCTGTTCGTGCTCGTTTTTACTGTAATTTTTAAAATTTCCCCCATCAAAACGCCACAGACCATTAGTAGAGGCGATCCAAATAAAACCATAGCGATCCTCAAGTATATCTTGGGCAGCGGTCTCTATCGGCAATTGAAAATGCGTAATCTCAAAATCAGTTGCATTCTCTTGTGCACGTACAAAGGGGACAGTACCCCATATCATTAAGGCCAAAAAAAGATGAAAAACGTGGGGTACTCTAAGCATGAGCTGAATATAAAACAATTCTAAGGAAGGTTAAATAAATTTCTGTTATTGTCTATACGCCCTGCTTCAAATTCGTTGCCCCCCCCTCTAAAGCCCAAGAGTAGTCGTATCTCTCCCTACATTCATTCCACAAAAAACAACTTAAGGTTAAGATAGTGCCAACCCTTGATAAAATACATAAATTAAGGAGGCCAATTTTAAGGTTAATTTGTAGTCGACACAAAACTACAGGCTATGCTTATATATATTAACGCATATCTTTAACTGGTTCCATAAAATCCGAACAAAATGAACATTCGAATTATAGTCCTAATCTTTCTGGGGCTGTTCACAAACTGCAAAAACACTACTACGCCCGCAAAGGAAGCGCAAGCAAAAAAACCGAATATTCTTTTTCTGGCCATTGATGACCTAAGGCCCGAACTTGGGGCCTACGGTTCCGACATTGCCCTGACGCCCAATATCGATGCTTTGGCCAAGGATGGCCTTCGGTTTAACAATGCCTATTGTCAGCAGGCCATCTGTAGTCCTTCTAGGGCCAGTTTAATGACCGGCGCCCGCCCCGAAACCATTCAGGTTATTGAAAATTTCACTTATTTCAGGGATAAAAATCCTGATATCGCTACCCTGCCCCAACATTTTAAGGCCAATGGTTACGAGACCGTTTACACCGGAAAGATCTATCACGGAAAATACAACGACCCAGAACTCTCTTGGAGTAGACAGCCCGTTGAATTGAATAAAGGTGGGGTGAAATTTGGATTTAAATTGCCCGAGAATATCAAAATGCAGAAAGAAAACAGCGAGGCTATGGTGGCCAAGTACGGAAAGAATGCGTTGAGGAACGGTCTAGGGAAAGGTCCCTCTTATGAATTTGCCGATTTTCCCGACAATGCCTATGAAGATGGATTCAATACAGACCTGGCCATTGCCACTATGAAGGATATGCTTGAGAAAAACCCGGAAAAACCGTTCTTCTTGGGTATGGGCATGAAAAAACCCCACCTAGATTGGATCGCCCCTAAGAAATACTGGGATATGTACGATGCGTCTGATATTAAACTTGCTGAACACAATCAAGCCCCAAAAGACGGAGCCACCATGGGGCTCCATGCTTCCTTTGAGTTAAGGGCCAGGGCCGGAATTCCTAAAAAAGGAGATATCCCTCCCGAGCAAGCCATAAAGCTAAAGCATGCCTATTTGGCCTGTGTAAGTTATGTCGATGCACAAATCGGCCGTATGCTCAGTGCCCTCGACGAAGCGGGAATAAGGGACAATACCATCATTATTTTATGGAGTGACCACGGATGGCATTTAGGCGATATGGGCATATGGGGAAAGGCTACAAATTATGAAATTGCCACTAGGGTTCCATTGATCATCTGGACCCCAGATATGGCAAAAGAAAACCGCGGGAAAGCTACGGATGCCCTTGTGGAATTGGTAGATATGTATCCGACCCTATGTGACCTTGCCGACATTTCAAAACCCAATACTTTGGAAGGCCAAAGTTTTGTCCCTTTGCTTTCCAACCCCGAGCAAGAATGGAAGACCGCTGTTTTTTCGCAGTTTCCAACACCTGCACTAAGGGAATGGGCCGCCAATCCACTTTCAAAAGGAATGCGTGAAACTTCCTTTGGGCCATTAATAGAAGAGGTTGAAGGCCGTATTAAAACGCAACAAGGTGAAAAATGGGACCGCGATCTGTTCGAAAATCGCTTAATGGGGTATTCCATGCGGACCAAAAACTACCGTTTTATCGTATGGAAAGATTATACCGATAAAGATGCCGAACCTGTGTTCATAGAACTCTACGACCACGATAAGGACCCAGCGGAAACCGTAAACATTGCCAAAGACCGTCCTGAGTTGGTAAAAGAGCTCATGCTATTGTTCGATAAAGGCTGGGAGGGAAACAGGGCGAAAGTAAATATTTAAACAACGCCGACCCCACCCCTATCATCAGAACCCGGTTCTTCATAACGTAATTCAGACCAAGCAGTTAAAATGATTCCCTTTTCGATGCAAAACCTATAAAATTCTTGAATTTGCATAGGCTTTTGCGACCTCTACTATAGACAGGCCCGAACTATTGTTATTTTTCGAATCTCAATCGAATCGAACTACTAACAAAAGCAAAGAACCTATGCAGATTAAAGAATCACCTGAGCTCTATGATGTTATCATCGTAGGCTCTGGAGCAGGTGGCGGTATGGCCACCAAGCAACTGGCCGATGCGGGCCTCAAGGTCGCGGTGGTCGAGGCGGGCCCCTTTTTCGACCCGGCCGA
>NZ_FTOB01000022.1 GCF_900156625.1 Zobellia uliginosa | reverse complement strand
GGTAATCCGGGTAACGTAAGTATTTCCGAAGGGAATGCGATCAATCTAAATGTCGATGATGCGGATGCCGATGCAACCAATGAGATCCAAGATCTAGAGGACGTAATAGGTGAGGACCCAAGTGCCGGCAACCAGGCCATCACCAACTTGGCCGATCCAAGTAATCCACAGGACGCGGCCACTAAGGCCTATGTCGATGCCTTGGATACGGATGATGCGGATGCCGACCCGAATAACGAGATCCAGGATGCCGCTGAAGTAGCCCTGGGAACTCCATTTGATGTTGACGGGGATAGTGTAAACGAAACGAACGTGCAGGAAGCCTTGGAGGATTTGGCGGCCAATAGTAGCGACGACCAGACCTTAAGTACCGATGGCAATCCGGGTAACGTAAGTATTTCCGAAGGGAATGCGGTCAATCTAAATGTCGATGATGCGGATGCCGATGCAACCAATGAGATCCAAGATCTAGAGGACGTAATAGGTGAGGACCCAAGTGCGGGTAACCAGGCCATCACGAACTTGGCCGATCCAAGCAATCCACAGGACGCGGCCACTAAGGCCTATGTCGATGCCTTGGATACCGACGATGCCGATGCCGACCCGAATAACGAGATCCAGGATGCTGCTGAAGTAGCCCTGGGAACTCCATTTGATGTTGACGGGGATAGTGTAAACGAAACGAACGTACAGGAAGCTTTGGAGGATTTGGCGGCTAACAGTAGCGACGACCAACAGATCGGTAGCGCTGTGGCCACGGCCAATGAAACCGTGTCCATCAATTTGGAGCGTGGTGGTTCTACAACAATAAACATTCAGGATGCCGATGCCGACCCGAATAATGAGAACCAAACGGTTTCCGCCGGAACCGGTATAACGGTAAACCAAAGCGGACAAAATTTTGAAGTAGTGAATGCTGCACCCGATCAAACCGTGACCATCACTGATGGAGGTAGCGGAAATGTGGTGGTAAGCGGAACATATCCCGACTTGATAGTGGATGTACCTTCCTTGGACGATGCGGATGCTGACGCCACGAACGAGCTAACCTTATTGGGCAGCGGGGCTCCATCGGTAACCCCGAGCAATAGTGGGGTTACCTATGTTGATGAGGTTGCGGGACAATTATATGTTTATGATGGAAGTACATGGAATGCCGTAGGCGGGAACGCGACACTCGATTTGGACGGTGACCCGAATAACGAGATACAAGATCTTAGCCTTACAGGAAACATTCTAAAGGTCACGAATAATGCAGGCGCCACGGATATCGATCTGACTCCCTACACGAATACGGATACACAGGACCTGTCTATTGACGCTTCAGGAAAAACGATTTCCTTGGTAGAGGGCGGATCGGTAACGGTCAACACCGACGATGCGGATGCCGATGCAACCAATGAGATCCAAGATCTAGAGGACGTAATAGGTGAGGACCCAAGTGCCGGCAACCAGGCCATCACCAACTTGGCCGATCCAAACAATCCACAGGACGCGGCCACTAAGGCCTATGTCGATGCCTTGGATACTGACGATGCCGATGCCGACCCGAATAACGAGATACAAGATCTGAGCCTTACAGGAAACATTCTGAAGGTCACGAATAATGCGGGTGCCACGGATATCGATCTGACCCCCTACACGAATACGGATACACAGGACCTATCGATTGACGCTTCAGGAAAAACGATTTCCTTGGTAGAGGGCGGTTCAGTAACGGTCAACACCGACGATGCGGATGCCGATGCAACCAATGAGATCCAAGATCTAGAGGACGTAATAGGTGAGGACCCAAGTGCTGGCAACCAGGCCATCACGAACTTGGCCGATCCAAACAATCCACAGGACGCGGCCACTAAGGCCTATGTCGATGCCTTGGATACTGACGATGCGGATGCCGACCCGAATAACGAGATACAAGATTTGAGCCTTACAGGAAACATTCTAAAGGTCACGAATAATGCAGGCGCCACGGATATCGATCTGACTCCCTACACGAATACGGATACACAAGACCTGTCTATTGACGCTTCTGGAAAAACGATTTCCTTGGTAGAAGGCGGATCGGTAACGGTCAACACCGACGATGCGGATGCCGATGCAACCAATGAGATCCAAGATCTTAGCCTTACAGGAAACATTCTAAAGGTCACGAATAATGCAAGTGCCACGGATATCGATCTGACTCCCTACACGAATACGGATACACAGGACCTGTCTATTGACGCTTCAGGAAAAACGATTTCCTTGGTAGAGGGCGGATCGGTAACGGTCAACACCGACGATGC
>NZ_FTOB01000006.1 GCF_900156625.1 Zobellia uliginosa | reverse complement strand
GGTAATCCGGGTAACGTAAGTATTTCCGAAGGGAATGCGATCAATCTAAATGTCGATGATGCGGATGCCGATGCAACCAATGAGATCCAAGATCTGAGCCTTACAGGAAACATTCTAAAGGTCACGAATAATGCGGGTGCCACGGATATCGATCTGACCCCCTACACGAATACGGATACACAGGACCTGTCTATTGACGCTTCAGGAAAAACGATTTCCTTGGTAGAGGGCGGATCGGTAACGGTCAACACCGACGATGCGGATGCCGATGCCACCAATGAGATCCAAGATCTGAGCCTTACAGGAAACATTCTGAAGGTCACGAATAATGCGGGTGCCACGGATATCGATCTGACCCCCTACACGAATACGGATACACAGGACCTGTCTATTGACGCTTCAGGAAAAACGATTTCCTTGGTAGAGGGCGGATCGGTAACGGTCAACACCGACGATGCGGATGCCGATGCCACCAATGAGATCCAAGATCTGAGCCTTACAGGAAACATTCTAAAGGTCACGAATAATGCAGGCGCCACGGATATCGATCTGACCCCCTACACGAATACGGATACACAGGACCTGTCTATTGACGCTTCGGGAAAAACGATTTCCTTGGTAGAGGGCGGATCGGTAACGGTCAACACCGACGATGCGGATGCCGATGCAACCAATGAGATCCAAGATCTGAGCCTTACAGGAAACATTCTAAAGGTCACGAATAATGCAGGCGCCACGGATATCGATCTGACCCCCTACACGAATACGGATACACAGGACCTGTCTATTGACGCTTCGGGAAAAACGATTTCCTTGGTAGAGGGCGGTTCGGTAACGGTCAACACCGACGATGCGGATGCCGATGCAACCAATGAGATCCAAGATCTAGAGGACGTAATAGGTGAGGACCCAAGTGCTGGCAACCAGGCCATCACGAACTTGGCCGATCCAAACAATCCACAGGACGCGGCCACTAAGGCCTATGTCGATGCCTTGGATACTGACGATGCCGATGCTGATCCAAATAATGAGATACAAGAATTAACCTCTACTGATGGTTCTGTAATCTTAACACAGACAGGTGATGATTACAATCTAGAGGTGAACTTTCCGGACAATGATGACAATAGTGCAACTAACGAACTTACCGATTTAAGCTTGGCAAGTGATATTCTGACGCTGACAAACCCGGCTACTCCTGCGAACCAAGTAGATTTAAGTCCTTATTTAGACAACACTGATAACCAACAGATCAGCCTATCGGGAAACATCATCACCTTGGCGAATGGCACCGGTGCGGATACTACGGTTGATCTTACCGATTTTAGGGATGATCAAAATTTGAGCAGTGCGGTAGTCACGGCCAACGAATCCGTCGAAATACGGATAAACGATGGCACGAATACCACTATCGATATTCGTGATGCAGATGCGGATCCTACAAACGAATTAACTGATTTGGCACTAACGGGATCGACACTGACGTTAACAAACCCGGCCACTTCTGGTAATAGTATAGATTTAAGCAGTTTATCCGACCATGATTGGTACGAAGTAGGCGGAACATCCGCTCCGGACGCCATAACCGATAATATTTTTACCGAGGGCAATGTTGCTATTGGCAAAACAACAATTACAAATAACAGGGCTTTGGATGTTGAGGGTAATATTGAACTTACCGATTACGTCTATATGAATGGCAAGCAAGCCTTAAGGGCTAATGATTCTTGGTTGCGTATCAACCCTTCAACTAATGCTACTACGGGTTTTACGTCTGGAACACTAATAAATGGCCACTTAAGGGCAGATGATACTTTAACCGTAAATGAAAGCGGTGGTGACAATGATATGAGGGTTGAAGGTGATACGGATAGCAACCTGATTCGTACAGATGCACTTAATGATAGAGTAGGTATCGGTACAGGGTCACCTGATGCCAAATTAGATGTTGAAAATGGGACTGTAAGATTTTCAGATTACGGATCATTGGCCATAACAGGTACACCTACTTCATTGATCGGCGTTGAGGCAGATGGTGATTTAATTGAAGTGGATGCTAATTCCTTAGGTTCTGACAATCAAACTTTGACGGCAGGAGCTGCCGCTGGAAGTATCAGTATTTCAGGAGGAAATAGTGCAATTATTAATGTTGATGATGCTGATTCCAATCCAACAAACGAAATCCAAACTTTAACATCAACCGATGGTTCGGTGACCTTGAGCGAGAGCGGTGGAGACTATGATCTAGAGGTCAACTTTCCGGCCAATAATGATAACAGTGCGACCAATGAATTATCTGATTTAGCATTAACCGGTTCAACTCTTACACTGACAAATCCCGCAACTTCAGGAAATAGTGTTGACTTAAGTGGTTTAGCGGATAACCTTGGTGACCATACCGCAACGGAAAACATCCAAACTGCAGGAAATTGGATCAGTAATGATGGTGGTAATGAAGGGATACAGGTAGGCACGGACGGCAATATTGGTGTGAACACCAGTTCTTTGGCCAATGCACGGATTACTGCTGTTGGGGGCAATGATTTACCTGGTTTATACCTTACCGGAGAAGACAATATTTGGTTTGATGCCGGTCAGGTGAGAATTACTACTCACGATGGCGCTGGTAATTGGCAGATAAAATCTGGTGCTGACAATGATGATGTTGCATTGGGTAGTACAGGTGCGGTTAAAATGCGTATTGATGAAATTGGAACATGGAGTGTTTATAGCCAAAATGGATTAACGGCAGGCGATGCCATTGGATGGAACCTTGGATTGTACCAAAGCGGACTTGGAAACGTAGGTATAGGTGGTGTTGATACTTCTGGTAATAAACTTCATGTATATGGTAATACTCGTACAGAGAATTTCCAGATGACTTCTGGGGCGACTAATGGTCATATTCTACAGTCAGATGCCGCTGGTAATGCATCTTGGGTAAATCCTACTGCAGTGTTTACCGATACCGATGATCAGACTTTATCATTAACAGGTAGTTCATTGACAATTTCTGAAGGTAATTCGGTTGATTTATCCACTTTAACTGACCATGATTGGTACGAAGTAGGCGGAACATCCGCTCCGGACGCCATAACCGACAATATTTTTACCGAGGGTAATGTTGCTATTGGCAAGACATCGATTACAGGTAGTAGGGCTTTAGATGTAGAAGGTAATGTTGAGCTAAATGATTATCTGTATATGAACGGGAAAAATACCTTAAGGTCTACAGATGGTTGGTTGCGAATTAATTGGAGTAATCACTATACCCTGGGAACATATTTCAACGGAAATGTGAAGATGTATAATGGTTTAGTTGTAAATGAAATAGGAGGAAATTTTGATATGAGAGTAGAAGGGGATACTGATAGGTATTTGCTTTTTGCGGATGCTTCTGCTGATGAAGTAGGTATTGGAACAAGCTCACCTGATGCAAAGTTAGATGTAGAAGGAGGAACAGTCCGTTTTTCCGATTATGGATCAAATGCAGTGAGCGGTAATGCCACTTCCTTGATAGGCGTTGAGGCCGATGGTGACCTTGTTGAAGTTAACTCCTTAAAGGCCTCAAAGGTTTTCTATCCTCCATCCATTGAAGTAGATGCTTCTACCAACGGTACAGGAAGAACTATAAACTTACACGATCAATACATAGCTCAATTCGGTTCGCCAATGGTAGCTAGTACTTCGGCACCATCAGCTATTCCAACATATGCGAATAACGAATTGTATTACTATGTCACTTATTACGATACCGCCGTTTTTGCCAATGTTTCGGTTGATGAATTTGGCGTCATGACCTATGATGTTATTGCCCAACCCGCAAGTTACAACTCATTGATAAACGTAGTTTTTGTTGTCAAATAATAAACAAGGTAAGCAGTCGATTTGAAAGCGAAATCTACATATAAAAAACTTGTCCTCAGTATGGTTTTTACTTTACTGGGACTTGTGGTATCCAATGCTCAGTATGTCTTACAGGCTCCGCCGGATTCGGCTGAAGAGACCCGAACCAATTTTCGTTGGTACGAGGCTCAAGATACAGGCACGGTTCTAAGTACCGAATCGTTTTTGGAAGTAACCGAACAGGGAATCTATTTCGCAACCTATGACGGTACTTTATGCGGTAAGAACGCCACGAGTTATTTTATTGTGACCAATTGTAATTCCCCCTACAACGAGGTTACGCTTGATATCAGTGACAATACGGCCCACCTTTCTCCTGGAGCTTCGGTTAGCTGGACACCTCCTTTGCCAGGTGACCAAAATGCCCCGACGGTGATTGCTACCAAAACACTCGAACGGTATGTTGCCACCATTACCAAGGCGGGAAACGCCAAGAATTTGCCCAGCTTTACCGTAGTCTGTATTGATGAATCGGCCATTCTGGTAGATGATTTGGTTACTGTAGACGAAGACGATTTGGTAATTGTAGACATTTTTGCAAATGATAGTGAGTTGCCGACCGAAGGGAGGCTTACGACCACCAATCCGACAAACGGTACCGTTAATGTTGATAACAACGGAACACCTAACGACCCCACCGATGATATCGTAACCTATATTCCTAATCCCGATTACAACGGTCCCGATTCTTTTAATTATTCGGTATGTAATATCTATGGCGATTGTAGTACGGCTACGGTAACGGTCGATGTGCTTCCTATTTTAGATACTATTGATGATAGCTTTGCAACGACACAAGATACCCCTATAGCATTGGATATTCTCGGCAATGACAATGACCTTCCTTCCACAGGAAGCCTAACCTCAACCGACCCGTCCAATGGAACTTTGACCCGCGATGATGGCGGAACACCCAATGACCCATCGGATGATATATGGAACTATACGCCAAACACAAATTTTGACGGTAGCGATTCGTTTACCTATACCCTCTGTGATACGGTCGGTAATTGTGATACCGCTACGGTAAGCATTTTGGTTACCAACGCTATTGATCTTGATACCGATAACGATGGTATACTTGATAGTTTTGAGGACTTGAATCTAGATGCCGATAACGATCCGGCAACGGACCCCACCGATACCGACAACGATGGTATTCCCGATTATTTGGATATCGATAGTGATAATGACGGAGTCCCCGATAATGTTGAGGCCCAGACTACGCTTGACTATGTGGCGCCAAGCGGAGAGGATTTCAACGGGAATGGGGTTGACGATGCCTATGAAACAAATGGATTATTGGGCATTATCCCAGAAGATACTGACAACGACGGTATTCCCGATTACGTTGATGCCGATAGTGATAATGATAATGTACCTGATAGTATTGAGGCCCATGACCACGATAGAAATGGTATTCCCGATGTAACCTTTATCGGTTCTGATAAAGACCGTGATGGTCTTGATGATGGCTATGAGGGAGAAACCATTATTGATATCGATGTCAATGACGAAGTCGACGATCCGTACAACGATCTACTGAATACAGATGGTGATGGGGAAGTCGATTATAGGGATACCGATGATGATGACGATGGTATTCAAAGTAAGGATGAAGACATCAATATCGATGGAAATTACGCCAATGACGATACCGATGGGAATGGAATACCTGAGTACCTAGAGCCTAATGTTGAGGAAGACCCTATTGAGGTGTTTAACGTGGTAACGCCTAATAATGATGGGGCACATGATTTTCTTTCTATTACAGGACTGGAAAAATATCCTGATAATTCCATCCGGATCTATAACAGATGGGGTGTTTTGGTCTATACCACACAGGCCTATAATACCGAGGGCAACGTGTTTGACGGTACCTCCCAAGGAAGGGTGACCGTTGATGCCGATAGAAAACTACCGGTAGGCACCTATTTCTATATTTTAGATTACAAAGATGCTAAAGGGGAGCAGCAATCCCTTTCAGGATATATATACATTAACCGATAGTAGTAACGATGATCCCAAATCTCATAACAACCGCTCGTCAATTTGGTGTAATACTGGCCCTACTATTTGTGGGAAGTATTCAAAATGCCATTGCACAACAAGATTCCCAATACACCCAATATATGTACAATACGGTAAGCGTGAACCCTGCCTATGCAGGTTCCCGTGGCCATATAAGTACGGCTCTTTTGCATCGTTCGCAATGGGTCGGGTTAGATGGGGCGCCAACCACCCAAACGTTTAATCTACATTCGCCTATCGGGTATAGGGGCGTGGGGCTAGGCTTGTCCATAGTAAACGATAAAATCGGTCCGACTTCGGAGACCTATTTTGACATAGATTTTTCATATACGGTATATACTTCTACCGAAGGAAGGTTAAGCTTCGGTCTTAAGGGGAGTGGCCATTTATTGGATGTTCGTTTTTCAGAACTTAACCAGTATACAAGTGATGCAAGTCTTCAGAACGATATAGAAAATAAGTTTTCGCCCAATATAGGGGCAGGGGTCTATTACCACAATGAAAGGTTTTATGCCGGACTTTCCGTACCAAGGATTTTACAGACACTCCACTTTAAGGATGGGCCTGACCCGTCTACCGCTAAGGAACAGATGAACTTTTATTTGATTACCGGTTACGTATGGGATCTGAACGATAATGTCAAGTTTAAACCGGCCTTATTGACCAAATTGGTAACGGGGGCTCCCTTACAGGTTGATGTTTCGGCCAACTTTATGTTTAGCGAAAAGTTTATTCTGGGCGCTGCCTATCGTTGGGATGCCGCATTTAGTGGTATGGTCGGCTTTAATATTTCAAAAAAATTCTTGATTGGCCTGGCCTACGATCGCGAAGTTACCGAGTTGGGTGCGGCAATCTATAATTCAGGTTCTTTTGAGGCCATCTTACGGTATGACTTTATAAGCACTAAGGGTAATTTAAAATCTCCCCGTTTCTTTTAGGTTTTACTAAAACCCCATCGATCTATAATATCCCGTATATATAACTTAAACGTTTAGCAAATGCGTGTTCCAAGAAAAAGAAATCCCCACTTTTTTGGTGAGTACCTTAGGTGTCATAGTTTTATAGTGCTGCTGTTTTTGTTTATGGGGCAATTCTTATGGGCCCAACCTTCGAACGATAATAGGGCCAATGCCATGCCGCTCTCCCTCAACACTTGTTCGGCCGATGCGGCCTACACTACATTGAACGCTACGCCCGATGGGAGTTCCGGTTCGTGCTGGGCCTCGGGGCCGAATGCCAATGTATGGTTCAGTTTTGTTGCAAGCGCCACGGGTACCGTACAGATCAACCTAGACCGGGGAACCATAACGGGAGATATGACGGGAGATTTGCGCTATGCCATGATGGCCCTGTGGGATGCCACGGGAACCTCCGAAATCGCATGTAGTGTTTTTAACGATGTTAGCGATGATATTTCAATTTTGGCCAACGGACTTACTCCGGGCGATACCTATCTCTTTTCCGTTGACCGTCACTACGGTACACCATCGGGTGCCGAAACCTTTAAACTTTGCCTCAGCGATACCCCGACCAACGATTATTTGGAGGGGGCCATAAACATTGATTCCTTTATGAACGGGTGTTCCGGCGATGCCGTTTTTTCGACCTTGGGAGCAACTGCGGATAGAAACGGAGGTTCGTGTTGGTATACGGGGCCCCATAGAAACGTATGGTTCGAGGTGACTGCCCCGGCCACGGGAAATATAGAGGTGAAGTTGGATAGGGGCGATGAAAAGGGCACCTTGCAAACCGCCTATTTGGCATTGTGGGATAGTACGGGTACGGTTGAATTGGGCTGTAATAGCCATAGGGTAGGGCGTCATTACGATGATATTTCTCTTCTGGCAACGGGCTTGACCCCGGGCGATACCTATTACGTTTCGGTCGATAACCGATACATACATGCCCTCGATACTTTTTCCCTATGCTTAAGCGACCAGGCGACGAATGATTACTACCAAGGGGCGACCGATATAACGGGCCTAATAGGCACCTGCTCGCCCGATGCGGCATATACCACCCTTGGAGCTACCTTTGACAAGAATACGGCCTCGTGTTGGTCTGACTTGGTAAACCACAACAAATGGTTCAGCTTTGTGGCGCCCCCATCGGGTAAAATAGACATTAGAATGGATAGGGGAGGCGTTAAGGGAACGCTTCGCCACGCCTATATGGCGCTTTGGGAAAACGATGGCCTTACCGAAATGGCGTGTACCGCCTATTCGGATCCGGAAGATGATTTAAGAATCCGGCACTGGGGCCTTACCCCGGGGGAAACCTATTATCTTACGGTCGATAACAGGTATATTACCACTACCGATACCTTTACCCTGTGCCTAGATGCCTTGAACGGCCCTGATACCGATGGCGATGGTGTAGGCGACGTAGTTGATCTAGACGATGATAACGATGGTATTTTAGACACAACGGAAGGTTGTGAAAATACAAACCTGTCCGGCACGGTCGGTATGGGGAATCCTATTACCGACACAACCTACACACTCGTGGGAACCGATGTAAGCTATACGGTAAACAAAGCTGCAAGTACGAACATATATGCCTATGATACGGGCTTGAACGGTCATGGTATCCGAATAGAAGGGCAAGGGGGAGACACGGGAAGTTTGACCTCAACTTATGGTACGCCTATTGAAAATGTCTTTTTTAAGATGACCGATTTCGATAATGGCACCCAATACACCATTGAGGTTTACGATGAGAATAATGTAATGTACGACCTAGATGCAGAGGGACTCGTGTTGGTCGGTTCGGGTATTACGCAAACAGGAAATACCTTTGTGGCCGGTAGTTTTGATTCGGATGGCAACGATCCGGCAGACGATGTTAACGGGGCCATTTACTTTTATTTTGAAAGACCGGTGAGTCGTATTGTATTGAACTTTGTTCATAGTTCGAATACATCGACACGATTTATACAGCCCACCTTTTGTCTTGCCGATTTTGATAATGACGGTATTTCCGATCACAAAGATTTAGATAGCGATGGCGATGGCATTCCCGATAATGTAGAGGCACAGTCCACTCAGGCATATCAGGCTCCGAACCCTGATGATGAGGCAACATATCGTGCCAATAACGGTGTAAACTCGGCTTACTTAGGAGGTGTTTCACCCGTAAATACCGATACCACGGATCATCCGGATTATTTAGACCTCGATTCCGATAACGAAGGAGGAAACGATACCATGGAGGCGGGTATAACCTTGGCGAACAACGATGTGGATGATGATGGTCTCGATGATGCTATCGATAGCGACCTTACGGGCTACGCAGATTCCGGCGGCACTATAGACGACCCTACAATCGGTTCGGTTCAACTTCCCGATAAAGACCACGA
The DNA here is from genome assembly GCF_900156625.1 of Zobellia uliginosa. Taxonomy (GTDB): domain Bacteria; phylum Bacteroidota; class Bacteroidia; order Flavobacteriales; family Flavobacteriaceae; genus Zobellia; species Zobellia uliginosa. The sequence continues at coordinate 196,575 of NZ_FTOB01000006.1, read as the reverse complement.
TGTGCATTCAGGCGGTGATGTTGATTTTAGGGATGCTACCGATGATAGACCCGATAACGATGGGGATGGTATTGCAGATGAGGTAGACCTTGATGACGACAACGACGGTATTTTGGATACCGATGAAAATGTTTGTGCCCATATTGTAACAGGACAAAATGTACGTTCCAATGTAAATACCTTGCAAAATTCCAATGCCGTGCTGGAAGCTGGCGTCAAGTATATCTTGGATATTCAAAATGTATCGGCGGCAGGCATTCTCACGGGGGAAGCTGTCGATGGGCCTTTTGCGGGTCAAACGATCAATATCTATTTGACCAATACAACTAGCGGAGGGGCGACCCTCAATGGGGTAACGGCGGTATACAATTCCGACTTTACCTATCATCCTGCCAATTCCGCGGCAATGGGAGGTTTGGTAAATAGCGGATTTTATGTTTTCTACGGTATTGTTGATGCGAACGCTAACGGTACATATGAGGATGGTGTTGATGAGCTATTGGGGCCTGTTGACCCCTTGGTTCCGGGTAGTATTCCAATAGCGACTACGAGCGGACCTCTATATTTCTATTATAACGATGGCATATATGGAGACAATTTAGCGAGTGTTGATTACGGCATAAAAGTCGAGAACTGTGACACCGATGGTGATGGTATCCCGAATATATTTGATCTCGATTCCGATAACGACGGAATCTTTGACGGGGTTGAAGCGGGCCATGGTCAGGTTGATGCCGATACCGATGGTCGAATTGATGGAACCGCCGTTGATTTTGGCAATAACGGGCTGTTCAACGGTATTGAATCCGACGATACACAAGGGGCTACGGCTACATATACCCTTGCCGAAAGTCCCGATGATGCGGATTCCATTCCCAACTATTTGGATTTAGATAGTGATGGCGACGGCCTTCCCGATAATGTTGAAGCGCAGACCACTGCGGCCTACCTAGCTCCAAACGGAACCGTAGATGCCAATGGTGTGGATACGGCCTATCCGTCGGGCCTTGTTCCTACGAATACCGATGGTACCGACAATCCTGATTATCTAGATCTTGATTCCGATAACGAAGCTGGAGACGATACTACCGAAGCCCGCATCGTACGCAATGGCTTGGATGTCGATAATGACGGTCTTGACGATGCCCTCGATGCCGATACCTCGGGATATACGGACCCCGGAGGAACCATAGATAACCCGCTAACGGGACCTGTGGTATTGCCGGATGGGGATAGCGACGCAGGCTCGGGCGGTGATGTTGACTTTAGGGACACTACGGACGATAGGCCCGATAACGATAACGACGGTGTAGTGGATGCCGAAGACTTGGATGATGATAACGATGGCATACTTGATACCGATGAAGGCTGTGGCAATTTTATCATCAACGGCTCTTTTGAACAGGACAATTTTACCGATGCCACTGCTTTTCCCAACGGGTTTACAGGGGCCAATGGAACCTTTATAGGAACCACGTACAATACCAATAGTTTGACAGGATGGAGCTATACCCAAAACCTGGATGGTTGGGTCAACGGAGGATCCTTCGGGGCAGGTACGTTTGCTCCGGCCATTGACGGCTCGCAATATTTAGATTTAGTTGGAAACAACAATGTTACGGGAGGGGTTTCGAACGAAATTACACAAGAGGTGACCTTGGTACAAGGGGAAAGTTATACCTTCTCTTTCTACTGGGGTGAAGATATCGCCCACCTCAACGGCCAGATCGTAACCTTGGACTTTGATATTATCGATGCGGACGGTGTGCCCATTTTAGATGAAACTTTGACCACTATCGCCACAGGGGAAGTAGGCGGCATGGTCGGGCCTAAAAAATGGTTTTATGAAGAGCGCACTTTCGTAGCGTCGACCGATGAAATTACGGTACGTTTTTCCGCCCAACCTTTTGCAACGAATGCATCTTCCGGGGCGGCATTGGATCTAGTGACCCTTAAGTACAGCACACCTACGGAGTGTGTCGATACCGATAACGATGGTATTCCCGATGCCTTTGATTTGGATAGCGATAACGACGGTATTTACGACGCCGTTGAGGCGGGCCATGGGGCCGCACATTCTAATGGGGTGTTGACCGGTATGGTTGGGGCAGATGGTATTCCCGACAGTGTTCAAGACGACCCCGATAGAAGGACCGTGAATTATACGGTTTTAGATTCCGATACCGACGGTAGTATCGATGCACAAGAATTGGATGCCGACAATGATGGCTGTTTTGATGTGGTCGAAGCTGGTTTTACCGATGGCGATGCCGATGGCCTTTTGGGAAGTTCCACCTTAACGGTCGATGCCAACGGATTGGTTACCACGGGTAGCGATGGCTATACGGAGCCTCAAGATCGTAATGGAAATGGTATTCCCGAATACAGGGAAGCTACCTTAAGTCCGGTAATAAGCACCCAACCATCGGAAAGCAGTGTATGTTCGGGGGAAACGGCTTCCTTTTCGGTAGTGGCCACAGACGTAGACCAATATCAATGGCAAATGTTCGATGGTAGCCTTTGGACCGATTTGACCGATGGAGGCCTCTATTCCGGTACGGATACCCATACGCTTGAAATAGCTAACACCACTATAGGTGGGAACGGAAACCGCTATCGCGTGGTAGTCTCGAATTCCTTGCGGGTATGTAGTGTTTTAAATTCCGATGAGGCCATTTTGAACGTTGAGACCACTCCTAGCATAAGCATAGGCGATGCCAGTGAAGTTGAAGGTGCTTCCATTATCTTTCCGGTCACCCTATCAAGCATGGGCTGCCTTGGGCAAGATATAACCCTGACCTTTACTTTTACGGATGGAACTGCCGATACGGCCGATTATACGAACAATACCGTTCAGATAACCATACCGGCCGGGAGTCTTACGGGAGAGGTGAACGTTCCTACGACCCAAGATGAAATTCTTGAAGACGATGAAACCTTTACAATTTCGATCTTAAGTGTCGATGCAGGAAATGTCGCCGATTTTTCAGATACGGCCATAGGCACCATTTTAGATGATGATTTTACGGATCTTGATAGTGATAACGACGGTATCTTAGACAGTGTGGAAGATTTGAACGCCGATGGCGATAACGATCCATCGACCGATCCTACCGATTCGGATGGCGATTCGTTACCTGACTATTTGGATATCGATAGCGATAACGATGGTATACCCGATAATGTGGAAGCACAGACTACGGTGGGCTACATTGCGCCTAGTCTTGTCGATGCCAATAACAATGGCTTGGACGATGCCTACGAAAACGGTATTGACCTAGGGCTGTACCCTGTAAACACCGATGGTACTGACCAACCTGATTATTTGGATCTCGACAGTGATAACGATAACGTGCCAGATGCTATAGAAGCACATGATAGAGACCATGACGGCATGGCCGATGTTTCGTTTATCGGTTCCGATAAGGATGACGACGGACTTGACGATGGTTATGAAGGTTCGGAAACTATAGATGATGATGTGAACGATGAAATGGATAGTCCATTTGACAGTCTACCAAATGCCGATGGCGATGATGAGTTGGATTATCGGGATACGGACGATGATAATGATGGAATTCCGACCCGGGATGAAGATACCAATGGGGATGGAAACTATGCCAACGACGATCAAAATAATAACGGTGTTCCCGATTACCTGGAGGAACCCTATATCGAGGTAGTGGTCTATAATGTAGTAACACCCAATGGCGATGGCGCACACGACACATTGACCATTACGGGGCTCGATGTACGGCCGAACAACAACATCCAGATTTACAACCGATGGGGGATCTTAATATTTTCCACTGAATCGTATGGAACAGGGAACAATTATTTTGAAGGATATTCAACGGCCAGGCTTACGTCTGGGAAGGAAGAAAAATTGCCAAGTGGAACTTATTTTTATATTTTGAATTATGAAGATACCACGGGAGAACATAAGACGCTTTCGGGCTATATTTACCTGAACTGATACGATTCTTGCAAATGGCATAAAATAAAGGCCCTTGGACTTCGGTTCAGGGGTTTTCTGTTTTTTTAGGGAGAATTGGGAGTTCTATAACCATAATTTATCAAGCTCTTGGTTCGATACTAATGGAAAGGTACTATTTTTGTGGAGGAAGGAAGTTAGTTGTACCCATCAAAGAAAAACATTGCTATTGAAAGAGGAAGAAGTCATCTTAGTAGACCAAGACAATAACCCGATAGGAACCATGCCTAAAATGGAAGCGCACGAGAAAGCCGTACTCCATAGGGCATTTTCGGTTTTTGTAATGAACGATAAAGGGGAAACCATGCTACAGCAGAGGGCGGCCCACAAATACCACTCTCCTGAACTTTGGACGAACACATGTTGCAGTCACCAACGGGTAGGTGAGAGCAATATAGAGGCCGGAAAGAGAAGGTTGCAAGAGGAGATGGGCTTTGTAACGGAACTCAAGGAACTTTTTTCCTTTATCTATAAGGCCCCTTTTGACAATGGCCTTACCGAACATGAACTAGACCACGTAATGATGGGCAGCTATAACGGAGCGCCGCAGATCAACCCAGATGAGGTGGCCGACTGGAAATGGATGAAACCCGAGGCCATCAAAAAAGATATAGCCCAAAACCCCGATTTGTATACAGCTTGGTTCAAGATTATCTTTGAAAAGTTCTATGATCATATCGGACAAAATCCAACGGAAGATGAGAGTAAAGGTTAGTAGAAAGGCCCATTTTAATGCGGCCCACCGCCTATATCGTAAAGATTGGAGCGATGAGAAAAATACCCAGGTCTTCGGAAAGTGTAACAACCCCAATTACCATGGGCACAACTATGAATTGGTGGTTAGCGTTACGGGCAAAATAGACCCAGAGACAGGTTTTGTAATGGATATGAAGGTCTTAAAAGATTTGATAGCTGAAAAAGTAGAAGACGCCCTCGACCATAAGAACCTAAATATTGAAGTCCCTGAATTTAAAGACCTTAATCCCACAGCTGAAAATATATCCATTATTATTTGGAATAAATTACGGCCCCACATCAATCCAAATCATGATTTGGAAGTCGTGTTATATGAAACCCCCCGAAATTTTGTGACCTATTCCGGTTAAAGCGAAAATTAAACAACTATAAAAAAAACGCTATGTATCCCTTAAAATTTAACCCTATTTTAAAAGAACGCCTTTGGGGCGGCACCAAGCTTAAAGACGTTTTGGGCAAACCTATTGAAAACGATATTACCGGAGAAAGTTGGGAGCTTTCCACTGTGTCGGGAGATGTTTCGGTAGTGGCCAATGGAGATTTGGCAGGTACCTCATTACAAGACCTAATAGAAAAAGAGCCCGAGAATGTTTTGGGGAAAAGTGTTTACGATAGGTTCGGAACCGACTTTCCTATCCTTATCAAGTTTATCGATGCCAAGCAGGATCTGTCCATTCAATTGCATCCTAATGACGAGCTGGCCAAAAAACGCCACAATTCCTTCGGAAAAACAGAAATGTGGTATGTGATGGATGCCGATGACGACGCCAGCCTTATCGTTGGTTTCAACAAAGATGTTACCAAAGAAGAATACGCCAAAAGTCTCGAAAACGATACCCTATTAGACCTTTTGAACTATGAAAAGGTAAAAGAGGGCGATACTTTTTTTATCAATACCGGAAAGATCCACGCCATAGGTGCAGGTGTATTGTTGGCCGAAATTCAACAGACTTCCGACATTACCTACCGTGTTTTCGATTTCAATAGAAAAGATAAGAACGGAAACCTTAGGGAGTTACATACCGAACAGGCCTTAGATGCCATTGATTACACCAAAAAAGATGATTTTAAGGTGAAGTATAGTCAAGAGAAGAATACGGTGAACGCCATGGTAGATTGCCCTTATTTCAAAACCGACTTTCTAGACTTGAATGCTGGCTTGACCCAAGATGTAACCGACCGCGATTCATTTACTATTTTTATGTGTGTGGGCGGATCGGCTACCATTGCCAATGAGAACGGTTCGGTAGAATTGAAAAGAGGTGAGACCACCCTTTTGCCTGCGGTATCGAATACCATAAAAATCACCACCGAGGGCGCTAAGCTCTTAGAAGTGACCATTTAATGCGACGAATTACGTTTGGCTTTGTATATTTTCTGCATAAATTGATTATAAATAGCTTATTTTTGCGTAAAATTTATTAAAAATGGCAAGTGTAAAAGAATTAAAGAAAGATATTAATAATGTCTTGGGAGACATCATTGAAGCGGTATACATTGTAGAAGCTGCCAATGCCGACCAAGAATCGAAAGAAGGAGCAAAGGTTATTGACGAGGCTATCGAAACTTTTGATACCTTGATCCAAAAGGTGAACCAAAGAGGTGTTGAAAACAGAAAGAAACACCTAACAGAGGTGCGTCAAGAATTGGAGAAGAAAGCCGGTGCCCTTGTAGAAAAGGTGAACAAATTAGGCTAGACCTTCTAGAAGTTAAATGAAAAAGCCCGCAAACGCGGGCTTTTTTACTTTTTAAGGTTTTCCAAATACGTTTTTAATTGCTTGCCGTATTTCGATTCCGCAACTTCGGTCGACAGTGAACCGTAAATGGAATCCAGATACTTAACATTGGCATCGGGAACTTCGTTTAAGGCTATGTAAGGCGCTATATAAGAGTCTTTGTTGTTCAACGCGTAATTCAAGGAAAAGGCATAGCTGCGCTGTAGGTTGCGGTTGCTCAATCGCTGCATCGAGTCTAGTTGTACCGAGTCTAGAACCTTGTTCGGGTCGTTGGCCAATCGAACGATCTCTAAGGTCTTCATGTTGAACTTCGACATCATTTGTCGGTATTCTTCCAATTTTTTTTGGGTTTCCGAACCTTCAATTTTGGCTTTGGTATCAAAGGTGTTCCAAGTCGTGTTGATCGTAATGGTACCCGGCTCACCAAAGAAGGTAATTCGGTCATTGATATCGTTCGCGTCTTTTTTGTCTAAGTAGAGGTAGAAAATTTCGGGGCTTTCGAGTTCCGTTGTAAAGGAAAAATTGCCGTCACCGTCTATTTGTAGCGAATCTATGGTGGCTAAAACGGAATCAGGCACGTGTTGAAGGTAGAGTGTTCCTTTTTTGAGTCCCTTTACATTTCCGGTAACCTTCATGGTGTTTTCGGTAGGCCCTCCACAAGAAAGCAATAAAAGGGTAATAGCACTTAAAAAAAATATGTTCTTCATCTTCGTTTTTTGGTAGCGCAAATATCTGTATTTTTTTTGGTTTCCTTAAGAAGCTATTTTTTAAATCGATGAGTTTTTCTGTAATAGAAGCGTACTTTTGTATCGGTATATCGTAAGAGAACAGTTCGTATTACGACGAATAAGGGTCGAGTTTCTGTAAATAGCTATATACGTTCTTGCCCCTTTAATTTTAATAATACATATTGAATGAATATTGAAAAAGAAAAATGGAATGCTGCCATTGCTTCAGCAGAGTATGTAAAAAACGGAATGCTTGTTGGCTTGGGGTCGGGATCTACCGCCGCTTTTATGATAGCCGAGCTCGGTAAGCGGGTGGCAGGCGGACTCATAATGAAGGGAGTGCCTTCGTCGAATACGACGGCCCGATTGGCCAAGCAAGCGGGTATATCCTTGATTTCCTTGGAAGATGCGGGAACACTCGACATAAATATTGACGGGGCGGATGAGTTTGATGCCCGATTACGGTTGATAAAAGGTGGGGGAGGTGCTATGCTCCGAGAGAAAATTTTGGCCCATAATTCCCGCTTTAACCTGATTATAGCCGATTCGGGAAAACAAGTCGATCGTTTGGGTAAATTCAAACTTCCTTTGGAAACCATTCCTTTTGCTACCCAAAACATTATGGAAGAACTTGGGAAAATGGACCTACATCCACAGCTGCGCATGAAAAAAGAAGCGGTCTATAAGACCGATGAGAACAATTGCATTGTAGATGTAGATATTTTTCAAAAGGATGATTTAGAAGAACTGAACCGGACACTTATCCAAATTCCTGGCGTGGTCGAAACGGGACTCTTTCTGTCTACTACCGATATGGTGTTGATGGGCAAGGGGCAGACGGTCACTTCTTTTAAAAAGTAAGGTTTTCCTATCTTCAGGGAGGATAAGGGGACTATAAAACGAAACGGATGAAATTCAACATACAAGATACCTTCAATAAAGAACTACCGGCCGATCCTATTACTGAAAATAGCAGAAGGCAGGTAGAAAAGGCCTGTTTTTCGTATGTTATGCCAAAACACACGGCCCAGCCGTCATTGATTCATGTGTCCCCTGAAATGGCCGAAGAGCTCGGGCTGTCAGAAGCAGATATCAGAAGTGAAGAATTTCTCAAGGTGTTTACGGGCAATACCGTTCTCGACGGAACGGCCCCGTACGCGATGTGCTATGGGGGACATCAGTTCGGTAATTGGGCCGGGCAACTAGGCGATGGCAGGGCCATTAACCTTATGGAAGTTGAGCACAAGGGTAAACATTGGGCTTTGCAGTTAAAGGGCGCGGGAGAAACCCCTTACTCAAGAACAGCCGACGGCCTAGCGGTTTTACGTTCATCTATTCGAGAGTATTTATGCAGTGAGGCCATGTACCACCTTGGGGTACCTACAACACGAGCACTGTCATTGGCCTTGTCGGGCGACAAAGTGCTTCGCGATATACTTTACAATGGTAATTCGGCCTATGAGAAGGGGGCTGTTGTCTGTCGGGTTGCTCCTTCTTTTCTTCGTTTTGGAAACTATCAGATTTTTGCGGCAAGGGAGGATACCGCTACCATGGGAACATTGGTAGATTATACCATTAAACACTTTTTTCCGGAATTGGGAGCGCCTTCCAAAGCAAGCTATGTTCAATTTTTTCAGGCTGTGGCAGATGCAACCCTAGAGATGTTGGTGCACTGGCAACGCGTGGGCTTCGTACATGGCGTGATGAATACCGATAATCTATCTATTCTTGGATTGACCATCGACTACGGCCCATACGGCTGGTTGGAAGGTTACGACCATGGATGGACACCCAATACCACGGACCGCCAACATAAACGATACCGGTACGGGAACCAACCTAATATCGGCCTGTGGAACCTATATCAATTGGCCAATGCGATTTTTCCCTTGATCGGGGAAGCCGCACCTTTGGAAGCCGTATTGGAAGGATTCAAGACGAAGTTCGGGCAAAAGTATAGGGATATGATGAAATCTAAGATCGGACTGTATAAAGCGGATGACCTTGATCTACATTTGCTCGATGATTTGGAGGAAAACCTACAGCTAACCGAAACCGATATGACCTTGTTCTTTCGGAATTTGGCCAATTTTAAAAAGCAAGAAACGAATTCAGGCGCGTTTATGGAAGTGGTGGGCGATGCCTTCTATACGCCCGACGAGGTGAGCGGTGAAGTACTTGAAAAATGGAAAACCTGGTTCGCCACCTATCAGAATCGATTGGGCCAAGAAGAACTGTCCGATACGGAACGAAAGCAAAAAATGAACTCCGTAAACCCTAAATACGTGTTGCGTAACTATATGGCACAATTGGCCATAGATGCTGCCGATAAGGGAGATTATGCCTTGATCGACGAACTGTTCGTACTTTTGAAAAAGCCCTATGACGAACAACCGGAACAAGAAAAATGGTTTGCCAAACGCCCTGATTGGGCAAGAAACAAAGTGGGCTGTTCCATGTTGTCGTGTAGTTCTTAGAATAAAACCCCATGAAGAAAGAGAAAACGAAAACTGAAATCGGCTTGGGAATGGCCGCTTTGGGCCGCCCGGAATATATAAATATTGATGCAGGCAATAGGGATAAGTCTGAAGTTGCTTTTAGGGCCAATGCTTTAAAAGTATTGGATGATGCCTATGAAAAAGGGGTACGCTATTTCGATACTGCCCCGTCTTACGGAAAGGGCGAAGAATTTTTAAAGGCTTGGAACGATGGCCGAAAGTATACAGACGTAGTTCTCGGAACCAAATGGGGCTATACCTATGTGGCCAATTGGCAATTGGGCTATGATGGTCCCCATGAAGTAAAAGAACACTCTCTAGGAAAGCTTACGGAGCAATGGCAGGTTTCTAAAGAACTGCTTCCCGCCTTGCAGTACTATCAAATCCATTCCGCCACCTTTGAAAGTGGGGTACTCGAAAACAAACCGGTGTTGGAAAAGTTATTGGAAATAAAAAAAGCTACTGGACTCAAAATTGGGATTTCCACCAGTGGGCCCAAGCAAAAGGAGGTCATTGAAAATGCGCTTCAAACAAGCATCAACGGCGATGTGGTTTTCGATAGTTTTCAAGTTACCTTCAATATGTTTGAACAGGCCACTTTGCCCATTTTGCGAAAGGTGCAGGCACAGGGGAAGAAATTGATCATAAAGGAAGCCTTGGCCAACGGTCGCGTATTTCCCAATAAAAGATACCCACAATACCAATCTCTCTATACGACATTGCGGACTTTGGCCGAACGTCATCAAGTAGGTATGGATGCCATCGCACTTCGTTTTGTGATGGATTATCTTCAACCGGACTATGTGCTAAGTGGAGCGGCCGATATAAATCAGTTGGACCAAAATCTAAAGGCGAATACCTTCACATTAAATGAAGAAGAACTAGGGGAACTTACCGAGGCAAAAGTAGATTCTATGGCCTATTGGAAAGAACGCAGTCAGTTGAGTTGGGATTGATGTTTGAATGAATAAGAGGTAAAGGTGAATGTTGATATCTAGTCATTCATAATTTTGGTGTCAATTTGGTTTTTAGTTCTTCATATTTTTTTGTGTGAGCACTTCCAGATCTAGTAATTTTTTAGCTTCCTTAAGTTGGGCAAGAGCTTGTTCTCTAGTTATTTTTTTATCAGGATTTTTAATCTCTCCCAGTTCCAAAGCCGTTTCATAATCTATCAAAACAGGAAGAAGTCCATATCCTTTAAACTGGGCATACATCTTGTAACGACTTTTTTTGTTTCCGTAAGTCTTTAATTTGTCGATTACGATTGGTTTTCCTGCCAAAGTATGGGATACTCTTTGCCCATTTTGAGAGATATAAGCGAATCCTGAGTCCGAGCTTGGAATACCTAGGTTAAAGTGTCTCCAATATTGATTTTATATCCGTTTATTGTTTTTATACTCTGACTTTTTCGTGAGATTACCGAATTCGGCTGTTTGCGAATACGTAATCGAAACAATAAAAAACAAAAAGACCGTTAAGTTTTTCATTCTTGTAATGTTCGAGATAAACAAATTTTAAAACTTATACTTAAAGCGAAGAAGCCACCTCCATCAAATACGCACAGAGCAGTGCACCACCCGTACCTACTACATAACCGAAAACAGCTAGAAGTACCCCTACGGAAGTCAATGATGGGTGAAATTCCGCAGCAACAACGGGAGCCGAAGCGGCACCACCCACATTAGCCTGGCTACCTACCGCTAAAAAGAAAAAAGGCGCTTTGATTAGTTTGGCTACCAAAATCAATAGTCCTGCATGAATGGAAATCCAAATAAAACCAATGGCTATCAATCCAGGGTTTTCAAGTACCTTTCCAAGGTCCATTTTCATACCTATGGTCGCTACGAGAAGATAAATGAACATTCCGCCAATTTTACTGGCGCCGGCTCCTTCATAGTTTTTAGCTTTGGTAAATGATAGGGCTATACCAGCTGCCGTGGCAATCACTACCATCCAAAAGAAACTGGAACCCAAGAAAGATAGAAAGCTTTTTTGGTCACGAACGCTTTCAAAAGAGTTCGTTAACATATCACTGATATTATTCCCAAAGAAATGCGCGATACCCGTTGCTGTAAAAGCAAAACAGAGCATCATCATATAATCTTTTAAAGTAGGTACGCGGGTTATTTTTTCAGCAAAAGCGGTCACCTTAACTTTAAGGGTTTCTATAGCGGAAGTATCGGCCTTGAGCCATTTGTCAATTTGTTTGGTACGGCCTACACCTAAAAGAATAACAGCCATCCAAATATTGGCAACAACAATATCTACAAGCACCATAGCGCCATATTTTTCAGGCGTATATTTAAAGATTTCGTACATGGCGGCCTGATTGGCCCCGCCACCGATCCAACTACCGGCAATAGTAGAAAGTCCTCTCCACACCGCATCAAAATCGTTTCCGCCTACGGTATCGGGGGAAAAAATCGATACGATCAAAATGGCAATTGGTCCGCCGATAATAATTCCTACGCTACCCGTTAAGAACATAATCAACGCCTTTGAGCCTAAGTTGGCAATGGCCTTTAGGTCAATACTCAAGGTCATAAGTACCAAGGCCGCAGGCAATAGATAGCGACTGGCCACGTGATAAAGTTTTGAGCTATGGGCAATGATTTCGCCGGCATCGTTTACCGTATGCCACTTTTCTGCAATAATGCCTGTAGAGGCAAGTATACCGGGCAATAGATAACACATGAGTACGGCGGGAACAATGCCGTAGAATTTGCTCCAGAGTCCTTTTTCCCTAGATGAGCCATAAAAAATGAAACCTAGGCAGAGTGCCAATAATCCAAAAACAACGGTGTCATCGGTTATTAGTGGAGCGGGTAATAACGGTTCGGTCATATGATTTTGGGATGCTTTTTTTCAAATATAATCAAATTACCAGATGCTTTCGAATATAGTGTGCCACACCGTTTTCGGTGTTGGCTAGGGTTACCGCATTGGAGATGGCCTTTACTTCCTCCCGGGCGTTGCCCACGGCTACCCCACAGCCACTGTTTTGCAGCATTTCAATATCGTTGTAATTGTCGCCAAAGGAAATTACATGTTCCAATGACTCATCTTGTCGCAACAATGATTGTATGGCCGATAGTTTAGAAACGGATTTCGGGGCTATTTCGATCAAAGTATCGTTGGAGCGATAGAGGTTGAGGTGGGTGCCCAGTTCTTCTTCAAGAATGGGGTACAGGGTGTCGGCATGGGCTTTGGTACTCATGAGCATTATTTTATGGGCCCCCAGTTCACGGTCTTTCCAATCGGAAAGGGTTTCCGATGTGGGTCTGAAAACCGGTGTGGTCTTGGTGTACCTGATCTCTTTCTGCACTCGTTCAGAGTCTGTGGGTACATACCATTCGTTCTTATGGTACAGGCCTAGTTGGGTGCCATTGGCCTTGGCCAATCCGTATATTTCATCAAGGTGGTCGGTGTCAATATGTACTGAAGAAAGTTCTTGGGTGCCATCAAGTACCAGGGCGCCATTGTAACAGATGATAGGTTGGTCTTCTATACCGAGGTCTTGTTGTAAATAGGTCATGGCGCTCGGCATTCTTGCCGAGACCAATATGATTCTCATGTGCGTTTTTATACGGCGTATTTCGGCAATGGTTAGCTCGGAAACATCACTTTTTGAGGTTAATAAGGTTCCATCTAAGTCTGAACAGAGTATTTTGTAATTCAAGGGTATGGTATTTAAAGTTTGTCGGGCTTAATTTCCTTTTCTAAATTTTTTGGTCTTCTTTTTATCCGGGTTTTTAAAGAGGCGCTTGAAGAAACCATCGCGTTTTACGGGTTCGCAGTCTAGCATTTCCAATATGGCCGGATTGGGCCGTTCGAACTGGGCCTTTGTTATTTCGTTATAATACGGATGCTTGTTCATTTCTTGCATCCATTTGGCAAAAATAGGTAATGCCGCGTTGGCACCTTGTCCTAGACTTGTACTTTTAAACCCGATTTCATGATGGTCGAGTCCCACCCAGGTCACATGCACCAGTTTAGGTGTGATGGCAACGAACCAGGCATCTTTGTTGTTTTGTGTGGTTCCGGTCTTTCCGGCAATGGCATTGTTCAATTTATAGGTAGAACGTATCCGGGAAGCCGTACCCCTGTCGATCGTGCCTTTCATCATCTCGATCATAATCTGTCTTGTTTCCTCTGAAAAAGCCGTCTTTCTGGCCCGTTTCGGTTTAAATTCCATCAAAACGGAGTCCTTTTTATCCGTTATTTTTTCGATGAGATAGGGAAGAACGGCCCTGCCATCGTTGACATAACTGGCATAGGCACCGGCCAATTCGTTCAAGTAAATTTCGCCGGTACCCAAGGCCAATGAGGGCTGCTCGGGCAATTTTGAGAAAATGCCCATATTTTTGGCCATGGTCAATACATTGCTGATGCCGGCCTTTTCCAAGACCTTTACGGCAACGGTGTTTACCGAATGGCTCAAGGCTTCCTCCATGGAATAGTTGAGATAGGTTTCGTCTTTTTTTCCGGAGTTGCTGGGCGACCACCCCTTTAGGTTTTCATAGGCCACTTCTTCAGCTGAAAAATAGGTGCAGGGTAAAATACCTGTTTCAAGTGCTGTGGTATAAACAATGGGCTTGAACGTAGAGCCAACCTGTCGTTTGCTTTGGGCAACATGGTCGAATTTAAAATGTTCGAAATCTATACCTCCGATCCAGGTTTTAACGGCACCGGTCTTTGGGTCAAGGGCCAATGAGCCGGTGTTCAAGAATTTCATGTAGTGCGTTATACTGTCTATACTGCTGGCTTGAACGGTTTTTTCACCCTCCCAGTCGGTCAAGACCATTTGCTTCTTTTTGCTGAGCGAATCGATGATTTGCCCATGTTCGAGACCCTGTTTTTTTAGTTTTTGGTATATGCCTGATTGCTTGACGACTTTTTCAATCAGCTTTTTGTTGGTACGCCAGGGTGCGTTCTTGCCATAGCTTTTTTCAAAACTGCCTTGAAGCGACTGCATATGTTCGCGCATGGCCTCTTCGGCCCAGAACTGCATATTGTAATCGAGGGTGGTGTAGACTTTTAGTCCCGAGGTGTAAATGTTGTAGTCATGGCCTTCTTCCTTTTGTTTTGCGTTCCATTTAAGCAGTTGCTTTCTTACCTCTTCCCTAAAATACGGGGCTAGACCGGCATTGTTGTCGAAATCGCGGTAGTCGAGTTTTAGCGGTTTATCGGTAAGGCTATCCTTCTCTTCGTTCGAAAGGTGATTGTTGTTCGCCATGGCCTGAAGTACCAGGTTTCTTCGTTCGAGACTTCTTTCAGGGAATATACGGGGATTATAGCCATAGGTTGCCTTTAACATTCCTACGAGAACGGCACCTTCTTCTACGTTAAGGTTTTTGGCCGGCTTATTGAAAAACTTAAGGGATGCACTTTCAATGCCAAAAGTATTATCGCCAAAGGAAACGGTATTTAGGTAATGGGTCAGGATTTCTTCTTTGGTATAAATCTCTTCCAGTCGGGAAGCAATGACCATCTCTTTTATCTTGTCGACTACAATATTTGTTTTTTTTCTGTCCCTACGCGGATATAAATTCTTGGCAAGTTGCTGGGTGAGGGTGCTACCGCCACCTGCCGATTGGTCTTGCATAAGAATCGTCTTTACGGCAACACGGCCCAAACTTTGGTAATCAATGCCCGAATGGTCGTAAAAGCGCTCGTCTTCTATAGATACAAGTGCGTTGCGTAGGTGTTCCGGAATAGCCTCAAAAGCAATAGGCTGTCTATCGTAAAGGTAAAACTTGCCAATGAGCACGCTATCTGCCGTGTATACTTCCGATGCCCTTTGGTACTGAAAGTCAGAAAGCTCTTCCTTGTTGGGAACCTTGCCCCATGCGCCCCAATAAATACTCAGTATGAATACAAAGAAAAACAGCACGAGGGCAAGTGCCGCCAGTAGGGTATATCTTAGAAAAGGGGACTTTATTTTTTTTAAAACCAAATCGATAAATTTTAGATGCAATATCAAATTAAAAAATGAAACCCTTGGGCTTCTTAACAATAGATTAAACTCTAATTTTCTACTTTTGTCCGTAAATTTTGTCCATGAGAAAAATAGTATTCTTTTTGTTCTTTATTAGCTTATTTTCTAACGCAAACGAGGGCGAATGGTCTAAAACCGGACACCGGACCGTTGGCGAGGTAGCACAGCAACACCTTTCAAAAAAAACCAGGAAAGCCCTGAAGAAATTATTGAACGGTAAAGACCTTGCCTATGTATCTACGTTTGGAGATGACATTAAGGCCGACAGAGCCTTTAAAGAATTCAGTGCTTGGCATTACGTAAACATTCCGGATGGAAAGAGGTATTCCGATATCGAGCCCAACAAACACGGGGATATTGTAGTAGGAATACAGAAATGTGTTGAAATCATAAAAGATCCGAACAGCAAAAGGGAAGATAAGGTGTTTTATCTAAAAATGTTGGTCCACTTGATCGGTGATCTTCACCAGCCCTTACATGTAGGCCGTTTTGAAGATAGGGGAGGGAACGATATTCAGGTGCAATGGTTCAACAAGGGGAGTAACCTCCACAAAGTTTGGGATTCTAATATGATCAACGACTACGGTATGAGCTATACCGAATTGGCGTCAAGCTTGCCCAAACTTTCAAAAAAGCAAATCAAGCAGATTCAAGAGGGAACTCTTTACGACTGGGTAGGGGAGTCCCAAGATATCGCCCAAAAATTGTACGGTTCAGTGGAGGCTGGTGAAAAATTATATTATCGCTATAGTTTTGATTGGTGGGGCACCGTTGAAGACCAATTGCAAAAGGGCGGACTGCGTTTGGCCAAGGTCTTGAACGGGCTTTTTTAAAATGGAATCGACCATTTATCAAAAAAAACTGGAATTCAACGAATCCTTATACCCCCCTCGTCTATTTGAAGTTATATTTATGTAGATGGTTGCGAGGAAATTATTCGGCGCCCGACGTTTAAAGACAGTAACCTTCTCATAGCTAAAGGGAAAAAAAATCGGTCATTGCAAAATGGCCGATTTTTTTATGCAATAATTCTAAAGGTCAGGTTGATACGGGCGCCGATAGGTTTTGCCGTTTTCGGTATTTGGTGCAGCCAGGCTTCTTGTGTAGGGCCCTTCATCAATAAAAGGCTTCCGTGTTGTAATAAGAGCTTTTGTTTTAAACTTTTGTCCGTTCTGTGTTTCAAGTGGAAGAAACGTTCTTGCCCTAAACTTACCGAAGCAATGATGGGGTGTTTTCCTAATTCTTTTTCGTTATCGGTATGCCATCCGTTGCTATCCCGACCGTTGCGGTACAGGTTTAGGAGGCAGGAAGTAAAGCTTGTTCCGCTTTGGGCCTCTACTTTATTCTTTATTTTTAAAAGGCTCTCTGTATATGAATGGGGGAGCATCACCAAATTTGAATATGAATAGGGCTTCCCGTTGTTGCCGTACAAAGCGGTGAGTCTGGGTTGGGCGTAGCGTTTGCCAAATAGGGAAATATGGTCTTGCTGCCATGGTGTTTCCTTATAAAGTAGGTCAAAGTGGCTGTCGGCCTCCGAGCGTTCCAAGAAATCAGGATAATAGACGATATCGCTATCGGGCAGATTTAGGTGGACCTCGTTCGGAAACAGCCCTTTCATTATTTAAGGACCGTTTTCAGCTCATTTCTATACTCCGATGGGTTTTGCCCGGTAAAGGCCTTGAACTGCTTATTAAAATGCGAAAAGTTATTGAATCCGCTTTCGAAACAAACCTCGGTAATACTTAAGGGCTGCTCGGCCAAGAGCTTGGAGGCATGCACCAAGCGGTACTCGTTTACGAATTGAACGAAAGTCTTATTGGTAATCTTTTTAAAGTAACGGCAGAAAGATGGTACCGTC
Organism: Zobellia uliginosa; assembly: GCF_900156625.1. Taxonomy (GTDB): domain Bacteria; phylum Bacteroidota; class Bacteroidia; order Flavobacteriales; family Flavobacteriaceae; genus Zobellia; species Zobellia uliginosa. Next base: position 179,007 of record NZ_FTOB01000006.1, on the reverse strand, counting down.
ATGCTCACCATATTACTGATTTCGTCTAAGGTTATTTCTTCTTTGAAGTTGTTCTTTACATGGTTGAAGACCACATTGATACGGTCATTGTCTTTTACTTCGGTCTCCATGGAAAAACCTTCCGCATTGAGAATCTTGAAATCTTTGGAGTTGCCCAGTTCGTTCAAAATGTTCAAAATGGAGAGTAGGCGCTGAAAATGAGTCTGGTACTCCAATATCTGCATCTTCTCACCGATCTTTCTTTTGGTCTTTCCTGAAAAGGCGATACCACCCTTGGCCATTTCAAAGAGGGATTGGATCTTTTTCATTTCGGGAATATCAAAAAAGTCATTTCCCAAAAAGTCTTGCTTCATCTGAATAATGGTCTCACTCTCGTTGCCTGTAAGCTTATCGGTAAAGCCACAGTGGGGTAAATTGCTTCCTATTAATATAAGGTCGCCGTTGGAGTAGTACGAAACATGGCTTCCGATCTGTCTTTTTCCCGATCCACCGTTTACGTGAACCAGTTCTATTTCAGGGTGGTAATGCCAGATGTTGTTTTTGTTGTTCTTGGTCGCATCAAACCGTTGATACGTATAAGAATGCCCAAAACTGGGTTCAATGGCCTCAAAAGCGGGTTTCTGATTCATCTACGGGGGTATTTGAATGACAAAATTAAACAAGGTTGTTTCTTCCTTTCTTTGCAAAATTAACTAAAATATATTCAATATTACCCTATGAGGTGTTTTGGTAAATATGCGATGTTAAAATACCATAGTTTTTGGCCAATTGTGGAGTAGTGGGAGAGGAAATACGGCGGTATGTTTGTAGTGTAATATTAAACCAATATTAATCGACCTGTTTCACGACAGGTTCCAAAACAACAACGACATGAAAAAAGTAGTAAGAACAGCAGCAATGATCGCATTATTATTCAGCACGACTGTTGGATTAGCGAATGAGCCTAAACTGAGCGTTGTACCTAATGAAAATGTAAAAAGTTTCGTATACGAGCTTGATACCCAATCGGGAAGCACAACTATCAAGTTCATCGACGCGGAACAGAACGTTATATTCTTTGAAAAAGTTGAAAAAGGGGCTTACGCCAAGAAATTCGACTTGTCTAACCTTGAAGATGGTCTATATTTCTTTAAATCGGAAGATGAATTAAAGACGATATCTTATACTATAAGTATTGTGGGTAGCGATGTGAAGGTTATCGATAGGAAAGAAAACAGCAAACCGGTCTTTAGGGTGAAAGAAGGTATGGTTTATTTGAACCTATTGAACCTCGATAAGAAAAACGTAAACATACAAGTTTATGACAGTAGTAATCGATTGGTTTTCTCGGAAAAGAGAGAAGGCGAGATGACTATTGAAAAAGCATTTGATTTTACCAAGGCCTATTCCGGAGATTACACGGTAGTAGTAAGGGATAGCAAAGAAACCTACTACAAGGAGATATCGGTAAATTAAGATTGTTTAAGTTGAGTTGAGTTAAATTGTCCCTAAGGTGGTTGAGAACCTTAGGGGCTTTTTTTATGCTTATAGGTAGCTGTAGGCCCAGTACATTAGAACAAACTGCAAAGGCAGCCTTGCCCACAATATCCATTTGGGAATACCCGCTGAAGCCTTTTTTTCTGAAAGCATATAGACGTGCACCGGTAAGAATACGGTCAACATTAAAATGAGTCCGTATAGGGCATAATTCTTTGTAAAAGGGAAACAAACGCCCAGGCCCAGAACTATTTCGGCCACACCGCTCAGTTGCACCAAAAGCTTATGGTTGGGCAAATAATGGGGCATGATTGCCATATACACCCTAGGTTTGATAAAGTGCATGATCCCGGCCAGCACGTAAATAGCTCCCATTACGTAGAGGTGCCATGTATAGCTCATGGTTTAACTTGATATTTCCTTAAACGCTCACGTTTGTACCCTGGCAAGGCTTGGTTGCTCAATGCCAATTCCAATATCTTTTGGTCTTTTTTACGCATGAACAAGAGCTGAAAAAAATCCTTTACCGTAAGTTCGTTTGTAGATTGCTCTACTAAAATAAATCGCTCTCCTTTTCTGACTTCTCCTTCTTTAAGAATGCGAACGTAGGTGCCTGGGTAGCCATAGTCGATATACTTTTTTAAAATGCCTTGGTCGTTAAACCGGATTCCGAGCTTGTAACAAGGTTCCCTTGGTTGTGAAATTTGAACAAGGGCGCTTCCTATTTTATAGATATCGCCTATGCGTACGATAGATTCATCAAGTCCGCTTACGCTAAGGTTCTCACCGAACATTCCCCATTTCCATTCCAGATCTGGATATAATTTTTTCCAGTAGTCGTAATGGTCTACCGAAAATAGAAAACAGGCCTTGTTGATGCCGGCATGGTGCTTTCGGTCAATGACCGAATCTTTGGCTACATCGGTCTTTCCTAAAAATAGGGGTTCTTCTACCGGGTATTTGAATATGCCGGTCTGCTCATTTTTGCCGTTCCATATAACTGTGGTGGGGCGTCCGATATTGGTCGAGATGATTTTCATAGCTTAAAGGTAGAAAACCTATCGGTAAAAATAGAATCCTGCCTGGTTACTTGTTTTCAATACTTCAAGGGAAGTAGTGGACAATTTATTTTCGTCTGCGCACACGAAAATTTTGATAATGTGCTAGATTATTCGCTTAAATTCTGTTAATTTGACATTCGGTGGCTTATCGCACCTTGTATAAATTAGGAAATTACCCCCATTTATGGCATTATTAACATTTTTATTATTTACAGGATTTGTAGCCTTTTACGCCACTTACAAGCTTAGGAGGGACAAGCTGAATACCAAAGACGGATATTTTTTGGGAGGCAGGTCATTGACCGGGGTGGTCATAGCGGGCTCTTTACTTTTGACGAATATATCTACCGAGCATTTGGTGGGGATGAACGGGTCGGCCTATCGTAACGGGGCGATCATTGTAGCGTGGGAGGTAACTTCGGCCTTGGCCTTGGTCATAGCTGCCCTATATTTTGCGCCGCGCTACCTTAAAATGGGCTTGACTACCATCCCGGAATTCTTGGAAAAACGCTTTGACGGACTTACGCGGACCTTAGTGGCCCTTCTTTTGATCATCTCCTTTGTGGCTACTTTGCTGCCCATTGTTCTATACACTGGAGCATTGAACATTGAAGCTATCTTCGATATCTCGGAACTCTTGAATGTGACAACGAGCGAAGGAATATGGATTACGATTTTAGTTGTAGGAAGCATTGGTGCGGTCTACGCTATTTTTGGCGGATTAAAAATGGTCGCCTATACCGATACTATTAACGGCTTTGGACTTTTGGTAGCGGGTCTTCTGGTACCCATACTGGCCCTATTGGCCATTGGGGACGGAAACATTCTCGAGGGGATGTCGACCGTTTTTAAGCATAGTCCTGAAAAATTCAACGTAATTAGTCACGAATCGGGAGTAGGAGAGGGCGCACGTTCCGCTATTCTGCCCTTTGAGGTCTTGTTTACGGGCCTTATGGTCAACCAAATCTATTTCTGGACCATGCACCAGTCTATTATTCAACGGGTGTTGGGCGCGGTCAATCTAAAGGAAGCCCAAAAAGGACTACTGTTTACCGGACTGCTGAAGATATTGGTACCTTTGGTAATTGTGTTGCCCGGACTTATAGGTTTTTATTATTTTGGGGAGAGCCTGTACGATAATCCAGATAACGTATATCCGCTTTTGGTGAAGAAAGTATTGCCTCTATGGCTTACGGGCTTTTTTGTTGCCGTAATGATGGGGGCTATTTTAAGTACTTTTAACAGTGCCTTGAACAGTGCCGCCACGGTTTTTAGCCTTGATATATTTAAAAAATACATTCAAAAAGATGCCAATGAGAAGAAGTTGGTGGTCATCGGTAAAAGTACCTCGGCCATTCTCGCCATATTGGCCATTGGCATTGCCCCCTTTGTGGCCAATGCCCCAGATGGGCTATACCAGTTGCTGCAACAGCTGAACGGTATATTCTTTATTCCCATAGCCAGTGTGATCATTGCTGGTTTCCTTTTTCCGAGAGTAACGGCTGCCGGCGCCAAAGCAGGACTAGGCTTTGGTCTGTTGTTCTACGTGTTTATGTATTATGTGCTTGAGGTCAACCTCCATTTTATCCATATTTGGGGTATTGAATTCGTTCTGAATATCGCCATTATGCACATGGTATCGGCCTTAACCAAAAAAGAAGAAAAGTTTATTATGAAAGACGCGGGCGTGTTAAACCTAAAACCATGGAGGTTTGCCAAGCCCTTTAGTTTCTTTCTTATACTGTTTACGATTATTTTGTACCTTGTTTTAGGCAATGTCTAGCACATAATCGGGATAGAAAAAGTACTGTAACAGAGTGAGTTTAATGCTAAATTTTTAAAAATGGAAAAAACGTTCAGGGATTATGAGGCTGTAGACGTATCGGCCGCTGTGAAAGAGCATTACAGGAAAATGCGGAAGAATCAGACTGTTGATTATGTTCAGCGTATGCAAAAGAAGTATTTGACCTATGATAAACCTATGGATCTATGGGAAGCCATGGGTCATTTGAATAAGTTGATCGATGTGAGCGATCCCGATTTGGATCTACCTAACGTACAGCACCTGATTCAGAGTGCCGAGGCTATCAGGGAAGACAATCGTCCCGATTGGATGCAGCTGACAGGGCTTATTCACGATTTAGGGAAGATAATGTTCCTTTGGGGCAGCGATGAAGATGGTACAAGTCAAGACGAGCAATGGGGTACCGTTGGCGATGTCTTTGTGGTCGGTTGTAAATTGCCCGATACCTGTGTGTACCCCGAATTTAACGAATTGAATCCCGATATGGCCGATGCCCGTTACAATACCCCTACAGGTATTTACCAAGAAGGTTGCGGACTTGACAAACTAAACCTTGCCTGGGGGCATGATGAATATCTTTATCAGGTGCTTTCAAACCATAAGGAAAACACATTGCCCAAAGAAGCCATGGTCATGGTCCGGTACCACTCCTTTTACCCTTGGCATACCGGAGGAAGCTATAAGGAACTCTTGAATGAAGGAGATAAGAAGTATTTAGAACTGATTAAAGATTTCAATAAATACGACCTTTACACCAAATGCCAAAAAATATACGATTTGGAAGAGGTGCGCGAATATTACCAGCCCATAGCTGAAAAATACTTGGGTAAGGGACCTATTTTCTGGTAGCCTTATAATTTAATTCAATAGCAACGGTCATTCAACCTAAGGGCGGAATGGCCGTTACCTTTTTATTTCAATCACCTTAATGATGACGGTGTTCTCTCCGATATTTTCCAGGTCGTGAATGGTTTCCTTTCTACTGCAGGTCCAATAGAATTGATCCCCTTCGTCAAAACGCAAAAGTCCGATTTGTCCGTTTACATTTCTTGAAACCAAAAGTCCGTCTGTAAAGCACGTACAGCTATAATCGTTACAATGCTTTCTAAAAGGAGTTCTTTCCCCGGGCTTTAGAATTATTTCGCTTAATATAAGTTCGTCATTTTCAAAAAGGATATCGCCAATTTTTGTGCTGAAGGTATTCTGTTCGATTTCATTCAGTTTCTTTTTGTCCCAAGAGTCAAAATTACCCTTGGGGTTTAGTTCTGTAAGTACCATACAAAGTAAGCTTTAAGTAAGTAATAGGGTTTCGTTAGAGATGATGGGGCACTCTATATCGGTGTAAAATGTAAAACGTTTATTGGGGTTCAGTGAAATATGAGTTTCTTGAAAAACAAGGATCGCAAAGGATGCTAAGGATGCTTAGGTTCTTGTTCCATTTGCATCTGCTTTGGTCGCATAGGAAACCAAAGTCTGCATCAAAGATATGTGTTGAAAAAGGCTTGACGGGACGAATGCATCCTGTCGACCTGAAATAGAAATGGATGTTAAGGTTTTGGGGTAGGCCCTATTGTTGTTTTTTGGGGTATTCCAAAAGTCAGATAGCCGAGGTGTTTTGTGCAGTTTTAGAGTTTTCATTCTTTCGTTCTTCTTTTAGCGGCACCTATTAGTAGGTATTTTTTTGATTTTTTTATGGAGATAGACTTCAAAATTTTGGGCATTTTTGGGGCCTATTTCAAATTTTTGGGGAAGATATGAATTTTAACAAGAAAAAACGCCCGATTGCTGCACTCTGCAATCGGGCGTTTTTGTAAGTATGTAGTTTGGTGTTACTTTACCATGTCATAACTGCGTTTGATAAAGTTCGTTAATTCCTCACCTTTTAGCAACCCTTTTGAGAGTCGTGCCAAATCTATGGATTGATTGATTAGGCGTTCGCGTTTTTTGGCGGTTTTGGTGTTCAATATCTCGCCTACGAGCGGGTGGTTGGTATTTACGATAAGGTTGTACATATCGGGCATCGACCCCATAGCGAACATACCGCCACCACCGGTTTGCTGCATTTCTTTCATACGGCGCATGAACTCAGGCTCGGTAATGATAAAGGGAGAGGCGTCACTGTCCATAGCTTCAAGTTGCACGGTGTAGCTCTTATCGGTAATTACCTCCTCAAGGTTCTTTTTAAGGGTTTCTTTTTCCTCGTCCGATAATTTAGAGATTTGGGCATCTTCTTTCTTGATCAGGTTGTCCAAATGGTCGGCATCTACACGGGCAAAGGAAAGTTTCTCTTTTGAGGTTTCCAATTTTTGCATCAAATGGGCAATAATGGGGGAATCCATCAAAAGCACTTCATAACCTTTTGCCTTTGCAGCCTCGATATAACTGTGTTGGGCTACCTTGTCTGAGGCATAAAGAACAACGAGTTTGTCGTCTTTGTCGGTTTGGTTTTCCTTGATTTTTTCCTGTAGTTCCTCAAACGTATAGTAGGTACCGTCTACAGTGGGGTAAAGTGCAAATTTGTCAGCTTTTTCAAAGAACTTGTCTTCACTGAGCATTCCGTATTCAATAACGATTTTGATGTCGTTCCATTTTTGCTCAAATTCCTCGCGGTTGTTCTTGAACAATGAATTCAATTTATCGGCGACTTTTCTCGTTATGTACGAAGAAATTTTCTTGACGGCACCATCGGCCTGTAGATATGATCTAGAGACGTTCAAAGGAATGTCGGGCGAATCGATTACACCGCGAAGCATGGTCAAGAACTCGGGCACGATGCCCTCGACGTTATCGGTAACGAAAACCTGGTTTTGGTACAGCTGAATTCGGTCTTTCTGTACATTGAGGTCGTTGGTCAACTTAGGGAAGTATAGAATACCGGTAAGGTTGAAGGGGTAGTCTACGTTCAGGTGAATATTGAACAAGGGCTCCTCGAACTGCATGGGGTACAACTCGCGGTAGAACTCTTTATAGTCTTTCTCCTCTAGGTCGGCAGGCTGCTTCGTCCAAGCCGGATTAGGGTTGTTAATGATGTTGTCTACTTCTTGGGTAGGCGCCGGATCGTCTTCCTTGGCATCTTCCGGTTTGGGTAAGGTCTCCGTTTTTGTGCCGAACTTGATCGGTATCGGCATGAACTTGTTGTATTTGTTTAGAAGTTGACTGATGCGGCTGTCTTCCAAAAACTCGGTCGAGTCTTCCGCAATGTGTAGGATGATTTCCGTACCGCGTTCTTGACGGCTACCGGGCTCTAAGGTAAAATTCGGCGATCCATCACAGCTCCAGTGTACCGCCTCGGCGTCTTCCTTAAAGCTTTTGGTATTGATCTCTACCTGATCAGCTACCATAAAGGCCGAATAAAAGCCTAAACCGAAATGACCTATAATTCCGCTTTCCTTGGCACCGTCCTCATATTTGTTCAAGAATTCCTCGGCACCTGAAAAAGCAAGCTCGTTGATGTATTTTTTGACCTCGTCTTCCGTCATACCGATACCTTGGTCTATAACGTGTATTTTTTTTCCTTCCTTATCGACCTTTATTTCAATCATCGGGTTGCCGTACTCTACCTTGGCCTCGCCTATAGAGGTCAGGTGCTTCAGTTTAAGCGTCGCATCGGTCGCGTTCGACACTAGCTCCCTTAAGAAGATTTCGTGGTCACTGTACAAAAATTTCTTAATCAGCGGAAAAATATTCTCCACCGATACGTTGATTTTACCTGTTGCCATATACTATAATTTTAGTAAGGTACTCGCCGTAGCTTGACCTATAGTTTAATATTTGTTTTGGTTCTTGGGCATAAAAGAACCACAGTTGTAATTACCTAGACGGTGCCCGTCAAAAAAAATACCACATCTGGTAAGAGTGACAAACTGGCGCATTCTGCTGTTCCATACTTTGAAGAAATGGCACAATTGTCTTTTTGTTTAATTATTTTTGAAAATAGTTAAACATTTTGTATATTTGATCATGGATGTGATTAAAATTGCTATGAGAAAGAGCGTTTTAGTTTGGATCACGTTTAAATTAATTATTGTTAGGTTGTTTAAGAGCGTGTTTTCTTCGGAAAGCACGTTTTTTAAATTAGACAAAGAATTGGTATACCCTTAACAGTAATTAAAGCCTTTAAGGCGTAACTTTATGTAATAAAACTCAAGAATCGTGGCTAAGAGAAAAACAAATAAAATTACGGAAGATCGCATCATTGAACTCTATATGGACTACGTTCTCGAGCATGATGCGGTACCGAAATCGATATACAGGTTCTGTAAGGAAAACAAGATTGCCGAAACCGATTTCTATGCGTTTTTTGGTTCGGTGGAATCCCTGCAGAAAGCAATATGGGGCAAATTTTACGCCCATACCGAAGCGCTTTTGGACAAGAACGACGAATACGAAAGCCTTTCGAACAAAGAAAAGATGTTGACCTTCTTCTTTACCTTTTTTGAGTTGCTTACCTTAAACCGGAGCTATGTGCTGCTCACTTTGACCGAACATCGGAATGCACTCAAGAATTTGGCGCAGTTGAAAGATTTACGGCACTTGGTGAAGGGCTTTGCTATAGGTTTGATCGATGAGGCCAATGCGGGAAAAAGTAGCAAAATCACGAAGTACAATCCCAAGATATTTTCTGAAGGGGCCTGGTTGCAGTTTCTGTTCGTATTGAAGTTTTGGATGGATGACAGTTCATCTGGTTTTGAAAAAACCGACCTGGCCATTGAAAAATCGATCAACACCGTTTTCGACATCTTTGATCATACGCCTTTGGAAAATATAATCGATTTCGGGAAATTCTTGTATAAAGAGGCTATGGCATAACGGGGTGCTTCATTATTCTCGACTTAACAAAAACATATGAAGACACTTGATAGTATACCCACGGGTAAGATAGAAAGAGCAGGCAAACTGGTTAAGACGGGTGTAAAGATCGGTGGAAACTATGTGAAGTACTACGGAAAAAAAATGGTCAACCCCGAGCTAGGGAAAGACGAACTCAACGAAAACAATGCCGAAGATATCTATGACGGGCTTAAAAGCCTAAAGGGAAGTGCATTGAAAGTAGCCCAGATGTTGAGTATGGAAAAAAACTTATTGCCGAGGGCCTATGTCGACAAGTTTTCGTTATCTCAATTTTCGGTGCCACCACTGTCGGCACCATTGGTTAGAAAAACGTTTAAGAAATATCTGGGCAAGTACCCTGAAGAACTCTTCGATACCTTTGAAAAAGATAGTGTGAACGCGGCCAGTATAGGTCAAGTACACAAGGCTACCAAAGATGGCAAAGCCTTGGCGGTCAAGATACAGTATCCAGGTGTAGCCGAGAGCATATCAAGTGATTTGGCCTTGGTAAAGCCCATAGCCATCAGAATGTTCAACTTGCAGGGCAAGGACTCGGATAAGTATTTTAAGGAGGTAGAGAACAAGCTTATCGAGGAAACCGATTATTTGCTTGAAATTGAACAAAGTATCGAAATTACCGAGAAATGCTCGGCCATCAAGAACCTTAAATTTCCTAAATACTATAAAGAACTTTCCAGCGAGCGTATTATCACTATGGATTGGATGCAGGGGCGGCACCTAAGTGAATTTACCAAGAAGGAATTTGATCCGGAAGTCGGTAATAGTATAGGTCAGACATTATGGGACTTCTATATGTTTCAAATTCACGGTTTGAGAAAGGTCCATGCCGATCCGCATCCCGGTAACTTTTTGATAAGCGAAGACCATAGCTTGATCGCTATAGATTTCGGGTGTATTAAAGAGGTGCCCAAGGAATTTTATGTGCCTTATTTTGAGTTGGCACAAAAACGGAACATTGAAAACGATGCCGTTTTTATGGAAAAGCTGTATGAGTTGGAAATATTGACGGAAACCGATTCCCCTGAAGAATTGAAGTTCTTTAAGGCGCTTTTTAAAGAAATGCTTTCGCTGTTTACCTCGCCCTTCAATGAGGAGTATTTTGATTTTGGCTCTAATGATTTTTGGGAGAAAATCGCCGATTTGAGCGAACGCTATTCGAAAGACAGTCAAATACGAAAAATGAACGGGAATAGGGGGTCTAAGCACTTCCTTTATATGAACCGTACTTTCTTCGGTCTTTACAATCTCCTCCATGACCTTAACGCAAAAATTGAGGTCGATAGCTTTAAGCGGTACTTATCTTAAAATATCGGAAGATCAAAATCATCTTATAATTTTTGCATATCTTAGAAATTTACGGGTTACTTTGCAATACGTTGAAAGCGTTTGCTTTTAAATTTTTAAAAAATCTTCTATGTATAATTCAAAAATAACGGGACTAGGATATTTTGTGCCCGAAAACGTAGTGACCAATGACGACTTGGCCAAGATTATGGATACCAATGATGAATGGATCCAAGAACGTACGGGTATAAAAGAGAGAAGACATGTGGTTAAAGGTACCGATACTACGACCACCATGGGTGTTAAAGCGGCAAGAATAGCTATTGAACGTGCCGGTATCGACAAAGATGATATCGATTTTATCGTTTTCGCCACTTTGAGTCCCGATTATTATTTTCCTGGCCCCGGTGTACTGGTACAACGAGATTTGGGGATAAAGACCGTGGGGGCATTAGATGTTAGAAATCAATGTTCCGGGTTTATTTACGCCTTAAGTGTGGCTGATCAGTATATCAAGAGCGGCATGTATAAAAATGTCTTGGTTATCGGTTCGGAACTGCATAGCCATGGCCTCGATATGACCACCCGGGGTAGGGGGGTTTCGGTGATATTCGGTGATGGTGCGGGTGCCGCCGTGCTCAGTAGGGAGGAAGACAATTCAAAAGGTGTTCTTTCCACCCATTTGCACAGCGAAGGCCAACATGCCGAAGAGCTTTCTTTGATAGCGCCAGGTATGGGTAAGCGCTGGGTTACCGATATCATTGAAGATGACGATCCTAACGATGAGTCTTATTTTCCGTATATGAACGGACAATTCGTGTTTAAAAATGCGGTGGTGCGATTCAGTGAGGTGATTATGGAAGGCTTGAAGACCAATGGGTTGACTCCTGAAGATATTGATATGCTTGTGCCGCATCAGGCCAATCTGCGTATTTCACAATTTATCCAAAAGAAATTCAAACTTTCCGATGACCAAGTGTATAACAACATTATGAAATATGGCAATACTACCGCTGCATCTATTCCTATAGCCCTTACCGAAGCATGGGAAAAAGGAAAGGTCAAAGAAGGCGATTTGCTGGTCTTGGCGGCTTTCGGTAGCGGTTTCACTTGGGGCAGTGTTATTATTAAATGGTAAGTAACTAGCAATACAATATACGACACACACAAAACCCCGATGTCTCCATCGGGGTTTCTGTCGTTGATGCTGCTATACTAAACACTAACCATTAACTATAAACATATAGCTTTATCACCGACCAATATTATTGAAAGGTTATAAACATCATAACGACTTTTAATAAGACGCACAAATGTTACAAAGGTTACAAAATGTATTAAACTTTAACATCATATTTAACATATGAAAACTACCCTGGTATTCGGAGCCTCGCTCAAAACGAATCGTTACAGCAATCTGGCGGTAAATCGCCTAGTAGACCATAACATCAAAACAGAAGCATTCGGCCTTCGAAAAGGTAAAATCAGGGGTATACAAATAAAGACCAATTTAAGCGAATTTCAAAACATTCACACCATTACTTTATATATCGGTCCAGCTCGCCAGCCTGAATATATCGATAAAATCTTACAAATAAACCCGAAACGTGTAATATTTAATCCGGGCACTGAAAACCCCGAATTATACAAATTACTGGAATCCAAAGGGATTGAAGTGGTCGTGGCTTGCACCTTGGTCCTATTGGCTACAGGTCAATATTAAATATCCGACAAATAGGACGTCCGATTTTTCGGATGAAACTTTAACATTTTACAATTTGGTACTTAATCGACCTTCACGGGGGCATTTCTTTTGCGAATGGCCCAAAGTCCTAAAAATGTTAGTAATCCGTTCAAGGGCAATAGTTCATAACCTACTTGATATCCACCTAGATAATCGGTCGGTAAATTGGCTAGGCCTAAGATACAAAGAACGGAGAGCAAGGCTATGAGCCATGTATACTTATCCTTAATGGCGAACTTGGTGAATATTCCAAAGGTAAATAGGCCTAGTAAAGGGCCGTAGGTGTAGGTGGCGACCGTTAACAACCCATCGATAACATTCCGGTCAAGAATGTACTTGAAGAGTATAACGGTTACGATTAAAAGTATGCTCATGCCGACATGGGTGGTCTTTCGAATTCGGTTCTGGTCTTTTTCTTCTTTTTCGTCAATATTTAAAAAATCTACGCAGAACGAAGTGGTCAAAGAGGTCAGCGCACTATCGGCGCTGCTGTAGGCCGCGGCAATGAGTCCGAGCATAAAGGTGATGGCTACAACGCTGCCCAGGCCACTATTCAATGCGATTTCAGGAAAAAGAAGGTCAGACTTCGGTTGGCCGTCCATTAAAGGGGTGGCAATGTTGAATTTGGCGGCATAGATGAACAATAGCGCCCCAAGCAAGAGAAAGACAAAGTTTACGATAACCAATACAACACTAAAGGAAATCATGTTTTTTTGTGCATCCTTAAGCGATTTGCAGGTGAGGTTCTTTTGCATCATATCTTGGTCGAGACCCGTCATACAAATGGTAATGAACATTCCGCCGAAAAATGATTTTAGAAAGTGGTTCTTGTCAAAAAAACTATCGGTAAACAGAATCTTGTTGTATTGTTTTAGCTCTTCCGAAGCTAAAAATTCAGTAAAACCCCAATCTAGCTTTTGATTGATAAAATAGATGCTCAAGCCTACGGATAAGAGCATGAATGCCGTTTGAAGGGTGTCGGTCCATACAATGGTTTTTATTCCTCCCCTAAAGGTGTATATCCATATGAGCAATATGGACAGGATTACCGTAATCTCAAAAGGAACGCCAAGCTCGTCAAAAACGAATTGCTGTAAAACTATGGCTACGAGAAAGAGCCTGAAAGCCGCTCCGAGAACCCTAGATATAAAGAAGGATACGGCCCCGACCTTGTAACTGACCGTTCCAAAACGCTTTTTTAGATATTCATAAATGGAGGTTACGTTAAGTTGGTAGTATATGGGAAGGAGTACAAAGGCGATAACGAAATATCCGGCCAAATAGCCAAAGACCACCTGCATATAGCTGAATTCGGATGTCTCTACCCAACCAGGCACCGATATAAAGGTAACGCCTGAGAGTGAGGCGCCTACCATACCGAAGGCTACCAAGTACCAAGGCGATGATTTGCCGGCTTTGAAAAAGTCAACGTTCGAGTCGTTTTTCCCCGTAAAGTAAGATATGAGCAAAAGCAAAAGAAAATAAACACCGATCAAGATGAGAATGTGGGTGGCGGTCATGTAATAAAATTTCAAACCAAAGTACAAAAAGTAAAAATAGTACGTAATTTTGTGGTCATGGATTTTTCATCAAAGCTTCTGGAAAATGCGGTATACGAAATGTCACAGTTGCCGGGTATCGGTAAACGTACGGCACTGCGGTTGGTACTACATTTGTTGAAACAACCGGGCGAACAGACCGAAAGATTGTCCAATGCCCTGCAGCATTTGAGAAATGATATCAAGTTTTGTGAAAATTGCCATAATATTTCAGATGTGGCGCTTTGTGAAATTTGTGCCAACCCCAAGCGGGATAGAAGCCTAGTTTGCGTTGTAGAGGATATCAGGGACGTAATGGCTATTGAGAACACCAGTCAATACAGGGGACTCTATCACGTTCTTGGTGGAAAAATATCGCCTATGGAAGGTGTAGGCCCCCAAGACCTTACCATCGCCTCTTTGGTGGAAAAGGCTAAAAAGGGAGAGATAAAGGAACTTATTTTTGCCTTGAGCTCTACTATGGAAGGCGATACGACGAATTTTTATATTTACAAGCAATTGAAGGGACTTGATGTCAGTACCTCTACCATTGCCCGGGGAATTGCCGTGGGCGATGAACTTGAGTATGCCGATGAGGTCACGCTGGGACGAAGTATTTTAAATAGAATTCCCTTTGAAGGTTCCTTGAAGGCGAATTAAAAATGTGGAAAATTTAACAAATAGGTGCTTTTTTTGGTATTTTTGCGACCAAAATAGCTTAAAAGCAGTATAAAATAAGAATATGTCAAAGTTTGAACTGAAATTACCGAGAATGGGTGAGAGTGTTGCCGAGGCAACGTTGACCTCTTGGTTGAAAGAAGTTGGGGATACTATTGAATTGGACGAGCCTATTTTTGAAATTGCTACTGACAAAGTAGATTCAGAGGTTCCAAGTGAGGTGGAAGGTGTTTTGGTGGAAAGGTTCTTTGAGGTAGACGATGTGATCAAGGTTGGGGAGACGGTTGCTATAATCGAGACCGAACAGTCGGCCAATACGGAAGCTGTGGTTGACGATAAGACAAGCGACAAGGAAGAGGAATCGGTGGCCATGGTAGAGGAAACGGTAAAGGTGGCCAAGGAAGTGGCCAGTGCACCCGTTCATCAAGCTCCTAAGACCGTATCAGGAGAACGCTTTTACTCGCCCTTGGTGAAAAATATAGCGAAGCAAGAAGGTGTCTCAATGGACGAACTCGATACCATTAAGGGTACGGGTAACGATGGAAGGGTCACCAAAAACGATATTCTCGAGTATTTAAAGAACGGTAGGGTAAGAGCTGAAGAGCCTGCTGCGGTCCCTGCAGCGGTTAAAAAAGAGGCCTCTTCAGTGAATTCGGTGCAAGCGGTAAAAGAGCCGGTTGCCGCGGCTACCATAAAGCAATCCGTTGATGCGGAGGTCATTCCCATGTCGCGTATGGGTAAATTGATAGCCAAGCATATGGCCGAGAGTGTGTCGACTTCGGCGCATGTACAGAGTTTTATCGAGGTAGATGTGACCAATATCGTAAACTGGCGTAATAAGGTTAAGGCGGATTTTGAAAAAAGGGAAGGTGAAAAACTGACGTTTACCCCCATCTTTATGGAGGCTGTGGCCAAGGCATTGAAAAAGTATCCCATGATGAACATCTCTGTAGAGGGTGATACGGTTATCAAAAAGAAAAATATAAACATAGGTATGGCTGCGGCCCTGCCTGACGGTAACCTTATCGTTCCGGTCATAAAAAATGCCGACCAATTGAACTTGGTAGGTATGGCCAAGGTGGTAAACGATCTGGCCATTAGGTCAAAAACGAATAAATTAAAACCCGATGAGGTGCAAGACGGTACTTATACGGTAACCAATGTCGGAACCTTTGGCAGTGTGTTCGGTACGCCTATTATCAATCAGCCGCAGGTAGGTATCTTGGCCTTGGGGGCGATTCGGAAGATTCCGTCGGTAATAGAGACCGCTGAAGGTGATTTTATAGGGATTCGCAGTAAGATGTACCTTTCCCATAGCTATGATCATAGGGTAGTAAACGGAGCCTTGGGCAGTATGTTTGCCAAGGCGGTGGCCGACTATCTAGAGGCTTGGGATGTTGATCGTGAGGTCTAAAGGTGTTGTTTTGACACTTTTTTATTGAGGCATTCTCGTTTTAAAGGGAAAATACTTTAAAATCAATAAATTATATTGGTTTTATGGTGGGGTTTCGCTATTACTAGATTAATAGTCTTATTTTCATGCGGTAGATAAGTGTCCACCAAGCTTTCCAAACCAATAATGCCAAATAAAATTCTTAAACATCATGTTTACACAATTTTAAATCTTGTGTGCCTTCTTGTTTTTATGCTTCCTTTTGTTCTTTTTTCCCAAGGGGAAAAACAAGGTGAAGCCAAGGCACCCTTAAAATTGTATATCGATTGCAATTGTGATAAGAACTTTTTACGTCAAGAAATTGCGTATATAAACCATGTTCGCGATCAGGCCCAGTCTAACATAAAATTGTTTGTTTACGACATTGCCAATGGCAGTGGGGGGAGGACGTATATGCTGGAGTTTGAGGGGATAGAGGATTATCAAGAGATCTTTGGGAAGCTTTCATATGAAACGACTTCGAGTATGACCGATGACGAGGTGAGAAAGGGACTTTTAAAAAAGGTGCAATCGGGACTCCTTCAATATATTTTAGAATCGGATATGGCTGAAAATATTACCTATACCGTGAATGATGGAGGATTGGGGGAAGTGCAGGAAGTCGACTTTCGTGACCCTTGGAACAACTGGATCTTTGAGGTTTATGGTGAGGCTAAATTAAAGAAGGAGTCGAGCCGTAAAGAGTTTGAATACGAATTAGGTTTTCAGAGTGATCACGTGACCGAAAAGCTAAGGATACGCAGTGATGTAGAGCTGAACCAGGCCAATAAGGAATTCGTTAAAGATGACGAAACCTTTACCAGTGAACGCTTTCGGTATTCTGCCGATGGTAGTGTTGTGGCAAGTCTGTCGGATCATTGGTCCTCGGGCATTTTTGTGGGCGTACAGCACAATACCTTTACGAATATTGATTTTAAATACTATGTGACCCCGGCTATCGAATATAATATTTACCCTTATAAGGAGGTGCTTCGTAGGGAAATTGTATTCGCCTATAAAATCGGTTATCTGCATAACGATTATATTGAGCCGACTATCTTTGAAAAAATGGTCGAGGGTGTTTTTAATCATTCCTTGGATGTGCAGGTAAGGTATCGCCAACCTTGGGGCAATGTCTATGCGCGCTTAAGGGGCTCTACGTTTTTAAATGATTTTTCTAAAAATAGAATTCAGCTGAACGGAAGTTTTTCGGTACGGCTGTTAAAGGGCTTGGCGGCCCGGTTTTCGGGTAGGTTCGAGCTTATACGGGACCAGATAAACCTTCCGGCTGGAGATGCTTCGTTAGAAGATGTGTTGCTACAGCAAAAGCAGATCGCTACGGATTATGAGTCGAATTTGAGCGTTGGGCTAAGCTATACCTTTGGTTCAGCCTTTAACAATGTAATCAATACAAGGTTGTAGTAGGGCAGTGTCGGGCAAGAAAACCAAAGATATATTTTCTCTAAGCTCGTTAAAGATTATATTTGCTTAAAAAATTGCAAAAACATGGAGCTTAATCTTACGCGTCCCATTTGTTTTTTTGATTTGGAAACTACGGGAACCAATGTTGCCAAAGACCGAATTGTAGAAATATCTGTGTTGAAAGTATACCCTAACGGGAATAAGGAGAGCAAGACTTGGTTGGTAAACCCTGAAATGCAAATACCGGACGAGGTCGTGGCCATACACGGTATTTCAAACGAAAAGGTGGCCAATGAGCCTACTTTTAAGGAGTTGTCCAAGACCATTTACGCGATGATAAAGGACTGTGATTTGGGCGGATTTAATTCTGACCGTTTCGACATTCCCTTATTGGCGGAAGAAATGCTTCGGGCCGAAATCGACTTTGATATGAAAAGTATGGTCTCGATAGATGTGCAGACTATTTTTCACAAGATGGAAAAGCGAACCCTTGCCGCGGCCTATAAATTTTATTGTGGGAAAGATTTGACCGATGCGCATAGTGCGGAGGCCGATACCCAGGCTACCTATGAGGTGCTTTTGTCGCAGTTGGATCGATACCCCGAGCTTGAGAACAACGTAAAAAAATTGGCTGAATTTTCAACCCATCGGCAGTTCGCCGACTTTGCAGGCTTTTTGGGCTATGATGAAGATGGTGTTGAGGTGTTCGCCTTTGGTAAGCATAAGGGTAGAAAGGTGTTGGATGTTCTTGAAAAAGAGCCTGGCTATTTCGGGTGGATTCTTAATGCCGACTTTCCCCTGTATACCAAAAAGGTGTTGACGCAGATCAAATTGAGCCAACTGAACAATAAATTAGGGTAGGGCCTAAATCGGTACACATGAAACTTATTTGTATAGGGAGGAACTATGCTGCGCACATTGCCGAATTGGCCAATGAACGCCCTGAAGAACCGGTAGTGTTTATCAAGCCCGATTCCGCAATCCTGCCTAAAGAACAAGATTTTTATATCCCCGAATTCTCTAACGATGTCCATTACGAGGTTGAAGTATTGGTCAAGATCAACAAGGTGGGCAAGCACATCAATGAAAAGTTTGCGCATAAATATTATAGTGAAGTAGGCCTAGGTATTGATTTTACGGCTAGGGACCTACAGTCAAAACTAAAGGAAAAAGGCCTGCCTTGGGAAAAGGCAAAAGGGTTTGACGGAGCCGCCGTTATAGGTGAATGGCTTCCGAAAACCGATTTTGAAGATTTGAACCGTATAAATTTTTCGCTGTTCAAGAATGGTGAGGAAGTACAAAAGGGAAATACAAGTCTCATGCTCTGGAAGATAGATGAACTTGTGGCTTATGTTTCTCGTTTTTTTATGTTAAAAAAAGGCGATATAATTTTTACCGGAACGCCTTCCGGTGTTGGAAGAATTGAAGCAAATGATTACCTTTCGGGTGTTCTTGAAGGGCGTGAGCTTTTTCATTTAAAAGTAAAATGATGATTTACAATCTTGATAAAATCAATGAGATGGCTGAAGGGGATGAGGATTTCATCAACTCTGTAATTTCTGTATTTTTAGAAGAAGTGCCACAGGATTTAGAAGATCTTGAGATTGCACTGAACGATCAAAACCATGACCAAGTGTATAAATTGGCCCATAAAATCAAGCCGAATGTGGATCTTTTGGGGATGGAGCAGACCCGTGCCGCTGCATTGCAAATAGAAACCCTGGGTAAGGCAGGGGCAAATATTTCGGAGATAGAGCAAGTCTTTCCCTTGTTAAAAAAAGATATACATCAAGTCGTTTCCGAGTTGAAAAAAGATTTTAGTATTTAATGTTTGCCGAAATCATTACCATTGGCGACGAAATCTTAATCGGTCAGATCGTCGATACCAATTCGGCCTTTATTTCTAAGGAACTGAATAAAATCGGGGTTTCGGTATATCAGATTACTTCGGTTCAAGACAATAGGGAACATATTCTTCAGGCCCTTGAAGAAGCCAGGGCTAGGGCTCAGGTGGTAATTATGACCGGAGGGCTCGGGCCGACCAAGGATGATATTACCAAACACACCCTCTGCGAGTTTTTTAATGATACCTTGGTGGAAGACGCAGGTGTGCTGGCCCACGTGGAAGAGCTTTTTGAAAAGTATATTTCATCTACTCCTATATCCGATATGAACAGGATGCAGGCCTTGGTGCCTTCTAAGGCGACCGTGCTTCATAATGCGCTCGGTACGGCTCCGGGAATGTGGTTTAAAGAAGAGGGCGTGGCCTTTGTTTCCTTGCCGGGTGTGCCCTATGAAATGGAGAATTTGATAGTAAACCAGGTCATTCCTAAAATCATTGAAGATTTTGAACGTCCATATATCCTGCATAAGACCATAGTAACTTATGGCTTGGGAGAAAGTGCCATTGCCGAGAGATTGGAACAGTGGGAAGACCAGCTTCCCCCCTTCATCAAACTGGCCTATCTGCCCAATTTGGGAAAAGTCAGGTTGCGCTTAAGTGCTAAAGGGCCAGATAGACAAGCCTTGGTCGATGCGGTAGAGGCGGAGTCCCAAAAACTGCCGGCACTCATAGGCGACATCATGTATGGAACCGAAGACGAGCAAACCTTGGAAGAATTGGTGGCCAAGACCTTAACGGAAAAAGGCCTGACCTTGGCTACGGCAGAAAGCTTCACCGGAGGAAAGATCGCAGGGCAACTGACGGCCTTGCCGGGGGCTTCAGCCTACTTTAAGGGCAGTGTCGTGAGTTATGCCACAGAGACAAAGATAAACGTGTTAAAGGTGCCCAAGGATGTAGTGGGTAGATATTCCGTGGTCAGTGCCGAGGTGGCCGAGGCCATGGCTAAAAACGTAAGAAGTTTATTAAAAACCGATTATGCCATAGCAACCACGGGTAACGCCGGCCCGACAAAAGGGGATTCGGATGCCGAGGTCGGAACGGTCTTTTTGGCCATTGCAACACCGACAGGTGTTCATGCCCAAAAATTCAATATGGGCAACCATAGAAATCGTATTGTGGAGAAGGCGGTAAACAAGGCTTTAGAGCTGTTACAAAAAGAAATTTCAAAAATCTGAAATATTCTTTTGTCCATCCCATAAAAATGATATAAATTTGCACCCTGTTTAAAGAAAAATCAGCGCGATGTCAAAAGTTTGTGAAATTACGGGAAAGAGAGCGATGTTCGGTAACAATGTATCGTTCTCTATCAATAAGACCAAAAGAAGGTTTAATGTCAATCTTTCTAAGAAACGTTTTTATATTCCCGAAGAAGACCGTTGGGTAACTTTGAAGGTTTCAGCAAAAGCGTTGAAAATTATCAACAAAAGGGGTATTTCTGCGGTTTTGAAAGAAGCAAAGGCAGAAGGATTGGTAAAATAAGCTAGAATACGATGGCAAAGAAAGGAAATAGAATACAGGTTATTTTGGAATGCACCGAACATAAAGATTCGGGCATGCCTGGTACTTCAAGGTATATCACTACCAAGAACAAAAAGAACACTCCCGAAAGAATGGAGATTAAAAAGTTCAATCCTATTTTAAAGAGGATGACAATCCATAAGGAGATTAAATAAGTTTTCGTATCAACGGGGACATAAAAGAAATTAGTCATGGCAAAGAAGACGGTAGCAAGTTTACAGACAAGTTCAAAAAGATTGACAAAAGCCATTAAAATGGTGAAATCGGCAAAAAGTGGTTCTTATACTTTTGTTGAATCCGTTATGGCCCCAGAAGCGGTCAATGAATGGTTGTCTAAAAAGTAAGATACTTTTACAGTATGATGAAGCCTCTTCGTAAAGAAGGGGCTTTTTTTGTTGCTCCTATCCCGAGATGGGGAAACCTGGGGTAAAAATGGAATGCTTTAAAGCCATGGTGGTGTCAATTAAAGTAAAAACTTCCGCCTTACTTTATTATCTTTGAGCCTATTAATACAAAGAAAACATGAGTTTGTTCAAGAATATATTTTCTTCAAAGAAAAAGGAAAGCCTTGATAAGGGCTTGGAGAAATCTAAAACTTCCTTTCTCTCTAAGCTTAGCAAAGCGGTTGCCGGTAAGTCTAAAGTAGATGACGATGTACTGGATAACCTAGAGGAAGTTCTTGTTTCTTCCGATGTTGGGGTCACCACCACCTTAAAAATTATTGACCGCATCGAGGCTCGTGTCGCTAAGGATAAGTACATGGGTACCGATGAGCTCAATACTATTCTTCGCGAAGAAATATCCGGTCTTCTTTCCGAGACCAATTTGGGGAACCAAACGGAATTTTCCGTACCGCAAGATAAAAGACCCTATGTCATTATGGTGGTAGGTGTAAATGGAGTGGGGAAGACCACGACCATTGGTAAGTTGGCCTATCAGTTTAAAAAGCAGGGCTTGAAAGTGGTTTTAGGTGCAGCCGATACCTTCCGTGCTGCGGCCATCGATCAATTACAGGTGTGGGCCGATCGTGTTGACGTGCCCATCGTAAAACAAAAAATGGGCAGTGATCCGGCTTCTGTCGCTTTCGATACCTTGAGTTCGGCCGTCAAGCAAGATGCCGATGTCGTGATTATCGATACGGCAGGTCGACTTCATAACAAGGTGAACTTGATGAACGAGTTGACAAAGGTGAAACGGGTAATGCAAAAAGTGGTCGATAATACGCCCCATGACGTTTTGTTGGTACTCGATGGTTCAACCGGGCAGAATGCTTTCGAGCAGGCCAAGCAATTCACCAAGGCCACGGAAGTAACTTCGTTGGCAGTTACCAAATTAGACGGTACCGCAAAAGGAGGTGTGGTCATCGGTATCTCCGATCAATTTCAAATTCCCGTTAAGTATATTGGCGTCGGAGAGGGAATTGAAGATCTACAGGTGTTCAATAAGCATGAATTTGTAGACTCCTTCTTTAAGGTATAACGGCATTTAATTTAGCCCACAGTTCATTATCGAAGCTTGAGAGTCCTAATTGGTTTTCTCCTGCACTTTCACCACACCTAACAATAACCAGACCTTTGCTAGGGACCACATAGATTTTCTGGTCGTTGGCACCTAGGGCCGCAAATAGGTCGGAGGGAGCATTGGGTATAAGTGCGCTCGATACCACTTCTTGGGAGGTCGTACCCATATAACTTTGTTTTCCGTTTAGCCACCACAAATAGCCATAGCTTTTATTTAGTTCTTGGGAGGTATCGGTCATTTGGTCGAAGTAGGTTTTGCTTACGATCGAACTCCCGTCCCAACTGCCTTTGTTCAGGGCGAGTAGTCCAAAGCGAGCCATGCTTCGGGTGGTACTGTTATATAGGTTCAAACCTAGGGCTTTGGTCCAGTTTCCCTGCATTCCGATCCGGTCTTCAAGTTTGGCTTTTCCGTAGCTCTGGAAGTCCATTCCCGTACTTTGGGTCAGAATATTTTGAAGAACGATAAAAGCCCCTTGATGGTAGGCCCAACGGGTGCCGGCATCTGCAGTATACTCCAAACAGCTTGGGGTCGTGCAGACCCATGGTATGTAGTCACCTACATGGTCGGTTAGGCCGGAGGTCATGCTTAAATGGTGCTGTACGGTAATCAGGTTTTCCTTTTCTATAGGTAGTGAAGTCCAATTCGTTCCGAGATAATCGGAGGTTTTGTCGGTAATATGCAGCAGGCCTTCCCCTTGTGCAATACCGGTGATGGTCGCCGTCAGGCTCTTGGCGGCGGAGAACCAGGTCCATTGGCTATCGGCAGTATGGCCGTTGAAGTATTTTTCAAGAACGATACGGCCGTCTTTTAATGCCATAAAGCCCTTGGTACGGTTTTCCTCTAAATACTCATATAGGTTTTCTATTTCCGTTTCGTTCCAATCGAGTTGGGTAGGGGTGAGTGTTTCCCAAGAGGTACTTGAAGTGGTAGGAAAATACATGCCCTGTGGAACTGGGGCGATTTCGACTTCGGGTTCTACCTTGTCGTAGGAACAACTGAAAAGAACTAGTAAAAGGAAGCATAGCACAGTGCTGGTGGTATATTTCATGACCTCGATTTCTTATAGGACGTCAAATGCCTATTAAAGTTTAACGCAATTCAAGAAGAAATCGTACCAAAAGGAAGCCGTTCGTTCATCTTGTTGTATTTTTGCGGTCAATTTCCAATTATGAGAACAAAATCGCAGAAGCAGAATAAAATCAATGTAGTTACTTTGGGATGCTCGAAAAACGTGTATGATTCCGAAGTGCTCATGGGGCAGTTGCGTGCCAACGAAAAGGAAGTGGTACATGAGGAGGAAGGTAATGTTGTTGTAATTAATACTTGCGGCTTTATCGCCAATGCAAAAGAGGAAAGTGTCAATACGATTCTGGAATATGTTCAGAAGAAAGAGGCCGGTGAAGTAGATAAGGTATTCGTGACCGGATGTCTTAGTGAGCGCTACAAGCCCGATTTGCAAAAGGAAATTCCGAATGTAGACGAGTATTTCGGTACCAGTGAACTTCCTAATTTATTGAAAGCCCTTGGTGCCGATTATAAGCACGAGCTTATAGGGGAGCGTTTGACGACCACGCCAAAAAACTATGCCTATTTAAAAATTGCCGAAGGTTGTGATCGACCTTGTTCGTTCTGTGCCATTCCTATTATGAGGGGCAAGCATAAGAGTACACCTATTGATGATTTGGTGACCGAAGCTGAAAAATTGGCCGCAAAGGGAGTGAAGGAACTGATTCTCATTGCGCAAGATTTGACCTACTACGGTCTGGACCTCTATAAAAAGCGAAACTTGGCCGAGCTATTGCAAGCTTTGGTGAAAGTTGAAGGCATTGAGTGGATCCGATTGCATTATGCCTTCCCGACGGGCTTTCCTTTGGATGTTCTTGATGTAATGAAGGAAGAACCTAAGATCTGTAATTACTTGGATATTCCCTTGCAACATATTTCAGATTCCATCCTAAAAAGTATGCGTCGCGGTACAACACAGGCCAAAACGACTAAGTTGCTAAAAGAATTTAGGGCGGCGGTACCTGAAATGGCCATTCGTACCACGTTGATCGTCGGTTATCCTGGGGAAACCGAAGAAGATTTCCAAACCCTAAAAGAATGGGTGGCCGAAATGCGTTTTGAGCGATTGGGCTGCTTTACCTATAGCCATGAAGAGAATACCCACGCCTATACCTTGGAAGATGATGTTCCCGAAGAGGTCAAGCAAGAAAGGGCTAACGAGATCATGGAGCTGCAATCACAAATTTCGTGGGAGTTGAACCAAGAAAAAATCGGACAGACCTTCCGTTGTATTATTGATCGTAAAGAAGGAACCTACTTTGTCGGACGAACGGAATTCGATTCCCCCGATGTTGATAACGAAGTCCTTATCGATGCGTCAAAATACTATCTGAAACAGGGAGAGTTTGCAA
Source organism: Zobellia uliginosa (assembly GCF_900156625.1). Taxonomy (GTDB): domain Bacteria; phylum Bacteroidota; class Bacteroidia; order Flavobacteriales; family Flavobacteriaceae; genus Zobellia; species Zobellia uliginosa. Next base: position 154,358 of record NZ_FTOB01000006.1, on the reverse strand, counting down.
ATATAAAAATAACCGATGCCGCAGATTTCGATCTGTACGGCGAGCCGGTATAGTGATATGCCCTAGAAATAGGGCCTTTTTTGTAAAGAATTGAAAACCTGTATCGTTCGAGACAGGTTTTTTTATGGGCGGACTTCTGCGCTTATTTTAAACGTACGAATTACACTTCAATATTATTCACTACTTTAGGGGAAACCAATCGTAGCGGTGTAAACTGCCACTACGGTGAGATAAAAATAACCCTAGAACTTTAGTTGAATAGTATGGATGACTTGCGAATCGAAAAAATAGAACTCTTTAAAGTACCGCCACGTTGGCTTTTTCTCAAAATAACCACGAAAAGTGGGATCATAGGTTGGGGCGAGCCGGTTATAGAGGGCAAGGCCGCTACGGTCGAAGCCTGTGTAAACGAATTGTCACAGTATCTTATCGGTCGTTCGGCCAATGATATAGAAGATATTTGGCAGACGCTCTATGGTGGTGGTTTCTATCGCGGCGGGCCTATTCTTATGAGCGCTATTTCAGGAATAGACCAAGCGCTTTGGGATATTAAGGGCAAACACCTCGGTGTTCCCGTATACGATCTCTTAGGGGGTGCGGTGCGAAAGAAAATGAAAATGTACTGCTGGATAGGAGGGGATCACCCCGAAGTCGTTCTGGAGCAGGCAAGGGAAAAAGTAGAGCAAGGCTACAAAGCCGTAAAAATGAATGCTACGGGAGCCTTTGCGTGGATCGATTCCTTACAGAAAATTAAGACCGTGGCCGATAATATCCGATTGCTTCGGGAGGAGTTTGGTGATACTTTGGATATCGGACTCGATTTTCACGGAAGAATACATAAAGGCATGGTCAAACGTCTGATCGACGAACTGGCGCCCTACAACCCTATGTTTATCGAGGAACCGGTGTTGAGTGAGAACAAGGAAGCTTTTGATCATATTTACCCATATACCAGTATTCCAATAGCAACCGGCGAACGTATGTTTTCCCGTTGGGATTTTAAGGAACTTTTGCATAGGGGAACGGTAGATATCATCCAGCCCGATTTAAGCCATGCCGGGGGAATCTCGGAAGTGCGAAGAATCGCGGCCATGGCGGAAGCTTATGACGTAGCCCTGGCGCCACATTGTCCCTTGGGCCCGGTAGCGCTTGCCTCATGCCTACATGTAGATTTCAATTCCATTAATGCGGCAATCCAAGAAAGTAGCTTGGGTATTCATTACAACAAAGGTTTTGATCTGTTGGATTATATGGACAATCCCGAAGTGTTCGATGTTAAGGATGGCTATATAGAACTTCTGAAAAAACCGGGCCTCGGGGTAGAGATCAACGAAGAGAAGTTGAGGGAAGGCCAGAAAATTGGGCATAACTGGGCCAATCCTGTCTGGCGAAATGAAGACGGTAGTTTTGCCGAATGGTAAAAAAATAATAGCTTAAATATCAGTTTTCGAGTGATTTAGTTCTTAAATTAATCCAACTTTAACCAACCACCTATGCTTTATCTTGTAGCTTTAATTTGTGCCCTGACCTTTATTATCATGGGCATTGTCCGATGGAAAATCCATCCATTTTTTGTGCTTTTACTGGCTGCCATTGGCTACGGATTCATCACCGGAATGGGCGTAGAGGCTATTATCGACTCGGTAAACAACGGTTTTGGTAGCATCATGGGCAAAATCGGACTTATTATTTTCTTTGGTGTGGCCATAGGAACCGTACTCGAAAAATCAGGTGGGGCTATGGTCATTGCTACGCGTATGATTCGGCTTATTGGCGAGAAATCCATTCACTTGGCCATGATGCTTACGGGCTATCTTCTTTCGATTCCCGTTTTTGCCGATAGTGCCTTCATTATTATGAATTCGCTGAACAAGGCCCTTTCCGAAAAGGCCAAGGTTTCTTATGCCGGTACTACCGCCGCCTTGGCATTGGGACTGACCGCCACCCATGTAATGGTGCCGCCGACACCCGGGCCAATTGCCGCGGCCGGTATTTTGAATGCGGAATTGGGTAGTGTTATTTTATGGGGATTGATCGTTAGCTCTTTGTCTTTGGTCAGCTGCTATTTTTTTGCAACCAAAATAGCTTCCAAAGTACATGTACCCATTCGGATGGAAGTTGCTCCCGATGTGGTACATCGACCCAAATTGTCGCTTTCCTTGTTGTGTATTATAGTGCCGATTATTCTGATTGTTTTAAAATCGGTTTTTGATTATCCGGAACTTTATATGACGGACATGGCGGTATATCCGGTCATTGCTTTTTTGGGTACTCCTGTAATAGCATTGCTGATAGGGGTGGCTTTGTCTTTATTGCTTCCTGAGAAGTTAGATGCGCAAGTCTATTCGGCAACAGGTTGGTTGGGCGATTCATTGCGTATTGCCGCACCCATAATTTTAATTACGGGAGCAGGGGGCATTTTTGGGGCCATGCTTCAAAACTCTGGTTTCGCCGAGTTGATTACCGAAAGCTTTTCGGGTATGTCCATAGGTTTATTTTTTCCTTTTTTATTGGCAGCCTGTTTGAAGACTACCCAAGGTTCCTCTACGGTGGCCTTGATAACAACGGCTTCCATTGTCGCGCCTATGATGCCCGCCTTGGGCCTAGATGAAACCTTTATGAAAACGATGACGGTTTTGGCCATTGGAGCCGGTTCTACCGTAGTTTCACACGCCAACGATAGCTTCTTTTGGGTGTTTACCACATTAACGGGAATGGACGTCAAGCAAGGAAATCAGATACAGACGGTTGGGACCTTGGTTTTAGGTACTTCGGCCATGACCTTGATATTCTGTATTTCACAACTTATGGGCTAAGTATCTGGGATAATCGATTTAAAATAATTGGACATGAAAATAATTTTAGCATTTGTTTTAGTGATGGGCCTTCACACCACACTTGTTTCACAAGAAAGGGAAGACCGCTTTTCAGTTGAGATTCTTGATAGTGAGGCATTACAGGTTATAGATGCCAATGCGAAAATTGAAGTTATAGGCAGTGGATTTGCATGGACGGAAGGCCCCTTGTGGATTGCGGATGGCGATTACCTCTTGTTTTCCGACATCCCGAACAATACCGTATTTAAGATCGATGCCCTAGGAAATACTAGCGAATACCTCAAGCCTTCAGGTTATTTGGGTAAAAGCGATTACGGGGCGGAGCCCGGTTCGAACGGATTGCTGTTGAACCCGAAAGGGGAGCTTGTGTTGATGCAGCACGGGGAACGGCGGGTAGCCAAAATGAAAAGCGGGTTGAACGCCCCTAAGGCAAATTATGAAGCAATTGCCGATTCATTTGAAGGGAAGCGCTTTAACAGCCCGAATGACGGTGTTTTCGATGCCGATGGGAATCTCTATTTTACCGACCCGCCTTATGGTTTGCCCCAACAGATGGACGATCCCCAAAAAGAACTCGATTTTCAAGGGGTGTATTGTTTAAAAACCTCGGGGGAAATCGTTTTGGTAGATAAATTATCAAGACCGAATGGTATTGCGGTAAGTCCCGATGCTTCCAAATTGTACGTGGCGGTTTCGAATCCCGAACACGCCGTATGGTACCAATACGATATTTTATCAACGGGAAGGGTCGAAAACAAAAGGATATTTTACGACCTAACCCCATTGGTAGGTCAAGAAGGGCAACAAGGCCTGCCCGATGGTATGAAGATGCACAGCAAGGGCTATCTGTTTGCTACGGGCCCTGGTGGGGTATGGATTTTTAACGGATCGGGAAAACCGTTGGCCAAAATCCATACCGGTGAAAAAACGGCGAATTGTGCTTTCGGAAAAGATGAAAAAATACTGTACCTGACTGCCGATGATTATATATTTAGGGTTTTGCTTAAGTAAAACATGATATCTATTTATACAAAAGCCCCCCGGAATGTCGGGGGGCTTTGTAGTTGGGAATACTTGCGGACTATACCAAGTCATTGACTATTTTGGCCCATTTTTCGGCGGTTTGCAGCTCTCCGTTCAGTTGTAGGTTGTTATGGCTGTTGAAAAGCTCAAAAACAATATTGCGACTGTCGGCAGGACGGGTAGTGAACACCAGTTCGATTCGTTCGATGACCTGCTCTACCTTTCCTTTATTTCGGAAAGTCTTTCCAATTCTAGAAGCTTTGCACGACTTTACGTCTTTCAGGTCTACCGAAAGTTTTTCAGAAGCGTCTCTTTCTTCCTTATAGAAAAAAACAACCTTTTTATTGGTGTCCATTCCTATTATAAAATCGCCCAAATATTCGTGTTGGTGTATTTTACAGTTTTCTTGTTCCGCAAAACTACTTAGGGAGCGGAGCATTGCTTTTTCTTTTTTCTTGACACTTCTGGTAACCAAAACAAAGGGGATTACACATACTAATACTGATATGGCCCCTACAAGGGACGTACCTAAATCTAAATTCATTTTTTTAAGTTTTTTGAATGGATAAATAGGGCAGTGCGCGGAGCAGGCCCGATGGTAATGGGTCAAATCGAAGATTTGACATGGGTTACTAAAAAAAATGATTTACCAGAAGTAGTGAAAAGGGAATATAATATCCGTCTTTCGGTAAGAAATAAGCAAGTTTTTCGAAAAACGGGTGTATTGGGTAATCTTGCTTTCAAAGATGTGCTCGCTGGCCTTATAATAGCCCAAAACCTTGTCAGGGCCTTCAAGCCAATCAGCGGAGTTGCTCGATGGGCCGTCGATCGCTGTTTCCGATTCGGAGGTATGGCAGTAAAGCTTGGCCGATACCGAAGAGATAGATTCTTTAGGGGAATGGCTTTGGTTTTCAGCCGAAAGGGTCTGGTCGGTATTTAACCCCATGCCGATGGCGCAGCAATAAATTGCCGTCAGCACAAATAAACCAAATACCTTTTTAACCGATTTCATTCGGCAAAGGTAAAATTATATTGGTTTGTAGATGTTAAAAAAAACTAATGATTTAGACATTCTTGAACGGCGTTCAATCCTTCCATGTTGTCGGAAAGTACCACCAAGGTATCGCCCTGTTGAATTTCGGTGGCCCCTTTGGGGGTAATGTAAACGTCGTCTCGTTTGATCATGGCAATGATGGCGTTCTTGGGAAAGTTTAAATCGACGATTTTTTTGTTGACCGAAGAGCATTGGGCCCCAATGGTGATCTCCTTCATGACCGCCTTGGGTATTTCGGCGAGGAACTTCTCTTTTTCGTATATACGCTTGGCCTTTTCGGGAAGGCCTACGTGTAGCCATTTCGCCACTATGGCCAAGGTTGTCCCCTGAATAAGGACCGAGGTCACCGAAATAAAGAAAACGATATTAAAAATGATATGCGCCTTATCGATGCCCGCCAATAGGGGGTAGGTGGCAAACACAATGGGTACGGCTCCCCGAAGACCTACCCATGAAATATAGAAACGCCTACGCAGTTTCATTTTAATGAACATCAGGCTAATGAATACGCCTATAGGGCGCGCTATAAAAATCAAGAACAGTGAAATGGTCAAGCCAATGCCGATATAGGGTACCACATGACTGGGGAAGACCAAAAGCCCTAGTGTAAGGAAGAGCACGATCTGCATCAGCCAGGCCAAACCATCGAACATACGAAAGATGGTTTTTTTATGGATGAGATCTTGATTGCCTAAATAAACGGCACAAATATAGATGGCCAAAAACCCGTTTCCTCCTATAAAATCGGTTGCCGAAAAGGTAATGAACATCATAGTGATGACCAGTACCGGGTAAAGCCCTTCAAAATCTAATCTTATCTTGTTGATGACCAGTTTACTCAACTTACCAAAACCGAAACCGGCCGCGCCACCAAGGATCATCTGTTGTAAAAACAAGGGGACTATAGAGGCCAGTCCTTGATCTTGGTTTACGACCAAGGAAAGAAAGGCAATGGTAAGTACGTAGGCCATGGGGTCGTTACTACCGCTTTCGAGCTCCAGGGTCGGTCTAAGGTTGGTTTTTAGGGCGAGGCTTTTCCCGCGTAGAATAGAGAAAACCGCAGCGGCGTCGGTAGATGAAACTATGGAGCCTAGCAGTAAACTTTCATAGATGGTAAAATCGGTTACATAGTATACAAATACACCCAATGAAACCGCGGTGAGCAATACGCCCAGGGTGGATAGCAAGATGCCTTCTTTGAGAATGGGTTTTACGGCAGGCCAACTGGTATCGAGACCTCCTGCGAACAAAATAAAATTCAGCGAAACTACACCGATGAATTGGGCAATTTTTGGGTCGTCGAATACAATACCACCTATACCCTCCGATCCGGCCAACATTCCGATGCCCAAGAAAAGTAGCAAGGTAGGCACCCCAAATTTGTACGAGGTTTTACCTACGACAATGCTAATAAAGAGTAATAAAGAGCCAATTAAGACAATATTTTCGATAGTAAGATTCATTCGCTTAGCATGCTTAAAAAATATCTGTGCAAGATATTGTTTCTAGGCAAGGAAATCAATCAAAAATAGGGGGGAGTTAGCATTAATATCAATAAAAATTGACTAGAAAGAATGTAAAAATGCCATTACCATCGCGAAGCCATAGACATGTTTCGCTAACAATGGTAATGGCATATCCGAAAGCGTCTATGAAACTGCGTTTTCAGTTTTTTTATAATACTTCTTTCGTAGCCAAAACGAAACCCGAACCAGCAAAATAAGGGCGGGAACTTCTACCAAGGGCCCGATAACCCCGGCAAAGGCTTGGCCTGAATTTAATCCGAAGACGGCTATGGCAACCGCAATGGCCAGTTCAAAGTTGTTTCCGGCGGCGGTAAAGGCCACTGAAGTAGTTTTGTCATATGTGGCCCCCGTGGCTTTTGTAACGAAGAAACCTATGATGAACATAAGTGCAAAATAAATGAGCAAGGGTACGGCAATGATGAGCACATCCATAGGGATTTCAACGATAAGCTCGCCTTTTAAGGAAAACATGACCACTATTGTAAAAAGAAGCGCAACCAAGGTCATGGGTGAGATAGTAGGAATGAATTTTTTTGAATACCATTCCTCTCCTTTTAAGCGCACGAGAATAGAGCGGCTCAATATGCCCAGAACGAAGGGTATGCCTAGGTATATGGCAACGCTTTCGGCAATGGTGGCAATTGAAATATCAACGATGGCCCCGTCAAAACCAAAATAAGGAGGTAGTACGGTAATAAAAATATAGGCATAAAAACTATAGGCAAACACCTGAAATATACTGTTCAGTGCCACAAGTCCGGCCCCATATTCACTACTGCCATCGGCGAGGTCGTTCCAAACCAGTACCATGGCGATGCACCGTGCCAAGCCGATCAAAATGAGCCCGACCATATACTCCGGATAATCTTGAAGAAAGGTAATGGCCAGCAAAAACATAAGAACGGGCCCAATAATCCAGTTGAGTACCAGTGAAATGGATAAAATCTTGATATTTCTAAAGACCTTGGGGAGTAGGGCGTAATTTACCTTGGCCAAGGGCGGGTACATCATAAGGATGAGGCCGATGGCAATAGGTATATTGGTCGTTCCACTGCTTGCGGAATTTATCAGTTCGGGAAGCTGGGGAAAAAAATTGCCGATAGCGACACCGAGTATCATGGCGGCAAATATCCAAAGCGTGAGGTAGCTGTCTAAAAAACTTAACTTTTTAGCCATTTTTAGGGGTTATTTTAGAGAAAACAAAAAATAGTTCGGTAGCAATTTGAATACTTCTTTCATGGTACTTTTCTGCCTGCTGTGGGGTGTTGTCGAAAACTTTTGGGTCTTCAAATGTGATGGGGATCCGTTTTTCGGCCCCCGCAATAAATGGGCAGCCACCATCGGCCTGACTGCAGGTCATAATGGCCGCAAAACTTGATTTGGGGTTAAAATCGTCATCCAAGGTTTTTGAAAAACAAATGACAGGGTGCTCGTTGGGGGCATATTTAATGCTGTATACGGGATTTTTGTCATCGGATCTTTTTACCACATCAAAACCGGTATTGCCCAGTGTTTCGGCAGCCATGGGAAACAAAGCCGTGGCTTCCGTTCCTCCGGAATAGCAAAAAACGTTCTTGATATTGAAATGATAGGCCATGGCCTGTGCCCAGACTTGCGAAAGATGGCTTCTGCGGGAGTTGTGGGTGCAAATAAAATTCAGGCGTATGGTTTCATCGGAATCAACCTTGCCCTGTATAAAGTCGATTAGGGGTTGCAATACCGTTTTTCGCGCATCGGAAATAGAACCTATTTGTAGGGAGGCAATGGTATTTTCAATTTTTTCAAAAGTTTTCATTGAAATATGTTTAGTTGGAAATTTAGGTGAAAGGCTTAGCAACACCCGCTCTTAGGATCACAAGAACTTCCTTGTCCCAAGTCGGAAAATTGAAGTTTCGGTTTTTCGGTAGGAATGCCACAGTTTTCTTTGGCCAAGCAATCCGTTTGTTTGGTCGTTAACAAGAAGTTGGTGCCGTCAAAATCCAAACCGAACTTGCCGATGGTATCCCCTTGGTATTCGACCTCGATTTCAAGGTTGCCTATGCCCAAGGTCTTTTCTGAAAGTTCTATAATGTGCAATAGCTTTTCGGGGTGTAGTCTGTGGTCGTAGTCGTTGGCGTTCCAGAGTTGAAAGTTTACGACCTCTTCGTTGCGTACGGTGCCCCCGCAATCTATAAAGTGTTTGGTGATTTTACCTATTTCCGTCACATGAAAGTGGCTCGGTACCAATTCCCCATTGGGAAGTTGAAAGGCTATTTGTTCTAGTTTAGAAAGTGCTGATTTGATTTCCGATAGTTTCATAATCTATTTTTTATTTATTGTGATTTTACGATTAAGTAGTTCAAATTTTTTTAGCAACAATTCGATTTTGGAAGGTCTTGATCCAAGAATTTGAACATGACTTCCTTCATTTGTGTCCAATTTTCCTTATGAATGCAATAACAAACACTGGTTCCTTCAACGGTGCCTTTTATAAGGCCTAGATTCTTGAGTTCTTTCAAGTGCTGTGAAATGGTAGGTTGTGCCAATCCTATTTCATTTACCAAGTCGCCACAGACACAGGCATTTATTTTAAATAAATGCTCAAGTATGGCTACCCGTGCCGGATGCCCGAAAACCTTTGCATAGAGTGCAATCTCATTTTGAAGGTCTGTGAATATTTCGGTTTTGGCGAGTCCCATACTTTTGTATTTGTATATTGCAATATTACGATTAATAGGGATGCGGAATTAAGTTCGGGGGAATTTTAACAGAATTTTATTTTAAAAGGGGCTAGGGTTAAATTTTCAAAAGGCAGTTGAGTCGTATGGAATTCCCTTTATCGTCATCGGTAACCAGGGCCAGTCTCAGCTTGCCATCGGGAGTTTTTTCGGCCACGGTGACCGATTCTACTTTTAGGGGAGTGTCGTTGTTCGGTATGGCCGCAACCCTGTATTTTTTCGAAAAAGTATTGTTGACAATAGGAATGGCCCCGATAAAGCTTCCTGCAATTTGGCCATCGTAGTAGGCCGTTCCTGTTTTTTCTACGGATGCGGTAAAGAGAACAAGGTTTTCCTCTTCCAAAATCGTGGCTCCTGAAAAGCCAGACTCAAAACCATCGATCTGCGGTAGTTTGTAAACTAGGGCCTGAGGTTCGGAAAAAGCTTTTCTTCCTTCCAAATAATCGAGCAAATCGGAATAATCAAAAATGAAGATAAGGTTTTTGCCCCTGTTGAAGAGATAAATGTTTTCGTGGTATACGGCTACCCCCTCAATGTTCAGGTGTGCACCATCAAGGGCGTCGTGCTTTCTTAAATGGTCGTAGAATTCCGAAATCTGATAGGTACTTACATTGATATTATCGTTTAAGGTGATGTGCAAAAAAATATCTCTTTCAGGAGATTTTGCCCCAGAACCAAAAGCTAGGATCTCGTTTTCGTTAACGCTTTCCAAGGCTTCAAAATCGGGTTTTTTAACCTTATCAAGCCTATTTCCGTCTAAGAGCTCCGTGGAATAGATGAGCGATTTGTCAAGTACGCGTCCATCTTCGTCGACCTTGAAGAGGTAGGGGGAGTCGTCACCTATTACGAAAAATTGGTCACCGGTCTTTGTGATGCCGGAGGCGCTGGGTACGTTTTCGAGTAAGGTGGTATCTATGACTTCTAGCTCCAAAAGGGGCCTGTTGCAGGTGGTAGCAACGGTTAGCAGCAAGGAAATAAAGGCTATTTTCATTAGAAATGTTTCTTGGTGAAAATGGAAATATCAGCCTACATAACTAACGGCCCATTTGGGTTCACCTTTTATTGTCGGAGCAAATTTAGCCATTTGTATAAAAACAATACCCTTTCGGGCAAGGGTTTGATCGATCTATCTTGGTATTGGGGAACGGAACTTAGGTGTTCTTGATGTGATAGAACAATAACTCGACCGTGTCGCCCGGCAAGCGTATCGTTCCGTTTTGGTGAAGGCCCAGTTTAGAGAGTAATCGTTGTGAAGCTTTATTTTCTATGCTCGTAATCGCGGATAGTTCTTCAAGGTGAAAGATATCGAAAGCCATTTCTTTTAGCTTGTGTGCGGCTTCAAAGGCATATCCTTTTTTTGCATATTCGGGTAGAAAAGCGAACCCGATATCGATACAGGGTAGGCCATCCCGTTCGTATAGACCGCAAGATCCGATTTTGGCACCATCGGAGGTTCGAACTATGGTATAGTTGCCATAACCTAACTTTTCGAACTGAGGCCTTATTTTTGTATTGATATAGGTTTGGGCATCGCCTATCGTATACACCTTTCGATCACCAATATACTTTATCCAACCGGGAGAATTGAAGAGTTCGTGAATAAAGACCGCGTCTTCTACGGTGGTCGGTTTTAGGTCTAATCTTTCGGTGTTAAATGTCATGGCGATTATGTAGGAATAAAGTGTAGAAAACGAACGTTTTTAAATTCGTTATTTTTTCTTTTTTCTTGGTATCGGTATTTTTTTGTTAAAATTTCCATGTGCGTTCTGGTCGGTGTCGTCCCAAAGTGCTTTTTTTTCGTATAACCTTTAGGGAGGCTTGATTGAGGTCAAAACTCCCATCAAACCAAATCGATATAGAATACCGAATAATGTCTAAAAGTAGTAAAATTGAGAGTAGAGGGGGGGTAATTATCATGATTATTGTGGCATTATTGGCCGTTATGGAGGTGGTGAACAGCAAATTGGAAGAAAAGATTGCCAGCTCTAATTATAAGTATGTCAGTTATTCAAATTGGTACAATGCAAAGAGTATCAAGCAGATATTAAAAGAAAACCAGCGAGATTACCTAGAATCGTTGCGGAGTGCAGGCTTGGTGGAAGATGAGAAAATGGATCAGCTGGATTTCAGGATAGAGATGACCGACGACCTGATCCGCAAATACGAAGAGGAAAAAACCGAAATACTACTGGGTTCCGATAATATTCCCCGTTCGGCCTGGTCGCAAGACCTTGATGGCGAAATGGGAAAAATAGTGGGGCTCCGCGCTTGGGAGGAAGTAGGTATCTCCAATCGAAAACTAGTGGCGCAAATAGATATCGGTATACTTTTTCTTCAGATCAGTATTCTTTTTGGTGTTCTGGGTATGATCATTCATGACAACCGAAGATTGCAAGAGGTCTTTACAGGGCTGATGATCGCATCGGGCTTTATAGGGCTTGCGGTTAGTCTATACGGGTATTATTCCGTGTTGTAAATCGGTTTTTTTAATGAATTCGCCCTAGTACGGATTACCTGATAGGCCACCATGCTTCGCTTTGGGTCTCCGATAAACGATAGGGTTCTCCTAACTTGGGGAAGGTGACCTCCAAACCTTTTTCCTTGGCCGTATTTTTAAAGATTGTGGCAGGTTCTGTCCAATCGTGTTGTGCCAATGCGAATCCCGCCCAGTGTACGGGCATGGCTTTTTTTACTTGTGCGTCAAGTGCCGCCTGAACACTTTCTTCAGGAAACATATGGATCTGTCGCCACTTTTCATTGTACTGTCCCGCTTCCATAAAGCCAAAATCGAAGGGCCCAAGTTTTTTTCCAATCGTTTTGAAGTGTTCGCCATAGCCACCGTCACCACTGAACCAAATACTGAGATTTTCTGATTTAAAGGCCCATCCGCCCCAAAGTGATTTGGCCCTGTCGGTCAGTCCCCTTCCCGAGAAGTGCCTGCTAGGGGTAAAGGTGATTTGAATGTCGGCATAGGTGGTATCGTCCCACCAGTCGAATTCGGTAATCAGGCCAGGGGCTATGCCCCAAGCGACCAAATGACGTTTGACACCAAGGGCTACGTAGTATTTTTTGGTCTTGTTCTTTAATTTTTGAATGCTGTCATAATCGAGGTGGTCATAGTGATCATGGCTCAGTAGCATTAGGTCGATTTCTGGAAAATCGTCGATGACCGCCAATGTGTTTTCTGAAAAGCGTTTGGTCTTGAACGGGGCGATAGGAGATGCATTGGCCCCCAACATAGGGTCTATTATTATAGTCTTTGCCTTCATCCGCATCAAAAGGGCCGAATGTCCGTACCAAATGCAGTTGAAGTCGGAGTCTTCCCGTAAAAAGGATTCTTTGTTGAACGGGGCTATGGGCAGGGGTGTTGCGGGTTCCCTTTTTTCTTTATCGGTAAACTGTCGGTATAGAAGTTTGGGGATGTCCCAAAAGCTGATGGACATTCCCGTGTCTACCAGGTTTTGAAACTTGCCTTCTTTCCAGTTTTCCGATTGGCCGTACCGTTTAATGAGGGTGTCGGTCAATTGGCCCCCAAATTGTTTTCTAAAGTTTTTCAAGTAGTCGTATTAAGGGAACGAATATAATCATTACGGAGCTAATCTACCATGAAAAGGGCATTGGCGAAGAGGAGTTTTCCGTTTTCCCAAAAACCTCTGAACAAGGGGTTGTCTACCATATAGACTAATTGTCCCGAGCCATATTTCTCTACTCCGAAGACCAATGTTTCTGCAATTTTTTGTTGTGCATCACTACCGGCGAAACCGGCTACGGGTTGAATGCCGTTGCCGTCGAGATAGGCTACGGTACCTTTGTCGAGGTATGCATAGGCATCGACCCCCAGTTTAAGGCTAAAGTAAATGTCGTCATACCCATAGGCCAAAGGGTGTGTGTTGTTTATTTTGGTTTTGAAAATGGCCCCTGTTATTTCATTCTTGATTTGCTCCCTTTGATCATGGTCATAGATCGGTATGGGGGCTATGCTGTCTTTCTTGATGTTTTTGGCCTTGAGTTGAAGCGTTTTATCTTTGGCAAAATCTTTTAGGGCACTGCCCATTGCTATTAATTTACCGCCATCCCTGACCCACTGCTTAAGGCTTTTCATTCGGGCTTGGTTTAAAAATTGGGCGTACGGCTTGCCGCTGGGCAGGATCAAAACGTCGTATTCGCTAAGATCAACGGTATTGAAGTAGTCGCTATTGAGCACACTTACTGGGTACTGCAACTGCTGTTCGAAAAAATACCAGATTTCACCGAAGTTCAGGGTAGAGGTGGGTTTGCCCGAAAGCAGGGCCACCTTTGCCTTTTTTAGGGGCTGTACCGAATGTGAACCAAAATCTTTTCCTCCGTCAACAAAACCGGTCGAGGTAGGGTATACCACCTTTTGGTGCTTTAAGGCTTTTGAGCGTAAGCTGTCCAAGAAATCCGGAAGGTTTTTATTATCCGATTTGGTAATGATAAGGGTGCCTCGGTCGTAAGAAACACCGTCCATAACAAAGGGGTTTTGGGCATAACGCACCTTAATATTGCTATTGAGCAGGTCGGCTAGGAATCGGGCATCGCTGAAGCTGTTCCATTTTATAAGAAAGGCGTACGACTTGCTTGAGAGTTCTTCTAGGTTTAAGGCCTCGAAGTTGTTCCGGTCCGTTGTGGTTTTTGCGGCAACCTTGGTTTCCGAAGCAATGGCGTTAAGTCCATAGGCATAGGGCAAAGACCATGCGGTAATATCATAGGTAAGGGAGTCGCTTAATTTTGTATTGGGTTCAAAGAGCACCTTTACCAGGGTTCCCTTTTTTTGGTCGGAATTGACAACTAAGGTATTATTGTCGGTTTTTACCGAGCCGTTCTTGCCTGAAACATAATTGAAACCTTTTACGGTCTTGTCGGTGGCCCATTCGTATTCGATTTCGTGTTTGGTCAGTAATTCGGTCAAGGCCTTCAGTTTGTCGGGGTTGCCGTTAAGTACATAACTTTTGTACTTAAAGTCCTTGGGTTGGTAGAACTTTTTGAATTCTTGGTTCAAGCGAACCGCGTTCTGTGATGCGATTTCAAGGGTCGATAGTCCTGTGGTGTGGTGGTGAAGGATCCTGTCCTTGAGGGTGAGCGTATCGCCTGTACCTGTTCGTACGCCTAGACCCGCGCTACCGCTACCGCCCTGTTCGTACGTCATGCCGATACTTCCGTTGTAGGTAGGGAAGGTGTCTCCATAACTTGGGTACAATAGGTCGAAGACTTCCTTGGTAAAATAAAACCATCCGTTCGCATCAAAATATTTTGCGTGGTTTTTCCCTACGGTCGTTTGAAATTCTCGCTGAAAATCGGTAATCACCTCGTGAAAAGGTTCTGCCGCGGGGGCAAAATAATACGGACTGTCCACGCCCTGTTCGTGAAAATCGACGTGAACATGTGGTAACCATTTGTTGTAGACCTTTATACGTTGCCTGCTTTCAACTTGTGTAAGCCATGCCCAATCTCGGTTCAGGTCGAACATATAGTGGTTGGGCCTACCGTTTAGCCAAGGTTCGTGATGCTCCGCACTGTTAGGGTCTATGGTGTAGGGCGAATTTTTATACTGATTGTACCAGTTCACATATCGATCTCGACCGTCAGGGTTGACGCATGGGTCGACAATGACCAAGGTGTTTTCTAAAGATTCCTCTTTATGGGTCAATAGTTCGTACACGGTTTTCATAGAGGCTTCCGTGCTTACGCTTTCATTGCCGTGAACATTATAGCTCATCCATACGATAGCAATGCTGGGCTCCCCTTTTCCTTCGGTGTTCTTTAGGTGTTCCAGCCTGATTTTTTCACGGTTTTTCATGTTCTTGGCCGTTGATATGTAGGCCAAGATCAGCGGTCTGCCTTCGTTGGTTTCCCCGTAGTTTTCAAGTCGTACGCGAGAGGGGGCGTTTTCCGAGAGATACGAATAATAGTCGAGCACACGGTGGTGTGGGGTAAAGCGCGTACCCAGCTCATAACCTAAAAAATCTGATGGAGCCTTTAAATTCTGTGCATGAGAGCTTAGACAGGTGCAAATGAACAAGAGGGAAATGAAAAATCTCATATAGCGAATGTTTCCTAGGAATGCTATCAAAGCTACTGATTATTGGTCGTATATGGTAAGTTTTTCCATTAGTGGTACGAAAAACAGGTTAAAGTAATTAACGTATTTTTAGGAAGCCGCATTGGCGAAGAGTTTTATATTTACACCCTTATGGAAATTGACTGTTTACCTTTTTACAAAACCGGCTATTTTACCGAATTTATTTGCGATTATCTTGCTGAAGAACCGCAGGTGCGAAATTTTTACCATCGATTTCCGAACCTGGAAAATTTTGAGGCCCAAATAGCCGAGAAGGCAACTAGTTTTCCCGATGCGAACAGGGAAGTGCTATACGAGGCGCTCCAAAAACAGTACAAGGGTTTCGATGTTACCGATGCGACCCGAACACATCTTAAAAAATTAAAGGAACCTATTACTTTTACGGTGGTGACCGGGCATCAGTTGAATCTTTTTACCGGGCCATTGTACTTTCTTTACAAGATCGTTTCTACCATAAACCTGACAAAGGAGCTTAAAACGGCCTATCCGAAATATAACTTTGTACCCGTCTATTGGATGGCTACGGAGGACCATGATTTCGAGGAGATCAACTACTTTAACTTCCGAGGAAAAAAATTAAAATGGAATAGAACGGCCTCGGGCGCAGTAGGACACTTGGATACGAAGGGACTTGATGAAATTTTTGAGGCATTTTCAAATCAAATAGGCAACAGTACCAATGCCAAGGCGCTAAAGGAGCTATTTAGAAAATCGTATTTGGAGCATGCCAATTTGGCCGAGGCCACGCGCTATTTGGCAAATGAACTTTTTGGAAAGGAAGGTCTGGTCATTGTAGATGGCGATGATAGAAATTTAAAAAGCCTTTTGCTTCCTTATGCCGAGAAAGATATCTTCGATCAATTGGCCTATAAGAAGGTTTCGGAAACCATAACAGGCTTTGAGGCCCTTGATAAAAAATACAGGGTACAGGTCAATCCGCGTGAAATCAACTATTTCTATCTGAAAGACGGACTCCGTGAACGTATCGTAGAACAGAACGGGGCTTATTTCGTAAACGATACCGAAATCCATTTTACAAAAGACGAACTACGGCAAGAATTAAAGGCGTATCCTGAGCGGTTCTCGCCCAATGTCATTGCACGCCCCTTATATCAGGAGGTCATCTTGCCTAACCTATGTTATATTGGGGGAGGAGGGGAAATAGCCTATTGGCTGGAACTCAAGACTATGTTCGAGGCCATGCAGGTGCCGTTTCCGGTTTTGTTGCTTAGAAATTCGGCCTTGGTGATTACCGACAAACAAAAAGGGAAACTTGAAAAAATGAACCTTTCTGTAGCCGATATTTTTTTAAGGCAAAGCAGTTTTATCAATAAAAAAATAAGGGAAATATCGAATATCGATATCGACTTTACGCCCCAAAAACAATATTTGGAAGAGCAGTTCAGGGCCATGTACGATCTGGCCGAACAGACCGACCCTTCTTTTTTAGGTGCCGTAAAAGCTCAAGAAGTAAAGCAAAAGAAAGGCCTCGACCATCTTGAAAAGCGATTGCTACAAGCGCAAAAACGCAAACTAAAAGACCACGTCATGCGTATGACGGAGATCCAGAACGAACTCTTTCCGAATAAATCATTGCAAGAGCGTAACGTGAACTTCTCTGAACTTTATCTAGAACTGGGCGAAGATTTGATTCCGATGCTCTTAGAGGCTTTAAAGCCTTTGCAACTGGAGTTTACGGTTATTAAGGTGTAGCCCTTGAAGGCTTAAGGGGCCAAGAATTTGCCGGACCAAGATCCATCGATTTTTGAAAACAGTACCCTTATATGGTTAGGTTGCTTCACTTTGAGATATTCCATACTCGTAGGCTCGATTTTTATGGCGCAGAAGTAATGCTCGTCTAGGTATTCTACAGATTCAGGGTTTTCGATAGTGCTTCCGGGGGCTAGGTGAGTGGTGTAATCTTTTTTGTTGCTATCCGGCACGGCACTCCAATAGGTTTTCAATAGGTCGGTATCCGTAATTATCGAAGCCTTGCCTTTTAAACTGATCTGCAATAAATGCTTAGGGTGATAGAACAATAGGCTTACGGCTCCATTTTTCTCTATGTCCTTGACTTTTTGCGAGCGTCTATCCGTATAAAACACCACATCTAGATTGTCGTTAAAGTGCCTAAAGACCACTGTGCGTTGGCTCGGGTGATTCGATTCATCGGTAGTGGCCAGTGTAAAAAAACGAAATGGATGTCCTATTTCGCTTATTCCTTTTTTTATTTCGCCTAGGGTTTCATCCCAGTAAATAGAGGTCATGCGTGTGCTTTTGAATAAAAGTAGAAAAAACTTTTAAAAAGAGGTAGGGTATTTTATGAGTAGGGTGTTATAAATAAAAAATGCTATGAAAAAGTTTATTAATTAAACCGTTTCATGTGTTTAGGTTGGTTTTTTTGATTTTGATGAAAAGTCCGGGTTTGGTATCCCGGACTTTTACTTTTTTAAGGGGTCGTCGCTAATTCGTATTCAATTACTTTTTCGGTAAGTTGGTAGCCGGCAAAAACACCTATACCACCATCGCCTTCAATATTGTTAGGGGCTATGCTGTATTCTACGAAGGGATTGCCATCGTTGTAGTCGTTTAGAAAGGATGCACGCAGGTTCGAATAAAGTATTTCTTCCACATTTGTTACTTGTAGGGTTAGTTTTACGCTAACCGCCTCATCTGTAAAACCGTACGAAAAAGTAGCGTACCGGCTTATGGTCTCTCCATCGCCAATGGCATCGGTTAAAAAGCTGTTTAATTCAAAATCCAAAGGAAAGTAACTGACCTGCTCACCTTCCCTTAATTCTGCCGTGGCACCTATGATGTAGTGGTTTTTCTCATTGGCGAAATCTTGAAAAGCTATATCTAGGATATAATCTTGGTAAAACTCATTTTTTTCGCCTAGCGTTATCTTTTCCGTAATGGAGGGTATTTTTTTAGGGATGCGGCAGGTTGAGGTAAAGTCCTTGCCTTTGGCGGAAACCTGTAAAAAATACGTGCCGCCTTCGATTACGTCAAAAGCTGTAGCCGCTACTTGGTAATTTTTTCTTTCAGGATTATAGGTGAGTTCAACCGCATTGTTTTCTTCGTCTCGAATAACGACCCTTGCATCTTTTATGATGAATTTTTCAACATCGGCCAAGGGGTCGTTCGAGTCTATGGGGGTTCCCACCGCGGCTTTGGTGGTCGATACATGGACGGAAAGTAAGGTGTCTGCGGGCGAGATGTAACCTACGATATAAGTGCGGTCTTCTTCATTGAGAAGTTCATCAGCGTCTACCGGATCTTGGCATGCACTACACAGTAAAGCCAATACGAAACTTATTTGAATGTACTTGCTCATCATGGTTTAGAATTTAAAGGTGTAATTGATCGACGGGATTAATATGAGTACCGATGTCCGCGTTAATTGTTTTTCGATTGGGGCATCGGGGTCGTAACTGTCATTGTCTTTATTGTCGATGGTGTAGATGAACGGATTCTTTCTAGCATAGGCATTGTATAGGGAAAAGCCCCAAATACGCTCTCGGTCTTTCTTTTTCTTTTTGTGGAATTGTACCCCTAGATCCAACCGGTGGCTGGTCTCTCCGCGAAAATTGTTGCGTTGGGTGGTGAAATTTTCCATTCCCGTATAGTTGTTGTAAACCCCCGTGGTGATAATAGGGAAGTCGACAGGGTTGGTAATGTGCTGTTGGTTGGGCAAGGTGTAATTGTTTCCGGTCGATAGTACCCATGTTCCCGATAGGGTGATTTTCTCGTTCGGCTTATAAATACCGACTAAGGATATATCGTGCCTACGGTCGTAACGGTCGTAGAATTTTTGGCCCAAATTCAATTCATCGAACTGTCGTTCAGACCATGATAAGGTATAGCCGAGCCAGCCTGTGAGCGGGCCTGTTTGTTTTCTAAGGAGTATTTCGGCCCCGTAGGCCCAACCTTGTCCTGAAGTAATGTTTTCCTCCCAGTTGCTGTTTTTTCCTGTCTCGAGGTCGTCGATGGCTAAAAACGAGGCGCCTTCCTTATAGGCGATAACGTCATCCAGGGTCTTGTAATAGCCTTCGAGGGTTATTGAATAGTCTTTGTCGAAGAAGTCTTTGGCAACGCCCACAGCGAACTGCTGCGAGGTCTGTGGTTTTATGTTGTCGGTAGATGAGACCCATAAATCCGTTGGCAGTCCTATGCCCGAGCTTGATAAGAGGTGGATGTACTGGTTCATTCGCGAATATGAAGCCTTAAAGGCAAGGTCGGTTTTCATATTATAAGACAATGCCAGCCTAGGTTCGGGGTTTACATAGTGCTTGTCCTTATAGTTGAAATAACTCAGTCTGAGTCCAGGGGATAGGCTTAATTTATCGGTCAATTTCCAATCGTCCTCTACGTAAACTGCACCTTCAAAAGAATTTAGTTCTTGTTCTTTGTCTATGTTAGGGTTGAATTCATCTTTGAGCAACAGCCGCTGTGGTGTAAAGTTGTGCATGGTAGCGTTGGCCCCAAATCGAATGGTGTGTTGGCTGTTGGGGTAATAATCAAAATCGGTCTTTAACGTATAGTCGTTAATACCTGAGCTGCTCTTGAACTCGTATTTCTGGTCTTCAAAATCTTCCTCTATCAATATTTTGAACTTGTAATTACTAAAGATCAACGAGGTGTTGGAGAACAGCTTATTGTTGAATTGGTGGTTCCAGCGAAGGGTAGAGGTGATATTCCCCCATTGTAACCGTGACTTGTCCCTGTCTCCATCTTCATAGACACTGTTGTCATAGAATTTGTCCTGTCCGAAATAGTTGCTCCAGAACAATTTGTCCTTTGGGCTGAAGATGTGATGGATCTTAAAATTAAAATCGGTAAAGTAATACCCGGTTCTATTGCCCTTTTCGCTATCTACAAAGGGGCGGGCCATAATATCTGCATAGGTGCGCCGGCCACTGGCAATAAAAGAGGTTTTTCCTTTATTAATGGGCCCCTCGAGCAATGCCGAAGACGAGATAAGGCCAATATTTACCTTGCCGGAAAGCTTCTCTTTGTTTCCGTCTTTCATATCCAATTTGATGACCGAGGACAGCCGGCCTCCAAAGCGCGCCGGAAACCCCCCTTTGAACGCTTCTACCGATTTTATGGCATCACCGTTAAAGACCGAGAAAAAGCCGAATAGATGATTGGAATTGTAAACAACGGCGTCGTCTAAGATAATTAGGTTTTGGTCGGGTGTACCTCCTCGAACAAAGAAACCGGAACTGCCTTCCGATCCCCCTTGAATACCGGGCATCAGTTGCAGGGTCTTCATTACGTCTTTTTCGCCCAGTAATGCAGGTATGTCTTGAATGTCGGCAGGGTTGATCTGCACTTTACTCATTTGGGTGACCTTGCTTTCCTTTATCCTTTCATCGGCGGTAACGACTACTTCCTCAAGATTTTGGGCGGAAGGCTTCAGGGCTATGGATAGTATCTGGTCTTCCGATAAGTTGATTTGCCGTTTTTCGTTTCCGTACCCAATATATGAAATGATGACTTCATGATTTCCTTCGGGAAGGGTCAAAGAGAAAAAACCATAGTCATTTGTAGTGGTGCCCAGTTTTAATTCGGGTACATACACGGAAACGCCCAGGAGGTGTTCGCCGCTACCACTTTCGGTAACATATCCGCTAATGGTGTATTTCTCTTTGTCTTGGTTGGGGGGTATATAGTTGTTCTTGATAACGAAGGGTAGCCTTCGATTTTTATGGATGCCATTTTCGACCGGGGAAGGAGGGTGACTCGTTTTGGCATGGCCTTGTTGAAAAAGAACTAGAAAAAATGAGGTACAGCAGATTGCTTTTTTCAAGATATGTTCGTTTTTTGATTGATGGAAATACTACTTTTAGACATTGATGAAATGTTTTTGTAGTAGTAAATTCTTACGCAAGAAAGTTATTATCTTTAAGGCGGGCTGTTAATGAAACGATAAATAATTAGGCGTGCAAAATAGCTCTTAAAGGGAAACGGTTTTTTGGGAGGGATGAAAAGGCCTCGTTTCATTTTAGGAAGAAAAACGGTTTAAATTTATTCGTTTTAATACAATTTAACACTTTGTAGGAATAAATTTAAATATTTAAAGACCAGTTGTTTGTTAGTCTTTATATGAAGCTTTGGGTTATATTTTGTGTATTTGTCTGGAATTTGATTTTTAAAGCGAAATCCTTGGGGGATTCATCGAAGAAATGTTGGCAATAGACTCCTTTGAAAAAAATGTAAGATTGAAATAAATCATTTTTTTATGGTCTCGATCGGGTGTCTTTTAAGAAATGCCCCTTTGTTTTTTGCGATGGTTTGGGGTGTGTTTCAAGGTCGTATCCGATTTATTAAAGACGATTGTTAAAAAACGGATTATAATTATCACAAAAGAGTCTTTTCGAGAAAATGGAATTTCCTATTTTTGGCCATGCAAAACAACGTCCTTATACTCGATTTCGGTTCTCAGTACACACAACTCATTGCTAGAAGGGTTAGAGAACTCAATATTTTCTGTGAAATAAAGCCATATAACAAGCTTCCTGACGATTTATCTTCGTACAAAGCGGTAATCTTATCGGGGTCGCCCTTTTCGGTACGTGCCGATGATGCGCCACATCCCGATTTGTCGCAAATCAGGGGCAAAAAGCCACTATTGGCCGTTTGTTACGGGGCCCAATACCTTGCCCATTTCGGTGGGGGTAATGTTGCACCTTCCAATACAAGGGAATACGGCCGGGCCAACCTGTCGTATATAAAATCTGATGAAGCCTTTTTTGAAGGGGTTTCGGAAGGGAGCCAAGTGTGGATGAGCCATAGTGATACCATTCAGAAACTTCCTGAAAAAGGAGTAGTATTGGCCAGTACGCACGATGTAGAACATGCTGCATATAAGATTGAAGACGAGAGTACTTTCGCCATACAGTTCCACCCAGAGGTTTATCATTCCAAAGATGGAAAGAAAATATTGGAAAACTTTTTGGTGAACATCGCCGGCCTTGAACAAACTTGGACCCCGGCTGCATTTGTAGATATGACCGTTTCCGAGTTGAAACAAAAAATAGGAGACGACAAGGTAGTGCTAGGTTTGTCGGGAGGGGTTGATTCTACCGTGGCGGCAGTGCTTCTGCACAAGGCTATCGGAAAGAACCTGTATTGCATATTCGTAAATAACGGCCTGTTGAGAAAGAATGAGTTTCAAGATGTTCTGGATCAATACGAACATATGGGGTTGAACGTTAAAGGAGTTGATGCTTCGGCACGCTTTTTGGATGCCCTTGCGGGGGAAAGCGACCCTGAAAAGAAACGTAAGATCATCGGAAAGGTGTTTATCGATGTGTTCGATGATGAGGCCCACTTGGTGAAAGATGTGAAATGGTTGGCGCAGGGTACCATATATCCTGATGTTATTGAATCGGTTTCGGCAACGGGAGGTCCGTCAGCAACCATCAAAAGCCACCACAATGTAGGGGGCTTGCCTGATTTTATGAAGCTCAAGGTGGTGGAGCCGCTAAAAATGTTGTTTAAAGATGAGGTCCGCCGGGTCGGTAAGAGTATGGGTATCGACGATGAGCGTCTAGGGCGCCATCCCTTCCCGGGACCGGGATTGGCCATTCGTATACTAGGGGATATAACCCGGGAGAAAGTGGCTATTTTGCAAGAAGTAGACCATATTTTTATCCAAGGATTACGTGATTGGGGACTTTATGACAAGGTTTGGCAGGCCGGAGCCATGCTTTTGCCCGTAAATAGTGTAGGCGTAATGGGCGATGAGCGTACTTATGAAAAATGCGTAGCTTTGCGAGCTGTAGAAAGTACCGATGGTATGACCGCCGACTGGGTGAATTTGCCATACGAGTTCTTACAAAAGACGTCAAACGATATTATCAACAAAGTGCCGGGCGTGAACAGGGTCGTATATGACATAAGTTCAAAACCGCCCGCAACCATTGAATGGGAATAGATATGAATCAGTTTTTAAAAATAGGCTTTACGCTTTTATTATTCGTTTTTGTGGGCTGTAAGGCTTCTGCACAGAAGTTTACTACACATGCCGTAAAAAAGGGTGAGACCTTGGTGGGTATCGCCAAACAATATCGCGTCGATACCGAAACCATCCTTAAGCTGAACAAAGAGATAAAAGATGGCGACAATTTAAGGGTCAATACCATCTTGGTCATTCCAAAAGATGGTAAGGCCAAGGCCGTTGCGGAACAGTCTACCGTGAAAACGGCAAGTAGTTCGGTACAAGGCGATAAGGGGGAGGCCCAAGAAGAGCCCATTGGTTTTACTTCTTATACCGTAAAGAAAAGGGAAACCCTTTATAGTATCGCAAAGCGATTTCATATTAGTACGGAAGATATCAAAAAGTACAATCCTGAACTGTATTCTTCACAGTTGAAGCGAAAAATGACCTTGAAAATCCCAAAATACAAAAGGGTAAAACCCGAAGATATTTTGGAAATCAATGAAGACGATTTTGAAACCTACACGGTATTGCCCAAGGAGACAAGATGGAGTATTGCCTATAAGTACGGGATTACCGTAGATAGTATGGAGGTCTTGAACCCAGAACTTTCAAAGGCTAACGACTATTTGGCGGTAGGGCAAGAGCTAAAGCTTCCGAAAATAGCGGGCAGTACGGTCGAGAACCAGCAAACACAATTGTATTTGTCCTATACCGTGCCACCAAAGATGAATTTCTACCAGCTGGAACAAAAATTCGGGGTAAAGTCCGATGAGGTGGTTCGTTTGAATCCTGAGATTCAGGAAAGGGGCGGATTGAAGGAAGGTATGGTCATCCGTATTCCCCAGAAAAAAATAGCAAGTGGCGAAATCAATACGGAGAACTACAACTTTTACGAGGTAAAGCCGAAGCAAACGGAATTTTCGCTTACCCGTAAATTCGGTATTAGTTACAAAGAACTTTTAGAGTTGAACCCAGACTTGGCCCAAGGATTGAAAGCGGGTATGGTCTTGAAATTGCCGAAGGATCAAAAGGGTGATTTTGAAATACGTAATTCCTTGGTTCTTGATAAGATCAATCTCATTGACAGCATTAATGTTCAAAACAGGCCTAAGCTAATGTTTCTTTTGCCTTTTAGGTTAGACAAGCTTGATTTGTCCGATAAGGATCGTGTGGCGAACATTATCGATAAACGAAATAGTCTAAAATATAGTTTGGGACTTTATTCAGGGGCTTTGGTAGCACTGGATTCCATTGCCGACCTTGGGGTATCGGTAGATGTGAAAACAATCGATAACCAATTGAGCATTGAGAAAACCAAGGAAATCTTACAGAAAGAAAACCTGGCTTCGTACAGTGCGATTGTCGGACCCTTGGATATGCCTTCCTTAAAAGAGGCCGCGGTTCGTGCGGGTGGTAAACGAGTGCCGCTTGTAGCACCCATACCGGCAAAGAGCGATTTAAGCCTTGCGAACGTGTTTTTCTCCTATACTTCTGAAGAATTGTTGCGAGAGCGAATGATAGGATACACCGTGGAAAAGCGTACCGATCAGCACATTATTGTTATAGCCGACGATAAAAACCAAGGGGTCAAACGTCAATTATTGGCCACCTTTGCCGATGCCGATACCTTAAAAGTAACCCAAGAGGAGAAAAACATCGGGATCAATATTGATAAACTGACCCGACTATTAAGTGATAAAACCGAAAACTGGGTATTTGTTGAGACCGATAATTTTAAGCTGGTTTCCAGTGTAACCTCTATTTTGAATTCGTTGAATACCGAAGAGGTCAAAGTGCGTATGTTTACCACGGATAAGAATAGTGCCTTCGATAACGAGGTAATCAGTAATGCCCACTTGTCGAATCTTCGTTTTACCTATCCGTCAGTGTACAAGGCCGTGTCTGCCGATGCTTTTTTCAAACGATATGAAAAGCGCTTTGGAAGTGCGCCGGATCGTTATGCCGTTCGCGGTTTTGACCTAACCTTTGATCTTTTGCTCAGGTTGGCTTATAAGAACAATCTTATGGAAGCTTCAAAAACGGTAGGGGAGACCGAGTACTCGGGAAACAAGTTTGATTATGAGCGCAATGGTGCTTCAGGTTATTTTAACCGATCTTCGTATATCCTTACCATGGAAGACCTTCGTATAAAGGAAGCGGAATAAAATTCGGGGCAACCCGAATTTTATTTCTTTTTTGAAAGTCGTATCGTTAACTTGGGGCGAGCATTTTTATGAATTATAACCCCTTGTTTGAGTATGACTTCAAAAGTTACCTATAACGGAGATTTAAGAACTACATGTGAGCACCTGCGGTCAGGTGATACTTTTATTACGGATGCCCCTGTGGACAATAATGGCCTGGGCCAAGCTTTTTCGCCTACCGATACCGTTGCTACCGGTTTGGGAAGTTGTATGGTTACCATGATGGGTATTAAAGCCAAAGGCTTGGAGGTCGACCTTAAGGGGGCTACCGTCGACATTAAGAAACATATGGCCGCCGGGCCAAGACGGATTTCAAAAATTGAAGCTAAATTGGTTTTGCCTTCCAATGTGTCCGACAAGAACAGGAAGATATTGGAAAATACCGCATTGACATGTCCCGTGCTTTATAGTTTGCATCCAGATATAGAGAAAGTAATTACATTTCATTGGGAGCTTTAAAACACTTTATTTGGGCAGTATGTCTTCTGGGGTTCGGTATGGTCTTTTCCCAAGAGGAGGAGGTAATCGTCTGGGACGCGGATAGAAAACTTCAGTGGTCCGATTTTAAGGGGAGTTATTTTAAGACCGCATGGGCCGCCGCAACAACGGCCAGTGGAATTAGTTATTCGTTTACGTCTTTTACAAAAGAAGGGCAACTATATCTTGATTTTGTGGTACAAAGCGAGTTTTATCCACAGAAATCATGGTATCGCCCAGAATTGTGTGATTCTATTATTCTGGGGCACGAGCAATTGCATTTTGATATATCGGAACTCTATGCCCGAAAAATGCGAAAACGACTGGCACAGACCCAATTTACAATGAATGCCAAGGCTGAGGTTCGTGCTATTTATAAGGCCATTTTAAAAGAGTTGGGCAATTTTCAGAACAAATATGATCGGGAGACCAATTTTTCCAGAAATTTAGAAAAGCAGGCCCTTTGGAATAGGCAGATTGAAGCTGCCCTAAAAGAAGAAAAGCCTTCCCGTAATTAAATATAGGAAGGCTTTTATATGGTGTACTTAGGAGTTCTAGAACCTGAACGATACCCCCAAGGTCAAAAAAGAAGAGCCGTAACCGGCTTCTGCAAAACCTGCAAAACTATCTGAAAAATACCAGCGTCCACCGACAAAAGCGCTAGCGCCCGGTCTGCTGTTTAGATCACTGTAATTGTCGCCGCTATAAATACGCATAGAGGCCATAACCCCACCGTATACGTCGAGATTGTCAATGTCGAAACCAGTG
The DNA here is from genome assembly GCF_900156625.1 of Zobellia uliginosa. Taxonomy (GTDB): domain Bacteria; phylum Bacteroidota; class Bacteroidia; order Flavobacteriales; family Flavobacteriaceae; genus Zobellia; species Zobellia uliginosa. Next base: position 127,701 of record NZ_FTOB01000006.1, on the reverse strand, counting down.
TAGTGATAGGCACCGCGGGCACCTATGGTTGTGTATGACCAGCTATAATCATAATTGTCAAAGGAGCTGTCATACGTAAACCTCTTATAGCCAAGGTAGCCTCCAAGACTTATAACGCCGGGGCCGGGCATGTCCCAAACACCCCTTTCGTAGCTGGCGCTAAATACAGGGCTTTCCGTAGAAGTATTGTATCCTCCATAATAGCCGCCTAAACCTATACCGGCATTGATTACATTCGAGCCTACTTCAAATTCTTGGGCCGATGCAAACTGTACTAAAAAAGTAAACACTGCTAATAGGGTAATCGATTTTCTCATTTTTAATTATGTTTAATGAAGTCGTTGTTTTAAAAGCGCTGGGGTAAAATTACGTACATATTTTTAATTTATTTTCCTTCTCGTTGTTATTTAGTGTAAAAGAAGGGGCGCTTCAGGTCTGGGGCAAAAGAACAAGCAAGCGTTGGCGGCTTTCCTTGTGATTTGTTTTTTGTGGGTGGGGCTTAATCCCACTTTACGGTTCCGTTCATGGTCAAAACGGCATCGGTTTTTGTGTTGATGACCGTGGTTTCTGAAAATAACACCTCTTTTTTGTCAAAATCTATACGGTAATCCGAGCCACAATCCATGAAGCTGCCAAAATTGGGACTCGCACAGGCGTGCTTGTATTCGGTGCCGTCTACGGTTATGTTCATCGATAGGGATCGGCTTGCACTACTGGTAGATGCCTCGCCAAGATCTAAGCCTATAATAATGAAATTGTTTTTCAGGTCGCTGGGAACAGGGCCGTTTTTATCTATTTTAGTGTTGTTGTCGGTCAAGATTACGGTTTTGGCATGTCCGGTCAAATCAGAACGGCCAATTGCGATATGTCCGACTTGTAATGATGAGCCGATTTTTCCGGTTTCTTCCCCAGATAGTTGTATCGTCCCGTAGGTCGTGGGTGTGTTGGTTTCGTCGGCCTCTTCGGAATTGCTGCTGCAGGCTACCGTTAAGCTTAGGCCGAGCAAAAGTAGGTTGGTGCGGTAATGGTTGAAGTTTAGTCTGGTGTATTTCATTGGTGGGGTAGGGTTTTAGTTAAGTTTGGTTTAAGAGGGTTTTTAATTGTCCGCATCGCAATTTGCCGAATAAAATTCTAGCTGCGCCTTTTGTTCTTCACTTATAAAGTCTTTACAGGTTTTCAGAATCTTGGCTACGTCCGACTTTATTTCCTCACAGTCTCTATCCTGTTTATCCCACTTTTCGTCAATGTCTTCAATTAAGTTAATGCAATCAAGTGCCTTTTGTGTATCGCTAAGCTCATCTATGGTGTCTTTAACGTTGCAGTTGCTCAAGGTGCATAGGCCTAATAAAAGAATCGTAAAAAGGAGTAATGGTTTTTTCATGGTCTTGGGTGTTTGTTTGGTTTTTTAGATCGGTTTTAATTCTCTGTGATTTTGTATTCGAAATCTTTAAATGTACCGTCGGTAACTACGTAAGTTTTCCCGGTCTCTTCGTTCTTACCTGAAAAACTGAATTCACCTGATAGTAGTTGCTTTTCGTGGTCTATTGAGGTAATCTTGATGTAGACTTTCTCTAAGGTGTCAAGTGTTGAACTCGTGTTGTCATCGTCATCGGTGGCTATGTTTTCCGAGTAGGCGGCAAGGGCGCCTCCTGCCAATACATCTTCAACAACAGTATTCCATTCGGTGCCAGGTTCTAAGGAGTTAAAATCTTTGCCAAATACCGATAGTACGATGTGCTGGGCTTTTTTTAGGCCTAACTCGACATCAAAACCTGAGATTTGTAAAAGATAGTAACCCTTATTGATGGATACACCCGCGCCTGCTAGTTCTAAAAGTTCAGGGGTGGTGAATTTTTTTTCATTGACCTTGGCCGTCATGACCCCTATGATTTCCTTAGCTTCTTCTTCTTCTTCTTCTTCTTCTGCCTCTTTTTCCTCCTCTGTATCGACCTCTTCAAAATCTTCGGCAAGGTCTTCCGCAAGGTCGTTTATGGGGTGGCTGTCGCACCCAGCGGCTATACATAAGGATAGAAGGGTGATGACAAGAACAATTCTTTTGTAGTAGAGGTTTTTCATTTTTTGCAATGGGTTGTTCGGTTTGATAGGGTGAAAATAGGAAATAGTGTTGTGGCGTCCGATTTGCATTTATTAAGCGTGATGCTGGGCGTGGTAGGTGTTGTTTTTTTGTCCGTAATCGTAAAGGGTGTGTTTTTGGTATACAGACCTCAAAAAGAACCATTTATCACAATATTTACGGTTTAGGGTGATGCATACTACGCTGAAACTGTTAAATTTGAAGCATATCCTTGACTTGTACATATGCCCTTATATAGAATAAATGTGCTTACCGTATTGCTAATGTTGTCTTTGTTCGGCGTACGTGCGCAAAGGCCCAAGATAGATAGTTTGAGCTTGCTTTTGAAGGGGCATTTAAAGCAGGATACACTTCGATTGAATATCTTGAACGAGCTGGCCTATACCTATTATTCCGTGGATCCCGCGGTCGGGGTCCTTCGGTCAACGGAGGCCTTGGAACTGGGCCGTAAACTGAACAGTCAAGCGGGTATTGCCACCGCGTATGCGTATCGGGGTCATAATTATAGCGCCTTGGGCGAAGATTCTTTGGCATTGGCCTCTTACGACAAAGCGATGGAGGTCAGAAGGGATATGGGAGACCTGCAGGGGCTCGCCCGATTGATATATAATAAGGGGTTGGTCTACTTTAATGAATCTGACTATGCCCGGGCAAATGATAACAATCGAAGGGCCTATGAGGTATTTGAGAAGGCGAAGGATAGTTTTTTGATGGCTAAAATGCTAAATAGTATAGGTATTAATCATATGTACCTCTCCCAGTATCCCAAAGCCCTGAAAAGTTACCTCGATGCCAAGCGTATTTATGAAGACCTAGGGTTGACCGAAGATCGACAATACGCTTCTATCCTAAGTAATATTGGACTGTTGTATGCTCGGTTGGAAAAATTTGGGCTAGCTGAGGAATTCCAGAAAAAAGCCCTTCTGTTTTTTAAAAAGAACGATTTTCAGGAAGGTGTTGCCAATGCCCTTACCAATCTTGGGAGGGTGTACAACGATACCGGGAATCCTGAAAAAGCCATTGAAAGTTATAAACAGGCCCATGATATCATGGAAAAGAACAAAAATGAAAGGGGGGTGGCCAGTGCTTTGACCAATATGGGGATTGCATATTCTGAAATAGGCCAATATACAGAGGCGATCCCGTATTTTGAAAAGACCCGGAAGATTTATGAAAAGTTGAAGAATGCCAATAATTTGGCTATTGTTCACCGGCATCTAGGAGATTGCTATGCCTTGGGGGTACATAAGAATTTGGGACGGGCCGAAGAAAACTACAAAGCTTCTTTTCAATATGCGAAAGGGGCAGGTAGTGTAAATCTTCAGTTCAATGCCCTTGAACAATTGGCTTCCCTGCAAAGTGAAATGGGAAATTATAAAGGGGCTTACAAAAACAAAACTGAGGCCGTGGTATTGCGCGATAGTTTTGCTTCGGTGGAAAAGAAAGAAGAAATAGCGCTTCTCGAGGCCGAGTACGAGTATGAAAAGGAAAAGTCGGCCCTGCAGACCGCCCACGATAAAAAGCAAGCCGTATCCCAAATGGAAATGGAGCGTCAAGAACTGATGATTGGTGGCTTGGCAGTAGGAGCGGTGTTGATCACGGTTTTTTTCATAGTGGGGTTTCAACTTTATAAGAAAAGGGAGAAGATGTTATCTGAAAAAAAGATTTCAGAGTTCAAGACCAGGGTTGCCGAAACCGAACTGAAGGCGTTGCGTTCTCAGATGAATCCGCATTTTATATTCAATGCCATGAATTCCATAAGTGATTATATGGCTAAAAACGATTTGGAGACCGCTAATGTTTTTCTGGTGAAATTCTCCAAGCTGATCAGGGCTATCTTAGAAAGCTCTGAGAAAAAATGGATATCCTTGGAAGAAGATCTCGAGCTTATGGAATTGTACCTGCAGATTGAAACATTGCGATTAAAAGATAAATTCGGGTACTCTTTTCATGTAGGGGAGCAGGTCGATGTAGAAAACACCATGGTGCCGCCTTTAATTTTGCAGCCCTTTATAGAAAACAGTATTTGGCATGGCGTGGCCCTAAAAAAAACTATGGGGCAAATTGACGTATCCATAAAGTGTCAAAATCAGTTTTTGGTCTGTACGGTAGACGATGATGGGGTGGGGCGACATAAAAACACGGCTGCCCAAAATGGGAAGACTTCAATGGGACTTAAGATAACCAAGAACAGACTGGATATTATCAATCAGTTGAAAAAGGAACGTGGAAGCATTCGCGTATTCGATAAAAAAGAAGGGGTGCGAGTAGAGCTGAAATTGCCTTTGGAACTTCAATTTTAAAGATTTTATGTTGAGAGCGATTATTATAGATGACGAAAAGCACTGTCAAGACCGCTTACTTTTATTGTTGGGCGCACATGGTGCTATACAGGTAGAAAACGTGGCTTCTTCGTTTGAAGAAGGTTTGGTTGCTATAAAAAGACATAGCCCTCAAGTGGTGTTTTTAGATGTGCAACTTCATGATAGGACGGGGTTTGAGCTACTTCAAGAATTGGTCCATGTCAATTTTGAGGTCATTTTTACGACCGGGTACGATACATATGCCTTGGAAGCCTTTAGATTCTCCGCCCTTGATTATTTGTTGAAGCCCATTGCGGAAGACGACTTGCATGTGGCCCTGGAGAAACTGAAGGAAAAAATTTCCCTAAAGGAAATCTCTAAAAAAATGGAAGTGCTATTTCATAACCTTGATAATCAAAAAGCCAGTGATTTTCGAAAAATAGCCGTGCCTACGGTAGACGGACTTTCAATGATAGCGATAACCGACATTGTCCGCTGTCAGTCCGACGTGAATTATACCCACTTGTTTTTGAAGGCCGACAAAAAACTTACAGTGGCCAAGACCCTAAAATATTTTGAAGCCCTTCTTGAAAAACACCATTTTTATAGAACGCACCAATCGCATTTGGTCAATTTAAGCTGTGTAGATAAGTATGTAAAGGGAAAAGGGGGCTATGCCCTTATGAACGATGGTTCGCACATAGAGGTAGCGGTACGCAGAAAAGAAGACTTTTTAAGGAAATTAATGGGGTAAAAAAAACCTTCCCGAAGGAAGGCTTAGCGATTTTTTAAACGTCGCAGATGGTGACACCTTCTTTAAGGGCTGCGATTTTGTCGTCCCAAGTCGGTATGAACTCTTGGGCAACATAGCCTTTGAACCCGGTTGCTAAAATAGCCTTCATGATGGCGGGGTAAAAGAGTTCTTGCGTATCGTTGATTTCGTTTCGGCCGGGATTTCCACCTGTGTGGTAGTGTCCGAAATATTGGTGGTAGTCTTGAATATTGCGAATGATGTCTCCTTCCATAATTTGCATATGGTAGATGTCGTAGAGCAATTTAAAGTTTTCCGAACCTATGGCCTTGCATAGTTCAACGCCCCATGCACTGGTATCGCACATGTAATCAGGGTGGTTTACCTTAGAATTGAGTAGTTCCATTTGCAGTACTACACCGTGCTTTTCGGCAATGGGCATTATTTTTTTGAGTCCTTCCGCGCAGTTCTTTAATCCTTCTGCATCGTCCATTCCGTTCCTGTTTCCGCTAAAGCAGATCAGGTTGGTGTAACCGGCTTCGGCCACTTTTGGAATATGTTGGGAGTAATCGGCAATTAGTTCGGCATGAAGGGAAGGGTCGTTCCATCCTTTTTCAATACCAAACCCGGCGCCCCAACACATAGAGGCGTGAATACCGTATTTTTTCATCAAGGGCCAATCTTCGGGGCCGGTAAGGTCCATGGCCTTTATGCCGAGTTGATTCAGGCTTTTTAGAAAATCTTCCATGGGAATGCCCTTGTAGCACCAGCGGCAAACGCTATGGTTGATATTTCCTTTTAATTCTGTACTTTCAGCACTTGCGGGAGCCATAGCATTCGTAGTTTTGCAGGCCACCAGTCCAACTGAGGCAGCGGCCGATGTACCGATAAATTTTCGTCGTTTCATAATTTCTTGCTATTGTGCTAAAATAAAGATAAAATATTTAGTTTTGAAAATGAATGTAGTTCCCGATAGAGAAAAATTGTTAGAATTGGCACATTATAGGATGCCTTTCGGAAAGTTCAAGGGCAGATATTTGGTAAATCTTCCAGAGCCATATTTGATATGGTATCAACAAAAGGGATTTCCTGAAGGAAAATTGGGAAATCTGTTAAAATCCATGCTAGAAATTAAGGTTAATGGACTAGAGCCGTTAATTCGGAAGATTCAAAAAGATTTTCCCAGGTAATACCTATGATTTCACGGTGCAATTTATATCTTTGTGCCCCGTAACAAAGAACACCAATATGTCGCAGACAAAGTATATTTTCGTTACGGGAGGTGTTACTTCTTCTCTAGGGAAAGGTATTATAGCCGCATCGCTCGCCAAATTGCTACAGGCTCGTGGCTACAAGACCACTATTCAAAAATTAGACCCGTATATCAATGTTGATCCGGGAACCTTGAACCCATACGAACATGGCGAATGCTATGTGACGGATGATGGGGCCGAGACCGATCTTGACCTTGGTCATTACGAGCGTTTCCTGAACGTGAAGACGTCTCAGGCCAACAACGTTACCACGGGGCGGATCTACCAAAGCGTGATCGAAAAAGAACGTAGGGGCGAATTTTTAGGTAAGACCGTTCAAGTAGTACCTCATATTACCAATGAAATCAAACGACGTGTACAGCTTTTGGGCAATAGTGGCGAATACGATATTGTCATTACCGAAATAGGAGGTACCGTGGGCGATATAGAATCATTGCCCTATATCGAATCGGTTAGGCAGTTGTTGTGGGAATTGGGAGATAGTAATGCCATTGTTATACATCTTACGTTGGTGCCCTATCTTTCCGCAGCCGGTGAGTTAAAGACCAAGCCTACCCAGCACTCTGTAAAAACCTTGATGGAAAGCGGTATCAAGGCCGATGTCTTGGTATGCCGTACCGAACACGAGATTTCAAATGAGATCAAAGATAAATTGGCGCTTTTCTGCAATGTAAAAAGGGAAGCCGTTATACAATCCATTGATGCATCGACCATTTACGATGTTCCTTTATTGATGCAAGAAGAGGGGTTGGATACCGTAGTGCTCAAGAAACTGGCACTGCGCGACGATATAGAACCGGACCTTACCCAATGGAAAGAGTTTTTGGGGCAGCATAAAAATCCGAAAAACGAAGTCAATATCGGTTTGATCGGTAAGTATGTTGAACTTCAAGATTCGTATAAGTCCATTTTAGAGGCTTTTATACATGCCGGGGCAGTGAACGAGGTTAGGGTGAACGTTAAGTCCATTCATTCGGAACACCTTTCCGAAAAAAGTTTGCAGAAAGAATTAAAGGATCTGGACGGTATTCTTGTGGCGCCAGGTTTTGGTGAACGGGGTATAGAAGGTAAGATCAAGGCGGTACAACATGCCCGCGAGAACAATATTCCTTTCTTGGGAATCTGTTTGGGTATGCAAATGGCAGTCATTGAATATGCGCGTAACGTTTTGGGCCTTAAGGATGCCAATTCTACCGAAATGGACGAAAACACCCCAAACCCTGTTATTAATTTAATGGAGGAGCAAAAAACGGTAACCAATAAGGGCGGTACTATGAGATTGGGGGCCTGGGACTGTGAGCTTCTTGAGGGTAGTTTGGTCAAAAAGGTATATAACGGTGCCGACAGTATCTCCGAAAGACATCGTCACCGCTATGAATTTAATAGTGATTACAAGGCGCAACTTGAGGCGAAGGGCCTTAAGGCTACGGGTATCAACAAAAAGACCAATTTGGTGGAAATTGTCGAAATACCTGAGCATCCATGGTTTATCGGTGTGCAATATCATCCTGAATATAAAAGTACGGTCGCAAGTCCGCACCCGCTTTTCGTTGGCTTTGTAAAGGCAGCATTAGTGCATAAAACGCAATAAAACAATGCCAGTATGGCATAAAATGCGCTTTTGGACATATATTTGCAAATTGACTGGACCAAACCCTAGTATTTGGCGCTGCGATACAATATGTAACCATCGCGGGTAGTCTAAAAACAATTAATTAGATGGAAGAAAAGAAAGTAGACATAAATTCCATAATCGGTTTTGTGCTGATTTTTGGGATACTGATATTTATGTTTTATCAGAATAGGCCTACTCCCGAAGAGCTTGAGGCCCAAAAAGCTCAAGAGGAACAGGTAGTGGAGAAAGTTGAAAACGACGTGCAGTCGGCAGCATTGGATGCCCCGGCCGAAATCAACCTTCAAGATTCTACGGCCATTGCCAATTATCAAGGTAAAATAGGTGCATTCGGGTATACGACCCCTTCCGATAAGCTTACTGAACTGGACAACGAACTGCTTTCGTTGAAAATCAGTAACAAGGGGGGGCAGATCATCGAAGCCCGAATGAAGCAATACCATACGTACGATTCTATTCCGGTTTATTTGGTACACGAAGGCAATGCGTCTTTCGGACTTGATTTTACTACCACCGACAACCGCGTACTCAATACCAAGGATTTGTACTTTGTACCGTCGTTGAGCGAAAGCAACGGTAACAAGGTACTTTCCATGAAGGCCAAGGCAGGTCCTTCGCAGTTTTTGGAATTCCGGTACGAAATGAAAAAAGGGGACTACCTCGTTGATTTCACCATTCGCTCACAAGGTCTGAACGGCATTATCGACAGTAGCAAGCCCGTTGAGCTGAGCTGGAAACTTAAAGGTATCAGGCACAGTAAGAGTGTGGAATACGAGAATAGGTACACCGAGCTGACCTATAACCACGACGATGGAAAAATAGATTACTTGTCGCTTACCAGTGACGACGAGGAAACGGAGGAAGATGTTAAGTGGATATCATACCGCCAACATTTCTTCAGTTCGATCTTGGCTACCAAAAACAATTTTAAAACAGCTGACCTTACTTCGCGTAATTTAGTGGAGGAAGAGAGCAAAGACACCCAGTTCACCAAATTGTTCGGTGCTACCGTACCATTGGAGCTTACCGCCGGCGAGCTGGCGCATAATATGTTTTGGTATTACGGCCCTACCGATGTAAAGGTGTTAAGTCAATATAAAGAGTTGGGGCTTGATGATTCCATTCCTTTTGGATGGGGTATTTTTGGATGGTTGAACCGATATCTGTTCACTCCCTTCTATTCGTTCTTGAGCTCTTTCTTGCCCTTTGGTGTAGCCATTGTGGTGATGACCATATTGGTTCGATTGGCCATGTCGCCCGTAACCTACAAGTCGTACTTGTCACAGGCAAAGATGAAGGTATTGAAGCCTGAGTTGGCCGAGTTGGGGGAAAAGTACAAAGATAACGCCATGAAGAAGCAGCAAGAGACCATGAAACTTTATGGTAAGGCAGGTGTAAGTCCGATGAGCGGCTGTATTCCCGCATTGTTGCAAATGCCGATTTTCTATGCCTTGTTCATGTTCTTCCCGACCTCTTTCGCTTTGCGTCAAAAACCATTTTTATGGGCGGACGATTTATCATCATATGACGTAGTGGCCAATTTGCCTTTCCATATTCCGTTTTATGGGGATCACGTTAGTTTGTTTCCTATTTTGGCCTCTATTGCCATATTCTTCTATATGACGATGACCACAGGTCAGAACATGCCGCAACAACCGGGTATGCCTAACATGAAGTTTATCATGTATCTCATGCCGGTTATGATGTTGTTCTTCTTTAACAACTATGCGAGTGGATTGAGTTTGTACTACTTTGTTTCGAACTTGATTACCATTGGTATTATGTTGGTCATCAAGAATTTTATTTTGGACGATGCGAAAATCCATGCCCAAATTCAAGAGAACAAAAAGAAGCCCAAAAAGGAAAACAAGTTTCAGCGACGAATGCGCGAAATGATGGAGCAAGCCGAAGAACAAAAGAAAACCGGTAAGAAGTAATCTACTGACTTCAGTACCACGGTATTTATAAAACAAAAAACCCTGACATTTCTGTCGGGGTTTTTTTAGCATTCAGTTAGTTTGGTAAGATTTGGGACTCCAAAGATGCGCCATAACTACAGTTAAAAAAAAATAGAGTTGTCAAGTGGCTGTTTTTGTATGCTAACTCAGTAGGGCTTGTTGTCTGATTTGTTTAAAATCAAAATCATCGATAAAAAGTCTTTTTTAAAGTCTTCAATCTGACAGGTTTAAGAATAGAAAATTGAAAGACCGCTAGTTGAAAGCTGATATTTGAACTACGGATACGAACAAAAAAAAGCCGCTGAATTCAGCGGCTTTACTTTTGTGATGGATAAACGAATATTAGTCTTGGGGGGTGTTGGGTAATAAAACGGTATCTACAGCATGAATTACACCGTTCATGGCTTGAACATCGGCCTTGACGATATTGATTCCCGAATTTCCGGCACCGTCCGTTATGGTAAACGAATCATTGGCGGCGGTAAAGGTGAGGGCGTCCCCTTGTAGGGTTGCTGGCGAAACCAGTCCGTCACTTAAATCCCCGGAGACAATATTGGCCTCTGCTATGACGTGGTGTGTTAAGACCGCAGTCAAATCTTCTCCCTCAGGTACTTCGGCTAGTGCTGCAAAAGCACTGTTTATAGGGGCAAATACGGTAAAGGGCGTGTCTTCCGTGGTAGAGCTGAGTATGCTTACGAAATCAGGTTGTCCTTCGGCAGTAAGTACGCTCACCAAAGTTGAGAAGTTTTCACTGTCAGCAGTGGCGAAGGTAACAATGGTAGGTAAATCGATTACCATATCTACGGCGTGTATGATGCCGTTGGTGGTTACTACATCGCTGATGATTACTTGACTTGTTCCGTTCAATACAACGCCGTCATCCGTATTTACATAAATGCTCAAATTATCTCCGTCTTCGTTTGTTGCTACAGTATTTGCATAGCTGTTACTTAGGTCACCGGCAGCAAGGGCCGCACCCATAATAACATGGTTTGAGAGAATGCCGTTCAAAGCATTTTCGTTCGGGTTTTCAAATGCGGTAAAAGCATCGTTGGTAGGGGCGAATACGGTAAATTTTTGTTCGGCATCACCTAATAAATCGGTAAACACCGTGTTGTTGTCCGCCGTCAATGCCGCAACCAAGTCAGTAAAAGCACCGTTGTACGTGGCATGGTTTACGATGTTCGGCAGGCCTATTACCATGTCTACTACATGTATGGTTCCGTTAGAGGCCTCAATGTCGGCCGTGGTCACTGATGAACCATTAATGGTCACCCCATCTTCAATATTGACGTAGAGACTGAGGTTTTTACCATCAACCCCTGCGGTAGAAGAGGAAGGGTAGTAGGTAGATTCTAAGTCGGCGGCTTTTACGTTGCCACTTACTACGTGGTTCAAAAGAACCTGCTTTAGGGTTTCTTCGGGAATATCGTCTAACGAAGTAAAGTTGTTATCGCTCAAAAAAGCCTGAAAGGCCGCATCGGTTGGGGCGAAAACGGTAAAGGGGCCATCTCCTTGAAGCGTAGAAACTAAATCGGCTTCGCCGAGGGCTTCCACTAAAATAGAAAGGTTGGGGTCGGTAATGGCGATATCTACAATATCGGTCTCGGGTTCCATGGGAATAACGGGGGCGTTGTCATCGTCGCTACAAGAGACAAACAATACTACGGTAAAGACTAAGCCTAATACGCTTTTAAAATTGTTGAGAGTCATAATACATATATTAAATGTTCATATTAAATGGACAGAATACAATACCCTATGTATCATCCTTACCCACTTCTTTAAGTTAAATCTGATGCAATTTAAGCTAAAAATATAGTTTTGTTTAACTTTATCGAATAAAAGTTGAACACTTTTGAGTTTAAGGGAATGCTAAAATTGGATTTGCAAAGGGGGAATACGTGTTTATTGACTAATTTTGTCCTCTTATTTATTATCATGAAAAAAGTAGTTGTAGGCCTCTCAGGAGGTGTGGATTCAAGCGTAACGGCATACCTCTTGAAAGAGCAGGGGTATGAGGTAATAGGCTTGTTTATGAAGAATTGGCACGATGATTCCGTTACTATTTCGGAAGAATGCCCGTGGTTGGAGGATAGTAACGATGCTTTGATCGTGGCCGAGAAGTTGGGGATACCTTTTCAGACCGTAGATTTAAGCGTTCAGTATAAGGAACGGATCGTAGATTACATGTTCGCGGAATATGAAAAAGGACGTACCCCAAATCCTGACGTGCTCTGTAACCGTGAAATAAAATTCGACGTATTCATGGACATCGCCTTGCAATTGGGGGCCGATTACGTAGCTACGGGCCACTATTGTAGAAAGGGGGTCATTAAGAATGCAGATGGTTCGGAAACCTACCAGCTTTTGGCGGGTGTTGACGGGAACAAAGACCAGTCTTATTTTCTGTGTCAGCTTTCCCAAGAGCAATTGTCAAAAACTTTGTTTCCCATTGGCGATTTGAACAAGCCGGAAGTCCGACAGATCGCGGCCGACAATGATTTGATTACGGCCGATAAAAAAGATTCACAAGGACTTTGTTTTATAGGGAAGGTGCGTTTGCCGGAATTTCTTCAGCAAAAATTGAAGCCTAAACAAGGAGTCATTGTTGAAGTGCCGTCCGATGTTTCCCAATACCAAAAGGAACGGCCCCAGTTTGAAAGCAAACAGGCGGAACTTGCCTTTTATTCCGAAAAGCCTATATATAGCATTTCAGATGGTAAGGTGGTAGGCGAACATCAAGGGGCGCATTATTTCACCAAAGGACAGCGTAAAGGTCTTGATGTAGGGGGGACCAAAGAACCTCTTTTCGTAATCGATACCGACGTGGAAGAAAACGTGATTTATACGGGGCAGGGTAAATCGCACCCCGGTCTGTATAGAAGGACCCTTTTTATAACCGATGACGAATTGCATTGGGTGCGTACCGATTTGGCCCTGAACGATGGCGAAACACTTGAGGTAATGGCCCGAATTCGATATCGTCAACCCTTGCAGAAGGCAAGTTTGTATAAAGTCGATGGAGGATTGTATGTAGATTTCGAGGAAAAGCAATCGGCGATTACCGAAGGTCAGTTTGCCGCATGGTACCTTGGCGATGAACTTATTGGGTCGGGAGTAATTTCATAAAGGAAATTTTTCAATACTATATCGATGCAAAATAGAATTACGGAACTCTTCGGAATTAAATACCCGATCGTTCAGGCGGGAATGATATGGACTAGTGGCTGGCGACTGGCTTCTGCTGTTTCCAATGCCGGTGGATTGGGCTTGATCGGTGCCGGTAGCATGTATCCGGAAGTATTAAGGGAACATATAGAAAAATGCCAAGAGGCAACCGATAAGCCTTTTGGTGTCAATGTACCGATGCTCTATCCTGATTTGGATCGCTTGATCGATTGCATTGTTGGACTTGGGGTGAAAGTTGTTTTTACTTCGGCAGGAAATCCAAAAACATATACATCCTACTTAAAAGAAAAAGGAATTACGGTAGTTCATGTGGTCAGCAGCCTAAAGTTCGCCCTAAAGGCCCAAGAAGCCGGTGTAGATGCTATTGTAGCCGAAGGTTTTGAGGCCGGGGGGCATAATGGTCGCGATGAGACGACTACCTTGACCTTGATTCCTGCGGTAAAGGAAAAAATAGACATCCCTATCATTGCCGCCGGTGGAATAGCTACGGGTGCGGCCATGCTCGCCACTATGGTCTTGGGTGCCGACGGGGTACAAGTAGGGAGTAGGTTTGTTGCTAGTGATGAAGCTTCTTCCCATTTGTTGTTCAAGCAAAAAGTAGTGGAAGCCGGCGAGGGCGATACCCAGCTTACCTTGAAGGAATTGGCCCCGGTACGGCTTATAAAGAACAAGTTTTATAAAGATATAGAGCAGGCTTATGCCAAGGGGGCTAGAAAGGAAGAGCTAAAGGAACTCTTGGGAAGGGCGCGTGCCAAAAGGGGCATCTTTGAAGGTGATTTGGAAGAAGGGGAGCTCGAGATAGGCCAAGTGGCTTCGCTTATTCACGATATTAAACCGGCGGCCCGCATTGTAAGCGACTTGATGTCGGAATTTGAAAAGGCCAAACAAGGGATGTCTTTCCTCTAAAAAAAGCCATCAAAAAAAATAACAAAAAAATCCCTCCGTTTCTGGAGGGATTTTTTTTGGTGTTTAACCTTGTTTGAGATTGGCAAGGTACTCTATCAAGTTCCGTAATTCCCTTTTTGATATCAATCGGCCCATAGGTGGCATGGCCGATGGCATGTTTTCACGTTTGGCTATACGTGATATAGGGATGTCCAAAGGTTCGGCTTCCGATGTTCTCAAAGTAATCTCCTCATCGGTTTCGGCTTCGAGAATACCGCTTATTTTTTGTCCGTCTTTTAAGGTCAGGGAAACGCTACCGTATCCTGGGGCCAATCGGGCACTTGGTTCAATAAGTGCTTCCAAGATTTGCTCCCTACTTAGAATATTCCCTATGTTTTCAAGGGAAGGGCCTACGTCACCACCGGTACTGCCAATAGCGTGACAACGGGTACATTGTGCGGTAGGGTTCTTGTTGAATACGTTTCGGCCATCCCTATAATTCCCGCCGACCAAGGTTTCTTTAAAGGCGTCGATAGAGTTGCCGTTTTCCTTGAGCGGTTTTAGTTCGGCGATTAAAGTTTCGCTTCCAGTGGCCTCAACGGCCTCGATAAGGTCAAGAATAACACTTTGTTTAAGGCGGTCAGCGCTGGCTTCTTGTATCAATCCTTTTAAAACATCCCCACTCTTTTCGACGGGAAGTTCACCTAAAACGCTTAATAGTTGTTGCTGTTCGCGAACCGACCCCTTTTTGAAAATGGGGGTGATGATGTTCGGTAAGTTCTCTTTTGAGATATCCATCTTCGTCATCAGGCTTATGGCCGTGGTACGAACATTTTTATCGCCATCTTTCATGCCATACTGCATGGCGGTTTCGATTTTCTCATAGTTCAATGTGCCCAAGGCCTTTAAAATTTCAGACCTGACCTTTGGCGACTTGTCCTTTTTCATGATGGAGAAAAGGGTATTGTTATGGGTGTCGATTCCTAGGTTGGCCAAAGTGTTGGTAATGCCGATAAGAATTTCGGTATCGCTATCTTCAAGAAAATCGGGAATGTCTTTTTCTATCTTTTGCTTTACACTGTTGGGGTCTCTCTTGATTTCGCCTCGAAAGCGACCGTCTACCCGGTCAAGGACCGAGGGTTCGGCCCATGTGCCAATCGTAGCCAAGGCTTCACCTCTTAAAACGTTCGACCTATTCTTGTCTTTGGCGAAGGCAATAAGGTTTTCCAATTCCTTTTCACCGCCAACACGCAGTGCGGCATTGATTGCCCTACGCATTAAGGGTTCCGAATTGAATTTTTCTACGGTAAGCATTTCCGCAAGGGCGGGAAGCGCCGCTTCAATAGACCAGTCGTCATTAATGGCCCTGGCAGCTTCCGTTACAATGTATTCATCCCCATCGTTCAAGAATTGGGCGACCGCCGGGTCTTGGAGCCGGCGTAAAACGAGAACGGCGGCAATTCTAAGGCTTCGGTTCGGGTTATGTGCCAAAGGGATGATAGATTCGGTTTTTCCAATTCGGGATAAGGCCAGTACGGCCGCATGTCTTAAATAAACGTCTTCATCGTTGTTCGCTACAATTAAGTCTAGCAAGGGTTGTACGGCGGCTTCGGCCTTTGTTCTTCCCAAAGCTTGGGCAGCAAAAAACCGTACCCTAGGGTTGGTATGCCTTAATAGTCCGATTAATTTGGAAGTGGCTCCCGTATATCGTACATCGCCTAAAACTTTTGCGGCTTGGGCAATGATTTCAGGATCCTTATCGGATAATAGGTTAACCAAGGGTTCGGCTTCGGTGGCTTTTGTATCGGCCATTTGGCCAATACCCCAAATTGCGTGGATCCGGGCAAATTGATTCGGGCTTTCGGCGGCAACCTGTTTTAGGGCCTTATATCCTTTTGCGCCGTTCTTTGCCAATTGAAATTGGGCTTTTTTTCTGATGCGCATATCGCCGTATGAAAGCAATTTGACCAGTTCTTCGATTGACTGGGCCTCGTAGTCGAGCGTCATAAGGCGCTTGGTCTCCTGACGTTCTTTTTCAAGGTCGTTTTTAGAAGCGTTCACATCGAGCTTCCAGACCCGACCATAGTTTTTGGTGCCCCATCCGGTAATCCAGTCCGCAAGGTACATGGCGCCATCGGGGCCAAACTGGATTCCTGTAGGTAGAACGCCGCTCAAGATACTTTTATCGGTATTGAGTTCAAAACTGGCTCCCTTCGGTTTTAGGTCAAAGGCCCAGATATTGGAACGATCCGGGTTGCCCACAAATTCAACCAAAAAGAACTTGTTCAGCCAATCTTTACCTAGGGCGGTGCCTGGGTTATAAGTCATACCCGTAGGTCCGTTGTGGAAATTCTGTATAGGGGGGACAATGTATGCCGCTTGTCCTTCCCAGCGGGGAGTGAATAGTTTTTCATCCATCCAAACCTTATATCCGTTGTTCTTGGGGTCGGTATACTTGCCGTATTGCCAGTTGGAGCGCCATCCTGAATCGGAACCTTCCACGAGGTGTACAAGGCGTTCGCTTTCACCGGCGTGGTCGCCATCGTTATCGGAGGAGATAATATTTCCGTAGGCATCGAATACAAATTCATGGGTGTTTCTCAATCCTCTGGCGAATACCTCAAAATTGCTTCCGTCAGGGTTGCAGCGTACAATAACACCTTGGTTAGGGTATTTGAACTTTTGGCCGTCGGCAGTGGTAAGGTTGGCGCCAATATCACCTATGCCCCAGTAAATCTTGCCGTCGGGACCTTCAATGGCTCCTGACATACCATGGGCGGCAAAACCTATATGAACGGCGAAACCGTGGGCAAGGGAAGTTTTTTCGTCAAGGATCAAATCGTCGTTCGTATCGGTCAGGCGCCACATATCGGGTCCTACTCCTACAAAGACATCGTTGTCGCGCACTAAAAGTGCTCCGGCAACATCGGTAATCTCTTCGTTAAAATCTTCCAATATTCGGGTAGACCTATCGGCAATACCGTTATTGTTGCTGTCTTCCAGCATCCATACTTCGTCTTTTTCAACGGTAAGATCTTTCCAGTCATGGCTACCGTCTTCGTTCAAGTCTGGAAACCATTCGTTTTCCTCACTTTTTTCAGGGGCGAAGGTTTGGTGTAAAAACTTGCGGCGATCTTCTACCGATTGTAATGAAATTGAAGCGGTCATCCAATCTTGGTGTCCGCGGATGTCGAATTCCGAGTTTTTTTGTCGATTGGTACGGGTGAGGTAAACTCTGCCCTCATCGTCAATTTGCATGGCAATGGGGTCGGGCGCGAGAGAATCGGAAGCCCATAGACTCAATTCGAGTCCCTCTGCTATTTGGGGGTTAATGCTTTCCCTGATCTGTCTTGCCCGACTTACTTCGGTAAGCGAATCTTCAACGATTACCAAGGGCGTTTCCTTTGGTTTTTTCGGTGTGGATTCGCAGGAACAGAATAAGGTAAAAAAAAGCGCGAACGCGACGAACTGGGGGAGTTTGGTGTTGATTGTCATTATTGTTATGTATTCATTGGTATGGAGCCGATAAAAATAGGGAATAATGAATACAGAAAGCAATGTTGCCCCGTTTTTTTACTCTGCCGACACGGCCTTGACAATACGCATGGCCTGTTCCTTCTCGTCTTCACGGACATAGAGCTCTAGCGCACCATCCATATTGGCCGCAAACCCTGCTAAACGAGCCGATTGCGACTCATCCTTGATTATGGGCGCTATGCCGACTTCCTTCAATTTCCCTTCGATTAGTTGTGCCGTAAAACGATTCCCGGAGTAGATTTTAACATCATTTGTGTTCATAGCATTGTTTTTATAACAATATGAAGTTATGGTGTTATTCCAAATTTGTGTCCCCTTAAAACGTTAATTTTTGATCATATAAAACTTGGTAAAAACAAGAGTCTAGTTTTTAGGGGGGATAAGGACGCTTTTTGTAACCAGTAACTGACCTACATGGCGTTGGCTGTGTTCGGCAGCGTGAAATAACAGGCCTAGGGTAGTTGAAGGAAGCTTTTTTCTTCCTACCGAACGTACTTCCCCTAAGGTGGCCTCGTTTAGGGTCTTAAAAAAAGATAGGGCCTCTTGGGTCTTTTCCTGAAAAGCGGAAACCAATTGTTTGACGGTGAGCCCGTCGTCGGCTTGGCCTTCTCTGGAGAGATAGCCAAACTGTTCTTCCGACAAGCTTTCGGCCCGGGCATAGCTCAACATGCGGTCTAATACCCCGGTAATGTGTTGTAAATGAAAGCCTACCGAAGCGCGACCGGCAACTTTGGTCCATAATTTGTCTTGTGGAAAGTGGATAAGGTAGCGCTCTATTTCTTCTGAAGATTGTAACAGGGCGTGTGCCGCGGGTTGTAGTAGAGCGGGTATTTCCGGTATAGGGCCGCGAAGCCAGACTTCAGGTTTTTGGTTTTGCATCTGCTCAAAATTTAGGATCCGGGGTTCAATGGCTGTGCCGGTAGTGCTGCTTTAAAATATCTTGGCCGAAGTCATTGGTCAGGTCGCGGACTACGGTGTGTACATGGTTGGCATTGTTTTGGGTATTGTCGTATTCAATAAGGATGGTCGGTCCGTAAATGCGGTAGTAGTGTCCTTTTCCGGGTTTTAGGCTTCCGGCCCAGCTAAAGGAGAGCTTGTTGATGCCGGCCTCTTCAATTTTGGATTTTAACGATTTTGAAAACTTGGCTTCGTAGTTGCCTAAATACAGGTCCAACAAGTTTAGGAAGAGGTTTTTTTGCGTTTTGGATAAATCGGTGAACGAAATTCCGTCAGGCTCTGGTCGAGATACGGTTCTTTGGTTACCGGTGATTATTTCGTAGGGCGCCTTTTCGGCAAACAAGGCCTGGGCGAGTTGTGGTTCTGTTAGGGAGTGAACAAATGAAAACCCCATTTCGGTCTCTTTTTGAAGCACTTGTTTTCCCTTGGATTGTCCGTGGGGCACGATGCCCGGATTGGAGCCCATAAAGGTAGGTGTGGCCGACAGGATAGTTCCTTTGGAAGCTACAAAGTTCAATGATAGGTGATGCCCTTCAAACCGCCAGCCCCAAAAGTCCTTGGCTGTGGGGTTTCCGAAAATACAAAAATGGTAGTTAAGGGCATCCCGCATCGGAGATCCATCGGGCATAGTGAGCTGGTTCTTTTCAATAAGGGCCAGAACGTCTTCAAGGTCCATGATTTCAGAAGTTTTACGTAAGCCTTCCTTGCTTAAGGATGTTTTTAATAAGGCCAAGGCGGCCTCTTTTTGAATCGCGTCAAAGTCGTTGAAGGTGGGACCTTTTCTTTCTAGGGGTACATAGTTGAAGTTGAAACGTTCGTCGTCGTTTAGTTTGAACTGGGCTTCTTGGCGTAATTCATCGGTCAGCGAAAGAAGAAAGGTTTCCGCTAGTACATGTAATTCTTGGGCTTGTCCTATTTGAAAAGTAATCAGGGCAAGCAGTGATACGACGCTTTGTTTGATGGTCATGGTATTGTCTGGCTAAAAGGTGCTGGTATCCCTAAATTTAGGGAACTCGATTGAATTTGCGGGCAGACTCGACCTAAAACTTGCTATAGTGTGCCTTTTGTGAAGCAAGCCGGTATTGAAAAGCTGTTCAAATAGTGGAAAACTAATAAAGATTGTAGTTCAAAAGACTTAATGTCGGTTTTTGAACAAGGTTCAATTCGTCGGTATACCCGGCTTTTTTGAAAATTCGTAGTAGCTTACCGTAGTCGTTACCGCTGGTTATCAGCTTTAGTTGGTATTCGTCACATTTGATGATGACCTGGGTCTCGGTAATCTTGTGTTCCGATGGGTATACTTTAAAATAACGCGAAATACTACTAGGGATGCCCAATTTGAGTAAAATGTGCATGGGCGACAAGCAGAATGTATCAATGGTTTCCTTCCCTTTTATCAAGCTGATCGAGCGTATTTCGTCTTTCAACAAGGGGATAATATTGTCAGTGCCGTCAAAATTCCCTACTACCATTACCCCTTTAGGTAGGATTTCTAAATTACATTGGGTCTGACATAATAAAAGATCGGTTTTGTAATCTTTGTTTTTGAAATCTACAAGACGGAACCTATACTTTGGTTTTTTATTTGAAAAATTTACGATGTTCTTTGATGATTTCGCAAATCGTGGAAGTGTTTCTTTCATTCCTGTTCTAGTAGGTTTGGTTCGTCGTTATAGTTTTCTCTGTGGCATTCCGCATGCCGTGGGGGGTGCGCAATTTACAGAATAATACCATATTTTTTGCCGTGGTATTTCGTCTAGTGGTATAAACTAAGGTTATCAGGTGTGCATTTTGTCGATAATATATAAGCACAATAAGGGTTGGCAAATAGCTGTTTTTCCGTCAAAAAGTTATCAACAGGATTTTTGGGGATAAACTGTTGAAATCTTATGAAAAATTTATTTGCTAAATTGATTTAATTGAAAACCTTAGCTTTTATAGAAGTCCGCGGGCCTTGATCTCTAAATAGGTGTTAATGGTATTGACGGTAAGCTTTTCAGGTTGCGTAAGAATAGTCTGTATACCGTATTTTTGAAGTTCTTTTTGCATCAGTCGTTTTTCGAGCGAGAATTTTTCGGCAATAGTTTTATGGTAGATGCCCTGAAGGTCTTCTGCCTCTTTCGTTATTAGCTCTTCGAGTTCGGTGTTCTCAAAGAATATGACCACAAGTAGGTGCTTTTTTGCGATGGCCACCAAAAAGGGAAGTTGTCTTTTTAAGGCGGATATATGTTCAAAATTGGTGTACAAGAGCAGTAAACTTCGCTGATTGACATTGCGTTTTATATGGGCGTACAGCATGCCGTAATCTGCATCGGTAAATTCGGTATTAATGTGGTAAAGTTTTTCAAGTATAGTGTTGAGGTGGGTGATTTTCTGAATTGCCGGAACAAAGGATTCTATTTTCTTTGAAAAAGTGATCATGCCCGTTTTGTCGTTTCGTTTTAGGGCGACATTTGAAAAGGCCAAAGCGGAATTGATGGCATAATCCAAAAGTTTTAGGCCGTTAAAGGGCATTTTCATGACCCGCCCCGTGTCGATAACGGAATAGATAGGTTGTGAGCGTTCATCTTGGTACTGATTGACCATCAACTGGTTGTTTTTGGCGGTGGCCTTCCAGTTTACCGTCCTATAATCGTCACCTAGAACGTATTCCTTGATCTGTTCAAATTCTTGGGTGTGCCCGATCCGGCGTATCTTTTTGAGTCCCACTTCCGTGAGACGGTTGTTCATGGCCAAGAAATCGTATTGCTGCATTTGAATGATGCTGGGGTAGACCGGCACCATTTGGTCTTTTTGAAAAACGAATCTACGTTTGATGATCCTAAGTGGGGAAGAAGCATAGATGTTCAGGTGGCCGAATACATATTCGCCGCGCTCGACCGGGCGTACGGTGTATCTGTGCTCTCGTTTTTCGCCATTTTTTAACCGTGTCTTGTATTCAAAATCACGTTTTTGGAACTGTACGGGTAGCTCGTCTATTATAGACAGGTAGGTGGTGAAAGGGTAGTGGCTTTCAAACTGTATGGTAATGGGGTTTTCGTCGCTGTTCGATAGCTTTTTGGGGAGGGTCCGTAGGCCTCGGATAGCTTTGGGGGCAGCGTAGAGCAGGTACAGGTCAAAGAGCAGCAAGGCCGCCAATAGCATGGTCAAAAGCCAGGCGATGGGATAGAGTGCGGGGAGCCAATAGCTCATGATGAAGCAGGCGGCAAGCAGGGCGATGTACCGAAAGAAAACGTTGTGTATGTAGAGCGATCTTATGAACTGCATATTTACCTCGGGATTTCCACCGACTCGGTTATCATTTGTACCACGCTTTCCGTGGTCATGCCTTCCATTTCGCGTTCGGGCGTTAAAATGACCCTATGGTTGAGTACGGGTACAAGTGCTTTTTTGACATCTTCTGGTGTTACAAAATCCCTTCCATTGATGGCGGCAAAGGCCTTGGCCGCATTTAAGGTGGCAATCGATGCCCTAGGGGATCCGCCCAAATACAAATGGGGGTGGTTTCTCGTTTTGGTGATAATGTCCGCAATGTATTTGATGATCTTTTCCTCAACGATAACCTCTTGGATCTTGTTTTTATATTCGTTCAGTTCATCGGGGCTCACCACGCCATTGATCCTTTCCTTGGCTATGGCTCCTTTGCGTTCATGGTGGCTCTTGATAATCAAGACTTCTTCTTCCAAAGAAGGGTAGTCGACCTTTATTTTAAATAGAAATCGGTCTAATTGTGCTTCGGGAAGGGCATAGGTGCCTTCTTGTTCAATAGGGTTTTGGGTAGCCAATACCATAAAGGGGCGATCCATTTTATAGGTCTGGCCGTCCATGGTGATCTGTCTTTCTTCCATGGTCTCGAACATGGCGGCTTGGGTTTTGGCAGGGGCGCGGTTGATCTCGTCGATCAAAACGATATTTGAAAATATAGGACCTTTTTTATATTCGAACTCCGACAGTTTTACATTGAAAATAGAGGTGCCGAGAATGTCGCTGGGCATTAGGTCGGGGGTAAATTGGATCCTGTTAAAATCGGTTTTCAGGGTTTTGGCAAAGAGTTTGGCCGTAACCGTTTTGGCAATACCGGGCACCCCTTCTATAAGGACGTGGCCGTCTACCAAAAGTGATACGATCAAAAGTTCTATAAAATTCTCTTGTCCGATAATGACTTTGGAGAGTTCTTTTTTTATCCGGTCAACTGCGTTTTTTAGTTCGTCTAAGGGAATTCGGTTGTTGAAGTGGAGTTCTTCGTTAGGATCGTGCGTTTCTTCCATGTGCTTTGTTTTTGAATTTTTCTATAGCCGTATTCAATTGTTGTAATTCGGTGTCGGTCAGGTTCGCTTTGGTTTCCACTTGATCTATAAGTGAAAAAAGCGAAGCGATCTGCTCTTGGGTATGGTGGCTTCGCGATGCCAAGTTTTTAAAGAAATCGTCTGTCCTTTCCGTAGTATTCAGATAAAAATGTGACCGAAGGTATTCTAAAAAATGGACGATCTTATGTTGGGCAATTTGTTTTCCTTCCCCTTTTTCAAAATACATGTCGGCGATGGTACGGGTAAAGGCCAAGGTTTGGTTTTTTAGAGGGGTGACGATAGGTATGGCCCTTTGTTTGCGTTTTCCTTCAAAAAATACGTACATGACGACTCCTATCAATACGAGGTAATAGGCCCATTTAAATTCCTTGGTATTCAGAAAAACGTGCATGGGAGACGTATAGACCGCTTTTCCGGCTTTATGATAGTTATCTATGTAAATGGTGCGGGTGTCATCGAGGTAAGAGAGTAGGCCCGCCGTATACTGTTTGTTATCGTTCTTTAAGATAAAATAATTGGTAAAGGCTTTGGGGAATGTGCTGAGCACGATTTCGCCTTTGCCGTAAGCTATTTTGATGACGTTGGCGAAACCAGGGGTTTCGGTATTGTTCTCGTTGGAAACCGTACCCAAGACGGTTGTGATTTCGTTTTTGTACGCATCGAAATAGGTGGCGTAATCGTCTTTTTTGAAGGTATAGGCATTTTCGGGTTTTAAAGTGGGGTTGACCAGCTTGTGCCGATACGAACGTATATTTTCGAATCCATTAAAAAGGCTTGCCGTATTAAGCTTAAGGGTATCTAAAAGTGTCTTCTCAAAATTTTCCGAAGCAATGAAAAGGGTATTCCCTTGGGTGGTCCAATCTAAAAGGGCGAACAGCTCGGTGTCGCCAAAATTTATGGAGTTGTTTACGAAAAAGTAGGTTCCCGAAGTTTTTTTGTTCATCGATAAGAACTCAAAGGGCGATAGGTTTACCTGCTGTGTCCGATCTTGAAAAAGACCTTGCATCACATCGTTCAAGACATAGGTGCCGTAGGGAATTTTGTGTTTGGCCACATAGGAGTCGCCCCAGTTTATCTCTTTGGGCCGGTTGTATTGAAACAACATCAGGAGTACCAAGGTGCCAACGGCAACAATGATGTATTTGAGGCCTTTTTTATCCATTTTTTTGTATCGATTTTTCTATGGATAAAAATGTTTGCTTTGCCCTCTGGTATCCTGTTTCGTCTATGGGGAAATCACCATACCATATAAAATTGTACAAGTGGGTAATATGTGTGAACGGGTCTTTGAGGCCTGAATTTGATATTTCCCGTAGATAATCGTCATTGGTTTTTTGGGGTTCCCAGGCGATCAATTCTTTTTCGCCCATCAATTTGAGCAGGTGTAGGTACCAATAACGC
Source organism: Zobellia uliginosa (assembly GCF_900156625.1). Taxonomy (GTDB): domain Bacteria; phylum Bacteroidota; class Bacteroidia; order Flavobacteriales; family Flavobacteriaceae; genus Zobellia; species Zobellia uliginosa. Next base: position 103,408 of record NZ_FTOB01000006.1, on the reverse strand, counting down.
ACCGCAAGTCGAAAATCATTTTTTAAGAGGGCCTCCTGTATGAGGTCGTGGATGTTCTCGTTTTTAATGATATGTTCCTCTTCGGAAAGCGAAACCAGGGACTGGTTTTTTTGGGCCGCTTGAAGGGCCCTGGCATTGATGTTAAGAAAAAACCGTATCAAAATATAGATCAATAGGCCTAAAAGTAAATAGGGTACAAGCCGTATGAGTCCCGCAAGAATACCCGAGGCTTTTCCAACGCCGAAAATAAGTTCCAGTGTGCGAAGCATTAGATTGCCGAGCCAACTTTTAAAATTGTCCCACCAAGTGGCTTCGGCTTCGAAGGTTTCATAATTGAAAGCCTTGTCGTTTTGGTAAGGAAGCAGGTCGGCATCACTGATTTTTTTAACCTTCAGTGGCTCGGAGTCGTACGAAATCTTCAATGAGTCCTGTGGCATGGCAAAGGCCATGGAGCAACACAGGGCAAAACAAAAAAAGAAAAACGTTTTTGGCATATTTATTCTTCGAAGGTTCGGCCGAGATTTTTTATACGTTCATAGGTGCCGGTAAAGTTCTTTTTTTCGTTCAGGTCAAAATAGATCAAAACGCCTGCCACGACGGATATGATATTCAAAAGAAACTGAGCGAGTGTACCCATACTGCCCAAAACGATGGATATCGAGTCGGCGGTCCCAAAATTTTCCATGTCTATTTCACCTGATAATATTCCCATTTTGGCATAGTTGTAAATAGTAGCGGGCAAGGCAAAGGCATAGCCGGTAACCATAACGATAATGCCCACCACGAAGAGCGAGGCAAAGGTGATCCACCAATAATCCTTGACCAGTTTGAAACTGTCGCTAAAAGCATCTGAAACAGTTTTGCTTTCAAAGGCGAGTAAGCAAAACGACAAAGATAGGGGCACGTATAGATAGATACCGGGTATAAGGCAGAAAAGAAAACCACATCCTGCACAGATAGCTACTAAAAAACCTAGGCCGATAAACTTCCAAAATGATTCGTAAACGTTTTGCTTTATTTCGTCAAAATCGATATTGCCCTCGTTCTTAATGTACGACTTAATATAGAAAAGGGTAGTGGCCTGGGCCATTATATACGAAGTGATCGTGGTAATGAGGAAGGCGAGCGTAACGATGAAGAAAAGTAAGGGAAGGCCCATTGAGGAAGAGAGGGCGTCATTTCTCTGAACAAAATCCCCTGTTTGGTACATGTAAAATCCGTAGCAAACGATCATGGCCACAAGATAGGGGCCGACCAGTTTGAAGAAAGTAGTGAAAAATGATTTGAAATCGTTTCTCAAAAAAGCAAAGGTGTCGGATAAGATTTGGCCCATCTCCCGTTGTTTTTTGAACTCTATGTATTGTTTCATGGATTTGGTCTTTTATGCAGTCGTTTAGGGTATATAACGTAGTAAAATAAAATTAGTGCCAAAGAGGCCAAAATAATACAAACGGCAAGAAAGTCGGGCATTTCGGTATGTCGGGTGACAAAACCTTCGAGAAAGCCCGCTATGACAAAGAAGGGGATTGTACTCACCATAACTTTTAGTCCGTTCCGAACCCCTCTTTTAAACGATTCAATTCGCGTGTAGGTTCCGGGAAAAAGAATGCCATTGGCCAATACCAGTCCAGCGCAACCGGCAATGATGATGACCGATATTTCTATGGTGCCGTGGATCCAAATGGTGCGCACCGATTCCCATAACAATCCTTTTTCGTAAAAGAAGTACTGAAAGCTGCCCAGCATAATACCGTTATGCATCATAATATACAAGGTGCCTATTCCTAGCATAATACCGTAGGCAAAGGCCATAAGGGCCACGCGTATATTGTTGATGGTGATGCCCAAGAACATGTTGAATTCACCCATTTGCTTGTAGACTGCCATAGGGTCGCCCTTTTCAATGTTTTCGAGGGTCATGTTTACATAGGCATCGCCTAATATCGAACGTACAAAAGTACCTTCGTTGGCCGCAGAGAAGGCTCCGACCATACTAAAGAACAGAAACACCAAAAAAGAAATGAGCAACTCCCTTTGGTGGTAGAAGAACATTTTCGGAAATTCCGTTTTCCAGAATTCGATTATTCGATTTTTGGGTTCGCGTTTGGTCTTGTAAATCTTTTGATGGGCCTGGGAGGCCAGATTATTCAAATAGAACTCTGTGTTGCTTCCCGGATAAAAAGTTTTGGCGTAGCTGAGGTGGTCGGTGATCTCTATATAAAGATTGGACAATTTATCGGGCGTCAACTTCGTTTTGTTGGTCAGGGCACTTTCAAAAGTAGCCCATTTGTCTTTATTTTGTTTTACAAAGGCGGCCTCGCGCATTAACGTTTGGTTTATACCAAAGAAACGAAACTATGGAACAATTTCAAATAGAAACGGCTCAAAATATAACCATAAGCCAGAATACCGCACACCTCGGGGAACGTATGTTGGCCTACCTCGTCGATAGTTTAATTATCCTCGCTTATACCGTACTTGCGGTTGTAACCTTGCTTGCCATGGATTTGGATTTCAGTGATATGTGGGCGCTATACCTACTTTTGAGCCTGCCCGCATTTTTGTATTATGTGCTTCTTGAAACTTTTACCGATGGGCGTACCGTAGGAAAGGCCCTTATGAAGATCCGCGTGGTTAAGTTAGATGGTTCAAAGCCCGGTTTTTCCAGTTATTTCGTTCGGTGGATCTTAAGGATTATCGATGTGGTGCTCAGCTCGGGGGGTGTTGCCGTACTTACCATTCTATTTCGGGGCAATGGCCAGCGTGTTGGTGATATAGCCGCCGGTACCACGGTAATCAGCGAAAAAAAGCGAATTTCGTTAAGCGATACCTTGCTGCGTGACCTACCTGACGATTATACTCCGCAATTCCCGCAAGTGACCGTATTTAAAGATAGCGAGATGCAAACGATTAAAGAGCTTTACGAATCGGCAAAACGGAAGGGGAATCATAATGTAATCGTATCTTTGAGCGATCAAATAAAAAAGGTGGCACAGATTACGACCGATATGAAACCTATTGATTTTGTAGATGTAGTGGTCAACGATTACAGCTACTACACTCAGCGACTCTAGCAATGGTAATAGCTTTTGTCTGAGGGTGAACGGAATCGACTCAGAAATACCCTGTAATGCATGTTTTATTTTCTAATCGATATTTTAGGTACCATAGCTTTTGCTATTTCCGGGGTCTTGGTGGCCATGGATAAAAAACTCGACTTGTTCGGAATTTTTATCGTAGCCTTCGTTACGGCGGTGGGTGGTGGTACCCTTCGCGATGTACTTATCGGCAATACGCCCGTACTCTGGATGCGCGAGCCTATCTACATTACCGTAATCACCGGGGCGGTCATCTTTTCGGTTATTTTTGTTCGCCAATTGAAATACTTAAGAAAAACCCTGTTCTTATTCGACACTATAGGCATAGGTCTTTTTACGATGTTGGGTATAGAAAAAGGTCTGGCAATAGACCTCTTGCCCGTAATGTGCATAGCCTTGGGTACTATTACCGCATGCTTTGGAGGGGTTATTCGCGATATGCTTTGCAATGAAATTCCCGTTATCTTCAGGAGGAAGGAAATATATGCCACCGCCTGTATTTTGGGGGGAATCAGTTATTTTGTTTTGGTGCTGTTGCCCTTTGACGGTGCCTATGCCTATGTGGCGGCCATCTTGATTATTATTGTTACCCGATTGTTGGCGGTTAAATTCGGTATAGCACTGCCCAACATTTACGGTAAAATCGAAAGCTAAGTTGTTGAACGGACTATTCTATGACCTCTGCTTTTTGAATGTAAATGTTCTGTGAGGGCCAATCGCCATCGCCAGTTTCTACCTGGTTAATGGCATCCACCACGTCCATGCCCTGTATGACCTTTCCAAAGGGTGTAAAGTCTCCGTCTAGATGGTATGAGCCCGGGTCGGTGACCACGATAAAGAACTCGTAGGGCGATGCCAACATATGTGGGTTGTCTATTTCACTACTCGGCATTGAAATGGTCCCCCTGTGGTGGCGGTGGCCTTTTCGCGTATCGGGTGGTAAAAGATAGCGTCCGATCTTACTTCTTTTTTGCCCTGTTAACCTATCGTCTGAGTTGCCGCCTTGAATAATGAAATTCTTCACCACCCGATGAAATTGGGTATTGTCAAAATACCCTTTGCGCGCGAGATATATAAAATTGGCCTTGTGGTAGGGAACATTATCGTAAAGCTGCACCGTAAAACTGCCGAAACGGGTAGTTATCTTTACTTTGTCGGCTTTGAGGTCTTTTTGGTAATTGAAGAAAAAATCGATGGCATTGTCTTCGGTGAGCACAAATTCCTCTTCTTTTTTCGTTTCGGAAGAATCTACGGCCACCGAATCTTTTTTGGTTGCTGTCCGGGCCGGGGGCGTTTTTACCTTTTCTTTAGGATTTTCCCCACATGAAGCCAGAAAAATAAGTAGTAATATTGTTACTGAAAACGAACTTTTGATTGTCATGAATTTTGATGATTTCTCCATACGGATACCAAAAATAAAGAATCTACCCTTACCCGGTGAAGCTTCGCATTTAAAAATGGCCCCCCAATTTAGGCTGGAAGACTTGCAGGCCGCCCGTAAAAAGTCGGCAAACACCAAAAAAGCCGCCGTCATGGCGCTTTTCTACCCAGATGAGGTTAATTTGACCCGCCTGTTGCTTATTTTGAGAAAGAGTCACCCAAAGGATGTGCACTCCAATCAAATCGGTTTTCCTGGCGGACAGGTAGAAGAAAATGATAGGGATATGAGGGCTACGGCATTGCGGGAAACCTATGAGGAAGTAGGCGTAGACCCGAACCATATTGAAATTGTAAAATCGCTTACCGAAATTTACATTCCGCCCAGTAATTTTGAGGTTCGACCCTATATGGGACTCTACACGCGTACCGAGCCTTTTACCAAGCAAGATACCGAGGTAGAGGAGCTGGTAGAGGTCCGTTTGGCCGATTTTATGGATGATGCCAATGTTTTTACCGAAAACCTCACTACTTCCTATGCGACCGATGTGCCCGTACCTGCCTTTAAATTAAATGGTTATACGGTTTGGGGGGCTACCGGAATGATGCTAAGTGAAATCAAGACCTTGTTACAACAGGTTTTATAGGGGTAAATTCGTATTTTTGCAATCTATGGGCATATTCAAAGAAAATCCGTTCGGGCATATTTTGTTTCTGAAAAAATGGCTTATTCGTATTTTGGGACTTATGACCCACTCGCGATACAAGCGTTTTAACAGTCTTGATGTAGAAGGTTCCGAGATCATTCGGTCATTACCTGACAAGAACGTTCTTTTCGTAAGTAACCACCAGACCTATTTTGCTGATGTAGTGGCTATGTTCCACGTATTCAATGCAAGTCTCAAGGGCCGCGACAATAGCATCAAGAACGTAGGCTATATTTGGCAACCCAAGTTGAACATGTACTATGTGGCCGCAGCCGAGACCATGAAGAAAAGTCTTTTGACCAAGATTTTTGCCTATGCAGGGTCCGTAAGTGTAGAGCGGACTTGGCGTTCAGAGGGTAAAGATGTAAAAAGGCAGGTGAAAATGAGCGATATTTCCAATATAGGAAAAGCCTTGAACGACGGTTGGGTTATTACTTTTCCGCAAGGTACTACCACGCCTTGGAAACCCCTTAGAAAAGGTACCGCACACATCATCAAAAAATATAGGCCTGTTGTCGTTCCCGTAGTTATTGACGGGTTTAGACGTTCCTTCGATAAAAAGGGACTCCGGATCAAGAAAAAGGGAATTCTACAGTCTATGGTCATAAAAGAACCTTTGGATATCGATTACGAGAACGAATCTTTCGACTCCATCATCGAAAAATTGGAGTATGCCATTGAACAGCATCCGTCGTTTTTAAAGGTTATTTCCAAGGAAGACCTCATGGCCTACGAAGAAGAGAACGAACTCCGAAGGTTCCGTAATCGGCATAAGGTTTAGACTTCAAGTCTTTTTAGTTCCTTATAATTGCGCTTGAGCTTACGCAAGAGTAGTCCGTAGAGCAAAAAGTATACCCCACCGAAAAACGCTATCATGACTACGCCCATAATTGCCATCGATACCATTAGGGTGGTCTTTAGCTTTTCAGGGGAAACATCTTTGGTATTTGCGGCCATTTCCGAAAAGTTATCCATAAAGCTATCGTTGAGATAGATGCCTATGATCACCAGGCCTATAAATATGAGTATGGTAGATAATGAGAATATCACGTAATATTTTACCGTTCTTCGGGTCCTGATAATTTTGCGCATCAGGCCCTTGGCACTATCGAGAACCGATATTTCCTTGTACCTTTTGTAAAAGAGGAAAACGAAGTAGAATACTACCAGGTAGTAGATGACGGTCATGGCGACGAAGCATTGGTCTACAATGGTATTGTCGTAAATGCTCATGCTTTTCCTAAAGGAAGGAATCAGGTACAGTAAATTGGGTAATATGATTTCTAGGATGCTGATAATGAGTATCCATTTGACAATGGAGGAGGATTTCTTCCATGTCATTTTATGAATTTCGTTATAGGTCAACTTAGGAAGCTGGTCGTTTTTCTTTTGCCAGTCTTTCTTTAAAAGTTCCAGTTCGTCCATCATATCCTTAAGGATTCAATATCGTTCTTAATTTTGTCTTGATCCTATTCATCTTCACTCGTGCATTTACCTCGCTAATACCGAGGGTTTCACTTATTTCGCGATAGTCTTTGTCTTCTAGGTATAGAAAGACCAAGGCCTTGTCTATATCACCTAGTTGCTTTACCGCCTTGTACATGAGCTTTAACTGTTCTTCTTCGGTACTGTCATATTCGTCGGCCTTTATCTTAAAGATTACCGACTCATAATCTTGCGTCTGAACACGTCTTTTCGACTTTCGGTACAAGGTAATTGCCGTATTCAGCGCGACACGGTACATCCATGTACTGAATTTCGACTCACCCCTGAATTTAGGGTATGCTTTCCAGAGCTGTATCGTAATTTCTTGAAACAGGTCTTTATGCGAATCCCTATCATGGGTATACAATGTGCAAACCTTGTGAACAATGTTTTGATTGTTCTCAAGCTCCGTAACAAATTGATGTTCCAGTTCTTTGTTCACTCCAAGTTGGTAGGTTGTTAGACTATTAGTAGCACTAAAGGATTAATTGTTACAGCGTCAATTCGGTTATTTTAAGCAGTGATTGAAGATGTTGTTTTTGAAAATGGGATCAAGGTCATTGATTTTTAAGGAGATATGATACTGTTCAATGGATGTGATTAATTTTAAAGTTTACGTTTTTGAATTTTAGTTAAAGTTAAATAAACTTTATTTCACTACATAGTGAAATGAAATTTCTTACGTTATAGTTTCTCCCGAAAGAATAAAACCTGTGGTTTGCCCGTGGGGTAAGTATTGAATGATTAATTTTGCCCATATTTTAGAATATGTCAGATATAGATGCACTTAACATCCCTAAATTGAGCTTGCCGCGTATTGTAATTGTTGGTGGTGGTTTTGGGGGAGTGGCCTTGGCCAAGAAATTGAGCAAAAAAAAAGAAGTACAAGTCGTGCTTCTTGACAAAAATAACTATCATACGTTTCAACCCTTGCTGTACCAGGTTTCTACAGGAGGGCTTGAGCCTGACTCCATAGCTTATCCGATCCGGAAGATTTTGCAAGACTACAGCAACTTTTACTTTCGCTTGGCCGAAGTGCAGCAAGTGAAGCCCGAATCAAAGGTTATCGTTACCAATATCGGTCAGTTGACCTATGATTATTTGGTCATTGCCGCAGGTTCTACCACTAATTTTTTCGGCAATACCGAAATTGAGCTCAACGGTATGGCCATGAAGACCATTCCGCAATCGTTGAACCTTAGGAGTCTGATACTCGAGAATTTTGAACAAGCACTATTGACCGATGACTTGCATGAGCGTGATGCGTTGATGAATTTCGTAATCGTAGGGGGCGGACCTACGGGAGTGGAGCTGGCCGGTGCCTTGGCCGAAATCAAGAAAGGGATTCTTCCCAAAGATTATCCGGATCTAGATACGCGTAGGGCACAGATCAATCTCGTGCAATCGGGGGATCGGATATTGAAGGGAATGAGCGATAATGCTTCGAAAAAGGCAGAGGATTTTCTAGAAAGCCTTGGGGTCAATATCTGGAAAAATACACGGGTTACCACTTATGACGGTAAAACGGCATTGACAAAAACGGAACTGAAGTTTGAAGCGGCCACTTTGGTTTGGGCCGCCGGGGTAAAAGGCGTGCCTATTGCCGGGCTAGATGCCAAGGAAATTCTGGCGGGCGGCAACCGTTTGAAGGTTAATGAGTTTAATCAAGTGATGGGCCATGATCGTATTTTTGCCATTGGCGATATAGCTTGTATGCAAACCGACGCTACCCCTCAAGGGCATCCGATGATGGCGCAGCCTGCCATTCAGCAAGGTCGTAACCTGGGTGAAAACCTATTGCGCTTGGTTCGTGACGAAGCCATGGAACCTTTTGTGTATAAAGACAAGGGAAGTATGGCCACGGTAGGCCGTAACAAGGCCGTAGTCGATCTAAAAAATTATAAGTTTCAAGGGGTTTTTGCCTGGTTCGTATGGATGTTCATACACCTCTTTTTTCTTATCGGGTTTAGAAACAGGGTAGTGGTCTTTGTAAATTGGGTCTACAATTATGTACGCTTTGATAGGGAAGCACGTTTGATCATACGTCCCTATCAGCGTGATTATTCATTGTTCAAAAATCAAAAGACCTTATAGATCGAAGCTTGATAAGGGGCCAGTTTAAAATTGGTTCCGACCTGTACGTTTTCGGCCTTATGGTTTGAAATAATAAGACGGGCCTTTTCAAAGGGAATTTCATTTATGCTTACCGAACTGGATTCGGTTGAAAAGTTGAGGAGGACTAAAAATTGTTCACCCTGCCATTCACGGGCATAAGCATATACCTTTTCGTCGTCTTTAAGCAATAAGCGGTAGGTGCCATAGACCAGTCCGAGATGGTCTTTTCGCACTTGAACCATGCTCTTGAAGTAGTTGAGTACGGAGTCTTTATCCGATTCTTGTGCCGCAACGTTGATGCCCTCCTTGTAATTTTCATTCACCTTTAACCAAGGTTTTTTTACCGTAAAGCCCGAATGGGGCTCGGTATTCCATTGCATGGGGGTTCGGGCATTGTCCCTACCGGCATCTTTTTCGTTTTTGATAAAAGCTTCCAAGTCACCACCGGATTTTTTTATGCTTTCGTAGCGGGTCAGGGTGTTAATGTCTTGATAATCGGTTATACTGTCAAATTTTATATTGGTCATTCCTATTTCCTCTCCATATAAAAAATAGGGGGTTCCGCGCATTGAGAGCAAAAAGGTCTGTAATAGGGTGGCCGAGTTTTTCCAGTGCTCCTTAGAGTCGTTTCCCCAACGGCTGACACTGCGGGGGAAATCGTGGTTGTCTAAGTAGAGGCTTCCCCATCCCTTTTGGGCAAAGACTTCGTCCCATTCGGAGAATATATGTTTAAATTCGGTGAGTTTCCAAGGTTCTTTTCTCATCTTAAAGGTCTCCCCAGGTTCACGGTCAAGGCCCATAAGGTCAAAATGAAAGAACATATTGAGTTCGTTTCGGTCTTCATCAACAAAGTCCAAGGCCTGTTCTTTTCGAACACCGGGAGCCTCTCCAACCGTCATGACGTCATACTTGCTCAAAACTTTTTCGTTCATTTCCTGCAGGTACTCGTGCAAGTGGGGGCCTTCGGCGTAGTATGGAATAAAATCGCCCATGTACTTTTCGGGAAGCTCTGGGTAATCGGTGTCTTTTGAAATGGTTGAAATCACATCCATACGGAAGCCGTCTATGCCTTTGTCGAACCAAAATTTCATAAGGTCGTAGACTTCTTCCCTTACTTTGGGATTTTCCCATTTGAGGTCGGGCTGTTTGGCCGAGTAGTAGTGTAGGTAATATGAATCGCTAGGTGGGTCATATTTCCACGCATTGCTGTCTATATCAAAATAACTAAAGCGTTTTGGGGGAGTGCCTTTTTCGGCGGGCCACCAATGATAGTAGTCGCGGTAAGGGTTGTCTCTTGATTTTCGCGATTCAACAAACCATTGATGTTCATCGCTACTGTGGTTTACAACAAGGTCCATGACCAGGCGTAGGTCTCTTTTTTTCATTTCTACCATAAGCTCGTCCATGTCTTCCATGGTTCCGAACTCGCCCATAATATCCCTATAGTTTGAAATATCATAGCCGTTATCGTCGTTGGGGGAAGTGTAAACGGGATTCAGCCAAATGATATCGACACCTAGGCTTTTTATATAATCGAGTCTTTTAATGATGCCTTGTAGGTCGCCAATACCGTTACCGGTGGTATCTTGAAAACTTCTTGGGTAGATTTGATAGACTACACCTTCTTTCCACCATTTTCGTTCGGTGTTTTCGTACATGTGCTTTATTTATTTTTTAAATATAGAACTTGTAGATTCAATAAAAGAGGGTGTAGGCGTATGGGGCTAAACTACAACGTTTTCGGTTTATAAATTTCCTATAAAATAGCGTTTAAAGTGAAAATGAGGCGCTTTTTTGGGCTTCGACCAAAGGTTAAAATTGTCAAAATCAGTCATTTTTGGCCCGGGGTATACTTATATTTATAATGACAAAACCAAGCTGTGATTCCATTGATCAGAATTGTATGTATATTTTTTATTGTAGCCATTGGAAAGTGTCAAACTCCCGAAAAGACACTACAGGGAATTGAACCCCTTACGGAAAATTCGAACTTTAATACAAGTGCATATTCTTATCCGGTTTTTATGGATGATGAAATGCACTCGGGGTTTTTAATAGGCTATGAATTTGACGAGAAATTCATGGTTGAGCTACAGAATTACTATGACACCTATAGGACCTTTGATGTTCAAAAGGTCTCGATGAGACTAAAAAATTATGTGAGTCATAGGCTGTACTTTGTAAACGGAGCTGCAATGGAACGGGAATTGGATAAGCATGGTGCAAATGCACCCAAGCCACGTTATATCATGACCAACGGCGTGGGCTACGACATCAATAAAAATGTGATGATGGAAGTGAATCACGACTTGAATTTCAATAAATCGAATATAGGTACTTACGGAATGCCGAGTTTGTTGTCGATAAAAAGCAAAATTAAATTTTAATGCCCTCTACTTTCTCGGGTGGTATTTGTTCATGACATCGGTCAGGTGTGTGCGGTCTACATGTACGTACACCTCGGTAGTGGTAATACTTTCGTGTCCCAACATCTGTTGAATGGCCCTTAGATCGGCACCGTTCTGTAAGAGGTGCGTGGCAAATGAATGTCTGAAAGTATGGGGGCTTATGCTTTTCTTTAGGTCTATTTTTACCGCCAGTTGTTTGATGATGGTAAAGACCATGGCACGGGTAAGCTGTCGCCCCCGACGGTTTAGGAAAAGGATGTCTTCAAAGCCCTTTTGTATGTTTTGGTGAACCCGTATCTCCTTCCTGTAAATGGTAATGTATTTTTTGTTGACGGGGCTAATCGGAACAAAACGCTGTTTATCTCCTTTACCCGTCACTTTTATGAAGTCTTCTTCAAAAAAAAGATCTGAGATTTTAAGGTTGATTAGCTCCGAGACCCTGAGTCCACACCCGTAGAGTGTTTCGAGCATGGCACGATTCCGCTCGCCTTCGGGTTTTGACAGGTCTATTGCTTCGATTAGGGCGTTGATCTCATCTTCCGATAGGGTATCCGGTAGTTTGCGTCCTATCTTGGGTGATTCGATCAGGTCCATTGGGTTATCGTCCCTATAGTCCTCAAAAACCAGATAATTAAAAAAACTTTTGAGTCCTGATATAATACGTGCCTGTGACCTTGGGTTCATGGTCTTGGCAACTTGATAGACGAACTGCTGCAAAACTTCCTTTTTTATTTTTACAGGGCTATCGCTTAAGGAACTCGCGTCTAGAAACCTTATGAGCTTGGTAATGTCCAAAGTATAGTTGGTAATCGAGTTTTTCGATAGGCCCCGTTCGATTTTCAGGTAATGTTGGTAGTCTTGAAGCGCTTCATGCCAATTCATAGGGTAAAGTTAACCATTGCAGGGTTTACGGCAATCCGTTTTTTATAAGGAGGTGTAAAAATTAAAATCAAAAAATGAGCTAAATAACTGACAGTATGTAAAGTTTTCTATCTTTGGTTACGATATAATAACGAACCAATGCTAGTTTTCGTTGTTGTTGCCTTGGTCTTAAAATCTATCTTTTTCTGTTAAAATAGGGATGGCAACTAATGAAAATAGCGTTCACAAAAACCATTGTAATCATGAAAATTAAGTTTTGCGCTATTCTGGCGTTAGTTTTTTTTGGAGTACAAAGTAGCATTGCACAAACCGTAATTCAGGGTACCGGCCCATCGGGTGGAATCAATACAGGGGATATTTCCTTCGGGGGAAAAACCGGTATCAATTTCACTACATGGCGCGGTAGCGAGTTCAATGGCATATCGGCCAGGGTGGGAGCTTATATTGGTGGTGTGGTAGAGATACCTGTTATGGACGATTTTTATGTGCAGCCAGAGTTGTTGTTTTCTTTGCAAGGTGCCGATTTAGGCCCTTCCAATGCCAATCTGGTTTATTTGCAAATACCGGTTATGGGAAAGTACCATATTACCGATGAAATAGCCGTAGAGCTAGGGCCTCAACTAGGTTTTCTCTTGGCGGATAACTGGGAAGAGGACCTTCAGTCACAAGATACCGAGTCTCTTGAATTAGGCTTGAACTTAGGGGGCGGTTATCGAATGGATGAAAATTTCTATTTTCAGCTTAGAATAGGTTTGGGACTTTCCAAAGTATTGGAAGTTACCAAAGCCTATAATGCCGGAGTGTCGATAGGGGCCGTATACTTCCTGTAATTGATAAGATCCATATTAATATAACGGCCGCCTAAAGCGGCCGTTTTTCATTGTCTAGGGTAAGAATCACATTAAAAAGTTTATTTTTGGAATATGAAATTAATCATTATCAACGGCCCTAACCTGAATCTGTTGGGCAAACGCGAACCAGAGGTATACGGAAACAAAACTTTCGAAGATTATTTTGCTGATTTACAGTTTAGGTACAAAGACGTTCAGCTCGAATATTTTCAATCGAATATTGAAGGTGAACTTATAGGAAAGATACAGGAAGTAGGCTTTTCTTATGACGGTATTGTCTTGAATGCCGCGGCCTATACGCACACTTCCGTAGGTATTGGCGATGCTATAAAGGCGGTTACGACACCTGTGGTAGAGGTTCATATTTCCAATACCCATAAGCGCGAAGAATTTAGGCATGTATCCTACATCTCGCCCGTTGCAAAAGGGGTAATTCTTGGCTTTGGTCTTCAGAGTTATGATTTGGCCATTCAGAGTTTTTTAAAATAGCCTAATGACTTATTTTGACCTGTTTTAGGCAGTTTTTTGGTTTAAGGGAAGCTTATTTATAAGAGTTTCGTCGTTTGTCACACGTCGATTTTTGGTTTGTTGCTGCAACAAAAGGATAAAAAACTTCGTTTAGCTTCTAGCTTACAAAGCAATCCAAACAAACCAAATTTTATATTGCCATGATCAAATCTTTTTGTTTATTTCTGACCCTGACCTTTTCATGTATTTCCTTATACGCCCAAGAGGGCTTTAAAATCGGTGCCCAGGCGGGTTTGCCTATCGGGGAGTATAATGACTATGTAGGGGTGGTCATAGGAGCCGATGTAGGTTATATGTGGGCCCCGAACAAGATCTTCGACCTCGGTATAAAGGGGGGTATCATCCACGGTTTTGCCGAAACGTTTACTGCCCAGAACATCAGTGTAAAGTATCCCAGTATCCAGTTCGCGCCCCTTGCAGCCTCGGTAAGGCTTTGGCCGGCAAAAACTTTTTCCATCGGCGGCGATATCGGAAAGGCTTTCGGATTAAATGAAGGAAACGAGGGCGGACTTTACTATCGGCCTCAAATAGGGTTTCAAGTGGGGCCAAAGTCGGAATTGAACTTTTCGTATACCGGTATTAGCGTAAACGATAGTACTTGGTCGACCATTACCATGGGCTTTGTCTATACCTTTTTATCGGCGAGACATTTTAGGTAATTCGGCGGAAGGGAATTTTAAGCCAATGTAGCCTCTTCGTTCAAGTACTTTTTTTCCACGTAGAAAGTGGCAAAGGGAAGGAGGGAAGCGACCAGTAGGATGACTCCTTTTTTTAAGCTCCATTTTTTTTCCATCCAAAGAACAACCGCCAAAATAATATAGGCAATGAACAATGCGCCGTGTGCATACCCTACATATTTGTTGGGCATAGGCAAATCTGCCAAATATTTTAACGGCATGGTAACGGCGAATAGGGCCAAATAAGAGATACCTTCTAAAATAGCTATAACCCGAAAAAAACTTAGCATACGGAATGGATTTTTAAATAAGTTCGTTTAAAGATGTAATAATGGGCCTATGAGACGTGTTCGACACGGTCTTATAGGCCCATTGGTAATTTATTCTGTCTATTACAGGTGTATCACCTCGTCGTAAGCGGCAGCTACAGCTTCCATAACGGCTTCACTCATTGTTGGGTGAGGGTGTACCGCTTTTAAGATTTCATGGCCGGTAGTTTCAAGTTTTCTGGCTACAACGGCTTCGGCGATCATATCGGTTACACCGGCACCGATCATGTGACATCCTAACCACTCACCATATTTGGCATCGAAAATAACTTTTACGAAACCATCAGGAGTACCGGCTGCTTTTGCTTTACCACTGGCGGAGAAAGGAAATTTACCAACTTTGATATCAAATCCTTTTTCCCTTGCTTGTTTTTCGGTAAGACCTACGGATGCAATCTCGGGAGTACAATACGTACATCCGGGGATATTGCCGTAATCCAAAGGCTCAACATGCATGTCGGCAATCTTTTCAACACATAGAATACCTTCGGCAGAAGCAACATGGGCTAGCGCCTGACCTGGTGTTACATCACCAATAGCGTAATAACCCGGTATGTTGGTCTGGTAGTAATTGTTTACCAATATTTTATCCCTATCGGTAGAAATTCCCACGTTTTCAAGACCAATGTTCTCTATGTTGGTTTTGATACCTACGGCAGAAAGAACAATGTCCGCTTCTAGGATTTCTTCTCCTTTAGCGGTCTTTACGGTTGCTTTTATACCTTCTCCGGAAGTATCAACGGAAGTAACCTCTGCGGACGTTTTGATTTTTATACCGGCTTTTTTTAAGCTGCGTTCCAGTTGTTTTGAAATATCCTCATCTTCTACAGGTACAACGTTGGGTAAGTATTCCACTACGGTTACCTCTGTACCTATGGCGTTATAGAAATAAGCAAATTCAATACCAATGGCACCACTACCTACAACAACCATTTTCTTTGGTTGTTCTTTTAAGGTCATGGCCTCGCGATACCCAATAATCTTTTTGCCATCTTGTGGTAAACTAGGTAGTTCGCGGCTACGGGCTCCGGTAGCAATAATAATATGGTCAGCACCGTATTCCGTTTCTTTACCCTGCTCATCCTTTACAGAAACCTTTTTGCCCGGTTTTAAGGTACCAAATCCTTTGATGACCTCAATTTTATTTTTCTTCATCAAAAATTGGACACCTTTACTCATGCCGTCTGCAACGCCACGGCTTCTTTTGATTACGGCATCAAAATCTTTGTCCACATTTTCTGCGGAAAGACCATAGTCTTCAGCGTGTTTTAAGTAATTAAAAACCTGAGCTGATTTCAAAAGTGCCTTGGTAGGGATACACCCCCAGTTTAAGCATACACCACCTAGATTTTCTTTCTCGATAATGGCCGTTTTAAAGCCCAATTGAGAGGCTCTAATGGCGGTAACATACCCTCCGGGTCCGCTACCCAAAACAATAACATCGAAATTGCTCATATTTTTTATTTTTTTGCTGTTGTAAATTTAAGAAGCCAGCTATAGCTAAGCAGGTGCAAAAGTACAAAACCAAACGGAAAGATTAATACGAAAATTAAAGTCTAGTGCTAAAAAGAAGAAGTTTGGTATAGTGTAAAACCAACATTTTGTGGTGTGCGTAACCGCTTAGTTGTTGAACATGGTTCTATTGAACTGCTCTGAGCCGCCTTTGGGAATGGAAAGGGAAATCCATTTTTCGCCCTTTCGTATTTTTGCGAGTAATACCATTTGTCCTATATGGGCACTGTAATGGGCCAGTTGCCTATGTATGGCTTCAACGATGCTGTGGTTTTCGTTTCTTATTTTTATCGGATGGTCAAAATTTTCAGGAGACACGGAGTCCAAGGCGTTAAAAAGGCATTGCCACCCGGCTTCCCAAGCGGTCAACATTTCGCTTTTTGTCGTGTAGGGGACTTCAAATTCGATTTCGCGATTGCGCCACGATTTTTCCCCGTCCTCGGTGAGAAAGTTGGTCCACCTACTGAGCATGTTGCCTACCATGTGTTTGACGATCAGTGAAATGCTGTTGGAGTTTTCACTGGGCAGCCATAAGAAGTCATTGTCCGATAGCTGGGCAAAGGTTTTGTCGCCCATACCCTTATATTTCCGAAATTCAGAAATGGCGCTGTTTAAAAAATGTTCTTGATAGTTCATATCGTCATTTACCTTTGTGCCATAGCATCCTATGATCTATATGCTAGCTTTGGTGTTATTCTTTTTTGGCGGGGATAAAATCGAGGGCCACGCCGTTAACGCAATGTCTTAGTCCCGTTGGTTCCGGTCCATCCTCAAAAACATGTCCTAAATGGCCTCCGCAGGTCGCGCAATGTTCTTCGGTTCGTTTGTAACCGATTTTGTAATCGACGTCATAGGCCACGTTTCCTTTTATCTCTTCGTAAAAACTGGGCCAACCCGTACCTGATTTGAACTTGGTACTACTCTTGAACAGCTCGGTACCACAGGCCGCGCATACGTAGGTGCCTTCTTCTTTGTTCTCCAGCAAATCGCTGCTGAAGGGATTTTCGGTTGCCGCCTTTCGTAAAACATAGAATTCGGCCTCGGTCAATTCCTTTTGCCACTCCGCATCCGTTTTTACAACGCTAAAACGCTGTTCTTTTTTTGGGGCGGTCTGCCCGGCGGTTTCTTTTTTTTGACTGTTGCCCTTGCACCCGATAAATACGAGGCAGAGTCCTAAAATTATATTTTTATACATGGTATCCGTGATATTAAGTGTTAGGGCTTAGACGGGCCATACGGCTCTTCCTTTCAAATTTAATGGTATTTGCCCTAAGTTTCATGGTCGATTTACGTTTCCTCGCCAAAAAGTAAAACCCCGTACTTTTTAGAACGGGGCTTGTTTTTTCTGAAATGGGGGAAGGGCTTTACTTCAGGGACATTTTTTTAACATCTTCTTCGGTAAGGCCAAGGCTGCCCATTACGGCGGTGATACTGCTTTTATCCATTTTGGCGGCCGCTTGCCCAGGAATGATCACGAACCTAAAAATCTGTCCTTGGGTAATATCGGTGTCCAGATCTGAAAGGTCGAAGTTTCCAGTGATAAGAATCTCTACGTCTTTTGTCGTATGCCCCGGTACAAATTGAATACTGCCCTCTTCATAAAAGAAGGTCTGTGGGATTAAATTCCAAATATCATTTAAATTGCCGTCTTCAAATTCAACCGTTCTATCGTATTGGTATACGAGCACGGCGTCGTTTGGTAAAACTTCGAAACTGGTAAAATCTTCAAAGACAAGAATGGTTTCGTATAAATTGTTTTCGGCGATATAGTTAAAATCTACATCCTCTACTTCAAAAACTTGGGCTTCACGCCCATCTAAACCGTCAGCCCCATCACGGCCATCACGTCCGTTAGTTCCAGGAGGACCTGTTGGGCCTTCACATGAAATAAAGAATAGTGCAACAAATGTGCCGAGTAAAAGAAGTGTTTTTTTCATAATTCCATTATTTAATAAGATGAGCCATATTGGCAGAATGTAAAAGATGTTTTCAAAAAGTGTTCCACTTTTTATATTATTCGTATCTTTTTATTTGTAACATTGAATTATCGATTCAAAGTTAATCGACAATAACCTAAAGCTTTTTTGTAAAGTTGCTTAGATTTGTCTTAACTACCTAAAATATTTGAACACTATGCCGCAAGTTACCGTTTTCAGTCTTTTTTCCGAATTTGATATTGATCTTTTTAAGTCGGGAAAGCATTTTAGATTGTACGAAAAATTAGGTTCCCACCCTGTAGAATTTGAAGGGGTCAAAGGAACTTATTTTGCCGTTTGGGCGCCATCGGCACGCTCGGTATCCGTTATCGGGAACTTCAATGAATGGGATGATGAAAAGCACATGCTCAACGTTCGTTGGGACGGGAGTGGTATTTGGGAAGGTTTTATACCCGATATAGGGGTGGGTGAACTTTACAAGTACAAGATCTATTCGAACAATCATGGGGCCGTTACGGAAAAGGCCGATCCTTTTGCCCGTTATTGTGAGCATCCGCCTAAAACCGCTTCTATCGTATGGGAGCAAGACTACAAGTGGAAGGATAAGAAGTGGATGGAGAACGTACGAAAGAAAAAAAATGCGCTAGATGCCCCGTTTTCTGTTTACGAAGTGCATTTGGGTTCTTGGAAACGTGATAAAGGCGGAAATTTTTTAACCTATAAGGAAATGGCCAAAGATTTGGTGGCCTATGTAAAGGAAATGGGTTTTACCCATGTAGAGTTTATGCCTATTATGGAGTATCCTTACGATCCTTCTTGGGGCTATCAGCTAACGGGATATTTTGCGCCAACATCAAGATTTGGAGATCCAGAAGGTTTTAAATTATTGGTAGATGCGCTGCACCAAGCAGAGGTAGGGGTTATTTTGGATTGGGTGCCTTCGCATTTTCCGGAAGACGCACATGGTCTTGGCTTTTTTGATGGTTCCCATCTTTATGAGCATCCCGATAGAAGAAGGGGCTACCATCCCGATTGGAAGAGTTTGATCTTTAATTACGGAAGAAACGAGGTGCGTGCCTTTTTGATCAGTAATGCCCTCTTTTGGTTGGACCACTATCATGCCGATGCCTTACGTGTCGATGCGGTGGCTTCTATGCTCTACCTTGATTATTCACGTGAGGAAGGGGAATGGGAACCCAATATGTACGGAAATAACGAAAACCTTGAGGCCTTGTCTTTTATTAGGGAATTTAATGAGGCCGTTTATGGAAGTTTTCCCGATGTGCAGACCATTGCCGAGGAATCAACGGCATTTTCAGGGGTGTCAAAACCCGTAATGTACGGGGGCCTTGGTTTTGGTATGAAGTGGATGATGGGGTGGATGCACGATACCTTGGAATATTTTAAAAAAGAATCGATATACCGAAAACACCACCAGAACGATCTTACGTTCAGTATGACCTATGCCTTTACCGAAAACTTTATGCTGCCCTTTTCGCACGATGAGGTGGTATACGGTAAACAATCGTTGGTGTATCGTATGCCAGGTGATGAATGGCAGCGTTTTGCCAACCTGCGTTTGATGTTCGGTTACATGTTTACGCACCCGGGTACGAACCTTATTTTTATGGGGGGCGAATTTGGGCAGACCAGCGAGTGGAACTTTCAAAAAGGGTTAGATTGGCATCTTACCCAGTACAAAGTGCATTCGGGCATACAAGAATTGATAAAAGATTTGAACAAGGTATATAGAGACTTTCCGGCCCTGTACCAAAAGCAGTTCAGTCCCGATGGTTTTCAGTGGATCGATTACGGAGACCATGAAAACTCGGTATTGACCTATATTCGACGGGGACATGACACCAAAGACGATATATTCATCGCCTGTAATTTTACCCCGGTAGTAAGGGAAAACTATAGGGTGGGTATACCCAAAGTTTCTGGAAAGTTGAAAGTTATTTTGAACAGTGATGACGAAAAGTATGGTGGGTCGGGCGTTCAGCCCAATATATCGGCCATTCAGAAAAAAGTTTGGCACGGACGTGAACAATCGGTAGAAATGACCATTCCGCCATTGGGGATTGTTATTTTTCAATAGTCGGGCCTATTATAATGATAATAGTTCGTAAATGGATGTGAAATCATTTCGTTATTAAGGTTTAAAGTCTTTTTTTTGTTAGTCTTTAAATACTCAATACATGATAACCAATACTGAGCTAGAATATAAAGGGAATCTCTATCCAAATCATATTGTAGATTATGTGAGGGATAAAGATAAATTCTATTTTACCACTGAAAACGGAGTGGTCTTAGAAATTACCGTAATTCAAGATAGAACAATCAGGTTCAGATATGCTACCGAGCATGCCTTTCAACCTGATTTTTCATATGCGGTAGATCCTAACGCAAGCCGGGGGTACAGTCATCTCGACTGTACCGAGAACCAGACGGAATATATTATTGAGACCGCAAGGCTCAAAATACTGGTAGATAAGAAAACCTTGCGTACCCAAGTATCGGACCTCAAGGGTAATATCATCAATGAAGACGAATTGGGGTTTCATTGGGAAGAGAACTACGAATACGGGGGCAACACCGTTAAAATGAGCAAGATTACCCAAAATACCGAAAGCTTTTACGGTATGGGCGATAAGGCTACGCACAGTAACCTTAAGGGGAAAAGGGTTTGTAACTGGGTTACCGATCAATATGCTTACGGTAAAGACCAAGATCCACTTTACAAAGCGATTCCGTTTTACATTGGCTTACATAATGGCCAATCGTATGGTATTTTCTTTGATAACAGTTTTAGGACCGATTTCGATTTTGCCCATGAACGTCGTTCCACAACCAGTTTCTGGGCCGATGGGGGAGAAATGAACTACTATTTTTTCTATGGTCCCGAAATGCATAAGGTGGTCAAGGCCTATACAAACCTGACCGGGGCCCCAGAGCTTCCTCCTTTATGGGCTATGGGCTATCACCAGTCGAAATGGAGCTATTTCCCAGAGAGTAACGTAAAAGATATAGCCAAGCAGTTCAGGGATCTTAAAATTCCCTGTGATGCCATTTATTTGGATATCGATTATATGGATGGGTTTAGGTGCTTCACTTGGGACAAGACCAGGTTTCCCGATCCGAAACGTATGATCAACGAACTTAGCGAAGATGGGTTTAAGACAGTGGTCATGATCGACCCGGGTATTAAAATAGATAAAGACTATTGGGTATACCAGGAAGCCGTTGAAAATGATTACTTCTGTAAGCGTGCCGATGGACCAAGAATGAAAGGTAAGGTTTGGCCAGGGGAATGTAACTTCCCTGATTTCACCAATCCTGAAGTTCGCGAGTGGTGGGCCGAACTCTATAAAGAATTTATGGCCGAGATAGGCGTTCATGCCGTTTGGAACGACATGAACGAACCTGCGGTTATGGAGGTGCCTACAAAGACAGCTCCGCTCGATACCCGCCATGATTACGACGGGCACCCTAGTAGTCATAGAAAGGCGCATAATATTTATGGAATGCAAATGGTACGGGCGACCTACGACGGGGTCAAAAGATATGTATACCCCAAACGGCCTTTGGTAATAACTAGGGCCGCCTATTCCGGAACGCAGCGTTTTGCCTCGACATGGACGGGAGATAATGTAGCTACGTGGGAACATTTATGGATCGCCAATGTGCAGATGCAACGGATGTGTATGAGTGGTTATTCCTTTGTAGGGTCCGATATTGGTGGCTTTGCCGAGCAACCGAACGGCGAACTTTTTGCCCGATGGATCCAATTGGGTATTTTTCACCCATTTTGTAGAGTGCACTCCAGTGGGGATCACGGCGACCAGGAACCTTGGTCGTTTGGAAACGAAATTACCGATATCGTTAGAAAGTTCATCGAATTGAGATACGAATTATTGCCTTATCTCTACACGATGTTCTGGAGGTACTCAAAAGAAGGTACCCCGATGTTGCTTCCTATCGTATGTTACGACCAAGAAGATACGCAGACCCACTTTAGAACGGATGAGTTTATTTTTGGGGAGCAAATTTTGGTCTGTCCGATTCAAGAACCTAATGCAAAGGGGCGAAGAATGTACATTCCTCGCGGCAATTGGTATAATTTTTGGAACGATGAGGTCGTAGAGGGGGGAAAAGAAAAATGGGTCGTTGCCGACATCGATAAGATACCCTTGTTCATAAAGGCCGGGGCCATTATTCCAAAATACCCTGTACAGCAGTATGTGGGCGAGCTTGAGATCGAAGAGCTGGTATTGGATGTTTATTTTACGGAAGGGGCCGAAAACTCTACCGTTTATGAAGATGCAGGCGATGGTTATGCTTACGAAAACGGAAAATATAGCTTGAGAAACTTTAAGCTTTTGGGTAAGGCAAATGAATTGACCATTCAACAATTTAAGGATGGGGCCTTCATTACAAGCTATGAAACGTTTAAGATCAAGTTGCACGGACTCCCGTTCAAAATAGGGGAGGTTCAGATAGACAACGAAAAAGTAGCTATTGAAGATGTTATGCCGAATGGGGGCAATATTATAATCGTAAACAAAGACTTTACTCAATTGCGTCTTACCGCGAAATAAGATTTTTGTATTTTACGAATCTAAACACGACCATAATGAGAAAGATAATTTTAGTTTTTGCCCTGTTTTTAGGGGTAGCAGCTTGTAAAACCAATCCGTTTACAGGTAAAAAAGTATTAAATTTTTATCCGAACAGTCAAATTTTTCCAACTGCATTTGCCCAGTATGATCAATTCTTGACCGAAAACAAGGTGGTAGAGAATACGGCCGATGCTAAAATGATCACGAAGGTAGGCCAGCGGATATCGTCTGCGGCGGAAAGATGGTTGACCGCCAATGGTTATTCGGGTTATCTTAAAGATTACAAATGGGAGTATAACCTGGTAAATGACGAAACGGTCAATGCATGGTGTATGCCCGGGGGGAAAATTGTTTTCTATACCGGTATTTTGCCCATTTGTAAGGGAGAGACAGGTGTTGCCGTGGTAATGGGTCATGAGGTAGCTCATGCCTTGGCCGATCACGGAGCGCAGCGTATGAGTGCCGGCACATTGCAACAATTGGGCGCTGTGGCCGGTAATGTCGCTATACAAGACCCTGAAAAAAGAAACATTTTTAATCAGGCTTATGGGGTCGGTTCCCAAGTAGGGGTGATGTTGCCTTTTAGCCGAAGTCATGAAACCGAGGCAGACCGTATCGGCCTGCAGATTATGGCCATTGCAGGGTATGATCCCGCAGAAGCCGCCGAGCTGTGGAAACGAATGAAGGCCAACAGCGGAGGAGAGGCACCACCTGAGTTTATGAGTACCCACCCATCGAACGATACAAGGATCAAGAACCTTACGGAATGGGCGCCAGCAGCAAGGGCCGAGGCCAAGAAGTTTGGGGTAACCTCGTTTCAAAAGTAAATAATTGCAATTATTGTATATTTAAAACCGTTCTTAAAAGAGAACGGTTTTTTTATTGATACCATTATGCCAAAAACTATCCTTCCAAAAGGAAGTAAAAAACTTCTGAATGCTTGGGCATTCTATGATTGGGCCAATTCAGTTTACAACCTGGTAATCTCATCCGCTATATTTCCTATCTTTTATGGGGCGCTCACTTTGGTGAAAGACGAAGACGGCAAAGTACTTGACGATACGGTCCGTTTCTTGGGCATCGATTTTAACAACGATACCCTGATCAGTTATGTGACGGCAGCCGCATTTTTAATGGTCTCCTTTTTGAGTCCGCTTTTAAGCGGGATAGCAGATTACGTAGGGAACAAGAAAATGTTCATGAAGTTCTTTTGCTATTTAGGGGCCTTTTCGTCTATCGGACTTTATTGGTTCAATATGGACCACCTTTGGTTTGGTTTGCTCTGTTATTTTATGGCATTGATCGGTTTTTGGTCGAGCTTGGTATTCTATAATTCGTATTTGCCCGATATTGCTTTTCCCGAACAGCAAGATGCCATTAGTGCTAAGGGATATTCTTTGGGCTATATCGGAAGTGTCTTGCTTTTGATTATTTGTTTGGCCATGATCTTAAAGTTCGATACGTTCGGCTTTGAGGATGAATCTACACCGACCCGGCTTTCATTTGTGTTGACCGGTTTGTGGTGGATCGGTTTTAGTCAGTATACCTACTATCACTTGCCAAAAGGAAATAAGAAGGAAAACTTTACCAAGGATATATTGTTCAACGGGTTTAAGGAATTAAAGTTGATTTGGTCAAAGATCAAGGCAAATGTACCGTTAAAAAGGTATTTGGGGGCATTTTTTGTTTACAGTATGGCGGTGCAGACCATTATGTTGGTGGCTACGTATTTTGGTATAGAAGAACTTGACTGGGGGAAGACCGATTCTACTACCGGCCTTATAGTGAGTATTCTGCTCATTCAAATCGTTGCGGTCTTAGGGGCTTATGTGACTTCACAATGTTCAACGCGTTTTGGGAATATCAATACATTGATTGTGTTAAATATTATTTGGATCATCATTTGCGCTTTTGCCTATACGATTACCACACCGATGGAGTTTTATATTACGGCTTCGGCCGTTGGTCTTGTGATGGGGGGTATACAGTCCCTTTCTAGGTCGACCTATTCAAAGCTCTTGCCTGAAGACGCGGTAGATACCACATCTTATTTTAGCTTTTATGATGTCTCCGAAAAAATAGGGATTGTTATCGGGATGTTGAGCTATGGGTACATTGCACAGCTTACGGGAAGCATTAGATATTCAATTATCTTCTTGGGGTTGTTTTTTCTAGTAGGGATGATTCTCTTGACACGGGTCAATAAAAAAGCCTCTTAAAAAGAGGCTTGATCGATGACTGTGATACTCGTTTTTTGATGTATTATTCTTTTGAAATGTCACCCGACCCCGATACTTTGCTGTCTACCTTTGTCGGGTTACCGCGATAGCTGATATCACCCGAGCCTGAAACCCTTGCCTTTAATTTTTCATGGGCCGTAAGCTTGATATCGGCCGATCCCGAAACCGTGGCTTCCACGATGTCGGCCTCTAGCTCGTAGGCCTTGATATCCCCAGAACCTGAAATACTGGCTTGAAAATGATGGGTGTTACCAGAGAGGTTCATATCACCGGACCCCGACATGGTGGCGGTCAGGGTATCCGTATCTACGTCAATGGTAATATCGCCTGAACCCGACATCGATGTTGTGAGTTGAGGTGTATTTAGGGTTACATGGCCTACAATATCGCCCGAACCCGATAGACTTAGGGCGTCTATACTTTCTATCGGTACCTTTATCTGTATGCTCTTATTGCGTAAAGAAGGTTTTAGGTTTACACCGCGTTCAACCTTGATGATCAGCTTGCCCTGCTCTACTTTTGTAATGATATGCTTCAATAGGTTTTCTTCGCCTTTGATGACGAGTTCGCCTTCGTTCCCGCTTACGAGGTCAACATCGAACCAGCCCGATACCGCAACGGCATCATAGTTGCCGACCGTGCGCTCTATGCCGACCATGTGGCCGTTGCCCTTAACGCCCTTGCCCCATTGTGCCGAGCAGGAAAAGCTTACGAACGCTAAACTTAATAAGATTAAATTTTTCATGACTTTCTGTTTTAAATATGATTTTGATGAGGTGTTAATTTCTAAAGAATGAGATGCCTCCGTAGTCGCTCACGATAGAAAGCGAATTGTTTCCTTGTGACGAACCGTGAAAACCTTTGTAATAGGTACTTGTGTTTTTTTCTTCCCTGATATTGATTTCAAAATCGTCTATACCGCCCACTCCGGCATATGAGGTTTTGATTTCAAAATTAAATTGATAATCGCGAGCATAACCAATTTTTATGCCCGTATAATCGGCCCTGATCTCTACGTTGCCCGCATCTTCAGATAAACGGCCTATTTTTAGGGAACCATAGTCGGCCGAAATATCGAGGTTCCCGTGAACGCTTTCTAATTGTACATTGATGTAATCTCCGGAGCCTTGTACGTTTTTGACTTGGCCTATTTCAATCTTACCGTAATTACTCGAATATTGTAGGTTTTCCATTTGTTCGACCGAGCTATTGGTATAATCGGCACTTATGATCAGGTTTCCGGCTTTCGCTATGTTGAACCCCGAGTAATCTGCCGATATTTTTCCGCTATTTATATATGAAATAGTCGATTTAGAGGTGTAATCAAAATTCAATTGGTTGTTCCGGCCCCGGAGTTCTCCGATATCCAAGCGGCCATAATCGCAACTTATTTTGGCGTGTCCGTCTATTCGGTCGAGGTTTATGCTGCCATAGTCGTTGTCAAGGTCTACACTGCCCTTTATCGGTAGTTTGACCGTGTAATTGATCTGCATGTTTACATTGCTGCTTTTTCCCCAGTTCCACCCCCAACTACTTTTATGGTCGTTAAATATCGTCCTTGCCGAGACAACACTATTGCTGGCGTCGAAATCGACAGAAATTTGGTCTAGTTTTTCTTGGGCCTTTTCTTCGTTGTTACTGCTCGTTTTGATATGTACCTCTATAAGGATGCGGTTCTCGTTCCAAGAAGTGATATTCAGGTTTCCGTAGCTGTTATTAACCTCTAAGAGGGCATCGCTGTTGACGTCAAATTCTTTCTTGATGGTCTTTTCCTTGGTGTAGCGCCCCTTGAGCTTCCCCTCGTGGGGAAACAGGTAGAGAGGTAGGGTCAAAAACAAAAGGACTAAGGTTTTATATTGTTGTGCTATCATCGTATTTTTTTAAATTTTTAATAGTTTCAATGGTCTCGAGAACATCCTGTAAAAGATTGATGCGGGTCTGGAAATTGGTAATCATGGCGCTTAGAATGGCCTTGCTATTGCCCCCATTGATAAGGTCTTCTTCCAGTTGTTTGTAATCGACTTCCAATTTGTTGAGCTGAACCATAGTGTCGTCTACGATTTTCTTCGTTTCGGGGGAGGTTTCGTTCTGCAACTCGTTTACCTGCTCTTCGATCAGACTGGCGAAATAAAACTCGGTTCTTGAAATCTCAGGGGATATTTTGGCCACTTTTTCCTCTAAGGAAGGCTCGGGCCGAAAAAGACCTATTCCGGCCGCAAGGAGTACCAGCAAACAGGCGGCAATGCCCATGGGCCTGTACCATGTTCTTTTTGGGGGCTTCAGACTGATCGCACCCTTTTGGGCGTTCAATTTTTGAAGAAACCTCAGTTCATGGCCTTCTGCCGGTATTTCATGGTCAAATGAACCGTTCAGGTTTTCAAAAAGATGGTCTATATTATCTTTTTCCATAGGTCAAGCTTGTATCAATTTATTTCTAAGGCTTGCTTTGGCCCTTGAAATAGTCGTTCTGCAATTGGCATAACTCATATTCATTATTTCGCAAATTTCCTCATAATCATAACCTTCGATAAGATGTAAGGTCAAAGAAATTCCATAGTTGTCTTTAAGCCGCTTCATGGTTTCCATCACTTTTTGAGCCTTTAGTTCCTTAAACTCATGGGGGCCGCTAGCATCTACTTCCTTATCTTCGACCTTGTGTAACACATCTTCTAGGGCTACCTCGTTCTTTTTTGAACGTTTTCTGTAATGGTAGATACTGTTGTTGATTACAATCCGTTTTAACCAAGAACCAAATGTGACCTCTCCTTTGAAAGTATGCAGTTTCGTGAACGCGTTCAAAAACGATTCCTGCATGATGTCTTCGGCCTCATCGCTTTGTTTTATAATCCGCAGGGCCGTATTGTACATGGCTTTGTAATAGCGGTTGTAAACTTCAAGTTGGGCACTTTGGTTTCCGTCAAGACACTGTTGCAACAATGTATCGATATGTTCTCTTTGTTGGCTCAAAAAGTGAATGGTTTCTTTATAGATGATCATAAGGTATGGATTGTTACAGTTTGTCATAAAAATATTTTCGTTGGTTTTTTTTGGTCTGGCATAAGAATTGACCATTATGGAGCGATAGAAAAGGCGCTAGGCGCTGTTTTGCCAATAGGTAAGGCGCTTTTGATGAATATGATGTAAATAGATAACTAAGGGTTCTGTCAATAAAATGACAGAATGACCGCAATTGATACTATGGGAGATTCTAAATTCACGAATTTTGACAATATGTCGCTACAGTCCATCGATGAAGATGCTGAGCTAATACCACTTTTGACCTCTGAGGATGAAGAGGAAATGAGCAACGAGGTGTTGCCGGAAACGCTTCCGATACTTCCGCTTCGTAATACGGTACTCTTTCCTGGGGTGGTTATTCCTATTACCGCGGGCAGGGATAGTTCGATCAACTTGATCAAAGATGCGAACAACGGCTCCAAGGTTATAGGTGTGGTGTCGCAAAAAGATAAGGATACCGAAAAACCCACCGTTAACGATATTAATGTATTGGGTACGGTGGCGCGGATCCTAAGGGTGCTAAAAATGCCCGATGGGAATACGACCGTAATCTTACAGGGAAAAAAGCGTTTTGAAGTGGCCGAGGTGCTAACCGAGAAGCCTTATATAACCGCAACCGTCAGGGAGACCTCGGAAGAAAGACCCGACCGGAACGATCCCGAATTTTTGGCGATCATAGAGTCGATCAAAGATTTGGCCCTTCGCATTATTCGTGATAATCCCAATATCCCGAGTGAAGCGTCTTTCGCCATAAAGAATATTCAAAGCAATTCGTTTTTGATCAATTTTGT
This sequence comes from Zobellia uliginosa, assembly GCF_900156625.1. Lineage (GTDB taxonomy): Bacteria > Bacteroidota > Bacteroidia > Flavobacteriales > Flavobacteriaceae > Zobellia > Zobellia uliginosa. Next base: position 74,834 of record NZ_FTOB01000006.1, on the reverse strand, counting down.
TTCAAGCAACTTGAACCTCAATGTAGACGATAAGCAAGAACTTCTTGAAATTAACAATCTACAAGAGCGTGCCCTTGCCACCTTAAAACATATGAACCTTGAGCTACAGAAATTAGAGCTCAAGAACGATATTCAATCGAAGGTGCGTAACGATATGGACCAACAACAGCGCGAATATTTCTTGCATCAGCAAATGAAGACCATTCAAGAAGAATTGGGTGGGGTTTCACATGATGACGAGATTTTCGAGATGCGTAAGAAGGCCAAAAAGAAAAAGTGGGACGATAAGGTCAAGGAGCATTTTGATAAGGAATTGTCAAAGATGCAACGAATGAATCCGCAAGTGGCGGAGTATTCGATCCAGAGAAACTATTTAGACCTGTTTTTAGATTTGCCTTGGAACGAGTTTTCAAAGGATAAATTCGATTTGAAACGGGCCCAACGAATATTGGACCGTGATCATTACGGATTGGAAGATGTCAAACAAAGAATTATCGAGTACCTGGCAGTTCTTAAGTTGAGGAATGATATGAAGTCTCCCATATTATGTCTTTACGGCCCTCCTGGGGTGGGTAAGACCTCTTTGGGAAAATCGGTCGCCGAAGCTTTGGGGCGTGAATACGTAAGGATATCCTTGGGGGGGTTAAGGGATGAGGCGGAAATACGCGGACACCGTAAAACCTATATAGGGGCCATGCCCGGTAGGATCGTACAAAGCCTTAAAAAGGCGGGTACTTCCAACCCGGTCTTTATCCTTGACGAGATAGATAAACTTTCTAGTAGCCATCAGGGCGACCCATCTTCCGCCATGCTGGAAGTTTTGGATCCGGAGCAAAACAATGAGTTTTATGACAATTTCCTTGAAATGGGCTACGACTTGTCAAAAGTGATGTTCATTGCCACGGCGAACAACTTGTCTACCATTCAACCCGCACTTCGTGATCGAATGGAGATAATAAACGTAACGGGCTATACCATTGAGGAAAAAGTGGAAATTGCCAAAAGACATTTGCTTCCGAAGCAACTGAAGGAACACGGTCTTACGTCAAAAGACCTGACGATAGGCAAGCCGCAATTAGAGAAGATCGTTGAAGGGTACACACGTGAATCGGGTGTGCGTTCATTAGAGAAACAGATTGCCAAAATGGTGCGTTATGCGGCCAAGAATATCGCCATTGAAGAAGAGTACGAGGTAAAGGTTACCAATGCGATTGTAGAAAAGGTATTGGGGCCTGCCCGTTTGGAACGCGATAAGTACGAGAATAATGATATTGCAGGGGTTGTAACCGGCCTCGCGTGGACAAGTGTTGGAGGGGATATCCTTTTTATCGAATCCATTCTGTCAAAAGGAAAGGGCGCCCTGAACATTACCGGTAATTTGGGTAAGGTGATGAAGGAATCGGCAACGATCGCTATGGAATATATTAAATCGAATGCCGAAAGATTTGGCATCGACTCAGGAGTGTTCGATAAGTACAATGTGCATATTCATGTGCCGGAAGGGGCGACCCCAAAAGACGGGCCAAGTGCCGGTGTAACCATGTTGACTTCATTGGTTTCATTGTTTACACAAAGGAAGGTGAAGAAGAGCCTGGCCATGACCGGCGAGATTACGCTTCGTGGTAAGGTTTTGCCGGTAGGGGGTATCAAAGAAAAAATCTTAGCGGCCAAGCGTGCCAGAATCAAGGAGATTATTCTTTGTAAAGACAACGAAAAGGATATCTTGGAAATAAAAAAGGAGTATCTTAAGGGTCTCAAATTCCATTATGTTACCGATATGCACGAAGTGATAGATATTGCTATTACAGGGCAAAAGGTTAAGAATGCTAAAAAACTCTAATGTCTAAGATTACGATTGCCATCGACGGCTTTTCTTCTACCGGTAAAAGTACTTTGGCCAAACAATTGGCCAAGGCCCTAGGTTATGTTTATGTAGATACGGGGGCCATGTACAGGGCGGTAACCTTGTTCGCCATGCGTAACGGTTTTATAGGAGGCGAAAGCGAAAAACTGGAAGATTTGGTACAGTTGCTTCCTAAAATAAAATTGCGGTTCGAACCTAATGAAGCATTGGGGTTCTCGGAAATGTATCTCAACGGGGAAAACATCGAGAAACAGATACGTACGCTCGAAGTCTCTAATTATGTGAGCCGAGTAGCGGAAATTGAACAGGTGCGCTACAAACTGGTAGAAATGCAAAAGGAGATGGGTAAGGAAAAAGGCGTGGTTATGGACGGTAGGGATATCGGTACCGTGGTCTTTCCCGATGCCGAGCTCAAGGTCTTTATGACCGCATCGCCCCAGGCACGTGCTACCCGTAGGTACAAGGAACTGTTGGATAGGGGGGAGAAGGTATCTTACGAAGAAGTGCTCGAAAATGTGCAGAAACGGGATTTTATCGACTCCAACCGTGAGTTTTCCCCACTGCGGAAAGCCGATGATGCCATTGAGTTCGACAATAGCGATATGGGCTTGAAAGAACAGTTTGAGCGCTTGTTGAGCATAGCGAGGCGGTTTATAGAAAAAGCTTAAAAAAAACCTGTCAGAAACAAATCTGACAGGTTTTTTATTGTCTTTCGGTTTATCCTTAGATATTCGGAATAACAAGAACTTGATCCGGGTGAATTACATCAGGATTGTCAAGTACGCCCGTATTGGCCGCAAAGATTTGCTTGTACTTCATTGGGTCACCGTAATATTGCTTGGCAATTTTACTCAAAGATTCGCCGCTTTTGACAGTATGTCTGTGGTAGACCGAAGTATCGGAAACCGTAATGTTCGCCTTTACGTCAGAAGGATTTTCACCACCCAATTGCTTGATTTTGTCCCACAAAAGGTTTTTTTCGTATTGGGTTCCGGCTTCTCCCTTTATCTTTAAAACGCCGTCTTCTTCCTTAACGTCGCCATTTTTTATACCTAATTGCTCACCAAGATTTAAAACCTCTTGATATTTTGCTTTAACACTCATAATTGATTTCTTTTTTTCTAATGGTTAATATTTGAATTCCTAAGATAACGATAAATCCAATGTTTTATGTATAAAATGGCATAAAATATAGTCTGAATGGGAATGCTTGGGCCTAAGGGTTGGTAGACTAATAAAAAAGATGTATTTTTGCACACCTTTTTTGCAAAGTCATCAAGAGAAAAAAGGATAGATAAAAAATTGACATATAACAACTTCTACGATCATTGTTTAACTCTTGTGACGTCGTGGAATACAAATTGAACATCAGCAAATGGCTGAAGAAAAAACAACAGCTCAGGTAGAAGAAACTGCCGAAGCAAAACAAGAAGTAAAAGAACAAGCTCCGAAACAAGATCCAAAAGAATTTTTGGAAAATTTTGATTGGGACAAGTACGAAGAAGGTATCGAACGGGTAGATGACTCTAAATTAGAGGAATTTGAAAAGTTGGTAGCTGAAAACTTCGTAGACACTGCCGATGAAGAGGTAGTTGAAGGTAAAGTAGTCTATTTGACCGACCGTGAGGCGATCATAGATATCAATGCCAAATCTGAAGGTGTTATTTCGTTGAACGAATTCCGTTACAACCCAAACTTAAAAGTGGGTGATAAGGTTGAAGTTCTTATCGATATACGTGAAGATAAAAGTGGCCAATTGGTACTTTCGCACAGAAAGGCCAGAACTATTATGGCTTGGGATCGTGTGAATGCGGCCCACGATAAAGAGGAAATTGTTAGTGGTTTCGTCAAGTGCAGAACTAAAGGGGGTATGATCGTTGATGTTTTTGGCATCGAAGCGTTCTTGCCAGGTTCTCAAATCGATGTGAAGCCTATTCGTGACTACGATCAATACGTAGGTAAGACAATGGAATTCAAGGTGGTTAAAATCAACCACGAATTCAAGAACGTTGTAGTATCTCATAAAGCCTTGATCGAAGCCGATATCGAAGAGCAGAAGAAAGAGATCATCAGCCAATTGGAAAAAGGACAGGTATTGGAAGGTGTTGTGAAAAACATCACTTCTTACGGTGTGTTCGTTGACCTTGGCGGTGTTGATGGTTTGGTACACATTACCGACCTTTCTTGGAGCCGTATCAACCACCCGAACGAGGTTGTAGAATTGGATCAGAAAATCAACGTTGTTATACTTGATTTCGATGAGAACAAATCTAGAATCCAGTTGGGTATGAAGCAATTGGAGAAACATCCTTGGGATGCCTTGAGCGACGAAATCAAAATTGGAGACAAAGTAAAAGGTAAGGTAGTTGTAATCGCTGATTACGGTGCATTTATCGAGGTTGTTGAAGGTGTTGAAGGTTTGATCCACGTTTCTGAAATGTCATGGTCTACGCACTTGCGTTCTGCCCAAGATTTCGTAAACGTTGGTGATGAGGTTGAAGCTGTGGTATTGACCTTGGATCGTGAAGATCGTAAAATGTCTCTTGGTATCAAGCAATTGACGCCAGACCCATGGACCGATATTACTACTAAATACCCTGTTGGTTCAAGACACACAGGTATCGTTAGAAACTTTACCAACTTCGGCGTTTTTGTTGAAATGGAAGAAGGTATCGACGGTTTGATCTACATTTCTGATCTTTCTTGGACGAAGAAAATCAAGCACCCATCTGAATTTGTATCCGTAGGAGACAAAATGGAGGTTGAGGTATTGGAGTTAGATGTTGAAGGTCGTAAGCTTAGCTTAGGTCACAAACAGACAACTGAAAACCCATGGGATAAGTATGAGGCTGAATTTGCAGTCGGAACTTCTCACACGGCGGCCATTACCGATATCGTTGATAAAGGTGCTACCATCGACTTTAACGAAGACATTACGGCATTTGTACCGCAACGTCACTTGGAAAAAGAAGACGGAAGCAAGCTTGGTAAAGGCGAAGAGGCAGAATTCAAGATCATTGAGTTCAACAAGGACTTCAAAAGGGTTGTTGCAAGCCACACCGCTATTTTCCGTGAAGAAGAGCAGCGTAATATCAAAGCCGCTCAGAAAAAAGCTGCAGCAGCTGCAGACGAGGCTAAACCTACTTTAGGTGACGCTAACGAGCAATTGCAAGCTTTGAAAGATAAGATGGAAGGTAAGACGAAATAAGTCTTTTCACTTATAGATTATAGATCTCCGCAGCCCAATGGGTTGCGGAGATTTTTTTTGTAGTTGTTTTTGGGTTAACCGCTTTATTAGGAACGAGTTGTGACCCTGAAAGGTGAAAAAGGGCGGAAAAAGAAGCTTCATATGTGAAAAGAAAAACCGATACATTTGTAAAGTCTCTTTTTTTCTAACTAGAAATCGCTATTTTTGTCAAGCTAAACCAACAAAGCAGTATGGGGCAAAAAGTACTTCTTTCTGAAAAAGAAATAAACATCATACTCCATCGTTTGGCATGTCAACTCCTCGAAAATCACCTTGATTTTAAAGACACCGTACTCATAGGCATACAGCCTAGGGGCACCTTTGTAGCGGAAAGATTGACCAAAATCTTGAAGGAGGAATATGGTGTAAAGGAAATTAAATCAGGTTTTCTTGATATCACCTTTTATAGGGACGATTTTAGAAGGGGTGATAAGACCTTGGAGGCCACCAAGACCAAAATCGATTTTTTGGTCGAAGATAAAAAGGTAGTCTTAATTGATGATGTTCTGTATACCGGGCGGAGTATCCGTTCGGCCCTTACGGCCATTCAGTCTTTTGGCAGGCCTTCGGAAATCGAGTTGTTGACCCTTATCGATAGACGGTTCAGTAGGCACTTGCCTATTCAGCCCAATTACAGGGGGCGTCAGGTCGATGCTATCAACGATGAAAAAGTTAAGGTTCTCTGGAAGGAGAACGACGGTGAAGACGTGATATATTTGATAAATAAATAACAATGGCGGAACTGAGTGTAAAACACTTATTAGGAATCAAATATCTAAATGAAAAAGATATTCATCTCATATTTGAGACCGCCGATCATTTTAAAGAGGTAATCAACCGTTCCATCAAAAAAGTACCGTCACTACGTGACATTACCATTGCCAATATCTTTTTTGAGAACAGTACGCGAACCAAATTATCTTTTGAACTTGCCGAAAAAAGATTGTCGGCGGATGTCATTAACTTTTCGGCGGGCCAATCATCGGTAAAAAAAGGGGAAACCCTTATAGATACCGTTAACAATATTCTTTCGATGAAGGTCGACATGGTGGTTATGCGCCATCCGAACCCCGGGGCGGGCATTTTTCTGTCCAAACACGTCAACGCGAGTATTGTAAATGCGGGTGACGGCGCCCATGAGCACCCGACACAGGCATTGTTGGATTCTTACTCCATTCGTGAAAAACTCGGAGATGTAGCGGGTAAGAAGGTTGTGATTGTAGGTGATATTCTTCACTCTAGGGTGGCCCTATCAAATATTTTTGCCTTAAAATTGCAAGGTGCCGAGGTTAAGGTCTGTGGTCCTAAGACTTTGTTGCCCAAACATATTGAGTCGCTTGGGGTAAGTGTAGAGACCGATTTGAGAAAGGCGCTTGAATGGTGCGACGTGGCCAACATGCTACGCATACAGAACGAGCGTTTGGATATTAGCTACTTCCCCACCACTAGGGAATATACCCAACAGTTTGGGGTGAACAAGAAAATGCTTGATAGTTTAGATAAGGAAATCGTTATTATGCACCCCGGACCGATTAATAGGGGAGTGGAAATTACGAGCGATGTTGCCGATTCAAAACAAAGTATTATCTTGAACCAAGTAGAAAATGGTGTAGCGGTTCGCATGGCAGTGATTTATTTGTTAGCTTCAAAAATTAAATGATATAAGTATGATTTTCGATTCAGACGGTTCAACCACCATCGTTTTTCAAGAAAATACCACACTTTCAGTTTTTTTGAAAAACCTAAAAGATGCTTATCCTAAGATTAAGAACGATAATATAATTGTTAACCTTTTTTCCTTTTCAAAGTTGAAGGCCGACGATGTTCTAGAGTTTTTGCAGATATCTGAAGAACATAGAAAATCGAAAAAATCATTTGTGCTGGTCACCGATAAGGTGTCGTACGAAGAAGTGCCCGATAAGATTATTGTTGTGCCCACTGTTCAAGAAGCGCACGATATCATTGAAATGGAGGAAATAGAAAGAGATCTAGATTTATGAGCGACTATCACCTATCTCAAGTAAACATCGCAAGAATGCTTGCACCTATCGACAGTCCGGTAATGGCTGATTTCGTCAAAGATTTGGATCGTATCAACGGTATTGCCGATAAGAGTACGGGGTTTATTTGGAGGTTAAAGGGTGATGAAAACAATGCAACGGCCCTGCGGGTCTTTGAAGATGATTTCTTGATCATCAATATGTCCGTTTGGGAATCGAAGGAAGCCTTGTTCAATTTTACGTACGCCTCACAACATGCCGGTGTGCTCAAGCGAAAAAAGGAGTGGTTCCACAATATGGCCGATATGCATATGTGCCTTTGGTATATAGAAAAAGGACATGTGCCTACGCCCGAAGAGGCAAAAGAACGCTTAAATTATCTTAATACACACGGCGAGTCTCCTTACGCTTTTAGTTTTAAAGGGCAATTTTCAGCTGAAGACGCTTTGAAATATTCGCCCAAGAACTAACAATAAAATGAAATTGCACATTCTAGGTTGCTATGCGGCCACCCCGAGAACCTTGACCAACCCCACTTCACAGGTACTCGAAATAGGGAACCACATGTTTCTCATCGATTGTGGGGAGGGAACGCAGGTGCAATTGCGCAAACTTAAGCTCAAATTTTCCCGCGTCAACCATATTTTTATTTCGCACTTGCACGGCGACCACTTTTTTGGTCTACCCGGATTGGTCTCCACCTTTAGGTTGCTGGGAAGGGAGAAGGAATTACATATTTACGGACCCAAAGGCATCAAGGATGCCATTACGCTCTTATTGAAGCTGGGTGATTCGTGGACAAACTACCATATCCATTTTCATGAACTGACAAGTGCCGTACCTGAAGTTATTTTTGATGACGACAAGGTAAGTGTAGAGACCATTCCCTTGACCCATAGAGTGTATACCAATGGTTTTCTTTTTAAGGAAAAATTGGGCGAGCGAAAGCTCAGTGTGGAGGCCGTAGCAAAGTATAAGGTCGATAGGGCTTATTTTCAAAATATCAAAAACGGGCGTGATGTAACCATGGACGACGGTACCGTTTTGCCGAATGCCTTGTTGAGCTTTGATCCGGCGAAACCCAAGAGTTATGCCTATTGTAGTGATACGGCCTATAAGCCGGACATTGTTGGGCAAATCGACCATGCAACGGCATTGTACCACGAATCTACTTTCTTACAGTCTGAGGCCGACTTGGCGGTAAAAACCAAACATAGTACGGCCAAGGAAGCGGCGGCAATCGCGAAATCGGCCCATGTAGAGCAGCTTATTTTGGGGCATTATTCTACACGTTACAAATCGATTGGGCTGTTTAGGCAAGAAGCCGCGGAAATCTTTCCCGATGTAGAACTTGCCGAAGATGGTAAGTTTTTTGAGTTTTAGTATCCTTCCTATTTTTGCATTAAAGATCTTTTGCAGAACTTTGGTTGAACAGATTTCAGGAATAAGATTATGCAAAAAGATTTAGGTGATTATCGTAAGTCATACGAAAAAAGTGCCCTTTTAGAAGGTGCTATTTCGGAAAACCCCATGGAGCTCTTTCAAAAATGGTTCCATGAAACCGAGGCTTCGGAAGGTGTTGATGAGCCCAATGCCATGACGGTATCTACAATTGGTTTAGATGGCTTTCCAAAGAGCAGGGTGGTGTTGTTGAAGAAATTCACTTACGAAGGCTTTATATTTTACACCAACTACAATAGTGAAAAGGGAAAGGCCATTGCGGCCAACCCGAATGTATGTGTGTCCTTCTTTTGGCCGAATATGGAAAGGCAGGTTATTATTAAGGGAAAGGCCGAAAAAATTGCAAAAAATTTATCGGACGGTTATTTTGAGTCACGACCTGACGGAAGTAAACTAGGGGCCTTGGTTTCAGATCAAAGCTCGGTTATTCCTTCCCGGGAAATCTTGGAAACCAAGTTGAAGGCACTTGAACGCGAGTATGAAAACAAGGAGATCCTTAGGCCCGAACACTGGGGGGGATACCTGGTCAGGCCCCAATCGATTGAGTTTTGGCAAGGTAGGCCCAATCGTTTGCACGACCGCATAAGATATGTATTGGTGGATCAACTGGATTGGAAAATGGAGCGTTTGGCTCCCTAGGACAGATTAGACATGTAAGGGGCGATGTCATAACATTTTTTAAACTTTAAATTTTGGTTAAATGAAAACATTGGTATTGGTCAGACACGGAAAATCTTCATGGGATTATTCAGTAGGCGATAGGGATCGCCCCTTACAAGAAAGAGGTATTAGAGATGCGCTTAGGGTGTCTTCCGCCTTTAAATCGCAAGCCGTAAAAATCGATAAGGTTTTCTCAAGCCCTGCCAATAGGGCTTTGCACACTTGTATGATTTTTATGAGGCAATTGGGCCTGCCTTTGGCCAAAGTGGAAATTACCGATGAGCTTTACGACTTTTCAGGTGAGTCGGTCTTTGATTTTATCGAAAGGCTTGACGATGCCCTTGATTCCGTTTTGGTTTTTGGGCATAATCATGCCTTTACCTATGTTGCCAATTCTTTGGGAAATACCTATATTGACAACGTTTCTACGAGTGGACTGGTACACCTTGATTTTAATGTGGATTTTTGGAAATCGGTTCAAAAAGGAACGACTAAACAGACAATTTTCCCCAAAGACCTTAGATAGATGATTAAAACGAAAACGAAATATATAAACCGAGAAATCAGTTGGTTGCGATTTAATGAAAGGGTGCTTCAAGAATGTGAGGATGAAAATGTGCCCCTGATCGAACGACTTCGGTTTTTGGGTATTTTCTCTAACAACCTCGACGAGTTCTTCAAGGTACGCTACGCTACGGTAAAGCGAATTTTTGAGGCAGGTAAGTCGGGAAAGAGTGTTTTGGGAGGAGAAAAGGCCAAAGATTTACTGGAAGAGATCACCAAATTCGTAATCGAACAGCAACGTAAGAGTGTTGAGATTCTTAAGAATATAGAAAACGAACTAGAGGAACAAGATATCTTTTTGTTGAATGAAAATGAACTCAGTGAGAAGCAAGGGGAGTTCGTTAGAAAGTACTTCATCCAAAAGGTGAGTCCTCAATTGATGACCATAATTCTGAATGACCTGGCGGAGTTTCCAATGTTGAAGGATACGGCGGCGTACTTGGCCATAAAAATGGTATTAAAGAGCGATGACCGTACCAAACGTACCTATGAGAAAAAGGAGAAACGGTATGCGCTTATAGAAATTCCGAAGGGAATAGACCGTTTTGTGGTGCTTCCCAAAGAGGGCAATAAGAACTATATCATTATTTTAGACGATGTCATCCGGTATTGTATGGACAGTGTTTTTCCGATGTTCGATTATAAGTCGATATCATCTCATATGATCAAGATTACCCGAGATGCCGAGCTTGATATCGATAACGACCTGAGTAAGAGTTTTATAGAGAAAATATATTCAAGCGTAGAGCATAGAAAAATCAGTGATCCGGTACGTTTTGTCTATGATAAGAATATAGAGACCGATACCCTCGATTTTCTTAAGGATAAAATGGGAATCGAAGATGCCGATAGTGTTATACCTGGTGGTCGCTACCACAATAAAAGGGACTATATGGGTTTTCCTAGTTTAGGGAGGGAAGATCTTATGTACGAGAAAATAGCGCCCTTACCCGTAAAAGGATTGCCTTTGGAAGGCAGTTTGCTTGAAAAGATAGCGGAGAAGGACTATCTGCAGTATACGCCCTATCACACATTTTCCTATGTACTTAAGTTTTTAAGGGAAGCGGCATTGGATCCTAAGGTTAAGACCATCAAGATTACCGTTTATCGGCTAGCCAACGATTCTCAAGTGGCGGCTTGTCTCTCCAACGCAGTAAAGAACGGAAAGCAGGTGACCTTGCAGATCGAGTTGCGCGCTCGCTTTGATGAACAAGCGAACATTAGGTATGCCGAAGAATTACAGGCAGAAGGTGTAAAACTGATTTTTGGTGTACCAGGTCTGAAAGTGCATAGTAAAATTTGTATGATCGAGCGTGAGGAAAACGGACTCATAAAGCGCTACGGTTTTATCAGTACCGGAAACTTCAACGAGTCTACGGCCCGTATCTATACCGATTATACCTTGTTTACGGCCAACGAACCTATTTTAAAGGAGTTGAACAAGGTTTTCGATTTTTTTGAAACAACATATAAAATCAATAAATACAGACACTTGATCGTGTCTCCCCACTATACTAAAAGCTTCTTTAAAAAGCTGATACAAAAAGAGATAAGTAACGCAAAAGAGGGTAAGGAGGCGTATATTAAGATCAAGATGAACAGTTTTACGTCGTACAAGATGATCGATATGTTGTACAAAGCGAGTAATGCGGGCGTTAAAATTCAACTGATCGTAAGGGGTATCTGTTGTCTGATACCGGGCATAAAGGGTATGAGCGAGAATATCGAGGCCATCAGTATTGTGGATAAGTTTTTAGAGCATCCGCGTTTGTTTATTTTCTGTAATGATGGAGATCCAAGGGTGTTTATTTCTTCGGCCGATTTTATGACACGTAACCTAGAGAATAGGGTAGAGGTAGGGTGTCCGATCTATGATGAAGATGTAAAAAAGGAGCTGATCGATACTTTTGAAATATCGTGGAACGACAATGTAAAGGCCAGGGTCTTCAATGAGGCCCAAGATAACGCCTATCGTGTGAACAATAAACCTAAATTAAGGTCGCAGTTCGCCATGTACGATTATTACAGGGATAAATTGGGTTCTGATATACCTACCGCAACAGAATAGAAAAAAGCCTCTGCTACATCCTGCATGGCAGAGGCCGGTCTTAACCGTGAATACTTTCTTTTTTTCCGAGGTCTTTCATGATCTCGGCTTCGTAATCTAATAGGGCCTGCCATTTTTGGTCAACTTCGGAGCGGTCTCCGTATTGCCGTGCGAACTTTAGGAACATCGTATAGTGGCCGGCCTCGCTTACCATTAATTTGTGATAAAACTCTGCCAGTTCCTTGTCTTCGAGTTCTTCGGAAAGCAACCTGAAACGTTCGCAACTTCGGGCCTCTATCAAGGCGGCATATAAAAGCCGGTGTACCAATTGATGGGTACGACTACCTCCTTTTGGAAAAAATTGCGTCAATTTATTCACATATTCGTCCTTTCTGTCGCGACCCAAAACCTGGCCACGGGCAATAATACGGTCGTGTACCATTTTAAAGTGGGCCATCTCTTCGCGGGAAAGTGCGATCATTTCTTCGACCAACTCGGTATATTCGGGAAAACCTATGATCAATGATATGGCCGTGCTCGCTGCCTTTTGTTCGCAATAGGCATGATCGGTCAGTATTTCATCGATATTTTTCTCAACAATATTCACCCATCTGGGGTCGGTCGGTAGCTTTAGGCCTAGCATAATTCAATTTTTCGTAAAATTAGCAAGAATCTTTGTAAAGTATAACTAGAATTTAGCATCTAAAATATCAAGTTTCCCCTAAAGAATAATTAGTTTTGTGATTAGTTGTTTTTTATGGCGCCAAATAACATAAAGAACAGGGTTGTTACCACTTGTCAAGAAACCCGAAAAACAGATTATGAAATTTACCAAATTAGACCAAGGACTAAGGTCTTTGCTGAATAGCAATCTAGACCCTGAAACAAAATCATGGTTACATTCAAAGTTAGAGTTAATTGTAGGTTCGAGTTCCGCTAAGGAACTTTATATGACCTATAGTTTATTGGCCAGTAAAATAGATGCGAACAAAACTTTGCAACTAGGCTCCGATACCGATGAAGTAACCGCGTATCTGCGAACACAAAGTGCAAGTACCTTAGAGATAGCGAGAATCTATCTTTTGATAGAGGTGCTGAAAGCCGATGCCGCTTTTTTTACGCCTAAAGTGGCCAACCTGATTCAGGTGGCCGATACGGGCGAACTCGAGACGTTTTTAAAGTATCTGATGCTTTTGCCCGACGCCGAAAACTACAAGCAGACGGCAGTGGAGGCTTTGCGTACCAACATAGCTACGATTTTTGAGGCTATTAGCATGCAGAATCCCTATCCGGCAAAATACTTCAATGATCAGCAATGGAACCAAATGTACTTGAAAGCGGCTTTTATGCAATTGGATCTTTCCAATATTTTGAGTATTGATGAGCGTGCCAATAAAGATTTGGCCCGTATTATATCGGACTATGCCCATGAACGATGGGCGGCTTCCCGAGAAATCGACCCCTTGTTCTGGAGACCTGTTGCGGCATTTTTAGACGACAATCTCCTAAAGGATATGCAACGCCTGTTCACAAGTGACAATCCCGTAGAAAACAAGGTGGCGGCATTGTGTTGTTATAATTCCGAAGCGCCCAAGGCGAAAGAATTATTGGCGCAGTACCCTCAATTGCAGTCAGAAGTAGCGAATGAAAAAATTACCTGGAATAATATAAAAGCTTAATATGGAAGATAAAATGATGATAATCGACCCGCATGTGCATATGTCATCGCGGACTACGGATGATTATGAAGCTATGGCCGCGGCCGGAGTAGTGGCTATAATAGAACCTTCGTTCTGGTTGGGCCAACCGAGAACACAAGTTGGCTCTTTTCAAGATTATTACAGTAGCCTGGTCGGTTGGGAGCCTTTTAGGGCCAGCCAATTTGGTATTCAACATTATTGCACCATAGGGCTGAATTCAAAAGAGGCCAATAACGAGGCCTTGGCAGAACAGGTTATTGAGCTTTTGCCCCTGTATGTACATAAGCAAAATGTGGTGGCTATTGGTGAAATCGGTTATGACGATCAAACCCCGGCAGAGGACAAGTATTTTCGTCTACAGTTGGAAATGGCCAAAGAACTGGGTATGGTCGTTCAGGTACATACGCCACACCGTGATAAAAAAGCGGGTACCTTAAAAAGTATGGAAGTTTGTTTGGAACATGGCCTTGATCCCTCTAAGGTGGTTATTGACCATAACAACGAAGAAACCGTAAAAGATGTGCTTGATAGAGGTTTTATCGCAGCGTTCACTATTTACCCTAAAACCAAAATGGGCAACGAACGCATGGTAGAGGTCGTTAAAAAATATGGCAGTGACAATATAATCGTCGATAGCTCCGCAGATTGGGGCGTTAGTGATCCTTTGGCGGTGCCGAAGACCGCTAACCTTATGTTGAAAAGAGGTATAGCCCGGGAAGACGTAGTAAAGACTTGCTACCAAAATGCCTTGGATATCTTTGGTTCCAATGGTAAAATGAAGGAAGAGCACTGGCTGAATCCTAAGGGGGTCAATCAGGCCCAGCTTTTTAATGATAATAGTGTTCTGAGGGGGCAGGAACCTCGAATAGATTCAGACCAGATTACATAATGAATCGCACGTTTCTTGGCTATGCTCGTTTGGCAAGACCTGCTAATTTGCCCACGGCCGCGGCCGATATATTGGCCGGTGTGGCTATTGGGGGTGTTTTTGCAGGGGGTGTTCAAAGCGATTTTATAGGGTCTATTGTTTTTCTGAATGTCGTGTATTTGGTATGCTCGTCCGTCTTTCTTTACGCCGGAGGGGTGATTCTTAACGATGTTTTTGATTTTAAGCTCGATAAGGTCGAACGGCCCGAACGGCCTATACCTAGTGGCGTAGTGCCATTGCGTTCGGCCGCCATATATGGAGGGCTTACTTTAACCATCGGTGTAGGACTGGCCTTTTTGGTATCCCAACTGTCTGGTATCGTGGCCTTGGCACTGGCACTGGCCATTCTACTTTACGATGCGATCGCTAAAAGATATGATTTCTTCGGCCCCTTGAGTATGGGCCTATGTAGGGGAATAAACCTGCTGTTGGGCGTGTCCGTTCTGGGCAACTTCGATTATTGGTTTATGGCCCTCATCCCTATCGTTTATATATTTGCGATTACCCTGATAAGCAGGGGGGAAGTACATGGGAAAAACAAAAACCATATCGTATTGGCAGGCGTGCTTTATGCTACGGTCGTTTTGGCCGTGGGATCCATCGCCTTTTTGTATACGGATGCCCGTATATTTCCGTTATTGTTTTTGGTATTGTTTGCGTTCACGGTTTTTAGACCTTTGATAAAGGCATATACCGTTAACTCTCCCGAGAATATCAAAAAAGCCGTTATGGCGGGAGTCATAGCGCTAATTTTACTCGATTCGTCTATTGCCGTTGCATTTTCCGATTGGTGGTACGGATTGTGTATATTGGCATTACTGCCCGTTTCAATGGGCTTGTCTAAATTATTTGCCGTTACCTAAGGTCAATTTATTATTGGCGTTCAAAAGAAATACAATGTTTAAAACTATAGAGCAGAAGTTTGAGGTTTCCTATCGATATGGCCTCCATTTTACAGAAAACCTTTTCGGGACTACGAATACCTTGTTCAGGGATATTATAAAAGCATACAAAAACGAGCCCGTAAAGCTGCTTTTTGTAATTGATGATGGCGTAGCGCTTGCCCATCCGCAACTCGTACAGAGTATAGAGACTTACTGTCGGAACTACCAAGAAAACTTGGTACATATGAAAAGTATGGTCGTTCAAGGGGGCGAGGCGTGTAAGAACGATCAAAGTCAGGTCGAAGATATTCTCAAAGCCGTTAGTGAGTATGCTATTTGCCGCCATTCTTTTGTCGTGGTTATTGGTGGGGGTGCCGTTATAGATATGACGGGGTATGCCGCCGCGATAGCGCATAGAGGGGTGAAATTGATTCGTATACCAACGACCGTACTTTCCCAGGACGATTCTGCCGTTGGGGTAAAGAATAGCGTAAATGCCTTCGGAAAGAAGAATTTCATAGGAACCTTTGCGCCTCCTTATGCTATCATTAACGATACGGACTTTCTTAAGACTTTAGAGCAACGCGATTGGATCGCCGGTATTTCTGAAGCCTTAAAAGTGGCGTTGATCAAGGATGCCGTCTTTTTTGAATACATAGAGAAAAACGCACACCTCTTGCGCGATAGAAATATGGAAGCCATGCAGTATGCCATTTATAGGTGTGCCGAAATGCATATGCACCATATCGCCCAAGGAGGAGATCCTTTTGAAAGTGGATCGTCCCGACCTCTTGATTTCGGACATTGGGCGGCCCATAAATTGGAATATATGACCAATTACGCGCTTCGCCACGGTGAAGCCGTTGCAAAAGGTATTGTATTAGATGTGGCCTATGCCCATTTGATCGGTCTGATAAACGAGAATGATCTAAACCGCATTGTACGCGTCTTTCAGAACATTGGTTTCGACTTGAGTTTTCCATTGGCTTCCGCGAAGGAGGTAGACGAACTGCTTAACGGAATTGAGGAATTTAGGGAACACTTGGGCGGTGAGCTTACGATTACCCTGATTTCAGATATTGGTGTAAAACACGACGTTCATGAAATTGACCGGGAGACTATGAAAAAAGCACTGGATGTAGTAAACGAAATTTCTAAACTTAAAGTAGAGTAACTTGCGCATAGATAATAATTTTCAACTTACGTATTGTACCAATATCCATCCCGGATTCGATTGGAAGACCACTTTTGATAGTCTTAAAGAGCACGTTCCGCGGATAAAGGGCAAAGTGTCTTCGGATAAACCCTTTGGCTTGGGCCTGCGGTTGTCCAATAAGGCGAGTGAGGAGCTCGATATGGATGGAAACCTAGAGGAGTTCAAGCAATGGATGGCGGAAAACCAAGTATATGTGTTTACGATGAACGGTTTTCCTTATGGAAACTTTCATAACGAGCGGGTCAAAGACGATGTTCATGCACCCGATTGGACAACATTGGAACGCCTGACGTATACCAAACGAATGTTCGATCAATTGGCGGCCTTGCTTCCCGACGGTATTTCTGGAGGGATTTCTACCTCTCCCGTGAGCTATAAATATTGGCATACTACGGAAGACGCTACGAAATCGGCTTTTGAAAGCGGGGCGAAAAATATGATAGAGGTGGCCATGCATCTCAATGAAATAGAGCGGCAGACCGGAAAATATTTGCACCTTGATATAGAACCTGAGCCCGACGGAATGCTGGAGAACAGTGACGAGGTGCTGGGCTTTTTTGCAGATTACCTTTTGCCTATCGGTACATCGGTAATTGTCAAAAAACTAGGGGTAGATGCGGAAACGGCCGAGAAAATGATACGTCGTCACCTAACCGTTTGCTACGATATCTGTCATTTTTCATTGGCTTTTGAGGAGCCGACCGATACCTTTGAAAAACTCGCTGAAGCGGGAATCGTTATCGGGAAAATTCAGGTAAGTGCCGCCTTGAAGATTCTTTCGAACCCCTCAGGGAACGATGAAATATGGAAGGCTTTGACACTTTTTGATGAGCCTACCTATCTCCATCAGGTTACCGAGAAAATCGCGGGAAAGGTGGTGACCTATAACGACCTGCCTGTTGTACTTAAGGATAAAAAGGAATTTCAAGAATTGCGGGCGCATTTTCATGTGCCTATATTTTTAGAACGTTTTGGTGCGTTGGATTCGACCCAAGACCATATTCTAAAGGTGATGGAGTATGTAAAGAAGCATCCCGTTTCAGAACATTTGGAAATAGAAACCTATACTTGGGATGTGCTTCCAGCGGCCTTAAAAAAAGACCTTTCAGAGTCTATCATTAGGGAAATCGATTGGTTTGTAGAAAAGTTTTAGAAGATGAAAAAAACGCTAGTGATCAATGTTGTGGGCCTTACCCAACGTCTTATCGGGGAGTATACCCCCTTTATTGAGTCTTTTTTAAAAAAAGGCAAGTCGGCCTATATCAGTCCTGTTTTACCGGCGGTTACTTGCTCGGCCCAGTCTACCTATCTGACCGGGAAAACCCCATCGGAACACGGTATAGTGGGGAATGGATGGTATTTTAAGGAGGAATGCGAAGTGAAATTCTGGCGCCAATCGAATAAATTGGTGCAGAGCGAAAAGCTTTGGGACGAGCTAAAAAAAGAAGATGAGCATTTTACCTGTGCCAACCATTTCTGGTGGTACAATATGTATTCTAATGTAGATTATAGTTTAACGCCACGGCCCAATTACTTGGCGGATGGGCGAAAGATTCCCGATGTGTATTCGTATCCCCCTGAACTGAGGGATACCTTGCAGGAAGAGTTGGGTACCTTCCCTTTATTCCAGTTTTGGGGGCCGAAAACTTCTATTAAATCGAGTAAATGGATTGCCGATGCGGCCATTCGTACCGATGAAATGCATAACCCGACCCTGTCATTGGTTTACCTTCCGCATTTAGATTACAATTTGCAGCGACACGGCCTTGATTTTGCCAAGATCAAAAAGGATCTTAAGGAGATAGATGGGGTAGTGGAGCAGTTGGTAACGCATTTTCAGCAGCGTAATGCACGTATTGTATTGCTGTCTGAATATGGTATTACCGATGTGGGCAATCCTATTCATTTGAACAGGATTTTGCGTTCCAAAGGCTATATCGCCATACGGGAAGAACGCGGATTGGAGTTGTTAGATGCAGGGCAGAGCAAGGCCTTTGCGGTAGCGGACCACCAAATAGCCCATGTTTATTTGAACGACCCTTCGGTAAAGTTGGAAGTTAAGGCTTTGTTGGAATCGGTTTCGGGGGTAGAAATGGTATTGACAGGGGAAGAACTGCAAAAGGTCAATTTGCAACATGAACGTTGTGGTGACCTTGTGGTTGTGGCCGATGCGGACTCATGGTTTACCTACTATTTTTGGCTAGACGATGCAAAGGCCCCCGACTATGCGCGCATGGTGGATATTCACAAGAAACCGGGTTATGATCCGGTGGAAATGTTGACGGATCCTAAGGATAAATTGGTGATGGCCAAGGTTATCGGTAAATTGTTGAAGAAGAAATTGGGATTCAGGACGGTAATGAACATTATACCCTTGGATGCTACCTTGGTAAAGGGGTCGCATGGTAGGATTCCGGAAGATAGGGCTGATTTTCCTATTTTGATCACCGATCAGATCAATGCTACTTTTGACGATGCTATTGAAGCGACCGACGTATACCGCATTTTGAAAAACCATGTAACCGAAGATATATGAGGTATTTTTTTAAAATATTGGGCTTTGTGTTTACGGCCTTGTTTCTATGGTCGGCCTATGTTCAGAATAACGACCCCGATGCCCTTTTATGGTATGGTATTTATGGCCTTGCCGCAGTAGCTTCGCTATTGTTCGCTATGGATAGGTTGAATTTTTCCGTGGCGGCTGTCTTGGGTGTGCTTTATTTGATAGGAACCATTGTTTCTTGGCCCGAAAAATTTGAAGGTTTTACCATTGGTGAAGGTGATATCGTAAATATTGAAAGAGGTCGGGAAGCTTGTGGTCTACTGATCGTGGCCTTGGTTATGTTTACCTATATGTGGCGTGAACGGTATGTAAAAAGGAAATTAAAGGTCTAGGTCAAAAGTTTGGCGCAGCAAATCTATGGCGGGGTTTTTCTCCCGTAATTTTTGATATTTTTCTTCTGGGGTAAACGCAAACTTTTTGGCTACGGTTTCGTTTACGGTTATTTTCAGTTCAATAAAGTAGTTGTTGAGTTTTTTTCTCAGGTACTCCATCAGGTCGTATTGCTCTCGCTCAATCTCCTTTTTCATGGTACCGTTGGGAAGCTCGATCCAAATGGTTTTTTCTTGAAGCAGTTTAGGTACATCGGCATTGAGGTTGGAAGCCAGTATTTTCTTGCCCTCTAAATCGATTTTGTCAACAAAATCGGCCCAGTGCTTCTGCATTTCCTCTTCGGTAAATGGATCTTTGGGTAGCTTACTTTCGTCAATGGTCTCGTCTTTTCGGCTTAGCTCGTGCTCTTTTTTAATCTTTAAGCTTGAAAGGGAGAGTCCTGATACCCTTTTGCCGCCGATATTGAGTTTTTTTGCCGGAGGTGTTTCCGCTTGGGCCCCGGTTTCGGGCTTAGGCTCTGCCACTGCGGCCGAGCTTGGAACTTCTTTTGGGCTTTCTTGGGGGCGATAGTGGGCTTGTTCTTCCTTGTGCTTTGCTTCTGCGGGGGTAGGGGATGCTGCTGGCGATTGTTCTTGAGCAGTGCTTTCCCCAGGAGTTTTTTGCAGGGCATTGTTATTGTTTCCTTTAAAAAAAGAAGCGGGAGCGATAAAGTCAGGACTAGGGCCTGTTAAGACGTTGTGTTCAGAATTTTTTTTTTCAGCCTCAAAATCAATAGAAGCTAGTTTCATCAAGGTAAGTTCTACCAGTAGCCGCTGGTTCTTACTGGTCTTGTACTTGAGGTCGCAATCGTTGGCAATGTTCAAGGCTTGCAATAGAAAACCGTTGGAGGTCTTCTTTGATTGCTCTAGATAGTTCTGTTTGGCTACGTCGCCAACTTCTAGCAGGTTTATGGTGTCTTGGTGTTGGCATACCATAAGGTCCCTGAAATGCGATGCAAGGCCGCTGATAAAGTGATGGCCGTCAAAACCTAGTGACAAGGTTTTGTTGAACAAAAGCAATAATTGGGGAATGTTGTGTTCTAAAATCAAATCGGTTGCCGAGAAATAGGTGTCGTAGTCAAGAACGTTAAGGTTTTCTGTAACGGCTTTTCTGGTCAATTCCTTTCCTGAAAAACTAACGACCCTGTCAAAAATGGAGAGGGCATCCCTCATGGCACCGTCCGCTTTTTGGGCTATAATGTGCAAAGCGTCGTCATCAGCAACAATGCCTTGGTTTTCGGCTATGTATTTTAGGTATTCGGCGGCGTCTTTGACGGTAATTCGCTTGAAATCAAAAATTTGACAACGCGAAAGTATCGTAGGTATGATTTTGTGCTTCTCGGTGGTCGCCAAAATAAAAATGGCGTGCTTTGGTGGCTCTTCCAAGGTTTTTAGAAAAGCGTTGAAAGCCGATTGCGAGAGCATATGCACCTCATCGATGATATATACTTTGTATTTGCCGACTTGGGGCGGGATACGTACCTGGTCGATAAGGTTACGGATATCGTCTACCGAGTTGTTCGAAGCGGCATCGAGTTCAAAAATATTGAAGGCAAAATCTTCACCTTCACGTTCGGTACCATCTGAATTGATCTGTTTGGCCAAAATACGCGCACAGGTAGTTTTACCAACTCCCCTGGGGCCACAGAATAAAAGGGCCTGTGCCAAATGATTGTGTTCAATGGCATTGGTAAGGGTATTGGTAATGGCCTGTTGTCCCACAACATCCCTAAATGTCTGGGGTCTATATTTACGTGCCGATACAATAAAGGGTTCCAAAAGAAACTACGGTTTAGAATTTACGTTCACTCGAATGTGCAAATATAAAAATAGGATTGGTAAGAGGGTTTTATTTCGACAAGATAAAGTCTTTATTTATCAACAATTGTTCTAATTTTGCGGGTTGAGCAGGTCACCTTATCGCTGCCGTAAAAACGGGAGAGGAAAGTCCGGACACCATAGTGCAGCATAGCGGGTAACGCCCGTCGTCCGTTTAACGGAAAGGACAAGTGCAGCAGAAAGTATGTACAGGTAATGCTGTAGTGAAACCAGGTAAACTCTATGCGGTGAAACGCCATGTAAATCGGTACTTGAGGGTTGCACGCCCGAGCCGAAGGGTAGGCGGTTAGAGGCCAGCAGTAATGTTGGTACTAGATAAATGATAGGGAAGTCCCTAGGGACTTAACAGAATCCGGCTTATGGCCTGCTTTTTTATTTTTTTAGCTCAGAGGGTGACTGGTTCGGGCCAGGCAAAAAAGCTAAAAATGCTACCTCCGTACTTTCGTTTTTCCACAAAATGTTCAAGATGCGATAAGTCCATGTGGTTCGAGTGCTCAATGATGAGTAGCCCGTTATCTAACAATAGTCCGTTTTCGAATACCTTTTGGGGAATTTTTTCAAAAGACTCTATGGGAAGGCCGTAAGGAGGGTCGGCAAATATAATCGTTGCTTTTTCACGTGATTTTTCAAGATAGGTAAAAACATCGCTTTTAAATGCGGCAATGCCCATCTCAAGGGCGTCGGAGGTGTCGTTAATGAATTTTACACAGCCATAATCGGCATCTACCGCGCTTATGTTTTTGGTGCCCCGGGAGGCGAATTCATAGCTGATATTTCCGGTGCCCGAAAAAAGATCTACTACGGTGAGCTCGTCAAAATAATAGCGGTTGTTCAAAATGTTGAATAGGGCCTCCTTGGCCATATCCGTGGTGGGGCGAACCGGAAGTTTCTTGGGAGCGCTTATTCGCTTGCCCTTATGTGTGCCTGAAATGATGCGCATTAAAAAGCGTTTATAACGGTGAAATCTATGGTCTCTTCTTTAGGGTTTAAGTGAGGCTGCTCAGAGAAGGAGGGATAAAATATCGAGACGTTCTTTGCGTAATTGTAGCAAAGCGTGTAGATGTCATCGCCTTCTTCAATCTGGCCGAAAAGTTTTATGAAAACGGACTCGGTATCGAGTTCAAGTTGCTCTAAGGTAAAAAGCAGGTAGTATAAAAAATCTTCTTTGGTGATGAAGGTAAAACTGTTGTAGAGTAAAAGTTTCTTTCCGGAGATTATGGTAACGTCCATCTGTTGTTCCGAGATAAGAACGTAACATGTGGGCTCTTTAGAGGTAATATGGCTGTTCATTAGTGATTCCACCAATACAGTTCCGTTATGCTTAAAAGTAAATTCACCGAAAAGGTCGTAAATATAATTGTTGATATTTACAAAAGGAACATAGACGTTAATGATATCAAAGCTATCGAGTTCATCATAGGCCAGGTGGTCATTGGCCAGTATTTTGGTGTTGAACTTTAGGTAGTTGGCCAGTTCTTCTTCGTTGAACAAGGGTTTCGGAACTAGGCTAAAGAGGTTGTTGCGGTGTACTACCACAACTTCTGAATACCGGTTTTGTTCTATTTTGTGGGAGGAGAAAAGAAGCTTTAGGCGTTTTAATGCCTCATAGGGCGTCAATCTTTTGGCAAAGACTACGCTCTCGGCACTTACAATGGAATTTTCTACAGTATTGAGGATACAAAAAGAAAGTCCATTCAAGCTAACTTGAATGGACAGTTTTTTGAAATCTTCCACTAGTTCTCCAGTGTTATTTTTTGTCTCCTTTTTTATCATATATAGGGGGCCAGTTTCCGTTGGTACTGACTTCGTCTAAAGATCCAACTTTGATATAAGGTCCGTTTACTTCTTCAACACCAACCTCGGCTTTTTCTTTCTTAAGGAGGGTTTCAGGCTGGTCATACAATACAACAGCCTTGTCAACCTTAGCTTCAAAAACAGGGGCTTTGTAATTTCCTTTAGTAAGAATCGAAGCTTTCATTTCGAATTTCTCACCACCTTTTGCAAAAGGTACTTCCATTAGGGTTTTGTAGCGGTTGTCACTTTTGAAAAGTGAGTCTTTAACCGATACCGTACCTAGGGTGTCTATAATTCTCACTTCTCTAAGCATATCGATGCCGTAAGTCTTATCGAATTCCATATAAGATGAATCTCTCTGCTGGGTAATGGTATAATGAGCAGTATCGATAAACTTAATCAAACTGTTAAAGTCGTTAGCGTATTTTCTGTTGACTGTTTTGTAGGCCTCCTGCGCATTTTTAATGTCTTTCAATTTGGCGATAACCTGCCCGAAACGTTCTTCCTTCACTTTATTGAATTCGATGGGCCCTGTAACTGATTGGTATATAAGATATCCCAAACCTATACAAGCTATCCACAGTACAATTTGAATTATGGTCTTCATTTCTTAAGTGTTAATTATATTTTAGTGGTTGTCACAAATCTACAATTTTTTTTCAATCGCAAAAGTTTTTCGCCCAAAAATCCTGTTTATATTTGAGGTCTATGACAATGTTGACCGATGCATCTTTTTATAAAATTCTCAAGGAAAAATTTCCACACGAACCTACGCTGAAGCAGGCTATAGCCTTAGAAAAGTTGGCCATCTTTATACTTTCAAAGCGAAAGGAGGACGTATTCCTTCTAAAAGGCTTTGCGGGTACGGGTAAAACCACCCTTGTCGGAACCTTGGTCAACAGCCTTTGGAAAACCACCATGAAAGCCGTACTTATGGCCCCGACGGGACGTGCGGCCAAGGTAATGTCGAACTACGCCAATACGCAATCCTTTACGATCCATAGAAAGATCTACTTCCCTAAGAAACAGGGGGGTGGGGGAATACAGTTTGTCTTGGCGCCCAACAAGCACCGCAATACCATATTTATCGTCGATGAGGCGTCTATGATACCCGATGCACCCACCGATTCAAAGCTCTTTGAAAACGGTTCTTTGTTAGATGACCTGATACAGTTTGTGTATTCGGGACATAACTGTAAGCTTATTTTAATCGGTGATACCGCCCAATTGCCACCGGTGCACTTAGATTTGAGTCCGGCCTTGGATCCCGATAAACTGGCCTTAAATTATAATAAGGAAGTCATACGATTGGAACTTGACGAGGTGGTGCGCCAGGCTGAAAATTCCGGGATTTTGGTTAACGCCACCCTGCTTCGTGAGCAATTACAAGGAAGTTTCTTTGAAAATTTTCAATTTCACCTCGATACCTACAAGGATATCGTCAGGCTCGTTGATGGATATGAAATACAGGAAGCCATTGACAACAGTTATTCGGAAAACGGAAAGGAAGAGACCGCATTTATCGTGCGCTCCAACAAAAGGGCCAACCTCTATAATGAAAACATCCGCAGTCGGATCTTGTTTCTAGAGAACGAGTTGGCCGTGGGTGATTATATGATGGTGGTCAAGAACAACTATTTTTGGCTGAGTCCGAATACGGAGGCGGGTTTTATTGCCAATGGGGATATCATAGAGGTGCTCGAGATCTTTGCCATTAAAGAACTGTACGGCTTTCGATTTGCCGAAGTGAAGGTGCAAATGGTAGATTATCCCAATCAAAAACCTTTTGAAACGGTACTTCTGTTAGATACCATAAAGGCCGAAACGCCCTCATTGCCCTATGAAGAAGGCAATAGGTTGTATCAGGAGGTAATGAAGGACTACGCCAACGAAAGTTCAAAGTACAAGAAGTTTTTGGGAGTAAAGAATAATAAGTATTTTAATGCGCTACAGGTCAAGTTTTCCTATGCCATCACCTGTCATAAATCACAGGGAGGGCAGTGGAATACGGTTTTCGTGGAGCAGCCCTACTTGCCGAACGGTGTGGATAAAGAGTATTTGCGCTGGTTGTATACCGCCGTAACAAGGGCCAAAAAACAATTGTACCTTATCGGATTTAAGGATGATTTTTTTGTTGATTCGGAATAGGCTAAATTCGTATAGGTAAAGGGCTAGTTTTAAATCGGTTTGCCGCTGAAGGGGAGGCCTGGACTTAACGGGGCGAATGGCGGAATGAAATAATTTTAGTTGAGATGACATCAGATACCATTATCAGTATATTTTTAGGGGTAGGCTTGGCCGCTTCGGTTGGCTTTCGTGTATTCTTGCCGCTTTTCGCATTGAGTCTGGCCTCCTACACAGGAGTCTGGGAGTTGAACGAGAGCTGGCAGTGGATCGGTAGTTTAGCGGCTTTGATTACGCTGGGCGTAGCCACCTTAGTAGAAATTTTCGCCTATTTTATCCCTTGGGTAGATAATGTTTTAGATAGCTTTGCGGTACCTTTGGCCGCTATTGCGGGTACGGCAGTAATGGTGTCTACCGTAGCGGATCTTGACCCTGTGGTTACCTGGTCTTTGGCCATAATAGCCGGTGGTGGCACCGCTACGGCCATTAAAGGGGCAGGGGCGACCAGTAGATTGGCTTCAACGGCTACCACCGGAGGATTGGGAAATCCCTTGGTTTCGACCGTAGAGACGGGTACCGCCTTGGTCGTGACCACGGCCTCTATATTCGCCCCGATCTTGGCCGCGTTTTTGGTGGTTATCATTTTAGCATTGATTTTTAGGATCTATAGAAAACTAAGGCCTAGGATAAAAAGATAGATACTGTTTGAACACTAACCTCATGCAAACGGATGTTTTGGCCGTGGGTATGAAGTAAAAAAATATGTAGTTAACGATAATACTATAGTAAAGTGAAAATAATAGCCATGATACCGGCGCGTTATGCGGCATCGCGATTTCCGGCAAAGTTGATGCAAGACCTTTCGGGTAAGCCGGTTATATTACGAACTTATGAAGCTGCGGTTAAAACCGGACTCTTCGACGAGGTGTTCGTTGTAACCGATAGCGATGTTATTTACAACACCATAATAAGTGCCGGGGGCCAAGCCTTAATGAGCCAAAAAGAGCACGACTGTGGTAGTGACCGTATTGCTGAGGCCGTTACCCATATGGACGTTGATATCATTGTCAATGTTCAGGGGGATGAACCTTTTACCGATCGAGAGAGCCTGGCAGGGGTCTTGGAAGTGTTTAAGCAGGACCCCGATGAAGAAATCGACTTGGCTTCGTTAATGGTGCGTATTACCGATGCAGGGGAAATAAGCAACCCGAATACGGTCAAGGTTATAGTTGACAACCGAAATTTTGCATTGTATTTTTCGCGTTCGCCTATTCCTTATCCTAGAAATAAGGATATAGAGAGCATATATTATAAGCACAAAGGTATCTATGCCTTTAGAAAACGTGCCTTGATGGACTTCCAAAGGTTGCCAATGCTGCCCTTGGAAGCCATAGAAAAGATAGAGGCCATACGTTACTTGGAGTATGGTAAAAAAATAAAAATGGTGGAAACTACGGTTTCCGGAATAGAAATCGATACCCCTGAAGATTTGAAAAGAGCACAACAGGCATGGAAGTAGACTATAGTAATATTAAGGTCGTCGGTTTTGATGCCGATGATACGCTATGGGTGAATGAAACCTATTTTAGGGAGGCCGAAACAAAGTTTGGCAAGCTTCTCGAAGGGTACGAAACCATGAATACCATTGATCAAGAGTTGTTCAGAATGGAAATCAAAAACCTAGAGCTTTACGGTTATGGGGTTAAGGGATTTATGCTTTCAATGGTAGAGTCGGCATTGGAGCTGTCGAACAATAGGGTTTCGCAGGCAACGATCGGCGAAATCTTGAATATTGGTAAAGAGATGTTAAGGCAACCTGTAGAATTGTTAGACGGTGTAAGGGAAGTTTTACGTAAATTGAGCGTAAATTATCGGTTAATAGTATTGACCAAAGGAGACTTATTGGATCAAGAACGTAAACTGGAACGATCGGGACTTTCCGAATTTTTTCAACATGTAGAGGTTTTGAGCGATAAAAAAGAAGAAAACTATCTACATTTGTTGAACCATTTGCAGATTGATGTAAACGAATTTCTTATGATTGGAAACTCTTTGAAATCAGATGTTCTTCCCCTTGTGAATATTGGGGCCCAGGCGGTTCATGTTCCTTTTCATACCACCTGGCAGCATGAAGAGGTCAAAGTAGATGAGGATGATTATAAATATCTGAAAATAAATAGATTGACGGATATTTTGGGGTATTTGAAATAAGACTATGGAGGTTAGAAAAGATATGGGCCACAAGCCCGAAACAATTAGTGTGAATACTGAATACAAGAATTTTCCAATGGTACCCAGGGTGGTATTCGGAAGGGGGAGTTTTAATCAATTGGGAGCTATTTTAATGCCGAGAAGGAAGCATTCCGAAGCACCGTTTATTTTTTTGGTCGATGATGTTTTTGAGAATACCGAATTGGCGAAAAGAATCCCTTTGATTTTTAATGATCAGATTATTTTTATTTCGGCGGAAGAAGAGCCGAAAACGACCCAAGTAGATGTCTTGGTCGATAAGATAAAGGCCGAATTCGGGGATCTGCCCTCTGGTATCGTCGGAATCGGTGGCGGAACATTGCTTGACTTGGCAAAGGCCGTGGCCATCTTGCTGACCAACAAAGGGAGTTCTTCTGATTATCAAGGTTGGGACCTGGTTCACAAACCTGCCGTATTCCATGTCGGAATACCTACCATAAGCGGTACCGGTGCCGAGGTTTCTAGAACTACCGTACTCTTGGGGCCCGAAAAAAAATTAGGAATCAACTCCGACCATACCACTTTCGACCAAGTGCTTTTAGATCCCGATTTGACCCAAGGGGTCAGCAAAGAGCAGTGGTTCTATACGGGTATGGATTGTTATATCCATTGTATAGAGTCATTGACAGGAACTTACCTGAACGCCTTTAGCCAAAGTTATGGTGAAAAGGCCTTAGAGCTCTGCAAAGAGGTTTATTTGGGGAGTTTGTCCCCAGAAGAGTCGCGCGATAAATTAATGATGGCATCATGGCACGGGGGTATGAGCATAGCTTATTCACAGGTGGGTGTGGCCCATGCCATGAGTTACGGTCTCGGCTATTTGTTGGGGGTTAAACATGGTATTGGCAATTGTTTGGTGTTTCAACACTTGGAGGAGTTTTATCCTCAAGGCGTTGCCCTTTTTCACGAAATGAGACAAAAGCATGGTATTGCATTGCCGCAAGGGGTTTGTGCCAACCTAAGTGATGCCGATTTTGAGACAATGATTTCCGTGGCCATGAATATGGTTCCCTTATGGGAAAACGCCTTAGGTAAGAACTGGAGGGAAACCATTACTCCTGAAAAGTTGAGGTCTATTTATGAAAAAATATAACTTTCCTATCGCTTAAAGGAAAGTGGTCGGGCATTTTGATGCCTATCCGTTGTTTTCTTTAATTTAAAGTTTCCTCTATGCAAAGATTGGCCCGTTTTATTTATTTCAAGCTGATGGGCTGGAAGATGGTCGGCAAATTTCCAGGTCATTTAGATAAGTTTGTCATTGCCGTCGTTCCACATACCAGTTATGTCGATTTTTTTCTCGGCTTGTTGATACGGGAAATATGGAATGAATCCATCAATTTTGTAGGTAAAAAAAGTCTCTTTGCCTTTCCTTTCGGTTTTATATTTAGGAAGCTGGGAGGAGAGCCCATTGATCGTAGTAAGAATAACGATATGGTTTCGGCCACGGTAAAGGTATTTCAAGAGCGGAAGAAGTTTAGGTTGACCATTGCTCCTGAAGGTACCCGCAAAAAAGTGGATAAATGGAAAACGGGGTTCTATTATATCGCCAAAGGCGCCCAAGTGCCCGTTGTGCTGGTGGCCTTCGATTTCGGTAAAAAACAGGTCAAGATTTCAGAACCTTTGTATACTACCGATGATAAAGACGCCGACTTTAAAGTCTACGAAGCTTTTTTTAAAGGTGTAGTCGGAAAGATACCACGGCAGCCATAAGTTGTGCTAAGGAAGAAAAGTTTTTTGCATCGTAGAAACTTAGGTTTACCCTATTAAAAAAGCGGCCCAATAGGCCGCTTTTTTAATGTGTGAAATAACTTTCGTTATCGAATGCTATTCTTGCATCGTATGGTAGACGTTCTGAACGTCGTCGTCTTCCTCTATTTTTTCTAAAAGTTTCTCAACATCGGCAGCTTCTTCCTCTGAAAGTTGCTTGGTTACTTGTGGAATGCGCTCGAATCCTGAGGATAAGATTTCAATTTCCCTGTTTTCCAGTTCTTTTTGAATGGCTCCAAAGCTTTCAAAAGGGGCATAGATCAAAATACCGTCATCATCTACAAAAACCTCTTCCGCTCCAAAGTCAATAAGTTCCAGTTCCAGTTCTTCGGGGTCGATACCCTCTGCAGGGATTCTAAAATTACAAGTGTGGTCGAACATAAATTCTACAGAGCCCGATGTGCCCAAGCTTCCATCGCATTTATTGAAATAACTCCTGATGTTGGCAACGGTGCGGGTATTGTTGTCGGTAGCGGTCTCGATGAGTATGGCTATACCATGGGGTGCGTAACCTTCGAAGAGTACCTCTTTATAATCGCCTAGACTCTTATCGGAGGCTCTTTTAATGGCGCGCTCAATATTGTCCTTGGGCATGTTTACCGACTTGGCGTTCTGGATGACCGCCCTAAGTCTTGAGTTGGAGTCCGGATCCGGTCCTCCTTCTTTTACAGCTATTACAATATCCTTTCCTATACGAGTAAAGGCCTTTGACATAGCTGACCATCGCTTCATTTTACGTGCTTTTCGAAACTCAAAAGCTCTTCCCATAATCTGTAACTAAATATTTGTTGAAGGTAGCAAATTTAATAAAATTGACAACGGTTGCAAGTACTTGGCCCTCACCATTTCAAAAGAAGTTTGCATAAGCGGCGTTTTTGGACCGTACAGGAATATTATTTTGCCAAATAGGGCTACCTTTTATTCACTTTCAATAATCGCTTCAATACTATGCGCCAACTTAAAATCTTTTTCCGTAAGACCTCCTACATCGTGGGTGTTCAGCCGAATATGCAATGAGTTGTAAACGTTGCTCCAGTCGGGGTGGTGCCCTTGGGCCTCGCATTCAAAGGCAATACGGGTCATTACCGAAAAAGTTTCTTTAAAGTCCTTGAATTCGAAGGAGGTTTCAATGGCGCCATTGGCGTAATCCCAACCGTCAAGCTTGGCAAGTTGACTTTCGATTTCTTGTTCAGATAATTTTTTCATAGGTGTGTTGCTGTATTTGCGTGGTTACAAAAACCTGAAATTAATCATTTCAAATTTCTTCGGGGATAAAATACACCCTTATTGTGAGTTCTAGCGCATCACATGGTGGTCTATTACATCTTGATAGCTAAACTGTAGGTTTTTAGGGAGTTTGTTGTCTCGAGGCAATACGGCGAGATATCGTTCGTCGTTAGTAGTGAATACCCGCTTGTAGATTGGGGTGAAATCACCGATGCGCTCTACGATTTCTTTTGTGAAGTCTTCGTGGTGCACAAGGTCGTTACTGCCAAGATGAAAGATTCCCCTTTTATTTCTGTTGATGAGGTAATGGATCTGCTGGGTGAGTTTGTCGTCATTGGTTACGTTCAAGACCAGATTGGGAAAAACTTCAACAGGGGCATTGTCCCAAATGTATCTTTTAATATCCTTTACCCGTGGAGAGCTATTTCCGAAAACCATGGGTATACGCAGTATGCCCATTTTTTTTTGGGGAAGCCTAAGGAGCATATTTTCGATCTTGATCTTCAGTCGTCCGTATACACTCTCCGAAAGCGTTTTATCATGCTCGTAGGAAGGGTATTTGCTATAGGCGTCAAACACATTGGCGGAAGAGAGGAAGTATAGACAACAATCGTTTTCCTTTACGTATTCGACAAGGTGTCGATGGGCCACGATTTGAGATGCAAAATTTCCCCTGACGGCCGATACGATTACTTTTGGGCGTACCTTTTCGAGAATTTCATGAACATCATCCTCTTCCATATTGTATTTGAAGAACTGCTTGTTGCCTTCAAATGATCGTCTGGCCGAATTATACGTGCCGTAGGTGTCAAAATAGTTGCATAGCTCTTTGTATATGGCATGGCCCAAAAAACCACTGGCTCCTAAAATGAGAATTTTTTTACTTCCGTCGTCCATCTTTCTCCCCTCTCTTATGTGTCTGTGCCGCTTATCCTTTGTAAAAAGGCGGCTTTACAATAGTGGCCGGTACCGCATTTTTTCTGATTTGAATGTGTATTTTACTGCCTGCTTCGGCAAATACGCTAGGGACGTAACCTAGACCTATACCCTTGCCCAGCGAAGGGGACATGGTACCAGAGGTTACAACGCCAATGGTCTTTCCTTGTCCGTCCACTATGTCGTACCCCTGTCTTGGTATCCCTCTTTCGTCAAGTTCAAATCCGATCAACTTGCGTTCTGGGGCATGCGCCTTTATTTTGGCCAAGGCTTCGCTGTTTACAAAATCTTTGGTGAACTTGGTGATCCAGCCCAATCCAGCTTCAAAGGGAGAGGTGCTGTCGTCAATATCGTTACCGTACAGGCAATAGCCCATTTCAAGACGTAGGGTGTCACGTGCGGCAAGACCTATGGGTTTGATGTCGTAGGCGGCTCCTGCTTCAAAAACCTTGTCCCATACTTGCTGTACCTCGCTGTTCTTGCAATAAATTTCAAATCCGCCCGATCCGGTATAGCCGGTAGCCGAAATAATGACATTGTCGATTCCCGCGAAATCGCCCACCACAAAATTGTAGAACTTGATGCTGGCCAAATCGACCGATGTCAGCGATTGCATCGCTTCAACGGCTTTAGGCCCTTGGATGGCCAAAAGTGAAAATTCGTCAGAAATATTGCGCATGGTAGCACCTATTTCTTCATTGTATTTTGAGATATGTGCCCAATCTTTGTCAATGTTCGAAGCGTTGACTACCAAAAGGTAGGTTTCTTCTTTTATGCGATACACGATAAGATCATCGACAATCCCTCCTGTTTCATTCGGGAGGCAGCTGTATTGCGCTTTTCCAAGGGTAAGTTTAGAGGCATCGTTAGACGATACTTTTTGAATAAGGTCTAGGGCTTTCGGGCCCTCGATCAAAAACTCTCCCATATGGGAAACATCAAAAACACCCACAGCTTTGCGAACGGTCTCGTGTTCTACATTTATGCCTTCATAAGAAACAGGCATATTGTATCCGGCAAAGGGTACCATTTTTGCGCCTAAGGCTTCATGGGTCTGGGTCAACGCAGTATTTTTCATCGTACTTCTCTTTTTAGGCTTACAAAGCTATTGAAATATTTAACTATTGTATAATTGCGGTTTGATATGTTTTGCATAATCTTTGTAAATTACCCGGTGCATTGTTTCAAAGCGAAAAGATCAAACCTCTAAAAAAAATAAAATGGTAAGACTACTTTATGTAATGGTAGCGATATGTATGGCTCCTTTGTCCAGTATGGCCCAAGATGAACCTTCCGATTTCCTTTCGGCCGATTTTCACAAGAACAGAAGGGAAGCGGTCCGAAAAATGATGCCCGCCAATAGTGTGGCCGTTTTTTTTGCCAACGCTGTTAGAAATCGCGCCAATGACGTAGATTACGTCTACCATCAAGATCCCAATTTTTATTACTTGACGGGCTATAAGGAGCCGAATTCGGTCTTGCTTATTTTTTCGGAAGATCAAAAAGATGCCAATGGAGGGGTGTACAACGAAATGCTTTACGTACAGGAGCGTGACCCGAGGGCCGAGCAATGGAACGGAAAGCGTTTGGGAATAGAAGGGGCTAAAAGTAAATTGGGTTTCAAATCGGTCTTTAACGGTAGTGCGTTCAAACAAGCGGCCGTCGATTTTCAAAAGTTCGATAAGGTGCTGTTCTTTGATTTTAAGAACGATTATCGCGATTCAAGTGACGGGGCTGACCTCTTTGATTTGATACAGGCCTTTAAGGAGAAAACCAATTACCCGGCTGACTACGATGGTTCTAAAGAGCGGTTTTATTCGATGATCACAGCTACCGATGTTGAGAACAGTGCCAATGTGGCCCAAGTATTGGGGCGTTATTTGAACCGGGACGAAAAGTTACGGGAAGATGAACTTTTAAGCGGATTTGTAAATGCCGGGGACGATGAGTTACGAAATGAAATAAAGCAAAAGGTTTCCCTAAAGCTCGATGCCCATAATTTGGATTCCTCAACACTGGGCGAGATTATGGCGACTTTACGCGAGACCAAACTTGAGGAAGAAATGATGCTTTTGAAAAAAGCCATAGAAATTTCGGCAGTGGGGCAGGTAGAGGTGATGAAGGCCATGCACCCGAACATGTCGGAAACCGAAATCCAAGGGGTGCACGAATACGTCTATAAGAAATACGGTGCGGAATACGAAGGCTACCCTTCTATTGTAGGAGGGGGCAATAATGGATGTATTTTGCATTACATTGAAAACAATAAACCTCAGGTAGGCAATGATTTGGTGTTGATGGACCTAGGGGCCGAATACCGTGGGTACACGGCCGATGTTACCCGAACCATACCGGCTAACGGAAAGTTTACCAAGGAACAAAAACAGATATACAATATTGTATACGAAGCTCAGGAAGCGGGTATTAAGGCCAGTGTGGTCGGTGCCCCTTTCCAGGCCCCGGGGCAAGCCGCGAGCAAAGTGGTCGCCGAAGGTCTGTTGAAACTGGGTATTATTAAAAAGGAAGAAGAGGCCCGTATTTATTTCCCCCATGGTACTTCGCATTATTTAGGCTTAGATGTACATGATGCCGGAACCTATAGGCCTTTTCAGGAAAATACGGTAATTACGGTAGAGCCGGGTATCTATATTCCCGAAGGAAGTGATTGTGATGAAAAATGGTGGGGCATAGCGGTACGGATAGAAGATGATATCCTAATAACGAAAGACGGGCCGATAAACCTGTCGGCCATGGCACCGAGAAAGGCGGAGGACATAGAAAAAGTTATGAAGCAACCGAGTCCGTTGGACAAATTTGAGCTTCCCAAATTGAATTAATAAAAAGCCCCTAAAATTATTTAGGGGCTTTTTTATTATCGGTTCAATAGGTATTGTTTGAGCTCGTCGTATTCCTTTATGAAAATGGACTTCTTTTCTTTGTCCATCACCTGTTTGATCTGTTCGGGAATATCGACTGAACGGCCAATGGTGTCTTCCACTACATCTAAAAATTTTACGGGGTGTGCGGTTTCTAAAAAGATACCGTAGCAATCGGGGTGGGTTTCTTGGTATTTCTTCAACCCTAAATAACCGACAGCCCCATGGGGATCTGCAATGTAACCACTTTTGGCGTATACTTTTTTCATGGTTTCCCTAGTTTCCGCATCGGAGAAGGCGTACGAAGAAAGGTTTTCCTTTAACGCTTCAAAATTATCTTGGTACAAATGTCTGATGCGAATGAAATTACTTGGGTCGCCCACATCCATGGCATTTGAGATGGTCGGTGTAGAGGGCTTGGGGGCGTATTCCTTCGTTCTCATGAACTCGGGTACGGTATCGTTGACGTTGGTGGCGGCAATAAAGTGTTTTACGGGCATACCTAAACGTTGGGCTACCATACCGGCACAGATGTTTCCGAAGTTGCCACTGGGGATGGAGAAAACAATCTCCTTTCCCTTTGCTTTTGCCTGTTTGTAGGCGAACAGAAAATAGAACAATTGGGGCAGCCAGCGCGCTACATTGATAGAGTTGGCCGATGTCAGTTGCATTTTTTCCAGAAGGTCTCCGTCTATGAAAGCGGTCTTTACCATTTTCTGACAGTCGTCAAAGGTACCGTCTACTCTAAGGGCGGTTATATTTTGACCTAAGGTGGTCAGCTGTCGTTCTTGAATATCGCTTACTTTTCCGTTCGGGTATAAAATGACTACACGAACGCCTTCGACACCTAAAAAACCATTGGCTACGGCACCGCCGGTGTCACCTGAAGTGGCTACCAATACCGTTACATCTTGCTTTTCCCCTTCTGAAAAATAGCCAAGGCAATTGGCCATGAAGCGTGCCCCAACATCTTTAAAGGCCATGGTGGGACCGTGAAAAAGTTCTAAGGTTGATACGTTTTCCTCAATTTCAACTACCGGAAAATCAAAGTCAAGGACCTTGGCAATGATTTCGCGGAGCCTGTCGTTGGGAATTTCATCGGATACAAATTGGTGAATGGCATTGAACGCAATTTCATGATCGGTCAAATCTTCGATATGTTCAAAGAAACGCGCGGGAAGGGGCTCTATCCGTTCAGGAAAATAAAGTCCTTTATCGGGAGCGATTCCTTTGATTACCGCATCTTTAAACGAAACTTCTGGGGCTTTTTTATTTAGGCTGTAAAAATTCATTATTGTAGGGTCTTTATTCCTTCACGATTGATCTTAGAGACGTGAACATCGTAATCGATACCAATGTTCTTGTATACATTTTTCATGGCGGCCGCAACTTCGTTTGCGATAGCTTCGCCTTTGCTGAACGCAAAAATTGAAGGCCCGGAACCCGATATACCGCAACCTAGGGCACCGGCATTTATGGCTTCACTCTTTACTTGGTCAAAACCGGGGATCAATATGGAGCGGATGGGCTCGACAATATGGTCGACCAAAGAACGTCCGATGAGGTCGTAATCTTCGGTGAACAGTCCGGCTATGAGCCCGCCCACGTTGCCCCACTGCTTAATGCCGTCGGCCAAGGTGATGTTGGTTTTCAGTATTTTTCGCGAGTCCGATGTCTTTACTTCTATTTGTGGGTGGATTACCGTGGCGTACAATTCGGGGGGCGTATGGATCGGTATAATATCCAGGGGATCGTAACTGCGCACCAGGGTGAAGCCTCCAAATAGGGCGGGGGCTACATTGTCGGCATGGGCGACGCCACTTGCCAAGCGTTCACCTTCCATAGAAAACTGAACCAGTTCAAGGGTGGAAAACGGCCTACCCAATAGCTCGTTCATGGCCCAAACGGCCCCTGTTGAACTTGCTGCGCTGCTGCCGATTCCGCTTCCGGCCTTTATCTTTTTGTAGATTTCTATTTCAAATCCACCTTCGTAGTCGCCTTTTTCCAAAAGTGCCAAGCCTGCTACACCGGCCACATTGCGCTCGGTTTCCATGGGGAGGTCTTGGCCTTCTAGTTTGGTGATCCGTATGCCCTTTTCCGGGGTTTTTCGAACCACCATGATATCGCCAACGTTATCTAGGGCCACACCGAGTACATCAAATCCGCAAGAAACATTGGCAATCGTTGCCGGGCAGAATATTTTAATTTCTTCCATAATTAGAAATTTCCGATTCTAATGATATCGGCAAAAATGCCTGAGGCGGTAACGTCGGCCCCTGCACCGGCCCCTTTAATGATCATAGGCTGGTTAGGGTAGCGCTCCGTATAGAAAAGAACGATATTGTCACTGCCTTCCAAGTTGTAAAAGTCGTGTCCCTTAGGGATGGCCTGAAGGCCTACACTGGCTTTTCCGTTTTCGAATTGGGCCACATACTTTAATTTGCTATCGGCGTCTTGGGCCTCTTTGTACATCTTTTGAAAGTCATCTTCATGCTTGATCAACGAAGCGAAGAAATCTTCATTGTTCGTGGTGTCAAGACTTTCTTGAGGTAAGAACGATTTGTTTTCGATATCGCCAATCTCTAATTGGTTTCCGCTTTCACGGGCCAAGATCAAGATTTTTCGCATCACGTCCACACCGCTCAAATCTATTTTGGGATCCGGTTCGGTATAACCTTCTTGCTGCGCTTGTTTCACGATGTCGTGAAACGTGGTCTTGTCGTTGAAGTTGTTGAAAACAAAGTTCAAGCTTCCGGATAGAACGGCTTGTATCTTGAGGATTTTGTCACCTGAGGCGATCAAATGTTTTAATGTATCTATAATAGGTAAACCTGCCCCAACGTTCGTTTCGAATAAAAACGGAGCGTTATAAGTTCGCGCAAGCGACTTTAATTCTTGGTAATTTTCATAGGCCGAAGAACAGGCGATCTTGTTACAGGTAACTACTGAAATGCTATTGCCCAAATAGGCGTTGTAGGTTTTGGAAACTTCCTCGCTCGCCGTATTATCTACAAAAATGCTGTTGCGGTAATTCAGCTCGTTGACCTTTTTCATGAACTCGACCTTGTCGGCCTTTTGTCCCGCGGCCAGTTCAGCTTCCCAATTTTTAAGGGGGATGCCGTTTTCGTCAAAAACCATGGTGCGCGAATTCGACATGCCAATGACGCGTATGTTCAATTTTAGGTTTTCTTTTAAAAACTTCTTTTGTTGGTAGATCTGCTTCAGTAATTTGGATCCTACGTTGCCCACACCCATTACGAACAGGTTGAGCTGCTTGATGTTTTCTTCAAAAAACTCTTCGTGAAGGGCGTTGAGGGCTTTTTTAACGTCTTCTTTCTTGATAACGGCCGAAATGTTTCGCTCTGAAGCACCCTGTGCAATGACACGTAAGTTGACGTTGTTCTTACCTAAAGTACTGAACATTTTACCGCTCAGGCCTTGATGGCTTTTCATATTGTCGCCGACCAGTGCTATGATGGCCAAATCTTCTTCGGCAATGACGGGCTTTATCTTTCCGCGTTCGATTTCGTATTCAAAAGCGGTATTTACCACTTCAGTGGCCCTGTCGATATCCTCGGCCGAAATACCTACGCAGATAGAGTGTTCCGAAGAGGCTTGGGTAATAAGCACTACGCTTATTTCAGATAGGGAAAGGACTTCAAAGAAGCGTTTTGATATACCGGGTATACCTACCATTCCAGGACCTTCTAGAGATAAAAGGGCAATGTTTTCCACATGGCTGATACCGCGCACCGTCTTACCTTTTTCGTTTTTGTTCTTGGTAATTAAGGTTCCGGAATTATCGGGTTCAAATGTATTTTTGATTACGATGGATATACCTTTCGCCAGTACCGGTTGAATGGTTGGGGGGTATAAGACCTTGGCGCCAAAATGCGATAGCTCCATGGCTTCTTCGTACGATATGTGCGGAATGGCCTTGGCCTGTTTTACGATTTTTGGGTTGGCGGTAAACATACCGCTAACATCCGTCCATATTTCCAAGAACTCGGCATTGATGGCCGCGGCTACAATGGCGGCCGTATAATCTGAACCTCCACGGCCTAAGGTGGTAGAGTTGCCGTTTTCAGATGAAGCTATAAAACCTCCCATAACAATGACTTGGTGGTCGTCTTTATCGAAAAACTTTACGCAATTATCATTGGTCAGGTCGAAATTGACCGCAGCCTTACCGTTTATGTCATTGGTCTTGATCAGTTCCCTGCTATCGATATAAGCGGAATTTAAACCCTCTTGGATAAAATATTCGTCGATGATATACGATGATAGAAGCTCCCCGTAACTTACAATTTTATCGGAAAGACGCGGGGTAATTTCCCCAATGAGAAAAGCACCTTCCAGAAGGGTTTCCAAAGTGTTGATTTCACTTTTGACCTTGCTTAGTACCTTGCTTTGGGCACTTACATGAATAAGTGACTTAGCCGTATCTAAGTGTCGAGCTTCGATTTCTTTTAAAATAGATTTGTAACCTTGGTTTTGGGCAGAGGCTTGTTGCGCCGCATTCAACAAGAGGTTGGTAACACCACCGAAAGCAGATACCACAACAATAGCTTTTTTGGCATCTGATTGGGATACGATATTTTTTACTAATGATATGTTGGAGGCGTTGGCTACGGATGTGCCGCCGAATTTTAAAACTTTCATGTTAGAGGAAATTAACTCTTAAAAATAGATTGGGTGCGAAATAACGCGATAACGAACTGATATGTTTTTGCCTACCCCAAAGGGGTGGTGGTGCCAAATGTGTTGATAGAACCATTGGTCGTGAAGAAAAGTTCAGTTGATATGTTTGCGATATGCTGGTACATTGTAAAAATGAAAGCATCAAAAGTAGTACTTTTGGACTCTTAATCAAATTTTTGTTGCTAGTTATTGGGCTATAATGTTAATTACTTACATTATTGAAAATTTTGTGAGATTTTTACAAAAAATTATAGCTATTGTGCCATTGTTTCAAGCGGCTAGCTAACAGGTGAAAACCATATACATACTTAACAACCAGATAATTCTACAATCGTATACATGAAAATTTTCTCAGCAAAGCAAATCTATGAAGCCGATAAGGCTACGATAAAAAAGAACGGCATAAGCAGTGATGAATTGATGGAAGGCGTTGCCGTTCAACTTTTCAATTGGCTGCACTATAGAATTCAGGGCGCCCCGGTCAAAATTCACCTCTTTTGTGGTATTGGTAATAATGGGGGCGATGGCATTGCATTGGCGAGGCACTTACTCGAACACGGTTATAATATTGAGGTGTACGTTGTAAATTATAGCAAGAAACGCTCCGATGATTTTTTGGTGAACCTAGACCGTTTGAAAGACCGGAAAGTATGGCCCGAGTTTTTGGAGGAAAGCTCCGTTTTACCCGAAATAGGACGAGATGATATTGTGGTAGATGCCATTTTTGGTATTGGCCTGAACCGTGCCCCCGATGCCTGGGTGGTAAAATTATTTGACCATATCCAGCAATCGGAAGCCTTTGTGCTTTCTGTTGATATTCCTTCGGGATTGTTCACCGATAAGGTGCCACAAGATGAAAGTGCAGTGATAAAAGCGAACCATACCCTAAGTTTTCAAGTGCCGAAATTGGTGTTTTTCTTACCTGAAACGGGTGTCTTTACCGAGCAATGGGAGGTTTTGGATATTGGTCTAGACCCTGAATTCCTAAGTAATACGGAAACGGATTATGAGTTGATAGGAAAGAATGAAATGCTTCCGGTCTATATCCCCAGGGAAAAATTTTCGCATAAGGGCAGTCACGGACACGGACTCATCGTTGGGGGCAGTTATGGTAAGATCGGTGCGGTGCATTTGGCTTCTAAGGCGTGTTTGTATGCGGGTAGCGGCTTGGTAACGGCCTATGTTCCCAAATGTGGCTATATGCCCCTGCAGACGAATTTTCCCGAAGCCATGGTCATAACCGATGCCGAAGAAGATGTTCTATCTAAAATTGAGTTTGATATCGATCCTACGGTAATAGGTATCGGTGTAGGAATGGGGAAAGACGAACGTAGCGCAGAGGCTCTCGATGATTTTTTGATAAACAATAAAAAGCCCTTGGTAATCGATGCCGATGCCCTGAATATACTTGCGGAAAACAAGCATTTGTTGGAAAAAATCCCCGCGCGAAGCGTGTTGACCCCCCATCCCAAAGAATTGGAAAGATTGATCGGTACTTGGAAGGATGATTTTGATAAATTGGATAAGGCAAAAGCATTTTCAAAGAAATACGATTGTGTTTTGGTAATCAAAGGCTCGCATACGATTACCCTTTATGATGAAAAGGGGTATATTAACACTACGGGCAATCCGGGTATGGGAACCGGTGGAACGGGTGATCTGTTGACCGGTATGGTAACGGGACTTATAGCTCAGGGATACAATCCGCTTAATGCCGCTGTTTTTGGGGTGTATCTACATGGAAGGGCAGGGGATATAGCCGTTGAAAAAACAGGCTACCAGGCATTGACTGCTGGTGCGGTTGCCGAAAGTATCGGTGCGGCCTTTATCGACTTGTTTGCCGTACCTGAAAATAGGCCTCAGTCGAACGAAAACGAAGCTGCTCAGCAATAGGGGAATATTTCATGACATAAAAAAAACTCAAGATTCTAAATCTTGAGTTTTTTTTTATGTCGATTGCTGGCTCTAGCTATGCTATTTAGCTTTTGCGCGACGCTTTACCCACGCTACCGCGTTGTCGTATTCAATAAAGAATTTCATTGGTTTTTTATAGAATAGCTTTTCGATCTTGAAATTGTGCATGTCTATTTCTTTTACCGATACTATGGCAAAAGCC
Organism: Zobellia uliginosa; assembly: GCF_900156625.1. Lineage (GTDB taxonomy): Bacteria > Bacteroidota > Bacteroidia > Flavobacteriales > Flavobacteriaceae > Zobellia > Zobellia uliginosa. The sequence continues at coordinate 33,702 of NZ_FTOB01000006.1, read as the reverse complement.
TTCAGGTTGTCCAATTGACGTAGATACGTATATATAGTTGGGTCAACGGCATACGACTTTTTTCTTAGGCTGATATAGCCGAAGTTTTTATCCCTGAAATGGATTTCTGAAATGCCTATGATTTGATAAACTCTTTCTAAAGTGAGTGTAGCACCTTCATCGAACAGCGAAACCATGTAGTTTTCGTAAACTTGTATTTTTCCAACATCTAATTGATACTCCCTGACTATAACAGTCTTCTTTGGTCGCCTCACTTTCATTTCAAATTTATTATAATGTCCTGTGACGAATGTAGATGTATCGTTATCTATTGAGAAAAATAATAGATTAAAAGCGTAAATATCGTTTATAGTGCTGTTGTTGAAGCATTATTGTATTGGGGTATTCGTGTCTAATTCTTGGAAAAATAAAAAAGGGAGCCCGTATAATAGGCTCCCTTGATAGAATTTATGGCGGTAAAAATTAGGTGTTCGATGACTTTTCCGCTTTTTTGATTTCTATGGTAAGTTCCTCGTTTTTCTCGTCGAGGTCCATGATAATACTGTCGCCATCTTCAAGTTTTGAGTTTACGATCTCTTCGGCCAGTGCATCTTCAATATATTTTTGAATAGCCCTTTTTAAAGGTCTGGCGCCATATTGTTTGTCAAAACCTTTATCGGCAATGTAGTCTTTGGCCTTTTCGGTAAGGCTTAAATCGTAACCGATATCTTTAATTCTGGCGAACAATTTGCGTAGCTCAATATCGATAATCCTGTGGATGTCTTCCCTTTCAAGTGCGTTAAATACGATCACATCGTCGATCCTGTTCAAGAATTCCGGTGCGAAGGCTTTTTTAAGGGCTCCTTCTATAACGCTCTTTTGGTGACTGTCTTCTTGAGACTTCATGGCCGATGTGCCGAAGCCGATACCTTGTCCAAAATCTTTTAGTTTTCTCGCGCCAATGTTTGAGGTCATAATGATAATGGAGTTTCTAAAATCAATTTTCCTGCCCAAACTATCGGTAAGGTAGCCGTCATCTAGCACTTGTAGCAACATATTGAATACATCGGGATGTGCTTTTTCTACTTCATCGAGAAGAATGACGGAGTAAGGCTTGCGTCTTACCTTTTCGGTCAACTGACCGCCTTCTTCGTAGCCTACGTATCCTGGAGGTGCTCCTACCAATCGGGAAATGGCGAATTTTTCCATGTATTCGCTCATATCGATACGGATCAAGGCATCTTCGGAGTCGAAAAGTTCCTTGGCCAATACTTTTGCCAATTGGGTTTTGCCCACTCCGGTCTGACCTAGGAAGATGAACGAACCAATGGGCTTGTTCGGATCTTTTAACCCGGCACGGTTTCTTTGAATGGCCTTGGCTACTTTCGCCACCGCCTCGTCTTGACCGATTACGTTCGATTTGATCAAGCTGGGCAGTTCGGCAAGTTTGTTGCTTTCCGTTTGTGCAATTCGGTTTACGGGTATGCCGCTCATCATGGAAACTACATCGGCCACATTGTCTTCCGTTACCGTTTCTTTATGAAGCTTACTGTCTTCTTCCCATTTTTCTTGCGCGGTAGCCAGGTCTTTTTCAAGACGTTTCTCGTCATCGCGCAATTTAGCGGCCTCTTCGTATTTCTGTTTTTTGACCACGCTGTTCTTTAACTCGCGAACATCTTCAAGTTGTTTTTCGAGTTCAAGGATCTGCTTGGGTACATCCATGTTTACAATATGTACGCGAGAACCTGCTTCGTCAAGGGCATCAATGGCCTTATCGGGCAAGAATCGGTCCGTCATATAACGGTTCGTAAGCTTGACACAGGCTATAATAGCTTCGTCGGTGTAGTGTACGTTATGGTGGTCTTCGTATTTCCCTTTGATATTGTGAAGAATTTCAATGGTTTCCTCAACCGTAGTCGGTTCAACGATTACCTTTTGAAAGCGTCTTTCGAGCGCCCCGTCTTTTTCAATGTACTGTCGGTACTCATCTAGGGTAGTGGCTCCTATACATTGGATTTCGCCCCTGGCCAAAGCCGGTTTGAACATGTTGGAGGCATCTAAACTGCCCGTAGCACCGCCTGCACCTACAATGGTATGTATCTCGTCAATGAAAAGGATGACATCGTCATTCTTTTCAAGTTCGTTCATTACCGCCTTCATGCGCTCTTCGAACTGGCCACGGTATTTTGTGCCGGCTGCCAAAGAAGCTAGGTCAAGGGTAACTACCCTTTTATTGTATAGGATGCGGGAAACCTTCTTGTTGATAATCCTTAAGGCCAAGCCTTCGGCAATGGCACTTTTACCAACACCGGGCTCTCCGATCAAAAGCGGGTTGTTTTTCTTTCTTCTACTAAGTATTTGGGAAACGCGTTCAATCTCCTTGTCCCTTCCCACAACGGGGTCTAGCTTGTTTTCCTCGGCCATGAGTGTAAGGTCTCGGCCAAAGTTGTCCAGTACGGGAGTTTTTGATTTTTTGTTTCCTTTTGGTCCTGCCGTAGTGCCAAAACTTCCTTCTTTTCCTTCGGTGTCGTCGCTATCGCTCGGAAACGATTCGGAAGTTGGGGCGTCTACAATATCGTCGTCGCTTGTAATCATAAATTTAAACTGTTCCTTTACACCGTCGTAATCTACTTTTAACTTGTGAAGCAGTTTCGTGGTGGGGTCATTTTCGTTCCTTAGAATGCACAATAGCAAATGGGCCGTATTGATCGAGGAACTCTGGAAAAGCTTGGCTTCTAAAAACGTAGTTTTTAGGGCACGCTCCGCCTGTCTCGTCAAGTGCAAGTTCTTTTTATCTTTTTGTAAGTTGTTCGGGTTTGGATTGGAGGGGCTGAGAATTTCGACCTTTCGCCTGAGGTGATCTAAATCCACCTCCATAGCGTCAAGAATACTAATTGCCTTGCCGTTACCATCCCGTAAAAGCCCCAACATCAAGTGCTCGGTACCAATGAAATCATGGCCCAACCGCAGCGCTTCTTCTTTGCTGTAAGCAATTACGTCTTTTACCCTCGGTGAAAAATTATCATCCATAAAATTATCCTTTCATCTATAAAATTAGTAAAACTATACCAATCTAACGCAAATAGTGTACCTAATATTAGAGAAAGTATTCTTAAATAAGAAAAAATGGGGCGGGTCTTGGGGATAAGCGGTAAATCAAGCTGTATACTTGGGTCTTGTAAAAAGTGTTGATAAATTATTTAATAAAGAAGGCGGTATGTGCTTTAAAGGCTATCATTTTATGTATATTGGCATGTTTTTTTTAACTAAAATAATTCTAGGATTTAAAAATGGCAGAAGGAGAAAAATTGATTCCGATTAACATTGAAGAGGAAATGAAATCTGCTTACATCGACTACTCGATGTCGGTCATTGTGTCACGTGCTTTACCTGATGTCAGGGACGGTCTAAAACCGGTTCACAGAAGGGTTCTTTACGGGATGTACGAACTAGGGGTTCGTTCCTCTAGCGCACACAAAAAATCTGCGCGTATCGTGGGTGAGGTTCTGGGTAAGTACCACCCTCACGGTGATACATCGGTATATGACTCTATGGTGCGTATGGCCCAGGAGTGGAGTTTGCGTTACATGCTCGTAGATGGGCAGGGTAACTTTGGGTCGGTAGATGGCGATAGCCCTGCGGCAATGCGTTATACCGAGGCCAGAATGCGAAAAATAGCCGATGACATGTTGGCGGATATCGATAAGGATACCGTCGACCATCAGTTGAACTTTGATGATTCTTTACAGGAACCTACAGTACTTCCCACGCGAGTGCCCAACCTTTTGGTGAACGGTGCTTCGGGTATTGCGGTAGGTATGGCTACCAATATGCCTCCCCACAACCTTTCGGAAGTGGTAGACGGTACGGTAGCATATATTGAAAACAACGATATAGAGATCGATGAGATTATGACCCATATCAAGGCCCCCGATTTTCCTACCGGCGGTGTCATTTACGGTTATGATGGGGTAAAAGAAGCCTTTCATACCGGAAGGGGAAGGATCAAGATCAGGGCCAAGGCCATTGTTGAAGAGGTTCAGGGTAGGGAGTGTATTATCGTAACCGAGATACCTTACCAGATCAACAAGGCCGATATGATCAAGAAAACGGCCGATTTGATCAACGAAAAGAAAATCGATGGGATATCGAGTATCCGTGATGAGTCCGATAGAAACGGAATGCGTATCGTTTATATTTTAAAACGTGATGCTATTCCTAATATCGTACTTAATACCTTGTACAAATACACGGCATTGCAATCTTCCTTCAGTGTCAACAATATCGCACTGGTAAACGGTAGGCCTAGGTTGCTGAACGTAAAGGAAATGATTCATTATTTCGTCGAGCACCGTCACGAAGTGGTGGTAAGGCGAACCAAGTTTGAACTTAAAAAAGCGGAAGATCGTGCCCACATCTTAGAGGGCTTGATCATTGCTTCCGATAATATCGATGAGGTAATTGCCATTATCAGGGCATCGTCCAATGCGGATGAAGCTAGGAATAACCTGATGGAACGCTTTAAGCTGACCGAAATTCAGGCAAAGGCCATCGTTGAAATGAGACTCCGTCAGTTAACGGGTCTTGAACAAGATAAATTACGCTCCGAATACGAAGAAATTCTTGAGACCATAGCGGACCTTAAGGATATCTTGGCCAGAAAAGAGCGCAGAATGGAAATCATCAAAGAAGAACTTCTTGAGATAAAGGACAAGTATGGTGATGAGCGTCGCTCCGAAATCAATTTGGCCGGAGGGGATTTGAGTATCGAAGATATGATCCCTGATGAGCAAGTGGTTATTACCATTTCGCATGCCGGATATATTAAGAGAACACCCGTTTCCGAATATAAAACGCAAAATAGGGGCGGTGTTGGTCAAAAGGCTTCCTCTACGAGGAATGAGGATTTCTTGGAATACCTCTTCGTGGGAACCAATCACCAGTACATGCTCTTCTTTACCCAGAAAGGAAAATGTTTCTGGATGCGTGTCTATGAAATTCCGGAAGGAAGCAGGACTTCAAAAGGTAGGGCCATACAGAACCTTATCAATATAGAGCAAGATGATAACGTCAAGGCCTTTATTTGTACACAAGACCTTAAGGACGAAGAATACGTAAACAGTCATTATGTAATCATGGCCACCAAGAAAGGTGTGGTCAAGAAAACGAGCTTGGAACAATACTCACGCCCACGACAAAATGGTATTAATGCTATCGGTATTCGTGAAGACGATGAGTTGCTAGAAGCAAAATTGACTACGGGAACCAGTCAGATCTTCCTTGGTTTGAAATCAGGTAAAGCCATCCGTTTTGAAGAAAGCAAGACTCGCCCAATGGGTAGAAATGCTTCAGGGGTGCGTGGTATTACCTTGGCAGACGATAAAGATGAGGTTATCGGTATGGTATCCGTACACGATTTGGAAGACAATATCTTGGTCGTTTCCGAGAACGGATACGGAAAACGGTCGAATATTGATGATTACCGAATCACCAACAGAGGTGGTAAGGGGGTTAAGACCATTTCCATTACGGAAAAAACCGGAGGCCTTGTAGCTATAAAGAACGTTTCAGATTCAGATGACCTAATGATCATTAACAAGTCGGGTATAGCCATTCGTATGAGTGTCGAAGACCTACGTGTTATGGGTAGGGCTACCCAAGGGGTGCGTCTCATCAACCTGAAAGGCAACGATTCCATTGCGGCCGTGGCCAAAGTAATGAAGGATGAAGACGATCTTTCGGAAAGTGATGTACTGGATATCGACGTAAACGCCGAAGAAGGTGGCACGGCTCTTGATAATGATGGAGGGGAAGAAACAACGGAAGAATAGATTTGAACTATAATTATAACGCTAATACTTAATTAAATTGAAAATGAAACGTAGATTTTTAATAGTTGCGAGCCTTTGTTTTTGCATGGTGGGATTCGCACAGAAGAACGAAATAAAAGCAGCCGAAAAGGCAATGAAGGCCGGCGATGCGGCATCGGCTAAAAGTGCCCTTGAAGCGGTTTCTGGATCTATCTCCGGAGCTGATGTAAAATTACAGGCCCAGTACTACTTCGTAAGTGGTAAGGCTTATGCCGATTTGGCTAAAAAAGGAGATGGCAGTGCTTTTCAAAAGGCGGCCGATGCCTTTCAAAAAGTCTTGAAGATCGAGGAAGAAAGCGGAAAGAAAAAATATTCTGCCGAAACCCAGCAGCATATGTCGGCTTTGAGTGCCGATTTGGTCAACTCTGCGGTTGAGGATAACGGTAACAAGAAATTCAAGGAAGCTGCCGAGAAATTGTATACCAGCTATAAAATTAGCCCTAAGGATACCTCTTACCTCTATTATGCGGCCAGTAGTGCTGTAAACGGAGGTCACTACGAAGAGGCCTTAAAGTATTACAACGAGCTTCAGGAGATAGGATACGATGGTAGCGGTGTTGTCTACAAAGCTACAAATGTAGAGACCGGTCAGGAAGAGGAAATGGACAAGACCCAGAGAGACCTTATGGTGAAATCTGGAACTTACAAAGATCCCAAAGATGAAAAAACACCATCTAAAAAGGCTGAAATCGTTAAAAATACCGCTTTGATCTATACTCAGTTGGGTCAAGACGATAAAGCATTGGAAGCTTACAAAGTGGCAAGGGCCAACGATCCTAAAGATGTGAACTTGATCTTGAACGAGGCCAACCTATACTACAAGATGGGCGATAAGGACAGGTTTAAGGAGTTGATGGCCGAAGCGGCAGCTGTGGCTCCCGATAATCCAGATTTGCATTATAACATTGGTGTAATCAATATGGAGCAAGGTAACTTGGAAGAAGCAAGGGCTTCTTACAAAAAGGCATTGGAAATCAACCCTGGTTATACCAACGCTCAATTGAACCTTTCTACAACCTATGTAAACGAGGGTAACGGTCTTATCGATGAGATGAACTCATTGGGTAACTCTAAGAAAGATATCGCTCGTTACGACGAATTGAAAGAGAAAAAAGATCAACTTTTTAAAGAAGGGGCCAACATCTTGGAAGACGCTTTAAAAACTAACCCTGATAACCAAGGTATTTTGACCCAATTGAAAAATATCTATGGGGCTATGGGAGACAATGAAAACTTCATGAGAATCAAAAAGATTCTAGGCGAGTAATCGTTATAGCGATACAATATCTAAAATCCCCCAAGGAATTTCCTTGGGGGATTTTTTGTTTATAAGGCTTTCTTGGGAATGGGGAGTGCGTCGATCTATGTCTCGGAAAGAAGGTGAAATAGGATCAGATCGATTTTTTAATGGTCAATTTCAAAAATGGGGAGAGCAGGTGATTTAAGATAAAGGTTGCCTGTTGAACTGTTGTGATTACGATATTTTGTTCTATGGAAAGCGTATGGTCGGGTAGATGCACCTTCATCGGTCGACCGATATGACTGTTGAGACGAGGAGGTACAATAAAACCAAAGAGCGAAGAAGTTGTTCCTTTGAGGTGATTTCGCCCTAGAGGATCCGATTTTTAGTATAGGAAAAGGCTAGATGATCTTTTTAATGACCCTTAGTTTGTGGGAGTAACTACCGTTCTCCGCATTGAAAATTCCCGTGTGGTCGATACGGTCTATGCGGACCTTTCCGTCGACATGGATAATGTAATTGTTTTCCATGATAATGCCTACGTGGTAAATCTCGCCATCGGAATTGTCGAAAAACGCCAGGTCGCCCGCCTCGGTTTCTTCGATAAAGCTTAGGGGATTTCCTTGTTTGGCCTGTTGGTCGGCCTTTCGCAATAAGCGATAACCATTGATTTTATAGACCATTTGGGTAAACCCGGCCGCATCGATGCCGAAGGGTGTTTTTCCGCCCCAAAGATAAGGGGCGTTAAGGTAGAGCAAGGCGGTTTGTATAAGCTGTGTTTTGTCTTTTTGTTGACCGGTAGATTTACCGTCGAACGTATGGGAGAGTACTGCGCAATTGCCGGTAGACGAACCAAGGATGACCGGTAGCAGCACTGAGTTTTCGGTTTCTACAAAGGAGATAAGGTCGGAACTGTAGCCTACCTTATCTGAAGATTCTATGTGGTTATAGGTCTCTTCCGAGATCAAGGTCATCTGATGATTGCTCACCCATCCTTCAAATTTATCAAAGGCCACACGAATGCGGCTCCATGCTTTTCTTCGTTCCAAGACTTTGAAGTGTTCGCCATAGACCAATTGTGAAACCATTTCTGAGGTTTCATCGGCATTTGCGCGAACGGAGACTATACTTAGGGGACAAATTCCGTATTGCATAAGACTGGTTGGTTCGGGTATGGATTATCGTTCTACGATTATTGCAGAAGCGCCACCTCCGCCATTACATATTGCGGCAGCCCCTATTTTGGCATTGTTTTGTTTCAAGACGTTGAGCAGTGTAACGAGGATACGCGCGCCTGAGCAGCCCAATGGATGCCCTAGGGATACCGCTCCTCCGTTTACGTTCACCTTGTCGTCCGTGAGTCCCAATAACTTCATATTGGCCAGCCCGACCACTGAAAAGGCTTCGTTGAACTCGAAAAAGTCGATATCGTTGATTGATATGCCCGCTTTGGCGATGGCCTTTGGAAGGGCCTTTGCCGGTGCGGTGGTAAACCATTTGGGTTCTTGTGCGGCATCGGCATAGCTTTTTATGGTAGCCAAGGGTGTGAGTCCGAGTTCTTTTGCCTTGTCGGCACTCATGAGTACCAAGGCGGCGGCTCCGTCGTTTATCGTGGAAGCGTTCGCGGCGGTAACCGTACCATCTTTGGAGAAGGCCGGACGTAAGGCCGGAATTTTGTCCATTCTAACATTCTTGAACTCTTCGTCCTCGGAAATAATTATAGGTTCCCCACGGCGTTGCGGTACTTCAACGGGAGTCACCTCGTTGCTGAATTTTCCGTCTTTCCATGCGTTTGCCGATCGTTCGTACGATTGTATGGCAAATTGATCTTGGTCTTCCCTAGAGAATTGGTATTCGGTAGCACAGGCATCTGCACAGACTCCCATGGCCTGTTGGTCATATGCGTCGACAAGACCGTCTTTTTGCATTCCGTCCTCTAGGGTTGCGGGACCGAATTTTTGACCGTTTCTCATATGAACGTAATGGGGAATAAGGCTCATGTTTTCCATTCCTCCGGCAACTGCAATGGAAATATCGCCCAAGGCGATTGCCTGAGCGGCCAACATGACCGATTTCATACCCGAGGCACAGACTTTGTTGATGGTAGTGCAGGGGACCGAATCAGGAATGCCCGCAAAGATAGCGGCCTGTCGGGCGGGTGCTTGGCCCGTGCCCGCTTGAACCACATTTCCCATAAAAACTTCTTCTACCGAATTGGGGGCAAGATTGATTTTGGCGAGTGCCGCCTTGATGGCCACAGCGCCCAACTTAGGGGCTGGAATGCTCGATAATCCCCCCATAAAGCTGCCAATTGGAGTTCTTGAGGCAGATACTATAACTACATCGTTCATAATTATACAAGAATTTCTGTTTCGCAAAACTAAGAAATTAATAGGCAAGGTTTTTCGTTGTTGCCAGAAAAGCCTTCCGTAAGTTTATTATTTTCTATTTTTGACTCATATACTAAGCTCATGCGCAAATTTTTGGACAAACTTTTTAAGAACCAATCCCTCCTGTATAAGTATTTTTTGTATTTGGTTTCGGTGGCATGTATTGTTTTTTTCTTTCCTAAGGGAGGAAAGTTCAAGTATGAGTTTCAAAAAGGAAAGCCGTGGCAGTATGAAAACCTCTATGCACCTTTTGATTTTTCCATACAGAAAAGTACCGAAGATATTGCAAAGGAGAAAAACGAACTGTTGAGTAACCAAATCGATTATTATCGATTTGATGAAACGGTAGAAGATACCGTTTTGAAGGCGTACAATGAAAAGTTCACTTCCGTATTCAATGAAGAAAGATATAGTGCGAGTGCCCGTGAAGCTTTGTATTCGGCAGGGAAGGATATTTTAAGGCGCTTGTACAAAACGGGTGTTTTGGAAAAGTTGAACGGAAAGGTTGAAAAACAACGCCTTTACCTGGTAAAAAACAATGAAGCCGAGAGTATACCGCTCAATAGTCTGGTCCGGATAAAGAATTTACGGCCCGTATTGAAAAGAATACTTAGGGAGAAGGACCTTTCCATGTACGAACAGGAATACCAAGGCCTTTTTCTTGATTTGGTAAGGCCCAATGTGGCATATGATAAAAATCTCTCGGAGAAGGCCCTGAACGAAGCCTTGTCGAATATTTCGCACACGCGGGGTACTGTAGATGAGGGGAAACTTATAATAGCTCGGGGGGAAGTGGTGGAGGCCGAGAACCTGAACATCTTAAACTCCCTGAAGACCGAGTACGAGTCTGAGTTATGGACTTCCAATAACTACTATTTTATTTTATTCGGATATACCGTGCTCGTAGCCTTGGTGCTGATGATGCTGTTCCTGTTTTTAAAGAAGTACAGAAGGGAGAATTTCGATAACAATACGAAGGTTACCTTTATATTCTTCAATATTCTTTTTATGGTCTTGGTCACGACCATGGTGGTCAAATATAACGAAGCTTACGTATTCGTGGTTCCGATTTGTATTTTGCCCCTGATTCTAAAAACCTTTTTCGATGCCCGTTTAGGACTGTTCGTTCATGTCTTGACGGTGCTTATACTCGGTTTTGTGGTACCCAATAGCTTTGAGTACATTTTTTTACAGATCATAGTTGGTATTGTTACCATTTTAACGGTATCGGAACTTTATAAGAGGGCCAATCTTTTTATATCGGTCGGTCAGATTACCCTGATCTACGTGGTGGGGTATTTGGCGTTTCACATTATACACGAAGGTAATTTAGACAATATACAGTGGTTTACTTTAGGGCTTTTCTTTTTGAACGGAATGATCACCCTATTTGTGCAGCCTTTGATCTATGTTTACGAGAAGGTGTTTGGACTGGTTTCCGATGTTTCCCTATTAGAGTTGTCCGATACCAATTCGAAGCTGTTGAAAGAACTGTCTAACAAGGCGCCAGGCACGTTTCACCATTCTTTGCAGGTGGCCAACCTAGCGGAAGCCGCAGCCAATGAAATTGGGGCGAATGCCATGTTGGTGAGGGTAGGGGCCCTCTACCATGATATAGGCAAAATGTTGCACCCTACCTATTTTACCGAAAACCAGATTACGAACGTGAATCCCCATGATGAACTTTCACCCAAAGACAGTGGAAAGATTATTATCAACCATGTGATCGACGGTATTGAGTTGGCCAGGAAGAACAATTTGCCCGATCGGGTAATCGATTTTATCAGGTCTCACCACGGTACAACTTTGGTCTATTATTTTTTTAAGAAGCAACAGGAGCTAGAGGAGGGCGTAGACGAATCTTTTTTCAGGTATCCTGGTCCTATACCCTTTTCGAAGGAAACGGCCATTCTGATGATGGCCGATTCGGTAGAGGCGGCATCAAAGAGTTTAAAAAACCCTACTTCGGGAATAATAGAAGAATTTGTAGATAAAATTATAGCGGGACAGATGGCCGCTGGACAATTTTTAAATGCCAATATCACCTTCAAGGAGATAGAAGCCATAAAAAAGATTTTTAAGCAGAAGTTGATCAATATTTATCACCTTCGAGTGGAATATCCTGAATAATAGGGGGGTATGGCGGATTAAAAGTCCGGTTTTTTTTATTTTTGAGAGAAGGAAAATGGCGGCGATAAAACTTCTTGAAAAAAATGTAAAAAATAGTTGCGATCTCGAATTCTAAGCGGTACATTTGCAACCGCAATTTTAGTCATGGAGACGTGCTAAAATAAGTTCTTTGAAGAAATTATTAGGAGAGGTGCCGGAGTGGTAACGGAGCAGATTGCTAATCTGTCGACGCGTAAGTGTCGCATGGGTTCGAGTCCCATTCTCTCCGCAATTTTCTTTGTAATAATAGATAACCGAATTATCGGGGTGTAGCGTAGCCCGGTTATCGCGCCTGCTTTGGGAGCAGGAGGTCGCAGGTTCGAATCCTGCCACCCCGACGAACCTAGAAATAGGTAACAACAAAACACTGTTAATCGTATGATTTTCAGTGTTTTTTTTGTTTTTATGGATTTTAGTTGATGCGAAATGAATCCATTATAAACCAATAAAAAGGTGTGCAATCGTTTACCAAAAATACACTAGCTTTAAAGAGCTTTTTGGGCATGATCTGACTTTCGGCTTTATAAATTATTGCTAGTCAAAAGTCAATGAGACATAAAAGCAAAAAGCACGTTCATAGTGATTTTCTTCACAAGAAAATATAGAAGTAATCTCGACCAACTTGCCTTCTATGTACGTATTACCGTTGCAGTCAAACGGGCCAAAATCAGTTAAAAAGAAGCATTTTGTTATCCAATACAATGGGATGCCACTAAATACAAAGGCGGGGGAAATACAGCTAAGATATGGGTGTCGGTTCGGGTGGCATTGAAATATAAATCGTTTTACTTTTCATCAATTAAACAACAAACTCAATACCCCGCCCGACAGAGCTTCACGCATATTTGTGGCACCGTAGGGGTTGAAAGAGTCCCGAACCCGATATGTCGCATCTTCGTCCCATATAAAGGGATGGTTCGGCATAAGGGAATTACTTTCCATAAAAGAATCGTTTCCTAAAAACAGGTCGATAAAAAAATTGGACTTGTTATCAAAAAAGATGGTCGAATTGGTATACGTATAACCGTTCCTGTCACCTAAATAGTTGTCGTACATATTCGTAGTAGGATTATAGAGCGAAAGGGTTGGTATGTTCTTAGGAAAACTTAAACTTTTAAAATTAAGGGAGTGGTTTGTTGCATTGAAATTTGGAACATGAAAGTGAAATGTCGTTCCCTTTGTGACCAATGAATCTTTTGATTGGGCATAAAGGGATATGCTCAAGAAAAGACATATTGATAATAGTATTGATTTTATACTGTTCATCTTATGACCATTAGTTATAGGCTTAAAGTTCATATTTTAGAGTTGAATAAGTAATGATACATTGTGCTTTAATTTTTCATCTTGTTTAAAACCGATAACCGATTCTCAAATGTAGATTTGCTGCGACCTCTCCTTCATTTTTCATGTACCCAACGCTTTTGGCAAAAATATATCTATACCCTATCCCCACCCCGGTTTTATAGATAAAATGGTTTTCGGTATTTCTTTTTATTCCCCATGTTGGGATTATCGAAACTGTAAGCTCCCCCTAGATAGAACTGCTTCGTTTTCTAAAACTTCATTAAATAATATTTATGGTATTGAAAAATGCCATAAATATCAAGAGATATGCGTTAGTTTGAAAAATAAATTTCATGGAATAAGGCCGTTTTAAAATTATTTTTATGGCGTTTATTCCGTGAAATTTGTTATTGAAAACTGGTTTACAGTTAGCTTTTACTTTTTTAAATAGGGTAGAAAGTTATTTGTTAATTAATTTAAAAGTACGTATGTAATCTACGTAGCAAGTTCTATCTTTTAAACTGGCACTTGCCACTTTACCACCATCTGCAGGAATAGGATTCCAATCGTAACTCTCTATAGAAAATTGTAAATACATTTGTTGATTGAATGGAACAGGAGGCCTTAAAGTGTATTGTTCTTTTCCATCTAGGAAGAAAACAAGTTCTGTAGCACTTTTCCACCAAAAACCATAAACATAATACCTTTCATGATTTTTAGTACGGGTCGTTACCGCTCCTTGAGCTCTTTCTGAATCCTCCTGGCATTTATTTTCTCTACGGATAGCATTTGAATGGTAAATTTCATCCCATTTTGCTCTTTTTGCCCATTCTGCGGTTAACGGCGTGAGAACCCCTACAGACTCTGTAATGTCAATTTCATGTTTTTTATTACAATTATTATTAAAGCCCATTAGCCAAAAGCCGCCACCCATTTCTGTTTTGCTCATTTTCATTCTACATTCATAGTAGTTTCCTACTGTAGAGGTTACTTTAGAACGCAAAATACCTCCATAATAGGTATAAGTTAATGGTTCTCCATAAGGACTTATTGTTTTTGGTTTTCCAAGTTTCCCTACTTCAATAGTCATTTTACCATTATTTGCTTTTATTCTTTTGGATTGGAATAAAGCGGGTAAACGACCAGGCCATTTTAAGTGAGGATGGGCGTTCGGGTCTGTATACCATTTTTCTAAGTTTATTTCGTTGTCACTAAACTCATCGGTTAATTTGTAAACAGTTTTCCATTTTTTTCCGTTTGGCGTGGGGTTTGTTCCAACAAAATATGGTTTTTTTTCAACTTTTTGACTAGTTAATGTAGCGCTATCGATTTCTGCTTCGATTTCTTCAATGTCGGAACTTTTATCGGCACTGCACGACATAAGCCCCAATAGTACAAATAAATACAAAAACTTTTTTTGATTTTTTAGCATAATTTTCCGTTCTTAATGTAAGATTTAGATTACGGTTAAATTATGCTTTTTTTTTAAATAAAAGATTAGATATGTTTTTTTTTAACATAACATATTAACAAAGCGGTGTATATTTATCGCGAAAAAACACTTTTTAGTTAGTTGTATGCTGTTGTGAAGGCTTTATTTTTAGGGAAGGCTACATGATGAAAGCGTCAGCGTTCCGAATACGGGTTCCTCCGCACTCTGTCATTTGCCTTTTATATACCTGCCCTGACCGCACCTGTTTGATGTTATGCTAGTACTGGCCCCGTAATAGGTGACGCTGAACTTTTTTTCCTGTGATTGATGCCCTCTCTCTTTGAATCTGACAACTTAAAAATTGGTCATTATAGCGTTTAGGGCTTTTTAAACCGTAGTTGCTTACATCATTACTCAACAAAAGGTAGGTTCATTGGGCAATCCATAAAATAAATCCAAGAACCATCTTTTCTCTGTTTTAGTACTTCGGTAGATTCTCCTTCACTAACTATGTTTCCGTTTGTATCTTTAATATGCCATTTTCAGTTTCGAATTCTTTTTTAATTTCAAGTTCATTTTTCAATTTACCCAACCATATATTTAGGCCAGAATTGGAAAACAAGAAATCCCAAGCCTTTTCACTCGAAACACGAAAAGTTTTCCTAATTCCAAATTGAAATCCTACATCTTTGGTTTTTCCGATTTAATTTTCCATTTTCTTATTTTTTTCGCTTGTAATACAATTGCACCAATCCCGTATCAAATGTTTTGGCACTTCATAGCTATGTTTTATACACGTTGCTGTAAATAGTGCTTTCTAAATAGGTTTTTATTCCGACTTTTTATCTGTTATAATTCAGTCAATTTTTTTCAGAGCAAACCGAAACATAATAATTGTCTAAATCTCGAATTGAAAATTCCATTCTTCCTGAATTCGGGTTTAATTTCGGCTCGTTTTCAATTCTCGCGTTTAGTTTTTTGGCGTTATCCCAAATCGGCTCAATATTGTCGACCAAAAAATATAAAATCAGCCCATTTCCCGCATTTTTTGGGTCGGTAAAAGTTGGATGTTCGTGTTCGCCCCATTTATGCAGAGACAGGATTTGTTCACCACTTTTGTCAGCTAGAATTTCAAATACACTTCCTCCGTGATTACTTACGCAGCCTAATAATTTTTGATAAAATTCCGAGCTTTTTTCTACGTTGTCAACCGCAATAATAGGTTCCGTCTTTATCATCTTATTGTACTTTATTTTGAGTTTAAATATTTATTTCGCAATCCAATCGGCTTTTGTTGTCTATTGGTCATTTTATTTTTCACTTTATAAGTGGTCAATAGGTAATGTAATCAAAACGATATTTTTCAATTTTAGAAAAGATTTGAAAATCGTAATTTGGACCAACCTTCCAGCCGTTTTGTAGTTTATTTTTTTCGCTTGTAATACAACTGCACCAATCCCGTATCAAATGTTTTGGCACTTATAAATTCCAATAGTTGCTCTGGTCTACCTTCTTTAAACAATCTTGTACCATTACCTACAAGAATGGGCACAATGGAAATAGTAAGTTCGTCTATGAGATCGTTTTTAAGTAGTTCGTTAACCACTTCGGCACCACCATCACAATAAATATCCTTTCCCGCTTCGCTCTTAAACTTGGTTACAAGGTCTTTTATGTTACCTGTATGAAATTTAATTCTACCGTTATCAGAACGTTCTGTTCTTGTCATGACATACACATCCCTTTCTCCATTGTCGTAGTGGGAAGCACCAATCTCTTTTACCACATAATCATAGGTTTTACGGCCAATTATAATAGTATCTATGGTTGAAGTAAATGCGGCATAACCATAATCTTCCCCTTCTTTTTCAACTGACTTTAAAAAACTAAGGTCATCATTGGGTTGGGCTATAAATCCGTCTAAACTGGTTGCTATAAATAGTTTTATTTTTCTCATTTGGGGTGCAATTTTAGTTTTCTGCAAAAATAGGAAGTTGCCTATAGACTTTCTTTGGAAAAAAACGACATTTTAAAGTTCGGAGGGTAAATACCCTGTATGACGTTTTATGGCATTGGTGAGATGGGAATGGTCATAATATCCACATTCAAATGCAATATCCAATAATGAGGTGTGTTCCTTTTGTGATGCGATTAAATTTAACGCGTATTGTAGACGAATTATGTTTGCGTATTCTTTTGGGGTCAAGCCTATAAAGCTGTTAAACAACCTTTCCAATTGCCTTATTGAAATGCCATTTTGTTTTGATAGTTCATCAATGGTAATTAAGCCCCTTGATACCTGTATGTCATTTATGACCGAACTTAATCTTGCGGCCTTATGATTTTTTCTATCCGTAAAAAATTGATTTAAATAATTGGTGTAGTCATCCTTAAAAAAACGTTCTCTATCAAAAGATAGATTTTTGTCAAATAGAATGGTGTTATTTTTTATCTCGTTGAGAGAGGTAAAAGAGAAAAATGATCCAAAAGCGGAAGGTTTAAGACAAACTCCTATAAGGTGTGTATTTTCATTGATGTAACTTTCTTTAAAAGTAGTCATAGCACCTACTACGTAGGTTTTACCGTGCTCCATTTTTACAGCACCATTATCGGTAGTGCAGCTATCTCCAAGGTTCATAATCAAACCTGGGCAACCATCAGGAAAAATACGTTCCCAATGATTACTTGATGTATCACCTCTTAATTCCCAATAGTTGTGAATTTCATTTTGGAGATTATGACTTGGATTAACTTCTTTATACACCATTGATAAAACTATAAGACGTTAATTATTGTTTAACTTGTTTTGTTCTAATTTCTAAAGTTATTCATTTTTTTCAACCTCACTTTCTATAAGTTCTATAGCAATTTTGAGAGCCTCAATTCTATTCTTTAGCAAAGTATGTTGTGATGTTCTATTCGTAAGTTTTAGCATGGACTTTTCACATTTATGTAATAGCGACTCAATAACTGTTGTGGCTTGTATTAATTTGTCTTTAGGATAGTTTTTCATATCTAATTGGATGTTTTAGACTTTTCTGTCATTTAAACCTTTTCCCTCCAGTATTTTAGGAATTGACTTTTCAATTCTTGAAATCCGTGTTTTGGATTGCTTTGCCTGTGAAAAGTAGAGTAAATACCCTCTTTGTCTTCCTGGGGTCAGGTTATAAAATGCGGTTTCTAATTCAGGATTGTTTTCAAATGTTTCGTCAAGTTCGTGAGGTACTTTATATTCAGAAGTCTTTTTCATTTTTACTTCCAGTCCTGTTTTTTCGACTTCGATAGCTTCAAAAATATAGGTTTTAATAATGGTCTTTAAGTCAATAACTTCTTGTTTGTTGATGAATCGAATTTGACGAGCTGACTGAACGTTTTCGGTTTGTTGAATTAAAAGGCTGTTAGCATCATTCAGTAAAGCTCCTTTATGAAATAATAAGGCACAATACTCCTTAAAACCGTGAATAAGTACAATGTTTTTACCTTGAAAAGTATAACAAGGATGCATCCATTTAAAATCCTCTTCGAGACCACATTCTAAACAGATTTCTCGCAATATAATGGTTTCTTCTTTCCAGTTCTTTATCTTTTCGATGTATCGGTCTACTTTTTCCATATTTAACTTATTTTCTTAAAAATATTCGCTTGCGGTTTTCAGGACGCAAATACCAGGATAAAACTGTTACCATCATTAATATTAACGAAGGAAGTGCATCTGTAAATGATTGATTAACTGCTAAATGGGAAATGAATGCTCCTGACATTACAAAGAAAAAACCTGCATACGCCCATTCTTTTAAGAGTGGATATTTAAGAA
Source organism: Zobellia uliginosa (assembly GCF_900156625.1). Lineage (GTDB taxonomy): Bacteria > Bacteroidota > Bacteroidia > Flavobacteriales > Flavobacteriaceae > Zobellia > Zobellia uliginosa. The sequence continues at coordinate 15,521 of NZ_FTOB01000006.1, read as the reverse complement.
TGAGAATGGCAATGACACCTAGTATTTTCCAGGCTCCAAGAATACTTAATAAGTATAAGGGATAACCCAACTCTGTCACAATTTCGTTATAGCCCCCAATTTGAAATAATTGCTGTATTCCACCAGCTAACATTCCAAAGGAAAGAAAGATTGTAACTACCCAATACACTATTTTATTTCTATTTTTCATTTTGAATTACATTAAGTTTTTCAGAATTTCCTCGAGTCTGTTATGGGCCATATTTAGGCCATATGCAAATGGTAATTTCAGCTGCTTTGCTCGGTGTTTCTCTGATTTGTAAATAATCTGTATGGTTAACTTACTTTTATTTGCAGTGACTTTTTCAAAATTTAAAAACTCCAACTGTATGCCTATCGGCATATTCTCCATTTCAAAAGTTCTAACTATTTCTTGATTGGGAACTACTTTATGTATGGTTCCATTAGCTTTAAATATCACATTTCCTTCGTGTGAGGTTTCAAAAGCATAGCTCCCGTGATCCCTGTTTTCCAACTTTATCACTTTTGTTCCCATCCATTGTGCTACAAATTCTGCTTCGGTATAGGCTTTGTAAACAAGTTCTACTGGAAGATCGAATTCTCTAGTAATGGTTAGCTCTTGCTTACCTTCTAGGGCATTGATTTTTGTTTTTTGGTCCATAGCTTATTTTTTATTCGATTGGTAATTCTTCATAACTGCTTCTAAATTATTAAACCTATTATCCCACAGTTTTCTAAAAGGCTCAATAAAATCGGCAATTTGTTTCATTCCGTTTGGGTTAAGATGGTAGTAGATTTCTCGCCCTTTTTGTTCCTGTTCCAAAATTTCACATTCGGTAAGAATTTGGATGTGTTTGGAAATAGTTTGTCTTGAATAGTCAAAGTTTTCGGCAATAGCACTTGGTGTCATTGCGCTTGTCGCGACCAATGTTATAATGGTTCTTCGTGTTGGGTCGGCTATGGCTTGAAAAACGTCTCTTCTTAATTTCATTACGCAGTTATTTGACTGCAAATATAAGTGCAGTTATTTAGTTGCGCAAATAATTCTTGGTTAAATTACTAAAAGCAGGTGATGAAATTGAGAAAGGTTAAACAAAAAAATAGCACATATTAGTAGACTTAATACTATGTTAATAATCGATAAGTTCTATTTGAATATTATTGCTATTTCCATAATCAATGATTCTTGATATGTGAATAGAATTATCGCTTTCAATCCTTAATACTTTATCACAATCCTCTAAATCAAAATTAATAATATAATCAGGATATAACTGATTGAGGTCATTTACTATTTTGTTAGCTAACTGTTGGCTGCCGACATTCGTTTTAAAAATCTCAACGATGGTAGAGGTAGTATTTAGTTGCTCATTAGTTTTCATTTTCTTCGAGCGATTTATACTTCCAAACAGTAGGAGGTAATGGCATTTATTTTTTCGCCCTTTGTGCTTTGAAAAATATAAAAATCTGAAAATGCATATCGCTTCCCGTTTTCCATGGTCATCCATCCATTTGCAGCCCCTTCCTTTCCATGGGACAGTATTTGGTCTAATATCAGTTCTGAGGCTTTGACGGATTGTATTTTTTCCAACTCCTCGGCAAACACTTCTATTCCTTCAATTGTCTTGTCCCCGATAATGTTCCAAACTATATCATCCGTAACATTTTCAATTAAAAAGGCTATATCTCCTTTGGCAAAGGCAATATTAAACTGTTTTAGAAATTCCATTTTGGGCGAATTGCCACAATTGGGACTGGATATTATTTTGGTCATTTAGAGTCATTTTAATATTCCCTAGTTCATCGAATGAAATCCAATGGAGTTCCCTTCTGTATCTTTAATAATGGAAATAAATCCGTGTTCACCAATAGCCATTTTGGGTTGAATAACTTCGGCTCCGTTTTCAGCTGCCCTATTTTCTAAAATCTTACAATCTTCACAACCAAAATAAACGAGACTTCCATTGGCCGAGGGCTTTACGGCTTCCATTTTTACCAAAGCACCATTTGCTCCATAGTTTTCCATATCTCCCCGAAAGCCTTTCATTTGAATAGAACCATTTGTTGGGTCGCTCATATCTTCCAAGGTAACTTGAAGTACATTTTGGTAAAACGTTGCAGCTCTATCTATGTCATTTACATAAATTTCAAACCACACTACAGGATTAAATTTTTTCATCTTTTATATTTTCTAATTGCTATGATTACAAAAATGAAAAAAGGAAAGCTAAAAAAACTTGTCCTATGGCAAGTTCTCTGTTTGAGATAATACTTCTTTTCTTATCCTGCTTAAAGAAGTGTCGGTAACCCCTAAATAAGTAGCAATGTGTTTTAAGGCGACCTCTTTAATAATTTGTGGCTTATCTTTCACCAGGTTTAAATAGCGTTGTGTGGCACTTTGTACGTGCATATTAACGGCACGGTGTTTTGCCATAAAAAGTTGGTGGGACATCCAGTTACGACCCCATTCAGTAAAACCTCCAATAGTCCCATATAACCTTTGAAAATCATTAAACTCGATTTTATAAATTTCACAGTCCGTTAATGCCTGAATGGTTTCTTTTGAAGGTGTGCGAAGAAATAAAGAAGCTACTTCAATGAGGATGTCATTAGGGCCAAAAAAATCGGTCGTAATTTCATTACCATTATAATCAATAACAAATGAACGAAACATTCCTTTTTTTATTAAATAATAGGCGTTACTAACTTTACCTTCTTTAAGTATGGTTTCGTTTTTTGAAAACTCAACTTCCGTATGGGCATTAATAATGCTTTTATAATCCTCTTTTTTAATATTAGGGTGATTGTATATGCTTTCAAAAAAGGAGATTTTCATTCTTTTACATTTTGTTTAAAAATAATAAAATAGAATCTGCTAAGTTCTAAGAATGTAGGGTTTATGCTTATTTTTTGATCTTTTTGTTTTCAAAAGTCTCATCGCATTCTATGTTACCTTGCTTGTCATAACGAATCCAACGACCATTTTTCGTCCCCTTTTTAAAGTTTCATACTTGCCATAATTGTCCTGATTCTCTATAAAATTTCCATTCACCTTCCATTTCTTTATTAATAGATAGCCCTTGTGCTTTTGTTTTTCCTTCTCTAAAAAAATAAGTCAAAATATCTCTTTTTTGCTCATAGATTTTCTGACCGTTGGCATATTCTTTTTTCTTCATCATAGCATTTGTACTAATTGAATACGATTACCACAAGTATTTAAAAAAGGCGCCATTTCTTTGGGTTTTATTCTGAATTTTACGCCTAATTCGCTTAGCCTTTTATACTCTTTATTAACATTGTCTACCGTAAAAGATGTGGAAGGAGTTCCAGTACCTTTCAATTCTTTTTGATAAATTTTCATTCATTTCGATGTACTCGCTGTGATGGTCAGGGGCACTTTGCCCCAATATTTTTAATGGGCAGGTTTCTAAATGGCAAGGATGGTGGTAATCTATTCCAAGTTTACTACCTGTCCCTTAGAGTCGCTCCATTTCTTCACTTTTATAAAGATGGCCTTACCAATCAATTTTTTTCGCTACTATGCTGTTTTCAGGTCGGTGGGGTCAGAATGAAATGGGATTCTCTCCACAATGGTTTCTACGAAGTGAACGGGGCGAAATAATGGGTAACATTACAAACATTGCGAACGGTAAAACAATTATTTTGTTCAGTATAACGAAAAAATTGTGTAAACGAGACCATAGGTGATACCTTTGTAGGGCTATATGTTTAAATGGCAAGGTAGATTATCCCAAATTACCTTAAAAACCTACTTGTTTATGAAATTGAAATGGATGTTTTTCATTTTGTTCATTGCATATACTACAGTGGCAGTGAAAGCAAGTAATTTACCCATACCTGTATCGGTAAATGAAAGCATAACGATTACGTTATTTTTTCCCTCAGAAATCAAAAAGGTCGTAAAACCTGCTTCTCACTATAAGTTCGAGTATGAGCCCAATGGAAAAATAGCTGCCCTCGTAGCCAGAAAGGGGGCGACCAGTAACCTCACCGTAATTACCAAGAATGGATATATTTATTCGTTTTTACTTCAATATGATAACGAGGTCAATAGCTTCACCTATGTGCTGACAGAGGATCAAGCCATTGGGAAATTGAACAGATCTAGTGTTGCTGAGGTAAGTAATACAAATGGGAGTCTAGCCGGTCATGACGAAGAAACTGTCGAAAGGCAATCTGTTGCGGAGAAAACTGTTGAGGAGAAAACTATTGAGGAGGAAGCTATTGGGCAGACCGACGTCGATACCTTTGAAGAGCCATCTTCGAATGAAAATAACGATACGGGCAAAAAGATAGAAGCTGATTTAAGACCGAATGACCTAGCCAGCGGGGAAACCCCTGAAACAATGGAAAGCAGTCTTTACGAATCGGATAGGGAGGGCTATTATCGGATTTTTTGTGAAAATAGTTATTTGCAAAAAACCAAGTTCAAAAAAATCTCGAATACGGTAAATTTAATCGGGCTACAGCTAAACAATATAATAAAAGACCATAACGACCTGCACTTTGTATTAGAGGTAAAAAATGATTCTTGGAGCGATTATAAGGTAAAGTCGTTGAGATTCTTTATCAAATCCTTGGAAGGGAACCGCGAAATACAAATAAAGGATTTGTTTATATACAATCTGCAAGAATCCATTCCCGCGCACAGTAACAATCATCTTGTATTTGTTTGCAAAAACTTTGTTATGGGCAAAGGCCAAAATATTTATGTATTGCTAGAAGAGGATGGGGGCAGGGAACGCTCTGTAATGTTAGGGTTGACCTCACAGCAAATCAAGCGGGGCAGATAGGCCGTAAGCTACAGTATATTTTGTATGGCAAAGTTTGTTGTTTTAGTTTACCCGCTAGCTTGGTTTATTTTTGGTCCCATCCGGTAAAGCCACCCGTAACAAAAGAGTGGCCGGTCGGAAGAGGACTATTAGGGTATTGGGTGTTCTTTTATTTGCAAGTCTCTGCTAGTGCTTTAATATCTTCAACACCCATTTTTTGTGATTCGATCATGGTGGGATAGTTTTCCATCATTTTGTCAAGAACACAAGAGCATAATTCAGTTGCTTTTTCTTCGGAAACTTTGGCATTGTTTGCACCAATGCAACCTTTTAGAAATCCGTTTTTATCATCTTCGGACCATCCTTTGGTTTCTTGGCAGGAAATTCCTAGAATGACCAATAATAGTAAGACGAAACCTTTTACTGTTACGATTTTCATGTTAACGTTTTATTTATAGATTATTTCTTACAAGTAACGGTGAGGTTGATTGTTTAGTGCATTGCCAAATAGAAAAATAAGTATTTGTGTTCTATGGTCTCTTCTAGATTTTTGTAAGGGAAACTATAATTGAAAAATGCGATGTCTCTTCTGCTGGCGGGGCGGATACGAACGAATGTTTACGTTTTTTTTACGGCGCTTTGATCTTTAGATCCGAAAATGGCTGAAGAATAAGCCCAAATACCAATGAGCATTCCGCCGACAAAGAACAGCACCAGAAAGGGAAGCCAATCGGGGTGATTGTCGGGGTTTTCTAAAAGGATCCATCTCTTGTACAAATAACTTAAGAGTCCTAAAGTAAAGCCTAGCATCATCAAGGGTATTATAAGCTTGAGTCCCAGAATGCCCAAAATATTCCTGGGCCTGGCAGTAGGTTTTCCTATGGCGTAGTTGTACCCGGCCCACAGCAGTGCCAATAGCCAGACACAAGTAAGCCAGGCCACGAGTTTTGTTCCAACGGAAATTATTCCGAGGGTAAGTATTTTGTCGTTCTCGGTATCGTAGAAGATGGTAATATTGCTTCCTATTTTGGTTCTATCCCCAGAGCTATAGTCGAGTTTGCGCTCCAGTTTTTGTCCGTTTTCCAATTCAATTTCTACAATGGGCGTAAACATTGCGACTTCTCGTTCATTGCCATCGCTGTCCTTAACGGTATCGTAATGCATTTCTTCAAAAACAATGGGTACCTCCATTCTATTTCCTGTAAAAAGGGGGGAGAAAGTGTAGGGTATAATGAGTGTAAACGGAATGGCAAGGTTTGAAATAATTACGGTCAGGATAAGGATATAGATTGCGGAACAGCCTGACTTTTCCCCTTTGTTCTTTGTTTTGCGTCGGCTTATGATGCCCCAGCCCAATACCAAGCCGAAAAGACTGCTGAAAATGAAGAGAGATGCATAAAGGGACATAGAATATATTTTGGGGTGTCGGAGGTTTTATGAGCCTAAAAAGCGACTCATTCCTCATTACTTATTTCTTTTACTTTAGTTTGATAAATCTTGTACAAGAGGGAATGATTGGTCAAAACAAATATGAGGTTGACGAAGGCTATAGCGGCCCAAACTAAAAACAATTTCAGCGTTGCTTGGTCATTGTACTGCATAATACCAATGATGATAGCACCGAGGAACCATGTAGCAATGAAATAGAGTAGGCCCAAGATATTCATTTTGCCATCAGGTGCTTGTTTGAAGAGGCTAATCAAGAACCTGTAGGGTATATACAATACCAAAATACCGATATACGCCAAGGATTGAATAACATCAATATTGTTGTTGATCCCTTTTAGAAAATCAACATACTCAAAACTGAACTCCATCGTACTGTTTTTCTTTTTCTGAAATCTGCAATAGTTCTTTTTTACCGTATCCCATGGGTTTGGCCAACAACAGGGCGGGGAATTCCTTGATGCCAATATTGTACAGGTTGACACTATCGTTGTAAAGTTCCCTCCGGTCGGCCAAGTGGTTTTCGAGTTCCGATATCCTTTGCTGTAGGGAGAGGAAGGAGGCATTGGCCTTTACATCGGGATAGTTCTCAGAAACCGCCAAGATATGGGCAAAGGCCTTGTTCAGCTCATTGGCCGCCTTTACCTTGTTGTCGTTATTGGTAGCGTTCAAATATCGGGTCCTCAATTCGGTCACTTTGGTGAGCAGGCCTTCCTCGTACTCCATGTATTTTTTGACGATTTTTACGAGCTCGGGTATTTCATCTGCACGTTGTTTTAAAAGGACGTCGATATTGGCGAAGTTCTTGTCAATGTTTTGGTTCAACATCACAAGACGATTGTAGATCTTGACACCGCTGGAAACGATGTAAACCAAGATCAGGGCCAGTACTATGATTAAGATTATGTGGTTCATATATGTATGTATTACAATTCAAATGGTAAAAATGGGTTTAGGTCAAAGGCTTTAAAAAGAGAAGAAAACCTTACGATTACCTTTTCTCCCTCTATATCTATATCGCAAAGTAGTATAATACTGATTATCGCGATTAAAAATATAAAATGTCTTATCAGCGAATTACGTAGCGGTCGTAAGACGTTCCAACGTTGAACATAATCAAAAGGGGCGATTGCAAAGATGTTTTTCGAAGGTTCTTTTTCTATGAATACTTGCTGTCCCCTGTTGGTAGCCTTACCGACCAAGAGTACATCCATGCCTTCTTTTAATAAAAATAGCTGATAACGTTTGCTATTGGATTCATAACTGTGTTCCGATTCGGGAAAATTCAATATACTTATATCTTCTCCCTTAACGGTTGCCGTACCCGTATCATCGGTTATTTCAAAGGTATTGCATTGGGTCTCCATGGAGATGTTGGTATAGCTTTTTTTGCCATCCTTGTCCTTGCTGATCGTGTCGATTTTATACACATATCCGATGCAGGGTTCTTTTTTTATTCTGGATATTACGGGGTCGATCATTCTGGTCTTTTCGGAAATTTCTACCAGCCCCATGGCCATTGAACGTATCTTGGAGGTGGCGAGGGTGCCTTGTAAATCGTAAAAAACATTCTTCTTGCTAGGTTTGACGATATCCAAGAAAAGAGGAACCGCAAACAACAGAAAAATACCCCAAGGCCATGTGAGCATTATTAGGGGCATTCCCAATAAAAAAAGCAAAATACCTATGATTGATTCCTTTTTACGAATTGAATTATATATCCCTCCGCAGATCATAAGGAGTACAAGAAGGGGGAAATTGACCAAGCAAGCGAAGAGAACGTAACCAGGGTCGAAAAAAGCCGTAATCAAGACCACGGCAGGGGAAACGGCGAATAAAGGCCAGCCCGGTTTAACGGTGATTTTATAAATACTGTTTAATACCAAGAAATAGAAGATACCGAAAGCACTTGAAAATAATACCATAAAAATGATTATCGGGGTATCTACGATATCTAATCTGAAGGTTTCCAGCACGGACTTGTTTTATTTTCTATTGTAGTAACGATATGTTGATTATATAAATTATTAGAAAAGCGACTATTTGTCGAAAATGATATTTTAATAATGGGTGCACTTATATGATATAAGATGAAGCAAGTTATAAAAGAGGGCAAAGAAGTTACATATGAAATCTACAATGCCTAGATATTTCGGAGTTTATGCCATTTTGTAATAATTGATCTAATGTGAAGGCTTACTCGATTCACGATTATATTATATGTCGCAGGAATCAAAGCGATTGATTTCTTCACCGCAACCTAAAATTTAAAAGGAGCTGAATTTTGGGGAGGGTATCGATATCTTCGAATTCTTGGACTTAGTGCCCTTTATGGCTTTTAAGCATATTATTGGCGCTTTGTCCATGCTTTTTTGAGGTTGAAAAAGCTGAATATAATTCCCGCACCGATCAATAAGTACATGGCATAAGACTCGATAAAAGATTTTGATGGCGTTTTGGCCAATTGCGGTGTCTCGGGGTTGTACAAGATGGTAATCTTATCGTTGACGGCCTTAGTAGTGCCGAATATCGGAATGGCCAGCAGTTCCACTTGGGTTTCATATTGATTGCCATCATTGGCGGTAAAAGATACCATGGCAAAAGCCCTAGTGCTTTTCGCCTTGACTTTATTGTGAACTTCAAGAATGGTAGCCTCTGTTTCGACCCAGTTTTCAGTGGCTTCCTGAGCCATAAGAAGAAAGGGCGATACTAGAAATAATACACTAAGCAAGATTGATTTCATATGTAATTTTAATTGAATTATGTTCAAGATGGCTTCGTTTTATAACAGCTCCCCTTTATTCGATAGATCTTTGATACCTAAACGAAAATTTATAGGAATTACCGATAACAAGTTTACATACTTTTCTGTAATTATTATATTCAATTTTTAAGTTTTGTCGTTTTTCTACATGGAAATTGAACATTTTTTGGGTTCGTGAAACTGTATAACGTTCTGCAATAAAAAACCACTACAATTCATATTGTAGTGGTTCTTTGCTTTTATCAGTTCTTGTTGTTTACTCGCCATAGGGGAGAGTGTGACGATTGCACTTGGGGCATCCATTTTAAAAATAGTTTTTTATCGGCAATGTTTTTTGCACTGCAATAGGCCCATTTTTTTTAGAAATACAAAAGCTATCTAAATGTTTAGATAGCTTAGTTTGTTGTTTCTTATGCTGTACGGCACTCGTTACGAACGAGTGCTAGCCGGGGGGATTTTAGCAATATTATTAGCCTGATATTATATCGTTAAAGATGCTTTTCACAGAACCCATTCCATGTTTATTTTTGTCATTTGCAAAAGCTAAATATTTTTTAATTATATTTTTCAAATCGATATTATTTTTTCTTGATAATTTTTTTAATTCATCGATTTCAAGCAAAGCGTCTCTTGTATCATCGCCCAAGTCGTTTAAAATGAAAAATAGAATCTTTTCATGAAACCAATCTATCGAACTTTTATCATTTAAATTAGTAGAAGAAACAAGAGATTTTAAATTTTCTAGATTAGAGAATGTATTTATTATTTTATTTCTCTGTATTGCATCATATTTTGGAAAGTTTTCAATTAGTTTTTTACTAATCAATTCTATAATATTTCTATTTTCATTATAAAAAGCATTTTTTTGTTTTTTAGCAATATCAAGCCAATCATCATCGTTTATATCAATTGAATTGGAATATTTTTCCTTCTTTGATTTTACTAGTATTCTTTCCGTATTTAGCATTTCTTCAATCAAATTATTACACTCTATCATCTTAACCGCATTTGATATTATTCTTAGGGACCATATGTCCATCTTTTTCAATATATCCAGCTTTTTTCAACTGTGCTAATTCATCAGCAAACACAGTAGGGGCACCACGTTTAGCATCCCATAAATTATCCGCAATTCTAGGACTTGTTAGTTTAAAAGCTGCTCCTCTGTCTATTCCTCCCTGAATCCAGGCCTTATGACCTGGACTACCAGGAGACATGTCATCAACTTTATTTAAAACAGGCCCAAGTTCCTCAGGTACCTTCGGTAATTTAGTCCCATCAGAAATATCCTCCAACTTATCGGCAGCTTTTGCGGCATCGCCAAGGTCGTCTAATTTGTCGAGCACTCTAGCGGCGTCAACGGTTCTATCTGCTACCTTTGCTGCAGTCAAAGCCGCAGCACTTTCAGCCGTTCCTATTTCCATAAGTATTTCAAAGGCTACTTGTCCGGTAAAGTCGCCCCATTCCTCGGCGCTCATGTTGGTGGCCTTGTCCATCAATTGCTGCGCCATTACGGCGTTTTCGGCCTATTGAGTTTATATTGAGAAAAGCCATCAGTTTAATTAGAGAACAGTGTTTTTGGCTACTATTTTTTACGTTCAGCTAAAAACACAAAAGCTATCTAAGATTTTTAGATAGCTTTTATTTAAGTCTAGTTTGTTTCTTGCTCTGGACGGCACTCGTTACAAACGAGCGCTAGCGGGGGGGGTAATGTGATTCATTACAGATTAGCTAAAGTTTCGTCTAAATCACTTTCCATAATGTTCACTTTTACAAAGCCTTCGATTTTATCGGAAGCTTGACCATCAAAAAGAGATTTGATAATTTCAACACACTCATCGTAACTCGCATATTTTTGAAGACAAATGAAGTTTTTCATATCGTATAGAACGTCTACTAACCATTTGTCTTCCTCTTCCCAAGTGAATTGAATGGTTTTGGGAACGTTTTTGATGCCGAAAAAGGATCCTTTGATATCAGATAACTCGTAAAATTCAGTAATAGCTTGCTCTAGATTTAACTCTTCATCTTGAAGTTCATAATCCGATTCTGCATCGTATAAGAATATTTTCATCACTTTAATTTTTCAAGCATTTTAATGGTTTTAAGCTTTGCTTTCTGAACATCACCAGATATATCTCCGTAGTTTGACTCTTTAACACCTAACTTCTTTTTATGAAGGTCTTGAATAGTAATAATCATACCTGTCAAAGCTTCTGTATTACTTTCGTTAACAATAGCTTCTTTGATATATCTCGTCACTCTGTTTTTAACCGATTTCTTATTGTACCATATCTGACGCATGGCCGTGGCCGCATAACCTCTCAGTTGGCCATCCTCGTCATTTAACATCCTTTCGTTTAAGATATTCAAATCCTCCACTGAGGTCCCAACCCAGCCCATAACGATTAAACATCGGTAACGAATATCTCGGATTGGTGATTTGATTTCCTTTTCGACAATTTCTTTGACCAGAGGACTTCTCAAATGCCCTAATATTTGTATTAGCCTAGCCTTCTTTTCTAAATCTGATTCTGTTTTATATTTTTCATATAAAAAATCCGACACAACCGTTTTGTCCCTTTTGTTTACAACATCTGAATAGAAGAATGAAATAATCATGTTTTTGGGGCCTTCAGGTATGGAGTTATCATCTAAAATAGAGTAGTGGAATTCCAAAAACTCCTTTGAATCGCTAGATAAAAGGTGCTCCTTCAATTCAAAAACATTATCCATCAAAGTTCCCTCATTTTTATAGGTATTGTATTCATGTTTAAGTTCTTCTATCGAAATCATTTATTCCTCAATTTAATTAATCAATAATTTTATCGGGTCTTGGTTTATTCGCTGGACCGAATTCATGATATTGGTCTCCACAAACTTTATGTCTTTTGCGATGTGTTGATTTTCTCTGGGTTTTCATGTTTCCAGATTTGTCAAGACTTTTTTTGCCTGCATTTGTCTTTGCGGTGTAGAGCGGCGTTTCATGCGAAACCTCATAACCCTTTGGAACACTTTTACCGTCAGAATCTAAAATATGTTTTCTTGCTCTGTCCGATAAACCACTCTTGGGGTCTTTTGCATCCCGTAATAACGTTTTCCTCCGTTCTGCAGAACTCCTTTTATAAGCGTTCGGATTTTTCCCTTTCGCCTTGGGATCTTTTGCAAAAGTGCCATCTTTATTTCTTAATTTTCCATTTTTATCTCTAAAAGTACCTGGTGGATCAGCAATTTCGTCAAGTTGTTCAACAACGTCGTCAGCACCCTTAGTTCCAGCTTCCAATACTTCATCGCCACCCTTAGTAAAAAGTTTAACAATATCGTCGGCATAATGGCCTATAACTTTTCCTGCTCCCAAAAATAAGAAACCTAGGGCAACTTCTTTAAATAAAGCTTCTTCATCTCCGTCTTGGGAGTAATCGTACAATGCTTTGACGGTTAATAAACAACCGGCGACCTCCAAAGCGGCCACCGTTACAGCTATACCCGTAGCCAATGCTCCTGAAGCTGCTGCTACGGCCCCAATGGCGGCAATGGCCGCACCTCCGGTAACCACGATCAAGGCGACCGCGGCGACGACCAACACCGCTTTGCCCAAGGTGTCCCAAAAATTGGATTCCTCTTCGGCACAGGCGGCCGTGGCAGCTGCCGGGGAATAAAAATCTTAACGGTACCACCTAAGGTACAGGGCAATAGCGAGTCTTCCAACAAAGGGGTGAAGAGGCCTACGAAGATGCGATCTTCAAAACCGTCCCACATGATCGGGGCGGGTACGCAGGCGCTGCTGGTTGCCGTGCAAACTCCCATGGGTTGTACGTTTACCATAGGAATCATATCTCCCGTGTTGGCTACAGGATCGTCAAACAAGAAGGTGTTGTTATTGATTGTTGGTAATGGTGAACTCTACCGGAACGGTACCTTTATCACAGGCCAGATAGGTGCCTTGCGATACGTACTTTTTAGCTTCCATAGTATTTGGACATTGAAATTATCATAAAATTAAATTTTACAATCTATTTTTCTTCATTAAGGTTGTTATTTCTACTACTTCATAAATTAAGTTTGCAAATTTTTCATAGTTAGATTCGAATTCTCTTACAGCAAAAACACCTATTGTCAAATCAGTTAGTCTTGTACGTTCTCCTGCGTTTTTCAATGCTTCTAGAATGTATTTTAACTGAATTCGGGTAGATACGATGGGTTCCCAATCAGAATTGGGGCTAAAAAGCTCTTCCGACATTTGAATCGTTTTCTCAACAGTTTCTATTGCTTTTAGTTTATTCATTTTACTGTTTTTATTTGGGAATAAAACATCAATATTATCCGTAAAGTATTGTGTTCCTCCACCTGTTGTTTCTTATTCTAAGAAACCGATATCGTCCATTTTAACAACATTGGGACATTTACAAAATTTCTTGAGTTACTATAATCTCATGGTATTAAAAATACAAAAGCTATCTAAATGTTTAGATAGCTTAGTTTGTTGTTTCTTACTCCGTACGACACTCGTTGCAAACGAGCGCTGTCTAACTTTTTTATTCAGACTTGTTTTTATAAATCAATTCCAGCCCGTAATTCAAGATATTGCTTGAAAAAAAGCTCGAAATTGTCAGCTATAACATTTGTAACTTTTCGTCTAAACAGATCGTAAGAAACTATGGGACATTCGTTTTCATTATTTCTCGAAGAGCAATCTATACACCATGCAAGCTCTTGGTATTTATAAAAAACTACGACTAAATGGTTAGGTAAATCAAAATTTTCACGGCATTCTAAAGTGTCCCTTAATATTGTTCCACCAGTTTTTAATTCGGCATTATTACTTTCAATACCTGAAATTTCGTCATCGATTACGCCGCCGCCGCCATATTCATTTAAGAAATTTTTAAAGGAAATAGGGAGTTTAACTTTAAGTTTTTCTTCAAGAATTTTAATTTGATCATTATCAGCACCACCTTGCCAAAAAAGTTCTTCTCCAGATTGTTCTATTTTATCGATTAGTTCTTTATAGTCTTTCATCTAATAAAATCTTTTAATTTTTCTATCCAATATTTTTTTCTGTATTTATTATACTGATATTCAAGTTTCTGATTATTTCTAAAGCTTGCGCCATCCTCTATAATACTATGTAGTGGTTTGTGATGGGTTTTATGAAATGATGTAGTAAGCTCAACCATCGAGCTAGGCTCTTTACCGATTAAATGATGTAAATTTATTTGTTACCCCCTCCCGCTAGCGCTCGTATTTTACGAGTGCCGTCACAGTTCCTTCCTACTGAAAACCTGAATATCAATTATAAAGCCAAGGCTTATATTGGTTAGGTTTCTTGCATTACCATTCTCTGCTCATTGCTTAAAAATACAAAAGCTATCTAAGATTTTTAGATAGCTTTTTTTTAATTCTGGTTTGTTTCTTACGCTGTATGGCACTCGTTACGAACGAGTGCTAGTGGAGGGGCATGAGTTTCAGAAAAGAATGACAAAACATTAACTTCCCTGCACTACAAAATAAAGTGGGACATCCGGATTATTTGGGTTTTCTCCTTCCCAAAGTAAAAGTCCCTCAAAAAAAGAATTGTCTTGATCTTGTAACTTTTCCTGAACTTGGTTATGCACTTTGAAAAGTAGTTCGCCTTGGAGGAAAAATTCGCCATTGTCTGCTGTAAGTAAAAAATCAGGTTCTATATCATCTTCCTTTTCTTCGCTCCAATATGAATATTGAACAACGACTTGTGGACTCCCCAGTACTTTTTTGTCCTTGTCAAACTCAAAATCCTCTCCGAAGATGTCTTCGTTATACGTCAGAAGGGCAATGAGGAATTCTGAAAGAGAGGAATAGGCCTTGTCTTTAAAATTCCAGAGGACATCATTTAATAGTCTTTTTGGATGTTGCATAGTTTTTATTGGTAAAAGCGACCGAGGTCATAACCATGTTTTAAAGCCATTTCGTAGTAGCTTTGGTTCATATCTTCACCTATTTGGTCGTATATTTCTTTTCTGAAATTATTGTTAAGCCGAATATCGTTGTTGTCTAAGAAATAAGTTCTATCTGATTTCATCAAATCATCTCTATCTTGTAAATGAAAAGATTCGTCTACCATTTGATAAAATGAGCTGCAAATAGTTCCGGTATATTTTTGATTGCCATTGCCTTTATTTTTTGGAAAATCTTCACATACAATTTTTGTGGGTAATGAAACGTCAAATTTTCTAAAATTTATTAATCCTTTATCCCCTGTCTCTAAAGTTTCAGGAAAATCTAACTTATAGTATTCTACAGGTTCATGTTCATGAAAAGTCCATTCAATATTATAATTTTTTGAATAGAAGTACTTTTTGAATGTGTACTGACTTGGTAATATAATTTCCTTAGAAGTCAGATTTGGAGTTTCATAAATGTAAGCTTCCCCTAATTAGAACTGCCTAGTTTTCTAAAACTTCATTAAAGTTATTGTTTTTAATTCTTTTGGGGCTAGCCCCAAAAGAATTAAGTTCCGCATATTTTACGGGCGGTATTTT
>NZ_FTOB01000014.1 GCF_900156625.1 Zobellia uliginosa | reverse complement strand
CAATTCAGAGGTGTTAGAAACGTAGAGTTCTTCTTATTTAGGTTAACTAATATTTTTGCCTAAAGATAAAATCCCACAACTTTATGACTTGATCCGAGTAAAGGATGTAGGTGAAAAAGGCCATAAAAAGAAAAATCCCCAAACATCTTGATGCTTGGGGACTCGTGTGGGCAATGAGGGATTCGAACCCCCGACCCCCTCGGTGTAAACGAGGTGCTCTGAACCAACTGAGCTAATTGCCCGAAAAGGTGTGCAAATATAAGACTCTTTTTCACTCTCCAAAAGAAAAAAGCAAAAAATTTTAAATTACTTCTGCTACCGTAAAGGTACTCCCCCCAACAAAGATGAAATCTTCGGGTGAGGCATCCTTCAAAGCCGCCTGATAGGCAGCTTCGATCCTTTCAAACTTCCCTCCTAACAAGCCAAATTCCTTTGCCTTGAATGCCAATTCATTAACATCCAATCCACGAGAAATATTCGGGGATGAAAAGTAATATGTAGCCTCTTTTGGAAAGAGGGGCAATATCGCATTTAGGTCCTTTTCCTTAACCAGTCCCAATACGATAAATAATTTTTTAAATTTTTGTTGGGTCACTTGATTTATCACGATCGACAAACCTTCTTTATTATGTGCCGTGTCACAAATAACGGTCGGAGCGGAATGCAATTGCTGCCATCTCCCCATTAAGCCCGTATTCTGTACAACATTCATGAGTCCGCTACGCAATTGGGCTTCACTGATATGAAAATCGCTCAATTGATCTATTACGGCCAAAACTCCCTTGATATTTTTAGCTTGATAGTCCCCAAGAAGTGAGGTCTGATAAATTTCGTTTACCTCCCGCTCCGCAAAAACGAGTTTGGCATTTTTCGACCGTGAGACCTGCTCAAAGGTTTCAGTTGTCTCTTCTTGACACTCACTGATGACCACAGGAACCCCTTCTTTTATAATTCCAGCCTTCTCAAAGGCTATTTTAGATAGGCTATCACCTAGCATATCTACATGATCCAAACCAATATTGACAATAAGGCTAACTTCGGGCGTAATAATATTCGTAGAATCCAACCTCCCCCCAAGACCTACCTCGACCACCGCA
This sequence comes from Zobellia uliginosa, assembly GCF_900156625.1. Classification (GTDB taxonomy): domain Bacteria; phylum Bacteroidota; class Bacteroidia; order Flavobacteriales; family Flavobacteriaceae; genus Zobellia; species Zobellia uliginosa. Next base: position 36,508 of record NZ_FTOB01000014.1, on the reverse strand, counting down.
ATATCAACTTTTTCCTTCGCGAAGTAATCGAAGGCCATACCCACGGTCATTTCAAAAAAGGACAGATGGTCGGTATTAAAAAACGATTGGTTTTGTTCAATAAACCCTACAACAAAATCCTCTGTTATACACTCTCCGTTTATACGGATACGTTCCCGAAAATCTTTTAAATGGGGCGAAGTATAGAGCCCTACCTTATAACCGGCTTCCTGAAGAATGGATGCCAGCATATGACTACTGGAGCCTTTACCGTTGGTACCGGCCACGTGAATACTCTTAAACCCTGTTTCAGGATGGCCCAAATACTCGGTAAACTTGCGGATACCATCCAATTTGGCCTTATAGGCCTGTTTTCCTTTTTGTTGGTACATTGGAAGTTGCGCGAACATCCAATTCAAGGTTTCTTGATAGGTCACTCTCCCAACTTAAAATTGACCACTACAAACCCTACTTGTTGGCTCGGCGCGTTCGAATCTAAATTCCATTTGTGCTTGAAGGCGGTTTTTTTGGCCGGATCGAGCAAACAAGGACTATTGTTCGTTGTTCCTTTAACACCCGGTGTAGCACTGATCACATTTCCATTTCTATCGACAATGATTTTCACCACTACCCTACCTTCTTCGTTGCATTGCTGCTTCACTTGGCCCTTAGTGACCAAGGAACGGCCATTAAGACCATATCCTCCCGTTCCGCTACCGGAACCTGGGCTACCGTAATAACTGGTCGCATAGGGATCCCCACCGGGTTGCCCTTTATCTCCGGCCCTGTTATCATCGCCTTCGCTCCCTGAGGCATTTCCATCGGATTTACTGATTCCCCCGATAAGCTCATCGAGTTTTTTCTTCTTGGCCTCTTGTTCCTTACGTGCCTTTTCTTCGGCCGCTTTTTTCTGTTGTGCTTTTCTCGCCGCTTCGGCCTTGGCCTTTTTCTGGGCATCTTCCGCCCTTTTCTTGGCCGCCTTCTCAGCTTCCTCGGCTTTGCGCTTGGCTTCTTGCGCTTTTTTGATTTTGATAGATTCTTCGTTCTCTTGGGTCAACACCTTTTCCGCCGGGGCTTCCTTGGCCACAACTTCCTCAGGCACCTCTTCCGCTACTTCCTCCACCTCTTCGACAACCTCTTCTTGTTGCGTCGGTTCTACAGGCGGTTTTTCAACAGGTTCGGAACGAATCTTCTCTTTGGGCTGTACATTTCCACTACCAAAATCGGTAGTGCCGAAATTAACGGAAATACCATTCTCGATAGGTGGATCCATATAGGTAAGACCTATATAGAACAACACAAGCAAGAGCACACTTAGCAGAAAGGTTGTAAGTGTAAAAGATTGTTTTTTGTGTCTCGTGTCTAAGAATGACATTAATTCGGTCGCACGGCCAAGATTACCTTATAATTATTTCTATTGGCAATATCCATAACGTTTACCGCTTCTTTGATGGCAACGCTTTCTTCAGCCCTTAAAATAATTGTGGGTTTATCTTGTCCTTCTAGTGCCTTTTTTAGTTCAATTTCTATGTATTCTCCGTTAATTCTCTCGTTGTTGACAAAGTACTGTAAGTTCTTGTCTATACTCACGGATACGTTCTGTGTATTCGTTGACTTTCCCTTCGCCTTTGGAAGCAATAGATCCAATGCATTGGGAGAGTTTGCCGTAAGCATGAAGAATATCAATAACAGAAATACGATATCTGTCATTGAAGACATGCTAAAATCAGGACTAACCTTATTTCTTCCCTTTAATTTCATCTTTCTCGAATTATAAAGGTTCGTTCAACAAGTCTAGAAATTCTACGGCATTCGCCTCCATTTTATGAACCACTTTATCGGTTCTATTCACCAGGTGATTGTATCCAATATAGGCGATAATACCAACGATTAATCCGGCAACGGTCGTTGTCATCGCAGTATAGATACCGGAAGCCAAGGAACCCATTTCGGCCTGACCGCCACTAGTGGCCATTTCGTGAAATGCCAAAATCATACCTATTACCGTACCGAGGAAGCCGATCATTGGCGCAGCACCGGCAACAGTTGCCAAGACACTAACGTTCTTCTCGAGCTTATACACCTCTAAGGTACCCGCATTCTCAATAGCGGTATTGATATCGTCCAAAGGTTTTCCTATTCTGGAAACCCCCTTTTCCGTCAACCTGGCCACAGGGGAATCGGTTTGGGCACAAAGCAATTTTGCCGCCTCCAATTTTCCGTTGGTCACGTGATCACGAATCTGGTTCATGAAGTTACTATCGATCTTCGAGGCCGCCTTAATCGCGAATATTCGCTCAAAGTAAATATATAGGGCAACGAACAGCATGATAAAAAGTACCGTTATAATAAGCACACTACCTGTTCCACCATTAAATATCAAATCGATAACGGAAAGCGTCTTTTCTTCTGACATAACATCCGCAGCTGCAGGATCTTGGGCCATATCTTGAAATAATATCATAGAATTCTTAGGTATTAGAGTTGCCTCTATAACGGTATTTTATCGATAAAATTATGCGTCCAGTATAAAATTTCTGATTAAAACAAAAACGGCTGCCCCACTGATAAAACCTATAAAAGCCAACCATGCAATTTTCTTCAGGTACCAGAAGAAATCGATCTTCTCCATACCCATGGCAACCACGCCCGCAGCAGAACCAATAATCAGCATACTACCACCTGTTCCAGCCGAATAAGCGATAAAGTGCCAAACTGGATCATCAACCGGCACGGAGAACATACCCATACTGGCCGCCACTAACGGAACGTTGTCGATAACCGCAGACCCAATACCCAAAATAAGGACTACCAAGTCGGACACCAATTCACCAGGTGATTCCGTACCCAACATAGGCAAGCTACTCTCGAGGTTACCGGCAAAATGGAAAAGCATACCCAATGACTCCAAAGCCGCTACGGCCATTAATATCCCTAAAAAGAAAAGGATACTTGGCAATTCGATTTTAGACAGGGAAGCGTGTACGGGACTATGATGCCCTACGGTATCGTTATCACCGTCGTCTATTGAGGAAATGCTAAATTTAGAACTACTATATATCTCTGCAAATGTAGCTACAACAGCCAATGATAACATCATTCCCACATAAGGAGGCAAGTGGGTAATGGTCTTGAAAAAAGGAACAAAAACAATAGCTCCCAAACCTAGGTACAACATGGTTGAACCAAACTTGGATTTTGAAGCGTCGGTATCGACCTCCTCGGTTTCGATTACCCCTGAAAAGGCCTTATAACGACTGGCAAAAAGAACAGGAACCACCATACATACGATAGAAGGTATCAATACGTGCTCGATCAAGACAGGCGCAGTAACCTTGTTTCCAATCCATAGCATTGTTGTGGTAACGTCACCGATCGGAGACCATGCACCACCGGCATTGGCAGCAATAATAATAAGACCGGCGAACCACAAACGGGTTTCCCTCTCCTTTATCACTTTTTGAAGAATGGTTATCAATACAATAGTAGCCGTTAGGTTATCGATTATAGCGGACAACACAAACGCCAAAATCGAGAACAACCACAACAACCTACGCTTGCTCTTGGTTTTAATATACCCCTTAATAGTAGCAAAACCATCAAAATAATCAATGATTTCAACGATGGTCATCGCACCTAGCAAGAAGACCAAAATTTCCGCGGTTTTACCCAAGTGATGCAACAGAATCTCATCGATATGCGTTGGCTCGAGTTCTTTGAGCATGGTATTCACCTCAAAAACGTCCATATGGGCCAAGGCTATTACGGCCCACAAAATCGCCATCATGGCCAAAGCCGGAATCAGCTTATCGATTTTAAGGTTATGCTCCATAGTTATCGCTAGATAACCGATAACAAATACAATGATAATAATGGTCTCCATACTCAATCTGTGTTTATATTAGTTGTTTCAGTGCTATTTCAAATGCCGTTTGGCTGATATTCTTTTTTGACGGGTTATGTTCATAGGTACCCAAAATGGCTTTTCTGATGGTCTCCGACGTGTCGCTAAAAATAAGCTCATCGTCCATTCCCACCCTTTTTTCCATAAAGTACGCAAAAACACGTGCCATTCCACAATTTGATATAAAATCGGGAATCAAGCTCACTTTACCATCGGTATATTCCATGATCGGACCGAAAAAAATCTCCTTATCCGCAAAGGGCACGTTCGCCCCACATGAAATCACCTCAAGCTCTGCATCGATAAGACGGTCTATCTGCGACTTAAGAACCAATCTCGAGGCTGCACAGGGCGTAAATATTTCGGCCTGCAAAGACCAAACACGCTCGTTAATCTCATCGAAAGGAATCATTTCCCCATCACCTGCCACAAGATTATTTCCTTCTTTTTTCAAAAAGAAGGTCTTGATTTCTTCAAAGCTATACCCTTCTTCCTTAATGACACCACCTGACCTATCGATGATCCCCACAATTTTAGCCCCCATTTGAGCCAAATAGTAGGCCGCGGCACTTCCCACGTTTCCAAAACCTTGAATGATTGCCCGTTTCCCCACCACATTACCACCATAGATATCGTAATAATGTTTTACGGCTTCGGCAACCCCATAGCCTGTAATCATGTCCGCCACGGTATATTTTCTCGACACATCGGGCGAATACTTACTATTCTCCAATGCCTTAATGACCCCAAGGCGCAACTGCCCGATCCTATTGATCTTATCGGCTTCGGTAGGCTTGAAATGTCCGTTGAACACCCCTTCTTGCGGGTGCCAAACCCCGGCATCTTCCGTTATAGGGATCACTTCATGGATTTCATCTACGTTCAGGTCGCCCCCTGTACCGTAATAACTTTTCAATAAAGGCGATACCGCATGGTACCATCGTTCGAGCACTCCTTTTTTACGCGGATCGTTCGGATTGAAATTAATTCCGGATTTGGCCCCACCTATAGGTGGACCCGAAACCGTAAATTTCACCTCCATAGTTTTTGCAAGTGACAAGACTTCATTCATATCAAGCCCTTCCCGCATTCTAGTTCCCCCACCGGCGGCACCGCCACGGAGCGAATTTATGACCGTCCATCCTTCGGCCTCGGTTTCACTATCTTTCCAATTAAAGACAATTTCTGGTGATTTATTCTCGTATGCGTGCAGTAATTCTTTCATTTCAAATTGATATTAATTAACAGTATTATGACCATAACTCATTAATCCTCTCCTAAAAAAAATCTCTTTCTTTCCGCCTTAACGGCGTTACTGCTGTGTCATAATATTACGTTTAAACCAATTCGAAAAAACGAATTCAACAAATATAAAAATTTGGCTTGGGATACAAAGTTTTTCATAGCTAATGAATGATTAATTTTTTAAAAAAAATAGCACACAAAGCAAGGTCTACAATTTATTTCATAATCCTATATTTGTAGAAGCTCAAAAAAAACACACTAAAATTATGGATTTTTCATTTTCGGAAGAACATTTAATGATTAGGCAGGCTGCTCGCGATTTTGCACAAAACGAATTGTTGCCTGGTGTGATCGAACGGGATGAAGCCCAACAATTCCCCACAGAACAGATAAAGAAGCTAGGCGAACTCGGTTTCTTAGGGATGATGACCGACCCCAAATACAACGGAAGCGGTATGGACACCCTGTCTTACGTCATTGCCATGGAAGAACTCTCAAAAGTAGACGCATCGACCTCGGTCGTGGTATCGGTGAACAACTCGTTGGTATGCTGGGGACTCGAAACCTTTGGAAACGAGGAACAGAAGCAAAAATACCTGACACGATTAGCTTCCGGCGAAGTCATTGGCGCCTTCTGTCTTTCAGAGCCAGAAGCCGGTAGCGATGCCACTTCGCAAAAAACTACCGCCATCGACAAAGGTGACCACTATATATTAAACGGTACCAAAAACTGGATCACCAATGGTGGAACAGCCGACATCTACCTAGTCATAGCACAGACCGACAGGGAAAAAGGACATAAAGGTATCAACGCCCTCATCGTTGAAAAAGGCATGCCCGGTTTTGAAATAGGGCCAAAAGAAAACAAGTTGGGCATCCGCGGAAGCGACACCCATTCCTTAATATTTAACGATGTCAAGATTCCTAAAGAAAATCGTATAGGCGAAGATGGCTTTGGCTTCAAATTTGCCATGAAGACCCTATCGGGTGGACGAATAGGCATAGCCGCCCAAGCCTTGGGCATTGCCGCCGGAGCCTATGAACTCGCCCTGAAATACTCAAAGGAGAGAAAGGCTTTTGGCACCGAAATAGCGAACCATCAGGCCATAGCGTTTAAATTGGCCGATATGCACGTACAAATCGAAGCCGCCCGTAACCTCGTATACAAGTCTGCTTGGGACAAGGACCAAGGAAAAAATTACGACCTATCAAGCGCCATGGCTAAACTTTACGCATCGCAGGTTGCCATGGACACCACTGTTGAAGCCGTACAAATACATGGAGGCAATGGCTTTGTAAAAGATTACCATGTAGAAAGATTAATGCGCGACGCCAAAATAACCCAGATTTACGAAGGAACCTCGGAAATTCAAAAAATCGTAATTTCACGAAGCATCTTAAAGGATTAAAAAAAAGTACTAACGGCCGACCCCGTTATTTTTATCACAAACACCCCCTAAACACAGACCTTTATATCACAAGACCTTAAAAATTAGAGGGGGTGCACCCCAAAAGTGAAGAAATATCACAAATACCCCCTCAAAAAACCTTTCACAGGTCTGTTGAATGTGCTAATTTTACCATTCTGATAAATTTAGCTCACATAAAAATCATATCTGAATATTTTTCAATGTTTTATTCTAAACGTTGAATTTTTATCTGATTTAAAAGAAATAGCTGCTAATTACTCATCAGAAACGCTATTTTTGAAGAAATACCATAATTTATGACGTTGAAGAAGCAAGGATTATACCTACCGGAATTTGAACATGATAACTGTGGCGCAGGTTTTATCTGTAGCCTTAAAGGGAAGAGGTCTAACGATATTATCCATAAAGCATTGGAGATATTGGACAAGCTGGAGCACCGTGGTGCGGTAAGCTCAGACGGAAAAACCGGTGATGGTGCAGGTATACTTATAGATATACCCCATGACTTTTTTAAGGCAGTCTGCGACTTTGAACTCCCCGAGCCGGGCGAGTATGCGGTTGGCAATATTTTTCTACCTCAAAAAGAAAACCAACGCAACTTCTGCATTTCTACCTTTGAAGAGAACATAAAAAAACAAGGCCTAAAACTTTTGGGCTGGAGAGATGTTCCGGTAAACCGATCGATTCCTGGCCGTGTTGCCATGGAGACCGAGCCCTTTGTCAAACAAATTTTCATTGCCAAGGAAAACAAGGAACAAGACTATTTCAACTTCAACCTAAAATTGTTCATTGTAAGAAAGGTCACCGAACATACCGTAATCAACTCTAAGCTTTCGGAAAGCAAGTTCTTTTACGTACCTAGCCTTTCTACAAAAATTATCATATTCAAAGGGCTTTTAATGCCCAAGGATATCAGCCTATATTACAAGGACTTGATGGACCCCCGCGTGGTAACCCGTCTATCGTTGGTTCACCAACGTTTTTCCACCAACACCTTCCCTACTTGGGATTTGGCACAACCCTTTCGCTACATGTGCCATAACGGTGAAATAAACACACTTCGCGGTAACGTATCAAGAATGCGATCACGTGAAGAATTATTGGAAAGTGATTGGTTCGGCGATGAAATAAAAAACATCTTACCGATCGTACTTCCCGGAAAATCGGATTCGGCTACCATGGACATGGTGGTTGAACTTTTATTGATGACCGGTCGTTCACTCCCCGAGGTCATGATGATCTTGGTACCGGAAGCCTGGGAGAAAAACCCAGACATGTCTGAAGCCAAAAGAGCTTTCTATGAATACCATTCATGTATGATGGAGCCTTGGGACGGTCCTGCATCCGTACCCTTTACCGATGGGAACTACATTGGTGCGGTACTTGACCGTAACGGTCTGCGTCCTTCTCGTTACACAGTAACCAAAAATGACTATGTAATCATGTCATCGGAAACCGGTGTATTGGACATCGCTCCAGAGAACGTAGAATTTCACGGTAGATTAGAGCCTGGAAAAATGTTCTTGGTCAACATGGAAGAAGGCCGCATCATCAACGATGAAGAGATCAAAGAAGAGATCGCCCAACGTCACCCATACCAAGAGTGGCTAGACAATAATTTGGTTCACCTAAAGAATATACCTTATAATGATTGCCCATTATTTTTAGGGGAAGCTTCCCTCGAAAAACGCAAGTCCGTTTTTGGTTATACGCTTGAAGATATCAATACCATTATACTTCCTATGGGTAAAACCGCCAAAGAACCTATTGGTTCAATGGGTTCAGATACCCCGATAGCGGTTTTATCTCAGCGTCCACAGTTGATCTATAATTACTTTCAACAGTTATTCGCCCAGGTTACCAACCCACCATTGGACGGGATACGTGAAGAACTGATTACAGACATCAGCCTTACCCTAGGTAGTGACCATAATATATTCGACTTTTCTGAATTGCATTGTCGAAAACTTAAAATTCAGAATCCGGTTATATCCAAGGAAGATTTGGATAAAATCAAAAATTACGATGCCAGTCCTGATTACAAAGTGGTTTCCATCCCTACCCTTTACGAAATAAGCAGGGGGCACAATGGTCTTGAAGACGCGTTGGAATCTATTCTCGACCAAGCCTCCAAAGCTATTGACGAGGGCACCAACATTATTATCCTATCCGATAGGAACGTAAGTGAAACCATGGCTCCTATACCTGCACTATTGGCCTGTTCCTATGTAAACAGTGGCCTTCAAAGATTGGGCAAGCGCAGCAAACTAAGTGTTATCATAGAATCTGCAGAGCCAAGGGAAGTGCATCATTTCTGTTTATTGTTCGGTTTCGGTGCCAGTGCCATCAACCCGTACTTGGTAAACGAAATTATCGGCGAACAGATAGAAGAACACGACATTACCGATATTACCTTTGAAGAAGCCGTCAAGAATTACAACAAGGCTATTGGTAAAGGTATCCTTAAGGTAATGAACAAAATAGGTATCTCTACCTTGAATTCTTACCGTGGCTCACAGTTATTTGAATGTATCGGAATCAACAGTCAGGTGGTAGAGAAGTATTTCCCTAACACTCCGACCCGTATTCAAGGTATCGGTCTGTACCAAATTGAAAAAGAAGTGGCCAAACGCCACAAGAAAGCCTTCAGCACGAAAGAAGTGGCCGCCAACCTTGATTTGGAAATGGGCGGGGAATACCGCTGGAGACGTGAAGGCGAAAAACATATGTTCAATCCGTTAACCGTAGCTAAATTACAGAAAGCCGTACGCGGTAACGAGAACAACACCTATAAGGAGTACGCTCAAATGGTCAACGAACAGTCTAAAAATTTGATGACTATTCGCGGTTTGTTCGAGTTCTCTAATTACGACCCTATTCCTTTGGACGAAGTAGAGCCATGGACGGAAATCGTGAAGCGCTTTAAGACGGGAGCCATGTCTTATGGATCCATCAGTAAAGAAGCCCATGAAAACTTGGCCATAGCCATGAACCGTATTGGCGGAAAAAGCAATTCCGGTGAAGGTGGCGAGGATGCCGAACGTTTTTACAAAAACGCCACAGGTGATTGGAGAAACAGTGCTATAAAACAAGTGGCCTCAGGTCGTTTCGGCGTAACTTCCGATTACTTGACCAATGCCAAGGAAATACAGATCAAAATGGCACAGGGTGCCAAACCGGGAGAAGGTGGTCAACTACCAGGCCCAAAGGTGAACCCATCCATTGCCAAAACTAGAAACTCCACTCCTTATGTAGGATTGATTTCACCTCCACCACACCATGACATCTACTCGATAGAAGACCTTTCGCAGTTGATCTACGATTTAAAATCGGCCAACCGTGAAGCACGTATCAACGTAAAACTGGTTTCTGAAGTTGGTGTAGGTACCGTTGCCGCAGGGGTTTCAAAAGCGAAAGCCGATGTAGTTCTCATCTCCGGATTCGACGGAGGTACGGGAGCTTCACCATTAACTTCTTTAAAACATGCCGGCCTTCCTTGGGAGCTCGGTATTGCGGAAGCACAACAGACCTTGGTCATGAACGACCTTAGGAATAGAATCGTTCTTGAATGTGACGGTCAGCTCAAAACCGGCCGCGATGTCGCCATAGCCTGTTTATTAGGTGCGGAAGAGTTCGGTTTTGCTACCGCCCCACTTGTTGCCTCCGGTTGTGTTATGATGCGCGTATGCCACTTAAACACTTGCCCGGTAGGTATTGCGACCCAAAATCCTGAACTACGTAAAAAATTCGCCGGTAAACCGGAACACGTTGTGAACTACATGTACTTTGTAGCCCAAGAACTACGTGAGATTATGGCCCAGTTAGGTTTCAGGACCATAAACGAAATGGTAGGCCAGGTTCAGAAATTAGACCGTAAAAAAGCGATCGACCATTACAAATCTGCAGGTATCGACCTTACTCCGATCCTATATCAAGTAGACGTACCGGCAGGAACCAAATTCTACAATACCCAAAAGCAAACGCACGATATCGACAAATCGATAGAGTTCGATATTATTGCCAAAGCAAATCCGTCGTTATTCAGGAAGGAAAAGCTCACATTGGACTTCCCCATCAAAAACACGGACCGTGCCGTTGGCGCGATCATCAGTAATGAGATCTCAAAAATATACGGAGCACAAGGATTGCCCATAAACACCCTAAAATTGAACTTTACAGGTTCCGCGGGCCAAAGTTTTGGAGCTTTCGCCACTAGGGGCTTGACCATGACCGTAAACGGAAACACCAATGACTACCTTGGAAAAGGACTATCTGGCGCCAAACTGGTGATCAAAGTACCGGAAGGTTCTACCATTGTTCCCGAAGACAACGTTATTACAGGTAACGTTACCCTATACGGAGCAACGGCAGGTCGCGCCTATATTAACGGAAAGGCCGGCGAACGTTTCTGTGTCCGTAATTCGGGCGCCAAAGCGGTAGTAGAGGGAATCGGAGATCACGGTTGTGAGTATATGACCGGAGGTGTTGCCGTAATTCTTGGTGACGTAGGCAGAAACTTTGGAGCAGGTATGAGCGGTGGTATAGCCTATATCTTTGACGAGAAGAATACCTTTAGAAAGAAATGTACCAACGAAGACTTGAATCTACTCGAAGTCAACGAAGACAACGATATCAAAGAATTAAAAGACCTTATCGAAAGTCACTATAACTCGACTTTGAGTCCTCTAGCGCAACGCATTCTAGAGAACTGGGAAGATTGCCTACCTAAATTTGTCAAAGTCTTACCTGAAGAATACAAACAGGCATTACTACGTATGGAAAGAGAAAAATTAGAAACTATTTAAAGTCGAGAAATGGGAAAGATTACAGGATTTTTGGAATTCGATAGAAAAGTAGAATCGTACGCGCCTGTTGAAGAACGCGTTAAAAATTATCATGAGTTCACTCTTCCGTTAAAGGAACCCGAACTTAAAGAACAAGGAGCCAGATGTATGGACTGCGGCATTCCTTTTTGCCATAGCGGTTGCCCATTGGGCAATTTGATTCCCGATTTTAACGATGCGGTGTATCGTGGCAAGTGGGACAAAGCCGCCAAGATCTTGCATTCAACGAACAATTTCCCCGAATTTACGGGCAGACTTTGTCCGGCACCTTGCGAAGAGGCTTGTGTACTAGGCATCAATGAAGACCCCGTAACCATTGAGAATATTGAAAAAAATATTGTGGAAACGGCCTTTAAAAAAGGATGGATAGTTGCCGAACCCCCTGCTACAAGAACCGGTAAAAAAGTTGCCGTAGTAGGTTCCGGTCCTGCCGGTCTTGCCGCTGCACAACAATTGAATAGAGCCGGTCATTTGGTAACCGTTTTTGAAAGGGATGAAAAACCAGGAGGACTTTTACGTTACGGTATTCCTGATTTTAAAATGGAAAAAAACGTTATCGACCGACGATTAAAGGTTCTTGAGGAAGAAGGAATCGTATTTAAATGCGGGATCCATGTTGGAAAGGATATTACCGGTCCGGAACTACAAGACGAATTTGACGCCATTGTTTTATCGGGCGGGGCTACGGTTCGCAGAAACCTACCCATAGAAGGTTCCGATTTAAACGGAGTGGTTCAAGCCATGGATTTCCTTCCACAAAACAATAGAAGAGTAGATGGTGTCAAAGAGTTCGAAAACGAAATCATGGCCACTGGAAAAGACGTTATCGTTATCGGTGGTGGTGATACCGGATCCGACTGTATCGGAACATCGATCAGACACGGGGCAAAATCCGTATCAAACTTTGAGATTATGCCTATGGGCACGGTAGAAAGACCGGAAGGTCAACCTTGGCCTTTCTGGCCCATGCGTTTAAAAACAAGTACTTCCCACAAAGAAGGGGCCGAACGTTTTTTCAGCATCTCGACCAAGAAATTTTTGGGTGACGGGAATGGCAACCTAAAAGGACTTATTACTTCTGAAGTAGAATGGATCAGGGAACCTGGAAAAGCTATGGTACTGAAAGAGGTTGAAGGCACCGAGAAAGAATGGAAGTGTGAATTAGCGCTTTTAGCATTAGGATTCACCGGTTCTGAAATGACGGTAGCGGAACAATTGGGCGTAGAGGCCGATGCCCGCACCAACATCAAGGCCAGCGAACAAGACTATATGACCAATGTACCCGGCGTATTTGCAGCGGGCGACCAAAGACGTGGCCAATCGTTGATCGTTTGGGCCATTTCCGAAGGACGTCAAGCAGCTCACCATGTCGACACTTACCTTATGGGCGAATCTGCCTTACCATTGAAAGGTGAAGGTGATTTACCAAGGGTATAACCCAGGGTTAGTTTTATATAACTAGAATTTATACGATCCAACCCAATTAAATTTGGGTTGGATTTTTTTTACCCACGAGGCGAGAGTAAAAAGCCTCATCGCTTTCCTATTATGAACATTAGAAAAGTTCTCTTTTACATGATTATCAGCGCCCTGGCGTTCACCTTAATGAACGTAGCGGTAAAACAGTTACAGCACTATAGCGTATACCAAATTGTGCTTTTTAGGGGTTTTGGCTCCTTCTTACTTACCATGGCCATATTAAAACGTTTAAAAGTCCCCATCCTAGGGAATAACAAAAAACTCTTGGTGTTACGGGCCATCGTTGGAACCAGCTCCATGACATTGTTTTTTATGTCATTAAAATACCTATCGGCAGGCACGGCCGTTTCCCTACGTTATTTGGCTCCTATATTTTCGGCCATCTTTGCCATTTACCTTTTAAAGGAAAAAATAAAACCGATACAATGGCTGTTCTTTGTCATTTCATTTTTGGGGGTCTTGACCCTTAAGGGACTTGACAGCCACTTAGACAATACCGGCTTGGCCCTAGTGTTTGCTGCGGCTATATTGAGTGGACTCGTCTACATTATCATAAGTAAAATAGGAAAGGGCGACCATCCTATTGTAATCGTCAATTACTTTATGTTTACCGCAACGGTCTTCGGCGGCATACTCGCCATACCCACTTGGAACACCCCCATAGGAAGCGACTGGCTATTCTTTGCCACTTTGGGCGTTTGTGGATTTATAGGACAGCTCTATATGACCAAAGCCTTTCAAATTGCCTCGAACAACCTTGTTGCCCCCTTCAAATACCTAGAAGTACTATTTACTGGACTTATCGGATTTATGTGGTTGGGAGAAACATATACCCAATGGAGTCTGCTCGGGATATTATTAATTATCGCGGGCCTTGTAATGAATGTACTTTACAAGGCCCGCGACAAGAGGTACAATATTTAAATACCTCTTCTACCCTATGCTTTCAATTCCGTTGCCCGATTTATGATTTATAGGCAACCCGATCGATCCCCATTGAATACTCAAAATTTACCTAGGCCCCATTTTGGACCTTGGCATATATTTCCGTTAAGGACAGCTGATCTCCCATTTTTCGCTGAAGTTCCATCAAATCGGCAAAAAGTGCTTCCACCTTTTTAGAATAGTTCTTGTCGTCCGCTAGATCGTTCATTTCATTGGGATCGTTTTTTAAATCGAACAAAAGAACCTTCCCTATTTTCGGATATACAATAAGTTTGAAACCATCTTTACGAATCATACGCTGAACATCGATATAAGCGCCGTATATACCATCGTAATGACTTACTTGCCGCTCGCCCTCGATGATATCCATAAAGCTGTGAAATTGTACGGCCTCCGGCTTATCTACATGGGCCAGGTCTAAAGTAGTGGCCATTATATCCTGAAGATAGACATCTTGATCCAAAAGTTTGCCCTTGGGTATTCCCGGGCCAACGACCATCATGGGAATACGTACGCTATGATCGAACATACTTTGTTTTCCGATCAATCCGTGATGTCCCACTGAAAGTCCGTGATCCGCCCCGAAAAAGATATAGGTATTCTCCATTTTACCGCTCGCTTCCAGGGCATCGAGTATTTTCCCTATCTGTTCATCCATATGGGTGAGCAAGGCGTAATATTCCTGTCGGTGTACCTTCACCGCATATTCCGTTCTCGGGTACGGCGCCAAGGCCTCGTCCCTAAGGCTTGGTGGATTCCCCATATCATCTTTCCAAGGGTACTCGGGCATGAAATTATCGGGAACCTTGATATCTTCCACAGGGTACATATCTAGAAAACGCTGTGGGGCCTGTCTCGGATCATGAGTGGCATTAAAGGCCAAATACATAAAGAAGGGATTATCTTTTTTCCTTGCCTTCTCTATAAATGAGAGGGCATCGTCACGCACCACTTCGCTCCAGTGCTTTCCACCTTCCCAAAAACCACCTTGCAAGGTATCGGTAGGCGACCATTCCGTATCATCGGGACCTGTTGGGCGACCATACCCCAATGGCATATAATCGTTCCAGTCTTTCATATCACCAGACTCCTTTTTCCATTTTTTAATGGCCGCACCGAGCTGCCCGCCCTTATCTCCCGGCATCCCGGGACGGATATGCCGAGCTTCATCAAAAACGGTTGCCGCCGGTGCCTGTACATGCCATTTCCCTGTCATATACGTATCATAGCCCTGCTTTTCCAACAACTTGCCCCAAGTTTGGCTCAATGCCGTTGAATCGCCTTTGGCCCAGGCCGCACTTTTCTTTTGGGCGTTCCAAATATAGCTTCCTGAAATGATCATCGCGCGTGAGGCCACACAGATCGCACCGTTCCATCCTCCCATATTATAGGCATGGGAAAAAGAAGTCCCCCCGTTTACCAATCGGTCTAAATTAGGGGTATGGACCTCATCGAAACCAAGGGCCCTTATACTCTCAAATGTTTGGTCATCGGCAAACAGAAAAACAAAATTGGGTTTATTGTCTTCCTTATTGTTCTTTTCGGCCCCAGTAGGTTTGCAAGCTCCTAATAGCAATAGTGCCAGTAAAGGCAAATAACAGCTTATACTTCTATACATGATTTTTGGTTTATTATTTTTAATTATCTAAGTAATTCGCATCCTTTTAAAGGAAAAACATATTAATAGTCCTCACCCAAGGCACTTCTTTTTTGGGAAGTCTTCCATTGATGCCAATACGCAAGCATTTCATTGAATTTTTCCGGCTGTTGTCCGGCTAGATCAATACTTTCCGTCGGATCGTTTTGGAGGTTATACAGCGCGAAGTTCTTCCCTTTATCATCACTGTATATTTTATACTCATTATCTATTAAAGCCGCTTGACCTTGAAAATCGAAGGCCAATGGTTTCACCCTTCGTTTTTGTTCCCCAGTGACAAAGGGAAACATATCTACCCCGTCATAAGGCCTATTATTTTCCTCTAGGTCTACCCCTAAAATATTGGCGATTGTCGGAAAATAATCGGAAGTAAAGCAAGGAGCTTCCACCTTTGTGCCGGGCTTGATCCTACCCGTCCACTCCATGATACCCGGAACCCGTATTCCCCCTTCATAAAGGCTTCTTTTTCTTCCTTTCAGGCCCTTGGTCACCCCTTGGGTCCTTCCGGCAACGGATTTTCCTTCAGGCCCATTGTCACTTGTATAGAAGAGTACGGTATTTTCGGCTATACCCAAGTCTCTTAACCTATTCCTCAAGCGGCCTATTTGCTTGTCCATCGCCGATATAACCCCATAATAGTGTTGTTGATCTTCAGAGCGCCCGGCATACGATTTTCTTTCCTCATCCCCAGCCAATACCGGTAAATGGGGGGTATGAAACCAGATAACACTTAAAAACGCCTTCTTGTTCTTTACGGCTTTCTCTATAAAAGGAATCACCCGATCCATAATGACCCTAGAGTCATCGCCCTCTAGGTTATCAACCGCTATTTGCCCAGGTCCGGTCCAGTACGAAGTATTGAAAGGCATGCCTTCTTTCAGGTCTCCACTCACATCGCCCGATGACTTGGGAGGTGTAACCATGGGATCCCATGTAGGCACTTTGGACTCGGTTACAAAACTAACATCAAAACCATGGTCCCAAGGAGGGGCATAATCCCCATCAAATTTGGGCCTACCGCCCCTATTTGCCTCTATGGTATCGCGAGTAAGCGTACCTAAATGCCATTTGCCAAAATGTCCCGTTGTGTAGCCCAAGCCCTTGACCATCTCCCCCAAGGTAATTTCCCCTGGTTTTATATGTCCGCAATTGGCATGGCAAATTCCATAGCGCAAGGGGTGCCTTCCCGTCATTACACTGCCCCGTGTAGGGGAACATACCGCAGATGCCGCATAGAATCGTTCAAAAACCGCTCCTTCTGCGGCCATTGCATCTAAATTCGGGGTTTTTAAATGGGGGTGCCCATTATAGCCCACATCACCCCAACCTTGATCATCTGCCATTAACAAAATAATATTCGGGGTTTCCTGCGCTACAGGGGCAACTTTCTGTTTTTTTGGTTTTTCGGAACACCCGATCAAAATACTTATGGCCAACAGGCCTCTTATAATCGATTTCATGTCTTATTCTTGATTAAGAGTAGAGTTCCCCAATATTCAGGGCCAAGCTTAAAAAAACCATTCGACGAAATCAAAAATCGTCAGATCGGCCATAACTATGGATTACATGAAAATAGTTGGCCAGAGCGACATAAGAACCGCTCCGACCAAAATACCTCAACAATTGATGAAACTTAGTTTATATGCTGTTGCCCAATACATCAACGCAATTACCAACCCTCGTTTTGGGTTAGGTTAGGATTCAATCGCACTTGATTATTCGGAATAGGGAAGAGCAACTTATAGTCTTCCACATTCTTTCCTTGGGCCCTCATGACGGTCAAAAATTCGCCCCTTCTTTTTAGGTCCCACGCCCTTTGTCCTTCGAATGCCAATTCAAACCTTCTTTCTTCCAATACGGCAGTTCTAAAATCGTCTTGAGACAAGCCGGCCAAATCAGGAAGATCGGTCTCGACACCGTTTCGAGCTCTTTTCCTCACCCTATTGATCCATATATACTTATTGTTATCCGCTGGGTCGACTTCATTTAATGCTTCGGCGGCAATCAACAATACATCGGCAAACCGGATGACATTAAAATTAACTCCCGATTGCAATTCACTGGCGCGATCATCGAACTTACTGACATAGTAAGGATACACCCCAGGACCATAGGCTTCTTCCATAGTAATGGTACCGGTAACCCCATCGATATGTTCATAGCTATCGGCAATGGTTACCGAACGACGATATGAGATGGGATTATCATCGGTGAATTCGATGCTCGGGGCAATAGACCCGCCTACCACGGTATTGGCCCAAAAGGAATTGCCATAGGGACCGGGAAGTGCACGTGGACCGAAGCTTCCCGGAATCGGGTTGTTTCTTTCGCCACTTAAATATTGTATCTGGTAAATATGTTCAATACCATTATTGTGCTCCGTCTTAAAGATATGGGCATAATCATCAAATAGATCATAGGCCCCTGAATCGATAACCCTTTTGGCATGGACCAAGGCATTTTCGAAATCGTTCCTGTAAAGATATATCCTCGCCAACAGTGCATTGACGATATGGGCGTTCAACCTGCCTGCCAAGCTTGTTTCCGGCAATTCCAAAGCGGCCTCGCCCAAATCTCGCGTAATCAAACTATACACCTCATCGGCGGTAGCACGTGGGGTATCTACCGCATCGAACCCAATGGTCGGGGTCTCGTATATGGGCACACCTCCCATTGTTCTGACCAAATGCCAATAAAAAAGGGCCCGTAGCGCTTTCGCCTCAGATACGATATCCGCTCTTTTTTCTTCATCAAAATCTATTTCGGCCGTGTACAATGCCACCTCATTGGCCAAGTTTATACCGTCGTAGGCAGACCTCCAAAAACCTTCGGTGACCTCATTACTATAGGTAAACTCATCCCATTCGAACAAATCGGATACATTGGGGGATACGGTCGCATTGTCCGCATTTACCTCCCCATAATTAATTGCGGTGTTGCC
Source organism: Zobellia uliginosa (assembly GCF_900156625.1). Taxonomy (GTDB): domain Bacteria; phylum Bacteroidota; class Bacteroidia; order Flavobacteriales; family Flavobacteriaceae; genus Zobellia; species Zobellia uliginosa. The sequence goes on along the minus strand of NZ_FTOB01000014.1, from coordinate 18,084 downwards.
GTATAATGAATACACAGAGTTGTACACGCCGTACAATCCCGCCACGGCATCATCTTCAGAAGAATAAAAATTTGCAATACTTATGTTTCCGGCCGGGTTTTCTTCTAAATCCCCCTCACAAGATGTCAAGCACAAGGCCAAAGACATCATCAGACCTGTTAGATATGTTATATTTTTCATGATATTTTCTTGTTATATTAAAAACCTAATTTCATTCCAATCCTAAAACTTCTAGAAGAAGGATATGCTCCGTTATCGACCCCGAAACTAACGTTACTCGAGGCGTACAGATCTACCTCTGGATCAAAACCGGAATAGTCGGTTATGGTAATCAAATTATCTGCAGCGATATATAGCTGCGCACTTCTGAACCATTGTAACCCGAGGTCGTCAATAGGCAAGTTATACGAGAGGTTGATGGTCTTTACCCGTAAGTAAGAACCGTCCTCAACATTTCTATCACTAAAGTTTTTCCATTCCCCGGCATTGGTCAAGGGAGCTTCAATGGTACTTCCCGTTCCCGGCCCCTGCCATCGTTCATCAAAGGCCTTTTGCAGCACATTGTGTTTTTGAGGTTGGGCATAGAGTCCGATAGTATTCATATTGGCAATGTCATTTCCTTGACTTCCGTTTATAAATACCGATAGGCTTAAATTTTTATACGAAAATGAGTTGGTGAACCCATAGATAAAGTCTGGGTTCGGATCCCCTACCACTTCTTTATCGTCTAAGTTCTGCTTAAACCCATCGCCATTCAGGTCTCTATACTTGGGAAGTCCGACCCTATTTACACCACCGACCGTGTTTCCTCCGGCAATAATTTCTTCTTCCGATTCCCAAATACCATCAAAACGATAGCCAAAAAACTGGCCCAATGGTTTACCCACTTGGGCAATGGAGGAACCATAAGCGGTCTCTCCCCTTCCGATTCCGTTGATCAGTTCATCGGTACCCTCAGGTAGTTCCAACAGTTTATTTCGGTTAAAGGAGATATTGAAATTAGAGTTCCAGGTAAGTTTCCCAAAATTATGGTTCATTCCAAGGTCGAATTCAAATCCCCTATTTTCTACCTTACCAATATTTTGGACGCTGGTGTTATATCCTGATTGTGTAGGTATCGCCACACTCAACAAAAGGTCTTCGGTAGTTTTTACGTAATAGCCCGCCTCAAGATTTAGGTGGCCATCAAAAAAGCCCATTTCAAGACCTACATCGGTCTGTTTTGTACGCTCCCATTTTAAATCGGGATTATTGATCCTATTGGGAGCCAAGCCTACTACCGGAACACCTCCGATAATGGGTTGACTGGTTGCCGCATAAAGCGCCAATGAATTATAGGCCCCGATAGATTCGTTACCTGTAAGTCCGTAGCTACCCCTTAATTTTAATGCACTAAAGACATTGAGATTTTGAATAAAATCTTCCTCTACCAATCGCCAAGCAATAGCTCCCGAAGGGAAGACCCCCCATTTTTTACCAGTACCGAATTTTGAGGAACCATCCCTACGGATAGAGCCCGTAATGATGTATTTATCGTCAAACACATAGTTGACCCTTCCCAAATAAGACAACAAAGCAGATTCCGTTGCCCCACTCTTAGACGGTCTTGGATCTGAACCCAATTCCAAGTTATTGAATTCGACCAAGTCGGTAAAAAAGTCGTCGGTACGCGAAAACACGCTCTCTAACTTATTACTCTGGTAGGTATATCCAATAACCGCATCTATCCGGTGCTTATCGCCGATAGACTTGTTGTAGTTAAAAGTGTATTCCGCCAATAAATTGGTTCGCTGCAAGGTTCCTACAGAGGCTATCCCTTTATTGGGCAAGGCCTGTGTTTCTGCCGTAGTAGGCGTATAAGCATTCCTTTTGGAATTGATCAGGTCCGCTCCAAAATTGGCCTTGAACGACAATCCTCTCAATATGTCATATTGTAAAAAAGCATTACTCAAAACCCGTGTGGTATAGGTAAGGTCGGTTCGTGTCTTAGCAATAGATACCGGGTTTTCAAGAACTTTTACCGTTTCATCGTGATTGTGTACATAATTGCCCTCACTATCCTTAACGGGAATTACGGGCGTCGTTGCCAAGGCATTCCACAATGGTGTATCGTTTTGATATCCACCCCCATCGGAATCAACCGCATCGTTAATGGTTCGGGTAATATTGGCGTTCATACCAAACTTTAACCTTTCCCCCAAATCTTGATCTAGGTTAAATTTAAGTCCGGCCCGTTTAAAATTAGATTCGATGATGATCCCGTCTTGGTCCATATAATTACCGGAAACCAAATATCTGGTCCCTTCACGACCTCCTGAAACGGTAAGATTGTAATTATTGGTAATGGCGCTCCTGAAAATCTGGTCTTGCCAATCGGTTCCTTCCCCTAAATCTTCGGGCAAAGGCTTGTTTATTCCATCATATATAAGTGGTTGACTGTTATTGGTAGCCCACTCATTGGTCAGGATCGCAAGCTCTTCGGCATTTGCCAAATCCAACTTTTTCCTAACCGAGCTGATTGTAGAGGAATACTCAAAATCGATTTTCGCCTTACCCTGACCTCCTCTTTTGGTAGTAACGATCACTACGCCATTAGCCCCCCTAGCTCCGTAAATTGCCGTTGCGGAAGCATCTTTCAAAACTTCTATCGAAGCAATTTCGGAAGAACTGATACTGGTTAAGGGGTCACTTGCCGAAGCCCTGTTCCCTCCCGCTTCGGGAGTCGTATTACTATTATCTATAGGAAAACCATCGACTACATATAGGGGTTGACTAGAAGCATTGATCGAGTTCGTTCCCCTTACCCTGATCCGGATACCACCGCCAGGCGCATTGGAAGCCGCCCTAATATCAACACCGGAAGCCTTACCCTGTAATGATTGCACAAAGGTATTGGAAGGTGTTTTTTCGAGGTCGGAACCTTTTACCGAAGCCACGGAACCCGTAAGGTCTTTTTTCCGAACCGTTCCATATCCTACAACAACCACTTCTTCAAGACCTGCTGCGTCTTCCTTTAAACCAATGTTCACGGAAGATTGTCCGTTCAACCCGACTTCCTTGGTTGCGAAACCGATATATGAAATTACCAAAACCGCATTTTCATCGGCAACGTTCAATACAAAATTTCCATCAAAATCACTTTGTGTACCGTTCGTGCTTCCCTTTTCTAAAATATTCGCCCCTGGCAAAGGTGCGCCATCAGCGTCGGAAACCGTACCCGAAACCTGAAATTGCACAGGGCCTTCGTTGTACATAACCTTATGGCTTGTACTCGGAGGCCTTTTTTCCTTTGGATTTTTTCTAGTGAGGATAATTTGCCGATTTCGGGTCTTATAAGCCACATCAGAACGGTCAAATAGCAGGGCCAATATTTCCGAAATTTTCTTGTTCTCAATGTGCAATGTCACCTTTCGATCCACATCTATCCGTTCACTTTCATATAAAAAACGGAATTCGGAAATCGATTCGATTTCATTGAAAACCTGTTCTATACTAGTGTTCTCAAGATTTAAGGTCAATTTCTTACCCTGTGCGTAAGAGTTGGCTTGAATCTCGAACAATGAAACTATAAGTAATATAGTGGTGAGTTTCATTTTTAGGTTCATTTTAGGGAAATACCGGAACGGCAACCCCCAACTAACGATTTTTTTCATAGTTTTGGTTGGATTAAATAATTTAGAAAACGTTGTTTAATTCGCACTTATTCAATCGGGAAATGGTCTCAAGCATTTTCCGATTTTTTTATTGAAAGCATTATTTACATAGGCACTGTCTTTTGTTATTATCTATTGTATTATAACCTCTTTGTCCCTTATCTCATATTTCAAGGGATATATCTCCCCAATTGATTTCATAACATCGTCTATGGTCTCGATATTGACATTAAATCGCGCATTCAGCACTTTATTTGCCAACATAGTGTTGTAATTCGTAATCGACACATTATAACTCCGTTCCAATCGCTTTTGCATGGCCGAGAACATGGTGTTACGAAATACGATTTCGCCACTTACCCATCCGGTATACAGGCCAACATCGACACTTTCGGTATTGGTCACGTGGGAATTCTTGTCCCATGTACCCTTTGTTCCGGGCGTCAGGATGATGTGATCTTCCGGTTTTACCGAATTGCCCATACTTACGGAACCCTCTACCAAAACGGTATTGATTTCGGCATCTTCATCATAACTTGTCAGATTGAACTCAGTACCCAAAACTTCAACGGCCACCTCATTGGCATGGACCACAAAAGGGTGTTTCGCATCTTTTGCCACCTTAAAATAGGCCTCTCCCTCTAGAAAGACTTCCCTTTTTCCTTCCTTCAAAAATTTCACGGGATATTTAATTTTCGTACCCGAGTTCAGGTGTACGAGCGTACCATCGGATAGCTCTACATTGAAAATCTTTCCAAATGGAATTTCCAGTTCGTTATACACCAACTCATCTATTTCAGAATCGACCTTATAGGTAATTTTATCGCCATTTTGCACGCCTAGAACCTTTCCGGTATTCGATACAATTTGTTGGCTCTGCCCTTTCTGGAGCACCTTGACATTGTTTTCGTCCATTTTAAGCTTAATTGCCGTTGCCTCAATTGGCGTTGACTTTCCATCTTTATCTTGAAAAAAGAAATAACCTAGGGCCAAGAAGGAGACCAACACGGCCGCGTATTTCATGACCGGCCTCATAAAAGAGACAGGGGGCTTTCTTGAATCTACCGTTTTTTTCATGAACTGCTGCCATTCTTCTTCCGTATCGAGTTCTTCCAAAAAAAGCAAAGCTTCCGAAATCAGGTTTTCCCCATATAGCGAATACACCACCTCCCTTTCCGCTTCGGTCAAACTCCCTAAAGTCTCAGGGTCGATTTTTCCCGACTTCCTTACCTCTATTAAAACCGATTTCAATTGTTCCTTATGGTACATTACAGATCTTCTTTTACTATTAGGTTACCGGAACAACAAATAAGGGTGACAAAATTTCACACTTTTATTAAGAATTTGACAGTTTTTTATCTTAGTTGAAATTAAATCACTATAATTGAATTGATTTTTCAATCAAATACACAATCCCCAACATTAAGAACCGACCTTAACAAGCCCAGTTGACAATGTCACTATTTCAAAAGAAAAACAGCCATGAGATGGAATTGCTCTTTAAGGAGTACTTCCCCCTTTTGTGTCTAGTTTCGTTTGGAATCGTAAAGGATAAGGATGCGGCAAAGGATGTTGTTCAAGATTTTTTCATTTCGTATTGGCAGCGAAGGGAAAGCGTTTCAATTACGGTTTCTTTTAGGGCCTACGCCATTAGGGCGGTAAAAAATCTCAGTTTAAAGAGTCTTGAGAAGGCAAAAAAACAAAAATTGATCTTGGCGGATTTTCAGATCGAGAACTACGAAGACCCCAAATTTGGTGAGACCGTAAATGAAAAAGGAAATGTTCTCGCCCTTTTGGACCAACTTCCGGAAAGTAGAAGACAAATCTTTATTTCCGCGATCCTAAACGGGCAGAGTTATGCCGAAATCGCGAAGAACCAAGGCATATCGATCAACACCGTAAAAACACAAATGAAGCGCGCCTATGCGTTCTTAAGACAAGAAGGAGTACAAAAAGTACTCCATTCCCTCATCTGGTTTTCTTGTTTCCTGTAAGGGCAACAAACTTCTTGATGCTGCCCTAAATTTGAAGTCGCTCCCTTATTCGAAGCTTTCTATACTCAATTGTTTTGCCGGCCAATAGTCAGCTTTTCTAAATTCAAACTTCGTTGGCTTATAGTCGCCCACTAAAGATACCTTGGCCTTCTCGGGAATTTCCAGGTCAAGTCCCCAGAACACCCCGTTCACCAACAATCTTCTTGTGCCCTCGATCAAAAGATCATTGGCCGCCCCAACGGTAGAGGCTATGGCTTTTCCTTTTTTACCGTTTGGCAATTGGTAGCTTTTGATCCAGGTAACGGGCATCAATTCGTCTCCTAGGCTCTCTCCATCTTTATTAGTAGTAGCTATTTCATCGTCGGTAGGCCTCATTCCGAAGAAAATATCATTTTCATCATACTCCCCTTTCCTGTTCATCACCTGCCCCAAAATAATAGGCTGTGAGTCACCGGGAAGCGGAAGTCGAACTCCGTATACATCACTAGCCCCCCATACATCACCATCGGAAATTCCATTGGTAATACCCGTTGTATTGGCTCCTATAGCAACCATACCCTTAGTACTCTGGTGTTTGTGGTGCCCGTGATGACGAATCCAAGTTTCACCAAGTACCAAACGTCCAAAACCGCCCTCCCATTCGGTCTTGTCCCCTTTGTAGTTGAAGCTGTAATGGGCGTAGTTTGAATCGGAATCCTCAGGAAAATTGAATGCATGGGTCGCAGTTCTGAGTCCCATAACCGGTTTTCCCGATTTTAAGTAATCGTCAATATATTTCATCTGTTCATCGGGAAGCGCGCGAAATCTTGTAAAGATAACCATCATATCGGCCGTGGTCAATGCTTCCAAGCCAGGAATGTTAGTTACATGATTGGCGTTTACGATACCGGGCTTACCTTCTTCTTGGGCAAACAAGACCGTACATTTAAAACCGTGGTGTTTCGATAAGATTTTTGCCAACTGGGGCAAGGCTTCCTCCGAACGGTATTCTTCATCACCTGAAACCAAAACGATATGTTTTGCATTTTCATCGGCTCCATCAAAGGTCAACCATTTTTTGGGCGCATCGACTTCCTTGGTCGTTTCGGGTCCTTTGGCAACCGTCTCTTTTTGTTGTTTACACGCAAATAAAAATAGACAAATTACAATGGGCAATACATTTTTCATTCTGTTCAGGTTTATTTAGATAACTATTATTTTATTATTCCCAAGCCTTGTGATATAAGCTTAAATCCTTCGGTATACACTTCCTCTACGGGAGAGTAGTTGCGCCATACATTGATAGCATTGGCAAATTCAGGTATGGCCGTACTGAATGCTTCGATGGTTACCCAACCATGGTAGTCGATTTCCTTAAGGGCCGAGAATACATCGTCCCAATCAATTTGCCCTTTGCCCGGCGTTCCCCTATCATTTTCACTGATGTGAACATGTTTGAGATACGGCGCTATCGTTTTGATTGCCCCAGATTGACTCTTTTCTTCAATATTGGCGTGGTGGGTATCGAACATGGCTCCCAAATTCGGATGGTTTACCGTTTGGACCATCTCACCTAAATCGGCCATTGTATTATAAAGATAGCATTCAAATCTATTGACCGCCTCGGGCGTAAGTATAATATTGGCCCCTTTGGCATATTCTGCGGCTTTCAACAGCATTTCATTGCTCCATTTCTTTTCGTCTAAGGTAGGCGGTTGTCTTGTAAACAATGCAAAAGTCGAATGAAAAGGCCCACATAAGACCTCGGCATTGGCAGCCTCACCCATATCGATAGACCATTTTAAACGCTCAAGACCCGCTTCCCTGACCTTTTTATCGGGACTCGCTATATTTTGTTCGGCCGATAAGGACGCTACTCCCGTAACCCCCATATCAATGCTCGAAAAATGATGGCCCAAGCCTGAATAATATTTTTCGCTGCCCTCCCCGAAGAAGAGCTCTATACCGTCATATCCGGTTTTTTTCAAATCATCTACAATACCAAAGTGTTGCTCGGTGACGTGGTTCGTCCAAAGCAACATATTCATTCCTATTTTCATTCTATAATGGTTTCTTTAAATCTTAACATGAACTCAATTAAAAATAAAATCCGCGGGTAATCTCTTACAAAAAAATCAAAATACAAAAGTTACGGATTCCATACAATTAACAAAGCTAGCGCTAAATGAAACTTCAAAATTCCTTTATTTTCTTAAAGACTGATACTTTTTTTCCCTCATCGAAGCTATTTTCCCTCTAATTTTGACGCTTACATCGGTGCCTGAATATTTAAAAAAAGCTTTCTATATTCAAGTGGACTCATATCGGTAATGGACTTGAACTGCCTGTTAAAATTAGACAAGGCATTATAGCCGCATTCATAACTTATTTGCGAAATATTAAAGTTATCCTCTAATAGCAGTTTCCGCGCATGACCGATCCGAATTTCGTTTACAAAGCGTGTAAAAGTCTTATTCGCCCTAGGTTTAAAGTACCTACAAAAGGAAGTGGTAGTCATATTCAACAAACCGGCCGCTTCGTCAAGGGAAATATTGGTCTTGAAATTCGCCATTACGTAATCATAGACCTTGCGCATCTTTTCGGCATCGCCTCCCCTAAAGGCATTCATATAATTGGGGCTGGCCAATATGTTATACTCGGTACTGTTAGACAGCGTATCCAATATCTTTAGGAGATGTAGAATCCTTTTAAACCCTTTTTGCTTGTCAAGCTCTAAGATGAGCCTAATAATGATATCCCTAGTTTCCCCGAGAAATTCTATTCCCCTAAGGGAATGTTCCACAAGTTTATTGATTTTATAAAACTCTTCCATCTCAAGAAGCGGTTCGCTTAAGAGCACATGATCAAAATAGATAACCAGGCCCCTAGTTGTTAGTCCACTGTCCTTTTCAAAATAAACATCATCGTTTCGCCACAAGTGAGGAAGGTTAGGCCCCGTCATCACGAGGTCTCCCTTTTTAAAGTTCTGTACATGGTCTCCGATAAACCGGGTTCCCTCCCCTTCCATGATATAGGAAATCTGAAACTCGGGGTGAAAATGCCAATTCGGATTAAAATTGGGACCAATAAGGTCTTTATATATAAAAGTTTCCTTAGGGGTCAACGTCTTTTCTATACTCGGAGCACTCATAAATTTTCTTTATAAACAGGATTATTTGTCAATATAGGATAAAAAAGTATCAACTTTTAATAAGATACAGGATAATTTAATTCAAAATCTATTATAGCTTTGTCTACTCACGTACCAACTACCTAATTTTATCGCACATTTTTTAAAAATAAAACACCTTTTATACATCCAAATTCCGATATTTACAAGTGTAAAATACACATTTAATAATTAATTATCGAACCAAGCTTTATATTTTCGACAAAACCGTCAACCACACCAAGCCAAAACGTCGATTTTTTCGACACCAACAATTTATTCAACGTACTATGAAATTCATTAGAAGAACAGCTCTAAAGATGACCGCCACGGTTTTCGTCATGGCCACATTTCTTTTCGCCTGTAGCGAAAAAAAGAGCAACACCTTAACACTTGAGAAAAACTCTCGTATTGTTTTAGTAGGAAGCAACCTTGGTTCGAGAATGATGGAATTCGGGCATTTTGAAACCGAAATGAACCTAAGGTTCCCGAAGGATTCACTCTTCATTAGAAACATGTGTGATGGAGGAAACACCCCTGCTTTCAGGCCACATGCCGCAAGAAAATCACCATGGGCTTTTCCGGGCGCCGACAAATTCGAGCACGATCCGGGCAGCAGAATACACTTTATTGAAGATGATGGAGGCCATCAATCGGGCAGCGTGGGCCACTTCCCTACCCCCGATGAATGGATTACTAGCCTAAAACCCGATATTATAATCGCCTTTTTCGGCTATCTCGAGTCTTTTGAAGGCCAAGAAGGTCTTGACAACTACCGCGAAGAACTCCGTGCCTTTATCAAACACACCCTAAGCACAAAGTACAACGGTGTCGCCCCACCTCAAATGGCCCTAGTTTCCCCTATTGCTTTTGAAAACCTATCGGATAAGATGGATTTGCCCGATGGCACCAAAGAAAACAAAAATCTGGCCCTGTACACCCAAACCATGAAAGAGGTGGCCGCAGAAGAGGGCATTCTTTTCGTCGATGCCTTTGAGGTGACAAAAAAATGGTACGAAACCGAAGATGAAGACCTTACCCAAGACGGATTTCAATTAACCGACACGGGCTACAAAAAATTCGGAAAACTTTTGGCCGATGCCATTTTCGGAGGAAAACAAGCCGATGAAACCAATCGTCAACTGGTACATGATGCGGTTACAGAAAAGAACTGGTTCTGGCTCAACGACTTTAAGATCCCCAACAGTGTTCATGTATACGGAAGAAGGTACAATCCTTATGGTCCGGAGAACTATCCGTTCGAAATCGCAAAGATTCGCGAAATGACCGCAATTAGGGATACGGCCATTTGGGAAGCCGCTAACGGCAAAAAAATGGATCTGGCGACCGCTGATGCCAAAACAAAAAAGCTGCCTCCCGTAAAGACCAACTATAAGGAAAGTGAAAAAAACGGCACCCCCGAATACCTTTATGGAGAAGAGGCCTTGGCACAAATCAAAACTGCCCCCGGTTATAAAGTAGAACTGTTTGCTTCCGAAGAGCAATTTCCAGATTTAGCGAACCCCGTTCAAATGTCATTTGACAACAAAGGACGTTTATGGGTAGCCGTCATGCCAAGTTACCCCCATTACAAAGCAGGGGACAGCAAACCGAATGACAAACTTTTGATTTTTGAAGATACCGATGGCGATTACAAAGCAGACAAGCAAACCGTTTTTGCTGACGGTCTACACCTTACTATAGGATTTGAGTTCGCCCCAGAAGGCGTATACATGTCGCAAGGAAACAATTTGATCCTATTGAAAGATACGGATGGGGATGATAAGGCCGACAAAAAGGAGATTATATTAAGCGGGTTCGACGATCACGATACCCACCATGCCATCAGCGCCTTTACAACCGACCCATCAGGGGCTATTTATATGGGTGAAGGTACATTTCTTCACACCAATGTAGAAACGGCCTATGGTACGGTACGCGGAACAAATGGCGGTTTTTACCGATACAGTCCACAACGTCACCACCTTGAACGCACCGCCCAATTGGCCATCCCGAACCCTTGGGGTATTGCTTTTGACCACTGGGGACAGCCCTTTTTTGAGCACACCTCCGGACCTTCCGCAACATGGATGATGCCCGGAACGATTGTTCCTCGATACGGAGTGAGTTCCCCAATCCCCGAAAACCTTATCGAAAAAGACCACTTGGTACGCCCTACCTCTGGATTGGAATTTGTTTCCAGCCGCCATTTCCCCGACAACGTTCAGGGCGATATGCTGATCAACAACACCATTGGCTTTAGGGGAACCAAACAACATAAAATGGTAGACGACCCAAAAACTGCAGGTTATATCAGTAAGCACCGACAAGATCTTATTTTCTCCGATGATAAAAACTTCAGACCGGTAGTGGAATTTGCCCCTGACGGTTCACTATACTTTTTAGATTGGAGCAATGTCTTGATCGGACATATGCAACACAATGCGCGTGACCCGTTAAGAGATCATGTCCACGGAAGAATATATAGAGTTACTTATCCTTCCAGGCCATTGCTTCAGCCGGCTAAAGTTGCCGATGCCAGTATTGAAGAATTATTGGAGAACTTAAAACTTCCTGAATACAGAACCCGTTACCGTACAAAAAGAGAATTACGTGCACGTGATGCAGATGAAGTTTTGGCCAAGTTAAAAACATGGGTCGCCAACCTAGACAAGAACGATGCCAATTATGAGCATAACCTTTTGGAAGCTTTGTGGGTTACTTGGGGATTGAACCAAATAGATAGGGACCTATTGACCCAACTATTAAAAGCAAAAGACTTCAGGGCACGCACCGCGGCGGTTGGGGTACTTAGATATGCCGGACACCAAATCGACGATCAGGCCGAACTATTGATGCAAGCCGCAAAAGACGATAACCCAAGGGTTCGACTTGAAGCCTTAGTAGCCGCATCAAGACTAGGCAAAGATGTAGGCATACCTATTATCACCGAAGCGGGCAAAAAGGGACTTGACAAATGGATGGAGCGACCGTACGAAGCGGCACTTGCCCATTTAAACGGACATAGGGCCGGCGAAAAGCCCAAGGACGTCATCCAAACCGACCTTAAAGGAAAAGACCTAGAGCTTTTAATGGCAGGACAGGAAATATATGAAAGGGATGGCTACTGCGCCACCTGTCACCAATCCGATGGCCAAGGCCTCTCCGCTTCCGGATTCCCACCCTTAGCCGGTTCAAAATGGGTTACCGGTAGCGAAGAGCGATTGATAAAACTAACCACCAACGGCATCATGGGGCCTATAGAGGTAAAGGGTAAAAAATACCCTGGCCAAGTACCGATGACCCCCTTCGGAAAATTATTGAACGCAGAAGAAACCGCAGCGGTACTTACCTACGTAAGGAACACCTTCGGCAACAAAGCCTCGGCCATTTCCCCTGAAAAGGTTAAAGAAGTACGAGAGAAGATCAAAGACAAAGAAGGCTTTTACTCTCCAGAAGAGCTATTGCAAGAACACCCGATGAAATAATCGGAACCCGCTTAATTTTACCTTTTAAAGGAGACCTTCAAATAAAGGTCTCCTTTTTTTTATCCTCCAAAAAAAATAACAATCCTTCAGGAAATGTGGTCTGTTTGATTTTTGTTAAACAAAACTTAAAATTCTACTATTTTATCATTTCAATTATTTGAATCGTATTCCCTTAAACACTAAAAATTATCTCCAAATTTGTGTACGGCACATAGAAGAACTTCCTCGCTCACTTAAAGAAAACCCTTTTTGAAAAACAGGGCCCAATACACACAATTTACCCTCATTTATAACACTTTACCCCCAACAGGGGTCATTTAAATTTCTAAAATACCAATACAAACTAAAAAGGAATTGCCCAATTAAACCAGTTTATAAGCAAAACGACAAATATTGTTTTTTAACAAATAAGCATTTAACAAAAAAATATATCACACATTATCAAATTATCACTAAATGACAAAAAAATACCATAATTTGTAATTTAACAGGTATACTCGCTTCACTCATACCGCTACATTTGAATTAATTCCTCTAACTAATTCAACAACTTAAACTTTTAGACTATGACTTCAATGTTATCATCTTTTAAGATCAAACCGTTTTGTTTCTTATTAGGTATTCAAATTGTATGTCTCCAACCTTCCTTTGGAGCGAGTATACCAGTCGACGTGACCGACGGGTATACAGAGAAAAACGACGCTATTCCATATTCATCATCGGATGAGCAAGACAACGTAATTACCGGTACGGTAAGCGACCAAGGCAACCAACCTTTACCTGGTGCGAGTATTATTGAAAAAGGTACTACAAATGGTGTGACAACCGACTTTGACGGTAATTTTTCGATCAAAGTAAGTAGCAGCGATGCGGTACTGGTTATTTCCTATATCGGCTATTCGGCAAAAGAAATTCCCGTTAGTGGACAGAGCAACATAATGATTACCCTCGACGAAAATGCAGCCGCCTTAGACGAGGTTGTTTTAATCGGGTACGGTACCCAGAAGAAAAGCGACCTGACCGGTGCCGTAGGCTCCGTAAAAGCCGATGAATTGGCCGAAAGACCGGCCGCCTCAATGAATCAGGCCATAGCTGGTAAGATTTCCGGGGTTAATGTAACATCGGGATCAGGTAGACCGGGAGGAAGAACAGTGGTACGAATTCGCGGTAATACCTCGGTAAGTATCGCCAACACTCCCCTGTATGTAATCGATGGCGTTATTCTTAGCGCAGCCAGCTTGCCTAATGGCAGTACGCCCATTGATTATATGAACCCAAATGATATTGAATCGATTGAAGTTTTAAAAGATGCTTCCGCAACCGCCATTTACGGGGCAAGAGGAGCCAACGGCGTTATCTTGGTAAGTACCAAAAGAGGTACGACCGGGGGCGGGGGCCGTCTTAACTACGATGTTGATTTCAGTATTGGAACACTCCCAAAAAAACTTGATTTACTCAACTCGGAAGAGTTTCTTCAGGTAGAGGAAACCGCCTATGCAAACGCTGAGAAATTTGACCCCGACGGATGGGCCGGAGGCAGGTATACAGACCCTAGACTCAAAAGAACAGACCCTAGACTTTTTGATACGGAAGGAAATCCACTCTACGATACCGATTGGCAAGATGAGGCCATAAGAACCTCTTTTACCCAAAACCATCAACTTTCTTTTACAGGAGGTACCAAGCAAGGCAACTACGGACTCTTTATGGGCTTCCGTGACGAGCAAGGTCTAATCGTGGAATCTTGGCTCAAGCGCTACTCCGCTAGGTTCACCATGGATTCCGACATTACCGATTGGCTAAGGGTCGGCGGTAGTCTAGCATATAACGACCAGAATGAAAAGCAAGTAGACCAACTTGGTGGTGGAGGCATCACCACGATGAGACAGGTGTTTGAAGCGCTACCGATAATTCCGGTAACCTATGAAGACGGAACTTGGGGATCGAATATCGACTACCCTGGTATGGAAGGTGGCGGAAGCCCCGTTGCCGTAGCCAACGACAGAAGATACTTTCTTAAGACCCAAACGGTTTTGGGAAATTTCTATAGCAATATTGCCTTCAACAAAAATCTACAATTGCGAACTACTGTCGGTGCCAATGTTATAAACCAAAGGAACGACTACTACGGAGGTAGGGACTTACGATATATTGCCCGACCCGATGGTGCCGCTTATGTTGATAACGGTCGCTACAATTCATGGCAGTTTGAAAACTATTTGACCTACAGTAAAGATTTCGAAAACGAAAATTCATTAACCGCCATGGTGGGACTATCTTGGCAACATATAGATGAATTCGAGTCAAGGGCATCTACAAGAGGGTTCGCCGATGACTTTTACGGTTTTAACAACCTAGGTGCCGGATCTAACCCTCAAACACCGACCTCCAGTAAAATTGCATACGGACTCAATTCCTACTTTGGCCGTGTAAACTACAACCATCAAAACAAATACCTATTGACCTTAACAGGACGGGCTGACGGCTCTTCGAAATTCGGTCCTGAGAATCAATTTGCTTTCTTCCCATCGGCCGCATTGGCCTGGAGGGTTTCCAACGAAGATTTTCTATCACAAAGTGAGACCATTTCCAACCTAAAAGTGAGAGCTAGTTACGGGGCTACTGGTAACTCTGAAATTCCAGCTTATAGAGCTTTGGCCGGACTGGAAAGTGGAACCGTTATTTTTGACGGCGACCGCGCATCCTTTAGTATACCGCAGCGTATGGCCAATCCTGATTTGCGATGGGAAAAAACAGAGCAAGTAGATGCCGGACTCGAAATAGGCTTTTTAAACAATCGAATTGCCTTAGAACTTGACGTATATCGCAAATTAACTACCGATATGCTCCTTAACGCACCTGTACCTTCCACTAGTGGTTTCTCAAACGTTTTTAGAAATGTTGGTAGCATGGAGAACAAAGGTGTTGAAATCAACTTGAACACGATCAATGTCGATAACGAACTTTTCGGATGGAATTCAAATTTCAATATTTCCATCAACAAAAACAAAGTAGTCGCACTTTCTGGAGGATCCGATATCTTTTTGGGATCTACACTAATTCGCGAAGGAGAGCCTGTAGGTACTTTCTTTGGATATATTGACGAAGGAACTTGGAATACGGACGAAGCAGCACAGGCCGCTATTTACGACAGGCTTCCGGGTGACATAAAATACAAGGACCTAAACGATGATGGCGCCATTAATAGTGATGACAGGGCCATCATAGGAAAAGGTATCCCTGATGGTTTCGGAACTTTTTCCAACACCTTCAGATATGGAAACCTAGAACTATTGGTAGACCTTCAGTTTCAATATGGCAATAGCCTTATGTACCGTGACGAGCACTCTGCGGAAGACCGCCAGACCATCGCCAACAGTTTCTCTACGGTATTAAATGCCTGGACCCCCGATAATCAAGATACCGATATCGCCCAGATCAGACCTATAGCCGCCGGATACGATACCAACAACGATTCCGGAAAATTAAAAGATGCTTCATTTTTAAGAGGAAGAAACTTAATGCTTTCTTATGTATTCAATCCTGAACTGACCAAGCGTTTACACTTGAGCCGCCTAAGGTTATATACATCTGTACAGAACTTTTTTGTATCGACCAAGTTCCCTGGATATGACCCTGAAAGCTCTAACGGTGGCGGCACATTTGACCAAGGTTTTTCCTTGTACGATTACCCAAGACCCCGCACATTCATGATAGGGCTTAATGTTGGATTGTAATAATATTAAAAAGATAAAAAAATGAAAACCTATAAAAACTTTATAAGAACTATAGTGGTCTTGACCGCTGTATCGCTTACATTTTCATGTAGTGACTTTTTAGATGAGGAAGACGAATCTAACTTTACTACCGACACTTATTTCACTAAGGCAGAACATGCCGAAAGTGCGGTAAATGGTATCTATGAACCTTTGGTCCCCATAACGAATAGCGGTTTTGGAGGAGGAACCTGGCTCATGCTTGAATTTGCCACGGGACTTGCAAATACGTCCCTAGGTCAGGCAACCAACATTTATCTGGTCAAAGATTTGATCAATAATTCGGACAACGGATATGGCAGCAGTTTTTGGACCGAATATTATACGGGGATATCAAGGGCGAACTTGGCCATTGAAAAGATTCCGGAGATAAACATGGACGAGACCGAAAAACAGAATTACCTGGCAGAAGCCAAATTCTTTAGGGCGTATTACTACTTTGGCTTGGTACGCATGTTCGGAAACATTCCGATCATAACCGAATCCGTTGATTTGACATCTGAGCAACTCTACCCTGAGCAGGCTTCCGCAGAAGCAGTTTACGATTTGATCATCAGCGATTTGACCGATGCCGAAAATTCTAGTTTACCATGGAGAGACGAATCAGGTCGGGTCTCAATGGGAGCGATCAAGACCTTATTGGCCGATGTATATTTGACTACAGGAGGTTTTCCTCTTCAAAAAACAGAGAATTTTCAGCTTGCGGCCAATAAAGCGAAAGAGGTAATCGACTCAAACCAATACACCATATTCGATTCGTATGACGACCTACATAACCCCGCGACCAAAAATACGGGAGAATATATCTTTATGACCCAATTTGCCGCCAACATCCAATCGGCCAACTGGCAACCCGCTATTTTACCCTATAACTTGGGAATTTCCGCTTATTCGGCACAGACGGGCGGTATATTCTCTACCAATGAGTTTGCCAATTCATATGAAGCCGATGATAAAAGGGCGAAGGAAAAGGAATTCTATTTTACCAGCTATTCATTGGAAGCCGATAGAACGGACAGTGTTAATCTAGGTGCTCCTTATATTTTCAAGCATTTTGACATACAGGCCAATGAAGAAAGCGCCCAATCGGACCTAAACTGGTGTATTTACCGCTATGCCGATGTATTGCTCATGTATGCCGAAGCCGCCAACGAAGCGGAAGGTGCCCCATCAACAGAAGCCTATGATGCAATCAACGAAATAAGACAACGTGCCGAGGTTCCTGATCTTTCCGGTCTTTCACAAGCCGATTTTAGAGAAGCTGTACGTATCGAAAGGATTCATGAACTGAGTTTTGAAAATAAGACTTGGTACGATATGGCACGCTGGAGACAAGCTTATAATCCGGAAACCAATGAGCTTGAGGACTTCGTAGGACATCATTTTACCTACCTCCCGAACAAAGCCTTGACAGAAAGAGAGCTCTTGTTCCCCATACCTACATCGGAAATGCAGAACAACCCTAATCTTGTACAGAACCAAGGGTATTAACATATTATCCATTCTAAACCAGAAAAGCCATTGGTCAATTATTGATCAATGGTTTTTTATTTACCCCCACCTTTTCAATTTCATTCCTCTTCCTCATTTCTTCCCCCTAGATGCATACAAACATCCTTTCGGTCAAAAACGACCTCATAGCAAGCTCTCCTATACCTTTTCTTTCCTTCCTTAACATAACTAAGGTCTAGCACTTAGGTTAAGTCTTCCATACTCCTTAAAACTCATTTTATTTTAAACCTACTCTAAAATGTAGCATGGTCTTCGGGATATCGATACAGTAACCCTATCCGTTAAGTCAATTTATAATAGCCTGAAGCAAGGTAGCATAGTAGAAACACCTAGGTATAGTTTATTTAGGAAGCACAGGCTACGATTGCCGTACTGAAGTGGATACAGGGGTGTTGTTTTACAGAGAATTCCAACGGGGTTGTAATGTGGACGGGGGATGGTCAAAAAAAAAGGTCCCGACCAGTAAAACTGATCGGGACCTCGAAGTAAGGCGGCTTCCTACTCTCCCACCTA
>NZ_FTOB01000007.1 GCF_900156625.1 Zobellia uliginosa | reverse complement strand
GTTGTCCATGCGGATCCTCTTTGGCTTTCCTTTTTTATTGATAAGGTGGTTCAGTACCCAGACAACGCGATTGCTGGTCAAGGAAAAGTCGACTTCTATATGAAGTGCTTCTCGATTAAAATCATCGATGACGTTGAACGACCTGAAGCGTCTTTTGTTTTCCAGGACATCGGTCACAAAGTCCATACTCCAAGTGTGGTTAAGTCCATCAGGTACCTCTAAGGGCTCTTTCACCCTTGCGGGCAAACGTTTCTTCACCTTTCTTCTCAATGGCAGCCCAAGGGCCTTATAGATACGATGGACCCGTTTATGGTTCCATGGCTTCCCTTCATTGCGCAAACGATCGTAAGCCTTCCAAAAACCTTCCTCCGAATGATCTTCGGCCTTTTGCCGCAAGGCATCCTCTATTTCGGTGTCGTCCTTTGGAAAAGGTTTATAATAATAGACGCTCTTGCTCATATTTAGGACACGGCACGCCCTGCTGATACCGTAATGAACAAGTTCTTTGGCGATAATGCGCTTACGACAAGGCTTCAGAGCTTTTTTTCGATGATCTCCTTCGCCATTTGATGGTCCAAAGCTAAGTTGGCGTACATCTGCTTGAGCTTGCGGTTCTCTTCTTCCAGTTCCTTTATGCGCCTGAGCTCCTTGCCGCTCATTCCGGCGTACTTCGAACGCCACTTGTAGAAAGCGGCCGAGCTCACACCGTGTTCACGGGTTATATCCGCAACGGTCTTGCCATTATCGAACTCCTTTAAAATCTTCGCGATCTGCGTGGGTGAAAATCTACTCTTCCTCATAATACTGTTTAAAATTAAGATTATTATTCTACTTTTAAACAGTTCGGTTTTAAGGGAAGCTTACACAGTAAAGAGAGCAAAAGAGATGAAACTCTTTACAAAACCTGATAAATCTGATGCAGAGGCAATTGCTTGTTTAGAAAATGATGAAATAGTATTTCAGGAAAACAATAATAGAAAGTATGCGCCCACTCACGATATTTTAGAAGATTGGGCTTTAGTAAAATATGTTTCCTCAATATTCGAAGATTTTCCAAAACCAAAAGATTTATTTGATAAATTGGGGAATGAACCTGCTATCAGAAGAGCTTTTCGTCTATGGGTTGAGGATTATTTAATTGATAATAATAGCGCTATAAACGAGCTAATTAAAGCGACAGTTTCTGGCTCAATTGATAAGTACTGGGCTGACGAGTTGTTGGTCGCTGTTTTTAAATCCGAAAACTGTAATTCATTTTTTATCGCTTTTGAAAAAGAACTTCTCGAGAAAGATGCGGTCTTCTTCAATCGATGTTTACATATCATTAAAACTTGCTGTAAAGAAAGCGACCAAAAAGCCAACAACAGCAATATTCTATTGCCGATTGGTTCAGGCTGGAAAGAAGCAATATTTTTTATTCAAAAACACATATCTCAATTAGACGCAATTAAGCTATCAATAGTAAACTTTCTAACAGACTGGTATTATCGATTACTTTTTCAAGTCAATAAAATTGACAACCTAGAATTAGAATCGGCAAAATATATTGTCCTTATTTACTTGAAAGAAATTGAAGAAGAAAAAGAATTTTGGCAAGAGAAAAATGCTAATAACAAATCATCAATACTAATTACAATTTTATTTGATTTAGCTTCAATTTCAAAAGAAGAAATTATAAAACTAACTGAAAGAGCATTCGTTAATAAAGAAAATCGGGATTCTTGGAGACTAAATTCTTTTTATGAAAATGTAATTAATAGTTGCCTTTCAGGGATTGGAAATCAGCATTTAATCAAAGAATTACCAGAATTGATTATTGATACGGCTTGGAAAAATTGGAAATATATTCCACCTAAAAAAGAAGATTTTCCTGATGATAAATTTGGCTTTTTTGCAAGCCAATCTTTGCGAGACGGACAATGTTGGGGAATTCGAGATAGACATTCTTTTTTTCCTTCAGGAATTTACAAAACCCCTTTTTACAATTTATTGTGGGTTCATCCAATCATTGGATTAAAATTCATTATTGATTTCATAAACTATTCGATAGAATTTTATGTAAACGCAACTTGTGATTACAAGCATAAAGTTTATGAAATTGAAATTGAGTTAAATGATGGTACTAAAGTAAAACAATGGGCGGCTTGGGAATTATGGGCAGCATACAGAGGTTTAAGTGTTACCAATAACGCATTGGAATCATTACTAATGAGTCTTGAAAAATTCTTGTTAAAAACAGCAAAACAGAAATCAGATGTAAGTAAAAGGAACATCAATTTTATATTTGATTATGTCCTTAAAAACAGTAATAATGTTGCCCCATTATCAGTTTTAACTAGCGTTGCGATTGCATATCCTGAAGAAGTTGAAGACGTGATGCTACCACTTTTGTCTATCCCAGAATTTTATGATTGGGATTCAAGTAGGGCTATTCAAGAAAGCTCAGCACTCGCGCCAATGGACAATGATATTTCATTTGCACAAAAAGTTCGTTGGGAATCAAATCAACTTCCTCATAGGAAACAGTTCACACAAGGTTTGGTCGATTTCATTGTTGACTATCAATTCAATATCAGAAAAATTAATCAACAAATACACAAATTATTTGATAAGCTAAAAGATAATATCAAAGAAGGTGATGTAATGTGGAAAAAGCGATTGAACGAGATTGATATTAGAAACTGGGAAGTCCAACCATACGATAAAAAACTTGGAGGGTTTGTTGTTCAGCCCAAATACGAACAAGAAGTCGTTGAACATTTAGCTTCCTCACAAGATTATTTTGCAAAACAAAATGAAACAGCCACTTATTCAGCGATAATTTCAAAAGCACACAAAAAGGAAGAATCCATTAGTTATGAAAAATGGTTGGAGTGTTATCAATATTATTCTGACGATAATAACTTCGATATAATTTTCAGTAAACCTATAACACTAGCTGTTCTGGGATTACGTGAATTTTCAAGAGATATATCAAAAAAACAAAAGAATTGGTGTTTAGAAACAATTATTACGGCAATAGGTTCCATTCTTAAAGATACGTTTAATAGAGATTACAGCTTAAATATGAGTGTCAGTCTAATGGAAAAGGAAATCGCTTTGTCCTCTTTCCATTTGCTTATACAAAACGTAGATAGTGCAGAAGATATAAACGGTATAATAGCAACAATGATTTATATGCTATTCGCACCGTTTCACGACCACGAAATTGACAAAATTACCAAATATGTAAGAGAAGAGTTTTTCGCTCAATTTCCTGATGAAGCAAAAAGAGTTTGGCTTGGGCTTATCAAATATTCTAATTACAAAAAAAATAATCCACATTTTTTTGGTTACCAAGATGAAGAAAAGTCAAAGCAAGTGCAGAAAAATGAAGAAAGTTTCGTTCAACAAATTTCATCAGAAAAAAATTTAGAGCTAAACGTGTCTGAAATAAATTTAGATAAAAGCGAAGGATATTTATTGGCCAGAGCATTTGTAATAACACCTTACAATACAAATGACAATGATTTTTCAGTGTTTATTAAACATTTTATGCCTTTATTGACAGAAGACTTAAAACACGAGGAAACGTATTCATATAATCGAAACAAAGGTAAAAGACAAATTCATCATCAATCCGTTCTTGCTACTAAATTCTATTTAGCACAACTTCTTTTAGAGGCCAATACTATATTAGCAAATTCTGTTTTGGATTTAATCATTGACCCAATTTACCAAACTGGCTTGCGCAATCTAAGAGGACGAAATGACTTGTTTGAATTTTCTTCAAAGGTTCCCGAGCTCATTATTTACAAATTAGATGAATTCATTTCTGATTCAAATGATGAAGAGTTAAATCAAAAACTAATAACAAACTTTTGGAATTTATGGGAACACTTTTTTGATAAAATCAAAGCAAGTGGCAAGCAATATTTTCTTGCGACATTATTTCTTGACATTAAGTGGAAAGAAACTGCCACCCATTGGAAACCAATTGAAAACAAGAAAGAATTTTACAAATCAATGGTTGAGAGTTTAGGAAAGCATAAACCAACTTCAATTCTTAATGTATTATCAACCATTGGAGATAAAGTATTACTACCTGAAACAATATCTTTGTTAGTTGAAATTTTCAAATCAGAAGAAATCACAACAATTGCATTGTCGTATCCTTCAGCAGAAAGAATGATTAAGAGACTATTCTACAATCATATTTCAAATATTAAAAATAATAAAACGCTAATTGAGGACTATGTTTGGATTTTAAATCGAATGGTTGATTTAGGTTCATCAGAAGCTTATTTATTCAGGGAGAATGTTATTACATATAAAAAAAATGAAAGTTAAAAAAGCACATACCCACAACAATGGTAACCGTTGCACAACCCGTCATACGGAATAAATTGATAGTTTTTGAATTATAAGAAATAATTAAAAACCAATATATCAGCTAGTTATATTTTACAAAATAACCTAACAAGTAGGTGTTGATGGAATTCATGCTTGTGCAACAGGCACAAAACCTATAAACAATACGGGCTTCCGGCTTAATCGAATGGTTTGCGTATTTTTATGAAGTCCGCAAAATTTTTTGGATTTTGCTCTGGACAGGAAAAAATAAATCAAAACAAAAAGATTTTGCTATGTGTGTGTGGCGGAAAGCAAACGCTAGTTTGCTCCTGTACTGTTCATAACTAAACCGTTGGCATTCATTTGAGATGAACCGAGAAATAATCGAAATATTAGAGAAACTAAAACAAAAACCGTCTTCTGAAAAAGTTGACCACATATTACTTTTAAAAAAAATATACTCTAAATATTCTAATGGAATAAAGAAACTCGAACCAATTGCTCATTTCTACCTGAACGGATTTGACGACTTACCTGCGTTAAAAGAAAAACATCTGTGGAATGAATCGAAATTTATCGAAATAAGAAAAGACTTTGTCAATGCTCATAACGAACTGATTGAATTAATCGAATCGACAATAAATGACTTAAAACGCATTGAATCTGATTCATTTGATTATCAATTAACGAAAGCAGAGTTTTTAGAACAAGTAAAATCTGGAAAAACAGTATTTGAAGAAATTGATTTGGAAAACATAGACTTGAGAAACGAGAATCTCTCAGGAATAACTTTTAAAAATTGTTTTATTTCAACCGACTTTAGAAACTGTGATTTGACGAATACAAAGTTTTTAAAAAGTAACATTAAAACTTCTGATTTTCGAAATTCTAATCTTACCAACGCTCTAATGGAAAACGTATCTTTTGAAGCAACTAAATTTAAAGGTGCAGAAACTAAAGGGTTTATATTTAATGATAATTATTGTCATTCTGTTGAAGGTATCGGACAGACCGAATTTAATGATTGGATAATAGAAACGGAATAAAACGAAATGCCAACAAAACCTATAAACAATACGGGTTTAGGGCTTAATCAAAAGATTTCCGTATGTTTATGAAGTCCGCAAAATCTTTTGGATTTTGCTCTGGATAGGAAAAGCAAAAACAATCAGTAAGGTTAGAAACTAACTTAGTGTAAACCCTAATCTATAACTTTAACTTTTGTAAACGATGTATATTAACGAACAGCTGAAAAAAATAAAGCATATTAGTGAAAGCTAATGAATTATGATGAGAAAATAGTAACCCATGAATATTTAAAAGATGATGTGCTTTGCTATTGGCAAATGAGTGGAGATATTGACTATATTGTGGGAATTCATTCAAGGTTTCTTCCTAAAGGACAGAATTTGCTGATATTTAATCACGGCAGTGACATTGAATATTTGGATGCTACAAAATTCAAGTGTTTAAACCCAAAAATCTTTGTTGTTCCTGCATTTGCCACTAGTCGAAGAATAAATCAAAAGGGTAAAATTGATTTATTTGGAATCTCATTTATTGGTGATGGGCTTTACAAATTAATGAAGCAACCCATATCCAAAATAGCAGGCGGTTTTCCAGATGCCTTGCAACAAAAAATTGAAGAACTAAACGCAGAACTTAGTGTTTTGAGTTTTTCCAAGAAGACAAAATGTGCGGAAAAATTCTTAACCGGTAACCTTGACCGAAATTTAAATAGTCCACCCTTACAACAGGCTATAAAAATTATTCATCAGTCGAAGGGCATAATTACAGTTAGTGAGATCGCCAATAACGTTTATGTTTCTGAGAGGCAATTACAACGGCTGTTCAAAACACGCATTGGCATTTCCCCAAAAGATTATTGTAAAATTATTCGTGTCAACAACTACATGGATTTTATCCTTTCCAAGGACAACCCGGTAGATTGGATGGAATTGGTGGTTGAGTACAACTATCACGATCAACCACACCTTATCAATGAAGTAAAATCAATTGCCAAGCTTGCCCCCAAGAAACTTCAGAGCTATAGGGACACCTTATATCACCGGTTTATCTAAAAACAAGAGGTCGTATTTCTACAATTTCATTCCAGCAATAGAAGGGATATTTGCACAATAAGAAAAAAGCAAATAATAAACTATTTATGTGATGGCAATGGAAAGAATACAACTCTTATTAGCTGAAAACCCAATATCAGGTTTTCTTATCTTGACCTTTTTAATATCGTGTATATCATTTGTTTTGATGTTAAATATTCCTGGAGCCCACACTCCTGAATCATCTATTGGGTTACCCATTTGGCTTATTGCTATTTGGAGTCCAAATATCGCTGCTGCAATCATATGGGTGGGAAAAAAGGAGTTCATTGTAAAATTTCGAACAGCATTTTCCTTACCTGATTTATCATGGTGGCTATTAGTCTCATTAATCCCATTAGTAATTGCTGCTGTACTTCTATTTGTGGAGTTACAAAAGGAAAGTGCAATCGAGTGGTCAAATTTTGAGTTGAAGTACCTATTACCTCTTATACTTATAAACTTGTTTTTGGGACCATTGGGGGAAGAATTGGGTTGGAGAGGCTTTCTGTACCCTACCATTAAAAGCAATTATGGATGGATGGCCAGTGCATTGATTGTTGGAGCAATTTGGACAATGTGGCACGCTCCTTTGTGGCTCCTTGATTCTCCACAGTCAAAAATACCTTTTTGGGCATTTGCCATTAATGTTATGCTGTTAAGTGTTTTAATGTCTATGATTTACAATCATTCACAGGGGTCCATACTAGTGGTCATACTTCTTCATCTTACCTTTAATATAAGCCTGGGGGTTATTGATATAATAGGGTCTCATCAACCAGGGGATTATGTGGTAAAGAGTTTGATTCTTTATACTCCTCTGGTTTTGATTTTGGTTGGTATCCATGAATTTACCAATACGCATGAATGCACGATACAATAGCATACATTATTGAGTAGAAATCAATCGTTTAGTTCAATATACCGGGTAATATATAAGTTGCCAATAAAAGGAAAAATGCAAGACACGCCAATCGAGTAGACGGGTCCGCCCCTAGTTAGGAACGGACTGCGCCTCTCACACCACCTGCCATACGGGTCTTCCCGCAGTCGGTGCGGGACGGGCTGTATATGGCGGTTCACAATCCATCTTTCCCATCGTTCCTTACACCGATTGAAGCTATTCCGTAGTTTTGATGTATTTCGTAAAAAATAACCTATCAAATACGTATTGATGGAATTCATAGTTGCGCAACAAGCACAATGGCCATAAGCAATTGCTTGTTCTCGCTTACTTCTGAAAATCCCCGCAGATTTTGCTTGCGCCAGTTTGCTGCGCTCGTGTCAGCTTGGTGCGTACTTGCAAAATTTAGTGCTAACCCACGCAACTACGTTTAGCCAAGACCGTTGGCATTAATCTAAAACCTAGACTTTCCCCCAAACTTAGTAATACGTATTTGTATAATTAAAACATAAAAAATATACATATAAGTATTCTCTTTTATGTTATATTTATATGTATACTTTTGAATTAAATTACATACTTATATGTATCAAATACTAACAAATGAGAAACAAGAAAAAACTGCTCATAGAACAACTAGACCAAAAATTGGCGAATTTTAAAGATGCCGGAATGGTCTTGGTCCCACAAAAGGGATGGGTGAATACTATTAGAACTACCCTTAATATGACGAGGGACCAATTAGGGACCAAACTTAACTTAACTAAAGGAGCTATTCAAAAAATCGAGGAACGTGAAGCTACAGGTCAGATAACCATCAATAAATTAAAAGATGTCGGTAATGCTTTGAATATGAAATTTATCTATGGCTTTATTCCGAAAGATGGAACGATTGAAAACTTAGTAAACTTAAAGGCTGAACAGCTAGCACGAAAAATAGTTTTAAGGACGAATCAAAATATGAAATTAGAGAACCAAGGAATTGGGGATGAAAAAATAAATAAAACCATAAAAGAACTTGCTGACGAAATAAAACGAGAGATGAAAAAATCATTATGGGATTAGAGTTCGATTATAAAGATGGACAAACACCTTTAGACGAAGAAGAAAAGGAAGGTCTTAAAATAAAGTCTATTACTACTCAAGGAGAACTAGATGAATTTGAGCAATTGAATATTGAAAAAGCAGTGGAATGGACTATTCATACCAAATTCAAACTTGAAAAAATTTTAACTGAAAAGTTTGTAAGAGGCTTGCACAAAAGAATGTATGGTGATGTATGGAAATGGGCTGGTAATTTTAGAAAGACCGAAAAGAACATTGGAATTCCGTGGACGCAAATTGGAATTGAATTAAAAAATTTACTGGACGACACTAAGTATTGGATAGAAAACAAAACTTTTCCACCTGAAGAAATAGCTATAAGATTTAAACATCGCATAGTATCCATTCATTGCTTTCCAAATGGAAATGGAAGACACTCTAGAATGATGGCCGACATTATTATGGAATCAATATTTGGAAATGAAATATTTTCTTGGCATCAATCAAATATGGTTGAAGCTAATGAAATAAGAAAACAATATATAAAAGCCCTAAGAGAAGCAGACCATGGCAATTATAAACCGTTAATTGAATTTGCAAAAAACTAATGCCAGGTCTGTAAATCAACCCCTGCCCGTTGATTCAATTACTTTGGGGCTAGCCGCAAACGAATTAAAAACAATAGCTTTAATAAAGTTCTAGAACACTGAACAGTTCTATCTAGGGCAGCTAAAGGGGACGTCTTCACAAGGAAGAAGCCTCCCTATTGAAAAATTTATAGGTCGACCAGGGTAATATGGTATCTGTGTAGTTTTACCTTGCCCATATTCTCAAGTTTCTTGAGCAAACGCGACACCACTACGCGCGATGTATGTAGTTCGTAGGCAATTTCTTGGTGGGTGCTATTAATGGTGGTACTGCCGGTAACCCGTGATTTTTCCCTTAGGTATTTCAATAGGCGTTCATCCATCTTTAAAAATGCGATGCTATCCAAGGTTTCGAGCATTTCATTCAGACGGTTGTGGTAGCTTTGTAGAATAAAGTTGCGCCAGCTTGGGTATTGCGCCATCCATTCCTCCATTTTCCCCACGGGCACCATAATCAATACGGCTTCGGTTTCGGCCACCGCACGGATCTCGCTTTTTTTATGGCCTACGCAACAGCTCAAGGTCATGGCACAGGTTTCGCCATGTTCGAGAAAATAGAGCAATAGTTCATCGCCCTTCTCATCTTCCCGTAACACTTTGATAACCCCTGAAACCAACAAGGGCATCGATTTAATGAACTCCCCTATTTCTATAAGCTTGAACCCTTCGGGTATTTCCTTATAGGTCGCCACCCTATCGATTTCCTGAAGAAGGTCGTTCTCAAAAATATGTCCGTACTTCTCTTTTAAATGTTGGTTCATTCTAAAATCCAGTCTTTTTCCCGGTAAGCGATCGGCCTTCCTTATTCCTTTTCCCCATCAAGTTTCATTTTATAAAACGCCTTATTCTTCCTTTATTTTACAGCTTGAAAAGCCAAAGAGGGTATAAAGCGGGCAAAAACCCACAAAACTCGTGATTACAAAAATGGCAGCTACCGCCAATAATACATAGGCCAAAACGCCCCCTATACTATCTTGCCAATATAATACAGCGACAATGATTGCGAAAATAATCCTAATAATACGATCTGTACTCCCCATGTTTGCTTTCATAATATATAAAATTTAGTTGTTTCTAGATCTTTGTACGTGTATCCCGCCTCAGCGCCCCCACACTGTAACCTCTGACAAGGAGTCTTTTTTACGATTTCGACATCTTGCCCGTTGCACAGCTAAAGAAGGAAATGGCCTTGGCCGCCATAGAATTATCGCTCTCGATAGAGGGATATCCCAAGGCCTTTAATCGGTCTTTTACCACTAAGGCATCGTTTATATCTTCATGAACAAAGGACACCTTGGCCGATGCGACATCAACCCTAAGGTCAGATATCCCCTCCATCCCCGAAATTTTGGAAGTTATGGTATGGGCACAGCCACCACACTTTAAGTTTTGTACTATAATCGTTGTTTTCATATCGTTTTTACCTTCAATTGTATCAATCTAAACCTGTTTTTCGTATAGCATTTATGACCACCTTGAGTAGCCTCCTTTCAAGTCAAAGATTTGCGAGAAGCCCATATCTAGCAATTTTTTGGCGGCCTTCTGGCTTCTTGCCCCTGAACGGCAATAGATGTAGACCGGCTTTGTTTTATCAAGTTTTGAAAAAGAAATTTCAAAATTGGCCGCATTGAAAAAATCGATGTTCTTAGCGCCCTTGATGTGCCCGCCGTTGAATTCATTAGCTGTTCGCACATCTACCAATTGCACCTTTTTATCGTAAATGGCCGCGGCATAGTCGATTTTGTCCAAGACCACTATTTTATCGGATGCTTCGTTTTTATGACCGAATATTGTACTTAAGAATGACATAGTTTTTATTTTAAGGGAAGGGATTTAAAAAGGGAAACGGCCTGATCAATAAGACCGCTTCCCATAAAAATAACCAACCAAATTCAATTACTGTTTTAGTTTTTATGGCCCGACATTCCGATCTTACCTAAAGGAAATTGCCGGTATTCAAGCTAGGGTTTTAGAGTAGCGTGGTCGGGCAAACGTATTCCGATATTCGTACCCCTGTATTTTTTATCTCGTCAAATCCGCCGGCGACATCTACAAAATCGTCCCAACCCCTTTGCTTTAAAATAGACGCTGCGATCATACTCCTATACCCGCCCGCACAATGGATGACAAAGGGCCGATCTTTTGGAAAACGGGCCAGGTTCCTATTGATTTCATTAAGCGGAACATTGATCGCCCCGATAACATGTTCGGAATCGAATTCGCTTTTCTTCCGTACATCGATGATCAGCGGTTTTTCCGAAGCATAGGCCAATTCCAATTCTCGGGGAGTTATACGGTCAACGGTTTCAATTTCTTTATCGGCGTTTGTCCAAGTATCGAATCCTTCTTTGAGATAGCCTATGGTATTGTCATAACCTACGCGCGACAATCGGGTAATGGCCTCTTCTTGTTTACCGGGATAGGTAATCAGTAAAATTTCCTGTTTTACATCGGGGATCATTTCCCCCACCCATTGGGCAAAACTTCCATCAAGACCTATATTAACGCTGTTGGGAACAAAGCCCTTGGCAAAATCCTTAGCATCCCTGGTATCGAGCAACAACGCTCCGGTTTCATTGGCAAGTACTTCAAAGGCTTCGGCCGATAGCGGTTTTTTGGCACGGTCCATAACCGTATCCAAGCTATCGTAACCCTTAATGTTCATCATAACGTTTTGCGGAAAATAGCTCGGAGGCGTGGTCAGGCCCGTCAACAATTCCTTAATGAACTCTTCCTTGGTCATATCGGCACGTAGGGCATAATTGGTTGCTTTTTGGTGACGTAGGGTGTCCGTCGTCTGCTTGCTCATCTTCTTTCCACAAGCAGAACCTGCACCGTGGTTAGGGTATATGATCAGCTTATCGTCTAAGGGCATGATCTTATTGCGGAGCGAATCGTAAAGATGGCCCGCCAATTTCTCTTCCGTCAGGTCGGCCACTACGTGTTGGGCCAGATCCGGCCTACCGACATCGCCAATAAAAAGGGTATCTCCCGTAATGAGTCCGTGTTCCCTTCCTTTTTCGTCGATCAAGAGATATGTAGTACTCTCCATGGTATGCCCTGGAGTGTGGATGACCTTTACCTTATAGGCTCCCACGGTAAAAATTTGACCGTCTTCGGCAATCAAGGCATCATAACCCGGTTTTGCGGTAGGGCCAAAAACGATCTCGGCCCCCGTTTTCTTTTTCAGGTCTAAATGGCCACTCACAAAATCGGCGTGAAAATGGGTCTCGAATACGTATTTAATTTTTGCATGGTCACTTTCTGCCCTATCGATATAAGGTTGCACCTCACGAAGTGGATCAAAAATAGCTGCCTCCCCATTGCTTTCCAAGTAATAGGCCGCATGTGCCAAACATCCCGTATAAATTTGTTCTATCTTCATTATGCTTTACTTTATTTTTAATTAGGATAAAATTACAACGGATTGATAATCTGCGAAGTAACTTTAGTTACAAAGCTTAGCATTTTTCCCGAGGCCAAATATGACCTTCGTCAGTTTCAAAAAAAATAAATGGGGTCTTTTTACGACCTACACCACCAAAAGGATGGTATCGGTTTCTACCTTTAAAAAGCAGCGGTTACGGCCCTTATGTTTACATAGGGAAGTTCTATCTAGGCGGCTCGGCACACCTTCTATGGCACTACCGAATCTTCAAGACACCAATCTGACTTAAACGCTTGGTGTTCGCTTACAAATTCAGGGCTTGCATTGCTCAAGGGACAATACGACAATTCAGTTCCCTTCGTCTTTATATTGAGCTGTATTTCGGTTCGTTGACCGATTCCTACCTTACCTAAAACCATTCCCGGATCAATAGGGTCGCCCTCGGAAACCTTTACATCTAAAACATGGTCATAAATAATCAGCCAGTCGGGCGATTTCTTATTTCTTACCCGTATTTCATAATCGGCAATGCCTTCGTTCATGACCAAAGCTTCAACATAGCCCGATGCCATGGCACGGATATCGGCATTGGCATCGAGAAGGATGTATTCTATGGCCGGACTCTTCTTTTCAGCATTGATCTCTTCCCCAAAAGCCACAACGGATTGTAATTTTGAAAAATCTATGGGGACATGTGACAATACAAGGGGCGAAGTATCAACCGTGTCCTTTCCACAGGAAGTAAAAACCGTAACTACGAGCAAGTAGAGCCAAGCATTCTTGAAGTAATCCATTGTCAACCTTTTTCAAACCTCTAAAACCAAGGGGTTCAATATCAAATATACCGATTTACCCCATTGCATCCCCTAAACAGGTTTTGAAGCGGTGTAAACCTAGTAGCCAAAGGGGCAATTAAGGTCTGGTTTCTTTGGAACCCAAAAAATCGGGACATCTATGAGTATAGGCAAAAGCCGGCCACAATACCGGTCGATGTCGAAAGGGAAAGCCCCCTTTTATACTTCCTTATGTCCCCTACCCCAGTTTCCCTACTTAAGGTCTGCGGTTTCCCCCCAGTGCTTTTTTTCATTCTCGGTCCACAAGAGCGGGAAAAACTTGCGTTGTTGGTATTTGGGGTGTAGGTATTTTTTCCATTCCGAGCCCCCTGTAGCGGCCTTGTTCTCTCCTTTGCTGTTCAGATAGTGTTCCGCCGTCCTTAAATGTACCAAGGGCCATTCTATATTGTAAAGCCGGTCGAATTCCCTAAGCTTTTCGGTAAGCTCTACGGACGGATTTTTCAACTCTAACACCCTGTCTTCAACCGTACGGCCCTGAACCTTTTTGGCCCAGGCCATCAGGCTTTCGAGGTATTTTTCCTCAAACTGCTCCATCGTCAGGGTCTTTTTGCCCGTTTTTCGGTTCAGTCCGGCATCCTTCCAATAGATTTGTTCAAAGTAATCTTCGACCGTGGCTTCGCTAGGCAACCTTTTTTTTCCTTCGTCATTGACCAGGTTTCCAAGGCTTGTACATAGAATTTCGATATAACGGAACTGGGCACTCTGAAAGCCACTGGCCGGTGCCAAAGCCTTTCTGAATTGATTGTAATCGTCATAATCCATACCGTCTTTCATGATATCGAAAGAAGTGATCAGCATGGTGGTATAGCGGTTGACCCTTCCTAATTTGGTCAATAAAAATGTTTCGGTAATCTTCTCCTCATCAACGATCTGTTCCAATTCGTGGCGCATCATCTTTAGCAAAAGCTCCGTCACCTGATGGTACATGATAAAGATCGTTTCGTCCTTAAAATCCGTACGGGGTTTTTGAAGCGAAAGCAAGGTATCGACCTGTACATAATCCCAGTAATTAATGGGTTTGGCATGCAGAAGTCCCTCAAGATAGGTTTCAGGGTTCTCTCCCAGCTGTTCGTACTTTTCCTTGATTTTAATTCCTGTATCGGACATTTCTTAGGTTTTAAAAAGTTTGACGCCAAAGATAAAGAGGCAAAGTATTTTGACCATCTCAATCCCGACATAATAAAAATGAAGATATGAAGCTCCCGGCTCTAAGTTTTGAATAAGCAGTTCCGCCCGAAGGTCCAATGCCGGCAAAAGCCAGCCTGTTTGAATCGATAAGCCCAAGAGCGCAAGAAAATAAGTGATGTTCCTTTTGGAAAAAACCCCGTCATTTACGATTAGAAGGTTGATGAAAACCACGAGGGCCAAGACCCATTCGACCTTGTTGAGGGCATTGAAAACCAAGCGCCCTATACCGAGGCCCAAGGGAATTGTAATTCCCGGTGCCCTAAATTTCAGCCAGGCTTCCATAAAACTAATGGCCCCCACGAAACCGATCCACAGAAACACGGACGCCAATGCCAGGGGATACTTGACTTTTAGGGTCATATGAGATGGGTTGAACCTGAATTTCTAATATAGGTGAGTTTATATAGGAACATTTCGGCCATCTTCGCCGCCCTCCATTTGGCTTCATCTGCATTTTCCCCTTCAAAGTTTTCGTCCAAAGTTTGGTAGAAAAGTTCAAGCCAGCGCTCGAAATGCCGCTTTTCAATCGGAAGATCGATATGGGGCATAAACGGATGTCCCGAATACGTATGTTCACCCAAGAGTACGGTTTGCCAAAAAGTGTACATTTTATTCAGGTGCTTCGACCATTGGTCTTGGATCACATTTTCAAAAATGGGCCCCAATAGCCCATCTTGCCTTACCTTGGAATAAAAGGTGTCTACCAAAAGTTGCACATCTTCCAAATGCAGTATCTCTCGTTTCATCAAAAAAGGGCTTTTAGGTGTTTGGGCTTCCGCCAGCTTACAGATTTAGATATTTTGACCATTATATCATCATTAATGGGAAGGTTTTTACCTTTTTAAATAGGTTTCCCCAGTTTCCAAACCTGTTGCCAATTCAAGGAGGCTGGTATGCTCCAACATATGTTTTAGTTCATCGCGAACCACGGCAAACTTATCGTGTACGGGGCAAGGCCAATCGTTACTACATTCATCCAAGCCCAGTCCGCACCCCTCATAGATAGCATCACCATCGATAGCAAAGACCACATCGCCCAGTTTTATACCGTCGATCTTATCCTTTGCAATCTGAAATCCGCCCGAAGGCCCCTTGGTAGAATCCAAGATGTTGTTCTTGGCCAATTGATGGAGCACCTTGGCCGTAAATGCCGTAGGAGATCCGATTTCTTCGGAAATCTCCTTTAGGCTTACCCTTCTGTTTTGCATGGACTGTAGGGCGATATAGGTCGTTGCCCTGATACCGTATTCACAAGCTTTCGAAAACATTTTTTCTCTATTGGATACGGCAAAGATAAATGCTTTTTTATTTCGGACAAAATTATCGGAATAAAGAATTACCCGTGTTGAAACCTTAGCATATCCACTTTACGTCATCGAATTGTCGGTATGCGTCCCTCCCCTATTGAAGCAACTGTAGCGGGCGATGGCTGGTTTCCACGATTTCCTTTCGGATGACAAA
This sequence comes from Zobellia uliginosa, assembly GCF_900156625.1. GTDB lineage: Bacteria > Bacteroidota > Bacteroidia > Flavobacteriales > Flavobacteriaceae > Zobellia > Zobellia uliginosa. The sequence continues at coordinate 187,869 of NZ_FTOB01000007.1, read as the reverse complement.
ATCGCCGAAGGTTTCCTTGGCTTCCCGCTCTTGGGCATAGGCCGCAATAATGGGTTCCAATTCCGCAAGAATATCCTCCTCCGACAACATTTCCCTGTAGAGCGAATTTAGCCTATCGCCATTGTGGCTGGCCCCTAAGTACAGGTTATAGCGTCCAATGGCACGGCCCACGAAACCAATTTCCCCGAGGGAAGAACGGGCACAATTATTGGGGCAGCCGGTCATTCGAATATTGATCTCGTCTTCCTCAAGTCCATATTTCCCCATAATTATATCAAGCTTGTCTATCAAGGACGGAAGGTAGCGTTCCGATTCGGCAAAGGCGAGTCCGCACGTACCCAAGGCTACGCAGGCCATGGAGTTTTTTCGGAGGCCGGTAAGCTTTCTGTGGTCTTTGATTCCGTGATTCCTTAAGATGGCCTCTATGCCTGCCTTATCTTTTTCCTCTACGTTTCCAATGATCAGGTTTTGGTTTCCCGTAAGTCTAAAGTCCCCCTTATGGATATGGGCGATTTCCCTTAGCGCCTTTTTTAAGGTATAGCCCTCTTCGTTCTTGACCCTTCCGTGTTCTACGAACAAGGTATAGAACCATTTTTGGTTGATCCCTTTGAGCCAGCCATACGTATCGCCATTCGACACAAACCGATAGGGTTTCGGACTCTGGAGCTTCCATCCCAATCGGGTGTTCAGCTCGTTTACGAACCAATCGAGCCCCCTATCGTCTATGGTATGTTTTAGCCTGGACAACTTGCGGTCGGATCGGTTCCCGTAATCCCTTTGGATGCCGATTATGGTTTCCGCCACTTCTATGACCTTGTTTTTGGGAGCAAAACCTATGACATCGGCCAGCCGTGGGTAAGTGGCCTTGTTCCCTAGCGTACTTCCAAGTCCGCCTCCGACACAAATATTAAAGCCTTTCAGCTTATTGTTTTCCTCAATGGCAATCAGCCCGAGGTCATTGGCAAAGACGTCGATATCGTTATGGGGCGGAATGGCCAGGGCGATCTTAAATTTTCGGGGCAAATAGGTGTGGTGATAGAGAGGTTCAAAATCGGGGGTTCCCGCCACTTTTTCCTTGTCGAGCCAGATTTCGTGATAGGCCGTGGTCTTGGGAAGAAAATAATTACTTATCTCACCGGCGAGCGCATAGACCTCTTGGTGTATGGCCGATTGATAGGGGTTAGGATTGCACATGACATTTCGGTTTACGTCGCCACAGGTCGCCAGGGTGCTCAACAACACCTCGTTCACGGCCTGGATCGTCGGTTTCAGGCCTCGCTTTAATATGCCGTGAAACTGAAAGGATTGCCTTGTGGTCAGTTTCAGTGTACCGTTGCCGTGTTCATCGGAAAGATTGTCGAGGGCCAACCATTGCCCTGGGGTGGTGATCCCACCAGCGGCCCTTACCCTGACCATGAACTGGTATAGGGGCTCCAATTTTTGTTGCTTCCGCTCGCTCTCGAGGTCCCTGTCGTATTGTTGGTACGACCCGTGATATTTGATAAGCTTGACATCGTCGGGGTCTAAGGCCCCTGTTAAACGATCCTTTAGGCTTTCCTTTATGCTTCCCCTAAGGAAATCACTTTTATCTTTGATATGTTCGTCTTCCGACAAATTATCTTGTGCAAATTGTTTGTCCATATATGAATTTTTCGGGCCGTTGCCATCAATACCCGACCGAGTTAATAAATATCCGCTTGGTATCGGTTTGCCAATTGAAGGTTTTTAACATATTCCTCCGCTTTTTCAAGGGTTACGCCTCCCTGCTGCTGAATGATCTGTTTTAGGGCGAGGTCTACGTCCTTGGCCATTTTTTGGGCATCGCCGCAAACATAAAAATGGGCGCCGTTTTCCAGCCAATCGAACAATTCCTTGCCATTTTCCAACATTCTGTGCTGCACGTACTGTTTGTCTTCCTGGTCTCGGGAAAAGGCCACATCGGCCTTGGTCAGTACCCCTTCTTTCAGGTATTGTTGCCATTCGGTTTGGTAAAGGAAGTCGGTGGTAAAATTCCGATCGCCAAAGAAAAGCCACGAAGGCACTCTTTTTTCCGACACCTCAAGCTGTTGCATAAAGGCCCTAAAAGGCGCAACCCCCGTACCTGGTCCTACCATTATAATAGGGGCATCAGGGTTTTCCGGAAGCTTAAAACGGGTGTTCTTGTCGACAAATACCTCTACCTTGTCGCCCACTTCCAAGCGGTCGGCAATGGTTGTCGAACAGAGTCCCTCCTTATCCCTCCCATAGGCTTGATAGCGCACTACCGACACCAATAGGTGCACTTCGTCTTCTACGGCCTCTTGCGAAGAAGCGATCGAGTACATGCGGGGGGTATTTTTCCGTAGGACCGAGATCAGTTCCTTGGCCGAAAAATCGTGGGCTTCCTCTTTGAGCAAATCCAAGATATCGCGCCCTTGAAGGTATTCAGGAACCGAGGTAGGGTCGGCCAAGATGTTCTTTAACCGCGCACTGTCGGTCAACTCGGCATATTTCGATAGGGTAGTTTTAGACAAGGGCGTGAGTTCATAATCGTAGCTCAGGGCATCGCGCAAGGTTTTTTCCCCCGCATGGCTTTCTACCAGTTCTTCGCCGGATAGCTCGGTTACCTCTAAAACAGATTGGACAAATTTTGGGGAATTGCTGCCGTATACGCCCAGAGCATCTCCAGGCTCATACTTTAGGCCCGAACCTTCCAGGTCCAATTCAATATGTACCGTCTCTTTCGAGGAGCCTTTTCCGTTAAGGTTTATCTTTTCCAAAACCGTCGCCTCAAAGCGGTTTTTCCGGGAGTACTTCACCTCCCCGACCGTTGCGGTTTCATTGCTCGGGGCAATTGGGGCGCCCGTTTCGGGAGTTAACTTTACAAGGCTGTCTAAAAGTGTTTTTTGCCACGCCTCCGCTGTTTCCTCATAATCTACATCGCAATCTTGACGCGGTGCGAGTCGCTTTGCCCCCAATTTCTCCAGAACGGCGTCAAAATCCTTACCGGTCTGGCAGAAATCGACATAACTGCTATCGCCAAGCGCTAGAACCGAAAAATGGAGGTGGGAAAGATCGGGTGCCTTTTTACCGTGAAGGTATTTATGAAGGTCCTCGGCCTGAACCGGCGGTTCGCCCAATCCGTGGGTACTCACGATTACGGCCAGGTTTTTGATTTTCTTCAGCTCACGGGTCTTAAAGGAAGCCATATCGGAAACCTCTACCTCTATCCCTCTTGCCTTGGCTTCAAGGGCAAGGTTTTGGGCCAGGCCCTCACTGTTTCCCGTATGGGTTCCGAACAAAATATTCAGTTTTTCAGGCTTCGCTTCGCCAAGGGCCTTGGCGGGAATACCTTCATTCGTATCGGTCGAAACCGCAGTTGTCGCCAAGGTTTGGCCAAGACCCGAAAAATATCCGCTAAGCCAAGAAAGCTGTTCCGTATCGAGTCCCGACAGGGCTTCGCTGAGTTTTTCCGCCTGCCGATCGTTGAACGGCCCCCTTTCCAATCCCTTTTTCAGTTCCATGCTTTATAATAATTTCAGGTTATTTGTTAGGCTGTGGCGTATACCTCAAATAAGGCTTTATAAGGCGATGTCCTTTTGGGAATTTAGCCTCGACATCTTCCTGCTTTACCGAAGGGGAAATAATAACATCTTGCCCTAGCTCCCAATCTACAGGTGTAGCCACACTGTGTTCGGCCGTAAGCTGTAGGGAATCGAGTACGCGTAAGATTTCGGCAAAATTCCTTCCGGTAGAGGCCGGATAGGTAATAATGGCCTGTATCTTTTTGTCGGGATCTATAAAATACACCGAACGTACGGTTGCCGTGGTAGAGAATTTAGGGTGGATCATGTTATAGAGCGTAGCTACCTTTTTATCGGCATCGGCAATTATAGGAAACTCAACCTGAGTGTTTTGTGTTTCGTTGATATCACCGATCCAACCGATATGGGAATCTAAATCATCGGTACTTATCGCGGCTACCTTGGTGCCCCTTTTTTCAAATTCGTCTTTTAGCTGTGCGGTACGGCCAAGCTCTGTGGTACAGACAGGGGTAAAGTCGGCGGGGTGGGAATAAATGATTCCCCAGCTATCTCCCAACCATTGGTGAAAATCGATCTCCCCTAGCGTGGTCTGGGCCGAAAAATTAGGTGCGTAGTCTCCAATTCTTAAACTCATCTTTTTACGTTTTATTTTGGTTATATATTAAAGCATCGTACCTGTCGGTTCTAGCTTTCCGTGAAGACAAAGGTAACCGCCAGCTCGATGAATCGCTCATAGCAAATTTTAATTCACAATAACCTGAAGTTATAGTAACGCGAGATTTTCAATAAAATAGTTATGATAAAATGTAGGGAAGGAGCCCCTGAACGCGATAAACTTTTGTTTAGACCTGCTTCTACAATGGGGTTTTACAATTTGTGATTTCGGATCAAGAACTGGATCAACAAGGCCGGTAAACCGCCTTCGGGACCCTGTGGGGTAATAAAGTAAAAATGTCTGGGAATGGGCATTTTTTTGATTTCTATTATTTTCAGCTCATTACCCTCAAGCTCCTTAAGAACGGCATGCAAAGACAAGAAAGCCATACAATCGGAATGCTGAAGGTACGACTTGATCGCTTCCGTACTGCCCAGTTGCATTTCAATTTTTAGGTCGGCCAAACGAATCCCTTTTTCCTTTAGGGCATTGGCGATCACTTCCAAGGTTCCCGACCCTGGCTCCCTAAGAAGCAAGGGGATGTTTTTTAGTTCCTCGGGACGGATCTCTTCTTTTTTGATCAAATGGTTCTTACTACTGCACACCAAAACGATCTCATCTTTCAAGAACGGGGTATAGTGGATTTCACGTCTTTTGGATTTTCCCTCAACGACCCCAAGCTCTATACTCTTGTTCAAAAGGGCCTGTTCTATCTGTTCGGAATTACCGCTGAGCAACTCCACCTTTACGTCTTGATGTATACTGTGGAACCGGGCCAACAAGGGCGGGAGGATGTATTGGGTAATGGAGGTACTTGAACCTATGTGCAATACCCCTTTGAGGGTTTGGTTAAACTGGTTCAGGTCAAATTCGATTTGCCTGTAGATATCCATGATATCCTCGGTATGTTTCAGCAATACCTCCCCTGCGGGGGAGAGCACGACCTTGTTCCCCTTTCGATCAAAAAGTGCCAAGTTGAAAGCGCTTTCCAATTCTTTGATATGCTTGGTTACCGCGGGTTGCGATATCAGCAGCTCCTCGGCCGCCTTGGTAAAGTTGAGCCTTCTTGCAACGGTATAAAAAACTTTTAAGCGAAAATCGAACATGTACAATAATACGTATATTTCCTCAACGGAAAACCGAAACCCTACAATTTAAGGACGACCGTTCTCCCCTTTCATCAGTAGCTTCTGTCAAGCGCCCAGGCCCTTCTGAAGGGTTTCTACTCCCTATAAATAAGGGACATAAAAAAGAATTTTCGAACATTATTCTTCAAGGGGCAGCATCTCCTCCTTACTTTTTACCACAGAAAAAAATAGAGGCATCCGACCGCGAACACAGACCGTTTCGACATAAAACCGAAGCATTAAATCAAATTAGGATGAATCTACATAGCCCTCAAATACGATCAATTTATTATTTTTGTAGTTCAACCGATATCAATCTTTTGTCAACCCTGAATTTCCTGCAATAATAGAAGCTTTGACAAGCTTTGATACAAAAAATATTCTTTTAACAACCTAGATTGTTTTTCACGGGCCTTGCCTTGTTGTAACAATCGTCATGAATAAACCCGAACATGTCTGCTACGTGGCAAGCAGCTATTTTGGGGCAGCCTGCGGCTAAAGTCCATGTCAACAAGCTGCCCCCTTACTTAACTTCAAATCAATGATGCATATTTTATCGAAAAAACCTATCGGACAAATCGTTGCCGAGGATTTTCGCACGATCAAAATCTTCAAAAAGCACGGAATCAATTTTTATTTTTTAGGAAATAGAACGATCCCACAAGTCGCCGAAGAACATCAACTAGATGCCCAACTCCTACTAGAGGAGGTAGAAGCCATTCAAAACCTCGAAAGCGAGGAAAACATCGACTTTGTATCTTGGCCTTTAGACCTGCTAGTCGATTATATTGAAAAAAAACATCACCGCTACATAAAGAAAAACGCTCCGATCGTCAAGGCGCAGTTAGAGGAACTTGCCGAAACAAGTGGTGAAAAACATCCTGAACTCATAGCCCTTTCCAAGCAGTTCAATGATTCCGTCATGAAATTTTCGAGCCAAATGGAAAATGAAGAACTCTTTCTTTTTCCGTCTGTCCGTAAAATGGTAAAGGCCGAACACTCAAGGGTGAAATTGACCAAGAGTCAATTCGGAAGCCTAAAAAACCCTGTTTTAAAGATGAAGAACGCCCACAAGACGGAAAGCGAGCGTTTCAGTCATATTGTGGAACTAACCAACAACTATGCCCTACCCGAGGATGGCCGCGATGCCTACAAAACCGCCTTTACGGCACTTCAAGAATTCGTGAACGACCTCTTGGTACATATCCATTTAGAGAACAACATCCTTTTCCCCAAAATCAAGACCTTGGAAAAAGAACTGAAACATGAACTATAAGGCCGATGGCAAAGCATCAAAAAACATTGGGGAATCACCGGAAACAAAAGCCGATTTTTGCGTTTCCGGTGCTACGCTTAGGGCCTATGTAAAAAACGTAGAAGCCCTACTCAAGCCCCTTACCATTGAAAGCCCGGAGAAGGCCCCTGCCCCCTTTGACCTTGGCCCTGAAATTGTCCCAAACATAGAAAGGCAATTAGGACTGAGCTTTGTTCCCGAAAAAGACGAACACGGAAACGTGTGTATGGCCAACCATCCCGAAGTCCGAAACGAGTACAAAGACACCTTTGACCACAAAGACCTAATGGGCTACATTTACGCAATATGGCATTCGCCCACCTATCACAAAGCTCACAATACGAGCCCTAAAGACGATTCGTTTCGTATCCCCTATCCCAAGGATCCCAACTTTTTTTGGCAATTGGCGGGCCTTGGCTTAGAGCTCAGGGCATATCATAGGTTGCAAGCCCCCCTTATTGAAAAACACAAGGAAGACATAGCACACATTTTAAAGGAAATAGCCCTCGCCACCGGATAACCAAGTCCATAGAAAAGATTTACCTTAGACACGAAAGGGAAATGATGGACCTGTACAGCAAAAGAGTTGCTAAAAAAGAATACCAACCTAGATGAATCGAAAAAGAATAGAGATACAAAACTGTACAAAGGAAGATATTTCAAAGATTTTCGAACTCTACAAACTCGCTACCGATTTTCAGAAAATCAAATTCCCCGAAAACCAATGGCCCGTTTTTGAGGAAGCCCTGATACGTGGTGAAATTACAGAGAACAGACAGTTTAAATTACTGATCGACGATCAGATTGCCTGTGTTTGGGCGATAACCTTCAGCGATCCGAATATTTGGGAAGAAGATGACAACCCTGTTTCCATATACATCCATAGGATTGCCACAAACCCTGATTTTAGGGGCAACGACTTTGTAAAAATCATTGTGGATTGGGCCGTAGGATTTGCCAAAGGGCAAGACAAACAATTTATAAGAATGGATACCTGCGGCAATAACCAAAGGTTGATCGATCACTATTCGCGCTGTGGCTTTGATTTTTTGGGAATAAAAAAGCTAAAAAACACCGAGGGCCTACCGACACACTATCACGGCGCGGATGTATGCCTGTTCGAGATAAGGCTCGATGAAGCCTAAGCCCGTAAAAGCATATGCCCCCAACCTTCTAGAGGTCGGGGGCATTTCTTTAATCTACACACCTTAAAATCTAGGTTATTTTGGTGTGGTATTTATTAAGGGCTTCCCATACCCAGTTAGGAAACATTATAGCTACCAAAACACAGGTACCAACGTGAGGGCGTAAACCGCAATAGCTAACACCAAGAACCTCAAAGAGAATAAACAGTCAAAAGCTATCGAACCAACCCGTACCCAACGCCGAAAACACGAAGGAAAAAGCCGTAAAACCCAAAGGTTTTGTACCACTTATGCCCCCCATTAGCAAGCAAATAAAAGTCCGCCCAAGGCTGAAACTATCGAAATAGAAAAGCTACATTTAAAGTTCATCGGTTCAATACAGCCCGTTAATATCTTTGATCAACTTACCTCTTGTTTCTTCATCGAGGCCATGGAGACCGTTGAATTCTATCCATCCATTCGAAACGCCTATCGCACTACCTGTTTTTTTGGCCAGATCAATTTGCTCATCCCACATTTTAAGGAAATGCCATGAGCAGGGTACCCAAGGTTTTTGACCTAGGGCCGCCTTATATCGTATTGGCTTTTCCCGGTAAAGGGGATTACCAAGTAATTGTGGATATGAGTGATCCCCTCCATCTGCATCGGCCCACATAACCATGTTAGAACCACCACAATCACTAGTAATCAAGGCTTTGTCCTCTCCAAAAGAACGAATCAAATTACGAATTTCTTTGAATAAAGGTATACTATAGGTAGACAACGGTCCCTTACGATCAGAATGGTGGTCATAACCAAGACAAACAAAAGTCTCGTCAAACACAATGGCATCCGGATCCAATATTTCCATAATATATTCCACTTGTTTTAGTAAATGATTTCTCCAATTCGCAGCGGCAAAAGACATCCACCAATTTTGCTTTGCCGTGTCGGGGCCAACCCATTTAAAACCTTTTTTTTCGCCTTTAGGGTCGATCAAAATAGAATCTTGAAGAGAACTGAATAATGGAGACCCCTCATCAAAAAGAACGGTATGCATATAAACCGCTGCACGGGAACCCGCTTTTCGTGTAGCGCTTATACGATCCTTCATTTTTTGTATAGACATATGGGCCGGGCCGGCCGCATCTCCTTGCATGGCCAACCAATCTTTACGATTGGGATCTAAAAAATCTCCTATATATGGATAATATCCATGCTGCGTTGCCAGTCCTATTTGGAAGTCCCTAAAATACGAAATATCAGCTTCATACCCGTCGCCCCTTAAACCGTATTGACCTTTGGCCGATGATAAGAAATCGTAATAATGTACCTTTACGTCATTCAACCAACCGATAGGTTTCAACTCATCGGTGTGGGCTAATTTATGGAATGCCTTCCATGCCGTATCCGCCTCTCCTTTATGGCAATGTAGATAACATTTCAATTCCAATTTTTGATTCGCTTTTATTTCAATTGCGCGTCTTGCTTCCCAACCAATTTTTTTTTCACCATCCTTGATTGTCCCGAATCGATAGGGTTGGTCAGAAGGCGTAAAGAGGGCAACTTTCCACTTTGAACTATCATTTTCAATATGAATCACCGGAGCCAATAGCAAGGCTTTGGTCTTTCGCTCATTTGGGCTACTGGCCATAGGTTCCAAATAATGACAACTAAAACTGCCTTCGCCTATTTTTTGCTCGCACTCCTGTAAGAAATCGCCACTGCCAAATTCTGCATGTCTGGGATCTTTGTTAAGTGCCGTAGCGGATATAGGTATATAAATCTTTTGTTTGTCTACCTTAGTAGAGGGTTGTGCCGCAGTTGTAAAGGCAACGTCCGTAAAGACGGCATCATGGCTCTGATTTTCGATTGAAAGTGTTGCTTCCAATACATCTTCACCAAACAAACCGGATGTTTTAAGTCGATGTGCCAGATTCAATTTTAGACTTTTCAACCTTACGCGATCATTTTCTGGATTTAGGGTTGTTCGATGCCCGCTATCGGAAATACGTATATTGGCATTCAAGAGCCCCAACTGTTTCGATCCCACTAAGGGAATAGTATCACAACTTACTTGATGAAATAATCCGTTGGCTCCTGTTTTTTCCCATTTAATTCTATTCTTAAACAACGAATCAATCGTCGGATATGCAAATAGTGACGAACCTACCCCAACTCCTGACAACGCAATAAAATCCCTTCTTTTCATGTTTGTTATTTTTTGAATTTTAAAAGATATTCTATCTAGAACCTGTATTTCATCTTGAACAAGACGTAATACTAAAGGAACTTCTAGTGCCAGATCATCAATACCCCGGGTTCTGTACCATATTCGGGTTCGCATCGATTTCCGCCTGAGGAATAGGCAACAGGTAATTACGGGAAGGCAGAAAGACCCTTTCCTCCAAAATTATACGTGTACTTTCATCGTCTAGGGTAACCTCTCCGCTTACCGGATCGACCGAACCTGTACGGCTACCGTATAAGGGACCTGGAATCACTTGGTCGCCAATATCCCAACGCTTAATATCGTAGTGGCGTAAACCTTCAAAAGCAAGTTCTACCCGACGTTCACGGCGAACCAGTTCCCTTAGTTTTTCTTGGCTATCATAAACTGCCCGATCCACTACCGGCATACCTGCACGAACCCTTAACCGGTCAAGGGCATCGTAAACGTCATCGTTGATTTGATTGCTCTCTATGGCCGCTTCGGCGTAGGTCAACAACATTTCCCCAAGACGGAACACCACGACATTTACATCACCGTTCAACAAGTCCGCCGTCGGTACGATCTCGGCATATTTATTGACCCCATAACCACTATTCGGTCCGACCGCAACGGCATGGAAGTCGTTACTTTCCGAATTGAAGGGATCAAAGAACCCTCCACTCCATTCTACACCGGCATGGCGCACGGTCATACTCAATCTTGGGTCTCGATTCTCAAAAGGTTTATCGGGATCATAAACCGAGCTAGGGTCATCGATGGTCTTGCCATCTATGGTTTCATAAGCATCTACAATACTCTGTACGGCATTGATAGAGGACCATCCCCCATCTTCGCCTGACAGCAAATGTTGCATTACGCTTGAAGGGAATTCATTTTGTATATGCTGAACCGCCATTATTACCTCTTTGTTCACTCCTTCATTTTTTGAAAGGAACATGTCGTAATAAGCGGTCGGCCCATCTTGGTACAATTCATACACCCCCATGTCCATTACAGCCTTGGCATCTACCATTGCCTCCGGGTACATTTTCTCGTACAATTCAAGCCTTGCCTTTAACGCCAGTGCCGCTCCCCTAGTGGCATGTCCGCCTGACTCAATAGCATCTTGCACCGGTAAGTCAGGGGCAATTTCACCCAATTCGCTAAGAATAAAGGCTACAACTTCCTCTTTTGGGTCACGTGTCAAATTCGCCTCTTGCGGATCTGCAATACTGGCGGTAACCAAAGGTACATCACCATACCACATCACTTTTTTAAAATAGTCATAAGCCCGTAAAAACCTCACTTCGGCCTTGTACCTACTTCTTTTTTCTGCATCCATTTCAACCCTATCGATATTCTCCAAAAAGGTGTTGTATTTTGTGATTCGGTCGTATTTGAAAAAATTGTGCATATTCCTATCGGATGGATTTACCTGTCCGTTTCCCGATGTTTGAACACCGTCCCATATGAATTGGGAGTATCCGTTATCGGTCATTAAATCCATAAAGTTGATATTCCACGAAGATTCCCAACTTGAACTTTTTTCGTTCCAATCAAAAAAATTGGGGAATGCATCCGTGGTCTGGGTACCATATGCGCCGACCAAGGCGAGATCGGCATCGTTTTCGGTTTTCCAAAACGTAGCATCTGAAAGTTGGTCTTTAGGAGCTACATCCAAAAAATCTTTTGAACACGACCCCATTAAGAATATCAAGGCAATTCCTATTAAATGTCTATTAGATATCATGATGAAAAATTTTAAAGATTAATTACAATACCTCCGCTGAAAATTTTGACCGGGGTATAATTTGTCCAGGCATTATCAGGGCTTTCAGGATCAAAGTCCTTTGAGAATTTTGAAATGGTAAATAGGTTCTCGGCACTTAGGTACAATCTCAATTTGGAGACGCCCAAAGTTTCTAAAACTTCTGTTGGCATGTTATACCCTACCTGAACATTTTTTAGCCTGAAATAGCTTGCATCCCTAACGTTGAAGGTCGAAGCCTCGTAGTTGTGCCATTGATTGATATGGGTAATCGGATACGCTGCATTAGGGGTTTCGGGAGTCCAACGATCTAAATGTCTCACTTGTGCCTTCCCTCCGTTTACAAATGGAAACTCTACTTGGTCGTTCAAAAGGCCGTAAACATCCGCCGCACCGATTCCGAACATAGACAGGTCAAAATTCTTATACCTAAAACTTAGGTTCACACCATAGGAAGTTCCTGGGATATCACTCCCCAAGACCACTCGGTCGTCGGCATTAATTTCCCCATCGCCGTTTTGGTCCTTAAATTTCAGATCCCCTTTTTGGATGGGCGCCCCCACCACTTTCGGGTCGTTCAAGACCTCTTCGTCGGTTTGGAAGAATCCGATGGACTCGTATCCGTAATAGGCGTTCCAAGGTGATCCTTCTTCCCGTATACGATCATTGCTCTTGTCAGGTTTAGCGTATTTTTCAACATTGTTATCGTTGAAGCCAATGTTGAACGATAAATCGTAGGTAAAGTCACCTTGAATCTTTGATGTACCGATAACGAATTCAATGCCTTTATTTCGCATTGCCCCAGCATTTACCAGAGGTGCGGGCAAACCAAATATTTGTGACACCGGTACCGGAGTTAGAATATCCTCTGTTAACCTGTTGTAATAGTCGGCGGAAAACCGCACCTTTCCTTCTAACAAACTTAAATCCAAACCTAGATTATAGCTGGTATTGGTTTCCCACGTCAGGTTCTCGTTTACGGCAACGACCTCGGCTACCCCATCGGCCACTTCGTCGAAAAAACTATAGTTGACACTAGTTGCTATCTTAGGTATGTATTCATAGTCACCGATACGATGGTTTCCTAATTTTCCCCATGAAGCCCGAAGTTTGAAATTATTCAACCAAGACGCCTCGGACAAAAAAGACTCTTGCGATATTCTCCACGCAGCCGAAACGGAAGGGAACAATCCCCATCTATCACTTTTTGCGAATTTTGAAGAACCATCGTAACGCAAATTGGCCTCGAACAAATATTTATCGTTAAAGGAGTAATTGGCCCTACCGAAAAAAGAGCGGAGCGTCGATTCTACCCCGAACCCTTCTGTAGATTGACCTTCTTTTGAACCGGCGTTGATCTCGGTAAGTTCATTATTAGGCAAATTGATCCGTGACAATCCGTCAAAATCGCGAGTAAAGGATTCTTGCGATGCCCCGGCAAGAAAATCGATACTATGGGCCCCAAAATCCTCTTTATAATTCAGGATGGCCTGTGAAGTGATGTTTCTGGACCGATCCAGTTCATTTTCAATGGAATTCGCCCCACTATTGGTGCCATCGCCCCATATAAACTGTTTGGTGTGCCTAGATTGGTCGTCAAAATTGAAATCCGCTGCCAACACCCCTTTTAGCGTCAGGCCTTTGGCTATGGTAAATACACCGAACAAAGTAGTCAACACGTGCGTATCCTTGGTCGTATGTTTTCCGCCTTCTTCTATAAGGGCGATAGGGTTGTTATTGAAATAATGGTTCCATGAACCATCGGCCAATTTCACCGAAATATTGGGAGGGGTACGGTGTGGATAAACGAAAAAATCGCCATTAGGCCTATTGATCTCCCTTTGGGAAATTGATGTATTCAGCCCTAGGGTAAAGGCCTTACTGACCTTGGTATCGAGGTTGACCCTAAGGTTGTATCGATCAAAATTAGTGTTCTTAACGATTCCTTCTTGATTGAAATATCCGAGTGATACCAGATATTTTGTGTTTTCGGTTCCTCCCGAAACACTGATGTCATGACTTTGAACCATGCCCGATCCGCGATACAGCAAATCCATCCAATCGGTATCGGCGAAATTTACAGGATCCGATCCCGTTCTCAACTTTTCAAGGTCGGAGTCGCTGAACTGTGGTGTAGCCCCTTCATTCACCAAGCCTTCGTTCCTCAGTTTGGCATATTCATAGGAATTGAGAAACTCAGGGGTATAGGTTGGCTTTTGCACACCTGTATATCCCCTGTACGAAAAAGAAGGTTTCCCTACTTTCCCCCTTTTGGTCGTTATGAGGATTACCCCATTGGCGGCCCTGGTACCATAGATGGCCGCCGAAGCCGCATCCTTTAATACACTGATATTATCAATATCGTTGGGATTAACGTCATCCATACTAGACTCTATTCCGTCTACCAAGACCATAGGGTTGGCATTGTTCATCGTACCTACACCCCTAATTCGGATTGAAGCGCCGTCCCTACCGGGCTCACCGGAAGATTGAAGCACCGTAACACCAGGCATTTGACCTTGTAAGGCCGAAGAAACGTTGGTAACCGGTCGATTTTCCAAATTTTCAGACCCCATTGTTGCTACAGCCCCCGTAAGGTTGACCTTCTTCTGGGTTCCAAAACCGACCACTACCACTTCGTCCAATCCGGCCGCGCTCTCTTCGAGGGCCGCACTTATATTGTCCTGCCCATCGACCCTTATTTCCTGTGTAGCAAAACCAATGTAGGAAACAATTAAAATTGCATTTCCATCGGTAAGCTCCAGGGTAAAGTTTCCATCGAAATCGGTCTGGGTTCCGTTAGAGGTTCCTTTCTCCACAATACTCGCCCCGGGCAGTGGTTGTCCGTCCGTATCGGTAATCGTGCCACTTACTTTTAATTGCTGCCCAAAAACACTTCTTGCAATGTCTGGACTATCTGAAGTGTGGGATCCCGTATCGGCAACAGAATCCCCTGCATCTTCGTAAACTTCACCTTCGGGGTCTTCGAAGATTTTTTCGTTTTCAAGGGTATCCCACTCGATGGGGTTATGATACCCCATTGCCTGTAATTCAATGAACGAAACCGTCAACAATATGACGAGCCCCGTTCTCGAACCATAGTTCAATTCTGATAGAGTTGGTATTTTCATATCTATACTTTTAGTTATTTATTTTTTGTACTGTACCTATCGGGAGTATTGGTCTATTTCCCGATTGTTTTATTCCTTCCTGATGCAGAAATAAAGTCGTCATTGTGATCGCTTTGCTAGTCAAGTTTTTTCTATTTATTCCATAAGTCTATTTTTTAAAGTGTTGCTTTTTTAAATTCCCGGGTTATACCGTTCTATAAACCCATTTATGTGTTAGCTGGTCGAAAGCCCTGTCAAGAATGGACATATACCGGCCTGCCCTATGACTATTTCTAAGCTTTTTTAGAGACTCAAGTCCATGAGGTTAAGGCCAAGGGTGGCCTGACAGCGGAACGGGAAACTCCGCTGTTTAAGTCACATCGATCAAGAGATTTTAAGGTCCTTCGATCGGTCTAAGTAAATTCAAAAATTATTTGGCGCCTGTCTTGTAGGTAATATGAATTGCCATTCCATTATTGCCGGCTACCTTTCTTTGGATAGTGGAGGTATTGTTGACCTCCAATCGCTCTATACCTACCTTGGTCTCGGTATCGACCGAAGGGTCATCGTAATAGACCGTAGCGATATAGGCCGTATCATCGTCGAGAAAATCCAAGGGAAGGCTTACGTCTTTTGCAGACTGACCGTTTATTGTTCCTATGAACCAGTCGTTCTTACTTTTTCTGGCAATAGTGCCCAATTCCCCTACTTCTGAGTGAAGCACTTTGATATCGTCCCAAACGGTCGGTACGTTATCAAAAAACTCCAGTTCGGGCACTTCCTTAATGATGGATTTTGCCCCCCCTGCACCGCCACTATCCAAAGTTGCGGTTTCCGGTCGGTCATACCAATACAACCATAACAAGGGGCTATATAGGCACACGGTTTTTGCCAATTGTGACGCATGGGAACCCATTTTTTCGGTAACCCTTGGGGCAAAATAACAGACGGTATTGTCTCCGGCCCCGGCAATCATACGGGTAAACATGGTCATTAGGGTCTGTTCGTTCGAGGGACTCTCTTCATCTCCCCGAATCCCTTCCATGGTCATAAGGTTGGGATACGTTCTCGAATACCCTACCGGACGGTAGTCGTCGTGAATACTCAATACCATTTCGTGATCCGCGGCCTTTCGAACGGCCTCGTGCATCCAATTGGTCCAGTACTGGTCACCGGTTCTCACGAAACCGTACTTTATACCCTTAATGCCCCAACTGCGATATAGGGGCAGAATATCATCCAGTTGTTTTTCCAATTGGTTACGGTTGACGTATACCATAATATCTACACCCTGTTCTTTACCATAGTGAATGACCTCCTGCATATCAAGCGGTCCTGTTGATCTTTCAGGATCGACGGTAACGGTGGAAGCATCAGCTTCTTTTGTAAATTCATTACCATACCACCCGGCACTTTCTATCACATATTGGATATTGTGTTTTACCGCAAAATCGATATAGGCCTTTCCCCCTTCGGTAGTCAAGGTAAGGTCCCTGATGACCTTGCCCGGTTTCATCCATGAGGTATCGGCAATTTTATTAGGTTCGTTCAAGTTCAAAACCAAATAATTGTTCTCTAAGATTTCTCCCGCAGTTTTACCTGCCATTACAAAACGCCATGGGGAAACAAAAGGGTTGTCAAAAGTCACTTCTCCCTCTATATCGGCTTGTAGCGTATGACTTCCATAAGAATTGAGTTTCATTCGCGAATAATTGATTTGCGCCGCTTCGCCAATGGCCACGTACAGGGAGTCCGATAGGTTGATCAATAAAGGACGCTCCATAGACTCCTTTATTTCGTCAACAGGAGTTTTTTTGATCACGCCCTGGGAAACCCGTGTGGTATAAGCGATAGCTCCCTGCTTTACCGAAAATTCCGTTAGTTCCTTTTCAATAGTGACCTTATCCTTATTTTCAGGAAATTCATATCGAAGTGCGACGCCTTCATCATAGGCGCGAAAGCGAAGGTTGTAAACGGGTTCTCCAGAATCCGTCGCTATTTTGACCAAGGCTTCCGAGTACTTTTCAGGATATTCGGTCTTGGTACCATAGGGAGGTTTCCAAGTAGCATTTTGCATTTTGGTTTTGATTAAAGTCGCTTTCAAGCCTTCCGTTGGCAGGCCATCTATACCCAAACCTAGCTTAGATGCTTCAATAATGCCAATGCCCTTATAATCTACATGGTAAATGGCTTCGGACTTTTCATTAAGGTGAAAAACCAATTTATAGTTTCCATCAGGACTCTCTACCTTGATTTCGGAATTCGAGCACGAAATGAAGCCCAGGGTTAAAATCAATAAAAGGGGACGAAGTAGTTTTTTGGTGTTCATAGTCTAGATAATATTTGTTTTGCTGTTAGATGAGTTTGGTATTCGCAAATCAGATAGGGCCAGGGTTAATTCACTTGGTTATTTTCAACCGCCAAATTTGATTTTATAAATTTTAATGCGAGCGTAATCTGATTCTCTACCGTTTTAGGACTGACTTCCATTTCTTGTGCAATTTCCTTTACCGACAGACCATCGAACCGACTCTTGGTAAAAGTTTCCCTTCTTCGTTCCGGAATTTGGGCAACAACCCCCATGAGGTTGTCCAATAAAAAAGTGTAATCGACCGAGTCCAAAGTAGAATAGTCAACAGTTTCACGGTCAACTTCCGAGTCTATATAGTTTTTGCGGGCCGTTCGTTTTATAAATGTCTTTTTAATCAGGTTGAACCCTATAGTAAAGATGTAGGACTTAAAGGAGCATTCCGGCTTGAGGTCAGCTTTCTTTTTCCATATTTTGACAAAGACATCTTGAACCAAACCTTCCGCTTCCACGTGTGATTTTAAATATCCAAATGCAAAGTGATAGAGTCGATTCCTATATTTTTCATATAGTGCCTCATAAGCTTTTATATCGCCCGTTTTCAAATTCACTACCAGAACTTTATCCTTTTCTTCCATCATATTTTATTTTTGCTTCGTACAGACACTCTTACCTATAGCCTACACTAATGCCCCCTTCCTTCTAGCACAAGTGTAAAACCTCCATTTTTCTTTAAGGCCACCTTAAGGTTCCCTTTTTCCGTCAATTGCTTTTTTTCAAGTTTCAGCTGGTCTTCATCAGGGGCATCTTGATAGATAATGACCTCTTTAGGGCCTGAAACTATTTCAGAAAGGTCTACAGAGAATTCCCGTTTTCCCACGGCGCTTATTCCGCCTATATACCAATCATCTCCCTTTCTTCGTGCCATAACGCAGTACTCCCCTGGGTAGCCCGCCAACAATTTCGTTTCGTCCCAGGCCGCGGGTAAATTCTCTAGAAACTTCCTTCCCGGTGAGTCAAGATAGGCCTCGGGGATATCGCACATGCCTTGCCAACCTGATTCAAAAACTACCGAAAGTGCCAATTCATGGGCCATTGTAGTCGTTCTTAAAGGAGTTGAAAATGCCACTGGGGTATAATCCATGCTACCGAGTACGTTTCTCGTAAACGGCAAGGTAGCGTTGTGGTAGGGTGTCAATCCCTTGGCCCCATTGATACTTAGGTAGTATTCAGAACCTTTTACGGCCTCATAACTCATAATATGGGGATAGGTACGGGCAAAACCTCTGGGCGCCTGGGCGCCGTGAAAACTTAACATGAGCTTATATCTCGCCGCATCCTTGATGATCTCTTCCAAAATCCTTCTTGCCTTTTGCGAATAGTCATTGATAAAATCGACTTTACACCCGACAATACCCAACTGATTGTACCTTCCGAAAATATCCTTTCTTTTTTCCGGGGTATCTAAATTTTTAAATTCATCCCAGCCGTAGCACTTTACACCTTTCCCGAGACCATAATCTACTATATCTTTTACCCAAGGGGTCGTTTTCCAGTCATCAATGGCATGGGCCGGTGAATTAATAAGGGGGACATCGAATTCTATATACCCCCAACCCATGGTTGCCGAAAGGTCGATGTACTTTTTTAAGGTTTCCGGGGAACTATTGGCGAGATTATCACCCCACCAAGGAAATGAAGTGACGCCCGCTTCGACCCATGAAATATCGGAGATAGCCGATGGCCGGGCCAAATGGTCCACCATAGAATTTTGGGCGATGACACTAAGTTCCTTGCCCATCATCAATATGCGCCAAGGCGATTTAAAATTCGCCCCGACTACATTTTCACCTTTCTTACCTCCCGGATATATCAGATTCAATTGATCATTGTTGAACATAGCCCCTGCCAAGGGAAAATTGGAGACATCCGATTCGGAGGCCAGCATCCAATTACCAGAATTTGATTCTACCAAAACAGGGAAGGACAAGGCTTTGCTCTGTACGGTTTGGGTACCCGTTTTCTTTTCAAAAATATTCTCGTCCCCAGACTGGTAATCGATAGACCATAATGCTTTCAAGCCTTTAAAATTGAAGGCGGACATTTCTTTGGCTACACTTGTCTCCTTTTTGTTTTCCAGTTCATATCGAAATGAAATGCCTTCGTTAAAAAGCCTGAATACAATCGTAAAGGATTCGTTCTTGGCATTTTTAAAGGTGTATCGCGATTCAGTACAGTAGTTTCTCCTTTCTTTCCGTTTACCCGTTACCATCACATAGCGCTCATCAATAAGCTTACGTTCATGCTGGACAAACTCTAGTTGATCGGAAAAACGATGTTCGTCATCGGCCAAGACAATTCCTAGGGGCGAGGCCTCCAAAACCGTATTGTCGAACAATCTGGCGGAAAAGCGTAATGCCCCGCTCCCCTCGTCAAGTTTCAAAAAAACCTCAATGTTTCCATCAGGGGAAAAAGATTTCGGTATATCCGTTTTTTTCACTGCTCCACACCCACCGATAACCAGTAGTGCAAAGAGGAAAGTGCCCATTAAAAGAAATCTTCCATTCATAACAATCGTTGTTTTTTATTTTTATATATGCCTTTGCCTTAAAGTGCTCAGGTATCTTGCATTAATGCGGACCTTCCCCCGTCCATTAGGTATGTGGTTCCGTTCATGAATTTTCCGTATGCACTACATAAGAAAGCGCAAAAGGCGCCGACCTCATCGGGCGTTCCGATCCTTCCGCTAGGGTGAAGGGCATTGGTGCTCTCGCGTTCCGCCCCTGGGTCGGGAAAAGAGTCGAACCAAGTTTGTGTTCCCGCAGTCTCTATAAATCCCGGAGCTATGCCCACGGCCCTTATCTCTGGGCCCCATTCAATGGCCAAGGACTGTACCAGTCCCCTTAATGCCGTTTTGGCGATGTTGTATGGAAAACACCCCGGTATGGTGGAAAAAGCATGGTTTGAGGTGATAATAATTATGGTTCCATTATCGCTCTTGCTCAAATGGGGTTCACATAATTGGCTTATTTTCCAATGCGATCTCAAATTCAGGTTCAGGTTTTTATCAAAATCCCCATCGCTACATTCCTTACTGCCCTGAAAGGAATTCGCCCCTGCATTGGAAATCAAAAAATCGATTTTCCCAAATTTATCTACGGTACGGTCCACTAGGTTTTTTAGATCATCATCGTTGGTGACATCGGCTTGGGTATACAGGGTAGCCCTCTGGTATTCGGCCCCTTTACCGTGGAAGCTTTGTACATCGGCATGGGATTCTTCCCTTCTTCCACAACCTGAGACGACACAGCCGGCTTGGGAAAATATGGCGGCTATTCCAGCCCCTATACCACTGGTCACCCCTGTGACCAGTACAACCTTATTCTTTAAGTCTATGTTCAGCATATCGATATATTATTAATGATTAGGGTCTATTGATTCATTAAAAAAGAAGACCTCCGGACCTCCGACAGGAAGGTCAATGTTAAAAAGGCTCCCACTTAATGGGTATTCGGCCAACTGTGCTTCAGTAAGTCCTTCTCTTGCCGTCGTGATAAAAAGTTTGCATTGATCATCACCTCCAAAAGCACATGATGTTACATGTGGGGCCGGTACCATTATCTTTTGGATAAGCTCTCCCGTATCGGGGTTCCATCGGGATACCGCGCTTCCGCCCCACAGCGCAATCCATACCATTCCCTCGTTATCAATGGTCATTCCATCGGGGAAACCAAATTCGTCAGGGATGTCGATCACTTTTATCGGATTGGATATTGTTCCTGTTTCCACATCGTAGGAATAAGCGACCACTTTTCTTGTCGGCGAGTCTATATAGTACATGGTCTTATGATCCAAGCTCCAAGTAATACCGTTTGACACCGTAATATGTTCGGCTCTTTTTACATAGCCCATGTCTGCCTCAATACTGTATAAAGCCCCCGTTGCGTTTAGACCTTGGCGACACATGCTTCCTAGCCAAAAGCGGCCTTTTGGGTCACACTTGCCGTCGTTAAACCTATTATCGGTTTTATCTTTTTCGAGTTCTAAAACGGAGGAAAACCCGCCTGTCTCGGTATCCAGTACCACTACACCATTTTCTAAGGCTACCAGCAATCCTCCTGAACGAATGGGCGCAATAGTGCCCACATACTCGGGAAGCTTATAAGTCTGGTTGCTTCCGGTCTTTGGATCGGTAGCATGTATTTCCTTGCCATAGATATCTACCCAATAGACTTTATTCTCCTTGGGATGCCAAAAAACACCTTCACCCAGTGTTGCCGTAGTATTTAGAACCGTTTTGACCATATATCCTTAGTATTTTTATTAAATGTAATACCCTTCCTTGTGTTTTCGTATTCCAGGGTGTTTTTCCATTTCGCTCTCAATGAGGTCCACCCCTAATCCCGGTCTATCCGAAATTACCAGTTTACCCTCTTGAATATTCAGGGGGTGGCTTATTACCTCATCTCTCCAGGGCACATCATTAAAAATAAACTCTTGCCTAAAGAAGTTGGGAATAGAAGCACAAACATGTGAACTTGCCAATGTAGACAATGGTCCATTGGGGTTGTGCGGAGCCACCAAAACATTATAGGCTTCCGCCATTGTAGCCATACGTTTCATTTCACTAGGCCCACCGCACCTCGTTATATCGGGCATGATAATATCGGCCACATAGCTCTCCAGAACATCGCGTATTCCATGGCGCGTATAGTGTCTTTCCCCAACACAGATAGAAACCTTAGGGTCGATGCGCTCCCTAAAGGCCCTAAGGGTCTTCGTACTTTCCGGTCCGGCTGGTTCTTCAAACCAAGCGATATCCAAGGCGGCAAATCGTTCGGCCATGGCCACGGCCACCTTAAAATTCAACATGGCATGCGTTTCGATCATCATGTCCATATCCGGACCGATGGCCTCACGAACGGCCTTACTGATATTGAAGGCCAGATCTTGTTGTGTTTTGGTAAGGGAAAGCTCTGTAGCAAGGTCATCCCCGTAAAAATAATTGGTATGCGCAAAGGGATCAAATTTCAATCCGCTAAAACCGGCCTCCTTTACTTTTTTGGCTTGTTGCACGTAATCTTCGGTATTATGCCCCCCTCCTATGAACCAATAATTGGCGTATAGCGGGATTTGCGTTCGGTACTGGCCGCCTAACAGATCGTACATGGGAACGCCCAACACCTTGGCCTTAAGATCTAAAAGGGCCATATCAATACCACTTATAGCGCACATACTGGCGCCATAAGGTCCGACCCAATTTAAATCACGATAAAGTTTTGTCCATATAAAATCGGTACGCATGGGATCCAATCCTATAATTCGCTCCCCAAGTTCTCGGGTAGCGGCTTCCACAATCTGGCTACCGGGCCAGTTCGTTGCTTCACCAACACCGGTATGCCCGGTATCGGTATATATCTTTAATAGTGTCCAGTTATACTTTACCCCTTCTACCAGCCAAACTTTTACTTCGGTTATTTTCATTATACTATATTCGAATTATTTATTTCGTTTCCATCGTTTAAGGCTACATGATGCCATATGTATTCCATGCATCTACGGCGCTCATTCCGTCCTGTACCGCTTTCAACACTTTTCGTTCGCCCCTTGCTTTTTCAAAGGCACGTTCAAAAACTTCCTTTTCATGTTTTTTGGGTACAACACAAACCCCATCTACATCTCCTACCACGATGTCTCCGGGTTCGATTCGCACCCCTTCTATTTCTATAGGTACCCGAAAATCGATTACCCTGCCCCTAGGCCCTTGGTCTTGCGCATAATTTCCATAGGAAAAAATAGGCATGTCTAGATCCAGCATTCCATGGGTATCCCTTGAATAGCCATTGACCACGGCACCGGCAGCACCGAGTTTTTGGGCCCGGGTCATCATAATTTCCCCGATCAAGGCATAGTGGTCAGAGGCTCCCGTACATATATAGACCTCATCTTTTTTTAAGTCATCCAAAGCCTCGAGCATAAGTCCGAAAGGTTTTTTCAGAATAGGATTGTTCGTGAAAGTCGGGGTTTCCTCAAAAGTATCGGCTTCGAGTACGGTCATGGCCCGTCCTATTAATAACATGTCAGATTTAAGCGGCTGTATTCGGGCCGGTAAAAACTGATGGTACAGCTTCATCTTATCCATAGCATCGCCTACTACGGCCGTAAATAATTCTTTTCGCGCCGCCGCGAACAATTCTTCATCCGTCAGATCAAGTACATTCATATACTCTTTATTTTAAGCATAGGTTAGAAACTCAAAGCTAATGCACAGGAGCACTCCACACCTACACATTATTCACAATAAAATACACTATATTTACATTTTTATAAAAAACGAGGTTAAATTCTGACAATATAAACGATTATGAAGGCCATTTCACAGAAAATCACATTGCCCTCAAATAAGGCTTTCGAAATTAGAAAGGACGAATTGCCCCATTTTTACAATTCATGGCACTTTCACAGTGAAATTGAACTCACCCTAATATTAAAAAGTAAGGGAAGGCGGTTTATCGGTGATCATATCGATCAATTCTCGGCCGGCGACTTGGTCTTGATCGGGCCTAATCTACCCCACCTTTGGCAGAACGACGCCCCCTATTACGAGAATACTTCGGGCAATCATGTTTCGGCAATAATCATCCATTTTGACCCTGAAATTTGGGGAAGCCGGTTTTTGACCCTCGAAGGCATAAAAGCTATAGACGACCTGCTGAAAAAGGCAAAATACGGTATTCGCATAGATGGCCCCACCCGAACGGAAATCGGTGCAAAAATTGAGAAATTGACCCATGTTCAAGGTTTTGAAAAGCTGATGTTGTTCTTTGAGGTGCTGAACGATATTGCAACGAATACCGAACACCAGGTCTTGGCCACTTCAGGTTTTGTCAAATCGTTCAATAAAGGAAACGACGAAAGACTGGACAAGGTGTACGAGTACGTTATGGAACATTTGACCGAAAAAATAGATTTGGACGAGGCGGCAAAGCTGCTAAACCTTTCCAAGAGTGCATTCTGTAGATTCTTTAAAAAGAAGACCCGAAAAACATTTTCCCAATTTGTCAAGGAAGCGAGAATCGGATATGCCTGCAAGCTTTTACAGAGCAATGACCTGTCGACCAGTCAAATCTGCTATGAATGCGGGTTTGACAGTTTCACCTATTTTAGTCGCTCGTTTAAAACGATCACAGGAAAAACCCCTACCCTTTACAGAAACCAATATAACTTCAATTCAGATTAAATCGATATGGGCTTTGGTTATTGGGCATTGACCATTAACTCAAAGTATGGTTATTTTTGTGTCTTCCCTAAGCTTTGACGGTGATATCAAATTGTAACTCCCATACCTCGCTAGGCTTCAAATAACGGCATCCAACATGATTGTTAAACGCGTCAGGGATACAAGTGCAGGGTTCCAAGGCTATACTGTTTCGATGAGGAGGAATATACACTTGCATATACGGATATCCCTTTGTGCTAATTTCTATCTCCCTGCCCTTTACTGAATTTATCAGTTTTACTTTTGAAGCATTCCCTTTTTCCAAAACAAAACAATGATTTAGTTCAGTAGCTCCTATAGGCTTCAAATCGGAAGCACCAAAGGTATCTACCAATTCACCTGTCGGAACCAAATCATGATCAATGACGTAATATCCTTGTTGTCCCATTTCCAAGCTATAGACATCGGCCTTTTCAGGTGCCATAAAATAGGGATGCCACCCATGTCCCACCGGGGCCGTATCACTACCTAGGTTTTCAATTACCGTATAGATTGAAAGCGTATTACCGGAAAGCCTATAGGTATTGGACAACAATAGATCAAAAGGGTAGCCCCTATGGTCGTGTCGATATCGGTATTCCAATTTGACCTGACCATGACTTGCCCCTATATCAACAAGCTTGAACGGGCGATTATAAATTAAACCGTGAAGGGCATTTTTATAGGGATGATCATTAAGTGGCAATGAAAATTCTTCGCCGTTAAAAGTATAGTTCCCTCCTTTGATCCTGTTAGGGAAAGGAAACAACTGTGCCCCGGCATAGCTGTTTACGGTAAAATCTTGAAATTCCTTTTCATTACGTGCCCCCAAGAGTACTTCTTCGCCCTTGCAAACAAAAGAATTAAGGCTTCCCCCATAATCGGGTATTAGCGAAAATGAATTTTCCGTTTCACTATCGATGCATTTCAAAATAGTATGACCATCGATTCGGGTTCTTCTTATATCGTTTTTTCTATGCGCCACCTTGGTTCAATTACGACGTGCCGTTTTTTGTATAATCCCCTCTTTTTTATGTAGGGAAACAAACGAGAAATCGGTATTATTTCTATATATAGTTGCCCTGATATCAAGACTTACAAGAAGCCGGTCTTTATGTCGTTATGCATCGAATATTTTTTCGATTTCCTCTAGGGTCTTGTTCTTTGTTTCAGGAATTCTATACTTTACAAACAGAAAACACAAAACACAAATGCCAGAAAATAACCAAAAAGTACCATACGCCCCCATTGCTTTATTCAATATTGGAAAGCTGTACGTTAACAAAAAACAAGCTACCCACAGTCCTGTAGTTGTCAATGACATAGCTGCCCCCCTTATACGGTTCGGAAAAATTTCGGATATCAATACCCAAAAGACAGGTGCCAGTGTCAATGCATATATGGCAATTGCAATTACTACCAATACTACTAAAACAAAACCCTTTAAAGAAAAAAAGTAGAATAGACCTATACAAACATACAATAGCCCCAGCCCAACAGAACCTAACAGCCATAGGTTTCGTCTCCCCCATCGATCAATGACCCGCATTGCTATTAACGTAAAAATCAAATTCACAATTCCAGTTAGAATAATATTGAAAAGGGCATCGCTTACCCCATATCCCGCACTGGTAAAAATTTCTTCCGCATAATTAAAGATGACGTTGATACCGCACCATTGTTGCAAAAAGGCCAGTACGACACCGGTAATCACAAGTTTTTTGTTTTTCCCATTGAACAATTGGGATAAGCTCACCTTACTTTCAGCACCTGTAAGGTTTTCGTTTATTTCCGATTGGGTCTGTCGGGCATAATCTTCGCCACCTATGTTCGATAGTATTTTCAGGGAAAGTTCCTTTTGTGAATTTTTCGACAGCCATCTAGGACTTTCAGGAATGGCAAAAATCAAGATAAAGAACAGTCCCGCAGGTACCAATTCCGCCCAAAACATCCATCGCCATCCCATCTGACCGTTCCAAGATTCAAGTATTTGGGTGTTTGTAGCGTTTGGCACAACAGGTTCAGCTATTGCATAATTGATAATCTGAGCCGCTAAAATTCCGACCACGATGGCCAATTGATTCAAGGATACCAATCTCCCCCTGTAAATCGACGGGGATACTTCGGCAATGTACATTGGTGAAATGGTAGACGCCAGACCAATACCAAGTCCCCCAAGGATCCTAAAAACGATGAATACATTAAAATCATTGAACCAACCTGTACCAAAAGCGGAAACTACAAACAAAAAAGCGGCCAGCCCCAATGGTTTCTTTCGGCCGAAACGCTCGGTTATTTTACCTGCAAAGGCGGCCCCAACAATACATCCGATCAGGGCACTGCTCATGGCCCATCCTTGTAAAGAAGGAAGGTCGGCGATCTCAAAAAAACGTTCGTAAAATGGTTTGGCCCCACCTATAACCACCCAGTCATAACCAAAAAGAAGGCCTCCCATTGCCGAAGTAATCGATATAAAAAAGATATATCTAAAATTGAATTTGTGCTGCATGCTCTATTTTAACAAGATTAGTATTCATAATCAATATGGCTACGATCAAAAAGAAAATCAACTCAACGTTTTATTCGCTTTCCATTTTTGTAAGTTGAGGGGTCTACATCCCAAGTATTTTCAAATACTTTCTTCCTTACCGTTTCATAACCTTCACACTTTATTTCAAACAGACATTGTGCCGGTCTTTTGTAATATGATATGTCCTTAAATATCACCTCGCCTTTTTTTGCCTTTTGCGAATACGTATCGAGTAATGTACCGTTTTTATCGTAAACATTCAGCGTGACCTTCTTATTGCTGTTCTTGATCAGTTGTCCTCCTGCCTTAAAATTCAAGAATACCGTTACATTATCGGGAATCCACCCTCCATCTGAATCTAATTTCACCTTTTCTGGAGGATTCATCCGGACTTGCATCTCCCCCTTTTCTGATTTCGTAATAATGGTATTCCCTCGAATGTTTTTAAATGAGGCCTTTACTTTGATCTCACCTGTTTTATAGGTCGAGTTAATATGAAACAATGCATTCCCGTTTTCGAAGGCGATACTGTCTTTTTTCATGCCGTTGTCGCTCAAGGCCTCCCCTTCAATGTCTATGATTAAAGGTGATGCTACGTTCAGCACCCTTACACCATTCGCATCATATACTTGGCCCAAGAACTCCTGTTCGTTCTCTCCATCGGCGACCAATACCGTGTTTTTAACCGACATTTGTAAGCTTACCGGCTTCCCATAAACCGGAATTTTATGTAAAACCGTTTCTATACCATTACCTTTCACCGTTATTTTTCCTATTCCAGGACTATCCCCAGATATTATGGAAAAGTTCGCCCTTCTATCCACAACATCAATTTGAAGCTCCTTAGAGCCATCACCAAAGGCAATCGGACCTTCTAAAGAAACACCAATAGTTCCGACAGCTTGTTTTGCATTTTGAAAATGCATTGCTATTTCCGCCTTGCTAAAACTGTCCGCAGGCAAGGCCGATATATTTGACTTCAATAGAGGTATAGGTTTCGATGGAAACTCAATTTTAATGTTTCTTGCCCTTTCTGTGGTTTGCGCATCGGCTTTCCAAAGAATTCGCTCATACTTAGCTGTCGGTGGTATTGTTGCCAACGGATCAATACCTTCGGTTTGTAAATCGAACTTCCATCCCTTATCTAATTTAATGATAGCTTTTTTGGCCTTGGTGTCGAAGTACCATCCATTATTCGAATCGTTATATTTTAGGTCGTCGCCATTTGCGAAAAACATCAATTCTTGCCCATCGACCTGTATACTCTTCGGTTGGGTCAACGTATGT
Organism: Zobellia uliginosa; assembly: GCF_900156625.1. Taxonomy (GTDB): domain Bacteria; phylum Bacteroidota; class Bacteroidia; order Flavobacteriales; family Flavobacteriaceae; genus Zobellia; species Zobellia uliginosa. The sequence continues at coordinate 159,672 of NZ_FTOB01000007.1, read as the reverse complement.
GTCTTGATCACATAACTGCGTTTTGAAGGCATGTTTTTATAACTTCCTTCTCGTCTCGATATATTTATTTCAACCGTGTTTTCCCCTTCCTCTGAAGTAATTTTGGTCAACGCGTGTTTTCCTTTTTCATAGTCATAGGAAATACCGTCATCTTCATATAATTCATAGGAGGATTTCTTGTACGGATACACATCCAAGACTATTATTTCGTCTTCCGTCTCCCCTATATAGTTATTTACCTGCCCCATAGGAATAATGGCACCGGCCTTTACGTATAATAATCCCCCCATATATTCCGGCCATTCACCGTCAACGTATTTCGCTTCTTCAATTTGGTGCACCTCGCCAGACCAATAATCGACCCATTTACCTTCGGGAAGGTAAGCACTTCCATAATTACCTTTTTGGGACCCTGTCCAGAAATCAATCTTTTCGCCATCGGGGGCGTCATCCCAATCACTTAGCGCCAGTAAGAACCAATCGCCCACCATAAATTGCGATGCCATATTAAAGGTGTTGGGGTCTTTTGTATAGTTCAGAACCATCGGACGTTCTATAGGAAGTGCCGTCTTATGCGATTGCCATAAAGACGAATAGAAGTAGGGCACCAAACGGGAACGTAAACAGGCGTATAGGCGATGGCTGTTTTCTATAGATTCCGAATATAGCCAAGGTTCACGGTAATAGGCCCAACTATCAACCACCGAAAACGGTGTAAAAAAGCCCTGATGCCACCCCGCAGCATACGGATTTCTTATATCATAGCTCACCATGGCGTGACCTGAAAGACTTGCATTTAGCATACCATTGGAGGCCTGAAAATCTCCGGCCCATTGAAAGGGCCAACGATGGGAGGCCACCGATGCATTATAGGCATGAAACATAACGATAGCCCTTTCGCCCGTTAACTTTCGATACTCGTCAAAAAGGGTTTCGCTATAAAGTGAGTTGGCTACATTATTGAGTTCTTCGCCATTCATCAATACATCTTTAATTTGATTTTTGGCTAAAATGGGACTTAACAGTTCTGAACTCAAAATACTTCTGGGATAGGGGTCATCTTGTTTGAACATCTTTACACCAGAATTTATAATGTTCTTTCGTTTCGCGAACCACTTTTTTCGCACTTTCGGATCTGTAACGTTTTCAATAGGTGCAACGCCTGATTCCCATAAATCTAACTTAAAACCCATATCAGCCAACTCCTTTATCATATGTTCTGGATTCGGAAAGCGTTTTTTACTCCATTTCCAATCCATAGAATAGGCTACTTCTTCCCATCCAGGCTCAAGGGCCATAATATCAGCTGGAATTTCCTTGGCCCGAAACTCTTTGGCCACATTTATAAAATCTTCACTATTGCCGTAATATCTCAAACGATACTGTAGCCCAAACGCCCAACGCGGCACCATTTGGGTTTTGCCCGTCAATTCGGTATATCGATCGAGCAAATTTGGAAAATCGGGGCCATATATTATATAATAATCAATGAGCCCCCCATTGGAAGATATGCTGTAATAATCACAGCATTCCGCATCGGTTTTATTCGTGAAATCAAAGTGTTGATTATGAACATTGTTAGAATAGAAAGCATAGCCACGCGTACTCATAAAATAAGGCACAGTCGCTCCCTTCCATCGATATTCCCTCTTAAAGGTCAATTTTTTACCTCGAGCATCCAAGGTGCTTCGCATAAACCCAAAACCAAAAAAATGTTCATCGGCGGGCATATCGAAATTCAAGATATTTCCATCACCCGTTTGTGCTCCCAAGCGTTTATTTTCACGAAGGATAAGGCGTCCCTCTTTGTCGGTTACCTCAATACGAAAAGCCTTCTTTTCTACTTTAATGTTTATTTTGGAAGTGGCAATGGTATAACTATCGGGATTTTCGTTTACCTCAAAGGCTTCGTTCAAAAAATCGTTTTTGACAAAACCCAATTGTTCCATCGCAGAGGTTTTAAATAAACCATCCGTGGAAATCTGAACCCTTATCATATCACTTGAAAGAATACTGAGCTTTGCCTTTTTTCCATCGGCGCACTCAAAAACAAGGGCTTGGTCGGTTTGCCCGTATGAGATTACCCTACCCAGGGCTTCTTGGGCAAGACTTTGAAAAAAAGCCGTTAAAAAAGCAAAAAGAAGTATTGTACTACGTTTATTCATGTTCCAGGAATCGTTTAAGAAATATTAGATGATACTAAAAAAATTATCGGTAAAGGCTCTACTTATCACTGTATTGCTTTATAATCAAGACGGGTAGCAAGCCAAATGAGACGCTAATTACTATTCCCTTTCCTCAAGTGTTCAGTTGATTTCCTACTTAGCGTCTCTTAGTACTTTTGTTACTGTTTTGATTTTGGCCTCACTGGCAAGGGCAGGAAGCCCCTGCCAAAAAAAAGTGTTCCATGTTTCTATTCGAAGGCTTGCCTGACTTTCTCGGTCAGTGCTTCAACCGCCTTATTGCAAATCTTGTTTCCATTTTCAATATCGGCAAGACTCGGTTTTCCGTTAATACCGCCCGATTCTGGATCCAACTCGTATCGTGAAGCTATTTTATACCACGGTTTATTTACCTCAAAATCACGTACGGCTTCCATTTTGGAGGGTGTACCCACAGCCATAGCGACTTCTGTTTCCCCCTTATCCGCATGGTGAATACCCGTTATGCCGCAATCGCTCCACCAGTTCCAACAGACCCCTTTAAAATCTGGATGTGATTCCCATATTTTAAAGAAAGCCAATTCGCAGGCCGTTTTATTGGCCCCATGTCCCGTTATAAAAACAACTTTCTTAAATCCGGTTTTATAGAAGCGCAGTATCAGGTCTTGAACTATGGCCATAAAGGTTTCGACGGTCACCCCTAGCGTACCGGGGTAATCGCGCATTTCATCCGCAAAACCATAATTTACGCAAGGTGCGAGAATCGCCCCCGTATTTTCGGCCACTTTCCGGCTAAAATAATTGGCGGTATCGATATCGACGCTTGTAGCCAAGTGCGGCCCATGGGCCTCTACCAACCCTAAGGGTACTATAACCGGTATAGCCCTATCTAGTTTCCCAATCTCTTCTGATGTTAATTTTAGCCACTCTTTCATTTGCTCACTTATATAGATTACTGTTAGAAACCACTTTTTGTTTACTCGATAATCGAGATTAAATACTCCAAGGCTTGCCTCGAAATCAAGGTGTATCCCTTTTAATACCGCTCCTCGGGCTTGCCCCGAGATAGTTTACCATGGTTCCAAGATTTCCCTTCTATTTTGAAAAAAGGCATATATAGATTATATCCTAAAAAGAGGTCTAGCCCCTAACAGGAAGGTCATAACCCTACCGATTTAGTTCTTAGTGGAAAGTTTTTCCCTTAACATCGCCGCGGCACCATAGACGCCCGCATGCTCTTTAATAGTAGATATCTCAATGGGGACACCTTTGTTTTTCGGATAGCGAAATACGCGTTTATTGACTTTTTCCCGTACATCGTCTAGAAAAAGGTCGGCCGCCAAGGTGGCCCCTCCGCTCAATATGATTTTTTGGGGACCGTAGGCATGGGTGGCATTGATAAGAAGCACTGCCAAGTGTTCCTTCCACAATTCCAACTCCCTTATACACAACTCATCTCCATTTCTACAAGCTTCCGCTATTTCCTTAAACCCTATACGGAAGGGGTCTTTAAAATAACTCTCGGACAAGACCGAGGGAAGGCCTCTTTGAATTGCCGTCTTCACTTGGTTTACCAAGGCGGTTGCCGAACACAAGGTTTCTCCCGTACCATAATTTCCAGTCAGGCAAAATTGCTTATTGCTGGCGTCCATCACCAAATGTCCCATTTGAATACCGAAATTAAAATGCGGGTCAACCAAAATCTGTCCGTTAATGATTACCCCAGAACCTATGCCGGTACCCAAGGTAATGACCACAGCCCAATCGACATCTTTGGCGTTTCCGTAATATTTGGCCGCATAGGCTGCCAAACGGCCATCGTTCTCTGCGAAAACGGGGAGGTCAAAGGCCTCCCTGAGCATAGGCACTATAGGAAACCCCTCTAGTCCTTCAAACTTTCCCGGTAATAAAACCACGCCCATATTCGGGTCAACCGGACCTGTAAGTCCCAATCCAATCCCGATACAGACACCATCTTCTTCGGATTTGGGCAAGCGATTCTTTATCAATTCCTTTACCACTTCGAGCATAGCATCGGCTCCCAAATGTGCATTTGAATTTACTTCCTCGGAACGGTATAGCTTTCCTTCCGAATCGACAATTCCCGCCTTTATTCGGGTACCGCCAACATCTATTGCTATTGTGTAGTCTTTCATTCGCATAATTTTGCCCCTTATTGGGGAGCATCTACCAAGGCTCCTTGTTTTTTCAAGATCGCCCTTAATTCATCCGTATCGATATCGATAGGAGCACATCCTTTTTGCAATGCCATTGACGAAGCCACACCTGCGGCCTCCCCCATTACCATGCATTGCCCCATAGATCGCACACTGCTTTGTGCAACGTGGTTGGCCGAGAAGCATCGTCCCGCCACCAAAATATTACTACTTTCCAAAGGAACCAGGGTACGATATGGAATTCCTACCGTTTCCCCATTGGGAATATACTGCCATCGAACGCCCTCTCCATCGTGATGGTCTTCCATTGGCGCACCGCAAAGTCCGATCTGGTCTTTGAACTTACGCCCCCCCAAAACGTCTTCGGACGTCAGTCTGTAATGCCCGTATACCCTTCGGGTTTCACGAACCCCTATCTGAACCCCAAAAGTAGAGAGTTCCGACTTTTCATAGCCCGGAACATATTCCTTTAAAAACCGAATGTACTCCAAAGCCTGCAATCGCCCTTCCATTTCGGCATCGGACCATAATTTCGGGTCAGCGGCATTGAGAACATTTCCATTGACGTCTTTTTTATAGGACGACAAGCGGGTCATAATGGTTGCCGTCATATGATCCACGGGTGTGATATGGTCACTACCTTCCTTTCTAGGTAAATTAAACCGTCCCGTAGCGGCAGCTTTTTCCATTAAAGTATTGATTTCCGCCTTGGATATCGTTTTTCGTTTGACTAAATCTACATTGGTCATTTTAAACGTGGTAGTCAAGGTCTGCGCCGGATCGATAGCCCCTGCCAATTCGTAAGGGATTCCGGCCTGATGGCAAATATCAGCATCACCGGAGGCATCGATCAGTTGTTTGCATTTGATATATTGGAGTCCGCTTTTTGTAGCCACGACCAAACCGACCACCTTGTCGCCATCGGTTACCGTATCTTGTACCCAAGCGTTTAGCAAGATTTCGACCCCGGCGTTTTTGGCCAGTTGTTCCCATACCACTTTGAGATATTCCGGATGGTAGGTAACCCCGGTACCCGCTCCGAAAGAATTCGGGCGTTCCAAATAGGCATTGTAGCCCGCCAAGCCTTTTACAACATCGTTGGCAATACCTCCCACGACTTTGGCCGAACGCTCCCCGGGGGTGTAATACCCGTAAAACGTATCCAATACGGCCGTGCTGGTACCTCCTAAAAAGCCTAAGCGTTCCAATAATAATACCCTTACCCCTCTTCTACCTGCCGCTATGGCCGCAGGGCAACCTGCGGAGCCCGAGCCTACTACAATAAGGTCGTAACTATCGGATATAGGCAATGATCTGTTGTATGTTTGCATAATTTTACTTCTCTTAATTTTGATCAGGAAATACTCCAGCCTGCATCGACCTTTAGTACTTCCCCTGTAATAGATTTGCTTTGGTTACTTAGAAGGAATATGGCGGACGAAGCCACGTCTTTGGCTTCCATAACCCCTTCTTCAAGAGGTTGTTTCTCTTTCATAAAGGCCGTAATGGCCTCGTCTTGGGTGGCCCTGGCACTCATTCGCGTCAATGCCAGTCCGGGGGCGATCGTATTTACACGAATCTTGTTCAGCGCATACTTTGATGCCATAGAGGTACTCATACTGATTATGGCCCCTTTAGCCGCGGCATACCCGATCGTACTGAAAAATTTTGGCTCGGGAGACAGCCCCAAAATGCTCGACATATTGAGAATACTTCCCCTCAGGCCATCTTTATCAGGGTCTTGGGCCAACATTTGCCGTACTACTTCCCGGCACATTCTATATTGGGTGGTTACATTGGTCGTCATGGTAATGTTCCATCCTTCTTCCGTACACTCGTGTACCGGACCATCACCAAAACGTCGGCCACTAATTCCCGCAACATTGAAAAGTCCGTCTATACGTCCATGTTTTTCAATACAGGCCTTTACCAAGGCGGGAGCTACCTCTGGATCGACCAGATCGCCAACGATATAATCGGCATCAAGGCCATCTTTTCTAAGTTGATCTTGAAAGTCTTGGCAGCGCCCGGCATCACGACCTATGTAAAATACCTTTGCCCCCTTTGCGAGGGCCATCTTAATGGTTTCCGCTGCAATACCGGAAGAGCCTGTTATAATAAAAATCTTGTCTTTCATTTCTCGGGTCATTGTGCCATTTGTGCACAGTGCATTCAGTTTTTCTCAAATGGCCGGGCCACCCAAGGGTTATTGGATCGGTTGTACGCGGTTGGGGTTATGGCTGGCAAGGGCATATCGCTTTCTTTGATCATCTAACCATTCATCATAATTGTCGGTAGTATCGGCGATATGCATATTCCGCAACACATAGTGTTTTACCCCTCTCTTATCCAGCTCCTTAATGGTCAATTCATTCAGGCTTTGTGTTACCGAAATGGCACCTACCGTAGACAGGGGACATACATTATAGCGGTCCGTTTTACCTTGAAACTCAACCGACAGGTCTCCATTGGGCATTGAATTATCAATAAAATAGCCATTGGGGTTCTCTTCCAAAATATGGATCAGGTTCTTCCCCCCGCTATGGCGTGGCGGAATCTTGGCCGATTGGGTCGCGCTGGCAATACCTATAATTTTTAGACCGGGATATTGCTTGCTAAACTCGGCGGCCATGTCAACCGCGGCAGGGGTGGTGCCTGTAGCGGTAATCACCACAAGCACATCTTTAGGGCCGAAGTGGATTTCCTTTAAAAGTATCTTTCCTATGCCCTCAATTTTTTCGTAAAACTGGTCTACCCGAATACCATTGGCCCCGGTGACGTCATTAAAAGTAGTAATGGCATCGGACAATATGGGTTTAAAGCCCGTAAGTGCCCCCATACGTATGACCGTCTCCTCTACGGACTGACGGGAATGCCCATTAGCATATAAATGCACCAGACCTCCACTTTCTATAGCGTCGGCGTAAAATCCGGCTACCTGCTTTAATAGTTTTTCCTGTTTTTTTAGACCTTCCTTCACTATATCTAGTTGATCTGGAAATGTTAGGCTCATAGTATCTTTATTCGGTTAATAAGTTTCGTAATATTTCGGTGTCTACCGTTTTATTGATTTGTCTCGAACGGTAAACGTAAGAATCGGCCGCAGCAATGATGCAAGACGACTCATAAGGCGTATCATCTTGCAGATACGATGTTCTTTCGATAACCAAAACGATGGGTGATTTTAGTTTTAAAATATTGATTTCATAAGCGGTAGCCTCCCTAGCATATACTTCCTCATCGGCCGAAACACCGATAAGTCCGTAATTCTCTTCCAAATAGGTATAAATCGATTCCTCAAGTTTTATTTCTTCATTAAACCCAGGCACCAAGTGCATTGGCATTTCATTATACATTAAACAAATAGGCCTATTATCGATCAATCGGAGCCGTTCTACATAAACGGTTTTCTGACGGGCCTTTAAACCCAGAATTGCCGCAACCTTATGGGTCGGAGCCTTTTTCTCTATTTTCGTCCAAGCCGTACTCGGTACTTTTCCCTGACCGATTATAGAGTCCGTCCAACTCGATACGCCCACATGGCTATCAACAATTTGGGGCTTCTTGACGGTTGTGCCCTTTCCTGCCTTAGATTCTACGTAGCCCATCGCTTCCAATTCCTTAATAGCCCTTTTGACCGTAATCAAACTAGTCTCCGTTTCTTTGGCGATTTCAGATTGGGTGGGAAGTAGATCCCCTGGATTGAATTCCTTCTCTATCTTCTTTAAAAGGTAGTCGTAAACCTTATGATATAGCGGTATTTTATTCTTCAAATTCCTGAATTTAAATGTGTTCTTATCAAAATACCGGAATTTACGTTAAAAAATATAATAATATGATCTACCATGTCCTTCAATGTCTCTGTATTCACTAGCAACTTAATTCGGCCGGTTCAATTTGGACCAACTTGACCTTCGGCTTGGCCTTGTACCGTTTAGACACCACATCGATATCCCAATGCGCCTTGATGAATTTTAAGGCCGCCGTTATTTGGTTCTCCACGGTTTTCGGACTAACGTTCATTTCCTTGGCGATTTCCTTCACGGGAAGACCATTGAACCGACTCTGGATAAAGGTCTCCCTTCTCCTTTCCGGCATTTCGCCCACTAGGTTATTCAACCATTCCATCATAAAATTATATTCGATTTGGTTCTCCGTAGAAAAATCGAACCCGTGTATATTTTCCTTTGAATCAATATACTTACGTAATCGCTTCCTCTTATTGAACACCTTTTTTACCAAATTAAAGGCAATCGTAAAAATGTACGACTTAAAGGAACATTCCAATTTTAACGATTCACGCTTCTCCCAAACTTTTACAAAAACATCTTGCACCACTCCCTCTGCCTCGATTGGTGACTTTATATACCCCAAAGCGAAATAATAAAGCTTATCGCCATAAATATCAAACAGCTTGGCATAAGACAGGGCACACCCCAACTTCACCTTCCCTACCAATAAGTGATCCGGAGCATCTGTATGTACAGCCTCTAATTGTTTTGTCGGAAGGGTTTGGGTTGTTGGCATTGCTTTTATTTTTATTTCCTCAAATATTATAATAATATATTATTTGTGCAAATAAAAAATGATTTTTTATCAAAAAACCTACTCAACATCTATTAAAACATCAATATTACCTCTTCAAAAATGAACAATTACAAAAACAAGCTAACTACAGCCTAGCAAAAAGCACCCATGATTTTACCCAAGGGCGATTGTCTGAAGCTTGCATTCGGCCCGGCCAAACCCAAACGTCGTTCAAAGAGTCAGTGGATACAGGTATGCGGTATAGGCCTTATTTTAAAGTTCCGGCCATGCGAATATGCTAGTTGGCCCTATTCGTCATTCCAATGGCGGATTATGATTTCTTGTAAATGGGGATATTTATCATCTTCTTCATTCAGTTCTTTTCTCGTGCTTTTCAGCTCTGCCTTCATTTGTTGAATGATGTCTTGATATTTGGGATTTCGGTACGCGTTGACCAGTTCCCCGGGATCGTTTTTCAAATCGTAGAATTCCCATGCAGCGGGAGTAGGCTCCACTTTATTGGAATGTTCCTCATCGTTCCAATACATAGAAAGGCTTCCTTCTTTTTCCAGGTTATGGTATCGTCCATAAAAAAAGATCAACTTGTAATTTTCACTCCGTAGTCCAAAATGTGCAGGTATGTCATGGTGGACCATCTGCATCCAATAGCGATAATAGGTTGCACTACGCCAGTCATCGGGTCGCTCCCCTTCCATAATAGGTTTTAGGCTTTTCCCTTGCATATAATCGGGAGCCCTTCCTCCGGCCAGTTCAATCAGGGTAGGTGCAAAATCGGTGTTGTTGATGAGATAACTGGTTCGTGAACCCGCTTTTATCTTTTCCGGATACCTCACGATAAAGGGCATATGTATCGATTCTTCATACATCCAACGTTTATCCTCAAAGTCGTGTTCACCCAGCATCATGCCTTGATCCGAGGTATATACGATGATGGTATTTTCCCAAAGCCCTTCTTTTTTTAAATCCTCAAAAAAACGGCCTAAATTATCATCGACCCCTTTTACACAGCGCAGATACCGTTTTAAATACTCCTGGTAGGCGGCACTTGTTCGCTCTTTTTCCGTAGGCAGATTCCCCGTCTTGTATATATCCACATAATTTCGGTTTGGGTGGCGACTCGAGATCGAGGAACCGATAACGTGTAGCAAACTATCATTTTTTCCCCGTGTGGCCTCAGAGCCCCAATGAGGTTGATCGTAGAGGCTTTGGGGCTCAGGTATTTTTACATCTTCAAGATACGATGTATACCTAGGGTTAAATTCAAACATATCATGAGGTGCCTTAAAATGATACATTAGGAAAAAAGGCTTTTCGGGGTTCTTCCGGTTATGCACCCAATTCAAAGCTTGGTCCGTGACCACATCGGAACTATGTCCTTTGTATTGCACCGTATTATCGGGCCACTTTCCTTTATCTTTAGCCCTAAACTCTGGGTCAAAATATGTACCCTGCAAAGGAAAGACCTTATAATAATCAAAGGCCTTAGGTTCTTGGTGCAAGTGCCATTTTCCGATCATGGCCGTTTCATAGCCCAGTTTTTTGATTTCTTGGGGGAGGTATTGTTTATTGGCGTCAAGTTCGTTCCACAGATCGAGAACACCGTTGGTCTGACTATACTGACCCGTAATGATGGAGGCTCGACTTGGCGTACAGATACTATTGGTCACAAAGCAATTTTCAAAAACCATACCCTCCTTCGCCAAAGCATCTAGGTTTGGCGTAGCCCCCAGATCGGCCAAACGACCTCCGTATATTCCTGTTGCCCCGGCAGCATGGTCATCGGTCATGATAAAAATGATATTGGGTTTCCTTTTAATCTGAGCGACGGAAAGCTGAACCATAAACAAGGTACAGATTACCCCTATCCCCTTAAGCGTTATAACCGAATTACGTTTAAATTTTACCATATTTTAGACCCTCCCTTTTTTTATATTTCAATCTTGATCATGGCACAGCCTCGTTTGATGGGGGTTTCAATTTTCAGTTCCCCAGCTTTTACGCTTGTCCCTAGCACTCTTGGCTGTTCGTCTCCAGGATAATAGGCTACTACCTTTAATCCTTCTTTCACCAACCCTTCTTTTCGCACGGTCACCTCTACAGCTTCCCCTGTGCCGGCATACATCACCGGAATGCTATACCCACCATTGGTCTTGAACAGATTTACCTTTGCTTCTCCCCTGGTAATAGCGACTACGTGTGGCTCGAACACCCATTTCTTCCCTCGCATTTGATCGAACAAGGGGCCATAGTCCAAATACACCTTATCGGCCAGATCTGAAGGTCGCATGGAGTGGTCGTTCCCCGGAAACGGCGCCATGGGAAAAACGCCCATGTAAATGAATTTTTGAATTACCTGATCGGGATCGGGAAGCAATTGCTTGTCGGTACTCATCCAACCCAGGGTTGGTTTTTGGTTGCCCAAAAAGGCAATGGCATTCAAAGCGGAACCGGAATAGGTGAACTCATCAAAAATACCATCAACATATTTCAACTGTTCAATACGTTTCACATGGTTGTTCACATAGATAACCTTATCGGCGTCGTGAAATATGGGATGGATCTTTTCCATAATATCCATCCACGACATAAACAAAGACCCTACGGGCTGTTCGCCCATCCAACTTACCCCGTCATCGGTACTATGGTTATAGAAGCGGGTCCAATCCATTCGGTCAATGCAAATCCCGAAGGAATCCGGTATTCCCTCGACCGTGCGCTCGGCCTGTTCGACCAGAAAATTTTGATAGCTCTCAACACCGGGGTCTACGGCTATTGCCTTTTCCCAAGTAAAAAATGGATTTCCGGGCTTCACGCTATATATACCTTTATCTAAAACGGCCTTCTGCTGTTCAGGGGAAAAAAGTATAGCATCGGCTAAGTTCTCATAGAGGTAGTCATTTGCATCTCGCCAAAGCGGTGTCTCTTTTGTCCGCTTAGATTCTGGTCGTGGATATTCGATTTGCGTACCGAATTCCGTTACATTGAAATAGCTCAATACATAAAAACCGGCATCCTTCATCTTTTTGGCATAGTTCTGCATAATAGGCATTGAAGTGGTTTTTCGGGCCACTTTGCCCCTATTGCTAAAACGGACAAAACTTGACCATTCGGTGGTCTCATCGACCGGAGGCGCGAACATGCCCATATACGGAAAATCAAAAGAAGCCCTCCAATTTACCCTGAAAGCCATCTTCTTCATCTTTTCTACGTCAAATGAGACATCGCTATTGGAGTATGCACCCGTACCTGCTATTTGATCCGCCAAGGGATTGACAGGCTGAAAATAATTTTCATAACGGTTTACGACCCAGCCCAAACTACTGCGCCAATCGGCTTGGTGGGGAACGATATCCATGGCGAAGCCCAGCTCCTTCCCTTTTCCCAATCTGTGATTGTACCTCGAAAAGGTAAGCTCTCCCTCCTTAGTAGTCCGCACATCAATATCCAGTAGGGTATCTTCCGGCGAAAGCACCAAGCTGAGTCCTATATCGTCTTTTTCCTCCCAAAAGCTTACCATGGGAATGGTTATTACATCCCCTTGAAACGGGCAATACAACAAGCCCGGATTTTGGTATTCATATCGAGGGGCCCCATAATGCCAAAGACCATCGACCACATCTATAGGCTCCAACGGATCGGCCCAACTCATTAAATCATCTAGGTCGCCTTCGCCAATAATGGCATTGGCTATCTCTTTATTATCCGTTCCCCCTCCACTTAAATCACCTCTTGGATCGGCCCACGGGGCCCAAAATTTTACATTTTCGGAAACTGGATAGTTCAAGACGGTTTGAATGGGCGTAGACCAATTTTCCCCATCATCTTTGATCTGTACTTCCCAACGAATGCTGTTTTCAGTTGCCCTAAAAGTTTCCGTGAGCTGAAACTTCTGTTTTGAGGTACTGTTCTCCACCGTTTTCAAGAATACGATCTCGTCATCCGATTTCTTTTCCAACTGAACATCGGTCACTACGCATCCCTTGAGCAAAGAATGCCCTGCAAGCGCTTTTTCAACCTGCCCTTTTTCAAATATCGCCTTGCTTATTTCCCCTTCCGCATTAAATTCCAATGTCAGTCCGGAAGTATGTAGCGTCAATTCTTGGGGATCCTTATCTACACATGAAAACAATAGTATTCCAAAAGTCATCAATACACATTTGCATATTGCCCTTAGTACTGCATCTGATTTTCCCATAGTCTGTATACGTTTTTTTTGGGGAGGGAATCTTGCCCTCCTTTTATCGAAATCTACTTCTGTTATAGTCTTGTCATTAAAGAATTCCTGCCTCTTTAATCGGTTTCATATTTAATAAAGCGGTAACCTGCAGGTTCAGGAATGGTCAGGATAAGATTTCCGTTCTCGACCTTCATTTCGTCAGACGTACCGGCTTTGGGTTTTTCAAGATCCGTTAAGCTTACCTTTTTTCCGTTTAGGAATTTAAGGGCTATTTTTCCTTGGGGATCCTTATTGCCGATTTCCCTGAATATCATGAGATATCCCTCTTTTTTCTCGGGATCGGCAATTTGAAAGCCTGTCCATGAGGCATTGTTAGGTTCTTCCCCTATAGGAAATACATAGTTTTCCCAAATGCCCTTACGGTGTTCTTTATAAAGCCCTATTACATCACGAAGTTCGTCGCGTTCTTCGGGCTTTAGCAGCTGTGTCAACATAAAACAGGAAGGCGCAGCCATGAATGCCGACATGGCCGCATAGGATTGGCTGTGCAAATGCGCATCGGAATACTTTGGATTGGTTCTCGAGGTATTCTGCCAATGGGCCTGTAAGTCGTTCATGTTGTAGTACTTTGCCATCATCCAATGATGTCTTAGCGTGATATAGGGCACATAGGCCAAATGCGATGGCAAGTTGTTCTGTATGTTCTGAAAGTACATCGGGCCGACTTCACGTGCCGGACTGTACCAACCGTATCGCTGGTCATCGTATTCGGGGCACCACGATGTTTGTGTGCTATAATCGGTTTTTTTGATGAATTCACGAATCCCCTTAATACGATCGGCAAAGGCATCGTGGTCTTCAAGTTTATCGAAGTCAAACTTCCACGTAGCTACATTCAGTTGTTCTTGGTTCTTTATCAGCTCTTCTGGAGTGATATAGCGGATGGCCGCCCAGAGGCCGATACCCACCTTGTACTTCTTCGACAGTTTTTTGGTTTTCTTCCAGTTGGCATCATAGCCCACATTGGTATTGGGATGCCATGATTTTTTGCTCTTGGTGCCCCCTTCTTGCCAACCGTCATCGATACGAACGATATCTATACCCAGATCGGCGGCCGATTTTATTTCCTTTTCGATAACCGAAAACTCAGAATTCTGACGGCCGTAGATTTTATCGTCCTCCCCATTTTGCCAATCACTGCCCCAGGTATCGATTAAAATATGCATATCTCGTTCAATGTTTATCGGGTAGCGTATACGGTCAAAACGTTTGAAGGCCAATTCAGAGGCATCGCTGCCTCCCGAATACAAAATGCTCCATGTGGCCCAAGTCCGTTTGAACTCCGATGTAATTTCCTTAGGCTTCAACCCCCATCCCGTTACTTCCACACCTGTGGGCGTACAATAAAAGCTACCGGTCTGGTGCCCGTATTTGTTTACCGTCTTATTCGATTCCTTGACCAAAATCAAGCCTTCGTCTTCGGCCTGTACCACAAGACCGTTTGCCCAGGTATTCTGCTCATCCTGAAAAATCGGGTAGCCCTTTACAATACGCTCTTTTACCATGTCATCGGTATTCACGCGGTTTCCGGGATTGTTATAAATTCCCCAATACCGCCGTTGGTTGGGCTGTGAAAAGTTGACCGGAATAAACTCGTTTCTCGCAATTTTTATGGGCTGGTTCGATCCATAGGATTTATACATGGCCAAATCTTCAGGAATGCCTTCTGGCGAAAACCCGTTAATGGCCCTGACCTCAAGGGCCGTCCATATTCCCGGGGCATTAGGGTAAACCCGAACCAAATAGTTCAGTTCAATGCCGGAGTCGTATCTCACCAAGGCCCTTACCAAGATATGTTCGGTCGTGAACTTTTCATCATCGGTAGTTATGCCTTCTACAGCTATCAAACGGGCCGGGGAAGCATTTTCGATTTTGGTCGGCAAATTCCAATCGCTATCATAAGGCGATTTTTCGGTGCACCATTCCTTTCCCGAACGCGTATTTTTAAAACTAAGCGTCTTAAAACCAGAACCGCTCCACTCCCAGGTGCGCTCCACTTTTCCGGTTGTTACCCGTAATACCTTATTTTTAAAAGTAGCCTTGGCCCCATGTAAGGTCACCGACAGCTCATTACCGTGTGCTTCACTTTGAGCACGGACTTGAACCGAAGCAAGAACTATACTCAAAAACGTCAATAGGGCAATACTTTGAATTTTCATGATGTAAACCTTTTAATTTTAAGTAGTATCCTACTAAGGAGTCAACTCCCCTATTGATACTTAAAATTTCAGATTAAGAAAACCATGGGACATTTAAACCCTGAAAAGACACCTTGTCAAACACCGGCCTACCGATGCGGCCGCGCTAAAAACAGGCTTACGGTATTTTCTATGCGCCCTTATTTTTCCTCCCTTACCAATTTTGCCGTATCGATTCGAAGCAAGGTACCCGGATGACCGCTAACGATACCCTTAAAATGCTCCTTAACGGCCATTCTGTATTTGGTTTTGTCCGGGGTGTTTTTCCTGTAACTATCGACATACAATCCAATTTGCGCAAAAGGAATGGCCGCATGTTTTTTCTCATCTTTGAAGGCAAAATTCATTGCATCGTAATCGACAAAGTCATCGGGGGTCACTTCTTTGTTGTTTTTTACGCTAGACTTGGCAAGAGCTTCTGGAGCAACGCGATAATCGATAATCTTATCGATGCCCCGCTTGTTCGCATAGTTAAAATTATCCTCTACCGTAATATGGATTGGCCATAAGCGGCCAAACTCTAAAGTATCGCTCAAAATGGTTCGCATCAGGGGGTATTTATCCTTCCATGGCGATTTTGTCCATCCTCTTTTTCCCGTATACAATTCTACGCGACCGATATAATCTTCCTTGGTTCCCTTACGATGATGATTCGGGTCTGCTGCAATTTCCTTTTGAATATCGAACATTTTATTTCCTAGGCTCTGTACGAAGTAAGCCCCCCTATCGCCTTCCAGAAATACGTTTTCCTTTACGGTATGACCGGCCCCTCCGAACATAAATGCGCCTTTGGATGCCGATTTATAGAATACATTTCCGATTACGGTCGCTCCCGATTGTCCGTCGTCTAAATGCAATCCGGCACGTTCGACCTTTCCGGGTACGTGCATCAAATGATGAAAGAAGTTGTAGCGGTATGTATTTCCGAAACCGCCCAAATCAGCTCCGGAATATATGGCTCCGCCATCACCCTCCTCATAACCGATATTGAAGAGTTCGTTATACTCGACCAAATGGTCGTTCCCATTAACCACCATGGCTTGCCCCAAGGAATTATGGATCATATTATGACGAAATATATTCCCTACCCCATTCATAACAATATTGACCTTTTCATGTTTAAAACTGTCTTGATAGATTTGACAGTTTTCCACCAAGTTATTACCCGGAGTGATTTCGTCAGGGGAACGTAGCCCCCCGCTTAGCCGCACGTGCACATCTAAATCAACCAAATCGCAACTTTTAACGACATTGTCGGTGCCTAGAATTTCAACTCCCGCCGCCGTAGAATTCGTAATCTGGGCACCGGCCACAAGGTTATGGTCGCCTTTGATCGTATACACACTGCCGCTTCCTACATTTTTAACGGAAAGTCCGATTACCTTAACATGACGGGTTCCGTCTAGGGCCAAAAAGCCATTCGCCACCGATAAGCCTATTTGCGTGTTTCCGTTTATGGGGGTGGGCGGATAAACGAACAAGCGGTTGGTCAATGGATCAAAATGCCATTCTCCGGGCCGGTCAAGTTCGCATAGAAGCCCAAAAACACGAAAAGGTTTGTCGTTCTTTCTCCAAGCCCACCCATAGCCCAAGGCACGGGTCAGGTGAATCGATTTCGTTGTGGCATCAGCGCCGTAAACGGCTTGTGAGCTTAAGAGCCAACTGGCTTCTATAAAACCGGTTAGCTGGTTTCTGGTATTGTTTCTTCTAAGTTCGTTCTCCCATTGTTGCCAACTGCCGGCCATTTCGTCTGCCTTATCCCCAATTTGGGCCTGGGCTCCACGCGGGTCTTCCAGGGAACCTTTCCAGCCCCTGGGCTTATCTTTCACCAAGTATGGTACATAGCCTGCGCGGACCCCATAATCTTGTTTCCCTACGGGAACGGCCGGAGGTGACACTTCTGCCCGTACCGTCTCTTCCACAAAGCTTGCATAGCCCTCATTAGGAAAAACGGAAGGCAAAAATTCTACATCGTCATAGCTGAGACTAAGCATCAGGTCTTTGTTGAACCTGCCCAACATTGTAGTATCGGTAATGGTGGCCACCATAATCTTTTTCGATGCCCCGGCAGATAGCCTGGCCAGTTCATCGGGAGCTTTTACCACACTGAATTTTTCGGGCGAAATGAGCATACTCCCATCGAACAACACACTTTCTCCCTCTGCCGCCCTAATGATTATCGGCCTATCCTCTGTTCCTTGGAATTCAGGCCCCAGAACTACTTTTTTCTTAAATCGATAGACCCCTCCGCCAAGCGTAATGGTAAGTCCTTTTTTGGGTACCCCTTTCCGTTTTAAGATTTCCGAAGCCTTCTCGATGGCCCCTTCAAAGGAGGTAGGGTCCGATCGGGTTCCTTTGCTGCCATCTCCGCCTTCAGGAGAAACGAATAGTTGCGAATGCCCCACAAAATTGGCCAAAAGAATGATTCCTATACAGATTACTATTGTTTTTTTATTCATGTCTTAAAGGGTTCTTTTTGGTTTATATTTTTATATGCCCATAAAATTTTTCCATATCGTAAACGGGAGCGCCAATATCTTTTTTCCAGCTTTCCATTTTCAGTTTTAACTCCTGTACTTTTTCTGGAAATTTATTAGCTAGGTTGTTTTTCTCCGAGGGGTCGTCCTTCAAATTGTACAACTCAAAGTGTTGCTTATAACCATCCGGCATTTGAAAATACTCGTGAAGCTTCCAATCTCCACTGACTACGGTCTCAAAACATCTCTTATTATCGGCTATAGGAATTCTATAATGAATCAACGAAAGGTATTTGAGCCAGTGAAGGTCCCTTTCCTCGAGTTTTTCCCTTGGATTTTTCAACAAGGGGCTAAAGTCCCTTCCATCTATATCATGTAAATCAGGACTTGCCCCGGCCATAGAGAGAAAGGTCGGATAATAATCAAACCCTATGATCCGTTCATGGCTTACCGTATTCGCCTGTGTAACGCCGGGCCATTTGACCAAAAGGGGCACTCGGGTACCTCCTTCGTAAGAAGAACCTTTGCCGTCCCGCAATGGAAAGTTATCCGTAATACCGTTTAAGATTTCCCCTCCATTATCACTGGTAAATACGATAATGGTGTCATCGATTATTCCTTTTTTTTCCAAGGCCTCAAGAATAGCACCTACAGCGTCATCAAAGTGTTCGACCAAACCGGCATAGGTAGGGTTCTTCTGTCTGGCATCGGGACCGATCAACCTTTTATACTTTTCCACTTTTTGGGGTATGGCGGTTATAGGCGTATGAACGGCATAAAATGACATGTTCAGGAAGAAGGGTTTGTCATCTGTAGAATGAATAAATTTCACGGCTTCTTCCGCAAGGGCATCGGTTAAAAAATCGCCTGGTTTCCTATCTTCCAAATCCGGAATTTTTGAGGCCACCCTTTGCTTTTCATTGTTCGACTCAAAAGGGTACATATAACTCCCCGGGCAACAAAACTCATTAGATGCAATATCTACATCGAATCCTCGTGTACCTGGATTATTTTCACCTTTTCCAATATGCCATTTTCCGATATGTGCGGTAGTATACCCCTCTTTCTTCAAGGCCTCGCCAATGGTTGTTTCCGTCATGGGCAAACCGTTATCACCGGGCCCGGGATGGGCGACCCCGCCAAGTTTGCCATGGCTTACGGCTCCCAGTCGTGCCGGGTATTTTCCTGTCATTATAGCCATGCGGCTCGGTGCACAGGTCGGATGGGCGGCATAGGCATGGTCAAAGTAAACGCTTTCCTTGGCCAACTTATCCAAATTGGGTGTCAAATGGGTATCGCTTCCGGTAAAACCTAGATCGGCAAAACCTAAATCATCGGCAAAAATAAAAACGATGTTAGGTCGCTGAGACCCCTGTTTTTCTTCATGTAATACCGTTTCTTTTGAAACCGTATTTTTACATGAGCCGAAACAAACCGCAATTAGTAAAATGAAGCAAAAAAATCTTCCATTCATGGTGTTGTGTTTTAATTATTTATCGCCTTTCCTATATTCTTGACCAAACCCACATCATCAAAATAAACCGTGCCCTGAGAGCCTGTATTTAGCAATGAAACGGTAAAGGGTTTTGATTTGTCATCGGTCTTAAATTCAATACTTAAAAATTCCCATTCGGAGGTAAGCGAAGTTTGACCTGACATTTTGGAATCCTTGCTTTCAATACGTAATTCACCTTTAGCACCAGAGCCGGAAGCCTTGACCCAGACCGACATGGTATAATTCGTATTGGGCTCAAGGTTTTCTATGGTTTGTTCAACGCCATTATTTCTTTTATGGATCGCAACAGAATGCGATTGCATTCTAGTTTTTGCCGTTTCAATGCCCCATGAATCCTCTTGAATGATTTGCACTCCTTCCCCTGTTTTATGCCAAGCGTTCAACCCTTGCTCAAAGGTGCCGTTGGTAAGCAAGTTTATAAAATCGGTCTTAAAGGCCTCAAATTCAGGTTTTGGCGAAGCATCAAAATTATGCCCTGCACGCCATGCTTCCTTACCATATTCGAATGCGCCAAGATCAGGAGCTTGCCCTTCAAAACTATCCGTTATGGATTTCAATATTATCCCTTTATCAATAGCCGGGGATGTCGCGCTAAGCTCAAAATTTTGAGATTGGGGATCCACTAATCGCGCTTCAATATCTTTGAAAAGATTATGGGCGGAAACTACGTTTTCCGAGACATGGTATGAACCTGTAAAAATATTGTTGATCACTACATCACCGTACATATCCTCTTTAAAGTTCC
Organism: Zobellia uliginosa; assembly: GCF_900156625.1. Classification (GTDB taxonomy): domain Bacteria; phylum Bacteroidota; class Bacteroidia; order Flavobacteriales; family Flavobacteriaceae; genus Zobellia; species Zobellia uliginosa. The sequence goes on along the minus strand of NZ_FTOB01000007.1, from coordinate 139,612 downwards.
TTCCCCAATACCCTAGTCCGTATTTATTATAAAGCGTATTATTGAATATAAGGTTATAGTTTCCCGGAGTATTAAGGCGTATGCCATCATAGGCCCCAATACTCAAAAAACCCGGCGGGGCTTCAGAAAGTATGTACTCCCAACCACAATTCCACACTACGTTATGGTGAATGGTATAATTACTGGTACTATTGTCTAAATAAATACCAATGCCATAGACCTTGTGCACTTTATTATGGTGAATGACCGTACCGGCCCCATCGTTGTTGGCTACATAAAAACCGCCGATATCATGGCGAATGAGGCCTGCATCACTAACACTGTTGTATTGAAAACGCATATTTTTTCCTCCCGGTCCTATACAACCTCCACCTGCGCGGGCAACCGTATTGTGACTAATTAAATGGCCGCTACCAGAGGTATTCAGCAGTTGGTCCCATGTGCCGGTATAATTTCCATCGTGGATATAGCTGTTCACGACCTTATTATTACTTCCCGCAATGTTAACCAAGGCCTTCGGACTATATGCAAATTCACAACTGTTGATTTCGTTATGCTCACCCGATAAATTGATACCAGGTTCAACATAGAACCCTTTTACGTTTTTTATGCGGCAATGCCGCGTATGGGCATCAGAAGTTATTCCGGCACCAAAAATGCCAAGATTGGCGATTTCGACATAAGAACTCCCCGACAAATCAATTGCATTGTTTCTCGTCTTTATTTCGAGACTTAATTCAGATGCGGCTTCACGGTCTTCTAAATAAAAAAAGAGTTTTTCCTTTTGGGGATCATAATACCATTCCCCATCGGTATCCAACAAATCGTAATGACCGGAAATGTAAAATCGATTCCCCTTTCTAGGCGCATAATTTTTGTCCCACCCAGATGCACCTCCGTAATAGTTTTGCCTTCTTTTCGCCTCGGGAAAGGAGATCCTTTGTTCATGAGGCTTATACCCGGAAACGATAAAGGTCTGTAACGCCCATTCCTTTCCAAAGAAACCATAGAGCGTCGCACCTTTTAAATCTATGTTCTTGGGTAAATCGGTATTTTGCAAGGACAGGGCGGTACCACCGTCTACCTTGGCAAAATTTGGTTTAAGGAGGTCGCCCGAGTAATTGGGCCAACGCGCTTCGGGAGTCCAATTTTCATTATGGAACACGATTAAATCTTCCGAAGTTTTTTCTAGGGGGACACTAAAAATATGCTCAGATATTTTGGTCCACCCCTTGTCCGTTACTGAACATCCGTTAATAACAACCTTTTCATTTTTATAACCGACGAGTCTCAATTTCTTTGACGGTCCACCTATAAAATTTGGAACTATGGTTTCACGGTACGTGCCTTCCCGAATATAACAGATGCCACCATCCTTCATAGCCTCCAAGGCCCTTTTAATAGTTAAAAAAGGACCTTCCGAGCCGTTTGAATTCGGCTTAGGCCGTTTACCCGACCAGTTGTCATTTCCTTTTTTACTCACATAGTATACCTTGTCGGGTCGTTTGTCCTCAAAGGCATAAACCGAAAATTGCAAAGAAAATGTAAGCAGGAACAAGGCAATAACTAGCAGTCGGCCGGTTGATTTTTCCGAACGAACAATATGTACAGTTTGAACTCCCATATTTGAAAAGGCCGATTAGAGCTATTTTTTAAGTTATATCTTGTTACGGACAGGAAACCCTATCCCTTTCTTTTAAACAAAGGGCACCTGCGCTTGCCGCCTGCCCTAAGGATTATTTTACAATTACCTCGGCTATTCTAAGGCTACCTTCTTTTTGCATCCTTATCTTTACGAAGCGTCCAAACACGCCCTTGGTCTTTAGTGTTTTTGAAGGATCGGGAAATTCTTTAAACCCTTTGGACCAAACTACTTTTTCGTCCTTATCCAAAATGGAGACGACCACATCGGTCATTTCTGTTTTTTCCTGGCCGGTAGCATTGTATATGGTGATTTCATTGATTTTTTCCGTGTCTTGAAGATCCACCATCCACCATGGGTTCATTTGTTGTTTGGTTCCCGATGTCTGTTCCATTTCCCAGTTCCCCTCGGTTACCCCATCAACGGCAATATCGGCCCTTGGATAGGCTCTTTTATCATTGATATAGGGATGGGTCGTAGATTGGGAGCAAGGTTTCAAAAAGGCCAGGTTTTCGGAAACCTCATAAGAAAAACCCCAATCGGATCCTGGTTTCTCAAGTGGGGCCGGCTTCTGCCATACCGCCGCAGTTTCTTTTAACCGCGTTATTACGTCTTCATCGATCCGTCCTTCAGGATTAGGCGAAATATTAAGTATATAGACAGAATTATGAGAGTTGTAACTATTCAGTTGTTTTAGCAGGTAGTCAACACTTTTAGATACGCCAAAGCCATTGTTGTTGTCCCACCACCAGCCTCGCTGAATAAAATCGGAGGCCGCAGTCGGTCTCATATAATCTTTATGGTACGGATAAGCCCTTCCCGCTGCATCGGCAAAGGGAACCTCGGCATGGGCCAGATTGGACTCATATGTATGGTTTACGATAAGGCAATTGGGCTGCAGGGATTTGACCAAGGCATAAATTTCACCATAGGGCATATCGTCAAAATCAGGGTTGGTAGGCCATGTAGACCAGCCATCGAAATTGATATAATCTATTGGCCCATAATTGGTCAATAATTCCCTGATCTGATTTTTAGTGAATTCGATTTCCGCCCGCGATGTACTACCATTTTCTACTTTATGATGATAGTCCAATATCGAATAATACAGTCCTACTTTCAGGCCCGCCTTGCGAAACGAATCGACAAAGGCTCTGACAACATCGGTCTTGACGTCCGAAGAAGCCACGTCATAATCGGTATAGGCACTATCCCATAGACAGAAGCCACCATGGTGTTTTGTAGTAAGCCAGCCTCCGGTCATTCTAGCATCTTTTACCACCTGGGCCCACTGGTCCGTATCGAGTCCCGTAGGCGCCCAAGTTGTCGGGGCGACCTTACCATAGGCCCGACCTTGTTTCTCTTCTGAATTGACATTGTTAAAAGTGGCCATGTTATAATGAAAATAGGCCTGGTAACGGGTGTTTACAAAATCAAGCTGAAGCTCGGGCAAGGGTTTTGACTTCTTATCTATAGTTGTTTGCGCTTGAATATGCGTCGCAATTAAAAAGAGTGCTACTAGTTTTCCTATTTTCATAATTATTTTCCCTTTACGATAACCTCTGCCAAAGCAAGACTACCTTTTCCATTTAATTGAACTTTTACAAAACTTCCGACGATATCGGGAACGGCGATGGTATGCGTTTTTGATGCGGCATTCACCTCTTCGGATTTCCAAACCTCTTTTTCGTCGGCATCCCATATGCTAACCGTAAAGTTTTTCAGTTCGTCCGTATGCTCATCGGTGCGGTCAAACAGTTTTATTTCGTTTATTTTATGTTGGGCCTGAAGATCTACCTTCCACCAAGGGCGGTCTTCAACTTCCGTCCATGAAGTTTGCTCCATTTCACCATTGCCTTCGGTTACCCCATCAACCGCGATATCGGCCCTCGGATAGGCTCTCTTATCACGAATAAAAGTATGGGTGCTCGATTGGGAGCAAGGCCTTAAAAAGGCCAAGTTTTCGGAAACCTCATAAGAAAAACCCCAATTCGCCCCTGGTTTTTTTAGGTCTTCGGGTTTTTTCCATACCTCTGCGGCCTCTTTTAATCGAACGATGGCATCATCGTCTATACGTCCTGCAGGGTTGGGGGAAATATTCAGAATGTAAACCGAATTATGGGAGTTGTAACTGTCTAATTGACCTAAGATATACGCTACACTTTTAGTAACACGCATATTGTTATTATCATCCCACCACCAATCGATTTGAACCAAATCGGACGCAGCCGTTGGCCGCATATAATCCGGGTGATATGGATAGGCACGGCCCGCCGCATCTGCAAACGGCACTTCGGCATGGGCCAAGTTAGACTCGTACGTATGGTTGACGATAAGGCAATTGGGTTGTAATGACTTTACCAATCTGTAGATTTCACCATAGGGAACATCATCAAAATTCGGGGTGGTAGGCCATGACGACCAACCATCGAAATTGATGTAATCTATTGGTCCATAATTGGTCAACAATTCGGTAATCTGATTTTTTAGAAACTCAATTTCCTCGCGTGTCGTACTCCCGTTTTCTACACCATGATGATAGTCTAAAATAGAATAATACAACCCTACTTTTAGGCCGGCATCCCGAAACGTTTTTACAAATTCGCCTACCACATCGGTCTTAACGCCAGAGGAAGCCACATCGTAATCGGTATATTCACTATCCCAAAGACAGAAGCCCCCGTGGTGTTTAGTGGTCAACCATCCGCCTTCCATCCGTGCATCTTTACACACTTGGGCCCATTGTGCCACATCTAAGCCCGTAGGCGCCCACATACCCGCTGGTTCCGTACCCGTAGACCGCCCAAAATGCTCTTCGGAATTCAGGTTTTTGAAGGTGCACATATTATAGTGAAAATAGGCCTGATACCGGGTGTTTAAAAAATCGAGCTGTAGTTCCGCCAATGGCCTGGCCGTTTCTTCCGTATCAACCTCAACGTTTTTCGTAATGACTTTTTCTTCCTCCTTACAATTGAACAAAAGAAAGCTCGTTGAAAGCATGAGCACTAGGGTACGGGTCTTAAACATAGTTTTGATATTTTTGGTTTGAATCTGTACTGATTTTTTTTGCTTGGAACGAGGAAAACCTATGGTTTCAGGTAACTGGGCAAGGGGTATCTTGCATTGACGATTTCCGCATTGTAACGCCCACCTTTTTCGCTCTTGAACCTCTTATAAATTTCACTTCGATACTTCTTTTTATCGGGCGTACTCGGCCTGAAGCGATCTTTTACCAAGCCTATTTCCTCAAAAGGTATGGGCTTAAAATTGGGCTTTGGGGTAAAATCTTTATTAAAACTAAAATCGAGGGAAGACACGTCGCGAAAAACACTTAGGTCAATATCGGTGGGCAATTCAAAATGGCCCTCTACCGGAAGGTCCGTAAAACGACCGACCTCACTACTCTCTAGGCCTTCAATTGTACCTGAACCACCGTGTATGTGAAATTTTTGACTGACTTTAAAGGTGTAATTATCCTTCACGTGACAAAACGTCTGTGCCCAAGGGTTGCTTTCTATCATTTCTTTCATTTCGGGGAAAGCTTCCTTCCACGGCGATTTTAACCAGCCTTCTTCTCCAATAACACTTTCAACAATATTGAGATAATCCCCTTTGTCTCCCTTGGGAAGGTCTCGCCCAAATTTAGAGAGGTCCTTCCATCGATCTTGAATTTCATCGGGAGATATAGCGCTTTTATTCGTCCACCACATTACCGAGCAGTCCATGGTAATGTTATTTTGATAATCATTTAATGGACCTTGAAAAGCGGCACCACCGCGACCCGACCTATAAAATACATTTCCATAGATTTTCAGACCTGCGCCACCATCGTCATTTCTAAAGGCCATAACCGGATGTCCCCCAGGTTCAATGAGGTGGTGTACAAAATTGTACCGCAGCACATTGTTCATGGTATACCATTGCGCCCCACAGTAGGCTACGTTAAAATCTCCCATTTCATAACCTATGTTATAAAATTCATTGTATTCCATTAAAAGATCTACCGTTTTGTAGGAGATAGCCCCGTTCATGTTGTACAAAAGGTTGTGCGCAAAATATATACCGACACCCGATAAGCCTATGAGCCCATACCCACGATAACGGCAATCCCTTATGATGTTATTGGTTGCGAAATTGAAGCAGTGTTCCAAGGATCGAAAATCGCCTCCGGAGATACTAAAGGCCGCATAAAGATCATAGAAATTACAAGCGGTAATACCGTTGTATTTCCCTCCAATTATGTTGACTCCCTTTCCGGCGCCGTTACGAACGGTACTTGTGGCCAAGAGGTTGTGTTCCCCTCCTTCTATACTCACGGCCAAATCGGCCGTATTTTCGAAAACGAAGTTCTTTAAAATTACGTTTGAGGTGTTCTTAAGGCTGATCATTGCCAATTTTCCGCTTTTGCCTTTCTCGCCTTTCCCTTGGTCGCCAATCACGGTCAATCTTGATGTTTTTGGCATAAATCCGGCAATAGGCCAGACGTACAAGCGTTGTTCCTTTTTGTCGAAATACCATTCCCCCGGTTCGTCCAATTCTGCCAAAACATTAAAAAGGCGTACCCTTCTTGGTATGGACTTGATCTTGTTGACAATTCCGTATCGGGTGTGGTGCAACAGCTGAACGGAACCCTCCTCTATATTGCCTACGGCTTCGTTCTGAAAGTACCAATCATTATGAAAGTAGCCTTGGACCCTCATATCTCCCGTTCTTTTAAATTCATCCGCAATAGAAGGTGAAAGGTTTTCCTTAAACCTAAATTTCCCACCGGTCGGGTTTTCCTTACTGTAGGGCATAGGTTTCTCATTAGGTTTAAGCCAACGTGTAGTGGGACCTTCCTCTAAAATTTCCCCTATATGGTTATATCCTCGATTCGGCCACTGTGCCAATTGCAACATACTACCGTTCATGGCCAATTGCCCATATTCACCATCACCCTTAAACGCCTTAGCGGCTTGATGCTTCGTGAGGTCTATACTCAAGACTTTTCCACGTGCTTTCGGGTGGAGTCTGGCCAGCAGTTTTTCATTTTTTACCTTATGCAATTTTTTTACGTTGAGTTCTGCTCCAGAAGAGAAAATCACCTCATCGGGGGCCTCTCCGCTATAGACCACGGGTTTATCAGGACTTCCTGAATCTTCTTTTAATAGTCGAAACTCGTTTTCAATAAAATAGGTCCCTTTCAATACGACTACCTCAATCCCTCCATCGGGCAAGCCCTTAGTGGTTTTTAAGTTCCTTATCGCATTTCTTGCGGCCTCCAAACTCCTAAAGGGCTTGTTTTTCGTTCCGGGGTTATTGTCCTTACCGTTCGGACCAACATAGAATTTTGCGCCGGGTGCTACATCCTTTAAAAATTGATTGTCGGTGTATTTGGCACTGTATTCGGGAAACGAAAATGCGGGTTGCCCTTCTTCCTTATTTTCTTGTGCATGCCCCAAAGAATAGATAAGCAGATTAACAAGTAGTAAGGCCGTTGGCCTCATAAAGGCAAACCGATGTTGGTTAAAGCGTAAGCTATTCATTTTCTGTTCAATTTTGAATTTGCAAGTTCATTTTCTGTTTTATATCCATCAATGGTCGGATCCACTTCTGAGGTATTTGACCACTTTGGTCGGGCGGCACGTTCAGTAGAAAGTTTACATCATTATCCAAACAATCCTGAAATTTGGAGGTCAGCTCGTCTATGGGTTTGGCCTCGTCATCAATTTCCCAAAACCACTCATTGCCTATGGGCATGTTCGATTCGGCAGGTAGGTAGTACCGTCGATTTTTTATTTCCCATACGGGATCATACGGTTTTTCGGGAGAGAAACGCTCTAAGGTCAAAACATCGGTGGGCCAGGCCTTTTTATCTAAAAAGACAAGGTCCTTCCCTACCTTTTTCTTTCCATGGTTCATGACGATGAGCATATCTGGGTATTTTTTTGAGATACGGTCGTAGATGAACTGTCGATAGCCATCGCCTAGAATGATGGGAATATCGATCCAGAATTCGACCAAGGGACTGTATCTTTCAAGGAGCTCATCTATTTGCGCGGTCATGAAATTCTGATATAAATGGGAGGTGTACGGTGCTCCTTTTGCCGGTTCCATTTCCGTAGGTGTGACCATGGCCCCATTATAATTTTCCGACTTGCCCGGCATAAGACTTCCGAAAGTATGATGATTGTCCCATGCACAATAATAGAGTCCCGGCCGTATTCCCTGCTTACGACACTCCTTTACAAATTCACCTACCACATCAACAGTCGTTTTATTTCCCGACACATCGTAATCGGTATAATCGGAGGGCCATAAACAATGGCCCGCAACATGTTTGGCCGTCAAAACCGCATAGGTCATACCCGCCTCTTTTGCCACCCTGACCCATTGCGATACATCTAAATTGGTCGGGGCATAGGTATCTAGCGGTGCTTGGCCATCGGGCAGTTCTTCCCCTAAAAACGTACTCATACCAAAATGTATGAACATACCGTACTTCAACGCCTGCCATTCCCTCAATTTTGATTCGGGCAACCGTTGTTGGCTTACCATATCGTGATTCTCTTTCCCTTTTGGGGAGACCATGTCTTTACAAGCGAACAAGGGCAAGCACAAAAGCAGTACGATGCGTAATTTGGAGGTTATATTTTTAGAGTATTCCGCCATTATTTTTTTACGCCATCGATTTTAAACGTCCACGCATAATCACAAGGCACTTCCGATGCCGTCAACGAGGGAACGTTCACTATAATATCCTTTCCACTTTGTTCCCATTTTAAAGGGCCTTCATGACCAAGTAAGGTCACCTTGGCGTCGGACTTCAATTTGACGTTTTTAACCGTCAGGTTTCCTTTGGGGTATACCGGACAAATACCGTACAACGTTTGCCCCTTCTGGGTGAAGAAAATCTCTTTAGAGGCAAACCCGGGTTCTGGATCGACCGTCAGTTTCATAACATCGTACTTCACTTTATACCGTCCTCTTTTGGCATCTTGCACTTTACCATCGGTCCACTGGCATGTTTCCTTCCATAGCGTAGTGCCGTAAATTGCCTCTCCGTTCACCTTGAGCCAATCTCCCATTTCCAAAAGACGTTCCTGCATGATTACGGGTATGCGTCCATCTGCCGTTGGGCCTATGTCCAAAAGAAAGTTTCCTCCCCTACTCACTATATCGATCAACATATACAGAAGCTCTTGGGTAGAATTGTAATCTTCGAAATTTTCGGTTTTACTAAACCCGAATGAATGGGCCATGCCTCGATTTTCTTCCCAAGGCACATCCGCATTGGGCATTCCCGAACCGTACTCGGTAGTATAGTAGCCCCCATGGTGATGTCTTGTCTCTTTTCCCCATCGGTCATTGATCACTACATCTTCTTTACTCGGTGATTCATTGTACAACCAAGACAATAGCTCGGTCGCCTTCCATGTCGTATGGGGGTAGTCCCATTCACCATCGGTAAAAATCAAGGATGGGGAATATTTGTTGACCACATCTTTAAACTGGGGCACCATATGTTGGTCAACGTACAGGTTTACATCAGAAGTGTACAAGGGATTGAACCACTCGTAGAGCGAGTAATAGATTCCCATTTTCACGTCGGTTTTACGTACTGCGGTCGTAAGTTCACCTAAAAGATCGCGACCGGGACCGGAGTTGGTAGCACTCCACGGGCGGCCCCATGATTTGTCGGACTCCTTACTCGGCCACAAGGTGTAACCGTCATGGTGTTTGGAAGTCAGCACCACATATTTGGCCCCAGACTTCTCAAAAATACGGGCCCATTGATCCGCATCGTACATATCGGCCGTGAACAAGGGTACAAAATCAGGATAGGTAAAATTTTCCCCATAGACCCGATTATGGAATTCATTGGTTTCCTTATACCCATTTTTAACCCTTTGCGGATTGGCCAAATTCATCCAGTACCATTCCGAATATTCGCCCACCTTAGAAAAGGCCGGTACCGAATAAGGTCCCCAATGTATGAAAATACCGAATTTGGCGTCGGTATACCATTCAGGAACGGGGCGACTGTCTAAAGATTTCCAATTGGCTTCGTATTGTTTCTGTGCAAAGCCCTGTAAGCTTAACAAGAGCGTTAAGAGAAATAGTTTCCCTTGATTCGTATGTATCATTTTAACCATAATTTATTTTTTTGTTTTGATATTGAGTTCCCTGTCCAATAGATAAGATTGCCCTGCCTCGGTTTCTAGTTCAATACTTTTATCGCCATACACCAAATTGCAGGTATTCCCTTTTTTAGAAAGTATTTTTACAGCCCTTAATTTTCCGTCCTTCCAGGCCATGGAAAGCTCAAATCCGCCACGGGCCCGAATGCCTTGAATACTCCCATCTTTCCAAACCAAGGGCAAAGCCGGTAAAATTTCAATTATATTTTGGCCAACATCATTAATACGATGACTTTGAAGAAGCATTTCGTTCATTGCTGCTGCCATACCTAAATTTCCATCGATTTGAAAGTACTTTTCAGGATAAAAACTGACCAACATATTAGGAAACAAGTTTTCAATGAAGCTCCTTTTTATTATATAATAAGCCTCATCCCCTTTGTTAAGTCTTGCCCAAAAATTAGCTTTAGTTCCGCTGACCCAACTCCCTGTTGTTTCATAAGAGGCAACAAAAGGATCTCTTGCCTTTATTGTCTTTTCCGCGGCCATAGCTAATTCAGGACTATCGGAATAGTTAATTTCAGTGCCCGGATTAACTCCCCACAGCGGTGCTAATTGCCCACTAATATTACGGGGTTCGGCAGACCATGCCCATTCCATTAACTCCCCTGTTTCTTGATTAATGGTTGAGGGCCTGAGCTTCTTAGTCATCAAAACCAAACTATCGCGATATACCTTATCGTCATTTAAAATTTCCCCTGCCCTAAGACAATTACCGAACAAATCGCGAAGTATCTGATTATCCATGGTAGGCCCCTCGGCCAACCTTCCTTCCTTTCCGTTAGGCAATCGATACGACTGTTCAAAAGAAACTGACGGTGAGGTTACGAGATAACCATCATTTCCTTCGGATAAAAAATCAAAGAAGAAAAGGGAAGCTTCTTTCATTATTGGATAAACCTTCTTAAGGAATTCCTTATTCTGAGAGTATTGATAACTTTCCCAAAGATGTCTTGTCAACCAGGCTCCCCCAAATGTCCATAACCCCCAAGTTGCCCCATCTACAGGAGTGGCGGCTCGCCATAAATCTGTATTGTGATGAGCTACGAATCCCCGACAACCATAGTGCTCCCTGGCTACTTTGGCTCCAGTTTCCCTTAAATCGTACAATAATTCGAATAAAGGTTCGTGGCATTCGGCGAGATTGGCGCTTTCAACCATCCAATAATTCATGGGCAGGTTAATGTTCAAGGTCCACTTCGATCCCCAAGCCGGTTGCATATTATCGTTCCAAATGCCCTGAAGATTGAGAGGTTGACTTTTTTTGCGCGAACCAGAAATAATTAAATACCTGCTCATTTGATAAAACAACTCGTCAATAACAGGTATTCTTTCGCCCTGCACAAAACGGTCGATCAATTCATTCGTTGGCACATCAGAAAATTCGCCCAAACCAAAATCAACCTGAAGTCTGTTGTACAAGCCCGAATAATCGTCTACATGTTTTCTTAATAAATCAGGGTAATCTTGATGTCTTAATTTGCTTAAAATGGCCTCGCATAACTCTTCAGGATTGGCAGAAACATCATTATATTTTTTGTAATTGGTGGCCGCCGTATAAAGTAAAACAACTTCCTGACCACCTGTTACCCGTAAGCTTCCATCAGGGTTTAAAGCAAAAGAACCATCTCCCAAAATCTCAATCCTCGATTCAAACTGAATATCCGGTTCTATACCACCACCCTTGGAGCCCTTTCCTTTTAAAATATAGGTATCTCCTTTTAAGCTACCTGAAGACTCATGTCTAGAAGTATGTTGTAAGTCAAAATGGAGTCCTTGGTCACTTTCAGTATAAAAACGCATGACCACAACATCATCTGGAAACGAAGCCAAATACTCACGAGTGTACAATTCTCCGTTTTCCTTAAATGAAATATTTACAATCGCCTCGTTCAGGCTCAAACTGCGTTTATAATCAGTTATGTTTCCTTTATGTGGAAAATTAAATTCCAATTTCCCCAAAGGTTGATAGCTTTGTAATTTCTTAGGTTTTCCTATCATATATTGGTCCCCTACCTGAAGAGCTTCGTCATATTTTTTATCTAAAATCAATTGACGAATTTCTTTGAGATGCCCCTTAGCTTCAGGATTTATATAATCATGTATACCTCCCGTCCACACCGTTTCCTCATTAATGACAAGCGTATCCCTCTCAACATTACCTGCTATCATAGTACCTATCCTTCCATTACCTATCGGCAATGATTCCTTCCATTGGGCAGCGGGCTCGTTGTACCAAAGTTTTAGATTCTCTTGGCCCCGAAGGATGGCAACACAACCAATGTTCAATAGTGCCAACAGTATAATTTGGGGTACATTTTTTTTTCTCACCCCAAGTAATACTATGGTTTTGTATGACTTTATCACTTCTTCCATTTTGACACTTATTCCTTTTGGACCAAACTGAGTCCCCTATCCAATAGATAAGATTGCCCTGCCTCGGTTTCTAGTTCGATACTTTTATCGCCATACACCAAATTGCAGGTATTCCCTTTTTTAGAAAGTATTTTTACAGCCCTTAACTTTCCGTCCTTCCAGGCCATGGAAAGCTCAAATCCGCCACGGGCCCGAATGCCTTGAATACTCCCTTCCTTTAATTCGGCAGGTAATGCCGGCAGCAGCAACACCCTGTTGTTTTGACTCTGCAGTAACATTTCATTGATTCCGGCTAGGGCTCCAAAGTTTCCATCTATTTGAAAAGGAGGGCAGGCATCGAACAAGTTCGGATAGGTCCCTCCCGGGCCTCCATGTCCTGTATAACTGGTGGGCTTCAATAAAGTCTTTAGCACTTTAAAGGCATGGTCTCCATCGTTCAACCGTGCCCAAAGGGCAATTTTCCAACCAAGGGACCAACCGGTACCCCCATCGCCTCTGATTTCAAGCGATTTTCTCGCGGCGTTCCATTCCTTGGGCGTTCTTTCCGGGGTGAATTGCGCCCCAGGATAGAGTCCGTATAAATGGCTTACATGGCGATGTTGTAACTCAGGGACCTTCATGTCCCAGTCATCCAACCACTCCTGTAATTGTCCCTCCGAACCTATTTTGTCGGGAGCCAGTTTACTTCGGGTTTCTACGAGAAGTTCCCTAAAATCGGAATCGACGTTCAATATCTCGGAAGCCTTGATACACTGGGCGAAAAGATCCCGAAGCAATTGAGTATCCATTGCCGGGCCCGCGCAAACGCTAATATTCCCTTCCATATGTCTATTTTCGGGAGATATGCTCGGATTGGTCACCAAGTAACCGTATTCGGGATGAGTTACCAATGTATTCACAAAGAATTCGGCTGCGCCCTTTATCACGGGATAGTGTAATCTAAGAAAGGCCTTGTCTTCGGAAAACAGGTAGTGTTCCCATAAATGGGTCGTAAGCCAGGCCCCACCGGTAGGCCAAATTCCCCACGCCGCCCCATCTAGTGGCGTCGTGGTCTTCCAGATATCCGTATTGTGGTGTAGTACCCACCCGTCGGCCCCATAATTGTTTTTTGCCGTTACGGCCCCGGCCTCTGCCAGTTCTCGAATAGAGGTAAACAAGGGGATGGCACATTCCGCCAAATTGCTCGCCTCTGCAGGCCAGTAATTCATCTCTAAGTTGATATTGGTAGTGTACTTACTGTCCCAAGGAGGGGTCAGATGAGGGTTCCATATACCCTGTAAATTCGCCGGTTGGCTATTTCCCCTTGAACTGCTCATTAAGAGATAGCGCCCAAATTGATAATATAGCGCAACCAAACTGGGGTCGATCTCCTCTTGAAATTTCTCTAATCGTTCGTTGGTCGGTAAGCCTGAATTCAAATTGGTGGGCATATCGAAGTCTAAGCGTTCAAACAAGCGCTGATGATTGGTTATATGCTGTGCCCGTATCTGCCCGAAGCTTTTAAGATGCACCATATCCAATAAGGTCTTGCACTTAAAATCGGGATCACCCGAAACATCTTTATAATTTTTAAAGTTCGTGGCCGCGAATAGCAGAAGGGTCACCTTAGAAGCCCCTGAAACCGTAATCGTGGAATCGTTAACGGTAGTTTGTCCGTCGTTTTCCCCAATATTCAATCTTGAGACAAAACGGAGTTCACTTTTTCTGTTGCCCCTATCGGGAGCTGTGCCCGAGAGTTCTAGGTTATTTGCATCCAAGACCCGGGATTTTGCCCCAATTTGGTTATCCAGGGCAAGGGAAAAATTAAGGCTTTTCTCTTTACTAGCCTCTAGTCTAATGACTATGGCATTTTCTTCGACGGCAGAAAAGACCTCACGTTTGTACGCTATTCCCTTTGAGCTGAACCCAACCTTGCTTATGGCCGTTCTAAGGTCTAGTTCCCTTCGGAAATCGGTGATATCGTCAAGGCCTTTCATTTCAATAACAACATCGCCCATCGGCAGGTAAGGCATCATTTTAGGACCGATGATATGTTTATTGATAAGAGCATCGGCCTCTTTGTATTTTCCGTCGAAGACCAGTTTCCTGACCTCTGGCAGATAACTCTTGGTCTCGGGTTTACTAGGGGTTATCGGGCCTCCTGCCCAAAAGGTATCTTCGTTGAATTGAATTCGTTCCGTTATGGGACGTCCAAAAACCATGGCCCCCAGACTTCCATTCCCCACGGGCAAGGCTTCTTCCCAAATTTCGGCCGGCCTGTCGTACCACAACTTCAATTCCGCTTTATCACCTGTTTCCTTTGGCTTCTCGGCACATCCTAAGAAAAGACACAAGCACAGCAGCCTGATAGAATTCGTAAAGCTTAAAAGATTCAAAAATCTCATAATATGCCGCTATTTTTTGACGGTTAAGGCTACTTTTTTGAGGTGTTTGGAGTCCAATCCGACCATGATATCAAATTGCCCCGGTTCTATAGTCCACTTTCCATCGTTCCAATATTCCAATTGCTGGGCACCTATTTTGATACTTATTTGTTTTGTTTCACCTGGTTTTAGGGCCACTCTTTTAAAATTGCGCAGTTCCTTTTGGGGGCGTACCCTTTCGGAAAGCACATCGTGCACATACAGTTGGACCACCGTTTCCCCCGAACGGGTACCGGTATTGCTTATAGGAATATTTACCGTTGTCAGTTCATTTGAAGCTATGACTTCATTTGAAAGTCGGGGCTTACCTAGTTCAAAGGAAGTATAGCTCAACCCGTAACCAAAAGGAAACAAAGGTTCGGGATCGGAGTTATATATCTGTCTAGGGCGACCGGTTTCCAGCTTATTGTAAAACAAGGGTACCTGACCTACGTTTCTAGGAAAGCTTATCGGCAATTTACCACTTGGGTTTACCTTTCCGAACAATACATTAGCGATCGCTTTTCCTGTTTCCTGCCCTAAATACCATCCTTCTACAATGGCTTGCGAATTCTCGGCTATCCATTCAATGGATAGCGGCCTACCATTGAGCAACACCACCACATATGGTTTGCCCGTGGCGTGAATGGCCTCTACCAATTTTTGTTGTGGCCCGGGAAGTCTTAGGTCGTCACGATCTTCATTCTCTCGACAGGTCTCTTCCGACCCGCCAATAGCAACGATGGTTATATCAGAAGATTCGGCCAATGCCACTGCTTTCGGAATATTTGCCGTAGAGTCGGTAAAATCGCACCCCTCTTCAAAGGCCACATCCCTATCACTGCCGAGGTAGTTTTGTATTCCCTCTACTATGTTTACATAGTATTTAGGATTGTCGGGGGAATACCCTCCCAAACGCATGGCTTTACCATTGGGGCCTACAACACTTATTTTTTTATACTTTTCCTTTTTGAGCGGAAGAAGGCTTCCTTCATTTTTTAGGAGTACAATGGACTTCTGTGCTACTTCAAGGGCCAAGTCATTATGACTTTGGTCAAAAACGGTTTTTTTCCAATTTTTCTTAGGAATCCCCACATAAAGGGCTTTTTTAAACATTTCGGCATCGTGCTGGCTAACCTTGTCCGGCTCACCGTTATCTGGGTTTTTAAGGACATCGAAACGCTCGTCGTTTTTGATATCGGCATCAAAAAGACCTAGATCGAATTTAGCCTGTAATACATGTTTTACTGCATCGTCTACAAGTGCGATGGGCACTATCTTTTTGTTTACTGCCGATATCAGGTAATCGCCAAACATCCGGTGGTCGCTCCACCCTTGAAAAAGGGCCAATTCTTGGTGAATTCCGGCTTCTAAACCTTTTTTGGCCGCATGTTCGTAATCGGGAACATAATTAAAAACCCGTTTTAAGGAGCGCATATCCCCATTGTCAGAGACCACAAGCCCATCCCATCCCCATTCATCGCGAAGTACGGTCTGCATTACGTGTTTGTTCGCATGACAAGGTATACCGTTCAAGAGGTGGTGGGCCGGCATTATCGCACCTACCTTGGCTTCTTCAACGGCCATGCGAAATGGATATAAATGTACATTTTGGAGGGTGTATTCCGACACGTCGTGTGCCGCACCATTGTCTCCCGCCATAGGTTCCCCATCGGCCACAAAGTGTTTTGCCGTGGCCATTATATGGTTTTCATCAAAGCGTTCCGTTCCCATGCCCTGCAATCCCCTAATGTATGATGAGCCGATTTTACCCACCAAATAAGGGTCTTCCCCATAGCTTTCTTCGGTTCGGCCCCAGCGTACATCGCGTACCACTGCCAGCATAGGAGTATAACATTGATGAATGCCGAAGGCCCTAGACTCCTTGGCCACCGTACGTCCCATTCTTTCGATCAGCTCGGTATCCCAAGTACTTGCCATGGCTATGGCTTGCGGAAATACCGTTGCGCTATCCATTTTTATTCCGTGAAGGCATTCATTGGCGCTCAGGTTCGGTATACCCAATCGCATATTGGCATTGGGGTATTGCGTGGCCAATTGATGTACTTTTTCCTCTAGGCTCATTTTAGAAATGAGCTTTTCTATCTTCTTGTCGGAAGATCGTACTTTATCTTGGGCAAAGCCCATATTAAACATGACCAAGGCCAAGAAGGTAAAAGTGAAATAACGTGACGTAAAGGAATCCATTGACTTGTATCGTTTCATTCTAATTAATAAGGAGCGTTATAGAAGACCTGTATTTTTCGTATTTCAGGTACCCCTCCTACCGATTCTAAATTTTTAAACCTGATCTTATTAGTTTCAACCGTTTCTATCCTATCGATTTTTTTATGTCCAATGGTTTCATAACCTGGTTTAGGGTTGTATGGCGGTTTGGCTATAGGAAAATGATTTTTTGGATTTAATGGTTGCCATTTTCCATTTATATAGGCTTCTAAAACATATTTGACCACGCGCTGCCCATTGGCGATATTTTCCATCAATACCACCGTATTAATCTTTCGTGGTCGACTCCAGCTAAGTTCAACCGTATTCCCCCTTTGTATTTGCCTCGATTCCGCGATGGGGCTAGAAAACCTTCTTTTTATTTCATCCCCAAAGTTTTTTGCCGCAGTAACAATAGTGTCTGGAATTAGACCGCGATTGTCCGGAGGTAGATTGATAATCGTGTTGGCTCCTAGGCCAACGGTTCTATAATAAAGGTCGACATGTTCCGACAATGACCTTGGTAAGGTTACTTCGGGGTGCCAGAACCAACCTCCTTCATGAAAGGCCCAATGCGTAGTACATTCCCTCACCCTCCAAAACTTACCCTCGGGATGCCCTGTTCTTACCTCGGTTTCTAAAAGGCCATAATCATTCTCGACATTCTTATCCTTTGAGCCGGCAGAAGGCCTGGTATAATTTGTTCCATCTACCGTATTTACCGCGTTCCACATTGGGTAGACCACGAGGCCCGATTCATTTCCCGGAACCCAAGTTTCGGGGCCCATAAATACCATATTGGGTTGAAGTTCGGCCACCAAATCGGTAATCGGATTCCAAATATCTTCGCTACCTGGTGCTCCCCAATGATCCGACCACATAAAATCTATGGGGCCATAATTAGTGAGCAGTTCCCGCATTTGCCCCATCTGCACTTGCTTGTATTTTTCTTTGAGGCCTGGTCTTTGAAAAGCAATGTTCATTAATGAATCACGATTGTCGGCCCATCCGATACGACCATCATACCAGCTAAGGCCGGCATTGGCATCGTGACTTGAGGTGTGATAAAAACCAATTTTCATGTCATGTTTACGACAGGCATCAACAAATTCTTGGGCGATATCACCTTTACCTCCCTTGTAAGGGCTGTTGGCAATCGTATAATCGGTGGTCTTTGAGGGCCACAAGCAAAATCCCCCTTCGTGCCTAACAGTGAGACAGGCGTATTTTGCACCCAACGCCTTGGCTGCCAACACCCATTGTTCGGCATCTAATTCACTGGGATCAAACTCAGAAGGCGATACTTTTCCATCCCCATGTTCCTGTCCACTAAATACATTCAAACCAAAATGGATAAAAGCTCCAACTTCCCAATCCGCAAACGCAATTTGTTTGGCACTTGGTTTCGCAAGCTCAAACTCTTCTATACTAGCGGGTGACGATTTTTGGTTTTTACAGTTTACGAATAACGCAAACAGTAATACGTAAGAAAAATATTTCATAAATACATCTATTTATTACTTCAGTTTAAACTGAATATTGCCCCAAACGGCATGATCAGAATTGGCATTATCTCCCCCGTCGGTTGTAATGAGGCGAAGTTTACTGGGTGAATACGGAAAATCAACATCAATATTGACTCCGTCATCGTTCCCTGTTAGTGTTTCACTCGTGTATAGGTCAGTCCACACACCGTCTTGATACGTTCTTACAATAAAAACGACCGAGCCGTTATGATTTGCCAAATCGTCTATACCTATAGTGGCCGTTATACCTTTAACATCTTGGTACTGTGATATATTAAATTCGATATGCCCTTTCTTCGTTTTACCGACCGGACAAACCATTAGCCCTTTTTGAAATGTTTTCCCATTGATGACTATATGATTACCGATATAATTTTTATCTCGTTTTACCCCGTTATGCGCAGATTCAGATGTAGATTCCAATCCACTTAAAAAGGGAAACTTCGAGTCAAAATTCTTTACTACCGGCGGGCAATTAAAAACCGACATCTGTCTGATTTCAACAGGGTGCACAATGGATTCTAAACTTCTAAACCGTATTTTATTTGTAGTTACCGGCTCTATTCGGTCTATTTTCTTGTGGCCAATGGTCTGATACCCAGGACTACTATTATAGGGTTTAAATCCAATTAGCTTGTTTCTAGGTTTCAGTTCTTGCCACTTTTTATCTACATACGCCTCTAATATATATTTTGCCACTTTTTGTCCGTTTGCTATGTTTTCCATAGTGACAACGGTATTAATAATTTTAGGCTCTGCCCATGACAATACCAATGTATCTCCCTTATGTATCTTATTGGTCTGGGCTATTGGATTTGAAAATCGCTCCTTGATTTCATCACCGAAAATCTTGGCGGCCATTACGAAATCTTCCGGTATAAGTCCTCGGTCGTCAGGGGGTAAATTAATGATAGTATTGGCTCCAAGCCCTACGGTTCTATAATACAGGTCTAAATGTTCCCATAATTTTTTGGGGGTGGTTGTCTTCACCGAATCGGGGTGCCAAAACCATCCTCCATAATGAAAGCCTGAATTTGTCGTGCATTCACGTACACGCCAAAATTTTCCTAATGGATGTCCTGTAAGGACATCTGTTTCCAAAAGTCCATAATTATTTTTCTTATCCGTAATATCGTTTTTGGTTGGCGCCGGTCTAGAATAGTTTGTTCCATCTACCGTATTCACTGCATTCCACATAGGATATACAACATGCCCCGTTTCATTTCCAGGGACCCAAGTATCGGTTCCCATAAATACCATTTCCGGTTGCAATTCTTCAGCCAAATCCGTTACAGCCCGCCATACCCCATTTGGGTCTTGTGCATTCCAATGGTCAGACCACATAAAACCAATCGGGCCATATTCGGTAAGGAGCTCCCTCATTTGTTCTACCTGAATCTTTTTCAGCCGCTCTTTAAGACCTGGATCGTTTTTATGGGCAGAAGACATGGCCTTTCCCCAAGTAGTCATCCAGTCTAACGGAAGGTCCAGTTCTCCTTTGTAATCCTTGAGGGTTGCATTAGCATCAAAGGCGGCGGTATGGTAGAATGCCGGCACCATGTCATGTTTACGACAAGCATTGACAAACTCTCTTACAATATCACCTTTACCCGCTTTATACGGGCTGTTGGCAATCGTATAATCAGTAGTTTTGGAGGGCCATAAACAGAAGCCCCCTTCATGTCTAACCGTTAGACAGACATATTTAGCTCCTAATGCTTTTGCTGTCAGTACCCATTGCTCGGCATCCAATTGGGTAGGATTGAATTTTGATGGCGGCTCCTGTCCATCGCCATGTTCCTGCCCTGTAAAAGTGTTTAAATCGAAGTGTATAAAGGCTCCCACCTCCCAGTCTGCAAACGCAATTTGTTTGGCACTTGGTTTCGCCAATTCAAAAGAAGGAGAATCTTGTGCCATAGCGGTAACGGTACTCAAGGCTATAGGTAACAGCAACGTAAAGATTAATTTAATTTTCATTGGTTGTGGTTTATATTTTCAAGTCTCCACTGACGTGAATATCTTCTGCAGAGCTTCCTACCATGATTTTGAACCTTCCCGGTTCGAGCACAAATTCCATTTGCCTATTGTAAAGCGACAAATCGTCTTGCGACAAGGTAAAATTCACCGTTTTGGTTTCCCCGGCCTCCAAGGAAATCCGTTCAAACCCCCGAAGCTGTTTTTCATAGACCGTTACACTCGAGGTTTCATCGGAAAAATAAAGCTGAACGATTTCATCGCCCTTTCGCTTCCCTGAATTAGTAATATCCACAGAAACCACTACATCCCCCAAACCGTTTTTGATATTCGATTCGATTTTTAAGTTCGCATAATCAAAAGTGGTGTAACTCAGACCGTAACCAAAAGGATAAAGAAAGCCGCCTACCCGTGTTTTTCCCGAACCGTTGGGTCCTTTAGCGGGTTGATCGGCTTGGGCGCCCGGTTTCGAAGGAAAGTTCATCGGTAACTGCCCTACGGTTTTAGGGAAGGATACCGGAAGCTTTCCGCCCGGATTGTAATTTCCTGCCAGTACATCGGCTATGGCCGACCCACCAAATTTCCCTTGAAACCATCCTTCAACTATACCCGGCACATATTTATCGACCCAATTAATGGTCATCGGCCGCCCATTGATCAACACCACGATTACCGGGGTACCCGTTTTATAAATTTCCTCGACCAGTTTTTGTTGGTTTCCCGGAAGGTCTAATGAGGTTCTAGATCTCGATTCCCCCACGGTTTCTTCGTCGTCGCCCAAAACCACTATGGCCAAGCCTACCGTTTTTGCCATTGCCACCGCCTTGTCGATTTCACTTTGTTCCGCTTCTGTCGGAGGGGTGTTCATCAATTCGCTATCGGGCCAGTTTTCATCAAAAAAATCACAGCCCTTGCTATACTTTATCTCTATATTTTTGGGGAATTTCTCCTTTATTCCGTCAAAGACCGAAACCACATCAATGTGCGAAGGGCCATATCTACTTACCGAGTGATCGATGGCCTTGGCATTGGGGCCTGTAACCAAAATCGATTTGTATTTTGAAAAATCGAGAGGGAGAATGTTTTCTTCGTTTTTCAGCAAAACAATGCTTTCCAGGGAAGCTTGGTATGCCACTTCTTGGTACTCAGGCTTCCCGACGGTCTTATCGGCCTCTTTCATTTGCTTCCCATAAGGAGCATCAAAAAGTCCCTGCCAGAATTTTACCCTAAGGATATCGCGTACACGGTCGTCAATGGTGGCCATATCAAGCCCTCCTTCCTTGACCAATTCTCGAACCGGAAGAATAAAGTCTTCCGGCATGGTAAAATCGGTTCTTATATTCAAACCTGCGAGAACGGCCTGCCGAACCGCATCTTTACGGTCTTTGGCCACATGGTGCTTATCGGCGATGAATTCAACTGCACGGCTATCGGACACCACATAACCTTTAAAGCCCCAATCGTCACGTAGAATATCGTTCAAAAAATATTTGGACGAGCTCACCGGCACGCCATTGTAATCGTTATATGAACTCATCACCCCCATGGCGCCGGCATCTTTGATAGCACGTTTGAAGGGATGTAAGTAAAGCGAAAACAATTCGCGCTCGGTAATATGGGCATCGGTTCGGGCATCGCCGTCACGACCTCCTTTGGGCGCACTGTATATGGCAAAGTGTTTGGGAGTGGAAACCACTTTCTCTTGCTGTATGCCCTTTACCATTTGATATCCGAGTTCGCCTACCAAGTAGGGGTCTTCCCCGTAGCACTCTACTACCCTGCCCCAGCGTGGGTCGCGGGCAATATCGAGTATGGGCGAATACACATTGGTATAGCCCAATAGCCGGGCTTCTCTTCCTGTAATATGTCCTATTTTACCGACCAGATTTTTGTTCCATGTAGCCCCTACCCCAAGTTGTGAGGGGAAACTAGTGGCCTTTTCATGGCACAGCCCCCGTATGCCTTCGTTGGTAAAATCAACGGGAATACCCAAACGGGTTTCTTCAACAAAGAATTCTTGAATGGTGTTCAAGGCCTTGATATGATTCGAGGGAGGCCAAGCCTTGTCGGTCACGGCCGAAGGGTGGTAAGCTAGATTATTGAGTTGCTCATCTATATTGCCGATACCATCTTTCCATATCTGATTTTTCCAATCGGGAGTAGGCAATTCATCTTTCAATACCCTGCCAAAGCCATAGAGGGTAGCCATTTGGCAACTTTTTTCCTCTAAGGTCATTTGTGAAAGCAAGTCTTCAATACGAAGGTCTACAGGTTTTGTGGAATCTTCATAAACATCCTTTCTTCCGTTTTTATTAAAATCGACCCAGTTCTTGTGATATATCTTTTGCTTGCCTTGCGAATGTACTTCCTTGGGAAAAGAAAACAGAAGAATCCCGATTATCAGTGTACCTATCCTCATTTGATTATATATTTATCGTTCTTTTTTCGGCCCGGCCCGTTTTAAAAAAACACACTTCCGGGCTCTTTAACAGCATAATGGCCTAAGACCAGTTTTCGAAACATGAACACCGATTCCCCATTACCGATAGAGACATGACATGTTAGTCTTCAAATAAAGAGGAAAACACTAGACAAGGGGTGGACTATAAGATATAATAGGTAAACATTTTGTTCAAAGTCAATAAAAATGGGGCAATAACAACATTTTTCAGATTACTGGCAGAATAAGGCGCACTTTCTTGAGCCTATCCCATAAAAAAAGGAAGCCCTTAGCTTTACCTGGAAAATTGTGTTTATCTTAATCCAAACGCTTCAATGATTTTATTTCGTCAATTTTATCACATCCATACAAACAAAAAGATATTTCATTGGCTATAAAATCAAAAAATTCGTAATTTTAGACGGTCTTTCTATTGTTTCGCCACTCCCATCCAGAATATCAATATCTTTCTTTTGTTAAGTCTCACTATAAATCAAGTTTACCCCATGAAAATAGATCGGTTCGTTTGCTAAAGATTCCAATAACATCATCATAAAGACCCTACCAACCATTTTTACATTTTGAAGCTTCCCCTATGTCTAAAAAATTTTATGCTATATGGATTTTATTGTTTTTGACAAGGTTCCCTATAGTACTTGCCCAGACCCTTGAAAAGGAATCCGCCCTAGATTTTATCTCTATCACCACGGAAGACGGATTATCACAAAATACCATATACAGCATTCTAAAAGATAGAACGGGATACCTCTGGTTCGGAACCGATGACGGCCTTAGCAGGTACAATAGCTATCATGTGGATATCTTTAAAAAGAGCACCTCCCCTCTAAAAGGCCGTAAGGTCTATGATATGTTGGAAGATACAGAGGACAATATTTGGTTGGCGACCGACAATGGACTCAAACGTTATGACCCTTATTTAGAAACGATCATTGAGCATGAATTGACAAGCATATCCGATAGTCGTCCCCACGTTAGTGTTCTCGCATTTGAAAATGATTCCTTAATGTGGCTTGGCACTACTGAAGGACTATTGCTTTACCATCTCAAAAAGGGCATACTCAAAACGTACGAACACGATTATAATAACAAAAATTCCCTATCGAATTCAGATGTAAGGTCTTTGACCAAAGACAACGACAATCTTTGGGTGGGAACAGAAAATGGCTTGAACTTTCTTGATGTCAAGACCGAAAAGTTCACAAAATACTTTGGGGATTCCAAAAAGCCTGATTCTTTGGCCGGAAGCCATATAAAATCTTTGTCACTTGATCACAAAGGAGGTCTTTGGATAGGTACGGAGCGTCAAGGTATCTCCTATTTCAATAAACAGAAAGTCCGTTTTGAGAACTACAATACCAAAAACAGCTTACTTCCCCATAATGAAATCAGGGACATTTTTTACACTTCGGATAGCCATTTATGGATTGCGACCAATGGGGGCGGATTAAGCAAAATGGATACCGAAAATAGATCGTTCACCAATTACCAGCACCTTCCGGATCACACTAGTGGCTTGGTTACCAATTCCATTTATTCGGTCTACGAAGACAGGGAAGGCGTATTATGGGTAGGGACCTATACCGGTGGCATATGCTTTAACAGTGCAAAAAATGACAAGTTTGAGTTGATCAAACATTTAACCTATAACAGCAATAGTATTTCCGATAGTAGGATCCGTAGTGTGTATCTTGACCGTAACGATAAATTGTGGTTAGGTACTTGGGGTGGTCTCAACGTATACGACCCCGAAAAAGATAAATACACATCGTACCTCTATGATAAAAAGAACCCTTCATCATTGAGTTTTAATACCGTAACGAGCATTTATGAAGATTACCTCGGCAACATTTGGGTAGGCACCTATTCTGGGGGACTTAACCTCTTAAAACCTAAAAAAAACGGTTTCATCCGTTATAACAACGATGTCTTGAACCCCGGCGGTCTAAGCAGTGACATGGTTTATTGTATCATTGAAGATCCCGAGAACAATCTATGGGTAGGTACACAAGAGGGGCTAAACCTCTTCGATAGATCAAAACAAGAATTCAAGAGCTACAGCCGAAAAGATATCAGGGATATAAGAATCGGTAGCGACAATACCTTAATTTTGGCCACTTTCGGCGGCATTTGCATCTTTGACACCAAAACCAAGAGCTTTAAAAACTACCGATCACCCCAGCTGTCGTCCTTTCCGATCAGTCAAGTTCTTCTAGATAAAAAATCGGGCCATATCTGGTTTTCTTCATTAGGCGGCGGTATGGGATACCTCGATCCAAGAAATAGCGAGTTTACCATATTTACCGAAAAAGAGGGCCTACCTACCAATTTTGTCTCTAGTCTTATCGACACTGACGATGGATCGATTTGGGTCAGTACTTTTAAGGGAATTTCTAAGTTCTACAAGGCTACCTCAACCTTTGAAAATGTAGGACGGCCACATAAATTTCCATCGTATCAGTTTTATCCGCGCGCATCGACCTTTTTACCCGATAATAGACTTGCCTTTGGTGGATCAAAGGGATTGGTGGTTTTCGACCCCGATAGTATTCTAGGAAAAAGAACAGAGCCCGAAATAATTCTAACCTCCCTAAAAATAGACAATAAGGAAGTTACCGCCGGGGAAGCGTCGTCCCTACTCGAAAAAAGTATCTCTAAAACCGACAGATTATTTTTGAAGCCCGACCAAAAAGATTTCTCCATAGATTTTGTCGCCCTAGACTTCAACAACCCCGGAGGCAACCAATACGCCTATATATTGGAAAACTATATGGATGAATGGGTTCCTATCGGAAATAACAGAACCATTGGTTTTACCAATCTCAACCACGGCAATTATGTTTTAAAGTTAAAGACGCTTGGGGCATCGGCCAACGTAAAGGCTTTAGCCATCGAGATAGCCCCACCGTTTCATGCTACTTGGTGGTTTAGGACCCTAATGGTCTTATTGGTGCTTTCCTTGCTGTATCTCTACAACAAGTATACGTTTATCAGCGTTCAGCAAAAGAACGCCTTGATAGTGCAGCGGTTGAAAATGAAAAACAAACAAGATTTCAATCAAATGCGATTGCGTTTTTTTACTTATATCTCGCATGAGCTACGGACTCCGCTCACCCTTATTTCAGACCCTTTACAGCAACTGGGGCGATACAAAAAAGACCCCAAACAAGACCATCTATTTCAATTGATAGATACGAGTGTGGCACGATTACTACGTCTTGTAGATCAAATTCTTGATATCAGCAAACTTGAAGGGGACACTTTAAGCCTTCAAGTTTCCAAGCAAAATATAGCCGCGATTTTAGAAGAAGCCACCAATGCTTTCCGTGAATTCGCCATTCAAAAGGGAGTACGATTAGAATTCAAAAAGGAAGTGGAAACTATGGAAGGATGGGTCGACGAAGACAAAATAGAGAAAATCGTATACAACCTATTGTCCAACGCCTTTAAGTTCACTCCTAAAAACGGCTTGGTTTCGGTAGGATTAGGCTATAGCAAGAAGTCTAAAGGCCATATTGTCATTGAAATAAAAGACACCGGTATAGGGATTGCCAAAGAAAAACAACATAAGATTTTCGAAGGTTTCTATCAGGTGCAGGAAGCCAAGTCGCTAAACCCGAACGGGGCAGGTATCGGTCTCGACTATGTAAAACGCCTTATCACCCTTCATCATGGAACCATTGCTTTAGAAAGCGAGCCTGAGGTCGGCTCCCTGTTTTCCATAGAGTTACCCATAGAGCGAAAGTATTATCAACCCAAGGAAATCAAACAGGAAGAAATTGTAAAGACAACTTTGCCCTTGCGTCCGATAACCGTACAGAACACCGAAAAAAACCCTAGTCCCCTTCCGGTAAAGGTCCACTCCAAAAGCACCCCAAAAATATTGATCGTAGAAGATGATGTCGATATACGGTCGTACATTGTATCATCTCTTTCCGATACGTTCAAGGTCATAGAAGCCCCTAATGGGGAAGAAGGACTCAAATTAGCCCTAGAACACGCTCCAGAGTTAATCATGAGCGACACATTAATGCCGATTATGGATGGCCTACAATTCTGTGAAGCTATAAAAAAGAACGAGAAGACACGTCACATCCCCTTCCTCTTCCTCAGTGCATGGACATCGGATGAGTTTAAATTGAGGGGCTTGGAAATAGGCGCCAATGACTACATTGCCAAACCTTTCGATATTCAGATCGTAAAAGCCAGAATTGAGAACATCATCAAAAATGTCAAAAGAGTATCGGAGATATCCAAAGTAAAGGTAAACCTTGTTCCTGATGACACCTCGGTAGATTCAATCGATTCCTTATTTATCAAGAAGGCCCATTCGATTTTAGATGAAAACTTCGATAATCCGGATTTTACCGCGGAAATGTTCAAAAAGAAAATGGGCATGAGCCATTCTGCCCTGTACCGTAAACTAAAACAACTGACCGGACAGTCATCTAATGAATTTATACGCTCATATCGACTAAAAAGGGCGGCCCAGATCATACGACAAGATTCTGGTTTGCTCATTGCCGAAATTTGCATTAAAAGTGGCTTCAATGATCCCAAGTATTTTAGCAAGTGCTTTAAACAAGAACATATGCTGACCCCGTCGGAATATGCGAAGCGATACGTTTCCGGTAGCAAATCGAACGCTTTATCCGATTTGCCCTAAACCGTAAACGACACGTAATCGCCATTTACCTTCGTATAGGCCCGGGCACCCCGTCAAATTCCTAAAGCGGGTCGTATTTTGAGATAATCAAATAACCCGCAACATGATAGGAACATTCTATGACGTATCCCTTCCCGAGGAAGAAAGGGATGATAGAAGCAATCAATAATGCAAAAAGCATGTAAAGATTGCCCTGTGAAGTCAAGATGAGGAGGAGTCGAACTGAGCCCCATGCCAAAAGACCTTATCTTATCAAAACAAAAAACCCGGAAAGCGAGCTTCCCGGGTTCAATATCATTTTTAACCTTTTAATCTTTATAGTCTACTTTTCTAGTTACCGGGAAAACCTTCCCATCTCCATTCGTTTATACCATCCCTTACGCGATTCCGAAAGGTCAGTTTTTCCTCTACCTCATAATCCCTCTCGCCATCGCTGTACTTATAGCTTAAAACGAACTTTCGTTTCACGGGATCCCAAGTACTCTTTCCATTAGGAAAAACTTGATATACCGACGCTGTATCGGCAATGATTTCCACTGAATTATCCTTGGGGTCGACCTTTAAGCGCATATGGTAACCATCTCCCCCTCTAGGTCCGATACCATCAAGGTCTACCGTATCCATCATGATAGAGGAAAGGGTTCGAATCGGTGTATTGGGGCCATCTAAATCATCCCCATATACATATACTGTATCAAGTACTTTTGTTGCGGTAAAAAATTGCTTCAACGATCCCACCTGATAAAAATTACCTTCGTAGGTATTCATTAATTTCAAGGGAATGATCGTCTGTTCCTTTCCTTCTAGAATAGAATCAACCGAAGTTGAAACGATCTTAAAAGGAAGTGCATAATTAAAATCCCTAAGCAAGGTATCCTGCGCCAATTTCAAGGAATCGAATTTCACATCGACCAAACCCTGAAACGAGCCCTTAGGTACCGTAATCTCATCCTCCCCCAAGCTGTAATAATCATCAGGCATAAGGGTATAAGGGGTATCGACCAACAAGGTTTCATCAATTACATACTTTACTTGATGATCCTCGTTGTTTTCCCTTACCCCTCCTAAGTACACGCCTACTTTGATAGACAATCCCTCTCCGGACACAATTGACCTTTGTAATTCAGGTTTAGGAAAATAAACATCGGTGTAACCCGCGGTATCTACAACATAATCCTCATACTCTTCACAAGAGAAAACCAATGCCAAGACCAATGTCAACATTAAATAGCTATATTTCATATCAGTTAAAATTTAATCGTTCGGAAAACTATTGCCATCCAAAATTTTGAATGAGGGTATTCGATTTTAAAACTTCATTACGAGGAATAGGGTTGTAATACATATATTCCTCAAAACTCCTAGATTCTATTTCGGTAGCGGTATAGTTAAATTTATCGCTAGTTTCTTTCCCGACCTTTATACCTAGTACGGGCTGG
This sequence comes from Zobellia uliginosa, assembly GCF_900156625.1. GTDB lineage: Bacteria > Bacteroidota > Bacteroidia > Flavobacteriales > Flavobacteriaceae > Zobellia > Zobellia uliginosa. Next base: position 110,723 of record NZ_FTOB01000007.1, on the reverse strand, counting down.
TTCAATTCTTCCAAGGAAACTTTCCAACGGCGTACATCGTAATAATATTCACCTTCAAAAGCATATTCGATACGTCGTTCATTACGTATCAAGTTCCGATAGGCATCAAGGTCGCTTATTGCAAGGTCGAGATATTGATCGGTAGTTATACCGGCTCTTTTTCTAATGGCCGATAGCACTTCTTTGGCCGAAAACACCATATCCCCCCCTTTTCCGGAAATACCATAAGCTTCGATGGCAGCCTCGGCAAAATCGAGATATAGTCCGCCACGATCAAAAATAGGATATACTTTATAGTCCTTTTTATTGGCATTGGCCTCTACATCGAGATTGATGTTGTCGCTAAGAAACTTTTTCAGGTAGTACCCTGAACGGGTGGCCTGTTTACGTATACCTCCCTGAGCATCTTTACCTCCGGCAAATACTTCGATAAAGGCATTTCGAAATTCATTTTCCCCATTGTGGAAAACAAAACGTTCAAAACGGGGGTCCCTATTCGCATATGGCTCAACGGGATTGTAAATACTATTCGGATCCGTTATCGGGTATCCCAAGCTATCGGGAAATACCTCGACCAAATTTTGACTAGGGTTCCAATCGCCATTTCCGAATAGGGAAGGTGGAAAATTTTGGGATTCAAGGCTGCCGTTTTCGCTGAAACTCCGCCTCCAAAAATGGTCGGGATTATCTACATTATTAAAGTTCCCAAAAGGTTGTAGATCTTTTATGGCCCCTTCATCGATTGCCGCAATGGCATCATAAGCCGTATTTGCCGCTTCTTCCCATGAAATTTGCCCGAAAGCCGGACTAGCCGCAAAAAGGGCCATTCTAGCGCGTAAGGCCCAAATCATTTCACCCGAAATTCTACTGGTAAGCCGAACGCCGTCTACATCACCATCACCTGCATAACGTAGCAGGTTAATATTGGTAAGGGCGCTATCCAGATCTTTTTGAATATTGGCATAGCTCTGCATATATGTACTTCGGGGTATATCGTTGGCGCTATCAATGGTAAGTACTTCATCAATAATCGGTATGCCCAACATGGTATTGGGGTCTTGGGCAGATGGTCCTGCAAAATTCTTCAGTAAGATCCATTTGTAATATGCCCTCAGACCAAAAGCCTCTCCTCTAATCCGCTTCTTTAAGGCTTCAGCGAACTCTTCATCAAAGGCGTCATAGGTAACGTTAAAGCCCTTTTCAAAAAATTCGTTGATATGAAGAATCTTGCCAATGGCCGAATTCCATTCCCCGCTTACCGGGGAAGACTCAGCCGTAGCCCCTGAAACGGCAGTACGCGAAGGACCGCTTTTTCTCACGACATTATGGGTCTGTGCATCTAAGGATATCCATGGTGAATTTCGAACAGAGCCATAGGCCGGATTTAAAAAGCTTTGTGCCCGGCTAATGTCGGTAAACACTTCTTTAGTGGAAACATTGTTAGATGGCACCACCTCAGTAAAATCATTGGAGCAGGAGATGCCCAGCAATGCTACTCCAAAACAAAATAGTATATTTTTTTTCATTGTTGATGGTTTTATTTTAAAAGGATACTTCTAACCCCACTTCATACGATTTCAATACCGGGTACTGTGAATATCCCTTATTAGGACTTGGCATATAGCGGTCTTTAACCGATGATAAGACAAAGAGGTTTTTGCCCGAAGTGAAAAACGTAATTTCCTTGATAAACGATTTTTGAATTAAATTTTGTGGAATCGTATACTCCAACGTAATGCTCCTGACATTGAAATACGAGGCGTCTTTTAACCAAAATGTAGAATTCCTGTAGTTGTTACTGTTAGACAGTGTGGTCAACCTTGGCAATTCATTGGTAGCCGGCCAGCTTTTCGACAATTCTTGAGCATAGGCATTTGTTCCCCTGTTCCAATAGAGTCCGTCATTGAAGCTTCCTCCGGCCACACCGTCGCCGTGCAGGCTAAAGGCCCAGTTTTTATATTTCATACCATAGTTCAAACCATAGGACAATCTTGGTGAGCGTCCTATTTCATGGTAGTCTTTTTCATCTATGGTACCGTCTCCATTATAATCTTTATATCGGATGTCCCCTGGTTTTACCTCGCCGAATTTTGAAGGTACGGCGGCGTCTATTTCCGCTTGATTCTGAAAAATTCCATCGGCTTCCAAACCAATGATACGACCTCCTTGATTGCCCATTTGATTTCTTGCTTCTTCAGGATAATCAATCGAGTTGGATTTGGTTACATATGTGGTGTTATACATGGCATTTGCACCAATGGAAAAGCGAAAATCGCCAAGTTTCTTTCGATAGCTTATACTTCCGTCGAAGCCTTTTCTCTCATTGTCGGAAAAGTTAATATAGGGCAGGTAATCGTCATTTGCCGCCAATAGGGCGTATAGGTTGTTCGGAACCACCAACTCGTCGTAGTTACGTATGTTATAATAATTGATCTGTCCGTTCAACTTATGCTTGAACATCTGAAAATCGAAACCTACGTTAAGGTATTCCTGTTTCGGCATTACAATGTCATCGGCTCCCGTAAATACGCGACGATATCCCCCAGATGAAGAGGTGGCCCCTACGACACCGAAGGTTCCGGCACCTGATCCGCTATATTGATCATCTTCTAGAAAAAACTGGCCAACAGGACGCCCTTGCATACCGTAATTCGCCCTTAGCTTAAGAAAATCCAACCATTGAGCATTCTTCAAGAAATTTTCCTTGTGGGCCAACCAGGCTACACCCGTGGCATAGGTAATCGTACGGCGTTGCTTTTTTTGTAATTGTCGTACCGCCGAGTTCATCCAATTTCCTTCGAACACATATTTTTTAGCCATTAAATAATTGGCCCTAAAACCAATATTCCTATAGTGTTCTTCCTGTCCTAATTGGCTACCGCTTTTGCTTTCCTTGGTATAAACCAAATCGGCGGTCAAATCATGATGGTCTCCAAAACTTCTATCGTAATTGAAGGCCGCTTTTATGAATTGGTTTCGGTCGACCCGATCTCCTAATTTGGCCCACCCTGTATCGGTCGCTCCCTTGGTATAATTTCTTAAAACCAAAGTATCTTGTCCCGTGAGTGTTTTGGTAAAAAAAGGCTCGGCCATATCGACCGTTGGGTCTAACCGCTTTGAAAGGTTGTTATAGCTATAAAGCCCTACCAGACTACTAAAACTCAACCCTTTGGCCAAGGTCGACAAATCAAAGTTTAGACCAAGCCTGGCATTGGCGTCCCTTCTGGTATCTTCTATAATGGATCCATGTGCCAGATTGACCAACAAGTTGGTGCCATACTCGGGGTTTCTTGCATAAATAGAATCATTGATCTTAAACGGCAATGCGTTTGCGGGATATTGATACATTGTATTGAAGGCATCGTCGCCACTCATAAGGGGCGCCTTTCTTTTGTTGAAGCTCCCCCCTATTCCAAGATCCACCGAAACAAAGTCGCTTACCTTTATCTGAAGGTTGTTGTTCAGGCGTAGTCGCGACAATTTTCTTCCATCGCCTTCACTTTCAATCCCATCGGTAGTATAATACCCCAAATGCGAAAAATACTGGGTGATTTCGTTTCCTCCCGAAAATTCCCCCGTAATATGTCTGTAGTTCGCCAAATCGCTGGCAAATTTCTTATGGTAATCTTGGTTGGGATTCCTTACGGTATCCCTTTTGTTGGTATATGCATCTATTGTATTTTGATTATATATGGGAGATATACCATCGTTCGCCAAAGCTTGGTTATAGTTTTTCGCATAATCTTGGGCGTTCATCATTTCAGGCAGAAATGTCGGTGTCCGTACCCCTCTACGCACTTTAAACTTAATAGAGCGATCTCCCTTCAAACCTTTCTTTGTCTTTACGATCATGGCCCCGGGTGCTGCGGTAATTCCGTACAGGAACGAGCTTCCATAATCCTTGGCCAATACGATATTGTCAACCTCTCCCGAGGTCAACACCAGGTTTGACGGTATTCCATCCAAATACACCTCACCAACACCCGCACCGCGAACGCTATTGCTAAAGTTTTCTACTTCAGGAGAAGCCGATCCGTAATTGGAAGTGAGTCCTGACAACCTTCCTGCCAAAGCCTCTTGCACAAATGTGGTAGGATAATCACTCAACTCGTCTCCTGTAATGCGTTCAACCGAACCCGTAATCCGTTCGAAGGGCAAATCTCCATAAGCCACACTAATTTTGCGATCTGCATCAATAGTGCCCCATTCCTTAAGAATGATCGAAGTACTTTCGAGTTGACCGTTCGTTACGTTCACTGTAGTCCTTTCAAACCCTGAAGCCGAAATAACCAGTACATCTTCCTTGTTCGTACGTATGCTAAAAACGCCATTAAGGTCGGTAAATGTTCTATTTTTTGAGTTAGAAGCCATTATTGTCGCTTTATCGCACACCTCACCGGCCTGGTTCAATAGTGTGGCCGAAACCTCAAATAGTTCACTTGTATCTTGAGCCATACCCTTATGGGTGCTTAACCACAACAGAGCAGTGATTACTAGATATATGGGTCGTAGTTTTTTCATTGTTAGATCTTTTATTATTAACATACTACCAGCCTGGGTTTTGTTTCATTTCTGGGAGTTCAAAAATCTGTAAATCACCTAATCGAAGTGGGTAGCGGTAATGTTTCTCTTCAAAACGTCTCTCTATAGGTATTTCAAATCTTTCGAATCGCACACCCGTGGGCGCACTGGCGTCATCGATAATTTTTACGCCATGAAAATTGTAATTGTCCAGCTTTTCATGAGCGATTCTCCAACGGATCAAATCGAACCAGATATGGTATTCGAAACACAGCTCTACCTGAAACTCATTTCTTACCCGCTCTTGAAAAACGGCATAATCGGTAGTGAATTCCGGTCGAACATCTGCCATACCCACTCTATTACGAACGGCATTCAAAGCCCCAACTGCCGTAAGACTGGACCCCGGTACGGTCGCATTCGGGTTCTTATAGGCCTCATTGACCGCTTCAGCGTAGTTAAGGTATATTTCTGCCATTCTTATATAGGGCGCATTAAGGTACTTGCTGTCGTCATATTTTTTCTTATTCCATTTATCCGGCAACATTTTTCGAACCAAGTAGCCTGTTTTTGAGTTTCCAAAATCGGCCCCATTGGGAGTGGTACGGTCAACCCCTAAAGGATCGGTTCGCATATCAATGGTTTCATTTTCTGATAGTTTTGACCAAGTACTGCCGTGATACAATATATTCTTGTAAAACCTAGGGTCTCTATTGTCATATGGATTTTGGTCATCATACCCCGATCGGGAATCCGTAATCGGCCATCCATCGGCGGTTTCGTAGAGGTCTACCAGTTCTTGAGTAGGACTTAGCCCGGCGTACCCTCCGATATTGATCCAAAGCCAAGTATGGAAGTATAAATTGGCACTGGGTCGAGAAGGTTCGTAATAGCGGGGCCAAACCCCTTCTATGGTGCCCGGTTCAGTATGGAAAATATGGTTGTAATCCCCTTGATAAAGGCCCACTTTATCACTTGTCTCCGAAAGTTTGATCAAATCCCACGCCGCTTGGGCCGCTTTTTCCCATAATTCGGTATCACTTTCATTGTTCAATGTGTAATTAGGACTTGCTGCCGTAGTCAGCGCCCTTGACTTAAGTGCCATAGCCGCTGCCTTGCCCATTCTCCCCATCATAACCGGATCATTCAAATAACTGACCTTGGGCAAATATGCAATTGCCGAATCACAATCGGCGACGATATCGGTAATCTGTTGCTTGTATGTAGGCCTTGGTAGATTTAAATCGGTTTCTGGAAATATTTTCTCCTTAATATAAGGCATGGCACCCCAACGTTTGGAAAGCTCATGGTAGCCCAAGGCCCTAAACAAAAAGGCTTCCCCTTTTACTTGATTTTTCTCTTCCTTGGTCATTACGTCGGAGGTTACATCATCAATACCATATAGAATTGAATTTGAAACGTATACGGCCTCCCACATATCTTCCCAGGCCATTTGGAAATCAGGATTTGCAAAACTCTCGTTTACGGCGGCCACCCAATCTCCCCGCATCACTTTATCATTTCCCCCTACACTTCTGGTATTGAGTACTTCTCCCGAAAACTGGCAACTGTTTCCGTAGTTTTTTCCACCTCCGGCACTTTGTCTTCCATTATAATCATATCGGCTTTCGAAAAACCACTCCATGGTATCGTAAAGCCTAAAGGCCATACCGTTGATTTTGTTTTTGTCCCTCCAGATATCTTCCTCTGTCAGAAAACTTGAGTTCTCGTCTCGTCTATCAAGATAATCCTCACAGCCTACCAATATGACTATAGAGAGTATGAGTAGTATATAGTTATATTTCATCATTATTGTTTTTTAGAAATCGATATTTAGGGTAAAAATGTATCTCTTTACGAGGGGATAGGCCCCATAACCTCCGGATAGTCCATTCCCCCCTTCAGGGTCCCCAAAAGGAACATCGGACCAGGTATATAGGTTTTGACCGGATAGATTGAACTTCATACGCTGAATGCGTAACAAGCGCTGTAGGTAAGCAGATTCCAAAGTGTAACCGAGCGTTACGTTCTGAAGCTTTAAATAGGCGGTACTCAATACATTGGCATCACTACGTTTTCTATAAAATCGTTCGCCTGCATTGGAAAAAGCCGGAAATTGTGCATCTTGGTTCTCAGGGGACCAACGATCCAAATGCACGGTTTTAGCCTCTAAAAGGTGTTGGTCAAAGTTTGGATAGTATTTATTGGTCGAATACGCTACACCATCCTTTCCGAAGAAACGCACACCGAGGTCAATACCTTTATATGACAAATTGGTATTAAATGCATACAGAATGAAAGGCTGATTCGTCTCTTCCATCGGGACATTATCATTGGCCTCAATTTCTCCGTTACCATTGAAATCAGAGTAAAAATAATTTCCTGGTGCATTGCCTCCACTAATAGCAGGTGCGTTAACGGCCTGTTCGAAATTATTGATATAGCCGTTGGTCTGATACCCACTGATCCAACCAATGGGCTTGCCTTGTTGTTTTTGGTAATCAGGTGTGAGCGCCTTATCGGCCCGGTAGACGATCCGGCTATCGGCAATGGTAAAGTTACCTCCTAAGGAATACCTGAATCCACTTGGGGTCAAGTGACTATAATTAGAGACCACTTCAATACCTTGGTTTTTAGACTTACCCTGGTTAATAGGGGGAAGTCCAACTTTACCAAGGGAACCGAATCCCGGGTGGTAATACGATGGAACGGGATTGGATAATAAAATACCCTCTCTCCTTTCCTTATAGAGATCAACGGCCAAGGTAAGGTCGTTACTTAACAGGGCAACATCAAAGCCTAAATTCTGTTTATAGGCGGTTTCCCAAGTTGCATTCGGGTTGGCTATCTTGACCTCTCCATACCTCGGTGCCTCGTTAGCCGCGGGTAGACCGAACCTCATATAACCCCACTTACTGGAGACTTCATCCCAACCACCTAAATACAGAAATCGGGGAGAGTTCTTTTGATTGCCCGTTTCCCCATACGAGTAACGCACTTTAAAATCATCTAACCAAGGCAGGTTCTTTTCTATAAGAGGTTCTTTGGCGATGTTCCAACCAATAGCCGCTGCAGGAAAGAAACCAAAGCGTTTTCCCGGGGCAAATTTTTCAGATCCATTATAACCCGCACTAACTTCGAATATATAGCGCTGCTTATAATCATAGTTGGCCCTACCGACCCAGTCCTCACCGAAATACGGCAAATCTGTAGCGCTTAAACGTCTTTCATTACGGTTAAAAACCCCTACAAAGCCTACATTATGCGAACCGAACTGACGATGATAGTCTAACTTGGCCTCGTAATAGATGTTTCGAATACTACTCTTGTAGTTTTCACCTCCCGTACTGTGAAAGTCAAGATCGGAAGAATTATAGTTTTGTCCTGATTGCTCCCTCCATTGATCGCGTTCGGCATCATAAAGCCATTCACTTACGTTCCAACCTTCCCTTTTTTCATATTCGTAGGCGGTACTGTAATTAAACCGTCCCGAGAGCAACAGCCCCTTAGTGATAAAGTCCAGTTTTTGGGTAAGACCTATTTGTATATCCACCACATCCCTTCTGAACTTACGCATCCCTGAGTAATTCAAAGCATTGTATGCATTAGCTTGATACGGTACCTCGGCCCCTGCGGCCGCTAAACGTATACCCCCTTGGTTAGGCGCCAAAGGATCCGGATGGGACGCTACGAATTCTTCAGGGTAATACAAGGGGAACAGATAAGGCGTGGCCTGATCTATAAATTTGAATACATTACTAAATTGATCGGCCGCAACCTCGGTGTTCGGTGTTTTCCGCAATTCCGATCGCCCTGAAATATCTGTTTTTAAGGTCGTGGTCTTGGTAAGGTTGAAATCTAGGTTCGTTCTAAAGTTATACTTGTCGTATGAAAATTCAGGACTGTAATAACCGTTTGATTCTTCCGTTTTTACGATATCCCCAACATGGTTCACACTGAAGGATGTAAAATACTTGACAAAATCCGTTCCTCCGGAAACGTTGATACGGGCATTGCTTTCCCATCCAACATCCCGTATGAGGGCATCGTACCAGTCAATATCAGGATAGGCATAGGGGTCACGATCAGGATCAAGAAAAGTATCGATATACCGTTGCGACCTTAATCCGTCGTAAAAGCCTGAATTTTTTATGGATTCTTGCCCGAGGGTCAATACGTCGTAAGACCCAAGCTGGTCAGGTATATCGGTCAATACTTTGGCCGTAATACCTCCGGCCACACTAATTTTAGGCGCCCCTATCGACCCTCTTTTTGTTGTAATCAAAATAACCCCGTCGGCACCTCGAACCCCATAAATAGCGGTTGATGAGGCATCTTTTAATACCGATATGGAAGAAATCTCCCCCGGATCCAATTGCGAAAACCCACCGGCAGCTTCCACTCCATCGACCAGAATCAACGGAGAGTTATCCCCATTAAAACTTGACACCCCTCGAACGGTTATCTTAGCGTCGTCGGCACCAGGTTGCCCCGTATTGATTTGGGTAAACACCCCCGGAAGCCTATCTTGTATTACCTGAGAGAGGTTGGTGATACCCGTGCTTACTAAATCCTTTCCCGAAACATCGGATACGGCCCCGACGATATTGCTCTTTTTTTGCGTGCCATAACCAATGACTACAACTTCGTCTAAGCTTTGTGCCTCTGGCAATAAGCTTACATCGATTACGGATTTTCCGTCAACGCTATATTCTTTGGCAATGAAACCGATATAAGTAAAAGTAAGCTTATCATTAGGCCCGACTTTAATACTATAGTTTCCATCGAAGTCGGTTACGGTTCCTTTGGAAGTACCCTTTACAATGACATTTGCACCCAAAAGAGGCTGTCCCGTTTCATCGGTGACCTGACCAGAGACCTCAATGGTTTGAGCACATATTACCTGCATGGAAATAGCAGCAGTGATGATACAGATTATTAGTTTGAATTTCATAGGTTATTCGTTTTGAAAATGCTTCTTTTATAATTGAGATCAGTCTTTTACCAATCGTATCCCGAACATCATCCCTGAGTGGTAGTCAAAATATCTGAAAGTATTATTGTAGCTCGCGTTCAGCTCCCAAACACCGTAGTTTCCATTGTTGACCCAAAGATTGGCCCTTGACTGTTCTAGAGGTACCCTAAAGCCTTCAACAAAGTCGTTCGATGAAGGATAGCGCCATCCTGCCGTTTCATAATTGAGTCCATAAATATTGGCCCCACCGTCATGCCATTCGCTTAAAAGGTTTCTAGGATGACCCGCATACGCCTTTAATGTATTTATATCCGAAGGTTTCATAACATGCCATCCTTCCGGTGCAATGGCACTTTCTACCACCCACCAAGAATACACTCGACCGTAGGTGTTCACCCAATTCGATGGAAACCCGTCCACAGCGGGATGTTCGTTGTAATAAAGAGCGTTGACGTCATCTTTTACCAATTCATTAAGTCCTAGTTGATTTATTTTTTCACCATCGGTAAAGCGGGTTGCCCTCAAGTTTTGCGACATCCAAACCTGTGTGCCTACCCTTACCCATTCGTAATGGTTTACCTCATCGCCCCGAGCATCTCTAATGGAGCCTGTCATTTGAGGTGTGAACTGTAAAGGCACCGAGCTCGATTCATTGCCATCGGCATCTTTTGCAACCACTACGGCGTAGTAAGTCCTCACATCCGTTATATCACTCGGTATATCACTATTTGGTACTTTATACTCCGTTTCCGTAAGGCCATCGGCCACTTTATTCAATGGCGGATAGACCGTATCTATATAGACATCGTAAGCCACCGCCCCGTCTGCTTTTGCCCATACGAGCGATTCATCTAAAGAAAAGACCCCGTTTACCGCAAGATCTTGAACTATAGGTGCCCCTGGGGCGCCAGCATTTAAAATAGTAAAACTGAATACCGAAGATTCGGTAGTGTTCCCCATGGGATCGCTAGCCTCAATACGCCAGTAGTAGGGTTTGTTTATTTCCAAACCTTCTGCATCAATCTGGGTCGCAGAAATATTTTCGCCCAGTTTTACATTTGGGGGAGAAACCTCATCGAGAAAAACCGTGTACGTAACCGCATCATTTTCAGGATCTGGGGCCTCATTCCACTTAAGGGTGATATTACTCGAATATTGTCCGCTTTTGTGTTCCGGAGAAGTTGCCATAGGCTCGTCGGGTGCCCCTGGTTTTAATTTTTTGAACATACGGACTTCACTTGCAGAATCATTTATAAGGTCGGAAACCTTGACCTGCCAATAATACACCTCACCGACCTCAAGGTCGATAGGGTCCATGGAATAGGCCAGTTCCTTTGTGGTAGCGACCTTTTCCTTAGGAGGATTTGTTTTTCCAAAGAAAACCTGATACTGTAGCTCCTCCCCTTCACCCGCAACCACCTCTTGCCATGTAAACTCTAGCTGGTCACGTACAAAGATGTCATCGGAAGGGCCGTCGAGAACCGGTGCATCCGGAGCAGGAATACTACTAAAACTCCAAATCTCACTGGCCGCCCTATCGCTGCCGTTATCGGCATGCACCTGCCAATAGTAAACTTTATCCTTACGAAGCTTATAATCCGTTAAGGTATAAGTCGTGGCTTCCAATTTACTGGCTTGGGAGAAAAGCTTTGTGCTATCTAGTCCCAAATAAAAATCGTACTTCAACGATTTTTGCATTGGATCGGTAGCTTCCCAAGAAAAGGTGGGGGCAATGTCAATTCCATCACTCTTATCACCGGGTGACTTCAAGCTTATACGCGGATCGCTAAGCTCGATGGTTTCTTCATCATCGTTGTTACATGAGAGAAGTGTGATTACGGACACAAAACTTATGACCATTAAAACTTTTTCTATGTACTTCATAATTTCAAATGGTTGGTTAAAAATCGTATTCAACTTTTCGCCGAATAAGGACTGGTGGATTTACTTTAAGTAGACAGATCAAAATCGTTCGGATCATGGAACGACATCGGATTATACAGTCATTACCATCTTGAAACACAGTAGGTAAATTGGTATCCTGAAACTTGTTTTCTTAGTGTAAACTCGTCCAAATATACCGGCTGGATTATATTTTCAGGGGGGATATATATTTCAGTTTGAGGTTATATTTTGTTCTAGGTGGAGAAAATCGCTGAAATAGGAGGTCGTATTGTTCACAAAACATTAAGTTTTATTTAAAGGTTAAAAACTTCATAAATATGTAAGATATGTATTACATTATTTATTAAATCAAATTGTTTCCCTATACATGCTTGAAAAAAACATACCCTATATATCAAATAAGACCATCTCAGGAACGGTTTCTTTTTTGTACTTCGCCATTAGGATTGAGAAATGGACCGTGGATAGAACCAAAATTTCACGTTTATGTTTCCGAATAGTAAATTTACCTAGAGAAGGGGTATTGGCAATTGCTTCGTATGGGACAAAAAAAACGCCGTATATAACAGCGTTTTTTTATAAAATGTAAGAAGTTGTACTTATTATAATGCCCTAATATGGACCGCCAATCCATTTTTGGCCAACAGGGTATGATTTATACTATCTTTTGAACTTACTTTTCTCGTTTCTATCGCTACTTTGGTACGGGCATCGCTATTGGCATCATCCGAATATAGCGTAGCCTCATATGCCTTTCCTGCATCAAGAAAATCTAATGCAATACGAATATCCTTCCCGGTCGACCCGCTTAAAGCCCCAATAAACCAATCATTGTTACTTTTACGGGCGATTATGGCGTATTCCCCAGGGTAGCCGTCCAATACCCGTGTATCGTCCCAAGTAGTAGGCAGGGCATCGTACCATGCCAATTCAGGCACTTCCTGTATAAATTCCTTTGTACCGCCGGCACCTTCTTCTCCCGGTTTAGAACCCTCAGGCCTATCGTACCAGTATAAAAATTGCCATGGACTATAGATACAAACGGCCTTAGCCAACTGCGAGGCATGACTGCCCATTTTCTCTTCTACCCTTGGTGCGAAATAGCAATTGGTCTGGTCTCCGGCCCCGGCGATCATACGCGTAAAGATGGTACTTATGACCTCTCCATTTTCGGGTGATTCCTCATCTCCCCTGATTCCTTCTTGGGTCATTAGGTTGGGATAGGTTCTCGAATATCCTGTAGGTCTGTACTCATCGTGAATATCGACCATAAGCTCGTGTTCCGCGGCTTTTCGTACGGCATCGTGCAACCAAACGGTCCATTCTTGCGGGCCTACGTTCACAAATCCGTATTTTATTCCACTTACGCCCCATGATTTCAACAAGGGCAAAACCTCATCCAATTGTTTTTCCAAAGCCCTTCTGTTCACATAAAGAACGACGCCTACGTTTTTACTTTTGGCATACTCGATAACATTCAATAAATCGAGGGGGCCCTTAGATCTTTTAGGGTCAATCGTAATCGTAGTCGCATCGGAGGCATCATCATATTCATTACCGTACCAGCCGGCATCGAATTCGATATACTGTAAATTGTGTTTTACCGCGAAATCTACACAGGCCATACCGCCTTGGGTTGTAAGCGTGGTTTCCCGTATGATTTTTCCCGGTCTTATATATGAGGTGTCGCTTATCTTGTTCGGTTCGTTCAGGTTCAACAATAAATAATTGTTCTCTAATAGTTGTGCCGGTCTTTTCGCCGCCATGACAAAGCGCCATGGGGTTTTGTCAACCGTGTTGCCCAATACGACCTTACTGCTCAATTCTGAAACCAGCGTACCGCTTTTATTGAGGTCACGTCTAAGTTTCATCCGCGCATAATCGACTAGTGCGGCTTCGCCGATGGCCGTAAACAATGAATCTTTGAGTTGTACCAGCAAGGGGCGCTCCACTACCGTATCTAGTTCCGATACCTTCCTTTTGGAAATCTCGCTCTGTGCCCTTACCGATGACCACGCCGTAGCGGTCGGTGACACTGAAAATTCGGTGAGTTCTTTATCAATGCTACCCTTTACTTCCTTAAACTCGTACCGGAAGGCAACCCCTTCATTATATGCCCGTACGCGGAGATTGTATAAAGCCCCTTCGCCCTTTAGTTTGATGAGTGATTCCTTATAATTTTCGGGATAGCTGTTTTTTTCACCATAGACGGGCTTCCAACTTGAGTTGACCTCATCGGTCTCTACCGCTTCTATTTCAATGGCCGAAACTGCTTGCGTTCCATTTTCCATTTGAACCCCCAGACCGGAACTTGCAATTACTTCTTGGCCTTCAAAACTAATTTGGTACGAGGGCGATGTTCCATTTCCCGTATTGAAGGTAAAGCTGTATTTATTATCAGGACTGGTAAGGTTCACACTCTCCGTGTTGTTGTCTCCCGAACATGAAAATAATAAGACGAAGGCAAAAAATGAAAATATAGGTATTAGGTGTTTTTTTGGTCTTCGTAAGAATTTGTTTTTGCGCATAGTTTAAAGATTAGTTTAATGGTTAAGAACGAAATAAAAAAAGCAAATATGAGCGGATACCACTCATATTTGCCCTAAGATAAAAAGTATTAATAACCAGGATTCTGCTCTAAGTTAGGGTTTGAGAGCAACTCTCTTGGTGGATAAGGAAACAACATTCGGTGTGGCTCTATCGAAAATTGGAAATCTTGTGGATAACCATCTCCGGCACCAGGTGCCGATTCGTTCTGGTTCGGATTAAAAAAGCCTTCTAATTTCGACTTGGTATAATCCAATCCTCTTCTCCTCATATCGAAAAGCATGTTCTGCTCATAGGTCAGTTCCAAGTCACGTTCGATAAAAACGGCATCCCTGAAATCATCTTGGGACAATCCTGACAAAACAGGCAAACCAGCTCTTTCCCGAATGGCATTAAGGCCGGTGTAATCGGCTGCGCCCAATTCATTGGTTACTTCGGAATGCAATAATAAAATATCGGCATAGCGTAACACAGGAAAATTGTTAGGACAGAAAAAGTTGTTGTCCAATTCAGCGCCAACGGCCCTCCATTTCCCTTGATAGGCTTGGGCCTGGGGCCCATCTTCCATGTGTAGGATATCGCCTGCCTTAAAAGGTGGCTTGTCGTTTAAAAGTTGATATTCCGTTACAATGGTCCATTTATATCTCGGACCTGAATCATGAGAGGCATACCACTTGGCGAATTCAGGGGTTACCCCGTCTAAGGCCGAGCCTCTAGAGAAATCTTGACCACTGGTCCAAATACCTTCAGTGGCATCATTTGGCGTCATATACCCGAACATTCCCCTGTAATTTTGCACAAGGCCCTCTTTCTGAATAGAATACATCATTTCAGAATTGTTCTCATTCTGCCAATCCCACAAGTCCTTATAAGGGGTATCCGATTGCACCAAACTGTATTGTCCGGATTGTATAACCTTTTCCAATAAGGTTTTGGCTTCCTCTAAATTCGACCGGTCGTTCAAAGGAGCTCCGCCCATTGTGATATAGGCCTTTGCCAGCATACCTTGGGCCGTTCCCTTAGTTATATGCCCCTCGTTGAAACCTCTATTGGTATATTCACTTCTTGTAGGCAATACCGCTGCGGCATCCTTAAAATCTTGGATTAAGAAGGCATAGGTTTCTTCAATACTGGCCCTAGCCGGAAACAAGTCGTCCGTTAGGGTCTGTGGCTTATCTACAATTGGCATTCCGCCCCATAGACGTACAGCATAGAAATAGGCCATACCTCTAAGGAATTTAGCCTCGGCAACAATCTCCGCTTGTCGTCCGGCGTCTTCCATTTCAATTTGGGGGGCTTTTTCGATGATATCGTTAGACATCCTCACCACATCCCAAAGGCGTTCCATAATATCGAAGTATGCCGGATCACCGAACTCGTTGTTCCAACTCCATGTAGAGAGGTTGTTCCTTGGATGTACTGCCCTGAAACTATATTGAAAAACCGGCGTTGGAAATTCCGTCGCCCAAAACATACGATGGTTAAAAACCACCAACATACCCATAAAATGGTGGGCCGAATTGACCATGGTCTCTATTGTGGCTTCCGTAGGAAAATCGGTATCGCCAAAAGAATTGTATACCTCTTCTTCCAGATAGTCCTCACAAGAGGTCGAAGCAAAAAGAAGACTTAAAATTAAAATGGTGTTTATATATATCTTTTTCATCTTTTCGTCCTTTTAAAAGTTAAAATTCAAGCCCAACGTATATGTCCTAGAAAGCGGATAAACCCCAGCGTCAAAACCTTCACTAAAGGCTTCTCCCCCACCTGAATTCACATCGGGATTGTAACCGTCGTAAGTCGTAAGCGTAATTAAGTTGGAAGCATTGAGATAAATGTTCAGTCCACTTAACAGACCGATATCATCGGGAAAAGTATACCCTAAACGAATGTTCTTTAGACGAAGGTAACTGCCGTCCTGTATTTGTCTATTGTCGAACGTCAACCCTTTTCTACTATTATTGGCACTACTATTGACAGCAACCAAGGCGTCCCTATTATCAGGAGTCCAAAAATCAGAATTGATAGCCTTGTCCACATCACCCGAGTAAAACATCACGATATCGGAACCAGTGGTTCCCTGTAAGAACAAGGATAGATCGAAAGCTTTGTATTTGAAACGGTTGGTAACCCCAAAAATATAATCAGGTTGTCCCGTTCCCAAAGATTCTTGGTCGGCATCGGTAATTATACCATCTCCATTAATATCCTTGTAAATATAGAAACCTTCTTGATGCAAGTTTCTTTGAGGGTCCATATCTACAGGCCAGTTGTCCGCTTGTGACTGGTCTCTGAATACCCCTTCAATTACATATCCGTAAATCTGTCCGGCAGGCTGTCCTTCGTATAAACGCGGCCCACCCCTTCTGTTCCATTTGGCTACTTCAATATAAGGCTCTTGTGTGTTGGGGTCGATATTCGTTCCCTCACCTACATTGGTAGCTTTAGATTCAATGTGGGATACGTTTGCATTAATGTTCCATGAAAAGTCCTCAGTTGAGGCAAGGACGGCGTCTATACCAAATTCCAATCCCGTATTGCGCAATTCGCCCAAGTTCTGAATGGAAGAATCGAAGCCGGTACTTTTAGGTATAACTACAGGCAGGATCAAATCTTCGGTATCCTTTAAATAATAATCGAAAGTAAAACCAAGTTTTCCGTTCAAGAAACGCGCATCTAGACCAACATTGTATTGGGTAGTCGTCTCCCATTTCAAATCAGGATTCGATATTCTTGACAGGTTGACCCTATTTACGATTTGATCGTCATAGCTATAGGTTCCACCAATGGTCCATAGGCCAATGGCACTATAGGGGTCAAGCGAGCCATTACCGGTCTGACCGATACTCGCCCTTAGTTTTAAGTTGGAAACGACATCTTGGTCTTTTAGAAAATCTTCTTCGGTCGGGCGCCATGCCAAGGCCAAGGAAGGAAAGAATCCCCATTTATTCGATGCCCCAAATACAGACGAGCCATCTTGTCTTACGTTAACACTGGCGTAGTACTTACTTTTAAAATCATAGTTCATCCTTCCGAAAAAGCCAACGGTTTGCCACTTTCGTTTACCATTACTCAAACCTGCGGTTTCAATATTACCCCCACCTAGGTTTTCGGTACCCAATTCATCGGTCGCAAAATCTTCAATACTTACATTGAGGTTAGATATTGTTTGGGATATTAATTCAACCCCACCTACCACATTTAGATTATGGTCGCCAAAACTATTGGTCCAAGTAAAATAACCATTGGTATTGGTGCGAACGGCCTCTACCCCATTGATTCTTGCCTGTCCATTTGGCACAGGTGAATCAAAATAGGTCAAGGTTCTTTTCTGATAGAATTTTCTTGTTGCATCGGAATAATCTATACCGGCACTCCCGGTAAAGGTCAATGATTTTGTTAGTCTAAAATCGGCCTGTACATTACCCAAAAGTCTATTGGTGAATATTTGATCATCGATATCCTGTAAAATCTTCAATGGATTGGTGTACTGTTGACTCACCTTCGAATCCGTATACCAAAGTCCGGTAGACTCATCGAACCATTCCGGGTCATGAATAGGTGCCTGCCCCAAAGCATAGGTTACCGTGTTGTAATTGAACCCTGCACCAGCTGGCACTCTTTTATTTATCGACCTACTCAATAATAGATTTGTTTTTACATCTATAAAGTCGCCCAATTTTTGGTCAAGGTTCACCCTAATCTGGGCATCCCTATAACCGGACTCTACCATAATCCCCTGTTGATCCACATATTTACCAGAAAGCAAATATTTTGTTTTTTCATTACCTCCCGTAAAAGCCAGTGCTATGTCTTGGGTAATGGCAGGACGATAAATAAGGTCTTGATAGTTAAAGGTCTTGGCATCTTCGGCCACCGGATGATATTTATCGGAACCATTGAACCTTACATTTTGTGGTGCAACGCCCCCATTGATTTCACGTTCGGTATACCTTCTTACATATTCCGGGCCATCTAATGTTTCTATTTTACGGATTATGGTCTGGACCCCCGTAGAATAGTTCAAGTTCAGTTTTGTCTTTCCGATATTACCTCTCTTAGTGGTAATCAAAACTACCCCGTTGGCACCTCTACTTCCATAAATAGCGGTAGCTGCGGCATCTTTCAATATTTCGATATTGGCAATGTCGTTAGGGTTGATAAAGGATAGCGCATTGGGACGAACCTTGTTCGTATCGTTACCGGCTCCGCCACCTTCGTTCAAACCTCCTGAAACATAGAGGTCATCGTTATCACTGTTCACCGGGAAGCCATCTACAATATAAAGGGGTTCCGTAGATCCCGTAATCGTACTGGTACCTCGTATTCTAATGTTGATTCCACCACCTGGTGAGCCATCTCCTGTTGTAACCTGAACACCGGCGGCCCTACCTTGCAAAAGGTTACTGACCGTATTGGTCGGGATCTCACTTATGTCTTTACTACTGATTGAAGCTACTGATCCGGTCAAGTCACTTCTCTTTACCGCTCCATACCCCACAAGCACCACTTCATCCAAGGCAGTAGCATCTTCGACCATGGTAACATTAACCACCGTTTTTCCGTCTATTGCGATTTCTTGTGACTTAAGTCCGATAAAGGAAAACACCAAGGTAGTTACCCCCTTTGGTACGTTTATCGAATAGTTTCCGTCAAAATCGGTTTGTGTACCCGTAGTCGTACCTTTAGCCAAAACGTTGACCCCTGGCAATGGTTGTCCGCCTTCATCGATAACGGTTCCCCTGATTACCTGGTAAAATGCACCCTCGCCCATACCCATGGTATTTACAAGTCGTACAGCGGTAATGCCGTTTTGCGCCAATGCCGATATATGGGGTTCATCTACCCTTTGAATTTCGGAGTTGGTCAGAACAATCTGTTTTTCAATCACCGTATACCGGATGTTCGTATGCTCCAAGACCAAGTCAAGAATTGAACTGATAGGCTGGTTTCTTACGTCTATGTCCACTAGACGTTCAAGATCAATAGATTCTTGGTTGGCCAAAAAGTAAAACTGACTTTCCTTTTCTATTTTATCGAGAACCTCACCAAGTCTCACATCGGTCATCTTTAGCGATAGCTTTTTGTGCTGTGCATACGAATCGTTCGCAAAAACACTGCTTATCGCAACTATAACCAAGAAAAAGGTAATTCTCATGATTCTTAAAATTTTACGCAGGGTAAGCATTTCCGCTCCCCCTCGTTTCGGTTTTTTTTCCATAATTTTGTAATAGTTTAGTAGTTATAATTCGGTTGTGACTTCTAATCGTCATAACAGGAATGTGTTGCAACCACTTTCCTGTTTTTTTTTGTTTTAAGGTTATACCATAGGCATCGTTTTTAATTTTGGTTTAGTTGGTTTTCTTTAATCATCGAACCGTGATTTTGACCTTTCGCTTTGAAAATTGAAAGTGTCTTTCGTCCTTTTTTCGATCTTCGATATGATAGTCTATTGGGAAACTCATTTTTAAGAGCCGTAATACCTCCTCGATATCCTCGTCTACAAATACCGCTCTCAACCTCAAATCTTTTCCTTTATGGTTTTCTATGGCAACATCAATATTGTACCATCGGCTCAACCGCTTTGCCACCTCTTCCATCGAATCGTTCCGAAAGACCAATTTGCCATCCTTCCAACTCGAAAATTTATTGTCGCCTACAATGTTCGAGCGACTCACACTGTTCGTCTTCGCATCGATAATTACCCTTTCACTGGGCTCCATTGACAATTCCTTTTGATCACCTTTAGGCTTTAACAAAACCTTTCCCGATTCTAAGACGACATCGGTTTTTTCTCCCTTATAGGCCACTACGTTGAACTTTGTGCCCAAAACGGAAATATCTACATCAGGGGTCACCACATTAAAGGGCCTGTGTTTATTCTTCTTCACATCGAACCATGCCTCCCCTACCAAATAGACATCACGGGTATCTCCAAATTGCGGTGGATAAGTAAGGGTCGAGCCACTATTCAGCCAACCTGTGCTTCCATCGGGCAAAGTAAATTGAAGTTTTGACCCCAAGGGGGCATTTATACGAATAGAAGAAACTTGATCGAGGACGTTTTCTTTTTGCCCATTTGTGTATATTAGATACAGTAGTCCCAATGGCAATACCAACATCGCCGCAACACGTGCATAGGCCATCCATATTTTCCGAAAGACGTCGGATATATTTTTACCTCCTATACAACCCGGCTTGACCATTGGTCTTTGAAACAGATGCCCTAGGTTTCTGTCGGGATAATTATCATCTTGGGAAAAGGCTTCCCAATGTCGTGCCAGTAGCTCTTTTAATTCTTCTTCCCGTTCAGCATCCGCAAAAAGAGCCTCTATGTACTTTCTATCCTTAGGGGTATCTTCTCCTGAGAAGTAGTCAAGAATTCTTTTTTCGTCTAATTTCATCTTCATCGGAAAAGCTTTAGAAATAATAAAAAGGCACTACTATTAAGTAATATCCCGTATTGTCCCTATTCCCCTATGCCAGAATAAGTTTTCGTTAAATTTTGTTAAAGAAAATGGAAGTATTCCGTTGAGCGGGCACCCCAAGTCCATGCCTTTTAGGTAAAAATTGAAGACCGGCGGGCCGTATTCGGTTACAGTACGAGCAGCTTTAAACTTTGAAACAAAAAGGAGTTATGCACCTTACCAGCCACGTAAATAAGGATATACACCCTAAACAAAAACTTATGGAGTCTTTTAAAAAGTTCTTTCTTTTTCTTGGGCCTGCTACATTTCCAGCGCCCTTTGTTCTTCGATACCGTTCAGATGTACCCGAAGGTATTTTAAGGCCAAGGTAATCTGGTTTTCAACGGTTTTAGGGCTTATTCCCATCTCTACGGCAATATCCTTTACGGGAAGGCCTTCAAAACGGCTTTTAATAAATGTCTCCTGCCTTCTCTTCGGCATTTTGGCTACCAAGTTTTTCAACCTTTCCATGGTAAAATTGTAATCCAATTGATCCGTGGTAGAAAGGTCAAAGCCTCGCTGCACGCCTTCCGATGCCAAATAATCGCGTACACGCCCCCGTCTTATGAAGTTTTTTTTGATCAAATTATAGGCAATTGTAAAAATATAGGCCTTAAAGGAATTGTCAGGTTTGAGGTTTTCCTTCTTTTCCCAAATTTTAGCAAAGACATCTTGCACCACCCCCTCGGCCTCTACGGGAGATTTTAAATACCCCAAGGCAAAATAATACAGCCTTTTATTATATCGGTCGAACAGTTCCCTATAGGCCACATCACATCCGAGTTTGAGGTTGATTACTGAAACTTGATCACATTCTTCCACTATTTTTAAAGTGCTCATACTTTCTATTTTTGGTGGTGCGCTTAATTCGTTTGTATTGGATAATCGATTTCCATAATGGCGGCCATGTCTAAAGTGACATTTGTATGGGCCATGACTTTTTCAAAGAGTTCTTCTGCCAACTTTCTTCCTCCCTCAATACCTTTATAGCCTAAGGCCATTAAATATTGGCAGTGCATTTTATTCCTTAGGTCAAGGTTTTCATCCCAAATCATCAAATCGGGAAGGGAAACCGCGAAATAGTCGATTTTAACCTCATCGGCAAGGTGGGCCTCCCCGTAAGAAATCAGTTTTCCAAAACGCTTTAGAGCTTCTTTTTGCTTTTTCAGTTTTATCAAGGCAAGGCCCTGATAAAAAATAGTTTCAGGTGGCTGATCATTGTAGAACCATACCGCCATTGGCTCGCTGACACCCGAAGCGGCCTTCCCCCAAAACAAATTGGCTTTTTCAATATGGCCAAGCCCTTCAAGGGCACAGCCGTACCAGTAGTCGATTTCGTTCTCATGGGCCCCCGGTAGTTTACCTTCACCAAGGTTATGCGGATAGGTTCTCGCCTTTTCCAAACTTTCCATGGCGGCCTTAAAATCCTTTTTTACAAAGGCCTCGCGCGCCATACCTATCAGACTCGATGTATAGGCTTTGGTCACCTTGCCTTCCCCCCCTTCCCATGGATGGAACTTCCTTTCCATAATCCATTCGTAGGCCTGCCTATATTTCCTTTCTATGATCAAGAGGTAGGCTTTTTCAATATACAGGTCATCCCGAAGCAATACCAAATGTGGATATTTCTCAAAATTTTCAAACCGAAATGCCACCGATTTGTTCAGCCGTTTATAGAGTTGATCACGCTCCATAAAAATTCGGGCATCGTTGGGATCTAATTTAAAAGCCATCTCCATAGATTCAAGGGCCTTATCGAAATCGCCCCTTTTATTGTAATAGGCCAAGGCCAGGTTTCTATGTACCGTTGGAAAAGAAGGGTCGTTCTTGACCGAGTTTTCCCAACACGAAATAGCATCGTCGTACTGGAGGGCGTTATACCAAAAATTACCTAAGTAGTAAGGAGCCTTGGCACATTCAGGATAGACATCTATAGCCGATTCAAGGGCCAGAACAGCTTCCAAACGGTGCGGGAAGCAATAATCGGGAAGCGCCTTCTCGGCAACTTTTATGGTTTCAAGGGCAGCGCTATCTTTCCCTGACCTAGTCAAAAACCAGGCTTTAAAGTACAGTGCCATCGGATAGTGAGGTTCGCAGTGGGAGACCCCTAACCCTATCAGGGCTACGGCCTCATCGAACAAACCGGCCCGGGCATAATCCAACGAAATTTCGATATAATTATGAATATCGTTGCGCATGAGCTCGATCAGTTCTTCTTTAGCCCCTTGGTTCCCCATAAGGTACTTTTCAAAATACAATCCGAAATTGAAAAGGTCTTTGGATAAGGATTCTTCGATAAGCAATAGGGCCTGTTCGGTTTCCCCTTGCTTTCGGAGTACGGCCACCTTTAAGTGGCGCGCTTTGTGATTATGCCAATTGCGTAGCAATGATCGGTCTACGGTATCTAAGGCCGCAACCCAATCTTGCTTCATACAATCAAGGAGTGACAGCTGAAAATACCCTGGATCCATAAAGGAAACGTCCCAAACCGACTTATAAAAAGCGTCATAGGCTTCGGCGTACTTGCCTTGGTAAGACAGCGAAAGCCCTAGATTAAAAAGAGGCTCCCCATCCAAAGGATTGGGGTTGCGGTCTATCTGCCTGTTGTAAGCCTTTAAAAAGTAGGGTTCTGCCTTCCCAAACTTTCCTTTCCCCATTAACCATAGGCCCATGGCATTATTACAACGGATATCGCCCGGGTCGCGCTCCAATGCCTCTCGGTAGTACGGCAGGGGATCATAAGTGGCATGCCGATATTGCTCCAAATGAAGTCCGTTCAAAAACAGCTCCTCATTTGTTTCTATATCCTTAGGTTCCCGAGCCGCCTGCGCCGGCTCGGGAATGGTATTGTCAGCTTCTTTTTCCGGCCTCCAATCTAACAGAACGCTTCCGTTCTCCAATAGGATCGAAAGTTCAAAGTCAGGTTGTGACAGATTGGGATCGATACTAAGCTCCGAGGCATACGATCGGCCCGGCCTAAAGTCATATTTTTCCTCTAAGAGAACCTCTTCTTTACACTTAAGTCGTACGGTAGCCTTGCTATAGACCGCAGTGGTGTATGCCTTGACAAGGGCCTTACCTTCTTCGAATTCGAGGTTCAACATCGCATCTTTTGATGCATTCTTCACCACGCCCAGATCTTGGTACGGCATAAAGTACTGTGAAAACGATTTTTCCTCGTAAGGCTTCAGCCATGTAAAATCGGGTTGGTTATCGGTATAGACGCCACACATCAGTTCAATATAAGGGCCATTGGCATCGGTAAGGTTTCTGTCCCATGCCTTGCCAAAGTCCCCATTACCCCAAGTCCATTGTTTTTTTCCAGGGGAAATATGGTGATTGGCCACGTGTAGCAGGCCTCCCTTAGAATCGTTTTCGTAGCCCCCGACAAAATTGTAATCCGATTTCATGGCCATGTACGATGTAGGTACGGGAATATTCGCGTATCTCGAAATATCGGTACCCGGGGAATAATCAAACTTATAATAGACCCCTTTGGCAATCGGAAATTCGGAAACATCGCGTTTACCGTGATCGAATACGGCGGTAACATCGGGAGGAAAAACAGACTGATAGTCATCATTGACCGCCACTGCCGGATTGGCCCACCATAAAAATGTTTGTGGCCTATCGGTGCGGTTATAGAGGCTTACCTTAATTTCTAAATAGGCCTTATCGGGATGCAAGGTAAAGCCGGCCATGCCCTTGGTTCCTGACATCCGCTCCATTTCACTGCACCAAACCGTTTTGCTCCGATCATCATTTTCGGCAATGCTATAATCAACGGGAAGGTAGGTAGAAGGACGATGATGCTGTGGCCAGTTAAATTCGATACCTCCCGAAATCCAAGGCCCGGTAAGTCCGACCAATGCCGGTTTTATCACCTCGTTATAATATACAAAATGGCGTTTTTTTACTTTATCGTAGGCCATTTGTACACGTCCTCCCAATTCGGGCAAAATCATAATTTTTAAAAAATCGTTTTCGAGAAAACAGGCCAACCATTCCTTTTCGACCTTTTCGTCACTTATTTTCTCGACTACCGGATAGGGGTATACTTTTCCGCTACTGCCTTGATACACCCTTTTTTCAAGAAAAATGGGGTTCTTTTCGGCAGTTCCGATTTCATAGGTAGGAATCATTATTTTTTCGCTCCAGACTTTTACGCTCATTACATCATTTCATTTAGCCCTTTTCAAATATCAATTAGGCTGATTCTTTATACGACAAGGAATTTATTAGAATACCGAAATCGGCCATAATCATACCACCAAGCGATACTACCACTTCGATATAGAACAAATGTATTCGCTGATAGGGCTTCATAAAATAGATTATGCTCTTCATTTAATGGATTATTTTCTTATTACTATATTAGTATCATGAAAAAGAAAGATGCCTTCACCGGTCAGAAGATGTTAGTGATACACAAAAAATCACTCAAAATTTTAAGAAAAAACCAATTTACAAGGGGCTTATATGTGACAGACGTCGGTTATTTCCCTAAGGCACAATTTCACTATCGTGAAAGGCCCAAAGGGTGTTCTGAATATATTCTTATTTTTTGCGCCCAAGGAAAGGGCTGGATAGAAATCGATGGAGACCGGCACATACTCACCAAAAATCAGTTCTCCGTCATACCTAAAAATTGTCCGCACAAGTACGGTGCCGATTTTAATGACCCTTGGACTATCTATTGGATACACTTTAACGGAGAAAACACGGATCATTTCATCAACCCCTTTGTGTACCCGAGGACCTTAATTAAATCACCGAATAGTAGACTTGGGGAAAGGGCCCTTCTTTTTGAGGAAATTTATTACACCCTTGAAGCAGGAAATTCATTGAACAATCTCGAATACAGCAGTGTACTGCTTATCAACCTTCTCGGTTCGTTCAAATACCATTCGCTTTTTACGCAGACCAAGACATCGTTGAACAATGACCCTATTTCTATGGCTATTACCTATATGAAGGAAAACATCCGAAAAAAACTCAGCATTGCAGAAATCGCCTCCTCTTCGGGTCTTTCCGTTTCACATTTCTGCCTTCTTTTCAAAAAGAAGACTTCCCATACTCCTATTGAGCATTTTATCTACTTAAAAATGCAACGCGCCTGCCACCTTTTAGATTTCAGCAGCCTACGGATCAATGAAATAGCCATTGACATCGGCTATGACGACCCTTACTATTTCACCCGGGTTTTTAAGCGTGTAATGGGGAAATCACCATCGGCATATCGAGATAATCTAGGTTCTCCCCTCACGCATTTAAACGATAAGGGCCATTAGTACAGGCCTTCCAAAATAATTAAAATTATTTTGGATAGGGGAATCGCAAAAGAATAGGATATAACTTAACGGAAGGTCAAAGAGCGCATCTCATGCGCTTAGTCTTACCACGTTTGAGTTAGTTTTTGTTAGTTTATAAAAGGAGTGTATCGTTGAGTTGCACTCCTTTTAGTTTTTACATCCTACTGTCGATATAAAAACTTAGCCATCATAAAGCAAAGTTTACCCTACTCTCGTATTCCATAAGTTACAGCCTGTGGTTTAGGCTTGAAACCAATTTTATGATATCCGCCCTATACATCGTTGCCTTCCCGTACCAACACCATCCTACCAAGGTTTAATAGGAAATAAAATTCCCATAGGCAATTACCGTAATGCCCAATGTCATTACCAATAGGCCTGAATACAGAAAATATTTGCTTCGTTTTCCCGCATTGGTCCATTCTCCAGAAAACAAGCCCAATATATTAGCTATCATAATACAGCCCGTTTGAAACACGGCAAAACCGACCGACGTACCCAAAGCTCCTAAACTATAAGCCCCTAGACCGTAAATGAGCAAGGATGCGACATATACAAGGGCCATCACAACAATCAAGAGTATATTCTTCCTACTCGATGGGGATGCGAACTTATGCCACGACTTGCTTTGGTTCAGCTTATACGCAAAATACAGTACGGTAACCACTCCACTTCCGATAAAAGACGGTAACATTACTGCCAGCCTAGCAATCCACGGTTCATTTCCAAATTGTTCTTGAGAAATCCTTCCTATTTGCCCTATAGTATCGGCCACATGATAAGACAGGTTAAACCCTGCCGCACAAATACCGCCTACAATACACATGATTATTCCGGTCTTCATATGTTTTGAAGAACTTGTATCACTCGCCGTATCGGCGTTGGCTTCCCTTAAGAGCCCTGCCTTCCCGTTCAGGACAATGCCCCCCATAATAATAAAGATTCCCAAAACGATGACCCGACCCGCAGTCGTATTCAACTGATCCAAATTCCCCATAAAAAAGGGAAGCATAGACCCCACCAAAGTAGCTACGCCTATCAACAAGGAAAAGCCCAAAGCCATTCCAATTTTAGAAATACTGATTCCCCAGAGCAAATTGCCTATGCCCCAGAGCATGCTTAAAAAGAAAATACCGACAAAAACCGAGCTTGGAACTTGGGCGAAGGTCTCACCCAAGCCGTTCACTAGAATAAACGAGGCCAAGACCGGAACGATAATCATGGCAAAGAGCCAAAAACTACCCCAAAGATTTTCTACGCCATAGCCCTTAACATATTTACTTGGAAAAGCGTAAAAACCCAGCATAATAGCCGCTAAGAGCACCCAAAAAAAAGCTAGTAACATATCTTTTTATTTTTTATCGGAAGTCTAATTCGCATAATCTAGATAGACCGTTCTTTTTTGCAAGTGATCTTCTATACCGTACACGCCATCTTCCCCGCCCGTACCTGACGTTTTATGTCCTGAATGATAACCTTGAATATAGCCTACAATATGCTTATTGATAAATATGGTACCCACCTGCAACTGATCTATCGCTTTCTGATGCGTTCTATAATCGTTGGAATACAAATAAGCGGATAGGCCTTCTTCCCTTGCATTGGAATATGCCAAGGCCTCATCAAAGCCCGAAACCTTCATAATGGGCAGAACAGGCGCAAACAACTCATGTTTTGTGGTAGCATCACCATTTTTAACGTTGATCAGAACTGTTGGCTCATACCAATTACCCGTTTCAAACTGGGCACCTTCCGGTCTTTTACCGCCCAAGACCAATTCGGCCCCTTCGGCGATATTATCCTTAACCAATTGATCTACCCTCTCCAAACCATGGGTACTAACGTTGGGGCCCATATCGACAGTTGCCTCAAAGGGATTTCCGGTTTTGATCTGCCTAACCCTTTTTACCAATTTTTCGGTAAATTCATCTGCGATTTTTTCATCCACCATTACCATTTCGTTACAGATACAAACCTGACCGCAATTGGCGTAACGTGAAATAACTGCCGCCTCTACGGCTTTGTCGATATTCGCATCTTCACAGACGATAAAAGGAGCCTTACCGCCCAGTTCCAAGATCAAGCCGGTAATATTGTTTGCGGCGGCACGATACATGGCCCTTCCGGCATTGGTGCTTCCGGTGAGACTGATAAGCTTGGTAATAGGACTTTCTACCAATAACGACGCGACTTCCGTATTTTTGGTCGAAACCATATTAACGACCCCCTTAGGCAGACCGGCTTCATCCACCAAACGACAAAACTCCGAGGCCGTTGTCGGTGTCAATTCGTGGGGTTTTAAGATAATCGTATTTCCCGTAGCGAGGGCCGGTCCTAATTTACGTCCAATCAAGGCCAAAGGGTAGTTAAAGGCACATAATGCCACGGTAACACCATAAGGAACCTTATAAATGGTCAAGCGTTCATTGGGGCTATCCGACGGAAAAACGGCCCCTTGAATTCTACGGGCCGCTTCCGCACTATAGGTCATATAGCGAATGGTATCATCAACTTCCCCTAAAGCTTCCCCATACGTTTTGCCCTGTTCACAAACCAAGAGTTTCGCAAAATGCTCACGCTCCAACTTTAAGCGGTCGGCAATGGCGTAGATATAATTCGCCCTAGTTTGAGCCGGCAATAATTTCCATTCAAATCCCGCTTTTTCAGAAGTTTCCAAGGCGTATTGGGCATCATCGGAATTACAGGCTGTGACCGTAGCGTACACCTTGTTGTTTGCAGGATTTTCAACTTCAATCTTTTCTCGACTTGCAGCATCTAGCCATTCCCCATTGATATAACACCTATAATGTTTTACATCTTGTTCCATTCGTATTGTTTTTTTAAGACTTTACTTAAATTTAGGGACCCTTTTCTCTATAAATGCCTGAAATCCCTCTTTGGCATCAAAGGTATCGTACAAAGAATCCACACATTGTGTTTCGTAATTGAGTGATTCTTGCCATGTCATTCCTTTATGTTTTTGTACATAATGTTTAATGGCCGCCATTGCTTCTCCCGGCCCGAGGGCCAAACTGTTTACATAGGCCATTACTTTCTGTTCGAACTCCCCTTTTGTATATAATTGGTTGAACAAACCAAAATCATATGCTTTTTGAGGTGAAATGGAGTTTCCGGTAAGCAATAGCTCCATGGCCCTACTTGCCCCTATTAAATCGATCAGACGTGGCGTTCCGCCATTGCCGGGCATCAAGCCCAATTTCACTTCGGGTAAACCGATCAAATAATCACCTTCGGCCGCCAAACGTATATCACAGGCCATGATCATTTCCAATCCTCCCCCTAAAACATGACCACTTACCGCCGCTACAACGATCTTATTACTTGTTGTAATGGCATCGGAAACGGCACGGGCCGCCTTTACCATTTCGACATTCCGTTCCGTAGTATTCGTGCCAAATATTTTAATATCGGCCCCTGCGCAAAAGAATTTTTCGGAAGTGCTGTTTATCAATATCACTTTTATGGCATCATCGTTACCAGCCTCTATAATCGCATGGCCCAACACTTCCAAAAAGCCTTGATAATAACTGTTTGCCTTGGGCCTATTTAAACTTATAATAGCTACACCCGATTCTTTTTTAATCAATATCTCTTCCCCTACTTCCATTTTTATGCAAATTCAGCGTTTATTTTTTCCGTATGCTCCCCTAATATGGGCGTACCTATTTCCGTAGTCAAAAATTGCCCATTGATCCGAATGGGGCAGCGGGTCGTTTTATACTTATAGCCATCCGACATCTGAACCTCCTGTACCATTTCAAGGATTTTGAAGGCTTCCGTATCGAACAATGTTTTCCAATCCATAATTTCGGCACACCAAATATCCGCAGGTTCTAGAACCGCCAACCACTCTTGGGTGTCTTTGGTGCTCAAATGATCGGCTAAAATGCTTTTGATTTCATCACGTTTCGTAAACCAGGAGCCGACTTCGGGATATTGCGTCAA
This sequence comes from Zobellia uliginosa, assembly GCF_900156625.1. Taxonomy (GTDB): domain Bacteria; phylum Bacteroidota; class Bacteroidia; order Flavobacteriales; family Flavobacteriaceae; genus Zobellia; species Zobellia uliginosa. The sequence continues at coordinate 81,030 of NZ_FTOB01000007.1, read as the reverse complement.
TTCATGGCAGCCCAATAGCTCGCCCAAAAACGGGATGGCCCCCATGGCCAAGGCCATATACCCGTTCTTTGTCCTATAGATTCCATAGGGGGCACCTAAATAAGCATGTGCCGAATTTGACTTAGGGCGTTTCGTAGGCTGTCCTCCATCCGTAAAAAAACACGTAATCGACTCAAATTGAAATTCCAGGGCGGATTCCAACATACTTACCTCGACCCTTCCGCCCTTTCCCGTAGTTATCTTGCGGTACAAACAGGCCAAAATACCTTGTGCCAAATGCACCCCCGATAAAATATCGACCACGGCCAAGCCTATAGGCACAGGCCCGGCCCCTTCGTTCCCGTTCAACTGGGTCAGGCCCGAAACGGATTGCAACAATAAATCCAATCCCGGTTTATCTTTCCATACCCCTTCCTTACCATAGCCGGATAATTCCGCATAGACCACAGCCGGATTTATGGTTTGGACGGTCTCGAAATCGATTCCCAACTTTTTGGCCACCCCTGGTCTAAAATTATGCATCAGCACATCTGCTTGGGCAATGAGTTTGTAAACCTTTTTACGGTCTTCCCCGCTTTTCATATCGGCCACATAACTCTGCTTATTTCTATTGATGGCGTGAAACATGGAAGATTCGCCGTTCAAAACCACATTTGAACAATATAAATGTCTTCCGCTATCCCCAGTGGGTTTTTCAATTTTTATCACCCTTGCCCCTAAATCGGCCAATCGCAAACTTGCCGAAGGTCCTGACAAATATTGGCTAAAATCAATTACTAATATTCCGTCTAAAGGTTTTTCCATTCCTAGTTCAGATTAAATTCTTGGTCAATTACCCTATTATCCTCACCGGGTTTGGGTGCCGATTTTCTATTAAAGATCCGATGCCCATCAATTCGAATAGGACAGCGGGTGGTTTTCATGGTTAGACCATCGGAAGTTTCCACTTCTTGGTCCATTTTCAGCACTTTATAAACCTCATGGTTTAAAAGGGTTTTGTAATCATAGATGGGAGCCACCTTAAAATCCAAGGGCTCAAAAAGGTCCAACCAATATTGAGTGGTTTCTTTTATAAGGTATCCCCTTAGAAAATCCATAATCTCATCCCTTTTCGAGAACCAGGTTTCCTTATCTAAAAATTGATAGGGCAAGGCAAGTCCCATAGCCCCCACCAATTCATCCAATGGGGTCAACGCAATGGAAAGATACCCGTCTTTTGTTGGATAGACCCCATAGGGAGCCGCGACATAGGCATGTGCATTCCCTTTTTTTGCCCGCTTGGGCAATCGGTTTCCGTCGTTGAAATAGGTGGTCAATAGTTCAAATTGAATATCTAAGGTAGATTCCAATAAACTCACCTCAACTTTTGCGCCTTTTCCGGTTTTAGTCCGGCCGACAAGGGCCGCTAAAATCCCTTGTACCAAATGTGCCCCGGTAAAAATGTCGGAGGTCGCCAAGCCGGAAGGTGTCGGGTCGTCGGCAGCATTTCCGGACAGATTGACAAAACCGGACAAGGACTGAATCAACAAATCTTGTCCCGGCTTTTTGGCCCAAGGTCCTACAGGTCCGTATCCCGATACCACTCCATAAATGATTTTAGGGTTTATGGCTTTAACGGTTTCATAATCCAACCCTATTTTTTCCATGACACCTGGGCGAAAGTTATGCGTCATCACATCCACTTGGGAGATCAGTTTTTTGACCCTTTCCAAATCATCGGTATTTTTTAGGTTTGCGGCGTAAGACCGTTTATTGCGATTTGCCGTATGAAATACCATACTGCTTTCGTCTATAAACAAATTTTTCAAGGTAATCTGTCTACCCGCCTCACCTGTTCCCGGGCGTTCGACCTTAATGACGCTAGCCCCCAAATCCGCCATTTTCAATCCCGCGGAAGGACCAGCCATAAACTGGGCAAATTCTAAAACCGTAATTCCTTCCAATGGCAGCATAGCTATATTTTTAATGATTTTATGTACAGCTTATTCAGGGTATCCAAAACCTCCTTGGCGTCCCCACCGTTTTTCATATATGCACGAATCGGGGCTCCCGCATTATCTTGAAAATACATGTGTCCGTGATAGCGTGGACGTAAGAAGGCCCTATCCAATGCGGGCAAGGTATCTTTAAAGAAATCCTTGCACACCGTATTCGTTTCCTTATTCACCCAAGCGGAACGATGCCCTGGCTGACCTCCGTTATCGAAGAAAACTCCAGTTTGCGTTTCAGGAGATGCTACATACGCCGCGTATTCCAATGCCTTTTCTTGATGTTTGCTACTGGAAGATATCGCCAAACCCGTACCACCCAAGGTTGTTATTAGCTTTTGTCCGTCAATAGCGACCATATCGTGAAACTTCAATCGCTTTCTTGCATATCCGTTACGGGAGTAGTTTGTATACCCATAAGCAAATGGCGAATAGGAATACGTATCGTCTAGGGTCATGGCCTCATAAACCGCAATGGGATTCATATCGTAGCATTCATCGGCGATGTACCGTCCTAATTCCCGGAGCATTTCAAGAGCTTTTATCCCTATTTTTTCGGTCACGAAGTGCTCTGTTGATAGGGCCACATCTTCCCCCAAGGTACAGCATACCATATAAAAACTCATTAAGGTATCTTGGGGAATTCCGGGTATGGCCACCCTGCCCTCTTTGGCCAAATCGATTAAATCATCCCAGGTTTGCGGGATATCGGGCAGCAAATCTTCACGGCTCGCCGCTACCGGGGTCGCAGCATCAATGGCCAAGGCACTTTGGTAGCCATCAAAACAATAGCTCTCATGGGATTTCCCTACGGAATTGTTCCTTTGGTCCTCTAGATAGGCTTTGGGCAAATGGTCATTCAAGGGTATAATAACGCCGGTTCGAGCGGCAAAGCCCGCCCAAGGATGGTCTATGATCAATAGGTCATAGCGCTTTGCCAATTCATTTATAGGTTCATCGGCAAATGCTTGCAGCGATCGTTTTTCCCAGATGATTTCTACATCGGGGTTCAATTCATGAAAACGTTGTGCCGTAGCCACAGCTGACGTAAACCCCCGGCTGTGATCCCAGGTAATGCCCTTTAATTGTACTTTATCGGTATTCACTTAAAAAAATCTTTAGATGCTTAATTCGTATTAATCAAAACCTATTGCCGTTGGTTTTTGAACCCCACTCTCATAGTCCTTGCCATTTTCACGGGTAAATTCGTCAAAGAAAAAATAGTACGAACCGTAACCTCCATGGCCATTTCCGTTTTCCATTTCGAGTCGCTCTTGTTTCCATTCCTGAAAACGTTTGGTTGCTTCTGCTTGATCCCCTATCAGAAAGAAATAATCGTTGTGTGAGATTTGATTTCCTTCATTGTCGAGTAATTCCAATTCCACATAGAACTTTTCTTTTACCTTACCTAAAACATCTTCGCTAATTGCAAACAATTGTTCGGCGCTATTCTCTTCAATGCTTGCCACCTTAAATGTCTTTTCAAGCAGTTTTTTCTTTTTATCATTACTGATCTTGAAATTAATAGTACAGTTTTTATACGACCTATAGAAATCGTTAACGACCCAAATATTGCCAACAAATGGCTCATCTGTATGCCATCGGCGCTTTTTGAATTCAAAGTTCACCAATAAGGGTTGATATGCTTTTTGAACGAAGTAATATGAGTTCTTTGGCTTTTGATAATTATCCACAATTCCCCATTTCATATCGGGCCAATAGGTGATATAATGACAGAGTGCGATTGCGCTCAAACTAGGCTTATCCCTACGGAAGTGTTCTATACCATTCTGAAAAATGATCCCCTGTGCATCTTGGGTGGCATTTACGAACTCTTCCAAAGAACCTTTCATTTCACTGCCGAACACATCCCAGTTCTGCATACGCAGGCGTGTCAAATCCGCCCAGTGATGTCCCCAACTCAATCCCGGAGGCCACATTTCATCTTTGGGGATAAATTTCTTCAGACTTTCTACGGAAGGCACGGAAGTAATGGCAAATTCGGGAACAATAGGATAGCCATCCGCCTTGGTCTGGTACCAATCTTCATGAAGCCATTCGCCCATATCGTAAAAATAACGCAGGGCATGTACAGCTTCCTTTGGCTTGAAGCCGGCCTGTTGGGCCACATGATCCGTCATGGGAGAGTCGGGTACGTACGGTAATTTGGCATAGGCCTGCAAGGAATCGCCCAAGCGCTCCAAAAATTTTCTTCCTGCCTGTGGATCACGTGTACGGAACATCATTTCCTCCCCGCCTTCCATCATGATCAATGACGGATGGTTTCTGCGTTCTTTGATTACCCTGACCCCTTCATTAAAAATCTCGGCGAGATTTTCCTCTTCCATGGGAATATTACCCGTTCCTAATGGAATCATATCTTGCCAAATGGTCATTCCCATTTCATCGGCATACTGATAAAACTCAGGGATTTCCGGTGGATGCCATCCAAAAATCCGGATATTGTTCATGTTCATTTCCTTGGCCATTTTTATCAGCTTGAAGTATTCTTCTTTGGAAGTCCTCCCCGTAAAAATGTCGACCGGGCCTCCCCAGCAAGCGGAACGAATAAAGTGAAACTTACCGTTGATATAAGTAGACCTTGGAAAGGAAAGATCTACGTCTTTTACAAAACCGGGATTCCATTTAGAGGTGACTTCCCTAATACCAAAAGTGGTGGTATTGTAATCATGGTTTACATTCGCTTCCTTTAAGGATATTTTCGCCTCGTATAAATTAGGGTCGCCTAAATCCCAAGGCCACCACAACTTCGGTTCTTCCAAATGGATGGTCCGAACCACCTTATGCTTACCTGGGGCGATATTTTGATCAAATTCGATTTCTACAGCTTCAGACTCAAAGTTTTTCCCTTCAAGTGAAACTACAAATTGCATGTTTTTGGCAATTGAATCGGTATTTTCAACAGTCATCTCTAGACTAACATCGGCGGAGCCGTCCTTATTGATCTGGTTATTCGCATATACATCATTGAAGCGCACCTTGCCACTGCGTACCATTTTTACGGGACGCCAGATTCCCATAGGCGCCAAATCCCTCCAATAATCCCCAAACCAAGGTGTTTTTTTTCCGGCTACAAAGGCATTTACCTGCGGTGCCGGGTCAATTTTTACAATCAACATGTTTTGCCCCTTGAGATAATCATGTTCACTGATGCGCAAATACTCGTTTACATTGAATGAAAAACCAGAAAGTGCTCCCTCGTTCTTTCCTAGATAATGACCGTTCAACCAAACTTCGCAGCTGTAATCGACTCCCTCGAAGACTATATCGACCACTTGGTTTTCTATGCCCTCCGTAACCCGAAATTGATAAGCGTACCACCATTCATATTGTTGTACCCACTGTGCTTTAACACTGTTTCTACCAAAGTAGGGATCTTCGATAACCCCTGCTTTCCATAGATCGGTATATACATCCCCTGGTACTTCGGCGTTGTTCCAAACCAATGTTTCAATATCTTCGGAAGGAAGCTTATGCAGGCCTCTTTTTACGCCTTCTCCGGGAAGCATCATTTTCATACGCCACTTCATACCGCTGAAGTCCCTTACCGACTGGCTATTGTTTTCATGGGAAAAAGTTGTGTTTGGCTGGGCATAAACCCCAAGACTACAGATAGCAATTAACAATGTAGTCGCCAAAATCTTGATGTTTCCAAAAATATTATCCATAGTATTCACGATTATTGTATACTACAAAGATGAAAAAAAACTTAATATAATTTAAATATAAATAGTAATTTTATATTTGAATATACTTTAACGTACATACTTATGAGCAAATACAAAGCACCCGCACTTGAAAAAGGCTTGGATATATTGGAATATTTATCTGAAAGAGGCATTCCTCAGACACAAACGCAGATAGCCCATGGGCTCGATAAAAGTCCGAATGAAATCTATAGAATGCTGGCCTGTTTAGAAGACCGAAAATATATTGACAAAACCTCAACGGGCCAATATGCCCTTTCCATGAAAATGTATCAACTATCCCATCGCCATAGTCCCGTAAAAGGTCTAGTTCGGTCAGCGAAACGGCATATGGATGATTTGGCCCACAAAACCAACCAATCTTGTCATTTGAGTATATTGCATTATGGAGATCTATTAGTCATCGCCCAATCGGAAAGTCCTGGTGCGGTATCACTATCGATCAAGGTAGGAAGTTTATTCCCACTTCTACAAACGTCATCCGGAAAGGTCCTAGTAGCCTTTGAAAAAGAACAAAAACGAAATCACATTCTAGAAACTAGCGACTATTACAATAAGCAAGACAAAAATTTTAAAGAACACTTTTCAGCAGATATCGATACCATTCAGAAAAATGGATATCATTTAACCAGTAGTGAATTAACCGTTGGTGTAACCGATATAGCTGTGCCGATTATGGGTATGGGCAATGAAGTGTTATGTGTATTGGCCATTTCCAGTTTAAACCCGATAACCCGTAAACAAGACAACAATATACTCATAGAAGAATTAAGGAAGACCGCTGTTAAAATAAACGCGGAACTCACCTGACATCGGTGAGCCCACTCCAGTATACTAACTAAACACAGCCAGCCAAACATCCTATCTGCAATCCTTAGCTCCAGAGGTAAAACCTGACAACCAAAACCCTATGGCCCATAAAAGTTATTCCAGATGCATAATAGGACGGAATACTCCCTGACCTTACACCTCATATAACGACAGAACACCCGAAAAATAACAGTACAGGTTTTATACCCCCTATGTACAAACCGCTCTATATTTTGTACTATCAGGAAAGCCTAGGCACCTTCCCAATGGTCAAAGGCCCTTAAATAAAAACAAAAAGCCCTGTAACCCTCCCTCCTTTTGTTTATTATTACACGCCAAAACACGGTCAATCACGGCAATTGGCTACATATTCATAAATTTGCTTGAACTGTTTATAGGTTATACCATCGAAAAACATGCATACCTCCAATGGCCTTTATTTTTTGTGCTTCTATAAACTTGCGATTGTACTGTTTTTGGGGCTACAGTTTTTGCACGCTCAAGAAACCCCACCCATCGTCAAGTTTTCCGCTTCGGAATATGGGGCGGAAAACCAGAATTGGGACGTAACCCAAAACCTTCAAGGTTATATTTACGTGGCCAACAACGAAGGACTGCTCGAATATGACGGCTCTCGATGGGCCTTATACCCCTCATTTAACAATGCCGCAATTCGCTCATTATCTTCTTATAAGGATAAAATTTATTCGGGCAGTTATATGGAGTTCGGTTATTGGACCAAAAACGACAAAGGGGCAATGGACTACCATTCTATCTCCGAATCCATAAAAGAAAAGCTTTTCGAAGATGAAATCATTTGGAATATTGAAGGGCTCGATAAATATGTGGTCTTTCAGTCATACGATCGCCTTTATTTTTACAATACCGATTCAAAGGAACTGAACTTCTCTACGGATAAAGAGAACAACTACAGATTGTTCAAGGTCGGTCAGAAAATTTATCTTCAGAAGTACGACGGAAGAATTTTCAACCTTGAAAACGGAACGGAAAAATTGATCGCGACCATACCAAAAGACCTTAACATAAAGTTCCTGCTTAACATCTTCTCCGTAAATGAAGGGCTGGTCGTATTGACACGGACCAAGGGGCTCTACAAAATAGAAAACCGCACCCTTAAAAAATGGCATATTCCCGCTGACACCCTGCTTCAACATGCACGGGTATTCAGGGGCATTCAGTTAAAGGACAAAAGCTTTATGCTAGGCACCATCTCAAAAGGCATCGTTTCAATGTCGATCGATGGACAAATCACCGGGGTGATCAACCAAAAAAATGGCTTAAGCAACAACACCGTACTCAATTTATTTGAAGATGCCGACGCCAATGTTTGGGCCGCCTTAGACAATGGTCTTGATTGCATCAACAGGCAATCATATATAAGGGAATACAATGATCGCGATGGTACTTTTGGCACGACCTACGCCTCCATCACACACGATAAAAAACTGTATATCGGCACCAATCAAGGCCTATTCTATAAAAACCTAGGCTCTGACGAAAACCTAAAATTCATAAAAGGGACGGAAGGTCAGGTTTGGTCTCTTTATGCCGAAAACGACCAACTGCTATGCGGACACAACAATGGTGTCTTTTCCATTGCGGGTAATACGGCATCGTTAGTGGCCCATATTGATGGGACATGGGACTTTAAGCCCATACCCGATCACCCCAACAAACTACTGGTCGGTCATTATTCTGGCTTGGCCATATTGGAAAACGATGCAGGCTCGTGGAAACTAGGCCACAAAATCAAAGGGTTTGAAATTTCATCGCGTTTTTTTGAAATTCTCGATACCCGCGAAATATGGGTCAATCACGAAACCAAAGGAGTCTACCGCTTAGTACTGAACAGCGATTTTTCGTCTTTTGATTCCGTGACCCTGCTTCCCGACATTGAAAAAAGCAAGGGCTCGGGAATAGTAAAGATGGGCAAAGATCTGCTCTATACAAATCGAAACGGGATTTTCAAGCTTGACCCTAAGATAAAAAGATTTGTAAGGGATTCCACCCTAAGTCCGCTTATTCCAGAGGGCGAATACCTATCGGGCAAATTGGTATTTGACCAAAAGGAACGTCTGTGGAGCTTTAACCAGACCCATATCGGCTATACCCAAAAAGGTCCCTTGAACACTATGGTAGACTTCAACTCCATTCCCATTGGAAACAATTGGAGAAAAATGACCCTCAGCTTTGAAAATATCACCCAAATAGATAACAACAAATACCTTATAGGCAAGACCAATGGCTACTTATTGATAGACCTTGACAAGATTCCGAACAAGCCCCATCAAATTGTGTTGGACAAGGTCGGCCTAACACAAAACGAAAAGGATACCAAGGATGTCTCCATAGGTGAAGAAGGCCAGTTTTCCTATAAACAATCAACACTCAATTTTCATTATAGTGTTCCCCAATACGGCAAGTACACCAAGGTCAACTACCAATATCAATTGAAAGGGCTCGACGATTCGTGGAGCGAATGGGGTCCGGCCCCATCCGCCACCTTTGAAAAGTTGCCTTATGGAGATTATATATTTAGGGCCCGATCAAAAATCGGGAACCATGTTTCAACGAATACGGTACAATACAGCTTTGTTATCGCCCGCCCATTTTACCTCTCCAACCTAGCGCTTTTGTCATACGCCCTGCTCATCTTCGGTCTCGGATTTATAGTGCACAAATCGTATAAGACCTACTATCGCCGACAAAACAGAAAAGCCATGCTCGAAAGTCAACGCGAAATGCAGTTGAAGTACATTAAAAGTGAACAGGAAATGATACGGCTAACCAATGAAAAGCTCAATCAGCAAATTGAAAGCAAGAACAGGGAACTGGCCATTTCAACTATGAGTTTGGTCAAGAGAAACGAATTGCTAAGAAGGGTCAAAAAAGAGCTCAAAAAGAATGATGACACATTTAACAAGGCCCATCCGGTAATAAAACTGATCGATAAAAACCTTAACAGTTCAAAAGACCGAAAAATTTTCATGGAGGCCTTTAACAATACGGATAGGGAATTTTTGACCAGGGCCAAGGAACTGCATCCTAATTTATCGTCCAACGATTTAAAGTTCTGCGCCTATTTACGATTGAACCTATCTTCAAAGGAAATAGCACCACTACTTAACATTTCCGTCAAAAGTGTAGAAGTAAGGCGTTCGAGGCTACGAAAAAAGCTCGATTTAAAAAGGGAAACCAAACTTACCGACTATATTCTCTCGATTTAAACGTTAAAACCACTTAAATATCACCCCTACATTACCCCCACAAATTACTTAAACCCCTTTATCCCTCCCTTTTTTTCCTCTTTTACAACCAAAAACAAAATGGCTATAAATCCTATAAATAATAAGGCTTCAGAAGCTATTGACAAGTCTATTTCAATATGTATGTTTTTGTAGTGCCACGTTTTCCCTTTCAAAAGATAAATCTCTCTACATTGGTAACAATAGAACTTTATGTTCTTGTGATACAAAATGTATAACTATCTAAAAACTCAACTTTTAATCTTGAACAAAACCAACGCTCTATGATTACCAAATTATTTAATCCAAGAAAAAAGCTACTGTGGCTTTTGCTCAATATTTTTTCTGCTGTAGTCATCTATTCGCAAGACCGGCAAAAAATAACAGGATCAGTTCTTGACCAAAATGGAATTCCCCTAGCGGGAGCCTCGATAGTGGTCAAAGGAACCACCCAGGGTACATCTACCGATTTTGATGGTAATTTCTCTTTGAACGCGCCCCAAGGCGCCACTACCCTGATTGCTTCGTATATCGGTTACGCCACTAAGGAAGTACCCATTTCAAACGGCCCAATAAGCATTACATTACAGGAAGATTCCAGCCAACTGGAAGAGGTCGTTGTCGTTGGTTATGGTACCCAAAACAAGAGTGATGTCGTCAATGCGGTTGCCGTGACCGATGTTGAAAAAGCCCTATTGACCCCGACATCGGATGTCAACGAAATGCTAAGAGGTAGAATAGCCGGTCTACAGGTAGATGTAGGGGGCGGAACCCTGAGACCTGGTGGTACTTCCGATATCATCTTCAGGGGACAAGGTTCCATTGAAGGTAGCGTTAGCGCCATTTATGTTGTCGACGGCATTATTAGGGATGGAGGTATCGAAGATATCGACTCTGACGATATTGAGTCCGTTGAATTCTTAAAAGATGCTTCCGCACAGGCCATTTATGGCTCAAGAGGGGCCAATGGTGTTGTTTTGATCACTACGAAGAGAGGTAAAAGCGGAAAAGTAAGCGTAAACTATCACGGCTTTGTAAGCTCAAAAACAATGGAGCGCAACTTCGATGTCTATAACGGACAGGAGTTCGCCCAATTAAGAAGGGAAGCTGCCCGATCCAACATTGCGGATGGCTCCTACCCCAATGAAGAGGATATTTTTTCTGAACTAGAATTGGCCTCCATAGCCAACAACGAATTCATCGATTGGGAGGATGAATTAGTAAAGAACGGTTATGTCAACAGTCATGCCGTGAGCGTTAGTGGCGGTTCGGAATTCACCAAGGTTTTCGGTAGTGTCAATTACTTTAAGGAAGAAGGTATTATTCCAACTTCCAGTTATACGAGAAAAACGTTACGTCTCAACGTCGATCAAAAAATCAGCGACAAGTTTTCAGTGAATTTTGACCTGAATATCTTGAACGATGATACCGAAAGGGCCGCCAACGTAAACGTAATTACTACCTCCCCACTGGGCAGGGCCTATGACGAAGATGGCAACCTCACCCAGTTTCCAAGCGGTGAGGAATTATCTGCCGTAAACCCCATTTGGAACCTACGGGAACAAGACAATGATGAAAAAGGGAACGATTACGTCATCAACGTTACCCCCATTTGGCAAATCACCAAAGACCTACAGTACCAATTAAAGACCAACCTTACCAGAAGAACATCGGAGAGAGGACAATACCAATCTTCACTAAGTTCCGCTGGCGACGATGTCAATGGTATTGCCAGAATAGACAACCGTTTGACCGAATCTTATTTGATAGAGAATATACTGACCTATGACAAGGCCTTTAACGAAAACAACAAGCTCAACCTAACCTTGGTTCAATCTTCCCAGGAAAACAAATACAGCAGAACCTTTACCGAGGGACAAGGTTTTTCAAATGAAAGTTTGGGCTATGACGGTATATCGAATGCCGTGGGGAACGTAACGGTAGAACGCGATAAAAACCAACAACGACTGGCTTCCTTTATGGCCAGGGCCAGATATAACCTCAACAATAAGTATTTGCTGACCGCAACCGCCAGGGCCGATGGGGCTTCGGTAAATTCACAAAACAACAAATGGAGCTTCAACCCGGCCGCTTCCGCTGCTTGGAAACTGCATAACGAGAACTTTTTAAGGGATGTCAACGCTGTTCAAGAGCTCAAACTCAGGGCTAGTTACGGTTCTTTGGTTAATGACCTTGGCCGTGCCTATACCTCTTTATTTACCGCGGATGGACAAAATTATACTTTCGACAGGGAATCCTTCTCAGGATACTCTCCATCGGTCATTCTCCCCAATACTGATTTAAAATTCGAAAGGATAACGACACTCAACTTGGGTCTTGATTTCTCTTTGTTCAATAGGGTGTTGACAGGTAATGTCGATTATTACGATGCTCGAACCACCGACCTATTGCTTCGACGGGGCGTACCTTCCATCACAGGTTACCAATACACCTTTTTTAATGCCGGGGAACTACAAAATACTGGTGTAGAGTTAAATCTAACGGCCAATATTATCACTACCGATAATTTTAAATGGTCGGTTTCAACCAATTGGTCTAGGAACAAAAACAAATTGCTGGAACTCTATAATGACGGCGATGGCAACCCCATTATTGCAGATGACACCTATGGATACTATGTAGGTCAACCTGTTGGCGTGATTTACCAGTACGAATTTGACGGTATCTGGCAAGAAGGCGAAGATTTCACCAATGCCCCACAGGCCAACCCCGAATCGGCACTTCCACAGGAAAACCTAAGACCTGGTGACATTAAAATAAAAGATACCAACGGGGTAGATGAAAACGGTAACGAAACTGGAATACCGGACGGAAAAATAACTCCCGAAGACCGGGTCTTTAAGAGTCCTAATCCCGACTGGTTCGGTTCATTGTCCACTTCCTTGGCATACAAAGGCTTTGACCTGTTTGTAGATTTCTATGCGGTTGAAGGTACGACCAAAGTGAATCCTTTCTTGTCTGATTTCAATAATGGCGGAACGCTTTCCGGAAAGCTCAATGGTGTAAAGGTGGACTATTATACACCCGAGAATCCATCCACCTCGTTTCCTAGACCTAATTACGACACTACCCCATTGTACTTAAATTCATTGGCGGTAAGGGATGCGTCTTACTTAAGATTAAGAACCGTCAGTTTGGGCTACACATTGCCCGATGCCATAACCTCAGATCTAAGTTTAGAGCAGATTCGATTTTATGTTACCGGAACAAACCTATTTACCGATACCGATTATATCGGCTATAGTCCAGAAGTAAATATCAGGAGTACCTTTTCGAATGCCGACACCGGCTATCCAGATGCAAGAAGTTTCACTTTTGGTGTAAGGGTTAAATTTTAAAACAAAGAAATTATGAATACCGAAAAACTATACCTAAAATTAATGAAGGGATTTGCCCTACTAAGCGTAGTCGTTATAGCTGTATCGTGTGAAGACTATCTAGAGGAGCAACCGAGTACCTTGATCGATTCCGATTATATATATACTACCGAAGATGGGTTAAAATCGGGCGTAGTAAGTTTATATAAGTTCAACAGGGATCGATATGACAACGGCACCGAAGATTTTATGGGCGGTGTATTAATGTCTTCACGAAGCGATCTTGCCTTTAGCAGAACCGGCTATACCGGATTAATGGGCAGATATGAAAGAGGCGTCAGCCCCGTTGACCAAGGTGCCAACTTTGTATCTTCTTTATTCTGGAAACACTTTTACAACATTGCCAATAAGGCCACGGAGATTATCAATGCGGCCGAGGACTTAGAAGGTATCGATGAGGAGGTAAGAAAGCAAGTTTTGGCCGAGGCCAGGTTTTTTAGGTCGAACTCTTATTTCTATCTCTATCGCATGTTCAACAATATCTACGTCACCACCAATACGGTTACGGTAGACAATGCTTTTGACGTTATCAACGATAAGTCATCGAAGGAAGAGATTTTTGCACTGCTGAACAGCGATTTGGATTTCGCCATAGAGCATTTGGAATGGAACGATACCTTTGGTCGCGTAACAAAGGGAACGGCAAAACATTTAAAAGCCAAAGTGGCCATGTGGGAAGGCGATTGGGAAGAAGCCAAATACCAAGCCGTTTCCCTTATAGAGGAAGGACCACATAGCCTGATGCCTACAACGGAGGATGTCTTTTCCGGAGATAAAAACCATGCAGAGGCCCTGTTTGTAATACAGTCCCAAGACGACCTATTGGGCGGTGGCGACAATACCATGATCAACGCCAACTATGTCACCCAATACTTTCAGATTTCTGGGATAGAGGCCAATATTGCACAAGGAGGAAGGGGATTCTCAAGGATACTTCCCAACAAATATTTACTCGACCTGCTTGCGGAAGACCCCAATGACACCCGCGATGACGACACCTATTTTAGGCTAAAATACTATTATACCTCTGGAGATAGCATAAACCAAGAAATCAAGATCTATAAGCCGATTACAGATTTGAACAACCCTAGTGACACCTATACTTCGTACTACCAAAGACTTCATCCCTCTTGTATAAAGTTTGCCGAAGAAGACGACAACCCTAATTCCTATCTTCAAAGAAGCAATATCATGGTCTATCGCTTGGCAGAGACCTATTTAATAGCCGCAGAGGCCATAATGCGCTCTAGTGGAGACCCCTTACCCTATATAAACGCAGTAAGAACAAGGGCAGGAGCCGCTCCCTTGGCCACAGTGGACGAACAGGCCATATTGGACGAACGGGCCCGTGAACTTGCCTTTGAAGGTGAACGATGGTTTACCTTAAAAAGAATGGGACAAGAGGTCATCGATAGACAAATTACGAACTACGCAGGTGATGGGGAATACTATCCTGCCAACTTGGGCGAAAAAGACCCACGTACCAATTGGAAGCCTTACTATATCAATTTCCCCATTGCACAGATCGACCTTGATTTACTAGGTCCTGGCTACCCGCAAAACGATGGTTATAATTAATAGTTCCCCCGAAATAATTAATTGAGTTGAGCAATTTGGGCACAGGTATTAGGGCCTGTGCCCAAATATTAATATTAAAAATATAGAGTATGAGATGTATTGTTCTATTGATGACAATGATTCTGGTCGGTTCGTGTTCAACCACAAAAAAAACCGTCGATTTTTCACAAAACAAAGTGGTGGCCCACAGAGGGGCATGGAAGGCTAAAAATTTACCGGAGAACTCCATAGCTTCCCTTCAGGAAGCCATCCGAATGCAATGTGCAGGTAGCGAATTTGACGTACGTATGACCGCGAACGATTCTCTAATAATTACCCATGACCCAGATTACGCCAACTTAGAAATTGAAGAAAGCCCTTATGAAGACCTAAGCAAATTTCCATTGAAGAACGGAGAAGTATTGCCCACCTTAAGGCAGTATATTTTAGCCGGGCTTGAAAACAATACCACGACCCGTCTTGTGTGCGAGATCAAACCCTCTAAAAACAAGAAAAGGGGACTCATAATCGCTGAGAAAGTCTATAATTTGATAAACGAGCTCAACGCACAACATATGGTGGTGTATATCAGCTTTAGCTATGATATTTTAAAGCGATTGGAAGAACTGAACCCTGAAGTACACACGCAGTATCTAGACGGCAGCAAATCTCCCGAAGTATTGAAACGTGATGGCATCGATGGTGCCGATTATTACTTATCCGTCTTTAAAAAACATCCGGAATGGATCACAAGTGCCAAAAAGAACAAAATAGCCCTAAATGCTTGGACCGTAAATGAAGAGGAAGACATGGAGTGGTTCTTGAAAAACGATTTTGATTATATCACCACGAACGAGCCCGAGCTTTTACTTAAGAAAACGGCACAACCCTAAAAGCGATTTCTCCCAAGAAGAACCTTGTGACGACCATTACCTTTTCCCGAAGTTTCTTATCTTGTATACATAACTAAGATCCCATGCAAAAGCCCCTTATTTCAAAATACCTAATCCCTCTTATTTTTATAGGCCTTACCCTTGGAAGTTGTGAAGGGAACAACAAGAAAACCGACGATACCGAGGCGGAAGAAGAATCGCCAGCAGGCTATACATTGGTATGGGCCGATGAATTCGATGGTAAGGGCGAACCAAATCCTGATAATTGGGCCTATGAAATAGGTTTTATCAGAAACAACGAAGCACAGTACTATACCGATGATCCAAAAAACATTCGTGTTGAAGACGGCTTTCTTATTATTGAGGCCCACAAGGAAAAAGTGGAAAACGAGGCATTCGTTTCCGAAGAAGCAGACAACTGGATGAAAAAGGAGGCGTATGGAAAATATACCTCGGCCAGCGTAACCACCAAAGACCTGAACGAATGGAAATATGGCAAAGTCAGCGTTAGGGCCAAATTACCCAAGGGCATCGGAACGTGGCCGGCCATTTGGATGCTGGGCCAAAACTGGAAAAAAGTCGGTTGGCCGCAATGCGGTGAAATAGACATCATGGAGCACGTTGGCTATCAAAGCGATTCGATTTTCGGTACGGTGCACACCGAAGCTTTCAACCACATCAAAAAAACCGAAGTAGGCAAATCTGTTTTTATAGAAAACCCTTACGACGATTTCCACGAGTATTCCATTGAATGGACTCCCGAAAAAATTGTATTCCTGTTAGACGGCACTGCGTACCATCAGTTTGAAAACCTCCACAAAACCGATGCCGAATGGCCTTTTGACCAGCCTTTCCACTTAAAATTGAACCTGGCCATCGGTGGTAGTTGGGGAGGACTAAAGGGCATTGATGACAGTATCTTTCCTCAGAAAATGATAATAGACTACGCACGCGTTTACCAGCTACAGTAATCATTTAGATGCCGTTTTAGCGCACATAAAAACCGAAATGGCCTTGGGATCAGGGTCCGCGGTTTTTCTTTTGCCTTAACTCGAATTGGTATTTTTTCGGGGTCGATCTTTTGTACTGAGATACGGTTCTCCGATGACGGAGGAACCATAAGATGTTATATTGTCGTCATAATCATGATCTACTCTTCGCTTTTGAGTATACCGCGCACAAAAAAAAGGAGGCTAAACCCATTTCATCTGAATAGCCTCCTTGACATTCCCAATAGAGATTCACTAAAAAAGTGGATACAATTACCTTTCATGTGAATTGATTACAATGATGTTTCATAAGCAAAAGCAAGCCATAATATCAAGCCGCATAAAAGTCGGAGTCGACCATTGCTTTGGCTTTATACTTATTTTTCAACTATACTAATGGCATACCCACCACCCGATGCCGACCTTAACTTTAAAAGTGAACGATAGGTTACGGTCTTGGTCGAAATTGTATACGCCTGTGGATTGGTTTTATAATGTGCATCGGACGCATCGGCGTAAATAGTGGCCGTATATTTTTTCCCTTTTTCAAGGAAGTCCAATTTGATCTTTGATGTCCTAGTTTCATTTCCATTGACATTTCCGACGAACCAATTCGATCCGCCTTTTTCTTTACGGGCCACGGTAATGTATCTACCCGGTTCGGCCTCTAGATATTTGCTATCGTCCCAATCGACGGGTACATCTTTTATAAATTGAAAGGCATCTGGAAAGCGTTTGTAGTTCTCGGGCAGGTCTGCGGCCATTTGCAATGGGCTATACATTGTAACATATAATGCCAGTTGATTGGCTATAGTAGCATTGACGTGCGAGGTATTTTCCGGATTCAACTTAGAGATATCCATTTCAAAAATTCCCGGTGTATAGTCCATCGGTCCTCCTAGCAACCGGGTAAAGGGCAAAACGGTAACATGGTTAGGCTTATTCCCTCCAAAAGCTTGATACTCGGTACCCCTTGCCGATTCATTGCCTATCAAATTCGGATACGTTCTACTAATTCCCGTCGGCCGTACCGCTTCGTGGGCATTTACCATAACCTTATATTCAGCGGCTTTTTCAAGGGCATATTGATAGTGGCTTACAAGCCACTGCCCATAATGGTATTCTCCCCGAGGGATAATATCGCCCACATACCCACTTTTAACCGCCTCGTAACCGTGATCATTCATAAACTGATAGGCCTTGTCCAAGTGCCGTTCATAATTGCGAACAGCCCCTGAAGTCTCATGGTGCATGATCATTTTCACCCCTTTTGATCTTGCATATTGGTGAATTTCCTCTACATCGAAATCAGGGTATGGAGTTACAAAATCGAATACATAGTCTTTTGAATTTCCGAACCAATCTTCCCAACCTTGGTTCCATCCTTCTACCAGAACCCCGTCGAATCCATTTTCAGCGGCAAAATCGATATATTCCTTCACATGTTCGGTATTTGCGGCATGGGTACCGTTAGGGTTTGCCTTGTTGTAATCGGTCTTTCCTAATTTTACGGAAGGAAAGTCATTGGTATACGACCAGCTGCTTTTTCCGGTAATCATCTCCCACCAAACCCCAACATACTTCACAGGTTTTATCCAAGAGGTATCTGAAATCTTACAAGGTTCGTTTAGGTTCAAGCTCATTTTAGAGGATAGAATATCGCGTGCATCGTCACTTACGATAATCGTACGCCAAGGAGTTTCAAAAGGTGCTTGTATATATCCTTTGTCTCCCCTGGCATCGGGTGTCAGCCAAGATTGGAATACCATATCCGTATCATCAAGGTTCAGGTGCATACATGGATAATCGATCAAGGCCGCCTCATGTAGGTTGATGTATATCCCTGTATCGGTTTTCATCATTAAGGATGTTTGTACACCGGTGGGGGAAAATTGGGTCTGGGAAACGTTGGGTGTAATGGCCGCTTCCATTTTACCGCGTATCTCCGACAACTTTGATTCGGTATAATCGTATTCTTGCGTATCATAGTCCCCTGGAATCCAAAAGGCCGTATGGTCACCGGTCATGGCGAACTGGGTACGCTCTTCCTTAATGACCACATAAGTTAGACCGGGCTGTTCAGGAAACTCATATCTAAACCCTAGTCCGTCATCAAATAGGCGAAAACGAAGGCGAAGAACCCTTTCGGTTCCCTCTTGTTTCAAATGAACCTCCAGCTCATTATAACGATTCCTTATTTCATTCACCTCTCCCCAAACCGGAACCCAAGTATCATCAAAAGCAGTGGTCTGCGTATCGGTAATCGAGAAGCCGTTCAACAATGATTTCCCATCGTTCTTAAGCTCTAGCCCAAGTTTGCTCGGTTTGATTACTTCTTGGTCTTTGTAAGACAGGTTATAGACCGGTATTCCATTGTCTATCAAGGTGAATTCCATTGTAAAATCACCGTTGGGCGATTTCAATTGTTGCGCTATTGCCCGTGGAAAAAGTAAAATGGAAACCGTAATTGCAAAAAATATTTTCTTCATTTCATAAATCATTTTGACCCTGCTAAGCCGGCTATTTCATTATCGAACGCCCTCGACCTATCAAAGTAGATAATACTTAATTTTTAATTTACTCTGGCAATAGACCAAATACTGTAGCCGTTAGCAGGTGCCTCAATAAGGGCCTCTCCATTTTCATCACTCGTAATTGAGCCATGGACACTTTTGGTGTAATCCATTAAATAGCTATTGTTCCATGCCGACTTTATCGTTCGTTTTTTAGTGTTCCCCGAAGTATTGATATATAAGATCAACCCTGGATTATCATCGGTACCCCCTCGTTTCATAATGTACTCATCGTTATCAACATAAAGTACTTCGGCTTCACCTATGGCCAAGCTATTATGGATTTGTATGAGCTGTTTCAACGGTGCTTTAAATGCTTCGTTTTCATAATCGGAATAGAAAATGGTCGGATAGCCCGGATGGGTCAATATATAGGCATAGGCCTTTAATTTGTTCTCATCGGCAATTCGATTGTCTTCGTTTTCATCTTTTTCGGTATCGTGATTGGCGGCAAAAGTAACGGATTTATCAGGATGGGTCTTCCACAACATTTTACCTTCCAAAACCGTAAGGTCATCAAAACGGTCCATAGCTTCCTCTAGTTTGTAGAAGGTAGCAAAATCAAAGACCCCACTACCCGTCTGATCGACATATTGAGAAAGCACATCGGCATTTCCATCCCAGAGTTCACTTACCGAAAATCCCCCTACTTCATCTAACCATGCCTTGACCACCCAAGGTTCATATCCTAAAACATAATCGAAGCGCCATCCATCAAACCCCATTACGTTCTTATAATATTTGGCTACAGAATTCTCCGATTTCCACAGCCAATTTTGAACATATTCTTGGTTATGATCCAGGTTCTGCTCGGCGTAGAACAAACTTCCATTGTCATAATTACTCGTACTGTTCGGGTAAAAATTTTCGAAATTCCTATTGAACATTCCAGAGGCATTACCGTGTAATTCATCGAATAAGGTATAGGTATTTTTGTCCCTATACGGGTTGTATTCCTCTCCCCCTCCCGAATTGTGGTTAATAACGATATCGGCAATAACTTCCAAGCCCTTCCCATGGGCTTTCCCAATCAATGTTTCCAGCTCCTGTCGACTACCGAAACGGGTTTCCACTGTTCCGTGTTGGTCAAACTCGCCAAAATCAAAATAATCGGATGGGTCATATCCCATAGAGTAACCTCCCGACGCCCCTTTGGTCGCCACAGGCAACCACAACCTGTCCACTCCACTTTCTGCCCAGTCGTCTATCTTGCCAGAGAGGTTTGTCCACCATTCCCCCCTTGGCTCAACATCCCAATAAAAGGTTTGCATCATAACCCCGCTTCCATTATCGTAATCAGATAGGTCAATTGGACTTATAATTTCCTTTTGGGTATTGTCGTCGGTATCGGTAACTGCCGATTGATCATCATCACTCGAACAAGAGGCCATTATGGCCAGTCCGAAACAAAAAAACCAGTACATCTTTTTCATACTATATACTTTATGGGTAAAAAAAGGAGTCCAAAAAACCAGGCAAACCCTTGGTTTCGGACTCCTCTTCAGCTAACCCTATTCTTGAGGTATTAAAATATATCTTCCATCAAGATCGTTAAACCAAACGTTATAGGTCCCCGCCTTGACAGGAATATTAGGGTCGTTATTGTTCATGCCCTGACCACTTAACTCAGTGCTGGCACCCCAACTATTGTCCCACAAATGGTCTGCCCTGAACTTCATTTCGCCGTCTACAAGCTCAACTCCTTCTGCATGCCACAGGTGGGGGTCAAAAGTGGATTGGACAAGATCGGTATCGGTATCCCATCCTCCTGCACTCGCATCACCTATAATTCCGATATTGGTATAGGTAGCTGCCGCGGAAGCATCATATTTTTCTAGGGTATAAGTAAGCTCTTCGGTATTGATGATGAAGCTGTAATAACCGTCTTCGTCAACCTTGAACGCAGACGGGTCACTTCCTAGGATATCGCTGCTACTTACATTGGCCCCATCTAATCCCCATTGAGGCTGCCATGCCCCCAAAACTTCCAATAGTTTGAATCCTTCCGTAGAGGCGCTACCGGCAAACCTTCCTGTAAAAAAGAAATTATTGTCATTATCAGAATCCCTAAAAAGTGGAGTGTTGTTCGCATTATTGTCCCATCCGGCCTCGGTAACGTCTCCGACCATAAACAAATGCGGTTTTATTTCTACCGTACTTCCTCCCTCCTCTTCTTGAACAAGGACGACCGGGAATAACAGGATATCGGATAATTGCTCCACTACATTTGCAGCATCATCGCCGACATAGGCACGTACCCTAAAATATAATGTACCGGTATTAGGGGCCTCCGTATCAGGGTCCTTATCCAAGCCCGCGTCTTCTGCCAAACTTAACATATTGGCAACGGTAACACCGTAGTTATTCTCGGTGAGGTCGCTTGCCAAAACCGTAATAGCCTCAAAAGATTCATCGGAAGAAGCCTGGACCTCGTAGTAAACGGGAGTGGGCACATCAAAATCGGCCTTATTCCAAATAAAGCGTTCGGCAAGGTTATCGGCATTAGCCGTGCTAAGTTGATAAGACTCGAGAAGGGTGTTTTCAAAGGATATTTCCTCAGTATTGGATTGGGCCACAAAAGTAAAATCATCATCATTAGAGCAAGCATAAAAGCCCAATGAAATTACGAGTGAGGTAATTACGAATGCTATTTTTTTCATTTTTTATCGTTTTTAATACCCAGTATTTTGGGTAAGGTTGCTATTGATTGAAATAATATTGACAGGAAGTGGGAACAAGTCCCTATAGGAATCGACCGCGGTTCCATTTTTGACCCCACCTTTAAATGGCCATACATAACCATTTGAAGTAAAGAGACCGTAACGAACAAGATCCGTGCGTCTTTGTCCCTCCCAAAACAATTCCCTGGCCCTTTCGTCCAAAACAAAATTCAGGGTAAGGTCAGCAGCGCTAATATTACCCGCAGTGGAACCGTAGGCACGTTGTCTCAACTCATTGATGTAAGATGCGGCCGTATCGATATCGCCACCGGAGCCACCTCTTAAAACGGCTTCCGCATATACCAAATATATATCGGCCAAACGGATAATAGGAAGGTCGGAATCTACAAATTCACCTCCGGCATCGCTACCCGCATTACCTTGGGCGTCTACATTTTTAAACTTGGTTACGGCGTAACCATCGGTAAACGTATTGGCAATCGTATTGATGTCGTAATTTTGTCCGTCGGCATGGAACATCGCCCTCATATCGGCCCATTGTACCGGATGCCCGTCAGAATCGAAATCAGTGGCAGAGGCATCGAATTTCTCCACTAAGGCACTGGTAGTCCTTAATCCGCTCCATCCTCCGTTCACTCCAAAATCTGAAGGTTCCATGGTACCTCCCACGGCAGCATGGACCAAAAAGGTCGTTCCTCCATAGGTCCTCGATTGGTTTCCGTCGAAATTAAGTGCGAAAATAAATTCATTTTGAGCCCCATTGGTATCATTATCCGCCAAAAAAAGCTCGTCATAGGCCGTACCGTTTCCATTGGCATCGTTCGTGTTTATGGAATAAGAAGAACCCAAGACCTTATTGGCATAGGTAACGGCATCGGTGTATTTATCTTGATCCGTCCACACTTTGGCATTCAAGTACAGTTTGGACAGTAGTGCCCAAGCGGCCACTTGATCTACACGTCCGTACTCGTTAGACTGGCTATCTTTGAGCAGGTCTTGAATTTCCAATAATTCCCTTTCAACGAAATCAAAGGTTTCCGATCGGCGACTCTGTTCTGGAAGCTCGGTAGAAACGACCGTAACCAAGGGAACATTGCCATAAAGGTCCATTAAATTATAATAGGCAAAAACCCTTAAAAACCGTGCTTCCGCAATATAATAGGCCACCTCGGGATCATCAGCGAGCGATTGGGCATTTTCGATAAAGGAATTACAGAAAGACACCTCTTGGGCCAAACGGTAATACATTGCCGTAGTAAAATCGTTGTTCGCATCCCAGTTCATTTCATGAAGGTTGGGTAGGCCCGGGTCTCCCCAACCGACTACGGCATTATCGGTGGTCAGTTCGTTCAGGCTAAAAAGCATTCGTGAAAACTGTGACGTTCCCTCGTCTATTCCACTGATATCGGCTTGTCCCGATGGCCCTTCCTGACCTGTAAGGGCCAAACTTGCATAAAGTTTGGCCAAGGCACCTTTGGCCTCATCCGGACTTGCAAATACGTTTTGTTCCGTAAAACTATCGGGATCGATAGGGGTTTGGTCTAGGTCATCTTGGCAAGATCCTAAAAATATCCCCACAACGAACAAGGCTAATATTTTCTTATATGTTTTTTTCATGGTATACGTTTTAAAAGTCAAGATTTACTCCAAATACAAAAGATTGCGGTCTTGGGTAGAAATTATTGTCAATCCCCCCCTTAATTTCAGGATCCAGTCCATCGTAGTCGGTAAGGGTCAGTAAATTCTGTACAGAACCATATACCCTTAGCGAAGTATTTCCCGCGAATTCGGGCAGCGTATATCCTAGCGTTATATTGTCTACTTTAAAAAAGGAAGCATCTTGAATGTAATAGTCACTTGCTAGGTTACTCTCCGTAATGGATTTAAACCCGGTGTTAAAGTAATCGGAATGTAGATTGGTCAAGATATTGTTCTCCGTTGCCCTAACCTCATAACTTTTGCTCGAGGCCATATTGTTATAGGCATAATTGCCCAAGTTCGCCCGGGTCACTATGGCCAAATCCCAATTCTTGTAATTAAGGTTGGTATTTAAGCCCATGATAATATCAGCATAGGGATCTTGGTACAAATACCGGTCTTCGTTGTTGATTTTGTTATCTCCGTTTCGATCGACATAGGCCCCTTCTATAGGACGTCCTTGTTGGTCGTACACCTGTTTATATACCCAATAGCTATAAGGGGCATACCCTTCTTTGTGCAACTGTATTTTGTTTCCGGTACCGCCATTGATATCACCGACCTCTACCTGATCGGGCAAATTGGTGATTTCATTATCGTTAAAGGAAATATTATAACCTATGCTCCAATGAAGGTCTTCGGTCGCGACGGGCACGAGATTCAGTTCCACCTCAACACCCTTGTTCACCATATCCCCAATATTTTTATCGATAGTGTTGGAAAAATTAGTGAACGGGTCTACGGTCACCTTACTGATAAGGTCTTCTGTATTTTTATAGTAGACGTTCAAAGCTCCTGAAATTCTACTATTCAATAGGCCAAAATCGACGCCTGCATTGAAAGTTTTTCCAACTTCCCATTTCAAGTCTCCGTTGAAAGCCTCAGGGCGATATGTTTGATAAAAACCGGTACCCAACTGATAATTGGCAGTCGATTGGCTCCCGTTGTAACGGGTCAAAAAGTTATAATCACTTAAACCGTTGACGTTTCCGATTTCACCATACCCTAATCGAAGTTTTAAATTATCGATTGTATTTGAATCTTTTAGAAAACTCTCATTGTTCATATTCCAAGCAAAAGCGAAGGAAGGAAAATAGCCCCAACGGTCATCTGGATTTAATTTTGAAGAAGCATCGGCCCTCAAGGTAGCGGTCAACAAATACTTGTCATCAAAATTATAGTTGACCCTTCCGAAGTAAGATAGCAGAACACTTTTCCACTTATCTATAAACTCAAAATCGTTACCATCTTCTTCGGCCTCGCTATCGTACTTAAAATTATCATTTTCAAAACTTTGATATGAATATCCTGCTACGGCGGTCAGGTTGCTTTTGCCAAATTCCTTCATATAGGTGGCATAGGCATCGAACAGTTTGTTGGTCGACTCGTTCGTATAGTTCGACAACGAACCATTCCAATCAAGTTGGGAAGAGGGCATAAGTTCCGATACGATGGTCCTTCCGTGACTATTCGATTTATCGAGCCCCACGTTTACGGTAGCGATCAAATCAGGAAAAAAGTGAAACCTATAATCCACTTTGGCATTTCCGATAAAACGCCTTACCTCGGCGGTATCTTCCTTTAAGTTTACCAAAGCGACCGGATTGGTAGGTGCAAGGTTGTCCTGCACCCCATCGGCATTGAGCCATGTATAATAATTCGCAAAAGGTGAATTCACATCGTAAACAGACTGTGTAGGATCAAAATCGACCGACGCACCGATGGCATCCCTATTGGCGAATGAATTTTCAGTATACATTCCCCTACCGTTAAGCTCGATCTTTAAATGGCCATCCAGCAGATTGGGCCTAAAGTTGACGGCTCCTGTAGTTCTTGAAAAGTTATCACCCTTAAGAATACCGTTCTGGTCCGTATAACCTAAAGAGGCCCTCACGGGAATAAAGCCGCCAATATTTCCGGTTGTGCTGAAATTATGGTTAAATCCTACTGCTTGTGTATAGATTTCATCTTGCCAATCGGTGTTACTGTTTCCTAAACGGTCAATAGCGGCCTGATCGCCGATTTGGTTCACCAAATTACGATACCGATCCGCATCCAAGACATCTACATAGTCGGTAGGGTCATAGTAAGTCGTCGATCCGGAGTAGTTGAACCGAAACTCTTTTCCTTTTCCCTTTTTGGTCGTGATCATTACCACCCCATTAGCTGCGCGTGCCCCGTAAATGGCGGTAGACGATGCATCTTTTAAGATGGTCATACTCTCAATATCGTTTGGGTTGATAAAGTTCAAAGGATTTCGAGATCCGCCTACGCCTTCATTATCCAAAGGAATACCGTCTACCACATAAAGAGGATCACTGGTCAGTGATAACGACCCTTGCCCCCTTATTACGATATTTTGACCCTCGCCAGGCGCACCCCCACCAGAAGTAATGGATACCCCTGCAACCTTACCTTGAATCAACTGTTGGGCGGAAAGCACCGGCCCCTGGTTGAAATCCTCGGAAGAAACCATATCAACCGCGCCTGTAGCGTCTTTTTTCTTTACCGTACCATAACCGATTACGACCACTTCTTCCAATTGTTGGGCATCTTCGCTCATGACTACGTTCAAGGAACTACCATTTACCGTCATTTCCACCGATTCGAACCCGAGGTAGGAAAACTGCAATATCGCCCCATTTTCTACCTCTATCTGATAGTTTCCGTCAAAATCGGTTGTAGTTCCGATGGTACTTCCTTTAACAATTACATTTGCTCCCATTATTGGGGTTCCCGAAGCCGCATCGGTTACCGTTCCGCTCACTTTTTGTTGGGCGAAAATTGCCGTGGGCACCAGAAATACTAGCAACCATATCTTCTGAAATATTTTCATAGATTTTGTTTGTTGTATTAATAATTGAGTTCGTTCTAATCTCACTTTAATGCATAAAGCAGATGTAAATTTATAGGAATGAAAACGTTGGAAAAATTGTGTGAAATCCGAAAACGTTTTCGAAAAAAAGCGAAAACGTTATAGTGTTTAAAAATTCTGAAATTTTAACACTTACAATAAAACGAGATGTATTTTTTTTCTTAAAAAAGAATTATAAACCCTTATAATGAGAATACCGCAAAAAAAAATCAACCAAGCTATAAAACGACTATAGGAAAAAGATGCCGTTTTTTTTAGGACGAATTGCGACCCTAGAGAGGCAAACATGTAAAAGGTACTTGAAAGCTTAGTTGATCATACTGGAGCCATACATCATGAAATAAGCCATCAATATTTGTAGAAGGTAAACTACGATATAGCCTGACAATTTAACCCAAATTAAGAAGGTGGGCCTCTTTTTATTAATACAAAAACTCAATAACGGAACGAAATCCGAGTTGCCATAAAAAGTGCAATACCCCGGTATTGAACCAATTAAAATTTATTGTCATTCTCATCTTAGGGCTTAAAGAAATGGCGGATGGGTCCTTCGCGTATTCCTATAAAAAAACACTAATATCGGCCACTTCATTAAATCCGATTTCATCACTTCTCCTCTACATCAATTGATTTTTCCAATCACCGAAGATCTTTTGTCTAACAGAGCTTTTTAGGTAATAAAAATTGAAATCTTTTATACACTTCCCTGTTCATCCTTCGTATTAAATACAAAGGGCCATCTGTAATCTTTTTTAATATTGGAAGTGGCCACATACTCGAGCATACAGCTAATTTCATTCTTTTCCCGTATTAAGAAGATTTACATCAATTGCTAAAAGTTAATCTCACCTGATCTTGTTTTGATATTCCAGTAATATTTTCTGTTACCGTAAAAATTACTGTAAGTGAGCCCGTAGTATTCATATCATCCTTAAAACTTCCTAGAATCCCTCCTGTGAACATTGGAATATCATTATTTTGCCTATAAGTATTTACACCCAAAGTTAATCTAGCCTTTGTAGTGGTCATGACCATAGTATAGGTCGAGCCTATTGGCATTGAGCTATTAGGGTTTATATTGAAATACAGTGTTATTTCTCCTCCTGAAGGGTACCCTTCTTCCGGTTGAACCTGAAAGGGATTTACCGAAAAAGAAAAGTCCGGTTCAGGGGGTTCCTCTAAAATTATTTCAACGGCGTCCGATCCTTTTGCCCCTAAATTGTCTGTCACGGTCAAAACGATATTGTACGTACCTGCATCATTAAAAGTATGGGACACGAAAGAATCATCACTCTTTTCAAGAATGTTATCTATAGAACCAAGATCGTCGAAATTCCATTCATAATTTACAATGTTTCCATCATCATTAGAACTCGCTACATAAAAATTCAATGTTTTTGGAAAATCTCCATCAGGTATAAGTACAGCCTCGTCTATTTTCACTGTTGGAATTTGATTTGGAATTACATTTATATCTATTGTTCCCGAACTCGTACCACCATTACCATCCAAAACGGTATAATCAAACCTATCATTACCTACTGTGGCATTATAAACAATGGTCTGGTTGCTCGAACCAATCGATGCCGTACCATTTACCGGCTCTTGAATACTTGTTATAATCAAAGAACTGCCATCTGAACTACTATCATTGTCTAACACTTCTAAAATATTGTTTGTGGTATTTTCGTATACGGTGTAAACATCATCTACTACTGTTGGCGGTTGGTCGAGGGCATTTACGGTAATTACCGAGGTATCGGTATACCCCCCATCAACGGTGGTGGCCGTAATGGTGGCCGTACCCACCGCGACCCCGGTCACCACTCCCATTCCGTCAACCGTAGCCACGCTTGTATTTGAGGATGTCCAGTTTACCCGTGTATCATCCGCATTGCCCGGCGATACGTCGGCGGTAAGGTTTGTAGTGTTACCTTCTGTTACCGTTGCCGTAGATGGCGTTACCGTCACTTCCGTTACTGGAACAACGGCCGTATTTACAGTAACCGTTACCGTATATTCCTTTTCTACACTGCCCGCTGTGACCGTGTAGCTGACCGGGTCGGTAAAATCCTGTTCGGCTTCCGATTCCGGACTTACCGAGTCTCCCGTAAACGTTATCAACGGTGCAAGGGCCGTGACGTCAGTACCTGCGGGAAGATCCACCGTAATAGTGGTACCCGATATATTGCCTTCCACCCCATTGATCGTAAAGGCGCTTATCTCCGGTTCCGAGGCAACTACGGCTACGTTCACCGTCCACTCCTGACCCTCCCCGTTGCCGGCCGTGACCGTATAGGTAACGGGATTCGAGAAATCAAGCTCCGCATCGGCCGTAGGGGAGACCGTCGCGCCCTCCGATACCGTAAGCACCTCGGGGGCCGTGGCCAATTCCGTCCCATCGGGGACATTTACATATACCGTATGGGCATCGGGGTCGATCGTCGACGTACCGACCTGCCCCGGTAATGAGAAGGCCACGATGTCGTTGCCCTCCGGTGACAGTTCTTCGACCACCTCTAGGTTCACCTCCGCGGTAAGTTCCTGGCCGTTACCGTCCCTCAGGTCGAAGGTAAGGGTCACCCTACCTAGGGCTTCCGCCATGAAATTGTATCGATAGGTACCGGGAACGATTTCCACATAGGCGTCCATTTCCAATCCCGTTCCGTCCTCAAGGGTAAGTTCCCCCGATCCCCCGACCATACCGTAACTGCGCTCGTACGCCACATTCCCCGTTCCCCCGTTGCCCAAGGTGACCGTAATCGTCGTAACCCCGCCGACCAAAAGCTCGGTGTCCGACGCCGTGGCCGTCCATGTGGCGGGAACCTCGCTAAGGGTATAGGTAAGTTCGAGTTCCTCCGTGAAGCCATAGGGGTCCTCCGCCAGGATACGCACCTTATGCTCCCCTACCGTGGTGCCGATATATTGAAGGTTGCCGGTCAGTCCGCCAAAAGGGTGTTTCTCCCCGGGTGCCAGGATTTTTCCCTCGCCGTCCTCGAAACCGCCCTCCCCCGATTCAACCGAATAGGTGAAGCTATAGGTATAACCTTCCACGACTTCTTCCGGGACAACGCTAAGGGCCGTAGCCAGCCCTTCGTTAACATGGCCCGTATCGGTATGGTTCCCTACAAAATCGAACTCGACCTCGGTCACTAGGCCCACCTGCTTCGTACAGGCGATGAGGATGGCCAACATTGTAAAAAAATAAATTGGATACCTATAGCTCTTGCTCATATGTTTGGGGAACATTTTAATATCAAACCAAAATAATGACTATCACACTTTTATTCAAATCTATTTGTTGAAACGGTATATAATTCAAAGAAATCCTTAAAGTTTTTTCATCAAAATCAAACCTTAAGTTTTAATCAATAGTACTTGTACAAAATATATTGCGTGGTTTATCTGGGAATGTTATTTCCTAACATAAAATCTGTTATCGTTTTACCCTCACTAGAAAAAGTAACAGTCGCCGTACTAGAAGGATCTGAACCTCCACTATGAGTTCCAGTAATTGTTATTTTTCCGGAAGAAGGGAATTGCAACGTTGTACTTTGCGAAACAGGATAATGACACCCCTCCTCGTCCTTTGCTTCCTGACCGCAGACCGTCCAATTAATGCTCCCTTCTGAAGAAAATAAAGAAGCTCCTCCATTGCCCGTAACACTTATACTTATTGTGACATTAGCATTAGGCGGGCCGCTTAACAAACCTGTCTTGAGATCCCAGTCTAATTCCGTTGGCGTAGCACAATTCACATTGACCGCCCCCGAAACATCAGTTCCACTTATGGTATCGTCCGCATCATTACTAGGATCATCTAAAGCAATGGCTACTTTATAGTATCCTGTATAATCAGTGTTGGACAATTGATAAACATTTCCAACAATAAGCTTTGTTGCTATTTCAATATTGAGTTTCGCCCCCCCTAAACTGGTACCATTACAAAAATTGGTGGTAGCCTCCGTTAAGCTTGTCCCTAAACGCTCAAATCGATGATATCGTACCACAGGTGATACAGTAATAGTTATCGTCGCACTTACAGCTGCGTTGATCCCGTCATCAACGGAATAGGTAATCACATCATTGCCCGAAAAGCCATTGTTCGGGGTATAAGTGATTACCGTACCCGAAATGCCCGCCGTTCCGTTCGCAGGGTTCCCTTGGATACCTACCGTGAGAGGGGCGTTCTCGGGATCCCCAATCTCCCCGGCCACATCGATGGTATTATTGCTCGAGTTCCCTTCGACGGTGACCGTAATGTCATTTGCCGTCGGCGCCCCGTTTACGACCGCATTGACCTTGACCGTAATCGTCGCACTTACAGCTGCGTTGATCCCATCATCTACAGAATAGGTAATCACATCATTGCCCGAAAAGCCATTGTTCGGGGTGTAAGTGATTACCGTACCCGAAATGCCCGCCGTTCCGTTTACAGGGTTTCCTTGGATACCTACCGTGAGAGGGGCGTTCTCGGGATCCCCGATCTCCCCGGCCACATCGATGGTATTATTGCTCGAGTTCCCTTCGACGGTGACCGTAATGTCATTCGCCGTCGGCGCCCCGTTTACGACTGTATTGACATTCACTGTAACTGCATACTCTTTTGTAACACTACCCTCTGTGACCGTGTAAGTAACGGGGTCCGTAAAGTCCTGCTCCGTACCGGATTCCGGGCTTACCGAGTCTCCCGTAAACGTTATCAACGGTGCAAGGGCCGTGACATCGGTGCCCGAGGGGAGGCCGACCGTAATGTCGGTGCCCGAAACGACGCCCTCCACACCGTTTATCGAGAACAGCGTAATCTCGGGGTCACCCGTATCTGAAGCCACCTCCACCGTTACCGTATATTCCTTTTCTACACTGCCCGCTGTGACCGTGTAGCTGACCGGGTCGGTAAAATCCTGTTCGGCTTCCGATTCCGGACTTACCGAGTCTCCCGTAAAGGTTATCAACGGTGCAAGGGCCGTGACGTCCGTACCTGCGGGAAGATCCACCGTAATAGTGGTACCCGATATATTGCCTTCCACCCCATTGATCGTAAAGGCGCTTATCTCCGGTTCCGAGGCAACTACGGCTACGTTCACCGTCCACTCCTGACCCTCCCCGTTGCCGGCCGTGACCGTATAGGTAACGGGATTCGAGAAATCAAGCTCCGCATCGGCCGTAGGGGAGACCGTCGCGCCCTCCGATACCGTAAGCACCTCGGGGGCCGTGGCCAATTCCGTCCCATCGGGGACATTTACAGATACCGTATGGGCATCGGGGTCGATCGTCGACGTACCGACCTGCCCCGGCAATGAGAAGGCCACGATGTCGTTGCCCTCCGGTGACAGTTCTTCGACCACCTCTAGGTTCACCTCCGCGGTAAGTTCCTGGCCGTTACCGTCCCTCAGGTCGAAGGTAAGGGTCACCCTACCTAGGGCTTCCGCCATGAAATTGTATCGATAGGTACCGGGAACGATTTCCACATAGGCGTCCATTTCCAATCCCGTTCCGTCCTCAAGGGTAAGTCCCCCCGATCCCCCGACCATACCGTAACTGCGCTCGTACGCCACATTCCCCGTTCCCCCGTTGCCCAAGGTGACCGTAATTGTCGTAACCCCGCCGACCAGAAGCTCGGTGTCCGACGCCGTGGCCGTCCATGTGGCGGGAACCTCGCTAAGGGTATAGGTAAGCTCGAGTTCCTCCGTGAAGCCATAGGGATCCTCCGCCAGGATACGCACTTTATGCTCCCCTACCGTGGTGCCGATATATTGAAGGTTGCCGGTCAGTCCGCCAAAAGGGTGTTTCTCCCCCGGTGCCAGGATTTTTCCCTCGCCGTCCTCGAAACCGCCCTCCCCCGATTCCACCGAATAGGTGAAGCTATAGGTATAGCCTTCCACGACTTCTTCCGGGACAACGCTAAGGGCCGTAGCCAGCCCTTCGTTAACATGGCCCGTATCGGTATGGTTCCCTACAAAATCGAACTCGACCTCGGTCACTAGGCCCACCTGCTTCGTACAGGCGATGAGAATGACTATAACGGCCAAAGAATATATAAGTTTGTCGTATAGTCTTTTCACTGAACTTATTTATTGAAATAATACCTCAACCCAAGGCCTGTGTAGTTAGTAAAACTCCCGAAATCGCTATTTGCATGAAAATACTCCGATGTACGGATGATCAAGGATATATGCTCACTGACAATAATATCGATATCCCCTGTCAATACGGCTCCGTAAATAAACTTACTTTCCCCATTGACCGACACAATATTTGACACTTCGACCTCTCCATTATTTACCATTTCATAGCCTGCCAAGACACCCCCCCCTAAAGAAAGGGCCTGCATCCGCCTGTTTCTACTATAAAGGGTGATGAAATACGAATAGCTCGCCGTTATGCTCGAGTAAGGAATAGATTTTATTCCCGATTGATAATTGGCAATGGATACATTTAAGGCTAACTCCGTGAAGGTAGTCTCACTAAGATTGGTATCCAGAGTGAACTCTCCACCATAACCCTCTCCGAACATACCACCGGAGACCGAAAAAGTGTTTGTATAACTTTGCCCCATCATAAAAACGGGGATGCAAAAAAGTAAGACCGAAAATATTTTTTTAATATTCAATTGGAAGGGGAATTTACTTGTTTATTATCTAACGGAAGTATCACCATATTGTCGGAGTCTTTTTCTGCCAAGGCCACATAAATAAGCTCCTTGCTACTTAATTTGAAATTTTTGAAGACATATACGATCTCATTGACACTTGCCGGATCAAGGGATTCTTGTAGGTTAAAGGTATATCGGGGTTTCATGATTTTTTGTAATTGACCAACAGCCGCTTTTTTAAAAAAACTTACACCATCTATATGATACTCCCTTTTGGAATTATTCTCAATCTGGAGTATAAAGTAAATTTCTTCCCTGTCAACCAAAATATTGTTCAATTTTAAGACAATTCTTTTATTCTGTCTAAAACTTCTCTTAAAAACTGTTTTTTGTAAATAGTTGTTTTCACAAAAAATACGATAATATTCCTCCCTATCGACATCGTACAAATCTTGCTCAACCCCAAAAGCATCGTTATAAACGGTCCCTTCCGATTCAAGTTTAGGGCTATTTTCTGGAATTATTTGGTTTTCAATGGGATTACTAGGAATTTCTTTCTCTACTATCGCCTCTTTGAGCATTTCTCCCCCCTCGTTGATTGAAGGTTTTGACAAAGGGGACTCTTTAGCTTCCTGTATATCTTCGCGTGGTTCCCGGTTCGTTTCAGATTGAACCGTAGGCCCCTGATTTAGTTTTCCTACTGCTTGCTCAGGTGAAATTATATAATTGAACTTTCCTACATTCTCAGAATAACTCAAGTTAAACGAGAAGATAAAACCATTTTCAGTTATCACCGTAAGGTTGCTGTTCTTTCCTTTTCTTCCTTGCAAGGCCCCTATATTCGAGCTTTCATCATAAGTAAACCTAAAATTAACCCCAGGTTCTACAATTTTCACCAGTTTGGATGGAAAGAATAGACTCACAGTACTATTCTCGTTACATGCTACCGCCAATGGAGATTGGGCGACGATAGTATTGCTGACAAACAAGAAAAAAAAACCAATAAGCAAGTTAAAGGGAATCGGGGATACCTTCATACGTAAAGAAAGTTTAATATTTCCTATGGCTTTTTACCTACAAAAAAAAGAAGGCTTAACAAAACATTAAAATACAAAAATACTAATTAAGGGAGATATCCCAATAAATTATCGTCGAAAGGCTACAGTTGTAGGTTTATACCGTCAAATAAAAACCAAAAAACTTCTATCTTAACAAAGCCATTGTGCCGGTCGCACTATTCTTACCGACCATAGTCACCATATAAGTTTCTACATATCCCTTCCTTTTTGTTTTCCCTACCTGCATAAAGATTTTAAATTCTTTAAAATTACCTCAAGGCATATTAAAAACAACACACTTTTAGTTTGACCCCCTACCTCATCCCCCTTTAAGGGGCAGTCTTCCATTTTATCACGTCACGGCTTCCCCTAACATCAATACTGTCTCTTCTACTGCGATTTCCCTTCCTCATCACCTTCCCCTATACCCCCTAGAAAAGAAAATAACACCGATTTCAACCATAGGCTTGGCAAGCACAATTAAATCCTAAAACAAAGCTCGCCAATCATTGTAGTCACAATCTATTGTTTTTCTAAGTGTCGGATTCTTTTATGATTTCCATTATCTGTCCGTTGGCAATAACCGCAACGATATCCACAGCCCTTTTTATCCCCAATGATGTGTAGAGTTTAGAAGCAATCAATTCAATATCGTAATCCGCTTGAATATTTTCATGGTTTCTCTGATCGTATAGCACCGAAATGATTGAAAAATGAAGAGGTTGTTCCAGTAAATGATCCACATGTTTGTGGTTCTCCAATTTTAATCGTTTATCCAATGCTTGGCCTAGTTCTTGCCTAAGCGTTGGATAATTAGCCAAGAGTTTATCAAAATTATCGATTTGAGATTGAAGCATCTTATCTTTAGGGGCATAAAAGTAAACCTCGGCCAATTCATTTTGCCCCTCAATCTTCCATGAGCCGCTAAAATACCCCATTACAGGGTCATCACAGTATTCGAAACTATTCTCGATTTTCCCCTTTCGTCCCGAATTGGTCTTTGCTATTGCTTTTTTTACCGATTTCCCTTTCTTAAGGATCTTTCGATATCTAAGCGTACGTTTTAAAAACACCCAAATTATCAACACATGGACTATTGGAAAAAGCACTCTAAAAAAGAAGTCCTCTAAAGTATAATTTCCGGAAAAATAGCTCTGAATATCACCTCCAAAACTTACGACCATAAAAACAAAAAACAATGCACTAAGCGCTAGGCCGATAGCTGAAGAGATATAGCCATCCTTTGCCAACTTTTTATATACCCGTTTTTTAGAACTTGAATTTTCATGGGGAACACACTGCATTATCGCATCAAAATTTTCCAATTCCAAATCATTTATTTCAATAGAACCACCATGAATATCATAGAGTGTCGCGACGATATGAAAACTTTTGGAATAATGGAAATACTCTGAATGCCACCCTACAAACTCCAAATCACTGAACTCAAGCTCTTTCTTTTTCGAAAAAAACGAAGAAACACTAATGGTATTATTTTTAACGACAACAATCTTGAAACTCTTAAAAAGCCAAAACGACATAATCCCGGAAAATATCCAGGCAATTATCATAAATAGAATGACTAGTCCATTAACACGTACGGAGCTTGATGACCCCGAAGACAGTAAGCCTCCCCAAAAGAAGGCCATGCAAAAAACAAAGGCCAGGACCAGAAAAAAGTTTGGGACACCTATTTTATTTTTACCCATGATATTCTAAAATACAACTAAGGTACGTATTCATGAAGCAAAATTGAATGTCGCCCAATGTAGTTCTGTTATGAAATCTTAGATTAATTGATGACCGCTAAAATACTTAAATGGACATCGCCCCTTTCGTAATTGGCCGTATCCACTTCATTTGGCGGCTTTATGACCATTAGATTATCTCTTGATTTCAAGCACCCTGTAAGTCTGTTTGATTTTCTTGGCAAGAAACAATCAAAGATATTATGTAGGTTATTGAACGAACACGTCTTTTTCGAAGTATTTGAAATGCTCTTTAACAACTACAGAACTATCGGAAGGGATGTCGTACACGATTTCCTCCATGATACGACCTCTTACTGTCTGATTCCCTTTTTTTCTAGCGAAAACTCCAAAACTAGGAGTAAATGTCCCATCGCTAAAAGTATCTTTTTTTATCAATCCGTTTTCATATTCATTTTCTACAATTACCGTTAAGAAATGGTAATCGGATAGATAATATTCGTCCGATGAATAGTTGGAATTATAGTTCAAAACTTTTCCTACATTTTTACCCACTACCATCGTATCGGGTACTTCCAAACTAAAGAAAGAACTGTTTTTTAAGTCTATTTCCCCATTATTCAGATAATGTATCGATTGATTCTTGTACATACTGTCATGGATGACCAAGTACTCCTCCAAACTCTTTGGTTCACCATCTTGTCGGTAATAGTTCCACCAACCTTTTTTAATCTTATTTTGAAAAAGTCCCTTTGCTTTCAGTTTCCCATTTCTGTAAAACAAATAAACCGTATCTGAAATACTGCCATCTACATATTTCCCTTTGGCTTTAATTTCTCCCGAATCGTAATATTCAATATACCCTCCGTTAAACAATCCATTTTCCCCTACCTCGGATTCAAACTTTAAATTACCACTTGGGTAAAACTCTTTGTGTACTTTATTTTTACACGAGAGCGCAACAAAAAAAATGAGTAGAAAACTTGCCGTACGAATCATTATTAATTTTGCTTTAACCAATAGTTCATCCCTCCTCTTTTGCTCTCATTTTCTCAACGGATCGAATCTAGGACTTTTTGTCTTTGGGCAGGACTACCTTTTAAAGCAACCTTCACTTTAGTTGAGTCTACCCATTTAGTGAGCTTACCATGAACATCTTTATAAGAGTTCCACTGAGTTATCTGGAGCGCTTCAACACTTGCCTCTCTTTGCATAAACTCTTCTTTTAATATTTCTATGGCCTTCCCTACATTATTACCTTGCTCGGTACCGGCGGTAACCGTCTGAACCGCTTTTATGCCCTATTTTGCCCAATGGTCCAAGTGTGCCCAGAATTTCATATCTGCCCCGCCTCCATTAGGGATAACGAGTAAATCCCGAATACGGTATTTGACTAGCACGGTCCATGTTACTTTAGTTATCGTTATCATCGCATTGTCTAAAAATATAAAAGCTACCAAAAATATTTTAGATAGCTCTCTTTTCAGTTTATACCGGTTCTTACTGTGTACGGTCCTCATTGCAAACGAGTGCTAGCGGGGAAGGTTCTTAAAAAATAATTACTCAAGTCCTTTAATAGTAATTTCAGGTAACCTCGGGAATTCTACAGCCTTATATCCCATACCTTTCAATTGAGTATTGACAAGGAAAGCTTTTAGATAATCATCTGAATTGTGTAAAAGATATACATGTACATCATTTTGAGGCGATAAATCCCCATAGCTCAAATTTGGGTAATTCTCTCTGTAATTAGCGCAGAAACCTAAATATGTAATTATCGAATCTGTAGCCATTTCATACTTCTTGTCCAAAGGCTCATTTTGCCACTCTTTTAGAAAAGATTCGACCTTACCTGACACATAGCCTACAGTTGCATTTGAGTCTATTTTTTGAGGCAAAATTTTTCTAACTGCCGTTAGATATTCGGGACAGTTTTCCATTAGATCACCGGTAAATTTTACTGCAAAAGCATATGCTACCTCCATTTCATCGTCCGTTCCTATTTGTTGGGCTATCTGATTTCTTATAGACTTAACTTTATCCGGATTGTTGTTTCTTAAATCTAAACCAAGTTGCGTCATATCCTTCAAGATATTTTCAGCGGAACTATTTGATAAATCTAGCTGCTTAATGCCTTTACAGAATTCTGTAGACATCTCTTGCGAAAAAGCTTTTTCTTTACAAGAAATAGCAGAAATCAAAAGGACGATCATTAATATAAACCTCATAGCTGCTTTTTTATCCACATTATAAAACGTAACCAACACTTTTGGCTACTCATCTTTCACTACTCGCTATATTTATCATATCTGCTAATAGTTAGTTGCTTAGTCCGAAACATTGAACCGTGACATGCAATATTTCCCTCAAATAAAACGCCGAAATTTTATTTATTAATTTTTGTTCTTCATTCTGTTCCCGATTGCAGTACCTACACCACCTAAAAGTCCTGCCGTTACAACTTCAATCCAATTTATGCCACTGTTGGGCTCTCTTGTCAAAGAAGAATAGACTAAATAAATGATGACCGGTGCATAGGATGCTATGGTGATCAAATTGTTTTTCATACGGGACACTTTAATTTAGAACGTACCAAATATTAGATTATTTTTTTACGCTAAAACTGAATGTAGTAGAATCATAAACACAAAAAGAACATATACTATTCTATTTTGCTTTTTAGCTTGAAGCCCGCCGCTTCAACGGCCTTGGGATCGGTAATCATTTCGTCTAAAAGTATCTCATTTATTTCAGGGTTTTTACTTGAGTATCTTACCTTGAAGTATT
This sequence comes from Zobellia uliginosa, assembly GCF_900156625.1. Taxonomy (GTDB): domain Bacteria; phylum Bacteroidota; class Bacteroidia; order Flavobacteriales; family Flavobacteriaceae; genus Zobellia; species Zobellia uliginosa. Next base: position 42,425 of record NZ_FTOB01000007.1, on the reverse strand, counting down.
TGTTGACCCAAATACTATTTACCTCTTTCAATTTAGTTGAGCCATCATATTGACGACCTTCAACAAAAAAAATAAAGTCTGCATAAGTGGATGCATTTTGGTGTTCAATGGAAGTACATTTCCCGAGAGTATAAGTTGAGTAAAATTTGAAATGATAAATTGTGCGAAAATATTTAAATGAAAAAAAACAAATGGCTAATACCAGCAGTAATTTCACCGGTTTTTTGGAATTTAACCAATCCATCATTTTTCCATTTCTTTTTTAACTTCAACAACAATAGCAGTTTTAGTACTATTAGCCCCCATTTTCAGAATGTTTTCTAAATACCCTCCCATACTTTTATTAAATTCTGAAAGCCCTAAAGAACTAATATTTTTATTTATACTATTTCTACCCAACATACCAAATGAAAAATTAATAGCAGTTTCACCAAAACTATTTAATTGTGGAACGTAACCATAATCACTCCTAGAACTTACGGAAGATTTTAATAATACGGAAGAAGCGTTTACCTTAAAAACTCCTGACATTGTAGCCTTTAATGGATCTACCTTTTTAAAATCAAACCCATTCCCAACATATTGAGTAGTAGCATCGGTAGCTATTGAAGTTAATGAACTGCTAACACTGCTTTCTAAGCTGAGCCCAGCACCACTACCAATTATCGTACTCTTAAGATATGAACCAGACCCTGCTATTAATTGTCCTTCTGCAATAATGAAAGGTAAGGTGTTTACAGTTCCAATAACAGCCACAGGAACACCAATAGTAACGCTTATTATCTTTTTCTCATCAACATTGTCAAACGCTGCATATATTTTTGCATCTTCTTTCTCACTTACGGTTACCGTCAACATCCTAGAACAACCGTTTAGACCCCGATATGATATCAGATATTTCTTTGCTTGAAATATCAAATTCCCGAACCCTTTCCTGAGTAGTATAAGAAGCACAGGAGCTTTCAGAATTAATGGGGACATTCACATAGTCAATGATAAAATATCTATTATAACCAAGGTTATTCTTAAGAGGTGTTCCTACTTGAATCCGGTCATTTTCTGTTTTTGTAAAATACCAATCATAAGTCTTTGTATTGGTTCTTTTTAGCTCGGATTTTAAAAACGCCGTACACCGCTAGTTGTTACATTTTAATGCCTTGACGGCACTCGTTGCAAGCGAGCGATAGCTAGGGGAAGGCTAGAATTACTATTATCCAAAATTCACTTTCCCATTTTATTTACACTCACTCAGTCTAAGAGTTTGACATTTCTCGAGAATACCACCACTAAGTAAGTTCGTCTTAAAGGTTAACAAAGTACTTCGATAAGACTCTGCACCCACAAAAAAAACATAAACTCTATTTTTTTCTATTAGAATAAAGTTTGGCTCCTTAAGACCAATGCATTTATTATGAAAGCCTTTGGCATAACTATCGAAAATCCGGTTTGCAAATTCTCTATTCGAATATGTTAATTTTTTTACGTGAATAGGCTGCTTATTATCTGTTGCGTTCGCTAGGGTGTATAGCGCTTCCTTCTCTAATTTTGCAAAAATAGCCTTATTATTTTCAATAAAACACTCCAATGTTCCCCACCTGGTTACCGTGTTGCTTACCGATGCTTCAACTTTAAAATCCTTTATAAATTGATTGAAAAAGAACTCAAAACAATCACCTTCTTGAACTGATTTTTTAGCTTTATTATTTTCGTTTACCGAATTTTTTGATTTCTCCTTCTCAAAATTCGTTTCTTCTTCTTTGCTTTTGCAATGAGAAAAAATTACCAATACAAATAAGGCCAGAAGAACTTTTTTCATTGTTAATGTTGATATTGGGTAAAAATTGTTTTATGATTATTCCATGGACCATGAAAGTGGTTATCGATAATGTTGTTAAAAGAAGACAGATCTGTAACTGTTTCAAAGCTAAATTGGTCAACTATATGGAATTTTGCACCTCCATTTGTTCGTTCTACGTAAACCATCAAACTATGATACGCATTGCTGAGGCTTAATCCCCAAACCGAAGTACTGTTTAGAGAAGTTCTACCTAATAATTGTGAACCTATATCGCCATATGCCCCCCCATTTGTCTTTTCAAAAGTTAATTGTTGCCCTCCCGCTTTGCCAATATCAAGTAAATGGCGCATTGTCTTATTCATGTTATTCCCATCAGCATTACCAGGTAAAATCATTGTCATTGCAGCCGCCAAATTCAAGTTTTCCCCAGGATACAATCTTCTAGTTGCTTCACAAACAGTAGTCAAGCAATCGTGCCTCTTCTTACCATTGGAATTATTCCTTTTTTGATATAATTGCGCCACAGCCAAATCCGAATTGTTAAACGAAAAGGATGTGGAACTCAACAACGAGGAATTTTTTATCAATATTTGGTTCATTGCATCGCTATAGGGACTTCTTATACGATTGTTAGATAAATAATCAGCATATTTCCATAGATTGTTGTCAATTTCTACTGTCTGATTAATTCCGTCATTTACATAAACCGATTCTCCTGTTTGTTTATTTACATAATCAGTAGGTGGTCTATATCTACTTTCCAAGGGAATCCCATAAGTCAAACCGTAGCTCTTTCTCAAACTGCTTTTTGAAAGATATTTTTTGAGACTTAATTTTAGTTGCGCTTTGGCCTTGGTATTTCTTTGTTTTAATTTCAAGTCGTCTTCTGGAGCATCATCAATGTTAGTAACAGCATTTTTCGCCCTCCTTAAAGCTTTTTTTAAATCATGCCGTTGTTTTAGCTGCTCTATTCTTCTCATTATAGAATATTTAAAAAAATGGTACAACATTAAAGAGCTAGAGATTTACGCTACTCCCCCCAACGGTTTTCAAAGACCATATCACCGATTTTAATCGTCTTGGCCGAAATAACGATACGTTTCTGCATGGGTACGTCGTCTATGGCGTCAAATTCTTCCTCAAGACTCACACAATAGGCCTTGGTAAACTCTACCCGCTGCAATTGCGACATGGCGTCTCGTTTATAGAATATAATCGTTCCGTCCTTCGTTTGATCTGAAGAGGACATCCAATGGAACAGATCGAATTTACCTTGGGATTCCAAGGTAATCATGATTTGACCACCCAATGGTTTCCCGGCAGGTTTGCCCGTAGAATCCATAGGTTGTTCAAAATTATAGGTACAGTGCAGGACGTTATAATCCTGCCCATCAATAATGAGTTTTGCTAAAAAAGACATAGTTGTAGGGTTTATGTGTTTTTAGAACTTTAAAAACGGGTTATTAACTTTGTTGGTAATCGGTATCCCATTCGGCACCTTCATCACCTTTTTGACCGTCCATCTTTATCAAGAAGTTTTTGGCCGGGAAATAAGGTTTTAAACGCACGTCTAAATAAATTCGGTCCTTTTGATTAATATCCTGCTCAAAACGACGGATCTCAAAATTCTCGATCAATTTACCGGGACCGGTAATTTCATCCAAAAAGCGAACGATTTGGTTTTGGATTTCCTTTCTGGTCCGTGCATCGAAGTTTTCAAAGGCCCTTCTGTTAAGGAAGTCCATCAACACTTTGGTCACATAATCGAAAACACGTACTACGGAATAGGTCTGTAGCCCTAGGTTGTCACCATTGAACAAGGTTTTGGCAGAAAAGGCCATTACTTTGCCATATTCATTCACCATAGGTACCAATCCTAAGTTTTCTAAATTGGCAATCTCACTTTTCCGAAGGTCAAAACGCACCCCATCAACTTCACTTAGTCCACCGTGCTTTTTACCAGCGGTAACCTGTGACATCAAGGTTTTGTATATTTTTCCGGCCAAGGCTCCAGAGGGGGGCACATGTACATCTTCTTCTTCACCTACCTCATCATACTTACCTCTACCGACCAACCAGTTACAGGTCATGATCGTATTGGACAAATAAGCATCGCCACTGGCCAAGTTGGCACTTTCGAACATTTCCATCACATCGTCCGGTTCATCTAAATGTGCAAAATCGGTAACCAAGGTCACTTTGTTTTCATGGGCCAGTTTTGCCCACTTATCCACGACCGATTTTGAACCTAGATAACCTGGAAGCACCATAAGCGAATAGTTCTCCCTTAGGTCTAAACGGTCATATTTAGACACCAATTCTTCACGTATGTAATCAAAGAAACGCGTATTGTCCAAATCGGTCAATTGGTCCAATTCGGCATTGACTACGGTTACGTTCTTCAATGAAGGTAAATCGGTGTTTTTATAAAACAAGGCAACAGAACGGTAAGAGGTCTCCAATTCCCGAGTCTCTTCAAGTGCCGTTTTAATGTTTTTGGTGTATGTTTTTTGTGATTCTTGAGCCTTATCATCGGCAGCCTGTACCAAGCCTATGATGTCATCCCCTGATTTCAAGGTATCCGACCAAAGCGATAAAATTTTCAAAAGCGACTCCCGCTCTTGTTTTTTATTGTTTTCGGTAAGGAACATTTTTCTACGTGCCTTACGATCGGGGTTTAGGTTCTGAACGTCATCAATAGCAGATTCTAATAAATCAAACCCACCGTATTTGGCAAGGTTATCTGATTTTTCCTTGATTTGCTCAATGAAAGGTTTGTCACTTAGTTGTGACTGTTTTAGTTTATCGGACATATGTGGAATAGAATAAGGTTATTTGGCATTTTTGATTTCCTCGATAAGCGCATCAATAGTCTCAACCAAGGATTGTTTGGCTTCAGGGTCTTCCAATGCCGCTTTTAAAATTTTGTTGGTCTTCAATTGCTTGATGATCTTTTTGTATTGATCACTTTCAATCTCCAACTCTTTTAAAAACACACTGTTATTTGTAATTCCCTTTTTACCAAAATCACCTAAGTTGGTGAACGCAAGTTCTTCATTGAAAACGCCACCGTCTTTATCCTCGAACGGGATATTCAGTTTAGGTTCAAAATGCTCAAAAGCATCTTCAATTGTCCTAAGTCCTTCAATAGCCTCGGGCTTTACCGGAGCATTTGGGGTCAACTTACCTACAATTAAAGTTCTATTCTGTGGTATTTCGGTCAAGGCCTCGTTTGCGTCGCCTTTTACCTCATTACCACCTATACCAAGATTACCTATAGCCATAAATTATAATTTTATTTTCTAAATTTAAATAAAAAATAGTTATACGTACAATATATACACGATTAAACGTAAAAAGGAGGCATAAGATTGCCCCCTTTTATAAATAAAAGTCCGTATATGGTTATACCCATTCATTGATATGTTCACCACCACCACTGGCCAATTCCTTGGCTGAAATAGTAAATGATTCAGTTAATGGGTTCTGACCGGTAGCATCAAAGTTTTCTTTGTACTTGATCAAATAACCTTCCTTGAATTTAACTTCTTTTAAAGTTGCGTCAGTATCACGCTTAATAAAGACAATACTTCCGTCTTTTCTTTCAAAGTTGTTGGTCATCCATTCAAAAAAACCGGTTTCCCCATTTGACTCAACAGTCATGTTGATTCTGCCACCACGGGTAACAGAAGAAGGTCTTCCTGTTGGATCAACTTCTTGATTCAAATCATAAGAACAGTGTAAAACGGTAAACTCTTTTCCCGCAACTTTCAATTTTGCTTTAAAAGCCATAATAAATAATTTTTTGGTAAATAATACCTGATTAATAATTAAGTAACGTTACATAAGAACGCTGCTAAACTATTGACTATCACTAAAACTTGCAATTTTTTTCGACGAAATACCAAATCAAAAAAGCTCGAAAAAGCGTATTGAAACACGGGGAACCCCTGTAATAATCAGTGATAGGACAAAATCTTCCCCGTATTGATTTTTTGGTTAAAATGTTCGTAAAATTCCTTTATCGACATTACGAAAATACTTTAAAATTAAAAATCAAAACATACACTTAGGGTAGTTTTTTTCTTATATAAACCCACTTAAGAACATTTGTCTACCCACAAAAAATGTAATGGTAATGATGGCTTTCAAAAAACCGAGTATATCTTTAAAAGGTCTTCCAAAACAGGCCTTTTTTGGTTCGCATATCGATGGTCATGCTTTTTACGCAACCTTTTTGCTTATCCTTGATCATTTTTATGCTCTTGATCTCTAATTTGTTCACATCCCTTATTTCCTTAAAAAACTGGCTCACCGTAAACCGGTTCCCCGTTTTATTGAAAACAGGTATATTACTATAACAGAAGTATTTTCGAATGGAAACATCATCAAGGTTTCTACCGGAATAGGAAATAAACATTTGCTGCATGTCATCGTTTGACACTTCTATTCTATTGGCCACTTCCTCTTTTTTCTTTTTTTCCGCATCCGCGGCAGCCTTGTCCTCGGCCTTGGGCTTATCCCTTATCTGATCCTGAAGAACCGTCTCAATAGGATCTACACGGGTTATGCTCGCCCTTCTTTTTCTACTTTTCTTTTCCGGTAAAACGGTAATCCGCTGCTTGGCCTCATGACGCCTATCGCCATTCACGACCAATAGAACGGTTTTTTCCCCGGGACTCTTATAGACATACTTCTCTTTGCGATTATTGCCATCAATGGTCATCGACTCCCCAAAGCTCCACTGCCACGACTCGGCAAATTCCGAATCGTTCGAGAATTCAACTTCTTGGCCGACCCTTACGTATTCGGGAAGAATTATATTAGGAATCAGTTCAGGAACGATCAGGTCCTTCGGTTTTGAGATTTCAATTTGTTTGGTGACCCCACATTGACCGTTCATTTTTAAGGATACCGTATAAGTGCCCTCCTTGGTGAACTGATGCACCACATTAGACCTGTATTTTTTAGGAATATCTTTTCCAAAATCCCACTCCCACTCCACGCCCGATGGGTCTACACTTTTAAATTCGATCAAATCGGCAGTGGTATAAGATTCGGCAATCATTTCAAAATCAACATTGCTACAGTCTACCTTACTGTTCAATCTAAACGATAAAAGCCCAAGACCAAAAATCACCAATACTAAAAAAGAGATAAATACGTTTTTGTCAAAGTGGGTTTTAATCCTTTTATGAATCATAATTAATATCTAATTTTCGGTTGTGGTTTATGTATCTAAAAGTACTATTCATTTGATGAAATTAAAACTTGTATTTATCTTAGTTATTGTGTTGTCGATTTCTTGTGCCAGAAAAACGTTACAAAATGAGGATTACTCCTATTATAAACGTGAAATGGAAAAATACAAACGCCAATCGGAGAACAAGAAGCCTACCCAAAAAACTACGGCTAAAGTAATAAAAAAGCCTACCGGTATGGGCTATTTATCTGCCGAAGAGAAAAAAAAATTCGCTCAATTATTAGAAGTAAGCGAAGAATCGATCCAAAACGAAAAGCTATATGCGGCCATTAAGGAATGGCTAGGCACCCCTTACGATTGGGGCGGGGAATCGAAAAACGGGGTAGATTGCTCGGCCTATGTACAAGCTATTTACCGCAAGGCTTACGGCAGCGAGCTCCCAAGAACCTCAATACAGCAGTTTTATCTGGATACCGAATCCCATTTTAAAAACCAGAAATACCTAAAAGAGGGCGATTTGCTCTTTTTTCGGCTCCGTAATGAAGATCGTGTGGTCTCACATGTGGGTATTTATTTACAAAACGGTAAATTTACGGGCTCAAACTCGCCACATGGTGTAGAGATCGTCGATCTTAACAATCCATATTGGCAAGATAAATATGTAGCCTCCGCTAGGTTATTAAACATTCAATAAATGAAAGATTTCCCCGAAAACGACATACGCCAAGAGGTGTTCAATTTGGATTTTGACCTAAAGGCGGAAACCTTACTTTCCTATATTGAGGAAGATACCCAGGTCGATCTTTCGCTCAGCGACTTTTTTAAGCGTCGCTTTAGTAAAGATATTACCCTTATTGAAAAAGACCGTTATAATGATGATACCCTGAACGTTCACCTAAGTCGACGTAGCTTTTACAATGTTTTGCCCGAACGTTTCTTTCATTCCACCTATATTAGTACTCCTTTTGTAAATACCATGGTGGCGGATTACCATGGCAGAAAAATCGAACAGGAGAATGCCTTGAAGTTTTTCAAACCCTTGGAAACCGAATTCTTTCTTCATCGTGTCGATATCGAATCTGCCGAAAACGAAATCCTAACAGCCTTGGGAAGTCCCAAATTGGTTGACTTTTTAATGGATTTATGGAAAATAGACGAAAGGATCCCGAAACGGATGGCGGCGAAAATTTTAAAAACTATGCCGTTCATGTATAAAATAGCCGGAAATATTCCGTTGTTAAAAAGGATACTTGAAAATATCATAGAAGAAGAAATCTTGATCGAGAAAGATTTTGCTACCGCAGGCCTACCTGTTACAAACGAACCATGGCAACTTGGTGTAAATATGGCGACCTCGGGAAAGCAAAAGACCTTTCTGCCTAAATATATTTTTACAATGAACAACATTAGCCGCCCTGAAAATATAGAGGACTATCTACCTGACGGGAAAATAACGGCTGTCGTCAATTTCTTTTTGGAACACACCTTGCCCCATGAAAGTGATTTTGAAATCAACTTCAGGCTACCTAAGCGTAAAACAAGATTTATAATGACCGAGGACGCCTATTCAGGTAGACTTGGAATATCGGCAACAATTTAACACCCCATGATCAAAAGTTACTTTAGAAAATTCATAAGTTTTGAATCTATAATGCCCTTTGCCATCGTTTTGGTGGTAGTGGCCCTGGTTCTTCATTTCTTGGGTTCAAAAACCCCCGGGTTTAAAACAAGGCGCAAAAAATACTATGTTTTCCTAGCGGCCAATATAGTAGTTATGGCACTTTTCGTGGCCATCATATATAACCTGAAGCAGTCATCCTTACTATTACGGTATTTTTCAATGCTCGGTTTTGCTACCATCATGGGGGTGGCCAATGTCTTCTTTCACAGAACCATCTTTGAAAAATTCGACACCCACCAAAAGCTTAAGGAATTGGTGTTCGCCATAATTTCCGGATTGGTCTTAATGGTTCCTATTATTATGATAGCCGCACACTTTAACGACCTTCAGTACTTGCCGTACTACTTTTTGGTCATTGCCGCCTATGTATTTCCTACCAGTTTTTTCATCCTATATGAATATTCCATTTCCATTCCCGCAAAACTATACACGAAATGGTATTACCCCATGGGCAATAAGTACGATGCGCCAAAGCATTACGAGCTCAACAACATGATCGTTCTGAATTTTATGTTCTACAAGAATGCCAATTCGCCGAATATGACCAGTTTTAAGGCAAAGGCGCCAAAAGACATGGACTTTGGTCGCTTGTTCTATTTCTTCATTAACGATTATAACAACAAGAAGACCACGACCAAAATAGAAGTGACCTCTAATAGCGATGACCCCCATGGGTGGTATTTTTACAGTAAACCTAAATGGTATGGAACATCAAAACATATAGACCCGGAACGCACCGTGGAAGAAAACAACCTAAAAGATAGCGATACAGTCGTTTGCCAACGTATTTAAAATAAGAGACATGATAGAAGATATCAAAAATTTCAAGATCAATTGGGTAGATGGAATGAAAATCTCAAAAGAGCATTTTCAAAGCCTTCAAAACTTTGCTGAAAACAGTATAAAAGATGCCTTTGTGGTACGCATGGGGAAATACGGACACGGATTTCTTGCCTCGCATCTCTTTGGCAACAACGAATACGCCATAAACCTTGATATTCACAAGAGCTTAAAGGTTTCATTCAATAGATTAAGGGCCGTCACCCCCAATGGCAACCGTATCGAGATTACCGAAAACACTCCCGATGTCAAAGAAGAAATCGTAGTGGCCGAGCTTGCCGACAAAACATTGGAGGAAGGTTTCGTCTTGATCAATATCGACACGGCAAACCCTATTCCTTTTGGCAATCAAGACCCCGCTGAAGTCCCCCCAAGGCTTCCCTATCTTACACACGGGTATTTTTTCTCCTTTGTTAGTGCGTCCGACCTAGAAAAATCGGGTTTGACCGGCAACCAATTGCCGATCGCCAAAATCGAAAAAGAAGGCAAGGGATTATCAGTGGCCACCGACTACATTCCTCCCTGCACTACCCTTGGGGCTCACGAAAGTTTGATTCATTTTTACAACGAATCGGAAAACTTCCTGAAAATGACCGAGCGCAATGCCATTTTGATCGTTCAGAAAATCATGTCAAAACAAAGTGACAACCCCATTGCCGATGCCATGAAATTAGTGGTCGACAAGATCTACGTATACCTTGCCCAACAGATCACCAAGGTGAAATGGGAAGAACACGACATGCACCCTAGGGAATTGTTGGAAATCCTTGTAAGTTTTGCTCGGATATTCAAAGGATCCGTAGATATATCGTCTCCTGAAAACAAAGAACAGCTCTTCAATTATTTTGGGGAATGGACAGACCTTAAGGGAGGAGACTATGAAAAATTGTTCACCGACGTCATCAACCTACAGTACAATCACAACGACGTTAACGAAAACCTTCAGGTAATCAATGTCTTTATGCAGACCATCGATAGGTTGCTCACCGTACTCACCCAAGTCGATTATATCGGTAAACGTAGGGACATGGGCATCTTCGTTAACGAAAACATTGTTGAGGAAAAGCCTAGAAAATCTAGGGGCACTTCATTTTTGGCCGAATAAATATTGAAATATGGAAGTACTTAATAAAAACGAACGGATTTCTTCTTTTCTACTTTTCTTACTGATGTTCGCCATCTCGGTAGGTATTCTTTTTACGGCTTTTTTCTTTAGCTATAAATTACCGTGGAAAGAAAACGAGGTCCTCCGTGCCGAAAACCAGAAAATACGCTATGAATTTTTGTACCAAAAACAATTCATGACGGCGTTGGAAGATATCGACAAACAAATTGATTCCCTAGACGGTGCCAAGGACGGTTATTTCTTTTTGGAGCAATCGATCAACGCGGATCTTATCGACCTAAAGAGCGATATCCCCAAAGACTCCCTAGACGACAGGGGCATGTACGAAAACCTCATTCTCACCTATAAAAAGCTGGTCGATGCCAAGCGGGACCTAAAACAGGTAGAAAGTGCCAGAATGGATATAGAAGACCTGAACGAGCAGATTGAGGAGTACGAAAAAGAAATCAACAAGTTGAATACCGCATTGAGCCTTTCTCAACGTTTGAACAGAAATTAACCGACCTATGAATACTGAATTGGAAAAGGCCATACACATCGCCACCCAAATTGCCGATGAATACCAACACGATAGTTTCGGACCTGCACATTTGGTCAAAGCCGCACTTCATCGCGATTTATCGCTCTTACGTTTTTTGCACGACAAGAAGGTAGATGTGTATTTTATCGAGGAATGGGCCGAGGTTCGTTTAGAAGAATACCCGAAACGCACCAGCCGATCGGGCGACCTAAAGGCCAGTCCGGAAGCCCAAGTGGTTTTCAACGAAGCCGAAGACATACAACAGAAACTCAACAAAGAGGAACCCGACCTGATCTGTATCTTTATCGCCGCCATTACGCCCGGTGTAGGCTTTACCTTTGACCAGCTCAAGTCGATACCCGTGAGCAGCAACCAATTGCTCGACGAGCTTATAAGCCAAAGAAAAACCGATAAATCGGGGACGGTCAATACAAAAACCGCCCCGGGAAGCACCCCTCCCAAATCTGACGGCGTATTGTACAAGTACGCAAAAGACCTATTGGATCCGGCCCGCGAAGGCTCGTACGACCATATCGTAAATCGCGATAGGGAACTAAAGAAAATCATTGAGATCCTCAGCCGTAAAAACAAGCCGAATGTGATCATTCAAGGGGAATCGGGTGTAGGCAAAAGTGTTTTGGCCCAAAATTTGGCAAGGGAAATTGTCGGTGGAAAAATCGTTGAAAACCTAAAGGACGCCCATCTTTTTGAAATCGATACGGCCCTATTGCTCTCAGGGGCATCATATAAAGGAGAGGTCGAAGACCGCCTGCAAAACATTTTTGATGAAGCCAAGGCACTTGTAAAACCTATTGTCTTTATAGATGATTTCCACTTTCTTCTACAGGATGCCTCTTCGAGCCAAGGAATTTTGAACGTCATCAAATCTGAACTGAACAAAGGCGAAGTCATTCTTGTAGGAGCGACCAACTCTGACAATTACAGAAAATATATCAGCAACGACGATGCGCTCAACCGAAGGTTTGAATCCGTCACCCTGGAAGAGCCCGATAACGAAATGGCCTTTAGGATCTTACAAAGCATCGGCCAGACCTATACCGACCATCACGAGTTGCAACTTACCGAAGAGACCCTTCGCGAAGCGATACGATTGTCTAAAAGGTATTTAAAGGAAAAAAGCCTGCCCGATTCCGCCCTAGACCTATTGGACCGGACCATGGCTGCGGCCAATGTATCGGAGCAGTCCCTTCCCAACGACCTTGAGGAATTAAAGGCAAGGATGGAAGCCATTGAGGAAAAAGCCGAAGAACGCGACAAAGCCGAGAACATTCAAGAAATCGACTGGGTCTATATGGCCTTAAGGAATAAATTAAGCCCTATCGTACTCGGGAAATTCGATACCGAAGACGCATTCGGATTTCCTTCCTATAACGAGAAATCCACTTACCTTAAGAACATCATAAGCGCCATTGACGCGCACTCGAAAACACCGCGTGAAGCCGTACTCGAAGAAGATCTGGCCGCCATGGTTTCGAGTATTACGGGAATACCCGCAGGCAAGGTACAGACCAAGGAAAAAGAACGTTTGATGGATATGGAGGACACCCTTAAGAAAAGGGTCATCGGCCAAGACAATGCCATTAAAACCGTTACCGAAGCTATTATAGAATCGCGTTCAGGACTTTCAAAAGCCGGACAGCCTATCGGCTCTTTCTTCTTTTCCGGTCCCACGGGAACGGGAAAAACGGAATTGGCGAAATCATTGGCAGAATTTCTTTTCAACGACGAAAGTGCCATCATTCGTTTTGACATGTCAGAATTTAAGGAAGAGCACTCTGCAGCCTTGTTATACGGTGCACCTCCAGGCTATGTCGGCTATGAAGAAGGCGGGGTCTTGGTCAATAAGATCAGGCAGAAACCGTATTCCATTGTCTTGTTCGATGAAATCGAAAAGGCCCACCAGTCGGTATTCGACGTATTTCTTCAAATATTGGACGAAGGCAAACTCAGCGACCGTTTAGGCAAGGTAGGCGATTTTTCAAATGCGGTAATTCTTTTCACCTCAAATATAGGCTCCGAATTTATAAGCAAGGCCTTCGAAGGGGGCTCCGTTCCAAAATCGGACGAGCTACTCGAAATCATGGCCTCTTATTTTAGACCGGAATTTTTAGGACGTATTACAGAGATCGTCCCCTTTGCTCCCATCTCGGAAAAGAACGCCCCTACCATTTTCGACCTTCATTTAATGAAGGAGTTATTGGTACTTACCGAACGCTTGGGGATTACCCTTGAAATAGACAAGGAGACAAAAGAGCACCTATCATTAGACGGCTTCTCCCCTACTTACGGGGTTCGACCACTTAAAGCGGTCATCCGGAACAAACTGAAAAGACCCCTATCGAAAATGATCATCTCCGGGGAAGTCAAGGCGCCACAGACCGTAAAAGTGGAAATGAAAAATAAGGAGGTAGTTTTTTCCGTTGTTGAATGATATGGAAGAGCGAGTAGAGCGAGTAGTTAGTAGTTAGTAGTTAGTAGTTAGTAGTTAGTAAAATGAAAGAATAACAGGTCAAAAGCAAACTGCGAACAGAATAAACAAATCTAGAATGGCAAAACCCTATTATCAGGCACCTTTCGATTTTAAGCGTTTTTTCGAGAAGAAAGAGCTCAAGAAAATCGGTATGCGCGACTCTATCTCCCAGTTTATTAGCGTGATCATTACGACCTATTTCGAGGAGTATACGTTTGATGAAGCTTTTGGCAGTGAAATATGGGAAACCGATTTCGATCTTTTGATAAATGCCAATGTCCTTAAGGAACGCATCAAAAAATCGCTGAAGAATCAGATTGAGACCTACGAAAAACGCCTTTCGAATATCGATTTGAACGTTGAGCTCATGGAAAGCCTATCTTCCAACACCAACAAAGTAAGACTCAAAAAATATCTATATATCACTATTAAGGGAACCATTATAAAAACCGATGAGCCCTTTTCATTTACAGGGGATTATTACTTGGCTCCCTTGTCGTACAAACATTGATCAATAGGTAAATTAAAAAAATATACGTGTGAAAAGTCTATCCAAAGAGGAAATTAAAGATCGTCTAATCCGCAGGGCCGCTGACACTTGGGGTGTTGATGAAATGGAAATTGAATATTCATTCGATCCCATCGTCGGCATCCTTTTCGATGCTTGTTCGCATGAGTTCGAACGCATATCGGAAACCATAAAGACCAGCCGAACCCAGATTACCGAGCGCTTGGTAGATCTTTTAACACCGGAAATATCGGTAACGGCCAAACCGGCCCATGCCGTCATGCACGCCCAACCCTTGGATTCGCAAATAGAAATCAACGGAAAAACCCAATTCTTCAACAGAAAAAGAATGCCCTTGTTCAACAATTCCAATGGCAGGGAAGGGTTTACCGATTTTTTCTTCTGTCCTTCGGGCGATTTTACCCTGAACAATTGTGAACTGAAATATATTGCCTATCCCGACAAGATCGTATCCTACGGTAATCAAAGAAGCGCCCCATGGCTCACAAAAGGCGACTTCTCCGGTGCCCCGGAATCATCCGCCATATACCTAGGGATCCAGCCCGGTAAAGACCTTAAAGAAATAAAGGACCTTTTATGCTACTTTGACCTCCTCAATTTTTCGAACAAAGAACTATTGGTACACCACTTGGGCATTGCCGAATGGTCAGTAAACGGCATGGCCCTGGAAGCTACCAAGGGATTCCCTCAAAAAGAGGCCGTTAGGGACGATTATAGTGCCTATATCAATGAAGGCATACAAAGTAAGATCCAGTTTTATGAAGATTATGTAAGACAGTATTACGAAGATCATTTTTATACCATTGAAGGCCAAGTGCCCCTTGCCGACAACTTAAAGCCTCATCCGGAAATTTTCAAGGAGTTTTTATCGGAAAAAGATATCGCCATGTTCCGAGAGCCGCTTCTATGGGTCAAAATTTCCTTTTCTTCCGTGGTTTCCACCCCAATGTTGGAAAACCTCCATTGCCATATCAACTGTTTCCCCATACTGAATAAAAAGACCCATAGCACCAGTAGGCGTTTACAGTCGTATTTCAATATTATCCCCATGGAATCGGAAAATGATTTCTTTTTAGACGTCAGCCATGTTGAGGGCGATACCGGCAATAAGTATTACGTACACAACAGGGACAAAAAAGACGACGTAAGACCCCAGGCCTACTTGCGTTTTGGAGGGGTCAGCCGTTTTGACGAGCGCGATGCCTCCGAACTATTGAACTACACCTTAGACCTTTTGAAAGAAGACAGCGTGGCCTTCTCGGCCATGGGGGACGACTTTATCAATTCGAATTTAAAGGACCTGAAACAGATTGTTTCCCGTATAGAACAACAAATAGAACTCCGCGGTTTTAAGAAAAATAAAATTCCCTATTTGATCATTAACAAAAACAGTATCAACAAAAATAGGGATACCATTATTTATGCCGATTATTGGACCACCTCGGGCGACAAGGCCAATAAGATCAACCCCTACAGCAAGCTGCACCAATATTCGGGAACGGCCTTTAAGCCGGAATCATTGGTCTTGATCACGGGTACCTTGGGCGGGCACGACGAGCCGTCCCCAAGTGAAAAAATTTACGCCTACCGCGAACACATTCTCTCTAGGGGCCGAATCATAACCCGACAAGATATCGTTCAACATTGCTATGCCATTTTCAAGGATAGCATTACAAAGGTGAGCATCAAAAAAGGCGTCATGGTTTCCCGTGACAATTCGGTGGGCTACACCCCTACGACCGATATCCATATTACCCAAAACAGTGAAACCAATTACAGTGAAGATGATTGGGAACATCTGAAAAAAGAATTGTTGATAGGTATTAAAACGCGTTCGGCCAATGTATTGCCCTTCCGTGTTTTTTATACCCCAGTTTAATTTTTTTGTGAGAAAAAGCAACTTGCAGTTTAACGAAAAAACAAGTGTTATTTTGTAACCTCTTAATGTTATTATTACTTTAACCTCCGTAAACACTGCCTTATGTCCAAAATAGTAAACAGTAAACTCCTTGTAGGAGGAGAGGAATTCTTGCCCAAATCGGGCTATAGCGTTACCGTAGAACAGTCCATTGGAGGGCACAGCTCCTTCCGTATCGCCTTCCCTTCCAATGCCACCGAAGGCTACTCGGGCGCCTTGATGGACAATGCCCTGGCCTATGTAGGCAAGAAGATCACCATTGGCATCAACGAAAACCAAATGGAATTCAAGGGCGTGGTCACCTCGGTTGACCTTCAAAAAGGTATCGATGCCGCAGGTACCATCGTACTATCGGGCCATGGGCCGGCGGCCCTCCTGGCCAATTCCGTCCAATGCCTGAGCTACGAAGAGGGTACGCCCCTATCACAGGTGGCCAACGATACCGTGAACGGGCACTCCACCGAACATGTAAAACTTTCCATCGGCAAGGGCACCGACGTAAGCCTGCCCTATACCGTACAATATAACGAGAGCGACCTGGCCTTCCTTCAGCGACTCTGCAGCCGCTACGGGGCCTGGATCTACCATAACGGTACCGATTTCTGCGTGGGCAGGACCGGGGACAAACAGGTGCATGGCATTTACGGACAGGATGTACTGGGCTTTAACCTTTCCACCGTGCTCAGGGAGCAGTCCTTCGGACTTAAGGCCAGGGACTGGGTCAACGACACCGACCTGGAAGCCGATGCATCGGCCTTCGCCCCAAGTTCGTCACACCCCTACCAAGACCGGATAAAGGGCGAATCGCAAAACGTTTTCGCCAAGAGAAGTTCCTATGATTGGAGTATTGGCCAACACGAGTACAGTGCGCAAAGCGGTGTAGATACCGCCACAAAGGTCAACGCCATGGGAAAGGCCGCCAGTATGATATTGGCTTCGGGCACTTCGGAGCTCCTAGGCCTTCGCGTCGGTGATACCCTCACCTTGGAAGGGCTCAATTTTTCCGACCAGAACAAAAAGGACCCCTACGGTTCCTATGATATCACCAAGGTCGTACATAGGTTCGACCATAGCGGACACTACCGCAACGAGTTCGAGGGCGTACCCGAGGGTACCGAACACCTGCCCTACTCCAACAGTTTTGCCGCACCCCGATCGGGCGCGCAAAGAGGCTGGGTACTCGACAATGCCGATCCGGAAGGACTGGGCCGTATCAAGGTACAGTTCCCCTGGCAAAGGGCGATGGGCACCAGTACCCCCTGGATCAAGATGGCCACCCCCTACTCCGGTAGCGACAAGGGCTTTTACTTCATCCCCGAAAAGGAGGAAGAGGTCTTGGTCGGTTTCGAGGCCGACAACCCCGAAAAACCCTTTGTACTCAGTGCCGGCTTTAACAGCAGCGCCCATAGCGGCTTTGCCGATGCCGACAACAACATCAAAGCTATCAAGACAAGAAGCGGCCACATCATAGAATTGAACGATACCGATGGCGGGGAGAGTATTACGATCAAGGATAAGAACGAGAATATCATTAATATCAATACAACGAATAACGATATTACGATATCGGCCCATAATGACATTACCGTTACCGCTGCGGAAAACTTGGCCTTGAACAGCAAGAACATGCAAATAAACGTTGAGGACAACCTAGACATTACCGTAGGGGCCAACAAAACCGAAAGCATTAACGAAGGCTACACCTTAATGGCCAATACCGAAGAGCACCAAATCGGCGAAGACATTAAGGTCATCAGCAGCACCTACAAACAAGAGGCCCAAGAAATTACTACGGACGCCAGCGGCGAGATAAAAACCAATGCCGGTGGCAAAATCACCATTGCAAGTGGTGATTCTATTGAGTATGGGGAGTAGCAAAACGCCCAATTAGATGACAAAAAAAAATCTTATAAAAAAAAGCGCCTTAGGCTTTTTTATTCTAGGCTGCATATGCCTTGCAGCTTGCCAAAGCAATCTGTTTATGAACAAATATGAATACACCTCAGGTATAACGGCCGCACGTTATTATCCCGCCTATATTATCGATGGTGGTTTTCACTATCCCGGGGGCGGCGTATATATACCAAACGACCGTGTCCTAAGTTTGGGCACTTGGGGAATGACCAGTACCACACATGTTAGCGGTGAGGATTTTAAGCCCGTACCCGACTCCTTTAGCATTAGTTGGCTATGCTTGGCGGAAAGACAGTCCTATTCGGGTACCTTCGACCTGCCGGTTAAAAAACTGGATTCCCTGTTCAAGACAGGTTTTAAAGACCGATTAAATAGGCAAAAAACCTATAACAAATTGATAGTTGGTGTAGCTCCCGGGGGCGTAGTGGTGGTATGGATATCCGGAGGGGATTTAGAACTGGAGATAGGACGCTATCAAGCGGAGAAAATACCACCTATCGACATCAAAAGTTATATGCCCTCATCCGATTATAAAGATACCGACGACTTCATAGATTTTCAGCTATCGACATTGGATGAAACCGCCAAAGCGGCCTTGGATGTAAACAATATTCCCTTTGGGCAATGGGACAAATGGAGAAAGCGCTACACATGGCACCCGAGTTTTAAATTCAAAAACAACCAAAAACTCAGAAATCTGGTCTTTAATTTCTACAATGGTGAGGGGTTCTTTATAAAAAAACCGAACCCCATATTGACCGAAGACAGGAGCTGGGGAGTGCCCAAATATATAAAACCGACTTGGTATGCAGGGGACACCCTTTACGGAGCCATTATAGAACTGGACGAAACGGAAACCTTTGAGGCCTTCCAACATATTTTCGAGCAAGAAAACAGCGCTCATCCCCAGTTTATGGTGGAAGTCGATAAATACAACTCCGAAATCAAGGTTTACCTGAAAAACGAGGCCCGGACCATAGAGCTTGTCAAGGCCCGAAAAAATATATATCTACAACGCTAATAAAATAGTCTAAAATGAGTCAAATAGGATTATCATCACAAAGTGTAGGTGCGGAAGAAGTTAAAAACGTCTTACATGGCATAGAGGTTCAAACCGCACCGGTACATGTAGGCGACTCCGACTATGAGGAAATGATAGAGGATGATGCCATAAATATAACCATTGGGGTATTTTTTGACGGTACCGGAAATAACCGTAAAAACACGGAGGCCAGAAAACTATATGAAGCAAGGGAAAACGGAAAACAACTGGCTGAAGATAAAAATGAGATAGCCGATAAGTATCTTAAATTAGACCTTTTATCCTCGGGATTGGATATTATTAAAAATAAAGGCCTTTATAAGAAGAGAACCGGTAGTTACGAAAATGACCTGAGCAATGTTGCCAGGTTAGAGCAATTTTATGAGGATACCGACAAAGGAAAAAATTACTTTGAAAAAGTCTATATAGAAGGTATTGGCACTACCGATTACGAAGAAGATGACATACCGGGCATGGCCACAGGCATGAGCGCTTTATGGAAGTTTTATAACACGGGCATTAGGGACAAGGTCGAAAAAGCCTGTGAAAAATGTGCCGAATTAATAATAGATAAGCGTAAGGAAAACATCAATCATTTAACCATTGATGTTTTCGGCTTCAGCCGTGGTGCTGCGGCGGCCCGTAATTTTCTTTATGAAATACATAAGAAGAAAGGGGACTTCAAAGAAGTTGTGGCAAGTCCCGGAACCACTTCCATGATTACCTATACCACGGAAACCTATGAGGCGGATGGTGGGTTTTTAGGGGAACTACTTGAAAAAAACAATCTAAGGGTAAAAAAACGTACAATACGTTTTGCCGGACTTTTTGACTCCGTAGCCTCCCATGGCCTTATTCAAAGTAACGATGTTAAAGACCTAGGTTTGGACGCCGTTAAACATGCACAGCATACCTTTCACTTGGTAGCAGCGGACGAACATCGTTTTAAATTTAGCCTGACCGATATTAGTAGTGCTATAGCTAGAGGTAAAGGAGTTGAAAAATACTTGCCCGGGGTACATTCTGATGTCGGTGGTTGCTACGAGCACAATAAACCTGAAAAAAACATATTATTGAACTTTGCGACCTCTATTTCTTCCAGTCAAAAAAGATTTCAAAAAGATTATAGATACTTAATAGAACAAGGGTGGTACACCAAAGAACAACTAACGATCCAAGAAGAAATTTTAGATTTGACCACCATGCTCGGTATCAATGACGACTCCTTCAAAATGCTATATGGAAATAGGGAAAAAATTAGTAACAAATACAGTTATATCCCCCTACATTTTATGGGAAAACAACTTTTTGATAAAAAAGTTTTCAAAGAAGACAACTTAACACAGCTTAAGAAGAAATTTAAATTTTCAGATGACCCTGTTCTTGCAATGGCAGAAATACGATTAAGAGAGTATGTTTTTGAAGGTGGTAAACCCTTAGATTTTTATGGAAACGCGTTAGACCGTCAAATTTTGTTATCCTTACGTAATAAATATTTTCATTTTTCATCTCAATATTTCCATAATCTAAAGAGTATAGGAATGCAACCTGAATGGCTCGGTGATATGCGGGCAAGAGAAGTTTATTCCGATAGTGGCAAAAAGCCAAAAAAGGTTCCTTTACAATATTTCCACCGAACAAAGGATAAAGAAAGATTTCCTGAAACAGAAATAGACGCAATACAGGCCGTACCCGAAGTTCAAACACCAAAAATTGTTCGCATAAATCAATAATTATGCACTTGCTCATGTATTCGTATGATACAAACCGGTCAAAAAAATATAGAATATTTACTTGAGCTTAACGGCGAACCCGTTGTTCGTACCTATACGGCAGAAATCAAAAATGTGGTGGCCAAGGGCAAAAAGGTCGAACATTCGTGTGTTGTTCTATTTTTTACACTTCAATATCTTGGAACTACCGAAGAAGGTAACTTAAGATATAAAAGTAGTATCCAACGCAGATTCTTTTTGGATGACAAAAACAGGCCTATATTCAAACCTTCCAAGGCCCAAAAATTAGCGCTAAACGTTGCCAAGATCAATGATGAACTAATTCTTGAGGTCAGCAAAAACTATAAGTTCATCGGTATCATCAATGTAGAGGAAGTCCAAAAAAAATGGCGTAAGCTTAAGGGCATATTGCAAGATTCCTTTACAGATCTACACACTGTTATCGGTGATTTTGATTGGCAGATGCAAACCGAGAACATTCAAAAAATATACAGAAACGATGTTTTCTATAATTTCTTCTTCTCCAATTTTTTCTATCAGGAATTCAATACAGAAAAGTCCTTGGAACATAAAAAGGTACTTATGAACGGTATTCATAATCTTGATGTTCCGGTAATAGAGAAAAAGACCATTGACGAAGAAGATGTTCTATTCCAAAACATAACGATTTCCACTTCGGCGGAACTGGACACCAAAGACAAATTATTCCCATTGGAGAAAATGAACGTGTTTCTCGGAAGCCTTCTTGGCACGAAAGGCAGCAAGCATTCCTTGGAATTCGACTACGATGGCCTTTACAAGGTCAAACCCAGAATAGGCCTAATAACCGAAGGGCATTTAACGTATTCTTTCTGCATTAAGGACATCTATACAAAATCAACTACCATTAACTTTAATCTAGAAAAAGATGAGTAGCAAAATATACGTATTGGACGGCGCATTATTGCAATGCGACCAAGGCTTTACCCCAGCCAAGCTGATGGTCACCGAAAACCAAAAGGTAAAGATCCAAGGGAAGTTCAAGGCCACGGATATGGATGTGCAAGTGCCACAGACCTTTGGCCAGTGCAAACTGAAACCTACCAGTGGCGGTTATTTACCTTGTGTCCCCGCCTTGCAGAAATGGACGAAAACCACGGAAAAAGCTACATTGGGAAAGGCCAAAAAATTCTTGTTCGAAGATTCTGAATGTATGTGTGCCACCGGTGGCAAAGTAACCGTTCTACAACCTATGCAGATCAATACGGCCGGTAGTGTCATGGAAGAATTCAAGAATATTGCCATGACCATACCCGGGGCCATGCTGAGCAATGACAAAGCTCCTAAAGTTGTAGATAGTTATTGGATGGATGAAAACGGGAGCGAAAAGGTAGACAGTATAGCCTATGGGGAGAAAGCTTCTATTTTTGTACAAACAGAAAACATGGATCCTGGAGAAACAGTAAATGTATCCGTAAAAGAAAAGGATGAATTAGCAATCGACGGAGAGCAAAACGTCATAAAATTTAGTGGTACGGTAAAAGCAGATGGCTCCGCAGAGTTAAAACCATTGGAAACTTCAGAAGAATGGAATAAAGAAAAAACCGATACTCCATGAGCAATACCCAAACAAAAAAAGAAAGTAGAAAACGTGTACTTACCTTAGAAGTAGAAGGTGGTGGTAGGACGTTTGATTTTAGTTCCCAAAAACTTCAATTGACCCCTGAAGATGAACCGATTATTAAATTACACTTTTTAAGGTTTGGAGTATTTGAATATGATAACGACAAACTAATAAAGGTAAAAGCCCAACCGCAAGATACGGAGCCCGTAATTGAAGGTAAAAATGGAGAATTATATACCAATGAAAAAGGAGCTACACAAGAACTTGACGAGGTAATAATAACGGAACCGCATTTAGACAACTTTTTTGCTGTCCGTACGGGTATTAAAGCTGGTTACTTATATATTTTAGATGAAGCCAATCCTGATACTCCTATTGAATATAAAATTAGTGAATCTGGCAGCTTAAGTTCTATTTCATGGAAAGAGAAAAAAGATTTTAGAGAAGTCGATGGCAAAATATCAGGAAGAGATTATCATGAGGCAGAATACAATTCCGTGCTTTGGGTTGGTTACTCCCCTATTCAATGGTCATTAGATTTTTATAACAGATTAAAAAACAGTGTTGGTGATCGAAAAATCTACATGAAAAAAGTTGTTTGCACTGGTTTTAAGGAGGGAGATAATCTTTCAGGGGAATATATGTCTGCTGAAAATACGCTAGCTTATTTTAAAGAAGAGGACCAATCAAAAGCCACTAGCCTAACCAATAAGTTAGATGCAATAGTATGCAAAGAAATTTCGGACAAAGAAGTTCAACTGAAAAAAAGGCCTGATAAGGAATTTATCAAACCTAATATGATCATCACTTTAGAAGACCCGATAAACAACCTCTTTTATATTTCGAATTCGCTTGCATCAAAAACTTTGGAGTTCAGGGCCTTAATAGATGCCATACAGAGCGGAGAAACTTTAGAAATGGCGCTACAACGATTAAAAAGTGGTAATGATACGCCTCCAGAACCACATGAGGATTATGGATCCTTATTTTCTTTGGCCTTAACCTCCTACCAAATAGTCTATGCAAATAAAGATTCTAAAAAAAAATATGATGGTGGTGTTATAGGATGGTCTAAGAAAAAAGAAAGTAATTTAAAAGTTAATCCTAGAGTAGCTGCAAGAAGAAATTTCAAAAAACCAGGTCAAGATATAAAAGGCTGGACTGGTGGCTTAGACCTTGCTAAAGTAGAAGCTGTTTTAGGCTATGAAGACCGCCAAAAATTTAGGGAAATAGTACAAGGTTACCGTAATGATTATGCAACTTATATAGGTTGTAAATCCTGTAAGGAACATTTTGAATATTATTTACACAACCACCCAGAGAGAACATTGCAAGGATGTGCCACTATCTTTGATACCATTATGTCGTTTTATCCCAATCCTTATAATTGGGACAAACATTTACTCCTGAAAAAAGATTACAAAAGTGAAGATGCTCTACAAGAGTGGGTGTACAAATTGTTGGATGATGAGCAACAATATACCATTACATTGACCAATGAAGAATCGGTTAATAGTAAAGCCCCTAATTATGCAGGTAACGATGTCTTGTATGCGTTATTAACGAAACCCATAGATTTAGAAAAACCTATCGAAGATGATCCCTTAAAATATAGTTTAGGTATTTCAGGAGTGTTAAAAGCGAAGTTACAGGTACATTCCGATGAAGTTTTTAACACAAGAAACGTAAAAGGTAAAACCTACAAAACTATAAAGGACAAACATACATTTGTAAAGAAAAAAATAAATAAGAAATTTAAGTTAGGTAAGAAATTGGTTAAAATGAAAGGCAACCAAATGTACCTTAACCCAGAGTTATTTACCAAACATGCGAGTATTGATTGGGAAGAAGTTGCCAAGAACAAGTATACCGGTAAAAAGAAAAAGATTACAAAAATCCTAAAAAAATATAATGGTCTCGTATATATAGGTAAAGTAAATGGGAAACATGTTTTTGAAATCCCTTATGAAAAATCTGGGGACAAACTATCTAAACCAGAAATCAAAAAAAATAATTTAAACAAAAAAGCGGCCGTAGTATTGAACAGTAGGGCTTTCAATGGCACTATTGCATTTTTGCAGGTTTTGAATATGAAAGGGGCATTAGAAAGTTTTATAGAAGCCCCTAATGCTAAATCTTTAATAAATTTAGGAGGTGTTTCGACTGAATTAACGGAAGCTGTATTGACCTTAAAAGAATTACAATTAAAAGCTTCAGGAGTAGAATCAAAAATGTTATCAAATACAATAAGGGTTGCAGGTACCATAGGCGGTGCCGTATCGGCCGGAATATGTTTTTATGAAGGAATAGTTCTCCTAAATAAACGGGATAATGATTCTGGCTTGGCCCTGATGGGTGCTGGCGTTGCGTTCGGTTATGGTGCCTATTTCGCTTTTGCTGCTGTATCGGGTCCTATTGTTTGGATAGTTTTGGGTATTGGCGTAGGATTGGTCTTATTATCTGAATGGTTAAGGGACACTCCCTTAGAATACTTCTTTAAAAATTTCTTGTTAAGCGATGCCCATAGACTACCCCGTAAAGCTATAGACCAAGAAACTCCAATGGCATTCAACCGCCGTTTGTTCGACAATAAAGAAGAATTGGTCGATAATCGAGAAGACAAGAAAACGATAATGCATCCAAAAGATGCACTAGCTACATTATCCGATGCCATAGTATGCCACTCCATTATGTTTAGACCAGGTGAGGATATACAGCGTATTAAAAACAGACCAGTATATTCGGGTACTCCTGGGAGTGGAATCAATACTTATAAAGTGACTATATATGAATTTAAGGTAACTCTTCGTTTTTATGAATTATTCAACGACAAGGACCAGTACGAGCACCGTATTTTCCTATTTCCTAACGGACTAAAGAGTAAAACATGCCATGAAATCACCAATACCCATTATAAAAACAACATCATAGAAAATGGTATTACGGCTGGAGTCTCGGTAAGTTTTAATATTCCTACAAAATATCGTCATCTAATTAATGAGGATACCGAGGTAGTTTATGCTGCGCAATTATACGTGGATAAAGAAAATAATATCAAATTCCCGTACCCAAGAGCTAATAAGGAACGCTATATGGGCGCGAGAATAAAGTTGACCAATACGGAAATAATGCTAGAGAATTCGGACCAAGAAGAAAATCTTAAAAATTTACCTTTAAACGAACTTTTAAATCATGATACATGGTAAAAGTAAAAGACTACTTTAATAAAAAAGTTACCCACACTTCCTACATAAAAAAAAGAAAAAAAAATGCTTTTTGGGCCGGGTATCTACCTTTTGAAATTCATGAACCCCCAATGTCAAAGACTTTAGAGTCGGTTGGTAAAGACTCAAAAAAAAAATATAGAGTAGCAAATCATGAAGTTTTAGTAAGGGAAGAACCAAAATTTATTGGCCCCTTGATTTTTGGGATTTTTAGTACATTCATGCTTTTCGGCTCTTTTTTTATTGAGTTTGAAGAAAAGGTTTCAGGCATCTATTTTTTGATCATTAATACTTTAATACTCTTTTCTTCTGTTGTTTATTATTTCACAGTTCCAGATAAGGAATTGATTTTAAATCGTAGAGATGGTCTGGTCTCTTTTCCAGCTTTTGCCTACGGCAAGCCTTTTACCATGGCCGTAGAAAAATTACGAATAGGTTATACTTCCGGGGCCAGTGGTTCACCGGGACCGGGAAGGTTGATTATCATAAGACCTACTAAAAAACAATTTGGATTTATGACAAATTTAGGGGGTAGTTATTTTGAGGAACTTTCCTTTTTAATATGGTATATGGACAAAAACAGACCATTGCCACCTGGCAACGCTTTTGATGAGTACCGTAAAGCGGATTATAAACGCAGAAAGGAAGAAGGCTTCCCCCCTCCTGTTTTCAGAAGCTTTATACCTACCCGTGAGTATAAACACAAATGGCAAAAAGAACGGGACAAACATTGGAAAGACATCATCGAAACCGATGAAAAAGGAAACCAAGTACACCGCATATGGCAATCCGCGGAAAATGTAGAACGCCATGGCGAATGGAAACCCGTGGTACCGCAATAATAAAACCATAGACACAAACCTTTTCAAAACTGTGGTTGAACAACAATTGCCAAGATCCTCCTAAAGAAAGCTTTTAAAGCACCTCTATGGAAACTTTCATCATATCGAACAGAAAAACCAATTTTCTATCAAAAATCAGTAGTGCGGACGATGAAAAAATTTTGAAGAACATTATGCCCGCTGATCATCTATGCGCCCTAGATAAACTTCAAAACCCGGAAACATGGTAGATTTTAAGAGGAAGGTTACCCATAAAGGTTATAAGGACAACGGCAAAAAATACTATAAAGGATTACCAAAAGCAATAAACACCGATCCTAGAGCCATAAAAAAAGAATGGACATCCTCCCATAGAACAAATTTCCTAATTCTCAATGAAAAATATATTGTAAGGAAAACGGGTGCGAATGCTATACCTTTTATTGGAAGCTCAATAATTATACTAGCATTATCAATGTTCAGTTTTGGACAGATTGAATGGAATTACATAGAAACTAGTGTTTTCATTATTCTGATTTTGGCATTAATTTTTTTCATTATATATTTTATAACCATGCCAAAAAAAGAACATATTCTCAATAGAATGGATGGTCTTATAACCTTTACGGGGTCTTTTTGGCAAAAAAACATAACAATGACCTTCGATGATGTAGAATTCAATTATACAACAGGTAACGAAGACGGTACCGGGGCTTTTATTTTACAGGCGGTACGCCCAAATAAAATAAGGTCTTTTGATGTTTTTTCCCTCGGCGGAACCAATTGTTACGAAGACTTGGCTATGATTACTTGGTATATGGACAAGAATAGACCGCTTCCGCCCGGGGACGCCTTTGATAAATTTAGGCAAATTGATTATGAACGCCGAAAGGCGGAAGGGTTCCCTAGGCCTTTATATCCAAGCAATATCCCTACTCCCGAAGCTACCAAGGAACAACAGAAAGAACGGCTAAAGATTGGAGGATGGTAGATAGTTCTATGGGAAATTTCAAAAATTCAGGGCTCTTTTTGAACTTTGACTAAAATAGAATGGAAGAACTGATATTTTATATTGTAATCCTTGTTTTGTTGACCATATCCGGCAAACTCTTCCCTAAGTTTAAACAAAATAGGAACGCACAGAAAATCGAGACCTATTTGCAAACACTGAAATACGTCGATATCGATACGGATACCATAGTCGTTGATGGTACCAGTTATACCCAAAGTGTGCCCGTAGATGTCTATGACACGGAATTGGACCCCAACTCCCCTAATTTCTACAGAGGAACAGGGGGCACCAGTGATTTCAAGTTTAGAAACACCTTCCATAAACAGAAAGATTTCACCCGATTTAAATCTACTGTTTACGTACCCATCATATACCAAGACCAAGAATATAAATTCTCTATGAATTTCCCCATAGACCAAACCACCTTAAGGATGAAATTGTATATGCAAAAAAAATTACGCGCATATATCCAAGAGTTCAATGATATGGATGATACCCGTTCCGATTTTCAGTTCCTTTTAGATTTCAGGTTTTTGAACGATAAATCGATCACTTTGGTCCCCACCAATGATTACAAAATATAAGTAATCGCAAATTGAAGCATCTGTCTCTGAAGGTATGTCCGTTTTGCCCGATATCCTTGGTAGCAATCGATAAACTGACATCGCTTATCCCAATTAAAAAATTTACAACTCCCTGACATCTTGACGAAAACACCTTCTTTTGTTTGCGCATACTTAGGGTAATTATTACTTTAATCCCGAAAATACTGACATATGTCCAAAATAGTAAACAGTAAACTCCTTGTAGGAGGAGAGGAATTCTTGCCCAAATCGGGCTATAGCGTTACCGTAGAACAGTCCATTGGAGGGCACAGCTCCTTCCGTATCGCCTTCCCTTCCAATGCCACCGAAGGCTACTCGGGCGCCTTGATGGACAATGCCCTGGCCTATGTAGGCAAGAAGATCACCATTGGCATCAACGAAAACCAAATGGAATTCAAGGGCGTGGTCACCTCGGTTGACCTTCAAAAAGGCATCGATGCCGCAGGTACCATCGTACTATCGGGCCATGGGCCGGCGGCCCTCCTGGCCAATTCCGTCCAATGCCTGAGCTACGAAGAGGGTACGCCCCTATCACAGGTGGCCAAGGATACCGTGAACGGGCACTCCACCGAACATGTAAAACTTTCCATCGGCAAGGGCACCGACGTAAGCCTGCCCTATACCGTACAATATAACGAGAGCGACCTGGCCTTCCTTCAGCGACTCTGCAGCCGCTACGGAGTCTGGATCTACCATAACGGTACCGATTTCTGCGTGGGCAGGACCGGGGACAAACAGGTGCAGGGCGTTTACGGACAGGATGTACTGGGCTTTAACCTTTCCACCGTGCTCAGGGAGCAGTCCTTCGGGCTTAAGGCTTGGGATTGGGTCAACGACACCCCGTTAGAAGCCGACTCCGCGGCTTTCTTCCCCAATTCATCCCATCCTTACCAAGACCGGATAAAGGGGGAATCGGAAAACGTTTTCGCAAAAAAAAGTGCTTATGATTGGAGTATTGGCCAGCACGAGTACAGTGCGCAAAGCGGTGTAGATACCGCCACAAAGGTGAACACCTTGGGGAAAGCCGCCAGTATGATATTGGCCTCGGGCACCTCGGAGCTCGTAAACCTTACCGTTGGCGATACCCTCACCTTGGAAGGGCTCAATTTTTCCGACCAGACCAAAAAGGATCCCTACGGTTCCTATGACATCACCAAAGTCGTACACCGCTTCGACCATAGCGGACACTACCGCAACGAGTTCGAGGGCGTACCCGAAGGCACCGAACACCTGCCCTACTCCAACAGTTTTGCCGCACCCCGATCGGGCGCGCAAAGAGGCTGGGTGCTCGACAATGCCGATCCGGAAGGACTCGGACGTATCAAGGCACAGTTTCCTTGGCAAAGGGCCATGGGCACCAGTACCCCCTGGATCAAGATGGCCACCCCCTACTCCGGTAGCGAAAAGGGCTTTTATTTCATTCCTGAAAAAGGCGAAGAAATCTTGGTCGGCTTCGAGGCCGACAACCCCGAGAAACCCTTTGTGTTAAGTTCTGGTTTTAACGCTAAGGCCAAAAGTGCTTATTCCGATCCCGATAACAATATCAAAGCGATCAAAACCCGAAGCGGTAACGAAATTATTATGAACGACAGCGATGGGAGCATTGCGATACAAGACCCTAGCGGTAATTCCATTGTTATGGACGGTGAGGGCGGCATTACCATTTCCGCTCCAAACGCATTAACACTGAATTCCAAAGAAATCAATCTTATCGCTTCGGAGGTAGTTAACCTTGACGGAACCAACAACGTAAACCTTACTTCAAAGGAAATTTATAGCGATGGCAGCGCCAAGGTCACGGTAAACAGTGGGGCCAAAGTTGAAGTAACCGCACCAAGCACACAAGTAGAGGGGGCAACAGAATTAAAACTTAAGAGCAACGGCATTCTAAATGCCGATGGTACTACAATGACCAATATAAAAGGAGGGCTCTTGAACTTAAACTGTGGTTAATCTAGATGAACAACGAGCACAATCCGGTCGCACTTTTAGTGACCCAAATTCAACAGAAGTGGCTGCAAGACGTTAGCCCCCATGACGAGGTCAATTGGGTTCGTTGGTTGATAAAACCGGAACAAGCGCGATTGTATGAAGGCTTCTTAAAGTTAGAATCATCCCCTCACGGTATCATCCCAGATATTCCCGTGGTGTTACTTACCCCTTTTGTAGATAGCAAGGTACACAGCAAAAACCTTATATCGGATTGGCTGGAAAGTTTCAAGAACGATGAACGCCTGAAGGAACAAATAGAAGGCAATTTTCTTCAGTTCGACTGGGACCCTGATTATTTTAAGCAAAAACTCAAAAATAAAGAGGGTGATTTCGACAGCCTCCTCATCGAATTTTTAGCGAGTTTCCAAAAAGCCCTCCCAAACCCCGAACAACATTTGGTTATGGCCCTATTTCCATACACGGTGCAAGCCACCGAAGATTACAAAAATTGGATGGAAACCATGCTTGGGCTCGGAATGCCCCCAAAAACCCGTTTGATGGTTTTCGACCATCATCCTAAAAACTATTTTGAATCGGTTCAAATAAAACATAAAGCTACGTGCAAGTCGCTTTGGATTGACCTTGACCTTGACGGCGCCATGAAAAAGATAGCCATGTCAGGCGACCCCAACGATCCGGAAGTACAGTTTAGGGAGTGTATGATAGAAATGGGCAACAGTACTGCCAAGAACAATCGTAAGCGGCTTCATCTTTGGGGCGAAAAGGGTCTAGAAGTAACGCAAAAAACTGGAAACAAAACCGCCTTTGCTACCGCTCACGGCGTTTACGCCGGTATGCTGTTCCAGTTCAAGGAATATGATACGGTCGACAAATTATTGCGACGTGGCCTCGCCATTGCAAAGCAGGGCAAAGCTAGCGGTGACGATACGGCAAATGCTATCATTTTGCAACTGTACGCTTATATGGCTTCAAGTGCCCATCATCAAAATGAAATAGAAAAAGCGACCGAACTTTTCTGCGAGCAAGCCGAACTGGCCATATCGTTCGGTCTAGGGCAGCAGGCTTTGGCCATTTACATCAATGCCTATACCTTGATCAAGAAAAAGAATCCGCCCCGTTATAAAGAGCTATTGAAAAGAGCCTTCGATTACGGCCGAACGCTTCCCGAAGAGCAACTGAAATCCAGCGGCATAGGTCAAATTGCCTGGGATTATTACAATAGCACACAAGGAACGACACTAAGGACCATTGATAGTTTTATGGTGGATTTAGAGGGAAAAGATTGGAAGCAAAAAATGGAGCGTCAAGCCCAAAACATGAAAAATAGTATTTCTATATCCTAAAAAAGAGACGATATGTTATTGGCCAATAAACATTTTACCCCCGTATTAGGAATCGATATTCATATCGTAATCCTGTTCGGTGTACCCGTACCCCTTCCCCATCCCTATATCGGTATGGTGATGGATGTTATGGATTACATCCCTTTTATGGGATCAACGGTCAATATCAACAACGTACCAAAAGGCAACAGTCAAACTTCTGGAGTTTTGGCCACCTTATTTCACATTCCTATGGGAGGCCCCTTCTTGATGGCGCCCATGATCGGCCATGACTCCGTTAACTTCTTCGGAAGCACAACGGTACATGCCGAAGATAATTTTATGTCTCCCGCAGGGTATATGGTCATGACCTGTAACGATATCGGAATCCCCTTGACCTTGGCACCTGGTAAAAAATTACGCCCAATTCCCAGTTTTTACCTTCCCAGCTCAATGTCGATCCCTTTGCCTATGGGCCAACCCGTTTTTGTGGGAGGCCCCTATGCCCCTGATTGGGCAGGCGTTATAACAGGGCTGATCATGTCGTATGGCATGGGAGGCCTTATGAAGAAAGCTGGGGGGAAATTCAAACGCGGACTGAAAAACGGTCTGAAAAAATTGAACCATATGTTGCCTATGAACAAGGCGACAAAGGGCTTGAAAAAGAGCCTTTGTAAGTTTGGTTTTGAACCCATTGACCTGGTTACGGGCCGAATGGTCTATGAAGGTGAAGATTTTGTTCTTTCCGGCCCCATACCTATTAGATGGGAACGGAACTGGTACTCCGATTCAGAGTACGAAGGACTCATGGGGTATGGATTTTCCTGTAATTATGACCTGGGAATGCACATCAATACCCAAGACGGGAATATGGGGCTAAGGCTCACCGACGGCAGACTTGCCGCCATGCCGATATTGAACATACCCGGCGAACAATATTATGACCGATCCGAAAAATTAACACTTACCTATATTGATAAATACACCTACGAAGTAGAAGACCACGAAGAGCAGTTAACCTATACCTACAGCAAACGTACCCCTACCCTTTTTAAACCGACGGAGATTCGCAATCCTGATGGGTTTACCGTGCAAATGAAATACAATTCGGCCAATGCCCTTACCCATATCGTTGACAGTGTGGGCAGAAACATTGCGTTACGCTTAGACTCAAAACATAGGGTTACCGAAATTACGGCGGAACATCGGGGAGAAACCAGAAAACTGGTTTCTTACGGATATAATAATGATGGCGATCTGATTCGAATCAGCGATGCCCTCGACCAGCCCACCCTGATGGAATACGAAAATCACCTGATGCTGAAAAAGACCGACCGAAACGGACAGTCCTTTTATTGGGAATACGACGGAAACCAAACAGGGGCCAAATGTATCGCGACCCGAGGTGACGGCAATATTCTTTCAGGAACTTTGGAATATCACAAAGGATACAACATCATCACCAATTCCCTCGGGGAACAAAGTATCTATTATTTTAATGAATTGAATCTATGTACCCAAGTCACCGATGCCATGGGTGGGCATATCTTCCATGAATATACCGAGTACATGGAACCCTATCGTGATATCGACGAAGAAGGCAATGCCACAGGGTATAGCTATGACGAAAGGGGCAACTTAGTAGGCCTCCATCAGCCAGACGGTTCGACAACCACATTCGTTTATGACGAAAAAGATAGGCTGGTCTTGACCAAATACCCTGTCGGAGGCTCCGTAATCCGTACTTTTAAAGAAGATCGCCTACATGCCGTAATTGACATGGATGGCGGGGTAACTTCCTTCGGATACAATGAAAAAGGATTGATAAACGAAGTACGCGATAATGCCGGAAATATTTCTTCCCTCGCCTACGATAAAGATTTTAACCTTTCTAAAATGGTACTGCCCAACAAAGCAGTAGCCACTTGGAAATACGACGCTTGGGGACGATGCCACCAAACAAAAAATGCGGCCGGACACGAACAGAACTTTATCTATGACGACCTCGACCGTGTACGTCAAGTGGTAGAACCCGACAACAATGCGATCCAACTAAAATACAACGCCTACGATGAAGTTGTAGAACTACATCAAAAAAACGGAAAAGTAAAGTTCGAATACACCCCAATGGGAAGCCTTAAAATGCGCGAAGAACGCGGGCGAAAAGTATTCTTTGATTATGATACCGAAGAGCAACTATGTTATATAGATAACGAGCACGGAGAGCGATACCGTTTCAAACGCAATCCCAATGGACAGATCATTACCGAAATAGGCTTTGACGGCCTTACCCGCATGTACCAACGCGATCGTGCCGGTAAAGTTTACCGAGTCAACCGCCCAGGAGGCAAGTTTACCGAATATGAATACGACAACAATGGCAGAATTACCCGTGCCGAACACAGCGATGGTACATGGGAGACCTATAGTTACGACCGTAACGGCAATCTTATTGAAGCCGTTAACCAAAATAGTACCGTACAACTCATCCGCGACAATGCCGGAAGAGTTGTTGCTGAAAACCAAGACGGGCACCTTGTTGAAAGTACCTATGACAAATTAGGCAACCGAATACAAATTACAAGTAGTCTAGGCGCAAAAATAGACCTATTGCGAAACAAAATGGGCCAAATTGAAACAATGAACGCCCAAGTCTCCGACTCCAAGGTTGAGGAGAGCAAAGCGAATGGTTCCGCCTCACACAAAAAGGCCGGAACCTGGTCCGCCAACTTCGCCTACAACAGTGTAGGCATGGAAATAGAACGCCTACTTCCGGGCGGCGTAAGGGCCGAGATGGAATATGACGGGGCCGGGCGTCCCGTACGCCAAAAAGTTACCCGCGGCCGTAGTGAAATGCGCCACAGAACCTACAACTGGAGCGTGAACGACCGGCTTAAGATAATGGTGGACCAATTGACCAAAGGACAAGTCTCTTACACCCATGACCAGTTCGGTAATTTGGCCTCTGCTAAGTACGAGAACAATGATATGGATTATAAGTTGCCCGATGAAGTGGGCAACCTTTATAGAAGCCAAGGCAAAAGCGACCGTAAATATGGTGCAGGTGGACAATTATTGCAAGATGGCCGTACAACTTTTAAATATGACGATGAAGGTAACCTGACCGAGAAACGGACACCTAGCGGAACCGAAGTATACGATTGGTTCGACAATGGTATGCTACAAGCGGTAACCAAAACCAATGGAGAAAGAGTAGAATTTGAATACGACGCCCTAGGAAGGCGTACGGCTAAAAATGTAATACCGGCACGGGCCAAGTCCAGAAGCAGCATAACGCGCTTTGTTTGGGACGGCAACGTACCATTACATGAATGGGAGTACCCTTTAAAAAACCGCCCAGAATGGATGGTCGATGAATGGGGCATGCTTACAAAAGATAAAGAAGAACCCGTTGAGAATTTAATTACCTGGGTATTTGATGAAGGCACTTTTAAACCTGCGGCCAAGATTGTAGATGGTGAACACTTTAGTATCATCACGGATTACTTGGGTACCCCCGTAGAAATGTACAACGCTCAGGGTGCAAGAACTTGGGCGGTAGAATATGATATTTACGGAAAAGTTCGTAAACTTGTTGAAGGTGATGTTGATGATTGTCCGTTCCGTTACCAAGGGCAGTTTGAGGATGTTGAAACTGGGTTGTATTATAATAGGTTTAGGTATTACACTGTTGATACCGGTACTTATATTTCAAAAGATCCAATCGGACTAAATAGTAGAGAATATAACTTATACGCCTACGTTTCTGATACCAATTCAATTATTGACCCTTTTGGTTTAGATTGGAATTATGTTTTAGTAGATTCAAATGGAAATTCTTATTATCACGGTAGAGCATCTGATAATGCCTCAATGGAGGATGTGGCAAGAAGACATTCTAATACAACAGGGACTGATGGAGCAAGGTTTGGAGAAGGAGATACAATGCAAAGAAAGACAAAAGTAGGTACACCTAAAGATGCTGTAAGAGGAGTGGAACAAAGAGGAGTTGCAGAAAATGATTTATTAGGTAGGGGAAGCGATAAGGCAAGAGGTAATAAAATTAATGGTATGTCCGATACCAAACAAAAAACTCGTATTGGAAGGCAACGATTAAGTGATGCTGATAAAATATTAAAAGGGAAAAAAGTCAGCGAGCTACCAACTTTAGATGAATTAAAATTTAAAGGAAGTTGTAAATGATAAAGAATTTAGAAACAAAAAAATATCTAACTCATGATGAACTTATCAATGAGATATTTTTCAAGTATAAAGAGAGCGATAAAAAAAAATATACTTCGTTATTTCTATCTAGTTTCAGCACAAATAAATTAAATTTTAGAAGTGGTCTACCTGTATTTGCTATTATGCAAACTTTTCCAAAACACTCCTTTAAACTTAGAGAAGGACAAACTTTAGATGGAATAACGCCTTGTGAGGTATGTTCTAATTTTAATAATATCGAATATGACACGGATTTAATTGAAGAATGCTTCTTAGAAGTAGGCGGTTTAATAAGCCATAGTTTATTAATTTATTATTATTATCTATTGGAAACTAATAAATTAGAGGTTACTCAACCGACTGAATCCGATTTCAGAATTTTTTCAGAAATTCTTACTATACTATTAGAAGCAAATGAAAAAGATACTGTTAAAAAAACGATTCAATCAAAAATCGGTAAGATAAAAGGGTTCAAGTCAGATGCAGAGCAAAGACAAGCTTTATTAGAAACGCTAGGCTATTGTAGTATTTTAGAAACACAAGAACATAAAGGGCTTTTAAATAATTACCTAAATTTAGCCATAGCTCCTACAAAAACACATAGTTCCGATTGGAAATATCCAGTCGATTTTTGGTTAGGTAAGGATGGAATTAATAAAGAAGCATTTAAGTTTTGGTTTGGGGAATACTCTCAATTAGATAAATTTTGGAAGTAAAAAATAGATTTTATCCTAAAAATTAGGACTACCCCCCCCCACTAGCGCTCGTTTGCAACGAGTGCCGTACGGAGTAAGAAACAACAAACTAAGAGCTATCTAAACATTTAGATAGCTCTTGTATTTTTTGGCAAAGCAAGATTGCCCGCTTTGTTTGGGACGGCAACGTACCGCT
Organism: Zobellia uliginosa; assembly: GCF_900156625.1. GTDB lineage: Bacteria > Bacteroidota > Bacteroidia > Flavobacteriales > Flavobacteriaceae > Zobellia > Zobellia uliginosa. The sequence goes on along the minus strand of NZ_FTOB01000007.1, from coordinate 5,975 downwards.
TCATGAATGGAAGTACCCTTTAAATGACCGCCCGGAATGGATGGTAGATGAATGGGGTATGCTTACAAAGGATAAAGAAGAACCCGTTGAGAATTTAATTACCTGGGTATTTGATGCGACCGAACGTTAAGAAATAGCCCTGTGGGCTATTTTAGTGAGGGGCGAGATGGCGCGCAGGGAAAAACCCGTTGCCAAAATAGTTGACGGCGAACAATTTTCTATTATTACGGATTACCTGGGCACCCCCGTTGAAATAGGGAGGAGCGTTAAGAAAATGTCCTGTAGACATTTTTCGCGAACTAGCCAGCTGGCGCGTGGCATTCACAAGGCGCAAGAACTTGGGCGGTTGAATATGATATTTACGGTAAAGTACGTAAACTTGTTACAGGTTCTTTGGAAGATTGTCCGTTTCAATACCTAGGGCAGTATAAGGATGCTGAAACTGGGTTGTATTATAATAGGTTTAGGTATTATTCGCCTGATTTGGGAACTTATATAAGCCAAGACCCAATTGGATTAGAGTCGGGAGAACCTAACTTTTATGCCTACATCAAAGACAGCAATTGCTGGATTGCCCCTTTAGGTTTATTAGGTATTGGAGAAGTGGCAGGGTACATGTCAGATGCCCATAAAAAAGATGGTTTAGATGCTCACGAAATGTTACGTAATGCATTTTTAAAAGACAGTCCTTTAACAGATATTACTACACGGTCGGGAGCTAAAGGTAATCCAGCTATGGCTTTGAATAAACCTTTACATAAAGCGGTACATGATGCAGAAGCTAGAATAAAGGCATCGTTGGGAATGAGCAGAAATCAATACTTTAAACGAGCTAAAGGTAATATAAGAGTGATGTATCAAGCAATGCAAGAAGTACTAGTTGATACAGGCGTAATTACACAACAACAATTAAGAAATATGAGAAAGCAAGTAGAAAAATTCGCAAAATCTAAGGGCTGTTATTAATTTTATATTATGTCAAAATTAATTTTTACGAAAGAAAAATCCAATAATACGATAGGTTATGTCGGAGGGGGAATAACTAATATGAATAAAGATTTATGGCCAAAGAGCCCCGATGACAATACCTTTCAAACACATTTATTTACTATTTTCCCAAATTTTTTCAGAAATGGAAGTATGGCTCAAAATAAAAGAATATCTGTTTTTATATCAATACAAAGACATGCTCTAGGAGGTGTTAAAGACTCAATATCATCAAAATATACTGTTAATCGAACAATAGATTTAGCAAAATTATCAGAAGGTTATAGCAAAGCTTTAATTTACGACCTTAATGATAGCTATATCGAATTATCATTATCTGAGATTACATTAGATAGAAAGTATTTTGAAATTTTGCCTGATGATAACGAGTATTTAGAGAAAGAACATGTATTCTTTGAAGAGAATGGTATGGGGATGGATATTTCGAAACAACAAAGTATTCCTTATTTTGAGCAAGATATAATTACACCATCCCGTAAATATTCTTTTTATTTGCAACTATTAGAAGAGGATATTGAAAATAATCTTAATATTTTTCAAACGGGTATAGGTTATTTCTATGTAGATAGAAATATTAAAAAATTACAATCTGGAAGTGAGGCTGGATTATTTTTCATACAAAATACTTGATTAAATGTTACTTCACTCTCGCCCCCGCTAGCGCTCGTATTTTACGAGTGCCGTACAGCGTAAGAAACAATACTAAGAGCTATCTAAACATTTAGGTAGCTTTTGTATTTTTAAACAATGAGCAGAGGATGGTAATGCGAGAAACCTAGCCAATCAAAACTTTCGTTTTACAATTCATGTTTTCAGGTTTTCAATAGGAAGTAACTGTGACGGCAGTCGTAAAATAAGAGCGTAAGTGAGGGACAGACCCGCCAACAGGGTTAAACGAAACCATTAACAAAGGCATTGATGGTATCTATGAAAATGCCACACCACCACCTAAATTTGTAATCGATGAGGCCAAGTTCAACACTGCCGGTTTAGGAAAAACTAAAGATGGGAAACAAATGAGTGACGGGTGGCTAGTAGGAGAAAAAACTGGGAATAACAGAATACTCGACCAAGTAGATGCCGATAAAGCGGATGAAATCATGGATGCTATTGAAAATGGCGAAGTTGAAAAAATATTAAGCAGAGTCGACGAGGCAGGTAACGTAACCATAAAACAATTGGACAGTGCAGGTAATGTAATAGGTAAATGGCCATAATAATTTTAAAATGAAATTAAGAGATAAATTAAATACAAAAGATGGATACCAAGAGATAATAAGCAATAATCAAAGGTTTATTCATAAAAGAGATGTCAAAATAAAAAAATTAAAAGAAGATGAAAAGAAAGGTATTCAATCATTTCCAAAACCAAATACTGAGATTCTTAGATCCACTTATAAAACTATTATAGATTATAAGTGTGAAATCTTAAAAGCACAATACTCTCTTGGTGAAAGTTTATCAAAAATAGAGGAAGAATTTGTTACTATTTTGACCTTTGCAAATGAAAACAACATTCTTGTTAGTTATGCCAATCTAAACGTGCTGCTTTGCATGGGGGTTATGTTTGAAATCAACGATCAAGAATTTGAAAAAATGGTAAACATTGCCGAACATTATTTAAACCTAAATGGGGAGAGTGACTATTTAATGGATTTTTTAATCAAAAACCGTATTCCCGACCGAAAATTATCAGGATCCTTTATCCTAGAAAAGCCGTACGGGGATTTAAAGAAAATCATTGATTGTTCCGAAAAAGATAAAGAACAGGCTTTGAAACTGCTTAAAGACTACCTAGAAAAAACTTGGTATAAGGAACTGATAGAAGTTGAAACCCATAAGAGTAAATTCAATATACATACAGGCTATTGGAGCTGGGAGGCAGGTGCCATAGCAAAAATACTCGCACTTGACGATAGCAGTCTAAAAAATCAGCAATACTACCCTTACGACATGGTACATTGGAAAGACTGACCCTATGGAAAAAATCAAGGCCTTGTTTGACTTAATGGAATTAATCACCAAAGACACCTCATTGGCGGTGGAGATACAGCTGGCCGAGAACCAACCATTGGACTACCTGAACCAATTTGACGGTACGCTGCAAGAACGTGGTATTGACAGACCTATCCCCGAACTTCCCTGGCTGGCACTGGTCGACGGCCTTGCCCGTCGCAATCTATTGGTAGAACTGGACTGGAAAGAGGACCCCGAAGAACTCATTGCGGTATGCCAACGCCTGACCGAAAACCACAGCGAATCAACCGAAATCAAAACCACCCTAACCTCTCTTGAACCCTTAACGGGCGATGATATCGAAGAGTTTCTTCCCGTGTTGAACCGTTACATAAACAAACACGGTATTCAATTGGTCTGAATCGATATAGATAGCGACAGTTATCCCTTAACGACTATTCCCCTAGCCGATTTGAACACCGCAAGACAATTAGCCGTGAAAGCGGGCTATGGCACGATAAAAACTTAACCCCTCTAATTTTGGCCATGTACCGCCACCAAGGCGATAGTTTTAATTGCAGTCCTGTACGACGGAACACCCCTGCGTACCCGCCCCGACCATGCGGGACGGTTTTGAAGATAGCATCTTCGTAGGCCTCTTCAACCCCCTGTTGGAAGACTCGCTATTGCCCTGCGGTGTTGGCGGCAAAATAGAAATCTTCTACTCGCTGGAAGATGCCACGGCCGCCTGTGCGGAGGAGGAATCCAGTTTTTGGGAAACCTTGGGCAAGGCGGTATTGGTCGTCGCCGCGGTCGCCTTGATCGTGGTTACCGGAGGTGCGGCCATTGCCGCCATTGGGGCCGTAGCAGCAGCTTCAGGAGCATTGGCTACGGGTATAGCTGTAACGGTGGCCGCTTTGGAGGTCGCCGGTTGTTTATTAACCGTCAAAGCATTGTACGATTACTCCCAAGACGGAGATGAAGAAGCTTTATTTAAAGAAGTTGCCCTAGGTTTCTTATTTTTGGGAGCAGGAAAGGTTATTGAAAAAGGGTTTAGGGCCTGGCGTGCCGGAAGGGCTGTGGATGATGCTGTTGAAGTAGTTGATGATGTCATTGAAGCTGGCGACGATGTTGCTAAGATTGCCGATGATGTACCTTACGATCAATTAGGCAAGACCAAGCCATGTTTTCTAGCAGGAACTTTGGTCAAAACACCAAATGGAAATATTGAAATAGAAAAAATAAAAACAGGTGACAAGGTCTTATCATTTAATTTAAAAGAAGGTAAACTCGAAGAAAAAAGTGTAGTTAGAACCTATAACAACTGGACCGATTGTTATTTCGAGATTAAAACCGAAAGTAAATCTTCTATAAACGCCACCTCAAAACACCTTTTTTGGGTGAAGGATTTAAAAAAATGGATTCCTACTAAAGAACTTGCCGTGGGCATGTCGGTTCAAAATTCCTCAGGATCAATCGAAAAAATAAATACTATCACAAAAAGTCAAGAAGTTGATTTGCCAACGTATAATTTGGAAATTGAGGACTATCACAATTATTTTGTAGGCCAATTTGGAGTATTGGTTCATAATCAAAACAAACCATCTCTTTTTCAGAGTACGACTAAAAATAATATCGAGTTTTACAAAGTAACTGATGTTAACGGAAATACTGTCTATGTAGGACAAACTCAGCAAGGAATTGGAACTAGGTTTGACCAGCATATTGCCGAGGGAAGTACGAAAGGAAATTATAAAAAAGAATGGGGCAACCCAGAAAAGTTTAAAGTGGAAAAAGTTGAGATTCCAAAGAAAGGCCCATTAACTCCTTACGAAGCCCATGTTTGGGAAAAACATTTAATAGAAGAATCTAAAGCAAATGGTAATCCCCTAAAAAATAAGGCGAATCCTATAGGAGAAACGAAGTATAATAAATTCAAGGATTTGCATAATCCTTGTTAAAACAATAATTAAATGGCAAAAAAAAAATTAGTCGAGGGCGATATATTTTATGTCAAAGTTAATAGCAAATATATCTTTGCCAGATTGCTTCTTGATGTAGATTCTAGAATTTTAAAGCATGAACCTGAACATAATTGTAAATTTTTCAGCGGATGCTATTTAATCGAGGTCTACAAAGGTATTTATGTAAGCTTCCCTTAAAACCGAACTGTTTAAAAGTAGAATAATAATCTTAATTTTAAACAGTATTATGAGGAAGAGTAGATTTTCACCCACGCAGATCGCGAAGATTTTAAAGGAGTTCGATAATGGCAAGACCGTTGCGGATATAACCCGTGAACACGGTGTGAGCTCGGCCGCTTTCTACAAGTGGCGTTCGAAGTACGCCGGAATGAGCGGCAAGGAGCTCAGGCGCATAAAGGAACTGGAAGAAGAGAACCGCAAGCTCAAGCAGATGTACGCCAACTTAGCTTTGGACCATCAAATGGCGAAGGAGATCATCGAAAAAAAGCTCTGAAGCCTTGTCGTAAGCGCATTATCGCCAAAGAACTTGTTCATTACGGTATCAGCAGGGCGTGCCGTGTCCTAAATATGAGCAAGAGCGTCTATTATTATAAACCTTTTCCAAAGGACGACACCGAAATAGAGGATGCCTTGCGGCAAAAGGCCGAAGATCATTCGGAGGAAGGTTTTTGGAAGGCTTACGATCGTTTGCGCAATGAAGGGAAGCCATGGAACCATAAACGGGTCCATCGTATCTATAAGGCCCTTGGGCTGCCATTGAGAAGAAAGGTGAAGAAACGTTTGCCCGCAAGGGTGAAAGAGCCCTTAGAGGTACCTGATGGACTTAACCACACTTGGAGTATGGACTTTGTGACCGATGTCCTGGAAAACAAAAGACGCTTCAGGTCGTTCAACGTCATCGATGATTTTAATCGAGAAGCACTTCATATAGAAGTCGACTTTTCCTTGACCAGCAATCGCGTTGTCTGGGTACTGAACCACCTTATCAATAAAAAAGGAAAGCCAAAGAGGATCCGCATGGACAAC
>NZ_FTOB01000008.1 GCF_900156625.1 Zobellia uliginosa | reverse complement strand
ATTCAGAGGTGTTAGAAACGTAGAGTTCTTCTTATTTAGGTTAACTAATATTTTTGCCTAAAGATAAAATCCCACAACTTTATGACTTGATCCATAGATTACTCAAAACCAATACCCTAATACAAAAAAAGCCGAGATTATAGTCTCGGCTTTTACGTTTCAATCTTGTACTCGAGGTGGGAATCGAACCCACACTCCAAAGGAACTGGATTTTGAATCCAGCGCGTCTACCAGTTCCGCCACTCGAGCAGCACTAAAATTGGACTGCAAAAGTAAAAAAAAATTATTCCCACCACAAAAAAATAACAACATTTATCCTTTAGCAAGACAAATAAATTTCTAAATTTGCACCTCGCTAACAAAACGACTTGTCAATAAACTAGTTCACAATACGTTATCCATGGCCTACCAAGTTCCCGAACCGAAAATTTTTGCCTGTACACAAAGTGCCGAATTGGCCGCTAAAATAGCTAAGTCATATGGTGCCGAATTAGGCAACGTAATATTCTCGAGATACAGTGATGGAGAGTTCCAACCCTCATTCGAAGAATCGGTACGTGGCGCCCGTATTTTCATTATAGGATCTACAAACCCAAGTTCGGAACACCTTATGGAAATGTTGCTTATGCTAGATGCCGCCAAACGTGCATCGGCAAGACACATTACGGCGGTAATGCCCTATTTCGGTTGGGCCAGACAAGACAGAAAAGACAAACCACGTGTACCGATCGCTGCAAAACTCGTTGCTAAAATGCTCGAGGCCGCCGGTGCCACGCGAATAATAACAATGGATTTACATGCCGATCAAATCCAAGGTTTTTTCGAAAAACCTGTGGATCACCTGTTCGCATCTACCATGTTCTTACCTTATCTGAAAAGCCTAAACCTCGACAACCTGACCATTGCCTCTCCCGATATGGGCGGTTCTAAAAGAGCCTATGCCTATTCGAAAGCATTGGAAAGCGATGTTGTGATCTGCTACAAACAACGTGCCGTGGCAAATGTCATATCACACATGGAGCTCATTGGCGATGTCAAGGACAAGAACGTAGTTTTGGTCGATGACATGGTAGACACTGCCGGAACCTTGACGAAAGCCGCCGATTTGATGATGGAAAAAGGCGCATTGAGCGTTAGGGCCATTACCACCCATGCCCTTTTATCGGGGGATGCCTATGAAAAAATTGAAAATTCGCAATTGCTCGAACTTATCGTAACCGACTCCATTCCGGCAAGAAGGAAGTCAGATAAGGTCAAAATACTGAGCTGTGCCGAACTATTTGCCGATGTAATGCATAGGGTTCACCACAACACCTCTATCGCATCAAAATTTTTAATGTAGCTGTAAAAAAGCGAATCAATAACGAGTATTAATTTTAAACCATATAATGAAGTCAATTAAGATTAAAGGATCAGAAAGAGAAAGCGTGGGCAAGAAGGCAACGAAAGCCCTACGTAATGCTGGACAGGTTCCTTGCGTGGTATACGGAGGGGAGAAACCATTACACTTTTCAGCAGATGAGTTAGCGTTCAGGGATTTAGTTTACACCCCAGCCGCACACACCGTAGAGATTGACTTGAACGGTAGCAAAGTAAGAGCTATCATGCAAGACATTCAATTTCATCCCGTAACGGATAGAATCTTGCATATCGACTTTTACCAACTGTTCGATGACAAAGAGGTTACGATGAACATTCCTGTTCGTCTTCAAGGTAATGCACCAGGGGTTAGAAGTGGTGGCCGTTTACTTTTCAGAAAGAGAAAACTTGCCATAAAAGCACTTCCTGACAACTTGCCTGATTTCTTCGATGTAGATATATCGAAATTGAAAATCGGCGAAAACATTACCGTAGAGTCTTTGTTGAAAGATGAATTTAGCATCTTACACCCAGAAACCACTGTTGTTGTTCAAGTTAAGACCCAGCGTTCAGCTGTAGTCGTTGACGACGAAGAAGAAGGTGAAGGTGAAGAAGGAGCAGCTGAAGGCGTAGCCGAGGGTGCAGAAAGCCAAGAGTAAATTTCAATTGAAGTTTTATAAAGAGCGCCCTGAAACCAGGGCGCTTTTGTATTTTTAAAACCCAAAGTTTATATCTTTCCGAGGGGAATGAATACATAATCCTTATAAAACGAAACCTTATGTTTCACCTATTTAAATCTATTTTCACCAATAGCAAAACCGTTTTACAAGAAACCGACAGCATGAAAAAATACCTTATCGTTGGCTTAGGAAACATTGGCGACAAATACACCGAAACACGCCATAACATCGGATTCAAGGTACTAGACGCCCTTGCCGACAAAATGGACTTTAGTTTTGAAACGGCAAAATTGGGCGATATAGGTCTTTTCAAAATAAAGGGCAGAAGCGTGCTATGCCTTAAGCCATCAACCTTTATGAACTTAAGCGGAAAGTCGCTTAAATACTGGATGGACAAGGAAAAAATACCTTTGGAAAACATATTGGTAATTACCGACGACATCAATCTGGAGTTCGGCACCTTTCGCCTAAAAACCAAGGGCAGTAATGGTGGCCACAACGGTTTAAAGGATATCCAAAATGTACTTCAGACGGTCAAATACAACCGTTTTAGGTTTGGCGTCGGCGCCGATTTTGGCAAAGGACGGCAGGTAGAATACGTTTTAGGGGAATGGAGCGAAGCCGAAAAGGAGGCCTTAAAGGAACGCCTCGAAAAAAGTACGGAACTCGTACAATCCTTCGTATTGGCCGGTGTTACCCGAACCATGAACCTATTTAACGGGTCTTAAACTCCGATATATCGCTAGTGGAAATATTGCCTTTTCCATCTGTGGTAACCACCTTCCAAAAATACAGGGTATTGGAGACCACCCCTACCTCCACCTCATCAACATTTGCCTTGACCTCACTTAATAGATCGGTAGGCGGATTTTCAGCGGAAAAATACACCGTAAAGCCCACTATATCTCCATCAAGGTCAAATCCCGACCATTTTAGGCTTACCTTATTGTTGATGTCCTTAAAGGCCGTCGACCCTTGCACCGGCGAAATGATCTCTGCCGGAAACGGTACATGATCGGTCTGGCTACCAGGATTATAGAACAACCACACATCACTTTCGGTAGCCGTATTCGTTTCGGAATTAGTGGTTATAACCTGCCATGAAAAAGGCGTACCCTTATCTAAGGAAACGATTTCTACGGTACCGGTCGTACTTTTGGAAAATACGGCATCGGTATTAAGGTTTTTCACCCTTAGCTCATAGTTTTCGGTATGATCGGCAGCCTTCCAATTAAACCTTACCAAACTACTGTTGGCACCATCGTCTTGCACCGGGGTGCATTCCGAGTTTTTGGCAGGAGCTATTAAATCAGCCTTTTCAGGTGCTTTTGGCGAGTCTTTTTTACAAGCCGACAAGAGCACTATACCCATCACTATGAAAGTTAGTATCCTCATCGTTTTATCACTTTAACCACACCTTTTATCGTCTCCCCTTCGACCCTTACCAAATATATCCCCGATGGCAGCCCCGTAAAATCGAGGTCGATAGCGCCGCTACGAGGGACAGCTTCAGTGCTTCTGGCCAATCTACCGGCTAACGTAAAGATATCGATTCTAACGGTCTCCGTAGACGACCTCAGTAAAATCTTGGTAATCTCGTCAAACGGATTGGGAAATACCACGGAATCTCCCGCCACAAAGAAACTATCTTCATGAATGCCTTGACAAGCCAAACCGGTAGATACCCGTAATGTATTGCTTCCGGACTTTAGATCCAAGGTAACTTCCGACTTATCGGTCAATAAGGTTTCCCCGTTCAATTCAATTGTATACAGGTCGGCACCTTCCATTGCAAGCACCAACTGCTTTCCATCAGACGAAACCGAAGAAGAGACCCCTAAGGGCTCGGGCTGCGAAACCGTCACTTCCACACAAAACGGCTCATAGTCGAACTCGGGGGTCGAAGCATTTATACACAAGGTATATGTACCCGAGCTAAGGTTCAACAATTCAAAATCACTTGTAAAGGTATCCGTAACATCCTGTCCATTACCGGTAACGGTAACCGTGTAGTCCAAGGGCAGTGCAGCGGTCAAGGAAATCATTCCATCATCGTTATTCCTACAGGTCTCGCTCTCTACCGTGATTACAAAATTATCGGACGGAAACCGGAAGACTTGACAACCCGAGACATCGACTTCGACTCCAGGAGGCGTATTGAGACATAAATCATCCCCATCATCAAAAACCCCATCGTCATCTACATCGGGCCTAAATTCCCCCTCAACACAGATATCCAAAGAAAAGCTATTTATAACGCCTCCGTCACCCGAAGCATTGTCGATTACGGTCAATGTCCATTCCCCCAAAACCGATTCGCCCTTAAAGGCACTTAAAGAGCCTAAGGGCTTCACCCTTCCCTGAATGGCAGCACTTGAAGAAGTGCCACATACAAAGTCGGACGCCGAATCGTCAAAAGTGGCATCTACATTCCTTAATTTCCCACAAGAACTTGAAAACAATGGCACCACCGTATTCGACGGTGAAGTAAGGGTCACCACCAAATCTTCGAGATACTCGTGATCAATATCCAACCTCACATCAATATCATCAACCTTCAGATCTTCAAAGAAGGCGATTTTTGAAATCACCGTACTCCGTTGGGTCGAAACGATTTCCAAAGGAAGGTCTCTCGCGCGCTTATTGGTGCAATCTACCTGAATGGTAGTAAAGCTTCGAGTAGCACTAAGAGGTCCCCCTCCACAAGCATTCAAGGGTTTCACCCTCCAATAGTACTGCGTTTGGTTGCTCAATTCCGCCGGTACGTAACTATTGGTGTTGACGGTAACGAGTTCTACCAAGTTGCTAAAGGCGGCATCGGTGGCGATATGTACTTCATATGCGGTATACGACGGGTCTTCCTCCCATTCCAACAATTCGTTAATGGACACATCTATGGCCCCATCGACCGGAGCGTTAAGCCCTACCTCGGGAAAGTCGTCGTCATATATGTTCAAATCGAAGGTAATGTCTTTCGTCAAGCTGGCCGAAACGGCAGAAATGGTAATGGAGTAAGCGCCTTCCGGTACATTCTCCGTGTTTTCGAGCAGGATATCCACAGGAGTGCCTCCAACCGATGTCGTAGCCGGCGTAAAGGAAATACCCAAATTATCAGGAACGTCAGATGCCTGAAAGGTAACCTCCTCATTAAAACCCGAATACGTTTCGTATATAAAGGGAATGATCAGGTCATCAAAGTGGCAAGCCTCATATTCCAATTCGGAAAAGTTCATAATAAAGGGCGAGGCCGCAATGCTAAAATCGGCATCGTTGACCGCATAATAAATATTGTCGGCCGCCTTGACCATGATACGGGCCTTGGTGGCCGTTACCCCTGGCAATACGACCTTATGCGTACCATTGTTATCTACCCCTGTCGCCAAAGGTTCCGAAAAGCTAATCCCCCCGTCTACAGAAAGCATTATATCTACTTTTTTGGTAGCAATGGGCAACTTATCGGTGCCGGCAACATCCCAATCAATTTCAATGACCTCCCCCGCAACGTAGGCTTGGGGCGTGGCCTGTGATGTAACCTTAAACGGACCGGCACTGTTTACCACTTGAACGTTCATCAATTCCGAAACCACTTGACCTCCACCTGCGGCATTATCGCGTACGGTAAAGGCAAAATTCATATCGCGTTCTACATCCGATACCGTTTCCCAAGCAGAGCCCCGGGTCGGAAAGGTTTCAGTCAACCGACCTTGAATTACCCGCGAAAGCATGGGAAAATACCGAACCGGGACCGAACTGGGCAACCGTGACCTAAAATTGGCCCCGCTGGCGTTATTCGGACCAAAAGAAGAATTGGTAACGATACCATTGTCAACCTGCTCCCAGGTATAGGTTAAAACATCTCCGGCATCGGCATCGGTGGCACTCCCTTCCAATACGAAGGGTGTCGATTTCGGAATCACATAATCTTCTAAAGGGGCTACCTCTGGTGGCGTATTGGCTATGCTAATGACCTCCCCGCAACTCTTATCCTTAAGGTTGTCTATAATCTGCTTGATGCTGATATAATGAAAATAATCATCGCCCCTAGCCGCTACATCATTGACCCCGGTAATACCGGCGTACCCCATAATCGTAGAACCACTACCGGGCTCGACCTGTACTTGGGTACCCTCGTTCTCGTGCGACCAGGTATGGTTGGCCCCTAATTGGTGGCCCAATTCATGGGCTACAAAATCAAGGTCGAACTTATCGCCCTTAGGCACCAAGCTTGACGAGTATGCACTTCCTTTTCTGTTATCTACGCATATGGCCCCGATAAAACCGGCATTCCCCCCATTTTCACCTTTATGGAAAACATGGCCTAAATCGTAATTAGCCTCACCGATTTCACTGGTCATCGCATTTTGGGCCTGTTCGCCCAACAAGCTCAACGAACCCGTATACGGGTCTGAGCTACTATCGGTATAAATAATTTTATCGGTATCGGATACCAATTCCAAACGTACGGCCAAATCGGTTTCAAACACTTCGTTTACCCGGGTAAGGGTGGCATTGATCGCCGCAAGGGCATCGGCTACGGTTCCCCCATGGTACTGGGTATACTCCGCCGTTGCTGAAATTGCCAACCTATATTTTCTAAGCACCTGCCCATCTAAAGGCTTGGCCGTCAAATTCGGTTCGGCCTTCATTACTTTATCTGCCGTACTACAAACGAAATCGGACTTATCGACCCAATCGGAAGATTTCGAATACAGTACATAAGTTTGATCTTCGTTCTTTTCAATGAAACTGTTCTTGTGCGTTTTGGACGAAACGATCATCGCCTGAACATCGTTGGGCGAAATACTAAAACGTACACGATCTTGGCTATCGTTCAAGGCCCGGCCCGAATATGACTTGATTTCAGGATACTTTTCCGAAAGCTTTGGCGACAAAACAGGACTCTCGTGTACACGATAAGCCACCATTTCCCCGTTCGAATTTGGAAAATATACGATATGCGAGGTCTTTTTGGAAGTAATGGAAGACTTCAATTCTTCCTTAAAAAGATTCTCACGTAATGTGAAGATTTTACTGTCATTATCCTCGGAACCCCGTAAAACACTTCGCTGCACACGCTTGCTTACCGTAGACGCTTCCCAATATTTACTTTGCGCCGAAGCGTAAAAGGAGAGAAATACTATGGTAATTGAAAAAACAAGACGTAATTTTGTAACCATTAAGGGGGTTTAGAACAGAATCAAATATAAGTCTTTTTATTATTTTTATTAGGTGGTAACAGTCCAAAGCATTTCCAAATACGATAAACTACACCCCACTGCCATTACGATAGGCACTTTCGACGGTGTGCACATCGGTCATCGGGAAATTCTAGAACGGCTTATTAAAACGGCGGTCACCCTAGATCTCAAGTCTACGGTACTTACGTTTTTTCCGCATCCGCGGATGGTCTTACAAAAAGACACCAACATCAAGTTACTCAACACTATAGCCGAAAAAACAAAAATTCTTGAAGCTTTAGGCCTTGACTTACTTATCATCCACCCGTTCACCCAAGAATTTTCACGGCTATCGGCCACCGAATTCGTCAGGGACAATCTGGTCAATCAATTGCACACCAAGAAAATCATCATTGGTTACGACCATCGTTTCGGCAGGAACCGCAACGCGAACATCACCGACCTACGGGCGTTCGGCTCTACCTTCAATTTTGACGTAGAGGAAATTTCGGCCCAAGAAATAGACGCCGTATCGGTAAGCTCCACCAAAATCAGAAAGGCGCTCGAAGCAGGGGACATTGCCACGGCAAACACTTATTTAGGCTACAACTATATGCTTACGGGCAGCATCCAAAAAGGAAAGGGCCTAGGCAGGCAGATCGGTTTTCCTACGGCAAACCTCCATATTCCAGAAACCTACAAGCTCGTACCCAAAAACGGGGTGTATGTAGTACAAAGCAACTTGATGGGCAAAACCGTCTTCGGAATGATGAACATTGGGTACAACCCTACCGTAGAAGGAAAGGAAAAGACCATTGAAATCAACTTTTTCGATTTTGACCAAGACCTTTATGGGCAAGAACTACAAATCGACATCTTACACCGTATACGCGATGAACACAAATTTGAATCGGTCGAAGCCTTAAAGCGTCAGCTGGAAAAAGACAAACAGACATCGTTTTCGCTAATCCCCAAATAAATGTTGAATCGTTTTCTCTTTTCGAAAATCGATAATTCCCCCTTGATCATTTTCCGTATATTTTTCGGAATACTCATCTCCTTGGAATGTTACGGCGCCATACTCACAGGCTGGGTAAAAAGAACTTTGGTCGAACCCCAGTTCACTTTCAACTTTATCGGCTTCGACTGGCTACAGCCCCTACCCGGTTACGGCATGTATATTTATTTTTTTATCATGGGCACCCTGGGCGTTATGGTGGCCCTCGGCTACAAATACCGTTTTAGCATCATCTCTTTCACCCTGCTGTGGACCGGCGTCTACCTGATGCAAAAAACATCGTACAACAACCACTATTACCTGCTGGTACTCATTTCACTGATCATGTGTTTTCTTCCGGCACACCGAAGCCACTCTTTCGACCTTCGTAGCAATCCGGGATTAAAAAGTGACAGTATGTTCGCCTATGTCAAATGGGCCATTGTACTTCAATTGCTTATCGTATACACCTATGCTTCGATTGCCAAGCTCTACGGGGATTGGTTAGATTTCGGAATTATCCGTATCCTAATGCTCAACAAAGCCAATTACCCCATTATAGGAGGGCTTTTGCAAGAGCCCTTCATTCACAAGATCATGGGTTTTTACGGTATCCTGTTCGATTTACTGGTCGTACCGGCCCTTCTATGGAAGCCTACGCGAAAAATAGCGTTTATCGCCTCCGTATTTTTTCATCTGTTCAACTCCATAGTTTTTCAAATCGGTATATTCCCCTATCTATCGCTGGTATTTACCGTATTCTTTTTCGAACCTGAGACCATACGCCGTATTTTTTTCAAGAAGAAGCCTCCCTACCTCTTACAAAAAATCGAAGTGCCTTCCTTCAGAAACACCGTCTATATCTTGGGAGGTCTATATTTCTTGGTACAATTGGCGCTTCCTATCAGACACCACTTTATAAAGGACGATGTACTATGGACAGAAGAAGGACATAGACTCAGTTGGCGTATGATGCTAAGAAGCCGTTCCGGAAGCATCAAATTCCAGGTAGTAGACAAGGAAAACGGAGAAAAAACGACCATCAACACCAAAGATTACCTGACCAAAAAACAACAAAGAAGAATTGGGGGCTACCCCGATTTTATCTGGCAGTTCGCCCAAAGGTTAAAAAAGGAATATGCCGAAAAAGGAAAAGACATAGCGGTATACGCCCTTAACTCGAAAGTGAGTGTCAACGGAAAACCGTACCGTGCCTTTATTGACCCGACCGTAGACCTGGCCAGTGCAAAATGGAATTATTTTGGGCATAATGAATGGATTTTACCCTCACCTACCGCAGAAAAGGCACCTAAAACTTTTTAGCACGCTGGCATAACTGCAAGGGCATGCCCCAAGGGTCACGAAGCATTACCAAATGCAGCCCTTCCCTTTTTACCTCTTCTACAAGTGTCGCCCCTTCGGCCACAAGCCTTTGTTTATCGCCTTCGGCATTATCGGAAACGAAGGCCACATGAAAGGTGGCCGGATGCCGTTCCTTAAAATTGCTCAGGGGTTCTTCCTCTTTTTGGTACAGTTCCAACATGACCCTGCCCGTAGAATCGGCCAAAAAGGTCATAAAAGGCACTTTTTCTTGGGCCACCACAACCTGTAGTCCCAAATGCGCAACCAACCAATCTACCCTTTTATGTAATTCGGTAACGTTGAGCGCAAAATGTTCAAAAACCATAAAATAATAAGATTATAACGGCCGTAAATGTATTGGTTTTTAATCATTAGTTTAAATTTGCAGACTAAATTTAAGAGCAATGTTACAGCTACAGGTCGTTAGAGACAAAAAAGATGACATCATAAACGCATTAAAAAAGCGCAATATTGATGCCGCAAAATTGATTGATGAAGTATTGGAATTGGACGAAAAGAGACGTTCAACACAAACTGCTTTGGACAACACCTTGGCGGAAAGTAATAAACTTTCCAAAGAAATAGGCATACTCTTTAAAAGTGGCAAGGCCCAAGAAGCCAATGCCCTTAAGGAAAAGACAGGAAGCCTAAAGGAAGACTCGAAAAAACTGGGCGAAGAACTCAACACCATTGCCGAAGAATTGCAAAGGGCCCTTTACCAAATACCCAACGTTCCGCACGAATCGGTACCTGCGGGCCATACGGACGAAGACAACGAAGAGGTCTTCAAAGAAGGAGAAATCCCCGTTTTGAACACCGACGCCCTTCCCCACTGGGAACTAGCAAAAAAATACGATATCATCGATTTTGAACTGGGCGTAAAAATTGCCGGTGCCGGCTTTCCCGTTTACAAAGGAAAAGGAGCCCGCTTACAACGTGCCCTGATTTCTTATTTTCTCGATAAAAATACCGAGGCCGGCTATACCGAAATGCAAGTACCGCATTTGGTGAACGAAGCTTCCGGCTTTGGGACCGGACAGTTACCCGATAAGGAAGGCCAAATGTACCACGTAGGAGAAGATGACCTATACCTCATCCCTACTGCGGAAGTACCGGTAACCAACCTTTTTCGTGGCGAGATAGTCGCAGAAAGCGATTTTCCCATTTGCTATACCGCCTATACCCCTTGTTTTAGAAGGGAAGCCGGGAGTTACGGAGCGCATGTTCGCGGCCTGAACCGCTTGCACCAGTTCGATAAGGTTGAAATTGTCCGTGTAGAAAATCCGGCCAATTCGTACCAAGCCTTGGATGGCATGGTAGAACACGTAAAAAATATACTTAGGGAACTTAAATTACCTTACCGCATCCTTAGGCTTTGTGGCGGTGACCTGGGTTTTACCTCGGCCCTTACCTATGATTTTGAAGTCTTTTCAACGGCACAAGACCGATGGCTGGAAATCAGTTCTGTTTCTAATTTTGAAACCTACCAGGCCAACCGCTTGAAGTTACGTTATAAGGACGAAAACGGAAAAAGCCAGCTGGCACACACCCTAAACGGAAGTTCCTTGGCCTTACCCCGGGTTTTGGCGGGAATTTTGGAAAACTATCAAACTGCAGACGGGATTCAGATTCCCGAAGTTTTGGTGCCTTATTGCGGATTTGACCGTATAGACTAAGCTTATTACAATCGGCCAGAACATATTTGCTTCTGGCCGATTTTTATTCTATCCGTTTACATTTCCCCTTCCCCTACTTCTTCTCCTGAAGTATAGACCACATAGGTTTTTCTCGAAGTATTGAACGTAACCCAAATCGGTTTTTCGTTTCTGATCAAATCTAAATAATCGCTGAACCGCTCCATTGGCTCATAACCCACTCCTGATTTTGTACTATCATCATAGCTATTGGCCGGCAGGGCGCCATTTTTAAAAAGAAGATACAGCCTGTTCCCATCGGCGCAATACAAATTAATCCGTCCGGAATTACTCCCGTTCGGATATAGAAAGGCCGAGTATCGCTCACAATTTTTTACAAAAACTGCCATGTTTTTAAATTTTTAAAATTAAACAATCAACTCATTGACTATAAATATATTACAAGTAAAAAAGCGACCATAGGGACATTGTACGAACGGCTTTCAATATTGTACGGAATGAAGTAAATTGCTTTTAAACCTTAAATATGTCCAAATTATAATCCCCTTAACAGATTCTTTTCCCAGGCTAGTTTAAATTTGTTAAATTTCATACATGAAGGCTCTCTACTGTATCGCCATTCTTCTTATAACATTTTCCGCTGTAGCCCAAGAAGACTTCTTGGCGAAACAGTATTTTAACGATGGTGATTTTAAAAAAGCGGTAATCTACTACGAAAAATTAGTGGAGAAAAACCCTCGTAGAACAGACTACACCGAAGGCCTGATAGCCACCTACCAACAACTGGAACGATATACGGATGCAGAGGAATTTCTCCTGAAAAAAATTCAAGAGCCCCACGCCTACCCCACCTTGCTCATAGAGTTGGGATATAACTACACCCTTCAGAACCGTCCTGAAAAGGCCAAGGAATACTATGAAAAAGCCATCTCCCAAATAGACCAAAACCCCAATTACGGTTATGGCATAGGCTACCGCTTTCAAAAATACGCCTTGCTCGACGAGGCCCTCAAGGCCTATACCAAGGCAATGGAGCTCAATCCCCAACTTGATTACAATTATCAAATGGCCCGCATTTATGGGGAACAGGGCAATATTGAAAAAATGTACGTTTCGTATTTAAACCTGATCAGCGAGGGAAAAACCTCAAAATCGAATGTACTACGGAGCATTGACGATTTTATTACTGCCGATCCCGAAAACGAGAATAACCTCATTCTCAAAAAAACGCTGTTGCAGAATGCCCAGAAAAACCCAAATATCCTTTGGAACGAACTTTTAAGCTGGCTCTTTGTTCAACAGAAACAATACGGCAGTGCCTTTCGGCAAGAGAAGGCGATTTACAAACGTATGGAAGGCGCCAACACCCAACGCCTCAACACCCTCGGAAACATAGCCCTAGAAAACAACGAAACCGATACCGCCCGAGAGATATTTCAATATATAGCCGATAACAGCGCCGATGCCATAACCAAACTCAACGCCCAACTCAATCTAATAGACATTCAGCTTTTAGACCCTTCTAAAAAAGCGCTTGAAGATATACAAAAGCAATTTGACGAACTGATAACGCTTCACGGATACAAGGCACAGACCCTTCAGCTACAGGTAGCCTACGCCAACTTTCTCACCTTTAAAAAAGAGAATCCCGAAAAAGCCGTACAAGTCTTAAAACAAAGTCTTGAGCTACCGCTGAACACCCGGGGCAAAGCCTTCGTAAAACTCGCACTGGGCGATATCTTGGTCTTTGACAGGCGATTTAACGAAGCACTTATCTATTTTTCACAAATACAAAAGAACCTTAAAAACGACGTCTTAGGGCAAAATGCACGTTACAAAGTGGCACAGACCAGTTTTTATAAGGGCGATTTTGATTGGGCCCTTACCCAGTTAAAAGTATTGAGGAGTTCCACTTCGCAACTTATCGCCAACGACGCTATGCAACTGAGCCTATTGATTTCAGACAATTCACTGGAAGACTCCACCCAAACGGCCCTAAAAAAATATGCCCGGGCCGATTTGCTCGCCTATCAGAATAAAACAAAAGAGGCCATTACCGAACTTGACGATATCCTAAAAAACCATAAAGGCGAAAAAATTGAAGACGAAGCCCTTTTAAAGCAAGGCGAGCTCTTAGAACGTACCAAAGCCTACGAAGCAGCCGAATACAACTACCTAAAAATAATCGAATTCTACGCCAACGGCATACTGGCTGACGATGCGCACTTTAAACTCGCCGAACTCTATAGAAACAAACTGAACCAACCCGAAAAAGCCAAAACGCACTACGAGAAAATTATCTATAACTACCAAGACAGTTATTATTTTCCACAGGCGCGAAAGAATTTTAGAATGTTGCGAGGTGATGCCGTGAATTGAGATAGTTTCTAAAACAAAACAACAGAGCATGGGCAGATTCACTTTGATTTTTCTAATTACACTATTTTTTTCGGGTCAGGTGATAGCAAAACCCACCCCACTGAACGAAACCGAAAAACTGGCTTCGGTCGGCAAAGTCTGGGGTTTCCTAAAATATTACCACCCCAATGTAGCCAAAGGAAAATTCAATTGGGATGAGCAGTTATTCACAATTCTAGCTAGAACGGAAAAGACCGATTCCAAAGAAGAACTATCACAAGTATTAATAGACTGGATAGGTTCACTCGGTGAAATAAAACCCTGCAAGTCTTGCCAAAAGGCCACATCTACGGCCCGTTTCAATAAAAACTTTGATCTATCGTGGATACAGGATAACCGGCTCTTTTCAAAACAGCTTTCCGATAAACTCCGGTTTATAGAACAAAACAGGTTTCAAGGCAAGCAATACTACGTGACCACAGCGAAAGGGATAGCCAAGGAACAAAATGTCATTATCCAAAATGAACCGGAATACCCCAACTTCCGATGGAAAGATAAGAACTTAAGACTACTAGCCTTATTCAGATATTGGAATACGGTTGAGTATTTTTTTCCTTACAAATACCAGATGGATATCCTTTGGAACGATGTATTAACACAAATGCTACCTAAGTTTCTTCTCCCCGAATCTGAATTGAATTACCATTTGGCTATGCTAGAACTAGTGGTACATATAAATGATAGCCATGCGGGTTTAAGTACAGACACTCTAAATGAGTATTTTGGAAATAAGTACATTCCCGTAATCCACAGGATAATCGACAATAAAGCTGTAATCGTAAGACCTTTTAACGATTCATTGGCCCGACTAAACGATCTAAAAATTGGAGATGTCATTAGCAAAGTGAACGGACAGAAGGTTATTGATGTTTTCGAAGAAAGAAAAAACTATATACAAGGCTCCAACAAGGCCGCCAAGCTTGCTTTTGCCTGGAACAAAATTTTTAATGGCAGTACAGATTCGGTCACGCTAGAACTATTAAGGAATGGAAAACCCATTACCAAAAAAATAGGAAGGTACCCGTTTGACGTCTTCAATTACGAGAGACCCACAAAGAAAAAATATAAAATACGCAACAATACTATTGGTTACGTGAATATGGGAGAAGTTACCCAAGAGGACGTCTCGCAAATGATGGATAGTTTAAGAAACACCAAGGCTATCATTTTTGATATCCGTAATTATCCTAAAGGCACTCTATACCGAATAGCGAATTACCTGAACAGTAGTCCAAAAGAATTTGTAAAAATTATAGTTCCAGATTTGGGGTACCCAGGTAGGTTTAAGTGGACAAAAACATTAAAATGCGGAGGTAATGGTAAGAAACATTATAAGGGAAAAGTTATCCTATTGGTCAACTCACAGACAATCAGCCATGCCGAGTTTACCACCATGGCTTTTCAGACATACGACAATGTAATGACTATTGGCAGCCAAACCTGTGCTGCGGATGGAAACGTTAGCCCCATTGGATTCGTAGGCGGTTTCAAAACAGGAATTTCCGGAACAGGTATTTTTTATCCCGATGGAACGAAAACCCAAAGAGTTGGCGTAAAAATTGATGTAACGACAAAACCTACTATTGCAGGTATTCGAGAAGGAAGGGACGAGGTATTGGAAAAGGCATTAGATTTGCTAAAAGACTAAAAAAACAACAATATGTACATATACAATGTAACAACCAATATAGAAGAGTCGGTGCATGACGAATGGCTTATATGGATGCGTGAAGTGCACATACCCGATATATTGGCCACCGGCAAATTCTTGAATGCCAAGATGAGCAAAATCTTGGTAGAAGAAGAAATGGGAGGCATCAGCTACTCGGTTCAGTTCACCACCTTGAGCAAGGAAGTGCTGGAAAGCTATTATGCGGAAGACGCACCCAGATTGCGTGAAGATGCCCATAAACGGTTTCCGAACAAATTCGTTTCGTTTAGGACCGAGATGGAAATCGTAAGCGAACACTAACGAATAGGTCCAATAACAAATGCCATACCTCTTCACCTACGGCACCCTTCAAGACCCGTATATACAACAACGGGTTTTTAGACGCAACCTGAAGGGAGGTCATGATGTACTGAACGGTTTTCGTATTTCCCCTGAAAAAATAATGGGCAGATACCTAGTAGCCGAAGAAACAAAGGGTGCGGAAGACCATATTGAAGGCGTGGTTTACGAATTAGAACAAAACGAATTGACAAAGGCAGACCAATACGAAGGCGCCGCATACAAGAAAAAGAAAGTCGGTTTAAAGTCGGGCAAGATGGCTTGGGTTTATATAAGGGCTTAAAAGAAAAATATGGGCAAGAAAAAGAAGAAACATTACGAACAACACTCCACAAAGTCTTGGAAAGAAGATAGTCCCGTAAAGGCTAAGAAGCATTTAGGCCAGCATTTTTTAAAGGATGAGGAGATCGCCAAAAAAATTGCGGACACCCTTTCCTTGGAAGGCTATAGAAATGTAGTGGAAATAGGTCCGGGTACAGGTGTGCTTACCAAGCATTTGCTCTTGCGCGACATGAACCTTGTGGCCATGGACCTCGATGCCGATTCCATCATCTACCTTAACCACAGTTTTCCCTTGGAACACCCTAAAGCCATGACCGGTAAGGGCTCTTTACAAGTAGTTGAGGCCGACTTCCTAAAATACGACCTATCGGACTTATTCGGCAATGAGCCCTTTGCCATAACAGGAAACTTCCCTTACAACATATCTACCCAAATTGTTTTCAAGATGTTGGAAATGAAGGAACAGGTACCCGAATTTTCCGGTATGTTCCAAAAAGAGGTGGCCCAACGTATTTGCGAAGGGGAAGGCAATAAAACCTATGGTATTCTATCGGTGTTGGTTCAGGCCTATTACGATGCCGAATATTTGTTTACGGTACCTCCCCAAGTATTTGACCCTCCTCCAAAAGTGCAGTCGGGCGTACTCCGCTTGGTCCGAAAAAGGGACTTTACCCTTGACTGCGATGAAAAATTGTTCTTCAGGGTAGTGAAAGCCGCTTTTAACCAGCGCAGAAAGACCATTCGCAACAGCCTAAAGGCCTTTGACCTATCTCCCGAACTCAAGGGCGACACCCTCTTTGACCAACGCCCTGAACAGCTTAGCGTAAACGATTTTATTGCATTGACCAAGAAAATAGCCGATGATATAGCATAGCGATTGCTTCGGCTATCACTTTCAAGAAGACATATTCGCATTGCCCTGCACTAAAACGGAATTTTTATTGATAAAGCGTGCTAAGAAATCGTAAAGAGCGCAACGCTTTAGTCGTTTTTCTTTAGCTTTGCGGCAGTTTCTTCTTTACCGTTTTCTATGATAGCATAAAATGACACCGTTTAAACTCACAGATGAACTCCTAGCCGAGATCGAGCAGCTTATAGAATCCCGAAGGGATACCGAATTGGTAAACCTGATGGAAGATATACATTACGCCGATATCGCGGAAATCATCAATGAGTTGAACGAAGACGAAGCTACCTACCTGATCAAGCTTCTTGAAAGCGACAAGACCTCCGATGTTCTTACCGAGCTTGACGAAGATGTTCGAGAATATATTCTGAACAACCTTTCGGCCAAGGAAATTGCCGAAGAACTCGATGAGCTCGACACCGATGATGCCGCCGATATTATTGGTGAGCTTCCGAACGAGATTATCCAAGAGGTCATTTCCGAAATTGAAGACCAAGAGCACGCCAAAGATATTGTAGACCTTTTGCGCTATGACGAGAATTCCGCTGGGGGCCTAATGGCCAAAGAGCTCGTAAAAGTCAGGGAAAGTTGGGATGTTCTCAAATGCGTAAAAGAAATGCGCGCACAGGCCGAGAACGTCACTAGGGTCCACTCCATTTACGTAGTAGATGACGAAGACAAGCTCAAAGGCCGCCTTTCATTAAAAGATTTACTGACCACCTCCACCAGAACCCATATCAGCGAGGTGTACATCCCCAAAGTCGATTCGGTAAACGTCAACCAAAAACCCGAAGAGGTAGCCAAGATCATGTCTAAATACGATTTGGAGGCCATTCCCGTAGTTGACGAAATCGGACGTTTGGTAGGCCGTATTACCATTGATGATATTGTAGACGTTATTCGTGAAGAGGCCGACAAAGATTACCAAATGGCGGCAGGTATCTCGCAAGACGTAGAAGCCGATGACAGTATTTGGGTACTCACCCGCGCACGGCTCCCATGGCTGTTTTTGGGGCTTGTCGGTGGTATTGGGGCCGCAGGTATCATGGGCGGATTTGAGGAACTGATCAGCAAACACGCGGTGCTGTTCTTCTTTACCCCTTTAATTGCCGCAATGGCGGGCAACGTAGGAGTACAATCGAGTGCAATCGTGGTTCAGGGTCTTGCCAACGACGACCTAAAGGGTAGCGTAGGAAACCGTTTGATAAAAGAAATGCTATTGGCCCTTCTGAATGGTACCATTCTAGCTTTGATCTTATTACTTTTCACTTGGTTATGGAAGGGCGACTTCCTTACCTCCCTGTCCATTTGCCTATCTTTGGTAGCGGTCATCCTAGTTGCTGGCTTTATAGGCACCTTTATTCCTTTGTTCCTGCACAAACGCGGAATCGACCCCGCTATCGCCACAGGGCCGTTTATTACCACCAGCAACGACATATTCGGCATCCTTATCTACTTTTCCATTGCAAAAATGGTGTTGGGCATCTAAGGCAAATCATCTATTTTAGTACCTTCGTAGGCCATTCAATGGAATACAGGACACAGCTCTCCTCTCCATTCGAATCAAGACAAAACCATCTTAGGTAAACCGAACACATAGGCTTTCTTCATACGGTGGGGATATAGCTTATACGAACACTTATAAAAAGGCGCAACGCCCAGAGAACTATGGCTGAAAAAATGAAAATTTTACATGTAGATGTAAACCACCCCTTACTGATAGAACAGTTTAACGAACTCGGTTTTCAAAATGACGAAGACTACACTTCCTCCAAAGCGGAAATCGAAAATAAAATACATGAGTACGACGGACTTATCATTCGCAGTCGATTTAGCATTGACAGTGAATTTCTAAACAAGGCCCGTAAGCTCAAATTTATAGGTAGGCTGGGTGCCGGTCTGGAAAATATTGACGTACGCCATGCCGAAGCCAACGATATATTTTTGGCCGCGGCCCCGGAAGGCAACCGTAACGCCGTTGGGGAACACACCTTGGGCATGTTACTTTCCTTATTCAACAAACTCCAAAAAGCCGATAAAGAAGTACGTTCGGGCAAATGGGACCGTGAGGGCAACCGCGGTATAGAATTAGACGGTAAGACGGTTGGTATTGTCGGATATGGCAATATGGGAAAAGCCTTTGCCAAAAAGCTCCGTGGCTTTGACGTAGAGGTCATCTGTTACGACCTTCAAGGCGGCGTAGGCGACGAAAATGCCCGTCAAGTAGGAATTATGGAACTACACCAACGTACCGACGTATTAAGCCTGCACGTACCCCAAACCGAGCTTACCATCGGTATGATCAACAGTGAGTTTATAGAAAAATTCCACAACCCCTTTTGGTTGTTGAATACGGCAAGGGGCAAGGCGGTCGTAAGCGAAGATTTGGTTTCGGCCCTTAAGTCAGGTAAAGTGCTAGGTGCGGGCCTAGACGTCCTTGAATACGAAAAGGCTTCTTTCGAGAACATGTTCGGTACCACGAATGACAACAATAGCCCCGCAGACCTTAGCGGAATGCCCGAGGCCTTCCAATACCTGATCCAAGCCGACAATGTAGTACTGACACCCCACGTAGCCGGATGGACGGTAGAAAGTCTTGAAAAACTGGCCCAAACGGTAGTCGACAAGATTAAGGCAAAATTTTGCTAACTTAGAAGACTATAATCCACGCTGTAAAGTACCCCCATCGGATTGTGAAACGTTGAGTTTATTCATCATAAAATCAAAAACGATGCACTTAGGTAACTTTTCGGTAAGCCTGAATGTCAAGGACATTCAGGTGTCAAAACAATTTTACGAAACCTTGGGCTTCTCCGTTTTCGGCGGAGATGCTTCCCAAAACTGGTTGATCATGAAAAATGGTGACGCTACGGTGGGCCTTTTTCAAGATATGTTCGACAAGAACATCCTCACCTTTAATCCCGGCTGGAACAGCGATGCGGAAAAGCTTGACTCCTTTACCGACATTCGCGACCTGCAAAAACAACTCAAGGCCGAAGGCATCACACTAGACCTTGAAGCCGATGAGCAAAGTACCGGCCCCGCAAGTTTTATGCTCAAAGACCCTGACGGCAACCCTATTCTAGTAGACCAACACCTTTAACAATGAAACACAAGGCCGATACGCCGGAAGCATATATTGCCCAACTACCGGAAGACCGTAAAGAAGCCCTTTCCCGGCTTCGAAAAACCGTTTTGGACCACCTGCCCGAAGGCTTCGAAGAACAAATGAGCTACGGCATGCTTGGCTATGTGGTACCCCATTCCGTTTATCCAAATGGCTATCATTGCAATCCCGAACTTCCACTTCCCTTTATAAACCTGGCCTCACAAAAGAACTTTATAGCACTGTACCATTCGGGCATTTATGCCGATCACAAACTTTACAGTTGGTTCATTGCCGAATACCCTAAGCACTGCAAACGAAAATTGGACATGGGGAAAAGCTGCATCCGTTTTAAATCGATGAACGACATACCTTACGACCTCGTTGCCGAGCTTTGTAAAAAGATGTCCGTAGACGATTGGATCACACTGTACGAGAGCGTCCTAAGACCCAAAAACAAGTAAGCACGACCCCAAGCAGAGGTTTTCATTAACGAGGCAAAAAAACATATTTACCGACAAGAAAAGTACCTTAAACAAAGCTAGGAAAACCATTAAACAGGCTTTTTTATAAGTTCATTATCGCGTAATTTTATAGAAACAAACAGCTCAAAAAAAACCATACCCATGTCAGAAGAAAAAAAAGATTTCGGAAAAGATTTTGCAGAGGAAGCAAAAAAAGCCGCTAATGCATTTAAGGAAGAAGTCAAAGAAACTTTTGACCCGAACCAGCCCGAAAGCGGAAAGATCGTAGCCATCATCGCCCATATTACCATAATCGGATGGATTGCGGCGCTTATTATGAACTCACAGAACAAAACAGAGTTCGGAAGTTTCTATATCCGACAGACCCTGGGCATTTGGCTACTTACCATTCTTTTAGGCATTATTCCCATCGTAGGCTGTTTTGCGGCAATAATCGGCTTGGTATTGATCGTGATGAGCCTGATCAACGCGGCCAATAATAAAATGGCGCCAACAGCGGTCGTGGGCGAATACTTTCAGGACTGGTTTAAAAACCTATAACAAACCGAAGGTTAATTTTTAATAGATGTCCGCAATAGAATTAAGGCCCATGTGCAAGGAAGACTGGGCCTCGGTATCCGAAATATATGCCGATGGCATGGCCACGGGATACGCCACTTTTGAACATCAACTCCCCTCTTATGAAGCATGGAATGCCAGCCATCTTGAAAGCTGCAGGCTCCTTGCCTATTCGGGGGATAAATGCATGGGCTGGGCGGCCCTATCGCCCGTATCGAAAAGGCCGGTATACCGAGGTGTAGCCGAAGTCAGCATCTATATTGCAAAGGACGCCCGAGGAAAAGGGATAGGTTCACGATTGATGCAGACCTTGATCAAGGAAAGCGAAAAACATGGTCTATGGACCCTACAATCGGGAATCTTCCCCGAAAATACAGGAAGCATCCACCTTCACAAAAAAATGGGCTTCCGCTATATTGGCAAACGCGAACGTGTTGGCAAAAGAGATGGAGTCTGGAAAGACAATCTGTTATTTGAGCGAAGAAGTACGACCATAGGAAACGATTAAGCCGCTCCCCTAGCCGCTATGTATTTTGTTGGGCTTCCATAAACTTGCGCTCCAATTCGGCCTGAAACTCTTCCATTACCGGTTTTACGGTGCTTTCGGGCAAGTCGGATATTTTAATGTACATCAATCCGTCTACCGCATTATTGAACAGGGGGTCCACATTAAAGGCCACAACTTTTGCATTCTGCTTGATATACTTTTTTATCAGTACGGGCAAACGCAGGCTTCCCGGCTCTACCTCATCGATCAATTTATCAAATTTGTTCAGGTCGGCCTGGGTCTCATCGAAGACAAACTCCTTATCGGCATCTTTCAATTTTACCTTGAACTCTTTTTTAGGCCTTACATACTGGGCCACATAAGGATCCCAATAATTACTCTTCATAAACTCGATCATCAGCGATTTTGAAAAGTTCGAGAACTGGTTACTAATGCTCACCCCTCCTATTAAATATTTATGCTCGGGGTAACGCAACGTAGTGTGAACAATTCCCTTCCATAAAAGGAAAAGGGGCATGGGCTTCTGCTGGTATTCCTTGACGATATAGGCCCTTCCCATTTCAATGGACTGGCTCATCATCCCGAAGAGTTCGGGCTCAAAGCGAAACAGGTCTTGAAGGTAGAATCCATCTATCCCGTATTTGGCAAAAATTTCAGACCCAAGTCCCATTCGGTAGGCCCCTGCAATCACTCTTGCTTCATTGTCCCACAAAAACATATGATGGTAATACGAGTCGAACTCGTCAATGTCGATAGAGTTGTTGGTTCCTTCCCCAATCTCACGAAAGGTAATCTCCCTTTGACGTCCGATTTCCTGAAGGGCATAGGGCATCTCATCGGCCGGGGCCAAGAACACCTCGTAATTCTTGCTCTGTACCATACGCCTATCGTTTTCGATAAGCTTTGCGATTTCCGCCTCTATAAGCTCGGCCTGAACGGGCTGAACGATTTTTCGGGGCTGTTTCGGCAATTTCAATGTGGTAGGAATCTGGTCGATCAACCGTTCCTTCTCATAAATATTAGAGAGGATGTATGTTTTTCTTCGTAATAGTTCGGTAAACTCCTCCAATGATTCTTGTTCATTCTGGGTAGCTACCGAAATAGGCTGGCCGATACGCACCTTAATGGGCCGGTTCCTTTGCGAATACACCTCCGAAGGCAGTTTTGCCGTTCGAAAGACACCGCTGATCTTCGCCAAGCGATAAAAGAGCTTGCTGTTTCTTGCGTGAAAATAAATAGGTACTACGGGCACTTGGGCCTTGCGTATCAGTTTCATGGCAGTAGGTTCCCATGGCCTATCGACCACCAATTTTCCTTCCTTAAAAGTAGACACCTCGCCTGCAGGAAAAATTCCGACCGGATGGCCTTCCTTTAAATGCAACATGGCGTTTTTAAAACCAGCCATACTGCTCTTGGCCTCTTTATGGTCTTCAAACGGATTCACCGGAAAAATATAGGAAGCCAAAGGCTTAAACCTTTGCAACAGAAAATTTGCCATCACCTTATACTGCGGCCGATGTTGAAGCATCAACTTCAGCAATATAATACCGTCCATTCCCCCAAGAGGGTGATTGCTCACTGTGATAAACGCCCCTTCTTTAGGAAGCCGTTTCAAATCGTTTATGGGAATTTCATAATCGATTTCGTACTCTTCTAAAACGGCATCCAAGAAATCGGTACCATTAAGATGGCTCATCTTATCGTACCGTCGGTTCATGTTTGAAATTTTCGTGACCCTCAGCAATATCCAAGCCACGAATGTACCAAAAAACCCGTATTTATCAAGATTGGTAGCATTGGCCACTTCCTTCGCGGTCACTAAACCCATAGTTATATCATCGATTAGGTAACCGCTAAGATAGGAAAAACACGAGAGGCGAACCTCATTTTAACAAATTTAGACTTACAGCATAAAGATTACTTCACTACTAATTGTAAAGTCTCCTTACCTCTCTGCTCTAGGAGCACTTCATGTCCGTTTTGCAAAGATTCGATTGCATTTTCGTCAAAATGTCTAATGGTATAAAGGGATACGCCTTCATGGTGTACGACCTTAAACCTACTTTTCAAAAGGTTCAAAAGATCTTCCAACCGACCGAAACGATTATCGACACAGACTGAAAAACTAATCGCAGAATTCTGGATCAGGTCTACTTTCATTTTATGGTCATGGAACAATTTAAAAAGCTCACTAATGCTATCTTCTACGATAAAAGAAAAATCCAAAGAAGACAATTTCATCAACACCTGGTTTTTCTTAACGATAAAACAGGGCACTTTTGGCTCTATCCCTACACCCTTACCCACCGTAGTACCCGGATCGGAAGGATTCAAGAAAGACTTCACGTGGAGCGGAATTTCTTTTTTCTGCAAAGGCTGAAGCGTTTTCGGGTGGATTACCGAAGCCCCGTAAAACGCCAATTCAATCGCCTCACGATACGATATGTTATTCAACAATTGGGTTTCCGAAAAATATCGCGGATCGGCATTGAGTACGCCAGGTACGTCTTTCCATATGGTAACCGAATCCGCATTCAGGCAGTAGGCCAATATGGCCGCCGTATAATCGGACCCTTCCCTACCCAAGGTCGTTGTAAAGTTATTATCGTCACTACCCAAAAAGCCCTGGGTAATGTTGAGTTTGGACTTATCGATGTCCTTGGTAACCCGTTCTTGGGTTTTTTCCCAGTTGACCGATACATCGCGATAACTGTCATTGGTTTTAATAAAGTCACGTATATCGACCCAATTGCTCTTGATCCCCACCTCATTGAGGTAAGCATTAAGTATGGTCGTAGATATCAACTCGCCATAACCTACCACTTGGTCATATACAAAATTATAGTTAGGCGATTTATTCCATGCCAGAAATCCCTGCACCTCATCAAAAAGGCCTTTTACTTGGGAAAAAACCACATGCTTATCATTGTCAAAAAGATCCTTAAGAATAGCATCGTGATAGGCTATGGTTTCTTGAAATGCCGCCACCAAGGCAGACTTATCGCTAAAATAGGCATTGACCGTAGCCTCCATGGCATTTGTGGTCTTCCCCATGGCCGAGACCACCACAATAGTATTGCTATGCCCCGTTTGTTTTAAAACATTGACCACATTTTTCACTCCGTTGGCATCTTTAACCGATGCTCCTCCAAATTTGAATACGCGCATAAATTTCTCGATTATTCTATATTGTACAAAAGCCTATGATGGCCCTATATTTCTTCTAAAATTGATTGTCCTTTTGAACGGTCACCTGAGGTCCACACCCAAGTTTCGTGTAATCTCAATTTTCCGTTCCCCATAGTTTCTGGAACTGAAGTGCATTTACCCGTCATCAATTCGTTATTGACATTGATTTGCTGATAACGCATTTCTATGGTACCGTTATCGGCCACCAATCCGATCAATTGTCCTTTTACAATATTTCCACCGCTGTAATCGGCGGACAAAATTTGATCGGTCTGATGATACTCAAAAATGGTTTCCTGTGTAGTTTCCGAATTGTCAGATCCCGAAATGGGCCTGAATTTTTTTCCGTTGTAATTCATTTCAGCGGATTAAACCTTTGCCAAAAATTCCTTGATTCCGTTTTCGTCCATCTGAACCACATCCCAATCCCGCATGACCTTGGCATGGTTTTTTTCGTAAAATGCAATGGCCGCTTCGTTCCAATCAAGCACTTCCCAACAGATCCTGCGAACGCCTTGGTCGTGACCGTACTTTACCACTTCGGTCAATAAGGCCTTTCCCAGTCCGCTACCCCGCATACGCTCGGTTACGATAAGGTCTTCCAAATGAATGACCCTCCCCTTCCAAGTAGAATACCTCTGGTATACCAAGGCCATACCGACAACTCTGCCTTCGGCCTCACCTACGAAGCAATGAAATTGCTTTTTCTCCCCAAAACCGTCTTCGATCAAATCGTTTACGGTTACCTCTACGGCATCCGGTTCCTTTTCAAACACAGCAAGTTCATTGATCAAAGCCAATACCTGTTGCATATCACCCGGTTGCGCCTCACGAATCGAAAATTCCATATTGTTACAAATAAAACACGAAGTTATAAATTTAAACAGTCAAATATAAATGAAACGCTCATAGTTTCACAAAATAGCCGATATTTGTTCCTCTAACAACAACCTTCTATTGAAATATGGTCAAAAAGAACATTACTCTTGGCGAATTCATAATAAAAAACCAAGCATCATTCCAATATTCATCCGGCGAGCTATCTCGGCTTTTAAACGGACTAAGGCTAGCTGCCAAGGTGGTCAACCATGAGGTCAACAAGGCCGGCCTGGTAGATATCATCGGTGAAGCAGGAGATGTCAACGTACAGGGTGAGGACCAAAAGAAACTGGACGTCTTGGCCAACGAAAAATTCATACAGACCCTCTCGAAAAGGGAAATCGTCTGTGGAATCGCTTCGGAGGAAGAAGAAGATTTTATCAGTATCAACAGTTATGACGAAAAGCACCAGAACAAGTATATCGTACTTATCGACCCCCTAGATGGCTCATCGAATATTGATGTCAACGTATCTGTCGGAACCATTTTCTCTATTTACAGAAGGGTGACCCCCGTTGGCACCCCTGTAACCTTGGAAGATTTTTTACAACCGGGCAGAGACCAGGTCGCAGCAGGATATATCATTTACGGCACCTCTACCATGTTGGTATACACTACCGGCGATGGGGTTCAAGGATTCACCCTTAACCCGGCCTTGGGCACCTTCTACCTATCCCACCCCAATATGGAATTTCCGGAAACCGGAAACATTTATTCGGTAAACGAAGGAAACTACGTGCACTTTCCACAAGGTGTAAAAGACTATATCAAATACTGCCAAAAAGAAGAGGACGACCGACCATACACCTCAAGGTACATCGGTTCGCTCGTATCTGATTTTCACAGGAACATGATCAAGGGCGGCATTTACATGTACCCTAAAAGCAGTGTATCTACTAATGGTAAATTACGCTTACTGTACGAATGCAACCCTATGGCCTTTTTGGCCGAACAGGCAAACGGAAAAGCCAGCAACGGAAAGGATAGAATACTAGACCTTAAGCCGACCGAACTCCACGAGCGGGTACCCTTCTTTTGCGGAAGCCGTAAAATGGTAGAAAAGGCGGAAGAGTTCATGGCCGCCCATAACGAATAAAAAAGGCCGGAAAAACAAAAGTGTTCTTCCGGCCTTTTTCTTATTGACTTCTTTTAATGTTTAACCAGGTAGAGGTAATCGTCAAATTCGATTTTACCGCTGAAAATGGCCACCGATCTTTCGATAATCTTATCGGCTTGTTCCCCTGAAAATCCTAAACCAATAGCATACTTCTTCAGTAAGAACATTTCTTCTTCATCTATATGATGGTCTGAAAAAATAATACGGAATAGGTCGTACAAACGCTCCAATCTTCTTTCTGAATTATGAGGAGGGTCTATAGGATATTTATTTTCGCTCTTCATTACCTCTTTGTATTCGGCTTCGGTAATGTCAAGTTTAGACGCAAAACGGTCTAACATACTTTTTTCCTCGGAACTAATTTCACCATCTACATTGGCCAAAGTGGCCAAAGCTGCAAAATGTGCGAGATTTCTTCTATGTTCACTGCTTGTATATAAATCTGCAATCGCCATATATATATCAATTTTATTGGCAGCAAATATAAATTTTTTAGAGGTCATTCCCCTCTTACTGAATGATTATTTTGAGCCGGTTATTTGCGACCATTCGATATCACCACATACCGACACCGTTTCGGAATATTACGTAACTTTCAATGAACATGAAAAATCCACTTCTCGAATTCACCGATAAAGGCATTTATTGCAGTGCCGCCAAGGTCTATCTAGACCCATGGAAAGCTGTAGATAAGGCCATAATATCCCACGGTCATGCAGATCATAGTAAATGGGGACATAAGCAATACATTACCCATCATAGAAATGTACCTATTATCAGCCATCGCCTAGGGGAAATTAATGTTGCAGGAAAAGAATGGGGAGAAACTTTTAGCATAAACAATGTGAAATTCAGCTTACATCCAGCTGGCCATATCATCGGCTCTTCCCAAATTCGCGTAGAACACAAGGGTGAAGTATGGGTATTTACGGGCGATTACAAAACCGAAAACGACGGTATATCAACGCCCTATGACCCCATTAAATGCGATACATTCATTACCGAATGTACTTTTGGCCTGCCTGCTTTTAAGTGGACACCCCAGCAAGAGGTTTTCGAGAATATCAACCAATGGTGGGCAGAGAACAAATCTGAAGGCAAAACTTCAATTTTATTCGGGTACAGTCTGGGCAAGGCACAACGGCTTCTGAAATATCTTGACACCGATATTGGAAAAATATACACCCACGGCGCCATTGAAAACATGACCCAGGTATTGCGCCCTTTAGTAAACTTCCCTGAAACGACCCTGATTACCAAGGAAACCAAAAAAGAAGAACTACTGGGAAACATCGTTCTGGCCCCACCCAGTGCCCATGGAAGTACGTGGATCCGTAAAATGGTGCCCTACGTTACGGCCTCAGCAAGTGGCTGGATGACCTTTCGGGGAGCACGCCGTCGCCGGGCCATTGATAAAGGTTTCGTTTTGAGCGACCATTGCGATTGGCAGGGACTCTTATCGAGCATTGAAGCCACCGGAGCGGAAAAAATAATCTGTACCCACGGGTATACCGAAATCTTTTCCAGATACCTGCGTGAACAGGGGTATGACGCGCGTACCGAAGAGACCCAATATGGAGACGAAGAGGATAATGCGACTACTGATGAAACAGCAACTTTAGAAAAGCAAGCATCATGAAGCCATCACAACATACTTCGGAGATTGACGGCCCAGCAACCATTGCTTCAAATGGACTTGGCATGAGAGGTTTTGCCTCGCTCATTAAAACACTGGACAGCACCAACAAAACCAATGTAAAGGTCCAGGCTTTAGCAGATTATTTTCGAGTTACGAACGACAAGGACAAAGTATGGACCATAGCCATCCTATCGCACCGTAGACCTCCTAGACCCGTTAACACCACACTGCTGCGCGAATGGGCTTCCGAACTGGCGAACATTCCCCTTTGGCTGTTCGAAGAAAGCTATCACATTGTGGGCGATTTGGCGGAAACCATTGCCCTAATTGTTCCTTCCAGCAAAACATCCACAGAAAAAACACTGACCCAATTTCTAGAGGAGATGATTGCTTTGAAGAAGAAATCCGACGTCGACAAAAAAACCTACCTCTTTGAGAACTGGAAAGTACTCGACTACTACGAACGCTTTGTTTTTACCAAGCTGATTACCGGAGGGTTCCGTATTGGTGTCAGCCAAAAATTAATGACCCGAGCCTTGGCCAAGGCAACGGAAATAGATGAGGATATCTTGGCCTATAAACTCATGGGGAATTGGGACCCAAACCAAATCACCTTTCAAGAGCTTATTTTAGAAGAAAATGAAAGCGACTATCTATCCAAACCCTATCCCTTTTATCTGGCCTACGCCATTGAAAATGAACCACAGGATTTAGGCGATGTCAGCCATTGGTCGGCAGAACATAAGTGGGACGGCATCCGTTCACAGGTCATTCTTAGAAATGATGAATTGTATGTCTGGAGCCGTGGTGAAGAATTAGTAACCGATAAGTACCCGGAATTCAACCTATTCCTTCAAAAAATACCAAACGGTACTGTCATTGACGGAGAAATATTGCCCTATATAGATGGGCAAATAGGCACCTTTAATGATTTACAGACACGCATAGGTCGCAAAACGGTTTCCAAGGCTTTACTCAAGAAAGTCCCCGTAATTTTAAAGGCCTATGATATTTTAGAATGGGAAGGAAAAGATATTAGAAACAAACCTTTTACCGAACGTAGGGCTATCTTGGAAAAATTATTCAAGGAAATAAACCATACTGACTTACCTTTTCACCTTTCGGAAACCATACATTTTAATTCATGGGAAGAGGCCACCAAGGAAAGGGAAGGTTCCCGTGAAATGTTCAGTGAAGGACTCATGTTGAAACGAAAAGATTCCCCTTATTTAGTCGGTCGAAAAAAAGGCGATTGGTGGAAATGGAAAGTAGACCCCTTGACCATTGATGCCGTGCTTACCTATGCCATGCGAGGACATGGTAGGCGTAGCAATTTATTTACGGATTACACCTTTGCCCTCTGGAACGAGAATGACAAGGGTGAAAAAGAACTGGTAACCTTTGCAAAGGCCTATTCAGGTTTAACCGATGCCGAGTTTAGAAAGGTAGATGCCTGGATCAAGAAAAATACGCTGGAACGCTTTGGACCGGTACGCTCGGTTACGCCCCACCATGTTTTTGAAATTGCGTTTGAGGGCATAGCCTTATCCAAGCGGCACAAAAGCGGTGTGGCCACCAGGTTTCCAAGGATATTGAGATGGCGTAAAGACAAAAGCATTCACGATGCCAATTCCTTAGAGGATTTAAAGTTGATGATTCCCTAAGCTATACATGAAGAGAAAAGAACTCTACCATATTGCCCAAAATTGGTTCGACCAACAGAACTGGAAGCCTTTCAAGTTTCAAAAAGATACTTGGAAAGCCTTCCTTCAGGGTAAAAACGGACTATTGAACGCGCCAACAGGCAGTGGTAAAACCTATGCCCTTTGGTTTCCTATTGTTCTAAACTACATTAAAAACAATCCACAGTACAAGACCAAGCACAAAAAAGGATTAAAAGCGATATGGATTACCCCATTACGTGCCCTTTCCCAAGAAATTAGACAATCCGCAGAACGTGTCACTGCCGATTTGGAAACGCAAATGACCGTTGGCATCCGCACTGGGGATACAACTACTAAAGAACGGGCGAGTCAAAAAAAGCAAATGCCCGATTTGTTGATTACCACGCCCGAAAGCCTACAACTCTTATTGGCCACAAAAGGCTACGATAAAATTTTCAAAGACTGTTCCGCTATTGTAGTTGACGAGTGGCACGAACTGCTGGGCACCAAACGTGGCGTTCAGATGGAATTGGCCTTATCCCGATTAAAAACCATTTCAAAAGACCTTCGTATTTGGGGAATTTCGGCAACCATAGGCAATCTGGAACAGGCACGGGATGTACTGCTCGGCCCCGAAACGGAAGCCTTGGAAAACTCGGTGATGATTAAGGCGAATATTAAAAAGAAAATCACCGTTAAGAGCATCATCCCAAAAAAAATGGAAACCTTCCCGTGGCGTGGGCATTTAGGGTTGCATTTGCTTGAAGATGTTGTTCCTATAATCAACAACAGCAGAACTACCCTTCTTTTCACAAATACGCGTAGCCAATGTGAAATATGGTTCCAGAAAATTCTGGAAAAACATCCTGAATATGCAGGTGATATGGCCATGCATCATGGCAGTATTAATAAAGATACCCGCAATTGGGTGGAGAATGCCATAAGAAACGAAGAGTTAAGAGCCGTGGTCTGCACCTCTAGTTTGGATTTAGGGGTAGATTTTGCCCCCGTAGAGACCGTTATCCAGATAGGAGGACCCAAAGGGGTCGCCCGTTTTCTACAGCGTGCGGGCCGTAGCGGACATCGCCCTGGGGAGGAAAGTGTGATTTACTTTTTACCCACCCATGCCATTGAGCTTATTGAAG
This sequence comes from Zobellia uliginosa, assembly GCF_900156625.1. Classification (GTDB taxonomy): domain Bacteria; phylum Bacteroidota; class Bacteroidia; order Flavobacteriales; family Flavobacteriaceae; genus Zobellia; species Zobellia uliginosa. The sequence goes on along the minus strand of NZ_FTOB01000008.1, from coordinate 106,021 downwards.
CTTCAGCCCTGCAGCAAGCTGTAAAGAAAAATGCAGTAGAAGACCGTATGCCCTACCTCAACTGCTACGATGTACTCCTGCAATATTTGACTACGCTGGCTATTTCTGACGGGTTTTATCCCGATGAAATTTATAAGGAAGTCCGTCAAACGTTCTGTTATCAAACTTTGACCTTGGACCAATGGCAATGGTTGCTCAACTTTTTGGTAATGGGAAGCCAGAGTTTAGAGTCCTACGATGAATACAAAAAGGTAGCGGTTGAAGAAGATGGAAAATTTAAAGTGAATAACCGTGGCGTGGCCATGCGGCACCGTTTTCAAATTGGTACCATTGTGGGTGATGTCAACCTTACCGTTCGTTATCAAAAGGGAGGATATATCGGCTCCATAGAAGAGTTCTTTATTTCGAAATTGAATAGAGGCGATGTTTTTACGTTTGCGGGAAGAAACCTTGAATTTATCAGAATAAAGGACATGCAAGTGCACGTACGGAACTCGACCAAAAAAACCAATAAAATTTCTAGCTGGTCCGGAAGCCGTATGACCCTATCGGCCCAGATGTCTAAATTACTAAGGGAGGAGCTGTATACTTCCAGTGAAGATAAAAAATACCAATCGGTAGAAATACGTTCTTTAACCCATATATTCGAGCGTCAACGGCGTGAAAGTATTGTTCCCAAACCCAATGAATTTTTAATCGAAACCTTTAAAACACGGGAAGGTTACCACCATGTTTTCTATCCTTTTGAAGGACGATTTGTACATGAGGCCATGGGCAGTCTTTTGGGCTATCGCATCAGCTTATTATCCCCCATTACCTTTTCACTAGCATTTAACGACTATGGCTTTGAATTGCTTTCCGACCAAGAGATAGACATACAACAGGTTATAGACAATGATTTATTTACTTCTGAATATTTACTGGACGATTTACAAAAAAGCCTGAATGCCACAGAAATGGCACGTCGTAAATTTCGTGACATTGCTATTATCAGCGGTATGGTGTTTACCGGTTACCCGAACAAGGGCATTAAGATGAAACACCTGCAAAGTAACTCCCAATTGCTTTTTGAAGTTTTCAGGGATTACGAACCCGAAAACCTACTCTTTCAACAAGCCTTTACGGAAACCTTTCAGCACCAGCTGGAAGAAGGTCGTTTGCGACTGTCTTTGGAACGTATTGCCGAACAGGAAATCGTATGGAAAGCCTGTAAAAAAGCTACGCCCTTTGCCTTTCCCTTGATAACCGACCGTTTAAGCCGTGAGAAATTATCCAGTGAAAAGTTAGCTGACCGAATCAAGCGTATGTCCGCTTTATTGATGAAAAAGTAGATACCTTTGTCACCCGTGAGCAGCCTGTCTATCAACATCAATAATCAACATTTTACCATGCATCCGTCCGGAGTTCTTTTCTGGAAGGAAAAATCAATGCTGCTCATTAGCGACGTGCATCTCGGGAAGATTTCGCATTTCAGGAAATTTGGGGCGGCCGTACCACAAGCGGCAGTACAAACCAATTTTAAAAAAATGGACAAGGCCATCGACCTGTTTCAACCCCAGGTGATTGTCTTTATGGGCGACCTCTTTCATTCCGCCTTGAACAAAGAATGGCAGTTATTTGAAGGATGGGTTAGTACCGTTATTCCTGAAATTATCTTGGTAGCCGGCAATCACGATATCATTTCCCCTCTCAAATATGAAGATTTGGGAATACGGGTTGTTTCGGAAATACAACTAGATGGTTTTTTATTGACGCACCACCCAGAAGAACGGGAGGCTTGTTTTAATTTTTGCGGCCATATACATCCTGCGGTTCGCCTTCAGGGTATGGGGCGACAATCGATACGTTTAGCCTGTTTTTTTAAATCTGCCCACCAGATGGTCTTGCCCGCTTTCGGGACCTTTACCGGCACCCACATATTGGAACCTCTGGCAGACCACGAAGTTTACGCCCTGACCGAAGAAGAGGTCTTTCAAGTACAGTTTAAAGCATCGCGACGACGAAAACGCCCTTAATCAGTCCATTTTATTTCAATTCGGGTCAATGCCCCATTTGCACGTCCCCTACCTTTGCAAAAACCCACTCCATGAAAAAGAAACTGGCCATACTCAACCTGTTTTCGGTACTGTTCGTAATCGGCGTTAACTACATTTCACAAATGTACAGGCTAAACAACACTACTATTGGCGAAATAAGTGGCAGATACGACAACCTCTTCACTCCTGCCCCCTATGCCTTTGCCATTTGGGGCGTCATCTTCTTAAGCCTTTTAGGCTACGCTATTTTTCAGGTGCGAAGGGCCTTTTTCAGCAAAAAAAAGAGTCCCTTTATCACACAGACCGAATATTGGTTCTATATCGCCAACATGCTTAATGCCGCATGGGTATTGGCCTTTGTATTTGATTATACCGCACTTTCCGTTTTAATTATGCTCGGTATTCTTTTTTCGCTCATCAAAATCATTTTAAACACGAACATGGAACGATGGGATGCTCCCATTGAAGTCATTGCCTTTGTTTGGTGGCCCATTTGCCTGTACAGCGGATGGATCACCGTAGCGACCATAGCCAATATATCGGCCTACCTTACCAAATTAGGATGGGAAGGCGCTCCGCTTTCCGAGGTAACATGGACCATCATTCTTATCGGAATTGCCACGGTCATAAATCTTGCCATAACCTGGAAACGGAACATGCGCGAGTTCGCCCTTGTTGCCGTATGGGCCTTTATCGCCATTTTCGTTCGACACAAAGACAGTTACGAACCAATTGCCTATTCCGCCCTTGTTGCCGCCATTCTCCTATTTACCTCTTCAATGGCACATGCGATGAAAAATCGAAAAACAAGTCCCGCCCAAAAATTAAAGGAGCGGTTACGGAAGCATTGAGCAACCAAGATTTCTACTACACCATAGATTTAATATCGTTCGACCACGATGGGTAAGTAAAAACCGTCTGTTTAATTTGCTCGGCAGTCATACCTTGGCCTATGGCCATGGCGAATAAATTTATGGTCTCACCGGAATTAGGCCCTAATAAATGGGCTCCCACAATTTTCTGGGTACGCTGGTTCAAGATAATCTTATAGGCGTACACCCCGGCATTCACCCTTCGGGCATTGAACCAAGAAGGGACCGATTCGAATTTGACTTCCACATTCTTGTACCGACTTGTGGCTTCCTCCTCCGAGTACCCTACCGAAGCAAGGTTCGGCAAGGTGTATACCACTGATGGGGTAAGCGGCACTTGTATTTTTTCCTTGTTTCCATTTAAGACATTTACAGCTACCACCCTGCCCTCTATCCCTGAAAGCGGGGTAAGCGGCAATCCCTTATCGGAAACATCGCCACAGGCATAGACACCCGTATTACTTGTGCTCTGCAGATAGTCATTTGTCTCAATTCCGTTTTCACTGAAGGCCACTTTTCCTTTTTCAAGCTGCAATGCCGAGATTGCGGGTACACGTCCTGCGGTATTGAAAACAACATTGCTTCCTACCGACCTAAGCTTTCCCTTTTTCCTATAAAACACTTTTACCTTCTTTCTAGCCTTTTCGACTTTGGTGACTTTGGCATTAAATACAAAATCGATACCGAGTTCCTTTGAATACGACCTTAACCCATCTACCAAATCGGCATCAAAAGCTTTAAGGGGCCTTTTCCCTGAATCTATTACCGTAACTTTGGCCCCCGCCCTTGCCGCGATATGGGCAAATTCCATTCCTACATAGCCAGCACCTATAAACGTGATTTTTTTCGGTAGTTTCTTTTGGCTTAAAAAATCGTCACTGCTTTTCAAATGTTTGCCCCCCTTGAAACGGAGTTTTCGGGGTTCATATCCCGTAGCGATTATAATCTTATCGGCCCTTACGGTCTTTCCTTCCACCGAGAGGGTCTGCTCATCTAAAAATTTAGGGGATTGATGGTATAAGCCAATACCGAGCGTTTTTAAATCTTCTTCAGTGGTTCTTGGTACAGAAAGGGTAAATTGATTCTTGTATTGCATCAGTTTTTTCCAACTGAGCCCCGGAACCGCTTTGATGCCCTTTCCCATAAGACTGGCACTCAGCTCTATTACTTCGGTCGCTCCAAGAAGCACTTTTTTCGGATCGCACCCCCTATTGGCACAAGTACCCCCATACTCCCGTTTATCGGCCATTCCTACCGTGAGTCCGTTTTTCACACAAGCTTTGGCCACGGTTTGTCCCGCCGCACCACTTCCGATTACAAAAACATCATATTTTTTCACCTTCATATTCCCATTCTTTTTCAAAAAATGTCCTAAGTGCACATTTAGCATCTACAAGGTGTCACTTTTAGGTAAAATCCATTAACCCAACCGACACGATTATGAACCCTATACCCGATTTCTACATTTTTTAAGGTGATAATGTCTAAAAAACCGATTCATCGGACACAAAAACATAAGATGAGTTCGCTACCTTTGCATTCTCATAAATAAAAGACCCGATTCGCTTTGGGCTTTTGGTAGTATCATCTCGGGCAATTGCATCAAAGGACGAAAGCCCGGGTTCATTAAAAAATTAACGGTTGACGCAGTCTTCAATTCAACAACTGTTTTCCCAGTCTTCGCAAACGCGAAAACTGCAGGACGTTATTGCCCAAAATTTTCCGGCAAACACAGAAAAAAATCAAAATACAGCTCAGGCCATTGTATTAAAAGGGCTTTCGGGTTCCGCCTTATCATTTGCCTTTGCCAGTGTATTTCAAGATTCAAAAAGACCTTTCCTCCTAGTTTTTAACGATAAGGAAGAAGCCGCCTATTACCTGAACGACCTCGAACAGATCGTAGGCGAAAAAGATGTACTGTTCTACCCGGGCAGTTATCGCAGGCCCTACCAAATTGAAGAGACCGACAACGCCAATGTTTTGCTGCGTGCCGAAGTACTGAATCGTATCAATTCCCGTAAGAAACCGGCTATAATCGTCACCTACCCCGATGCGCTTTTTGAAAAAGTGGTCACCCGACGTGAACTGGAAAAGAATACGCTTAAAATCAAGTTGAACGACACTATTTCCCTCGATTTTCTTAACGAGGTGCTTTTCGAATACAAGTTCAAAAGAGTAGACTTTGTTACCGAACCTGGTGAATTCTCGGTTCGCGGTGGTATCGTCGATGTCTTCTCGTTTTCTAACGACGAACCCTATCGGATAGAGTTCTTTGGCGACGAAGTAGACAGTATCCGCACCTTCGATGTCGACACCCAGCTGTCTACGAACAAGGTGAACAAGATAAACGTCATTCCCAACGTTGCCAATAAGTTTTTGGAGGAGAAACGACAGAACTTTTTAGAATACGTCGCTTCCGACACCATTGTTTTCGCCAAAAACACCGATTATATTTTTGACCGTTTGGATGATTTCTTTGGAAAGGCCATCGAAGCCTTTTCAAAGTTATCGCAAGACATCAAGCACCTAGAACCCGAAGCGCTTTTTATGAATTCGGATAGTTTTAGGAAACAACTGGGTGCCTTCGCCCTCATGACCTCAGAGGCCTCTACGACTTCCGAGCTGATCAATGGGGCCGTTACGGTACAGTTCAACACCAAACCCCAGCCTTCGTTCAATAAAAAGTTCGACTTACTGATCGAAAACCTCAACACCTATAAAGACCAAGGCTATACGAATTATATTTTCTGTGCCAGCGATCAACAGGCCAAGCGTTTTCAGGCTATTTTTGAAGAGGTCAACGAACACGTGCACTACCAGACCATAGTAACCCCCATTTACCAAGGTTTCATCGATGACGACCAAAAACTGGTCTGTTATACCGACCATCAAATTTTTGAGCGCTACCATAAGTTTAACCTCAAGAACGGATACGCCAAAAAGCAGGCCATTACCCTCAAAGAGCTCAACAAGCTTGAAATCGGCGACTACGTAACCCATATCGACCACGGTATCGGGAAATTTGGGGGACTTCAAAAAATAGATGTAGAAGGTAAAAAACAAGAGGCCATCAAATTAATGTACGGTGAACGCGACATCCTCTATGTCAGCATTCATTCCCTCCACAAAATATCAAAATTCAACGGAAAGGACGGAACGGTTCCCAAAATATACAAATTGGGTTCTGCCGCTTGGAAAAAACTCAAGCAAAAAACCAAGAGCAGGGTCAAGAAAATTGCTTTCGACCTTATTAAAATCTATGCCAAACGACGTTTGGAAAAAGGATTTCAGTACGCCCCCGACAGCTACTTACAAAACGAACTCGAAGCCTCCTTTATTTATGAGGACACCCCAGACCAGAGCAAGGCTACCGAAGAGTTCAAAAAAGACATGGAAAGCGAACGCCCCATGGACCGCCTTATCTGTGGCGATGTAGGCTTCGGAAAGACCGAAGTGGCCATTCGCGCCGCTTTCAAGGCCGTAGATAACGGAAAACAGGTTGCCGTACTCGTTCCTACCACCATCCTCGCCTTTCAGCATCACCGCACATTTAGCGAGCGTTTAAAAGAAATGCCCGTAACCGTAGATTACCTGAACCGTTTTAGAACCGCAAAGGAACGTAAGGAGACTTTGGCCAAACTTGAATCGGGGCAAGTAGACATCATTATCGGTACCCACCAACTGGTAAACAAAAACGTAAAATTCAAAGACCTGGGCCTACTCATTGTCGATGAAGAACAGAAATTCGGGGTTGCAGTAAAAGACAAATTGAAATCTATCAAGGAAAATGTAGACGTCCTTACCCTAACGGCGACGCCTATACCAAGAACCTTGCAGTTCAGCTTAATGGCGGCACGTGACCTTTCGGTCATAAAAACGGCCCCGCCCAACCGCTACCCCATTGAAAGTAGGGTCATTCGTTTTGGCGAAGAAGTCATACGCGATGCCATCAGATATGAAATAGACCGCGGCGGACAGGTTTTCTTTATCCATAACCGTATCGAAAACATAAAAGAAGTCGCCGGTATGATCCAACGGCTTGTCCCCGACGCCAAAGTAGGTATCGGCCATGGCCAAATGGACGGCAAGAAACTTGAAGCCCTCATGCTTTCTTTTATGAACGGCGAATTTGACGTACTCGTTTCCACCACGATCATTGAAAGTGGTCTTGACGTTACCAATGCGAACACCATTTTTATCAACAACGCGAACAATTTCGGACTGAGCGACCTGCACCAAATGCGCGGTCGGGTCGGGCGTAGCAATAAAAAGGCCTTTTGCTACTTTATTACCCCTCCTTATGAATCCATGACGGCAGAAGCCAGAAAACGGATTGAGGCCTTGGCCCAATTTACCGAATTGGGCAGCGGTTTTAATATCGCCATGAAAGACCTTGAAATTAGAGGGGCCGGAGATTTACTCGGAGGTGAACAGAGTGGCTTTATCAATGAAATCGGTTTTGAAACCTATCAAAAGATATTGGCCGAAGCCATTGACGAACTAAAAGAGAACGAGTTCAAGGACCTTTACGAAGAGGTCGAAGGCCACCAGCAAAAAGTATTTGTAAAGGAAACACAGCTCGATTCAGACTTTCAACTGCTCTTTCCCGATGACTATATCAACAACATAACGGAGCGACTTACACTGTACACCGACCTGAACGACATTAACGAGGAGGAAAACCTTCAAAAGTTCGAAGCCCAACTGGTCGACCGTTTCGGAGAGCTTCCGACCGAAGCCGAAGACTTACTCAATTCGGTACGTATCAAATGGATAGCGAACAGTATCGGTATCGAAAAAGTCGTCATGAAAAAAGGAAAACTCATCGGTTACTTTATCTCGGACCAAGAGTCGGACTTTTATCAAAGTTCCGTTTTTACCAAGGTCCTACGATTTGTACAAAGCCATCCACAACATTGCAAGATCAAGGAAAAACAGACCCGAAACGGCCTTAGGCTGTTATTGGTATTCGAAAGGATCACCTCGGTCGACAAAGCACTAAAGGCCATGGCTCCGTTTACGGAAACAGTACAATCGGCTTCATAAAATCTTTTTATTCAGCTATATTAGTTTCGGCTAAGGAGGAAAAACTTCTCGCCTTAATCATATTGTTGACCAAACAACCCACTTTTATGAAACTTAAAATCTGCTTTAACCTAGCGGCTGCGCTACTTCTGTGCTTTAATCTAAGTGCCCAACCCCGAAAAGAACTTGTCAATATAATCGTAACGCCCAACCATGCCGATTGGACCTACGACTTGGGCGAACCCGCCGAATTCTCAATTACAGTTTTGAGAAACAACGTGCCCCTAGAGAACATCTCCATCGATTACACCGTCGAAACCGACCCGGGTTACCGCTCCATAAAAATATGGGACCAAGGAAAACTGACCTTAAAGAATGGAAGGGTAAAAGTGAAGTCGCCTAAATTCAAGAACCCGGGATTTCTTCGTTGCACGGCTAGGGTAACAGTAGACGGAAAAGAATACAGTTCATACGCTACGGCCGGCTTTTCCCCCGAAAAAATAAAAGCTACGACCTCCTTGCCTTCAGACTTTGAAGCCTTTTGGAAGAAGGGAAAAGAAGAACTTGCCGCCATCCCCATGGATGCGGTTATGACCCTAATGCCCGAGCGATGTACCGATAAGGTCAATGTATACCACGTGCAACTGAACAATATAAAAGGGAAGATCTACGGCATTCTTTGTACCCCTAAAAAAGAAGGGAAATACCCCGCCATTCTACACGTGCCCGGAGCTGGCATTCGCCCGTATTACGGTGATATTGATGAAGCGGCACAAGGCTTTGTCTCCTTTACCATAGGCATTCACGGAATACCCGTAAACCTCGACCAACAAATCTATGACGACCTAAGATCGGGAGCCTTGGCCGGTTATAACACCATGAATTTAGACAACAAGGAAAACATGTACTACCGAAGGGTATACCTCGGGTGTATTCGGGCGGTAGATTTTCTGGAGAGCGTTTCGAACTTTAACGGCGAGGATATTGCAGTTACGGGAGGAAGTCAAGGTGGTGCCCTATCTATAGTGACTGCTGCCCTTGATGACCGTATCGATTATTTGGCGGCCTTCTACCCTGCCTTGAGCGACCTTACCGGATTTCTGAAGGGCCGTGCCGGCGGATGGCCACAGATATTTCTTGACGATTTCACCAATAAACCTGAAAAGATCGAGGTTTCAAAATACTATGACGTGGCCAACTTTTCACGCTTCGTAAAAGCGGAAGGCTGGTACAGCTGGGGCTACAACGACAATGTCTGTCCCCCCGCTTCCACCTATGCGGCATACAATCTTATTCCCGCCAAAAAAGAGCTCCATGTGTTTCAGGAAACCCAACATTGGACGTTTCCCGAGCAGCATGAACTTAAAAATAAATGGCTTTTTTCAAAATTGAGGGAGTAGCAACAATCGCCATAAATAGTTATCTTTAATCCCATCAAAAAAACACTACTATGAAATTCAGGTTTGTACTCGTCCTCCTTGCTACCTTGGGTTTCTTGCCCCTGCAAGCCCAAAACGCCGATTCGTTATACTTTAGACAGCATTATGACCTAAAGGAATACCGTATTCCCATGCGCGATGGCGCAGAACTCTTTACGGCCGTGTACACTCCGAAGGACAAGTCAAAGGACTATCCTATTTTATTGAACCGCACCTGTTACAATGCGAGTAAATATTCCAACTACAACTATAGCAACTACCCTTCAAAATACTTGATCGAAGACGGCTATATCTTAGCTTTTCAAGATGTGCGCGGAAGGTATATGTCGGATGGCGAGTTCGATAATATGCGCCCGAACATTCCCGGAAACAACCGCAGGAACAAAAAGGATATCGACGAAAGTTCGGACACTTACGATACCATCGACTGGATGATAAAACACATCAAAGGGAATAATGGCCGTGTGGGCATGTACGGCATTTCATATCCAGGGCATTACACCGCTGCCGGTATGATAGATGCCCACCCCGCCCTCAAGGCATCGTCGCCCCAGGCACCTATCGCCGATTTTTTCTTTGACGATTTCCACCATCAAGGAGCCTACCTCGAAAGTTATACCGCCGCTTTTGCCGTTTTTGGCTACCAAAAGGATAGCCTCACGAGAGACCCTTGGTATATGGACAAGTTGATGCGCCTCTACGAAAACCCGGCAGCCGATGCCTATGATTTCTACTTGAAATTGGGACCCCTGAAGAACATCACCAAAAACTACCATCACGACAATTTCTTCTGGAACCAGGTCGTGGAACACCCCAACTACGATGAATTTTGGCAGAAGAGGAACATCCTTCCCCATTTAAAGGATATTGACCATGCGGTAATGACCGTTGGCGGTTGGTTCGATGCCGAAGACCTCTACGGCCCCTTGAACATCTACAAGACCGTAGAGGCCACTAGCCCAAAGGCTAAGAACAGCATTGTAATGGGCCCCTGGGACCATGGCGCTTGGGCGCGCGAAAAAGGAAAGGCCATTCACAACCATATTTACTTTGGAGATAGTATATCTTCCTTCTTTCTTAAGAATGTTGAACGAAAGTTCTTTGCCCATCACTTAAAGGATGAAGGCCCCGATACGCTACCCGAAGCTTACATGTTCGACACGGGAGCCAAAAAATGGGAAACCTTTGATACTTGGCCTCCCAAAGAAATAGAACCCGTAAGTCTTTATTTTGGTGAAAATGGTAAATTGGGCATCAATAAGCCCATAGACGAAAAAGCAGTATTTGAATATACCAGCGACCCACAAAAACCTGTGCCCTATACCTCACAGACGGAAGGACTGACCTTTACGCCTAGAAAGTATATGTCAGATGACCAAAGGCAGGCTTCAAGGCGCCCCGACGTACTGACTTTTCAAACCGATGTACTTCAAGACAATAAGGTTTTGGCCGGAGAAATCATGGCGAAGCTAAAAGTGGCCATGACCGGAACCGATGCCGATTTTATCGTAAAACTTATAGACGTTTATCCCAACGACCATGAAAACTACGAGCACAACCCCGACAACATTGTAATGGGCGGATACCAACAGCTCGTACGTGCCGAAGTATTTAGGGGAAGGTTCAGAAATAGCTTTGAAAAACCCGAACCCTTTGTTCCGGGCGAGCCTAGTGATGTTCATTTTCGCTTACAGGACATACTGCATACGTTTAAAAAAGGGCACCGTATCATGATCCAAATACACAGCACTTGGTTTCCTTATATCGACCGGAATCCGCAAAAATACGTTGATAACATTTACAAGGCCAATGAGGAGGATTTTATTAAATCGACCATAAAAGTATTCGGCTCTTCTTCGGTAGAAGTGGGGGGCACACAAGACTGTTGCCCACCGGAACCTTTCCGTTCCAAGAATGAAAATGCAATAAAAGACTAGGGGATCGCTCTAAAACCGGTACTTTTGTACCATCATTTAAGAGCATAAAACCATGAAAAGATACCTTGTCGTATTTGCCTTGCTGACTGCCTTTTGGGTAGAGGCCCAGCATACTATTTCAGGAACCTTCACACCTGCCAACGAATACAAATATATATTGGCGTACCGATTAAAAACGGGCTCGCAGTCCTTTATAACGAATACCTCGATCAAAGACGGTAAATTTTCATTGCAAATACCGGAAAACGCCGAACCGGGAATGTATCGTTTGGTCTATGCCGTTCCACAAGACGAGTTCTATTTTGACGTTATATACAACGGTAAAGAAGATATTGAACTGGCCTTTGATGCCGACAAAGGAGTCTCCTTCATTTCCTCAAAGGAAAACAAGATCATGACTTCCTATTTTCAGACCATGGCTTCCTTAATGGGCCAATTGGTCGATGTTTACATGCAAAATAAATTCGACAAAAAAGAATTTCAAGAATGCACCTACCAATTGAAAACGACCCAAGAAGCCTATGAAGCGCAGTCGAAAAACCTGATGGTAGAAAATTTTGTTTTAGCGAACCGACCTTATATCCCGACCAAATTTGAATCGGTAGAAGAATACGTCGCCCATAAGAAAAAACATTATTTTGACCACTTGAAACTCGACAATACAATTTTACAAGCTTCCGATTTTTTATCCGACAAGTTAAGAAATTACGTTTTCACGGCGTTACCAATGGAACCTAGGTCATCTGCCGAAACCGAAAGTATCATTCAAGACAACATTAGGAAGGTCGGTTCCAAACTTGCACCGATATCGGATGCTTACAAATTCGACGTCTTTTATCGTTTATGGAAAATGAGTTCGAGCAGTGGATTGAACGAAACCACCGACTTCATATACAACACCTATTTAAAGTCGCTTGCCTCAGCTTCGAACGACCCGAACAAAGCGCATGAAATAACCGTACAACACCGTTTGCGTATAGGGGCCATTGCCCCTGAAATCGAATGGAAGTCAGGCCAGACAACCAAAAAACTCAGCACCTTAAGTGGGGCCGAAAATTACCTTTTGGTATTTTGGAGCAGCACCTGTTCGCATTGTCTAAAAGAACTTCCTGCCCTTCACAAGGAACTGAAGAACTATAAGTCGACCCAAGTAATTGCCGTAGGTCTAGAAGATGACAAGACCACATGGACTCCCGAATCGGCCAAACTGCCCGATTTCGAGCACGCCATTGCATTGGGAAGATGGGAAAGCGATTACGCACAATTATACGATATTCACCAGACCCCTACCTACTATTTACTAGATTCGGAAAAGCGTATAGTGGCCAAACCCGAGAGCGATAAAGAAGTAGTAGAATTACTGAACAAGTAATACCACTAAAGGGTTTTTAGGTCTTTAATGGTCTTAAAGGCTACGTCTACTTGCGTATCGTCGACCAAAATGGTAAACTCGTTAGTGGTCGAGATGACTTCGTAAAGCACGATACCTTCCCACGCCAATCGTTGAAAAATAAAGTAATAGATACCCGGTACCGATACATTCTCAGCAGGAAGCTTAACGGTAATCGATGACAGGTTTTCCGCTTTTTGCGTGCATTTTTCATGCTTAAAAAGATCCTCTACCGTTTGATCCAAGGTATTGCTCACCACAATATTAAGCTCATTAACGCCCCTTGAAGAGGTATAGAAGACATCTTTGTTTTTGTTTACGTGCTCGAGCAATAAGGTCTGGTTCTCAAGAATTGATTCCGAAACCAAAAAAGTGAAATCGGTGAGTGAAGAACGCACCGTTATTTCCCCAATATTTTTTAAGACCTTGATAATTTTATGGGTCGCCCTGAACTCAAGGTCATCGGATAAGCGCTTAAGGGCCATAACTATGGCTCCATTACGGATATCCTTGCCCAATTCGTTCTCGATTTCGGGTTTTACAATTCTTGAAAGTGAAGTCAGATTAATAATCCCTTGGGCTAAGGCACTTTGTAAAAATGGTTTCTTTTTAATGTACTGTTCGACTACGGAAGAAATCGTTTTCATGGGTTCATAAGATTGATTGATGAGCAAAAATAACATATTGTTACAAATAAAACAAATTGTGTTGTAACCTTCTATCCCCAAAAAAAATTAGAATTGTCTCTTTTACCCTTAATACGGGACTTTTCGGCTATTCCCCTTCCAAAAAAAAAGCTTTAAAAGTGATAAAATGCGCTTTCCAAATGCTCAATCTTAAAGATTTTTCGATTCTTTAGAATAGTAATGACATCGAAACGCACCTCTACATCCAAGTCATTTTCAGTAGCGTAGTGATCTGCGGCACTGACCAGTAACTTAATTTTTCCGGGCGTAATGGTTTCGGCAATAGGTATAATTTGATCATTGCTTCTCGCCCGTACTTCAACAATGGCCAAGACCTCGTCCTTTTGTGCAATAATATCGATTTCCGCTTTCAGGTAGCGGTAATTCCTATGAAGGATACGATACCCCCTATCGACCAAAAAGTCGACGGCGAGCTGTTCGCCTTCTTTGCCAAATTCGTTGTGTTTTCCCATAGAATCCTCCTTAAATCTTAACAAAAAGTGCAGTTCATCGAAAAAGACAGTAGTGCAACATCAAAAATTGGAACTCGGCCGTAAATAAACGCACCGTATGTCGAAAATACCATAAAAGGCATACTATCCAAAATCTTTGTACGTTAAGAACTTGCCCCAAACACATGAAACGGTTCTTTAAAGCCTACATTTATTATGGAATATTTTATTAACTGTAATACGGCGTCCCTAGCTCCGTATACCACTCCCTTAGACAGAAACAGGGCGGCTCATCTGTACAGAAGACTAGGGTTCAGTGCTTCGGTCGAAACCATTGACCAAGCCGTCGGCGCAAATGCCAGTACCCTTGTCGATACGCTCATATCCCAAGCTTTGGGAGCACCGACTATACCCGAGCCGGAATGGGCCAACTGGAACAACAGCAACTACCCTGAAGACGACGATCTCAGCAATGAAATGAAGCGAACGCAGAAAAACGAGTTTAGCGTGGCCTATGCCAAAAACATGCTGAACAATAACCTGCGCGACCGTTTGAGCTTCTTTTGGAGCAATCATTTCGTTACGCAAATCGAAGTTTACCGATGTAACCCGTTTCTTTATCACTATGTAGAGTGCCTACAGCGAAACGCCTTGGGCAATTTCAAAACCTTCGTTAGCGAAATCGGGCTTACCGACGCCATGTTGTATTATTTGGATGGCGCCTATAACAACGGTAACAACCCCAACGAAAACTACGCCAGAGAGCTTTATGAGCTCTTTACCCTTGGTGAAGGCAACAATTATACCGAACAGGATATTATTGAAACCGCCCGGGCCATTTCAGGTTATGTCGAACGTGGTGAACTAGGTTGCGAACATGTTACCTTCGACCCCGAGAAACACGATTCCGGCAGCAAAACCATATTCGGTCAAACAGGGAATTGGGGCTATGATGACGTTATCGACATCCTATTCGAGCAACGCCCCAACGAACTAGCTTGGTTTATCTGTAAGAAGTTGTACGAGTTCTTTGTCCACCCCGATTCAAATGACGAGGCAGGTAACGCACAAACCATAATTTCGGGTATGGCCGACACCTTTATAGCCAATGATTTTGAAATTGTACCCGTACTGTCCCAATTGTTCAAAAGCCAACACTTTTTTGATGACGAGGCCATCGGTGTAATCATCAAAAGCCCTTACGACCTTTATTTCAACCTATTAAAGGAAAGTAGTTTTAGTTATGACGATACCGTCATTTCTAGTGTGATCAATTATACGGGACTATTAAGCCAGGTTATGTTCAATCCGTTTGACGTAAATGGTTGGCAACGTAACCGCACATGGATCAACACCAACTTTATGATCGGTAGATGGTTGACCTCCGAAGCCCTCATCGAAGAGTTTTTCAAAGCCGACAGCGAACAGTTTAGAACCCTTGGACTGGCTTTATCCGGTACTGACGGACAAACAAGCAGTAACCCAGACGTCGTTGCCAAGCCTATTATAGATTTCTTTCTTCCTAAAGGCCTACTCAACGAATCGGAATACCAAAAGGCTTATGACATTTTCAGAAGTGACATCCAACCCGAATACTATGAGGGAGGAACTTTTGAAACCTGGACGCTACAAACTTCTTTGGAAGGACCGAAACAAGTATACCTACTCTTGCAATATCTAGCCAGACAACCCGAATTTCAACTAAAGTAAACCTACTGATTATGTGCGACACTCATCACAACGATCCCTATAAAGGCCTAGAACACGATGGCCACGATCAAGAACATAAAGCTTGGAGCAGACGCTCGTTTTTACAGGCCTTGGGCATTGCAGGTTCGGGCTCAATGATGCTAGGAAGCAGTATGCTTTCGGCTTCGGCACCTTCACCCCTGACTGCGGCTATTGCTGCGGCCGAGACAGACAAAATTCTCATTCTCATAAGGCTGGCCGGAGGGAATGACGGACTTAGTACCGTAATCCCCATGGAGCAGTACGAGTCGTATGTCAAAGCCCGCCCCAATATATACATCCCCGAGAGTAAGGTTTTAAAACTTACCGATGAATATGGTGTACCCTCTTATATGAAATCGTTGGAACCCATGTGGGGAGACGGTAAATTTAAGGCGGTTCACGGCGTAGGCTATGAAAACCAAAGCCTTTCGCATTTTACGGGTTCCGATATTTTTGCCAATACCGACTTGACCACTACAGGTTTTAGCGGACTCAACACAGGTTGGATGGGACGACATTTTGAAAATACCTATCCCGATTATTTGATTTCCCCACCACCAGCACCGGCCGCGATTCAAATCGGACAGTTCGGAAGTTTGGTTTTTCAAGGGGAAGAAACCAATTACGCCTTTGTAACCTCGAATGTAAATCAGCTTGAAGAAATCGCCGAATCGGGCGTACGATACGGGCTTGAAGATAGCCTCTACAACGACTGTATGTATGGTGACCAACTTAAATTCTTAAGAGGGGTGGCCAATACCACATACGAATATTCGGGAGTCATCCACGAGGCTTGGTCAAGAGGCAAGAACGATGTAGAATACCAAGAAAACAGCTTTGCCAAACAATTGGCCCTCTTGGCCCGATTGATAAAAGGGAATTTGGGAACAAAGGTCTATATGATTTCCATGAGCGGTTTCGACACCCATGGAAACCAACCGCTGACCCACGAGCGCCTGATGAGCAATCTCTCTATAGCCGTTGACAATTTCTATGAAGATTTAGGCTATACCGAACAAGACAACAACGTTCTTAGTATGACCTTCTCCGAGTTCGGAAGACGTATCTTCGAGAATGGATCCAAGGGTACCGACCACGGTAAGGCAGCACCTAGCCTGTTCTTCGGACCAGGTTTGCAAGGTAGCGCCTTTGTAGGCGAACACCCGACCCTCGACAATCCTGACGGCAGGGGGAACCTTGAGTATACGATGGACTTTAGGGACTTATACGCTACGGTCTTGGCCGAATGGCTCTGTGTACCCATACCCTTGGTAGAACAACATTTATTGGGCCACACCTATGCCCCTGTAAATCTTGGTTTTAATTGTAGTGGAACGGACTTTCCCGATATTGTCTATAGCGACGGAGAACCGACCATACCGACCACACCCGATGGTGCGGCCGATAAGCCGGTGATACCGAATGCCGAACAATTGAATGCCATTGTTCACAAACCGTTTTATCCTACGGCGAATTCACCACATATTTATTTGGAAATGCCCGTTACGGCCCATGTAGATATTCAATTGTTCAACATTATAGGACAAAAAGTGGGCA
Organism: Zobellia uliginosa; assembly: GCF_900156625.1. Taxonomy (GTDB): domain Bacteria; phylum Bacteroidota; class Bacteroidia; order Flavobacteriales; family Flavobacteriaceae; genus Zobellia; species Zobellia uliginosa. The sequence continues at coordinate 88,896 of NZ_FTOB01000008.1, read as the reverse complement.
CGATCAGCAATGCCATCATGTCCGAAGGTGTGAACGAAATCAATATTAAGGAAAGAATTCCCGGGAATTTGGCCGCCGGTAAGTACATTTATCGCATCCAAGTGCAACAGCACAAGATGAGCAAATCGGTCATGGTAGCATAAATTACCCCCAAATCACTCTATATATAAAACCTTCGTTATGGGCCTCCCATAACGAAGGTTTGTTTTTTACAGACGAATAACAACGCCTGGCCACAGCCCATTTCACAACGGTTACTTCCGGCCCCGAATCCATATCCCTCCCCCCAACCTCAAGGCCCGCTCCCTTTCACCAAAATCCCTTCTTTTCAACTTTCCATAAAACCTCAATACATCAACTTGTGTAATGCTAAGCAAAATCAGTACTTTTGCACCCTAATTCGAAATCAATGGCCGAAAAGCTAACACATCCAGAGAGATATACCATTACCGCCGCATTACCTTACACCAACGGCCCCATACATATTGGCCATTTGGCAGGCGTTTATGTACCCGCAGATATTTATGCACGCTATTTACGCCTCAACGGTAACGACGTTGCCTTTGTATGCGGAAGTGACGAGCATGGCGTGGCCATCTCCATGAAAGCGAAAAAAGAAGGGATTACACCTAAGGAGGTCATTGATAAATACGACGGTATCATTCGTAAATCGTTCCAAGAGTTCGGTATTACCTTTGACAACTACTCACGTACTTCAAGGGAAATCCACCACAAAACAGCTTCCGATTTTTTTGTAAAGCTTTACGAACAGGGTGATTTTATAGAAGAAACCACGGCACAGTTATACGACGAAGAGGCCAAACAATTTTTGGCCGACCGCTTTGTAGTGGGCACCTGTCCCAAATGTGGGTATGAAGAAGCCTATGGTGATCAATGTGAAAATTGCGGCTCTACCCTGAATGCCACCGACCTTATCAATCCGAAATCTACAATTACCGGTACGGTGCCGACTACCAAAGAAACCAAACATTGGTTCTTGCCCTTAGACCGATACGAAGATTTTTTAAAGGAATGGATTCTGGTCGGACACAAATCCGATTGGAAACCCAACGTCTACGGTCAATGCAAAAGCTGGATCGATGACGGACTAAAACCCCGTGCGGTAACCCGTGATTTAGATTGGGGCATTCCCGTACCTGTAGAAGGAGGCGAAGGCAAGGTGCTCTACGTCTGGTTCGATGCGCCTATCGGCTATATTTCGTCTACCAAAGAATGGGCAGAACGTGAAGGCAAGGACTGGCAGCCCTACTGGAAAGATGAAAACACCAAATTGGTCCACTTTATAGGAAAGGACAACATAGTTTTCCACTGTATCATCTTCCCAGCCATTTTAAAGGCACACGGCGATTATATTTTACCGGAAAACGTACCGGCCAACGAATTCTTGAACTTGGAAGGAAACAAACTCTCCACTTCAAAGAATTGGGCGGTATGGCTGCATGAATATTTAGAGGAATTTCCCGATATGCAAGATGTACTTCGGTACACCTTAACGGCCAACGCACCCGAAACCAAGGACAATGATTTTACTTGGAAGGATTTTCAAGCGCGAAACAACAACGAATTGGTGGCCATACTCGGTAACTTTATAAACCGCGTAGTGGTCTTGACCAATAAATACTACGAGGGCATTGTCCCCACTCCTTCGGAGTTCTCCCAAGTTGACAAGGAAACCCTAGAACAACTTCGGAAGTATCCGGAAATTATTTCAAGTTCCATAGAGCGCTACCGTTTTAGGGAAGCCGGCCAAGAATTGATGAATTTGGCCCGTTTAGGGAACAAATACCTAGCCGACGAAGAACCATGGAAAGTCATCAAACAAGATGAAGAGCGCGTAAAGACCATTATGTTCGTCGCGCTTCAGATTGCCACGGGTCTATCGGTATTAAGTGAACCTTTTTTACCTTTTACTTCGGAAAAACTTAAAAATATATTGGCCATTAATTCGGAAAAAGCCGTTTCTTCTTGGGCAGAAGTTTCAACCAAGGAAACATTACTTCCTGCCGATCATAAAATCAACAAGGCCGAGCTACTTTTTAGAAAAATAGAAGACAGCGAAATACAAGCTCAGCTAGACAAACTGGAAGCCACAAAAAAGGCCAACGAAAACGAGAACAAAGAACTTATGCCACAAAAAGACACGATTACCTTTGACGATTTTACCAAATTGGATATGCGTGTAGGGACCATTGTCGAAGCCGAAAAAATGCCCAAGACCAAAAAATTGTTGGTTCTGAAGGTTGATACCGGACTTGACACCCGAACCATTGTATCGGGTATTGCAGAGAGTTTTACCCCTGAGGAAATCGTGGGCAAAAAAGTAACGGTTCTTATCAACTTGGCCCCACGTGCATTGCGTGGCGTTGAAAGCGAAGGAATGATTTTAATGACCGAAAATGCAGATGGAAAGCTGGTCTTCGTAAACCCTGACGAAGATGGTGTAGGTAACGGCGAAGGCATAAGCTAAGACGTCGACACCCCGCCCAAGGTTTTATATTGGTATCCGCTATTTATAACGGTCGTTAAAAAAGTCCTATGCAACTCATTCCCTTTATCTTCAAACACACCCAACTCCCTCAAAAGAGTATTGAGAATACCGTGGAACTTCTAAACGAAGATTGTACCGTACCCTTTATCTCTCGCTATCGAAAGGAGCGAACGGGCAATCTCGACGAAGTACAGATTGGATCCATAGTACAGTTCAAGGCCCATTTCGAGGCACTTGAAAAGCGAAAAACCGCAGTCATTAAGGCTATTGAAGAGCAAAATGCCCTGACCGACGAACTTCGCCTCAAGATAGAACAGACCGACGAGCTCGTTACCCTTGAAGACCTATACCTCCCGTTCAAGAAAAAACGAAAGACCAAGGCGGAAACCGCCCGGAAAAATGGACTCGAACCGCTGGCAAAAATCATTATGGCCCAAAACCATAACGATATTGAATCGGTAGCCCTACAATATACCAACAACGAAGTCGTCGATGCGGAAGAAGCCCTCGAAGGAGCCCGACATATCATTTCCGAGTGGATCAACGAACGTATTTCGGTAAGAAACCAAGTGCGTAATCAACTGGAACGCAGCGCCCTGATCGTTACAAAGGTTATCGCTACCAAAAAAGACGAGGAAAAAGCACAAAAATTCCGTGATTACTTTGATTGGAGCGAAGCTTTAAAACGTTGTCCCTCACACCGGTTATTGGCCATTTTACGTGCCGAAAACGAGGGTTTTATCCGCGTTAAGATAGAAATCGACTCCGATGAAATGCTTCGGCGTATCGAAGATCGTATCATAAAATCGAATAATTCGTGTACCCCCCAAATACAACTGGCCATTGCCGACGCGTACAAGCGCCTACTTTTTCCTTCCTTATCGAATGAAATCCTCAAAAACGCCAAGGAAAAGGCAGACGATGACGCCATCAAGGTATTCAGTAAGAACCTAAAACAATTATTGCTCGGCGCTCCCCTAGGGGAAAAACGCATCCTGGCCATAGACCCCGGCTTCCGAACAGGCTGTAAGATCGTATGTTTGAGCGCCCAAGGAGAGCTCGAACACAACGAGACCATCTATCCACATCCCCCTCAGAACAAGGGTTCAGAAGCCATAAAAAAAATCAGTTCGCTCTGCGATGCCTACAAAATAGAGGCCATTGCCATTGGTAACGGAACGGCTTCAAGGGAGACCGAACACTTGGTTAAGCGCATCCATTTCAAAAACCCCATGGAGGTATTTATAGTGAGCGAGGCCGGAGCGTCAATTTATTCCGCCTCAAAAATCGCCCGTGACGAATTCCCTAATTACGATGTTACCGTTAGGGGTGCCATTTCCATAGGAAGGCGACTCGCCGACCCCTTGGCAGAACTTGTAAAAATAGACCCCAAATCTATCGGTGTCGGGCAGTACCAACACGATGTAGACCAAGGAAAACTTCAGACCTCATTGGATAGCGTAGTGGAAAGCTGCGTAAATTCGGTTGGGGTAAACATCAATACGGCCAGTGTTCCCTTATTGAGCTACGTATCCGGTATCGCGCCGAAACTCGCGGAAAACATTGTCGCCTATCGCAATGAAAACGGAGCGTTCAAAAGTAGGACCGATATCAAAAAAGTAGCCCGGCTCGGTGGAAAGGCTTTTGAACAAGGAGCCGCCTTTCTGCGGATAAAAGACGCAAAAAACCCATTGGACGACTCGGCCGTCCACCCTGAGAGCTATAGCATTGTCCAAAAAATCGCAAAGGACCAAGGCATACCCGTCACCGAATTGATAGGAAACAGCAAGGCCCTAAAGAGTGTGGACCTACAAGCGTATTGTACCGAAACTATCGGCTTGCCTACACTAAAGGATATTGTGGAAGAACTCGAAAAACCAGGCCTTGACCGTCGCGAAAAAGCCAAGGTTTTTACTTTTGACCAAAATATAAAATCGATTTCCGATTTAAGGGAAGGCCAACTGTTGCCCGGCATTGTCAACAACATTACCAATTTCGGGTGTTTTGTCGACATAGGAATCAAGGAAAGCGGTCTTATCCACGTATCGAACCTATCGGATACTTTTGTTAAAGACGTAAATGCACATGTGAGCCTTCACGAGCAGATTATAGTAAAAGTACTGCAAGTGGATGTGCCCCGAAAACGCATTCAGCTAAAGCTACACAAATAAGTAGGCACCACGCTATCTCGATATATCGCACATCATAGACCCTGTTACTTTTTATCTTTTTTTGATGATGGAGGCTTCTTCTAGGTTTCCATTGGCAAAAAAGCAAAGAATACCCCGTATTTCAAGAAAAGAAACAAAGCCCTATACCTTGCCTTTTTGTTTATAAAATACCCTTACCATACAAGCGCATCAAAAAATTAACATCTTAGCCTTATTTAGATTTATTTAAAATAACTACTTTTGGACTTCTATTTAGAATCAGTACTGTGTCAAAAAAGAAAAAATCCTCCAAAAAGAAGGATAAGAAAATAAAGAAAGCCGTCTTGCTACAGCAGAAGGTTGAAAAGGCATTGGCCAGTGATGTCAAGCTCAAGAGCAAGTGCTGTAAAAAATATAAAAAGGGCGAAAACAAAAGGTGCGGACGCTGCCCTTGTTTCGACCTTATGAAAAAAGTGGCCTAACCTCCTTCCCATCCGTTTGCCCTTTATTGATTGCATATAGCCCTATATTTGCAGCATGCTCAAGATTGCCTATCACCCCATTTACAAGCACTCCTTACCCGAAAGGCACCGATTTCCGATGCTTAAGTATGAATTGTTGCCCAAACAACTCTTGCACGAGGGCACCTGTACCGCCGAAAACTTCTTTGAACCCGAAATACCGAACGACAAATACATTGTTGCCGTTCACGAGCCCGAGTATTTCTACGATCTCTTGAACTTAAAGATTTCCTCCCGTGACGCAAGAAAAATAGGCTTCCCCTTAACCGAAGACCTTATTGAACGGGAGCGTATTATAGCCGATGGCACCATTCAAGCCTGCCGCTTCGCCATTGAAAACGGCATCGCAATGAATATTGCCGGCGGCACCCACCATGCCTATACCGACCATGGTGAAGCCTTCTGTATGCTAAATGATCAAGCTATCGGGGCCCGATACCTACAGGCGCATCAATTGGCAAAGAAAATCTTGATCGTAGACCTAGATGTTCATCAAGGTAATGGTACGGCAGAAATTTTCGGAAACGACGCTTCCGTATTTACGTTTTCAATGCATGGGTCCGGCAACTATCCTTTTAAAAAAGAGCGTTCCGACCTAGACATTCCCCTAGCTAAAAACACGGACGACACTACCTATCTATCCCTACTCAAGCAAACCTTGCCCCGATTGATCAGTGAGGAAAAACCCGATTTTATTTTTTATCTCGCAGGGGTAGATATCATCGGTTCTGACAAACTCGGCACCCTAGCCCTTAGCATAGAGGGCTGCAAAGAGCGCGATGCCTTTGTGCTTGAAACCTGCCATAGATCGCAAATTCCCGTTCAATGCAGTATGGGAGGCGGCTACTCCCCTGCCATAAAGACTATTGTAGAGGCACATGCCAACACCTATAGGCTGGCCCAACAAATCTACTTTTAACCCCCCTCCTTTCACCTCTTCATCGGGCTATCTCAAGCTTACTATTCATTAATTTTGTAATTTAACGCGAATCCCCCCATTAAACCCCGTATAAACACACCCCGCCTAACTGGCCGTGTCTATTTTTTTTAAGTAAAACATAGACACTTTACAGAATAGATTTAGTTTTGCCTGTATTATGAAAAAAACCATAGCCCTGCTGTTCACCATCTTTACGATGGGTGTATATGCCCAAGACTCGATTGTATCGGTTCCCGAAAAACGTTGGGACATGTTCAAGTACGATATCGGAAATATGTTCAAAGGTGTAGCTTACTCCTATTCAAGGCCATTTCGGTGGAAGGGCCAACAATGGGCGCAATTTGGCGGGGTACTCGCAGGTACCGGGGCAGTATATCTTGCCGACGAAGAAACGTCGGAGTTTTTTCAAAGACAAAGGGAAGGGGTGCCTAACGTCTTCCGCGAATACGGCGAACTCTATGGAAGCCCCGAAAACAATTACTTGGCAACTTCGGGAGTGTATTTGGTAGGCTTGATCACCAAGAACGAAAAACTGCGTCGCACGGGAGTTCTATTGATTTCGTCGGCTACCTCTGCAGGATTTTTGCAGCAAGTTTTAAAATCTGCCGTAGGTCGGGCAAGGCCGGTGGCAGAAAGGGGCAAGGATACTTTTGACCCCTTCAACCCGCATAGGAACTACCATTCTTTTCCATCGGGACATGCCTTATTGGCCTTTACCAACGCCTATGCCATCGGGAAACAATTCAAAAGTCCCTGGGTCAAGGCAGGGGTATATACCTTAGGCGCCATACCCGGTATTTCGCGTATTTGGGACGGCCAACATTGGTTGAGCGATTTTGTATTTGCCGTAGCCATCAGTGTGGCCACGGTAGAGTCTATTGACCTTTATCTCGACCGAAAATACGATGAGAAATACAATGACCGATCCAAAAAAATGAGCTGGAACCTCAACTTCGGCCCCGGAACCTTGGGTGTAGTCCTTCAGTTTTAGAAGGTAGCCCGTTAAAATATCAGATAGGTACTCAACACTAAAGCCGTAATAACGGCCCCTGCTATAAAGGCATATTTCCAAGGCTCTACACTAACCGCATCGGTTGTCATCGGTTGATAATCCGTATCTCTAGGATAGAATTTCCCAATCAGCAACATAATCGCGATATTGAGTACGAACAAAATAGCCATAACGTGTAAAAAATGCGGATAGGCTTCGGCTTGGATCACACTCAACGCCTTAGCGTCGCTTATTCCGTTTTGTGCCGCTTCGGCCAGCGCCTTATCTACAAAATAGGGCTTGATCAAAAACTGGCTGATCGAATAGAGAACCACTCCTGAAATCACCCCGATCTTAGCGGCAATGGCCGGCACCCGTTTGGTAAAAAAGCCGATTACGATAACCGTTAAAATAGGAATACTATAACAACCATTGGCCTCTTGCAACCACGCGAAAAGCCCTTGTGGTGCATTGGCGATCAGAGGAGCCACAAACATTCCCAAAATACCAAGAACAAGTCCGAACATCTTTCCCGCTTTCACGGTTTCAAGCTCGGTAGCGCCCTTCTTGAAATATTGCCGGTAAAGATCGAATCCGAACAAGGTGGCACTACTGTTCAACAGACTGTTAAAGGAACTAAGAATGGCCCCAAAAAGCACGGCGGCAAAAAGGCCGGTAAACGTTGCGGGAAGTACGGTAGCCACCAATTTCGGATAGGCTTGGTCGGGGTTATCAAGATTTCCCTCAAAAATATGCCAGGCGATGATACCGGGCAATACCACGATAATGGGAATCAAAAACTTGACCAAGGCGGCAAGTATCACCCCTTTTTGGCCTTCCTTAAGATTTTTTGCCCCAAAGACACGTTGTAAAATCACTTGGTTGGTACCCCAGTAGAACATCTGAACCAGCATCATTCCCGTAAAGATGGTGCCAAAAGGTATGGATGCATCAACATCGCCCTTTACATTGAACTTTTCCGGATGGCTTTTCCAAAGCAGGCTTATTCCATCGGAAATACTTCCATCCCCAATGGCCAGCAATCCAAAAATCGGAATAAGGAGTCCCCCGATCAAAAGTCCGATCGAGTTGATAAGGTCAGAGACCGCCACAGCCTTCAATCCCCCAAAAATAGCATAAATGATACCGATAATTCCAATACTCCAAACACAGAGCCACAAAGTAGCCGTATCCGAAAGTCCTAAAAGGGTCGGTAAATCGAACATGGTGCTAAAGGCCAAGGATCCGGAATACAGTACGGAAGGAATAACCACAATAACGTATCCTGATAAAAATAAGGCCGTGAGAATGGCTTTTGTACCGTGGTCGAACCTATCTTCCACAAATTGGGGAATAGTCGTTATACCGCCTCGCATATACCTAGGAAGCAAGAAAACCGCTGTAATGATCATAGCAATCGCGGCCAGTGTCTCCCAAGCCATAACCAACACCCCCTCGGTAAAGGCCTGTCCGTTCAGCCCCACGATCTGTTCGGCCGAAAGGTTGGTCAAAAGCAAGGAACCGGCAATGGTCACCGCCCCTAAGCTTCTTCCCGCCAGAAAATAACCGTCAGCGGATTTTTCATTGGTACTTCTAGTAGCGTACCAGGCGATTACGGCCACTAAGAGCGTAAACCCTACAAAAGAAATAATTGAAAGCATATCTTCGATCTTTTAGTTGGTATTGGGCCATGTAGGCAGGAACTATGGGTTGTCTATATTCTTTAATACGCGACACGGGTTGCCAACGGCCACCACATTCTCGGGAATATCTTTTACCACCACACTTCCGGAACCAATGACACTGTTGTTTCCTATGGTAACGCCAGGATTGACAATTACCCCTCCACCGATCCAAACGTTATCCCCTATGCGTATCGGTTTTGCATATTCGATTCCAGAGTTACGGGCCTCGAATTCCAATGGGTGCGTTGCCGTGAGCAGCTTTACCCCTGGGGCCATCATTACATTCTTACCGATGTACACCGGTGCGGCATCCAAAATAATACAATCAAAGTTGGCGTATGCGTTCTCGCCCCAATAAATATTGAAACCGTAATCGCAGGTAAAGCGGTTTTCAATGTAGAAATGCTTTCCTGTCTCGGCAAATAACTCCTTAAAAAAGTGCTTGCGCTGTCGTTCTTTATCCATGGGTATGGCCGCTATTTCCCGCATCAACTTTCGGGCCCGCAGCCTTGCCCTTACCAACTCCTTATCACTGGGATCATAGGCTTGCCCGCTGATCATTTTCTCTTTTTCGGTCATGTAAACTCTGCTATATTTTCTCGGCCCTTATGATTCCGCATTCGGGAACCTCGACCTCTGTTACCCCTTTCGAAAATACTACATTCTCCTCCCTTATCAAATTCCCTTGGCAATCATAGACTTTACAGGCATAGGCCCCCAAGTCACTTAAAATTTGAATGACCACCTGGGTAGCAATTTGGGCATTCAAGATATCAATTTGCGTATAGGCCCCATCGAGCTCCACGACCCAAGCATCATAAACCCCTATAATCAGGTGTCCGTTCTTAGACACCCGTTGGGTAGGATAATTGGCAAGTGGTTTAGAAGGAAGGAAGTATCCGTTCATAAGCAGGTCGGCATTTTCGTTCCAGTACTTGGTATAAAAGCCGATCATTTTCACATATGCCTCAGGTACTTCACTCAACATAACCGAAAGTTGGGGAACCCCAAAAAGCGTATTAATGACCTGAAGGGCGGCAATTTCCAAAGGCTCGTCCGCATGCCAAGTAACCATATCGGAATGTACCGCGGTATTTCCGGCGAGCATACGAATATCCGCAATGCGCAATCGGTTCATGGTAGCATCGCCCGGGCAATCAAAAGCCCTGAACATATTACCGTATTTTCGCATCGCGGGTCCCGTATACTTCTGTCTGAACTCAATAAAGATTTCGGGGTTAATTTTTGTCAAAGCGTCTTTTACATCAGTCAACAAGCGATCAACAGCTCCATTTATCGATGCATAATCGGCATCCGGCCCTAATTCAATAGGGGTATCTTTATAAAACCTGAAATCGTCGATAAAGTCAAGCTTGAAACCATCAAGATTCCAATCTCGGGCGGCATCGGTATAAATATCGATAAGGTATTGCCTGACATCGGGATAACGTGGATCAAAAACAGGTGCCCATCTATGGTCTTCGGTCAAGAATTTCCCTTTAAAACGTTTGTAGGCCTTTGATTTTTCACCACAGAAGGGAACGGAATACCAAAGAGCGACTTTCATACCGGTTTCATGCACACTTTTTACGAATTCCGCCATTTCAGGAATACGGTCTGGCTGCCAATCTCCCGTAAAATCATAGCCTCGGTTCGAATCGAAGGTCTGCCAACCGTCATCAATGATGATAGCTTGGTAGCCCAGATTTTTGGCCAATCGACACTCTTTCAAAAGCAAGGGTACGTCAAGGTTCTGATGAAACTGGTACCAGGTAGAATACAATGGCGTTTTAGCGATGTCGGGAACATAGGCCGGCTTCAATTGCTCAAAGGTTTCCCACCACGCAGCAACTGCCCGAAGGCTATCGGAAAAATGTCGGTCTTGATGATCCAAACGCAATTGGGCCTTAAAGTTTTTAAGCGGATAGTGTTGCTCGGTAAAAAAGGTAATGTGGCAATAGAAGCAATTATCTTCTTCCCGCAAACGGGCATTCATTTCCAGTTTATTGATAGCATTGGAACAAGCGAAGGTCAAGACATTGCCATCGCTATTCCCAAAAAGGGAAATTACGGGCGAATCGATGGAAATCCGTGACTCCATATTGTCAAGTTCCCAATCGGCCTGAATACGCTTATTGAAATCAGTTGTGGGTTTCCAAACGCCCTTTACGTCGATGGCCGGAATCTTCCATTGCAAGGTTATCGGTTTGGGAACCTCTTCAACATCACTGTTTACTTCAAAATCGTATAGCGTTACCCCTTCATCCCCATATACCTTATTCAGGGTGGTGCGGAAATTTTGTTTTTCCCCGATAATGGTTATTTCCGGGAAGCTTGTAATGGTAGTGTTTGCAATCATCTCAATTATATGCCAGAGGTTAATTTATGATACGTACTCTCATACTTTTTAGTTGAACAGGAAAAAGTAATCCCTCGTACGGAATGTTAGATAAAAACTGTAAGAAATTAGCTTATTAAGTAAATCATTCAATCTATGATACTCTATGCTACTATTCAAATATACAGCGTATCACAATGACTGCAAAACAAAATTCGCCCAATTATGCCCCAATGGCTCTATGAGCCCTAAAAAATTACTCAAAAAGGCCTATAAAAAAGGAATCCAACCTAAGAATTTCTCAGAATTGGATTCCTTTCAATACAATAAATACTTTTAGGAACGTCCCTAGAAACCGGATTAATATCCCGGATTCTGTTGTAACAATCCTTTAGAACGGTCGATTTCCGTTAGCGGAAAAGGAAGAACCTTGTACTTATCATCCCATGCACCACCAAAAATTTCGGCTCCGATACCCCATCTGGCGATATCGAAATACCGGTGTGGTTCCAATGCCAACTCCACCCTTTTTTCTTGCATCAATACATCCATGGGATCCAAAGAACGATCGACAGGACCTAAACCTGCCCTCTCGCGGATATCATCGATTTCATCGAAGGCCAATCCAACATCGCCACCACCCTGTATCAAAGCTTCGGCATAGAGCAATTTTAACTCGGCAAACCTAAACCATCTTTCATTGTTAAAATCGGCCGCACCGTTCGGAGACCTATTGGCCCCAACTGCATTTTCCTTTCCTAAATACTTTTTGGCACTTAAACCGTTCGAAGACCATTCGGGATCATAGGGTTCGGTAACCACTGAATTTGCCGACCAAACATAATAATCTTCACCTTCTTGATAGATGGTAGTTTCCAGTCTAGCGTCTCCCGGTTCATAAGCGTTCAAAAGATCTTCAGAAGGTATAAACCAACCTCTTTTCCCTCCAGGTGCGCCATTGGCCGCTCCCCAATGATAGCTTCGGGTCGTACCTTGCGAAGCCTTGAAATTTTCGGAGTGGGTATCATCGAATACCCAAATATTATCATCGGAAAACGGTCCGCCGAACTGAATCTCAAAAATAGATTCGGCGTTGTTTTCAAACAAATGACTGAAATTATTACTATACTCCGGCATCAACATATAAGGTCCTCTAAGAACCACATCTTCCAAAGCGGTAATAGCCGTAGGCCAGTCTTCTTTCCAAACATTGACCTTACCTATATACGATTTGGCCGCCCAAGAGGTAGCCCTTCCCGTATTTGAACCATCCCATTCCTCAGGAAGACCGGCAGCAGCATCGGCAAAATCTCCCAATATAGATGCGTACAGTTCTTCTTGGGTCGCATTCGGAAGCGCCAAATCATTAAGATCGGTCTTAACTTCTATGGCCAATGGCGGTGTACCGAACATTTTCAAGGCCTGAAAGTGAAACCATCCCCTTAAGAATTTGGCCTCGGCCCCAATAATGGTCTTGTCTTCTTCCGACAATTCGTTCTCGCCCTCTAAGTTCTCCAGAACCAAGTTGGCCCGATAGATCCCTTCGTAGATTTGGGTATAGGCAGCTCCATAAGGAACATCACTCGATCGAATCAGAAGTTTATCGATGTCTTGGGACACTGCGTCACCCACTTCGGTATCGGCCTCCGCATCATCGCTAATGACTACGGAAATTTTCCAATACTCTCCGTTCTCTCCCAAAGTTTCCGCGCTAATACCCCATAGATCCTGAATAGAGGAATAGGAAGCAAAAATAGCCCCATCAAAGTCTCCCCGCGTTTTATAAAAAGTATCGGCGGTAACCCTGTCCAAAGGCAAAAGATCCAGTTCTTTCTCTCCACACGAAAGCGCGAAGAGCACACTGGCAAGTATTATATATTTTTTCATGATAGCTATATTTTATATTAAGTGAACTAAAGTATGATTCTAATTAAATGTAACGGACCAACCCAATTGTACAATTCTCGGCAATGGAGAAGCACCTCCGTCTTGACCGCTAGCCAATGTAAAATCTCCTTTTTGAAAACTTTGGGTACGCCCCACCTCGGGATCAAAACCAGAGTACTTGGTAAAAGTGGCCAAATTTTGCACCCCTACATAAAATCGCATTCTAGAAACGAAATCACCCGTCCAACCTTTCAACTTTTCCGAAGGAAGACTATACCCAAACTGTATGTTCTGAATACGTAGGTAACCGGCGTCTTCGACCCAGCGGTCAGAAAAACGGTTGTTCCCATTAGGATCGTTTCTTACCAACCTTGGATGAGAGCTTGAGTTGGTAGTTCCTTCTCCTGTCCATCGATCGAGCACTTGCGTACTAAAGTTATTTGCCCCATCCAAGTTTTCCAAGCTTGTACGTGCTTGATTGTACACCTGCTGATCACCGACACCTCTAAAGTTTACAGAAAAATCAAAGCCTTGATATTCGCCTTGAAAATTAAACCCATAGAAAAAACCTGGGAAAGGGCTGCCTAAATAAGTTCTGTCCTCTGCATCTACTTTACCATCACCAGTTACATCTACAAAACGAATGTCCCCTGGAGACGGAGTACCGTTGGCATCTGGCAGTGCGGCAGCAACCTCGGCATCATTTTGATAAAGACCATCGGTCTTATACCCGTAAAAATGTCCTAGACTCTCCCCTACAATGGTACGGTGGGTATCAGGACCTCCTAGACCGGTAACTATCTGATCGATTTCCCCTAAATCCGTAACCTCGTTCTTAACCGTAGTAATATTGGCACCGATGTTAAAACTAAAATCTCCTATTTCATCGCCGTAATTCACGGAGAATTCCACACCGGAGTTCTTGATCTCACCAACATTCGCATCTACAGGCAAAAAGAAGCCTGATACGTACGGTACCGGAAGACCCAATAACACATCACTCGTTACCTTGCTGTAGTAATCAGCGGTCATGTTCAGCTTTCCGCCCATAAACGCCCCGTCGATACCTACATCCAATTGCGTACTCGTTTCCCATTTAAGGTCCCTATTCGCAAAATTCGTCGGTGCAGGTGCAATCTTAGTATCTTGACTATCACCTACCACATATCTAATATTGTTGTTCAAGGCTAGCAAGTATGCAAAGTTCAATCCTGTAAATTGGTTACCTGACTGTCCCCAACCTACACGAACCTTTAAATCATCTACAAAACCTTCTTGCGGAAAGAATTCTTCTTGAGAGATTCTCCAACCAGCGGAAACCGATGGAAAATAATCATCTCTGTTACCTTGGGCAAACCTTGAAGTTGCATCCCTACGAACGTTGAAGGTCGCTAAGTATTTTCCTTGAAAATTATAGCTCAAACGACCTAACCATCCTTGCAAAACCCAATTATCGGCTTCGTTGGCACCAGAAACCGTTGATCCCGTACCAGCAAAATTCTGGTTAAAAAGGTCACGCCCCTGAAGTCTCACCTTGTCAAATCGAAACTCAGTTTGCTCAAACCCGAAAAGGGCCGAAATATTATGGTTGCTACCAAAAGTCTTATCATAAGATAAGGTTGTAGAAGGCGTAAGCGTCAACTCAACAGGACGCGATGACACCAATAGTGATTGTCTTGGATTATTCCCTGCGTAATCGGTTGCGGCCTGGTAATATTCACCGCGTCCTACGTTATAATCCAAACCTAATGAAGCGCGTAATTTCAAGCCTTCAAGAATGGAAAGTTCCCCATAGAAGTTACCTAGGACCTTACGGTTTCGAATTGTGGTACTGTTAAGCCTAGTATCATTTCGCATGACATAGTTAGCCCCGGTACCATCACCACTAGTTTCTGGATTCTCTAGGTTATACCCAAAAGGGCCATCCCCGTAAATTTTATAATAAGGAGCGTTCAAGGCCGAATTGAACCCTGAAAAGAAGGCTCCCTCACTTTGCACCAAACGATCCGTTTGGCTTATCAACAAAGATTCCCCGAAACGCAATCTTTTGCCCACTTTAATATCGGAATTCGCTTTAAACGAATATCTTTCAAAGCTTTGCGCCAACTCAATACCTTCTTGGTCTAAATAACCTCCCGATATCAAATAATTGGCATTTTCACTACCCCCACTAACCGTAACGTTATGATTTTGAACAAATCCCGTTTGGAATATGGCATCTTGCCAATCGACAAATTCAGAACCACTGAACTCAGATACATCACGCCCCAATTGCCCTTGGATGTCGATGTATTGTTCAACATCTAAAACATCGTAACGATCTCTTATCTGGCTAAAGGAAGTATAGCCGTCATAGCTAACCTTGGCATCACCGGCCTTACCTCTTTTGGTCGTTACTATAATAACCCCATTTGCCGCCCTCGCACCATAAATGGCCGCAGAGGCAGCATCTTTCAAAACATCAATGGACTCAATATCACTTGGGTTTATACCTGCAAGCGGGTTAGAGTCTGTAGTAGAAGAGGTGTTAACGGTAATGTTACTGGTCTGAACGATGGGCACACCATCGATCACCCATAAGGGATCGTTTACCCCTGGGGTACCTATACCGCGAATACGCACATTGATAGGGGCACCAGGATCCCCACTCCTGTTGGTAATATTTACCCCGGAGAGCGTTCCTGCAAGCACTTGATCCGGACTGGTAATCGGCTTAGATACGATTTCCGCACTGCTAAGTGACCCCACGGCACCGGTAAGGTCGGCCTTTCGTTGCGTACCGTATCCTACAACGACCACCTCACTGAGGGTTTGTGCATCTTCAGACATAACAACATTAATTGTGGTTTGACCAGCAATAGTCACTTCTTGCTTGGAATAGCCCACATAGGAAAAAACCAAGGTAGAGCTACCCTCGGGCACCTCTATACTGTAATTTCCATCAAAATCGGAGACACTTCCTACAGTGGTTCCCTTTACCAAGACGTTTACACCGGGCAATACGCCCTGCTCGTCGGAGGTTGTACCTGAAATTGTAGTTTGTGCGCACAAAGATGTCACACTGAAGAAAAACAAGGCAACGAGCACGAAACCATGCGATCGAACCCTGTTTAATCTCTTAAAGTTCTGGTTCATAATGAGTAGTTTAAGTTAGTAATTAATTGAGTTAGTAATTTTACTTTTTTGTTTCTTTAAATATGTTAATAAACACAAAAAATCTTTCGACCATATTATCACATAATCACCCTTAAATGATAATATATACCAATATAATCCCTTTATTTTTAATAAAACAGAAATTAATAGGATTTGATATCCAAAAGTTTAACAAAATAGAAATAATCTATGCTACTTTGTGCTACAGGAGCAAAAATAAGTATTTTTTAAATACTAAAAACAAAAAATATAAGGTCTAATTGAGAAATACTCAATTTAGTGGGGAAAAATTATTAAATCGGAAACACGGCAACCTCGCTTATGTCGAACCAAAACTTTTGATCAAATGAAATTATAAGGAGTTGCGCTTAAAGAGTTTTGAAGTGACAACAACCTGCGAGACCACATTATTTTTAATGTGCTGAGCCGCCATAGTGGCCATATCCTTAAAATCTGTAGATATCGTGGTAATCCCCCCAAATGCAATTTCCTTGACCACATGGTCATTATGTGATAAAATACCGATGTCTTCACCGATAACCATATTAGAGTTGTGACAATCGCGAAGAAGCTCCCATAAGGAAGTATCGCTTATACAAAAATACAAGGTTCCTTTTTTGAGACTGCCCGCTTCGTAATCTTCCTCAACCCTTCCATCGATTCCGTATTCGGAAATAAATTTTTGAAAAGCTTTGTAAATACCTTCGGGATAATCCCTACTATGGGTAAAAAAGAGCACGAATTGTCCATACTTCTTAATCTTAGGAAGCAACTCTACCAACTTATCAAAGGTACTCTCCTCGAACTCCTGTGAAATATACGAATAGGGATCGGGCATCGGAAAGTAACGATCAACGATTAATAGCTTTTGGGGCTCTATACTTTCAAGTAGCGGCCGTATGCTCAAATCGGGCATTGGCGCCACGACGTACATCCCGTACTTTCCCTTTATATTGTTGAATATGGTTTCAAAAACCGATACATTATTATGATGGAAAAAGACATCGATTTGGTACCGCTTGCCCAACTCCTTCCTGAAGGCATTATAGAATTCTTCTTGAAAACGTTGAAACGAAAACAACAAGAGGGCAATTCTCAGCGTTACCTTGGTCTCATCACTAATAATAAAATACCCCTTTAACTTTTTCGATTCTACAAGCCCTCTTTCCTTAAGCTCTTCATAAGCCTTTACAATGGTTTTTCTGGCGTAGCCCACGTCACCCACCATCTTATTGATAGATGGCAGCTTATCACCGACCGAAAGTTCGCCGGTATTTAAAGCCTCTAAAACACCTTGCACGAGCTGTTCGTGCTTGGTGAGGGTATTCACTTCTTTTAGTCGATGGATTATGTGGAGTAATGACATTTAGCTGATTCAGTAATTAAAACTAATTTGTAAGTTTAATAATACAAATTTTACACGAATATACGTGTAAAACAAAATTTATAATGCACAAAAACAAAAATATTGACCTAGGAATATTACTATAAAAAAAATCCAACTTAAAAAACATAAGTGCCATGATAAACCTTTCTCGTATTACTCCTACACCTTAACAGTGGGACTTCCTTAAAACCAAACATTTCCAAAACAAGCCACTACCACCCATAGCACCAGTCCTCCCTTATTTTAGAACATTTTTGAAGACATTCCAAAACTTTTGAATTATTACACAAGAAAGCCATAAGCCATAATAGTATCTAACTAGGCTCTTCGCTGCCCTGCTCCTCCATCTTGGCTATATGGGCCACGGTCTTGACCAATCGGTTATGGTTTTTCACGAACGGATTGCTCTTATCCCAAACATACCCGGCCAGTACTGCACAAATCTGTTCTTTTATGGTTTCATTCTCTTGATTGTGAAAGAATATGGTCTGGAGGTTTCCGGTATACCATTCCGCCACGTAGGTCGAAAAGACATCCACCCCTTCCAGCATATAATCGGTGTATTCCGTTTGCCAATCCACTTCTTCCCCTTTAAGCGACTTCGTTATCAACTGTGCCGCCAAATGGGCCGACTCAACCGCAAAGGTCACCCCGGAAGAAAATACGGGATCCAAGAATTCGGCACTGTTACCGGTAAGCACGTATCCATTTCCATAAAGTTGTTTTACCGACTTCGCTATATTCTTTATCATTCGGGGCTCAAACGTGTAGTCCACTCCATCGAACCGATCAAAATAATAGCTCGACAGCCTCATCATTTGCCGAAGTTTTTCGGTATTGCTTCCTTCGAGTGACTCGAGATGCTCCGATTTCCCGACAAAACCGATACTCGTATATCCGTTGGAAAACGGAATGACCCACAACCAGGTATGCGTATCGATGACATCAAAAGTAATCATCGTTCCTTCCCTACCTTCAGGACGGTTTACATCTTTTACATGTGTAAATATGGAAGAATGCTCCGGTATTTTGGAAGGCTTCTCCAAATCTAACAAGCGCGGCAAGACCCTACCGAAACCACTGGAATCGACAACAAACTTGGCCTCAACGTTAAATTCGTTTCCATCGATATCCTTGATCCTGGTCACTGATGATCCATCTTCAGCGAAAGTAACGGTTGTCACCTCATGCTCAAAGGCAATATCAACGCCCCAAGATTGCAACTCATCGGTCAAGGCCTTATCGAAATCGGCCCGGGGCACCTGCCATGTCCAATCCCAGCCGTCCCCGTGTTTTTTACTAAAGTCAAAATTACAGACCACCCCTTTATTGTTAATAAATCGGGCACCGTCCTTAACCTCAAAATCCATGGCCTTTAGACAATCCAACAGACCCACGGCCTCAAAATGATCCATACAACGTGGAATCAAGCTCTCCCCTATGACAAATCGAGGAAACTTACCCTTCTCCACGACCTTAATATTCAACCCCTGTTTATGGAGGTAAGCGGCGGCTACCGAACCCGACGGTCCTGCCCCAATTATCAAAACATCAACCTTTTCCTGTTGCATATCGTTCACTTTTTATATGGGGCTCCTATGGTTTATGGCCTCCACAAAATGAAGATACATGACCCGAAGAAGCGTATTGTCTGCTAAATTAAGACATTGATTCACTAATTATTATAAATTTGCAATCCAAAATCGCTAATTTTAGCTTACGGAGTCTTATTTGAAGACGTCACTAAAATATTACAAATACCTCATAGAATCAACCATAGATGACGAAAATAAAAGGAACGTTGGGAATTGAAGAATTCTACAGCACCATCTTTAAAAACGAGCCAATATCAATAGACGAAAAAGTCATCAAGACCGTAAAAGACAGTTTTGATTTCCTAAAAGAGTTTTCAAAGAACAAAGTAATCTATGGGGTGAATACCGGTTTCGGGCCCATGGCCCAGTACAAAATAAAGGATTCTGAAACCATTCAACTCCAATACAACCTGATCCGCAGCCACGCTTCGGGCACCGGAAATCCGATACCTCCTAAATACGTAAAAGCAGCAATGCTGGCCCGATTGAACACCTTAAGCTTAGGGAATTCGGGCGTACACCCTTCGGTATTAGAGGTTATGACCACCTTGATCAACCAAGACATTACCCCACTCATTTACGAACATGGAGGCGTTGGCGCCAGTGGCGACCTTGTTCAGTTGGCACATTTGGCCCTGGTTCTTATCGGTGAGGGCGAAGTTTTCTACAAAGGGGTCAAAAGACCAACCGAAGAAGTTTTCAAAGAACTCAACATCACCCCGATAAAAGTGGAACTAAGGGAAGGTCTGGGCCTAATCAACGGAACCTCGGTAATGACGGGCATCGGGATTGTCAACACCATTTATACGCGAAGATTGCTGGAGTGGGCCATATGCTGCTCTTCCGCCATCAACGAAATCGTTCAGGCCTATGACGACCACCTGTCGGAAGATCTCAACCACACTAAAAGACATAAAGGCCAGCGCGAGATTGCACGCGCTATGCGAAGCCACTTAAAAGACAGTACCCTTACGAGAAAAAGAGAACACCACTTATACGTAGATAACAATGGGGTCTCCGTTTTTGAGGAAAAAGTACAGGAATATTACTCCCTACGCTGCGTTCCCCAAATTTTAGGCCCCGTACTAGACACACTCAACAATGTTGAAAGCGTACTTATCGAAGAGGTAAATTCTGCCAATGACAACCCCATCGTCAATGTAGAGAAAAAACACGTCTACCATGGCGGCAATTTTCACGGCGACTATATTTCCTTGGAAATGGACAAGCTCAAACTGGTAGTCACCAAAATGAGCATGTTGGCCGAAAGACAACTTAACTATCTTTTAAACTCAAAACTCAATGATATTCTGCCTCCTTTCGTAAATTTGGGCACCTTGGGACTCAACTTCGGTATGCAAGGGGTACAGTTCACCGCCACCTCGACCACTGCCGAAAACCAAATGCTGTCAAACCCCATGTACGTTCATAGTATACCGAACAACAACGACAACCAAGATATTGTCAGCATGGGCACCAATGCGGCCAATACCACCAAAAAGGTTATCGAAAATGCCTTTGAGGTACTTGCCATAGAAATGATAACGGTCGTACAGGCCATAGAATACCTTGACCTTAAAGACAAGGTTTCGTCCAAGACAAGAATGATGTACGATGCAGTTCGTAAAATAGTTCCCCCGTTTAAGGAAGACATTGTAATGTATCCTTATGTAAATCAAGTGAAGAACTATATTATTAACCATCAAAACAAAGAAGTAAAATGAAAACATTAGCATTTTTATTGGTACTCCTTATCAACTCATCGACTCTTCTTGCTCAAGAGTATGCCTTGGTCAGGGAAAATGGAAAATTTGGTTTCATCGACAAAACGGGAGCATACGTAATCGAACCTCAATTTGATAAAGCGGATAGCTTTTCCGATGGACGTGCCGCAGCACTTCAAGACGACAAATGGGGCTACATAGACATTTCGGGGAAATTTGTGATCCAACCCGAATACGACAGGGTAAAAATGTTCAATTCAGGACTTGCCTTGGTACTGAAAGACGACCAATGGCGCTACATCGACACCTCGGGCAAAGAATTAAAAACCCCTGCCAGCGAAAAGTATTACGACTTTGAAGAAGGGGTTGCCCTTTTTCGTTCAGGAGAAAAAATAGGCCTCTTAGGTACTGACGGCAAACTCATTCTAGAGCCTACTTACGACGCCATAAAAAAATTCAGGAATGGCCACGCCAAAGTGAACAAGGGCGAACTTTGGGGCATGATAAACACTTCTGGAAAAGTCGTCATACCCGTAGAATACGAAGAAATAGGAAACACCTATAAGGAAGCCGGTGTTTATGGGAAAAAAGATGGCACCTTTGGCATCATTCACAACGGAAGCTTTAACCCTATCGACAACGCCGACAAGGTGTACAACTTTCACGGAGATTCTAAACTTACTTACGCCTCCCGCGCCAAAAAAACGGGTTTTGTAAACAGTAAAGGAGAATGGGTATTAGAACCAAAATACACTAAGGCCAGGGCCTTCTCCCTCGGTTTGGCCCCAGTAGCCATCGGCAAAAAATGGGGATACATCAACGAAAAGGGCGAAATGGTCATTGAGCCCCAATTCCGCGATGCCGAAGTATTTTCAACAAACGGTTTTGCCCCCGTAAAGGACAAGGCCTGGGGATTTATTAACACCTCTGGCAAGGTCATCATTCCAATGGAATACGGTATTTCAGGGAATTTTGCCTTTCTAAAAGGATCTGAAGAAAAAGGTTTTGTCAACGGCTTGGCCCGGGTAAAATCAAAAAAAGGCTGGGGATATTTTAACGAACAAGGGCAATTATTGGGCGACAAATGGTTTCAGAACGCCGAACCCTTTGTATCCGTAAAATAAAAACATTCCTTTTTTTAACTACTAAATTTCGCTAGCTTTAATAAAACTAGTCGAATGACCAAGGTATGCCCAACCATTCAGTAAGTGTTCAAAACATATATAACTTAAATGAAAGAAAAGAAAGCGGAAAAACAAAAATACGCACTGGTAACCGGTGGCTCTAGGGGAATAGGACGGGCAGTTTGCATTCAACTGGCCAAAGACCTCGATTACCAAATTCTTATCAATTACAACAGCAATAGGGCCGCTGCAGAAGAAACTCTCAAATTGGTCGAACAGGCCGGAGGAAAGGGCGAATTGCTGCCGTTTAGCGTAACCGATGCAGAAGCGGTCAGATCGGCTTTGGACAATTGGCACCAAAACCACGGGAACGATATCATAGAAGTCATCGTGAACAATGCCGGAATTACCCAAGACGGTATGTTCATGTGGATGAAACAGGAAGACTGGGCCAAGGTCATAGACACCAGCCTAAACGGTTTTTTTAATGTAACCAACCACCTCATTCAAAAGCTTTTGGTCAACAAATACGGCCGTATCATCAACATGGTTTCCGTATCCGGCCTCAAGGGCACCCCCGGACAGACCAACTATTCCGCGGCCAAAGGCGCGGTCATAGGGGCCACCAAGGCATTGGCACAAGAAATCGCAAAAAGAAACGTTACTGTAAATGCCGTTGCGCCAGGTTTCATAAAGACCGACATGACGAACGACCTTGACGAAAAGGAATTAAAACGGATGATACCCGCGAACAGGTTCGGAGAAGCCGAAGAAGTAGCTCATGTAGTCTCTTTTCTCGCTTCAAAAAAATCGGGCTATATTACAGGTGAGGTCATCAACATCAACGGCGGCATATATTCATAAAATTACAGTAAGGGGCAATGAAAAGAGTCGTAATAACGGGTATGGGTATTTATTCTTGTATCGGCAAGAATCTTGACGAGGTAAAGACCTCCCTGTTCGAGGGAAAGTCGGGCATCTCTATAGATGAAGAGCGCCTTAGCTTCGGATACCGTTCCCCTCTTACCGGCAAGGTAGAAGAACCCAACCTGAGGAAACTACTGTCTAGAAGACAGCGCCTTAGTCTCGGGGAAGAAGGCCAATACGCATACATGGCGACCATTGAAGCCCTAAAAAATGCCCAAATAGAAGATCATTTTTTTGACGAAAATGAAGTTGGTGTCATTTACGGTAATGATAGCACTGCAAGATCGGTAGTAGAATCTACCGATATTTTACGCGAAAAGAAAGATACCACCTTGGTAGGTTCTGGGGCCATTTTCAAGGCCATGAACTCTACCATAACCATGAACCTGTCTACCATATTCAGGCTAAGGGGCGTCAACTTTACCATTAGCGCCGCCTGTGCCAGTGGATCTCATGCCATCGGCATGGGCTACCACCTTATCAAAAGTGGTTTACAAGACTGTATCATTACGGGCGGGGCCCAAGAAATAAACAAATTGGCCATGGGCAGTTTTGACGGACTCGGAGTTTTTGCCACACGCGAAGGCGACCCAACAAAAGCCTCAAGACCTTTCGACCAGGCCAGGAACGGATTGGTACCCAGTGGTGGTGGAGCGACCCTAATCTTGGAAAGTTACGAGTCGGCCGTTAAAAGGGGAGCACCCATTTTAGGCGAAATCATTGGCTACGGTTTTTCATCGAACGGAGGGCATATATCGACACCAAACGTTGACGGACCCTCGCGGGCCATGCGCAATGCTTTGCAAGATGCAGGCCTTGACGCCTCTGCCATAGATTACGTAAACGCCCATGCCACATCAACACCGGTAGGTGACGCAAACGAGGCCAAAGCCATATATGAAGTCTTCGGCGAACACAATCCGCCCATAAGCTCAACAAAATCAATGACCGGGCATGAATGTTGGATGGCAGGTGCAAGCGAGGTCATTTACGGAATGATCATGATGCAAAATTCTTTTGTCGCCCCCAACATCAATCTTGACAACATTGATGAAGATGCGGCGAAATTAAACATAGTTAAAGAAACGTTAAATAAAAAAATTGACGTATTTTTGTCAAATTCATTCGGGTTTGGTGGTACAAACTCCGCTTTGATATTAAAAAAATGCTAGCGAAAGATGGTGATGACCAAAGAACTTATAATACAAAAAATAGATGATTTCCTAATCGACGAGTTTGAAGTCGAGGAAGATGAAATCGCTGCCGATGCCAACCTTAAAGATACCCTAGGTCTAGACAGTTTAGACTTTGTTGACCTTGTAGTAGCCGTTGAGAGTAATTTTGGCGTAAAATTAGTAGGTGAAGACTTCGTAAATGTCACCACCCTACAAAACTTTTACGACCTGATAGAGCGCAAACTTCACTGATATTCCCCTGAGAAAATCCTAAAATGGCAACAGAATGGAAAGGAAAGTCCAAAGGCACCGTTTTAGGGTATAGAATCTATATTTTCTTTATCAAAAAACTGGGGCTGGGAGCTTCGTACCTGCTTCTGCATTTTGTGGTCTTGTACTACTACATCTTTTCCGTTGACAGCACCAGGTCTATTTTTTATTACTTCCATAAAAGACTGGGGCACTCGACCCTAAAAAGTCTTTTCAACATCTATAGAAGCTACTATATTTTTGGCCAGACCATTATTGACAAGGCCGCTATATCGGCAGGTCTTCGAGATCGGTTCACGTACGAGTTTGACGGAATAGAAAAGATCGAGCAACTGCTTTCCGAAAAAAAAGGA
This sequence comes from Zobellia uliginosa, assembly GCF_900156625.1. Lineage (GTDB taxonomy): Bacteria > Bacteroidota > Bacteroidia > Flavobacteriales > Flavobacteriaceae > Zobellia > Zobellia uliginosa. Next base: position 64,164 of record NZ_FTOB01000008.1, on the reverse strand, counting down.
GGCATTCTACTAAGCGCCCATATCGGAAATTTCGAAGTCGCCGAATTTTTTCTACAAGATGTAAATGCTTTTTCTTCGATCAACCTGGTTACTTGGGACCAAGAGCACGAAGAGATCAAGGCTTACATGGAAAGTGTTACTTCTAAATCGAACATCAAGCTTATCTTGATAAAAGAAGATATGTCGCATATCTTTGAAATACACACCGCCCTGACCAATGGGGAACTCGTTTGTTTTACGGGCGACCGATATATTGAAGGATCCAAATTCTTAGAGCAACAGCTCTTAGGGGCCACCGCCAAATTTCCACTAGGCCCCTACCTACTGGCTTCACGGTTAAAGGTCCCCGTCTTGTTCGTTTACGTAATGAAAGAATCGCGAAAACACTATCACCTATATGCTAGAACCGCCGAAGTAAAACGCGGCGACGCCCAAGGCTTACTTGAAAAATACACCGACAACCTCGAATGGATCATTGCCAAATATCCATTACAATGGTTTAATTATTTTGATTTTTGGGGAGATAAGACAAATAAATAAGATATTTGAACTATCCCTAAAGTACCCGTGGATCATTTATTGTTCAGTGACCATCCTATAACCGAAAGCAAATGAAAGAAGTACTCGTTGTATATTACTCCCAGACCGGCCAACTACGGTCCATTATAGACTCCGTAATATCCCCCTTACAACAAGAATCGATCAATATTACCTACCATCAGATCCTTCCTAAAACCCCTTATGGGTTTCCATGGAAAAAGGAAAGGTTTTTCGATGTCTTCCCGGAAGCCTTCCTTCAAATTCCCACAGAAATCAACACCCCTGATACATCGGTCTTGTCGCGCAAATACGATTTGGTCATCTTAGGACATCAAGTATGGTACCTTTCGCCTTCCATTCCCTTAAATTCATTTTTAACCTCGGAAGCCGCAAAAACACTATTGAACGATACCTCGGTAATTACGGTCATAGGCGTACGTAACATGTGGGCCATGTCGCAAGAAAAAGTAAAAAAGATTCTTATAGGCCTTAACGCCAAACTCGTCGGAAACATAGCCTTGGTCGACAAAAGTCCCAACCACGTTAGTGTAATCACCATCGTATACTGGATGCTCCAAGGCAAAAAAGACCGTATGTGGGGAATTTTTCCCAAACCCGGCGTATCGGAAAACACCATAGCCTCGGCGGATAAATTTGGACATCCGATAAAAGAAGCCCTCATGGCCTCCGATTTTTCTTACCTACAAGAAAAACTGAACGATTTAAACGCATCAAAAATCAGTAACCTACTGGTTCAGATGGACAAACGCGGCAACCTATTGTTTTCAAAATGGGCCAATCTCATCAGAAAGAAGGGAAATCAAGGCGATCCTGCCCGAAAAAAATGGCTACGTTTGTTCAACTATTACCTGATATTTGCAATTTGGATAATCGCACCTATAGTTTTTATTGTATTTTTGCTCACTTATATCCCTATGTACAGAAAAATCCAAAGGGAAAACAAATATTACGCCTCTGTTGATTATAAGGAGTAAGACCGACACATGAAAAACGCCTACATTACCAAAATATCCAAGTTTCTGCCCAATTCCCCTGTCGAAAATGACCAAATTGAAGATAAATTAGGGTTTATAGACGGACAAAAATCCAGGGCCAAAAGCATCATCCTACGCAATAACAAAATTAAAAAGAGGTACTACGCCATTGATGAAAACGGCAATGTAACCCATAATAATGCCCAGCTCACTGCAGCGGCGATAAAAGGACTTTGCGATGCGAATTTCAGCAAAGACCAAATAGAGCTTTTATCGTGCGGCACCTCTACACCCGATCAACTTTTGCCGTCCCATGCCGCCATGGTACATGGTGAATTGAAAAACGGGAACATGGAAATCAATTCCGCATCAGGAGTTTGCTGCTCAGGAATGAATGCCCTAAAATATGGTTATATGGCCATAAAAGTCGGCCAAGTAAACAATGCGGTCTGTACGGGTTCGGAAAAAGTTTCGACTTGGACCAAGGCCGATTTCTATCAGGAAGAAATCGAGCATCTCAAGGCCTTGGAAGAAAACCCTATGATTGCCTTCGACAAAGATTTTTTACGATGGATGCTTTCCGACGGATCTGGGGCCATGTTGGTAGAAAACGAGCCCAAGGGAGACACTCCATTAAAAATTGAATGGATGGAAGGCTTTTCATATGCCTTTGAAATGGAAACCTGCATGTATGCCGGCGGTGAAAAACTTGAAAACGGCGAACTAAAACCTTGGAGTGAATTTGCCCCTGAAGATTGGGCAAAGCAATCGGTTTTCGCCATTAAGCAAGACGTAAAGCTACTTGGGGAGAACATCTTGAAAAAAGGGGTCGACTGCCTAAAAGAAGTATACGAAAAACACGGTATCGGACCTGATGACGTCGACTACTACCTTCCCCATATTTCCTCGTATTTCTTCAAACAAGGACTCTATGACGAAATGAAAGACCGAGGCGTGGAAATGCCTTGGGAAAAATGGTTCTTAAACCTTGAACATGTGGGCAACGTAGGCGCTGCTTCCATATACCTAATGCTTGAAGAACTTGTTGCATCGGGCAAATTGAAGAAGGGCGATAGAATTTTATTACATGTGCCCGAAAGCGCACGTTTTTCATACACCTATGCCTATTTAACAGTGTGCTAATGAACTTATTGAAAACGCCCCTTATCGATAGTGAGTTTCTACAGAATTTAATCCCACAGAAACCACCCTTTATCATGGTGGGCAAATTACTTCACTATTCAGAGAAAAAAATTATATCGGGTTTTGTCGTTCCCGTAGACAATCTATTTGTTTTTGAAAAACGCTTTATGGCCCCCGGCCTTATAGAGAACATGGCACAGACCGTAGCCCTGCATACGGGCTATAAATTTTATCTGGCCCAACAACCTGCACCTACCGGATATATCGGGGCCATAAAAAAGGCCACCGTAAACGCCCTCCCCTTTGTAGGCCAAGAATTGGAAACCACCGTAGAGATCTTGCACGACATGATGGGTATTACCATGGTATCGGCCACGGTTACCTGCGAAGGTATAGTACTGGCATCAAGTGAAATGAAAACCGCACTGGCAAACTAATTTGGAAGCACGGACCAACATAGATATCAAGAATTTTTTACCGCACCGTGAGCCTATGCTCATGGCCAACGTAACCCCGTATCTTGACGAAACCTCCGTAGAGACCCGTTTTAAGGTAGAGGCCTCGTGTATTTTTGTAAAAAACGGACACCTTTCGGAAACCGGACTCATTGAAAATGCCGCCCAAACCTGTGCTACCATAGTAGGACAAAGCTTTTTTGACGACAAAGACAAAGACGGGAATAAAAACAAAGTGGTCGGTTATATCAGTGCCGTGAAAAAAGTCGAGGTTTTTGCACTACCGAAAGTAGGTGACACCATAACGACCAAAGGGGAACTGATTTCAAGGTATGACAACGAAGCCTTTAGCAGCTGCACCATTGCTTCTGAAACTTTCAGAAATGGAGAATTAATCGTAGCTTGTACTTTGAACTTTTTGATCCATGAGGTTTAAGAGGGAAAAATCAATAACCCCCCAAATTAACGAACAGTGAAAAAAGAAGAAGTACCACAAGATAAAGGCCTGTTAGATTCTGCCCATACCAAAGAACTTACCTATGCCGTAGACGAGAATGGCGAATACACCACAGCCCTTAGTTCTGGCTGGGACCCCAAGACCATTGCACTCAACAACGCCATAAAAGAGATCGAGGAGCGTGTGGCCAAGGCCAAAGAACGCGTTCAGAACAATGAGACCAGCCCCATTGAATACTATATGGAGCTGCACAAAATGGACCTCCCTATCTTATCGAGCTATGTGGGACTTTGGCAATGGCGTGTAAAGCGACATTTTAAGCCTAACATTTTTAAAAAACTGAGCCAAAAAACCCTTCAAAGGTATGCCGATGTCTTCGAAATCAGCATTGAAGAACTGAAACATATTTCTTAAACATCCCCATGCAAATAGAATTTACCCATAAACAATCTGCGCACTGCGAAAATGGTGTGGTAAGTAACTTAATGCGCCACAATGGTTTTGAGGTGAGTGAACCCATGGTTTTCGGCATTGGATCAGGACTATTGTTCTGCTACATCCCCTTTTTAAAGGTTAACCATGCGCCGGTTGTAACCTACCGGGCCATGCCAGGCCTTATCTTCAATCGATTTGCCAAGAGGGTAGGCATAAAAATAAAGCGCGAAAAATTCAACAGTCCCGAAACGGCAAAGGCACGGCTCGATGAAAATTTACAAAAAAACAATCCCGTCGGACTTCAGGTAGGGGTCTACAACCTCTTGTACTTTCCCGACGAATACCGCTTTCACTTTAACGCCCACAATTTGGTGGTCTACGGTAAGGAAAATGAAAACTACCTGATCAGTGACCCCGTTATGGAACAGGTCACCACCCTGACCGAAAAGCAATTGGAAAAAGTGCGTTTTGCCAAAGGCGCTTTCGCCCCTAAAGGGCATATTTACTATCCGACCTCCTTTCCTAAAACGTTGGAATTGAAGAGTGCCATTATCAAAGGCATCAAACAGACCTGCCGTGAAATGACAGCACCCGTACCCATAGTGGGCTACAAAGGCATTAAGACGATCTCGAAACTGATCCGCAAATGGCCGAAGAAAAAAGGGGCCAAGACGGCCAACCACTACTTGGGCCAAATCGTTCGCATGCAAGAAGAGATAGGAACCGGAGGTGGCGGGTTTCGTTATATCTACGCCGCATTTCTACAAGAGGCCAGCCAAGTACTCGGCAACGAAAAACTCAAGGAACTTTCGAAGGAAATGACCAAAATCGGTGACGACTGGCGCGATTTTGCCGTAAATGCATCCCGTATCTACAAAAACCGCAGCGCCCAAAACGATGCCTATAACAAAGTGGCAGATGAACTAGACGCCATTGCCGATAGCGAAGCGGCCTTTTTTAAGAAATTGAAAAAAGCGATCTAGCATCGATCCAAGTCCGATTCACTAAAAAGGAAAAACAAGACTTTATCTTAGAATTTTCGATTAGTTTTGACATCATGATCCAAATCAACGATCTTTCAAAAAAGTATAAGGGTGCCGACGATTTTTCAGTCCGGAATTTGGATTTGACCATAGCGGAAGGGGAGATTTTCGGACTTTTAGGTCCCAACGGAGCCGGAAAGACCACTCTTATTTCCATGTTGAGCTCTTTATTGAAACCCACTTCCGGAAGTTTTACGATTGACGGATTGAACTACAAAGAGCACAAGAACCAGCTGAAGCAGTTGATAGGAATCGTTCCTCAGGAATATGCCCTCTACCCTTCCCTGACCGCCTACGAAAACCTCGTATATTTCGGAAGTATGTACGGACTTAAGGGCCAATCGTTAAAGAACGATATCAATTCACACCTTGAAACCATGGGGCTATCAAAATTCGCCCATAAGAAAATAAAGGCCTTTTCGGGGGGTATGAAACGCCGTATCAACCTTATATCGAGCATTCTGCACAAACCCAAAGTACTGTTTTTAGACGAACCTACCGTAGGCGTAGATGTACAGTCAAAGAACGTAATCATGGCCTATCTAAAAGAACTGAATACCTTGGGCACGACGATTATTTACACCTCCCACCATTTGAACGAGGCAGAGCAATTTTGTACCCGCGTTGGCATTATCGATCACGGTACATTGGTTGGTTTGGGCAAGCCCAAGGAACTTATCGCCCAAGAAGAAAATGCCGAACACCTAGAGGATGTATTCTTGGCGAAAACCGGTAAAGCTCTACGTGACCATGCATAAACTTTGGGCCTCTACATACAAGGAGTTTTTACTCGTAACACGCGACATCGGGGGCTTGGCCGTACTATTTCTGATGCCCTTGCTGTTGGTAATCGTTATTACCACCATTCAAGACAATTCATTCAAATCTGTAAAAGAGACCAAACTGCCTATCCTATTGGTCGATCTTGACAAGGGGAAAGTATCGGAAGACATCTTAAAAAGTTTAGCCGACTCCAAATTATTTCAAGTAGATATGGCAGCTACCGACGAGGAAGCCAAAGCGCAAGTGCTTAAAGGCGACTATCAACTGGCCATTGTCATACCCAAAAACCTATCATCGGAACTCGAGATCAAAATCAACGAGAACGTAGACGGCATTCTTTCAAAATTCAGTGATAACGAAGAAAGCATTCCCGAGCCTAAATCGATAGTCAAGCCCAGGGAAGTAAAACTTTACTTTGATCCGGCTACGCAGCAATCGTTCAAGAGCTCGGTTCGTAGCAATATTGACAAGATGATTTCAAAAATAGAGACCGAGACCATCTACAAGGCTTTTCAAGAGCAGTTGACCGACGACCCCTCGGAAAAAATATTTGAGACGGAGCAATTCATCACCTTTACCGAAATTGTACCGAGCAAGCACGAAAAGGCCTTGATACCGAACTCTACCCAGCACAACATTCCCGCATGGACGCTTTTCGCCATCTTTTTCATTATTCTGCCCTTGGCCATTAATATGGTCAAGGAAAAAAACCAAGGGACTTTTGTGCGGCTGAGGACGAACCCCGTATCGTACGCCACCGTTCTTGGCGGAAAAACCATAGTCTTTCTAGGGGTTTCCTTAGTGCAGTTCGCCCTAATGCTGGCCGTGGGAATTTTTCTTTTCCCCCTGATAGGCCTGCCTAAACTCGATGTTACGGGCAGACTGCCGCTTTTGTTCGTGGTGGCCTTCTTTGCAGGTCTGGCGGCCGTTGGCCTAGGCCTTCTATTGGGCACCATTGCCAAGACCCAAGAACAATCGGCTCCTTTCGGCGCCACTTTTGTGGTCATCCTAGCCGCTATAGGAGGGGTTTGGGTTCCTGTTTTTGCCATGCCCAAATTTATGCAGTTGCTCTCTAACCTATCACCAATGAATTGGGGATTAAGTGCATTTTATGATGTATTTTTGCGCAACGCAACCTTTATTGAGCTTATCCCCGAAATATCGCTTTTACTCGGTTTTTTCGTAATCACAACGCTCATTGCCATTATCTATAACGAAAGAAAAAATGCCGTCTAAAACCAAAAAAGAAATTAGCTTCACAAGTGAGGTACGGGTACGTTTTGCGGAAACGGACCCATTGGGCATTGTCTGGCACGGCAATTATATTCAGTACTTTGAAGATGGGCGCGAAGCCTTTGGACGCCACCATGGCATTTCGTACCTAGATCAAAAAGCCCACAATTTTTCCACGCCCATAGTCAAATCGGTCTGCGAGCACAAACTACCATTGAGCTACGGCGATGTAGCCACTATAAAAACTACCTATGTTGACTGTGCCGCCGCTAAAATGATTTTCAAATATGAGATTTACAACCCCAAGGGGGCCGTGGTCTGTACCGGGGAGACCGTTCAGGTCTTTGTGGAATTGGGCGGGGAACTCTCATTGGTAATTCCTCCATTTTTTACCGAATGGAAGAAAAAAGTAGGCCTTTTAGATGGATAGTGTTTACCTCTCACATAACAATATTGTTTCCGCTTACGGACTCGATAGCGCTGCCGCGATAGATGGTATTAAGAACGAAGTATCCGGACTCACCTTGGTGAACGACCCCGACTTGCTTCCCAACCCTTTTTACTCTTCCCTGATCGACCAAAAAAACGTACATGAGGCATTCTTGAAGCTCAACCCCCAAGAAGCCTATACCCGACTCGAAGAAATCCTTTTGGTCTCTTTGGCCGATACCCTTAAAAACTCGGGTGTCCCCCTAACGGACAGGGTCGGACTCATCATATCGACTACCAAAGGCAATATCGATGTCTTGGATACCGACAGCCCTTTCGATGAAAGCAGGGCCTACCTGAGTGAACTGGGTGGGAAAATAAAATCCTTTTTCGGCTTCAAAAACGAAGCCTTAGTATTATCTAACGCCTGTGTTTCGGGAGTTTTGGCCTTGGCCGTAGCCAAGCGCCTCATTCACCAAAAACGCTATGACCACGTATTTGTGGTTGCCGGAGACTTGGTCAGCAAATTTATTTTATCGGGCTTTAATTCGTTTCAGGCCTTAAGCGAATCTCCCTGTAGACCGTATTGCAAGACCCGGACAGGAATCAATATAGGCGAAGTTGGATGCAGTGTCCTCGTAACCAAGGACAAAGACCGACTCATTGATGCATCCGTTCGTATACTCGGGGAAGCCTCGTGCAACGATGCCAACCATATATCGGGACCCTCCCGAACCGGCGAAGGCCTTTACCGAAGCATTGCATCGGCCATGCGCCAAGCCCAACTAGCCCCCAAGGCCATAGATTTTATTTCGGCCCACGGTACGGCTACCATGTACAACGATGAAATGGAGGCCATTGCCTTTAACCGGGCCCATTTACAAGACAGTCCCCTAAATAGCTTAAAGGGCTATTTTGGGCATACCCTAGGGGCTTCCGGTCTTTTGGAAACCATTATCGGCATGTATTCCTTGCATTCGAACACCTTGTTCGCCTCCCTTGGCTTTCAAGAACTGGGCGTTTCGCAACCCTTGAACATCATACAAGAAACCACCGCCAAGGAAAGCAGTGTTTTTCTAAAGACAGCTTCCGGTTTCGGAGGTTGCAATACAGCGGCAATCTTCCAAAAAATCAATCCATGAATATGCCCGGTCACTATATAAAATCATATTGCCGCATTGCCAATGGAGAAATTTCCAGAAACGGAAAAGTTTTGTTTTCCGATGCCTCCGAAGAGTTTCCGGCCTTTATAAAAGCGGCTTACAAATATTTTGAAACCGACTATTCCAAATTCTTCAAAATGGACAACCTCAGCAAATTGGCCTTTATGGGTGCCGAGGTGCTATTAAAAGACCAGGAAAAAAATACCGCCCTTGTGCTTTCAAACAAGGCCTCAAGCCTAGACACCGACCGCAAGCACCAGGCCGCCATTAGCGACCGATCAGGCGCATTTGCCAGTCCGGCCGTATTCGTCTACACCCTCCCAAATATCTGTATGGGAGAAATTAGCATTCGCCACAAACTGTATTCTGAAAATAGTTTCTTTATATTTGCCGAGTTTAACCCCCATTTATTGTCAGATTACGCCAATGATCTGCTAGAGACGGGTAAAGCCGATGAAGTACTATGCGGCTGGGTTGAATATGATAAAGGAAAATATGATGCGTTTTTATACGTTATCGCTAAAAAAGGTTTGTTGCCCCATGATACCGGAGAACTGACCAAATTATACAGAACAAAATGAGCGAACTTAAACAAGAATTGAAGGAGAAAATCATCGAGCAACTAAACTTGGAAGATGTTTCCGTTGACGAAATCGCAAATAACGACCCGCTTTTTGGAGAAGGTCTTGGTCTTGACTCTATCGATGCGTTAGAGCTTATTGTAATGCTCGACAAAGATTACGGCATTAAATTGGCCGACCCGAAAGAAGGGCGTAAGATTTTTGAGTCTATCGATACCATGGCCGCCTATATTGCAGCGAACCGATCGAACTAAAGACCCTTCGTTTTTTAAGCTACCTGGCACACCGACCTATAAGTCGCAAGCGGTATACAGAATTCGCACTTAAGTCTAAGATTCGTATTTTTATTCTATATCTATAATACTTCCAAATTAATATGTGCAAGGGCGTAGCAATTACGGGAATGGGAGCTATTTCCGCCATTGGGAACAATGTGCAGGAAAACTATGAGGCGCTGGTCTCTGGCAAACTTGGCATTTCTAGAATTTCAAAAATAGATACCGTTCACAAAAACGATATCATGGTAGGCGAAATAGGGATGACCAATGCCCAATTGAAGGAAAAATTGGGAATAGCCGAAGAAACGGCCGTATCAAGAACGGCCTTATTGGCCATGCTTGCCGCAGAGGAAGCCGTATTACAAGCCGGAATCACCGACATCAACGATTGTGAGACCGGACTCATTTCCGGAACTACCGTAGGTGGTATGGACCAATCGGAAAAGTATTATTTTGAATATTTTGAGACCGATGAACATTGGGGCCATATCAATGGACTTCATGCAGGCGACTCCACACAAAAACTGGCGGACCACCTTGGTATATCAGAGAGTTTTGTCTCTACCATAAGCACCGCTTGTTCATCGGCGGCCAACGCCATTATGTTGGGGGCGCGAATGATAAAATCAGGACAATTAGACCGTGTTATAGTCGGTGGTACCGATAGCCTGTGCAAATTCACCATCAACGGCTTCAAGACCTTGATGATCCTCTCCGACACTTACAACACGCCATTTGACGACAATAGAAAAGGACTTAACCTCGGTGAGGCCGCGGCCTACCTTGTATTAGAATCCGATGAGATTGTAAAAAGAGACCAGAAAAAAGTATTGGGTTACGTAAAAGGCTACGGCAATGCCAATGATGCCTTTCACCAAACCGCCTCCTCTGAAAACGGGGACGGTGCCGTACTGGCGATGGAAAAAGCCTTGAAAGTTTCGGGCTTGACCCCATCCGATATCGATTACATAAACGCACACGGAACCGCAACACCGAACAACGACCTTTCCGAAGGCCGTTCCTTACTTCGGATATTTGGCGACAAGGTGCCCGAATTCAGTTCAACCAAGGCCTTTACGGGCCATACATTGGCCGTTGCAGGTGGCGTAGAGGCCGTATATTCGGTTTTGGCATTACAGAACAACGTAATTTACCCTAACCTCAACTTTACCACCCCGATGAAGGAATTTGAACTGCTTCCGCAAACGACGGTAAAACAAAAGGAGTTGCACCATGTACTCTCCAATTCTTTCGGGTTCGGCGGAAATTGTTCCACTTTAATCTTTTCCAAAGAAGCCTAATGAAACCAGTATATATAAATAGCGTAGGTTCGGTTTCGGCCCAAAAAACCTTTGACAACAGCGAGTTTCTAAATGAAATTACGGAGTACAACGCTAGCACGGTACCCGTAATCGCCCCCAATTATAAAGAATACATTCCGCCAGCGGCCGCACGCCGCATGGCCAGAGGTATAAAAATGAGTACGGTAAGTTCTAAAAATGCCCTTACCGAAGCCGGAATAGAAAACATAGATGCCATTATCGTAGGTACCGGACTGGGCTGTATTGGCGACTCCGAACGTTTCGTTAGCGATATCATCAAGAACGACGAGCAGTTTTTAACCCCTACCCGTTTTATTCAGTCATCACACAATACCGTGGCAGGGCAAATTGCGCTTGGCCTAGGTTGCAAAGGACACAATTTCACCTTTGTACATTCGGCCGTTTCTTTTGAATCGTCTTTGATCGACGCCAAGATGATGATCGAAAACGATGAAGCCGGAACCGTTCTTGTCGGCGGTGTAGATGAATTGGTAGACCATCATGTGGAAACTCACCGTTTGATCGGGCATATCAAAAAAGAACCTGTAGCCTCCCAAGAGCTTTTGCAATCGAAGACCGAGGGCATGGTAATGGGTGAAGGCGCCCACTTTTTTGTGCTTTCGAATCAAAAAGCCCCCTCTTGTTACGCCGAACTGCTTGCCGTAAAAACGTTCAACACCCTATCAAAAGAACGCCTCGAAGAAAACGTGCTCGCCTTTTTAGAACGGCAACAACTTGGTATCGATGATATTGACCTTGCCATACTCGGTAACAATGGCGACGTTAATTTTGACCCTTATTACGACCAGCTGGGCACTTCCCTGTTCAAAGATACGCCCCAAGCCTATTACAAACACCTTTCGGGTGAATTCGATACCGCAACGGGATTTGCTTTTTGGTTGGCCAATAAAATTATAAAGACACAGACGCTTCCCGAAGTGGTACAACTCAATGCTATCGTCCCCGCGAAGCTAGAGACCATTTTGATATACAACCAATATAGGGGAGAAAACCACAGTCTTACCTTAATTCGCAAATGTTAAGGCGGAAAAGGGTAAATACCACTGCTGTTTTTCTTTTGCTGCCCTTGGTCGCACTATGCTTTATGGAACACCTACCCTGGTGGCCGGTTTTTGCGCTTTTGTTCCTTTGGTTCTCCCTTACGGTTTTTGGCTCATTCTTTATCCAATGGAATTACCATCTCACCTCAAAACATGCCAACAAAAACATTGAAACGAACTGGGTCTCCATTACGTTTGACGATGGCCCGAACCCTGAATTCACCCCCAAAGCACTCGAACTATTGGCAAAATACAATGCCAAGGCGACCTTCTTTTGCGTTGGACAACGAATCGAGAAACATCCGGAAATTTTAAAACAGATCATTTCCCAAGGGCACACCATTGGCAACCATACATACTCACACGCCAATACTTTCGGTTTTCTTTCGTTAGATAAGGTTTTGAACGAGCTCGTTCAGACCAAAGACCTTGTACACAGCTTGACCGGAAAAAAAATAAAACTCTATCGACCCGCTTTTGGGGTGACCAACCCGCAGATCGCAAAAGCGGTAGACAAGCTAAAAGTACATAGCATAGGGTGGAGCGTACGCTCATTGGACACAACATCAAGGTCCGAAGAAACCGTCTTAAAACGAATAACGAACAAGGTATCAAAGGGCGATATTATACTGCTGCACGACACCAACGAAAAAACAATCGCCGTTTTGGAACAGTTATTGTTATTTTTGCGGAAGAAAAATCTCAGTTCGGTCACTGTTGACCGCCTACTAGAAATCGAAGCTTATGCATAAGATACTTTTTCTTATCCTTTTTATTTCCGTTTCGGCCGTTGCACAAAAGCAAATGACGCCGGACGAAGCCACGGCGCTAAAGACCAAGGTAAAGACCCGGGCAGAGGCGATTACCACGGTAATGAGCGATTTTACCCAATACAAGCACCTAGACTTCCTATCAGACGATATCGTATCACAGGGCCAATTGGCCTTCAAGGCCCCCAACCTGGTCAAGTGGCAATACACCAAGCCCTTTGCCTATTCGGTCTTGTTCAAAAACGAAACCCTATACATCAACGACGACGGTAACAAGAGTAATATGGACGTGGGGTCGAACAAAATATTCAAACAGTTGAACCAACTCATTACGGCCAGTATACGTGGCGATATGTTCGATGACAATGAGTTCAACATCAAATATTTTAAAATAAACGATTCTAGTTTGGTATACTTTCTTCCGAAAGACGAACAGTTTGCCAAGTTCATCAAAGCCTTTCACCTTTCCTTTAACGCCAACGGCGATGTAACCGAGGTGAAAATGATCGAACCCTCAGACGACTATACCCAAATTAAATTTACCGATCGTGTCGTGAACAAAACCTTGTCAGATGCGGTCTTTACTCAGTAGCCTTTGCCTTTTTCTATGGGTCGGATGCGCTTCTTACCCTGCCAAAAATGGGTTTGAACCCCGCACAGAATCTTCTCAAGAGCTTCAAAACCCCTATTTTTCAAATCCCGAGAAAGACTATGTATACAAGGCCAAAATCGATGCGTTCAACAAATCGTTCGGAGGTATTTTTATCGTCAAAAAGTTGGGGCCCGAACACCATCGCATCGCGTTTACCACCGAAATAGGCAACACCATTTTCGATTTCACCTTTAAGGAAAACGACTTCGTGGTTAACCGGATTTTAAAGGAATTGGACAAAAAAGTACTCATCAACATCTTAAAACGGGATTTTAAAGCGTTAATACAGGAGCAGTCACAAGTAAAGAATCAATTTAACGTGAATAGCCATACCGTATTACAGAGCGACATCTTATCTAAAAAACATTATTTTTATTACAAGAAGGGGCAGCTGAACAGAATTGCCCGGGTTGACCGAAACCAAAAAAAAGTAGAATTTTTCTTTAGCAATATCGACGACCAGTTTGCCAAGGAAATTGAAATAGCACACTACAACTTCAAACTTCATATTACATTAAAATCGTTCAAATGAAAACCGTAAAACTTCTTATCATGCTAGTGGTTTTTTACAGCACGGGCATGACCATGGCACAGACGCGCCCCGGTATAAAGGCAGGTCTGAACAGTTCGAACATCAGTAACACCGCCCTTGACACCAAATCAGGAGTATACATCGGCGCCTTTGCCGACATTTCACTAACGGATTACTACTCCTTACAACCTGAAATCCTATATTCCAATCAAGGGGGCAAATCGAATTCCGACGCATATGGCGATGTAAACATCAACTATATTTCCATCGGTATACCGAACAAATTTTACGTAAGCCCTGACAAGGGGTTTCATTTTATACTCGGTTTGGGACTGGATATTAACTTTGACAACAATTTTGTTAACTTGACCAACTTTAACGTCGACGATGAAATCTCGCCTCTAGATGTCGTCGTTTTTGGAGGAATAGGCTACGAGTTTGATTTTGGCCTGATACTTGAAGCAAGGTACAAGCAAGGAACCATAAGCGTTGACTTCTTTGGCGAAGACGATTATTACGAAGAAGCCGGAAGCAATCTCAATGGGGTATTTCAAATAGGTGCCGCATATAAATTTAAATTATAAAGGACATGTTGATCGAAGGATTGTATTCCGTTGAAAGTTTTGAAAAGGAAGGACAGAGCGTAACTGCCACGGTTAAACTAAACGCCGCGCATGATGTTTTCAAGGGCCATTTTCCCGGCAACCCCGTAATGCCCGGTGTATGTATGATCCAGATCATCAAAGAACTCACCGAGCAGGCTACGGAAAAAATGCTGTTTCTTTCGGTCGCCACGAACATAAAGTTCATGGCCATTATCAATCCTGAGAAAAACGAAACCATTCAACTCAAGCTGACGATTACCGAGGAAGATGCAATCGTAAAAGTGAAGAACACTACAACTTTTGACGATACATTGGCCTTAAAATTAAGCGCTACCTTCAATATATTAACCTAGATTTTATGCACTTAAAACTAGTTCTGCTCGCTTTTTTTTCACTTTTACCCCTTACAAATCCAGTAGATTTGTCCCGGGTGAGAACAGCCTACGTTGAAGCTTCGGGTAATGAAAGAGCCACCATTACACTTAATAACGACCTGGTTTCGGTAGCCAAAACCGACAACAAGACGCTGGTAGCCTTTAAAGGGGCGGTAACTACAATGATGGCGAAATACGCCAAAGGCATGAAAGAAAAAAAGACCTTTTTTAAGGAAGGGGCGGAACTTTTGGAATTTGCCATAGCGGCCGAACCCGATAATGTTGAAATACGCTGTATTCGTCTAAGCGTTCAAGAGAACGTACCCAAGATTACGGGGTACACCAAAAACATTGAGGAAGACAAACAATTTATAATCGAGAACTTCAACACCATCCCCAATAAGAACAGCAAGGATTTTGTAAAAGGGTATATTTCCAGATCAGAAGCCTTTAACGAATCAGAAAGGCAATTGTTACAAGGTTCGTAATACGTATCTTTGCTGAAAATTCAGGACCTGTTTTCTGAACCCTTTGAAAAAAATTGCTCGTGCCGACCCTTACCCCATCACTTCAAAATACTATGCAGCAGCTCAATTGTTGCGTATTGGTGCCCACTTATAATAATGCGGGCACACTAAAGCGGGTACTTGACGGTATTTTAGAACGCACCGACGCCGTCATCGTAATAAACGACGGGGCCACTGACGGCACGTCCGACATCCTAAAAAACTATCCAGCAATAGAGCAAATCCATTTACCGGAAAACAAAGGCAAGGGCAATGCCCTTCAAGTAGGTTTTAAGGCCGCTATTTCCCAAGGATACGATTATGCGATAACCATAGACTCCGACGGGCAGCATTTTCCCGAAGACCTCAGCGTTTTCTTAGATGAATTGCAAAAGGAAGAAACCCCAAACGTGCTGTATATCGGCTCACGGAACATGCAACAAGAAGATGTTCCCGGCAAAAGTAGTTTTGGCAACAAGTTCTCCAACTTTTGGTTTTGGTTCGAAACAGGGACCAAGCTTCAAGATACCCAATGCGGCTATCGGCTATATCCGCTGCATGCTTTGAAAGACTTAAAGTTCTATACCCCAAAATTCGAGTTTGAAATAGAGGTCATCGTTCGTTTGGCCTGGGACGGCACCCTTGTAAAAAATGTGCCCGTCCGTATTTTGTACGACGAAACCGAAAGGGTATCGCACTTTAGGACCGTACCCGACTTTGCCCGCATCAGCGTGCTGAACACTTGGCTGGTCATCGTTACCATCTTCTATATAAAGCCTCGTAACTTTATCCGTAAAATAAAAAAAAAAGGCTTTAAAAAATTTTTGTTGGAAGACCTGCTCCGCAGTGACGACTCCCCCAAAATAAAGGCCTTATCCATAGCCCTTGGTGTCTTTTTGGGCATAGCCCCCTTTTGGGGCTTTCAAACCATACTCGTTTTTGCCCTGGCTACGGTATTTCGGCTGAACAAGGCGATCACCTTTGCATTTTCGAATATCAGCCTACCGCCCCTAATCCCTTTTATTGTCTATTTTAGTATTAAAATCGGGGTATGGATAACTGGCGAAGAGGTTTCCTTTTCCATGGAACACATGACCGAAAATTTTGGAATGCTACAAAACCTAAAGACATACCTTATCGGCAGTTTTGCCTTGGCCATTTTGTCCGCCCTGTTTTTCGGCATCATCGGTTATCTAACGATTCTATTCTTCGGAAAGAAAAAAATAATCGTAGACAATGGGTAATTTTTTCTTTAAGGCATATCGACTCATTGCGCAAAAGCGTAAATTATCCGTAGCGATACTTCTATTGGTCGTGATGGGCCTATCTGCCATTGTTTCCAGAATACAGTTTGAAGATGATATCACCTCGCTCATTCCCGCCAATGAAGAAGCGCAACGCATTCAAAAGGTCTTAAAGTCGATTACGTTTACCGACAAGATCATCATCAGCATACAAAAAGATGAAGAAGGCGGCGTAAACGACCTTACCCAATACGCCAGAGACCTTCTCGATAGCCTAGAGCAAAACCAATCGGAGTTTATTAAAAACATACAAGGTCGGGTCAATTCCGATGACGTACCCAAGACCCT
Organism: Zobellia uliginosa; assembly: GCF_900156625.1. Taxonomy (GTDB): domain Bacteria; phylum Bacteroidota; class Bacteroidia; order Flavobacteriales; family Flavobacteriaceae; genus Zobellia; species Zobellia uliginosa. The sequence goes on along the minus strand of NZ_FTOB01000008.1, from coordinate 47,215 downwards.
AGACCTAGTATACGAGCATCTGCCCTTATTTCTAGAACCTGACGACTATCCACAGATTGCCCAAAAAATAAACTCGGACAGTATCGCCCATATCACTGCCGAAAATTACAGGACACTTATTTCCCCATCGGGTATCGTTGCCAAAAAGACCATTGTAAAAGACCCTTTACGGCTCTCGTTCATTGCGCTGAAAAGGCTACAGGAATTAGGTGTAGGCGAAGATTTTAAATTAAAGAACGGTTTCTTGGTCGACCAAGAGGAAAAGAACATCCTTCTTTTTCTAACCCCGGCCTATGGCTCCAACGAAACCGACAAAAACCTGCCTTTTTCAGATGCCTTGTACGAACTGCAGAACCAACTGAACGCAGCCTATACCGGCAAGGTACACAGCGAATACTATGGGGCCGCCTTGGTTGCCGTAGCCAATGCCAAACAGATCAGAAGCGACATCCAGTTTACGGTAAGCATTGCCATGACCCTGCTCATCGTTATTTTGATGCTTTTTTACAGAAAACTGGCCCTGCCCTTTATCCTTTTCCTGCCCACATTAATCGGCGCACTATTATCGATTGCCTTTTTGTGTATTCTTCGCGAAAAGATTTCGGCCATATCCCTGGGCATAGGTTCGGTCCTCTTAGGGGTTACCCTTGATTATGCCTTGCATATACTGACGCATATACGAAACGGTAACGGAGCGGAAAACCTCTACAAAGAAGTGGCCCCCTCCATTTTAATGAGCAGCCTTACTACGGCATCTGCCTTTTTATGCCTCCTCTTTTTAGAATCACAGGCCCTGCAAGACCTAGGTATTTTTGCGGCGGTCAGTGTTTTGGGCGCATCGGTTTTTGCCTTGCTCTTCGTCCCACAGGTCTATTCCGCAAAGAAAGCGGTGAGCTCTAGACGCACCATTTTAGATCGGGTGGCATCTTTTGATTTCCACAAATCGAAATGGGCCATTATGGGCCTAGTACTTTTTTCCCTTATTAGCATCTTTACCTATAACAAGGTGGTCTTCAACAAAGATATTGCCAGGCTAAACTACGAGACCGAACTATTGCGCGATGCACGAAAACGATTGGAAACCTTAACGGACATCAGTTCAAAATCCATTTACCTGGCCACTTACGGTAACGACACCCAGACCGTATTAGGACAAAACGATTCGCTCTACAACATTCTAAAGACCCTTGAAGCGAACGACAAAATACTAAGCTTCAGCTCTGTGGGCGGACTCATACGGGCAAAAACGACCCAAGAGGAAAAAATAGCCCTATGGAAGGATTTCTGGAGCGCGACTAAAATCAAAACAACCCAAAAGAAGCTGATCGAAAGTGGAAACGAATTCGGTTTTAAACCCACTACCTTCAACAAGTTTTACGATCTGCTGAACGCCGATTTCGAACCCCTAGAGGTCGACGACTTTGAAGCCATAAAATCGTTTTCCCTTGATGATTACATCGTAAAGGACGAAAACGGCACCACCATCACCTCCCTGATAAAGGTAGATGAAGACCATATCGACCTTATTCGCGAACAGTTCGAGAACTCGCCCAATACCCTGCTCATTGACCGCCAACAGGTAAACGAAACCTTTTTGGGCAACTTAAAGAACGATTTTAATAGCCTTATCGGTTATTCCTTAATCGTGGTGCTATTTATTCTCTTCTTTTTCTACCGTAGCCTTTCCCTGACCGTGGTGACCAGCATACCCATATTTCTCACCTGGTTTTTGACCGTGGGCATCATGGGCCTTTTCCATATCGAATTCAATATTTTCAATATCATCATCTGCAGTTTTATTTTCGGTCTTGGGGTAGATTACAGTATTTTCATAACCAACGGCTTGCTTACCGAATACCGCACAGGGGAAAAGGTGCTACACACCCATAAGACCTCCATATTACTCTCGGTCATCACCACTATTGCTGGCGTCGGGGTCTTGATATTCGCCAAGCATCCCGTACTGTATACCATTTCCACCGTTTCCTTAATCGGGATCCTTTCGGCGGCATTTGTGGCCTTTACCGTTCAACCCCTGCTCTTCAGGCTCTTTATCGGAAGTGCCGATAAACGCCCTATATCCTTGCGTTATTTTATCCATTCGGTATTGTCGTTCGGGTATTTCGGTACGGGAGGATTTTTGTATTCCATATACGGATGGGCCAAATTAAAACTATCGCCCCAAAGCCTAATGGAAGAGAATATCGGCTTTCATCGAGCGGTTTCCAAACTCATGGGTTCAGTGTTGTACACCAACCCCTTTGTATCCAAAAAAATAAAAAACCTCAGTAAGGAAACCTTTGAAAAACCGGTAATGATCATTGCCAACCACACCAGTTTTTTAGACATTCTGGCCATTGGCATGCTCCATCCTAAAATTGTATTTTTGGTAAACGACTGGGTCTACAACTCGCCCGTATTCGGTAGTGCGGCTAAATTGGCAGGCGCCTATCCTGTTTCCGGAGGTATAGAAAACGGCGAGGCCTATTTAAAGGAAAAAGTCGCCCAAGGTTTCAGCTTGATCGCTTTTCCCGAAGGCACACGCTCTTCCAGCAATAAGATCAAACGTTTTCACAAAGGGGCCTTTTATTTGGCGCAGCAATTTGAATTGGATATTCTTCCGGTACTCATACACGGTAATTCCGAAGTACTGCCAAAGGGAAGTTTTATCATTCGCGATGGGAGCATCACCATAGAACTCTTGCCCAAGATCAAGGCCAACGACCCCAAATTCGGCAAAAACTATAGCGAACGTGCCAAGCAATTGGGCGCCTATTTCAGGAAGGAATTCCAAAGGCTTAGAAATGAAATCGAAGATCAAGACTATTGGACCAAAACCCTTTTGGAAAACTATAGATACAAGGGCGATACGGTTTACAAAAGCGTCAAACTTGACCTGGCCGCCCATAAAGAAACCTATACATTGCTTTTAAAGCACATAGGAAAGAAAACCAAAATGATACACCTATCGCAAGATTACGGACAGCTAGACCTGTTGCTTGCCCTAGATTCCATCGATAGGAAAATAACGACATATTTGGGCGACCACGAAGCGGCCCTGTTGCTAAAGAATAACTTTTTGACCCAAAACTACAGTAAAATAAGCCTTGCCGAGAACATGGCCCAAGCATTTGAAACCGATGCCGAGCTCGTTCTGGTCGATATAAAGATGGAAAGCGGGCAACTGGCCGAACTTTTGGGCGATACGGTCGAGACCTTGATTTTATTGAAAGAAGCACAACAAATGGAATTATCGCCTATAGAGGCATTAGGTTTCGCTACCAGCCAACAAAATGATAACTTTAGGTTATTAAAAAAACGACGCAGTTAATGAACGAACATTATGACGTAGTGATAATAGGCAGTGGTATGGGCGGACTTGTTTCGGCCATTATCATGGCGCGTGAGGGCAAAAGTGTCTGCGTATTGGAAAAAAACAACCAATACGGGGGCAACCTACAGACCTTTGTACGCGAGCGTACTATTTTTGATACGGGCGTTCATTATTTAGGAGGATTGGAAAAAGGCCAGAACCTCTACCGCTATTTTGAATACTTAGATATTCTAGACGGACTACACCTGACCCGTTTGGACGAAGACGGTTTTGACCTGATCACATTTGATGGCGACCCAAAGGAATATCCCCATGCCCAGGGCTATGAAAATTTTGAACGTAGGCTGGTAGAAGAGTTTCCCGAAGAAAAGGAAGCCATTCATCAATATTGTAAAAAACTACAGGATACCTGTGGAAAATTTCCACTGTATAACTTAAGACTCGGCAAGCCATATCATGACGATACCGAGCTTTTTACCCTGCCCGCCAAAAAGTATATTGACTCCATCACCGAAAACGAGAAGCTGCGTGCCGTTCTTGCCGGCTCCAACCTTTTGTATGCAGGCGAACCCGACAAGACCCCCTTCTACGTACACGCACTTTCCATAAACTCGTACATACAAAGCTCGTACAGGTGTGCCGATGGCGGGAGCCAAATCACCAAATTACTCATAAAACGTTTAAAGGAAAACGGTGGGGAAACCTATAAACATTGCGAGGTAACCAAGTTCAACGTTGAAGACCAAAAGGTAGTTTCGGTGGTAACCAAAAAGGGAGACATCATAAAAGGCGACCTGTTCATTTCGAACATAGAACCGAAGATTACCATAAAAATGGTAGGGCAAGAGCATTTTAGAAAATCGTACACCAGACGCATAGAAAGTATAGAAAGCACTATTTCCGCTTTCAGCATCCATATTGTACTCAAACCAAAAACCTTTAAATACCTAAACCACAATTATTACCACTTTAAAGACTATAACGCGGTTTGGAATTCGCACAACTACACCCAAGAATCATGGCCCGAAGCCTATATGGTATCTATGGGGGCCCGTAAAAACCAAGGCGAATGGGCCGACCAGTTGACCGCCATAACCTATATGCGCTATGAGGAACTCGAACCTTGGTCGGGCACTTTCAATACGGTTACGCAAAAAAACAGTCGGGGCGAGACTTACGAGGAATTCAAACAGACTAAAATAGAAGCGTTTTTGTGTGCATTGGAAAAAAAATTTCCGAATATCCGTAAAAGCATTCAATCGGTTCATACCTCTACCCCTTTATCGTATAGAGACTACATAGGCTCTAACGAAGGCTCCATGTACGGATATGCAAAAAACGTAAATACCCCCTTAAAGACCTTTATCTCGCCGCGCACCAAAATAAAAAACCTCTTTTTTACGGGGCAAAGCATCAATATGCACGGCATTCTAGGGGTAACCATCAGTAGTGTGGTCACTTGCTCGGAAATCTTGGGCAGTGAATACTTAGTAAAGAAAATAACCAAAGGAAGTACAAAGACCAATAAAAAAATAGATGCATAATGGGACAGTTTAAGACAACGCCTATCGAACGGGTAGAAAACATCTCAAAAGCGGATTTTATCAAACACTACTACAAACCGCAAAAGCCTGTCTTGATTACCGGATTGACGAAAGATTGGCCAGCCTACGAAAAATGGAAGCTCGACTATATCCAAGAACGTGCGGGAGACCAAATTGTGCCCTTGTACAACAACGAACCCGCCAAAGACAAGCAAAGTGTATACGCTCCGGTCAAAGAAATGAAGTTGAGCGAATACATCGAAGTCTTAAAGACCGAACCTACCGACCTCCGTATTTTCTTTTATAATATCTTAAAGGAAATGCCCGAACTGCTCAAAGATTTTCAATACCCCGATATCGGCTTGAAGTTCTTTAAAAAGCTTCCGGCCTTGTTCTTTGGTGGAGGGAAATCAAAGGTATTCATGCATTACGACATCGACCTACCCGACAGCATGCACTTTCATTTTGACGGCGACAAGGTGGTCAATCTCTTTTCCCCCCAGCAAACGCAATACCTGTATAAAGTGCCTTTTTCCATACATAATATCGAGAGCATAGATATGGACAACCCCGATTTTGACCGATACCCGGCCCTGCAATATGCCGAAGGTATACGTGCCGAAATGAAGCATGGCGACGCCCTCTATATGCCCAGTGGATATTGGCACAGCATCCGCTACCTTAACGGAGGTTTTTCTATGACCCTACGTGCCTTGCCCAGGCATCCGCTCCGTTTCGCCAATATGCTCTACAACGTAATGATCATGCGCCATATCGACAATACCATCAGAAGCTACCGTGGCCAGAAATGGCTCGATTTCAAAGATCGATGGGCCATAAAGCGCACGGAAAAAAAACTAAAACTCGCAAAAGATAGCTAAGGCCCCGTACTTTTACCCTACAATTCTTTCTTTCATAGCCGATTGACATAATGCCAAAAAAAATAGCTTTAAACATATACGTTCTTCTAGGCCTGGCCTTGCTTTTGGGCTCCTGTGGTGTTTCGCGATCATTGAAAGACCTTCCCGACGTAAGTACGTATGAAACCAAGCTGCCCCCTAGGCAACAACTCTCTGATTCTACCTACCGTCTCGGCACCAATTTTTTGACCAAGAACCCCCAAGGCCTTTACGAACTCTATGTTTCGGGAAACCCTTACGAACTGGGTCTCAAGACAGGTAGCCTAACCCAAGAACTTTTTCGGGAACAAGAGCGGGTCTTTGTAGAAAAAATAGATGAGCTCGTGCCCTCAAAAGGAAAGCAAAAAATGCTCAGAAAGTTCTTGGCTTGGTTCAACCGAAAAATGTACAAGAACATTGACGAGCAGTACAAGGCCGAAATCTATGGTATCTCGCAATACGCCTCAAAAGATTATGATCGCATTGCGGCCCCTTACCCACGTGTCATGTACTTTCACGGGGCACACGATATCGGCCATGCCTTACAAGACCTCGCCCTGGTAGGCTGCTCTTCCTTCGCCGCCTGGGGGCCACATACCAAAGACGGCAAACTTATCATCGGTAGGAATTTCGATTTTTACGCCGGCGACGATTTTGCAAAGAACAAGATCATTGCATTCGTAGCTCCCGATCAGGGCCATAAATTTATGTCGGTGAGCTGGGGCGGTATGATCGGTGTGGTTTCCGGAATGAACGACCAAGGCCTGACCGTTACCATCAACGCGGGCAAGTCGAAATTCCCCTTGGTCGCCAAAACCCCTATATCATTGGTTACCCGCGAAATCTTACAGTACGCCTCTTCCATAGATGAGGCCATCGCCATTGCCAAAAAACGGGAAGTATTTGTCTCTGAATCGATTTTTGTGGGAAGTGCCAAAGACAAAAAAGCGGCCCTTATTGAGGTTTCCCCGCATAATTTCGGGGTGTACGAGGTAGAAAACGACAATCAGCTCGTTTGCTCCAACCACTTTCAAAGCGATGCCTATACCGATGATAAAAAGAACCAAAAACATATCTTCGAAAGCCATTCGAAATACCGTTACGAACGTATGGAAGAACTTTTGGAAGACACCCCGAAAGTAACCCCCGAGAGTGCCGTAAGCATCTTAAGGAACAAAGACGGACTCGAAGACAAACTTATTGGTTACGGTAACGAAAAAGCCCTCAACCAAATGTTGGCGCACCACGGCATTGTCTTTCAACCGGAAGACCTTTTGGTCTGGGTTTCTAGTAATCCCTATCAGTTGGGTGAATTTGTAGCTTACGACCTAAAGGAAGTATTCGGCACAGCCGACCAAAACCAAAAGGCACGCCCCATATCTTCGCCCGATAGGACCATAGCCCCTGACCCTTTTTTGAGAACCTTGGCATATCGACACTACGAACGTTATCGAAAATTAAGGCGTCAGATTACGGAGGCCATGGTCTCGGAAGAAGAAATTGAACCGGCCCTATGGACTGAATTTATAGCCGTAAATCCCGATTTTTGGGAGGTGTATTTCCTTAAGGGGAAGTATTACTATAAAAACCGAAACTACAAGGAAGCCTTAGACGCCTTCGAGAAAGCCAAGACCAAAGAAGTGACCACGGTACCCGATAAGGAAGCCATAGACACTTATATTAAAAAACTAAAAAGGAAGCTCAAATAAATGATTCCAGAAATAGAAAAAGCATCGACCGAAAAAATAAAAGCCTTTCAAGAAGAAAAGCTTCAAGAGCTGATAGCCTATGTAGCCGAAAAATCGCCTTATTACAAGCGCATTTTTAAGGAGTATGATATCAAGGTATCGGATATCAAAACCCTTGAGGACCTAGCGAAGCTTCCGGTAACCACCAAAGAAGAGCTACAGCATTACAACGATGATTTTCTGTGCGTACCCAAATCACAGATTATTGATTTTGTAACGACTTCGGGCACCTTGGGCGACCCCGTAATCTTGGGGCAGACCGACAAAGACCTTGACCGATTGGCCCATAACGAGGCCATATCCTTGGCGTGTTCGGGTGTTGGCGAAAATGACATCATACAAATGACCACGACCATGGACCGTCGTTTTATGGCCGGTCTGGCCTACTTTTTAGGAATCAGAAAATTGGGTGCGGGTATCATCCGTGTGGGAGCAGGTATCCCCGAACTACAATGGGATACCATTCTCAAATTTAGGCCCACCTATTTAATTGTGGTGCCCTCCTTTTTACTGAAATTGATCCAGTATGCCGAAACACATGGTATCGATATCAATACTTCAGGGGTCAAAGGGGCCATTTGTATAGGCGAATCGTTAAGGAATCAAGATTTTTCATTAAACGTTCTGGCCGACAAAATAAAATCGAAATGGAACATTGAACTCTACTCCACATACGCCTCGACCGAAATGAGTACGGCTTTTGCCGAGTGTTCCGAACAACGCGGGGGACATCACCACCCCGAACTCATTGTTGCCGAGATCTTAGATGACAACGATCAGGCCGTTGCCGATGGCCAAGAAGGAGAGCTTACGATCACCACCCTAGGTGTTGAGGCCATGCCCTTGTTGCGATTTAAAACCGGGGATATTGTCGTGGCCCATACTTCGCCCTGTGCCTGTGGCAGAAACACCATGCGTTTAGGCCCTGTAGTAGGACGGAAGAAGCAAATGATAAAATACAAGGGCACTACCCTCTACCCTCCTGCCATGGACAACCTTCTGAACGATTTTGAAGAAGTGGAAGGCTATGTGTTCGAAATCTACCAGAACGAAATCGGTACGGATGAAATCCTTATAAAAATCGCTTCATCTTCAGCCGACCATCAATTGATGCAAGCCATTAAAGACCACTTTAGGTCTAAATTGAGGGTTTCTCCCAATATTGAAATCTGTCCTAATGAAGAAATTCAAAAATTGCGGATGTCGAAGCTGGGAAGGAAGCCTATCAGCGTAATCGATAAGAGGCAGTAACACCTGTCTTCGGCTACACTTGTCCACAAATTTTACTTTCCGATCAGATACAGTCCCATTTGAATTTTCCAGTAGGGCATCTTGCCTTCAAAATATTCGAAGAATACTTTTAGGCCGTCGGCACCCTGAAGTTCAGATTGCGCTTTTTTGATACTTTTGATCTCATCGGAAGAAATAAACTGCCCCAAATCTACCGGAGCCCCTTCGGCATGTGCCTTTTGCAGGTGGGTGTAGATACTACTTTCCTGTATTCCCCGTTGTTTGGCGATATCTTCGACGGAAAATCCCTCCTTCAACAATTGGAAGGAAAGCTGGTGACTGGGATTCTTTTTCGCCTTTTTTCGCTTCTTTTCCGCTTTATGTTCGTTGATTTCCTTCAAGAATATGGTCGCATATTTTTCCAGCTTCGCTTGACCTACCCCGGAAATTTCCATGAACTCGGTTTCGTTCCTAGGAAGTTTTTCCTCCATATCCTTTAAACTGGCATCACTAAAGACCACATAGGCAGGCACCCCTTGCTCCGCCGCCACTTTTTGCCGTAGCAACCGAAGCTTTTCGAATAGTCCTGACGCACTGGCCTTGGTTTTTCGTTCCTTTTTCGGCTTGGCCTTTTGTTTTTCTAAAATGGCAAGCTGTATTTTTTTGCCTTCATAAAGCACCTGTTTCGCCAATGGCGTAAGCGCCAACCGACCGCCTTCCCTAAAATTTATGGAAAGCACACCTTGGTTGAGCAATTGAATGATGTACTGCTGCAGGTCTTGCCACGACACCTCCTTTACCGCTCCATAGGTCTTTATATGCTGATAACCCTTCTCGAACACTGGGGCGTTCTGTGCCCCGCGAAGCACATCGACCAACATGCCCATAGCTTCACGTTCCTTTAAACGTGCCACGCCCGAACATATTTTTTGGGTGAGTACGGTAGCATCAAAATACTTTGGAGGACGCTTGCACATATCGCAATTGCCACAATTCTCGACCATATGTTCCCCGAAGTAGTTGAGCAGGGCGATCCGTCGGCAACTTAAGGCTTCTGCAAACTGCTGCATACGCTCTAACTTGGCGTATTCCACATCGGCATTTTCGCTCGAAGAAATAAACCTGCGTAATTGTGCCACATCGGCAAAACTGTAGAAGAGCAATGCTTTTGCAGGCAGACCGTCACGTCCGCTACGTCCGATCTCCTGATAGTAACCCTCCACATTTTTGGGCAGGTTGTAATGGATTACCCATCGCACGTTGCTCTTATCTATGCCCATTCCAAAAGCAATGGTCGCCACAATGATAGGCACGCGATCGGTAATGAAGTCCTCTTGCACCTGACTTCGTTCCTCGGCAGGAAGACCGGCATGATAGGCTTTGGCCTCAAAACCCGATGCCAACAGTTTGTCCGCAATGGTCTGTGTACTTTTTCGGCTGAGGCAATAGATAATTCCACTTTCGTTCGGCCGTTCCGAGAGAAAACCGAGAATCTGTGAAATTCGGTCTTGGGCCGGACGCACCTCTAGGGAGATATTAGGGCGATTAAAGGAAGCCAAATGACGTAATGCACCGGGAATGCCCAACTGTTCCAAAATGTCGTCTTGGGTCGTGGTATCGGCCGTAGCGGTCAAGGCAATTAGGGGTACTCCGGGGAATTGCCGCTTTAGGCTCCCCAACTGCGTATAGGCCGGACGAAAATCGTGCCCCCAGGAAGAGATACAATGTGCTTCGTCTATAGCAAAAAGGCTGATGGTGATTTCAGACAGGATATGCTGTACCAAGGCCAAGCTTTCCGGAGCCACATAGAGCAACTTCAACTCGCCTTTCACTAATCGATTCTCTACTTCCATTCGTTTTTCGGGCGCTAAGGAGCTGTTGAAATAGGCCGCGGAAATACCATTGGCGGTCAAGGCATCCACTTGGTCTTTCATCAAGGCGATCAGCGGGGAAATAACAATGGCCGTTCCGTTCATGGCCAAGGCCGGAAGCTGAAAGCAAAGCGACTTTCCCCCGCCCGTAGGCATAATCGCCAAAACGTCGTTTTTGGCCAGTACATCGCTGATTACGCTCCACTGATTGGGACGGAACGAATCGTAGCCAAAATTGGTCTTTAAAAGGGGAAGCAGTTCTTGTTCTGTTGTAAGCGCCATGCAATAAGTATAACGATTGTTTATTAAAAATACCGATGCAACAAATGAAGCGAGGCCAAAGAGCGCAATATTGCCCCTTGGTGTCGCTTCATTTGCAAAGAACGGCATATTCTATTTACCCAACATCAAAAGTTCGTTACAACGTACTTCGGTAATATATCGTTTTTCGCCCTCCTTGGTCTCGTACGACCGGTGGGTGAGCTTGCCCTCGACGGCCACCTGTTTACCTTTGATCAAATAATTTTCTACGATTTCTGCGGTCTTTCCCCAGGCCACCACATTGTGCCATTGGGTATCGTCTACACGCTCACCTTGGGCGTTTTTATAAGTTTCCGTGGTAGCAATGGAAAATTTGGCGAGTTTATTGCCATTGTCCATGTTTACAATTTCTGGGTCTTGGCCCAAGTTTCCAATCAACTGTACTTTGTTTTTTAAGGCGTTCATTTTACTAATTTTTACGTTAAACAGTTCATACTATTGAACCACCGGGATTCAACACTGCAAACCTAGAACGGCGACCAAATTCTAATCGGTTACAAAACAATTGTTTTCGTTTGTAAACGTTTAAAAACGTTTTATTTACTGAATATAAGTATATTATATTTTGTAAGAAAATTTGCTAATTTTAGTACGTATTATACACCCAATCATAATAACCTACTAAATGCTAAACATGAGAATACTAGACCGATTTTTCAAAAGACAGAAAAAATACTTGGATACCCCAGAACATTACAGAGCTTTCTCTGCACACCCTAAACGGGCCTATTGTCAACTATCCAATTTACTCGATAATTCGTCTGCAATTGAATTTATTCAAAACCACACGCTTAAAATCAAGCACGTACAATCCGGTACATCCCTCCAGTTTAACGAGCTCATCGATTATCATGTGATCTTTGTTGTAACATGGGATATTTATTGTGCGAAATCGATTGGTTTCTTAAAGCGAAAGGTTGAAAACAAGGAAATATCAAAATGGTGCCTAGTCTTATTTGAAGAAACCGAAAAGAGCGTAAAAGCGAACAAATCCGATTCTTGGTATTACGACCATACTTATGTTCTTGATAAAGGATCGAAAGAATTTGCAGCCAAACTGGGCAGGGTGCCTTTGGTGGTCAGCAATAACGATACAGGAAAGGCTGGCCAGTTTATAACAGGCATGATCGAATAGTAAACATTACCCAGACCAAAGAACCGTACAAGGCCGTGAAGCCTATCACATTAAGGGGTGTAGCTACTTCCACCAAAACATAGATCCATGCAAGGAAGCGATTATACATGGATCTGGGAGATAATTATTTGAGTTATTATAAAATATAATCGCAGTAATAACGATAAATATTTAATATCAATAATTAGAAAATAAACAAATATGGGTTGGGATATAAGTTATCATCCAATATCGGAAAAGCAAATAAACAAATGGTATTTTGACGTACTCGACAATCAAAGCTTAATAGAGAAACTCTCTACCGAAAATAATATTGAAGATTTCTATAAGGAAAAGTATGAGAATACGATCAAGGTAGCTTTAGAAACCAAGCAGAATGATATTTTTGACAAAAGCCACGGCTATTATGTGGCCGTCGTTCAAGGCTTTTTTGAGAAGTTTTTCTACACTAGAGGCGCTGCCCTTTCCTTTTCCGAGAAACCTTTTCTTCAGGCCTATTATAAAAAATGGAATGAAATAGTGCCCAATGAAAGGTTAACCGAACAAGTACACAATGCCATTATAGAGAATTATTGTTCGGGTGTTTATATTCCTGCCGACAAAGTAGCTGAGCTATTAGAGGATTATGAAAATAACCCCGAAATCAAAAGCGAACTAGACAATTTGTTTTCGTACGACAGGATCAAGGTGTTTTTAAAAGCTCTAAACTATGCGAAAGACCATGATTTAGGCCTACTAGAGGCAACCGAAGTTGTAGAGCCCAATCCCTTGGACCTCAACCAGTCTTCTTGCTATTCAAACCTCTTAAACTGCGACCCGGAAGGGGCTATACTCTACAGGCAAGCCGCCATGGAACAGATTGCGGAAATTGAAAAACAAGAAAAATTAAAAGAAGGGGAAATCGCTGCAAACGCCGAATATAAAGTAAGAAACATTGCCCCCGAAAAGAAAGAGGCGAAAAAGGGATTTTGGAAAAAATTATTCGGGAAATAACCTAAAGCGAACAGGCCATAATTCAGTTATATCTTGGCCAAGCACCTAATAAACAGTTCTAAACGTTTTATCCCTCATATAGACCAAGATTAAATATAAAAAATGGGAAAAATCAAAATAGAAAGTGCCACTGCGGCCAAAATATACATCAACGAAAAAGACCGTGGCACCATAAAAAAAGGGGAACAAGAATATGAAGTAGAAAACGGACCCTGCGAAATTTATGCAAAAGCCGCTTGGTGTACGAGTCAAAAACGCACCGTAAACCTTAGCGATGCACAAACCGTAACATTTACCCTAAATACCTTTGAGTATGAGGGTGTCGCTAAAGCCTTTTTTATGTTTTTGGCACTACTTCTCGTGCTTACGAAAATCATGATACTGGGCATCATAGCCGGAATCGTGTTTTTATACCCCTTATATTATATGACTATAGGAAAAGATAAATACTTCGATCTCGTTGAGAAAGAAACTAGCGATAAGGAAAATGAACAAAGTATATAATAAAACCATTATATGTGCTTTTTTTACTGTGATGGCCTAATCTAATCTTTACGATTATTACCCCATTTCAATAATGCCCCTACTTTAATTGAAATAAGGGTTTCCGTATATATTGAACAACCGCGTTAGATTCTAATCGAGACGCACAAATAGGGTTTGGGGCTATTGAGCATTTTAAATTTAGTAGTTTCGTTTCATTCTAGTAAGACCATAAAGTGATGTCACCAAAAAACGACACCCGAAACAATACAATTGTCAACACCGTAATAGCAAATAGGATGGTATGTGACAAATTAATGGCCGGTATGTACTAGCCCAGCAAACCCCGTAGGTTTGGTGACTAAAAGAAAATTGAGCTATCAGCTTCACCGTAAAACAAAAAAAAATTATGAAAAAAACTTTTTTGTTCTTTACATTATTTGCCTTGGCCTTTTCCGCCCAATGCCAAGACGGAACCGTTGAAAAATCGACATATGGAATACAAACAGGGATTTTAGGACTTTGGTTCCACAACGAAAGTAAGTTAAGTGACCACATTGCCTTGAGAAGTGAAGTGGGACTCGACGCCGGTTTTTTCGGAGGCAGCGTTTTTTATGACGATGGAACAGGATATTTATTGATCCCCTCCATTTCGGTTGAACCAAGATGGTATTACAACTTAAAGAAACGCGCTTCGAAAGCTAAAAATACGGCAGATAATGCAGGTAATTTTGTTTCCCTAAAAACCAGTTTTTTGCCCGATTGGTTCGTTATATCGAATTACGAGAACATTAATGTTATTAACCAGCTGACAATAATTCCCACTTGGGGAATTCGAAGAAATATCGGAAATCATTTGAACTACGAAACCGGTATTGGAATTGGTTACCGCTATTCTTTTGCAAAAAATGCCGGATTTTCTGAAAACGAAGGAGACGTCGCCGCAAACTTACACCTCCGCATTGGATATCGATTTTAGAACCAAAAAGCAGCTCGCGACCCACAGACCCATGCTGCAAAGTAATTCTACCTCTTACAAACCGAGAGACAAAGCACAAGAGATTACAAGGTTTTCTTTATTCTATAGATTATCGAGATGACAAAAGGAAAAAAAAGTAAAAACGAACCACACTCTTGAAAGATAACCTTGTAGCATTTAACCATTGGAAAAAATCTAAAACTTTCAGCACCCCTACATAATGAGCATTTTTACAAAAACCATATCCATCGTTCTTTTTATGTCCACTATAGGCTCCAGTACAATGCACCTATTGCAAGGGAAACCGGAAACGGAGCCAGGGATTTTACCATCGGGCATATATTTATTAAACGACTCCACAGGCGTTAAAAGGGTTTTAAAAAATAACCCTAACGAATACTATTTTATTCAAAAAAGACCTTGGTTACCTATCGGTAATTTTGACAAGGTCAAACGAATATGTCTGGAGGATAAATATTTTAAAGCATCCGAAAAACAGTGCGGACTATCTTTTACGTTAAACCCAAAAGGGCAGTCCGAAATACAAAACCTATCGCGAATTGGCATGAGAACGCACCAAAAGCTGGGACTTATCGTTAAAAACGAACTTATCTTTGCACTTTATGTAGGCTCTGAAATAAATGGCGATTCTTTTTTTATAGAACTGTATAGTTCCAAAGATGAAATGAAGCAACTTGAAAAAATGGTCAAAAACGAATTAAAGAAACATAAATAAGTCCCGTATCGCCCCATACACCAAGCCCCACTTTACCAAAGCTTTTTGGTTTACCTAAGACTGACTCCCCATTATTTTAAAATTGCCCTGTAATGATTCCCCAAACAGAAATAGAGCTAGAAACCTGGATGAAGCGGCATTGCTATAATTTTAATAGTTATTCCATAAACGGAAACGCAATTTACGAAGGGTTTGGAATCGATAAAACCAAGGGCGAATATATTTGGTATTACACCGAAAGCGGAATCAAAGAAAACATCAAAATCTTCAATACGGAAAAGGAGTTGATCGCCTATACCTTTGATCAAATTCAATCGGACAAATGGGCGAAAACCCATTGTATCGGAATGACAACTTCAAAGGAAGAGAAAATGGAATTATCCGAAGAATTAAGAAAAAGAGAGATTAAATTCATTCAAGACGAGATTCCCTATTTCGGACCTAAAAGGCCCGCCTACAGAACTTTTGTTTTGGGCTGCGACAAACTCAAAACAAAAGACTTAAAAAGGAAGTACTTCAAAACCTTATAGAATTCCGTACCAAAACCTAAAGCGTATGGCCTGGTCTTTAATCCTCTAAATCAAAATACGCCGCGATCTCTTCATACGACATCTTTTCAAAATTCGGTCGAGAAGAACGCCCTGAGAGACTCACCCCACCGGGAATCATGACATATCTGTACTGCGGTTCGGAAATGGATGAGCCTATAAGCTCATGCTCCGAAAGATCCGTATCGTCTATAGAACTTACATTAAACCGAACCTCCCCCCTATCGGGAAAATGGATGGCCACAAAATCATGACGTATGGCAAAGCCCCCATAGTCAAAAACCCGGGGCAATTGGTATATTGAATTTTTGGTTCTTCTGAAAAAGCCC
Organism: Zobellia uliginosa; assembly: GCF_900156625.1. Taxonomy (GTDB): domain Bacteria; phylum Bacteroidota; class Bacteroidia; order Flavobacteriales; family Flavobacteriaceae; genus Zobellia; species Zobellia uliginosa. The sequence continues at coordinate 31,065 of NZ_FTOB01000008.1, read as the reverse complement.
AGTACAATACCGCCATTATTTAAAAAATCTCGAGTCAGGTTCGCTTCTATAACCCTCATTGATTTGTAGCTCGCCTCATCGCTAAAATTAAAGTCTTGGTCTAGCCAATCACTATACATTACATTGACAGTTCCCGGTTCGCCTTGGTCTCCCTTATCCCCTTTTAGGCCTTGTTCCCCTTGGGGTCCTTGAAGACCTGTTGCCCCTTGTGCTCCGACATCACCATCCACACCATCTTTGGAACATGAGGCCAATGCAATGGTAAATACCATTACCATACTAGTCAAAATCTTTACAGTAGTTTTCATATTTCAATTTTATCAGTTTGTTGTACTACTTCATACCCAAGCAGTAGCATAGGTTAACATCAAGAAGAAAAAACAACCATTTCTCCCAGACTCCCCATTTCTGGCCCCAACCAAAAAAAGCATCTCTTTATGCCGATTCCACCAGCATTGAGTATTTTTCACGAACAAACCAAAACCCTTTACTAAAAACGTAGTATGCGCAAAGAAATCAATATCGAAACTTGGAACAGGAAAGACCACTTTGAGTTCTTTTCAAAATTTGACGAGCCCTTTCATGGCATTGCCACCAAATTAGATTGCACGGAAACCTATAAGGCCGCAAAGGCTAATGGTCATTCCTTTTTCTTGTCCTACTTGCACAAATCCTTGGTTGCCGTAAACAGAACGCTTGAATTCAGGTACCGGATCGTTGACGGCAAGTTGTACGAGTACGAGACCATTAATGCCTCGCCGACCATCAATAAAAAAAACGGCGCTTTTGGCTTTTCACACGTAAAGTATCGCGAGGACTTTGAAGATTTTCTTGCCTTGGCCCTACCGGCCATTGAAAAGGTGCAAAATTCAGACCGGCTTATGCCGCCCGAAGAATCGGGAGAGAATGTGGTGCACTGCTCGGCCATTCCTTGGGTCGATTTTACTTCGATTTCGCACGCCCGACACTACGCACGGCCCGATAGCTGTCCGAAAATTACTTTTGGAAAAATGACCGCCAAAGGCGACCGACTGTTTATGCCCGTTTCCGTTCATGTACACCATGCATTGGTAGACGGTTATCACGTAGCACAGTTTTTGGAGAAGTTTCAAAACTTAATGCTGGAATAACACCAAAACTTCGAGTACAATAAAAGGGCTACGGAAATATTCCGTAACCCTTTCAACTCAACTAACGTGCAACTCACTATAAACTTCGCCCCCTAGTAACCAGGGTTCTGCGGAAGTAAATTAGGATTCTTTTCTATTTCGGCCTGAGGAACAGGGAACAGATCAAACTTCTCTGAGTAGATGGTAACAGGCCTGTTGTCCACCGGAAAAGGCTCTAGTTCCATTTCCCCCGTTACAGGGTCGACATCCAGCACCTTCATTCCCGTAAAAACCTTATTGTTCAATACCTCTACGCCCATGCCCCATCGTTTAAGGTCCCAAAAACGGTGACCTTCCAAGGCCAATTCAATTTTGCGCTCGTGTACGATCCTATCGAACATATCAGCTTTTGAGAGTCCGGCGGGCAAGTCGGGCTGCCCCGCTCTTGTACGTACCCTGTTGATGGCATCATAGACCGACGCATCTGGACCTGCCACCTCATTTTGTGCTTCGGCATAGTTCAACAATACTTCTGCCAACCTCATCTCTATCCAACTTTGTTTGCTTTGTCCAAAATCAACACCAAAAGGCGCGCTTTGGTCCATAAATTTTCTGATGTAATAGCCGGTTATGGTATGTAGGCCGGTACGCAAAGGCGCATCTACCCCATCGGGAAAAAGCAAATCCATTTTCCTGCCCATAAAATCGGCTCCTTGATACAATATGGTAGCGTAGAACCTTGAATCCCTTCCTTCGTAAGGCTTTAAGGGATTATACCCAGATGCCGGATCCGTAATCGGCAGACCATTGGCCATTTCATAGCTGTCTACAAACTCTTGCGTAGGGTTACATTGCGAACCCCAATCGGCCCTATAACTGAAAGGCAGCATTACCTTATCCATCGAATGGCCCTTGTCGGTACCGTTAAAAAGCACTTCAAAAATAACCTCTGGATCTCCGCCATAGGTTTGAAACAAACCTTCATAATCTGAAGACAGGGTGTACCCGTTCCCGTCAATGACGGCCTTCGACAATTCTGCGGAACGTGCATAGTTTTTAGCAAACAGTTGGGCCCTTCCGTTAAAGGCCCATGCGGCCTCTTTTGTGGCCCTTCCGATTTCAGAATCGGGAAGTTCCGATACCGATGGCAAATCGGCGGCGGCAGCGGTAAACTCTTGATCGATATATTCGTAAATCTCATCTACCGGGGTTCTGGGCAACAATAATTCATCATCGATCGATTGCAACTCTTTGATCAAGGGTACGGCCCCATATCTTCGGGCCAGGTCAAAATATTGAAACGCCTTTACAAAACGGGCCTCTGCCGTAACCCTAGCCTTGACCTCATCTTCCAACTCGCTATCTTTAATATTGGCCAGAATGGTATTTGCCAAGTATATTCCCTTGTACAGGGTTTCCCAGTTGTCCAAAGGGTTATTGGTAGCATCCATCAAACCGGGACGAATCACCTTCCACGTTTCGATCCAAGCACTTTTGGTCATGGCTATATCGGTATTATTATCCAAGATGGAAGAAAAACCATAGGCATTGTTTCCCGGCTGATTGTCTTGCCCCCTTCCCGGGAAACCTACGGGCATATAATTATACAATCGATACAGAACAGATTCTACATAACCTTGGTCATTATAGACCACGTCTTCACTAATAATATCTAAGGGTTCTCTTTCTAAAAATCCGTCTTCACATGAAATTGCAAATGCAAAAATCACGACCAGGGACATATATATTTTTATCCTTTTCATTTTTTTAATTTTAAAAGTTTACACTAAAACCTAGGTTTACACGTCTCAACTGCGGATAGTAAAGCGAATTCCCACTTTTATTGGAAGGCCGTTCCGGATCATAGAAATCGTATTTAGAAAATGTCAAAAGGTTGTTTCCGGAAACAAAGAAGCGAATCGAATCAATTCCCAGTTTATCCATTACGGCATCGGGCAAATTGTAACCTACTTCTACATTTCTCAACTTTAAATACGATCCATCTATCATCCAAAAAGTAGAGGTACGCTCGTTATTCGGGGGCGTATTGAAATAAGCCCTAGGAAAAGTCGCATTCTCGTTTCCTTCCCTGTACGAATCCAAAACCCTTTCGCGAATGGCATTCGACCCTAGACTAAAGGCTCCGATATAGGCATAGCTGTTATAATCGGTAGCGCCCTGAAAACTGGCGTTCAAATCAAAGTTCTTGTAAGACATCGACAGGTTTAGGCCATATACGATCTCAGGAATAACGCTCTTACCAATTTGTTGGACATCAAAACCATCAATAACATCATCATTGTTAATATCTTTGTACTTGATATCACCCGTTTTAAGGGAGGCATTGCCTTGACCATCTTGGTCGGCCCATCCATCTATTTCTTCCTGTGATTTAAAAAGGCCCTCGGAAGTATATCCGTACAATTGATCAAAGGGTCGGCCTGTTTTTCGTATTCTATCCTCAACGTCATCGGGCTCATCGATAAAGATGACCTCACTGGTCGCCTTGGTCATGTTGGGCGATAGTTCAAACTTGAAATTTTCACCGATACGCCCCTTGTAGGTCAAGGCCAATTCAAAACCTTTGTTATCTACAATACCGAGGTTTTCTTTGGGCAAACTGGCGCCAAAGGTCTTTGGAATGGAAGCGTTTCTGGCAATCAAGATATCTTCGGTACGCTTACTGAAAATATCGAATTCACCCGAGAGACGGCCTTTCCAAAGGCTAAAATCCAATCCAAGGTTTTTGGCCGTTGCCGTTTCCCATGTGATGTTAGGATTGGGAATTCCCGTATCTTGAATACCGGGATTATACGCCCCCGAAGTGCCGATAACGGATCCAGACTTAAAGGTGTAGCCCGACAAGAATTGAAACGGCCCTACCCTATCGTTACCGAACTTACCCCATGAAGCCCTAAGCTTTAGGGTCTCTATGGCATCTACGCCCGATAAAAAACCTTCTTCTGAAATCTTCCAACCCACAGAGAAAGCGGGGAACGTACCCCATCTTTTGTCTTTTGGAAAGTTATAAGACCCATCATGCCTTACATTGGCCTGAAACAAATATTTATCCGCATAGCTATATGTTACACGTCCGATATAGCCTTGTCTTGCGCTTTCAGAGGCCTTTCCGTCAGAAGTCTGGCCCGTTGCCCCACCGGCAAATAACTGGTCAATAGAGGGTGAAACAAAACCTTGACGGCCTGCTTCTATATTTTTCCTTTCGTTATCGACCTTTTCATAAACGAACAGGGCCCCTAAATTATGCTTCCCAAACTCCCTATCATAATTCAAAAAAAACTGGGTGGTCTCTTGCACGATCTCATCATAGCCCTCGATCAATGTAATGTTCGAAATGCTATTGAACGGGGTATAGATATTATTGACCGGATCTGACACGTAGAAGGTATAAGGCTCCTTAAACTCTTTTTCATTTTTAAACGAATGGTCATAATTGTACTTGAAAGTAGTGGTCAACCCCTCAATAGGAATATCGTATTTCAATTTAAAATTACCTTGGAACACGTTCCAATTGGTTCTTTTATACCCTGAATGTATTGCCTCGCCAATAGGATTGATATTCACCCCGTTATAGCCTAATCCACCCGGTTCGACACTATCGGGCACATACGCCGGTGAGGTGGGTTGGGAATTCAAAAGTGAATTAAAGGGGGAATTACTTGAATCGCTTATGTTCTCTTTTCTTCCGGCCAAATCGATTCCGAGGGTAAACCGGTCGGTCAAATCAATATCTACGTTGGCCCTTACATTATATCTTTTAAAAGAAGAGGTTTCATACAATCCTTTTTGGTCGAGCATACCTAAACTGGTAAAATACCTGACCCTTTCGCCACCCCCACTTACGGTAATACCTTGTTGTTGGATCGGTGCCGATTTTCGGATTACCTCTCCCCACCAATCGGTACTGGGCAAAGTTCCATTTTGGTATTCCTGTACTTGTTCATCTGTAAAAGCCGGGTTATCACCACTGTTCAAACTGGCTTCATTAAAATACTGGGCAAATTCACCTGCGTTTAGCATTTCGGGTACCTGTACCGCAGATTGAAAACCAAAGGAACTGTTATAACTTATGCTTGGTGCCCCTAGTGCACCACGCTTTGTCGTTACCAAAACCACACCGTTAGCTGCACGTGCCCCATAAATGGCGGCCGAAGCGGCATCTTTCAATATGGTTATACTCTCTATGGCGTTCGGGTCGAGCCGATCAATACTGCGCTCCACTCCATCGACTAAAATAAGTGCGCTGTTGTTCCCAAAGGTACTTTTGCCCCGGATCAAAAATTCCCCTCCATCGTCACCGGGTTTGCCCGTTTCCTGTCGAGTAATGACCCCCGGCAATTTTCCCGATAGGTTTTGCGTCAAACTTGGGGTGGGCGCTATATTTACCTTTTCTCCCTTAACCACCGCTACCGCACCGGTCAAATCACTTTTCTTTTGGGTTCCGTAACCAATTACTACAACCTCGTCCAAAGATTCTGCATCTTCTTCCAAGGTTACATTGATGACGGTCTGTCCGTTCAAGGCAAGCTCTTTGGTCTTGAACCCCACATAACTGAACACCAATAAGGCATCGTCGGCAACATTGCTCAAGGCATAGTTTCCATCGAAATCAGCTTGGGCACCGTTATGGGTCCCTTTTACAATTACATTGGCCCCCGGCAAAGGCCCGTTACTATCGGAAACGGTTCCGCTCACCGAATTTTGGCCCATAACGGCCAAACTTGTCAAAAACAACATCATACAGAGCAAAGTCTTGCCATGTATGAAGGTCTTAAATTTAGGGTTGGTTTTTTTCATAATTATTGAGTTAAATAGTTTCTGATCCAAAGAACTACAACAACAAAATACTTGAGGTGGAAAATGAGGTTTAAAAAAGGGGGTAAATAAGGCAGCCCCATTTTTTCGTCATGACCGACCGCTGTCGTCCTTTGACCTATACCCTAGAATTTTGACCTTAGGCGCCATAGCCCAATTGCTACGTATCATTTCTCGATTGGATCAGCATTTCCCCCTATCGCCTCCTTTAATGTGCCATCCATTTCTTTTCTTGGGAAAAACATCATTACGGACACTATGATCAGAAAAGGAACACAGGTAAAATTGAAATGGGGATCGGGACAGGCCCAAGGCAAAGTGGAAGACACTTATACGAAATCGGTCACCCTAAAAATTGAAAATCATGATATTACCCGAAACGGCTCGACCGACAATAAAGCCCTCTTAATCAAACAGGAAGACGGCAGTGACGTATTGAAGCTCGAGAGCGAGGTTGAACGCATCGATTGATACGCTCTAAAACGAAACCCTGCTTTTTTTAGGATATTTAAAGTCATTTCAGGAAATTGCACATCAATTGACCTGATTATGGATAAACCCTTTATTGCCGACCAAACCTTTAAGGGAAGCGACCTTACCCAAAACAAACTGCCCAAAGGGGATTACGAAAACTGCACTTTTGAAGGTTGCGATTTTTCAGATGCCTACCTCGACAACCAAAATTTTATGGAATGCGAGTTTATCGACTGTAACCTCAGCAATGCCAACATTCGCCATACCACTTTTAAGGAGGTCTCTTTCTCCCATTGCAAAATGATGGGACTAAAATTTGAAGATTGCAATACCTTTCTCATCGGTTTTAGTTTCAACGATTGTACGCTCAACTATTCCTCATTCTTAGGACTCACTTTGAGCAAGCAACAATTTGTGGACTGTAAAATGATTCAAACCGACTTTACCGAGGCCCTTCTCAAAAATGCCATTTTCGACACATGCGATCTAGAAAATGCCATTTTCGACCGCACCGACCTGCAAAAAGCCGATTTTAGAACAGCCATCAACTTTAACATAGACCCCGAAAAAAACAATATCAAAAAAGCCCGCTTCTCAAAAGAGGGGCTCATTGGCCTCTTAAACAAATATGACCTATCAATAGAGCCTTGATATTTATATACGTTTAAAAACGGATAATTATGTATCTTACAATCCTATAAACCTTTAGACCATGCGCTATTTTATTTGTGCTTTCTTTTTTGTTGTAACGGCCGTACATGGCCAAAACACTATGACACTTCCGGAAGGCGCCGCGTCACCTAAAGCCATGTTAAAAGACATTTCCTGGATGCAAGGCCATTGGTCGGGCGAGGCCTTCGGAGGTATTACCGAAGAAATATGGGGTCCTCCTTTGGGAGGTTCCATGATGTTTTCCTTTAAGCTGGTATCGGACGGCCAAGTTGGTTTTTATGAACTGGGGCACATTCGCGAGCTCGACAACACCCTAGTATATGAACTCAAGCATTTTCATGGTGATTTAAAGGGATGGGAAGAGAAAGACGAAGTGCAATCGTTCAAATTGGTAAAAGTTGACGGTAAGCGTGTGTATTTTGAAGGATTTACCTTTGAAAAGGTAAGTAATGACGAAATCAATATTTACGCCCAAATCGGCAATGAAGATGGTTCTGCCGAAGAGGTAACCTTTAACTTTAAAAAAGAATAGGGTGAAAAAAAAATGTTTGGATTGTGGCCGGGAAATCATAGGCCGCGTCGACAAGAAATTCTGTTCCGATTATTGCCGAAACGCCTACCACAACAAGGCGAACAAAGACGCTAACAATCTCATTCGCAATACGAACAACCGTTTGCGAAAGAACTACCGAATTTTAGATAGCTTCCCCCTAAAAGACGGCAAGACCACTACCACCAAGGCAAAGTTGTTGGACAAAGGCTTCGATTTCGATTTTATCACCAACCTCTACACCACCAAAAAAGGCACGGTCTACTACTTTGTGTACGACTTGGGATACCTGCCACTCGACAACGATATCTATATGATCGTAAAGCGGGAATAAGCACTTCAGGGCCATACTACCATAAAAAAATGCTTTCCATAGGAAAGCACTCGTGTTCATTTATTGGCAATGCGTTTGGGGAGAACGTGACATTACCAATTGTGGCCTGTTAATTTCAGAGCGGCAATAACAATGTCCTTTCGGCTGATCTGACCGACCAAAATGCCGTCTTTCATAACCGGAAGCCTTCTTCTATTGTGCTTATCAAAGATGCTTGCGGCGTCAAAAATTGAGATATCATGGGGAATTGTCTCAACTTCCTTCGTCATAAACTTCTCTACACTTTTGTCTAGAATAGGCTGGTTGAAATACCGGCTTTCGGAAATCTGCTTCATACAGTCGGCCTCTGAGATAATGCCAACTAAAAAACCATTGTCATCCATGACAGGACCACCCGAGATGTTGTGCTTGGTAAACAGCTCCATAACCTCTAGAATAGACTGGTCAGGCTTAAATGTCACCAGTTTCTTGGTCATGTAGTCTGAAACCAATATGGGCGCCTCATACTCTTTCTTGACATCGACTTTTGCCCGAGGGCCTTGAAAACTTTTTATTCCCATATAGTATAGTTTTTATTGCCTAGCGGCAGATTAGGTTAATTACTAAAGATAATGAATTTTTTAATAAAATACTCAGTTATTCGACGTATTACCTATTGTATTATTCTTAATTTATACAAATTAATACCAATTTAAAAAAATACCCCCTTTCAAAAAAACCGAATTCCACTAGAATTTTATATTTAAAATTGAGAACTTTAACAAATGAGAAAATTCCCCGCTACCCTCTCCTTTCTACTTCTGGTCGCTGCCATCTATTGGGGGTTTCACACTTCAATGCCGGTGTACCACGAAGATAGTTCTGCAGCGGCATCGGCCTTTTCTACCGATCGCGCATTAAAACACGTAAAAGAACTCTCACGAGAGCCCCATGCCGTGGGTTTCCCCGCGCATAAAAAGGTCCAGGACCATATTGTTTCCGAATTGGAAAAAATGGGATTGCAAGCTTCCCTGCAAAACGATTATGCGGTCGGCGACTGGGGAAATATGAGCAAACCAGAAAACATTATCGCTAGAATAGAGGGAACCGAGAACGGCAAGGCCTTACTTCTACTTTCTCACTATGACAGCCATCCACACTCCTCTTTGGGCGCCAGTGATGCCGGTAGCGGCGTGGCAACTATTCTAGAAGGAGTACGCGCCTTTCTATCGGAAAAGCAAAAACCCAAAAACGACATCATTATATTGTTCACCGATGGGGAAGAACTGGGTCTGAACGGAGCTGACCTCTTTGTCAACCGGCACGAATGGGCGAAAGATGTGGGCCTTGTACTCAATTTCGAGGCCAGGGGAAGTGGAGGACCAAGCTATACCTTTATTGAAACCAATAGGGGCAACCAACATTTGATAAGTGGGTTTATCAGGGCCAATCCCGAATACCCCATGGCAAACTCCCTATATTACAGCATCTACAAAATGCTTCCGAACGATACCGATCTAACCATTTTTAGGGAAGACCGCGATATCCAAGGGTTCAACTTTGCCTTTATCGACGATCACTTTGATTATCACACCGCCCAGGATGCCTACGAACGCCTGGACAAAAAAACATTGGCCCACCAAGGTAGTTACCTAATCCCCTTACTAAAGCATTTTAGCCAAGCCGACCTCAGCCAACTGCAAAGTCCCAATGACTACGTTTACTTCAACATGCCCCTTTTCGGTGTTATTTCCTATCCCTTTGATTGGATCTGGCCCATGTTCCTATTGGCCATTCTTTCCTTTATTGGTCTTCTAGTATACGGGTTTAGAAAAAAGGCCTTGACACTGAAGGGTATTTTTGCCGGTTTTGTCCCCTTGCTTTTTTCCGTCATTACCAATGGCCTTGTCGGGTATTTCAGCTGGCCCGTGTTAAAATGGGCATACCCCGAATACAAGGATATGCTGCACGGCTTTACGTATAACGGCTACGCCTATATTTTGGCCTTTGCCTGTCTTGCCATAGCCATTTGTTTTGGCATTTACCATAAGTTCAAAAAACTGGCAACGGCCGACTTGCTCGTGGCCCCTTTAGTGTTATGGTTGGTAATCTGTGGGCTTATGGCCCAGTATTTGCCAGGGGCAAGCTTTTTTATCGTACCCGTATTCGCCCTTCTCGCCGCGGGCTATGTAAGCACAAACCAAAAGGCTCCCGATGTGCTGCCCTTGCTGTTTTTAAGTTTACCGGCCGTATGGCTGTACGCTCCCTTGGTCAAAGGCTTCCCTGTGGGACTCGGCCTTAAGATGTTGGTGGGCTGTACCTTGTTGGTCACCCTTACCTTTTTTCTATTACTACCCCTATTTGCCAAGTACCGACATAAAAAGAAATGGGCCTATTTGGGACTGCTCATTTTTATCGGAGCTATGGCCTACGCCCATATACACTCAGGCTTCGATGCAGAAAACGGTAAACCGAGCAGTCTGGTCTACATTCTAGATACGGATAGTCAAACGGCTCAATGGGCCAGTTACGACCAAGTACCCATTACGTGGAACGAAGCTTTTTTAGGGGAAGGGAATAACAGTATCGAAAAACTGAACCAACATACCATCGGAAGTAAGTACAACACCGTATTTACGCGGTCTGCAAATGCCCCTTTGAAAACTATCGAAGGCCCGAATATAGAAACCTTAAAAGATACGCTCATCGGAAACGACCGAAAGTTAATACTATGCGTTACCCCAAAACGCCACGTAAACCGGCTTGATGTCTTTACCAAAACGTCGAATTTCAAAAAGGTCAAGGTCAATCAACTTGAGCTATCGCCTTTTTACCTCAACCAACGGAAATCGACAAAGCTGGTTACCCATTACATCACTGACGACGCCTATACCGAACTTGAAATCACCCTCCCAAAAGACAGTGTTCTCGAGCTTACATTTTACGAAGCGTCAAACGATCTTCTGACCCACCCACTCTTTGAAGTACCGGAACGGCCTGAAAACAGTATCCCTATGCCCTTTGTACTCAATGATGCCATCATAACCACAAAAACAATCAGATTTGAATAATACCATAGCCATTATGGGCTGCGGCTGGCTCGGCCTGCCCTTGGCCAAAACCTTTATATCAAAAGGGTATCGCGTAAAGGGAAGCACCACTTCGGAAAGCAAGCTCGACGCTTTATCCGGCCAAGGAATCGAGGCTTTTCAGATTTCTCTTTCCGAGACCGCAATCACCGGGGACATCCATTCGTTTTTAAGCAATACCGATGTGCTCATCTTGAACGTCCCCCCTAAGCTTCGGGGCGGCAATAGTGAAAACTACGTTCAAAAAATGAAATTGGTACACGATGCCATCTTAGCATCTACCATCAAAAATGTCATTTTCGTGAGCAGCACCTCGGTATATGGTGATATAGATGGTGAAGTAACCGAAAAGACCCCTCCCCGGCCTTCCACCGAATCGGGCCGACAGCTCTTGGAATGTGAACGGCTCTTTCAAAATGAGGAAGAATTCAAAACCACGGTCATCAGGTTCGGAGGCTTGATCGGACCAAATAGGCATCCGGTCACCATGCTTTCCAAACGAAAAAATTTAAAGAACGGCAAGGCCCCTATCAACCTCATACATTTAAACGACTGCATAGAAATCATACTTCAAATAGTTACGAAAAACTGGTGGGCAGAATTGTTCAATGCCGTCTTCCCGTATCATCCTACAAAAATTGAGTACTATACCTTACAAGCACACAAAAACCGAATTCAACCCCCTGAATATGATAATGATACAAGGGCCAAGGGAAAGCTAATTCACTCGCAAACCCTTACAAATGTTAAGAAATTCAAATTTACTACAACGTTGTAGATTCGTTTCACAACAGCTCCGGCACGTTTCACAACAAACTCGATCAATAGTTGTTAACACCCCCTGCATTTCGTCGATTTAAGACTAACTTTGGAATCTAAATTAAAACTATTTGCCATGGAAAATTCAGGTTTAAGAAGCCAGATTTTGATTGAAATCAAAAATCTAATCGCTTCGAGCTGTACCAAGCAAAAAGTTCCCCAAAAAATGAAAGACTTGCATGTAGCGCTATTAAAACATCATTACAATGCAGTTCATGTGTCTATCGATTACCATAGACGAAGGGTTGAAATGGACATTGTCATGGATGACAATGATTATGATCCCAAAAAAGTGAATCTTAGTATTCCAACATTGTCGACCAATCTGTGGTATAAGCATCTATACGACTTCTTGGAGTCATGTATAGATAAAGAACCAAAAAGTATTGCTTTTTACGCCATGCTTTTAAAATCGTACAGAAGCAACGAGCTTTCGTTGGTTGCGTAGTACAACATGTAAAACTATATAAAAAAGGTGCCTAAACGGCGCCTTTTTTTATACCCAAAACTCCATTATGCTTTTATTCACAGCTACATACCGATAATATTCTTAATTTTGCCCACCTGAAGAAAATTAAAGAACCATAAATAAGGAAACATGAAGAAGATTATCGCCGTTTTGCTTTTGAGCATCGGTTTTTCAGCAACAGCACAAACGAAAAGCGACTTACAGAAACACTATGAGGCCTTTTATAATGAAATGAGGCTCCAAGGTGATGTAAACGGGGTAATCAACGCGCTAACCCATCTAAATGTCATTTCGCCCTCTAAGGAGCGCAAAGACACCTTGGCCTTTGTGTATGCGAACAACAATCAACATATGCAGGCCTTGAATACCATCGGTATTGAAAAAGAGGCCTCCGATTCTGACATGGCCGTACAAGTGAAGGCCATATCACTAAAGGCCCTTAACCAACCCAAACGTGCCTTAGAGCAGTTTGAAGAACTTTTTAAGCGAACCCCAAACCCATATTTGGCCTATGAACTGGCCGATCTTAAAATCCAGACCGGCGACCTTGCCTCTGCCACCATCAATATCGATTACGGCATAGCCAATGCCAAAGACGATATGAAGTATGCCTTTTACGAAAGACAACAACCTTATGAGGTCCCTTTAAAAGCGGCCTTTTTACATTTAAAGGCGCTTACCATATTTGACAATAACAAAGACAACATAGATGCAGCCATAGCAAAAATAGACGAAGCCCTTGCCCTTGACCCAAATTTCAATTTGGCCAGTTTAAGCAAGCAGGCTCTTGAATCTAGAAGAAACTCACCTGCAGAAGCAGATAAAAAGGAGTAACTTTTACATAACCTTACCTTGTGCCGCGTACTGCAAATTGCAGTACGCGGCACTTTTTTATAGGCATTAGCCCATTCCTGTGATTCCCTTGATGTTTTATCAATGATGGAGGAAACGGTACCATAGAATAAAATAGTACCGGACAGCACCTATATAAACCCCAGTTCACCGCATCGGGTCAAGGTATATTGCAACTAAGCGCCTTAGCCATACCATTCCCATGCGGCCTATCCCTCTTGCTGTAAGTGATTTTTTTAGAAGTCTAGGATCAACTCGGTATCCAAGGTATTGTTTACAACCACATTGAACTGGTTTCTAAAAGCGTTGTAGGCTTCGATCATTTGAACAACCGATTCCTCTGGGTCGGTTCTATAAAACAAATCGCCCTTTACTTTTAGCGCATAGGTCTTGAAAACCTTTTGCCGGCTTTTCACCTGTGGAACATTGAACGCTTCGGGATAGGTGGATTCTTCCAACTCATTTTGTTTGGCGACCAGGTTCTCGATCACCAAGTTCAGGTCGTCACGGTTGGCCACCGTATAGAGGGCATCAAAACTGGTTTCGAGTGCGGCAAACTCCGCCCAATCTTTCAAAATGGCTTCGGCCTTGGGTTTTACCGCTAGCTTTTTGTCCCAGTTCTCGGTATTTATCTCATAGTTTTCGGTATTCTCAGCCGTCGATTCCTGTTTCTCTTCCTTGCAGGAAAGAAACAAAACCAACATCGCACTAAAAAAGAAGATTCTTTTCATAAAGCGAATGTACAAATTTTAAGAAACGCTATCTTTATTACACAACTCATTTAACGCCACATTAATGCAAAAATCCATTCTGATCATAGGTGCTTGTGGTCAAATAGGCACAGAGCTCACATTGGCCCTTCGTGACAAATTTGGCAAGGAAAACACAATTGCCAGTGACATTCGCGAGGGGAGTAAAAACCTAATGGATTCTGGACCTTTCGAGGTTTTAGACGCTACCGATTACAACGCCCTTGAAGAAATTGTGGCCTACTACGACATCAACGAGGTCTACTTGATGGCGGCCATGTTGAGCGCCACGGCAGAAAAATTTCCGATGCGCGCCTGGAACCTGAACATGAATTCACTTTTTAACGTACTCAACTTGGGTAAGGAGAAGAAAGTAAACAAAATATTCTGGCCTTCAAGTATTGCCGTTTTCGGGCCCAATACCCCAAAGGAACATACCTTGCAAAGCACCATAATGGACCCCAGTACCGTGTACGGTATCAGCAAACAATCAGGTGAACGCTGGTGTGAATACTACCACTATAAATTTGGGGTCGATGTGCGTAGTATACGTTATCCCGGACTTATCAGTTGGAAGACCATGCCTGGAGGAGGCACCACCGATTATGCGGTGGAAATTTCCCATAAGGCCTTGTCGGAAGGGGCATATACCTGCTTTTTAAAGGAAGATACCGAATTGCCCATGATGTTTGTGGACGATGCCATAAGGGCGACATTACAACTCATGGAAGCCGATAAGGAAAACATAAAAGTGCGCGCTTCATACAATTTAGCGGCTATGAGCTTTAACCCGGCTCAAATAGCGGAGCAAATCAAAAAGCACATCAAGGATTTCAAAATATCGTACAAGCCCGATTTTCGCCAGGCGATTGCCGATTCATGGCCTAGTAGCATTAACGATTCAAAAGCCCGTAACGATTGGGGCTGGCAAGCCCGTTTCGATCTTTAAAGCACTACGAAAGAAATGTTGGAAAATTTGGCTCCCTAAGACAAAAATTCCAACAATCTAACGCAGAAATCCGAATGCTCAAATAAAATTCCAAGCCCACGAAATAATACAGGAGCTATCCGGAGGTGTTATTTTTATCTTATTTTTTAGCATAAGGCTTCTCATCGGCCTTCTTGGAAACTATGATAAAATTAGACCGACGGTTTTCCAAATGTTTCTGGTCGCTACATTTTACGCCATTGGAACATTCATTTTTCAAACGGTATTCACCATACCCGTTGGCACTTTCAATTCTATCCGCATCGATGCCTTTTGAAAGAAGGTAGCGTCTTGTTGATTTGGCACGATCGTCCGATAACTCCAAATTGTATTTATCGGTACCCCTGGAATCGGTATGGGATTCGATCTTGATCTTTATTTCGGGGAATTTCTCCATGGCAAAGAGCACCTTGTCCAATTCAATTTCCGCCCGGGCGGTAATATCAGATTTGTCGTATTCAAAATAAATCGGGTTCACCCTGATTTTCTCTACGTCGCCCTCTTTCTCTACCAAGCTATCAAAGGGGGTTAGGTAAATTTTATTATCGACAGATGGCGCTGCGGGGTTTTCACCCGTTTCTAGCACTATCGTTTCCTTAGAATAGCCCGCCTTTGAAAAGACGATCGTATTTTTCTTGTTGCAGGGAAGGGTAATATTGAAATACCCCATGGCATCGGTTCTGTGAACGACAATAAGTTCATCGACCGTATTTTTAAGTTCTATATTGGCTTCGGCTATCGGTTGACCTGTTTGTTGGTTCAACACATAACCCGAATATTCAAGACAATCGGTAGCCTTTACTTTTTCAAAGCGATAAATATCATCATCGCCCTTACCTCCCGCTCGGTTGGAAGCAAAATATCCGTTGCCTTTTTCATCTTCCCTTATGAACGAAAAATCATCCATATTGCTGTTCAAGGGTTTTCCTAGGTTCAAGGGCAGGGAATAATCGGTCTTCGAAGAAATTACCGACCCAAAAATATCCAAACCTCCTAAGCCGTAATGGCTATCGGATGAAAAATACAGGACGTCACCACTGATAAAGGGAAACATTTCCCTACCACGGGTATTGATCGCAGGACCGAGGTTCATGGGATCGGAAAGTACCTCTCCGTCATTGTTAAGGTCTACTACATAAATATCACTTTCACCATAGCCACCGGGCATGTTCGACGTAAAATACAGGTGTCTGCCATCTGGGCTCAAAGCCGGATGTCCGCAAGAGTAGTCTTTACTGTTAAAGCTCAATGAGGTTACATTGATAAGCTCGTTGTTGCTTATGGTTCCCCTTAAAATCTGCATGTTCGACAAGCCCTCTTCGTTGGCGCTGAGTTTATTCTTCTTTTTGAGATAGTTTCGGGTAAAATACACGGTTTGTCCATCCCAAGAAAAGGTCAGCGTAGCGTCATGGTAAGACGATTCAAGGTTTTCCAGATATTTTTCGGGTACATAACTCGCATCGCTAGGGCGGGTTATATACAAATCCAAATAAGGTTGTTTGTTCCAAGGGTATAGTTCCCCATTGGACTTGATAGTGTCACGTGCCGAGGCAAAGATCAACCCATCGTTAAAAAACATAGGGCCGAAATCTGATTTGATACTATTAAAAGCCTGGTTTACCACCTCGTATTTCTCTTTCTGTCCGAGCGTACTGTCCAAGTGTTTTTTCTGCGCCAACATCATGTTCAATCGCTTCTCATCGGTATAGAACTCCCTGAGCAATTCATCGGCCCTATCGATTTGCATGCTCGCCTTAAGGCTTTGCACCAGTTTAATAATATTGCCTTCTCCCACTTCCTTACCTTTGATCAGGTAGAGTTTTTCATACCATTTTACGGCTTCTTGATACCTATTCATATTAAAATAGCTATCGGCCAGGCGTTGTATGACATCAAGGGAAGGCCTTTTTTTTTCAGCGGCCAAATCACTGTACAGTTCTATGGCCTTGTCGAACTTAAAATCCTCAAAATAAGAATTGGCTCTTTCTTCCTTGCTCTGAGCAGTAACCATAAGGCATGTACCCATAAATATGTATAGTACTATTTTTTTCATGATTGTCGGTTTTTAGAAGAATCTTGGTGACAGTGCCCTTTTTTGGGCATTGAACAGGTTGTATTTGAGAATGATTTCGTGCGAACCATCGTTATAGCTTTTTAAACCGGTCGTAGAGTAATCATACGCATATCCGAGAAAGAAGCTTTTAGAAATGTGCAGACCGGCCAAGGCACTGATCGCGTCGTTATAACGATAGGCCAAGCCCAAGGCCAATGTTTCCTTGATCAGAAAATTACCCGACACATCTACGGTTATAGGCGCCCCTGCCACATGTTTTGTCAGAATGGCCGGCTTGAACTTCAAGTTATCGGATAGATCCAGAACATAACCTGCCATCAAGTAATACTGGCTTTTTCGGTCCGTTACCTCCACTTCGTCATCGTTGTAGATTTGCGAGTTCAAAAAATTGTGGGTAGATAGGCCAACATACCAGTTGCTACTATAGAAGTAGGCCCCGGCACCGAACACGGGTCGAATTTTATTTACGTTTTCTGCAAATACGGGATCTAGGCCGTCTTGGTAAATACCTTTGGACCAGTCGACTTTTAGAACATCGATCCCGGCATTGACGCCCAGCGATAGTTTGGTGGTATACCCTGTGGGTATCTCATACGCAAAGGTTCCGTTGACATCAAGGTCGTTTGCGGCCCCGATATTATCGTTAATGGCCGTAAGCCCAAGGGAGATACGTTCGCGTAATTTCCCCTGTACCGAAAGGGACTGGGTTTCGGGGGCACCGTCTATGCCGACCCACTGCGAACGATGCAAAAGAGTTGCCTCTAACGTACTGTTGGCCGAGTAGCCCGAATTCAATACGGCCGTATTATACATATATTGTGTGTACTGCGGAGGTTGTTGACCGTAGGCCACGCTCATTTTAAATGCGAGATAGCAGACCATAACTATCTTTATAGTAGTACAAAGTGCTTTCATAATAGGTAAAGGTTTGGTGTGAATAGTTAAAGAAAAGCGTGTTATCTGGCCAATTGCAGCCATCCGACGAGGTTTCTTTCTAGCTCAGGAATCGTAATGGAATAGTAATACGTTCCTGAAGGCAAATGATCTCCGCTGTTCAAAACGCCCTTGACATTTGCCAGCCCGTTCCAAGTATTTCGATAGTCCTTGGCCTTGTAGACAAGGTTTCCGTTACGGTTATAGACTTCCAAGGTATTGGAGTAATCTTCTATACATTGTATGGTAAAGAAATCGTTGAAGCCATCATTGTTCGGGGAAAACTCATTAAAAACCTTAAGACAGAATTCCTCTCCCATAACCACGCCACAGCTCTCTACCTCAACATTTTGAGAAAGCATTTTATTGGGGCTACATGTCGATTCATCTACATAGGAAACGCTGATCTGCGTATCGATCAACTCGGTCCACCTTACGGTCGCAAAATCATCGGTAGAAGTTCCGCCCTCTATGATTGTACCTCCTACAATTTCCCAAACATAATTTTGTTTATCGGCATTGGTCACATAGGTGTACGAACGGTTTTGACAAGCATCCTCGAATTCACCGGTCAATGTAATAGGTGTAGAACCATCATCGACCAAACTCGTGGTAACCACCAACCGCTGACTGCTTTCGCAAGCATTTTCGACCGCCGCAACATAATAGCTAAAGCCATCTTCTATGGGGGTAGAAGGATCGATAACATTTCCGCCCGAAGCACTGTCGTAGAACACTACATTGGTTTGGTCGGTTTGAATATCGCCTACTATGGGACTATCGCTTTCACAGAAAACTTGATCCGTGTTGTCGGTAGTCGGCGTTGGAACATCAATAATCTGAACACTAATCTGTACCCGTGCCAGTATAGAAGTAGGAATATCTAAAATTCCCGCAAAATAAACCTGTCCGTCGACCAAGGGTGTATTGGCATCAATTTGCAATCCTGCCACGAGGTCATCGAAGAAAACGATATCGTCAAGATCTACCTGCAAATCCGCTACGGTAGCAAAATCAGAGGCACAGAAAACCTGTAGCACATCGTCTATCACTAAATCAGGAAGGTCTACCGAAATTTCCGTGGAAACACTACAAAGAACACCTTGCAAAAAGGCTTCAAGGGTGTTATCTAGATCGGATACCAAGTCGAGTGCATCTACTGCAACGCTAAACGATGAATCGGCTCCCACAACGCCATTAAAAAGGTTTCCGTTTACGGCCAAGGAAATAGGTTCTCCTGCCACAACATCACCCGATACGGTTCCGGTTACATCTACCGTACTAGTACCATCAAAAATATCAAGGAGATTATCTAGGCTTATCAAAGTTTCAGAATCAATAGATACCGTCTTTGAAAAATCTACTACGTTGACCTCTACCGATTTCAAATCGCCAGAAACATTCTCGCAACCGGCCAAATCATCTTTCACCGACACAAAATACGTGTACGGAGATCCCACTTCGGTCAGCCCGGTTACGGTCAGAACACCATTGGAATCAATTTCGTAAGTAACCCCACCATCTACCATTCCATCGGTAATTTCGGTGGACTTTGTCCCATCAAGATACCAAGTAAAGCTTCCGTCTACCGTACTTGAAGGAACAAGTACTATATTGTTTGAAGAACATACAGGATTTTCGTTACCCAGAACCGTAATATCGGCTGCAGTCGGAATGGCAACGACATTTATTTCAACTTCAGTTCGAGGAGATTCCTCGGCGCAACCGATTTCGGCAGCGGCCACATAATATGTCGTGTCTGAATTTAAGACCGGTGTGGTAAATGCATCACCCGAGTTTAAGGTTGCCAATAGGTTTCCGTTGTGTTCGGCATCGTACCATCTCAACTCTGTATTGGTAGTGTTTTGAATTTCTGCAGTTATGCTAGTAGCCGAACCCGCACAGATATTTAGGTCATCTGCGGTAGCGGTGATTACAGGTGTTTCAGGAGCCCTGTACACATCGTAAAGTTTAATATTCTGATCGATACCGACACCGACTAAGGATGATAACCTCACCGTTACCCGATCTATAGGGGTTGCGGGATCAAAGCCAATAACGGCCGTTTGACCACTCTGTAACAGACCCAACAGGTCTAAATCCAATAAATTCGATAGACTCTCTGTATAGACAGGTGTTGCCGCACCGTTCTGACCGATTACCTCAATGGAGTTGGCTATATCCAATTGTAATAACGAAGGGTCGATAGCCATCTCTACATAGTAATAATCATCTGTATCTTCTGGGCTATTAAAATAAATCGTCTGTTCTATATTAGCTGCAACACCAATGATTCCAAGTCCTAACTTAGAAAAGGTATTGTTATCGCCATCAATGGCCAAATGTGGGTCGGTCACCCCTGCCCCCCCTAAGTCGAGAAGGTCTAACGATATGCCGCTACCACTGTACGAAGTAAAACTAGGAGCGCCACATGCGGTATCTCCATCTCCATAAAAAGAGCCGTAAACATCGAGGTCCCTAGTTTGACCCAATCCAATCAATGATCCGACGCTATTGGTCAAGCGAATCCTGTCATAGGCGCTTGTTGGGGTCACGGCAAGAAAATAGGTTCCTGTCTCGTCAATAACGACCCTTGCTTCATCAGATGCAAAAGCATTGACAATACCCGAATTCGATTGAAGGACAGTTGTATTGACATTACGGGCCTCAACAGTAAACTCTTGATTTCCGATAAGCAGCACCCCGACAATATCGGATAGTAAATTCCCTAGACTCCCACCCAATAGGCTAGAGAGCAAATTGTCTTCGGTCTCAATTTTTAAATAACTGGTAGTATTCGCCGGTAGTGTTGACGGATAGGCGAGTTCCAAATGTCCATCATAAGCACCAATTCCCAAAGCAATACCAGAATTCGCCCTGATAGTCGCATTGGTTGTTAAATCGGAACCTATGGCATTGTTAGATAGATCCACTTCGTTTTCACTAGTAACGGCACTAGTATAAACCCTATCTTGAGCAAAAGAAAAAAAGCAAACAAACGAGAAAAATAACAGCAAGTTTTGCTTTAAGGTAGTTTTACGTATCATAGGCAAAGAATGTTGGTTTAGGTCCTATAAAAAACTCCCTTGTCCTAAATGTTATTGCCTACGCTATTATTTTTACTCCATGAAATGCATGTTTTTTCGATGAAATGCACTGTTTTTAGCGTATTTTATTTCAAAAACGTAGTTCATCGAGCAGAAAAAAAAGCAAATTGTGCGTATTATTCCCTGAAAAACAATAATTTGGAAGGAAGTCATCGCATTTCCACCCCTTTTTCATCTCATTTTAGGCCATAAAAATGCCCCCTACTTCTGCGAAATAGGAGGCCAACCTAATATTGGTCCACTTAAGTGTATGGTATACCTTTATCTTATAGAAAAAACAACTGGGTAAAATAGAGTACCCCATTTTCGTCGGCGGTCACACTAACCGCCGTGTATTCAAATTTACCTTCCATAACCTTCTTATGAATCGGGCTATTTTTCCAAGCCTCAAGAATATCTTCGGCATTGGTAAAATCCATGCCCAAGTTTTCAGAAACATAATCGGCTTTGGCCTCTACAGATAATTTAGAAGCCCTTATATCAAAATTGTCATGGCTGATCTCACCTTCCGAAATCATATAAGTATTGTGATCATTTGCATAACTGTAGGCAAGCTCGCTAAACTTTAATGCATTCAGCCCGATCGACACCCTATATTCATTTACTACATCCATTACCTCTTTTTCTATATCGGAAACCGTTACTTCTTGATGGGTAGAAGAAACCGATTTGTATAGCTCATCTTCTTCCGGGGTTGAAGAAGAACATGAAGTCATTAAGACTGTAATTGCAATAAGAAGTAAAGTGTTGAATCGTACCATAACTTAAATGAATTTTATTGTTTCTTGTTTTGCTTAGACCTGAACGGCACATTGTACGGTCAAGTAGAAAAACAATACAAGTGGTACGCTTTACTCGTTAAAGCGTAAAAAACTATAAATCAGATACATACAAGTCGGTTTTAATGTTTTTTCATCGAATAAATGATGCCATAGGTCGGGAATTTGACCCTTAATCGGAGAAAGAAATTACTTGGGCGATACCCCTTGATCGGTGATATCGTCAAGGGGTCAAAAAGGAAGGCAAAAGACACTTCGGATATGTATTATGCCTATATACCAAAGATAGGTAGGAGGCTTCATCGGTAGGCCAAAAAAGTAAGCGCCAAGGGAAAGGATACCTCTTTTTTGGCATCTTTATATATAACAAAGAAGACCTCGCAAAACGAGGTCTTCTTTGTCAGTCTATTATATAGGTACTACGGTATAGTATTATAGTTCCAAATTCGGACTATTTGATCTGGTGTTCGATTTAGATACTAAACCTTAACTTCTTTTCAATAGCTACGATCATTTCGTTGGCAATGTCCTTTCCCGTTGCATTTTCAATACCTTCAAGACCGGGCGACGAATTTACCTCTAAGAGCAAGGGGCCTTTGTTCGAGCGAATGATATCGACCCCGGCAACGGCCAGGTTCAATACTTTTGCCGCCTTTTGTGCCAATTTGCGTTCTTCGGAAGTAATGCGGATAATGGAAGCCTTGCCGCCTTGGTGGATATTGGCCCTGAACTCCCCCTTTTCGGCCTGTCTTTGCATAGAGGCCACTACTTTTCCGTTGACGACGAAACAACGAATATCTTGCCCGTTGGCTTCCTTGATAAACTCTTGCACCAAAATATTGGTATTTACACTTTTAAACGCATTGATCACACTCTCTGCGGCCTTATTGGTCTCGGCGAGCACCACCCCCTTTCCTTGGGTACTTTCCAACAACTTAATGATCAAAGGTGCCCCATTGACCATTTTGATCAGGTCTTTGGTGTCCATTGGAGATTTTGCAAAGCCCGTAATAGGAATATGTATATCGTTCTTAGAAAATAATTGCGAAGCAAAAAGCTTGTCCCTTGACTGTGTAATGGCCTCGGCCGTATTTTGGCAATAGACCCCAAGGTTATCGAATTGTCGGAGCAATGCACAACCGTAAAAGGTAACCGAAGGCTTGATTCTCGGTATAACGGCATCAAAGGCATTTAGAATATTGCCCCCTCTATACCGTATTTCAGGCGAGTGGGCATCAAGCTTCATGTAAGCCAGTTCTACGTTCAGAAAAACAATTTCATGACCACGGGCCTCAGCGGCCTCCATGATACGCTTATTACTATATAGATTAGGGTTACTGGCCAAGAGGGCAATCTTTAACCCCGTTTTCTCCTTAAAATAGGGAGCGTATTTTTGATTAATGACCTCATCGTCAAAATCCTGTATCCGATAATTGAGAGCAGGGTTTACAATGTAACGTTCGTTCAGCGCCTCGCGCCCCAAAAGCATACGAAACTCCATGGTATCACGGTTGGCCAAGGTAAGCTCTATCTCAAAAGTATCGTCTCCGAGGGTCACCGCAGTACGTACTACCAAGCGCTCTTCTGAGATTCCTGAAGAACTTTTTACCATTCTACGGTCTACCAACCGCGCCTGACAGGGTATGGAAATACTTCGGTTTTCTTGAAGCGGGCTTACTTCAAACTTTACCCACTCTTGGGTGCCCTTCATAATAATCTTTATGTTGGTCGCTTGTATTGACGATGTTTTGGCCCCTGAATCCACCCTTGCCTTTATGGCCGGGATACCCAAATTTTCAAACACGCACCATTCTTCGCTTCCTATAATCTTTAAGTCGGTCAAACTATATTTTTTTTTTAAGTTCAAATATATCTTTTCTTCTATCCTTCAAATTCCGTACGGCCCCAAATTGGTTAAGTTCGCGCAGCAAATCGATATCTACGTCGGCTATCAGGATCATTTCGGTATTCGGTGTGGCCTCGGCCTTGACCCCATTGGTGGGGAAGGAAAAATCACAAGGTGTAAATACCATGGATTGGGCAAATTGAATATCCATATTCTGCACATTGGGCAAGTTGCCCACGCTACCGGCAATAGCCACATAGCACTCGTTTTCTATCGCCCTTGCCTGGGCACAATGCCGTACCCTAGAATAGCCATTTTGGGTATCGGTCAAAAAAGGAACGAACAATATATCCATACCTTCATCGGCCAACAAACGGCTTAGTTCAGGAAATTCGGAATCATAACAGATCAAGACGCCTATTTTACCACAATCGGTATCGAAAGCCTTCAGTTGGGTTCCACCTTGCATTCCCCAGACCTTGGCTTCGTCAGGGGTAACATGTAATTTTTCATAACGTTCCATACTACCATCACGTCGACACAAATAGCCTACGTTGTACAAACGGCCATCGATCATTTCAGGCATGCTTCCGGTTATGATGTTGATGTTATAGGATATGGAAAACTCAGAAAATTTCTGTACGATATCCCCCGTATGCCTAGCCAATTCACGAATGGCGTCGGAAGTGGACAAATGATTGTCCTTGGCCATCAAGGGCGCATTGAAAAACTCGGGAAACAGGGCGAAATCAGACCTATACCCTGAAACCGCATCGATAAAATACTCCGCCTGCTGCAGGAGTTCTTCCAAATCTCTATAGGGCCGCATCTGCCATTGTATAAGCCCTAAACGAATGACTTTTTTCTTGGTCGCCGCCTTTTTAGAAGGTTTTTGATAATAGATGTTGTCCCACTCCATCAGAATGGCAAAGTCACTCGAATCCTTATCGCCTTCCAAGTATCCTTTCATGACCTTAACGGGGTGAAAATCGTTGCTGATCTGAAAGTTCAGTACGGGATCGGCAATTTCCTTTCGGCGCACCTTGGCAATATATTCTTTTGGGGTGAGCTCGCCCATGTATTTATGAAAATTGGGCATTCTTCCCCCAAAGACAATACTCTTAAGGTTTAATTTCTCACACAATTCCTTTCGATAATCGTACAAGCGACGCCCCAATCTAAGACCGCGAAACTGTGGCTTTATAAAGACCTCGATACCGTAGAGCACATCGCCCTCATCATCATGCGTAGCAAAGGAATAGTTGCCCGTAATCTGCTCATAGGTGTGTTCATCGTCAAAACGGTCAAAGGCTACAATAATGGATAGGGCCACACCGGCCAACTGTCCATTTATTTTGATTACCACCTGTCCTTCCGGAAATTTATCGATAAGCGATTTTATCTGCTTTTCTTTCCAGTAGGATCCAGGCATATTGGCATAGGCCGATATCATGGCATCTTTGAGCTCTTGATAATCATCAAGGCTCAAAAACTTCAACTCTACATTCTCTATATCCTCTATATTCATCGAACGGGCATTAAGCGGTAATTGTTACTATGAAGAAATTTTGGAATAGAGCTAAGAAGGGGCCACTGCCCGAAGAACGGGCAACAAAGGTTTTGCGCAAACCGAAGAACGGCTCTAATCATCGTCTTGAGCCATATCTTCAGGGTCGGGCTCTATTACCGCATCTGGGTCATCTTCATCAAAATCTTCATAATCATCTTCGTCATAATTCTCCATAGTGTACTCAAGCTTCGCACTGATCTTCACCAAATATTTGGTGTCTTCGGTCAACACTTCAACAGCTTCTATACGTTCACCATTGGCATTTTTGAAGGAAATGATATTTCGATCATCATAACCATCAGGATAAGCCTCCACCAGAAGCTTCAATACTTCTGGGGTCAGCTTTTTAAAGTCTACGATGACGCGCTTTAAATTTGTGTTTTCTTTTCTACTACTCATAAGTCAAGAAGATAAGCAAAAATTAATGGCGCAACAATGGTTGCATCGCTTTCTATTATAAATTTTGGGGTATGGATATCTAGTTTTCCCCATGTAATTTTCTCATTCGGAACCGCACCCGAGTACGACCCGTAACTGGTGGTAGAATCACTGATCTGACAGAAATAGCTCCAGAACGGTGTATCGGTACGCTCCATATCTTGATAGAGCATAGGTACTACACAGATGGGAAAATCACCAGCTATACCTCCTCCGATTTGAAAGAAGCCGATACCGTTTTTAGAGTTATCGGTATACCAATCGGCCAAGAAGGTCATATATTCAATACCCGATTTCATGGTACTGGCCTTCAACTCGCCCTTTAATACATAAGATGCAAAGATATTGCCCATAGTACTGTCTTCCCATCCTGGGCACACAATAGGCAGGTTTTTCTCGGCAGCGGCGTACATCCATGAATCTTTAAGATCAATTTCATAATACTCCTCAAGCACCCCGGAAAGCAACATTTTATACATGTATTCATGTGGCAAGTAGCGCTCCCCTTTTTCCTCGGCATCTTTCCATATCTTAAAAATATGCTCTTGCAACCTTCTAAAGGCTTCCTCTTCGGGAATACAGGTGTCGGTTACCCTATTCAAGCCCTTTTCGAGTAAATTCCACTCATCTTGGGGCGTAAGGTCCCTGTATTCGGGAACGCGCTTGTAATGTGAATGCGCTACCAAATTCATGATATCCTCCTCTAGATTGGCACCTGTACACGATATGATCTGCACCTTGTCTTGACGGATCATTTCGGCAAAGATCTTGCCCAATTCGGCAGTACTCATCGCTCCCGCCAATGATACAAGCATTTTAGAACCCTTGTTCAATTGCTCTTCGTATGCTTTGGCGGCATCTACCAAAGCGGCAGCATTAAAATGCAGGTAATATTTTTCTATAAATTCGGAAATTGCTCCTTTAGTCTTCGTCATCATCAAATTTTAAACCGTTCGTACCTGTTTTGTAATCTACATCGTAAGTGTTGTCATATTCGTCATCTGCCGCCTCACTTATAAATTTGTAGCTTAGCATTTTATAATACAATTTAGCGGCAAGAAAATCTGAAGATTTATCCGTGGGATTAGGGCAGAGCTCCACAATATCAAAACCCACTACATTTTTCTCCTCAAATACCTGTTTTAAAAACTCCAAGGTCTCGTACCAAAAGAGTCCCCCTGGCTCGGGAGTTCCCGTAGAAGGCATGATAGAAGGATCAAAGGCATCAAGATCAAAAGTAATCAAGACATTGTCCGTCATGGCCTCGATTACCTTGTCCATCCAATACTCATCATGTACCATATCGTGGGCAAAGAAGGTTTTCTCCTCGTCCATAAACGATTTTTCTATAGCATCCATGGAACGAATACCTACTTGAATCAGATTTGTGGTCTGACTGGCTTCGTGAACGGCACAGGCATGGTTGTATTTTGTACCTTCATACGACTCGCGTAGGTCGGCATGGGCATCGATCTGCAAAACGGTAAGATTATCGAAACACTCATTAAAAGCGCGGATCGTACCTATCGAAATGGAATGCTCCCCCCCGAACAAGGTTACGAACTTATTACGTTTAATATAATCTTTGGTCTGTTTATGAACAGCGTTTACCACGGCTTCGGGCGAGCTGTTCTCGGTTATGGCCTCGGCCAAATAAATACCTTGCCCATACACCTCGCTATCGGTTTCGATATCGTAAAGCTCCATGTTCTCGGAAGCCTCTAAAAATGCTTGAGGGCCCTTATCGGCACCTTTGCCCCAAGTACTTGTTCCATCATAAGGCACAGGTATTAAAACTACCTTGGCCGTTTCTAATTGTGCGAATTTGTCGGGAATGCCCGCATAATTCTTTGTTGTGCTCATCTTGATTGTTGAAGTTTATACGTTTGATGTAATTGCATGTTCGATAGTAGTATCGCTGGTGTCTACGGTAGATTTATCCGCTTTATAACCCAAAATGTCCAATAGGTCTTCCGCCTTTTGTTGGGGACTAAAAACCTCATAGGTAAGATTGCCATCGGCATCCTTATCTATCAATATATGTTTAGGCTGGGGAATCAAGCAATGCTGAAGTCCACCATAACCGCCAATGGTCTCTTGGTAGGCCCCTGTATTGAAAAAGCCTATATACAATGGTTTATCTCGTTTGTATTTGGGCAGGTAAATAGCGTTCATGTTCTGCTCGCTATTATAATAATCGTCGCTATCGCAGGTCAAACCGCCCAAAAGCACGCGTTCGTACTCGTCGTTCCACCGATTGATGGGCAACATGATAAACCGCTTGTTAATGGCCCAAGTATCGGGTAAAGTGGTAATGAAAGATGAATCGATCATATTCCATTTTTCGCGGTCGTTCTGTTGTTTTTGGTAGAGAATTTCATAAATGGCGCCGCCGCTCTCACCTACGGTAAAACTTCCGAACTCCGTAAAAATATGGGGAACCGGCACATCGGCCTCTTCGCAAGTAATATTGATCTGGTTCAAGATTTCGTTGATCATATATTGATAATCGTACTCAAAGGCCAAGGAATTCTTGATGGGGAATCCGCCCCCAATATTCAAGCTATCCAAAGAGGGACAGATTTTTTTCAAACGGGTGTACACTTTTAGACATTTTACCAACTCGTTCCAATAATAGGCATTGTCACGAATACCGGTATTGATAAAAAAGTGAAGCATTTTCAGCTCTACCTTATCGTTGTCCTTGATTTCGTTTTCGAAAAACGGAACAATATTCTTATAGCCAATTCCTAAGCGAGAGGTATAGAACTCGAATTTAGGCTCTTCCTCAGAAGCTATTCGGATCCCAATTTTAAAGGTATCGTCTATAACGTCGGATAAAAGTCCGATTTCTTCGTAATTATCGATGATGGGGATACAGTTTTTATGGCCCTTGTTGATCAGCCTTGCGATATTATCTATATACTGCTCGCGTTTAAAACCGTTGCAGATAACATAAGCACTATCTTTTAGCTTTCCATCGTTTTTCAACTGCTCTACGATATTAATATCAAAGGCCGAAGAGGTCTCGATATGGATATCGTTCTTGAGCGCTTCGTGCAAGATATGCTGAAAGTGCGAACTTTTGGTACAATAACAATAGTGGTATTTGCCTTTGTAGGCATTCTTTTCAATAGCGTTCGCGAACCAATTCCTCGCCCTTCCGATATTCTCTGAAATTTTAGGCAAGTAGGTGAATTTTAGGGGGCTCCCAAATTTTTCCACCACATCCCTAAGCGGTATGTCGTGAAATTTCAAGTGTTCGTCCTCAAGGGTAAATTCTTCTTGAGGGAAAAAGTACGTTTGATCGATTAGATCGATGTATTTTGTATTCATTGCGAATTCTTGTGAATGAAAATCGGTATATTTTTTTACTAAGGTGTGCCGTAAAGATTAAAAAATTGTTACCGATGGTGTCATATAAGAATTTGTTCCTGAGTAGTAGGAATGAAAAAATAGTTGTGCTGGCTTTGCACAATAGTAGTAGAAAAATCGGAAGTTAGCTTTAAAATCCGGCCGCCCATCTGATGGGTTGCTATGAGATTTGACTTCCTAATCTCCCATAGCCCGAACATAGAAACACGTTGCATAATGTTCAGCTAAAAGCTCTAAACGTCTTTAGTTTTGAAGCGCTAAAGACAAGACAAATGAAAACAAAAAAAAATTAAAATCAAGAATTTTCAAAAAAATTACGACAAAGCGTGAAAAAAAATTTTTAAAGGAGGCCAAAAAGCTAAGAATACGGCGTAATTACCTTATTTTTAAACCATTAAAAACCATCAACAAATGAAAACGACAATCAAAATTGGGACAAAATGTATGGTCTTATTCCTCATTTTGGCCACGACCCATCTTGTGAGCGCCCAAATGGCATCAAAAAGTTACCTTTTTGAAGAGCACATCGACCAAAAAAACATCACCCATGAGCTTCATATCAACGATGGTTACCTTGTACATACGATCTATGAAAAAAGTCCGCCCCATTTTATAACGACCCGTGGAGGTTTTGTACAAGTCGAAGGTAATCGCCTCATTGTCGATTTGGAATTCAATTCCAATTACGAAAACGACCAACTGAAGACACTACAGATTCCCTTCGAACAAAAAGAGGATGCCCTTGTTCTTGAACTGAAACCGAACGCTACTTTTAAACCGATTGCCTCCCTAACACAAGCCTTGGACGGAAAATGGCTTTTTGCCACACGTGGCCCCGATACCGGTCAAGAGCGAAGAGGCGAAGAAAACCCTAGAAAAACACTCAAACTACTTATGAACGGACGCTTTCAATGGATTGCCTACCATACCGACAGCATGAAGTTTTTTGGTACGGGCGGAGGTTCCTTTAGTTCAAAAGATGGCCATTACACCGAAAACATAGACTTTTTCTCAAAAGACGATTCCCGTGTGGGAGCGACCTTAAAGTTCAACTACGAACTAAAAGGAAACGATTGGCACCATACCGGAAACAATAGTAAGGGAGAACCCATGTACGAGATTTGGACCAAGAGGAAAAACTAAAATTATTAAGAACAAAACGGCATAACAAGATGAGTTATCAACAATTTATCTGATGAAAATTTTATAATTGATTAAAAAGCACACAATGTAAGCCTTTATGCATCGTTATAATCGGACAATCATAATTAATGATGGTATGAACCCCCTTACGAAAGAACAGATAGAAGAACTTAAAGAAAAGCTAGAAGAAAACAAAAAAAGGATAAACGAATTGGTCAAAAAATTCGATGTCTATAAAATATAAAAGCCCCTAATTAAAAGGACTTACACTTATTAGGGCTTAAGCCCCCTTATAAAACAATAATTTAAGATAGCGACCTCAGCAAGAATCGCACCTCATTCGCTTAGCTCTTAATTTAAAAGCTTATAAAATATTCTGTTCGAATGCCAACGATTTTTGAACGTCTTCGGTCATTCTGTTTCCCTTCTTGCAGATAGGTAAAATGACATCAACCGATTAGACTACTTTCTTAATTACCAAAGGCTTAAAACTTAAGATTCAAATTATTAGGCGATGAGCAATCCAACCTATATTATCGCTATTGTTAGAAGAATTCCCATCATTGACAAAATCAACAATTACCCTTTCGAGTATTTTGGTTTTTCTCGCTAAAACACCTCCAATCGTCAGGTCTATTTTGATGCCTATTTTCAATCCTTCTTTCTAGGCTTCAATTTCATTCGATTAAATTATACCTACTCCGATTACCTAGGGTCTTAATAGCGCCCACCATATTAAATACAAACACATTACTATCGGCTCCCAAGTATATTAAGATTGTTACGGATCAAGTCATAAAGTTGTGGGATTTTATCTTTAGGCAAAAATATTAGTTAACCTAAATAAGAAGAACTCTACGTTTCTAACACCTCTGAATTG
>NZ_FTOB01000004.1 GCF_900156625.1 Zobellia uliginosa | reverse complement strand
AGGTTTCCCTTTTTTCCCTATTACGCTGTCTCCACAATATGTCAAATGAACTTCTATATTCCTCCCCGGTCTCCCGGTGACGCCCGATGAACACTATCAGTGTTTGTCTAAGCGGCTGCAAATATACGACTGTTTTTTTAACCGGCAACTTTTTTTGAAAAAAAATTGAATCTTTTTTTTCGCCGTAAAAAACAATATTTCAAAAGGAACGTTTACTCTTTCTTTACCCTCGCTTAACAAACATCTTCATACCTGTTTTGCGGGCTGCAAATGTAAGACCCTTTTTTAATTCTCAAAGAGTTTTTTCAAACTTTTTTCAAGTTTTTTACAACTTCCTTACAACGAGGAAATTACAATCCTTAAAAATTAGAGGGCCTTAAAATTAGACCTTTTTATCGATCCACACAATAGGTAAACGGTACTTTTTACTCAATTTTAAGATTATTATACCCTTAACCTAGAGTTTTCCATAACCTAACCATGGCTTCACAATCGCCCCTATCTATATATATACCCCTCTTCTATAATATAGCCCCCCAATAAACTTGACACTATATATTGTGTGCGTTACGGCGGAATACTATCTTTGCACCCTTATTAAAAACAATGGGCAAGATGAAAATTACATTACCGGACGGAAGTATAAGGGAATATGCCAATGGAAGCACTCCTATGGATATTGCTAAAAGCATAAGTGAAGGTCTGGCGCGGAACGTAATTTCCGCAAAATTCAATGACACGGTAGTAGAAACCGTTACCCCGCTTAACGAAGACGGGACCTTAGTACTCTACACCTGGAACGACAAGGAAGGCAAAAAAGCGTTTTGGCACTCTTCTTCCCATATTGTGGCCCAGGCCCTGGAAGAGCTCTACCCCGGTATCAAACTGACCATCGGGCCGGCTATTGAAAACGGTTTTTATTACGACGTTGATTTCGGCGAGCATACAATTTCGGAAAAGGATTTCCCGGCCATCGAAAAAAAGGCCCTGGAAATCGCCAGGGGAAAGCACGATTTTAAAATGCGCCCCGTATCTAAGGCCGATGCCCTAGCGCTTTACAAAAAGCAAGGGAACGAGTTCAAGGTAGAACTGATCGAAAACCTTGAAGACGGCACCATCAGCTTTTGTGACCACGACACTTTTACCGATTTATGCCGAGGCGGCCACATCCCGAACACCGGCATCGTAAAGGCCATTAAAATATTGAACGTTGCCGGAGCCTACTGGCGAGGTGACGAGAACAAACCGCAACTCACAAGGGTCTATGGTATTTCTTTTCCTAAACAGAAAGAACTTACCGAATACCTAGCCCTTATAGAAGAGGCTAAAAAACGCGACCACAGAAAACTGGGCAAAGAGCTTGAGCTTTTTACCTTTTCTCAGAAAGTAGGCCAAGGTTTACCCTTATGGCTCCCAAAAGGTGCGGCCCTAAGGGAACGCTTAGAGAATTTCTTGAAAAAGGCCCAAAAGAAAGCGGGCTACGAAATGGTAGTTACCCCACACATTGGACAGAAGGAGCTTTATGTAACTTCGGGTCATTATGCTAAATATGGAGAGGATAGTTTTCAGCCTATAAAGACTCCTAAGATGGACGAAGAGTTTTTATTAAAGCCAATGAACTGTCCGCATCACTGTGAAATTTTTAATTTCAAACCTCATTCTTACAAAGATTTACCAAAACGTTTCGCAGAATTTGGTACCGTATATAGATACGAACAAAGTGGCGAACTTCACGGCTTGACCCGGGTAAGGGGCTTTACCCAAGATGACGCACACATTTTCTGTACGCCCGAACAGCTTGATGAAGAATTCAAAAACGTTATAGATCTATCCTTATATGTACTGGGCTCACTAGGGTTCGATAACTTCACAGCCCAAGTATCCGTAAGGGATCTTGATACGCCCGACAAATATATAGGTAGCGTAGAAAACTGGGGAAAAGCAGAAAATGCTATTATCAACGCGGCCAAGGAAAAAGGATTGGATTTCATAATAGAGAAAGGTGAAGCTGCTTTTTATGGCCCTAAACTAGATTTTATGGTGAAGGATGCCCTAGGCCGACAATGGCAGTTGGGTACCATACAAGTAGACTACAATCTTCCGGAACGCTTTGACCTTACCTATAAAGGAAGTGATAACGAACTACATAGGCCGGTAATGATTCACCGTGCCCCCTTCGGTAGCATGGAACGCTTCATCGCCCTGCTACTTGAACATACGGGAGGAAATTTCCCGCTTTGGCTGATTCCGGAACAAGCTATTGTATTGCCAGTGAGCGAGAAACATGAAAAATATGCGGAAAAAGTTTTAAAATCCTTAGAAAATGACGAAATTCGCGCCCTCATTGATGATAGGAATGAAACTGTAGGCAAGAAAATACGTGAAGCCGAAATGAACAAAATTCCTTTTATGCTAATCGTCGGGGAAAATGAAGAAGCGTCGAACACCATTTCCGTTCGCAGACATGGCGGGGAAGATTTAGGTTCTATTTCCCTAGAACAATTTTCAGACTTGGTAACTAAAGAAATAAATAGTACTTTAAAGTCGTTTTAAAAAAAATTAAGTTTAACTAAAAAGAATTAGTCATAGCAATACGTAAAAGATTTAGGCCCCAACCTAGGAGGGAAAATAAAAACCCTCATAAAATCAATGAAAAAATATTAGCACCTAAGGTAAGGTTGGTAGGTGACAATGTAGAGGTCGGGGTATACCCGATACGCGAAGCACTGAACAAATCGGAAGAAATGGGTCTTGACTTGGTCGAGATATCACCAAAGGCAGAACCACCGGTTTGTAAGATTATAGATTACAAGAAGTTTCTTTACGAACAAAAGAAGCGTGAAAAAATCATGAAGGCGAAGGCCACCAAGGTTATCGTTAAGGAAATCCGTTTCGGACCCAATACCGATGACCATGATTACGACTTTAAAAAGAAGCACGCCGAAAAGTTTTTGAAAGACGGAGCCAAATTAAAGGCCTACGTTTTCTTTAAGGGACGTTCTATAGTATATAAGGACAAAGGTGAAATTCTACTTTTAAAGCTTGCCCAAGATTTGGAAGAGTGGGGTAAAGTAGAACAACTACCTAGACTAGAGGGTAAACGAATGACCATGTTCATTGCCCCTAAAACAAAAAAATAGAAGTACTACGGTTCAAACCGTATTACCCAAAAGATACTGAGCGCTGTCCGTCTTATGGCGGACAGTTTCAGCATAAATAAGTGAGATTCATATAAATAGGAAAAATGCCTAAACAGAAAACAAAATCGAGTGCCAAGAAGCGTTTTAAGCTTACCGGTACCGGTAAAATCAAAAGAAAGCACGCTTTTAAGAGTCACATCTTGACTAAAAAGTCTAAAAAGCGTAAGCTTAAGTTAACCCATGATGGCTTAGTTCATCAGTCAGACGTTAACAGTATTAAAGAACAGTTGCGTTTAAAGTAACATTCTTTCGGTAACAAAGTATTAACCATGGAGTTAGGCTCTAAAAGTGTGCAGCAAATTGCACCGCCTACTACAAAAATTAAAAATTATGCCAAGATCAGTAAATGCAGTTGCTTCTAGAGCCAGAAGAAAAAAGGTGATGAAGCAGGCCAAAGGTTACTTTGGAAGACGTAAAAACGTTTGGACAGTAGCCAAAAATGCGGTAGAAAAAGCAATGTTATATGCTTACCGCGACAGAAGAAACAAAAAGAGAACTTTCCGTGCCCTATGGATTACCCGTATTAATGCAGGTGCCCGTTTACACGGATTGTCTTACTCCCAGTTTATGGGGAAATTAAAAGCGAACGACATTGAGTTGAACAGAAAGGTTCTTGCCGATTTGGCCATGAACCATCCGGAAGCTTTTAAAGCCATCGTAGACAAGGTTAAATAAATTAAGAATATATCTCACTTAGAAAGAATCCGGTACGTTTGTACCGGATTTTTTTATTCCCCAAAAGCGGTAAGCACCAGGTTTCTTCCCGATGCATGGTCCCTGTGCTCACATAGGTAAACCCCTTGCCAAATCCCTAGGTTCAATCTTCCATTGCTTATTGGTATTTGTACCGATGCGCCCATTAGGGACGCCTTTATATGTGCCGGCATATCGTCCGGACCTTCGTATGTATGAATATAATACGGTGCGTTCTCTGGTACCATCACGTTCATATGGCTTTCAAAATCGGTTCGTACGGTCGGGTCGGCATTTTCGTTGACCGTTAAGCTGGCCGAGGTGTGCTTTATAAAAATCTGGCACATACCTACCCTGATCTTCTTAAGCTCGGGAAAGGCGTACAAAATCTCTTCGGTCACTAAGTGAAAACCCCGTTTGTATGCCTTTAACCTTATCTCTTTCTGGAAAAATTTCATGTGTGATTTTATATGAAATAAATGTAAAACTTTCTAAATACGAAGCCTAATTAAATTTTGAACAGATACCTTTGCATCTTCTAAAAAATGCATATGGACCTATCGAAAGTAAAAATGGTCGTCACCGATATGGATGGCACCTTGTTGAACTCCAACCACCAAGTAAGCGATCGCTTTTTTGAACTCTTTGAAATCATGAAGCAAAGGGGGATTATTTTCGTTGCCGCCAGTGGAAGACAGTACCATAGTATTGTAGACAAGTTGCACCCCATTAAAAACGATATTGTCGTAATTGCCGAAAACGGCGGCTTTGCCATGCAAAGGGATATTGAGCTCTTAGCCACCCCCCTACCCTATGCGGCCAAGAATTCGGTTCTTAAGGTATTGGATTCCGTTGAGAACATCCACCCTGTTCTTTGCGGGAAGCACAATGCCTATATCAAAAACAATTCAAGGGAATTTGAAGCCAAACTACGGGAGTATTATACCGACTTTAAAATGGTAGACGACCTCAAGGAGTTTGACGGCGAGATCCTAAAGATTGCCATCTACCACTTTGAGAGTTCAGAAAAATACATTTACCCCTCGGTGGCGCATTTAGAAGGCTCATTAAAAGTAAAGGTCTCCGGTGAAAACTGGGTAGACATTTCGAGTCCTGACGCCCATAAAGGATACGCCCTTCAGAAAGTTCAAGAACGCTTTAACGTTAGCCCGGCAGAAACCATGGTTTTTGGCGATTATAACAATGACCTTGAAATGTTGGCCTTAGCGGACTTCAGTTTTGCGATGGAAAATGCACACCCCAACGTAAAGAAAGCGGCCAACTACCTTACCGCCAATAATGATGATTTTGGTGTGGAACGCATTCTCGAAAAATTGGTGAACGCCCGATAAGAAACAAAATACAAGTTATTCTACAAAAATTTTAGCCTCGACCGATTCGTACTCATAGACGGACAGATTTATCGTCTCCGATAATACGATGCTAGAGTTAGGGGCTATTTTCCTGTAGATACGTTTGTAATGGCCTATTTCACGACCTTCCTTGGTCTTCACCTTAAAGAATACATTGTATTTCCTTTGGGGCGATAGAAAAATATCTTCGGACCGGTTCATTACCTCGTAATCCACTTTAATGGAATTCGTCTCCTTACGCAGCTCTTGAACATATACAACTTTCACCTCTAACTCAAACTCCTTCGGCGCCGTTTCATGATGGGAAGAAGACATCTCGTAGCCTTGATAGGCCAAGGAGCCACAACTATTCAGTGCCAGCTCTAAAACAATGCTTCCTATCAGTAGAATCCTTTTCATTTCACGAATATCGATAATATATTGGCCACTCTCTGGTCATCGTGCAAATTCTTGTGCTTTGCCCCTATCTCATCTTCATCGGCCCTGTACAGTTCATAATAAACCTTCAGCTCCTTTTTTAAAAATTGATGGGCGCTATGATGCAAATACTGACCTATTGAAGTATCGGCCACAAAGAGGGACACGTAGGTTTTTTGATATTTCTTGAACAGTTGCTTGAACAATTTGGGGTTGGCCCCATAAGACACCTTATCCTCAGAAGAAAGCTCCTCGAGTAAGGTTTCCAATAAAGGAAGGCTCCTAATCGTTTCATTGTTGATCAGCAACATCTTGTCGGCAAGCAAATCGATGTTTTTGTAAAGCGCTCTTTTGTCATCCTTCTCACCACCCTGCCATTGGTGTAAAACCACCAAAAGCTTGTCTAAAATCTTCTGCATTTCTTCCCAGTCGTCTTGAGACTCCTTGTTCAATGATATTTCCTTGTCGTAAATATTGTAGAAATCGATTAGGTCTTGCGATATTTTCGAGGCTATAATCTTTTCATCTTCGTCGAGTACACTTAAATCGAGAAACTCTATTTCCTCCGACTCCTTTGCCGCACGATTAAATACCTCTACATAATAGGCATCGGTCTCTTCGAAACCTACGTCGGCATTCCCCCTTTCGCTGAACTTTCGGCCCAAGCGCTTCAGCTCTTCAAGGTATTGATAATGCCCTAAAATTTTACCTAAGAGATAGGCACGCTTCTTTCTCGTCTCGAGAGTAGACTGTGCGACTTCCATCCTATTGGCGCCAAGAAGTCCTACTTGAAAGTTTTTATAATGTACATAACTTGGGTTATGCGTACCCTGAAAGCCGACTTCGTCGAGAGACTTGGGCGTATCGGTTCCGAAGAAGGCCTTTCGCTTTACCATTTGTTCTTCGGGAAGTTGCTCCAGGTATTTATAACTGCCCCTGTAATCCAACTTTTCAATTTCCTGATACACCTCAAGGGCTTTTTCATCCTCGCCAAGTGCATGGTAGGCCCCGGAAATATTCGCCAATAGGCCCCAAACCACTTTCACCTGTTTTTTGTCTTGACTATCGTATTTCGATATCTCCTCCCGCCAAAAATCAATTTTTGGAAGCAATAGGGCCTCTATCTCCTTCTGATAATTCCTTCCTGGCGCTACATCCGATAAGCTCTTTAAAGCTTCTATCGAAGCTTGTATGCCACTTAAATCAAAGCCCTTTTTCTTCTTAAACGTATAGACGTACAGCGACTTCTTTTTACGACGCAGATCAATAAGGTCTTGCAAGTACTCCACTAGCTTATAATGCAAGGGTCCTGATACGCTCCCGTTCGCACCCGCCATATACTTTTCCGCATTTTCCATAAAATGGGCCTTCGTCAATTCCAATGCCTTTTTTTCACTGGTAATGGCGCTATTTTCGAAAACATTTATCGAGTGCAAGGTGTTGTAATCCTCAAGTTTTTTCTCGTGCAGAAGTCGACCTTGGGCATCGGTGATTTCGATTTTTATACCGCTATGAAGTTTTAACTGGCCCTTATAGCGCTCTTCTTCTTTTCCCCCCTTCTTTTCCTTATCGGCCGAAATCTCAAAAACGCTAGGTTCGGGAGTAAGAATAACCTTTATATCCGCCTCATCGATTCGCGTGGTTTGATACGACCATAGATCGAGAAAGGTCACCAAATTCGAAGAAAGGGTTATTTTACCCTCCGTAGATTTCAAAAAGACCAACTTATCCCCATTCCCATGGATCAAGGCCGCAGATATCGTCAGGGGCTTTTCATCGATGGAAAAGGCTATTTTATTCGATGTAGCCTGTATTATAGGGTAATTCCATGCGTAATAATCAATGGATCTTTGTTTCGGATTTTGCGCCACAGCACTAAAAATCCCTAATAGAAGTAGTAGGTAAAGAGTACAATTTTTGTTCAAAATAATTCTGTTTGTAATCAAACGAAAAAGGAATAAAAATATTGGGACATCAAGGTTCCGTCCACACCTTGGCAAAACCATTTTTGCCCGATCAAGAATGACCACCTGTATTACACCACCTTATTAAATTACTGACAACAAAGTACTTGGCAAATACCCCATAGTCTTCTTGAAGGCTACGGTAAAATGCTGGGGATTGGAATAGCCCACTTCGTAAGAAGCCTGAGCGATAGAACAGTTTTCGTCGACTATCAAAGTTTTGGCCCTTTCCATCCGAAGACGTGTGATATATTTAAAAATGGTAGTTTGATGGACTTTCTTAAAGCAAGTTTTGAGTTTGGTGGTATTAAACCCTGCTATTTCCGACAGTTCTTTTATGGTCAACTTTTTCTTGAGGTTCTGCTTTATGTACCCCACTACCCTTTCAATGGCTTCATTATCCAAAATAGGCAACTCAACTTCGCCATGCCCACCAATACTATGTCCTCTTCCCAAAAACACCTCTATGAGCAAACAACGTATTTGAGACGCTATATAATTCGTTCTGGCGCTTCCGGTAAATGGGCAGTTCAACATTTCAAGAAGCGGTACACGCAACTTTCCGGGTATTACCCGTCCTTTACTCCAAAGAAGTTTGGCTTCCTTGTCCTCGGCCATAAAATGTCCAAGCACGGAATCGCCCCCTTTTCCCAACAAATCCTCAAGAAACTTCCTTGTAAAGAATATTTCCACGGAAGTATAATCTAGACCTTTAAACTTCTGAGTGCCCAAAATACTCGGCCATTGGACGAGATTGTAGTAGCCTGACTTAATACCGACTCTAGCCCTGTTTTCAATTCCGGTAAACTTGTAAGTGCCTTGCAACAAGAAATGAAGCCCCAAACACGAATGAAGGTTTTCATATGGGACGGTAGAAGGATTTTCTAAGCTGAATTTTCTCAATAAGATCCTAGCCCCTTCCAATCGGAGCTCTTGACAACTTCCCTTTAGCCCTTTTTCATGTTGAAAATCAAGCGCTTTGGTTACATTTTCATGAATAGATGGCACTAGGTCACCCCCCTGGTCTGCCTTATACTGCCCCGATGGAAAAAGACCTATTCTCATTTATTCTTAATTCGTAACTAAAACTTCCTTTTGCGTTAGTGCTACCCAAAAACCTAGATTAGTTTTGCAAAGCTATTTATTTAGATTAAATCTTAATAAGAATAATAGATTATTTTTCAAAATAATATGAAGAACATATTTGCGGCTTTCTTTTTACTAGTTGTCTTCTCTGCCCAATGTCAAGAAGCCTCATCAACCATATCCGGTATTGTGACCGACGCCTATGGAAGGCCCTTGTCATTCGCCAGTATTATACTTGAAAACCTAAAATTGGGTGTTCTTACAGATGATAACGGGGCATACTCCATTCATCAGGTACCTAAGGGAAACCATAAATTGAAGGTTTCGTATATCGGTTACGGTACAAACTCAAAGCTTATTGAGGTCAACGAAAAAAACACCAATCTTAAAATAGATTTCGCCTTAAAGGAAAGTGTCGAGAATCTAGACGAGGTAACCGTTAACGGAAAGACGAAGAAAACCTCCCTCGAAACAAAGGGGTTTGCCGTAAACTCGGTCGAAACCAAGGAAGCAGGACTCAGAAGCATTCAAACCAATGAGTTATTGAATACTACGGTCGGTGTAAAAATACGACAGAACGGTGGTTTAGGTTCTAATGTCAAATACAGCTTAAACGGCCTATCCGGTAGATCTGTCAGCATTTTTATCGATGGAATTCCCATTTCCATATATGGTTCATCCTTTAGCCTGAACAGCATTCCTCCTTCAATGATCAAAAACATTGAAGTTTACAAAGGGGTAGTACCAGGGCACTTATCTAGTGACGCCGTTGGTGGCGCCATTAACATTGTACTTCACGAAGGAGCCAAAAATAACCTGAACGCTTCGGTTTCATACGGGTCGTTTAATACCATACAGACAAGTTTGAACGGGGCGTATCGATTCGATAAATCAGGTTTTACCATAAAGGCATCGGCCTTTCATAATTACTCTGACAACGATTATAAAATTTCAGGCAGAACCATTGTCGATATTGCCCCCAATGGGATAGAAACACCTATTGTCGCTAGAAGGTTTTATGATGCCTATAGATCTACCGGAGGTATGGCACAGGTCGGTTTTACAAATGTGGAATGGACCGATCAATTTTTAGTCGGTGTTACCGCTTCCGATGAGTACAAACAAGTACAACATGGCACTTTTGTAACCAAACTACCCTACAAAGGCCGATTTTTGGAATCGGACGCCATTCTAGGAAACCTAACGTTTAAAAAGAAAAATCTATTCATAAAAGGACTCGACCTAAATATCAACGGGGTATACGGCAAACGCAATCGCATTATAAACGATACAGTGGCCCAAGCTTATAGTTGGACCGGGAAAAGAAGAATCAGGTTCGACGGGGAATATCTCGATTACATCTGGGATTCACAAAATGAAAACGGTCCTACACTGGCGAAAATTACCCGCAATGTATCCTCTATACGTTCAGGCCTGTCCTATACCATAAACGACAACCATAAAATCTTATTGAACCATGTATATAGTGGTGTAGACCGAGAAGATAGTGACGAAATGATATCGCTACTCGAAAACACTTTCCATCAAACTAGCGACCTTTATAAGAATATTATTTCCCTAAGCTACGAACTACAAGCCTTTGAAAGTAAGTTTAAGCTAAATGCCTTTGGAAAACATTACATTCAAAAAGTACTAAATACACAACCCGTATTTAACGATGACAATACCCAAGTCATAGATGAAGTTTACCAAAGCGATAAAGATTATACAGGATACGGTTTTGCGGCTTCTTATGCGATTCTTCCCTCCATTACTTTCTTGACATCTGCAGAAAAGGCCATTCGTTTGCCCAGTGAAAAAGAAGTGTTTGGGGATGCCGGGGATAATTTGCTTCCCAACCTGACTATTCAACCCGAAACAAGCAACAATGTAAACCTCGGTATACGACTGGGAAAATTCAACCTTAATAAACACGGATTCACCTTAACCTCCAACTTCTTTGCCAGAAATATTGAAAACCGTATTGGATTACCTACAAATGCAGATGGACTTAGGGAAAGTGATGAGTTCGTACAATATACCAACTTGGAAAACACTGCGGAATCTAAAGGAATTGAAGGAGAGTTCCATTATACCTACAACAACAATCTAGGTTTTAATTTCAATATCACACGGATGAGTTTGACCACGGTAAATTCGGGTGTTGAGACCAACGTTCCCAACGTACCCCTATTTACCATGAATGCTGGTTTACGGTATACCTTCAAAAATTTTATTCAAGAAAAATCACGCCTAAACTTATTCTACAATACCTACTATACCGATGAGTTTAGCTACAAATTCGCCCAAGGAAAAAATACGACAGGGGAAGAAGAGTTTCTAGTTCCAGAACAGCTATCGCATGACTTTGGGCTGAGCTATACCTTTCCAAAAGAGGATTTTGTATTGAGCTTTGATGTCAAGAATATATTCGACCAAGCCATATACGACAACCTATCCGTACAAAAACCGGGAAGGGCTTTTTACCTAAAACTGAATTATACTATCAATAATCTCTAATTATCTAAATAGATTCTATTATGAAACGACCCTTATTAAACTTAAAATCGTACGCCACTGCGTTATTTGCCATAGGTTTAATGACCGCCTGTAGCAGCGATGATAACACCGTAACTCCCGATCAAGAAGAACAGGAAGAGGAGCAAGAGGAGGAAGCATCTAGATGGATTACCGTTGCCGGAGCCAAAATGGGCGAAAACCCAGGTGATGGAAATGGCGGAACCTTAATTTATTCCGTAAGCAGCGAAGACGCCAAAGACCCAACAGTACAAATAGACCCGTTTAACAACGGCTTTGTGGCCCCGTCTAACCGAACGGCCAGACTGCAAGCTTCGGAAGATGGCAATACTATTTTCAACATCAGCTATGCCGGGGATACCGGTGGTAATTACACCAAATATATCGTAGAGGGCGAAGGAAAGTTTACCCCTACCGGATCGGAAATAAGTATAGCCCCTTATGTAGGTACTGCACCGCGATGGATCAAATTATTCGATGGGGACAAAACCGGTGCTGCCGTTTATGTGTCAACGGAACATCAAGTGGATGATAACGATACCCCTAAGGATGTAACCGATGACAATTACCTATATACAAATTCGACCATTGGCGTAGTTACCTTAGACTTGGTAGATTCTCAAATCAACAACTTTCAAGAGCATGTTATTACCCTTAGTGAGGAGGAATCTGCAGCAGGATATTATATCTCTAGAATCGATATGCCCGTTCTTAATGCCGCCGGAGATAAACTGTATATTGGGGCGCGTGTGAGCAAGGTCGACCCTGCCACTGTTGAAAGCGATACAGATTATGAGGTTTTAGGCGCTAAAACCATAGTCCTAGACTATCCTTCTTTGCTAAACCCTACTATCATCTCTTCAAGCATAGGCCGTGGAAACACCAATGGATACCGCAGTATCAACGCTTTTCTATATGACGGAAGCGTCTACCAAGCCAACCAGAGCGACCCTGAAGGCTCACATATCTTAAAAATTGGATCGAATAACCAATATGACGATTCTTACGACTTCAATTTAGATGACGCCCTAGGTGTAGAAGGCGCATATGTATTGGCCTGGAGACCAGCAGCAAACGGAAAGGCAGTTCTGGCTTACCGTCATGATGGTTCTGCAGAAGGTATTTCGGGGAGAGGAGAAAGCTTTTTTGCCTTAGTTGACTTAAATGCAAAAACAGCGACCACAATAAACGATATTCCTTATGAGGTAGATTTTGAATTATTCCAATACCAAGGGTATGCAGTAGATGGAAACGAAATCTATCTTACACAAGCTCCTGTTGGAAAAAATGGAAACATTTATGTTATAGATACCGAAACCGGTACAGTAACGAAAGGTGCCGAGTTAGTCAATGCCGAAGGAAGCCACTTTATCGGCGCTTGGTAAACCTAAAAATTATCAGCTTCAATATGCCATTATCGGGTCTACGGCCCGGTAATGGTTTTAGCAATTTAAAACCCTATTACGATGAACATGAAAATAAATTTACTTAGAACCCTGACCTTAGTACTCGGTTTCGCCCTTGTTTCAGTAAGTGCCATGGCCCAACGCAATGCGCCGCGCGACCCTAATCCGTTTTTAAATAAAGACTACTGGGAAAAACAACCTAGTATCGGTACCATTCAGGCCACCATAAAAGAAGGCCATTCGGTTACCGAAGCTAACCGTGGTGGCTTTGACGCCACGACCTTCGCCATTTTCAGTAAAAACCCGATTAGCACCGTTCAGTTTTTGATGGACCAAGGCAACGACATCAACAAGCGCACCCACGATTCCCGAACCTATGTATTTTGGGCGGCTTCAAGTGGTAATCTTGAGCTCGTAAAATATTTAATAGATAAAGGCGCCAAGCTAGACCTTGTGGATTCCCACGGATATGGCCCTATTTCGTTCACCGCGGCAACAGGACAAGAGAACACCGCCATCTATGACGCATTCATCGAAGGGGGTGTCGATTTGAAAA
This sequence comes from Zobellia uliginosa, assembly GCF_900156625.1. Classification (GTDB taxonomy): domain Bacteria; phylum Bacteroidota; class Bacteroidia; order Flavobacteriales; family Flavobacteriaceae; genus Zobellia; species Zobellia uliginosa. Next base: position 895,438 of record NZ_FTOB01000004.1, on the reverse strand, counting down.
AGGAGAAAGACCATCATGGGAAAAACGCCCTGCTAACTGCTGTTGGAAGGGCCAAAAACCTAGATGTTGTAGATTATTTTATTGGAAAAGGCCTAAACCTAAACAGTGTGGACGACCACGGAAATGGCGCATTCCATTATGCCGCCCAAGGTGGAAATATCGATATTCTTAAGGAATTAGTTAAACGAGGGGTGTCTACGGCAAAAAATGAATCGACCGGTGAAAATGCCATTTTCTTTGCCAGTAAAGGAAGGGGTGCTTCCGTGGAACTTTTTAAGTATTTAGAGGGATTGGGCCTCAATGCCAATATAAGCACAAAAAAGGGAGAAAACCCACTGCATAATTTAGCCAGTTCATCGAAAGACATCAAGGTTTTTAAGTATTTCGAAGAAAAAGGTGTTGACCCCAATGCCGTAGATGAAGAAGGGAATACCCCCCTTTTAAAAGCTGCAGCAAGAAACGAGCTTAGCATTGTAAAATACCTGGCCGAAAAAACAAAGAAAATCGATCATTCCGATAGCAAAGGACAAACGGCCTTGGCCCTAGCCCTTCAAAACAACAGTACCGATGTTGTGTCTTACTTGATCTCTAAAGGCGCCGATGTTCAGGTCAAGGACAATAAAGGAAACAATCTTGCCGCCTATCTTTTCGGTAGCCGGGGCAAGCCACGTGATTTCGATGCCAAGGTGGCCGCATTAAAAGCCAAAGGTTTTGACTTTAAACAATTACAAGCCGATAATAGCTCGGTATGGCATTTGGCCGTTTCGAAAAACAACTTGGACCTACTGCAAAAAGTAAGTGCATTTGGCGCGGACATCAATGGCAAGGACAAAGATGGAAATACCCCCTTGCATTATGCGGCCATGAAGACTGAAAATGCAGAAATACTAAAGTATTTGATAAAGAACGGGGCAGACCTTAAGTCCACTACCGAATTTGGTGAAACTGCACACGACTTGGCCAGTGAGAACGAGCTATTGGCCAAAAACAAGGTAAACCTTCAATTTTTAAACTAAAATTCCATGAAAAATATCGTAATAAAGACCGTTGGGGCCTTAGGTTTGGCATCTGCAATCTTTCTATTATCTTCTTTTATTAAGGAAGCGGAAGTAAGTTACAAATGTATGATTCAAATGACCAACTACACGGGCGAAAAGGCCTATGTTGTGGTTTCGTTGATCAATCCTGAAGGAAAATACGAAAAAACCTTATACATTCAAGGAGATGACAAAGAGTGGTTTCCCGATTTAAAAAACTGGTGGAACTTCACCGATGGCATCGGTGAAAACGTAGATGCCCTTTCGGGCGCTACAATTGGAAACGGTGAGCGAAACGTAATTTCTTTAGGCTTTAACGCTTCGCACATAGACGCTGGTTATAAAGTTCGTTTTGAGTCCGCCGTAGAAAACCAAGAATATTACGCCGTAGATGCGGAAATTGAATTGAACTCGGCTACCATAAAGGATAAGGTAAACGGAAAGGGTTACATCCGTTACATTAGAATGGTACCTAATAGATAGTTTTTATGATGGTATCGGTATGGAGGTATAGCCATTTGGTATTTGCCATTGCCTCGTCTATTTTTCTATTGATAGCATCGGTTACCGGTGTTATTCTTGCCGTAGAGCCAATTTTGAACAAAATTGAACCCTACAGTGTTTCCGGGGCCGATGAACTTTCATTGGCCGAAACCCTTGGGCATATCCATACGAAATATGAAGAAGTCTTGGCCGTTAAGCGCGACCGAAACGGTTTTGTTAGTGCCACGGCCATCGTAGATGGAAAGAACGATGAGTTTTACATCGATCCATTTACTGGTGAAAAATTGGGGAGCCTTATTCAAAAAAAGCCCTTCTTTCAATTTGCCACCAACCTCCACCGCTCTCTTTTTTTGAAATCCACTGGACGTTTTCTCATTGGCTTCGCCTCTTTTCTTTTAATTCTCATCAGTATTTCGGGCATAGTGCTCATTGCAAAGAGACAAGGGGGCTACAAGCAATTTTTTGCGCCTGTTGTTCGCGAGAACTTTTCTCAATACCACCACGTTGTATATGCAAGATGGACCCTAATTCCGCTTTTGGTATTAGCCCTAACGGGAGTATACCTTTCCTTGCTTCGCTTTGATGTTATACCCGATCCCAAAGTTTCATTGCAAGTCGATTTTGATTCTATTCAAGAGGAACCTATAAGAGAATACACGCAATTTGACCTGTTCAGAAACACGCCCCTATCCGAGCTTCGTGAATTGGAATATCCCTTTTCGGAATTTGTAGAAGACTATTATATCATTCGGTTAAAGGACAGGGAAGTATATCTCAACCAAGTTACCGGAGAGGTTCTTGCCGAAGAAAAATACCCTGGCCTTCAGGTCATGTCGTCATGGGCAAGGGTTTTGCATACCGGGGAAGGAAGCATTATTTGGTCTATAGTACTCGGTTTCGGAAGCTTGGCCATCCCTTTTTTAACGGTAACGGGCTTTATCGTATACTTCAGAAGGCCTAAAACCAAAATCAAAAATGCATATGCAAAACATGAAAGTGAATATATAGTCTTGGTAGGAACGGAAGCAGGCAGTACCCTTCAATTTGCCCAAGAATTTCACAAACAACTATTATCCGCAGGAAAGAAAAGCCATCTGGCCCTGATGAACCAGTACTCCCTTTTCAAAAAAATGGAGCATTTGGTCGTTATTACGGCTACGTACGGACAAGGGGAAGCCCCCGCTTCGGGAGAGAAGTTTATACAACTGGTCAAAAAACATCGGCAGAAACAAGCTTTTGATTTTAGCGTTGTAGGCTTTGGTTCGACGGCCTACCCCAATTTCTGTCAATTTGCCTACGAAACCCATACCGCCTTAGAAGCCTCCGATAAAGGTATCGCCCTACACGAGGTATTTACGGTCAACGACCAATCTTTTGAATCTTTCAATAATTGGTTTATGGCCTGGTCAAAGAAAATGGACCTATCCATTCATTTGGAAAAACCAAAATTGCTCGGCAGTTCAAAACCGGCATCTACCTTTAAGGTCATTCATAAAGCGGAACTCCCCGAAGAGGATACCTTCCTTTTAAGCCTTAAAAACCTGAATGGGTCAAAACCTGTTTCAGGTGATCTGTTATCGGTAGTACCCACCGAAGGGGCTCGCGAGCGCTTATATTCCATTGGCAAGGTAAATACGGACACGCTGGTAATCAGCATCCGAAGACACGACAAAGGCTTATGTTCCAACTATCTACACCAACTGAGGCAAGGCGAAAAACTCACCGCTACCGTGGTAAACAATAGGAATTTCCATTTTCCAAAGCACGCCAAAAAAATCGTGTTTATCGCCACAGGTACCGGCATTGGTCCTTTTTTGGGAATGATACAGGAGAATGTCAAAAGAAGGGAAATCCATTTGTATTGGGGAGCGAGAACTAAGGATTCGTTCGACCTGTATAAAGATTATATCGACAAGGCCATTCGAGAAGGTAAATTAACCGATTTTAAAACGGCCTATTCGCGTCAACAAGCTGAAAAAATGTACGTTCAGAACTTAATCCAACGAGATAAGGACTTGTTTTTAGATGTCTTAAAAAACAAAGGATGCATTATGATCTGTGGATCCATAGCCATGCAAAAAGAAGTGCTCGAAGAACTGCAACTGTTAAGCAATGAATACTTGGGCAAAGACCTCAGTCATTACCAAAACCGCAAACAGATCAAAATGGATTGTTATTGATTGGCGGAAGTTGAATCCACGAACACAAGGGAATCTACTCAGTTTAGGTCTTTTGCTTCTTTTTTCTAGCTGCCGGAAACAATACATTATTCAATATCAAACGATACCCGGGAGAATTGGGATGTAGCTCCAATTCCGTTTTCGGGTCACCTACCCTATGTTGGTAGTCTTCCGGGTCATGCCCGCCATAGAAGGTAAAAAAACCTTTTCCTTTTACCCCATGAATGTAACGGGCCTCGCCATTTTGTTTGTTTTCTCCGAGCACCAAAACGGTCGATTTGACCGCTTCCCTCATAAACGAGGTGGTCTGCCCCATAAAACCTTTGACCAAGGCCGTGTGGTTTTGACAGAGCATGGTGGGTACTGCATCCCATTTTGCGGAGAAGTCCATTAAGGAAAAATAATCGTATTCCTTAGATATATTGCCCCTCTTGCTTGTCATGTCTATGGACGAAAACTCGTATTTCAAGGGATTTCGCTCCAGTGTAAAATCGGTAAAAGCAAAGGTTCTATCAAAATTCAACTTGCCTTGATAGTTTGCATCGCTCGGGTCGTTGTCGAACATAGGTTCACAAATATCGACTCCCTTGGCGGAAAGGGCTATATCAAAACTATCGGTAGCAGAACACATGGCGAACATAAAGCCTCCCCCGATAACGTACTCCCTAATCTTTTCGGCTACGGCACTTTTCACTTCGGAAACTTTAGAAAACCCCATTCGTTCGGCCAGTGCTTCGGCCTCCTTCTTTTGTTCTATGTACCAAGGTGCCGCCCGATAAGCTCCGTAAAACTTGCCGTATTGGCCGGTAAAATCTTCGTGGTGCAAATGCAGCCAATCGTACAACGCCAGTTTATCACCCAACACTTCTTCGTCATAGACCGTTACATAGGGAATTTCGGCATAGGTCAAGACCATGGTCACCGCGTCGTCCCAAGGTTGGTTTCCCTTGGGGCTATACACCGCAATCTTAGGAGCTTTCTCCAAAATGACCGCATCTTGATTTTTGGAAGGGCTACTTATTTCGTTCAGTATTCCTTCGGTTTGACTATCGGACAAAATTTCAAAGGAAACCCCACGTATCTGACATTCCTTTCTTATGACTTCACCATCGGGCAACAAAAAAGAACCTCCCCTATAATTTAGGAGCCATTGTACCTTTTGCTGCTTGGAAAGCACCCAATAGGTGATACCATATGCCTTGAGATGGTCTTTCTGCCCTTCGGCATCCATAGGGATCAGAATGGCAGAAGCGGAAACCTGCAAAACACCTACCAAGATAAAAAGAGTAGACAAAAGCGATTTTACCATATTTCTAGCACTTTGATTTTTTCTAAAGATACTTGAAAAAGCGCGTTTATTATGACCGCCTAAGTTAAAGCTATTAAAAAACTTGTTGTAGGATCTTCAATTCAGGCCTTAAAACGGAACATCGTTGTCGTCATCCGCGTTCAAGTCGTTCATAGAACTACCGAAAGCCTGGTTGGCATCGGGCAGGTTCTTTGTAATGAACGGATTGTCTTCGTTCTCGTTCATTTTAGACTGAAACTCAAAGGGAGAATCAAAGTCATCAAGGTTATCGAACTTACCGAGATTTCCGATAAACTTCAGACGAATGTTCTCAAGTCCACCGTTACGGTGTTTGGCCACGATAAATTCCGCCTGTCCTTGTGTCGGGCTTCGTTCCTCATCATCCCATTCATCGATTTTGTAGTATTCGGGACGGAAAATAAAGGATACAATATCCGCATCCTGCTCGATCGCACCCGATTCACGTAAATCGGAAAGCAAGGGTCTTTTACTACCCCCACGGGTTTCAACCGCACGGGATAGCTGTGACAGTGCAATAACCGGTATGTTCAATTCTTTTGCCAAGGCCTTGAGGTTACGTGAAATGGTCGAGATTTCCTGTTCACGGTTACCTCCCTTTCCAGTACCACCGGCCGTCATTAGCTGTAAGTAGTCAATTATAATGATCTTGATATCATGCTGCGAAGCCAAACGTCTCGCCTTGGCCCGTAAATCGAAAATGGATAAAGACGGGGTATCATCGATGAACAAGGGGGCCTTTTCAAGCGCCTTTACTTTTACGTTCAACTGTTCCCACTCATGCTTCTCCAGCTTTCCCGTCCTCAATTTTTCCGATGAGAGTCCTGTTTCCGAAGAAATAAGACGGGTAATCAACTGTACGGAAGACATCTCACAGGAGAAAAACGCAACGGCTTGACCACCGTCTACCGCAATATTCCTTGCCATAGACAAGGTAAGGGCCGTTTTACCCATACCGGGACGTGCCGCTACAATGATCAAGTCACTGGGCTGCCAACCCGAGGTCAGTTTATCGAGTTTATCAAATCCGGTAGCGATACCGCTCATACCTTCTTTGTTGGAAATCTCCTCAATTTTTTTCTTTGCCTGAATTACCAAATCCATGGCAGTTTCGGCAGAACGCTTCAGGTTACCTTGGGTAACGTCGTAAAGCTTAGATTCCGCACTGTCCAATAAATCGAAAACATCGGTAGACTCATCATAGGCCTCTTCGATGATTTCATTGGAGATTTTAATAAGGCTACGCTGTATAAACTTCTGAAGGATAATCCGCGCATGAAACTCGATATGCGCCGAAGAAGCTACTTTTTGCGTCAGTTTTATAAGGTAGAAATCACCACCTACGGCCTCTAAACGACCATCTTTCTTCAATTGTGACGAAACGGTTAATAAATCGACCGGTTCTGAACTTTCAAACAACTTAAAGATGGCCTCATAGATGTACCTATGGGCATCTTTGTAGAAAACATCAGGATGTAGAATATCAATAACTTCATCTACGCCCTTTTTATCAATCATCATAGCACCGAGCACAACCTCTTCTAAATCAACAGATTGCGGCGGTATCTTACCTCGCTCCAAGTTGATCAAGGTAGATTTATCAATTTTGCGACCTATGACCGGATTAATTTTTTCCATTGTACGAAAATATGCAATTAAGTGACTAAAAAAATGAAGTATAATTCACAGGTAATCAACATTCCCCTGTTAATAAGTTACGATTTTATGTTGATAACAAAAAAAATCTGAAGAAAGTTTCCTTCAGATTTTGACCGGCTTGTGAAATGCGCCCGTTAACCGTTAAAAACACCCATTTGAGCGTACTTATCCATTCGGGCACTGACCAATTCTTTTGGGGATAACTTTTCCAATACCTCAAATTGGGCCACAATTTTATTCTTGACGACTTCAAAAGTCTTTTCACGATTGGCGTGGGCTCCACCTGCGGGCTCACGGACAATCTCGTCGATCAATTTCAATTTTTTCATATCGGTAGCGGTAAGTTTCAATGCTTCGGCAGCTACTTCCTTATACTCCCAACTTCTCCAAAGAATGGAAGAACACGATTCAGGTGAAATTACGGAGTACCAAGTGTTTTCCAGCATAAGGACCCTATCGCCTACTCCTATGCCCAAGGCACCACCAGAGGCTCCTTCACCAATAATGACCACTATAATGGGCACCTTTAAACGTGTCATCTCAAGTATATTACGGGCTATCGCCTCGCCTTGACCACGCTCTTCCGCCTCAATACCGGCAGCACCACCAGGTGTATCGATAAAGCATACGACAGGTATATTGAATTTTTCGGCAGATTTCATTAAGCGCAAGGCTTTTCGATACCCCTCAGGGTTTGCCATACCGAAATTCCGGTATTGTCTGGTCTTGGTATTGTATCCTTTTTGTTGACCGATGAACATAAAACTCTGATCACCGATTTTACCCAAGCCCCCTATCATGGCCTTATCGTCCTTTACATTTCTATCGCCATGAAGCTCTAAAAACGTATCGCCACAAATGGCGTTGATATAATCTAGGGTATAAGGTCTATTGGGATGTCTTGACAACTGAACCCTTTGCCAAGCGGTAAGGTTCTTGTAGATTTCCTTTCGGGTATCGGCCAATTTCTTTTCAATCTGCTTGCAGGTTTCCGATACATCAACATCGCTTTCTTGTCCGATAATCATGCATTTATCCAACTGCTCTTCAAGCTCTTTTATCGGGAGTTCAAAATCGAGATATTCCATTAGTAGTGTAATAGGTTTAGTTTGATAGGCAAATATAGAACTTTAAGCTTATCCCTTGAAGGGTTTTTTAAACCTTCTCCGATTTTTCAATATTCCATTGGCCAGAACCGTCAACAGAATAATGCCTCCGCCCAAATAGAACAGGGGGTTCATTTTTTCCGAATCCCCTAAAATCAAAAAGGCCAAAACGATACCGTAGACCGGCTCTAGATTAATGGTAAGCATTACGGTATAAGGGCTTATAAACTTTAAGATCTTCACAGAGGCAATAAATGCATAAGCCGTACAGACCGAGGCCAAAATGAACAGATAGAGCAGATCATCGGACGACAATTGAAAAAATCGGGCATTAAAACTTCCTTGAAAGGCCAAAAATATACTGAGCAGGCCCACCCCGCTCAATAGCTCGTAAAAAGAAATGACCGAGGGTTTCTCTTTTTGGATCAACTTGCCGTTGATCATTGAAAAAAGGGCCGAAAGAAACGATGACACCAGCGCGATCAGAATACCATAGAGGTATTGGGTATCGACCTTAAAGATCATGTACAGGCCCAACATTACCACGATACCGAATACGACCTCGTACCATATCATTTTTCGCTTATACCAAAACGGCTCGATCAAGGCCGTAAAAAATGCCCCCGTAGACATCGTGGCCAATGCTATGGAAACATTCGACACCTTTATGGCCATAAAGAAGGTGACCCAATGCAGGGCGATTACAATTCCCGCACCTATTAAGGCCAGAAGCATTTTAGGGCTTACCTTTAAGGAATACCGCTTAGCGAATAGGTAGAAGAATATCAGCACCGCCGCCATAAGCATACGGTACCACACCAAAGGCATGGCATCAAGGGTAATAAGCTTGCCCAAAACCGCGGTAAATCCCCAGATAAAGACAATAAAATGTAAATGCAGGTAATTTTTGAGCTGTGCCCCCATGCCTTTTTATAGCTATCGTATTATCGTTTGGCCCTCTGCAGCAACACTACCGCGAGAATACCGAAAAGCATGTTCGGGATCAATACCGCCAACAGGGGAGAAAAACCCGATTGCTCGGCCAATGTACCAAAAACCTTGTCAAAGAAAACGAACACAAAGGCCACGATAATACCAAAGGCCAGATTGATCCCCATACCTCCCCTTCGTTTTACCGAGGAAACGGCCACCGCTATAATGGTCAGGATAAAGGCCGTTATCGGCAAGGCCCATCGTTTATATTTCACCAGAACGTAGGCATTGATATTGGAAGCCCCTTTGAGCTTCTGATCTTTGATAAAGCGATTGAGCTCAAAAATATTCTTGGTTTCCGCGGCATAGGACACGGGCGTAAGGTCGCTTATATTAAAGGCAAAAAGGGTGTCTAAACGGCGCTTGGTTTCCACTAGGGCCGTATCGTTATAGATTTTTCGCTTTTTATACGTGGTGAGGCGATAGACACTGTCTTTTTCCACCCATCTGATATTGGCCGCCGATATCTTGAACTTCAATTGGTTCTCTTTATCAAAACGCTCAAAGGTAAAGTTATAGCCGATTTGGCGCGCGGGGTCAAAGCTACTTACGTAAATGAAGTCATTTGCATTCAATTGCGTAAAAATATTATTGGTCACCCGGTCTTGTTTTCCTTTCTTAAGATACTTGTATTTAAACTCGTTAAAACCCTTGCTAGCATTAGGTACTATAAACATACCCATGACAAACATAATTACCGCAATAATAGAGGCACCAATAATATAGGGGCGCAAGAATCTAGAGTACGACACACCTGAACTAAGAATGGCCACAATTTCTGTATTTCCCGCCAATTTAGAGGTAAAGAAAATTATAGACAGAAAGAGGAAAATAGGAAATAGAAGACTTCCTATGTAGATGGTAAAGTTTCCAAAATAGACGAGTATTTCATCCAACGGAGCTTCGTTGGCCTGCATCTTTCCTATCTGCTCGGCCAAATGGGCCATGATACCGATAGGGATGAATAGCAAGATCATCACCGAGAAAGTGACCAAATATCGCTTAAGTATATATTTATCTAATATGGTAAGCACTACAATCGTTTATCCATTTGTTTCACCATACGGTCTTTCCATTCGGTAAAATCTCCTGCTAAAATATGCTTTCGAGCTTCACGAACCAACCAAAGATAGAATCCCAGGTTGTGAATAGTGGCTATTTGCTTGCCCAAATACTCCTTAGCTACGAACAAATGGCGCAAATAGGCCTTTGAATACTCTAGGTCTACAAAGGTAATCCCCATTTCATCGACGGGAGAAAAATCATCTTCCCACTTCTTGTTCTTTATATTAATCGTTCCATGGGCCGTAAACAACATTCCGTTTCGCGCATTTCTCGTAGGCATTACACAATCAAACATATCGATTCCCAAGGCAATGTTCTCCAAAATATTGATAGGCGTACCTACCCCCATCAGGTATCTCGGCTTGTCTTCGGGCAATATTTCGCAGACCACCTCGGTCATAGCGTACATTTCCTCGGCAGGCTCACCAACGGACAGGCCACCGATGGCATTGCCTTCGGCCCCTACCCCGGCGATATACTCGGCCGAGCGTTTTCTTAGATCGGTATAGGTAGAACCCTGTACTATCGGGAAAAACGCCTGTGAATAATCATATTCAAAAGGGGTCTTTTTTAAGTGCGTTATACACCGCTCCAGCCACCTGTGGGTCATATGCATAGACCGTTCGGCATAGCGATAATCGCATGGATAAGGCGTACATTCGTCAAAGGCCATAATGATATCGGCCCCAATGACACGCTGTATTTCCATTACGTTTTCCGGTGTAAAAAGATGGGTCGTACCGTCAATATGCGACTTAAACTTTACCCCTTCTTCCTTTATCTTACGATTGCCCGAAAGGGAATACACTTGATACCCCCCACTGTCGGTAAGGATGTTCCTATCCCACCCCATAAACTTATGGAGTCCCCCGGCCTTCTTTAGAATTTCCGTCTTGGGCCGAAGGAAAAGGTGATAGGTATTTCCCAAAATAATATCGGGATTGATATCTTCCTTCAATTCACGCTGGTGCACACTTTTCACCGAAGCAACGGTACCTACCGGCATGAATATGGGTGTTTCTATTACGCCGTGATCGGTAACCATGGTTCCGGCACGGGCTTTACTCTTAGGGTCTGTATGATGTAAGGTAAACTTCAAAATAGTATTTATGGGCGCAAAGATAAACAACTGCCTAGCATAAAAGCCCTAAGGAAAAAATAAAGTTTGTCCTATACCCGGGTTTCCAACTACCGAATCTAGCTTTTTCACTTCCCTTACCTCTCTCTTTCAACAAATTCCATCCAAATAAACGGCTCTGGCATAAAACCTTGCCAACTGTTGCTTTTATCACTCTTTTTTTGATTTGAGGGCAAAAATAAACAAGGTGCGATTTGTATTCCCAAAAGATTGCGATTACATTTGAAAACTACTAAAAACGAACATTTACAAATGGCAAAATTAGACGAACTACAAGATATCGTAGTACAGACCCGAAGGGATATTCTACGCATGGTACACAAGGTAAATTCAGGTCACCCAGGGGGGTCTTTGGGCTGTACCGAATTTTTGGTCGCGCTTTACAATGAAGTAATGGACCTTAAAGAAGGTTTTGATATGGACGGTAAGGACGAAGACCTTTTCTTTCTTTCAAACGGTCACATATCACCTGTATTTTACAGTGTTTTGGCAAGAAAGGGGTACTTTCCCGTGGAAGAATTGAACACCTTCCGTTTATTGAACTCCCGTCTTCAAGGACACCCGACTACCCACGAAGGCCTACCAGGGGTCCGTGTAGCATCGGGATCTTTAGGTCAAGGAATGTCTGTAGCGATCGGTGCGGCATTGGCCAAGAAATTGAACGGAGACGACCATTTGGTCTATAGTCTTCACGGTGATGGGGAATTACAGGAAGGCCAAAACTGGGAAGCCATTATGTACGCTGCAGGAAATAAAGTAGACAACTTGATCTCTACCATAGATAGGAACGGACAACAGATCGACGGCCCTACCGAAGAAGTACTTCCTTTAGGAAACCTAAAAGAGAAGTTCGAAGTTTTCGGATGGGATGTTCTTGAAGTAGCCGAAGGCAACAACCTTGAAGCCATAATCAACGGATTGAACGAGGCCAAGAGCAGAACAGGAAAAGGAAAACCCGTATGTATCATTCTAGATACCATGATGGGCAACGGTGTAGATTTTATGATGCACACCCACGCATGGCACGGTAAAGCACCTAGCGATGAGCAATTAGCGAACGCTTTAAGCCAGAACCCTGAAACCTTAGGTGATTATTAAAATTCCGAAACTATCTTAAAATTTTAGCTTTCCGCCTCGGAAACGACAAAAACTGAATAAAATGACAAAATATATAGATCAAGGAAAAAACGATACTAGAAGTGGCTATGGAGACGCCATGACCGAGTTGGGAAGAACCAACCCTAATGTAGTAGCCCTTTGTGCCGATTTAGTAGGTTCTTTAAAAATACAACCTTTTATTGACGAGAATCCCGAGAGATTCTTTCAAATAGGTATAGCCGAAGCCAACATGATGGGTATCGCAGCCGGACTTACCATTGGTGGAAAGATTCCTTTTGCCAGTACATTCGCCAACTTTGCCACAGGTAGGGTTTACGACCAGATCCGTCAGTCTATCGCCTACTCCGGAAAGAACGTAAAAATATGTGCTTCTCACGCTGGTGTAACCCTTGGTGAAGATGGCGCCACCCACCAGATTTTAGAGGATATCGGTATGATGAAAATGCTTCCGGGCATGACGGTCATCAACCCATGTGACTACAACCAAACGAAAGCCGCTACTTTGGCGATCGCCGAATATGACGGACCTGTATACTTGCGCTTTGGCCGACCAAAAGTAGCCAACTTTACCCCGGTCGACCAAAAATTCGAAATCGGTAAGGCCGTAATGTTAAGCGAAGGTACCGATGTAACCATAGTTGCCACAGGTCACTTGGTATGGGAAGCTTTGATCGCTGCGGAAAAACTGGAAGAACAAGGAATTTCAGCAGAGGTCATCAATATCCACACCATCAAACCCTTTGATGAGGAAGCGGTGTTAAAATCAGTTAAAAAAACCGGTTGCATCGTAACTGCCGAAGAACACAATTACTTGGGCGGACTCGGGGAAACAGTGGCCAGAACCCTTACAGTTCAGCATCCTACACCTCAAGAGTTCGTTGCAACGCAAGATACTTTTGGCGAAAGTGGTACCCCAGAACAACTTATGGAGAAGTACGGACTAAACAATAAAGCTATTGAGAAGGCCGTTTTAAGGGTATTGAAAAGGAAATAACAATGGTATCGTTTTTGATACTGTTGTGGTATTAAAAACGAGAACATATGAGAAGAACACTCCTTACAGCGGTTTTTGCCTTGGTAAGCATCGCTGCATTTTCGCAAAAAGATTTGGTAGAAATCGGTGTAAAAGCCGGCCTGAACTACAGTGCCAATGGAGACTATTTTGAATCCATTGGGGATGCGGCCAGAGACCCTGACCGAAACATGGGATACCATTTGGGATTATTTGGAAAAATCGGCATAAGCCGTATTTACTTCAGACCCGAATTGATGTACACCAAAACAAAGTCCGATTACAACGGAGACAAGTTCGACATCAGTAAGTTAGACATGCCTTTGTTGGTAGGCATCAAGGTCGTAGGTCCCTTACACGTATTTGCCGGACCGTCGTTCCAGTATATCCTAGATACCGAATTTGACGGTATCAGTATAGACGATATTGAAAACGACTTTAGTGTAGGTGCCAATATCGGAGCCGGTGTAGACCTAGGCAAGTTGGGTATCGATATTCGGTACGAAAGAGGCTTTAACAGCAACGAAGCTACCTTTATCAACACCAACATCACCGAACTAGGTCCAAGTCGCGTAGATGCGAGACCTGACCAGTTGATCGTTAGTTTGTCTTTGACTTTATAAGGAAAGGAACAGATTCCATAAAAAGAAAGCCCGAAACATGTGTTTCGGGCTTTCTTTTTTATTGGCAATAGTATCGCCTTTCTATTTTGTATCGGAATCTAGATAATCCGGTATGTTATCGCCATCGGCGTCAGGAAAAGTAACATTACCCTCTCCGTCCACTTCAATTTCATCGCTTGTCAACACCCCGTCATTATCGTCATCACTGTCTTGGTGATCCGGTAATCCATCACCATCGGTATCATCGTTGTTCAGGTTCCCATCATTGTTCAGGTCCTCCATGATAGACGGCACGCCATCTCCATCATAATCGGTATCCTTTACAAAAACACCCAACTCCAAAGTAAAGACCAAAGGCGAATAGGTAGGGATCAAAACACTAGGGGTACTATTATAATAAGCTAGGCCTGAGGGCATGATTACCATCCCTACACCTGCATCGCTTATCGTATACGTACCGTCTTCGTTCTCTACAACCGCTCCCCCCGACTTCAAATGTGAAACACCTTCGGCATACCCCCTTAAAAAACGGGGTAGATATTGCCACGAATAACTATCCGCTCCATCAAAGCGTGTTCCGTCCAACAAGGTTCCCTCGTATTTCACAAAAGTAGAATCCGCTACCGTAGGAGATTCCCCAACGCCTTCCTTTGCCACCAAATAATAGTAGGTATGGGCCAACTCTTCTTCCCCTTCCTCTGTAGTGGCCGTAACCGTTACCGATTTTGATTTCACTTGATCGATCAAGGGAATCACATCGGTATCGCCCTCCCCTATTTCCATCACTTTGATCTTATAATCAAAATCTTCGGTGGGGTTTTCGAATTCGGCATAATTGTAATAATGCGTTTTAAGATATTCCTGAATCTTAACTTCATCTTCACTCAAAACCTCGGTCAGAGGTCTTGGCGGTTCTATCGTGACACCTCCATCATCGTTATTACAAGACCATAGTACAACTACCAACGCCGACAAGGCAACTATTCGATTCATTATCATCAATTCATTTTTACAGCCGGCAAGATACAATTTTCCCTTATTTTTGTAGAGAGCCTTAACAAAGATTTTTAATAGTTATGCGAATTGACAAGTACTTGTGGAGCACCCGTTATTTTAAGACCCGGAACATGGCTTCTACGGCCTGTAAAAAAGGTCAGGTAAGAGTTAACGACCAAGTGGTCAAACCTTCCCGTGAGGTCTACCCTATGGATAAAATAATAGTACGTAAAGACCAGATCAACCTTCAACTTACGGTTTTGGACACCCCGAAAAGCCGGGTCGGTGCCAAATTGGTGGATATTTACAGAAAGGACACCACCCCAAAAGAAGCTTTTGAACATAACGAACTTTTAAAACAGGCCAAGGAACACTACCGAAAGAAAGGAACGGGAAGGCCTACCAAAAAAGACCGTCGCGATATTGAAGAGTACCTAGACGACCCCGAAGCCGCTCCCGACGATTTTGTCCAAAAAGAATAAAAACAGGCAGGTTTGCCCTTGGTTGGCTATATTTGAAATGAAAATACCCGTTTATGGAAAACAAAATACTTACGCACCAGCAGATCCAATATAAAATAGAACGCATTGCCTACCAGATTTACGAGGCCAATGTTGAAGAAAAGGAAATTATTATAGCCGGCATTGATGGCGGGGGCCTCAATTTTGCAAAAAAATTACAAAAGGTACTTGAGAAAGTCACCGATGCCGAAATCACGCTCTGCAAGGTAATAATGGACAAAAAGGACCCGTTGCGAAGTGGCGTAAAAACCTCGATCCCGGAATCGGAATACCAAGACAAATCCATTGTTCTGGTCGACGATGTCCTAAACTCGGGCACCACGCTCATTTACGGCGTTCACCATTTTCTAAAAACCCCTGTCAAACAACTTAAGACGGCGGTGCTAGTCAACAGAAACCATAAAAAATATCCCGTGAAAGCCGATTACAAGGGCATTTCCCTATCGACCTCCCTACAAGAACATGTACACGTGAAATTTCAGTCCAAAAACGATATGGTCTACCTAGACTAGGGCAGCATTTATTTCTTCCACAATATCTTTTACGTCTTTGGTATCGCAGGTAATGACCTTGCGGGCCAGGCTATAAAATTGGTTTCGTTCGAACAGGTGCTTGCCGATAAACTCGGGAAGCTCGTCTTCGGCTATGTTCTTGACCAATGGGCGTTCATCTTTCTCTTTTAAGAGGCGTTTGGTCAATTCGGAAATCGAAACTTTTAAGTAGAAGGTATTCTCCGTTTTTTCAGCAATCGATTTCATATTGTCGCCATAACAAGGGGTCCCACCGCCGAGCGACAGTACAAAATCATCTTTTTGATCAAGTACCTCGTTCAGGTATTGATGTTCCTTTTTTCTGAAATAGAGCTCCCCCCTTATTTTAAAGATATCTGAAACCGACATATTTTCGGCCTGTTCAATGTAATGGTCAAGATCTATGAATTCCAAGTTTCTTTTATGGGCCAATATTTTACCAATGGTACTCTTACCACTCCCCATATATCCTAACAATACTATTTTCACAATTTTATTTTGGCGTAAAAGTGGCTTATTTTCAGGGGATTTCAAAAAAAATTAAATTTATATAAAAAAGGGCTTGGAAAATAAAGTAATCGACTTATATTTGCACCCGCATTAAGGGAATCAATCCTGTATATGTTTGACCTGGTAGCTCAGTTGGTAGAGCATCTCCCTTTTAAGGAGAGGGTCCTGGGTTCGAGCCCCAGCCAGGTCACCAAATAAATAGTAGCCTCTTCAAAATAAAGAGGCTTTTTTATTTAAACACCTGAGCTTATTTTTTTAACAGAATACGCTTTCGTTCTTTACTTTTTTTGACCTGGTAGCTCAGTTGGTAGAGCATCTCCCTTTTAAGGAGAGGGTCCTGGGTTCGAGCCCCAGCCAGGTCACCACACCGGATATCCTCCGTGAGCAAAACCTCGTAAATCACATGATTTTCGAGGTTTTTTTTTGACTTGGTTTTTACCTAAATCCTGAATCTTAATTTCGGAATTTATAAAATTGTGGTGGAATAAAACCGATCGCCCATCACTAGCCGCCCTCAACACTATTTATGCTATGGAGCCTACCTTAGATATCGAACTCGGTTCCATGGGATATCTCCTTCAGCACAAAATAACTCTCCAACACGCCTATATTGTCGATCTTAGACAGTTTGGTCCTGACAAACTCATGATACCCCTCAAGGCTTTTCAAATGAATTTTTAGGAAGAAATCTACCTTGCCGGCCATATGGTAACACTCCTGAACCTCCTTTAATTCCTTTATCTGCTTTTCAAACGTATCGATAAACCCCTCATTGTGATAACGCAACGATACCATACAGATGGCACTTACGTGTTTCCCCAATTGTTTTTTGTTCAACAGGGCGACGTACTTTTTTATAAAGCCCCTTTTCTCCAAGCGCTTTATTCGTTCATAGACCGGAGAAGCCGTCATATGGAGCGATTCGGCTATTTCCTTGGCCGTCCGTTTCGCATCGACCTGCAAAATCCGTAAAATCTTTAAATCTATTTCATCTATCATTTCCATAGCAGTTAAAATTACTGGTGAGCGCAACACATCTACTTCTAAAAAGTAAAATATATTTCACATCTACATATACAAAGCTAAAATTACTTATTTTTTCAGTATCCAAAGGTTTTATTGTGGTAAAAACACTTGTTTACATAACTTTATACTTGTTAATATAAAGATATGAGCAAGCAAAAAATTTTGGTTACCGGGGCTAACGGTCAGTTAGGAACCGTGCTTAGCAAGGCCCTAATTGAACGATATGGCAATGATTCGGTCATCACTTCAGACCTTAGGGATAAAGCTAACACCCCAAATATTCATGAAATTTTAGATGCTACCGACACTGCCGGTCTTAAGCGTATTATTAGTACGCACGGCATTACAGAAGTCTATCATTTAGCGGCGGTTCTGTCGGCCAAGGGTGAAGAAGATCCGATCCGCACTTGGGAAATCAACCTTAAAAGTCTGCTTTCGGTTCTAAGTGTTGCGGCCGAACATAAATTGAACAAGGTATTTTTTCCTAGCTCAATTGCCGTTTACGGTGGTAACATCAAAAAATGGGATACGCCCCAAGACGCCCCTTTAAACCCTTCTACCGTTTACGGAATAAGCAAGGCTGCGGGCGAAAACTGGGCCAATTACTACTTTACCAAATACGGATTGGACGTGCGTTCCTTAAGATACCCCGGCATCATCGGGCATGAATCCCGACCCGGCGGTGGCACCACCGACTACGCCGTCGATATTTTCCACAAGGCCGTTCAGGGCCAAAAATTCGAATGTTACCTGCACGAAGATGCCACACTGCCCATGATCTATATGGACGATGCCATTAGGGCCACCATTGAACTTATGGAAGCCCCCAAGAACTGTATCAGCATTCGAACCTCCTACAATTTACAAGCTGCCAGTTTTAGACCCAAGGATGTCGCAAAGGCCATCAGAAAGTTCTATCCTGATTTTCAAATCGACTATAAACCCGATTTCCGACAAGACATCGCCGCTAGTTGGCCTTATTCATTAGACGACAGTAAAGCTCGCGAAGATTGGAAATGGCACCCACAATTCCATTTAAAGGATATTGTGGAAGAAATGATTTCGGAATTAAGCAAACAATACACTAAACAAGGTTACAAGACATGTACGACAATATAAAACAACAGTTTCAAGAAGAACTGGACTCCCTTGACGCGTCCGGACTATTTAAAAAAGAACGTATCATCACTACTCCGCAAGGGGCCTGCATCGACACAAAGGACCACACAAACACCCTCAACTTTTGTGCGAACAACTATTTAGGGCTTTCTGCCGACCCAGATGTCATTGAAGCCGGTATAGATGCAATGATGACCTATGGTTTCGGACTTTCATCGGTACGTTTTATCTGCGGGACCCAGAACATACATAAAGAACTGGAACAAAAGACGGCGGAATTTTTAGGTATGGAAGATTGCATCCTTTATGCTGCCGCATTCGACGCCAACGGAGGCGTATTCGAACCGCTACTGTCAAAAGAAGATGCCATCATCTCTGACGAATTGAACCACGCCAGCATTATAGACGGCATACGCTTATGCAAGGCCCAAAGGCACCGCTACAAGCACAACGACATGCAGGCCCTTGAGGAGGAACTAAAAAAAGCCTCCGGTGCAAGACGAAAGCTTATCGTCACCGATGGGGTCTTCTCTATGGACGGAACTATTGCCCAACTAGATAAAATCTGTGACTTGGCCGAGAAATACGGGGCCATGGTAATGGTAGACGAATGCCATGCCACTGGATTTATTGGGGAAACCGGAAGAGGAACCCATGAGTACAAAGGTGTAATGGGCCGGGTAGACATCATTACCGGCACCTATGGTAAAGCCTTGGGTGGGGCCTCAGGAGGTTTTACGGCCGCCAGAAAGGAAATCGTAGCCCTATTGCGACAAAAGTCGAGGCCCTACTTGTTCTCCAACACCCTTGCCCCGGCCATCGCAGGGGCTTCTTTAAAAGTTTTGGAACATTTGGAAAACTCCAATGAGCTTATCGAAAAACTCCGACAGAATACAGAGCAATTCCGAGCCGGAATGACCCAGGCCGGCTTTGACATCATACCGGGTACACACCCCATTGTTCCCGTAATGCTTTACGACGCGAAGTTGGCGCAGCAGTTTGCCTCAAAACTTCTGGAGGAAGGAATTTACGTGATAGCCTTCTTTTATCCCGTGGTACCCAAGGAAAAAGCCCGTATACGAGTGCAACTTTCGGCATCACACACGCAAGAGCAGATCGCTAAGGCCATAGCCGCATTTACCAAAGTGGGCACCGAACTCGGCGTATTGAATACCCTTGTGTAAAACACCATATATATTCTCGTCAAGAATTTGGGCTATGTCAAGTTCCGACCACACCCATAATCAAGGCCACTATAAACGGAGTAAAAATGGTGAAACCTCCTACCGTAGAAGAGGCGCTTAGTTTAACAACACCCGATAATCATGGAAAAAGCTGCAGATATCTTTCAACGGGAACACCAAAATGCCGAAACAGAATGCTTCCGTTTCCCATTAATCGAGAATAGCCTCTTATCCGATATGTAAAAACGGGGGTATTTACATTATTTTTTTAAGGAAGAAAAGGGTCGAATGTTACTTTAGAACACCTAGGTGGCAGCTAGGTGTTCCAAGTACATATCATCTACCACGAATGATTTGTGTAAGAAAGCACTGTATCCTACGGAAAGTTCTACAAAACAGGTAAATATGCGCTAAACGGCCGTCAACTTCATCATCCCGTATTCCCCATTATATTCGCGGCTGTTGAATAATCCTACACATATATTGCCATATATTTAGTTCATACTTCCCAAATTATGAATTTGATAAAATTTTATTGATTTTTTATTACTTTTACTTGCTGTGTTTTTTAAACGTAGTGCTACTGAAACATATCACTTGGACAAAAAAGTAATCTATATTGATGAGAAACTTGTTTCAAAACTCCAAAAAGGAGATGAACATGCTTATGAATTACTTTTCAACAAATACCACAAAGATATTTATAGGTACGCCTATAGTTTGATTAAATCCAAAGAACATGCCGAAGAGGTAGTTCAAGAGGTCTTCGTAAAAGTTTGGTTAAAGAGAGCTAAGCTTAAACCCGAACTATCTTTCAAATCATTTCTCTTCACAATTGCCAAAAACACGGCCTACGACTTTTTGGTAAAGGCATCGAAAGACCAAAAATTAAAACAGCACGTCTTTAACAACACTTCCGTTTCCTACTCCCCAGTGGAAAATTACATGCTCAACACCGAGTATGAATTGCTCAAAGAAAAAGCCATCAACAGCCTCCCCCCAAAAAGAAAGCTCATCTTCGAAATGTCGAGAAACGAAGGCAAGAGTTATCAAGATATCAGTTCGGAACTAGGTATTACCACCCAAACGGTCAAAAATCAAATGAGCCAAGCCTTGGGCAGTATTTCGGCTTTTCTTGAATCGTATGGAGGCATCACCTTTATGTTGCTGCAAATTCCGTACTTTTTTTAGCTTCCCTAAAAACCATAAAACACTCACTTCAAACAACTTACCTTTAAACCTTTCTTTTTCCTGTAATTTTTTTTGATTTTTTTTCAGAAGGGAATAGTACTTTTTTCCTTTACGGGAGTATTCTATATACAAACACTGATCAATGCATCAACACAAACCTATTTCCGAACTTTTAAAACGCTACATTCTCAATGAATGTGACGAGGAAGAGACTTCCTGGGTGATCTCCTATTTCCAAAGTTCTACAAATTCGAACGACATACCTTCCGTTGAAGAGGTATTGCAATTATTGAAAGAGCACCAAAAAACCGAAGCTACCTCCACGGACCTTTCCTTTGGTGATATATTGAAGACGGCCAAGGAAAAAGAACAGTCGATCCCGTCAAAAACAAAGTCGTCTACCTTGTGGCGTAAATATGCCTCTATAGCCGCCCTTTTCATAGGTGTGCTCGCTACGAGTTATTTCTTTTGGAAAGACAGCCAGGCAGACAACACAATGATCATACCGCCCAATGCCATTACCTTGGAAATGGAAGACGGCCAAATTCAGGTACTTAGTGAAGATGGCACAAAGCAAGTTATTGGCAAAAACGGAAATGTAGTAGGGCTACAAAAAGGAAACCAAATTGTTTACGAAGGTAGCAGTACCTCAGAAAAACCAATATTCAATACCCTTAAGGTGCCTTATGGCAAAAGGTTTGAACTAAAACTCTCCGATGGCACCGTTATAAATCTCAACGCAGGCACTTCCCTTAGATATCCTACCAATTTTTTAAAGGACCAAGACCGAACAGTGTATTTATCAGGGGAAGCCTTCTTTGACGTGGCCCAAGATTCTTTGCGCCCCTTTATCGTAAAAGCCGACCAATTGGACGTACGGGTGCTCGGTACGCATTTTAATGTTTCGTCCTATCCCGAAGATACCCAGACCAACGTAGTGCTCGTAGAAGGTTCCGTGGGGATGTATGAACAAACACAATCTTTCGACCAGCTAACAAGTACCATTCTAGAGCCTGGTTTTATGGGGTCATTTGAAAAAGAAAACGGTACGATAGAAACCCAAGAGGTCTCTACCGATATCTACACTTCTTGGATGAACGGAAACCTGGTCTTTCGCAATATGACCTTTGAAAGCATCTTGAAGAAAATGGAGCGACATTATAACGTATCCATAACCAATAACAACACCCGATTGGGGGAAGAAATCTTTAATGCAAGCTACGCGAACATCACCATACAAAAAGTACTCGAAGATTTAAGGGTGACCTACGGCATAGATTATTCAATAAACGACACTCACATAACAATTAACCAAAACCCTGCATCTATGAAATAAACAAGCCTAACAACTTACATCATCAGCCTCTTAAAGGCAAAAATCGGAAAGTGCTGCAACACTTCCCGATTGTAAAATTGATCGAAAAGAATTCAACCAAAAAAAACATTATAAAAGTATGAAAAAACTTCTTATATCAACGAGAAGCATTCGTTCAACCATTCGTTTTGACCTGAAAATGAAATTGACCACGCTATTTGTATTGACCGCGATGTTCTCCATGAGTGCCAACAGCACGTATTCACAGAACAAAATCTCAGTGAAACTTGAGAACACCACGATCGCACATTTTATCGACGAGATTGAAAATAGTACGGACTTCAGGTTTGTCTATAGAGTAAAGGACGTTGACTTAAAAAGAAAAATCTCCATTTCTGCCAATGAAGAACTCATTGAAAAAATCTTGAGACAGGTTTTTAATGCTGGAAAGACCGAGTTCACGATCTTGGAGAACCAGATTTATCTGACCCAGGCCAAGAACACGCCTAAAGCCGTCAATATTCCCATAACGCCCTTGATCGTACAGCAGAGCATATCGGGAATGATAACCGACGAAAATGGCGACCCCTTGCCCGGTGCGAGCGTTGTCGAAAAAGGTACGACT
The DNA here is from genome assembly GCF_900156625.1 of Zobellia uliginosa. Taxonomy (GTDB): domain Bacteria; phylum Bacteroidota; class Bacteroidia; order Flavobacteriales; family Flavobacteriaceae; genus Zobellia; species Zobellia uliginosa. Next base: position 872,658 of record NZ_FTOB01000004.1, on the reverse strand, counting down.
AATGGAACCGCTACCGATTTTGACGGTAATTTCGTTTTGGAAATAGGTCCTGATGCCGTTTTGGAAGTCTCTTATATTGGCTACAAATCACAAGAAATTGTCGTAGGCACCCAAACCACTATCTCTGCCCAACTTGAGCCTGCCTCGGCGGCACTTGAGGAAGTCGTACTTATTGGATATGGCCAACAATCCCGTAGCAAGGTCATCGGATCCGTATCCGAAATAAAAAGTGAAGACCTACAGAACGTTACGGCAGCCACCATAGACCAACAACTTGCCGGTAAACTTTCCGGAGTTGTCATTAACCAATCGAATGGACAGCCCGGCCAAGATTCACAAATAGTGATCAGGGGCACGGGAACGCTTACCGCTGGATCAAACCCCTTGATCGTGGTAGACGGTTTTCCGCTATCGGAAGGAAGCTCATTAGGTTCGATCAACCCAAATGACATAAAAACCATCAACATTTTAAAAGATGCCGCCTCAGCCGCCATCTACGGTTCACGTGCTGCCAATGGGGTTATATTGATTACCACAAAAGCGGGTGGCCTCAACAAGAAGACTACGGTAACTTTAGATGTGTACGGAGGGGTACAACAACAAAGCTCCGGAATGGATTTGGTAGATGCCTATCAATTCGCCCAATTCCTTACCGAGGCCCGTAACTGGGGTTATGTATCAAAAGATCCTACCAATAGAAGTGAAAGTGATCCCAACTCGGTAAGGGTCACAAAATTGATCGACGGAAAACAAATAGACGGTCGCGAATTATTTTTGACCGATCTTCAACCCTACCTCGATGGACAATCAGGACTTGTAAACACCGATTGGATGGACCAAGCGTTCCGAACGGCTCCGATTTCCAATTATGCCCTTTCGATTTCCGGAGGAAACGACAAAACTCAATACTACACCTCATTAGGGTATTTCGATCAAGAAGGGGTTGTAATTGGTACCGATTACAAACGCTATTCGGCATCGATCAACCTTGAAAGCAAGGTTTCCGAAAAGATAAAATTCGGAGTAAACATAAAGCCTTCCTATTCCATTGAAAATTCAGTGGACCAAGGTAGCCGAAGTAATGGGGCCCTAGGACTTATCCCTTTGAACTCCCCTTTCTACAGGGCATATAACGCGGATGGAAGTGTGAACATCAGTGAACAGTTGATAAACGAACAACATGAAATCGAAGGTGTTCGCATTAACGGAACACCGGTAGAAAACCTTGTGGCCACTTCCAATGAAGTGGGAGACAATAAGCGACGCTTTCGCGTTTTTGGCAACACCTATTTAGATGCCGAAATTATCGACGGCCTCACCTACCGATTGTCACTTGGTGGCGATTACGACTCCTATATAAGAAATTACTATTATCCGATAAGTGTCGGTTCCTATAGAACTCCAGCCCCAAGGTCGGATGCCGAAGCGGATCAATACAAACAGAGCAAAATCAATTATTTGATCGAGAATACACTGACCTACGACAAAACCTATGGAGACCATCATTTGAACGTTTTGGCCGGGTATACCTTTCAAAAGGAAAGAATCGATTTGACCCAGGTTACAGGTACAGGGTTTGCCGATGACAACATAAGAAACATTGCAGGTGCCAGTACGTTTACCGCAGTCTCCGATATGGGAATCTGGACCTTGGAATCGTATCTCGCGCGTTTACAGTACGATTTTGGTGCAAGATACCTACTTTCCGCCGCCATTAGAAGGGACGGATCTTCAAGGTTCGGTGTAAACAATCGTTGGGGTAACTTTCCTTCGGTATCTGCCGGATGGGTATTCAGCCGAGAAGAGTTCTTTCCATCGGATGGCTTGGTGAGCTTTGGTAAATTCTCCGCTAGCTGGGGACAAACAGGGAACAACCAGATAGGCACCTATGGCTCCAAAGCCTTGGTTACGGGTTCTAACTATGTTTTTAACGGTGCGATTTCCCCTGGTTTTATCACCACCTCCGCTCCCAACCCCGATCTTGGATGGGAAATAGCCTCATCAATGAACATCGGACTAGACTTGGGCCTTTTCAACAACAAATTGAATTTTACCATGGCCTATTACAAGACCAATACCAAAGACCTTTTGCTTGATGTACCCGTACCCCAACAAACCGGTTACGATAACGTACTGGCCAATATTGGTGAAATGGAGAACAAAGGCTGGGAATTTCAACTTGCCGGTAATAATTTTATGGTCGGCAACCTTGGTATTGGATTCAATGCCAACCTGACCTCTTACCAGAACAAGGTGCTGGCCTTAGGCCCAGGCCAAGATAGGATCGCCACGGGAAGAGACCAACTCTTCGTTACCCAAATCGGTCATCCGATCGCTGAAATTTACGGGTATAAAGTTGATGGCGTGTTCAAAACCCAAGATGAAATAGACAACTACCCTCATTTAGATGGTACGATTACCGGTGACCTTAGGGCGGTTGATGTAAACAACGACGGTGTAATAGATAGTAACGACAAGGTATCAAAAGGGACCTATGCCCCTGACTTCACTTACGGCTTCGGAGCCAATGTAAGCTATAAAGGATTCAACCTAAGTTTTAATTTCACAGGCGTGGAAGGAAGGACCTTACTCGATGACGACCTTAGTTCCTTGACCGAATCAGGTGAAGGTTTCGGAGTACCCACTACCTATTATTTTGAAAACAGATACCATCCGGTAAACAATCCTGATGGATTCTTAGGACAACCGAATTTCGGTAACTTCTCAAACTCAAGGAAGATTTTAAGGAGCTCAGTAACCGTAGAGGAAGGTAATGGCGATTACTTTAGGTTTAGGGATCTTCGTTTGGGATACGACTTTCAACAAAATCTATTAGACAAGTTAAAGGTATCGGCCCTTCAAGTGTACGTATCGGGCAACAACCTCTTTACCTCAACAAAATGGAGAGGTTGGAACCCAGATGGAACTTCTAGCAACATCTTAGAGTCGGGCTATACTACCGGAGGAAACTACCCTATTTCCAGCACTTACACGGTAGGTCTTAAAATATCATACTAAATATAAAAAGAAATTAAAATGAAGAAGTATCTATATATACTGATCTTTGTCATGGCCTTGGTTGTGACAAGTTGCGAAAAGGAACTTATACAAAACCCGAACACATCAAAGGTCGCCGATAACTTTTACACGAACGAGACCGAATTGGAAGAAGCCGTAAACGCCGTTTTTGCCACACTTCAATTAACAGGTATTTACAATACGGCCATGCCTGCCGTAGGCGAGTTGCCCGGTGAAGATGCCTATGATGAGACCCCGGCCAATGATGGTGGTGTTTATGGTATGTTAGACGATTTTAACGTCATCCCCCAGAGTGAACTCATTGCCGATGTTTGGGAAGATAGTTATCAAGGAATACAAAGGGCCAACATTGTCATCAATAGAATTCAGGATATTGAATTCGCTGAAGAGGCCACCAAAGACGCAAGAAAAGGCGAAATGCTATTCATAAGGGCCATGCTCTATTTTAATTTGGTGCGTACTTTCGGCGATGTGCCCTTGGTAATCGACGAGGTAGCCAACCCACAAGATTATTTCGGTCAAACCCGAACTCCGGTCAGTGAGGTATACCCACAGATTATAAGCGACCTTGACGAAGCGGTAGGCCTATTACCGGCACGCAATGACGATAACAAAGGCCGAGTTGTAAAAACGGCCGCACAGACCTTATTGGGTAAAGTTTACCTGACCTTGAAAGATTACGCCAAGGCCAAGTCATATTTAGATGCCGTAGTAGAATCAAAGACGCATAAGCTCATAGCGGCCGACCAAGTCTTTTCTTTGGAAAACGAATTGAACGACGAACTCATTTTTGTCGTACAATATGCTTCGGGCCTAAGTTCAAACACCGAGGGCTCTGATGCCTACCGAATGTTCAACCCTACGGGAAGGGTCGAGGAAAACATGACCGGCACCAAAGGACACGGTGTTCTTAAACCTGACTTTTACGCCCTGTATACCGAGGCCGATGCCCGTAAAGATGTCTACGTCAAGACCTTGGAATCAGGACTGGCATTTAACAATAAAATTGCCGTACCTACTACCGTGGTAGCCGATTCAGGTAGCGACTGGGTAGTACTTCGCTATGCCGATGTTCTTTTAATGTTGGCCGAAATCGAGAACGAACTGGGCAATGGAGCGGAAGCCATCGATTACTTGGATGAAGTCAGAAACCGAGCAAACTTGGGCGCCTATACCGGGGCAACCGACAAAGAATCCGTCTTTGGGGAAATCGACCTTCAGAGAAGATTGGAATTGGTATGGGAAGGCCATCGTTGGTTCGATCTCTTACGTCAAGGAAGGGCCAAAAGCGTTCTAGGCATTACCGATGACAGCAAATTGTTGTTGCCGCTTCCTGCCAGTCAGATAGCTGCAGACCCCGCACTTGTTCAAAATCCGGGATACTAAAACCATCAAGAGGGGGGCGGAAAAATAGTCCCGCCCCCCTTTAATTCACACAAAAAACCCTTTTGACGATGCCTAAAAAAGTAATAGGGTTGTTGACCCTGGTAATTAGCCTAACGGCCTGCAACCAACAGGTTAAGGACGACACCCCGATCGACCCGCCCCGCACGGAGGCAAAACAAACAAAGAAACCTAGCGTAGAAGACCTTATTGCCAACCTTACCGATTCGCACAACGACCAAGTAATCGTGGTGGCGCATAGAGGTGATTGGCGCAATGCCCCGGAAAACTCCTTACAGGCCATTCAAAACTGTATCGATATGGGCGTAGACATGGTCGAAATAGATGTCAGGGAAACCAAGGACGGCCAACTGATATTAATGCACGATGGATCCATTGACCGCACCACTACAGGGAGCGGAAACGTATCGGACCTGAGCTGGGAATACCTGCAAACACTCCATTTAAAAGACGGGATCGGACATAGCACCCCGCACAAAATCCCCACCTTGGAAGAGGCCTTACAACTTTGTAAAGGAAAAATTTTGGTCAATCTGGACAAGAGTTACGACATCTTCGATAAATGCTATCAAATGGTAAAGAAGACAGGTACCCAGAACCAGGTAGTGATCAAGGGAAATATTCCTTATAGCCAAGTAAAGGAAGAATTCGGGGAATATCTAGACAAGGTATTCTTTATGCCCATAGTGCGATTGGACGACCCGGATGCCAAGCAAACCATAGATAGCTATCTCACCCAAGACATACCCGTTGCATTTGAATTTACCGCCCCCCAAGATACCATTTCCATCATACAGGATTTTGACGAAATCAGAAAAAAAGGTGCTTCGGTATGGGTCAATTCATTATGGCCACAACACAATGGGGGCCACGATGATGAAAAAGCCGTCTTAGACCCCTCGATTTACGATTGGTATATAGATAACCATATCGACATCATACAGACCGATCGCCCACAATTACTGATAAATTACCTGCGTAGTAAAAAGCTCCATCGATAAAAAAATTAGTATTTACCAGGCCAGGCCTAGAATAGCGCAACTGCGAACATGGGAACAAGAAACCTACGAACACGGCACCTGAACGAGACCTATTTATGATTACAATTCACTCTTTTTGCCCTAAAAGCGCTTTCTTAAAAGTCCTTGGTACACTAACTTGCACCCTATGCCTTGCCACTTGGCAGCTAAGCGCCCCCCTTTCAATGCTTGCAGTTCTTCTTGCCAGTAGTACGATCAAAGTTGAATACGACATAACCAACATACCAACAAAGTTCATTTTTAGATATATCACCAATGGCCACCCGACAAAAGTTCGGCCATTACAAAAACAAACAGTATGAATTACAGGATTTTTTTAGTAGCTATTGCCCTTGTTTCGCAATTGGCCCACGCACAGACGAATGACAAACCCAAACTGGTAGTGGGTATTGTTCTTGACCAAATGCGTGCCGAATACCTTTACCGCTTTCAGGACAATTATTCCGAAAACGGTTTTAAACGCTTGATGAACGATGGGTTTAACGTTAAGAACATGCATTACAATTATGTGCCTACCTATACCGGACCGGGGCACGCATCGATCTACACCGGTACCACCCCTGCCAACCACGGTATCGTTGCCAATGATTGGTACAGTAGAAAAAAAGGACGAACGGTTTACTGTGCCGAAGATGAAACGGTATTTTTAACCGATGGTAGCGGCGTTTCAAAAAAGGAGGTGAGCAGCTATTCCCGTTCACCGAGAAACCTAAAATCGCAAACCATTACCGATGAATTGAAACTAGCCACCAGTGGCCGATCGAAGGTCGTTGGAATATCGTTAAAAGATAGAGGTGCCATTCTTCCTGCAGGACATATGGCCGACTATGCTTTTTGGTACCACTCGGAAACAGGTAAGTTTATTACAAGCAACTACTATACGGAAAAGCTTCCCGCTTGGCTAGAACAGTTCAATGCACGGCAATTGGCCGATTCGCTGCTAGACCTCACTTGGGAAACCATAAGGCCAATACAGGATTATAGGAACAGTGGCGCCGATAAGGCCCTTATGGAAAAAGTGTTCAAAGGAAGAAAAGATGCCACCTTTCCGTACAATCTTAAAAAAATCAGGAAAAAGAACGGCAATTTCGGACTGATGTCACAAGTTCCTTTTGGCAATACCCTATTGACCCAAATGGCCAAGGCCACCATTGAAGGGGAAAAATTAGGCTCGCACGACGATACCGACTTTCTGACCATCAGTTATTCCAGCACCGATTATGTCGGACACGGTTTCGGCATACGCTCCAAGGAGTTGGAAGACACCTATGTACGTATGGACGGGGAACTATCGGAACTGCTTAGCTTTTTAGACGATAGCGTTGGCAAGGGCAATTACCTACTCTTTCTTTCTGCCGACCATGCGGGAAGCGACAACCCGGTATTCTTGGAAAAATCGCGTTTAACGGGCAAGTTCATTGATACTAAAGGCATTAAGGATAGCTTAAACATGGGGCTCGCCAAATTATTTGGGCCAGCCGATTATATCGCCCATTTTAGTGTCCCCCACATCTATTTTAACGATGTAGACACACCAAAGGAAGAAATCTTAAAAGCCGCCGCTTCCATTCTTAAATCTTTGGACGGTGTAAAAGAAGTATACGCTCCATCACTTCACAGTTCCAGAAATTTGGATATCGATGCCTTTTTCAGAAAAAGTGTGAACAAAATGAACTCTGGCGACCTCCTTTTACATTTAGACCAGGGCCGCATGCCGACCCGAACCGAGGGTACCACCCACGGTACGGCATACAATGATGATACCCATGTACCCATGTTGTGGTACGGATGGCATGTTCCAAAGGGAAGCAGTGTAGCCAAACACACTATCGACCAGATTACCCCTACCCTATCTTTTCTGTTAGATTTACCCTTGCCGGACACATCTTCCGACCAAGCTATTGAAGAAATTTTTGAAGGGAAATAAAACGATACGACACTTCCGTATAAGGAAAAATAGCCAAGGCATGCCTTGGCTATTTTTTTATACCCTATATATTCGTCCTTGAAAAACTTTAAACAAATCTCCATCACAAACCCATAAATCATTCTTTCTGATTTTCAATACATTAACAATCCCACCCCTAACTTTCCCTATCTAAAATTTACGCGGTATCGGCCCAAAATTCATCACCTGGGGAAATTTGCCCCACATTTAAACAGCCCCTGTTTTCAACACACCTTCTTAACCATTGACAATTAGGTAATTACATTCATTTATAAAAGCATTTCTTTTATAGGCATACTCTTTGACGTTAGTACTAATTCATCCGTAAAGAAAGCGGAATAGCGCCCTTAGCTCCTAGTTTTTTTTAGGAAACACCTTTGACAGACAGAATGCCAAGATGAAGATGGAAATGAAAAACAAACAATACCCCATTGTAAAGCGACCCTTGAAGTCGTTATTCAATTCCATACGTAGTTTGCTACTATTTCAAACGGTGGAATTCACGGTCATACCTCTAAAAAGAATATCGATTCTCCCCCCCACCGACCGTCTAGATCCTCATTCATGGCATTCCCATTGAATGACTTGCAAATGAACTTTGAAACAAAGGGCCGAAACGCCACAGTAATAATAAAAATATAAAATTATGAATGTATCACAACCTTTTTATGCGCACGAACCCGATAGTCGTATCATGATGGAAAAAGATAAGGTAGAAATTTCCGGTTGGACGGAACACCTTGAGTTCATAAATGAAGAGTTAGACTACCTAATGGACATTGAAGACCGCATGCTCAACAATTCACAGTTGTACCAACAACTGCAAGAATTGCAAAGAGAAAACCGATCACACATCGGAAAACTGTACAAATACAAAATGAACATCGGCAATATAATCGAATGTGATACGGCCGAGTGCGACGCCTTTTATCTGCATAAACACGAAGCGAGTCGCAAATTATACCTTGAACATGTCAAAAAATACAGAAACATTAAAACACAGGTATTATCACAAATTCTTTTACACGCAAAATCCTAGATGTAAAAAATGATTAAAGATTTTAAAAATAAAATTGCCCCTCCCGATAAAACATCGGGAGGATCAAAGGCCCCAAAGACATATTGGGGCCCGAAAGCTGCCCGATCGCCGAGCACGTCCATTTAAAAACAAAACAATTAAAAACAACAATCATGGGAAAAAAGCTACTATTGCCAACCGATTTTTCAAAAAATTCGTTGAACGCTATGGAATACGCCATTCAACTCTACAAAAATGAGGACTGCGATTTTTACATTCTCAATACGTACGCCAAAGATGCCCATAGCCAAGATAGTGTTGCACTCCTAGATCCCGACGAGGCCTTCAATAAGCTATCGGAAACTAGGTCAAAACAAGGTCTTGGAGATATATTGACCCATTTGACCTTTGAAAACGACAACCCGAAACATCGGTTCCACGTTATGTCGCGCCCTTATCCCTTTTTAGATGCCGTAAAAGACGTAGTTAAATCAATGCAAATCGATATGCTGGTCATAGGGGCCAAGGGCATGACCAATAGACGGATGGGCAAGTATGGCAAGACCGCACTTTCGGTCATAGAACAAATCAGGAACTGCCCTGTTTTGATCGTTCCCCAAAATGCCGTTTTCAACGAACCCAAGGAAATCGTATTGGCGACCAATTTTAAAACCGATTTTAACCCTAACGAAATACGACACTTGGCCGAAATTGCAAAACTCAGCAAATCTACCATTCAAATACTAAGCCTAGAAGATCCCGATTCGTTAAACGATAGGCAAAAGGCAAATAAAAAGCTGTTGAGCGCCTATTTTGAAGATATCGACCATACATTCAATACCGTACGCAACGTAGAAATGCCCACTGCCATAAACTGCTTTGTAGAGATCAGGCGTAGCCACATGGTGAGCTACATCAACAAGAAGCGCACTTTTTTACAAAAGATGGGCTTGGGCCAACCCGCATTGGGCAAGTTGGTATATTTTGAAAATGTCCCGGTTCTGGCACTAAACGACAAATAGAAAACCAAGGCCTTAACTTCACTTATACGCCCTACCATCAAGCATTTCCTTAGCGATTCGTTAAAGTATTTCAAATACCTGTCATTTATTTCACGTATACGCTTTCTTAGTTCTTTCTATGGCTTAATTTTGCAAACGGAATTTCTATAAAGAAATATATGGAAGAAGGTTTGCATACAATTCTATATGATTATTTGTTAAAAACGGGATTGAGCGAAGGCGTCGCATCGTACCTGAACTTGTTGATCGTATTAGTAAGCTCATTGATTTTAGCCTGGTTTCTAGATCTGATAATCTGGCGCGTTTTGCGTAATCTATCTTTACGGTTCGCCCGTAAGTCGAAGACCAATTTCGACAATTTCTTGGTGATGAACAAGGTACCCCGTTATGTGGCCCATATCATTCCTTTGACCATCTTGTTCAAATTCTTCCCCTTTGCCTTCTTTCATTTTGAGTACGGCGGTATTGTCGCACTCAAAATTCTACAGATAATCTTTGTTATATTGACCCTTTTTATAGTCAAGAGTCTCTTTAGGAGTACGAACGACTATCTAAAGACCAAGCCACGGTTTCGCGATAAACCTATGGATAGTTACATCCAGGTCTTTATGATCTTTGCATGGTTTGTGGGCATCTTGACCATTTTTGCCATCATTACCGATGTTTTGATCTGGAAGTTTTTCACCGCCCTGGGTGCCGGCTCCGCCGTTATCTTGCTCATATTCAAAGATTCTATCTTGGGTCTGGTTGCGAGTATACAGGTCAGCATTAACGATATGGTGCGTATTGGCGATTGGATTACTTTTGAAAAATACGGTGCCGATGGTAATGTCAGTGAAATCACGCTCGCCACGGTAAAAGTGCAGAACTTCGATAAGACCATCACTACCATTCCTACCTATGCCTTGATCTCCGATTCATTCAAAAACTGGAGGGGCATGGAGAATAGCGGTGGTAGACGTATGAAGCGCGCCTTGGTCATCAGCCAAAGAAGTATTCGCTTTTTAAATCCAGAAGACATTGAATCCTTTAAAAACATCGAGCTAATACGAGACTACCTGAGTACGCGAGACGAGCAGATTACTTCGTACAATACGGCCAACGGGGTAAATAAGGAACTAGCGATCAATGGAAAAAATCTCACCAATATCGGCGTTTTTAGAAAATATGTAATCAATTATTTAGAGAACCACCCTGCCGTAAACAAGGGAATGACCTTGATGGTACGACAGTTAGCTCCCACGACGCAAGGGATTCCTTTGGAAATCTATGCCTTTAGTTCTGACAAACGTTGGGAAAACTACGAATATATCATGGCCGATATTTTCGACCACCTCTTTGCCGCGTTGCCCTATTTTGATTTAGAAGTTTTTGAACTACCTACTTCTTTGAATCCCCTTCCCGCAAAAACGAACTAAGTAAGCCAGAGGCTATTAGCTCATATCTTTTTTAGAAGACATACCCAGTCGTCATGGGGCGAACCCGTCGTATTGGGCGGATGGCCCAAAGAGCGAATGGCACCTCCCGCAATCTTATCGATGGAACCTTTTTGAAGTTCGCCTCCATTGAGAGGGTCGAACCAACGTATCCGATAGCTTCCTTCTTCCTCCAAAAAATTGATAGTAGCTTCCTTTGTCTTGGGAAGGAAAAGTGCATAGACCTGGCCTTTTTCCCTAAAGCAATAGGCATCTTTCAGATTGACCAAACCGTGCTCGGGCCGCATGTTCCAATACGGAAGGTTCTCCTCAAAAAATACACGGGCATGGTTTGATATTTTCCAAAGCCGATCGCGCTGCCGCCAGTCTTCAGAATTTAAATCATTGTGTGGATGCTTGGCCCCGAAATACCATTCTACTCCCGCGCCTCCGGAAAGTAAGGTACCCCAAAGCACATATTTTCTTAAGCTCTCATGGCTAGGGTCTTCACTATCGAGTACGGCCCCTTGAAACCATTTCCCAATTTCATCCATGGTAATGAGCCATTCGTGTCCCGCTTCCCTTGATTTGTTTTTCCATCTTTCGATGACCTCAGCGGTTTGTTTTCTTTCGTCTTGCTGCAATGAAAGTCCGTCTAAATAAGTATACCCCACAATCGAGTCTAAAATCTCGCTGCGCAATGGGTCATGCGAATGCGTATGTAGAAGTACGGGATGTTGGTACGGATCCGACTCCTTGATAAATTTCGCCATCGCCTTCCTTTGGGCATTGTTTTGACCAAGGGGAGACCAATCGGCAGGACCGTTCTCTTCCCCTAAATTCCAATTCAAGGCTAGATGGTGGCCAAATCGCGCTATCAGCTCGTTCAGATAGAGCTTTCGCAAAACTCCCGTGTCCCCATTGTCCAATAAGGTCTCGTTCTCCGTTTCCTGTAACACCATATGAAGTAACACCCCTTTTGACTGCATGTGACGAAAAACGATTTCCCACTGTTCAAGTTTACTTACGTCAAAACGGGTAAACTCATCAGGTTTTGTATAGGGCCACACATCTTTTCCATCGCCCAAAATATTCATGGTCAAAAAATAAACCGAATTCATTCCCGTATCGGCGAGGTAGTTTATAGCACCGATCAAAGCCTTTCCCTTGCCGTCTTTCCAGGTGGGGTCTCCAGCTTTCCAATCTTTTAGATGGGTAGGGTACGAATGGATTTTATCGGTCGTACTGGCCTCTCCTTCTTTATTGGATGAGGCTATCCGGTAGGTATTGTCAAAATCTACATAGCCCAATAGGTTTTCCGGACTGTTCGCCCCTACTTTCACCCAATACCTATTGCTGTTCCGGAACTTATAATAGCCTTTGGAAACCACAAGCCTACCATGCGCCCTAAAATCAACACCTCTTTTGTCAGATCCAATTACCTTAAAGCCTCCCGTGGCATTTGAAATAGCAACCTCTTCCGCCCCTGAGACACTGGACGCTACGGCAATGCTATCTTTGTGGTAGAGTTTCGCCGAATAACTCCAATCCCCTAAACGGTCGGGCGTAAATCGTACCCTCCAGATATTTCCGTTGTCGGAGCTGCTTTCCGAAGCATTTCCATCGGCGGCATAGAATCCCCTAATGGTATAACTGGTCTCCGCATGCTTGAATTCTACGTTTAGCCTATAATTCAAAAACGGATTATCGGTAGCATTTTCGGAAGTTCGGGGACCTTTAAAATCGATTTCTACCGTATGCCATTGTTGGTATATGGGTGTTGCAATGGCACTATCCGCTACCTCATCGGCATGGGGTTGTGATGACAGCTCTTGGTTTTGGCCCGTTAATCCTTCTTTATTTTCCTTATCCGTTTTAGTCGCCTGGCAACCAAGTACTAATAAAAGAACGGCCATAAGGGTATACTTGCTTACTATGAAATTCGTTCGGTATGATCGGGTAACATCCATTAGATCGTATTTTTTATGATACAAAGCTGCATTCGAAATCTATAAAAGCGTAACCTTTGTCTTTTTTAAAGGATCGTTTTACAATGGGTTTGAATGCAAGCCCGAAAATAGGATAAGATAATGGTTCCCACAACCCGATTATTTCCTATCCCTTTAAAATTCAACAACAAAGCCCTTTAATCCTTCGATTCTATCCATCAGTCGTAGCCGTTTTTTTGAATTGAATCCTAAGTCCGTATTAAAAAAAAGCCACAAACGGACTACCGTTTATGGCTTTTTTTAAATTGGATTATGTTCTGTTTTCCGCTATCGGTGTTTTTCCAAACCGATTTGGGCCCGCCTTATTTCGGCCAAGCCCACGTATTACTTTTCTATAAGTTCGGCAAGCACTTGTTTAAATACCTCTACAGGCTGTGCCCCCGTCAATGCACTCTTTTTATCGAACACAAAAGTAGGTACCGAAGATACGCCCAGTCCCTGCCAATATTGCTCTTTGGAAGTGACTTCATAACGCGCATTATCATCATCGAGTCGGGCCATGGCCTCATCTGCATTTAAGCCAACGGCCTTTAGCTCTTCGGCCAAGACCTCTCGTTTTGACACATCTTTTCTTTCACTAAAAAATGCCGTAACCAATCGCATTTTCAATTCGGTCTGCTTGCCCTTTTCATGTGCATATTCGAGCAAAACGTGTGCATCGCGGGTATTGGCCATTCTCATATCATCAAAATAATCGAAGGTAAAGCCGAGCTCTTGTCCGAATTCCGTCATTCGCTCTTGAGACAATTTTTGATCTTCAAGTGAGGAACCGTACTTTTCGGTAAGGTGCTCCTGTACATTTTGCCCTTCAGGCGGCATATGCGGATTCAGTTCGAAGGGTTGCCATTCCAACTCGATCTTGTCTTCAATACCCATTTCAGAAATGGCCCTTTCCAAACGTTTGTAACCTATTACACACCAAGGACAAACTACATCTGAAACCAAATCTATCTTTATCTTTTCTGCCATAATCTATGTTATATCATTAAAAAATAGGGAATCGCCCTTGAAATTAAGGTAGATTCCCTACCTAAGACGATCCTCTCTATAAAACCTTACTAATTTGTACTTGCGGACGCACATTCGTAAAATTAGGAAATCAGCCAATAGCTTTACCAATTCCCCTATTCGCCTCCGTTACCAAAGCGACTTTATTCTCGACCGAAGTACACATAATCCTATATTTTTAAACTGAACGCTCAGGCTTATGTTTTTAATAGAAAGAATAAGCCTTCCACATAAAGTGAAAGGCTTAAACATTGCCATCAAGCTTCGTTAACCAACAACATTAGGCAACCTTCTCTTCTTTTTTCCAAGCAAATTTTTGGAAAGCCGCATCAACCGGAGTTTCTGCAATATGGTTTACATAGTTACTGATCACTTTTTGGGAAAGGCCCAAAATAATCTCAAGCAACTGTCGCTCTTCGTAACCCGCTGCGTAAAATGCCTGTACGTCTTTATTTTCAATATATCCCCTGTTACGAACGATCTTAAGTGTCGTTTCGTGAAGAACCTGTAATTTTTCAGATGGTAATTCAGTACCATTTCTCAAGGCATCGGTAATGGCATCATCTACCTTCATCATTTTTGCAATGGCGGTATGCGCCGGTACACAATAGTGACAAGCATGCTCTACGTTGATCGTTTGCCATACTACGGTAAGTTCATCATTATCAAAAGATGAGTTTACAAAAAGCTCATGTAAAGATTGGTAAGCCTTTAAAAGACCGGGAGATTCTGCCAATACCGCATGAAGGTTTGGAATATTACCATACGCCTTAATAGAATTTTCCAATAATGGCTTGCTTTCTTCGGGTGCTGTTTCTAAAGTGTGATTTGTTAATGTGCTCATAGTTTCAATTTTTATTTAATATTCGATTCATTTCTAAGCAAATGCTTAGTTAAGGTGTAAAAAAATTTTTATAGGTTCAAAAACGTAATTTCAATAGTGTCTTTGAGTTGACATTGGTCGAAAACTTTTGACGAAACTGACAAACCCAGCAAACTATTCATCAAATAATTCGATTGCCTCTTCGCTTCTTCCTCGGTTTTTCCTTCCTCTTGCAAGAGATTATCAATAAACAACTGCTTGATACTGTTGGCAAATTCCATCAACTGATCCATTATTAACGGATCTGTATCGGCATTGATCTCGTTTACCGTATTGGTCACAAGACAGCCCTTATTTTTACCATCTTCTTTTGCAAACTCTAAAAAATCATAGAAGTATTGCCTGATACCTTCCTTACCGTTATTCGACCTCGCCAGCTTCTCGGTTATGCAGCGTATTCTTTTTTTGTAGGCCTTGATACTTTCTAAGAATACGCCTTGTTTATTGCCAAAACTAGAATAGATAGAAAATTGGTTGATCCCCATTTCCTTTTCCAACATACGTACGGTAGTGGCCTCATAGCCATTCTTCCAGAAAAGGGCCGTGGCCTTTTCTATCACCTCTTCTTCATTATATTGCTTTTTTCTAGCCATGGTTTTATACTACAGGACAAAACTAAGCACTTGCTTTGATTTAACCCAACAATTAAGAATACTTTAGCTTTATTGTACAAAAAAAACAGCTCAAAGGTCGATTCACCTATTCATGAATACGACTTTTGAGCTGTCTTTAAAAAGGTTCTAGAGGCCTATCGATAGGAAACCGCGATCTTGGCCAATTGACCCACAATTTTAACCGAGTCTTTCATAGATAATTTAGAACCATCGGCGTGGATCCACCTTTTCAGCGGCTGTTCGCAAATTATACGTTTGGCCTCTTCCTTTCCGTAGTGCTTTCTCATGCGCATAAATATCTCGACATCAAAAAGCCATTTGGTAATGAATTTTTTATTGAACATAGTAGAGGCTATCTCACGGTCCATAATCTTGGCCCCACATTGGGTATCTTTAAACGGCATACCCAAAATGGTCTGTATGATCATGTTAATGGTCATACTTATGATTTTTCTAGCCGATTCTTTGGTAATATTCGCCCCCATTCTACTGATACGCGAACCGCTTACTATTTTAAACTGCGAATTTTCGAGTGTCTTGACCAAGTCATCAAAATCCCTAAAATCGGTTGAAAGATCCGCATCTAAATAGCCTATATAATCTAACTGTTCATCTTTTATCATATGCAAGACGCCTTGTCGTACCGCTTCGGCCTTACCTCCGTTCTTCTCGCAATTGTATATGCTTATATTCGATTCATGACCTTTTCGAAGTTCCTGTAACACCTCAAGGGTCTTATCGGTACTTCCGTCATTTACAAAACATAAATGATAGCCTAGGTTTTTATGGGCAAAAGCCTTGAACTCGGGTCCGGATAAGCGATCTTCCTCGTTATAGCAGGGTATAACGACACCTACGCAATGCTGCTGCAGCATTCGTACATCGTTGCTCTTCATCGTTTCCCCTTCAGTTTCCGGCACACCTACGATACGTTTTATACGTGCGGCCATCTCCTCTAGACTTACCGGTTTTTTCATATAATCGTTGATGCCCAAATCAAAACCGTCTACGATTATATTTTCATCGGTATTTCCCGACATAATCAAAATAGGCGTTTTTGATTTTTTCTCTGTACGGATATGCTTCACGACCTGAAGTCCTGACATACCGGGCATATTGATATCGACCAAGACCAAATCGGGTTGGAAGTCGTCGTATATTTCAATGCCCAGCTCTCCCGAACCGGCCGTTCTTACTTCATATCCTAGCTCTATCAACCGCTTTTCTACAGATAGTAAGATCAGTTGCTGGTCGTCAATAGTTAATATCTTCATGATGGTATACTTTATAAAGGTGTGGGACCTGTTTTTTGTTTATGCTTTTGTTTTTTCGTGCGTTAATCCGATGGCGTTTACATCGATTATCAGCCCTTTCGTTTTTTGTACTTGAATGGCCTTGAAATAATCTAAATACATTTTAGCGATAGCACTCATTGGTAGTGAGCATGCCGCTTCGTAATTCGCCCGGGCCAGTTCGGTTCTGTAGGCCTCATCGGTGAGTATTTTTTCTATTGCATCCGCTAGGGACACTTTGTTTTCCGGTAAAAAGAATTCCCCTCTATACCCCTCTTCCTGAACCAATACGCTCAAATCGCCCAGATCAGGTAAGGCCACGGCTTTACCATAACTTCCGGCTTGGTGCAATACGCCCGAACTACCAGTGGTAGAGGTATAAGGAAAGACCACAACGGCGCTTTCGCCAAAAATAACCGGTACATCTTCTTCGGCCACATAGCCTGTAAAGCGTATTTGAGGGACATGACTGTAGACTTCCTCCATTTTTTTTAGATACCCCGGCGTATTCGGACTATCCGTTCCGGCGATTACAATTTCAATATCTTCATTGCTCCTATTTCGAATGACCTCTATGGCCTCAATAAGCACCTCGACCTTCTTATAGGTACCGAACTTGCCAAAAGCCATTACCTGCTTGGGCCCAGGGGGCAAGCTAAAATCAGGTTCCGGTGGGGTTTCGAAAGACCCATGGGGGATCAAGGCAATATTCTTGGCCTTGTATTTTTCTTCTAGAATAGTCACATATTTGCTGATGGTCACCGCCAATATATCGGAAGCCAAAACGAACTTCGTCAAAGTAGTACCGATAAAACCGTATATCTTCTGAAGCAACTTGCTTTTGGTAAAGCCCGCACTATCCAAATCTACTTGTTCCAAGATATTGTGCAGCAAGGAAATAGTCGGGATACCTTTTAACTTGCTCATATAAGGCAACATCAACCCTAAGGCTGCCGGTATCTTTTTGTCCCCGAACTTCAAAAACTGTAGGTTAAAAAGTACGGCATCGGGACTATGGGTCTTGATGGCCTTGTTGACCCGCCATAAATTGGTATAACTATTAAAATCCCAGCACTCGGCAACCGTAATCTTACAACCCTCGCCCTCAAAGGAAAGGTCTTTTGGACCCTCGGTTCTATCGGTCATTAAAATAATTTCGGTGACCTCTTCTTGCAACCTAAAGTGTTTTACAAGATAATACCCGTATTCGGTCAAGGTTACTTTACTGGGGGGATATGCGGTTACAATGGCTAATTTCATAGTATAGACTTAAAATTCATGGCGATTTCATATAGGGAGCTCCCCTCCCTATGTTTTGTTTTCATAATTTATTTTTCCCTAGCTTTTTCGGGTGTGCCGTTTCGGCCTAATTCCTTATGGGCGAAATACAGCAACTGAACCAACAATAGTACCGACATGGCAATAAGCTGCATATGTACCACACGATCAAGACTCTCATGATAAAGCACTACCAATAAAATCTGTGAAAGCCCCAATACCCCTGAAAGGATTACGGGTACATAGTGGTCTAGGGACAAAAAGTAATAGGCGAAAATATTCGATATGGCAAACAGTGATGTGGCCAGGGCGTACTGCCATAACAAGCTAGACATAGCGATATAGGAATCCCCGAACATAAGGGTTATGATCAATTCCGGAAAAAAGTAACAGACCACCACGATACCGGCCGACAACAGTCCTATATACGATACATATTTAAATAAAATCGGGGCCGTTGGTTGTCCATCTTTTTGTTTTTGTACCACTACGGGCAACAGTAACATCACGAACATCCATGCCACAAAATACACTACCCTACCTATTAGGGCCAATGAAGCATATAGCCCCGCCTCCACAGGTTCGAAGTAATGCTTCACCAACAATACGTCACTATTGTTTATTATGATCTGGGTAAACTCGTAACAAGCGGTCAACCAGATAAACTGTGAGACCCGCTTTGCATTATCTGGACTCAACTTTCTAGATTCCTTAAAGGATATGGACGTACTATCGGAAGGAAAAAGCCCGAACAGAAAAGACAAAAAGATACCCAAGGCTACCAATGTTCCAGGCTCAATATCTAACCAAAAGAGCAAGATCATGGTTAATAGCAATCGGCTCCACATTTCGGTCTGATAGGTGATGGACAATTTGGCAAACTCTTGTCTACCTTGATAAGCCCCCCTATTAACACTCATAAAAAAGTAAATAGGTATACCTAGGCCGAAGATGACAAACATCCAATGGCTATTGGTATTGAAAAGCGATTGCAGTTGTTTTGAAAAAGCAAGAATGAGAATTCCTATGACCAGACCTACTATACTAGCCTGACGGTAACTGATGTTTTTGAACACATCCCATTCACGGCCCGAAAAAATAACCGCAAATTTTGCGGTAGCCAGCTGAAAGGTCATTCCCATAAAGGACAAGACCAATAATAAGGTTACCAAAAGTGCTGCTTCCGAAAAAGCGGCAGGGCCCAATAGGCGCCCCAATAATAAATTGTATAGGTAGTTGCCACCGTTTACCAAAAGTACGCTCCCCATGAACAACTGTTCTTGGGACACTTTCTTCAACATTAATTTGATGGCGGTCATGATTCTATTATTAGGTTGTATACTAGGTCTTACCCCTTATATTTCTACTTTTCCACATGACCGATTTCTTTTACGTCAGATGAACACTCTGTTTTTCAAATAATTAGATAGCCCTATTTCGGTTAATCTAAGCATAGTACGTAAACGTCATTTCGTAGAAATATTGTAAGATTTAACTTATAATCGACAAAATGTAGCATTTCATAGAATTATTTTGCGTTTCATAGACAAAATCAATAAAACATTTCTTGATTTGCCCTCTCCTCCATGCTTTCACCGCGTCTTAGGGCGTCTATTCCACATCTTCCTCCAATGTTATGGAAGAAACGCTTCACGACCATCATCTAAAACTCACCTACTTTACATCGTTGGATTCTGACAGGCCGTTTGCTAGTACGCATTGACAAATTTACCCTCCCATCAGCGCCTTTTCAGACTCGAAATTGCTGATTTACACTTAACTGTAGACGAATGGCGTATTGCCATAGATAAGCAATACCATCGATGAAATACAATATTAATACCTTTACAATGTTATATTTTCTGACAAATAACCTCAATGCAACGTACCAATGTATTATTGATCTTAGCACTGGTCATAGGTATTGCCTTTCACGGGTCTAGCATTTTCTTCACTCTTGAGACAACTTATGATGCCCTGATCCATCTGTTTTTTGCGGACCATTATGCCAATAGTTGGTTTGAGCCGTGGGACTATCGATGGTACACTGGATTTACCGTGCAGGCCTATCCCCCATTGGTACATCAATCCATCGGCATTCTCTCCCATATAGGAGGACTCAAGTTTGGAATGTTCAGCGTGGCGATAATCGGCATTGTCCTGTTTATAACGGGGGCCTATCGTTTTGGTCTATTAATGACCGGAGACCGGAAAATAGCCGGGTATACCGCCCTGTTGGCCGTCTTTTCTTCCACTTTTGTAGAAACCCTTCATATTTTCGGGCAATTGCCCAGTATCATAGGACTATCGGTACTTTTACATTCCCTGCCCGAAATATACCTCTGGGTAAAAACCGGAAAATCAAGATACCTGGCTACCAGTCTTTCATTGATTGCCGTAACAGTAACCTCACATCATGTGACGCCCATTTTCGGTATGATTTTCTTTATCTTTCCCTTACTGGGAATGGCGGTGATGGACTCGGCCAGAGACCAGGTGAACAGTTTTACGGAAGTACGTTTCGGGGTCTTTTTCAAACAATTTAAAAAGCTGTTCTGGCGTATCGTTATTTTCGGTTTTTCCTCTTTGTTCCTTATCGTTACCTGTATTCTGCCCTACTGGATCAATTCAAAGAAAAACCCCATTACCCAAGTCCCCATTCCGCATGGCTCAAGGGACAATTTTCTTGAGGTAACCTCATCGGGACTCGTATTCTTCGTTATTCCATGGGGGATTCTAACGTTTATCCTACCCTTTCTTTTTTACCGTTATTATAGCCGACGCTATATCTTTTTCGGTTTATCGTTCTCAATGCTGACCCTTTTGGGAACCGGAGGCACCACCCCCCTGCCCCTGAAGCTGCTCGGCGAAACGGCTTTTAACATATTAACCTTGGACCGCTTTACGCTCTGGGCTACCATTATGGCACTACCGCTTTTTGGCGAGTTCGCCTACCGGATGGTAGAAGGTGACCTAAAAGAGCGTATTCAGGAAAATTGGGGCCGTGTTTACCATCGTATTTTGGGAGGTCTTATTGTAGGCGGTATGCTTTTCATGGTCATCTTTACCATGAGCCTAGGCTATTTTAGGCCATCTCAACCGCAGAAAATAAAGATGCAGCCCATTGTCAATTTTTTAAGCCAAGATTCGCACGACCACTGGCGCTACCTACCTTTGGGCTTCGGCGATCAAATGGCATGGCTTTCGGCGCAGACCCAAGCCATGACGGTAGATGGCAATTACCACTCCGCACGTCGGTTGCCCGAACTGACGACCAGGGCCATTGAACGCCTTGAAAATTCAAAATTTAGGGGAGTTGAGGGCATCGGCTCTTTACAGCAATTCTTGACCGTACCCGAAAAATACAATCTGAAATACATATTCTCAAACGACAAATTCTACGACCCCATTCTCTACTTTTGCGGATGGCAACGCCTACAGCAATTGGAAAACGGTATTATGGTTTGGGAAAAACTGAACGTACCGCCATTCCCCACCATTATGCCTAAAGAAGACGTACATGTGGCCCTAAAGCTCATGTGGGGCATCATTCCCATTCTTACGGTCTTACTGGCCTTTGTCATAAATATTCAGTGGATATGGGTCAGGGCATTAAAACTAAAGCCCCTACCACAGGGCGAGTTCGTAAAATACGCCATAGACCATAACAACTTCCCAAAACGATTGATTATCATCAATCATATCTGGGCCTTTATACTATTGATCATATTAGGCTATGGCACTTATATTTTCTATATCAAAAACGTAGATCAGATAGCCCCCTCGAACGTAGTCGAAGCCTACTATGACGCTCTTGACTTCAAGGAATTCAACAAGGCCTATTCATTTTTGAATCCCGATAGCGACAAAACCATTGCCCAGTATATGCTTGAGGTTTCCGTCACCGATGGTATTCTCAGTTCCTACGCCAAGCTCGATTCTTTAGGCATCGAATTTTTACGGCAAAATGACACCAGTGCCCGGGTAAAGGCGGCCACCAGATGGATCACCCCCCTTGAGAGCATTCACAAAGACTACTACCACAGCCTTATCAAAAAGAAGGGGAAATGGTATATCGAGCCTTCGTCCCTAGACAACGACCTACCGCCCGACCAATTGTTCACTTCGAACAACACCACTTTTTTCAATCACGGTCGACGAAAGATCACCACCCAGCAGACCCATCATGAAGACGTTCTAAAACAACCTGTTCTTGAGGTGCTAAAGGCCCGGCTTGTACAATACCAAGGGAGTTACAGCATTATCGGGGAGCTTCAAAATGTAGACCATGTTCCAGCGGATGTGGTAATTAAGGGCACACTCTATAATGACCAGAACAAAGAACTGGCCACCTATAACGCGAAAGATGTAGCCAAGCATAAATTGATGCCCAAGGAGACCACTACCTTTAGAATAGACTTTGAAGGTATTGCCTGGTCATCTACCAAAGACACCTTGCCCCCTACTTTTGATCCAGACCAGTTTACCCCAATGACCTTCGATGAGCAACCCACAAAGTTCAACCTGCAATGCGCGGGAAATGTGGCCAACACCGATCTATACAAACAAGTAAGCTTGCAAGAACTGATTTTTGAAGATGATAAAATAAGTGGCACCCTTTTTAATTCGGGCATTCAGGAAGTGACCATTCCCCAGCTTTTAATTTCATACTACGATACCGACCAAGAGCTCATTTGGGTCGAACATAAATTCTTGACCGACGGGGTGCGCATTCAAAGGAAACGCTTCTTCGAATACAAAGTAGCCCGTTTATCGGATATTAAAATCATAAACAGCAGTCTTGAAAATTGCTTCGTAAACGGCAGCCCCAATTCCGACATCGGAAAAAAAGTATTTCCCGACAGGAACATATCCCATGGTCAAGACCAACTGCAACCCTATTCGGGAGACGGATTTGAGTTCTTAAAATTTGAATTGAACAGTTATATAGGCAATCCGAAATGACAAGGCATCTTCTACATATCTGCGTTCTTATTTCGATGCTTTTCTTCGGATGTTCCAAACATCCCGAAAAAAAAGAAAAGTCGAATGCCAGCTTTGAGCTGCTCACCGAAAAACAAATTTTTACTGCGGGGGAAGCCTTCTCGCTAGACTTTAAAGCTTCCGGGAAATCAAATGCTATTCTAACGATCAGAAATGCCATTGGCACCACCGTCCTTAGCCCTTCCTATAACGACGGCATCCTTCAATTCGATATTCCCAAGAACTTCCATGAAAAATCGGGGCCCTGTTATTGGTCGTTGTTCTCCGATTCCGAAGAAAAAATGAACGGCACGGTCAACATCCATATCAACCCTAAAAAAGGCACGTTCTTAGAATCGTACTTAGGCCCAAGAAGCCTTACTGCAGGCCCTAAGGATTACGCCATGTTCGTTATGGTTCCGACCGACATTTATGACAATCCGCTAAACGATGGTGCATCGGTTTTTAGCAAAATCCAATTTCAAGATCGTCAATCCGAAAGCGAATTATTCACCAAGAACCTCATGGCATGGTCAAAGGTACGGCCTCCGACAAAATCGGGACGTATGCTGATTTCCGCAGCTTGCAACGAAACCGACTCCAAAGAATTCACCACTATCGTATACCCTGCAAACCCCATAGATTTCACTACTTCTTATGAGCGAAACCACGAATACGCCGATGGCAACCAAGTCATCACCTTTAAAACTAGTATTCTTAAGGACGCTTACGGAAATAGGGTAAGCGATGGTACCATGGTAACCTTTATCATTACCGATGACCAAGGGGTAAAACTAAAAGCCTTGGGCACCACACTAAACGGCACGGCCCAAGCGCAGCTTTTACACCCAGAACACCAAGCCTCATGGTCTATAGAAGCCTTTGTAACGGGTGCGGCCAAAAGCAAGCCCATAAAAGTTGATTTCAAGGCTTCGGTGACCGATTACAACCTGGGATTCTCTGAAGACCATAGAAGCGTCTCCGTGGGGCCGCTAAAAAGTTTTATGAACCAATTGGTACCTGACGGCATGCCCATTTCGTTGACCGTTAAAGACAAGAAGGGCAACATTTTAGACGTACTCAGAACCTCATCGATGGAAGGCGAAGGTCAATTTGAACTATCTCGGGATTTCTATCCGAACGACACTTATCTATTGCTGATCAAAACAGCGGGTATAACCAAAACAAAATCAGTAGTCTTACAATGAAAATGAACCGAAACCTATATCGTATTTTCCTACTGGTCACATTTTTGGCCCTTAACGCCCTCATCCTATTCGGGGTCACTAGTGCATTGTCTTATTTGAACACCGGTGCCGACCGTACATCGATGCTACACTTACACGAAGAAATATCGGCCTCCTACCTACCCAAAGTGCAATGGGAAATCGCCCAAAACGAAGGTCGCCCTATGGAAACACAGACCTTGGGCGAAATAGAACGCGATTACCTAAGTGCCTGGCAGGTGCGTAACGCCGCTTATGCCAACAACGTTCCCTATGGTGTGGCCGACTACTACACCGATAGTATGCGTACCGAACTTTTTAAATTTACCGAGCTCAACCTAAAAAATAAGGTTAGCCTACAGACCACTACACTTGAACATCACCCCAAATTGGAATTTTACAGTACCGACGGTAAGCTTGTGGTCTTCACCGATAAGAACGTATCGGCCTATGAAGAAGTCTACCATAACGAAACCTTGGTAGCCAAACGAAAACTACTGTCCGATTACAAGGTAATGCTGCTTTTGGAAGATGGCTTTTGGAGGGTTCGCCATTTGGTGGAAAACACCTTGCCAAAGACAGAAGAACCGACCGTCTCGAGGGTGCAAAATCTCAAAAATTTTCATTTTAAGGGAATTAACTACTATCCGCAAAATACCCCGTGGGATATGTTCGGGGATAAATTCGACATCTCAATCATTGAACATGACTTTAAGCTTATGGCCAACATGGGCATCAATAGTCTACGTATTTTCATTCCGTATGAATCTTTCGGGAAAGAACATGTAGATCAAGAAAAAATAGAAAAAGTAAAACTGACCCTTGATATAGCCGAAAAAAGCGGATTGGACATCATGCCTACCCTCTTTGATTTTTATGGGAATTATAGCATTAACGATTGGACGATGACCAACCGTCATGTGGAGCAGGTGGTAGAATCCCTAAAAGACCACAAGGCCATTATTGCCTGGGACGTCAAGAACGAACCCGACCTTGATTTTGAATCGCGGGGCAAAGAGCGGGTGCTGGCCTGGTTGGAACAGACCGTAGCACGTATTCGCTCAATAGACCCTAAACGGGCCATTACCATAGGATGGGCAAGTCCTGAAGCCGCCGTTCACCTTAAGGACGAACTTGACCTCGTCTCGTTTCACTATTACCGTGGTGCTTCGGAATTTGAAGCTGCCTTTACTATTCTAAAAAACAAGGTCACCGATAAACCACTGTTGCTACAAGAATACGGATACTCCTCCTACGATGGTATCTGGAACGCGTTTTCCGGTTCAGACGAAAAGCAAAAAGCCTATATAGAAACCATTCAGAAGGTCGTGGAAGCAGAACACCTATCGCATATGATATGGACACTCTACGATTTCAAGAACATTCCCACTTCAGTAGTAGGCCGCCTGCCTTGGCGAAAAGTACAGCAACGCCATTTTGGCCTACTCGATTCACAAGGAAGGAAAAAACCGGTGTATGACATCTTTATAAACACGAGGCTCGAATAACGAAGCATTATTTCGCTTTTACTTTTCGAGTAAACGCCCGTGCGATCCATGGACTTTTTTTTAAGGATTCCCACCTAACAAAATTAGGTTTTCCCAAAAGGAACAAGACGGCAAACACACTAACTAAACACTTAAAAATGAGACACTTTTATCATTTCAAACGACTTAATACACCTATCGCAACATTTATGATAAAAGCACCAATAAATAAAATTTATAACCGTTATACCCTTGTGGTAAAAAACTTACTTTAATGTTAAAACTAAATACGCTCTGTTTATTCCTGTTCCTTTCTTTTTACGGAATGGCCCAAAATCCGCTTCAACCGGGTTTCACCTTGTTGGAAAACGGCAGTTTTGAGCAAGCAGAGACTTTCTTTGAAGGTTATCTTTCCGATGACCCGAAGAACAAAACCGCATTGATCTGTTATGGTCGTGCCGTAGGCCTAAGTGGCGAACCCGAAAAGGCCACAGAACTGTTCGCCGACCTCTTAAAAGAATACCCCGGTGATTTTGAAATACAGATAAATTACAACGAATCATTTCTCTGGGATAAAAAATTCGAAAAGGCCGAACCCCTTTATGCCGAACTCGTAAAAGCGTACCCAGAAAATTTTGGGGCCGTACTAGGGTATGCCAATACGCTGAGTAACCTAAAGAAATATAAAGAAGCCCTGGAATGGGTAGAAAAGGCCCTAGTGATACAGCCTGGTAACCCCAGTGCTAAAACGTCGCGAAAATATATGCGTTTAGGGTATGCCAATGCCTATGTCAACGCTCAAAACTACAAGAAGGGAGAAAGCCTATTAAAGGAAATTTTTATCGATTTTCCCGAAGACAAAGACGCTTTGCTCAATTTGGCCAACCTCTATTTGATCACCAAGGAAGTGGATCAGGCCAAAGCCACCTACCAACGCCTTGCCACCTCATCAAAAGACTCGATTACGGCGCTTAACGGCATTGCCCTTGCCGAGCATATAGGCGAGAACGACAAACAGGCCTTGGTAGTTGCCACAACGGCAAAGGAAAAAGCCGAGACATTGGGCGATGAAACCTTAATGGAAAAGACCTACGACCGCTATGTTCAAGCCCTGATATGGAACCGAAAATACAATCTGGCCCAAACCGAAATCGCGGCTTTGGAAACCAAGTATGCCGATAAGAACTGGTTATACGCACTCAAGGCCATGCACGGCCTCTACACCGGTTCACCGAAAAAGAGTGTCGCCAATTACGATGCCATTTTAAAAAATGACAGTGCTTCCTTTGATGGCAACCTAGGGAAGGCCAATGCGCTTTTCGCTGCCGACCGCATTGTTCCCGCATACCAAGCGGCCTTTGGAACCTTAAAGATTTTCAAGGACCAAAAAGATGCCATTGGTTTTATCGACAAGTTAAACGTAAGCTTTACCCCTACCATAGACGAACACTTGGCCTATACTTTTGACAATGGTAAGAACGTTGCCATATCTACCAATACTACGGCCACCGTTCCCTTATCAACCAAGTTTAGCACCAACCTATCCTATAATTACAGGACTACGGAAAATACAATAACCGACAACAAAGCAAGTTCACATGTACTTTCCGCCGGTTTCGATTACAAATTCCTCCCGAAAACCACTTTTAAGGCCATTGCAGGCCTGAACAAGTCCAGCTTTGGCTCGGAGGACTACACCCAACCCGTAATCGATGTAAAGCTCTTATTACAACCTTTCAAGCTACAAAACCTTGAACTGGGGTATAAGCGCGAGATCCAAAACTTTAACGCCGATCTGATCGAACGTGAAATCATCATGAACCATCTGGGCCTCAACTACAACCTGGGTACCAACTTTAACCTGGGCTGGTATACCCAAGCTATACACACCACACAAAGTGACAATAACACCCGCAACCTCTTGTTCACCTCACTGTACTATAACGTGATGCGCAAACCCGCCCTTAAGGTCGGGCTAAACTACCAGTACCTCTCTTTTGCGGAACAATTGCCTACCATTTATTTTAGTCCCGAAAAATACCAAGCGGTAGAGGTATTTGCCGATCTACGGGGCGATATAGCCAAGAACACCCAGTATATGATCAGTGCGGCAACGGGCCTACAGCAGGTAGAAGAAGATCCCAACACCGTAATATTTAGGGCCGAAGCGGGTATAACACATAAATTTTCAAAGCGTTTTAGCGGTAATTTATACGGAAAGTACAGTAACATCGCATCGGCTACCGCGGCTGGGTTTGAGTTTACCGAAATCGGATTAAAGCTAAAATGGCTTATTACCAAGAAGCCCTTGTTCTACAAACGCCTTGCCCAATAACAAAAAAAGACAATCCGCTAAGATTGTCTTGAGACAAAAAACACATTCCCATAAACCCAAAATTCATATGGGAAGGCTTCAAAGGGCTTTCGCCCCGACTATGGTTCTTTTTTTTGGAAGGCTTACGATAAAATCGATTATGCTTACTAAGTATATTCTTACTAGCCCCAGATACTCATCACGGCCAATACAATGCCGATGATAACCGATGTAAGCACACCTATCAAACGTATAGCAGCCCCTTTGTTGCTTAAGATGTATAAGAGATTTGCTTTCATAGGTAGATGGCTTTAATGTTCCCTACAAATTTACATCAGTTCTTTCTAAATAAGAAAGCCCTTACGATGAGTGACGGGAACCTATAGATGAACGGCACAAAATTGTAGAAAAGCCTTAAACCAAGTTCAATCGTCGCATAAGTTCGGGACGATTTGATCGACTAATGGGAATCACCATCTTCTTTATCAACACACTGTTGTCTTCAATATCGATGATTTTCGAGATATTGATAACATAGGATCTATGAATTTGCAGAAAGATCTGATCGGGGAGTTTCTCCTTGATTTTTTTTAAGGTAGTATGTACGCGGTATTCTTTGTTTTCTGTAGTTACATCAATATAGTCACCATTGGCCCTGATGACCAATATCTCGTTAAAGTGAAGTTTTATCAAGCGTTTATCGATATTGATGTACAAGTCTTCAGCCTTATCTAGATGCGTATGTTTTTTTTCCTCAGAACCCTGATCTGGCCTATCTGTCGTTTTACGGGTGGCATTTTTAATCTTGCCCATAGATTTCACGAAGCGTTCAAGGGTAAGGGGTTTTACCAAGTAATCGACTATGGCCTCATATTCATAGGCTTCGATAGCAAATTCGGTATCTGAAGTAATCAGGACTATTTTAGGGGGATTCTTTAAGGTCTGAACGAAATCGACTCCCGAGAAACCGGGCATATGTATATCCAAGAAAATAACATCGACCTCTTGACGGTTCAAGAATTTTATGGCATCGATGGCATTATCAAATTCTTCAACGACATTTAGATCTGAAACCAGCGAACAATGGCGCGCCACTATTGCCCGTGCTGTTGCTTCATCGTCTATGATAATGCAATCCATGTTTAAAGCGTTTTTAAAAAGTCATCTATTTTCCCTAAAGTACAATTAAAATCTGAATCCATTTCGGTCTTTCCACTACGTAATTGCTCTTCAAAAACTACGGCGAAGCGATAGGCTTCCTCCATACTAAGGATATTGAACTTATGTTTCAACTTGTGAACGATATCGGCGGCCTTGTTTGTTTCCTTGCTATCTATATGATCTCTATAAGTGGCTACTTCCACTGGAAACTCATCTTTTAGGATGGATATAAATTTCTCTTCAAATTCTACATCGTCACCCGACAATTCTTTTATATACTTTAGGTTTGGCTGTTCCATATTACTGCTTTTTTAGGGTAAAGGAAAAGGTTGTTCCCATACCTTCTTTTGATTCCACAACAATCTCACCTTCATAGAGTTTTACTATTTTTTTGGCCAATGCCAGACCGACCCCTGCCGAATTATCGTTGTTATCAAGCTTCTTAAACATCTCGAATATAGACGACTGGTGCTTCTCGGGAATTCCTATTCCGTTATCGGCGATCGCAAATTCATAATACGCGTCATTATCTAAAAAATCGATCTCCACCAATCCTCTGTCGCGATGTTCCGTGGCCGCAATTGCATTTTCTATCAGATAGGTAAAAACCTTCTCCAATAGGTTTTTCTCTATATATATCGTAGGAAAATTACGTTTATACCTAAGACTAACGTTTTCTGGTATCGATATATTACTTTCAACCTCCCTTAATAACTCATTGACATCAACATTGCTCTTCGATTCCATATTTTTACCGATGGTGGCATGCGTCAGAATACCGTTGATCAAATTATCCATTTTGGTCAAATTCTTCGATGCAAGCTCTATATTACCGATACTTTCTTGGCTTAGGTTTTCCTTATCGGTATCAGTCACCCAACTCAACAGGGCACTGACGTTACGTATAGGTGATTTAAGATCATGGGAAACCATTTGAACATAATTATTGAGCGATTCGTTCTGAGCCTCTACATCATTGAGCAAAAGGGTTTTTTCTTCGGTGATTTGAGCCACCTGTATAGCAAGATGGCTAATATGTTTGGCCAGTTTCTCGGCATCGAATTCCGTTTTTCGCCCCCCTAAGGCCTGTTCTTCATCTTCAAAATGGACGTTAAGGCTTGCTATGGCACTTTCAAGCGATTCCAAGATTTTTTGTTGCCGGGCCGCTTCCTTGGTCAATTCCCTATTTGCTTCGAACAATTCTTCCGAGCTGATGGTGGTCGCCCTTTGTATCATACTCAACTTTTCGTCATAATTTTCATATGACCTCTCTACGGCAGCGAGAAAATCTTGCAACTGGGCGTCTTTTGCAAGATGCTCTGGCAAATTTTTTCTTAGTTGTCTTTGTAGGAGTGAGTGCATTATTCGCTGAACAAGGTTAGGGTCATGGTCTGATTATGTAGTTTGCACGACTCTTCCCCTGCAAAGGGAGCCATCTCGCCATAGGAATAGAACCCGGTAACGGCGGCTTTGTCGCCAATGACCGAAATCACCTCTTCGACTTCCTCTTCCGTTCTTTGGTCCATGACCAACTTCCTACCGACACAGCTGACAAGAATAGCCAGCTCAGGAGCCGTTTTTCTGTCGTTCATAGCATATTGGGCGGCTATATTTGCCGCTTCGGCTATATCGTCGACCGTAGACATCATCAACTGGACCCTTGATCCTTCGGGAACATCGCCGGCCAAGGTCATGGTATTCATTTCTTCGTCTATGGTCAAAATGGTACGTACAATGGGATTATCACTTTCATCGACCCTTACACTCAAAGGAAAGAGCAGCGCCGATGTCGGCAATTCTTTTGCCTTATCACCCAAATATCTTTTATACAGGTCTAGGGCCGGCTGACCGTCCAACTCATAGAGTAGGTTGTTTTTAGATTTGGTAATAATACGCTCCGGGCCAAAGGGTGTCCATCCGCCATAATTGGCACTTGAGATTTCAAGCGATTCCCCATAAAAACCAATAGCTACTATTTCTCCCTCTTTTGGTTTTTCATTGTAAGAGGCCAAAGTTCTTTCGAAGCGGTCATCATCACCACATAAACCTCCCGAGAGGCTGGTTTTGTTCAAAACATCCCTTTGAAATCCATTGATAAGGGCACTACCGTTTACCGTACTGCCTTCAGAAACCAAGAACACATGTCTTAACCCTTCCTTGGGAAATTCATCAAATAGTGATTTTCCCAGTGTATAATCGTCGGTAATATCCTTTACATTCTTCGATTTGATCAAAAAATGACTTTTTTCAAACGCGATGGCCGTCAATGTTACCGTACCTTCCAAAACCGATTCACCTACAATTTCACCTGCCGTACTCCCAAAAACAATATGTCCTTCTGGAAAAAGCGTCCGTACCTCCTCTAGCATAGCCTCATTTTCAAGAGCGTAGCGATTACCGAAGACCAATACCAAAGGATTTTTCAATTGGTGGTCTTTTCCTAATCGCAACTCGAAAGGGCGATTTCCCTCTTTAACGGCCTGTTGTATTTTCATGTTAGCTTTTTAAGTCGGTTAATTCCTTTTTAATGGTAAAGTGAAATTCGGTACCCATACCTTTTTCGCTTTCTACCCAGACTTCACCTTCATAGCGATCGATGATTTTTTTCACGATGGATAGTCCGATGCCCGTTGATCGTTCATTGGCACCTATAGATTGGAAAATTTCAAATATTTTCTTGTGGTATTCCTTAGGGATGCCCACGCCATTATCTTTTACGGAAAACTGCCAGTGGCTTTCATTTTCCTTGAACAATACTTCCACCAGTCCTTTTTCCTTTTCAATATGCACTACGGCATTGGAAAGAATATTTTGGAACAATTGGTGGATTTTGGTACGGTCTGCAATAATGGTAGGTAGTACTTCGGGAACAACAAGGGCAACATGTTCGGGTATATAGATACTTTCCTTTATACTTTCGATAACCTCGTTCAGGTCTACCTTGGAGTTGTCGAGCGCAGAGTTATTTGCCGTAGAATACTCGAGAATACCGTGTATCAATTTATCCATTGATGCTACTTTCTCTTGCATTAGGGTCAGGTTCTGTTGCCCTGCCTCATCGAGAACGTCTTTATAGTCTTCTTGGATCCAAGTAGCCAAGGCACTTATACTCCGTAAGGGTGATTTTAAATCGTGTGAAACTATATGCGCGTATTCCTGTAAACCTTGGTTGCTCAGCTCAAGTTCCTTTACCAGTTGTTCTTTCTGGTGCTCTAACAGTTTTTGCTTGGTTATATCTAAATGTACGCCTACCGAACCTATGATCTCGTTGTTGTGGTCATAACGTGGTGCCCCGCTGACCAACCAATGCCTCTTTTGTCCGTTTTTATCAATGACCTCCAGCTCATACGAATCGGATTCGCCCATAACGCGCTTTTCGTTTTCGGCCTCAAGAACGTTTTTATTCTGTACACGCAGTACCTCACTTCCTTTTTTGCCCAAAAGCTCTTTTTCGTGAAACCCGCTCATGGTACAGAAGCTTTGGTTCACCAATTGTATGATGTCATTATTGTCTACTTCTACCAGGCCAAGGTTCATATTGGCGATGATATTGGCATACTTTTTTCGTTCGCTGTTCAAGCGTTCTTCGGCTTCACGTTCCCTAGTGATATCTTCGATCATTGCCAAAATATACTTGAGCTTTCCTTTGTCATCCCTTACCGCACTGACCGAGGTCTTTCCTAAGATACACCCTCCACCCTTTTTCATGTATCTTTTTATAGTGGTGGCCTTGTCGATTTTACCTTTCTCCATTTGCGAGGCAATTTCCTTGGAATACATTCCTTCGACATCTTTAGAAAATGTATCGAGTTCCATGCTTTTAAGCTCTCCTTCGGTATACCCCAAAAGCTCGGTAAAAGTATTGTTCGACTTTATGATCTTTCCCTCAACGCTCAAGGCTATGCCCAAAGGCGAATTCTCGACTATGATGTCGAGCTGCTTCCTTTGTTGCCCCAAAAGCTCCTTGATTTCCATTTCTTTGGTAATATCCCTTATGATTCCTTGGGCGCCTACAGGTTCTTGTTTTGTATTGTAGATTAGGCTGCTGTTAATCTCGATCCATTTTTCATCGCCGTTCTTGACGTAAATTTTGGAACGATAGTTTTTAAGGGTGCCGATTTCCAATAGATATTTAAACGATTCTGCCGTGTATTGTATATAATCTTTATGTACAAGACTGTTCAGGTTGACTTCTTCCTTGGTATTGTCATACCCTAAAAATTCTTTGGCAGAAGTATTCATTTTAATAACGTTGGCCTCGAGATCCATAACCACATAGGGATCTATGATATTCACGAAGACACCATCTAACTCAGATACCTTTTCACTCAAGAGGTTCTCGAGCTTGCCATTGGCTTCCTTTAACCGTTGGGCGGTTTCATAAAGGTCCGTTGATTTTTGTTCAAGGATTTTTTCGGCCTGCTGTCGGGCTTTCTTTTGCCGCTCTAGGGCCCTTTTGAGAAGTTCTACTTCTTTACTACTATCCATTTTGAACAATATCAAATTTGACCTCGGTTCCGTCTTCCTTTAACAGGTCGTAGGTAATAGTGGCCGTACTTCCAAAATGTTCAAAAGCCTTTTCAATTAAACCGTGCGCCAAACGATACAGTCCCCTCGACGAAGAATATACCATTGATATTTTATCGTCGGTTTTATCAAGGATTTTAAAGGTGGGAAGTTCGGCGTCGGGATAAAGCTTTTTTACATGTACGTGTATATGGTCTTCTATACAGTAAAGAAGCCCCAAGGGGGTGTTGTAGTTTTTGATTACTTCAGGATGCGAATTGGCCAGCCCTGAAAAAAGGTAAAGTCCAAATGCATAAATCAGATCGCCGACGGGAATTTTCGTCTCTTCGCTGAGGTTGGTAATAAGAGTTACCATCTCATTGAAATCATAAGTCCCCACAGAGGTATAAACACCTTCCGAAGGCAAATGACCATTTTCAATTATATTATCAAGAGTCTCTAGGCCGAATTTAGATTCGACCATTTCTAGGAACTCTGTAAAGACTATACCTTTCATACCTTTAAATTTACTCAATAAAAGTAGGAAAAGTAGTATCCGTTAAAGAATTTTTGTTGTGAAAGCTTAATATTTGTTACCCTTTGACCAGTTGATTGATGTCCCAGTAGTCCAATACCTTATGTAATTTCGATTGGTACTCCTCATATTTTAGGGGTTTTATCACGTATCCGGCGACACCTACCTTATAACATTCTAACAAATCGGCCCTATTTTCAGAAGTCGTAAGAATTACCGTCGGCAAGTATTTAAGAACGGGATCCGCTTTTAAAATAGTCAGGAATTCTA
This sequence comes from Zobellia uliginosa, assembly GCF_900156625.1. Classification (GTDB taxonomy): domain Bacteria; phylum Bacteroidota; class Bacteroidia; order Flavobacteriales; family Flavobacteriaceae; genus Zobellia; species Zobellia uliginosa. Next base: position 838,206 of record NZ_FTOB01000004.1, on the reverse strand, counting down.
TCCCGTTCATTCGAGGCATATTCAAATCTAAAAGTATAATATCGGGTAATTTATCTCCAGATCGTAATATCTCAAGCGCATCTTCGCCGTTTTTGGTTTCGATGATATTGTGTTTAAGTTCAAGCTTTTTGACCGTACGTTGTAATTTCATTACTTCAATGGCATCATCTTCAATCAGTAAAATATCCATAGCTCTATAATTTAAGTGAACTACAAATTTTCATCTTTAAACTTCAAATAATGACCGAGCGTAGACGAATGACGCTTAACTGTAGACGAATGGTTATTAAAGTATGACGAGTATTTTAGCAAAACACGGCGTTTTTGACCGTATGGCCCTTCTTCCCAAGCTAGGACCAGTAGTCGAAAACCCCGTTCAGGCTCTAAAAAAACCATCAAAAGTACGGTGCAACATTGTATGTAACAGCAAATTACCCCACCATAATGCGCTAATTTCAAAACTTCTTTGAATAGATTATATATTTTGCAGATATTTGCATTCTGATTTTCGAACAGACCGGCACTTATCGGCCTTTCTAAAATTTAAATTGCGCACGTGGCGGAATTGGTAGACGCGCCAGCTTGAGGGGCTGGTGGCCATTAGGCCGTGGAAGTTCGAGTCTTCTCGTGCGCACCTTGAAAAACCATCGACATTTCTTGTTGATGGTTTTTTTTTATACTTAACTTGTCTTATTCCTTTATCCTGTTACTTTTTTTAGTAAATGAGCACCTTTGCGCCCTATAGGCTCAATAAAATTCATTAGATTTGTTTAATGTTTATCAAAAAAGAATGAACAATATAAAAAAATCATTTAGCATTCGCGATTTAGAAAACCTCTCGGGCATAAAGGCCCACACCATCCGTATTTGGGAAAAAAGATATAACCTGTTATCGCCAGAACGTACCGACACCAATATCAGAAGGTATAGTTTAGAAAGCCTGCAAAAGCTACTGAACATTACCCTGCTCTACAACAATGGCTATAAAATATCAAAGATCGCGCATTTTGAGGAAGGGAGGATCCCTCAACTGGTAAGCGATATCACATCAAAGAACCATACCGAAGACTACGTAGCCAACGCCTTTAAACTGGCTATGATAAATTTCGACCAGGCCCTTTTCACCCAGACCTACAACAGCTTGCTTGAAAAGTATACGTTTAGCGAAATTTTTAGGGAAACCTTTGTCCCCTTGCTCAATGAATTGGGCATTCTATGGCAGACCGACACTATTAGTCCCGCCCACGAACATTTTGTGGCCAACCTCATCAAACAAAAGATAATTCTCAAGACGGAGGAAATGGCCCAGGTACAAACGGTGACCCAGACGCCCGTGATCGTGCCCTATTTGCCCGAAAACGAAATCCATGAAATAGGACTTCTATTTTTGAACTATGAAATAGTTTCAAAAGGCTATAAATCCATTTATCTAGGCCAGACGGTTCCTTTAAAGAACTTACAGGAGCTGATGAAGACCTTTGAAGGTGCCCATTTCATATCATACTTTACCGTATCGCCAACAAAGGATAAAATTGAACAATACGTAGCGGAATTTGCCTCCCTTGCCAGCGATTACCCCCAGGCCAAACTTTGGTTATTAGGCTACCAAACCCAATATTTGGACCCTCGCCAATTACCTTCGTGCATCAAGTTGTTCAGCTCTATCGACAAGGTAATAGAACAGTTATAAAATTAGCGGCCATTCGCCATTCCCCCATGAAGAAAACAATCATCATAATCGGCTCAGGTTTTTCATCCCTATCGGCGGCTTGCTATTTGGCACAGATGGGGCATGATGTAGCCGTATATGAAAAAAACGATATGGTCGGTGGAAGGGCGCGTCAACTAGTAAAAAACGGATTCACCTTTGACATGGGCCCAAGTTGGTATTGGATGCCCGATATTTTCGACAAATTCTTTGGCGACTTTGGAAAGAAGGTTTCAGATTACTATCAGTTGGACAAATTGAGCCCGGCCTATAAAATTTTCTTTGAAGACGACCAGATTACCATAGGTGACTGTATGGACAAGATCTGCTCCGAGTTTGAACGTATAGAGCCCGGAAGCGCCAAGCATTTAAAAACCTTTATCGCCAAGGCCCAAAAGAACTACGATATCGCCATTAACAAAGTGGTGCTCCGCCCAGGGCTATCGCCCCTAGAGCTCGTGACCCCTGAAACGGCATTGCGGGTCGATCAATTTTTTAAGACGATCAGTGGGGAAGTCCGAAAAAAGTTCAAAAACAAGAAGCTGATCTCTACCTTAGAGTTTCCCGTTTTGTTCCTAGGGGCAAAACCCAAGCAGACCCCATCGTTCTATAATTTTATGAACTACGCCGATTTTGGTTTGGGTACATGGCACCCAAAAGGCGGAATGTACGAAATTGTAAAGGCCATGAAAAATTTGGCAGAGGAGCTAGGCGTTACCATAAATACAGGGGCAACGGCCCTAAAGATAAACGTAGAAGGCCATACGACCATTGGTGTAAACATCAACGGAAAAGATATCGCCGGCGACATTGTGCTCAGCGGCGCCGATTACCACCACTCCGAAACCCTACTCGAGCCGGAATACAGGCAGTACTCCGAAAAGTATTGGGACAAGAAGACCTTTGCCCCCTCATCATTGTTGTTTTACGTAGGTTTTGATAAAAAGCTTAAAAATATAGAACACCATAATCTGTTCTTCGATACCGATTTTGAACGGCATGCCGAAGAAATCTACGACCGTCCACATTGGCCAAAAGACCCCTTGTTCTATGCCAACTTTCCGTCGGTTACGGATGGGAGCATGGCCCCGGAAAATTGTGAAACCGGTTTTTTTCTAATTCCCATCGCCCCAGGTTTGACCGAAACGCCCCAACTTCGATCACAATACTTTGATATTGTTATAGATAGATTTAAGGAACGTACCGGCCAAGACGTAAAAAATAATATTATCTTTAAAGAGTCCTTTTGTGTAAACGACTTTGTGGAGCAATACAATTCTTACAAAGGAAACGCTTACGGAATGGCCAATACCCTGAGTCAAACCGCTTTTCTCAGGCCTCGCTTAAAGAGCAAAAAGGTCAAGAATCTATACTTTACCGGCCAGTTGACCGTCCCAGGTCCTGGGGTTCCCCCGGCTTTAATTTCGGGAAAGCTCGTCTCCCAATTGATCAATAAGAACGCCTAAAAGCCAAGATTATGAAAGCCCTATTCGATAAAGTCTCTTATCAGTGCAGCAAAACGGTTACGGAATCGTACAGCACATCGTTTACATTGGCCACAAAAATGTTATCATCATCGATAAGATCTGATATCTACAATATTTACGGCTTTGTTCGCTTTGCCGATGAAATCGTCGACTCTTTTGACCTATACGACAAGGAAAAGCTCTTCAACCAGTTCGAAGCAAGCATGAAAGATGCCTTAGAGCAACGTATCAGCCTCAACCCCATTCTCAATTCGTTTCAACATACATATCATAAGTACGAGATACCATACGAACTGGTGGCCGCCTTTATGAAAAGTATGCGAATGGACCTTTACAAGAACGTGTACAGAACCGATGAAGAGTACAGGGAATACATTTACGGTTCTGCGGATGTAGTGGGCCTTATGTGCTTGAAGGTATTCGTAAAAGGCGATATAGACAAGTATAATAGCTTAAAGGAAACCGCAATGGCATTGGGGTCCGCTTTCCAAAAAGTAAACTTCCTACGCGACCTGAAAAGCGATTTCGAAGACCTCAACCGGAGTTACTTCCCCAATACCGATCTGGCCATGTTGGACGAAGCCTCCAAAACAAGGATCGTAAATGAAATAAAAGCCGATTTTCAGTTGGCCTACAAGGGCATACTTCAATTGCCGAACGAGGCCAAGTTCGGCGTGTATACCGCATACAAGTACTACTATAAACTATTGAAAAAACTGCAACGCACTCCTTCGCTCGAAATCAGAAAAGTGCGTATACGGGTGCCCAACTATGAAAAATTTGGTCTTTTGGCCAAATCTTACGTAAACTACAAATTGAATTTGGTATAACATGAAAACAGTAATCTGGATAGCCCTATTTTTAGGAACTTTTTCCTTTATGGAATTCATGGCCTGGTTTACCCATAAATACATCATGCACGGTTTTCTATGGAGCCTACACCAAGACCACCACAAAAAAGACCATGACTCGTGGTTCGAAAGAAACGATACTTTCTTTGTTTTCTACGCCATTGTAAGCATGGTTCTCTTTTACTTGGGAGCCCAAACTTCCTTTTGGTACGGATGGCCCCTGGGTTTTGGCATTCTAGCTTACGGCATAGCCTACTTTTTAGTGCACGACATCTTTATCCACCAACGGTTTAAAATGTTCAGGAATGCCAACCACTGGTATGCAAGGGGCGTTAGAAGGGCCCACAAAATGCACCACAAGCATTTAGGGAAAGGTGATGGGGAATGCTTTGGTATGCTCGTTGTACCCTTTAAATATTTTAAGAAAAATTCTTAAGCCCTACTCGGCTATAAGTTGGTCCAGGAGTTTTCTGATTTCCGCACCGTTCCAATCGACCACGCCGTTTTCGGCCTTGACAATCTTACCTTGCCGGCTCAAAATATAGGTAGTGGGAATCGTTTTTGAAGCAAATATTTCAGGTATTGGGCTTTCCGCTAGGTAAAAAGGCAAGCCATATCCTTTCTTTAACTCGAAACTCCTGACCCTGTCGGGCTCTTCCTCGCTCACCAATATAAAATCGACCCTATCACCATAGTCTTTATAAAGCGATTTAATATCGGGCATTTCCTCTAGGCACGGTTTGCACCACGTGGCCCATAGGTTTAAGAAAATCACTTTTCCTTTCTCCTCCTTAAAGACATGAGGATTCCCTTTTAAATCGGTTACCACCCACTCGTAGGTTTCTTCGGGAAGGGTCTTCTCGGTTTTAAGTTTTATGGAAGTATAGGAAATAAGCCTTCCCCCAATAGCCCTCAATCGAGGTCCAAGGGATGTAAACATAATTAAACATACTGCAATCAGCAGTATACCTATAACACTGTATTTTAAATAAGGCTTCACGCAGTACTAAAAAAGAGATTCCAACAGTTGGGTTACCCTATCGCTATCCCAGTCATGCGTTCCTTTGGAATCTACTACAATAGCGCCGTTTTTATCAATGATATACGTACCTTGCACCTTAGGTATCTCAAAGGGCGCATCGGCCCCTACGATACGGTAGGTTACGGGAAAAGTGTATTTATTCTTCCCCATAAACTCCTCCACAGGTTCGCGCTCTTCATTGGTCACGATATAAAAATCGACCTTATCGGAATAGGCATCGTACAATGTTTGTATCCCTTTCAGTTCCGCTGCACTTGGGGTATTCCAAGAAGCCCAAAAATGAACGAACACCACCTTGCCCTTGGACCGTTGAAAATTAAAGAAGTCCCAATTCGCATCTTTAAGCTTCCAATCGTAGGTATTGATTTCTTTTCGATCCGTTACATGAATAATTTCCGGTGGAGACGCAAACAAACGCATCAACCAAATCTTCCCCCAATAGCCTACCGGGGTTACGAAAAATGAAAGTACAAACGCTATTATAATGAGCGTAAAGAAAGTTTTTCGTTTCATAGAACAGTTTAGAAAGTACTAAAACTAAAAAACTCCCGCTAAATAACGGGAGTTTCTAGATACTATTTCAATTGCGGTTATGCCGCATTTTCCTTTTTGATTACATTTAAGGCAGAGCCTTCTTTGAACCAATTGATCTGTGCATCATTATAGGTATGGTTTGCCTTGATTACATCTTTGCTACCGTCAGCATGAACCAATTCTATGGTCAATTGCTTGTCTGGAGCAAATTCAGCAATATCCAAGAAATTGAAGGTATCGTCTTCCTGAATTAGATCGTAATCGCTTTCGTTGGCAAAGGTCAAGCCTAACATACCTTGTTTTTTAAGGTTTGTTTCGTGAATACGGGCAAAAGATTTCACCAATACTGCAGCTACACCCAAATGACGTGGTTGCATGGCCGCGTGCTCACGGGAAGAACCTTCTCCATAGTTATGGTCTCCCACAACAATGGTCTTGATTCCCTTGGCCTTATATTGACGTTGTACATCAGGAACACCTCCGTACTCGCCGGTAAGTTGACTCTTGACAAAGTTTGTCTTTTTGTTAAAGGCATTCACTGCACCGATCAAGGTGTTATTGGCTATATTGTCTAGGTGACCACGGAAACGCAACCAAGGACCCGCCATAGAGATATGGTCCGTTGTACATTTTCCGAAGGCCTTGATCAATAGTTTAACCCCTTGTAATTCCTCGGGTTGGATAGGAAGGAAGGGCTCTAACAACTGTAATCTTTCCGATTCGGGAGAAACTTTTACTTCAACGCCCGTACCATCTTCGTCAGGTGCCAGATAACCGGCATCTTCCACTTCAAAACCTTTGACCGGCAATTCTATGCCCATTGGTTCATCTAGTTTCACCTCTTCACCATCTTCATTGATAAGGGTATCGTTCATCGGATCAAAATCCAACTTCCCTGAGATAGCGATTGCAGCTACCATTTCAGGAGAACCTACAAAAGCGTGGGTATTGGGGTTACCATCGGCTCTTTTAGAGAAGTTTCTGTTAAAGGAGTGAACGATGGTGTTCTTCTCTTCCCCTTTAAGGTCACTTCTATCCCACTGACCGATACATGGTCCACAGGCATTGGTAAATACGGTGGCTCCCAAGTTTTCAAAAATCTGGAGCAATCCGTCACGTTCTGCCGTATATCTGATCTGCTCGGAACCAGGGTTGATACCGAAATCGGATTTTGGTTTTATTTTCTTGTCCACTGCCTGTTTGGCAATCGATGCCGCACGGGTCAAATCTTCGTAAGAAGAGTTGGTACACGATCCGATCAATCCCCATTCCACGTTTATTGGCCAGCCGTTCTCTCTTGCTTTCGCTCCCAATTCACCTACCTGGGTAGCCAAATCTGGTGTAAACGGTCCGTTCAAGTGTGGACGCAACTCATCGAGGTTAATTTCAATGATCTCATCAAAATACTGCTCTGGGTTTGCATAAACTTCAGCATCGGCAGTCAGGTATTCCCTAACCTTGTTGGCTTCATCGGCCACTTCGTTTCTACCGGTAGCCCTTAAGTAACGCTCCATGGAATCGTCATATCCAAAAGTAGAAGTGGTCGCCCCTACTTCAGCACCCATGTTACAAATGGTACCTTTACCTGTACAAGAAAGGTTTTTAGCCCCTTCCCCGAAGTATTCTATAATAGCACCGGTTCCTCCTTTTACGGTAAGAATGCCGGCAACTTTAAGTATTACGTCTTTTGCGGAAGTCCAACCTGAGATATTTCCGGTTAACTTAACCCCAATAAGTTTCGGGAATTTCAATTCCCATGCCATACCGGCCATTACATCAACTGCATCAGCCCCTCCGACACCGATAGCAACCATACCAAGTCCACCTGCATTTACCGTATGTGAATCGGTACCGATCATCATTCCTCCAGGGAAGGCATAATTCTCAAGTACTACTTGGTGAATGATACCTGCGCCCGGTTTCCAAAAACCGATTCCGTATTTGTTGGAAACGGACTCCAAAAAATCAAAAACTTCGGCACTAGTGCTATTGGCGGACTTCAAATCTACCGAAGCCCCGCTCTTTGCTTGGATAAGGTGGTCACAGTGTACCGTAGTAGGCACGGCCACCTTGGGTTTCCCGGCTTGCATAAACTGCAAAAGGGCCATCTGTGTGGTGGCATCTTGAGAGGCGATACGATCTGGAGCAAAATCCACATAATCTTTTCCCCTTGTAAATGCTTTGCTAGGGTTTCCGTCCCATAAATGGGAATATAAAATCTTCTCCGAAAGGGTAAGCGGTTTGCCGACAATTTCACGTGCTTTATCAACACGTTCGGCCATATTGGCGTACACCCCTTTGATCATATCAATATCAAATGCCATTATCTAATCTGTTTTAGGTTATTGTAATCCCGTAAAATTAATAAAATAAGAAGCGTAAATAAAACTTTTGCCGTAGGATTCCCACCTTTTTTAGAAATTGATCAGTAGATTGCCCTTCACTTACACTACCGATGGAAAGAAAGGCAGAAAACTTTAGAATTTACAGCAGATATGTTAAATTTCGGCTACAGTAATTTTCCGATCAGGGTTTCTTCGGAAATACCCTCGGCCTCGGCTTTGTAATTTTTTATGATACGATGTCGCAATATACCTGTAGCCACTGCCTGAACATCCTCGGCGTCAGGGGAGTATTTTCCGTGTATGGCCGCATGCGCCTTGGCTCCTAGCACCAAGTTTTGGGAGGCCCTTGGCCCTGCTCCCCAATCGATATATTGTTTTACGTAATCACTGGCCGTTTCAAGGTTGGGCCGTGTGGAATTCACCAATTTTACCGCATACTCAACAACGTTATCGGGCACCGGAATACGGCGTACCAACTGTTGTACCTCAAGTATCTCTTGTGCGTTGAACAAGGCATTGACGGTTACCGATCGATCGGAAGTCGTACTTTTTACGACTTGGACCTCTTCGGCTATGGATGGGTACTTCAACTCTATAGCGAACATAAAGCGGTCTAACTGCGCTTCGGGCAAGGGATAGGTGCCCTCTTGTTCGATCGGGTTTTGGGTGGCCAAGACAAAATAAGGAAGCTCTAGCTTGTGCTGGTGGCCCGCAATGGTCACAGCCCTTTCCTGCATGGCCTCTAACAAGGCCGCTTGCGTCTTTGGCGGTGTTCTGTTGATTTCATCGGCCAATATAATATTGGCGAAGATGGGGCCTTTGATAAATTTAAAGTTTCGGTTTTGATCTAAGACCTCACTACCCAGAATATCACTAGGCATTAAATCGGGCGTAAATTGGATTCGTTTAAAGTCGAGTCCGAGCGTTTGGGCTATGGCATTCACCATCAAGGTCTTTGCCAGTCCGGGAACACCGATCAAGAGCGAGTGCCCTCCGGTATAGATACTCAAAAGAATCTGGTTTATGACCTCGTCTTGGCCCACTATGACCTTGGCGATTTCTTGTTTGAGCGCCTTATGTTTTTCTACCAGTCGATCGATCGCCTTAACGTCTGACATGCAATCAGTCTTTTATCCAATTGTTTGCAAAATCGCAGTCCCTATTACTATCATTAACGCTAATATAGGTATCATCTATATGTTCGTCCATCCATTTTTTTATGGCCTTGTACTGCTTTTCAGTTTTGGCCAATTGCTGGATCTTGATGTAATCTTTGGCAAAGTCGGCCACATGCTCGTCGTAGCGGTTGGTTACCTTCAAGATTTTATACTTTGGACCTCCTCCCCTAGGGTCTTCTTCTAAGATAGGATATGAAATTTCATCGTCTTTAAGGTTTCTTACCTGATTGTACAGGGTCGGGTCCATTTTGGTCAACTCAAAACGCGAGTCAAAATTGGTTGGGTTTCGTAAAAGACCGCCATCAAATTTGGTTTCTTTTTCATCAGAAAAATTAAGGGCCGCTTGGGCAAAGGTATACTTGCCTTCCATTATATGCTTGCGAATGGTATCCAATTCCGTTTTCACCTCGTCTAAGGCCTGTTGCGAAATTTTTGGTTGTATCAAAATATGGCGCAAATCCAATTCTTGTCCCCTTATTTTTTCAATGTAGATGATATGGTAGCCGAACTGGGTCTCAAAAGGCTCTGAAACTTCACCTTCCCTCAAGCTAAAGGCAACATCCTTAAAGGTCTTGTCGAATCCGGTATCTTTTGTGATACTGTAGAAACCTCCTTTTGATTTCGATCCTGGATCCTGTGAATACAAAATGGCCTTCACACTAAAACTCGCATCATTGTCCTCTACATCGGCCTTGATTTCGTTCAGCTTATCGATAACGTTCTGAATTTCTTCCTCTGTGGGCTTGGGCGCCTTCACAATTTGGGCGATTTCCATTTCCGCACCAAAAACCGGGCGCTCATCTTCAGGAATCTTATTGAAGAACTGACGTACTTCTTCGGGTGTAATCTCTATTTCCTCTACAATACTCGACTGCATCTTCTCTGAAAGCATACGCAGCTTGTTGATTTTATTGATGTCTTCACGAAGGCTAGCCTCATCTTCCTTCTTGTAAAACTTCAACAGCTTTTCCATAGAGCCGGTTTGTTGCACGAAAGATTGGATCTGACGATCCGTAGTTGCTGCAATTTCGTCATCGGAGACCAAAAGACTGTCTTGTACGGCTTGATGTGCATACAAACGATCTTCCATCAATTTTCCTAAAAGTCCACATCGGGTAACATCGGCCGTAGAAACGCCTTGACTTTTTAGGTCGATCAGGGTCTTTTCTATATCCGATTCCAGAATTACATAGTCGCCCACTACAGCGGCAATGCCATCCACCTTTATTTTTTTGAAAGGTTTGGCCGAATCTTTTTCAACGACTGCTTCAGCCTCTAATGCAGGGGCTATGGATTCGTCTTCGCTTTCGGTTGCTTGCCCTGTTTCTTGGGCAAAAGACATTCCCGTCAAAAACAGACATCCCAAAATTATGGCAAACTTATTCATCTTGCCCATAATACACTTCAAATTCCTTTTTTTTAATAGCCTCATCTATAATTTCTGTTTCCAGTTTTCGTAAATAATCGAGTTTTCTCCTGCTTAGTAGTACCTGCTTGATCGTGGGTTCTATGTATGATAGCGGAGCGACATCATTAACATCCCTTACATCGGTAACCTTTGCCAAATATACCCCGTTTGCATCCTCTAACTCAAAAAATTGTGATTTTTTTAGGTGTTTATCCGCATTATCGAAGGTTAAGGGCGGTATTTCCTCAATGACCCTCGTGGCACTTACCCATATAGAATCGTTAAAATTCAGTTTTTTGAATTGTACCCCTATGGAGTCGAGATAGCTTATATCGTCTTTTTTAAATCGTTTCAATTTGCCGATGACGTCGTCTTTGTTCAAAAACTGCGTAGGCAATTCCACAAACCTCAACCTTACGATTTTTTCTTTTAACTTGAAGTTTTCCTTTTCCTTTTCATAAAAGCCCTTCAACTGCGAACTGGAAACCACGGTATCACCGCTTTGATGTGCCAAAGCTTCCTTATAGGCCCTGGTATATAGATCCGTGCGGTAATCATCTACCAAGGCATCGTACTCTGCCAACTTATCTTCCGGCAAGTTTATTTTTGCCTTGTCCAACAGCAATTGCTTCGACGCCCAATTATTAATGTAGTTCATTACGAAGGAAGCACTATCTTCTTTAGATATCCCTTTGGCCAATAATTTATCTACCTCATCGCGATAAAGGTAATTTTCGCCCACACGTGCTATATACTCCGGTTCATCTTTTTTAAAAAAAGAGCCACAACCGACAAGAAACATAAGAACTACTGTAACTGCCGAGTAACGAACCAAGTAGCACAAAGGTGTTTTTTTGAATTCCATTGGGCAAAAATAACAAATCCGTTATGGTGGACAATAGTCCACAAAGGTCTTAACAAGATTTTGGTTTTTAATGTAATTAAAAACCTACACTTACTGTACCATTCGTGAAAAATGCCCGTAGATAATCCATTATATTCCCAAAACGATGGTACTTTTGCCCTAAAATAAGTTCTGTTAGAACGATCGACAACATTCATTATGGGCAGAAAAATAAAATTGATTTGGGATTTTAGGGGGCCTAGCGCCGAAAAAACAGCGGAGCATCATGTTATTCACCTAAAAGAATACATAGCCATAGAAAAAACAAACCTGAATATTACTGGGCATCAAGATTTTGGCCCCATGCATAGTATTGCGTATATGGTAGTGGACGAATCTGAAATGATACCGGTAAGGGACGCCCTTAAACCCCATCGTGGAGAGGTTTACACGGAACCGGCCGACCAATAGTACGTTCTAGCTTATGACCTAAGGAAACTATGTTCAAATCATCTTTTTTAATCGGTATATGCTTTTTGTTCCTTTTTTCATGCGCGCCAAAAGAGCCGGAAAAAGGAAATGCCCCCCTCGAGTTTGCCTTGGGCAGCGACCACCCCAAGATCAAAAGGGTGATGGACAGCCTCGCCGCCTATGAAATACAAATACGCTACACACAGATCCACAGAAAGGGAAGGCAAATAGATTTTACCGATTTTGATTTCCAGGTCGATACCAGCAAGTATTTCTACCCTGCCAGCACGGTAAAATTTCCCATTGCGGTAACCGCCTTGGAAAAACTGAACGAAACCAAGACCCTTGACCTAAATACCAGGTTCTACATTGAGGGCGATTCCGTTGAAACCACCTTTTCCGAAGCCATTTCACAAATATTCACGGTGAGCGACAACCAAGCGGCCAATCGTCTGATCGATTTTCTCGGTCAAGATTCGATCAACCATCGATTACACAGAAGGGGCGTTTCGCCCGTACGGATTTGGCAAAGACTTGATGACCCAAATGACAATGTAACCACCACTCCCTTAATTATTTACGAAAACGACTCGACAATCTCTATGCGGTCGCCCCTTATCAGCGCCTATCCGAAACCTTTAGATCTGCATGGCATCTACAAAGGAAAAGGGTTTTATGACGACGAAGGCACCCTTATTCCGGAACCCTTTGATTTTAGCCTGAAAAACTACTACCCCATAAGCGCCCAACACGATTTGTTGAAACGCATTATTTTTCCTGAACGTTTCGATTCCCTGCAACGGTTCGCCCTAAGCGAAGGGCAGCGTTCCTTTTTACTAAAAGCGATGCACACCCTACCCCGACAAGCAGGCTACGACCCTGCAAAATATCACGATGGGTACAGTAAATTCTTTATGTACGGCGATACCACGGAAGAAATTCCCGAACACATCGAAATATACAACAAGGTCGGCTTTGCCTATGGAACCCTTACCGATTGTGCCTATATAAAAGACACGAAGAACAAGGTAGAATTTATGCTCACCGCCACCATCCTCGTGAACAAAAACGGCATCTTTAACGACGATACGTACGAGTACAAGGAAATAGGTCTTCCCTTTTTGGCCGAATTGGGAAGACAGCTCTATGCCTATGAGCTCATGCGCCTTAAACAAGAATAAGCCGTAAACACATATACAGGGGCAAAAACACCATTCTCCCCTACCGACTAGCAGGTCTCATTTCGGCGATTTTCAACCAACCCTTTCTTTCACACATCAATAAAACCTCGAGTTGAACGTTATCTAAGATAGTTCAGTACGTGTTTGGCCGATATAGGCCCTGCATACTTAAAACTACAGATCATGCCCAACCACCAAGACCGGATCGACCAATTAAACCAAAAGCTTGAGCTACTTCTTAGCAAACAAGAAGGTTTTGCCAAAGAACTTATGTCGCTCTACAAAGAAATCGAAGCGGTCAAAAAGCTTCGGCCAGAAGACCTAGTTCCAGAAAAACCCGTGGAATCCCCCGTAATTAACGAAAACCCGACTCCTGTCGAAGCTACGGAAAAGATTATACCCGTAAGGCCCGATACCCCTACAAAAGCTCTTGACAAAGAGCTTCCCCGTACAAAAGCCCCAATTCCGAAAAAACATAAAAAAGAAAAAAGGAAGTGGAATCTTGAAAAATTCATCGGTGAAAACCTCATCAGTAAAATCGGTATCATAATAACGGTGATCGGTATTGCGATCGGGGTCAAATATTCTATTGAGAACGGTCTGATCAGTCCCTTGACCCGTATTGTTTTTGGCTACTTGGCCGGACTCGGACTATTAGGCTTTGGCATTAAGCTCAAGGCCAAATATGAAAGCTACAGTGCCGTTCTGGTCAGTGGCGCCTTGGCTTCTTTATATTTTATCACTTTTGCCGCCTATAGTTTTTACGGCCTATTCCCCCAACTGATGGCCTTTGCCCTAATGTTGGTATTTACGGCATTTGGCGTTGTTGCGGCATTGAATTACAACAATCAGGTCATTGCCCATATCGGACTCGTTGGCGCCTATGCCATACCCTTTTTATTGAGCAATGATTCGGGTAGTACATTTACCCTGTTCTCCTATATGGTCATTATCAATTTAGGTATTTTGACGATTTCGGTAAAAAAATATTGGAAAGGACTATTCTATTCGGCCTTTGGATTCACCTACCTGATCTATATATCATGGCTCTCATCCTCATTCAATATCGATTCCGATTTTCTTATGGCCTTTAGTTTCCTAGGTATATTTTTCATCATTTTCTATGCGTGTTTCCTAGCCTATAAACTTATTCGCCATGAAGTATTCTTAAAAATCGATGTTGTTCTCCTACTCTTGAATTCCTTTGCTTTCTATGGCATAGGTTACGGCCTTTTAAACCAACATGAGACAGGGGCAGAACTCTTGGGCCTATTTACATTGGCCAATGCCCTTGTTCATTTTATGGTAAGTGTGATTTTATTCAAGAAAAAATTAGCTGACCGCAGTCTTTTCAATCTGGTAACCGGCATGGTACTGGTATTCATTACCCTTGCCATACCCGTACAGCTCGACGGGAACTGGGTAACACTATTGTGGACACTTCAAGCTGCACTGTTATTTTATATCGGTCGCACCAAGAGCGTCATTTTTTACGAGCACCTCTCATACCCTCTAATGCTATTGGCGCTTTTCAGCCTAACGCACGATTGGAACATAGGCTATATATTTGAGCGGGGCACGGAGACCGCCCTCCACCCCATCTTAAACATTTACTTCTTAACCTCTGTATTATTCTCGATCGGATTTGGTTTTATTTATGGGATCAACCGAAGGAAACCCTTGGCCGAACCCCAGCCGGAAGTATCGCGTATCATGTCCTTTATTGTTCCTATCATCCTACTTTTTGTCGCCTACGTGTCGTGCTATTTAGAAATCGAATATTACTGGGACCAATTGTACAGGGCTTCCGAAGTAAACCTAACCCCCAATAATGAGTACGGGTACGGTAATTACAACTACGACCTGAAGAACTTTGGGGCCATGTGGCTCTTCAACTTTACGTTTTTATTCTTTGCCCTATTGGCCGTTCTGAACATCAAAAAAGTCAAGAACCGCATATTGGGTATTGCCACCTTGGCCTTTTGCATGTTCATATGGATGGCCTACCTTACCGGAGGGCTATATATTTTAAGCGAACTACGGGAAAGCTATATCGATCGGGCCTCATCGGAATATTATGAAATCGGTGCATTCAATTTGGGCATTCGCTACGTATCATACGTATTTTACGCCTTGAATTTGATTGCCGCCCTCAAGCTTGCAAAACGTAAATTCATAAATCTGAAGATGAACATCGGTATCGAAATCATGGTACATCTTTCCCTACTCTGGATCTTGAGCAGTGAACTCTTGAACCTGATGGACCTTGCCAGCTCCGAAAAATCGTACAAACTAGGACTAAGCCTACTTTGGGGTACTTATGCGCTGTTCTTGATCGGCCTCGGCATCTACAAAAAACGTAAACACCTTCGCATCTGTGCCATTTCCTTGTTCGGCATCACATTGGCCAAGCTGTTCTTTTATGACATCGCCTCATTAAATTCCATATCAAAAACCATTGTTTTCGTATCACTAGGTGTACTCTTGCTTATTATCTCATTCCTTTACAACAAATACAAAAATCAAATTTCGGATGAAAGTTAAAATAAAGCTTCTTGTTTTTATCGGATGCTGGTTTGCTTGTTCCTTTGCCTTCGGCCAACTCCCGAAATACGAACATCGGCAAGAGTTGAAGAACATTACGGAGCAGTGGCATAAGATTTCCTTGCCCCTATCTGTTCTTAACCATTCCAACGCCGACCTATCAGACATCAGAATCTACGGCCTTACCGAAAAAGACACCTTGGAAGCGCCATACGTACTGAACATTGGTTCTGGAAAACACACCAAACAAAAGGTAGACTTCAAACTATTGAATACGGTTTCGAACGCAAAAGGGTTTTATTATACCTATGAAATCCCCACAACCGAAAGCATCAATGAATTGGAACTCGAATTCGATACCGACAATTTTAATTGGATGGTCGACCTAGAAGGAAGCCAAAACCAAAACGATTGGTTCCGGATCTTAGAAGACTACCGTATCCTTTCGATAAAAACAAGCCAGACCGATTACCAGCATACGACCTTGACCTTCCCTTCAAGCCAGTACAAATACTATCGTTTACTTGTAAAGAGTCGTAAATCCCCAAAATTAACCCGGGCCCAACTGAATCTAGACAGTTCGCTCAAGGCCGTTTATGACAGCTACCCGGTTACCTTCATGAATATTGACCAAAAGGATAAAAAAACGATAATCGATATCGACCTGAACCAAAGCCTACCTTTGAGCTTTTTACGCTTAAACCTAAAGGAAACGGTCGACTATTACAGGCCGGTGACGGTAAAATACGTTCAAGATAGCATACAGACCGAAAAGGGATTAAAGTACCGTTACAAGGAGCTATACAGGGGCACCCTGACCTCTATTGACACTACAGGCTTTAAATTCAACAGTAGCAAAGCCCAAAAATTGAGGGTCATCATTGAAAACAACGACAATAGGCCCTTACAAGTAGAAGGTGCGGACATAAAAGGGTATCGGCACGAACTCGTTGCCCGTTTCGACGACAAGGCAAAATATTATCTGGCCTACGGAAATAAAAAAGCCCGGGCACCCAAATACGACATTATAAACATTGCCTCGCAAATTCCCGACGACGCGCCCCTACTTGCCCTCGGCAAGGTAGAGCACAACACAAAGGCAAAAAAGACCAATCGGGCCCTACTTGAAAACAAACTTTGGTTATGGCTGGTCATGGGCTCCGTTATCATAGTTCTCGGATGGTTTACGCTTCGTATGATGGCCAAGCGCTAAAGGCATATCTAAAAAAATGTACGCGCGAACCGTACGGTAAAAATGGACTAGTATACCAAATTAAGATCCCTTAAATTTGCACTATAAAAACAGGAAAGCGTGCAAGAACCGAAACAGACCCGAATCAACAAATACCTTAGTGAAGTTGGCTATTGTTCGCGCCGTGCCGCTGACAAACTAATCGACCAAGGGCGGGTCACCATCAATGGTAAAGTTCCTGAAATGGGCACAAAAATCACCCAAGGCGATGAAGTACGCGTTGATGGCGAATTGATTTCCGAACCAAAGGAAAAGCCCGTTTACCTAGCTTTTAACAAGCCTATCGGCATTGTCTGCACTACCGACACCAGGGTAGAAAAAGATAATATTATCGATTTCATCAATTACCCCAAGCGGATTTTTCCGATCGGTCGTTTAGACAAACCCAGTGAGGGCCTGATTTTTTTAACGAACGATGGCGACATTGTAAATAAGATCCTTCGAGCGCGCAACAACCACGAGAAAGAATATTTGGTAACCGTAGACCGGGCCATTACCGCCGATTTTGTAAGGAAAATGGAAAATGGGGTGCCTATTTTAGACACCATAACACGAAAATGTAAGGTTGAACAAATCGGCAAATACGAGTTTAAGATCATCTTGACCCAAGGTCTAAACCGACAGATTCGTCGTATGTGCGAATACTTGGGCTACAATGTACAACGCCTGAAACGCATTCGTATAATGAACGTAAAACTTGACATCCCGGTAGGGAAATGGCGAGACCTTACGCAAGCCGAACTTGACGAAATCCATCGTTTGGTCTCCGAATCGGCAAAAACACATTAAGTCCCCGGCCGTTCTTAAAGAGGAAAACACCCCAGCTAATTCCGTGTGTTAAAAAGCCTATATATCCCATTAAAAATCACTATATTAGGGAGAAGCGAAAGCTATAACCCAAACTCAGAAAAAATGATACGGAAATACGATATTACACGCACTACATTCCGGTCTGTGGCTACGGCCTTGGCCGTATGGGCCCTATTTGCGACACCCCTGTCGGCCAGCGCATTTTTTCAAGATCCTGTCGAGCAAAAGGAAGAGGCCGAATACAACCTTTACAAAGGCGAAGTCTTGGATGCCAGTTCAAAAAAACCATTGGTATTCGCTTCCTTATCCGTAGAAGAATCGAACATCAGTACCATAACGAATACCGAAGGGGAATTTTCCCTAAAAATACCAAGTGACCTGACCCAGGCCAACATCACGGTATCCTTCTTGGGTTACAGCACCCAAACCATTCCTTTGAGCCAACTAAAAGAAGAGCGCAACAAAATTCTTATGGTGTCCTCCGTACTTAAATTGCACGAAGTCAATATAGAAGTACCGAAAGATGCCGAAAGCCTTGTTCGCGAAGTACTAAAAAGTAAGGGGGAAAATTATTTTGACGCCCCCACCCTTATGACCGCTTTTTATAGGGAAACCATAAAAAAACGAAGAAAGAACGTTTCACTTTCCGAAGCTGTGGTCAATATTTACAAAACACCCTATACCTCACTAAAAAAAGATGGTGTAAAACTATACAAGGCCCGTAAAAGCACAGATTACAGTAAGCTCGACACCGTTGCCCTAAAACTACAGGGCGGCCCTTTCAACGCCTTGTTCATTGATATAATGAAATACCCCGAATACATCTTTTCGCCGGAATCACTAGACTATTATACATTCCGGTTCGACCATTCTACCCGGGTAAACGACAAATTGATCTATGTGATAAGCTTTGAGCAGCTTCCCGAGATATTAGACCCCTTATACAAGGGGCAACTATATATAGACGCCGAAAACAAAATACTCACCAGTGCCATTTACAGTCTCAACATCACCGATAAGGAAATGGCGGCACGAATGTTCGTCAGACGAAAACCAAAAAATGCCAAGGTATGGCCTACGGATGTTGCCTACAGGGTCGATTATCGTGAAAAGAATGGCAAATGGTATTACTCTTATAGCAATGTTCTCTTGGAGTTCAAGGTCAATTGGGACAAACGTCTCTTTAACTCGGTCTACAGCATGACATGCGAAATGGCCGTTACCGACTGGAAGAAAAACATGATGGAAGATTTTCCAAAAGCCAAGGATAGAATTAAGACGTCCATTATTTTAAGCGATGAGGCCATAGGCTTTGCCGACCCTGACTTTTGGGGACAGTACAACATTATTGAACCCGAAAAATCGATTGAGTCGGCCATCAAGAAAATTCAACGGCAATTGCGAAGGGCCAATTCGGATGGAGGCACTTCCATTCCTTAGAAAGCATACGAACCCCATGTATAAAATCGACCAAATGGTCGATTTTTTTTATGATTCTATTTAAATTCACCCTATAAACACAAAGTATATGGGCAATAGAAGACAGTTTATAGGTTCGGCTCTAGGAGGTGCCATAGCGGCACTCCTTCCCAATGTAGGTATAGCGAATAGTGTATCATCGACCTACCTCGACACGATTCGACCCAAAAGGTTAAAAAAAGGAGATACCATAGGACTAATCGCCCCGGGCTACGCCATTGCACCATCGGTCTTGGAGGAGGCTAAAAAAACGCTAAAATCCATGGGTTTCAAGCCCTTTCACACCGATCGCATCATAGGAAATTATGGATATTTAAGCAACACCGATGAGGAGCGCGCAAAAGACCTTAACGAAATGTTCGCCAACCCAGACATCGATGGTATACTTTGCGCAAGAGGCGGTTATGGCTGTACCCGGATCATGCAGATGATAGATTACGAAACCATTAAAAAGAACGGCAAAACCTTTATCGGTTTCAGCGACATCACCGCCCTACTGAACGGCATCTATCAAGAAACGGGCCTCGTAACCTTTCACGGGCCGGTAGGCAGCACTTTGAACGATCCTTATAGTATCAGACAATTGGAAAAGGTAGTAATGTACCCTAGAGCCCCCTTGGCCATACAAAATGTAGAACTATTGAACCCTGAATTACGTACGAACCCCGAGTTCGAACGCTATACCATTACCGAAGGCATTGCCAGGGGAAAACTCGTCGGAGGCAGCCTGACCCTTATCAATGCCCTAATCGGGACACCACATGAAATTGACTTTACCGATGCCATTGTTTGCATTGAAGATGTTGAAGAAGCCCCATATCGGATGGACCGTATGCTTACCCAATTGATCGAGGGCAAGACGTTTAAAAAGGCCGCAGGTATTCTTATCGGTGTTTGTGCCGGTTGCAACGCTTCCACCAATCCGAAGTCCTTTTCTTTAAAGGAAGTGATCCTAGACCGGATCAGGCCTCTTGGCATCCCAGCAGTCTATGGCATGAGCTTTGGTCATGTTGAGAACAATTTTACCTTCCCGATTGGGATCACGGGAAAAATGGATGCCGCAAAAATGAACCTACAGCTATTGGAAAAAGCTGTTATTTAACCCGTAAAAACGTAAAAAAGCGCGATGTCAAACCCAAAGATTGCATCGCGCTTTTTGTATCGATATGCTAAAAAATCAATTCGCTACCTCACTAATAAACTTAAGTCGGTATAAGCGAAGTTCTTCGTCTTCATAGTCTCCATCAAACTCCTTCATCGCCTCTTCCAGGTCATCGGTTTCCGCTTCTAAAAAATAATCATGGATTTCTTCCTGCTGATCTTCATCGAGCACCTCGTCGATCCAATAATCGAGATTCAACTTGGTACCACTGAATACGATCTGCTCCATCTCCTTTAGTAGTTGCGGAATTTCAATTCCCTTGGCCGATGCAATATCGCTTAACGGAAGTTTGCGGTCTACATTCTGTATAATGTAAAGTTTTAAGGCCGAATTGGCCCCTGTGCTCTTCACCACAAGATCATCGGGCCTGATAATTTCATTCTCTTCAACATAGCGGGAAATAAAATCAATGAAGGGCTTCCCGTATTTACGTGCCTTGCCTTCTCCTACCCCATAGATATTCGTAAGTTCTTCCTGTGAAATCGGGTATTTGGTGGCCATATCCTCTAAGGAAGGGTCTTGAAATACCACGAACGGAGGCACACCCAACTTATGGGCCTGGCTCTTTCGCAATTCTTTTAACCGCTTCAATAGGTTCTCATCAGCTACGCCTCCTTTTGCGGCACTGACGATGGCATCATTACCCTCTTTGCTATAGGCATGGTCCATAGTCATCATAAACGACTCGGGCTCCTTTAAATAGGCCTCTCCACGTTCCGTAACGTGAAGAATGCCGTATTGTTCGATTTCCTTTTTCAAAAGGCCTGCCACCAAGGTTTGGCGAATTAAGGCCATCCAGTAGCCCTTATCCTTGTCCGCACCAATCCCGAACTCGGGTTTCTCATCGGTTTTATGCGATGTAATCAGGGCGTTGACCTTACCCAAAAGGGTTCTTACGATTTCTTTTGATTTGAATTTTTCGTGTGTTGCCTTTATTACTTTGATCAGCTTGACAACGTTCTCTTTGGCCTCTTGCTTTTCTTTGGGGTTTCGGGTATTATCATCCATATCGGCCCCTTCCCCATTGACCTCGTCAAATTCCTCCCCAAAGTAATGGAGCATGAATTTTCTGCGCGACATTGAAGTTTCCGCATAGGCTACTACCTCTTGCAACAGGGCATTGCCGATTTCTTGTTCGGCAACAGGCTTGTTGGACATAAACTTTTCAAGTTTTTCTATATCCTTATAGGAGTAGAACGCCAAACAATGGCCCTCACCGTCGTCCCTTCCGGCCCTTCCGGTTTCCTGGTAATAACTTTCAATACTCTTGGGAATATCATGATGTATAACAAAGCGCACGTCGGGCTTGTCTATACCCATGCCAAAGGCTATGGTCGCCACCACCACATCGACATCCTCCATCAAGAACATATCTTGATATTTCGAACGGGTCTTGGCATCAAAACCGGCATGGTAGGGTACGGCACTTACGCCGTTTACCTGAAGGACCTGGGCCAACTCTTCTACCCGCTTTCTACTCAAACAGTATATAATACCCGATTTTCCGGCATTCTTTTTTACGAAGCGAATAATATCGGAATCTACATTGGCCGTCTTGGGCCTTACCTCATAAAAGAGGTTGGGCCTGTTAAACGAAGCCTTATAGGTTTGCGCATCGGTAATCCCCAAGTTCTTAATGATATCTTCTTGTACCTTGGGTGTAGCCGTGGCCGTCAATGCTATTATGGGTATATCGTCGTCCAAACGGTTGACAATGGTTCTCAAATTTCTGTATTCGGGCCTGAAATCGTGGCCCCATTCAGAGATACAATGCGCCTCGTCTACAGCGATAAAAGAAAGTTTCACCGACTGAAGAAAGTCGATATAGTCTTCTTTGGTCAATGATTCGGGCGCGACATAGAGCAACTTGGTAATACCGTTCGTAATATCTTCCTTCACCTGCCTTACCTCTGTTTTGGTCAAAGAAGAATTAAGTACATGGGCAATACCGAACTGATCGGATACTCCCCTAATGGCATCTACCTGATTCTTCATCAACGCGATCAACGGTGAAACCACGATAGCGGTACCATCTTGCATTAACGCAGGGAGTTGGTAACAAAGTGATTTACCTCCGCCCGTGGGCATAATGGCAAATGTATTGTTACGTTCTAGAATGTTGGTGATAACGGCTTGTTGTAGACCTTTAAATTCGGAAAAACCGAAGTGTTTTTTTAACGAGGCATGCAGATCCGTTTCTTTCAAAACTTTTTTATCTTTTGCCATACGTCGTAAAAAACTTTAGGAATCTGTGTCTCAATTGTTCAAAAATCATAGTTTTCTTTACGGGGGACTCTAATTTATTCAAAATATATTTTTAGGTATTAAATTAGCTATACGTCAAGATTATGTAATTTTGTAATCTTAAATATAAAACAAAGTTTTAGAAACCGTCCGTGTTTTAAGATTGTTTTATTCAAAATGAGGGTATTTGTCGTTTACAAGCCCCTAAAAAGAACAAATTTAATCTATTTTACACTTTGAACGATAGCAAAGCTATTCTTGCGATAGCAAAGAAAACCATAGAAACCGAAAGTGCTTCCATCAATCATTTGGGCACTTTATTGAACGAAGAGTTCTCCGATGCCGTCAATTGCATTCTTGAATCTAAAGGAAGGGTCATTGTTTCGGGCATTGGCAAAAGTGCCATAATCGCGTCTAAAATCGTAGCCACCTTAAACTCTACAGGAACACCTGCCATTTTTATGCATGCCGGCGATGCCATCCATGGTGACTTGGGCACTATCCAAGAAGAAGACGTGGTAATCTGTATCTCAAAAAGTGGTAGCACCCCTGAAATCAAAATGTTGGTCCCCCTAATAAAACGGGGAAGGAACAAGTTGATAGCCATGACCGGAAATATCGAGTCTTATTTGGCCAAGGAAGCACACTTTGTTCTTAACACCTATGTGACCAAGGAAGCCTGCCCCAACAATTTGGCCCCTACGACCAGCACCACGGCACAACTGGTTATGGGAGACGCCCTGGCCATCTGTCTTTTAAAGATAAAAGGATTTAGCAGCAAGGATTTTGCCAAATACCATCCCGGCGGATCCTTGGGTAAAAGGTTATACCTCAGGGTTTCCGACATTGTAGGTGCGAACCAAAAACCCCAAGTACCCATTGATGCGGACGTAAAAAAGGTCATAGTAGAGATTTCCGAAAAAATGCTGGGCGTTACGGCGGTTACCGAAGGTGACAACATTGTAGGTATCGTGACCGATGGCGACATTAGGCGCATGCTCAACAAATACGATAATATAAGTGGCCTAACGGCCCGTGATATTATGACGTCCAACCCTAAGACCATTTCGGTAAACGTTTTGGCTATTGAAGCCTTGGAACTGATGCAAGAAAAAGGCATCTCACAATTATTGGGTGTAGACGGTAAAAAATATATGGGTGTTGTACATTTGCACAACTTGATCAACGAAGGTATATTATAATGGCAAAGCAGAATACGAAGTCTCCCGACGAAATGTCGTTTTTAGATCACCTAGAAGAATTACGATGGCATTTGATACGATCGGTCTTAGCCGTCGTCATTATAGCCACTGGGGCGTTCGTGATGAGTGGATTTATTTTCGACACCATCATTTTTGGACCGTCTAAAATGGATTTTCCAACCTATCGCTTGTTTTGTGACATAGCTACCTACCTAGGTTTTGACTCGGCCTTCTGTGCCGATAAGCTACCCTTCACCATTCAGAGCCGGACCATGGGCGGACAGTTCTCCGCCGATATCTGGACGGCCATCTGGGTCGGCTTTATTGTAGGCTTCCCTTATGTATTGTACGAACTGTGGAAATTTATAAGTCCGGGACTACATCCCAACGAAAAGAAACATTCCAAAGGCTTCATCTTTATTGCCTCTTTTCTCTTTTTCATGGGCGTATTGTTCGGTTATTACGTGGTAGCCCCGCTATCTATCAATTTCTTGGGAACCTACCAAGTAAGTGAAATCGTTCTCAATGAGTTTGACCTTAGTTCGTATATCAGCACCGTAAGAACGGCGGTAATAGCCTGTGGGGTGCTTTTTGAACTGCCCATTATTATTTACTTTTTAACCAAGGTTGGCATCGTTACCCCTGAAATATTGAAAAAATACAGAAAGATAGCCCTAGTGGTGGTACTGATTCTTTCTGCCGTAATAACACCTCCAGACGTAACCAGTCAGATCATTGTTGCCGTACCGGTGTTAATTTTATACCAAGTAAGTATTTACATCTCGAAAATAGTATTGAAGAACGATGCCAAACGCGAGAAAAAGGCAAAGGAAAAAGGGTTAAAGAAAACGTAAATACACGGCTGTTTCAAAAGTTTCCCGTTTCTTTAGTACTTCATTAGATGTACCAAAGGCCGATGGGACCTAAAACAAGAAACCATAAAAATGAAGTTAAGAGCTGAAAATATAATGAAAGCCTACCGGGGCCGAAAAGTAGTAAAGGGTATTTCCTTGGAAGTAAACCAAGGGGAAATCATTGGCCTGCTCGGGCCTAACGGTGCCGGAAAAACCACTTCTTTTTATATGATCGTTGGTTTGATAAAGCCTAACGGGGGAAAAATATATTTGGACGGAACCGACATTACCAACTTCCCCATGTACAAAAGAGCCCAAAACGGCATCGGCTACTTGGCACAAGAAGCTTCCGTTTTTAGGAAGCTGAGTATTGAAAAAAACATTCTTAGCGTGCTACAGCTAACTAAGCTCAGCAAAAAAGAGCAACTCATGAAAATGGAGTCGCTTATAGAAGAGTTCAGCCTGGGCCACATCCGTAAAAGCCGTGGCGACTTACTTTCAGGTGGCGAACGCAGACGTACCGAAATAGCACGTGCACTGGCTACCGACCCCAAATTCATTCTATTGGACGAACCTTTTGCCGGTGTTGACCCCGTGGCGGTAGAGGACATTCAGCGTATCGTAGCCCAACTAAAGGATAAAAACATCGGGATACTCATTACCGACCACAACGTTCAAGAAACCTTGGCCATTACCGAAAGATCCTACCTTATGTTCGAAGGAGGCATCTTGAAATCGGGAATACCCGAAGACCTGGCCGCAGATGAAATGGTTCGTAAGGTATACTTGGGGCAAAACTTCGAATTGCGTAAAAAGAAACTCGACTTTTAAGACTTGTTCTTTACGGCATCTACGTTTGCCACCAAAGAGGCGGCCACATAAAACACGATGATGCAAGGAACGGCCAAAAACTTCAAGGTCAACAAAAGCACGGCACTAACGATCAAGAAAATATAACGCACGGCATTGTCCTTAAAATTCCATGTCTTAAACTTTAAGGCAAATAGCGGAATGTTGGCGTTTAACAAATAGGTACTCAAGATGGTTATAAAAATTAAAAACCATTGATTGAGAATAATACCGTTTAAGGCATCATTGTTCTGATACTGTAAGATCAAGGCCAAGGAAAGGATCAAAAGGGCATTCGCCGGAGTAGGAAGCCCCACAAAAGAAGAAACTTGGTTTTCATCGATATTGAACTTGGCTAAGCGATAGGCCGAACCTAGGGTAATCAAAAAGCCTAAAAAAGGAACATAATCGGACAAATAGAGAAAAGAAAAGGAAGCACTGTCGCCCGTATGCCACCCTCCTCCCATAGCCATGGCCAGTAACTGGTACATCACAATTCCGGGAACGAGCCCACTGGTTATCATATCGGCCAAGGAATCCAACTGAACCCCTAATTCGCTCTGCACTTTCAAAACCCTTGCGGCCAATCCATCGAAAAAATCGAAAAAAATCCCTAAAAAAACAAACAACGCCGCCATTTCGAGCTTGTTCGATACCGCAAAAACCGTAGCGATACATCCACAGAAAACATTCAACAACGTAATCAGGTTAGGAATATACTTTTTCATATTATTATCTGCTTTTGCGTAAAAATAACACAATTTAACATCAATCAGGTCAGACCATAATTTATTCGGATATTTGCCGAACAAAATTCTGCAAAAACAGAAACGCCATTGAAAAAATTACTCTACATACTACTTTTCAGTTTTTCGATTTTGGGCTTGGCCCAAGCACCTGAATTGACGCCCTTGTCTAAAATAAGTGTCGTAACCTGTGGCCCTGGCTCTGAACTCTATTCCACCTTTGGCCATAGTGCCATTCGCGTTGAAGACCCCAGTTTGGGAATAAACGCCGTATACAACTACGGCACCTTTGACTTTACCACGCCCAACTTCTATATGAAATTTGCGCGGGGCAAACTCGACTATAGCCTGGCCAGACAAAATTTCGCCTATTTCTTAAAAGAGTATGAGTACGAAAACCGATGGGTAAAAAGTCAAGAACTGCAATTGACCTTGGCCCAACGCCAGTCGCTTTTTAATTTTCTTGAAACCAATTTCCTTCCTGAAAACCGAGATTACAAATACGATTTTTTCTATAACAACTGCGCTACCAAAATTTGGGATGTTCTTAAGGAAGTTTATGGAGACGCCCTGGTCTTTGATGAAAGCTACCTGAACGAACTGCACACCCATCGCCAACTGATACGCCAAAAGGTTAAGATCAATTCATGGGCCGGTTTCGGCATAGACTTGGCCCTTGGCTCGGTAATAGATGATGTTGCCACACCTAAAGAGCACATGTTCCTGCCCGATTACATCTTGAAGCAACTTGAGGTTGCCCAATTGAACGGTCAATCTTTAACGGCCCAACCCAAGGTTTTACTAGAGGCAAAAGATCAAGACCAAGGCTCTAGTTTTTTGGTTTCACCAGAACTATGGCTCATCGTATTTCTAGTCGTAATACTGCTTTTAACCTATTTCGACTTTAAGAACAACACGCGCAGAAGGTGGCTTGATTTCATCCTGTTTTTCAGTACGGGCCTTATCGGCGTACTCATCTTATTTTTATGGTTCTTTACCGACCATAGCGCCACCGCGGGCAACTACAATTTACTATGGGCCTTTCCCTTCAATTTGTTCATCGCTTTTGTGGTCGCCCTAAAAAAGGGACCTAACTGGATTGCCAAATACGCCGTATTACTGGCCGGCCTCATTCTAGCCTCCGGTGTATTCTGGATGTTCGGGGCCCAAGAATTTTCACCCTTATTATTGGCCGTATGGGCCGCCCTTATCGCACGATATTTATTTTTATTCTGGTCGTATCACAAGCCAAAAATCGCATAATTGCATGAACCTACTTACAGTTGAGAATATTTCAAAATCATATGGTGAACGTGTCTTGTTCAACAACCTTTCCTTCGGAATCAATAAGGGCCAAAAAATTGCCTTAATCGCCAAGAACGGAACGGGCAAGACCTCCATACTTAACATTATGTCAGGACTCGACAGTCCTGATTCGGGTCAGGTCAATTACAGAAAGGGCATACGTGTGTCATTTTTAGACCAAGAACCCAATCTTGATGGCAATCTGACCGTAGAGCAAACCATTTTTGCCTCGGAAAATGAAATCCTAAAAGTGATACATGCCTATGAAAACGCCCTTAAAAATCCGGAAGACGCCGATGCGTACCAAGTTGCTTTTGAAGCGATGGACCGTTTCAACGCCTGGGATTTTGAAACCCTATATAAGCAGATCCTGTTCAAACTGAAGTTAGAAGACCTCGATGCCAAGGTAGGCTTACTCTCCGGAGGGCAAAAAAAGCGTTTGGCCCTGGCCGACGCCCTTATCAACAAACCCGATCTTTTGGTCCTTGATGAACCTACCAACCATTTGGATCTTGAAATGATCGAGTGGCTTGAAGAATACTTCGCCAAAGAAAACATGAGCCTGTTTATGGTAACGCACGACCGCTATTTTTTAGAACGGGTCTGCAACGAAATCATAGAACTCGACAACGGCCAGCTATACCCCTACAAAGGCAACTATTCGTACTATCTCGAGAAAAAAGAAGCGAGAATCGAACAAGAATCGGTAGAACAGCACAAATCGGAACGCCTCTTTAAAAAAGAACTGGAGTGGATGCGCAGGCAGCCAAAGGCCCGTACCACAAAATCAAAATCACGTATAGACGATTTTTCGACCATAAAGGAAAAAGCAAGCCAGCGCAGAAAAGAACACGAGGTGCAGCTAGAACTAAATATGGAACGTATGGGCAGCAAAATCCTAGAGCTGCACAAAATTTCAAAATCCTACCCCGACAAGCCTATACTCGATAAGTTTGAATATAACTTCACCAAAGGCGAACGCGTAGGGATCATCGGCAAGAACGGCACCGGAAAATCGACCTTCCTAAACATTGTTACCGGCTCGGACCAACCCGATTCGGGCAAGGTGGTAGTAGGTGACACGATTAAATTCGGTTACTACACCCAGAAAGGAATCAACATCAAGGAAGGCCAAAAAGTAATCGATGTCATTCGCGATTTCGGCGATTTCATTCCGCTGAAAAAAGGAAAGCAGATCTCGGCCCAACAGCTTTTGGAGCGCTTTCTTTTCGACCGAAAAAAACAATACGATTTTGTTGACAAACTCAGTGGTGGCGAAAGAAAAAGATTGTACTTGTGTACGGTTCTGATCCAAAATCCTAATTTCTTGATTCTTGATGAGCCTACCAACGACCTTGACATAGTAACCCTGAATGTACTCGAAAGCTTTCTTTTGGATTTCCCCGGATGTCTTATCGTGGTTTCCCACGACCGTTATTTTATGGATAAAATAGTAGACCATCTTTTTGTCTTTAGGGGCAATGCCGTAGTCGAGGATTTTCCAGGAAACTATTCGGACTACCGGTCCTATGAAAGCAGCAAGGTGCTTGAAGAGCGTGAGGAAAAGGCAAATATCAAAGAATCTTCGGCCAACAAAAACGTTCAAAAACAAAGCAGTTCAAAGAGTAAACTCTCTTATTCGGAACAAAAAGAATACAAAAACCTTGAAAAGGATATTCAAAAATTAGAAACGAAAAAAGTAACGGTACAAGACAAATTTGCCGATGCCAACCTAACGGGCGAGGAAATCGACAAGCTTTCAATCGAACTCAAGGAAATCAACGAAGCCATTGAAGCAAAGACAGAGCGTTGGTTTGAACTATCGGCACAAATGGAAGATTGATCGTTGCACAAAAATAAAATGGCGCCTGGCCGCACTGAGCGAATATGACTACCGGCAATACCGTACAGCAGCTATTGAAGTATTTTAGATTTTTGACCTCGGCAACGAATCAACACGGGGTACACTCCCCTTTCGTATACACCTACGTCACCAAATGTCTATATAAAAAAAAGCCGTATCGCACGTCTAAATCCATGAAGGTCTTATTGAAAAGCACAGCCTACTTTAATGCGGAACGTATTAGGTTCCTAGGCGATGATGGCCTATGCAAGGCCCTTGTACTCGAAAATTTTCCCAATATCGAAATGGTTTCCGAGGCGGCCGACATCGTATTTCTGCCAAAAAACGCCCCCTATGATTCGATAAAGGACTTTTTCTCCCATGAAAACGCCAAACATAACGACACCATGCTCTTTTACGACGCCCCCCATAGTTCTCCCAAAAATGAAGCTATCTGGCAAACCTTAAAAGCACATCAAAAAGTAACGGTCACCATCGACATGTTTTATTGTGGTGCCGTTTTTTTTAGGCGGGAACAGGCCAAGGAGCATTTTAAGATTCGGATTTAAACGCTATTTTTAACGCAAATTACATTTATGCACAATAATACCATATATATTGTTCTAGGGGTCGTAGCGGTCATATATATCGTAATTTCAATGAACAATCGCCGTGTGGGCAAAGACCGAAAATCACGGAGGTTTATGGATGGTTATGAACGGAAAGCCGACAAAAAAAGGGACGAAGACCGAAAGTAGGCTTTCGTAGACATCCAAACGAAAAAGATACAGACCGGCAAATACATCCATATGAAAATATACACCAAGACAGGCGATAGCGGCACCACGGCCCTTATTGGAGGAACCCGAGTAATGAAACACCATATTCGTATAGAGAGTTATGGTACGGTAGACGAGTTGAACTCTTGGCTAGGCCTGATACGCGACCAAGATATAGATTCACATACCAAGGAGATCCTGGCCCAGATACAAGATAGGCTGTTCATCGTTGGGGCCGTTTTGGCGACCGATCCCGACAAGGCCCTCCTAAAAAATGGAAAAAAAAGGCTGAATATCCCAGAAATCGAGGCATACGACATTAAACTCCTAGAAAAGGAAATCGACACAATGGATGCCGACCTGCCGCAGATGACACATTTTATACTTCCCGGCGGACACACGACCGTGTCATACTGTCATATTGCGCGAACCGTCTGCCGTAGGGCGGAACGAATGAGCACTCTTTTGTACGAAAATGAGCCTTTTGACGAAAAATTATTGTCATTTTTAAATCGACTTTCCGACTACCTATTCGTACTGGCACGAAAATTGTCAAAAGCCTTAAAAGCGGACGAAGTAAAATGGATTCCTAGAGATAAAACAAAAGGCTAAAAACAGTGATTTTAAAATATTTATCACTCTTTAGCTTGTTATTCTCTAATAATTTGTTTAATTCTTCGTTATCAAACTATTAAAAGAGAAATAAAGCGGATAAAATAGCCGTAATTACTTGGCTATGTGTTTATAAAAATTATTTTTGCAAAAATTTAAAATCGAACAACTAAAATGTATTGGACATTAGAACTAGCATCGTACTTGAGTGATGCGCCCTGGCCGGCGACAAAAGACGAATTGATAGATTACTCTATCCGTACCGGCGCGCCGCTAGAGGTCGTAGAGAACTTGCAATCTATGGAAGAAGAAGGTGGCGAGATTTACGAATCTATCGAAGAAATCTGGCCAGACTATCCTACTGAAGAAGATTATCTCTGGAACGAAGACGAATATTAGAAGTATTACGTTAATTGAAACAAAAAAGTCTCTATCGAGGCTTTTTTTTTATGTAATTTTGGCAGGCAACTAGGTAAAATGTGTACAAACTTCAAACTGGAATGCCTTTTGCAAGGTTGCTGCAAATGGTAATTTAACGGAATGCCCTACCGCGCCAACATCTCAAGAAGCGGTCTAATGCTAAACAGTAAAAAATGAGTTTTTTAAATTCTATATTAAAAGTATTCGTAGGTGATAAATCGGAAAAAGACGTAAAGGAGCTACAGCCTATAGTAGAACAGATCAAGTCTTTTGAAAAGGAGTTGGAAGCAGTAAGCCACGACGAGTTGCGCGAGAAGACCCGAACCTTTAAACAGAAAATTGCCGAAGACATCAGTGAGTTCACCAAAAAGATAAGCGAACTCGAAGAAGAGGTCAAGGCGTCTTCAGACATTGACAAGAACGAAGATATATATGCCGAAATCGACAAACTCAAGGAAGAGGCATATAAAGTAAGTGAAAAAACACTTGATGAAATCTTACCGGTTGCCTTCGCCGTTGTTAAAGAAACGGCCAAGCGCTTTGCCAACAATACTACCTTAAAAGTCACCGCTTCCGAATTTGACCGCGAACTCTCGGGATCAAAAGACTACGTAAGCCTCGAAGGCGACCATGCGATCTGGAAAAATTCATGGAACGCCGCTGGTAAAGAAGTTACTTGGGACATGGTACATTACGATGTACAGTTGATCGGTGGTATCGCCCTTCACCAAGGTAAAATTGCCGAAATGCATACGGGAGAGGGAAAAACTTTGGTAGCTACCCTTCCCTTATACCTAAATGCCCTAGCAGGTCACGGAGCACATTTGGTTACCGTAAACGACTATCTAGCGAAAAGGGACAGCGCATGGATGGCCCCCATTTTTGAATTTCATGGCCTATCGGTCGACTGTATCGACTACCACCGCCCCAATTCGGATGGGAGAAGGGCCGCTTACAATGCCGATATTACCTATGGTACCAACAACGAATTCGGTTTTGACTACCTGAGGGACAATATGGCCCACACTCCTAAAGACTTGGTACAAAGACCACATCATTATGCCATAGTCGATGAGGTGGATTCGGTATTGATCGATGATGCCCGTACCCCTTTAATCATTTCAGGCCCGGTACCCGAGGGAGACCGTCACGAATTCAACGAACTCAAACCAAAGGTTGCCGATATCGTTAGCAAACAACGACAGCACCTTACAGGCGTTCTGGCCGAGGCCAAAAAGCTGATACAGGAAGGCAACACAAAAGATGGTGGCTTCTTATTATTGCGTGTTCACAGGGGATTGCCAAAAAACAAGGCCCTTATCAAGTTCTTGAGCGAAGAAGGTATAAAGCAACTCCTTCAAAAAACCGAGAACTACTATATGCAAGACAACAATAGGGAAATGCCCAAAGTGGACGAAGACCTATTGTTCGTTATTGATGAAAAGAACAACCAAATAGAACTTACCGAAAAAGGGGTTGATTATATCTCAGGCGAACAAGACCGAGATTTCTTCGTTATGCCCGATATCGGAGGGGAAATAGCGAAAATTGAAAATCAAAACCTCGATATTGAAAAAGAAGCCGAACTTAAAGAAGAGCTCTTTAAGGACTTCGGGGTAAAGAGCGAGCGAATCCATACCATGAGCCAGCTCTTAAAGGCCTATACCCTTTTTGAAAAAGATGTAGAATATGTAGTGATGGACAACAAGGTGATGATCGTTGACGAGCAGACCGGCCGTATTATGGATGGTCGTCGTTATTCCGACGGACTTCACCAAGCCATCGAAGCAAAGGAAAACGTAAAGATCGAAGCCCTTACACAGACCTTCGCCACGGTTACCTTGCAGAATTATTTTAGAATGTACAACAAACTCGCAGGTATGACCGGTACGGCCGTTACCGAAGCGGGTGAATTCTGGGAAATTTACGAGTTGGATGTTGTAGAAATACCTACCAACAGACCAATTGCCCGTGATGACAGAAACGATTTGATCTATAAGACCAAACGTGAAAAATACAACGCCATAATCGAAGAGGTCACCAAGCTTTCACAAGCCGGTAGACCTGTATTGATCGGTACGACTTCAGTAGAAATTTCCGAGTTGCTATCGCGAATGCTTCATATCAGAAAGGTTGAGCACAACGTACTGAACGCCAAACTTCATAAAAAAGAAGCCGATGTGGTCGCCGAAGCAGGTAAGCCCGGAGTCGTGACCATTGCGACCAACATGGCGGGTCGTGGTACCGATATCAAGCTGACGGAAGAAGTTAAAAAAGCGGGTGGTTTGGCCATCATCGGTACGGAAAGACACGACTCAAGACGTGTTGACAGACAGTTGAGAGGTCGTTCCGGTCGACAGGGCGACCCAGGTAGTTCACAGTTCTACGTGTCTTTGGAAGATAATTTGATGCGTCTTTTCGGTTCGGACCGTGTAGCCAAAATGATGGACAAAATGGGCTTGGAAGACGGTGAGGTCATTCAACATTCCATGATGACCAAATCGATTGAACGCGCACAAAAGAAAGTCGAAGAAAACAACTTCGGTGTTCGTAAACGTCTTTTGGAATACGATGATGTAATGAACGCCCAGCGTGAAGTCGTCTACAAAAGAAGGCGCCATGCACTGCAAGGCGAGCGCTTAAAGGTCGATATTGCCAATATGGTCTACGATACCTGTGAGGTAATTGCCGACACGAACAAAGCGGCAAACGATTATAAGAACTTTGAATTTGAACTGATCAAATATTTCTCGATAACCGCTCCGATTTCCGAAGAAGATTTCGGTAAGATGAGCGTACAGGATATCGCCAATAAAGTCTATTCGGAAGCGTATAGGTATTATCAAGACAAGATGGAGCGCAATGCGGCCACGGCTTATCCTGTGATCAAGAAAGTTTACGAAGACAGCGCCAACAAGTTCGAACGTATTGTAGTACCATTTACAGACGGTATTAAAACACTCAATGTGGTTACCAACCTTGAACGCGCTTACGAAAGTGAAGGTAAGGAACTGGTTACCGATTTTGAAAAGAACATCACCTTGGCCATTATCGATGATTCTTGGAAGACGCATTTACGTAAGATGGACGAGTTGAAACAGTCGGTTCAATTGGCCGTTCACGAACAGAAAGACCCCTTGTTGATCTATAAATTCGAAGCCTTTGAACTCTTCAAGGAAATGATAGACAAAGTCAACAAAGAAGTTGTTTCTTTCTTGTACAAGGGTGAACTCCCCAGTGAAAACCCCAACCAGATCCAAGAAGAACGGAATGTTCGCAGGCCTAAGGAAAACCTTCAGACCAGTAAGGAAGAAATCCCTAACAGTGATGAGCTAGCGGCCCAAAACCGTGCGGCAGGACAAACCCAGGGACAACGGCCCCAGGTTACGGAAACCATAGTACGTGAACGTCCGAAAATTGGACGTAACGACAGGGTTACCATTAAAAACGTAATGTCGGGCGAAAGCAAAACTGTCAAATACAAGCAGGCAGAACCCCTTATTGAAAAAGGCGATTGGGTACTTACGGAAAAGTAAAATTTAGTAAAACACCATAATCTACGGCAACTTAGCGATAAGTTGCCGTTTTTTTTGTCCGATAAACGAGTAAAACGTTAGTTCAATGCAATTGTATCTACTATTGCAGGGCTATGAACAAATTGACCCCAAAGGTAAATTGCAGTAAATTAAGCAAATACACCTCTTTTTTTTGTTCAAAAACTTAACTTCGGTAAATATTTTGTCGTAAAACCTTGGTTGACTATTTTATTTGAAGTGTCGTCTGTTACAAGCGGGTTCACTTCTTTTTTTAGAAAAATGGCAAACCCAAAACATGTACATGCGAAAGCCTAAGAAAAGTCTGAATAGAATAAGTGACAAGACTACATTATTACTTAAATTTAACTATGTATCGTCTTTTCTTAGCTTGGCCATAGGCTTGATCTGCACCTATGCCTTTGATATACATGGTACCATACCCTATGTTTTCTTCTTCTATTCGGCCTCAAATCTATTGAACGTTCTAGCCTTCAGAAAACACAAAAACTTGATGGCTATGGCGATATACACCTCCATCATCTCTTTCTTGGGCACGGTTGTAATCACCCTGTACAGCGGGGGAATCAATAGTCCGTTTATTTTCGTTTTAGGTCTGGTAGTC
This sequence comes from Zobellia uliginosa, assembly GCF_900156625.1. Taxonomy (GTDB): domain Bacteria; phylum Bacteroidota; class Bacteroidia; order Flavobacteriales; family Flavobacteriaceae; genus Zobellia; species Zobellia uliginosa. The sequence continues at coordinate 802,898 of NZ_FTOB01000004.1, read as the reverse complement.
CTTGCAGGGTATATCTCTACACGATGGTTCGGTACCATTTATCTATATCTCATTATAAGTACAATTGTCTCCATCTATTTAATCGATTATGTCGATTTCGACTTTATCGAAAACGAAGTGCCTGAAAACGTACGCGACCTGTTCAGCCTTATAAGCGTATTATTTTCCGTTTACCTTTTGGGTGGCGTATTCGGTAAAAACCTGTTAAGTACCCACCATCGCCTATATCGTTCTAAGGCACGCATTGAAAAAAGTATAGACGAGAAAGAAAACCTCTTAAGGGAAGTTCATCACCGTGTAAAAAACAATCTACAAACCGTCTCGAGCTTATTGAGCCTACAGGCCAGAAACACCCCTAACGAACAAATAAAAGCCTTGGTCAGAAGTAGCCAAAACAGGGTAACATCAATGGCTATGATCCATGAAATGCTCTACGTTCGAGACAACCTTTCAAAAATAGAATTCGGCTCATACGTTAATGAATTGAGCCAATACCTTTTAAGAACGGTTGAACGAAATGACCAAAAAATAAAGGTCAACCTCAATATTCCTGAAACTTTATTAAGCATAGACACCGCCATACCATTGGGGCTATTGATCAATGAGACGGTCACTAACTCCATAAAGTACGGTTTCAAAGACCGAAACGAAGGCGAAATAAAAATTGAACTTGAAAAGCGCGACCAAGACTGTTATATACTAAAAATCAGTGATGACGGCCTAGGGTTTGCCCTAGACCACGACTACAAAAACTACAACACACTCGGTCTAAGGTTAATACACAACTTGGCCAGACAACTTCAAGGAAGCATAGATCGCATTCCTTCGAAAAAAGGCACAAAATACAAGTTAGTATTTCAAGATATTACGGATCAATTTAATCCGTAAGCCTTATATTCGCCCAGCATTTTGACTACAAATTATTTGCGATGGTTCTAAATTAAATTTTTCTGTCTTTTTATGACAGAAAATTCGGAATAAAATTGTAGCTTTCTGCTGCAACCCCATTTTAACCATTTCTTAAATACCTCTTCAGAATATCTTCTTGATAAAACCATATCAAGCTAGAGTATTCCTGTATACAAGCATTTTATTCCGCTACGGTCGCAATTAGTGTAATAATGTCAATTAAAAACAAGTTTCAAAACAGGATCGACAATCAGACGAGATTGCTATTCAATTTCGCCTATGCATCGTCGGTACTCTCTTTTGTCTTGGCCTTTGTTGTCATATATGCCCTCGATATAACAGGACACATTCCTTTATTTTTTTTCCTGTTCGCTATATTGAACCTGACCAATATCTTTCTCTTTAAAATTCACGGCAACGCCCTAATAGGTGCGTTTACAAGCTCCTCTTTATCCCTTATATGCGTGGTCGGTATTTGTATTTTCAGCGGTGCGATCAAGAGCCCTTTTATATTCGTTCTCAGCATCATTATTTTAGGAGGCTTTGTTTCTGGCCGTTTTTTTGGAAAGGCCTACCTTGTATTGGTACTCCTCATAATCGCGGGCCTATATGCTGTCAGCGAGCTTACAATGGTTTCCACCGAAGTCCCTGAAGAATCAAAAGACACCTTTAGCCTGCTCAGCCTGCTCTTTTGTATTTATCTTCTTATTGGTGTATTTGGAAAACACCTACTCAGAACACACTCAATTCTAAAACAATCCAAAGATGAGATAGAAGCTGGAATCGCAGAAAAAGAGATGCTCTTAAGAACGGTTCACCATCGAGTCAAAAACAATTTACAGACGGTTTCGAGTCTTTTAAGCCTCCAATCTAAGAATACCTCAAACGAAAAAATAAAAGAATTGGCAAAAAGCAGCCAATACAGAATCAATTCAATGGCCATAATTCATGAAATGTTGTATATGAGAGACAACATTTCAAAGATAGCTTTCAAACCATACGTTAAGGAGCTCACCGAATTTCTTGTACAATCGGCCAATGACAAAAACCTTGACATCAAAGTGAATATCGATATGCCGGATGTCAGTCTAGGTCTCGACACCACCATTCCCTTAGGCCTGCTGATCAACGAAGCCGTTACCAATTCTTTAAAATACGGTTTTCCAGAAAACAGCCGAGGTGAAATCAGCATTCTCTTAAAAGAGGACGAAAAAGAATCCCAGAGTTACTTCCTCGATATTATTGACAACGGCGTGGGCTTTCCTAAGACCATAGACCATAAGACCACCAAATCGCTCGGACTTAAGCTCATGCACAATCTAGGACGCCAGTTAAGGGGCTCTGTGTCACGTATGACCACGGTCAAAGGCACAGGCTACCACATCACCTTTAAAGACCGTGAGCGCCATTTTACCGGCATCAATGGTTGATCGGGTGTAAACAATATCGTTTATAATTGTTTCCCATAAATCAGTATCTTTAGGAAACCATAGACCAAAATGAAAAACTCTCGCCGAAAGTTTCTGACATCAGTCAGCATGCTCGCCGCCACCACGGCATTACCCCTAGAGGCATTCGCTTTTAATGCCACTAAAAAACTCTCCGTTGTCTTGGTAGGAACCGGAATACGGGGTATCACGTTTTGGGGAAAAAGATTGACCGACCAATATTCGGATATCATCGAATTTGTAGGCCTATCCGACATTAACCCCGGCAGATTGGCCTACGCTAAAACGCATATAGGCGCATCATGCCCTACTTTTACCGATTTTGAGGAGATGGTCAAAACTACCCGACCCGACCTTGTTATCGTCACCACCAAAGACTCCACCCACCACGAGTTTATCATCAAAGGACTGGAAATGGGGTGTGACGTACTCACCGAAAAACCACTGACCACCGATGAAACCAAATGTCAGTCTATTTTAGAGGCAGAAAGTAAATCAAAAAAAAACCTTATCGTCGGCTTCAACTACCGATGGAGTCCCTATGCCACTAAAATCAAGGAACTTTTGATGAACAAGACCATTGGCGATTTGGTCTCCGTAGACTTCAACTGGTACCTCAACACCTATCACGGCGCCTCGTATTTTAGGAGATGGCATGGCGACATGAACAGCAGTGGCTCTTTGTGGGTGCACAAAGCGACCCATCATTTTGATTTACTCAATTGGTGGATAAACTCTGAACCTGAAGAAGTATTCGCCTATGGAGATTTGGAGTTCTACGGTAAAAACGGACCGTTTAGGGGAGATAATTGCCGTAGCTGCCAAAATAGCTCGAAATGCGATTTTCACTGGGACATCAACCAAGATAAATTCATGAAAGCACTCTATGTTAACCACGAGCATGAAGACGGTTATATACGTGACAATTGCCTCTTCAGAGAAGACATAGACATCTACGATAAAATGTCGGCCCAAGTAAAATATGCCGATAACACTACCTTGAACTATTCGCTTACCACCTACTCCCCTTTCGAAGGCTGGCGTGTGGCATTCAACGGTACAAAGGGCAGAATTGAAGCTTCTCAAGATATCCCATACTTTAAAGAGAGTAGCATTTCAGAGGCAGAAAAACACCAGAACGAAATGACGCAGAACGATCAAGAGGACCTTTCTTTTGAAAGCATCATTGTACACCCGCTTTGGCAACCACATAAAACCCTAGCCGTACCTATGGAAAAAAGTGGTCATGGCGGTGGCGATAAACGTCTACAGGACAAAATTTTCAGAACCTCCGAGATTGACGACCCCTACGGCCGTACGGCCGGCATACGTGATGGCGCCATGTCTATTCTTATCGGCATTGCGGCAAGACGCAGCATCGAAAACAAAAAAACAATTCAGATTTCTGAACTGACCGATTTAAAACCAAGAAAACAGCGATCATAAATGTTAAACATAGCCTTTAAATGGTAGTAATACACCTACTTATTTGATAGATTGCCAAAACCTATTTAGATTTACCGTGAAAGGGAAGATTTTTCTTAAACTTTTATCGGTTTTAGATAAGAAAAACACGAATCTTATATGCAGCAGGATACCGACCTAGAAAAACGCTTGAAAACCAAAGTTAGACTAGTTTTAAAAATCAATTACTATTCTTCCGTTCTCTCGCTTATTTTTGCCGCGCTTTGCTATTTTCTTCTACATATCACCGAAGTCATACCTTATGCCTTTTTAATTTTTGGCATTCTAAACCTCTTCAATACCCTACTCTACAAATACCACAAAAATCTTGCCCTCACATACAACATCGTTTCAATGATGACCTTGGCCGGGGCCAGTGTAGTAACGTTATACAGCGGGGGAATCAATAGTCCGTTTATTTTTGTACTAGCCCTTATCGTCGTTGCCGGCTATGTCACTACCAAGGCTTACGGCTCGCTCTACCTCAATCTCAACCTCCTCATTATCATCTTAATATACACCCAAAACGTTGCCGATTTCAATTTTGTGGAGAATGTGGTACCCAAAGAATCAGAAAATCTTTTTGCTTTTCTCAGTGTATTGTTTTCCATATATCTTTTGGGGGGAGTTTTCGGAAAGAACCTGTTGCATGCCCACCACAACCTCTATAAGACCAAGAATGAGCTCGAAGAAAAGATCCGCGAAAAGGAAACCCTTATCAAGGAAGTACATCACCGGGTAAAAAACAACCTACAGACCGTTTCAAGTCTGCTCAGTCTTCAATCGCGAGGCATAACCGATAAAGACGTGAAAGGCCTATTGAAAAGTAGTCAGAATCGGGTAATTACCATGGCCATGGTTCATGAAATGCTCTATATGAGGGAAGATCTCTCTAAAATAGAATACAAATCATATGTACAAGAGTTAGTGGAATACCTCATTCGCTCAATTAAAGGAACTAGTTCCAATATTACCTTGAACATCGATATCCCCAATATCAAACTAAATATAGATACGGCCATACCCTTAGGGCTTTTGATTAACGAAACCGTGACCAATGCCCTTAAATATGGTATAGTCGACGACAATAAAGGCGAAATCAATATTAAATTAAGAAAAGAGAAAGAAGATTACCTGATTCTGCAATTGGGCGATAACGGAAAGGGATTCTCTGAAGAAACCAATCACAAAAACTCCAATTCACTTGGTCTCAAGTTAATACACAACCTAACCCGTCAATTACAAGGTTCGCTTATGCGCGACTTAAGTCGGCAAGGCACCCATTATACGATTAAGTTCAAGGAAATCAGAGATCAGATGTCTAATGCGACCTAATCGTAATCTTCCGGTGAACCACCATCCTCGACCTCTACTTTCAAAGGCCGTAAAATTCCTTTCGTTTTAGGAAACAGCAATACATTGCAAAAGACTAGCGCAACAACGATTAAAGAAATAAGTACTATCATAGGAATGGGATTGGGGCTTTTTCTTTTATTAGAAACTTCCGCGTGTTATTATAAATAAGCTAAACCTTAATTTCTTAGGCCATTTTAGCTTTGTTTCTTTTCGTAGTAAAAGAAAGCGCCTTGGTTACCCTAGCGTTATCCCTTTTATACAAACGGGCAACTTCCAAAGTGTTTTCCAAACTAACTTCTTCCGTAGCAGTCTCGGTAGCGATCGTCATTTCAACAGTGTCTATTTTAACCTCTTCGGTCGAAGTTTGGGCTTGGGCGGTCAACCCGATAAAAAGAACAAAAATTAAAGTTGCGATAGTTTTCATGACTTGTGCGTTTATATATATAAAACGCCCGAAGCCCCATCCTACCGAGGTTTCATTCGCTGAAAAACCCCATATTTTCGGTTAGCTGCACAACTTCGGTTCAAGTGTAAAAAACCATCGGTGAACGTAGTCGACCTCAAAAACAGCTTACCGAGATAAAGTGTCTTTAGTCGGAAAAGAAAGCATTCCCCCGCCTCGACAGATATCTCTATTTAGCCTATATCATAATTAGTTTCATTCTAATATGTTTGCCCTACTCCCATCGCATCAATAAAGCGCCTAACGATTATACTGCAATGTGATACATATTATATATGAATGCCCTGTGGAATTACCCCTATAGCTATATGTAGGCCGTATGCATTCAATATAACTTTGTTCTATCGAGAGCATTTGTCAAAAACAACTATAGAGAAAAATAGAAACGTTATAAAAAGTCTAAGGAAAGCCGGTGCTAAAAAGATATTATATATATACTTATGGGTTGGTAGATGAACAATCGATTAGGCCATTTTAGCTTTGTTTCTTTTCGTAGTAAAAGAAAGCGCCTTGGTTACCCTAGCGTTATCCCTTTTATACAAACGGGCAACTTCCAAAGTGTTTTCCAAACTAACTTCTTCCGTAGCAGTCTCGGTAACGATCGTCATTTCAACAGTGTCTATTTTAACCTCTTCGGTCGAAGTTTGGGCTTGGGCGGTCAACCCGATAAAAAGAACAAAAATTAAAGTTGCGATAGTTTTCATGACTTGTGCGTTTATATATATAAAACGCCCGAAGCCCCACCCTACCGAGGTTTCATTCGCTGAAAAACCCCATATTTTCGGTTAGCTGCACAACTTCGGTTCAAGTGTAAAAAACCATCGATAAACGTAGTCGACCTCAAAAACAGCTTACCGAGATTAAGTGTCTTTAATCGAAAACAAGTACTTCCTAGAACTGTAGATTCTTCATTTTTTAGCACCGCCCCCTACCTACTGTTATTTAATTCTTAAAAACCATATCCTGATGGTACCCATTCATATCTGATCAATCGCTCAAAGTTCCGCGAATAATTGGAAAATTCCACAAGCTATGAGTCCTTAAATTCACATATCTTTTTCATCGGACTATCTGAAATCTTACAACCAAACTCACTGATTCTCAGATACTGTAATATTTCACTTACATAAAATGATTGAACTAACGATCAAGTCTCATCTTTTGTCGATTATTAGTTAATATTATTGTTCTGAGACCGCCTTTTGAATATTTTGCAGCCACTTTTGAAAAAGAAAATGAATTAATTTAAAATCACTGAATTATGAAACGTAGTTTACTAACAAGATTGGCTCTGTTCGCCATGCTATTCGTGTCTTTCGTTATGGTACCGGTAGCATGTAGCAGCGATGACGGAGGGACTGGCACAGAACAACAACCCGACCCAGACCCGGATCCGGACCCAGAACCTACTCCCGAAGCGGACCCAACAAATGCCAATACAACTTTAAACGCCACTGCTGCCGCCCATTCCAATGGAGTCAGTACTTCGACCGTAACAATCAAACTGGCAGATGCCGACGGAAATTTACTTAAGGGCAGTGGAGGTACCATAGTATTATCGGTTACCGGTAATGCCACCGTATCGGAAGTGACCGATAACGAAAACGGAACCTATACGGCAACGGTAAGTAGTGAAACCGAAGAAACCGTAACTGTATCCGCCAAGTTAGATGGCGTAGACATTACAAGCACGGTAGACATAACCTTTAATCCCGACGAATCGAATCCTGCACAAGAGGTCGCTCAGTCAACGGAACCTCTTGGTCCAACCCTTCTAAGAATCAACTGTGGAGGTCCAGAGGCGACTTATGAAGGTAATCTCTTTTTAGCCGACAAACATTTTGACGGTCCTACCGAAGCCTATACCAATCCGCTTTTCACTGAAGAAGACACGGACATGAATGCCATCTTTTTAACTGAGAGAATTAGTGACAACACTAAGGTAAAGGGACCATTTTCCTATAAAATCCCCGTCACAAACGGAAGCTATACGGTTAAACTTTACTTCGCCGAAATCTATTGGGGCCTTGACAACCCAGAAGGTCTAGAGGGCGGTGTCGGAAGTAGAGTCTTTAATGTTACAATGGAAGACACTGAAGTTTTTACCGGATACGACCTTTATAAAGATATCGGAGCCGGAAAACCAGATACCCGCATGTACGATATTGAGGTTACAGATGGTGAATTGACAATTACCTTTGAAGCATCCGTCAACAAACCAAAAGTTTCAGCTATAGAAGTTTTAGGTACGGGAAGCGTCGAACCATAAGACACTCCCATCCCTATGAAATAAGGCCCGTTCGAAAAAAATCGAACGGGCCTTATTTTTTTGCCTATTTTTATTTTTAAGTAAGTTCTTCCCGTTTTTCAGAACTAATAATAAAAACAACAATGAAAATTCTAAAATTATACCTTTTGGCCCTAGGTCTTTCCCTTACCACGGCTTGCCAATCGAACAGCAACAAAAAAGTCGTCACTACAGAAAAAGAGGCTGTAACCAAATTGACGAAACCCATGCCCCAAGACCTTGACACATATGAAACGGCATATTTTGCAAGTGGTTGTTTTTGGTGTGTTGAAGCCATTTTTGAAAGCGTAAAGGGGGTCAAGGAAGTGGTATCGGGGTATTCTGGGGGCACGGAAAAGAATCCTACCTACGAACAAGTTGGAGGAGGGCTGACAAGCCACGCCGAAGCCGTTAAAGTCTATTACGACCCAAAAGTCATTTCGTTTACGGCCTTGGTCCAAGTGTTTTTTGGTTCGCACGACCCAACGACCTTAAATCGACAAGGTCCCGACAAAGGCCGGCAATACCGTTCAATTGCATTTTATAAAAACGAACAGGAAAAGCAGGTTATCAATGGGTATATACAAGCCCTAAAAGACCAAAACGTATACGACGGTGCCCCAATAACTACTGAAGTAATACAGTTCACCAAGTTTTACGATGCAGAAGACTACCATCAAGATTACGAACGTAAACACCCGAACAACCCTTATATCACCAATGTATCCATACCGAGATTAAACCGCTTTAAGCAGAATTTTAAAGCCTATCTAAAAGAAGATGCCCATTGATTTAAGTGATTCCATTATTTCAGTAACCATTTCAAATTGCCTTTTCCTGTAAAAGCTGCTCACGGCTAGTAATTCCAGTAAGATTTTGTACTGACGAGGTTTGGTCGTCTGTTTTTTTAACTTATTCCATTATAAGGACGAAAGAAATATTCCCGTGTTGCAAAAAACCCATAATTTTGCAATAATTTTAATTCGAGACACTTGAAACAAGTTACGATACAGACAGAAAACATCATCTTAATCGTATTAGATTATGGTGCCGTAATTCAAAAATTGCTAGTAAAAGATAAGGACGGAAACTATACAAATGTAGTCGTTGGCCTTGACTACCCTAGTGCTTATCCACAAGACAGGAAATTTATGGGAGCGTGCGTCGGTCGCTATGCTGGACGTATTTCCAATGGTGGTTTCGTCATTGACAAACAGAACTACCCATTGCATAACGTAAACGGGGTTCACTTACACGGAGGAAAAACAAGTTTTGCCCAAAAAACCTGGAAATTCGAGGAAGTCAACAATGGCCCAGAACCCTTCGTCAAACTATCGTATTTCAGCAAACATCTTGAGGAAGGTTACCCTGGCAACCTAAAGGTGGTCGTGACCTATAAACTATCGGGCAACGCTTTGGTTATCGATCATCAGGCCATTACCGATCGTACCACCGTAATAAACCTCACCAACCATTCGTATTTTAAGCTCGATGACACCGATAGCCTGGCCCACTACAACCTGCAGCTTAATTGCACCCACTATACAGAGGCTACCCAAGACAAATTACCGACGGGCCAATTTGTTCCGGTAAAAGGAAACACCTACGATTTTCTTGCCGAGCGCCCCATCGGTAACACACGATTCGACATCCCCTTCGCCATTCACCCCAAGACAAATCTGGCGGCGCGGGTCTCATCAAAAAAATCAGGCATCAGTATGACGGTCAAAACCAACCAACCGGCCCTTATCGTCTATACCCCTCCTGAATTTACGGGCATATGTTTCGAGACACAAAACTTTCCCGATGCACCAAATCAACCGAGTTTTCCGAGTGCCCTATTAAGGCCTAACGAAAAGTACCGCAATATCTCGAAGTATGAGTTTGCACTAATATAAAGAAAGCCCTAAGAACATTGCTCTTAGGGCTTTCTTCGTATTACAAGGCCAATCCTATTCCTCTTCCACCATCAAATTCAGTTCCACCGTAATATTGTCTCTTGTGGCCTTACTGTATGGACATATTTCATGCGCCGCATTGATCAAGTCCTCCCCTTTTTGTTTATCTACCGTGGGTAACAGGCAATCTAAAGTGGCGTCGATGAAAAAACCATCTTCATCCTTATTAAAACCAACAATAGCGGTTACACTAAAATCACCTAAATCATCAACATCGTGCTCTTTGGCAACTGCCTGAAGTGCCCCTGCAAAACATGTGGCATAGGCTGCTGCAAATAGCTGTTCGGGGTTGGTGGACTTTCCATCCGTATTACCCTTGGCATCCGGCATTTTTATATCTAGGTCTAAGGCACCATCACTACTCTTTACGTGACCTCCCCTACCTCCTGTATTCGTTGCTTCTGTTTTAAAAATAGTTTTCATTACGTAGAATTTAATATTTACATCATCAATTTAAGCTATGAATTTTTATAAGAAGATTATACATTATTAAATTATTGTGAAAAACATCTTTACGATCAAAAAAAGAAGGGATTACACACCTTATTCGTAACTTAGGAGAACCAAGACCGAATCATGAAACTATTAAAACGCTTACTCATCGGCATTGCATCCGTCGGGCTGCTTTTCATTTTTGTAATAGGGCCCTACATGCGTAGACAGACCAAAAAGCATAGCCCTGAAAAAACGGCAACGTACACCCAGAACGACATGGACCTGCTGGTACGTTATTCCAGCCCAGCCAAAAAAGACAGAATCATTTTTGGGGAACTTGTCCCCTATGACGAAATTTGGCGTACAGGAGCGAACGAACCCACAACTTTCACTACCGCTACCGATATACTTGTAGCCAATTACCCTTTGCCCAAAGGGACCTATTCCCTATGGACAAGACCTGGCCGCCAGAGTTGGTCGGTTATATTCAACAGTCATATTCCCGACTGGGGCGTAACGGTTTTAAGTGGAGGAAAGAAAACGACAAGAATACCTAAGCACGATATCTTAGAAATAGAAATACCCACGGAAGAAACAAAACTGCCCATAGAAAACCTAACGATAGATTTTGAGAGGCAGAATCAACTATTTCTCGGTATTTCATGGGATAGAACCAAGATTAAAATACCTATTTCAAAATAACTTGAAACCGATAAAAAATACAGATTCCACCCATATATCCGATATACGGAAAAAAAGGAAAGTTGCCCTAGACCCGAAAACATTGGCCAATGCCCTACAGCAAGGCGACAAGATGGCTTTGGGCCGGGCCATTACCCTAGTCGAAAGCAACCATAAAAAACACTTTGAGCAGGCCAATGCGATCATTAGACAATGCTTAAAGCATAAGAACAGGAGTATTCGTATTGGTATTACCGGTGTACCAGGTGTGGGAAAAAGCACTTTCATTGAAACCTTGGGACGTTCATTGACCTCTGCAGGACACAAAATTGCCGTATTGACGGTCGACCCCACAAGCACGCAAAGTAAGGGCAGTATACTTGGGGACAAAACCCGTATGGAAACCTTGGCCAAAGATCCCAACGCCTTTATCCGCCCTTCGCCCTCCGGCCTCTCACTTGGTGGTGTAGCCCGAAAGACCAGGGAAAGCATCGTTCTTTGTGAAGCCGCAGGCTACCCTATTATTTTGGTGGAAACGGTAGGGGTAGGACAAAACGAAACTACCGTACACGGAATGGTAGATTTCTTCCTCTTGCTGAAATTGGCCGGTGCCGGAGACGAGCTACAGGGAATTAAACGAGGAATCGTTGAAATGGCAGATGCCATAGTCATTAATAAGGCCGATGGTGACAACCTCCAAAAAGCCGACGCGGCCAAAGCCGAATTCAAAAATGCCCTACAACTGTACCCACCAAAAGAAAATGGCTGGATCCCAAAAGTATTGAGTTGCTCGGCATTGAAAAATGAGGGAATCACCGAAATTTGGGCCATGATCGAAGAGTACATCAAAGACACCCAAAAGAGCGGGGTCTTTGAAGAAAAACGCATGCAACAAAACAAAAAATGGCTTTTTGAAGCCATTGAAGAACGGCTAAAATCAGATTTTTTTCAGACTGGGGAGATAAACAAAAACTTAAAAAAATACACCGAAATGGTCACCGCAAAAGAAATCAGTCCGTTTCAAGCGGCCGAAGAATTGATAAGCATTTTTAAAACCAGCTCTTAAATAATTCACTTAATTTGCCACAAACTTCACCAGCCCCATGAATTTGGTAACAACATCACCGCTGTCTATTGTCATTCCTGTATTTAACGAGGTTGACAATATTGCCTTGCTTACGAATAAAATACACGAGAGCCTTGAAGGTTATAACTACCAGATCATCTACGTAGACGATTTTTCATTCGACGGTACGAGAAAGGCCATTAAAAACATGAAAGATGACCGGGTTCACCTTATCAGCCTCAAAAGAAATTATGGCCAGAGCTTGGCCTTGGCGGCCGGTATCGACTACGCACAAGGTGACTATATCATTACTATGGATGGTGATCTACAGAACGACCCGAGCGACATACCCCAAATGCTGAAATACATAACGGAAAAAGACTATGATGTAGTTACCGGTATACGCGAAGAAAGGAAAGATTCCTTCATAAAAAAAATCCCCTCGAAAATAGCAAACTCACTCATTCGCCGTACCGCAAAACTTGATATCAAGGACAATGGCTGTGCCCTTAAAATTTTCACCAAGGAAATAGCAAAAGACCTGAACCTATATGGTGAAATGCACCGCTTTATTACCCTATTGGCCCATTTTGAAGGCGCCCGCATCAAACAGCTCCCGGTAAAACACCATGCACGACACGCAGGAAGCTCAAAATACGGCCTAGAACGCATTTTTAAGGTAGTAGCCGACATTATGTTACTATTGTTTATCAGAAAGTATTTCCAGCGCCCTATTCACTTCTTTGGTATTTTTGGATTTGTACTTATCATCATAGGCATTGCGATCAACCTGTATCTACTCGTCGTAAAATTCGGATTCGGGGAAGATATAGGAACAAGGCCCTTGCTTACTTTTGGTATGATGTTCATACTGGCCGGCATTCAATTGTTTACCATAGGCATAGTAATGGAGCTCTTGATACGTACTTACTACGAATCACAAAAGAAACGCCCCTACAGGATCAAGAGTATTACCATAGCCGACCAAGTTCAGCCGTAATCAGCAAAACATTATCACCGCAAGTGGATAAGATGCATTTTTTTCAGGCTGCGTTTTCGTGTCGACGGGTTTAAGAATCCCATCGTAAGCATCGATATATTGTAGTCGTTCTCAATAAATTGTTGGTCCCAATCAAGACCGGCATCCTGTACCCTTCGTAAATCCTTATCGTTTACGTATAGCCAAATATCCTTTTTCCTTTGTACGTTCTTTAGAGACGTATGCTTTACACGCTGACGGTTATAGAAATCAAGCGCCCAAGTATTAAAGTCCGATATCCTATAAATTCGATCTACCGGAATATTCTGATCTGCCACCACTTCTGCCATACTCGACCCGGCTTGGTACAATAACAAATTAGGATAAAAATGAAGGTTCATCACCGAATTAAAGAGCAATGAACTATACACCGATAGGGTAATTATACGTAAAAAACGTGCTTCCCTCTTTAAACAGAAATATACAATAATACCACAAAGAACGATCAAAAGCCCCCATGCCAGTATGCTTTGGAATTCAAAGACGTAAAAACAAATGAACAATACCGCCGTAAATACCACGCTCAAGACAAAGTATTGAGTTCCCAAGAAAATCGTCAAGATTTTCTTATTGTCTACTTTGACCAAATCAATTATGTAAGAAGCGGTCAAAACCGCAAAAAGCGGAATTACGATATTTAGGTAATGGGGCAGCTTAAACTGTGAAAAACTGGCTGCAAAAAAGAATATGGCGATGGTGCCCAAGGTCATGAATTCATATTGGGGATGATAAGCGAACCTTAGTTTGAATATTGCCTTGATACGGGAACCAACGGCTACTACTGCAGGAATGGTCCATGGAATGAACACCCAAAGGAATGTGTGAAAAAAGAAAAAATAATCGCTAGAAGTCTTCCCCATCGCACCTCCGCTGCGCTCTAGACTCTGTTCCAAAAAAATAAAGCGAATGCCACTATGGCCGGTTGTACCACGAATGACTTTTTCCGGATGCATATCGAACTGATGGTAGTATGCATAGAGCATAGGTGCTACGGCTATTGCAAAAAAGCCCAATCCTACAAGGACTTTATAACTAAGAACACGTTGCCATTTATGGGTATATGCCAAATGACATATCAAAGCCGACCCAATAACGAAGAGGGCTATCTGCCCTTTCGAAGAAAAGGCAAGGCCAGCCGCAACGGCACCTATGCATATCGAGGCCAATGAACCTTTTTCTATATAGCTGGTAAACTGCCAAATGGCAAGAATGGTAAATGCCGTAAGTGCGGCATCGGTTCGTACATCTATAACCGACAGAACAATCGTTTGGGCGGTCATATAAATCAAGGCTGCCAACCTTCCCGTATTCCGATTGTAGAGCAAGTTACCAAGACCGAAGCAACTATACGCCCCGAGCAAGGTTACCAATATAGCCGGAAGCCTATAGGCCCATTCATAAAAACCAAATAGCTTAAAAGAAAAAGCCGATAACCAAAAATGCAAATGGGGTTTATCGAGATATTGGGAGCCTCCTTTTATCAGGTTAAGAAAATCGTTCTCTTGCACCATTCGCATAGCCATTACTGCGAATTGGGCCGAATCGGGTTCAAAAAGGGTGACAAACATTCCGGCAACGTAGACCAGAACAATCAAAACTAATAAAAACCTATATCTAAGGTCTGATATCATACGTATATTTCTCAATTGCAAATATATACAACTTTGAAAACAACCAACTAAAAAACAGCCCTATTACGGCCCCTGAAAGCACATCCAATGGAAAATGCACCCCAATATACACCCGACTAAAAGCGACTAAAATCGCCCAAAGTATCAAGAAAACTCCTATGTAGGTGTATTTATGTTTCAACAAAAGAGTGAAGAAAAAAGCTACCGCAAAACTATTTGCCGCATGGGCCGAAAAATACCCGAATTTTCCTCCACACGAGCTTTTCACCAAGCGCATAAGTCCATCTAAGCTAGGATCATGGCAGGGTCGTAGGCGCTGCACCCCATATTTAAAGAAATTCGTCAACTGATCCGTAACCAAGATCATAAGGGCTACGGTTATCAAAACCCCCAGTGTTTTTTTGGCTCCTAGTTGTTTATAGGTAATAAACAATAGCACGGCATACAAGGGTATAGCACTTAACTTATGGGTAATGAACAGCCAAAAAGGATCCCAAGTAGGGCTTCCCAAATTGTTCAAAAAAAGAAAAAGCTCTTTATCTTGTTGTATAAGTTCTTGCCACATGTCATTTACTCTTCGTATCGAGAGACCTCTCGATCATAAAATTCGGTGGCCTGCTCGATCAGGTTTTTGGCTTCCGATTCAAGTTCTTTTTCATCTTCTGCCGAAAAATCCTCCAACCATTCTACCTCATCGTTCTCTAGATTGATAATAAAGCGTGGGTATTCGGTATGTACTACGAATATAGCGGTCGGATAATCGGTGTTGTCACCTAACAAAAATTTCGGGAATTCCATCTTATGAATTTACTATTAACTTTTTGGTCAAATAATTGAAGCGAAGATACAACATAACGGCCGATGCACTAAGTCCGGTAAGTAATCCTACCCATATTCCTATGCTTCCTAAATCGGTATGTAGGCCCAAGTAATAACTAACGGGAAAACCAATGGCCCAATAAGCGATAAAGGTAATCAGTGTTGGGATCTTTACATCCTGTAATCCGCGGAGGGCACCGAGGACGACCACCTGTACTCCATCGGATATTTGAAAAAATGCCGCAACCAGCAATAATTCCGCAGCAAGAACGATCACCTCCGTATTATCGGCAATGTTCATTGCATCGTCTAAATCAAGGTACAAAGTGGGAAACCAGTGTCTCCCGAGAAGAAATAGGCCTGCAAAAAGTATTTCCAACAAAAGGGTCAGCAAAAATATTGACCTTCCAATCCGGCGAAGTTCCATAAAATTGCGTAAGCCTTTTTGGTTACCTACCCTTATCATGGCCGCTACACCAAGCCCCATTCCGAACATAAAGGTCATACTGCTCAGGTTAAGGGCAATTTGGTTGGCCGCCTGGGCGTTCTTCCCTAGTACACCACTCAACCATATGGCCGCCGTAAAGATGGCTACCTCAAAAAACATTTGTAAGGCCGAAGGAAAGCCAAGGTTTACAATTTTTTTGATGACCTTTTTTTCTATTTTTCTAAAATTGAACCCGGTTACGTAATCGTGAAATTTCTTTTTACTCTTAAGAAGGTACCAGATATAGGCCACCATCATAAAGCGTGATACCAAGGTACCGATGGCTGCACCAACAATACCCATTTTTGGAAAACCAAAAGACCCAAAAATCAAAAGGTAGTTTATAATTACGTTCACCACATTGGCCATAATCGTAGCATACATGGGATATTTGGTCTGTGAGAGTCCTTCCGAAAATTGTTTAAAGGCTTGAAAAATAATGAGCGGCACCAGTGAAAAGGCCACCAAATCCAAATACGGAATGGCCAAGGCCACCACCTCTTCAGACTGCTTCATGGAGTACATCAAAGGTTTTGCGAACATTATCACCCCGAACAACATCAGGCTAAGGAGCGTACACAAGACCAAGCCATGCTTTAGGGCTTTTTTGGCATTCTCCTTATTACCCGCACCATCGGCCTCGGCCACCAAAGGGGTTATGGCCGTGGAAAAACCGATACCCAATGACATGGCTATGAATACAAAACTATTGCCCAATGAAACCGCCGCCAACTCTGCCGTACCCAATTGCCCTACCATAATATTGTCGGCCAATTGCACAAAGGTATGCCCTAACATTCCCAAAATTACGGGTACGGAGAGCTTTATGTTATATCTAAATTCTTTAGTGTATTGCTGAAACAAAACTGTTGTATTTAATCCGAATCAAGTACAAAACGAAGTGTTTTTTCAACGGTTTCATTGTACTTGTTTACTGCGTTATTTTTTATTGTGCCTGTTTGGCTTCCTCCCAAAAAACGTCCATTTCGGCCAAGGTCATTTCCTTAAGCTCCTTCCCCAATTCCTTGGCCTTTCCCTCCAAGTACTGAAAACGGCCAATAAACTTTTTATTGGTACGCTCCAATGCGTTTTCCGGACTGATATTAAGAAAGCGGGCGTAATTGACCATGGCAAACATGACATCCCCAAATTCCGATTCCATTTTATCTTGGTCGTTTATTTTTACTTCCGCTTGTAATTCACCGAGTTCTTCCTGAACTTTTTCCCATACCTGTTCGGTTTTTTCCCAATCAAAACCAACCCCGGCTACCTTGTCTTGAATGCGACTGGCCTTTACCAATGCGGGCAAACCTTTGGGAACACCTTCTAAAACGCTTGTTTTCCCCTTGCCTTCTTTGAGTTTGATGTTTTCCCAGTTTCGTTTTACATCTTCTTCACTGGTCACTTTTACATCTCCATAAATATGGGGATGACGGTTGATCAACTTCTCGCATATATTGTTGCAAACATCGGCGATATCGAAATCACCGGTCTCACTTCCTATTTTTGAATAAAAGACAATATGAAGCAACACATCGCCCAACTCTTTCTTAACCTCTTCAAGGTCATTTTCGAGAATGGCATCACCAAGCTCATACGTCTCTTCAATGGTCAAGTGCCGCAAGGTTTGCATGGTCTGTTTTTTGTCCCACGGACACTGCTCACGAAGCTCGTCCATAATGGTCAATAAACGGTCAAATGCCTGAAGTTTTTGCTCTCTCGTATTCATACCCAAAAATTTCGGTAAAAGTACAAAGACCCACCTTTTAACGTGTCGAAAATTTAGAGTATTTTAGGAGTCTTTACCAAGATTTATCGATACCTAGTTATGATCTACTCCAATAGAAGAAATTTTGTAAAACGGTCGAGCCTCGGCATTACCGGAAGCCTTTTACTACCCTCCATCGGTTTTGCCATGCCTAGCGGTGAGCAATACGGGGTACAGCTCTACACCTTTCGCAACGAAATGGCCAAAGACCCTAAGGGCACCCTAGAACAGATTGCGGCCCTTGGCATAAAAAAAATAGAATCGGCGCGAAGCAAAGCGGGACTCTACTACGGCTTATCGCCAAATGAAATGAAAAATACCTGCGATAGCTTGGGTATGCAACTTTGCAGCGGCCACGTGGCTTTGGATAAAGATTTTGACGATACCATGCGGCAAGCCGTTGAAGCGGGCCAAGAATATGTAATCTGCTCTTCCCTCCCGAGCAAAGGCCAAAACATCGGAAATTACAAAAAGGTAGCCGAGGCATTCAATAAGGCCGGAAAAGCCTGTGAAAAATTAGGTTTAAAATTTGGTTACCACAATCACGAATATGAATTCGAATCCGATAAAGGTGAGGTACTTTACGATGTTCTTATGGACAATACGGATCCCGACCTGGTTCATATGGAGCTAGACTTGGGCTGGGTCGTCATTGCCGGAAAAGACCCCTTGGATTACTTTAAAAAATACCCCGAACGCTTTCCCCTATGGCATCTAAAAGACATGAATATGCACGAAAAAATAAGTACCGAATTCGGTAAAGGCGGCCTTGATATAGCCACCTTACTGCAACACAAATCAGATTCGGGCATAAAACATATTTTTATAGAACAAGAAGAATACGCTAGTACACCTATGGAAAGTATGAAGCACAACATGAAATTTCTAAAAGCACTTTAAACATGAAAAACATTAGAATACCCTCCCTTTTATCGGTCTTCGCCGTTTTGGCACTATCTTCCTGCAAGGCTCAACTCAATGCGCCCAAAGGAATTATCGCCAAAGATGCCCAACTGACCTTGATCTCGGAGGAATATGAATTTACCGAAGGGCCTGCCGTCGCCAAAAACGGCGATGTCTATTTTACCGATCAGCCCAATGACCGTATTGTCAAATGGGATGCCAGCACCAATACGGTTTCCGACTATATGAAGCCCTCAGGACGGTCTAACGGACTCTATTTTGATCATGATGGCAACCTTTTGGCCGCTGCCGATGAAAAGAACGAATTATGGAGCATTGCCCCAAATAAGAAAGTCACCGTGCTTATAGAGGATTACGAAGGGAAAAAACTGAACGGCCCCAATGATCTTTGGGTCGATTTAGCGGGAGGAATTTATTTTACGGATCCCTTTTACAAACGATCTTGGTGGGAACATACGGAGCCGGAACAAACGGCCCGAAGGGTGTATTACCTCCCAAAAGGAAGTACCGTTCCAAGGATAGTTGCCGACGGATTCGAGCAACCCAACGGTATTATTGGTTCCCCGGATGGCAAAACACTTTACATTGCCGATATTGGCGCAAAGAAAACCTTTGTATATACCATTGATGCCAACGGAAACCTTTCCAATAAAAAATTATTTACCGAAATGGGCTCCGACGGTATGACCTTGGACAACCGCGGCAATGTTTACTTAACCGGAAAGGGCGTTACGGTATTCAATTCAAAAGGCGAGCAAATAGAACATATTAATGTACCGGAAAACTGGACGGCCAACGTAACCTTTGGGGGAGCTGACCAAAAAACACTGTTCATTACCGCCATGGATTCGGTCTACACCTTAGAAATGACCGTTCAAGGCGTACGATAACCCTTAATTTTTCAAAATCAAAAAAAGCCATTTCACGAATTTGCGAAATGGCTTTTTGAATTAAGAGTAAAAGTGTATTAGGAGTAAATCAGTTCCAACCGCCGCCTAAAGCACGGTATACATTAACCACGCTGCTCATTTGTTTTTGCTTGGTCTCTATTAGTTCAACCTTGGCTTCCAAGGCGTCGCGTTGGGTCAAAAGAACCTCCATATAGTCTGCCCTAGCCGACTTAAATAGTCGATTCGAAATATCGATAGATGCCGTAAGGGCTTCTACTTCCTTCGACCTTAAATCATAACTTTTTTCCAAATTATCGATTTTGGCCAGTTGGTTAACGACCTCAACGTAGGCGTTCAAAATAGTCTGCTCATAATTATAGACTGCCTGCAACTGTTTAGCACTCGCTCCATAGTATGCCGCTTTTATGGCATTCCTATTGATCAAGGGAGCCGTTAAATCGCCCACTACCGAATAGAGTAGCGATTCAGGTGTTTCCAATAGGTACTTTGTATTGAATGACTGAAAGCCTACACCGGCGGAAATACCTAAAGAAGGATAGAAACGGGCCTTGGCGACTTTCACATCGAGTTTTGCCGCCATTAGATCCAGTTCCGCCTGTTTGATATCGGGCCTATTGGCCAATAATTGCGACGGCAGTCCCAAATGTACCGTTTCAGGCACCAAATCTTCGAAGCCTTGATATTCTCTTTCAATGGGTTGCGGGTAACGCCCGAGCAAAAAGTTGATCTTATTTTCGGTCTGTACGATTTGCTGTTGTAATTCAAACTGCAAACTCTTGGTATGCAAGACTTCGGCCTCAAACTTTTTTACGGCCAGTTCGTTTACCTTCGCCGCCGCTTTTTGAAGCTTTACAATTTCAAGGGCATTGCCCTGAATATCGATATTCTGCTTAACAATCGCCAACTGATTGTCTAGGGCCAACAATTCGTAGTACGAATCGGCAATTTCGGCAATGAGATTGGTCACCATAAAATTACGTCCTTCGATGGAAGACAAATAACGGGTAACGGCTGCTTTTTTGGCATTTCTCAATTTATGCCAAACATCGATTTCCCAACTTGCCTCGGCCCCGATCAAGAAATCTCCCAGAGGTTCGGGAAATTCTTCGCCCGGACGTATATCGGTATTGGCATCATTGGCACCTTGACTGGTATAGCGCCCAACTTTCTCTAGGCCGGCACCGGCCCGTAGGCCTACAAAGGGAAGATACTCCCCTTTCTTTTCCCTTACCTCACTCTTGGCGACAGCAATTTCCTGTAAAACAATATTCAGTTCTTGGTTATTGGCTAGGGCCGTGTCTATAAGATCGCGCAAATGGGGATCCTTAAAATATTCACGCCATGTAACCGTAGCCGTATTGGTTGAATCCTGCGAACCGTTAAAACTTTCCGGGACAGCGGTATTCGCCGTTTTTTGAAGTGCTGCGGGGCTCTTACACGATGAAAACGTAAGGGATAGACATGCTATACCCAAACCCATATATATTATTCTTTTATACATTTTTCTAAATTTCGTTAGTGGTTTATTTATCCGCTATAGACTCTGCCAACAAGGGATGTTTAGGATCGTTGTCAACGTAATCTTCCGACAATGGGTTTTCATCTTCGTATTTGATCAACTTGCGTTTCGCCGCGATTGTACCGAAGATGTAATAGAGTCCGGGTACGACAATCACACCGAAGACCGTACCTACGATCATACCTCCGGCTGCCGCCGAACCAATGGTACGGTTACCGATGGCCCCAGGACCTGTAGCGAATACCAAGGGAATCAATCCTGCTATAAAAGCGAAGGAAGTCATCAAAATTGGCCTAAAACGCTCTTTGGCCCCGGCAATGGCCGCTTCTAGAACCGAAAGCCCCTGTTGGTGCTTCTGAACGGCAAACTCGACGATAAGCACCGCATTTTTACCCAAAAGCCCCACTAACATCACCAGTCCCACTTGGGCGTAAATGTTGTTTGACAGTCCCATCATCTTAAGCAATATAAACGAACCGAAAACACCGGCGGGCAATGATAGAATAACGGCTAGGGGCAGTAAGAAGCTCTCGTACTGGGCGGCAAGGATCATATATACGAAGGCCAGTACGATCAAGAAAATATACAATACCTCGTTACCACGTCCCACCTCATCTTTTGAAAGTCCGGCCCAATCGATACCATAACCACGGGGCAATACCTCTTCCGCCACTTGTTGGATGGCCTCAATGGCCTCACCACTACTGTAACCCGATGCAGGGGAACCGTTTATCGAGGACGTTGTATACAGGTTATAGCGTGTAATTTCATTTAGCCCTTGCTTTTTCTCCATTTTCATAAAAGCCGAATACGGAACCATTTCGTCATGATCGTTCTTTACGTACATTTTCATAACATCGGCCGGCAACCTCCTAAACTCGGGCGACGATTGCACATATACTTTAAAAAAGCTACCGAAACGTACAAATCCTTGTTCGTAGGTACTACCGATCAAAATGGAAAGGTTGTCCATGGCTTTTGCTATGGAAACCCCTTTTTGCATGGCGAGCTTATTATCGATTTTCAACTCGTATTGCGGGTAATTTGCCGCAAAGAAGGTAAATAGCCCTGAAAGCTCTTTTCGCTTTCTCAATGCGGCCATAAACTCATCGTTGACCTTTTCAAACGCTTTATAATCGCCCGAATTTGTCTTATCCAACAAGCGCAAGGCAAAACCACCTGCCGCTCCATAACCGGGCACTGCCGGTGGTTGAAAGAATTCAATGGTAGCCCCTGGAATATCTTTTGCTTTCTCCTCAAGCTCTTCGATGATCTCGACAGACGACATTTCTCGCTCCGACCAGTCTTCAAGGTTGATGAGGCAGGTACCCGCATTGGAACCACGACCCTCGGTCAAGACCTCATAACCCGCCAAGGCCGATACCGACCTGATACCCGGTATCTCTTCCGCTATCTTCTGCAGTTTACGGGCCACCTCATTGGTCCGTTCAAGAGTAGAACCCGGAGGGGTTTGTAAAATAGCATAGATCATACCTTGATCCTCATTCGGTATAAAGCCTGTTGGCAAGGTCTTGCTCGTAAAAAATATACCCGCGCAAAAAGCGATCAATAGTCCAAAAGTCACCGTACGCCGATTTACGATCAACTTAAGAAAGTTGGTATACTTGCCCGTCAGCTTATCGAAGCGTTTATTGAACCCGTCTAAGAACCGGTTCATCAGGGTTTTCTTTCTGGGTTCCCCGTGATTATTTTTCAATATCATCGCACAAAGTACGGGAGTAAGCGTCAAGGCTACGATCCCTGAAATAACAATGGATGTGGCCATGGTAATGGCGAACTGTCGATAAAACACACCCACAGGTCCGGTCATAAAAGACACCGGAATGAACACAGCGGTCATTACCAAGGTAATGGCGATAATAGCCCCACTGATTTCGTGCACCACCATCTTTGAAGCCTTAAAGGGAGAGAGATGGTCTTCTTCCATTTTTACGTGTACCGCCTCGACCACCACAATAGCGTTATCGACTACAATACCGATCGCCAAAACCAGGGCAAAGAGTGTGATAAGGTTGATCGTAAGCCCGAACAGCTGCATAAAGAAAAACGCCCCGATCAAGGAAACGGGAACCGCTATGGTAGGAATCAAGGTAGAGCGCCAATCGCCCAAGAAGATAAAAACCACTAAGGCCACCAAAATAAAGGCTTCGCCAAGGGTGTGCACCACCTTGTCTATAGAGGCGTTCAAGAAACTGGAAACATCATAACTGATTTCATAATCCATCCCTTTAGGAAAATTATCGCCTTTGATCTCTTCCAATTTAGCCTTAACCGCTTCAATTACATCGTTGGCATTACTTCCCGCGGTCTGTTTTAAGGTAATCGCCGCAGATGGGTGCCCGTCTAAGTTGGAATAGATATCGTAAAACTCACTTCCCAAATTAACATCGGCTATATCTTTCAAGTACAGGATTTCACCATCAGGATTCGATTTTATAATAACATCTTGATATTGCTTCGGCTCGTTGTACCGCCCTTCATAGGTCAGCACATATTCCAGCGATTGTGAGCGTTTACCCGAACTACGGCCTAATCTACCCGGCGAACCTATAATGCTCTGCTCTTGCAAGGCTTCCATTACTTCTTCCGTGGAAACGTTATAGGCCCGCATTCGGTCGGGTTTTAACCAGACCCTCATGGCATATTGACGGCTTCCTAATATTTTTGCCAAGCCTATACCTTTTATTCGCTTTAATTCCGGAAGTATATTTACGTTGGCATAATTGTAAAGAAACTTTTCATCGGCATGTTCATCCTCGCTATACAAGTTCACGTACATCAACATATTGGGTTGTGCCTTTGAAATAACGATACCTTCACGCTGTACCAGTTCCGGTAAACGACTGGTGACCTGCTCGATACGGTTTTTAACGCTCACCACGGCTTGGTTGGGATCTACGCCCAAGTCAAAAATAACCTGAATGGTAGCTTCGCCCGCACTAGTGGCATCGGATGTCATGTATTTCATTCCGGGCGTTCCGTTAATGGATTTCTCCATTGGAATCAGCACCGAATTGACCAATACCTCGGCACTGGCCCCAGGATAAGCTATACTTACATTTACCCTTGGTGGTGCTATGGATGGGAACTGTGATATGGGCAGTGTCTTGATGGCAAGCATGCCCAAGAACACGATGAACAGTGATATCACGATAGACAACACTGGTCTTTCTATAAATTTGTTAAACATATTCTTGCTATTTTTTTACGTTAGATTATTCAGAGTAAAGTTCTAGATGGGCGAGAACCTCATCGGGCTTTTCAAACTCGTAGGATATCTCATCGTTATCCCTAACCTTACGTAAACCTTCCAGCAAAATTTTATCGCCCTCTTTCAAGCCTTCGCTTACGGCGTAAAGGTCTTGCATATCGGCGCTAATGGTAATTTCTTTTGACACGACCTTATTGGTATCGTCCACTACAAAAACATATTTTTTATCGAGCACCTCAAAGGTGGCCTTTTGCGGTATGATCAATGCATCTTTTAACGGAACCGACATAAGCACATTTCCCGTTTCACCGTGCCTAAGCAATCCATCTGGGTTCGGAAAAGTGGCCCTAAAGGGAATGTTACCTGTTTCATTGTTGAAATCGGCTTCGATAGTTTCTACGATTCCCGGATGTTCAAATTGCCTATGATTGGCCATCAACAAGTTTACCGTAGCCTTGCTATCATTCTTTAAATTGGTTTTATAATCTAGGTATTCGGGTTCTGAAACATTAAAGTACACCCACATTTTTCCATTGTCGGATAAGCTGGTAAGCAACTCCCCTTCTTCAAGTAGACTACCCGGCCTGACAAGAAAGCGATCGATTATACCATCAAAAGGTGCCCGTATTTCGGTAAAGCCCAGATGCACCTGTGCCAAAGCCAATTCCGCATTGGCCTTGTCGAGCTTGGCCTTATCCATGGCCAATTCGTTTTGTGACACTACGTTACTATCTGCCAGCGATTTGGTATTTTCATATTCTATTCTTGCCACTTCGGCTTCCGCTTGTGCCCTTTGCATCTCCGCCCTATATAGTTTGGGCATAATTTGAAAGAGTAACTGGCCTTTCTTTACGAACTGGCCTTCATCGACAAACACTTTTTGTAGATAGCCCCGTTCTTGCGACCTGAGTTCAATATGTCTTATAGACTGTATTTGACAAACGTATTCGTTAATTATGGTGGTATCTTTCTTTAAGGGGCTGGTTACCAAAAATTTTGTTTCCGATTCTTGGTGTTTTTTTTCCGATTTACAACTTGAGTGAAGCAATAGCACAGCCAAGCCCATGAGCATGAAAATTCTTCTCATAACTTAATATTTTAGTTTTGATAATGGTTTATGATGATGTCTTACAACATCTAAAATGGTTGTTTTTCAAGTGCATTGTTCCGCATCGCACTTAAAAAAGGGAGAGTGTTCGGCTTATAGTCACCACCGAACCCGATTTACGCTATCACAGTCGAAAAACGCTGAATATGAGGTGAAGGGCCTTATACGTAGATAAATAGGTAAAGTGTTCGTAAAGCGAAAATTGCCTGTTTACCCGATTAAAAAGGTAAGTTGTTCTGTAGAAAATCGAGAACGAACATAAAAAAGGAACCTTACTCGATTGTTTTTTTAAAACGGTAGGTTCACTCTCTTCTTCCTCACTATCGATACATTCCACCTTATGGCTGCGATGTCTTTCGGTAGAAGAGGAACAGAAAATTGCTTGTTGCAACGATTCGTTGACACTTGTATCGACCGTGTCGGTGCCCGCATCGTTGGAATAATTCTCGTAAACAAAAAAGCTACCTTCAACAAGTGAATTTGCAAAGGTTTGATTGCAAACACCTATCAGTAGTACAAAAAGAGATAAAAGATATTTAAGCACCTTTTTTTTCATCTGAAAGCAAAACTAGTACACGACCCCAATGTGGACAACATGTCTATCTTAAATGTTTGTTAACACGGGCTTTTAATTCGTTATAAGCAGTTAAAGCCCCTTTTACCGACGAACTAAAAACAAAAGTTCCACTTTTTTTAAATATCTTTCGGTCAGACCATTTCATTTGTTGGTCTTTATTCTTTAAACCAGCCCACTATGAAAAATATATTCGACCCCACAGATGTTCAAGAACTCGTTTCGCGCATCGACAACCTCAACGCCCAAAGCCAGAACGAATGGGGCAAGATGAACGTGGCACAAATGATGGCCCACTGCAACGTGGCCTACGATATGACCTATACCGACAAGTACCCGAAACCTAAAGGCTTCAAAAAGTTTATTATCAAACTTTTCGCAAAAAACATGGTGGTCGGGCCAAAACCTTACAAGCGAAACCTTCGTACCGCAGCTGAATTTTTGATTGCAGATGAACGCGACTTTGAAGCGGAAAAACAAAAGCTAATCGCACACTTGGAAAAAACACAACAACTGGGGGCCACTCATTTTCAAAACAAGGAATCGCATGCTTTCGGGCCACTCACTTCCCAAGAATGGAACACTCTTTTTTACAAGCATTTAGACCATCATCTTCAGCAATTTAATGTTTGATTTCCTTTTCAAAAAAAAATCTCAATATCAATCCATTAATTACCTAAGGCGTATTCAATATTGACATCCCTCGCCTTCAACAAGCGTAAAATTTTGTTTTTTTAGTATCTTTTCACCAACTAAACAACTCCACTATGATCGTTTACCTCTATGAATTTATCGGCACCGCCCTGCTTATTCTCATTGGCAATGGCGTAGTCGCCAACCTAGTTTTAAAAGGAACCAAAGGACCGGATACGGGTTGGACAGGTATTTCCTTAGCCTGGGGAATTGCCGTCTTTATTGGAGTATATGTCAGTGCGGATGTAAGCCATGCCCATATAAACCCCGCCGTAACCTTGGCTTTGGCCGTAGCGGGTAAATTTAGTTGGCAATTGGTTCCCGGTTATATGTTGGCACAAATTTTAGGGGCCATGATGGGGAACTTTATGGTTTGGCTCAGTTACAAAAAACATTACGATGCGACCGAAGACCAAGGCGCCATACTGGCCACCTTTTGTACCGCTCCGGCCATTAGGAGTCCTTTTTGGAATTTTGTTACCGAGGCCATAGGCACGTTTGTCTTGGTATTTGGTGTGTTTTTTATTGCTGGCGGTACATTTGGTGATGAACCGATTTCACTCGGTTCCTTAGATGCTTTGCCTGTAGCCCTCTTGGTAATGGGCATAGGATTTGGTCTTGGGGGACCGACGGGCTATGCCATTAACCCGGCGCGTGATTTTGGCCCGCGATTGTTGCACGCCATCTTGCCCTTAAAAGGAAAAGGAAGCAGTGATTGGGGTTATGCATGGATTCCTATTATAGCTCCATTGTGCGGTGCCCTTGTAGCCGCCTTGACCTATCTGGCCATTGCCGTTTAAACTGTAATCCAATACCCCTATTGTTAAGGGCCATAAATAACAACAGTACATGAAAAAACTTAGTCTCGTATTTTCTTTCTTGATCATTGTTCAGCTCAGCTTTGCCCAGGAATTTATAGAATTGCCCTATGAAGAGAGTACGACCGTAAAATGGGAGCATCAAGAAAAACAATACTTTTCAGACATATGGAAAACAGAAGTGGTCACCAATGTATCAACTCCTACGCTTCAAGTTTTTCAACCTAAAAAACCTAATGGCACCTCCGTTATAATTGCACCCGGCGGAGCCCTGTATGCCCACAGTATCAATAGCGAAGGCAGGGACGTTGCCAAATGGCTCGCCGATAAAGGCATAACCGCATTCGTCTTAAAGTATCGCCTTGTGCCCACGGGCCAAGATGCCGTTCAAGAATATAGTACCGAAAGCAAAACCGATCCATCCCGCATAACCGAAAAAATAGCGGCCGTTTTCCCCCTGTCCATTGCCGATGGACTTTCTGCCGTTTCATATGTTAGGGAGAATGCTAAAAAGTATCAATTAGACCCGAACAAAATAGGCTTTATGGGCTTTTCAGCGGGAGGCGCCGTGACCATGGGCGTAGCTTATAACTACAAAGCCAAAGACAGACCCGATTTTATCGTTCCTGTATACGCATGGACAAGTGCCTACCCTGTTCAGGAAGCCCCGGAAAATGCTCCAGATATGCTTGTTATCTGTGCCAGTGACGACCCATTGGGCCTTGCACCGGGGAGCATTGAAATATATAATTCTTGGATCAAAGCCGGTCAACGGCCGGAACTACATATGTACGCCAAAGGCGGCCACGGCTTCGGCCTAAAAAAACAAGGTTTACCGGCCGATCATTGGATACAACGATTTTATGAATGGTCCGTTGCCCAAGGAATCACCTCAACTTCCAATTAAAAGAAATGAAAACACCCCTTATCATATTCCTTTTAGCGAGCTTTTCCCTACATGCCCAAAATGCTTTTAACAAAGAGGTAGAGGCCATTGTACAGAAATACGACAGCCTTTATGACTCCTCACAAGAGAGTATCGTGTTTACCGGAAGTTCCAGTATACGTGTCTGGAAAGACCTTCAAGAGCGCTTTCCCGAGCATCAGATCATCAATTCAGGATTCGGTGGCTCGCAGGCTATAGATTTACTTCAATTTACCGACGACCTTATTCTACGCTACCATCCCAAAAAAGTTTTTATATACGAAGGGGACAATGACATCCAAAACAAAAAAAGGCCAAAAGATATTATTCGTACCCTAACAGCGATCAAAGACAGTATCTTTAAGGAAAATCCACAGACCGAGATCGTTTTTATCTCCGCAAAACCGAGTTTGGCCCGTTGGAAACTAAGAAGGAAATATAAAAGGCTGAACCGAAAGATGGAAAAAATGACATATACCGACGGCCGTTTGCAATATGTCGATGTCTGGAAGCCTATGCTCGACGGCCGAAAGGTGAAGCAGGATATTTTTGTGGAAGACGGCTTGCACATGAACCCTAAAGGATATGAAATATGGTACTCCGTGTTAAAAGATTACCTCAATTAGACACGAAATATCTTAAACCCATAAAAACTACTTCGATGAAATCTAACTTGATCAAAGCATTGTTTATCACGTGTATTTTCGTGGCGCTATGTTCTTGCGAACCAGAAAAAAAGAAACGCGTCTTGAACCTACCGCAGACCGATTTGGCCGTAGAGCCTATGATTCCGATGCCCATGAAGGTCATTCCTACAAATTCAGGTTTTGCCTTAGATAAGTTTACCGCCATATATACCTCGGAAAACGCCGATGGTTTTGCCGAAGTAGGTCAATTTCTTTCCGAAAAAATACACGCCAAGACTTCTTTGGATATCCCCGTTAATACGGAAGATACTCCAGAACGCGAAGGTGTTATTTACATCAACCGGTCCGACAGTTTAGAATTGAACGCCCCCGAGGCCTACCAACTGTACATCACTAAAGACTCCATAATTTTAAATGCGAATACCTCAACAGGTGCTTTTAGAGGGGTACAGACCATTCGTCAAATCATACCGGAAATACCGAACGATACCGTTGCCCCGTACAAAGTATGGAACATTCCCACCGGGAAAATTATCGACAATCCCGTTTTTGAGTACAGAGGAAGTATGCTTGACGTAGCCCGTCATTTTTTTAGTGTAGAAGATGTAAAAAA
Source organism: Zobellia uliginosa (assembly GCF_900156625.1). Classification (GTDB taxonomy): domain Bacteria; phylum Bacteroidota; class Bacteroidia; order Flavobacteriales; family Flavobacteriaceae; genus Zobellia; species Zobellia uliginosa. The sequence continues at coordinate 773,123 of NZ_FTOB01000004.1, read as the reverse complement.
ATATATAGACCTTCTCGCCTATTATAAATACAACGTCTTGCACTTACACTTATCCGATGACCAAGGTTGGCGCATTGAAATCAAATCATGGCCCAAACTCACGGAGGTAGGGGGAAGCACCGAAGTAGGAGGAAAATCAGGAGGTTTCTATACGCAAGAAGAATATAGTGATATTGTCAACTACGCCGCCCAACGGCATATGACCATCGTACCTGAAATCGACATGCCAGGACATACGAATGCAGCCTCCGTATCATACCCTTTCTTAAACGGAAATGGCAAAGAGGTAAAACTATACACGGGTATGCGAGTTGGTTTCAGCACCTTCGATACAAGAAAAGATACTACCTATGCCTTTATTGACGATGTGGTACGCGAGATTTCCGCCATAAGCCCCGGTCCCTATTTTCATATCGGTGGAGACGAAAGCCATGTTACCAAGAAAAAAGACTATGTGTACTTTGTTGAAAAAGTAGAAAAAATTGTGCAGAAATACGGCAAGCGAATGATCGGGTGGGATGAGGTTGCTACCGCAAATATAGACTCCACCTCAATTTCCCAGTTTTGGTCAAGCAAAGCAAATGCCGACCTAGCCGTAGAAAAAGGAATGAAAGTTATTATGTCTCCGGCAAAAAAGGCCTATCTCGACATGCAATACGACAGCCTATCTAAACACGGACTGCACTGGGCGGCCTATATCCCCACGGATACGGCCTATAAATGGTCTCCCGAAACCTATGAAGGCGTACCCCTGAAAAATATTTTAGGCATTGAAGCCCCCTTATGGTCGGAAACCATTAGTAACATTGACGAGCTTGAATACTTAGCATTTCCGCGGGCCATAGGTTATGCCGAATTGAGTTGGTCAACGCCCGAAAACCGCGATTGGGAAAAATATAAAGTCCGTTTAGCCCAGCAGGCCCCCTTCTTGGATCGAATGAACGTAAAATACTATCCCTCCCCATTAATCGATTGGAAAAAAAGCCAATATACCTATAAGGAAATCAAAAAAGATTGACCCATTTTTAATCGAAGCAGCTTATCCTATTCTAGGTGAAAAATTTGAAAACGGAAATGAAGCTAACATTCAAGTTTCTTTTTTTCCAAGTTTAAAAGTAGGCGTTGTAAAACATCAAAATTCACGGGTTTTACCAAATACTCATAGATATCCTTAAAAGTGGTCGCCTTAAATCTATCTTCCGGTCGTCCCGATGAAGTGGTTATGATGATGGGAACATTTGGACACAAACCCAATCTATTTTTAGTATCAAGAAATTCCCAACCATCTAGAATTGGCATATTTATGTCCAATAAAATTAAATCCGGACAATCGTTGCCCTTTAAATAGTCTATTCCCATTTGGCCATTGGTTACAATGGCTATATGATACAGTCCTATTTCGTTCAACTTGGTTTCTGTAATAAAGTTGGTAACATCGTCGTCTTCGATAATCAATATTCGAATCATTTTCATGGATTTTACTTGTTGCTAAAATTGGATTTTAAATTCAGATCCCTTGTTCACTTGACTTTCGACCTCGATTTCACCCCCGCTTTCAGTGACGATAGAGTGAATAATGTAAAGACCTATACCTAAGCCTTCAACGTGTGTATGCATTCTTTTGAAGAGTCCGAAAATTTTATCCGACAACGCAGGATCAAAGCCTAGGCCATTATCCTTGAAACTCAAGTGTACCTTACCCTGAACTTCTTTCGCCGATATTTTAATGATAGGCTTTCGCTTAGGATGTCGATACTTCAGGGCGTTGGACATAAGGTTCTGAACAATACTCTCTATGTGGATAGGACTATGTTTAATAGATGGACAACCCGAGAAGTCTTCCTTGATAATAGCCCTACTTTTAATGATATCTTCGGAAAGCCCGGTCTTAACCTTGGCCACCACCTCGGAAAAAACCACTTTTTCATGATTCCCGTTAAAATTGGATTTCACCGCAATGACTTCATTCAAGGCCCTAATCTTATCACACATAATTTTGGTCACCGATTGCATTCTGACAACTATGGGTGACAGTTCATCAGAAATAGGCCCGGCCATTAAGAACATTTCAAAAAGACTCTTTAAATTGGTAAGTGGAGCCCTCAAGTCATGTGCGGCTACATAGGAAAACTCTTCCAACTCTTTATTCCTCCTTTTCAAGTTTACATTCACATCCTTTAAAGAATGCTGTGCCATTTTCAATTGGCCTATGGTGTTACTCAAGTTGGTTATATCACGCGTAGAAATCCCTAAATAATCTCCAATCTTGAAAGCCTTGACCATCCACTTATACTCAATATTGTCCTTTACGAAGGATAGTTCATCATATCCCGCCGGCACTCCCGTTTTAAGTACTTCTTTATATGAATCGTAACGCTCCGTGTCTTTTAGATATGGAAATATGTCCAATAAATTTCTTCCGATAAAATTTTCTTTGGGAATTCCCAATGTAGCTATAGATGCTTGATTAACATCAACAAAATTCATTTGGTCATCGAGAATAACAAAAGGAGAATACGCATTTTCGAAAAAGGCACTCTTTAAATCGTTATTAATTGTAGTAGTAGGTTTCATCATATTTTTCTTATTTGGGACAAAGCACAATCGACTTATTCCGCTAATTTACAGTCCTTTACAAAAAATAGTAATGAAGAGAAGATATAAAGCAAAAAGCTAAAGGTGAGCAACGATTAGCTGTAGACGAAAAACACCAAGCAAGATCAAAATCAAACACAAAACACTAATAAACAACAGCTTAAATCACAGCATACTTTCATAAAAAAGAAAGCTATGGCTCCCTTCCTTTATTCTTTCCCTATTTAAATGTTAAATTGAGAAAATATCAGATATGGACACGTATGTGGTCAAAGTCGTTAATCACACAGGCACTAGAAAAATTTGTAATTAGGGTACGCCATAGTTATACTGAATTGGTCTTTCTATACCGTAATCGAAAGAAATATAAGGGATATGCCCTGAAACATGCAAGTATGCACCACCCCTTGAGGCACTACTGCCGCTTAGTCGTTTTTACTGGCGTATTTGGTCTCCAATAATAGCTTAGTGGCCTTCCAAAACTCAATGGACGTGGGGTTAGGAGATAATGAATTCTCAGGATTTTCAAAAAAGGTACCTACCAACAATTTCAAATATTGAAGGTTGCTGTTCTCGGCCTTGAGGTGCTCGAAAGCCATACTCCAGCTATCAAACTCCCTATTTTGGATTTTGCTTTCCGATAACAGGGTTACCTCTCGGTTCCTAGAATCTTTCTTGATTCTCTCAAAAAGCTCTCTAACAACGGTCTCTTCACCTTCTAAGTATTGCACAAATCGGTCTTTATAGAAAAGCAAACAGCCCGTAATATGGTTGCGCTTATTGAAATCTCTCGCCCTTTCGAGCAATTTTTGAATTTCATGTGTTCCAAAATCAATATTCGCAATAGACGTATATACTAAACAGAACATGTAATTTGGTCGTATTTGGATTGGCTAGTTACTAGCTAAGGTAACGATAATATAACAAAGAAAATATGGAAAAAACTGTAATTCAGGCAATTGCAATATATTCCTTCATGTAAAATAAGTTTTATCTTACATAGAAATATTATAACATATCTAGCTTTTTTAGAGACTGAAAATGAAAAAACCCTCTGAACGAGGGTTTTATATTACAAACTATTATGGTAAGAATAGCTTATTCTTCTTCAGTACCTTCTTTCTTACCCCCTGAAAAATCGGTAATACCGTTATCATGAAGTATATTGTACCATTGTATTACCTTTTTAATATCGCTGGCATATACCCTATCTTCATCGTAGTTCGGAAGAATTTCGAAAAAATACTCTTCCAACTTAATTTTTTCGGCTTTATGGGCAATTGAAGTTTTACCCCCTTTTTCCTTCACCTGTATCTTTAGGAACACTTCCCTTAGGGGCAATTCCTCATCCAAGGTATAAATTGCAATTTCAGACAGAATGCTTACGTTACTACGCATTCCAACGGAGATGCGTTTTTTATCGATAAGCGATTCAGCTACGAATCCCGTACGGGTTTGGGTTACCAATTTGTAAAGGCCTGGTTTACCTCCTATGGACAAGATCTTATCTAAACTCATATAAAAATTTACATTTTAGGAGCGCAAATATTGCACTTTTCAACGGATTACAATGAAATTTTAACGTCCTTTTTTTAGGTTCGGAAAACGCATACGATAATCGGCCCTAATGTTTCCTTTGGAAATATTGGTCAATTTACTCTTTAGCATGCGCTTCTTTAAGGTCGACAACTTGTCGGTGAACAATATGCCTTCAATATGGTCGTATTCGTGTTGAATGACCCGAGCCAGAAGTCCATCATAGGTTTCGGTATGCGCCTTAAAATTTTCATCAACGTAGCTTATGGTCACCGTATCTTTTCTCTTGACGTCTTCATGGATATCAGGAATACTCAAGCATCCTTCACTAAAGGCCCACTCATCACCCGTTTCTTCCTCAATTTGGGCATTTATAAATACCTTTTTGAATCCGTTCAACTGCTTCTGCTCTTCTTCAGAAAGGTCTTCGTCTTTTGAAAAAGGAGTAGTGTCGACTATAAACAATCGGATAGGTAGGCCTATCTGTGGAGCGGCCAAGCCAACACCGTTGGCGTTGTACATGGTCTCCCACATATTTTCTACGAGTTCTTTCAGCTTCGGATAATCATTGGGCAGGTCGGTACCTACCTTTCGTAATACGGGATCTCCGTACGCAACAATGGGTAAAATCATTTATATCTTATTTAAATAGGCTTGTAGGATAATCGTTGCGCTGATTTCATCAACCAGTGCCTTGTCTCTACGTTTTTTCTTTTTAAGGCCGCTATCGATCATGGTCTGAAAAGCCATTTTTGAGGTAAAACGCTCGTCTTGGCGTTCTATAGGAATTTGCGGAAAAACCTTGGCCAAACGATTTAAAAATGGAACGATAAAAGCTTCAGACTCGCTTGGTTCATTGTTCATCTGGCGCGCTTCGCCCACAATAAACCTATCTACCTTTTCTTTCTGTACGTAATCTTTTAAAAAGTCTACAAGTTCGGCAGTAGGCACCGTCGTCAAACCAGAGGCAATCAGTTGTAGCTCATCGGTAACGGCGATTCCCGTTCGTTTCTTTCCATAATCCAATGCCAACAATCTTCCCACCTCCTCATTTATTTTTTGCAAAAATAACCTATAAATTGTTATAACCGTAAATTTGAATCCCGAAATCATATTTGAGCCCGTATATTTGCACTTTCAAAAAGACATGGGTGACCGTAAATCACTAAATGGCCTATGTAATACTAAACAAAAATTGGCATGTAGCGCAACGTTAGCGCCATCGATAACATTTAATTCTACAAAAAAATGACCGAGTTAAGAGAGACCATTGAAAAAGCATGGGACAACAGAGAACTTTTAAAGGAAACGGCTACCCAAGATGCCATCAGAGAAGTCGTAAACCTTTTGGACCAGGGTAAATTACGTTGTGCCGAACCAACGGCAAACGGATGGCAGATCAACGAATGGGTAAAAAAAGGCGTCGTTCTTTATTTTCCTATCCAAAAAATGGAAACACTTGAAGCGGGAATTTTCGAATACCACGATAAAATTCCCTTAAAACGAGGTTACCAAGAGAAAGGTATTCGCGTAGTACCTAACGCCGTTGCCCGTCATGGCGCTTACATTTCTGCCGGCACTATTCTAATGCCCAGCTACGTAAATATCGGTGCTTATGTAGACGAAGGTACTATGGTCGACACATGGGCCACCGTTGGAAGTTGCGCACAAATAGGCAAAAACGTTCACCTTAGTGGAGGTGTGGGTATTGGCGGGGTCTTAGAGCCATTACAAGCAGCCCCGGTAATCATAGAAGACAACGCATTCATAGGATCTAGATGTATTGTAGTTGAAGGCGTTCGAGTAGAGAAAGAGGCTGTATTGGGCGCTAATGTGGTTCTTACAGCATCGACCAAAATTATAGATGTAACCGGCACCGAGCCCCTAGAAATTAAAGGTAGGGTTCCTGCCCGTTCAGTTGTTATACCAGGGAGCTATACCAAGAAATTTTCCGCTGGCGAATTTCAAGTGCCCTGTGCTTTGATCATTGGCACACGAAAAGAGAGTACCAATAAAAAGACCTCTCTAAACGATGCTTTGCGCGAATATGATGTAGCGGTATAAAGGTTTTTTTTCATAAAACATAATTTTTTTGTTTTTTAATTGTTATAAGAAGGTGGTAGTTTAATAAAGTTCGGAAACGCAACCCTTTCCGAACTTTTTAATCTACTAAAAAGAAGACCGAACCCTACCCAAACGAATTGCAATGATAAAAGAAAGAGAAAAGTTATCCGCCTTAATTATCACCTACAATGAAATGGGATACATTGAAAAGTGTATTGAGTCCGTTGAATTCGCCGATGAAATTATCGTAGTCGATTCTTACAGTACTGATGGTACTTACGAATATCTTTTAGCTCACCCTAAGGTCAAGGTCATTCAACATCCTTTCGCGAATTTTACTTCGCAAAAATCCTACACTTTAAAGCAAGCCACCAATGATTGGGTTTTGTTTTTAGATGCCGACGAAGTTGTTACCGAACCATTAAAGAATGAAATCAAAGAAGTGCTGAACGGCAATACGGAAAATGTAGCTTTTTGGTTTTACAGAAAATTTATGTTTCAAAACGAGGCTTTAAATTTTAGCGGATGGCAAACGGACAAAAATTATCGTCTTTTTAGAAAAAGTAAAGCGAGGTTTTCTGATAGAAAAATTGTGCACGAGACCCTCGAAGTAAACGGGGCATCTGGCATTTTCAATGAAAAATTAATCCATTTCTGTTATAAGAACTATGAGGATTACAAACAGAAAATGCTTCGATATGGTCGGCTCAAGGCTAAAGAGTCGTTCTACCGAGAAAAAAAATTCACTTATCTATTAATGATGGTTAAGCCTTTTTGGAAATTCTTTAATCATTATTTTTTACGCCTAGGCTTCCTTGATGGTAAAAAGGGAATTACAATATCGTACTTAAACGCCTTAGGTGTTTTGGAGTATTGTAGAGAACTGAAACGTCTGGAAAAAAAGAACGAACTAGCATACTATTTGGTAATGCCATAATGTGTCCATACCAATTTTTTACTTCTTGTTTCCTTCCGTATTTTAACATTCTTGGCAATTGACTCAGGGGTTTTATACCCTCGTTTATGGTCTAAGTGCACACATACCGCACTATACCTTAGTTGTTTGGATTTTATTCCAAAATTAAAGAGTCGTTCTCCCAGTTCCCTATCCTGGCCACCATACTGCATACGTTCATCGAAACCATTCACATTAAGAATGTCTTTCTTCCAACCTGAAGAGTTATGACCATTCCAACTGGCTTTAGTAGGGGTGATTATATTCAACATTCTAGACATGAACCCTTTAGCCGTTAGCTTATTATTTTTAAACGTCTTCGGAATACCTTTCTCTTTCAACCAGTTAATATCAAAACAACTTTGCGCCTCTATATCTTCCTTGGTTATTAATTTGGAAATATTCATTGGCAACATGTAATACCCTCCTGAAATAAAGTACCCTTGACTCTTATTCAGATAGTGCACATGCACAAAATCTTCCCTTGGTATACAATCCCCATCGGTCATAATAATATATTCCCCCTTACAATTTACCAGGGCCTTATTAAGTATTCTAGACTTTTGAAAGCCATCATCTTCTTGCCATACATGTACTATCGGGTAGAAGACTTCTTCCCTCATTAAGTCAATGAGGGCTTTCGTTTTAGGACCCGACCCATCATCTGCTATAACAATTTCAAAATTCTTATAATTCTGACAGTTAAAACCCCATAACACTTTTTGAAGCCACTCTTCGGCGTTATAGGTACTGATAATTATAGAGATTTTTACACTTTCATCTACATTGGTGTTCATAAGCTCAAAAATAGTAAACTACAAAGATATATCTTTGTACTATTCAATAATGTATTGCTATGCTAAGAAAATTATGGATAGGACTTCAGAAAAAACTAAAATTTTTACCCCCACCAACATATGTTAAAGCATATTACGAATATTACGTAGGAAAGAAATTAGATTTAGAACGGCCTATAGAGTTCAACCAGAAAATACAATGGCTTAAAGTTTACTACAAAAGAGATCTTTTAACCCAACTAGTAGACAAATATGACGTTCGTGAATATGTCAAGGACAAAATTGGTGAGCAATACCTTAACGAACTTATTGGTGTTTATAAAAAGCCGAGTGAAATAAATTTTGACGCCCTGCCCCAACAATTTGTCATAAAGGCCACACATGGTTTTCATTTTAATATTTTGGTCAATGACAAAACAAAACTTAACAAACGAAAAACCAAACTATTACTCCATAAGTGGATTCGAAAAAATCAATATTGGCGTGGTGGCTTAGAGTGGGCTTATAAGAACGTCGAGCCCAAGATAATCGTCGAAAAATACCTAGTGGAGTTGGGCAAAGAAGACATTAACGACTATAAATTTTTCTGTTTTAACGGAGAACCCAAATTCTTGAATATAGATATAGATCGCGGTAGCACATTAAAACGGGCCTATTATGATATAGATTGGAACAAACTACCCGTTAGACGTGCCCATATTCAACAATTGGAGGATGAACTTCCCAAACCTCCCAATTTTGAAAAGATGATAGAAATCGCACGAACCCTGGCCTTTGACTTCCCTTTTGTACGTGTTGACCTCTATAACCTCGATGGGAAAATTATTTTTGGTGAAATGACATTTTACCCTGGGGATGGAAGATTAGACTTTTTCCCTGATGAATACAATACCATTTTCGGAAACTATATTAAATTACCAGAGCCAATTTTATAGGCTTTGCTTAAATGTGTAATTTATGAAACTCGTCAAAGAACTACCAATCTCCATTTACACTTCGGTCAAACTCTCCTTAAAAAAATTCAATGTAGCCGATTCGGATCATCTCAGGGAAAGGACTGTACCGGTAATTGTTTCCTTAACCTCAATACCTAGTAGATTAAACACCCTTCATTTGGTCATAAAAAGCATCTTAAATCAGTCTATGCTTCCCGAAAAAATTGTTCTTTGGCTTAATAATGACCTCAAGAATGCCATTCCTAAAAAACTCAAAGCCTTAATTGGCCACAGATTTGAGATCCGGTTTTCAGATCTAACGTCATCCCATAGAAAGCTGATACACTCCCTTGTTGAATATCCGGAGAAAACAATTATTACCGTAGATGACGATTTAATGTATCGAAAGAATTTGATCGAACTTTTATACAATGAACATCTAAGGGCCCCAAAGCATATCATAGCCAATCGCACCGTAAATTTAAGCTATGACGAAAGGGGAGATCACAAACCCTTCAAAGAGTGGAAACATTCAGAAAAACTCAATAACAAAGTAATGGTTCCTATTGGCGCATGGGGAATCTTATATCCGCCAAACTCCCTGCACAAAGATGCTACCGACCCGGATAAGTTTATGGCCTTGACCCCAAAAGCAGACGACCTTTGGTTTAAAGCTATGGCCCTTTTGAAGGGCACACTATCTGTAGAAGCGACCCTAAAACCCAAAGACCCGATACCTATTGGAAATACCCAAAAGGTATCACTAAAAAAAATAAATTTAGGCAAAGACCTAAATACCAAACAATGGTCACAGCTTGAAAAGGAATATAATATTAGAAGTCTAATTTTTGATGAAAATGCAAAAGGAGATAGACCAAGCAATTAACGTCTTACAACAAGGCGGCCTCATCCTCTACCCTACGGATACCGTTTGGGGCATTGGTTGTGATGCTACCAATGAATCGGCCGTAAAGAAGATATACGACCTAAAGCAAAGGGAAGATAGCAAGGCCCTAATTTGCCTGGTGGCCAATGATGCCATGCTCGAACGAACCATAGAAGAGGTTCCCGATTTGGCCTATGATATCATGGACCTTTCCATCAAACCCACCACTATTGTCTACGATAATCCCAAGGGCGTCGCCAAAAACTTGATCGCCGAAGATAATACCTTGGCCATACGCGTAGCTTCCGATAAATTTTGTCGTTACCTGATCAACAAATTCAAAAAACCTATTGTTTCTACTTCTTCCAATATTTCAGGGCGCCCAACGCCCAAAAGTTTCGGTGAAATAGACAAAGTTATTTTAAAAGGTGTAGACTATGTGGTAAATTTGCAGCCCGAACAAAAATACGCGGTTCCTTCTGCCATCATCAAATTGAGCAGTGACGGCACGGTAAAAGTAATACGCGAATAAATTTGATGTAACAAAATATTGGGCCTTATTTGTTATTCGTATTTTGGGCAGCCAACTAAAAATGAAATCTTTGAACTATAAACAAGCGCTTTCTAATCCAGTTTTTAAAATCGTTTCACAAGCGGCCGATGAGTTGGGGGTGGACTGTTATGTTATCGGAGGATTTGTCAGGGATTATTTACTGCAAAGAGGCACTCCCAAAGACATCGATATTGTCGCCGTAGGAAGCGGTATTGACCTTGCCAGAAAAGTAGCTTCCTTACTTGAAGGAAAGCCAAAGGTGAGTGTTTTCAAAAATTTTGGGACGGCCATGTTGCGCCACGAAGACATTGAACTGGAATTCGTTGGAGCCCGAAAAGAAAGCTATCATAGGGATAGCCGTAAACCCGTAGTAGAGGATGGCTCATTGGTAGATGACCAAAACCGTCGTGATTTTACGATCAATGCCTTGGCCCTTTCCCTAAATCCAACCGATTTTGGTGCACTGCTGGATCCTTTTGACGGACTGGTCGACCTCGAAAAAAAAATTATCCGAACCCCCCTGGCTCCCGGAGTTACATATTCCGACGACCCCTTACGTATGATGCGGGCCATTCGCTTCGCCACGCAATTGAACTTTAAGATCGAAGACAATTCCCTCCAAGCCATTACGGTGAACAAAGAGCGGATAAAAATCATATCAAAAGAGCGAATCGTTGATGAACTCAACAAAATATTGGCCAGTAGCAAGCCCTCCATCGGTTTTTCCTTGCTACATAAAACAGAACTCCTACCCTATATCCTTCCTGAACTGGTCGCATTACAGGGTATAGAAGAAATAGAAGGACAACGCCACAAAGACAATTTTTGGCACACCTTGGAGGTTGTCGACAATATTGCAACAACTACGGATAACCTTTGGCTACGTTGGGCGGCCTTATTGCACGATATCGGTAAGGCTCCGACCAAGAAATTCCATAAAAAAATAGGATGGACCTTCCACGGACACGAGTTCGTTGGATCTAAAATGGTCTACAAATTGTTCAAACGGCTGCGGATGCCCTTGAACGACAAGATGAAATTCGTTCAAAAAATGGTTTTGATGAGCTCTAGGCCAATCGTTCTGTCCGAAGATTTCGCTACAGATTCTGCGGTACGCCGCCTCGTTTTTGATGCGGGGGAAAACGTAGAGGACCTTATGACCCTTTGTGAAGCCGATATCACCACCAAAAATCCAAAGAAACAAAGGAGGTATAAGAACAATTTTAAGATTGTCCGCCAAAAAATAATCGAGGTAGAAGAGCGAGATCAAATACGCAATTTTCAACCCCCGGTAAGCGGTGAGGAAATTATGAAAACCTTCAACCTTAAGCCTTCAAAAGAAATAGGCATTATCAAAGAAGCCATTAAAGAGGCCATTCTAGAGGGCGAAATCCCTAATGAATACGAGGCGGCAAAAGAATATATGCTCGCAAAAGGTAAATCTATCGGACTTACCCCGGCTTAAATTTGTTGTAACCACCTTCTTTTTTCCTATTTCCTAAAAAGTGAAATCGATAATCGCATCGATCTATTTTATCGATCGACGATTACAAAGCTGCTAAACGGGAAAAATAAATATCTTTACCAAGGTAGATACAACAATGTCTTCTTTTTATCCAAATAAAAAGTCATGAAAAAATTCCTTCTGGTCGTACTCATTACCATTTCTTCATTAAGTGGTCTAAGTGCACAACAAGACGCCCATTATACACAGTACATGTACAATACCATGGCCATCAACCCTGCTTATGCAGGTTCTAGGGGAGTTTTCAGTATTGCCGGGCTCCACCGCTCCCAATGGGTCGGAATAGAAGGAGCCCCTAAAACCCAAACCCTCAATTTTCACACGCCGGTTTCCGAAAGGGTCGGTGTGGGACTATCCATAGTCAATGACGATATAGGAAACGGCACGAGCCAAGAAACGTACTTCGACGGTGTTTTTTCATATACAGTACCTATCACCAGGGAAGCAAAACTTGCCTTCGGACTAAAGGCAAGCGGACATGTACTGAATTTGGATTTTAGTAAACTGGCCAACTATAACGATGAAGTCGCCAGTACCAGCCTGACCAATATCGACAGAAAATTTTCACCGAATTTTGGCGCTGGGGTATATTACTACGACGAGAAGTTCTATATAGGCTTCTCCGTACCTAACTTTTTGGCCACGAAACATTTCGACGGTAATGCTACAAGCTCATCCTTCTTGGCCAAAGAACGTATGAACTTCTATTTAATCACGGGTTACGTATACGAATTGAACCAAAGGTGGAAGTTTAAGCCCACTTTATTGCTCAAAGCCGTAAATGGCGCCCCCTTACAGATCGACCTATCCGCTAATTTTATGTTCAAGGACAAATTTATCTTGGGAGCGGCCTATAGGTGGGATGCTGCGGTAAGCGGTCTTTTTGGTTTTCAAGCCTCTGACCAAATATTATTGGGCCTTGCTTATGACCGGGAAATTTCAGAATTGGGCGGTTCTAGGTTCAACGACGGCTCGTTTGAAATAGTGCTCAGGTATGAATTCCGATCTCGATTTGGAAGAAGGGCCATAGCTCCCAGGTTCTTTTAAAAACTTAAATTATCCTACACCTTTTCTAAGTTTGTTGCAAGGAGGGTCAAAACCTTGAAATCTAAATATTTACTCCAAAATACCTGCAATACATCCTAAAAAAAGGCATTTCATCGAATTTAGCCTACACTTCAAGGGGCCTATACATCTACTTTCCCCCTCTATACAACATATAATTTGCCAGGTCTTACCACCTCCTTAATTTTACGGTATAACGTTGTAAGTCTTTATCCACAGTATCAATCGTGATATTTTTTTGACTTTGTAAAATATATTCCCAATTGGCGAATCGTTCTAAACATTTTTTCGGGGCATTACTACTATTACTATTTGCCCAAGTGACAAAGGCGCAGCAGACAACGAATTGGACATTGGTATCATCTTCCGTATGGGAGTCCATAACCGATGATGGTTCGGTACGTGTCGAAGCCAGGGTTTCGGGTGGTGCTTCTATTGACGGTCCTGAAACCATGGGCTGTACCAGTGCCGCTACCTATAGTGACCCCAATGTATTCGGTAGTCCATCGTTGGAAATATCCGCTAGTTCATCCTCTTCCGGCAATATTAACTTCTATTTCTTTGATGCCGCAACCGGTGATCCCGTATATATTGTGAAACCCATCCTGCACGTAGACAAGGTAGGAACATTTGCCGTCGTCTCCTTAATTGCAAGAAGTGCTACAGGAAACTTTGACCTCATCAACGGGACTTGGACGGAACTAGAATCCAATGGGGATATCTTTCAATCCACGGCCACACGGTTCAATATTGACGATACAGCCCTTTTATTCAGTGGTGGAGGCGAATGTGGTGATGGGGAACATACGGGAACGGGAGGAGGTAGTTTACAAGTTGAGCAGGTCACACAATCTATTGAAATGGATGTCGAAGTAACAGGAGGATTGCTTTCCATACCCTTGTTTACTGCATCCGATGAAGTAGAGTTTGTTCTTACCGACCTAATTATCGCCGACCCTAAAATCGAAGCCACCAAAACCGTGGTCGAAAACTTTAGCGACCCTATCAGTACCGGAGATACCGTAGATTATACCATTACGATAGAGAACACAGGAAATACTACCCTAGACAATATAAGTCTAACGGACACTTTTTCCGATATAGACACAACCCCTTTAACCCTAACAAGTGGACCTACATTCCTCAGTGCATCCGAGGGCTCAACCGCAGGTACTCTTGAAGCTGGTGAAACGGCGACCTATTCCGCAAGCTATACCCTTTCAGCTCCAATCTTAAAAGCCGGAGGGGTAGTAAATCAAGTTAGTGTTTTGGCCGATAGTCCCTACGGAACCGAAGATGTAAGTGACCTATCCGATAACGGTATCGATAGTGACGGAAATAAGGAAGATGACCCTACGATAAGTTATTTTCCCACTACTACAGATGATACGGCTTCGGTCTGTGAAGAAGGTAGCATCGACATTGATGTGCTCTCAAACGATGATTTTGGGGGAAATGGGCCTTCATCCGGAAGCATCTTTATTATTAGCCCTGCTAGCGGGGGAACGGCTACCGTAAATGACAATGGTAGCCCTACTAACCCGACGGATGATTATATCACCTATACCTCGGCTGCCGGTTACACCGGTTCGGATAGTTTTGTTTATGGTATAAGGGACAGCAAAGGATATACCCAACACGCAACTGTTACGATAACCGAACAAGCGGCGCCCAATGCGGGTACCGATGGCGTCCTGACGATTTGCGCGGGAACTACCGTAACGGAATCACAACTATTCGCACGGTTAAGTGACGATCCGGATACCGGGGGGACATGGTCCCCTGCCCTTGCAGGCGCCGGAACCTACACCTATACCGTTAGTGCCACATCACCCTGTACCGTGGATGACACATCCGAGGTCGTGGTGACCGAACAGGCGGCACCAAAAGCCGGGACCGATGGCACACTTACCATATGCGCGGGAACTACCGTAACGGAATCACAACTATTCGCACAGTTAAGTGACGATCCGGATACCGGGGGAACATGGTTGCCAGCCCTTGCAGGCGCCGGAACCTATACCTATACCGTAAGCGCAACATCCCCCTGTACCGTAGACGATACCAGTATAGTTACCGTAGTGGAACAACCTGTTCCCGATGCAGGTTCCAACGGAGCATTGACTATTTGTACGGGAACTACAGTAACGGAAGCAGACCTATTCGCGCAACTTGGAGGATCACCCAACAGCGGCGGGACATGGACTCCTGCCCTTGCCGGTGCCGGAACCTATACCTATACCGTTAGTGCCACAGCACCCTGTACCGTGGATGATACATCCGAGGTCGTGGTGACCGAACAGGCGGCACCAAAAGCCGGGACCGATGGCGTCCTGACCATATGCACGGGAACTACCGTAACGGAATCACAACTATTCGCACAGTTAAGTGATAATCCGGATACCGGGGGAACATGGTCCCCTGCCCTTGCCGGTGCCGGAACCTACACCTATACCGTAAGTGCCACTTCGCCCTGTACCGTGGATGATACATCCGAGGTCGTAGTAACAGAACAGGCGGCACCCAATGCAGGGACCGATGGAGCATTGACTATTTGTACGGGAACTACCGTAACGGAATCACAACTATTCGCACAGTTAAGTGACGATCCGGATACCGGGGGAACATGGTCCCCTGCCCTTGCAGGCGCCGGAACCTACACCTATACCGTTAGTGCCACCTCGCCCTGTACCGTGGATGACACATCCGAGGTCGTGGTGACCGAACAAGCGGCACCCAATGCGGGTACCGATGGCACACTTACCATATGCGCGGGAACTACCGTAACGGAATCACAACTATTCGCACAGTTAAGTGATAATCCGGATACCGGGGGAACATGGTCGCCAGCCCTTGCAGGCGCCGGAACCTACACCTATACCGTAAGTGCAACCTCGCCCTGTGCCGTGGATGACACATCCGAGGTCGTGGTGACCGAACAGGCGGCACCAAAAGCCGGGACTGATGGCGTCCTGACCATATGCGCGGGAACTACCGTAACGGAATCACAACTATTCGCACAGTTAAGTGACGATCCGGATACCGGGGGAACATGGACCCCTGCCCTTGCAGGCGCGGGTACCTACACCTATACCGTAAGTGCCACTTCACCCTGTACCGTGGATGACACATCAGAGGTCGTGGTGACCGAACAGGCGGCACCCAATGCGGGTACCGATGGCGTCCTGACCATATGCGCAGGGACAACCGTAACGGAATCACAACTATTCGCACGGTTAAGTGACGATCCGGATACCGGGGGAACGTGGTCTCCTGCCCTTGCAGGCGCGGGTACCTACACCTATACCGTTAGTGCCACATCACCCTGTACCCTGGATGATACATCCGAGGTCGTGGTGACCGAACAGGCGGCACCAAAAGCCGGGACCGATGGCACACTTACCATATGCGCGGGAACTACCGTAACTGAGACACAGCTATTCGCACAGTTAAGTGACAATCCGGATACCGGGGGAACGTGGTCTCCTGCCCTTGCAGGCGCCGGAACCTACACCTATACCGTAAGTGCCACTTCGCCCTGTACCGTGGATGACACATCCGAGGTCGTGGTGACCGAACAGGCGGCACCAAAAGCCGGGACCGATGGCGTTTTGACGATTTGTGCCGGAACTACAGTAACGGAATCACAACTATTCGCACGGTTAAGTGACGATCCGGATACCGGGGGGACATGGTCCCCTGCCCTTGCAGGTGCCGGAACCTACACCTATACCGTAAGTGCCACTTCGCCCTGTACCGTGGATGATACATCCGAGGTCGTGGTGACCGAACAGGCGGCACCAAAAGCCGGGACCGATGGAGTACTGACCATATGCGCGGGAACTACCGTAACGGAATCACAACTATTCGCACAGTTAAGTAACAATCCGGATACCGGGGGAACGTGGTCTCCTGCCCTTGCAGGCGCCGGAACCTACACCTATACCGTAAGTGCCACATCACCCTGTACCGTGGATGACACATCCGAGGTCGTGGTGACCGAACAGGCGGCGCCCAATGCGGGTACCGATGGCGTCCTGACCATATGCGCGGGAACTACCGTAACGGAATCACAACTATTCGCACGGTTAAGTGATAATCCTGATACTGGGGGAACGTGGACCCCTACCCTTGCAGGGGCCGGAACCTATACCTATACCGTTAGTGCAACCTCGCCATGTACCGTGGATGATACATCCGAGGTCGTGGTAACCGAACAAGCGGCGCCCAATGCGGGGACTGATGGCGTCCTGACCATATGCACGGGAACTACCGTAACGGAATCACAACTATTCGCACGGTTAAGTGACAATCCGGATACCGGGGGAACATGGTCGCCAGCCCTTGCAGGCGCCGGAACCTACACCTATACCGTAAGTGCCACTTCGCCCTGTACCGTGGATGACACATCCGAGGTCGTGGTGACCGAACAAGCGGCACCCAATGCGGGTACCGATGGCGTCCTGACCATATGCGCGGGAACTACCGTAACGGAATCACAACTATTCGCACAGTTAAGTGACAATCCGGATACCGGGGGAACATGGACCCCTGCCCTTGCAGGTGCGGGTACCTACACCTATACCGTAAGTGCAACCTCGCCCTGTACCGCAAACGATACCGCTGAAGTGGTCGTGACCGAACAAGCGGCACCCAATGCCGGGACCGATGGCGTCCTGACCATATGCGCAGGGACAACCGTAACGGAATCACAACTATTCGCACAGTTAAGTGACAATCCAGATACCGGGGGAACATGGTCGCCAGCCCTTGCAGGCGCCGGAACCTACACCTATACCGTTAGTGCAACCTCACCCTGTACCGTGGATGATACATCCGAGGTCGTGGTAACAGAGCAGGCGGCGCCCAATGCGGGGACTGATGGCGTCCTGACCATATGCGCGGGAAATACCGTAACGGAATCACAACTATTCGCACGGTTAAACGACAATCCGGATACCGGGGGGACATGGTCGCCAGCCCTTGCAGGCGCCGGAACCTACACCTATACGGTAAGCGTTACTTCCCCATGTACTATGAGCGATACTTCAGAAGTTGTCGTGACCGAACAGGCTTTACCGAACGCAGGTACCGACGGAACACTCACGATTTGCGCGGGAACCATAGTAACCGAGGCCCAGCTTTTTGCACAATTAAGTGACAACCCCGATTCTGGGGGGGCATGGTCCCCTGCCCTTGCCGGTGCCGGAACCTATACCTATACCGTAAGTGGCACTTCTCCCTGTACCGCAAACGATACCGCTGAAGTGGTCGTGACCGAACAGGCGGCACCCAATGCGGGGACCGATGGTACACTTACCATTTGTGAAATTGACTCCTTTACACAGGCCGACCTTTTTGCTCAACTGGGTAATTCTCCAAATACCGGGGGAACTTGGACAGACAACGGAGACGGCACCCATACCTATACCGTAAGCGCCACATCACCCTGTACCGTAGATGATACCAGTATTGTCACCGTAGTGGTTCAACCCACTCCTGATGCCGGTTCCAATGGCGTACTAACCATTTGTGAAGGAACAATAGTCACCGAAGCACAGTTGTTTGCCCAATTAGGCGGAAGTCCTGATTCAGGAGGAAGCTGGTCCCCTGCCCTAGCAGGCGCCGGGACCTATACCTATACCGTAGCCGCAACAACACCTTGTGCCGTAGACGATACCGCAAAAATCACAGTATCCGAACAAGCAGCTCCAGATGCCGGAATCGACGGAACGCTCACCATTTGCGTGGGAGAAACAGTTACTACAGCCCAGCTATTCGCTCAATTGGGAGGAAGCCCTGATTCTGGGGGAACATGGTCGCCAGCCTTGGCGGGTGCCGGGACCTATACCTATACCGTACCCGCAACAGCACCTTGTGCCGTGGACGCTACCGCGGAGGTTGTCGTGACCGAACAGGCTTTGCCGAACGCGGGTACCGATGGCACACTTAGCATATGTGAAGGAAGCACCGTAACCGAGGCTCAATTATTTGCCCAATTGGGCGGAAGTCCTGATTCAGGGGGGACGTGGTCGCCCATCCTTGCAGGAGCCGGAACCTACACCTATACCGTTAGCGCATCGACACCTTGTACCGGGAATGACAGCTCAGAAGTCGTTGTAACCGAAGAGACTTTACCGAACGCGGGTACCAATGGCACACTTACTATTTGTGAAGGCAGCACCGTTACCGAGGTTGAGTTATTTGCCCAATTGGGTGGAAGCCCCGATGCAGGGGGAACATGGACCCCTTCACTAGCAGGTGGCGGGACCTATACCTATACGGTGGGCAATAGTAGTTGTCCAAGCGCAACCGCCACTATTACAGTTAGCGAAGAAATCCTGCCCAATGCCGGAACCGATACTACACTTACTATATGTCCGGATACCACAGTTACCGAAGCCCAACTCCTTTCACTTTTGGGAACAGATGATAATCGAGGTACTTGGAGTCCTAATCCCGAAGGTGCCGGTGCCGGAGTGTACACGTATTCCATCATGGGCAATATCTGTGGTGGCAATTCAAGCGCAACCGTTACGGTTTCCATTTCCAATCTAGATTCAGATGGGGATACTATATTGGACTGTAAGGAAATGACAGATGGGACGGATCCTTTTGACGACTGCGATTCCATCGGAGGCAAACCCTTACCTAGCAGTGATTGCGACAATGATAATCTTACCGAAGAAGAGGAAGAGACATTGGGAACCGACCCTACCAACCCCGATACGGATGGTGACGGGGTCATTGACGGGCAAGAGGTAACCGATGCCACCAATCCTTTAGACCTTTGTGATTTTCTATTGGCGAGCCAGACCCTTACCCCTACAAACAATTGGAATATTGCCGATTGTGATATGGACGACCTAACCAACGAACAGGAAATAGATAGAGGAACCGACCCCACCAACCCCGATACGGATGGTGACACGATTAACGATGGCCAAGAAGTACGGGACCATACCGATCCCCTCGACCCTTGCGACTCAATCGGTGGTAACCCTCCAAGCCATATCGTATGTGAACTTTACGTAGAATTAGACTTGGTCAGACCTGGGGATATTTTAAACGGCAGCTTTAGAATTATCAATATAGAGCGTTACCCTGACCATCAAGTAGAGATATACAACAGATGGGGAATCTTAGTTTGGGAGTCTTCTAAATACGACAATAAAAACAATGCCTTCGCCGGTCTATCACAAGGAAGGATTACCATTATAGAAAATCAAAAACTACCCTCCGGAGTATATTTTTATAAAATAAAGTATGTAGTTAAGGGCGAGGATAAAATGAAAGAAGGATATCTCTATTTACAGGACTAAGGAGAATAAATAAACATGAAAAGTACGATAACGAAAATCTTGTTTTTACTCTGTACGATGCCATTCTGCTTCGGCCAGCAAGACGCACAATTCACTCAGTACATGTATAATACATTGTCAGTGAATCCCGCCTATGCAGGTTCTAGGGAGGTGCTCGGTGTTTCTGTATTGCATAGATCACAATGGGTTGGCCTCGACGGGGCTCCTAGCACACAAACCTTTAATATTCAAGGAACTTATAAGGATAAAATGGGATTGGGCCTTTCCATTGTTCACGACGAGATAGGAAACAATACCAACCAAAATACAAGCTTTGATGTTGCATTTTCATACAGCGTTCAGACCTCTCAGAAATATAAACTCTCCTTTGGGGTCACAGCTGGCGGACACTTATTGAATGTTGATTTCAACAAATTGCGAAACTACAGTGCAAGTCTAGCCCCCTCGGTAGAAAATGAACTGTATAAAAAGTTCTCCCCCAATATCGGTGCCGGGGTTTACTTTCACTCCAACAAATTTTACGTGGGCCTCTCGGTGCCCGGTCTGTTAGAGACCGAACACTTTCAAAACCCTGATGACGAAGGCACCGTAATAGCTTCCGAACGAATGAACTTTTACTTGATTTCCGGATATGTCTTCGACCTGAACCCTACTTTAAAATTCAAGCCTGCATACCTTATAAAGGCGGTCGCCGGAGCCCCACTCCAAGTTGACCTATCCGCCAATTTCTTGATCAATGAAAAATTTACCTTAGGAGCGGCATATAGGTTAGATGCGGCGATAAGTGCCCTTTTCGGGTTTCAAATGGGAAAAAAACTTATGCTCGGGCTGGCCTATGACCGCGAAATATCGGAATTGGGCGGCACCCAATTCAATGATGGTTCCTTTGAAATATTCCTTAGATACGAATTTATCAAGAACAACAAAATTGACCTAACCCCAAGATTTTTCTAAAATGAGCATCCTGCCGATACATAAGCTAGTTCCGCTTCTTTTGCTCTTTTTGGGTGCTTACGGCCATTCCCAAATAAACCAGAAAGAAGACGACACGGACAATTTTGACCACTATGCCTATATGCAAAACATTGAATCATATCCCTCCCTATTAAAAAAAGGATATGACGAGATTACCATTTATAAAAAGCTGGGCAATGCCAATTACCACAACGCTAACTATGACGTAGCCACCTTCTGGTACGAAAAACTTCTTGAAAACGATGAGATCGTTATCTCACCCGACTACCTCTATCGCTATGCCCTAGCCCTTAAATCGATAAAAAGATATGAAGACTCGCACCTTTGGATGGAAAAGTTCAAAAAGTTAAAGAAGAATGATATCCGTGCCAGTCTTTATGCCGACAATGCGGATTATTTAAAGGAAATACAGATTCCAAAAGAACAATACACCATAAAGAACCTGACCGACCTCAACTCTGGGGAATCTGATTTTGCCCCCTCATACCTTTCGGGGAATTTAGTGTTTACCACGGCCAGAGATCTCGATGTACAGACATACAACAAATTACCCTACCTTAATTTATACCAAACGGAAATTAAGGAAGATGGCCAAACGGGAAAAGCTTCGGTGCTTTCCGAAACCTTGAACACCAAAGCCAATGAATCTTCGACCGCGTTTTCAAAAGACGGCAAAACAGTTTATTTCACTAGAAACAACTTCTCTAAAAAATCGTTTAAAAGAGATAAAAACGGAATAAGTAGGCTAAAAATATACAGGTCACAGCTTTCCGATGGTACTTGGAGCGAACCCGAAGACCTTCCCTTCAACAACTCTAATTATTCGGTAGCCCATCCATCTTTAAGTAGTGACGGCACCAAGCTTTATTTTGCGTCCGACATGCCCGGAGGTATGGGAGCATCGGACATTTATGTCGTAGATATACTATCCGATGGCAAGTTCGGCGAGCCCAAAAATTTAGGCAAACTTATCAATACGGAGGAAAAGGAAACTTTTCCGTTCATTTCCGATTCTGGTATACTCTACTTTGCTTCCAACGGACATCCGGGCCTTGGAGGTCTCGATATCTTTAAAATAGACACCAACAAAAACGATAAGGTCACCAATATGGGAAGTCCAATTAATAGTCCTGATGACGACTTTTCACTGGTTATGGACACGTCTAGCGAAATCGGCTATTTCGCTTCAAACCGAAAAGGAGGTATTGGCAATGACGATATTTACACCTTAAAGCGAAGTGATTCAGACTGTTTCACCTTTATTGAAGGTACCGCCCGTGACAAGGACACCGATAAGCCCCTGGCCCAGACCTTGATAGAAGCATTTGCCCATGACGGGGAAACCCTGTCTCAGACGGTAACGGCTTCGGACGGCTCCTACACCCTGCGTATCCCCTGTCAAAAGGAACAATACCAGCTATCAGGCACCAAGGAAGGTTATGAGGCATCAAACCTATATATGCTCACCCCCAAGGACAAAAAACAGGTTCAAGATGTCCATTTAGAGCTCGAACAATCGACCAAGGTGGCCGATTTAGGTTCCGACTTGGTCAAAATCTTGGAGCTTACCCCCATCTATTTTGACCTGAACAGTTCTTACTTGCGGAAAGATGCCTATGCGGAACTCGACAAGGTGGTCGATTATATGAGTAAAAGACCCGATATAAAGATAGCCGTAGGTTCACATACCGATAGCCGGGAAGGGGATGCGTACAATTTATGGCTCTCTAGGCGAAGGGCGATGAGAACGGTCGAGTATATTACATCGAAAGGAATCGACCCCTCTCGCATTTCAGGTAAAGGCTATGGGGAAACCCAATTATTGAACCGATGTGCCAACGGTGTCAAGTGCTCGGAAAGCGAACATCAGCTGAACCGACGTTCTGAATTCATTGTCATAGAAAAATAAGCTTTTCCTCTACAAGAAATACCCGAAGAAGGCCCGAAATTCTTCAACTAGTCCTATTTTTGCACAAAGGAAACACTCCTATGCAAAAAAAATTCAGACAAGTTGCGAAAGTAGCTTTGGTTCTCGTGTATTTCGTCATTATTGCCGGCGCCGTAGTACGTATGACCGGTAGCGGTATGGGCTGTCCGGACTGGCCCAAATGTTTTGGACATTACATTCCCCCAACAGAAATTTCAGAATTGCAATGGCGACCCGATACCCCATTCAAAAAGGGCCAAATTATTATTGTAGACCAAACCCTTCAAGTTGCGATGGAAGATTTCAATACAGGTTCTTCCTTTGACCGGTCGAAATGGAAAACCTACACAAAGCACGATTATGCCGAATTTAACGCTGCCCATACTTGGATCGAATATATCAACCGTCTTTTCGGGGCCTTGGCCGGTTTAGCTACCCTTGCTCTAGCTATTTTCTCGCTCAAGCTGTTGAAAACGAATAAAAAAATAACCCTTTTATCTTGGTTAGTGGTCTTCGGAATGGGATTTCAGGCGTGGTTGGGGGCCACTGTCGTCTATTCCCTTTTAGAGCCTGTAAAGATTACCGTGCACATGGTCATGGCCTTGGTAATCGTAGCGTTTATACTCTATATTATACATGAGACCAAGCCCCTGGCGGAACGACCCAAAACGCATAAAAACATAGTCTCGCTTTTATGGCTTGTATTGGCCTTGACCACAATTCAGGTGGTATTGGGCACCCAGGTCAGGCAATTTGTCGATGACCGTATAGACCTGCTTGGCGAAGCTGCCAAAGACCAATGGTTGACAAATGCCAACTGGCAATTTTACGTACACCGGACCTTTTCCATTATAGTTGTCTTACTCAACCTATTATTGGCCCAACGCATCTACAAGTACAAGCTTCATTTTTCAAAGATCAATTGGGTATTGGCCTTTTTGTTCATTGAGGTCATTTCGGGCATTGCCATGTATTACTTTGATTTTCCGTTCGGCTCACAAACGGTTCACCTTGTATTGGCAAGCTTACTTTTTGGGGTTCAGTTTTATTTGCTTTTAGAAGCTTTAAGTGCCAAAAGAAGCTATAAATCTTCGTAACTTTGTCTTCCCTTAAAAATTACGGTTATGATTTATAAAATACGTGTCATTTTAGACGCCCAAGAGGATATATTCAGAGACCTTGAAATAGAGGCCAGTACTTCTATGGAAGAGTTTCACAATGCCATAGCACAGTCTTTTGGCTTTTTGGGCAATGAAATGGCCTCGTTTTATACCTGTGACGAAGAATGGAACCAAGACGAAGAAATAGCTCTTTTCGACATGAGCGAAAACGGTTCTGACGTTCGCTTGATGAACGAAACCTTCTTAGAGGATGTCATGACCGAAGAGAGTCCGAAACTTATCTATGTCTACGACTTTTTAAGTATGTGGACGTTTTATGTGGAACTTGCCGATATTGTTTCCTATGAAGCCGGTATTACCTATCCGAACCTGTTGTTCAGTTTTGGGGAACTTCCGGAAACCCCTCCGGAAAAAAACTTTGAGTCGAAGCCTACCTTCGATTTCGACGATACCTTTGAAAATTATGATGACCTAGATTTTGACGAGAACTGGAACTGATATTTTCCTAGAATATCATTCCCATTCGTTACATTTCAGCCTTCTGGACGTACAACAGGTACCCAGACCTTTCTAAAATTAAAAAACTATAGACATATGATTAACCTCTACCCTACCCAAATCGAAACGATTTCCCTGCATCGAGTGGGGAACAAGAATAAGAGTGAAGGTATTTTTCTTTCAGAAGAGCCCTTCTCGCTCAATGATGAGACCACTGGTCTTTTAAAAGAGTATTTTTTCAAGCCTTTCCGCGAAAAAGAGGAGAACTATTTTAAATTGACGAATGATGTAGATGTAGAATTCAACGAACTTTATAAGATTGTTTCGGCCATATTCGATGAACCGGAGAGCATGCATGCCAATTCGAAAAAAATTGCCACGCACCTTTTTGATCAATCGAACCACCCGCATATTAAGAGCGGAGAGGTTTACGTCGCCCATTTATCAAACGTAATGCTCGACAATGTCAAGACCGAAGCCATCGGTATCTTTAAAAGCGAGCTTAAGCACGACTTTCTTCAGTTTGAAGAAAGGGGCAACAACCTAGATATCATTATTCAACAAGGTATCAATATAAATAAGCTCGACAAGGGCTGTCTTATTTTTAACGTCAATAAAGAGGAAGGATATAAAGTACTTTCCGTAGACAGTAATCGCTACGACACCAAATACTGGCTCGAAGACTTTTTGGGCGTCGACCCCTTGGCCGATGAGAACTTCTACACCAAAAACTATTTGAAATTTTGCCAGAATTTTGCCAAAGACGTAGTATTACCTGCCGAAGACAAGCAACAAGAAGTGCTTTTCATGAACCGTGCGGTCAACCATTTTGCCAAAAATGATGCCTTTGAAGAGACCAACTTTTTAAACGAGGTACTCGAAAACCCCGAATTGGTGCCCGAATTCAAACATTACAAGGAAGAAAAGGGGCCAAAATACAGTATTGAAGATGTCTCCAATTTTGACATTGCCAACAAGGCGGTTTCCGATGCCCGTAAAAAGATAAAGAACGTCATCAATCTTGACACCAATATTCAGATAAAAATGGATTTCATCAACCCTGAGTCGGCAGATAAATTTGTTGAAAAAGGGTGGGACGAAGAACGTCAGATGTACTATTACTTGGTATACTTCAACAAAGAGGAAAAAAACTAAGACAAAATTGCCCCTTACCAAAAGCTATCGATTGCCGGCGCACTCGATAGCTTTTTTTTTTTAAATTTTTATTCGGTGCTCTATAATTTGCTTCATACTTACATCTTCGTAATTACGGCGTACGAAGTTTAAGGCTAGGTCCAATACTTCCCCCATGGTTTTCGACTTCCTAAACTGCTGATCCAAAGTGAGTTCATAAATCTGCTCGCGCAACATTTCAATGTTTTCCCGGGTAGAAATAGTGTCTTTTTTCCCAATAGACCGCAATCGTTTTATACGTGCCCCAGAACTCAATATTCTCTTGGCTACGATCGATCGTTCCTCAAGTTTATACTGATCTACCGAATCGCGCTTTAACTTCTTCCTGACCAACTCTACCATTTCAAAGTTCTCCTTAAAGAATTGGGGCCGATAGACCTTTAACTTTCCTTCAAAACACTGCTGGTCGAAATCTATGGCCCGTATGCGATAGACAACGTGATCAAAATCGTGCACAGGAACAATAACGTAATTATAAGACCTCATATCGCCCAATAAGCGGATCATGCAACGCTCGTTGAACTTTACGAACTCTTTGGCCAATTGTGATTTTTCCGACTCGGTACAATTGGGCAACATATCCTTAATAAACACATCACCGGGTATGCCTGCAATGTGCTCTTCTATGAGCGTATCCTTATAAACCAAAAAATTCAGGTTATAGGGCGAAAGCATGTGCTCCAGTTCAAGTCCGTATATCCGCGATGCATCGGTTTTCTTGACATAGAAATAGGTAAAGTTATCGTTGAGAATATTTCTCACCTTAATGCGAAAAGGCTTTGAGTTTCCGAAGGTGCAAAAATCGACGGCATCTATATTAAGGTACTGGTGAATATTATTGCTTCCATCGGAATGTAGAATGGAATATACTTTTTTCAAGCTATTATCTATTTCAATCCTATCGAACTCAGAATAGTAGACCCTGACCCACAAGGTATCTTCATCATCCGCATCATAAACGACTACCGACCCTGAAAATCGCAACAAATCTTCATAAAAAATAGGGATCTCAATTTTTCGGCTGTAATGCTCTAAATATTGGTCCAATTTTTTACATACCGGATAGGCCGGCTTTTTTTTCGACATTAACCTCTCTTCTGACATATTATCAATTTACTTACAAATTAGGCAATTCTGCAAAATATTTTAAACCTAAAAAACAGGTTTTGCGCTTAAAACAACAGAATAGATACGATTGCCAACATTTTTTTAGCCATGTTGTCCAAGTACGTTTTATTTGTTTGTTGTTCCACATCAAACCATCCATGCCGATGACTACTTTGCTTAAACCATACCTTAAAGTACTTCTTTTCTTTTTAACAGTGTTTAATGCATTTTTAGGTTTCTCCCAGTTGAGCGACCTGCATTACCTTCCCCCATTGAAACAGGGGCGAAACAACCAAGCGATACAGCAACAGGCCATTTATCTTTCTACGCCTGAGCCTACCTCCTTTACGGTAAACGCCTATAGAGGGACAAGCGGTACTCCGATTGCTACTTTTAATATCAATAATGTTAGTCCGGCCGTTTATACATTAAGCAACGGTGACAACAATATTACCTTAGTTGACAACAACCACACAGGAGTGGTATTGGACGATGCAGGCCTAAGGTTTGAATCGCCTAGCGGTAACCGATTTTATGTCAATTATCGTGGTGTTTCATCGGCCCAGGCAGCATCGCTGACCTCTAAAGGTAGAGTTTCGATGGGCACCCGTTTCAAATGGGGAGGCTTGCCCAACCTTGGTTCACATAGTTCAAAATCGAACACCTTGGGCATTATGGCTACCGAAGACAATACCACGGTGCGCTTATACGGCTATGACCCTCGATGTGAATTTCGCCTACAAGGAGACCCGGATGGACTTACCGACGATTCGTATACCATAACCCTAGATGCCAACGAATCTTTCGTATTCGAAACGGTTTTATCGGAATCTACCGCCCATATAGACGGTTGGATCGGTGCGACTGTAGAGGCCAATAAAAATATAGTTATCAGTAACGGTGGTCTTAACACCGGTAGACAGGCCGGCAACAGCAATAGGGATGCCGCCATCGACCAACCCGTACCCGAGAATAGATTGGGCAAGGATTATGTTTTTGTTAGGGGTAACGGTACCAATTCGACCGAATTTCCTTTGATCATAGGTATTGCCGACAACACACAGATATTTGTGAACGGTAGTGCTACGCCTGTTGCCACTATAGACAATGGCGAATATTTTCAAATTCCCGGCACCTACTATTCCAGTAACTCGGCCGGAGCCAATATGTTGGTAACGACCTCAAAAGATGCCTACGCCTACCAATCAATGGCCGGTGGTAGTGCGGTTTATACCCACGGACTTAACTTTGTTGCCCCGGTAAACTGTCTCTTACCCGATGTAATGGACAACATTCCCGATATTAGAAATATAGCGGGCACTACGGTAACCGGAGGTGTTACCATCATTGCCGCCACCACCACTCCTGATGCCAATATTTCCGTAACCGATGGCAATGGCCCGGTTGCACTGCCGGCTTCGACCCCGGTAGCGGGGTCTACGGACTGGAAAACTATTTTTATACCCAGCCTCACCGGAAATGTAAGCGTACAATCTACTGGCCCTATTGCGGTCGGATTTTTTGGTTTGAACGGTGCACGTGGCGTAGCCGGTTATTTTTCAGGTTTTGACACCGTACCTGTTGTTGATCTAGGTATTCGCGGAGGAAGTGGTTGCTTCGTAGGTTCCGAAATTTTTGAGGCTACGGGAAATTTTGATGCCTACCAATGGTTTGGAGACGGCGTATTGATTCCTGGAGCAAATAGTGAAAGCTATGCGCCTTCGGTAGCGGGCGACTACTTCGTTAGAGGTACCAAAGGGCCATGTACCTACGATTCCCAACCGATATCGGCCTATTATTGCGATCCCGATGTCGTGGTGAACAAAACTGTAGACAAGCCTGAAATCGTGGAAGGCGAAATGGCAACCTTTACCATAAAAGTCAGAAACCTTGGTGTTGGCCCATTGACCAATTTAAGAATTACGGATGATATTCCCGCTGGATTGACCCTTGTAAATGCACAGACGATAACAGGTACTTGGAGCGGAAACACTTGGAATATTGGAACCTTGAACGGTGGTGAAACCGCATTTTTGACCCTAGAGGTACAAGCGGATGAAATCGATACGCTGCCATTGTTAAGTTTGACCAATACGGCATATAACACACAAGATCAACCCGATACCAATATTACGGATGACAATCCATCTGCCCACATCATCGTTCACAATGATTTTGACAAAGACGGTGTAATCGATATTGTTGACCTTGACGACGACAATGACGGTATTTATGACGAGGACGAGTGCGACACACTTTCCTACAACATCAATAACGGCACCCCGGTTACCAGTGACCTAATGAGTCTCAACAATTATTTGGTACTCGACGTATTCTCATTGGACAACTCGTTCTACTTAAGCATCAATGGTAATGATATCGCCGGGGAAATACAATTTGAAAATGGTGCCGGAGGGAATTATGCCCGCTTTTTAGATGGCAGCGTACATGGAACAAATGGCAATTCGAGCATATGGACCGTAAGTGGCTCCAATGGCAATCCCGTAATTCGGATTGTCATCGACCAAAGCGGTACATTCGAACTATTTGGCAAAAGGACCACTGGTAGTCCGCTTGAGCCCATGGTTCTTGACACCCCGCCCAGTACCATTGCTTGGAACCCCTCTGGAAACAATACCGTTACCATAGACCAAGATGTCAGGGGCCCCACCAATATGCGTGGCGTGCTTTTAACGGCCGGTTGTGATACCGATGGTGACAATTACCCCGATTCACTGGATTTAGATAGTGATGGCGACGGATGTAGTGATGCCAACGAATTTTACAAAGACGACACCGCAGATGGTGGCGATGGTGGAGAATACGGTACGGGAGTACCTGTAGTCGACCCTACCGACGGAACCGTAAATGCAGCTTCATACACCCAAGTTTATGCGCCTATCATTGTTTTAGGAAATACTTCAGAGGAACTTGGCGGAACAAATATTAACGGCCAAGACCTGAACCTGGGAGACACCTTTAACTATGTCATCCGTTTTCAAAATACAGGTGATGACGATGCCCAAAATTTTACGATAAGAGACGTACTTCCCAACAACGTTACTTTAGACAATGTAGATTATAGTGATGCACCAGGGGCTTCGCATACCTACGACCCCAATACCCAAACCATCAGCTTTAACATTCCCGATGATTTGGTGCAGATTGGAGATCCGGAGTACAAAATCAAAATAACGGTTTCCATTTCCGGTAATTGTTCCGAGTTCGTTGCCGCCTGTGCATCGCAACTTGAGAACCAGGCCTATGCCACTTATACCGGCACGGTGAACACCAATACTTTTTCGGACGAGGACGGCAGTAATCCTGCAGGAGCCTGTACTACCACGTTGGAAGTTGCCACCAATAACGTAGCCAATGCACTCACCAACTGTAATCTAGCCAGAACGGTCCTACTTTGTGGCGATAACGTAACCCTTACCGCCGGTTCCGGTTTTACCACCTACAACTGGGCAATTGACACCAACAACAACGGACAAATCGATTCTGGGGAGACCCTACCGAACAATGGCGACCCAAGTACTTTTACCGCCACCACAGTAGGAAACTATATTGTTGAAAAATCAGGAGCCGCCGGATGTTCCGATCATGTGGAACGAATCACCGTAAATCGTTTTGGAACGGTCCAGACCAACCCGATTATCGATTACTTCAATCAAGTCAATAGTGATTCGAACCCCGATAACGACATTCAAGGTGAAGTCGTGGAATGTTCCATAGACGGAAGTTTACTGCCTAACATTTTCCTTTGTGGTATCAATGACAGTGCTTCCATCCAATTGGGTATCACTGACGCACAAAGTATAACATGGCAAAAACTGAACGAATCCAGTTGTGGAACCGTTAGCGATAAATGTGCCAATACAAACAGTTCATGTAGCTGGGACGTTCAGACGGTACAAAATAATTTTACAGTGACCGAAAGCGGAAGCTTTAGAGTAGTTATCGCTTATGAAAATGGGTGTTTCAGCCGTTTCTATTTCAACGTCTACCAAAACACCTTGGACTTCGATTATACCCCTTCGGATATTATCTGTAATACCGATGGTTCCATACGCATTACCGGTGTAGGCAACGGCTACGGTTATCAATTGTACAATGTATCGAACAATACTATAGAGGTTCCATTCAGTGCAGGACAAGGTCCTGATTTTAGCATTGGTACGAGTGGCACCTATAAAGTACAGGTTACCCAACTCGACCCTGCTACCGGAGCCCCTATTCCGAACGGTTGTATTTTTGAAACCGAGGACATAGGAATTCAAGAACGAAACTTTCAGGTCAGCCTAAGCAGTACCCCAGCGGATTGCGACGAACTTGGAACCATTGCCATACAAGCCTTGAACGTTTCTCCTACTTACAGCTATGAGTTGTTCTTAGATGACGGCAGTAATGGAGGTAGCGGCTCGTTCATTCAATCGGAACCGGTCGTCAACGACAATACGCACACCTTTACAGGTGTTGCCCCAGGCAATTATATAGTGGTCACCAGTACTACGGATGGTTGTACCGACAGTCAGACCATCACCGTGGATGAAATTCCACAATTGCAATTGACCGCTGCAAATCAGGAGAATATTACATGTACCGCAGGTGTTATCAACTTGACCCCTTCGGGCGGTACCACAGGCTACCAATACGCCATTTGGAGCAAGGACGGCATTGTGAATTACGCCGATGAGAACAGTATTCCCGATACGGATTTCACTGCCAACTCCAACTTTTTATTCGGTTACAGGGGAAGTCCTGCTACCTATTTCCCCAACGAAGATGGCGACTATGTTTTTATCGTTAAAGATGACAATGGGTGTTATGGATTCTCTAATATCGTACATATGGATGACGTGGGAACCGTTAGCATTTCTGCCACTAACACCGATATTGTTTGTGCAGACTCATCTACCGCGGTCTTGACGATAAACGCTTCGGGCGGCACCCCACCCTACCAATATAGTTTGGATGGAGGCACCACCTACCAAAACGAAAATTTCTTTAACGGCCTTGCCAGCGGCAACTATACAATTACCGTAAAGGATTCAAGCGGTACAGGTAGCAACGAATGCGTGGCTTCCATAGACTATGAAATCGTTCAACCCTTTAGACTTACAGCATCACCGGCTATCGTAGAAGACGCCTCTTGCGATCCTTCAGGAGCCTTGATCAAGATTTTAAATGCCAATGGAGGGCAAGCACCTTATGAATATAGTTTTGACGGAGGTAGTTCGTTTCAAGCTACGAATGAAAGAAGGCTTTCTTCGGGTACCTACCAATTGGTGCTCAAAGATGCCTTGGGTTGTACCTTCGATATGGAAATCACCGTACCGAACAGTCCGACCGATCCAAGCTTTGATAATGACATCACCTATGCCTGTGATGGTAACGGTATCATAACGATTACCCCTTCCAACACTACGGATTTTGAATACACCTATAAACTGAACGGAACGGACAATTCACCAATTGACAACAATGTTTTCAATAATGTCGCTCCCGGTACACAAACCGTAACCATCGGTTATAGCAGTGCACTTAGCCCAAGTCAAAGTACCTTGTTCCTCGAAGATTTTGGTACGGGTATAAGTACCGATATCGGAGAAATTGGGCCAGGATATTGTTTTGAACCCCAAAATGGTAGTGCAACCACTTGTAACCTTGGTCCTGCAGGCATTTTGGTCAACGGGGAATATACGGTCACTGCAGCGGTTACTAACCCTAACACCTCATGGAGAACCCCTAACGACCATACGGGACTAACCGATGGTAGATTCATGGCCATAGGGGTAAGTACCTCAGCGGGCAGCAACAACATCTTATGGTCTCGAACCGGATTGGAAGTTCTGCCAAATCAAGACATTACCATATCCTTTTATGCCTATAACCTACTAAAAACCGGTGCTTTGGGCAACGACCCTGAAATTCTTGTAGAACTTGTAAATTCTTCAGGAACCATTATTGGTAGCACCGCCACAACGGCAATTCCTAAAAATAACGACGCCGATGATTGGCATTTAAGGGAGCTTACCTTTAATTCTGGGGCAAACACAAGCGTTGGTGTGATATTACGTACCAACTTGGATAGCGACTATGGAAACTTCTTGGTTTTGGACGATATCCAGGCCTCCCAGATTCCTGAACTATGTGAAAAAACCCAAGACATCACGGTTTCCGTAGAAACAGGAAAAGCCTTTGAAGTGGCTATATTGGGAAGCACCAACCCTACTTGTAACGGCAATACAAACGGAAGCATCCGTTTTGAAGTCAATAATTTCGACCCTGCCTTCGGCTATGAATATTCTTTGGACGGGGGTACGGGTTGGATTGCCGAAACTACCTCCCCAATTACCACCCCTGCTACACTGGGCGATGGTACATATGGAATAATGGTTAGAAAAGTAGATGACAATTCATGTACGGCAACTTCGGCCACATCGGTAACCCTGACCGCTCCAGCGGCCATAGTACCCAACCTACAACAAACAGCAGCATATACATGCTTCAATACGGGAGCTACATTAGAAGCTTCGGCTACGGGTGGTACACCAGGTTATGAGTATCAATTGGAGGATACTTCGGGCACCCCTGTCGTA
Source organism: Zobellia uliginosa (assembly GCF_900156625.1). Lineage (GTDB taxonomy): Bacteria > Bacteroidota > Bacteroidia > Flavobacteriales > Flavobacteriaceae > Zobellia > Zobellia uliginosa. Next base: position 739,463 of record NZ_FTOB01000004.1, on the reverse strand, counting down.
AGCTATCAAACCAGTACGATCTTTAACAACGTTGCCGACGGCGATTACCTAATCCGTATTAGGGACACCAATGCTTGTGAAGTACTTTCTACTGTTCCGGTAACGGTTTCCGCTCCCGAAACAATAGATTTCGATATTACCTCTACGGAATGTTATGATGGTGCAAACAATGCTACCATTACCGTTGATGTAACCTCTGGTAATGGCGACTACACCTTTAGGATAAACGGTGGGGGCTGGGTTAACCCGGCAGCCGCTACCCCTACGTCCTATACGTTCTCAGGCTTGGCGAACGGAACCTATACCATTGATGTAGAGGATGGCTATAGTTGTGGACCTGTACAAAAAACAGTTACCATAAGCCCTCAACTAACAGGCAATGCGACTTTACAATCAGATAAAACGTGTACGGATGATGCTGTAATAAACCTAAATATCACAGGTGGTTCTGGAAGCTATACCTACGAATGGTCCACTTCACCGACCGGCCCATGGGATGCTAGCGGATTTACCGCAGATACTTTTTCTACGAATGTGGCCAACACCTATTACTTTAGGGCCACCGATACCTCTGCCCCTACCCCATGTACATTTGTTACCAATGCCGTAACGGTTACGGAAGCCGTTTCCCCGGCAATAACAAGTATTACCCCGACAGACCTAACTTGTAACGGGAACGATACCGGTGCATTGGATATAGTTATAGATACTTCCGTAGGTTTAGCTCCATATACCATTAATGTATATAACACAACAAGCGCAACGGATTATGGTAAGGAGACCACAAGTTTGGCAGCTGGTAATTATACGATTACCGTAACCGATAGTAAAAATTGCTCCGTAACAGGAACTACAACCATTAATGAGCCAACTATTATAAATCCGAATATTGTATCTACCGATTTACAATGTACGCCTTCTGGCACAGAGTTAGGTACGATTACTATCGATGCCACTGGAGGTACTGCAACGTATACCTATAGGGTCAATAATGCCGATTTTAGTGTTTCTGAAACATACGACACCTCTTCAGGCACCAATGACCATACCTTTACCGGTTTAAATTTCGGGGAATACACCGTAACCGTAACCGACTTCAATGGTTGCGAGACCGTGAGCTCGGTTACGATTGCCACAGGTCCGGATATTTTGATTACGACCCAAGGCGCCTCCGGTTGTACGCCCGGAAGCGGGGAAATGCTAGTGGAGGCCCAAGCTTCCACAGGCCCATTGGGAGCTGGTTCGTTCTATTTCGCCATATTTCCGGCACCTCCGTACGACCCTAGCGATCCGGCTTGGTTCCCTGAAGACATTGTAATAGACAATACTTATAATTTTACAGGTTTAACACCGGGTGTAACCTATACCTTTATTGTACACGATACGGATACCAACTGTGAATACATGCAAGAAGCTACGGTTCCGGTTTCTACCAGTTCCAATTTAACTTCTACCATAAACGGCACAACACCGATTACTTGCTTCGGCAGTTCCGATGGTAAGGTCGAATTCACCATTTCGGGTTACGATGCCACTACCGTCGGTTACGAGATCTTTCATTACGCCACCAATACGACTACCGGAATAACCGGAAGTATTTCCGGGGCTGCCGGAGGACCTGAAACCGAAATAAAGGATCTTCTACCTCCAGGGGAATTCTATATTCTCTTTACGGAGACGGACGGTACAAATGCCGGTTGTGTAAATACCTCCGATGTTTTTGTCATCGAACAGGCCCCTACCCTATTGGAAGTTTCCGCTACAGCGACCAAAAACGCCAACTGTAACGAAGATGGTACCATTACCGCATCGGGACGCTACGGAGTTGGTCCGTATGCATATCAATATTTACCCGATACAGCTACGGCTCCGACCGCCACATCAACAGGTTGGATAGCCAATACCACTGAAAATGTACCGGCCGGCGATTATATCGTCTATATCAAAGACGCCCATGACTGTATCCAGCACACTTCGGTTACCGTAGGCTTTGATACGGCCCCTGAAATCGACACGGTCACCGTAAATGACTACTGTGTGGCCGAAGGCAGCTATTCCGTAGATGTAACCCTCACAACTCCAGATACCGCTTCGTACAATATAAGTGTGAACGGCGGTGCCCTACAAAGTGCCAATTTTGTCGGAGGTGTTTATACCCTTACCGGATTAAGTTCATCGACTTCAACACAAACGATTGCTATATCCGATGTAAATGGATGTGGTAATTCGGAAAACTTCGATATAGCACCTAAATTTCAAGCTACCGCACAGATTACCAAATTATTGGATTGTAGTGGCAGCCCGAATGCCGAAATTACGATTGCCGCTTTTGACGGATACGGTTCCTTTGAATATGAAGTGTCCGGACCGGTCAACCAAGCAAGAACGGCAATACCCGGTCCTGCGAATACCATTGTTTGGGATGGTGCTTCAAGCGCAGGAACGTATTCCGTTTCCGTTTATGACACCAATACTCCTTTATGCAACCCAATTACATTCTCCTTGGAAGTAGAAGATGCCGTTGTACCCAACTTTACGGGCACAGCGACAGATGTTACTTGTAATGGAGGTACTGACGGTGCGATAGCGATTACCGAAATAAATAATGGCATTAATCCTTTGTTATATACCTTAAGTCCCGCCAGTGCAACATTCAATACTACGACAAATAGTTTTGAAGGCCTTGCCGCCGGCACATATGATGTTATTGCAACAGGAACAAACGGTTGCACGACAACCCGTACTATTGTGGTTGATGAACGCCCGGCCATTACTTTCGATACGCCGGTTGTAGACCAATTTGGCTGTACTTCCGATAATGCGGTCAACAATGCCCTAATCACCTTGGACGAGGCTTCCCTGTCAGGTGGCAGCAGCACCTATTCCCGTTACGAGTTCGAAGATGTTGCAACCGGTACTATTTTGCAAAGTGGGTCAAGCCCGACATATACCTATACGGATTTTGCCGGCGGCAATGTCATTGTACGTGTATTCGATGATGCCGGATGCTCTGCCGAACAAACCGTTACCGTAAACGCCTACGATGCCTTGGTAGATGCTACCATAACCGTAGATAGGGATATAAGCTGTATTAACAGTGGTGAAGATATCAGTATAGATGTTAGCAGCACTTTTACCGACTTTACATCCAACCCTGGCAACTATGAGTTCAGGCAACTACCGTCTGCCACATACCAAGCTTCGAACCAGTTCTTGAATTTGGCCGTAGGCACCTATACCTTTGGTATTCGAAATATCACCACAGGATGTGAAATTACCCGAACCCATACGGTAGAAGAACCCAATACGTTTGATGTCATCGTTGAAAAGCTGTCCGATGTAATCTGTCATGGCGATAACGGCAGCATACGATTGACCCTCGTAGACGCTACGTATACCACAGGATTCTCATACTATATCTACGACACCAATGGTACCCCTGCGGACCGCTCCGACGACGGACCGGCAGTAATCACGGGGAATTCTATCAATGTAGGGCCTACCTCTGACATCGCCGTACCTGCCGGAAATTATTTGGTAGAAGTGGTACAAGACGATTTGCCGAATTGTAGTCAAGTCCGTTCTTTTACCATTACCACACCAAGCGCACCGATAACCTTGGCAACAATCGATACGGAAGACGTAGGTTGTACCAATGATCTTGGTAGTGCCAATATCGCACCCCTAGGAGGCGAAGCACCCTATGACATTATCTTGACCCATAATGCCTCAGGCACAACGTACACGGCCAACCAAGTACATAGTTTCCTTTTCCAAGGATTGGGGGCCGGACAGTATACCGTGGAAGTAACCGATAATTTAGGTTGTAACCCGACTTTCGCCAATGCCTTCGAACTCGTCGTACCCGACCCGATTTCCGCAAGCATTACGAGTACGACACTTGCATGTAAAGACGATACGGATGCATCCGTGACGGCCGCGGTCGCCCCAAGAAATGTAACCTCAAATTACAGGTACATTCTCAACACCTATGCCGATGCAACAGGTACTATCCAATTGCAAACATCAAGTTCACAAACGACGGCCACCTTCAATAATTTAAGGTCCGGTTTCTATAGCATCACCATTTTAGATGATATGAACTGTAGCTTTGAAACCGCGGTTGAAGAAATTGTTGAACCTACTGAAGTAGGGGGACAATTGGTAACGGCACAACGATTGACCTGCCAGTCCGATGCCGAATTGCTATTGACGGCTTCGGGCGGTACCGCACCCTATATGTGGAGTACGGATGGAACTACCTACAATGTCATGAACGAAACCAGTGGCCCGAACAGTCATTTGTTCACCAACATCACGCCCGGTGTTTATGAGTATTACATCCGCGATAGTTTCAATTGTGTCTCCGTACTGACCAACAGGGTCACCATTAATCCGATAGAACCGCTACAGGTTTCCATAGACGATTCGGCCGCTACGGTCAACTGTAACGGACAAAGCACGGCAGCCATCGAGGCCGAGGCCGAAGGCGGATTGGGCAATTACCAATATGCGCTTTTCTCCGATGCCACACTTACCAACGAGATACGGGCAAACCAAGTATCGGGTCTATTTACCGACCTGCCAATGGGAAGCTACTTCGTAAGGGTACAGAGCGAAGATTGCGAACTGGTTTCCCAAGAAATCCGCATAGACGAGCCTACGCCTTTAGCGGTCGACACCGAAATCAACAATGTCACCTGTAATAGTGCCAATGACGGTAACATCGTGGTGAACATGACTGGCGGAACGGGCACCTATCAATATGCCATTTCCCCGAACTTAAGTCGGTTTAGCAATACCAATGTTTTTGAAGAACTGGCCCCAGGCGATTATACCATTATTGCACAAGACTCCAACGGATGTTTTGAGGTGATCGACGCTACCATAACCGAACCAACCGTACTTGAGGTAACTGCAACTGCATCACCCGAGATATGTGTAGGCGAGGAAAATGGAGCCATTGAATTGACCATTACCGGTGGCACGGGCCCATATAGCACACGCTTGTCAACAGAAACCGATTTTGTTCAAGACCGCACCAGTTTGACCGGTTTGGCAGCTGGATTCTATATCATCTATGTTCAAGACGCCCAGGGCTGTGAAGAGAATATCTCGGTAACCATAGACCAAGGAGTCAACCTAGGCGCTTTTGTACAACCCGTCTACGGATGTAACGGCAATACACCTAACAATTACGTGAATATAGTTCTTGATGATACGAGCATAGAAAAAGACGTGCTGTTCGGCCTAGATACCACTGATCCATCTGAAATGCAACTGAATCCATTCTTTAGGGATCTTGCTCCTGGTTCCCATTACATTGCCATTTCACATGCGAACGGCTGTATGGCGACCTACGAATTTGAGGTAGAGTCGTTCGATCCATTGAGCCTAACGGTAGAACAGACCAATATCAACGAGATTACCGCAACGGTAAGTGGTGGTAGGGAAGGTTATACCTATTATTTCGGTGATACCAACAATGGTTCCGACAATGTCTTCTATATCACCAAAACGGATACCTACTTGGTTACCGTAGTCGATGAAAACGGCTGCGAGACTACCGAAAGTATCTTTATGGAATTTATTGATATCGAGATCCCCAATTTCTTTACGCCTAACGGAGACGGTGCCAATGACGTTTGGAAACCGAAAAACATTGAAATATTCCCGAATATCTTTATCAGTATCTATGACAGATACGGTCGTACCGTATACCGCTTTAGAGACAACCAAGATGGTTGGAGTGGGATTTACCAAGACTCAGAGCTTCCTTCTGGAGATTACTGGTACATCATTAAATTGAACGGTGAGGCCGACACAAGGGAATTTGTCGGACATTTCACCCTCTACCGATAAACAACAATCAACTAAAATAAAGGCAGTTACAAAGGTAACTGCCTTTGTTTTTTTTACCGATAACAACTACAAACAAGGTTTTGACAACTAATATTTGCCAACATGCTACAATTTGAGTTGATTTGATAAACATTCATTCGCTAGCGTTTCAAAATGGGACTAAAGTTATTTTCGTTTATACTTTTTTTTATGATGTCTGTCGCAGGGTTTTCACAGCTGAGCGACCTTCATTATCTGCCACCATTAAAACAAGGTGGCAACAACCAAGCTGTTACGCAACAGAGTATTTATTTATCCACTCCGGAAACCACGGCTTTTCCCGTTAACATATATCAAGGTACGTCTACCACAACATATTCCACTACTACCCTATCCAAAACTACGCCTCAAGAAATAGTACTGGCCAATGGGGACAACAACATTACCATGATGGTCAATGATAGTACGGGAGTAGTCCTTACAGGTGGTGGATTACGCTTGGAAGCTCCAGGCGGCCAAAAATTCTATGTGAACTACAGAGGTAGGTCCGGTTCACAAGCAACTTCCTTGACCAGTAAGGGAAGGCAGGCAATGGGAACCCATTTTAAGTGGGGAGGAACCCCGAATAAAGGAACTCAAGGAAGTCTAACAAATTCACTGGGGATAATGGCTACCGAAGATGGCACTACGGTAACAGTTTCAGGTTATGACCCAGGTTGTGAATTTCGGTTGGGCAGTGATAGAGACGGAATAACTGCTGATTCTTACACCATTAATTTAGACGCCAACGAATCTTTTGTCTTTGAGGCCTATGTTGGTGAAACTCCCGCAAATGCCGACGGCTGGCTAGGAGCTGACGTGATTTCCAATAAACCTATCGTTATTAGTAATGGGGGACTTAACACAAGTGTTAGGACCGGTTACACGGGTAGGGATGCTGCAATTGACCAACCGGTACCCCAAAATAAACTGGGAAAGGAATATGTTTTTATTAGAGGAAACGGTACCAGTGAAACAGAAAAACCAATTATTATCGGTACCCAAAACGGCACCAATATCTATGTCAACGGAAGTACCACCCCTATTGCCACTATAAATGATGGGGATTATTTTGAGATACCCGAAAGCAATTACTCGGTTTCTTCCGCAGGAGGAAATATGTACGTAACCACTTCAAAGGATGCCTATGCCTATCAACTAATGGCAGGCGCAAGCGCTATTTACACCCAAGGCTTAAACTTTATCGCCCCCGTAAACTGTTTGTTACCCGATACGGTAGATAATATTACGCACATAGAAGATGCCGCAGGAATAACCATGACAGGTGGGGTAACCCTAATTGCCTCTACTTCAACCCCAGATGCCAATATTACGGTAACGGATGGTAGTGGACCGGTAGCCCTCCCCGCCCCTTCCGCAGTTGCCGGAACAAGCTTATGGAAAACTTATTATGTGGCGGGTTTAACCGGAGATGTAACCGTAGAATCAACGGGACCAATTGCTGTTGGATTTATCGGTTTTAGTGGAGCTAGAGGTATTGCCGGATATTTTTCAGGCTTTGATACCGTACCGGAAGTAGACTTACAAGTAACTGGCGGCGGTTGCTTGCCCAACGCAGAAGTGGTCGTTGTCGACCCCAACTTTGATGATTACCAATGGTTTGAAAACGGCGCTTTGATCGCAGGTGCAAATAGTGCCTCATATACACCGACTAATGCAGGCGATTACTACGTACGGGTTACAAAAGGAGGCTGTACCTATGATTCGCAACCTTTGACCGCTTACTATTGCGAACCCGATATCATTCTAAGAAAAGATGCGGACCAAAATACGGTTACCGAAGGAGATACGGTCACTTTTACGATTACCGTTGAAACCTTAGGTATAGACCCGGTCACCAACCTGGTCTTGACCGACGTTTTACCCCCTGGTCTAGAATATATCTCCTCTTCCGTATCCAAAGGAACGTTCACTTACCCCGATTGGAATGTTGGAGGTATGACTTCCGGTGACCTAGAAACTTTGACCTTGGTCACTAGGGCCAGTTTAGACAATATCTATATGACAACTGCAAACTATACGAATACGGTAAGCAATAGTCAAGACCAGGTCGACTCCAATATCACTACGGACGACCCTTCCGAAACCGTGACAGTAAACAAGAGTAGACCTACTAGCGTGATAACGAATAGAAAAATCACCTACCGCGTAAATAGAAATTAGTAGTTTTATGTAACATTCCATAAAGTATCTCGTCAAGTACTAAGTAATCCATCTAAAAAAACACTTGACGTGAGCACCATTCTAAGCGTTAACCAACTCACCAAAAAATTCGGGTACCTGACCGCCGTCAAAGACCTTTCATTTTCGATTGAAAAAGGCCATGTCTACGGTATTCTAGGCCCTAACGGAAGTGGAAAGTCCACCACTCTGGGCATTGTTCTCAACGTCGTGAACCGAACCGACGGAGATTTCGAGTGGTTCGATGGCTCTTCAACGACCCATGAAGCCTTAAAAAGGGTCGGTGCCATCATTGAAAGACCTAATTTCTACCCGTACATGACCGCCGTCCAAAACCTGAAATTGGTCTGTAAGATTAAAGAGGTCGGCGAAGAAAAAATAGAGGAAAAGCTAGAACTTGTCGGATTGCTCGATCGTAAGGACAGTAAGTTCAGAACCTATTCCCTAGGAATGAAACAACGCTTGGCCATTGCCTCTGCCCTACTCAACGATCCCGAAATCTTAATTCTCGACGAACCGACAAACGGACTCGACCCCCAAGGTATTCACCAAATACGGGAAATCATAAAGAAAATCGCCTCACAGGGCACGACCATTTTATTGGCATCTCACCTACTTGACGAAGTCGAAAAGGTCTGTAGCCATGTTATCATCTTAAGAAAAGGAGAAAAATTATACTCCGGTCGTGTCGACGGCTTGTTAGCAAGTCACGGTTTTTTTGAGCTTAAGACCCATGACCTCGACAAATTAAAAACCTACTTGGAAAAGCACGCAAGTTTCGGACAAATAAAATTGGAAAACGGCCATATCACCGCCTTTTTAAAAGAAGAGATGGATGCCGGCAAACTTAATAAAACCCTGTTTGACCAAGGTATTGTACTATCTCACCTAGTTAAAAGAAAAGAAAGCCTTGAAGAGCAATTCTTGACCTTGACCAAAAACCAATCCAACTAAAAGCCATGACTCGACTCTTACAAATAGAATTCATAAAACTGTGGAACAACAGGGCCAGCAAGATTTTAATCCTGTCCTACTTTGTGCTTCTTAGTTCCATTGCCTTAGTCGCCGCGGTTAAATTCGATATCGGACCGATAAAGTTTCATTTGGCCGAACAGGGGATTTTTAACTTTCCCTACATATGGCACTTCAACGCTTTTATAACCGCATTTTTCAAATTGTTTCTGGCCATTGTCATCGTGTCCATGATGGCCAACGAATACAGTAACAAGACCATTAAGCAAAACTTGATAGACGGACTTTCAAAAAAGGAATTTATTCTATCGAAGTTTCTTACCGTCATTTCCTTCGCCTTAGCATCAACAGTCTTTGTATTTGTAGTATCCCTTATTTTGGGGCTTATCTATTCCGACTTTAACGAAATCGGTATTATCTTTTCGGGATTGGAGTTCCTCCTTGCGTTTTTTGTTAAACTGGTCGGTTTTTTCTCTTTCTGCCTCTTCTTGGGCATCTTGGTAAAAAGGTCGGCTTTTGCATTGGGGTTTCTAATCCTATGGCAAGTATTTGAGACCTTTGTACGCGGCATCATCAGGTGGCGTTTTTTTGATGGGGAGACCACCGATTTTGTTATGGGCTTTTTTCCCTTAAATGCCATGTGGAACCTGATAAAAGAACCCTTCTCCCGATTGAGCGCCGTACAGACCGCGGTCAACCAAATGGGAGAGGAAATTGTTCTAAACTATCACGTACATTGGTACGAAATACTTATTGTGTTGGCATGGACGGCCATTTTTATTTACGGTTCCTATGCCCTTTTGAAAAAACGGGATTTATAAAAGCTAATTCTTTACGTTTTCTACCGGTAATCCAGTAGAAATAGGCCCTAGTTTTCTAGTATGTATCCCTTCGAATTATTGGCTACCTAGCCTTTCGATTATATCCGACCTTGGAATATAATCGAACACAATAAAATTTTTGTTTACACTAATTTTTGTTTCAAGCTTTTTCCGTGGCACATCCCAGCAAGCAAATGACTGTATCGATACTATTGTTGTTTGTGGAAATAGCGATATTTCAAGTAATGCCTCAGGTTTTGGCATACAAGAATTAGATTCCGCTACAAATCCATGTGTAAACCAAGAGGTCAATAACATATGGATAAATGTTACCATCGCCGATAAAGGCTGACTGGCTTTCTCGATCCAACCTAAGGATGGTGATTTAGAAATTGATTATGACTTTTTTATTTCTGGTCCAAATAGTGATTGCCAGAACCGGGATAGTCCCATCCGGACGCGCTACCACAAATCCGCTCCAAGCTTCTTTAGAAGATAATATAACAGGGTTAAGCGAAAACGAAGTAGACCAAAACGAAGGTCCAGGGCCAGATGGTAATGGCTTCGTTGCCCCTATTCCCGTTACTGCAGGAGAACAGTACTACATTCTGGTCGATAGACCTATGGGTCATGGTGGTTTTGATTTGTTCGTGCCTAAAAAAAATCCTTGCGGACAATCGGGTAAATTACGTATCCTCGACAGGTATGGTAGAGTAATTTATTCTACCGATGATTTATATACGGGCTGGGACGGCACCGAAAAATCACGAAAACTACCTGAAACGGATTATTGGTACTTGTTTCAAAGCTCCGATTCGGGTAAAACCTATACAGGTCATTTTTCAGTACTCCGATAGATGCACGGAATATTTGAATTGAACCCCTTTAAATCACACTTCTTTTGTAATTTTAAGGAATGAAATTTAAAGTAGTCTCAGAGTTCAAACCGACCGGCGATCAACCCCAAGCCATAAAACAACTTGTTGAGGGAATGGAAACCGGTGAACGCTACCAAACCCTTTTAGGGGTGACCGGTTCGGGTAAAACGTTTACCGTGGCCAATGTTATTGAACAAGTACAGCGCCCTACCTTGGTGCTCGCCCATAACAAAACCTTGGCCGCCCAATTGTACTCGGAGTTCAAGCAATTTTTTCCCGAAAATGCGGTGGAGTATTTTGTTTCGTATTACGATTATTACCAACCGGAAGCTTTTATACCCTCGTCCGGATTGTACATCGAGAAAGATCTCTCCATCAACGAAGATATTGAAAAACTACGTTTGAGCGCCACCTCATCCTTGCTCTCAGGGCGTCGCGACGTTTTGGTCGTCGCCTCCGTCTCATGTCTGTACGGTATTGGAAACCCTGTGGAATTCCAAAAGAACGTCATCTCGATCAAAAAAGACCAAGTGATCGCCCGTACCAAGTTCCTACATCAATTGGTGCAGAGCCTCTACTCAAGAACTACCGCCGATTTTAGAAACGGTAATTTTCGCGTGAAGGGCGATGTTGTGGATGTCTTCCCCAGCTATGCGGACCACGCCTTTCGCATTCATTTTTTCGGGGACGAAATCGAGGAAATAGAGGCTTTTGACCCGTTCAACAACAACGTAATCGAGGTGTATGAGACTTTGAATATCTACCCGGCCAATATGTTCGTTACCTCCCCCGATATACTCCAAGGGGCAATTCACCAAATTCAAGATGATTTGGTGGCCCAAGTAGCCTATTTTAAGGAAATCGGGAAGCCCTTGGAAGCCAAGCGCCTTGAGGAACGGACGAACTTTGACCTTGAAATGATCCGGGAATTGGGGTATTGTTCCGGAATAGAGAATTACTCCCGTTATTTGGACGGCCGGGAACCCGGAACCAGACCTTTCTGTTTACTCGATTACTTTCCCGACGATTACTTAATGGTCATCGACGAAAGTCATGTAACCATACCACAAGTACACGCCATGTACGGAGGCGACCGTTCAAGAAAGGTGAATTTAGTAGACTATGGTTTTAGGCTTCCCGCGGCCATGGACAACCGCCCTTTAAAATTTGAAGAGTTCGAGGCCTTACAAAACCAAGCCATATATGTGAGCGCAACCCCTGCGGATTACGAATTACAACTCTGTCAAGGGGTGTTTGTAGAACAAGTGATACGGCCAACGGGACTCTTAGACCCTATAATCGAGGTGAGGCCCAGCCAAAATCAAATCGATGATCTTGTAGAAGAGATTCAAGTACGTGTCGAAAAAGACGAACGCACCTTGGTTACCACCTTGACCAAAAGAATGGCCGAAGAGCTCGCCAAATACCTCACACGGATAAATGTTCGCTGTAGATACATCCACAGTGATGTAGATACCTTAGAGCGCGTAGAGATCATGCAAGACCTTAGGAAAGGTATTTTTGATGTATTGATAGGGGTGAACCTGCTTCGTGAAGGATTGGACCTACCGGAAGTTTCATTGGTAGCGATCTTAGATGCGGACAAAGAAGGTTTTCTGCGCAGCAACAGGTCACTGACCCAAACGGTGGGAAGGGCCGCAAGGAACCTCAACGGAAAGGCCATCATGTATGCCGATAAAATTACCGATAGCATGCAGCAGACGATTGACCAAACCAACTACCGAAGGGCAAAACAAATTGCCTACAATACAGAACATGGAATTAGCCCAAAGGCCCTGAATAAAAGTTTGGATAGCGTACTGGCAAAAAATTCCGTATCCACCTACCATTTTGAAAAAGAAGAAATGCGGGCCGCGGAACCTGAGCTCGATTATCTGACCAAAGACCAAATCGAAAAAATGGTCCGTGAGAAAAGAAAGGCCATGGAAAAAGCCGCCAAAGAACTCGATTTTATACAAGCGGCAAAATTGAGAGACGAGATAAAATCACTGCAAGAACAAGTCTGATTTCCCCATAAAAAGCAAAATTTAACAAAAATCAATCAACTTATACATAATCTTTACATAACAACCACTAAAAAACTGATTAAAAGCTAAGTGAATATAATTTTTAGACAAGACTAAATCGTGTTTTCCTTATAAAAATACTTTAATTTCACACCCTTTCCGACTCCGATTTACCTTCGGGACAAACAGCTCGTATTTTTTGAATTCTCCCCTCCCATCCGAGAAAAAACAGGTTAGATAACAATGGTAATTTAAGGCTAATTCCAAACATAAAAAAAGCCCTTTAGAAAAATCTAAAGGGCTTCTTCAACTAACCAACCAACTAAATAAAACCCGATCTAAATCGGAATTATGAAAGGTCAAACCACTAAGATCCAACCTAACAAACCACCGTTTATTTTAGTTCAATAACACGCTTTGGCTTTGGCAAAGCTTCTTCTTTTTTGGGCAAGGTAATTTTTAATACCCCATCAATATACTCCGCCTTGATCGCTTCGGAATCGATAGTTTCCGGAAGGGTAAATGCCCTCTTGAAAGACGAAAACCTAAACTCACGACGGGTGTAATTCTCCTCATTTGTTTCTTCCTCCTTCTTGATCTCGGAAGAAATAGTCAATAAATCGGCATCGACTTCTATATTAAAATCTTCTTTTTTCCTGCCAGGAACCATTAAATCGAGCTCAAAACTCTTTTCATTATCCTTAATATTTACGGCAGGTGAACTAGCCGCTACATTTTCCATACCTCCAAACCAGTCCGGTTTAAAAATATCATTCATCAAAGAAGGAAAAACCAGGTTATTTCTTTTTACTATACTCATGACTTCAATGTTTTGTATTAGACTTTTAATTTGAACTGTTATAGACAATTCACGTACCAAGTCCTTTTAACTGACTTTTTGGCATTTATTTAACATTTGAATCAGTCAAATTGTCATTTTGAAACTTAAAATGTATGTCAAAGGGATAGGTTGGAAGGCTAACTTCCCATATTATATACCCGATTATTGCTTAGTGATCGTGGTCGGAAGTTTAATTTGTAATACCTTGTCGAAAATTTTTGACCATGGACAATAACGATGTTTTCAAAAAGCTTAGAGTAGCCCTCATGTTGCGCGATGATGAGATCGTAGACATCTTAAAACTTGTTGATTTCAACATTAGCAAGAGTGAATTGGGCGCTTTTTTCAGAAAAGAAGACCACCCCAATTACCGAGAGTGTGGAGATCAAGTTTTACGTAATTTCTTGAACGGACTTGTTATCCACTTAAGAGGAACCAAGGACAACCCGAAAAACCCTGGCGAGGTACTGATGAAGAAGCCCGTAAAGCCTTTAAAACAGAAGCGCCCGGATTTCAAGACCCAGCAGCAGAAACGGATAAACAAAGATATTACCAACGTAAAATACAAGAACAAGAAAAAATCCTGAGTCCGGTGATGAATCGGGTCTCAGGATTCGTATTTCTTACAACAACCCAGCTTAGCGGGCTATCCGCACCGGCAACGTATAGGTCCTACCCGCCTTATACCTTTGCACAATTACCTTTTTAGCTTCAAGTCTTTCTTCCACAAAGGCCTTTACAACCTCGTTATCGGAATCAATCGCCAATATCACGATCTCTTGCCGCTCATTCAACGTAAAGCGTACACGCGCAAGCTTATCGACCTCTTGGACAGTCAATTCGTTATCACTTAACAGTTCAGCTATTTGATAAGCCAGACTTCTTGAAGGTTTTTCACTCTCTTTCCCATTGGCAAAAAGGCTACCGACCGATAGCAGCATTGCAGCCACCCATACTAAACTTAAATTTCTCATGATTTGTTGATTTAAATGATTGATGATATACCTTAAAGACGAAGAAAGTATACGATCGTTACCCAAAAACCGGTTTTTAACGTTTTATTATCAAAAAAAACATTACCGTGGACTCATTTTATTTAAGCGCTATATGTAATGCCATCAGGCAATGGCCGATTATCCTTCAAAGTCTATATGCCTGCTCATTTTCTCCTCTACCGATATAAACGACTCTATACCCCTTATCCCCTCTATAGTAAGTATGGATTCTTGATAAAGATTACGATAGTGAAGACTATCTTTTGCATGGACCTTAATAAATATATCGTACTTACCCGTACTATGGTGAATTTTTACAACTTCCCGAATTTTAGCAAGCTCGTCCATAACCGCCCGGTACAAAAAACTTTCACGCAGGTAAATCCCTAGAAAAACCGTCATTTTATACCCCATCTTACTATAATCTAAACTCAGGGTAGCCCCCTTGATCACTCCCATATTCTTCATCTTTCGGGTTCTCATATGAACTGTTCCCGGAGATATCCCGGCCCTTTTGGCAACCTCGGTATACGGCATTTGTGCGTCGTCGGACAACAAGGTCAATATTTTATAATCTACTCCATCAAGTTTATCTCTCATCTGTAGTATTTTTCGCGGTTAGTATTTGCTTCTTTTCAAGGCTCAAACCCTGATAATCAACTTTATTGATTGAAAAATCTTTCAATTTAATTTATCAAATAGATGATTTTAGTAAAAATAGTTTAATGATTTTAAAAAAACAGTTATAATTCACTAATAAAAGGCGTTTTTTTATGGATATAATTAAAAATTGGCCGCACCAAATTTTGGATGCCATAAAAATGGTTTTATAACGCAATATTTACATATCGTTAGATTTTTAAAATCTAAAAATCTCAATTCTGTCATATTGATCATTTTTTTATCAAAAATTACCATATCGGTAGATTACACACCCGCAACCAACTAAAACACAGTATTTTAAAATGGTGTCGGATTTTTTTTAATCAAAAAGTCACACTAATATTGTCTTGTCGTTACGTCATAGAAAATGACAATCGACACTGTTAAGTATCCGGAACTTTTCTTTAGATCTGCATTTGACCACCGTCCCCCGATTGGATAAGGTGTGGTTGGGCAAATGAACAATGTTTAGTATCAACCAAAACCTTGTACTTATGAAGAAAGCTCTCGTACTATCACTCTTATTTTTAAACTGTATATACATATCATACGGTCAAGAGATTACTATTACTGGAACAGTAATAGATGAAGAAGGAGTCGTGCTACCTGGCACAGACATTATTATCAAAGGCACAACAAAAGGTGCCACTACAAATTTTGACGGAGAATATACTATAGATGTCCCTAGCGATGCTATCCTAATCTTTTCATCATTAGGATACGGCACTAAAGAAATTCCAGTAAACGGTAAAGAAGTACTCAACATAACCTTGGCCATGGCTGCTGAACAATTACTTGAAACGATAGTAATCGGGTCTCGGGGCCAGCCCAGAACCAAATTGAACACTCCTGTACCGGTAGATGTTATCGATATTAAGAAAGACGCTATTAATATGCCACAACAGGACCTTTCACAAATGTTAGCGGCATCGGCACCCTCTTTTACCGCTTATACAAGTGGTGGTGGAGACCTATCATCCTTTGTTAGTCCGCCAAGCCTTAGGGGTTTGGCCCCAAACCAGATGCTAGTTTTAGTAAATGGTAAAAGAAGGCATACCTCGGCAATTTTAGCGGCATCACAAACAGGTACACCGTCTAATGCGGTAGACATGAAGTTTATACCTTCTATTGGTATAGACCATATAGAGATACTTCGTGACGGGGCATCTGCACAATATGGTTCTGACGCTATTGCCGGTGTTATAAACGTAGTAACCAAAAAGGGAACCGGTGAATTTACCGGAACCCTTACCGTGGGCGGTTACCCTAACAAATCTCCAGATTTTAGCGACTCGGATTTGACCGACGGTGAAAAAGCCTTGAACAGGTCTTCGGGAGACTGGGACGGTTTCAATTTTCAATTTGACGGAAATTATGGAATTGGCTTTGAAAACGGAGGATACTTTAACGTATCAGCTTTAATAAGTCAATCTGAACGTACCATACGCCCTACAGTTCTTGAAATAGACAGAGCCCCACTTTACAGCGACACCTATCTGAACAATCAAACTACCGATGTAAACGGAAGACCCGTAATAACCAACCCGGAACTGGTGGCAGCGCAAGCCAGCGGCAATGCTGCTGCAATAAGCTCACTAACAACAGTAGAAGGGCTCATGGCCGCAAGAGACATTGAACAAGTAGATGTAGCCACGTATTCAGGACTGCCGGCCAAGACGCTCATGGGCTTTGGCTTTAATCTTGAAAATCCGTTGAGTGAAACCACGGATTTTTATGCTTTTGGGGATTTCGGTTACCAGTATTCCGATGCTTATAGTTGTTTTTACAGAAGAGCCGCTCAAGCGGACAGAACTAGCTTTGACCTATACCCAAACGGGTTTAGGCCCCAGATTTATACGGACCAATACAACCTTTCTTTATCAATGGGCCTAACAGGTGAACTTGGTGAGTTTGATTTTGACCTTAGCAACAGCTTTGGTATGAACTCTGCCAAATACGGAATGTTCAACACATGGAACGCAAGTATAGGAACAGGCTCTCCTACCGATATGTACCTAGGAACACACAGCTTTGCCCAAAACACATTGAACTTGGACTTTACCAATTACTATGAGGATGTCCTATCAGGACTGAACGTGGCTTTTGGTGGTGAATTAAGAGTTGAAAACTATGCGATAGTTGCAGGACAGGAAGAAAGCTGGACTGCCGGTACTGCAGGTGTTGTTACCGCCACAGAGGACAACCAAGCCTTAGTTGGCCCTGACGGTTTTCCCCTAGAAGACCTTAACGGTACCCCTATTGTAGACGATTCCGGAAATCCAGTTGTATTACCATACGCAGGGGTAAGCCAAGAATTGGTTAAAAATTATGCACTAAACTGCCAGTGTTTCAGAGGTTTTGCACCTGAAAACGAAAGTAACTCTTACCGTTCGGTAATGGCGGCTTATGTAGATATGGAACTAGACGTGACCGAAGCATTTTTAGTTTCCGGTGCACTTCGCCTAGAAAACTATTCCGATTTTGGAAACGTGCTAACGGGTAAAGTGGCTGCCCGTTATTCAATTGGAGATAATTTTGCCCTAAGAGGTTCTTTCAGTAGTGGCTTTAGAGCTCCTTCATTACAAGAACTGAACTATTCGCACAGTTACACGTTTTTTGTTGGCCTAACACCGTTTGACGGTACACTTTATCCTAACAGTAGTTCTGCGGCAAGAGCTTTAGGAATAGGCCAGTTACAAGAAGAAAGATCCAGAAACTATAGTTTAGGTTTTACTACCAAAATAGGAAAATTGAACTTAACTGTTGATGCTTATAAAATTGACATTTTTGACAGAATATTTGAAACTGGAGAGTTTGATGCCGGTCAAGCACCTGTACTTTCCCCTATTATTGGTAGCGGTCTGGCCAGTTTTAGAATTAACGGTGGGGACATAAGCACCAAAGGTGTGGAAGCGGTCCTAAATTACAATACCAATCTTGGAGCCGGTAAATTAGGAGTTACACTTTCAGGAACATTCAGGGAAAACAAATTTGAAAACGTAAATATTCCTGACCTCAACACCAATCTTACCGATGCCGAACTAGCGGACAACTACGTAAACAGAGGTCTTATTGGACAGTTTGAAACTGGAACCCCAAGCAGCAAGATCATTGGAACCTTGAACTATTCCATTGGTAAATTCTCTGCCATGCTAAGAGGTACAAGATTTGGTTCCGTACAGACCAGGGATAGTAGAGAACGTACGCTTCTTGATGGCAGCTTTGGTTACGCCGATCAATATTTTACACCAGAATTCACTACGGATATAGGTATCACTTACAACTTTACGGATAAGATCAGCTTCACTGTTGGTGGGAACAACATCTTTAACGAATACCCTGAAATTGTAAGGTACGAGCTAAGAACCTTCAACCTGTATTCCAACTATCAGCAAGGGTCATCAGGCTCATACTACTTTGGTAGATTAAGCTTTACACTATAGTGATGAATTCGGTAAAAATTTAAAAAAGAATATTATGATAAAACATATAAAGAACATTTTAGTAGCAATGGTGGTTACCGCAGGTCTTTTTTCTTGTGAACAAGAAAGGTTGGGCCCAGTACTTACTACTGCCGATGGAGGAGGAACACTAAATGAATATGTAGCCTATGACATTGAATCAACAGATCCAACCGGATCCAATGTTTACGGAAGAATCGTATTTTGGAAGGACAATCTGGACCGCACTTTGGTTCAAGTATCCCTATACAACACCATAGAAGGATCAACCCACCCGGCTCTAATCGTTAGCGGGGCCATAGGAACCGAAACCACTACCATGCTGGAGTTGGATTCGGTTTCCGGAGATAGCGGAGAATTAAGCGCTAGCAAGTTTTTTGTGATAGCGGATACCTCGTTTTACGGTTCCATCCTAGAAATGGATGCCCATATCAACATTTACTTAAGCGACACCGACGACACCATAGTAGCCACGGGAGACCTGGGCGCCAATGCTGACCCGGTAGAATCAAACTAACAACTATATAACTTAAATACACCACATTATGAACACATTAGACAGAAGAGCTTGGTTAAAAAGAGGAATGCTAACCGCTGCAGGAGCACTGGTCATCCCAAATGTTACTTTTGGCAAATCAAATGCCAGAGGACTTCATATAAATGCGGAAGGACAAACACTTTACAGTCCCTTTTTCAAAGAGTACAACGCCGAGGTCTTTCCCGACACCGCAAAACTATTGGCCAAATTAAACGCCAACGAAAACCCTTACGGCCCATCTCCCAAAGCAATTGAAGCATTCAAAAGCACGGCCCATTTAGGAAATAGGTACGCCTGGAAAGAGCTTTTTGAGTTAATGGAAAAAATCGCCGTCGAAGAAAAGGTTACCGCCAAAAACATTATGATGGCCCCCGGTTCATCGGACCTATTGGAAAAGACTGCCATGGTCTTATTTGCCGAAGGCGGAAACATCGTATCTGCAGACCCCTCATACATGTCACTTATAAAAGTGGCAGAAGCTACAGGTGCCACTTGGAAACCTGTTCCTTTAAAGGAAGATTGGTCACATGATCTTGCGGCCATGGAAGCAGCGATAGATTCAGACACCAAATTGGTATACATCTGCAACCCCAACAACCCAACAGGCAGTATGACCGATCATGCAGAGTTGGTCGATTTCTGTTCCCGTGTTTCAGAAAAAGTAACCGTTTTTATAGATGAGGCCTATTTGGGCTTTTTAGAGGATGCCGCCGAAAAAAGCATGGTCTCATTAATCAACCAAGGGAAAGACGTTATCATAGCCCGTACGTTCTCAAAGATACACGGTATGGCCGGCTTGCGCTTAGGATACATCGTGGCCCAAGAAGATACTTTGGGTAAAATCGCAAAAATCACCCGTGGGGGAATGGGAATCTCCTACCCTACCATATTTGCCGGATCCGTAAGTATGGACGACGTTGAATTTCAGAACAAATCAAGAAAACTGAACGCCGCCTGTAGAGAATACGTTTATTCGGTATTGGATAAGATGGGCTACGAATATGTCCCCTCTTCCACCAGCTTCATTCTTTTCCCAATTGAAATGGAAGGAAAAGAATTCTTGGAGAAAATGACCGAACAACGCGTGGGTGTACGCGCCTTCAGCATTATGGACAAGAATTGGTGTCGTGTGAGCATGGGTACCATGGAAGAAATGAAACTCTTTACTACGGCCCTACAAAAGGTACTGGCATAATTTCAATGGCCAAGAGCCGAACATAAGACCAACCGACCCGATGCTTTTATGTTCGGCTCCCAACAAGCCTTTCTCGCTTACAGACTAAACAATAACCTTAAACTGCTTACTCATGAATTTCGCCCTTCAAAATACTCTAGAACTATTACTCATAATTGGTTTGGGCTTCCTGCTACAAAAAAAAGTAGCGAAACAGGATTTAAAAGGGGTTAAAGTACTCATACTCAGCATAGCCCTGCCCGCTGTTATATTCGTTGCCTTATTAAAAATAAAACTAGACAGTTCGCTTTTGATATTCCCCGTACTGGCCCTGGCATTCAACTTGATCATGCTAGCCGCATCAAAATACATACTCGGCATATCACTATCAAAGGAACAAAGTGCCAAAAAGCGCACGATAATGATGTTGCTCCCCTCATTGGCACCCGGACTCTCCTGCTTTCCTTTCTTGGCCATATACCTAGGTGACGATTCCTTGGCATTGGCGGCACTGGCCGATGTGGGCAATAAAATTTTCGTACTCATTATGCTCTATATGCTCGCCATGAATTGGTACCACCTTCGTTCGGCCCAAGAAGGCAAGCCTTCCACTTCAAATAAACTAAAAAGTCTAGGCCTTGCATTGCTCAAAGAACCCATCAACCTTGTCTTGATCGTCGGCCTGTTACTTTTGGCTTTCGGGCTAAACCTAGATTCCCTACCGCTTTTCCTAAAAAATACGGTCTTAAGCGTAAAGACATTGATGACACCTTTGGTGTTATTGTTCATAGGCATGGCGGTACGTATAAAATCTGGTGAATTCGGACTCATCCTATCGCTTTTGGTACGCCGATCGGGCATTACCTTCCTTATCTCGGGTATTTTCGTACTATTGCTTCCTTCCTTAGCGGCCCCATTGGTCCTTCTATTGGTAGTATTCCCCCAAAGCGCCTGTAGTTTCTGGCCTTTTGCCCATATGAGTGCCGTCAGCAGCATGGAAGAGAACGACCAACAGGCCGAACCAACTTTCGACATTAACTTTGCCGTAAATATCCTGGCCTGCTCCCTGCCCTTCTCCACTATTTTGGTAATCGGCATATTCTCGTTTAGCGAAGTATTTGTTAGCCCGCTTCCCCTGTTGTTAATAGGTGCAGGTATGACCATAGTATCTTTTGTTCCCTATGCCATCAAAAAAATCAAGGGAATCAAAAGTCCTGAAATACCCGGTCAATACGGTACATATGTCGGTCTTAACACCAACCACCAATCATCGGAAGAAAACTAAAAGACCTTCCGAGGTTCAAATGGCCCTTTATCTGAATTTAATTTACAGGCACCGTCCTCTTTGGAAATTACTATTGCATTACCCCAAATAGAGTCACATTTTAATCTTAAGCCCCCGTTCACTATGAAGATAGGCATCCCTAAAGAAATAAAAAACAACGAAAGCCGGGTGGGCATGACCCCCGCAGGTGTTTACGAACTTACCAAATACGGCCACACCGTATACATCCAATCCACTGCAGGCGAAGGCAGTGGATTTTTTGATAACGACTACAAGAAAGCCGGCGCCCTTATCTTAGACACCTTAGGTCAAGTCTACGGCATCAGCGAGATGATCGTAAAAGTAAAGGAGCCTACAGAAGAAGAGTACGCATTGGTACAGCCACAACAAATCGTATTCACCTATTTTCATTTTGCCTCTAGCGAAGCCCTGACCGAGGCCATGGTGAAAAGCAAATCGATATGTATTGCCTACGAAACAGTGGAAGACGATGAAGGCACCCTGCCCCTATTGACCCCCATGTCTGAAGTAGCCGGCAGAATGGCCATTCAACAAGGGGCCAAATACTTGGAGAAGCCTGTAAAGGGAAGAGGTGTTCTATTAGGTGGCGTACCCGGTGTAGCCCCAGGCAAGGTACTGGTCTTAGGTGCCGGAATAGTCGGCATTCAGGCCGCAAAAATGGCGGCGGGACTTGGCGCCCACGTCACCATCTTAGATATCAACATGAAGCGTTTGCGCTATGTCAACGATGTAATGCCCCCTCATGTGGTCACCGAATTCTCAAACGAATTCAACATTAGGAAGCATATCAAGACCCACGACCTGATTATAGGCGGTGTATTGCTAAAAGGAGCAAAGGCCCCCAACCTGATTACCAAGGACATGCTTAAGGAAATGCGCCCAGGAACGGTTATCGTCGATGTGGCCGTAGACCAAGGAGGCTGCGTTGAAACCACGAAACCTACCACGCACGAAGACCCCATATATATCATAGACGATGTCGTACATTACTGTGTGGCCAATATGCCAGGAGCAGTGCCGCATACCTCAACCATGGCCTTGACCAACGTAACCCTACCCTATGTCATTAAACTGGCCAACCTCGGATGGCAAAAGGCCACCGAAGAAGATGCCTGCCTACAAAAAGGCCTGAACATTATAGAAGGAGAAATCGTTTATGACGAAATCAAGGAAGCCTTTCAAATCTAAACTTGAAAATACCCCATAAAAAACGGCCTCTCTAAAGGGGCCGTTTACTTTTTTCGAAAATAGAAAACTATTTTTTTGCTACTTCTATCGGAATGCGATAGACTACACCTTGTTCAAACGACCCTTTTGCAAGTCGCTCAAAATCAATTGCACTTCTAATATATTTATCCAGTTGGGCATTATCGGTTTCGATGGATAGAATTCTCAAGTAATTGCCCTTGTCAACGGCCACACGTACTTCGGCCTTGGCCCCTCTAATGTCATTTGGCACCTCGTATTCACCCAGCATCTGGTAAATTTGTGAAGTAAGCACCTTTGAAATTTTCGGTTTGTGTTTTACAGGAGTGTTGGCCATACCGTAATTGATACCCAACGCCATTACTAAGATTAAGGTATAAACTGCTTTTTTCATGATATTTTGGTTTGAAATATAAAAATCCGTTCGCTAATTCATATTAAAGATATCGCAAAACAGCGCTCACATATTCATAATTTACCAAAATTTAACACTCTAAAACATTAATGTCATAAAACAAGGGTAATATCTAACGATATGTTAGGTTTTGGCACGACCTGAACCTAGTCGATCCTTAAAAACGGTCGTATATAAGCGTCAACTATCGAAATGCAAGACATAAAAAAGGGGCGATATGAATATCGCCCCCTTCTTTAAATTATATATCGTATTGAATACTAACTCAAAACTTCCTTAACCTTATCGGCAGCTTCTTGAAACTGAACGGCTGAGTGTACGGCCAAACCAGAGTTGTCGATAATTTCCTTGGCAAGTTCTGCATTAGTACCTTGCAGTCTAACAATAATCGGCACTTTAATCGCATCACCCATGTTCTTGTAAGCGTCAACAACGCCTTGTGCTACACGGTCACAACGAACGATACCACCAAATATGTTGATAAGGATAGCCTTAACACCTTCATCCTTTAAGATAATTCGGAAAGCTTCCTCTACCCTTTTAGCATCGGCTGTACCACCAACATCCAAGAAGTTAGCCGGCTCACCACCTGCCATTTTGATCAAGTCCATAGTTGCCATTGCCAATCCGGCGCCGTTAACCATACAACCTACGTTTCCGTCAAGGTCAACATAGTTAAGGCCCACTGCACGGGCTTCTACTTCAATAGGGTTTTCTTCTCGCAAATCACGCATTTCGGCATATTGCTTTCTGCGGAAAAGCGCATTGTCATCGATAGATACTTTAGCATCTACGGCCATGATCTTATCATCCGATGTTTTTAACACAGGGTTGATTTCGAACATACTGGAGTCACTCTCTACATATGCTTTGTACAAGGCGGAAACGAACTTTGTCATCTCTTTGAACGCCGTACCCGAAAGGCCTAGGTTAAAGGCTATTTTTCGTGCCTGGAAAGGCAAAAGACCTGTAGCGGGATCGATCTCTTCCGTAAAGATAAGGTGCGGAGTGCTCTCGGCCACCTCTTCGATATCCATTCCCCCTTCAGTAGAGTACATGATCATGTTTCTTCCAGTACCCCTGTTCAAAAGTACGGACATATAGAACTCATTGGTTTCGCTATCACCTGGATAATAAACATCTTCGGCGACCAAAACTTGATGTACCTTTTTACCTGCTGCAGATGTCTGCGGGGTAATCAGGTTCATTCCAATAATGTTTCCGGCAATTTCTTCTACTTCCTTTAGGTTTTTGGCCAATTTTACACCTCCACCTTTACCACGGCCGCCCGCATGTACCTGAGCCTTTATTACATGCCATCCGGTTCCGGTCTCTGCAGTCAATTGTTTTGCAGCCTCAACCGCTTCCTTTGAATTATGGGCCACTATACCGCGCTGAATGCGCACACCGAAACTGGCCAAAATCTCTTTTCCTTGGTACTCGTGAAGATTCATATATTAAGGTATATTTAGATTCGAAAGCAAAAATAGCAAACCCACGGCATTTAGACTAATGAATTATAGAGTTAGTTGCTTAACAATTTTTGAAGTCCTTAAGGAGTCAAATAAAATTCAGGCTTAGAACGAAGCAAAACGCTTTGTTCAACTTCTTGAATTTCACTTTAAAGCCCTAATTACAAATTGAAGTCCTTAAAATCCAATGGGTCGAAATTCTTGAAGTTCCCGTTCATTTCAATAGTTTTCTTCGTACGGTTCACCTCGTTTAACATAGCGATTGTAGACTCCAAATGCGATTGCATAAAAAGCATGCGGTCACTTTCCCTTGGCATTTGCAAAAGCTCGTACTCTTGCTCGAACGAGAGTCCCATTTTATGCACCAACACATAACTGTTGAACTTCTCGAGGGGCAGGGGCGAATACGACACGCCCATAAGGTCGTACAATCGATATATTTGGTCCAGTACCGTTTTTTTCAATGTCTTATCGGCATCGTTAACACTGTCAAGAAATTCTACGGTACCACCAGCGTAGAGCTTGCCCGGCATCTGGTTCTCAAAGCTCAATATACGGAAGACTTGACGGCCGACACAGGTTACATCCATCTCCCCGTTGTCATAAGAGTTGACTATCTCCACCAATTGCACTTCGGTACCATAGGTCATACCATTATTGATATAAACCGGGATCCCAAAGGTCAAGGCTTCTTTCCTACAATCGGAAATGAGTTGTTTATACCGGTCTTCAAAAATATGCAGGGGTACGGTTTCCCCAGGAAAAAAAATGGATTGTAAAGGAAATAAAGGCAGTCTCATGATGCAAAATATTTAGGCTAAAAGTACAACTCAAATGAAGAATCACAAATAATAAAATTCAACACGTGTTTCAAAAATAACAATTTGTTGTATTTTTCATATTTGTGATTGTTTTTTTGCTCATAACGCTTAATCGGGTTAAATTCGCCCCAAATACTGAAGTATTATGAATCATACTGATTTGCTCAATATAGCAAAAACCTTTGGAGACCCCGTCTACGTTTACGATTCGGAAAAAATAATCTCTCAGTTTCAACGACTTACAAATGCCTTTGGAAGCGTAAAGAAACTAAAATTGAACTACGCGGCCAAAGCATTGTCCAATGTAGCCATACTCAAATTGATGAATAATCTGGGGAGCGGACTTGACACCGTTTCCATTCAAGAGGTTCAATTGGGCCTACTTGCGGGTTTCAAACCTGAATCGATAATTTTTACGCCCAATGGTGTTTCCTTGGAAGAGATCGAAGAAGCCTCCAAACTTGGTGTCCGTATCAACATAGACAACCTTTCTATCTTAGAGCAATTCGGCAGCAAACATCCTGATGTACCCGTTTGTATTCGAATCAACCCCCATGTGATGGCGGGCGGCAATTCAAATATTTCCGTGGGCCATATTGATTCCAAATTCGGTATCAGCATTCACCAGATTCCGCACTTATTGCGCATAGTAGAGGTGACCAAAATGAACATCAACGGTATTCACATGCACACCGGAAGCGATATTCTTGATATCGATGTATTTTTATACGCTTCCGAAATCTTGTTTGAAACCGCCAAAAACTTCAAGAATTTAGATTTTATAGACTTCGGTAGCGGTTTTAAAGTACCTTACAAAGAAGGCGATATCGAGACCAACGTAGAGGAATTGGGCAAAAAACTAGGTTCGCGCTTCAATGAATTCTGCAAAGAGTACGGCAAAGAATTGACACTTGCCTTTGAACCCGGTAAGTTCTTAGTAAGCGAAGCCGGTCATTTTCTGGCCAAGGTCAATGTCGTCAAGCAAACGACCTCAACGGTTTTCGCCAGTATAGATTCTGGGTTCAACCACTTGATCCGTCCAATGCTATATGGGGCTACGCACCGTATCATCAACATATCCAATCCTGCGGGCAGGGAGCGCTATTACTCTGTAGTAGGCTATATCTGTGAGACCGACACCTTTGCCAGTAACAGAAGGATCAACGAAATAAGTGAAGGCGACATTCTTTGTTTCAAAAATGCAGGTGCATATTGCTTTACCATGGCGAGCAACTATAACTCTAGATTCCGTCCGGCAGAAGTACTGTGGCACGAAGGCAAAGCGATCTTAATTCGGGAACGCGAAACCTTTGAAGACCTCGTCAAACACCAAATCGACGTTAAAGACCTATTCGTCAAGAAAAAGGAAAAGGCCCTGGCAAAATAAAGATCAGGTATTTTCGTTAGTTTTGGTATAGTTGTTGGACTAACCATTGAAAAAAGTAACATGAGAGTATCTGCCTTGAAAACCATCCTTTTTGTTTTTATGGGACTATCGGCCCTGACCCTGAGTGCCCAAGAAGTGCAATGGTTAAGCTGGAACGAGGCTGCCGAATTGGTGGCTACCGAAAAAAATCCCAAGAAAATATTTATCGATGTCTATACCGACTGGTGCGGTTGGTGCAAGAAGATGGATAAGGATACCTTTCAAAATTCAGAGGTCGCTGCCTATATGGCCGAGAACTTTTACATGGTCAAACTCGATGGCGAGGGCAAAGAGCCCATAGAGTTCAAGGGAAAGACCTACAAGTTCGTTCCCTCCGGAAGAAAAGGCTATCACGAATTTGCCGCTGCCCTAATGCAGGGACGGTTGAGTTATCCGACTACGATTTTCCTTGACGAGGAAATGAACATGCTTTCACCCGTACCCGGATATCAAAAACCCGAGCCTTTCTTAAATATTGCCAGATACTTTGGCGACAACATTTACAAAGAACAAGACTGGAAGACTTACGCCGGAGAAGGAAAGTAAAGTCCCTAACGATAAGATCATATATAACCCGATATCGCTTCAAACGATATCGGTTTTTTTATGTCTTAAAACTTAGATACCCTATCTACTTGTATTCGTTTTTACTTTTGAGTACTTTCATTTTCCCATAGCAAATCGCGAATTTCAAAAGTTCATGAAAATATTCTTTATCGCAGCCCTTACCGGCTTATTCCTCTTTTCGTGCAAAGAGCCCAAAAACCAGCCGCCCGAGTTGACAAATGGCGTTTCCTTAGAATTGGCGAATTACAGAAAAGACCAAGTTTCCGAGGTCGAATACCGCCTCGAGTTTCAAATTCCAGAAGAAAAGACAGTACCTATTGCCTCCAAACTCCTTCTGAGCTTGCAAATTTCAAATCTAGACACCCCTTTATATTTAGATTTCAAAGAAGAAAGCAAGCATTTAAAATCGATTCAAGCCAATGGGAAGACCATTGGGATCCTCCATCAAAAAGAGCACATCACCATACCCGCCAAACACCTCAAACTCGGTAAAAACAGCATAGAAATAGTATTTACGGCCGGCGAATCATCGCTGAACCGCAACGACGACTACCTATATACTCTTTTAGTACCTGATCGTGCCCGAACCCTCTTCCCGTGTTTCGACCAACCGAATATCAAGGCCACCTACTCCATGGAGATTACGGCACCCAAAGATTGGGCCGTGCTCTGCGGGGCTCCCGAAATAAAGAAAGAGGAAATCAACGGATTCAGCAAGCACTATTTTGGCCCGTCGGACCTAATGAGCACGTACCTCTTCTCTTTTGTGGCCGGCAAATTCGAAACCACCCGCCAAAATCCGGGTAAATTCGACATGACCCTATTATACAGGGAAACCGACGATGACAAGGTTGCCTACAGCGCCGATACGATCTTTCGTCTACACCAGCAATCCATATCCTTTTTAGAAGCCTATACCCATCACCCATTTCCCTTCCAAAAACTCGACTTTGCGGCCATTCCGGGGTTTCAATACGGCGGAATGGAGCATGTTGGCGCGATTCAATACAAAGAAGAAGCCCTATTTCTCGACACGACTTCCACAAAAAACCAAAAACTGCGACGACTAAAACTTATAGCGCACGAAACCAGCCATATGTGGTTCGGCGATCTGGTCACCATGAACTGGTTCAACGATGTTTGGATGAAGGAAGTCTTTGCCAATTTTATTGCCGACAAAATAGCGAATCCGGCCTTTCCTGACATCAACCACGACCTTTCATTTATGACTACCCATTACCCCAGGGCCTATAGCGAAGACCGGACCAAGGGCTCAAACCCAATTCGTCAAAAGCTCGACAACCTCAACAATGCAGGCTCATTATACGGAAGCATCATCTATAGCAAAGCCCCGATAATGATGCGGCAGCTAGAAGCCCTTATCGGGAAAGAGGCTTTTCAAGAGGGAATACAGGAATATATTACAACTTACAAAAACAGCAATGCCGAATGGAGCGACCTTGTACATATTCTTGACGGTAAATCGGACATAGACATTGAAGAATGGAGCGAAGTATGGGTCAACAGTCCTAGTCGCCCTATATTTCACGAACAAATTGTCTACGATGCCAACCAGAACATATCCTCCTTTGAAATAAGCCAGACCGCCGAAGACAACAGCTACCACGTATGGCCACAGACCTTTGAACTGACCTTGGTCTACAAAGACGGCTTACAAAAGGTTTTGGTCGATATGAACGGAAGTAGTATCAACCTTCCCGAAGCTATAGGCAAGCCGAAACCCATATCGATCATTTACAACTCCAATGGCATGGGCTATGGTGTTTTTCCTATCCACAACACAAAAAACGACCTCACAATCGAAGATGACGTCGCCCGTGGTTATATGTATATCAATACTTATGAAAACACTTTAAACGGAGCTCTCGCCCCTACAAGTTTACTGGATTTTTTCGGTCAAAAGTTAGTTAGCGAAAAAAATGAGCTATTGGTCAATTTACTATCCGGTTATACGACCACTATCTTCTGGAAGTACCTTAGCCCTGAAGAAAGAACAAGATACCAACCACGGCTTGCCAATCAACTTTGGGCACAACTGCAATCAGAACTTCCGGCCAACATTAAAAAAAGCCTGTTTTCGACTTTTAGCTCAGTGGCCTATTCCGAAGAATCGAAAGAACAATTGTACCAAGTTTGGCACAAAGACCTCCTCATACCCAATTTAAAGCTCAACCAAGACGATTATACAAAGATGGCAATGCGCTTGGCCCTATTCGGCCATTCCGATTCCCAGCGCATTCTAGAGCAGGCGGAAAAAGCCATCGACAATCCCGATAAACTGGCGGAGTTCAACTTCCTCCTCCCTTCCCTATCGAAAGACAAAACCGTTAGGAATCGATTTTTCAACTCCCTTAAAGACGAGGGGAACCGACAGAAGGAATCATGGGTCTTGCAGGCCTTGGCCTACCTCAACCACCCCTTGCGCGCAAAGGAAAGCCTTGTAAACCTAAGGGCGAGCCTTGATCTATTGGAAGAGATTCAAAAAACTGGGGATATTTTCTTTCCAAAAGGATGGCTCAGCAACACCATTGGCAAACAGACTTCTGCCGAGGCCTATACCATTTTAAAGGAATACTTAAATGACAACCCCGATTTAGAACCTACATTGTTGAGCAAGCTGATGCAAGCCTCGGACGATTTGCACCGGGTACAGTCACGAAATAAGAAAAAAGAAGAATAAAGTTGCGGGGAGCGACCGCCCCCCGCATAAGCTTACCTACTGTAATTAGGTGATTCTTTGGTAATGGTCACATCATGGGGATGGCTTTCGTTAATACCACTAGCGGTAATCTTAACGAAACGACCGTTTTCTTTCAAGGCATTGATATCCTTAGCCCCGCAATACCCCATACCGGCACGGAGACCACCTACAAATTGGTGGATACTTTCATAAAGTTCCCCTTTGTAAGGTACGCGGCCCACGATACCTTCTGGAACCAATTTTTTAATATCGTCTTCCACATCTTGAAAGTAACGGTCTTTGCTACCTTCTTTCATGGCTTCAACAGACCCCATACCTCGGTACGATTTAAATTTTCGACCTTCATAGATAATGGTTTCCCCTGGAGATTCTTTAGTTCCTGCCAATAGGGAACCTAACATTACCGTATCGGCACCAGCGGCGATAGCTTTTGGAATATCACCAGTATAACGGATGCCTCCATCGGCAATTACCGGAACACCGGAGCCTTTAATGGCGGCGGAAACTTCGAGTACAGCCGAAAATTGAGGAAAACCTACCCCTGCAACTACACGGGTGGTACAAATGGAACCAGGTCCGATACCCACTTTTACGGCATCTGCCCCAGCTTCAACCAAATATTTGGCAGCCTCGCCCGTAGCAATGTTACCTACAATAACATCAAGGTCAGGAAATTTCTTTTTTACTTCTTTTAAAACAGCCACCACACCTTTGGTATGGCCATGGGCCGTATCAATAACCACGGCATCAACGCCGGCATTTACCAATGCCTCCGCCCGATCGACCGCATCGGGGGTTACCCCTATGGCCGCCGCTACGCGCAACCTTCCATACGTATCTTTATTGGCGATAGGTTTCTGGGTAAGTTTTGTGATATCCCTAAACGTGATAAGTCCCACTAACTTATTGTCCTTATCGACTACCGGTAATTTTTCGATTTTATTTTCTTGAAGAATGTCTTCGGCCTGCTCCAATGAAGTACCCTCGCTCACCGTAACCAAATTTTTAGAGGTCATTACCTCGGAAATCGGACGGTCATTGTTTTTCTCAAAACGAAGGTCCCTATTGGTAACGATCCCGATCAGTTTGCCTTCATCGTCAACTATGGGAATACCACCGATACTATACTCTTTCATGTTCGCCTTGGCATCACGCACAAAAGAATTCAAGGGCAATGTAACCGGATCGATAATCATTCCACTTTCTGCACGCTTTACCTTGCGCACCTTTACCGCTTGTTGCTCGATGGTCATATTCTTATGTAACACCCCAATACCCCCTTCTTGGGCAATGGCAATGGCCATACGCGACTCGGTAACCGTATCCATGGCCGCCGAAACAACCGGGACATTGATCGTAATGTTACGCGTAAACTTGCTTTGAATATTTACCTCTCTAGGGAGGACTTCTGAAAAGGCGGGGACTAGGAGTACGTCATCATAAGTGAGACCTTCTCCAACGATTTTGTTTAGGTGGGCTTGCATAGCAATTAAAGATTTAATTGCGTGCAAATGTAGTGAAATTAATTTGTTATTCAGTCTATTGACCAAGGGGAATATGACTAAAACTATTTACTCGGAAATTGCCCACAGGCTTTGAGGTGATATCCCCATAAACAAAAATGATCTTACCTTTTTTCGTACCCACATCTTGAAAAGCCCCATAATCCCCCTTAAACCCCTTTGCAAGCACTCTACAATTTGAGCTGAAGCGTTGTATAAAATGTTCTCGGTTCGGATGGAATAATACCTGGCCCCGGGTAACCTGTAGCCCTTCGGGTAAAATATGAATTATCTAAAAGGTTATTGATACCCGCTTCCAACTTCCATTTTTTATAGGTGTACGAGAGCGAAAAATCCAAAATATCATAGGCAGGAATCACCCCTTCTATTCCTCTTTGGTTATCATTTACGTCTTGTGACGCATTGGTAGCATCGGTAAACTGATCGGCAAAATAAGTATACTGAAGGCTTCCCAAAAGATTATCATAACCAAAATTTAATCCCGTCTTAAGATTTACCTCAGGTATGAATTCCACTTCCTTGCCTTCTACATTGTTCCGTTCAGAAGAAAGGTATTCCGATTTAGTGATCGCCACATTGGCAAAGTAATTCAATTTCACTTTTTCCGATTGTGGAAAGAAGGTTTCCTTTAAGCTCCAGTTTGCAAAACTTTCGAGGCCATAAATAAACGCGGTTCCTATATTGCCTCTTGCCCGCAACAACCTTCCTGTTGAAACTTCTTCTCCAGCTGCGTTAACCTGCGTTTCCTCTTTCAATATCTCCCCTAGCCTATTATCATAATAAAGCCCATATAAGCTTACGTCATACGATAACATATCTTTAAATCTTCCCCTGGCACCAAAATCTGCGGTAAAGCCATCTTCATCTGAAATATTTGGATCGACTTGAAAAGAAGGATTCACCACCCGTATATCACTAAAAGTTACGGAACGGTAGTTTTGTGAAAAATTACCGTATAACTCCACACTAGGCGACAGCTTATATGTAGCCCCCAGTCCTAACAGAACAAAGGTTCTATCAAAAACCCTGTTATCTTCTACCGCTCTATTCAGTAATGGGTTACCTGCCAAATCTAAAGCAATCTCTTGGTAGCTACCTATACTTTCTGTTTTAATGTGTTCCAAACGAAACCCCGGTGTTACGGCCAATCTATCTGAAAGGTTGAAGATGTTCTCCCCGAACAAAGCCACATTGAAGTTCGGAAAATTGAACTGAGACTGTCTTTCATAGTTTGGAAAACTGGCATCGGCAAAATTAAAATCGGCATCGGCAGCCGCAGTGCCCGATCCTTGCCTTTGGTCATTATTGGTTTTATAAATTTTGGAACCTAATAAAAGAGCCGATTCGGTACCCGCCATTTTATATCTTGTCAACACCCTTGCTTCTGCACCCCAGTTGCTAAAATCATCGATCAACAATTCCCTTGGTTCAGTAATAATATCATCTTGGGAAACCCTATTGGTACGAAAACCCAAGGCCCTACGAGAGGCATTCAAACCGAAAACGTTGAGACTAAAATCTGTCTTTGGAGAAAAGGCGTGATCTAAACGAAACGAATATAGGCGCCAATCTACTTCGAACCAGTTTCTATCACGATTGCTAAACCTTGGATTTTCATAAAATTGGGCATCGGTCAGACCACCTGGTTGCTTCGCTAAATAGTGCAAGAACGTGGTCTCTAGGCTTACTTTGGTTTTATCGGAAATCTCGTAGCCCAAATGCGTAAAATAGTTCTTGCTGTTAAAATTTGAATTCGGCCGGAAGCCATTTCCATCTTTATAACTCAGATAGGTGTAATAACTGAATTTACCCACCGTACCCCCCAAACTATTGAAGCTTGTAAACAGATTGTACGAACCGACGGTCTGACGGGAAATGAGCTCTATTTCTTTGTTGGGATTTGGCTTTTTAAACTTAAAATTGATCAAGCCCCCAAATTGAGGGCCGTATTGCAAAGAAGCCGCACCACGTACTACTTGAATTTCCTCAAGCGCTTCCGCAGGTGGGGTATAATAACTTTCCGGGTAACCCAACACATCCGCACTAATATCATAACCGTTCTGGCGTGTATTGAAATTAGCCGTTCTATTAGGGTCCAATCCCCTACCTCCAATATTTAGCTGCAAACCGGCATCGCCATTATCATAAATATTCAAACCCACAACCTGGCTGTAGATTTGTCTGGCATTGTTGGCCGCAAGGTTTCCGGTAAGGCCCTCCATAAGCACGACCTCTGTTTTTTTACCGGCATAAATAGCGGTGCCTTCCACCTTTTTTAATTGCTTTAAAGCGAATATCTTTTCCCTTCTTTGGGTCAGAACCACCTCTGAAAGTTCCTGTGATTTTATACGTTGAAGTTGAACATTAAGATTAAAGGCGGAATCAAAGGTCAATTCCTTTTCATATATATCATATTCAAAAGCGAAGACTACTACGGTATACTTACCTCCGGAAATATCGGGAAATTCAAAATTACCATCGGCATCGGTAGTTTTTAGAAGTTGCACCTCTTTTAAATACACCTCTGCATCTTGAACTGGCTTCCCTTTTTTATCCGTTACCTTACCAGAAATCGTAATCTGCGAAAAGCCGGAAAACGAGGTTAAGAATACTATAAATACGATACTAAATTCCCTTAATTTCATCAGTAAAAGGTATTATCCAACTTTTATGTTCAAACGACTCCCGCTCTTGGGCAAGGTCTACTTTTGGGTCGATGTAGGTAGTACTTAACCTCCCGTTCAAGGCTACCCGGCAATCGACGAATATTTGCACATTTTTGTGTCCATCTTTTTCAAAATGCCTTTTCAGATAATGTGCGTATTCTAATATAAAATCAGGTTGAAAAGACATTTGTTTTTCTTGGAAGGGCGTCAAAAAATCGGAATTATCGACATAAAACCACCTCCCTGAATCTTTGCTCACCACCTTGAACTGGGCATAGCCCGATTTTTCCATAAGCATCACCCGCCAAGAGAAACGATATCCCTCTTCCGTCCAAAACAATTCTCCCGGATACGCTAGATAGCGCCAAGGCATCAACAATTGCACCGCAAAAAAGACAGCTATTACAACCAGTTTGGAATTCGTTTTTACATTCGAGGTCAAAACCAAGACCTGACCGTTGTCAAAGCGATTTTTGGGTATTCGGAAAAGACCACTAACATAGCTCAAGAGCTTATGATGGAAAGATGAATCGAAGAATATTAACGTAGAGACTATCATGACATATGGAAACATCCCAATAGGGAACAGCACCCGTGTCGTTACATGAAAGACTACCACCATTAAAAAGGCAAAAGGGCGTGTCTTTTTGTACAACAACAAGAATGGAATGGCCAAATCATAACCGGCGCCGAACCAGCTAAAAGCATATTGCACCCATTCTTCGTGCAAAAACTGTCCTAAAAGCGGGGTATCGAATTTAGAGGGCAACCAAATTTTCAAGGGCATGGCCTCAAAAAGCCAATCGGAGTTCAGCTTGGCCAATCCGGCATAAAAATAAACGATGCCCAACATGAGCTTGATACCATTGACCGTCCAAGCCGGAATCTTCTGAAAGGCTTTTTTAGGGTTTAGTTTCGCATCCAAAGAAAAGTAAGCATTGGCAGGCAAAAAAATCATTAGAAAGCTAAGCAGACTAATAAAGTAGTAGTGGTTGAGATAGGTGGTCTTATCCATCAACTCTATATAGGTAAAGCTGAGAAAAAACACAATAATCGCCATTCTATACTTATACCCCAGTGCTACAAAGATGGCCGAAAGTCCACAGATAATAAATATGAGGTAGGTATAGACACCCAAAGGTTTCACCCATTCAAAGCCATAATATGAGAAGAAGAATTTAGGCTGTATGTATAATTTTTCAATCCATCCGTAGCTCCAAAATCTTACAATACCCAGCAACATCATCACGCCAAATAAAATACGAAAGACCGCCAAAGGGGCGGCCTCTATAGGGGCTGATATATGTTTACCGAAAAAACCTTTCATTTTCTAGTCGCCATCGGCATCAACAAAATCTATACTAACGCTCATGGCCGAAACCATATCCACTTTGAACAAAGGAACGATGCGTTGTACCTCGTCATACGCCAAAAGCATATTTTTGGGCGGCACATTATCTTCAAGTTCTTGACGAAAAGGAGCCAAGGCTTCCACCTTAGTCTTAGCCAAGTCGAACTGTTCGTTGATTAGCTTTGTTAAATCTTCACCATCTTTCACCTCGTTCAGTGCATCCAAGTAAGACGCCAGGCTTTCGCCAGATGTCGTTTTTCCATAATGTACGCCATTGAAAAAATCGTGCACAGCTTCAAATCCCTCTATAAAAAGTTCGTTAGAAACATCGGCTTTGTAATAGGCCTCAACATTTTGGGGAAGTACACTTTCCGAAAAAGCACCTAAGGGAATTCCCATTTTACCAGCTCTCAAATATTTCTCAAAGTAAAAAATATAATCGTTGATAAACCGGTCTACCGATGCGGTCGCAGACGCACCGTCATTGGCCACAAAAGTATCCCTATATCCTGAATTCCATTCTGCAAGTACCCCGGATGTAAGACTTGACATATCGGCAATAATGGCTTCGGTATAAGCAATCAGGTTTTCTTTTTCAGCTCCATTATATTTTGCCACGATATCCGTATCGGTATCGCCCAAGCCGTTAATTAAGTAATCTAAAGCAGGGAAGCCTTTGGCATTTCTGTTGGAAGCAAGGCCAAGATCATAAGTTCCCGAGGTTACAAAACCGTCTATTTTAGGCCCATCAGTAGGATAAATGTTCATGTTTAAGCGTAAGCCAACCGTTTCGGCCGGACCTATCTCGAACATAGAAACCCTTTGCCACATTTTATAGGCGGATAACCATGAATCCCTAAAGGCTACAAGGTTGGTTTCGGTAGCATCGGCTTTGAATGTATCAAATGCTGTTTGCAAATCCGACATTTCACTAGAAAAAGCTTCATAGGAAGGTTTGATAATATTGTCGGCCCAGTTAGCCAACATGGGTCCCCGTTCAAAACTAACCGATTCAGGTTCCGGATCCACGTCATCCGATGAACCTCCTCCACTACTATCCGAGCTGCAGGCCCATATCATTGTGGCCACGGTAAATAGGGCAAAAAACCTCCTCATAGCTTATTTTTATTTATTCTAATTAAGCAAAAGTAAAAAAAGCAGCCTGTAATTAACTAACAGACACTGCTTTTTTTTTAAAAAACACTTAAATTTTAATCTTGGGCAACCCCATTAGTCAGCAGCCTGGGCTACGGTAAATCCGAAACGTTCGGCGATATCTTCCGAAATTTCATCTATGGTTTCCGCTTTTAAATCCCACAAGCCATTGGCTCCATCATCCATTAATTCTTCTAGAAGCTCATCAGATTCGGTTTTTGAAAAATACGGGGTGTCCGTACCCGGCTTTCGCGTAAAACGCAAACTATAGATAAACCCATAAGCTTCAGACAATGCGTGAAAAGCACTTGCGTAATTAGGTACCTCATCCGCTAAGGTCGCTTTTGCACGCTGCATATAAAATACTCCCCTAACAGCAGGCACTAATGATATTTTCTCTCGAATAATTTCAGCTTGGGCATCACGTACTTCATAATCTCCCGCTACAATGGCAGCACGCCCCAATTTAAAGGCTTGAAATATATCATCTGCTATTCCGGCGAAATCGGCATCTTCTTCAAGTTTCCCTATGTATTCGTTCAAAAAACTATCGGCTCCCAAATCGGCATTGGGATCAGAAGCATCGGCATTCAAGCCATACACATAACCATAGGCCTCATCCCATTTATGTTCCATATTGGTATAAGACTTGCCCTCCAATACCGTTTCGGCATCGTTATCGGCACGATTGGACGATTCATCCAATACCGCTGTACTCAAGTAGTTATTGAGCGCTTGATCGGTCATTAAAGCCCCTATCAGGCCTTTGGCGAACAATTGATTGTACTCAAGACCTTTTGCGCTTACATAGCGTATTTTTTCACCGTCGGCCAATTGACCTGCAATTCCCGCAGCCGCGCTAACATTCCAGTTTTCAAAAACTTCATTTACCTGAGCTTCTATCCATGACTCGAAATCGGCACGGATAAGGGCTTGGTCCGTCGTATTTGCATAAAAATAATCTACGGAGGCCGCCGTCTTACTCCGTAAACTTTTATCCGAAGCGTTTAACTCGGCATCCTCAAAATCGACCACACCTTCATCATGGGCGAACATGGACTTCAAACTTTCGGCCGTATTAGTTTCATCCAAAAAATTACCCAAAAGCTCTTGCGCCATTTTGATACGGGTGGTCTGACCACTGAAACTTACGGTAGACTCGCCATCGCGTTCAAAAGAATAACTAATGGGATTATCGATCGTAATGGTTTCGTCCATTCCTGACGCATCATCATCTGAACTACATGATGTAAGGACTATTGCCGAACTAAGGGCCAATGTAAACAGGGCTTTTTTCATTATAGGAGTAAGTGTTTATTTAGACTTGATTTAAATTGTGTGGCAAAGCTAATACATGAAGCTTGCCTGTGCAAAATAATTTTTATTTATTCTAAATAATAAGACCCTCATTGCCATTGCCGCTCCTAGGGGAATAAAATCGGGGATAAAAATTTGGGGTATTTCCATACTATTTATAATTAATCTAAATAAAAATACTATTTTTGATTCAGAATGTACAGGGCATAAATCCCTATTTAAAGGAGCGGATAGCTCTGATTAGCATAACCCATAATATAAAATTGTTCAACCCCAAATACCAAAAAAAAATCACACTATGGACGACATTACCCCCATATACCACAACCCCTTTGGCGTTGCATTTCAATGGAAAAGAAACACGATAAAAGACATCAGGAAGATACAGATCGTCTTTAGGGATACAGGTCTGCTATTAACCGAAAAAGAACTCGTACAGTTATAAAAGAACATTGAGTGTACGATGAACAGCAATGCCCTATGCTAGGATTGCCAACAACATGAAACCTGTAGGTCGCTACTTTTAGACACTCCGGCACCACAGATTACCTTAGCCATGAACCTACAAGAATTGAACGCCGTGCACGACTTGGTGGAAGGCACCCTATTTCAACTTAATTTGGATAGTTATCTGAACCGAATGTGTGGAGGAAACAAAAACTAGTGGTACTGCGAAAACAACTCGGTAGCCTTATTGTATGCAGCTTCAAAAACCATCCAATTGACTCCGCTATCTACCTTTTCCGCCGTAAAATACGAAAGCATCTTCTCGGTAGGCATGTTTCCGGTAAGTTCATCTTTGGCCATCGGGCAACCTCCGAACCCTTGAACCGCCCCGTCGAACCTACGGCAACCCGATCTATAGGCGGCATCTACCTTTTCATGCCACCGGGTCGGTGTAGTGTGCAAATGGGCACCAAATTCAATATCGGGATACTTGGGAATCAAATTTGAGAACAGGTAGTTGATAACCTCTGGGGTAGACGAACCTACGGTATCGGAAAGCGAGAGTATCTTAGCCCCCATGGCACTTAATTTTTCGGTCCAATCCCCTACGATGTCCACATCCCACGGATCTCCATATGGATTACCAAAACCCATTGATATATACGTCACCACTTCTTTTCCCGAGGCGTCGGCTATATTTAATATTTCTTGAAGTATTCCCACCGACTGATCTATGGTTTTATGCGTATTACGCATCTGAAAATTCTCCGATATGGAAAAAGGATATCCCAAATACTGAATTTCGGGATGCTGCGATGCTTCTTGGGCCCCTCTAACATTAGCCACAATACTCAACAATTTACTCTGGGTCTTCGACAAGTCCAATTGCGACAATACCTCTGCGGTATCTACCATTTGAGGAATGGCCTTAGGGGATACAAAACTCCCAAAATCTATAGTATCGAAACCACACCCCAGCAAAGCCTGAATGTACTTTACCTTTTCACCGGTAGGAATAAAAGGTTTGATGCCTTGCATGGCATCCCTAGGACATTCGATTACCTTCACCTTTTCCATCATGTGCTTACATTTCTTATGAGGCAGCAGAAACCACTCATAAAACTAATCAAAATTAGCATTATTTATCCGATACCAGAATATAGACCGCAATGCCAACAAAGACAATGATTTGAAGCCATTTTAGATAAATTCCCATTTTGGGGTTCGATGTAAAATACGACGAAATACTCCCCGAAAGCACCGCTATTAGGCTGAAAATTATAAAGGAAACGAACATAAAGACCAGCCCTAGCACGTAGAACTGAACTACAGTACTCATGTCATCGCTAAAGAGAAAACCAGGAAAGAAGGCCAAAAAGAAAATAGCAACCTTGGGGTTTAATACATTCATGATAAACCCCTGCCGAAATAGCTCCCAGAGCCCTTTTTTAGGTACCGAACCTTCGGTCAAACTTAACGAGCCACTACTTTTAAACACCTTGTACGCCAGATAAAAGAGGTAAATGCCCCCCAACAATTTAATTCCAAAAAAGAGGGTGTCACTTTCCTTGATCACCATTGACACCCCAAAGGCCAATAAACTCGTATGCACCAGACAACCCGACATGAGTCCCGCCGTAGTAGCCAATCCGTGTTTTTTACCATTGACCAGACTTTGCATCAATACATAGATATTATCAGGGCCCGGCGAAATGGACAAGGCCATGGTGGCCAGCATAAAAGTATAGAGTGTTTCGTAATTCATTTTTAAAATATTGAGCGTCATTGTCGGTTTCCCAACCAATACATACACGATTTTTAGGGCGATTCCGGTGACACGGCGCTAAAGTAACGACTCTTTTTTATATCTTACCGACCGTTTAGTTTTTTTGAGAGGCTTCCCTCCTGTCTTTCCTTAAGTTATACGTATGTAGCATTATTGCCTTTTTTAACATCAAGTATATATTGAATTACAGAGAAACGACTATATCATGAAACAAAGTTATCTTACACTCACCTTGTGCCTCGTTTTGTTCGCCTTACTTTCTTTGGCCTTCAAAAATAGGACCGCCCACCAAACCGATCAATCTATCAGCATGCAAAAAGACAGTCTGCTACGGCACGTAGTATTATTCAAGTTCAAACCCGAAACCACAAAAGAAGACATCAAAAAAGTTGAGGAGGCATTTACCGCCCTACCCTCTAAAATTCCACAAATCGTCGGATATGAGTGGGGACTGAACAACAGTCCTGAGGGATTAAACCAAGGATTTACCCATTGTTTCTTCCTTACCTTCAACAGCGAGGAAGACCGCGCCATTTATTTGCCCCATCCCGACCATAAAGCCTTTGGCGACATTTTAGGACCGCATTTAGACGATGTGCTCGTTGTAGATTATTGGGCCAAATAAGATCAGTATCACCTTAAAGGCCAGCTAGATTCTAGTACCCTTGCTTTTTAAGAATGGCTTTATTGATCCGTTTTATCAAGGCCGGTCCTTCGTAGATAAAACCGGTGTACAACTGAACAAGGTCTGCCCCTGCTTCTAATTTTTCGAGTGCATCCCCTTCGGAATGTATACCTCCCACACCTATTATAGGGAAGGCTTTCTTGCTTTTTTCCGCCAAGAACCGAATCACTTCCGTGCTTCTTTTGGTCAATGGTTTTCCACTCAACCCACCCGTTTCATTAACGAGAGAAGCATCTGATTTTAGGTGTTCTCGCCCAATGGTCGTATTGGTTGCAATAACACCATCTATTTTAGTATCGCCCACAATAGCGATAATATCCAGAAGCTGTTCGTCCGTAAGGTCTGGGGCGATCTTCAATAGAATCGGCTTTTCCTTTGTTTGCTTCTGCTGTGCCAGTTTTGTGTTTTCGGCTTTCAGTTCCAGCAAAAGGGCGGTCAACGGAGCTTTATCTTGAAGCTCGCGCAGGCCAGGCGTATTAGGTGAACTTACGTTGACCACAAAGTAATCGACGTGATCAAAAAGGGCATCAAAACAAATAAGGTAATCTGAAACCGCATTTTCATTAGGTGTAACCTTGTTTTTTCCAATATTGCCCCCAATGAGCACTTTGTGCTCCTTTTTCAATCGCTCTACGGCATCGACAACCCCCTTATTGTTAAACCCCATACGGTTGACAATCGCCTGATCTGGCTTTAACCTGAACAATCTCTTTTTAGGATTTCCGTCTTGGGGTTTGGGCGTTAAGGTTCCTATCTCAACAAAACCGAACCCAAAATTGGACAACTCATTGTAGAGCTTGGCATCTTTATCGAAACCCGCCGCCAGACCTACTGGATTTTTGAACCGAATCCCAAAGACTTCCTTTTCCAGACGTGGGTCCTCTATTTTATAGATGGCCTCGAACAGGCCAGAAAAACCAATTTTACAAAGAAAACGGACTAAAGAAAAGGTAAGGTGATGGGCTTTTTCGGCATCTAGCAAAAAAAGTATGGGCTGAAGAATAGACTTATACATGAGGGTATATAGGATTTGCGCAAAAATACAAACTTACCCCCTAGTACAGGCATAACTTACTACTATTTTTATATGTCGGGACATGGAACGGCCCCTAAAAAAGAAGTGTCCTTCCCCTTAAAAGCTTACTCTTCCCCTTCAGGGATTTCATAATTTTTAGGAATTACCTTGATAGGTATCCTTATAGCTTCATTACAGAGTCGAAGATAGCGCTCATACTGCTTTGAATTGAAGAGCGACAAGAGTTTTTTATCACTGTCGTAGGCCGCCTGCACCAACTGTTGCTGCAATACCTTGTATTTTTCCGCCAATTTAATAAGGTCTTCTTCGCTGCTTTGCGGATGTTCGGCCAACAACTTTTCTATTTGCCCTTCAATATCCTTGGTCTGCACCTCAAGTTCGCCTTGTAGGGCTTCCATAGTGCTTATTTGCTCTTCGTTCAATTGAAAAATAGTCTTGATGGCCTCATTGTTCTTTCCGCCTATATCCAATGTACAATTTTGGGCACTTGCCGATGTAAAAAGCATCAAAAACACTATTGAACCGTATAATTTTCGCAACATATACCTCTTTTTAAAATTTGAATCCATTTATATAAACACCATTTTAAGTGAAAAATTATACTTCTTCCATGTATGACACCCTTAAACAAAAAGAAAGACCGTTCTTTCGAAAGGTCTTCCCTATTTATTCTTTCTTTTCGATATCCTACTTTAAAGCGAAACTTACACGGGCAAACAAGAACCGTCCTCCAATACCGAACTGTTGTGCCCTACGCGACCAATCGAATCGGCCATCACTACGGTTATTGTATTGATCTTCGGCCCTGTCGGGGTAGATATCCAATAAGTTATTGGCCCCAATGGTCAAGGTCAAGGCATCGGTAGCCTTATAACCAATGGAAAGGTCGGTCACCACCTTGGTTCCAAAAACCTGTTGGTTGGCTATGACCGTAGTCGCTTCGGTAACTTCCCCAAAGTACACATTTCTTAAGAACATGATCCATTTATCGGAAGTAAGGCTGTTGGAAAGGTTGATTTTCGTACGAGGGACAGCCTCTTCCAGGTACACTCTGCTATCTTCCGGGAAATAAGTATTTACAAGACCCGCATCTTCTAACACTTTTGATGAATTAATATCACCTATTTGATTCGTTTTAGACAAGGTACCCGCCAAATCGGATTTCAACCTCCAGTTATCACTTAAGTTGGCCGTATGCGTAAGCACTATATCCAATCCACGAGATTCCGTATTGATCGCATTTGCAAAGAAGGAAGCAGCTGTTGCATTTGCCTGACTTAGCAAATTATCCAATTCAGTTCCTGTACCCGGGCCTTCAAATTGACCTGTATACACTACCCTATCATTGATTTCCACATAATATCCATCTACGGTCAAGGTTAAGTTTGCATCCGGAATCTTGGCCGTAAAACCAACACTTATACTACTTGAAGTTTCTTCCTTCAATTCAGGAATACCCAAAAGCTTAGCGGCCCTACTATCATTGGCAAAGGTACCCACTTCTTGCGGGTCGCCATTCTGATCAAAAATAGTAGGTGTAGAGTTGAAGTTTATCTGATGTAAGGAAGGAGCCCTGAAACCCGTATTCCCTGCGGCCCTAAGGTTTATATTATCATTGACCTTATAACGTGTTGCCAATTTAAAATTGATGGTAGAACCAAAATCGCTATAATTCTCAAAACGTGTAGCAAAACTAGCAACGAATTTTTCTGAAAAATCCGCTTCTAAATCAATATAACCGGCAACACTACTTCTTCCTCTAGACAATTCATTTGACGGTCCAAAACCGGGAAAAACCTGTGACCCACCAGGTCTAGATTCCCCGAAGAAATCCGTTGGTACACGTACATCCGAATTTGGATTTGGTATTGTTTTTTTCTCTGCATCCAACACGGGAACACCAGCAGCATCCCTAACAATATCATCATAAGGATTATTTATATTCCCCGTACCATCATATTGCCCATAAGAAGCTGGTTCCCCAGCCACTATATCGTAATTTTCAACACGGTATTCCGCTCCAAAAGCCACATTCAATCCAGACAACGCATCTTCAAAAAAGCGGCTTACATCTAAATTGGCCGTATTCTGCGCAAAAGAAAATCCCCCTGCATCAAAAAGGGTAGGTGATGCATTTTGCATAGAAGCATTAAAGGTATTTCCTATGGTATATAAAAAAGAGTTCTTTCCGTAGGTATTGCTCAAGTCCACATCCCATTCATTGATCTTTCCTTTAATACCGACCGATAGCGACCTGTCTTTAATAGTTGAATTGATTTCAGGTAAAAATCCGTTCATATAGGCAGGTGTATAGGTTCTGCTTTGATTGGGCAAACGATAGAAACCTGCTGAATTACCCGTTCTTGAACTGATACCGGCGAAGGAATAGACTTCGGTACCG
Organism: Zobellia uliginosa; assembly: GCF_900156625.1. Lineage (GTDB taxonomy): Bacteria > Bacteroidota > Bacteroidia > Flavobacteriales > Flavobacteriaceae > Zobellia > Zobellia uliginosa. The sequence continues at coordinate 694,709 of NZ_FTOB01000004.1, read as the reverse complement.
TTATCATCCAAAGGCAAGGAAAAGTTGGCAAAAATTCTTCCCCCACGTAAAGCCGACTGACCGACCCTCATATTGTAATCGCTTCGTTTCTGGTTTCTTTCAGTAAGTTCCGAATCAGTAACATCATTAGAAAGCGGATTATAAAATATAATATTGCCATCATCATCCTTCTTTGTTGGGGTATGCAATTCAGATGAAGAGAATCCATTTATAATATCCCTATCATTTTGGTCAAAATAGGGTAAATTTTGAGACAGTCTAACTACATCGGCATCTTGCAGATTGGCAATATCTAAGTTTTCACCTAACGCTAGCCTTTCTATTGAGTTATACGCATTAAAAATTCCACCTTCCCACTCCTTCATCCTACTATAATCTTGACGAACATCAAAATCACCAGAAAGGTTTAACAAACCTCCTTTTTCCCCTAAAGAAACCCCATAACTAGCAGCTATGTTAGTTGTGGCCCCATCTACCCCGCCTGTTTGATCATTGGCGTTCTTGGAAAAATTAGCACCAGAGGTAACCGACATGTTCAATTCGTTCACACTCTTGTTCAAAACGATATTGATGACCCCCGCTATGGCATCAGAACCATATTGGGCGGCCGCCCCATCTCTTAAAACTTCAATACGCTGAATGGCAGCTGCCGGTATAGCATTTAAATCGGTACCAACGCTACCGCGTCCGAAAGTTCCGTTTACATTGATCAAAGAAGAGGTATGTCTTCTTTTACCATTAATCAGTACCAAAACCTGGTCAGGACCTAAGCCCCTTAAAGAAGCCGGATCAATGTGATCCGTACCATCTGAAATAGTTTGGGTGTTTGAAGTAAAGGAAGGTGCTACGTAATTCAAGATCTGATTTAAGTTTACCTGTGGGGCAACACTGTTCAGTTCTTTCATACTAATTACATCTACCGGAACCATACTCTCGGTAGCCGTTCTGTTCGGGTTACGCGAGCCCACTATAATAACCTCTGACAAGGCTACTCCCGAAGATAATTTGATCTTCATTGTACCCGACTGGGCCGTGACCTCTTTGGTTTCATAACCGATGTAAGAAATAACCAGCTTATCGCCAACCTCCGCATTGATCGTAAATAATCCGTCAAAATCGGTAGTGGAACCTGTCGTCGTTCCTTTGACCACTACGGATGCACCGGGTAGTGGGCCATCTTCATCTGAAACCGTACCTGTGATTTGAGCACTTCCAATGGCTATGCCCAAAAAAAACAGCACATAGCATAAAAAATACATTCTTTTCATAATTGATTATTTAAGTTAATTCCATCATAAGTTAGGTATTTTTCAACGCACACGAAAGAAATACACTAAAAACATAGTCTTAAAACAGGCTTCGTTTGTATCTAGTAAGCCCAATTTTGTACTTTTGATTTAAAAACATTTTAGATGCAGCATATCATCGATCGCTTTTTGAAGTATGTAAAAATCGATACTCAAAGCGACCCCAAATCAAAGACCACGCCCAGCACCGAAAAACAATGGCATTTAGCAGACTTACTCGTCGAAGAATTACTGGAAATTGGCATGGAGGAAGTTTCCATCGACAACAACGCCTACATTACGGCCACCCTGCCCAGTAATCTCAACATCGAAGTACCTACCATAGGCTTTATATCACATTTTGACACCTCTCCCGATTTTACGGCTACCAATGTCAATCCACAAATTATAGAGAATTACGACGGCAAGGACATTGTACTGAACCCCCACGAAAATATTATACTCTCTCCCGATTATTTTGAGGATTTGTTGCAGTATAAGGGCCAGACCCTCATCACTACTGACGGAACCACCCTTTTGGGCGCCGATGACAAGGCCGGCATCACCGAAATTATCACGGCCATGGAATACCTTATCAACCATCCGGAAATAAAGCACGGAAAAATCAGGGTCGGTTTTACCCCCGATGAAGAAATTGGTCGTGGGGCACATCATTTTGATGTTGAAAAATTCGATGCCGATTGGGCCTATACCATGGACGGAAGCCAAATTGGCGAACTAGAATTCGAAAATTTCAATGCGGCCAGTGCCAAGGTGGTAATAAAAGGAAAGAGCGTACATCCGGGATACGCCAAAAACAAAATGGTAAACGCCATAAGCATCGCCAGCGAATTCCTCGAGATTTTACCACCGGAAGAAACCCCTCAAAATACCGAGGGACGCGAAGGCTTCTTTCACGTACACCACATTCAAGGCTCTATAGAACATGCTGAATTTGAGCTTATCGTACGTGACCACGACAAAGACCATTTTGAAAAAAGAAAACAGCTCCTTCGTAATATTACCGATAAATTAAATTCAATTCACGGCAATTGTATTACCCTCGAATTAAAAGATCAGTATTTTAATATGAGGGAAAAAGTAGAACCAGTATACCACATCGTAGAAATTGCCAAGGAGGCCATGGAAGCCATGCGCGTAACCCCCATTATCAAACCCATACGTGGCGGCACCGATGGCTCACAACTCAGCTATATGGGACTCCCATGCCCCAATATTTTTGCCGGCGGGCACAACTTTCACGGAAAATACGAATATATTCCCGTAGAGAGCATGATAAAGGCCACCGAGGTCATCATCAAAATCTGCGAACTGGTAGCCAAAAAGACCGTATAACTACAAATGCTTATCTTAGGGAAGTCAACTTATTGTACTTCCCTAATGGATATAGCCGAAAAAGTAGAAGCCTACTACGCCGAAGCACACCATTTTAAAAATGGTGTCGCCTTCTTGCGCCAACTCGTTTTGAAAACCGATTTAGAGGAAACCTATAAATGGAATTTTCCGACCTATACCTTGGACAAAAAAAATGTGTTGGCCATTTGCAAGTTCAAACACCACTTCGGCATCTGGTTCTTTAACGGAGTATTTTTAAACGACCCCGAAAACCTTCTTGAAAATGCACAAAAGGGAAAGACCAAAGCCATGCGCCATTGGAAGTTTTTTTCGGAAAAGGAAATAAACCCCACAAAGGTATCCACATACCTCAACGAAGCCATAGAAAATCAAAAAAAGGGCATTGAACCGATTCGCCCTTCGAATACAAAAAAACCTACGACCAGCCTTCCGGCCGAACTAAAAAACGCCTTGGACACCAACCCCACCGCTAAAAACGCTTTTGAAAAACTACCTCCTTACAAGCAGCGTGAATACGCAACATACATTACAGAGGCCAAGCGTGAAAAAACAAAACTAAGTCGGCTTGACAAGATTTTGCCGATGATTGGCAAAGGAAAAGGCTTGAACGACCTATACCGGTAAAACATCCTAGCCCTTCCCTATTTTATATGTGGCAGCCCTATGGTTTAGAGCATAGGTAGTTTCCAGCCATTCTGATAGTTGGCCGTAATCAACTTATTGGCTTCCTCTTCCTTAAACTTTCCGGAAGCCTCGTCCCAATAGATTCGGTTGCCCGTCTTAAAAGCTACGTTGCCCATATGCGATACCAAAGCGGCATCATACCCAACCTTAATTGGGGCATTCAATTTAGAACTATCACGACTCTTTACCGCATCGATAAAATTTGCCGTATGCAAATCCAATCCACTAGCATTCCCCTTGTCATAGGAGACAGCTTCCATTTTAGGGGTGCCTTTCTTGCCCCATCCTGCAAATTCTTCCTCAGGTATCACTTCCCAACCGTTCCGATCGACCACCAAAGTACCGTTATTACCTATAAAGGCTATACCGTGGTTACGTCCGTAATTCCCCCCATCAATACCCGTAGCATGTTCCCAAAGAATTGAAAATCCGTCGTATTCAAAAACGGTCTGTAAGGTATCCGGGGTTTCGGAAGCATCGTTCGGATAGGCAAATTTCCCTCCCAAGGCCATTACCGACTTAGGGGTTCCCGCCTTCATTCCATATAAAGCATAATCCAACAGGTGCACACCCCAATCAGTCATTAGGCCACCTGCATAATCCCAAAACCATCGAAAATTAAAATGGAAACGGTTTGCGTTGAAGGCGCGCTCCGGCGCCGGACCCAACCACATTTTATAGTTTACACCTTCCGGCGCGGCAGAATCGGCTACAATGGGCACAGGTTTCATCCAAGCTTGGTAGGCCCAAGCTTTTGCCAAACGTATATTGCCCAATTTGCCCGAATGCACAAAATTAATGGCATCTACAAAATGGGGTTGACTACGTTGCCATTGTCCGATCTGCACCATTCGGTCACTAGCACTAACGTAGTTTAGCATTATATTCGACTCTTGAATGGAGTTGGCTATGGGCTTTTCGCAATAGACATCTTTTCCCGCCATCAAGGCATCGGTCAACTGCAGGCAATGCCAATGGTCCGGCGTGCCTATAATGACCACGTCGATGTCTTTATTCTCGAGCAGCTTACGATAATCGCGATACCACAACGGTTTTTTAATCCCTGCCTTTTCGAGGTCTTCCGTCCTAGCCTTAAGAACAGCTTCGTCTACGTCGCAGAGTGCCATTACATTGATCTCGCTTATTTTTAGCATAGACGTCAAATCGCTAAACCCCATACCCTTGCAGCCAATAAGCCCTACATTGATCTGGTCGTTCGGCCCCACCTTTTTGCGGAGCGTGGCCAACAGCTCCATGGGAAATAAAAATGCCGCTCCCGAACCCGCCAAGGCCAAGGAACTTTTCTTTATAAAATTTCGTCTATTCCGGTACATCTATTTTGGTTGTTTTGTTCAAGAGATCAATATACTAATTTACCCTAGCATAACGACCAAAAAAAACACCGCTAATTGCTTAGCGGTGTTTTATATGTACTACAATGTATGCTTACTTCTTTTCGGGAGCGTTCAGTTTTTTGCTCAGTTCCATTGAAATCGCAGAACGATCGAATTTTAATTTACCGGCCATGGTTTCAAGAATACACGAAGAATCGCTATCGTTCAAATCCATGATCTTACCGTGCAAACCACTTTTAGTAATTACCCTATCGCCTCTTTTTAATTCAGCCGCGAATTTCTTTTCATCTTTCTGACGCTTCATTTGTGGGCGTATCATAAAGAAATACGCTACCACAAAAATCAATATCATCGGAAGAAACTGTCCTATATCACCCATATTTATTTAGTATCTAAATCTATTATTATTTGGTTGGTCCTACCGGAGCCGCCCCTTTAGGGTTAACAAAAGCCTTGATACGTAATTGCTCGGTTCCTTTTTCGGTATTGGCATTTACGGTGATCGTTTTGGTAACCTGGTTCTGGCCCGATCCGTTGAACTTCACTACCAATTCCCCTTGTTCACCTGGTGCGATAGGATCTTTTGGTGGGTTTGGAACCGTACAACCACAAGAACTGGTGGCACTGGTTATGATTAACGGGGCATTACCCGTATTTTTAAAAGTAAAAATGGTTTCTTGTGGCGTACCTTGTTCAATGGTACCAAAGTCATGCTCTGCTTTCTCAAACTCCATTACCGGAACCTGCTTACTGGCTTCATCGCGCTGTGCAGCCTCGGTAACATTATCTGATTTTACTTTACTCGACGCATTTTCTTTACAAGAAACAAACGCCAAAAGTGAAAATATACTTAAGGCAAAAAATGTTTTTTTCATATCTCTAACTTTAGTTTAAAAGCAAAATTAATCATTTATTTTAAATGAGCCCCCTACCCATTTTGTTAAGCTTTCCATCCTTTTTGTATTCTTTTACAAGGTTGTCTAAAATTCCATTGATAAAAATACTGCTCTTAGGGGTAGAATACTCCTTGGCGATTTCCAAAAATTCGTTAATCGTTACTTTTTCAGGTATGGACGGAAAGTTTAGAAGTTCACATATGGCCATTTTTAAAAGTATGGCATCCATATCGGCAATACGGTCCTTATCCCAATTGGGCGTCTTACCCTCAATCTCTTTGGTCAGCTCGGCATCTTTGAGCAAGGTTTTCCGCAAGAGTTTTTTGGCAAAATCCAGATCTTCCTGATCCTTGAGCAAGCGAGGCAAGAAATAAGAGGTGGGATGGTCGGGCTTGACCTTTCTTAGCATTTTAAGGATAAAAGTGTTTACAATAGGAATATCATCTACCCAAGTAAGGTTGTTATCCTCAAAATAGTCGTAAATCTTTTCATCCGGGGCAATGACATCTTTGAACAAGGTAACGACGAACTCCTTATCTTCGGCCCAATTACTGCCTTCTGCCGACATATAGTCTTCATAGGTTGAACTCGCTACAATATTGTTATAAATGATCTTTACGTACTCTTCGTTCAAATACCAATTTTCGAGCTTGCGTTTTTTCAGCTCTGCCTTTAGCGGTTCGTTGTTGACGATTTGGGAAAGCAATCGGTTATTTACAAATTTCTTTTGATCGGGAAAGGTATCGGAAGCCGTGGCCAAATATTTCTTTGACGAAATCTTCAATTGCTCGGCCCCTCTTTGGTGAATTTCGATGATAAGGCTCATCATGAGTAGATAGAGCGTGTACATATTATCTATGCTAAACCGCAGAAATTTTTCTTGTTTTTCTAAAGACTCATCTTTAGATTGGGTAATGGCATAAATACATTGCATCACTTTTACCCGTATATGTCTTCGTGTTAGCATTTTAAAGAACTTTTTTGGAATAGTATTGGTTTGACTCTCACGCCGCAAAAATAAGAATAAAGCCCAAAAGACTACTATACAAACCGATGAAACGACAGCTTCATTTCACTTTAATATTTTCAGACCTCCGCAAAGCCTTGTATTTAAGTCCCTTGAAGCCCGTTCAATTTTAAAACTTACCGTAAATTTAACGTATATAAAATATCGGGGCCGACGGGCGTAAATCGATATGGAGGCAATATCTTATGGTATTTATAACATTTCGTTTATACCCAAACCACTATCTTTGGCCAATTACATATTTCTTAGCCGAAACCTTTCATGAAGGAACTTGCACACCTAAATAAATACTTTAAAAAATACTGGTCGAAATTATTGGTCGGGTTGTTCATTACCATCATTGCCCGGGTACTTCAACTGGTCATGCCCCGATACGTCAAAGAATCCATTACGGTCATCGAGGATTTCATGAACGATAAGATCTCGGAACCAACCGCCAAGGATTTCCTTCTTGAATACATACTGATCATTGTGGGTGCCGCCCTCTTATCGGGCTTCTTTACCTTTTTAATGCGGCAGACGATAATTAACGTTTCGCGCTATATCGAGTACGACCTTAAGAACGAAATTTTCGACCACTATCAATTTCTAAGTCTAAATTTCTACAAAAAGAACCGGACGGGCGACTTAATGAACCGCATCAGCGAAGATGTAAACCAAGTGCGAATGTATACCGGACCGGCACTAATGTACGGTATAAACACCCTAACACTCTTTGCCTGTATCATACCGATTATGTTCATGACGGCCCCGAAACTCGCCGCCTACACCTTAATACCCTTACCGATATTGTCGGTACTTATTTATTATATCAGCAAAGTGATCCATGAACGCAGTACGGTTGTTCAGCAATACCTCTCTACCCTTTCAACCTTTACCCAAGAAGTGTTTTCGGGGGTTTCGGTCATCAAGGCATATGCCTTGGAGCCTAACATCAATAACGACCTCAGCTCCCTTGCCCTTGAAGGAAAAAACAAGAGTATGGATCTGGCAAAGGTCAACGCTTGGTTCTTTCCCCTAATGGTCTTACTCATAGGCATTAGTAACATTTTCGTTATTTACATAGGAGGAAAACAATATATAAATGGGGAAATAGCCTCTTCCGGGGTTATTGCAGAGTTCATTCTCTACGTAAACATGCTTACTTGGCCAGTAGCCATTATCGGTTGGTTGACCTCTATCGTACAAAGGGCGGAAGCCTCACAGAAAAGGATCAACGAATTTTTAAAAGAATCGCCTGATATCAAGAATACCATACTCGAAGAAACGCCCGTTAAAGGAAAAATCGAATTCAGAAATGTAAGCTTTACTTATGAAGATACTGAAATTACGGCCCTCAAGAATATTTCTTTTACCATAAACGAAGGGGAAACGGTAGCCATATTAGGAAAGACCGGGTCAGGGAAGTCGACTATTCTAGATCTTGTGGCCCGACTTTACGATGTGACCTCAGGTGAAATCTTAATAGACGATACCCCTATAGAGCAATTGAATATTAACAGTTTACGCCAAGCCATCGGTGCGGTACCCCAAGATGCCTTTTTATTTTCAGACTCCATAAAGAACAACATTAAATTCGGTAAGGAAGATGCTACCGACGAAGAGGTTATCAATGCGGCCAAAGCAGCGGTAGTACATGAAAACATCATAGGTTTCACCAAGGGCTACGACACTGTATTGGGCGAAAGGGGCATTACCCTGAGCGGTGGACAGAAACAAAGGGTCTCTATTGCGCGTGCCCTCTTAAAAAAACCCGAAATATATCTTTTTGACGATTGTCTTTCAGCAGTTGACACAGAAACTGAAGAAGAAATTCTGAACAATCTGAAAAAAGCCTCAAAAAATCGTACCACCCTTATTGTCAGCCATCGTGTTTCTTCGGCGAAAAACGCCGATAAGGTCTTGGTTCTTTCCAATGGAGAACTTCTTCAAGAGGGCAACCATAGTGATTTAAACAGTGTTGACGGATATTATAAAGATCTGTACTTCACTCAACTTTCAGAGAAAGAAAACTAAAAAATTGTTGTCGTATTGGCTTTTTTTTTACATTTTTGAAAGATTAACACTATTAACTAGACACTAAACGCGATGAACGAAAAAGATTCAATGGACCAGGAGGAAATTCATTCCAAAGTATTACGGGCAGGTAGACGCACATATTTTTTTGATGTAAGAAGTACCAAGGCAGGAGATTATTATTTAACGATTACAGAGAGTAAAAAATTTACTCACGACGATGGCTCTTTCCACTACAAGAAACACAAAATATACCTATACAAGGAAGATTTTCAGGCCTTTAAGGACAATGTAGAGGAAATGATGAATTTCATTATCGAGGAAAAGGGCTCAGAAGTAATCTCCGAACGTCACCAAAAAGATTTCAAAAAAGAAGAAGAAATTGTCACCAACGGAGAAATGAAGCCTTCGAGCACCGAAAGTTTTACGGATGTAAGCTTCGACGATATTTAAAAGACTTACAACCTAAATAAAAAAAACGACCACATACGGTCGTTTTTTTTATGCCTATACCTAAGGGCCCGCTTCAATTACTTCTTACATAGGCCCAATTATATACGAACAAGGCCAAAATTACGGCCAAGGCTACAAGACTATCACAAAACAGGGCAATACACGTAAACAAAAGCGCATAATACACAGGATAGGCCAATAAGGAAAATCCAAATCGGAGCGTTCCCATAAACTCAGGTTCCCAAACCTTTGGCTTGGCCCATTTACGCCAGAGTAAGATAACCGGAAAGTTCAGCACTTCAAAAATAGCATCGGCAACGGCCCTTAAGGGGCCTTTTTTCCTTACTTGCCCCGATACCTTTACAGATGGATCCAATCCCTCTATCACCTTGTTCGTTTCAAAAGGATTTAAGAAATCGACGTCCATGCGGTTCAACTGCCCCGCTATATTTTCATAATTATTGAAGTCCTCAATATGTGTAGTCAGTTGTTTCAACCTATCGGAAACTTTTCCCTTCACCCTATTCACCGAAGCTTGCACATCCTTGGGGTCATACAAGGTATTGACCAAGATATTCTTATCGTAGTAAAGGGCTACCTTATCGGGAAAGCCAGAATTACTCCTATAGTTTAGCCCTACGGGCACAATATAGAGTTCCGTTTCGGGCAATCGTTCGACGGCATTGAACAAAATTCGCGTAAAGCCCTTGCTCAAGGGCCTTACCCGTCGTTTGATATTGTGGTTGGCTTCGGGAAACATTACAATGGCATGATTGTCTTTGAATATTTCCGCACATTGGTCGAAGACGGCCTGATTATTTTTAAGGGCTTCCCTCCCATCCCGTATACGGTAGATAGGGATCATTCTTAAATACGAAAAGAATTTTTTCAAGGTCGGTTTGGTAAAGACATCCGATCGTGTCAGGAAGAAAGGCTTACGATTACAATCGATAGCAATCAACAACACATCCAACAAGGCACCTTGGTGATTGGGCAAAAATAACACCGCTTTATCCTTGGGCACGTTCTCGAGCCCAGAAACCCTTATTTTCCCATAATACAAATACAATCCGGACTTGATCCAGACCTTTAGTAATCGATAGCCAATATTTTTCAAGTCAGTTTTTCTGTTTTAATTGGTTTATAACCCCAAAAAGCGGCCAGCAAAAGACCGGACACCAAATGCCAAATTCCCCAAAAGGCGGCCAATAGCGCCATTCCGCCAAGACCATCAAAAAAGGAAAAAATCAAAAGAAGTCCCAATCCCGAATTCTGAATACCCGTTTCTATAGTAATGGAACGCACATTTTTTTCCGATAGGCCCATAAGCTTGGCAAACGAAAAACCCGTTAAAAATGCCAACACATTATGCAATACCACGATCCAAAAAACGTACATTATATAGTCGTAAAATACCGCTCGGTTATTATACAAGGCCAAAAATACCAATAGTATAAAAAATATCAGCGATACCGTTTTAAGAACTTTCCCCATTTTTTTAGCCAAGGCCGGTTTTATATGGTTCAACCAAATACCCAAGACCAAGGGCAGGCCCAATAAAAGCGAGACCAACCCCACCATTTGCCATGGCGACAGGGCTACCTCCTTAAGAATATTTTGCGTAGGCCCATAGAGTCCGCCCCAAAATTGTAGGTTTAAAGGGGTCATTACCACGGCCAACAAAGTAGCTGCGGCCGTAAGACTGACCGAAAGGGCCGTATTACCTCCCGCTATATGTGATATAAAATTAGAAACATTACCCCCAGGACAGGCGGCGACCATGATCATCCCCAAGGCTAGACTTCCCACAGGTTCAATACATAGAATTAAAAGAAAAGTAACGAAGGGCAATAGCACAAATTGACTCAGGAGTCCCGTAAAAATAGCTTTGGGAGTTTGAAAAAGCGTCTTAAAATCTTGTACGGATATTTCTAGGGCAATGCCGAACATGACCAGTGAAAGCGAAACATTCAATACCCATTGTGCCTGGGCGTCAAAATTAAGTGATACGTTATCTAGAAGGGTTTCGGTCAATCAATTATGATATTTTGAGTCCGTTGGCTACAGTTGCCTCCGGTTGTAAGAGTACAACGTCTTTGCCGTTGACGGCACCCAAGATAAGACATTCACTCATAAAATTGGCAATTTGTTTCTTCGGAAAGTTGACTACGGCAACCACTTGGGTACCCAGTAGCTGCTCTTTTGTATATAGGGCAGTAATCTGCGCCGAGGTTTTTTTTATACCTATTTCCCCTCCAAAATCAATATGCACCTGATAGGCCGGATTGCGCGCTTCGGGAAAATCATTAACTTCTACAATCGTTCCCACCCGCATATCTATCTTTGCAAAGTCTTGCCAGTTTATCGTTTCGTCCATTATTTTCTATTTTTGTTCGTATCTATAAAAAATATGAAGGTAAAAATAGATTGTGGTTTGGCAAAGAGGCACAAAACAGTTTTTACCAATTTAAATCGATAACAACAGAACATAATGGCAAGAACACCAAGCAATATGCTTCCTCTCGGCACGACAGCACCAGATTTCGAGCTTCAAAATACGATTACGGGAGAAACCTCGGCCCTAAACGACCTTAAGGGAACCAGGGGAACGCTTATCGCCTTTATATGCAATCACTGTCCTTTTGTAAAACATATCAACCCCGAATTGGTCCGTCTCGCCAAAACTTACCAAGATAAGGGTATCGGCTTCATCGCTATCTCCAGCAATGATGTGAAAAACTATCCACAAGACGCCCCTCATCTTATGAAAGCGGTAGCCGAAGAAGAAGGTTACACCTTTCCCTATCTCTATGACGATACCCAGAAAGTGGCCAAGGACTATGATGCCGCATGCACACCCGATTTTTATTTGTTCAATGCCGACCTAAAATTGGTATATCGGGGACAATTGGACGATTCAAGACCTGAAAATGGTATTCCCGTAACCGGAAAAGACCTCCGAAATGCCATAGATGCGCTATTGGACAACCAAAAGATAAGCGAAGTACAAAAACCGAGTATCGGCTGTAATATCAAATGGAAAAAATAGCGCAAGTTCTTTAGCGGGCCCAGCCCTTTCTTTGCATTAGGTTGTATATATGCGAGAAGTGATGCCGCCCGTGCCATGCATACTGACCGATATTCTCATCTAAAGCGACCTCTACACGGCTATCCGGATGTATAAACCCTCGTTTTAACTGTTCTTCGCCCAGCCCCTTTAACAAGTAGACCAATCTGCCATGAACGGCGCTCAAATGGTCTAATGCCAATTGTACGGGGGCCGTTCTGCTGTCAAAAAGTTCGGCCCAGGCCTTCTCGTCGTAGGCCTTAATTATGGGGGTGTCTTCCGTCAAGGCCCATTTAAAGCGTATATAACTGTTGTGATGGCTATCGGCTATATGATGTATGGTCTGTCTTACCGTCCATCCTCCCGGTCGATAAGGGGTTTCCAATTGTTCTTCGGTCAAGCCCTCGACCAATAGAGTTAATTCATTGGGCAATTTCTCAAGAACCTCAATCCATTCCTGAATCTGTTCGTGGCCAATTTCCTTCGGACGTTGAAATTTTCCTATCGGATATTGAAGGGCCTCTAATTCATTATTTTTCATACTTTTAAAAATAGAAAACTTTAATAGATTTTTAACCATAAACCTAAGGTTCTGTTTTTATAATCTACTAATTTTATAGGATTATATTTCAAACCTAAAAACATTTCAAATGGCAACAATACGATTGGGCGACAAAGCCCCAAATTTTACGGCCGATAGTTCATTAGGCCAAATAAACCTTTACGATTATCTAGGCGATAGCTGGGGTATTCTTTTTTCACACCCTGCTGATTTCACCCCGGTCTGCACCACCGAATTAGGTACTGCGGCCCAGTTTAAAGATGAGTTTGCGAAACGCAATGTTAAAATGTTGGCCTTGAGTGTAGATGGGGCCGCATCCCACGTTGAATGGATCAAAGACATCGACGAGGTTGAAAACACTACTGTAGACTTCCCTATTATAGCCGATGAAGATCGAAAGGTATCGGACCTTTACGACATGATCCACCCGAATGCGGATAACACCCTAACCGTTCGTTCGGTTTTTATCATCGCTCCCGACAAAACGGTCAAGCTAATGATTACCTATCCAGCTTCAACAGGAAGAAACTTCCATGAGCTATTACGCGTTATCGACTCCTTACAACTTACCGCTAACCATAAGGTAGCTACTCCTGCCAACTGGAAGAACGGTGAAGACGTAGTTGTTAGCCCGGCCATTACTACCGAAGACGCAAAAACCATGTTCAGTAAAGGTGTAAAAGAAATTAAACCTTATTTACGAATGACTCCGGATCCGACGGCATAAAAAAATCGAAATATTGATAAGAGCCATAGAATTTTAACATCTATGGCTTTTTTATGCTTTAATTTAAACTAGGACACCCAAGGCCTTCGTCAATATTTCCTACATAAAATTTGTAGGAAAATAATTCGAAAGCCTATATAACACAGGAGGTATCAAGGGGTTCAGCTCTTGTAAACCAAGCGATAAAACATTTTATTTTACGCTCTTTTAAAAGGAAAAAAACGATGAAATAAGAACCAAAATCAGGCAACATTCTTACAACTAACCTTAGCTTAAACCAAAGATAACTTAGTAAAAATCATTTAATTAAATTTATTAACCTTATCTTCGCGGCATAATTTAATTTAATTTTTTTGTATTATGAGTAAAGGAACAGTAAAATTCTTCAATGATTCCAAAGGTTACGGATTTATCACTGAAGATGGTTCAAGCGAAGATCACTTTGTACACATTTCTGGTTTAATCGATGAAATTCGTGAAGGTGACGTTGTAGAATTTGAGCTACAACAAGGTAAAAAAGGACTGAACGCGGTAAATGTGAAAGTTGTAGACTAAGAAAGACGCATAAACTTTTTTTATACAGGCCCTGATACCATTGGTATCGGGGCTTTTTTTTTACCCTTTAGCCAACCTACAACAACTTCGTAATATTTTTCATACATTTGTTTAAGTTTTTTTGAAGCAACCCTTTTAGAGTATATGCATCTTCATAAAAAACAGTTATCCCCCAATAACCATAATAATTAAAGCGACTATGTTAACTTTTTTCGGTATACTCTTTATACTGTTGGTAGTAAATATCATTTTATTGTTCTTAAGTACCAATAGGGCGAAGAACTCACGATAAGCATCATGCTATCATTATTTTTTTAAAAAAGCTGACTTCATCTATATACCCTGCAAAACGCTGGTGGTATCGTAGCTGACCAAAATACCCTTACAAAACTTTAGTAGACTTATTTCTTTTGGGATTCCCCTTTGCGTATGCTCTATGAATCACAATAAAAAAGCCCCGACACAAGGTCGGGGCTTTCTTTTATAGTATATATTGGGGCTATTATTTAACCCCCATCAATTCAACATCGAACAACAAGGTTGCGTTCGGTGGAATTACCCCACCAGCACCGGCACTACCGTATGCTAGATCAGACGGTATCACCAACCTTGCCTTATCACCCACTTTCAATAGCGCTATGCCCTCATCCCACCCGGGAATAACCTGGCCTACACCCAACTGAAAATCGATGGGCTGATTGCGTTTATAAGAAGAGTCAAAAACTTGACCGCTCAACAAAGAGCCTTCGTAATGCACGGAAACCGTTTGTCCCTTTTGGGCTTGGGGCCCATCACCTTTTTGGATCAGTTTATATCTTAGTCCGCTTTCGGTTTCATCGAATCCGGCGGCAACCTTGTCCAGTTCCGCAGCTTGCTTAGCCTTTTCTTCCGCAAGACGCTGTTCTTTGGAAGTCTTAAAATTTTCGAATGCCGCAAGGGCGTCCCATTTTTCGGCATCGTCACCTACACGAACGATTTCAACACTATTTATCTTATCGCCTTGGGCAATGCTATCGACCACATCCTGACCGCTTTGAACGTGTCCGAAAACGGTATGCTTGTTATCCAACCATGGAGTAGGTACATGGGTAATAAAAAATTGGCTGCCATTGGTACCAGGTCCTGCATTGGCCATAGAAAGAACACCGGGTTCCGAATGGTTTAGGTCGGGATGAAATTCATCGTCGAACTTATATCCTGCGTCACCTGTACCGGTTCCTTGTGGACATCCGCCCTGGATCATAAAATCGGGTATGACCCTGTGAAAGTTTAGCCCATCGTAATAAGGCTCCCCTTTGGCCTTGGCCGTATTTTCTTGCTTACCTTCTGCCAAGGCAACAAAGTTACCGACCGTACCGGGCGTTTTATCATGGGTAAGTTTTACTAAAATCTCACCTTTGTCAGTATTGAATTTTGCGTAGATTCCGTCTTGCATTTCTCATTTTTTTAATGAGCGGCAAAGGTACATAATTTTGTCCGGAAATATCCGAACAAGTGCATTACCCCCACTTACCCAAGATTGCGGTAAAACTCCGCCCCTAAAAGAAAATGGACCGCCCCCTTCAGACCAACTATTTTCCCGATATTTATTTTGCGGAAGTGATCACACCGTACTTATCGAACAGATAGACCAAACTGGCCATAGATGCCGCGCCTAGCTCTAGCTCTCTTTTATTGACGTGCTCAAAGGTGTCATTTTCGGAATGATGGTGTTCAAAATACCTTTGGGAATCAGGTCTTAGACCGGCCAATACGATTCCGTCATCTTTCAACGGACGAATGTCGGCCCCACTAAAACCTTTTTCAAAAAGATGGATGTAATACGGCTCAAAAAGGCTCTTCCAGCTAAGGACCTGCTTCAGGTTTTCGTCGGAACAATCAAAAGAGAATCCACGCGGTGTAAACCCTCCTGCATCGCTTTCCAGGGCAAAAACATGCTTTTCATTTTTGCCTTTGGCAATTTCAGCATATTTATTACCTCCCCTTAATCCGTTTTCCTCGTTCATAAACAGAACGACCCGGATCGTTCTTTTAGGCTTGTAGCCCGTTGTTTTTAGCAAGCGAAGCACATCCATACTTTGCACACAACCCGCACCATCATCATGTGAACCATCCCCTAAATCCCACGAATCGAGATGCCCGCCAACGACAATAATCTCATTAGGAAATTCGGATCCCTTGATCTCACCTATAACGTTAAACGATTCTACATCATTGAACTGCTTACAATTTTGCTTAAAATAAAACTTGGTCTCGGAATTCAGCTTTAAGGTAGTACTTAACAATTCCGCCCCTTTGGTACTTATAGCGGCTGCCGGTATGCGCTTTGAAACGGGAGTATCCCCATATCCCATCGAACCCGTATGCGGAAAATTATCGATCCTCAAGTTCATCGACCTTACGATTACCCCCACGGCACCATATTTGGCCGCCTCTTCGGCCCCAGAATACCTTTGGTCGACACAGCCTGAATAAGCGGCAAAGGTGCTGATCAAGGTCGGGTCCATAGGCCTATTAAAAAATACGATCTTGCCTTCAACTTTTTCCTTTCCCAATGACTCAAGCTCTTCAATACTTTGAACTTCTACCACACCAGCCTTTAAACCTCCCAAGGGAGTTGCTACAGAGCCCCCTAAGGCGCATATATCGACATTGGTAGAAAGCCCCGGACTCGTTTCAAAATAGGCGAATTCTGGCGTGCCCCTCACCCATTTGGGAACCTTTACCGGTTGAAGCCAAACCCGATCAAGACCCAAAGAATCTAATTGTGACTTGGTGTACTCGACCGCTTGCTGAGCCTGAACGCTGCCCGACAGCCTGCCCCCTATCTGATTGGAAAGATAATTGAGCCAATCATAAGCTTTACCTTGGGTTAGGGCCTGATCGTATATCTTTTTTATCTGCTCGGCGTCTTTGTCTTGGGCTAGAACAGAATTCCCAAAAGTGATGCACAATAATAGGAGTAGACTTATTTGTTTCATTCCTTTTCGTTTTCCAATTCGTTTTTATAAAGGGCCAAGTTAGCCTTTATTTTATCGTCAAGGTCGGGTTCTTTAATGTCTTTGTATTTCTTGAGTTCCTCTAAAAGCACGGAGGCCACGACCACCCGGGCAGCTTTTTTATTATCCGCAGGAACTATATACCATGGGGCATGGGGTCTTGAGGTCTCGTTAATGGCGTCTTCGTAACAATGCTGATATTTCTCCCAAAGTTTACGCTCCTCAAGATCGCTAGGCGAAAATTTCCAGTTCTTACGTTGTAGGGCCAATCTTCTTAAAAGCCTTAATCGCTGTTCCTCTTTCGACAGATGAAGAAAGAACTTAAAGATGATGGTACCGTTTTCGGCAATGTGGCGTTCAAAGTTATTGATTTGCTCGAAGCGCTTATCCCAAAATTCTTGGTCAATATCGTCCACGGAATGAATACCGGGTATGTGTTCGCCTAAAATATATTCAGGATGAACCCTGGTCACCAAAACGTTTTCGTAGTGGGTTCTATTGAACACCCCGAACTTCCCCTTGGCCGGCAGTGCTATATAGTGGCGCCAAAGATAATCATGCCCCCGTTCCAGGGCCGTAGGCACTTTAAAACTGTGAACAACTACGCCCCGGGCGTTGAAATCTTTGAATACCTCACGAATAAGACTGTCCTTCCCCGCCGTATCCATGCCCTGCAAACAGATCAAGACACTGTATTTTCCATGAGCGTAAAGGGTATCTTGAAACTCCCCGAGCTCCACCCGAATCTTTTTTAAGTCCTTTTTAAGCTCCTTTTCGCTCCTTCCAAAATCAACATGGGTGGGGCATTTTGAAAGCTCTATTTCTTTATCTACCCTAAACTGGGTCATTTTTGGTCCGTACATAGGTTGAATATAAATATATTTTGTCGTTGAACGGTAGTGAATTGTTAAAAAAAATGACCGTTCAACAAAAGAAGTGTCCGCTTCATCCAAAATATCCAAGGAGCCCTACCATGTATCGAAAAATTTCGTCTGTAAGCCCTTGGCGGGCTTAACTTTACATTGTATTAACCCCAAATTTTTACAGCCGAAAATTCCTACTATATGAGGTTATTTTACCGAATACATTTTATCTTCACATTTTTGTTTTTCTCCTCGTTCGCAATGGGTCAAGCCTGCGAATACGCGAATTCAAACATCGGCTATGTCAAAAACCAGACGAACAAAGCACTTTCGATGCACGATTTGAAAATGACAAAATTTTACACCTATAAAGCCCTGACCGCACTTGAAAAATCAAAGAAACAAATTAAGGACTGTGGTTGCGAGTACGCTACCGACAGTATGATAGAAAATATAGAGTACTTGAAAAATGCGACCCGAGCAACATCGATCAGCGGTGCGCGCATACTACTCAACAAAGCCCTCGATTACACGCATGAAAGTCTGGAAGCCATTGCCAACCATGGTGAGCACGGGAGTATTTATGGATCGAACAGCCTTGCCATGAACGTTACCAAGACCGAAAAGAAAGCATCTTATAACGAAAGTCTTGTCGATCAACAAAAAATACGGACCAAGATTGACGAGGCCCTACTAAAGTATAAACACTCCCTAGAAAAGGTA
The DNA here is from genome assembly GCF_900156625.1 of Zobellia uliginosa. Classification (GTDB taxonomy): domain Bacteria; phylum Bacteroidota; class Bacteroidia; order Flavobacteriales; family Flavobacteriaceae; genus Zobellia; species Zobellia uliginosa. The sequence goes on along the minus strand of NZ_FTOB01000004.1, from coordinate 676,119 downwards.
ATCAATACGGTAGATTGCGCCGAGGCCCGACTCTTTGCGCAACGGATTTACGAAAATTGTGAGCAAGAGCTTTTAAAGCCCAAACTGTCGGAAGGCAAAAAGTACTACAACCTAAAAACCAAGGAGATTACGGCCAAGGCCTTACAAAGCCTTGGAGAGTGTAATCAGTTATCCAAGTAGAAATCTTATTACTTACTGGCAAAAAGTTTGACATCTTCTTCAGTAACCTCACTTCCACCCAAGATTATCAATCGTTCCACAACGTTTCTGAGCTCCCTGATATTACCTGTCCAGTCATAACTCTTTAAAAGCTTGATCGCTTTTGCAGAGAAAGCCTTAGGGGCTATACCTTGTTCATTGACTATTTTTTTCGCGAAATGCTCTATAAGCAAAGGGATATCGTCTCGCCTATCGTTCAAGGAAGGGACTTTTATAAGAATAACGGCCAATCGATGATAGAGATCTTCACGAAAGTTCCCCTCTTCGATTTCCTTTTTTAGGTCTTTGTTGGTCGCCGCCAAGACACGTACATTTACCTTAATATCCTTATCACTACCAACGCGGGATATTTTGCTCTCTTGCAATGCCCTTAGGACCTTGGCTTGTGCCGATAGGCTCATATCACCGATTTCATCTAAAAATATCGTTCCCTTATTCGCCGCTTCAAATTTTCCCGCACGATCTTTCACCGCCGAGGTAAATGCCCCTTTTACATGTCCGAAAAGCTCGCTCTCTATAAGTTCAGAGGGAATGGCCGCACAATTGACCTCTATAAACGGAGCGCCGCTACGTTGGCTCTTTTCATGGAGCCAATGGGCCACCAGTTCTTTTCCCGTACCGTTTGCCCCCGTAATAAGAACACGGGCATCGGTAGGCGCCACTTTTTCGATCATATCCTTAATGATGGTGATTTCTTCGCTCTTACCGATCATTTCATAATTCTTACTGACCTTCTTTTTCAAGATCTTATTCTCGACCACCAATTCCTTACGGTCCAGTGCATTGCGCACCGTGGTCAAAAGTCGATTTAAATCGGGCGGTTTAGAAATGTAGTCAAAAGCCCCTATACGCATCGTATTGACGGCCGTATCGAGGTCTCCATGTCCCGAAATCATGATAAAAGGGGTCTCCGGCTTAATTTTTCGGGCCGCTTCGAGTACCTCAACACCATCCATCTTGGGCATCTTAATATCACAGAGCACTAGGTCATAATCATTGTTCTTTACCGCTTCCAAACCTTTAAGGCCATCTTCGGCCTCTTCCAATTGATAGGTGTCGCTTTCTTCCGAAAGGATCTTTACCAACACCCGTCTGATTGCGGATTCATCTTCGATCACCAATATTCTAGGCATAATATCTTGAATTTAGAGTCCTATTCTAAACCCCGTTCTAAAGTATAGACTGGGATTATCGTTTAATGTAAATATATCATTTCTATCGGCATCTCTCAACACCCCGTCTTGAAACACCGTATGGCCGGCATAGGCATAGATAAAGGTATTCGCGGCGAGCCTAAACTGATAACCCACGGTTACCAATGCGGCAGAAGACGAAACCGACGAAGCACTAACGGTATTCGGGAGTACTATATTATTCTGAAGATTTACATAGTATCCGTCAAAAATAAATTCGGTTTGAAACTGATGCCTTTCCTTGAGGTGGAATTTCATTCCGGTCTTGGGTATCCCCACTACAAAGCTCCAACTTTTACTAAAGCGTCTTTCATAGTAAAAAATAGGCAGGGGTATACGAAGTGCCACCGTAGAATTATAGGCCACGCCCAACACCAAGATCATAGGCTTGTCTATGTTTTTCTTTTCCTTAAAAAAGCCGACCGTGGCATTCACCGAAAAATCACCATTTTCCAAAGGATTGGTCAATGTGGATGCCAAACGTGGGGTAACCACACCGATAAAACGCCAATTAGGATTGAATTTCCAAACGTAGGCCATGTTAAAATCCAAAACATGAAACTGCTTCAACCCGGCACTACTGAAGGGAAGCTCCCTTTCCAAATTATAGGCCAAGCGGTTATATTCGGCTCCTAAAATCACATTGTTCGAATCGCGCACCTTAATGGGAACGTTAACCAGCAGCTTCATTCGCGACAACTCGGCATCGGAATCATTTCTTGGCATCAACATATATTCGGCCCTGATCACATCAGGTGTTTGGGCCAAGCCTACAAAAGACCACAAAAAGAAAAAAACGGTACGGGTAAGGTATCTAATACTTTTCTCCGGTTGAACTGATATCACTATTCTAAAACGGCTTTTGTTGGATTATATGTATATCTCTCTGTGGAAAAGGTATGGAAACAGCGTTCTTTCTAAACTCTGCGTCTATCTTGTAGCGTATTTCACTTTTTATCCGAGGATCACTAAAACTATCGGTAATATAGAAGTTCAAAGAAAACATCAAGGCCGAATCGCCAAAGTCCTCAAAAATGACAAAGGGTTTCGGACTGTTCAGAACACCATTTTGATCTTCCGCTATATTTTTCAATATTTTTGTCACCAATTGTATATCACTTCCATAAGCCACCCCTATACGAACCTGTTCACGGGTCGTTTTGTGGTTCTGGGTGTAATTGTAAATGATATCGCTTATAAACTTATGATTGGGTATAATGATTACCTTATCATCTCGGGTAATGGCCCTTGTGGTACGTAGCTTTATCTCAAAAACCTTTCCCACTTTACCATCGACCTCAATAATATCGCCCACGTGCAACGACTTGTCGATAATGATAAAAATGCCCCCTATGATATCTTGAAAAAGTTCTTGAAGGGCCAGACCAAGTCCGACGAACAATGCCGCAGATGCCGTTAGCAAGAGGGTAATATCAATACCTGCGGAGCTCATCGTCAGTAGTATGACGACCAAGTAAACGACGTACCTGATAAACTTGAAGACGCTAACGAACTTCAACTTATCTTCCTCCTCCATTCGCCTGGTTATAAGCTTACGCAGCCATTTCAAGATAAAACCTGTAGCAAGAAAAGCAAAGGTGAGCAAAAGTAATAGACCAATGGTAATATTAATGGTGTTTTCACCCTCGCCAAACCTAATACCCAGGTTAAGAAATTCTTTAATGGCCCCCCAGATATCTTCTTCTATAATCTCTTCTACTTTACTTTGTGTGTCTTGTATCATGTTCAATACCTTAACCACTTGAACAGTTCCTTATAGGTCGGTTTTTTACCATACATAAGGATACCAACGCGATAAATTTTGGCCGCCAGCCAAACGATACCTATAAAAGTAGCAATTAATAGGATAATACTCGTCACCAGTTCCCAAATAGGAACCCCTCCTTCCCCTATTCCTCCAGGTAAGCGCATCAGCATAACTATAGGTGAAGTTAAGGGAAAAAGGGAAAACCCCACGGCGATGGGGCCATGTGGATTACTGAATACCGAAAAGAAACCTACGTAAATAGCCAACATCAAAGGCATGATTATCGGAAAGATAAATTGTTGGGTATCGGTCTCGTTGTCGACCGCCGCACCAATGGCGGCATAAATAGAACTGTAAATCAGATAGCCTAAGATAAAATAGATCAAAAAGAAGGTAATCAACATAACCCAAGGTATCTTAAAAAGTTCTTGGGCATACAATTGCATGGTATGGTCTACCGATGGCATAGCCGGCCCCATATTGGGTGCTACCGATACCCCGGTATTCAAGGCCGACGGGTCAATATCGAATACGGCAAACGATATCAACAACAGTATTCCGGCAGAAACAATCCAAATAGCGAATTGTGTAATACCGGCCAATGAAGTACCTATAATCTTGCCCAACATCAACTGAAACGGCTTCACTGAAGAAATGATCACTTCTATAATACGGCTCGTCTTCTCTTCTATGACGCTACGCATCACAAAGCCGCCGTATATAATAATGAACATCATAATCAGATAACCAAAACCACCTCCGATAAAGGCCTTGAGTTCGGTAATGCCCTTTAGATTGGTTTCTCCGCTGAAGGTGGCCGTATTGAGATCAAAGTTGGCATCCATGGCCGCATAATCTGCCGCTGTAATGCCCAACTCTTGCAAATACCCTTGGCGAAGGCGTTCTTGAAAAGTGTTCTCCAGGCGTTGTACCACTTGGGTAGGCGGTGCGTCGGCGGTGTAAAAAAACGCGCCCTCGGTTACTGCCTTTAGACTTGTATCCTTAGGTATGTACAAGAGCCCATCAAAACCGAGTCCAGCTACGGAGTCTTTTGCCGCCTCTAGGGAAATATCCCTAAAATCAACAAAAGAAACGGCTTCCGATCCTACAAAATCGTTTGAAAAAAAATCGCTTTCGTTAAGGATGGCTATAATCCGTGATTCGTTATCGTTCACTTTGGTCAAATACGCGATAAGAATCACCATGGCGACCATAAGTATCGGACTCAAAAATGTCATTATTACAAAGGACTTATTTCGCACCTTGGCCAAATATTCCCTTTTTATAATAAGCGATAGTTTATTCATGCTCCCCTCCCTTGCTTTGTACCGTTTGTATAAAAATTTCACTTGTAGACGGAATGGTCTCTACAAAATGGTTGATGTTGGCCTTGGTCGACAAATAGGTCAATAATTCACGTGAATCATTGGTAGGCAATTGAAGCGTAAGGTCCAATTGATTTTCCTCAAGGTCGATTTGCGAGGCGTTGATGGTAAATTTGTCGCCCAGTTCTTGCAAAAGCACTTCGGCATCCCCGGTTTGCAATCCTACCTTAAAGATATTGTTCTTATAAGCCTTTTTAATATCGGACAACTTACCGTCCAATATTTTTTCAGAGCGGTGAATCAGCGCAATGTACTCACAAAGTTCCTCTACCGATTCCATCCTATGCGTAGAAAATATAATGGAGGTACCATTCTCTTTGAGCTTTAATATTTCATCTTTGATAATATTCGCGTTGATGGGGTCAAAACCGCTAAAGGGCTCATCAAAGATCAAGAGTTTTGGTTCGTGCAATACCGTAACGATAAACTGTATCTTTTGGGCCATGCCCTTAGAAAGTTCTTGAATTTTCTTGTTCCACCAATCCCCTATTTCCAAACGCTCGAACCAAAATTTCAACCGTTTTTTGGCTTCGGCCTTTGACAATCCTTTTAATTGGGCCAGATATAAGGCCTGTTCACCCACCTTCATACTCTTATACAGCCCTCTTTCTTCCGGCAAATAGCCAATTTGGGCAATATGCTCGGCCCTCAAAGCTTGTCCGTCGAAGAACACCTCGCCTTGATCAGGGTATGTAATTTGATTGATAATACGTATAAGGGTGGTCTTTCCGGCGCCGTTCGGCCCTAAAAGTCCATAAATACTATTTTTAGGAATCTCTAGAGAAACTTTGTCTAGAGCCGTATGTTCCCCAAATTGTTTGGTGACCTCTTTAGTGACCAAAATATTGTTCATGCACGCAATTTTGTCAAAGATAGTTTTTTGTCTTTACACGACATTAGCATTGCTCTTAAAAACAAAACCCACCCTTATAGAAATAAGGATGGGAAAAAAATTGCTATGAAAAAGAAAATTAATATTGGTAATCCAATATTAAACCAAATATACGTTTTTTATTTAAAACTCAATAAAATTGAATTAAGAGAACATATCTTTTACTTTTTCAAAGAAAGACTTATCAGATTTCTCAGGTTTTGGTACAAAATTTTCATTGTTCTGCATTCGCTCAAAGAAGTCTCTTTGTTCTTTGTTGAGTTCTTTTGGCGTCCAGACATTTACATGCACCAATAGGTCACCGTTACCATAGCCGTTAATACTTGATATACCCTTACCCCTTAATCGTAATATCTTACCCGATTGGATTCCTGGTTCAAGTTTAATACGCACCTTCCCACCAACGGCATCTATTTCTTTGGAAGTACCTAAAACGGCCTCGGAAAAACTGATGTACAGGTCATAATGCAAATTATCCCCTTCACGTTTTAAAGTAGCGTGATCGATGGTCTCTATCGCTACCAACAAATCTCCGGGAATACCATTACCGGGGGCGTCATTACCCTTGCCCGGTACTTTCAACTGCATCCCCTCTTCAACCCCTGCTGGAATATTGATAGCTACGGTCTCTTCGGAAACTTTCAAGCCTTGCGCATCGGCGTCGCTCGGTTTTCTATCCAATATCTGACCACTACCCCCACACGTGCTACAGGTAGCTGCGGTCTGCATACGTCCTAAGATGGTATTGGTTATTTTGGTAACCTGTCCCCTACCGTTACACGTACCACATGTTTTATAGGTAACGCCACTGGCCTGAATTTTTCGTCTGACCTTTACTTTCTTCTCAACACCATTGGCCACTTCATCGAGGGTAAGCTTAACACGAATACGCAGATTGCTCCCCTTGACCCTGCGCTGGCCACCGCCACCGCCGCCAAAGCCACCGAAACCTCCTCCGAAAGCACTACCGAAAATATCACCGAACTGGCTGAAGATATCATCCATGTTCATGCTTCCGCCGCCGAAGCCTCCAGAACCATCGAAAGCCGCATGGCCAAACTGGTCGTAACGTGCTTTTTTGTCAGGATTGCTCAGCACCTCGTAGGCCTCAGCAGATTTCTTGAACATTTCCTCCGCCTTAGAATCACCCGGGTTTTTATCAGGGTGAAACTCCAAAGCCTTTTTTCTATATGCTTTTTTTATCTCCGCTGCACTGGCATTTTTACTGATGCCAAGTATTTCGTAATAATCTTCCTTCATCCTTTTCTTTTAGTTACCGACCACCACTTTGGGGTGACGGATAATTCTATCGCCCAGCTTAAATCCTTTTTCGACTACATCGACAATCTTACCCTTGAGCTTTTTGTTCGGTGCAGGGATTTGTGTAATGGCCTCGTGTATCTCTGCATCAAAGGCATCGCCCACCTCGGCCTGCACTTCCTCTAAGCCCTTAGACTTAAGGGTTTCACGGAATTTCACCCGAATCAACTCCACTCCTTTGAACATTTCCTTATCCTCAGATTTGGCCATCTCTTTCAAGGCACGCTCAAAATCGTCCAAGACCGGCAACAATGAAATAATAATTTCTTGTCCTGCGGTTTTGAACAGGTCCATTCTTTCTTTCGATGTTCGTCTTTTGAAATTCTCAAACTCCGCGAACAAACGCAAAAACTTGTCTTTCTCTTTTGCAAGATCTTCCCTTAACTGTTCTTCTACACTAAGCTCTTCTTGCATATCTTCTTCTTGTTCTATATCGTTCGCAGACTCTGCTTCCGTTTGTTCCTCTTGATCAACAACATCTTCAAAGTCTTCGATTTTTTCTTTATCGCTCATTTCTACTTGAATTTGAATTCTCGTGTTTTGGTTGGCAAAAGTACTGCCATTTCTTTAAAAATGTCAAAATGTCACCAAAAAAAGACGGCCCCATGGCCTTCTTGACCGACTAGCCTATCTATTCCCATACGCCCTAAAACAAAAAACACCTGCGAATTGCAGATGTTTTAATCGTTAGTATTTTAGATCCGCTTAGGGAACGTATTCTTTGTTAAAGGTTTGCATGCCTGACGCATCGGCACATTCGGCATTTTTATAGATACCTTCAAGGGCAATGCATACATTGGGGTATTCAAAACTAAAACCTTCTTCTTCTATTTTTTTGCAACTGACCCGTTGACTCGCAAAGAGGATGTACGACATTTTACCCAGCAACAATCGCATGACAAACTTAGGAATGTTCGGCAACCAAAGCGGCCTATCAAAAACCTTGGCAATTTCTTTAACCAGTTTGGCATTGGTAACGGGATTGGGGCCTACTCCATTATAAATTCCGTTCAGGCCATGCTCCAATACAAAAATGAAGATACGGGCCAGATCGGAAATATGAATCCATGACTGCCATTGCTCCCCACTGCCGAATGCCGCTCCCAAGTAAAGCTTGACCGGTTTCGCCATTTCGGGCAAGGCGCCGCCCTTACATGACATGACCAAACCTATCCTTACCTTGGCCACACTGAACGAAAAACTTTTGAATTTATCGATTTCCTCTTCCCAGACCTTTACAACCTCTCCTAAAAAACTATTATCTACCGCCGTTTCTTCCTCGGTGTAGTAACGGCTTAAGGAATCTGGGTAAACCCCGATAGCCGAGGCCGAAACAAAAGACAAAATATTTTGATGATCTACTTTTTCGAGTGCAGCATGCAAGGTTCTCAAAGAATTGACCCTGCTCGAGATAATTTTTTTTCTATAGGCTAACGTCCACCTCTTCGATATACTGGCGCCGGCCAAATTAATAATGGCCGTAACCCCCTCAAAGCACGCAAGGTCTATCTCCCCCTTATTAGGGTTCCAATAAAAACCTTTATAATCTGGCTCAGAGGCAATTTTCTTCTTACTTGTCGTCAAATAATTTATGGCAATACCATTCTTATGACATTGCTCTACAATTGCACTGCCCACCAGACCTGTCGCTCCTGTAATCAGTATTCTCATAAGCCAAAGATATGTGATCCGAGCCCCACCTGCACCCCATTTAATTCCGATTTAACACTAAATCACGCCTATATGTTAAGAAAATCCGATATAGTACATTTCCTTAACTTTTAATTAAGTCACCCAGCTACTTTCGCGCCCTTAACATCTCCCTTTTTCCAGGTGGCCCAGGTAGTCGTTCCACCTCAAAGCCAACAGCTTGCATAGCCCGCCTTACACTGCCCTTGGCAGCATAGGTAACAAGAACTCCGTCTTTTCGCATGGCCTTGTACATAATGGAAAATATATCCTCGGTCCACAGTTCAGGTTGAACACGGGCCCCAAAGGCGTCAAAATAGACCAAATCATAAGCATTTTCATCCGTTATATCGGCAAAAAACCTCTGTTCTTTCCTAAGGGTGAAGTCATTAGAAATTCGAACATCGCATCCCCATTCCGAGTTATGCATCCGTTTAAAGTCGTTTTCATAGGTCTCGGCATCGAGTTCCCCTATATAATTGAGTTGTGCCATTTCCGCTTCGGAAACCGGATAGGCCTCGACCCCTGTATACCTTAGCTGGCCGCCGTTCTTTTTAGATTCGATATACGTTATAAGCGCGTTAAGTCCCGTACCAAAACCTATTTCCAAAATGGATATATCCTTTCCGGAAAAAAGGGCCAGTCCGTGTTTTATAAAAACGTGATAAGCCTCTTGTACGGCCCCGTGCTTTGAGTGGTATTGCTCGTCCCAATCGGTAATCTGAATGGTTTTGGAACCATCGCCCGTAGTTATGATCTTCCTTTCCAAATTAGTGTTTTTCTACCAAGACCCCATCTGCCTCAAAACTATAGATCTTCTTGGGCTCGGTAATCTTTTCTATTTCCTCCTTTGACATACCGGCATCTTTCGCATAGTGTTTTTGATCCTCCACACTCATGGTCTCAACAAAAGCATATCCATTGACCGCCACTTCCTTTCCTTGAATATCCTTGGGCATAAAAAAGGCATAGTCCTTAAAACGCACCATGGTCTCTTTTCCATCTTCCAGGGCCAATTTCATCCAGCAGCCCTTCACCTTACAAACATCGGCAACCGTAGCCTTGAACTTTGCTCGAAGCGTATCATTCCCCTTTAATTCCTGAAATTTTCGTGTCATTTCTGTGCTTGACAATAGATCATTGGGTTCCAACCGCTTACCTATTACTATATAGTCTCCATTCCCCGACACAGCCTTTTCCCGTTCTTGGTCTTTACAGGCAAAAACCAGCGTAAAAACCGCAAGTAAAATGTTAAATACACGCATTTCTGACAAAAATTAGATGAGTACTGCAAAACTGGACATTTTTAAACGAAAAAAGAAGAACGAATACGGATAAATCGTTAATTTTAATCCTTTAATTCAAAAGTTATGAACTCGACCATGCAAAACATCAGCGTTGAAAAGGTAAAAGAATCAAAGATCGAACAAGTAGATTTTAACAATCTTGCTTTTGGTAGCGTATTTACCGATCATATGCTGGTCTGCGATTATAAAGATGGCGCTTGGGAAACCCCTAAGGTCATCCCCTACCAGCCCATCAGCCTTGACCCGTCGGCAAAGATATTTCATTACGGGCAATCTATTTTTGAAGGCATGAAAGCCTACAAGGACGACAACAACAAAACATGGCTCTTTAGACCCTTGGAAAACTTTAAAAGATTGAACATCTCGGCAAAGCGTATGGCCATACCCGAGTTGCCAGAAGAGTTTTTTATGGAGGGACTAAAGACTTTATTGAAAGTGGACAACCAGTGGATTCCGCAGACCGAAGGAAGTTCTATGTACATCAGACCTTTTATTTTCGCTTCGGGAAATGGCTTTCATGCCTCTCCGGCCGACGCCTATAAATTTATCATCTGCCTTGCGCCATCCGGTTCTTATTTCTCCGGAAAGATCAAGGTACTTATCGAAGAGAAGTACTCTCGTTCCGCTAATGGCGGGGTCGGTTATGCCAAGACAGGCGGCAACTATGCCGGTCAGTTCTACCCTACCCAACTGGCCGTAGCCAAAGGATACAATCAGGTCATCTGGACAGACGACCACAACCACGAATACATTGAAGAAGCCGGCGCGATGAATATTTTTATCCGCATTGACGACACCCTAATCACCGGCCCTACCAGTGACCGTATATTAGATGGTATTACACGAAAGAGCATCCTTCAACTTGCCGAGAAGAAAGGCATACAGACGGAAGTTCGGAAAATCACCGTTACCGAGGTTATCGAGGCCGCCAAAGACGGAAGACTCAAGGAAATGTTCGGGGCAGGTACCGCTGCGGTCGTTTCCCCTATTTCCGGATTCGGGTATAAGGGAGTCGATTACGACTTGCCCGAGCTTGAATCAAGCTTCGCTTCCCAAATAAAGAAAGACATTACCGATATTCAATATAACCGTGCCGAAGACCCCTTCGGATGGAGGGTAGGCCTATAAAAAGTATTTTTTTACGGACACCTATTCATATAAGGATATATAAAAAACGGTCGCCATTTTTTTGGTCGACCGTTTTTTTATGCTGTAAAGTCCCTCTAATTTAGTTTTCAAGTATTTTGGAGATATTGGGCTTAAAATAATTCGGCCCTTTGAGCACTTTACCATCCTCCCTATAAATAGGTTTCCCATCTGCCCCCAGCTTGCTCATATTGCTGCGCTGTATTTCATTGAACACCTCTTCGATCTTATGTTGCATACCATGTTCTATAATCGTACCACAGAGAATGTAGAGCATATCGCCCAATGCATCGGCAACTTCTACCAAATCGTTATTATTGGCAGCCTCCAAATATTCTTTGTTCTCCTCGTCCATTAAATTGAACCTGAGAAGGTTTTTCTTCGCCCCCAAATCGGCTTGCATGGTTTCCGACACCCCCAGCCCGAAAGAAGTGTGAAAAAGTTCTACGGCACTTATTTTGTTTTTCATCTATAGTTGTGTTGATTTAAAAAATAGTTTCTGCCAATAATAGCGTAATTTTGCATAAAAATAAAGAATATGTTCTCTACCGGACAAATCGTTTTTGCCGCGCTATTTGCTATTAGTTTTATCATAATCATCTTTTTAGCTTACAAAAAAGACAAAAAATTACACGCAAAGAACTACAAAGGTGTAATATGGGTAGGTGTTTTATTTATATCCTTCGTAATTATCCTACTCTTTCTTAAGCATTTCCTTAAAAATTAAGACAAATATTACCACCCCGTTAAAAGTGCGATTTTTAACGACCAAAAACCGTTTGTTTGCGTATAATATAACAAATGGCGTAATTTTGCGTTATGTATTCAAAGGGGTAAATATATGATGACTTTTTTTACAATACTTTTAATATTAGTTGGAGCTAACGCATTGTTTATGGTATTCAGTTTAAACAGCGTATCCAGCAGTGGTAAAAAAACTGGGGAAGACACATCAAAAGATTTGTCCTCTAAAGTATACCCATTAAACAGTCTGTCTTCCAAATTCAAGAAAGCGGTTTAACCAGTAACTCGACCGAGTACTGTTCATCTGATAAATTATTTACGTAATTTGCACCGATGAAACAATTGTTACTCGTATTCTTTGGTGGTGGCATAGGCAGCATACTTCGCTATCTAGTTTCCAAATCGCTCAACAATTACTTTCAACATTTCTTTTTAGGTACTTTTTTGGTCAATGTTCTCGGCTGCCTATTGATCGGCTTCATTCTAGGCCTCTCCCTCAAGACCAATTATTTGACCCCGAACCAAACCCTTTTATTCGCTACGGGTTTCTGCGGGGGCTTTACCACTTTTTCCACATTTGCATTTGAAAAACACTCGCTTTTGAACTCAGGCGAGTTGACCTTTTTCTTCATTTATCTGATTTCCAGCATAGTAGTTGGAGTTCTAGCGGTCGCACTCGGCCTTTGGTTATCAAAACTTATATAATTAAGGTTTTTTCAACCAAACACACCCCTCTTTATTAAAAATCTAAAGTTTTAAGCAGGCAAGCTGTTTTTATTAACCTATCTGGTAGATTTTATCGATTTTTCTAAATATTCCTTCAAAAAATCGCAAATCAGATGGCTAAATATGCATTTTTGATTGTTTTTAATTCCATACCCCCAAATTTTAAGGGGGTATAATTCCTATAAACATAAAAATTAATACATATACCCCCAAATTTTATGGGTGTTAATTCTTTTAACATACATTTGTCTCTCTAATTAATACAATTATTATGAAACAAATCGAGGCAATCATTAGAAAATCGAAGTTTGACGACGTCAAGAAGGCGTTGCATCAAATAGAGGTCAACTTCTTCAGTTACTGGGATGTAACCGGAGTCGGAAACGAAAAGCAAGGTCACGTATATAGGGGAATCTCTTATAGTACGAGCGACATTCAACGAAGGTATCTTTCTATAGTAGTATCGGATGAGTTTTTACAGCGTACTGTCGACACCATTCTTGAAGCGGCCTACACCGGCAATGTCGGTGACGGAAAAATCTTTGTTTCAGAAATCATTGAAGCATATAGAATAAGGACCAAAGAAAGCGGGCAAGCCGGAATCAACTAAAAAACCAATAACTAAACTTTTAAGAAATGGACGCAGGATTATTTACAGCAAACAACGTTTGGATGATGGTGGCTACCGCCTTGGTATTCTTCATGCACACCGGATTCTCTTTTTTAGAAATCGGCCTTACCAGACAAAAAAATACAATAAACATATTATTCAAGAACATCTTTATTATTACAGGTGGACTTTTACTTTACTACGCGTGGGGCTTTAATATGATGTACCCCGGTTTTGAAGAAGGATCTTCAGGTATATTCGGATTCGCCGGATTCGGCATTGCCGCTCCAGAAGGCGGAATGACCCCTGAATATGCCGATGGTGGCTACACGTGGTGGACAGACTTCTTATTTCAAGGTATGTTCGCAGCTACGGCAGCAACCATAGTATCAGGTGCCGTTGCAGAACGTATTAAAATTGGTGCCTTTATGATTTTCACTGTTATCTACGTAGGACTTGTATATCCTATAGTAGGTGCCTGGAAATGGGGCGGCGGTTTCTTGGATTCATGGGGTTTCTATGATTTCGCAGGTTCTACCTTGGTTCACTCTGTAGGCGGATGGGCCGCATTGGTCGCTATATTCTTATTGGGATCACGTATCGGCAAATTTGACGATAACGGCAAGCCTAAGGCCATACCAGGTCACAACATACCTTTAGCTACGGCAGGTGTACTTATCCTTTGGTTAGGATGGTTTGGCTTCAACGGTGGCTCTGTATTATCTGCCGACCCCGAATTGACTTCCCTAGTATTGGTTACCACAAGTTTAGCCGCAGCAGCCGGTGGCTTCGGAGCCATGATTTTATCTACCATATTATACAAGAACCTCGATTTGACCATGTTCCTTAACGGTATTCTTGGTGGTCTTGTAGGCATCACTGCAGGGGCCGACCTTATGTCTCCCAACGAAGCCGTAGCCATCGGGTTTTTGGCCGGTCTACTGATTGTTCTTGCCGTTGCCTTGATTGACAAATTAAAATTAGATGATCCTGTTGGTGCCGTTGCCGTTCACTTGGTATGTGGTATCTGGGGAACATTGGCAGTAGGCATCTTCGGTGCCAAAGCTGGCGGAGAACAGTTCATGACACAACTATACGGCGTATTGATCATAGGTGTCTTCTGTGTAATTTGCACGTTCGCTATTCTTGGAACCCTAAAAGCGGTAATGGGACTTAGAGTGAGCAAAGAAGAAGAGATTGAAGGTCTTGACATTCACGAGCACGGTATGGATGCTTACCCAGATTTCATAAACGACTAACCTTATTAATTAGAAACGGAGCGTTCTGCCAAACGCTCCGTTATATAACCCTTTCAAAATCTTTACAGATTAAAATAATCATTCCACACAGGGATAACTAAACAAAATTCAGATGAAAGCGATTACAAATACAAAATACGTAAAAAATCTATTTTTCCTAGCCATACTACTTTTCTCTGCAACAGCGGTTGTTGCACAAGAGGAAGAAGAATCAAAGCCAAAATTTTCTTTCAGTGGTTCTGTTGATGCGTATTATAGAGCAAATTTAAATGCACCTAACGGAGAAGATGCTCCAGCTCCAGGAAGCTCATTCGCTAACCTACCAGGATTCGCCTTAGGTATGGCCAATGTTATTGGTGCTTATGAAGGTGAAAAAGTAGGTTTTGTTGCCGATTTAGTTTTCGGTCCAAGAGGAACGGACGCTATTTTTGAATCTCCTATGTATTCTTCTACAGGAAACATTGTTAACCAATTGTATGCTTACTGGAATGTAAGTGATGCCGTAACATTAACCTTTGGTAACTTTAACACCTTCTTAGGTTACGAGGTTATCTCTCCGGTTGCCAACTTTAACTACAGCACATCTTACTTGTTCTCTTACGGTCCGTTTTCACATACCGGTCTTAAAGCAGATTTTGCTTTATCTGATGATTTCAGCTTAATGTTAGCGGTAATGAACCCAACTGACCTCACAGAGTTCAACCCAACAGGACAATACGCTTGGGGAGCTCAATTAGGCTACAGCGGTCAATATTTGAACCTTTTAATTGATAACGGTTCTTACGAAGTAGATTTCACAGGTGGTTTTGATCTTTCCGATACTTTCTTCCTAGGACTGAACGCTGCTTATTTTGATGGTGACGAAGATGACGGTGTTGGTAGCTTTGCAGGTTTGGCAGTTTACCCACAGTTAGCAACTTCCGATACTTTCTCTATAGGATTAAGAGGTGAATATTTTGCTGAAACCGATTTCTTTGGAGCAGTTGGTGGATCAGATGCTGATGGCGATGCAAGTGTATTTGCTGTAACCCTTACCGGTAGCGCAACTATTGGTGACTTGATCATCAAGCCAGAATTAAGATTAGACAGTGCTTCAGAAGAAGTATTCATTGACAATGATGGAAACCCAATTGGAGGTCTTTCTTCTTTCGTGTTGGCTGCGGTCTACTCTTTCTAAAAAAGAATTATAATGGTTAAGTGTTTATAATTTAAAGCTAATTCAAGTAAAGGCCCTGACGTTTAACGTTGGGGTCTTTATTTTTTGGAAGGCTCAAAAGCTTTTACACCAGCTAGTATCTCTGTATCCAAATTATTTACACTAGGCACAACAGGACAAGAATACTTCTTATTATAAGCACAATACGGATTATAGGCTTTATTGAAATCAATAATTATAGTATCACCATCAGGTATGTTCAAATCGATATACCGCCCACCCGTATAAGTTTCCTTTCCGTTGGTATTATCGGTAAACGGCAAAAACAAATAATCCTTATACTTCTCTTGCTGCATCAATTTCTTATTTTGATACACCTCCAACTGCCGATTCTTTCCATTTAAGGTAAAATGGGCGATACCATAAACAGTTTCCTCCGAGGCATCACCTGTAGTACTGGGCATCATAAAGGGCAACGCTTCGGGAGTACGAACAAACTTGGCCGTTACAATATAATTGGTATCGGGAGCAAAGAAATCCAAAGCTTCAAAATCCTTTCGATAACGGTCGGGCAAGGGCGACGTTTCAGGTTTTTTAAATTCTTCGTTCATTTCTTTCTGATAGTCTAAAATAGCCCGTAGCGCATCGACCTCTACCAATACTTCGCTTTCTTCCAATGTATCGTGATACTTTTTATCGGCCTTACACCCAAAAACTCCAAAGAAAAGGATCAAAACTAGAATTCGCATATAATCATTTTTAAATCCAAAAATACAATATTAAGTCATTCCCCTTATACGAATGGATTGTACATTGCGACTTTAAATATGCCAATATGAACAAAATCTACCCCGTACTACTCGTCATCGGATTCTTTTTTTCCTGCCACCCCACCAAAGAAAAAGACCGCAAAACAACGGATACAGAACGAATACCACCCAAAATATCGCAGAATCGCTACAACGTGGCTTTTTTAATTATGAACGGTACCTTCAACACGGAGTTAACCGCTCCATTCGATATTTTCCAGCATACCAAATTCAGAAAAAACATCAAGGCCATGAATACCTTTACCATAGCCAACACCTTAGAACCCGTTACCACTTTTGAAGGTATACGCCTACTACCCGATTTTGACTACACCAAAGACGAATTACCCCCAATAGACATTCTGGTAGTACCAAGCGCAGAACGCCATTTGGATACGGACCTAAGAGACACCGTAATGTTGAATTTTGTACAAAAAATAGATAGCTCTGCTTTGTTTATGACCAGCCATTGCGATGGCGCTTTTGTTTTAGCCAAAGCCGGTGTGCTCAAAGGAAAAACCTCAACCACCTTTCCCAGTGACATTGAAGCTTACAAAGAAATGTTTCCTCATTTAAAGGTCGCCGATAGCGTCCTCTTCGTTCACGATGGAAAATACATCACTTCTGCAGGAGGCGCCAAAAGTTTTGAAGCCGCTCTCTATTTGTGCCAGCACCTATACGGAAAAGAAGTTGCCGACGCCTTGGCAAAAGGTTTAGTAATAGATTGGAATCTTGAGAAAACCCCACACCTCATAATAGACTGACCCTACTACTCTTCAATTATGTTATAGCGTGCACTTTTAAGGTATTTTTCCACCAGTTCATTAAACTCCGGTGTTATACGGAGCAAAGCCGTATTTTCAAGCGCATAGAGCTTGCTGCGGTCGGTATAACCTTTCTTCAACAACTCCTCTAGATAAAAGAGCGCCGTGCCATAGTCATCGGTTTTAGCCGCATAAGATATAACCTTAAGGTAGCTCTCATAATTTTCAGGCTCTACGATGGTCTTTAACATCCATAAAAAATTTAGGGCTTCGCCATCAACAGGACGCTCCGCACTTAATATATCTACATTATCGGAAACCAAGGCTTTGACATAGCCTTCCAAACGCTTGCCCATTTTTTGCTGCAACACCCCTGAACTTCCTTGAAATTTCTGCAATTCCTCCATTTGATACTTCCACCACCCCAAATTGTTATAATTGTAGGTCAAAATATCTTCCTCCAAGTAATAATTATAGTCCTCCTTAATCAACTCCTCTTTTAAAAGCAGTGCATTCTGGGTTCTATTCTGATTTTTAAACAATCGGCTTTTACGCAAAATTTTCCTACTTGCCTTTATAGAATCCAAAGCGAGGTAAGGCTGGTACAGCTCGGTCATTTCCTCTAAAAGATTATCCGCCAACAAGGGCCTATTGGCCGTGTACAGCCTATTGACCTTCACAAAATCGGAGACATAGTTTTCATCAATAAAGGCCTGATCTTTTTCCACATTACCTTTTGCCATGGCCACTAAGGTCAACATTTTAAGGGCCGCACTAAGCTCCTTACCGTCAGGCCACTCATGCCCTCCATCAAAAACCAACAACTGATTGGGAAACTTCAAGCGGTTCAAAATCTTTTCAACCTTCAACATTTGCGGGTACCTAAAATCTTCATCGCCTACAATTCCAATAAAATGAAAAGGATTTCTACTCGTAAGCACTTCTACATTGGCTATTGAAGCCCCACAGGCAACGACCCCGTCTACCCCCTTGACAAAGGTGGGCACCAAGGAGGAAAAACGGCCTCCCACATCAAAACCGCCCGTATAGACTCGGTCTTTATGAATAGGCAACATAGCGTTCACCGTACTGAACATTCTACTCGCTGTCACTATATTTTTAGAAATGGACAAGGTATCACTAATATTATTGGAAGCGGCAAGAACGTAACCTTGTTCCTCGGCCGCCTCACTGAACATCGCCAAGGCCTGTCTGCCCCTACCGTTCATATCGAAAACGAAGATTACCGGCCAAGGTTTCGAAAGTTCAAATGACTTCGGTAAATAGAGGGCAAAGGTTTCCGCTATCGTATCGTTGACCGCGATAGAATCAATTACCACCCCTTTTTTCAATTTGATATTCTGGCCCACACAGGTAAAAACAGCCCCGAAAGCCAATAACAGTAGCATTCTCTTCATAAAAATAGAATCATCAAAAATCTAGCCAAAAAATAACGGCATTCATCCGATATGCCAAGCTTCATATACCACAATACACCTACTCGCCTATCTTACCTATCTCCACTCCTTCGGAGTAAGCCACTTTAACACCATTGCTGCTAAAAGCCTTCTTGATAGCTTTATTGGCATTAAAGGTTACCTCCCAAAAGTCATCGGGCAACACGTATGGCCTTACAATTAATCGCACGTTGTGCGAATCAAAATCCAAAATACCGATTTCAGGTTCGGGCTGGGGAAGAATTTTTGAAACCTCCTTTAACGAGCTTGCCAACACCTCCCTTACCTTGGGAAAACTTTCTTCATAAGGCATAGTAACTTCAAGCTCCAACCTGATCATACCCTTTTCCGAATAATTGGTCACCACCGAGTCGGTAATCATTGAATTGGGAATGATCAATATTTTATTGCCCGGCGTCAGCACATCGGTACTAAAAATACCGATTTCCACTACCCTACCGAACTTCTCCTCAACCTGGATCCAATCGTTTACCTTAAACGGCTTTAATGTCAAAATCAAGATGCCCGAAGCAAAATTCCCCAAGCTACCCTGTAAGGCCATACCCACGGCAAATGCCGCCGCGGCCAGTATCGCAAAAAGTCCCGTAAGGTCGGCACCGAGCACCGTAGCTATAATAAATAGCACCGTACCCTTTAAAAGTACCCCCACTATCGATGACAAAAAAGGGCGCAAGGTTTCAGAGAAACCCGTTCGTTCCAACGCTTTTCTTACAAGATCGACCACTTTCGCGGCCACCTTAAAGCCGATCCACAAAATAATTCCGGCCAAGAAAATTCGAGGTATATAGAAAACCGCCTTATCTATTGCGATTTGCGCGTACTCATTAATTTTATCCAAATCCATAAATTAAAATTAATAATTAGCGAGCGTTCTCCTACAGAAAGTTTGTGTTTTTATTCAAAAACACAAAAAATTACAGATACAACATCGATATTCAAGGCAGCGATTATCTTTTTAGGGAGAAATGGCCCTTAAACTCCTTTCGCTCCCCATCTTTGGTATATGCTATCCTGAACCAATAATCATTCGAAGGAGCAATACCTCCGTTGAAAGAACCGTCCCAAGCAAGATTCCCCTTCAATTGACGTATCAGCATACCGTATTGATTATAAATCGTCACCTCGGGGTTTTCCAATTGGGGAACATCTATAATAGACCACGTATCATTGACCCCATCACCATTAGGGGTAAAGAATCTCGGAAAATCGACAACCATAAATTCCTTTGAAAGCACGCTACAGTTGTACTCATCGGTTAGGTATGCGGTATGCCCTCCTGCCGACAAGCCCTCGAACCTATTAGCGGAGGTAAAATCAAGGCCATCGACACTGTAGCGATAATTCCCATCTCCTTCAGCTATAATATCGATTGTGGTATTCTCGGTGAACGGATCTGAAACAAAATCAATTTCAAACACTCTGGCACGAGAAGAAACAAACACCTGGGTAGCCAAAGAAAATTCACACCCCAACTCCATATTTTGAAGTTGCACAATATAGGTACCCGCTTCGCTTGCCGTAAAAGAAGCATCGCTAGCATCGGCAATCTTGTTTTCAGGGGACAACTCCCCTTTATACCAAGCAAAGCTGTATACCGATGCGGATAACCCCGTATCCAAAACCGGCAAGGGTTCAAGGGTTTCCCCGTCAGCCCCCAAACACAAGACATATTCCTCTTGAAGCTCGGACCGGAAATCAATTCCCAATAATTTCAATTCAAACGTCGCAATTTCGTAACAACTATTTCCTGACGATATCCGAACAAAAACCGTCTCGAAAGCATGGGTCAACTCATACGCGGTCGGATTCCCTATAGCATTTTTAAAAGCCCGCGCATCTTCTTCCGACGAGTAGTAGGTAAGCTGATAAATTTTAGGGTCTTGCCCTCCCAATATGAGTTCAGAATTAACGGTAAGGTCAACGACCTGCTTACCAGTGGCATCAACATCACAAAAATTCAAAGAAACAGGGGGCGATATAATTTGGGGCGGCAAAATAAACTCAAGTGTCACGCCTCCATTAGCGACACATGATTCAGAAAACCCTATATCTACGCGATACTTTCCACTCTCGGTAACATCTACCTTGGACAAGCCTGCCCATTCGACCCGTTCGACTTCATCTTTATACCACTTATACTCACCTACTCCTTCAGTGGTCGCATCCAAAGCGATGGTCTCCCCAATACACATTGGATTACCATCTTCTACCGTTCTATTTTCACCTAGATCTGCCCCTAAAGTAAAACTTCCCGCCTCCAGAAACACCGCCGAATCTACCTGCGAATCGCGGTTATCGGCAATCACCAGTTTTATATTATAAGCATTGCCTGGCACCACTTTCGATTCAGCCGTAAAACTTTTGGTCTGACCATGAAACGATATAGCCGAATTTTCGTCGTTTATCTTGTCAAAGTATTCAAGATTACGCGGCAAACATTCCTCATTTACCCCTGGCCTTATCGTAGTTACCCTAACAGGAAGTTGACTATTCGGAATAACCGCCAAATTTTTGGAGACCCCTTTGGAGTCGGTCAAGATAAAAGCAAAGACGTCGCCAAAAACACATTGAAAGTTCTCTTGGTATTCTTCGGAAGCAAACAGGAAATTGAAAGTGATACGGTCCGCATACGGAACAAAATCAAATTGAATGTAAGAGGCGTTATAAAGTGCATCAGAACTAGTAATGGCCCGTAAATCGTCATCACCGGCCCACTTTTCGCTACCAGAATCATGAATATCGACATTTGGGCCTTCGGCCAATTTGGCCCGACCCGTACTGAGCACAATACCTTCCTCATACGGAAAATCACTACCGTTGGCCTGAAAATAACCAATACCGTTCAAACCTTCCGCAGACCCGGTTTGTGAACTATAATTCGACGTTTCCGCACAATTACTATCCACCAAGATATCACGAATCAATTCTTCCACCGAATATGTGGTATCATCTACGCGTATTTGGGCCCATAGCCCAAAAGAAGATAGCAGCATTGCCAAGAATCCCAATTGTTTCATTTCGTACAGTGTGTCCTTCCGAAAAAAACGGAAAGCTAAATATAAGGAACTCTTAATTAGCCCACACCACGAATTAAAGACCAATTGCCGAAAATAAATTACATTTTTAAAAAGTGTTCTTCCCAATAGGCGCGCTTGACACCACATTGGAAAGAATGATATGGGTGCGTGTTTCACCATACTGAATCAGCTTATCGATAAAGCGCTCCAAATGAAACTGATCTTTCAGCACTACCTCCATTACAATGTTCTCGTTACCCGTAATCCTATAGCAGTTCACAACCTCTTTATAGGTCTTCACCATCTCTAAAAAAGGTTTTAATTTCCCCATAAAGGCCCTAAGGGTAATAATGGCCTTTAAGTGATGACCCGTCTTTGCATGAGACACTTTAGTAATATACCCTTCTATAATTCCCAGGTCTTCCATCTTCTTGATGCGCTCCGCTACTGCCGGTGCCGTTAAGCCGACTTGGCGCCCAATATCGGCAAAGGTTTCACGCGCATTTGCCTGAAGGCATTTGAGTATTTTCCAGTTTAAATCATCTATATTCATTTTCGTGTCTAAAAATTATAAAAACCTTATTATCTAAAGCTAATTTACAAAATCACTTTCGTTTCTAAAGACAAAAGTTCAAAACTGGCCGTAACTTTATGAAACAAAATTGCTAGTAAAAGAAAAATGTCTTACAAGAATCTTCGTGACATACCCGTCTACAAAAAAGCCCTAGAGCTCTGCCATATGAGCAGGGAAATTGCTTCGTATGTTTCTTTGAACAAAGACCTTTTAAAACTCTACCAATCTAATAGCCATAGGGATAGCATTGCCGACTCCCTATTGACCGATGCCATTCTAATACCTAAGAAAATTGCCTTGGCGGAAATAAGCGGGTGCCATATTGAACGGATGAAGAGCGCCAGCTTTATCAATATTATGATACGAAACATTAATTCGTACTGTACCGGCCTTGAAAAAGATGGTGTAAAGGAAAAGGAATATCTTAATCTGCTTCGAAAAGAAATCAAAAGTTTTAGACGTTCGTTTAAAAAGTGGCGCAGTTCGTTTCCCGATGGAGGTTCCAATTATTGGAATTAAGTCGCTGCACCCCATTTTGTTTTAAAACCCGAATTATACTAAAATTGTTAGTTTAAAGTTCTAATTTTGAAGTTTTAAATTATCGATTTTGAAAACGACCATTCTTATCCATTGCCCCGATCAAGCGGGAATCATAAGTGCTGTCACGAATTTTATCCATCAGCACCATGGCAACATCATATATTTGGACCAACATGTAGACAAAGAGGCCAATGTCTTCTTTATGCGTCTTGACAGTGACTTTGACCTTTCAACATTTTCAAAAGAAACGTTCAAGAACGAATTCCAGAAAGAACTAGCCGACCGGTACAACATGCAATGGAGCATGCATGAAGCCGGCATAAAACCTAAGATGGCCATTTTCGTATCAAAATACAATCACTGTTTATACGACCTTTTAAGCCGGTTTAACTCCAGTGAGCTCGAAGTAGAGATTCCTTTTATCATCAGCAACCACCCCGACCTTAAGCCCATTGCCGAACAATTTGACATTCCGTTCTACCACATACCCGTAACCAAGGACACTAAGGCCGAAGCTGAGACGAAACAATTGGAACTACTCAAGCAACACGGCGTAAATTTTATTGTCTTGGCGCGGTATATGCAAATTGTAAGTCCGAAAATCATTAGCAACTTCCCCAATCGTATTATCAACATCCACCACTCGTTTCTTCCGGCATTTGCAGGCGCCAAACCCTATCATGCAGCCTTTAAACGTGGCGTTAAGATCATTGGGGCTACGAGCCATTACGTTACCGAAGAACTCGATGCGGGACCGATCATAGAACAAGACGTTACTACGGTAACCCACGCCCATAGCATCAAAGACTTTATCGCCAAGGGCCGGGATCTTGAAAAAATAGTGCTTTCAAGGGCCGTTAAACTACATATTCTAAGAAAGACTATGGTCTACAACAATAAGACCGTCATTTTTTCGTAATATAATTCGATACATAAAAGAAAGAAAAGGCATACCCATTTGGATAGGCCACACTTTTATTTTTCCTAATAGACAAAAAAGCAGCTATGAAAAAAATATTTCTCTTATTTCTCGCACTGAACCTAACGGCCTGTGGCGAACTTCAACAAGTTATAGACCAATTGCCCCAAGGACAAACCGCCCTCGGCAATGACCAAATTGCCGCCGGCCTACGACAAGCCCTTGACAAAGGCATTAAAAGCCAGGTAAGCAAGCTCACTCAAGAAGACGGCTTCCTAAAGAACGAAGCCGTAAAAATTCTTTTACCCGAAGAACTTCAAAAGGTTGATAAGACCCTTCGAGATATCGGACTTGGAAATTTGGCCGACGAAGGCCTAAAGGTAATCAATAGGGCCGCAGAAGATGCCGTAGGCGAAGCTACCCCTATTTTTGTCGATGCGGTAAAAGGTATCACCTTCAATGATGCCAAGAACATTTTATTAGGTAGTGACGATGCCGCCACCCAATACCTCACCTCGGCCACACAAACCCAACTCTACGCCAAATTCAACCCCGTCATCAAAAACTCTTTCGATAAAGTAGGTGCCGATAAGGTATGGAGCAACCTCATCTCAAAATACAATAGCATACCCCTTACAAAGAAGGTAAACCCTGATTTGACCGACTATGTTACCCAAGAAGCACTCAAGGGCGTTTACACCATGATCGCGGTCGAGGAAAAGGAAATAAGAAACAATGCCGCTTCGCGTACAACCGATCTTTTAAAGCGCGTTTTCAGCCTTCAAGATTAAAAAAAATATTTAGTAAAAATCTTACAATAACTTGAAAATTAACCCGTTAAACTCATAGATAGTCTTTAAAGACAACTTATCCGCGACCTTTGATCGAACACCATAGGTTTAAGATTACAATATTGAATATTTTGAGTTAGTAATTTTTGAGTTAGTTAGTTTAAAACCGGTGGGAGCACCGGTTTTTTTGTGCCTTTTCAATAGAAAAGAGCATTGCACCCAGTTTCAAAAAATAATAGATTTCTTTACAGTTCAAAATCTAATACCCTCTATCGACATCGGAAACAAAGTCAATAACAAAGCGATTGAAGAGTTGTGGCTGTTCCACGTTCACTACGTGCCCGCAATGCTCAATGGTCAACAAACTCGACTGAGATTGTTTTTGGACCATTTTTTTGACGGAAGGCAAAAAAAGATAGTCTTCACCCCCCATCACATAAAGTGTAGGAATATCGACATCCCCTGCCCTAAAGAAACGCAAGAGCCTATTGATTTGCGAACCCATCTTGTACCATCTTACAAATTCCTTCTGATACATTCGCTTGGCCTCTCTCACAAAAAGCAAGCGTGACTCTTTATGGTTTCCATCCGGCATGATGGCAAACGTGAATAATTTATAGAGCCATATATAGGGTACCAAGGACTTAAAAAGCCCTCCAAAGCCCATTAAAATCCTGAATCGCATATCCAACCGGATAATAGCCCCGCCCAAAACCATGCTTTCCACACGATCGGGATGTTTTTCGGCCAAATTCCTTATAAGCACCGTGCCCAGCGAAATACCGATAAAATGCGATTTTTGAATTTTCAGATAGTCCAACACTTCCAAAATATCCTCTGTAATATAATCAAAGGTATATTTATCGTCGAAGGCATCCTTTAGGCTCGGTTTTGAGTCACCATGCCCCCTAAGGTCCAACAGTAAAATATTAAAGTGTTTCTTAAACTCCCTCAACTGTTTGTACCAAATAGAAGAACTGCCTCCGGCACCATGTACGAAGGTCACCCAAGAATCAGACTCTTGATGCAGATATGTAACGTAATTTAACAAAGTGTTCTCTCGACTTTTCCAATTAGGAAACCTTGCAATGTATTAAATCTTTTGATCCAATTTCAGGCCGTAACCGAAATATAATCCACACCACCTTAAAAAAAACAAAAAACGCAATAAACAGGAAGAAAAACCAAGAATCTGATTATCAACACAATACAAAACAAGCAAATGATCGACAATACCACATTATTTTAACAAAAAACACTTTACCAAAACCACAAGAAAATTGGAGTTATTAACAAGTACACCATAAGATTCTCAGCAAGCAGATTGAGTAATTGTAAATAAATCATCAATTCATCTTAATTTTTGCCATATACAGCGATTATCGACATCCAAAGACAATTTCCGTCCGTATATTTGTTGTAAAGGATTATAAGACTATGGAAAATCAGTATTGCAAAGTAGGAACAGTTACTCCAATAACCTCTAATAGAAACGCGATTTCTCTTTTAGAGTACCAGTATCAAACTTTTTTAAGCAAGGCAAGCGACATGAAATATACCGATGCCAAATTGGTAGAGTTTTTTGAGCAAAAAGCCCTTAAGATTCAAAAAGTTTTAGAGAATATGATCAAGTAGTTTCAACCGAAACTATAGCAGTTCGGCCATTTGACCTTGAAGCTCTAAGGCTTTTTGCCTTGCCGCGTCCGCAAAATCCGATTCTGCCGAGGCGTATATGATACCTCGCGAAGAGTTTACAAGAAGGCCAACCTTATCGTTCATTCCATTTTCGCAGACATCCTTTAGACTACCCCCCTGTGCCCCCACCCCGGGAACCAGCAGAAAACTATCAGGTACGATTTCGCGTATCTCCTTTAGATACTCCGCCTTGGTCGCACCGACCACATACATTAAGTTTTCGGAATTCTCATAGGACTTTGAGGTCTCAAGAACGGTCTTGTACAATTCCTTACCATCTACCAATTTGGTTTGAAAATCAAAGGCTCCCACATTCGAGGTCAGGGCCAACAATATGGTATGTTTATCCTTAAAGGCTAAAAACGGCTCTACGGAATCTTTTCCCATATACGGAGCTATGGTCACCGAATCAAACTGTAAGTCCTCTAAAAAAGCCTTAGCGTAACGCGTAGAGGTATTTCCTATATCCCCTCTCTTGGCATCGGCAATGGTGAATTGCTCAGGATAATTTTCATTTAGGTAACGAATCGTCTTCTCCAAAGCTTGCCAGCCCTTGATACCATAAGCCTCATAAAATGCAATGTTCGGCTTGTACGAGACGCAAATATCATGTGTCGCGTCAATTATCGCCTTATTAAAGGCAAATATGGGGTCCTCCTCTTCCAATAGATGCGGTGGCACCTTTTCCAAATCGGTATCAAGGCCAATGCAGAGGAAGGATTTTTTCTTATAAATCTGGGCAACAAGTTGTTCTGTAGTCATAGTATCGCTACGGCTATAATTAAGATTCTTGAAAATTTAGGTCGGCTAGAAAATCTCGGAAGCTTCTTTTAGTTTTTCGGTATTCTCTACAAAACTCAACTCATCGATTATCTTTTGGATATCGCCATCAATAATATTTTGCAGATCGTACAAGGTAAGTCCGATACGGTGATCGGTAACCCGTCCTTGCGGATAGTTATAAGTTCTAATCTTTGCCGAACGGTCACCGCTACTCACCTGGGAATTTCGCTTTGCAGCATCTTCTTCCTGTTTTTTGGCAAGTTCTAGATCGTACAAACGCGAACGCAACACCCTAAAAGCCTTGTCTTTGTTCTTGTGCTGTGATTTCTGGTCTTGACATTGCGCCACCAATCCGGTAGGGATATGCGTTAAACGCACCGCTGAATACGTAGTGTTTACAGACTGCCCTCCAGGCCCAGAAGAACAGAAGAAATCTATTCGAACGTCTTTGGGATCGATTTGCACATCAAAATCCTCGGCTTCCGGAAGCACCATAACGGTAGCCGCACTGGTATGTACCCTCCCTTGGGTCTCGGTCTGTGGCACACGCTGTACACGGTGTACCCCTGCCTCGAACTTTAAAGTTCCATAGACATCCTTGCCGGTTACTTCAAATTGGATTTCCTTATACCCCCCACTGGTACCTTCACTCAAATCGATGACATTGGTCTTCCAACCTTTGCTCTCACAATATTTGGTATACATACGAAACAGGTCCCCAGCAAAAATACTGGCTTCATCACCCCCCGTTCCGGCCCTGATCTCGACTACGACATCTTTGGCGTCTTCTGGATCCTTGGGAATAAGCATCAACTTGATTTCCTCCTCCAATTGCGGAAGGGCCTCTTTAGCTTCTTCCAACTGCATTTTGGCCATTTCCACCATTTCGGCGTCACTGCCATCCGCTATAATTTCATCGGCTTCCTGAATATTATCCATAAGCTCCACGTACTGTTCACGTTTTGCCACAAGCTCTTTTAAATCGGAGTATTCTTTGGTCAATTCCACATAACGTTTCTGATCCGAAATAATATCGGGCTGAATAATAAGGTCGGAAACCTCATCAAAACGCTGCTTAACTATATTGAGTTTATCTATCATTATCTTACATCACTTGTGCTGCGAATTTACGACAAATTTGCACATTTATTGATATCCCTAAGGTTTTCGGCAAAAAGAGGAATAAGCCCTTAGGCCTAGTTGTTCAGTAATATGCCACTGCTTTTGTGCACTTTATTGCTATCGTCTACCAAAATAGCCTCGGTATCCCCCAATTGGTTGATAAGGGCAAGCCCCTCTTTTTTACCCAGTATATACACGGCCGTAGCCAAGGCATCACAAATTTCGGCGCTTTTGGCAAATATGGACACACTATTGATTCCCGTAGAGGGATACCCGGTTCTAGGGTCGATGATATGCGAATACTTCACCCCGTTAAAGACAACATACTTCTCATAGTTGCCCGAAGTGGCCACAGACGACTCAACGATAGGTAACCAAGAGAAGATTTTCTCTTCGCTCAGCGGATTGGCTATACCAATAAGCCATTTTTCCCCTGTAGCCTTCGTCCCCCATGTAGTAAGGTCGCCGGCCGCATTTATAATCCCCCCCAATACCTGTTTTGAAACCAAAAGCTCTTTGGCCTTATCGGCCGCATAGCCCTTTCCTATGGCCCCGAAAGAAATTTTCATGCCTTTTTCAGCCAGAAATACCGTTTTTTCGGACGAATCTAGGATGATTTTCTCGTAGCCGACTCTTTTTACCGAATTTTCGATTTCCTTTTTACTGGGCATTCGAACCATGGAGCCATCAAAACTCCATATTTCATCCATAGAGGCAAAAGAAATATCAAAGGCCCCATCGGTAATTTCCGAAAGTTTCTTGGCCCGTTCTATCAGCATAAACATTTCAGCACTTACCTTGACCGGTTTAATTCCCGCATTTGCATTTATCAAGGAGGTTTCCGAATCGGGTTTCCAAGAAGAAATCATATTTTCAATACGTTGGATTTCAGCGGTAGCCTCCTCTATATTGATATACCCTAAATCTTCATTGGCGGATACCACCGTAATATCGAACCGAGAGCCCATAAGCTCCATCGCCCTGTGCACGGTTACCAATTTCTTATCCTGGGAAAAACCAATAGAAAAGAACAAAAAAGAAAGTATATACAATACCGCCCTCACTTATAACATGGATTTTAAATGCGCAACATATTCTTTTGGAGAAAGCTTCAAATAGCCAGTCCGCCCCAAGACTTCTTCTTTTTCCGATAAAAGAACCACTAAGGGAAAGTGCCCCTGGGGATTGAACTTTTCGGCCAACTCTTTATTTTTCGCACTGAGTTCAGCGCTAAGTTGATTTGCTTTTTTCCGTGGAAAATCGGCCTTATAAAGTATCAGTTCATTTTGGGCGAATTTTTTAAACTCTTCCGATTGCCAGATGGTCTTATCCAGTTTTATGCAAGGCGCACACCAATCGGAGCCCGCAAAAACCAATACCATTTTCTTGTTGTCCGCTTTTGACAAAGCCAAGGCCTGTGTGTAATCTTCTTGCCAATCTTGGGCAGAAAGGGAAGTAGCCAGAGCAACAAAAAACAAAAGTATTATCTTTTTCATATTAGGTCTAAAACAAAATCAGTGCCACTTATTCAAATACGCGTAGCATATTATCGTTCAGCTCGGTCTTAAAAATTTTCAATGGCTTCGAGGTCACCCCTTCCACTTTTTCGTATATCGGTGTTCCGTCTTGTTCAAAACGCGACCCGTGTACATCACAATAAAATATTCCTCCATCTATATCTGCAAAACGCACCTGCTCATATCCTTGATGGCTACAGACCTGGCTCGCCGCTACATATTCACCTTCCAAATTCTGCACAACGACCACCAAATCTTTCAATACGAATCCGCCTTTTTCGGCAAGTTTCGCATTTTCAGGGGCACTTAAGTCAATGGTAAAATCTACCCCGGTAGGTACCGGGACATTACCGCCGTCTTCATCTTCGCTATCCGTAGAACAAGCATGAAGACATGGAAAAGCGATAGCAAAGGCTGCACTAGCCCCAAGACTTTTCAAAAACTGCTTTCTTTCCATAGTACAATTGTTTACTATAGAAAACGGCGGATTGAAACGATTCGTATACCTTAATATACAAACTTGCCATAAGGACTCTCGATGGTCAGTTTTTTAGCGGAATGCGCCTCGACCCTTCCAACGATTTGCGCATCTACCCCAAAACTCTTGGAAATAGCGATAAGATCATCGGCCACCGATTCATTGGTATAGATTTCAAGACGATGCCCGCAGTTGAAGACCTGATACATCTCTTTCCAGTCGGTACCGGATTGTTCTTGAATCAATTTAAACAGGGGGGGAACCGGAAATAAATTATCTTTTACGATATGTAGTTCATCGATAAAATGCAAAATCTTGGTTTGCGCACCACCACTACAATGCACCATACCATGAATATCTTGGGAAGTATATTTGCTTAATATTTTCTTTACGATGGGCGCATAGGTCCGGGTAGGCGACAACACCAGTTTACCCGCGTCCAATGGCACGTTTTCACCTACCTTATCGGTTAA
Organism: Zobellia uliginosa; assembly: GCF_900156625.1. GTDB lineage: Bacteria > Bacteroidota > Bacteroidia > Flavobacteriales > Flavobacteriaceae > Zobellia > Zobellia uliginosa. The sequence continues at coordinate 645,745 of NZ_FTOB01000004.1, read as the reverse complement.
CTTGACATTACCGGAATACACCAAATCATCAGGTACGGAAGCGTCAAAACTCTCAGGATATTTCTCGGCGAGATATTTGGAAAAAACGTCGTGCCTAGCGGAAGTAAGGCCATTACTTCCCATACCGCCGTTATATTCCTTTTCATAGGAAGCCTGTCCGAAAGAAGCCAAACCTACGATAACGTCACCGGCCTTTATGTTGGCGTTATCGATTACATCTTTCTTTCTTAACCTGGCAGTAACCGTTGAATCGACAATAATGGTACGCACCAAATCTCCCACATCGGCAGTTTCACCTCCGGTAGACCGAATGGTAAGACCATGCTGGGCCAAATCTTCAATAAGCTCTTCGGTACCATTGATGATTTCCGATATTACTTCACCGGGAATCAAGTTTTTATTCCGTCCTATAGTGGAGGAGAGCATAATATTATCGGTAGCGCCCACACAGATAAGGTCATCTATGTTCATAATAAGTGCATCTTGGGCAATACCTTTCCATACCGAGAGGTCTCCCGTTTCTTTCCAGTACATATAGGCCAAAGACGATTTTGTTCCCGCACCGTCGGCATGCATGACCAAACAGTACCCATCATCGTTAGTCAGATAATCAGGCACGATTTTACAGAACGCCTTAGGAAAGAGTCCCTTATCAATATTCTTTATGGCATTGTGCACATCTTCTTTTGAGGCAGAAACCCCTCTTTGACTGTATCTTTCACTGGTAGATGAACTCATTATTACGGCTTTTTGGCAAAAATAAGGTATTCACCGAATAATCATCGCTTGACAAAAAAAACTTTCCAAAAGTTCTCAAGTAGATTAAAATTTGTGATAAATCCCTCCGCCCAAAACCGCCCTTTTCGGCACGTTGGTTCCAGAGATGGCCGAGGTGTAGTTCGCCAGCACACCAAACTTTTGCGTAATTTCAACTATACCCTTTATACCATACGCAAGGTACTCTTGATCATTGAGGTAGAATCCCGTAGCCCGATTGGCTTCCGGAAGCACAACATCCCCATTTTCGAAAGAGGTGGAAAAATCAAGAAAACCGATCAACCAAAGTCGTTTTATAGGTTTTACACCGACCTCTGCCCCCGCCCTATAACTTGAACTATAGTCGTTAAAACGGATATCGACCCCCGTGGATGCCTGAACAAAGAAATTAGCATATCCCCTACCGATATTCAGTTTTGGGGACAAGGTATAAGTATCATAGCCACTTCTTAATCCCGAGGCTTCAAAATAGCTTCCGGTATTGGCCTCGACATTAAGCTGTCCGGAAATCGCCCATTTATTATTATAAAGTTGATGTTTTACACCAAGTACCAAATTACCCAAGGTCGTTTCAGAACCATCAGAAGTAATGGGCACACCAGCTGTAGATGACACCACATCGCCAGCTTTGATCATTTTAACCGGTAGGCTCAAGAGCACCGTAGTCTTATCGGAAATACCGTATTCACCAAAAAGTTGAAGGGTGTTATCGGTGATTTTTCGCTCGGTTCTATAATCGGGGTTTCCATAAATACCCGAATAACCAGCTATATTATAAAACGACAACTGAACGTAAGCTTCGTTTTTTGCCTTTGTCCACGCTCCCTGAGAGAAAAGGGAAACCGAAAATAAAAAAAGCAGGGTAAAAAGGTATTTTTTTAAGGTACTATGCATCTTTAGAATGTTTTAGATATTCTTTACTTAGTATACCTTTTCACCATTGCCTTACATCAGCTTGACCAATAATAAGGTCTTTTACCTAATTTACGGCCAAGCCGACACAAACTCTCATTATTTGATAGACAACAACTCCCGATATTTGACCAAGGGCCAATAACGGTTATCCACAAGCATTTCCAGCTTATCACAATGCATTCTTATTTTTTCAAAATAAGGCTTGACATCGTCACTGTATGCAAAGGCTTTTTTGCGGGTATCGGTCAGTTTATTGGCTTTTCTACGGGCATCCGTCATTGCATCTACCTGTTTTTTAAGCTCGGCAATGTGTTCGGCGATCTGCTCTATAATACCTGATTGACCATCGGTCAGTTTTCGGTGGGCCGCCCCATAAATTTCTTTGAGTCCCAACACATTCTTGATCAAAATATTCTGATATTCTATTACCGATGGGATAATATGGCTATATACCAATTCGTTCAACACCCTACCCTCTATCTGTATGTGCAAGATATAGGCCTCAAGTTCCACTTCTTGCCTTGCGGCAACCTCCTTTTCGCTCATCACCCCCATAGATGCAAAGAGCTCCAAGCTTTGCTTTGAGGTCAGTACCTGAAGGGCGGCCGGAGTGGTTTTATTGTTACTAAGCTTTCTGCGTTCCGCTTCCTTTTGCCAATCTTCGCTATAACCATCACCATCAAAACGAATGCGTTTTGAAGTTTTGATATACTCCCGCAAAACATTGAATACGGCCTCATCCTTTTTAAGGCTCTTTTTATCGACAAGCGCATCTACCTCTTTTTTAAACTCCCGCAGTTGCTTGGCCACTATAGTGTTCAAAATAGTCATCGGTTTGGCACAGTTCGTTTTTGAACCTACGCCACGCATTTCAAATTTATTTCCGGTAAAGGCAAAGGGGGAAGTCCTGTTACGATCCGTATTGTCAAGTAGAATTTCAGGTATTTTACCTACCACGTTCAATTTAAGCTCAGTTTTTTCCTCAGGGGACAACTTTCCTTTGGAAACGCCTTCCAATTCATCCAACACATTACCCAACTGCTTACCAACGAATATCGACAAGATTGCCGGCGGAGCCTCGTTCGCGCCCAACCTATGGTCATTGCTCGCCGAGGCTATAGACGAACGCAACAGCTCTTCATAGGTATCTACCGCCTTGATAGTATTGATAAAAAAGGTCAAAAACTGAAGGTTCTTCATAGGCGTAGACCCCGGACTCAACAAATTCACGCCCGTATCGGTCGCCAGCGACCAGTTATTGTGCTTACCCGAACCATTGATACCGGCAAAGGGTTTTTCATGAAAGAGCACTTTAAGGTTGTGCTTATCCGCAATGCGGTCCATGACATCCATCAAGAGCAGGTTATGATCTACCGCCAAATTAGCCTCTTCAAAAACAGGGGCCAATTCAAATTGGTTCGGCGCCACTTCGTTATGCCTTGTCTTAACGGGAATACCCAGGCGCATACATTCCAGCTCGAGTTCCTTCATAAAACTAATGGCCCTCAAGGGTATCACCCCAAAATAATGATCATCAAGTTGCTGTCCCTTTGCGGCCGAATGCCCTACCAAGGTTCTCCCCGTCAGACTTATATCACTACGTGAATGGGCCAATGCCTTATCGACCAAGAAGTACTCTTGCTCCCAGCCCAAAGTAGCATTTACCTTGACCACGGTTTTATCAAAATATTTTGCCACGGCGGTTGCCGCCTCGTCTATGGCATTAAGGGCACGCAAAAGCGGTGCCTTATTATCTAAAGCTTCACCTGTATACGAAACAAAGATTGTTGGAATACAAAGTGTCGTATCGTAAACAAAAGCCGGACTCGTAGGGTCCCATGCGGTATAGCCACGAGCTTCAAAAGTATTGCGAATCCCACCACTTGGAAAACTTGAAGCATCAGGCTCTTGTTGCACCAATTGACCACCGCCGAATTTCTCCAAGGCCCTGCCATCAGGCAGCAGATCAAAAAAAGCATCGTGCTTTTCGGCAGTTGCCCCCGTAAGCGGCTGAAACCAATGCGTATAGTGCGTAGCACCCATTTCTATAGCCCAGGTTTTCATGGCCTCGGCCACCTGGTCAGCTATCTTTCTATCTATTTTAGATCCCGAGAAAATAGCCCCCTGCACACTTTCCAAAGCATCTTTGGTAAGATACTGTAGCATACGCTCCTTATTAAAAACATTGCTTCCAAAAAGCTTGGAACGTCGCCCTTTTTCCTCAACACCTACACGCTCTCTTTTCCGGCTTTCGGTCATTGCATCAAATCGCTGTCTCGACATAGTATATACTTAAAAATTTCGGCTAAAATAGCAATTAACGAATTAATAATAAAAAGATGAAATAATCAACTTACCACAAAATACCCCTCAAAAAATAGGGCTATCCTAAATAATACTCAATTTTTTCATATTTACCCCCCTAAAAATTAGTATAATTAAGTAAAAAACATATTTTTGTTCGTCTTTAAATGTAAAATTAACTACCGTAATTATGAGCAAAACTAAATTAGAATACATCTGGTTGGACGGATATTTCCCAACGCAAAACATGCGTAGCAAGACTAAGGTCGTAAACGACTTTAGTGGTAAATTGGAAGATTGCCCTATGTGGTCTTTCGACGGAAGTTCAACGAGACAGGCAATCGGCGGCGATTCGGACTGCTTGTTAAAGCCTGTTGCTATCTTCCCAGACCCAGCAAGAAAAGATGGATTTTTGGTAATGACCGAAGTACTTAATGCCGATGGAACACCTCATGAATCTAACGGAAGAGCCACTATTGATGACGATGATAACGATTTCTGGTTTGGTTTTGAGCAAGAATACTTTATAATGGATGCCCATACCCAACTACCTTTAGGTTTCCCTGTTGGTGGCTACCCTGCCCCACAAGGTCTTTACTACTGTTCAGTTGGAGGTAAAAATACACATGGCCGTCAGTTGGTCGAAGAGCACGCCGACCTATGTATCGCTGCCGGACTTAACTTTGAAGGAATCAACCAAGAGGTTGCCTGTGGCCAGTGGGAATTTCAATTGTTCGCCAAAGGAGCCAAATTGGCCGGTGACGAACTTTGGGTTGCCAGATACCTTTTAGACAGACTATCGGAACAATATGGTTACTATATTGAATACCACCCAAAACCATTAGGAAAAGACATGGACTGGAATGGTTCGGGTATGCACGCCAACTTCTCTAACACTACTTTAAGAACTGCGGGCTCAAAAGAGGTTTACGAGAAAATATGTGAGGCTTTCAGACCAGTAGTAAAAGAACACATTGCCGTTTACGGTGAGTTCAACGACCAACGTTTGACCGGTCTTCACGAAACTGCATCGATCCATGATTTCAGCTACGGTATTTCTGACCGTGGTGCCTCTATCCGTATCCCTATCGCTACTGTTGAGAGCGGATGGAAAGGATGGTTGGAAGACAGAAGACCAGCTTCTAACGGTGACCCATACAAAATCGCCGGAAGAATCGTTAAAACGGTTAAATCTGCCGATGTTTAATTCGATCTAATTTTTTTGTTGTTAATATAATGTAAAACGCTCGAACCCATAGGTTCGAGCGTTTTTCTTTAAGCCTAGGTTACTATTTAGCTTCCTAGCAAGAATACACTACGCGAAAGCCCTCCTACAAGCCCAATCCCCCCCTTCTTTCTTTAATTTATACGATATACACCTTTCCTCTATATTCACCGACCAAGGCCGCCAAATCGGCTTAAAAGAAAACCAGGAAACACCAAAGAGCCGCCACCAACCAAACCTAAAAGTCGGCCCCGTCTAAACGAAGGAATAAAAAAATAGAAGATTACAAAAGTTCCGAACCGATGTGTCCTAGGCAACCGTCAAATACACAAAGACTACGTAACAGCTCAGAAGCACCAAACCATCGCGCCAACCCAAGCGTAGCCCCTTAGGAAAGAATACCAAGGGAAGAATCAGAAAGGAAATACCCAGCATCCAAAAAATATCGTTGCTTAACAAACGCTCATCGACCACTTTAATCGGGGTTATTATAGAAGTAATTCCCAAAACCGCCAATAAGTTAAAAATGTTCGACCCGATAAGATTACCCAAGGAAATAGCTTTTTCCTTCTTAATTACCGCAATTACGGAAGCAGCCAATTCAGGGATACTCGTCCCTATAGAAACCACGGTAACGGCAATGATCCGCTCACTTACACCAAATATCTTGGCCGTACCCACCGCACCGTTAATAAGGAGCTCAGAGCCACCCCAGAGTGCCGTACCCCCAAGCCCTAAAAAGAGGACCAACTTATACAAAGGCAAAGGCAAATCATCTTCAGGGGCCTCATCTTCCACAGCCTGTTTTTGAAAGCGGAGCAAATACACCAAAAACAGGAACAGGGCCACGACCATTATCCCTCCTTCATACTGCTGCAGCTCCCCGTCAAAGAAAAGGAAAAAAAAGAAGAGCAACGATGCGGCCATCATAACCGGCCAATCGGTAGTATAAAAGGTTCTTCGCACATCTATCGACCCCATAAGAACGGTAACGGCCAAAACCAAGCCCAGGTTCGCTATATTGGAACCCACCACATTTCCCAAAGCCAAGTCGGGAAACCCATCAAGAGCGGCCTTTATACTTACAATCAGTTCAGGTGCCGAGGTAGCAAAGGATACTACCGTCATACCGATAACAATTTTCGGAATACTCAATCTTAAAGAAAGGGCCACAGCCGATTTTAAAAGCCAATTACCACCTGCTATCAAAAGCATGAGGCCAAGAACAATAAAAATAAAATTCTGCATGTATCGGTTTCAGGGAATTAAAGCAAAGATATGCCAAGATTTTAATTAAACGGTGTCTTTGTTGGGCCTTAGCCACGAGAAAAAAATACACCTTGAAAATGAATAGCACCAAAAAGCATCATTTTCCGCGCAAAATTATGCTTAAAAAAGAAAATCGTCTTGAAAAAGCCCCTTAAAATGTTACTAATTTACACTACATAAACCATTTTTAACTTCAATAAATAACATAAATGAAGACAACATTTTCAAATTATAAATCGAATCCGTCTTTACACTTATAAAACCGTATTTAAATTGAATAATTCTCATGATTTCACTTGGAAACGAATATTTCTTTTAACTATCTTAATTAGGTAATCGATTATTATCAACTATCTATTAACCTAAAAAACCCCTATTTATGATTACTCTTGCAAAACTTCTATTATTACTCTTAGTATCGCTGATCACGATAGTATCGTAAGTTGAATCATATAGGCCTATACAACAAAAAAGACCGCTTAATGGCGGTCTTTTACTTTAAAATCAATAAGTTAGCGTTTCCAAAGAACCAAACCATGAAACAATCGTTTTTCAAGTTACTTGCCCAAGTAAACCGATTCCTTCTACCCTCCTTCTCTAAAAAGCAACTTGACCTTTCAAAAGCTTCAAAATTTCAGATGGCTTTGATCGGGTGGCGTTATTTCGTTACCATACGTGCCTTGGGTCAATAATTCAAAAGGGCTTTTACAGGGGTTTCTCCTAATTTGTCCCTTCCCTTTAAAAAATCGAGTTCGATCAAAAAATTACATTGAACGATTTCACCCCCCAAACGTTCGACCAAGTTACAGGTAGCCCTTGCCGTACCGCCGGTAGCGAGAACATCGTCGTGCACCAAGACCTTTTCACCCGCTAAGATCGCATCGCTGTGCATATCCAAGGTATCGGTTCCGTATTCCAAATCATAGGTTTGGCTAATTTTTTCCGATGGCAGTTTATTCGGTTTACGAACGGGAACAAAGCCCGCGTTTAATCGTTGGGCCAAAAGAGGCCCGAAGAAAAAGCCCCGGCTTTCCATACCTACTACCTTGTCTACACCATACACCCCCACCATTTCCACGAGTTTATCAAGCGTATACCGTATGGCCTTGGCATTTGCCAGCAGCGGTGTTATATCTTTAAAGACTACGCCCTGCCTCGGAAAATCATCAATATCCCTAATAAAGGTTTTTAAATCCATTTAATAAGTAACTTATATTTTGCCGTAAATGTAAAAAGAAATATATTTGCACCCCGTTAGGTAAAAAACTGGTTCAAACGAGTTTCTTTTTTGTTTCGGTTCGAAACACCCTAACAAAAGTACCTTAATTGGTCCTGTGGCGCAACTGGATAGCGCATCTGACTACGAATCAGAAGGTTACAAGTTCGAATCTTGTCAGGATCACTTCAAAACCCCTTGAAACCCCCGTTTCAAGGGGTTTTTTATTTCCGATTTCCTTTTTACCCTTTTTCCTAAAAACAAAATGCCCTTCATTTTTATTTCTAACATGTTTTGTAACTCCGATTACATTTCCCTAACCTCTTTCGCCCTACCTTTGCGTAAATTTTTTCTACATGGACAGCATACTTCAACCATGGCCTTGGTACGTTTCAGGGCCTTTGATTACTTTGGTAATGATCTTTCTGATTTATTTCGGGAAGACTTTTGGCATGTCATCAAATCTAAGGACCCTATGTACCATAGGGGGTGCCGGAAAGTATTCGGACTTCTTTAGGTTCGATTGGAAGGCCCAAAAATGGAACCTGACCGTTGTGCTAGGTGCGATTATCGGGGGTTTTATAGCCGTGAACTTTCTTTCCGACGGCTCGGCCATCGACCTTAACCCGGAAACCATCAAAGACTTACAGGAATTGGGCTTCAACAATGCAGGAAGCACATTGCTACCGGGAGAAATCTATGATTGGGACAACGCCCTATCGATCAAAGGCCTGGCCATATTGATCATTGCAGGTTTTCTAGTAGGCTTCGGCACACGCTATGCCGGCGGCTGTACTTCCGGACATGCCATTACCGGCCTGAGCAACCTACAACTGCCTTCATTGATAGCCGTAATCGGATTCTTTATAGGCGGACTTCTAATGACACACCTATTACTACCCTTAATCTTTGCATAATGAAATTTATAAAATTCTTATTCGTAGGTATATTCTTTGGTATCGTACTGGTCAAGTCCGAAGCCGTATCATGGTATCGCATATATGAAATGTTCAAATTTCAATCGTTTCACATGTATGGAATCATCGGGTCTGCCGTAGTACTCGGCATCATTTCCATTTGGGCCCTCAAAAAATTCAAGGTAAAAAGCATAGAGGGAAACGAAATAAAACTCATGCCCAAAGACAAGAGTTTTATCCGTTATATTTTGGGAGGTAGTATTTTTGGGTTAGGATGGGCGTTGGCAGGAGCTTGTCCCGGCCCCATGTACATTCTTATAGGAACCGGAGTCTACAGCATGCTTATAGTCATAGCAGCAGCCGTATTGGGTACTTTTGTATACGGATTGCTCAAGAACAAGCTACCGCACTGACCTTCTACCTTTATTTAAACTATACGATTTCTGCACTAAGGCCTGCTTCCAACAATTTGGTACAACGGGGCTCTAGGTCTTTATACTCGCCTGTTTTAACAGTACATTTACCCTTGTAGTGCACAATAAGCGAGCATTGCTCTGCCTGAACAGGCGTATGATCGCATACATCTACCAAGGTTTCTATGACATGGTCAAAAGTATTGACCTCATCATTGAAAAGGACAATTTCGTTTTGTTTTACTACTTCTTCCTCTAGCAGTAGTTCTTCCGATACTTTTTCTTTGAAACTCATAGTGATCAATTTAAAATAGTATACCTCTTCTAAAATACATATTTTACGGCAACCCAATTATTTTTTTGCAGATTTTTTTCAAACTTTAACCCTGCTTTTAGACAGGTTTCCGAAATCAAGGGAATATCCTCTTCATAGAATCCACTTAAGAAAAGGGCTCCGTTTTCCCGTAGATTTTGTGCATACACCGGTATATCGGCCAGCAGTATATTTCTATTGATATTGGCCAAGATAACATCGTATTTCCGCTCTCCCAACAACGACGAATCCCCTTCAAAAACCGAGATATGGCTACAGTTGTTCCGCTCCACATTTTCCTTGGCGTTCAAATAACACCAATTATCGATATCGATAGCATCTATATGTGCTGCCTTTTTCAGGGCCGCCAAGATAGCCAACACACCGGTTCCACTGCCCATATCAAGAACGTCCTTACCCTCGAAATCGTTTTCCAAAACAAATTGAAGCATCATATAGGTGGTCTCATGATGTCCCGTACCAAAGCTCATTTTGGGCTCTATCACAATATCGAAGGCTACATCCGGCTTTTCGTGAAAAGGCGCTCGCACCACACATTGGTCGGCCACTTGAATCGCTTCAAAATTTTTCTCCCAGGTCGCGTTCCAGTTCTCTTGTTCTATTTCCTTCATAGAAAAACCGACTTCAAAAATCGGATTGTTCAAGATTTCAAGTGTTTCCAAAATCTTCTCGTTCCAGTCTTCCTTTTGAATATAGGCCAAGACCCCTTCTTCATTCTCAACAAAACTTTCAAAGCCCGCTTCGCCCAGTTCGGCAATTAAAATATCGGAGCCGGGCTGCAAAGGGCTTACCGAAAAATTATATTCTATATATACAGTGTTCGACATCTTGTTGTCTCTTTATTTGTTGTTGGTCGTATTTACTGGTGTTCATTTACAAAAAAAACACCGCACACCCTCTTTTTACACAAGATCAATATTCAGTATGAAATGAACAACCCTTTCCGTTTTTGGGGAAAGGGTTTATAAAATCATCGGTTTTCTTAAAGACCTAAATCGCCTTGATTATAGCTACAAAATCATCGGCAACCAAAGAAGCGCCTCCGATAAGTCCACCATCAACATCCGGCTTTCCAAAAATCTCTACCGCATTGGCAGGTTTTACACTACCTCCGTACAAAATAGAAACATTGTTGGCAATTGAAGCATCATAGGCTTCGGTAATGGTCTTACGGATAAAGGCATGCATTTCTTGTGCTTGTTCAGGAGAAGCGGTCTCTCCGGTACCGATGGCCCAAACCGGTTCGTAAGCCAATACAATTTTCCCCCAATCGGAAGCTTCCAAAGAGAAAAGTGCATTTTTCAATTGACTTTCGACCACCTTGAAGTGGTTATCGGACTTTCTATCATCAAGCTCTTCACCGAAACAAAACATCACACGCATATTCTTTGCCAAAGCCGCCTTTACTTTTTTGGCCAATATTTCATCGGTTTCACCAAAATAGGCCCTTCTTTCAGAATGCCCTATAATCACGGTATCAATACCGATATTCAGCAACATGTCAGCAGAAATCTCTCCCGTATAGGCCCCACTTTCGGCAAAATGCATATTCTGTGCTATCACCTCTATAACGGATGAATCTAAAGTATGTACGGCAGCTGCCAAGTTAACAAAGGTAGGGGCTACCATAACCTCTGCTTGTGTATCGGGCAATTTGGCGGCCAATTCGGTCAACAACGCCTCTGTCTCTGCCAAGTTTTTATTCATTTTCCAGTTTCCTGCAACTATTTTGCTTCTCATTTCTATGTGTTTATGTTATATGCGTTCAATTTGAATTTAAAGGCTTCGCAAATTATTCAAAAACCAGTTCATCCAAATCATTATAATGTACTTTTTGTTCAATCGTCCCCTTATTAACGACCAACACCGCCGGGTTGGAGCGTACGATTGTCTTTAAGGCGGTCTCGTCGGTAAAATAAAACTCAAAATTCAACTTATGATCTTTGACCAATTTACCGGTCTGCCGATCGTTAGAGGCCGACATACCAATAACATGGTAGCCCTTCTTGATCGCCTTATCGGTCACTTTCTTTACTTCCGAATACATATCCTCATTGGTCTTTTTCAAATCGTAGGCCACAACCATGACCAACTTAGGTTCTTGCAATAAGGAATCAGCGTAATTAACGCCCGCTTGTTCTATGGTAAAATCATGGATCGGCGGCTCGTAACCGGCCTGTACCTCCGTAGTCTCAACATCAACAAAATCACCATCGACCTGCGGATAGTCACCTTGCGTAACGATTACCTTGTCTTCACCATTGACCTTAAAACGCCAGGCATAGTCATAAATAGGCTTAGGGGCATCTTCGGGCACCGTCATACCCTCAACAATATTGGCCCCGATCTTATAAGGTCTAAAATCGACGACCGGCAAGTGATTGAGTACATAATTACAGTACAAGCCACAGATGACTACCGACGTCAAGGTAACCACGCGTAAGGTATTGGCGCCAAAAATTGGTTTTATATATTTTCTACCTACGAAAAGAACCACGATAAGTACCAAAAGAACAATGTCTTTGGTAAACGATTCCCAAGGTGTCAGTTTAATGGCATCGCCAAAACAGCCGCAATCGGTAACCTTGTTGAAATAAGCCGAATAAAAGGTAAGAAAGGTAAAGCCGATAATCATAAGCAGTAAGCTCCATACCGTAAATTTCACCCTAAAACCCACCAAGAGCATAACCCCCAACAACACTTCAAAGATTACTACAAAAATAGAAATGGCCAAAGCATGTGGCTCAAAGAACGGAAGATCCAAAACCCCCTGACTAAAATATTCCTCCAACTTAAATGAGAAACCTACGGGATCGTTCAACTTGATAAAACCACTGATAATGAATAAGACACCAACAAGTATTCGGCAAAGGCCCACTATATATTTCATACTATCCTTTTGTATTTTCGTCGAGATGAATCATGGCAAAAACGGCATAATTGACCATATCTTGGTAATTGGCATCAATGCCTTCGCTCACCAAGGTTTCCCCCTTATTGTCCTCTATCTGCTTTACACGCAATAATTTTTGCAGAATAAGATCGGTCAAGGAGCTCACCCTCATATCGCGCCAAGCCTCACCATAATCATGGTTTTTGTTTTCCATCAAGGTTTTGGTAATGCCGGCATGCTTATCAAAAAGCGCCACCGCCTCTTCGGTAGTTAGATCGGGTTGGTCTACCACTCCCCTTTCCAATTGAATCAGGGCCATAATCGAATAGTTGATAATACCGATGAACTCTGAGCGCTCGCCTTCATCAACTTTGCGCACTTCATTTTCTTGAAGGCTTCGGATGCGCTGTGCCTTAATAAAAATCTGATCGGTCAAGGAAGGTAATCTTAAGATACGCCAAGCACTACCGTAATCTTTCATTTTCTTTTCAAAGAGGTCTCTACAGGTTTGAATTACCCCATCATATTGTTCGGAAGTCTTTTGCATGGCTATCCTTTCTAATTTGCGTAAATTTCACTCAAAATTTTGAATTGTTCAAAGTTCGTGTTTTAAACTTGGTTAATCAAGGGATACCGCTTCAACTTTATCATATATGACCCTAAATTGCAAAGGCCGCTTAATCGACCTCTCTAGCCCAAAAATAATGGGCATTCTAAACCATACACCCGATTCGTTTTACGATGGTGGAAAATATCGCGATGCGAAAGCCATTCTAAAACAGACTGAAAAGATGCTGAACGACGGTGCCACCTTCATCGACGTCGGCGGTTACAGTTCGCGCCCCGGGGCCGATTACGTAAGCGAAGAGGAGGAACTTAAACGCATGCTTCCGCTGACCCGACTCCTGTTAGACCACTTTCCTGAAATCATCTTATCGATAGACACGTTCAGGAGCAAGGTGGCATCAGCATGTCTCGATTCCGGTGCGGCCATCATAAATGACATCTCGGCAGGCAAGCTCGACCCCAACATGCTACAAACGGTAGCCGAGCGCCGCGCCCCCTACATCATGATGCACATGCGAGGCAATCCGCAAACCATGCAAGAACAAACGGCGTATGACAATCTTTTAGTCGATATCATCGCCTATTTTTCGGAACGAATTGCCGCTGCAAAAGCCTTGAGCATGATCGACCTTATTATCGACCCCGGTTTCGGTTTTGCCAAAACCCTATCTCAGAATTATGAAATCCTCCGGAAGCTGCCCCTTTTCCAGACCCTAGAACGCCCATTGTTAATAGGGATCAGCAGAAAGTCGATGATTTACAAAGCACTTGAAACCGATGCAAAGAACGCACTCAATGGCACAACCGCCCTTCATATGGCCTCATTATTGGCCGGTGCCAATATTTTAAGGGTTCATGACGTTAAAGAAGCCTATGAATGTGTTAAACTTGCAGAACGATTAAAACCTGAATAAAAATTTAAGGGATTTTGCTAATTTTACAAAAACACCTCCGATATTGGATTTTCTAGATTTTTTAGAATTTAAGGTTACCGACGTTCTCGATATTTTTCTGGTAGCGGTGCTGTTGTACTACATATACAAGTTGGTACGGGGCTCCGTGGCCATCAATATTTTTATTGGCATCGTAATCGTTTGGGGTTTTTGGAAACTCACCGAACTTCTCGGCATGGAAATGATCAGCAGTATGGTCGGTGCCTTTATGCAAGTAGGGTTGATTGCCTTGATCATCGTGTTCCAGCAAGAAATACGAAAATTTCTTTTGATGATCGGTTCGACCAATTTCGCCAACAAGCGAAACTTTATCAAACATTTTAAATTTTTACGCCAAGACGGTGCCAGCGTTAGCGTAGACGTCGATGCCATTCTTGCCGCATGCAAAAAAATGAGCTCTACCAAAACAGGGGCCTTGATTATTATAGAACGGAACAACTCCCTTGATTTCGTAAAATCGTCAGGAGACAAAATGTACCTAGAAGTCAACAAGCCCATTCTAGAGAGCATCTTTTACAAAAACAGTCCGCTCCACGATGGTGCCGCCGTCATTGAGAACAACTATATTGTAGCTACCCGGGTTATTCTACCCGTCTCGAACGAAAGAAACATTCCACTTCGTTTCGGTCTTCGCCATAGGGCCGCTGTCGGCATTACCGAAAAAACCGATGCCCTGGCCCTGGTTGTAAGTGAGGAGACCGGAAACATATCTTACATAAAGAATGGGAAATTCACCGATTACGGCAGTATAGACGAACTCATCGGAATCATTAAAGACGACCTGATAGAATAACTAGGCCACTTCTTCGGCAAGAAACTGGGCTTCATAAAGGTTTTTGTAGTATCCGCCTTTCTTCAGCAATTGTCTGTGCGTACCCGTTTCCACAATCTTACCCTCATCCATTACAATTATCTTATCGGCCTTTTTGATCGTAGCCAAACGGTGTGCAATAATGATCGAAGTCCTTCCCTCCGTTATTTTTTCCGTAGCTCTTTGTATCAATTGCTCAGAATAGGTATCTACCGAAGAGGTGGCCTCGTCCAAGACCAAAATACTGGGATTGCTTACATAGGCTCTCAAAAAGGCTATCAATTGACGTTGTCCGCTCGACAGCATAGTCCCCCTTTCCTTTACATTATAGTTATAACCACCTGGAAGACTGGTTATAAATTCGTCTACCCCGATTTGTTTGGCCGCCGCCATTATACGGTCAAGGCCGATCGACTCGTTCTTGAGCGATATATTATTCTCAATAGTATCCGCAAACAGGAACACATCTTGAAGTACAACGGCAATTTTCCCCCTTAAGGAAGCAAGACTAAAATCCTTTATATCGATCCCATCTATCCGGATCGTTCCGGAGTTGATCTCATAAAAGCGATTCAACAGGTTGATAATGGTCGATTTCCCGGCTCCCGTAGCCCCTACAATGGCCACTGTCTCCCCTACTTCGACCTCAAAGGAAATACCATGTAAAACTTCCTCATCCTCCAAATATCCGAAATGTACATTCTCAAACTTGATATTGCCGCGTACATCATCTTTGACAATGGTACCGACATCTTGAATATTGCTTTGGGTATCCAATATCTTGAACACCCTATTGGCCGCTACCATACCCATTTGTAGGGTATTGAACTTATCGGCGATTTGCCGCAACGGACGAAAAAGCATATCGATCAACAGAATAAAGGCGAACAAGGTACCGAGTTCTTCCTTGGAAAGATTGGATACATTTTGGAGCCCCCCGTACCAAACAATGAGTCCCACTGCAATAGACGAAACGATTTCCGCAATCGGAAAAAAGATGGAGTTGTACCAAACGGTCTTCAACCAAGCATTTTTATGTTTTTCGTTGATGACCCTAAATTTTTCACTTTCGATTTTTTCACGGGTAAAGAGCTGAACGATTTTCATACCCGTAATCCGCTCCTGCACAAAAGAATTGAGGTTGGAAACCTGTAATCTTACCTCGGCAAAAGCCACCTTCATAGCCTTCTGAAACAGACGTGTCGCATAAAGGATCAAGGGCAAGATGGCAAAAACTATGAGGGCCAGCCTCCAGTTCATTATCAGCATTACCACTGCGGCCACCAACATTTTCAACAAATCGGCTACGATTACAAAAAATCCTTGGCTAAAAATTTCACCGATCCGCTGCATATCGGCAACGGCACGGGTAACCAAGACCCCTAGGGAAGAGCTATCGAAATACTTCATCCGAAACCCCAACATATGTTTGAAAAGGTTGATCCGAATATCTTTGATAACCGATTCTCCCAGCCAGTTGGCATAATAGTTAAAGGCAAGTTGACAGCTTACTTGGCCGAGCAAGACAACGCCCATAGCAATGGTCAACCACATTAATTTTTCTTGATCGCCCACCTTAATGGCATCGTCGACAATCTTTTGTACGATAATCGGTGTCATTACCGCAAAGGCAGAAAGTAAAATAGCCGCAAGGGCCACCCCGTAAAAGGTCAACCGATAAGGTCGGGTATGCGCCAATAAGCGTCTGAACAACCGAATATCAAATGCTTTTCCCGAATTTTTATCCATGCTTTTTCGTAATCTTTTTGGGGTATAAAACAGAGGTCAAATATAGCCCTTTTGCCGGTACCGATGGGCCGGCATTACTTCTGTTCCTGCTATTTATGATTGATTTAACATCGCTTAGGTCGATTTTTCCCATCCCTACTTCCAAGAGCGTCCCCACGACCGCACGCACCATATTTCTCAAAAATCGATCAGCGGTTATGGTAAAGACGAGCCGGTCGCCCTTCATTTCCCAAACCGCTTTTTTAACATCGCACAAATAGGTTTTTACATCGGTATTCGATTTTGAAAAGCATTCAAAATCTTCAAACTGCAAGAGAAGTTCGGCAGCTCGGTTCATACGATCTATATCCAACCGATGTTTTACGTAGTACGCAAAGTCGGTATAAAAGGGGTTCTTCCCCTGCACCACCCAATACTCATAGGTTCGTTCCTCGGCATCAAAACGCGCATGTGCCTCGGCAGGCACCTTAAAAACATCGTGTACGGCAATGGCTTCGGGAAGAAAAGCGTTCAACCGATATACCAACCGTTGTAGATCGGCAATCCCCTCAACGTCAAAATGGGCATACATTTGTTTGGCGTGCACCCCAGCATCGGTCCTTCCGGCACCGACCAAGGCCACAGGCTCTCGCAACAGGGTAGAAAATGCTTTTTCAAGAACTTCTTGCACCGTTATGGCGTTCGGTTGGTTTTGCCAACCGTGATAGTCCCTGCCCAAGTATGAAAATTCAACGAAATATCTCAACCGAAACCTTTAATTTTGTGAGCCTCAAAGATACTTTTCTTTGACCAAACAGAACAATGCCACTAAAAATATTGACAAGGCCGAAGTCCTATCACCTAATTTTCACGAGACCACATGACCAAAATTCTATTGCTTTCCGACACGCATTCACATATTGACGACACCATTTTAAAATATGCCCGTCAAGCGGATGAAATATGGCACGCAGGCGATATCGGTAGTTTAAAGGTAACCGACACCTTGCGGAGCATTAAACCGCTAAGGGCCGTTTACGGAAATATTGACGACCACATCATTCAAAAGGAATTTCCGTTGAACGACCGTTTTTTCTGCGAAGGTGTAGAGGTGCTTATGACCCATATCGGCGGTTACCCCCCGAAATACAACGGCAGGACCCGCGACATCATCAAGGCCAAGCCTCCCAAGCTGTTCATTTGCGGGCATTCGCACATCCTTAAGGTTATGATGGACCAAAAGCTTGGCGTACTCCATATGAACCCAGGCGCCTGTGGCAAACACGGCTTTCACCAGGTTCGCACCATGTTACGGTTTGTTATTGATGGAACGGATATAAAGGACCTAGAAGTAGTAGAACTCGGAAAACGATAAATAAAAAAAACCCGGTAACTACTCCGGGTTTTACGCACTAATACTACTAAGATGTTAGGTTTATCGTAGACGATCAACAGATTTTACAAGATCCTCATCCTTCTTGATGGCCCTATTGGCAAGAACCAGAAAAACGATAGAAATAATAGGAATCAGCATCCCAATACCCTTCTCCGAGACCGAAATCTCTCCGGATAAATTTAGCGACCGGTAAACGAAAAATCCTAGTAAAAAAAGATTCAATATCATGTTCAATCTGTTCATCACAAATTGATTTTTCCTGTTTTTGAACATCACTATGGCAATAAGCGCCAATAATGATGAAATATAAAATGTAAGCGAAATAAAGATTTCATGGCTCGCAAAAATCTCGTTTCCTTCCGCATCAGACCAGAGATTCACCCAGAACGGCAGTACTCCCGCTACTAATACAACTATGAGCAAATAAACTGTTTGTATTCTTTGAATCATTGCCTAAACTCCATTTTACTCCACAAAAATACACGTCTTTTTGAAAAAAATCGATGTCACAAGCAAAATAATTCGTAATATTGTGAGATTATTAGTTATTACACTTACCTATTGGGAAATCTTTCCCTCGTAATACTCAGATAACAATTCACTTCTTATCAATACAAGAGACGTATAATTTATATCCTACTTAATGTTTGAAATTTCAGATTTAAAAGCAAAAAAACTGCCTGAATTGCAGGAAATTGCCAAAGGCCTTAACGTGCCAAAGTTCAAAACCCTAAAAAAGTTGGACCTTGTTTATCAAATCTTAGATGTACAAGCAGCCAATCCTAAAGTTGTAGCAGAAGTAACCGCTACAAAAACAGAGGAAAAACCCAAACCTAGAGCACGTAAACCAAGAACGGCAACCGAGACCAAAAAACCGACAACCAAAGCTTCCGCTCCCGAGAAAAAGGAAAAAGTAGAAGCCCCGGAAAAATCGGAAACTCCGGAAGGGACACCAGCGGCACCAGCGGCAAAGGCAACACCTACCGAAGTCAAAAAACCTCGCCCAAGACCGGTAAAGACCAATTCCGGCCCTGCAAAAAGGGAAGCCAAGGGCAACCCACAGCACAAGAATCAAAATACCCCCAGCGGTAACTCCAACAACCCCAATAACAACAAGAACCAACGTCACCAAAAAACGACCTATGACAAAAGCAATTTTGACAAGGATCTAAAAAACAGGTACAAAGAGCCCGAGTTTGAATTTGACAGCATCATAGAAAGCGAAGGCGTTCTAGATATCATGCAAGACGGTTACGGGTTTTTACGCTCTTCAGATTACAATTACCTATCATCTCCCGATGATATCTATGTATCACAATCACAGATCAGGTTATTCGGACTTAAAACAGGGGATACCGTTTTAGGAAACGTAAGACCTCCTAAAGAAGGTGAAAAATATTTCCCTTTGATCAAAGTCAATAAAATTAACGGAATCGACCCCCAAGTGGTGAGAGACCGGGTATCTTTCGAGCATTTGACCCCACTTTTCCCCCAAGAAAAATTCAACTTGGCGGACAGACAAAGTAATATCTCTACCAGAATCATAGATTTATTCTCCCCTATCGGAAAGGGACAAAGAGGTATGATCGTATCCCAACCAAAAACGGGTAAGACCATGCTATTGAAAGCGATTGCCAATGCAATTGCCGCCAACCACCCAGAGGTATACCAAATCATCTTGCTGATAGACGAACGTCCTGAAGAGGTTACCGACATGCAACGTAACGTACGTGGCGAAGTCGTTGCCTCTACTTTTGACAAAGAGGCTACCGAACATGTGCGCGTAGCGAACATTGTTCTGGAAAAAGCGAAGCGTCTAGTAGAATGCGGCCATGATGTCGTTATTCTTTTAGACTCCATTACCCGTCTGGCCAGGGCCTACAACACGGTACAACCTGCTTCCGGTAAAGTATTGAGTGGTGGTGTAGACGCCAATGCCCTTCACAAGCCCAAACGTTTCTTTGGAGCTGCCCGAAACATTGAAAACGGCGGTTCACTCTCTATCATCGCGACCGCCCTTACGGAGACCGGTTCAAAAATGGACGAGGTGATTTTTGAAGAATTCAAAGGAACAGGTAACATGGAACTTCAATTGGATCGTAAGATTTCAAACAGAAGGATTTTCCCCGCTATCGACCTTACCTCTTCAAGTACAAGACGCGACGACCTGTTATTGGACGAAAGCACTATTCAGCGCATGTGGATCCTAAGAAAATACTTGGCGGATATGAATCCTGTCGAAGCCATGGAATTCATTGAGCAACGCATCAAACAGACCAAAAACAATGAAGAGTTTTTGCTGACTATGAATCAATAAGTTTTTATTGATTTAAGTAAGATATCAAATTTACAGCATCCCGAATTCCAGTCTACAATCTGGTGTTCGGGATTTTTTTTGATTACCCGCCTTTCCCTTAAAACAAAGCGGAAATTACTACTTTTCCCACCTATTTATAGTTCAAAGATTACGGAATTCCATAAATGAAGATTCAATTATCCGTTTTTTCGGATATCTTTATAGCACAAAAATTTTCTTCCCCCGAATTTTATGTAAAAAAGTAGAACTTAAAAAACTTACATTATGAAAAATTCAAAACAAACTGCGCTTACCTGCGCCACATTCCTTCTTTTCTTGATTTTTACGGGATGCCGGCTAGACGAAAAAGCACAACCCTGCCCCGATTGTCCTTGTGAGACCGTTTTAAACGACAATTACAACAACGGAATCATTCTTCCCACCAAAGCCCACAAGCTCTATGAAAACTACAAAAGCAGACGCGTAGGCCTCATAGAAAACTACGAACGGGCTATGGAAGAAAAAGACAAAGACCCCAAAAAGCCTTCCAAAGAGAAAGCACAGGCACAACATGCCGCAACGGAAAGCAGCAGCGACGATTCCAAACCCGGAAAGTTCAAAGCGGCCCGTTACGTATCTTACGATTACAAAGACATTAAAGCATACTTGGCCTACATCGAGAACGAAGCCAAACTCTCAGGTGAAGAATTGACCACGCTAAGGTTCTATTTTGCCAATTATGCGGATGAAAAAAAATACAATGATGGCAAACCCGTAGTACACCCCAAACAAAATACGATCATAATGTCACCTACCATCAACAAAAATGGAGGCGACCATATGTTCTTTACCATTGACGGCACCGACGGCAAACGGGAAGTGGTACTTTTAGACGACGAATTCAACCCTATAGGACCACGAAAGAGCACAGGGCAAACACCTAATACAAAAAATGAAGCTTCATTTTTACCCGGTTTTTTCTCCGCTTCAAGCGCACCTTTCTACGCAGAGCGAAGTACCACCAAAAATGAAGGCCACTCTCAACCATAAACCCACACATACATTCTTAAATAAAAAACTTACCCTTTGGTAGATTTCGATTTTATTTTACTGAACTCGCTCATCCCCATGTACGCAGTTACTGTGGGCTTGGCATTGCTTAAGTATCCCAAATATTACGAATCAAAGCTTACGTATCTGCCTATTATTTTCATTTACACCTTGCTAAATGAATTATTAGGATACCTAATAAACAATTACCAAGACGAGTTCAGTTTAATTTCAATCGAGACCTATCGCAATTACAATTGGTTTATATACAACACCTACATGTTGGTATTTTACCTATATTTCTATTATATATTCAGGTTCTATATCGATGACCCAAAACACAAAAGGAATATATATTATGGAGGTATTTTCTTTTTAGTTGTCTGCTTGATAAATGCATTCGTCGACAACTTCAGTAAATTGCCGCAAGTATACGCCTATGTTTTCGGGGGAATTATACTCGTTTACAGTACTTTAATGTATTTAAGAAAGTTTTTCTCCATCGATTTACTTTTTAAAACAAAGGAGAACCTTTTATTTTGGTTAAGCAGCGGACTTTTCATTTTTTACGCTGGCTACCTTCCTATCAAAGTCATAAGGTATATCCATACCATTCACGAAACACCGACCCCACCAATCATCAGAAGGATCCATTGGTCGTTGATCATTATAAGCTATCTATTCTTTGTTATCGGTTTTTTAAGAATGAAACGGAGGATGCCCAAATAGAACAAAGGCGATACATAGAAACAAAAAAGCCCTGTCGTAAAGTTTACGACAGGGCTTTTTTTAATAACTTTTAAATCTTACAAAGCAGCTACGTGCTTGGCCAATTTACTTTTTAAGTTAGCCGCTTTGTTATCATGAATGATATTGCGCTTCGCCAATCTATCGATCATACTAACAACGCTAGGCAACAAAGCTTCAGCTTCCTTCTTACTTTCTTCACCACGCAATTTTTTGATTGCGTTACGTGTAGTTTTGTGCTGATAGCGATTACGAAGACGTACTGCTTCGTTTCTTCTGATTCTTTTTAATGCTGACTTGTGATTTGCCATCTTTTTCTAACTTGTTATAATTTTTTAAAATTCCTCTTCCCCAATCCTCATCGAACCTTTTGTAGCCCGTAGGGGAATCGAACCCCTGTTACCAGGATGAAAACCTGGCGTCCTAACCCCTAGACGAACGGGCCAATACATACTCTCTAAATAAGCTCCTGAACTTTAGACTTTACAAACCCTTATTTAGGGGTTTTACCTATCGTTCATTTGCATTTTGTAGCCCGTAGGGGAATCGAACCCCTGTTACCAGGATGAAAACCTGGCGTCCTAACCCCTAGACGAACGGGCCATTGCCTTACGCAATTGCGGATGCAAAAATACAATTATTTTTAACTAACGCAATAGCTAACATAATTTTTTTAATATGCTTTAGCAAAAAGTACTCTTTTTGATGATAATTTTCCCGTCACCATGCACTTTCCCTCCTTGTTTTCAGTACCTAAGGGGATACATCTAATAGTTGCCTTGGTCTCTTCTTTTATTTTCTCCTCGGTTTCCTTGGTTCCGTCCCAATGCGCGGAAATAAATCCTCCTTTTTCTTCCAAGACCTTCTTAAACTCCTCGTAGGTATCGACTTCGGTAATATTATCTTCCCTAAAGGAATGTGCTTTTTGATATATGTTCTTTTGAATATCCTCTAAGAGAAATTCAATTTTAGCTACAACATCGTCCATAGGAACAATCTCTTTCGTCAACGTATCCCTTCGGGCCACCTCGTAGGTACCGTTCTCTAGATCACGCTTCCCTATGGCCAAACGAATCGGAACCCCTTTCAATTCATATTCGTTGAATTTAAAGCCAGGCTTATGGGTATCCCTATTATCGAATTTTACCGAAATACCTTTGGCCCTTAATTCTTTTACCAAGGGAGCGACCTTTTCAGAAATGGCGTCCAATTGTTCCATTCCCTTGTAAATAGGAACGATAACCACTTGTATAGGAGCCAATTTTGGAGGCAAGACCAAACCGTTATCATCACTATGGCTCATGATCAAGGCCCCTACCAATCTGGTTGAAACTCCCCAAGAAGTAGCCCAAACATGTTCTTGCTTCCCTTCCTTATTCGCGAACTTAACATCGAAGGCCTTGGCAAAATTCTGTCCCAAAAAGTGAGAGGTACCGGCCTGCAGTGCCTTTCCGTCCTGCATCAAAGCCTCGATACAGTAGGTCTCTATGGCTCCCGCAAAACGCTCGCTTTCCGTTTTCACCCCTTGAATGACCGGCACGGCCATATGTTCTTCGGCAAATTCGGCATAGACCCGCATCATTTTTTCGGCCTCCTCTATTGCTTCGGCTTCGGTAGCGTGCGCAGTATGCCCTTCTTGCCATAAAAATTCGGCAGTTCTAAGAAACAAACGCGTACGCATTTCCCAACGTACCACATTGGCCCACTGGTTGATCAACAAGGGAAGGTCTCGATACGATTGTATCCATCGCCTATACGTATCCCAAATAATGGTTTCAGAGGTAGGCCTTACAATAAGCTCTTCTTCCAATTTGGCATCGGGATCCACTATAATACCGCTACCGTCCTCGGCATTCTTCAAGCGGTAGTGGGTCACTACGGCGCATTCTTTGGCAAAACCTTCAACGTGGCTCGCCTCCTTACTCAAGTACGATTTGGGTATGAACAGCGGAAAATAAGCATTTTCATGCCCCGTCTCCTTGAACATCTTATCAAGAGCGGCCTGCATCTTCTCCCAAATGGCAAAACCGTAAGGTTTGATTACCATACAACCACGAACACCTGAATTTTCGGCCAAGTCGGCCTTCACTACGAGCTCGTTATACCATTTGGAATAATCCTCGCTGCGCTTTGTCAAATTCTTACCCATTATATTTAGTTTGGCACAAAACTTGTGCTTATGTTAGCAAAATAATTGGGTAAAACTACTTATTTTTACTATGTTCAACAATAAAAAATTGCACCCATGATACATTTACCATCCCGCAGTAAAATCCATCACATTGCACTTTGCACCGTAATCGGCATTGTTGCAGCATCTTGCGGGTCGTACCAATCGGCCTCGTACTATGACAACGACGGAATTTATTCCAGCGACACCCAAGTCAGTGTAGAGCGCCGATCTAGGCCTCAACAGCAACAAGAACAGAATGAGGACAATGTGTATTCCGAATATTTCGGGCAGCAAGCCGACCAATTCGATCAAATGCTCGAAGGTGAAATTTTCACCGACATCGACTCTTATTCCAGTGAATCGGCCCAAGACAGTGTTTCGCAAGGCCAGTTGACCGATTATTACAAAAACGACAATGATTATGCAGGTTATGCAGGATGGGGTGACAATGCGACCAGTGTAAACATCAACATTTACGACAGCGGATGGGGTTACGCCGGATACGGATGGGCTTCGCCATGGATCGGATGGGGGGGCTACTATGGCTATGGTGGTTATTACAACCCTTGGAGATACCGATACAGTCCTTGGGGATGGGGAGGTTACGGATATGGATACGGCGGATTCTACGGTGGCTACTACGGTTACCGATGGGGCGGCTATGGCACTTGGTGTCCTCCTTACGGATACTACAGTGGATACAACAATTATTCGTACAGAAACCGACACTACGCATATAACCGCGGCAGAAGAGGTTACTACAGCAATACCAATGCCATTTCAGGAAACAGTTCAAGATATACAAGAACCGCGGCGACAAGCCGTAGTAGCAGGGCCACACCTAGATACTCCGCCAATGGTTCGTCTAGCAGAACAAGCAGAAGCTCGGCAACGGGCACTTCTAGAAGCTATAGCAGCAGCCGATCCTCAGCAGCTTCAAGAAGAAGCGTAGGTGTCGACCAAAACCGTTCGTACAGAACGAGCCGAAGCACCAGGGCCACCCCTACGTACAATTCTTCATCTAGAAGCAGTACCTACAGACGCAGCACCTCTTCCACACCCCGTACCTCTACCTATAGGAGTTCGGGCACAAGATCGAGCAGTGGCAGCACCTACAAGCGCAGCTCAACGCCCAGAACCAGCACGTACAGGTCGTCAGGCTCAAGTAGAAGCAGCTCGAGCAGCGGAACCTACAGAAGCTCTAGCAGCTCTTCAAGAAGTTCAGGAAGTACAAGATCTTCTTCCGGATCAAGCTCTAGATCATCTTCAAGTCGTAGAAACTAAGTCCAAAATCAGAATAAACTTACTCTAAATTTGCTAGGAATGAGAAAATACATAACATTCATAGGGCTGTTGGCATGTGTTGTCGCAAGCGCCCAAAACATTGACGACGTCTTACGTTACAGTTCCGAAAACATTCAGGGCTCGGCCCGATTTCAGGCTATGGGAGGCGCATTTGGATCTCTGGGAGGCGATTTATCGGCCCTCAACATCAATCCCGCAGGTAGCGCCGTGTTCAACAACGGCCTATTCTCCGTATCGGGAACGAATTATTCCAATAAAATCGATTCCGATCTTAACGGTAGCCTAAATTCAACATCTTCCAACAATTTCGACATCAACCAAATCGGTGGGGCTTTTGTATTCAAGTCTACCGATGCCGACAGCCCATGGAAAAAACTGACTTTGGCGCTTAACTATGACTTGGTTCAAAATTTTGATTCCCGTTCGGTTACCCAGGGAAGAAGCAACCAAGGTGTAGATAATTACTTTTTAGATTTTGCCGAAGGTATCGAATTGGACCCCCTAAAGTTAAAAGCAAACGAAACCCTCGGTGATGCCTATTTAGCCATAGGCGCCACGAACGGACTCAACTTTGCCGGCCAACAGGCATTTTTAGGTTTTCAGGCAGGTATTATCGACCCGGTTTCCGATACCGAGGACAACACCAGCTATTTTTCAAATGCCGATTACGACGATGTCAACCACGATTTCCGTCAAGATATCACAGGATACAACAGCAAGTTCACCATAAACGGGGCAACACAATACGGACAGAACCTTTACTTTGGTGCGTCATTGAACTTTCACACCCTCCGTTACGAAAGACTGAACAGGTATAGCGAAACTTTCAATGAAAGAGGAAGTGGCACAGCTAGGTACATCGATTTTGACAACCTCCTCATAACCGAAGGTTCCGGCTTTTCCCTAAGTTTGGGTGCTATTGCCAAAGTCAACGATTTCCTACGGGTGGGAGCCAGTTATCAATCCCCTACTTGGTATCGCCTAACGGATAATTTCTCTCAGGGAATAGATTCAAATTTCCCCAATAAAGAGAGCAGTTTTCAATTTTTCAACCTGAATTACATCAACATATTCGATTATCAGATCAAGACTCCCGGAAAACTTACCGGAAGTATTTCCGCCGTATTTGGTAAAAGCGGACTTATAAGCTTTGATTACGGATACCAAGATATGTCTAACGCCCAACTAAGACCTACCAGCGACGCAGGTTTCGCCAATGAGAACACTTATATTTCGGAAACCTTGGGTGCCGTTTCAACCATTAGGGTCGGTGGAGAATACCGAATTCAACGCGTAAGCCTTAGGGCCGGATACCGCTATGAGCAAAGCCCTTACGAAAGTGGTGACATCATAGGCGACCTTACAGGAATCTCTGGAGGCATTGGATACAGCTTTAGAAGAAGCCGATTAGATTTGGCCGTAAGCCGAAGCGAACAAGATAGGTTACAGTACTTTTTCGATACCGGAATCAATACCGCCGCATTGTTAAACAACGTAAATACAAACGTTACCTTGGGCTATACCCTAAATTTCTAAGGAAAGTATTACTATATCGATTTGAAAGTCCGGCCGATGTCGGACTTTTATCGTTTTAGGGCAAAATAAGACTTGGTCAATTTAGCCACTTCTATACCGTTTTCCGGTTCTGAATATTCAAGCCTGAACCAGTATGTAGACGAGGGCAAGGGTCTTCCGTTCAGTGTTCCGTCCCATTCCGAATTGGTATCCAACTGAGCCAAGAGCTTGCCAAAACGGTCAAAAATAAACACCATCGGATTAGCCAACTCCTCTATCCCCTTAATATTCCAGGTATCGTTGGCCCCGTCATTGTTAGGAGTAAAAAACTTAGGATAGCCTATCACCAAAAACTCGGTAGGTTCACTTGTGCCACATCCGTTCTTATCGTTGATTACCACGGTATTTACTCCAGGCGGAACATCATTAAAAACCGGGTCATCTTGAAATTCCCCCTCATTAATGGAGTATTCATAATCCCCATCACCATCAACGAATATTTCAATATTGTTCATATCGGGATCCAACGATAGGTTCGAGTTCAATGTTTCAACACGATCAAGCACGGGTATTCCGTAGAAAGTAATCAGAATATCATCATAAATATGACCTCCCGCGGTGGTTGTAATATCGACAAAGTATCTACCTGAATTCGGACTTGACACGTTTATCTCCGTCGCCGAAGGACCCGAGCCCAAGGTACCATCTACCGTACCATCATCATCGTAGTCAACAGACCAGGCTACATTGGTAAAATCAGGACCTGCCGGGGAATTCAACATACTCAAGGTAATATCTGGGTCACCTTCACATGCAATAATATCCAAGCCCAAAAACTCATCACGCAACGTACAATCCAAAGCCGTATCCTTATCGGACTGAACCGAGCTACCCGTAAAGGTGAGCATAAAAGGCTCTGGATCGCCATCAAAATTGGTGTTGAAATTATTAATCAAGATATAGTACATCTCACCTGCCCTCACATCTAAGTACTCATCGTAGGTATTTAGGTTCTGGGTGGTAGAAGGCACCCCTTGCTGTCCGTTTTCAGGGTTGACGCCCAATCCTGTGAATCGGGTATTGTTAACCTCATAATTACAGCGAATAGGGTCGACCGCTCCGGTAGTAATATCGGTACAATCGACATCGGGCCCATAAACGGCAAAATCCCATTCGGCCGTAGGCGATCCCGAACCACTGACCGGCAACGCCTCAATATCAAAACCCACTTGGCCATCGGTGCCCGCCCTAAAGACAAACCACGAGGTATTATGTTCGATATTGGCTTCGCTAATGCTTCCTTTTTCGAGACATCCGCTTTCGGTAATGACCTCTGGATCGAAATCATCTATAGCTCCCGTGCCATCGGCGTACCCCATAATTGGGGCATCGGCACATACAGGAATAGCGGTTCTGCAGTCAGCTGAATTTTGTGCTTGAATTTCTGTGGCATAAAAAAACGCAACACAGAGTACTGATAGTAAAAAGCGCATAGGTAAAGGGGCTAAAACAATATAACTAGATAACTCAGGAACATTGATTTTAGTATGTTTAAACAGAAAAAACAGGTAGTTTATCGATAAAATGTCGCTTGCCCCCACAAAAAAATACGGCTAGCGTTTCAATGAAAAATGGTTGTTGATATACTTGGCCGTTACCGTCTGGCCCCTAGCATCAACATAGGTAAGTTTAAACCAATAATCCGATTCGGGCAAGGGCCTACCTTGCCAATAACCGTCCCATTCAAGATTTGACGGCTCCAACTGGGCCAAGAGTTTGCCCATGCGGTCAAAAATAGAGATTAAGGGCGAATTCAATGTTTCAACCCCGACAATACCCCAGAGATCGTTGACACCGTCTCCATTGGGGGTGAAAAATTTAGGAAAGCCCACAACCACAATTTGCTCGCTTACGGCCCCGCATCCTTTGGGGTCATTCACACTTACCGTATGCATGCCCGGGCTCACCTGGTAAAAGGTGTTGCCGGTCTGATACGCCCCTTCGTCTAATCGATATTCATAATCGTCCGATGTATCGACCAAGACCGTAACGGTATTATTGTTTTGAAGGTCGTTGATTTCCATTCCCGTAATTTGGGGCGGCCGTGAGATATAAACCGTTACATTTTGGGCCCGACTGCAACTCAAGCCCGATTGCGTATGGGTGACAGTCAGTTTATATTCGCCCGCTTCGGAAACCGTAAGATTCGGTGTAGTCTCCCCCGTACTCCAGAAATAGCTATAATTGGCATTCGGTGAAGACGGACCGATAACGACCCCAGTATTGGACTGACACAAAAATACTTCCGATGGAAAATCGATGTCGGGGGTCTGTAAATTGACCAGTTCGAATTGCTCCGTCACATCAAAGCACTTTGAATTCCCCACAGATGTAAGTCGCACATAAATCGTTTGGGAACCCGTTGGCACCCCGTATTGTTTAGGCAAGGCATTTACCCCGTTCATCGCGTCGGGGAAAGAAGCGTGATAACTTACTACAAAATCGTCTGGAGATTGTCCGCCAAGGGCCTCCACGTCCTTTTGAGACAGATCGTAGACGGATAGGGACGAACAAGAAGCATCATCGGAAACCGCTCCAGTAACGGGACGTTCGGAAAAATGCACTTGAACTTCACTAATAATCGTTTCACTAGGTCGTACGACCTCCACCCTATAGGTCGCAGAGGCATCAACACGGTACTCGGGATCGTGTTCCCCTGCAATCTGGGTAAAACCGCTGCCCGTATCTACGTACCAATTATAGGCAGTCGCTCCTGAGGTCGTAGCGTTCAAATCGACGATATCGCCCTCACAAACCGATTGTGGCGGCCCTAGAAGGTTATTTATTATGGAACAATCCAAAGCGTCATAAGGGTTTGTAACAAATATGTGTCCTGAAAACTGAATTGAAAAGCCCGAATTATTGTTGCTGAAATTGTTAATCATAAGATAGTAATCTTCCCCTGCGGTAACCTCAAGCCAATCTTCATATTGTACGTTTTGGGTATCGCCGGTAGGATCCTCCCCCACCCCTACAAATCGATTTTTATCTTGATTGTCAAAAAAATTACATCGTATGGGTTCCCCTAAGTTATTGCAGTCATTGGATTTGTACAGGGCAAAATCCCAATCTTCAAGTGTATCGATTCCTATATCGAATCCTAATTGTCCGGAGGCCCCGGTTCTAAAACGATACCAAGCCGAGTTCGATTCAATGGCCCCGCTCAAGGTTTGCTCTAGACACCCAGTGGTAACCGCGCTGTTAAAGTCATCTATTCCAAACCCCGTGGTCCCCCCATTGACGGGAGTATTGCTGCAAATAGGAACGGCATTGCCACAATCTGGGGAAACTTGTGCCCTTACGACGCTCGTACCCAAAAAGAACAACACAGACCACAAGATAATAAAACGACTCATTTCAACAGGTTATACCTTAATAGTATAAAAGTACCTTGTTGATTTTCTTAACACCAATTTATGTTGTGTATCAGGACATATAGAACGTAAAGTGCCATATTATGTATATCTTTGCACCTCGTTTTACTTAGCACGAAGTGTAATGTATCGAAACTTTTTAAGACGAATTGGGCATTAGAAATGCCAATAGATATAAGCAGATGAAAATTGACAGTACTTTGGAAAAGCAATTTGAAGATATGGGAAACGACCACGTTTCCGCATCGGAAGATACACCTCTACGTGAAGACGCGTTCGTGTTGAGCGATGATGAGAAGATCAAAAGAATACAAGGAAGCATACGCGAAGTAATGCTGACTTTAGGCCTAGACCTTGATGACGACAGCCTCAAAGGCACCCCGAACAGGGTTGCCAAGATGTTCGTAAAGGAAATTTTTGGCGGACTCCACCCCGACCGAAAGCCCAAATCATCAACTTTTAGTAACAAATATAAATACGGTGAAATGTTGGTGGAGAAGAACATAACGCTCTACTCTACATGTGAACACCACCTTTTGCCCATAGTAGGCCGCGCGCATATCGCATACATCTCAAACGGAACGGTAGTGGGCCTCTCTAAAATGAACCGAGTTGTCGATTATTTTGCCAAAAGACCGCAAGTTCAGGAACGATTGACCATACAGGTCGTTAGGGAGCTACAAAATGTTTTGGGAACCGAAGATGTTGCCTGTGTGATCGACGCCAAGCACCTTTGTGTGAACTCCCGTGGCATACGCGATATCGAAAGTAGTACGGTAACCGCTGAATACGGCGGCAAATTCAAGAATGAAGCCGTACGCCGCGAATTTTTAGACTACCTTAACCTGGATACCACTTTTTAATAGCGCAAGCCTAACATGCAATTGTACCAGCAACAAACGTTAAAGATTTACAATTCCCTCTCCGGTAAAAAAGAAGTTTTCAAACCTTTAAACGAAGGCCATATCGGCATGTATGTCTGCGGTCCAACGGTCTACAGCAATGTTCACCTGGGCAACTGCCGTACCTTTATGTCGTTCGATATGATCTTTAGGTACCTGAGACATTTGGGGTACAAGGTGCGCTATGTACGTAATATAACCGATGCCGGCCACTTAGTCGACGACGCCGAAGACGGGGAGGATAAAATTGCAAAAAAAGCAAGATTAGAGCAGTTGGAACCTATGGAAGTCGTACAACGCTACACCATAGATTTCCACAATATTTTAGAACAGTTCAATTTTTTACCGCCCAGCATAGAGCCCACGGCTACCGGGCACATCATCGAACAGATAGAGATCATTAAGGAGATTCTTGAAAAAGGACTTGCGTATGAGGTAAACGGTTCGGTCTACTTTGATGTCAATAAGTTCAACGAGAGCCACGATTACGGCAAATTAAGCGGCCGGAAATTGGAAGATATGATTGCCAACACCCGTGAATTGGCCGGTCAAGATGAGAAAAAGAGTCCGCAAGACTTTGCACTCTGGAAAAAAGCCGAGCCACAGCACATTATGCGCTGGCCTTCGCCATGGGGAGATGGTTTCCCCGGCTGGCACCTTGAGTGCACGGCAATGAGCACCAAGTATTTAGGCGAGACCTTTGATATTCACGGTGGTGGTATGGACCTGAAATTCCCGCATCACGAATGTGAAATAGCACAGGCGGAAGCCTGTTATGGCCACTCGCCCGTTCGATATTGGATGCATGCCAACATGTTGACCATGAACGGCAAGAAAATGGCAAAATCGACAGGGAACAATATTTTACCGGGTGAAATATTTACCGGAGAGAACAACATCCTTAGCAAGGCCTTTTCCCCTTCCGTAGTTCGCTTCTTTATGATGCAGGCGCATTATACCAGCATATTAGACTTGAGCAACGATGCCCTTTTGGCATCGGAAAAAGGGTTCAACCGCCTAATGGACACCCTTTCCGCCTTGAAAGGATTGGAAACCGGATCAAGCAGTGATTTTGACGTAGAAGCGTGGAAGCAGCAATGCTACGACGCCATGAACGACGATTTCAACACACCTATACTTATCGCCAACCTTTTTGAAGCGGTCAAGCATGTAAACTTGATCAAGGAGGGAAAAGAAAGCATTACCGCAAACGACAAGGAAACCCTTGCCCACACCTTGAACGCATTCGTTTTCGATATTTTGGGACTGGAACAAAAAGGAGGAAGCACCGAAGATGCAGGAAAGCTTTCCGGCGTGGTAGAACTATTGATCGAACTACGAAAAGAAGCTCGTGAAAATAAAGATTTTGCGACCTCGGATAAAATCCGTGACCAATTGGCAGAACTTGGTATCCAACTAAAAGACGGTAAGGAAGGCACCACTTTTAGCCTCTAAAATTTTACTGCACTACAATGGTTCGCTCTGTGCTTTTGCTTGGTAATCACTAGGCGAAAGATGCTGTCGTGCCTTGAATACGCGGTTAAAATACGAGCGGCTTTCAAAACCACATTCCAAATAAACGTTTTTAATGCTTCGTTTCTTGTCTTGCAGAAGGCCTACGGCCAGTTTAATCCTTTCGTTATTGATAAACTCTATAGGCGAAATGCCCAGTTCGGTCTTGAATACCCTATAGAAGTGAGAGGGACTAAAACAGGCCTTACTACTCAGATCTTCCACATTTAATGGCTCGTGAAGATGTTCCCTTATATAGCGTATGACCGAAGCCAACCTACTATTGCTACTGAGCTGCAAGGTCGAATTTGAATAGATCTTACGCTCATTGGTCTGTAATATACGTATGATCAACTCACGCAGCATATTGTCAACAAAAAAATCTTTGGAAGGGTGATTTTCGGTAAACAAAAACAGAAGCCGCTGTAAAATCTGAAAAATACCCATGTCATTTACAAAATGGAAATTGTAATCCATCAGTCCCCATTCGCTTTTATCGTGCTTAGGCATGTTTTCGTTCATCAGTTGCAACACCTTGTTTATTTTATCCTCGGAAATGGCCAAGGCCAGGCAACGGGTGGGGTTTTTACGCATTGCTTCCGGAAAATCGATGCACATGGTTTCATTAGAAGGAAGCACCAAGGATTCCCCTGGTAAAAAATCGAAAGATTCATAGTCCCTTAGATGCATTATTTTCTTCCCCTCGACCATACTCGCCAATACCGGCTGATCAAACTTCAACAACACCCTTTCGGCCTGCTGATGTGTCTCAAACACATGTAAGGCGGCATTATTGAGCGTATAGGAGGTTTGGTTCTCGACCAATGATTCCAGCTTTCGGTTCGAAAGAAATTTATCCGACAATCCTATCATAACAGAACAAGTATCAATTTTCCCCATTAAACACTAAGAAATATACAAAATAAGAGCCAACAATGTATCAATTTAACAAAGAATGATAGAATCCGTCACATCAAAGGTAGAATCGGTCAGACAATTGGCCCTTAACTCCACTACATTTAGAAAACTATTTCTATACACCTGATAAACAGGTATATAATCAAAGAACATACGTATTAACTTAATCCTTTAACCATGAGCACACAAACAGTAGAACACAATCTTCTTCAAAAGCCAAAGTTCAAAGACCAATATGAAAATTACATTGGCGGAAAATGGACTGCACCAGTAAAAGGCGAGTATTTTGACAACCTTTCGCCTGTTGACGGCAAGGTATACACCAAAGTAGCACGCTCTACTTCGGAAGATATTGAATTGGCCATCGATGCCGCATGGAAAGCCGCCCCCGAATGGAACACTTCCTCGGCCACTACAAGAAGTAATATGTTACTAAAGATTGCCGACGTTATGGAGCGCAACCTTGAAACCCTAGCAAGAGCGGAAACCTGGGACAATGGAAAAGCTATTCGCGAAACCACTGCGGCCGATATTCCTTTGGCCATAGACCACTTTCGTTATTTTGCAGGAGTCATACGTGCCGAAGAAGGTTCGGTAAGCGAATTAGACTCCAACACCGTAGCCTTGAACGTTACCGAACCCTTAGGTGTGGTAGGTCAGATTATCCCTTGGAACTTCCCTCTACTTATGGCCACCTGGAAGTTGGCCCCGGCCTTGGCGGCAGGTAACTGCGTTGTTTTAAAACCTGCGGAACAGACCCCTGCTGGAATTATGATCTTAATGGAGCTCATTGACGGCATCCTTCCCGCGGGCGTCTTGAACGTTGTGAACGGTTTTGGAGCCGAAGCGGGGAAACCCTTGGCCTCAAGCCCAAGAATAAGCAAAATTGCATTCACCGGAGAGACTACCACAGGTCAGCTCATAATGCAGTACGCCTCTAAAAACATCACGCCCGTTACCCTAGAACTGGGAGGAAAATCACCTAATATCTTCTTTGAAAGCATTATCGATGCCGACGACGACTTCTTCGACAAATGTTTGGAAGGTGCGGTAATGTTCGCATTGAACCAAGGGGAAGTATGCACCTGTCCCTCAAGAATGTTAGTACAAGAAAGCATTTACGACCGCTTTATGGAAAGGGTCATCGAACGTACCAAGGCCATTAAACTAGGGCATCCCTTAGACCCAACGACCATGATGGGAGCACAGGCCTCAAACGACCAGTACGAAAAAATATTGAACTATATCAACATAGGCAAAGACGAGGGCTGCGAAGTATTGACCGGTGGCGAAGCCGCATATAACGAAGGCCTTGAGGGCGGCTATTACATTCAACCTACCATTCTTAAGGGCAACAATAAGATGCGGGTGTTTCAAGAGGAAATTTTCGGACCCGTCGTCTGTGTCACTACCTTTAAAGACGAAGCAGAGGCCATAGAAATCGCCAATGACACCTTATACGGCCTTGGCGCGGGAGTCTGGACACGTGACACCCATCAGGCCTATCAAATATCAAGGGCGGTGCAAGCCGGACGCGTATGGGTCAATTGCTACCACTTGTATCCTGCACACGCTCCTTTTGGCGGATACAAAAAATCGGGTATCGGTAGGGAAAACCACAAAATGATGTTGGCCCACTACAGACAGACCAAGAACATGTTGATTTCATACGACAAAAAGGCCATGGGCTTCTTTTAAGATGAAAACACAACGCGTTTTAGTTTCGGATGAAGCCAAAGAGGTCATTGAAAAATTGAAGCAAACCCACGGTAAGCTCATGTTCCACCAAAGCGGTGGATGTTGTGACGGGTCTTCCCCCATGTGTTTTAGCGAAGGTGAACTCATACTCAACGAAACCGATATTTGGCTTGGCAATATCGCCGATTGCGACTTTTACATGGCCAAAGACCAGTTCGAGTATTGGAAACACACGCAATTGACCATTGACATCACCGAAGGAAGGGGAGCCAGTTTCTCTTTGGAAATCCCCTTAGGTGTGCGTTTTGTGGTAAAGTCACGATTGTTCTCGGAACAGGAAGCCCTTGACCTTCAACCCGTGCACCACGCTTAAACCCCATAACACGGTTCAGTGTCACTAAAATCCGCATTTAAAAATGCGGATTTTTTTTTATGGACCAGTTCCGGGCTTCCGGATAAGGGTATTGGTTAAATTGTTGTATTTTTATATCCTTAAAACCCATCGTCTTGGCATTATCCCTAAAAAAAATAATGATAACCCCTTTCGTCTTTTTGGTCAGGTTCTATCAAGTCGCCATCTCCCCATACACCCCGGCAAGTTGCCGTTACTCCCCAACATGCTCACAGTATACCCTCGAGGCCTTAAAAAAACACGGACTTTTTAAAGGAGGATGGTTGGCCATTAAACGAATTTTGAGCTGCAACCCTTGGGGAGGAAAAGGCTATGACCCAGTGCCTTAATAATTTAAAAATAAACTAGGGGCAATTGACGGGCAAGAATCCCTGACCGCTTTCCCTCCTTTGATATCAATTTTAAGGACAGCAAGGCATATCGGCTATCTATTTTATTATCTTAGTGCTCTTAAAACTACTTCTCATGTACTTTTTAGGAATCATTTGGAATCCGAACGAAACACTTTTCACCCTCGGTCCGTTACAGATAAAATATTACAATTTACTTTGGATTACCGCCTTCGGTTTAGGCTGGTATATCATGAAGCGTATTTTTACCAACGAGAACAAAACGGTAGAGCAGCTAGATTCGCTCTTTATCTACACGGTTCTTGCCACTATGTTGGGAGCGCGGCTTGGCCACGTATTTTTTTACGATTGGCCGTATTACCAAAACCACTTGCTCGAAATACTTCTTCCTATTCGCGAGAATGCCTCAGGTCAGCTTTTCGGCTTCATCAATGGTTATGAATTTACTGGTTTTACCGGCCTTGCCAGCCATGGTGCCATCATAGGTGTGCTGATCGGAACCTATCTTTACCAAAAGAAATTCCCCGATATGAAAACCCTTTGGCTACTGGACCGTATGGTCATACCGTTTGCCATTGGCGCCTTTTGTGTACGATTGGGCAACTTTTTCAATTCAGAGATCAATGGTAAAATCACCGATGAATCTTTTGTTTTTGCTACAAAGTTCATTCGCGATTCCGATGATATGCACCCCTCCAAAGCCTTGGCCATTACGCAGGAAAAAACGGTAAATGCCGCTTATGCCGCACTGGAGAACAACCCGAAATTTGCCGAACAATTGGCGCAGATCCCGTACCGCCATCCGGCACAATTGTATGAAGGGGTTGCCTATATCTTTGTTTTTATCCTTCTCTACTACCTCTACTGGAAGACCGATAAAAGAAATCGCACTGGATATCTTTTTGGCCTATTTTTAGTTTTGCTTTGGACGATTCGTTTCTTCGTAGAATATGTAAAGAAAAGTCAGGGTGGTTTCGAAGAGAGCCTCGGACTACTATCGACGGGACAATGGTTGAGTATTCCGTTTATTTTTATCGGACTCTACTTTATGTTCCGACCGACAAACAGCAAATCGTAACCCATATTAATTATCCATACCCCCGAAACATCGGATCGAGGTTTTACTAAAATAGCCTCCTTCCCCAACTATCGAATTTAAGCGCTACCAAAATGAAGCACATTAAAATCAGTTTGTACCTTATCTTAACGGTATTTGTTTTTCATTCCTGTAAAGAAGAAACTAAAAAAGTCGTCAAAGCAGAGCCTGTAGTCTTTAAAAAAGAAGGCGAGCTATCTATTTTCAAACAAAAAACGGATAGTTTGATCGCTTCCTTCGATATAGAAATTGCGGAGAGCGAATACGAAACCCAAACCGGTTTAATGTACCGCAAAAGCATGAAGCCCGACCGTGGCATGTTGTTTATCTTTCCGGAAGTGGCCGGGCATTCGTTCTATATGAAGAATACCGAGTTTCCTTTAGACATCATTTTCATCAAGGAAGATATGACCATTGCCAATTATCACGAAAACACCCAACCTTTGAACGAGTCGAGCCTACCTTCGCAAGGAGCGGTACAATACGTACTTGAATTGAATGCCGGTCTTGTTCAAAACTTCGGCATACAACCAGGCGACAGTATTGCCTTCACAAAATTATGATTGCAAATGGATTTACTTTTGGAAAAGGAAACTACCGAGCGATTGCTATTCCGAAAAGTACGCCCCTCCGATTTTGAAACCTGGTTACCCTTTCACCAAGACAAACGTTCTTCAGAGTTTTGGGACGGATTGCCATCTGACCCAAAAGTGGCCTGTCAACAACAGTTCGACCGAATTTTTGAACGCTACGAAAAGCAACTGGGCGGCATGAATGCCCTTATCTCAAAATCGACCGGAGACTTTATCGGTCTGTGCGGACTGCTAAAACAGACCGTAGACGATATTGACGAATTGGAAATAGGGTACTCCATTCTCCCCAAATACTGGCAACAAGGCTATGCTACGGAAGCAGCCCGGCAATGCAAGGCCTATGCCACAAAGCATCAATTGGCCCCTTCGTTAATATCCATAATCCACGTAGACAATCTACCATCTCAAAAAGTAGCGTTGAACAACGGTATGCACCTAGAGAAGACCACGACCTATAATACCAACCCCGTACATATTTTTAGAGTCTTTATATGAAACAAATACTTCTAATTTTAAGGGATAAATCGGAAGTACTCCATTCCTTCCATAAGCCTCTACCTATTCAAATAAAATTACTGCATATTATGGACAATAGCGATAGGTAAAGTAATCACAAATTCAATATCCAATAATTCCATCTTATCCAATAATCCTGCATTTGGCCCAGAGTTTCAATCAAAAAAGCTCCTTGTTTATGCACGGTTGGAACGGATTGCATATCTTGTAGGACTTTCTTTTAAAAACACGGAAAGTTATTGAAGTATTTTTTTAAAATGAGCTAAAAGTTCCCCTACCACTAAATGAAGAACTACACAAAGATCCTGATATCCTGTTTTTGTCTTTTTTTGTTCGCCCTTGCCTGTACCAAGGAGGTAGGGCTTATCACCGAGGTAGAGTTCGAGCTCAGTGAGCAGCACACCGCCGAGGGCTATGTGAACCAAGGGCTTCCCAGCACCTTTACCATCGTTCCCGAGGAGGTACTGGAGAACTACGAATACACCATCACCTATGAGGTACTCGACGGCGAGGGCCATTTCGAGGACATGGAGGGCAACCGTTTGGAATCCGGGAAGGGGTGGCCCGTATCCGAGGGCCTTTCCGCGCCCTTGGTCTACATGGGCTCCAAGACCGGCGGACATAGGGTAAAAATAACCGGGGCGAACAACTTCGGGATTTCACAGGATATAGAGGTCACCTACGAGCTCTCCGATGTACCGGTGGTCTGGGAGGCCTCTAGCGAGCTCTCCGAGCTCGAACTGGAAAAACCGGTGGACGTTTCACTCGTGTTCGAAAGGCTGGACACCGACCTAGAGGTCGGCTACCAGGCCGTATACGGGTTCGGTTCGGGCGCGGGAAGCCTCGGACCTTCGGAGGAGAACGGTTACGCCCCAAAGGGGGAATACGGCCCTATCGTTCCCGGTACCTATCCGCTGGTCTTCACGCCTTCGGAGATAGGTCCCCAACAACTGGTCTTCACCCTGCGCGACAGTAACGGACAGGAAATCGAGGCTAGTGTGGACTTCAACGTGGTGGATTTTATAGAGGTGATATCGCTAACCCTTTCGAGCCAGGATACGATCAAGATGAAGCTCGGGGACGAGATCCCCCCTGCATTCACCTTCGACCCGCCCAATGCTAGCGATCAGGAAGTAACGGTGGTCTCCAGTGACCCCGATGTCGTTTTTATAGACGAAAACAATGTCTGTATCGCCGTAGGGCTAGGCATGGCGGAGGTTACGGTAACCTCCGTTTCCAATCCCGATGCCAGCGATACGGTCACCGTAGAGGTGATCCCCCCGGACAGGGTCCCGGTAACGGGCATTTCCGTTTCACAGGCGGACCCCGGTGCCACGGGAGCGCAGCGCCAACTGATGGCAACGGTCCTTCCCGATAATGCGACGGATCCGGCCGTGAACTGGTCCTCAGGCGACAATACCATAGCGACCGTGGACGGGAACGGTATCCTGACCGGTCTTTCCGCGGGAACGGTCACCATAACGGCCACCTCGGTCTCCGACCCAGAGGTCAGCGGAAGCATCCTTGTCGAGATCACGGGGGTATCGCTACAATCGGCGAACGACATAGAGGCCTTCGCCCTGAACGGCCAGATCGAGACGGCAACGATAGATACGCAGGCCCATACCGTTTCGGTGACCGTTCCCGAGGGCACGCCGCTGAACGTAGCCCCCGTACTGTTGATAGTCTCGGAAGGTGCCAACGTGGCACCGGCCCTCTTGCAGGCACGCGATTTCACTTCCCCTGTGGAATATACCGTCACATCGGGCAACGGTACCGAACAGGTCTGGACGGTAACGGCCAAGGTACTGGTAATGCCCGTTGCGGGGGATACCGATATCACAGCCTTTGGACTTCCCGGACAGAACAGTTCCGACATCGATACAGAGAACCATACAATAAGCGTCAATGTACCCGACGGAACAAATCTTAACGTAGCCCCTCAGGTACTGGAAATCTCCCCCGGGGCGACCGTGGCACCGGCCATCGACCAGGTCCGGGACTTCTCAGGTGCAGTTACCTATACGGTGAGTCCCGAGACGGGAACGCCACAGGTATGGACGGTGAACGTGACCGTATCCCAGCCCACGGGGAGCGACCTGAACGCGATAACGGGCTTTGCGCTCCCCGTTCAGAACAGTGTGACCATAAACGATGTAGACCATACCATAACGGTGAACGTACCGAACGGAACGGACCTGAACGTAGTTCCCGCCCAATTGGATATTTCCACCGGGGCCAATATCGAACCCGGTCCGGCCTCGCAACAGGATTTCAGCCAGCCCGTGAACTACACCGTGACCGCCGGGAACGGTAGCCCACAGGTCTGGACCGTGAACGTTGACGTTGCCCCGAACCAACCTCCCATTGCCAATGACGATACGGCCGTAGTGGAACTTGGGGAAACAGTGCGCATCGATGTCACGGACAACGATACCGATACGGATAACCCGAATACCGACCTTGTAATATCCGGTGCTCTTGGTGTACAGCCCATAAATGCAGGTTCGTTTACAATCGAAGGACAGGAAATAGTATTCACCAGTTCCGGTGATTATACCGGAGATGCCACGTTCGGTTATACTATTAACGATGGAAACACGGGCAACGATGATTCTGCAGTAGTTACAGTAACGATTTTTGAAACGGAAGTCAAGCTTACTGACGTAAGTGTTACACCTACCACGGCCACGATAACTGCGGGGGAGGGTACGGACCTAACGGCTACGGTATTGCCTGCCAACGCATCCAATCCTAGCGTAAGCTGGTCTTCATCGAATCCCGCCGTTGCTACGGTAAACGGGACGGGACGGGTAACGGGTGTTTCCGCAGGTTCAGCAACTATTACGGTAACCTCGCAAGATGGCACCAATTTAACGGCAACCGCTACTATAACGGTAGAAGCTGCCACAGTAGGTGTTACTGGCGTAAGTGTCGCACCTACCACGGCCACGGTAACTGCGGGGGAGAGTGCCGACCTAACGGCTACGGTATTGCCCGCCAACGCATCCAATCCTAGCGTAAGCTGGTCTTCATCGAATCCCGCCGTTGCTACGGTAAGCGGGACGGGACGGGTAACGGGTGTTTCCGCAGGTTCAGCTATTATTACGGTCACCTCGCAAGATGGTACGAATTTAACGGCAACCGCTACTATAACGGTAGAAGCTGCCACAGTAGGTGTTACTGGCGTAAGTGTCGCACCTACCACGGCCACGATAACTGCGGGGGAGGGTACGGACCTAACGGCTACGGTATTGCCTGCCAACGCATCCAATCCTAGCGTAAGCTGGTCTTCATCGAATCCCGCAGTTGCCACGGTAAGCGGGACGGGACGGGTAACAGGTGTTTCCGCAGGTTCAGCCATTATTACGGTAACCACGCAAGATGGTACCAATTTAACGGCAACCGCTACTATAACGGTAGAAGCTGCCACAGTAGGTGTTACTGGCGTAAGTGTCGCACCTACCACGGCCACGATAACTGCGGGGGAGGGTACGGACCTAACGGCTACGGTATTGCCTGCCAACGCATCCAATCCTAGCGTAAGCTGGTCTTCATCGAATCCCGCAGTTGCCACGGTAAGCGGGACGGGACGGGTAACGGGTGTTTCCGCAGGTTCAGCTATTATTACGGTAACCACGCAGGACGGTAATTTTGAAGCAATCAGTGTCATAACGGTGGAGGCGGCCACGATAGACGTTACAGGGGTGAGTGTTACACCGACTACTACCACGGTAACCGTAGGGAGCGGCACCAATCTAGCAGCTACGGTATCACCAGCCGAGGCATCTAACCCTAACGTAACGTGGTCTTCATCGAACCCCGCCGTTGCTACGGTAAACGGGACGGGACGGGTAACGGGTGTTTCCGTAGGTTCAGCTATTATTACCGTAACCACGCAGGACGGTAATTTTACAGCTACCAGTAATATAACGATAAGACCAGTGCCAGTAACAATAACATATAATAAAGATACTGGTGAATACCGGGCACCAGCTGGGTCAAGAGTTACAGTCACACTTAGGTCAGAAGGTACTGGTAAAGGAAATGCGACTGTATCAGGAGGTGGAGGTTCAGCAGATACTTCATGGAACGGACGAGATGATACTATAGAATTTAGCAAAGTGGATACTTATGAATTTACAATGCCGCCAAGTGGAAGGGTAACTTTTTCGTCCAATCATAGACAAATATTTGGTAGTTCGAATTCGAGAGTTACAATTGGTAATAATCAAGGATCCACTAAAGGTTTTACAGTACCAGTTAACGGTGGTATACCCTGATAATTCTTTAAAATTTTGAAATTGAATTATTTGATTGTGATTTATTCCGTTGTCAATAACACCTCGAATCATTCTTGGAATAAGAAAAGGAACTGCGAAAAAATCAACTAACATAACTCCAAATATTCTTACACTTCACAAGTAGAGAATAAGCATGTCTTATGACCAGGTTTTCTGGTTTCTCAAGGGAAGAGTCATGTTTGAGAAGCTGCATGCCATAATAGTGCGCAGTCTTGAGAATATCGTTGTCCTTTACAATATCTGCTATCTTTGGCTTAAGTACTCCGCTTTCTTAGGGACCCATAATATCTCCTATCCCCCTTAGTTTTAAGCCGACTTCTGCAATCTCAAAACCATCATTGGTTTGTACCATGGTCTGCAGTCGGATTTTTGCTTCGGAAGAAAGTTTGTGACTTGTCATAAGGATACAAAAACTCTGATCAGCACCTCTAATTACACGACCGCGAAGCTGATGTAGTTGCGAAAACCCAAATTGTTCCGCACTCCCAATGGTCATTACCGCAGCTCTTGGAACGTTTACACTTACTTAATACTGACTTCAAAGCCATACTAGCGAGATATCATTGCATATATAACTTATGTTCAAAAACACCAGCTTATCTGGTTAATAATTTCTATAATTCATACAAAGAACATATCTTCTCAAAAAAATGGCTTTGAACAATGATATGTATTTAGAAAAACCTACATCATAACAATAATACTTTACATATTTTTAGAGTCTTTATATGAAACAAAAACATTGGGCCATATTTACCGGCAACACCTCCCAAAAAGAAGAATTGATCGATAGCCTACTCGAAGGACCGCTTCCTAAAGGTTTTGACGAACTAAAACACCTCGAAGGAAGCCTTTTATCGAAATTGGCCGTCGAAGGTTTTATCGACAAGGAAGACCGCCATGGCAGCAAGATAATTACATCGGATACCCCGCAAAGTTTAAAATCGATGTCTAGTGGTGAACAGAAAAAAGCTTTATTGAAACACATTCTCAGCACCCAACCCGATTTTATCATTCTAGACAACCCCTTTGACAACCTCGACACCACTGCACAAGAAGACCTCAAAACGAAGCTGAAGAAAGTTTCGGCACATACCCCCATGATTCAACTATTAAGCCGTAAAACGGACTTATTGCCCTTTGCCAACACCTTTGCCAAACTAGAAGGCAAAAATCTGGTTTTTAGCGATACCATAGAATCCCTATTGAAGCAGCAGGAAAAACAAGTTTTTGCCGATGACATTCCCCTACCCATCGATTCGTACAAAATTGAGGGTGAAACATTGATCGAATTAAAAGGCGTTGGGGTGACCTATAGCGACAAACCCATTTTAAGAGATATCGATTGGCAAATCAAAAAAGGGGAATTCTGGGAACTACGGGGCCGTAACGGCAGCGGAAAAACCACCATATTATCAATGATAACCGGAGAAAACCCAAAAGGATACGGACAAGA
Organism: Zobellia uliginosa; assembly: GCF_900156625.1. GTDB lineage: Bacteria > Bacteroidota > Bacteroidia > Flavobacteriales > Flavobacteriaceae > Zobellia > Zobellia uliginosa. The sequence goes on along the minus strand of NZ_FTOB01000004.1, from coordinate 601,750 downwards.
ACTCTATATTTTCGGCCGTAAGAAGGGCACCGGGGAAAGCGTTTGGGAAATTAAAAAGCGCATAGGCTATTTTACGCCCTCCATGACCGATAAATTTACCGGCTACCATTCGATCAATCATATGATCATATCAGGCCTTAACGATTCTATAGGGCTGTACGTACAACCCACCGAAGCACAGTTGCGCGCAGCAAAGGAATGGTTACAACTTATTGGGCTATGGCACATAAAAGACCAACTTTTTCACGACCTGTCAATGGGCCAAAAACGATTGGTCATGTGCGCCAGGGCCATGATCAAACATCCTCCGTTGCTTATTCTCGACGAACCTACCGCGGGTCTCGACGATGAAAGTGCCGCGCTTTTTGTAGCCTTGGTGAATAAATTCGCCAACGAAAGCAATACTGCGGTCATTTTTGTCTCACACCGAAAAGAACCCGGACTAGAAGCCGAATTCATCTATCAGCTAGAAAAATCGGAAACCGGGTCAACAGGTCGCATACTGACTTCTTAAAACCAACTCCCTCTCCATTACCCAAAAAAATTCCTATAAATATAAAAGCCGTTTGCAGTAGCAAACGGCTTTTATAATCAATTGAGCTAGTTAGTTCATAACCCCTCAAATATTGAGAAATTTATTTTTCCGCCTCGGCATTGTCCTTAACCAGACCCCCTGCCCTTGCGGTTTTGTTCAATGTGTCATACATCACCGGTGTAGCGATAAACAATGAAGAATATGTACCAACAATAATACCTATTATCATAGCGAACATAAATCCTCTAAGCGATTCCCCTCCGAAGATGAATATGGCCAACAATACTACCAAGGTAGTCAAAGACGTATTCAACGTACGGCTTAATGTACTGTTAAGGGCCAAATTGATGTTGTCGCCTCCGCGCCATCCTCTCTCACCAATAATCTCACGAATACGGTCAAAAACAACCACGGTATCGTTCAAGGAGTATCCGATTACGGTCAATATTGCTGCAATGAAGGCTTGGTCGATTTCCATGTTGAACGGCATAACCGTACCGAACAATGAGAAGATACCCAATACGATCATGACATCGTGAAACACTGCCGCTACCGCTCCTAAAGAGAATTGCCATTTACGGAAACGGAACAAGATATACAAGAACACTACCGCCAAGGAGCCCAAAATGGCCAAGAAAGCGTTATTCTTAATATCATCGGCGATAGTAGGTCCAACTTTTACAGATTGTAAAATACCTATGGATTTATCACCGGAACCAATTTTAAAGCTCTGCTCGCTAATACCGTCTGGAAGGTATTTCTGCAAGGCAGTATATAATTTATTCTGAATCTCGTTATCTACTTCAATACCCTCTACATCTACTTTGTAAGGTGTGGTTATCTTGATTTGGTTGGCATCACCAAATGTTTTTACATTTGTTCCACTACCAAAGACATCGTTTAGTTCGGAAGCAATTTCAGAAGCACTAACCGCTTGCTCAAAACGCACTTGATACGAACGTCCCCCAATAAAATCGACCCCTTGCTGTAATCCGTTCGTCAATAAAGAGAAAACACTTACCCCTACCAATATAGCAGAGAAGATATAGGCCATCTTTCTTTTGGAAAGAAAATCGATATTGATATTCTTGAAAAGATTTTTGGTCAATCCGGTCGAGAATTCAAGTGTACGTCCCTTACCGTCAATATACCAGTCTACCAATAGACGAGTAATAAATATGGCGGTAAACAACGAAGTTACGATACCAATAAGTAGGGTTGTTGCAAAACCCTTGATCGGACCTGATCCGAAGATAAAAAGGATAATTGCAGTAAGCCCCGTTGTAATGTTAGCATCGAGAATAGAAGAAAGGGCATTGCCAAAACCATCGGCCACGGCCAAGGACTTTCCTTTTCCTTTACCCAGCTCTTCCTTAATACGTTCAAAGATCAGTACGTTCGCATCCACAGACATACCAATGGTAAGAACGATACCCGCGATACCCGGCAAGGTCAATACCGCACTTAAGCTGGTCAAGACCCCGAATATCAATAGAATGTTCAACAACAAAGCTATGTCGGCAAAGCCACCGGCCTTACCATAATAGAAAATCATCCAGACCAATACAATGGCCATGGCAATCATAAACGACATAAAACCACTATCAATAGCCTCTTGCCCTAAAGATGGACCTACCACCTCTGATTGAATGATCTCAGCCGACGCCGGTAATTTACCGGCACGTAGTACGTTGGCAATGTCTTTTGTTTCGTTCACCGTAAAGGTACCTGTAATCTCTGAACGACCTCCCGATATAGGCCCCGAGGAAACACCAGGGGCAGTATATACCTTATTGTCCAATACAATGGCGATACCGGTTCTGTTGTTATAGGCATCACCTGTAAGCTTCTCCCATTCCTTGGCTCCTTTGGTATTCATGCTCATAGTAACCGCAGGCTTCCCGTTCACGAACTCATCACGTGCATCGTTCACCACATCACCACTGATTCTTGGAGTACCGTCCCTGTTCGACTTTAAGGCATACAGTTCTACTATTTCAGAACCTTCGGTAGGTCGCTCCCATAAAAACTTGACAAATTGCATACTAGCAGGAAGCAATCTCCTAATTTCTTTCATTCTTAGGTAAGAACCGATTTCGGCCGTATCTTGAATAGCGGCAACACCAACGGCATAACTAGGCGCCCCTAATTGGAATTTATCGAACAACGGATTACGCTGACCGGCAATATCCAATGAATCTTGGGAAACATCGGAAAGAAGCGAATCGAGTTCAGATTCCTTTTTAACCGGTTCGTCGGCCTCATCGGTATCGACCAATGATTTTAGCGTTTCATTGGCCTGAAAAAAGAAGCCTTGTAGCTCAGGGTCGTTAGGTTGGTAGGTTTCCCAGAACTCAAGTTGTGCCGTACTGGACAACAAGTCTTGTGCACGGGCAATATCCCTGGCACCTGGCAATTCCACCAAAATACGTCCTGAATTACCCTCACGTTGAATGTTGGGCTGTGTTACACCAAAACCATCGATACGCTCGCGAAGTACTTCAAAAGCGGATACGATAGATTCGTCAATTTTTCTTCGGATGATAGGCTTAACCTCATCATCGGTCATTTGAAAATTAACCTCACCGCTCAACTCTTTATTCGCAAAAATATCGGGAGATGCTAGTTTTGTATCACCTCTAATTTTGTCAAATGCATTGAAAAAAAGTTCGATAAATGTATCGTCACTGTTTTTCGAAGCCGCTTCAGCGTCGGCCAATGCCTTGTTGAACACAGGATTTTTGGTATTGTTCGCCAAACCTTTCAAGATATCCTTAACGGAAATCTGCAAGGTTACGTTAATCCCCCCTTTAAGGTCAAGCCCTTTGTTCAGCTCTTTTTTCTTGGCTTCGTTATAATTGGTAAAACCAAGTATCGACTGATCTCCGATCGAGTCTAAATACCTAGCTTCTAATGCTTCGCGCTTGGAAACATAATTCTCTTCAGCATCTGAAATGCGGCTTTCCGCATACCTTTTTGCCTCGTTTTCTACCTTACCACCTATAAAAGTATAGGATAGTTGATAGATACTTACTAGCCCAAAGAGTAGGGCAAAAAGCTTAATAAGTCCTTTATTCTGCATTGGTTACGTGAATTAATTGCGTGCTTTTTATAACAGCGTGCAAATATATGATTTTCCCATAGGAATTGACAATATATTTAGAGTTATTGTAAAATGAAAACATCTGCCCCAGAAATATTTCCGGAACAGATGTTAGAGTTTCATACGACCCAGCGACTATAATTCTAAAAGCCCGTTGGTCTTTTTCACACCTGCCGCGCTTTCTTGCATTTTTGCCTTTTCAGCATCGCTTAAAGGAATATCGACTATTTTTTCGATACCGTTTTTACCCAACACAACAGGTACACCTATACAAATATCGTTAAGGTCGTATTCACCTTCCAATAAGGTAGAACATGGAAAAATCTTTTTCTGATCACAAGCAATAGCCTGTACAAGTCCAGAAACGGCAGCACCTGGCGCATACCATGCACTCGTACCCAACAACTTTGTTAAAGTAGCCCCACCGACCTTAGTGTCTTCGGCCACTTGCTGTAAACGGTCTTCAGACAAGAATTCGGAAACACGGATACTGTTTCTTGTAGCGTGAGAGGTCAACGGAACCATACCCGTATCACTGTGCCCACCTATTACCATACCATCAACATCGGAAATCGGAGCTTCCAAAGCTTCGGCCAAGCGGTATTTAAAACGTGCACTATCCAAAGCACCGCCCATACCTATAATTTTATTCTTGGGAAGACTTGTAGTCTTGTGTACCAAGTAGGTCATGGTATCCATAGGATTACTTACCACGATCAAAGTTACATTAGGTGAATGCTCCACAAGGTTGGCCGATACCGTTTTTACGATTCCTGCATTGATACCTATCAATTCTTCACGGGTCATTCCTGGTTTTCTAGGGATACCGGAAGTAATTACGGCTATATCACTATTGGCCGTTTTGGAATAATCACTGGTTACACCTGTAATTTTGGTATCGAAACCGTTTAACGATGCGGTTTGCATCAAGTCCATTGCCTTACCTTCGGCGTATCCTTCCTTGATATCCAACAAGACCACCTCAGATGCAAAATTTTTAATGGCTATATACTCGGCACAGCTTGCACCTACTGCTCCTGCCCCTACTACGGTAACTTTCATTTGTTATAGTTTATTTATTATTAAAGACTTTTTTTGGCCTTTTGATTTGATACCAAACCAATTACACTTGACATCAACTGCCAAAGAACCGATTTAGACCGAATAAAATCTAAATTCTCAAAAGGGTTTCCAAAAATAAACAATCTCAAAAGAAAACTACCGTGAAAATTAGGTTAAATGGCAGAAATATCTTCGACGAAATACTCGGTGAAATGCACTCCTGTTAAAATTAAATGCGCTTTAACGAAGAATAAAGCCTTTTGTTGCCGTACGTCGAATTATAGCAATAGGAGTTTGCAATTGGGCGTTCTTAAAGTATAAAATCCCCTAATCACCCAAAAAAACATCACAATGAAAAAAGTCTTTTCATTATTAGCAATAATAGCCATCATTCTCGCCAGCAACTGCTCACGGATTCCCGAAAACGACAATCCCGTAATCGGTATTTGGTCAGATATTGAAGTGGCCCCGGCCAGTACGACCGCAAAGTCGCAAACCGTACGAAAAGAATGGATATTCAACGACGCCTACTTAGGTCGCTACCACCGAAAAATAAACGGCAGTATCACCTTTAAGACGGATTTTAAATGGAGTTACGAGAATGACAAATACATCATATCTTATCCTGGAACGGACATGGAAGACCAAGTACTCTCCATGAAATCTTCGGAAGAAGGCAATACCTTGGCCGATGCCATCGGTAATGTAATAGCCGTTCGGGAATAACAATTTTACTAGGTTTCAAATACGCTAAAGCCATATTCTTAAATGAATATGGCTTTTTTAATATCCCTACTTTCCGCTTCGACCGAAATATACACACTGCCGACAAACGATGGCCCCACCCGATAACCGCAGGATGTAGACCACAATGACAAGCCGCAAGAACACAAGCCTACAACAATAAATTATCCAGCCCAATAACTCGAGAAAGCCTCAAGGCGCTACCCCTATCGAACCGAGGAAATGCCAGCACATCATCGGTAAACCACCTAAAACCCCATCCTTTTTTCCGTACAACAGAGTAAACAAGGTAAGGGGACCCGAAATCGCATCCTAGGTTTAGGGGTGTAGCAATACCCCTAAAACAGTTCGTCCGCCAATTGGCGGACGAATATTTGTTGTAAAAAAACCTAATTCCTATGCGTCAATATTCGCATAAACGGCATTTTTCTCGATAAATTCCCTACGAGGAGGAACTTCATCGCCCATCAACATGGAGAATACCCTATCGGTTTCGGTTGCATTGTCTATTGTAATCTGACGCAAGGTCCTAAACTCAGGGTTCATGGTAGTATCCCACAATTGCTCCGCGTTCATCTCACCCAGACCTTTATAACGTTGAATACTCACACTTCCATTATAACTATCGGCAATTTCATCACGCTCCTTGTCAGACCAGGCATAACGTTTCTTTGAACCTTTTTTCACCAAGTACAATGGCGGGGTCGCTATATAAACGTGTCCACCTTCTATAAGCTCTCGCATATATCTAAAGAAGAAGGTCAAAATCAAGGTTTCAATGTGACTACCGTCAACATCGGCATCACACATGATTACCACCTTATGGTAACGCAGTTTTTCAAGGTTCAACGCCTTGCTATCATCTTCGGTACCTATGGTAACCCCCAATGCGGTGTAAATGTTCTTTATTTCCTCGTTTTCAAAGACCTTATGTTGCATAGCCTTTTCAACGTTCAGAATCTTACCCCTCAAAGGTAGGATTGCTTGAAATTTACGGTCACGGCCCATTTTTGCCGTACCCCCCGCAGAATCCCCCTCGACAAGAAAGACTTCACATTGTGCAGGATCTTGTTCGGAGCAATCCGAAAGTTTTCCGGGCAGACCACCTATACTCATAACGGTCTTACGTTGTACCATCTCACGAGCTTTGGTAGCGGCATGACGCGCCTGTGCGGCAAGAATTACCTTTTGCACGATAACCTTGGCATCATCAGGATGTTCTTCCAAATAATCGGACAACATCTCGGACACCGCCTGCGAAACCGCCGAAGATACTTCCCGGTTTCCTAATTTAGTTTTTGTCTGGCCCTCAAACTGAGGCTCGGCCACCTTAACGGAAACGATAGCGGTAAGACCTTCCCTAAAGTCATCTCCCTGAACCTCGAATTTCAACTTCTCGAGCATTCCCGAAGCATCGGCATATTTTTTCAAAGTAGTCGTCAGCCCCCTTCTAAAACCAGAAAGGTGCGTACCCCCTTCATGTGTATTGATATTGTTTACATACGAGTGTAGGTTTTCGGTATAACTCGTATTGTAGATCATGGCCACTTCAACAGGAATGTCGTTTTTCTCGCCTTCCATTGAAATCACACTCTGGATCAAAGGTTCACGATTGCCATCTAGGAACTTAACAAATTCCTTAAGACCTTCATCCGAATAAAAGGTTTCGGAAAGGAATTCACCTTTCTCGTCTTTTTGCCTTCTATCGGTGATACTGATAGTCACACCTTTGTTCAAGAACGAAAGCTCTCGCATTCGGTTCGCCAAAGTTTCGTAACTATATTCTATGGTTTGCTGAAAAATTTGATCATCGGGATGAAAGGTTACCATGGTCCCCCTTTCTTCGGTCTCACCGATACTCTTTACGGGATATAACGCTTTTCCGCGCTCGTATTCCTGCTCCCAAATCTTACCATCCCTATATACGGTCGCCTTCAACCTATCAGAAAGGGCGTTCACTACGGAAACACCCACCCCGTGAAGTCCCCCGGAAACCTTATAGGAGTCTTTATCGAACTTACCACCGGCACCGATTTTGGTCATTACCACCTCAAGAGCGGAGATACCTTCCTTTTTATGTAAGTCCACTGGAATACCCCTACCGTTATCACGGGTAGTAATGGAGTTATCTTCGTTTATGATGACATGGATTGTATCACAATGACCGCCCATAGCTTCATCTATGGAGTTGTCAACCACCTCATAAACCAAATGGTGAAGACCTCTAACGCCTACATCACCGATATACATAGATGGACGCATACGCACATGCTCCATTCCCTCAAGGGCCTGGATACTGTCCGCCGAATATTGTTTTTTGTTTTCTTCCTTATTTGCTTCTTCGCTCATAAAATTAACTGGTTGTTAGACTTAATTTTTGGCAATCTCACAAATATACGCATAACCCCATAGAATATAGGGCTGTGACACAGTTATAACCCCTAAGTTATCAACAAAGATTGTGGAAAATTACAATCACGGAAAACCACTTTGAACTATATGGTTTTAAAGCCTTTGTTTCCCGGATTAAAATCAAAAAAGCAAAGGTTTCGGCCATCCATCAGAGGCTACATCTTTTTTACCCCTTGATGAAGACCGACCCCTACCGGACCTATAACCGTAAATAAAAAGACCTGCCGGCACTTATAGCGCAGCAGGTCATTTCCTAGCTAATTAAATGATTATTGTCCTAATCTTTTCTAATAGGCGTCATCGTGAACGTTTGCCACAGCCCTACCGGATGGATCGTTCATATTTTTAAAAGCTTCATCCCACTCAAGGGCGATTTGGGTGCTACAGGCCACCGAGGCTTCCTGAGGAACACATAGGGCCGCTGCATCGGATGGAAAATGCGATTCAAAAATAGAACGGTAGTAGAATTCCTCTTTCGATGTCGGTGTTTGGACAGGGAAGCGGAACTTGGCATTGGCCAATTGCTCATCGGTCACTTCTTCGTTCACGATTTCCTTTAAGGTATCGATCCAACTATACCCAACACCATCTGAAAACTGTTCCTTTTGACGCCACGCCACGCTTTCGGGAAGCATATCCTCAAAAGCCTTTCTGACCACCCATTTCTCCATACGTTCGCCATTGATCATCTTATCTTTAGGGTTGATACGCATGGCCACATCCATAAATTCTTTGTCTAGGAAGGGCACACGACCTTCAATACCCCAAGCCGCAAGCGATTTGTTGGCACGGAGACAATCGTACATATGCAATTTACTTAGCTTACGTACCGTTTCTTCATGAAACTCTTTGTCGTTCGGCGCCTTGTGGAAGTACAGGTATCCACCGAAAAGTTCATCGGCCCCTTCACCGGAAAGTACCATTTTTATACCCATGGACTTGATGACCCTAGCCATAAGGTACATAGGCGTAGAAGCCCTAATGGTAGTTATGTCATAGGTCTCTAAGTTATAGACCACATCCTTGATGGCATCTAACCCTTCTTGGATGGTAAATTTGATTTCGTGGTGTACCGTACCGATATGATCCGCCACTTTTTGGGCTGCCGCCAAGTCAGGCGACCCCTCAAGACCTACAGAGAAAGAATGCAACTGAGGCCACCAAGCATCGGTAGTGTCACCGGACTCGATACGTTTCTGAGCGTATTTCTTGGCAATGGCCGAAGTAACCGAGGAATCGAGCCCCCCTGACAACAACACACCATAAGGTACATCGGACATTAATTGACGGTGTACCGCCGCTTCCAAGGCCTCCTTGACCTCTTGAATGCTAGTTTCGTTTTCCTTTACGGCATCGTACTCCATCCAATCCCTTGAATACCATCTTTTGAACTCCCCATCCTCACTGCTCAAATAATGCCCCGGAGGAAAAAGTTCTATTTTGGTGCAGGTACCTTCCAAAGCTTTCAATTCCGAAGCTACATAGAACGTACCGTTCTGATCCCATCCGATATACAATGGAATAATTCCCATATGGTCACGGGCCACAAAATAAGAATCGTTCTCGGTATCGTAGATGGCAAAACCAAATATACCGTTCATCTCATCAAGGAAATCGGCTCCCTTTTCTTGGTAAAGGGCCAAAATCACCTCACAATCGGATTCGGTCTGAAAATTATACTTTCCGTCGAATTGCTTCCGCAATTCCCTATGGTTATAGATTTCGCCATTAGCGGCCAAAACCAATTTATTATCTTCACTGAACAAGGGTTGCTTACCTGAAGCGGGATCAACAATGGCCAGACGCTCATGGGCCAATATAGCCTTCCCATCTGCATAAATACCACTCCAATCCGGGCCACGGTGACGAATTTTTTTAGACATCTCCAACAACTGGGGTCTTAAAACATCTGAACTTTCCTTTAAATCAAATGCACATACAATTCCACACATAACGCTTTGTTTATTTCTAATTTGAAAGCAAAAATGCAACTAAACTTTCATTTATAAAACACAAACACCACTAATGATTTCATATTAACACATAAAAACCCATTTCAACTTAATTATATTATTCTTTTGGCCGATTTCTTTTAAAAATCATCTTTTCTGTAAGTACTATTAATTTTAACGACTTTTTAATTGATTTTACCTTGAATACTAATTAGATTTATCACAAAACAAACACAATTATGAAAAAAGCACTTTTTGTAGCCTTTATGGCCCTTACGATGACCGTTTCAACCGATGCTATTGCGCAGAAATTCAGCGGATTGGACAAAAGCCCGATGGATATGGCCTCTTACCCTACCGATTACAAGATTTCCGAAAAAACGGTACGTATCATCTACAGCCGCCCACAGCTAAAGGGTCGTTCGCTATCTGAACTTACCCCTGCAGGAAAAGTATGGCGTACCGGCGCCAACGAAGCAGCGGAAATCACCTTTTACACCGACGTAGTTTTTGGCGGAAAACAAATCAAAGCGGGATCATATTCCATCTTTACCATACCTGGGGAAAGCGAATGGACCGTTATTTTGAACAAAAACCTGAATCAATGGGGTTCCTATTCGTATGATGAAAGTGCCGATGTTGCACGTGTTAAGGTTCCTAGTTCCAAAGATTCGAATTCCTTGGAAGAATTCTCCATCGCTTTTAAAGAAGCAGGAGCTGGTTTTGAAATGGTAATGGGATGGGACAAAACCCGAGTGGCCGTTCCGATTGCCGGAGCAAAAATGTAATTACACCTGAAACCTGACAATAAGAAAAGCCGAAGTAGTTTACTTCGGCTTTTTTATTTTTAATGTAGCCGTTTCCCGGCGATATAGGTCTGTTCCACCTTGATTTCCGGTACTTTTTCTATGGGCACTTCCATAAGATTATCGCTATAGACGACAAAATCGGCAAACTTCCCCACTTCTACACTCCCCTTCTCATCTTCCTCAAAGTTGGAGTAAGCTGCCCATAGGCTCATCCCCTTTAAGGTTTCCTCCCGGGTCAGAGCTTCTTTGATCCGATAGCCCCCTTTGGGGTAATCTTCCAAATCTTTTCGGGCTACCGCAGCATAAAAGGTAAGAAGCGGATTCACCTTTTCCACGGGAAAATCGGTACCCAGGGCAATGGTTCCCGCTTTATCCAACAAGGTCTTATAGGCATACGCCCCTTTTTCGCGTTCCTCCCCAATTCTATCCTTAGCCCAGTACATATCACTGGTAGCGTGCGTAGGTTGCACGGAAGGAATAATACCATTCTTAAAATAATCGAAATTTTCAGGAGATATAATCTGCGCGTGTTCTACCTTCCAGCGCCTATCTTTTTGGCCTTTTAGCGCTTTCTCATAAGCCCTCAAAACCACCACGTTGGCCGAATCGCCAATAGCATGGGTGTTCATCTGGAAATCGGTTTTGGCAATAGATTGGGCGAGATTCTCTATTTGGGACACCGGCGTAACCATGGCCCCAAAATGACCGGGCATATCGGAGTAAGGTTCCCGCAAAGCGGCACCCCTAGACCCCAAGGCCCCATCACCGTATACTTTAACCGAGCGCACATTTAAACGTTCAGTCTTATAGGGCTTGCGTTTTAAATAATACTTTAAGTTACTTTCCCACGCGCCTATCATAGCATACACCCGAATGGACAGGTCTCCGGTCTGATGAAGACTGTCGATGAGCTCAATAGCCGATCGATCAAGTCCCGCATCATTTACCGTGGTAAGACCATAATCCAAACAAATACGTTCCGCATCCTTTAGGGCCTTAATTCGGTCGGCCATATCCCCAGCGGGGATTACGGCATAGACCATATCCATAGGGTTATCGACCAATACCCCTGTCAACTTTCCGTCTTGCTTAACGATTTCACCACCTTCGACCTTGGTATCGACACCAATACCCGCCCTATCCAAGGCCTTTTGGTTGACCAAGAGCGCGTGCCCATCGATTCGGCTTAAGGCTATAGGGGTATCGGGAAACAGGGCATCTAGTTTTTCCTTGGTCGGAAATTCCTTGACCTCCCAATCATTTTGGTCCCAACCCGCCCCTAGAATAAAATCCCTAGGCCGGCTTTCCTGAAAGGCCTTGACCTTTTCAAGTACCTCATCATAGCTCTTGGTTCCGGTCAAATCGACCACCTGTTGTTTTTGGCCCAATCCGTAAAAATGGCAATGGGCATCAATAAGCCCGGGAGTTATCGTTTTCCCTTGGGCATCTACTATAGTATCGGAAGTATATTTTTCTTGGATTTCTACAGAAGTTCCTACGGCTATAAACTTTCCGTTTTGCACGGCAAAAGCTTCGGCCTTGGTAAATCCACTATCTACCGTATAGACATTGGCATTGACAACGATTAAATCCACCTTATCCTTGGCAGGTTGGAACCCCATAAGACAGAGGCATGCCAGAAGCAATATTTTTTTCATAACCCAGTGTGTTTTAACCCTATAAATATACACATTATCAGGTTGACCACTAGGCCACTTAAAATTCGAGAGAACCTACATCACTTTCAACCTATCGGCCTTTATGCCAAAAGTGCCGTCAGCGGAAGTATAGGTTCCGTTCAAGGTATCACCTTTTACCGTGAGCTCCACATCAAAAGTAACACCTTCATAAGTGAACTTAAAACGAATGGTACTTCCCGATACTTTCACATTTTGACCAAAAACATCGGCTTCCTCAAACTTGACCACCACCTTGTTCTGTCCGTTTTCCTCAAAAATAGCGAGTCCTCCCCTGCGATATTGTTCAGGAGCGCTTTCCGCAGTATAGCCCCATCTTCCGTGAAGTCCGTTTTCTTGCACCGGAAAAACCATAATCTCGAACGGATTATCAACAATTGTGGGGTTGGCTACACTTAGGGTAGGTACAAGCAAAGCACCGGCCAATAGGGCAAATAGATTTTTCTTTATAACTCTCATATCTTCCATGGATGAATTTCATTAGGCCCCGTTCTAAAAGGAGCCTATCTAACTAAAACGAACATATGGTCCTTATTATTTTGTAGATCGCGATTTAGCCTTTTCTGCCATTTTCACGTAAATGAGTTTTTTACGGCCCTTTGAATCTTCGCGTCGTTCCACTTCTATTGATTTTATGGAGCTTATCAATGGGGTTAACTTTTGAAAACCATAGTTCCTAGAATCGAAATTCGGCTGTTTTTTCTGTAAAAGACTGCCCACATCGCCTAAAAAGGCCCAACCATCGTCATCGGCCACATCGTCTATAGTAGAGGCAATCAAGCGTATTTCCTTGGCCGTTATCCTATCGACATTACTCTTTGCCGTTTTTTGATTTTTTGTACTGACGGTATTATCTTCTTCCTCTTCGTCCTTTTTAAGGATCTCAATGTATATAAACTTATCACAGGCCACAATAAAGGGGTTGGGTGTTTTCTTTTCCCCTATACCAAAAACCTGCATTCCCGCTTCGCGCAATCGCGTGGCCAAACGTGTAAAATCGCTATCACTGCTCACAAGACAAAAACCATTGACCTTGCCCGAATACAAAATATCCATGGCATCAATGATCATAGCCGAATCGGTAGCGTTCTTACCCTGGGTATAGCCATACTGTTGAATGGGGGTTATGGCATTTTCCAAAAGCACGTTTTTCCACTTTCCAAGACGAGGGTTGGTCCAATCCCCATAAATACGTTTTATCGTAGGGTTTCCATATTTGGCAATTTCCTCCATCATTTCCTTAACATAGGCCGAAGGAATATTATCACCATCTATAAGTACCGCAAGATTTAAATCCATATTCATTTTCTTTATTGCAAGATACATCGATTCTTTCAAAAAAACGAGACAATGCCACATCGAAAGAAGGGCGTCAATGAATTGGCCCTCATCTTGCTTATAATTAGGTTTTAAAGGGCTTCTTTGTTAAGTTTGATACATTCAACACCATATACACCTCCATCATGAAAAAATCGGTAAGCCCATTTTTTGTAACGACTATTTTAATTTTTGTGTTTGCCTTTTCTGTACAGGCCCAAGGGCAAGACCTCCAATTTTATCAATTAAAAACTTATTTTCTAAAGGACAGCCATCAAGAGAAAGTGGTCGACCAGTATTTAAAAGACGCCTACCTACCCGCCTTAAAGAGGAGTGGAATCGAAAACGTCGGGGTCTTCAAACCTATTCCCAACAAAGAAGATTCCGAGCTTAAAATATATGTACTGATACCTTTTGGCTCCCTTGAGCAATTTTTGACCATAGACCCTATGATCGCCCAAGACAAAAGCCATATCTCGGCCGGAGCCAACTACATTAACGCCTCCCACGACAAGCCACCATACGAACGTATCGGCTCAACCCTGATGAAGGCCTTTTCAGAAATGCCGACCATGAAGGCAAGTGAAATCACCGGCCCCAAAAAAGAACGTGTATACGAACTGAGGAGCTATGAATCGGCTACCGAGGCCTTATTTCAAAACAAGGTAGACATGTTCAATGCCGGAGGGGAAGTGGAACTTTTTGAATCTTTGGGCTTCAATGCCGTTTTTTATGCCGAAGTTCTGTCGGGCGACCGTATGCCCAACCTTATGTACATGACCACTTTCAAGGATATGGAATCAAGGGATGCCCATTGGGATGCCTTTAGAACCGCAAAAAAATGGTTAAAACTAAAGGCCGAACCAAAATATCAGAACAATGTAAGCAAGGCCGATATTATGTTACTCTACCCCACCGACTATTCCGATTATTAGAAAAAAAGTATAAATCAAGGCTTGGGGCCACGGATAACAAATTCGACCCTTCTGTTTCGTTTCCTTCCTTGGGCCGTAGCGTTACTGGCTATAGGTCGCTTGCCACCATACCCCTTCCAAGTCACCCGATTTTTTTCGAGTCCCAAATGAAGGAGGTAATCGGCCACCGCCTTGGCACGCCTTTCGGATAAGGACCGATTGTACTTTTCACTTCCTACGGTATCGGTATACCCGTTTATTGAAATACTCAAATCCTTATGTTCAGAAAGGTGGGAATAGACTCTGCCCACCTCTACTTTGGCGGCTTCAAGCAAGACAGCCTTATCGAAGGCAAAAAGCACGTCTTCAAATACATGGATCTTATCTAATTCAAAAGTTTTTGACGCCTTACCCACAATAGGGAGATCCACCTCTACCTTATCGCTCCGGTCTTCCACTACCTCTACCATATCAACATAGTAATAGGCCCCTTGTTTGGCGTTTCGTTTCGTCTGAAAAAGTCGCGTTCGGGAATTCCCCTTAAAGTTCCCCATAATCAAGTACTTTTCCGAGCCTTTTGCCTCAAACCGTGTATGCACCAATATCCAATCTTGGGTGTCGGAATAAAAATTGGAATAACCAATTTCGAGGTAGTTATAAACGTTATTCTTTTGCTGGTACAAGCGTTTTTTAGACAGTTCCTTTTTTATAGGAAGGGCAATTTTTTTGTTCGAGAAAAGCACCCCGAATTCCTTGACGGCAAAATCGGAACGTTCGGCCAAACTCACATAGAAGGAGACCTGATACCTAACCCCTTTGCGCAAGGTCTCTATCAATTCAACCTGAAAATATTCCCTGTAGTCATCGGGCGCGAACAAATAAAGTCCGGCATAACCTTTTCCGAAGTTTGCGGGTTGCACCCCATTAAAGTTCTTAGGGGTTCCCATTTCCGGGCTACAGCTATTAAAGTAATCGGTGGAGCCCGCAGTGGGCGTAGACCAACCTTCCACATCCGTACTAAAGTTACCGAGGTGCCCAGGGCAGTGCAGAAAGTTTTCAAAACTCGGATTAGGCACCAAATTTTGTGACCGTAAAGGAAGTGAAACACACATCCCAAGCCAAAGAAACATCATCTGCCTTAGTGGAAATCGGGCCATTTTAGCGCATTTAAATCTACCCTAAAATAGAAAAATAAAAAGTAGTGGATTTAGACGTCACAAAAACACCTTGTCCAAACGCGCTATAGGCGACAAAACTATTTTAGTCCAACGAGTCTATATAGGCCTGTATGAGGTCTACGCCTTCCGTATGCAATTCGGAAACCCCTACAAGCGGCATTGACGGACCATAACCGGGATCGGTTCCCACGCGAGATCGGATATCTTCTTTGAAATCTTCGATATTGCTTTCCGCATAGGAGGCCTCATATCTCAGGTCAGGTCGAAGTCCCTCGTTTGAAGAATGGTATCCCCCTGGCTGGTGGCAATGCGCACAATTGACATCCATATACGCCTTGGCACGCTCCTCAAGCGTAAAAGAATCATCGATCCAATCGGGAAGCGTTTCGATTTCCGCAACCGAAGGTGCCCCAGAAAGCAGGCCTCTGTCAATAAAATTCTGTAGTTGGTTTTTACCCTTGTAAACAAAGTTCAAGTTTCTCGCTTTTGGACCAATAGGCACGGTAGTACTGTTCAAGCCATGACACTGGGTACAATTGACCGAGTACGGCACCCTATACCCTACTGACTGGTTCTCTCCCTCACTATCGACCCAACTTACTTGTACCGTGGGGGCCTCAACACTTAAAACTGCTTCGGTCTGGGCTTCGTTCCAGAGGTAATTGCCCATGCTCCAAGCACCGTTAGTCTTGATCAACACACGGGTTTCAATTATTTTTTTTCCTAGGGACGGATCTCTTTCATCGTTATAATAGAAGAAGGTCTTACTGATTACGGTACTATCAGGAAATTCCAAAAGGCCTTCCCCATTGTAAGTCATTTGCTCCCCTTCAGGAAGCGATATGGTCCGGAATTTCTGGGCATAATCGGTATACAGCGGCGTAGTCAAACTGTATTCATAAGATGTATTATTAGGAATCAAATCGGCTGGGTTGCCCCTAAATATTTTTAAGTCGGCCAAGGTCGGAAGAAAATCGGCGACGGCATATACCGTATCGTACAAGTAGGGATTGCTACCCGATGTAGCCTCATCACCGTTATTTACACCATCATCATCGCAGTCGGCATTTTTCCATATGCCATGTGCCGCATTGTAACCGGTATAATCTTCATTTTGCACGGGATCACAAGGATCGTTTTTATCGGTTCCGTCAAGGTCTTCCTGAAAATCAAGAACCCCATCACCATCGCTATCGGTAATTTCGTTTACATAGGGATCCGTACCATTGGCCAGCTCATCGGCATTCGTAATTCCATCGGTATCGCAATCGCCACTCAACCAAATACCATTATTGGCATCGTAGCCCGTGTAACCCGCTCCCTGTTCGGGATCACAGGGATTGCTCTTACCAGTGCCATCGAGAAGCTCTTTCTGATCCGAAATACCATCACCATCGGTATCGATATCGGAAGTGGTTGTCGTATCATCGGAGCCACAAGCGGCAAGCGCCACCACCAAAGCCAGACTACCCAAGCGGGCTACTTTCCTTTTAAAGGATAAACTAGAAAAAACCGAAATAGCGTACAGAGCTATCGATTCACTGAAGTGGTTGCGGAGCATGTTCAATTTTCTTTAAGCAATACTACCAAAAGTAGCTAATCTGGTATGAACCAGTGCAGTCCATAGACGAGAGCCTAAAAAAAATCGGTCGAATACACTTTACCGTATTTCACAAACGGATTACAAATCGAATTTATAGGTCAATCCCCCCATAACCTGCAATCCCTGAACGGGATAGTTGGCCCAACGTTGGTAGTTATTGTTGGCGATATTCGCCACCTTCAAGAAAAAGGAAAGTTGGTCGTTCCAGCGGTATCCGACATGAAAATTTGCATCAAAATACCCGTCTAAGGTAATCGGGGTCGCGAAAAAGTCGGCAGGGTTGCCACTGGCCGTAGCAATGGTAGCGACATCATCCCTCTCCCCTACATAAAACAGGTTTGCACCAGCATACCATTTTTCGCCGATCTGATAATCCATAAACAGCGAACTGGTTAGGTTGGGCAAGTTCCAAGCGGGGTTATCGGTTTCGGTATTATAATTAAAGTATTCTACGTTGACCCCTAAGGTAAAGTTGCGGTTCACATCGACATTCAACTCCCCAAAAGCCCCAATGGTCTTGACATCATCATAGAACACCTCAAAGGAGTTACTGTAATAGTATCCTTTTTCATCGGTTCTTGCATCGTTTCTAGGGTTGAGCTTATAAAGCGCCTTTCTGTTTTCGGTAGTATAACTAAGTTTTGCATTATAGCTCAAATTAGGCAAAATCTGACCTTTTAGACCTACATAGGCATCATATTGCTTATCGGTAGGAACAATGGTCAAAGTCGGCGACACGTAGGGATTGTCTTCCACAAAACCGTAATAGGAGTTTTGCATCAAATCCCCCTCTACCCCACCATACAATATGGCCATATCATCCAACAATCTATAAGATGCGGTGACCGCGGGATAGATATAAAAATTACCGTCGCTGTTTTCCATATCAAGGCCGTAAACAAGGTTCACCCCTAGGTTCAAGGAAAAATCCGCGTTGGCCAATGCCAAGCTCGGGCTAATACCTACTTGAAGGTTGCTGTAATCTATTCCGGGCGTATTGACGGGGTTATTCAGACTGGCGTTTTCGAAACTACCGCTCACATAATCGACCTTAGCTTTGATTCCTAGGTTTTCCTCGGCTACGGGAAACGAAAAGCCGGTTTTGAGAACGGCCCTGTTTTCACCGGATTTCACGGCATCCCAAAACCTTCGGTACTCTAGTTTTGCATTTTCAAAGTACGAATCCTCTACATTGATGTGCCCCGATGCTTCAGCCATATAATAATTTTGACGTTCATCGATGGCCTCTACCTCTTCTTTGGTAAAAGTAGCATCGGGAATACCGTACCAATTGTACAATTGGTGCTGCGCCCCAATGTTTACGCCCCAATCAAAATCGCTATCGCGTTTGGTATAAGTGGCGTCTAGCTCAGTATTCGAATAAATATTGTCTAGGGCCACACCATCAATATCGCCACGGGAAGAATTATGCCCCAAGCCCAATGTGTAACCAGACTCGCGGTCGATAGTCCTACTGGTGTAAAACTTTCCCATTAAATTGGCAGGGTTGCCCACCCCGGCCGAAGCATATGAATTGTACAATACGGGCGGCGGGGTTTTCTTTACGGCAGAAGCCTTACCCTTTGCCGGGGTAAAGGTCGAAGCCACCGGAACCGAAAAAATACTATAGTTTATCTTTTTCTTTTGCAAGACGATGGAATCGTTAAGATTGGGCATGGTCTTGATTTTAAAGGCATCGTTGATCGTTGGCGTATAGGCCTTGGTAACGGTAACGGTTTCAGTACCTATATCGTCTTTTTCCTCTTCTTGCGCCATGGCAAATTGAAAGACACCGGTAAGAAAAATAAGGCTAAGCTTTATATGTTTGTGCATTCTGTGTTCTTTTTTGAATTTACACCTGTAAAACGAAGCCGGTTCTATAGGGCCCCGTTCAAATTCAATTTTCAATCGTGTTTAATCTATTTTCAATTTCAATCGGTTCTCACTGATGAATTGCTCTTGGCCTCCTTGGCTTTGATAATCGACAATTCACTTTTGGCTTCCGACACAATTTCGGCATACTGGCCGAAGTTGCCGATTACGCTATCTAAAATATAGGTCGCCTGATATGCATCTCCCAAGGCGTAGAAGTTCTTGGCCATAATGATCAAGCCTTTTCCGCCCCATTCCTTATAGCCCGAATAGTCTTTCGCCAATTTCTGGACAGATATGTTCGAGTTCTCATAATCTTGGGCCTTGCTCTTAAAATAGGCATCGTAGTAAAGGGCTTCGGCCGCCGTTGCCCCCGAGGCAATTTTCAACACATCGGCATAGGCCTGTTCGGCCTTGGCCTCATCGCCCGTGGCAATGGCCGAACGCGCTATCATGATCTGTGCGTCACTTTTAATACGGTTATCGATGATCGGTGTAGCCAATACCTTTTCCGCATAGGCCAAGGTTTTATCGTAATCCTTTTGTTCGTAGTAGCCCTTCATAAGGTTCGACTGGGCAAAGGTTCGGTTTTGCTGAATGTCGGCTTGGCTTTCCAAACGCTGCAAATAGGGCAATGCCGTTGCATAGTCTTGTTTCCCGATATAAATTTCACAAACCCTGGTCAAGGACTGCTCTGCAAACTCACTGCCCAATTTATCGGCAACGAAGGTGTAGTAAGGCAATGCCTTTTCCTTTTCGCCCTTTGCAAAATAGAGTTGGGCCAGATTAAAGTTGGCCTTAACCGAATGCAAACCGTTAGGGAATTGTTTGATATAACTCTCATAGCCCTTTATGGCCGCATCTTTTTTGCCTTCCATATTCTGCTTATCGGCAGACTCAAAAGTGGCATTATCGAGCTCACTATCGCTCACCTCAACAAAATCGAGTTTTTGCACCCACTCGCCATACTCATCTACGCGACCTAAATCTACGTAGATCAACTTAGCGGTGGCCACGGCCTGAATCGCTTCTTGGGTATTGGGAAAATTATGTACAACGGACTTAAATTCGGTCAAGGCCTGTTCGTTTCGGTTGGCGTTATAATGAACCAGACCTTGGCGCATCATGGCCTGTGGCACCAACGAGCTTCCCTTGTATTCGTTGATCAGACGTTGGTAAGTCTGAAGTCCCTGCTGTTCCTGCCCCGTAGAGATCAAGGTATTGGCCAACTCAAAGAGGGCGTCATCCTTCAAGCTCGATTTCGGATAGGCCGAAACAAACCTTCGCAACTCTTCGATCTTGGTATCGCGACGATCTACAAAACCATAGCTGATCCCTTTTTGGTACGCAGCGTAATCTTTTTCCGGTCCGGATAAGGAAAGGGCCTTGTTGTAGGTTTCAATGGCCGGCCAATATTTACTTGTTACGAAGTAACTATCGCCTAAACGCAAGTAACCATCGTATAGTTTCTGTGTATCCTTGGATCCCGCACTCGTAAAATTACCAAAGTACGATATCGCGTTACCATAATCCTTCAACTTGAAGTAGGTGTAAGCCAAGTTATAATCGAGCTCTTTATATTCTTCGGTAGATTTCGCCGCCGAATTTTGTTGAAACTGGATATAGTCTACCAAGGCATCGTCATAGTTATTGAGGGCATATTCCGCCTCGGCTTTCCAATAGTTGGCCTTGGCCCTAAAAAGATGGTCTTCGGCACTCGCCAATGACTTTCCTAAGTTCTCGGCCGCAGCTTGGTAATCACCGTTCATAAACAATTCTATCCCGCGGTAATACGCTACTTTTTGATAGGTAGCCTTACTGGCATAGTTTTTATTTTTCTCAAGCAGCTCCATCGCCCCCGCAAAGTTCTTGGAAGTAATATACGAGTCTACCAAAAGCTCTTGCATTTCTTCCCTATGGGCACTGTCAGGATATTTATCCAAATAATCGGTAATAACCTGGGGAACCGGCTCATAGGCATTTCCCACCTCATAACTCAAACGGGCATAGTTCAAATAGGCATCCTTTTGAATCTCTTGCGAGAAATCCATTTGGGAAGCATTTCTAAACGCATTGAGGGCTTCCTGTTTTTTATCTAATTTTAAATAACACTCCGCCAAGTGGTAATAGGCGTTTTGGGAAACGCTATTGGTACCCCCTATGATTTTATTGAACTGTTGTACTGCATTGGCATAGTCGCCCTGCTTGTAGTACGAGTATCCTAAAAGATAGTAATCGGTATTGCTCCACTTCCCCTTTTTGCCCTTGTAATCCTCAAGGTAGGGAACTGCACTGGCATAGTCCTTCAAATTAAAATAGCTCTCCCCTATGATCTTGCTGAGTTCCGATTTTTCTTTACGGTCGCCCTTGGCCATTTGTTTCTTTGCCAAAGCAATGGCCTGATCGAACTTACCCAGTTTAAAGTTCATATCGGCCTGATAATAATCCATTTTTTCTTCAAGAATTTCAGGATCTTGAATTTGGTCAAAACGTTGGTTGGCCGTTTCGTAATCATCTTGCTGATAGGCGATATATCCCATGTAGTACTTGGCCTGAGATCCGTAGACAGGTGAATTTTCAACTTTTTGAAGATAGCTCTCGGCCTGTTTTTGCTTTCCAGAGGAAAAAAGGGAATACCCATAGTTGAAATTGAATTTGTCCATCTCTTTTCGGGACAGCGCCCCTTGATCGACTTTATTGTACCACTTCAGGGCATGCGGATATTTTCCGGTTTCAAAATAATACTCGGCCACGTCTACATAGGCAGAGTTTCTTTTCGTAGAGGTGGGATAATTGGCCACGAAATCTTCCATCAACCTATCGGCCCCGAGCTGGTTCAAACGCACCGCCGCATTGGCCTCATAATAGGCACTGTTGGCCTTGGTCTCTAGATTATCGGTATTTTCCTTGACCTTCGCAAAGATAGATTGTGCCGCTTGGTATTGCTCATTGTTGTAGAGCGCCAGGGCATCTTGATATTCTTTTTGATCGTGAGTGTAAATTTTAGTTTCTTGAGCAACTCCCATAGAAACCATTCCCAGAAAAACAGGGATAAAAGCGGTGATTTTTTTTAGCATAGTGTTCTAACTAGAAATATGTATTACCGTTAATTAAATTAATAACGTTGAATATTGTATCTAAGTATGCGATGCTTCTGTTTTCCCCCTGATTTAAGCACATCACATCGAATGATCTAAAGCCACATCAAAAAACAGACCAAAGAAAAAGATTTTGGCAACGACTGACATAGGTTCGTGATTAACTTATTACTTTTATATCAACGTTAAAAAATCAAAGTTCGAGATTTGAAGGGCACGATAAGCCCCTTTAACGATTGATTAACAAAATTCAACTTAAAAACCGGTACCCCTACGTATGTCAGAAACGATTTTAGAGCTTAAGGATGCAGCTATTTTTCAAAAGGACAGTCTTGTACTGAACGAAGTGACCCTTGATGTAAGAAAGGGCGAATTCGTTTATTTGATAGGAAAGACAGGAAGCGGAAAGAGTAGCTTTATGAAGACCCTCTACGGTGACCTTCCCCTAAAACAAGGCACCGGAAGCATCGTTGGTTTCGACCTCACCAAATTGCGCGAAAAAGAAATACCCTACCTGCGGCGCAAGATAGGCATCGTCTTTCAAGACTTTAAACTGTTGCCCGATAGGAATATCAACAAAAACCTTCATTTTGTTCTCAAGGCCACCGGCTGGAAAGACTCCCATAAAATGAACCAAAAAATCGAGGAGGTACTGAATAAAGTAGGCATGAAGACCAAAGGCTTCAAGTTTCCCCACCAGCTGTCGGGCGGGGAGCAACAACGTGTAGCCATCGCCAGGGCCCTCTTGAACGACCCCGAACTTATCTTGGCCGACGAACCTACGGGTAACCTAGATCCGCAAACCAGTGTAGAGGTCATGAAAGTATTGCAGGAAATCCATAAATCGGGCCGTTCCATTCTGATGGCCACGCACGATTATGCCTTAATTCTAAAATATCCGTCCAAAACCCTGAAGTGCGACGGAAATAAAATCTTCGAGGTCGTACAGCGAGCCGTATAGCACTGTCTACCAACTATACACAAAACCACCATATCCTTACAAAACTACAGGGTATGAGGCCCTCTGTTTCCTTAACTTTAGGAAAGAAGTCTGCTTTTGCCATCTTTATGGTGCGGGGCATGGCCCATTTGCAAATTAACTTTCTAAAACCTAAACGTTATGCCCCATATCAATTTCGCCTGGTGGAACCTTCAGAACTTTTTCGATACCGATGACGACCCGATTTCGAACGACTTTAGTTTTACGCCGGCAGCAGGTTGGACCGAAGCCGTCTTCGACATCAAAAAAGAGCGCCTGGCCGAAGGATTAAACCTCATCTGGCCCAATGAACAGATCGACCTGTTGACCGTTTGCGAAATAGAAAAGGATACCCTACTACAAAGTTTGCTCGACGAAGCCGGCATGAACCACCTCAAAGTAGTATTTGACGCCTCGGGAACAAGTGACCTCAGAGGTATTGATGTAGCCATGGCCTATAACCCCGACAAGCTTACGGTAGTTTCAAGAACCTCACATCTTGTTCATCTTAGGTACCGTACCCGCGATATTTTTGAAGTAGTCTTTAAAATCAATGCCACAAACGAAGAATTTGTGGTCATTGCCTCCCACTGGCCTTCGCGAAGCAGGGGACAATACCATTCGGAACCCCTACGTATTGCCGTGGCCGAGCATATCGCTTTTTTGGTGGAAGCCCATACCAAGGTAGATTCCACTACCTACGAAACGCTCCAGGCCAACAACGACCTGGCGGCCATTCAAAATAAATGGGAAGGAAAGGTACTCGTAGTGGGCGATTTTAACGACGAACCTTTTGACCGCAGTGTGGTACAGCATTTAAAAGCCTCAAGGGACCTTGACAAGGTAAAGGGAGCCACCAACGATTTTGACAAATTTGTACCAACCTATCAGTACCGGAGCAGGGAGACTTTTTTATACAACCTCAGCACTACCCTTCTTAACAAATCGTCATCGGGAAATACGGGCACCTATTTTTTAAGCGGATTGTTCGATGGCACGGTGTTCGCCAACCGCTATCAAATGTTAGATCAGCTCGTAGTAAGCCGCGGATTCTTGTCCGGTAACGGACTTACCGCCGACATAGATACCTTTGATATCATCGATGACCGTACTTTGGCAACCTCTAGCGGGAGACCTAGATCCTTTCAATACAAATCGAAGAAGCCCAACTATGTACCCAAGGGCTGTTCCGACCACCTTCCCTTAAAATTAAAGCTTAACTACTGAGAATCGCGTATAAAGCATGTTGTAATTCCCCGAAACCGGTATCTTTAAAACCAAATAAAAGATTAGCCGTTTTGCCGGCCTCAAGCCTACATCATGATTTTAAAAAAGCAAACCTACAGACCCGACAAGCCAACGAACCCTTTTATCGGGGCGCTGCTGTTTCTGATTTCCATTATCTTACTATTGATTACCGGTCCGATCGGCTTTATTTACGGTATATTTCACAGCCTGTTCACCCGAGGGGCAAAAGGCATTGGCGAATATCTATTGAAAATTGCCATTTCCATTGACCAACTGGGCAATGTTATGATGCAACACGTCCTGAACCTACTTTGGACCAATGAAAACGGCTATAAATTCGGCAATAGGGACGAAACCATTTCAAGTGCCTTGGGCCGTAACAAAAAGTTGGGCACCCTCACCGCTCCCGGAAAACTCATCGACAAAATTCTCGACACCATAGACCCCAACCACTCCCTAAACTCGATCGATTATTATGTAGAGCCTTCCGAAGACATAATAGACCACCTAGGGTGGATACATATTGAAAACGGACAGATACTTTGCTTAAAAAAGGCGGACGAGGACCTTTATTTCATTCCCAAAGGAATACGCACCATAGGCGAGAACGACGCCTTAAGCCTAGCGAAGCATACCAAGAGCATCCTCAATATAGAAATTGACATGCCCTCTATGCAATTCGTCGGGATCTTCGAAGCCCAAGCCAGCGGAAAGAAACCGGGTATTTTATCGCGAATGACCTGCTATACCGCCCAATACAAAGGTGAGCCACATACCGACCCAAAAATCAACCAAATAGCTTGGCTAAGCTATAAAGATAAACATCAACTGAGCGAAGTAGACCAATTGATTTTTGATATTCTGCACCGGAACGGTGAGCTTGCCTAAAATTGGTATATTTAGCTCTCATTCACCAAACCCGTTCAAATGTTCAGATATTTTTCCGCCCTGTATCTCTTATTGGGCCTTACCAACTTATCGGCCCAAACCCAAGACAGACCCAATGTATTGTTTATTTGCGTTGACGACCTCCGCACCGAACTGGGCGCCTACGGAAAGCACTATGTAAAATCGCCCCATATAGATGCCTTGGCCAAAACCGGGGCCCTATTTACCAACCACTATGTTCAAGTACCTACCTGCGGCGCATCGAGGCACGCTATACTTACGGGTATGCGTCCCTCAAAACCCATCCACCTATCGAACAACTCCATTGTTGAGGAAATTTCGGGCCAACCTGAAAAGGAGACTCCCGAAACCTTTATCCATAGATTCAAACAAGACGGATACCATACCGTAGGAATCGGAAAGATCAGCCATTCGGCAGACGGACTCGTATATGGCTACGAAGCGCAACCTTCGGAACAGAGGGAACTCCCCCATAGCTGGAGTGAACTTCTTTTTGACCCGGGCAAATGGAAAACCGGCTGGAATTCCTTTTTTGCCTATGCGAACGGAGAGAACAGGCAAAGCCTAAAAAAACAGGTAAAACCTTACGAAGCCGGTGAAACGGATGACCAAGGCTATCCCGATGGCCTAACGGCCGATCTTGCCATTTCAAAATTGAAGGAATTAAAAAAGAAGGGGCAACCCTTTTTTATGGGCGTAGGTTTTTTCAAGCCCCACCTTCCTTTTAATGCCCCCAAAAAATATTGGGACCTTTATGATGAAAACAGAATTCCCTTGTCCCCAAACCCGGACACTCCTAAAAACATCAACTTAAAAAGCCTGCACGGCAGCGGGGAGTTCAACCAATACGCCCTTGGCGAAGAAAAGGCAGGCCTCGATACACAGGTATCGGATGCCTATGCGCGAAAACTAAGACACGGCTACCTAGCGTCCATTAGCTATATAGATGCACAAATCGGTAAACTCTATCAAGAATTGAAGGCCTTGGAACTCGACCAAAATACCATTATCGTTATCTGGGGCGACCACGGTTGGCATTTGGGAGACCAACGGGTTTGGGGCAAACACACCCTTTTTGAAAACGCCCTGAAAAGCACGCTCATCATTAACTCCCCCCTACGCCAACACAAAGCGAAAAAAGTCCGTGCCATAGTCGAAAGTGTGGACGTCTATCCTACCCTTTTGGATATGTGCGGCATCGACCAAATAAAACCCACCGATGGCGAAAGTTTTGAAAAACATATGAAATATAACATTCCCGATACCGAGGAGGTTGCCTATAGCTATTTCAAGAACGGGATCTCAATGCGCACCAAAGACTATAGGCTGACCAAGTATTTCAGGAAAGACCAACCTATCATTGAACTATATGATCACCATAAGGCCAATGCCATAGAAAATAAAAATATAGCCGATGAAAAGCCCGAGATCGTAAAAAAATTGATGCCACTTTTGAACGTAGGCGATACCGGACTGTACAATGCTTCCGAATAAAACGGTTACACGGCCCGATCCTTCGATTACTCTCGAAACTTTTTGTTACTTTGCCCTCAAATAATCTAAAAAAACAAATAATGGAAGTTCTTGGTATAGATGTAGGTGGTTCGGGCATAAAAGGTGCCTTAGTGAACATAGAAACCGGCAAATTGGTTTCTAAACGCCATCGTATACCTACGCCTGTCGGGCGCAAGCCGGAAGACATGGCCAGCGTTATCGCTCAAATCGTAACGCATTTCGATTATAAAGGAAAAGTAGGTTGCGGTTTTCCGACCGTAATCAAAAAAGGAATCTGTAAATCGCCCGGAAACCTACATAAAAGTTGGTTAAACGTCAATGTTGAAAAACTCTTCGAAGAAAAAACCGGATTGGATTTTACCGTAGTAAACGATGCCGATATTGCGGGCTATGCCTGTATGAACTACGGTATAGGAAAAGGCATGGAAGGCTTGGTCATTATGATCACCATTGGTACCGGCCTTGGTAGCGGTGCTTTTTTAGACGGCAGGTTGATCCCTAATTTTGAACTAGGGCAAATTCCTTATAAAAAATACAAAAAAATAGAGCTTTGGGCCGCAGGATCGGCCAAAGACCGAGAAGGACTATCCTATAAAAAATGGGGAAAGCGTTTCAACAAGTTCTTAAAATATGTTGAATTACTGGTAGCTCCCGACACCATTCTTATCGGTGGGGGCGCGTCTAAGGATTTTGACCAGTTCAGGGAGTGCATAACGATAGAAACTCCGGTCATTCCTGCAGAGTTGCAGAACCATGCCGGTATTATAGGTGCGGCCGCCGCAGCCTTTCACACGGTGCCCAAGCACTAAATTGCACAACCTTTCGGATAAAAAAAGGCCTTGATCAAAGGCCTTTTATAATTTTTGCATCTTCCGGAACCTCGAAGAAGTCCTTGTCGATATCCTTTACAAAATGGATATCGGTGATATCGATTTGAGTGATATATTCGCCGGGCATACCTCCTTTAACCGTCCAATGGGTCTTGAGTTCCTTAGGCAACAATACCCCACTTACATTGACCAACTCCCCTACTTCCATGAATTTTTCAGGATTGTGACCGCCATCCTTAAAATAGGCCGGATAGGAAACGATATAGCGATTGGCCGTCAACAAATGTGTTTCTTTATCGAACTGTAAAATATAATAGTCATCGGGAGCATCGCCCGTACCTTCGGCGAAAGTCACTTTTACCACCTCGTTCACTTTGTCCTTATACTTTGTTTCGGGCAGCAACTCTAGGTGCACTCCCTCTCCATCCAACACAAACGGATGTCCAAAAAGATAAAGGGGCGTCAGTGCCCAAAATCGGGTATCATAGGCAAAGGCCGTAGAGTCTTTAGCCTGTACCCAAGCGGTGGCCCCATCCCAACCGAATTTTGCGGTGCTATCGACGGCACTGGTATGCACCGCCTTATTGCGCCATACATCTACCACCTGATAACTATCGCGTTGTGTACTCCCGTCTAAGGGCTGGTAATTAAAACGGAAGGCCAAAGCCCCGTTGCCGTACCAGTTTTTGAGTCCGCCATGGGCTTCCATAGCCGCCCAGACCACTTTGCCCGCGTCTGTTTTTTCAAGTTTGGCCTTAGCCTTTTCCACACGCTTGTTGACCCAAGCTTCGGGTATGGTATAATCGACCGCCTTTTCTTCCTTGGCCGTATCTACGATTTCCTTCTTGGCTTTCGGTTTCTCATTACAGGCCGATAACAAAAGGCCCGCCAATAAAAATCCTGCTATTCGAATATTTAATTTCATAGACATTGTTTTAGATTAAAAGCTATAGTCGCCCAAATTTACCCCTCCTTTCAAAAAGGGCAAAAAAAAAGCCCTGAACAACAATTCAGGGCTTTCGTATTATGCAATTTTATTTCTTTTCCGATCAACTTCCTTCAGATATATTTTTCTGAGTCGCAGAAAGTTCGGCGTTACCTCAACATACTCATCTTTCTGAATATATTCCAAGGCCTCCTCCAATGAGAATTTGATAGCAGGAACAATCTTAGCCTTATCATCGGCACCTGATGAACGTACGTTGGAAAGTTTTTTGGTCTTTGTAATGTTCACCGTCATATCATCTCCACGGGAATTCTCACCAATAACCTGTCCTTCGTAAATATCTTCACCCGGATCAACGAAAAACTTACCACGATCCTGAAGTTTATCGATAGAATAAGGAATAGCTTTTCCGTTCTCCATAGAAACCAAAGAACCGTTCTGACGTTGTGGAATATCACCCTTCATCGGTTGGTACTCTAAAAATCGGTGGGCCATAATAGCTTCACCTGCAGTAGCGGTCAACAATTGGTTACGAAGACCGATGATACCTCTTGATGGAATCAAGAACTCACAGACCATACGTTCGCCTTTCGCTTCCATACTGGTCATTTCACCCTTACGCATAGAAACCATTTCTACAGCTTTTCCAGAAACTGCTTCCGGTAGATCTATAGTAAGAGATTCAACCGGCTCACATTTAACACCATCGATTTCTTTAATGATAACCTGTGGCTGACCGATTTGAAGTTCGTAACCTTCACGTCTCATAGTCTCGATCAATACGGAAAGGTGCAATACCCCTCGACCGAAGACCAAAAATTTATCGGCACTATCGGTCTCGTTTACACGCAAGGCCAAGTTCTTTTCAAGTTCTCGCTCCAAGCGCTCCTTGATGTGTCTTGAAGTTACGAATTTACCATCCTTACCAAAAAATGGGCTGTCGTTAATGGTAAACAACATACTCATCGTTGGCTCATCGATAGCAATGGTCTTTAAGCCTTCAGGGTTTTCTATATCGGCAACGGTATCACCGATTTCAAAACCTTCAATACCCGTAATCGCACAGATATCACCGGTTGCGACTTCCTGAACCTTAAGCCTTCCCAGTCCTTCAAAGGTAAAAAGCTCTTTTACTTTTGATTTTACGATAGACCCATCCCTTTTAACCAAGGCAATTTGCTGTCCTTCTTTCAAGCTACCCCTTTGTAATCTTCCGATGGCGATACGGCCCGTAAAGGAAGAGAAATCCAAAGATGTAATCAACATTTGCGTATTTCCCTCGTTTGGCTCAAAAGTAGGAATATGCTCAATGACCATATCGAGAAGCGGTTCGATGTTTTCAGTCTCATTCTGCCAATCGTCACTCATCCAGTTATTCTTTGCCGAACCGTAAACGGTAGGGAAATCTAACTGCCATTCTTCCGCACCCAATTCGAACATAAGGTCAAATACCTTTTCGTGAACTTCTTCCGGAGTACAGTTTTCTTTATCTACTTTATTGATTACCACACAAGGTTTCAGACCTAGGTCAATAGCCTTTTGCAATACAAAACGCGTTTGGGGCATAGGGCCTTCAAAAGCATCTACCAACAATAGCACACCATCGGCCATGTTGAGAACACGCTCTACTTCACCACCAAAATCGGCGTGACCAGGGGTATCGATTATATTGATCTTGGTACCTTTATAAACTACGGAAACGTTCTTTGAAGTAATGGTAATACCACGTTCGCGTTCCAAATCGTTATTATCCAAAATTAGGTCTCCTGTGTTTTGGTTCTCGCGAAACAATTGACAGTGATACATAATTTTATCTACCAAGGTTGTTTTACCGTGGTCTACGTGTGCGATGATCGCAATGTTTTTAGTTATTGACATATGTAATTATTTAATAGCAGTCCGCCGCTATTTTGAGCGTGCAAAGATACTGCTATTTTTCTGCGCATAACACAAACTTATGTTATTTTTATCTTGTTGATTTCTAGCAAGTTCGACCCAAATACGCTCAAAAGCTTTAGGCACTGCCCTTTTCAAGGTAAAAAGGGGGTGTAAAAAAGTGGAATGCCGATCAACGCCGTTTTCCAAACGCCCAACCCACACGTGCCGCCAATAACAAGGCCAAACCATTTTCATTCTGAGTTTCAGAATACCCCAAACCACCTTCCAAACGATAGAAAAACCCTCGTTTATAGGTACGTTGAATTCCATAAACCGGCCCTACGGCAAGAATACTTTCGGACAAGGTTAAATCGCCAATAAAAGGATTTTGGTCTTGATATGCCATTAATACAGCAATATAGTTTCCTGAATTACCAGAAATATTTTTCCCTTTATCTAAACGCCTGTCCATGTTGTAATAATAACGGAACTGCCCTCTTAGAATGGGATAAATACCAAATTCGGTCTCGCAACCGGTACAACCTCTTAAACCAAATCCCGAAACAAACTCCACAGTAGCTGTTGTATTCCTACCCAATCCTTTCTCATAAAGGATGGCGGGCATGGGCAATCCTAACTGAATTTGATGGTTTTCTACATTTTTTTGGTGCTGTGCGTTTGCAAAAATTGTAAAAACGAAAAAAACGACTACGATATTGATGGTTTTCATAAGATGTTCAGCTATGATTTAAGTGCAAACAAGCATCAAATATCAGACCTAAAATAGATTTTTCCTAAACAATTTGTAAGAAAACAAAATTACAGCCTTGTTAAAATGACATCAACGCCCTACACACCATCGTTTTTCACTAATAATCCAGCCAATACTTAAGTTGGCTACAGGATAAACCCCACCTTCAAACTGCCCTGAATAGTAGGCTGCACCAACATCTACGGAAAAATTAAAACCAGAATCATAACTGCGCTGCAAACCTGTCACCAACCCCGCATAACCAAAAGCTCCTTTTACTTTTTCTTCATTAATTGTTCGAGAAGCAGGAAAAAAAACCGCTACAGCAGGTGCTACATAATTTGCAGAGTTACCATAAATCTGTCTTCTGTTTTGTTGCCTTTTTTCAAAGTTGTAGTAATACCGATACTGACCAGCGACGGCAGGGAAAAAACCTAATTCTTCGTAAACATTGGACCGTAACGGATCTAAACCCACTTGCATTCCTGCCTTAACATCAAAAGTAGTGTTCGTGCCAAGTGCCATTTCATACTCAAAACCAGGGTTTAAAAGATTGACTTTCATTTGTCTCAATTCACAATTTTTGCCGAATTGGGCATTGGCTTGGCAAATAAGTAATAGCAGTAAAAACAAGGGTAGGCATTGTTTAAGATACATGTAGATCTGGTTTTTATACAATCTTATGTAAAGACAACAGTTAGCCCCATAAAATAGTATCTTTGCTTAAAAATATTCGACGAATGGACTTATCCTTAATTCCTCAAATAAAACATACTGATAGCAATAACTTTTTTTTACTTGCTGGCCCTTGTGCCATAGAAGGTGAAGATATGGCACTGCGCATTGCAGAACATGTCGTAACAATTACCAGCGATTTAAAAATCCCATACGTATTTAAAGGCAGTTTCAAAAAAGCAAATAGAAGCAGGCTTGACTCTTTTACAGGTATTGGGGATGAAAAAGCTTTAAGGATATTAAAGAAAGTTTCTGAAACTTTTCAAGTACCTACGGTTACCGATATTCATACGGAACAAGATGCCGTTATGGCTGCTGAATACGTAGATGTATTACAAATTCCTGCTTTTTTAGCCCGACAAACGGATTTAGTAGTTGCCGCTGCGAATACAGGAAAAACCGTGAATATCAAAAAAGGACAATTCATGAGTCCGGAGAGCATGAAACACGCGGTTAATAAAGTTACCGAAACAGGTAACCAACAAGCTATTATTACCGATCGTGGCACCATGTTCGGCTATCAAGATATGATCGTTGATTTTAGGGGAGTACCTACCATGAAACAATTTGCCCCTGTTGTGCTGGATGTAACCCATTCCTTACAACAACCAAACCAATCTTCAGGAGTAACGGGTGGTAGACCTTCATTAATAGGTACCATGGCAAGAGCAGGAATTGCAGCTGGGGTAGATGGGCTTTTTATAGAAACTCACTTTGATTGCGCCAATGCAAAAAGTGATGGTGCCAATATGCTAGATTTAGGGCTAATGAAAAAATTGTTGACCGATTTGACAGCTATTAGAAAAACGATAAACGGCTTGCAGTAGATACAACAGTTGACCTAAACTACATTCTTGTATTGCTTGGGAGTCTTTCCGAAATGACGTTTAAAGGCCGCGCAGAAATGCGTAGCGTTTTTATACCCTACCTCTTCGGCTACCTCATAGACCAGAAGTTCGGTATTATCTAAAAGCATCTGTGCCTTTTCCATTTTTTTGGTGTGGAAATAGACCGTGACCGAAGCCCCGAAAATCCGTTTGAAATCGGCCTTCAAACTTTGGCCGTTCAACCCGAAAGTGATGCACAGTTCCTGTACCGAAAAGTTTTTGTGGAGGTTGTTTTCCAAATACCGCTTCACCGCATAAATTTTTTTTAGGGACTCTCCCAACCTTGGGGTTTCAGGAAGGGAGCGAAATCGGGTGTAATTGTTGAACTGTTCGGCCAATAATTCCAAAACCTTCGCTTTTAGAAAAAGCCTATCGGCCGGCCCCTTTATTTGATGTGACTCCAACACCTTTAAAGTCGCCTGTATACTAGGCGTAATGGGCACCATACGCACCTTGTCCCGAAACACCATAAACGCTTCATCCTTTAAAAATTCATTATCCTCTAAAAACGATCGGGACAACAAAACCACTATTTCTTTGTAATTCTTGTTTCCGGCAATACGCACAAAACCTTCAAAATTTCGAAAGCAGGTCATATAACAGTCATGACCTTCTTGGTAGAAATCTTCATGCCCTGTAACTTCCGAAAAGATCTTTTGTCCTTTTAACAAAAACGAAAGACGTATGCCTTTTCCATTTTGCTTCGGATAGCAGATAATATCTTTTATGAATTTACAACGCGCAGTGACCACCGAAAAGTCGGGAAAGGTTTTACAGCTTATCCGCCCCACACCAAACTCAGCCTTGATATGAGCCTTCCAAAGATGAACACCACACACCGTACACCCCTCTTTATCCCCGGTCAGATAAGCCGCCATCTTAGCCTCCGAATCGAGGTTTTTCGGTAAAATCTCACAGTTGGCAAATCGCGTCTTTTTTTCTCCATTTGGCGTCATTCCTTATAGCATTTCACAACTTACATTTGCATCAAATTTATTTAGACTAAATTTAAATAGCAATATTTTATGAAAAAGATTTACATGCTCCAATTATTCCTCACCCTAACCTTTGGAGCATTTGCCCAGACCGGTTCCCTAGAGGGAACCCTAGGCGTGAGCGACGGAAATCCCTTGCCCTATGCCCATGTGATGCTCGTAAAAACAAACTACGGCACTACATCTGACATTAACGGTCATTTTGTTCTAAAAAACATCCCTTCAGGAAGCTATACTTTGAAGATATCGGAACTCGGCTACCAAACCTTCAAAAAGAACATTTCGATACAAGCGAACACGACGACTTCCTTGCCAAAAATCGTTTTGGAAGAATTGATAGAGTCATTGGACGAGGTAGTGGTCAACGGTAACGGCAATAACAAATACGTCAACCGCGAACCTTCCACTTCATTGCGATTAAAAACCGAACTCGCCAAACTACCGCAAAATATACAGGTCATTAACTCCGACTTACTAAAAGACCAACAGGCCACCAATATCATGGAAGGCGTAACCAGAAATGTCAGCGGTGTGACCATGATCGAACACTGGGGACATTTTGCCCGTGTCAATATGAGGGGGTTTCGTTTACCCGCATTCAGGAACGGCATTAACGTTCAGGACACTTGGGGACCTTTATCGGAAGACATGAATACGGTAGACCGTATAGAATTTGTAAAAGGCCCCGCCGGTTTTATGATGTCGGCCGGCGAGCCTGGCGGATTTTACAATGTAGTCACCAAAAAGCCCACTGCCAACAAAATTGCCGAGTTATCATTTACTGCCGGAAGTTTTGACAACTACCGCGGAACGATCGACCTAGGAGGCAAACTGACCGACGACGAAAAACTATTGTTCCGTTTAAACGGCATGTACCAAACTTCCGATTCGCACCGAGGGAATGAAGATGCATCACGCTATGGTATAGCGCCCTCGTTAAGCTACCGCTTTTCCGACAAAACCATTATTACCACCGAACTGAACCTACAACAGGCGGAAAGTTTTATCGGGTCGTCTTACGTCTTTGCCCCTACCCCAGATGGTTATGCAAGCCTTGACCGCGACTTTAAGTATACCGATAACAATTATCCGGTAACCGACATTCAAGAAGTAACCTTCTTCACCAACCTAAGTCATAGCCTATCGGACCATTGGACCATAGAAAGTCAATTTGCCTATTTGCGTTATGACCAAGAAGGAAATTCCTTTTGGATAAGGGATATAGCGGAGAATGGTGATGTCCATCGATACATCAGCCTTTGGGACGCCCTCTCCACCGGCAAATACTTTCAGGCCTACCTTTATGGCGATTTTAAAACAGGGGCCATAAACCACTCGGTTCTAGGGGGCTTCGATTATACCCAAAAACATTACCTAGCCGATTTTTACCAAGCTTTCGATATCGACACGGCTACACCTTTCAATATCTACAACCCGGTTTATGACAATACCCCATCGCCCAGTTTTGACCGCTCATTGGCCTTACAAAACAGAAATGGCGGGCAACCCTATATGTATGGGGCGATCACAAAGGCCTATTATGCCCAAGATGAAATCGGGTTTCTCGATAACCGAATTCGCCTGACCCTTGCCGGAAGATATACCCAACTGGCCACCGAAGGCAAAGACGAACAAGACGAAAAATTCACCCCTCGGGCCGGAATAAGCATCGACATTCTACCATCACTTGCCGTATACGGCCTTTACGACCAATCTTTTATCGGCCAAAGCGGGGTGAGCTTTGCCGGCGAAACCTTTGACCCCGTAGATGCCATTGATATTGAAGGGGGACTTAAAAAGTCGTTTTTTGACGGAAGGCTAAAAACCTCGCTAGGGGCCTACCAAATAACCAAACAAAATGTATTGGTCGGCGACCCGGAAAACCCCAATTTCTCCATTCAACTCGGCAAGATACAATCCAAGGGAATCGAATTTGACCTTCAAGGCCAAGTAAGCCCCGAACTGAACGTGGTGCTCAATTACGCCAATACCAATGTTGAAATAACGGAAGACACCAACACCGACAACATCGGTAAGAGAATGGCCGGCCATGCCAAGCACGTGACCAATGGCTGGTTGAACTACCAGTTCAATCCCTCTTCTTCCCTAAAGGGCTTCGGTATTTCACTGGGTTACCAGTACCAAGTTGACCGCTCGTCATGGTCATGGGGTGCTGACAACCAAACCGACTTGCCCGATTACTTCAGATTAGACGGGGCACTATCGTGGAAAAACAACAAATTGAAGGTTCAACTGAACATCAACAACCTATTGGACGAATATCTGTATTCCGGTTCTAACTACGGCAGCTATCTGTACTGGCAATCAGAGCCCGGTATCAATGGACGCCTTACGGTAACCTACAAGCTTTTTTGAGTTGAGTTAGTTTGTTTGCAGTGCCCTTGAACGTCATTTTCGTCAAGGGCACTTTATCCCTTTTTCCAGTAACCTTTAATCCCTATAAAATGAAAAAAATCATCACCTTACTCGTATTGTTTTTATCGACCTCCCCTATCTTTTCGCACTATTTATGGATTGAAGCCGCACCACAGGGGCAATTGAACCAAGAGCACCAGATAAAAGTGCGTTTCGGGGAATACACCTATGGTGTGATCGAAAAAGTTGAAGGAGACGCCTTTAAGGGCGTCAGCAACTTTAGCTTATGGCTTATCTCTCCCGACGGCACCAAAACCGCCCTACCGGTTTCTGCCAAAGACGACTTTTACGCGGCCAGTTTTACCCCTAGCCAAAAAGGCACCTACACCTTGGCATTGGACAATAAGGATATGAAGGTATTGGACTTTACCCAGTACGATTTCGGCATATTCAAACCACAATATCACGCCAAGGCCAAAGTTGTTGTGGGCGATCGACCCGCTGCTATTGCCAAAACCAATATAGACGGTATTGAAATTATAGATGTCAGTCCTGATTCCTTTGGGGTTTCGAAGGAAGTCAGCCTTCAATTGCTTTTCAAGGGCAAGCCCTTGGCCAAAAACGAAGTAAGCGTCTTTGTCTCCGACCTATGGTCAAAAAAACTGAGCACGGACAAAGACGGAAAGATTTCATTTCAACTGCCATGGCCTACAAAATATACGGTCGAGGCAACCTATAACGAAACCGTACCCGGAACGTACAAAGAACTTGATTACGAATTCATTTGGCATTGTGCCACCTATTGTATTCCCCTAAAAAACAATAGCCAAAAACTATGATCACTTTATTGAGTCTACTCTTTTTTCTAGGTTTTTTTCAATTGTACGCCTCTTCCGAAAGGATGCCCCACAACCAACAAATGTTGGGAATCACATGGGTACAACAACACAAGTTGACCGCTAAGACCGTGGGAAGTTCCCTTGTGGTTCTTTCCCTTCTTCTTACGGGCATCCAATACGGTTGGGGGGCAGGACTTTTACTTGGATCGATCATGTTGATGACCATTGGAAGCCTTACCATATGCATCACCCCCTTACGGGTCATCGGAAGGTGGGGCATGCTGGCCTTGTTTTCAATTTCATTCAGCCTAGAATTACTAATCTTTTAACCCATGCCGGCAAACCCCAAATATCTCACTACATCAAAATGGCAGCGATTCGCCAAGATAAGCGCTGCCATTCTAGGTGGCTATCTTGTTTCCGTATCGATTCATTTATCCTTGGCCGCATGGCTCGACCGGGCCACCGTGCTTATTACCGGTAGCTATACCATATTCCTGTTATGGACGGCCTTGATGATCTTGTCCTTTTTGGCCAAGAACGGCTGGAAGTTATGGGGATTATACCTCATCGTTATTCTTATTTGCGGTATTGCCATCTACATTGGGCAGTCGCTTTATCCCCTAACCTCATAAAATTTATGGGCCAAAGAACTTACAACATTTTACTTCACACCCATACGGTAAGCGGCATAGTTATCAGTGTAGCGCTTTACGTCATTTTTTTCGCGGGGTCCTTTTCCTTTTTCAGGGACGAGATCGCCAATTGGCAACGCGGCCATAAAGTAAGTGTCAAAGACGAAATATCGGTACCCATAGGCCCCGTTCTCGACAGTCTGGCCTCGGAAAGGACTTTACTCGGCAGGGATATTGAATTTCGGCACTATTACAACGAACGCAAAATAAGCGTAAACCTAGGGGCTTCAAAAGACACCCTGTTGTCTGAGACCGAAAGGGCCAGGGCATTTTTTTATTTAGACACCCATGATCTGGGCACAACGGATTATATCGGCAATTATTCATTAGGTGAATTCTTGTACCGCCTGCATTTCTTTGCCCAAATCCCCTATCCCTTCGGGTATTACCTTTCAGGGTTTGTGGCTTTCTTTTTTCTCTTTGCCATCGTTACGGGCATAATCGTACACTGGAAAAAAATCATTCCGAACTTTTATCTTTTCAGGCCATGGACCAAAATGAAAACGCTGTGGACCGACGCCCATACCGCCCTTGGTGTCATTGGCCTTCCCTTTCAACTGGTCTATGCGGTAACCGGGGCCTTTTTTATGCTAAAGCTCATAGTAGTGGCCCCCAGTGTACTCACCCTCTATAAGGGAGACCAAACAAAAATGTACGAGGAACTCGAATACAGCCACCCCGTATTTGAAGCCGACCATAAACCCTTACAGTTCATTCCGAATATTGATGGCTTCGTAGCCAAGACCCAAGAGAAATGGAAGGATTTCAAGGTCACCGAAGTACATATTTTCAACTATGGCGACACCAACATGCAGGTTTCGATAAACGGGCAAATGGACTATAAGAGTAAACTAAACGGCGTGGGCCACATTATTTTCAAAGTCCTTGACGGAAGCAGTACGGTTGTCAAAGACCCCATGGGCACAAGCTCGTATCTAGACGGGGTAAAGAACATGCTCTTCAGGCTTCATTTTGGCGACTATGCCGGCTATGGCCTAAGGGTGATTTCATTTATTTTAGGGTTGGTTTCCTGTTTTGTGATCATCTCGGGAGTTTTAATATGGCTTACGGCCCGCGACAAAAAGAACGTTCCGGAAAAGAAAAGACGTTTTAACGAAGGCGTGGTACGCTACTATTTGGCCATTTGCCTAAGTATGTACCCTATAACCGCCTTCACTTTTATTATGGTAAAGGCCTTTAATGCCGAGGGAAAAACAATGATCTATTACTGCTATTTCTTAGGATGGTTGCTTTTATCGGTTTATTTTATCTTAAGGAAAAACAACGGCCTCACCCATAGGTATTGTTTATTATGGGGAAGCATTTTAGGCTTCTTTGTTCCTATAAGCAACGGTATGGTTTCGGGCAACTGGCCCTGGGTAGCCATGGCCGAGGGAAAGCATGATATCTTACTAGTCGATTTACTATGGGTTTTCCTGTCGGCCGCAGGGCTATGGGTCTATATGAAATCACTACAAAAACCCAAAAAAGTCCGTCTCAAAAAAGCTAAAACCAATACCATTGCGGTAAATTGATCACTTATAAAATTTAGCGTTGCGTACGGCATATGCTTCCTTTAGGACTTCCGTAAGCACGGAATCGTTTATACTTTCCAACGAGGTATAGCGCAAGGACTTCATGACTTTGCGCCCCTCGGTAACCATATGTTCTTGATGAACGGTCAGGTGGGCCGCCTTCCAAAACCCCAGATCAATATAATTTTTACTTTGGTTCAAATAACAAAAGGGACTTCCATTGATGTAATAGAAGGGAATTTTATATTTGAACTTTAAATCGGCATCGGGAACAGTTCGCTCTATGACCGATTGCAAATGCAACAAAATACCCCTAAAAGGTTCCGGTTGATCGAGGATATAGTTTTCTGCAGGGTTCATGGGCCAAAATTCGTAGTATCAACAACAAATATAGTTCGTTCCCGTTCTATAACATAGACCAAATCCCTTTTTTGTCCCATGATTCCCAGCGCTTTAAAAAACAATCTATTCCACAAAAAACTCCTCTTATTGACCGCATTGGGTACGGCACTTTTAGCCCTAAGGGTATATTGGACCCAATCTATCGACTTTACCTTTTTGTTGTGGAACCTTTTTTTGGCGCTCGTTCCCCTTTTTTTATCGAAGCAATTCCTGTTCAACGTACAGGTACAAAAGTCGAGGGCCTTACGAATTGTCATCTTGTTCCTATGGGTGCTTTTCTTGCCCAACAGCCCCTATATCATTACCGACTTTGTGCATTTAGACTCCGCTAGGCCTACCTTTTGGCTTGACCTTTTGTTGTTTTTTGTTTTTTCGCTAAACGGATTGATATTAGGGGTGCTCTCTATGATGGACGTTTTTAGCTATCTGAGAAAGAGGAACCACCCCGTTCTGGCCAACGGCATTCTACTCTTTGTGAGCTTGCTGAGCGGTTACGGTATTTTTCTAGGCCGCTTTCTGCGTTTTAACTCGTGGGACATTGTGACCAAGCCCTTGGTCTTGGCCGAAAGCCTTTTCAACTCCTTGTTCTTAGTCGATGCCTGGTTATGGATATTTGGTTTCGGAAGTTTTATTTGGGTCTCGTTCTGGGCGCTCAAACCATTTTTACGGGGTCACGGCACCTTAACCATAAACAACCCGAAAATTTAAGTTTACTTAATACCAGAGGTAATAGGACGCGATTCTTGTTGTATATTTTAGCAACATAAATCCACACCATGAAAAAACTGGCCCTTGTAGTCCTTCTGATCACGTTTCAACAAAGCTATTCGCAAACACATTCGCACGCCGGGGCAAAACCCATGAGCTACCCGGATATAGAAGGTTACAAAACCCTAAAGACCGATTTGCACCAGCATACCGTTTTTTCGGATGGAAAGGTGTGGCCGACCATTCGCGTACAGGAAGCCCTAAGGGAAAACCTAGATGCCATATCACTGACCGAACACTTGGAATACCAGCCCCATAAAGAAGATATTCCACACCCCGACCGGAACCGTTCTTACGCCCTGGCCCTGGCCGAAGCCAAATCACACAAGCTATTGATCGTACATGGTTCCGAAATTACCCGTTCGGCTCCCGTAGGCCATAACAATGCGATCTTT
This sequence comes from Zobellia uliginosa, assembly GCF_900156625.1. Lineage (GTDB taxonomy): Bacteria > Bacteroidota > Bacteroidia > Flavobacteriales > Flavobacteriaceae > Zobellia > Zobellia uliginosa. The sequence goes on along the minus strand of NZ_FTOB01000004.1, from coordinate 560,771 downwards.
ATAAAGGATGCCAACCAATTGAATGTAGACAAGGCCGAAAAAGCCTTTTCAGAAGCCAAAAAACAAGAGGCCTTTGTCTTTTGGAACCACCCTGCGTGGTACGCCCAAAGTCCTAAAGGAACCCCAATCTTAAGCGACTTTCAGAAAAAACGCATCAAGAAGGGCGAACTACATGGCATTGAGGTCATAAATACCGTAGATTATTCGGAGGAGGCCCTGACCTTGGCCCTAGAGAACGACCTGACCATTATGGGCACCAGTGATATTCACGGGATCATTGATTGGGACTATACCGAAAAAGGAAACCACAGGCCCATTACCTTGGTCTTTGCCCAAGACAAAACCATGGAAGGTTTAAAGGAAGCCCTATTCGCCGGCAGAACCGTTGCCGTTTACAACGACCTTATGGTGGGCAAGGCCGAATTTCTAAAGCCTTTATTACAGAAAAGTATAGCGATCGTTAAAGCGGAATACCGTGCAAAATCGCAAGTACTGGAACTTCAGTTAAAAAACATCAGCAGCAGCGACCTGCTTTTTGAGAACCAAATGGCATATAGCTTTTACGACAGTTCACCAGTGTTTGAAGTACCGGCAGGTGAAACCAAGCGATTGCTGGTAAAAACCTTGGAAACCAAAACCGAGATCGTTTTAAAGCTGAAGGCCTTGGGTTGTTTTATCGCACCGAGACAACAACCGATCATTGATTGGAAGATCGTCATCGATTAAGAACCTGATTATTTTTCGGGAGACATTGGGATTTATACTTTTCGCAAAGACCGCAATGGCGTATCGTCTGACAGGCTTACCTTTTTGGCCACTAGGTCTACATTGAAGTGAAAACAGGAAAAGTCGGAGCAAGCCTCCATATCGAAATTATCGATTAAGAACCTGATTATTTTTGGTCGAAATTCATATTCAAGCTCGATACATAGGCGGTGTAGTCTTTCATCGATCTCTCGCCCGGCAATCCAATTGAAGGTCATGTGTTTTGGTTTTAAACGCATGACAAGGTAGGCAATATTAACACTAAATTAACAAAAACGAAACCTTTTTTTAATCTTGGGTCAGTGCGACACGTAATCGGACAAATAGGCGTAACGCGCTGTAAGCTTTCCGTTTTTCGTCATTCTTGCCCGTTCTAAGACGCCATCTTTATCCCCATTGAAAAAGGCGGGAATCACGTTTTTTATAAATGCCTGCCCAAACCCTTCGCTAGCATCTTGTGGGATTTCGCAGGGCAAGTTATCAACGGCCATAACCGCTATGGCCGATTCGTTTTTAAAGTCGGTTTCAGACTCCGAAACGGGATCATAGCCATAGATGGGGTCCGCAATGGTCGAAGGTCTGATGGTGGTAGCCACGGGCCCATCGATATCGCAGCTTATATCGGCGACCACCTTTATTTTAAAATCGCTTCTCTTGGCCTCTTCACGGGTAAAAAGATAGGGTGCCCCCTGACCGTAAAAGTGTCCGGCTATAAAAAAATCGGAAACCTGTGCAAACCGGTAAAAGTTGCTTTTATACGCTTCGGGATTGGCGAAAAAATCGGCCTTATTGCCCCGTACCCCGTCTTTACGCCTGTTGTAATCGGAGGCATCTATCTGGCAATACACCGGCTCATTAAAAGTTTCTTCTAGGTATTGGGTAACGTTTACTTTTCTGATATTCATGGCATCGAGCATTTCCCGTGCGCCGTTGCCTACCCTGCCCCTACCCGTCAAGATGATCTTGATGTTGGGCAGCTGTATTTTTTTTAGTTCTTGGATCAGTTCTTGCTGATTGGCCAAGTTTTCGGCCTTAGGCAATTGATACAGGTCGTATTTGAGTCCGTATGTACGGAGTCCGTTATACGCCCCGACAATACCGGCATAGCGACCGAAGGCCACTAGGCGTTGTTCTTTGGCATTAGTAATGACCTCATGGTCGTAGAGTTCTATGTTCTTTTCGAGTACGGCCCGAAGCAAGTCTTTATTGTAGGGCTGTTGTTTGATGGTATGTGAAAAGAAAAAGTATTTTTTATTGGGAATCAAGTTGATGATGGGTACTTCCTTTACGCCCAGAAGCACGTCGCATTCTTCCATTTTGGAAGCTACCTCGATGCCTTGGGCCCTATAATCGTCATCGGAAAAAACGCGGATAGGTGAAGGTTCTACGACAATTTGGGCTTTGGGCTGTTGGGCCAGGACTTTTTGGCAGGCCTGGGGCGATAGTACCACACGGCGATCGGGCGGGTTTTTGCGCTCTCGAATGATTCCGAACTTCATGATCATGGGCTTTTATAACTTATAGGTCGACTGCGGTTTCAAATGTAACTTATGATTAGAGCCTATCAAAACTTTTTTTGGAATACTTTTTGGGGTATCTTTGCCGACCGTGGTGGTTTTTTCCCTAGTAGATTTTTGCGTTAGGGATAGTAGCGGTTACCCCACAGGTCCTATTGGCTTTTGCGAATTGGGCCGAGGAGTAAAAGCGGATAGCCCGCCCCTTTTGAGCCAAGAGCGAAAAAGGGAAACGCCACCGTTGAACTTCGCCGAGTATGACGAAGTAGTTCTTTGAAAAAGTAATTAAAAATAAGGTCCCGAAGTGAATTCGGGACGTAATTCGACTACGCAAATCGGAGATTTGCTGTCTCATTACGGGGCCGACTGGTTTTGACAGCGAGACCAATGGCATTGTAAGCATGTCGAGCGCTGGGGTACAGCTCGTTAATATCATACTTCACACTTTTAATTGGCGAAAATAATTACGCTCTTGCCGCTTAATCTGAATTATAGTAGGATTTAGCCTCGTTCCGACCAGGTCGGAAAGCGAGATGTCTCTGAACAGCCCTTGTTGGCGGCGGTTCATTTAGAGGCACCAGAAAAGTCAACATAAGGCCACTATTGCTTCGGTAGTGGCACCAAAACCTTAAGAAGCTAAGTGTATATTAGGCCGTTTCCGGTCAGGTATACATCGAAAACCAAGCGGAAACTAAACATGTAGAAAGCTCTGTTATTGCTTGTTTGGACGAGGGTTCGAATCCCTCCGGCTCCACAAAATAAAGCCACCTTCTGGGTGGCTTTTTTTGTTTCGCCTACGGGATATGAAGGCAAGCCTGCCATCTCGTCCCCGAAGCCTAGATTGTTTCTCCCAATAACCCATCCCTATTTTTTTCATCTACACGTTAACCTTTACCGCTTTTCTTGATTAATTGACAAAGAACAATTACGAATTAAACCATTTTATTATGAAAACTATGAAATTAAGTATGCTGTTATTTTTTGCTCTTGGAACTGTCCTTATTTCCTGTGACAAGGAAGGTCCCGAGGGCCCCATGGGACCTGAAGGTCCCCAAGGTGAACAGGGAGTGGCCGGATCTCAAGGGGAACAAGGCCCCCAAGGTGAATCCGGTGAAGATGGGAATGCCAATGTTTTATCTTCAGATTGGTTTGATGTTTCCTGGTCGTCTAGCCCCTCAACTTTTGGTTATCATGACCAAACCGCCATGGATATAACAGCCCAAGACTTAGAAGATTCGGTCATCCTTGTATATTTTGAAAATGCATCTTACGTTTACCCGCTTCCCATGGCTTGGTCAGCAACCTTAACAGTAAATTACGCTTTTCAAGCCGGGCGGATTAGAATTTATTTCAGGACGGAGACTAGTAGTACGCCGCCAGAAGGGCGGGCAAGGTATATTATTATACCCTCATCTACGGTGAGCAGCAAAGCGGAAAGCCTGAACTACTACAAAATGTCCTATCAAGAGGTAATGGACCACTTTGGGCTTAACTATTAGAGGCGGAATATCAACACACACGATAACCGGGGCGAAAGCCTCGGTTGTTTTTGGTATTGAAGGCTTTCCTGTTTTTAAAGGCTACACCTTCGCTAAAAAGGTCTACCAGACCTTTTTTTTAACGCTCGGGCGTCTCCGGCTCCACGACACTCAAGAAACCACGCCCAAAGGCGTGGTTTTGTGTTTTATGAAATGTCAAAACGAAGTTTTATAAATGAATAAAATACAAAACTGGAAGCGATAGCTTCGTGGTTTCTTATTTGCAACATTGGTCAGGAGGGAACACCGCAGGTAATCCTCCGGCTCCACAAAATAAAGCCACCAAATCAATACATGATTTTTCCGATGACCTGAACAAATCCGATGTAAACGGAACCATCGATAACGACCACTCCCAGGGCCTAAAGATGCCCTTTATCACTTCAATGGATTCTTTGAACAGCATCCGAAGACTAGAAAGAAATACTTAAAATGGAATACCTACAAAGACGAGGAATGGCTAAAATTATATGTATTAGCCGTCAAAAGAGTGGTCTAGGAGCAAGCCATTTAACTTCTGAATAACTTGAAATTGTGAATCGATATGGCCTTGTAAAAGATGGCTTTTTCCTAGAAAAATAGAAACAGGGCCGATGGACCTCTGCATATCCGAATCATATCAAAACTTGAAAAATGCATTTCTTAGCATATTTACGACCATCTCATGACTTTGTCCTCTCCCACATCAAAAGCTAACTTTTGCCCCTGGCTATACCTTTGTCCAGATTCGGTTACTGATATTCAGCTCGGTTATGAGGTTTTTGATTACGTTCAAGTCGTTATGGATATCTTCGATCGTATTCACTTGTATATCATCTTCACCGATAATGATATTTTCAAAGAAGTCTTTGCTCATGGGTGCTATCAAGTAAAGTTTTCCATCCTTTAAGGTCATCGACAAATCCCTTCCCAATCGTTTGTTGAGATTTTCTATAGCCTCTATAATCGAGGGACTTAAAACGTAGTATCCCATTTGGGTGTCTGATGCCTCTACGATATATTTTTTGTTTACAGACCTATTTTCAATACGCAGTCGTTTCAATTTCTTTGAAAAATTGAACATTTTTCTGGAAGCGAATTTCTTCTTGGTTCGAATATGTACGGTTCCTTCAAAATTCTTGTGGAAATCGGCATATAGGAAGAAGCCTTTGAAGTTCGTTTGAGTCCCGTAAAAAAAGGCTTTTTCGTCTACTTTAACATGGCCTCTGCCCTTTCCGAGGGATTGCCCATGGGAAACCGAATTCTTATCGCTAAAATCTAAATCACCAATAGAACCAAAAAAGTCTAAAAAACCCATAATAAAGTCTAAATTGGTTCTGAATGCAATGGCAAATATGAGTCCGATAACAGCCCAACCACCGGGTTTTATGCCTGTGGTCTTATAATAGAGCTCACAGAACTGAAATTCAACATTTTCGAGGTTTCCACTAAAATAGTCGTCCCCAAAAAACCAACGTTCCTTTAAGGACGAAAGCAGTGAAGGCGAAAAGAAATCCGATTCTAAAATATGCGCCTCATCTACAATACCATCAAACCTGTAGTCAAGATTGCTGTATTTCTCCGTGATTATCTCTGGTAAGATATCGAGTTTAAAATCTCTACGCAGTATTTCCGTATTCTTAAACCTGCCCAATTGTTTTTTATAGGAACTAATCAGGTAAAAGAAAAAAAACCACCCAATACAACTCGACCAAAACGAGAATTTTGCCATGCCGTACAAAAAACCGGAACCTACATGAAAAATAAAGAGAATAATGAAAATTACAAATGAAACCAAAGCCACCACAAAGGCCAACAGCGAAAAAAGCCCTAAAAAAGAAGCTCCTACCAAGCGTAATTTAGAGGGGGGTTTGATGTTGACCGCTTTGGCCCTTACGGCATCAAAGTGTTCGGAATAAGTAGTCATGAAATTATAAAATAGCGTTTAAGTCGGGATTTCTTCTTTCTTCTTCGTTGGCGATAATGGAAATATATTCTTCCTTAGAAAACCCGAATAATTTTGCCACAATGTTATTGGGAAAAACGGTAATGGAATCATTATAACTCAAAACCGCCCCGTTATAAGCTCTTTGGGAGGCCGAGATTTGCTCGGCATATTCGTTAATACTACGTTGGAGATGGATTACGGATTCGTTCGTTTTCAATTCGGGATAGTTTTCGACCGTAAGGTTAATGCCGCCAAGTAAATTAGACAATGCTTGTTCGGCCTCTAACTTTTCATTTCTATTCTTGCTGTTTTCTATCGCCGCGCGTAGTTCCGCTATTTTTTCGAATATTCCCTTCTCATGCGACATGTACTTTTTTAGAACCGCGACCAGGTTCGGCAAGGCTTCAAATCTCTTTTTTAACTGAACGTCAATATTCTTTAACGCAAAATCGATCTGGTTTTTGTTTTTAACAATCTTGTTATAGGTGAAAATCATACCTCTTTTATAATAAATATATTAATACCCAAATAATGAAGCTGTTCACGATGCCGTACAATACCAAGGCCAACCTGAACGGAAACTTCAAGGTTATAAAAGTGGCATTTACGATCTTGGCCCCTATTCCGTTCGTATCCATCTCCCCGGTTTCTTTATCCGATTCCACCTCATTGGCCATATCTTCCTTTACCAAAGCGGCCTGGGCCGACTTGCTCAAGAATATTTTCTTGAAAATAATATCGATCAACCAAGTAAAAGGCAGGGCAAACCATTTGATCCTTTTCGACAAAACCCCTTTTAAGGTCGGCCTTATCACATATAACGCCACCCCTTTAAAAACATCGGCAAAGGAATATTTTAACGCTACATTGTTCGTTCGCTGTTCTTTGAGTTTGTTCGCGTCATTATACACGTGTAATGCCGTATCCAATGTAATCGCATATACTTTTTCGAGATCCGATTTTATAGTACTAAAAAGGCGTATAACCGAAAATAGGATTACACTGGGCATTGTAACGACCAATGCTATTACAAAAAACAGAAAACCGGTAAACCAGTGATAGGTGCCATAAACCGTTAAAACCAACAACATGAGCAATACCGTAAGCAATACACTTCCTACTACCTTCGCTATATATAAGGGGAAAAAGACAGCATCTGAAACGGTCTCTACAAGTTCGTCTACTTCATATTTACTATAATCTAGACGTAAATCTTCTATTTTTTCACTACTCACTTCAAGACTACCCATAATATTGTATACATAAGAAAATCGCTTCAATAATAAAGCATATTTTCTACAAATAAAGTTGTAATATTCGATTCAATTCATCGTATACCATAACGACAATTCTAATATCTCAGTATATCCATCATTGATTATTGCGACTCCCCCCTTATATCAAGCCCCAAAAAACGCCTTACTAACACAAGGAGATTTTAAAAAGGAGACAATGGTCCCGATAGAGAAATGGCTCCAGAAATTTTGATTCAAAAAATTCAGTCCTGAAAATGAAGACATCGATGATCAACATAGGCAAGGGCCATACACTTGGCCCGAATGTAAAAGTTGCAGCCCAATCACAGCGCTACTTGAAGCATAAAACACCAGATAAGTATCCATCCACACTGCTTTTACGCCATTCTATACATAGAAGTCAAGGAACTGGTGATTTCCACCTATTTTCATGACATAAAGCATATAAAGATTATATTATGAAAATCAATTTAAAAATTACGCTGTTCCTACTCGTAGGAAGTGCCATTACCCTCATTGGGTGCTCTAAAGATGGTGAAACAGGGCCCCAGGGCGAACAAGGAATTCAGGGCATCGAAGGTGAACAGGGCACAAAAGGCGACCCAGGAAACGCGAACGTAGAACAATATAATTTTGTGGTGGCAACTGCGGATTGGAGTCCGAACCTTCACTTTGGGGCACAAAATATATATCGATATTATCAAGTTTCTACAGATAGTATCGGGGGGAGAGCCATAAGCCAGCTTTATGACGAAGGATATGCCATACTGGCCTATGCCCAACCTAATTACGCTTCCGAATCAGATAGAGAAACCGTAAAGAACCTTACAAAACTATTACCCTACACTACAATGGTCTCAACTTTAACGGATAAATTTGGTCTACTCATAGATCTGAATATCTCTAGCAATAGACTTTTATTGGCCAAAACCATAAATGGGTACGAGCCTGACCAAATTCCTGAGGAAGATATACCCACAACCATCAATTTCAGAATTGTACTCATAGAATCTTCAAATGCCATACCCAGTACCACTGCTAAATCCGACCTACTCGCGGACCTAAAATCTGCGGGAATAGATGTGGGCGATTACACTGCGGTGATGAAGCATTATGGAATAGCGTATTAGCGCAAAAAACACCCCGAAAAAATTAATTAAAGTTCAATTTTTACCTCACTAAAGGGCCTTATTGATTAATATCATATTTTTAATTCCATATGATGCTTAGCTTTGGGAATATCAAGATAGATGTGATATGAGAGGTAGTTCAAATACATTGATTTATGTGATTGCCGGCATAATTATACTTCATTTTGTCGTAGGCTTTATTTGGCTTATTTATAAAATGAACAAAAAGAAAGAGGATTAAATTCGATGTATTCGATTTCAACATAACACTTGGCCGAAGCCTTTCGATGGATCAGAACAACTCGCCTTTTTTTTTAGAGGTATTACAAAGGAAAAACCGAATTCGGCGAAAAACCCATTTTTAAAAACAAAAAGACCTTTCAAAGTATCCTGAAAGGTCTTTTCCGTTTGTATCTAAATTGAAAGAAGCCCCCTTGCCTATGTTACATTGCAGGCACCTTCTTTTTTCTAAAATAGGCCTTGACTTGGGTACCCATCCAAATCAGCAATAGGCTAAGCCCGAACAATGGAAACAAGAATCCCATAAAGATCAGTGCGATAACAACACCATAGCCCGCATTAAAGTTCTTTGATACTTTGGGCAGGCCCCAATGTCCCTTCCTTTTTCGCAGGCTATAGGAAACCAATGCGGAAATGCTCATAACCGCAAGTAAAAGTGCCACCAACAGCATCAAATACCAGTTCCATGCACCGAACTGGCCCTGATGGAATGCCATGACCCACATTCTACCCCTCATCAGCACGCCTACGTCGGCCCAAGTCTGTTTCAATACCGGTTCGCCACTAAATTGGTCGTAATGGTACTTGACCTGCTTTTCTAGGTCTCTATAATAGGTATTGGATATGCTATATACGCCCGTTTCACTTTTCGGAAAACCAATGCTCACCGTACCGGGTAGTTCCAATGTCCTTGCGGTTTCAACCATATCGTCTAAACTCACCTTCTTTGTACCCGTTTCGGATTTCAGTCCGATTCCCATCCAAGTATTGGGATATCCGGTCTGGGTTACGTCTTGCACCCATTTAAAATTACTGCCTACGACATCCGTCCACGGGAAGGCCCCGGCAAGTACCAAAAGTAAGAGGCCTGAAACCCAAAAGCCACTAATTGCGTGGACATCCCTAAAAAAAATGCGTTTACCTTCCTTTACCCTCGGAATAAAAAACGCCTTTAGTCCTTGGTTTCGGAAGGGCCAAAATACATACACCCCGGTCAAGATCAGCACGACCAGCCAACTTGCGATAAGCTCTACCACTTTGGTTCCGAAGCTCCCCATGAGCAGCTCACCATGCAATTTACGCACCTTATACATCAAGCCCTCATTGGCTTTTACGACACCTAAAACCTCGGCCCTATAAGGGTCTACGAACAGGCTTGTTTTATGCGAAAACCGCCCTGAAACGAATTCCGTTGCCTGATCGGGATTCATGGGGACTACCATGGCATTGGGCTTTTTTTCCATTCGCGCATTGGCCAATTCCCATTGTTTTTGATAGGAAATGGGTGTCCCTATGGCCTCTACGGTCGTAACGGGCGCTTGGATCGGTTTTTCATATTTGTCCTTAAAAAGGTAGATGCCCCCCGTAATGGATAGTACGACAATAAAGGGCAGGCTTATGAGTCCGGCAATGAAATGCCATCGCCATAACCATTGGTTCAACAATTTGTTCTTTTTCATCTTTGCTTTTATAAAAAATTCCGCCCGACCCTTAAGGCCCGGCGGAACAAGATTGGTTAAAATAAATATCTGACACCCCCGTGAAAGGCCAACGGATTTCCGATAGAATAGCTATTTTCTCCACTGAAACTACTATAAGAAGCCCTAGCGGCATAAAGCTCATCGAAGATATTCAAGGCATGGGCCCATAGCTCGATATGCTTTAAACGATATACCGCGCGAAGATTAAAAATGTTGTGGCCTTTGTAGGTAGAAGTTCCAAAGGTACCGTCCCCCATATCAATCTGCCCCTCAAAACTGGTATTGTACTCCCCTACCAATTCGTGCTCTGCGGTAATGCTCAAATTCTCCAAAGGGCGATAGGTAATACGGCTAAGCCCCAAAAGTCGTGGTGCGCTTTCCCTATCGGTATTCGAATAGTCGATGCCCCCATCGAAAAAGCTAATATACCGGTGCCTTGCATAACTCCCGTTATGGGTCAACGACAGTTTTGGCGAGGGCGTATAGGTAACACCGTACTCTATGCCGTATGACCGGGTCTTACCCGCGTTGGTATTGACGAATACATCATCATCGTCCCTAAGGGTAATCAAGGTATTTTTTCCGTCGATCATATAAAGGGCCCCATCGAGCTTTATTTTTTGCGCGATGTTGAAATAGCCTCCCAGTTCATAATTGTTGTAAATACTAGGTTTTATGTCCACCAATTCGTTACGGTTACGGTAAAGGGTAGAAACCTGCGGGGGCGTAAAGCCTTGGGAATAATTGGTATATATTCCGGATAGGGCGTTAAAATTATAGTTGAACCCAAGTTTTGGGGTCAGGTTGCCATAGGTATCCGTCGACCTTTGGTCACCTAAGCCCTCCATACGGTTTCTATAAGTATATTGAAAACGGTCGAAACGTACGGCAGCGGTCATCTTCAATTTCTCGATAACGGACACCTCATATTGGGCAAAACCGGCGTAGTTAAGAATATCGGCATTGTAATTGAGAATATAGCTACCACTTTGAAGGCTAAAATCAATATTTCTTCCTGTTTCGGGATCCACCACCACCCTTGTATTCTCGGCAATATAATCTTGAGGGGAAAAGTCGACCGTACCGCCGAATACCAATTGGGAGTCTTTAAAGTTAAAGTCCAATTTATGCTGTACCAGTCCCATATAACTGTTATAGCGATTGCTATTTAGCTCGCCGGAGCCTTCGCCGGTCAATTGTCCCCCTTCCCTGAACTGCTTAATCCGGTATGATGGGTTTTGTTCCATCTGGTTCTTTCTAAAGACCAGGTTAAAAGAGGTCTTGTTGCGGTCGTTCCATTGGGTTTCCAAGGTACTGCGAACGCGAAAGGCAAGAGCCTCTCGCTCCGTAAAGGTCTGATCGCTTTCAAAATTACCTCCGGAATAATCGGCCTCACTCAATGAGCCGGTCATATCGGAACGGTAATCGACCAAGTCGATAACATTTGTCCATTCCGACCTATCGGACAAGTCATAGACCGTTTTAAAGCTAAGGGCGAATTTTTCGTAATCGCTATATTCAATGGGGCCGTTTTCGCGTTGGACAAAATGTGTGCCCAAGTACAGGCCTAAACGGTCACTCGGCGAGTCTGAAATCTCCAATTCGTAGCGCGAAAGCCCTAGGTCATTACGCTGTAGGCCTACGCTACCGGTAAGGTCTTCGGTGGGTCTTTTGGTTATAAAGTTAAAACTACCACCTATGGCCTCACTACCATATATGCTCGATGCCGGCCCCTTGAGCACCTCAACACGCCCATAGGATATATCGTTCATTTCCAACAAGGCATTGTGGTTAAAAACAGAGGTGGGACGTATCTGCAGCCCATCCTCCAAATACAAAAAGAGGGCCTTGGTAGACAAGGGCGACCTTACGGCCATCATATGCTGTTCATTACTCGCTACGCGGGAGGTCATCATAAAGACCCCCGACACTTGGTTGACCACCTGATCGATACCAAAGGCCTTGGTCTCCGCTAGGTCCTTGCTATCGATAACCGAAATCGCAGCAGGTACCTCAGAGCGTTTTTGGCTTTCCCTATTTCCGGTTACGACCACCTCGTTCAAGTTGGTGGTGTTTTCCCGGAGAAGGGTTTTGTTAAAACCTTCCTTCAAGGTTTTTTGGGTCGTTAAAAAGCCCACATAACTAATGGACACCTTAGGGTCGTCCAAGACAATTTCGTAAATGCCTTCGGCATCCGTCATGGCCCCTATTGTTGTATCGGAAAGCGATACTATGGTCGCTCCCACAAGGGGCATCTGGTTTTGGTCGGTAACCTGCCCCCGATAAACGGTTTGGGCATTCCCCGACAGCCCCGCCAATGTAATGACGAGGACAAAAAGTATATTTTTCATCTATAGTATTGTTAAGGGTTCGGCACGGCCATATGCTGCAAAAGAACATACAAAGGCCTTTTCACGATGAAAATCGCAAATGCCAAGATTAGTTTCAAAAGCTATTTCTAGATGGTGAAGGTAGGGGGGTGAAAATTGGAGAAACTATACAGATAACAGTAATTGTCCGTTCGGAACAGAGGGGTCACGGAACGGTCTTCAAATATCGTTTTTAAGGGAACAACTACAATGTTTACAAAACCGATAGGATATTCACCTAGATTGATCTGCGGCAGGTTTTCTTGTTTTTCGCTTTCCTGTGCCTTGATCATCTGCATCAGGTAACACTTTCCGTTACAATCCAATTCAGGTTTATCGGTGTTGATACAAAGGAATTCGGCGATATAATCTTGATTGACAACAAATTCAAGAATAGGAAAGACCGGTCGCACCATAGCAACAAGGTAGAGCAGGGTCAAAAAAAGTGGGGCCAGACGCATCATTCTCTTTTCAAAGGCCCAAAAATAGCTAAATAAGCTATTCAGAAAAAAGGTTTATTATCATTAGTTTTCAGAAATCGGAGGTGATTGGGCTATGCTATGTTATTACTCTTTATCCCTTTTCATTAGAACCAATGTGGGTAGATATGCATCTTCCCCTACCACACCAGGCCTTGGAACCAAAGTGCGTGACCCCTTTACAATACCGACCTCTCGCCTATTTGCACTTACTTCAACCCCAAAATCCCTTAACATCCTTTGAAGTTTTTCAACTATTTTCGGATTTTCATCCGCAACATTTAACGACTCCGCCAAATCCTCCTTTAGATTATACAATTCCCCATTCGTCAACAACTTCCAGTCACCCGACCTGACTGCTGACAAATTTCCCTTTTGTTGATAAAAGAACCGGTCATGGGGTGTTTTTTCGCCTACCCTTCCTGCTAGAAGAGGCCATATGTCTTTTCCGTCAATAACCCGGTCATTGGGCAGGTCTATTTTCGCCAACCCTGCAAACGTGGGCAACAGGTCGATGGTACCCATTAATTCGTCGCATTCGCTTTCCGAAGGTATACGGCCCGGCCACCAGGCAATGGTAGGCACCCTATGTCCCCCTTCGTAAACCGAAGCCTTTCTTCCCCTTAAAGGCCCTGCAGAAAGGCCTCCAGCCGGCCCGTTATCACTGGTAAAAATTACCAGGGTATTTTTATCCAACTTCAAATCTTTCAGTGTTTCTAAAATTTGGCCAACGTTCCAATCTATTTCTTCTATTTGTCCTTCCTCGGCAGTTTTAGCGTTCGCCATAAATTCGGGGCTAGCCATTCGCGGTGCATGCACAAAGGCTTGGGGTATGTAACAAAAGAATGGTTTTTCCTTATTTCTCTTTATGAAGCTAATGGCTTCTTCGGTAAATCGGCTACAAAGTTTGGCCTGTCCTGCCATATCCTCAACCAGGTATTCAATCGTATTTCCTCTCATTACAGGCAAATCAGGAAATTTCCAATTCTTATTCCCTATCCACATATCGCTGGAATAAGGTATTCCGTAGAATTCGTCGAAACCTTGGTCCAAGGGCAAAAACCCCGGTTGATCACCCAAATGCCATTTCCCAAAGCATCCGGTGACATAATTTTTTGTTTTGAGCAGCTCAGCAATCGTAATCTCCTTGGGATTTAAGCCATGCGGGTCACCAGGAAAGAGCACAATATGGTCAGAGCCCCGGTTTAGACCAACACGCTGAGGATAACACCCGGTCATCAAAGAGGCCCGTGAAGGAGTACAAACGGGCGAAGCCACGTAAAAGCTTGTAAGTTTCATTCCCTCCTTGGCCATTTTTACAAGGTTTGGCGTATAGTTCGTAGTCGAACCAAAAGGCGTTATATCGCCATACCCCATATCATCGATAAAAATGACCACTATATTAGGAACTTTTCGGTCTTGTGATCGGGCAAAAAAAGTTACAAACGATACCACGAAGGCCAAAATTAACTTAGAATAATTCATATTTATTTGCTTCTAATTGGATTATCTAATTATCATTATTCTCCCAGACTATTACCAAGCGGTGTCAGGGCAAAAAGAGATTCCAAAGTCCCTTTACCTTATCCGGTCTGGACACAAAATCGAATGTTTTCGGACAGTTTTCAAACTGGGAGTAAATAGGAGTATTTTGTATCAGGCCGAAGTCCGCATATTTTTCAGGTATTTTCTCTATCAGTTTTTGCCTTTTATACCGGGCATTATACTGCCAATCCAACTTACCCGACTTCAATATGGGGTACCATGCCAAGCCCTGATGCTCCCGTACTTGGTCATATTCAAAACCATAATCGCGGTCGCACCAAGCACCAAAGGACAAGGCCTCATTAGGATCGGCACTGATAGTGGCATGCGCCCAGCCAGGGGGAACGATTACGACCTCCCCTGCCATGGCGTGTACGGCATAACACCTTCCAGGATTATCATTTGCCGTTTCCTGCATATAGATAACCGCCTTGCCCGACCAGATTTCATAAATTTCGGGAGTAGACCACCCTTGGGCGAAGGTCGATCGTCGATGTATATGCCCTTGACTTCTTATGGGCTCATCACCCAAGTTACCTGCGGCATAGATTACGGCCCCGTACAATAAATGTCTTTTTTGCAATAATTCCCGATGTTCATTCTTTCCGACGTCCATGGCAATGGCATAAACAATTTCAGGACCGTGGCACTTGGGATCCCTCAGACTGGGGCGTATACTGTTCAACGAACGGTGCTCTACCTTAGGTCCGAAACAGTTCTTGCCATATTCAAACCCTAAAGGGTCAAAATGGGGTACGATGTCAAAGCCTGGGTCTAGTTTTTTCATTATCAACTTCTTACATATGCCTTAAGCGTGGCGACCTCTAAACCTTCGCTTTCGCCATACGGGCGAATCGTGTATTCTTCCACTGAGGCCGGCACTATAAAAGTTTCCGCATAGTGTACCGCAAATGGTTCGAACAAATGATCAGGACTCTCCACTAAGACTTCCCGACCTTCAACCAAACTCAGTACATTTACCGTTCCTCCGGTATTATGCTTCACTTTAGCAGAGAACCAATGTCTCCTAGTTTCTATAAACTGTGATTTGTGTAAGCCTGTTCGTTCTTCGCGCCACCCTTCCCCTTCTTCGATCGGTTCCACTTGATCTATTAAATTTCCCTTTACCCATTGGGTTGCTCGGTTCCATTCAATATTTTTCTCACCATGAGCCAGGTTTATCGGTCTTGGCTTTCCGTCCATTCCCAAACGGCCCCAATCCCATAGTTTAAAAGTAAAAATATACGGTGTAGCACTAATTTCCAGCACCATAGAGTTCTTACCGGAACAATGTACCGTTCCGGCCGGAATGGAAATATGATCGTGCTTTTTTACCGGAAAGGTAGCCACATATTTTTCTGCATCGAAGGTTTGGTTTTCTTCTTGGGCCCTTTTAAGGTCACCGATAAGTTCTTGGGGATCAACCCCTTCCTTTACTCCTAGATAAACAAGGGCATTCTCGCCCACATCGAGCATATAATAGCTCTCGTCTTGGGTATAGTCCATATTAAAATGCTCCTTGATATAGGAAGTTGAAGGATGTACCTGAAAGCTTAGGTTACCACCTTGCATGGTATCTAAAAGGTCAAACCGAATGGGAAACTCTGTGCCAAAACGTTCATAGACCTTCTTCCCCAAGACCTTTTCAGGAGCATAGAGTACAAGGTTAATAGAAGGCATTTCTATGAGGGTATCGTTTATTTTCAGCAAAAGGCTGTTCTCTTCAGGAACACAATTGAAACACCAAGCATAGTTAGGTTTATCCTTATCCAAATCAAACACTTCCTTCATCCACTGACCTCCCCAGGGACCGGGATCAAAAAAAGGTACGACACTAAACGGCCTCTTAAGGGCGGCTTCCATTCCTTTGATCATGGTTTCCCCGGAAACCATTTTAGGCAGGTTCTTGGTATGGGTATCCAATACGAAATCGATTTTACCGAATAGATCGGCTTTAAGGGAATCACAGATGCGCCAATCGACAAAATATCCTTGCTTGTATAGGCGCATAAAATCCGTTTCACGATTGGCCAAGCCGATATTATCGACCTCTTTTCGCCTCATACGGGTTTGAATCTCCCAACGGGCCATATCTGCGTAAACGAGGCCATCATGGTTTTCTACCAACAAGAAAGCCCCAATACCTATCACCAAGACCGTTCCATTGGAAATTCGATCAATGGCCCTCCTTAATTTTTCGGTCTTGCCCCTATCGAAGTAACTATGCAGCCCGAGTTCTGTAATTCTCCCGAATATGCGGTCATCGGTAACATCGGCAAATACCATTTTTGAGATTTCGGCTTCGGTTTTAAAGGCTTCGGAAGATCTTATGATCCTTACGGGACCGAGATGTTTCTCGAGACCGTTCAATATTTCCTGCTCATCTACACCATGGTAACACTCCACCGCCAACACCTTTTTCTTACGGGGGACCTTATCAAGTACCGATTGTATTTCAGGGCCTATTTGCTCCCAACCGACATAGCAGTTTTGGTTTCCTGTTATAGGTACGAAAGGAGTCTTGTTAAAATTACTTTTCGTCATTTAAATTCAGTTTTTTCTCCATATCCTCTAAACTTATACCCTTTGTTTCGGGCATTACAAACACTACCCAAAGCAATTGCAATAGCATTGACACCCAATAGAATGTAAATATCTTTCCGCCCGATTCTTCGGCGAACATGGGAAAGGTCCACGAAATCAAGGCGGCCATAATCCACAAGGTGGAACTCGCCAACGAAACTCCCTTGCCCCTTACCTTGTTCGGAAATATTTCACTTATGAACACCCAAATAACCGTTCCTTGTCCGAAAGCATGTGCCGCGACAAACAGGAACAAGCTCCACATAATAATACTGCCCCCCGTAGCGGCCGATGCCATAGCCGATGCCATAGCCGATGCCAAATCGGAGCCATCGCGCAGGCCCTGTTGCAGCGCATGGACCAATCGAAATTCAGAATCATAGCTATAGAATGTCAAAGCGATGAGCCCAAGACTGACCAAATATCCTATAGACCCCAACAACATTAGTTTTTTACGGCCAAAGCGGTCAATAATGGAAATGGCAAACATTGTCACCACCAAATTGACCAGACCTACCCCAACGGACCCCAATAGGGCGGCACTTTCGCCAAAACCGGACATTCCAAAAATCCTTGGCGCGAAATACATAACCGCATTTATTCCCGACAGTTGGTTAAAGGCCGCTATTGATATGGCCAGGAAAAGCGGTTTATAATACCTTCGTTTAAAAATCGTCTCCCCTTTGTTCCGCTCGTCGGTTTTTAAAGTATTTTGAATTTCGGCCACTTCATCTTCAATACTACCGGAATCGGTCCCTACTTGCGACAATACTTTTTTGGCCTCGTCTACATATCCTTTTACCAACAACCATCTCGGACTGCGAGGTATGGTGAACAAAAACGAAAAGAACAAAAGGGCCGGAAGAGCCTCTACGCCGAACATCCAGCGCCAGGTAACCGCCCCTAGTTCAAATCCGGCTATAAGATAATTGGAAACAAAGGCCAGCAGAATGCCCAAAACGATATTGAATTGGGTTATGGCCACCAAGCGCCCCCGAAACTTTGCCGGTGATATTTCCGCAATGTACATGGGTGAGATGACCGATGCGCCTCCGACACCAACACCCCCGACGAACCTAAAAAGAACAAAGGAGGACAAGTCATAGGCCAGCGCACTACCGATAGCCGATATAAAATATAAAACCCCGATGATAATCAGCAGTTTCCGCCGTCCATAGGTATCTGCCAATTTCCCGAAGCGCATCGCCCCGACAATGGTCCCTATTAAGGCCGAGGCTATGGCCAAGCCGTGCCAAAAGTTTACGGTACCAAATACCTGGCTAAGCTTTTGGTACTCTCCATCGAACAACAGCCTGAGCGACTGTTCGGTACCTGATATTACAGCGGTATCAAAACCAAACAACAATCCGCCCAAGGCAGCGACCAAAGTGCATTTTACAAGATATTTCCGCATTCTAGGCTGGAGGATAGTTTCATTCATATTTATCAGAGATAGTGACCAAAGAATAACACCCTAACAATGCTGCCGTATCAAAATGTTGGGCCTTGCATATTTCAGGATACTCCCCAATCGTCCATAATTGTTTTTTAATATAAGCGTCCAATCTCGGAATGATGTAATCACCTGCTTTTATGACCGAACCGGCCATAATAATTTTTTGGGGATTGTAGGCGTAGATAAGGTTTACCAAAGAGGCTCCCCAATACATGATGCTTCGCTCTAAAATTTTAGTGGCGACACTATCGTTTAGGGCGTGGTCTTCAAACAATGCCGCATAATCTATTTTTTCCCTTTTCGCCAATAGACTGGTATGGAATCCCTCGGTTTTTCTGGCGATTCCCGGCAGTGCCCATGTACCGGTTTCACTTTCGACACAACCATTACCTGGGCAAATGCATTTGCTTCCCATAGGATTGACTACCATATGACCCGCTAAAATTCCAGCCGTAAAATTTCGCCCCTTTAGCGGTTGGCCACCGAGCACGACCGAGCTTCCGTACCCAGTTCCTAAAATTACATAGACCAAGTCTTGCACTCCCTTTCCGGCACCATAGTTCCACTCTCCCATACAGCCAAGGTTTCCATCAACTTCCAGTCTAATTTGCAAGCCGAATTTTTCCCTCGCCCATTGTTCAAAATCAATTTCGACCGCATCTTCATATTTATTATGGGCACAAGACAGTACCGTATTCTTTTTTGAATCAACCAACATTGGGAGCGCCATACCGAAACCGGCAAGATCAAGAAAACGCAACGAATTGTCCTCCACGAGCTGTTCCGCCATTTGTTCCATCAAAGGCATATAGGGCCTCAACCCCTTTATAGGCTCAGCCTTAATAGTTACAGAATCCATGACATGACCTTTTACCACTAAGGCCAAGGTAATATGAGACCCTCCAACATCGGCCGCTAAGACTACCGTTTCTTTAAGCATATTTTAATTTTTAAAAAACTATGGAATCGCCATTTGATTCACACAAGGAACTGAATGGATTTTTAGCGAAAAAGAAAAACACGAGTAGAAACCCGTGTTTCCCGAACTAACTAATTCAACTTAGCTGCCAAGATAGTCTTTGAACCATCAACGGCATCTATTTTAAAGGAAGCAGGTAGACCTATACCACTAAGCCTAGCCATCATATTTCTTGTTGTTTTATCTATCAATATTTATATTCATCGAAGCGTTCCGAATTTTTGGGATCGATGGGTCTATAATAGTTATTATTACTAGTACCGGTCTGGGCTACGGCATTCCCTCCTTTACCATGGGTAATGATATTATCGCTAATTACGCAATTTTTTGAATCGTTAAGCCGTACTACGGTCTGGGTCAAAATAGTATGCACTACATTGTTCGAAAAGAGCAGTTGATCTGCGTTATCAAATTGTATAAAAGAAAGACCATTGTTCTTTTCGTCAATAGTCTTGGTCCGTTTTCGGCTATCAAGATATTGGGAAATGGTGTTTCCCGTTATGGCCAGGTTACTGGATTTTTTTATGTGACAAAAAGCCCCATAAGCGGCGGCACCGGTCGATATCTTCCAATTGTACAAGGTGTTGCCGACTATCGTAGAGTTTTCAATATTATCGATTTCGAAACACTTGCTTACATAGGCAAAAGTATTGTTATGGAAGGAAGAGAAGCTAGGGTTTCCCAATACCATTGCCGTCTCAAGGTCGGCAAACAGATTATCCCCGACCATCATTCCTTGCCCGTTTTTATGAAGCCTTATGGCATAGGTCAACTGTCCGAACCAATTTTTATCGATATAGGTCACATCGCTCCCTGCTACATCAAGCCCGACATATAGATCTGTAAAATAACAGCCGGTCACCCTCAATAGCTCGCACTTCGCATGCCCTTTGCCCTGAGACGGACTTGGCAAGACAATGGCCCGCTGCCCCTCTGCCTCGACATCCTTGTACCGGTCTTTTGACGGGTACCAATGTAGCCCTCTAAAATTCGGCTCATCACCCCTGAAGCGGCTATAGCCATCAGCCGTATTTACCCCGGTGTTGTTGTAACCAACAAAGGTGAGGTTTTCTATTTCAACCTTTAAATTTCGATTATCCCATGGGGTTTCTCCGGATGGAAAAGCCTTGCTCCTTCCGGCATAATCAAATGTAATACAGTTGGGGCCCGTGTCTTTTCCAAACCTAAAAATACTCCCGCTTTCAATATTGGCGCCATGAATATCTATTCCCCCATGACCGTGCCCCATCATCTTGACACTTGCGATTTTCAGTTTTACCGGGCCGTTTAAATAATAGACCCCAGGTATGAACGAAAAGGTAGCGGACACATCCTTTATTGCCGAAATCTCATCAAAAATAGCTTGCAGGGCCTTTGAAACATCAACGGTTCCGGTATTGTTCAGGTGATAACTTCTCTTACCCGCATTCGTAATCACTTCTACCGTAGCCATTTTTGATTCGGAAACCCTTATATCCATAGGGTCTTGATATCCCTTTTGGGCACTGACCGTCGATAAAAACAAAATTAACAATGACGATAAAATTAGGGTTCTAGCTGGTTTTTTCATTTTTATGGTTTTTCAAGTATACAAAAGCAATACCTCAATTATTTCTTTAAAGTAACCAAAAAGGAAACATTCTTTCTTTATTTTCAAACAAGACCCTTAATTATCTGCATCGAGCAAAAGTGTTTCCCGGTTCGGATAGGGGTACAACAAGGATATATTTTGATAGGCATTGGTAGGAACATAACTTTTCAGCGCTTTTTCCTCCACGCCATGCGCCGTCATAGTTTCTTCCGCCTTATCCGTTCTTAAAAGGTCGAACCATCTGTGGTTTTCAAATGCAAGCTCGACCCTTCTTTCTTGGGCTACGGCTTCCCTAAAACTATCTTGGTCGGTTAATTCCGCAGATGTCAAATCAGCTAAACCTGCTCTTTGCCTGACCCGGTTCAATAGGTCGAACGCTTCTCCATCGGCCACATAGCCCTGTTCGTTTAGGGCTTCCGATAACATCAGAAGGACATCGGCATATCTGTAGATCGGCATATTGTCATCCATCCAAAACCGAAACGGCCCGGGGTTATTGAACTTTTTCACATAGGGTATATCCATTCCCGTTTGCGGGTTATTCCAGAATCCGATAGAAGCATCCTTTCTAAGGTCTTCGGCCTCGTAGGCCCCGATCATATCATTAGTGGGGGTATTGTGACCGGAATCGGAACCGTTTCCTGCGGCAAACCCAATGATTTCTTCACCCGCTCCCGAGTGCTGGGGTACAAAACGGTACATAAAATCACTGGCAAAATCTTCGGATCCCATGCCTACGGAATATTGGACTTCAAAAATAGATTCAGCACTGTTTTTATTGGCTGCATTCCAAAGTTCCCCATAGTCCGATAAAAGCGTATAGCCCGTAACGCCGTTTAAGGCGGTTATTGCTGCCTCAAAGTTCTTCAAGGTCATCTGCACCTCTCCTAAAAGGGTCAAGGCCGCACCTTTTGTAGCACGTCCAATGACATTACCGGTGTAGGAATCGGGAAGTAAGGCCGCCGCCTTGGTAGCATCGTCTACAATTACCGAATAAACCTCGGAGACACCGACCCTTTCCGCTGTAGCGAAGGCTTGCTCCGTATTATTTACGGGTTCTAAAACCAGCGGTATGTCACCAAAAACCCTGACCAAATGAAAGTAATACAGGGCTCGGAGAAAATAGGCCTGACCTTCCAATTGGTTTTTTATATCATCGTTCAACACCTCGGTCGTGGCTATATTCGAAAGCAATAAGTTCGCTCGCCCTATACCATCGTAAGACATTCTGAAAATTGTTGGGGGAAAAGTGTTTAATTCGGTAACCCGAAACTCATCGATTTCAAATTTCGAAACTCCGGAGCCATCCAAATTTTCATAAGAGGTATTGTCTGAACGCTGTTCGGCCAACAACCAAAAATTCCCGCCTTTGTACAAATCCCTAAGAGGCACATAGGTTCCGTTCAATGCCGCTACGAACTGTCCCTCATTTTTAAAGAAAGAAGTTGAGCCTAATGAGGTTTCGGGCGCCACATCCAAGAAATCTTCGCTACACCCCAACAAGAAACAAGTTAAGAGCATATATATATAATTACAATTTTTCATGATTACAGAATTTATAGTTTAAAATTTAACCCGATGGTAAAGATTTGTGGCAATGGGTATCCACCATAATTGATTCCTTGTTGCAAAGAGCTAGTCTCCCCAAATCCTGCGGTTTCAGGATGACCGTTCTTGTATTTGGTAAATACAAAGGGATTTTGTGCACTGAAGTAGAGTCGGAAACTCTTTAGGTATTCCGTGTTGAGCGTATACCCCAATGTAATATTCCTAATAGACACGTACGAAGCATCTTGCACAAAGAGCGAGCTGATATCTTGATTGGTAAAATCGTAAGGACTCGTTACCCTACCATAATTGGTATCGAAGGAAGCATTTGAAGGTCTGTACCGAGTGGCGACGTCTTTTTCCAGGTTCCAAAACCCGACAGATAATTGGGTGTGCCTTCTGTAAATATCCAATACTTCACCACCTTGTGACCCTGCCAATTGAAATGAGAAATCAAAATCACCATAGTTGAAGGTATTGGTCATGGCCCAATTATAATCCGCGTGCGGACTACCCACAACGGTGAAATCGGAAGAATTGATGGCACCGTCACCATTGACATCCTCAAATCTTGGCGTACCAATGGTGCTATTGGGCGCACTGGCCTCATCGAGCTGGGCCTGGTTTTCATAGAGCCCTAAAAAGTTATAGGCATAGAACAAGCCTAGAGGCTGCCCTGTCTTGGTAATGGTCTTATGGGGCCATCCTATGATAATTTCAGATTTATTGCCTAAGTCGAGCACTTCATTCTTATTGAACGAAATATTGAAATCTGAATTCCACCGTAATTTACCGGTTAAGATCCGTCCCGTAAGGGTAAGTTCCAAACCTTTGTTCCTCACCTTTCCGATATTTTCCTGGATACTGGAGAAGCCCGAGCTGGCAGGAATATCAATACCCTGCAGCATATCTTCGGTATCGATTACGTAGATTTCCGGACTTATAAAAAATCGTCCTTTTAGAAGCTCTAGGTCTATTCCCGCATTGAACTGTTTGGAGCTTTCCCAGCCCAGATCCACATTGGCCAAACTTGACTGTCGTTTCCCTGGGGCCAAAACGCCTCCAAACACATAGTCGTCGGTTATAACGGAAGAAATGGCGGTGTAGTTGCCTATTGCGTTGTTCCCCGTTAACCCGTAACTCGCCCTAAGCTTCAAGCCTGACACAAAACCGTCTTCGGGAAAGAAAGATTCTTCGGAAACCCGCCACCCCAAAGAAGCGGATGGAAACAGCCCCCAACGATTGTTTTCGCCAAATCTCGAAGAACCGTCCCTACGAATGGTAGCGCCGATCAAGTATCTTCCGTCAAAATTATAATTGAGCCTTCCAAAATAAGATACCAAGGTCCATTTATCAACAAGTTCCGAACTCTCTACGGTAGCTGCCGCATTGGGCGTAATAATATCATCGTTGAGCGGATAATTGCTTGCCAATATCGTTGACCTTTCAAATCGTTCCTGTTGGCTACTGAAGCCGGCCAATAGCTCTATATTGTGTTTATTGAAGGACTTTGTATAGCTTAATGTATTCTCATTAAGAAAATTGTTCAAGGTGTTCTTTTGAAATTGTCCACTAGGAATTGAGGGTGCCGGGTCTCTATAATTTCCGACAGCCGAAGGAAAGTACTGATCTCTGTTGGAATTATTGTGACTTACATTAAAGGTTGTTTTAAACCTCAGCCCTTCGAAAATTTCCGCATCCACATAAGCATTGATCAACAAGGATACCCCCTTGGTTTCATCCACAAGGTTTTTGAGTCGATTTACCGGATTGGCAAATTGAAAAGTACCGCCTACCCTATCACTGAATGGGCCTCCCACCTGAATATTGGGGTTGTAACTGCCATCAGGGTTATAAATTGGTCCGAAGGGTGGTGTTATAAACGTCTGGGTAATGATGGAATTACCATTATGCCCTTCCGTAGGGCGACTGTTCTGCTTGGTTAAAGTGGGTACTATATTTAACCCCACCTTTATTTTATCGGTTAAATCGGTCTCGAGGTTCGACCTAAAACTAAATCGTTCAAAATCGGTACCTAGAATAGTTCCTTCTTGATTGAAGTAACTTGCCGATATCACCGATCTAACTTTTTTCGTACCGTTGGTAATGGTTAGGTTATAGTTTTGCATAGGAGCCACACGCGTGATTTCCTTCAACCAGTTCACTCCTTCCCCGTTACTTGCCGGATTTCGGTAGATCGGATCTAAGGTATTGATATCGAAAGTGCTTAAATCGTTGCCTTCATCTACCCAAAAGTCTTGGGCTTTCTCGAGTTGAAATTGCGCGAACTCCGTTGCGTTCATCATTTGGGGAAAGAATTTCTGGGAAACCTGTTGCAGGCCTCCATAGGCCGTAAACTCTATGGACGATTTTCCGTTTTTCGCGCTCTTGGTCGTAATCAACACAACACCGTTAGCCCCCCTAGAACCGTAAATAGCGGTTGAAGAGGCATCCTTTAATACCGTAAGACTTTCGATATCATCGGGGTTAATGGTATTCAACGGATTAAAGCTTTTATCACTTCCCGCAACCAATGGAAAACCATCTACAATATACAAGGGGTCGTCACCTGCACCTATGGATCCCGCCCCCCTTATATTAACAACGGCGCCACTACCCGGGGCTCCGGAAATTTGCCTTACCTGAACACCAGCTACTTGTGCGCCCAACTTTTGGTCAATGGCCCCAAGTGACATATTCGCAAGCCGATCGACCTTGATGGTAGAAACGGCACCGGTTACATTGGCCTTTTTCTGCGTACCATAGCCCACAAGTACGACTTCATCAAGCGCCGAGGCACTTTCTTCAAGAGAAATATTAAAATGGGTCTGTACCCCAACTGCAATTTCTTGACTGGTAAAACCGATATAAGAAATTACCAGTACGGCATCTGAACTACTTACCTCCATAGAGAAGTTTCCGTCAAAATCGGCTTGGGTCCCGTTTGATGTTCCCTTTTCCAGAATATTTGCACCAGGCAAGGGCGCTCCATCCTCCGCAGAGGTAATCGAGCCCGATATTCCGCCCTGTGCAAAGAGGCACATAGGAGCTATGATGAATAGATATAAGAAAAGTTTTTGTTTCATAATTTGACGGTTTAGTTAAAGTTGGATTTATACATTTCTGCTATTTCATGAAAATGGCAATCTGAGTATTATAAGTTGGAAGTTTCGCAGAATACGCCCTTGTAGTGTTCGTTGTTGAGAACGACTAATAGTCACTAAGAGAATAGATGGATAGAGAACCACTTATAAAACGTGGTAAAGGAAAGGTATAAATCGAAAGAGTAATTGATAAAAAACGCATATAAAATGACAAAATGCGAATTTTACTTTTTGAATTTTTCACGATATTCGGAAGGAGTCATACCGGTCTCGTTCTTAAAGTAACGAGAAACACTTTCTTGATTGGAAAAATCCATTACGGCATAAATATCTTTGACCCTGATACTTTTGTCGTTCAATAATTTTTTAAAATGTGATATCCTGTACTTCTTGATTACATGAAGAACGGAAAGTCCTAGTTCCTTTTTGAACCGCATTTCCAACAACCTTCGAGAGAGGCTTGTCATTTTAACAACATCGGAAACCCTAATATTTTTTATAGGCGCATTTTCTATAATGAAGCGTACCGCCTTCTGAAGTTCAATATCCTTTACGGCTACGATATCGGTAGACTTGCGGGTAATAATACCTTCGGGAAGGGTTACAATGTTACCTGAACTCAATTGTTCCCCACGAATTAGACCGTGCATTGTTTTAGCTACCTCGAAACCCGCCCCTATAGCATTCATTCCAATACTAGAAATCTGTGGCTCGGCCAACTCGCAAATATGCACATCGTTATCGCAACCTAGCAATGCAATCTGTGAAGGACAGTGATACCCTGAAATTTCGATGGCCCTATTGGCAAGACTACTGAATTCGTCACAGGCGGCGAACAACGCCAAGGGCTTGGGCTGTACGGAGAGCCACTCGGCCAAAAGCTCGGGAATCTCGTACCAACTATTTTTTTTAATGAACTCAGGTGCCTTTTCATAAAACAGCCCCCTGCTTTTCACTTCTTTTTTAAAGGCCTTTTGCCTTTCATCAGACCAATGGTAATCACTGTTCCCTATAAAGGCAAAATTCTCAAAACCCAATGCCATAAAATAGTCCGCCGCCATTCTACCAATTTCACTATCATCACTATGAAAGCTGATTTCATTCTCAATAATCTTTTTATAGGGAGAAAGTATCACAGGAACTCCCAAAGTCTTAAACTGTTCCCAACCCGTAAACGTCCGTGTAATTACACCATCGGGAGACCACTTGATAATATTCTCAATAATCCTGTCCATATCATGGCCATGAATATAGTCAGGTGGTAAGTGATAGGTTGACCAATGCCCTTTTTGCCGACTAAAATCAATTATCCCCTTTAATACGTCACGATCATACCTTCGGGCCGAATCAAGTAATATGGCAATTCTATTTGGTTTGGTTTTGATCAACGGAAATGGATCCTAATAAATTATTGTACGACTTGATGTGTAAGCTTGGGCGCATAAAGCGTATTTACAAGCCCACACCTTAACTGCGGTAAAATACGTTATATTTTATCTATAACTTACCCCCGCCCCCGTTATTTTTTCCCTTGCGCCCACCAAAAGCTCCTATCAAAGGGGCTTAACTTTGCCTTTCTTAAACCAATCCGAAGGAAGAAAAGAACGGAAAGCGGCAAAACACAGGGGCCAAATCATCTCGCCCCTCCAATACCTACCTCAAAGAGAAGCTGAAACCAAAAACATGCCTCAGGTAGTACAAGATCTTCCCCTCCCTATGTTTTTTTTGATTACTTTGCGCACCATACTAATTAGTATCTTTTATGACAAAGGCATCGAATACCCGACATACCATTCTTCAAAAAGCATTTGACCTGATCTACAAAAAGGGCTACCAAACGACGAGCATTGATGAAATTATAGCCACTACAGAAGTTACCAAAGGGGCTTTTTACTACCATTTCAAAACAAAAGACGAAATGGGAATTGCCATTATCAACGAAATTGTCAAACCGACAATGCAAGATGCCTTTATCTTTCCCTTACAAAACGCTTCAAGTCCCCTTGAGGAGATATACCGAATGACGGAATCCCTGCTGTTCGATACCCCCTTCCTAAAGCTCGAATACGGATGCCCCGCAAGCAACCTCACCCAAGAAATGACACCTTGGAACGAGGCCTTTGCCCAAGCCTTGAACGAATTGATCCTAGAGTGGCAGACTACCATAGAAAAGGCCATTCAAAAGGAAATCGAAAATGGCACGGTACGCAGTGATATCAACCCCAAACAAGTGGCCTATTTTGTGATGTCGAGCTATTGGGGCATTAGAAATTTCGGCAAGGCCTATAACGACACCGATTGCTATCACGCTTATTTAAAGGAACTTAAACAGTATTTAGACCAGCTAAAATAAAAATTGCCTTTAAAACATACTAACTAGTATGTTTTTATATCTTTGCATCAGCATTTAATACTTTACT
This sequence comes from Zobellia uliginosa, assembly GCF_900156625.1. Classification (GTDB taxonomy): domain Bacteria; phylum Bacteroidota; class Bacteroidia; order Flavobacteriales; family Flavobacteriaceae; genus Zobellia; species Zobellia uliginosa. Next base: position 532,846 of record NZ_FTOB01000004.1, on the reverse strand, counting down.
GATGTATCAAGCACTTACTTTTGGCCATTCGGTTGTACGTTGGCTCGTATTACTAAGCCTTCTGTATTCCATTTACCGGGCATACCGAGGTTATTTTCAAAATTTAAATTTTTCAAAGCACGACAACCGCGTCAGGCATTGGACCGCCACCCTGGCCCATATCCAACTTCTCATCGGCATCTTACTATACACCCAGAGTCCGATCGTCAGCTATTTTTGGAAGCATACCGATGAGGCCCTAGAACATATCGACACCACCTTTTTCGGACTCATACATATGGTTCTCATGCTCTTGGCCATTGTTTTACTCACCATCGGTTCGGCCCTGGCAAAACGAAAGCCTTCCGACCGAGAAAAATTCAAAACCCAACTGCTTTGGTTTTCAGTGGCCCTAACCATCATTTTTATAGCCATTCCCTGGCCCTTTTCACCGTTTGCCAACAGACCTTATTTCCGATAACTATGAAGAATCTATTGAAAACAAATATTGGCCGCCTCCGTATCATAGGCTTTCTAGAGGGTATTTCCCTATTGGTACTTGTATTTATTTCGGTACCCTTGAAGTATTACTTTGACTATCCGGAATTGACCAAAACACTCGGCCCGATCCATGGGGCCCTTTTTCTACTTTTCCTTTTTAACACCTTAAGCGTAGGGGTCGAGCAACATTGGAAATTCACAACGACTACCTGGAAAGTGCTATTGGCCTGTTTCATTCCTTTCGGCACCTTTTATATCGATAGAAGCATCTTAAGCAAACTCTAATACCAAGCTTTCCCTGAATTCGAGCCTTCCCTCTTCGGAATCACAAAACACGGCCCGATTTCAATGAAGCTGGATCATAACATCACAACCTATGATACACGTCTTTAAAACAAGCGTACGGACCAAGACCCAAATCAAAAATTTAAAACCCCACCTCGATCATTTACTGACGGAAAGCCATTGGAATTTTGACCTTGAGGACTGTGATAACATCTTACGGATAGAGAGCGACCATTGTTCGGAGCACAAGGTCATAGAACTCTTACAAAGGCAGAATTTCGATTGTGAAGAACTCGAATAAAAACAGAACGCCCCAACAGCTGCATAGGATCGCCCCCTTTTATCCACGATAATACTTGGCAAAAAAAAAGCTGCCTAGACCATAAGATCTAGACAGCCGAAAACACATGAAATGGAGGATTACTGTTTTAAGAATTGTATATTTTCCTTGTCGGACACGGAAATAATATACACTCCCGATTTAATATCATCTAAAGGAATGGTTTCTTCCAAAGATTTTACGTGTATCTCTTTTACAACTACACCACTCATATTTCTGATTTTAAGCCTATCGCCTACTTTTACGCCCGCCACCTTGATAAATTCGGTTGAAGGGTTAGGGTAGGCTTTGATAGCCGCTTCATCTACATTAAGACTGGCCGCTATCGGTAGAATTTTCCACTTTTGGTTGCCATTGTTGGCCCCGTAAGAATAGGTAATGACATTTGTATCGAGGGTGCCATTGTTCCTATCCAAGCCTTGATCGGAACAATGGTTGGGCTTAAGGCCGTAAATAGCATTGCCATTTTCGACTACTTTCCATTTTTGGTGGTCTTGTGCCGCACTGGTATAGGTAGATACCTGTACACTGTTTTGGCATTTTGCATAAGGCACCTCCAAGAAACGGCCATTGGCCTTGTTCTTTATGGTGTAGACGTTGTTCCCCAAATGGTTGAAAACCCATTTTTGATCAGCGTAGTCCCCAGGGTTTACCATTCTGGCATTGTAATTTTCCACGGCGCGTGACAATAATCGCTGGTTAGACGTAACCGATTCTATGGTATACGTTCCGTTTTCTATCAGTTGTGGATCTTCGGTCGAACCGCCATTTCCGCTTCCCTTGAGCAATACGATACTCGAATACGCCGGTACGGTAACACTTCCCGAATAGTTTTTATGCTTGGCATCCACATAGTTTTCCGACCCCAAGTTTACGGCTTTGGCGGTACCTGTGTTGTTTACCACAAACTTTATAAAGGTATTCGGGTCGACCGAGGCGTCGAACTTAACAGGGGCGTTTTTACCCTCTTTTTCATAATTGGGGTATTTGGTCCTGAATTCGTCCAAGGTGTACTCATCGGTTTTGCGGGCCAATGTTACACTTATTTGCTTTCTTCCGTTATAGGGCATACAGTAGTAATTGCTATTGACATCGCCCAAGAAGGTGTTAAATCCGGCATCGGTAATTTGGTTGGTGTAACCTGCCGAAACCTGGCTTGGTTTCTTAGAGAAAAATATATTGTTCACCACGGTGTTGTTGGTTGCCTTTGCCGTACTTCCCCCGGCCCCAAAGCTATTGTTATAGGTAGATAATACGAGTCCGTATTCACAATTGTAGACGGTATTGTCCCTAATGGTGCTTTTACTTGATAGGTTGGCCATCAATCCCCAACCGACGATGTTGTACACCGTATTTTCATATATCAATTGGTTTTGCGAGTCGTTATCAATATAGATTCCGGCCGTTTTTACGCCCCTTCCTTCAGGAATGCCCCTAATGGCTCCCGGACTATCATGAACGATGTTCCCGTACACACTGTTTTTCGTATTTCTGTTTCCTACGGAATATATTCCGCCCCCATCATCTTTGGTATAGCAATAGTTGCTAATATCATTGTAGCGTATCTTTAAATTATCACCGGCAAAGAGCATGGCGTGATATCCTATATTTTTTAAGGTATTCTTTTCTATCACGTTCACGGCAGACCCGGACCTACTGACAAACCTTGCCCCTGTATATCCAATAAAACTACGTGCCCCCATACCGGAGCGCATACCAATATTCAATATTTTATTGTTGGCAAAAGTGAGTCCGCTTAAGCCCTCCCATCGGATGGCCACGTTATTGCTCTGCTCAAAGGTATTATTCGTAGCGGTGATGTTGGTAAGGGTATATCCTAGGGACAAGTACTCGTTCCCGTTATAAATATGACAATTGGTAAGGGTCATGTTCGATGCCCCACTAATGGCCAAGGTATATTTCAAGCCGCCTTCCAATCTTAAATCCTGAACTTTTATATAGTCGCTATTGTTAAGGCTTAGGGCACTTTCCCCCGAAGGGATTTCCACATTCAAACCGTTCGGGTTCGTATTACTGTACAAATACAGTACGCCCGCATTGGTATCGTGGGCCCATTCCCCGTTTTTATCCAAGGTATTTACATGGTTCTGAAAAAAGTATCCGAAATTGTTTTCAATGGCATTTTCAAAGTTGGCACTTGGGTCCGACAGCCCAAAGTTTACCGTATTGCCGCTATGGGAAGTTACCGTTTCTACCTTTACGTTATCGTCCGTAGTCCTAATGGTAATTTCACCGCCTTGAAACCTGTTTGAAGCATAGGGCAAATTAGCCGCTTCCGATATGGATTTGTTATTGCCCGCGTGCGATTTGATCCTTCGGTATCCACCGTTGGCCGCATCAACATTGGGCTCCCTACCGATCTGCTGGGCCACACTGTTTAAAAATAGGGCCGGCGTCCTGCCGTTATCGACCTTAGCCAAGTTGGCCTTCCAGATATTTCCACTGTGACGTGTCCAGTTATTGATTTTCACCGATGCCCTAATAATGGCCTTGTTACCCGATCCGTACGATTTCAAGACTATAGATTTCCCCGAGGAACCCTTTTTGCCCTTTAGGTCGAGTGAGCCATAGAATACATCGCCCCTATTGAAATGAATAACATCGCCCGGTTTAATGGAATTCTTTACACTATTCAGCTTGTTTATCGTTTTCCAAGGCGAAGCCTCCGAAGTTCCGCTATTGGAATCGTTTCCGGAAGCACTTAGGTAATAATTGTTCTGTGCAAATGCCGTAGTGGCGCACAACATGAGAAACGCATATAAAACATATGCCTTCCGTCTTTGCTTTACTGGTACCATAATCGTTTTCTTTTTTTGTTTCACCTATAAACCGCCCTACCTGTATGTACCGGCAGGACGGCCTTTGTCTTACTCCTTAATAAATTGAAAGCTGTTTTTTCCTTGAACGGAAAGAATATAGTTCCCCCTTCTTAAACGGGAAACATCTAAAACGGGCTCGCTTTGTTTGGCAACTTCCCTTAGCACGATATTGCCTAGGAAATCGTACACGATTAGCTCTTCCCCAATATTCACATGAGACACGCTAATAAAGTTTCTAGAAGGATTAGGGTATACCTTGACGATGGGATCGCTTCCTACCGCTTCCATACTTAGGGCTACGTTTTCCGTAGCGGCATTGCAATCTGACCTTAGGGTCAGCTTGGGCGCATTGCTCCCTTCCTTAGACCAAAAGGATACATCGTTGCCACTGCTTTGTTTTACGATCAAGGTGATGGTTTCCCCTGCGCTTAGGCCCGACAAGGCCCATTCGTAGGTTTTTCCCTTGGCATAGGTACCTGTAAGAACGCCCAAGCTACTACCTTCCTGTGGTCTATTGGAGTTTGAAAGATTATCTTCGGTCCATTGGTTCGACTTCCCTTTTACAATCTCTATCCTTCCATTTCCACTATCGTTAGAAACCGTCAAACTTAATTTGGCCTCGGTAATCGTAGCTAGATCGGAAGGAAGGGTAAACTGAAGATAAGACAGCCTTTTGGCCTTTTCTACCCTAAGCTGGGTTGTATTGAACCTGGAAGTTCCCTGTAAATAGGCATCCTCGGTGGCAAAAACGGTTTTGGAAGCGTCACAGTTATTGCCCCCTCCCGTATTACCATTCAAAACTATGGGGTAGAGCGTCCCTCCAGATGGGGTTAGGCTTCGGGGAAGTGCCGGGAAATTCGTAGCGGGATCCGCCGGTTTGACTTCCTTCGGCCCCTTATACAATAAATTAGGGTCTGACCAAGGTTTTTTATTGCCGTGGTTTTCTTCCAGACACTTGTTCTTGAATATAAAATTGGGCTTCTCGGAGTTTTCGTGCTGAATGGACCAAGGCCCCATAATGGCGTAATAATTGGGTTCCTTATTGCTATTATAGGCGGCATTGGGCGTATCTGCCTTCGAGTTGGGCATATCATAGGGCAAGGTAATCCTGTTATTCTCGATTAGGTTGTTCCCCTTATCGCCACTGTGAAAACTTACCTCTTGCCTAAAATCGTTATCATACACTACATTGTATTCTACATTGCCCCCTTGAAGCGATATGTGTCGCAAACGGGTAACCTTACAGCCCGTAACCAGGTTATAGGCCCCTTGTATAAAAAAGTATCCTTGGGCCCCTCCGGCTTTTTTATGTGCGCCGTCTACCCGCAAATCGCGTAAAGTAATATGATTGGAAGGCACCCTTACAGGATCCTTGGCGCAATTGATAATATCGACCTTGTCTAACCAACAATCTTCCGATTTGTTGAACTTCACCGATATATTATCATTATTCTTTAGTTCGTCGTTGGCATCCAAGCTATAATTCCAATCGTATTTGGGTTTGCCCCAACTACCTTGGATCGTTAAGGTATATATACCGCTTTTTTTAACCTTGTAAAAGCTAAAGGCATCGCCATTGTTCATCTTTATGATACACTTTACCCCCGTTCTACTCTCCCCTATCAAAGAGACATTCGATTTCATCACCACCCGTTGATCAATGGAATAGGTTCCGTTTTTTAAAAGTACGGCCACCAATCCACTTGTTTTTGAGGCGTCGACGATGGCTTTGTTGATGGCTTCACTATCGGCACCACTCGTAAGGATCTTTACGACCTTGACATCCTTTAGAAAGGGAATCCCACCTCGAACTCCTGCCTTTTGCCATTCCTTCATCTGTGGATAGCGGCTGTCATACTTGCCTGCATCAAAAGTCACCCCTGGGTCACCTACCCTTAACTGGGCACTCACATGGTACACCGTACACATCAGCAAGAACAAAGTGCAAAGCACCTTAGGCCGAGTATGGTGTTTATAAAAATTAACTTTCATAACACATTGTTTTTTTTATCTATTAACAAAAAACAACAAGCCTTTTTTTTCGATGGATTCTTATATTCTACCATGCACAAAAAGGCTTATTGTACCCTATAAAGATGTAAGGGCCATTCGGGATAGGGTACCCGAAATAGCCCTTAATTTTCTTATTCCTTAATAAACTGTAGACTCTTCTCCCCTTGAATGGAGATGATATATACGCCTTTTCTTAGGCGGTTTATATCTAGAGATACATCGGTACTTTGAGACACTGTTTGAAGCACCCTATTTCCCGAGTAGTCATATACCACCAATCGGCTTCCTGGCTTAATGCCCGAAACGGTAATATAGTCTTGGGCCGGGTTAGGATAGGCCACAAGTTTTACTTCCGCAGTCGTATCGGCCGTAAAAAGGGCACTTGCCGCACTATCTTGCTTATTAAAATCAAGATGGTTTACATTGAACAAATAGCCCGTACCTCCGGTAAAATTGAGCTTAAGGTTTTTCTCGCCCGCCTGCAGGTCAACAGTGGTCGTCAGTGTCGTCCATGTTTGCCATCCGCCTGTATTGCCAACGGTAAACTCACCTACTTTTACACCATCTGCCTCTATGTTGATCTTGCCACCGGCCGTTTGGCTCGCTACCCTTGCCTTTACTTGGTACGTACCGGCCTCGGCAATATTGACATTATAGGTTACATAATCTCCATTTTCTATATAGCCGATATTCGCACCTCCATTGGCATCGGTAGTATCCTCTACCTTAATCCCTGATTGTGTATCGAAGTTTTCAACCTCTAAAAGTCCGGGAATGGCTATGGAATTATCTATGGCCCCACCGTCATCTTCACACTCTAGTTCTAGAATCAGTTTTGGGGAATAGGAACCTTCCTTTGAAGAGAAAGACACATCGTTGCCGCCCGTTTGCTTCAAGACCAAGGAAATGGTCTGGCCGGGAGTAACACCGCTCAGGTTCCAAGTATAGGTAGAGCCTACACTATAGGTGGTGTTCAAGGATCCTAATTTTGCGCCTTCCGCGGGTTTGTTGCCACTAGAAAGATTGGTTTCGGTCCAGCTATTTGAGCCTCCTTTATAAACGTCGATCAAACCACTGCCCCCATCGCTACCTACGGTAAGTTCCAATTTGGCATTGGTTACCGTTTTGGTGCTTGCAGGTACCGTAAACATAAGGTAAGTGACCCTGTTTCCGCTTTCAACCCTAAGTTCACCGCTATTAAACCTGGTGCTGCCTTGCAGATACGCATCTTGGGTCAATGTAGCATTAAGCTTGTTATCACAGTCATCTACATTGCCATCGCTATTCTTGCTGGTGATCAGTGCAACCCAGTCATTGTTGTCAGGGGCCACCAAATTAGAGCCTAGCGTTGTTTTGCCCGTTAGGTCGCCTCCCGTTCTTGGGTTGAACCATTGTACATCGTACTTGTTGTTCCCTGCCGGTAAACTCAAAGAAGTACTACCACCGTTGGGTCTGTAAATTGCGTATATCTTTCCTTCCTTGGCAAAGACATAGTCCTTGTTATCTCCGGTAACGCCATCTGCCGAAACCATGTCCGTAAGGTCTGCCAAAAGATGGTCTTTAAAGAATTTTAGGGCATAACTTCCCTCTTTATACTTCACCCCTCTTTTTCTGTGGTCTTCTCCGTTAAGGTCTCCATCGTCGCTAGTATAGCCGCTGTAATATTCGACACCGGCCCCACCGGCCAAAAAGGTGGCCCATAGCACTTTTTCACGAACGACTTTATCGGAAACCCTGATCCCTTCGGTGGCACTGCCTTGCTCATCGTTGGCAACGACCCATTTTCTCCCGGCATTCTTAGACTTTTCCACCCATCGGCGTACATCATTATGCACGTTGTTCTTGGAAGTCTGCACGGATATCCCGGTAAGATTGGACTTGTTCCCGATCAAAGGATCGTACCTTTGGTCTTGTTGCCCAGGATAGGTGTGCAATACAATATGATGGTCGTATGGATCCACATCTTTAATGTAGTTTACGGTAGCTTTGACCACAGCGTCTTTGAGCGTGGTTTCTTCCGATAGGTTCCAGTTCAAGGCCAAGTGGTGTCCGAACCTTGCGATCAACTCACGGTAATAGAGTTTTCTTTCCCTTCCAAAAGTATGCCCGTCCATTTTTTCACAATTTTCGGTCTCCATGGTCTTAAAGTGCAGGTAAAGTCCCTTTTTATCGGCATATTCCATTACTTTTTCCCATTGGGCCAGTTTGGAAACATCAAAGCGATCTTTGTGCAATTTGTCCCATTGCCCTCCTTTTCCACTGCTGGCATATTCTTGGGCAGAAACTTTTAAAACATGGGGAAAAACGGCACCATCGTCACCTCCGGCGGCCCAGGTTAAGAAAGACATTACATTGGCACCTTGACCCGACAGGTAATTTACAGATCCCAAAATTCCTTTACCCTTACCACCATTCCAGGTATAGGCACTTGCGTCGGAAGCTACATAATCCCTTTCGTGTGCCTGCCAGGTTTTGCTCTTGCTACCACCGGCAACGGCACCCGGGGTACCATCAAAATCGACATAATGAAAACGGTTCTCGGGAGAATCCGCCCCCACTTTTAAAAACCAAGGGCCATTAGGTGCTGCCGGATTTGTTCCAATATGCTTTAAATAGTGTTCTCCCACGTATTTTAACCTTCCTAGGCCCTTACTTCTAAAATCCCTTCCAGATTTGTCCGACTCGGCAATACTAAATGAACCGGTCGCCCCATCCATAAAGCCGCCACTCGATCCTCCGCCATTGATCGCTACATTTGTTCCCGACTTAAAGCTGGCGGTCCAATTCCAATTTCCTACATCATCAGGGGCAAAATGCACCCGCCATTTATTACCCGAATCACAACCTGTGTTTTCGGCATCGCCACAAGCGGCGTAATACCCAGGAACCGTATAGCTCCTCCCACTGCCACCATGGGTAAAGGTTACCTCTAAGCTATAATCGGAAAACGGATTTGGGTTCGATGTTTCCGTAGTGCTAGGTCCATTAAAAGTCAGCGATAACTTATGCCACCTTTTTAATTCACCTTCAGGAGTCTGCGCGTTCGACACTGTAACCAACAGTAGAAACGCCATGAATAAATTCGATTTTAAAAAATTCATAAAACACAAAATTTAATATTGTTTAATAAGTTTTCCAATGAACCGCTTACCACTATCATCCAAGAAGAACAAAGCTTTACGAGGTATTTTACCCCTTAGAGACATACTCCTCCCCTACCACTTAAATTTATTGGTCAAATAGCCTGAAAAAACAAGTATCTAACACCCATGTTTCAATAAAGAAAATGGCGGACATAATGCTACAATTCATTACAATAGAAAAGAGTCGTACCGGAAAGCACACCGTCTTAAAGATCCATGACGATTGGTAAAACCTGCTGTAATCGCAAAAAAACGATTTGGAACAGACCTCACTAGGTTCTAGCTTACAAGGAAATGGAAACTGCGCTAGCTTCAATTCAAAAATGCGCACATCCAGACCCCTATCATTTCGCGTATACTAAATACACCCATGAAGGCACGAACCAGAAAAGGATCATAAATAAGTGGGTACCGCTTTCGGTAAAACAGTTAGACTAGCAAATCAATTTTAAGTTAAATTGATCTTGATCAAACTTGCCTTGACAAGTTCTACACGCACTAGTGTAAATAAAGTAGGTTTTAAGTAATAATTTTCTCATTTCATCTTATAATTAAGTTCATAATAAAGGGCGATCAAATTTAAAGAAATTTCTTACCCGTCAAAACTTATAATTGTTAATTTTACACAATTCCGTAAACTACAGCACTTTAAATAAATCAGCCCTAAAACCATAAAACACTACAAAACATTTATTTATGATTAAAAAAAGACCTAAATATCGCATAAAACGCAACTTTTATCTTTTCTTAAAATCATAAACCCATCACAAAAAAATAATGCTATACAAATAAAACAAAACCTATACTATTGTAGGAATTAACCTAGTTTAATACAATGCTAATTTACCGATAGATAGAAGGATAAAACATTCCATTGGCCCTAAAAAAATACCTAAACCAAGCCCTCCCCATAAAGACGAGCAGAAAGGACACCCCGAAGCCATGTATAAAAATAATACTACTTTAGTGGTATCGTCAAAGCTAGGGTCCCCCCAAGTATCGAGATAGACGCACACACCAAAAAAACTTCCATGTACGACCGTAACAATCGATTTGAACCGTGAAAAAATCTATAGGCACCACCCTTCTATTTTTATGCTTAATGGCATGTCATTACTCAAACCAACTGCACTCAGACCGGGTATTGACCGAAAAAATCGAAGCGGAATTCAGCTCGGGAAAAAACATAAGCGACTTGGGCAAAATTGACGGTTTTGAATGGACCGAACTCCTGATCCTTGCCCCATACACCTCCATAGATACCGTTGAAAGCGAACTCGACCTCAACCTAGAATCCTTAGGAGAACATGCCATTGAACACCTCGACTCCATATACCTGCTTGTATTTTTAAACCATAGGAAACCCGTTAAAATTGCGGAAGTTTCAATCCGTATCGGAGGCTTTACCAACCCGGGGCAAATTATCGGCAGGAACAAAGCCCAATTCACAAAGACCCAAAGCGGAAGCAATCAACTGATCGAATAAGGCAGGTTTTAAAATGGAAAGCAAGCATCCCCACCAAAACGGAAAAAGAATAGAGGTCCCCAAAGGTTTCCAAGACGTCTTCACCCATTTCTATAGGGCCGAAAATCAAACGGAACAGTGCATAAACCACACCCTTCTCCCCCACTTTCAAATTATCATGGTCTTTAGTTTGGGCACCCCGATTCAATTTAATACGGCAGATGACGCCCAAATAGGCATTGAAAAATGTCTTGTCCTCGGCCCCATAAAACGGGCCTTTGATTACACCCTGCCCCCCGGTGCCGACATGCTGGTGGCGAATTTTAAAGGCGACGCCTTTTATCGCTTCTTCGGGAAGGTTATCTTGTCCGACTACCTACCTATACACCCAGATGCGCTCTTGGGCGAAAATTGCTTTACCAACCTCTGGCGGCTAGTCAAAAACGCAAGCCCTAAGGAGCGGGTCGACCTGATCCTCGATTTTTGCAAACCCTATCTAAGGGAGAGCGATACGGCTTTTCAGAACATTTCAGAACATACGGAAGACTATACCGTATTCAACCCCATTAAAATTATTGCCCAAGAAACCCAACAGAGCGAAAGAAGCATTCAGCTCAACCACAAAAAATACTTTGGCTATACCGCCAAGGAAAAAGGCCGGTACGAGAAATTCGCAAAGGCGATCGGACTGCTACAAGAGCCACCCTCCAAAATAAACTGGTTCGACATCATCGAGGCTTGTGGCTATTACGACCAAAGCCAGCTCATACACGACTTCAAACACTTCACCGGCCATACGCCGACCCAATACCTCAAATTCCAACAGCATATCTGCCGAGCGGAATAGCATTTCGTTTTCTTACAATTACGGCCCAAAGCCTTGGACTACATTTGCTTCATCAATCTAAAAATCTACAGAAAATGAAGCATCTTATCATCTACGCCCACCCCAATTCGGGCAGTCTCAACCACCATTTTAAACAGACCCTTGCAAACACCTTGTCGCGACAAAATCACGACCTAATCATCAGGGATCTCTACGACCTCGGTTTCAACCCCGTTCTTTCCTTGGCCGATATGTCAGGGCAGCGCAAGGGAGAGGTTTCCGAAGATGTTCAAAAAGAACAAGAATACATCACCTGGGCAGAACACATCACCTTTGTCTACCCGATTTGGTGGACGGGAATGCCGGCCATCATGAAAGGCTATATCGACCGGGTCTTTAGTTACGGCTTTGCCTATCGCTACGACGGGGGCGTTCAAAAAGGACTCCTCAAAGGAAGGCGAGCGACCCTTGTCAATACCCATGGAAAATCGCAGGCCGAGTACAAAGGCATAGGTATGGACAAGGCCCTTTCCCTAACCTCCGACACCGGTGTGTACGGGTATTGCGGACTCGAAATAGCGCAACACTTCTTCTTCGACCAAGCGGACAGACCATCGCCCGAACGCATTCAAGAATGGACGGAAATGCTCATAGCTTCCTACCCATACTAATTCCATGGGCCTAAAGTGTTGGGAATTGGTATATTTATACCTCTGTGCGGCTTTACCAAAAGTTGGCCACAGGAGACCACAACCTATACCTAAACCCACATGAAACGAAGCATTACCCTAGTACTGCTGACCATCGGACTTTTTACGGGCGCTGCCCAAGACGATACCCAAGTCTATTTTACCACCGGATTCAAAATTGGGGAAGTAAGCGATACTTCCGCCATTCTTCTTACCCGGCTTTGTAAATCGCCCCAGCCCGTGGCCGTCTACCACAAGCAACAGGATAAGGTATTTAGGCCTCCCATCGACTTTGACAACAACATGCCCATTTCTAAAATGGAAGGCGCGGTAGAGGGCTCCTCGGGACAGGTAAAGATCGGCCTAAAATCAAAGGACACCCTGATCAGCACGGAATGGACCTATGTTTCGGGCTATAGGGACTTTACCCTAAAACGAAAGTTTGACGGCTTACGCCCCAACACCCATTACGACATACAGATCCAAGGGAGAAAAAATGCGGAAGCCCCGGTAGCGGAAATAAGGGGATCCTTTACGACCGCCCCGGCCGCCGACCAGGTGGTGCCGGTATTTTTTACCTCATCGACCTGCCAGTTTTATTGGTCGCATGACGATGCCGTTCGCGGTTTTAAAATCTACGACAGCATGCGAAAACTAAACCCGCTCTTCCATTGCCAAACGGGAGACTATGTGTATTACGACAAACCCGGCCCCATGGCCTACACCGTAGAATTGGCACGACACAAATGGCACGCCATGAATTCGTGGCCCGCCCTCTTCGATTTTTATAAAACAACCCCCGCCTACCTACAAAAAGACGACCACGATCTACTGAAAGACGATGCCAATCCGTATTCCACGCCCTTTGGGGAATTGAGCTATTCGGATGGTCTGGATATTTGGCGGGAACAAGTGCCCATTATCGACCAACCCTACCGCACCTTCAGGTGGGGCAAAGATCTACAGCTATGGAACGTAGAGGTAAGGGAATTCCGAAGTGACAACAAATCACCCGACGGAAAGGAAAAAACCATTTGGGGAGAGGCACAGATCGCTTGGTTCAAAAAAACCGTTGAAGCTTCCGACGCTACGTTTAAGATCTTGGTCTCGCCTACGCCGGTCGTAGGGCCCGACCGCGCCAAAGGCAAGTATGACAACCACTCCAATACCTCATTCGCCACGGAAGGCCAATGGCTGCGCCAGTACCTGGCCGACCAAAATATATTGGTCATTAACGGTGACCGACACTGGCAATATGTTTCCGTAGACCCCGCAACCGGACTACGTGAATTCAGCCAAGGGCCGGTAAGCGATTTTCATGCCCAAGGATGGAAGCAGGAAGACCGTCGCCCCGAGCATCAATTCCTAAGGGTAAAAGGAGGATTCTTAGCGGTAAAGGTCTACCGCGAGAAAAAGGATGCCGTCATTGAATTCATCCATTACGATGTAGACGGAAACGAAGTGAACAAGGAGGTCATAAAGAAAGGGGTATAGCTTCTTTAAAACCTCTAATGGGTATTACAAAGGAAGCTCCCTGTTCAAGACTTTCAGAATAAAGAAAACGGACAGGGAAATAAAGAAACATACGACCATCGCCAAGGTGTCCCCTCCTTCTATACGGGTCTTAAGCTTTATATACATGGCTTTCATAACACATAATTTGCTACAAAGTTCCCGTTTATTTCAGGGCAAGGGGCAGAAAGCCGACCAAGTGGACCTATAGAAGATAAGCGGCATAGGGAACATACATGGTCGTAAAACCGATACCGCACAGCGAATTTATTCCCCTGGCCAAAAAATGAGGCCCTAAACCCCAAAATCACCGCTACATCCCTACCCTACAGGTTTTTAGGATTCACCCCAATGGAATGGAACAATTTGGCCTTGGCCGAAAAAAACTTGTTCCGTACGGCATTCCTTTTTAGTTCGGCATCTATGAGTTTGCTTTCCCTAGAATTTACTAAAAACAAAGAACTCTCCCCAAAACCGAACTTGCGTTCTTCGGCGGCGACCATGGTATTGTAATTAAAAACCACATCGTCTATCAAAACGTTTTGCCTTTCAAAGGATTCCAGTTCGCGGTAGAGCCCCACAATCTTGTTCTTGATCCGTATTTCGGCATCGTCCATTTCAAACTCGGCGTTTTGCAATTTGATCTTGGCCAGTTTTAGATCGCCCCGTTCCTTTCTTAGAAAAAGGGGGACGCTAAAAGCCACACCGCCTTTATAGGCTTCGGTGGTAAAACTGGAAATATAGTCCGGTTTTTGCGTCAGAAAGTTGTACTGCAATTCTATTTTCGGCAAAAGTTTGTTGGCCTTTAAGCGCTTTTCAACGGTGAGTCCATCGACCTTATAAGCCAGCGACCTTAACTTCGGGTGCTTCCCTATGGAAAAACTATCCAAGGGCATGCCCCTAATTTCCAAGGTGGTATCGATCTCACCGGCCAAATTGCTTTCCGGCCTTACGTTAGCCTGTAGTTCCACGGGCATGTTATCGCCCATCCACAGAAAATTGGAAAGCTCCAAGGCACTTTTGATAAAGCGGACTTTCGCCTGCTCCAGATTCAGCTCGCGATCTTGCATAGCTATTTTCGCCTCTACGGTATCGATGGCGGCCACCTCCCCTACTTGGGCGCTCTTCTTCACTCCTTCAAAACGCATTTCGGCATTCGCCAAAAAATCGGCGTATACCCGTGTATCTTGGTAGGCATGCAACCAATCGAAGTAGGCCAAAGATGCCTTGTAAAGCACCTCGTTTACCTGCAGGTCGCGCTCCACCAAGGAACGTTCCCTAAAAATCTTGGCCTGTTTTAAAGTGGCCATACGCTGGTTGATCCATAGTCCCTGCCCTACCGACATGGAGACCCCGGCACTGTACAATCCGTCCTCGGGAAGGGTCTGGTCCGGATTCAGGTATACCCCTTCGTTTTGCCCAAAATTTCCCTTGAGCTCAATTCCGTACCAGGTCGGTATTTTAAACGTGGCGTTCAGGCGGTCGTAGTACTCCGTCCCCTTAAATTCCTTACGGTCGTAATCGACCTCGATCTTGGGATCGAAGCCCCCGCGTGCGCCCATCAGTTGCGCCTGCCCCCTTCCTATGTTCAGTTGGGCCTGCTTGGCTATGGGGTGGTACTTTTTTACGTAGCCCAGGTATTCGTTAAACCCCAATACCACCTCTCCGGGCTGTTGGGCCTGCCCCCCGGAAAAGCACACTACAAAGAGAAAAAATAGTATGTTCTTCATCATTTTTCCTTTTTAGCGGTCGTTTGTTTTGGCTGGTAATAGTTGGGCGGAAATCCGTTGATCTGTCGCCATAGCTCATACCAAATGGGCACGTCTTCCAATAGGGCTATGGTATTCGCCCCCGAGCCTACCCGAATCTCCTTGGGCCACTCTTGCTCTTCGGGATCGGGCGCGATCAAGACCCGGTACTTTCCATTGGTGCCGATAAAGGTTTCCACGGCTACGATCTTTCCTCCGAAAGTCCCGTAAGAAGCATTGGGCCATCCGCTGAAAACGATGGCCGGCCACCCATCGAACTGTACCCGCACCTTCTCGCCCACATGCATCAGGGGCAAGTCCATAGGCGCCACATAGGTTTCTACGGCCATATCATAATCGGCGGGCATGATCCCTACCAAACGATCGCCTTCCTTAAAGTTTTCGCCTATACCGCCTTGTATGGCCTTATTGATGTAGCCGCTCTGTGGGGCCTTGATATAGTACATGCCCGTACGTACCTCGTAATTGGCAAATTGGTTCTCTAGCTTGCTTACCTGGGCCTCGGAATCGAACTGGTTGGACTGCGCCGTATACATATCGCTACGGGCCTTCGATATCTTGTCCGTATACGCGACGCGTACGCGGTTGATTTCCATTTCGGCATTGAGCACCTCGTTTTTGGCCGCCAATAGTTTGTTTTCTTGGGAAATAAGCTTGGCCTGGGTTTCCTGGAGCTTTAATCGCTTTTCCTCTACATCGGTCATGGCCTTTAGGCCCTCTTGCTGTAGTTGTTCGATACGGCCATACTGCCGTTCGGCAATACCCAAGTTGGTCTTGGCGGCTTCCAGGTCGATGCTATCGCTCTTTACCTTGAGCTTCGATTGCAAAAATTTGTTCCTGGCCTGCTCCAGTTTTAGGTTGCGCTCGCTGCCCAAGGCCGAAATCTGATTGTTCAAGGCCCCCACCTTGCCCTGGTACGATGCTACCGACATGCTCTTCGCCTTGATCTGCTGGCCGGTCCGTTCCATCAATCGGGGGTCGAAGTAGTCGTTCTTTACCTCGGAGATATGTAAGATGGTATCGCCCTTCGCTACGTAATCGCCTTCCTGCACGTACCATTTTTCAATACGTCCGGGTATGGGCGATTGTATGGTCTGCGGCCGGTGCTGTGGACTCAAGGTGGTCAGGTTGCCCGTGCCGCGCACACTCTGCGTCCACGGTAAAAAGAGGAGGATAAAACCGAAAAGGGCGGACCCCATCAAGAACCGGTTAAAGTGCTTGTAGTGCCTTTTGTGAAAGACCCTATCGGTCGATTTATAACCCGTAAGGTGCACCGTTTTATTGAGGGGGTTGTTAGAAATATTCAGCATAGCTTCTTATTTTATGGAAACGATTCGCCCCTGGTTCATAGTAATTATATTCTGGCAGTTTACCGCCCATCTCAGGTCTTGGCTTACGACCACCAAGGCCCACGGATTAGCGGTATCGGTCAAAAAGGTCATCAGACGCTGTGCTTCCGGCTCATCGAATTGGTTCAAGGGGTCGTTCAACAACAACAGCTTGGGCTTGCGTACGATACTGCGCGCCAGCACGATCTTTCGGGCCACGGTATAGGGTATCTGCTGCCCCTCTGGGTGGATGATGGTATCGAGACCATTGGGCTGCTCCTTTACGAACTGCAATAGGCCCACGCTCTCCATGGCCCAATGCAGGTCTTTGTGCGAAATACTTTGGTCCCCAAAAGTGATGTTCTCCAAGATCGTTCCTTCGAAGGGACTCTCCTCCGTCATCGACTGCCCCAAGAAAGAACGGTAGTGATTCGAGTTGATCCCGCTCAACGAAAAATCGTTGACATAAACCGTACCCTCGTTAGGTTCAATAATGCCCGCGATCAGACGTAGTAAAGTGGACTTGCCCGAGCCGTTCGCCCCTACGATCAACTGCCGGCTGCCGGGAATAATCCGTAAGGAAATATCGCTCAGAATGTTATCCTTGCTATTGGTGCGGAAGGAAACCTTGTTCAGTTCTACCGTCAAGGGCTCGTTTTCGTCCAAGGGATAAGTGCCCTCTTGGTCCTCCAGGTCCTTATCGACCACTTGGCCCAATTTTTCCAAGGAAGTCAAAAGGTCGTAAAAGGTTTCAAACCCCCGGATCAGTTTTTCCACGGAAGTGATCACCAAAAGAATAATGATCTCGGCGGCCACGAACTGCCCGATATTCATTTCTTGGTTCAGCACCAGAAGTCCGCCAATAATCAAAAGGCCCGCCGTAACGAGAACCTTAAAGCCGATCAATTGTACGAACTGCATCAAGAGCACCCTAAAATGGCTTTCGCGCGCCTTTAGGTAATCGGTTACCAAAACATCGTTCTTATCTACGGCCAGGCTGGTCCTTCCCGAAAGCTTAAAGCTCACTAAGGAACGGGCCACCTCTTGGATCCAATGCGCCACCTTGTACTTGCTCTTCGACTCGTCTAAACTGGTATCCATCCCCTTTTGTACCGTAAAGCGGAACACCAGATACACCAAGACCAATAAGAGAATACCGTAGATGATAAAGAAGGGATGGTAGAAAGACAGCAGCAAGAGCCCAAAAACGATCTGCAAAAGGGCCGCGGGAACATCGAGCAAGAGTTTGGAAAGTCCCTTTTGTACATTGAGCGTATCAAAAAACCGATTCGCCAGTTCGGGCGGATAATAGTCCCGCAGTTCGCTCATCTTGATCTTCGGAAAGCGATAGGTAAACTCAAAGGAGGCCCGGGTAAATATTTTCTGCTGCATATTCTCTACGATGCGCATTTGCATGATGCGGAGAATACCCGCAAAGGCCACGCCCCCGGTCACCAAGACCACCAAGATGATCCACGAGGTACTGATCTCGGCGCCCTGTATAAGGTTGATGATGGACTGTATACCGAGCGGAAGCGAAAGGTTCACCAAACCCGCAAAAATGGCATAATAAAAGGTCTGCAAAACATCCCTTCTGTCGAGTTTTAGCAGACCCATAAGGCGTTGCCATGCGGTAAGTACGTTTTTAGCCATTCGGGGTCGTGTTTAGGGCATTAAATACCAGTTCGATAAAGTAGTCGGTCGGGTCGCCTTTTTCGTGACAATCGGTCAAGGAGGCAAAATGGTCTTTTAGAAAATGTTGGTGCAGGGAGCCTTCCAATACGGTACTGGCTAGACTGCTGGGATATTTGTAAGCCGCATCTACCGCGGCGATCATGGTGCTTAGGCGGTTGACCAAGCGCTTGTAGATCACAAAGTAGCCCTCCTTGTTATCGGCATCGACCTCCTTGGTCAAGTATGACTTGGAATACTCGTTAATGACGATCTTGCTCAAGAGCACCTCGTCGATATGCGAGAAGTTCGAATCGACCTCTGCGGCCTGGGTAACGATGGTCAAGGCCGTTCTTAATTTTTCACGGGGCTCGGTTATGCTATTGGTAGCGAACACCAATTTGTATTCGAGCCAACCCCAATACCACGAGGTCAGGTATAAGAGCAGTTTGTGCTTGTTTTCAAAGTAGCGGTAGATCGAACTTTCGTTGCTGCCGATCCGCTGCCCCAACTTTTTAAAGGTAAAGGCCTCGAAGCCTATTTCTTGGATCAGCAAAATACTCTCTTCAACAATGCGCTTGCCCAAGGTGGTCGACTCTGGGTCTTTGATATAAATTTTTTCGTTGATCCCTATTTTGACAAACTTCAATAGCCGCTCCATATGATTAAAATAAAAGTTTCCATCGCAAAGATAATAGCATTACTATCATTTTATAATAGTTTAACTTTTATTTTTGACCTTATTACTATTATTTATAGTCACACCCCTAGTATTTTATGAGGATAATAAAAAAGAAGGTGTTTTTTAAAGAATGTACAACCAAGGCCCTACATCTATAAATTCCTACGCTTTATCGAAAAGGCTTACAAAAAGAAGGAATTGTAAAACGCACACTTGCTTTTTAGATGCTGATAGTGCGATATTTAGTGTTCTGTAGGAAAAGGATGTTGGGGAATGCTGGAAAAATAAAAATGATCCTATGGATTACAGCAGTAGTTTTCCTTAAGATTTTAGCTACATTTTTTTGGGATTACGCTTTTACGTAAGGTAGTAACCTTCAAAACCGAGATATTTGTAGCGTACCGTTTAAGCAACCGTGTTTTCACAAAATCAGGAACAGCGCTGGTGTGCCCTATATCATACATAGTTTAAAAAAAATATAAAATTTATACCAAATACGGTGGTTATGCGGCAAATGCCGTATATCCACTAGTTGGCAGCAAGCCAAAAAAAACACCGAATAAACTGAATGGATATAACAGCATTTGAAACAGCATTAAAAAATCTTGACAATGGATGGATTTTCGAAGATTTCTCACATAATTTTCTATCTGCAAGACTTGGCTATGAATTTATTCCAGTTGGTGGAAGTGGAGACAAAGGAATTGACGGTTTTGAACATTTATTTCACAGAAAATCTAATGAAAAAGAACTGTATCAAATCTCAACTGAAAAAGCTGACCCACAAAAAAAAATTGAAAATACAATCGATAAATTAATTAAGAACGGAAAAACAATTTCGAGATTAACATATATTTCAAATAGAAAAATAAATAACAAAGACAGTATACAAGATAGTATTCTTGATAATAAAAGTACAAGTGTTAGAATTTGGGATAATGATTGGTTTAAAACAAATGTAAATCATTCAAATGCTACCGAAAGAGTTTATGAATCGTTTCTAAAAGCTAATTATCAAGAATATAGTAAACCTGGGAAATCTTACGTACTTTCTAATTTAGATGATGATTCTCGCCTATTTGTATTTTTAAGGCAACAAATTGAAGATAATACTGACACTAAAGGTTTAAATGATAATCTAATTGATTCACTAATTCTTTATCATCTAGAACCAACAGACCCTGAAAAAGAAATAGTTATATCTAAAGATTCTATATTAAAATTTGTCAAAAACTTTCTAAAAAAAGATGATTCTTCTGTAGATGAATTAGTTGACCAAAGATTAGAGGTTATTCAAAAGACTAAAAGTAAAAAAATACAATACCATAAGAAATTAGACGGTTATTGTCTTCCTTATTCTACAAGAAAAGAAATTACCGAAAGAAACTTAAGGGATATAAATCTTGAACAAGACTTTTCAGAGCAAACGACAATTAAAATAAAAGAGTACTTAAAAGACGAGAAAATAATTGTTCAAAATGTATCAGATTTAGTAAAAGAAATCGTTCGCACTATATTTTATGAACAAGGTTTAGAGTTTTCAAATTTTTTAATTAATAAGAATAGTGATAACTGTATAGAAAAGCAGTTGATTGATGTTGTTACAAAAGTGGTTAATGATAGTTCTATCAAAGCAGAAAATCAACCTAAAGTCAAAGAGTGCTTAATTCACGCCATTAGAGAAATTGTATACAATGGTACAATTGAGCAAAAGAGGTATTTGAAATCACTTTCTAATACTTATATGTTAATGTTTCTTCTACAATGGGACCCAAAAGTTGCTATCTATTTTCAATCTTTAGCCGATAAATTAACTTTATTTATAGGTAACTCAATTCTAATACCTGCATTTTCAGAGTATTTTTTAGAAGACATCAACAAAAGACATTGGAATTTGTTAAAAGGAGCAAGTAAAGCTGGAGTTACGTTAGTAGTAAGCGACCCAATTATAGATGAACTAGTTTCTCATTTTCAAATATTGCGTAATTCATATTATTCAAACATTCAAGAATCAGAAGATTTTTATTTAGATGATGAATATAATTTAACTGCGATACCTCATATTATTATGCGAGCATATTTATATGCTAAAAAAAGAGGTAAAATAAATTCATTCGATAAATTCATTAATCACTTCGTTACACCTGATTTGAAAACGGCTAAAATTGATTTTATTCAATTGTTAAAAGAAATGTTTGGAATAGAATATATACCTGAAAATGAACTTAATATTAATATTGATGAGAATATTAAAACTAAACTAACAGAGGAACTTACCCATTCCAAAGGTGGTATGTCAAAAAAAGCAGAAGTTGATGCACAATTAATTTTGTCAGTTTATGCGTTAAGAGAAAAAAATAACGAAACTAAAGACACGAGTATTTTTGGTTACAAAACTTGGTGGCTTTCCAAAGACACTACAACCTTCAGAAAAGTAAAAGAAGTTTTAAATGAAAAATATCACGAAAGTTGTTACATAAGACCGGATTTTTTATATAACTACATTGCTTTAGCACCAAATCATGAAGATGTAAAAGAAGTTTATGATGAATTATTCCCTTCATTACTTGGAGTTAATTTAAGTTACCATCTGCCAAACGATGTAGCCGAAAATGTGCAAAAATCTATAAATGACCATAAAGATTTACCTCATTATAGAAAACAAGCGACATTAAGAAGATATACTGATAAGCTAAAAACCGATGGTACTTTGAGGAAGAAAAAGAACTTGAATACATTTTTTGACAATGACTTTAAGGAATAATAAATACTGTGGCAACACGGTATAAAAATAATTGCGGTTTAGTGCTAAAACAAAGGTAGTTGCGTGTTTGTTACGTCTGAATTTCCTTCGGAAATTCCTCGCATACAAACCCGTAACTATTCTTATACATAAAAGTTGGGGGTAATTAAAAAAGAGACAATAACTGATGCCATTTAGTAAAGAAATACAAGAAAGCATTGATACTTATGTAAATCAGCATTTACCTGATGAATATTGGTTTGAAAATTATTTTGACTACATCACTGATAGTCAACTTTCAAAGAGATTAGCCGAAGAGTTCAAAGCAATTAGATATATCTACAAGTTACTTGAAGGAATGCAAGCTGATGATTATCTGAAAATTGCTCAGGTTCGCATCCAAATTATTTATTATGCCTCCATATATGAAGCTGTTCTTCATCATCTTCTGTTTGACGTTTTAAAAGAAAGACAAGAAGTCAAAGATTTGTACCTAACGGAAAATTTTAAAAGAATTTCTGTGAGTAAAGACCTTGATTCGTTAGAACATGATGGAAAACGAATTTTCACAGTGTACAGAGACACATTCACTAGAGATATTAACCAAATAAGGTTTGAATATAAAGTTGACGCATCAGTCAAACTTGGATTACTTGAACCTAGTCTCGGTGATGAACTGAAAACAATTTATACTTTGAGAAATGCTATTCATCTACATGCTGAAATCAGAAAAGGAATTAATTATGAAATTGAAATGTCTTTAGTAGCATATAGAAGAATGAAAATATTTCGAGAGCAAATAATTGAAGGATTAAACAAACTAGGAATTTTATACAACAGCCTGTAACAGCTAAATTGAGGCAATTAAGAAATGAACAAGTACTTAGGAGATTATATTCCAGTAAGAACTGAAATTTTAAATAAATTCGAAGATCACAATGACTTCATGCAGTTTGTAAAGCGGGTTCGCGTTGATTTAAAAAGTAATGAAATACGAAAAGAGAAATATGACAAAATCCTAGATGAAGAGCACCTGAATAAACTAAAAAAAAACTAACAGGTAGTATATACTTTAACGACTATGTAAAAAAACACTTATTAACAATTAAAAATGGAATGAAATAACCTCAACAAGACTTGCGAAATAAATTTACAGTTCGCATAATCACCATACCGAAAAGACGTACAAACATCAAGTCCAAACCAAATAACCACATTATGAAAAAACATATTTTAAGTACATTTTTTTTAGCTATTGTAATAAATCTATCTGCTCAAGAAACAGTTTACCAAGTTGACAACAATAATCATATTTTCTTTGAAGAAGTCATTGAGTTTCCTAATAGGAGTAAAAAAGAACTAAGCGATGAAATTACCAAATATCTTAAAGTCAACGATTTTACTATTCAGTATCAAGATGAAAATGAAATCTACGCTACTGGAAAATTTGACGCTCGATATCGCGGTCATTTTCTAATATTTTTCAACACGAAAGAGTTTAATTGTGTTTATGATTTGAAGATAAACTTAAAAGACAATAAAATTCGCTTTCAAGGTACCAATTACATTTTGTTGTATAAAGATGTAAGAATTAATTCTTACAGCTGGTTTGGTAATGGTTCAGCTATAGGGAGTTCTGCTTGGTCAA
The DNA here is from genome assembly GCF_900156625.1 of Zobellia uliginosa. GTDB lineage: Bacteria > Bacteroidota > Bacteroidia > Flavobacteriales > Flavobacteriaceae > Zobellia > Zobellia uliginosa. Next base: position 509,412 of record NZ_FTOB01000004.1, on the reverse strand, counting down.
CAACAAAAATACCGACTGATGTCCCGAAAAAAACAGTTGAGCAATTTTACCCTCGTAAAACAAAGACAAGAAATCTTTTATTTCCAGGATTAAATCGTAATATGACAGAATTAAAAACTGGAATAGTCTCTACTGTGGAGGAATCGGAAGACAATTGGTAAGCTTATATACCAAAAAGAAGAAGGAGTTGTAGTTCAAAAGTGTTTGCAAACTAAAACTAAACCCCAATGGAAAAAGACTCCTGCTAACTGTAATACAACTATGTGCACTGACATATCCAAAAACCAATGAAAACGAAGCAAGTAATTACGTTGTTAAAAAAAAAAGAAAATGCCTTTTTAAAAATTAATTCATTCTCTAAACTTCCCGGGATATATGCAATCTTCTACATAGGAAATGATTTTCCTATATTAGGAAATTCGGTTTCCAAACACCAAATTATTTATATAGGAAAAACCGAATCAAGCCAAGAAAGCAGGGATGCCAAAACTCATTTTGCGACTGGAAAAACTGGAAGTTCTACTTTAAGAAAATCAATTGGCTCAATACTCTTTGAACAAGAAGACTTAAAGCCTATTCCAAGAAATGAGACAGACTACAAAATAAATAGGGTTAGCCATTTTAAATTTGACAATCAGAGTGAAATAAAAATCACCGATTGGATGGAAAAAAATTTGGCATTATCCTTTTACGAATATCCCAAAACTAAAAAAGAAATTGAAGATTTAGAGATAGAAATAATTAACGAATTGGTTCCTATTTTAAACATCTCTAAAAACCCAAAAAACCAGTTTAAAACGACTCTGCAAAGTTTGAGAAAGAATTGTGCTTTAACAGCAAAGACTAATTTTGGAATTAAAGAAAAAAAATTAGAGAAGAAAGAAATAACTATTAAAACTCTGAATAATAAAATGTCAGATGATTTTTCATCATCCGATTCAATCTACATCAATAACATAACAAAAAACGATTTTGAAAAGCGAAATATTAGAATAACCGTTCCTAACAAACACCTATTCCCGTTGGAAAAACCAAAAGAACCAACTTCTTATACTTTAAACTTTAAAGCAGGTGATATTGACTTCTTGGCAGAATATAAGATTGGCTCACTAGATGGAAAGTCAAGAAGTGGCATTCTAAAACTTGGAGATATAATTTATCGAGAGACGTTAAAAATACAAGAAGGAACAAATTTAAAAATCACAAAATTAAAGGTGAATACCTATCATATCGACAGGCTATATGATGACCGAACTTCCTAACTAAAATTGGCCTCTCCTCTACCGCAAGCGTCACGCTCGTGCCAAACCAGCCGTACGAACTTGTAACCCCCAGACATATCAACTAAAGTTTATAAGCTAGACCTTTGGTTGTAATTTAAAAAAACACAATGGCAAGAATTTATGGAACAATAGAATCACTAAAATCCCTAAAGTCCGAATTAGAGGGTAAAGGAATTTCAAGGTTTAGTTCTGTAAAAGAAATTAAGGATTTTCTAGCCAATTATAAGTCAGAAAAGCAATCAATTCTCGATGACACTTCAGCGCAGTTGGATGCAGAATATTTTAAGACTTGCAAAAGCATAGAACTTAAAAACAAGAAAAAGACTGAAATAAACAATTTCAATGAAGAGTCAATCAGCAATAAAACCAACGAAATACAGCGAAAAATAGATGTAATCAAAAATAAGAAGGGTGAGAACTTATTCAAAAAAATAGTTTCGAGTATCAAACTTTACTATCTAAAAAAAGAATCCCATCGTTTTCAAAAAAAGACAACTGAACTGGCAAATTCAGCTCTTAAAAACATATCTAGAAGTATTGAAAAGGATGAAGTTTTTATAAAAGCATATGAAACTGAAAAACCTTCTCTTATTGAAAAAAGGGCAAAACCCAAAACCGAAAAATTAGAATATACCCTGAGCGTAATAGAAAATTCAAGAAATCTAATTTCAGGGGCAATTGGGGAAAATCTGGTCGTTAAGGAAATAAAAAAACTATCAGATGATTATGTTTTAATTAATGACTTTAACTTGAATTTTTCTCGTCCCATTTTTTATAAAAAACATAATCAAAGAATCTATTCCATTCAAATCGACCATCTTTTAATATCCAAAGCAGGTATTTTTATAATTGAAACAAAAAACTGGAGTAAATCATCAGTAGAGTCAATGAGTTTAAGGTCACCAATAGAACAAATCGAAAGGGCAAATTTTGCACTTTACATCTATATTTCAGAAAACATTACTTTAAATGGACATCATTGGGGGGAACAACAAATTCCAATACGAAATCTTATTGTTATGATTAATAACAAACCAAAAGGTGTGTTCAAATATGTAAAAGTCAAACTCTTGAACGAAATAAATGATTACATAAAATATTTTGAACCTGTTTTAACGGAAAACCAAGTAAACAGAATAGCTAATATTTTAAATTGATAAAAAATTAGTGCTAGCAATGGTAACCGTTACACAAGCCGTTGATTCTCCACGGACCGGATTCATATAAGCCCCTTGAAGGGGCTTTTTTTATGTCCAATCAGAAACGGAACTCTAATTTTGGATGTTTGGCAAAGCGGCCCCGTACCTATTGAAGGGCATTTTCCGGGAACAGTTGACGGGTCTTACTTATCGTACCGTGCCCGGGGAGCTACTCGTCGATATCCTAACCGATAAAGTAAAGGATGTCCAACCGCAGGGAAGAATGCGCCATAAGCTTAGGGTCGCTGACGATGTTCTCCAGATTGCCCTGGACTACCATCTAAAAAGACGTATCAAATTAGGTTGGAAGCCCGAAACCAGGGAAAAACACCGAAAAAACCTCCTTAAAATGTTCCTTTTCTTCCTTATAAGACCGAAATATGCGCTCTTGGACCCTATATCCATATTTATGAAAATCCAATCTTCTTTCAGGCCGATATCCATTGTACCACAAATTGCTTAAATTTATTAAAAGTCAAAGCTGGTTTTGAGACAGGCTGCCTTTGTAAGCAATTTAACCAATCAGAATTAAAAGACACATCAATGAAAAAATTTAAGCTATTGACAATCTTAATTGTTATTTTGACAATTTTATCTTTTAAGACCAAATCATCTGACAATACTCTTTCTAAAAAAGACTTCGATATTCATCATATTAATAAAGACAAAAACGGCATTATTGGAACTTGGATCAATAGCACTAATTCAAAAAAGTCTAAAAAATCAATAGCCGACAATATTCTAGAAATAAAATTTAAAAAAAATTTGACAGCAAAAATTAAAGTTTCCGACTCTAACGGAATAAGAGTTATAACTGGAAAATGGAGTTCGACAGAAACCGAAAATTTCAAGAAAATAGCAGGTAACAATGTGAATTTACCTTCTAATAGTATAATACTCGAATACCTTAGAAACGGAAAAGGAATGAACTTAATCACACTTTCAAAAGTAATAAAAAACGGAAAAGTTCAGCTAAAATCTAGAGAAGTCATATTTGAAAAAAAATAAAAAATAGCTTACAACACCAGTAACCGTCGCACAACCGTCATCAGCAATAAATTGATGGTTTTTGAATTATTCGAAATAATAAAAACCCAATATATCTGTTAGTTATATTTTACTAGAAATAACCTAACAAGTACGTGTTGATGGAATTCATAGCTGCGCAACAGGCCCAATGTATAACCGCAATTTATTCACAGCTCGCTGTTTTTCCCAAGGTCTTCATCGGTCGCTTCGCCCAGTCGGCAGATTCGTCTATCCCGAAACAAGTTCGGGAAATCCACTCGGAATTGCCAAGGTCTGTGCCATACCGAAAATAATCGCTAATTAACCCGTAACCGATGGTCATACGAGACCGCTAGATGTAATTTAAATAAACATTTATGACAAAAATTTTTATCCTACTCCTGTTATTCTCAAATCTAGCTATGAGCCAGGTAGATTCTGAAATCAAATATTTTAAAGATAAATATGGTAAAACAGAAGTTGAAAGTGGACCATATATGCTGGAAATAAAAAAAATTAATGACAGCGTTACAAATCATATTTTCTCAAAAACGAAAAAAGGTCAGAAAATTTGGTCTAAATCCTACTTGGGAAAACAACCCTATGGGTTATGGACACGATATGATAAAAAAGGGAATATTGAATCGACTAGAGACTATAATTTCACTCTAAAATATGGCGAATTTATTCCTGAAAACGCCATTAGATACTGGGAATTGGGAACAGCAACTCAATCTGATCCGAATAACCAAAAAATTCAGCAACATATCATAAAGCATTTTAGATATCCAGAGATAGCCGTAGAAAACGGAATTGAAGGAAGGGTTACTGTTCAATTCACCATAGATGAGACTGGAAAAGTCGATCATCTAAGCATTACGGAAGGCGCTGACATTGTATTAGATACCGAATGTTTTGCAATTATGAATTCTTTAAAACAATTAGAACCTTATAAAAAAAATGGACAAAGTGTATTAGTCTATAAAACAATCCCTATTACATTCAAACTGAAATAACAACTACTGCCGACAAAACCTGAACGAAATGCGGACTTCCATCCTAAATCGAAGGGTACTGTATATTTATAAAGTCCGCTAAATTGAAAATTACGCGACAGCGAAATATTTAATTTTGGCTTTGCAACAAAAAAGTAAAAATCAAAACCCGCCCGCCCGACAAGGTCGTAAAAAAATCATTGGGGCGGCCCTAAATCCAAAAATGGAAACCGTAAAAATACTTTTCTTCGTTTTAAGTTCCTTTTTCAAGACTGAAGGTGGGCAAATTGCCGCCGATACGACTACCGTTACCATAGATCCCAAGAGTCGGGAAATAGAAATTGTCCAAGAAAACCTATTTACGGTTATGCAATCGGAAAGCGACTCCATATTGGTTTCGGAACAATGGAAAAAGTTAAGCGATCCAAAAGCGGGCGCATATACTTGGGCAAGGGACCTGGACGCTTTCCCCATCAAGGACTTTGGTATTGAGGCGGTAAACAATAATCTCCAAACCCGTTTAAAACTTACCTATGCAAGCGAAAACGATTTACGTGTGATGGGCATTTGGTACGATGAAGGGAAAAATCAATTTTCCGTCAACCATACCCCCGAACAGCATATCACGACCAAGGAAGGACGGTTAAATGACAATTACTGGCTTTTTGATGGAGACCGTACTTTTAGTTTTACCCTGGAACCCTTTTTGGAAATGCCGGAGCGGTTTAAAAAATTTAAGAAAGGCCTGAACGAAATCATCGACGAATAGGCCATGGCAAGCCCGTCATACACGAACACGTGAGGACAATAAGGGCCCACTGCCCTACTTTGAATGCCCAATGAACGGATTTTTAAAAATAATACCCCTTTTTCTTCTGACACTTACCGTGTGTAGCGCACAGGATAAGGAAGCTTCCGATTTTATTCCCGAAGGATATACGGAATTTGAAAGCTTCCATGGGGATCTAAATGAAGATGGATTGAATGATTGTGTGCTGATCATCAAAAAGACCGATAGCGCCCAGGTGGTCACCAACCGCTTTGGCAAGAAAGTGGACAGAAATCGACGTGGGATCCTGGTCTTGTTCAAAACGGATAAAGCTTATCGGCTTGCCGATAAAAATTACGCCTGCTTTTCGTCGGAAAATGAAGATGGCGGGGTGTACTATCCTCCCGAATTATGGATTGAAATCAAAAATGGAAAACTGTATATACATTACAGTCATGGCAGGTATGGATCTTGGGTGTATACCTTCCGGTTTCAAAACTCCGGTTTTGAATTGATCGGCTACGATTCCAGCAGTAATCGTGGCCCCGTTACGAATAAGGAAACGAGTATCAACTTCCTGACCCAAAAGAAATTGATCAAGGAAAACACAAATTTGGACGCCGAAGGCGGGGATGAGACCTTTAGGGAAACCTGGAGTACCGTTGACATAGAAGACCTGATCAAACTATCGGAAATAAAGGACTTCATCGATTTGGAAATGTACCGCTATTAAACCCATACGACCCACGGAGCCCGGCAAAGCGATCGGGATGTAATCGTTTGACTTTTATTTTTGGCCTTATTACGATTATTTATGGTTTCACCCCAGTAGTTTATAAGGGCAGCAAATAGAAGGTGTTTTTTTTTAAAGAATTCATAACTAAGGCCCTACATCTATAAATTCCTACGCTTTATCGAAAAGCCCTTCATATAGATCTGGGCCCTTCTTTTTTGTAGGGCCATTTTGCGATATTTAAAGTTCTGTAGGAAAAGGATGTTGGGGATTGCGTGAAAATGGCCCTATGGATTACAGCACTAATTTTCCTTAAGATTTTAGCTACATTTTTTTGGGGATTACGCTTTTACGTAAGGCGGTAACCTTCAAAACGGAGATATTTGTAGCATGCCGTTTAAGCATCCGTATTTTCACAAAATCAGGAACAGTGCTATTACGCCCTATATCATATATAGTCGAAAAAAAGTATAAGATTTATACCAAATATGGTGGTTACGTGGCAAATGCCGTATATCCATTAGTTGTGGCGAATTGCCTTCGGCCGCGTCCCTACATCGAAAAAAGCAAGACGGGCAACACTCCGTACCCATACCTTTTTTCGATTCCCGGTGCGCTCAATACGCCACAACGGCCCGGGAAGGGCGGCGCAAAAATATAGGGAGCGACCTCCGAGAACCGTAGAGACCTCCCGAAGGAAAACGAAACACAACAAGGGATAAGCCCCACGGATGCGCAGCCCAGACCCTTAACGCGTTTGCTGCGCATCCGCAGGGCCTAGTCCCGGGCCGTTGGCACCAATGCTAGGAAAGAACATTACAATATGAAAATATACGCTGAAGATAGACTCGATAATTTACTTGGAAGTAAAAGACATGAATTAAAACAAAGAATTGAATCTGAAACCGAAGATTATATTCTTAACGTCGGGGAGGAACAATATGTTGAATATTTGAAATCAGAATTCACACTTGATATTCCAGAGATTCATACAGATAAAGTATATGCTGATACTTATGAAAGAGAAATTCATGCAAGTAGATTCCCTGGAGAGTTTATGATTACGAATCCAAATCAATCTTTTAAGAAAGATATAATTGTTTACCACATTCCATATTCGGGTTCGATTGACCTTTTAAAATTTCGACCAAGCTCATGGACTACAATGGCGGGTTATGAAATCCAAATAGACAGAAGTTCACGAACGATAGTGTTAGAGTATGTTAATTTCTATAATGACCCTGAGAAAATTAAACGGTCATATGATGATTCAGTAAGGTATATTTTTGGTTCTTATCAAGCTTTAAAAAGTGATATTGAAGGTTATAACAATTCTTTAGAAGGTTTTATACGCTCCACTTTGAATTCTCGAAGACAACAAATAGCACAAAAATCAGACTTTCTTTCTTCACTTGGAGTACCAATAAAAAAGAAAGGTAATACATCACAAACTTTTGCAGTTCCACAACCAAAACTTAAACAGAAAATTCAGGTTAGACCAGTAGTTCACTCAAAAGGATTTAAACCAGAACCAACCTTGGATAATGATAATTACTTTAAAATTCTAAAAATCATAAATGATGTAGGAAAGAATTTTGAAAGATTACCATCAGTATATTCTGGAAAATATGAAGAGCATTTACGAGACCATATTTTATTAACGCTTGACCCAAATTTTGAATTTGGAAGTGCTAGCGGTGAGACTTTCAACAAAACTGGAAAAACGGATATTCAATTACGATATGATAGCTCTGTTGTATTCGTTGCAGAATGCAAGTTTTGGACAGGCGAAAAGGGATTTTTAAGTACAATTGACCAGTTGCTTGGTTATTTGACATGGCGTGATTCGAAAACTTCAGTAGTAATCTTTGTAAGCAATAAGAATTTCACATCAGTTCTTGACACATCTAAAGAAGCGATTAAAAATCATCCAAATTATATTAGTGAAAAAGCAGCAAGTGATAATAACTGGACAAATTATAGATTTTCATTACCTGATGACCCAAATAAGGAGATTCAAATGGCTTTACAGATGTTTCATTTACCTTAATCAATAAAGCACAGGTGCCAACACGCAATATACGTAAGCTGGGCGATGTAGCGAATTTGAGCCTTTGTGCATTTACTCAAAATCACAACGGTTTGATAGGAACGTGCTTCGAAATCCCAGCCTCCGCATATTGCCACCGTTGTATGCAAGCTAAGAATTAACAGATATGATAAAGAGCAAAGAAGAATTTTTAAAAGAATTAGTGACTTATCCTGAACTAAAGGATAATGTTATAGCCTATGTCTTTGCTGCAAATCCTGACCTCAATATTAGTGACAAAACATCCTTTTTTGACAACGTCAAAAATTACTATGAGCAATACAAGAACCAGAAACCCGATATTGAATTTATTCAAGAACAAGGAGAGGACGAGATAGAGAAATGGAAAGGAATTGACCTGCGTATTAAATCAATACGGTTAAAATCTGTCAGAGGGTTTCCGAAAAGTGAGTTGCCTTTCGGAGTTGATTTGGTAAACGAAAAAGACGAACCCCAAAGTATGGTTATTCTTGGCGGTAACGCTACAGGTAAATCATCCTTGTATGATGCTATTGAATTTGTGTATTGCGATGCTATAGGTGAGGCCCAACTGAGACATTTCGAAAAAGGAAATGAAGATCGATACAGACTTTTCTTAGGACACTTTGAAAACGGCATTGAAAATACCTTTTGTGTTCTTGAAACGGTGGACAAAAAGTTGGACCTGCAAGAATCACCGAACATCCCAGAATCAGTAAAGAGAAGGATTAACCCAAACACTCATTTTATAAGCGATTATGATGTCTATGAAAATGGGCAATTGAATTATGAAAAAAATGTTCTGCGTTCATTTCACAATCAAATAGCAAAAAGTATTGGTTTAGAAGATTTGCTTGAATTTAATAAGCGTCTAAAGGCATTTGTACTGTATAGGCGGTATAAAGAAAGTAAGGGTATCAACGCTTCCAAAAAAAATATTGAAACTCAGAAACAAATAGTTGAAACGAACAATAAGGCAATAGCGGAAAGAAAAGTAAAGCTTGAACAGCTTAAAAAAAATCAAAAAGCAAATCCAGAGGAAAACGCTATTAAAGGTTTGATTGAAACATTGGGACAATTAAAGCAAAATCGTTTTTCATTGCCGTCACTCAATAACCGTATAAAGGAATCTAAAACACAATTTGAAAATGCCTACACCGACTTTGTTTCCAAACAGGTAAAAAGCGCAGGTTTAAATGAGCTACAATTTCTAAATCTTGGTAAGGAACTTTTGAATAAGTATGAAAACTGCCCATTCTGCGAAAATTCAAAATCCCAGAAAGATGAAATAAAGTCAAGTGTCAATCTGCGTATTGAAAGGATTAAAAGCCTTAATGAGGCTGCACAAAAAGTTCAAAAAGCGCAAGGAGATATCGTAGAATTAATCACTCATTTTTATTCCCAGTTGAACAGCCTGAAAAATGCTATCACACGAGAAATGGGGGCTCTGAAAGATAAAGCTGAACTTTCCGAATTAAATCAAAAAGAAAGTATCTTTTTAGGCTATTTATCAAATCTTTTGGCGAATGACTTCTTTACTGATATTTCAAATTTTGAAGAAAATCCGAATTACTTAAAAGACAAAAGCAAGTATGTTGCAGGCCTTTTAAAAAGACACTCTGAATTTCTTAACTCCATATCAGAGATAGAATCAAAGACAACGGATTTTTTTGAAGAAAGGAATGGTGAGCTCCAGAAAATTGATGATCTTATTAAAAGTAAAACGCAGACTAAAAGTGTTACTGAACAGATTATTGAATTAAACAAGGAAGTCACCGACTTTGAAGCTCAAGTCCGGACAGCCAATCAGGTAATTACTACAGAACAAAAAAATGTGGAAGAACTTGAAAAGATTCAGTCTCTTTTTAACGAAATAAAGGAAGCCACTAAGGAGTACGAGAAACACGCTTCCCTCAAAATAAATGAAGCAGTCAATGTAGCCTTTAATCCCATAAAGCTGATAGTGGAAGAAGTGCTTGAAACGTACTTTAAAATGGATAATCGGAATATTGATTTAATCATTTCCAAAGTACCAGATGAGTATGATGAAGAAACCGGAGAGATACTCAGTGAAGTCATTACTGCACAGATAAAGCCTAAGAACCAGAACATAGAACCACAGGCAGTCGGAAAGATTCTAAATACATTTCACTACCGGTTATTTTCTACAATGGTAGGCATTGCAATTGCTATTGCCTCGAGAAAAAATACACAAATCAACCTACCGTTAGTTCTTGATGATATTTTTTACGCAAGCGATTTCGAAAATCGTGCTACTGTGGAAACATTCATTGAAGCTTTGTTCAAGATGTTTGGAGATTTCACCCCTGAATTACCATTACAGTTGATTCTTTTTACACATGATCAACTAATATTCGAGAGTGCGGTCAAAGTACTTAGTGAGAAAAGGTCTAAACATGATACTGCATTTGCAAAACTATTTCCACATTCTGTAGCTTCAAAAGCAGATGGATACAATAATATTATTTACAAGTTTCCAGTTTATTATCCCAATAAACTGATAAATAAATCTATTAAAGTTTGATGAGGACATTTTTTAAAATACTGTTAGTGGCTTTGTCACTTTGTGCTATTGGAGTATTAGTTTGGAGGAATAATGTAAATGAACTTCAATTACAGCAACAAAAAGAAGTTACGGAAATAATTGAAACCTCCATCGAAAATGAAGTTCAAAATGGATCGCTTTTGCCGGAAGTAGTCTTTATCAGTGCCGATTCCTCAAGAAAGCAAGAACTGACAGATTCATTATTAAAACAGATAACTACTGTCCTTACAGACAAATACCTATATAACCGAGAATTATCGATTGATGAAATTACTTTAAAACCATTTTTTATATTACCTAATAAACCTGATAGCTCTGGCAACTACATCTTGACTGAAAAACAACTTAATGAGCTGAAAGCCCATATTGATTTTCTTACTAAACAGGTTGAAAAGGAGGTTGATCGAACCAAAGAGGAAGTAGGCCGTGATATTGATAGGCTCAATACATGGGTTTCCATTTGGATAGGAGTAATTGGCTTTTTAGGGATTTTTATTCCAATTGTGCTCAATCTTGATGTTTCAAAACGAGCATCAGAAGCAAAAGCTTACTCTGAAATGGCTAAAAGTGATGCTAATAAAGCTTCTGAACGAGCCAATAAAGCCTTAGACATAATAAATAATGCCCAACCTCAAATAGATAAAATAGACGGCCTAGAAGAAAAAGTTACGAATGCGGACAGTAAATCGAAATCTGCTTTTAGTAAAGCAGAAACAGCGATAACTGATACTATTGAAGTTAAGCGCAATTTGTCCGTGATTATTGCAATAAATAAATTAAAAGAATTTGGCCCTCAAACGCTTATCCGGCTTAATAAAGATCAAGCATTACCTTATTATGTCAATATGCTGAAGGAAATTTTAATAGAGATGAAAAATAATGCTGAACACTTTGAGAATGAGCTAATGAAGAATTGGCTTGAACAAATAGCCATTAATAATCAAAGTCTTTCACTATACCGGTTTATAAATCCTGAACAAACACGATTGCTGAATAATTATGCGGTACTAGTAATTAATTCACTTGAAAATTATAACCGACAAAAGTATGATCAAATTGTTAATGGTTTAGAAGAATTGATTGCTAACCTAAATACGAACGATTAAAATCCAGCATATAACAACAGTAACCCTTGCTCAAGCCGTTGATTCTCCACGGAACGAATTCATATAAGCCTCATAAAGGTGCTATATCACAGGTATTAAAAAGAAGGATATTTATGAAAATCCAACCTTCTTTCAGGCCGATAGGCCGTATATCACAAATTGCGTATGTATTCAAAATCAAAGGTGGTTTTGAGACAGACTGACTTTGGGCGTCATCTAAAAATAGCACTCTGAAAATCAATAAATAAAAAAAGGAAGGTGTTACTTTCCAAATAAATTATTTTTTTGTCCAGTTTATTAGTTAAAAAACTGGACATTTTTATTAGATTTGAATAAACAAAAAACTTTGAAAGTAACTGAATATATTAGAAATACGATAGACCGATTACCAAAAGGATATATCTTCACCTATGAGGACTTTGATATTGATGTGAACAAAAAAGAAGCTATTATCAAAGCCTTAAATCGTATGGTAAATTCAGGCAAAATTGAAAAACTATCAAAAGGAAAGTACTTCAAGCCTGAAAAAACCCCTTTCGGTACTCTTCAACCTAGTCAAGAACAAATAGTTAAAGACTTAATAAATGAAGATGGAAAAGTGGTTGGGTACCTAACCGGCTATAGCATATATAATAAGCTAGGATTAACAACTCAAGTTAGTAATATAATACAAATAGGAAAAAATCAAACACGTCCTAAATTCAAACGAGAGCGTTACACGATATCATTTATCAAACAAAAAAATATAATTACCAAAAAAAATATTCCTCTATTACGGATTCTAGATTCAATTAAGTATGTAAAGAAAATACCCGACACTACCATAGAAACATCTTGTTTAAGGTTTTTGGAAATAATTAGAAAATTAAGTTTAGATGATAAAAAAGAATTAATACGACTGTCTTTAAAGTATCCACCATCTACAAGAGCTTTATTAGGTGCATTATTAGATGAAATACAAAATAAATCAATAACGATTAGCTTGAAAGAATCCCTAAATCCAATTACTAAATATGAGATCCCTGGTGTAAAAAAAGTATTAACTAAAGCTTCTAACTGGAATATCATATGAAACTTCATCTAGACAAAAAGCTATTTAGACAAGCTATACAGTTTACATCTGACCAAATGCAAATACCCGCAATATTTGTAGAAAAAGACTATTGGGTGACATATGCACTTTTTACAATATTCAATGATAAAATTGGTAGTGATACAGTTTTCAAAGGTGGAACAGCATTATCTAAATGTTACAACATAATTGAAAGATTTTCAGAAGACATTGACCTAGTTGTCTTAAGAAGAGAGGGAGAATCAAATAATAAACTTACCACTAAAATAAGAACAATTAGTAATGTAGTGAGCAATGTACTGCCAGAAATAGAAATAGCAGGTTTAACTCACAAAATGGGAATGAATCGTAAAACAGCACACTCATACAACAAAGAATTTAAAGGAGATTATGGTCAAATAAGAGATGCTATTGTGGTGGAAGCTACTTGGCTTGGATACTTTGAACCCCATATAACTAAAAGTGTTTGCTCTTTTATAGGTGAAATGATGATGAACAATGAACAACGTGAAATCGCTAAAGAACAAAATTTATTACCATTCAATGTACTTGTTTTAGAACCAAGTAGAACTATTTGTGAAAAAATTATGAGTTTAGTTCGGTTCTCATATGGAGAAAACCCAATTACAGATTTAAAGAATAAAATTAGACACGTATATGACCTAAACCAACTTCTTTCTGTAAAAGAACTGCTTACCTATTTTAAATCAAAAGAATTTGACATTATGCTATTAAAAGTTGCACAAGATGATGTAGCTAGCTTTAAAAACAACAATGAATGGCTGAAAAATCATCCTATTAATTCATTAATATTTGAAAACCCAGCAAAAGTGTGGACTGATTTGAAAATCGTATATGAGTCAGACTTTAAGAACTTGGTTTATGGTTCTTTTCCAGATGAAACAGAATTATTAAATACTTTAATCCTCATTCAGGAAAGAATAAAAACGATTGATTGGAATATCAAATTGGAAAACAAATAAAGACGAACGCACAATCGAGTAGACGGGTCCGCCCCTAATTAGGGACGGACTGCGCCTCTCACACCACCTGCCATACGGGTCTTCCCGCAGCCGGTGCGGAACGGGCCGTATACGGCGGTTCGCAATCCATCTTTCCCATCGTTCTTTACAACAATTGAAACTATTCCATACTTTAGAATAGGCTACAAATTTTCTTGGAAATCGGTCCCCCAATTAATGAAAACTCGCTTTCTTCAGATGTAACCTCGCGGTTACCACCCTTGCGACTTACTAATGGTTCAAGGCGTTACCCCTGCCCATAAGGGACTTGCACCCTCTAGATTAATTAACTACATTTCTGTAGCGTAAAAGATGCCCATACTGGGCACACACAACACCTATACGCAATGCCCTTCGGGACACTGCGCATAGCCAAACCGTTGGCAATAATTATGAATCATATCAAATACTTCATCTTTTTAATCTTCATTTTAGTTTCTGTGAATGTCAATTCTCAAGACACTTTGGCTATGGAAGAAGTCTATATTGAGAATGATTTAGTTTATAGATATTCCGATGATAATCGTTTTACGGGGGTTGCCCAATTAACAAGGCGGAATGGAGAGGTTTATTTAGAGGAAGTTTATAAGGACGGAGTAATATTATTTGAATATCAATACTTCAAGGGAACTGAAAAAAAGTTAATGTACAAGACGGACTATAATCGATATAAGCTTTGGTCTAAAGAAAAAGAGTATTACTATCCAAAATCAGGTAAATGGACTCAAATAACAAGCTTTGATGAAAACGGAAAAAAGGTATTAATTGAACAGTTTGAAAAGGAAAAACTAACCTATAGTTGTCAATATTCTGGGAAAAAGAAAAATGGACAGGAGCTTTGTTATGATGATGATGGAAATCAATTGACTTTCGAGTATGTTAACGGAAAAAAAGTGAAGGATAAGAAACGAAAAGCAAAACAGGGCGAAAAATAACTATTGCCAACACAAGTAACCCTTCCACAACCCCTCATCAGCAATAAATTGATGGTTTTTGAATTATAAAAAATAATAAAAACCCATTATATCTGTTAGTTATATTTTACTAGAAATAACCTAACAAGTAGGTATTGATGGAATTCATGCTTGTGCAACAGGCACAAAATCACTCTTACTTTTAAACTAATAGATTCTTATAAATATTCTACCTTCAACTCAAGAAACAAACATACGAACCCAAGCATTAGGCAGAAGCCGCTACGATATAGAAACATCCTTTACACATTTTTAGATTACAATTTGAAGCAAATTCAAATGGTAGTCTTAGAAAGATTTAACGATTATGAAACAGAAAATTTTATTGATTTTTATGATTGGGTTTTTAACCCAAATTTATTCACAAGACAAGAAAACTGAAATTCAATTATCTCTTGGCCCAACATTTTCAATCCCAAAAACGAGTGAATTAGCTAATACGAATGTTGACGGAAGCCCTGAAATCAAATCCTCAGTACATATTGGAGCATATATTTTACCAAGTGTAAACTATTCGCTCAATGAAAAATCCTCTCTTGACTTTGGAATTGGATTTTATCTGGATCGGTTTTCTATCGAAAACAAAATTGGACCGGTCACCAACAAAGGAAACCGAAGTATTAGCCAAATTCAAACGCCAATAAACTTTAACTTCCATTTTGGTCAAGATAATTCTTATCAACTTGGAATTGGAGGATTTGCAAGTTTTCTATTATCTGCCAAAGAAAAAGGAGATACCATAACCGACTTTTCGCAACTTGACATATTTAACCCGAACGACCCAAATTTTAATAATAACGCTACAATAAGTTATGACAATAACCTTAAGGATAATTATAATTCAGTTGGTGTTGGTGCATTCGTTCAGTTAAAGAAAAGTATATCCTTTTCGACTGATAAAAAGGGGTTTATACTTCTAAGAATCAACCAATATTTTAATTCCATAAAGAACAATGACGCTGATTCGAACCAATTTATTGAATTTAAGAACGAAAAAGAGCCTACAACAATAAATTTAGGTATTGGAATAATATTATAACGTAGGCTGACAACAGATATACCCTAATGGACCTTTTAAGCCTCTTGCTGCTTTCCATCACGGGGTATATGCTCTACCAAAACGAGCCTGTGGAAGCCATCCTCTCCCTTGTCGGGACCTTTGCATTGATCTATGGCTTCTGCCTATACCTCAACCTTTCCACCCAATACACGATCAGCGACAAGGGCTGCTTAAAGCTCAAATGCGCTCTACTGTACAACAAAACCTTCGATATCGACCGGTTCACCTCCATTCGCAAGTCCAATAACCTGATGTCATCCCCTGCGCCTTCCCTAGACCGGATCGAACTGGCTTATGGAAAATTCGACCTGCTCATTATTTCCCCCAAAAACAAAAAACAATTTGCAGAAGACGTGTTGAGCATAAATCCGAAAACCGAAAACCACTTAGCGGAATAAAAGGGGAGCAACGGAGGCCATTGCTCCCTAGTTTGTGCTTCCCTAACCATAAGAATTTACAGGCCATACCAGGGTTTTGCCCTCAAGCCCTGCGGGACACCTGCCCTATACCCCTGAAGTTTTTAAGCGACTAGGAAGGTAATTGTACTTTCGTTTAAAGGCCGCCGTAAAATGTTGCGGATTCTTATAGCCGACCCTATAGGCCGTTTCGCTAATGGTACACCCCTCGTCCCGGGTCAGTTTTTTAGCCTCCTCCATTCGCAACTCGGTCACATAGGTAAAAATAGGCTTCCCAAAGACCCATTTAAAATTCTGCTTCAGCTTAAACTGGTTAATTCCCGTAATCACCGATAGCTCTAAAATCGTAGGCGGGTTTTGAAGGTTCTTTTTTAGTACGCTTTCCGCATAGAGTTTTTGAATAGTCCTCTTGGGGCAAGCGGATGTAGTCAAGGCCAACAAACAATTAAATAATGTTGACAGTATTAAAAACTACTTGGTTCGACTATGGTAAAAAGGAATATTGCGGAGAAACACTCGGACGACAAATTCTCATTTATCAAAGCATATAGACTATTTATTGACTTTGCCAAGGAAGGAATAAAAACTGAAACAAATCAATAACAAAGAAAATAGAATGTCAAGTATTATGTTTCGTTTACTTGACAAATAATTAAAATGTCGTACTTTTGTTTTTAATGAAAATCACTCAAAAAATAGAAAAGCGAATCAACAAGATAAAAGAAGGTACTACTTTTAAGTATCAACAACTTCCTATTAAATCAAACGAATATAGTGCAGCTGCAAAGGCAATTGAACGTTTAATTAAAAAAGGAATCATCAAAAGAGTTTCAACAGGAGTTTTTTATAAACCTAAACAAACCGTTTTTGGAGAATTAAAACCCAATGAAGAAGAATTATTGAAAGCTTATTTGTTTCAAAACAATAAAAGAATCGCTTACATAACAGGCATTTCTTTATACAACAGAATGGGTTTAACAACCCAAGTTCCAAGAATTATAAAAATTGCAAGTAGAGATAAACGAATAACAGTATCAATTGGAAATATTAAAGGGAATCCAGTAAAAAGTTATGTAGATGTAACAGATAGAAACTACATTCTGTTAGAAATTTTAGACGCCTTAAAAGATTTTAAAAAAATACCTGATTTAGACAAGGGTTCGGGAATCAAAATTATTTCGAACCAACTAAAAAAACTAAACACAAAAGAGATAAAACTACTCATTAACTGTGCATTATCTTATCCACCTAGGGTTAGAGCTTTTTTGGGTTCTTTACTAGAACAAATAGACTTATCAATTGAACTCAAAACATTAAAAAAGAGTCTTAATCCCCTTTCTGAATATAACTACGGAATTGATAAAAAAATACTACCAACCACAACTAATTGGAATATGAAATGAAACTACACGAAAATAAAGAACTATTCCAAGATGCTATAATCGCAACTGCTCAACAAAAAGAAATTCCAGAAATCTATATTGAAAAGGATTATTGGGTAACATTTGCTTTGTATGCCATTTTCAACAGTGAGATTGGAAAAGAAACCGTTTTCAAAGGAGGCACGGCACTGTCTAAATGTAATCAGTTAATCGACAGATTTTCAGAAGATATTGATTTAGTAGTTTTAAGAAAGGAAGGAGAATCAAACAATCAACTTAAATCGAAAATTACAATGATTTCAAAATGTGTTACCGATGTGATTCCAGAAATAGAAATTGACGGAATAACTCACAAAATGGGTATGATACGGAAAACTGCTCACAGGTATAAAAAGAGTTTTGATGGGGATTTTGGACAAGTAAGAGACAATATCATTGTAGAATCTTCTTGGCTAGGACATTTTGAACCATATACTAAAGGCACAGTATCATCCTACATTTACGAAATGATGTTGAAAGCTAACCAAGAGGATATCATTAATCAATATGCAATGAAACCTTTTGATGTTTTAATATTAAGTACCAAAAGGACTCTATGCGAAAAAATAATGAGTTTAGTTCGCTTCTCTCAAACAGAAAACCCCATAACTGATTTGAGCAATAAGATTCGACATACTTATGATATTCACATGATGTTAAAAGATGATGAACTCAACTCATTTTTCAATTCTACAGCATTTGACGTAATGCTATTAAAAGTAGCCAATGATGATGTGCAAAGCTTTAAAAACAATAATAATTGGTTATCAAACCATCCAATAAGCACCATATTATTTTCAGACACAGAAAACACTTGGAATCAAATCAAAGACACTTATGAAACCCGTTTTAGGGAATTAGTTTTTGGCGAGTTTCCATCAGAAAATGAAATCATGAATACCATAAAAGTAATTGCCAAAAGACTAAAAACAGTTGAGTGGAACATTGAAACGGGAAAATAGCCAACGCTTAAAGCCATACTCATTTGCAATTAGCATCTAACATGAGATGTGATAAAATCACAAGATTATTTAACCATTAACTTGATTTAAAATAAACTACGCGGTATAAAAACCAATAGCACAAAGGTTTTTGAAAAGAGTCCAACAAAGCATTAGATAAATCCATCCCTATTTTCTTACATTAGAGAAATGAACTGTTTCCTGTAAGTAGAATGAAATACGAAATAAAAATACCGAAACCTTGTAGTTCAAAATGGAGTGAAATGACTCCTACGGAAAAAGGTGCGTTTTGTTTCAACTGCCAAAAAGAGGTCATTGATTTTACCGGTAAGTCTCACTATCAACTGGCCCTACTCTTAGACAGCGAGCATAAAATGTGCGGAAAATTCCTGCCCACACAGCTAAACAAGTCCATCTCATCTGCTCAGAACCATCGGTTCCCAAAAACAGGACTTCTCATGGGTATAACCACCCTACTCTCCTTATCGACTCCTGCATTTAGCCAAAGTGAACCCACTGAAAGCCGTAAAATCGAGCAACGAAATACAATAGGGGAAGAAACGCTTGTACCTGGGAATACCTCAGATTCCGTTCAGATAAAAGGAAACGTATTTGATGAAAGTGGTGGTTTACCCGGTGCAAGTATTAGGATAAAAGGCACTTCCTACCGTGCGGAAACCGATTTTGACGGGAATTTTTCAATACCCATCAGCACTAAAGAATTGGGTAAGAACCCCACTCTAGTCTTCTCTTATATTGGATTTGAAACCCAAGAGATAAAAGTCACTTCCCAAACAGGGTTTCTAAAGGTGAATATGTTAGAAGATCCCGCCATACTTGGGGAAGTAGTTATTATGAAAAAACAGAACATTTTTAGAAGAATAGGAAATCTGTTCAGAAAAAAAGAAAATAGAAGTTGCCACTAAAGCCCCCTTACAGATACATAAAAACCCATAGCTCAAAATTCGAATATACCCTAATGGGCCCTTTGAGCCTCTTGCTGGCCAAGCGTGGAGACACCGTAAAATCAAAGCTTTTACACCAGATCAACATTGAGCTGCACCCCAAGAACACCTACCTAAAACACAAAGACCCGTTCACCAAAAAAGAATAGCACATCGATTTTAAAAACTTCCCTACCGTGCCCCCATTTGCTTTTTTTCATAACTTGTACCATGGCCAGTACGATCCGATGGAATGAAAAATGCAGATTAAGGAATTAAAGATATACAGCTCGAAGATCAAGGAACAAAGCGAATTTTACGCCCAGGTCTTGGGATTGCCCCGGATCGGGGAAAGCGCGAACAAGGTCTCCTTTCAATGTGGCAAATCGATACTCCATATCGAGTTCAATGCCGATACCAGCCCTTACCATTTTGCCATCAACATTCCAGCCAACAAAGAGGTCGAGGCCTTGAATTGGCTCAAATCGAAAGTGAAAATTCTAAAGGATGGGGATCGTGAAATACAGGATTTTGATTTCTGGAACGCCAAGGCCATTTACTTTTACGACAACGACCAAAATATAGTAGAGCTTATAGCCCGCAAAAACCTGAACAATCCATCAGACCAAAAATTTGGCCTCGACCAGTTTCTTGAGATTTCTGAGATAGGCATGCCCACTACCGATATTCAAAAGAATTATGAACAACTGGCCCGTTTGACCGGTATTGAAATCTTCGATGGCGGATTCGAGAGGTTCTGTGCCATTGGCGATGAACACGGACTTTTCATATGTATCGACAAGGCCATAAAAGATTGGTATCCTACGAACGACAAAGCCTTTTCCTCTCCCTTCGAGATCGAATTGGTCGAAAAGGGCAAGGCCTACCGACTGGCCTATAAAAATGAGGAAATCACGGACCTAGGGAAGCCAAACTCTTAAAAAACCCATTCCACATCGCGTGCAAGTCGCTTTAAAAGGCTTCCTTTCCCTATCTTCTTATGGCGCCCGAAGTATCGCCCTGCATCAGGCTCAAGACGTTTTCCAAAGACACCATATTGGCATCCCCGGGAAGGGTATGTTTGAGCGCACAGGCGGCCGAAGCAAACTTCAAGGCCTCTATATCCCCATAATGCAATAGGCCATAGATGAGTCCCGCTGCAAAGGCATCGCCCGTACCGACGCGATCGATCACGTGGGTAATGTTCAGTCTTTCGGTCTTTACGTACTTTTCGCCGTCCCACATCTTGCCGTGGATCTGCTGGTGCGAGGCACTAATGGATTTGCGGGTCTTCCCTACGACTTTTTCGATCCGGGGAAAGGTATACATGAGCTGCTCGGCCAAAGTCCGGAATCTATCACCGGCCTTCCCCAGTCCGAATATTTCGCGTATCCCGCGGCTACTGCTAATGACCACATCGCAATTTTGAACCAGTTCGGGCATGACTTCCTGCATGCTCTTGCCAAACTTCCACATGTTCTTTCGCGAGTTGATATCGCCCGATACCTTGACGCCCATTCGGTTGGCAGTTTTTATTCCCTCAAGGCAACACATGGCGGCCCCTTCGGAAATAGCGGGCGTAATACCCGTCCAATGGAACCAATCCGCATCCTTGAGCACCGCTTCCCAATCGACCATGCCCGGTGCTATCAAGGAAAAGGAAGAGCCCTCCCTTTCATAGATCACCTCACTGGGGCGGTGTACCGCGCCCTTTTCCAAAAAATACTTGCCCAGCATATCACCGCCGTAAAAAACGTGTTCGGTACTCAGCCAGTGTTTACGAAGGAATTGGGTAGCGGCCTTCCCCAAGGCATTATCGGGAAAGCGGGTTACATGGGCCGCCTTCATGCCCAAATAGGCCAGTGAGATGGCTACATTGGCCTCTCCTCCCCCATAGGCCAGCTCAAAAGAGGTCGCCTGGGCAAATTTTGAATATCCCGGGGGCGATAAACGCATCATTACTTCTCCGAAAGTGATCACTTTTTTAGCCATAGCATAGATTTTAATGTCATATCGTTAGTAGATCCTTGGCATACGCTTGTATGGAATGGCACCTCCATTGCATCCGTATACCGACTATCGCCGTGGCGGGCCAAAGCAAAGAAAAGCCCCGAAACCCAAGAAGCTATACCCGCCCGTTCGGAAGCCCATACGATTTTACCTGCCTTTTAGGCCACAAAATTTGATAGTTGAACAAATATACATATATTTGGTTAACCAATTTGGTTAACCAATTAAAGCAACGTATGAAAAAGCACAATTACATCGTCATTTTAGTAGGGGTTTGCGGTTCGGGAAAGCGTTCCGTAGGCGAAAAGGTCGCCCAGCGATTGGAAATTCCGTTCTTTGATGCGGAAAAGCTGCCCCTTTCCAAAGCACTACCCGAGGGCCAATTGCCCCAAGACGTAGACCTTGAAAAATGGTTGATGTCCATTAAAGAAATCATTATTGCCGAATCGGCAAAAAAAGGCTGCGTGATCTCTTGTTCGGTATTGAAGAAAGAACACCGTTTATTTATCGCGGACCAAGTAGACCACGAATTGGATTGGGTCTTTATGAACGGTTCGTACGAACACCTGATCCAACGTGCGGAACAAACGGAAAACCACGACCGTCCGGCCTCTATGATCAAATCGGATTTTGAGGCCCTTGAAATACCCAAACGCGCCCTGACCATCGATATCGCTTCGCCCGAACCGGAAAATATCGATACTATCTTAAAATACCTCGCCCGTAAATACGGATGATATCCTAGTTTTAGGCGCTGTTTTTAACAGGAATACCCAACTGTGTTTTTCATACGGAAGGCCTAAGTTATGCCAAGTGGATAGCTCTCGGTTCCCCCGAAACCTTCCCCTATATTGCCCCTAGAACCCGAAGCGAGACCGCCTCAAAAGAAAGGTCTTTGCCTTCGGTGTATTTCTATATACCGAGGTCAGGACCTATAATCTTTGGCGGCCATGGCGATCAGCTGCCCATATCGTTTATCGGGGTCGTATTTACGGACCAGTTCGAACAACTGACGGATCAAGCCGGGATCGCCCCGTTTATATCTTGTTTCGGCCCCCTCCTCTATTTTTATGATGGTCTTCTGCACCGTACACCGCAATCGTTCTCCCTTCGACAAGACAAAACCCCGAAAACCGAGGCCGTCAAAAAAACCATCCGTGGCACTTTCCTCCAAGGCTTCAATGGTATGAAAAAGCCCCATGAATTCATAGGGCCCTATCTCAAATTGTGGATTCTGTCCGCCTGAAAGTATATCCAGTTCCAGTTTGTATACCTCCATGGCCGTCTTATTTAGATAATGGACACACTTTTGCCCGCATAAAAATAATCACAAAAATCGGTATAGTTCAAAGTGGAGCCCGAACCTCGGTCGCAAGTCTCGGGATCGGTAATGAGATTACCGCTATTATCGGTGTTCTTGGCAGGGGTTCCGCCAGGCTTATGCCCCCAAAACCCACCGTCTTGTTTTCTGTACCAGTGGTAATCGACGCCCGGGGCAATGACCAATGCCATCAACCTCCTCGGATATTCGCTTTGCGGAAGGCAATCACATCGCAACTTCAAGCCATCGCGAAGGGAAGCCGCCTTGACCTCGCTACAACTCATCGCTCCCGCGGTTTGGCCCGAGAACCGGCCGGGCTGGGCAAAGGTGTTGGTCTTCCAGTTCCTCCCGTAGTTATAGCAATTGTTATTGCGTCGCACATGGCTGTCGGCATTCCAAAAATTCGGGTTGAACTTGCTTTCCTCGTATTTACAATCACAGCAAGAGGCATCGTCTACGGTAACCCTTTTGGAGTTTTTAGGAAGTTTGGGATAGCGCTTTTTTATCACCTTTCCAATTCGTTCAAGGTCCAGTTGATACTGTTCGATACTCGCCAAGATGATCTTCTGAATGTGTTTGTCTATGGGCGTCAGCCTGTGCGAATCGAGGCTCAACTTGCTGTAGCGGGTCATTTGCTCCACGATCCTACTGGCGATTCCAATACTGGTTTTTTGGTCTTCGGCCGTACCATCGGCAATTTTAAAGGAATTGGGTATGCCCCGCAGTTTTTCATCGCTAATGACCTCGATCTCTATGCCCCTGAACCCCAAACCGTCGTAACCGGCATTGGGTTTGGAAATGATCTGTTTCTCTTTTGCTATCTGCTTAAGGATTTCTTCCCCATTGGCATCGGCCATGATCCAACTCGGATTGGGGCGACCTGAAAATAAATCGGCTGTAACTCGTATCATCTTTTTCTGTTTTAAGGTGTATAAAGCATTTTTTTTAGCGTCGCCACAAGCTCTTACCTTATGGCGATACGACTACAATAAATCTAGTAACCAGAGAGTTACATATTCCTTTAAAATGTATGGGCGGTAGCGATACACGTGTCAATGACGCATTTTGCCCCTTACCGATTTTGAATTTTCAATGCTTTTGGGATGGGGTTGGGGTTGGGGTTGGGGTTGGGGTTGGGGTTGGGGTTGGGGAAACATATCGGATAAGAATACAGCACAGCCCTCCTAAAAAGAAGGGCTGTGCTTATCCTTTACGCAATAATCATCTACTCTATAATTATCTTTTTTGAAACCGTAGTGCCCTCCGAGGCGATGTTCATAAAATAAATCCCTTCCCTAAACTTAGCGGTGGGTATCTGGATCGGCCCTTTATCGAAGCTTTCCCTATAGACCAATTTCCCCGACATATCCCGCATTGAGATTTGTACACTGGGGTCCTTCGTTTCGGTTTTCACCTCTACACGAATCAGGCTATTTTCGTTAACGGGGTTCGGATACACCCGTACCTTATCGTTTTCATCCGACAAAAGACCATCGGCTTCACCCATTCCCATGGCCGCAGTATTTCGGGCATCGGTATAGTTCTCTACCTGCAAGACCACGGAACTCACATGCCCGCCTTGATCCGGAAATTCAACCTCAACCCTTACGTTCTTACCATCGCTTTTTAATCGGTCCATGGCTACGGGAATCTCAAGGGTGCCAAAAAAACTGCTTCGCGTCCCTTGATCATATCCACGAACAACATCACCGCTATAGTCCACTTGCCGATGGTTTACATATATTTTGGGCCTACGGTTTTTGGCATGGGCCCTACCGATACTGACCCTAATGGTGGCCACACCCGTTTTTGCGGTCACGTTCTTAAAATTAAAGACCAATTTTTTATTGGCTTCAATGGCTTTCAAATACGAATCCGCATAATATTTTTTGCTCGTGATCGTATTGTTCAAAGCTATTTCGGTATCAAAAGTATAGGTCAACACCACCGATTCCCCATATTCAAGACTCACCTTTTTCGGAGCTGTATCTTGGGAATGTTGCGTTATTTCGGCCGGCCTATCGAGAAATACCTTGAGCCGTTTTATCGCCACCCCTTGCAATCCGCTTTTGTTCAAGAGATTTAAATCTACCGTTTGCGTTTCATCGTTCAGGTTGTTCAGCACTACATATAACTTTTTTTTGTTTACAAAGGCTTGTGCCTGAACATCAATATTGCTGGAGTTGATCTGCACTCTTTTGCCCCTGACATTTTTCCATATCTCAAAGAATTTTACCCGTGGCGTATATTCCCACACATCAGGATTTCTTGAAACCCGGTTCCAGAGTCCCGATTTTGAATATTTGGCCGTAGGGGGAGTTTTTGCCATGGTAAAGGGAATGCTATATACGATATCGCCGCCCCGCTCTATAAACGACATGGCCATGTGCATTTGCGAACGCAAGGCCTGGGAGTTTTCCACCGGGTCATAGTTAGACACCCCGTCTCCGGGCCAACCGGGGCGATCCGCTACCAAACGGCCGTATTCAGTAACGGCAATGGGTTTGACCGTATTGAGTTTTAGTTTGCTATAGGTTTCCACCATATCCAATATCGCCTCTACATTGGAGCCCGATCTACGCCCCCCACTATTGTTTACCCCTACACCATCATACAGGTGCAGGCTAAAGACATCTACATCCTTACCCGCTATATCAATAAATCGCTTGTATCGATTGGTCCACAGCCTAAAATCATTCGATTCGAACATCGGAAAGGCCGAAGCATAGCCGGCAACCTTCATATTTGCCAGTTCCGGGGTCGCATGGATCTTTTTCCCAAGTTCACGGTGAAATTCCGAAACCCGTGTATTTATAATATTGATCTTTTCCGACAAATACTTTTTGGGGGTCGCCCTTCCCTCAGGATAAAAATCTACGGCATGGACCATGGGTTCGTTCAAAGGTTCTATATACTTTGGTACTTGTTCTTCTTCATATCGATAGTAATCCCTTATATAGTTTGTTAACCGGTCGATATAATCCGTCATGTCTACCTTTGAATAATCGGCTTCTCCGTCATAAAAGAAATCGTTCGGAAAACCTGAGGCAAAACGGTCCTCTACGGAACGTACTCCCGTAAAGCGTTTGTTGACCGCCGGGAAGTTTCCGTTCCTTCCTTTTTTCATGGGACTGTCTAACAAGCGTCCCCCTCGGTAACTATCGGCCATTCCATAAGTGGTTTTAAACTTTTTAAAATCGGGATCATCGGGATCGGTCAATTGGTGGATATTAAAATATTTCTTCCGTTTAAAAAAAGATTCCCCATTGACCACACGCTTGGTTTTGTGATCAATTGTTACTTCTCCCTGGCTGTAAAGCGAGGTAAACATAAGACAGAGACAAAAAGTAAGCGATAGCTTTGCTGTAAAATAAAATAATTTCATAGGTGTAAGTTTTATACTATAAATATCGAAAAAGATAAGCATCCATTACCTTACATTTGATTTATTTTAAATCACATATGATTCATCCATACCACAAACCATATCTTCTATCCTTCCTATTTCGGGTTTCAAAAAAACACCGTTCAAGCTTTTGTTTGCTCCTTGGCCCAAGAGCTATAAAATAGGCTTTTCACCCACAGCGCCCTAGAATGAAAGACTGTGCCCAAGGCCTTCCTCTCTCCCTATTTTATAGCGCCTAAACGATAGAGGCACAAGCCCGTACCTTAATTTTGTTTGCCCCCTTAAAGTTGGAAAATCCCTCTAGATCTTCGACCTTAGTTCTATAGGTGTTTTAGTAGATCTTAGCGCAACCTATGACCCTATCGACCATCTGTTCAACAAAACATGATATCTATGACCAAGAATCTCTTGAAATTTTTAGTACTCGCCTTATGTATAAGCTGTAATACGGAAAATAAAAACGCCGAAAAACCGGTGGAGATAGACCAAGCCACCTTGGCCAAACATATAGAGCGCTTGGCTTCGGATGCCTTTTTAGGGAGGAAGCCCTTTACGGAAGGCGAGGTAAAGACCGTGAATTACTTAAAGGATGAATTTGAAAAACTCGGACTTTCACCGGGTAACGGCGATAGCTACTTTCAAGAGGTGCCCTTGGTAGAAATCGATGGTAGCCCTTCGGAAAAAATGGTGATATCGGGAAAAGACGGAAGCTTTGACCTCAAGGTCCTGAGCGATTTTGTAGCCACTACCAGCCAAGTGGAGACCGAAATCGGCCTTGACCGCTCCGAGCTGGTCTTTGCCGGCTACGGCATCGTGGCCCCCGAATACGGATGGAACGACTACGAAGGTATCGACTGGAAAGGAAAGACCGCCGTGGTCTTGGTCAACGACCCGGGATTTCAATCGGGCGACTCTACCTTGTTCAAGGGAAACGCCATGACCTATTACGGGCGTTGGACCTACAAATATGAGGAGGCCGCAAGACAAGGGGCCGACGGACTTATTATCATTCACGATACCGAACCGGCTTCCTATGGCTGGAACGTGGTCGAATCGGGTTGGAGCGGTGCCAAATTGATCATTGAAAGCGACCTGCCCCTCTTAAAGGTCGAATCTTGGGTAAACCAAGAAAGCGCCCAAAAGATCTTCGATGCCTCCATCATGAAAGGGGAAGACTATAAGGTATTGGCCCGAAGCAAAGGCTTTGAACCCATCCCCTTGGGCCTAGACGTTTCGGTTTCCATTCAAAACAAGATCAAAAAAGACGTTTCAAAAAACGTAATCGCCCTTATTCCGGGTACGGAAAAAAAGGACGAGGTCATCATCTACTCGGCCCACTGGGACCACCTTGGCGTAGGTAAGCCCATTGATGGCGATTCCATTTACAACGGTGCCATAGACAATGCTTCGGGTACCGCGGGCCTTCTTGCCATTGCCGAGGCCTTCAAGAAAAACGGTCCCACAAAACGTTCCGTCGCCTTTATAGCGGTTACCGCGGAAGAGCAAGGTTTGCTAGGCTCCGCCTACTATGCCGAGAATCCGGTTTTCGACCCTAAAAAAACCGTAGCCAATATCAATATGGATGCCTTGGGCAGTCCCGGAAAAATGAAAGACCTGACCATAACGGGTTACGGCCAGTCGGAAATGGACCAATATGCCGAGGAGGCCGCACGAAAACAAGGGCGTTATATCATTCCCGATCCCCATGCCGAAAAGGGGTACTTTTTTAGATCGGACCATTTTAATTTTGCAAAAATCGGTATTCCCGCCCTCTACGCCAGTGGCAGTTACGAAGCTTTCGACCAAAGTAGGGAATCGATAAAAGCCACCTTAGACGACTACAACACCCATAAGTACCATCAACCTTCGGATGAATACGATCCCGAAACCACCGAATTGAGCGGGGTAAGCTTCGACCTGCAGTTGTTTTTTGAGGTGGGAAGAAAATTGGCGAACGAGACCTATTTTCCAAAATGGTACGAGGGCAGCGAGTTTAAGGCGGCCCGGGAATAGGAATAAGATGTA
The DNA here is from genome assembly GCF_900156625.1 of Zobellia uliginosa. Taxonomy (GTDB): domain Bacteria; phylum Bacteroidota; class Bacteroidia; order Flavobacteriales; family Flavobacteriaceae; genus Zobellia; species Zobellia uliginosa. The sequence goes on along the minus strand of NZ_FTOB01000004.1, from coordinate 481,052 downwards.
AAGTAAAAAAAGAATCGAATGAAGAACCGCCTGTCCTTAAAAGTACTGCCTCCTTACCTTTTTTTCTTGGCCCTGCTTTCCTTGGTCTCTTGCCAGGAAGCCGGCCCTAAAGCAGACCTGATACTCACCAATGCCAACATTTGGACGGGCAGCGAGTCCCAGCCCAGTGCGCAGGCCATAGCCGTATTGGCCGATACCATTTTGGCCATCGGATCCAACGGCGAACTCGAAAAATACAAGGGCCATACCACGGAAATAATAAATGTAAACAACCGTTTTATTACACCTGGTTTTATCGATTCGCACGTACATCTACTCATGGGCGGCAACAGCTTACTCAACGTAGAGCTCCGCGATGCGCAAACACCGGAAGAATTTACGCGGCGCATCGCCGATTTTGCCAATACCCTAGACCCCGGAACCTGGATCATGGAAGGCAATTGGGACCACACCCTTTGGGGTGGTGAACTACCCAAAAAAGAATGGATCGACCCCTATACGAAGAACAATCCCGTAGCCGTCTACCGTCTTGACGGACATATGGTCTTTGCGAATTCCGCCGCCCTCGATTTTGCCGGTATAGACAAAGACACCCCGGATGTCCCTAATGGCGAAATCGTAAGGGATGATAACGGCATACCGACAGGAATATTAAAGAGCAATGCCATGGGACTTTTGCTCGACAAGATTCCCCCACTGACCAAAACACAAAAGAAAAAGGCCCTTAAAAAAGCTTCGCACTACTTTTTGTCGCACGGAGTGACCTCCGTGCACGATGTGGATAGTTTGGGCACCGCCGAAGTAGCCCAAGAATTACTAGATGCCAAGGAACTCTCCCTGCGTATTTATTCCGCAAAACCCCTAAATCGATGGAAAGAGGCACAAAGAAAAATAAGCACAGACGAACTGTGGTTAAAAACGGGAATAGTCAAGGGCTTTATCGATGGATCCCTGGGATCTCATACCGCTTCCTTTATGGAACCGTATACCGACAAACCCGCCGACAGTGGATTATTTATTAATAGTGAAGCGAATCTATACCAATGGATTTCGGAGGCAGACAAGGCCGGCCTTCATATTCAGGTCCACGCCATAGGCGATAATGCCATTCACACCTTATTGGAAATCTATGAGCGCATCGTCAGGGAAAACGGGGAAAAGGAACGCCGACCGCGTATTGAACATGCCCAACACATCTCAGAACAAGACCTGCACCGATTTGGCGAACTAGGCATCATTGCCAGCGTGCAGCCCTATCACGCCATTGATGATGGAAGATGGGCCGAAGCCTTGATCGGGCCCGAACGGATCAAGACAACTTACGCTTTTCAATCGCTCTTGGAAGCCAATACGATATTGGCCTTTGGCAGTGATTGGCCCGTGGCCCCTGGCAATCCCCTTACGGGCATATATGCCGCCGTTACCCGAAATACCTTAGATGGTAAAAACCCGAATGGCTGGGTGCCAGAACAAAAGATAAGTTTGGAAGAAGCCTTGCGGGCCTATACCCAAAATGGGGCCTACGCCTCTTTTGACGAAACGGTAAAAGGCACTCTTGAACCCGGAAAACTAGCGGATTTCGTCATCTTAAGCGAGGACATACAAAAAATAGATCCAAAGAAAATCAGGGAAGTCAAAGTGATGGCCACCTATCTCGGAGGAAAATTAGTATACGAAAACGACCCAACGGAAAATTAGGCAAGGACCTCGATCTGCAAAACACTACGACCTGGGAAGGAAGGCCAAAAAAAATCGGAAATTCCCAATTCTTTCCAAAATCTTGTAGCAATTTTGCAAGGTGAAGATTTTAGTAATAGAAGACGAACCTCAGCTGCAGAACAGCATAACGGAATCACTGGAAAAAGAAAATTTTTTAGTGGAGACCGCGGCGGACTACCATACCGCTACGGAAAAGGTCTTCGTCTACGATTACGACTGTATCTTACTCGATATTATGCTGCCCAACGGCAGTGGATTCGACATTCTAAAAGAACTGAAAAAAGAGGGCAAGAGCGGGAACATCATTATCATTTCGGCCAAAGATTCCCTAGATGACAAACTCAAGGGCCTTGAACTTGGGGCCGACGACTACCTTACCAAGCCCTTTCACCTTGCCGAGCTCAATGCGCGTGTCAAGGCCGTCCTCCGAAGGAAAAACCTCAATGGAAAAAACAGCATTGAATTCGGCAATACGGTTTTGGACCTGAGCGAACGTAAATTTTCCGTAAACGGAAAGGACACGCCCCTTAACCGCAAAGAGTTCGATACCCTTAATTACTTCCTTCTCAACAAAAAACGACTGGTCACCAAAACCGCACTGGCCGAACATGTTTGGGGCGACAATACCGATCAAGTCGACAGTTTGGACTTTGTATACTCACAGATCAAAAACCTACGGAAAAAACTGCAGCGCTCAGAAGCCGATATAGAAATAGCCTCCGTTTACGGGGTAGGCTATAAACTTGTTGAAAAATGAAGCTGCTCAACCAATCGCTAAAATACCTGTCCATTTCCATTTTGGCCATCGTTACGGTATGGAGCGTGGTCTTTTATATAAGCATGCTCAACGAGATCAAAAGCAGCATCGATGAAGGCCTGGAAAACTACAAGCGCATCATCATAGAAAAGGCACAGACCGACTCCACCATTTTAACCAAACGCGGTTTTGACGAGAGTTTCTTTACCCTACAAAAAATCGATAAGGCAAGGGCGCTTTCGGCAAAGGACCAATACGTCGATACGATCATCTACATGCAAGATGCCGACGACAAAGCACCCGAACCCGAACCGGTACGCATGCTCATCACCTCCTTTGAAGTAAAGGGACAGTACTACGAGCTAAAAGTGGCCAACTCCATGGTGGAGGAAGACGATCTGATCGACGAACTGTTCTGGGATGTGGTCTGGCTCTACATCATCTTAATCGCCAGCATCACGCTCATTAACAATGTGGTATTGAAAAAGCTTTGGAAACCCTTTTACGACTTCTTGCGCCAACTAAAAACGTACCGGCTCGGAAGCACCGAAAAACTTCCGGCGACTGCCACAAAAACCAAGGAGTTCAAAGATTTGGAATATGCCGTAAACACCTTGTTGCAACATAGCATATCGGCATTCGAACAGCAAAAGGAATTTATCGGAAATGCCTCCCACGAGCTACAAACCCCCTTGGCCATGGTCATCAACAAGCTCGAACTGCTCTTGGAAAAAGAAGACCTGAAAGAAGCACATGCGCTAAAGATCGCCGAAATCTTTCAGATTGTCGAACGCTCGGTCCGACTGAACAAATCCCTGCTCCTACTTTCCAAAATAGACAACAAACAGTTTTTTGACAATCAGCCCATCCACTTAAACCCCATCGTCAACCAAACCTTGGGCGACCTTGAGGAAATCAGTAGCTACAAAAAATTGAAAACAACGGTTTCCGAAACCGATGAACTAGAGGTACACCTAGACCCTACCCTTGCCCAGATCATTGTGTCGAACCTACTTAAAAATGCCATCCTCCACAATTACGGGAACGGTACGGTAGAAGTGCATATTTCGAAGGATACGCTTACCGTCCGCAATACGGGAAAAGACCAAACCTTAGACCAGGGCAAGGTATTCAGCCGATTTCATAAAACCGACGCAACAACAAGCGGAAGCGGCCTGGGGCTGGCCATTGTAAAAGCCATTGCCGACCTATATGGCTTCCCCGTAAGATACGCCTTCGACAAAGGCGTGCATTCCTTCAGTATACGCTTCTCCACCATGTAAGTCCCCCAACTTCCGGCATTCCCAATTGTTTCCAAATTCACATGCTTTTTTTACGGTATAATTTAAAACAGTATACACATGCAAAAGCAAATTTTATTCTTAGCGGCATTGGGAACCCTCAGTTTTTCACAAGCCCAAGACCTTCCTAAAAGCCAGGTTCCTTCCGTAATCTTAAATCGGTTCAACAGCCAATTTCCAAAAGCCACGGATGTGGAGTGGGAAATGGACGGCACCCTATACAATGTGGAATTTGAAATTGGATGGAACAGGGATCACGACGTATGGTACGATGCCGAAGGAAAGATGGTAAAACAAAAGGAAGAAATAGCTTCAAAGGAATTGCCCCAAGCCGTACACAAAACAATCGAAACCGATTTTGAGGGCTACTCCACCGACGATGTGGAACGCATAACCGACGAGGGAAAAATCTTCTATAAGATGGAATTGAACTCCTTGCTCAAACAAGACTGGGAAGTGGTCTTCGATGCCAATGGAAATATATTGAGCCAAATTGAAGACTAAAATGGAAAGAAGCATTTGTAAAGTCATCCCCCTTCTTCTTTTCGTACTTATGTCCCATTCCAAAGGCCTTGCCCAATTTTCCCCTCCGGGATTGGGCGAGGTCCATACGGCCGCGTGGTTGGCCCTAGGGGCAAAGCAAGACCTTGACCAAAAAGGGACTACAGTGTCGTCCACCTATTTAGGATTTGGTAGTGTAAGTGACCCGAACAACTACAATCCGGTAGAAAAACCATCGATTTACGTGATAAACCAAGAAGTCACACACCGCTTCAAACCCCATTGGAAGTATGCCCTCGCATTGAGTTACCGATGGCAAAACAGGTATACACCAAGGCCTCCTTACGACTACGACACCCCAAAAGCACGTCAAGAACTGCGGGCTTACGGCAGTATCTCCTATCTCAATTCCTTTAAAAAAATCAACTATGCGTTCACTTACCGCCCTGAGGTCCGACGCTTTTACGATCCCGATTTCACTTTAGCGACCGAATCTTTACAATTCCGCTCCCGTTTCAAGGCCAAACTTTCCTTTTATCTCAACGGCTCAAAAACGCAGCAGATCAGCACCGCCGCAGAATCGCTATTCGCCATGGGAAAAACGGAAAACTGGAGCAAATTCACCTATAAGGAAAGTCGCTTTTCCCTCTACTACTCCCTTACCCTGCCCCGACAAGATATCACCCTTAATATGGGCTACATGAACAACCTCTTGGGAAGGGATTTTTCCAAAGACGCCCATTATCTCGCCTTTGATGTGGCAATCAACAACCCCTTCCACCACAAGTCGGGGCAGGGAAGCCATTCGCAGTAATTCCGGACTATGACTTTTCCTTGCCTTTTAAAAACATCCATGCATCAAAACGGGCCTTGTACTCCTTATCGGTAAGCGGATAAAGCCCCATAATCGACTTCCCTTTTTGGACTTCCTTCATCACATAGTCTTCAAAAAGGGTCATTTTTGTGCACTCCTCCGCCACGCTTTCGGCCAGGTGGGCCGGTATTACCATGACCCCATCATCATCGCCGACAATAAAATCCTCGGGAAATACCGCCACATCGCCACATGCAATAGGTTCATTAACGCCAATGGCGTGGTGCAAGGTCAAATTCGTAGGCGCCGATGGCCGTTGGTGATAAGCCGCAAAATCAAGATCGGCAATCTCGGTGGAATCACGAAAGCCGCCATCGGTTACCATACCCTCTACCCCGCGCACCATTAAACGTGTTGCCAAGATAGAACCCGCCGAAGCCGCACGGGCATCTTTTCTACTATCTATGACCAGAACATATTTTTCGGGACATTCCTCTACCGCAACACGCTGTAGGTGTCTCCGGTCTTGAAAAGCCTCTATAGGGTTGAGATCTTCGCGTGCCGGTATGTACCGGAGCGTATAGGCCCTCCCGACCATTGTAGGCCGACCGGACCTTAACGGCCTAACCTTCTGTATAAATTGGTTTTTCAACCCCCTTTTAAACAAACAGGTGGCAATAGTGGCCGTACTGACCTTTCTCAACTTCTCTATGGTACTCTCTTCTTTTTTGCTCATACTCCGGTTAGTTTAATTTATATTATTCGGCGGTTTTCCATGCCTTCCTTAAAAAAGTCAAATCCTTTTTCATCTTGGCATAGACTACTTTCTTGTCGACACTTATTTGTTTGGCACCATGTTCGGCTCCCCCTAGATCGTATTCCAAGTGCAGCGATATGGGTACGTTTATCCCGTATTTTTTCAGCAATGAAAAATAATGATCAAAGTCCACCATACCCTCACCAAGCGGCGTATTCACCGGTTTCCATTGGCCTTCTTGCATTCCCCATTTAAAATCCTTTATCACGATCGACCTTATATATGGTGCTATAAGCCGAAGGTCAAGTTCCCAGCTCATACCACCTTCGACCACCGCATGCCGTATATCGTATTGACTGCCCAAATGTTTGCTTTGTGGACCGGGCAGCATAGGGGGCAAATCCCAAATAGGGGCCCCAACGTGCTTGCCCGCATGGTTTTGATAACAGCCTATCAAGCCCCACTTTTCGTTCGCCGCTTCCAAGGATTTGAAAAGGGACTTATAGATTTCTTGGCTTTCTTGAATACTTCGGTCTTCAGGATAACTGAGCCATCCGGTCCTATAATGGGTCAACCCTAGCTTACTGGCCGTTTTCAACACCTGTTGGTCTATTTCCGCATGGGCATCGAGCACCTTAGTGGTCATCATTCTAGGTTGCAGTCCGTATTTTCTCATGGCCTCAACGGCCTTGGGCAGGTCATCTTGCACATTTTCCGGCAATACATGGCCTTTCGGCCTTACGGTCAAATCCAATCCGTCAAAACCGATATCTGCGGCAAGCTCCGACATTTCTTCGTAGCCCAAAAACTGTAAGTGCTTAGAAAAAAGATGTACCTTAATATCCTCTTCCGATGTATGGGAAGATAAAGCGTTCCATTCATGTAATGGCATAAAGGGCACACTGCACAATGCGGCGGCCGTCCGTTTTGAAAAATGCCTTCTTGATATATGATTATATCCTTTCCCCATAACACCTGCTTAAATGATTAAATACCCCCACTAACTGTTAAAAATTTGTTAGTTCCACAAATATACTTATTTTTGGTCAACCAATTTGGTTAACCAATTTTACAATCCATATGAAGTCGCCATTCGTCCCTAGTATTTCTTTTGTGGCTTCCATTGGTGATATCGGTGCAAGACAAACCGACTATACAGGTTCGACGAATGGGTTGTTCCTTAAAAATGCCCCAGCCTCTATATTTGGCAATGTGCAGGAAAAAGATAGTAAAAAGAAAACATATAACGATAGTAGGACCATTAGCATGCACTTGGTCGTCGGTAAGCCCATAATTAACATCAGCAACTATGCCCAGGGTATTTCTGAAACGTCAAAAGCGACCGATGGCCATTTTTTTTCACTCAAGGGTTTCATTTAGGCCCAACACCTCATCAGATATGAAAATGATCAAATACATACCCGTACTGCAATTCTTCGCCTTCGCCCTGTTGGTTTCCTTCAGTGGACGTTCGCAAGAACACCCCAGCCTGATATTGACCAAGTCAGGAGTAGAAAAAATAAGGGCCGAATTAGGTAACATCCCCATTTTTGACGCCACCTTGGAAAAGGTAAAGGCCGAAGTGGATGCCGAAATCGCATTGGGCATAGATACGCCCCTACCCAAAGATTATTCCGGAGGCTATACCCATGAACGCCATAAGCGCAATTTTTTGATCCTTCAAAAAGCAGGGGTATTGTATCAAATTCTAAACGACGAAAAATATGCCCTCTACATAAAGGACATGTTGTTTCAATACGAAGGAATGTACAAAGACCTTCCGGTACACCCACAAACGCGTTCCTATGCCAGGGGTAAGTTGTTCTGGCAGTGCCTAAACGATTCCAACTGGCTGGTATACGTGAGCCAGGCCTATGACTGCGTATATGACTACCTTTCGAAAAAAGAACGCAAGCAACTTGAAAAAAACCTTTTCAGGCCTTTTGCCGATTATATATCCATAGACAATCCGCAATTCTACAACCGCGTACACAACCACAGTACTTGGGGCAATGCCGCCGTAGGAATGATCGGTTTGGTAATGAACGATGAGGAGTTGATCCAAAGGGCGCTCTACGGTATTGAAAATGATGGCTTGCCCATTGGGGCCAAGGACAACGACGGTGGGTTCATTAAGGTGGAAGGCCAAAAAGCCGGTTTTCTAGCCAATATAGACGAGCCTTTTTCCCCTGACGGATACTATACCGAAGGCCCTTACTACCAAAGGTATGCCATGTACCCCTTTTTGATCTTTGCCGAGGCCCTGCATAATGTAAGACCCCAACAGAAAATATTCGAACATAAGAATGGCGTATTGCTGAAATCGGTAAATACGCTTTTGAGCCTCTCCGATGCCGATGGCGAATTCTTTCCCTTGAACGACGCCCAAAAAGGAATGTCATATCACTCTAGGGAACTGGTCACCGCCGTTGATATCGCCTATCACTACGGAAACCACAATCCGCAATTGCTCAGCATAGCCGAAGAACAGGGCCAAGTTTTATTGGACGATTCGGGGCTGGCCGTAGCCTTGGGTATCAGGGAAGGAAAAAGTGAGGCCTTCGATAAAAAATCGATCAAGCTTAGCGATGGGGCCAAGGGCGAACAAGGGGGCGTGGCCATACTCAGGTACGGCAACGAAGCCATGACCTTGGTCTACAAATATGCGGCGCAAGGGCTAAGCCACGGGCACTACGACAAACTATCGTTCTCACTTTACGAAAAGGGAACGGAAGTATTACAAGATTACGGTCTTGCCCGTTTTGTCAACATCGAGCAAAAAGGTGGGGGCAATTACCTCAAGGAAAACACGACCTGGGCCAAACAAACCATAGCCCACAACACCCTTGTACAAAACGAAACCTCGCATTTTGAAGGAAAGTACGAAGTGGGAAGCCAACACCATTCGGAGCTCTACTTTTTTGATGCTTCCAATCCAGAAGTACAGGTGGTGAGCGCCAAGGAACAAAACGCCTATCCGGGTACGGAAATGCACCGGACCATGGCCCTGATAAAAACCGATGGTTTTGAAAAACCCTTTGTACTCGATATTCTAAGGGTCAGTTCGAATGCCGCAAACCAATACGACCTTCCCTTCTACTTTAAGGGTCAGGTGATGCAAAGCAATTTCGATTACACCACCCCAAAAAACTTAGAACCCCTAGGTTCCGATAACGGCTATCAGCACCTTTGGTCAGAGGGACTTGGCCAGCCCAAAGGAGACAACTCCCAGCTCAGCTGGTTGGAAAAGGGACATTTCTATACCCTGACCACGGCAACGAACAACGATGACGAGCTACACTTTGTGCGCATCGGGGCCAATGATCCGGAATTCAACCTGAGAAGGGATGCCGGTTTGATCATCAGAAGAAAGAACACAAAGAACACCACCTTCGTATCGATACTAGAATCACACGGCCATTATAGTCCTGTTTCAGAGTTTTCGGTAAATGCGAACAGTTCAATCTCTAAAATCAAGCTTATGTTAGATACGGAGGAGTACACGGCAGTACTGATCGATGCCAAGTCCAGCACCGAACAAACGCTATTCATACTGGCCAATGAAAACAAAAATGTCAATAAAGAGCATATTATAGAAATCAAGGGCAAGGAATACCGTTGGACGGGGCCCTTTCAATTTATTAAAATCAATTAAAATTAAACTATGGAAAGTTTTGGATCAAGTAAGGAGTTTTTAATCGGGGACGAAATCCCTTGGGAAACCGTAGGCGAAGGCGTGCAACGTCAAATTATGGGCTACGATGATAAGATCATGCTCGTAAACGTAAAATTTGAAAAGGGCGGTATAGGCCCCATGCACGAGCACTACCACTCACAAGTAACTTACGTGGTAAGCGGAAAATTCAAGATGACAATAGGTGAAGAGACCAAAATGCTAAAAGGAGGCGATTCATTTTACATTCCTCCCCACGTAATGCACGGAACCGTTTGTCAAGAAGCAGGCGTATTAATAGATGTTTTCAGCCCGATCAGGGAAGATTTTATGACTAAATAATAACTATGAATTTAAAAGGAAAAATTGCCGTTGTCACAGGCGGAACAAGGGATATTGGCAAGGCCATTTCACTTAAATTGGCAAAAGAAGGCGCCAAGGTAGTAGTCAACTATTACAACAACGAAGCCAATGCAAAGAAGACCCTTGATGAGATAAGGTCATTCTCGGGCGAAGCTATAATCGTTAAAGGGGATATGACCCAAAAAGCCGATGTCGACCATTTGGTATCGGAAGCGATAAAGGCATTTGGCGGTACCATTGACATCTTGGTAAACAATGCCGGCGGACTGGTAGCCCGTAAGAGTATTGCCGAAATGGACGAGGCCTTCTTTAACAAGGTCATTGCCTTGAACCTCAACTCTACCTTTCTGGTCTCACAAGCCATATTGCCCCATATGAAGTCGGGTGCTTCGATTATAAACATTGCATCACAAGCAGGCCGTGACGGCGGCGGCGGCGGTTCTTTGGCCTATGCCACTTCAAAAGGGGCCGTTATGACCTTTACACGAGGTTTGGCCAAAGAAGTAGGCCCCAAGAATATTCGCGTCAACGCCCTTTGCCCAGGAATGATCGCCACCACCTTTCACGACACTTTTACCACGGGCGATGTACGTAAAAAGGTAGCGGGAGCCACCCCATTACGCAGGGAAGGTACGGCTGAAGAGATAGCCAATACCGTAGCTTGTCTAGCTTCCGACGAAACCACTTTTATTACCGGGGCCAATATTGACATCAATGGCGGACTCGCCTTTTCATAGGCTAGAACCACCACAAATTGCCGATTTGGCATCTTAGACCCCTTTTAAGTATTAGATACCTAAAATTAACATCACAAATTTTGACATTAATTTTTTTTTAACAAACTATTAAGTTATATTTGGTAAACCAAATTGGTTAACCAATATGGAAAACCAATTAAAACTTGAAGAAAATGCTAATACTAATAAAAGAAAAACACTAATGATACCATAGCCTATTTTCAATAAAAAAAGGATGGGTGCACGCCCATCCTTTTAAAAAAATTTACTTCATTCTGAAGGGAAGTAATACTAAGAACATGTACACTTTACTATACACGCTCATTACAAAAGTACAAAATTCAGGGACATTAATGAGTAACGTGCACTAGTAAGTTGAAGAACAAATGCGATTCCACACAATCTCATTTAGGTATCGGACCTTAACCGATAAACATTACTAACTTAACATTATTACAAATGAATTTAAAAACTCAACTCACACTAATAGCATTATTGTGTCTCAATATATCGCTATTTGCCCAAGACGGTTACACACTGTCAGGCACGGTTTCCGATGCGGACAATGTTCCAATACCGGGAGTTAACGTCATAATCGCCAATACAACCAAAGGCACCTCAACAGATTTTGACGGATTATTTCAAATAAACGTTTCAGAAGGCGATATTCTTCAATTTTCATACATCGGCTACGTTACACAAACCATACCCATAACGGGTCAGACCGAGTTAAATATAACCATGGCCGAAGACGCCAAACAATTAGACGAGGTAGTGGTTATTGGTTATGGGGGAACCCAAAAGAAATCACATTTGACCGGTTCGATCTCAAAAGTAGTCAACGAAAACCTCGATCAAATAGCAGTAGCCCGTGTCGATGACGCCTTGGTCGGGCAGGTATCGGGGGTAAATATCCAAGCCACCGATGGCGAAGCCGGAGCCGCTCCTACCATAAATATCAGGGGTGTAGGCTCTATGGCCGGTGACTCTACCCCATTGGTCGTTGTCGATGGTGTAATTGTAAGTTCAGACTTCCTAGGTTCATTGAACATGAACGATGTAGAGTCTTTCGAGATTTTAAAGGATGCAGCATCATCTGCCATTTACGGTTCAAAAGGTGCCAACGGTATTATCATGATAACCACAAAAGGTGGTGTTGAAGGTAAGACCCGTATCAACTATAGTACCTATACCGGTTTTAAAGAAGCCAGACATAGTGAAGCCTATACCTTTTCAATAGAAGAAACAGCACAAGCCCAATTGGCCGCCACCGGCTCATTATCCGACAGAACGAAATACAAACAACTCATAGGTGTTGACCGTTCTTGGCAAGATGTCATTTTTGATGGTGGTACCATTACCAGTCATTCCCTATCGGCTCGCGGTGGAAGTGAAAAAACCAAGTATAGCACCGCCCTTAACTACTCACATGACGAAGGTGTCTTAATTACCGACGATTTCAAAAAATACGGATTAAGACTTAAAGTAGATACCAAAATAAACGATAAGTTTTCCTTTGGTGTAAACTTTACCCCTTCTTACACCAACAGAAGAAGGTTTGATGGAAGTACCCACGATATATTAAGACAGACCAATTGGCTGCCTCTCTATCATGATGAAAATACGATTCAATTCGTAAACAGGGTTCAAGATAATGGGGCATGGGCCGATATTAAGGTCGGTGATTACGCGCAACAATATCATTTTGATGGTTACGACCTAGATGCAGGTGCCCCTGCAGATTCTGGCGGGGTAAGCATCAGTAACACATCGAACGCCAACCCAGCGGCCAAAGTATTGGAGCGCGAACGTTACGACAAAAAATTCAAAATGTTCGGTAGCGTTTACGGTAATTACAACATCATTGACGGTTTAAGTTTCCGATCTACCCTTTCCGGTTCGTACCAAGACACCAAAAGGACAAGGTGGCAAGGTACCCTATCCAGCAGAAACGGTGCCGCCGGTGCCTCAATGGATGAATATTCACAAAAAGAGATCTATCTTATTACCGACAACTTCCTATCCTTTAACAAGAGTTTCGGCAAGCATGATCTAAGTGTAATTTTAGGGGTAACCGCCGAAACGAAAAAATCGTTTTATTCACAAATTAGCGGAACCGGTTATACTTCCGATGCCGTTAAGCAAATCACCAACGCTACGACCATTTCAAATGCAGATGCCTTTGAATGGGAAAAGAACGGCCTATCATACGTTTCCAGACTGAACTATGCCTATGACGATAAATACCTAGCCTCATTTAGCTATAGAAGGGACGGTAGCTCTATCTTCGGTCAAGATTTCAAATACGGTAATTTCACCGCTGCTTCCATTGGTTGGAACGTTGCCAAGGAAAACTTTTTACAGGATAGTGATATCGTAAGCACTTTTAAATTGAGGGCCAGTTACGGTCTAACAGGAAACGATTTGCTCAACGTAGGTAGTGTTGATCCCGATACCAGTAGTAGTACAAGTTCTTTGAGCACAGGTAATATTTTGGTAGACAACTACCCCTACTTGGCCCTTTTAGGCTCAACGACCTATTCGGTAGACGGTTCATTACAAGCGGGCTTTAACCCTCTGAACATAGCCAATGCGGGACTTCAATGGGAGCGTTTGAGAGAATTCAACCCTGGTCTGGATTTCGGCTTTTTCAACAATAGAGTATCGGGGTCCGTTGATTATTACCAACGAACCAGTGACCAACTATTATTGAACAATCCAATTTCAGTAACTACAGGTTTCAACAGTGCCCTTGTTAATTTGGGTGAAGTCAAAAACGAAGGTTATGAAATTGAACTGAGAACAAAGAACATTGCTACAGAAAACTTCAGGTGGGCCTCGACGATCATCGCTTCAACGAACAAGAACACTTTGGTCGATTTCGCCGACTCTAACGGTCAAATTACAAATGTAGACTCTAAGAGGGCAGCAGAGTGGATCAACCTTGAAGGACAACCGATTTCCACATTCTATGGCTGGGTCGTCGACAAAGACATTCCGCTTGAATACTTGAACGATGCTTTCCACCCCGTAGGTGGCGAAGCCCAAGATGTTTACGTAAAAGATTTAAATGGCGATGGTATTATTGATGATGAAGACAAAGCTGCTTTAGGAGACCCATATCCAGAATTGGTCTGGAGTTTCACCAACGAGTTCAATCTTGGCAAGTTCGATTTTAGTTTTATGTTCCAAGGTTCACATGGTGCCGAAATCAGAAACATGGGAGACCAGTACCTGTTCAACCATTTTAATTCTTCCCAAGATTTCAATCCTGAAACAACTCCTAACCAAGAATTTATCAAAGAAAAAATATTCACCGATGATATTATTCAAGACGCTTCGTACCTAGCATTGAGAAACGTAAATATTGGATACAACTTCCCAAAAGACGTTTTGAGCGATTATGGTGTGTCTGGTTTAAGGATATATGCTACTGGCCAAAACCTTATGTATAAGACGGCAGATGACTATACAGGTTTCAATCCTGAATCCATAGATAGGACAAGTCCGACATCTTACGGTTACCAAAGGGCAGGTTCCCCTATATATAGAACGATTTCTATAGGACTTAACCTTGATTTTTAATCAGAACAGTATAAACAAAATTCACGATATATTATGAAACAATTCAAACTAATAACGATGCTTCTGGTGGTAGTCGTATCCTTTACGGCCTGCGAAAAGGACTTCTTGTCTCCCGCACCAACATCAGGGGTATCTTCGGAAACCTACTTCTCTACGGAAGAAGAACTAGAAACCGCTTTGATCAACATGTATGACGGTATTCAAGGAGTAAATTCGACGGATCCCGATGACAGACATGGCATTCAATACGAATTCTACATCACCGAAATGCGGAGCGACAATACCCGTACCAAAAGTAGCGAGGGTGAAGCAGCGCAGTTCGAAAGTTATAACATAACACCGAACAACGGTATTATTGCCAATTATTACGAGAGCTATTACAACATCATCTATAGGGCCAATGTAGTATTGGACAATCTTGATGTAATAGAAAACGCAGCGACTAAAGCATCATATGAAGCCGAAGCTAAATTCGTTAGAGCCTATGCCTATTTCAATTTAGTGCGCCTCTATGGCGATGTTCCTTTGATAGATAGAGTAGTCGGACCTTTGGAAACCGATGTTCAATTTGCCCGTGTTGCCGCATCGTCTATATATGACTTTATCAAGAGCGACTTGTCTACTGCAGTTAACGGGCTAGACAACACCTACCGCACTAGAGCGTCCAAAGCTGCTGCACAGACCCTATTGGCAAAAGTATACTTGACCTTGGGAGAAAACTATTCAGAAGCCCAAACCCTATTGGAAAGTGTTATGGCTTCAGGCTATTCCCTAGAGCCCGACTTTGGAGATGTATTTTACAACGAAGAAAACAATGAAGTTATCTTCTCGATAGGCTACCTTCCAAACCTAAGTTCAGACAGTCAAAACTTTTCGGCCGAATGGTTGAACGGTGTAGGTAGAACTTCAGGGGTTAACTATGTAACCAGTGAGGCCGTTGCCGTATTAGATGAATTTGGGGGTGACAGGACCGCAGTCTCATATAGGCCGGACCCTTCACAGGTAGGTCAGTATCAGGTAACCAAATACCTTCCGAACGGCGAAGATGGCGGTTCGAATGGAAAAAGCTTTGATAGCGACCCGACACTTGCGGGCAACGATTGGATCGTAATCCGATACGCCGATGTACTTCTTCTCCATGTAGAAGCCATTATGGCCGGTGGTGCCAGTACTACCGCTTCAAAAGCTTTGGCCTCGTTTCAGGCTGTACGCAACAGAGCGGGGCTTACCGACGCGGTTACCGAAGTTACAAAAGAAGATTTGTTGTTGGAAAGAAGGGTCGAATTAGCCTTCGAGAATCATCGCTTCTTCGATTTGCTTCGATTTGGTCAAGCGGAATCGGTTTTTTCCGCCTTCTCCTCAGCTAATAACCTTGGGTATTCTTCAACCGACTTGTTACTGCCTATTCCGCAAAACGAGATTAACCTGAGCAACGGATCAATGAGTCAAAATCCGGGATACTAATCACTTGGTTTACCATAAAAACTGTAAAAAATGAAACATATTTTAAATATCGAAATATTGAAAAACAAGTACTACGGATTTCTATCGCTCGTCGTAATTCTATCCGGTATTGCTTGTGAAGACACCTTCGAGTACGAACTGCCCGAAGCAAATTCAAAGGCTGACCTGACCCCTCCATCGGCAAGTTTTTCAATCTCGCCGACCGATGACTTCCTGACGTTTACCTTTGGTAACAACTCCAATAGTGCCACCGATTATGTATGGGATTTTGGTGACGGTAATACATCTACCGATGTAGATGGCACCAATACCTACCCAGATGAAGGAACCTACACGGTTACCTTGACCGCAACCGATAAGTTAGGTGTGTCAAGTACGGTTTCACAAACCATCGAAGTTATTGAGCCCGAGGTACCATTGGCCATCACACCAAAAATTGGCGGAGCCGCTTTTGATGACGGTGTTGATGACAGTTGTCTTGACAGTAGGGATTGTTGGAGAATTGAAGGGGCGACCATTCACCAAACCACCAGTGACGGGGAGGCTGATACAAGAGGTGCCAAATACCCCTCTGGAAGCGATAATAACCGTGTCACCTATCAAGCCGTTAAAGTTTCACCGAACACCAAATATGTCTTGACCGCCAGATATGCATTGCAAGCCGACGGAGACAGTGTTCGGGCAAGTGTTATCGATGGACAACTGGGTAATTTCAGTGAGTTTGCCGACGCTACCTTATTGGCTCAAGAATCAGGAACCGTAAATGAAGGCAAAGGCAACTTTAACACGCTTACGGTAGCCTTCGAAACAGGTGCCAATGGTGAGATAAGCATTTTGTTCGACCACGACGGTAACGCAAAGGATTCCTACTTGGATAATGTTGCCATTGCTCCGGTAGAAGAACAACCTTAAAGAAAAAAATGCAGTTTTTAAGCAACTTTTTTAGAGCTTGTTATTTGAGTTTAGTTTTGGTTTCTGCCGGAAACTGCCAAGACAGTAATGACTTGGCAGTTGCGGCAAATCAAGATGGGCCCTATGCGAATATAGACACCCCGGAAACCGAGAGTGTCGATATCAAGAAATATAAGTTACCCAAAATAGACCTGAGTCATTGGAAGCTTACCCTTCCTGTTGGAAAACCAACAGAAGTTGAGCCTCCCGAAATTCTGGACTATGCTACGAATGAAGTCGTACGTCCCTATTTCTATAATGATTCCACCGATGGTTCAGTGGTATTTTATGCTTTTCCGAATTCAACTACGGCCAACACCAAGTATTCAAGAAGCGAGCTACGCGAGCAAATGGTACCTGGTGACAACAATGTAAATTGGACATTTGAACAAGGAGGAAGGATGAAGGGAACTTTGGCGGTAGATGAAATCACCAAAGACACCAGTGGCAAGTACCATCGAACCATTATCATGCAAATCCATGGCCGATTGACCAACGAGCAAAAAGAGCGCATTGGGGCAAAAGACAACAATGCCCCGCCCATTCTAAAAATATATTGGGACAAAGGCTATGTGCGGGTAAAGACCAAGGTACTGAAGAACAAAAGCGCTTCAGATCAAGAAATTTTACACGAAGAAGCCTGGGGCGACGATGAGGGATATACCTTCCCTGACTATGTTGGATTTAAAAAGTTCAAACTTGAGGTCAAGGTTTCCAAAGGGAAACTGGTAGTCATTATGAACAATACGGAATATGCGGTCTATGATGATGTCAATATCAAAAGGTGGGGAATCTTCGAAAATTACTTCAAGGCAGGAAACTACTTTCAAAGTAAGGATGAAGGGAGTTACGCCAAGGTGAAATTTTACGATTTAGAAGTTGCACACTAGTTGGTTTTTCTATAAAAACGAAATACCTACTACATAAAATAAGAATTAAAATTATGTTGTTTTGAGTTAGATTGGCAGTAATTTTGCCGACCCGCTCACCACGGGTCGGTAAAATTCAAAAATCGCTTCAACACCCCATAAAAGCTGATTTTTATTAAACAAAAAATACTTTTTTAGTAGATTATTTTTTTATAATTTTAACAAACCAATCTGGTTAACCAATTTTGAACCGCTTACGCTATGAAACTAGAAATATTGACCAAACACGAAAACAGGAATATCCAAAATGGGATCATATCCAAGATTCGTGACCTTATCAATTACAAAAACCTCGAACCTGGGGATAAACTACCTGCAGAGCGGGTTCTCTCAGAAAAGTTCGGTGTTAGTAGAAGTAACGTTCGCGAAGCCATTCAAAAATTGGAGTTCTACGGCATATTGAATTCTAAACCCCAAAGCGGGACTTTCATCGCCAATATTGGCCAAATTGCCATGAACGGTATGATCGACGATATTCTTAGCTTGGAAGAGCAAGATTTTAAATCACTGGTCGAAACCCGTATTTTACTTGAACTCAAAACCGTGAAATTAGCGGCCATCAGAAGAACCGAGGACGACTTAGAACGCCTTAAACAAGCCTTTAAGGCCTACAAAACAAAAATGATAGCCGGTGATGATTGCCTTGAAGAAGATTTACTCTTTCATTTGGCGATCGCTTCGGCAAGCAAGAACAGCACCATGAACACCCTCATGCTATTGATAACCCCCGAGATTATCGTAGCCTATGACCAAGATCGCGTTTGTGATGGCGATGTAGCCTTGGCTGAGGTAAAAAAGCATGAAGACATCTATATGGCCATTAAGGACCAAAATCCACAACTCGCCAAGGAAAAGATGAAATTGCACTTTAGCAAATTGTACGATTACATCTATGGCAAAGACCGTGAAATTAAAATTGGAAAAGGATAGAAGTGCACGATTTATCCTGATCTCAAATACTGAAGGGAAGACTAATAATACTAAAAAACAACTTATCCTATGAAGGTAGACGGCTAAGCCGCCCATACCATATCCTATTTATATAATACGTATTTAAAAGTACCTTAAATACAGGTATCCTGAATTGCTTGTTGCCTATTCCAAAAGACTAGGCCAGTTACTCGTATGCCTAAATACATTGAATAATTTAAAAGAACGAAGATGAAAGTCAAAGGTTTAAGATGGTGGGTTATCGCCCTAATTTGTTTGGCAACGGTCATTAACTATATAGACCGTACCGCTTTTGGTGTTATGTGGCCTGAAATGGGTAAAGATTTGGGTATGGACGAGTCCGACTACGCCATAATGCTCAATGTTTTTATGATCACCTATGCCGCCGGTAAGTTTTTATCGGGCAAACTCTATGATATCATCGGCACCCGTATGGGGTTTGTGGTCTCTATTGTAGTGTGGTCCGTAGCATCAATTTTCCATGCTTTCGCCAGAGGTTTGGTTTCATTAACGCTCTTCAGGGCCATGTTGGGCTTGGGAGAAGCCGGAAACTGGCCAGGAGCAGTAAAGAGCAACGGTGAATGGTTCCCCGTTAAACAGCGGGCCATTGCACAAGGTATTTTCAACGCGGGCGCTTCACTAGGAAGTGTTATCGCCCCGGTACTTATCGCCTATTTATACGGGCATTTCGGCTGGCGTACCACCTTTATCATCATCGGTACCATCGGCTTGCTTTGGGTCATTCCTTGGTTGGTTATCAACAAGGCCAAGCCTGAAAACCACCCTTGGATCACCGAAGAAGAACAAAAGATCATCCTTGCCGATCAAATTGCCTTTAGTTCGCCAGAGAAGAAGGAAAAAGGACTTTCGGTACTTAAAATATTGAGTTATAAGGAATCTTGGGGCGTACTCATGTCCCGTTTTTTCATCGAACCGATATGGTGGCTCTTTGTAGGATGGATGCCCCTCTACCTCAACTCGAAGTTCGGTTTCAGTATCGAAGAAATAGGATCTACCATCTGGATCTCGTATTTGGGCGGTATGGCAGGAAGTATTGTCGGTGGCTGGTACAGCGGTAAATTAATGGAAACCAAAACGGTAGATGCCGCGAGAAAGATTACCATAACCATCGGGGGAGCACTGATTTTCTTAGGCTTGTTGGGAATCATATTCCTCGTTACCGAAAAGAACCCGATGACCTTTATTTATATCGTGGCCGTCGTACTCTTCGGATTTCAGTTTGCCATTGGTAATATCCAAACTATTTCAAGCGACCTGTTCCGCGGACCCTCTGTGGGCACCTTGGCCGGTTTGGCCGGTACCGTGGCGGCCGTCTCGGTCATCATTATGAACTCTTTGATCCCAATGATAGCATCAGTATCGTATACTCCCGCATTTATTGTAATTGCGGTACTGGCCCCTCTAGCGATACTATCAATCTATGGATTGATAAAGCGGATACGCCCCGTAGAACTTGAGTCAGTTTAATTAAAAAAAATCATTAACAGTAACTAACATACAAATGAAAAGAAAAGTAGCAGTAATAACAGGAGCAACAGGCGGAATAGGTTTTGCCGTAGCAAAAAGATTAGGGCAAGATGGCTATACCGTTATTTTAAATGGTATAGACGATGAAGCCGGCGCAGAAAGGGTAAAGGAACTTACCTCAGAAGGTATTGACGCTGAATATTATAGTTTTGATGTTACCAATGAGGAAGCCGTCACCAAAAATATTAAGGCAATTGGTGAGAAACACGGCAAAATAGACACCCTGGTAAACAATGCCGGAGGTCTAGGAGGCCGATCAAGATTTGAGGAAATGACTACGGAGTTTTACCGATCGGTAATGGCACTGAATCTAGATTCTACCTTTTTTGCCTCACGGGCGGCTATCCCTTATCTAAAAAAAGGAGAAGGTGCCTCTATCATAAATTATACTTCAAATGCAGCTTGGACCGCTGGTGGACCCGGAGCGGGAATCTATGGAACCTCGAAAGCGGGAGTAAACACTATCACCAAAGCATTGGCTAAAGATTTGGCCGAATATGGGATTCGGGTAAATGCAATATCCCCAGGTACCATAGACACCCCATTTCACGCACAGATCAAAGCTACCAAGCCCGAAGTTTTTGCTTCATGGGCCAACAGCATTATGCTGGGCAGATTAGGTCAACCCGAAGATGTAGCCGGTGTAGTATCTTTCCTGGCAAGCAACGACGCAAAATTCATTACCGCCGAAACCATACAAATTGGTGGTGGGCAAGCTTTAGGAATCTAACCGCTTATATCTAAAACAACACTTAAGAACAGTAATAAAGTAACACGATTTAAAATGAAAAAAGTAGTAACCTTCGGAGAGATCATGCTCCGTTTAGCACCTCCAGGATTCTTACGCTTCTCACAGGCCAACAGCTTTGATGTTGTCTATGGTGGTGGCGAGTCCAATGTAGCGGTATCACTCGCCAATTATGGGGTTCCGGTAGATTTTGTTACGCGTTTGCCCAAAAACGACATCGGTGAATGCGCCTTGATGGAAATGCGAAAAAGAGGCGTCAACACCCAAAATATTATTTTTGGTGGCGACCGTCTCGGAATCTATTTTTTGGAAACCGGGGCCGTAAGCCGAGGAAGCAAGGTAGTCTACGACCGTGCCCATTCGGCCATTTCCGAAATTGAACCAGGAATGATCGACTGGAAAAAAGTCTTTGAAGGGGCCGGATGGTTCCATTGGACGGGCATTACCCCCGCCATCTCACAGAGTGCCGCCGATGTTTGTTTGGAGGCCGTAAAAGTGGCCAGCGATATGGGCATTACCATTTCCACCGACCTTAACTATAGGGCCAAGCTATGGAACTATGGCGGTGACCGCGAGGCCATAATGACGGAGCTTACCTCCTACTGCGATATTATCTTGGGCAACGAGGAAGATGCCGAAAAACATTTCGGGATCCATCCTGAAGGGCTTGATGTGCACAAACAAGGTAGCGAGGTAAAGGCCGAGGCTTTTCTATCGGTCTGCAAACAAATGATGAAAAAATTCCCGAAAGCCAAAAAAGTGATAACCACTTTAAGGGGATCCATCTCCGCATCGCACAACACATGGGCCGGTGTACTTTACGATGGTAAAAAAATGTACGAGACCCGACAGTATCAGATTACCGATATCGTAGACCGCGTAGGGGGTGGCGATTCTTTTATGGGTGGATTGATATACGGTCTTTTACAATACCCCGAAGACGACCAAAATGCCCTCGATTTTGCCGTGGCCGCATCCTGTTTAAAGCACACCATTAAAGGTGATGCCAATTTGGTTACGGTAAGCGAAGTAGAGAAATTAATGGGTGGCGACGCTTCCGGAAGGGTAGCGCGATAATTTTTTAAAATACAAAAGATGGCTTCTAAAAAGTCGATACTGATCATTTGTGGCGGAGGTCCCGCACCGGGCATCAATGCCGTTATAAGCACCGTAGCTAAAATCTTTCTCAAAGATGGCTACCGCGTACTTGGCCTTCACGAAGGTTTTAAAGGTATTTTTTCCGAAGAACCGCAAATCAAGGAATTCGATTTTGCACATGCCGATCGTATTTTTAGTCGCGGCGGGTCTACTTTGATCATGAGTAGGTTCAAACCGAGCGACGAAAAAATAAATACGAAACTTTTTTCCGATAACAATGTAAAACTGTTGGTCAGTATCGGTGGTGACGACACCGCCTCTACGGCCAACAGAATTACAGGGTACCTGTCAAAAGAGAACATATCGATATCGAACATACATGTGCCCAAAACCATAGATAACGATTTGCCCTTGCCCGACCGAAACCCAACTTTTGGATTTCATTCGGCCAAAGACGAAGGGGTACGTATCGGTAATACCACATACGAAGATGCACGTACGAGCCAAAACTGGTTCGTAATGTCTACCATGGGGCGTTCGGCCGGCCATTTGGCCTTCGGTATCGCTGCCAGTTGCCATTTTCCCATGATGGTCATACCCGAAATGTTCTACAAGACCCCTATTACTTTTGATAAGGTGGTCCGCTTGATCATATCGTCTATCGTAAAACGAAAGATAAAAAACATCAACTACGGCGTAGCCTTGGTAAGTGAGGGGGTCTTCCACATCATGCCCGACAATGAACTCGATCATTGTGGTATCAACTTCACCTATGACGACCACGGCCACCCTGAATTGGGCAACGTAAGCAAGTCACATATCTTTAATATGCTCGTTCAGGTAAAACTAAAGGAACTAGGCATCCACATAAAGAGCAGGCCCGTAGAGCTTGGCTATGAACTCCGTTGCTGCAGACCCATAGGTTTTGACCTTACGCTCTGTACGCTCTTGGGAATTGGCGTTAAAAAACTATTTGACCAAGGCCTTAGCGGCTGTATCGTTACCGCAAACTCCCGTGGGGAGGTAACGCCCCTGTTTTTGGAAGACCTACAAGGTGAAGACGGCAAAATAGCCCCCCGGCTAGTGGAGGTGGACTCTGAATTTGCAAGGCTCTGCTTTCAAAACATGCACTATATTGAAGAGAGCGACTACGAAGCGGCCAAGGCCTATCTTCCCGATCCCGAATCGTACGATTTCAACAAAATTCTATCCGGAGAAGTGTAAACTGGCGGCCACTATAGAACGATAGCCATAAACGAACCTTTAAACTATTTGAAACAATGCTTGAAGAGAAACCGGGCCTGCTAAAAAAGATTCTTGCTATAATACTCGCCTTTGGCCCTGGTATCTTTGCCATAGGATACACCATTGGTACGGGAAGCGTCACCTCTATGATCGTTGCGGGAAGCACCTATGGTATGCAGTTATTATGGGTCTTGGTCTTGAGCTGCGTTTTTTCGGGCATGCTTATGTTCGCCTATGGTAATTATGCATTGATAACGGGCGAAACCGCCCTCTATGCGTTCAAAAAACATCTAAAATGGGGCAAACCCATTGCCATACTGATTATTTTGGGGGTTTCTTTCGGCCAGTGGAACTCGCTTATGGGCATTCTCGGTATCTCGGCCAATATTATTTTTGAGATATTCCTCATCTATTTTCCGGCCTTGGCGGCCTATCAATATGAATTGGTACTCACCATTGCCGTTGTGGTCATTATCGTCATGTATTATTTTCTGCTTATCGGAAAGTACACCTTCTTTGAAAAGATACTGGTGATTTTCGTTACTATAATGGGACTCTCATTTTTAGTGTCGCTCTTTATGGTCTCTCCCCTTCCCATAGAAGTGGCCAAGGGACTTATTCCGACCGTTCCAAAGGTCGAGGGCGGAGGAATGATGGTCGCCGCTTTCGTTGGAACGACCATGGCCGCGGCCACCTTTTTATCGCGTCCCTTGTTCGTTAAAGGAAAGGGATGGACGATCAAAAACCTAAAACAACAAAAGAAAGACTCCATTATAGCGGCCACTTTGGTCTTTATCATCAGTGCTTCGGTCATGGCCGTTGCCTGTGGGGCCCTTTTTCATCAAGGACAACCCGTAACCAAGGTGCTCGACATGGTAAACACCCTTGAGCCGGTGGCGGGCAAATTTGCATTGACCCTTTTCTTTTTCGGCACACTAAGTGCCGGGCTATCTTCTATTTTTCCCTGCTTGCTCATTGCCCCTATTCTACTTGCCGATTACCAATCGGGAGAATTGGACACTACCTCAAAACAATTTAAGCTCATCACTGCCATTGCTTGTTTGTTCGCCTTGATCGTACCCGTATTCGGGGCCAACCCGATCCAGATGCAGATCGTTTCACAGGTGTTCAACGTATTTGTGCTTCCCTTAGTGATCCTTGGCATCATACTGTTGTGTAACAACAAAAAACTCATGAAGGAACACAAGGCGACCGTATGGCTTAATATTGGACTCACAGCGGCACTGTTCTTCTCCATCATTATCTCGTATAATGGGGCCGTGGCCCTCTGGAATTATTTCTAGAATAGCCTCCCTTCCTATACCCCTGTTAATTAAGGCATACGGTTATTTTTATATCTAATGCAGCTAAGCGGTATACACACCTTTTGGGACATTTGTAAAACATGGAGCAAGACCACTCTTGCCGATGACAAATGAACAGTAATCTTAAAACCAAAAACTATGTTACGTTGGACCGTTATATTTATCATACTTGCCATAATTGCAGGAATCTTTGGATTTGGTGGAATTGCCGCCGGAGCTGCTAGTATTGCCAAGATTTTATTCTTTATCTTTATAGTACTTTTCATAATCAGTTTGATTATGGGCCGCAAGAAGATATAGAACCGATCACGATATAAATTTTACTTGTAGAGGATGGTTATGCGACCATCCTCTTTTTGTTTCACCTTAATACCTAACATTATGGACAGTGAATATGCCAAGCACGAAATGGACGCCATGGACGCCTATGAAAAAAAGGGATATACCCGCCGCTTCCGATACTTGAACGGGGCATTGGTCGACCTTGAGACCGACAAGGGCTACACCCCTGAAGATATCACCATCGTCAAGGAAATCAGATATGAGGGTATGAGCGACCCCGAAGACCTCTCCATTCTCTATATTATTGAAACGAATGACGCTATTAAAGGCATCTTCCTTATGGCCTATGGACCGTCGGCAGATACAGAAACTGCCGCATTTTTCACGGCCATACCCGATAAAAACTACCATAGGGAATAAAAAAAGGCCCGGACTTAAACGTCCTGGCCTTCTTATTTAGGTTGGTACTACCTTGTGTTACCAACTGGCAATCTCCTCTTTCAATTCTTCTTTTCCCTTTCCGATTTTTTCCTGTACCCTACCCAGCATTTCATCAAATTTACCTTCTGAATAGGTGACATCGTCATCGGTCAGATTTCCATATTTCTGTTTGAGTTTTCCTTTTACTTGCTTCCACTTACCTTCTAATTGTTCTTGGTTCATTTTCTTTATTTTTAAGATTCTACTTCTTTTTAAACTCTACCTAAAGTTAAACAGGTTCCCCTTCTTAGCTTGCTGCAAAAAATTCTGTTTTTGACCTAAACGCTTATGCATAGGGTTTATCTATTCCTGCGCTATCATCGTCTAAGAACTTTACAAAATCAGATGGGTTTTTTATCGGAATAAAGCGATTGCCCTTTATAACAACGGGATATGCCAAAGTAGATGGCGATTTTTCCAATACCCGTAACCAATCATGTTCGTCGAGGTCTACCTTTTGGTCACCGTATTTTTCCTTGAAGTCAGGGTGGTCTTGGTTTACAAGACTTCCTACAGGCCGGTTCATACTATGGGCGATCTCTGCCCATTGGGTACCGGTTACCTTTGTTTTTGATATGTCTATGGCCAGAATGTCTTCATCCGCAGATTCAACGTAGGCATAGGTCTGCTTCCCGATAGAATTCCCAGAATTGTAATACAGGGTAATTTTCTTTTTGTCTTTTGATATAACTCCCATTTTTCCGTGTTTTAGTTTACAATACCCTTAAACTAGGACTTTACCGTATGCCTCCTTAGCCCAAAAGAATTATTTTTTTCTCCTTTCGTTCTTTCCGTTGCCGATAATGGTGGAAGTCAGCCCATCGCTCACATTTAACCATAGGTAATTAAAAAAGGACTTGGTAGGATCTCTTTGGGCCTCTATGCCACCATAACGATATCCGTTTTCATCGGTGTTCGACCCATCGTTTACAAAAACCTTCCCTATGGCCGTCAATAATTTATTGATGCGCAAGCGGTCTTTTTTTAAGACGGAAAACTCAAAATCTTCATATTTCATCTTCATATCCCCCGAGGAGGATATGGCGTCGCCACTCACCGTGAAATACAGTTCTTGAATGTCGCCCCGGGCCCTTACCCTTAGATTGGATTCCAAAAAAGGATTCAGCTTCTTCGGATTAAACCCCTTTACCGTTCCGGAAGCCAAAAAGGCATCTGATTTCTTCTGGGTATCAAAAGACCAATTGAGGGTAATAGGCGCTTCGTTCATTAATAAGGCCTTGGCCTCCACACTTGTTTTTAGGTTCTTGTTCGGAATGTTCTGTACATGGAGGATTTGGGCACTCACTTTGGCGAAATTAATTTTACCCGGAGCGGTTTCCCTATTGACCCGTTCACTATAGGCGATATGGCCCCCGCTTATCTCTATCTTGGGTATATCCAATTGTATGGGGAGCTCGCGAAGGGCCTCGCTATATAATTTTTTCCGTTTGGTATCATCGGGCAAGAGCTTATCCCGGTACAGTTCAAGATCGGGGTCCTCTAAGACCGCAACCCCTGTACGCACCCAATAGCTACTTTTTCGATACCCTAGAACGATACTTTCAAAACTGAGCTTGGGAATTTTTAAATCAATAAAGTCATGTTCCTTATGCAGATGCAGGGACAATTCTGTCTTGGAATATTTCGACTTTAACGTCAAATCAGAGATAACGACCGCCCCATGGTTTATTTCGACCTTACTTCCCCCTAAAGTTTCATACGGGCCCAGGTCGGCCATTAAGGAGGTCGCACTAAACCCAAGGGTGGAATAGGTAAGCGGAAGCTTGGTAACGATACGGGAGGCATCGGTAGCCACATCGCTCATTTCAATATTTACCGAATCGAGCTTTAAGGCTACACTGTCGCTTCGGTCTTTGTAGAGCGTAACACTACCATCCACTACCTTGATACTACCAATCTCCAGCGCTTCTAGGTTGCCTAAGGGATTCTTTCCCCTACTGGCCGTATCGGTTTTCTTGTTTTTTAAACCATAGGCCAGGATCGGCCTTTCAATGTATAAAGTCCTTAATGTGATTTTTCGATGGAAAAGAAACTGCCAATACCCCAGCCCGACAACCTCTAAGGCATTTATTTTGGCGGTATCGCCCCGAAGGGAATCTTGGCTTCCCAATTTTAGCCCTATCGTTTTCAATTTGGCACTACCCGTCAACACATTCACCTCAATATCGTTATAATCCAATTGGACATGGGCCGGTAATTTGTTCTTCAAAAAACCCGCTATGGCATCTTTAGCCATCCACTGGGCACCGATAATAACGAATATCAATAGGGTGAACAGCGCGAAAAGTGTCCTAAGAATAATTCTTTTTGTCCGTTTTAGATGCATGCGTTTTGTTTAATTAAGGCGAGTGGCACCAACGTAGCCTCCCCTAACCTAAAAGTGCCCCTTTACCACTTAAAATACGTGTGTTTTTAGATTTATATTTAACCGGTTAAGAAAAAAGGAGGCTAAAATATTCTAAGGTTTTATATCTTGAGGCTAACCGTCATTTAAAACCGATATTATTTCAATTTTGCATCCTTTTCAATTCTGTATATTCCTTATGGCCTTTGTTCCACTCAACGCACAGCACCTTGTGCCCGACGCAATTAAAGAAGAGGCGGGTATCGCGCTTTCCCATTACCCCGAGCTGGCCGACACCCCTATTACCTTTAAGATCGTAAAGAAAATCAAACAGTCTACCATGCGGGCCCAACCGAAATTCAACAGCCTCATCAAAGGAAGGCAAAAACGGGCCTATGTTATTCTGATCAGTGAACACATAAAAATTTCAAACCAAGTGTTTTTAACCCAAGATGTACCAAAAGATATTATGATCGGCTGGTTGGGCCATGAGCTCGGCCACGTGATGGATTATCGGGAACGAAGCACCCTAAACCTCATCTGGTTCGGACTCAAATATTATTTTTCAGGAGCTTATATCAAGGAAGCCGAACGTGCTGCAGACACTTTTGCCGTGGCCCACGGCATGCACGAATACATTCTAAAGACCAAGAGGTTCATTCTTGAAAATGCCGATATAGAAGAAAAGTACAAAGCCCGTATACGCCGCTACTACCTTTCCCCCGAAGAAATAATGGCCATCGTAAAAAAACGTGAAGCTTCAGGGCCAAGCTCATAGTATCGAATCGGATCAGTACCTTATGATCGTACAAAAGCCTCCCATTCTTCGAACTTCTCCTCGCCCATAACCCGTTCCATCTTTACTTGTCCGCCCTTTTTTTTATTCTTGCCGTTCCAGTCATGGAATACGGATGGCGGAACCGAAACGACCTTCACGCCCTTCAGCGCTTTTGAACGGGCCACTTTATAATTCTTATTGGCGTTTTTAAGGGACGCATCCAAGGCGCGGGCCAACTCTTGATCATCGGTTTTATCTTCCGTTCCTAAATACCAGCAATGGTAGAATTCCCCTTCTATCCGTTTGGCACAAAGTGTATATTCGGGAATACGGACCCCGAATTTTTCCTCCAAGCCTTGTACGCCATCATCCAACTTGTTCACGGAAAGTTGCGAACCTACGGTGTTCAAAAAGAACTTGGTCCGCCCTGTGATTTTTATTTCCGCCCTTGCTACATCGGTGAAGGCTATGGTATCTCCGATCAGGTAACGCCATGCCCCGGAAACCGTACTGATAAGGAGCACATAATCTTGCCCCGCTTCCACTTCCGAAAGTTGTAGGGCGGGTGCATCATCGCTTAACGATCCGTCCGGTTTTATATATTCGGGCTCAAAGGGTATAAACTCAAAATAGATGCCTGAGTCGGTAGAAAGCTGCATTGCATCGGTTTCAGGCCTGGCCTGGAATGCCATAAATCCCTCCGAAGCCAAATAGGTATCTATTACGGTAATGGGTTTTCCCAAGAGTGCGTTAAAACTCTTTTTATACGGGCCAAAAGCCACTCCGCCCGAAGTGTATACCTGAAGGTTGGGCCAAATCTCATGGATATGGGTCAAGCCGTGGTAATCTATGACCTTTTGCAACATTAGCTCAATCCACGACGGAATTCCACTCAATGCCCCAATATCCCAATTGGGTGCTTCTTCGGCTATTTTTTGCACGCGTTTGTCCCAATCATCGATTTCGGCTATTTCCTCGCCCGGCTTGTAATACCCGCGAAACCAAGTGGGAATATTGCTGGCACTGATGCCGCTTATCTCCCCTTCTTGATGGCCCTCCACCTTGTTCAGATCCGTTGAACTGCCCAGCATCAAGATACCGAGTTCAAAGAAATCGGGGGGCAAGTCGAAATTGCTCAAGGCAAAGACCTGTTCTAACCCGGTTTTTCGGATGGCATCAATCATAGCATCGGTTACGGGAATTCTTTTACTCGTCTTTCCCGTGGTGCCCGAACTCAAGGCAAAATAATCGGGCCGCCCCGGCCAGGTCACATCCGCTTCACCCTCATGTAGTTTTTGCCACCATTCCTTATCGATCCGGTTGTAGTCGAAATAGGGAACGGACTTGGCAAAAGCTTGGGCAGGGCGTTCCGATTCTTGAATAGCCTTAAAGTTATAATGCTTCCCGAAAGCCGTGTTTTCGGCCTTCTTTAAAAGCTCTTCAAGCATGGCGTTTTGTTCCGCTATGGGATCTTTCGTTCCCGAGAGCTTATCCCTTACCTCAATAAATCCCTTAATAAAATGTCCTATGATCGGCATGTGTATCGTTTTCGTAAAAATAGCCCTGGGCCCGTTCAGACCTGTTCTTTATACAATGTTTGATCAACTCAAAAGCCTTGTCATGGCGTTCCTCTTAGTTTCTCACCTTCCCCCTACGTGTCGATATAACGTTAAACTTTGTAATGCCAATCTTAGTTTGCTTAATTTTAGGGTATAATTCCACCACATTCGCATTTGTACAGCATCGTAGACATAGAAACCACCGGCAATGGCATAAAGGGTAATAAGATTACCGAAATATCCATTTTTAAATTTGACGGTTACGAAATTGTCGAGGAGTTTACCTCCTTGGTAAACCCACAATGTGAAATACCCTATTTCATCACGCGACTGACGGGAATCGATGGCGATATGGTCCGTGACGCACCTACACTGGACGAAATTGCGGATGACATTCTAAAAATTACGGAAAACACCATTTTTGTAGCCCATAGCGTCAACTTCGACTACAATGTAATCAAGAACGAATTAAAGCTCTTGGGCAGGGACTTTATCAGGAAAAAACTCTGTACCGTCCGTTTATCGCGGAAGCTCTTACCGGGCTACCATTCGTACAGTCTAGGAAAGCTATGCTCTTCTTTGGGCATTCCCTTGACCGACAGGCACCGTGCCCGCGGCGATGCCCATGCCACTACCCTTCTCTTTGAAAAATTATTGCGTGCCGATGGGGCCGAAGAAGTGTTCAAAAGCCACCTCAACGCCCGCTCACAAGAAGCTACCTTGCCCGCTTCATTGCCCAAGGAAGCCTTTGAAAAACTGCCCGCAGCGCCCGGCATTTATTATTTCAAGGACGGGAAGGGGAAGATCATCTATGTAGGAAAGGCCATTAACATCAAGAAGAGGGTGTTAAGCCATTTTTACGACAAGTCCACTAAAGAAATACAGCTCTGCCAGGCCACGGCCGATATCGATTTTGAACTCTCGGGAAGCGAGCTCTTGGCCCTATTGATGGAATCGAATGCCATCAAGCACCACTACCCCGAATTCAACCGTGCCCAAAAAAGAAAGATTCAACCCTACGGCATATTCAGTTATGAAGACCGCAACGGCATTATGCACTTGGCCTTCAATAAACTGAAAATGGCCCCAAACTCGGTATTGACCCTCTACGGGCCTACCGATTGCCGATTGTTCATCGAAGAAATCTGTAAGCGCTTTAGGCTCTGCCCCAAGTATTGCCATCTGCAGGAAAACGTAAAGAGCTGCTCACATTACCGCATCGCATCTTGCGACGGTATCTGCCGAGAAGAAGAAGCCACCGACCGTTACAACCAAAAAGTACATCGGGCCCTACATCACATTCGAGCGCAAAAAGAAGATTTTCTCATAAGGGAAAAAGGAAGAAACGCAAACGAGCAGGCTTTTGTATATGTAAAAAACAGTACGTATATGGGGTATGGCTTCGTCGACCGACAAGAACACATAAGTGCCGAACACGAACTGGAAACTTTTCTCGT
Organism: Zobellia uliginosa; assembly: GCF_900156625.1. Lineage (GTDB taxonomy): Bacteria > Bacteroidota > Bacteroidia > Flavobacteriales > Flavobacteriaceae > Zobellia > Zobellia uliginosa. The sequence continues at coordinate 449,665 of NZ_FTOB01000004.1, read as the reverse complement.
TCAGCAGAACAACACCTTGGAAACGGAGAGTATCATCAAATCATATCTTAGTAAAAATCCCGATAAAATCGTGATTTTAAACAGCGAACATCACAAGGATTAGTGGCTGGACTTATTTGTTCAACTTTTTATACATAAGAATTACAAACAACAACCACACACTAAATATTACGATTACAACGGTAGTATATATCGATATAGCGTCCATAAGTTTGGTTTCAGGTGGTACAAAGATTGGTGGTCATAAAAGCATTACAATACTAGCAAAAGATGCACTTCGCTAGTTTGTAATCCGATTCTTATTAAAGATAACCAAAAATCAATAAAAACAACCCTTATGAATTAAGATTGCTTTAACATTTGTAAAAATGTTAAGAAAAACGCCCAAACCGTGACTTATTCGCAATAAAAAATGACTTAAATGCAGATAATCAAGGATATACAATTATTTTTTCTTGCCGCTATTCATAAAAAGTACAACGGTGACTACCAGGGCCAAGCACACTATGGCGAAAACGGCAATCATGATAATGCCATTGCCGTAATTGACGAGAGGTAAATTTTGTGAGATCATAGGTCGATTATTTATTTCCTTCAAATTTAAGATGAAGTCCAATTTTAAAATATGATAATTATCAGTATTACAATATTTTAGACTAAACAAAGTCAATACACTATAGGTATGCCCGACCATTTGCCCTGAAGAAGCCACCTACACCAACCAACTGAAAAAAGTTGACCTTGATATCGTAAAAGCTGAATATGGACTTAAAATCCATTTAATGGCCTTGCCCCTAAAAGGCCCATACGGATTCAATTGGGCGCTTCACACCCAAAACACCCTTTCCTAAATAATAAAATGCCGCTTCGTCTAGCATTTATGGTCATGTTGCCCAAAAAGTACCGAGCTTATCACAAAACCGATGAATACGAAACCAAGTACCAAAATTATTACGCTTCTAAGGTCGAAATCTAACGAGGAGAAAATTTGAGAGATCATAACTTTGATTTTTGAATTACTACTTTAAAGTTAAAATGATTCCCCCTCAAAAAATATGATAATTATCAGGAGCTCCGTTCTTTCTAGTCCCTATTGCCCCTTTTGAAGGTTACGGATATCTATATTACTTTTCGTTTAACCAACAAGACAGCCGCAAGATTCAATAAAATATAGAATACAATGAAACACCTCATCCTAATTACCTTCCTCGTATTAAGCAGCTGTAAAGGCGAAACAAAAGCGGAGCAAGAGCTTGCCATAGATCCTTCCGTTCAAGAGATGTGGGAGCGTTTTACCACATCCTATCCGGAGTTTAAGGAAGGGGAAGCACCGGAATCTTGGTTTTTTCACGATAATGCGGCAGATGCCGATCGTTTGGCCGAATTGGTCGTACAAAAGAAAAAGCAAGCGGGTTCCGGGCTCTATTCTTGGTACGAAGAAGCCAAGGCAGAATTGCCATCCATAGGCACAAAACACATCATTACCGATTTTGACGGAACCGCAAGGGCTATCATTGAAATTAAAAAGGTAGATACCATTCCCTTTAACGAAATCTCCGAAGCCTACGCCGCCCTAGATATGGGAACGACCGATGAACCTCTACAAAAATGGAAGAAGGCGCATTGGGATTTCTTTACAAGTACAATGAAAGAAAGCGAAAAGCAAGCCACGGAAGACATGCTCGTTGTTTGTGAGTATTTTGAAACCCTATGGCCGTGAGAACAAAACAACGGCGGCTTCAAATAGAAGATCCATTTTACGATTATTTCTTATGCCCATGTGAAAAGACCATTCGACCGAAATAGAAAACCGAATGAAAGACCTTAGCAACTAGCAAGCATCGATTTCAAACCGCATTAAGAAGAAGACTCCACCAGTTTTTGTTTAAGGGATTTTCAAATCTTTGTTCTACGCATAAGATTGTAGGGCAAGCATAGCCCGTTGACGGAATATCTACATTTCTTATGGCTCCGAAACCGTTGCCAATATTTACAAAATCATATTCCCGCTTTAATATCGATTCCGCTATGACTGAACGATAGCCTCCGGTACAGTGAACAAAACATATTTTTTCTTTGGAAATTTCCGCTTTTGGTCCTGCACAAAATCCAATAATCGATTTTGTACGTAAACACTTACGCAACGCTAAATCTTACAACATGAAAAAAGTATTACTATTTTTAGTTCTTCTAGTAACCGCAAACCTTTCTGCGCAATTACCATCTCCCACAAACGGAAAAAAATGGGAAAAGGTTGAACAATTGTCCGACGAATTTAACGGCAACTCCATTGACACCAGTAAATGGTATGATTACCACCCTTTTTGGAGTGGCCGCGCGCCCAGCAATTTTAAAAAAGGGAATGCTTTCGTCAGCGACGGTTATCTAAACCTCCGTTCTACATTGAGAAAAGAACCAAGCAGCGTTCAAGATCCTTTTAAGGATATTTGGGTAGATGCGGCCGCGGCGGTTTCCAAGACCATGGCCCAACCCGGGTATTATTATGAGGCACGCTTTAAGGCTTCCTCTTTGTCTATGACCTCCTCGTTTTGGTTCCGCGTCGGAAAATTTTCTGAAATCGATGTTATCGAGCATATTGGAAATCCATCGAAAGAAAACCGACAAGACGACCTTCCTTATCAATACCACGTTAACACACATTATTACGGAAAACATGCCGGATTGCAACCACTTGGAACCGAATATAAAATGCCCGGCAGGGGAAGGGATAATTTTTACACCTATGGATTCTGGTGGAAGAGTCCCAATGAACTTCTCTTTTACTTCAACGGAGAGCAGGTTATGCGTATCATTCCAAGAGTACCGTTAGACGAGGAACTAAGAATGATTTTTGATACCGAAGTATTTCCATTTGCTACGGCCGGTGTTGCCAATATCGGACTTCCTAAGCCGGAAAACCTCCGTGACAATTCTAAAAATACCATGAAAGTCGATTGGGTACGGGTGTACAAATTGGTTGACGGCACCGGCGCGGAAGACAGTTCCGACGCTCCGATCGGCAGTTACATTTCCCTCAAAAAAACGCAAGGCGACGGTAAATTTGTAACGGGCGAAAAAGATGGCAGCCAATTGATCGCAAGAGGCGCGACCGTTCAAAGCTGGGAAAAATTCAAAGTAGAAAAACACCCTAAAGGCGGGATAAGCCTTAAGGCGAATTCGAACGGCAAATATGTACAAGTTCAAGGAAGCGACAGTAACAAACCGGTAAGGGCCGCAGGTGATTTTCAGGGTGATTGGGAACAATTCGAATGGAAATCTAAAGGAAACGGACTTGTAGCCTTGAAAAGCGTGCATACGGGCAAATGGCTACAGGCTCCATGGACCCAAAACAACGCTATAGTCAGACCTAAAGGGCCCGTAGATAATGGTTGGGAAACTTTTTCTTGGAAAAAGGAGACACCACCCACCGCCAGTACGGCACTTTCCGCCCAGTTGGAGACAAAGACCCTAGATGGAATAAGAGTGTATCCCAGCCCTGCATCGGAAACCTTGACCATTGAAGGTGTGGAAGGGGAAAATGGATTACGTGTTTTTGACTCATCCGGCAATCCAGTCCTTAAAAAAGAGGGCATACTAAGCCCAAAAGAACGATTGAACGTTTCCGGTCTTATCAAAGGCAACTACCTATTGCGCACTGGATCAGGTGAGCAAACCTGGTTTCAGAAAAACTGATTTTGGAGGCAACTGTAACATAGCCTAATCTAAAATTAATGATAACTTTCCCGAGCCCACGACAAATTCAAAGCTTTGTCAAGGCTCGGGATTTTTTTTATAATTGCTACCAAAAGAACGTTTCATATAATCAGCTAAAATACTTGGGTCCAAACAAAACAACAGGCCTTAAAAGCCAATTGCCCGAAAGACCTAATAAAGTATAAATATGGTTAAATTACAGTCCTATTAGAAAATTTAACCATGGCTAGCCTATTGAAATCCCAAAGAACAAGGGAGCTGAGCCGCACTTACATTTGAGCTCTCTTAGCAAGAAAGCTCATCAAGCAAATACATGTAGTATACGCGATATGTCATGAAAAATTCAACCGATAAAAAATGAAAGTGTAGTTGAAACAACCTTTTCTATATGAAAGCCGACAAAAAGAAAGCTAAAGAATCCCTAGGTAAATCGCCCGATGGTTCATGGGCCGGAGACAAATCCCCGAACGTAGTATTGGAACAAAGACTTCCGATATGGCAGTCCATTTCAGAATTTTATCTAGATACGGAACTACAACCTCACGATTACAATTTCATCACCCGTACTTTTCTTGACTCAGGTCTATCCCTGAACGAATTAAAAGCTATTGACCGCTACGAGGTTTTACCCGTGCTAAAGGCCAACTTAATAAATACCTTAGGCGAATGGAGAGGTTTCGATGAGACCTGGTTGAATGAAGAATGCACAAAGCACTATCTAAAAAGAAACAACCGCTGGTTCAGGTGGAAGATCCAATTTTACGATTACTTCTTATTCTCGATGCGAAAAGACCATTGGACAGAAATAGAAAACCGAATGAAAGACGCTAGCAATTAGCCCACGTCGATTACAAACAGCATTAAAAAGAAAACCCCATAGTCTTTTGTCTATGGGGTTTTTAAAGTTTCGTACCTACTTATAAGGTCGTAGGGCAAACATAGTCCGTTGACGGAATACCTGCATTCTTCATGGCTCCGAAACCGCCGCCTATATCGACAAAATTATGTATCCCCCTACTCTTTAATATCGATTCCGCTATGACCGAACGATAGCCTCCGGCACAGTGAACAAAAAAAGTTTTTTCCTTAGGGAATTCCCCCATGTAGTCGTTTATAAAATCCAAGGGGGTGTTTTCCGCATTGACCGCGTGTTCCGAAAGATACTCACTCTCCTTTCTCACGTCGAAAACAGGCATTTGCTTATTTTCTATTTGTGGTTTTGCCTCTTCCGCAGAAACGGAGTTAATGGTATCGTAATCCTTCCCGGCTTTCTTCCAAGCCTCGAATCCCCCTTCAAGAATTCCGATAGTGGCATCGAAGCCAACGCGGGACAACCGGGTTATCGCCTCTTCTTCCATACCTTCCGGCGTCACCAATAAAAGCGGTTGCTCGGTATCTGCGATAAGGGCCCCTACCCACGGAGCAAAATCACCGTTAAGCCCGATAAAAATCGACCTAGGAATATGGCCTTTTACAAAATCGTCTTGATGCCTTACGTCTAACACCACGGCACCGGTTTCATTGGCCATGGCCTCAAAGGCATCTGGATCTAAAGCGGTGGTGCCGCGATCCAAAACATCGGCTATATCTTCATAGCCTTCTTTGTTCATTTTAACGTTCAGCGGAAAATATTTTGGTGGAGGAAGCAAACCGTCGGTCACTTCTTTGATGAACTCCTCTTTGGTCATATCGGCCCGCAATGCGTAGTTTACCTTTTTTTGATTGCCCAAAGTATCCACTGTCTCCTTCATCATATTTTTACCACAGGCCGAACCTGCACCATGTGCGGGATAAACGGTAATATCGTCGGATAAGGGCATAATCTTGTTGCGTAGGCTATCGAACAATAGGCCCGCAAGATCGTCTTGGGTCATATTGGCCGCCTTTTGGGCCAGGTCGGGCCTACCTACATCTCCTAGGAACAAAGTATCCCCTGAGAAAATAGCATGGTCTTTTCCCGTTTCGTCCTTCAACAAATAGGTGGTACTTTCCATAGTATGTCCAGGGGTGTGCAATACTTGTATGCTAATGTCCCCAAGCTTGAATACCTGTCCGTCACTTGCTATAATAGCGTCAAAGGAAGGGTTGGCATGGGGTCCGTATACGATGGGCGCACCGGTTTCCTTGGAAAGGGTAACGTGGCCACTGACAAAATCGGCGTGAAAATGGGTTTCAAAAATATATTTGATCTTTGCCCCGTCTTTTTCGGCTCTTTCGATATAGGGCTGAACTTCACGAAGTGGATCTATAATCGCCACTTCACCACTGCTTTCAATGTAATATGCGCCTTGTGCCAGGCATCCGGTATATATCTGTTCTATCTTCATAATTGTTTTTTTTATTTCCCGATAGGAAAATTATACGTTTCTTATGCCTTCCCGAAAAGGGAAGTCTATATGCGTCGTTCCTTACAAAAATACCTTTAATCGTTGAATGTGGACGTAACATTAGTTACTGTTCCGTTGGTTTTGGCAGGCTACCCTCTCGCTTAAAACGGACAAGGGCGTCATGTTGTCAAAATAATCGACCGCTTCCTTTGTCTGAACGAAGAGGTACTTCTTGTTCAGGGCATCGATGATACCGCTGCTAAAAATCGTGTCCCTTGTCGGCCCTGTAGCCCCCGAAATATAAAACTGAAGTCCTTTATCATGAAGCTCTTCAATCACCCGTTTAAGCATTAGTGCCGCACTGGAATCGATATAACTTATAGCCTCGGCATTAAGAATGATGCCTTTGAGCTTGCTGCCTTTTTTGTCCACATTTTTTAAAAGTTCTTTTTTGAAATAGTTTTTATTCCCAAAATACAACTGTGAATCAAAACGTACAATAAGCAAATCGTCACGTACCAAAACATTCTGGCTGAACCTATCGATATTCTTATAATAGTCGGACCCTTCTATTCGCCCCAAAACGGCGAAATGCGGCTTTGAGCTTTTGTATACCATTAATAACAGCGACAATAACACACCGATCAGGATGCCCTCTGATATACCGGCAAAAAGAGTGACCAAGAACGTGATGACCAGTACAAAGAGTTCGTCTTTACGGTACTCCCAAAGGCTTTTCGGGTAAGCGATATCGATGAGCCCGAATACCGAAACCATAATAATGCTCGCCAAGACGGCATTGGGCAAATAATAGAAAAGCGGCGTAAGAAACAAAAGGGTGATGGCTACGACAATGGCGCTAAAGAACAAGGCCATAGGGGTTTTTGCCCCGGCTTGTGCATTGATGGCCGAACGCGAAAAACTACCCGTTACCACGTACGACTGAAAAAAGGAACCCAACATATTCGAGCTACCCAGGGCAATGAGTTCTTTATTGGCATCTATGGTCTCTTCCCCGGTTTGTTCCTCCATCGATTTCCCTATGGAAATGGCTTCCAAATACCCAATAAGCGCAAGTGTCACCGCAATGGGTGCCAATTCCAACAAGGTATCGACATTAAAACTGTGAAGCCGGAACGAAGGCAAGCCGGTAGGGATCTCCCCTACGATATGTACCCCAAAAGCGGGCAATTGCAAAAAGTAAACCACCAAAATACCCAAAATGACCACGAAGAGTATACCGGGTATACGTTTATCGAACTTTTTTAAGGCCACAATAATCACAATGCCTACCATGCCAATGGCAAAATCGTATAAATTGGTGTCGGGCATTTTTTCAAATGCGTTCACCAATAATACATCAAAGCGGTTGCTACGGGTAATGTCTACCCCCAAAAGGTGCTTCAGCTGACTGAACATAATTATCAATGCGGCGGCCGAGGTAAAGCCACTTATGACCGGTTTTGATAGAAAATTCACCAAAAAACCCATTCGTAAGAGTCCTAATGTCAATTGTATGGTCCCAACGGTAAAGGCCAAAAGCAGGGCCATACCAATATAATCGTCAACCGAAGTAATAGCCAAGGTAGCCAAACCTGCCGCTACCAAAAGCGAGTCCATCGCAACAGGCCCCACGGCCAATTGTCTAGATGTACCGAAAAAGGCGTAGGCAATCATGGGCAATAAGGAAGCATACAGGCCGTATACCGGAGGTAGGCCCGCAATCATGGCATAGGCCATGCCCTGAGGGATCAATATAATCCCGACCGTTAGGCCCGCCACCAAATCTTTGGAAAACCAGTTCTTGTTATAGTCTGGAATCCACTCCAAAAAAGGGAGAAATCTTCGCATGGGACAAATGTACCATTTAATCTAAAACAGCTATGTTACCTGTGTTACATGAACATCAAGAAACCAGTCTTAAAACCGAAAAATTTATTGAATATTGCCCCCTACCGGCAAGCCACTGGGTACACGCTCGGGTACGGTCTTGTCAAAACCATCGTCATTAAGCGTGTTTAAAAATGAAATGATTTGCGACATTTCCTTGACCGACAAGTTAAGTTCGCGCACAAAGGGATCGTATTTTTGGACCGGCACATGTGGGTTACGCTCCTTCCCATTGGCTATATCCTCATAAAACTCCAGTACCTTTTTAAGGGTGGGCAAACTCCCATTATGCATATAAGGGGCGGTAAAGCGTAGATTCCGTAGGGTTGGTGTACGAAAGGCAAACGTATCCTTCACCCCTCTATCGGGTTCGCCCAGCTTATCGTTTTCAGGGGTACCCAATACGTGCATCTTATAATCTGAAAACATGGGACCATTGTGGCAATTGACGCACCCCACCGACTTAAACAGTTCGAAGCCTTCTTTTTCCGAAATGAGAATTGCATCCTCATCTCCCCTCATGAACTGATCGAAGCGCGAATTGTTCGTCACCAACGAACGCTCAAAGGCAGCGATGGCCTTTCCTAAATTTTCTACCGTTACGGCATTCGGCACACCAAAGGCATCGGCGAACATTTTTTGATATTCGGGAATTTGCTTTACGCGATCCACCACTACCTGTAAGATACTATCGACACCAATACCGTGCCCACGCATTTCCTCAAAGGCCTTTATCGGCTCCAAGGCCTGTTTTTCAAGACTCTTAACGCGATCGTCCCAAAACATAGTGGCTTGTTCCGGATCATAGTTGCCGAAGGGGTCTATGCCATTGTAGGCCGAATTGATAATGGTAGGGGCATTTCTTTTTACAAAGGGAATATCGTTGGGCGCATTGAATTTTCTACGCGCACCCAGACCAGTGGCATTGGGACCGATACTGATATCCAAAAACTCTGCATAACCGTTTTGGGGGTGATGGCAGGTAGCACAGGCCACATCTTTGTTTCCGGAAAGAACGGGGTCGTAAAAAAGTAATTTTCCCAAGGCCTCCTTTTCAGGGGAAGCCGGATTGTCCTTAGGTGATTTCACCTTTTGGGGCAAGGCAATATAAGTTGTTACGACCCGGTTCGATTTTGACGTTTTTTTAGGCTTCCCATCGGTGTCCTTACAGCTCACCAATAACAAGACTACCATTAAACGCACCCCTATTTTCACCATTCTAGCCATATCTTAATTGCACAAGTAGAAAGGTAAAAATAAGTAATTCAATAGAAACCACACAGAAAGAGGATAAATTTGTCCGAATATTTTTTTTCGGCCCCTTTCCCAAACGCTATAAAAAACTGCGCTTGATCTGATCTACCAATTTGTTTCCATCGGGATCGGCCTTGGTTTTAAGCTCACATAGGTTTTGGGCCCATTCCGAAGTACGGATACGCATCGGCGGATTTTCGTTTTCGGCCACATCGAGTACGACTTCGGCAACCTCTCGGCCCGTTTGATAGACTTGCTCCTCAGATTCGGCAGCCCTCTGCTGGTTGCCCGCGAGGTAACGCTCAAAAATAGGAAGGTATTCACCTGAGGCCAATTTACCGTCAACCGCGGTCTTTTCAACGGCCGAATTCATAAATTCGGTAGAGATCCCCCCTGGTTCTACATTACTGATCTTGATATTGAAGGCGTCGGTAACATAGGCCGCCAAACCCTCTGCAAAGCCTTCTATCGCAAATTTCGCGGCGCAATAGAGCTCATTAAAGGGCTGGCCTACCAATCCACCCACCGAACTCAGGTTTATAATTTGCCCTGATCTTTGTTTCCGCATATGGGGCATGACGGCTTGGGTGCAAAATACCGTTCCCAAATAATTGACTTCGGTGACCCATCTTACCTCCTCTTCGCTCGCCTGTTCCACGGCTTTTGCAAAACCTGCCCCGGCATTATTGATCAAGACATCAATTCGCCCCTCTTTCCCGATAATGGTATCGACTGCCGCCTTGATACTGTCGACCTTGGTCACATCGAGTTCCAATATGTCAACGTCTAAATTGCCTTCTTCTATTTTTTCCCTTAGGCGGTCGGCCTTTTTTAAATTTCTCATGGAAGCATAAACCTTATACCCCTTCTCCGCAAAAAGCAGGGAACTTTCAAAACCTACTCCCGATGATGTACCCGTAATTAAAACAACTCTTTTCATTTTTAAAATATTAAATAGTTCACCTTATTTACAATGGAATGAACATTCACTCCAATTTTTATATAAATTTTTTTTACTCTTTTATTCCGTCCCAAACCATTCGCACCTGGTTTTGAACCGTAGACGCCCCTACTTTCACTTGGCCATGGTACCAACGTAAATAGGAGAATACCGAACCTCCGATGAACTGGATCAATTCTTCGGTTTCCAAATTTTTAACAATGCGTTCTTCCTTTCCCCTTTCGAGCAAATCATAAACCGGCGCTACCGTCTCCAATCCCTTTTTCCGGGTCTCCTCGGTGATGATGGGCGAAGCTTGAACTTGCTCCATAAACTTGAAGAACTCGGCATTCTCGATAAAAAATTCAACCATGGCCGTATAATACCGCTCGAATTGGGTCTTTATGGGGCGGGCGGTATCAAACTCCGGGAAAATGGTATTTTCCTTTTCCTTTATTCCGGCGTAAATCTCGTTGATCAGAACTTCCTTATTGGGAAAATAGTTATATATGGTCCCCATACCGGTACCCGCATTTTTGGCAATGGCCGACATGGGGGTGTTATGTACTCCCTTTTCAACCAAAAGCGCTAGAGCCGACCGTAAGATGCTGTCTTTTTTATTCACGAGGCAAATGTAGAGTTTTGGAACAAACATTCCAAAACTCTTTTCTATTTTATATTTTTTTTGGGAAAATGACGTCCTGGCGAACGAAGCCTTTTATAAGTCGATGACTTTGATCCGGTTACGCTGCATCTCTATCTTTCCTTCCTTCTCAAGCTTTTTAAGCAGCCTTGAGATGACCACTCTTGAAGTATTCAGGTCATAGGCAATATCTTGGTGTGTTGTCTGGACGTATTCGTCGTGGTTGACCATGGCCTTGTCTTGAAGGTGCTTGAGCAGCCGTTCATCCATTCGAAGAAAGGCTATGGTATCGACGGTTTCGAGCAATTCGGTCATTCGGGTATGGTAACTGTCCAAGATAAACTGACGCCATGTCGCGTATTTAGACATCCAGGCTTCCATCTTCTCTACGGGAATCATGATAAGCTCCGTATCACTTTCGGCAACGGCACGTATCTCACTTTTATGGGTTCCCACACAACATGAAAAGGTCATGGCACAGGTGTCGCCACGCTCTAAAAAATAAAGTAACAGTTCGTCTCCGTTTTCATCTTCGCGCAAAATCTTGATCGCTCCGTTCAACAATAAGGGCATGTGTGAAATGGTCTCACCGATATCCATGATTACCCTACCTTGACCATACTTTTTTACCAATCCCACCTCTTGCATCTCTGCCAAGAGTGCATCTTCAAAGAGATAGCCATAATTCTGCAAAAGACCTTCTTCCATATTTCCTATTTAATTGACCGCAGTTATAAAGACCCTCAGTTGGGCATCTTCGTCCTTCAAATAACTAAAACCTTCAAACAGCTTCGCCTGTGGTACGGCATACGGATAGAACGTAATAGGTTCTATACACAGCATATTGGGTACTTCCGTCCACAACATAAAATTGCCAAAGCCTTCGGTACGGATACGAAGCTCTTTTTGGTCCTTTAATACGATTTCCTCACAGTCGGCCACTTCTAGCGCCCGGCTTCCTACCGCCATAATCTCATCAAGACTTATTTCTTTATCGCCCACAATTACTACGGGACTTTCGGTGTGAAGCTTAAAAGCAGGGTGATAGCCCAACATAAAAGGCATATCGCGTTCCCCGGAAACCGTAAAGCTTACTTCCAGCCCGTCTTCTCCCAATCGAAAGGTCTTTTTAAAATTGAAATCATAGGTCCAAAACAACCATTCCTTGTTCGACTTGTTCGGATATTTCGAATTCTTCACCCGCGAATTGGCCTTATACGCCTTTTGAAAAACCGCCTCGTTCTCCGTTTCCGATATCAACTCGTACTCCATCTCCCGTAGCAATCCGTGCTGGTCTTGAACCGCAATGTCCCTTGGGGTCTGTACCATAAACTTGGCATCGGCAGTGGGGCCGATGATCGGAAACATTTCGGTATCGGAACTGCGCCATCCCGGACTGCCTTTTTGATGGATATATTCGTGCCCGTCTACGGTATAACCTACCAATTCACCGGCATCTATTTTTACGTTTTGATTTTTAAAACTTAACTCTGTCATCTCTCACTTTTTTATAGACTTCTACTGAAATAGAAGTCGCTTTTCTTGAACACGCTTACAAAACTAATCTAAAAACCCCTTTTCACGCATCCAATCGTCATTGAACATTTTTCCGACATAGCGACTTCCGTGATCATGGAACAACACGACCACCACATCGTCTTTCGTAAAGTGTTCCTTGAGCTGCAATAACCCTTTTATGGCTGCACCTGCAGAATTCCCCGCAAACATGGCCTCTTCCCTGGCCAAACGTCGGGTATACATGGCGGCATCTTTATCGGTAACTTTAACAAAGCCGTCAATAATGTCAAAATCTACGTTTTCCGGGAGAATATCCTCCCCGATTCCTTCGGTAATGTAGGGGTAGATCTCATTCTCGTCGAACACTCCGGTCTCGTGGTATTTTTTAAAGACCGAACCATAGGTATCGACGCCCCAAACCTTTATATCCGGATTTTTCTCCTTCAAAAACTTACCTACGCCCGAAATTGTACCTCCGGTACCCACACCAACGACAAAATGGGTAACCTTACCGTCGGTCTGTTCCCAAATTTCCGGTCCGGTACTAAGGTAATGGGCCTTTGTATTACTCGGGTTATCGTATTGGTTCACGTACCAGGCATTCGGAGTTTCCTTGGCCAGCCTTTTGGCCGTGGCATAATAACTTCTTGGGTCGCTCGGTTCGACATCGGTAGGACATACGTGCACTTCACTGCCCATAGCCTTTAATATATCTATCTTTTCTACGGATTGCTTATCACTTATTACACAAATAAGCCGGTAGCCCTTCACCGTAGCGGCCAATGCCAAGCCCATTCCGGTATTGCCCGAGGTTGCCTCTACAATGGTACCGCCCGGCTTTAGAAGCCCAGCCGCTTCGGCATCCTCTATCATTTGTAGGGCCATACGGTCTTTCACCGAGTTACCCGGGTTAAAGGTCTCGTATTTGGCCAACACTAGGCAAGGAAGGTCGGAGGTTAACTTATTTAGCTTTACCAAAGGCGTATTCCCTATGGTTCCAAGAATATTTTTTGCGTATCTCATGAGCTATAAATTATCATGTAATCTAGCAAAAAAAATAGAAAGACCTTACCACACAGAAATACCCTAAGGTATTTTCTATTCGAATTTGATGGCCTTGACCGGAGAAATTTTGGTGATAATATACGATGGAATCAACAGCATCAGCACACATAGAACCAACACGCCCGCATTGAGGGCCAAGACCGTAAATACGTCGATATGTACGGGCACGTATTCTATGTAATACTCCTTCGGGTTCGGAAACTTCAAAACCTTGAACCGGTCTTGCAATACAATACCTCCCAAGCCAATAAGGTTCCCCCAAAGCAGACCGATACCGATAAGGTATGTAGCATTGTACAAAAACACCTTACGTATGCTCCAATTGGCCGATCCCAAAGCCTTGAGGATACCGATCATTTGGGTGCGTTCTAAAATCAACACCAGCAGTGCCGTAATCATATTGAAGCCACTTACGATGATCACGATACCGATGATCAGAATGATATTAAAGTCGAAAAGACTGATCCATTCAAAGATCTTGTAATATTTGTTTACGATGGTCTGTGTATCTAGTGTAGAGACGGTATTCCCGTAAATCTCATTACTCTTGGCGTCAATATCGTCAAAACTGTTCAAGAACACCTCAAAATTACCTACTTGGTCATCCTCCCACTTGTTCATACGTTGTATGTGCCGTATATCGGTAAAAAGATAAAGTCCGTCAAATTCCTCAAATCCGCTATCGTAGAGGCCGGTAATTTTAAATTTTCTTTGGTTGGGCAATTTCGAAACATCGCCATCCTTGAGAAAAAAGGCGTAAAAGGTATCGCCGGTTTTTAAGTGCAGTCGGTTGGCCATAAGGTCTGACATCAGTACCTCTTCATTCAAATCCCCGGAATAGTTCGGCAACCGCCCCTCTACCAAATACTCCTCAAATGCCGACCAGTCGTAATCTGCCCCTACCCCCTTGGCAATAATACCCTCAAAGGTGGTCTCGGTTCTAATAATGCCCGCCTTGCTAGCTACGGCCTGTACGTGACGGATACCGTCAATGTTTTTAAACTCGGGATAAAACTCTTGATCCAATGAAACCGGAATGACCGATACATCAGATGCATTATTGTCATAACTGGAAATTTGGATGTGCCCGTTGAAGGCGGCTACTTTTTCGCGTATCTTGTACTTCAGGCCAATACCGGTAGCTATCGCAATGAGCATCATTACCACCCCCAATGCAATAGCTGCAATAGCTATTTTTATTATTGGTGCGGAAATACTAATTTTATGCGCCTCACCTTTGATGAGCCGCTTGGCCAAAAAATATTCAAAATTCAATCTATGGCGTTTTTAAACTCTCTCAAAAGTACATTTTTCATTTGGTTTTTGCTTCTTATCGCCTGCGGAAACCAAACGAAAGCCGAGAAAACCCAATCAAAACCTGCGGTCTCACTAAACGATTCGGTCAAGGCAAAGCCCGTTGTAGTGGCAGCCAATAGAACCGAAGCCTACCTTCCTTTACTTAAGGGAAAGAAAGTCGGCATTGTAGGAAACCAGACGACCATTATTTTTAAAGATCAGGTTAAAAACACCCCCCTTCCATATGTCCATCTCGTCGATTCTTTATTGGCACGCGGTGTCGATATCATAAAAGTGTTCGCTCCCGAGCACGGTTTTCGAGGTAGCGCCGATGCCGGCGAAAAAGTTAAGGACGGGATCGACAATAAGACGGGACTCCCATTGATTTCCCTCTACGGGAAAAACCGGAAACCTTCCGCCGAGCAATTAGAGGATATCGATATCGTTCTTTTCGACATTCAAGATGTGGGGGTTCGCTTCTACACCTATATAGCCACCTTACAATTGGTCATGGAGGCCTGTGCGGAACAGAACGTTCCCATTATAGTACTTGACCGCCCTAACCCTAACGGCGCTTATATAGACGGCCCGACCATGAAAAAAGAGCACACCAGCTTTTTGGGCATGACCGAAATCCCCTTGGTCTACGGCATGACCATTGGCGAATACGCCCGAATGATCAATGAAGAGAAATGGCTTGGGAATGGTACTAAAGCCGACCTTACGGTGATTCCATTGGAAAATTGGACATATGACACCCCCTACAGCATACCGGTCAGGCCTTCGCCGAACCTGCCCAACGATACGGCGATCAACCTATATCCGAGCCTAGGTCTTTTTGAAGGAACGAACATCAATGCCGGACGTGGAACCGAATTGCAATTTCAGTGTTACGGGGCCTCTTTTCTCGATAGTACCCAGTATAGTTACAAATATACCCCCATGCCCAATTTTGGTTCAAAATCCCCAAAGGAAAACGGAAAGACATGCTTCGGGAAAGATTTATCCGGATTCCCCAAAATGAGCGAAGTTTCCCTGCAATGGCTCATAGACGCCTATACCAATACCCTCGACAAGAGCAAGTTCTTCAACACCAAAGGCTTCACCGCCCATGCAGGAACCGAAGCACTTCAAAAACAAATTGAACAAGGGATAAGCGAAGAAGAGATCAAGGCTACTTGGCAAAGCGACATCGATGAGTTTAAAAAAATCAGGAAAAAGTACCTGATGTACCGCTAATTACAGGGGCTGCCCTTTTACCGATTCGGCTTCCGGCAAGGTGGTAGGTTTTCTGTATTTATGGAAAGGCTGTCGTAACAGCCCTTTGATGCTGGAGTTCTCGACCTCATCGGGAAAGGTATCTACCCCGTATACAATCTTTTCCCGATCTAACTTCATATAGGTACCGAACAAACGATCCCATAACGAAAATATGTTACCGTAATTACTATCGGTATACGGTAATCGATAATGGTGATGCACCTTGTGCATATCGGGCGAAACGATCAACAGACTTAAGAGGTCGTCTAACCTTTTGGGCATTTTTATGTTGGCATGGTTGAATTGGGTCGCCACAAGCGATAAGGACTGATATAACATTACAATACCGATAGGCGTACCGACGAGAAAAACCCCTACAAGGGTAAACACAAAACGAATCATACTTTCTAAAGGATGGTGCCGATTGGCCGTAGTCGTGTCTACATTATGGTCGGTATGGTGTACCAAGTGTACCATCCATAAAATTTTTATCTTGTGCTCGACAAAATGGGCCAGATAGGCACCGACAAGATCTAGTAACAACAGCCCTACAATAACATAGAGCCATAAGGGCATATCGGGAAGCCAGTTGATAATTCCAAAATCATGAATTACCGTAAAATCGGCGGTCTTTAGCAACAAAAAGGCAAGGGCAAAATTTATGACAACCGTCGTCATCGTAAAAAACAGGTTCGGGAGTGCGTGCTTCCATTTCTTATACGTAAAACCAAAAAGGGGCACGATGCCCTCAAGAAACCAAAAAACGGTGATTCCCCCGACCAAAATAAGCGAACGGTGCAAGGAGGGGATATTTTCAAAGTAATGGATAATGGGCCCCATGTCTTAAAGATAGTAAAAACCTTTAAGAACGGTGCCCGCTTCACTTCGGCCGGACAGGAATCCAAACCTCTTCTTCCGATTCGGGGTGATCGTTTTTATATTTGCTTCCGAGAAGTTCAAAGTGAGGCCTATGATCTAGGCGATAATCGGATATGGGAAGCCATTCCTTAAAAATAAAATCCATTGTCAGATGGAATTCCGAAGACAGGCCCTTATGTAAGAATACGGCATAAAGTCCCCCGTTCAAACATAGGGTCTCCAACCCATCACCATACACAGCTTCCCCCTTCACCTCGACCGCGGCCCATTTTTCGAAGCGGGTATCCGGCCCAAAACTGGAGCCTTCGGGCATTTCCGAAAACACCTGAACGGAATACAGGTCGCTGCCCACTGGGTCGGCTATGGTTTTTCTCAAGGGCATAAAACCGCTCCAAAGTTCAAAGGTTCGGTTATGTGCCAAGGTCATGTTCAAGCGGCGGCCCACTAGTATTTTCTTCGGTAGGACTTCTGTTCTAAGGTACATATTGGGGTTTCTATTTATGGAAGTCTAACCCTTCCCAATGTTTTTTTTCATTTTCTCGACAATATTGAAAGCCGCAGGGCAAATGGCCACATTCTTTAAGGTAAGGTTCGATATTTGCTGGAATTTCTTCCGGTCGGTATGCGGAAACTCACGGCAAGCCTTAGGGCGAACATCGTAGATAGAGCAGTAATTATCGGCGCCCAAGAAGGTACAGGGTACCTGCTGAAGCACGTAATCGCTATCTTCGTCGATACGCAAATACGCTTCAATAAAGGCTTGGGGTTTCTGCCGAAGGAATTTGGCAATTCTTTCGATATCGGCCCTGGTGAACAAAGGTCCCGTAGTTTTACAGCAGTTGGCACAATCAAGACAATCGGTTCGCTCAAATTCTTCTTCATGCAGTTCTTGCATGATGTAATCAAGATTCTTGGGCGGGCGCTTTTTTAGTTTCGCAAAAAACTTCTTGTTTTCGTTCTGCTTATCTTTGGCCTTCTTTGGAAGTTCACGTAAAATTTGGTCCATCCTCTTAAAAATCTGCCCAAAACTAAGCAAGAAATACTTAAAAAGTCCATTTTTGCCTTACAAAGCTATTGTGATATGATCGATATTTTCGGAAATGCAGTATTAGATTATCAAAAAGGAAATTATAGCGAAGACATAATCACCTTCTCTTCTTTGGACGAAGAGGATAAAATACCCCTACCCTATCTCTTTAGGGATTACAAGGAGATGCCAGAGCTGGAACAAAAAGCACTTGACCTTTGTAAGGGCAGCGTACTCGACATAGGATGCGGGGCCGGAAGCCACAGTCTCTACCTTCAGGAAACAAACCGCGACGTAACCGCGCTCGACCACTCCAAAGGCGCCATAGAAACCTGTACCCTAAGGGGTATCAACAAGGTGGTACATAGCGATATACACGACCTTAAAGGTCCTAAATTTGATACCTTGCTCCTGTTGATGAACGGTATTGGCATTGTTGGAAGGCTGGGCAATATGTCCCGCTTTTTAGACCATTTAAAAACCTTGTTGAAACCGGGCGGGCAAATTTTACTTGACTCCAGCGATATCATATACATGTTCGACGAAGACGAAGATGGGGGCCGCTGGGTACCCGATACGGGTTCGTACTATGGTGAAGTCGAGTTCAGTATGAAATACAAAAACCAGGAAAGCGAACCATTTTTCTGGCTCTATCTCGATTACAAAACCTTGAAAATGGCCGCGGAAGCCAATGGATTCAATTGCCAATTAGTAAGAAAGGGCGATCATTACGACTATTTGGCCAAGTTATGGTTGAAATAAGATCATTTTTCACCATTTTTGTTCTTGTACGACTGTCCCTAAAATTCAATGATGAGAAAATCGCACTTATTTTTATTGGTCTTGTTCACTGGCCTTTTCCTAAGCTGTACCAAAGACGACGACACCAATAGCGCCGAAAAGGAAAAAAATCAGGCAAAAGAGGCCAGTCTAAAAAGTGCTGGCGACTCGGCCAAAGACATTCTATCGAACGAAAGGTTTACAAAGCTGCTTATCGAAATTGCCTACGTAGAAGGTTTCAAACCTACGGACGAAGCCATGTTGGGTTTTGTCTCCTACCTAAAAAAAAGAACGTTCAAGGAAGATATTGAGCTCAAGTACACCCAACTGGAATCGCCCGATGAAGAAAATTTGACCTTGGAAGAAATCGCCAAACTCGAATCGGAAAACAGAACCGTTTTTAACGACGGCCCTACTTTAGGACTCTATATCTATTTTGCCGATGCACCGGCAGAAGGCGATGATGAGGAAGAGGGACTCGTTACCTTGGGTGCGGTCTACCGCAATACCTCTATGATCATTCACGAGGTAACGGTGCGCAAACTGGCCAATCAAAGCTTTTTTATTACCGATGCCGATGTAGAAAACTCAACCCTCAACCATGAATTCGGCCATCTTTTCGGCCTTGTGAATTTAGGTACTACACCGGTGCACGACCACGAGGACATAGAACGCGACGAAAACGGCAAACCGGTTTTAGATGAAGATGGCAATACAAAAGGAAATAGCCACTGCTCGGTAGAGGGTTGTCTTATGCAGGCCGAACTGCAGTTCGGCGGATTCGCCAATAAATCATCGGCCAAGATGGGATTCTATGAAAACGGATTAAAAGCCGCCTGTCGCCTAAGCGGTAAAGACGTACTTCGAATGTTGGAATCAAAAACCTCAAAAGACCTTTTTCCCGACCCGCCAAGCCTTGACCCCGAATGCCTATTGGACCTAAAATCCGCAGGCGGTCGTTAAACATTAAGGGATATTCAAATACTTGTGGGTCTGTAGACTTACCTTCCACTTAGGGTTTTGCATCACATAATCGACGATCATGGGCGTAACCTTATCGCGTACGCTCCATTCGGGCTGTAAGTAGAGAATACATTTTCCGTTCACCTTTGCCGCTTCCTGTTCGGCAAAAATCAAATCGTGTTTATTGTAAACAATGACCTTAAGTTCGTGGGCCACCTCATAAATTTCATCTACCGGAAGTTTGTTCTTTTTGGGCGAAAGGCAAATCCAATCCCACGTACCGGTCAAGGGATATGCACCCGAAGTCTCTATGTGGATCTTAAGGTTTTTCGCCTTTAGGGCATCGGTCAAGGGCTGCATATTCCATGTGAGCGGTTCGCCGCCCGTAATGACTATGGTATCGGAATATTTTGAAGCATTTTCGGTAATTTGGCGAATATCGGTGGGCGGATGGGTTTCCGCATTCCAGCTCTCTTTTACATCGCACCAATGGCATCCAACATCACATCCTCCGACACGAATAAAATATGCCGCCGTACCTTTATGGAAACCTTCGCCCTGTATGGTGTAGAATTCTTCCATTAGGGGCAACATCATCCCTTTCTCCACTTCCTGTAAAACTTCATCTTTGACCATCGTGCAAAGATACGCCTTGCAGATTCCAAAACCCAAATTCTGATTCTTAAATTCACCATTTGCCCAATAAGCGCGATTTCAACGGTAGAATACCACCAGAGGGCCAAGGTTCAGCTATGACCAATCCCAAACTTCTCTAAAAGTAACGGCCAAACAGTAAAATTCTCTTATTTTTACTCCAAAATAGACCGAATGGCAACTAGAGACGAATTCTTTCAACACATTGAAGCAGGGTATACTACCAAAGGTGACTCCATAATATTGGGCGCTGCCATGCTCGATGGGGAGGCTATTACCGATGCCCATGTAAAAATACCTTTAAAAACGTTGAACCGTCACGGACTTATTGCGGGGGCTACGGGAACCGGAAAGACAAAAACTTTACAGGTACTGGCCGAAAACCTATCTGAAAAAGGAATCCCGGTCTTATTGATGGATCTCAAAGGGGATTTGAGCGGCTTGGCCCAACCGAGTCCCGGTCACCCTAAAATTGATGAACGCCATACCAAAATAGGCCTGCCCTTTGAACCCAAGGCGTTTCCGGTCGAGATCCTCTCGCTTTCCAAACAAGATGGGGTAAAACTACGGGCCACGGTATCGGAATTCGGACCAGTGCTCCTATCCCGTATTCTCGACCTATCGGACACCCAGGAAGGAATTGTTTCGGTGGTATTCAAATATTGCGACGATAATAAGCTTCCGCTCTTAGACCTAAAGGATTTCAAAAAGGTACTGCAGTACGCCACGGGCGCAGGCAAAGCCGAATTCACCAAAGATTACGGAAGAATTTCCTCCAGTTCCACGGGGGCCATCCTTAGAAAGATCATAGAACTCGAACAGCAAGGAGCCGACCTCTTTTTCGGTGAAAAATCATTTGATGTCGAAGACCTTACCCGTGTAGACGAAAACGGAAGAGGCTATATAAATATTCTTCGACTGACCGATATACAAGACCGCCCCAAACTTTTTTCGACCTTTATGTTGAGCCTACTGGCCGAGATATACAGTACTTTCCCGGAACAGGGCGACAGTGACAGGCCTGAACTGATCTTGTTCATCGACGAGGCACACCTTATCTTTAACGAAGCCTCAAAGGCCCTACTCGACCAAATAGAAAGTATCGTTAAATTGATACGTTCAAAAGGTATCGGTCTTTACTTCGTTACACAAAACCCGACCGATGTACCCAATGAAGTACTCTCACAACTCGGGCTAAAGGTACAACACGCTTTGCGTGCCTTTACCGCCAGAGACCGAAAGGCCATAAAACTAACGGCTGAAAACTACCCCATTTCCGATTATTACGACACCAAAGAGGTTTTAACCGCCTTGGGTATAGGTGAAGCACTGGTGTCGGCCTTAGATGAAAAGGGACGACCGACCCCCTTGGCCGCAACCCTGTTGCGCGCCCCTATGAGCCGTATGGACGTACTTACCGAAACCGAACTCAACACCGTAATCGGCACCTCTAAACTGGTAAAGAAATACGGCGAGACCATTGATCGTGAAAGCGCTTATGAAATTCTGAACGAAAAAATAGAACTGGCCGAAGCCGAGGCCGAAAAAGAAAAAAAGGCCCCTAGAAAGACCAGCCGAAGCAAGGCCAGTACCCGACAGAACCCGATCATTAAGGTTTTGACCAGCGCCACCTTCATTCGTGGGGTTTTGGGAGTTCTGAAGAAAGTAATGCGCTAATGTACCGACCTAATTTCAGAATCAAATTTTAACTTTGCACAAAAATTCATGAAAAAAATAGTAACCTTAAGCTGTCTGATCATTTGCCTTACCAGCTGTAAAGATGAAAAAGACACTTCGTTTTCAATCATTACCGACCGAGTAGGTAAACTAGATCGCATCAGCTTGGTTCGCGACCTTGATATCATTTACGAGAACGACTCCATCGTAAAAGACAGTACTATAGCCAATAGGGCGAACAACAGTAAAAAAATAAAGATTTTTGAAAAGGGAGGAAAACCGCTCTTAACCCTCACACCAAACTCCGACAGTATTCCGACAATCGAGAACATTCGTATTGAAGACCCCCGTTTCACTACCGAAAAAGGGGTTGGCCTAAACAGCACCTTTAAAGATATAAAGGACAACTACACCATTAGAAAGGTAATCACCTCAATGAACAATGTAGTCATCCTTCTAAAGGATAGCGACGTCTATTTTACGATCAGTAAGGAAGAGCTCCCTTCAAGCTTGCGCTATGCTTCCAGCGTCAATATCGAAGCCGTTCAAATTCCCGATGATGCAAAAATCAAATATATGATGGTAGCTTGGGACTGACCCTTTTGCTCCTGCCTTTAGTTTAAACATAACGTACCATGAACACGATCTTACAATACATACTGGTACAACGCGCCAAAAACAAACTAAAGAGCGAGAAAAACGTGGCCAAGCGCCAATTGGTCAAAGAAATACGCTTGGGCCATGTGGAGTTAATACACGCCCTAAAGGAAATCTTGTTCATCGCCATTGGCGTTGGCGCGGCAGGGTTTGGCCTAAAAGGCTTCTTACTGCCCAATAACTTTATAGACGGCGGGGCTACGGGCGTATCGTTATTGATACAGGTAAAATCGAACATATCACTGGGAATTTTACTATTATTGGTGAACCTTCCCTTTATACTGCTAGGGGCCAAGACCATAAGCAGGAAGTTCGCGATCAGAAGTATTTTTTCCATTTTGGCCTTGGCCATTGTCGTTCATTTTGTTCCCTATCCAATAATAACAAGCGACAAGCTTCTTATAGCCGTTTTCGGTGGTTTTTTCTTGGGCCTAGGTATAGGAATGGCCATGCGTGGCGGAAGCGTTATCGATGGTACCGAGGTATTGGCAATCTACCTCAGCCGAAAATGGCATATGACCATAGGCGACATACTTTTGCTTATAAACATTCTGATTTTTTCGGCAGGAGCTTACCTATTGAGTATAGAAACGGCACTTTACGCCATCCTCACCTATTTGGCGGCGGCCAAGACCGTGAACTATGTGGTCGATGGCGTGGAAGAATACATTGGCGTAACCATTATTTCCCCGAAAAATGAAGAAATACGGGTGATGCTCACCGAAAAAATGGGACGGGCCTGTACCGTGTATAGTGGAAAAGGCGGATACGCCAAAGATGGCACGGCACGTATTACTACCGAAATTATCTATACCGTAATGACCCGACTCGAACTGGCCAGGCTAAGCACCGAAATAGACAAAATAGACAAAAACGCCTTTATCGTCATGGGCGTTATAAAAGATATAAAAGGCGGAATGATCAAAAAGAAGCCCTTAAAATAGACCAAAAAATCTATGCGTAAAAACCTGAACAAAATGCTCCCCAAGGTCTACGGGCGCTATTTTAATTTGCTGGCCAGAGTATCCCCAAAAAAGGCTGCGGAGAAAGCGTTTTATGTTTTCTGTACGGTTCGAAAAGGAAGGGTCCTCCCCAATCAAAAAGAATACCTAGACCAAGCGAAAAACGGAACCATAAACGTTCAAGGCCACACCTTGCAGACCTATGCTTGGCCCGGCAACAAAGAGACCGTACTTTTGGTCCATGGATGGGAAAGCAATACCTTTCGCTGGCGCAACCTCATCGCCAAACTCCGTGAAGCCGACTATAACATCGTAGCTTTCGATGCTCCGGCACATGGATATTCCTCAGGACAGTACTTAAACCTCCCCCTGTATTCCGACGGTGTTCAAGCCATGATCGAAAAGTATGACCCCAAGTACCTTATAGGCCATTCTATGGGGGGAATGACCCTGATGTACAATGAGTTTCACCATCAAAATGCACATGTCGAAAAAATGGTGACCATTGGGTCGCCTTCCGAGTTCTATGAAATAATGGACCACTATCAAAAGCTGCTCAACTTCAACGACAAAGTCAGAAAGGCGCTGGAAGCTTTTGTCCTTGATCGTTTCGGCTTTACCGTAAACGAATTCTCATCGTCGCGCTTTGCGAAAAAAAATACCAAAAAAGGACTCCTACTACACGATGAACTTGATAAACTGGCCCCCTTTCACGCCTCGGAGGCCGTACACGCCCAATGGAAAGGCAGTAGCTTTATCCGGACCAAGGGCCTTGGCCATTCTATGCACCAAGAACATGTAAACGATCAGATTGTAGATTTTTTAAAAAACTAAAATAGACATCTATGCAAGCCCTAACCCCTTTTCATATTGCCATACCGGTCCATAATCTAGATGAATGCCGAAGCTTTTACAAGGAAGTACTCAACTGTGAGGAAGGACGAAGCAGCGACCATTGGGTCGACTTTAACCTGTTCGGACACCAATTGGTCATTCACTATAAGCCCAAAACCGAAACCGAAGCCTTACACAGCAATCCGGTAGATGGCAAAAATGTTCCAGTACCACATTATGGGGTGGTTTTGCCATGGGAAGTATTTGAATCCTTTGCCGAAGAACTTACCGCAAAAGGCGTAGAGTTTGTAATAGAACCTTATGTACGGTTCAAAGGCCAGACCGGGGAACAGGCTACGATGTTCTTTTTAGACCCTGCAGGAAATGCCTTGGAGTTTAAGGCTTTTAAAGATATGGGGCAGTTGTTCGCCAAATAACAAAACTCTTCCCGTAAAAAACAAGTCGCCCTGGGCCCAGGGCGACTTGGGTTACTATTCCTTATTGCGACCATTCGGTGGGCTTTCGTACCCAACGGTGATTTCGCAATTCTTCCATCAATTCTTTTGGGAGTCTTTTACCATCGCTCGTGGCGGTATTGGCCAAAACATTACGTTCTTTTCGCATACCCGGTATGGTCGTACCTATGGTCTTGTTCTCCAAAATAAACCGAAGGGCCATCTCGGCCATATTCATACCTTCAGGAATCAAGGGTCGCAAGGCATCGGCATGATCCACACTTGAATTTAGGTTTTCGGGCACAAAATACGTTCCGCGCCAATCTCCTTCGGGAAAAGTAGTTTCCTTGGTAAGATTACCGGTCAAGGTACCCTCGTCAAAAGGCACCCTTGCAATTACGGCCACATCCATCTTTTCACACAAAGGAAAAAGCACGTCTTCCGGATTCTGGTCAAAAATATTGTAGATGACCTGTACGGCATCTATTAGGCCGGTTTTAATGGCCTCGATACCGTTTTCGGGTTCCCAGCGGTTTACACTGATACCCATAGCCGCAATTTTTCCGGCTTTTTTCAAATCTTCTATGGCACGTTGCCATTCGTCACGGTGTGACCAAGAGTCCTCCCAAGTATGAAACTGCATCAAATCAATGCGTTCCATGCCCAAATTGGTCAAGGTTTTCTCGGTATATTCTATAATGTGGTTCTTCGGATACGAATCCTCAAACCTATACTCGGGCTTTGCCGGCCAATTAAAATTCTTAGGGGGTATCTTACTTGCAGCATATAGTTTAGCCCCAGGATGCCTTCTGATGAGCTCTCCCAGCAATTCCTCACTATGTCCTTCGCCGTAGCCCCAGGCCGTATCGAAAAAATTCACTCCGTTTTCAACGGCCAAATCCAAGGACTTTGCCGATTGTGCGTCGTCGGACTCCGTCCATCCAGCCATACCCCACATGCCATAACCCACTTCGCTTACTTGCCAGTCGGTTCTTCCAAATCTTCTATATTTCATACTGCTCTATAATGGATTATTGCCCTTCAAAAAAATAAAGAACAGTACTATTGGTCTTTAATGTTGATGAAAAGCATCGGATACGAACTCCAAGACCTTGGGTAGGGATGCCCTCCAATACGTCCAACTATGTCTACCGTCACGCACCCTATACTCATGTGGAATCTTTTTCTTGGTCATAGCAATATGTACCAAACTGTTTCCTTCAAAGAGAAAATCATCGTCCCCACAATCGATATACCAACGTACGGACTTCACATCTTCAACAGGAACGGTCTTCAGCAATTCCAAAGCATTATGTCTTTTGAAATAGGCCTTGATTTCCGATTCGCTGAATTTGACATCACTTTTCTTCAAGCGTTCCTTAAGGTCGGCAATGGTCAATGGTCCCACATAAGCACTCAAGGGACAGGCCGATGAAAATAGTTCCGGATGATGTAAGGCATACATAAAAGAACCTCCTCCCCCCATGGAAAGTCCGGCTATAGCCCGATATCTCTTAGTGGATTTAATCCGGTATTGCTTCTCTACATAGGGCATGAATTCCTCAAAAAAGAAATCCTCATACCGCCAATCGTCGCCTTGGTTAAAATAGCCCCTTTTGCCTTGTTCGGCATCGGGCATGATAATGACCATAGGCGTTGCCGTACCGTTTTTGATAGCCTCGTCGGTAATACGCAATACTTCCCCGAACTGCACCCAGCCGGTTTGATCATCACCGGCACCGTGCAATAAATAGAGCACGGGATACGACCGTTGTGAAGTATCATAATCAGGGGGCAGATAAACCGCATACTTGCGTTCCCCCTTTAATATTTCACTCTTCATTGTCAATTCATCATAGACCTTTCCCGTCTGTGAAAGGGCGGAAAAAGACATAAAAAGGCAGGTCAATACGGTACAAGCGAGTTTTTGTATCATCGGTATTTATTAAAATTCCCTATAAGGTGAATCTAAAAATTGATTGGCTTCCTCTTCGGCAAATCTGGCCGATTTTGCGTCCCAATGAAGGGTCTTGTTCGGAAAACGGCCTGCAATTACGCCCAACAATATGGTCTCCGTCAAACGCGATGCATAAGAAAACGGGGCACTGGTTTCAGCGGTACCCAAACAGGCATCGACAAACTGATGGTAGTGCTTCTTCCCTTCGCTTTCATAATCGCGAACCGGTTCCCCTAAATTGAATTTTTCAACATCTATTTCTTGATACTCCCCATCTACGATGACCTTGGGAAGCATTTGAAAATGCGGCAAATACAACCTTCCTTTTTTCCCTATGAACATTGCTCCTTGATCATGGAGCTTCTCACCACCGGGAAGCATCAAATCTTCACGTTGTTTATCGGCCCCCTCTCCGTCATACCACACCCACTTCAGCGTGTCTGCCGTATATTTAGTACCTGGAAACTCATAGGTTACCATATTCTGTTCCGGATAGCCAAAACCATTGGGTTTTCTACAATTGGTGGTAATCGTTCTTGGCACATCCAATTCCAAGGCATTGTAAGGCGTATCAAAAATATGAACTCCCATATCACCTAGGGTACCACAACCGTAATCAACCAATTTTCTCCAGTTTCCAGGATGGTAAACGCCTTTTTTATATGGTCTTTCGGATGAAGTGCCCAACCAAAGGTTCCAATCTAAATTGGCCGGAACGGGATCCTGCCCTTCTGGCAATGGTCCGTCATACCCCCAGTTTTTAGGTGACCAGGCCCTTACGGTGTGTACTTTCCCGATAATGCCCGACTGAATCATCAAGGTCGCCAACTTATAGTCGTAAAAAGAGTGTACCTGAATTCCCATTTGGGTAACCAAATTTTTCTCTTTGGCCAATTTTTTCATGGCCCTTGCTTCGGTCACGTGATGCGTCAAAGGCTTTTGACAATATACAGGCTTATCCATTTCCATGGCCATCATAGAAGCCGGGGCATGGGTATGGTCTGGCGTAGAGACTACCACGGCATCGATTTTTTTCTTCATCTCCTTTAACATCACCCTATAATCGGTATAGGTTTTGGCATCGGGATGCAATGCCTTGGCCTTGGCCAAAAGGTCGGAATCGACATCACATAAGGCCACAACATCTACTGCAGCATGCGAGGAAATCGCCTTTAAATCTTCACCGCCCATATTGCCGACACCGATGTGTGCCGTACGCAAGCGCTTCTTTTTTGATTTAGAAAAAGCCATGGCCCCTGACGGTAACAGGGTAATTGTAGACAAGGTAGCGGCATTCTTTAAAAATTCCCTTTTATTCATTTTTTTGTAGTTTGGATTATTGGAGGTTGTTCTATGTTCCTAATTATAGGGGCCTGATCTTAACGTTCTTAAGCCAGAGTGGACTATCGTGATCTTGAAAACCGATATATCCCTTTTTAAAAGAACCGTATTTTGGGGAATTTTTCCATTTCCCTTTACTTTTTCGCTCTTCCCAATCTTTCGACCAAGGCACGAAGGACAGTAATTTTTTACCGTTGAGCCAATGCTCTACATTTTCTGGGGTAAAGATGATACGGGAGGTATTCCATTCCCCCGCAGGCTTCACTATTTTTTGACCTTTATCGGGCAAGTGCATGGCATAATCCGCCCCTGTTTTTTGCCATTCTTCCAACTTGGCATTATTGATCTCTTCCCACTTCAG
The DNA here is from genome assembly GCF_900156625.1 of Zobellia uliginosa. Classification (GTDB taxonomy): domain Bacteria; phylum Bacteroidota; class Bacteroidia; order Flavobacteriales; family Flavobacteriaceae; genus Zobellia; species Zobellia uliginosa. The sequence goes on along the minus strand of NZ_FTOB01000004.1, from coordinate 421,211 downwards.
GTCGTCCAACATCTGGTATTCGGGTGAAACCTCGGGAATACTCCAATCACCTTCTTGGATATGGTACAACAATCCGCTATTTCCACCCTCGGGAATTTTCCATTCCCAACTCAGTTCAAAATTGTCAAACTCTTGGGCGGCATAAATAATATCCTTCCCTCCTTTACGGTTGGCTTCGGTTCTTTTCTCCGTATCAAAAGTCAAAGCCCCATCTTTGATAACCCATTGTGGGGGTAGGTCATCACCATTGTATGCCCTCCATCCTTCGGTAGTTGTCCCATCAAAAAGATAGATCCATTCATCAATTTCGGGCTTAGTTTCCGTCTTAGCCGTCTCAACGGCCGCTTCTTCTTTTTTTGTTTCACCTTTACATGAAACAATGGCTACCGCAAGAGATAGCACCAAGGCAATTTTCTTCATTCAATGGGTTGTTTAGTATTTGGTTTGGCACGCCGGTATTGCCACAAGCATGGCAAGCCCTGTACAACTTCTAAATCTAGCAACATTACCCCAAGAATCAAAATATATGCCCCGATAAGGCCAAGTCAACACATAAATATGCTAACTTTTAATAACCATGTATGTTTTTTCTTAATTTTTTAAATGAAAAACAAAGAAAAATGTAAGTAATAAGCCTGGTAAAAAAAGATTCTTTATTGTGGGTTATTGGCCTTTACCGACGCCAAGGCCAGAAAAACTAAAAAGGCCAGACCTAAATACCCCAAGGGCCGATAGGTGTCAAAAGTCGAGAAGCACAAACTAAAAATGGACGGGGCCAATGCACTGGCCAAAATCAAGAACGACATAACCTTGCCTGTTATGGCCCCTAAATGGGTACGCCCGTAGAACCTTGGCCAAACGATGGCATTCAAGACGGCAAAGAAGCCCCCTAAAACACCAAATCCACCTATCAATAGGGGAATACCTACGACAGAGGACAGAAACAAAAATCCGACCGAAGCCATAATTCCGCCCAAGATCATCAAATACAAATACAATTTGAGGTGAAGGTAATCACTCAAGAAATTAAAAATCAAGGATACCGTTACGGCCACTACCGAGGCGGGAAGAAAAATGGAGATTGCCTCGTCTTTAGGAAAACCTTCGCTAGCAAATACCGATACTACGTGAAAGGTGAGTCCCGTTATAAAAAAGCTGTTAAAGGCCAATATCAAGGCATACATCCAAAATGCCCTTGTGCGCTGGGCCTCTTTGGCGGTGTATTGTTTCGCTAGGGGTACGTACCCAGGGTCGCTTTCCGTTTTCTTAGGCTCCCCATCGGGCAACAGACCGTGCTCTTCGGGCCGGTTCTTATAGAATATTAAAATCAAAATACCGAAGATCAGTAAGGCCGCCGCCAATATCTGCCATGTAATTTGCCAGCTATACCCCTCTATTAAAGCATTTACCCAAAGAGGGGAAGAAGAAAAACCGAAGGAAATAGCCACACTACTAATGGCATTGACCTTTCCACGGTTTTTATCGAACCATATCATAATCAGGTTTCTTGATGCCATAGTGAGTACCCCTTGCCCCGAAAACCTCAGCACAAAGAACAGCAAGGCCATCAATACAAAGGGTATAAGCCAGGTATCGAGCTTCAAAAGGTGCTTCATGAATTCGCTCATGTGTACCGACCACGAACACAACATAAGTGCGCCGGAAAGTGTCAGGGCGGCAAAGAAAGCCACATAACGCGCCCCGTAGCGATCGAACCAAACACCGGCACGGCCAATGACCAACGAACTACAAATGGTTCCGATCATATAGGCATTGCTAAATTGATTTCTGCTCAACCCGAGTGCATCCTTTACCGGATCGGTAAACACCGACACTCCTATGGTTTGCCCCGGTATACTAAAATAAATACCGATCGTACCGATAACCAAAATAACATAGCCATAGAAAATAGGGCTTTTAGCGGGATCGATAAAGGAAAAATAGTTTTTGGGCATGGGCGAAACGAAAAAGGGCAAAAGTAACGGTTTTGCCCCATTGCACGGGCCAGAATCGATAAAGATTACAGAAATCCTATACGGAAAACGAAGTTTTAAACGTTATATAACCTCAATTACATTTAAGTTATCCGATCTATGAAAAAATTAGCAAGCCTATTATTCATACTCACCACGATCATCGTATTCAGCAGTTGCAGTGTTGACGACAGTAATGATATAGAAATTATAAAACCGGGAGATACCGTTATTATGGGAAAGGTGGCCTTAAGGAAACTCAATTAGCCATATTCGGGAAAAGCCCCCCATCAAGATTTGAACTTGATCGTAAAAGTGGTTCCTTCGTTTACCTTACTGTCAACATCGATAGTACCCCCAAGACTTGTTACATGGCTATGCACTAAAAACAGACCTACCCCCTTGCTGTCTTTGGTATCATGAAACCTTTGGTTTAAGCTAAAGATCAAGCCCCCAACTTTATCCATATCAAATCCAAGACCGTTATCGGAGAAGGTTAAAATACCTTCCCCCTTCTCTTGAAAGGAAATGATCTTTATTTCAGGGGAAACATCGGGCCTCATATATTTGATGGAGTTGGTGATCAGGTTCAGAAAAATACTTTCCATATAGGCCATATTGAAATATACGCTCTCCATGCCGGAAAAATCGACACAAAATTTCGCGTTTGAATTCTTGATCAAGGAACTGATAGATTTCTGAACCTTTTCAAAAACTTCACGAAGACATACTTTCACTAAGCCAACCGTTTCCGACTCATTTTCCTTCAAGGCGTCAACATAGGAATTCAGCGAACTTTTCAAGCCTAGGGCCGATTGTTTAATATAGTCTAAAATCCGTCGATTCTCTTCCTCTTTACCACTCTTACAATCGATCATATCCACAAGGCTGAGCAAGTTGTTTACCGGCGACCTTAGATCATGTGAAGTAGTATAGTTCAAGCGCTTGAGTTGTTGATTCATTTTCGAAAGACGGGCCACGTGAGAGATCCGCTCCGATTCCATATTCTTTTTATGGGTTATATCTTTAGCGATTGCGTACACCAATTGCTCCTCTTTTAAAGGAATGGAAGTCCAGTGAAGCCATACCAGTTCGCCCGATTTACAGACATAGCGATTTTCAAAATTCACCAAAGGCCTATTCTTGACCAGACCCTCCCTTTGCAAGGCCGTCAGATTGCGGTCTTCTTCGTAAATAAAATTATGGATAGGTTTAGAATACAGCTCGTCTTCGGAATAGCCCAAAAATTTTACAAAGGCCGGATTAATCCTTTTGAAGTACCCGTCATAACCAGCAACACAGAGATAATCGATAGACAGATCAAAAAAAGGATCTAGGAGAATATTCTTTGCTTTTAATACTGGATTCATTTGGAGCAGGTATATTAGGAACGAACGTAAAACTATAACAAATTGTTGTATATCAGCCTTAGTTAGCGACTAATAATCAACAACTTTGCCTAATTTCTAAGAATACCCTACCAATAAGACCCACTACCTAACAAAAACTAATCGGCATTTCTATGCCGCTCCCTGGCTAAAAGCGTATTCTTTAACAGCATAGCAATAGTCATTGGACCAACGCCCCCAGGAACCGGGGTGATAAAAGAAGCTTTGGGGCCCACACTTTCAAAATCTACATCTCCGGTGATATAATACCCTTTTTCCTTGGTTTCATCGGCTACCCTGGTAATACCCACATCGATAATAACGGCACCTTCCTTGACCATATCGGCCTTGAGAAAATGCGGAACACCCAATGCAGACACCACGATATCGGCTTGAAGCGTAAGTTCCTTGATATTTTTTGTTCGGCTGTGCGCCAAAGTTACGGTGCAGTTGGCCGCCTTTCCTTTTTGGCTCATTAAGATACTTATCGGCCTCCCTACGATATGGCTACGTCCGATCACTACGGCATGCTTGCCCTCGGTATCTACATCATAACGCTTTAGAAGCTCCATAATACCGAAAGGGGTGGCAGAAATAAAGGTTTCCATATCCAAGGCCATTTTACCGAAATTGGTCGGGTGAAAACCATCTACGTCTTTATCGGGGTTTACCGCCATCAACACTTTTTCCTCATCGATATGTTTGGGCAAGGGAAGTTGCACGATATACCCATCAATATCGGGATCGGTGTTCAACTGGTGTACCTGCCGCAGCAATTCCTCCTCTGTAGTTTCGCTCGGCAAGTGGATCAAAGTAGATTCAAAGCCGATTTTTTTACACGAACGCACTTTGCTGCCCACGTAAGTTAAACTGGCCCCATCGTTACCAACAAGAACGGCCGCCAAATGCGGCACTTTCTCGCCTCTTTCTTTCATTCCCGCCACTTCTATGGCGATTTCATCCTTGATTTGGTTCGATACTTTTTTTCCGTCTAGTAATTTCATAATGTTCGGTTACGGTCTGCGCTATTTTTACAAGGGGGCGAACCCCATTTTCTTTATTCGTTCGGGTATTATTTCATACCTCTCATATTGCCCATCATCTGCATCATCTTCTTACCACCGCCACCTTGCATCATCTTCATCATTTTGCTCATCTGGTCAAACTGCTTCAACAGTTGGTTCACTTCCCGCATATCCCTACCACTTCCCTTGGCGATTCGCTTTTTGCGACTTACGTTCAATTTAGAAGGGTTAGACCGCTCGTCAGGGGTCATACTGTGAATTATGGCCTCGATATGTTTAAAGGCATCATCATCGATATCCAGTCCTTTCAAAGCCTTTCCGGCTCCAGGAATCATCCCCATCAAGTCTTTGATGTTCCCCATCTTTTTGATTTGTTGTATTTGGGAAAGGAAGTCATCGAAACCGAATTTATTCTTGGCAATTTTCTTTTGGATCTTGCGAGCCTCTTCTTCATCGAATTGTTCTTGGGCCCGTTCCACCAAGGAAACCACATCGCCCATTCCCAAAATTCGCTCGGCCATACGCGAAGGGTGAAAGACATCTATAGCTTCCATCTTCTCGCCGGTACCGATAAACTTTATTGGCTTATCAACAACCGATTTAATCGAAATTGCCGCCCCACCACGGGTATCACCGTCCAGCTTGGTCAGTACTACCCCGTCAAAATTCAAAATATCGTTAAAGGCCTTGGCCGTATTGACCGCATCTTGACCCGTCATCGAATCCACTACAAAAAGTGTTTCTTGGGGTTGAATGGCCTTATGGATTTCAGAGATTTCGTTCATCATCTCTTCATCTACCGCCAAACGACCGGCCGTATCTATAATGACCACATTATAACCTTCGGACTTGGCCTTGGCTATACCGGCCTGTGCGATAGCAACCGGATCGGTATTCCCACGGTCGGAATATACCTCTACCCCTATCTGCTCACCTACTACGTGCAACTGATCGATAGCCGCAGGGCGGTATACATCACAGGCCACCAAAAGCGGTTTCTTTGTTTTCTTGTTCTTAAGGAAGTTCGCCAACTTACCCGAAAAGGTCGTTTTACCCGAACCTTGAAGACCTGACATTAAAATAATGGAAGGGGTACCGGAAAGGTTGATGCCCTCGGTCTCGCCCCCCATGAGCTCGGTAAGCTCGTCTTTAACGATCTTTACCATTAGCTGCCCTGGCTGAAGGGTGGTCAAAACATCTTGCCCTAGGGCTTTTTCCTTGACCTTATTGGTAAACTCCTTGGCTATCCTAAAGTTGACATCGGCATCTAGCAAAGCCCGTCGGACCTCTTTAGTGGTCTCGGCAACGTTAATTTCCGTAATCTGCCCATGCCCTCGTAGGGTGTGGAGCGCCTTATCTAACTTTTCACTTAAATTGTCGAACATCGTCTTACTTGCTTTTGAAGAAAGGCAAATTTAATAATAACTGAGGGAAAGAACGGGCCGTAAAGAAAAAAATATGAAATCACAAAAAAAGCATCCATCTTTCGATGGATGCCCTTCAAAACTCTGTGGGGCAAAAATAGGCGTCGGGTTATTCAATCTAAAACAAAAATCTTTATTGACAAACCTTTGTCAAGACTGCAATTTCTTCTTTTCTCTTTATTTTTATACGGTCTTCGTAGCACTGATATAACTGCCAATCTCCTGTATATCTTTCCAAATCACTTTGTAGGGCCGTAAGGGTCAATTGGTTTTCCGACAACCTCCAAGTTCCCTTGTCGACAATTTGCCCTTTGGCATCGTAAACCGTCATATCGGTTTGACCAAAGCCTATGGAAAGCTCCGTGGTCGATTCGCCTTTTTCATCGGCAATGGTCCACTGGCATGTCATCAACTTTTCACCTACCAATTGATCGCTACAGGGTTCTGCCGGTACATACTCGCAATAACGCTCTAAAATAATGGCATCATCCTCTATGAACATCTTGATCTTGCCTTCGACCATTTCATATACATACCAACTATTATTAAATCCAACAGCTTCCTTAAACTCGAGTTTTACCACCACACGGTACCCAACTACGGAAGTACTCCACCCCCCTTCTACGCTATACCCGTAATCGTCATAAGCGACCACTTTCCCTTCTTCCGAAAAAATAAGGGTATATTTAGCGTATTGGGCACTATTATCCAGAGCCTTCCGGTCCATACGTACAATTTGCCATGGGCACTTTACCAGGTCCGCCCCAAGGTCGGTTTCGGTAAAATCGTCATCGTTATGGTCGTTGTTATCATCTTCGTTGCAAGCCTTAATCCCTTCCTTAAGGGCACTGCCCAGCTCACTATTTGAACTTATTACAAGACTACTACCATCGAGTGCTACCAGACTAACGGGAAAATCGATGCTGATCAAATCGGAATCGGAGAGACCTTCCAAAAAACGCCTTACCTCGGCATCATTCCCTAAGGCGAGGGTGCCGGTTTTCTGAAAATCACGATTGTACGTAAATACCGTTACTGGATACGATAAATCCCAACATTCAATATCGGCATCATCGCCGCCCTCGACACATTGTTCCGCCAAATTTTCAAGCTCCTCGGCCGAATTTACCTCAACTTCCAAATAATCGGCCGTTACTACCGTAATGGGAAAAATGATCTTCAGCTCGTCGACATCGTCATCGGCTACATCCAAAATATCTTCAATAAGCTGAAAAACCTTGGCCGACCCTACCTCTATTTCCTTTTGATTGACAACGACCTTGTAGGGAAATTGGACTTCCAAGCAACTGGCCTTATCAATAATATTATCATAAGAGCCATCGTTCGAGACCATCCGTTTCAAAAGGCCCAATACTTCCGACCCTGAGGTCAAGGTCAGCTCCGTGTCTATATGCTCTTCAAAGGGCTCTTCTTCCTGACAAGAGGTCAAAGCCACGAACGTGGCCAGTAGGAAAGCCACTAGGCAAAATTTAAAACACTTTCTCATATTCGATTTGGAATTTATCGGCACTTCAAGATTGAAACAACCAAAATTTAAAATACCCTACCTGTTCAATTTCAATTTTTTCAAATACCTTTGAAAAAAATCAACTTACTTGAAAACCAAAAATACAGGCAATGTTTGCGAAGAACAAGTCTTTGATGCAATTTTCAAAGCTAATTCTAAAACGGTTTTCAACTATATATATTATAAGTTCGGCAATGAGGAGAAAGCCTACGACGCCGTTCAGGAAGCATTTTTGAAACTTTGGGAAAACTGCGGTAAGGTAGCTCCTGACAATGCTAAGTCTTATGTATACACAGTAGCGAACAACCTTTACCTTAACGTGATAAAAGCCGAAAAGGTCCGTTTGAAATATGCCGACAAGACCTTAAAGAGTACAAACGAGTCGCCCGAATTTTTAATGGAGGAGGAAGAGTTCAGACAAAAACTCGACCGTGCACTCGACCGTTTGCCCGAAAACCAACGTTCTACATTTCTATTGAACCGTATAGATGGAAAAAAATATGCGGAAATTGCCGAAATGGAAGGGGTAAGCGTAAAAGCCATTGAAAAAAGGATGCATTTGGCCCTTAAGGCCCTTAGGGAAGAAATTGAAGGGATATAGCTATAGTAGTTAGTAGTTAGTAGTTAGTAGTTAGTAGTTAGTAGTTAGTAGTTAGTAGTTAGTAGTTAGTAGTTAGTAGTTAGTAGTTAGTAGTTAGTAGGAAAGTTATTTTTTCCTCATTAACGAACAAATAGTACCAATAAAAAGTAGGGTATTTACGTAATGAGTTGTTATTAAGGCATAAAGCTAGAATCGATGCAAGAAAATCACTTAGCAAAATGGTTGAACAACGACCTCACCGAGGCCGAGCTCGCAGCGTTTAAAAAATCTGCCGAGTACGCTTCGTATGAGCGAATCGTTGCTGCTTCCAATCAGCTGAGGAGTCCTGATTTCAACGCAGACGAAGCCCTTATGGCCTTAAAGAACCAACGTACCTTAAAAGACGGCAAGGTAGTACAGCTCCATCCGTTTAAAAAGTTTTTACGCGTTGCGGCCGCAGCGGCCATAATCATGTTCGGCTCTTATTTTTACCTCAACACTTTAGATAAAAATATAGTGACCCAATATGCCGAAAACAGAGAAATTCTACTCCCTGACAATTCCGAAGTCTTATTAAATGCCGATTCCGAACTTTCGTTCAGTGAACGGAAATGGAACAAAGAACGCAACGTTACCCTTAAAGGTGAAGCCTTCTTTAGAGTCGCCAAAGGCAAACGTTTTACGGTTGCCACCGATGCCGGAACCGTTGCCGTATTGGGTACGCAGTTCAATGTAGAGAATAGGGAGGGCTTTTTTGAGGTCACCTGCTACGAAGGCTTGGTAAGCGTTACCTTCAAAGGCAAGGAAAGTAAATTACCTGCGGGCAGTTCATTTATGGTAATAGACGGCAAGATTATAGAGGCAAGGGCAGCAAAAGCCGAGCAACCTTCTTGGCTAAACCATGAAAGTTCTTTTAAGAGCGTACCCCTCAAATATGTTTTGAACGAGTTTGCGCGACAACACAACATTACGGTAGAAACCAAAAATATTGATACCGACCAATTATTTACCGGCACTTTCAGTAATACCGATACCAAGCTTGCGTTAAAAAGCATAAGTGCGCCTTCACAAATAAAGTTTAAATTTGAGGGCAGCAAAGTGCTCTTCTATGGCAATTAAAATTCGTAAACTCTTTCATTTTTTAATCGCCCTCATGAGTTTTTTCTGTTCCTGCGGCATTTATGCCCAAAACAGAGCCCATATTCCCTTGACCACATATCTCCAGAAACTAGAGCATGAGTTTGATATAAAATTCTCTTATGCCGATGACGATATACGCGATGTGCTTGTCGAGGCCCCCGATGCCACCGAACTTAACACCATCTTGCAACTGATCGAATCGCAAACCCAGGTTCTGATCGAAAAACTGAACGACCGCTACTACACCCTTACCCGAAGCCCAACAATCGATATCTGCGGTACGGTTTACGATAACTTTAAAATGAATACCCTTTACGGGGCCACAGTAACCGTATTGGGCACCGCTTTCAGCAGCATTATTGACGAAAACGGGAACTTTTCATTTAAAGGGGTGCCCCGCGATGCCAAACTGCAAATAAAATATTTAGGCTACAAGACCCTTTTTGTCAATGCCGATGAGCTGGTGACCAAAGAGCCTTGCAAGACCCTATTGCTTGCCCAATATTACCAACAGCTCGAAGAAGTGGTCGTCTACGAATTTTTGACCAAGGGACTTATAAAACAACTCGACGGCAGTGTTCAAATGAACAGTAAGGAGTTTGGCATTTTACCTGGGCTGATAGAACCTGATGTTCTTCAGACCGTTCAAGCCTTACCCGGTATCAAAAGTATAGACGAGACGGTATCGAATATCAACATACGCGGAGGCAGTAACGACCAAAACCTCATTTTATGGGACGGCATCAAGATGTACCAATCGGGCCATTTCTTCGGGCTGATATCCGCTTTCAACCCCTACCTGACCGACAAGGTCACCCTGATTAAAAACGGCAGCAGCAGCCAATATGGCGATGGTGTAAGCGGTATTATCGATATGCGGACCAGAGACAGTATTGCCGACACCTATTTTGCCGGTGCAGGCCTAAACCTTATCGGGGGAGATGTATACGCCCACCTGCCCCTGAACGAAAAATTGGCCGTTCAGTTTTCGGCGCGAAGATCCTTGACCGACTTTTTAGACACCCCTACTTACGACAAGTTCTTTACCCGTGTCTTCGAAGACAGTCAGGTCTCCCGAGACGGTAATTTTTATTTCTATGACTTTACGGGAAAGCTACTCTACAACATCGACAATAAACACAAACTAAGCTTGAGCTTCATCAACATCAACAATCTCTTGGACTATTCGGAAAGGGACATGGACACGAACGATGAAATTCAAAGCGCACTTAGCCAAACGAACCTATCTCTGGGGGCTTCCGTAAAAAGCGAATGGAACAAAAGGTTCAGCACCTCTTTAAACGCCTACCAAACACGTTATAAACTTGAGGCCCAGAATATATCGGGCAATGCGGAGCAAGTTCTTTTCCAGAACAACGAAGTACAGGAAACCGCGTTGAAACTGAACACGAATTACAGCCTTTTCGAAAATTTAGATTGGCTAAACGGCTATCAATTTATTGAAACCTCTATCTCGAACAAGACGGCGGTCACACAACCTCCCTATACCAGCAATCAGCGCGATATCGTTAAAAGCCATGTGCTGTTTTCCGAATTGACCTATACTTCAACCGATAACAGACTCTATGGCCGTGCGGGTATGCGCCTGAATTATTTGGAAAACCCGAAATCGTTCACCAAATATCTTCTTGAGCCCCGGTTGAGCATAAACTATGCCTTTACCAACAGGTGGAAGCTACAGCTATTGGGCGAATTTAAAAGCCAGGCCATCAACCAGGTCATCGACCTAGAACAAAATTTTCTCGGAATAGAAAAACGCCGCTGGATCGTTTCCGATGACGATAGGTTGCCCATCACCCAAAGCAAACAGGGCTCTATAGGAATCAACTACGACCACAAAACCCTATATCTCGGCCTCGAAGCATTTTATAAGGAAGTGAACGGCATCAGCACATTGACCCAAGGATTTCAGAACCAGGACCAATTCAATGGCGAAACGGGAAAGTACAACGTTAAAGGCCTTGAGTTCTTGATCAACAGAAAAACGGACGATTACAGTATATGGGCCAGCTACACCTACAATTTGAACAACTACCACTTTTCGGAAGTTCTGCCCCCCGATTTCCCGAACAACCTAGATATTAGACATACCGCTACCTTTGCAGGCACCTATAATATCAAGAATTTTAAACTGGGCATAGGCCTGAATTACCGTACGGGCAAACCCTACACCCAACCAAGCATAGAGGAGCCCTTGAACACCTCCTTTTTTCCAAACCGCATCAACTACCAAGAACCGAACAGCAGTCGCTTACCCGAATACCTACGTGCCGATGCCTCGGCCATCTATGACTTTGGCATAGGCAAAAAACTAAAGGCTTCTGCAGGAATTTCGGTCTTGAATTTTACGGGCCGGAACAATATATTGAATACCTACTATCGTCTGAACGAAACCAATGAAATTGAAAAAGTAGACAACGTTTCACTCGGCCTGACCCCGAACGCCAGCTTTAGGCTGCGATTTTAGCAGCGCTTTAGGGAGTCTGTCCGTTACTGTAATACCATAAAAATTTGCCATGCCTACCATTGAAGACATCAAAAAAGCCAGGATACGTATCCATGGTCTTGTTCATGAAACACCGATTTTCAGCTCTTCCCTTCTCAACGACTGGCTCGGACATGAAATATATTTCAAGGCGGAATGCCTACAGAAAATAGGAGCCTTTAAAGCCAGGGGCGCCTGCAACACATTGGCTTGGCTCATTGAAAACAAGGAGAGACCCGAACATGTTATCGCGAATAGCTCGGGCAACCATTCGCAGGCCGTGGCGTGGGCCTCCCGACAGTTCAACATTCCGGCCACCATCTATATGCCGGCCTACGCCTCTAAAATAAAAATACAGGCTACCCAATCGTACGAAGCCCATGTTGAACTATGCAAAGACAGAAACATGGCCGACGCCCTTGTCCTTGCCGCATCCAAAGAAAAAGGCGCCTATTGGATTCCCCCGTACAACCATCACCAAGTAATAGCCGGCCAAGGAACCGCCATTTGCGAGGCCATCGAACAAGTCGATAATCTTGACGCCGTTTTCGCGCCCTGTGGCGGTGGGGGACTATTATCGGGTACGCTTATCGCAACCCACGCCCTATCGCCCAAAACCCAAGTTATCGGAGTTGAACCTTTAAACGCCAACGATGCGGCGCAATCGTTACGCACCAACCGTATTCAAAAATTAAGTGCAACGCCCGACACCCTAGCCGATGGGGCCATGACCATGGCCGTAGGCGATATTACCTTCGAGTACCTGAAATTGCTCGATGCCCTGTACGAAGTGGAAGAATCAAAGTTGATATACTGGACCCAATGGCTGACCCATTTATTGAAATTGCACGTTGAACCTACCAGTGCCATGGCCATGGCAGGGGTGGTCAAATGGCTAAAACACAGCACATCGAAAAAACGCGTAATGGTGATTTTGTCCGGTGGAAATATCGACCCTAGCAAGCAAATGGCAATCTGGAACACCAATCATTTAGATTCTAGGCCACGTTTGGAACCCTAGCCCATATCAAGTTCCCATGGCCACCCCAGAACGATGTTCGGGCAATACCTGAAAGTCGAAGCCCAACATTTTTTGGATAATGGCGTACAATTCGGGAAACTCGGCCAAGAATATTTGGGGCGTTTCGGCATAGTTCTCTACGGCTACGGAAAAAAACTCCTGTAGATTGGTCATGCCATACTCCCTAAAATATTTTGAATCGGCCAAGCCTTGGGCATAGCCCTCCCTTAGAAAAAGTTCCTTTATCTTTTTGAGTCCCACCCTAAATTTACGGGCCTCCCATGAATTCTTTCGAATCATTTCAAAGCTGAGGGCATGGGCAAATTCATGCAAGGCCAAATTTACATTGTCATCGGAAATACGAAAACCTTCCCAAATCGTATCCGCAGAAAAAATAACGGTCTTAAAACGGGGATTGTACTCCCCCAAATGGTGCTTTCGGTTTATACGGGAATAATATTTTGAAGGATAAACAACGATCCGCAGCAGCGAACGCATCATTTTATAGTTCTTCAACCCCAAGGTCATTAATACGGCAGAGGCACTTAAAAGCAATTTGAGTTCTTTCCTCCTTTCTACCTTTCCATAAAAAACAAACCTTTTTCTACTTCTGAACCATACGATGCGTTTATCGCACTTTTCCCTTAAATCTACGGGCAACTTGGTATAGATAGGAAAATTATCGGCAAGCAGTTGTTGCTCCGAAGGTGAAAGTGGCTTTTTTTTTATAAAGGGATTTAGGTGATAAAGTCCAATTGTATAATAGAGGATATACAGCGCTTGGACACACAAAAAGAACAAGGCCAAAATCTTGATATCATGCTCTGTAACCATACTGCTAACAACTCGAAAAACGGAATTAAATTGTACGAACTTCCCCCTGCCTTACATTCGTTCAGGAACGTCTATGCCCAAAAGACCGAAAGCCGAAGCTATAACTTCACTGACTTTCTTTGACAGCTGTACCCGTAACAATTTTTTCTGCGCATCGGATTCGCCCAAGATCGAAACCTGTTGGTAGAAGGAATTAAATTCCTTTACCAAGTCGTAGGTATAGTTGGCAATCAAGGCCGGACTATAGTTTTCCGCTGCCAATTGAACGGTTTCCGGATAGAGTTGCAACTGTTTAATAAGTTCTTTCTCCTTGTTGTGCAATCCATCGATATCCCCCATGGCCACATCGGCATTGGTATCAAAATCGGCCTTTCTTAAAATCGACTGGATACGGGCATAGGTATACTGGATAAACGGACCGGTATTCCCTTGAAAATCGACCGACTCTTCAGGATCGAAAAGGATTCGTTTTTTAGGATCTACTTTTAAGATATAGTATTTTAGGGCACCGAGACCTATCAACTTGTACAATGAGTTTTTCTCTTCTTCGGAATAACCTTCCAACTTGCCCAATTCTTCGGAAATTTGGGCCGCTGTATTGGTCATATCGTCCATAAGGTCATCGGCGTCGACTACGGTTCCTTCCCTACTCTTCATTTTACCGCTGGGCAAATCGACCATTCCATAGCTCAAATGGTGCAGGTTTTCAGACCAAAAAAAGCCAAGTTTTTTCAAAATCAAGAACAGCACCTTAAAGTGATAGTCTTGTTCATTACCCACAGTATATACCATACCGCCTACGTCTGGATAATCTTTTACCCTTTGTATGGCCGTACCAATATCTTGGGTCATATAAACCGCCGTTCCATCGGAACGAAGCACTATTTTTTCATCAAGGCCTTCATCCGTAAGATCAATCCAAACACTACCGTCTTCCTTTCTAAAGAAAACGCCCTTTTCAAGACCTTCGGCCACTACATCCTTCCCTAGTAAGTAGGTATTACTTTCATAATATAGGGTGTCAAAATCTACTCCAAGGTTTTTATAAGTGACATCAAAACCTTTGTAGACCCAACCGTTCATTTCTTTCCAAAGAGCAACCACCTCTTCATCGCCGGCCTCCCATTTCTGAAGCATTTCCTGGGCTTCCAAAAGAATAGGGGCTTCTTTCTCGGCTACCTTCTTATCGGTTCCATTGGCTACCATTTCGGCTATCTCCGCCTTATAGGCCTTATCGAAGGCCACATAATAGTTCCCTACGAGCTTATCACCTTTCAATCCGGTACTTTCAGGCGTTTCCCCATGGCCAAAACGCTGCCAGGCCAACATACTCTTACAGATATGGATACCTCGGTCGTTAATGATCTGGGTCTTATATACTTTCTTACCGGAAGCTTTTAAAATCTCGGCAACGGAATACCCTAAGAGGTTATTTCTAATATGTCCTAAATGCAAGGGTTTATTGGTATTGGGAGAAGAGTACTCTACCATTATGGCATCGTTCTCCGAAGGGGAAACAAATCCGTAAGCGGCATCGTTCTTGATCCCATTGAAAAAATCAAGATAATACCCATCACCGATGACGAGGTTCAAAAAACCTTTGATAACGTTAAATCCGGTAACCTCGGCTACTTCCTTTTCCAAATAGGCACCTATCTGCTCTCCTATCTGTACCGGATTTCCCTTAACAAAACGAAGCATGGGAAATACAACAATCGTTACATCACCTTCAAAGTCCTTTCGGGTCGGTTGAAATTCCACTGATGGCAGCTCTACATTGAAAATAGCTGCGATTGCCTCTTTAACCTTGGCTTCTAAAATTGCTTGAATACCCATATCATCTTTCGTTTCAAGCTGCAAAACTAATCATTTTTTGCGCTTTTACCCTAAGACGGGCGGTAATGGCCCCGCTTTTCTTTAACTTTATAAAAATGTCGCCCTTGGTCAGGTCTTAGGGTTTTTAAAACGAAGTCCATATGCTTTTAAACGTATCGTACACGGACCAACGGATTACAAAAAAAATAGATGAGGCCGTAGGCAAGCCTTTTACGCTCAAAGAGCGTTGGGCCATGGGCGGTATCGGCTCGCCTAAATTGTTCATTACCGAGACCAGTATTGGCATTAGAAACCTGCTGATTTTAGACAACAATCTCGACCAGTGCAATATTGAGCTTCGCCCTAGGGGCATTATCCTAAGATTCAGGTCGCTGCTCGAGACCTATGCCTTGGTCATTCCGTTTTACAAGCTCACTTTATACAAAGGGGATATCGGCATCTATTCCATATATCGCGACCATTATTATGTCAAGGTCAAGGCCGACACCAAGGCCATACAAAAATTCTTTATCAAGCTTCAAAATTACAAGGCCGATAATGCACCGACCTCGATCGACGATCTTTAACCCTTAAAACTGCCCATGAAAATACTCTTGACAGGTGCCAACGGCTATATCGGCATGCGACTATTGCCCCAATTACTAGACATGGGCCATGAGGTAGTGTGCACGGTACGTGACGAAACAAGGTTTTCGATAGACAAAGATATACGGGCACAGATCCAAGTGCTTGAAGTCGATTTTCTAAAGGAAGTTGACCCTTCGATCATTCCAAAAGACATAGACGCGGCCTATTTTCTGATTCATTCCATGAGTTCGTCGGTACAGGATTTCGATGCCTTGGAAGCGCAGACCGCCGAAAATTTCAATACTTACCTCAGCCATACCCAGGTAAAACAGGTAATCTACTTAAGTGGAATCGTCAACGAAGACAACCTGAGCAAACACCTACGATCCCGAAAAAATGTGGAGCAAATTTTATACAAGGGCAATTTTCAGCTTACGGTATTACGTGCGGGCATTATTGTCGGTTCAGGCAGTTCTTCCTTCGAGATCATTCGCGACCTATGCGAAAAACTCCCTGTAATGATTACCCCAAAATGGGTCTTGACCAAAACCCAGCCCATTGCCATTAGGGACATCTTGACATTTTTGACCGGTGTTTTGGGCAATGAGAAAACCTATAACGATTCTTTTGATATTGCCGGCCCCGATGTACTGACCTATAAACAAATGTTGGAGCAGTACGCCGAGGCCCGCGGATTTAAGAATTATATTATTACGGTTCCGGTCATGACCCCTAAATTGTCGAGCTATTGGCTGTATTTTGTAACCTCCACTTCGTACAAATTAGCCCTGAACCTTGTCGACAGCATGAAAATAGAGGTCATTGCCAAAGACAAGAGATTGCAAGATTTATTGCATATAGAACCACACACTTACAAAGAAGCCATTGCCCTTGCCTTTAAAAAAATCGAGCAAAACCTCGTAGTCAGCAGCTGGAAGGACAGCATGGTAAGCGGACGCTTTAAAAAGAATCTGGGGAAATACATCCAGGTTCCCAAGTATGGCGTTCTTAAAGATGAGAAAAAGATCAAGGTAGACGAGCCGGAACAGGTCTTGCGCAACATCTGGAAAATTGGCGGGGAAACCGGGTGGTACTACGGGAATTGGCTGTGGAAGATTCGAGGAATCATCGATAAATTTTCGGGCGGTGTCGGTCTACGTCGAGGGCGAACGCATCCCGATAAAATTTTCGCCGGCGACTCCCTTGATTTTTGGCGCGTTCTACTCGCCGATAAAAAAGCGAAGCGCCTTTTGCTCTTTGCAGAAATGAGGTTACCTGGTGAAGCGTGGCTCGAATTTAAGATCGACGAACACAATGTACTGCACCAAACGGCCACATTTCGCCCGCGTGGTCTTAAGGGCCGGCTCTATTGGTACAGCATTATCCCTTTTCATTTCTTCATTTTCGGAGGTATGATCCGCAACATAGCCAAGGCCAAGCCATCGCCCTAAAAAACTCACCTTGACATTTTTTTGTATTTTTCAAGAAAGTAATCCCTGCCCAAGGAGACTTAGAGCGGATTAGAACCCAAAAGATACATACCTTGCCCAAAATGCGCCATCTTAAAAATCCGTTACTTGCCCTCCCCATAGGTTTTCTTGTCCTTTTTACCCTGATTGTATTTTTTGCCACGGAAAAGAGTTACGAGTTTATTGAACTGGCCTCTATTTGGGTACGGAACTATTTTGGCTTTTTCTACCTGTATTTAGGCTTGGGCTGTGTGCTCTTTCTTATTATTATCGCCCTTTCCCCCATCGGAAATATTAAGCTCGGAAAAAAAGGGTCCTCTCCCGAATATTCACTTTGGTCGTGGACGGCAATGTTGTACAGCGCGGGCATGGGCTCGGGCATTTTACTACGTGCCGTTCAGGAACCCGTATTTATGCAGCAACACCCGCCTTTCCCTTCGCATTTAACGCCTGAAATATTGGCCTTGGAATTTACCTTCTATCAATGGGGACTCACGGCATGGGCGTTTTATGGACTTTTTGCCATGGTAGTCGGTTACGCCCTTTTCGTACGGAAGAAGAAGGTCAGGGTAAGCTCGACCATTGAAGATTCCATTTCAAGCCCCTTGGCCAAAAAGGGAATCGATATCATGACCATCATTACCACGGTATTCGGACTCATCGCGGCCATTGGCCTGGGCACTACACAAATAAACGGAGGCCTCAACCATATCTTTGACCACAATTTCGGATTAGGTACCACATTACTTTTGGCCATCTTAATCTCGGCGATTGCGTTCTACTCGGCATGGCAAGGTGTGAACAAAGGCATCAAAGCCATTTCCATGATCAATATTCTCATCACTACCCTCTTACTCTTGTTCGTATTTGCCATGAGTGACGTGAGTGCCATATTGACCGCCTTCGGTACGGCAAGCCTTAACTACCTGATCGACTTCGTTCCCATGAGCCTGGCTTACGGAAGCTACCACCCCGGTATGACCTTCTTGACCGATTGGACTTTTTATTATTGGGCCTTTTGGCTGGCATGGGCACCCTTTACTGGCATTTTTATCGCCCGGATTTCAAAGGGGCGCACCTTGAGACAATTGCTCCTCGGGGTCTTAATCATACCGTCGTTCGGAACGTTTTTTTGGTTTTCCGTTTTTGGCACCTCGGCATTCGGACTCATAGAGGACTGGGGCCAATACCAAAATGAATTTGACCATGTGTTCTCTTCCATTTTCGTGTTTTTCGAAAATTACCCCATGGCCACCCTCTTGAACCTTACTACCGTATTATTACTTGTGGGCTTTCTGGTCACCTCGGTCGACAGCGCGGTATTCGTATTGAGCATGTTTACCGACAGGGGCAAGAAAAATCCAAAGAAGAAGCATAGGTTGATATGGTCGGCCAGTATCTTATTGGCTACCCTGGCCCTTATCCTTTTGGGCAATGCCAAACCCGACATTGATGTTCTTACGGCCGTCCAGAAGCTTCTGATCATTACCTCCTTGCCCTTTGCCCTCTTTATGGTCTATATGGCCGGGGCCTTTGTATGGGAAGTTTCCCGAAAACAGAAGTCCATTCATTAAGAGCCCTTTTCCTTGATACTTTACTTCGATTAGGCAGCGATTGTCCGACAAGATTAAAACACGGCTACACACCACAAAAAACCTTCACAACAAAATCCATAAGATCCGTGTCCCAACACAATAATCGACTGGCGAAAAAGGCCAAAATCGCGCAGCACTAGAAAACAACAAGGCTACAAGCCACTCGATGAACTGAATCATATCTCCGATGAGTTAAAATGGCATTCAACAAAAAATGGCAGTTTTACATCACAAAACCCACATTTGACAACAATCCCGTTTTTCGTGGCAATGGGTAATGTAAATTAGATAAACAAACCAATAATCCCCCACCGTTATGAACAACAGATTAAAGAGTTTACTTTATTTAGCCAGTTTTGTAACCGCCGTAATTGTTTATGATAGATACAACGAAGACCACGATGACAACAGCAACCATGTGGTTGCCGATATTGTTATAGAACAAATTTCAGCACCTGAGAGGCTGAACTAAAAAATTGTGAAAATTATCGAGCTCCCCAAAAGCCCTTTGATTTTCACCAGAACATGCCTACTTGACTAAAAAGGGCCTAACGTAGAGTTAGGCCCTTTTTAATTTGAACAAGATGCCATAGCTATCGCCACTACTCAAAAAAGTTCTTTTTTTACGGCCTCAAAATATTGGGCACTGACGGGTATTTCGGTTTTTCCTATAAAAATATCTCGTCCCTTTAAGGTCGTTACCTTGGTTTTATTTACGATATACGAGCGATGCACTCGCATAAAGCGGTCACTGGGCAAAAGTTCCGTCAGTTTTTTTAACGACTGTAGGCTCATAAGTTTTTTGCCCTCTAGATAAAAATTAACATACTCGCCATCACTTTCTATATATAGAAGGTCGTCATATTTTACCTTGTGCAAATCGTAGCCCGATTTTACCGTAAGGCTATCCGAAATTACTTCACTGGTGTTCCCCGAACCTTCGACTTTCGCCTTCACCTTATTGACCGCAAGCAAAAAACGTTCAAAAGTGATGGGTTTCAACAGGTAATCGACAACGTTGAGTTCATAGCCCTGAAGCGCATATTCCGAATAGGCCGTGGTAAATATAACCTGAACCCCATCGGGAATCAGTTTTACAAAATCGGTCCCCTTGATCTCGGGCATCTGGATATCCAAGAAAAGCAAATCGATTTTCTCATCTTTCATAAGGCCCAATGTATCCAATGGATTGGCCATATCATCTACAAACTGCAAAAAACCCAATCTCTCGATATATGTTTTGAGCAATCCCCTGGCCAGCTCTTCGTCATCGATAACAAGACATTTAATCGTTTTCATCCAAATCAATAGTTAGGTTAACCGTGTATGTTTCCGCTTTTGGCTCTATTTGCAATCGATGTTTTTCAGGATAAAGTATTTCAAGCCTCTTCTTCACATTTTCAAGACCTATTCCTCCCACGATATCTTTTGTTATGGCGTTTTTTGGGATACTGTTCGCTATAAAAAAATCTATTTTATGCCTATCGCACGAAACCCGGACCTCTAAAAACGACCCCTCTATCCTTTCTATATTGCCATGCTTCAAAGCATTCTCTACAAAAGGGATCAAGAGCATAGGTGCAATGGAAACCGTCGAGTTTTGGATGTCAAAATGCGTCGTAATCGGAAAGGGCTTACTGCTCTTCAGGGCAAAAAGCGCCAAATAATTCTCAATATACGATATCTCCTTACCAATAGGCACTAATGGCCTATCGCATTCGTACAAGACATACCTAAGCATTTCCGACAAGGTACCGATACTCTCTTGGGTGCGATTTGAATCTATAACCGAAAGGGCGTAAATATTGTTCAAGGCATTGAACAAAAAATGAGGATTTATCTGAGATTTCAAGAACTTCAGCTCCATCTGTAGGCCGGCATTCTTATTCCGAATGGTCTCTTCCTCTTTCTTTTGGGCCAACAAAAAGGTTTCTACAAAGGTAGCCAACACATAGGCCACCGAAAGGACCAGAAATTGAATCAGAACTTGGGGCGGTGCCATATGGGGCCTACCAGGAGGAGGCCCTCCCATAGGGGGTCCCGGCACCCCATCGATGAGCCGGACTATCTCGGTAACGGCAAAGGAACATACTATGATGGCCACTATGGAGACCACTCCAAAGGCAATATACTTTTTCCTGAACAATAGACGGGGCGCGGTATAATAGATCAGAGTGCCTATTAACAATACCTGCATGATAAAAGAAGGTGCATTTTTCTCTAAAAACGTAGAGTCATCACCTATCAGCAACCAAGCTATCAACCAAACGGCAAGCCATAAAATAGCGTGAAAAAGAAAACGATGTGCTTGTTTCATGCTACAAATTAAGGCATTTAATTTTCATCCATTCCACAAAACAAGGGTTGAAAACCGGGCGAACCGAATCGTTCACTGAAGCTTATCGACCATTCACTGAAAACCCCTCTCCCTTTACTGAATGGTTTCATACCGCCCTTGTTCTTTCTTCATCTTTGTACTGCCCAATAGGCTTAATTAAAAAAGAATATCATGAAAAAAAATGTAATACACAACACACTGGCGCTTTCCATATTTATGTTGATGACCGCCACAGCGGCATTCGCTCAAGAAAAAAAAGGACAAGAACCGCCATCGGCCACTGAATTATTAAAACAGATGGACAAGGATGAAGATGGAAGACTTTCCAAAGAAGAAATAAAAGGCCCCTTAAAGAACGACTTTTCAAAAATAGACACGAACGAAGACGGCTACCTTTCACTTGATGAACTAAAGAAGGCCCCTAAGCCCCAAAGAAGAAAAAAGCAATAAACAGGAAAGCTTAAACCATAAATCCTATTCACATGAAACAAATTATAGCAATGGCACTTTCCGGTATATTTCTACTTTTTTCGGGCAACAGCTGCAGTTCCGACGAGAGCTCGGGTCTTGCGACCAACGATGAAGGCACCCGTACGGTAGACCCGACCCTATTTTTGGCGGATGGCCTGGCAGAACCCATTACTACCGTAGAAAAAACACTTTCCGATGGAACCGTGGCCACCTGCTATAAAATTACTACGACCTCTACCCCCACCGAACACCAAATGGGCCCTTGGTGCCCTACCCATATTTCCGATGGAGCGGACAAAGGGGGGAAGTGGTTTGAAAATGGTGAACTCTACGATGTAGATGGGGCCTTTATTGAAAACATGGCCGATTTCTATTCCGACGCCACCTGGAAAATGTACGATGAAAACGGAAACATCTATGTCACCAATTCATTGGAAGACTGCCAGAACGCCGCCAATCCGAATGTGGGTGAAGAATATGAGAATTTCTGTGTGGAATGTCTGCCTTCTTATGTTACCGATATTACGTTGACTTACTACATCCCCGTTACTCCTGTAAAACTAGATTCCCCCGATTATATTTCGGATGGGATTCCAGGAGGTGGCGGAGGTGTCCCCCCTACAGATGGCCCTCCAGCTGACGGACCTCCACCGGGCGACGCCCCCATGGGAGGTGGCGATGGGTCGGTTATCGGCTTGGCGTTTAACGGCGTAAACTTTGACCCACCGGCACCAACCTCTGCCATTCTCGACGCCTACACACTGGCCCCGATGGATGACAACGGAGGACACGTAAACCCAAACACCGGCTATCATTATCATGCCGCCACTGGCATGACCACTAAAATAGCCCAAGACGACGGACACTCGGCTATGATCGGATATGCCATGGACGGCTTCCCCATGTTCGAACGTTTGGACGATAACGGCAACGAACCAACGGATTTAGACGATTGTCGCGGTCACACTGACGACACACGTGGATACCACTACCATGTAGCCGCCGCCGGGACCAATAGCTTTATCGGCTGTTTTGCAGGTGCTCAAGGCTCCTTTGAAATAAATTAGAAATCAACAGTAAGCCCCTAACACCCCTATCATGAAAAAAATAATATTCGGCCTTTTAACATGCCTCTGTTCGTTATTTGCCAGCGCCCACAGCTCCCAAATAGCAACGATGACCTTGGCACAAGATCAAGAAAATAACTGGACGCTACATATTAGTTCTTCTTTTAATGGTTTCCGGTCTCAGTTGATCCAAAATTACCCTGACCTTCAAATGGACGCATTATCGGCCGATGAGTTTCAAAAATTGGTAATCACCTACGTAAAGGACAATATTCTTTTAAAGGCGAATTCTGATTTTACGGGCGAGCTTAAGGAAGGGGCCATAAAAATGGGCCACCAAACAGACCTTAAATTCAGGGTGGTCGGTTTGCCCAGTGCGCTAACCACCTTACAGGTCAAACTCAAAGGTTTTAAGCAAAATTCAAAACACAATACGGTTTTTAAAATAATCGATCAAGCGGATAGCTCCGAAAACTTTGTCATTAAAAAAGACAATCAGTTTACGGTACAGGTCGAAAAAATCAACGGTCACTTTCAAACAAAGGGAGAAGAATCGAATCTCTTTTGGCCCTTTATTTCCCTAAATATTTTGGTAGTGGTCTCATCGATCATGATTGTAAAAATATTCAAACCGGAGAAAAGCGAGCTAAGTCCGGCTTAGGCAAAGATCGTTTACCGGATAGATTGGGGCAACCACTGAAAACAAAAGGCCACCTACCGATCGGCCCCATTCGGCATGGGCATTAAAGCTAAATTTGACCACCACAAAGAATTAACAATCAATTATTTAAAATACAAAAACATGAAAAAAAAGTTTCTAAGAAAGGTTATCCCATTGGGTTTTGGTTGCGCAATGCTATGCATCGGCTTTGTTGCCTGCAGTTCTGATAGCGTTGATGATTCTGACATGGACGAAACTTCTGAAGAGGAAACCGTAACGGAATTGCATGCCGCCTACGCCGCCTTCAACAACGAAGCCACCACCATTTACTTAGATGGATCTGAAGTTGTTATCGAAACCACAGGCTTACCCAATCACGAAACCGTATACTGGGGAGAAGGCAACAGCCTGTATAAAGATGAGCCCGACGTGGCATTGACTCCTAGTATAATGAGCAGTAATAACAACGCCACGACCATAAGAGTGGATGCAACACCCGACCTTACGGGCAATACGGTGGAAACGCAGCTGAACACTATTGGCATTGCCGTAAGTGGCGCATCCATATTCAATGACCAAGAAGGAGGCGGTGCACTTGACAAAGCGGCGGCAAGTCTCGATTGGACAGGAGCTCATATCGGCCCCGGCGTATACCATTATCACCTAGAGCCAAAGGCCTTCAGTAACGACGATGACAAGCTAGTAGGCATATTGTTGGACGGTGTTTTCCTCTACGGAAGGAAATGTAAGGCTACTGGCACTTACCCAACCGACCTTGACGAGTCAGGCGGACATGTATCGGCCACCCAATACACAGACGGTAAAGAAGAATACCACTATCATATTATTAACGAGGTATATTCCACAACAGGTTCTTATCTGGCCTTTGCAGGACCGTACCAAGGATATTAAGCCCTATGATAAAACGTTTTTTTTACATAACCCTATTGTCGGCACTCTCTTTTGCCAGTTGCAAAGAGAGCGCTACAACAGAACCGAAAGTTGAAGAAGCCCCCCTTGTCATCAATATGCAGGAAGTGCTAAAAAAAGATTTGGTACTTAACCCCATCGAAGGCAAATGGTACTATAACGACCGATCGTACAACGGCTATTCAGTAAAATTCCACCCGAACGGTGCCTTGGGGGAACGCTTAGGTTTTGTAGACGGAAAAAGGGAAGGTATCGCAAAACAATGGTCAGACCACAACATCTTGCGTGTTCAGGCCAATTATAGGCACAATCGGTTAGATGGCGTTTATAAGACGTGGTGGGAAAACGGAACCTTATCGGAAAAATCGTATTACGTCAATGGTCGACTTCACGGCAAGCAAACCAAATGGTACGCTAACGGTAAAATTTTAAAAGAGAGAAACCTGGTAGAAGGAAAAGAGGAAGGCCTACAAAAGGCATGGCTCCAAAACGGCAAACTATACATTAACTACGAAGCCAAGAATGGCCGTATTTTCGGAATGAGGAGAGCTAATTCATGTTATAAACTAGAAGATGAAGTTGTTGTTAGAGATAAGGAGAGATAGCTTTTTACTGTTGCTTTTGGCCTTGACCGCCTGCCATCAAACGGTAGAAAAGGAAAACAAGGAGAAATCGAGCAGGGTCGAACATCTTCCCTATTACGCGGATGCATCTTTTACGCCCCATTGGTTGAAACCGGGCTCACAGGAAGAAAAGGAATTCCACAAAATTCCCGATTACCGCCTAGTAGACCAACTGGGAGACACCATAACCCCCGAAACCTTTAAAGACAAAATTTACATTACCGATTTTTTCTTTACCACCTGCCCCGGCATTTGCCTGAAAATGACCGGGAATATGCAAAAGGTTCAAAAGGCTTTTATAGACGACCCTGAAGTAGCGCTTTTATCACATTCCGTTACCCCTTCCATAGATTCTGTTTCCGTACTGAACACCTACGCCAAAAAGAACGGTGTCATCAATGAAAAATGGCACTTGGTCACGGGAGACAAACAAGAGATCTATGACCTGGGAAGGCACCACTATTTTGTTGAGAACGATTTGGGCATCCCTAAAGACATTAACGACTTCCTGCATACAGAAAACTTTCTGCTCATAGACAAGAACAGACACATAAGAGGTATCTACAACGGATTGAACCGAGCCTCGATCGCACAATTGATCACGGATGTAAAAAGCTTAAAGAAGGAATGACCGTTTTTAGGAAAATAAGAAAGAAGCTTTTAGATTCAGGCAAACTCAAAGGTTATATAACCTATGCCCTAGGAGAGATTTTCCTTATTGTAATAGGTATATTGATCGCTTGGAAAATCAATGATCTAAACGAAATCCGAAAAAACAGGATCGTAGAACTAAAAATATACGAAGGCCTGTACGATGAGCTCAACACCAATCTAAAGATCCTAAGCACCACTATAGACCATTATTCGGACACTTCCAAAAGACTGGAAGCCACCATGAACTATATTGGGCTGCCCTCTAGCGAAATTACCGAAGGGGCAAAAGACACGATTATCCACATCAACTATTCCGAAACCAACTTGCTCGAAGGGGCCTTGAATTCCGTCATCAACACGACCAAATTAGAACTTATAGAAAGTGACTCGCTCAAAGGGCTGATTACCAATTACCCTGCTGAAATACAAAAATTGGAATCTATCGATTCAAAAATAAAGGAAATCGTACTTGACAGATTACAGCCGGTACTGGAAAAACACTTGGCCTTAAAAGACATGCTTTCAAAAGACAACCCCAGATACAGCCGAATAAGGACTTTCGGAAAATCGTCAAACTATCAGAATTTATTAAACAGTAAGGAATATCAGAATAGTCTGGTCGACCGGCTCATACAGACGCAAAACCTACTGACCAGCGCCAAAAAATTGAGAAACAGAACCCAAGTTATGTCCTTGAAGTTAAAACAAGAGTTGGGCTATACGCTTTCATATAAAGAAGTCTCCCTCAAAGACTAGCACCCTCTCCCCTACATCATTCAACAACCAAGACCCGGCCCAATCTTTTAAGCCGTACAACCGTTTGTTTCTATTAGAAAACTACTTTAAGGCTTGTAAAAGTCTATATTCGACTATAGCCCCAACATAGAGAAAAACTGTGTTTTATGGCTCTCCCCAATCGGTATGCGAATATCATCGATTACAATTCTGTTCCGTTGTATGGTCTTGATAAAATTCACGTTGACCACAAATGATTTGTGTACCCTGATAAACTGGTTCTGGGGTAATTTTTCTAGAATGTCCTTAAAACTTAGCAAGGTCAAAATTGTCTTATTACAGCCCACCACATGAATTTTCAAATAGTCTTTTAGACCCTGCACGTATTGAATGTCGTCTAAATCGATCTTTACACTTTCGTGTTCCGATTTTACAAAAATGAACTTCTGGTTTTCATTGGTATCTCCGTACGAAGGAAAGACATTGGCAACCGTGGCGCCCAAAGGGACATCCTTTCGGGCCATTAGCTCCTTAGCCCTTAAAACGGCCTTAATGAAGCGTTGATATGGAATGGGTTTTACCAAATAATCTACAGCGTTCAGTTCAAAGCCCTCAACCGCATATTGTGAATAGGCCGTTGTAAAGATAAAAAGTGGCGGATTATCGAGGGCGCTAATAAAATCCAAACCGTTGATTTGAGGCATTTCAATATCACAAAAAATAAGATCTACTTTTTTCTTGTTAATGGTCGCAATCGCCTCTAAAGGGTTCGTGAACGTACCTATGACCTCAACAAATCCAATTTTCTTGCAATAGTCCGCCAAAATTTCAATGGCCAACGGTTCATCGTCAATGAGTATACAGTTCATATTTATAAGTTTAAAATTAAATTAACTTCATAAGTGGCCCCGTCATCCTTTATATCCAGTTCGTGGGAATTCGGATATAGAAAGTTTAATCTATTCTTTACGTTCTGGAGGCCCACACCGCTACTCTCAGATTTTGCCCTGTGCTTTCCAATTTTGTTCACAACGTATAGATGTATAGACTTCTCTTTGATCAAAAGGTTTATCTTCACGTTGGTCTTTCCATCGTAATCGGTGCCGTATTTAAAGGCGTTTTCAATAAATGAGATAAACAATAGGGAGGGTATTATCTTTCCGGTGTCGTCCCCTGAAATTTTCAGGAAGACGTTTTCACTATCGGCCAAGCGCAATCTTTGTAAGGCCACATAATTTTTGATGTACTCTATTTCCTTATTCAAGGGAACCAAGTCCTTGTCCGCCTCATAAATCATATAGCGCATCAATTCCGATAGGTTTATGATCGCCTCTGAAGTGTCAGTCGATTTTTTAACCGATAGCGAGTATATGGTATTGAGGGAGTTAAAGAGAAAATGTGGATTCAACTGCGTTTTCAGAAACTGCAGTTCAGATTGTACCTTTTCCTTTTCCACAGTTTTACGAAGGTTTTCATTTCGCTGCAATTCATTAAAAACACGGAGCACTATCGCAAAAATGTAGGGGATTCCAAAAGTCACAAAAGGCATTAACAAAAATCGAAAAAAAGGCACTTTGCCTCCCCTATGTTCTTTTATACGATCAGCAATCGGACCGAACTCCCTAGGCAGTTGGGGCGAAAATATATTGTAGAAAAGATAAGCGATGACCAATAACAATACGATCGACAGAACGATATAAACCTTCTTTTTTCCCTTTAATAGAAGACGGGGAACCAAATAGAAGTAATTGAAATAGAACAAAACCGTAGCCATCACCAACTTTACGATGATATGGGGAGGTACCGACCGCGGCTCAAATAAAAACGGATATATTATCACCCCGTATAACGCACACCATAAGAAGGCATGTACCAACCATTGTGGTAAATATTTTCTTTTGGTGCCATTCATTTTTTTTCGATTTAAAATGTTATTTGCATATGCCGAAGTTCTGAAACGGTAATAAACGGATCATCGCCTTTTTTCAACTTTTCCATGACAACATCTCCTATTAGCTGTGCCTCTTCCATAGACTTAAAGGGCCTCTTCCCCTGAATTGCCGGTATAAACTCTTGTTTGACCAATACCTTATTGTCATACAGAATCTGATAACCATAGCCCTCATCAACTTCTATGACTTGGGTTTGGAGACCCGTTTTTCGCCCTTCATCAGCTTTTAGGTGAAATGCAACGGATACGAGGACCATGACCAAAACGATAAATAAAAGATATGCCTTTTTTGCTTTCATATATAGCCAATTAAAAAATGGGGCAGTGCCAAAAGTACTGCCCCATAGCTCACTCAAATAAATAACTAGTCTTCGTCATCATATTCATCAAAAGGAAAAAACTCGTACAGATCGTCCAAATACAGACTTCCGGTTCTTCCCAAACCGACAACGGCCTTGCTTCCGTTGGAAAAAACGACCGCATCTTGCCTACTCGTTCCTTCAAAGTCGGTTTTTAGCTCCCATTCATCCGTACTGGGGTCGTATTGCCAAACCGAAGCCAAAGTGCCGCTAGCCGTCCCACAAGCTATGTAGCCATAACCGTTTAAGGTAAAGCCTACCGCGTTGCTTCTTGTTATGTTGTAATCATCTTCTTCATCTAGGTCAAGTTTTTTGGTCCAAGTCTCGCTTGTTGCATCAAAGGCCCAAAAATCATCGAGATAGATGCCGTTAGACACCCCTGTTCCCAAATACACCTTATCGCCAATGGTAAAGGTAGTAGCCGACCGTCTTTTATCGCCTCCAAAACCAACGAGTTCCGACCAAGAATCCGTAGCAGGGTCGTACTTCCAAAAATCCTTACGATCATTATCACCATCGAAGCCTGTTCCGAAATAACCAAAACCGTTCATTCCAAAGGCCACGGCGCTCCTTCTACCCGTTGACGGCAAGGAAGCTATCTCTTGCCATGAATTGGAACTTGGGTCATAGGCATAAAAATCGTTCAATTCGTCCAATCCATCGTAGCCCGAGCCGATATAGCCCTTTCCATCGACCTCAAAACCTACGGCCGCATTTCTAGCGCTTCCGATAAAATCTGCCTTTTGAGACCAAAAGTCGCCGTCCATATCGTAAGACCAAAATGAGGTAAGGTAATCGTCTCCATCGTACCCTACCCCAGTATATCCCATATTACCAATGGTAAAACTAGAGGTTCCGCTACGTGGACTTCCGTCAAAAACAGACCTGCCCACCCAGTTTCCAAGATACTCATCGTCATCATCGTCATTTGAGCAGCTGATCAATGAACAAGTCATTATGCTAAAAATCGTTATCGTTCCTATATAGTACCCGAATCCTTTCATGTGCCTTTCTATTATGTTAGCCAGTTAATTTTTGTCAAAACTAGAACACGGTTTACTCTCTTGAAACCGAAATAGATAAAGCCGCTCATTTAACACATGAACACCTCGATTTAATCGACCAAAACGATTCTGGCTTTAGTCGCTAAAAACAAGGTATTGGTCATAAAACTATGAGGGTTGGTCTATTGCGGTTTTGAAGCACTGCAACGCACAATACTTTTACTTGCAAATACTACTTATATGAAGAATGTCCTGATCATTTTTATCTGTTCGTCACTACTAATTTCATGTAGCACCGACACCTTGAACCAATCGGATTTTGAAGCTGGGGATGCCTTTACCAATAGCGATATACGCGTGATTCAATTAGACACTATGACCGTAGCTTTCTCGACCATGAAATTCGATAGTATAGATACATCGCAATCTTCCCGCATGCTTGTCGGCAAATATAAGGACCCTGTTTTTGGGGCAGTCAAAACCGCCAGTTTTATGGAGTTGATTCCTAGCTCGTATTTCATCGACATCGATGCCGAATACGACAGCATCACTTTTCTTCTTAGGCCCGACAAGTACTATTATAACGACACCCTACAGGTCAACACCATACATATAAAACAATTGAACGAAAACCTTAAACCCGCCGATGGTGTCAACTTTTACAATACCAGCAGCATAGGTTTCGATGAAGATGACCTCGGCTTCCTGACCTATACCCCCAGACCCTTGTCTACCGACACCCTCGAAATAAAACTCGCCGACACCTTCGGCACTTCACTTTTTAATAATTTACAACAGAAAAAAATAACGACGTACGACGAGTTTAAAAACTACTTCTACGGTATAAGCGTTCAACCGGGTGGCAGCGATGACGGTTCTATCATCGGTTTTTCATTGACCTCCAATATGCGTCTCTATTACAGCATAGCCGGGGAAAGCGAACGAACCCAATATTCAACCGACTTCACTATTAACACCCTTAGCCCTCCCCTACCGTTTTTCAATCAAATTTCTACCGAGGACGCCAACGAGTACTTAAATGCCCTGACCGATCAAGAGGTTAACCTCTATAGTTCGGAAACCGAAAACCTGAGCTTTATACAATCGGGTATCGGTATTGCCACTCGACTAGAATTTCCACATATAAAATCCGTATTCGACATTCAAGGGCAGGGCACCTTACTAGATGCCTCACTTAGAATTACACCCGAGATAGGCTCGTATAACGAGCTATTGACCTTACGGGATACATTATCAGTCTTTA
Source organism: Zobellia uliginosa (assembly GCF_900156625.1). GTDB lineage: Bacteria > Bacteroidota > Bacteroidia > Flavobacteriales > Flavobacteriaceae > Zobellia > Zobellia uliginosa. The sequence continues at coordinate 390,268 of NZ_FTOB01000004.1, read as the reverse complement.
TCGTAGATCAAAACAATGAATTGACCGACCAACTGTATTCAACCGACGGTACGGCTGCCCAGGCCATTTTAAATAGGGACAACGAAGAATTTAACGACATCTACTACGAACTCCCCTTAAGTGGTTATTTGGAAGATTTACTCTCCACTGACCTAGAATCATCAGATGCCTTGATCCTTCTGCCCAGTAATTACAATTCGACAGTGGACCGTTTTGTTCTCAACACCGATATAAACACTCAAGGCACCACACTTGAACTTACTTATGCAATCTACGATGAAGATGAATAAAGCCTTACTTTTTTCCATATCCATATTCTTTTTCAACCTGTGTTCAACACGGGCCCAATCGGAAGGTTTGACCAGTTCCCCTTATTCCCTGTACGGTCTAGGTGCCATTAACCAATCCAGTATAGGACGCACCAACGGAATGGGCTATACAGGAATAGGCCTAAAGACTTCAAATCAAATCAACAATCTGAACCCTGCCAATTTCGCCTTGATTCCGCAAGGTTCATTTTTTTACGATATAGGAATAAAGGGAGAGTACAACCAGTACAGCAACAAAGCTGACAATGAAACAAAGACTACCCTGAATTTTTCAAACTTGGCCTTGGCCTTTAGGGTGACGGAAAATTTAGGAGCAGGTATATCGCTCGTTCCTTATAGTGAAATGGGATATTCCTTGGTGGGAATAAAGACGAACATTGAAGGATCGGAGGAAACCTTTGAAAGCAATGTAAGCGGACTCGGGGGGTTAAGTGAACTCAAATTCAATTTAGGCTATAGTATTATACCCAATTTCAGGTTGGGCGCCAATGCTTCCCTTTTGTTCGGGAATATTGAGGAAACCGAAGCCTTTGCCATAAACCAGAGTACCTTTAGTTCAGAGGAAACCACAAATTATTCAGGTATACGCCTCGGTCTTGGTATGCAGTTCGATATTTCGGAGAAACTCACCTTGGGGAGTACCGTTCAATTCCCCACTAGTTTAAAGGGCAACATAAAACGGTCGATAACCAAAAGCTTGGACGGTACCGAAATCACGGTTGAAGACGGGGCAAGTGATACGTCAGCAAATTTCAACATGCCCCTTGAACTTGGGGTCGGACTAAGCACAACCCTTTTAAAGTCATTTACCTTAAGTGCCGACTATAAGAAAAACTACTGGGACGCCACAGGGCAAACCGAAAGCCTTGGAAGTTACGCCGATCAAGACATCTACGCCATTGGTCTTGAATACGTGAAAAACCCCAGCAGTTATAAGTATGTCGACCGTATCCGTTACCGAACCGGCTTTAATTACGACAACGGCTACTTGGCCATCAACGGAAAAAAAGTTGACGGATACAATATTACCGCAGGTATAGGCATACCCGTTGGCCAAAGACAAAGGTCTATGATGAACCTATCTTACAGCTACGGTTCAAAAGGGCAGATTCAGAATATCTTGATAAAAGAGAACTTTCATCTATTGACCCTAAACCTAAGCCTTGAGGACCTATGGTTTCAAAAACGAAAAATTAATTAGTCGCCCCCCTATTTGGAACGGGGAAGAAAAACCTCGGCCATCATGCAACGGGCGCTTCCACCGCCACAAGTCTCAATGGTCTTCAATGAGCTATGGATAATATCGCAATGCTTTTCGATGGCATCGATTTGGTTTTGACCTAGACTGTTGTAAGCCGCCGAACTCATCACCAAATAACGTTTGTTATCAGCCCCTAAGACTTGGAGCATGTTTCCTGCAAAACTGTGCATTTGCTGCTCGGTAATGGTTATGATTTCCTTTCCATCCTGTTTTAGATGGTCGACCACGTTTTTGCGTTCTTTTTTATCATCTATGGTATCAAGGCAGATTACGGAAAAATCTTCCGCGAGGCACATCATCACATTGGTATGATATATGGGCATTCTCTTGCCGTCAACAGATTGATTGGCGGTAAAAATTACCGGAGAGTACTCAAAATCTTCACAGAATTCAATAAAAAGTTCTTCATCGGCACGTTCAGAGAGCGCACAATAGGCCTTACCGTTCACGCGATCCAAGGCCATGCTTCCTGTGGCCTCCAAAAAAAAACCTTCCGCTTCAGCAGAAGTATAATCTACAACGTTCTCAATGGAAAAACCCTTTTCCTCAAGGATATCCAAAATATCTTCACGCCTTTCATTACGCCTATTTTCGGCAAACATAGGATACAAGCCTATGGTACCATTGGCGTGAAAAGAAATCCAGTTATTGGGAAATATAGAGTCTGGGGTATCGGGATCCTTGGTGTCTTCAACCACCACCACGTTCACTCCTTTTGAGCGCAGTACCTCTACAAAAGCATCAAATTCACGTTGTGCTTTTTCATTGATCGTAGTATTTTGAACATCAATATCTTCTTGAAAATAATTATTGACCGCAGTCTGTTCGTTCATTCTAAAACTTACCGGGCGGATCATTAGTATAGTGTTCGTAATCTGCATAAGAAACTCAATTAATTTGAGGCAAAATTAGTGCTTTTAGAGCTGAGGAGCCTCGTATAAAACTAAAAATTAAGGCAGGAAAAAACATACAAAATCCCATGTTTTTCCTAGACAAAAATAAGCTTTCAACAACTTAAAAACCTACTACTCGCGTACCAAGGGCAAGGTACTGCAACGCAAAAGTCCTTCTTGCTTGGCAATTTCAGCATAGGGAACCTCTTCTACCGTAAACCCCTGTTCACGTAACCACTCATTGAGCCGGGTAAAGTTCTTTTCCGATATCACTATCTCAGGTGAAATGGAAAATACATTGCTGAACATTTGATACATTTCATCCGAGGTAATCTCGAATATATTGTCCTTTCCGAAAAAATCGACCAACCATTGATATTCTTCCTCTACCAAGAAGCCATTTTTATGCAATATGGCCTTTCCCTTGCCCAGCGGCTGAAAACAACAATCGAGATGCAAGGCATTTTGCTTGGCATCCGTATTGCTTTTTCGAAGTTCAAAAGACTTTATTTTCTTATGGGGGAATTGTTCGCTTATATATTCTACCGCAGCCTTATTCGTTCTTGCCGTTATATAATCGGCGTAATCACTGCCTGTATATGTGCCTATAAAAATGTAATCGCCCCAGGGCATTACATCGCCACCTTCAACGTGAACCGCTTCCGGTGGGTGCAAGATATGCTCATCATCTATTTCATCGAGAACATGAAGAATGGCCTCTACCTCCTTTTCCCTATCGGGAAGAATATTGGCTATGATAAGCTTGTTTTCTATTACAAAAGCAATATCCCTCGAAAAAATCTGGTTACAGTCTTGTAACACCTCGGGGCGATACACCTGTACACCATATTTTTCGAATACCTTTGCGAGCGCCTCCATTTCAGCGACCATATCGCTTTCTACAGGATAAGTACCTGCCTTTATGTGTTCCAATGACTTGGGATCATAGGCCTCCTCTGGTTTTGGCGTGGGGCCACAACTTTTTGCCGTACCTAGAACCAGGACTTTTAACCTGGAAATCTCATCGTTAACATGAAGTTTCAGCATATACTTTTATTGACAAAGATAAGAGAACGGAATATTGGGCAAAATATAATCGAAAATAAAAATGCCCCCTTCAGGTTTACCAAAGAGGGCATTCAGTTTATTTTATAGCACTATCTTAAATCGACTTCAACAAAGGGGCGTGCGGTTTCGCCAATGTAAATCTGTCTTGGTCTTCCTATTGGTTCTCCCCTCAAACGCATTTCCCTCCATTGGGCAATCCAACCAGGCAAACGGCCCAGTGCGAACATTACGGTAAACATTTCGGTCGGAATACCTAAGGTTCGGTAGATAATACCAGAATAGAAATCTACGTTCGGATAGAGTTTTCTATCAACGAAGTACTGATCTTCCAAGGCCTCTTTCTCAAGTCCTTTGGCTATATCCAAGATAGGATCTTCGATACCCAAATCGCCTAAGACATCGTCGGCCGCTTTTTTGATGATTTTGGCACGTGGGTCAAAGTTCTTGTAAACCCTGTGTCCAAAGCCCATCAATCTAAATGGGTCTGATTTATCCTTGGCCTTGGCCATATATTTTTTTGTATCACCACCATCTTGCTCAATGGCTTCCAACATTTCAAGCACGGCTTGGTTGGCCCCTCCGTGCAACGGTCCCCACAAAGCGGAAATCCCTGCAGAAAGCGATGCAAACAGTCCGGCATGGGACGAACCTACTATACGTACGGTAGAGGTAGAACAGTTTTGTTCGTGATCGGCATGTAAGATCAATAATTTATCCAATGCATCAATTACAACGTCATTTTTCTGATAGACTTGGTTCGGTTTTTTGAACATCATTTTATGAATGTTCTCAACATAGCCCAATGCATCATCGCCATAATCTAAAGGCAGGCCTTTTTTCTTTCTAAGCGTCCATGCTACCAATACCGGAAATTTGGCCAATATCCTTACAATGGCATGGTACATGTCTTTTTCCGATGAAATATCAACGGTAGAAGGATTGAACGCAATCAAGGCACTGGTAAGCGAGGAAAGGACACCCATAGGATGTGCCGATTTTGGAAAACCGTCCAAAATTTTCTTCATTTCTTCGTCAACATGTGACTCTTCCTTGATGTCCGCATGAAATTTTTCAAGCTCTTGCCTGTTCGGAAGTGCACCGAAAATCAACAAATAGGCTACTTCCAAAAAATTGGCCTTTTCGGCTAACTCCTCGATAGAATAGCCACGGTATCTCAAAATTCCTTTTTCACCATCCAAAAAAGTAATGGAACTCTCGCACGAACCCGTGTTCTTATAACCCGGATCGATCGTAACCATACCTCCTGTAACCGACCGGAGTGTTTTGATATCTATGGCGTGTTCACCTTCGGTGCCTTTTATTACTGGAAAATCGTATTTCTTACCGTTATACTCTAGAGTAGCTTTATCTGACATTTTTTGACTTTGCTTAAATTTGAAGTGAGTGTAAATTTACGGAAAATGTTACATCTTAACAATGCCACTTTTTCGTTTAATTTATAATTAACAATGAAATTGATGATTTTGAAAATTGCCCCTATCAAATAGGGGCGCATACCACTTACAAAACGTAAAGTTTTTCATAATATGCATCTAATGATTTCTCCCAAGTGAAGCGAACTTTCTTGGCGTTGGCCTTGATTTTTTTCCATTTGGGCTTATCGTTTTCCCAAAGATCAAGGGCTTCACTAAAATTCTTGACCATATTCTTGACCTTCTCGTCATAGGTAACCCCGTCAAAAGCAAAACCGGTGACATGATGTTCGACCGTATCTTTTAAACCGCCCGTATGATGTACGAAACAAGGGTTGCCATTTCGCATGGCCAACATTTGACTAATACCGCAGGGCTCGAAAAGGCTGGGCATACAATAAAGGTCACTTTCCAGATATATGGAATCGATCAAGTCTTCCGACTGGCCGTTCGTAAAAATGAAATTTTTGTGTTTATAGCTCATTTCCCGAAAGAACTCTTCATAACCGGGATCACCTGTACCCAGCAGCATGAATATACCGTCAATTTTTCCCAGGCGCGCAAGCATTTTTTCGAACGCTTCGGGCGACCTCTTAAAGAAATAAAATTTTTGCTCCGTAAGACGGGCTACGCTCGACACGATAAACTTGGGCCTTTCGTCTACATAGAGCATGATCTTTTCTCCGGTGTGCGCCAAAAAATCGGCTTTGTATTTTTTCGATTCGTCTTGCAACCACCTAAACAAAGCCTTTATGGTATTTCGGTACAAGAAGCCCTTATCTTGCTTTCGTATATCACTGTAGTTCGACGCATTCAGAATACCAAAAAGACGGCCTTCGTTATTGGCTTGCTGCAAATCTTTCTCTAAACTCTCTCCCCCTATGAATTCGGGCCGTGCACTCGGAAGCATAACATCTTCCTTGTATGACGGGGAAACGGTATGGACCGCATCCGCCAAACGAATACCCACGGCCATTAGGTTGATACAGTCTTCATAACGCGGATCTTTTAAGGCTTCATGATCTAATTGCAAATCAGGGAACCAATTATGCACCGAAGCGTAATTGTCATAGAAGGGGCGTATTCCCTGTATGGCCAAATTATGTATACTGTACACATAGCGCATTTTCTTCAGGTCTTTGTAACTTGGATGGTAAGTTTTCAAGAAGAGCAGGGCACTTGCGTGCCAGTCGTGCATATGAACTACATCCAAATTTCCAAAGGCTCCCATTTTTATGGCCTCTGCAACCGCGGTACAAAAAATGACGTACTTTATAAAATCGGTATAAAAGGGTTCGGTAGGGTCATCATGGTAAATATGGGCAATACCCCCTTCTTCAATTTCAGGATGATGGATGACATAATGTACAATGTTCGGACATTCTTTTTTTGCCAATACCTCGTACAATTCGGCCGTATAGACCGTACCTCTTAATTGAAAATTCAAATTGGTTCTGAAGAGTCCGTTTTTATGCAAACGCGAATAGGACGGAACCACTACTTGAACCTTATCTCCCCGCTTCGAAATATGCCTTGGCACATCGCGGACTACATCGCCCATACCACCAGCCTTACAGTTTGGAATCGCATCGTTTTCGGCCGCTACAAAAAGGAAGTTATTCATGGGAGAAATCGGTTAGAAGTTTGTTAAAAAGATAAGTAAACTTTGGCATTGAACCAAGAAAAAAAGCCTTTCAAGTTCGAAAATCATCGAATGAAAGGCTTTTTCCAAAAACAAGTTTTTCTTACCGAAACCCTTATTTTATCTTAAATGCTTTATCCTGAGGATAATAAGCCGTATCTCCTAATTCTTCCTCTATACGAAGCAATTGATTGTACTTGGCCATACGATCCGATCTTGAAGCCGAACCTGTTTTAATTTGTCCCGTATTCAAGGCAACTGCCAAATCGGCAATGGTGTTATCTTCGGTTTCACCTGAACGGTGGCTCATTACAGAAGTATAGCCTGCATTTTTAGCCATATTTACCGCCGCTATGGTTTCGGTAAGCGTACCGATTTGATTTACTTTGATCAATATAGAATTGGCAATACCGTTTTCAATACCTTTTGACAAACGCTCAACATTGGTAACAAAAAGGTCATCGCCCACCAACTGAACTTTATCGCCTATTTTTTCGGTCAATGCTTTCCAACCGTCCCAATCGTTCTCGTCCATACCATCTTCAATAGAAATGATAGGGTACTTGGCGCTAAGGTCGGCCAAATATTGAGCCTGCTCTTCCGATGTTCTCACCACGCCCTTATCTCCTTCAAATTTGGTATAGTCATATTTACCGTCTACATAAAACTCGGCAGAAGCACAATCCAAGGCTATCATAACCTCGTCACCTAATTTGTAACCGGCCTTTTCAACAGCTTTTGCAATAGTGTCAAGTGCATCTTCGGTTCCTCCGGCCAAGTTAGGGGCAAAACCACCTTCATCACCTACAGCCGTACTCAAACCTCTATCGTGTAGAACTTTTTTCAGGTTGTGGAAGATTTCGGTCCCCATTTGCATGGCATGCGAAAAATTCTTGGCTTTTACCGGCATCACCATAAATTCTTGAAAGGCGATAGGGGCATCGGAGTGCGAACCACCGTTAATGATGTTCATCATCGGAACCGGTAAGGTATTGGCGCTAACACCACCTACGTAACGATATAATGACATACCTAATTCGTTGGCCGCAGCTTTGGCAGCGGCAAGGGAAACACCAAGAATGGCGTTTGCCCCTAATTTAGATTTATTAGGCGTACCGTCTAAATCGATCATGACCTGATCAAGGAGGTTCTGTTCAAAGACAGACATGCCCAAGATTTCTTCTGCAATTATCGTATTCACATTTTCTACGGCCTTACCAACACCTTTTCCCATAAAGGTATTTCCTCCGTCACGTAACTCTACCGCTTCGTGCTCTCCTGTAGAGGCCCCAGAAGGTACCGCTGCTCTACCCATTACCCCATTTTCGGTAATTACATCTACTTCTACCGTAGGGTTTCCTCTTGAATCTAAAATCTGGCGTGCGTGTACGCTAAGTATAATACTCATAAATATTATTTTAAGTTTGGAATTCTCTTAAATTTAACTAGCCGCAAATATACGAAACAGTGCTAGTAAAGCACCGTAGAATGCATGTATATTACCGCGGATATAACAATTACTTAACTTTTGGCCATTTCTACTGAATTATTTTCGATCATTTCGTAAAACTGATCAAAAAGATACTCGGCATCATGTGGCCCAGGACTAGCTTCCGGGTGATATTGCACGGAAAAGACATTTTTGTCTTTCATACGAATACCCGCAACGGTCTGGTCGTTAAGGTGAACATGTGTAATCTCTAGGTTTTCATTGGCCTCGGTCTCTTCCCTATTAATGGCAAAACCGTGGTTCTGGGAAGTGATTTCCCCTTTGCCCGTAAGCAAGTTCAATATAGGGTGGTTTATCCCCCTGTGGCCATTGTGCATCTTATAGGTAGACACCTCGTTTGCCAAAGCAATGACCTGATGCCCCAAACAGATACCAAACACCGGTTTTCCGCTATTGATCATCCCTTTCGAGGTTTCAATGGCATCCGTCAAAGGTTCGGGATCGCCAGGACCATTGGAGATAAAATATCCATCAGGCCCCCAAGCCTCCATTTCGGAGAAGGAAGTATTATAAGGGAACACCTTAATATACCCACCGCGTTTGGCGAGATTCCTCAAAATATTCTTCTTGATCCCTATATCGAGGGCGGCGATTTTGATGTTGGCGTTTTCGTCGCCCACATAATATGGCTCTTTGGTCGACACTTTTGAAGCGAGCTCCAGTCCTTCCATACTAGGCACTTCCGCCAGTTGTTTTTTCAAGCTCTCTATATTATCGACTTCGGTAGAGATAACGGCATTCATAGCCCCATTGTCACGAATATAGCTCACCAAGGCCCTTGTATCTACATCGGATATGGCAAATAGCGCATTATCTTCAAGAAAGCTTTCAAGGCTCTTATCGGCCCGTGGTCTTGAATAATTATAACTGAAGTTTCTACAGACCAATCCGGAAATCTTGATCGAATCCGATTCGACCTCTTCGGCTACCGTACCATAATTACCGATATGGGCATTGGTAGTTACCATAATCTGACCGAAATACGAAGGATCGGTAAAAATCTCCTGATACCCCGTCATTCCCGTATTAAAACAAACCTCTCCGAAGGCCGTTCCTTCCTTATCGCCTACTGACTTACCATAAAATATAGTTCCATCGGCCAACAATATCAATGCTTTTTTTCGGGTCTGATACTTCATATGTTTCCTAATTTTTTAATTTCACAAATAAACATAAAAAAAGGATAAACTATTAAGCTTATCCTTTTCCAAATATTATTAGATATCAACATCTTATTCTTCTGAATCGTCAGCTTTAGTTTCGATATCCGTTTGAGCTTCCGCCTCAGAATTTTCAGCGACCACTGGTGGCGTCTTTGTTTCTTTTGCATCAACCTTCGAACTTTCTTCTTCGGCCTTACTACCACCTCTTCTACTTCTTCTCGTAGTTTTCTTCTTAGGTTTACCGGCATTGTAAAGCTCGTTGAAATCAACCAATTCGATCATCGCTATATCAGCGTTATCCCCAAGACGATTACCAAGTTTGATAATTCTTGTATAACCACCCGGTCTATCAGCTACCTTTTCGGCCACAGTACTGAACAATTCAGTAACTGCATACTTGTCTCTAAGGTTTTTGAAAACGATACGCCTGTTATGTGTTCCCTTTTCAGCTGTAAGGTTGTTCTCTGCTTTTGATTTTGTAATCAAAGGCTCAACAAACTGCTTTAACGCCTTAGCTTTCGCTACGGTCGTATTGATTCTCTTGTGTTCGATCAAGGAACATGCCATGTTGGCCAACATCGCTTTTCTGTGCGCTGTCTTACGTCCTAAATGATTGACTTTTTTACCGTGTCTCATTTCTTTCTTCTAATGTATTTCTCCAATCCCAGGGCATTTCCCTTCGTGTAAGAAATAGCGATTAATCTTTATCTAATTTGTATTTCGAAAGGTCCATTCCGAAGCTAAGCCCCTTATTGATGACCAATTCTTCTAGTTCTGTTAAGGATTTTTTACCGAAATTTCTAAATTTCATCAAATCGTTCTTATTGAAAGAAACCAAATCTCCCAATGTATCAACCTCGGCAGCTTTCAAACAGTTCAAGGCACGTACGGAAAGATCCATATCTACCAATTTTGTTTTCAACAACTGACGCATATGCAAAGACTCCTCGTCATAAGTTTCCGTTTGCGCGATTTCATCGGCCTCTAGGGTGATGCGCTCATCGGAGAACAACATGAAGTGATGAATCAAAACCTTGGCACCTTCGGTCAAGGCATCCTTTGGATGAATCGAACCATCGGTAACAATTTCGAAAACCAATTTTTCATAATCGGTCTTTTGCTCTACACGAAAGTTTTCGATGCTATACTTTACATTTTTGATAGGTGTAAAAATAGAATCTACTGCAATAGTACCAAGTGCGGCATTCGATTTTTTGTTTTCTTCAGCAGGAACGTATCCACGACCTTTGTCGATAACGATTTCCATATTGATGCTCACTTTGGAATCCATGTTACAGATTACCAAATCAGGGTTCAACACTTGATAACCCGAGATGAACTTTTGAAAATCTCCAGCGGTCAATTGCTCTTTTCCACTAACGGAAATAGACACAACCTCTGCTTCTGAATCGTCTATCTGCTTCTTAAAACGAACTTGTTTCAGATTCAATATTATTTCAGTAACATCTTCTACAACGCCTGAAATAACGGAAAACTCGTGTTCTACACCATCTATTCGTACAGAGGTGATCGCATGGCCTTCCAACGATGAAAGCAATACTCTTCTTAGTGCGTTCCCAACAGTCAATCCATAACCAGGTTCCAAAGGACGGAATTCGAACTTTCCTTCGAAATCCGAGGAATCGATCATTATTACTTTATCGGGTTTCTGAAAATTAAATAATGCCATATGAATTAGTGTTCTTTATTATTTAGAGTAAAGCTCAACTATTAATTGTTCTTTGATATTTTCAGGAATCTGAAGTCTTTCAGGAACGCTAACAAAGGTACCTTCTTTCTTTTCAGAGTTCCAAGTAATCCATTCGTACACTTTGCTGTTGGAAGCAAGTGAATCTTGTATGGCCTGTAAAGATTTAGATTTTTCACGTACACCGATTACATCGCCCGGTTTTAATGCGTATGATGGTATGTTCACCAATTCACCATTAACGGTAATGTGTCTGTGCGACACCAATTGTCTTGCTCCTCTTCTTGTTGGGGAAATACCCATACGAAAGACCACATTATCTAAACGTGATTCACACAATTGCAAAAGAACTTCACCGGTAACTCCCTCTTTTCTCTTAGCAGTAGCAAATATATTTCTAAATTGCTTTTCCAAAATACCATAAGTGTATTTGGCTTTTTGCTTTTCCATCAACTGTACCGCGTACTCAGATTTTTTACCTCTTCTTCTTGCGTTACCGTGTTGTCCTGGTGGGTAATTCTTTTTTTCGAAAGATTTGTCATCTCCGAAGATAGCTTCGCCGAACTTACGGGCGATTTTACTTTTTGGTCCTGTATATCTTGCCATTTTCTTTAGTTTAGAAGTGTGATTATGAATTAAGGCTTATCCTTCGATAATCGTTAACAACACTTCTGTGAAATAATATAGTGATTAATTAAACTCTTCTTCGTTTCGGAGGACGACATCCGTTGTGCGGCATCGGTGTCACGTCAATAATCTCGGTAACTTCGATACCAGAGTTATGAACGGCGCGAATTGCAGACTCTCTTCCGTTACCAGGTCCTTTTACATAAACCTTTACTTTTCTCAAACCAGCTTCGTGAGCAGTTTTTGCACACTCTTCAGCCGCTACTTGAGCAGCGTAAGGCGTGTTTTTCTTAGAACCCCTGAAACCCATTTTTCCAGCAGATGACCAAGAAATGACATCTCCTTTTTTATTGGTAAGGGATATAATGATATTATTGAAAGATGCCGTTACGTGAGCTTCGCCAACAGAATCGACTATTACTTTACGTTTCTTAGCAGCTTTTGCACTTGATTTTGAAGTTGCCTTTGCCATAATAACTACTTATTATTTAGTCGCCTTTTTCTTGTTGGCAACCGTTTTTCTTTTTCCTTTTCTCGTCCTAGAATTATTCTTTGTACGTTGTCCACGAAGGGGAAGACCAGACCTGTGACGAATACCTCGGTAACAACCGATGTCCATCAGACGCTTGATATTAAGCTGAGTCTCTGAACGCAACTCGCCTTCTATTGTATAAGAAGAAACGGCATCCCTGATACGACCTATTTCATCATCGTTCCAATCAGACACTTTTTTACCTTCATCTACTTGGGCTTTTTCTAGTATTTCTTTAGCCCTACTTCTACCGACACCAAAAATATAGGTCAATGCAATTACGCCCCTTTTCTGTTTTGGTATGTCTATACCTGCAATTCTTGCCATAATTATCCTTGTCTTTGTTTAAATCTAGGATTCTTTTTGTTGATTACGTACAACCTGCCCTTTCTGCGTACAATCTTGCAGTCGGCACTTCTTTTTTTAACTGATGCTCTTACTTTCATCGTTCTTATTCTTCTATCGTATTACTAATATCTATATGTAATTCTGGCCTTGCTAAGGTCATACGGACTCATTTCCAACTTTACCTTATCTCCAGGAAGCAACTTAATATAATGCATACGCATCTTTCCGGAGATATGGGCCGTTACTACATGACCGTTTTCCAATTCAACCCTAAACATTGCATTTGACAATGCTTCAATTATAGACCCGTCTTGTTCTATTGCTGCTTGCTTAGCCATAATTATGCGACTTTTCTATTTTTACCAGTTTTCATCAATCCATCATAATGCCTGTTCAAAAGATAAGCGTTCACCTGTTGAACCGTATCTATGGCCACACCAACCATAATCAATAAAGAGGTGCCTCCATAAAACATTGCCCACCCGGCCTGAATATCCATCAACTTAAGCACTATTGCCGGTAAAACAGCCAACAGGGCCAAAAATACAGATCCTGGCAAAGTTATTAAAGACATGATCTTATCCAAGAAATCACCAGTTTCCTTTCCAGGTCGAATACCCGGAATAAAACCACCACTTCTTTTCAAATCATCTGCCATTTTATTCGTTGGAACCGTAATGGCCGTATAGAAATATGTAAAGACGATAATAAGAAAGGCGAACAATAGGTTGTATGCCAATCCGAATATATCTTGAAACTGTACTTCCATCCACTGGCCCGCACTGGTATTGTTGAACGTCTTACCTATTAAACTAGGTGCAAACATAATTGCCTGGGCAAAGATAATAGGCATTACCCCAGAAGCATTAAGTTTCAAAGGAATATATTGCCTCGACCCCATAACGTTCTTCTCATATCCACCCGACGCCGTTCTTCTTGCGTACTGAACCGGTATCTGACGCGTAGCCATTACCAAAAGAATACTGGCCAAAATAACCAAGAACCAAAGTATAATTTCAATTAGGATAAACATCAACCCACCGTTATTGTCAACGGTTCTAGAGATAAATTCCTGAACAAATGATTGTGGCATGGTCGCTATAATACCAATCATGATTAATAGTGAAATTCCGTTACCGATACCTTTATCGGTAATCTTTTCACCCAACCACATGGCAAATACACATCCCGTCACCAAAATGATAACCGCCGGAATCATAAAGTCCAATCCTTTACCTAAAACGAAGGCACTGTCTTGGACACCGAAGGCCTCCAATCCGTAAAGATACGCTGGCGCTTGAACGACACAAATACCGATCGTAAGCCAACGTGTAATCTGATTCTTCGTTTTTCTACCACTCTCCCCTTCTTTGTCTAATTTCTGCAAATAAGGAATGGCGATACTCATAAGCTGTACAACAATAGATGCCGATATATAGGGCATGATACCCAAGGCAAAAATCGAAGCGTTAGCAAAAGCACCACCTGTAAAAGCATTCAATAAGCCGAAGATACCGGAATCGGTACCTGAGGCTAATTCTGCCAATTGAGTAGAATCAATACCCGGAAGAACTATTTGACAACCAAAACGGTATACCAACAACAAACCAAGGGTTAGTATAATCCTATTCCTTAGTTCGTCTATCTTCCAAATATTGGATATGGTCTCGAAAAATTTCTTCATGGTCAGTTATGCTTATAAATTTATTGCTTCTCCACCAGCAGCTTCAATGGCCGCTTTAGCACTTGCCGTAAATTTATGCGCTGAAACTTTAAGTGAAGCTTTCAATTCCCCACCACCCAATATTTTTACTAGGTCTTTACTCTTAGCCAAACCGTTGTCTACTAAAGCTTCAAAAGTAACAACGTCTTTAACCTTTTTGTTATCGACCAACTCTTGTAACTTTTCAACATTGATACCCTTGTACTCTACTCGGTTTATGTTCGTGAAACCAAACTTAGGCACACGTCTTTGCAATGGCATTTGACCACCTTCAAAACCAATTTTCTTAGAGTAACCAGATCTCGACTTGGCACCTTTATGTCCTCTTGTAGCTGTACCGCCTTTACCAGACCCTTGACCTCTACCTACTCTTTTGCCCGCTCTATTGGTAGCACCATCGGCTGGCTTTAGATTACTTAAATTCATTATAATATGCTATTTAAGCTTCCTCAGTGGAAACCAAATGTTCAACTTTAGCTATCATACCGAGTATATTCGGCGTGGCATCATGCTCTACTACTTGACCAATTTTCTTTAGACCCAAAGCCATCAATGTACGCTTTTGGTTCTGTGGCCTTTTGATGCTGCTCTTCAACTGTTTTACCAGAATTTTCTTTGCCATAATATCTTTACTTATCCTTTAAACACTTTTTCAAGGGAAACCCCTCTTTGGCTTGCTACGGTCTTAGCATCCCTAAGCTGCAAAAGCGCATCAAAAGTAGCTTTCACAACGTTGTGAGGGTTAGATGAACCTTGAGACTTAGAAAGCACATCTTGCACTCCTACGGCTTCAAGTACCGCCCTAACGGCTCCACCTGCAATAACCCCGGTACCGTGAGATGCCGGTTGGATATAAACGCGAGCTCCACCGAATTTTCCCTTTTGCTCATGTGGCAAGGTTGCCTTGTTCAAAGGAATACGAATCAAGTTTTTCTTAGCGTCCTCTATAGCCTTTGCGATAGCAGTAGCTACTTCTTTTGATTTTCCTAAACCGTGACCCACAACCCCGTTTTCATCACCTACAACAACTATAGCTGAAAAACCGAAAGCTCTACCACCTTTAGTTACCTTGGTAACACGTTGTATGCCTACCAATCTATCTTTAAGTTCCAACCCACTGGGTTTTACGGTCTCTACGTTTTTATATTTCTGGTACATACTCTTATTTAAAAATTAAGTCCTGCTTCCCTTGCTCCTTCAGCCAAAGATTTCACTCTTCCGTGGTAAAGGTTACCACCTCTATCAAAAGCAACTTTTTCAATACCTGCTTCTTTGCACTTAGTAGCAATCGCCTTACCTACAAGGTTTGCAATCTCTGTCTTAGTACCTTTTTCTTTTGCCAAATCTTTATCCCTTGACGACACGGCTACCAAAGTAGTACCTTTAGTATCATCTATAACCTGGGCATAAATTTCGTTATTACTTCTAAAAACGGACAATCTAGGTCTTTCCGCTGTTCCATTGGAAACCTTTCTGATCCTTCTCCGTATTCTCTGTTTTCTTTCGCTTGTTGATAATCCCATGATATACTATTAAGCTGATTTACCTGCTTTTCTTCTTAATTGTTCGCCAACAAACCTAACCCCTTTTCCTTTGTAAGGCTCAGGCTTACGGAACGAGCGTATCTTAGCGGCTATTTGCCCTACTAACTGCTTGTCGTGCGATGTCAATTTTATAATTGGGTTCTTTCCTTTTTCAGATGTAGTCTCAACTTTGACTTCTGGAGCCAAGTCTATAACAATGTTATGGGAAAAACCTAGGGCAATGTCTAATTTCTGACCTTGGTTGCTAGCTCTATAACCAACACCTACAAGTTCCAATTCTTTTGTCCACCCTTTTGAAACACCTTCGATCATATTTCTGACCAAAGAACGGTAAAGACCATGCTTTGCCTTGTGCTCTTTTGAATCTGACGGTCTGGTTACCCAGACTTGGTTATCTTCTATCTTTACCTCGACGGCGGAAAACTCTTGGGTAAGTTCTCCCAACTTGCCTTTAACGACAATCTCGTTATCCTTAACCTCAACAGTAACCCCTTCAGGAATAGCTACCGGATTATTACCAATTCTTGACATTTCTTACTATTTATCCTATTAATATACGTAGCAAAGCACCTCGCCACCTACATTTTCATTTTTCGCCTGCTTACTAGTCATTACCCCATGAGAGGTAGATACTATCGCTATCCCTAAGCCGTTTAAGACCCTAGGCAGATTTTCAGCACCGGTATACTTACGTAAACCCGGCTTACTTACTCTTTGAATCTTTTTAATAACAGGCTCTTTAGTAGCCTTGTCGTATTTCAGAGCTATTTTAATAGAACCCTGAACCTTATCTTCCTCAAATTTGTAACTTAAAATATAGCCCTGATCGAACAATATCTTAGTTATCTCCTTCTTCACCTTTGAAGCGGGTATCTCTACCACTCTGTGACCAGCTCGGCTGGCGTTTCTAACTCTCGTTAGATAATCTGCTATAGTATCTGTAACCATTTGTATATAATTCGGTAACGGTTTTCGTCTTCATTAACGAACCTGAAACCAGTTATTCAATAAATATTACCAGCTTGCCTTTTTAACACCTGGAATAAGACCTTTGTTTGCCATTTCCCTGAACATAACCCTAGAGATACCAAAAGTTCTCATGTAACCTTTAGGCCTACCTGTCAACTTACAACGGTTGTGCATCCGAACAGGTGATGCGTTACGTGGCAACTTTTGCAATGCTTCGTAATCTCCAGCCTCTTTCAAAGCCTTTCTTTTCTCGGCATATTTTGCAACAGTTTTCGCCCTTTTGCGCTCACGGGCTTTCATTGATTCTTTAGCCATACTAGTTCTTTTTAAAAGGTAATCCTAATTCGGTTAATAATGATTTTGCTTCCTTGTCCGTTTCGGCCGAGGTAACAAAGGTAATATCCATTCCGTCAATTCTATTGATTTTATCAATATTGATTTCAGGAAAAATTATTTGCTCCGTTACACCAAGGCTATAATTTCCACGACCATCAAAGCCAGTTGCCTTAATACCCTGAAAATCACGAACACGTGGCAACGCACTAGTGATCAAACGATCTAAAAATTCGTACATGCGCTCACCACGTAACGTTACTTTGGCGCCGATTGGCATACCTTTTCGCAACTTGAACGCAGCAACATCCTTCTTAGACAACGTGGCAACCGCTTTTTGACCGGTAATATTGGTCAATTCGTCTACCGCATGGTCAATAAGTTTTTTATCTGCTACAGCGGCACCTACACCCCTGCTAACAACTATCTTCTGAAGTTTCGGCACTTGCATTACATTCTTGTAACCAAACTCTTCTTTAAGCGCATTTACTATACGCTCACCATATTCTTTCTTTAACCTTGAAACGTAAGCCATAACTTATATTACTTCATTGGATTTCTTAGAAAACCGGACTTTCTTTCCGTCTCTTACCTCATAACCTACTCTCGTTGTCTCACCTGATTTAGCATCGATAAGGGCAAGATTGGAAATATGGATAGGAGCTTCTTTTTTTACGATACCACCTTGAGGGTTTTGCGCACTTGGCTTCTGATGCTTAGAAACCATGTTTGCACCTTCTACGATAGCTTTGTTCTTCTCACGGTCTACGGTCATAACCTTGCCTTCAGTACCTTTATGGTCTCCTGCAATGATACGAACCGTATCCCCCGTTTTAATTTTCAACTTTTTCATGCTTTGTCTATTATTAAAGTACCTCAGGGGCCAATGAAACAATTTTCATGAATTGCTTATCGCGAAGTTCGCGTGCAACCGGACCGAAAACACGGGTTCCTCTCATCTCTCCCGTTGGATTCAACAACACACATGCATTGTCATCAAAACGGATGTACGAACCATCTGGCCTTCTTACTTCTTTCTTTGTTCTTACAACCACCGCCGTAGATACAGCACCTTTTTTGATACCACCATTAGGCGTAGCCTCTTTAACGGTAACAACGATCTTATCTCCGATGGAAGCATATCTTCTCTTGGTACCACCAAGCACACGAATGGTCAAAACTTCTTTTGCCCCAGTGTTATCCGCTACCTTTAATCTTGATTCTTGCTGTAACATATTATTTAGCTCTTTCTAAGATTTCTACTAAACGCCAAGTTTTAGTCTTGCTTAACGGGCGTGTCTCCATTATCTTAACGGTATCACCTTCGTTGCAATCGTTTTTCTCGTCGTGCGCAACGTACTTTTTCGTTTTCAAAACGAACTTACCGTACATAGGGTGTTTTACTCGCTTTACCTCAGCCACAACAATGGACTTCTCCATTTTGTTACTGGTTACAACCCCTATCCTCTCTTTTCTTAAGTTTCTTTTTTCTTCCATAAAGCAGAACCAGTTATTGGTTTTCCCTATTAGTTAATTCCGTTGCCAATCTAGCTACCGTTCTTCTTGCCTTTCTGATTTGAAGCGGATTCTCAAGAGGGGTTACAAAATGCCCCATTTTAAGATTCGCATGCTGCGTTTTGAACTCAGCCAGCTTTTGCTTAAGCTCTTCTATAGACAATTCTTTAATTTCCTTGTTTTTCATGGTACACCTTAGATTAAATCTTGATCAACGTAGTCTCGAGCAACAATAAACTTTGTCTTGACCGGTAATTTCTGTGCTGCCAACCTAAGCGCTTCTTTAGCTACATCCATAGGTACACCGGCAACTTCAAACAAAACCCTACCTGGCTTAACAACCGCGACAAAGTATTCTGGAGCACCTTTACCTTTACCCATACGTACTTCCAAAGGTTTTTTAGTAATAGGCTTGTCCGGAAATATCTTTATCCACAACTGGCCTTGTCTTTTCATGTATCTAGTAGCCGCAATACGCGCCGCTTCTATCTGACGTGACGTTATAAATTTTGAATCCAAAGTCTTGATGCCGAACATACCATTCGATAGTTGATGTCCACGGCCCGCATTACCTTTCATGCGGCCTTTTTGCATCTTGCGAAACTTGGTTCTTTTAGGTTGTAACATTGTTTACTTCTTTAAAAAATTACTTTCTACGACGTTGCTTTCTACCGCCTTCACGCTTATCACCTCCTTTTGAAGACTGACCTTTGGTCATACCTACTAAGGGGGACAATTCACGCTTGCCGTACACTTCACCTTTCATGATCCATACTTTAATACCTAACTTACCGTAAGTTGTTTGCGCCTCATGCAAAGCGTAATCAATATCAGCACGAAAAGTAGACAATGGAATACGACCATCTTTATACGATTCGGAACGCGCCATCTCAGCACCGTTCAAACGACCGGAAATCTGCACCTTGATACCTTCGGCATTCATTCTCATTGCCGCAGCAATAGCCATCTTTATAGCCCTTCTAAATGAAATCCTGCTTTCGATTTGACGCGCGATACTCGCCGCAACCAAATTCGCATCAAGCTCAGGTCTCTTGATCTCGTAAATATTGATCTGAACCTCTTTATTGGTGATTTTCTTAAGCTCCTCTTTAAGCTTATCTACCTCTTGACCACCTTTACCGATAATAATACCAGGTCTTGCAGTAGTCACTGTAATCGTAATCAACTTTAAGGTACGCTCAATAATTACCCTTGAAACGCTAGCCTTGGCCAAACGCGCATGGATATACTTACGTATCTTATCGTCTTCAGCTAGTTTATCTCCATAATCGTTTCCACCATACCAGTTAGATTCCCATCCCCTGATAATTCCTAGACGATTTCCTATCGGATTTGTTTTCTGTCCCATTCTAGCTTTCTATATTATTATTAGACCCCAACACCAATGTAACATGGTTGGAACGTTTTCTAATTCTATGTGCCCTACCCTGTGGTGCCGGACGCAATCTCTTTAACATACTACCTCCGTCAACGCGAATCTCCTTTACATAAAGGTCCGCATCTTCAACGCTAGCATCTTCATTCTTAGCTTGCCAGTTTGCCAAGGCAGAAAGCAACAACTTCTCTAACTTACGAGAAGCCTCTTTTGGGTTGAAACGTAGAATGGCCAAGGCCTTTTCTACCTGCACACCCCTAACAAGGTCTGCCACCAAACGCATCTTTCTAGGCGATGTAGGGCAATTGTTCAACTTGGCGAACGCTATTTGCTTTTTCTCGGCCTTGATTCTTTCGGCCATCTGTTTTTTTCGAACTCCCATAGCTTACTTTTTTCCTTTGTTCTTGGCTCCTGCATGACCTCTAAAAGATCTTGTCGGAGAAAATTCGCCTAATTTATGACCTACCATATTCTCTGTAACGAACACAGGAACAAACTGTCTTCCATTATGCACAGCTATAGTCTGACCTACAAAATCAGGTGTTATCATCGATGCTCTTGACCACGTTTTTATAACGCTCTTCTTTCCCGAAGATGCGCTCTGCTGGATTTTTTTCTCCAAGCTGTAGTGAACGTAAGGTCCTTTTTTTAACGATCGTGCCATTGTTTCTTACTTTATTATTTCTTTCTACGTTCTAGAATATACTTATTCGTCTTCTTGGTTCTAGTACGCGTTCTATAACCTTTAGCCGGAATTCCGTTTCTCGATCTTGGGTGACCACCTGAAGCTCTACCTTCACCACCACCCATCGGGTGATCGACAGGGTTCATCGCTACCGGTCTTGTTCTAGGCCTCCTACCCAACCATCTGCTTCTACCCGCTTTACCGGATACCAACAACTGGTGATCTGAGTTTGAAATAGCCCCGATAGTCGCCATACATGTTGACAAAATCAACCTTGTTTCACCTGAAGGCATCTTGACCGTAACAAACTTACCGTCTTTCGCCATCAACTGGGCAAACGTACCAGCACTTCTCGCCATAACGGCACCTTGACCTGGCCGCAACTCAATACAAGAAATAATAGTACCCAATGGAATATCACTAATAAACAATGCATTCCCTATTTCCGGAGCAGCACTCTTACCAGCAACCACTTCTTGACCAACTTGAAGGCCATTCTGCGCGACGATATATCGCTTCTCACCATCGGCATATTTTAGCAATGCTATAAAGGCCGTTCTGTTAGGATCGTACTGAATAGACTCGACGGTCGCAGCAATATCTTGCTTATCCCTTTTGAAATCTATCACACGATACCTTCTTTTATGACCACCACCTCTATGGCGCATAGTCATTTTTCCTTGACTGTTTCTACCTCCCGATTTTTTTAACGGAGCGAGCAAACTCTTCTCCGGCTTATCAGCAGTAATGGCATCAAAACCATTTACTACTCTAAAACGCTGCCCGGGGGTTATGGGTTTTAATTTTCTAACTGACATTTCTTGTCTTTATAGATTACTGTAAAAATCAATGATATCACCTTCAACCACATCAACTACCGCTTTTTTAATCGCGTTAGTTTTTCCATGCTGTATACCAGTCTTAGTGTAACGTGTCTTTCTGCTAGGACCATAATTCATGGTTCTCACTTTCTTTACCGAAACACCGTAAGTTGCTTCTACCGCGTCTTTTATCTGGATCTTGTTGGCCCTTGGATCAACTATGAAACCATAACGATTGTACAACTCGCTATCAGCGGTCATTTTTTCCGTTATTATTGGTTTTATCAACACATTCATGGCTTTCTATTTTGTTAAATTAGACTCCAATCCTTCTAAGGCACCTTCCAATAACACAATATTATTTGCGTTTAAAATCTTGTAAGTACTTATCTCTGAGGAGGTTATGACTTCGGAATCCTTCAAATTTCGCGAAGACAAATATAAGCTATTATTTGGTTCACCCAAGACAAACAGCGATTTTTTGTTTTCAAGCCCTAAAGACTTCAAAACATCCTTAAAATCTTTTGTCTTTGGAGCATCAAAATTAAAATCTTCAACAACCAAAATTGCCTGCTCTTTAGATTTGATACTCAAGGCAGATTTACGGGCCAAACGTTTCACGTTTTTGTTCAATTTTTGACCGTAATCTTTTGGTCTTGGACCAAAAATTCTACCACCACCCCTAAAAATCGGAGATTTGATACTACCTGCACGGGCAGTACCTGTTCCTTTTTGTTTCTTGATCTTACGAGTACTACCCGCAATCTCCGCACGCTCCTTAGCTTTATGCGTACCTTGTCTTTGGTGTGCCAAATACTGCTTAACATCCAAATAAACGGCATGCTCGTTAGGCTCTATTGCGAAAACAGCATCAGAAAGGTCTGCCTTTCTACCTGTTTCTTTTCCTTTGATATCTAAAACTGCTACCTTCATTACTTCTCGATAGTTACGTAAGCGTTCTTATGACCTGGAACAGCACCTTTTACAACCAAAAGATTCTTTTCCGGAACAACCTTCAACACTCTAAGGTTCTGAATGGTAACTCGTTCACCACCCATTCTACCGGCCATTTTCATTCCTTTAAAAACTCTTGCAGGATAAGATGCGGCACCAATGGAACCTGGAGCTCTCAATCGGTTATGCTGACCATGGGTCGCTTGACCCACACCACCAAATCCGTGGCGTTTTACAACACCTTGAAAACCTTTTCCTTTAGACGTACCAATGACATCCACAAACTCTCCTTCTACAAAAAGATCGACACCAACGGTATCCCCTAATTTGTATTCCTCCTCAAAACCTTGAAATTCAACGACCTTTTTCTTAGGAGATGTACCTGCCTTTTTAAAATGACCTGCTTCGGCCTTATTAGCACGCTTCTCTGCCTTGTCATCGAAACCAAGCTGAAGGGCATTATAGCCATCAACTTCCTCGGTTCTGACTTGGGTAACCACACATGGTCCGGCTTCGATAACGGTACAGGGGATATTCTTCCCGTTCTCGTCAAAGATGCTGGTCATGCCTACTTTTTTTCCAATTAACCCAGACATACTGATTTTAGATTATGGAATCCAGATTTACAAAAACCCGTCTTCCGTTTATATTACATTTATTAATACTCATTAACTATCGGGCAAAAAAACAGGGTCAAAACAATTCAACCCTGATTGTTTTTCTCCGTTTTTCCCTCGCACGCAGCTCGGGACATGTCCTCCATCCTAATCCGGACGGAAAATACCTAGACTTTTATCTCAACCTCGACACCACTAGGAAGCTCAAGCTTCATAAGTGCATCAATAGTTTTTGATGAAGAGCTATAAATATCCAACAATCTCTTGTAAGAACTAAGCTGGAATTGCTCTCTAGACTTCTTATTTACGTGCGGCGAACGCAATACGGTAAATATCTTTTTGTGCGTAGGTAGCGGAATTGGCCCGGTTACCACAGCCCCAGTAGTCTTTACGGTCTTTACGATTTTCTCTGCAGACTTATCTACTAGATTATGGTCGTAAGATTTTAGTTTTATCCTTATTTTTTGGCTCATCTTTCTAAAAATTAAGCGGTGGTTACACCTTTTGCTGCCTTAATTACTTCTTCTGCGATATTCGATGGTGTTTCTGCATAGTGAGAAAATTCCATGGTAGAGGTTGCCCTACCCGATGACAACGTTCTCAATGAAGTCACATAACCGAACATTTCAGATAAAGGCACTTCACCTTTAATCACTTTTGCCCCGGCCCTGTCACTCATGTTGGAAATTGTACCCCTTCTTCGGTTCAAATCACCAACTATATCACCCATGTTTTCCTCAGGTGTCAACACCTCAATCTTCATGATAGGCTCCATAAGCACAGCTTTTGCAGCTTTCGCAGCCGCTTTATAACCCATTTTGGCAGCCAACTCAAACGATAAGGAGTCAGAATCCACCGCATGGAAGGAACCATCCTTAAGGGTAACCTTCATACTATCCATCTCGAATCCGGCCAAAGGACCATTTTTCATGGCATCTTTGAATCCTTTTTCAACAGCTGGTATAAATTCCTTAGGAATGTTACCACCCTTTATCACGTTCACAAACTCAAGACCTGTAGCTTCCTCGTCTTCAGCAGGCTCAATTGTAAATACAATATCGGCAAACTTACCACGACCACCAGATTGCTTCTTATAGGTCTCCCTATGATCCGCCGCCTGGGTAAAGGCCTCCTTGTACTCAACCTGTGGCTGACCTTGGTTTACCTCGACCTTAAATTCCCTCTTCAAACGATCTACAATAATATCCAAGTGAAGCTCACCCATACCAGATATAATGGTCTGACCGGAAGCCTCATCGGTTTTCACCTGAAAAGTAGGATCCTCTTCAGCCAATTTACTCAAGGCCATACCCAACTTATCTACATCGGCCTTTGTTTTAGGCTCAACGGCAATACCGATTACAGGATCAGGAAAGTCCATGCTCTCCAATACAATAGGATGCTTTTCAGCGGACATGGTATCCCCTGTTTTAATATCCTTAAATCCAACCGCAGCCCCAATATCACCTGCTTCGATATAATCGATAGCATTTTGCTTATTGGAATGCATTTGATATATACGGGAGATACGCTCTTTTTTACCTGAACGGTTGTTCAATATATACGAACCGGCGTCCAGACGACCAGAATAAGTTCTAAAGAAAGCCAACCTACCTACGAAAGGATCCGTGGCAATTTTAAACGCAAGGGCAGCAAAAGGCTCCTTTACATCAGGTTTTCTAGACTCTTCTTTTCCAGTCTCGGGATTTACGCCTACAATAGCCTCTTTATCAACAGGCGAAGGCAAGTATCTACAAACGGCATCCAACAAAAATTGAACCCCCTTGTTCTTAAAGGAAGAACCACACACCATTGGTATAATTGCCCTATCCATTACAGCAGCCCTCAAAGCAGCATGCACCTCGTCTTCGGTAATAGAATCCTCATCTTCGAAGAATTTCTCCATCAACTCCTCGTCGTATTCAGCAACAGCTTCGATCAAAGCAGCCCTATACTCCTTAACCTCGGCCTTCATATCTTCCGGAATCTCAATCTCATCAAAAGTAGACCCAAAATTATCTTCGTGCCATTCGATAGCCCTATTCTTGGCCAAATCGACAATACCCCTAAAATCAGCCTCGTCACCAATTGGAAGAACGATCGGCACAGCATTTGAACCGAGCATTTCTTTCACTTGCTTACAGACATTCAAGAAGTTAGCCCCTTGACGATCCATTTTGTTCACGAAACCAATACGTGGTACTTTATAGTTATCGGCCAATCTCCAGTTTGTCTCTGATTGAGGCTCAACACCATCAACAGCACTAAAAAGGAAGACCAAACCATCCAACACACGCAAAGATCGGTTTACCTCAACAGTAAAATCAACGTGTCCCGGAGTATCTATAATATTAAAGTGATAATCTTTTGTTTCAGGTAACGGTTTTGCGTTTTCCAAAGGAAACTTCCATGTACAGGTAGTAGCCGCAGAGGTAATCGTGATACCACGCTCTTGCTCTTGCTCCATCCAATCCATAGTTGCAGCACCATCATGCACCTCCCCTATTTTATGACTTACACCCGTATAAAAAAGTATACGTTCCGTCGTAGTGGTCTTACCGGCATCGATATGAGCCGCAATACCTATATTTCTTGTGTATTTTAAATCTCTTGCCATTTCTGATTAAAATCTAAAGTGGGAAAATGCCTTATTGGCCTCAGCCATTTTATGCGTATCAACTCTCTTTTTAACAGCTGCACCTTCTTCTTTCGAAGCGGCAAGAACCTCAGCTGCCAATTTTTGGGCCATACCTTTCTCGTTACGCTTTCTAGCGAAACTGATAAGCCATTTCATTGCAGTAGATATCTTACGGTCCGGCCTGATTTGCATCGGAATCTGGAACGTAGCCCCACCAACCCTTCTACTTCTCACCTCAACGTGAGGCATCACATTGGAAAGAGCATCCTTCCAAAGCTCTAAAGCAGTTTTTTCATCATCGGTCTTTTTCTCTTCTACGATATCCATTGCATCGTAAAAAACACTAAAAGCGATAGACTTCTTACCGTCCCACATCATCATATTGACGAAACGCGTTACCAATTGATCGTTAAATCTTGGATCTGGTAAAAGTGGTCTTTTTTTTGCCTGTCTTTTTCTCATTACTTAATAATTTCGGATTTTAAGCCAGCATCGAAACCATTGTCTCGACCCTCACCTAAACACCCTTTGTTCATTTACTTCTTAGGGCGTTTTGCACCGTACTTAGACCTACGTTGAGTCCTTCCTGCAACACCTGCAGTATCCAAAGCACCTCTAACGATATGGTATCTAACACCTGGCAAATCCTTCACCCTTCCGCCCCTTACTAATACTATCGAGTGCTCTTGGAGGTTATGTCCTTCTCCGGGGATGTAAGCGTTTACTTCCTTACCATTGGTCAACCTAACCCTTGCTACTTTTCTCATAGCTGAATTTGGTTTCTTTGGCGTAGTCGTATAAACACGAGTACAAACACCTCTTCTTTGAGGACACGAATCCAAAGCCGCCGATTTACTCTTCTTAGTAATCGTGGACCTTCCTTTTCGTACTAATTGTGAAATTGTTGGCATACTAAATATATATGTATAAATAAGCCCTTGTTTAAGGGTCGGCAAATGTAATACTATTTCACAGAAATTCAAATAGTTTGCCATTAATTTTCCAAGAAATTTATTTTAGAAACCCTCATCGGAAAAAATCCACCCCCAACCCAAGAGAAAAACACACTCTAACATTTAAGCCGCTCAAAACCAAAACTCCAAAATCCACACCCCAAACCCCACACACATAATCAACCAAAAATACCCTCATCAACAACACATCAATTCCATCCCCGATAAAATCACGAGACAAGCCGATTTCACCCTAATAAACAAAATCATCTAAACCACAAAACTCCATGAATTTCAATAAAACAATATAATATTACTCACAACTTGAAGCCATTTACTTACTTTTATAGAGGCCTAATACTGTTATTTTAACAAAAACTTGCCAAAAACAGCATTATTAAATTATTCCAAATATTTTAACACAAACCGAGGTCGTTTTTCACAAACCATTTCAAAAAACTGCCTTTTATGTAACATCGGACTCTTTTAATGTGTTATTTTCATAAAAATAAGACCTGTCAACCCAATTTGTAACACCAAAAAACCTATGCATGCATAATTTAACGTTAAAAAAAATTGGATTATTAACGTGAAATTAAGACTTTTGGCTCTAGCTAATTCAAATAATTATAAAATGAGAGCAAAACAAAAAGGATTGTTGACGCTGTTTTTGGCGTTAATCGTGCAGTTATCTTTTGCACAAAGCAAAACCATTACCGGTACGGTATCCGACCAAGATGGTCTCCCGCTACCAGGGGTGAACATTGTAGTTCAAGGAACGACTAACGGAACCCAAACCGATTTTGACGGAAACTATGCCATTTCGGCTAGCGAAGGTCAATCATTAGTATTCTCTTACATCGGGTACAAAAATGAAACCCGAGCTATTGGAGCATCTACTACCATCAACCTTCAAATGTCTGAAGATGCACAGGCACTTGATGAAGTGGTAGTTACTGCCTTAGGTATTAAAAGAGAGAAAAAAGCTCTTGGTTACGCCACGACCAACGTTGGAGGCGATGAGGTCAATACCGCGAAAGAAACAAACTTCGTAAACTCACTTTCTGGTAAAGTTGCCGGTCTTGACATTAAAAAAAGTAATACGCTGGGAGGTTCATCAAACATTATCTTAAGGGGATACACATCCATTACAGGTAACAACCAACCACTATTTGTTATTGACGGAACGCCTGTCAGTAACATTAGCAACGCAAGTTCCGCAAGTTTTGACACTACGACCAGCGACCAAACACAGGGTAGAGGTGGATACGATTTCGGTAATGCCGCAATGGACATCAACCCCGAGGATATTGAATCAATCAACGTTCTTAAAGGTGCTGCCGCATCTAACCTTTACGGATATCGCGCTGCCAACGGTGTAATTATCATTACCACTAAAACCGGTAAAAGAAAAAAAGGCTTAGGATTCACTGTTAATTCAGGAGTTACGTTGTCTAATTACGACAAAGATACCTTCCCTAAGTACCAAACTGAATATGGTGCTGGTTATGGCGCATACTATAGTGGCCCAGGAGGATATTTCTTCGAACAAGACATTGATGGAGACGGACTGGATGACCTAACCACCGTCTTTACTGAAGATGCATCATTTGGTGCCGCCTTCGACCCTAGCCTTCTTGTATACCAATGGGATGCATTCTATCCTGAGTCCCCTAACTATCTTCAGGCAACACCTTGGGCTCCTGGTAAAAACGATTTCTCCCATATATTCAACACAGGAGTTACGCTTAACAACAGTATATCTGTTTCTGCAGGTAGTGATACTGGATCTTTTAGATTAGGATACACTAATCTTGACCAAACAGGAATTTACCCAAACAGTAAGTTAACTAGAAACTCTGTTGATTTTAACGGGTCTCAAGATATATCCGAAAAATTAACGGTTGGGGTTAAGGCCACATTTACAAAAACTGACGGTTCTGGGCGTAACGGTACCGGTTATGACGGACGAAACGTCGCCCAAAGTTACAGACAATGGTATCAAACCAACGTTGATATGGCTGCCCAAGAGAAAGCTTACTACGACACAGGACGTAACGTTAGTTGGAACTTCGGTGGAGACCCATTAACACAAGACGGTAGAAAACCTATCTTCCTTAACAACCCTTATTTCGTTCTATTCGAAAGTTATGAATCGGATACACGTAACAGAATTTTCGGAAATGTTAACCTAACTTACAAAGCGAAAGATTGGTTAACTATTACGGGTCGTACCTCACTCGACACTTATTCTGAATTACAGGAAGGCCGTATAGCTACTGGAAGTGTTGACGTTCCTGAGTACAGCAGATTCAACAGAACGTTTACCGAATTGAATTACGATCTTTTATTCAATTACAACTTTGACTTAAGTGAAAAGCTAACTTTAGATGGTGTAGTCGGTAGTACCGCAAGGCAACAAAGAATTGAATCCATTAGAGCTGTTACCAGTGGCGGATTAGCCGTCCCTAAACTATATGCTTTAGGTAACTCAGTTAACCTATTGAATCCTCCTACTGAATATTTAGGCAAATTGAAAGATTACGGCTTCTTCGGAAACGCGTCTTTTGGCTATAACAACTTGCTTTATTTAGATATTTCAGGTCGCTATGATATTTCATCCACCCTACCTGAGGAAAACAATGGGTTCTTCTACCCTGCGGTTTCTACATCATTCGTTTTTTCAAACTTGATAAACGCAGATTGGTTGAGCTTTGCCAAAGTAAGAGCCAACTATGCTGAAGTAGGTAACAGTACGAACCCTTATAGGGTCTATGACAGTTATGCGAACCCTACCAATTTCACGGTTCCTTTCTTCTCAGTAAGCAACCAAAAATCAAATGCCGACTTTGTTAACGAACTTACAAAGAGTTATGAAGTAGGTTTGGAAACAAGTTTTGCCAATAAACGTTTTGGTTTTGACCTTGCTTACTATAGCACTCAATCCACAAATCAAATTTACCCGGTAGCCGTAAGCCGCGCGACTGGATATCACACATTAGTTGTCAACTCTGGACAGGTAGACAACAAAGGTATTGAAGCATCTGCCTTTGTTTCCCCTATTAGAACAGAGGACTTTGAATGGGCCATTAACGGTACTTGGGCTAAGAATGAAAGTGAAGTAATTTCTCTTTTCACCAACCCAGCAACCGGTGAAGAAGTAACCAACCTTCAAATGGCATCACTACAAGGAGGTATATCTATCAACGCTACAGTTGGACAGCCATACGGTAGCATCTGGGGATCGAACTTCACCTATATTGATGGTAAAAAAGTAATCGACCCTACTACAGGAAGATACGTTGTAGATGGCACCCCACAACCAATTGGAGACATAAACCCTGATTGGAAAGGTGGTATCACAAACCGATTAACCTACAAAGACCTATCATTTAGTTTCTTAATCGATGTACAAAAGGGTGGTGATGTATTTTCTTTAGATACCTGGTACGGATATGCAACCGGTATATATGACATTACAGCCGGTACAAACGAATTGGGCAACCCAAAAAGAGACCCAGTTTCTGAAGGTGGAGGAATTCTACTTGAAGGTGTTAACCCTGACGGAACACCGAACACAACAAGAACCAGCATGGGCAACTATGCCAATGCCCTTGGTTATGTTCGAGCTCCTAATGCACTACATGTTTACGATGCGAGCTACGTGAAACTTAGAGAGGTTACACTATCTTATCAACTTCCTAAGAAACTTGTCGACAATCTTCCTTTCAATAGCATTTCAATGTCAGTTGTTGGAAGAAACTTATGGATTATCGATAAAAATATGCCATACTCCGACCCTGAAGCCGGTTTAAGTAGTGGTAACATTCAAGGATATCAATCTGGTGCTCATCCATCTCAAAAAGAATACGGATTTAACTTGAAATTTCAATTTTAAAAAATAAACTATGAAAAAATATTTGTTTTTACTCACAGCAGTTGGACTTATGTCTTCTTGCTCTGATTTTGGAGATATGAATATAGATCCTAAAGAGGCTAAAATCGGTGAAGCCCCGCCAGAAACATTATTTGCGGCGGCAACCAAGCAACTTAGCGATCAAATGACAAGTACAAGTGTCAACCGCAACATCTTTCGTCTTTTTGCCCAGCACTGGACTGAGACCACCTACACGGATGAAACTAATTATAACCTGATTACTCATGATCAACCTGGTACTCATTGGAATGAGTTATATAGAGATGTATTACGTGACTTTGATGAATCAAGACGATTGATCAATTTAACCGACACTCAATTAACACCACCTGCCGTAATCGACAATCAATTGGCTATCATTTCTATTCTAGAAGTTTTCACCTACCATGTGTTAGTGGATTCTTATGGGAATGTACCTTTTTCAGAAGCTATTGACATTAACAATGTCCTTCCGAAATATGACGACGATGAAGATATCTACATGGCGATAATCGACGATTTAGATAATGCAATGAGCATGATAACAGTTGGCGAACCATCTTTTGGCTCATCAGACCTAATATATGGAGGTGATGTTTCTGCTTGGATTAAATTTGCGAATTCTTTGAAGTTGAGGCTAGCGGTTAGAATTGCAAAAGTAAACCCTAGCAAAGCCGCAACAATGGCTACCGAAGCTGTTGCCGGCGGAGTTTTCACATCTAACGCCGATAACGCAAGTTTCCAGTATTTATCTGCAGACCCAAACACAAACCCTGTATGGGTTGATTTGGTACAAAGTGGTCGTCAGGATTTTATACCTGCCAACACGAATGTGGATATCATGAATGCGCTAGAAGATCCTAGAAGAAGGATTTATTATGACCAAAACCTAGAAGGAGACTATGTCGGTGGTATCTACGGTTCGAATTCTCCATACAGAGACTACACGCATCTAGGTTCTATCTTTCATCAACCTGAAACTCCTGGTATCTTAATCGACTACCCAGAAGTTGAATTCTTGTTAGCGGAAGCCGCCGAACTTAACTTGGTCGGAACTCCTGCTGATGCAGAAGCGCATTACAACAATGCCATTATTGGTTCTTTTGTTTTCTGGGATGCTGGTGACCCTGAGACAGAAACGCCTCCATCTGCCATTGCTTTGGATTATTTATCTAAACCTGAAGTAGCATATGCAACCGCAGCAACTACTTGGCAAGAAAAAATAGCCGTTCAGAAATGGATTCACCTGTTCAATAGAGGATTCGAAGCTTGGACAACTTATAGACTTTATGGTTTCCCTGAGATGAACGTTCCTGAAATTTCCGGTGAACCGGTTCCAAGAAGATACACTTATCCTCTTGACGAACCTTCTGTAAATGGTGCCAACTACTCAGCAGCTTCAGAGGCAATGGGAGGAGACACTAAAGCTTCTCGAATTTTTTGGGATGTAGAATAATAATCATATTCTAAAATTTAATAAAGAAACCTGCTTATATAATAAGCAGGTTTTTTTTTACCAATGCAGACGTATTGAGACCAACTTTCCCCCATAATTTTCTAATGCCTAATTATGCCTTGGCTCATTAATTTTCACTATTTTTATTAATCAACATTCTACTAATGTGGCATTTAAGACTATTGATACTCTTTCTTTCACTCTACTGCTCTCATAGCGTCTTTGCGCAAAGAGAAGCCAGCAGGTGGTATTTTGGGGAGAATGCCGGCTTAAATTTTAATGAAGGCAGCCCCTCCCCCTTATTAGACGGCAAACTAATGACCCATGAAGGGTGTGCTACCATTTCGGACAAAAACGGTGGCCTCCTATTTTACACCGACGGTATAACAGTTTGGGACAAAACTCATCAGATTATGCCAAATGGGCAAGGCCTCTTAGGCCATGAATCGAGCACACAATCCGCTTTGATTGTCCCAAAAACCGGATCCCAGACGGAATACTATATATTCACGGTAAACGAACCCGAACCAAAAGATGATATCAATTACGGATTAAATTACACCCTTGTGGATTTAAGCCTCAACAACGGATATGGTGACGTTGTAACATCTAAAAAAAATATACATCTTGTCACATACAATCCAAATGAACCAACAGAATCACATCTTAAATGTTCGGAAAAACTGACCGCAGTCCAGCACGAAAACGGTAAATCTACATGGGTTTTAACCCACTTCGGCAACTATTTTTATTCATTTAAAATCGATAAAGACGGTGTTCATGAAAGCCCGATTAAGAGTATGACCAAAGTAGAGGCTTTCCCCACTGGATATAAACAAAATGGAATTGGTTACCTAAAAATATCCCCTGACGGGAAAAAAGTCGGCATCGCCCATAGTCAAACCAATTTCAGTACCATAACAGGACCAAAAACACCTGACAGACAGAAACAAACAGGAAAAGTCCTCTTATACGATTTTGACACCAACACAGGAAAAGTAAGCAATGAGCAAGTTTTATTAAGTAACAAAATACCCTACGGAATTGAGTTTTCCCCAAAATCATCCAAGTTATACACCACAGTTAACAACTACAAGGACGATGGCAGCCCCTTAGGGAGTTCTTTGTATCAATTTGACCTATCTTCAAGTAACATCAGACAATCTATCATAGATGTAAACACATCTTCTAATGTAGCTGGGGCCCTTCAACTGGCTATTGACGGAAAAATATATCGTGCAGGATATGCGATAAGTGCATCCGGCACTAGCCTATCGGTTATCAATAACCCCGAAGCCCTAGGAACTGCTTGCAATTATACAGCAAATGCTATTTCTCTTGGTGGCAGATTTTCTGAGTTAGGCCTCCCTCCCTATGTTCAATCTTTGTTTCTTTTGAAGTTTGAATTTCAAAATGTTTGCCTTGGAGATGAAACCGAATTTACCATTCAAGGTGATGCCCCATTCGATTCAGTATCATGGGATTTTGGTGATGGTGTTACATCAAATGCAGAATCTCCAAAACATGTTTACAGCCAACCTGGAGAATATACAGTTACGCTAACCAAAACAATAGGTGGCACCATATCCGATCCAATCACAAAAACCGTCACTATCTATGACGCTCCTAAAACCCCATCAAATACAATTGAATATTACCAATGTACCAATACTCCAAACAATAACGGCATTGAGAAGTTTAATCTTGCCAACATCAATTCTTCCGTAAGCCTAGATACCGATCAAATTATAAACGTATTTTATTACAAGGATTTACAAAGTGCAGAAATGGACACAAGCAATCTTAACGCACTTCCTTTTGAATATAGAAATACGGTTCCTGACGAGGTACTGATAGCCAAGGTAATAAACCCAATCAGCTTATGCCACAGTTATGCCGAGGTCAAATTAAAGGTAAAACAAGCCTTAACTTTAGACATTATCGACCTTAGTGGATGTGCCTTAGGAGACGGGACTGCTGAGTTTCATCTTGATTTAAAAAGGGAATCCATACGGACTCAACTAAACCTTTCGAAAGATAGTAACATTAAGTTTTACCTTACCGAAAACAAAGCCCTACTTGGTTCTAACGACTATCTTCCCGATAACTTTGTTTCCAGGAATAGTACTATTTATGTTCGAGTAGAAAACCAAAATATTTGTTATGGGTCTGGAAAATTTGATATCCGAATTGAAGAATTCGATATAGCACCTACCCAAGACATACTACTTTGTGGTACAGATGGTAAAGGAACTATTCTATCTCCCGGAATTACAAGTAACCCAAACACCAACTACACGTTCGAATGGTCGACAGGCGAGGCCACAGAAACCATTAACGTTACAGAAGATGGCATCTATTCGGTAAGAGTAACCAATGACACGGGTTGTTCTGCCACTAGTATTATTACCGTCACAAAAACAGAACTACCCAACATACAAAATATTAAAGTGTCCAATGACACCGTCGAAATTATAATGGATCGAAACAGGTCGTTTGAATACAGTTTAGACGATGAAAACAACTATCAATCGAGCAATATTTTTAAAAACGTTCCGACAGGAACCCACACAGTATTCGTCAGAAATATAAATGGATGTGGACTTAGCTCACAAAAAGTTTCCGTTTTGGCTTATCCAAAATTTTTCACCCCAAACGGCGACTTAAACAATGATTATTGGCAAATACAAGGTTTCGATTCCTCCCAACTACCAAAAGAGCCCATCTCCATTTTTGATCGGTACGGAAGTCTCCTTGCCCAAATTGATCCGACCTCACAAGGTTGGGACGGCAGCTATAACGGACGCACCTTAGAATCTTCTGATTATTGGTTCAGTTTAACCCTTGCAGATGGCCGTATTATGAGAGGACATTTTACACTTAAACGTTAAAAACAACCTATGAAATCATCAAAAATATTTAAACCTCTAATCATTATACTAGCCTCAGGTCTTTTCTTGTCTTGTAGCTCAAATTCGAGTGATGACGCCCCTCAACCTAAAGAAATCACTTTCGAAGACGTTGACAAGAGCTTTTCCGAGTTACAAATCAAAGAAGGCAATAATGACTTCAGATTAGAAGTTCCAAATGGGCTTTTTTGGAATTTTCGAGTAACGGCACCTAAGCCTTCCGAAGAAAAGAAACCTCTTTTCATCAACCTTCATGGCGCCGCAGGTGGCAGCCCTGATGCCCACAAAAACACTTCCTGTTATTTAGAAAGTGCAACATCATCAATCAATGCTTTTGTTGTCAGTCCGAATGGCGGCACATATCAGTGGTTTGAACCTATTAACCAATCACAAGTTATGGGTATAGTAACCCTTGCATTAAAATACTGGAATATCGATTCAACCAAAGTCGTTGTAACAGGCTACAGCAACGGAGGCATAGGAAGTTGGTTCTTTGCAGAAACCCAACCAGAAGTGTTTAGCGCAGGTATACCACTAGCTAGCTCTTACAATACAACCAATACAAATGGTGAAGCCCGAAAAATTGACTCACCTTTATATGTAATTCATGGCGAAGATGATGAACTCTTCCCTTTATCCCAAACCCAGACATGGGTAGAACAGTCAGTTGAAGTGGGAAGCGAAATCGAATTTGTGGTAGCAAACGGACTAACACATAACGAACTTTGTCAATATGCCCCATACTTTGATGATGCTGTTTTATGGCTCACGACCTCAATCTGGGAATAAGACTATTACGAATGTTATTTTTTCAACCTAACTAACTATTCTTACAACGGAATCAAATAATTTAGTATTGTAATACCCTATATTTGCGTCCATGCACAAAACAACTCAAATTTACGGTATACGGGCGGTCATAGAAGCCATAAACGCCAATGAACCCATCGACAAGGTCTTTGTTCAAAAAGGGCTTAAAGGCGACTTATCGCGTGAGCTTGAAGGATTGATCCGAAAGAACGGGATCAACACTTCATACGTTCCGATCGAAAAACTTAACAGGCTGACCCAAAACAACCATCAAGGTGTCGTTGCCAATATCTCCCCCATTACCTTTTACGAACTGGAAGAGCTTGTAGAAGAAGTTATTGCAAAAAAGGACGCCCCCCTATTCTTGTTACTTGACCAACTTTCCGATGTCCGTAATTTTGGTGCCATTATAAGAACTGCCGAATGTACCGGTGTCGACGGAATCATCATTCAGAAAAAAGGAGCTGCGCCCGTTACTGCCGATACCATTAAAACATCTGCCGGAGCGGCTTTTAAAGTACCTATCGCAAAGGTCGACCATATAAAAGACGCCGTCTACTATTTTCAGGCCAGTGGAATCAGCGTTGTGGCAGCGACCGAAAAGACCGATACTTCTATATACGATATTTCCTTTAGCGGACCATCGGCCATAGTTATGGGTTCTGAAGATCGTGGCATCTCCCCCTCTACCCTAAAAGCGGCCGACCACCTTGCCAAATTGCCCCTGTTGGGCGAAATAGAATCGCTTAATGTGTCGGTTGCCTGTGCGGTATTCCTATATGAAGCGGTACGGCAAAGGACCTTGCCTAAATCTTAGGTATAGGAACAAGCGGCTTACCTATTTACTGGTTTACCCAGAAAAATCATTGGGCTTTTGTTCTTTGTAGTGGTATGTAATTTTTACCGAATCCTCGAGAACCTCCTGTTCTGGAGTTTTTTCAATAAAATTTCCGTATTCATCGAACTGCCGTAAAAACTCATCGGCTTCCTCGTCATAGTCTTCTTTTTCCCAATCGTACTTTTTTACGGGCGGCACCTCGGTCTTTAACACGAAAGCCAATAAAAGTCCGCCCAAAAATCCCCCAAGATGCCCTTCCCAAGAAATTCCATCTTCTATGGGGAAGATATACCAAAGCATACTCCCGTAGATAAAAACCACGATCAGCGATAAGGCTACCAATCGGTAGTGCTTTGTAAAAATCCCCTTAAAAAAAATAAAACTGGCCAGAAGATAAATAACGCCACTCGCCCCGATATGATAAGAGGGCCTACCGATTGCCCAAGTAAACAGTCCGGAAATCAAAATACCCATAACGAGTACCCTTAAGGCTATACCCCTATAAAAATAAAACAATGAGGCGGTCAATACGGCCAATGGAATGGTATTGTTATAGAGATGCTCTACAGAACCATGAATAAAAGGACTGAAAATTATGCCTTTTAGGCCCGAGACCCGCTGTGGATATATGCCATAGTCGTTCAAGTTGATTTTAAAGCGCAATTCAACCCAAAAGACCGTCCATATCGAGAGTATAGCCAACAAGGGGGCTACAACTACACTGTTCGTAAATTTGAAATAGGCGTTATCCGACATACCTTAAAATTAACAATAAGTTGGCCAACTCTTCGCAAACTGCTAAATCGTCAGTACCCAACAAGCTTCATATCTCTTTTGAAAAAGCGTGTTTCCTCTGCTATATGAAACCACCTTCTGCCAACTTTATTATATTTTTGCACCATGAACGAACCTTTAGCCGAACGCATTCGCCCCAAAACCCTAGATGACTACATCAGCCAACACCATTTGATTGGTAAGGACGGCTCATTAACGAACCAAATAAAAAGGGGCATTATACCTTCCCTCATTCTTTGGGGGCCTCCCGGTACGGGCAAAACTACCTTGGCCAACATTATCGCCAACGAAAGCCAACGTCCGTTTTACGTGCTTAGTGCCATCAATAGTGGCGTCAAGGATATTCGAGAAGTAATCGATAAGGCCAAACAAAGTGGGGGACTTTTTACTTCCAAGAACCCTATTTTGTTCATTGATGAGATCCATCGTTTTAGCAAATCGCAACAAGATTCGCTTTTGGCCGCTGTTGAAAAGGGCTGGGTTACCTTAGTAGGGGCCACAACAGAAAATCCGAGTTTTGAAGTGATTCCCGCCCTCCTATCGCGTTGTCAGGTATATGTATTGAACCCTTTTGGAAAAGATGACCTAGAGAACCTTCTTAAAAGGGCCATACAGCAAGATAAATATCTAAAATCAAAAAATATAGAGCTCAAAGAAACCGAAGCCCTTATGCGGCTATCGGGCGGTGACGGAAGAAAATTGCTAAATATTTTCGAATTGGTCGTCAATTCCGAGGCGGGAGATAGCGTTCAGATCACCGACGAGCTGGTAATGAGCAAAGTGCAAAAGAATACGGTACTTTACGATAAAACCGGCGAACAACATTACGATATTATCTCCGCCTTTATCAAATCAATTCGAGGGAGCGACCCCAATGGTGCCGTTTATTGGCTCGCCAGAATGATCGAAGGTGGCGAAGATGTAAAATTCATTGCCCGAAGACTTCTTATTTCGGCCTCTGAAGATATCGGTCTTGCCAACCCTACAGCCTTGGTCATAGCCAACAATGCTTTCCAGGCCGTTACCACCATTGGGTATCCGGAAGCTAGCATTATTTTGAGCCAGTGTGCTGTTTACTTGGCCACATCCCCTAAGAGCAACGCCAGTTATATGGCCATCAAAAAGGCACAACAAAAAGTGAGGGAAACCGGAGATCTTTCCGTGCCCCTACCTTTGCGCAACGCCCCCACCAAACTAATGAAAGATTTGGGGTACGGTGCCGAATACCGCTATGCACATGATTATGAGAACAATTTTGTAGAAGCCGAATTTCTTCCCGAGGAACTATCAGGGACTCCCTTTTACGAGCCCGGAAACAATTCGCGAGAGAATGCCATTAAAGAATTTTTAAAAAATAGATGGAAGGGTAAATACGACCACTAGAACTTTATGGCCAATTCTTCCGTCTTAAGCTTTCCGTCGACGTATTGCTCAAAATACCATTTTCCGCCTTGCTGGAATACCACGCCGTTTTCCTCATCGCCTTCGGCCAAAAAGTAGTTGGGCAAGGAAGTCTTAAATATCTTCAACTGAATTTTAGGGGTACTGTCCACCAATTGAAACCCGTTGGGGATTTCCTGTGCGTAAAGAGTGCCTTTATCCGATTTCGACGCGTTGATAACGACACTTGGTGCAGCCGCTACGGTCTGTGACGATTGTACTGATTTATAATTGGAAGGTTGTGGTCTATTGTCCTTATAGCTCTGAGTTTCCTTAGTGGCCACTTGCTCCACCATGGGCTGCCTGTTCTTTGATTCGTAAGGCGCCTTCTCCCCAACCTGCTTGACATCATCCTTAAAGCTTACTCGAACAGGCTCAGATGTATCGGCCTTTCCATTGTAGCTATAATTCACGGTATCAAAAGATTTGAAAGCGTTTCTCAAGGCCTGGCCATAGGCCAGCTTGTAATCTTTCTCCTTGCTTTTACCTATGGCGGTAGTAAATACCTCTTGCCCCTTGCAATTCTCCAAAACCACTCCCGCCTTGGTCGTGAACATCGATGAATCGTCTATAAGGTTTGCCACTAGGCCCAAACATCTATTGTTGTTCAGTTCGCTGGGCAGTTCATCTTCATAAACAGCTTGAAACCCTTTTTCGGTAAACAGAAATTTTACAAGGGTACTGGTCTGATATTGGTTCTCTTTTTTAAAGCCATCGAATTTTTTCGGAACGATGATATACTTATAATCGTTCAACTGGTCTTGGGCCATACCGATGAGACTTACCATGAAAAAACAGGTTAGGAATATATACTTCACAATTGTTGTTTTTAATATTTGTAATCAGGAAGATGAAAAAAGCGTGCCAAACCTTGAAGTTGTTCATTTATCGGCTACGCCATATCATTTCTTGCCCCAAGATATGATATTTAATCCTAACTGAAAAGAAGCATAATGGCTATTTGCCAAATTGCCGTAAGACAACAGATTATCGGCCATGGCATAAATATTTACCGGTCCTGCCTGTACGGAAAGTCCTAACCCAATATTCGAATAAGAGAACTTATCTATCGTATAGGTGGTTTTAAGGGCCATAAAATTACCGAATCGTCTTTGATAAAAACCTGTCAAGGCCATTTGCGGACCTCTTGGTCTATTTATAATATATAACTGACCTCCAACACTGTTTGCATATTTGGCTCGCGCTCGGTTGCTCGAAGCATTTACACCACAGGCACAATCGGCCCTGTTATCAACACGCTCACCAAAATTATAGCGTAAAGACCCGTACAATTTTGTGGGCCTAAAGGCTATATAAGCATCTTCATTATCTTCAAAAGGCACAAAATCCTCAACGTCATCCACAAGGTCCTGCCAAAAATCGGAATTGGGATCTGCGGCGGCATCGGGTAAAATAATCCCTATACCTTCAATAGTGGCCTTTCCGTTAAGGGTGTAGTTTTTAATATCTTTTGAATGGTAGACAAGTCCAAAATCCAAAAGGCTAGCGGTAATAACGGTTTGATCGTTCAGGTGGTAGGTAAAGCCAAAATCAAGGCCTACCCCAAGGTTACCTCCCAAAAGTGCCCTTTTGGCGACAGTGCTTCCTACGGTTCCCTCGTCAACGGCATCCTTTAGGCCGTTAAGGCCTGAAGTACGTAATTGCATATCGGCTTCCACGGTACTGGAGTATATATTGTTGACCCCTTCCTTGGTAACAAAAGTACCTTTGTTCTTGGTAGAGTTAAAATCGAAAATACTGGAATACAATTTACCCCTCACCCCAATCGTAAGATCATTGTCCACTTTTTTGTTCAAACCAAGGTGAAATACGTTCATTAACTCGCCCCTTGTCTTCAACTGGCCCAAATCAAAAGCTTGGTTCAGTTTATCTGCATTTCCCTCAAACGCCAATATGGCGTAATCTTGAAACCAATACCCAATGGCATCACCTTCAATGTACATTCCGGCCGTATAAAAGTTATCGGGATTTTTTCCTCGGAAACCCAAACTTAAAAGTTCTATTTGAAATGTACCGCTCAGCTCATCTCGAGGGTTCATACCGTAAATGGCCCGCTCCCGTATTTTATCATTAATGTTCAATCCATCATTCGCAAAGATATCATTCACGGAAACACCGCTCAAACCTGCTTGAAGCGACAATCCCGACAATAATGGAACGCCTGCATACCATTGAAAATCGGTATCGACCCCAGGGTTGACCATGGCCGACTGCGGAATCTCGACAAAATCGTACAGAATCTGCTTGTTCTGACCGTATGCGACGAAGCCTACCCAAAAAAGGACTATAAACAGTAGTTTTGGGGCTCTCATTTTATTTCGACTCTGAATTGTCCGCTCGATTTTAAGATAATTTTTGGCTCGGGTTCATTTGAAGTGCTGCTGGTGTCCCCTAAATTATTAGCTGTTACGCGTATACTAGACGTATTCTTTATAATATCTATACTGCGGCCCGAACTTCCATATGCTACATCGCGTTGCAAGCTATAAGGTGTAGGGTCTACAGGAATTATTTCCGTATCCAGAACATTATCATCCGCATCAAGCAATTCTATAGTAACCTGTAGCTCTTTACTAGTTGTATTTTCGACAATATAGGTAATGGTACCATCTAGCACCCGCTTTGCAAAAACATCGGAACTAAAGGCATCAAAATTAAAGTTGCGCGAAAAGATGTTCGCCCCATTCGTTTCGTTAACCAAAGATTCAGGGGCCTCTACATAAAGAATACTCGCTTCAAGGTTCGGGGTTACCCCAATCTCGTCATATTGGTTAAAATCTTGATCCTCTACACACGACAAAAGTGTGAGACAAGAGAAGGTGCAAAGTAAAATATTTTTAATAAATTTTATCATGGCAATACCGAACACAGGCCTTAGTTGGCGCAATTATGGTCTTACCTAATATAACTCTATAAAAAGGTTTTTATTTCGTGTAAATCGTCAATGATTTCACAAAAATCGTGTTTTGGGCCCTGATGTGCGTTAAAGTGAAGCACATGATAACCTACGGCCTGTGCCCCCAATATATCGGCTTCTAGATTATCGCCTATCATCAAGGAGTTTTCCGGCCTTGTGTCGGCCCTTCTCAACGCCAATTCAAAAATAAAGGGATCGGGCTTTTTTACACCCGCCATTTCCGAATCTATAATCTGGTTAAAGTAGCCGTATATATTTGATTTTTTGAGTTTTTTCTCTTGAACTTCTTGAAAACCGTTGGTGATAATATGGAGCTTATACTTTGGCTTTAGATAGTCTAAAATTTCGGTTGCATTGGGAAACAAATGATTGAAAGACGACAGGTAGCGGATATACTCATCGGATAATTTGTTTATGGTTTCATCGGGAACAGGATATTTCAAATCATCAAATACCGATTTCAGTCGCTGATACCTCAAGTCTTCCTTGCTTATTTTTTCTTCCCTATAAAGTTTCCAAAAGGCAAAATTCGCCGGAACGTAGACCTCTAGAAAATCGGGAAGCGCTACCTCAATAGCGTTTTCCTGAAAAATCTTTTCAAAAGTAAGGGCCGAATTCTTCTCAAAATCCCAAAGGGTATGGTCTAAATCGAAGAAAACATCGGTAACTACATTCTTAAACATGACATAGTTTTAAAACGGTTTCATAAAAGTCTTTCCAGTCCATTTTTTCCTCGCCCCCTAGGAGCTCATTGGAAAAAACCGACACAAACTCCCCGTTAACAGATTTGACCTCATCACAAATCGTCTGGATCTGCCCTATAATGGCCTGACTATCCTTCTGGTTGACAAAAGCGTAATCGTGAAAGGCAAACGAATGTATGCGAATGGGCTGTTGTACCTCCAAATTGATATCATAAAAATAGAATGGGGTACACGTACTGGCCCGAAAACCGATTTCGTGGGTATAGCCCATTGTATAATCGTCAACAAACTCCGCCTCTACCAAGTTCCTGTAGGTGTGGGGCAGGTCTACGCGATTATAACGCAAACGTGACGAATTTATAGGCCTGTTGATTACACCTGTCAACTTTTTCTTCTCTTTCTTCAAAAGATCGATATCGTTAAAGGAGCTATAAGATGCCGCTAGGGCGACCTTACTATAATCTGCAATGGACTTTATAAGAAAGCGGAATTTATTGTTATCGGGAGAAACATTCTTATCGTAAGTGGAGTAGTCCGCAAACTGAAAAAAGAAAATATCCTTTACCCTATATTTTTTATGCAAATCGATAAGGAATGAAAAATTGTCGTAGGGATCCTTTTCTGGGTCGAACCAAACTTTTAGTCGCTGTGCCACCCGCTTAAACTTCAAAGAGCCCAAGTCATAGACAAGACCGGCAAGACTGCGTACAACGCCCCTATAGGCAAAGCAATGCGACGTGGTTACATCTATGGCCGATACATATCTGTACTTTTCGGGCTTGCGTTCCATATCAGGAAACCGCGATTTTAATTCATCGAGCAATCGATAGGCCCATATATCGACTACCGGCGACCTCAAAAATTTATGTTTATAGGCAAGACTGTCTTTTACAGGAAACCTTTCATGCACATCCTTTACATGGGGCAAGTACTCTTCGTAACGGCTCAACAGGTAGAAACTGGCCGAAAATATATCGAAGGGCAGATTGCTGCGCTCGCCTGCTTTAAAAAAACACGGAACCCCGTCCCAATCGGCCACGGAAATATCCAGGTCATTTATACCTTGTTCGAAGAGAAGGTCGTTGCTCCGTACGAAAAATTCGTTCTGCAAAGGCTGTTTGGTATACGTAATCTTGGGGCCCGTATGCTTTATAAAATCTTCGACTTTGGTCGTAAATACAATCTCTATACCCAAAATACGGGTAAATACCTGTTTCATGGTATATCTGAAACGCGGTGTGATCTTATGGGTATAGATAAGTAACATAATCGGTTAAGAGTTCAAATTTCAACTGCTATTGGGCCATCAGGGCCGATTCGGTTCCAAATGGCAAATAGGGCCTAAAGAATACCTTCATCGGCAAAACTATAATAATCATTCTGGGTAATTATCAAATGATCTAAAACTTTTATATCGAGTGCCGCGGCCGCTTTTTTTAATTTCTGGGTAACCTTGCGGTCTTCCTCGCTAGGCCTGAGTGTTCCCGAAGGGTGGTTATGCGATAATATCAACCCGACCGCTCCCTGCTCCAAAGCTTGGCGCATCACGATCCTCACATCTACCAAAGTACCCGTCAAACCGCCCTTGCTCAACTGCGC
Organism: Zobellia uliginosa; assembly: GCF_900156625.1. Classification (GTDB taxonomy): domain Bacteria; phylum Bacteroidota; class Bacteroidia; order Flavobacteriales; family Flavobacteriaceae; genus Zobellia; species Zobellia uliginosa. The sequence goes on along the minus strand of NZ_FTOB01000004.1, from coordinate 346,201 downwards.
ACTATGCAAAACCTTATTGGCGTTACTAAGGTAGAGAATCCAAAATTCTTCATGCTGCAACTCACCGATTCGGGGGTGCAATAAATGGAAAACATCCCTACTACTACTGATCTTATCGATTTTCCGGGCTTCTTCTCCCCGCCTTCTTCGGCCAATTTCCAAGGCTGCCGCTATGGTTACCGCCTTGGCCTCACCAATACCCTTGAACGCCATCAGTTGTTTTAAGGATAGTTTACCCAGTTCATTTAGATTGTTGTTCGCCGAAGCCAAAATTCTTTTGGCCAGCTCAACGGCGCTTTCTTCCCTACTGCCGGAGCCGATCAAAATAGCGACCAGTTCGGCGTCGGATAACACCGACCTTCCTTTACGGACCAATTTTTCACGTGGTTTATCATCGTCCGACCAATGCTTGATCGAGAACGAGACTGGCTTTTCATGCATGATATAAATATAATAAACTCTAATTCCTTATAAGAGCCCTATACCCCGCAAAACATATAATCACCTAAGCAAGAGCTTCTTTACACCGCGCTCCCAAGCAAAACTCCCGTTACGAAGTGAACTTCCCTTTCAATTCGTTTAGGTCCAATCCCCCATAATTACCCGAACTCATTAAAAGCAATACCGAGTTGTCGTAATCTTGACCAAAGACAAAGTCTTTAAAATCTACCGCATTGGTATAGATCTTAAGGTCATTTCGCTCAAAAGCTTCCGAAATTTGTTCGGGAGTGACTTCCTTTAGTTTTTTAATGGCAACGGACTCTGGCAAATAGAAAATCACCGCTTCGTCGGCTGCATCCAAAGCCCCTTTGTATTCCTTCAAAAACTCTGGATTAAAACTGCTATACGTATGCAATTCCAAACAGGCAATTAGTTTCCTGTTCGTATATTGCTCCTTTACCGCTTTTGTAGTTGCAGCCACTTTACTTGGTGAGTGTGCAAAATCTTTATACGTTACGGAAGTTTTTCCTTCCGCAATTTTCTCAAGGCGCTTTGACGCTCCTGAAAACGTTGCAATGGCTTCATAGAAATCGTCTTCATCTACGCCCATGTTCTGGCAGATCCACTTGGCACCTGCCAAGTTGCTCAGGTTGTGCTTCCCAAAGACTTCAATAGGCATTGGCCCTTCTGGCGTCTCCAAAAAAGTGGTACCATCTTCTATCGAATATTCGGGCGTGGCATAAGGTAATTTTCGGATGGCATTTTCCGAAGCCTCGACCACCTTTTTAACTTCGGGATCTTCCTCGTTATAGGTTATGCTTCCTCCTTTGACAATGCTATCCACAAAAATCCGGAACTGCTCTACGTAGTTTTCGAAAGTGGGAAAAACATTGATATGGTCCCAAGCTATTCCACTTAAAAGCGCAATATTCGGTTTGTACAGATGAAATTTGGGCCTGCGGTCTATGGGGGAAGAAAGGTATTCGTCTCCTTCCAAAACCATAAAATCGTTATTATCGGTCAGATGTACCATCCGTTCAAAACCCTCCAACTGTGCCCCTACCATAAAATCAACTTCCCTATCGTGATAGTTGAGTACATGAAGAATCATTGAAGTTATCGTAGTTTTTCCATGACTGCCCCCGATAACCACCCGGGTCTTGTCTTTTGAATGTTCGTATAGAAATTCGGGGTAGGAATATATTTTAATCCCCAACTCTTGGGCCTTTAGCAATTCAGGGTTATCTTCCTTTGCGTGCATCCCCAGAATTACAGCGTCTAAATTTCCATGGATCTTTTCTGGATACCAGCCAAAACTTTCAGGAAGGAGCCCCTTCGCTTTCAATCGTGATTTGGACGGCTCAAAAATGACATCGTCACTTCCTGTTACCACGTCACCTTTATGTGCTAGGGCCAAAGCCAAATTGTGCATGGCACTACCACCAATTGCAATAAAATGAATCTGCATAAACGCTGTATTTGCAACAAATATAGGCATTGATTTCCCGAAAAAAAATAGCAAATCCAGCTACCGTTCATCGATGCACCACCCTGATAAAACCAAGGAAACATCGACAAAATACACTATTTCACATAGCTCCTGCTACGTATTTAATAAGATTCACCCTTCATTTTTCCCCATTGACAACATTTATTCCCTTACACCTAATCGACGAACTACATTTGTTTTCAGACAAAATGCACCTTGTCCCCTAACATCATAAAATGACCGACCGAACTTACATGAGAAGCTTTTTGCAATTGGCACTGCCTTTATGCCTGATCTTATTCTCCGTAAATGCAATGGCGCAATGTGCGGGTACCGACAACTCCGTAACCATATGTGAAAAAGATGCCGACGACACCTATAAAACATTCAACCTTTTCACGGTTTTGGGAGGCACCCCAGACCCTGGGGGCACTTGGTCAACCAACGACCCGGCCAACTTTTATGCCCTAGACCGTAATACCGGTATCGTCAACCTATGGGAAGTTAAGAATTCAGGGGCACACGAATTTACCTACACCAATACCTGCGGTGGCTTGGAGGAATCGGCGGTAGTGACCGTAATGCTCGGCGGCTATCCCGGCGAAGACAACATAGATGGTTCCGCAGATGCCTGTGGAGACGACCCCGCGGTAAACCTCCATGGTTTTATTGGAGATGAAACCGAAGGAAAGTTCCAAGATTTCAATGGCACTTGGGATGCGATTACCCCCGAGGCCATTCCCCACTTATCGCTAAACTTCTTCAATGCCGAATTGGCCGGCCCCGGTATTTACGAATTCACCCACACCGTACCCGCCGTAGGCTCTTGCCCTAGTAGACAGGTTACCTTATTACTGGAAGTACAAAGACCTGCTAATTCAGGAATAGGCTCTGGGCTAACGCTTTGTACCACTGATGATTTATCTGGTTATACTGATTTTGATTTAAATAGTCTTTTAGAAGACGAGGACAATAATGGTACTTGGTCAGAAGGAGCAGAAACGAACCAATTATCCGACCTTACAGACCATAATATAGATATACAGGCTATTAGAGACAACCACATCTACGGCTCTTTCTCTTTTACCTATACGGTATACCCTTCTCATGCTGTTTGTGATATACATAGAACAACCGTAGAAATTAATATTCTACCGGCATTTCGCGGCACGATGACGGCACCTAACTTTTGTGAAGGCCCTCCAAGGTACAGAATAGACATTACGGATTATGACGACACATTAATTTCCGATGGCACCTATACCGTTAGCTACCGATTGGATTCTGACAGTGGATTTCAAACAGATGCCGCTCAACTCACATTAAATACAGACCGGACCGGTTTTTTTGAAGTCGATGCCAACTCTGTTCAAAAAAATGAAACTACTACGTTATCGATTACTTCCTTAGGGGAAGATGTTTGCAGCGATATTCAAATTACGCCAATACAATTTATAGTAACCGACCCCATAGCCCATGTAACGGATACGTGCGAAGACGAAGATATTCTAGTTACTTTAGGCGATATTTTCGACCCATCTTTTACCCGAGCAAACGGCACTTACGATATAAATTATACCATTACCGCACCTAGTGGAGCGGAAACCGCACATATTGCAAGCGCCATTACCTTCAATTCGGGGAATGCAGAATTTGCCATACCCTCTTCCCAGATTACGGAAACCGGAGAATACGATTTTGATTTTAAAGTGGATAACGGGTTCCCTATGGAATGTGACATTACCAGCACTGCAATAATTACCGCTATACCAGAAGCAATACAGTTAGATGTAGTGGTAGATAATTCATGTAACGCTACAGGTATTGACGTTTTAGTAACCGCCCCTACCCTCTTGGACGGAACGTATATCGTCACTTATGAAGTTGTTTCTCAAGAAACCAATGCCGTTTTAATAGATAATACCATTAATTTCTCTGGTGGTACCGCAGATTATCAAATTGACGTAGCTACCCTAGAACAAGGTAATTATACGGTTACTGTAAAAAGCACTCAAAACGATACAACGCCTTGCAGGACCCAATTTGATTTCGAAGTCAATGAAAACTTTGCCATAGAAGGCGTACCGGCCCTACCGGAAGCCGAACCCTTACAAACCCTTTGCCTTGCCTCTTTTGCCCCAGCCTTACCGACCCTTCAGGATATTGAGGTAGAAGCCAACGGTGAAATTCTTTTCTATGATACCGCCACAGATCTAAACATTCTTCCCTTGGATACCGAACTTGTAGATGGGGAAGATTACTTTATATCGAACATTGACCCGAACAACAATTGTGAAGGTTCTGACCGAATTCAGGTTACCGTTTCGCTCTCCGACCCCGAAATGCCCACATTAGTAGAAGGAAGCCCGACATTCTGTGGTTCCGAAAACCCTACTGTCGGCCTTTTAAACGCTAGCGTGGCCAGTAGCGACGGTATTGCCTGGTACGATTCGGCTATTGGCGGAAACGTTCTCGACAACAACGAGGGCCTGACCCATGGCAAAAGTTATTTTGCCGCTACGGAGGTCAACGGAAAATGTCAAAGTTCCGGACGTATAGAAGTTATCCCTATCGTTTACGAGCTCGAGGCCGCTTCCCTTGAATTTTCAACACTGGCCCTTTGTGGATTGGACGACCCCACCATAGCGAACCTACGTGAGGCCGAAAGCAACAATCCGTACGACGTACTCTGGTACGACACCCCTGAAAACGGCTCTCCCCTCGACGGAAGCACTCTACTGGTTAGCGGTACCACTTATTACGCCGAAAGCTACAATCCTGACACCGGCTGTATGAATCCCGACAGAAAGGCCATAACCGTTGACCTTACCAATTGCGACCCCGAAGATTACGGGTTTTTCGTCCCTGACGGGTTTTCACCTAACGGCGATGGCAGAAACGACACCTTTTTTATACCGAACATCGAAGTCATATTTCCCGAATTTACACTTGAGATCTTAAACCGTTACGGCACCTCCCTTTTTAAGGGAGACCGGAACAACCCCGCTTGGGATGGTAAAAATGGAAGCGGAACGGCCCCGAACGGAGTGTATTTCTATATCATAAATTATAACAAAGAAGGTCATAACCCAGTACAGGGCCGATTGTACCTCAACCGCTAAACCATGAAAGAAATAAAACGCTATCTTGTTTTTCTGATGTTGGTATGTGCTGCGGCCCAAGGGCAACAAGACCCTCAATACACCCAGTATATGTACAACATGAACGTTGTAAACCCTGCGTATACCACCAACGAACTAGGAATGCTCAACTTTGGGGCCCTCTATCGATCACAATGGAAGAATGCCGTGGGTAGTCCAAAAACATTGACTTTCTTTGCCCATGCGCCTATGAGCGACAAGGTAGAGATGGGACTCTCCTTTATCACCGATAATATTGGCGATGGTGCCCTGAAGGAAAATAACATCTATGCCGATTTTGCCTACATCCTAAAGTTGGATGAAAAGAGCAACCTATCTCTGGGTTTAAAAGGTGGTATTACCACTTTCGAGACCAATTTCAATGGCTTTATGCTTCCTGAGTTTCAAGACGACCCCGCTTTTAACGAAAACCTCAACAGCACTTTTCCGAATGTAGGCGTTGGCGCTTTTTACCATAGGCAGAATTTCTATGCCGGAATTTCCGCACCGAACCTATTGACGACGAAGCATCTGGAAAACAAAGACGGCATCAACCGCATCGGCTCTGAAAAAATTCACTTCTTTATGACTTCGGGTTATGTTTACGAACTGAACCCCGACCTAAAATTAAAACCATCGGTACTGGCCAAAATGGTTCAGGGCGCCCCGTTGACTTTCGACCTTTCGCTTAACGCCCTTTTCCTAAACCGCTTTGAAGGCGGATTGTCGTATCGCTTGGAAGACTCGGTAAGCGCCATGTTCAATATTGCGGCCACACCGGCTTTGCGTATTGGCTATGCCTACGATTACACCCTATCGAACCTCAGTACCTACAGCTCCGGTTCCCATGAAATTTTCATCCTTTTTAACCTCGATTTACTGGGCCTAGGCAAAGGATACGACAAATCCCCAAGATTCTACTAAACATGAAAAAAATACTCTTCATATGTTTTATTCTGGGGCTTACGGTACCAACCCTTGCCCAGCAAGAACTTAAACGCGCCGACACCTATTTTGAACGCGCCTATTACAGTGACGCCATTCCCCTGTACGAACAATTATTGCCCCGCAACAAAAGTTCAAAACTCATAAAAAACCTCGCGGATTGTTATTACCGCACCTTCAACATGAAGTCGGCCGCCCGTTGGTACGGCTACCTGGTTTCCAACTACGGGGAAAACCTTGATGAAAGCTACTATTTTAAGCTCAACCAATCACTAAAGTCCATCGGGGAATACGAAAAAGCCCAACAAACACTGTTGGATTTTTATACCGAACACGATCAGGGCGACAAGGCATCACAGCTAGCCGAAGACTACACTTATATTGAAAATGTTCGCGCCATAGGTGACCGTTTTAAAATCGAAAACCTCAACCTCAACACGGCAAGCTCTGAATTCGGGGCGGCAAGAATAGATTCAAACCTGATCTATAGCGCTTCTCGAAAACAGGCTTCCGCCCTACCCAAACTATACCGATGGAACAACGAAAACTACCTTGACATCTATTCCCATCCTATCGATAAAATCGGTATGGGCGACAGCTTAAGTACCTCCCTAAGCAACAAGATCAATTCAAAAATGCACGAGGGCACCTTTGCCATTACCAAGGATAGAAAAACAATATATTTCACCAGAAACAGCAAAAAGAAGACCGAAGACGATAAAATCAGCAACCTAAAGATCTACCGCGCCGAATATATGGATGGTGCTTGGAAAAACGTCATAGCCCTCCCCTTCAACAGCGACGATTTCTCTACGGAACACCCCGCTTTGAGTCCTGATGAAACCAAACTCTATTTCTCATCGGACCGCGAAGGTGGCTTTGGATCTTTTGACCTATATGTGGTCAGCATCCAAAAAGACGGTTTCTTTGGAAACCCTATTAATTTAGGTAAAGAGATCAATACCGACAAGAAAGAGCAGTTTCCGTTTGTAGACAACAAGGGCAACCTCTATTTTGCCTCAAATGGCCATCCCGGTTTCGGACTGTTGGATGTTTTCGTTTCGAAAATGGAAAATGGAAATTTTGCAAGGCCAGACAATCTTGGACTTCCCGTAAACAGCGGGTACGACGATTTTTCCTTGTCTTTGGACCCCGATTCCGGTACCGGTTATTTTTCATCGAACCGACCTGGCGGGAAAGGGAGCGATGACATCTACTCCTTTTTGGAAACGAAGCCCTTGGTCATAGAAAATTGCAAACAGTTCCTTACCGGTGTTTTAACCGACAGAACTACCAAGCTGCCCTTGCCCGGTGCCTATATTGAGCTTGTAGATGCCAAGGGAAAGCTTATCGAAAAAATAACGATGGCTAAGGATGCCTCGTTTAAATTTCAGCTTAGCTGCTCCAGTGAATACCGTATAAAGGCCTATAAGGAAGGGTATGAAGACAATTCGAAGTATATTTTTTCAGATACCGAAAGAAACGCCGTAAAAGACGGTTCCCTTTCCCTATATTCAATTGAAGAACGGGAAGCGCAAAAGGCAAAAGAACTACTCGCCCAAAAAGAAGCAGCCGAAAAAGAAGCCTTGGCCCAGATAAAAAGGCAAAAAGTGCAAGAAAAAGCCGCGGAACTCGAACGGATCAAAAAAGAGCAAGAAATGGCCCTCAAGCAAAAGGCCGACCAAGAAAAGGAAAAACGGGAGCGTTTGAAAAAAATCGATGAGATCATTGCAAAAGAAGACGCCATTGTCAAAGAAAAGAATCGCATCGTCATCAAGACCGAGGAAATCCATTTCGACTATAGCCTCTGGTACTTACGACGGGAAGCGCGTGAACGCCTGGCAAAGGTCATTGCCATCATGAAACAAAACCCAGGCATGATCATCGAAATAGGTACCCATACCGATATTCGGGGCAATGCCGAATACAACCGCGACCTCTCCCAAAAAAGGGCCGATTCGGCAAAGGAATTCATGGTCAAGAACGGCATAGCCCCAGAGCGGGTCATAGCCAAAGGCTATGGTGAATCTAAGCCCATTGTAAAATGTGAAACCGAAGAAAGCTGTACCGAAGAAGACCATGAGTGGAACAGAAGGTGCGAACTCGTCGTCGTAAAATGGGAATAAGCCCATAAAACACCCGTAGGGGCACAAGTTTCTACAAACGATAATTACCATTCCAAACTTTGCCCCAAATCAGAAAATATGGTTTGGGGCTTTTTCTTTTCTGTAGGTATTCTTTATATCTTCGTTAGACAATCATTCACTATGAACCTATCCGATATTCCTTCAAAAGAAATTATGCCGGGCTACCACGGTAAATTGGTGCATTCCGAAAACATGTCCATTGCCTTTTGGACGGTGGAAGAAGGGGCCGAAGTACCTGAACACTCGCATATGAACGAACAAATAATGCACGTACGGCAAGGCCGTTTTGAATTTACGCTCGATGGAGACACAAAAATTTACGAGGCCAACGACATCGTTATCATACCGCCCCATAGTCTCCATAGCGGCAAGGCCCTCACGCCCTGCAAACTTATAGACGTGTTTAGTCCCGTACGGGAAGCATACCGATAAAAACTGAATTAAAAATTCCCAAAAAATCTTACACTATGAATATCTCCCTAAAAGGTAAAAACGCACTAGTGGGCGGCAGCTCAGGTGGAATAGGCAAGGCCATAGCCCAACAACTGGCCGAAAGCGGGGCAAGCGTCACCCTAATGTCAAGAAGTGAGGAAAAGCTCAAAAAAACAGTACACGAACTACCGACCGACCAAGACCAGAAACACAGTTATTTGGTGGTCGATTTTTCAGATTTTCACGGCTACCGCGAAACCATATACCACTATTTTGAAAACCACAGTGTCGATATCTTGGTCAACAACACCCAAGGTCCTTCGGCCGGAAGTGCCCTAGAAAAACAGACTTCCGATTATCAGGAAGCGTTCGACCTTCTTTTTAAGACCGTTTCCTACACTACCGAACTGGCACTAGAGCACATGAAGAACAACAAATGGGGCCGGATCATAAACGTCGCCTCGGTTTCGGTAAAGGAACCCTTGTCGTATTTGGCACTTTCAAACACCATCAGGGCCGCCGTAGTTACCTGGGGCAAATCGTTGGCCAATGACGTGGGACCTTACGGAATAACCGTAAACAGTGTACTTACGGGCTACTTCGACACCGAACGCATTGCCCAACTTAATGCAAGGAAAGCGGAGCAATTGGGCATTTCGGAAGACGAAGTACTTGCCGATATGGAGTCGCGAGTCCCGGTTAAACGTATTGGAGACCCAAAGGAATACGGGTATCTCGCCGCTTTTTTGGCCTCAGACCAAGCGGCCTATATCACCGGCACCCAAATACCCATCGATGGCGGACTCTTAAAAAGTTTATAAGCGATTTGCCTATAGACCCTTCTTCTAGCGACACGAAGGAAAGATGATTTTATAAGCAAAAAATATCGTCTATAAAATCTAATATTTTAAGGCATCTGCACGTTAGGATTTTAAACTAATAAGTTGTTTCCTATTGTTCAAAATACCCCATTCACTAACCCAATGCCCTCGTTCACTCATTTAGAGTTTTGGTTGGCACTGATTTTGCCCAGTTTTGCCCTATAATCTTATACTATGAAAAAATTGTCCTTCATATTTACCCTAATCCTTTTTTCGCAAATGCTACCAGCCCAAGACAACGGAGATTCCTATACATCGCTTTGGAAAAGCGTGCAAAAACTAGAGAACGAGGCGCTGACCAAGTCAGCCTTAAAAGTTGTGGAAAGTATTTCCGAAAAAGCGAAAAAGGAAAAGAATTCAGAACAGATCATAAAAGCCTTACTGTTTACCTCCAAATATGCCATCACCTTAGAGGAAGACGCCCAACTGAATATTGTCAACCGTTTTAAATCCGAAATCGAAAAATCCGATTTCCCTACGAAAAACATTCTAGAGAACTATTTGGCCAATCTCTACTGGCAATATTTCCAAAACAACCAATATCAGTTTTACGACCGTACCACTACCGAAACCAAGGTAGACAGCATCGATTTTCGCACGTGGGACCTCACTACCCTATTCCATGAAATAGACATTCATTTTAAGGCTTCCCTTGAAAACAAAAACGAGCTTCAAAATACCGGTTTAGAAAGCGTCAAAGAATTATTGACCCAACAGGAAAACTCGGCGACCTTCCGCCCTACGCTTTACGATTTGCTCGCCCATACGGCGCTTCAAATTTATAAGACTACCGAAACCGCGATTACCCGACCCGCGGACAAATTCGAAATCAACGATCCGGAAACCTTATGCGAGGCCTACCAGTTTGTGCATCATGACTTGAGCACAAAAGACGAAACTTCGCTACAGGCGAAAGCCCTGCAAACCTATCAAGAACTTATACGTTTTCACTTCGATGACCCCAAGTTGGAACCTTTGGTCATGGTCGATATCGAGCGTATGAATTTCGTGTACCGGAACGCCACTTTCCCTAACAAGGATACCTACTATGAGGAAACCTTAAAAAATTCGATAGAACACCTAAAGCACCATGAACTTTCTGCGCTCTACAACTATGAACTGGCCGTACTGTACAATATTCAGGGAAAAACTTATCATTCTAAAACCAACAAGGAAACCCGCTGGAAAAAGAAAGAAGCACTAAGCTTATGCGATAAGGTTATTGCCGAATTTCCAGGCAGTATGGGCGCCGAAAAATGTAAGGCGCTACGGACAGAGATCCTTGCTCCAAGTCTTTCCCTTGTAATGGAAAAGCATATTCCGGTGAACCAGCCTGCAAAACTATTGGTCAACTATAAAAACCTAAAGGAATTACAACTGACCGCCTATGTGGTCAACAACGACCAAGCCAAGCAACTACGGGATCTCTACCCACAACACAAGCAATACGACTTTATTCAAAAACTGAAACCGGCAAAAACCTGGTCGGCTCCGTTGAAAAACGAAAAAGACTACCAACAACACAACATAGAGGTATTGCTTCCACCACTGGAAAACGGACAATACGTCATCTTAGCTTATCCAGAAAAGAAAAGCGATAAAAATTTTGCCTTCAGTCAAGTTCAAGTGACCAATATGGCCTTGACAGAAATCAATAGCAACACGGAACAACGCTACCAAATCATCGACAGGACTACGGGCCTCCCCATTTCGAACGCAAAATTGAGGTTTACCTATCTTAAAAATTACAACAGACCTTATCTGACCAAGACAAAACATACGGATAAAGTAGGTTTTGTAACCCTACCCCTTACCGATGACTCTTGGAACGATGTAAATATTAAAGTGGAGTATAATGGTGAGACTGCCTTCTTCGGGGAATATTATGTAAACAATAAACGTATAGAACACAAAAACAACGATGTTCAGAAACGCATCTTTTTATTTACCGATCGAAGCATATATAGACCGGGACAACCTGTCTACTTCAAAGGAATCCTTATGGAAACTTTTGAGGAAAAATCAGAGGTTGTAGCGAATGAAGCCGTCACCGTGGGCCTTTACGACGTGAATGGTCAAAAAGTATCGGACCTTGAGTTCACCACCAACGAATTCGGTTCTTTTAACGGAGAATTCATCTTACCGAATTCAGGACTTACCGGGGAATTCCGTATAGAAGCCGATAACCTTTCAAAAACGGCCGGGTATGCCCAATATTTCTCCGTAGAGGAATACAAGCGTCCGAAATTTGAAACCTCGTTCAAACCGGTCACCGGGAGCTACAAAGTAAACGACAGTATTACCGTAACCGGTGTCGCTACGGCATATGCCGGAAGTAAAATTACCGATGCCAAAGTGAGCTATCGCGTAAAACGCGCCGTGTATTTTCCACGTTGGTTCTATTGGCGAATGCCCTATTACGATAGCCCTCCCCAAGAAATAGCCCAAGGCGAAACAACTACGGACGCTTCGGGTAACTACGGCATCACCTTTAAGGCCATCCCCGACAATAGTACATCAAAAGAAAACCTGCCCACCTTCAATTATGAAATTACTGCCGACGTTACCGACATCAACGGAGAGACCCATAGCGCCACTACCTTTGTATCGGTAGGCTACCATTCGGTAGTTGCCCTTATTAATGCTCCCGATCAGTGGGACAAGGGCAAAAACGAAGATCAAATACACATTTCGACCACGAACCTTAACGAACAGCCCGTTCCAACAAAAGGAACATTGAAAATGTACAAACTACAGGCCCCCGATCAAGTTTTACGGAATAGGCCATGGCCGGCACCGGACTATAAAAACTGGAGCAAAGAAGAATACCGTACCTTGTTTCCTCATGAGGCTTACGACAAAGAGGACAAAGCCGTAAACTGGAACAAAGGCAAACTGGTCTGGCAAACCGATTTCGATACTGAAAAATCTACACAGTTCGGCATTAAAAACCTTGAAAATTACGCATCGGGAAAGTATATCATAGAACTTGAAACCAAGGATAAATTTGGCCAACTTGTTCAAGAAAAAACAATAACCACGCTTATTGGCCAAAACGACAAGCAACTGGCGGACAACCGCCTGTTCGATATCAAAACGGACAAACAACGCTATAATGTCGGCGATAAGGTAGAAGTTACACTTTACTCCAATTCAAAAGATCTGACGGTAACGGTTTTTGTTGAAAAAGGGAGAAAGCTTGTCGACATCCACAAAGTACAATTGAGCCAAAACTCAAAGTCTATTAGTATACCCGTTACCGAAGATGATTTGGGCGGCTTCGCCATCAATTATATGTATTCTGCCTATAATTCGTTTCAATCGGGCAATCTTTCGATAATCGTACCTTACCCTGAAAACCAACTCGAAATTGAAACCACCACTTTTAGAGACAAATTGCAACCGGGGACCGATGAAACCTGGTCGTTTAAAATAAAAGGACCTGAAGGCGAAAAAACATCGGCAGAGCTTTTGGCCAGCATGTACGACGCCTCCTTAGATGTTTTTCGGTATCATTCATGGAATTTCAATCCGCTGGCACGCCGTTCGTATTACGCTTCCCTCTATACCAATGTCCGTACAAGTTACGGAACGGACTCATTTCGCACTTATCTTGAAATACCTCACCATAACTACCCTTATCAAGGATTCGACTCCTTTAACTGGTTTGGATTACAATTTGGGCATACCAACTATTATCGTAACTCCTTATCGAGAAAAATGTCGATGACCGAAGAAGCTCCCCTAGGTATCACGGCAGAGGAGTCAGAATTGGAAGATGTTGCCGAGATATCGATCCAAGCTCCCCAAGCGAACGAAATGGATATAACGGCCCCTACCCCGGCACAAGTACAACCTGGTTCAAAAAACAATCCGGAAGCCCTACAAATCCGAAAAAATCTTCAGGAAACAGCCTTTTTCTTTCCTGAACTACGCACCGATAAGGAAGGTAATGTTTCTTTTAATTTCACTACGCCGGAAGCCCTTACCAAATGGAAACTGCAATTGATGGCACATACCAAATCTTTACAGAGTTCGGTAAGGACGCTTCAGACCGTTACCCAAAAAGAATTGATGGTCATACCCAATGCCCCCCGCTTTCTACGGGAAGGCGACAACATTACCATAAGTAGTAAAATTGCGAACCTAAGCGATAAAAAATTATCGGGACAAGCCCAATTGGTTCTCGTTGATGGTATTTCCGGAAAGGATATCTCGGATCAGCTTTTAAATGCAAAGACCGAACATGCCTTTACTGTAGATTCCTTAGGAAACACCCAGGTATCATGGCAATTGCAAATACCCGAAAACCTACAGGCGGTTCAATACACCGTAATAGCCAAGGCAGGAAATTTTAGCGATGGCGAACAAAGCCTACTTCCTGTATTGACCAACCGCATGTTGGTGACCGAGACCCTTCCCCTATGGGTACGAAGCGACCAGACCAAAACCTTTGTTCTGGACAAGCTAAGGAACCACACCTCGACCACCCTTAAGAACCACAAACTGACCCTTGAGGTGACTTCCAATCCGGCATGGTATGCCGTACAGGCGCTCCCTTACCTAATGGAGTACCCTTACGAATGTAACGAGCAAACCTTTGCCCGATATTACGCGAACAGTTTGGCAAGCCACATTGCAAATTCGAACAAAAGAATTAAGGAAGTATTCGACCAATGGGCCAATTCCGATGCCCTGATCAGCAATCTTGAAAAAAACCAAGAGCTGAAATCGCTCTTGATCCAAGAAACCCCATGGCTAAGGGATGCCCAATCGGAAACAGAACAGAAAAAGCGCATTGCCCTCTTGTTCGACCTCAACAAAATGAAGAACGAAGAGGCCAATGCCCTGAACAAACTCCAACAAAACCAAATGTCCAATGGAGCCTGGCCATGGTTTAATGGTGGGCGTGAAAACCGCTTTATCACCCAACATATCGTTACGGGACTTGGTCACTTGCAAAAACTTTCCGTCGTGCCCCAAGAAAAAGCCAAACAAGACGAAATGATCGCCAAGGCAGTCCACTATTTAGATGATGCGTTTGTGAAGGAGTACGAAAACATGAAGAAATACGCTATCAATCTCAAGAGCGATCATTTAAGCCAGTCGCAAATCCACTATTTGTATATGCGCAGTTTCTTCAATGACATTAAAACCTCTAAGAAAGTCGACAAAATCAGGTCTTATTACCTAGGCCAAGCCCAAACATATTGGACCAACAAAGCGCTCTATACAAAAGGGATGTTGGCCTTAATATTGAATAGGACGGGAGACACTTCCACTTCCATGAAAATCCTAAGGTCGTTAAAAGAGAACAGCATTGTTTCAGAAGAACTCGGTATGTATTGGAAGGAAAATACGCCTTCATTGTACTGGTTCCAAGCCCCTATTGAAACACAGGCGCTCTTGATCGAGGCTTTCGGGGAAATAGAAGGCGACATAAAGACTATAGACAACCTTAAGATTTGGCTCTTAAAGCACAAGCAGACCAACCAATGGTCTACCACGAAATCTACCACCGAAGCGGTTTATGCCCTATTGCTTCAAGGTAGCGACTGGCTTTCGGTGACCGATGCCGTAGACGTTCGCTTGGGAGGCACCGAAATCCGCCCCGAAAAGTTCGAAAACACCAAAGTCGAAGCCGGAACAGGTTATTTTAAAACTTCTTGGAACACCAATGAAATAGAGCCAAAAATGGCAGAGGTACAGCTCAGCAAAAAGGGAGATGGTATCGCTTGGGGCGCCCTGTACTGGCAATATTTTGAAGATTTGGATAAAATAACTTCGGCCGACACCCCCCTTAAACTCAAGAAAAAGTTGTTCTTGAAAAAGAATACGGATACAGGTGAGAAAATTTCGGAAATCACCGATGCCACTCCCTTACAAGTAGGCGACTTGGTACGCGTACGAATCGAACTGCGTTCTGACCGCGATATGGAATTTGTTCATATGAAGGATATGCGAGCCGCCGGTTTTGAACCCGTAAATGTAATTTCAAGATACAAATGGCAAGATGGTTTAGGCTATTATGAAAGTACAAAAGACGCCAGCACCAACTTCTTTTTCGACTATCTACCCAAAGGGGTATTTGTTTTCGAATACGATCTAAGGGTAAACAACGCCGGGGAATTCAGCAATGGCATTACAAGGATCCAAAGCATGTATGCCCCCGAGTTTTCCAGTCACTCAGAAGGTGTTCGGGTAAGCGTCGACAACTAATGAACCGAACGAATTACACGCCTGAAGTAGGCCAGAGCATCTTATAAAGGACAACGCCCAAAATAAAGCCGGTCCCCAGACCACAAAGAACGACCATAATAAACATCTGATGGGACGGCCTTCGGGACAGTCTATTGACCAAGGATATAGGTGAGCCGTTCTTTCGAATTTCAAAACGATTTAATTTCTCACCATAGGATATGTCACGCTGGGCAATGCGATACCTGTTTTCCCCGATCGTAAACAAATGCTCTACCCCTACTTCAAATACTTTTTTGGAAACGGTTCTGCCGTTCAGAAGGATTTTTTCCTTTCCAAAAAAAGTATGTACCACTTCAATCTTATGGTTATCAATATAATAAAGGGCACGCTTCGACATTAGGAAAATTTCCTTTTTAAGTTCAGTTTGGGGTTGAAAACAGCCTTCCAACACATAGGTCACAGGCTCTTTGTTTGTAGCCCGGAAAACATAAATTGAAAGAAGGTTCGAAAATATGGAATAATAAATTACCTACACAGGAAAGTTTTTAACACCAGGGGAGATACCTGCTTCAAAAAAGCTAAACCACTCCCTATTTTTTGGGGGGATATTTTGAAAAAACCTTGGCGGCCAAGGCGCGCAATTTTTCCTCACGTTCTTCAGGGCTTATGTTTTCCTTGAAGGTACTTTGCCCCTGGCCTTGCCAAAAGAGCTCATCTTTTTTGGTATCGACAAAATCGAAACGTATTTCGCGTTCCATTTTAGGTTGTCCAACGGGTATGCCTACCGATACACCACCACCTACACTGCGGCCCGTACCCCCGACACCTACTCCCACGGTATTACTCCTGGGCGCCTGAAACGAATTGCTCTCTATATTGATAAAAAAATCAGGGTCTTCCGAAAAACGTATACCCTTTAACTGCATTTCGGAGTTTACGGCATCCAATAGGCGTTTGGCATCGAGTTCGCTCAATCCCGTATCCATATCCGGATAATAGTTGTACGTGCTATAATTGGTGAAATCGGTCTTCTTGTCATAATCATAGTTAACCCGAATCGCATTACACGAGGCCAAAAACAGAACCAATATAAAAGTAAAGACATTTTTCATCGTCTCGATTTAAAGTAAATGTAAGTAATTTATCAGGATAACACCCTGAGCCCTAAAAGCCCCGAAGCTAGTTGTTCAACATAGTCCACAGTTTGTCCTTCAACTCCCTTATGCCCTGTTGTGCTACGGAAGAGATGAACATATAGGGAATCCCTTTCAAATCTTTATCCAGTTCTTGCGTCATTTCATCGATGAGTTCCTGATCCAACATATCACTCTTTGATATGGCGACCAAGCGCTCTTTATCCAACAATTCAGGATTGTACCGTCTAAGTTCGTCAAGTAAAATTTGGTACTCCTTGGCGATATCATCACTGTCGGCCGGTATCAAGAACAGCAAGGTGGCGTTACGCTCGATATGTCGTAAAAAGTAATGGCCCAACCCCTTTCCTTCGGCGGCCCCTTCAATGATTCCCGGAATATCGGCCATTACAAAACTTTGAAAATCGCGATACTCAACAATACCCAAGTTGGGTTTTAGGGTAGTAAACTCATAATCCGCTATTTTGGGTTTTGCCGATGTGATTACCGACAACAAGGTCGATTTACCGGCATTGGGAAAACCGACAAGGCCGACATCGGCCAATACTTTCAACTCAAGGATGACCTCTACCTCCTGCCCAGGGATTCCGGGCTGCGCATATCTAGGGGTCTGATTGGTACTGGTCTTAAAATGCCAGTTTCCACGACCGCCCATTCCGCCTTCGGCCAAGATTCGCTCCTCACCGTGTTCGGTAATCTCAAAAAGGATTTCCAGGGTTTCGGAATCTTTGACCACCGTCCCCAAGGGAACGTCTAAATACACATCTTGCCCATCTGACCCCGTACTACGGGATTTACTGCCATGCTCGCCGTGACCGGCCTTAAAATGCTTTTTAAACTTAAATGTAACCAGCGTCCAAAGGTTTTCATTCCCCCTTAAGATAACATGACCACCGCGACCTCCGTCTCCACCATCGGGACCACCTTTGGTAATGTACTTCTCCCTATGCAAATGCACAGAGCCCTTTCCTCCTTTACCAGATTCCGCATAAATCTTAACGTAGTCTACAAAATTACCCTCGGTCATAAAAATATCCTGAATTATATATTGACAACAGCCAACATTTCTGCAAAAATACGCATTTCGCATGAAGCTTGAACATGCTAGGCCCTTAGAAGTTAGCCCTATAAAACTAAAAAGGGAGTCGAAATAGGCCAAAACTACAGCTTGCCCCCTTCAACTCCCTCTAATATTGATGATATAGCGAAGAAACTACAGTTCTTCGATAACCTTGCCCAAACGATGGGTAATCTCATCTATGGCCCCAATGCCGTTCACACTGTGGAACTTGCCTTGATTCTCGTAAAAATCCTTTAAAGGAGCCGTTTTCTCATTATACTCGTCAAAACGGTTACGTATCTTAGATTCATCTTGATCATCACTACGGCCGCTTACCTTGCCCCGTTCCAACAAACGTTGAATAAGGACTTCATCATTGGCCTCCAAGGCGATAGTTGCATCTATTTTCATGTCTTTGGTCGCCAAAAACTTATCGAGAGCCTCGGCTTGGGCCACGGTACGCGGAAAACCATCAAAAATAAACCCACTAGCTTCAGGGTTCTTTTCGACCGCATCTTGTAGCATTTTTATGGTTACTTCATCGGGCACCAAATCGCCGCGATCAATATATGATTTCGCCAATTTACCTAGTTCGGTATCGTTTTTCATGTTAAAACGGAAAAGGTCCCCTGTTGAAATATGTTTCAGGTTATACTTATCCTTTAAAAATTCAGCTTGCGTTCCTTTTCCGGCACCCGGTTTCCCGAACAGCACGAGATTGATCATATGTTTCTGGTTTAATTGGTAAACTTCCCTAAGGTTTCGGCCCAACTCATTATAATCGAGACCATAACCCACAATAAATTTATCGGGTATATCTATACCCACATAGTCAATGGTATACTCACCATTGTATACTTCAGACTTATAAAAAAGACTGGCTACCCTGAATTCCTTCACGTTCGCCTTTGAAAAAAGGTGTACCAACTTTTTCAGGGTACGCCCCGTATCGATTATATCTTCTAAAATTATGACACTGCATCCCTCTATGTTTTCAGAAACATCTAAGAGGGTCTCCACAATGCCCGTAGAGGTCAACCCCTGGTACGAGCTCAACTTCACAAAGGAAACTTCGCACGGATACTGGTATTCCTTTAAAAAATCGGAGATAAACATAAAGGCCCCGTTGAGCACTCCCACAAAAATGGGCGTCTCATCTTTATAGTCGGCGGCAACTTGATCGGCCACCTTTTTTACGGCCGCCTTAATTTGCGCTTCGCTCAAGAACGGTTTAAAATGTTTATCGTGTAGCTTTATCACATCGCTTTTTTAAAGAACGGCTAATATAACACTTTGAATTTGCTTTTTTAAGCACACGGCTTCCGTTTTAAGAATTCAACGTATTTTTGCACCATTCATAAAACAAATGCATGTCAACAGATAATTCATCGGAGTACTTTTCCTCACAATTCAAACTGGGCATCCTAGGCGGTGGCCAACTCGGAAAGATGTTACTTTACGAAACCCGTAAATTCGATATTTATACCGTAGTTATGGACGCTTCCAACGAAGCTCCCTCAAAAATTGCTTGCAACGAATTCGTTTTGGGCGACCTGATGGACTTTAACGCGGTTTACGATTTTGGGAAACGGGTAGACGTGCTTACCATTGAAATTGAAAACGTAAATATTGACGCGCTTGAAAAACTCGAAGACGAAGGTCTAAAGGTTTTTCCTCCGACCAAAGCCCTTAAAATCATTCAGAACAAGGCCAAGCAGAAACTCTTCTATGTAGACCATAACATTCCCACAGCCGATTTTCAGCGATTTGCCTATAAAAGTGAGATCAAGGACAGCATCGCGAACGGGGCCTTAAACTTTCCCTTTATCTGGAAGGCCGCCCAGTTCGGTTACGACGGACAAGGGGTGGCCGTCATACGCAAAACCGAAGATTTAGACCGGTTACCTACCGGCGAGTGCATTGCCGAAAAAATGATCGATTTTAAAAACGAACTTGCGGTTATTGTAACCCGAAGTGCCAGTGGTGAGGTAAGGACCTATCCCGTAGTGGAGATGGAATTCCACCCCGAGGCCAACCAGGTAGAGTATGTTATTTGCCCGGCGAGAATCGATGCCACGGTAGCCGCCAAAGCACAGGAAATAGCCCTAAGGGTGAGCGAAAAAATACAGCATGTGGGCATTTTGGCCGTAGAGCTTTTTCTGACCAAAGACGATCAGATCTTAGTTAACGAAGTTGCCCCAAGACCCCACAACAGTGGCCATTACAGTATCGAGGCCAGCTACACCAACCAATTTGAACAACACATCCGCGCAATTTTAGACCTCCCTTTGGGAGATACCAAAAGTAAGGTGGCCGGTATTATGGTAAATTTAGTAGGGGCCGAAGGCCATACAGGTGCGGTCGTCTATGAAAACATGTCCGAAATTTTAGGAATGGAAGGAGTAACTCCCCATATTTACGGCAAGAAAGAAACCCGCCCTTTTAGAAAAATGGGCCACGTTACCATCGTGAACGAGTCGATCTCGGAAGCGCGAAAGATTGCACAACAAGTAAAGGAAACGATAAAAGTCATAAGCAAATAACCCTATGAACAAAGTAGCCGTAGTAATGGGCAGCACTAGCGATATGCCCGTAATGCAAGACGCCATTGATATTTTAAGAGGATTCGACATTGAGGTCGATGTAGACATCGTATCGGCACACAGAACCCCCGAAAAACTCTTTGATTTCAGTAAAAACGCCCATACCAAGGGTTACAAAGTAATTATAGCCGGTGCCGGTGGTGCCGCCCACTTACCCGGGATGGTGGCATCTATGTCTCCCTTACCCGTTATAGGCGTACCGGTAAAAAGCAGTAATTCCATAGATGGATGGGATTCCGTTCTCTCCATCCTTCAAATGCCCGGCGGCGTTCCCGTAGCCACAGTAGCCCTAAACGGGGCAAAAAATGCCGGTATTTTGGCCGCACAAATCATAGGGAGCTCTGACAAATGCGTTTTAGACAAAATTATTCTCTACAAAGAAGGGCTAAAGCAAAAGGTTATCGACGGAGCAAAATCGGTAGCTGGCAAAAAGTAATACTTTACACTTCAAAACCCTCCTTTTCATTATGAACTACCCATCTCTTTTCGGTTTTCTGATAAGTATTGTGGCCATTTTTGTTCTGTTTTTTTTAAGAGGAAAAGTCAAAAACCCTTACGTTAGAAGTGCGTGGCGCTGCTCGCTACTGTTCTTCTCGATGTATGGACTGATATTGGTACTCGTATTTTTACGATGGAAGTATTACCAAATGCAGTTAGACACTTTTGACCTTAATTCGAACGGCACCATAGATCTGGCCGAATACACCAAAGATTATCGAAACGTAAGAGACAAGGTATTGATCGACACCACTAGAAATTTGGCTTTTATGACAGGTGCGGCACTATCCTTTCTTCTCGCCGGCCTCGCTTTTATTTTAGATTTGATCAATACCCGTTTTCAGCTAAAAAACAATCCCTTGAAAATATAACGCAACAAAAATCTTACGACATATGAATCCTTTATTGACCCCTTTTGACACCGCTCCTTTTTCACAGATAAAGAACGAAGATTTTAAACCCGCCTTTTTACAGGCCATGAAAGAGGCCCGTGCCGAAATAGACCGGATTACCGAAAATTCGGAGGCACCTTCTTTTGCCAACACTATCGAGGCCCTTGAATTTTCAGGACAACAACTAGACCGGATCTCGAGCATATTCTTCAATTTGAATTCAGCGGAAACCAATGAAGAGATTCAAAAGATAGCTCAAGAAATTTCACCCTTGCTATCTGAATTTAGCAACGACATCACACTGAACGAAGCCTTGTTCAAACGTATAAAAACGGTTTATGGGCAAAGAGATTCATTAGACCTAACGGTAGAGCAACAGACCTTGCTCGACAAAAAATACAAGAGTTTCAGCAGAAACGGTGCCAACCTGAGCGATGACAAAAAGAAGCGCCTACGTGAAATCGACGCCGAACTGTCCCAACTTAAACTCAAATTCGGGGAGAACGTACTGGCCGAGACCAATACGTACGAAATGCACCTGACCGATGAAAATGATTTAGACGGTTTACCTGAAGGAGAAAAAGAAGCTGCGGCCCAATTGGCCCAATCAAAAGGTAAAGAAGGCTGGCTGGTCACCCTAGACTACCCGAGCTATATCCCTTTTATGAAGTACGCCAAAAATCGTGGGCTCCGAAAAAAACTGGCACTGGCCTTTGGCAGCAAAGCCTTTCACGGCGATGAACATGACAACCAAGAAAACGTTCTTAAAATTGCCCAATTGAGGTATGAACGCGCCAATTTACTCGGCTACAAAACACATGCCCACTTTGTATTGGAGGAACGCATGGCTGAAACTCCCGAAAAAGTGCACCAATTTCTAAATGAATTGCTAGTAAAGGCCAAACCCGCCGCTAAAAAAGAATTTATCGAACTGGAAAAATTCGCAAAAGAACTTGACGCCATCGACCGATTGGAAAAATGGGACGGCAGCTACTACTCTGAAAAACTCAAGCAAAAACGGTTCAACCTTGACGACGAAAAGCTAAAGCCTTATTTCAAACTTGAAAATGTAATAGATGGGGTTTTTAAAGTGGCGGAAAAATTGTTCGACCTAAAATTCGAAGAGGTATCCGACATTGAAAAGTATCATGACGAAGTAAAAACTTACAAGGTTTATGACACTTCAGGAAACTTCATCTCGGTCTTTTATGCCGATTTTCATCCAAGAAAAGGAAAACGTGGCGGCGCTTGGATGACATCGTACAAACCACAATACCGATTGAAGGGTAAAAATGTACGTCCGCATATATCCAACGTCTGTAATTTTACACGATCGACTCCCAGCAAACCTTCACTTTTGACCTTTAACGAAGTTACCACATTATTTCATGAGTTCGGTCACGGACTTCATGGTATGCTGGCCAACACCACCTACCCTAGTCTTTCAGGAACTTCGGTGTTCTGGGATTTTGTTGAACTGCCCAGTCAGGTCATGGAAAATTGGTGCTATGAAAAAGAGGCCCTAGAGCTTTTTGCCAAGCATTATGAAACAGGGGAAGTAATTCCAATGGAATTGGTACAAAAAATCAAGGAGTCGTCCACCTTTCAAGAAGGCATGCAAACCTTGAGACAATTGAGTTTTGGTTTATTGGATATGTCTTGGCACGGTATCGACCCATCGGGCATTACCGATGTTAAGCAACACGAAAGTGAAGCCTTTAAAGACACCAACCTGTATCCCGACACCCCGGAAACCTGTATGAGCACGGCTTTTTCCCATATATTTCAAGGTGGCTATTCTTCGGGCTACTACAGTTATAAATGGGCCGAAGTTCTCGATGCCGATGCTTTTGCCCTTTTCAAAGAAAAAGGTATCTTTAACAAGGAAGTCGCTACAAAGTTCAAGGATAACGTGCTTTCAAAAGGCGGCACCGAGAACCCTATGGTGCTATATAAACGCTTTAGGGGAGCAGAACCAAAGGTAGAAGCCTTACTGGAAAGAGCCGGCCTGCTTGAATAAATCCAAATTTTTAAAAAAAATTAACCTAAATTATGTTTTGTAAGTTTTTTCTTATATATTTACGTAACATAAGTAGGTTGAAAAGGTTATATCAAATAATTTTTTTAACGGTTTAAAAGAGGGTGTGGGGACGCCCTCTTTTTTTATTCCCCAGAAACTTCTACAAAATACAAATTAAATCATCGTCAAATTTGGGCTTAGGTTTTTTTACCTCGCAGGCTTTTTAGAACTTCGCCAAAAAAAGCGATGGTCATATTCGTTGACATGGACGAAGTTATTGCGGACACCTACGGTGCGCATATAGAAATTTACAACAAACAGTTTAACGAGAACCTGACAGTGGAGCTTTGCAACGGCAACGAGGTCTGGCGTATGGTTCCGTCCGAACGTCAGCAAAGTGTTCGCGACCATGCCCGGAACAGAGGCTTCTTCCGCAACCTGAAACCCATTAAAAATGCCCAAGACGTATTAAGGAAGCTAAACGAAAAGCACGAAGTATACATAGCCAGTGCCGCCATGCAGTTTCCGAATTCACTCGAGGAAAAATCCGATTGGTTAGATGAACACCTTTCCTTCATTCCATGGCAAAACCGTATTCTCTGCGGTCATAAGCACATTCTGTTGGGCGATGTTCTCATCGACGATCGCAGTTACAACCTTGAAAAGTTCAATGGGCGAACCCTGCTGTTCACCTCTCCACATAATATAAACACTACGGGTTTTGAACGTGCGAACAATTGGTTAGAGGTGGCCGACAAGCTCCTTTAATTCTTTTTAGAAGCCACATAAGCGTCGTAGCCGCCTTCTAGGTCAACCACATTAAAGCCTAAAGAATCAAGTACCTGGGCCGCTTTGGCGCTACGTCCGCCTTTCTTGCAATACACGTATACGGTCTGCGCCCGATCGATGCTATCGACGCGTTCTGCAAAATCAGCATCGAACCAATTGATATTTACGGCCTTATCTAAATGTCCCCCATTAAATTCTTCGGGAGTACGAACATCCAGCAAAATCGCATTTTCTATATCATTCTGTGAAAAATCTGTGATAGGTTTTGTTTTACTTTGAGCACAACCTAAAGTAATCATACATAGTAAAAGAGTGAATATGTAGACTTTCATGTTCAAGAAGTTTAATCAAAAATAAGAAATATGGCGGCATTAAATTATATTAGAAGCAATGAAAAAAAATTAAAGGTCATTAAATCTAATTCCATTACTTTTGACAATGACACGAAACCTATGGCACAACACCAACTACAGCCCGAAAACTGGGTAGATTTATATGCAGATTACCTTTTCAACTATGCCATCGGCCGCATAAGCGATTCGGAAGTAGCAAAAGATTTGGTACAGGAAACCTTTATGGCCGGACTAAAATCGGCAAAAAACTATAAGGGAGATGCCGCTGAACGCACTTGGTTGATTGCTATTCTGAAACGAAAAGTAATCGATTATTATCGAAAGATAAATTCAAACAAAGGCAAGGCCGAGGTTCGAATGAACTACAGTGCACAAAGCGACGCGGAAGGCGATTGGCTAGAAGAACAAGTAGCCGACCCTTTTAGTTCGTTTGAAAACAGCAACATAGAAAACGAAGAACTAGGTCTCGCCATACAAGACTGCATCTCTAAATTACCAAAAAAACAGGCCCTGGTATTTACAATGAAAACCATTCAAGGAATTAGTACCGAAGATATTTGTAATGAGCTCGATATTAATCCGTCTAACCTGTGGGTAATGATACATAGAGCTAGAACGGCCTTGATGGATTGCCTTAATCAAAATTGGTTTTAAATATGATTTCTTGCGAAAAAGCTGCAATAATTTGCAACAAGGCCCAATATAGGGAAGCCACTTTTATCGAGAAGTTAAAGCTTCGCTTCCATTTACTTATGTGTAAGACCTGTTCAAAGGCCACAAAGAAAAACACCCAACTTACTTCTCTATGCGACAAGGCCAACCTACATAGCCTCACGGAAAACGACAAGCTTAAGATGAAGGAAATTTTACAGGAAAAAGACTAAATGTACATGGTGGTCAATAGCAACAGAAACCACCAAAATATAGAAATAGCCTCCACCCAAAACGAAGCAAAATACCGATTTTGCCTTCGTCCCGTTATAAACATTAGGGAACCAAGTATCAAAAAGACTATACCCGCCGCTATCGCCTCACCACTAGATACACTATTTTTCAGGAAAATCAAGAAAAAGAACGGAACGCTCAAGAAAGAACCAAAGATTTTAGTGTTGGCAATGCCGTAACGCTGTGGCAAAGTCTTTAAATCAGGAGCATCAAAGGCCAAATCACGAATTTCGAAGGGAATCAATAAGATCAACACAAAAATAAAGCGTTGAACGGTTTCTACCCAAACGTCTTTTGTCATAGGTTGTTCGGCCGCCAACATAGGCAAGATTACCGTTGCCCCCGCCCATACCAGGGCCACAATAAAAATTTTTAACCCGCCCCAACTTCTCAAGTTTTTTGCATGGGGCAATAAGGGTAAGGCATAGAGTCCCGTCAATCCCACGAGCCCCACAACACCGAACCAGACTTTCAATGACAAAAACCAACCATGGTAAAGTGCAATGAGCAAGGCTATTATACTTACCAACTGAATATTCTTGTGATAGCGATTGGCCACAAGAATGTACTTTTTTGCCTCCACCCCGTACTTTACGAAATTGTAACAAGCCACCGAACCAAAAAAAAGAAACCAGGCCAAGTGACTGTCTACCTCAAAGCCCAAGGTAATATCGGTAATATGTACAAGGGCATACACCCCAAAGGCTATATGTATACTTGCATCAAGGTAAAAGTCGAAAATGCGCTTTATAGCCTTCATCTTACAAAATTAACCAAACTGTTCATAAACTGCCGTTTTAGTTAAAAACTTTAATGACCTAACACAATTATGTGATTTTTTTAAGGGATTAAATGTCTAATTTTACGCCACTTTTACAATAAGCTATGAAGACAGATGTATTTGCTTTACGCCATATAGGCATTAAGGAAGAAGATCGAGAGCACATGCTCAAGACTGTAGGTACCGAAACCTTGGACCAGCTCATTTACGAGACCATCCCCAACGACATTCGTTTAAAGGAACCATTGCAGCTGAATGCCGCAATGAGCGAACACAAATTTCTGGCCCATATTCAAGAATTATCGGAGCAGAACCAGGTATTCCGTTCATATATCGGTTTAGGATACCATGAGAGTTTGACGCCTTCCGTAATCAAAAGGAATATTCTTGAAAACCCGGGTTGGTATACCGCTTACACCCCATATCAAGCTGAAATTGCACAGGGCCGACTAGAGGCGCTTTTAAATTTTCAGACCCTAGTCGCCGACCTTACAGGTATGGAACTGGCCAATGCATCACTATTGGACGAAAGTACGGCCGCAGCGGAAGCCATGACCATGTTGTACGATGTTCGCAGTCGTCAACAAAAGAAAAACGGTATTCTAAAATTCTTCGTATCAGAAGAAGTTCTTCCGCAGACCCTATCCCTTTTAAAAACACGTTCAAAACCTTTGGGTATTGAACTGGTAATAGGAAACCATGAAGAATTTACCTTTGGACAAGATTTTTACGGGGCCCTATTACAGTACCCTGGCAAATACGGACAAGTAAACGACTATAGCGACTTTGTTTCCAAAGCCCAAGAAAACGATATTAAAGTTGCCGTTTCCGCAGATATCTTAAGCTTGGTGCTGCTTACCCCTCCAGGGGAATTCGGCGTAGACGTAGTTGTCGGCACCACCCAAAGATTCGGTATTCCTTTGGGCTATGGAGGCCCTCACGCCGCATTTTTCGCTACCAAAGAGGCCTACAAAAGAAACATTCCCGGCCGTATTATCGGTATTACAAAAGACACTGACGGGAATATGGCATTGCGGATGGCACTTCAAACGCGAGAACAGCACATAAAACGCGACAAGGCCACATCGAATATATGCACCGCGCAGGTACTATTGGCCGTTATGGCCGGTATGTACGCCGTTTATCACGGACCTGAAGGCCTGAAATACATTGCAAGAAAAGTCCACCATACCGCCGTAACCTTGGCCGATGCCCTTGAGAAATTAGGCCTCTACCAAACCAATCTTTCGTATTTTGATACGATTACGGTCAAGACCAAGGCCAACCGCGTTCGTACAATAGCAGAGCAAAACGAAGTAAACTTTCTTTACATAGACGACGAAACAGTTTCCATAGCGGTAAACGAGGCGACCTCATTGCAAGACCTAAATCAAATCGTTTCCATTTTCGCTGAAGCACTTGAAAAGAACGCAGCCCCAATCGAGGAGCTATCCACAAAAACCGCGCTACCTTCAAATGTGCAGCGCCAATCGAATTTCCTACAGAACGAAGTCTTCAATCTATACCATTCAGAGACCGAGCTTATGCGCTACATAAAAAAATTGGAGCGCAAAGACCTTTCCCTGAACCATTCGATGATTTCCTTGGGATCATGTACCATGAAATTGAATGCAGCCTCAGAAATGTTGCCCTTGAGTATGGCACGTTGGGCGAATATCCATCCCTTCGTACCCATCGAACAAGCAAAAGGCTACCAATACGTACTCAAGGAACTGGCCAAAGACCTTTCTACGATTACCGGATTTGCCGCAACCTCGTTGCAGCCGAATTCCGGTGCACAGGGCGAGTATGCCGGACTCATGGTCATCAGGGCCTATCACGAATCACGTAACGAAGGCCATAGGAACGTCTGCATCATTCCCGCTTCGGCGCACGGCACCAACCCGGCTTCTGCCGTAATGGCCGGTATGAAAGTCGTCGTTACCAAAACCGATGAACGAGGAAACATAGACGTAGCCGACCTAGAGGACAAGGTCTTGAAACACGCAGACCAGCTTGCCGCCTTAATGGTTACCTATCCCTCTACCCATGGTGTTTTTGAATCATCTATAAAACAGATTACCCAACTCGTACATGACCACGGGGGCCAAGTGTATATGGACGGTGCCAACATGAATGCCCAGGTCGGACTTACCAATCCTGCCATTATCGGTGCCGATGTTTGTCACTTGAACCTTCACAAGACCTTTGCCATACCCCATGGTGGTGGTGGTCCTGGTGTAGGCCCTATATGTGTAGCCGAACAACTGGCACCCTTCCTTCCCGGAAACCCAGTAGTGGAAACCGGTGGCGATAAGGCCATTACCGCAATATCGGCCGCTCCTTGGGGCAGTTCATTGGTATGCCTGATCTCTTATGGCTACATTAAAATGCTCGGGGAAAAAGGACTTAGACATTCCACAGAAATCGCCATTTTAAATGCCAACTACATCAAACAGAAACTTAGTGGAGCCTATGATGTACTTTATACAGGCGAAAACGGACGTGCAGCCCATGAGATGATCATTGATTGCCGCCCCTTTAAAAAGAACGGTATAGAAGTTACCGATATCGCCAAGAGATTGATGGATTATGGCTTTCACGCCCCTACCGTTTCTTTTCCCGTTGCAGGTACCTTAATGATCGAACCTACCGAAAGTGAAAGTCGGGCCGAACTTGATCGTTTTTGCGAAGCCATGTTATCGATCAAGGAAGAAATCAATGCTTCTTCTTCCGACGAACCTAACAATGTGCTGAAAAATTCGCCCCACACCTTGGGTATGCTTACGAACGATACATGGAACTTTCCTTACAGCAGACAAAAAGCGGCATTTCCGCTTCCATTTATTCAAGAAAACAAATTTTGGCCTTCGGTCAGGCGAGTTGACGATGCCTATGGAGACCGTAATTTAATATGTACGTGTGCGCCAATAGAAGCCTACGCCGAGGCTGAATAAAACAACACAAACAATTATAAGACAACCCTTTACATTCAAACTGTAAAGGGTTTCTATTTTAAGTATTCCCCTACAAAAACTCCTTGAACATCGTAATAACTACTATGCATGCATAGCAGTAAATCTATTATACCGTATCTTGTAAGGTGCTAAAATAATATATACTATGTCGATTGCAATTACAGGAACAGGAAGTTACATACCCTCACTGGTCGTCGCTAACGACAGCTTTGAAAGTCATGATTTTTTAAATGCGGACGGGTCTCCGTTCCCCCATGACAACGCAGTTATTATAAAAAAGTTCGAGGGTATTACCGGCATCGGTGAACGCCGATACGCCGAAAACAATCTAAAAACATCAGACCTAGGTGTCTTAGCCGCTGAAAAAGCGATAGAAGACGCCAAAATTGACAAAGAAACCATAGACTACATTATTTTCGCCCATAATTTCGGGGATCTATCACCAGGTCAAATACAGGGAGATACGCTTCCCAGCTTGGCCAGCAGGGTAAAACAGCTTTTGCAAATTAAAAACCCAAGCTGCATAGCCTACGATCTTATTTTTGGTTGTCCGGGATGGATTCAAGGCGTCATTCAAGCCAACGCCTTTATAAAAAGCGGCATCGCCAAGAGGTGCTTGGTCATTGGCGCGGAAACCTTATCGCGGATTACCGACCCCCACGACAGGGATTCCATGATCTACTCCGATGGTGCCGGAGCGGCCATAATCGAAGAAAAAGAAGGTGCAGGGGAAATACTATCCCACATAAGTGCCACCTACACAAAGGACGAAGCCTATTACCTCTTCTTTGGAACGTCGTATAACAAGGAACACGACAACACCAAGTACATTAAGATGTACGGCCGTAAAATTTATGAATTTGCCGTTACCCATGTACCTCAGGCCATGAAGGATGCCCTGGACAAAAGTGGACTGGGTATAAACGACCTCAAAAAAGTATTCATTCATCAAGCCAATGAAAAGATGGACGAGGCCATAGTAAAACGTTTCTATGGGCTTTACGACATGGAAGCACCGGAAAACATCATGCCCATGAGCATTGGCAAACTAGGCAATAGTTCCGTAGCCACAGTACCTACCCTGTTCGATTTGGTACTTAGTGGAAAAATAGAAAATCAAGAGGTTCAAAAGGGAGATGTTGTTATATTTGCAAGTGTCGGTGCAGGCATGAATATCAATGCCATCGTCTATCAGGTATAACACCCGGTAGATGCACGGGCAACCAACCTTGCAAGCTGTTCAAATGTACGAGAATACCTATCCGAGCAAACGTTTTCAACACACTCTAGAATTTCTTAGAAAGCACGTATCGACCGATGAGTCTATACTGGATCTAGGCGTTGAGAATCCGTTTTCAAAAATCATGAAAGAACAGGGGTATTCCGTAGAGAACACCAAGGGAGAAGATCTAGACCTTGATTTTTCGTCAGTGAAGGCATCCGAGGCCCAGGTCGTTACGGCTTTTGAAATATTCGAACACCTTTTGGCCCCTTTTAACACCTTAAGGGAAATCAAAGCCAATAAACTAGTGGCCAGCATACCTTTGAAACTCTGGTTTTCGCCGGCCTATCGAAGCAAGACCGACCCATGGGACCGTCACTACCACGAATTTGAAGATTGGCAGTTCGATTGGCTCTTGGAAAAGGCCGGTTGGGAAATCAAGGATAGGGCCAAATGGACGAATCCCGTCAAAAAAATAGGTTTACGCCCCTTATTACGAAGTTTTACCCCTCGGTACTACATTGTATATGCCGAAAAAAAACCTGCCGATCAAGCCTGAGAATCCAATTCAATTTCATAGCTTTTGACCTTTAACACCCTATGGCCATGCATTACTATGTTATTGTTCCCGCACATAATGAGGAAGGCTTTTTGGCCGATACCTTAAACTCTATTTTAAGACAGTCATTACAGCCCAAAAGAGTGGTTGTAGTGAACGATAATTCTACAGACGACACAGAGGCCATTATCGACCAATTTTGCACGCTCAGCCCTATTTTTATCAAACTGAACACCCTATCCTCTACCGAACACATGCCAGGGAGCAAAGTGATCAAGGCTTTTAACAAAGGACTCCAACTTCTCGACAAGGATTATGAGTTTATCGTAAAGCTGGATGCCGACCTTATTCTACCCGATAATTACTTTGAAAAGATCGCATATATTTTGCGGGGACAACCCAAGGTCGGCATAGCCGGGGGATTTATTTACGAACAGGACGAAACCGGGGAATGGAAATTAAACCACCCTATGGACAAAAACCATGTTCGCGGGGCCTTTAAAGCCTACACTAATAAGTGTTTCAAAGCCATAGACGGATTACGCAATGCCATGGGCTGGGATACGGTAGACGAATTACTGGCCCAATACCATGACTTCGAAATCTACACCGATGACTCCTTAAAGGTAAAACACCTTAGGCCTACGGGAAACGCATACAACCAAAAGGCCAAACTGCTTCAAGGCAAAGCCATGTACACCATGCGCTATGGCCTTTTAATTACGATAATAGCCTCGTTAAAAATGGCTTTTAAACAGCGTAAACCACAAGCGTTTTCCGATAACCTATATGGCTACCTTGAAGCCAAAAAAGAGAATACCCCTTTCTTGGTCAGCAAATCCGAAGGTCAGTTCATACGCAACTTGCGCTGGAAAAATATAAAGAACAAACTCTTTTGACCGACCCCTTACAAAATAAAAAAGCCCGCTATTGCAGCGGGCTTTTTTACTGATATGATCTGAAGTCGATTAAATACCTAACTCTTTCTTTACGTCTGGCAATAGATCCTTACCTTTTGCAACGATAAGACCACCACCTGGCTGGGCATCGATCACGTAGTCAAAACCTTGGGCGGCCGCTACTTTTTCTATGGCCGCTTTGGCTTTGTCGGATATCGGTGCAAAAAGCTCCTGTTGTTTTTTCTGTAGTTCACGTTGTGCAGCTTGTTGTGCTTCACCAATATTCTTTTGAACACCTTGAAGCTCTATCGCTCTTTTTTCGTTCTCTTCTTTTGATTTGGAAGGCGCTTCGTTTTGATACAAGGTAGCCTTGTTCTGAAACTCGGTCATAGAACTTTCAATATCGGCATTATACGTTTCAGACAATTTTTTAAGCTCCGCTTCAGCAGCTTTCATCTCCGGCATTGCACTTAATAATTGGGTAACATCAATATGTGCTACTTTGCTCTGTGCGTTAACAAAACCTGTAGCGGCTACGAACAATACTAAGGCTACTGCTATTTTCTTTAAGTGTTTCATGATAATTCTAGTTAATAAAATTGAGTGTTAATTTCAGGTTAATGTATTTTTCAATGTTCGACATTTGGTATACAAATCGCCGCAATGTATTAAAATTATGTCTATTTAGCAGATGATTGCGGCACTTTGTTAATTAAACCTTCTTACTCTTCGGTTTCCTTCTCATCTTGCCCGCCTCCTTTGCGTTCTTCGAGCTTCTCTTTGCGTTTGGCCTCACGTTCCTCCAAGAGTTTCTTTCTTCGGGCTTCATACGCCTTTTTGCGTTCCTCCCTTAGTTTTAACTGCTCGGCCCGTTTCTCCTCTACACTCTTCTCTCTGGCCTCTTGCGCCTTTTCCGCATTCTCTTTCCTTTCCTTGAGGGCTTCGCTCATTTCCTTTTCGGCCTCTTCCCCATCTTCAAACTTACTCCTACTATCTTTCTTGGGCTTGCTGATCTTTCGCGTTCTGGAAATACCCCTGAGCACCAAGTCGCTAATATCGTGCCTTTTTTCGGAATACAACATAACCACATCGGCCGATTTATCGAAAATAAAGTCGTATTTCTTATTGGCCCCGATTTTTTGAACCTCGTTGAACACTTGATCTTGAATCGGTTGGATTAGGCGTCGTTTCTGTAATACCAAGTCACCTTGCGGACCGAAACGATCTTGTTGGTATTCTACCATTTCCTTTTCAAGAATCTGGATCTCTTCTTCCCTTTCGGCAATCAGCTCATCGGTCAAGAGCACACGTTCGGCCATCAAATCTTTCTTCATCTGCTCAACCTCGCTCTGCTTCTGCTCAATATCGATTTTCCATTTCTGGACCTTGTCCGCCAATTGTTTGTTGGCATCCCTATACTCTTCTACGTTCTCCAAGATATATTCCATATCTACGTATGCGATACGTACGCCACGTTGAGCAAATGTATATACCGAACACAAGGTTAGTACCAGTACAAAAAGAACGTTTGATTTTGTTTTCATTATTTTATCGTTTTATCCAATAGAAAATATCGTGCCAAAATTACTAAAACCTTTAAAATGAGCGCTTTAGCATATTAAACGATTCCTTAAATTAAAACTGTTGGCCGATAATGAAGTGTGTTTGAAGTCCGCTAGGTCCGTTTCCGATAGACTGAGGTCTATTATCTTCATCAAACCCATAACCAAAATCAATACCCAATAACCCGAATGCCGGCATAAATATGCGCAGCCCCACTCCGGCCGATCGTTTTATTTGAAACGGATTAAATTCCTGAAAATTGTTGAAAGCGTTACCTCCTTCCATAAATGCAAGCATATAAATGGAAGCTGAAGGTTTTAAGGTTAATGGATAGCGTAGTTCCATAGAAAACTTATTGTAGACCAAACCACCTTCTTGCTGACTTGTTACGGGGTCGATAGGGGTCAACGATTGGTTTTCGTAACCTCTCAACTGCACCACGTCACGACCATCCAAAGTAAAGTTCCCTAGACCGTCACCACCGACGAAAAAACGCTCAAAAGGCACATCGCCCACATCGTTGTTATAGTTCCCCAAGAAACCGAATTCCGCATTGGTACGCAAGACCAATTTATCAACCAAGGTCGTATACCAATCTCCTTTAAACTTTACCTTATAGTATTCCAACCACCTAAAGCGTTCTTGGTCGATTTCTTCCAATTCCGCATCGTCTGCTGCACTAAGTCCTCCCTGTTGGGCCTCCAATAAGGTCAACTCCTCGCTACGGTCTCGTAAGCTCTCGAAATCTTTGCTGCTAAAAAGGGAGTATGGCGGTGTAAACTTGGCGGTAATTTCAAAATTAGACCCACCCCTCGGGTAAATACGTCCACCAGAAGTAGCGTTTCTTGAAATCCCCAAGGTATAGGCAAAGGAATTTGATTTTCCGTTACCAAAGTTGAACAATCCGATATCATAGTTATTAAACTCGTACAATTGGTAGCTCAAGGAATGTGAAATGGTGAAAAAATCGTCGGGCCATTGTACACGCTTTGCCAAACCTGCAGAAATACCTGTAATGGAAAAACCACGGTCTTTATCAACTTCGATCTTACTACTGGTAGAGTTGTTGTAATCTACCCCGAACTGTTGTGTTCTCGAAAGGTTCAAACTAAATTGAACGGGCTTTCTTCCACCCAACCAAGGTTCTGCAAAGTTAAGACTGTAAACCCTAAAGGTTCTACTGGCCTGCACCCTCATGGCGAAAGTCTGACCGTCACCCATAGGCACCGGCTTATACTCCTCGCCCTTTAAAATATTTTTTATAGAGAAGTTATTGAACGAAAGTCCTAAAGTTCCGATAAAACCTCCACCGCCATAACCACCTTGCAGTTCTATCTGGCTCGATCCCGACTCTACCAAGTTGTACTTGATATCAACCGTACCTTCATTAGGGTTCGGATTAAGAATATCCGGTTTAATTTGTTCCGCATCAAAGTATCCCAACTGTTGTAGTTCGCGAATCGTTCTAATGATATCACTCTTATTGTATTTTTGACCTGGTCTTGTACGGAGCTCACGATAGATTACGTGGTCATTGGTACGGTCGTTACCGACTACGTCTACATGGTTAAGAAAAGTTTCCTTTCCTTCAATGACCCGTATTTCAAAATTAATGGTATCGTTTTCCGCAGAAACCTCTACGGGATTGATACTAGAAAACAAATATCCGTTATTCTGATACAGGCTGGTAACATCCTGGGGTTCAGGTTTTGAATCATCGGCAATACGCTCCCTCAATAAAACACCGTTATACGTATCCCCTTTTTTAATACCCAGTACTGCGGCCAACTGACGGTCGGTATAAACACTGTTACCTACAAAATCAATATCACCGAAATAGTACTTATTACCTTCTTCTATCTGATACTTTAATATAATGTTGTTCTCATCTACCTTTATAACCGAATCGGAAAGGATACGTGCATCACGGTAACCGTTTTCTGCATACTTATCGGCCAGAAGGTCTAAATCATTTTCGTAATCTTCTTCAATGAATTTAGATTTCTTCCAGAAACGCCAAAAGCGTTTTTCCTTGGTTTTCTTAAAGGCACCTTTTAACTTTTTATCGGAAAGCTGTTCGTTCCCTTCAAAGATGATTTTCTTGATCTTTACCTTATCCCCTTTGTTTACATTGATAACCATCTTCTGGGCATTGGTCTCAGAAGTATCGTTGGCCACGATGATAGAGGTCTTTGCATTTAAATACCCCTGTTTCTTATACTTATTATCGAGATAGTTTTTAGTATTGGCAATTAAGCTTTCTGTAATCTTCTTGCCTTTTTTCAGGTCGGTATCGTCAAGAATGTCGTCTACCTTTCTAGGTTTTACACCGTTTATGGTGATATCCGACAAAGTAGGGCGCTCTATAATGTTCAATTCAAGAAAGACCTTATCACCTTCGATATTAGTAATATAAAAATCGATATTCTTGAAAAGCTCAAGCCCCCAAAGTTTATTGATAACACTACTGATCTCATCTCCCGGTAAGGTGATGGGCTGCCCTACCCTTAATCCGGTATAGGTCTTTACCGTCTGCTCGTTATAACTTTGCAGTCCTGTTACTTCCAAGCCGCCTAAAATGTATTTTTTGCCATCCTCAAAAGAAAGTTCTTGTGCGGAGCAAAATACGGTAGTAAGAAGTAATAGAAGTGTAATTAAAGGTTCGAAGGATATGAACCCTTTCATATCGCTAATTGAGTTGTTCGCTGGTTTTTCCAAATCTTCGTTCTCTGTTCTGATAACTTTTTATGGCTTTTGCCAATTGTTGACTACTAAAATCGGGCCAAAATACATCAACGAAATATAATTCCGCGTAGGCTATCTGCCACAGCAAAAAATTGCTGATACGATGCTCTCCACTAGTACGGATAAGCAAATCTACATCTGGCAAATCATGCGTGTAAAGATGGTTATTTATAATGGTTTCGTCAATGTTTTCAATTGAAATTATATTATTTTTAACTTTGGTACTTATTTGTTTTACTGCATTTTTCAGCTCTTCCCGTGCACCATAACTCAAGGCCAAAGTAAGCGTCATTCCTGTATTTTGCTTTGTTTTCCCCATAACCTCAACAAGCTCTTTATAAGCTCGTTTGGGCAAAGACTCAATGTTACCTATAGCATTTAACCGGATGTTGTTTTCCGAAAAGGTCTTTAATTCTTTCCTTAAAGACGACACCAAAAGCTTCATCAAAGTGTCGACTTCCAGCTTAGGTCTTTTCCAATTTTCTGTAGAGAATGTGTACAGCGTAAGGTACTCTATACCAAGTTCAACACAGCTTTCAACCGTTTCACGGACCGTATTGACCCCGTTCTCATGGCCAAAAACACGTAATTTCCCTTGTTTTTTGGCCCAACGCCCGTTCCCATCCATAATGATAGCAACGTGACGTGGCAGTTTGTTTTTATCTAATTCTTCTAGGTTGTCCATAGTGAATTGATCATATCGCGCTGTTCAACAAAATTTTAGCCCAGACTTTCACGGCACTAAAACATTACAAAATTTGATTTTTTTCACGCGCTCGGCAAAAGTAGCCCATAAATTTTAATTATTCCTATTTTAGAACCAA
This sequence comes from Zobellia uliginosa, assembly GCF_900156625.1. Lineage (GTDB taxonomy): Bacteria > Bacteroidota > Bacteroidia > Flavobacteriales > Flavobacteriaceae > Zobellia > Zobellia uliginosa. Next base: position 309,140 of record NZ_FTOB01000004.1, on the reverse strand, counting down.
CTCATGAAGATAAAAATGAGGAAACACAGTGGTTTACCTACTCGAAACATTCCAGACAAGGCTTTCTTCCGAAGGTATAGGTCAAGGTAAGTCCTGAGAAAACGTACCAATCGTCACTAAAAACATTTCCGAACCTCAGGTCTGACAACTGTCGACTCACATTGAGTTTTTCAGGATTACTACCATCTAGGTTATCGGTAAAGGTATAACGCGCACCTATTTCGGCACCCAATATCAAAAATTGGTTCAAGCGGAGTTTGGCCCCAACGGTCATAGGTATGGCAAAGGCACCATCCCTTTGGGAAACATCTATATACGTGCCGGCGTCGAAATAATTATAATCGTACCTAAAATAGGTAAGACCGGTATATAGATAAGGTGTAAAGGCCGGCCCCAGTTTATGTAGATTGTACTCTACAAAGTTGAATTCGAGTCCCGCAGAGGCCTCAAGAATGGAATTATCCATCTCATACCCTCTTTGTTTACGTGAGGGGTTGTTCGATTTGCTGTCGTCGGCATTGAACTTTCCGTAGATCACACTGGCCCGCCACGCATAGCGTTTGGCGATATTCCATTTAAAAATCCCCCCCAAGGCAATGTTCGAGGGCAAAATATAATTCGTACGTCCGACGTCTCCAATATTATTGGCTCCCCCGGCAAATACACCCACTTCGTAGGTCTGTGCCGTTATGCTGCCAAAAGTGCATAGCAAGACTATGACAATGAATCGCTTCATAAATAGTATTAGTTTGCGAATATAACAATTGCACCCAACTATTATATTAATGTTCTCACATGATAAACAGGATTTGCCGTTTTTTATTGCCCGTTACGAATTCAATTACGGCGATCTTCTCCCCATAACAATTTATTACGCAGGGTTTTCAAAAAGCTCTCTGAAGTATATTCTATCATTTTAATGGTAAAATCGGCCTTTTTGATAAGGATTTCCTTTCCGTTGGCCACCGATGCTATTCTCGAGTCCAAAGAAATAAGGTGGTGCTCTTCCCTACCCGACACCTTTAGCCTGATTTGGGTATCATCTGAAATCACCAAAGGCCTGGCATTGAGATTATGAGGCGCTATCGGCGTCAAGACAAGTGATTTTGCAGTAGGCTCGATAACCGGCCCCCCACAACTCAAGGAATATCCGGTAGAGCCCGTAGGCGTAGAAACAATAAGTCCATCGGCCCAATAGGAAGTCAGATACTCATTGTTCAGATAGGTCTCCACCGTTATCATAGAGGTCGTATCCTTTCTGCTTACGGTAATTTCGTTCAAGGCAAAATTCAATCCGTTCAACTCGGGTATACCGGACCTCCCATCCACTTCCACCAAGCTTCGCTCCACTATAGTGTATGCCCCCTTATTAAACTCTTGCACCACTTTGCGCACTTCTTCCTTACTAAAGGTCGACAGAAAGCCCAAGCGTCCGGTATTCACCCCAACAATCGGAATGCCCAGATCGCCCACAAAGGTAGTCGCCCTAAGAATGGTACCATCACCCCCAAAACTCACAAACATATCAAAGGAAGCGTCCAAGCCTTCCGAATCGGAAAACGTACTATAGGCCCCTGCGCTATGTTTTTGGGAAAGAAAGGCATGAAACTCCTTTTCTATCGCTATCTCGGCCCCTTCCTTTTCAAGTTCATCAAGCAACTCCATTACATACTGTAAGGTGTCTTCTTGATACATTTGACTATAGACGGCAACTTTCATCACTTTTCTTTATCAGGTTACAAAAACCTTATGGCTTTAGCGACAAAAATAGCGATTGTACTTTTGATTGCGGATTATTTTATTGAGAATCGAAGGAATAATCTAGACGTTGAGATATTTGTCCAAATAATCGGACCTTTCCTTAAGGTCTTCCAAAAATTGGTCGTCGCTATTTCCGAATAACACGTTGTAATTGTACCGTCGGAAAGTCTGTAGAATATCGTTCAAGTTAGACGAAGCGATCTTAATGGTAATCTGAACCACGTCGTTTTTTGAATCCGTTATAAAACCACCGATAAGTTTAGTGTTGTTGCTTTCCACGATTTGGGCTATCTCACTAAAAGAATAATCTTTAATGCCCTTAGCCACGACAATAATACCTCCCGGCTCCGTAAAGAAGGGCGTATCGATAAACACGCTTACGATATCGGTAAGATCGTAATATCCATCGATCCTTCCCTTTTCATCGATAATGGGCACGAGATTAGATTCATTTCGGGCAAAAGTTTCGAGCACGTCCAACCAACTCGTTTCCTTTCTCACGAAAAAGGTATCGAGTTCGTAGCGGTATTGCTCTACTTTTTCGTTTTTATCGAAATTCTCAAGGTCGTTTTCACTGAGCAACCCCAAATAGGCATCGTTCTCCGTAACGGCAACATGCGAATGTGTGGTTCCTTCAAAAAAGGTGATAACCCCCGCCAAGGAGTCCCCTATCTTAAACGACGGAATATTGGTGACTATGTGGTCTTGAATATGCATAACTCTTTATACTAAACGCAAAATACTAATTAAAAATATCAAAAGGCATGCCTAATTTGTATTTTTGTGCCGAATGGTAAATTCTATCGGCAAATGACAAAATTAAGCGTTAATATAAATAAGATTGCAACCCTTAGAAACGCCCGAGGTGGCAATATGCCCGATTTATTGAAAACGGCAGCAGACATTGAATCTTTTGGGGCACAAGGCATAACCATACATCCAAGGCCCGACGAAAGGCATATTCGCTACCAAGATGCACGTGACCTAAAAACATTGGTCACTACCGAATACAACATCGAAGGCAACCCCGTGACACAATTTATCGACCTCGTACTCGAAGTGCGTCCCACCCAGGTCACCCTCGTACCCGATGCCGTAGACGCCATTACCTCGAATGCCGGTTGGGACACCATAAAACATAAAGACTTTCTAAAAGAAGTTATACAGACCTTCAAAAATGCAGGCATACGTACTTCCATATTCGTAGATGCCGAAGCCAAGATGGTCGAGGGGGCGGCAGAAACCGGTACGGACCGAATTGAGCTCTACACCGAAAGTTACGCCAAAGATTACGGAAATGGGCCGGAAAATGCTGTCAAACCTTTTACGGAAGCTGCCAAAATTGCATATCAATGCGGTTTGGGCCTTAATGCCGGACACGATTTAAGCCTAGACAACATTAAGTACTTTAACGAAAACGTCCCCCATTTACTAGAGGTCTCCATTGGCCACGCCCTAATTTGCGAAGCGCTCTACCTCGGACTTGAAAACGTTGTAAACATGTACATGAACAAATTGAAATAAATGACTACCCTACACTCCAAAATCATAGGCGAAGGTTCGCCCCTTATAATTTTACACGGTTTCCTTGGGATGTCAGACAACTGGAAAACCTTGGGCGGACAATATGCCGAAGCCGGCTTTGAAGTCCACCTCATCGACCAGCGCAACCACGGCAAAAGCTTTTGGTCCGATGATTTTGACTACGACCTGCTCGCCGGAGACCTTAAGGCCTATATGGAAGCACACCATTTGAACCGGGCCGCAATTATCGGGCACTCTATGGGCGGCAAGACCGCCATGCAGTTCGCCTGCTCCTACCCCGAGCTTACCGACAGGATCATCATTGCCGACATCGCCCCTAAATATTACCCCCCGCACCACCAAGCCATAATCGACGGTCTAAACGCCCTTCGGCTAGAGACCATGACATCACGAAACGAAGCCGATGCGGCACTAGGGCAGTATATCACCGATTTTGGCACAAGACAGTTTTTACTCAAAAACCTTTATTGGATAGAAAAAGGCCAATTGGGTTTTCGGTTCAACCTAAAGGTCTTAAGCCAAAAAATGAACGAAATAGGGGAAAATATCAATCCTACGGATATCTACAACGGCCCCACGCTGTTCCTTAGGGGCGACAAATCGGAGTACATCATGCCCAACGACATCACCAAGATCAAAAAGCATTTCCCACAGGCACTGTTACAAACCATAGATCGGGCCGGACATTGGCTACATGCCGAAAACCCAAAACAGTTCTTTGAAAAATCATTGGCATTCCTGAAAGGGTAAACCGTTTTTACACACTTGCTTATTTTAAGGGTAAGATCATAAAACCGCGTACAAATTTCTATCTTTAAGGGTAGCGAGCCGATTCGCAATGCATAACCAAATACATTTTACCCATGAAACTAATATTACGAATACTCTTGAGCGCGCTTGCCGTAGTCATACTTTCAAAAGTGCTGCCCCATGTCTTTGTCGACAGTTACACCACCGCAATCATCGTTGCCGTTGTAATCAGTCTTTTAAATTTTATAGTCAAGCCGATTTTGGTATTGCTGACCCTACCGGTAACCATTTTAACCCTAGGGCTTTTTCTTCTGGTCATCAATGCCGTAATCATTTTATTGGCCGATAACCTTATCGATGGTTTTACCGTTGACGGCATTTTATGGGCCATACTTTTCAGCCTGTTGCTATCCTTTTTGCAATCAATATTGTTTTCACTTTTAAAAGAGGATGAAAAATCGTAACGATTGTTTGAATTCCAAGGGTTTAAAAACTTGCTAGGCTACATTAAATGTACTACTTTTGCATCCCATTTTATGGAAACAAAAAAGAAGATTTAGATGAATATTACAAAAGAGCAGATCGACGATCTAAATGCCGTCGTTAAAGTGGCCATCACCAAAGAAGATTACCAAGACAAGGTAGATAGTATTCTAAGGGACTACAGAAAGCAGGCCAACGTGCCCGGTTTCAGAAAAGGCCATGTGCCCATGGGCTTGATTAAAAAGCAGTACGGAAAGGCCGTTTTGGTCGACGAAGTGAACAAACTTCTTCAAGATAACCTAAACAAATACCTTACGGAGGAAAAATTGGATGTTCTTGGAAACCCACTTCCCAAGCAACAAGACAATTTTGATTGGGACAATGAAGAATTAGCTTTTGAATTCGAGTTGGGCCTTGCTCCCGATTTTGAAATCTCGCTTCAGACCAAAAAACCGATTACCCATTACAAGATCATTGCCGACGATAAAATGGTAGATGAGCAGGTTGACCGTATTCAAAAACAATACGGCAAACTGGTCAGCAAGAACGAAGTTTCCAAAAATGACGAAGTAAGCGGTACGTTCAAGAACGAAGAAGAGGAGATAGACAATAAGGCTACACTAGAACTGGACAAGATCAAGAGCAAAAAAGCTTTGGATGCCCTGAAAGGGAAAAAAGTAGGCGATGTCGTAACCTTAAAGTCGAAAGGCCTGTTTAAAGAAGACTACTTGCTTTCAAGCGTTTTCGGTGTTTCACAAGAAAAAGCAAAAGACCTTGACATTGAAGCTTCTTTTACCATAGAAGAAATCAACGAAAGGGAGCCTGCCGCTTTAGACCAAGAGCTTTTCGATAAACTTTTCGGCAAAGACGAGGTCAAATCGGAAGAAGAATTGAAGCAACGTATCAAAGATGATTCGGAAAAACAGTTCGAACAACAGTCCGACCAAAAATTATTGAACGACGTTACCGAGCATTTTATCGAAAACACCAAGTTTGAACTTCCTGCGGACTTTTTGAAGAAATGGATCCAGATGACCGGAGAAAACCCATTGACCGAAGAAGAGGCCAGTGAAGAATACCAAAAATCGGAAAAAGGGCTTCGTTATCAACTTATTGAAGGTAAGATCATCAAAGAGAACGATATTCAAATTCAGTTTGACGAGCTTAAGGAATTTGCCAAAGGTTTCATAAAATCACAAATGGCACAGTTCGGACAATTGAACCCACAAGAAGAAGAATTGGACAATATCGCCGCTCGTGTATTGGGCAACCAAGACGAGGTCAAGCGTTTATCGGAACAATTGATGAGCCAAAAACTACTTACCCTTTACAAAGAAAAACTAAACCTCAAAACGAAAGAGGTTACCTATGAAAACTTTGTGAAGGAGGTATACGGGTAATATTTCCAAAAAATTATAAGTATCTTTACGGTGCCGAAAATAATGTTTTCGGCACCTTTTTTATTTTACACCCCAGGGTACCTAAACATCGAACAGAAAAATATGGATTACGGAAAAGAATTCAAGAACTATGCTATAAAACATCAAGGTATCAGCAGTACCTATTACGATTCTATCTTAACAAGCATGTATCCCGTTGGTCTAACGCCCAATATTATTGAGGAACGTCAGATGAATGCCGTGGCCATGGATGTGTTTTCCAGGTTAATGATGGACCGTATCATCTTTTTAGGAACGGGCATCAACGATCAGGTCGCCAATATCGTCCAAGCACAATTGTTGTTCTTGGCCAGCACGGATGCCTCAAAAGATATTCAGATCTACATCAACTCACCAGGCGGAAGCGTTTATGCCGGTTTGGGCATTTATGACACCATGCAGTTCATCTCTCCCGATGTAGCTACCATCTGTACAGGAATGGCCGCTTCAATGGGTGCCGTATTGCTATGCGCCGGTGAAAAGGGAAAACGCAGCGGACTGACCCACTCTAGGGTAATGATTCACCAACCTATGGGCGGAGCCCAAGGACAGGCAAGCGACATTGAAATAACCGCCCGCGAAATCTTGAAATTAAAATCGGAATTGTACGATATCATCGCCAAGCATTCAGGTCAATCTATAGAGAAGGTCAACGAAGACAGTGACCGTGACTACTGGATGAAAGCCGAAGAAGCACAAGCCTACGGTATGATCGATGAAATTTTGGTAAGGGAAAAAGCATAATCTCGACCAAGTATATACGAATTATCGGTTTTTCGACTATATCGATGAACCAAAACGCAGTTATCTGCGTTTGTTTTTTGAAAGAAAGTAGATTTATATGGCTAAAGAAAATTTAGAATGTTCGTTTTGCGGCAGAAAGAAACCTGAAACCAATCTTTTGATTGCAGGTCTTGACGCGCACATATGCGACAGATGTATAGAGCAGGCCCACGGTATTGTTACCGAAGAATCTAGACAGACCAAGACCAATGACCTTTCTTCAGAACTTACCCTGAAGAAACCTATTGATATCAAAGCATTTTTAGACACGTTCGTCATAGGGCAAGAACGTACCAAAAAAGTTATGTCGGTAGCGGTCTACAATCACTACAAAAGGCTTTTACAGCCCAAGTCGAAAGATGACGACATAGAGATCCAAAAAAGTAATATCATAATGGTGGGCCAAACCGGCACCGGTAAGACCCTTATCGCCAAGACCATTGCAAAAATGCTCAACGTACCCTTGGCCATTGTAGATGCCACGGTCTTGACCGAAGCGGGCTATGTTGGTGAAGATGTGGAAAGCATACTTACCCGCTTGCTACAGGCGGCCGATTACAACCTTGAGAAAGCCGAGCGCGGCATTGTCTTTATCGATGAGATAGATAAGATCGCCCGTAAAAGCGACAACCCTTCCATTACGCGTGATGTATCTGGTGAAGGTGTTCAACAAGGGCTCTTGAAATTACTGGAAGGTACGGTAGTAAACGTACCGCCCAAAGGAGGAAGAAAACATCCGGACCAGAAATTTATAGAGGTCAACACAGAAAACATCCTCTTTATTGCGGGAGGTGCTTTCGACGGAATTGAGCGCGCCATTACCAAAAGGTTGAACATGCAGGCCATTGGGTACAGTGCGGCAAAAACTGACGACAACCTAGACCAAAGCAATATCCTTCAATATATTATCCCAAAGGATTTGAAGGAATTTGGACTGATCCCAGAAATAATAGGAAGGCTTCCGGTATTGACCCACATGAACCCATTGGACGAAAAGACCCTAAGGGCTATTCTTACCGAACCTAAAAATGCCATTATAAAGCAATACGAAAAACTTTTTGCGATGGACGACATAAGCTTTACCATTACGGACCAAGCTTTAGACTATATCGTTAAAAAAGCCATTGAGTATAAATTAGGGGCCAGGGGCCTACGGTCATTGTGCGAGGCCATTTTCACCGACGCCATGTTCGAAATGCCGAGCAACGACGAAACCGTATTCAAGGTAACCAAGGCCTATGCCGAAGACAAATTATCTCATGAGACCATAAAAAAGCTAAAAGCGGTCTCTTAGTTTCCATAAGAATACAAACCCATAAAAAAGCGGGACCACTTTGAGTGGTCCCGCTTTTTTATGTTATTGAGTGTTAGTTTAAAACCTAAGTATTCGCAAGCTTGCCCATAGGCAAAACTTCCTTTATATCACTTTTTGCCCAACCCTTCTTCCCGCGTTTTGCGTAACCGTATTCAGAAGGTCTAGACAGACTTTTTTAATAATTTTCTCATCACTGTACATATCATGGCCAAAACCCTCGACCAACTCGCCTGTTAGGCCTAATTTCTCATACCAAGATGCCTTAGGACGGTACATATCACCATCACCGAACAAAAGACGGATTTCACCCTCGGGCTTTTCGGTCTCTGAACGTATTCTGGTAGCGGAAACCGCATACAAGGATTTCATGGGCAAACCTAAGAGGCCGGCCTTCCAAGTTATGGCCCCACCGATACTAAAACAAAGATAGTGTGCCGGTTCTTTTTCCTTTTTGAGCAGGTGTGCTACCGCAGTGTCAATTCCCCCGTCGACAAACGCTTGGTGCACGTTCTCCGCAGAGTTGATTTTTTCATCTACATTCCCCAATTGTTGGCAATCGTAAAAGGCGATATTAAAATACTGCTGAAGATACCCAAGATACGAGGTTATCCAGAGCCCCTTTTTAGCTCCCCACATATCGGATACAATTACAAGTCTTTCTGCCATAATACTGGTTTTATTTGCCGTTTGGTTCAGTTATTGGTGTCAATTTCCAATATTAAACGGACAAATCCCCTTTTTATTTGTTCATGTGAAGCAATTCTTCGATGTAGTCCCTCTTGTTCGACAATCGCGGAATTTTATGTTGCCCTCCCAGTTTCCCTTTCGACTTAAGCCAATCATAAAAAAGATTTTCACGCGCCACATGTATCTTAGGGGTATTCAAAGTAATATTATTGTATCGTTTCGCCTCATAATCGGAATTCAAGGATTTTAAGGCATTGTCTAAATATTCAGTAAAAACATCTATATCTTCAGGCGGTTTTCTGAACTCTATGACCCATTCGTGGGCTCCTTTTTCCTTACCCTCCATAAAGATCGGGCCCGCCGTATAATCTTTAATCTCTGCATCGGTCTTCATACAAATAGTTTTCAGGGCCTCCTCTGCGTTTTCTATGATCAGTTCCTCCCCAAAGACGTTGATATGGTGTTTGGTACGCCCCGTAACCTTAATACGATAGGGATCGATAGAAGTAAAACGTACCGTATCACCCACCTTGTAACGCCAAAGGCCCGAATTTGTGGTAATGATTATGGCGTAATTGGTATTTACCTTCACTTCCCAAAGTGGAATGGCCTTTTGATTTTCCGTACCATATTGGTCCATTCCAATAAATTCATAGAATATGCCGTAGTCGAGCATCAAGAGCAGGTCATCGGCATTATTCCTATCCTGAATGGCAAAAAAGCCCTCCGACGCATTATAAATTTCATAGTACTTGAAATTCTTTCGAGGCAGTAATTTCTTGTACTGCTCTTTATACGGGTTAAAACTTACCCCTCCATGAAAGTACACCTCAAGGTTTTCCCACACTTGAAAAAGATGGTCTTTTCCGGTCTCCTCGATCACATTATTCAACAATACCAGCATCCAAGAAGGCACTCCCGCTAAACTGGTCACGTTCTCCTGCGTACTTTCCTTGATTATGGCCTTGAGCTTGCTTTCCCATTCGCTCATCAGCGACACCTTGTTGCTCGGCGTACTGCTGAACTCCGCCCATAAGGGCATATTGTCAATTAGAATGGCCGACAGGTCTCCGAAGAAAGAACCATTGTCTTCATACAACTCCTTACTTCCTCCAAGACGAAGGCTCTTACCGGTGAACAATTGCGAATTTTCATTATTGTTCAGATACAGGCACAAAAGGTCTTTACCCGACTTATAATGGCAATCTTCAAGTGCTTCTTCGCTTACCGGAATAAACTTGCTCTTGGCATTGGTAGTACCGCTGCTCTTGGCGAACCACTTGATAGAGGTAGGCCAAAATATATTCTGTTCGCCCCTACGGGTTCTTTCTATAATAGGCTCCATTTCTTCGTAAGACACGATAGGTAGCCGTTCGCGAAAGGTCTCGTAGTTGTTAATAGACTCAAAACCATAGCGTCTACCGATTTCGGTATCTTCCGCAATTTCCAATAATTGGTGCAACACCTCCTCTTGAACCTCTCCAGGATATTTCAAAAAAAGCTCTATCTGGTGATATCGCTTTTTTAGCAACCACGAGGCAATGGAATTGAATAGGGTAATTGGCATTTTTGGGTATCTTTGAATTCGCTAAATTTAGGTTTAATAGTTATCATTTTCAAATCGATTTTAAATCAAACTTTTTTATGCAGTACGAAGGCGTTCTAAGAAAAATGCAGACGGAAATAGGAAACCCCATTCAATACTACATGGTATTCGAAAATGATTTTCTAAACGTAAACCAAGTTTTAGGCAAAGCCCTAGAAATCAATTTTATAAAATTCCAATGTTTAAACTGCGGAAATGACCGCCCTATTTTTCGCCAAGGTTTTTGCAAGACCTGTTTCTACGAAATTCCCTCCGCAGGCGATTGGATCATGCGGCCCGAACTTAGCACCGCCCATCTCGACAAAGAAGATCGCGACCTAGAATACGAGAAAAAAGTACAATTGCAACCCCATATCGTTTACCTGGCCAACTCGAGCAACATCAAGGTCGGCGTCACCCGAAAGACGCAAATACCTACGCGATGGATCGACCAAGGGGCACACGAGGCCATTGAAATAGTTGAAGTACCGAATAGATACTTGGCCGGAATTACGGAAGTAGCCCTTAAAGACCATATAGGCGACAAGACCAATTGGCGAAAAATGCTCACGAATAACGTAGAGGATGAAAACTTGGTCGAATGGCGCAACAAACTAAAGCAGTACATTCCCGACGAGGCCCAAGCGTATTACATTGCCGACAATACCGAGACCAATCTTGAGTTTCCGGTACTGAAATATCCTGAAAAGGTAAAAAGCCTTAACCTCACAAAAACCCCAAACTACAAAGGCATTTTAAAAGGGATAAAGGGCCAATATTTTATTTTTGAAGACAATACCGTGTTCAACGTCCGCAGCAATGAGGGATATTACGTATCGCTCCAAATTAGCTAAGGTGCGTCAAAACCGACCAAGCATATAACCTTACACCTTCGTTTTAGCGCCAAAAATTGAACGCTTTGCCTCATTCCCTCCCGACTATCCCGACTATCTTTTGTTCCTCAAAATATAGATCGTATGAAGCAAGGGAATACAAAAAGGAATAAAAGCAAATGGCCGACATACCTTTCCTTAACTACAGTTATACTTCTAGTGATGGGCTATTTCACCCTGCCCTCATTTGAAATGTTCTTAAACAACGCCTGGCACGTACTCACCAGTGGCAATCGCGAAGCGGTCAAAAACTGAGTGGCACAGTTCGGGGCATGGGGGCCGATTATTTTGGTAATCTCCATGATCGCACAGATGTTTATGATCGTGGTACCCTCCATAATGCTCATGGTCGTATCTATTTTAGCCTATGGGCCTATTTGGGGAAGTATGATCATTTTAGTTTCCGTTTTTTCCGCTTCTTCGGTAGGCTACGCCCTTGGAACATATTTAGGACAAAACCGTGTGGAACAAATTATCGGAAGAAAGACCCAAAAGAAAGTTAGTGCCTTTTTGAACGATTACGGATTCTGGGCCATTATCGTGACCCGCTTGAACCCGTTTCTATCCAATGATGCCATTAGTTTTGTAGGAGGCATCTTAAAAATGGGCTATTGGAAATTTATTGGGGCTACGCTCATTGGCATAACCCCATTGATAGTTTTTATTGCTATTCTGAAAAAAAGCACCCAGTCGCTTACAACCGGACTCTTATGGGGGTCGTTAGCCAGCTTACTCCTTTTCCTGCTTTACGTTGGATACGACAAAAAGCGCAAACGAAAGCACTAGCGCTTGTTTTTGTTATTCACTTTTCTTTTTTCCCAAGAGACCGCCCAATATGCTCTTGGCCTTCTCCTTGACCACATCTTCATCTTCCTTAGGTGTGGCCGAATCCGCCTTCACCTCTGTCGTATCTTTTTTACTTCCTCCCAAAAGACCGCCCAAGACCTCTTTCACGCCATCTTTGGTCGAAGTTTTGGTAGAATCGGTTTCAGATTTGTTTCCTCCCAATACATCACCCAATAGATCTTTGGCCTTATCCTTTCCTTTACCGATAAGCTTTTGCTTTTGGATTTCCACCAATTGACCGGTCAAGTTCTTCACTCCTGAACTCAGGTCGGTACTTACACTAGGGTTATCATAATTACCTCCAATGCTGGCTACAACGGGAATCGTCAAATCTTTTAAATCGTCCTCGCCTATTTGTGAAATCAATTTGTTCACATCACTGCCGAGATATTTCGCCGGCACTTCCATAGTCGCCTTATAATCCATCTTCTTGTCGAAGGTATGGCTGCCCCCAACATTGATAGCAATATCCTTATACTTTACAGTGAAAGGCTTCACGCTTACAAGTCCGTTTTCGAAGGTAAGCTTGGTCTTCAAATCGTCAAGGTTCAATTGTTTGAGGTCGACAAAGCTTAACTTACTATCTAAAGCGGTAAGCAAGGGAGCGCTTTCCGAATCGATTTCCTTGGTCATTATATCGGCAAAAATATCACCGCTCAAGGTCAATAAATCAGGTACCAGGTCATCAGTAAGGTTACCTGAAAGTTTTATATCGGAATCGAGGGTACCCTTTAAGATTTGGGCAATCGGGGCAACCGCCTTAAAGAGTTCCAGAGACTTGAACGTTTCGCTTATTCCCAGTTGTTTCATGTCGAGATTCATGGCAAAGGTGGGAGTTTCCTCCTTGGTCGAAACCTCACCATTAAAGGCCATAGTACCATTAAAAATAGAAGAGGTCATATTGGTCAATGTGGCCTTTTCATCTTTTATACGCAGATTTCCCTTTACATCTTTTAAAGTAAGATTGTCATAAAGCACGGTATTGGCCGATGCATTGATATTGGCATCCAAAAATGACGGAATCTTAATTTTTTCTTCCGTGGTCCCTCCCGTTTCAACCTCTTCGGTCTTACCTTCTTGAGTTTGCCCCTCAGTTTCTTCTACCATAAAATCGCCCAAGGCAAAGGTATTGGATGAAAGATCAAAATCTCCCTCAACCTTCTCGTCGTTGAACATAAAGCCCAACAGGTTTTTGATGGTTCCTTTCGCGTTAAAATCGGTTTTGCCCGTAGTACCGCTCAACTCATTTAAGGTCACCGTAGTCGGGTTAAAGGTCAAACTTGTGGTCTTCAGTTTTACAGGATTGGGTATCTCGGCAGACTTATATTCAAAATCACTGATACTAAGTTTACCATTGGTCGTGGTTTTCCCATACTGCTCTTTTTCTATGGAAGCCATATCAAAAGACGTATTCACATCGGCGACCAACAGCCCTTTTAAATCGAGGTCTTCGGGTACGGGATACGCTTGTTTGAGGTTGGCCAAATTCATATTCCCATCAATATGGGCCTTTACCTTTGTGTTCCCCATAAGCTCCTTGATATTGGCCGTCATATTAAACTTGTCCTCATCGATCATAAAGGACAATTTTTCAATATCGACATAAGTATCTTCCACTATACCCGTATTGTTGTTTATTTCGGTATCGATAAAAACGTTACGAACCGATTTCGGCAAATCGGGGTATTTAAAGGATGCGTTTTCCGAATTGATCTTTATATTGAATTTAGGGATGTGCCCTTCATCGACAATACCTTTAAACTGACCTTCCAAGATAAAGTTTCCGGTAGTCTTTACGCTTTCTATGTTCTTTGAGTACTCTGCAGGAATGACCGCCAAAAAGTTTTTAAAGTCAGAAGACGGGGTTTTAAAGCTGATATCTACCTCCTGGTTGTTTTCGTTCAGTTTAATAAATCCGTCAAAGACCAAGGCCAACTGATTGATCAGCGCCTCGTTTTCAAGGAAGCTATATTTATTTTCATTCAAGTCTACCCCGATAAGGGCGTCGAGTTGAATTTTGTTTTTGTTCAGGTAATTGGTGCTATCCATTTCAAAAGACACCAAAGCTTCAGTAAAGGTATCGAGTTCCGATTTTTCCAAAGAGAGATCTCCCTTGCCATTGTGCTGCATTTCGGAAATTTCCAAACGCATACCGGTAGAGCGGTCATCATAAACAATTTTGGTATCGGTAATGGCATACGACTGCAAATCTAGGACAAAGCCCTCGCCGGAAGTATCGGCAGGCGCACTTGGCTCATCGGAAGGTAGGGCGATATCGAAACTCGCATTCTCTTCCTTATCTATAGTAACATTTACCACGGCTCCATCAAGCGTTAGGCTTTTAATACCTATTGCCTCGCCCTGCCCCTTGAACAATTCACCTATTCCCATTTTAAGCGCTACGCTCTTGGCGGCAAAAAGGGTATCGCCCTCAAAGGGGGCCTTGTTCAAAAGCACCACATCTTCCAAGCCAACCTCAGCATTGGGAAAATTGCTAAAAAGGCTCAAATCGGCCTTTGAAAAATCGAGAGTTGCGTTCACATTATTGTTTACGTTATTCTTTATGATCTCACCGATTTTAGATTCAAGGAAGAAGGGTGCGGCCACAAGTACGGCCACAATAAGCAATACAAGCACTCCTACGATCCTAACTATTTTCTTTTTCATAATTCTATTTCAAATACTGATTTATAAAATGTAACGGAATACAAAATACATAGGCCAAGACCAAGCTTGAAACCACGCCCAACCTAACAAAAGAAGAGCGGTTTTTTTAGCTCTCATATCAAGATTCTTAACCCTATCGATACAACTCAAAAAAGCTATGAATATTATACCTCTAGCGCTATTTCTTCCCCCATGGCCAATTTGAACCGTTTTCGCATGATATATACGAAGAAATACAGAAAAGGAGTGTCGAGAAATGCTATTAAAACCTTAAAAACAAAACCGCTTACCACCAAACCAAAAAAGAGGTCCCATGGCAAAACGCCAAAAACACAGAGCAGTCCCACTACGGTAAAGGTATCTACGAACTGGGAAAGAAAAGTAGAAAAGTTGTTCCGGACCCAAAGGTATTTGCCCTTGGTAACCTTTTTCCAAAAATGATAGATGGCAATATCGATATACTGGGCAAAGAGATAGGCGATCATCGAAGCCAAAACGGCTATAGGGGAAAGGGCGAACACCTTGGTAAATGTTGAATCATCTACAGGGGAAGAAGTTATGGCCGGGGCCATTTCGGCCACCAAAATGATGACCATTGAAAACAGGCTGGCAAAAATACCTGCAGTAACGATTTGATTGGCCTTTTTCCTTCCGTAGATTTCCGAAATCAGATCCGTAATCAAAAAAGTTATCGGATAAGGCAAAACGCCCACCGATATTTCGAACAACGAGACCCCAAAAACGGTAAAATTGCCAAAGGGATTCCAATAAAAAAACTTCTGAAAAATAAGATTAGAGACTACCAGAGAAGTTATAAAAAGTGCTCCTAGATAAAGATATATCTGATACGCCAACCGGCTATCCTTTAGATTCATAAGCTTTTTCATGTTAAAATCATCGATGAACCATACAATTTCGTCGATGATTACCCGTTATTGCATGACTCTCTAAAAACCAAAAATAGCTTAAAAAAACCCAAGCATGAAAAAAACGATACTTACATCATTACTCGTTCTAGGCGGGCTAAGCGCCAAAGCCCAGTCGTACGTTGGCTATCTGACGGACAACTACAGCGGTGTCAACGGCCTTATCGCCAACCCTGCCAATATTACGGATTCAAGGTTCAAAACGGACATCAATATTGCAGGTGCCAGTACATTTTTTAGTAATGATTACTACGGATTAAAGTTGGGTGACGTGGTCACCTCCGATTTCGACTTTGATACCGATGGTAAAAAATACCCCAAAGACAGTAACAACTTCTTTGGAAATGCCGATGTCTTAGGGCCATCGTTTATGTTCAACCTCACCCCTACCAGTTCCTTGGCCATTTTTACAAGGGGAAGGGTCGGCTACAATGTAAACAAAATCAATGGAAACACCTTTGAAAGCATCTCCAACGATTTTGACGAAAACGAAGACCTATTGATCGATGAGGACGATGTCTACCTTACGGCGAATGCTTGGGCCGAAGTTGGCGTCACCTATGCCCGTGTGTTACTAAACAAAGACCAGCACTTTTTAAAGGGAGGGATCTCTTTAAAATACCTACAAGGTTTAGGCAACGCTTATGCCAGCGGTAAAAACGTCACTATAGATTATGATGCCGACGGCACTCCCCTTTCAGGAGGGCAGACCACCGGAAGCATTGAATCGACAGGTGAGGTAAATTACGGGCACAGCGATAATATTGACGATAATTTCGAAGATTTTGAAGTTGAAATCGTAGATGGGGCAACCGGCTTCGGCGCCGATCTAGGTGTCGTTTACGAGTGGCGCCCCGATTACGCCTCCTATGCTTCCAACGACGGTTCGAATACTTTCAAACATCTGAACAAATACAAGTTAAAGTTCGCGCTTTCCATCAGCGACATTGGGTCGATCAACTATAAGAACGGTACCCAAAATACCTATGACATTACAGGAACGGTAAATGAGGACGATTTTGAGAACGAAGACAATCTCGAAGACCTTCTCAACAATCTCTATACCCAGACCGGCTCCAGTAGTTCAGAGAAATTCGCCTTACCAACGGCCTTGCATTTTAATGTAGACTATAGCCTGAACAAAAGTTTTTACCTGAACTTGAATACCGATTTCTCTTTACGATCTAACACTAAGGTAAACTCCAATAGAATACCTACAATGGTATCATTTACCCCTCGCTATGAAAGCAAATGGTTCAGTTTTTACATGCCCGTTAGCCTTATACAAGGTTCAGGTGCACAATGGGGCGCAGGTTTTAGGGCCGGACCTCTTTACATCGGTTCCGGATCTGTTATGAGCTTATTGTTGAGCGACAACTCTAAAGCTGCCGACGTTTATGCCGGATTAAAAATACCTGTTTACCATGGAAAACCCAAAGACAGGGATGGCGATGGCATCGTAAACCGAAAAGACGACTGTCCCGATGAATTCGGTCCAGCCGAAAACAACGGTTGCCCATGGCCCGACACCGATGGTGACGAGGTAGTCGACAAAGACGACAAGTGCCCTGAAGAAGCAGGTGAAGTCATGAACAACGGCTGTCCCTTGGTAGATTCCGATGGTGATGATGTACTTGACGAAGACGACAAATGCCCTAACGAACCCGGAGCCGCAGAAAACGAAGGATGCCCATGGCCCGACACTGACAACGACGGAGTTTTGGACAAAAACGACGAATGCCCTAACGAGATGGGAACCGTTGCCAACAAAGGCTGCCCTGAAGCTCCCGAAGTTACCGAGGAAGTACAGAAACAGCTGAACGATTACGCCAAGACCATACTTTTTAATTCTGGAAAAGCAAGTATAAAGTCGGAATCTACCGCCGTTTTAGTAGACATCATAAGCATCTTAAAAGAATATCCGGATGCGAAGTTTACTGTGGAAGGGCATACCGATAGCATAGGAAGCAAAGCTACCAACCAAAAACTATCAGAATCTCGGGCCATGTCGGTCAGGGATTTCTTGATCAAAAACGGAATCGACCCTTCGCGTTTGACCGCCGTTGGTTTCGGGGAAGACAAGCCTATTGCCTCCAACATGTACAAAGATGGTCGTGCCCAAAACAGAAGGGTTGAAATCAACCTTGTAAAATAGCATACCAAGACCACCTATTATATACCAAAAGAGCCAGCAATATGCTGGCTCTTTTTATTTTTCCAATAACAGAACTACTTAATATCAAGTACAAATGGCATGCGTGCCTGAACCCCTTCCCGTTCCATAACGGACTTCACTTGTTTCAATATAGAATAAGCTTCCGTTCCTATTTCCTCTTCAATAAGCCCTTGTTTCACCTTGGCGCTGGCACCGCCTAAATCTTCCATAAACCTTTCAAATCCTGATTTATACTTAGGGTATTTTTTAAGTCCGTAATCCCCCAATTCGGCCATATTTGCGGCTTCGTCTATGGCATCCTCTAAATTACCCAGTTCATCTATGAGTCCCATTCGCTTGGCATCTACGCCGCTCCAGACCCGGCCTTGTGCCAAACTATCTGCCTGGGCCATACTAATGTTACGCCCTTGGGCTACCCGTTGTAAAAAAGTATTATAGGTACTCTCAATACCTTCTTGAACATAGTTCCTGAAATTATCGGTCATCGGTTCAAAAAGGGAGTATTCAACCGAGTTTTTATTGGTTCCTACCTGCTCGGCGTTGATACCGATATTCGCGGCCAGCCCACTCATATTGGGTATGGTTCCAAAAACCCCTATGGACCCCGTAATGGTTGTAGGTTCCGCGAAAATTTTATCCGCACCCACGGCGATATAGTACCCACCGGAAGCGGCCACATTCCCCATGGACACCACCACAGGTTTTTTCTCTCGGGCCAATTCAATTTCCCTCCAAATTATATCAGAGGTCAAGGCACTCCCCCCCGGGGAATTTACCCTGAGCACAATGGCCTTTACCTTATCATCTTCCTTGGCCTCTATAATCG
This sequence comes from Zobellia uliginosa, assembly GCF_900156625.1. GTDB lineage: Bacteria > Bacteroidota > Bacteroidia > Flavobacteriales > Flavobacteriaceae > Zobellia > Zobellia uliginosa. The sequence goes on along the minus strand of NZ_FTOB01000004.1, from coordinate 290,458 downwards.
CCTCATTGATAATGCCCTGACCTATAACATCAGGGCCTCCTTCACCGTACAATATTTCACCTTGTGCAAAAATAACGGCAATTTTATCGGCACCTTTTTTAACGATTTTCTTGTTCGAACGAATGACATAGTCGTCTAGTGAAACCAAGTTCATATCGTCATCTTCACCAATGTTGAGCGCATTCCTGAGTTTCTGCTGGTATTCATCAAAGAAAATCACCCCGTCCAAAAGCCCTGTTTCCTTGGCATATTCAGGGGTTCTTCCCCCCAAGGTATCGGCAATGACGTTCAGGTCGGCAGGTGGTATATTCCTTCCTTTGGAAATATCCTCCAGCATTGAATTCCACAACGAACCTATCAACTCTTTAATTTGGGTTCGATTGGCCTCGCTCATTTCATTTGATATAAAAGGCTCAACGGCGCTCTTATACTTTCCATGGCGTATGACTTCCATCTTCACCCCTGTCTTTTCCTGTAAATCTTTAAAGAACAACACTTCCGAAGACAAGCCTCTAAAATCTAAGGCCCCGACCGGGTTCATAAAGATAGAATCGGCCACACTTGCCAGGTAGTAATCTTTCTGCATGTAAAAATCACCATAGGTATACACGAATTTACCGCTGGTCTTGAATGCCTCAAGTGCCTTACGAATGGCCTGCGTTTGGGCAAGGCCCGCCATCATAAAATTATTGTTGATACTAATGCCCTTGATATCGTCATCGTCCTTTGCCACAGAAATGGCATGTAAGATTTCGTCAAGACCTTGCGACTGCTCATACAGTGCCCCGGCAAAAGGATCCATTGCATTATCTCCTACATAATCACTGATCGGACGTTTTAACTGCAGCTCTAAAACCGAATTTTTCTTTATGGTCACCGTGTCTTCAGAACTGCCCACGATACCAATAAAGATAATGAACATAATAAACACAACACCAAAAGCAATAAGGCAGCCTATGATGGCCGCCAAGAGATTTCTTAAAAATTTCATGAAAATTAGGTTAGTATTTTTATCCAAAGATAATGAACTCACCTCTACTTTTTGTTACTTTGCCTTATATTATGAATGACCCCAAAACAGTATACCTCTCACTAGGAAGTAATCTTGGTGACACTTTGAACAACCTGCAGGATGCAGTGTTCGCTATACACAATACCGCCGGAGAAGTGCAGAAGATATCGCATGTATATCAAACAAGCTCTTGGGGTTTTGAGTCTAGCGACTTTATGAACATTTGTATTTCGATCAAAACGGTCATGCCCCCACAGGAGCTTTTGCACACCCTTTTGAACATTGAGACCAAACTGGGACGAGTGCGGTCTTCGGAAGACGGCTACCACCCTAGGTCTATTGACATCGATATTCTATATTACGAAAGGGAAACCTTTATTTCAGAGAATTTAGTGATACCACACCCCGAACTCACCTACCGTAAGTTCGTGTTAAAACCTTTGGCGGATATCGCTCCCCAGTTCTATCACCCGATACTGAACAAAGACACCCGCAACCTCATTCAAGAATGTCGTGACAAGGGCAAACTTGAACGCACGACCTACCGATTGCACAAGAACAGGGCCGACCTTTTTGCCCATTTGAACTTTATAGCCATCGAAGGGAACATCGGGGCCGGCAAAACCACCTTGGCCAACAAAATCGCCGAAGATTTCAGCGGCAAGCTGGTCTTGGAACGCTTTGCCGACAACGCCTTTCTGCCGAAATTTTACGAAGACCAAAGCCGGTATGCCTTTCCTTTGGAAATGTCTTTCTTGGCCGACAGGTACCAGCAGTTTACCGACGACACCTCTCAGTACGACCTGTTCAAGAAATTCATGGTAAGCGATTACGACATATATAAGTCCCTCATATTTGCCCGTATCACGCTACAGCAAGAAGAATTTGAACTGTACCGAAAACTCTTCCACCTCATGTACAAAGAGGTAAAGAAGCCCCGTTTATACGTCTACCTGTATCAAACGACCGAGCGTTTGCTCGATAACATTAAACAAAGAGGCCGTGATTACGAGCAAAAAATCGCCCCCGATTATCTCCAAAAGATCAACAAAGGGTATTTTGAGTTCATCAAGGGCTACCCTGAGCAGAACAACCTGATCATTGAATTGGGCGACCTTGATTTTGTGGAACGCAAAGAAGATTACGACACCATTATTGACAAGATCTCCAAGTTTGCCGTTCACTTGCCGAACTAGGCCTTTAAGGCATTTAGTTTAGACCACAGGTCCCATACCACCACGCCCACACTCACCGAAATATTCAAGGAGTGCTTGGTTCCGTACTGGGGAATCTCCACCACATTGTGACTGGCGTTCACCACCTCTTGCGACACCCCTTTTACTTCGTTCCCGAATACTAGGGCGTACTTTTTATCCGCATCTATTTCAAATGCGTTCAACATTACGGCATTTTCGGCCTGTTCAATAGCCAAGACCGTATACCCATCGGCTTTTAACGCTTCTACAAGCTCCACTGTATTTTCTTTATAGGCCCAATCCACACTTTCGGTAGCCCCAAGGGCCGTTTTTCTGATGTCTTTATGGGGCGGCTGTGCGGTAATACCACAGAGGTATATCTTTTCGACCAAAAAGGCATCGGAAGTTCTAAAGACCGAACCAATATTGTTCAAACTCCTGATATTGTCCAACACAATAACAACAGGGGTTTTATCGGCCTGTTTAAAGGCTTCGACATCTAATCGGTTCAATTCTTCGTTCTTAAGTTTTCGCATACTGTACCTCCGTTAAGGGAGTGTTTTAAAGGTTACCGATCCGGTAAAACGCCGAAGATAAACTTATCCTCAAATATCAACAATGGTTTATCTTCCCTTGAAAAAATAGTACTTTCGTTTTACGGACTTTCGCTGTAAAATTAAACTATTCAGATCGCTTTGGGAAAATCGCAAAAAACAAAAAAGGTTACACCTTTGATGAAACAGTACAACACCATCAAGACCAAGTATCCTGATGCCCTACTATTGTTTCGCGTAGGTGATTTCTATGAGACTTTTGGGGAAGATGCCGTAAGGGCCTCTAAAATTCTGGGCATTATACTCACCCATAGAAACAATGGTGGCGACCGTACCGAATTGGCGGGTTTTCCCCACCATTCGTTAAACACCTATTTACCCAAATTGGTAAAGGCCGGTGAACGCGTCGCAATTTGCGACCAGTTGGAAGACCCCAAAATGACCAAGACCATCGTAAAAAGGGGCGTTACGGAATTGGTTACCCCTGGCGTGGCCATGAACGACGATATTCTAAACGCAAAGTCTAACAACTTCCTTTGTGCCGTTCACTTTGGAAGAAAGCTCTTAGGGGTTTCCTTCGTTGATATTTCCACAGGGGAATTTCTCACTTCCGAAGGAACCGAAGAACAGATCGACAAACTCTTGCAGAACTTTGCCCCGAACGAGGTACTGGTCCCTAAAAAACACAAAAAGGAATTTCTTGAAGTTTTCGGAAATCGGTTCCATACCTTCTACATGGAAGATTGGGTCTTTCAGAACGACTATGCCCAAGAGACCCTTACCAACCATTTCAACACCAGCACCCTAAAAGGCTTCGGCGTTGACCATTTAGGGCACGGCATCATTGCTTCAGGCGTAGTCTTGCACTATCTTTCGGAAACGCAGCACCGGCAGTTGCAACACATCAACAGCCTAAAGCGCATTGCAGAAGAAGAGCATATTTGGATGGATCGTTTTACCATCAAAAACCTAGAGCTCTACCATTCTACCAACCAGAATGCGGTCACCCTTTTAAGCATCATAGACAAGACCTTGTCACCCATGGGCGGACGTATGCTCAAGCGATGGTTGGCACTTCCCTTAAAGAACATCGAAAAGATAAACCGCAGACACCAGGTAGTCTCTTATTTACACGATCATGACGACACCTTGCTAAAAATACAGCAACGGATCAAACAAATGGGCGACCTTGAGCGCCTCATATCAAAGGTGGCGACCGGAAAAGTAAATCCAAAAGAGATCGTACAGCTCAAAAATTCGCTCGAGGCCATCATCCCTATCAAACAACTAACGGCCCAAAGCAATGACGAGGCCCTTCAGCTTATTTCCGATCAATTGCACGCGTGCGATATGCTCCGCAACAAGATCAAGGAAATGATCAACGAAGAGGCTCCTGTACACATCCCTAAGGGCAAGACCATTGCCGATGGCTATTCCGATGAACTTGACGAACTCAGGGGCCTTGCCTTTTCGGGCAAGGACTATTTAGATAAAATGCTCGCCCGCGAAAGCGAACGCACGGGCATTACCTCATTAAAAATTGCCTCGAACAACGTTTTCGGCTACTACATTGAAGTACGGAACACACATAAAGACAAGGTGCCCGAAGAGTGGATCCGCAAACAGACCTTGGTCAATGCCGAGCGCTATATCACCGAAGAGCTAAAAGAATACGAATCAAAGATTCTGGGTGCCGAAGAACGCATTCTTAGCCTCGAACAACAATTGTTTTCGCAATTGGTGGTCTGGGCCCAAGAGTATATTGCCCCAGTACAGAACAACGCACAACAAATAGCCCAACTCGATTGTCTTTGCGGCTTTGCCCAGCTTGCCAAAGAGAACAATTACGCCAAGCCCGTCATTAACGAAACAACCGAAATCAACATCAAGAACGGTAGGCATCCGGTCATAGAAAAACAATTGCCCTTAGGAGAGGCTTACATTGCCAATGATGTGACCCTCAACCGAGACGAACAACAGATCATAATGATCACCGGACCCAATATGAGTGGTAAATCGGCCATACTGAGACAAACGGCCCTGATCGTACTCTTGGCCCAAATGGGCTCTTTTGTGCCGGCAGAAGCCGCCGAAATTGGCTATGTGGACAAAATTTTCACCCGTGTCGGGGCGAGCGACAACATTTCTATGGGCGAATCTACCTTTATGGTTGAAATGAACGAGACCGCCTCTATCTTGAACAACCTATCGGAGCGAAGTCTGGTCTTGCTCGACGAAATCGGAAGGGGCACAAGCACCTATGATGGTATTTCCATTGCCTGGGCCATTAGTGAATACCTACATGAGCATCCGGCACGGGCCAAGACCCTTTTTGCTACACACTATCACGAACTCAACGAAATGGCGACCACCTTTGAGCGCATCAAAAACTACAACGTTTCGGTAAAGGAATTAAAAGACAATGTACTTTTTCTTCGAAAATTGACCGAAGGCGGAAGCGAACATAGTTTCGGAATTCACGTGGCAAAAATGGCCGGAATGCCGTCCCAAGTAATCCGAAAGGCAAACAAAATCCTAAAAAAACTTGAAAAATCGCACTCAAGCGAAGAGCTCACCGATAAATTACAAAGTGCCCAAGACGAGATGCAATTGAGCTTCTTTAATTTAGACGACCCCTTGCTCGAACAGATAAAAGAGGAAATAACCCATCTCGATATCAACACCTTAACACCGGTCGAAGCCCTTATGAAACTCAATGAAATCAAACGATTATTGACCAAAAACAAGCAGGTTAGTTCGTAAATTTCCTACAGCAAAACCATCTGTTTTTTTATTTTTCAGATTTCATAAAAAATTTCTTTGCATTTTAGAGAATTGTATTAAATTTGCATCCGCATCTGTGAAAGATGTCACGTTCTTTACCTTTAATAACTATGCGAAAATAGCTCAGCTGGTAGAGCGCCACCTTGCCAAGGTGGAGGTCGCGGGTTCGAATCCCGTTTTTCGCTCAAAGAGCACAGATTTCATCTGTCTTTTGCTCGACATTATAAACGCTGCTTGTCGGCGTTTTTTTGTTAAAGACTTTACCAATAGCGGCTCGAGTGGTGGAATTGGTAGACACGTTGGACTTAAAATCCAATGGACATTAGTCCGTACGGGTTCAAGTCCCGTCTCGAGTACAGATGAGAAGCCAAGATTAATCGTCTTGGCTTTTTCTTTTTCCGCTTGTTTCAGTTTGAAAAACTTTCCTTCCCACCCATAAAATCTTCGTTAACCAGGAGAAATAAATTGAAACACACTTTCGATATGGGCGATTCCATTTCCCAAGAGCACCCTGCTTAAACACAAAATCACAAATAAAGAAATTGACGTTTATTCAAATTTTCCAAAAATCCAATGCATTATTCCTCCCTTTTTAACCCTAGTACTATATAAGTTTTCTTAAGTTAGTTGACAATATTGAATAATTACAAAAAAACAAACTAACAAAGAAGATGCTCACCAAGCAACCTACCACCCTCCTACTCCTTTTATCCTTTACGTTTATAGCTTGCGGACCCAGTTTCAGTCAAGATAAAAACCAAAAATTCGACCGTCCGAATATCATATACATCCTTGCCGATGATTTGGGCTATGGCGATGTTAAAAGTTTTAATCAAAAAGACAAAATCGCGACACCAAACCCCGATACCATGGCCGCCAATGGCATCAAGTTCACTGACGCACATAGCTCATCCGAAGTGTGGTATCCAACCCCATATGGCATTTTAACGGGGCGCTATAATTGGCGTAGTTCCCTAAAAAGTTTCGTTTTAAGCGGCTATTCAAAATCTTTGATCAAAGACGATATTGGCGAAAGCAAAAACCGAATCGAGAACAATCCTACAAAAGCCCTTAAAAACATAATAATGGACGGGCGGAGTACCCCTAGCACAAAGCACAAGAATGATGGTATGGAGGGCTGGAAGCAAATTGAAGGAATCGTAACCAAGTAACGTATTAAGTCCTGTTTATGAAAAACAAAAAATGGCTTATAAGGGGTTGGATCCTGTTCGTAACAAGCCTAACAAAGGCATGTAAAAAGTCTACCCATACGTTTATCCTAAAATCCCCAGACCAATCCATTGCACTCACACTTGCCAATACCGATGGTCTTTTAAGTTATTCTATCTTCCGGAACGGACAACAAAGGCTTAAAAATTCAGCGTTGTCGATTTTTCCGAATACAAAAGTAAAAGTAATGGAGACCAAGGTTACCTCTTTGACCGATACTTTGACCCCCGTTTGGGGGCAGTTCAGCAAAATTCAAGACACATATAATGAGCTAGGGGCGTCCCTAGATTATGAAGGTGTTCCGGCCACCCTCTATATTCGTGCCTATGACGGTGGCAGTACCTTCCGTTTTGTGACCGATGATTTTCCTATTGCTAAAAAACCTGCCTTTTTCATCGAATACGGACTCTCCGCTACCGACAAAACCTATATGCCGGCTGGGGAACACTACTATAATAAAAACTCAAAACAATAATTATGAATATAACTATCAGCCAACCGTACCTCATCCCCCTACTCCTTATCATGACCATGACCGCCTGTAAATCGGAGAAAAAAGAAACCCAAGCCCCGAAAGCTATAGATACCCTGGCCTTTACTCCTTACGAGGATGATTTAAGCTTTATGAAAACCTATACTCCGATAATAGAACTAACGGATTCATCGGGCAAGGCCAAAGTCGCCCTAGCCCCTAATCTACAAGGTCGGGTAATGACCAGTAGTTCATCAGGACCAAACGGACGAAGTTATGGGTGGATCAACAGGAAACTTTTTGAATCACAAGACACCCTAGAGCACATCAATGCCTTTGGTGGTGAAGAACGTTTTTGGCTAGGCCCCGAAGGCGGGCAATATTCTCTGTTTTTTAAAGAAGGAAATGAATTCAACTTAGAGAACTGGCAAACACCGAGGCTTATAGACTTAGAACCTTTCAATATAAAGAGTAGTGCCCCGAATAAGGTGGTATTTACAAAAAACGCCGCGTTGACCAATTATTCAGGATTTCAATTCGACTTGGGCATTGAACGCGAAATAACAATTTTATCCCCAAAAGAAATACAAAAAGAACTGGGTATAGGTACATTGGGGGAAACTAGGGCCGTGGCCTATAAAACCACAAATACCGTAACCAACACCGGAAAAGAGGACTGGAAAAAAGAATCCGGACTGGTATCGATATGGCTCTTGGGCATGTTCACCCCTTCTCCTAAAACCACCATTGTCATACCCTATATTTCGGGTGATGAAGACCATTTGGGCGCAGTCGTAAACGACACTTACTTTGGCAAAGTCCCGCCAGAACGATTGGTTGTTCGAGAAAATGTCCTCTATTTTAGCGGTGACGGACAGTATCGGAGCAAGATAGGCCTACCTCCCCTTCGCGCAAAAAACATAGCGGGTTCTTATGATACGGAAAACGGAATACTGACCATTTTAAAGTACAACAAACCCGAGGGCATAAGCGATTACGTAAATTCGATGTGGGAAATACAGGAACAACCGTACTCGGGAGATGTAATCAATTCCTATAACGACGGTGCCCCAGCTCCCGGAAAAGCCCCCCTTGGCTCTTTTTACGAACTGGAAACCTCCTCCCCTGCCTTGGCCCTAAAGGCCGGTGAGAATGGAACACATATCCAACACACCTTTCATATCGAAGGGAATGAAAATAGCTTGGCGCCCATAATAAAGCAAGTATTCGGAGTGACCATAGATGACATCAAAAAGGCCTTTAACTAAACCTATGGGAAGAAATCAAAAATCAAATCGCGCAGGGGCCCCAAAAAAAGGGATGCTCTATCCTATCAGCCTTTTAACGACAGCCCTATTTGTATTATCAAGCCGTAAGCAAACCAGTAAAAACGCAATCAAAAAACAAGAAACCGATACCCCCTTAAAATCGGTCCGATTTACCTACCAAGAAGTCAAGGACATTGGAAAAGACTCCCTTTTTAACAGACGCGACAATAGCGATATCATTCAAGTGAATGGCAGGTATTCTGTTCGGTATACCAAAATGGAGAGTCCCCAAACCGCAGGCTATTGGGGTTCTATCCGGTATGCGACTTCCGTAGACAAGGGTCTTACTTGGAAGGAAGAGGGCATGCACTGGGGCTAGGTCGTGAGGGGGAATTTGACAGCCAATCGGTTTTTACCCCCAATAGCTTGACTTGCGACGGGCGGTATCACCTGTATTATACAGGAGTGAAGCCTACCCCCGGAAATAAGGACCACATATTCGAAAACAATTCGGTAAACGATATAACCGCCATCGGACTTGCGGTAGCCGACCATCCGACAGGGCCTTTTAAGAGGGTGGAAAACAATCCCATACATGAAATCTCCCAAACACCGGAAGCCTTTGACAGCTATAGGATCGATGATGCCAAGGTATTAGTAAGGGACGATAAAATATAGCTCTATTATAAAGGGCTGTCCATTACCCATGGCGAGCAAGGGCCTTCAAAAACACAAATGGGCGTAGCTTACGCACAACGACCGGAAGGCCCCTATGTAAAACAACGGACTCCAATCTTTCGCCGATGGGGCAGGGAAAGAACTCCGTTCACACACCGAGCCGGCCCTCGTTCTTTTTTCCTCTTTTACCCCTAAAAATACTTCCTTCAATGCGGTGTTTTTTATCGCTCGTAGTCAGCCCCTCCCCAAACCAGCATGACTTAGTCGGTTTTAAAAGGGATATTTATGTAAGATTGTTTCCTACAAAACAAAAGTCCCTAAAAGTTTTACATTTTTTCAAAACCACCGTATTTATTAAAACTTCAAGCTTAGCATTGTCATATGTTTTCCTATAAAACAACTACACATATATTGAAATAACTTACATTTCAAGTAAGATAAAAATCTATTTAGACTACAATAACAAAATCTTAACACTTCATATTTGTAATAGCTATTCATTATGATATGTTACAAGCTAAATACATTTTATGAGGTTATTATATATCAAAAGAAAAACAAGAACAGAAAAACACTACAGTGAAAAAATGGGGGCCCTGACCACAAGGGTAACTTCTATCAAACGCTACTTTTTGGGGCTGCCCATCAGCACCCTGCAGAAATACCGTAAAACCTATTACGGCAAAATAAAGAACTACGACGACTGTCAACTCTTTATCTAAATACAACCACAAGACTTTACTTAGAAATTCACAAGAACTCCTTAAAACAAATTCATGAAAGTACTAGTAATCGGAGCCGGAAACATGGGATTGACCTATGCCGAAGGCATGTCTAAATCTAAATTGCTCAAAAAAAAGAACATTATGGTGCTAGACAGTTCCGAAGAGAAACTGAAAGAACTAAATGAAATGGCGCATTTCGATGCCTTTAAAAAATTGGAAGAATGTGTGCCCCAAGCAGACATCATCTTTATTGCGGTAAAACCCTACCACGCGAACGCCTTGTTCGAGACCATTAAACCTTTGGTCCACTCCGACCAAATCTTGATTTCCATTATGGCCGGCGTTACCATTGATGCCATTAAAACACATACGGGCCTGAACAAGATCGTTCGCGCCATGCCCAACTTACCGGCCAAAGTTGGCAAGGGACTCACCTCTTACACCTCGTCAAAGGAGGTTTCAAGAATAGAGCTTTTGACCGTGGAAAGCCTGTTAGACACTACGGGAAAGTCCATCAGGGTGAGCGATGAGAACTTTATAGACGCCTCTACGGGCATATCGGGCAGTGGCCCGGCCTATGTTTTCTATTTTATGCAAAGCATGATGGAGGCCGCCCTACAAATGGGCTTTTCGAAAAAAGTATCGAGTGTTTTGGTCAGCGAGACCTTTACCGGTGCCGTTGAGCTCTTCAACCAGAACAACCTTAGCCCTAATTCTTGGATGGACCGTGTGGCCAGTAAAGGAGGCACTACACAGGCGGCCCTAAACTCTATGGACGATAACAATGTCAGCGAACTGATCAAGGAAGCGGCTTTTGCGGCTTTTGAGCGTGCGGTAGAATTAGGCAAAGAGGAGAACTATGCATAAGGAACTCATCGTTATAAAGGTCGGCACCAACGTAATGACCAATAAAGACAATCGTATCGTACGCCCCGTACTCCGCCGGTTGGTAGAACAGATTGCCGAGCTCTATGAGCGCGGCATCATCACCATTTTGGTCTCTTCAGGTTCGGTAATTGCCGGCAAGGAAGTATTGGGCAATTCAAGTATTGAAAACGATACCCAGAGAAGACAGGTATATTCGGCCATCGGTCAACCGCGAATGATGCGCCTTTACTATAATATTTTTCATGATTACGGTATGAAATGTGCCCAAGTACTGCCCACTAAACGCGATTTTAGTCCGGGCGTACATCGCCAGAATATGATCAAGTGTTGTGAAGGCCTGTTAGCCGAAGGGGTCATTCCCATAGCCAATGAAGACGATGCGGTATCCGTTACTATGTCTATGTTTTCAGATAACGACGAGTTGGCCAGTTTGATCGCACAATTGATGAATGCGGATAAGTTGATCATCCTCACCGATATTGACGGACTTTACACTGGCCATCCGAATGCCGAAGACAGTGACCTTATTCCACATGTAGGACCAGAAGACAACTTTGAAGCCTATATCAAAGACAGTAACAAGGCTGCCGGTGAAGGCAGGGGCGGCATGGGCTCAAAACTAGACTATGCGCAGCAGGCGGCCGCCAACAGCATACCCACCTATATTGCCAACGGAAAAAAAGACCGTACGATAATCGATATTATAGACGGAAAAAACGTGGGGACCCGAGTGGCCCTCGAAAAACAGGAAGCATAAATGAAACTAATTGCAACGGATATAAAGAACAAGGTATTGGATTCCATGGTCCGTATTCTGAACGAAAACCGAACGGAACTACTGGAAGCCAACAAAAGAGACCTGGAACTTTTCAACAAAAACGACCAGGCCCTATATGAGCGGCTGATCGTAGACGACAAGAAAATAGAAGAAATGATCGGGGCGGTACAAAAAGTACGTTCGCAAGAGGACCCTGTAGGTAGGGATATTTCTGAGGAAGAATTACCGAACGGCTTAAAAGTGATTAACAAAACGGCGCCTTTTGGCACTATAATGATCATTTATGAATCTCGGCCCGACGTTACGATCGAAGCGGCCGTACTAGCTTTTAAAGCGAACAACAAAATTCTTTTAAAAGGAGGTAAGGAAGCGCTTCACAGCAATACCGTACTTGTCGATTTTTGGCATCGTGCCCTGAAGGAAAACGAACTTTCGACCGACTACATTCAACTGTTGAACCTCAACCGTGAAGAAACCCGGGCCTTCTTGAAAAAGCCCAACCAAAAGCTCGACCTAATCGTCCCCCGGGGAGGTGAGCGGTTGATCGCATTTGTAAAGGAACACGCTAGCTGCGCCGTATTGGTAAGTGGCAGGGGCAATAATTTTTTGTATGTTGACGAGCAGGCCGACTGGGAAATGAGCCTACAGGTCATATTAAATGCTAAAACCGCCAAGATATCGGCGTGTAATGCCTTGGATAAAATCCTTATCCACACCAATATTGAAGATTATTCGCAAAAAATGACGGATCTGGCGCGCATACTAAAAGAAAACGGAGTAAGCCTTTTGGTGGATGAAGGCGCGCAAAAAGTATTGAAGGAGGAAGCTTTAATCCCCGAAGCATCGGTTTGGAAAGAAGAGTTTTTAGCCCTGAAATGTTGCATTGGCACCGTAGAAAAAACCGAGGAGGCCATTGAAACCATCAATAACCACTCCGGAGGACATTCAGCGACCATTATGACACAAAACAAGGAAACCGCCCTACGGTTTATGGAGCAGGTAGATTGTGCTGCCGTCTACCAAAATGCCTCTACCCGTTTTACCGATGGCGGACAAATGGGAGTTGGGGCAGAATTGGCCATTAGCACCGATAAATTGCACCATCGCGGTCCATTGGGACTCAAACAGTTGGTGACCAATAAATATTACGTCTTCGGCGAAGGACAAATAAGGGAATAAAAAAAGGGAGCGATTAAATCGCTCCCTTTTCTTTTTTACTCCATATTTAGCGGTGGTCAACGATCAGTTTACGATCAAATACCTCTCCGTCGCTTATGGCTATTCGAAGGAAGTACACTCCGTTCGTTAAACCGGAAACGTTCAATTCGTATTCGTCCTCACCCGTTTTCAGAGCTTCTCCTTGGTGTACACCGATCAATCGGCCCGAGGCTTCATAAATGCGTACCTGTGCAATCTCGACCTCCGGGTTATCTAACCTTATTTTGGTTTGCACTACCGCGGGATTAGGGAACAGATGTACTGCATTAGGAACCTTTTCGCTATAGAACTGGGTATCGGCTATTGCTTCTACTTCTAAGTTTCCTGCGATAATTTGTTCTTCGAACGTTTTTCCACTACCTCCACAATTCGAGGCCGTACCCCCAAGACCGGAAGGCAGGTCGCCGGTTTTGGTCAAGAACAATTTATCGAGCCCCAGGCCATCTTCCCTGTGGCCAATTTCAATTTTATTGATACCCTCTATAAGCTCAAAACTTCGAGGTTTGCTCAATTGCTCGTTAAGGTGTACCCTATGCCATACGAATTCATTACTGGCAGGAATACTGTTCCATCGTACCCACGCCCCGTTGTTCACACGGATCCAGAAACTATCGTTGACACCAGACGGCGTCCTTACGAGTCCGAAAATAGCATAGGTACCTTCGCTTACCGACACATTGTAGGTCAATACCGCTGCCCCTATACTTCCCGAGGAAGAATTAAAGCCTGCGGGCGGCACTACATAATTGCCTCCTGATCGGGAAGAATCCTCGACAACGGTCCATCCCGAACCAAGCACACCACACTCCGCCTCTAACCAAACTTCTTCTTGGGCATCGTTATTTACCGTAACAGCGACCTCGTCAAAAGCGGTTCGGCCTTCATCATCCGTAACCGTAAGTCGCAGTACATATACTCCTTCGACCAAGAAAACGGCCTGTAACTCCAGTGTATTGCTATTGGTCAAAATGGCCGTATCCGGACCAGAAACCTGGGACCATTGGTAACTTACGGCCCCACCGTCAGGATCATGGCCGCTTCCCACCAAGCTGGTTTCATTGGCCGACAAATCGATTTCAATATCATCACCGGCATGGGCCACAGGATCGAACTGAAGTACGGCGCCGCTTCCTATGACCTCAATGGCCGACAGTTTGGGTTCATTTCTACCATCGCTGCCTTCCGCATCGAAGACCAAGTTCAACTGACCATCCTCGATAGTCGCATTAAAGCTTTTTATCACTATGGTCTCCGAACCTGATTCCGCAATAATATCAAAATCGTCGAGTATTTTAGCGCCTTCCATTTCTACGTCAAAGACACGTCTGCCTACAGCCCCCGAAGCCCCTCCTTGGGCGCCCCAAAAGATTTCGGCAAAATGGAGCACCACTTGATAGCTTCCGTTCGGAACAGGAATATCATAGGCAAAGACCGGTGGCAAGGCACTGCGTTCGGTTTTATACAACTGGGGTACATTGGCACTCGCATTGGTATACGCCTTGCCTCCCACAAAGTATTGGTCGGCCGCAAACACCTGACCGTTATGGGTCATTTCAGGTCCACCGGCATTGATCCGTAAGGCAAAGTCGTTGACAACGGGCTCATCTACCTGGATGGTGACCGTATGTGTATCGGTCTTCCCTTGGGCATCGGCAACGGTCAAACTGACCTCATACGCACCAGGATCAACAAAGGTATGAACGGGATTCATTTGTGTAGAACTACCGCCATCTTTAAAGTCCCATGTATAGGAGAGCACTTCCACGTCATCGATCGAGCCGCTACCGTTAAAGTTCACTTCTAGCGGTGCCACACCATTTAAAGGCGTTGCACTGGCAAAAGCGACCGGCCCTTCGTTGACGGCACCTACACTAACAATCTCAATGGCCGACAACTTGGGCTCGTTTCGCCCATCCGGTGCATTGGCATCAAAACCAAGGTTTAGCACGCCGTCGACAAGGGTTACGTCAAACGTTCGGGTCACCACGGTCTGTGGTCCCACTTCATCGAAGATATCGTAATCGTCCAAAATGGTATTTCCTTCCATGACCACATCGAACACACGTTTTCCTACAGCACCCGATCTTCCACCTGTAGCCCCCCAGAAAATCTCTGCAAAATGTAAGGTTACCTGATATTCACCGTTTGCCAATGGAATGTCATAGCCAAAATTAGGAGGCAGCGCACTACGTTCGGTCTTGTATAATTCAGGTACTTCGGCACTGGTATTCGTATAAGATTTACCTCCTACAAAATCACGGTCTGCCACGTACACCTCACCATTATGGGTCAATTGTGGCCCTCCCGCATTGATTCGCAAGGCAAAATCACCTACTACCACCGGCTCTGCGACCACCACGGTCAGGGTTTCCTGATCAGTAAGTCCTTCTGAATCCGTCACCGTTAAGCTTACGGTATAGGTTCCTTCAGTGTTATAAACATAGACCGGATCAGCTAGCGATGACGTATCACCGTTTCCGAACGACCATGCGAAATTTAGGTTTTCCGCACCATCGTCATCAGTTGAATTGCTTCCTGTAAAACTCACCTCCAAAGGAGCTTCCCCATTTAAGGGAGTAGCCGTAGCCACGGCCTCGGGTGCCTCGTTCGCTGCTTCAACGACGATAGTCACCACATCCACACCAACTTCACCTTCCTCATCGGCAACGGTAAGGGTAACATCAAAACTCCCTGCATTGGTAAATGTATGTTCAACAAGAGCTCCTGAACCATTTGCCGTGCCATCCCCAAAGTTCCAAGAATAGCTTACAATATTTTTATCGTCACTAGAACCATTGCCATCAAAACTCACGACCAAAGGAGCCGTTCCTGTAGAAACATTTGTCCCTATGGATGCGTATGGTGCCTGGTTCTCTTGTGTTTCTTCCTGAACACTTACATTCTCGAATACTGCCGTCGTAAGTTCATCATCGTTATGGGAAGTGGTGGCCAGGCCTACAAAGATCGTTTGGTCCATAGGCAAGACCTTCGATCCGACGAGGGTCCAATTTCCATTTGTTTCAGAAACATATCCGGTAAAGGTATTACCCAATCGCACCAATCGCACATAGTGGGGGAAGCCTCCCGGAACCGATTGTGGCGTTGTAAAGTTGGCACTACCCATTGCCGCACCCTTTAGAGGACGATCTTGGAAACTATGTCCTACACCTCCCAAATTATTGGGATTGGGCGAGATAATCATTTGGGCAAGAACCGAATTGGCCTCCAGATCATTCCTCATCATGACCCCTGCTTTGGCCCAGACACTGGTTGCCTCCAAACTCATTACTTGCGCAACGATTTCACCGTCACCGGTCAACTCCCTATATACGAAATGGAACTCATCGGCACTGCCCCAAATATCGGCACCTGAAGCACTGACCTCATATCTACCGTTCTCAAAACAGGTTTCTCCCGCTATTTGAACCGAGCCTATATCGTTATTGGCCCAAGCATCAGGCAATGCACAAGGAAGAAGCGCATCATCTTTACTTAATATCTCAATACCCGATAGTTTGGGTTGATCGATACCATTGGCGCCCCCTGCATCAAAATGCATATTTAGAACACCGTCTTGTACCACAACCTCGAACGTTCGTACCACTGGGCTTTCCGGACCTGATACAAGATTAATATCAAAATCATCAAGCACGGTGCTTCCTTCCAAAGAAACATCAAAAACACGCTTTCCTATGCCTCCGGAGCCTCCACTTGTAGCACCCCAATAAATTTCGGCAAAGTGCAGGGTCACCTCGTAGGTACCATTCTCCAAGGGAAGGTTATAATCAAATACAGGTGGGCTAGCACTACGCTCCGTCTGGTACAACTCAGGCACCAATGCATTCGCATTTTCAAATACCTTACCGCCAACGAAGCCTTGATCCTGTACAAAGGTTTCCCCTTGGTAAACAAGCTCTGGGCCACCTACGTTAATCCTCAAGGCAAAGTCGGACACCACAGCCTCTTTGGCCTCTACCTGTACCGTAACCGCATCTACCAAATCACCTTCATCGGTAACCGTCAAGGAGACATCATAAACACCTGCTAAGGCATAGGAATGGTTTACAATGGCCGTAGTAGCCGTATTTCCATCCCCAAAATCCCAGAGATAGCCGAGCGATCCTTCGAGGTCGTTCGACGCACTACCGTCAAAATTAAACGATAGGGAGTTGGCCCCGTTCAATGGTGTGACTGCGGCAACAGCGGTGGGCCCTGTATTAGGTGGAGCCGAAACCGTAATCGTCGTCGATGCCGTTCCTATTAAATTCCCATCATCTATAACGGTAAGGACGACTGTGTAAACACCAACCGAGGTAAAGGTGTGGCTCGTATCGGGATCGGTACTATTTGCCGTCCCATCTCCAAAATTCCACTCGTATCGTAACGTAGCCGGATTTTCATCGGTCGACCCACTGCCCACAAACTCAACATACAAGGCAGCCTCCCCTTCTTGTACACTGCTTTGAAGCATGGCTACCGGAGCTTGATTCTGAGGGGTAACGGTTATGGAAACCGTTGCCGTAGCCGACAGTCCCGTTTCATCTTCAATCGTGTACTCAAAACTATCGGAACCGACATAACCATCGTCGGGCGTATACAAAACGGAGAGCCCATCGCCTTGAAGCACGGCTTCACCATTTTGAGGTGTATCTACGGTAACAATCGTAATGGCCTGACCATTAGGCTCCGTATCGTTCGCCAACAAGCCTTCCAAAAGAATGGCCGTATCTTGAGTTGTTTCTATATCATCACCCACGGCAAGCGGAGCTTCGTTAATAGCGACCGTCAAGGTTGTGCTGGCCGTAAGACCATTGAGGTCTACCGCGTTCAACACCACGGGCACGCTACCCATAGCATCTATGGGTGCCGTACCCGAAACCGTAGCGGCCTGGGCGTCATAGGTCATCCAAGCCGGAAGGCTTCCCCCGTTTACCGTAGCTGTTACGGTCAACTCATTACCCGCATATCCTTTGTCAAAATACGAGGCGACATCTATACTGAACGCCTCCCCTGCATTGGCCAAGTACTCTTGGTCGGGCTGCGCCGTCGGTACGGCCTGAGGACGGATGTTTATGAAATAAAAAGTATTATCGTTCCAATCACAATTTGCCGATCCCGCACCGCAACCGTTCTGAACAAAATCTTGCAATACGATATATTCGTTCGGAACTATATTGCCATTGTGGTCGATTACCTTGTAAACCCTCGCCCCCAACAAGTCAGGTCTACGTCCTGAAATATTGTTTCCTCCAGTCGTTAGGTAATTGGCAACCGCAATTCTAAAAGGCTCGGAAATCGAATTACTTGTATCAAAATTGATTACTCCCGAACTATTCTTGGGCAATAAGGTCTGGTAGTTGCTTCCCGTATGCGAAAAACTGATTCCACCAACGGTTTCCGTACCCTCGACCTCAACAAATCGGGCTCCGTTTGAACCGCTACCGTGTAAGGCCGATAATTGAATACCGATAACCGGTTGATTTGGGTCTGCCTGAACAAAAGCATCGCTCAAAATCAAATCCCCTTCATATCCAGCCTCAATATTTGCCGCAATAGGAAAATTGGAACTTGGTCTATAGGTAAGATTATTGGGCGGGGTAATGCTTCCCTCATCGTTAACAATACTCAACATACTAGATTGGAAACCAAAGGCATCGAAAACTTCCTGGGCATTGATTTCGTCCCCTCCTTCAGGCTGGGGCGCGTAACCTCCGTGAAGCACGGCGGTACTGTTCAACGCATTGTCCGCACTCGAAACAATTTCGATATCTTCTACAAAAATGCCATTGTTGCCACTTCCCGTAGTCGCTATAAAGGTGATATCTACATCGGCATAACTTCCTGACGGAATCGTTATAGGCAATTGGGCCGTGTTCCCGTTCGCATCGAGTAATTCAAAGGTATAGTCGTTGGCGTCGGATATATTGACTTCGGTCACGACTAAATCACCCGTACCCGTATTATTCAAGCGCATGACATTTGTATCATGAAATTGAGCGGAGCCCGGACTGCCCAAGCGATAAAAGGTATAATAATCATCTGCCGGAAAACCTCTATCGGTACCCGGTACCTTGGTCATATTTTCTATGGCCAACAAAGCACCCGTTGGGGTTTCTATAGTAAAGTTGTACGTCTTGGCAAAACTATTACCATTGTTATCCTCGGCCGTAACGACAAGGATATGGTCTCCTTCGTCGGCTATATCGAATGCATCGGTATAGCTTTCAACCGGCGCCCCATCAAGCACATATTCTATAAAGGCTATTCCTCCACTTCCGCTTTCATCGGTAGCCTCTAGAGCGATATTTACCGCTCCCCTAAACACATCGGGAGCTCTTTCATTTCCATTGAATGTCGCCAAAATAGTTGGAGGTAACAAGGAGCTGTCAATAGGGGCCAATCGAATATAGCTCACCTTGGCGTTATCTCCGGCGGGAGCCAAAGACAATCGTAGCAGACCATCGGTTACCTCTACCCGTTCGGTATTTTGGAAACTATCAAAATTCTCGGGAACGATACTTTCTTGATCATAATCGACCACAACAACCCCATTTACCTCTAAGACATGGTTGCTGTCCGCATAATCGGGATCACCGGCAACACCAATATTCACTGAGTATATACCATTAGGCACCTCTACTATCCAATCGCGAAGCGGATAGGTATTGGCCGACCTATGGCCTATAATGGAAAAGGTTTTCACCAAGGCATCGTCGTTCGCACCTGTATTTCTATTCCTTGCATTGGCGGCGGCATCGGCCGGGGTAAGCGTACCTGGTATGACCCACCCATAGTTAAGGTCTCCGAGAACGGTATTTTGTACGCCATAAGGGGCACCGACATCATCGATATATCCCTCTGGGGATACCTCCAATTCATCCGGGTCCTGAAAATTGAACTGATAGGTATAGACCAACTCGTTGGTAATTTCCAAGGCAATGCTTACAGCGTCACTTTCATAGTTTGCCGCCGAAGCGCTGATCGTAGCCACATAAGACCCGATGGGCAAACCTGAAACATCGACGCCCACTTCAAATGCCGTACCCATTTCAAAGGTATCGGGAAGAACGACCCATTCTTCGGTGCTTTGCAAGTTTATTTCTGATGAGGTAATCCCTCCGTTACCATTTAATGTCAATGATTGTAGAGGCACGTTCTCTTGTTTGATCGAAGTAAAGAAACCCATATCCTCCTTATCAAAATCCAAGGCCAGTATGCCACTTTCGAAAGGAATTACATTATCGATAATAAACATATAATCTTGATAATCGCCATTGGAGGCATCCTCAAAAGCTATGAGGTAGCTATTTTCAACGGCATTTCCTTCCCTATCATTTACGGGATATATCCTAACCCTATGGGCCACTCCCCCGGTATTAATTGCATCTTCGGTATAATTGAACCTACCGAAGGATTGCGATTCCACATAGAATCCGAATACCGCGCCTTGGGGATCAAAGGTGTCGGTACCTGAGGCAATGGGGGGAAATAGGGTCTGTGCATTTGCTATATCATCTGCCAGCACCCCTACTTCATGGGTGACCACAGTTCCATCGTTGGTATACCAGCCGAAAGGCAATTCTTCCCTTGGGGAATAGCGTCCAACGGGAGTAACCTTAACGGGTTGCTCGGATGCCTTCACCCATCTTTCCACTTCTACCTCATCACCTACAGGAGCAGGATCCGTGGAGCTGGACAAGGAGGTCCATCCTACGGATATACCAATACCCAAAGCATCGACAACATCTTGCAAGGCAGGTTCCTGACCTCCTTCAAAACCGGATTTTTTCAAGGCGTGCAATCCTATTTCAAGACTGGGGGTATCTGTATCATCACTTTCTAAAGTAAGTACAGCATCTTGATAACCTAAGTCCGTTCCGTCTAAACTGGGCGTATAGGTCAACGTATATATTTGACTTTCCCCTGGGTTTAGCGTTACGGATCCGGAGGGTTGAACAGCACTGAATTGACTTGCGAAAGTACCTGTTAGGCTTGCACTCGAAATATGCAGCACGGCATTACCGTCATTGCTTATCTCTACCGTTTTTGTATCGGTGTTGCTTCCTTCGTTGTTCGTTGTCGCTTCAAAAATGAGCTCATCGGGAGTAGCCACTATGGATGGCCCCATGCTTGCCGGGGTGGCCGCCCTTAGCAGGGTCAATCGAGCAGTTCCGTTATTGTCGCGGTCGTATTCCGAAATATAGATATTCCCTGTTGTGGGATCTTCCACCACATCCAATGGGTCATCAAAACCACTAAGTCCCGGAATACTACTATAGGCTTCGGCAATATCGCCGCTTGATTTGGGGTCCAATACCAATAAGTCGTCCTGTCCGCTAAAACGGACTACCATAAGAAGGCCCTGTAATTTTCCTTCAAAGGCATCACTCTTATATTCTATGGCCCCGTTGGGCGATTTGTTCTTTCCAAAATCAAATGCAGGTTCACGATAATTTGGATCCGGAGCCAAATCATCGGGGTATTTGCCCACATCGGTATAGGAGGCCTCCACCTGACCGGGTAATCCACTGTATGAAATACCACCGTGGTTCAAGATGAACTCACCCCTATAAGGATTGGGGTGGCCATGATACGATCCTCCCTTGGTCTTGAACAACCAATCTTTCTGTGTTTCGCCACCTAGTAATTTAGGAGCATTGGGAATTGTGCTCAAGCCATCGATACGCCTTGCCAACGGATAATCAGAAGTTGAAGGCGAATTGGGCGAACTATTATTATTACCGGCGGTTCCGTTGGTAGGCACATATAACCAACCATTGGAATGCCATACCAGGTCATAGGCATTACGAATACCCGATGCGAATATGGTCAAGGGGGAATTGGTCGCATACGGATTATAGGTAGCATCACTCATTTGCAGACTACCGTTTGGAGCGGCGTTGATTACCGAAATATCGTCGGTAGTATACACGCTCAAGGGTAGGCTATTGGGCAATTTGTCCAATTCCAACTTTAAGATAGCCGCGGCCAAAAGGCGTTCGGGCCTATTGCCCCAATTGCCATCGGGGCTACCCCCTGCCGAGTTACTACCTTGGCTGATATATAAATCGCCTTGGGCATCAAAAGCTATACTGTTGGTCAAGTGATCGTTTACCGACCTGGGCAAATGGATAACAAGATCTTCTACCGTAGACAAATCCGGTCCGGTCAAACGCGACAGTTTACCATCCCATTCCGGTCCGCCCGAAATAGAGGCCTTGCTATGGGTTACATAGGCAATAAGATTATCGGCAGTGGATGCGGGATCGAATGCCAAACCAATGATCAATCGGTCATCGTTGCCCCTAGCGCCCGTTTCAGGATGGGGCGAGCCTTGTAAGGGTGGACTTAAAATCTCTAAATTGCTCAAAGTGCCATCAATGGCCATATCCCACCTATAAATTTGGCCATCTGAATTAAAGTTGCCAATGGTACTGGCATACAACTTACCATCGGGCCCGATGACCAAACTCGAAAAACGTTGGTTATCTACACCGGGGCCTAAATTGGCCACACCCGAAACCTTGATGAATTCAACTCCTGTCAAATCTCGGATAGGTATGGTTCCATCATCGAGTTCACCCGTTTCAAATGTAGATTCAAAAGCGCGGAAGGGTATTCTATCATTTAAATCGCCCCTTCGGTTTGCCTCAATGTCACTCGTAAGAACAAAGCGATAGGTCGTAAATTCCTTTAATTCTTGAATCGGAGTCAAGGTAATGGCGTCTCCCCCTCCCGTATCATTAGAATTGGAAGGCACCACGACATCTCCGCCCGCGGTAACCTCAAATAGGTTGATATTGCCCGCAAGGGTGTTATTATCTATCTCATAATCATCAGGAACGATAACCTCAACGTTGATCTGAAAATCTTCAATTCTCACATCGTTGGCATTATCGGCGGGATTAACATTAGCGAAATACGGCTGGACAACACCACTGCCTTGGGTAATTTCCAAAGAGTTCAATTTTGTATTGAAACCACCGGAAGCATCTATGGTAAGTCTACCGTCGGTAACCGTTACATCGGCCACTCCCGAGGTGAACCTGGTAGAAGCGCCCTCGACCCCGGTGGGCGAATACCTATTTATGGCATTGACACCTTCAATGTTTATGGTATGAAAAGGTTCCGTACCCGCCTGACCATCAACATTAGGATCACCTACACCTACGGCCACCGTGTAATTTCCATTGGGTATTTCCATTTCCCAAATACCCTCTTGCCCCTCAGGCTTTACATTTTGATACTGCATATGTATTAGGGTATTTTGCAAAATATCTACCCCCGCAACTCCTCTATTACGAGCCCTTTCGGAGAGGTCCAAGCCCGTTGTTCCGTCAGTAGCCAACCAACCGTAACTATATCCATTACCTCGATCGGCATAGGCCAAACCGGAATCTACCAGATACCCTGAAGGTGGTACGTCTTCAGGAAGCGAAAAATTAATCTTCACCGGCTCAAAGGCCACTACATCATCGGAAACTATCCTAAAAAGTTCAAAAGTATGATTTACATTGGCCGTGGCCTCCCTTCGTTTTGTATTGAAGATACCCGCGAAAGACAAGTCATCATAAGAAGAATTCCCGGCAACAAAACCCGAGGGCAGCGGCAAAGAACCCACTTCAACCTCGGCTCCACCGTTCAAGGAGTAATATCCGACAAGTAGGTTGTTTTCAATATCGACGAATAACCGTAGACCTACGTTGCTCGAATGTAAGTCCGTAATATCATCGGCCTTTATAGATTGTGAGGTTGCCGAAAGCCCTGCTACCTCAGCCAGTAATTCTACCCTATTACCATTTGAAGCCACCAGCTTTACATAGTTATCCTCATCGAGACCGAACCACAATCCGGCCTGCTCGGAATTATTGGAGCCATCGCTATATGGATTCACCAAGGAGGTTTCTATACTAAAACTTCCGTAGCTATCGGCATCGACGGCTACCCCCAAGGTATTGATCTGTGAATTTACATCTGTACTCGTCCCAGCACCTGGACCATTACGCAGATAGGCGATACCATTCGCGGCATTTAGAACCAGATTGCCATTGGACAAGCTTATCCTACCGGGTTCATACCCCGGAACATTTAGATTATAAGGGGTGCCATCTACCGCAAGCCTTGCCGAGGGATTATCGACCATGGTAAAGCCTGTATTGGCCAATCCGCCTTCGGTCCCATCAAAATTCAAAGAGAAGGGCAAGTTTACTTCAAGCTCGTCACATTCTAAAATACTAATAGGGGAACAAGCAAGGCTAGGGGCATCGTCAAAGGGTTTGATGTTTCTGACAATGACGACAATGTCTTGGTAGTCAAACCCGGAAACATGTTCCTCCGTTGCAATAATATAGGCATTCTCTTCCCCAGGAAGCTCATATACCCTCACATGATGCGGAATGGCATCGGCGAATGTATTGAGGGCATCTTCGCTAAACAAATGTCGGTCGCCAAAGAATGGCCATCGACTATAGAAACCAAAACTCACCGCTCCTGGGTCAAACTCGGTTGCCCCCACGATCGGAGCGTTAAGCGTCTGTCCGTTACTCGCGGGACTATTGGAAACTGTAAACAATTCTGACGTAGTATTCGCATCGCCACTAACATACCATCCAAATGCCACTACCGGAGTGGTATTGGTAGGACCGTATAAACTTAACAATTCAACCGTAACCGGTGCATCAACGGCCCTTTCAAATTTTTGAACGGCCACTTCATCACCTAAAATATCATTATAACCGCTGCCATTCGGCAAATTGATAAGGTTGGTCGTCGGATCGGTATCTCCCACATTTACGGCGCCATCGCCCAAATGGGTATCCAATATCCACTGTAATGAAGGCTCATTATTTCCTCCCAGTCCCGTTTTACCCAGACCGTTCAATGACACGACTACGGGTTCGGCATTGGTGCCCGTCAAGGTCAATTCCGCCGATTTAGGTCCGTTCGATGTGGGTGTAAACACCACCTGGAACGAGGCCGAATTCTGGGCATTTATCGAAGTGGGCAATCCGACAATCGAAAACTGATCTTGGTCTGCCCCCGAAATTTGGGCCTGGACATCCATCAAACTGGCATTTCCTAAATTGGACAACAAAATCTCGCTCGTGAAAGATCCCGAATTGGAAATAGCATCACCTGTTACCTTTTCCGTATCCAATACGATAAGTGGTGTAGGCGAAGCCTGATTACTAGGTTTCAGCAATACGATTTGGCTTCTTCCATAGTCCGATACATATATATTTCCGTTAGAGGTATCCTCTACTAAATCTAGGGGATCTTGAAAACCTGTAAATCCAGGTATTCCCTCCTTAAAGGTCGATATATCCCCTCCTGGTCCGTCAGGCACCAAGGCGATGATATCACTGCCCCCACTGTAACGAACGACCAATAAGGCACCTTTTAAGTTTCCGTTTTCGGCATTACTCCGATATTCGATAACCCCGTTGGGCGATTTATTGAATTCAAAATCAAAGGCCGCCCCCCTATAATTTTCATCAGGTTGCACTCCGTCATAGGCCGATTTACTAACATCTATATCACCCCGGTTCAAAGCAAATTCACCTCGGAACGGATTCGGATGACCGTAATACCCCATAGTGGTATTAGGGTTAATCCTGAACAACCAATCGCGCTGTACATTGTTTCCGTTCGAAAAAGGAACAACAGGGTACAAAGGATTGCTATGATCATAGAACGAACCATCGGGCCGTCTTGTGCCATCAATAGATGCCGGAGCATTGCTACCTCCAGCAGTTCCGTTTGCCGGAACGTACAATTGCCCATTGGAATGCCATACCAAGTCGTAGGCATTACGAATACCTGTAGCGAACAATTTTAAAGGTGCATTTACGTAATACGGATTGTACAAGCCATCCAAGGTCGGGGAATTGACATCCACGTTATTTATCGCCATGGCATCCCTTGTGGTCCGTACGTTCAAGGGTAGCGTAGCCGGTAGAAGGGAAAGATCCAATCTAAGGGTTGCAGCCGTCAATAAACTTTCTTCCCTATTGCCCCAAGAGTTATCGGGTTTCCCCGCGGCGCTATTACTCCCTTGGTTAAAATAAATCACATTGGGTTCACCAGGCCTAAACGTAAGACTATTGGTCAAGTGATCTTTGGTCGACCGGGGTAAATCGGTCACCAGTAATTGTTCGTTTTCTAGGTTGGCCCCAGTGAGTTTAGATATTTTCCCATCCCAATCCGGAGCGCTATTCAAGCCTCCCGAATCGTGGGAAACGTAGGCAATCAAGTTAGATGAGGTAGCCGCAGGATCAAAAACAAGCCCCACGGAAGTGCGACTTCCCCCATAAGCGGTTTTCCAAGCCGTAAGTACTTCCTCATCGGTCAAGGTTCCGTCCGTATCGATGTTCCATCGGTGAATATCCCCAGAGATTTCCAATCCGTACAACTTGTCATCAGGTCCTATGGTAAGGGTCGAATATTTTCCATTTGACCCCACGACGCCCGCATTGGTAAATGAAACGTTGTCTAAATCGGTAACCGGTCCGGCATTTCCATCACCTGTAGTAAATGAAGAAGTAAAGAATTCGAAAGGTTCGCCTACCAAATCCAACACCCCATCAATTTCAAAAACATAAACGGTATTGGCCTCCAATGGAAGGTTCGGCACCAAATTAATGGCATCGCCACCACCGGTTCCATTAACACTGGCCCCGATAGGGGTAGTGCTCCCCTGTTTAAACAAGCGTACCGTAGCATTGGTTATGGTCGTATTATCAACCCCCGCATTACCATTGGTATCGGAGTTTGGAAGAAAGAGGTTATTGGCGGAAACACTAGTGCTCACCGATACCCCCGTAGCTCCGTCAGGAGGGGTTATCCCGACTACCTTTGGGGTCTGTATCCCCACAGAAGTGGCCACGATCTGCACACTATTGATTTTTGTATTCTTACCGGATCCGCCCAAGGGATCAAGGGTCAATCTATTATCGCTAACATTTACTATGGCGCTTTCCGATGTAAACCTAGAACTTGCACCGGCCGTACCCGTAGGCACATAGTCATTTACCAAAGTTACCCCTTCGGCATTTATCCTATGGGCGGGAGTATTCGACGCAGGAGTATCGACATCGGGGTCACCTACGAAAACCGTTACCAAATAATCGCCGTTCGGCACTTCAATTTCCCATTTGGCATCGGCCAGATAACCATTGGAAGCGTTGGAGGAAACATCTCCATATTGCATATGTATCAAGGTGTTGTTCAACTCACTCACCCCTGAGACGACCCTGTTTCTCCCATTTTTGGTCAAATCGGCGGGCTGTGATGTAGTTGCATCCAACCATCCATATGAAAAACCATTGCCCCTATCCGCATAGGCATCACCCCCATCTTTTTCATAACCTGCCGGAGCGGCCGTAGCCTGATCTGAAAAATTAATGTTTACCGCAAAATCATTGACCGCTTCGGTAATTTCCAAATTGATCGTCATTTCCGCATTGGCATAGCCCAAATCAGGTTGATCGCTTGCAAAAACGGTGGTCCCGTAGGTGCCTACGGGAATATCCGAGCGAACCTCAAATTCTATTTCGCCCAATACCGGATCCGTTGGCAAGATCAACCACGAAGCCGCATCGGGATCATCGGAAAGCACAAAAGTAGGGTTACCCGAGCTGGCAGAAACGCTAACACTCTGCGTAGCGATATCGGAGCCCTGTTCCCCGCTAAAATTCAACTCGTTGATATCGAAGGAAAGAACTAAGGGTTCTGGCTCCCCTTCTACGGCAAAATCTTTAAATAGGGCCGTAATGCTTTGGTCGACATCCGCTCTTCTGTGTGTGGTGAATATACCGGCAAAGTTCAATAGCTGTGCCTGATTTTCGGTATCGTAGGTACTTCCTGAAAAATAACTGGCCGGTACGGACAAACTGTTCGTTCCGCCTTGGGAGACCAAGACTTCGGTTCCCCCGTCAAGTGAATAATACCCCGAAACCGTATTATTTACGGGGTCAAATTCCATACGCAGCTTAATATCACCCGTATTTGATGCCAAACTACCCGTATTCAATTCAAAGTAGGCCGTTTGTGAGGAAGTCCCATCCATATTCTCTAAATGCAGCTGAACTTTCCTGGTGGTGTTCCCCGTTTTTGCGACCGCCAATTTTACGATATGGTCTTCATCAAGCCCATACCAAATACCTGCCTGTTGTGAATTATTTCCGGCACTGACGGAAAAATCGGGATTTTCGAGAGTAGCCGATACGCTGAATACGGTTGACGGTACGGGCAAACCAAGGCCCAAGGCATTCATTTGTGAATTGGTCTCCGTACTATTCGGTGCGCCCTGAGCGGGCAACTGACTGTAAAAAATACCTTTAGTACTTGTTATTGAGAGTCCGGAAGCATCCCGTCCCACAAGACTGGGGGCGTATCCGGTTATATTTTCATCGGCAAGGCCGTCGTCAGAAACCAACCTGGCACTCGGTTCCAACACCATGGTAAAGCCCGAGTCGGACAATTTGCCATTCGCTATGGTAAAATCGAGCGATAAGGGCAGTGATGCTTCCAATTGATCACAAGGCAACGAACTCAAGGGGCTACAGGGCGAGGCCTCAACCACGTCATCAATATTGACCGTGATTTGGGCAGAAACCGTATTCGTTCCATCACCGACCTCGACCGTAAGTACATATTGCGCTACGGTTTCGGCATCCAAGGGAATTAAGGTAGTCAGTTCCCCATTGTTGGGATCTATGGCAAAGGTTCCATTATCGTTACCTGCGGTAATCGCGTAGGTCAAAGGGTCTGAATCGGATGCCACTACGGTGGCGATGGAAGTCCCCACAGGAGCATCTTCCGCGATAGAAAATTCTTGATCTTCTATAAGGGGAGCCGTATTCAATTCTTCGGTCACTACTACGGAATAATCCGAAGCGAGGCGTATCCCTCCAATTTTAGCATCGTTGGTACCCACCGAACTGATGAACAAGCGATCGATCTTGGGGGTTCCCTCTACTGTATGGCTTCCTGCCGAGGTCCATACTGTCTGGGACAAATCGAGCTTAGGTTCAATGGTCCAGGAATAGTTAATAGTACCTGCCCCATCCCATTCGCCTTTTACCACAAACTGGAAGGTCTTATCAGAATCTACCGGTAAATTTCCGTTATCGGAACCGGGACCTCCCAAGCCAATTCGGGCTATAAGGCCACTATTGCCATCACTGGCCACCTGTTCCCTTACCCATTGATCTCCGGGCACATCATCCGCGATGAGAATAGCGGTACGGACGCGGTTGCTTACGCTACCCACCTTAAAATAGGTACTAAAATAAAACGGCTGGTCGGCCTCCAAGGTTATCGGGGCTTCCGTTAAAGGTATCAAGTCGTGCGTATGGGCCCCATTGGAAAAATCAAGGGACTGGGTGGTGTTTGGGGTAATGCCTTCCCCTAAAACCGGTATGCCTACATCGGCAGGCTTCTCTTTGAGCCATTGCGTGGGTGCCACCTCATGTAAGTTACCCAAGGCATAGGCATCAAAATCATCTACAAAGGAAAATGATAAAGGCACAACCGACGTAACCGTCAAGTCAATATCCAATACGGCCGGAACAAACCCCTTTGCCGTAGCAATAACCTGTGCGCTTCGGGCATCCCCAACTACGAGGGAAGTTCCGTCCATAGTAAATTCGTATGATCCGATATCACTTTTTTCAGGAAGGGTAAGCCAACCGTTAGTAGTGGTTTCGTCAACATTATCATTAATGGCCAAACCAATATCAACGGCACCTGTGCCGGCCAACTCGGCGACAAAGCTTGTGCTTGCCCCCGTTTCTAGGGTTTGGTCCGCCGTAGCCGGAGTAAAGGCCAATATTCCGTTTACGGGGCTTGCGGTAGTTTCCACCACATCGATATGCGTGATTTTGGAGTTAAATCCACCTGTTCCATCAACTGTCAACAGGCCATCGGATACCTGTACCACCATAGTGGAAATACGTACTTCCTGCTCGGCGGGAGCAAAAGCGGAAATAATGGAATACCCTTCAACGGTAGCACTGTGCCGGCTATCGGTATTCCCCTCGGCCTTATCCCCAAGTCCTATGGTTACCTCATAGACGCCGTTAGGAATTTCCATTTCCCAGAACAGTTCGTTCTTTCGGGCCTGGGTGTTGCCCCAACCTGAAATATTGTCCCCTTGAAAATGCACGAGGGTCCCTTCCAATTTTTCCTGAAGTGGAGCTGCATTATAATTCGATATATTCCCTAATCGCATACGACCGACCCCAGTGGAGTTGCCCGCAACTTCCTCTGAAGCATCATAAGGATTACCTGAAGCGGCCAGTTTCCAACCATAGCCGTAGCTATTCCCATTCAAGTCAACGGCAGCATTACCAAAGGCTTTTCCGTAGTCGGCCAAATATCCGGCAGGAGGAATTGTCTCGCTAGGGTTATCCTGAAAATTGATATGGGCCTCAAAGGGAAGTTCTTCCTTAACTACTATCACCGACCAATCTTGGGTCGTAGCGCCATCTTCCGCCGTAACGATGTAGGACACCGGACCATTACTAAAATCAACGGGCACTCCAGATGCCGGAGTACTATTGGCCCCCGAAGAAAGTGTAATCTGCGGGGCCAAGGCCGTTAGGTCTGTAGTACTACCCACTTCTATGTTTATGGTATGCGCTTCGGTATCTATTAGCGCATCCCCAGTCTCGTCTAGGAGTACAAAAGTTAAAATGTCGGTTTCAGAATTGGCCAAGACGATTTCTTCAATAGAAAAATCCTTATACGAAACTACCATGTTTCCAGAAGTCGCCCTTCTTGTGGAGGTCATGATTCCGGCATAGGTCAAAGCAGCGCTTGCCCCATCGTTATCGTGGTCGACCCCAGTAAAAAATGAAGTCGGTGTCGTCATAAAATCAGCAGCCCCCGTTACTTGAAGCATTTCACCTCCGTCTAAACTGTAATAGCCCCTTACCGAGTTATCGGAAGGGTCGACCACAAGTTTGAACCCTATGGAAGCTACCGTACTGGCCTCGAAGACCGAAGTATTGAACTCCGACAGGATCAAATTTGCCGAATTTGCTGGATTGGTCTGCTCTAGGAGCATCTGTATTTTTTGCTCGGTAGCAGAACTTTTTACGACTACCAATTTTACATAATTGTCTTCATTGAGCCCCAACCATATACCCGCCTGTTGCGAATTGTTACCCGCCGTACCTGTAAAATCGGGTTGGTCTATGGTAGCGGAGACCTCTATTACATCACTTCCTATGGAGAATCCGGTGCCAAGGGCGTTCACTTGGGAATTGGTAAGCGTACTATTGGGACTCCCCGAGAGTTGGCTGTAATTTATCCCTTTGGTCGCCGTAACGTTTAGGCTTCCGCCACTAATCGAAATATGGTCAGATAAGAGTCCGGGCACGTTCGGGTCGGCACCAAGATCATCTGCCGCCAATCGGGAAGATGGTGGATCTACCATGGTAAATCCGGAATTGAGAATCCCTGTATCCGAACCGTCAAAACTTAGATTCAAAGGCAATTCAGATGCTATTTCTGCACAGTTTAAGGTACTAATAGGGGCACACGGGGTCTGCCCAAAAGTAAATGTGGTCAACAAAACCAATACGGTCAGGAGAGTAATTTTTTTCATACGCTAATGTGTAAAGTTGATTTGGAATTGAGATTTTGAAGACGAAGCGGGGGAGCTTCGCTAGTTTGGGGGAGGAAAACAAATGGGGGAGAAAAATGAGCATAAATACTCGACCGGTAGATATACCGGATAAAGTTGGTGGGGGTAGATATTAGGGTAATCGGTAACGTTCCGAAATGACGGAAAACGTCACTCCAGACACTTGGTTTGGTCTGCTTCATTTTTAATAGGTTGGTTTGGTCAAACAACTACTAAAATCCAAGCAAAGTGGGAAAAATAAAAAGTAAGAATTCGTGGGGTTAATTGTTTTAAACCTAAGCGATTTTTTTGGATTACTTCGATAACATAAATTTAAAATGGCTGATATACAACCTTTTATCGACGAAATGCATAGTGGTCGTTTTACCGCATAAAATCAATAATGTTTTTTCTT
Source organism: Zobellia uliginosa (assembly GCF_900156625.1). Taxonomy (GTDB): domain Bacteria; phylum Bacteroidota; class Bacteroidia; order Flavobacteriales; family Flavobacteriaceae; genus Zobellia; species Zobellia uliginosa. Next base: position 258,609 of record NZ_FTOB01000004.1, on the reverse strand, counting down.
ACACTATATATTCATTTTTCTTATTTTAGTAAGGTATAATTACCTCGAGTTATGATGAAAAAAAATAATCGAGGGTATATTTTCTCTATTACAAACCTTAAAACAACGCCAAATTGCAAGTCAACATCATTATCGTATCATCAAAAATCAGCCAATGAAACAAAAAAAATTGCACCACTCATCGAAAAAAGGTGTGTGTTTCGCAATTATTGACGTTACTATCTGTATCACGATTTACTGTATTCATTCGGCAAGCCTATTTTTTTAAACCGGGCGTCGCCCATAATTATAGCCATATGTCCATAAACCTCACCCCAACATCGAACAGGCCTGAAAAGAAAACATATGAACAGCATACGGAGCTCCTATTGGAAAAGCTACACCAATTGAAACATAGGTTTCAATCTTCTTATTACGCCCATTCAGACGGCAAAAAATATGAGAAGGCCCGAAACTTTAATATACGCTTGAGCAACATTCTGTTCAAGGTGAACCAACTGTTGGGTACTTTTGAGACGGCACAGCAAAAAAACTACACCCTTATCGACAACGAGATCCAAAAACTTGAACGAGAACTAAACGAGCTAATCTGCTAACGCCCGAAGTGGATTTCTTTTGACTATATTTATGGTCTACATAGAACTATATGAGAAAAAACTACTACAAAATAGGTGGAGCCCTTGTTGCATCCCTTTTTCTACTTATATTTTTATGTAATCTCATCATAAGTTCATCGGCTGAAGGAAAAACTTTTAACAGCCTTGAAGCCGTTCCAAAGAATAGGGTGGGTATTGTACTCGGAACTTCGAAAAAATTAATTGGAGGGCTTCCAAACCCGTATTACACCTTCCGAATAAAAGCTACCCTTGAGCTTTATCAGGCCCGAAAAATAGATTTTGTTTTGGTCAGTGGCGACAATGGCACACGTTACTACAACGAACCGAATACCATAAAAAAGGATTTGATATCGAAGGGCATCCCTGCGGAAAAAATATTCTTAGACTTCGCCGGATTTAGGACCTTGGATTCAATGGTCCGCGCCAAAGAGGTTTTTGGGTTAAACGATGTAACGGTTATATCCCAAGAATTCCATAATCAACGCGCCATCTACCTGGCCGAGAAGAAAGGTCTAAAGGCTATTGGTTACAATGCAAAAAGTATTAGTGGCAGACAGGGCCTAAAGGTTCGCTTACGTGAATATTTAGCGAGGGTCAAAGTTTTTATCGACTTGCTGTTCAACACACAGCCCAAATTCTTTGGCGAGCGGGTTGAAATTAATTAACACCTTATTTTCAGCGAAAAAGATGTATTTTGTACATCTTATTTTTAACAAAAGTGTCAAAACTAAGAGTACTTCTAAAAAACCTCGGACCCGGACTACTTTTCGCCAGTATGGCGATAGGTACGTCGCATCTGGTACTGTCTACCAAGGCCGGTGCCCAATACGGCTGGGTCATGGTCATACCCATTTTGCTCGCCAATGTTTTCAAATACCCTTTTTTTGAATTTGGCGTACGCTATACCAATGTTACCGGAAAAACCTTGACCGAAGGCTACCTCAACCGTGGAAAAACCTATCTGTGGTTTTACGGTTTTATTACCTTGGTGTCGACCTTTACCATTTTGGCGGCACTTTATACGGTGACGGCCGGGCTATTCATTAACCTTTTAAAGGTATCGCATATTTCCATAGATAGGGTCGCCTTGGCCCTATTCTGCTTTATCAGCATACTGTTGATCATTGGCAAATATCGGTTTATGGAAGTTTCGCTAAAATTTATCGTTTCACTCCTCTTTATTGCCCTGTTAGCAACAACGGCAGTGGTGATTTTTAAGGGCAACGTAGAGCCGATACCCGATTTCACCCCACCGACCCTATTCGACAATGTGGGCATTCTTTTTCTGATCAGCCTAATGGGATGGATGCCGACGACGGTTGAAGCCTCAAGCTGGGTCAGCCTTTGGAGTGTAGAGAAATGGAAGACCCAAGCAAAGCCTTCCCTTTCCGAATCATTACAAGAATTTAGGGTAGGCTATTATACGACCTGCCTACTAGCCCTATTCTTTCTGACTATCGGATGTATGACGCTTTACGGCACTCAAACCGAACTCAGCGGGAACGCCGTTACCTTTGCCGATCAAATCGTACAGCTGTTTACCGCGCACATTGGTCCATGGGCCTATATTCTGATTGCGGTAGCGGCTTTTGCTACCATGTTCAGTACGTGTATGACCGCCCATGATGCCATCGCCAGGGTCAGTATCGACATACTTGAACTCGGGCTCCCACGCTTAAAGCTGTCGGGAAACAAACGTATTTTTGCCGTAGGAGTAATCGTTTTGGCCCTTGTAAACTATATTGTGGTCAGTTCCTTTAGTGCCAATATGGGACAATTGGTTTCCCTAGCGACATTCGTGTCTTTCGTGGTAGCCCCCATTGTAGGCTATATGAACCTAAAAAACGTTATGAGCGATGAAATACCGCAGGCCAACCGGCCTAAAAGAGGGCTGAGGATTCTTACCTATGCGGGCATCTTGTTCTTATCGCTCTTCTCGGTCTATTACTTCTATATCGTAGTCTTTTAATCGCAAGGGAAGGAGTAAGGCCCTTTTTCCTACTGGCTTAACTCCTCATAGTTTTCTATGACAAAAAGCGTTCTCAAGTTTTGTTTATGAAGAAAATCTAGACAATACACTCCGTTGGTACAATTGTTCAAGATTTTCTCTTCCCCGTATCCTACCGCTTTGGTAATATTGCTCGGTGAAACGCCTTTGTTCAACAAATACTTCTTTATATTCTCCGATCGCTTTTGAGAGAGTCGCTTATTGGTGCTATTACTTCCCCGACTATCGGTGTGAGTTTCGATGGCAATCTTTAGACGTGGAAACCTTTTGATGGCATCTACCACCTTATCAAGTTCAGGTGCCATCTCCAAGGTAACATCGCTCCTTCCCGAAGCAAAGTAAAAGTTGTTGGTATGCAGTACTTTCTTCCCTTCCTTTTCCCTAACAATATCGTCAAAGGAGAGTAACTCTATTTGCAATGGCTGTTTCTGTATTTCGGCCAGCTGTTTTGGATTGTAGCTTTCCTTAAAGGTCGAATAACCGTTTTTTACAACTTCCAAGGAAACCATATCGGTATAGGGTATTTCCACCTTGTAATGACCATTCTTAGCGGAGACGGTCTTACTTAAGACCTCTCCTTGGTAATCGAGTACACGGACTTCAACATCGGCTATAGGTTCTTCGTAAGGCGGTTTTACTACTTCGCCTTTAAAAATCAAGGTTTTGGGACCTGGCTTTTCTGCAATTTTAAAGCCGTAAATGTCGTCGTTGCCTTTTCCTCCCGGTCTATTGGAAGAAAAATACCCCATAAGCTCGTGTCCCTCGCCCGGCCTAATGATAAAACCGAACTCATCGTATTTTGAATTTATACCTTGCCCTAAGTTTACAGGAATACTGAAATCATCTCCGGGTTCTATATTACTACGGTAAACATCCATACCTCCATAACCGTAAAATATATCGGAAGAAAAAAAGAGGCTATTATCAAACACAAAGGGTGCTATTTCGTTACCTGGCGTATTGATCCTTGGCCCTAAATTGATAGGCTCCGACATAACTTGACCGTTGTTGGTCACCACATAATACAGATCAGTGCCCCCATAACTATCCTCAAAATTAGCGGCAAAGTACAGACGCTCGTTTTTATCATCGTAAAATGGATAGTAGAAGGAAGTACTCAAATCGCGCAATAAAAAACGGAACAGACCGCCCTCATAAGCCATACCTATGGACAAGGCGTTCTTTCCCTTTTCATCGAAGGTCAAGTTCTTACCGTCGGCATTTGAAAGCACGTAATACGTACCACCTGTCGCTTCGGAATAAAAGGGTGTAGATTTATGGAACGGCGAATCGGGAATGCCTTTATACAAGCTCACATTATCGAGGTTCCCCCCCTTTTCAATATCGGCTTCGTAAATATCAAGGTAGGACTCGCCCGAAGGACCGTAAACCCGTTTCGATTTGTTCTTTCTACCACTACTGAACAACAGTTTATCGTTGTAAAAGGCTGGTGAGAAATCTGAAAACACACTATTGGTATTCAGGTTAAACACAAAGAATCCCGCAGCCTCTGTTTCCTTTTTTTCCCGTAAGAGGTAATTGAACTCGGCGTTTTCCACCAACTCACTCGCAAGCTCATTGCTTTTTGATTTCAAAAAGGCCCTTATCCTTTCTTGTTCCGAGATTTTACCGAAACTCTGCAACATCTTATTAAAACGATGGGCAGACATAATGGTATCGTTCTTATGGATATCAAGGTATATTTTTGAAGCCTTGTTGTACTCACCGGTCTTAAAATACGAATCGGCCAGGTTCAACAATTGATGGTTGGTAATGAACTTACCCGATTGCATTTGCTTCTTATACTCCTTAATTGCCTCTTCGTAGGCATAACCATAGAAGTATCTATCGCCCTTAGATGTCAGTTCCTGACCAAAGGAAGACCCTATGGACAAGCTAAATAATAATATGAAGATTCTGAATTTCATAGTCTAATATTAGAAAAATCTAGGCGTATCGATTTGTTTTGGTTTTCCTTTCAAGCTCTTTCCGCTTCCGCCGGAGCCATCTCCCCTACCCAAATAAAACTTGAGAATCACTTCATGCGAACCGCTACTGAACTCCCCAAGTGGATTGGTATTGTAGTCATACGAGTATCCGATAAAACTACCGTTGGTTATCTGAAAACCTACGAGTCCGCTCACGGCGCTCCCCAATCGGTACGAGGCTCCCATGGTAAACCTATCGTTGAACAAAAAGTTGGCACTAAGGTTTGTGTTCACAGGTGCCCCACTGATGTAGTTGATCAAGAAAGCCGGTTTAAACTTAAGGGTTTCCGAAAAATCGAAAACGTAGCCCCCAATAAAGTTGAACTGCAGTTTGTCTTCTATGATCGTGGCCACCTCATCGTTGTAGATTCCGTCGGTCAAAAAGTTCGGTATCGACGCCCCTAGGTACCAGATATCGTCTTCGTATAAAAAGAACCCTGCACCAATGGTCGGATAGAACTTGGAAATGGTCTCACGGCCCAAAATAGGCTCGCCCGGATTTTCAAAGGTACCTTTTGAAAAGTCAACGTTCAAAAAAGAGCCACCGGCATCCATACCAAAGGAAAGCTTCGTATTGTCAGAAACATTAAATTGGTACGAATAGGCCAATTCAACATAGGTCTGGGTAGACGGCCCTAACTGGTCGCTTATAATATTAAAACCGAGTCCGTTCTTTTCGTTGGCAAAGGGTATATTGGTACCCAAACGAATGGTACGCGGCGAACCTTCGATATCAAGCCATTGGGCCCGATAGGTCGCGGCAATTTCCGGATTCTGCACCGACCCCACATAAGCTGGGTTGAAGCTTCCGATATTATACATATACTGCGTATACTGAGGTTCTTTTTGAGCAAAGCTGTTTGCCGATATAAACAATACACCTATAGTAAAGCAGATGTAACCGTAAAAGGATTTTAGTATTCTATTCTGCATTATCCGTATTATCTTATAAGCTGGATCCAGCCTTTTTTAGTGGTTGTGGTCTCAAAACCTTCTACTTCTTCCTCTAAGGTTAAATTTAAAACATAGAAATAAGTGCCGTCGGGCGCTTCTTTCCCTTTCCATGTTCCGTCCCAAATAACATCGCTAGTCATTTGATCTCCTTCAAAAACCACTTTACCATACCTGTTAAATATTTTGATATCGTAGACGAGGTCTACCAATCTCGATTCTAACTCCCTATTGATCTTCAATACATCGTTGGTTCCGTCATTGTTGGGCGAAAATTGATTGAAGACTATGCCCAATTCCGCAGTTGCTCTTTCCGAAACATTTACTGTGGCCGTAGCCCTGTTGTTATCGTAATTTCCTTCACTTTCGGCCGGAGACGACCTTGTTATTTCCGCGGTGTTCTCAAAAGTACCGGCGATAGGAAGCGCCACCCTAATTTCAAGAACGGCAACCTCGTTCCTTATCAGTTCCGGTATACTCCAAATTCCCGTTTCAGGTATATACTCGCCTTTATCGGCAGTACTACTGATATATACCAAACCACTATTTTCATCAAAGGAAACGGTATCGCGAACTACTATTCGAGAAACCGCATCTTCATTCGATTCGTTCGTCACCCTTATGGTAAAGATTACTTCTTGGCCTAGCAATGGGTTTACCCTACTCAAGTTTCGGTAAGGTCGTTGAATACCCAAGGTATCATCTTCCTTTACTATCCTCGCAAATTTTTCCAATACCAAATCGATGCCTTCGGGCAAATCAATATTCAAAGTCACCTCAGCAGTATCGTTATCAGGATTATCATCTACTGGAAAGGACTGTAGTAATTCGGCACGGTTGGTATAAGGTCCGCCATCAAGTACTTCTACAGTTAGGGTCATAGTGGCGGTACCCCCTTCGGATATCTCAGGAATGGTCCACTCACCTGTAGTCAAGAGGTAACTACCTTCGGAGGTATTATGACCTTTATAGTCGAATCCTTCTTCCAACATCTCCCCTATGGTAACGTTCCGAGCAATTCTATTGGATAGATTGTTTACCGTAATGGTAAAAATAACCTCATCGCCCGCAATGGCCTCGGCCTTATCAACCGTTTTCACCACTTCAAGATCAATGGGTGTCGGGTCACAGTTTCCGTTGTTGATGTCGGGATCACAAGCGTCTAAGGGATTGGTTCCATCGGCTTCTTCTTGTCCATCGGTAATTCCATCACCATCGGTATCACATAATCCGTTGGAATTATCGGGTATACATGGATTATCGTTTCCGGGATCCAATTGATCCACAACCCCGTCCAAATCAGAATCCAAATCATTGGAATCCAAGGCATCGATTATACCGTCGCCATCTTCGTCTAAGGGATTGGTAGGATCATCACCGACTTCGTCCCCATCGTTTATGCCATCACCATCGGTATCGGGATTGTCGGGATCGGTTCCTAGGCTAGCTTCCACTCCTCCTAACAATCCATCACCATCATCGTCGGTATCACAACTGCTGACGGCGATAGAAACTTGGGCCGTTTCATTTTCACAAGGTGCCTGGGCCCCTGTTGTTGTATAGGTAAATACATAAGTACCGCTAGGCACTCCTTGAAAATCTACTACATTATCGGCATTTGGACTCACATTAACAGGGCCGTCGGACCATGCCCAAGTACCCGCACTGGCGATAACCGAAAACGTATTGTCTAAGTCAAAAGTAGTACTACCATATCTTTCGTCATTACAAGAAGATGCGTCCTCTGGGCTACCTGCGGTAACGGCAGGATTAACCGTAGCTATCACCTCGGTTCTTTCAGAGATACAACCATTGGCTTCGGCCTCTACAAAATAAGAAGCGGTACGCGTCAAATTATTAATAGCAAAACTTGCCCCCGTGCCTAAGCGCGAACCACCCGTGGCACTTGCATACCAATTAATGGTAGCATCTTCCGTTGCGGTAGCGGTGAGAACGACCCGGCCCGGCCCACATCTACTGTCCCCTTCGGTATCCGTAATTTCCGGTGTTGGGTTTTGCACCAAGGATATGGCCCGTACCGGCCCAGCACATTCCAGTGCCGTGTCATAGTAAAACGCATAATACGTTCCAGGCAAGGGATTGGCTATCCTATTGGGCGGAACAGGAGTATCTACTGGATTCCCTGCATTCGTTGCCCATCGTAAAACGGTACCTGCTGGGGCGTTGCCTTGGATATAGTCTGTTAAGGAAGTGGTAATCTCATCACAAAAATCAGTAGGAATGCTCGCATTTACAGCGGGAGCTACCTTGGCCGCACATTTATTACAATCTTCAACGGTAATAGTTACCTGTGTAGACTCGTTTTCACAAGGAGCTATGGCTCCCGTCGTAGTATAGGTATACACATAAGTACCGGCCGTTTTACCACTAAACTCGACACGGTCATTGCCCCCTACCGGCTGAACCGTCTCAGGTCCTGAAGAATAGCTCCAAGTACCGGGGGCTTCTCCCGTAATCAAAGTACCAAGGTTTACGGCGGTATCCCCAAAATCACCATCGGTGTTATTACACAGCGTAGTCGCGGTAGTAGTACCCGGAGATGGCGGAGTGCTAATAGTTATACTAACCGGATCACTACTGGCGGTATAACATGAATTGTCGTTCGCCCAATATACGGCGTAATAGGTACCCGACGCGGTAACCGCGGCGTTGGCCAACAAATTACCGACCGCCGTTGGGTTGGCCGTTGTACTCCACCTCAGTGAACTACCCGCAGGGGCACTTGCGGCACCACCTACGACAAAAGTATTTAAATTGACACTTGTACTGGGCGGATTACAAAAAGTCGTCGGCCTCGCTCCATTGATGGTAGGCGGGGTATCCCCGGCCACACAGTCATTATCAAGAATAGTAACCGTTCTTCCCGCATTACCCGGCTGGTTGACTGAAAACAGGGTAGCATTACTAGGGTTACCCAATCGAAGGATTGCGGTTTCGCTGGGTTCGGGATCCGTATCGTCAATTACATCGATAAACAGGTTGACCTGGTTTACCCCGGCCGGAAAAGAAAGTTGGCCTTGGGTAAGATTGGTCACCGTTCGAACCGCATAATCGACATTTCGGGTGGCGGTACTTGCAGCAATAAAAGAATAGGGCACCGTAATGGGCGCTCCCGTTCCGTTGGCCTTATCCAATTTCACTACATATTGCCCCCAATTGGCCGCACCTGGCGCCTCTACTTCGGCGGCATTCGCATCCAGTCTTTCCAAGGTAAAGGTCCCTTGGTCGTCATCGCCAATGTTGATGGTAACGAAATTGTTGTTCGGATCAATGGTACCTCCATCACCATCAGTTAGGGTAACCACCAAAGTTTCCGTCCCTTCGACCAAGTCGTCTTGAGCGATATTGACATCAACGGTTTCCGAGGCATTTAAGAAGTTTAAAGTTACATTACCAGATAGGACCTGATAATCAACGCCCGCAGTGGCCGTACTACCTATCACACTGTATTTCACCTCATTGACAACCCCAAAGATATTAGGGCTCCTTGATATCGTAAAACTTGCCCCGTTAGGAATCCCATCGGTCTCGGCCGCTAGGTTATCCGACGAAGTAATGGAAATGGTCTGGGCCATCAGCGATTGGCCGGAACAAAGTAGAACCAACAATAAAAATGCGTTGCCAATGGTTCTCAGGTCATTGACAGAACAAAGTATTTTCTTTTTCAATTTCATAACTGTCCTTTGAATACAAATTCAATACACAGCAAATAAAGTAGGTCGTGGCTAAATGGGCGTCAATATTACTAAAAAAATCGTCCTCAACCTTAAATTAAGGGTTAAATCAAGGTTTTACGGACAAACTACATAATATACGGAATAAAGATCAACTCGGGATATCTGCCGATCGACTTTCTGTTCCCGGAACAATTTTTCTTACCAGTCCTTGAAGCACTTTACCAGGGCCGACCTCGATAAACAGGGAAGCTCCGTCCTTCACCATTTGCTCCACACTTTGCGTCCATTTTACGGGAGCGGTCAATTGTGAAATCAAGTTCTTCTGAATTTCCGCGGAATCGCTCACAGCAACGGTAGTTACATTCTGATAAACCGGGCATTTCGGACTAGCAAAAGTCGTATTCTCTATGGCCGCTGCCAGTTCTTCCCGGGCAGGCTCCATCAAGGGAGAGTGAAAGGCGCCACCTACGGGTAGTACCAAAGCCCTTCTAGCTCCCGCTTCCTTCATTTTCGCGCACGCTTTTTCAATAGCTTCCACCTCACCCGAAATCACCAATTGTCCGGGGCAGTTATAGTTCGCGGCAACAACAATACCTGGTGTCTCCTCACATATTTTCTCTACAAGGGCATCCTCCAAACCTAAAACCGCCGCCATAGTACTGGGTTGAAGCTCACAGGCCTTTTGCATGGCCAAGGCACGTTGCGATACCAATTTTAAACCATCTTCAAAACTTAAGGTTCCATTGGCCACCAAAGCGGAAAATTCCCCTAAAGAGTGACCGGCCACCATATCCGGCTTAAAACTGTCTCCCATTACCTTACTTAAAATAACCGAATGTAAAAAAATAGCCGGTTGCGTAACCTTGGTCCGCTTCAAGTCTTCAGGCGTACCTTCGAACATTATATCCGTTATAGGAAAACCAAGGATATCATTGGCCTGTTCAAAGAGTTCTTGGGCCAAGGGATAGTTCTCGTAGAGGTCTAACCCCATACCTACAAATTGCGCTCCTTGTCCGGGAAATATATATGCATTCATTATTTTTATTTTTTAGTGGGTGCAAAAATAGCAAATAAAGTTCAAGTGCCAACCTCGGCCTTAAAGCGTCCTATTCTTTGAACCAAGCCGAGTAGGTGACGTAATTGTTTGCAATACGATCGATCTCGCCCGAACTGAGTTCCGGACTTATATCTTTTATCTTTTTTGCCGGTGTACCGGCAAAGACGCTTCCGGCCGGCACATGGGTGCCTTTGGTCAACACCGCTCCCGCAGCTATAATGCTATTGCTCTCTACCACACAATCATCCATAATGATGCTTCCCATTCCTACCAGCACATTATCCTTTAAGGTACACCCATGAACAATGGCGTTATGCCCTATGGAAACATTATTACCGATAGTGGTGGGCGATTTTTGATAGGTACAGTGCACTATGGCCCCGTCTTGCACATTGACCTTGTTGCCCATTTTTATATAGTGCACATCGCCCCGAAGTACGGCATTGAACCAAATACTGCACTGGTCGCCCACACTTACCTCTCCCACAATGGTCGCATTTTCGGCAATGAAACAATCGTCTCCGAATTCTGGGGTCTTTCCGTTAATCGTTTTTATCATCTTCGTGTTTTATTCTTCTACCTTCTTTAAAAATACGCCAAAAGCTCTTTCTTTTTCGAAGCCGAGACCAATAGTTCCTTTCCGTTCGAAACCACTACACTGCCGCCTTTTCCCTTTCTGTACTTGACCACCTCTTCTACGTTTACCAAATACGATTTGTGAATACGGGCAAACGAAAAATCGGCCAAGGCCTCTTCAAAATACTTTAAAGTCTTGCTCACTAAAATCTTTTTGTTCTCTAAATAGATCTCGGTATAATTATCATCGGCCTTGCAATAAAGAATATCGGCCACGTTCAATACCTGAAACCCATCTTGCTGTGGTAGGGTTATCTTTCCTTGTACCGATTTCAACTTAGGCTGTAAGACCTTATCTTCGAGTTCGTTCTCCTTTTGTTTGATTTCCTGAACATACTCCACTGCCTTTACGAGCTCGTCGATATTTATGGGTTTCATAAGGTAATAGGCCGCATGGCTGTTCAGGGCATCCATGGCATATTGGTTATAGGCCGTTACAAAAACGGTTTCAAAGGAACGGTCGGGCAATTCATCAAGAAGGTCAAAGGCATTTCCAAAAGGCATTTCCACATCTAAAAAAACAAGGTCAAGATCGTTTTTGGAAATAAGGTCAAGTCCTTCTTGGATGGACGCCGCCTCTCCCAAGAGCTTAACGTTTGTACAATATTTTCCGAGATAGTTACGCAATATCTCCCGGCTATTGGCTTCGTCTTCAACAAGTATGGCATTTAGAGTCATAGTAGCTATTTTTTTTTAGGAAGGCCCCGATTAATCTTTACGAAGCACAAATATCACTTTCGTGCCCGAACCATCGGTCGTGAGGTCGGAAATAGTGACATCTACCTTGTTTTTGTACATATCGTTAAGAATGGCAATTCGTTTTTTGATATTGCCCATCCCTTTCGATTTTTGTTTTTTCTGGTTCTGCGTCTTCAATTGTCCGGATTTCTTTCTACCGATACCATCATCGGTTATCACGATCTCTACGGATGTCGAACCCTTTGGTCGCACATCGATTTTCAAGAGGCCCTTATCTTCCTTATAACGGAGTCCATGCCAAATGGCATTTTCAATATAGGGCTGCAAGAGCATGGGCGGAATTTCAAATGCCGACACATCGATCTTCTTATCTACATTCAATTGATAATCGAACTTATCGGGAAATCGGGAATGCTCTAATTTCACATACAGCTCCAACTGTTCCAATTCCTTGGCCAGCGGGATAAAGTCCTCTTCTGAATTCTCAAGCACCGAACGCATCAAAGTAGAAAATTCGCTCAGAAAGCGGTTGGCACTACGTTCATCGCTCTTGGCGATATAATTGTTGACCGAATTGAGCGCGTTAAAGATAAAGTGGGGATTCATCTGCGACCGCAAAGACTTTAAGGCCAATAGGTTATTTGCCAGTTTCTGCTGCTGATTGCTCCTATAGAAGAAAAAGGCGGCCAGCCCCAAGAGGATCATTCCGAAAATAAGGGAATAGATGATCCACCTTTGGCGCTTGTTGCTTTCCTGAATCAATTGCTGTTCGGTCAAGGCCAGGTCGTACTTACTTTGAGAAAGTTCGCGTTCTTGCTCCAGTCCCGAAATACGGTTTTGCCGCATTGAGATTTCCCTATTGAAACGCGCCGCCTGGGCAATCTCCTGTTCTTTTCGCACATATAGGGTATCTACCAAGGACACATAGCTCCGATAGGTCTCAAAGGCCTTGGGATAGTCCCCCTTATATTCAAAAACCTCCGACAATTTTCTTGTGGCGTCTTTTTGAACCACAAGGTCGTTTTCAGAATCGGCGGTTTCAATACTTTCCTTTAAGTAGGGAATGGCCTCATCATATTTATCTTGGGCGATGTAGGCATTGGCGATTTTATAATTAATGCGTTGCGGGGTGATAGAATCCAACTCGTCCCTTGCTTCGCGTTTGGCCGTTTTCCCCTTGGGAAGCGTTTTTAGTTCGCTAAGACTTTTTTTCCGCAATTCAATTTCGGCACCATATAGGTTCTTTTGATTGTAAAAATCGGCTACTTTTTCCTTTTCCTGAACGGCGCGCTTGGGCTCCAAGCTTTCGGTAAGTTGCAGCGAGCTATTGTAATATGCACCGGCCTCTACCAATTTATCATCTTGCGCATAGGTATCGGCGATCTTTGAATTCAGGTCGGCCAATTTGGGTGTTATCTGGTTCTTTTTGGCCACTATGAGTCCTTCTTCAAAAAAAGCAAGGGCCTTCTCCACTTGACCCAAACCGCGATAGGCATCACCTAGGCTTTCGTTCAAACGTACTTTTTGATAGGGCACCAGTCCTTCAATTTTCAACAGAGGCAGGAGTGTCGTTTCCGCTTCCGAAAACTGCTTGTTCTGAATATATGCTTCCGCTAAAAGTAGGGTCGTTCGTGTAGATCTATAGGCTTCTAAGGCATCTTTGTAATTCGTAATGGCCAAATCGTATTGGTTGTGGTATTGGTAAACCTCCCCTAGGGCGACCAAAGACTCGGAAAGCGATTTCTTATCGGCCCGCTTGCCCAGAACGGCAATGGAATTGGTGATATAATCAATACTCCTTTCTATATCGCTTCGCTTATAGACATTGGCCGAATCGAGATAGACTTGGTGCAGATTGCTTTGGGGCTTGGCCATTTTACCACGCCGCAGCTCCTTCTGCCCCCATACACTTATAGTGGAGCATCCTATAAAAAGAAAAAGCAATATGTGGCGAATTGAACCCATTTGATTATTTGTACAACGTAAACTTAATCGAATTATGCGTCACTAAAAAACCTACCTCTTCCCTAATTTCCCAAAAAATCACCTTTCGTAAAGGCTTTACGCATTCAAAAGAAGCGTTCCCTCTTTGAAACCGCCATTTCGCTCAAAGCCGGTTTTATACGAAATAAGTTGCTTCTACTTTTACCCCATCAACAACGAATAACACGAATAAATACCCCCTCTAAACAGGGCCTTAAAAAAATAATTATGAAACACACAAAACAGATTCTCGGATTAGCCTTTATGTCATTCGCCCTTACAGCCATGTACGGCTGCGAACCAAAGGCCAAAAAAACGACAGCGGCACCGGTAATGGCCCAAGCCCTTAATACCCCAGGGAAGGACAAGCCCAAAAACAACACGGTCAAAATTGCCCTATTATTGGATACCAGTAATAGCATGGACGGACTTATCAATCAGGCTAAATCACAGCTTTGGGACATTGTAAACAAGTTCACCCACGCCAAATGCGGCAACGAGCAACGGCCAGAATTACAAATTGCGCTCTACCAATATGGAAACGACAACCTATCTTCCAATGAAGGATACATTCAACAAGTATTGAACTTTAGTGGCGACCTTGATGAAATTTCGGAAAAACTGTTTTCATTGACGACCAACGGAGGCGAGGAATTCTGCGGGGAAGTCATACACACCTCATTAAAGCAACTAGACTGGGGCAATAATCCCGATAACCTGAAAATGATTTTCATTGCCGGCAACGAACCCTTTAACCAAGGCAAGCTCAATTACAAAGATGCGGTGACCAACGCCAAGGAAAAAGACATAGTGGTCAACACCATCTTTTGCGGCAACTACGAACAAGGCATCAATACCGAATGGAAGAGCGGCGCTACCTTAACGGGAGGGGAATACATAGCCATAGACCACAACAGAAAGGTAGTCCATATCGACACGCCTTACGATGATGTTATCATTAAACTGAATTCAAAACTGAACCAGACCTACATTTCGTACGGAGCCCTGGGAAGTGCCAAAATGGAGAAACAACGCGTACAAGACGACAATGCCTACGAACTTGAGGAAGCCGTTGCGGTCAAACGCGCCGTCAGCAAAAGCTCTCGATTGTACAACAACAAACAATGGGACCTGGTAGATGCCTCCAAAGACGAGAGCTTTAATATTTCCGAAATCAAAAAGGAAGAACTCCCCAAAGAATTAAAGGGCAAATCAGAAACCGAAATAAAGGCTTATATCGAAGAAAAAAAATCAGATCGCGCCAAGATTCAAGCCGAGATCCAAGAGTTGAACGCCAAACGCGAGAAGTTCATTGCCGCACAACAGCAAGAAGGCGAAAAAGGAGAACTTGAAAATGCCATGTTGGAAGCCATCAAAAAGCAAGCTGCCAAGAAAGACTATAAGTGGGAAGAATAATCAGTTCCTATACCCAAACAAAAAGCATCCCGAAGTTTCGGGATGCTTTTTTTATATTTTCTACTTGGATTATACCGCTCTACTGTGCCGCAGGGCAATAACAATCATACTTGCGTTCCTTTTGACCAAAATCGTAGCCCAATGTTATCTGGTGAAATCCTCCGCTATCAAAACGGATATCCCCCGTTTGGTACGAGTAATTGTACGACACCATAAAGTTGCCGATGTTGGCCCCTACAATCGGTGTAAACAACTGCAAGCGCTGTTCTCCAAAACTATCGGAAGTAGCAAACTGGGCACTATCAAAACTTCTACGGTATGAGAGTCCGCCCCAAATACGTCCAAAATCGACATCCTTGTAGACCTTGGCATTTAAATCTATGGTTTTCTCTTCAGTGAATTCACTTAACTGAAACAATACCGAAGGCTCGAATTGCCACTCCTGCTTCCCGAAAACATATCCTACCGAAAACAAATACCGGCGTAAGTTATCGATAACAGGTATATTATCATTTGCCTTTCCATAACGATAAAGGTTACGCTTGCTCCCCAACAGATTGGTCACTGCCACATGGGCATAAAATTCCATTAAGTTGTATGAAAAGCCCAGATCAATATTAAAATAGCCCTCGCTCAGTTTTATACCGGCAATGGCATCATCGGGCCCAACCGAAACAAATTCAGATTCATCGAGACTACTTTGCAAATAGGTCGGACTCAGGCCAAATGAAAGCTGGTTCAAATTACGACCGTCACCACCCAGTTTTAAATGATGGGCATATGTAGCCTTAAAACCGGTTTGCGAATGATACCCATTGGCATCATTAAAAAAGATAGCCCCTACCCCGCTGTTACTTTCACCAATTCTAAAATTGGCATTGATGGTCTGCAGATTGGGAGCGTCTTCAACACTGAACCACTGCATTCTTGCGGTGGCCCTAATCTTCCCCCCATCACTGATACCCGCCATAGACGGATAAACAAGGTAATAGTTGTCGGAGAGGTAATCAAAGTATACGGGTATGCCCTCTTGAGCGTTCGATGGGATTGCAAAAACGAGGGACGCCAGCAAGAGCAGGAAACGGTGTTTCATCGGTTTAATATAGAGGATGATTATTTTATCGACTAAATATAACATATAACGGACGAAACGCAACATTATTATATCCCCGTTTCAATACACACCGTTCAAAAATAGGTTGTATTTTTACAAAAATTTTGACACCATGAAGGAGTATACGATTACGGTTGTTAAGACCAACAACCCCGCAATTCTTAAATTCGAGACAAATCATTTTTTGACCAAGAACAAGAATTACGAATTCAAAAACATAGATGAGGCGAAAAATTCACCTTTGGCCCAACAACTCTTTTACCTTCCGTTTATCAAAACGGTATATATCTCCGGCAACTTTATCGGGCTTGAACGCTACGACATCGTTACTTGGGACGACGTAAAAGACGAAGTGGCCCAACAGCTGGTAGATTATCTAAATGCAGGGGAACCCATTGTAAACGAAGTCGAGGAAACTGTCAAAAAAGTGGCCATTACGGTATATGCCGAAGTTACCCCCAATCCATCGGTAATGAAATTCGTGGCCAACAAACCAATTGTTCCCACCGCCTTTGAATTCAAAAACATAGATGAGGCCAAAAATTCAGAATTGGCCAAGCAACTATTTACCTTTCCGTTCGTAAAAGAGGTTTTCTTTGACCTGAACTACGTATCGGTAAGTAAGTACGATGTTGCGGAATGGGAAGACGTAACCATGCAATTGCGCGAACACATACGGGAATACCTGGCCAATGGCAACGAAGCCGTTTCCGAGGATGCCATAGCGGCAACAAAGGAAGCAACCGATACTACTTCGGCTCCTACCCAAGCAACACCGGAACTAGACGATACCTCCCAGCAGATCGTAGATATTCTAGAAGAGTACGTAAAACCGGCGGTAGCCAGTGACGGCGGTAATATTCTCTTTCAATCGTACGAAGAGGAAAGCAAAACCGTAAACGTAATTTTACAAGGAGCATGTAGCGGTTGTCCTTCTTCAACCTTTACCCTCAAAAACGGTATCGAGACCATGCTTAAAAATATGATGGGGGACAAAGTGAACGAAGTGGTCGCCCTAAACGGCTAATGAACTAATTTTTATAGGTTTAGAATCAACAAACCTGTCCGATATTTTCGTAATTTAAAGCGAACTATAAAATATAATGTATTATGGCAGTTTTAAAAGTTATAGAAGTATTGGCGAACTCTGACAAAGGTTGGGAAGACGCGGCAAAGCAAGCCGTTGATCAGGCCTCTAAATCAGTAAAGAACATCAAGTCGGTTTACATCAACGAGCAAAGTGCTACGGTAAAAGATGGTAAACTGGACAATTATCGTGTAAACGTCAAGATCACTTTCGAGGTCAATTAAGCACGAAACATTTCTTTTAAAAAGGCGCTGCACTTCATGCAGCGTCTTTTTTTTTGATTCCAAGCACAAACCCCGATCATAAAAAGTGCCGCCCCTCTAATTTTGGGCACATATGAACAAAGTATTGCCGCATTCGATTTACAAGCCCTCCATTAACAATAGTTTAATGGTTTGCATTTGACCGAAACCCCTGTATTTAGTAAGTTGCGCCCTCATAAAAAGCATATAAATGGAAGAATTCGCGAACTATCAAGAACATATAGACAAGGCCATAGAATGGGCTTGGAAAGTACTACCCGATGTGATCATGGCCACCATTATTTTGGTCTTCGGCCTATGGATCATTCGTTTTATAAATAAAATGGTCCGTAAGTTTTTCGAGAAGAAAGATTACGACCTGGCTTTGGAAAGCTTTTTACAGAGTTTTATAAACATCGCCCTTAAGGTACTGCTCTTTGTTCTGGTAGTAACCCAGCTTGGTGTTAAATCATCGTCATTGATTGCCATTATCGGTGCGGCCGGTCTTGCTATTGGACTTGCCCTTCAAGGGTCGCTTTCCAACTTTGCAGGGGGCGTACTCATTTTGCTCTTTAAGCCTTTTAAAATTGGGGATTTTATTTCCGCTCAAGGCATAGACGGTACGGTAAAGGAAATTACCATCTTCTACACCAAATTGACCACCTTCGGCAACCAATTGGCCATTATACCCAATGGCGAACTATCGAACAACAATGTCATCAACTATAGCGCCATGCCTACACGAAGGGACAACATTAAAGTAGGGATAGGCTACAACTCAAATATCAAGACCGCCAAAGAAATCATGCTCGACATCTGCGCAAAAAACGAGAACGTTCTAAAAGACCCAATGCCCGAAGTATATGTAGATGGATTGGGAGACAGTTCGGTAGACCTGACCTTGCGATATTGGGCCGAGAACCCGGTGTTTTGGGCTGCACATTTCTTTATTATCGAAGAAATCAAAAGACGATTTGACGAAGCGGGAATAGAAATACCTTTTCCACAGCGCGACGTGCACGTCAAGGGACAAGCGATAGAGGCTTAACCCCCTATTTCTTTTTCTGTTGCAAAATAAAATCCTTTAGGTAATACGGTTCAAAGTAAGCGACATCTTCAAAATCGCTTGCTTTGAACTTTTTATATGATAATTGGGCCATTTCGTTTGCCGACGGCACTATGGTGGTATCGAATGTAAGCTTAGGGTGAGATAATAGCGTTTTACACTTTTCCGCTCCGCTGCCTATCAAAACCACCTTTCCTTTTTGTAAAAAACCCGAAAATGAATTCTCACCTATAATCTCGGCTTCGGTCGGTCTCACTTGATTTTTATCCTTATCGAAAACGGCCGAATAAACTTCCATACGCCGGGCGTCGAGCACAGGAATGATATAATCGATATCGTTTGAAGTTACCTGTGCAGCCATACTGGTCAGGGTAGCGATCGAGATCAAGGGTACCTCTAAGGCAAAACACAGCCCCTTGGCCGCCGAAACCCCGATACGCAGGCCCGTATAAGACCCTGGGCCTTTACTCACGGCGATGGCATCAAGCTCCGACACATCTATATTGACCTCCCTTAAAACATCTTGTACAAAGACGTGTAATTGTTCTGAATGTGAATAATTGGGCGTATCATGCTCTTTGATGGCCAATATACGTCCGTCTTTGGCCACACTGACCGAACAATTGGTAGTGGCGGTCTCTAAGTTTAAGATTATGCTCATAAGGGTACAAAGATAGGTGAGACGCTTGAAATTAGCACATAAAAAAACCTGTTCGACACGAGGCCGAACAGATTTTCAATTTCTAAGTACAAATCCCTATTTAAGCTCTAGGGGCAGTCCGAAATAGAACTCCAGTACCTTAAGTCTAAAAATATAATCGTATTTGGTACGGATCAATTCCGCTTCGGCATTGTCTACCCTTGATTGGGCCTGGCTAAAATCGAAGGCATTCATAAGACCAACCTCGTAGCGTTCCTTTGAATACTCATACGCCAATCTTCTGGCCTCTAAAGTTTTTTGGGCAGCTTCATAAGCCTTCGAAAAACTTTTCACATCTACATAAGCCTGGTTGATATTGGTCTCAAGATCCAACTTTTCTTGCTCAAGCTGCAGCTTGGCTTTCTCGACATTGATCTGCGAGCGCTTGATGTTGTTTCTCACCCCAAAGCCATTGAATATGGGAATATCCAACCGCAAGCCATAAGAAATACCATCATTGATCCACAATTGGTTGACAAAGCTTTCAGCCGGAACAAAGGCGCCCGTAGTATTAAATCCGCCCTGATCCGAATACCGGGTATTATAGTTAAAAAAAGCTCCCAGGGTAGGATAAATAGCTCCTTTGGCGATATCGAGATCCTTCTCCGCCAAATCGATATTCGACTTCGAAAACTTAATATCGTTTCTAAAGGTCACGGCCTCGGCAAAAATCTCTTTGGGCGATTTTGTAAGAACTTCGGAAGGAGGCACTTCAAAATCGGCATCCAACACATCAAAGTTCTCGTAATCGGTTATTTGAAGCAGTTGCGCCAAGTTGATACGGGAAATCAACACTTGGTTCTGCGTATTGACAATCTGCTGTTCGAGGTTGGCTGCGGTAGCTTCGACCTCTAACAGATCTCCCTTGGGAAGCACGCCCGCTTCTACCAATTCCTTAGTGCGCTTTAGGTCCTGTTCGGTTACGGCAAATTGGGCCTCGAAGACTTTAAGCGACTCTTTGTTCGACAATATCTGTAAATAGGCATTGGCCACGTTTAAACGAATGTCATCCTTTAAATCGTCTAAACGATATTGATTGGACAAGGCATTCAGCTTGGCACGATTGAGCCTATGGAAATTGCGCAATCCGTCAAAAAGTGTCAAAGAAGAGGTCAGGCCTCCGTTGGCGGACAGAATTGTTGAAGTTACCGGTTCATTGGTGGTAGGATCGAACGATAGTCCCGTACTACCTGTCATACTTGAAGATCCGTTTAAATCGGGCAATAGGGCCCCAAGCGCATCCGACTTATCTATTTGTGCGTTTTTCAAATCGAGCTCGTACTGTTCTACGGTAAGGTTATGCTCAACGGCATACGCCACGCATTCCTCTAACGTCCATTTTTTATGCTGGGCGGAAATAGCACCGATCGAGCACAAAAACAGTACGATTGTTAATTTAAGATTCATGTTTTGATTTTTTGATTATGATTGATGATTGTTACTCTTCACTTTTTTCCTCTTCCCCTTCTTCGTCTTCCCCTTTCTTGATAGGTTCGGTTTTGTTCCACACCTTTACCTTGTCAGATTCCGACAAGCCGGAAACGATCTCAACGTTTACCCCATCTGAAATTCCTATCTCTATATCCCTTCTTTCAAACTTCTGGTCGCCCGTTTCTATCTCAACATAGGGTTTATCGGTCTTTTTATCAAACTGCAACAAGGCCTCGGGAATGACTAAAACGTCATCTTTTTTCTCTAGGACCAATGAAGCATTGGCACTGTACCCCGCCCTGATAAACACGCCTTCCTTAACCTCTACATCACCTTCGATCTTAAACTGTACCGCACCTGTTTCCTCGATTCCCTTCGGTGCTATAAAACGAAGTTTTGCATCAAGCTCAGTCCCTTCGACGGCCCCAAGACTGATTTTTAAGGGGGTACCGACCTCTAACTTGGCCACTTCACCCTCATCGACCTTTCCTTCAAATATCATCTTGCTCAAATCGGCAATGGTGGCAATGGTAGTACCATCGTTAAAGTTGTTACTTTCAATGACCTGATCGCCTTCTTCTACCGGTATTTCCAAAATAGTGCCCTCTACCGTGGCGCGTATATTGGTATTCGCGCTGGTAGAGCCCCCGGCAGAGCCCTGTCGGATAATCTGATAATCGGCCCTTGCATTTTGAAGTTCTTGTTGGGCCTGGTCGTACTGAAGTTGCAAGCTGTTAAAATCTTGACTCGATATCACTCCCTTATCGAACAAGGCCTTGTTTCTATTGTACTCGATCGTCACATTGTTAAGGGCCAGCTCGGCATTTCTGACCCTGCCCCTAGATTGGTTGAGAGCCTGCTCGTTTGGTACGACCTTAATGGTCGCGATCAAATCTCCTGACTTCACCTTTTGGCCTTCCTCCAAAAATATCTTCTGGATGATACCGGAAATTTGTGGTTTGATCTCTACCTCATCTTCGGGCACTACCTTGCCCGTAGCCACCGTTTTCTTTTCAATGTTCGATATAAAAGGCGTTTGGGTCTCGTAGGTAACCGCATCCTTGCTATTCGATTTTATAAAAAAGGCCGCGGCCCATAAAGCGCCTAGTACCAAAATACCAATTAAGATATATTTTACGATCTTGTTCATTTCTTAGGAGTATTTGTTATCTATTGGTTTTGTTCTTATTCGTTTTGTTACACAATTGTCCATCATTCTTCCCGTAGGGCATCAATCGGTTTGATACTCACCGCCCTTTGGGCCGGTATGAGCCCGATTAAAGTTCCCAACACCACCATAATGACCAAGGCTCCTATGACGTAGGGTATGGGCACGGTAGGGTTGGTATATGGAAAATCGATATCCTGTGTCATACTATTGATTCCCGCCAAAGCCAGTGCCCCTAGAATGATCCCCATGATACCGGCAATTACGGTCAAAAAGACCGATTCAAGAATAATCTGGTTACGCACCTCGGCAGGTGTAGCCCCCAAGGCCCTTCGTACACCTAGTTCCTTTGTCCTTTCCTTTACCGAGATCAGTAGAATATTACCAATGCCGATAACCCCCGCCAAAATAGTGGCAATACCAACGATCAATGATAGAAAGGTTATGCCATCGGCAAAGCCTACGATTTTATTGAACTGCTCCCCTAGGTTGAACGAACCGAAGGCCCGATCATCATCGGGGTGTACATGATGAATATTCTTTAATAGGTTTTTAATGTTCTCCTCGACCTTTACCACATCGGCATCATCATAGGCCGCAATGGAAAACCACCCAACGTTATCACCTGTATTGTATAATTTTTTGAAGGTAGTAAAGGGAATAAAAATATCTCCGTCACCCCCAAAGCCGCCACTAGCTTCGTACTTATGGACCCCGATTACCTGAAAATAGACATTGTCGATTTTAAAGTAGCCCCCAATCGGGTTTTCGTCCGCGTCAAAAAGTTCCTTTTGTGTACGCTCGCCGATTACGGCCACTTTTCGCGCCTGCTCAATGTCTTCGTCATTGATAAACCGACCACCGTCGTAAATTTTCTTGGGTGCTATTTTCGTAAAGGCAGGATAGTCTCCGAACAGGGAATAGCTTCCCGTTTTGTTTTTACGACCAATATTTGCAGGAGGGGCCCCAAAAAAACCCCGCACATTACGTGGGGCGATATATTGCACTTCGGGAATACGGTTCTCGATCATTACCGCATCATCAATTTTCAACTGCATCTGTCTGCCCGTCTTGTAGCCTTCGTTCGGCATACTCGTGCTTTGTGCCCAAACGAACATACTGTTTCTTGCAATGGTCTCGAACATACTCTCAAAACCATTATCCATGCCCTTGGCAGCACCGGAAAGGGCGATATAAATAAAGATTCCCCAGAGAACCCCTACCACGGTAATAACGGTCCGCATCTTGTTCTTACTGATGGAACCGAAAATTTCTTGCCAAGTATTTCTATCGAATATAAATCGCATATTATTCGTCTCTTAGGGCTACAATGGGTTTGATCCGGGCGGCACGCCGAGCCGGCACATAACCGGCAATAGCTCCGAAAATAATAAGAACAATGGTAGCCGAAATGGCAATGCTCGTGTCTATATAGGGATTGGTAATAAAAAAGTCCTTTAGTTTCTCCCCCAAGGAACTTAAAATGGCAATTCCTATGAGCATGCCTACAAAACCCGAAACCGTAGTAATAAACACCGATTCCAACAAAATAGTTCCGATTACGGCCTTGGGTGTAGCGCCGAGGGCTTTTCGTATACCCAATTCCTTCGTACGCTCCTTGACCACAAAAACCATAATATTACTGATGCCGATAATCCCGGCGATAATGGTTCCGAAGGCCACAAAACCCACTATAATCTGCAACACCCGTGCAAACTGTTGGTTTTGCTTCAACTGATCGGCTATATTTCTGATAAAGATACCGTTCTGGTCTTTTGGATTGATGAATTTTTTGGAACGTAGAAACTTATCAAGGCTCTTATCTAGGGCCATGGCACCGGCATAGCCGATTTCAGGTTTAAACCCTACGACGATCTGGTTGATCTTGTCGGTATTCTTTTCGATCAATTGGCGTGTGGTATACGGTATATAGACAATGCGTTCCTCATTATCACCGCCATCATCTTGAAAGACCCCAATCACCTTAAAAGAGCTTCCTCCCACATCGATATACTTGCCTATGGAATTTTTGGACCCAAAAAGATCTTGTTCTACCAAACGGCCGATTACCGCATACTTGGTCTTATTCTTTATATCGAGTTCGTTCAGGTAACGGCCCTTCATCATGATGGTCATCTCACTAAACTGGTGTGCCGGTCCCACCGCTTGCGTTCTATAGCTATTTGATTCATTCATATAGCTAACGGTATCTTGACGGGTTATTCTTGGGCTAATGTACTCTACGAACAAGGGAAAGTTTTTCTCTATATCCTCTAGGTCACTATTGTCGAATTCAATAGTCCGATTGGACTTATACCCTTTGTAAGGCATGGTCGTCCTTCCAGGAAATACAAAGAGAACATTGGTAGCATCATCCCCGAAAAAATCGTCAAAAGTATTGATGAGTCCGTTTCCGAAACCAAAGAGCACCACAAAGATGAGAATACCGAGAGCCACGGTAAACCCCGACAAAAACGTACGGAGTTTGTTTTTCTGAATTGTCTCGAAAATTTCTTTCCAGTTGTCCCTACTTAACATATTGAGCGGCCCTAACCTGTTCTACTTTTTTGTCTTCAACAATTACGCCGTCCTTTAAATGTACGATACGTTTGCACATATGGGCAATGTCTTCCTCGTGTGTTACAACGAGGATCGTATTTCCCTCGTCATTTATATTTTGAATAAGGTCCATTACCTCATAAGAGGTTTTACTATCCAAAGCACCCGTAGGCTCATCGGCCAAGAGCACCTTGGGCTCGGCAGCCATGGCACGGGCAATGGCGACACGTTGTTTTTGTCCACCCGAAAGTTCGTTGGGCAAGTGGGTGGCCCATTCTTTTAAGCCTACCTGCTCTAAATACTTCAACGCCTTTTCTTCGCGCTCTTTTCGGGGCACTTTTTGGTAATATAGCGGCAAGGCCACGTTTTCCATGGCACTTTTGTAGTTGATCAAATTAAAAGACTGGAAAATAAAACCCAAGAATTTATTCCGATACTTGGCCGCCTTGGTCTCGTTCAGGTTCTTGATAGGAACCCCATCTAAAGTATACGAACCGGAATCGGCCTCGTCCAACATTCCCAAAATGTTCAAAAGGGTAGATTTTCCCGAACCAGAAGAACCCATTATAGCTACAAGCTCACCCTCAGCAATACTAAAATTCAATCCTTTTAAAACATGCAAGGAGTTGCTTCCCATTTTATAGGATTTGTGAAGGTCTTTAATTTCTATCATGGTGGTTTTGTTAATTGTATTCGGAATTCTCAAAAACAATATGGAAATAGGACAACTAAGTTGCCCAATTGTTACAAGAAGTACTCCAAATTTTCTGTTAAAAAAATATATTAGCCTTTCTCTTCTTCTTTTTCGATGGCATTCCACACCTTAATCTCGTCCGACTCCGCAATGCCCGATTTCACCTCTACGAAGATACCATCACTAATACCCAGTTCAATATCACGTCGCTCAAAGTTCTGGTCTCCGTTGGCAATCTCCACAAAAGGAGCTTTGGTCTTATCATCGAACCGCACCAAGGCTTCCTTAATGGCAAGCACACTATCGGCCCTTCCCAGAATAACCGATGCATTGGCACTGAGTCCCGCCCGAATAAAAACAGAATCTTGTTTCTTCAAGGTACCCTTGATCTCAAATTGAATGGCGCCGTTCTCTTCCTTCCCCTTAGGGGCGATATAATCAAGAACTGCGTCAAAGGTCTTCCCTTCCAATGCGCCCACGGTAATTTCAAGGGGGAGGTTTTCCTTTATTTTTCCTACTTCACTTTCATCGACCTTTCCTTCAAAAATCATTTTATCGATATCGGCTATGGCGGCAATAGTCGTTCCTTCATTAAAATTATTGCTCTCTATGACCTGGTTTCCGACTTCCACCGGAACCTCTAGCACCATACCGCTTACGGTAGCCCGTATTTGGGTATTTGCGGCGTTCCCATATCCCTTTGCCGTTCCCGTCTTTACAATATCGTAGCGCTTATTGGCTGCTGCATACGCTTGTTTGGCCTGGCTATAAGCTACCTCGGCCCGTTCCAAATCGACCTTAGAGATGACGCCTTTGGCAAAAAGCCCCTTTTGGCGTTCAAGGTTTCGGAGCTGGTCATCTAAGTTAATTTTAGCCTCATCGATATTGTTTCTGGCATCATTAAGGGCACTTAGGTTGGGCACTACTTTTATTCTACAGAGCAGATCGCCCGACTTCACATAATCGCCCCCTTCTACAAACACCTCTTCGATTACCCCTGAAATATTGGGCTTGATCAATACTTCCTCTAAGGGAAGTATACTACCGGTGGCCACCGTTTTCTTTACGATAGTCTTCTTAACGGCCTTTTCGGTTTCGTAGACCACGGGGTCTTCGGCATTCTTTTGATAGAGGTAATACATAGATCCGCCAAAGGCTATCACTATGAACAAAAGAACGATTCTAGTTACTGATTTTTTCATTTTTTACGATTGATTGATGTTACTCTATTTGTTCTAGTTAAAACTTCCTATTTAGATTTACTATCATTCCGTTCGGAGGGCATCTATCGGCCTCACTTTAATGGCACTCTGGGCAGGAATGAATCCCGCTAGGAGTCCTGATACAATAAGAATGAACAAGGCCCCTATTACCACCCCCAAACTTACACTGGGGTTTAAGAACATATCTACCGGCCCGTTCATGTCCAACAATGTGTTTACCCCATATATAAAGAGGGCCCCCAATGTAATACCGGCCATACCGGAGATAATGGTCAAAAAAATAGACTCCATTAAAATCTGTAATTTAATAGACCAAGGATCCTCGCCCAAGGCCCTGCGAATACCAATTTCCTTAGTACGTTCCTTTACCACTATGAGCATAATATTACTCACCCCTATAACGCCTGAGAGCAAGACCAAAATTCCCACGAAATAGGCAATAAAGCGCAAGGCCCCAAAAAGGCTCTGTACCCTTTGAAACTGCTCGTAAAGATCAAAATGCCCCACGGCCCTTTGGTCGTCGGGGTGTACTTTATGGTTTTCCTTGACCACGGCCATTATCTTATCCTTTATACTCGTTATGGAGGTACCATCGTTGGCGGTTATGGCCATCCACCCTACATCATTTCCTCGATTAAAGGCTTGGGAAAAGGTGGTAAACGGTACATATATTTCTTTCTGCGCCTCTTCGCCATCGCCGTCGTTGCTTTTTTTCTTATAGGTACCGACCACCATAAAATTGACACCTTGAATTTTAATGAAGCTCCCAAGTACCTCTTCTCCCTTATCGTAAAGTCCGGCCCGCACCCCTTCTCCAATAATGGCAATCTTTCGTTTCTCCCTAATGTCATTATAATTCAGAAAACGCCCCGAAGTCATGGTCATAGGATCTTGCTGGCTGATTTCAGGATAATCGCCATACACATTATAGGCCCCGGTCTTTATACCGCGTACCACATTGTTGGTCCCGTTAAAACCACCAAGTTGATTTCTTGGGGAAATAAACCTTAAGTTGGGCACCTTGTCCCTAATGGCCTGCACGTCTTCAACTTTAAAAAGAAAACTTCTGTTCTTAGGAAGCCCCTTATAAGGCTTGGTCGTGCTTCTTGACCACATAAACATGGTGTTGGTGGCAATATCACCAAAGTCTTGCATAATTCCATTTTCAAGTCCCTTGCCTGCGGAAAGCAACAATATCAAAATGAATATGCCCCAAAAAACGCCAAAGGCCGTCAATACGGTCCTGAACCAATTGCTGGTCAATACTTCCAAAATTTCTTTCCAACGGTCTCTATTGAACATGATTACAAAATCAAAAGATTAATAAGCTTGATATTATTCGTCTCTCAATGCGTCTATGGTATGAATATTTGCGGCTCGCCATGCCGGAAAAAATCCCGCTACGGCTCCGGCCAGTACCAAAACGAATACCGTAGAAATGGCCACGGTAAAATTCACGGATGGATTCACGATATAATCTACCTCTATATGTGGACCGAGAAACTCCAAAAGACCCATACTGAATATGAGTCCCGCAAATCCCGATATGGCCGTAATAAAAATAGACTCATGTAAGATCATTCCAACTATGGACCAAGGTTTGGCCCCCAATGCCTTTCTTATACCGATTTCCTTGGTACGCTCCCGTACCACGATCAGCATGATATTGCTCACGCCCACGACCCCGGCAATAATGGTACAGATGCCCACGAACCAGAAAAACAAGGCTATGTTATCGGTAAGACTATAATATCTTTTTGCCTCTTCCATAGCACTCCATACAAAAATGGCATTGGTATCATCGGGCGCAACGGTATGCGCTTTCTGCAAATAAGTCTGCAACTGGTTCTTAAACTTGATGGAACGGGCCACCGCCTCTTCAAAATTACCGGCCGGAGGCAAGGTATAGGCCAGATTGTTCAATCGGTCGCCCCCGTTAAAAACTTGCTGGGCCGTTGTCATCGGTATATAGATGCGTTCCTCTTCCCGGTCTTCCGTTTCATTAAAAACCCCGACGATTTTAAAGGGCAGCCCAGAAATTTTGATGAATTCACCTACCGGATTATCGACATCGGTAAAAACGTCATCGGCAATTTTCTTACCGATGACTGCGACTTTCGCCGTGCCCGTTTCGTCTTGGTAATTGAGAAACCTGCCCGCCGACATGTTTTCGTTCTCGATCATCTGGAATTGCCACGACACGCCTTGCACCTGATACACCAAGGCTTCATTGCCGTAGGTAACGGAAACGTTGCGAACAAAAATTCTGGGGGATTTAAATTGAATATCGTCTTCGAGGAGCCTAGCCGAAAACTCGTAATTGGCATTGGTCAACTGGATATTTCTTCCAGGATTCAAACCTTTATATTTCTTTGTGGTAGTACCGGGCCAAACCCAGACACTGGTTGCCGCATCTTGCTCAAACTCATGGGCTATACCATTACGGAAACCTTGACCAAAACCCAATAGAATGACCAATATAAAAATACCGGAAGCTACGGATAAGCCTGTGAGGAATGTTCGTAACTTGTTCTTACGAATAGTATCGAAAATTTCCTGCCACCTCTCGATGTCGAACATGTAGTTGATTTTGATTGATTGATGAATACGATTTATAATCGTACAACTACAAGACTAGAATTGAAGACCTTTGTTACAGCTTAGCTCAAAAAAAAATGTTAAACTTCCTCAGTGGCCCTGTTTTTCATCTTTCTATACACAAAGTAGAAAAGTCCCGCAACAAGAATATACGGTAGAGCCATAAGATAGACTATACCGTTGTTTATACCTTCCGCAGCCTTCATATCACCACTACTTTCAAGGGCGGCCCTACACATGGCACATTGGGCTTCAAGCGTATCGGGCAGCATGAGGCCGATCATTATCACGAATACAAACAAAGTCTTTTTCATTCTACTTTCTTCAAAAGTTAAATGCACCTCTCCCTAATCAAGCCGGATAATAAGGTGAAATCATTAGGTAAACCACTACACCGGTAATCGCCACATAGAGCCATATAGGAAAAGTAAGTTTAGCCCATTTTCTATGCTTTTCAAAATTTTTCAAATAGGCAAAAGCATAGGTTTTAAGCACTAAGGGTATGATAGCTATCGAAAGTACGATATGGGTTATCAATATAAAAAAATAGAGATACCGTACCGCTCCTTCCCCTCCATAAGAGGTAGATTCAGACGTCATGTGATAGGCTATGTACATCAACAAAAACAACACGGAAAGACCAATACAAGAGGTCATAATGTTTTGATGCAGTTCCCGTTTCCCACTTTTAATGGCCCAAACCGCAATCAATAACAAAACTGCGGTAAGTCCGTTTATCGAGGCGTATACAGGAGGGAGAAACCCAAGACGTTCCACATTTGGGATTTTGACCCCGAACAATATGGCCACCACAACGGGCACTATCACCGAAACAATGGTAATCAGTTTATTGAACTTTTTTTCCTGTAGCGCTGTCTGTTCCATCTATTCCGCCAATAATCGTTTAATATCTTCTTTTAGGGCTGAAATCTGTTCTTTCTCCCCATGTTCGTTCACTCCCTTTTTCTCGGTTATAGCCCCCCTGTAATATATAATAGGATTACCGAACTCGTCGGTTCTTGAACGCAGGTAACCTTCCTTATCGACCAATGCAAAAAGTCCAGAATGCTCAAAACCACCTGGGGCATCGGGCATTTCTGCCGCAAAGATGTTGAACCCGTTATTGGCCAGGTCATACACCTGCTCTTTGTCGCCCGTCATCAAGTGCCAATCTTTATCGTGTATACCATACTTTTTGGCATAGGCCTTTAACACCTGTGGGGTATCGTAATCAGGGGTAATTGAAAATGACGCTATACCAAAATTTTCGCTTGTCTTGAACTCCTCTTGCAAGACCACAAGGTTCTCGGTCATTACAGGACATATGGAAGGGCAGCTTGTAAAGAAAAACTCTACAACGAATACCTTTCCCTTGAAATCGGCATTAGACACCCTTATACTATCTTGATTGATAAAGTCAAAGGCAGGGACCTGTTTCTTCTTTCCGTTCAGCGTAATATAGGCCAGGGGTGCCTCCTTAGGTTTCACGTTCATACGATCGTTCTCCACAATGGTTCCTTTGGAAATTCGGTCAACAATCTTAGGAACGAAGATAATTCCAAACACCAGTATTACCAAAGACACCCAAACGTACGTATACTTTTTCATGTTCACTTAGAGATCAACGACCATTATTACTTTGCCCTATCGGCATTATTCTTTTTAAGCGCAAGACGGTATTCTGCCAATATAATTTTAATATCGTCTTCCATCTTGTTGTTCAACTCCGCTACCGAAGTTGAGTCAAAGCCGTATTTTGTACCATCGTCTTCGTCATTCTCCCTACCGCGCAGGTTCAAATCCTTATCTATGATAAAAACATAGGGGGTGCCTAAATTTTCATCGAGGCTTATATCGGTCTTCAGCGATGCGAAAAAATCGGTAATCTGGGCATCATCGGCAAAGACAAAGTTCCATTTTTTCATATCTACCAAGTGTCCCAATTCGCTCTCAAGCGAAGCTACCATATCTTCGGTACCCTTTGGAACGAGCATGACAAACTGAAAATCTTTGAATTTATAGAAGCGCTTGTAGATCTTTTGATTGAGGTTAAAGGCATTCCCCGCCTTGTTATCGAGGTTTTTTCCCAAAAAGCCCACTACGGTAATCTTATCTTTAAACGATACCTTGGCCGTTCCTATATGGGCCACATCATCAACGCCATTGGTCAATATGGGAAGCTTTCCGAAGTTATTAACGCCAGAGGCAAAGAAGAGGTATGCCACGATGGGCAATATGAACAATACGGTCAAGACTACAAACTTTTTCACCTGCATATACGAAGAACTTCAGACAATGAAATTAATACTTACAAAAATAAAAAAGACGGTCGTGAAACCGTCTTAGTATGCTGTTAATTTATAAAAATATTCGCTTAGAAATTCCACTGAATAAATCCATCCTTATACACGTTATAAACGTAGTCGGCCTCAAAAAGAAGAATGAAGACCAAATAGGCTACAAGGAAAATCGGAGTCCATACAATAGCCCTTCTCAAAGAACTTTTTTCATCTCTCAAGTGCATGAAATCCCATGCAATGTAGTAGGCTTTCACCAAGGTTAGAATAATGAATACCCAGTTGAGCAATTTCATCCCCAAAAAGTGTGAATGGGTCAAAACTCTTGGCTTAGCAATACCCAAGGCTACCTCTATAGCGGTAACGATAGACAAAAATATAAGTACGCCCCATATTTTTTGGGTATTGGACTTAAATTTTAGAAGCCCCCTGAAAATCTCTAGTTTGTGTGCGTGTGCCATTTTGTAATGTCAATTTCGTTAGATACCGTTTTACAACGGAAAAGCTATTGTTCTTGTTATACCAGATAGAAAAAGGTGAATACGAATACCCATACCAAATCCACAAAGTGCCAGTACAGTCCCACTTTTTCTACCATCTCATAATGCCCCCTGCGCTCATAAGTACCCAAGACCACATTAAAGAATATAATTACGTTGATTACCACCCCTGAGAAAACGTGGAACCCGTGAAATCCTGTTATAAAGAAAAAGAAATCTGCGAACAATCGGCTTCCGTACTCGTTACGGATCAGGTTTGCCCCTTCTACGACGTATTTACTATCTTTTATCTTTTTTAAGGATTCTTCCCTAGTAAGTAGTGTCTTATGACCTTCGTTCTCACCTTCCTGAACGATGGCTTCGGTACGAATAAGGATGTTCGGATGCGCTTTAAAACCTTCTACCACCTCATTTAAGGAATAGCTAGGCAAATAACCTTCATCAAAAAACCAAACCCCGTTCTTGCGCTCATGCTCGGTACGCTCGGTAGGAATGGTCTTAGCAAAATCCCTAATTGCAGCACGCTCACCGGTTTCGGCATTCACGAATTGCAGGATTCTACCACCATTGGTTTCTACCGCGCCATAATCACCTTTGATAAAAGTGCCCCATTCCCAAGCCTGAGAGCCTACGAATATAGCACCACCGATTATGGTCAAGAACATATACCATATCACGGCGTTCTTCTTCATTTTATGTCCGGCATCTACGGCCAATACCATAGTCACGGAAGACATAATCAAAACGAACGTCATAAACGCCACATAAATCATGGGGTAGTTCCCATGGAAGAAAGGAACGTGCGTAAACACCTCATCGGCAATAGGCCACGTTTCTATAAATTTAAATCTTGAAAAGCCGTAAGCGGCCAAAAATCCTGAAAATGTCAAAGCATCGGAAACGATAAAAAACCACATCATCATTTTTCCATATGATGCACCTAAGGGACTATTTCCGCCTCCCCACACGTTTTCTTCCGCCGTACCAGTTGTTATCGTTGAATCCATATTATTTGTAGTATGGTTAGATTTTGCACAAATTTATAGTTTTCTTATGTATCGTGAAAGTCGAATACTAATGAAAACCCACTTTATTTTAATTTATTATTCCACGAAATACATAAATGCCAGTAAATAAACCCATAAGAGGTCTAAAAAATGCCAAAACGTAGCTCCTAAATCTACCCCTAAGTATTCTTGAGGGGAATATTTTCCCTTAATTTGATTGTACAGCACCACCAATAATGAGATAATCCCCGCCGCAACATGCACAATATGCACCATGGCAATCAAAAAGACATATGATAATTTTATGTTACTTGTCGGGCCGGTAAAATAATATCCGGTAGCGATCATTTCCGAAAAACCATTGAACTGAAACACCACAAAAGCGATACCCAGCCCCAAAGTGACCAACAACCAGTTCGTACCCATTTTCGACTGCCCCATCTTTATGGCTTTTTTGGCCATTATATAGGTAAAACTGCTGGAGATAATGATCGCCGTACTGATAAAGAATGAATTCGGCAACAGCAGGTCACTGATCCAATCTTCACGCGAACTACTTACGATGTAGGCACTGGTCCACCCAGCAAATCCCATGAGCAGGCTAACAATACCGAACCACAGCATCATCTTCTTGGCCCTATCGTTCTTTTCCTTCCCCGTTCCTCTTGTTAAATCCATCTTATTAAATAAACTTATCTATTACGTAAACTACCTGCATTAGGGTTATATAGCTAACACTGGCCAACATTAATTTGCGGGCGGTAACGTTATCCCTCCGCTCATAGAGCAAAAAGGCAAAAACCAACATAACCATACCCATTAGAAATATAATTACCGCGGCCGGTATGGAAAGTTCCAACCTACCCGTAAAACCAAAAGCGGGCACCACTGAAATGACCAACATCCAAATGGTATACATTATAATCTGCAACGCGGTCCCCTTATCCTTTTTTCCGGTAGGAAGCATTTTAAAGCCCCCTCTTTTGTAGTCATCGTCAAGCATCCAGCCCAAGGCCCAGAAATGCGGAAACTGCCAAAAGAACTGTATCATGAACAAGGTTCCCGGCTCAATTCCGAATTCGTTCGTGGCGGCCACCCATCCCAACATAAAGGGAATGGCCCCAGGGAAAGCTCCAACAAAAACGGCCAAGGGTGTCTTGGTCTTCAAAGGCGTATAGCAACTTGTATAAAGAAATATGGAAATAGCGCCGAACATGGCCGTCTTAGGGTTCAATATATAAAGTGAAACCACCCCGAGAACGGTAAGCAAAATAGCGATGAACAAAGCCCTGTTAACAGACATCCTCCCCGAAGGTATGGGTCGGTTTCGGGTTCTTTTCATCAGGGCATCCAGATCTTTTTCAATAATCTGGTTGTACGCATTGGACGCACCTACCATACAATATCCACCGAAAGCCAATAACAACAACGAGACACCTTCTATTTGTTCGGCCCCGAGCAAGTAACCCGCCAAAGAAGAAAAAACCACGCTTATAGCAAGCCTAGCTTTCGTAATTTCTTTAAAATCGGCAATTGCCAGCGCCAAGGTAGGAGCCGTTGCCGTATTTACCGCAGTTTTCATTCATCTTTTTTCGAACGGCAAAGATAGCCTTCACCCTCTATTTTTGCAACCAATTGTACATCTTTATCTTATGTACGGCTACGATATTGAAACCACCCTGCCGCACGTAAAGGTAAAACACAAAAAAACCCGCCTAATTGTAGGCGGGTTTTTAAGTAAACATTGAATATATTTTATTGCAACTTAAAGGTAATAGGAATACTAAATGGAACCCTTACAGCCCTACCACGTTGCTTACCTGGTGTCATTTTAGGAAGCTTGCTGATAATACGTGCAGCTTCTTTCTCTAGGTTTTTGTCCGGACCACGCATTCTAACGTTACCGATGCTACCATCTTTTTGAATGGTGAACATTACACTAACCCTACCTTGAACACCCATTTCTTGAGCGATCTCTGGGTATCTAAAGTTTTTACTGATATGCTTTTGCATCATTTTCTGGAAACAGGCCCTTTTATCGGACTCACCTTCACAACCTGGAAAAATAGGCACATCTTCAATAACCGCAAAAGGCACATCAACATCTTCTACCTCTTCCTCAACGATTACATCCTCTACTTCGATAATCTCTTCTTCTTGACTGGTTTCAGTAGACTCGATTACAGTTTCCTCAACTTCTTCCTCATCTTCTACAACCTCAATTATTTCTGGAGCCGCTGGCGGTGGTGGTGGTGGAGGGGTCTTAATCTGCTCCGTCATAGGAACTTCTTCGTCCAATTCATCGTCAACATTCATTGAAATATCGTAGTCATTGGTTTTATCGTACGTTTTCCATTCTAACGCACCGTAGACCAATGCCATTGTAAGTGCCAGACCAATAACAAAATAGAGCCCGCTATTACGGCCTATATCTGCTTTCGGATTCTTTTTCGGTTCCATATATTTGAATTTTAATGTTTGCTAATTTAATTAAATATTCCTTTAACAAGCAACTAATTTTTCCATTTTAACCACCTTTCCCCTGAAAAAAGGGATTTTGCAATGAACGCCCCGGCAATTGCACCCACACTATTGGCCAATGCATCTAGAATATCGCCATGACGATCAGTTGTTAAACTGTACTGTAATACCTCAATAATTATACCATAAACAATAGCTACCACTGCAGCGTACCAAACCGATTTTTTAAGTGATGTATCGGCCTTGGTCCGTTCCCGAATAAAGAAAACACCCAAAAAGGCGGCCCCAAAATAAAAGCAAAAGTGAACGACCTTGTCGAAATTGGGTATATCGATGTCAACGCTGTCGCTATCCGAAAAAGAAACAAGGCTGGAAACGGTTACAAACACCATCCAGCCCAGTAATGCAATTGTATACTTATAGTTCTTAAGCACCTATAAGAGCCTTGTAGTCATCGGCAGACAAAAGTCCGTCTACCTCAGAAGCATCGCTAAATTTTATTTTCACCATCCAGCCACTTCCATAGGGGTCTGAATTTACGTTTTCCGGAGCATCTTCCAAAGCCTCATTGAACTCGACTATCTCTCCACTCAAAGGTTGAAATAGGTCGGAAACCGTTTTAACGGCCTCTACCGTACCGAACACCTCTTCCTTATCCAAGGTCTCATCAACGGTCTCCACTTCAACATAAACGATATCGCCAAGCTCGCTCTGGGCGAAATCGGTAATACCTACCGTTGCTATATCACCATCGATTTTGACCCATTCGTGATCCTTTGTGTACTTTAATTCTGCAGGTATGTTCATGATCTTATTTTTATGGAAGCAAATGTAAAGTTTTCTGAAGTAGTTTTCAAAAAAACGAGATGAAGTTGACAAGTAATTTTAGAAGGCTCCGCCAACACCTTTCAAACGGTTCCGGAAATCCCATCAAAATAAGAGCTTACCTTGTTTAGTTACCGAAATTATACCTTAAGGTAAAGCCGGTATTTATAGTAGTCTGCGGAAAAGCGGTAGAAACGGCAAACTGCGAGAACGAATGATCATAGAAGAACAAGGCGTTCAAGTTTTTACTCAATGCATAATCCGCAGTAAACTTGATCGACAGCAAGTTTTGACCCGAGGTAATCTGGTTATTGTCGATATCCAAGTTTCTTATAATCGTAATGTTGTCCCTCAAGGTAACATCCGCCTTTAAGTTCAAGTCTCCCTTTAAACGGGTCTTGTTCCCTCCTATGTTGGTCACGAACTTTACATCCTTAAAACGATAGCCTAGCCCTACGGTATATTCCTTACCGTTCATTTCGGTCATCAAATTATTGTCGAAACTAAGCGCCAAGGTTCTGCTGGTTCTCATTTCGGCCAAGATACTGACCGAGTTCTTCATTTCAAAATCAACACGCACCAAGGGGTTGAACTCATCGTTCAAGACCACGTTGTTCAGAATAAGGTCAGACATTCTATCCCCAGTCTCAGGGTCAAGGGTAGACGAGCCCTCATTTTCCAACTGGACTTTCTCGAGGTTGGTCTGAAATGAGTTGATACTATATGCCGCGCGATAGCCATGACTAAGTGAAAACCTTTGGAATTTCTTCTTGAACCACTTATTTCGCATCAGTCCTGTATACTTCAAATTCCAGTTAGGAATAGGAATCTGACGGAAGGCATCTAAGTTCACACGCTCCGCATCCTGCCCCGTATAGGCCGCAAAGAAAGCAGGCAACAACACATCTTGCTGCGTTTTACTGTACTTTTCAGGAAAACCTGTTTCTGGATTTATGTTTGCCACTTCTCCCCTATCCGCTACTAAGCGATTGGCGATGGTAATACGGTTTTGCTTGAACTGTTCAAAAGTCTTTGAATCGAACTCATCGCTTTTATTGAAAATCGTACCGATCATAACCGTAGAGATACTAAAATTACCGTAATCGTTCCCTAAAAGGTTATTGTACTCGAATTCACCGTTCGCATCTTTAGTAACACTAAAGTTCTCTTGATAGCTATTGGAAAACTGCCTATCGGCAGACAAGTCTATGGTCAAATCCTTAATAGGCTGTGCGGTGGCCGTAATGTTCAACTGTCGGTTTACATTCTGAACGAACTGTTCGTTAAACTCCCCAAAGTCCGTCAACCATCCTTTTCTTGCGGCATCGAACCGTACATCGGCCTGACTACCGAACACAAAACCGAAAGACGGTCTCAACGACCCTACGAAGCCGACCGACTGGGTATAGCCCGGCAGCACCTTACCCCTACTTTCATTATAGTTTACGTTCAAGCGTTTCACCATGGTGAGTACATCTACGGCCGTGTTGAACAGTCCACTACTTTTCTTTTTGGTCTTCTCGCCATCCGAAACAGGGTTGCCCGCCTTATCTTTTCGTACCGGGGCCTTACTGGCACTAGACTTCCCACTGCGTTTTTTAAGCCCTAGCATATCGTAGAACTTTTGCATGGTCAAATTGGCCGTAATATTATGCGTACTGGCATTCTGCACCGTATTGATGTCCCTGCCCGTTACTTCCTTCAATGCATCACCGCCACGTTGCCAATCAAAGTTACTGGTATAGCTGTATTGTGAATTTATAAAATCAAGCAATGGAATCTTACTGAAGGGAAGATCATAGTTGAGCTCCAACTGCTGGGCATGCCGGTTGGGTTCCCCTAAATCCCAAAAGCCATCCCACAACCCTAAGGTTTCATCAATAGCAGAGTTAGGGTCGGAAGGATCTTCAAAATAATTACGTACAATATGGTTGTTACTGGCAGTCATGTTCAAGCGCAACGACTTGGTAAGACTATAGTTGACCGCATATTGCCAATTGAACTGATAGTTCCTTTGTTGCAATGTCGGCAAATCTAATTTATCTACCCCTTCTTCAACAACATCCCTAAAACGCTGTTGGTTGAACTGTCGGTCTATATTGGAATTTACAGATACGCTTGTAGGCAGCAGGCTAAGGTTCAACTCCTTTAACCACCTCCAATACCGACTGGTAAACAACGAATCGTTCTTCATAAAAGGAGCCACCTCCACGGGTTTGAAGCTATGGTTGTACACAAAGCCCGCGGCAACGTTCTTATCTTCCAAGGCCGCTATTTCAAAATCCCTGTGATTGGTTTCGTTATAGGAGTAGTTGAACGTAAAGTTCTCGATATCGTAAAAATTGGCCTCGGCCTCTTCCCCCCTATCTTTACGCACCCCAATAAAGTTGATGCTTGTTCTTTTCGTATAATCTTCCGCCTGCTCTTCGATTGCATCCGGATCGTCGTCAACGGCAATTCTATCCTCGAGTTTTAAATCATCGTAAACCGGATCAAACTCAGGGGTTATCATCTGTTCCGACACCCCATAGTTAAACGGTATTTGAATACCCCATTTCTTAGGGAGCAATTGACCTATGTTTACGTTGGTCACCAAATCATAGGAAAGGGCATCTTCACGGGCACGCTCGTTCGGCATTTGATCAATGGCACCAAAACCGGAGGTACTTGTACTTCCCGTTGCAGAGATATTCGCAAAATCGGCAAAATTGGCATCAACGGCGGCCAAAGCGGCCCATCCACCCTCGTTATCCAATCCGGCCAAACGAAGCTCATTGAACCACACCTCAGCACGGGCCGGGAAATCGCTAATGTTTTTCACACCTACCATCATACTACGGATGCTTCCCAAAGAAGGGTTACCCTGAATACCGATACGCAATTGACCCGGTGTTCTCGGAGCAAATTCATTTACGGGAACCACTTCCCCATTGACCACTTCAAAATATCTGATCTCACTTAAATCCGTTCCGGCAATCCAAACCGACTTCACTTTGTTCAAGTCCGCCAACAGAATTTCCATTTGGTTGTTATCGGGCCAAACCGCGGATTCAGAACTAGCCCCAAAAGGTGTAAACTCCAAGGGAATTTCCAACTGATAGAAGTTTTCCGAGAAATCGGTTCCTATCCTAAGAAAACCGACCAAAGGTTCTTCCACATTATAAGTATCCGTTTCCAAGATCTTTTCGGCATGAATGAACATTTTCAGCTTCTCGTACTGACGTATATCTATATCAAGGTTCTTGAACACCCCTCGCGAATCCCTAGGCTCAAGGTTTTCGACCACAAAAGAAAGCGACTGCTCGTTTTGCTGAATGATCGTATTATTATTGTTCAATTGCTCACGACGTACCCCAGGAGGCAAGACATAGGGAATAGGACTCCTATTCTCATTTTCCTGAATGTTAACCGCATTTACGTCTAAGGTAGTAGCATCATCCGTTGCATCGGGATCGTCCTTATCGAGCGACTTTACATAGGTACGCCAATCACCGCGCACCAAATCAAGGGTGGCAAAACGCAAAAGCACATCGCTGGAAAAGCCGGTCATATACATACGCAATGAGCTGATCGACCTAAAATCGTTGATCCCACCAACGGCCGCCGTAAAGTCACTTAACGGAATCTTATATTGGATCCACCTTGTACGCACCGTACTTCCATTCGGAATCCTATTACCTGAAAGCACCAATGAATCGCGAATATCGGTAACGTATTTATCGTTGATGGTCGTATTGGGCTTGATCGGGATGCGATATTCGTAATAGCTGTTCACCGTGTTCATGGTCAGGTCACGGTCCATATCCTCAACATCGGGCAAAGTGGTCGACCCTCTATTATCGTTGGTTACCTGTACCGGTGAGTTGCCCTGTGGGTTATTAAAGTTCAAATAGCGATTTAGTATACTTCCGTCGCGCTGCAAGAAATATTCGTAATTATCCAAGGCGGGATCCTCAGGGTTTTCATTGCCGTAAATAGCCGCTTCGGCCGTATCGTCCAAACCGTCAAAACCAACATCTTGTTGAGCACGGCTCCCTTCATTCACATCAAATGCATAGACCAAGGCCTGGGTTGCCGGAACAGGACCCCAAACAGGATTTTCAGGCTTAACACTTCCCTCACCGTTTATCGGCAATCCGTTTTCATATTGCTTTAGCCCATCAGCCAAAATATCTTCGGAAATGGTACCAAGGTTGAACACCAGCTCACCTTCGCTTGTTGCCGTACCGTCAAGATAAGGATCCATAACCCAAAACTGAACAAACTCCACATTGGCCTGCTCAAAGTTCGTGCTGCTCAACGAACGCATAATACCACCCCATTTATCGTTGGGCGATTCGGTCTGGAAATTCGGGTTGGCATTATAAGGCCCCTTCATTTCAGGGTAGTAGGCCAAGTCAAGTGTAGTCTGCTGACGCGTCTGCCCCTGTGCCTGTTCTACTTTAGGAAATACCTCATCGATATATATTCTTCGCGTGGCATTGGTAGAAATATCGTTATCACTTATACTCGAAGGCCTTTGGTTGGTATAGAAAATGGGATCTATAGTATACCATGCCATTTTCGCCCTATTGAAACCGGTTTCCAAACCTTTTTGGGTAGGCGAGTCTAAAAATTCAACTGGCGTACTGGCAAGGGTCCACCCCAAGGAGGAACGAATATCGATCAATGCCTGAGCTCCCTCGAAATCGTCTAAATAGGTCGTGGTTTCCCCTTCAAAATCGGCATTTTTAGGCGAATTCGGTTTTAACCAGGCCACTTCACCCCGAACCGAAAGGTTTGATGGCACATCGGTATCTATATTAGGAAGCTTATTGACCAGTCGGGTCAGGAAGGGAACCTCGGTAGAAAAGTTTCCATTGATCCCGAATACAGTATTGTTTACCGGCTCGACTCCAAAATTGGACTTTTGTGTCAAGGGGCGTTCGTTCAGGTTCAACAAAGTTGCGCCCAGCACAAAATTCTTATTAAACTGGTGCTCGACGTTGACCCCGGTAAACCGACGTGTTTGCTGCCCAAATACGGCGTTGTTCTCTACGGAAATATTAATAGGGGTATTGGAAGCCTCGAGACTTGGATCTAGAATCTGTACCGTACCCGCCTGATAATTCACGGTGTAATCGATACCCTCTTGCAATTGCCTTCCTCCAGCGGTAACCCGAACCGAGCCCCTTGGCACATTGAAGGCTCCAATGGGTATACCATTGCTTCCCTCCGACTTATATTTTCCCTTTAAAATAAATTTATCCTTTTCAGGGTTCTGTAAGGCTGCTGATTTCGTCAGCTCGTACATATCCCTAAAAACATATTTCTTCTGATTCTCGTTATAGGAGTTTTCAGCACTATAATCACCCCCACCCAAACGGTTGAACAAGTATTCCCCGAAAGGTTCAACCTTTGTAAAGATTATTTGTCCGTTCTCGGTATCCACCGTTATACCCGGTACAAAATCGAAAAAACCATCACCTCCGGGTTGTATATCATTGTAGACATTAAGCCTATCGAAATTAAATATCTCCAGCAGTATACGTTCCTGTAAAGGCTTTCCCCCATCCGTTTGGTTCGGAAAATCCTCTACTGGCGTAATATAGTTTCGTGGCGTCGGGTTTGAATAAAGAATATTCATCTTAAAATCTTCTTGGCTCAACCTAAAGGCGCCCGTAGCGTAGATGTTCTTCATCATCAAATCCCAAATAGGATCCGAAACATTGGTAATATTACTTTTAAGTAGTTTTAAAACCAGTGTATTGTTATTGATCACGGGATTATCTACGGCCCCTGAAATCGAAGTGGCATCTAGCCCCCCGTTGGCGAACTCAC
The DNA here is from genome assembly GCF_900156625.1 of Zobellia uliginosa. GTDB lineage: Bacteria > Bacteroidota > Bacteroidia > Flavobacteriales > Flavobacteriaceae > Zobellia > Zobellia uliginosa. The sequence continues at coordinate 216,744 of NZ_FTOB01000004.1, read as the reverse complement.
CCACTTGATACACTTGGCCGTTGTATGTATATTGAAAGGCCACCGCCAAAACCTCATCATTGCTCAAACGTTGGTTCAAGGAAATATACCCTAGCTGGGCGTTAAATTGAAAATCCCTTCCCTGCTCCAGTTTCCGTGCATTTTCCAGATAGGCGTAATCAAAACCCTGGTTCGGCTGGTATCCGGCTATATTGAAGCCTTGTTCTACGGTAGACACATCGCGAATACTTGAGGTAAGCGCTCCACCCTGACCTATAAGGCTGGGATCGTAATTATTCGCGTTGTTACGCGGCAATTGGTTCGGTTGACCCGATGGATTGGATTTAAAGAATTGCGTCGGGGCATTTTGTGAAATTCGGGTTTTCGCCTCTCCGGCCACCAAGGGGTCGTACTCCCCTAAATCTTGTATACCGACAACATTACGGACATTCAATGTTTGCTGGCTTCTATTGGTAACCCAAACCTCTAAACGCGTAATCTGGACCTGGCTCTTGATATATGGGTAATTGGCCAAGGCCGCATCGTAGTTATCCCTAAAATATTGGGCCAAAAAGAAATGTTTGTCTTCGTCGTACTGTAAGGCCGAAACCGAAAAATCGTTAACGGTACCACCACCTTGGGCCACTACGGTATTGTTTTGTGAACGTTGTTCGGAAAATACCGCGGTCACCATGGTCTTACCGAACTGCAGCTGTGTCTTAACCCCGAAAAGGCTCTGGGCCCCGGTAATCAACGAGCTATTCAACGGCATATTCACATTACCCACCTCAATAGACCGGATGATATCATCTTCGGTGGGCGTATAGTCTAATTTTACAATGTTCTGGAAATCGAAAGTAGCCTCGGTATCGTAGTTTGCCGTTACCTGTAATCGCTCCCCTATTTTACCTAGCATACTCAAACTGATACGCTGATCAAAATCAAAGGATAGATTGGTACGGTTTCGTGGGGATAAGGAAGGGTTATCGTTTTTCTGCCAGATAACCCCAAGGTCCATGGCCACGGAACCCTGTGGAATAACCTCTATGGTGTTGCCTCCAAAAACGGATTGAAAGAAGTTATTATTGACATAAAAGTTGGGCAGTAAGTTTTTCCGAGCCTCTTCACTACCTTCCTTTTTACCCGCGAAGGCATCTGATTTTTCCTTAAAATAATCTTTGATACCCTCTTGGCGCACCAGCTCGTAATACTGGTCAGGAGTTAAAATTACCGGATACCCAATATCAAAGTCACCTACCTTTTCGGAATAGATGTACATATTCAAATTGGGATCGTACTCGTATTTACTCACAATACTTTCAGGATTTTCCATTTTGAGTTTACCCAAAGAAAAACCCGTCTTTACGGAATCCACCTGCTGCTCTTCCTTATCTTCATTTTCGGTTTCCTGGGCATAGGTTATTCCCGTTGAAACAATCAAAAATGAAAATAGGAGAGTAAGCTTAAATATTGATTTAAGAAATAGTTTGGCCCCTGTTTTCAAACTTGTTATAAATTTTTAAGCGCAAGTTTAATTATGTTCTCTACGCTGAGCGAGGGGTCTTGGGCAAGTACTTTATCAACTACCTTTTCGGCGGATCTTCTTACAAAGCCAAGAACCTCTAAAGCAGATAACGCTTCTTCTTTATTTGTATTGTTCGCAGCAGCGGAAACTTCACCTATATCATACACTTTTAGAATCTTATCGCGTAGGTCGAGAATTACGCGTTGGGCCGTTTTGGCCCCAATACCTTTTATCGATTGAATCGTGGCGACGTCCCCATTGGCGATGGCATCCCTAATTTGAGCGGGCTCCAACGACGACAACATGGTCCGTGCGGTACTGGACCCTATACCTGAAACCGAAAGTAAAAGCCGGAAAATTTCGCGTTCCGATCTTTCGGCAAATCCAAACAAGGTGTGAGAATCTTCTTTCACCTGAAGATGGGTGAACAAACTTATACTCTCAGAGTCGCCTACCTTGGCAAAGGTATTGAGCGAAATATTGACAAAATAACCCACCCCTGCACATTCAATTACTACATAGGTCGGGTTTTTCTCCACAAGTTTTCCTCTAAGATGCGTGATCATGTTCGGGTGGTTTTGGGGTTATTTTTGTCCGGCCATTACAGCCGGACCATAGTTATTATTTGGCCTGAGCCTTGGCCTTTCTTCTTTTTTCCCGTTCTTGGGCATCAATAACGGCAACCGCGGTCATATTCACCATCTCATCTACACTTGCCCCTAATTGAAGTATATGGACCGACCTTCTCAGCCCGACCATGATCGGACCAATACTATCCGCCTGGTTTAATTCCTTCAATAATTTATACGTTATGTTCGCCGCTTCTAGATTAGGAAAAATCAAAGTATTGACTTTTTTACCTGCAAGTTTAGAAAACGGAAACTGACTTTGGAGCAACTCTTTGTTCAAGGCGAAATCGGTTTGGATCTCACCATCTACCACAAGGTCAGGATTACTTTCGTGCAAAATACGAACGGCCTCCCTAACCTTTTTGGCATGGGGATGGCTCGATGAGCCAAAGTTGGCGTAAGACAAGAGGGCCAATACAGGTTCAAAACCAAAGGTAGAAGCTACATTGGCCGCGTTCTGGGCTATTTCGGCAATCTCTTCGGCATTTGGATCAATATTGATAGAGGTATCGGCCAAAAACAACGGCCCCCTATCGGTAATCATAATATTGACTGTCGACACCTTTTTCACATTCGACGCCCGACCAATAACTTCAAAAATTGGTTTCACCACTGTTGGATAGGCCCTTGAATAGCCAGAAATCATTCCGTCCGCATCACCCTCGAGCACCATCATAGCCCCGAAATAGTTACGCTCACGCATTCTTATTTTAGCACTGTAAAGAGTAGTACCACTGCGCTTTCTACTTTCCCAAAATTTGGTAGCATAACGTATGTGCTTTTCATCAAATTCCTTCGACGTAGGATCAACGATTTCAATATCGGCATCAAAATCCAATTCCTTTTTCAGCTCGAGGATAATCTCTTTTCTTCCTAAAAGAATAGGTTCGGCAATACCTTCTTCGTGAACGATCTGAGCTGCCTTAAGCACATCAAGATGATCGGCTTCGGCAAAGACGATACGCTTTTTATTCATTTTAGCACGGTTGTGCAACAAACGCACCACCTTATTATCATTCCCTGATCGCTGCAAAAGTTCCTCTCGGTAACGATCCCAATCTTCAATAGGGTTTTTGGCCACACCACTATCCATTGCCGCTTTGGCCACGGCCGGTGGAATCTCTGAGATCAGACGTTGATCGAAAGGTTTAGGTATTATATATTCTTTACCAAAAGTCAGCCTGGTTTCCCCATAGGCAATGTTCACCTGCTCAGGTACCGGCTGTTTGGTCAATTCGGCCAAGGCCTTAACGGCGGCCATTTTCATCTCTTCGTTAATGGTCGTGGCACGCACATCCAAGGCTCCCCTAAAAATAAAAGGAAATCCGAGCACGTTGTTCACCTGGTTCGGGTGGTCTGAACGTCCCGTAGCCATGATAATATCTTTACGTGTCTTGACGGCCAGGTCGTAATCTACCTCTGGATCAGGGTTCGCCATAGCAAACACGATAGGGTTTTCGGCCATTGATTCTAACATCTCGGCAGTAACGATATTTGCAATGGAAAGACCGACGAACACATCGGCATCGACCATAGCTTCGGCAAGCGTATCTATTTTTCTATCGGTCGCAAATTCCTTCTTGGAAGCGGATAGGTTCTCGGCATCTTTTCTAATGACCCCCTTACTGTCTAACATGACAATATTTTCGGCTTTGGCCCCGAAAGCCTTGTACAGTTTGGTACAGGATACTGCGGCAGCGCCGGCCCCACTGATAACGATGCGTGCCTCCTCTATTTTCTTTTCCGATAATTCAAGGGCGTTCAACAAGGCGGCGGCAGAAATGATGGCCGTACCATGTTGGTCATCGTGCATTACCGGAATATCTAGTTCTTCTTTTAGCCTACGCTCTATTTCAAAAGCTTCAGGAGCTTTGATATCCTCTAAATTGATTCCTCCAAAAGTAGGGGCAATCATTTTAACGGTCTCTACGAATTTATCTACATCTTCCGTATCAACTTCAATATCTATACCATCGATATCGGCAAAAATCTTGAACAACAAACCTTTCCCTTCCATAACGGGCTTTGACGCTTCGGGTCCAATATTTCCCAGCCCCAAGACGGCCGTACCGTTCGAGATAATGGCTACAAGATTCCCTTTTGAGGTATATTTATAGGCGTTATCCTTGTCCTTTGCAATTTCAAGACAAGGTTCTGCCACACCCGGTGAGTAGGCCAAGGCCAAATCACGTTGGGTGCTATAAGGTTTTGTAGGAACGATTTTTATTTTACCAGGCTGTGGTTTAGCGTGATAGATCAACGCTTCCCTTCTCTGCTTTTGATTGCCCATAGGATTATTCTGTTTTAAGGAGACAAATTTAAGGGTATTCTTCGGATATGTATAGCCCGTTAAGCGTATAAATTTCTACGAATCACCCCTATTAAAGAGGAAAAACATCTCAACTAGCCCATTTTTTCTTCCCTCTCGCCCTTTACGTTCAAGCGCAAAGAAAACACAGCGGCAAGTACGAAGAACACACCAGCGAACAAAATGGCATTAACCGCATTACCGCCTAAAAGGCTTTTAAAAATAGGCCCGAAAGTAAGGGTTTCTATCCCCATGGGAATAACGATCATCATATTCAAAATGCCCATATAAACCCCACGTCTATCTTGCGGTACGATTTTAGACACCATGGTATAAGGGATACCCATCATTGCCGCCCAGCCGATACCAAAAAACACCATGGGAAACAAAACGTATATGGGGTCGGATATATACGGAATGGCAAACAGTGCCAAACCGGTACCCAACAAACTGGCCGCATAGACCTTTTTACTTCCGATTTTAAGGACCAAGGGTACCAAGGCCAAGGCCACGACCATGGTAGATATATTGTAGGTAGTACTCATTTTTGCCGATTGGGCCGCAGCCGCGGAAAGATCGAACCCCATGGTATGCATAAACAAAGGGGTTATAAACTGCCAATACACAAAAAGCGCATACCATTGAAAAAGATAAACTATGGAAAGCTTCCACATAAAAGGAGGCATTTCTTTGATTGCCTTTGATATTTCCACGAAAGGCATATTGAAACGCTGAGCGAAGGACAGCGCATTATGCTCCTTTATTTCCTTCATTTCATTTTCCGTTGGCGGAATCTCCGGCGTTTTCAATACGGACCAAAGAATAGTGGCCACCGATAAAAAGGCCCCTATAAAAAAGGAATAGTACAACCATTTGGGAATAGACCCCGCCACATCGGCAACGTCGCCGCCCCCAAACCAATCTTGAAACAAGAAAATAGAAGCATTCGCCAAAACAATACCCGCCCCCACGAACAGACTTTGCATTTGATACCCAAGGCTCAACTGCTTTTCGGGGAGCTTATCGCCTACAAAAGCACGATAGGGCTCCATGGCCATATTGTTCCCCACATCTAAAATCCATAGTAGGCCAACGGCAAACCATAAGGCGGGACTCAGCGGAAACGCGAATAAGCACAGACTGCCAATAATGGCCCCGATCAAGAAAAATGGCTTTCTACGACCGAAACGGGGAGACCACGTCTTATCCGATATGGCCCCGATAATAGGCTGTATGACCAGACCCGTAACCGGACCCGCTATATTCAAAATGGGCAACATATCTTCAGACGCCCCCAAGAACAAAAAAACAGGATTGATAGCGGTTTGCTGTAGGCCAAAACTGAACTGAATGCCCAAAAAGCCCACGTTCATATTAAAAATCTGCCAAAAACTTAAGCTTGGTTTTTTTATCAAGTGCATTACAAGGAGGTTTGGTGCTAAAACTACCTAACAAGATAACACAATATATCTTCGGCCCGAAAGAACTTTCACGGAATTTTCAAAAGTTGGCCAACTCTAACGTTTGAGAACTACCTCCCTATTATTTTAAAAAATTGATATTTCGTTGTAAACCAGAAAATTTAGCCCGCTTGACCGCCGATTTTTGAAACACCTTTCGAAATACGTCTTCGGTAATCTCTTGCCAATCTTTTTTTGTCATGGACAATAGCTCGGGATGGGGGTCGAACAGCGGTTCTTGGTGGGGTTTGGAAAAACGGTTCCATGGACACACATCTTGGCACACATCACAACCGAAGGCCCAATCGTCGAACTGGCCCTTAACCTCGGTCGGAATTTCATTTTTTAGCTCAATAGTGAAGTATGAAATACATTTACTGCCATCGACCACATAGGGCTCAACAATAGCTTCCGTTGGGCATGCATCGATACAGGCGGTACAGGTTCCGCAGTGATCCGTAACCCGGTGGTCATATTCCAAATCGACATCTACGATAAGTTCGGCTATAAAATAAAACGAACCTACACGTTGGGTGAGCAGATTGCTGTGCTTACCGATCCACCCCAAACCACTTTTTGCGGCCCATGCCTTATCGAGTACCGGTGCCGAATCTACAAAGGCCCTACCCCCGACTTCACCAATATGCTCCGACATAAAATTCTGCAGTTCGCGCAATTTCGATTTAATGACGTGGTGGTAATCTTGCCCATAGGCGTACTTCGATATTTTGTATGTATCTTCTTTTTGCGTTTCCTTGGGATAGTAGTTAAGCAGTAAGGAAATAACGGACTTGGCGCCATCTACCAGCAAACGCGGATCCAATCGCTTATCGAAATGATTGGCCATGTACGACATTTCACCGTGCATATTCTTATTCAGCCAACTTTCAAGTCTCGGAGCCTCTTCCTCTAAAAAATCGGCTTTGGAAATACCACATGACAAAAAACCGAGGCGTTTGGCTTCGGTTTTTATGAGTTCGGAATATTTCGCCTTGGAGTCCATATTAAAACAACCCGGGCTGCACTCCTCCTTTAAGCTTCCCCAAGTGTTTATAGGCCAAATCGGTAACTTCACGTCCACGTGGGGTACGCATGATAAAGCCTTGTTGTATTAAAAAAGGTTCGTATACTTCCTCAATGGTTTCAGCACTTTCCGAAACTGCGGTAGCCAAGGTTGTAATTCCCACCGGACCACCTTTAAACTTATCAATGATGGTGGAAAGAATTTTATTGTCCATTTCATCCAATCCATGGGCATCGACATTCAATGCTTTTAGGCTGAACTTAGAAATCTCCATATCTATCTTACCGTTCCCTTTAATCTGGGCAAAATCGCGTACACGACGGAGCAAGGCATTGCAGATTCTGGGCGTCCCCCTACTTCTGCCCGCAATCTCTATGGCAGCCTCCTGACTAATAGGCACCTTTAATATTTCGGCACTACGCTCTACAATGGTAGAGAGCAACTCGGTGGAATAATACTGTAAGCGGCTCTGGATACCGAATCGGGCACGCATAGGCGAGGTCAATAGTCCCGAACGGGTAGTTGCCCCTATCAAGGTGAAGGGATTTAGGTTTATTTGAACCGACCGGGCGTTGGGGCCCGTTTCGATCATAATATCTATTTTGTAATCTTCCATGGCCGAGTAGAGGTACTCCTCCACAATAGGGCTCAACCGATGGATCTCATCGATAAAAAGCACATCGCGCTCCTCGAGATTCGTAAGCAGGCCGGCCAGGTCACCGGGTTTGTCGAGCACTGGGCCTGAGGTAATTTTTATTCCCACCCCCAATTCATTTGCCAGAATATGCGCCAAAGTCGTTTTTCCAAGTCCCGGAGGACCGTGAAACAAGGTGTGGTCCAATGCCTCACCCCTTTGATTGGCCGCTTCAACAAAAACCTTTAAATTTTCCAAGACCTGTTCTTGCCCCGTAAAATCGTCAAAACTTATGGGGCGCAAGGCTCTTTCTATATCAAATTCCTCTGGGGTAAAATTCTCCCCTACGGGGTCTAGGTACTCGTTCATATCAAAACAAAGATAATGGAAAAAGAAACAAGCCCACTATACTTTACAAGGCGAATACATCGTTTTCCTAATGGTCGGATTCCATCTTACCGTGAAAATAATTTTCGTAATTTCATTCTATGCAAGACTCCACTTACTCCTCAGAAATACTCCAGTACATTCCCTTTTTCTATGTCATCTGGTCCGACGACTTGCTCACGGCATCCGAAATCGACGTGGTACAGAATGCTATAGATGCAGACAACTCCCTATCGGAGAAGAGTCGCGCGCAGTTGTTCACATGGCTTAACACCAATAATCCACCAGCCAATTCAGAACTAAAAAAATGGAAACGGACGATTTCGAACTCCTCCGTAAAATTGGTCGAAAGCGAAACCTACCCCCTAACCTCCCTTAGTCAAAAAATAGTATGTCACTACAAGGAAGAGTGCCCATTTAACGACCAACTGAAACACATTGAAATACAATTGGGCATCCAACCCAACCATTACAACCATCTCTTTGATGTGGAAGTAGTGCACAAATCTACTTCGGATTTCTACAGTGCCGATGCCATCGATACTATCTTAAAGGGAAAACACAGCACGGTAGTCGATAACTTTAGAAAGACCTTGACCGAACCTATTTTTAAATGGGAAGTACATCGTGACAAGGAGAAATTCAGGGAAACCGTCTTGAACCAAGTGAAATTTTTGGCGAAAAAGGGCTATGGGGCCATGGCGTACCCGGAAGCCTACGGAGGCACCGGTGACATGGAAGGCTATGCCTATATGTTCGAAAACATGATGTTCGCCGACGGTAGTCTATCTATCAAATTCGGTGTTCAATTCGGACTCTTCGGCGGGAGTATACAAAAACTAGGCACTAAAAAACATCACGACCAATACCTTACAAAGACAGGAAAGACCGAACTCTTAGGGTGCTTTGCCATGACGGAAACGGGACACGGGTCCAATGTCCGTGGAATAAAAACCACGGCAACCTACAATAAGGCGACCGACGAGATCGTAATCCATACCCCTGGCAAGAACGACAACAAAGAGTATATTGGCAATGCCCTGCAGTCCAAAATGGCCACGGTATTCGCCCAACTCATAGTTGAGGGAAAAAACGAAGGCGTACACGCCATTCTGGTCCCGCTTAGAAACAAGGAGCACGAACTTCTGCCCGGGGTAACCGTGGAGGATAACGGATACAAACTAGGTCTCAACGGGGTAGACAATGGTAAAATATGGTTTGACCAAGTTGCCGTACCAAGGGAGAACTTACTCAATAAATATGGAGACATCAAGGAAGACGGCTCTTACTATTCCGAAATCAAAAATCCGAACAAGCGCTTCTTTACCATGCTCGGCACCTTGGTAGGGGGAAGAATTTGTGTTGCACGAGCAGGACTCGGAGGGGCGAAATTCGCCCTGGCCATAGCTATCAAACACGCCTTAAAAAGAAGACAGTTCAATGACAGCGTTAAAATACAGGAAGACCTGTTAATGGATTACCCCACCCACCAATTACGACTTACGCCTTCGGTAGCAAGCGCCTATGTATATCACGTGACCCTTGATAAGATGATGCAGCTCTATTGCGACCCATCAGAACCGGACAAAAGAAAGGTAGAGACCCAAGTCGCAGGCTTAAAATCGATTATCACCTGGTACGCCAACGACACCATTCAAGAGTGTCGGGAAGCCTGTGGAGGAAAAGGCTATCTTCTTGAAAACCGCATCGCCGACCTAAAAGGCGACGTGGATATCTTCACCACTTTTGAAGGCGACAACACCGTTCTTCTTTTATTGGCGGCAAAAGGGGTATTATCCGATTTCAAATCGGAGTTCAATAGCGCAGGATTTTCGGCCGTACTAAAAATATTGGGCATGCAGATCAACGACAAGCTAACGACCATTAACCCGATATACTCCAACAAGGTAGACAAAGATCACTTGTACAATCCGAAGTTTCACAAACACGCCTTGGAATATCGCACAAGACGGCTGACCTACACCTTGGCCATGCGCATCCGCGACTACATAAAACAAGGGGTACCCTCCTATCAAGCCTTCCTTAAAGTGCAGACCCACCTTTTGGCATTGGGTAAGGCCTACAGCAATGAATTGGCCTATAGCACCTTCATTGATTTTACCCAAGACATCGAAGACGACAAAAACCGTACACTCTTTCAGAAGCTAGGCACGCTCCACGCACTTTATACAATCAGGCAGGATGCGGAATGGTACTTGGAACAAGGTTATATCGGTGGAACGAAATCAAAGGCCATACGGCAGCGCGTAGAGCGACTATGCTCCGAACTAAGACCCCATATCGGCGTGTTGGTCGACAGCTTTGGTATACCCGAGCACTGTATGACGGCACCCATTACCCAGTAGAAAAGTATTCTTAGTAATGGTTTACTTTTCCTTATGCAATTCAGAAGTGTCAAGAAAATCGATAATTTCGACCTTTCCTTCACCGAACAGGTAGGTCTTGGCATTGCCGCTAGAAGACAGTTGAATGTTTCGGGTGGGCCGCACTTCGGCCGAAGCCGATTCCTCTATGGTCAAATAAATAGATTCCGCCTCCAACTTCTCGCCCTTCAACTTAGAGTTCTCAAGAAGATTGGCATATACCTCAATGGCCGTTCCTTCAAGAATGGCGCTGGCGTTTTTATACATTTTGATATTGTTCAGATGGGTATTTGCATAAATCTCCACATCGACCCTATCCTTTAGCACTAGGTTCATTTCCCTTCCTGCAATATTGAAATCTCCCGAACTATTCCCTTCCATATTGATATTGAGGATTTCGGCATCGGCGTTTAAGTTGAGCTTTGCCGATTCATGCATATCTACGTAAAGGTCCTTTGAGTTGATGGCCCCGTCCATATCTATCTTTCCATCATACATGGTAATCCCCTCAAGATAAATATAATCGACCGTGATTTCAAGTTTCTTCTTTCTTGTAATATTGTAAAAGGAGCTGATCTGCAAAACACTGTCGATCACCCTAAACCTCAAAACATCGATAAGGTTGTCATCGGCGACAATGGACACTCCTTCTTCAGTTGCATCGTGAAGCTTGATTTCAAGTCCGTCACGCAATTCTATCGCATGAAAAGGGGGTAGGCCCTGGTAGACCTCAATAACACTTTTGTTCCCCTTTATTTTAGGCTTACGTTGGGAGAAACCTTGACAAACGAAAAGAACAACAAATAGAAAAACCAGATCCTTCATCCTAAAACATCATTATTACAGGCAATTAAAAAGAAATAGAATTTTGAAGTGCCCGCAGATTTCAATATCAAAAGTAGTGTAAATGTTAAATATAAGAGTCAAAAAAAATGCCTAACTATAAAAGTTAGGCATTGTACATTTGAGTTAGTCCAGCAATTAGTGCTGAAGTTCTTCTTCATCCTCTTGAAGCGGTACGGTCTGCGGGATAAAATCCTGTCCCGGAATAATGTACTCGCCGTTCTCGTCGACCTTACTATAATCATAGGCCCAACGGTGAACTTCAGGAATGGCACCTGGCCAGTTCCCATGAATGTGTTTCTGTGGAGCGGTCCATTCCAAGGAAGTAGCCCTCCAAGGGTTTTTAGGACCGACCTTACCGTAGAATATACTTCTCACAAAGTTGAATACGAATATAAGTTGTGCCGATGCCGTGATGATGGCGAACACGGTCATCAATACTTGAATATCGGTCAATTCATCGAACATCGGGAAAGCTGTGTTTTCGTAATAACGCCTAGGTACACCGGCCATACCGACAAAATGCATCGGGAAAAATATACCATAGGAACCAACAGCCGTAATCCAAAAATGAACGTAGCCTAGGTTCTTGTTCATCATCTTACCTTCGAACATAATCGGGAACCAGTGGTAAATACCGGCAAACATACCATAAAGCGCAGATATCCCCATTACCAAGTGAAAGTGGGCAATTACGAAATAGGTATCGTGAACGTTGATATCAAGCGTACTATCACCCAAGATAATACCGGTAAGACCCCCAGTAATAAAGGTAGAGACCATACCGATTGAAAACAGCATTGCCGGATTCAACTGAAGGTTACCCTTCCAAAGCGTAGTAATCCAGTTAAAGGCTTTTACCGCAGACGGAATAGCGATCAACAAGGTAGTAAAGGTAAATACCGACCCAAGGAATGGGTTCATCCCGGAAATAAACATATGGTGCCCCCAAACAATGGTCGACAAGAAAGCAATGGCCAAAATAGAGGCAATCATCGCACGGTAACCGAAAATCGGTTTCCTAGCATTTACCGCCATAACTTCGGATACAATACCCATCGCAGGTAAGATTACGATATACACCTCGGGGTGGCCCAAGAACCAGAAAAGGTGTTCGTACAATACAGGCGATCCACCCTGATAGTGCAATACCTCACCTTGTATAAATATATCGGACAAGAAGAAGGACGTACCAAAACTTCGATCCATGATCAATAGCAATGCAGCCGATAACAATACCGGGAAGGAAACAATACCAATAATAGCCGTTACAAAAAATGCCCAAATCGTAAGTGGAAGTCTGGTCATAGACATTCCCTTGGTACGAAGGTTAATTACGGTTACCACATAATTCAAAGACCCTATAAGTGAAGAAGCAATAAATATTGCCATTGCCACCAACCAAAGTGTCATACCCATACCAGAACCTGGTTGAGCCATGGGCAAAGCACTTAAGGGAGGATAGATTGTCCATCCTGCCGCAGCCGGACCCGCTTCCAAAAACAAGGAAGCCAACATTATAATACATGAAACGAAAAACATCCAAAAGGATAGCATATTCATGAAACCTGATGCCATATCCCTTGCCCCAATCTGCAATGGGATAAGCAAGTTACTAAAGGTACCACTCAAACCCTGTGTAAGTACAAAGAATACCATTAAGGTACCGTGTATGGTTACCAAGGCAAGATATACATCGGCATCCATAACACCTTCAGGTGCCCATTTACCCAAAAAAGCTTCGAAAACCGAAAAGGATTCACCCGGCCAAGCCAATTGCATCCGGAACAAAAGAGACATTGCAATACCTATTGCCCCCATAACGAATACACCAAGAATCAAATATTGTTTAGAGATCATTTTATGATCCTGACTAAATATATATTTGGTTACAAAGGTTTGTTTGTGGTGATGCTCATGATCGTCATGTGCATGATCATCAACCTGTGCATTTGCAGTAACAGACATATTTGTTATTCTTTAATTATAAAATTTTCCTTTTCTAACTAGCAAGTACGCCTTCCGTAGAAAGACCTAGTGACTCGCCGTAGCCGTTTCAAGTTTACCAAAATCGTTTGCAGAACCCGCATCGGCCTGCCCCATTACGTTTTGACCGAAAGTTTTTTGCTCGGCGATCCAAGCGTCATACTCTTCTTGGGTCTCAACGATAATTTTCATTTGCATGTTGTAATGCGATTTTCCACAAATCTTGTTACAAAGTAAGACATAATCAAATTCCCAAGGGTCGGAATTGTCTTCACCTTTCGCGGCTCTCTCAGCCCTGATTTCGTTAGTACGCTTTACCTTAGCTGCAACATCGGGATTCTGACGCATTTCCTCTGTTGTGTAAATAGGCGTAAAAGAGAACTCGGTAATCATACCGGGCACACAGTTCATTTGCGCCCTAAAGTGAGGCATATAAGCGGAATGCAACACATCTTGTGAGCGCATTTTGAAGTTTACCTTTCTACCCACGGGCAAGTGCAATTCCTTTACAATGATATCATCGGCAGCATAAGTGTCCGATTCATCCAAACCAAGTACATTGGCCTTATTGATATCGATCATTCTAACGTTGGCCTTTCCTAAGACATTATCGTCACCAGCGTACCTGGCCGTCCAGTTAAACTGTTGTGCATAAAGCTCCACAACGATAGGATCATCCTCGTCATTGACATCCATAATATTGGTCCATGTATACAATCCCCAAAGGATAAGACCTGCCAATACGATTACCGGAATTATAGTCCATATAAACTCCAAACGGTCGTTATCGGCAAAGAAAAGTGCCTTTCTCCCTTTCACCCCTCGGTATTTGTATCCGAAATAATGAAGCAAAGCCTGGGTCAAGGTCTGTACGATGAAAATGATCACCATAGACACCAACATTAGGGAGTCGTAATCGCTACCGTGTTCGGATGCCGCTTCCGGTAGTAAGTATTTACCATAATTCCAAAAGCTGAAAATGGTTATACCATAGATAAAGATAAGAAACGCAAACAGTAGATATCCGTTCGTCTTGTTATCTGAATCGTTAGCTATTTGAGAATTTTCGGCCTTGAGCTGAGACAGTTCGAAAATCTTCGTCATCTGCCAAATCGCTATTGCCACAAGGGCCAAAACCACTAAAGTCAATAATGTAGTCATCGTACGTTCTACTATTATACGTTAAAATTACTAATAATGAAAATGCCTGCTTTCTTCTATAAACGGATTTCGCTTCGGTTGTAAAGGCGCACTGCTCAAGGCACGGAAAACCCAGAAAATAAAGGCTCCAGCAAAGAATAGTATCGATCCTATCTCAGGAATACCAATAAACCATTGATCACCCACCGTAGATGGCATTATCATATTAAAGATATCCATATAGTGCCCTGCCAAAATAACGATACCCGTCAGAACCACAAACCAGTTCAGACGTTTGTAATCACTATTCATCAAGAGCAATACCGGAAATAAAAAGTTCATAGCGACCATTCCGAAAAATGGCAATCTGTAATCGGCAATTCGAGTTACGTAATAAGTAACTTCTTCAGGAATATTGGAATACCAAATCAACATAAACTGAGAGAACCAAAGATAAGTCCAGAAAATACTGATACCGAACATAAACTTTGCCAAATCATGAATATGGCTATCATTAACATCTGGCAGATATCCCTTCGACTTCAAGTATATGGTTATCATAGCGATTACCGTAATACCCGACACGAACATACTGGCGAACACATACCATCCAAAAAGTGTACTAAACCAGTGTGGATCAACACTCATGATCCAATCCCAAGACATGATAGACTCAGAAACCAAATAGAACACCAAGAAAGCAGCAGACCATCTAAAGTTCAATTTAAAGTTTGAATTATCGTCAGATTCATCTTGTCTAAGCGAAAGTTTCCTAGAGTACTCTCTATAGAATATCCATCCTCCTAAGAATATAGCGGCACGAATCAAGAAGAAAGTAGGGTTCAAATACCCTGATTTTCCTTGTAAAAGGTGATCATGCGCCACCACTTCGGGATCCATCCAAACAAATAGGTGGTTCATGTGCAAAACGGAAAGTACCAATATTACAAATACAATTATACCACCAGGCACCAAATAGGCCGTAATTCCTTCCATCACACGAAATAACAGTGGCGACCAACCCGCTTGGGCCGCTCGTTGAATGGCATAGAAGGCCAATACTCCCAATGCGATCATAAAGAAAAAGAATGCCGCAACGTAAAGCGCCGCCCATGGCTTGTTCCTTAATTGGTGAAAAACATGCTCGTCATGCGAGGCGTCGTGCGCTTCTGCCGCTTCACCATGCGCATCGGCAGCCACCGCGGCATGTGCGTCCGCAGCACCATGAGCATCACCGTGTCCGTCACCATGACTGGCAACAATAGCTTTTGCTTCTTCAACGGTACTCGGTGCCGAAATGAATCCGATTGCAATACCAAGTATTCCAAGCGCCATTAAAACAAAGGAACCGATCTTTAATTTGTTTGAAAACGTATACATATCCCTTTTCTAAGTATTATTTCGTTAAGTCTTGTTTCAATTTCATCACGTACTCCGAAACCTGCCACATCTCCTTGGTATCCAATTGGGATGCATAAGACCCCATTGAGTTCAAACCGTACTGAATTGTATGGTAAGCCGTACCTACAGTAATGTTACGTGCCTCATCGGCGTAACTCGGTACCCCTAGAATCTTTTCTCTTTTTACCAATGTACCCTGACCGTCGCCCTTGTCACCATGACAAATCGCACAATAAATGGTATACAACTCGGCACCAACCGCCAAATCAGATTCAATGTTCAATGAATCTAGAGGACTCTTTTGTACCCTGGCCAACTCCTTCCCTTCCGGTGTGTTTTCGTAACCATAAGGAATCCATCCCCGCGAAATCGTATTTGCAGGAGGCACCATGGCCTCTTGCCCGTTTGGCAGAAAATCGACTTCCCCATAGGCTTCATAGCCTACCGGTTCGTACATATTAGGCATATACTGATAGTTGGGACTGTTCTTATCGGCACAAGCCGTAACGCACAGTAGCAACCCGAAAACAATTCCTATTTTGCTAAAACTGTTCATATTTAATGACTGTTTTTTTCCACTATATTTATTTCGACTGCCCCTGTATCCAACAACAGATCTCTCAATTCTTTTTCGTTATCGTGTATATCGATCTCCATTAAAAAATGGTCATCGGTAGTACGCGGATCAGGATTTTCAGCGTCTTTAAAAGGCCACAATCGGCTTCTTAGGTAAAACGTGATAACCATTAAGTGAGCCGCAAAGAATACGGTAAGCTCGAACATAATCGGTACAAAGGCCGGCATATTCTCTAAGTAGCTAAAACTAGGCTTACCTCCAATATCTTGGGGCCAATCTTCGATCATAATGTAATTCATCATCAAAGTTGCCACTGTCAAACCAACACAACCGTAAAGAAACGATGTAATGGCTATACGCGTAGGAGCAAGCCCCATAGCCTTGTCTAAACCGTGAACCGGAAATGGGCAATATACCTCTTCAATGTGATGCTTGGCTGCTTTTACCTTCTTAACGGCAAGCATTAGCACATCATCATCGTCATAATATGCGTGTATCGCTTTAGATGCCATAATTACTGTTTCTTGTTATTTAATAATTTTGCCTGTCCGGCCCAATCGTCTCGTTGTGCCCTACCTGGGAAAGATTCGGTAATTGAATCTAACAAATCGTATTCCTTAGCCGTCATTCTTGCCACCTGGGCAAAAGTAAAGATACCGATTTCATTAAGGGTAGCTTCCATTTGAGGTCCAACACCCTTAATTTGCTTAAGGTCGTCAGCCGTTTCCTTGGTCGCATCGAAAGTACCGATAGTACTCAAAAGTTCGGATACGCTCTCACTAGCATCTTTTTGAGGAACAACATCTCCCATCAACACATCATCCGTAATAACAGCTTCCTTTATTGTAGAGGCATCCATCTTTTTTATCTGATACAAGGGCTTACCAGCATCCCTAAGATCTTTATAACGTTGGCCCGAAGATTTCAAAATCGATTTTACTTCAGCCTGTGCAATTACAGGGAAGGTTCTAGCATAAAGCAGGAACAATACAAAGAAGAACCCAATAGTACCTACGAAGATACCTATATCGACAAAGGTAGGAGAGAACATCGTCCAAGATGATGGAAGGTAATCCCTATGTAAAGAGGTAACGATGATCACGAAACGTTCGAACCACATACCTATGTTCACGACAATAGATATAAAGAAAGAGAACATGATACTGGTACGTAATTTTTTGAACCACATGAACTGTGGAGAGAACACATTACAAGTCATCATTGACCAGTAAGCCCACCAGTAAGGTCCCGTAGCCCTGTTCAAGAAGGCATATTGTTCGTACTCCACACCTGAATACCAAGCCATAAACAGCTCCGTAATATAGGCACAGCCCACGATAGAACCTGTAATCATGATTACGATGTTCATCAACTCAATGTGCTGAACGGTTATATAAGCTTCTAGATGACACACTTTACGCATAATGATCAAAAGCGTGTTCACCATGGCAAATCCAGAGAAGATAGCCCCTGCCACAAAGTATGGAGGGAAAATCGTCGTATGCCATCCAGGAATCACCGAAGTAGCAAAGTCAAAGGATACAATAGTGTGCACGGAAAGTACAAGTGGTGTTGCCAAACCGGCCAATACCAAAGACACCTCTTCAAAACGTTGCCAGTCTTTTGCTCGACCGCTCCATCCGAAACTCAATAAGCTGTATATTTTCTTTTGGAAAGGAAGTACCGCCCTATCACGTATCATGGCAAAATCGGGAAGCAAACCGGTCCACCAGAAAACCAAGGATACAGAAAGGTAAGTAGAGATCGCGAATACATCCCAAAGCAAGGGAGAATTAAAGTTCACCCAAAGCGAACCGAATTGGTTCGGAATAGGCAATACCCAGTACGCCAACCAAGGACGCCCCATGTGTATGATCGGGAAAAGTCCCGCTTGTACCACCGAGAAGATGGTCATAGCCTCCGCAGAGCGGTTAATGGCCATTCTCCACTTTTGACGGAACAATAAAAGTACCGCGGATATCAAGGTACCGGCGTGACCGATACCTACCCACCATACAAAGTTTGTAATATCCCAAGCCCAGTTAACGGTCTTGTTCAATCCCCATGTTCCAATACCTGTTGATACGGTATAAATGATACAACCTACACCCCATAGGAATGCTACCAAGGCAATGGAAAACACAATCCACCAATGCTTATTGGCCCTTCCTTCTACAGGAGCAGAGATGTCCACACTAACATCGTGGTAACCTTTATCCCCGACAACTAAGGGCTTTCGAATAGGTGCTTCGTAATGCGACGCCATAAAATTCTGTTATAGTTGTTTACTTAAATACGATTATGCTTCGTTTGTGTTTCTGACCTTAACATGGTAGAACACATTTGGTTTTGTTCCCACATGCTCCAATAAATGGTACATGCGGTCGCTCTCGGCCAATTTGGCAACTTTACTTTCCTTGTCATTGACATCACCGAAAACGATAGCCCCAGTACTACAGGCAGACGAACAGGCCGTTTGAAACTCGCCGTCTTTTACTAGACGACCATCTCTCTTGGCATCTAAAATGGTTTTTTGTGTTTTTTGGATACACATCGAACATTTTTCGATAACCCCTCTTGAACGAACGTTTACATCTGGGTTCAATACCATTTTACCCAAATCATTGTTCATGTGGTAATCGAACTCATCATTGTTGTTATACAAGAACCAGTTGAACCTTCTTACTTTATACGGACAGTTGTTGGCACAGTATCTTGTACCTACACAACGGTTATACGCCATGTGATTCTGACCTTGACGGCTATGTGATGTTGCAGCAACCGGACATACCGTTTCACAAGGTGCATGGTTACAATGCTGACACATTACAGGCTGAAAGGCCACTTGTGGATTGGCCGCTGGGTGCTCCAACTCACCAAAACCACCCAAAGAACCATTATCTCCGGAAAGACCGTCGAAATTATCCTTTTTGGTATTGTCGTCCTCAAAGGTATCCTCCGAAGAATAATATCTATCGATACGCAACCAGTGCATATCCCTACTTTTCCGCACTTCTTCCTTACCAACTACGGGAACATTGTTCTCTGCATGACAAGCAATAACACAGGCACCACAACCGGTACACGCATTAAGGTCAATGGACATATTGAAATGGTGACCGATAGAACGATCAAAACTATCCCACAAATCCACGGAAGTAGCAGGAACCTCTTTATGGTCTAACGATACCACCGGCTGAACATTCCACTCCGAATGATCCTTGGTGTTGAATATCTCCAAGGTGGTCTCTTTAATGATATCACCCCTACCCATTAAGGTTTTATGCAACTGAATACAAGCGAACTCATGCGTACCAGAAGCTTTTTCTATAGTAGCCGACTGAACGCTCTTAAAATCTTGATACAAGGGATAAGCGTTTACACCGGTCTGCATTTCAGACTTCATACCTACCTTTCTTCCATAACCAAAAGAAAGTCCGATCGAACCTACCGCCTGACCAGGCTGTATAATTACAGGAACATTGCTTACCGTAACACCGTTGACCGTAATATTGGCATAGCTACCATCAAGGCCACCGTTGGCCACATGATAGTTTTCAAAGCCCAATCGTTCGGCATCGGCCTTGGAAACCGTTACATAGTTATCCCAGGAAACCCTTGTTATAGGATCAGGGAACTCTTGCAACCATGGGTTGTTAGCCTGATGACCGGCACCCATTCCCGTTTTTGAATAAAGCTCCAATTCCATACCCCCGCCACTTGTAGCGTTGGCCAAACCATTAATCGCCGCAGTGATTGAAACACTGGAAGCAACAACTTCCTCGGCCTCACTCGCATCGACAATTTCCTTATCTTCTTCCGAAGTGGCCTCATCCTGGGGATCAGCATCGTCACCTGCCGCAAAAGCGACGGCAGCACCCGAATACACACCATCATGAAGCGCTTTATTCCAATCGTTCCCAGCCAATATTGAATTTGACCAAGTCTCCTTAATATAATCGTAATAACTTTTATCACTACCCAACCAGTTCAACAAGGCCGTTTGAAACTGTCTTGTATCGAACAACTCTTGAATAGTAGGCTGCATTAAACTATAATGCCCTTTTTTCACCTGAACATCACCCCACGACTCAAGGAAGTGATTCGCGGCAGCAGTGTACTGCATGACCTCGGTAGTTTCGTTCCAATTGGTAGAAAAAGCAACTGAAAGCCCCACTTTCTCAACACCCTCCTTAAAATCGGCGGCGTTGGGCAAGGTATACATTGGATTGACCCCATCGGTTATCAAAGCACCCACCTTACCGGCCTTCATGTCGGCAATCAACTTCTGAACCGATTTCACGTTACCCTGTCTTACATAACGGGGCGACTTCGCATCAAAAGCCTTACTTCCCAACATTTCGTTGATGGCCAAAACAACGGTCTGTGCATTTATATCATCAAGCCCCGTAACCACTACGGCACCATTTTTATTCTTAGCTATCTGCGCGGCAACATCCTTTATAGCCTTCAACACCCCTTTCGAAAGCTCACCACCAACACTGCTACCGTTCAATTCGGCATACAACTTGGCCAAGGCGATTTTTTGCTGCATTGGAGTCAAAGGAACACGCTTATCGGCATTGGCCCCACTCAAGGTCATGTTCGCTTCAAACTGTACGTGACGCGACATCTTGCCCTTCTTGGGAATTCTACCCTTGGCATAACCCGAATCATAACCACCTCCTTGCCAATCTCCCAAGAAATCCGCTCCGAAGGAAACAATAAAATCTGCCTTTTCAAAATCGTAATCGGCCAATGCACGCTCGCCATATCTCGCCTCGAAAGCACTGGCTGCGGCATCTTCGGCTACGGCATCGTAAACCACATGGTTCACATTGCCGAACTCGGCCTTCATATCGGCTATCAACCTATCGGTAGACGGACTGGCATATGTCTGGGTCAACAAAGCGATTTGCTGCCCCGAACCTTTAAGACTGCCCAACTTGGCTTTTACCGCCGCATCAAGCACCGACCATTCCACAGGCTCGCCATTGGCCATTGGACCCTGCAAACGCGTACTATCGTACAACGAAAGTACAGACGCCTGTACCCTGGCATTGGCAGAACCCGCAACCTTGGCATCTTTATTATTCTCAACCTTTATTGGTCGGCCTTCCCGAGTCTTTACAAGAATACTTGCAAAATCAAAACCATCCGCTATGGTAGTAGCATAGTAGTTCGCAACACCAGGAATAATATTCTCCGGTTGAACCACATAAGGAATGGATTTATGAACAGGACCCTCACAAGCCGCCAATGTGGCCGCTGCCGTACTAAAACCAACGTATTTAAGGAAATCCCTTCTATTGGTAGATGTAGCGGACAAACCTTCTTTATCACCCAAAAAATCATCTACGGGAATTTGCTCAACAAATTCGTTCTGTCTTAGCGTCTCAACAATGGAATCGTTCGGATTTAACTCCGCTTCGTTTTTCCAGTATTTTTTGTTTGATGCCATACGTTTTTATGTAATTAGCTACTTTCTAGTTCGATTAATAGTGACACTTTCCACATTCCAGACCACCCATTTGAGCAGCGGTCAACTTATCCACCCCATACTTCTTGGAAAGTTCGGCATGAATTTTTTCATAGTAAGCATTCCCTTCTACCTTGATATCGGTCTCACGGTGACAGTTCACACACCAACCCATGGTCAATGGCGAATACTGATACATAACCTCCATCTCCTCAACCGGTCCGTGACATTGCTGACACTCAATACCCGCAACACTCACGTGCTGAGAATGGTTAAAGTAAGCAAAATCAGGCAAGTTGTGGATACGCACCCATTTTACAGGCTGACTTTCCCCGGTATACTTTTGATTTTCTTCATCCCAACCAACGGCAGCATAAAGCTTCTTAATCTCTTTATTATAGTCGATACCATACTCCCTTTTACCTTCTTCCAAGGTTTCATCGGCCACTTGATAAATCGACTTATGACAGTTCATACAAACATTCAAGGACGGAATTCCGGAAGTTTTGGAAACCCTAGCGGAAGAATGACAATACTTACATTCTATTTTATTATCACCGGCATGAATACGGTGCGAGTAATGAATAGGCTGAACCGGGGCATAACCCTGATCAACACCCACCTGCATCATCCACCCATAGGCAAAATAAGCACTCCCCAATAACAAGAAGACAACGGTCACCAAAACCAAAAATTGATTTTTAGCAAAGGCCTTCCAAAGCGGAAGTCTTTTTGCCGACTCTTCCTGACTCAAGTCTACACCATTTGCCTCAGCGATCCTTCTTAGCGTTTTGTTCACCAAGAACAGCATCACCACCAACAAGCCAAACACCAAGGCCAAGGCAGCAAGCACCAGCTCATTCGAAACCCCATCACCGGAAGAACCGCTACCCGAACCGGAAGCTTCCCCAGCAGCTGCGGCAGCAGGAGCAGCCGTTTTCGGCGGAGCGGCAGTATATGCCAAAATATTATCGATATCCTCATTCGACAAAGTCGGAAAAGGAGTCATTGCAGCTTGATTGTACTCATTGTACACCTTATTGGCATACGCATCCCCGGAAGCAATCAAGCCCGGACTGTTTTTAATCCAACTGTAAAGCCATTCACGATCCAGACCTTCATCGTCCGACAACCTTGACTCAACATTAGCCAAAGCAGGACCGGTCATTTTTCGAGTTAACGAGTGACATGCAGCACAATTCTGATTGAACAGCGCTTTACCTTTCGCCGGATCCCCAGAGGAATCTCCCGAATCCGCAACCTCGGCAGAAGCCCCCTCAGCGGAACCTCCATCTTGAGCGAATATAGAAACGGAAAATAACAGGAATACAATTAGAGATACACCTAAAACCTTAGAAATCGAATGGCGGTACGGAACCTTTTTCATATGAATCTTATTTCTATCGAGATCTTGGCACGATAATTTCAGTTGCAAGGAACGACACCTTGTTTTTATCAGTGCTAAAATTGATGGCAAAAATACGTAATACACTTTATTCTTTAAATGTTAGCGGATTGATAATTTCTAATTTATAATAGTTCTAAATAAATAGGGAACGCTTTCTATGCCCCTTAATAATTTACTTTTGTATAAAATATTAAAACCCAATTATTTCACGACAATGAAAACATTTTTCACCCTTAGCCTCAGCATAGCATCATTAGTGATTGGCCACGCACAACAGGGCCAAGTTCACATAGAACAAGACCAAAAAATCACCGATCTCATAGAAATTTACAAGACTTCAAACGAAAGTTCGGACTATTACCGCATTCAAGTCGGCTTTGGCTCTTATAATAAAGCCCAAAACATTCAAGCGAAAGTGGAACAAGATTTTCCCGACCTTCCCTCTAAAATCGACTTTGACTCCCCCACCTACCGCGTAAGGGTCGGAAGGTTCGCCAACAAATTAGACGCCGAGCGCAAATTTCGCGAGGTACGGCAAAAATATCCCGATGCCATGTTATTAAAACCAAAAAAATCGACCCGTTAGGTCGATTTTTTTTATTCTTACTATTATCCCGCAGGCCACAGAGACCTACTATAAATAACTTATTTCGTCTTAAGCTTCTTCTTAACAGCTACCTCCCGGAAGGCCTCTACGATATCCCCTTCCTTGATATCGTTGTAATTCTTCACCTGAAGACCACAATCGTATCCTTTGGAAACTTCCTTGACATCGTCTTTAAAACGTTTCAATGAAGACAGCTCTCCAGTAAAGACTACCACACCATCACGTATCAAACGTATACCGGCGTTACGGAAAATCTTACCGTTGGTAACCATACAACCTGCAATGGTACCGACTTTAGAGATCTTAAAGGTCTCCCGTATCTCGGCCGTACCGGTAATCTCCTCCTTGATTTCCGGAGACAACATACCCTCCATCGCATCCTTAAGGTCATTGATCGCATCATATATAATGGAGTACATCCTGATATCGATCTCTTCCTTTTCAGCAACATCCCTTGCATTACCCATCGGCCTTACATTAAACCCGATAATGATTGCATCGGATGCAGAAGCCAACAACACATCAGATTCGGTAATGGCACCTACACCTTTATGAATGATATTCACTTGAATTTCCTCAGTAGACAATTTCTGGAAAGAGTCGGTCAATGCTTCAACAGAACCATCCACATCACCTTTAAGAATGATGTTCAACTCTTTAAAGTCGCCCAATGCGATACGTCTTCCGATTTCATCAAGGGTAATATGCCTTTGCGTTCTAACGGATTGCTCACGCTGTAATTGCGAACGCTTGGTAGCAATTTGTTTTGCTTCCCTTTCATCTTCAAGTACATTGAACTTATCACCGGCCTGTGGCGCACCATCAAGACCCAATATGGATATCGGCGTAGCGGGACCTGCAGTTTTCACGATATTCCCTCGCTCATCTTGCATAGCCTTGACCTTACCGCTATTTGTACCGGCAAGCACATAGTCACCTATCTTAAGCGTACCACCTTGCACCAAGATCGTAGATACATATCCACGCCCTTTATCCAAGAAGGCCTCTACAACGGTACCATTGGCCATCTTGTTCGGATTGGCCTTAAGCTCTAACAGTTCGGCTTCAAGCAAGACTTTCTCTAAAAGCTCTTTTACACCTTCACCTGTTTTTGCCGATATGTCATGTGATTGTATCTTACCCCCCCAGTCTTCGACCAAAAGGTTCATTTGAGCCAATCCTTCTTTAATCTTATCAGGGTTCGCCGTAGGCCTATCGATTTTGTTAATAGCAAAAACTATAGGAACACCGGCCGCTTGGGCGTGGCTTATTGCCTCCTTGGTCTGGGGCATAATATCATCGTCCGCCGCAATAACGATTACCGCTATATCGGTAACCTGCGCACCCCTGGCCCGCATCGCCGTAAAGGCTTCGTGACCCGGAGTATCCAAGAAGGTGATTTTTTGACCATCTCCCAACGTAACACCATAAGCACCGATATGCTGGGTAATCCCACCACTTTCGCCTGCGATCACATTGGCCTCCCTAACATAATCCAACAACGAGGTTTTACCGTGATCCACGTGACCCATAACGGTTACGATAGGCGCTCTTGGCTCAAGATCTTCAGGCGCATCGGCCTCAATTTCTATAGACTCCTCCAATTCCGCAGTCACAAACTCGACCTCATAACCGAACTCGTCAGCTACGATAGACAAGGTTTCCGCATCTAGACGTTGGTTCATGGTTACCATGATACCCAAAGACATACATGCCGATATAATTTCAGTGGTAGACACCTCCATCATGGTAGCGCCCTCACCAACGGTTACAAACTCGGTAACCTTCAGCACCTTACTTTCCAGTTCTTGTTGCTCAAGATCCTTCTCGGTCTGCTGACGGTGTTGATCCCTCTTATCCCTTCTATATTTGGCACCTTTGCCCTTCTTCGATTTACCCTGTAACTTCTCAAGGGTCTCTCGAATCTGTTTTTGCACATCTTCTTCGGTAGGCTCTACCTTAGGAGCACCATAACGCGGGTTACCACCGCCACCGCCTTTTCTAGCGGCTGGGCCCGTACCTCTTTGTCTAGGCGCGTTCCCCGTATTACCGCCTGAATTATTACTTACAATACGTTTTCTCCTCTTCTTACGGTCATTGCCCGCATCGGAACCTGTTTTAGGCTCTTCTTTTTTCTTTTTGGGCTTATTGAACTGCGAAAGGTCAATTTTGGCCGTAATCTTAGGACCGGTAAGCTTCTTGTACTTCGTAGCCAGCACACCGTCATCCTTAGGAGCTTCGGCCTCTGTCTTCTCAGCAGCCTCCTCCTTTTCCGGTTTGGCCTCAACCTTCGGCCCTTCCTTAGGAGTTTCTTTCTCCTCTACCTTTTCCGGTTTCTTCTCCTCTACTTTCTCAACCACCTTTTCAGCCGGCTTCTCCTCTACCTTTTTAGGTTCTTTTGGGCTCTCCACCTGTGGTTTCACTTCTTCGACCACAGCTTTCTCCTCAACCTTCGGCTCTTCCTTCTTAGCAACTGGAGCTGGAGTCGGGGCCGGCGCTTCCTTGGCTTTCTTTCCGCCCTCCAAATCGATTTTACCAATCGTTTTAGGGCCTTGAAGTTCCACCTTGCCAACCAAAGTCTTTTCTGCGGCAGCTGCACGTTTTTCACGGGCCAAACGTCGTTCCTCTTGCTCTTGCTCTAATTGCAATCGCAGGGCCTCCTTTTCTTTACGCTTTTCTTCACCGACTTCCTTAGAGGCAACTTTCTTGCTCTTATCGGTCTGAAATTCCTGTTGAAGCACTTCATAGACCTCGTCAGAAATCTTCGTTGTCGGCCGTGCATCTATTTCATGCCCTTTCGAGGCAAGAAAATCCACAGCCCTATCCAAAGAAATATTAAACTCTTTGAGGACTTTGTTAAGCCTTATTTTTGCAATGTCTGCCATAAATACTTTCTCCTAATTCTCTTTAATCCTTGCTAATATACAGAACCTTGGCCGGGTTTCACAAACCAATACAGAAGCAGAATTTTCCGCTAAAGTATTAAAAACCCCCGATTAGTTCATAGCTATTCTTCCAATTCTTCCCGAAGAATGCGTACAACTTCCGAAATTGTTTCCTCTTCGAGGTCGGTACGCTTAACAAGATCTTCAACATCTTGCTCCAATATACTACGAGCCGTATCCAATCCTATTTTCTTAAATTCTTCTATAATCCACGCGTCGATTTCATCGGTAAACTCGGTCAATTCCACATCTTCCTCGACACCTTCCCTAAATACATCTATCTCATAACCAGTCAACTGACCTGCGAGACGAATATTATGTCCACCCCTACCAATAGCCTTTGACACCTCTTCAGGCCTCAAGTATACTTGGGCGGTCATCTTCTCGTCGTTCAACTTCACAGAAGACACCCTTGCCGGGCTCAACGCCCTAGTTACCATCAACTGAGGGTTGGCCGTCCAGTTGATCACATCGATATTTTCGTTACCCAACTCACGAACTATGCCATGAATTCTCGAACCCTTCATACCCACACAGGCACCTACAGGATCGATACGGTCATCATACGAATCAACGGCAACCTTTGCCTTTTCCCCAGGAATACGAACCGCTTTTTTAATGGTAATAAGTCCGTCGTACACCTCTGGAATTTCCTGAAAAAACAATTGTTCCAAGAACTTAGGGGAGCTCCTGGACATTATGATCGTAGGCTTGCTTCCTTTCAACTCCACACTTTCGATCACACCGCGTACATTATCTCCTTTTCTAAAAAAGTCGGAAGGTATCTGCCTATCTTTTGGCAAAATAATCTCATTTCCTTCATCATCCAACAAAATAATGGCCTTATGACGAATATGATGGACCTCGGCGGTGTAAATTTCACCTTCTAAGTCCTTAAACTGCTTGTAAATAGTAGTATTATCATGCTCGTGTATCTTGGATATCAAGTTTTGACGCAGTGCCAAAATAGCCCTCCTACCCAAGTCTATCAACTTTACCTCTTCGGAAACATCTTCACCGACTTCAAAGTCAGGCTCGATCTTACGCGCTTCGGAAAGGGATATCTCTTCGTTAGGCTCTTCAACCTCCCCATCTTCGACTACTACACGATTTCTCCATATTTCCAAATCGCCTTTGTCTGGATTGATAATGATATCGAAATTGTCATCAGAGCCAAATTTCTTCTTGAGGGCACTTCGAAATACATCTTCCAAAATGGCCATCAACGTTACCCTATCTATGAATTTATCGTCTTTAAATTCCGAAAAAGACTCAATCAGTGCAATATTTTCCATTACGCTACTATTACCATTAAAATTTTAAAATGACTTTTGCTTCCTTGATGTCAGAAAAATTGATTTCCTCTTTTTTCTGAACTGTAACTTTCCCTTTTCCAATGGGTTTGGGTTCCCGTGCCTTCCATTCCAGCACAATACCTTCATCGGTAGTTCCGGTTAAATTTCCTTCAAAGGTCTCCACCTCGGTTCTCACCATAAGCTTTCGACCTATATTCTTAGTATACTGCCGTGGCATCACTATCGGCGATGCCGCACCGGCCGAAGCGACCTCCAATGAAAAATCATATTCATCGCGATCTAAATTATGTTCTATTGCACGACTAATTTTCATACAGTCTTGCACCGTTACACCTTCATCACCATCCAAAACCACTTTTATATGGTTATCGGCAGACATCGAAAAATCGATTAAAAATAACGTGTCATCCGCTGCCAGCGCATCGTCTAAAAGTGCCTTGACCTTGTCCTTCAACATAACATTTAGAAATAAAAAAGAGGACCAAATTGTCCCCTCATGAATACTTTTATATCCTTTCAGTGATGCAAATATACGATTTTTTTATTTCCGACAATATTGCTTTCACTTAAAGAGTTTTATATCACAGTTATTCATATAAAATTAACAATTTTACAATAGATTCAAAACACCCAACCCAATCAACAGCCCATGGAAATCTTATCTTCTTACAACATGATCATTGGAGCCTCGGCCATTGTGATCATATCATTCTGGTTTAACGGCATCTCAAAAAAGACCAACATCCCCTCCGTACTCATGCTGATCGTCTTAGGCGTCCTCTTACAATTCGGACTAAAACACCTAATGGGCACCGAGATCAATTTTGAAAAGAACCTACGCGGAACCCTCGAAATTATCGGAACCGTAGGCCTGATCATGATCGTGCTCGAAGCCGCGCTAGAGCTCGAACTAAAGAAAGAAAAACTGATACCCATTCTAAAATCTATGGCCATTGCCCTGATCGGCCTGGTCGCCTCTGCATGGGTAGCGGCCCTTGTACTCTATCAATTCATCGACGGCATGAGCATGCAATCGGCCTGGCTCTATGCCACACCACTATCGATATTATCGAGCGCCATAATCATACCCAGCGTAAGCGGACTTCGGGAAGACAAAAAGGAATTCCATATTTACGAAAGCACCTTTTCCGACATTCTAGGAATCATGATGTTCTACTTCTTGACCGGAACCTTAGACCCCGAAACCGATACGGGCGCCCTTGCCTTCGGCGGAAACATCGTTCTTACCATTGTCATTGCCATCGTTGCCAGCTATGCCCTAGTACTTATTTTTCAAAAAATAAAAAGCCAGGCCAAGCAATTTTTATTGATCGCCGTACTCTTATTGCTGTACGCCATCGGAAAGAAGATGCACCTGTCTTCCTTGATCATTATTTTAGTATTCGGATTGGTCATAGCCAATGTCAAGCTCTTTTTTCCGGGTAAGACCGCTATTTTTCTCGAAAAGGAAAAAATGCAGCAGATTTACCACGAGCTACACATCATCACCCTCGAGACCGCTTTTGTCGTTCGCACCTTTTTCTTTGTCATCTTCGGCATAACCATTGTGCTTTCTTCACTCTTAAGCATCAACGTCGCCCTAGTCAGCGTATTGATCATCATCTCCATCTACGCCATTCGATACGGCATGCTAAGACTTTTTATCGGCAAGGACATCTTTCCACAGGTTTTTATCGCCCCACGCGGATTGATTACCATTTTACTCTTCTACGCCATCCCTAAAAAAGCAGAAGTGGCCGGTTTTGAATCGGGCATCCTACTCTTTGTGATCATAGCCACCAGCCTGATCATGACCTGGGCCATGATTCGCGATAAAAAGAAAATGGGCACCATGCTAGACGAAATAGACGAAGAGATGCTGGCCCGCAACGAGGCCGAAGACGAACTCAACGGACTTCAAAACGAATCCCTTGAAACGAAAACCCCAGAAGAACACACGTTTGAAACCCCTTACGACAAAAAAGACCCACCAGATTACGGGAACGAAGCGGTTTAACACAAAAAAAAACCGATACTTTGCAGTATCGGGTTTTTCAATTTTAGTTGGCCTACTAGGACTCGAACCTAGAACGACTGGACCAAAACCAGCTGTGTTGCCAATTACACCATAGGCCATTACCGTAATTGTCACTGAAACAAGTTCAGCATTTGAGCGTGCAAATTTAAAACAAAGTTTGGTTTGCACAAACATTTTCTACTACAATAATTCAAAATCTACACAACTTACAGATTTTCAACACCATAAAATCTACAATTTGGTACATTTTTATAAACACAAGACTTGCCCGCAAAGCCTTGACGACGAAGAAATTCGTATTCCTCCTACAAATTGCTTGTTAAAGGTTTATCAAAAATGCCCTTGCATATGTATATTAATTAGTAAATTCGCCACATTGGTTAAACCACGTAGTACATGTTTTCAAAGAACTTCGAAAAATGGGACAATCTTCTTGGATGGTCCGTCTTTTTTATAGCCCTTATCACTTATGCCATTACCGTTGAACCCACAAACAGCTTTTGGGATGCCGGTGAATACATAGCCACTTCGGCCAAACTGCAGGTCGGTCACCCCCCAGGGGCACCGCTGTTACAAATGATCGGCGCATTTTTCGCCATGTTCGCCATCGAACCCGATCAGGTGGCCCGTATGGTAAACTATGTTTCGGGCGTATCGAGCGCCTTCACCATTCTTTTTATGTTTTGGACGATTACCAATCTCACCCAAAAACTTATAAAAGGAAAGGACGATGTCATTACCAACAGTAAGGCCATTGCCATTTTTGGTAGCGGTATCGTGGGCTCACTGGCCTTTACCTATTCCGATAGTTTCTGGTTCAATGCCGTAGAGACCGAGGTATACTCCACCGCGAGTTTACTCATGGCCCTCTTGTTATGGCTCGGATTGAAATGGACCGACGACCTTCAAAACCCTAGGGGCAATAAGTGGCTCGTTCTTATTTCCTTCGTTGTCGGACTTACGTTCGGCGTACAGTTCATGGGCTTTTTGGCCATACCTTCCATAGGACTCCTATACTACTTCAAGACCTACGAAAAGACGACCGTAAAAAACTTTTTAGTGGCAAATATAGCCGTGATTGCAGTATTAATGCTAGTGTACAAGTTTTCCCTGACCTACGTTTTAAAACTTTTCGGCTGGAGCGAAGTCTTTTTTATCAACACTATCGGCCTTCCTTTTAATTCGGGCACCATAATCATGGGGCTTATTTTTATTGCCGCATTCTACTTCGGATTGCGCTATACCCGACAAAACAATTATAAAACGGCAAACACCATCGTGCTTTGCCTAATGTTTCTCTTTTTAGGTTTCTCATCATGGATGATGCTTCCTATCCGTGCGAACGCCAGGGTGGTCATCAACGAGAACAATCCTGAAGACGCCCGTGCCCTATTGGCCTACTACAACAGGGAGCAATATCCCGGGGTAGACAGCCCTTTTTTCGGAACCTACTATTCCAACACCTTTGGTGATGGCGGTGAAGACCAAGACGAAGCCCCCAAATACGAAAAAGACGAAAAACTGGGCAAGTACGTTATCGTAAACCACTACAAAGGTGCGGTACCTGGCGACGACCCCAAACACATTGGCTTCCTCCCCCGTATGTGGAGCGGCCAACATGCCGAAAATTACATGCGCTATTTCGGTCCTTTGGATTTTAAATTGAAACAATCCAACGAAGAACTGAGACAGGCGGCCACCCAAGTAAAGGAGGGGTTTGCCAAAGGCGAAATTGACGCCGAGCAATACATTGGCTTCCTAAGAAGGTTTGGCGACTACCTTGAAGTACAGCCCCCATCGATCTGGCAGAACATCGTTTACATGGTAGAGTTTCAGTTTGGCTATATGTACTGGAGGTATTTTATGTGGAACTTCGCCGGTAAAAACAACGATGTACAAGGCCGCTATAACGGCAATGGCGAATGGCTAAGCGGCATCGACCTGGTTGACAGCGCGCGCTTGGGAAGCCAAAACAACCTGCCCGACGAAGTAAAAAACAACAAAGCCAGAAACACTTATTTTTTATTGCCGCTGATACTGGGTATTGTGGGCATTCTATTTCAGATCAGCAAGAACCCTAAACAATTCTGGGTCTTACTCGTTTTCTTTTTATTCACGGGTCTGGCCATTCAGTTTTACACCAACCCCTACATTTTCCAACCCCGTGAACGTGATTATTCGCTAGTAGGCTCTTTTTATATTTTCGGAATATGGATAGGCTTGGGGGTTTACGGTCTTTTTGACGAAATAAAAAAATACCTGGCCCCAAAAATACTGGCCCCGGCCATAACCATAGTCTGTCTTTTGGCCGTTCCGACGGTAATGGCCGTACAAAACTGGAACGACCACGACCGATCTAATCGGTATACGGCAAATTCATCCGCTAAGGCTTATTTAGACTCCTGCCAAAAAGATGCGGGCGCCATACTCTTTACCATTGGTGATAACGACACCTTTCCATTGTGGTACGCCCAAGAAATCGAAGGGTATCGCACCGATGTACGTATTGTATGTACCAGCCTTTTTGAAACGGATTGGTATATTGACCAAATGAAAAGAAAGGCCTATGAGAGCGAGGCCATACCCTCACAGATTTCCCACGACAAATACCGATGGGGGTCGCGTGACGTTCTGTACTACCAAACGGTAGACCCGCTTTTCAACAAAAAGATATCGGAAAGCCGATGGTCTATTCAAGATTTCATCAAATGGGTAGATAGCGACAACCCGCAAACCAAACTAAAATATATCTTAGAAAGGCAAGAGAACATAGATTTAGACGCCTATTCGGAAAGCAGCCAGAACATTGTTTACTACCCTACGAACAAGCTTCGCATACCGGTAAACAAGAAAAATGTTTTAGAGACCGGCTTGGTCAAAGAAAAAGACTCGGCCCTTATCGTTGATTATATCGATATCGAGTTGCCCAAGAGCGCCATTACCAAAAAGAGCATGATGATGCTTGACATCATTGCCAATAACGACTGGAAGCGCCCGATTTACTTTTCAGGAGGAAGTTTTGACGATGCCGAATTTATTTGGATGAAAGACTACTTACAGCTTGATGGTATGGCCTATAAGTTGGTTCCCATAGAAACAAAGCGAAAGAATTCTTTTGAAATGGGAAGGATAGACTCCGACCTAATGTACGAAGTGGTGACCAACTGGGACTGGGGCAACTCAGGAAGCCCTGACATCTATCACGATCCCCAGACCCGGATCCAAGGCCTATCGTATCGAAGTAACCTGGCAAGGTTAGTGGAACAATTGCTGAAAGAGGAAAAAATAGAAAAGGCGAAAAACATTATCGACATTACCATGAAAAACCTCCCTGTGGAGTATTTCGGGTACTACACCTTTGTTGAACCTTTCGTTGATGGCTATTACAAAGTTGGCGAAACCAACAAAGCCAGGGAGCTTTTCGGAAAATTGAAATACATCTACCAAGACCGCTTGGATTATTATGCCGGCATACCCTTGGATGAGCAGTATAAAAAGATAGATGAAATAATAGGTGACATGGAAGGTTACCGCAGAAACATCGACATCTTGATCGGTAACAACGACCGTGAAATGGCCGAAAAGGAAACCTTGATCTTCAATGAATACATTGAAAAATTCGAACATTTCTATAAAAACAGCCTATTGGAGGAAGACGAACTAGAACCAGGACAGAACCCCGACCTGAAAGACAGCACCCCTATCTCCGACACAACCGCCAAGGATGCGGTAAACGGGGCAGAAACCATAAAAGACACAGTGCTGATACCCGAAACCAATTAATGCGTTTTATATCACTAAAAAAGCCGGTGCGAACAATGTTCACACCGGCTTTTTCCATTTCCGCCATCGACAGAATACCTTAGAGTTTCCTAAGCTGAATTTCAGCAAAACAACACACTATATATAACTTCTATACGTATTCTTTTAGAATACCGATAAGCGTATTGGCATCTTGTTCACCACTTTGGCGCCATACCATTTCGCCCTTTTTGTAAATCATCAAGGTAGGAAGGCCTTTAACACGAAGTGCCTGGGCAAGCTCCTTGTTCTTGTCCACATCGATCTTTATGACCTTTCCCTTATCACCCAAAGCAGCCGCAACATCGCGCAGAACGGCGTGCATGGTATTCGATTGCTCGTTCCAGTCCGCATAAAAATCCAAAAGAACAGGGATTTTCAAATCTATAAGTTCACCAAACTTTGACATACGTTGTTATTGGGTTAGGATCCAAAAGTAAGAAAAAATGTTAAATAGCCACCTATAGCCCAAATTTTATAGACTTTACGCGGCGTTAAAATCGTGTTAAGCCCTCTTTTTAAGTGTAATTACGGTTATTTCCGGCCAGATACCAACCCTTCCAGGATAGCCTAAAAAGCCAAAACCCCGGTTTACATTAATGTATTGGCCCAGCTCGTTATAGATGCCCGCCCAGTACTTGTAACGCCATTTTACCGGGCTCCACTTGACCCAACCGGGAATTTCAATCCCGAACTGCATACCATGGGTATGACCACTCAAAGTAAGGTGATAATGGTAATCATCATGAAGGACCACATCTTCCCAGTGCGAAGGATCATGGCTCATCAAGATCTTAAAGTCCTCTTGATTCACATTGGCCACGGCCTTTTTAAGGTCACCAGCCTTTTTAAATCCGCCACGCCCCCAGTTCTCGACACCGACCAAGGCAATTTTGTCTTCGCCTTTTTGCAAATATCGATTTTCGTTGAGCAATAGATCAAAGCCCATATCGCGCTGTAGGGCCTTAAGGTCTTCTAAATTTTTATGTTTAGCCTCTTCGGTTTCCCAATCTACATAATCCCCGTAATCATGATTTCCCAAAACCGAAAACTTACCATCGGTAGCCTCAAGGGTCGAAAACAGGTCTGACCAAGGAAGCATTTCCTCGGCCTTATTATTGACCATATCCCCCGTAAACAAAATCACATCGCTCTTTTGCTTGTTGATTAGGTCTATGGCATATTCTATTTTTTCCCTATTGTCAAAACTACCACTATGCACATCGGATATTTGGGTAATCTGATACCCATCAAAGGCTTCCGGCAAATCGTCGAACTCTAAATTATACTTCAGCACCTTAAAATTATACTTACCCTTGTACATCCCGTAAAGCAGGGCCCCAAATGGAATTGCCGCCAGCCCAAGCCCTATCATACTCAAAAACTTCCGGCGTTCCGGCAAGGTAAATTCTTTCGACCGACCCGAAAACTTGAAGTAGACACTGGAGAAAAACCGAAAGATATCCTCCGAGAAAAGAAATAAAATGGTGACCAACTGAAAAGACAACACAGTGAGCAAGAAGCCAAAAGCGTAACTTTTTGACCGACTCAAGACCCTACCTTCTTCTTCCCCCAAGGTAAACTGATAAACAAAATTGCCCAATACCAGTACGGCGACCGTTATAAACAGATAGTATACCCAAGGGTATCGGGTTACGGTTTTCAGAGCCTGCAAAGTGTATAGGCCCATTACAATATAAACGACAATAAATATGATCCAACGTAGCATAGCCGCAAAGATATTTCAATCTAACGCCAAGATCGCCCCATTTAGTTTTTATTTAACCCTATTTACAACATCTTCTATAGTATTAGGGTCGGTAAGGGCTATTTCCGTATCGCTTAAAAAGGAGGCCGAGTTCATAGAAACCCTGTCCGATTCGGGCAAGGTCCTGAAAAATTTGGTTCCCGATAAATGCACGGCTTTAAAGCCCTCGGCCATAAAGGTTTCAACATTGGTCGGCTTCACCCCTCCACCAGGCATAAGAACACACTTCGACCCATCTTTTAGGAGAGCTTTCAGCAAGGCCATTCCCTCAACGGCCGATTGCCGCTGCCCCGAAGTCAACACATAGTCCACCCCCAAAGATTGAAGCTGTCCGAAGGCTTCCAAAGGATTCCGAACCCAATCGAAGGCACGGTGAAAGGTAAACTTCAAGTTTCCGGAAGCCTCTATCAGTTGTTTTGTCCGATCCAGATCCAAGGAAAAATCCGTTTTTAAAACCCCTGAAACAATTCCATCAAACCCCAGCTCCACACAAAGGGCAATATCCTCTTTCATGATTTCCAGGTCATCGGAAGTATAAGTAAAATCACCGCTACGGGGACGCACCAAGACATGAACGGGAATTGAAATATTTTCGCGAACCGATTTTAACAGACCGTAGGAAGGGGTAATCCCCCCGACCGCAAGTTCGGAACAAAGTTCGATTCTATCCGCCCCTGCCCTTTGGGCGTTTAGCGCAGATTGCAATGAATTGGCACAGACTTCTACTAGCATTTTACTTATATTTAATGCCCAAACGTTTTTTAAAACTACGCCTAAAATAGAAATCCTTAGACCATGCAAAGAAGAAACTTCCTAAAAAAATCTACCGCGGCTACCGCCGGACTGATTTCAGGTCCCCTATTGGCTTCCCCACAAAATATCACCAGCCCGACCACCGAAAAAAATCATAAGCCGGTAAGGCCTATCGTTATATGTACCTGGAATTTTCTCAATGCATCCTCAAAAGCATGGGAAGTCTTAAAAGAGGGCGGCCCTTCTTTAGATGCCGTTACCCAAGGCGTAATGGTAGAGGAAAACGACACGAGCAACCAGACCGTTGGGGTGGGCGGCAGACCCGACCGCGACGGAAACGTAAGCCTTGACGCCTGTATCATGGACAAGGACGGCAACTGTGGCGCCGTACTGGCCCTACAGAACATTGCCAACCCGATCCTAGTAGCCCGCAAGGTCATGGAGGAAACGCCACATGTGATGCTTGCCGGAAAAGGCGCCGAACAATTCGCCTATGGGATGGGGTTCAAAAAAACCAATCTCCTTACCGAGAAATCAAAACAAGAATGGCTGGAATGGAAGAAGACCTCACAATACAAACCTATCATAAACATTGAAAACCACGATACCATCGGCATGTTGGCCATTGACAAGAAGGGTGATATTTCAGGAGCCTGCACCACCAGCGGCATGGGATATAAAATGGCGGGACGCGTAGGCGATTCCCCAATTATAGGGGCTGGACTTTTTGTCGACAACGAAATTGGGGGCGCCACAGCAACCGGAATGGGTGAAGAAGTCGTACGTACCGTAGGCAGCTTTCTCATTGTTGAATTGATGCGCCAGGGGAAGTCGCCGCAAGAAGCCTGTGAAGAAGGGGTAAAACGCATTATGGCCAAAAACAAAGGTAGGGACGATTTTCAAATCGGGTTTATCGCCATCAATAAAAAGGGCGAAACAGGCAGCTATTGTATTCACCCAGGCTTTACCTTTCGGTCGTATTCGGAAGAAGGACATGTTAATAATCCGTCGGAAAGCTATATCAAATCGTAAAACATTAAAAAGAAATCAAAAACTTGATTAGCTTTGAAATCTTTTGAAAAACTATAAAATGCCAGAACAGAAACGACTCTTCCTTTTAGACGCCTACGCACTAATCTTTCGAGGTTATTATGCCCTTATAAAAAACCCGAGAATCAATTCCAAAGGCATGGACACCTCTGCCATTATGGGGTTCATGAATTCGCTTTTTGACGTAATCAAACGTGAAAAACCCGATCACTTGGCCGTTTGCTTCGATAAGGGAGGAAGTGCCGAACGCACCGAATTATTTCCTGAATACAAGGCCAACCGCGACGAAACGCCAGACGCCATAAAAATAGCCATCCCCTATATACAGAACATCCTTAAGGCCATGCATATTCCTTCGGTAGTCCTCGAAGGCTGGGAAGCCGATGACATTATAGGCACCTTGGCAAAACAAGCCGAAAAAGAAGACTACAAAGTATTCATGGTCACGCCCGACAAAGATTTTGGCCAGTTGGTCTCCGAAAATATATTCATGTACCGCCCTGCCCGAATGGGCAACGGAATCGAAATATGGGGCATTCCAGAAATACAGAAACGTTTCGGCGTTGAACGCCCCGAACAAGTCATCGACTACCTTGGTATGATGGGCGATGCTAGTGACAACATTCCCGGCTTGCCCGGCGTAGGCGATAAAACCGCAAAGAAATTTATCGAACAGTTCGGGTCTATGGAAGAGCTATTGGCCAATACCGATAAATTAAAAGGCAAAATGAAAGAGCGGGTCGAAGCCAATAAAGAACTAGGCTTACTCTCTAAAAAACTCGCGACCATATGCACCGATTGCGACGTAACCTTCAACGCGGAAGACTATGAACTTTCGGTACCCGACAGCGAGAAGGTACAGGAAATTTTTGAAGAACTAGAGTTTAGAAGGCTCAAAGACCAATTCATAAAAATATTTTCGGGCGAAGCGGAAACACCGACCCAAGTTAGCGGTACCGATACCGGTAAAAAACAATCCTCGTCGGCCGGAAGCGGTCAGTTCTCACTCTTCGGTGGCGACGGGGCCTCACCCGCAACCATAAAAGACAGCTCAAGCCGCAAGACCATAAAAGACGTATCGCACGTCTACCAAAGTGTAACACCGGGCATGGCCATGAAGCTCTTTATGCAAAACCTGATGAAACAGTCCTCGGTATGCTTTGACACCGAAACCACATCCTTAAATCCACTTGAGGCCCAACTTGTAGGCATTGCTTTTTCTTGGGAAGCCACCAAAGGGTATTACATTCCCTTTCCCGAAGACAAAGAGGAAGCCCAAGAGCTCATTGAAATACTTCGGCCTTTCTTTGAATCGGAGAACATTGAAAAAATAGGCCAGAACCTAAAATACGACATCAAGGTACTCGATAAATACCATATTAAGGTACGTGGCACTTTTTTCGACACCATGTTGGCCCACTACCTTATCAACCCCGATATGCGCCATAATATGGACGTGCTTTCGGAAACCTATTTGAACTACACCCCTATTTCAATCACCGAGCTTATAGGCAAAAAAGGAAAGAACCAATTGAATATGCGCGATGTGCCGCTGGAAAAACAAACGGAGTACGCGGTAGAAGATGCCGACATCACCTTTCAATTGGCAGAACACTTCAGACCCGAACTGGCCGAGGCAAAAACAGATGTACTTTTTAAAGACATCGAAATTCCCCTATTACGTGTTTTAGCGGATATGGAACTGGAAGGTATCAGACTTGACGAAAAGTTTCTGAATTCCCTTTCCGAAGACCTGAACAACGACATCAAGGCCCTTGAGGAAAAAATCTACCAAGATGCAGGCGAAGAGTTCAACATAGGCTCGCCCAAGCAACTTGGGGAAATACTGTTCAGCAAAATGAAGCTGGTCGACAAGCCCAAAAAGACCAAGACGGGACAGTTCTCCACCTCGGAGGACGTATTATCGTACCTGGCCAAAGACCATGAAATCATAAGGAACGTATTGGAGTATCGCGGATTGGCCAAGCTAAAAAGCACCTATGTCGACGCCTTGCCCGAGCAGGTCGAGCCTTCCACCGGAAGGATCCATACCGACTACATGCAAACCGTAGCCGCAACCGGCCGCTTGAGCAGCAATAACCCGAATTTACAGAACATTCCCATTCGTACCGAAAGGGGACGTCAAGTACGTAAGGCTTTTGTGCCCCGCAATGAAAACTATATTTTATTGGCGGCGGATTACTCTCAAATCGAATTACGCATCATTGCCGCCCTAAGTGAAGAGACCACTATGATCGAGGCCTTTAAAAATGGCGAAGACATTCACGCCTCTACCGCTTCCAAAGTTTTTAACGTACCTATCGAAGAGGTTACCCGCGAACAAAGAAGCAACGCCAAGACCGTAAACTTCGGAATCATTTACGGGGTTTCGGCCTTCGGACTGAGCAACCAAACAGATCTATCGCGTTCGGAAGCCAAAGAACTGATCGACACCTATTACAAGACCTACCCAAAGCTTCGCAACTATATGGGCGAACAGGTCGATTTCGCCCGTGAAAACGGTTACGTACAAACTGTCTTGGGCCGCCGCCGTTACCTAAAGGACATCAACGGAAGCAATCAAGTGGTTCGTGGAGCCGCAGAGCGAAATGCCGTTAACGCCCCCATCCAAGGGAGTGCTGCCGACATTATAAAAATAGCGATGATCAACATCCATAGAAAGCTGACCGAAGGTGACTACAAATCTAAAATGCTGTTACAAGTACATGATGAATTGGTATTCGACATCTTTAAACCCGAATTGGACGAATTGAAATCGCTTATCAAATCGGAGATGGAAAACGCTTACAAACTCTCGGTGCCCTTAGACGTAGAAGTCGGGATCGGACAAGATTGGCTGGAGGCGCATTGACATACAAATCCATCCTTTTCACAACATTTTTTGGATTAAAGGCTTTTTCATAATTACTTTTACAATCCCATTCCACCCGAAACCGGGCCTAGCAACGTTCACATGAAAACCTTCGTATCTTTTATTTGCCTTCTTTTTTTTATCTGCACCGCCCAAGCACAGGACAGTACAGAAAATAATGGGCGCGAAAATACCAGCATTACTTCAACAAAAAAAGTAAAGGTCTTCCCGAACCCCGCCAGTAATGTTGTAAACATACTAGGATTAGAAAACACGGCCAAGGCACACATCTCTATAATGGACATCTATGGCAATACGGTCCTGAAATACGAATGGGAAATCAGGCGCAACGCCATCAACATCCCCATACCCTCTTTAGATTCCGGCGTATACATGGTCACCGTGAATTCAAAAGAACAAAAGGTACGCGTCAAATTCTACAAACAGTAGCCACCGAAACCACCCCTACAACAAACCTTATTCTAACTACCCACGCTTTCCCAATACCCGCTTTCGAATAGGCTTTGCAAGCCTAACAACCGTATTCAGAATTGCAAATTCCGAAGCAAAAAATTTCCCGCTAAAGTTCGGCATACACAAAACAACGGATCACCCCATGCTTTCCCCAAGAGTTACCTTCCCCCTCACTTTGCCTTTAAAGCTGAACCATTATTTTTATTTAAATTTGGCCCAAGAAATTGAAAAAGAGTATTTTTAACTAAAAATAATCGTAAATCACCACTTGTTTTTCAATAGAATTAGTGTACATTTGCAGCCCGTTTGACGGGATTGAAGTGTTTAATTAAAAAGTAACCGTAGTGGATACATTGAGTTATAAGACCGTTTCTGCCAATAAGACGACTGTTGACAAACAGTGGCTGTTAGTTGATGCAGAAGGAGAGACTTTAGGCCGATTGGCTTCTAAAGTTGCCAAAATGCTTAGAGGAAAACATAAGCCAAATTTCACGCCCCACGTTGATTGTGGCGATAACGTTATTGTTATCAATGCAGAAAAAATCGACATGACCGGTAACAAATGGGAAGACAAAACCTATTTGCGTTACACAGGTTACCCTGGTGGTCAGCGTGCAACTAGCGCAAAAGAACTTTTGGCCAAGAAACCTGGGCATATCGTTGAAAAAGCGGTTAAAGGCATGCTTCCCAAGAACAGATTGGGTGCCGACCTTTTCAGAAACCTTAAGGTTTTTGTAGGTCCTGAGCACAACCATGAAGCTCAAAAACCACAGGTTATCAACTTAAAAGAATTCAAGTAATGGAAATCATTCATAAAATCGGTAGAAGAAAGACAGCGGTTGCCCGTGTATATGTTTCAGAAGGAAAAGGAAACATTACCGTTAACCAGAGAGATCTTAACGATTATTTTCCAACAGCTACTCTTCAGTACAAAGTAAAGCAACCTTTTGCCCTTACCGAAAACGAAGATGCTTACGACGTAAACGTAAACGTTTACGGGGGTGGCATTACCGGTCAAGCCGAAGCTATCCGTTTGGCTCTTTCAAGAGCTATCTGTGAAGTAGATGCCGAAAACAGATTGGTTCTTAAGCCAGAAGGCTTATTGACCCGTGACCCGAGAATGGTTGAGCGTAAGAAATTCGGTCAGAAGAAAGCTCGTAAGAAATTCCAGTTCTCTAAACGTTAAGA
Organism: Zobellia uliginosa; assembly: GCF_900156625.1. Classification (GTDB taxonomy): domain Bacteria; phylum Bacteroidota; class Bacteroidia; order Flavobacteriales; family Flavobacteriaceae; genus Zobellia; species Zobellia uliginosa. The sequence goes on along the minus strand of NZ_FTOB01000004.1, from coordinate 174,768 downwards.
GTACAATTTTATTGATACCCACCCATCGGTGGGTATCACTTTTATATTTTTTCTTTAATCAAAGTTCATTGAAAGTTCGCATCGAGCGAATAAATTAAAAACTATTTTCCGTTTAGGGAATAGTTATTCGGGAGACCCGAGAACACCTCATGTTCAAAGGCACCGTTAGTTTAGCATCTAAATGCTTGAGGCTTGTCGATTATATCGGTATACCACTTGGGCATTGCCTATTCAAAAGAACGTAAACTAAATTCAAATGGCGAAAGTCGAAGTAAAACAATTATTGGAAGCTGGTGTGCATTTTGGCCACCTTACACGAAAGTGGAACCCTAACATGGCGCCCTACATCTACATGGAGCGTAACGGTATCCACGTTATCAACCTTTACAAAACCGTTGCAAAATTAGACGAGGCCAACGAAGCCCTTAAGAAAATTGCAGCATCTGGACGAAAAATTCTTTTCGTAGCCACAAAAAAACAAGCAAAGGACATCGTTGCCGAAAAAGTAGCGAACGTAAACATGCCCTACATCACAGAAAGATGGCCCGGTGGTATGTTGACCAATTTCGTTACCATCCGTAAGGCGGTAAAGAAAATGGCATCTATCGACCGTATGAAAAAAGACGGAACGTTTATGACCTTGTCTAAAAAAGAACGTCTTCAAGTAGACCGTCTTCGTGCCAAATTAGAAAAGAACTTAGGTTCTATTTCCGACATGACCCGTCTACCTGGTGCCTTGTTTATCATCGATACTATGCGTGAGCACATTGCGGTGAAGGAAGCCCAAAAATTGAACATCCCTATTTTTGCAATGGTGGATACCAACTCAGACCCAAGAGATGTCGATTATTTGATTCCATCTAATGATGACGCCTCAAAATCTATCGATATTATCATGACGCAAGTAACCAATGCTATCGCAGAAGGTTTGGCCGAACGTAAATCGGAGAAACAAGCAGACAAAGAAGGTGCTGAAGAAACCAAAAAAGAGCAGCCTAAAAAAGCTGCCGCAGAAGCCCCTAAAACCGAAGCTCCAGTAGTTGAAGCCCCAGCTGCCGCTACAGAAGCCCCAGCAGAGGCCGTTGACCTTACCAAAATAGAAGGTGTTGGCCCAAAAGCCGCAGAAGCTTTGGTAAACGCCGGTTTTGATTCTTACGCTAAATTAGCCGAAGGTGACCCGGAAAAAATCAAGGAAATCTTGAACGAGGCCAGCTCTAGAATGGCTCATTTAGACCCTACCTCATGGCCAAAGCAAGCTAAAATGGCTGCCGATGGTAAATGGGACGAGCTAAAAGAATGGCAAGACAGCGTTAAAGGAGGGGTAGAATAGATTTCTTTCCTTACTTATATAGCAAACGAAATAATAACATAACATTTGCTTTAAGATAGAGTCGTAAAATGACTCTATCTTGGAGACAAATTGAAAAATAGAACACAAAATGGCAAAAATTACAGCCGCAGAAGTAAACAAATTAAGAAAAGCTACCGGCGCAGGGATGATGGACTGCAAAAATGCTTTGGTCGAAGCTGAAGGAGATTTTGACAAAGCAATTGAAGTTCTTCGTAAAAAAGGACAGAAAGTAGCCGCAAAAAGATCTGACAGAGAGTCATCTGAAGGCGCTGCAGTTTCCAAATTGAATGCCGACCAAACCGTTGGTGTTGCAATCGTATTAGGTTGCGAAACTGATTTTGTCGGAAAAAACGAAAACTTCCTAGCTTTAGCAAACCAAATTGCCGATATAGCTTTGAACTGTGATTCCAAAGAAGCTCTTTTAGATGCTGATTTCGGAGGAATGACCGTTGCTGACAAATTAATTGAGCAAACCGGGGTTATCGGTGAGAAATTGGAAATCACCGCTTTCGAAAAGCTAGAGGCCCCTTACGTTGGAACCTACGTTCACATTAACAAGATTGCCGCTTTAGTCGGCCTTTCTTCTAGAGTAGATTCTGCCGAAGTCCTTGCAAAAGACCTTTCTATGCAAATCGCTTCAATGGGTGCAACAACTTTGTCTTACAAAGATTTTGACCCCGCATTCGTTGCTGCCGAAACAGAAGCCAGAATCGCCGTTATCGAAAAAGACAACGAAGAACTTGGCCGTTTAGGAAAGACGCTTAAAAACGTTCCTAAATACATTTCAATGGCTCAATTAACCGACGAAGTTTTAGCCCAAGCCGAAGAAGATGCGAAAGCACAATTGAAAGCCGAAGGCAAGCCAGAGCAAATTTGGGACAAAATTCTTCCTGGTAAAATGGAAAGATTTATTTCCGATAACACAACTTTGGACCAAGAACAATGTTTATTGGACCAAAACTTCATCAAAGATGAGAAAATCAACGTTGCAAAATACGTTGCTTCTTACGGCGATGTATCCGTTACCGGATTCAAACGTGCTACAGTAGGATAACCCTATATTCAACACATAAAGAAAAACCGCACTAGCTTAACCGTTAGTGCGGTTTTCTTTTTTAACACATACTAGCTTTTAGGTATTTCAAATAAAAAAACCGTGACACCTTTTAACGTCACGGTTTTTTACACTTTAAATGTAACGGTCTAACCTTTCAACCAGGCTTGACGCAATTCCAAAACTTCGTCAGATACATTTTCAACGGGAACTATGGTTTCTACATTTACGGTAGGCACACCAACCTTTCCTTCCAACAATACCTCTTTGCCGTCGCGGTCGACCACCATACTGATTTCGGTATCGGGAGACCAACCAAAACTCTTTCCAATAATGGGCCGAATCGACTCCAAGGTTATCGTAGTTCCGTTAATTTCCTTGATGACATCACCTCCTTCGGCGCCCAGCCCCTTAAAGAAGCTATTCAATTGAATGCCCTTTCGAACAAAAACCACACTCTCATTGCCTTGTTCTACATCTATAAAGGGGTTATCACCATCTAGAAAATAACCGGTTTCCTGCTCAATTAGATCGGCCGACAATCCTACCATACCCAAATAAGAATTGTAATCAATGGGCGTATTGCCAATGACATAGGTATCAAAGAAAGTCCGTATTTCAGGATAGGTCATGGCCACGATTTCATCAATCAGCTTATCATCTTCAAAAGGCGTGTCGTTCCCGTACTTTTTAGAAAGTTCTTGCATCAACCAAAGCACCCCTTTTTCCCCATTGCTCAATTGACGTAACCGAATATCGAGAACCATATTTATTAAGGCTCCTTTTTCATAAACATTGGCATAGTTCTTTTTATAGGGGTCAACCAAAATATTCTTACTCATCTCGGTAAAAGACATGGCATCATCATATGACTTAGAGTTATTGATCTTATCCATCATCCGTTGATAGAACTCCCCTTCATCAATGAGCCCTTGTTGTATTTGAAAAAGATTGGCGAAGTATTCGGTCGTCCCTTCATACATCCACAAGTGTTGTGACATTTTTGGATCGTTAAAATCAAAATACTGCACCTCTTCCGAATGTACGTTCAAAGGAGTAACTATATGAAAAAACTCATGTGAAACCACATCGACCATAGCCTGCTCCAAACGTTCTTTCGGCATGGCTTCGGGCAACACGACCACCGTTGACGTATGATGCTCTAGGGCACCAAAACCGGAAGCATCGTCAGCTTCCATAGTAGACAAATACAGCAGTATGTTGTAAACTTTGGTTCCATCTACATCGCCCAAGAACGTCTTTTGTGCCCCCATCATTTTTTCCATGCGGTCTTTTAAACTTAAGGCCGAATAGATTCCCGATGGCGAATACACACTTAGAGTGACCGTTATACCATTGACCTCAAAGGTTTCGGTATTGGGCTTTGCGTAAAGGATAGGATTATCGATAACATCAAAATACCTGCTTGCCGTAAAGACATCGACATTCGACATTGGCACCTCCGGTACTTTAGGCTTTAATGAGGTGGTAGGCTTTAAAGCTTCCGGCCTAACGACGGACAATTCATAAGGCACTTCTTTCAATCCCCCGAAATACCCAACAAAACCATGAAGGTTGAGCATAAAGGTCTTTCCGGCAATGATATTTGTTCCCGAAGGGGAAAAAACCTTGTCCTTCACTTCGCCTTCCGTATCATAGGTATCGTTGACCCAATACGTCACTTTATCCAGGTTCTTCCCATTGGAAACCTTCCATGTATTGTCGTCCAACTTAGAAAAAGCCAACTCCTTTCCCTCATAATCCAAGGCCTTGAACCCTTCGATATACTGACCGTAATTGTCCGTACTATACGTACCGGGCACCGTTTTAGGAATATAAAACAAAACTTCATCCGTGGTAAAAGCACCAGCATCGACCGTTACGGCAACTTTATCGTCAACCACATTTTTAAGGTCTAATTTGGCCAAGACCGGGACCTTGTCTGCCGTCAACACTGCCTTGGTCGATCCACAGGCGGTCAAAAGCACGGCAAATGCGAGTAATCCTATTTTTCTCATTGTATCTATTTAAACACTTTATTGTAAGTAATCCCTCTAATTTTTAAAGGGTTACAAGATTATAAAATTTAACAGAATACCGCATCATTATTAGGAAATAATTAAGGTTCGCTTAATCTGCACCTTCAAAAACAAACCCTAAGATTTTTTGATTATTTTTGCCCCAACGAAATACTAGCCATGCAATACAAAAGAATACTCTTAAAACTCAGCGGTGAAGCCTTAATGGGCGAAAAGCAATACGGAATAGACTCAAAACGTCTAGCGGAATATGCCGAGGAAATTAAAGAGGTAGCCGAAAAAGGTATAGAAGTAGCCATCGTAATCGGCGGGGGAAACATTTTTAGGGGATTAACAGGTGCCGCAACCGGTATGGACCGCGTACAGGGCGACCATATGGGCATGTTGGCCACCGTGATCAACAGCTTGGCCCTACAGAGCGCCCTTGAAACCATAGGCGTACAGACCAGGGTACAATCGGCCATTCAGATCAACGAGGTCGCCGAACCCTTTATCAGAAGACGGGCCATGCGACATCTTGAAAAGGGACGTGTTGTCATTTTTGGAGGAGGAACGGGAAACCCCTATTTCACTACCGATTCCGCTGCGGTTCTTCGAGCCATTGAAATCGAGGCCGATGTCATTTTAAAGGGTACGCGCGTAGACGGAATCTACACCTCCGACCCCGAAAAGGACAAAAACGCCACAAAATTCGATTCGATCTCTTTTGCAGACGTTCTTCTTAAAGGCCTAAAAGTTATGGACACCACCGCTTTTACGCTAAGCCAAGAGAACGAACTGCCCATCGTTGTTTTCGACATGAACAAAAAAGGGAACTTGAAAAAACTGGTTGAAGGTGAAAACATCGGTACGGTCGTAAATCTTTAAAACAGGTCTACTATATATTTGCACCGTTATATTATATTTGAATTATGAACGAAGAGATACAGTTTATACTTGATTCCGCAAAGGAGAATATGGATGCCGCAATGAGGCATTTGGAGAAAGAATTTATAAAAATACGTGCAGGAAAGGCTAGTCCGGCCATGCTTTCTTCCGTGATGGTCGAATATTACGGCTCGCAGACCCCCCTATCACAAGTAGCCAATATCAATACGCCCGACGGACGTACCCTATCGGTACAGCCTTGGGAAAAGAACATGCTCCATGAGATAGAAAAAGCCATCATGAACTCAAACTTAGGCTTTAACCCTATGAACAACGGTGATTTTGTAATCATCAACGTTCCTCCGCTGACCGAAGAGCGTCGTATTCAGCTGACCAAACAAGCCAAAGCCGAGGCCGAAGATGCCAAGGTAGGTATACGTAGCGCCCGCCAAGATGCCAATAAGGAAATTCGGGATTTAGACATTTCCGAAGATTTACAAAAAAACGCAGAAGTAGACGTTCAGGCCCTTACCGACAAATACATTAAAAAAGTAGACGCCTTTTTGACCGTAAAAGAAGCGGAAATCATGAAGGTCTAATTCTATAACCTTTTATATAAAAATGAAAAAAGCAGCCCTAGGGTTGCTTTTTTCATTTACAGATACGTTAATAAAATATTACATTTTAGGTACACTCCCGATCATTCTATACCTTTGCGCTCGGTAAAATTGAACGATGGCAGCGAAACTTAAACAAGGTTTTTGGGAAAAGACAGCGAGTATAATTCTCCGTAATCGCATTTTAATACTTATTCTAATCATTGCTTTCACCGTCTTTATGGGCATGCAGTGGAAGAATATGCGCTTTAGCAACACCCAGGCCAACCTATTGCCCGACCACCATCCGGTCAACCTTGAATACCGTGCATTTCTAAAAAAATTCGGTGAAGAAGGCAATGCCGTAGTTTTTGCCATTCACGATTCCTCTCTTTTTACCCCAGACAAAATCAATAGATGGAATAAATTCAGTAAGCAGCTTGCCGCTTTTCCCGAGGTTGATTTTGTGCTTTCTCTCGACAATCTTCAAGAACTCAAAAAGGACAACGAAAACCAAAAGTTCGTACTTGAACCCCTTATTCGTTCGCAAATAAAGTCGAAACAGGAAATAGATAGCATAAAGAACCATCTTTTCAACGACCTTCCTTTTTACGACAATTTGCTTTTCAACAAAGAAAGTGGAACGGTAAGAACCGTTGTCAACTTAGACAAGGACATCATCAACACTACGGTCCGTAAAGATTTTATTTTAGAGGACCTGACCCATTTGGTGGAAAAATTCGAAGAGGAAACCGGCCTCGACGTACGTGTATCGGGCATGCCCTACATACGTACCATGAACTCGCAGAACATCATAGATGAGATCGGCAAATTCATTCTGGCCGCCCTTGGGGTCACCTCCTTGATTTTCTTTTTCTTTTTTAGAAGTTTTAGGGCCACCCTAATTTCAATGTGCGTGGTGATCATCGGAGTGATGTGGGCCTTTGGCATTTTAGGCCTCTTACAGTACGAAATAACCGTGCTTACCGCCTTGATCCCGCCTTTGATCATCGTTATCGGTATACCTAACTGTATTTTCTTGATTAACAAGTACCAGCAGGAAGTAAAGAAACATGGCAACCAGGCCCTTTCACTTCAAAGGGTAATTTCCAAAATCGGGAATGCCACCTTGATGACGAATATGACGACGGCTTCCGGTTTTGCCACCTTTATCATTACCGATAGCAAACTGCTCAAGGAATTCGGAATCGTAGCTTCGATCAATATCATTGGTATTTTTATTCTTTCCTTATTGATCATTCCTATCATCTATAGTTTCTTATCCCTTCCCAAGACAAGGCACCTTAAGCATCTCAACAAGAAATGGATCGATGCCTTTGTCAACTGGATGGAACGCATTGTAAGAAACCACAGGATTTCGGTTTATATCGTATCTATTATTCTTTTAGTAGCCAGTATCATCGGCATCTATCAGATCCAGATATCGGGGAGCCCTATCGAAGACATGCCCAAAAATGCGCAATTCTTTAAGGACATCCGCTTCTTCGAGCAAGAGTTCGACGGTATTATGCCCGTAGAAATTGTCATCGATACCAAAAAACCCAAGGGGGTTTTAAAGCCGGCCAACCTCAAACGAATGGACCAATTAAGCGATGTGATCATGGAGATTCCTGAACTATCGCAACCCATCTCGGTCGTTAACCTGGTAAAATATTCGAAGCAAGCCTTTTACAACGGTATCCCAAAATACTACCAATTGCCCACTTCGCAAGAGAACAACTTTATCATGAAAGTGGCGCAAAACTCCGGAGGCAACGGCAACCTGCTCAAGAACTTCGTCGACAGCACTGGTCAAACGGCGCGTATCACCACCTTCATGCAAGACGTAAAGACCGATCGCATGGAGCAAATTGAAGAAAGGTTGAACGAGAACATCAACAAGTTCTTCCCACCTGACCGCTACAACGTTTACATGACCGGTAGCGCCCTTTTGTTCTTAAAGGGTACCAAATATCTCGTAAAGAATTTAGTACTCTCATTGGCCTTCGCCATATTCTTGATAGCCCTTTTTATGGCCTATCTCTTCCGTTCGTTCCGAATGATCGTCATTTCATTGATCCCGAACCTATTGCCCTTGGTAATTACCGCGGGAGTCATGGGCTTTGTAGGCGTACCCATAAAACCGTCTACCATACTGGTATTCAGTATCGCTTTCGGAATATCGGTTGACGACACCATTCACTTCTTGGCCAAATACCGTCAAGAACTGATAGCGAACAGATGGCACATCCGAAAATCGGTCTATGCCGCCTTGCGCGAAACAGGGGTTAGCATGTTCTATACCTCCATTGTGCTTTTCTTCGGATTCTCGGTATTCATCATTTCAAATTTTGGGGGCACCGTAGCCCTTGGAGCCCTCGTTTCGGCCACCTTGATGTTCGCCATGCTGGCCAACCTGATTTTGTTGCCTTCGCTTTTGTTGTCTTTAGAGCGAAATATTGCGAGTAAAAAAATCTTAAAAAAGCCACAAATCAATATTCTACCGCAAGGTGAAGACGAGAACCCTAAAAAATGAGGTTGATTTAACCCCTCATTAGCACGGATTCTTTTGTCCAAAAACTTATCTTTGCCCTTCAATTTTCAAGTGACTCAAATGAAATCGTACAGCGTAAAAGAACTGCTTTCGGAAAATTATTTATTACAAGAGGTAACCGTCAACGGATGGGTCAAAACCTTCAGAAGTAATCGTTTCATAGCTTTGAACGACGGATCCACCATCAACAATATCCAGTGTGTTGTCGATTTTGAATCATTTGACGAGAGTCTTCTAAAGCAAATCAATACGGGTGCTGCCCTTAAAATATCAGGGACCCTTGTAGAAAGCCAAGGCAGGGGACAAAGCGTAGAGATCCAAGTAAAAGACCTAAAGGTCCACGGCGGCGCCGATCCGGAGACCTACCCTATCCAACCCAAAAAACACTCTTTGGAGTTTTTGCGCGAAAAGGCGCATCTACGTATACGCACCAACACGTTCGCTGCGGTAATGCGCGTACGCTCGGCCCTATCTTTTGCCATTCACCAATATTTTCAACAAAACGGCTTTTATTACTTTCACGCACCGATCATAACCGGATCCGATGCCGAAGGCGCCGGTGAAATGTTCAAGGTAAGCACATTGGACGACAAAAATCCACCCCTAGACGAGGATGGAAACGTAAACTATAAAGAAGATTTCTTCGGAAAAGAGACCAACTTAACGGTTTCCGGCCAATTGGAAGCCGAAACCTATGCCATGGCCTTGGGCAAGGTCTACACCTTCGGCCCTACTTTCCGTGCAGAAAACAGTAACACATCAAGGCACTTGGCCGAATTTTGGATGATAGAGCCCGAAATGGCCTTCTTTGACCTAGACGCCAACATGGATCTCGCCGAAGACTTCATAAAAAGCGTTATCAAATACGTTCTTGACAATTGCCAAGACGACCTACAGTTTCTTGAAAAACGTTTATTAGACGAAGAGAAAACCAAACCACAGGCCGAACGCAGTGAGATGGCCTTAATCGAAAAGCTCAAGTTCGTTGCCGAGAACAATTTTATGCGCGTATCGTATACAGAGGCCATCGATATCTTGAGAAACAGCAAACCGAACAAAAAGAAAAAATTCCAATACCCCATTAACGAATGGGGAGCGGACCTACAGAGTGAACACGAACGCTTTTTAGTGGAAAAACATTTTAAATGCCCCGTCATCTTGTTCGATTATCCGGCAAAGATCAAAGCTTTCTACATGCGTCTCAACGAAGACGGAAAGACGGTTCGTGCCATGGACATCCTATTCCCGGGCATAGGTGAAATCGTAGGTGGATCTCAACGTGAAGAACGCCTTGACGTCCTGAAAGAAAAGATGGCGTCACTGGGCATTGACGAAGAAGAACTATGGTGGTACCTAGACTTGAGAAAATTCGGTAGTGCGGTGCATAGTGGTTTCGGCCTAGGATTTGAACGCTTGGTGCTGTTCGCTACGGGCATGGGCAACATTAGGGACGTAATTCCTTTTCCAAGAACACCGCAGAATGCAGAATTTTAGCAAGAATTCGCTAACTTAGAAGGCAGGCAAAACGAATTTTAGACCCCAATGCTAAAACAACACTTACAGTTCAAATTATCGCAAAAGCTATCTCCCCAGCAGATACAGCTTATGAAGTTGATTCAATTGCCTACACAGGCCTTTGAGCAACGTCTTAAACAAGAATTGGAAGAAAACCCTGCATTGGAAGGAGGCAAAGAGGAATCGGACTCCATTGACGACGAATTTGCCGACACTTACGAAAACGACGAGGCCGACAGTGAGATCATATCCACCGAAGACATCAACATCGACGATTACCTAAGCGACGACGAAATACCCGACTACAGAACAAAGGCCAACAACTATAGTGCCGATGACGAAGAAAAGAACGTCCCCTACGCGGCGGGCACTTCGTTCAATCAGTACTTACTGAGCCAAATGAACACCGTATATCTTAGTGATGACGAGTGGAGCATTGCCGAATTTCTTGTCGGTAGCGTAGACGAAAGCGGTTATATCAGAAGACCGCTCTCAGACATAACCGACGACCTAGCGTTTACCCAAAACATATACACCGACGAAGAAACGGTAGAACGGGTATTGAAAATTGTTCAAAAACTCGACCCCCCAGGGGTTGGCGCACGTTCATTGGAAGAATGCCTCATCATTCAACTCAAGAGAAAAGAAAGCTCGCCAAGTATTGAACTGGCGATTACCATTCTCGAAAAGTCGTTTGAACAGTTTACCAAAAAGCACTACAAAAAGCTTATTCAGAAATACAATATTTCAGAAGAGCAGCTTAGGGAAGCCATTAGTGAGATCGAAAAGCTAAACCCAAAGCCCGGCGGCTCCTATTCAGGAAACAACCGCATGGTGGAGCATGTTGTCCCGGATTTCTCCATCCGGATCGTAGACGGTGAACTAGAACTTAGCCTGAACGGAAGAAACGCCCCGGAACTTCACGTATCGAGGGAGTACAGCAATATGCTAAAGGGATATAAAGACGCCAAGAAGAAGTCCAAATCCCAGAAAGACACCGTTATGTTCATCAAGCAAAAGCTCGATGCGGCAAAATGGTTTATTGATGCCATTCGACAACGTCAACAGACCTTGTTCATCACCATGAATGCCATAATGCAGTACCAGTCGGAATACTTTCTTACGGGTGACGAACGGAACCTGAGACCCATGATTCTAAAGGATATTGCCGACGAAATAGAAATGGACGTCTCTACCGTATCGCGCGTAGCCAACAGCAAGTATGTTGACACCCCTTACGGCACCAAACTCATTAAGGAATTCTTTTCCGAATCGATGAAAAACGACCAAGGGGAAGACGTATCTACCAAGGAAATAAAGAAAATCCTTGAAACGGTCATTGGGGAAGAATCGAAGAAAAAACCCCTTACCGACGATAAATTGGCAGCGCTGCTTAAAGAAAAAGGGTATCCGATTGCCCGGCGAACCGTTGCCAAGTACAGGGAACAACTCGACATTCCGGTAGCTAGGCTGCGCAAACAGATTTAATGAAGGTCCTTTTAAAAGCCATATCCTATATTTTCCACCCTTTATTCATACCGGTGGCAGGTACGGTAGCCTATTTTCTCATTACGCCGAAATACACACCCCTGAGCGCTCAAGGCGCCTTCTTTTTCCCCATTTTCGTACTCACGGTAATCATTCCGATAATCACGTATTTTATATTGAGAAACCTCGGTCTGGCCAGTAGTGTTTTTATGAGCGACCTGAAAGAACGCAAATACCCCATGTACGTTCACATCATACTATTGCTCTTTGTCATATATAAAATCATCCCCCACTCCAACATCGTAGAGCTCTATTTCTACTTTGTAGGTCTTGTCATAGCCGCATTGACGGCATTGACCCTTTTATTCTTCAAAACAAAGATAAGCATGCACCTTATGGGTATGGGTAGCCTGGTCATGTTCTTGACCAGCCTTAGCATTCACTTTGAGGTGAACATCACATTGGCCATCAGTATCGCCACACTACTCACCGGTTTAGTGGCGACCTCTAGATTATACCTAAACGCGCACACCCCAATAGAACTTGTTCTAGGTTTTTTTATTGGGCTTCTGTCCCAACTACTGACGATACGTTTTTGGTTATAGGATATAGAAGATAAGTCCTATTCTAAGCGGCTTCGAATTCAAACTTTCGTCACCCAAAACTACCCCATCATTAAAGAGGCCGTTCAATGCGTAATACGCATGCAGATTGAAGGTATTATACCCAAAATTTAAGGTAATACCATAATGAAAATCCCTGATATCATTATTGTAAAAGGAGACTTTAGGAGTATCATTCGGCACGAGTTTAGATCTACCACCGAATACATAACCGAATTTCACTCCCGCATATACACGCCAGAACTTATACTCCGAAGGCGTAGAGTTACGCCACCTCACCTCTAACGGTATCTCCAACATATGGGTCTCGACTTTATTTCGTTTAAAACCATCGCCTATCACACTATAGACCACACCATCGGCCGTCTCGCTTGCCAAAAGGTTACTATAATACGAATAAACGCCATATCCTAGGCCAATTCCAAGCGCGGTAGTTCTACTATGATTAAAGGGAATATCCTTTATAAAACCCGCTTGTAAGCCGTAAGAAAGGTTGCGTTGGCTTACACTCTCAGGCTGGGCCACAAGAAAGTTATAGGTAATACCAATATAAAACTGATCTTCGAGATATCGTTCATCGGAAACTACAGAATCATTGACCGCCTGCGCCGTTACGTTTGCACAGCACAAAAACATCAGCACATAAAAACAAGGCTTCATCATGGGGTCAAAAATAAGCAAATAAAAAACGCTTCGGAAAAGAATCCGAAGCGTTCATATATTCTAACTATAGTTTGAAAAAATACTATTGTAAATTGTTGAAGGCATCACCATCATAAGTCGTATAGTTGACTTTAAGGGCATTAACCTTTCGCAATTCTTGTTTAATATCGGAAATGAGTCCCATATTAGCATTCTTATCTACCTTCAAAGCAGTAGTCAATACATTCTGCAATTCTTGAGGCTTTTTAGCTCTTTCCTGCAAAATATAGTCCCCTACTTCATTAGGCGATGAGAACTTATCGTTCAATTGAATTCTTGCCTCTTCACCGAACTGAGCCTTATACTGAGAAGTTGGTTCCCCAACGTAAATGTATATAACCCTATCTTTCTTTTCCAGTTTCTTGGTCTCACTGGCGTTTGGCAGAGTATTCTCTACTTTCAAGGTATTGTCTTTCATCACCGTTACGGTCATGAAGAAAAATAAAAGCATAAATACAATATCAGGTAACGATGCAGTGTTTACAGCTGGTAAACCGGCGTCTTTTTTCTTTGCAAACTTTGACATATATTTTGTTTTAAGCTCTTATTAATTACTTGAATCGGTCTCCGCCTCGGACAACTTCTGTGGAAACAATTCCTGAATCCGCTTCACCTTCTCTTTAAGATCCTCTTTTCTACTAGATTCGGTTTCTGGATTAAGGTACTCCGCTTCCATATCGGTAAAGTCCCTTTTATAAAGACGTTGTGCCTCACGGTTACGCAACTCATTATACGCCCCTACCAATTCGTTTTGAACTGTTATGTAGGTACCATACTTTGTTTCACGGTCGTTTTTAAGAGATATAATCGCCTTAGTAGGGTTATCCGATGAATCGGATAATCTTTTGCCTTTACAGTAGCTACAGTAGTCAGGAGAGCCCGATGGCGCGCCACCGTTATCGAGAAAAGCGATCGCTTTTTCTCTCAAACTTTTGATATCGGTAAGCTCGTCTTCGACTAACAGTTGACCGTTACGGTTAATGTTGACCGTAAAGATATTCTTCTCCTTAATGATTGGCGGTGCTTCGGTAGGTGGCTCTATAGGTGGCAACATACGATCCAAACCTGCATCCGTTTCAATGGTCGTGGTGACCAAGAAAAATATAAGCAGTAAGAATGCTATGTCTGCCATGGAACCGGCGTTTACCTCTGGTGGTGCTCCTCTTCTTGGCATAGTTTTATCTTTTAATTATTTTATCATCTTTCTCACACCGCCCCAAAGCATAGCTCCTACGGCTACAAGGGTCAATATGAAAAACACATTTATACCAGCTCCGATCTGCTTGATTTCAGACTCATTGGTAGACACACCTCTATCAGCCATTTCCTGAATATTGACATCAGTACCACTGGCCATTACATAGCCGATACCGATTACCAAAAGAAAACCTACGACTACGAAAAGGGATTTCTTTAAGCTAGCAGGATTCGAAAATAGATTCTTAAGGGCGAACACAACGCTGGACACTATGGCTATTCCCAATAGCAACCACGTAATCATGAACATCGCGTTAAGCGCTCCGTTATTGATCGCTTCGGAAGCAGGCATTTCAGACTCTGGAAGCATGAACCACAAGGCAGCGCCTATCAAGCCCACAACGACCAATATAATCTTTATTATTTTGTGCATAATTTAAGGTATTAAGTTGTGCGACTTATTTTTTGTGATCCACCAACATATCTATCAAAACGATAGAAGAATCTTCCATATCATTAACGATGCTATCGATTTTAGCAATGATGTAGTTATAGAAAATCTGAAGGATAATAGCAGTAATAAGACCAAATACAGTTGTCAATAACGCTACCTGGATATCACCTGCAATAAGGGATGCACTCAAGTTACCAACAGCACTAATTTTCTGGAAGGCCTGAATCATACCGATTACCGTACCCATGAAACCAAGCATAGGCGCAACAGCGATAAACAAAGACAACCAAGAAACGTTTTTCTCCAATTGACCCATTTGAACGCCACCGTAAGCAACAACAGCTTTTTCAGCGGATTCAATACTCTCTCCAGCCCTATCCAAACCTTGGTAATAAATAGAAGCAACAGGACCTTTTGTGTTTCTACAAACTTCTTTTGCAGCCTCAACACCTCCGGATGCCAAAGCATCTTCAACTTGTTGTCTAAGTTTAGCGGTGTTTGTAGTTGCCATATTCAAATAGATGATTCTTTCGATGGCCACGGCCAAACCAAGAATCAAACACAAAAGAACAATACCCATGAAGCCGGCACCACCTTGTATAAACATTTCTTTCAATACTTGGGTAAAACCTGCTTCAGCTTCGGCAGGGGCATCTTGTAGCATTGTTGCTGCAGTAGCCATTGCATTAACAGTATTTGTACTCATTACAAACAACCCGCCCACGGCTAGGATAGAGGATAATTTTTTCATTTGTTCAAACTTAAATTAGTTATTTAATAGGGTTAAAGATAAAAAAAAATCACAATAAAAAAAGTAAAACTTCGTTGCATCGGGGAAGTAGGGCCAAATACAGCACAAGACATCCTAATAGGCCTTTCGCACTATTATAGCGACTTGATAGGACCAAGCGCAGACTTCCATTTTACATACAGAAACTAAACTTACAAAATTTCCAGTCTAAACTATTCTATTCTATACTGAAAATTCCTTTTTGTTCTCGCAGAGAGGAAGGGATTCGAACCCTCGATACACTTTTGGTGTATACACACTTTCCAGGCGTGCGCCTTCGACCACTCGGCCACCTCTCTAAATCTAACCCGCCCCGTCCATTTCAAATAAAAAACAGACCAGACAAGATCACCCTTTTTAAGGGGTGCCCAAATAACAAAAAAAATATTAGTTGAAGAAATTAAAATTGCTAATTTTCTTCGATTTCACCGCGCAGGGAGGTCTCGAATATCGATTTGAACAATTTCGGGGAAACATTACAGCCCAACAGATACATCAGCTTGGCCACGGCCGCCTCGGTCGTAATGTCTTTACCATTAATTACTTGCAGCTCTTCCAACTGCTTACTCGTTTCATAGCGCCCCATTGAAACACTTCCCCCAGAGCACTGGGTAACATTTACAATATGAATATTTTTTTCTTTCGCCTCCCTTAAAATATCGATTACCCAAGCTTCCGTTGGGGCATTTCCGGCACCATAAGTCTCCAAAACCAATGCTTTCAAGCCCGGAATACACACTACACTTTGCAAAACGAGCGGCCCAATACCGGGAAACAACTTCAAAATCGCGACATTTTGATCCATTTCCTTGTGTACCGTAAACTTTTTTCGCCCCCTATTTCGCAAAAGATATTCTTCACTCACCTTCAAAAACACCCCAGATTCGATCAACTCGGGATAATTTAACGAGGCAAAAGCCTGAAAATGCTCGGCATTTATTTTAGTGGTTCGGTTGGCCCGATACAGCTTATATTCAAAATAAAGTCCGACTTCCTGAACCACAGGTTTATTTTTCTTTCGCAAGGCGGCAATCTGAATAGAGGTTATCAGGTTCTCCTTGGCATCCGTTCTTAAATCGCCAATAGGCAATTGAGAGCCTGTAAAAATCACGGGTTTCCCCAAATTTTCAAGCATAAAACTTAAGGCCGAAGCCGTATAACTCATAGTATCGCTACCGTGCAACACTACAAAACCATCATGCGAATCATAATGTTCCTCGATCAAGGTAGCGATCTGCACCCAATGCGACGGATTCATATTCGAGGAATCGATCGGCCCCTTAAAAGAAACCGAGTCGACATGACAATCAAGTTGTTTGATTTCCGGGATACTCTCCAGTAATTTATCAAAATTAAAAGCCCTTAACGCCCCGGAAGCATAATCTTTCACCATACCAATGGTACCCCCGGTATATATCAATAGGATGCTACTTTGTTTCATCGACCAACAATTTTTATATTCAAGTAACTTCTCAAACCCCAAAGACACGCTTCGAATTTTCCGTAGTAAGCTCGGCCACCGTCTCAGTAGGAAGCCCATACAAGTCGGCAAGCTTCTCGACCACCTGCATCAAATAGGCACTCTCATTTCTTTTTCCACGATAAGGAACCGGTGCCAAATAGGGCGAATCGGTCTCCAGTACGATGTTTTTTAATGGAATCTCGGCCAAAAAGGTATCGATCTTTCCGTTCTTAAAGGTCACGACCCCACCAATCCCGAGCATCATATTATAACCAATGGCTTTTTGCGCCTGTTCCAAATTCCCGGTAAAACAGTGAAAAACACCGTAGAGTCCGTCGTCCTTTTCACTTTCAAGCACTTCAAAAACCTCATCGAAGGCATCCCGACAATGGATAACTATGGGCAGTTTATATTTTTTGGCCAATTGTATTTGCGTACGAAAGGCCTCTTGCTGTTCCTTGAGAAAAGTTTTATCCCAATACAGGTCCATCCCTATTTCACCGACTGCATAAAACTTTCGCTGGGCCAACATTTCCCCAACATGCCGTAATTCCTCCTTATAGCTTTCCTTTACATGTGTAGGATGGAGCCCCATCATCAAAAAAATATTTTCAGGATGTGACTTCTCCAACTCAAACATGGCCTCGGTATACGTAGAATCGATAGCGGGTATAAAAAACCGTTTAACACCTAGCGCCATGGCCTTTTCAATAACAGCCTCCCTATCTTCATCGAAGGCTTCACTGTATAAATGTGTATGGGTATCCGTTAGTATCATGCTGCAAAAATAGCCTTATCTTTGACAAAAAGAATACATGTCTTCCCTGAAAAGATTTCTTCGGAAAAAAAACTACACCCCGACCACCCTAAAACTTACAAACACCGACCACTTTGAAATATCGGCCAAAATAAACGGTATTTCAGGAAGGTTCATCCTCGACACCGGCGCCTCGAACACCTGCATCGACATAGACAAGATAAGCCGATTCGGACTAGCATCCGAGACTTCGGAAGTAAAAGCGGCCGGAGCCGGGGCCACCAACATGGAGACCCTTATCTCTTCAAAAAATAAAATCGAAATAGGCCAATGGAAAAAGAAAAACCTAAAAATCGTACTCTTTGACCTCGTACATGTTAACGAAGCCCTAAGCGCACAAAACGCATTACCCGTAGACGGTATTATCGGGGCCGACGTCTTAAAACAGGGCAAAGCCATTATCGACTATGAAAAATACTGCGTTTATTTAAGAAAATAGTCATCCCTAGCCGGGCCTTTCAAAACTTCGCATAAAAAAAGCCCCGAAAATGTATATCATCTTCGGGGCCATATCATATAAAGAGCCGTATTCCTACATCTCCAAAGCTTTCTTTACATTACCATCCATCAACAATTCCTCAGGACTCTCCAAGGCTTCCTTGATCGCTACCAAAAATCCTACGGACTCCTTACCGTCAATGATACGGTGATCATATGACAAGGCAACGTACATTATGGGAGCAATGGCTATCCCCCCATCCCTTACGATAGGTCTTTCCACAATGTTGTGCATTCCTAAAATAGCACTTTGTGGCGGGTTGATGATCGGAGTCGACAACATTGAACCAAAAACACCACCATTGGTTATCGTAAACGTACCACCGGTCATTTCATCAACCGTAATCTCACCCTCGCGAGCACGGATGGCCAATCTTTTTACTTCTGCCTCAATACCCCTGAATGTAAGGTTCTCCGCATTCCTGACAACAGGAACCATCAATCCCTTAGGCCCAGAGACCGCAATACTGATATCACAGAAATCGTAAGTGATCATTTCCTTTCCGTCTATCATAGAATTCACGGCCGGATACATTTGTAACGCACGAACCACTGCTTTGGTAAAGAAGGACATAAAGCCCAAACCTACGCCGTGTTTACTTTTGAAGTCTTCCTTATATTGTTTTCTAAGTTCGAAAATAGGCGACATATCAACCTCGTTAAAGGTGGTAAGCATAGCCGTTTCGTTCTTGGCGGACACCAAACGTTCAGCGACCTTTCTACGCAACATAGATAATTTAGAACGACTCTCGCCCCTATTTCCACCTGTTGGGCTACCCATTGAAGGCACGGCCTTGACCGCATCATCCTTGGTTATACGACCATCTTTTCCACTACCTTTTATTGCGGAAGCGTCTATACCTTTTTCACTTAATATCTTTTTAGCAGCGGGCGAAGCCACTCCAGAAGCATAGGTTTCCTTGGCCTGAGCCGGTTGTGGAGCCTTAGCCTCCTCTTGCTTCGGCTGCTCTTTTTTCGGTTCACTTACTTCTTTCTCCGCACCTTCAGGCTTGGCCGCATCGGTATCTATCAAACAAACCACTTCACCAACGGCAACAGCATCACCAACTTCAGCCTTAAGGGTAATTACCCCGCTCGCTTCGGCCGGAAGCTCTAAAGTCGCCTTATCGGAATCTACTTCGGCAATGGCTTGGTCTTTTTCAACGTAATCGCCATCTTCTACCAACCATTCCGCTATTTCAACTTCGGTGATAGATTCGCCCGGAGATGGGACTTTCATTTCTAATATCATGCTATTCTTATTTGCTATGTTATCTAAACTATTTGAACAACCTTTTTCTTACCCCTTGCTTGGCTTGGGCATTGGTTTTGACATATTATCCTTGCTCTTATCGAACACATAATCTATCACTTGCTGATGTCTCATTTTGGAACGAACGGCACTACCCGCTGCTGGCGAAGCATAGAATCTTCTAGAAGCCACCCTGAATTTGTCGGAATCGCTAAAATGCATCATCATATGACTCCAGGCCCCCATGTTTCTAGGCTCTTCTTGGGCCCAGACCAAATCATCGGCCTTCTTATATTTCGCTATCACCTCTTTCATTCTTTCCGATGGCAAGGGAAACAACTGCTCCACACGAACCAAGGCCACATCATCCCTTCCCTGTTCTTCCTTGGCCGCAAGCAAGTCATAATAAAACTTACCCGTACAGAATACCAAGGTCTTCACCTTATCTACGCTGGCCGTAGCATCATCGATTACTTCCTGAAAATAACCCGAAGCCAATTCATCTACCGTAGACACCGCCTTTGGGTGACGCAACAGACTTTTGGGCGTAAAGACAATCAAAGGTTTTCTGAAATTGACCTTCATTTGCCTTCTTAAGATATGGAACATTTGGGCCGGGGTAGACACATCGGCTATATACATATTATCACGGGCACAAAGCTGCAAATATCGCTCCATACGGGCGGAAGAATGCTCTGCTCCCTGCCCCTCATATCCATGGGGAAGCAACATTACCAATCCGTTCTGCAACTTCCACTTATCTTCGGCCGCCGAAATGTATTGGTCGATCATGATTTGGGCGCCGTTGCTAAAATCTCCAAACTGCGCCTCCCAAATGGTCAACGTATTCGGGCTCGCCATGGCATATCCGTAATCAAAACCAACCACGCCGTATTCCGAAAGTAAGGAGTTGTAGATTTGAAATTTAGCTTGCTTTTCCCCAATATGGTTCAACAGCATCACTTCCTCCTCGCTCTCTTCAACCTTCATTACGGCATGTCTGTGCGAAAAGGTACCGCGCTCAACATCTTGACCTGACATACGAACCGCGTAGCCTTCTTTCAACAAGGTACCATAGGCCAATAATTCACCCATAGCCCAGTCTAACCTATCGGTTTCGAAGAACATTTTTTTACGATCGCGCACCAGTTTTTCAACCTTTCTCAAGAACTTCTTGTCGGAAGGAAGTTCTGTGAGTACCTTGGCAATTTTAGTCAGTTCCTTTTTATCGAAAGTCGTATCGACACGCTCCATCATCTCCCACTCCCGAACATTGGCAAAGCCTTTCCATTCATCGGCCATAAACGGGGTAATCTCCGTTTTATCCTCTTTACGCGAATCTTCAAGTTCCTCTTCCAAGGAAGCTTTGTACTCTTCTTCAAGACCTTTGACAAAATCGGCTTCTATAACCCCTTCCTCAAGCAATCTCTCCGCATAAATATCACGCGGATTTTGATGTTTGGCAATGGCCTTGTATAACTTGGGTTGGGTAAAACGAGGCTCATCACCTTCATTATGCCCATATTTTCTATACCCTAATAAATCGATAAATACATCCCTATTGAAACGCATACGGTACTCCAAAGCGAACAAAGACGCATGTACCACAGCTTCGGCATCATCGGAATTTACGTGCAACACAGGGCACAAGGTTACCTTACCCACGTCGGTACAATAGGTAGAACTACGTGCATCAAGGTAGTTCGTCGTAAAACCGATTTGATTATTGACCACGATATGTATGGTACCATTGGTTTTATAGCCATCAAGATTGGCCATTTGCACCACTTCGTACACTAGGCCTTGACCTGCAATAGCCGCGTCACCGTGTACCACTATAGGAAGTACTTTTGAAAAATCGTCAGGAAAATGGGCATCTTGCTTGGCCCGTGTTATACCTTCTACAACCGCACCCACGGTTTCCAAATGCGATGGATTGGGCGCAATATTCATTTTTATTCGATTACCGTTATCGGTCTTGCGTTCCGATGTCCACCCTAAATGATATTTTACATCACCGTCAAAGATTTCCTGCTCGTAATCCTTACCGTCAAATTCACTAAAAATATCCTTGGCGGCCTTTCCGAAAATATTGGTAAGCACGTTAAGTCGACCCCTGTGGGCCATACCCATAACAAACTGCTCTACGCCCAATTCGGCGGCCCGCTCCACAACGGCATCGAGTGCCGGTATCAACGATTCGTTCCCTTCCAATGAAAAGCGTTTTTGCCCAACGTACTTGGTATGCAAAAAGCTTTCAAAAGAGACGGCTTGGTTCAATTTCTTTAAGATGCGACGCTTGTGCTCCGCATTGAATTTCGGATGGTTATCGTTAACATTGAGCCAGTTCTGGATCCATTCGACGCGCTCTGGCTTTCGAATATACATATACTCCACTCCTATGGCATCACAATAAATACGCTTCAGGTGCTCAATAATCCCCCTCAAGCTGTTCGCACCGATACCGATGATTTCACCTGCACTGAAGACCGTATCCAAATCGGCCGGTGAGAGTCCGAAATTCTCGAGATCAAGGCTCGGCTCATATTGTCTTCGCTCGCGAACCGGATTCGTTTTGGTAAATAAATGCCCCCTGCTTCGATAGCCGTCTATCAGGCGAATCACCTGAAACTCCTTTTGCAAGGACTCCGGCATTTGTTGCACCACGCCGTTCTCTCCCGCTTTCGCGGTCATTAGACTTTCCACGTCCAACTCATCAAGAGCTGTTTCGGTTCCAAAATCAAAACCTTGAAAAAAGGCGCGCCAACTTGGCTCTACGCTATCGGGGTTCTTGAGGTATTTATCGTATAAATCCGCAAAAAAAGAGGTATGCGCGGTATTTAGAAAGGAATATTTGTCCATAGAAGATTCTCTGTCATGCAAATAAATGGGTACAAAAATACAATATTTCCTATTTCTGGAACGTATCTTAGTATGCAATATTGAAAAATTAAAGATAATGATTAAAAAACTTTTTAAGACCCCAAAAAATACTTTTTTAGGGCTATTTCTTATAGTTTTCGCAATAAGCGGTTCCGCACAAAACACGAATACACCTACGAATTTCTGGAATAATGTTCGATTTGGTGGAGGATTAGGTCTCGGATTTACGAACGGAGGCTTTAATGCATCGGTATCACCGAGTGCCATTTATCAGTTCAACGAGCAATTTGCCAGCGGGGTGAGCCTAACGTTCAACTATGCTAAATTCGACTCCAATCACCGCTATGCTTACGGCGGAAGCATTTTATCACTCTACAACCCCATTCCCTTTTTACAGATTTCGGCCGAGCTGGAGCAACTTCGCATCAATCAGAACATATCGTATAACGGACTCCCCACGGTCAGCGAAAACTATTGGTCGCCTGGCCTGTTTCTAGGGCTCGGCTATACGGACCAAAACTTTACGATAGGCATACGGTACGATGTGCTGTACGACGACAACAAAAGTATTTATGCGAGTGCCTGGCTACCCTTTGTACGGGTGTATTTCTAGGAGTATTTCGCTTTGAGCCATACCTTTTGCAGTTCTCTTTTCAACACTAAAAAAGAAACTTGGTCGGCCACCTCTACCGCATCGGTAACTTTAATTTCCTTAAAGGCCTTTTCGGGCACATCAATGATGTACAAAAGATTCAGATACTCCGAAAAGCGCTCCATAATCAGATAATATACCTTCTCACGCAACACTGTCACCAAATCGTTCGGGGAAATCCCTTGAAACAGATCTACATGAACATTGGCAAGACTAAAATCCTTTTCCAATTGGGCCACCAACTTGCCGTACAACTGTTGGACCTCTGCATTTTGAAGGAGGTCTTTACTATCGTCAAAATTTAAAACCATGAATTATTTACGTTCCCAATTTGGGTTTTGGTTCGACCTTGACTCCTAAAAAAATGCAAAATCTCGTCTAAACCGTATATCAGCCCCTTATTTTTTGCTCCCAGTCCCAAGCGGACTTCATAGCCTCATCCAAGGTATACTCGGCCTTCCAACCCAAAACTTCATTGGCTTTTTTCGTGTCCGCATAGGCAGAGACCACATCACCGGGACGTCGGTCGACAATTTTATAGTTCAATTTTTTTCCGGATACGCGTTCAAAACTATGAATGACCTCTAATACCGAGCTGCCTTTTCCGGTCCCCAAATTAAAGACCTCGTAGTTCTCTTCGTTTTTCCCTTCCAACAGTCGCTGCAACGCCTGAACGTGGGCCTTGGCCAAATCCACCACATAGATATAGTCACGAATACAGGTGCCGTCTTCCGTAGGATAATCATCGCCAAAAACCGACAACTGCTCCCTCAGACCTACCCCGGTCTGGGTTATGAAGGGCACTAAGTTTTGAGGTACCCCTATCGGCAATTCCCCGATATGACCGCTCGGATGCGCCCCCATAGGATTAAAATACCGCAAAGCGATAGCGTTCAACCCTTGGGTGACCGCACAGGTATCACGAATAATCTCTTCACCTATCTGCTTGGTATTGCCATATGGCGATTCCGCAGGCTTGACAGGAGCGGTTTCACTGATCGGCATCTTGTCGGCCTGACCGTAAACGGTGCACGACGAACTAAAAATAAAGTTCGACGTATTCTTTTTTGAAAGTTCTTTCAACAAATACACCAAGGTGCCGATATTGTTCTCATAGTACAACAACGGTTTCTCCACACTCTCGCCCACCGCCTTGGACGCGGCAAAATGAATAACCCCTTCTATATCTTGGTACTTCTTAAAAAAAGCTTCTACTTTCGACTTTTCCTTTAGGTCAATTTTTTCGAACAAGGGCATTTTTCCCGTAATGGAAGTAATTCCCTCCAACACCTTTTCCGACGAATTTGAACAATCATCGATTACAACCACCTCAAAACCCTTGTCCTGAAGTTCCACAACAGTGTGAGACCCAATAAAACCGAGTCCTCCGGTCACTAATATCTTCATATCTTTAGCTTTTCCACATTCTTAGTACCGCAAGAATGCAATTGTATTATTTATAGTTATTGCTTGGTCGGGACGCCCAATGAAGGGCACAAAAATACGACCTTGCCTATCCGTTCACAAACTCTAATACCGTTTTTGTAATAAAATTTATTTGCTCATCATCTAATTCGGTATGCATCGGCAAGGAAATAACCTCTTTTACCAACTGGTTGGTTACCGTAAAATCAGCTTCGTTATAACGCTCATCCGCATAGGCTTTTTGTCGGTGTAACGGGATAGGATAATACACGCCACAAGGAATATCGTTCTCCGCCAAATGCTTCACAAGTTCGTCGCGTTTGCCATTGGTGATTCGTAAGGTATACTGATGGAAAACATGACAACTGCAATCATCACATATTTCCTTTTCACACTTGACCGTTTGGGGCGTTACTATATTCGGCTGCCCCTTAAAGGCCTGGTTATAACTTCGGGCCGCTGCCCTCCTTCGATCGCAATACCCATCCAATTTCGGCAATTTCGCCCTTAAGACGGCCGCCTGAATGGAATCTAATCGAGAGTTAACCCCTACCACATCATGATGGTACCTTTCGTACATACCGTGATTTACGATACCCCTTAGGGTATGCGCAAGTTCATCATCATTGGTAAAAATGGCACCGCCATCACCATAGGCCCCTAAATTCTTTGAAGGAAAAAAGGAGGTAGCCCCCACATGGCCAATCGTACCGGCCTTCTGCTTCCTACCGTCGTCAAAAATATAATCGGCCCCTATAGCCTGTGCGTTATCCTCTATAACAAAAAGGTTGTGTTTCTCGGCCAATTGCATAATGGCATCCATATTGGCGCATTGCCCGAATAGATGTACTGGCACTATAGCCTTTGTTTTTGGGGTAATTGCCTTTTCTACGGCCTCTATATTGATATTGAACGAATCCATATCGACATCGACCAAGACCGGGGTCAATTGCAAAAGTGCGATAACCTCTACCGTTGCCGCAAATGTAAAATCTGCCGTAATTACCTCATCGCCCGGCTTAAGACCTAGGCCCATCATCGCTATTTGCAAGGCATCGGTACCGTTGGCACAAGGGATAACGTGTTTTACCCCCAGATAGTCTTCCAACTCTTTTTGAAAGGACCGTACTTCCGGACCGTTTATAAAAGCGGAAGTTTCCATAATGGTAGCAATAGCCGAATTAACTTGTTCCTTTATCCCCTTGTATTGGCCGCCCAAGTCGACCATTTGAATTTTTCTCATCGTGATGAATTAAATAGATCACAGCAAAAATACGAAACCAAGCAGTACTATTTTCTGTAAAGAAGCGTAATTTAGCCCAAAATATCGATCAGTGCGCGGCATCTATAATGTGATTGTTCAGATTTCTTGGTACATCTTGAAAGTCTTGTCCCTTTTCAGTTCAAAGCTCAAGCTGTTCGTTGACGGCCGAAAGCAATCTTTTGAGGTGCTCGGCAACGCCATTTCGAAGGAAGACAACACCCTATGGGTCCATGCCGCCTCCTTGGGCGAGTACGAACAAGGGCTTCCTATTATCGAAAGGCTCAAAACCGAATATCCGTCGCACAAAATCGTACTTACGTTTTTCTCTCCGTCCGGATACGAAGTAAAGAAGAACACAACAGCGGCCGATGTCGTAGCCTACCTTCCCATGGATACGGCAAAAAATGCCACACGCTTTGTAGAGGCGGTACATCCTGACCTAGCCATTTTTATCAAGTACGAGGTTTGGCCCAATTATATGTATGCCCTGGAAGGCAAAAAGGTTCCATCTATATTGATTTCCGCCCTATTCAAAAAAAACCAGGCCTATTTTAAGGCCTACGGTGGATTTATGAGAAATACCCTCAAAAAATTCTCGTATTATTTCGTTCAGGACGAAAATTCAAAAACACTACTACAATCTATTGGGATCACCCGTGTTACCATTAGCGGGGATACCCGTCTAGACCGTGTTTCGGAAATATTAGACCGAGACAATAGCTTAGACTTCATGGAGGCCTTCAAAAGCGACAAGCTTTGTTTTGTAGCCGGAAGCACATGGCCGGAAGACGAAGCCATATTGATCGACCACATCAACAACGCCCCAAAAAACCTCAAATACGTTTTGGCGCCCCATACCATTAAAAAGGACAAGATCCTAGGGCTGGCCGGAGCATTCACAAAAAAGACCACACTCTACTCCAACATTGCCGACAACAACTTACGTGATTACGATGTACTGATCATTGACCACATCGGATTATTGACCAAAATATATAGTTACGCCGATATGGCATACGTCGGGGGCGGTTTTTCCACCGGATTGCACAACACCTTGGAACCTGCCGTTTTCGGTATTCCCGTCATCATCGGCCCAAATTATGAAGGATTCAAGGAAGCCGAAGACCTGGTAAAACAAAAAGGCATCTACCCGATCAAAGACCAATGGACCTTCGGCGAGTTACTCAAAAAGCTGCTCGACAACACCGAACTACGCAAACAAACGGGACAGATAAATGCCTCTTACATCTCGAAGAACAAAGGGGCCAGCGTAGAGATTATGGATCATATCCGTAAATTATTGTAAAAAGCAACTTTCTACTTCGGCCCTACCGACGCTATTGCCCATCAGCAAAAAAAACGGCAAGCATCAATATTGCCCCCTCTCCCCACAGTTGTGTTCTTTGTCGATTTTTTCAACACTTCAACTAACGAACATACTAAAAAACAGCCCATTAACTCAAAAAATTCGCGATAAACGGGCTTTATATATATAAATTTCTTAAATTTAAGAAAACCTATAACAAATGGAACGAGAACTAACAACCGGGGTAAAATTGCTCAATGGATTTCTCCGCATCATGATCGCCTGCTTGGTGTTTATCCTTTTAGCCATACCTGTGGCCTTTATTTTAGATTTGATAGGAATTCTATAGCATAGAAGAATCTTTCTTTCATCATAAAACATAAAAAAGCCCCTTAATAGGGGCCTTTTGTCTTTTGTGAACCTTAGAGCGTGGGTTCCCAACCTTCTTCATATTCGCGTTTCCACCAATCTTTCATGACTTTCTCATTGTTGAGTACCTTTCCGGTAGCCGGATCGATTTTCAAGGTTTCCCCAGCATCTTGGGCCATGTTGCCCAAATGACAAAGCATAGTCGATACGCTAGCATCCTTTATATCGGAATGCAAGGATTTATCTTGACGAATCGCCTCAAAGAAGTTACCGATATGGTTGGCATCAAGGTCACCGGCGCCTTGGGTATTTACCGTAGTACTTTGCTTGCCCGCTTCCTTTTCCTCTTTAATAAGCTCACCGTTCAGGTCGAACAATTTATACCCACCACGGCTAAGGGTTATAATCCCTTTACTTCCGTAGATAGTAGCTCCCCTACCCGGTTGGTTCGGTACGATTTTACCACGGCTATGTCCCGTCCAGGTTATAAACTTGTCCCCTGAATACTTGTAGGTGACCTGTTGGTTGTCTACAAATTCCCAATCATCGTCGTAAGCGTATTTCCCCCCAAAGGAAGTTACACTATCAGGAAGGTCTACCCCAAGGGCCCATCGGCAGATGTCAATTTCATGCGTACCATTATTATGGACCTCTCCGGTACCCCAAGTCTTGAACCAATGCCAGTTGTACGGATGTATATTATCCCTGTAATTTTCCCTAGGTGCAGGCCCCTGCCATAAGTCCCAATCCAATGTTTTGGGCACCGTGATCTGCTTGCCCTTACCGATAGAGCCTCTATTGTTCGAATAATAGGCCTCTCCTTTGAACACCTCTCCGATAATACCTTCGCGGATTTCCTTTACGGCCAATATAGACGTTTGGGCAGAACGCTGCTGGTTGCCCATCTGTACTTTTTTCCCGTATTTTTTTTGGGCGGCGACCAACATTTGGTTCTCATAGGGGTTGTGGCTACACGGCTTTTCCACATACACATGTTTACCCGCCTGTAAGGCCATAATAGCCATAGGTGCATGCCAATGTTCCGGAGTCGCGATAAAAACCGCATCGACCTTTTTATTGCTTAAGACCTTTCTAAAATCTTTTTTGACCTTTGGCACATAGCCAATATTTTTTTTACACCATATATTATGCTCCTCTAAAATAACATCATCAACATCACAACTAAAGAGCACCTTGGCATTGGGATCCTTATTGATGGCCATAAAATGTGCCTTGGCCCTACTACGCACCCCGATGACCGCACAATTGATACGATCGTTGGCACCTAAAATTCTTGAATAACTTTCCGCCGACATAGCATTTATGCTTCCTCCAAAGGCCAAGCCTGCTGCACCCACGGATGCTTTTTTAATAAAATTTCTTCTGTCTGAACTCATTTCTATATATTATAATGTTGATAATATTCCTTTTACATAGCCTATAGACTCCATCATACCAGGCAATGGGTCATCTCCTTCGGCCTCATATTCCAAGGCTAGGGTTCCTTGATACCCTAGTTTTAACACTGTCTTTAAAAAGGCGGGAAAATCGATAACCCCCCGGCCAATAATACAGGTTTGCCCATCATGCTCGGAGGCCGTTACATCCTTCAAATGGATATCAAAGACCCGATCAAAAAACTGGGTAAGGTCTTGGGAAGGATCACGCTTTATACGTTGCGTATGCCCGATATCTATACAGAGCCCCATACGCTTATCCCTATCCTTAATTTTGACATAGGCACTTTCGGCACTCGGATACACCTTATCGCCCGGGCCGTGATTATGGATGGCGAGTTTAATATCGTAAGACTTTACCTTTTCTTCTACGTAATCCAATAAATCGTGGCTCGGCACCCCGACAATCATATCCAACTCGGCGGTTTTAGCGTATTCGAAGGCCTGATCCACTTCCGCCTCGGTCTTCATATAGACGACCCCGGCCCCGTATAAAACAACACCTTTCTTCTTACACTGGGCCACGGCTTCCCTTATCGTGTGCGCACCCGAATCTAGCGGAAGATGCATGCTCTTAAAGGTGATCCGATTCAAACCGCACCGCAAAGTCATATCCAAGGCCTTTTCCCTTGTAAATTCCCTAAGGGTATATGAAGCCACCCCTAATTTGAGCTCGGCTTTCATATTTACCGTAGTTTCTTCCGCCATGGCGGCATGCGACATTTCAGGAAAGGACAAGGCCCCGATACCCAAAACCCCGGCCGATGTACGTTTTAAAAAATTTCTTCTGTTTGCTTTCATTTCCCTATATAATCAAATGTCTTTTATTTTTCTTTTTATACAAACCGGGACCGTCTCTTTACGCTCGCAACATCTATTCCTTTCATCATCCTAGACCAGCTATAATTCGCTTTAATCCATAAAACCAAAGCGTCTTTTGGCCCTAAACCCTTACGTCCGAAATGAGAACATTGAAATTTCAAGGGTCAAGCCCCTTAAAAATACCCGTAAATAAAAAGCAACCAAGGTCTTCGGTTCAAATCTATTCTTTTGGCTCGATTTTAATTTTTCAATGACCGAAACCTAAAATTGCGATAACCGCATAAATCTAACAAAATATATACTGTTTTCATCCCTATTCCTTAAAATAAGTGTAACCTTAACACAGAAAAGCGTCAGATACTGACACCACAAACATCTAAACCCCCTTTGAATACGTATTTTAAATGACCACCAATATTGCAAAATGAATTATATCGATTTAAACCGCCTCATACCGGATTTAGCGGAAACAGGCACATGGATAGGCAGGTGTATGGTACCGGCACAAAATGCGTACAAAGGCATAGCCGGACCTCACGTGGTGATGGCCCGTAAGGGAAAAATTTACGACCTATCGGCCCATTTCAACTCCACAAGTGAGCTATTCAACTGTAAGAACCCGGTTTCCCGCTTAAAAGCCTTAAGCGATTTACCGGAGCTAGGCAGCCTGAAAGATGCGTTGAAAAACGCCCTATACTTCAATCGGAATCCACTACTCCCCTACATCATAGCACCAAACGATATACAAGCCATAAAGGCCTGTGGCGTAACTTTTATCAAAAGCTTGCTCGAGAGGGTCATTGAAGAAAAAGCAAAAGGCGATGCCTTAGTAGCGAACGACATACGTCAAACCATTTACGACACCTTGGGCAACGACTTGAGCAAGGTTACCCCTGGTTCACCGGAGACCGAAAAGCTTAAGGAAGAATTACAGAAAAAAGGCCTATGGTCGCAATACCTGGAAGTGGGCATCGGCAAGGATGCCGAGGTTTTCACCAAGGCCCAACCCTTGTCTGCCGTTGGTTTCGGAGCGGAGATAGGCGTATTAAAGAGTTCCAAATGGAACAATCCGGAACCTGAAATCGTGCTCGCCGTATCCGCCTCGGGAAAAATCGTCGGGGCTACGCTAGGCAACGACGTAAACCTTCGCGATTACGAAGGTCGCAGCGCCCTATTGCTCGGTGAGGCGAAAGACCAAAATGGATCTTGTGCCATTGGCCCCTTGTTTCGCTTGTTCGATGAGACTTTTTCCCTAGATGACGTAAAGGATTGCGATGTAATGTTTTCTATGAAGGGAAAGGACAATTTCGCCACTTCCGGAAGCAATAAGATGAAAGAGATTAGCCGAAGTCCTGAAAATTTAGTGGCCCAGGTCATAGGAAAAAACCATCAATACCCAGACGGGCTCGTGCTTTTCTTAGGTACTATGTTCGCCCCTACGGAAGACCGCAATGGAAAAGGTTTGGGTTTCACCCACAAAAAGGGAGATCAAGTCAACATCTCTTCTTCGCATTTGGGCACACTCATCAATTGGGTGAACACTTGTGACCAAATACCAAAGTGGGAATTCGGCATTGGTGCTTTTACGAACTATATTGTAAAACGGAATTTAAAATAGTACTAAGTCGACCGACCGTATGATTCTCACCCGAAAAAGCTTGACGTCCACAACAATACGATTGTGGCATGTTCCCTTATAAAATGAAGGGCCTTAGACATTTGGTTTTCAACCGTTTTAACGGAAATACCCATATCTAAGGCTATTTCTTTGTACTTCTTTTGCTCTATTTTATTCTGCACGAACACTTCCTTACAACGTGGCGGCAACTTGGAAATGAGAACGTTTAAATTTTCGATTTTCACATCGACCTTGTCGCGCTCAAAAGCAGTGTCGGCTATAACTTCCCATTTGATCTTATCCAAGGCATCAAAATCTATTTTCTGCACACGTAGATGCTGCAAAAACTGATGATAACAACATTTGAACAAATAGTTCTTGACCGATCCCGAAATGTATAGTTTGGCCCTTTTCTCCCAAAGATTAACGAAAGTATCTTGAACAATATCTTCCGCCAGGTGTCGGTTGTTACACATTTTAAAAATGTAATTGCACAACCATTCATAGTATTCCAAAAACAAATACCGGTATGCTTCGGCATTGCCGTTCCGCATTTTTTCTACCAGTTTTCGCTCATTCATTTTCAATGGTATTCATTCAAATTTAAATAAAAATCATACATCCATAGGGGTTTTTTATCAATTATGCATCTTTAAGTTAAAAGGTGTAAATATTCATGAATTACCACGAATTAATTTCCAAATGGCTAAAAGGAAGCATCTCTACCGATGAGCGCCAACACTTACAAGCTTGGGTTCATGAGAGTGATGCCAACATGGACCTGTTTAAAAAGTACATTCGAGAGTGGCAGCACCCCCAAAGTCCGAATTTTGACCCACAAACCGGCTTTGCTGGTTTCAAGGCAAAAATTTCGGGCAAAAAACGAAAAAGAAAACGCCTAGTTTCCGCCTTACCCTATGCCGTTGTATTGCTTATCCTTATAGTTTTAGGAATTCAAATAACAGGTTCCCAATCGAACCAAACCGAACCGACAACTTCCCAGACACCAACAAGAGACACCCCAAAAGAAAAGATAACCCTCACCTTGGCCGACGGAAGTACGCAAATCCTTAGCGGCGATGGCAATGAAATATTAACCGACGCCAAAGGAAATATAATAGCCGATAAAGACACCGACGTATTGAGCTTCAATGCATCTCAAGATCAAGACCAAAATTCCATTGCCTATAATGAAATCTACATTCCACATGGCCAAACATTTAGACTTCGGTTGTCCGATGGTACCAAAGTGTGGCTGAACGCCGGCACAAAATTAAAATTCCCTTCCAACCTCAACGGCGAGGCCCTTAAGGCAAGAACCGTCTTTCTAGATGGCGAAGCTTATTTTGATGTGACCAAGAACGAGGAAAAACCATTTTTGGTCCTCACCCAAAATGTAGCCGTAAAAGTGTTGGGCACACAATTCAATCTTTCTTCTTACGATACTGATGAAAACATAGCCACTACACTAATCGAGGGCAAGGTCAGTATGTTTGAATCCGACAGTCCTGATAACGAAATAGAACTGAGCCCTAGTTTTCAGGCAAAATACAAAAAAACCGAAAGCAGCTTTAGTAAGGTGAAAGTCGATACCGAACAGTTTACCGCATGGATGCATAACAAACTGATAATCGACAACCTTAAATTTTCGGAAATCTTGACCAAGCTTGAAAGGCTTCATCAGGTAAAATTCCTGAACAAGGCGGAACATTTGAACAACGAGGTGTTTAAGGGGGAATTCGAGAACGAAACCATAGAGGCCGTACTTAACACCATTTCGCTAAGTACTCCTTTTAATTACACCAGAAACCAAAACCTTATAACGATAGAAAGCAAAAGCTAACAGGCTTTAAAAACAACTATTACTAACAATCAAATACTTTATGATCATGAAAAAAGACCTTGAACACAGCGCCTTGGCCACAAGGCGATTTAAACAGATTAACCTAAAAATAATGTTGAACCTACTTTCCGTCTTTTTTATCGTCTTTCAAGCGAGTGCCCGTACGGGCTCGTCTACGACGATAGAGCTCGACTACGAAAATGTACCGCTTAAACGTATCTTAAAAGACATAAAGGCACAAACAAATTACCGCTTCTTTTACAACGTAAAGGAAATAGACGACACCAAGAAAATTTCGTTTCGTGCCCATAACGAGGCCATAGACCAAGTACTGAAAAAACTGGCCCAAAAAGCCGCTTTCAACTTTGAAATAAACGGAAAACAGATTGTTTTGACCAAAATGTCAAAGCGTACCCACCCTCCACAAGAAAGAGAGATTAAGGGTACCGTAAAAGACGAAGACGGCAATCCGCTCTCGGGCGCCAGTATCGTCATCAAAGGTACCACCACAGGTGCCCAAACCGATTTTGACGGAAACTTTACCCTAAGCCTAGCCGATGACTCGGCCATTATAATCGTTTCGTATATAGGCTTTGAAACAAAGGAAATCAGTGTTGGCAACCAAAGTTCACTAGATATAATTCTAAAGGAAGCTGCCGCGCAATTAGACAACGTAGTCATTGTGGGCTCAAGAAACCCCAATAGAACTTCTACGGAAACCGCAACGGCAGTGGATGTCATTCCCATGGCAGACGTGGTTTCAAAAACCGGTAAAATAGAAGTTAACCAATTGCTACAGTATGCTGCGCCATCGTTCAATGCCAACAAGCAATCAGGTTCCGATGGGGCCGACCATATTGACCCCGCTTCCTTACGCGGACTTGGCCCAGACCAGACCTTGGTCTTGATCAACGGAAAAAGAAGGCACCAATCTTCATTGATCAATGTATTCGGTACCCGCGGTAGAGGTAACACAGGTACAGACCTTAATGCCATTCCCGCTTCGGCCATCAAAAGAATCGAAATATTAAGGGACGGAGCCTCGGCACAATACGGTTCCGACGCCATTGCCGGCGTAATTAACATCGTCTTAAAAGACCGAACCGACGAACTTTCGGGCTCCATCAGCTACGGCGCTTACAACACCAATGCCCAAGGCGATTTTCCCGATGGAACACCTAATACCGACGGCAACCGCCTAGACACGGAAAGAGATGGAAACGCGATTGGCGAGGACCAGAGCTTTGACGGGGGCTCCATAAAGTTCGCCGCCAACTACGGGGTTAAGATCGGTGAAGAAGGTTATGCCAACTTTACTACCGAATACATCGCCAAAAACAAAATACTAAGACCTGGTTTTGATTTTAGGAGAGGATTTGGAGAGGCTGCCATAGATGGATTTAATTTTTTTGGAAACGTAAGTATTCCTGTTTCGGAAAATACCGAATTTTACGCTTTTGGAGGTCGAAACTATAGAGACACCGATGCCTTTGCCTTTACCCGTAACAACCCTACGGAACGAAACGTAGTCAGTATTTACCCTAATGGCTTTACCCCACGTATCACATCTAATATTATTGACAATTCCGTGTCGGCCGGAATACGGACAGAAATGGAAAACGGCTGGAACGTAGATATAAGCAACACCTTCGGAAAAAACTTATTCCATTACTTCATTAAAGGTTCGTTGAACGCCTCCCTTGAGGAAACATCACCTGTCGATTTCGACGCAGGCGGACATAGCCTTAGCCAAAACGTTACGAATTTGGACATCTCTAAATTCTACGAAGATATTATGGAAGGTATGAACCTAGCCTTTGGTGCGGAGTACAAGACCGAAAATTTCGAAATTTTTGCCGGTGAGGCTACCTCGTATGGCACTTTTGATATGGACGGCGCTTTGATTACCAACCCGGCCACCCAGACCATACCTACAGACCCAATTACCGGTAACCAAAGACCAGGTGGTTCTCAAGGTTTCCCAGGGTACAGTCCGGATAACGAAATAGACCGTAGCCGAAGTAACGTTTCACTTTACGGAGATTTAGAATTGGATGTAACTGAGAAATTCTTGGTCAGCGGTGCTGCCCGTTTTGAATATTTTAGTGATTTTGGAAGCACTACCAATGGTAAGTTAGCAGCTAGATATAAAGCTACCGAAAACTTCAATATTAGAGGTTCCGTAAGTTCTGGTTTTAGAGCACCATCGCTTGCTCAAATTTACTACAACCTTAAGTTTACCAATTTTATTGGTGGCGTAGCTTCGGAGTCATTACTGTCACCAAATAATAGCCCTGTTACGGCTTCTTTCGGTATCGGTCCTTTAAAAGAAGAAAAAGCTTTTAATGCAGCTCTTGGGTTTACTGCAAAAGCAGGAAACTTTACGGCCACCATAGACGGGTATTATATCAATATAAAAGACCGTATTGTATTGACCGGTGATTTCCCTGCTCCACAGATTGAAAATGTAAATTCCGCTCAGTTTTTCGTAAATGGCGTGGACACTAAAACCTCAGGTTTGGATGTAATTCTATCGTACAAAAATAGCCTTTCCGAAGACAGTTCGTTCAGTGCCACCTTTTTGGCGAACTTTAATGACATGAAGATTGACAATGTAAATAACGGAAGTTTAGATGAAAGCACATTCTTTGGAGAAAGAGATAAAGCTTTCTTGTTAGCGTCTGCACCTGACAGCAAATTAAACCTAAACCTTACCTATGATAAAAGTTGGTTTGATGCTGCTTTAAGCTTTACTCGCTTTAGCGAAATAGAGTTAGTAGATTATGGCGCAGCCATTGATCATTACGATGCTAAAATTGTTACTGATTTAAATTTTGGTTTTGAACTTTCTGAAAGCCTAAAGTTGAATGTTGGCAGCAACAACCTTTTCAATGTTTACCCTGACCAACAAGATGCAGATTCTGATTCAGGCGGATATTGGGATGCCGTTCAAATGGGTTTTGCCGGGGCTTTCTATTATGCCAGACTTGGTTTTACTTTCTAAGGTAAATCACTGATTATAGATTATTAGCTATATAGTAAAGGCTACTCAACAAAAAGCTGAGTAGCCTTTTTTCTATCATCGTTTTACAATTTAAACGGCCTGTCTCTTCTTACACTTTTGAAATAACCTTTATCGATAAAAGACAGAAATCAAAAAATCACTCTACAATCTTGACATCTACCGCAGTCCTGCCCTGCCACCCCGTAACATCGGTAACCGAGTAGGAACAGTGGTAATCACCGGTATCCACATCTTGGGGTATGGTCAATTCAATAGTGATCTCATAGGAGGTTTTATTGGATCCAATAGCATAATTTTCCATAAAAATCATAGGATTTTCAGCCTCTTTTTTGGCGCTAAGCACACATTCGACACCTTGATCGTCATGGGTGTGGTGGTCAAAATTATGGTGCACATTTAAACTATAGGAAGCCAACCCTACATTATCGCTTACCAAGGCCTTAAAAACATAGGTCTCTCCCCGCTTAAGCTCGGAGCATGATTGTGGAAATCCCCCGACCAAACTAATAGATGGCTTTTCGTCGTCTACATCGGTATCATCCCCGTTTGAGCAGGAGGCCAAAAACAAGAGGCACAGGGCAGACAGAAAAACATATTTTATTGATTTCATAAAATGATTTTTGAATTAAAAATTGGCCACCAAGGGATAACCGCCTGGTAGCCTTAAGTACTAAGGGGCGACTACATCAATATGCTCGTCGTAATCAAAAGTGTTTCCCTCTTCATCGGTAATGGTAAACTTAATATGGTACTCACCTACGGGAGCGCTTACCGGTACATCGATATGTTCGTGAAATTCCACATCGGTCTCCTCATGGTATTTTTCACCATAATTGAATTCACCGTCCCACTCTACTTCCCCATCGCCTACGGTGAGTCCGTGGGCATGCACATCGACCATAAGTTCGTGAATCCCGTGAATCGCACTTATCTGAAATTCGACATGGAAATCTTCCCCTCGCACTACGGACTCATCCATGGAAAAATCGCTTATGGCGATTACATCCAAAATTTGCAAATGGGCTTCCGCCTCGGTACTGTTTCCCATCTCGTCGGTAACGGTTAAGACTATATGGTATTCCCCGGCAGGAATATCCGTAGGCACATCAATATGCTCGTGAAAAGTTGGGTTTTTAACGAGATACGTGGCATCGGTATAGTTTTGTTCAAAATGCCATTCCACTTCGCCCTCTGCAGGCGTCACATCATCAGAATGAATATCGACCGAAATACTTTTTACCACAGCCTCGGCCGTTATAGCGGCCTCCAAGTGTATATCGGAGCCCTTATACGCCACGCGATCAGTCGAGTGTTCACTTCCTGCTCCGTATTCAAAATCGGAAATTACGGGAGCCGCTAGGCCGGGGTTTTCATCATCGCTGCTACAAGCGCTAAAAAATAGGATCAAGGATGCGAAAAAGATTGATAATTTAAAATTTGCTTTCATTTTACTTTTGCTTTGGGTGTTATACTTCATTTGATTAATTATTAAAAAGGAATTGTTATTGATAGCGATATGTTTCTACCGGCCTCTGGCACATCTATAAGCCTGTAAAAACTGGTATGGTCGTAGTATTCGGTATGGAATACATTGTTGAGTTTTACCCGCAATCGGGTAGGCCTCTCGAAGCCGGGCAAGTTCAACTTGGCCGTGGCGGAAAGGTTCAAAACCTGGTAGCCATCGGTGCGTTCCTCGGGAGGGACAATTTTATTTTGTTCGGCCGTAACCCGCAGATCCGCATTAAGGGAAGGCTCGGTCAGAAAGCCCAAATCGTTAAACCGATAATTAACAGAGAACAAGGCAGATAGCGGTGGGGAAAAAGGAAGGGTGAAATTTTTCTTCGGTCCACTGGTCTGTCTCGAGTAGACGTACTCAAGCGAAGCATCGGCACTTAAGGAAGCATTAAGGTCTACGCCTGCACTAAGTTCGCCCCCATAACGGACCACCTTACTTTGCACATATTCATAAACCTGTAGCGACTCGTTGTAACCGGAAGTAGGGTTGAGATAAATAAAATTTCCGAAAAAATTCAAAAAGGGACTTACACCTATGCGATAAGCCCCTCCCTTATGTTCAATATCCGCATCGATTTGGTACGATTGCTCGGGGTCGAGGTCTATATTCCCCTTTTCATAGCGGTACATGTGATAATTGACACCATCGGAAGCAAGTTCGTTCGGCAAGGGCATTCTAAAACTCTTGCCCAGATTCAACTTGTAGGTTGTCTTGCTGCTATGATAGCTCAGGCCTACCGAACCATTGACACTGTTAAAGTCCATGCTCCTTTCCTGCGACCGTTGCATGTACACGTAAGACGTGGTACCATCGGCATTATTGACCGTAGACGGAAACCAATCGCGATACCCTTGGGTGTCCATATGGCCCCAATCGTAGCGTATCCCTCCCTGTAGGTGGAAATTCGTATTAAGCTTATAATGGTCAAATACATATACCCCTACATTGTAGCGTTCGTATTCGGGAATCAAAAAACCCCAGCCGCCAATGTTGTTATTTTGCATCTCACCGTTGAGCCCGAACACGAAACTATGTGCTTCATTGGGCTTATAAGTGGTTTTAGCGTTCAAGGAAAGGGTATTTTTGCTAAATATCCGCTCCCTACTATCGGCTGGCTTGGGCATATAGCCGTGGGGCACCGGCTCGGAATGCTCTTCCCTTTGGTTGTTCTGAAAGCCGAAATCGAGCTGTACGATATGCTTATCCTTAAAAAAAGTGGTGTTGTTAACGACCTTGAAATGGTTCACTTGGTGAAAGGGCAAATCTACATCGCGGCTCGACCCGTCATAATCGATGGCGGAGGTTCTCACCTCTAGGCCATGGGCATTGGCGAAGAATCCATTCTTGGCGAAAACATTGCTAAAAAAG
The DNA here is from genome assembly GCF_900156625.1 of Zobellia uliginosa. Lineage (GTDB taxonomy): Bacteria > Bacteroidota > Bacteroidia > Flavobacteriales > Flavobacteriaceae > Zobellia > Zobellia uliginosa. Next base: position 135,961 of record NZ_FTOB01000004.1, on the reverse strand, counting down.
GTTTCCGATTTAATGTCATCTCTGAGATAGCCCAGACTGAAGCTTACATTGGCCTCTTGCCCCGCCGTATTCCTCAAGTGATTATCGTTCAGGTCAAAAATATAGCTCTCATACCGAATTTCATCGGTTGGCACCTTGTAATCCCCGTAGTCCCTCAAGGTGAGTCTCCCGCGGTAAAACCAAGTCTCTTTTCGCCCTTGAACTCCCGTTGAGACTCCCAAGAGGTCGTTATTGGTTTCACCTAACAGGTTCACTTCCCCTTCAAAAGTGTGGGGTATTGGCACACTGGGCGGCTCAATATCCACTACCCCCGAAATAGCATCGGATCCATACAAAAGGGAGGCCGGCCCCTTTATGATATGAACGTTCTCTATACCATACTGGTCGATTTCAAGTCCGTGATCATTGCCCCACTGCTGCGCCTCGTGTTTTACCCCGTTCTGAACCACGCTAACACGGTTAAAACCGAGCCCCCTGATAACCGGCTTTGATTGTCCCGAACCAATGGAAATGGTGCTTACCCCGGGGATTTTCTTAAGGGTTTGCATAAGGCTATTCTCCCTGTTCCCCTCCAAATACGCCTTTGAAACCGCCACGGAAATTGTCGCCAACTCCTGTGCCTTGCGCCCATCCGTTGTTGCGGAAAGCTCAATTCCTTCTAAGTTCGTCACGGCTTCTTGAAGCCTTATTACCCAATGTCTATGGCTACCGTCAACCTCGATTTCAAGGTGCTGTTGTCCATAAGCGATATGACTTATGGTAAAGGTGTATTTTCCTTTGGGGACATCGGAAATTTTAAACTCGCCGTTGTCGTTGGAAATGGCAAAAAAGGGTTTACTGAGGATGTTTACATCCTTGATCGGTTTCAAGGTATGCCCGTCCAACACCACACCTTCGATATCAAAAGTGCTTTGTGCGTGGGCCACCGAACATAGGCTAAAACAAAGCCACATACCCAATAATCTGTACATCATACTGACTGCTAAAAAACTAAAAAAATTGAGAGAACCAGAACGCGGAAACACGCCCTTTTACAGCTGTACACCACTAGTGTCCAAACAGATACACCTCACAAAAACGAAGCATACCGACCACGGATTACCGTAGCAAACCACATATAAACCGACTCAGGATGGGACAAAAACCCACTCAAAACCTATCACCTACGTGGTGTTAGAACTTTAGAAATGTACAGGAAAGATTATAGCCTAAACGGAGGAGGCCTAGAAAAGAGTTGATCGGAATCTAATGTACCGCTAACCACAAAGGTATATATGGTATCGGATCCTTGAAGGGGAATTTCCTCAAAATTGTCTACCTTAAAATCCGCTACATCCGGAGCAATAGCCGGAACTAGATTATGTGCGGTAGTCAAATCACAAACCGTACAATAAACGGCATGGTCTTTATCTTCAGAATGAGACAACACGTGCAGACCTGCCATTTTCACAGAAAGGAAAAGAACAAGTAAGAAATACGAGCTGATATGTTTTACATGGCCCTGAAGCATTTGCGGCAAACTTACTAAAATAATGCCAATGGGGTGTTAATTTACACTTAAAGGAGCTGTTAAACCCGACAAAGCAACCTTATCGTCGATCGACTCCCCGAGGCTCCGCTCGGGACAGGCTTCTCGCCTCTCCTTACTCTTTCACTCCCCCAAACATCGTCCACAAAAAAAGCCCCTCAGTTTCCTGAAGGGCTTCCCGAGGCCATACTCGGGACAGGATTCTTGCTGTACAGGCGGAGAGACTCGAACTCTCACACCTTGCGGCACTAGATCCTAAGTCTAGCGTGTCTACCAATTCCACCACGCCTGCATTTCCAATATCAAATTGGGATGCAAATATAATGCAAAATTTTAATTCTCTAAATTTTCCTTCATATAAAAACGTTCTTTTTCGTATTTTTAAATTACACTCTAAATTTGCTCCATGCAAAACGTACAAGATTACATTCAAAAAAATAAGCAAAGGTTCTTAGATGAACTCATACAACTACTACGCATTCCTTCGGTCAGCGCCGACTCCGCCTTCTCCCAAGATGTTATCGACACATCTGAAGCGGTAAAGACCGCACTAGAAAATGCAGGTTGCGATACCGTAGAAATTTGTGAAACGGATGGCTACCCCATCGTCTACGGAGAAAAGACGATAGACCCAAACCTTCCCACGGTTTTAGTGTACGGCCATTACGACGTACAACCCCCCGACCCGGTGGAGCTATGGAACTCCCCACCCTTTGAACCGGTCATCAAAGAAACCGAAACCCACCCCGAAGGGGCCATATTCGCCCGTGGCGCCTGTGATGACAAAGGACAAATGTACATGCACGTAAAGGCATTGGAATTTATGGTCAAGACCGGCCAATTGCCCTGTAACGTAAAATTCATGATCGAAGGTGAAGAAGAGGTAGGCAGTAACAACTTGGGGGTTTTTGTGGCCAATAACCGCGAAAAACTGGCCAACGATATCATCCTGATTTCCGATACCGGAATGATTGCCAACGATGTACCGAGCATCACTACGGGACTACGGGGCCTTAGCTATGTAGAAGTAGAGGTAACCGGACCTAATCGGGACTTACATTCAGGACTCTACGGTGGTGCCGTTGCCAATCCCATAAACGCGCTTACCAAAATGATCGCCTCCCTCCATGACGAGAACAACCATATTACCATTCCCGGATTTTACGACAAGGTAGAAGAACTCTCCCAAGAAGAACGGGCAGAAATGGCCAAGGCCCCGTTTAGCCTTAAAGCCTATCAAAAAGCACTCGACATTGCATCCGTTGACGGAGAAAAAGGCTATAGCACCAATGAGCGCAACAGCATACGTCCTACATTGGACGTAAACGGAATTTGGGGCGGCTACACTGGCGAAGGTGCAAAAACGGTAATAGCCAGCAAGGCCTATGCCAAGATATCCATGCGTTTGGTACCCCACCAAGATTGGCAAGAAATCACCCAATTGTTCAAGACCCACTTTGAAAGTATCGCCCCCAAAGGCGTTACCGTAAAAGTAACCCCCCATCACGGCGGACAAGGCTATGTTACCCCAATTGACACTATAGCCTACCAAGCGGCATCAAAGGCCTACGAAACTACCTTCGGCAAAAAACCGATCCCGCAACGTAGCGGGGGCAGTATTCCCATTGTAGCCCTATTCGAAAAAGAATTGAACAGCAAAACCATTCTTATGGGCTTCGGGCTCGATAGTGACGCTATCCACTCGCCCAACGAACATTTCGGGGTTTGGAACTATCTAAAGGGTATTGAGACCATACCCTATTTCTACCACTACTTCACGGAAATGAAGCGGTAAAAGAAAAAAGGGAATCGATACTAGACCGATTCCCTTTTTTTTATGTCTTCTTTACGTATTTCGTAATGATCACTATCTGTTGGCCATCGACCTTGCCCTCTATATATTCGGCATTCTCGCGGTCCAATGAAATTCGGCGTACCGCCGTACCTTGTTTGGCTACCATACTCGAGCCTTTTACCTTCAAGTCTTTTACAAGCACCACGTTGTCACCGTTTTCCAAGATAACACCGTTGACATCGCGGTGAATGATTTTCTCGCTTTCCGCAAGACCTTCACCCGTGGCCTTGGCCCACTCCAAGGCTTGGTCTTCCATATACATCATATCGAGCAGGTCTTTGGGCCAGCCCTCTTCCTTCAAACGCGAAAGCATACGCCAGGCCACAACCTTTACGGCATCGTGCTCGCTCCACATGCTATCGTTCAAACAACGCCAGTGGTTGGCATCGGTAGTATCGGGATTTTCAATTTGTCCCGTACAGGTCGCACAGGCCAAAATGCTGCCATCGATTCCTCCTGTAGAAACCGGAGGCACCTCATACACATTCAGTTCGTCAGTGGCCCCACATAGTTCACAGGCATTGCCACTCCTCTTTTTCAATTCTTCAAGTACACTCATAATTGTTAAATATTCGCCAAATTTAACGGTTTCAACCTTAACAAGACATAAACGACCTACACTTTTATAACAGAAATTTTAACAAGGGCGTTCCCCGTAACAAAACGGGGCCGGGCTATACGTTTCAAGTACGCTTCGCCAAAAGCGAATGCGGGCTTTCCACTCCTATCCCTAACGCAAACGAACACCAAATAAGCCCTAATCACAAAAAAAATAAGCACCCCTAGTTACTCTACATTTGTAGAATTTAAATTTTTATTCTATGTTTGTAGAACACAAAGAAGATGCAGCATGAAATTATCGAAAGCAGAAGAAGAACTAATGAACCTCTTATGGAAGCAAAAAAAGGCCTTGATGAAAGACCTTTTGGAAGCCTACCCAGAGCCCAAACCGGCAACAACGACCATTGCCACCCTTCTCAAGCGCATGACGGACAAAGGCTTTGTAGCCTATAACAGTTTAGGACGCTCTCGCGAATACTATCCCCTGGTCAAAAAAAAGGATTATTTCTCAAAGCACGTAAACGGACTCATCAAGAATTTTTTCAATGATAGCCCTGGTCAGTTCGCTTCTTTTTTTACCCAAGAAACCGACTTGAGCAAAGAAGAGTTGGAAGATCTACGCAAACTGATAGACAACGAAATTAAAAAGCGATAGCCATGGTAGTATTCCTTCTAAAATCATCTGCCTGTTTGGCCATTTTTATGGCCTTTTACAAGCTACTACTAGAAACCCAGCCAATGCACGGCTTTAAGCGCCTATACCTTGCTGTGGCCCTCTTGCTGTCGTTCACCATCCCCTCTATTACCTTTGTTGAATATGTTGAGGCCGCACCGCTCACGGTAGAGGCACCTAAGCTCCAAGCTTCCCTTGCCCCGGCAACCCAAACGGCCACCTCCTTTGATGTCGACTATATACTCTGGGCCCTCTACATTTTAGGGGTGTTGGTTCTTTCAATTCGATTTTTGAAAAATTTGGGTCGAATCCTCATCAATATTCGAAACAATCCCAAACTGAGAATGCAATCCTTCATCAATGTGTTGCTGCAAGATGTCACGACTCCGCATACCTTTTTCAATTACATTTTCTTGAACAAACAAAAATATATAGCCAAAGAAATTCCTGAAGAGGTATTACTTCACGAAGCGACACATGCGAAACAAAAACACAGTCTCGATATTCTTTTTGTAGAGGTATTGCAAATCGTCCTTTGGTTCAATCCGCTGATATACATCATAAAAAGCTGGATCAAACTAAACCACGAATTTCTGGCCGACCGCGCCGTTCTAAACCAAGGAACCCCCACCCCCACATATCAAAATATACTTTTAGCGTTTGCCTCATCAACAAACCTTAAAGATAATCAGTCGAGTTTGGCTAACGCCATCAATTATTCATCAATCAAAAAACGTTTTACAGTCATGAAAAAAACAAGCTCAAAAAAATCGGTGGTCTTAAGAAGTGTCGCCGTAGTGCCCTTAATTACCATGCTCCTATTTAGCTTTAGTGAACAGATAAAATTGCCTAAAGAAACATCAGCTGTACAGGCCTATCAAAGCGAAGCCAAAAAGCAAGAAGTGAAACGCTATAATGCGCTGGCCAAAAAATACAATGCCATCCCTAAAGAGAAAAGAAATATAGCTTTAGAAGATTTAAAGACCCTAGAACTTATCTATGGTAAAATGTCAAAAAAACAGCGGAACGAAGCACAACCCTTTCCCGAATGCCAAAACAGCCAAACCCATAACCATGGCGCATGCGCGGAAGAAATAGCCGAATACAATGCATTGGCCAAAAAATACAATAAAATGCTGGCCAAGGGGAAAAGCATACGTATCTTAAAAGCGGACGTGGACCGTATGGTGTATCTATATGCCGAAATGACCACAAAACAACGTGCCAGCGTACAGCCCTTTCCCGAGTTGCCGGAACCACCTACCCCACCGGCCCCACCAGAGGAGACCATCATTATGCCCGTAAACAAAACCGAAGTTGCGGCTTTTGAAAAACGTATAGAGGAGATTATTGAAAATCAAGAAATCTATGATGACGTCAGTATGATAGAACACCTAAACCTCCACATCGGTGAAATCACCCCCAATCTTGTTCCCAATACATTTATACAGGCTATACCTAATCCGCCCGAACCACAGTCCCCTTTAGAGCATGTACGGACACTGGCGGACAAAAATGCGGTATTCTACCTAGACGAAAAGGAAATCAGCTATAAAAAAGCGATTCGATTGCTTGAGGAAAATAAAAGCATCAATATCGATTTGCGCTACAGTACGAACCGGCGGCCCAAGGTCAAGTTATCGGTAAAACCAATAGTAATTACCCCCTAAACTCAACCAAGCCAAGTCTTAAAGCCTTCTAAATAGAAGGCTTTTTTTGTAACAAAAAACGTAACTTACCTACTATTCATCATCAATCGCCCCATTTATGGGAATCATCAAAAAAAATCGAACATCATGGTACAACAATTTTTTATCCTCTGCTCGGGGGCCGACACCTCCATTCTAAAAACCTGTTCTAATGGCGAACAGAACAAATACGCCGGTATTGGCGCCACCGTATTCTTTACGGCCCTTATGGCCTTTATTGCCAGCAGTTATGCCCTCTACACCGTTTTTGACAACGTATACACCTCCGTTTTCTTTGGTTTGATATGGGGACTCCTCATTTTCAATCTGGATCGTTTCATTGTATCGACCATCAAAAAGCGGAACAGTTTCGGCAACGAACTCTTACAGGCTACCCCACGTATTGCATTGGCGGTTATCATAGCCGTGGTCATCTCAAAGCCCTTGGAAATGAAAATTTTCGAAAAGGAAATCAATCAAGTCTTATTGGAGCAAAAGAACGAAATGACCTTGGCCAACAAAAATCAACTCGCCCTGCAGTATACCCCGGCCATTGAAAAACTCAATGCCGATATCACCCAATTAAAGAACGAAATCGCTCGTAAAACCGCAGAAACCGACGCCTTATACGACACCTATATCAGCGAGGCCGAAGGTACCGCCGGCACCCTAAAACTAGGGAAAGGCCCGGTTTATGAAGAAAAGCGCCAAAAACACGACGCGGCCCTGGCCGAACTTCAGCAATTAAAAGAGAACAACAAGCAGAAAATCAGCGCCATCGAAAATCAGATTAAAACTTTAAATGCAGAGTATTCCGATGGGGTTAAAAACTCACAGCCCGTAATCGATGGCTTTGACGGGCTCATGGCCCGCATCAATGCCCTGAACGAGCTGCCATGGCGGCCTTCCTTTTTTATCTTCCTATTGTTTTTGGCCATTGAAACCTCGCCCATTATAGCCAAATTATTGGCCTCCAAGGGCCCGTACGACATAAAACTCGAAGACGAGGAGCATATGGTACACACCTGGGCACAACAAAAAATACAGCAACGCAATGAAATTTTAGCAACCGATGTTGCCCTTAACGAAAAAATATATAGTGAAATAAAACGCGAAGAAACCGTCTACACCTATAAAAAGAGGAAGGCGGAAGAGCTGTTCATACTTCAGGCCGATGCCTTTAAAGACCTCCAGGCCAAACAACTTTGAGCCATTTTTTTTAGATAAACTCCAAGAAGACGTTTATTTTTTTCAACACTTCTTTAAAGTCGTCGTCAAAGACCGTATCCCCTGAGTGTAATCTTTCTTTGTGTTCTTCGGCAAAGAGAAAGGTTTTCTCCATACCCAGAATACTGATCTTGTATTTCAGCTTGTGAACAATCTCGGCAGCGGCCCTAGGCTCGCCTAGCTTGATATGGTACAAATATTTGCCCAGATCCCATGAAAATTCGGATTTCAATAAGGAAATAAATTTTTGTTCAAAATCTAAATCCCTCGCACCTATGAGGTTTTCCACATAGTTCAAACTTGGTCTCTCTAACTTATAGCCCTCAAAATGCTCCATAAAATCTACCACGTTTTAGCACAATCATCCTTTTCCTATTATATTTAAAGGTAAGGATTATACTATCGCCATTTTTTTGTTTGTTGTGAAACCTTAAAAAAATTGAGTTATCGTTTTAAAAAAAGATGTTAGCTCAAAAAAATCTAACATCATTACTGCTATTACGACAGAACCCTTTTTTTATTGTTCAGAAACTACTTTTTAACTCACCTTTATGGTTTCAGCGAAATGAAGTGGGTACCGACCTTTGCTAATTTCCCCAAATTCGTAGCCATAGCGCACCTAGCAAACGCTTGGCATCTTTTCTATATTTGGGTTTTTCATAAACACTTAGCCCCTTATCGGTCGGGATTAGCTCATAAGTAAAGGCAAACCGACTTTCTTTGGGATCTAGACTTATCAGTCCGAATCGAAGATCGTTAAAATAGAGTCTGTCTTCTTTTTTATTTATGGTGTACCACCCTTCGGTCACCTTGATGAGCCGTTCTATCTTTTCGTCGGACCTTAAGTCTCCCAAAAGTTGATGGTTCTTAGCATAGGACCTGAACACGATTTCCTTGGTATCGAAAAAAGAATACTCTCCTATTAAATACGCATCACCGGCATCTACATTGGCCGACCATAAGATGGTGTTGAACGGAGTAGGACGGGTATCTAACTTCTCGTAGGCGATGCCCTGTGCCTCCAAACTATAGGAGAACTGACGATAAGCTACCCATTTCAAGATCAAGGTCGTTACCAAATAGGCCGTACTGACCGTTAGCCCCAACCAGTTGTACCTTTTTCTTTTCGGCGATGTCTTCTTCTGGCGCATGGCCATAATCAGAAACACTATAAAGGGAAGGGTATACAAGGGGTCGATAACAAATATATTCTGAAAGGCCAATCGCATCTCAAAGGGCCAAAACAATTGTGTGCCCCAGGTAGTGAACGCATCGAGGACCGGATGCGTAAACAAGCCCCAGAACATTAACCAACTCCAATCTCTGAAGCTTGCCGGGCCCTTGCGTTCTATTTTTGAAATAAGCCAACCGAAAATGGGCGCAAAAAGGATGGAAAAGAATATAGAGTGACTGAAGCCACGGTGTATTTCGGTAGCGGTAACGGTATCAAAAAAGAAACGCGCCATCACATCCAAATCAGGAATGGTACCCGCAATGGCCCCATAGAGCATGGCCTTATTCCCTACTTTCTTCCCTAAAACCGCTTCTCCAACGGCCGCACCTAAAACTATTTGAGTCAACGAATCCATGTACTGGCAGCTTTAATAAAGTTCCTATTCTACAATTTGCATCTTCTTCAATAGAAAAGAGGCGTTCATGTTCTGGCAGATCCCGTCTTTGAACTTATAGTCAAAGTGAAGCTCATCGTCAATGATTTCCGCATCAAAATAATGGTTCTCTACCTGTGGCAGCTCATGGGCCACCTCACAAAGGCTTAAATCATGGGTGGCGATTATTCCCGTTGACTTCGAAGCCACCAATCGTTCTACGAACTTACGGCTACCTTCGGCCTTATCGGTACTATTGGTGCCTTTTAGAATTTCATCCAAGACAATAAAATAGCGGTCGTTTTGAATTTCGTCCACAATAAATTTCAGGCGTTTCAACTCCGAAAAGAAATACGACTCGTCATCGGTCAACGAATCGGTGGTACGCATACTCGTAATCAATTTTATAGGCGAGTACTCGACTTTTTGGGCACAAAGCGGAAGCCCTACATTGGCCATTACAATTTGCAATGACACGGTACGCAAAAAGGTACTCTTGCCGGCCATATTGGCTCCGGTAACGATAAAGAACTGTTCGCGATCTATCTTAAAATCGTTCAACACACTCTTCTCCGGGTTCAACAAAGGATGTCCGGCCCCTTCCGACCGTAAGACCACGGCCCCATCATTAATCGCCGGGTAATGGTAGTCCGGATGGTTAAAGGCAAAATTCCCCAGACTGTTGTACGCATCGAAATAGGCTATGGCGTCAAACCATTTTTCTACAAAATTACCGTGGGCGGCGATCCATTTCTCTATTTCATAACAGTGGGTCAACGTACGCAGCATAAAGCCATTGGCCAAAAAGAGGTAGATCACGTTGTTGTTTTTGTCGAGACTGTTGAGCTGTTTCGAGAATTGGGCAATGATCAAGGAGGTCTTTTCCCGTTCATGAAGTACATCGCCTTTTAAATCCTTTAAATACTCGGAAGTAAACTCGGTATTTTCGATTAAGGTCAGCAACTTGTTGTACTGCTGAAAAGTACTCTGCACTTTTGAAGCATCGGAACCGAGTTTCGTAATTTTCTTCGTATATACCCCTGTAATGCCCATACCTACCACAAGCCACAAGATCAAGGCCGACTCAGGAGCCAGATCGGCAAAATACAGTCCGAACAACAACGCCGATACCCCTGAAAAGACCATGGGCAGGTAACGCATGATTTTCGGTACGAAAGCCGTATAGTCGGCCAGCCATTTGACAATGGCATCGGTCTTTCCCTCTGTTCTGGTAAGTGAAGCTATGGCCGAAAAATTCTGTCGCCATTCGGGCATTTGGGCCAATTCCTTAATCGCCTCCTGCTTCTGTTCAATCCCTTCAATTTCATTGGCCTTGAACAAAGCCGCAAAAGTCTCGGCTCCCTGCTTTAGGGCGGTGCGGTTGGCATACTGAAAAAAAGAGCCCCTTCCGAACAGATCAATATCTTGACTGAAATAATGCAAGGGATCCTTGAATTCTTCCCCTTGTGGCAAATCGTAAAATCGGCGATCCAATACATCGAGTTCCGTTTCATTGATGCGCAACAAGGCCATCAGCCTATCACGCTGATATTGCAGTCCCGCATGCCTCGTCACTAGAAAAAGGAAAAGCACGATCGTTACCAAAATCACGCCCATAACCCATTTGGAATCGCCAAAAAACCAATAGATGGCGAAGCCCGCCACACCGAATATGGCCAAGCGCAACATACTTGAGGCGAAGAGCTTTTTCTTAATTTTCGCCAATTCTTTGGAGTATTTTTCAATTTCACCACGGTAAAAAGAATTCAATTGCTGCATAGTATCCTACAAGGATTTATATAAAATTATTGGGGTAGCCGTTTTTTTTTTAAAGGGCATCGTACTCCGCCTTAAGCTTTTTGGTGAATTTGGAAATGACCAATGCATATGAATGATCTATAAGTTCGGTTATGAGTTGGGGAGGAAGGCTTTCCAACAGAAGCGTATTCCAATGCACCTTGCTCATATGATAGCCCGGTATAATACGACCATCATATGCTTCCCTGAGGGCAATGGCACGCTCGGGGTCACATTTCAGGTTGACCTGAGACGGTAGCCGCTCTAACGCACACAGGGCGAACATCTTCCCCATAACCTTGAACACCAAGGTTTTTTCATCAAAAGGAAATGCTTCGGTAACGCCTTTTTTGGCAATGCAATAGTCACGAAACTGTTCTATATTCATTTTACCCCATTCTTATTCGAAGATGTTATCACCAACGATTTTATCTCCGGCCAATGATACCTGACTTTCATAATAGGCCTATCGCCAATATCGCACCCTTCCACGGTTTCCATTTCCTCTCCTCCACAGGCCTTGTAAAAAGCATGTGCCGCTTCATTCTGCCGCAACACCCACAGGAAGAGTCCTGATTTCGGATATTGACCAGAGCAAATACCGGCCACGCGAGACATCAATTGCCTACCCACACCCTTGCCCTGTACTTCCCTAGAGACGTGCAGATTGTCAAGCAAGGTTCCGAATAGAGGGTCGTAATCCATAAAGGCACAGGCAAAACCCCTTATCTTCCCTTTATACTCCGCTACCAGAACGACCTGGCCCTCAAAAGGGTCGCGAAGTCTATCGGCCCAAACCTCTTGTCGGTCGTTTAAGGCCTCTCCATCCAAATAACGGTCGCTAAATGCACCTCGATAGTTTTCTTGCCAGCTCTTGGCATGCAATTGCGCAATGGCCAAGGCATCATCGGCCACGGCAGGCCTATAGACCATCATACCTTTATTGTACGCCCATTGAATCGTAAACGATTACCTTGGCCCATAGGTGGCTCGACTCCTCAATAAACACCTTGTGAGGCGCCTCGTCTTGGTACTTTTGCTGGGCTTCGGCCGATTCAAAAGTTACGATCAAGGAATAGGTAAAAGATCCATCTACCACATCACGGCTAGCTTTGGGCGGCCTGCCTATAAAGCTGGTTTTCGCATAGGCCGAATTATCCAAAAACTTCTGTAAGGATTTTTCAAATGCGGCACGGTCTTCTTGGTTATCGGGATTTTTGAACCAGAAGAATACGGTATGGGCAAAATGGGGATCAAACTCTCTCATGTCATTCTTTGTTTGGCCATTAGCGGTAATGGCAAGGGTTAAAAATAATATTACTGTAGTAAACGTTCTCATAATCATTGTATTTATATAAACCATTTAAGCTAGTCTTCGAGCATTTCTTTTTGCTTCTCGGTAATTTTCAAAGCCGTGTAATCAAGTTTCCAACCAATGGTCTCCACTATATTCTCGATCAACAATACGGCCTGAATGGCTTCCTTTTTGGCCGTTTCCATCAATCCGCTTTGCGGGATCTTCTCTCGGATATGTTGTTTGGCTTCTTTGTTCAATAAGGTCAGGTCTTCCGAAGAAAAGAAATTGAACACCCCGCTCTGAATATCGTAAAACTGGATATCGGGCTCGATCGACAAGATTTCCGGCTCTGGAAAATGGGTCAGTATGATCCGCTTGTTCTCCTCATCGGCCTTGATCTTTATTTTTTTCAGGTCATATCCGATATGGGCCTTGGCATTGATGACCAACAGGGCTTTTTTCTTGCTGCTCACTAAGCTCATAAACCGTTCCTTGATATTCTCATAACGGTAGATTTCGGCAAAATCGCCTTCGACCGAAACCAGCTTGCACACGCGCTGTATCTTATCTACAAGTACCGTAGATTGGTGCTTGGTGACCTCTTTCTTCTTTTTCTGCCTCAAAAAGGAATATACCCAGTACATGAGAATAGCACCTAATATCAGGCCTAAGAAGGTATCGAAAATATTATCCATGTTATTTTCCTATTTCCCCCAAGTGGGTAAATTTAAATCCTTTGTCGTACTTCAGGCCGTAACCGAAAACACGATCCATTGCAGCATGCGAAAATAAGATAATCCCTATCAACTGCAATATCGGTTCTGAAATATACGCCCCAATTATATAGATCACAAGGGCAATGCCCTTATGATGGAACAGATTGTAGGTAAAGGCCCCTGCCTTGTTTCCCAAAAGATAGCCGAGCATACCAATATCAGGGGTCAACAATAAAGCCAAAAACCACCACCAAGCATAGGGCAAGAGGCTAAACAGATAAATGCCGAAGAGGAACATGAAGAATTCCTCAACCTTCAAGAGTCTTTTCATTTTTTAATAATTTCATAAAGTACCGGCCTACTGGGGCTAGCGTCGTTCTCAAAAGGCGCCACCTGTAGGTCTAATATGTAAGAGCCATCTCCTACGGAGTTGGGCACATAAATAAATTCCGTTATGGTAGCATTCTTGCGAAGTTTACCATTAAAGTTCCAAAATGCCTTATGGGCGACCAAGGCCCCATTGTCTTTTTCCTTATCTACGGAAGGAAGGTCTACCAGCAAATGCCCGACTCCCTTTTCCACCAAAAATTCGGCCGCTTCCTGCGTAAGATAAGGCGGATTCGAATGCGAGTACTGCCTAGACTTCTTCTGACTCAAATTGGGCAAGGTACGGATGACCAAGGCTTCCCTCTTTTTATTGCCCAAAGCGTATTTTAGCTGCTTTTTTGAAATCACAAAATCGCCATCAAGCATTTCTGGGGCAATGGTAATCACTTCGGCCAAAAAGAAATATTGCTTTAGGTTCTTATTGACGGAATGAAACTCGTCCGTGATATGCCCGACACATTCGGTATGGGTACCATGGGCATGGGGATTGAAGGCAATATCGTTAAAATTAATCGATGCCCCCTCAGACACCTTACCCACAAAACCATCTTCTTCATGTGCCCTAATTTCAGGCGGCGCAACGTACCAGGCAGTTACGTTTTCACTCCCCCCTTTTATAGCGATGGAAATATCCAAGGGCTTGCTAAGGTCTATCGGGTAATTCTTTGTTCTATATTTTATTGTGGCAATCATAAAATGTGTTGAGTTTTAAGGACATCCATAAGCTACGGAAACTCAAAAGGCACTATTTTTCCTTTTCAATGCCATATGCCGACACCTACCCCAAATTTACCATAAAAAGGTCAGATGCGAGGCCGTCTGCCAAAAAACGCCCTTTTTTGGTAGTCAACAAGGTGTCTCCCGCAATATGGAGCAATTCGTCCCTCAGGTGTTTTTCGGCCTGCATCAATGCATACTCACGATAGTTCTCACCAAAATCGGACGCTATCCTTGAAAGCGACACCCCCCAAATGGTACGTAGGCCGGTCATTACATATTCGTTATAGGTATCGGTAACCGACAGGGTCTCCGTCTCCATAGGAAGCTCCCCTTTTTCGATAGCCCTTAGGTATTTCGGATTATTATTGATGTTCCACCCCCTACGCACACCATCATAAGAATGGGCCGAGGGACCTATACCCAAGTATTTTTTCTGTTGCCAATAGGCCGTGTTGTTTTTTGAAAAATAGCCCGGCTTCCCGAAATTGGAGATTTCGTAGCTCTCAAACCCGGCAGCCTCCAAGGTCTCCGATAAAATATAAAAATGCGCCTGCGCCACCTCATCATCTACATTTTTGACCAAGCCTTTTTTTATAAAACTAGCAAGGGCCGTTTGTGGCTCAACGGTGAGGGCATAACTCGAAATATGGGGAATACCAAAGGAAAGGGCTTTGTCGATATTATGCTTCCAACGTTCATTGTCCATATCCGGAACGCCGTAAATCAAATCGATAGAAATATTATCGAAATAGGCGGTTGCCTCCCTTATGCAATTCTCCGCTTCACTGGCATTATGTGCCCGGTTCATCAGTTTTAAATCTTCTTCAAAAAAGGACTGTATTCCAATACTTAAACGATTGACAGGACTCTTAGCAAGGGCCATTATCTTCCCCGTCGACAAATCATCCGGGTTGGCCTCCAAGGTGATTTCAGGATCCCCTGCAACTTTATAATTGTCGTAAACCGAATCAATAATGGATTGTATTTCCTCGGTTTCCAAGACGCTCGGCGTTCCTCCTCCAAAATAAATAGTCTCCACCACCTCATCGTTGAACTCGTCTTTACGCAAGCGCAGTTCTTTCCGCAAAGCCGCAACCATTGCCCCTTTCTTTCCCATGGAGGTCGAAAAATGGAAGTCGCAATAATGACAGGCCTGTTTGCAAAAAGGGATGTGGATATAGATTCCGCTCATGTTTTTTTGGGGTAATTGGTGTTAAGTATACAGTATTAAGTATTTAGCTCTTAAGGCTTTGGGCTATTGTCTTTTTTTGGATGTAGGGAAATAAGGTTTAACGTTCACCGAGTGTTCTTTACCTCATACCCCGCAACATAATTCCCCCTACTTCTTCACCCTAGAACTATTCTGTTTAACAAATGCGTCCCAACCAGAGTAGCTCTTACCGACCTCTACCCTGCCTTCGTTGTAAAAGTGACAAACGGCAGCGGCAAGGCCGTCGGTGCTATCCAAATTCTTGGGCAAGGTTTTTAATCCCAGTAGACTTTGGAGCATTTTGGCCACTTGTTCCTTACTGGCATTACCATTCCCGGTGATGGCCATTTTTATTTTCTTCGGCAAATATTCCGTTATGGGAATTTCACGTGAGAGTCCCGCAGCCATGGCCACACCTTGGGCGCGCCCCAGTTTGAGCATCGACTGTACGTTTTTGCCAAAGAAAGGTGCCTCTATGGCGATTTCATCAGGGTGATACGTGTCTATAAGTTCTATGGTGCGTTCAAAAATGAGCTTTAGTTTTACGTAGTGGTCATTATATTTTTGAAGGAGCAGTTCGTTCATTTGAATGAACTCCATTTTTTTTCCTACTACCTTTATAAGACCGAAGCCCATAATGGTAGTACCTGGGTCAATACCGAGTATAATTTTTTCCGTAGCCAAATGATTTGTTTTATTGCAGTACTATAGGAATTCTAAATTTTGCCCTAACGGGAATACCTCTTTTTAATGCGGGCTCAATTTTGGGCAAACGGTTCAAACATTTTGTAATCTGTTCGTCAAAACCCGGAAGCTGATCGTCGGTAATACCGCCCTTATCGATTTCCAAAAGTGAAATGGCCCCTGAAACTTCCATCAAAAAGTCGACAAAAATAGTATCGTTGACGGCTTCTTCCACCACAAAATCCGATTCTTCCAAAGTTTCTGAGAAGTGCTTCAACAAAGTCGTCATAAAACATTGTTTCTGCTCTTGTTTAGAAGCCGTTTCGTCACAATCGGCGAAAAGAGGGTATTGGTCCACATCTTCCCAGTCGATACCCAATATCTCTTTGTTTACCAATTCTTGGGTTTTCTTCTCCCTTGAAGCCGACCAATTACACGCGGTCAGCACGAATAGAAAGCATAAAAATGTAAGGTTTCGCATTGCCCTGAATTCTAGGCGGAAATTACGATTTTTTAGGGAGGTTTACGCTATGAATAGCGATTCTCAAAGGGAAAACACCTAAAAAATGGATCTTAGCAGCAAAAAAGCAATCTAGAAAACGAGGGGGATTATTTCACATCGTAATGAATTTCCTCCTTTAATTCAGAAATACGCTTGTTTACCATTTTGGACATATAGTCATTTTTATCACCAAATCTCTCGTCAAAGTTTTCATAATACGTTAATTTGATTTTAGGGTCTTTGTAATACTGATCCGCCACTGTACAAACATTGTGATAGACCAGTGCATCATCCGGGTCTTCTTGATGTGCTAATTTGTAGTATTTCAAAGCCGTTTTTATATCGCCTTTACTTCTTGCGATTCCTGCCAGGGCTACATATTCCTTCAACAAAAATGGTTTTTGAACCGCTATGGACCCTTTGATGTAATATTGGGCACTATCTATCTGCCGGTCTTTCCGAAATACCTGACCTAAATTATAATAGGCATCGGCATTTTCATCGTTCAGTTCCAAGACCTTTTTATAGTTGGCTTTTGCCTTTTCAAACTCCCAATCCTTAAAGTAACAATAACCTAATTTCTCGTAGATGTACTCTTTGTGCTCGCCCAACTCTATAAGCCTTTCAAAATAAGGAGATGCCTTGACATACTCATCGTTGTTATAATAGGCCAGTGCTTTTAAGTTTATCAGTGCGACGTCGTTTTCGTAGAAGCCAAGGCCTTTATCGATAAAAGTTAAGGCCGAGTCTTTTTCTCTCTGGCTCACATAATATTTCCCTAATTGAAACAGACTTCTTAAATGTGTACTATCAATTACCACTGCATTTTTGTAAGACACCAGACCACGCTCGGTCTTTTTTTCTTCACGAAAGGTCTCTCCCAAATAAAAATGATACTCAGGGTTGTTACTTGCAGCATGCGTCAGTTCTAAGAATAGGGCCTCCGCATTCGTAAAGTCTTTTGTTTTCAGACAGAGCTTTCCCAGTTCAAATTTTGCAATTTGAAGCCTTGCATCTTGAGACAGCACATTCTGATACTGTGCAATTGCTTTTTCATAATTGCCAATAGCGTTATAGGCCCTGGCAATTTGCAAGGTAGAAGCAACGGAAGCATTTTCGGCATAATGGTTTATTGCCCTTAGGTAGTTACCGGTGGCATAGAGACTATCGGCCACCGGCGATGTGACCGCTTGGGCTTCTGATGTAATATAGATTACCATCAAAAAAATACGAATTATGACTCTCAAGCTATCTAAGTTTAAAGGTGATAGGAACTGAATATGGTACATTTACATTTTTACCCTTATGTTTACCCGGGGACATTTTAGGTAATTTAGAAATAATACGTTCCGCTTCCTCTTCGAAAGATTTATCCGGGCCTCTTGTAGAAATATGAGTAATGTTTCCTGAGGTATCCATTAGGAAAATTACCAGAACCCTACCTTGAATCCCTCTTTCTTGTGCATCCTGCGGATACCTGAAATTCTTGGAAATATGCCGATTTACACTTTTCTGAAAACAGTCTTGTATATTATCCGCATTTTCACAACCCGGAAAAACAGGGGGAATTTCTACTTCTTTAAATGCCACGGAATTCCCATAAGCTATTTGGGCCTCAGCGGATAATTTAGCTATTTCTTCCTTTTGCATTTGCGCATAAATATCGTCAGTACTAGACGGACTAAACCCTGCCTGTTCTAATTTAAAACTGATAGGAATTGAAAATGGAACTTTGACTGTTTTACCCTCGAAAGAACCCGGTGTCATACGCGGCAATTTTTTAATAATACGAACCGCTTCATTTTCTAATAATTCATGGGGACCTCTTTTGCGAATATCAGTAATTAAACCATCTTCGTTTATGGTAAACATAATACTCACCCTACCTTGAATGCCTTGCCTCTGAGCCTCTTCCGGATATTTAAAATACTTGCCAATATGTTCCTGCATATTTTGTTGAAAACAAGCTTTTAAATCATTTTCATTTTCACAACCCGGAAAAACAGGAACCTCGTGGGCATAAGCAAAAGGCACTAGATTTTCTTCTCTATAAATCTTTTTCCAATCGTACGGTTCGCCTGCAGAAGGTATAAAGTTTTTAAATAATTTTGCTCGCCCGTTTGTATTATTTATGGTCATTTTAGCCCGAATTGGTTCGTTGTTAATTCCCGAAACAAATACGTCCTCCTTTGTACTTTCGAACTTCAATGAATTTTGGGAATCTTCTACCTTTAAGCTCCAGGCTTCTTCGGAATCGGCTAGAGACTTCAATCTTGCATACACCTTAGTTTCCTCTTCTTCAGAGAGATTATCTACGCTACTTACGGTTATGATATTTTCATTAACCTCCAGACTATTTTCATCATCGTTTTCGCACGAAGTATAAAACAACATCCCCAAAATCAAGGGCAACAATGCCAAATACTTTAATTTGAAAACCGATTTTGATTGTGATTTTTGTAACATGACGATTCGTTTTTTGATTAATGATGATTTAAAAAAATGATTGATGAACGATATATTTTGAGTTTGAAATACTTGGGAAAGCAACAATTGGTATTGCTCGTTTTTATTGTTTTTCGCAACTTTTGCATCGGCGATGAACTCGTGCAATTCCGATATTCTATTTTGGTAAACGTAGACTAGAGGGTTGAACCAACCTATTATCCGCATGAGCTCAAAAAAGAGCAAATCCCAAGAATGGCCTTGTTTTATATGAACCAATTCATGGTCGATAATATTGGTGTAATCCGTTTTTGAAACCTTATCCCCAATAAAAATTGATTTAAAGAAGGAGAAAGCCATGTTGCTATTGGGAATCAATATTTGTGTAAACTCCTTGAAACTAATCCGGTCTCCTTTTATGCTCAAAAGGTACAGCTGGCGCAGCTTATACGCCAACAGCAATGTAGCTACCAGTGCTCCTGATACAAATAATACCGTTTGCCATGAAATGTCTATTCCGGTAGGCTCCCGAGCTCCAACTACAAGGGCATTATTTACCCCCCAAAGTTGCTCGCCATATTCAATATAGGGCTGTTCTACTGTGGTTTTAAAAGCGTCTATTTTTATAAAAGGCAGCACTAAAGACAACAAAAATGTACCCAAAAGATAAAAGCGGTTCCATTGAAAAAAGGTCTCCCGTTTTAGCAGGGCATCATAAATCACAAGAAAAACCAATTGAAAAGCCATGCTCTCCAGAATATACTGTATCATCAGCGTCAGTTTTATTTATTCTTTTTATTTATCCCTTCCGGCCTGGAAGCCTTTTTAATATCCTGCATTATAGATTCCAATTCAGAAAGACTCATATCGTTCTTCTTCATAAAAAAAGAGACCATACTTTTAAAGGAACCCTGAAAATACCCGTCCACCAGCTTATTGATACTCTGGTTGCTGTAATCCGACTTTTTTACGATAGGAAAGTAGAGATAGCCCTTCCCCTCCTTTTCATGGCCCACAAAGCCCTTTCCCTCTAAAATCCGTACTATCGTAGATACCGTATTATATGCCGGTTTGGGCTCGGGCAAGCGTTCAATAATGGCCGCAACATTACACTTTTCCAACTCCCATAACCGTTGCATCACCTCTTCTTCCGCCTTTGTTAATTGCTTCATTTAACTAAGTATTTAGTTTAACATTAAAACAAATATAACTAAAATTTTAGTTCAAACTATTTTTTTAGTTCAAAAAAAAATAAATCGGTTTTACGCACCATCAAAAGTGCTAACACACTAACAGTCAGGCCTCCCTTTAAAAGTAACAGGAGAGCCCACCGAAAAGATGTAACAAAATGTACTTATCTTCGTCAAACAGCAAATTGATAAAATGGACATTGTACTGCTTGTTTTAGGTTTCATTTTGATGTTCGTGGGAATTTTGGGCAGCTTCTTGCCCGTACTCCCAGGACCTCCGATCAGCTGGGTGGGACTACTATTGCTACACCTCACCAAGGCCGTTCCCCAAGACTGGTTATTTTTAGGTATTACGGCGGCCCTCGCCCTAATGGTATTTGCCCTAGACTACGTAATACCCGCCATAGGGACAAAAAAATTCGGTGGAACCAGGGCAGGGGTTATCGGCACTACCTTGGGACTATTGGTCGCGCTTTTCTTCCCAATTTTAGGTCCTCTTGGCATTATTGTTTGGCCATTTGTGGGGGCCTTGGTAGGGGAATTATTGAATAAAGCCGATGGAAAAACGGCCACCAAAGCCGCTTTTGGATCGTTCTTGGGTTTCTTGACCGGTACCTTTATGAAATTCTTGATTGCCATAATCTATCTCGGACTCTTTCTATCGACGGCCTGGAATTACCGTTTAGAGCTATTTTCGTTTTAAAACCAAAACCCATCCCCATGAAAAGAACAACATTCACATCGGTACTGCTTTTACTGATGGGGCTTTCTGTCTTTTGCCAAGAATCCAATTTCAATAAGCTTGACAGTCTTTTTAACCATTTAGAAAGCCATGATCGTTTCATGGGAAGCCTTGCCCTTTCAGAAAACGGAAAGACGATATACAGTAGATCCATCGGTTATGCAGATATTGATGCCCAACAAGAAATTGACGAAAAAACGAAATTCAGAATTGGGTCCATTACCAAAATGTTTACTTCTGTACTTACTTTTATGGCCATTGAGGAAGGAAAAATATCCCTGGACCAACCTATAGCCGACTTTTTTCCTAACATTAAAAACGCCACCAGTATTACTATTGGTAATTTGCTTAATCACCGAAGCGGTATTGCCAATGTTACCAGCAGACCAGATTACCTTCTATGGAATACGCAACCCAAAACAAGACAGCAACTACTGGAACTTATAGAACAAGGGGGTAGTGTTTTTGAACCTAATAGCAAAGGAGAATACAGCAACTCCAATTATCAGCTATTGACTTTTATTCTGGAAGACGTTCTAAAGGACAGTTACGCCAATCTTATTAAAACAAAAATAACCGAGCCCCTGCAGTTAAAAAATACATATATGGGGAGCCCCATAGACCCCAACAACCATGAGGCCTTTTCATATAATTATGATACCCGATGGAACAAATCTTTTGAAACCCATATGTCCATTCCAATAGGAGCCGGAGCCATCGTCTCTACTCCTACCGACCTTAATACTTTTTCCACCGCTCTACATGAGGGGAAACTTATTACCAACAAAAGTCTAAAACAAATGAAGACTTTTGAAGATGGTTACGGTATGGGATTGTTTGAAATGCCTTATTTCAATAAAAAAGGATTTGGACACAATGGTGGTATAGACGGCTTTACTTCTCAACTAGCTACATTTCCCAAGGACCATATTTCCGTGGCACTCATATCTAACGGAACCCGTTATAGCAATAATGATATTCTTATTGCTGTTTTAGCGGCATATTATGACAAGTCTTTTAACATACCCCATTTCGAAACCATTGAGGTTACAGCAGAAGACTTAGAAAAATATCTAGGCATTTATGGAAGCAAACAACTCCACTTGAAACTTACTATTACCGAAAACGAAGGAAACCTAACAGCACAGGCTACCGGTCAGCCCTCATTTCCGTTGGAAGCGGTAGAAGAGCATGCCTTTGAGTTTCACCAAGCAGGCGTACGCCTGGAATTCAATCCAAAAGAAAATACCATGCTACTAAAACAAGGAGGAAACACTTATATGTACACCAGGGAATAAGCTTTAGACAGGCCTTAATCCATCCAAACTACCTTATCCGCAATGGGACTCCGCTGTCCTTCAGGAATTTCCTCATCGGAATAGCCCATATAGAAAAAGCCCAAACAGGCTTCACCCTCGTTCATTTCAAAAAAATCGTTCATATGCTTTACCAGTCCCGGTGAGCTCCAATAGCAGCCAATACCCATTTCCGTACAGCAGAGCCACATATTTTGAACGGCCATTGCGGTAGCGGCGACTTCTTCCCATTCGGGAATACTTTGGGCGGGATCCCTTTGCATACAGATAGCGATAATTGCGCCCGCACGCTTCGGGTTTTCAATCAGTTTTTTGGCTTTGAACTCCTTCGGGTTGGGATCGTTTTCCAGATATTTCAAGGAAAGGAAAAGTCCCAATTTCTCTTGAGACTCCCCCTGTAAAACCCGAAACCTCCATGGTTCGGTTTTTTTGTGGGTAGGGGCCCAATTGGCCGCTTCCAATATTTTTTCGATATCGGCCTTGGCAATAGGCTTATTATTATACTGCGCTGGAAAAACCGAGCGTCTGTTTTTTATAAGGTCAAAAATCATAGCTTCTTTTTTGAGGTACAAATCTATGAATTTGTTATTACTGTTATCCCAAAATCAAATCCATGCAGTTTTTTAAGACAGGATTTCTATTATCGGATTTCCAAATAACGGAAAGCACCGCTCTTTGGGGGATTTGCTTTAGCTCAATGAACTTTATTTTCATCTTAAAACCATACTGCAAAGACGTTGGCACTATGGAAACACCCAAATTATTTTCTACCAATTTAAAAATGGTCTGCGCATGAACCGACTTATGGGAAACTTTTGGACTAAAACCGGAATCCTCGCAAATACTCACTACAGTATCATAATACAAAGGACTGTATTCCTGTGCAAAAAGAATAAAACTCTCTTCTTTCAATTGCCCCATTTTCTTGAAATTTTCAGCGCTTAACGCATGATTTTCAGGAAGCACTACAGAGAAACTATCCTCTTTTACCGGCATAATTTCAATTCCTTTAGGTACCCGGGCCAAGCGTACAAAACCAATATCTAATTTATCTTTTAAAAGCGCGTCGACCTGGGCACGATTTGAAAGTTCCTCAAGACTCGTTTTTATTCCCGAATATGATTCTTTTAATTGTAACAAGAATTTCGGGATTACTTCTTGCATTGCAGAACCCAAAAATCCAATTCTTACTTCACCTAGATGTCCCTCTCCAATTGTTCTTGATTGCTTTTGGATTAGTTCTAAGTGATTAAGGATAAACTCTACCTCTTCTTTTAAATACATACCCGCCGGAGTCAGCTTCACTTTTTTCTTATCCCGCACAAAAAGTGGTGTATCCAAGATTTCTTCCATTTGTTTGATTTGCCTGCTCAAACCAGGTTGGGAAATAAAAAGTTTTTCCGCTGCCTTTCTAAAATGCAACTCTTTTGCCACAGCTAGGAAATAATTGAAATGACGCAACTCTAATTGATAACTCATGGTTATTGACTATTGACTATAATGGTATCACTGATCATCAAAATTACTCTTTAATTTTATAATCCATAAAAAATAGAAGCATGGCGACTACAAAAAAGACCTTTTGTTTTGGCGAAGATTGGCTAACCGCCGGCATAGCAATTTCAATAGCAGCGGGTAAAACGGAAATGAAACTGACCTCTTCCACTAGAGAGAAAGTCAAAGCAAGCTGGAAAACAGTTCAGAACATTGTTGAAAAAGGCCATCCGGTTTATGGTATCAACACCGGTTTTGGTCCACTATGCACAACAAAAATATCAAAGGAGGATACCAAAATTTTACAAAATAATATTTTGCAAAGCCATAGTGTCGGGGTGGGCGATACCATTGATATGGAAATTGCCAAACTCATGATGATTTTAAAAGTGCAATCGTTAGCTAAAGGATATTCCGGTATTGCAGAATCTACCTTGGAACGTATAATATGGCATATAGAAAACGATGCTATACCTGTAGTGCCTTCCCAAGGCTCTGTCGGGGCCTCGGGTGATTTAGCCCCGCTTTCGCATCTTTTCTTACCTTTAATAGGACTAGGAAAGGTTCACTTTAAAGGTGAAGAAATAGCAGCCGCCACCTTATTGAAAAAAGTAGGGTTAACGCCTCTGAATTTGGGGCCCAAAGAAGGATTGGCCCTAATCAACGGTACTCAATTCATAGCGGCACATGCGGTTAAAGTAGTGCAAAAATTACAAGGCTGCTTAGCCCAAGCCGATGTCATTGGGGCAATGATGATCGAAGGACTTCAAGGCTCCGTCAAACCTTTCTTTAATGAACTTCATGCGCTAAGACCGTACAAAGGGAACATTCATGTTGCCAAACGCATAAAACGATTACTAAAAGGTTCCGAAATATTAGAGGACCATATTGACTGTGAACGGGTTCAAGACCCATATTCCCTACGTTGCATTCCACAAGTACATGGCGCATCTAGAAATGCATGGCTGCACCTTAAAGAGTTGACCGAAATAGAATTGAATTCCGTCACCGACAACCCACTGATTATCAACGAAAAATTAACCATTAGTGGAGGAAACTTTCACGGTCAACCCTTAGCAATGGCTTTAGATTATGTTTGTCTTGCTGCTTCAGAAATAGGAAATATTTCGGATCGCAGAATTTATTTGGCACTTAAAGGCAACAGCCCTGGGGTACCAAAGCTTTTAATGGAAGACACCGGAATAAATTCCGGTTATATGATATTGCAATATACTACCGCTGCCTTGGCTAGTGAAAATAAGGGACTTTGTTTTCCTTCAAGCGCCGATAGCATTCCCACTTCCTTAGGCCAGGAAGACCATGTAAGCATGGGCTCTATTGGGGGAAGGAAGGCTCTTCAGGTCATTGGCAATATAGAAAAGATTCTGGCCATTGAACTTTTGACGGCGGCACAGGCTTTCGAATTTCGAAAACCCTTGAAGTCAGGAATTTTTTTGGATGAAATCCATAAAGAAATTAGAAAAAAAGTGGCTTTTGCCGAAAAGGATAGGGTATTTGCCGACGACATTCAAAAGGGAATTGAAATGATTAAAAACCAGACTATTATTAAAGCAATAGATAAAGTCAAAAAGGAAAAGAATCTCAAATTTGAAATACCTTTCTCAGAGGAATTCGAAACTTACTAAATAGTGTATCCCTACAATATCACAAAATTACAATTATGAAATTAATAGGTCCGTTTAAACAGCTTATCCCTATGACAGGGCTATCAATAAAAGGTCCGCTTTCAGATGATGATATTCTGGTCATGGAAGATGTCGGAATTTTGATCGAAGGAACCAGAATAAAGTCTATCGGTAAATTCAATGAACTCAAAATTGCTTATTGCAAAGTAGAAGTTCACGAATTAAAAGGTGACCACATAGGACTGCCCGGTATTATAGATGCGCATACCCACATTTGTTTTGGCGGCTCACGGGCCGCTGACTATGCTATGCGAAATGCCGGTAAAACATACTTGGAAATCGCCAAAGCCGGTGGCGGAATTTGGGATACGGTAACCCAAACCAGAAAAAGTAGCCAAGACCAACTGATAAAAACAACAATGAAACGGGCCCATCGGCATTTAAAAAACGGAACTACCACTATTGAGGTAAAAAGTGGCTACGGGTTATCTGTTGTCGAAGAATTGAAGATGCTAAGGGCAATTCAGAAAGCAAATGACCAAACTCCGGCCGATTTAATTTCGACTTGTCTGGCAGCACATATGTTTCCTAAAGATTTTGAAGGAAGCCCAGAAGATTACTTAGAGCTAATTAGCTCTACCCTGTTCCCTATTTTAAAGGAAGAACACTTAACGAACCGCATTGATGCCTTTGTAGAAGAAAGTGCCTTTTCTGAGCAACAGATCGCACCGTATTTGAAAAAGGCAAAAGCAATGGGGTTTGACATTACCGTTCACGCGGATCAATTTTCAACGAACGGAAGTAAGGTTGCCGTTGATGTTGGGGCAATCAGTGCCGATCATTTAGAAGCGAGTACCCAAACCGAAATAAATCTTTTGGCCCAAAGTGATATCATTTCAACAGCATTACCCGGGGCCTCATTGGGATTAGGTTGCAATTTCACTCCGGCCAGAAAGATTTTAGATGCTGGTGGTGCCTTGGCCATTGCAAGTGACCACAACCCAGGTTCTGCCCCAATGGGCGATTTATTGACTCAAGCCGCTATTCTTGGATCATTTGAAAAATTATCCAATGCCGAGGTTTTAGCGGGAATTACTTTTCGTGCCGCCGCAGCGTTAAATCTGCAGGATAGAGGCCAATTAAAAGAAGGACTCTTAGCAGATGTCCTTCTCTTTCACTCAAGTGATTACAGAGAAATATTATATCACCAAGGAAGCTTTAAGCCTTGCGTGGTCTATAAGAATGGTGAAAAGGTTTATGACAAACATCAATAAGCATTACGTATGAACTTTAAAGAACAAATACTTCAAGGTATTCCGAAAAAGCTTCCTGCCAAAAAGGAATATTCGTTCGACGCCAATCGAGCCCCTAAACGAAAAGAGATATTATCCCTAAAAGAAAAAAAACTGGCAATCCGCAATGCGCTTCGATATTTTCCGGCTGCATGGCATTCAGAACTATCTACAGAGTTTGCTAAAGAACTCAAGGCCCACGGACGCATCTATATGTTTCGTTTTAAGCCTGCCTATAAACTCTATGCCAGACCTATTAACGAATACCCCTATAAATCACGGCAGGCGGCAGGTATCATGTTGATGATCCAGAACAATCTTGACCCTGCCGTGGCCCAACATCCTGAAGAATTAATTACCTACGGTGGTAATGGTGCCGTTTTTCAGAATTGGGCGCAATACCTGTTAACCATGCAGTACCTGGCTTCAATGACCGATGAGCAAACCTTGCATATCTATTCCGGACACCCTATGGGCTTATTCCCTTCTTCTAAGGAAGCACCAAGGGTAGTGGTTACCAATGGTATGATGATTCCTAACTATTCAAAACCTGACGATTGGGAAAAATACAATGCCTTAGGGGTTACCCAATACGGACAAATGACGGCTGGTTCATACATGTATATTGGCCCACAGGGAATCGTTCACGGTACTACAATAACGGTAATGAACGCGTTTAGAAAAGTTTTAAAAAAAGACGAAACATGCGCAGGAAAAATATTCTTGACAGCAGGCTTGGGCGGTATGAGCGGCGCACAACCAAAAGCAGGAAATATCGCCGGATGTATTACCATTTGCGCAGAAGTCAACCCGGC
Source organism: Zobellia uliginosa (assembly GCF_900156625.1). Taxonomy (GTDB): domain Bacteria; phylum Bacteroidota; class Bacteroidia; order Flavobacteriales; family Flavobacteriaceae; genus Zobellia; species Zobellia uliginosa. Next base: position 108,569 of record NZ_FTOB01000004.1, on the reverse strand, counting down.
TGCAGCAAAAAAGAGGTATTCTCAAGGTTGGGTCGATTTACTTATTGATGATATGGACGATCTTGTCTCTCGCACAAAAGAAGCTATCGACAAAAAGGAAATCGTATCCTTGGCATTCATCGGAAACGTGGTAGAGGTATGGGAACGTTTTTATTCCGAGAATATATACATCCATTTAGGTTCCGACCAAACCTCATTGCACAACCCTTCGGCTGGCGGATATTATCCTGTTGATTTAAGTTTTGAAGAATCAAATGAACTGATGGTCGAAAATCCTGAAGAATTTAAAAACTACGTTCGGAAATCCCTTAGAAGACATGCATCTGCCATAAATAAACATACCGCAAAAGGCACCTATTTCTTTGATTACGGAAATGCTTTTCTTTTAGAGTGTTCACGCGCCAACGCCGATGTGATGGCCGAAAACCAAATTGATTTTAAATACCCATCCTATGTACAAGATATTTTAGGCCCTATGTGTTTTGACTATGGTTTTGGGCCGTTTCGCTGGGTGTGCACTTCTGGAAACCCCAAAGATTTAAAAAAGACAGACGCAATTGCCCTTCAGGTCATGAAGGATATAAAAACCAATGCTCCCAATGAAATTCAACAACAGTTGCAGGATAATATAAAATGGATAGAAGAAGCCGAACAAAACAAATTGGTCGTTGGATCCCAAGCAAGAATACTCTATGCCGATGCCGAGGGAAGAACAAAAATTGCCGAAGCTTTTAACCAGGCCATCAATTCTGGTGAGATTTCCCACCCCATTATCCTAGGGCGTGACCATCACGATGTAAGTGGAACGGATTCTCCTTTTAGAGAAACCAGCAACATCTATGATGGCAGTAAGTTTACTGCAGATATGGCTATTCATAATGTCATTGGCGATAGCTTTAGGGGCGCCACTTGGGTCTCAATTCATAATGGTGGGGGCGTAGGCTGGGGAGAAGTCATCAACGGCGGGTTCGGTATGTTATTAGATGGGTCTGCCGAAGCTTCCAAAAAACTCAAAAACATGCTTTTCTACGATGTTAACAACGGCATCTCACGAAGAAGTTGGGCTCGAAACGATGAGGCCATATTTGCCATAAAGAGGGAAATGGAAAGAACTCCTGAACTCAAGGTTACTTTGCCTAATTTAGTGGAAAGCGATGTATTAGAAAATCTTTTCGATTAACCATGGTAAACTATCAGAAACCCGAAACTGCAATTTGGACCGGAAGAAAATCGGGGCAACAATTATATCTTCACGAAAAAGTGCAGTGCATAGATTTAAACGAAAGTAGCTTAGATTCCAACGCCAAAAGTTTTGCACTTTTGGGATACGCCTGTAATGAAGGTGTTAAAAGAAATCTGGGAAGAATTGGTGCTTTTGATGGTCCGGATGTAATTCGGACCCAATTAGGCAAGATGCCCAATCATTTGGGCTCCGAAACAAAGCTCCTTGATATAGGTTCTGTTCAATGCCTTCAAGAGGATATGGAAGCAGCCCAAGAAGACCTATCTGAAAAAGTAAAGCTTATCTTGCAAAGTAAAGCCTTGCCCGTTCTTCTTGGAGGCGGGCACGATATGGCATACGCGCACTACAACGGAATCAAAAAATACTTAGGGAAAAATACCCCCATAGGTATCATAAACTTTGATGCCCACTTTGATTTACGTTCCACTGAAAATGGAAATAACTCAGGCACGCCTTTTTATCAAATAGCAGAAGATTGCAAAAAAGACAATGCTCCTTTTCACTATTTATGCCTAGGCATCCGAAAGGATGCAAATGACAAAGTATTGTTTCAAACTGCCAGAGACTTAGGGGTGAGCTACATTGAAAACATCGTTTTTTCAATGAACGAATTTAAAAAGGTTACACGCACACTTTTAGATTTTATCAAAAAAGTAGACCATATTTATGTAACCATAGACCTTGATGGTTTTTCTTCAGCTTACGCACCAGGAGTTAGCGCTCCTTCCCCCATGGGTTTTACGCCGAAAATGGTTCTTGAAACTTTAAAATTGATTATAGGTTCAAATAAAATGATTTCCATTGATATAGCGGAAATGAATCCAAAATATGATATTGACAATCACACCGCTAAATTAGCGGCCTCTTTAATTCACTTTGTTCTCGATGCTAAAAATTACTCCAACCAGCTTTGGTAATACTTACCGTCATCGATATCCATGGCCTGCTGGGTCAGCTTTAGCGGTTTAAAGGTATCGATCATGACCGCAAGTTCCTCCGTTTTGCTTTTCCCTATACTCGCTTCGTAAGTACCTGGGTGCGGACCATGCGGAATACCCGCCGGGTGTAGGGAAATATACCCTTCATCAATCCCCTTCCTACTCATAAAATCACCATCCACATAATAGAGCACCTCATCGGAATCTATATTGGAATGGTTATACGGTGCCGGTATGGCCTGTGGGTGATAATCGTACAACCTCGGGCAGAAGGAGCACACCACAAAGGCGCTTGTCTCAAAGGTTTGGTGCACTGGGGGCGGTTGGTGAACGCGACCTGTAATGGGTTCGAAATTATGAATGGAAAAGCCATAGGGAAAATTGTAACCGTCCCAACCGACCACATCAAACGGATGGGTGGCATATACCAAATGGTGCAGCTGCCCTTGTTTTTTCACTTTCATCAAAAACTCTCCCTTTTCATCAAAGGTCTGCAGGTTCTGTGGCAGCTTAAAATCGCGCTCGCAAAATGGCGAATGCTCTAAGTGCTGGCCGAACCAATTCCGGTATCTTTTAGGGGTGTATATAGGGTGATAGCTTTCCGTAAGCAACAAGCGATTATCTTCTGTATCAAATTCAATTTGATAGATCATCCCTCTGGGAATCATAAGGTAGTCGCCATATTCAAAAGGAATCTCCCCTAAAAAGGTCTTTAAGGTACCCGAACCCCTATGTACGAACAACAGCTCATCGGCATCGGTATTCTTATAAAAATAATCCGTGACCGACTTTCTGGGGGCGGCGAGCCCCACATGCACATCTGAATTGAAAAGTACCGTCTTTCGGCTCTGTAGATAATCATCTTCAGGCTTTATCTCGAAGCCCTTTAGCAATCTCGATTTTATATTGTATTCTACGGCGGCCCTTGGAGCAATATCCAAGGTTTTACCGACTTCCTTTACCTGTGTAGGCCTATGCAAGTGATAGAGTAAAGAAGACATTCCATCAAACCCAATGGTTCCGAACAATTGTTCGTAATGCAAGCTACCATCGTCTTTTTTGAAGATGGTATGTCGTTTTTGCGGAAACTTTCCGAGCTTATGATATAACGGCATATGTTCTGCGTTTATAAATGTACTCCTAAAATTAGTGCTTTTTTAGCGATATCGCATATTTGCCCTTCCATAAAAACGGATGGAATTATTTTTCATATAAGAAATCCTTAAAATGGAAAAAACGTTTTAATAATGTATTTCAGCGATAAAAAGAGCGCATTTCGTCGTAAGTTTGACCTGTCGTTAAGCTCATAAAATTGAGTGGCATAATCCAGAGGACCATAAATTTGAATCTGGCTTAAAGTACACATAGAAGTTTAAACCTTAGCACCTCGTATCATGGAAAGAACACATCATCAGGTAAAAGCGGAAAGAGCCAAAAAGGCATGGATGCTCATCCAAAACCAAACGACTTCCAAGCAAAACAAACAGGCATCGTTAGAGCGCCAATTGCAAAAAATCTAAAGTTACCCTTCCTAAAATTCTCCCTTCGCCAAAACAGGTCGACTGCCATGTCCGACGTGTTTTCAAATTACCGAAGGGGGCAAACAAAAAAAGCCTTCCAACAAGGAAAGCCTTTCATTGGCCCAAACCTATTCAGGTTCTGGGTCACAACACAACAGCGCAAAGATACTAAAGCATTTGAATTAATTGCAATTTGCCGGCCACAAACTAAGCCTTAGGCTTGAAGCGTCTCATAATAAGCCGCGCAGCCTTATCGTAGTTAATGTAGTTGTAGGCCCAGTTAAAAAATACTACCACCTTATTTCTAAAACCTACCAAGGCCATTAGGTGAACGAACATCCAAATAAACCATGCAAAGAAGCCGGCGAACTTTAGCTTCTTAATATCGGCAACCGCCTTATTTCGGCCAATGGTGGCCATGGTTCCCTTATCGCGATAAGTGAAGGGCTTCAATTCTTTTCCCTGTAGCATGCGCCCTAGGTTATCGGCCAACAACTCCCCTTGTTGAATGGCGGGTTGCGCCACTTGGGGATGTCCTTTAGGGAAGTCTTCGGTTTCCATATAGGCAATATCACCAATGGCAAAAACAGTATCATAGCCCTCAACTTGGTTGAACCGGTTTACCTTATAGCGGTTCAACCGTTCCACAAGTACATGGGTGGCAAAACCTTCAATGGCGGCCCCGGTAACCCCTGCCGTCCAAATAAAATTCTTGGTGTTTAAGGTTGTGCCATCCTTTAGGGTAAGTCGCTCCCCGTCATAATCACTGGCAATCACGTTTAAATGAACACGTACACCGAGGGCCTTCAAAAATTCGGCCGCCCTTTTGGAAGCATTCTCGCTCATTGGGGGCAACACCCTTGGGCCACCCTCAAATAGGTTGATTTCCATTTCATCTACGTTGAGATGCCTGTAATCTTTAGGAAAAACATTGTTCTTCAATTCGGCAAATGCACCGGCCAACTCTACTCCCGTAGGACCTGCGCCCACAATACAAAAATTCAACAAAGCCTTGCGTTCAACCGGATCAAGGCAGTCATCGGCCTTTTCAAAATTCTGTAGCATAAGGCTCCTGATATCAAGCGCCTGGGGAACGGTCTTCATGGGCATGGCGTACCGGGCTATATTCTGGTTGCCAAAGAAATTGGTCTTTGTTCCTGTGGCCAAGACCAAATAATCGTAACCTAGGTTTCCTATATCGGTAAAAACGGTCTGCCCATCAGGATCGATGCGTTGCACCGAAGCCATCCTAAAATAAAAATTATCGAGTTCCTTCAAGACCTTTCGAAGCGGGTATGCAATGGAATCAGGTTCCAAGCCACTGGTAGAAACCTGATATAGAAGTGGCTGAAAGGTATGGTAGTTATGGCGGTCGATCAAGACCACCTGTAAATCAACTTCTTTTAGATTTTTTGCCAGTGATATTCCGGCAAAGCCGCCTCCAATTATCACTATTCGTTTTTGACCAGTATCGGGAAGGTTCATGTCATAATTTTGTACAAAATTAAGAAGAACCAATGCTGCGGGGCATGCGATTAGGAGAAATATAACAGATAATTTTGACCCAATAAAAAAACTGCCCTTTCAAGCAGTTTTGTGTTTTATTTCTAGACCAAGGCCTAATTGACCATGGCTCCAATTTACTAGGAAACGGAAAGGCCTTCCTCGTTTTGGTTTGTCGATTTTTTGTTACACATTCCCAGTTCGGGTATGACCAATAGGGGTATCTGTGTGTGAAATGCCATTTTCTTTACAACAGGTTCCCTTGTAATTTTTTCCATATAGCTATGCTGATAATTAAGCATGGCCAACAGGTGTATGTCCAGTTCATTACTAAAGACCTCCAAGGTTTTTGATACCGAGTTCAGTTCCGATACGGTATGAACATAATGCTCCACATTTTTCAAATACTTTCTAAGCATGTCTAAATTGAATTTCTGCAGTTCGCTCAAGGCATGTATCCCTTGTTGTACATGTACGATACGGATGACCGCACCAAAGGCCCGGCTCATATCGAGCAGGGGCTCGAGTTCAGATTCGGTATAGAATCTATTGAAATCCGTAGCAAAGGCAATTTCATTGGGGCGGACAAAGGGAAAGGATTCAGGCACGGCCAATACCGGGCAATTATTGACCGACTTTATGATCCGTACGGTATTGCTGCCCATAAAGACCTCTTCTAGGCCCGAGGCTCCTTTGGTTCCTGTCACCACCAGATCGATTTCCTTATCTTCTATGGTTTCCTTGACCTCATCGACCAACATGCTGAACGACGATATCACCTGAAAACTATGCTTTGGGTTGTTGAATTGGGCCTTGATACGCGATATGACCTTGGCCAGGCCCGATTCCGAAATTTCCTTGGCCGTATCTTCCAACATATTTCCTTCGAGGGCGGCCGCCATAAAACGACTGTGGGCTATGTGCGGGGTATAGGTATTCAACACGTAAAAAGTACAGGCCTCGTTGGCAAAAAGCTCTATGGCGTAGCATACGGCATTCCACGCATTTTCTGAAAAATCGGTTGGCAACAATATATTCTTCATCTACTTTTTTATTGAAATCTTCAAGGGTAAAAGTAGATGCAAAGCCATAGGTAAACTATGACATATGTCAGTTTTGGAATGTCCGGTTTAGAATCTTTCGGCGAGTTCCAAGAGTTTACGTTCGTCGAGCACCCCTATTTTTTTTCCGGAAGTTTTGATCAAGCCCTTCTTCTTGAACTCCGAAATAATCCGGATACATGATTCGGTAGCGGTTCCTACCACATTTGAATAATCTTCACGAGAGAGCACTAAGTTCAAGAAACCATCGGTATCGTCCCCATAGTTTTTTCTAAGGTATAAAAAGGCCTCGGCCATTCGCTGCTTTACCGTTTTTTGAGACATGTTTACGATAACGTCATCAGCTTCCTTTAGATCGTGAGCCATATGCCGCAAGACCTCAACCGCAAAGTTCGGGTTTTGATCGAGCGTATTGGAAATTACATCCTTTGGTATAAAACAGACCTCCATATCACTTACCGCGATTGCGCTCAAATTGGTGACTTCTTCGGCAATCACGGCACGTTGGCCCATTACCTCCCCCTTACTGGCCAGTTTAACGATCTGGTCTTTTCCGTTCGCACTTAGTTTCGACAGTTTTGAAACCCCGGTCCTTACGCAAAAAACCCCATTAAGCTGCTCGCCCTCCTGAAATAGTGCCTCGCCTTTTTTAAGTTTTTTGGAAACCTTGGAATCGGATACTTTCTTTAATTCCTCCTTGCTCATCGCACGTAACGAATTAAATTGTCGTATTATACAATTTTCACATCTGCTGCTCATACACCATTAATTATACCTGACTATGCAAAGATAACCTTCACCGACCGTGTTAAACCTGATAATTGTCATATTTTTTAACACCTACCTTTTGCATCTTTGCAAATAGGTATTAGCAAGTGTAACATGAAATCTAACAACTGTTTCCATTGCGGCGACGACTGTGGCAATAACCCAATCGCACTAGACGATAAAAATTTTTGCTGCCACGGTTGCAAGACCGTGTACGAAATATTATCGGGCCATGACCTCGATTATTATTACGACTTGCAATCTGCGGCCGGGGCATCCCCGAAATCAATTGATGGAAGATACGATTTTTTAGATTCAACTCCAATCGCAGAAAAACTTATTGAGTTCAATGACGGCAACTTACAGATCGTCAACCTTTATATCCCACATATTCACTGTAGCTCGTGTATCTGGGTTCTTGAAAACCTGAACAAGCTAAACCATTATATCAAGAGCACCCAAGTAAATTTCCCCAAAAAGACGGTACGCATTACATATAGCAGTTCCGATATTTCACTAAAGGAAGTCGTGGTGCTACTGGCCCGTATCGGTTATGAGCCCTATATCTCCCTAGATGATTTCGACAAAAAGAAGAAAAGTGCCGACCGTAGCCTTATCTACAAACTTGGGGTAGCAGGTTTTGCCTTTGGCAATGTGATGTTCCTGTCGTTTCCCGACTATTTTGACCTATCGTCAAGCAATGCATCCGGCGGCGAATACTGGCTCAACAAATACGAACCGGTCTTTCATTGGCTTATATTCTTGTTTTCGCTACCGGTACTTCTTTATGCCGGCAGGGATTATTTTATTTCGGCCTACAAAGGCATCCGTAGTAAAATGTTGAATATTGACGTACCCATTGCCCTTGGAATCTTCGTGCTCTTTGTTCGCAGCACCCTGGATATTGTCTTTGATTGGGGAAGCGGTTTTTTCGATTCGCTTACGGGATTGGTTTTCTTCTTGCTCTTAGGAAAGTTCTTTCAGCAAAAGACCTATTCCTTCCTTTCCTTCGAACGTGACTACAAATCGTATTTCCCTATTGCCATAACCCGCATCACCAAAGACGGCAAGGAAGAAACCGCCCAAGTACACGATATCGAAAGAGGCGACCGCCTACTGATCCGAAGCGAAGAGCTGATTCCCGTTGACGGCATCCTCATTAAAGGACAGGCTCGTATCGACTATAGCTTTGTTACGGGCGAATCGGAACCGGTAAAAAAAGAATCTGGGGAGAAAGTCTTTGCCGGCGGAAAACAACTACAAGGTGCCATAGAGATGGAAGCCTTAAAATCAGTCTCACAAAGTTACCTCACCCAATTGTGGAGCAATTCCGTTTTTCAGGAAGACAAGGCCAGTACGTTTCAGACCCTGACCGACAGTATCGGCCGAAGGTTTACCATAGCCGTGCTCAGCATTGCCTCTTTATCGGCCATTTTCTGGCTCTATTTTGACCCGAGCAAGGCCCTGAACGTCTTTACCGCGGTCTTGATCATTGCCTGCCCATGCGCCATTGCCCTTTCGTCACCCTTTACCCTTGGCAACATGCTCCGAATCTTCGGCCGTAAGAAATTTTATTTAAAAGACACACAAACCATTGAGCAATTGGCCCAAATAGATACGGCTATTTTTGATAAAACAGGTACGATAACCACTGCCCAAAAGAGCACGGCCACCTATGAGGGCATGCCCCTTACGGAAGCCGAGGCCTCCCTATTAAAGAATACCCTAAGGGGGTCGAACCACCCCTTGAGCCGATCACTCTACAACCTATTGGCCGAAGAGAATATCGTTACCCTTGACGAATACGAAGAACACATCGGCAAAGGCGTAGAAGGAACTAAGGACAACGAGCACATTAAAGCGGGATCGGCCGACTTTGTAGGTAACGGAAAAACTACGGATGCCCTTACCACGGCGGTTCATATCAGCAGCAACGACACCTATAAGGGCAAGTATATCTTTCACAATGAATACCGAGAAGGGGTTTCCCAGGTATTCGAAAAAATGTCTAAAAATTTTAATGTAGCCGTACTCTCGGGCGACAACGAAGGTGAAAAGCAGCGCCTTGAAAAATTGTTGCCAAAGCTCACCCCCTTGTATTTTGGCCAAAAACCACAGGATAAGCTCGAATTTATTAAATCCCTACAAGAACAGGGCAAAAAAGTACTGATGGTAGGTGACGGACTTAACGATGCCGGTGCCTTGGCCCAAGCCGAAGTAGGCCTTGCCATTTCTGAGAACATCAATGTATTTTCACCTGCCAGTGATGGCATTATGGATGCCAGCAAATTTAAACAGTTGCACCAATACATCCAGGCCTCTAAAAAAGCCATGAAGGTCATAAAAATGAGTTTTATCCTATCTTTGACCTATAACCTAATTGGACTTTATTTTGCGGTTACAGGGCAATTAGAGCCGGTTATTGCGGCCATCTTAATGCCCCTAAGCTCCATTAGCGTCGTGGCATTTACCACGGTAGCCACTAATTTTATAGGCAGAAATATTGACTGATGTTGTAAGTTATAACGTTCAAATTTGCAACTTCATCGTGAAAAATCTAGACGGATCCGTTTAAAAAGTTAGGTTTGCAAAACCAACAATCCACCAAACTCGTTTTAAGTATAAATGCCAACTTTCAATACCTCTTCGATTTTAAACCATTTTAAAAAAATCTCTTTCCTTCAGATATCGATAGCCATTGTATATCTCTGGTTCGGAGTACTTAAATTCTTCAACGATGTAAGTCCAGCCGAAGAATTGGCCAAAGAAACCATTACATCATTGACCTTTGGCCTTATCCCCCCGAATGTTTCAATTGTACTTCTAGCCCTTTTGGAAGTCGGTATCGGCACATTCCTGCTTTTCGATTTATTCAGGAAGCAGACCGTTATCGTGACCTTATTGCATATGGTCTGTACCTTTTCGACCTTGTTGCTTCTAAACGAGGCCTCTTTCACTTTCAGCCCATTCGCCCCTACATTGCTCGGCCAATATGTTATCAAGAATTTGATTATCGTTGCTGCATTAGTTTCTATCTATCAGGGCGCCAAAAAGGCTTAAGATTTCAAACCTAGGCCCATTTACTCTTTACCTATATCTTTTCAAATATTTTTTTTCAGTAATACGATTATTTTATCTTTTTATAAATCAAATGTTTACATATGATAATTAAGAAACTTTAAGAGAATCGTCAAAACCTGATATAAGTCATATTTAATCGGGTACACACGCCGTAGTTTTACGGCATAATTCAGGTAGGTATGAGTGTTATTTATGTGTTATTGGCCATCAGCGTTCTAGTTGCGGTCTTATTTTTCATTGCATTTATCGTTTCGGTAAAGAGCGGTCAGTACGATGATTCGTATACCCCATCGGTACGTATGCTTTTTGAAGATGAGCTGGTAAAGAAGCAAAAAGATGTCTCCACCAAGAAAAACAAAGAAAAAATCCAACTAAATAAACAGGTATAATTATGGAAGTACAGCAGTTTTATTACGATAACAAAATCGTGAAAAATTTCCTCTATGCAACCATGTTCTGGGGTATTGTGGGTATGTCCGTAGGCTTATTGCTAGCCTTTATGTTCATGTTTCCCAACTTGACCGACGGAATATCATGGTTAAGTTTTGGCCGTTTGCGCCCATTACACACCAATGCGGTGATTTTCGCATTTGTAGGAAATGCTATTTTCGCGGGGGTCTATTACTCAACGCAACGATTGCTCAAGGCCCGTATGTACAGTGACTTCTTGAGTAAATTCAATTTTTGGGGCTGGCAGGCCATAATTGTATCGGCAGCCATAACCTTGCCATTAGGATACACCAGCACCAAAGAATACGCCGAACTTGAATGGCCCATAGATATCGCCATTACCTTGGTATGGGTGGCATTTGGTGCCAACCTTATCGGTACCATGCTCAAAAGGAGACAACGTCACCTTTACGTGGCCATTTGGTTTTATCTGGCAACCTTCGTTACCGTAGCCGTTCTACATATTTTCAACAATCTGGAACTTCCTGTTAGTGCCTTAAAAAGTTATTCGGTCTATGCGGGCGTTCAAGATGCCTTGGTGCAGTGGTGGTACGGACATAATGCGGTGGCCTTCTTCTTGACCACACCATTTTTGGGCCTTATGTACTACTACGTTCCAAAAGCCGCGAACCGACCGGTATACTCGTATAGATTATCTATAGTCCACTTTTGGTCTTTGATCTTTATTTACATCTGGGCCGGACCTCACCATTTATTGTATTCCGCATTACCTGATTGGGCACAAAACCTAGGGGTTGCGTTTTCCATCATGCTTTTGGCCCCTTCTTGGGGAGGTATGATCAACGGACTTTTAACCTTGCGTGGTGCTTGGGACAAGGTTCGTACCGATCCCGTCTTAAAATTTATGGTGGTAGCGATTACCGGTTATGGTATGGCCACTTTTGAAGGCCCTATGCTTTCACTTAAAAACGTAAATGCCATTGCACACTTTAGCGACTGGATCATTGCCCATGTACACGTAGGGGCCTTGGCCTGGAACGGTTTCTTGACCTTTGGTATGATCTACTGGTTGGTACCTAAAATGACCAAGAACAAATTGTTCTCGACCAGTTTGGCAAACTTCCACTTTTGGATCGGTACCTTGGGTATCATTCTATATACCTTACCCATGTACGTGGCCGGATTTACCCAAGCCTTGATGTGGAAAGACTTCAACCCAGACGGCACCTTGGTTTACGGTAACTTCTTAGAGACCGTACACGAAATCATGCCGATGTACTGGATGCGTGCCATTGGTGGAACCCTATATATCACAGGTGCCTGTGTAATGATCTATAACGTGGTCAGAACTATACGTTCCGGTAGTACCATAGAAGACGAATTGGCCGAAGCCGCTGCCTTGACCCGCGTTTCAAAGCACAGAACCGCTGGAGAAACCTTCCATACTTGGTTGGAGCGCAAGCCTATTCAGTTGACCATTTTGGCCACTGTAGCCATTTTGATCGGGGGTATTATCCAGATCGTACCTACACTTTTGGTAAAATCGAACATTCCTACCATAACCAGTGTAAAACCCTATACACCTTTAGAATTGGAAGGCCGTGACCTCTATATCCGTGAAGGCTGTGTAAGTTGCCACTCGCAAATGGTACGTCCTTTCAGAAGTGAGGTAGAGCGTTATGGTGAATACGCAAAGGCAGGTGAATTCGTGTACGACCACCCCTTCCTTTGGGGAAGTAAACGTACCGGTCCCGATTTGCTCAGGGTAGGCGGTAAATATTCCGACAACTGGCACTTGAACCACATGTACGACCCACAAAGTACCTCTTCAGGCTCTATCATGCCCTCATATTCATGGCTAGTGCGCAACAAGCACGACCGCAGTGATATACAGAAAAAAATGAAAGCCATGGTCACCCTAGGGGTACCCTATACCGAAGAGGAAATAGCAAACGCCGATGCCCTTATGGATGCACAGGCAGAACAAATCGAGAAAAACCTGTATACGGATCCCGATTTTGCCAAGAACTATGAGGCCGATAAAGCCAATGCCGCAGAAAACGGCGAAGAGTTCATAGAAATGAGAGACCGAGAAATCGTAGCCTTAATCGCCTACCTACAAAGGTTAGGAACCGATATCAAGGTCAAGGAAACCGGTGAAATATTATCTGACAACAAAAACTAAAGATCATGCTCAAATTTGTAAAAGGTTACATGGAAAGTATCGATGGCGTAGCAACCTACCCCATGATATCGTTACTTATCTTCTTTGTGTTTTTCACATTGTTGTTCTGGTGGGTCTTCACCGCCTCGAAATCGTACATAAAAGAAGTGAGCGAATTGCCCTTGGAAGAAGATAACCAACAAAACCTAGAATTATGAAAAATACATCGACTTGGTGGATTAAAATACCATTGATTTTCTTTTTAATATTTGGCCTGACGGAATTCTTCGTTGATTCAGGAGAGATCCCGGCCTTTATAAAATACCCGATGGTACAGGTGTTTCTCGTATTCATCCTGTTCTTACTTATCGTTATAGCGATAATTACCAGGGCTATTGAAAACGTAATGTTCCAAACGCTTTCTAAAGAAGGCCAAGAGCGCTATATAGCCGCCAAGAGCAAATCGTTCCAATGGGAATGGGGCCAAAGGGTCTACCAAAAATTACTTGGTTCAAAACCCATTGAAAAAGAGGAAGAAATCATTCTTGACCACAATTACGACGGTATTCGCGAACTAGACAACAATCTTCCGCCGTGGTGGGTATATCTTTTCTATGCCTCCATTGTCTTTGCCGTAGTCTATTTGGCACGCTTTCACGTGTTCAACGACTATAACCAAGATCAAGAATACGAGCAAGAGGTGGCCGCTGCGCAATTAGAGATCGAAGCCTACAAAAAAACCGCTAAGGGACTTGTAGATGCCAATACGGTAGAGCTACTTACCGATGCAGGCGATCTTAAAGCCGGACAGACCATTTTTGAGAGCAACTGTATTGCCTGTCATATGGCCGATGGCGGTGGTGGTATCGGACCGAACCTTACCGACCAACACTGGATTTTGGGTGGAGGCATCAAAAACGTTTTCCATACCATTTCAGAAGGTGGACGTGACGGCAAGGGTATGATTGCCTGGAAACAGACCTTAAAACCAGCGGAAATCGCCCAGGTGGCCAGCTACGTACTAAGCTTTCAAGGTACAACACCGGCCAATCCGAAACCCGCCGAAGGTGATTTATGGGTAGACCCCAACGCTACGGAACAGCCAGCACCGGCACAAGAAAACAGTACCGAACAAGTCATCGACTCCACTTCGGTAACCGTGAACTGAATATTGCGGGACCAAGGCCCCGAAAGCTGATAAAGCGAACATAAAATGGCACAAGACCAAGACAATTTCAGAGATTCAATAGGCACCATTAAAGAGGATGGAAAACGCGCATGGGTTTTTCCCAAAAAGCCCAGTGGCAAATTTTACCAATATCGTAAATATGTCAGTTATGTTCTTCTGACCTTCTTGATCGCCTCCCCCTTTATAAAGGTGAATGGCAACCAATTCTTGATGTTCAACGTACTCGAAAGACGGTTCAACATCTTCGGTTTTCCATTCTACCCCCAAGATTTTCATCTCTTTGTTATTTCGATGATTATCGGGGTGGTCTTTATTGCGCTCTTTACCGTGGCCTTTGGTCGCATTTTTTGCGGATGGATGTGCCCACAGACCATTTTTATGGAGATGGTCTTCCGAAGGATCGAGTATTGGATCGACGGAGACAGAGGAGCGCAAATGCGACTCGACCGACAACCTTGGAATGCCGAAAAAATCAGGAAACGCACCCTCAAATGGTTTATCTTTTTTATCATATCGTTCATTATAGCCAATGTCTTTCTGGCTTACCTTATCGGAAGTGACCGTTTGATACAATACATTACCGACGGACCGACCGAGCACCTGAGTACCATGTTGTCCCTATTGATATTCACCGCCGTCTTTTATTTTGTATTCGCGTGGTTTAGGGAACAGGTATGTATTATCGCCTGCCCTTACGGCCGTATGCAAGGGGTGTTGCTCGACAACAAATCTATAGTAGTGGCCTATGATCACAAGAGGGGTGAAGCCGAGAACGGAAGAAAAAAATGGCGTAAGAACGAAGACCGGGAGGCTTTGGGCCATGGCGATTGTATCGACTGTTTTCAATGTGTGAACGTTTGCCCCACAGGAATAGACATCAGAAACGGAACCCAATTGGAATGCGTGAATTGTACGGCCTGTATCGACGAATGCGATACGATTATGGAAAAGGTAAACCTGCCCAAAGGCTTGATCCGTTATGCCAGTGAAGACGAAATCACAAAAAAGGAGAAGTTTAAATTTACGCCCCGTTTAAAAGGGTATACGGCCGTATTGGTCATTTTGACCGGTGTGCTTATCGGTATGATGTTCTTGAGAAATGACCTTGAAGCCAATATTTTGCGGTTGCCCGGTCAACTTTACGAACACAAGGAAGGTAATATTATCAGCAACGTATATACCTATAAGCTCTTGAACAAAACAACCAAATCGGTCGACAACGTGAATTTTAAATTGATGTCGCACGAAGGCCATATCAAACTGGTCCGTAACGAGCATTTTTCCGTACCGCCAGAAGCCTTGGCTGAAGGCACCCTGTTCATTGAAATCAAGGCCTCGGCCCTGAGCGGTGATAAAAACAACCTAAAAATTGGGGTGTACAGTGATGATAAATTGATAGAAACCACAACGGCCCGCTTTTTGGCCCCGCGTAGTTATAAATAGGATTAAAAAAAGGAAAATCATGAAAATAAATTGGGGTACGGGTATCGTAATAGCTTTTATTGGCTTCATCAGTTTTATACTGTTCTTCGTGATACGAATGACCACGAGCCACAATGCCAACCATGATTTGGTAACCGAAGAGTATTACAAGGCCGAACTAAGCTATCAAAAAGAAATCGACGCGGAACAAAATGCCCTTAACGCTAGCGAACAAATAGAATTAAAAAAATCGCCTGACGGATTACTGGTTATTTTCCCTGAAGGATATGACAATACGAACGTATCAGGCAATGTGTCCCTATACAGACCATCCAATAAGCACTTGGATTTCAACTTACCTTTAAGTTTATCCAATTCACATTTGCTCATACCTGACAAACGCCTGTTGGATGGTCGCTGGGACATAACTATATCTTGGAAACACCAAGGCAAGGATTTTATGCACAAGGAAAGTATAACCTTTTAAAAAGACTATGATTTTATCTGCCGTCGTTTTAGGTCTTATGGGAAGCTTGCACTGCGTGGGTATGTGCGGTCCTATAGCCTTTATGCTTCCGGTAGATCGGTCCAATGAATTTAAAAAATTCGGACAGATATTCATTTATCACTTGGGCCGTCTTATGGCCTACGGTATTATTGGGGTGGTGTTCGGTCTTCTCGGCAAAGGACTTTCCATTTTCGGGATGCAGCAGAAACTTTCCATCATCATTGGGGTTTTAATGATCTTGGTCATCTTGATTCCCTATAAAACTTTCAACAAATACAATCTATCGAAACCTATTTACAAAATGGTTTCAAAAGTCAAGAACCGATTGGGAAAGGAGCTCAAGAAAAAATCGCCCGACACCTTCCTGACCATAGGCTTCCTTAACGGATTTTTACCATGCGGCCTGGTCTATATGGCACTCTTTGGGGCCATCGCCATGGGAAATGCCGTACAGGGCGGTCTTTATATGGTATTGTTCGGTTTAGGCACCCTGCCCTTAATGACCGTCGCCATATATTTTAGTGGCCTATTGAAAGGCGGTATACGTCAGAAAATACGCAAGGCCATTCCGGTTTTTGTTGTCATCATCGGTTTACTATTTATTCTTAGGGGCCTAGGCCTGGGCATCCCGTATGTATCGCCAGCACCCATCACGGAAATGGCTTCAAGTGCTATAGAGTGCCAAAACTAACGGCCACGGCCACCAAACATCTCGCTTATGAAACCCTTACCCAACGAAATTGTACTTCGCCCGAGGTTTCAATGGAATGTGCCCGGAGCTAAAGAAGAAATACTTCAAAAATTCGAAACGGCAGAGCACCCTCCTTTTTTGGTAAAGCGCCTAGACGAACATGTATTTATCAAGTTTAACGCCCAAAACAATCATTTTTGGTCGCCCCAATTACATCTGCAAATTGAAGATGTAGACACCACCAATAGCCACCTATATGGCATATTCGGTCCTAATCCTACCTTATGGACCTTCTTCATGTTCATACACTTCACCATAGCCTGTCTTTTCATTATTTTTGGCATTTGGGCCTATTCAAGTGCCTCCTTGAACAAACCCTATCACATTCAGATGGGTCTTATGGGCTTCTTGATCATTCTATGGTTCGTTCTCTATTTTTTTGGGAGGAGTGGCAAGCAAAAAGGGAAACCACAAATGCAAGAATTACAAACATTTACAAGAAAAATTCTTGAGCAAGAAGCCTAGAATTTTTATAGTCTTCCTTATATTTAACGGCTACAAATAACCTAACAACCAATAAAATGAAGCATATTTTAACCTTGGCCCTTACGTTGGGGCTACTATATTCCGGTGTCGGCTTTGCCCAGAAAAACCAAGAAGAACCAAGAGGAACGGAGAATGTTGCCTACCGATGGGGAAAAATGGCCTTAGATGCCACGGCCTCCGATACGGAAAGGTTCAAGCCACGCCCCACCATAACCTCACGCTATCTAGGCTTGATCTTTGTTTCCATTTTTGACGCCTGGTCTCGTTATGACGAAAGTGCCATACCCGTTTATTTGAACGGCGTAGACCGCAGGCCCGCCAATGAGCGTAACCTCAAGAACAAAGAAATCGCCATTAGTTATGCCGCCTTCGGGGCAATGAAGGAGTACTACTATTCAGACACCGAGATGTTCAGAAAGCTAATGACCGACCTGGGGCTTGACCCCGACAATACCTCATTGGACCCGACCACACCCGAAGGCGTTGGCAATTTGGCCGCCAAGGCCACCATTGAGGCCAGAAAAAATGACGGTAGTAACCAATATGGAGAAGCTGAGGGATCAAACGGCGAACCCTATTCGGACTACACTAATTATAGCCCCGTAAATACGGCGGACGAGAACACCGATATCAACAGATGGCAACCCAAGTATTTCTCTGATGGAAAAGGTGGACAATATGCCCCTGGCTGCCTTACCCCTTATTGGCAAAAAGTAAAGCCCATTGCATTAACCTCGGCCGACCAATTTAGACCCGGACCACCGCCCTTGGTAGGGTCCGAACAATTGAAAAAAGAAGTCAAAGAAGTGGTCGATTTGCAGGCCAATCTTTCCGACGAAGAAAAAGCTTTGGTAGAGTTTATGAGAGACGGGCCCCAATCGGTACAACAAGCGGGCCACTGGCTGAAGTTCGCACAAGATGTTTCCCGAAGAGACAACCATACCCTAGACGAAGATGTGAAAATGTATTTCTTGACCGAGATTACGGCTATGGACGCCTTTATTGCTTCATGGGACTCCAAAATGTTCTATGATTACGCAAGACCCTATGCCTTGGTACACGAATATTACAAAGACAAGACCATAAAGGCCTGGGGCGGCCCCGGCAAAGGCGTTATTAAAATGAAAGGACAGGAATGGCGTCCCTATTCCCCAGATATCTTTCTATGCCCTCCCTTCCCTAGCTACACTTCCGGACACAGTACCATTAGCGGGGGCTGCGCCGAAGTACTGCGCCTTTTTACGGGAAGTGAACATTTTGGCGAATCCGTAGAACTCGTAGCGGGCTCTATGACCGAACTCGACTCCGTCCATTATGGAAAAACCGTAACCATACACTTCCCAACATTTACCGAAACCGCAAATATGGCCGGTATGTCAAGGGTCATGGGAGGCTACCACATACAGGCCGATAATGTAGCGGGCTTACAATTGGGGCGTGATGTTGCTTCCCAAGCCTGGAAATTCTACAACAAACACTTGGGCCAATAGAAAATTGAACGTATAAAGAAAAAAGGGGAAGCTCTCACGCTTCCCTTTTTTTATGCTATTTTTTAAAACATGATAATGTTCATATTTTAAAGAAGCCCTATTCTTGATATTTGCATAACAAAACCGACCATTATGAAAATTGTTTCAAAGGAAGAAGCCGTATCGACAATAAAATCAGGAGACCGCGTATTTTTACAGGGGGCAGCAATGACGCCCAATACGCTTATAGACGCTTTATGCGACAGACATAAGGAATTAAAAGACGTTGAAATCGTTTCGATACACACCGAAGGCGAGGCAAAATACGCACGTGAACCCTACAACAAGAGCTTTAGAATGAATAGCTGTTTTGTGGGCGGTAATGTAAGAAACGTGGTCAACAGTACCCAAGGTGATTATATTCCAATTTTTTTGAGTGAGATCCACCTTTTGTTCAGACAGGGCATTTTACCCATTGACGTAGCCATAGTACAGGTTTCGCCGCCAGACCGACACGGGTATTGTTCTTTGGGTGTCTCGGTAGATGTGGCCCTTCCGGCCATTCAGGTCGCCAAAAAGGTCATTGCCCAAATCAACCCCTCGGTACCCAGAACGCATGGAGACGGTATTATCCATATAAAAAATATTGACTGCGCCATTGAAATCGACAGTCCGATCCACGCCCACGACATTGTTTCCATATCTCCCGTAGAGGCAAAAATAGGTAAAAACGTGGCCGGCCTTATCGAAGACGGTGCCACCCTGCAAATGGGTATTGGAAGTATACCTAATGCCGTATTGAGCAATCTGGGCAACCACAAACGCCTTGGCATCCATACCGAAATGTTTTCCGACGGTATACTACCCTTGATCGAACAAGGTGTAGTCACCGGGGAAGACAAACAGATCAAGACCGGAAAGATCGTTACTTGCTTTGCCGTGGGGTCGCAAAAACTATACGACTTTGTAGATGACAATCCCTCGGTACATTTTAAGGAAGCCGCCTATACCAACGATACGGCCATCATAAGAAGAAACCCAAAAGTAACGGCCATAAACAGTGCCATTGAAATAGACCTCACCGGTCAAATCTGTGCCGACACCATCGGCAGTCGCCAATACTCGGGGGTCGGGGGCCAAATGGATTTCATTCGCGGTGCGTCGCTTTCAAAAGGCGGCAAACCTATTTTCGCCATGCCCTCACTTACGGCAAAAGGCGTTTCCAAAATTACGCCCTTTCTAAAACAGGGCGCCGGGGTTACCACAACCAGGGCCCACGTGCACTATGTTGTGACCGAATACGGTGTGGCCAATCTCTTCGGAAAAAACCTAAAGGAAAGGGCACAGGCCCTAATTGCCATAGCCCATCCTGACTTTAGGGAAGAATTGGAAAAGGCCACGTACGAACGCTTCAAGAACTAAAGTTAATAGTGTATTTTTGACGTGATGGAGAAAAAGGAAATCAAAACCCGACAAGATGTACGGCTGCTGGTCGACACCTTTTATGGAAAAATAAGGGAGGAGGAAACCCTTGGCCCTATTTTTAACGGGATTATTTCCGATTGGGAGGCCCATCTTGAGCTATTGACCGATTTTTGGGAAACCCAACTCTTTCTCCAACGCAAGTATCATGGCAATCCGGTTACGGCACATCAGGAAGTAGACGATAAAACAAATCACACCATTACTTCCGAGCATTTCGGGCTTTGGCTCAACCTCTGGTTCGCCACCCTAGATGAACTTTTCGACGGGGAAAGGGTATGGATTGCCAAAAACAGGGCGCAAAAAATGAGTACCATGCTCTTTATGCAAATGTACCAGCACAGGAAAAAAACTAAATAAGCTACACGGATATTTTTAATTCGGATATTTTTATCCTAATTAAAAAAGCCTATCTTTGTAAAGAAATAAACACCATCTGAATGTTTTCAAAAGCATGTGAATACGGTATAAGGGCATCGACCTATATAGCATTGAAGTCGCTTGAGGGTACTCGTGTGAGCCTAAAGGAAATCGCCGATAAAATAGATTCTCCCGTAGCCTTTACCGCTAAAATATTGCAACAGCTATCTAAAAAACAGATTATAGAATCCGTAAAGGGATCCTTGGGTGGTTTTCAGATTTCACAATCGAACATTTCCCAAATAAAGCTCGCACAGATTGTGTACGCTATTGATGGAAACAATGTATACGAAGGTTGTGGCCTAGGCCTTAAAAGGTGCAATAGTAACGAACCTTGCCCCGTACACGACAAATTTATCCAAATACGGGCCGACCTCAAAGAAATGCTCGAAAGCACCAGCCTTTATGATATGACCATGGGCCTTGAAGAAGGGTTGACCCACCTGAAGCGCTAAAAAAATTTAAATACAAATCGGACAAAATTATCCTATTTAATGTATCTAATTATAAAACCAAGAAATCATGACTAAGACCATAGGTGAAATCGTGGCCAAGGACTACCGCACGGCCCAAGTTTTCAAAAACCACAGCATTGACTTTTGTTGCAAAGGCAACCGTAGCCTGGAAGAGGTGGCGAAGAAACACAACTTAAACATAGACCTCCTTTCCGCTGAACTAAACGAAGTACAACAAGCGAGCAAGGGAGACCGCCTAGACTATCAATCATGGCCATTGGACCTTCTTATAGACTACATCGAAAAGAAACACCACAGATACGTTGAAAAGCAAAGTACGGTGTTGAAGCAATATCTCGACAAGTTATGCCGCGTTCACGGTCAAAAACACCCCGAGCTTCATAAAATCAAGGACCTTTTTACTACCTCTTCAGGCGAGTTGGCCATGCATATGAAGAAAGAAGAACTGGTACTCTTTCCCTTTATATGCAAAATGGCAGAGGCAAAGCAATCGGGCACGGCCTTGGGTACCCCACACTTCGGCACCGTGAGCAACCCCATTCAGGCCATGATGCACGACCATGACCATGAAGGAGAGCGTTTTAGAACCATTGCCGCACTCAGCAACGATTATACCCCTCCGGAAGACGCGTGTACAACATACAAGGTGGCATATGCGCTGTTACGGGAATTTGAAGACGACCTGCACCAACACATCCACTTAGAGAACAACATACTTTTCCCCAAGGCCAGTGAACTAGAGTCACAATTATCGGCATTGGTATAAATAGTCAGCTCACTTAAGTGACTTACCAAAAAATAGAATTTTAACCCTAAAAATAATTCCAATGAAAGATTCGACCCTACCTCCCCTAAGCGTTTCAGAAAAACAACACAGAAGCAACCATCTATCAAGGCTGTATCTTAGCCTATTGAATGAATTCAAGCGCGGACAGACCGGATATGCCACTATTGCCATCATCGCCCAAAGCTGTATTGGTTCCGCCGCGGCCATGGTATTGCTCATGGGCAACTTACATGACTTCTCGAAGATGACCTTGGTATTTTTCGTGACCATACTATGTATGGCCTATAACGCTTCGGTACTGGCCCATTTGAAATCCAAGCTTTCGTTCAACCTGTTATTGGCGAGTCTGCTCTTCAGTTGCTCGGTTATTATCGCACACCTTCTTTAACAACAATCTTTTCTAACAAAATATGCCACTAAAGAAGTTGAGCCTTACTTACATTGACGAATTTGGCGAGACCTGCCAGGCTGATTTTAACAACAACGAATACCATAACCTTATGGAACTGTTGTTCGACAAATACCTACAAGATTGGGGCGACTGTAAAGGCCGTGCCTGGTGCGGTACTTGCCACATTCAACTACATAGTAATCGTCATTTGGGAAAAATCGATATCAATGAAGAACATACACTTTCAAATATTACCGGTCGTACCAAAACCAGTCGCCTAGCGTGCCAAATCCCACTCGATTCCAATTTGGACGGCCTTGTTTTTAGCATCTTAAAAGACGATGCGGTCTAGGCCGTTACCTTCGCACTATTTTTCCTCTCCCAGCAATAGGCCCACCAGCGCCAATAATACCGTCAAGCTAGCAATGCCTAAAACGACATCAAACCAAGACGGGAGTTCGAGCCTTTGCCAGTACGCAATCGCCCTATAAAAAATAAGTGCTTCGGTCAGTGCGAACCCTAAGGCATACAAGAAAAAGAACTTTCGGTTCAGTGCTAGCAACTTAAAATAATCGAGGAATAAAAACAGCCCCATAGTAACCACTCCCAAAAACGTCCAATGCAAATATCCAATGGTAAAATCCAAATAGGTGACAGCCAAATCGGCAAAGTACGGCAAGGCACTTAGTAGTTGCAATAACATCTTAATTCCCCATAATAAGGCCACCGCACCCAACAATCTGTACCGAAACGGCGATAACATCTTCATTACCTTGTTTTGTCCTCCCCTAAAAAACCCTAGTAAAACATAGAAAGCACCTAGCTGTAAAACCGCCCCAACTCCACCTAACAGATAATACCCCGGTCCCGGATGGGTAAACAAGGTAGACAGGAAGAAAGAAAAAACGATTCCAAGATTCAAGCTCCAAAAGAAGGTGTTAAACTTCCGCTCGGGCAAAACCACATGTTGCTTTTCAAGAAAAAAGAGAAAAATGGCCACAAGTGCCATTATCATCCATCCGTTGTACAAAAAATGGAGATAGAAATAAATGGCCAATCGATACCAAACGGAGTCGGGGCCAAGGATATTCATTATAGCCCCCAATACCCACGGGCCTATACTGGAAACCAATAAATATACAATAGCGGCCTTGGCACACTTTAAGGATGGTGCTGTCTTGTACCTCCTTGGCACGTTCTTATAAAAAAAGAATGAAAACCAATAAGAGGCGAACAGGAACAAGGTAGAAAAGACAATTGAAAAGACGGCATACCCTTGAAACGGAAAGGTCAACAACATACCGACCAGGGTCAATTGGGTGAACCAAAAGATCCTAGCGTATTTCTTATCGATTCGAAGACCTTTCAAAAACAGCTCATACAGCAAGGTGGTAAGAGCCAAATACACCCAACCCAACAAGGCGATATGGGAATGGGCATGAACGATAAACTTATAGGTAACGGGAATATCGAATACCCGAAAAAACCGAAGTACACAACCCAGGGCGGCCGCTACGACCAAATACACCAAAGCCATTTTACTTTGTTTCCTAAGCGTTGTCATTAATGCGGCCATTGTATCGGCAATGTATTAAAAATCTTTTTTCTTGGCCACGGAAACCAATCGCCAAATAGGCAGAACGGTCCATAAAACGAGCATCAGCATAGAAATAAGCAGGCCTTGGTCCGTACCGAAGAACTTCTTGAACACGGCTCCGGTATATCCTAAGAGAGCGGATATATCCAATTTTAAAAGAATCAAGGTTCGTGATAAGTCTATGGGGTTCAACATTGTCGCGCCCAGCGAAAAACTATCCAAAGGATATTCCTTAAAAAGAATCAAGGACATCAGAAAGAGTCCGTCATAAATCACGGCAAGGAACAACCACAGCAATACGGCATAGCCAAAACCTTTGATCTTGTTCTCATTGGAGAGGGCGATATTAAATGCCAATACCGTAAAGATCAAGGTCAAGAAGGCTCCTGTGACCAAGAGCAGGGTAAAGTCGAAAATAGCATCGCTCTTAAAGAGGCCATAGAGCACAAACGGAATACCGAGCCCTAGCACCAAACTCAGGGTCAAGGAGCCCGCCACACCGAAGTACTGTCCCAAAAATATAGAGGAACGCTTGATCGGTTGCGCTAGCAATAACTCTGTAAATTCCTTTGAATTGTAGAAATACATTATGCCGAAAATGGTACCGATAAGGGGTACGAGCAGAATAATAACGTTCATCAGGGTTATAATGGCCTTTGACACATCGTTGTTCAGGAACAACAGCACAAAGCCCAGCAAAAGGTAAAACAAGAAGTACACGTAGCTCCATCGGCT
This sequence comes from Zobellia uliginosa, assembly GCF_900156625.1. Classification (GTDB taxonomy): domain Bacteria; phylum Bacteroidota; class Bacteroidia; order Flavobacteriales; family Flavobacteriaceae; genus Zobellia; species Zobellia uliginosa. The sequence continues at coordinate 84,167 of NZ_FTOB01000004.1, read as the reverse complement.
ACGGATCAGGTCGTAAAAACTATATTTGAGTATCTTAAGCATGGCTAGGTCTAGTTGCAATGGCCGCAATGGCGTGTTCTAAATCGGTTTGTCCGGTCTTGGTCTTGAGTGCTTCAATGCTCCCCTTAAAGTAAATATTACCTTCCAACAGGTAGACGATAACATCAGATACTTCGGCAACGAATTGCATAATATGCGAGGTAATCAGTATGGTTTTTTTCATTTCCCGCTGTTCGCGTATAAGCTCTTTTAAATGGATCAAGGAAGCGGGATCAAGCCCTGTGGTAGGTTCGTCCAGAATCAGCAAGGGACTGTCGAACATAAAGGCCAATACAATGTTCACTTTCTGTTTGGTACCCCCTGATAGGGTCGAAAGCTTCTTATCTAAAAAAGGCTCGAGTTTAAAAAGGGCTATCAACCTGTCTTCATCGCTTGGACTTTGCCGAAGGTCTTTGATCATCCGAATAAGTTCGCGGACCTTCAGGTTTCCCGGAAAGTTGGCAATCTGTGGCAGATAGTCGATTTCTTTACGGTACTTCCAATTCTTTTTAATGGGCTCCCCTTGCACGGAAATCGTTCCTTTATCGGGCACCACCATTCCCAATATGCTCTTGATCAAGGTGGTTTTTCCCGAACCATTGGGTCCCAAGACCGCAAAAACCCCCTCCTTATTTATGGTAAGGTCTAGGCCGGAAAGCACCGGGTTCTTTCCGAATTTTTTATGTAAGCCTTCAATATGAATCATTGTACTTTGGTCATTAAGGGATTAGTATCCAACAAATTATCCGGTGTAAACACGGGCGATACCTTTTCGGAAAAATCGATAATATCCATAAAAAGACTACGCAGCAAAACAATGGCCTCCGGAGTTTGGTTTACGATATAGGAAAACAATTTTACGGGACGATAGGGCACATCGCCAATACCGTTCTTATCCAAATCATAACCGGTATACGCGCTCCAATAATTGCCGTCGAAGACATTATCGTTCAACTTGCTGTTATACGATATATCGAAGCTGTTGTACAGAAAATTGTTAGCCCTAAAAGTGTTGGCATAACAAGCCCCCAACACTTTAATGCCCCATCCGTTCTTTACAAAGTTATTCGCTTTATACTCGATACGATTCGATCCTTCAATATGGATACCAATGGTGTTTTCCTCAAAAGTATTACCACTGATTTCGGCATCATTGATTTCCTTCAACAACATCCCGAAGGCGGCGGGCCCCCAATTTTTGCGAAAAGTATTTCCCTTCATTTTAATCCGTTTGGAGAACATGACGGCCACTCCCGCCCCGTTGTTTTCAAAGATATTGTCGGTATACACATCGTCATCGGAAAACATAAAGTGCAATCCGTACCTTAAGTTATTGGTGCTTTTATTGTTATGTATGGTAATGTTATCGGAAAATTCCAAGTAAATCCCATCCCTTGCCCCTTGAACGATATTTTGACTGACCTCAACATGATCCGAATACCAGAGTTGAATTCCGTTCCCTGAATTATACTCGTCTATGGCATCGCCGATAATTTTGTTGTGATAGACTTTCCCATGGTTTGATTTTTCGAGATAAATACCGAAGAACAGTTTTTCAAGAACAATATTCTGAATTAAAAAATTCTTGCTCTTCACCACCCTTATTGCGGCATAATCCGTAGTGTAACTGGTACCTACGTTCACTATAAAAAAACCATCTACGGTAACATTATCGGATACAATCCGTATAATTTCGCCCTGGTCTTCCCCATCGATAATAGGGTAATTTTCACCAATCAAGGTCAGGGGCTTATCTATGAGGATATTGTATTCTTTGTAGGTCCCCTTTTTAACCAATAGGGTATCAAAGTCTATGGCCAAAGCCACTGCTTCCGAAATGGACTTTACCACGCAGCTTTCGCAAACGACAATGGGTTTTGCCCACAGCTCTACCGTAGTAAAAAGTACGAGGACAAATATGAATAATTTTGGGTATTGCATCATCTTTATTTGAGAAGTTTGGCAACCTCGTGGGTTCGTTTGCTTCACCTTTCCCCATAGCGACAAAGGTCGGCGGTAAATCCCCTAGCGAACACTTCCTAAAAACATGGCTTAAAACGACCGAAACGACACCAAGAACCAATAAAATACAGGCCCATAAGTATGAAACGATCGAAACCTACCTCTATCGGTACGATTTCAGACGGTGTATACATCGGGTATGGCGCAAACTGGAAGTAAACCTTAGCTACGCACGGTTCTGAATTTACCCACTATGTCGGAAATATGAATTCGGAAAACGATAGGCAGGGTCTCCATTTCCAATTTGCTCGAGAAATCTTTTATGAATTCAGGCTTCTCACCTTTTGTTCGCAAAATCGTCTCCTGTACACCTTGTGCAAAAGTATGCAGGGCCTTTTTGGCCGTGCTGCCTTTTAATTCCTCAAAACGACCGTTGACCAAAACCGAACGCCATTCAGACATAGAATCGATTTCCTCAACTTGTAGGGCTACATGTTCGTAGCCCCTCATGGAGTTGATCTTATGGCCCATAGCCGAATAACTCAGTATGCTCTTATTTTCTTGATCATAAAAATAGGTTATCGGTACAATGTAAGGGCTCCTGCCCGAAATGTAACCTAAATGGCCGATACTGTGATTACTTAAAAAAGCCATGCACTCCGAAAGCTCTAAATTTACTATCATAGTTTCTTGGGGTTTAAAATGGGTTATCTTTTTCAAATTTAACTCTGAGCTCGGGCCATGAATAAATCATACCCGTATTTCCTGACTGGGCGCTACTCGCTTCTTCTTCATTGGCAAAGGCCGTCAAAAACGCCCCCATGGGGCTGGGTATGTTCTTACTGATCAAATACGTAGCCGTGGTGGCATCGATAAAGACCCCGGGGTTATTGTAATCGTTAACCCGATAAAGGGCCACCGATTCAGGTTCTACGTCTTTCAAGTAGTTGAGCATACACTCTACCGCATCAAAGGAGTAACTCCTTCCTTTCTTCGTCATAAATTGGGCGGCATGTTGCTTATCGACAATGGTCATGCTACAAAATTGGCAGCCCTCACCACCGTATGCTATGGGTTTAGGTTCGCCCTTACAAGCCGAAATTACCAAAAGGCCCATCAAAATGAGTATTTTACAACTTTTCATGGTGTAACCAATTTATGCTTTTTTTCAGATGAAACAGAATTTTTGCTCTTCCGTCCTACAAAAAATGCGATTACCGTCAACAACATACCTATGAACATTAACCATGCTCCCGTGGCCGGCATTGAACTGACATCAAAATTCAACAACTTTTTGTACCCAAAAAGCGGCGGTTTATAGCTCATGGGCGTACCGTCTTCATTGACTACCTTAATAATAGCGTGAGGATCTAGGTTTGAACCGTAATCGGTCAACCATAGATTAAAATCATACATCCCCATGATTCCTAAGATAGACATTAGTAAGAACCAACCCAAGAAAAACCGGTAGTCAATTTTACCAAAAAAACCGAGTATCCCCAATAATGCCCCTAAGAGTACCATGGCGATTATTACTATAGGAAATATATTAAACTCCCACATCTCGTCGGCTTTGGGAATCGTCTTCATACCAATGTAGTGGTTGAGTCCGTCAATGTTTTGAAGGTCGAATTCAGACACCCCTTGAATGCCCGTAATATGGATATTCATACCCAAGGGCTCGGGATATTGCGGTGCGCCCAGCATTATATTCCAAAGTGGAAACTGAAACAGTCCCAACAAACATAAAGACCCCAATATCATTAGTATACTTGCCTTTTTCATCTTACCTCTATCTTAAAATTCACAGCTATTGAACAGGCCGGTATTTTTAAAAAGCAGGCCGGTCTTGGTACACGACCTGCTTTTCGTTTGAACAAATACTCCTGTGCCCTTCCTTTATTCCCCGAGGGACCACGACAGCTCAGTATTTGAACCTGCCGGCGACACTCTTATATAACCTTGCATTTCTTGGTGCAAAGCGGAACAGAAATCGGTACAATAAAATGGCCATACCCCTGCTTTTTTAGGCTCCCATACCAGAGATTTGGTCTGTCCTGGCATAATCAGCAATTCGGAGTTATTCGCACCGATCATGGCAAAACCATGGGGCACATCAAAATCTTGTTCTTGGTTGGTGACATGAAAATACACCTTGTCTCCCACTTTAATACCTTCTATATTATCAGGGGTAAAGTGGCTTCGGATCATAGACATGTAAATATGAACCTCATTCCCTTCCCTTACCACTTTAGAATCGGCGGGGCCGGTTGCGGCAAAGGGATGTTTGTTCTCTGAAAGTTTATAGATTTTCTTAGATTTCGGGGCCAAAAGTTCAGCGGGTATACCCGCTGCATAATGGGGTTCGCCGTGGGTGGGAAAATCGTAAATAAGCTCCATTTTATCTCCGGAGATATCATAAATCTGGGCTGAATGCTCCAATTCGGGACCTGTGGGCAGGTACCTGTCTTTGGTTATTTTGTTCATGGCCACCACGTATTTACCGAAGGGCTTCCTAGAGTTTCCCCCAGGTATCATTAAATGTCCCACGGAATAATAGGTAGGTTTTCTATCGACAACTTCCCATGTACCCAACTTCCACATCACCACTTCAGAGGAAATAAAGAAGGTTGTATAGGCATTTCCTTCTCCATCAAACTCGGTATGCAAGGGACCCAATCCGCCACTTTTCACGGTTCCCGCAAGTACATCTTCGAATTTCAAGATAGGGATGCCATAAGCTTCTCCGTCGAATTTTTTAGCTTCGATCGCTGCCACCATTTTATCGAAGGAATGGATCGTAAGATCGGCCGATAGCTTTCCGTTACCGATGATATACTCTCCCGAAGGATCTACATCTACCCCATGGGGCGATTTTGGTGTAGGCAAGAAGTAAACGGTTCCCGGTACTTTGGTCGGGTCTATGGTCAAGACTTCCTTTTTTAGGGTGGAAGTGGCCGTATGGGTTTCTTCATCGTACACATTGTGGGCATACTCGGCCGGCATCATTGTACCTCCTCCATTGGCCACATACTCTTCAATTTTCTTCCAATTCACCGCAGCGATAAAATCTTTATCGTTTTGCGAAGCGTTTACCTCTAAAAGTGAATTTGCCTCTTCGGTATTGTAGGTAGTAAAGAAAAACCATCCATGGGATTTGCCCCTACCCGGATGTGATAGGTCGTAATTAAACCCTGGCATCAAGATTTGAAACTTCAGGTCCATATGGCCGTCTTCGGGATCAACGCTTATGAAGGAAAGTGAGCCCCTAAAATTACCCTTGTACTCGTTAATCGGCATATCCCTTTGGGGAATAGGCACCGAAAAACGGGTTCCGGCCACTACATACTCGGTATTTTCGGTAACAAAAGAAGAGCTATGGTTCCCCGCACTGTTGGGGACCTCCATAATTTCCTCGGTCTCGAACGTGCTCAAGCTGATCCGGGCAATTCTTGGCGTGTTGTTCCCATTAATAAAGATCCATCTACCGTCTAACTCCCCATTGGTCTGTGAAATATCGGGGTGGTGGGCATCATCCCAAGGAACGAAACCGAAAGATGTGTTCAACATGGGTTTTGTTTCTTCCGAATATCCATAACCCGAGGTAGGAAACTGCGAAAAAACGGGAATCTCTTTGAACATTCTTCCCGAAGGGAGTCCGTAAACCGTAAGGTTACCGCTATACCCGCCCGACATAAAAGCATAAAACTCATCATGCTCTCCAGGGGCAACGTACACTTTTTCCGCATTGTTCGACGATAGTCCACTATTTGAGGACGCCTTGCCGTTCTGGTCACCGCAACTAGAGAGGAACAAGGCCATCCCTAAAATCGCGAATAGGTGAAAGGTATATTTTTTCATTTGTACTGTTTTTGTGGTTATCTTATTTATGCTGTATAAACAGCCGTGGACTTTAATGGCCCACACTACTCGAGCGTTCTAAAAAATTCCAGTACGCTTCGGGCCTGGTCTTCGGTCAAGCCTTGGTTCGACATCGGAGCCCCGTTGAATTCGGCAATAAGCTCTTTTGCCAACGGATCTTCTTTTACCATTACCTCTGGGTTTAGGATCATGTTCATAACCCACTCGGGACTACGTCTTTTTAAAATACCCGTTGGTGCCGGACCTATGAATTTTTTATCGACCCTATGGCAGGCCAAACACATTTGGGTATAGATTTCCTCCCCTTTTTTGGCCAAGGCCTCGTCGATATCGGGAGACAGGGTCACCGATTTTACCGGGCCGACCCCCTTGTTCTCAAGATCGATACGTTGAGATGCCGGTACTGCACTGGTAGCAGGTACCGCCTCGGCCGGCTTTTCCGTTTTTGCCTTTTCACGATCTACACTAAATCCTTCTTTCTTCTTTTCTTCCTTGCCTCCACAGGCCATAAGCAAAAGCGAAAAAATCAGCACTACACTTTTAACTACTATTTTCATTTTGAGTGGTTTAATGATTAAATTTTCAACAAAAATAGGTGCTATACGAGGCGAAAAACATGATATATATCAGTAAATAGGACAAAAATGTCTTTTTTTATTTTCCTCAAAAAGAAATCAGGGATCGGTAGAAAATTGTAAATTCATCGGTTGACCGAACAAAACCCTGACCTATTACATGAAACAAGACAACTCAAGAAGGTATTTCCTTAAAAAAGCAGCCTTAGGTTCCGCAGCAGTGACTTCTGCCCCCTTAATCTTATCGGCATCAAAAGACGAAAGCATCTTAATGCAACGCGAATACGACACCAAGGTGCTCTCCTCAAATGACCAAATACAACTGGCCTTGATCGGAACCGGTATTCAGGGTATTTTCGACACCAAGGCCGCGCTCACCGTTTCCGGCATAAAGCTGGTTGCCGCATGCGACCTTTATACGGGCCGACTCGAAAGGGCCAAGGAATTGTGGGGCGATAATATTTTCACCACCCGCGACTATAGGGAAATCCTCAAAAGAAAAGATATTGACGCCGTGATTATCGCCACGCCCGACCACTGGCACAAACAAATTGCCATAGACGCCCTTAAGGCCGGAAAACACGTCTACTGCGAAAAACCTATGGTACAAGATTGGCAAGACGGACAAGCCATAATAGAGGCCCAAAAAGCTTCTGGCAAGATATGTCAAGTAGGAAGTCAGGGAATGGCTTCCTTAGGCAATGAAAAGGCAAAGCAGCTCTACCAAGAAGGGGCCATTGGAGATATTGTAATGCTCGATTTTTATAATGACCGATACTCGGCAGAGGGTGCTTGGCAATATCCGATCCCACCCGACGCAAACAAAAAAACCGTTGATTTCGATACGTTTTTAGGGCAAGCGCCCAAGGTAAAATTTGAACCGAAACGATTTTTTAGATGGAGAAATTATAGGGATTACGGCACAGGTGTTGCCGGAGACCTCTTTGTTCACGCATTCTCTACCTTGAACTACGTTATCGACTCCCATGGCCCGAACCGAGCCATGGCTACCGGAGGCCTTCGCTATTGGAAGGATGGCAGGGACGTACCTGATGTAAGCATCACCCTTTACGATTATCCAAAGACGGCGACCCACGCAGCCTTCAATGCGGCCTTTCGCATCAACTTCATCGCCGGAAGCGGGGGAGGAAGTGGCTTTAAACTGATCGGGACCGAAGGCGAAATGGAAGTTGGCCAAAATTCCGTTTCCCTAAAACGCTCCAAACTCAACCTAGTACCCGGTGGTTATTCGATGATTTCCTTTCCCGAAGCCATGCAAGAACAAATCAGGAACGGGTATGCCCAACAAAACTTAGACCCCCGTACTTCGGCCTTGGCCACAGGAACAAGCAAATGGCAGGCACCAAAGAACTACAAAGGTGGCCACCACGATCATTTTTATAATTTCTTCACCGCCATTCGCAAAAACGGAAAGGTCGTTCAAGACCCTACGTTCGGACTACGGGCCGCTGGCGCGGCCTTATTGGCCAATGAAAGCTATTACAAAAAAGAACCCGTAAACTGGAACCCCGAAGAAATGAAGATCGGCTAACCCGAACCGGTAAAAAAATAGCCGGTCCGTATGAAACGGACCGGCCTAATAGTTGCATAAAGTTTAAGTGCATCTATATTTTAAACGTAACGACAGGAATCTTGGAGTGGTTCACGATGTCCTCTCCAATACTACCCATAAAGAAATGGGATAGTCCCCTACGTCCATGGGTAGGTATCCCTATGGCATCGGCACTGTTGTTTTCGCTATAATTCAATACCCCGCGTTCTACACTATAATCGTTATAGATCTCTACCTGTAAGGCCTCGTTTACCTTACCGATAAAAGCGTTTACACGTTTGTAGATATCCGCTGAACTTAAAAAATTATCGCCCGGCGTATTGATATACACCAAGTCTAAATCGGCTTTTAATAAATCGGCAAATGCCTTGGCCTTTTTATAGGCCGAGATACTTTCTTCTTTAAAATCGCAGGCAAAAACAAAACGATTTATACTAAAATTAGCGATTTCGTTCTTAATGACCAATACGGGCACTTCAGAATTTCGTACTACCTTTTCGGCATTCGACCCTATAAAGATCTCTTCGAGACCATCGGTACCATGTGAGCCCATAACAACAAGATCGGCCTTGTGCTCTTCGGCTATGGCATTCACCTCACTGAAAACTTTGTAGTGTTTGATGATCGGTGTAACCTTCACACCTTCCAAATAAGGTTTCTTTAAAAATTCATTGAACCTTTTCTCTGCCAGTTTTATCAGAAAAACGGTCTGTTCAGGATGAAAGCCTTCGGAAGAAGTAATCATGGCCTGATTGAGTTCCAGCATGTGTAAGGCCAGTATTTCCGAACCATGCTTTTTTGCCAACGATACGGCAACCTTAAGCGCATATTCAGACTGTTCGGAGAAATCTAGAGGTACTATAATTTTTTTCATAATATTTCTATTTTAGAAGATTAGGGCCTATTAAATTGTCATTGAAAATAATCTTTTTTCCGGTTCCTTTTTATGTAAAAGCACATCAAATGCCATACAAATGTTACGAATGAACGGACGTCCCTTTTCGGTGACCTCTACCCCATCTTCAACGACAAGCACCAAAGCATCCCGTTCCATTTCACGCAACCTTTCCCGCACCTCGTCAATTGCCTCAAAACGCAGGCTCGGCAGCGACCAAGAGGTTTTAAACCCGCACATCAAATTTAAGATGTGCTTTCTTATCACGCGATCTTCATCGGTGAGAATATGACCTCGATACACTGGAATAACGTTGTTTTCCACCAAATGTTGGTACTCTTCGATACCTTTAACATTTTGAGCAAAGCTATACCAACTATCACTGATACTAGAGGCTCCCAAACCAATCATTGCTTGGGTCTTAGAGGCCGTGTACCCCATAAAGTTACGGTGCAATTCACCCGATTGCATAGATTTATACAATGCATCGGTAGGAAGGGCAAAGTGGTCCATACCGATTTCACGGTACCCGACCTCGGCCAATAAGGCCTTACCGGTTTCATACTGTTGGCGCTTCTCTTCGGCCGAAGGCAAATCGGCATCTTTATACCCTCTTTGCCCGTTACCCTTTAACCAAGGCACATGGGCATAGCTATAAAAGGCCAAACGATCTGGGCGCAGTTCCTTGGTTCTCAATATAGTTTCGCGAACGTGTTCCTCCTTCTGAAAAGGAAGTCCGAAAATAATATCATGGCCAATCGATGTATAACCGATCTGCCTGGCCCATTGCGTTACGTTTTTTACATTCGCAAAAGGCTGAATGCGATGGATGGCCTGTTGTACTTTGACATTGTAATCTTGCACCCCAAAACTGACCCGCCTAAACCCTACATCGTACAGTGCCTGTAAATGTTCTTTGGTGGTGTTGTTTGGATGCCCCTCAAAACTAAATTCGTAGTCTTCGGCCCTTTTGGCCATGCTAAATATGCCATTGATCAGGTTCTTGAGGTTCTGTGGAGTAAAGAAAGTAGGGGTACCGCCCCCCAAATGAAGTTCTTTGATTATGGGCCGCTGAGAAAAGAGGTCGCAATACAACTTCCACTCCTTCAACACGGTACGAATATACAGTTCCTCAACCTCATGCCGTTGGGTTATGCGTTTATGGCAACCACAAAACGTACACATACTCTCACAAAAGGGCAAGTGTATGTACAGGCTAATACCTTCTTTCGCATTGCTTTCCTCAAAACTTTGGATCAGGGTCGATTGCCACTTCTTGCTAGAAAAAGTATCCATATTCCAATAAGGAACAGTAGGGTAACTGGTGTATCGCGGACCTGCCACATTGTATTTTTGAACTAGACTGCACATAAATCGTATCTTGTTTTATACAAACTTAACTTTGTTAAGCTGTTTAAAATATGATATATGTCAGGTATGGGAAAATAGCGGGCCGATTTGGCCCGCTAAAGTTCTTCGCAAACATAGCCCTGTCCTTGCAATAGCCGCACTACCGAAGATGGGCATTGACGGGTTTCGACCCGTAGGATATTATCACAATCTTCCAGATCAAAATTCCATCGCCCCTTCGGTTCGACCAATTGGGTCAAGAGAGGTTTGAGCCTTTTTACCTGTTTATTCTTTGAAACGGATGTCTTAAAGACCAATACTGTCATTGCTTAGGCTTTTTACCGTTAATTTCTATCCCAGAACATGGGCGGTTCTATACCTAGGGTTCGCAAATAGACATACCCTTGACCCCGGTGGTGTATTTCATTATCTATAAAATACAGTATGGCCGATTGAACCGTGCCTTCATATTGCCCAAAACTTTTGATTTCATCATGGAAGCGTCCCACTTCAATTTGGGACCAATTTTCATTGATTTCCTCCGTGGTCCTATCCCACAACTCCAAAATTTCGGCCTTTGTCTTTCCCTTGGGCGAGGCTTCATCAAAGGAGGCCGTTTTACCCGTTACGATCTCTTTGGTACCCGGCCCGGCAATACTTAGTAGTTCTTCGACCATTTCGGCAAAGGTTCGCATGCCGCCCAGGGTATACCCAAAAAATTCCTTATCGGGAAATTTCTCTATTAGCTTTCGGGTAAGCACCCTATGGCCTTGCCAATGCGCCAATAGCTCAGAGGGAAGGATAACTTGGTTTACTTTTTCCTTGGGTGTAATTTCGCTGTTCATAAGTTGCACTTTTAAGTTCGTATTGTTTTATAGGAACAAATGTAAAAGTGCCATGTGACAGCCCTTTGTCAGTAGCGAAATAGAAAGGAGTATTTTTTTGACAGCCCCGATTTCAAGGAAGGCCGACAACCGATTCTGAAACGAATACAACCCTTATTTTATCAACTTGGCGAAATTATAACCGGCATTTACCAGATTCGTATAGCTGGAAGCCATGGCTTCGGGCAAGGTAGAGATTCCCCTCACGATGGAATTTACATAGGCCAGCCCGAACCCTTCTTGTTGTTCTATGGATATAGATACCGAACCACAAAGCGCGGCCACCGGAACATTCGCCTTCTTCGCGGAAGTAATCACCCCATCTATGGTCTTGCCCGACAGGGTCTGTTCGTCTAGCTGGCCTTCACCGGTAATCACCCAATCGGCATTTGCGATTACCTCATCAAAACGGGCCAAACCCTTGACCAAATCGATACCGGAAGTGAGCTCGCCCCTTAGAAATACGATAGCCCCTCCGCCAATTCCTCCTGCGGCACCCGAGCCCTGTATTTTCTGTAGGCTTATGTCGTAGGTATCAAAAACGACCTTGGCAAAACTCTTCAAGCCTTTGTCCAACAACTCTATTTCTTTTTCGGATGCCCCCTTTTGTCGGGCATAGATCTTGGCCGCCCCGTTCACGCCATAAAACGGATTGGAAACATCACAGGCGATTTTAAATTTTGCATTGGCCAAGAGAGGATGCACCTTTGAGGCATCAATACTTTTTACCTTGCTCAAATTGCTTCCTACCGGATCCAATTTTTTACTAAAACTATCCTTAAAACGATAGCCCAAGGCATTTGCCATGCCCATACCCCCATCGTTGGTGGCACTTCCCCCTATCCCTAGAATAATTTCCTGGGCCCCACGCTCAAGGGCATCGGCGATAAGCTCACCCGTACCGAAAGTGGTAGTGTTCATACAGTTTCTATCCGCATCGGCCAATAGTTTGAGTCCGGATGCTTCCGCCATTTCAATATAGGCGATGTGGTTTTCCGAAGCATATAGGTAGGAAGCGCTTATAGGCCTAAACAAGGGGTCGTTTACGGTTATACTTATTTTTTCACCGTGTATATAATGCCTTACCACATCGATGGTACCGTCTCCCCCATCGGCCAAAGGCATTTTTACGATTTCGACATCATCGAATACGTACTGCAGGCCTTCCTCTACAGCGTCACAAAACTCAAAACCGGTGAGGGAACCTTTGAATTTATCGGGAGCGATTACAATTTTCATAATTCTGATTTTAATTGAATACAGAGGGGAGCAAAAGACAAGCACAAAGAATGATCACAAAGTAACCGACCAAAATAGCCACTTCTTTCTTCCCAGAATAGTATACCACCTCTAGACCTTCGTTTACCGTTCTCTTGACCGTATAACTAACGGCAAGGGCCACAAGAATGGTGACCAAACACCCGAGGGCATTCCACCAGAACCAAAATATTTGCGGCACGTACAACCAAAGGTAAATATTGAACAGTACCCCGGCAACAATACCGATGTTGGCCCCAAGGGCGTGGGTTCGTTTCGTCAAGATCGCCAAAATAAAAGCGGCCAGGATAGGACCATAAAACACCGAACTGATCTTATTGATGACCTCGATAACGGTACCCTCGATATTTCCCGCAAAAAAAGCGAAGAACAAACAGACCAATCCCCAGAAAATGGAAAGTAATCGTGAGTACGACATATATTGCCTATCTCCCATTTCGGGCTTGAATCGCTTCACAAAATCTTCCATGGTAACGGCAGACAACGAATTGACCGTAGAACTGAGGGTAGACATCGCGGCCGACATAATGGCCACGATCAATATACCGATTACGCCGTTGGGCAAATATTTAATGATGAACACGGGTACCAAGAGGTCGGCCTTTTTTCCCTCCAAAGAAGAAATATTGGCTTGATATACACTTTCCATCTGGTCTTGAAACCCCAAATCTTGCATCAACAAGGTACCTAACACCAAGCCCATAATACAATAGGTCAAGGTAAATGGAAAACGCAACAGGCCGTTGGCCATCATCAATTTCTTTAGATTGGACATACTGCTCGATGACAACAGACGCTGCGACTGGGTCTGATCCGTACCGTAATACGACGCGTATAAAAAGAAACCGCCGATAACCATGGGCCAAAATCCGAATTCATCATTACCATCGGCATTGTTGAACCCCCATTTATCAAAATCAATGGCCGTAATGCGGTCTTGATCTACGTTGGCCAAAAAGCTATCGATGCCCCCAAGCTCGCTGAACCCGTAGAAGAGGCAGATGATTATTCCCAAAAACAGAATACTCATTTGAATGACATCTCCCCAAATAACGGCTTTCATTCCTCCTTGAAAAGAGTAGACCATAGTAATGACCCCAATGATCAACACCGATATCCAAAAATCCAATTGTATGGTAGCCTGCAATATCAAGGCCATGGTATAGACCATTACCCCGGTCGCTACGGAGCGACTGATCTGGAATACAAAACTGATCAACAAACGCGAAGAAGCGTCAAAGCGTTTTTCGAGGTATTCGTAAACACTTACAATACCCGATTTATAGAGGGTCGGCAACACGGCCACCAACAGAAATGCCATAGCCAAAGGCACGCCCAGTTCATAGGTGAGCCATTGCATGCCCCCGCCATCTTTCAGGCCCACAAATGCCGGTGCCGAAATAAAACTGATGGCCGAAAGCTGGGTCGCCATGGCCGAAAGGCTCAAAGGCAACCAAGAAGTATTTCTTCCCCCTAGAAAATAGTCACCCCCTGAACTGTTTTCCTTAAACAGAAAACCAAGACCCAAGAAGCCCACTAGGTAAACAACGATTATGATATAGTCTAAATAATTCATGAGTAATTTTACTTTTGGTTTGGTATGTTATCTCCTACCCATCCAATTAGCTGAATGTTCTACGGAACTGTCCCTTTCAACATTTCTTGGTCATCTACGCTCCTTTATTGCACTACTAAAAACAGGGGGGCTTACATCAAATATAAGTGTTTAACCTCCCAAAAATGGCATTCTACATCGTTTTCAAAGGGAGTTTGGGAGCCGAAAAGCCCCATAATCGTCACCCAACAGAAGGAAAAAATAGATTTCCCCACACATTTTAATTCCGCACTCCCAAACCTTCAAAAAACCCCTAATTTAATTTTTTAAAAGATCGATGACCAAGGCCGCACTCCATGAGAAGTTATCGCCTCCATAGCCTTTTCTTGTTTCATCACCGGTGTCTTTTCTACAATCGAAATATTCAAAAAAACCATCGCGCTCTACAAGCTCGATCGAATCATTTTTTACACGCTCGGCAATATCAGTGTACCCATACTGTCTTAAGCCACGATACAACATCCAGTTCATATTGATCCAAACGGGACCCCTCCAATATTTTCTAGGATTGAAACGGTCATCTGTCGGGTCAAAAGAGGCACAGAGGTATTTATCATCACCTCCGAAGCGCTCCATCATGGTATTGACCAAAACCTCGGCCCTTTCTTTACTAGGGATAGCCGCGAACAAGGGCGAAAACGAAGAAGAAGACACATGGCGTATGGGCGTATTGTTTCGCAGGTCATAATGAACATAGGCCCCCAATTCAGTATCCCATAGTTTCTGGTTGAAAGCGGTAATGCTTCTTTCTTGATTCTTTTTCAAGTATGTAATTTTATCATCATTCCCCCCGATCATTTCATAAAGCTCTATCAGCGCTTGGTTCGACTTGATGAGCATGGCGTTGAATAACGGATCTTGCACCAAGAAAGGTGATAATTCGGCTATTTTGGCATCATCGTAATTGTTTTGTTTTGCAATATCGATAATGTACAAATAGTGATCATACTCTCTTTTCGAAGGCCTTTCCGAGGCATCGACATGGGTGGTATCCTTTCGCTCGAAGGTATATTCTGGCGGGTTCATGGTATCCCAAATATCGTCCCATACCGGAGAGTTATCGGTGCCCGACTCCCAATTGTGATAGATGTATACCAGACCTTCGTTTTGCGGGTCGCGGTTTTCGTAAAAATACACATGGTTGTCATACACCTTATCGATCTGTCCTTTGATAAAACCGAGCATATCTTCCTTATCGTCTACAATGCGCAACATATCCTGTAACACAAAGCCGGTAACCGGTGGCTGGGTCATTCCTGTAGATTTATACCGCTTTGAGGAAAGCGGGTGTAAGTCCGACCTGTGGAAATCATGGCCTGGAAAATAAGAATCGTCATCTGTATGAAAAACAATGTGCGGTATAAAGCCGTTATCCCATTGCGCGTTCAACAAGGTCTCTATTTCCTTTTTTGCGTGATCCGTATTGTAATGGGCCAAGCCTACGGCAATAAAACCGCTATCCCATTTCCATTGAAACGGATAAAGTCCTTTACTCGGTATAGTAAACCCTCCTTCTTGAAAATTGGCGTCTAAAACGTCAATTGCCCTATGGATTAAATTTTCTTTCATAACATGCATAAAATAAAAACACATTGGCAGCAAATCCACCACCAATGTGTCTTTGGATTCAACAAACTAAACTCAAACTAAATTTTAAATACCTCTTAGAAATTGAAGGTAGCCGTCAAGAAGAACCTTCTCGGAAGAATAGGACGACCGACAAAGAACTCAGATTCGCTCTGCCCGGCGGCACCTGCCCTTGGGTTTCCTTCGGTAATACCATCACTGTCAAAAAGATTAAAGATGGAAAAACCTAAACGGACGGTTTGGTTTTCTTCTGGCTTCCCAAAAGTGTAACCGGCTCCCAATCTACCGATCGGAATAGCATCTAATTCTATATCATTGATATCGGAAGCGTATTTGCTGCCAGTGTAGTTCACACCAAAGTTGGCGTCGAATTTATTGTTGTCGTAATACGCTCCCAAAGATCCTAAAAAGTTAGGTTGCCTTGCCAATTTGTTCCCTACATTGGCTTCGGTAGACGTACCGTTCACCAAATCAAAATCTGTATTTTTCGTGATTTCGTGACCTTGATAAGTTACTGTACCGCGAAGGTTGAAATTACTGGCCACTTCATAATCGCCCGTAGCCTCTAAACCTATAGTTCTTGTATCTTGCTCAGAACGCGTCTCATCTATCAACTGGCCACCAACAATGGCTTGTTGTATTTTAATTCTGTCTTTTAAAGCTACATAGTAAGCGGCAACCGACCCAGAGAATTTAGGCGTACCAAATTTGGCCCCCGCCTCGAACTGAATAATGTTTTCAGGATCATATGCGTTTTCGGAAATACCCGCTACCGGGGCAAACCCCCTTATTTGCGGAAAGAAATAGCCTTTAGAGAAGTTGGCGTACAGGTTTGTTGCATCGGTCAATTCGTAAAGACCGGCAAAAGAAACGGCCCATCCCGAAGCTTGTATCGATGACCGAATAAAACTACCATCTGCCGTTTGAACATCACTTAATGCAGTAGTCAATTCAGGATTGTCATAAACCGTTGCGCTCATAATGCCCCCTTTACTGTTTTCACCATCGGTATGCTCATATCTAAAACCAACATCAAAACGCCATCGGTCAAAAATCATCTCATCGGTCAGATAAAAGGCCAACCTGTTTTGAGACAGGTAGTTGTTTGCGGTTTGACCGATACGATTGTACAATCCGCCTTCGGAATAAATAACATTGTTACCCCCTGCATCGGCATAGCTCAAGTTCACCAACCTTGGAGCGTTATTGAATTCGGAAAGCACGCGGTATTGGTAATTGACGTCTTCCGCCTCGGTACGGGCGATAAAAGTACCTAGGGTTACGTTGTGACTTCCACCATTCATGGTCTCTATCGTTTTGGTCAAAGAAGCCTCTCCCGAGTAATCGGTCATAGGCCTTAAACGGTCAACATGCAGGTTGTCGACAACCAAGTCGGAACCGTTTATTTGTTGGTTGGGGTTTCCACTTTGGTAGTTCGCCGTATATCCTTGATTTCCTGGAGCGATGCTCTCTACGTAATTATCTAGGGTAATAGGGTTTCCGTTGTTTCCATCACCTCCCACATAGAGGGCAAAATTGTGCTTGTAGTTGGCATATTTTACTTTGGATTTAAACCTTAGGTCATCGGCCAATCTATAGTCAAAATCGGCCAAAAGATAGCCGCCAGTGGTAGAAACACCATCGGCAATGGGACTGTTGTAAGTTCCACCTGGTGTAAGGAAGGAAGTATTGGCCAATTCACCGGTCAACAATTGCTCTACGGGCTCACCGTCATTTCCGTTTATACGCTCCCTACTTCCCCCTTTTAAAGGTATCGGAAGGTAGAACTGGGCCTTATCATTTATGAATTGACCATGTACGGTAAACGTACCTTTGTCAAATTTCTTTTTGATATTAGCCCTGAACTGCACCCCTTTTGTAGGCAGACCCGTATCTATGGGGCCACGATCATGCCTTACAAAACCTGTAAAAGCATAGTAGGTATTAGAATCTTCACCACCCAATTGGCCACCACTGTAGAAGTCGGTCTTTAACCGTCCCATATTGGCAACTTCCAAGTTAACGATGTTACCCGGGTTGGTGTCCCCTGTTTTGCTCGTATAGTTAATGATACCGGCCACAGAACCTGCACCATATAAAATTGCAGAACCACCACGTACAAACTCTACCCCTTTAAAACCAATATCGGGCCTGGCATATACATCATGGGCCGAAGAGTTTAGACCAAAAGTGCTCATTAAAGGCATACCGTCGTATTGTAACGGGTTGAACACATACTGCCCACCTGAAGGAAGCCCCCTAACAAATACGTTTGTTGCGGTTTCTCCACCACCACCTTCAGCGGTAATACCAGGAACACTACGAAGAATATCCGCTTGGCTGTTGGCCGATAGTTTGGTAATTTCCTTCATTTTTACCGAACTGATCGATAAGGGCGCCTGCTTCTGCGACCTAAACGTACTGGAAGCGGTCAAGACCACCTCGTCTAATTGTTGCCCTCCTTCTTGAAGTACAACATCTATGGTCAAAGCGGTATTGTTGAGCTCTACCGGCTTATCTATAGTGGTAAAACCTAGATAGGAAATACGAAGTACATGGTTTCCTTCAAGGTCGGTTGAAAAGGTATAGTTGCCATCAAAGTCAGATGTCGTACCCGAGGTACTCCCAACTATAATAATATTCGCTCCTGGGATGGGTTCCCCAGCACTGTCCGTAATGGCACCGGAAATTTCTGTCTGGGCAAAAGCACCAGTTCCCAAAAATAAACCGATTACCGCAAAAACTAATTTTTTCATAATCGTAGTTTTTTAAGTTGTTTTAACTTGAGTTGTTATTAATTTATCAATACAGAGTCAAAACTATCTGAATATCATACTATTTCGACGAAAAAATTACAAATATGACACGCAAACGTTTGCGGTAACGTTTGCAATTCTTAATTTTATCACAACTACAAGCGTACCGAACTGACAATCAATACCAATTTACTTTATGAGCAAAAGACACAATACCACCTTAAAGGAATTGGCCTTGGCCCTGAACCTATCGATCTCAACAGTTTCCAGAGCCCTTAACGACCACCCCGACATCAATGAAAAAACCAAGGAAAACGTAAAGAAACTGGCCCGGCAAATGAACTATTCGCCCAATCTCTTCGCCAGAAGTTTTCGTTCCCAAAAAACGAATATCATCGGGGTGATCGTCCCCAACATTTCGCATTACTTTACCTCTACAATACTAAAGGGGATTTTAGAGGAAGCCGAAATACAGGGCTACCGTGTCATTATTTCAGAATCGAACAATAGCGAGGCCAAACAGACCGAAATGCTCAATACCATGACCCAATTCGGTGTAGATGGCATTTTGATGTCGCTTGCCCGAAAAACCAGTAAAGTAGACGATGTGCTTCGCACCTTGAGCCGGGCACCTATTGTCCTATTCGACAAAGTGTCTCAAAAAATCCCTTGCACCCAAGTGGTCATCAACGAGGAAGAAGCCGCCTTCAATGCCGTGGAGCACCTTATTGAATTGGGAAAAGAGCGCATTGCCATCATTAAGGAAACCGAAAATTCATACAACTCCGAAAAACGCTACGCCGGCTACCTCCGTGCCTTGGAACACCATGGGATACGCATTCGCGAAAAGATCATATTGAGCACCGAAGACATCTCCCTTATACATGGTAGACGACTGACCAACATTCTCCTGAGCATGAAAAAACGTCCCGATGCCATCTTTGCCATTACCGATGATGCGGCCATAGGCGCCATAAAGGCCCTAAACAAGTTTAAAATAAAAATACCCGAGGAAATAGCCGTAGTAGGCTTTAGCAACTCGGCCAGTTCAAAGATCATTCAACCCGAACTCACAACAGTCGATCAGCCTGGGGATAAAATTGGCCGTACGGCGGTAAAATACCTTATCGACGAAATTGACAGCCCTTCCAACAACATCGTCACCAAAACCGTTGAAATAAAAACTACCCTCGTCGTCAGGGACTCTTCCTTAAGGGCCTAAATTCCCTACTGACACACCCTTGTCACCTCCCCTTCCTTTCTTTGTGGAACATTAGCTCCTATGAATCCGCAAATAGTACAGAATGAAATTCCGAAACCACTCAGGCCATCACCTGAAACATTATCTTTGGAATTTATACCGTAAACTCATGGGATGGGATACCATTAACCGATTTGACCGCATCGTAGCCATACTGATCCAACTGCAATCGAAACGTATTGTAAAGGCCCAAGAATTGGCCGAGCGTTTCAATGTCAGCTTACGAACCATTTATAGGGACATCCGTTCCCTAGAAGCTTCGGGGGTGCCCATTTCAAGTGAGGCCGGTGTAGGTTATTCCATCATGGAAGGATACCGCCTCCCTCCTGTCATGTTCACCCGTGAAGAGGCCAGTAGCTTCGTCGCGGCCGAAAAATTAATGCAAAAGTTTACCGACTCCTCCTTAGGCTCGCACCATCGGTCGGCCATGTACAAGGTAAAATCGGTTTTGAGGGGAAAGGAAAAAGATTGGATCAGCACCTTAGAGTCGCAAGTATTGATAGGCCCCTCACAAAAACCTTTTGACGAAAACATTCCGAACGCCTTAGAAATCCTATTTGAAAGTATAGCCGAAAAAAGAAAGGTTTTTTTAAAGTACCACTCGCTCAATGCCGAACATCCTACGGAACGGTTTATTGAACCGGTAGGACTTTTTCATGAAAACAATTTTTGGTATGTGCTCGGCTATTGTCATTTTAGGTCTGATTACCGACAGTTCAGAACCGACAGGATGCTCAAGATCCAAAGGACCGAACAAGTCTTTACCTTAGAACACGGCTCGCTCGACGAGCACCTGAACACAAATCCGGAAAAAGAAAAGACCAAAATCGTAATTTCCATAGATAAAGATATCGCCCGTTATATTTCCGTTGGAAGCAAACAATATGGTTTCGTTTCCCAAGAAAGGAAGGCCGACAAGGTCGTAATGACCTTTATGACTTCCGATCTGCAGCACGGTTTCCCCCGTTGGTATCTGATGTTTGCCGATTATGCCGAAATTCTCGAGCCCGAAAGCCTAAAAACGCGGGTCATGGAAATTCTCGAGGAAGCCCAAAAACGACTTTCCCGTAAAAAATAGGCTTAATTTCCATAACGCCAAAGCGTCCTGTATCGCCCCTCCTTTCAAATATAACATCAAAGGCAAGCACTCCTCGATCGATAGAACCACCAGAGCTCGGCAACCCACAAGATGTCAAAAAATTGTTATGTAAATAGAAATGACCTACAAGTTTTCATGTGAAAACCTTATTTTAGCGGCTCTCTAAAAAAAGAAAAACATGACCTTATTATTAATGGCCGCTGGTAGCGGTAGTCGATACGGAAAACTAAAACAATTTGACGATTTAGGCCCTAACGGGGAATTCTTAATGGAGTTCGGCATTTACGATGCCCTTAAAAACGGTTTTGACCATATAGTACTTATTACTAAGAAGGAAAATGTTTCTTTGGCAGAAGACCACTTAAGACCAAGAATTCCCGCCAACATCAAGCTAGATGTCTTGGCACAGGAAATTACCGATTTACCGGAAGGATGTTCTTTTTCGGGTGAGCGTAAAAAACCTTGGGGTACCGCCCATGCCGTTTGGACCGCCAGAAACGTAATCAACGGACCTTTTGCCGTTTTGAATGCCGATGATTTCTATGGACAATCAGCCTACGCCAATGCTGCAAATTTTGCACGTGAGCACAATAACGATAATACGTTTGCCCTTGTAGGATACACCTTAAAGGATACCTTGTCGGAACACGGTTCCGTTTCAAGAGGGGTTTGCCAAGTAAACGGAGACGATTTGGTCTCTGTTGACGAACGCCTAAAACTTGAACCCAAGGACGGCAAAGTATTAGACCTTGATTCTGGGAACGAATACACGGGAGACGAGCAGGTGAGCATGAACTTTTGGGTATGTCAGCCATCGATTTTCGAAAAAATAGAAAGCGAGTTCAGAAATTTTCTTGCCGATGAAAACCTGGCCACAACAAGTGAGCTTTATATTCCAAAGACCGTTCAAGAAATGTTGCAGGCCGGCGAAATAAAGGTAAAAGTTGTACCGTCCGGTGGTGACTGGTTTGGAGTCACCTATGCCAGCGACCGTGAAAAGGCCGTGGCAAACCTCCAAGAAAAAACCGATGCCGGCAAGTATCCTTCCCCACTTTGGCCAAAACAATAATGGACAGCTATTCCCAGGAAAAGCTTAACACCCTATTAGGGCATTTTTCGGTGCCCAAAAAGAATTATTTGATCAAACCGTTGACCGACGGTTTGATCAATGATACTTTTTTGGTTTTTGACGCTTCCACACCCTTATACATATTACAACGGGTAAACCATCTTGTCTTTACCGATGTGGACGGCCTAATGAACAACATCCATCACGCCTTTCGTTATTTGCACGATACCGATTACACTAAAATTACCTTGGTCAAATCGAATAAGGACAATAGTTACCACCGCACCGAGACCGGAGATTATTGGCGGGTGATGACTTATATTGACGGAAGTACGGCGTTTAACACTACCGAAAACCCAAATATAGCCTATGAAGCGGGAAAGATAATCGGAAAGTTCAATTCACTGCTTCAACAAGCCCATCTTGACGATTATATCGACACCATACCTCGATTTCATGATATCAGCTTGCGCAAAGCCCAATTTGAATCCGCCATCGCAAGTGCCAACCCCGAAAAGCTGAAGACCGCGGAAAAAGCCGTCGATTTTACGTATAAGGTCTTAGAAATCCTGATGGCCCTCGACCTAAGCCAACTACCCCTTAGGGTCTGCCATAACGACACCAAGCTCAACAACATCCTGTTCTCAAAAGTAACCGAAAAGGCCCTTTGCTTGATCGACTTGGACACCCTTATGAAAGGCTATTTTCTTTTTGATTTCGGTGATGCCATACGCACTATAGCCAATACGGCGGCCGAAGACGAACAAGACCACGGTAAAATTGTTTTTGACGAGACCTTGTTCGAAGCTTTTGTTGACGGCTTGGCCGAGAACGGTGCTTTCTTGACCCAAAAAGAGATCGAACTGCTTCCTTGGGGAGCCGTACTTATGCCTTTTTTACACGGCATACGGGCTTTGACCGATTTCCTCAACAACAACATCTACTATAAAGTGGCTTATGAAAACCAGAATTTAGACCGCGGCCTTAGCCTTTATAACTTTACCCAAAAGGCCCTTGACCGTATCGGTTATATGGAAAAGGTTCTGGATGAAAAATTAAAAAAATAGGAAAACCCATCCTATAAAAAAGTTCTTTCGTGAAGTAACCACTGCAAAAAATAAAGCTCATTTAACTTCGTTACTAAGCTTGAACTATTGTATTTTTAGTATCTTGAAATTTAGTTTCTAAATCAACCACCTGGTTTCTGGCGGTATGTCCAAAAACATTTACTCCACATTCATCTGCCTACTTTTCTTTCTATGTGCCCTAGCACAAGAGAGCCAACCTCGGTATTCCCAAAACTATACTATTTCAAACGGACTGGCGCACAACGGGGTCACCTCTATCCTAGAAGACTCTCGAGGCTTTATATGGGTCGGCACCTATGAAGGTCTGAACCTATTTGATGGATATGAATTCAAGACTTTTAAAAACACGGTAGACCATGATCTTTTTGTAAGCAACCGCATTCGTTCGCTACAGGAAGACAGCAAAGGCAATATTTGGATCGGTACCGACGAAGGCATATCCGTATACGACTACACCACACAAAGGTTCACCAATGTCTATTCGAACCAGCTCGTCAAGAAAGCCGTTAAAGGCCCGGTTGTCAGAGATATTGTCGTTAATGAAAATTTAGGAATCATTCTATGCGCTACCGAAAAGTACGGCGTATTGATTTTTAGCGACGACTACACCTTCAAAGACGAATATTCACCTACGGCTTTTTACAGAAACGGAGCCGCCGAATTTTACGGCTCTACCCTAATAGATGACAGTACCTATCTATATGCCACTTCGGTCGGCCTACTTTCACTCGACCTGAAAAATCATCAATTCTCAAGGGTTTTACCAGAAGAAATCCGCTATTGCCAATCACTTTTACGCATTGACCCTTCTACCTTTTTGGTCACCCTTAAATCGGGCGTTCTTATATTTTCTTATAGAGTAAAGGGAGAGGGCTATGATTATACCTTGGTACAAGATGGAATTTTACCGGAACACAATTTTAACAGCTCGGCCTTTGACCGTGAAAACCACCTGTGGTTGGGCACCCTGAACAGTGGGGCCATGCGTATAGACGACATCAACGCATTACGACACGGTTCCCAGACCCAGTACACCCCCTTTAGTTTTGAGAACAAACAACTTCGAATGAGTTGTTTCGAGAGTACCAAAGACCATGGTTTTTGGGTAGGATCCTTTGACAAAGGGCTTTACAGGTTTGATTTAAAGAAAAACCCTTTTAAAGAATTTAAAGGAAGTAGCCCCTTCGAATTTGGTGTAAGTGACAGACACCTGATCAATATTTCACCTTTAGACGACCATCGGGTGTATTTGACGAAAAATAGAGGAGGACTCGCCCTGTTCAATACGGAGCAACAAGAATTCGACCCCCTACCCTTTTCTTTTGACCAGCAATACGGTTCCCGAATCTCATCGGTATATGTCGATGCCCAAAAAAGAACTTGGCTAAAAGTGGCCCAAGAGGGTTACTTTCTTTTAAAACCGGGAGAGACCGAACCCCAACGCATAGATATAAGCACCTATCCCGAGTTTTCACAAGTAGACCCCTATAAAATAACGGAAGACCAGAACGGGAACCTATGGTTAGGTTGCAAACAGGGTGTGTTCAAGGTAACGGTCGGCGAAGAAGGAAAAGTCCTTCGGATCGAAGCCTTAAATGACAACCCCTATTTCGAAAACTCTAAAATAACCTTGGCCCGCTATGTTTATGCCGACCCCCTACACCAATTCATATGGGTGGGAACGGCGGAAGACGGTCTATTTAGGGTAGACACAAAAAACACCCCCAGCTTATCAAAGGCCAAAATCACCCATTTCAGGGCCAATAAAGAGAAAAACGGACTTCCGAACAATTTTGTTTCGGCCATAACCCGAAGTCCTGAAGGCGACTTATGGATAGGTACCGAAGGTTCGGGTATCTGTAAGGTGAAATACAGTGAAAGCGTCCCTAGCTTCGTTTCTTTTTCAGAGAAGGACGGACTATCGAACAATGTGGTCAAAAGTATCAATATAGACGAGCTAGGCAACCTATGGGTCGCCACGAATATCGGACTGAACAAATTCTACCCAAAAGAGAAAAAATTCAGGAAATTCGGAAAACAAGACGGCCTACCTTTTGAAGATTTCTGGTACGCTTCAGCCCATCTTAAGAACGGTTCCCTCATTTTGGCGGGCCTTGAAGGTTTCTCTTTTTTCAGCCCGAAATCGATAACCGATTCAGAGGTACTGCCCATATTGCGATTTGGCGATTTCAAGATTTTTAACCAAACCATACGTCCGAACGACACGGTAGCCGGTAGGGTCTTACTGAACGAACGCTTACATAACGGGCAGACCCTTAATCTAAAATACAATGAGAACGTATTTAGTGTAGAAGCCCTATCCCTGCATTTTGCATCACCGAAAAACCACTTTTTAAAATACCGTTTACTCCCCGTAGACCAAAACTGGTTCGAGACCACTTCCGATCAACGCCTGATAAACTATAACCGTCTTCAACCTGGGGAATATAGCCTAGAAGTGGCCGCATCGAACTCTATTGGTGAATGGACCCCACCCAAGACCTTGCACTTTGTCATCTCCCCTCCGTTTTGGAAAACACCTTGGGCCTATTTACTATATGCCTTGTTAGTGCTTCTTATCTTGGGAACCGTACTGTTCTATATCATAAAGGTACAATCGTTACGCTATAACATTCAACTGGAACAAATTGAAAAAGACAAGGTAAAGGAAGTCAATGCCGCAAAATTACGCTTCTTTGCCAACATATCGCATGAACTAAAGACACCCCTCAACCTCATCGCAAGCCCCATAAAGCAACTGTCAGAACGCTATAGAGACAATCCTGATTCCCAAGAAAAACTCCATATTGTCGCGCGTCAGTCCAAAAAAATAAGCCAGCTCATCGACCAGATCCATGATTTTGAACGGGTCGATGCCAATTTGATGGAGATGGACTACTCAAGGTTCTACTTTGATGAGTTTTTAGACAAGCTTGTACCCGACTTTCACTTCTTGGCCTACAACAGTGATAAAAAGCTGGAGATCATTGCCAAGAACAAAAATATTGTGGTATCGGCGGATCGCGACAAGCTAGAGAAAGTCTTCAACAACCTATTGAGCAATGCGTTCAAATACACCGGTAAAAACGATGTCATTACCATTACCTATGAAAGTGACGACAAAGACCTAATGGTTTCGGTAACGGATACGGGAAGGGGCATCGATGACGACGACCTACCGCATATTTTCGAAAGGTTCTACCAGTCTCGAAAAAGGGAAAACGTCCATTCCACAGGTTCGGGAATAGGCCTCGCCTTTTCAAAAAAGATGGTCGAAATGCACTATGGCTACTTAGAAGCTGCAAGTGAAATAGGAGTAGGTACTACAATCAGTGTGCGCTTGCCCGTGGTCAAGAAAGAATCGGCAGACGACCAAGCCACAAAAGAAAAGGCCATTATAACCGCCGAAAAAGAGTTTTCAAAGGCCGAAACCACGATTGAAAAGACCGAAATTTCAAAAATCAAGGCCAGCGGCGATTATTCCGAGAGCCTTATCTTTTATGTAGAAGATGATCTAGACATGCGGCTCTATGTTAGCAAGGTACTGTTTAAGTTCTTTAAGGTAAAAACCTTTACTAACGGCCGGGAGTGCCTAGATGCCATGGAAGACCAATGGCCCGACTTGGTCATTAGCGATATTCAAATGCCCATAATGAACGGCCTAGAGCTATGTAAGCGCATAAAGGCCGACATAAAAACAAGCCATATTCCAGTCATCTTACTAACGGCCTTGGCCGATATAGAAAACCAGATCCAAGGTATAAAGGATGGTGCCGACGCCTATATCAAAAAGCCCTTTGACGCCCGTCAATTAGTCGCTCGAACCGAGGCCTTGCTCGAAAACAGAAAGCGCCTAAGGGAGCGTTTTGAAATCGGCATAGCCCTGACCAAGGACAACAACGCCAACAATAGAAACGATAATGCCTTTCTGGAAAAACTGTACCACCTTATGGCCGAAAATCTAGACAACCAAAACTTGGATATGGACCAATTTGCGCGTCAACTCTATCTTAACCGCACCCATTTCTACCAAAAAGTAAAGGCCCTAACGGACAAAACCCCCTTTGAACTGCTAAAAATGTACCGTTTAAAGAAGGCCGCCGAACTATTGGCGCACCAACCCGAACTATCGGTAAACGAGGTCTATACCATGACCGGTTTTAAAAGCCGAACCCACTTTAGCAAGCTCTTTAAAGAAATGTACGGTGTTTCACCGGGCAAGTACAAAGGCTCAAAATAAGCATACCCCCTTCCAGACCCCGAATATCCTCGGCATACGAATAGGTTTTTATGCCCTAAAGAAGTCAGCCCCTTCGTCCTGATTTCCCGAACAAAAAAAGCACGACGCCCATTTATTTTTCTATTGGGAAAAAACCATCAAACCACTTCGCTCGGCCCCCTTTTTCCCTACCAACTACATGCTCCTCACATCAGTAACAAAGTGTTACAGGCTAGGCGTATTGATCTATAAATACATAAAATTTACCTACAGCTACACCTTTACTATCCTGAAAAATACCTTTGATTCCGCGAATGTCGAAAAAGCCCATAGAACACTTTTTTTCATTCGAAACTCACACACAAGTATCTAATAACTTAACTCAAACCATGAAAAAAGACAAACCTAAACTTTTCAGGCGGTGGCTCTTTCCACTATGCATTCTCAACATGCTCATATGCGGTGCCGCATATGCACAAACCACAGTGAACGGAACGGTAATTAGCACGGAAGACGGCATGCCCCTACCCGGTGCAAACGTACTCGTAAAGGGCACTACAGTGGGTATCGTCACCGATTTTGACGGAAATTATTCCATTGAAGTACCCGAAGGTTCCAATATTTTGATCTTTAGCTATATCGGTTATAGCACACAAGAAGTAGCTATCGATGGAAAAACAACTATAGACATTTCCCTAGATACCGACTCCGCCAAGTTAGACGAGGTGGTAGTCATCGGTTACGGAACCTCTACCAAACGAAAAATGGTAGGGGCCGTAACGACCCTAGCACCCGAAAAATTGGAACAGACTCCCTTTAACAACGTGGGCGAAGCGCTTCAAGGGCAAGTTTCAGGTCTGATCGTCGAAAACAGTGGCGGTGCTCCCGGTAGTTCGCCGGCTATTTCCATTCGTGGCGGTGGCGCTCCTTTATACGTTATTGACGGGGTCATTACGGAACAGCAAGATTTTAACACCATCAATTCCAACGATATTGAAAGCATAAGCTTCCTTAAAGATGCGGCCGCTACGGCCGTATACGGCTCAAGGGCAGGAAACGGTATTGTCTTAGTCACCACCAAACGCGGAAAGGATGGAAAAATCAATGTCAACTATTCGTACAACTACCAAATGAGTCAGCCTACCATCCTTCCTGAAATGATGAATTCTTATGAATTCGCCCAAGTTCAGAATGCGGCCAGTGCTTATGAAGGTATACCGGTTCCCTACTCCCCAGACCAATTGGAGACCATCAGGACGCATGCCGACCTCGATACCTATCCCGATAATAACTGGCCAGACCTGACCTTAAAGGAATTTGCCCCCGAACAACGCCATAACCTTTCGCTGTCGGGCGGTGATAAAAAGACCAACTATTTCGTTTCCCTCGGATATATTGACGAAGGCAGCCTATTAAAGGCAGACGTAGTGAATTATGACCGGTTCAATGTTAGGAGTAACGTTACCACCAAATTTGAAAAAATAGGTCTTGACGTAGGTATCAACCTCAACTCGAGTATTGAAAACTACCAAGAACCATCATCAGGAATGTACGGCGTATGGCGTGCCGTAAACCAAAATACCGACCCACTTTACAGGGGGTATAACCTAGACGGCACCTTGGCAGGAGGCGGCAACGGCGACAACCCGCTCGCCCTAACCGACAAAGACGCCGGTTACAACAAAACAAGGGATAAGTTTATCAATGCCCAATTAGACCTAAAATGGCAAGTTCCGAACGTAGAAGGCCTAAAACTAGGCATGATGGCCAATTACCGCGATGGTGACGGTTGGGGGAAATTGTGGGAATACAACGTGCCCCTCTATATGCAAGACGGTTCGCTCATGGCACAAACACCCCCGGCACTAAGCTTAAGTTCTTACTACAGCAACAGATTGTATTTTGAATCTAGTGCTTCGTACTCCAGAACCTTCGGCATGCATGGTCTTGACGCTACCTTTGTTTACAATCAGACCACCAGCAACTATGCCAATTTAGCAGCCTCGAGAAGAAACTACCTATCGGGTGCGGTCGATCAACTTTTTGCCGGCCCGGCCGTAGGAAAAGACAATGATGGCAGCGAACGTGAAGCCGCCAATGCGGGTTATGTTTTCCGCTTGAAATACGACTTTGATTACAAATACATTATTGAGCTAAGTGGCCGATACGATGGCAACGACAACTTTGCCCCTAAAAAAAGATGGGGTTTCTTTCCGGCCATGTCATTCGCCTGGAATATTGCCGAGGAGAATTTTATGCAAAAGCTAAAGGAAGACAACATCGTCAACTCCTTAAAACTACGAAGCTCTTATGGTAAAACCGGGGTTTCCGAAGGAGTAAACCGATTCGGCTATATTCCAGTCTACAACCTTGAATCGGGCGTTTATACTATTGGCAATTCCTTGGTGAACGGCTATTCGGAAGGCAACTTGGTCAACCCCGACGAGCTCACTTGGTACAATAGGGAATCGTTCAACTACGGATTGGACTTCTCTACCTTTGGCGATAAGTTCAGCGGTACCTTGGAATATTTCTACTATCTCACCTCCGGATTTTTGGTGAGTCCGCAAAATGTATATTCCCAAGCTTTAGGCAAACCCTTGCCACAAATCCGTTCCGGATCAAAACAGCGCAGGGCGGGATACGAAGTTTCGCTTCGCTACAAGAGCCATATCAACGAGTTCAAATTCGGATTGGGCGGAAACGTCTCTTATTTCAATCAATTATGGGAACAATTAGACACCGAAGACGAGGCAACCCTCAAAAACCCATACACAAGGGAAACCCATAGGACCGATTACTGGCAAGGTGGGAAGATTTTTGTCACCGACGGATTGTACCAAAATGACGAAGATATCTTGAATACGCCCCGTCTACTAAGTTCTACCGAAACACAAGGCGGTGATATCCGCTATGTCGACTCTAACGGAGATGGAAAAATAGACGAGCAAGACAAACGTTTGGTAGGCCTTCCTTCCCAACCCCACCTGACCTACGGTATCGATTTTAACATGAGTTACAAAGGATGGTTCATGAACGGCCTCTTTCAAGGTGCCGGAAACCGATATATTGGTTTTGACCGTTTTATTGCCGCGGAAGCCAAACGCCTCACCTATGTGTATCAATTGGACTACTGGTCCCCAACAAATCCCGATGCCACATATCCAAGACCGGTTACCTCTGTAGCCGTAAATGGAGGCAATAACGATATTGTTAGCAATCCTTCGGATTACTTCTTAAAGAACGCCAAATACTTCAGGTTGAAGAACATTCAACTGGGCTACGATCTTAAAAAATCGATTTTGGCCGAAAACAACTGGATTTCTTCCTGCAAAATATTTGCAAGTGGCACCAACTTGTTCACCATTTCCCCCGTGAAAGACTTTTTTGATCCCGAACAAGTACAGGCCGACAACAATGGGATCAACAGCTACGGCTACCCTGTTCAACGCACCTATTCATTTGGTGTAAACCTTGGATTTTAATTCAAAAAAAGTTAGCAATGAAGAACATATATATAAGCTTATTTTCCATTTCGATCGCCCTCATGAGTTTCTCATGTAGCGACGACCTATTAGATACCAAACCCCTAGATAAATACACCGAACAAGATGTATGGAGCGATGCCAATCTTGCCCAAGGTTTTATCTTCAACACCTATAATTCGGTCTTACCTGAATTATTGGTCAACCCCGAAGACCCAGACCCAAAAGGCGGTGGTGCCGGTAACGATGACTTTACCGATAACACGGTCTTGGTAAATGCCAACAAAGTGGCCCTAGACCTTATTGACCAGTTTTATGATGCGGGTTGGGCCAAGAACAATTCTTATTACTTCTATGGCAAGGCCCCACTAGGACTTAAAGCCCCTATCAAGAAAAATTCCTTTGAAGTTATCAGGGACTGTAACTTGATCATTGAAAAAGTCGCTGCCTCAGAAGGCATTCCTGAGAACATCAAGCCCAAATTGATTGCACAGGGCAAGATGTTACGGGCATTGATCTATTATTCAAAAGCGCGTTTGTTCGGCAAATACGTCATTGTCGATAGAGTGCTTACCCCTCAAGACGATTTAAAGCTTCCTCGAACCGAAACGATTAGAGAGACCTATGATTTCATCATCAAAGATTTGCAGGAAGCGGCCCTTGACCTACCTGTTGCCAATAATGCAGAGGTCGGCGAACTTACCAAAGGGGCGGCCTACGCCATGTTGGCCGAAATTGCCTTGCACGGTGCCGCATATATAGAAAGCGGAAAACAAGACTATTACAACATCTCAAAGAAAGCCAGTGAAGACCTATTTGCCCTAGGCTATGCCCTAGACCCCAATTACGGTGAACTATTCAACGATTACGATCGTGCCTTGAGCTCTTCGGAAATCATATTAGGGCTATACACCAATATAGATGCCACCCTTTGTGTGCTGACCCCAATGCAACGTATTGTACCCAATATGGAGGTGGCCAAAACCGAAGGTACCCCCAAGCTCAACGAATCGTTCCTAGGTTGGACAACGGCAATGCCCTCAACAGACCTCGTCGATGATTACTTGGTTACGGATACCGACGGCGTGGCCAAAAGGTGGAATGAAACCTCGTATTACCAAGATTTTGAAACGAGCGGCGGTTTTCTTTCCGACGCCATCTATAACGAGCATCGCGATGCCCGCTTCTTCGCTTCCATCGTACAAGACTCTTCTCAACTCTTCACGAATACCGTAACGACAAGAATAGGGGGCAACATGCATTACGCCCAAAGTACAAAGGGAACCGAGGCTTCTACCATATCGGGCTATTTTATAAGAAAGGGCATCTACGACATTGAAGGGTACAAGGCCGTAAACTTCACCAATTACCATCAGGTCATCACCAGATTGGGCCGCGCCTATTTGAACTATGCCGAAGTCATGCTCCGTATGAACGATGCCGAAACGGCCGTGCAGTACATC
Source organism: Zobellia uliginosa (assembly GCF_900156625.1). GTDB lineage: Bacteria > Bacteroidota > Bacteroidia > Flavobacteriales > Flavobacteriaceae > Zobellia > Zobellia uliginosa. The sequence continues at coordinate 52,087 of NZ_FTOB01000004.1, read as the reverse complement.
AACAAAACACGGGCACAACACGGTAAACTCCCCGAACTTATGGCGGGTATGACCCTAGATCAAGTTTGGGATTGGTATAAAATAGAGCGTCGCGTAGAATTATTTTTTGAAAACGACCGCTACTGGTCCCTACTGCGATGGGGTAAAGAAGCAGGCGGCGGTGTTATCCCTGAACTGAACGACAAAGAATATACCTTCTTTGAAATTTCCGCAGATGGAAAAAGCTTTGAAAGCAAGCCCGTTGTCCTCAAACCTGGTAACCAAAAGAAACGTTTTTCCACAAGACGCTATCTATTTCCCGTACCGGAAAACGAACGGGTACTCAACGAAAAACTAGACCAGAACCCAGGTTGGTAAATTAACGCACAATACAAAATCACATACGATGAAAAAACATATACAATACTTGATGTTCCTGTTTGTAGGTCTTACAATGACCTCTTGCCTGAAATCCGATCTAGAGGAGCTACCTGCATTCAGCGAAGCCGAAATCACCAATTTCAGATTTGAATATAGATGGATCGATGACACCCAAGACTACAATCGCCTCCAAGTGGTTCAACTTGATACGGAAGCGACCATAGACACCGTCAATCAAAAAATCGCCTGTATTATATCGGTTCCCCCTGCCAATGGCGATTTCCCAGAGGAAATCCGTTCGCAAGTAAGCCTATCGTCCATTGTCGGTTATGCCGACATATCCACTGCGGCTACATTGGCCCCTTCAAATAGTGCCCCCGCCCTCGGTGAAATAGCCGATTTCAGCAAAGGCGACATGAACTACGAAGTTACCGCAGCGGACGGCACCAAGGCCATCTGGAGTTTGATCATTTCGGAATTCAATAAGTAGTTAACCCATTGAATCCAATCGCTGTAAACAATTTGTAACTTACCTGTAAAAAACGGGCCCATGATAACATATACTTTTCAATTTTTGCAATCGATCTTCAAATTCGGTGTTGTCGGGATGCTCTCACTTAGCGCGAATCCGCCAAGTACACCGCCAGAACGTCCTAACATCTTATTCTGTATTGCTGACGATGCCTCCATGAAGAGTTTTGGCGCCTATGGCGACACCTTCATCAACACCCCGGCCATTGACCGCTTGGCCAAAGAGGGTGCGGTTTTTGAAAATGCATATAACGGCAATCCCAAATGTTCGCCGGCGCGGGCCTGTATTTTAACGGGCAAGTACAGTTGGCAGCTGAAAGAGGCCGCGGATCACAACGGGCGTTTTCCGCTGGAATTCAAAACCTATCCGCAGTTGCTGGCCCAAAAAGGCTATCGCGTAGGGTATACGGGTAAAGGCTGGGGACCCGGCGTTTACGACACCAAAGACAACCCCGCCGGACCGGAATACAACACCATCAAACTCGAGCCGCCCTATAAGGGAATCACCAATGTTGACTATGCCTCAAATTTCGAGGCCTTCCTTAACGAAAACCCTAAGAACGTTCCCTTTTGTTTTTGGTTGGGAACCAAAGAGCCCCATCGTTTTTACGAATTGGATTCTTGGAAAAAAGCCGGCCGCAAACTAGAGGAAGCCGACGTTCCCCCTTTTTACCCTGACAACGAAATTATTCGCGGCGACCTCCTCGATTACGCCAATGAAGTGGAATGGTTCGACACCCATGTAGGGAAGGCCATAAAGATCCTAGAGGAAAAAGGACTCTTAAAAAACACCTTGGTTCTTATCACCTCTGATCACGGCATGCCCTTTCCAAGGGTAAAAGGCCAGATTTACGAAGAAGGTTTCCATGTTCCACTCATCGCGTATTGGAAGGGCAAGATTATTTCCGGGCGTACAGTAAGCGATTTCGTCAGCTTTTCAGATTTGGCCCCTACCTTTATGGAAGTGGCCGGGGAAAGGCCCCATCCGCAAATGACGGGAAGCAGTATTGCAAAACAACTTTTCGATTCTCGATCCGGTCGGATCGATTCTAGTAGAGACCACGTTCTTTTAGGTAAGGAACGCCACGATGTGGGCCGGGCCAATGAAGATGGCACCGACCTTGCCTATCCCGTTAGGGCCATTAGAAACGACTCTCTCTTATACGTTCACAACATCAAACCCGAAAGATGGCCCGTTGGCAATCCGGAATACGGTTTTATGAATACCGACGGCTCCCCTACCAAGAGTTATATCACTTCCCTAAAACCGGACGATAACGAATATCACTTTTTTGAGATGAATTTTGATAAGAGACCGGAGCACGAACTTTACAATATTCAAAGAGACCCCCATTGCATCGATAACCTGGCCGACCGACCAGAAAATGCAGAGGTCATTACAAAGCTTCGTACCCAAATGGAAACTGAACTCATAGCACAGGGAGACCCCAGAACACTGGGGCAAGGAGATATCTTTGACCACTACATCTATTATGGTAAGCGACTGGACTACAAAACAGGCAAACGTATCGCCCCGCTCAAGTACATTAAAAAAACCGAATAAATGTTTGGCACCATGCTTCTAAAAAAGGGCTCTTTTTATATTTTATCGCTATTTCTAATGTCGTTTGGGTTCAACTGGGCCCAAGAAAAACGACCCAATATCATTTTTGTTCTTGTTGATGACCTAGGTTACGCCGATGTGGGCTTTAACGGCTCCACCTATTTCGAGACCCCTGCACTAGATGCCTTGGCCAAAGAGAGCTTGGTATTCGATAATGCCTATATGTATCCTACCTGCTCGCCTTCAAGGGCCGCCCTTTTTACAGGAAAACAATCATTCCGGACCGGGGTGTACACCGTTCCCGTATTGGAGAAAGGTGATGCCCAAGAGAACATCTTCTCTCGTTGGACGGTCGGAAAGGAACACCCCATCTATGCAGAACCCCTTGCTGCCGCAGGCTACAAATCCATTCACTTAGGGAAATGGCATATTGTGGGGCCCTATCCTGAAAAAGAACTGGCCATGGACTGGCCCATACAGCAAAAATTGAATCAACCTCGCCCCGGGGATTTCACTTGGGTAGAAAACCATAAGACGCCAGCCGTAAAAAAATACTACCCCGAAGGCAGGGGCTTTATCAAAAACGTCGGCGGCACATTTCGTGGGGACCCGGCCCTAGAAGAAGGGGGATACAAAAGTGAACGTGGAGGATATCGTGCCCCGTTCAGCAATCCGTTTATATCTCCAAAACCCGATGACGAATGGCTCACGGACCGACTAGCCAGCGATGCCATTGAATTTATGAACAACCATAAAAACGCCCCGTTCTTGGTCAACCTTCATTTCTATGCGGTACATCGCCCCATAAAGAACAGAAACGATGAGCTTTTTGATAAATACATGAACAAAGCCGGCGATCCCATAACGGGACAAGGTATCGGCAAAAACAAAAAACGGATGGCCAGTTACGCCACCATGGTACAGTCTATGGACGAGAATATCGGTAGAATCATGGCGTATCTTAAAAAGAATAATTTAGAAGAGAACACATTGATCATTATCACCTCCGACAATGGCTATCACAGCATTGCTTCCGAGAATTTAAACCTAAGGGGCTCCAAAGGGGAAATTTATGAAGGGGGAATAAAAGTTCCCGCTTTGATCCATTGGCCCGGCAAGGTAAAAGCCAGAAGAACGAAGATTCCCATTTCGGTTACCGATTATTTTCCGACACTAATGGATGTTGCCCATGTAGATTACACCGGGCAACTAGACGGAAATTCCCTTACGCCCCTATTTCAAAAAGACAAGAAGAATTTTAAAAAACGTCCCTTGTTCTGGCATTTGGCCAGCCAATACAAGCATGGTACCTGTTCGGTAATCCGTAAGGACAAGTACAAACTGATCCAATTTTTGGCCGATGGAAGGCTCGAGCTATACGATTTACAGAAGGATCCAAGGGAAGCGAACAACTTGGCCAAGGAACAGCCAAAAACCGCCAAGGCCCTGCTCGATGAACTCGTGGCCTGGCGTAAAATAAATAGGGTGCCCCTGCCTCCGAATTCCAGTCTCTCAAAATAGTTTGAATCCCTAATTTATAAAAAGTGGCTTCCATGCGCATCCCCAAATTTCTCATAAGTACGGTCCTTATTCTTTTAATCGCATCGGTATGTGGGGCACAAAAGAAATCGGATAAAAAGCCCAACATAGTCTTAATTTACGCCGATGACCTCGGCCGTGGTATGTTAGGCACCTACGGACAAAAGATGTTGACCACGCCCAATATCGACAAGTTAGCGTCACAAGGCATGCAATTTGAAAGGGCCTACGGTGCTATGTATTGTGCCCCTGCAAGGGCCAGCCTATTGACCGGAATGCACGATTGCCATGGAGGTGACGCCATGACCATTGTAAAAGCGGGCATCTATAAGGAACTGGACAATGGGCTTACCCTAGATGAAATCAAGGCTAAAATCCATAAGGTGGCCCTTCCGGCCGAAAAAGACGAAGTGTTCTTAGGAGAAATTGCACAAAAGGCAGGCTATACCACGGGGCAGTTCGGAAAACTGGAATGGGGTTTCGCCACCACGCCCGAACGTATGGAACGCCATGGTTGGGACCATCATTTCGGGTACTATGATCATGTTAGATGTCATGGTTTTTACCCCCCTTTCCTTTTTGAGGATGGCAAAAAAGTCGACATCCCAGGAAACACCCATGTCGATTGTGCCAAAACCACGGAATACGACTCTCCCGAAAACTTTAAGGATCGGTGGAATATGGAAGGAAAAGCGGTCTATTCAGAGCATATCATCATGGAAAAAATGTTGGGTTTTATGGAAGCCAACCATCCCAAAAAAACAAACAAACCCTTCTTTATCTATTTCCCTACACAGTTGCCCCACGGGCCGACCATGGTTCCCGAGGTACATCCTGAATTAGCCAATAACCCCAACTTGACCCAATGGGAAAAAGAATATGCTTCTATGGTAAAGATGTTGGATGACGATGTGGGCCGGATTTATACCAAACTCGAAGAAATGGAAATTCTAGATAACACTATCATTGTCTTTACCTCCGACAACGGACATGAAATTTATTACCCCGAAAAAGGGCGTACCTCAAAAAACAACGTCAATGTAAAAGGAGAAGAATTTGACAATATCACCACACGTTTCAACAGTCGTGTTGCCGGTGATATTTTCGACGGTAATGACGGTATGTCGGGAAAAAAACGCGACAACTGGGAAGGCGGGGTTCGTGTTCCCCTGTTCTGGTACTGGAAAGACCACATAAAAGCCGGTACGGTTTCGGACCAAATGGTAAGCAACTATGACTTTTTAAATACACTTGCCGAAATTGTGGGCACCCCGCAAAGAAGAGAAAAAGATGGAATTTCGTATGCAAAAGCTCTTTTTGGAGGTAAACCCAAATTACGCGATTACACTGTTTACTCTTCAAAAATGGGTCCAGCTTTGGTCACCCAAGATGGTTGGAAGCTCAGGTATTATTTAAAAGAGGATGTATTTCAACTTTATTACCTACCAGATGATTATGAAGAAGAGAAAGATCTAGCCAAGGACCATCCACAAAAAACAGAAAAACTAAAAGCCATTCTATATAAAGAATGCAATCAAGACTGGAAAAATGGGATAGGGCCCGTACAAAAAAGAGTCTAAAACCAAGTTGAAGTATTATGGCCAAAACACCCAAACTAAGTTACACCTTGCTCCTTTTGTTTACAGGCATACTCTTATCATGCTCCAGCACTAAAGTACCTCCAAAAAAGATAAACCCCGCAGCGCAATCCGTTCAACGAGACGGTGAATGGTGGATTCAAAGGCATGAGACCATAAAAAGCCGCCTCAAATCTGACCCTGAATTGATTTTGGTGGGCAATTCCATTTTTCACACTTTGGAAAAAGAGGACAGAAAAGAGGTTTGGACCAAATACTTGGACCGGTACCGCACCGTAGATATGGGCATCAGTGGTGACCGTACCGAGAATGTCATATGGCGCATCGAAAATGGCACCTTAGAAGGTATAAACCCCAAAGTAGCGGTTGTTCTCATAGGTACGAATAACACGGACGGGAACCATTACCTGAACATAAGCACCCCAGAAGAACTGGCCGATGGTATTTACAGAATATGCAGCCTGTTAAACCAAAAACTACCGAATACCGAGATTCTCCTCATGGGTATTCTTCACTATGGCTACAAACCCAATCACAGAGATAACATCAACAAAGCAACGAATAAACTTATTTCTACTTTCCCAAAAAAGCACTCAAAAATCCACTATATCAATATTGGACATACATATATTGATGGTAATGGAAAGGTCAACAAAGAACTTATGCCCGATTACCTGCACCCCAATGCAGAAGGGCATTTACTAATGTTTGAAGCGCTTGATGCCGACATTCAAAAATTGATTTCAGAATAGAAACACCTTTAAAATGAAAACCAGCTACCTTTTACTTGTCCTAGCCTTTCTTAATCTCTCGTCAATTCAATCTCAACAAAACACAAAACCGAAGAAACAAAAAAAAGAAGCCCACGAAATGGTCGTAGAAAGAGAGCGCCCTGCCGAGTGGGGCAAACTTGTTCTAGGCGGCCGTTTTATGGACCGGTTTCTACCCATGCCCGATCTCGGGGGAATGACTTCCGATACTTGGGGATCCCCCAGTGTCATCCCTAGAGACATCAACAATGGCGTTGAAAGTCCGCTTTGGTCTTATTGGGGAGGCAATACCTTGCTCGAAAAGGAAGATGGAAAATACCACTTGTTCGTTTGTCGTTGGCTAGAAAGTGCAGAAAAAGGACATATGGCCTACCATGATAGTCGTGTTGTACACGGCGTTTCGGAATCGCCTTTTGGACCTTTTAAAATTGCTGGCGAAGTGGGCCACGGCCATAACCCCACATGGTACGTTACCAAAAAAGGAAGGTATGTACTTTACGTAATCGATAAATATTATGTGGCTCAACACATTAACGGTCCATGGCGAGAAGGCCAATTTGAATTTGACAAACGGGACCGCAAAACCTCAAGTGCTTCCAATTTTATGCACAACTGCACCTTTGCCCAACGCGAAGACGGCTCCTTTTTAATGGTAAACCGCCATGGCTACCCTTGGTTCAGCAAAGATGGACTGGCCACCTGGAACATGGTAGGCGAAAAATCGGTTTACCCACCCGTGGAAGGCAAATATGAAGACCCCGTAGTCTGGAAAGACCATGTACAGTACCACCTCATCGTAAACGATTGGTTGGGCAGGATGGCGTGGTACCTACGTTCAAAAGATGGCGTGAACTGGAAGGTAGACCCCGGGGAAGCCTATATGCCCGGTATTTCCGTGCATGAGGACGGTACCAAGGAAGATTGGCATAAATACGAACGTATTAGAATATTACAGGATGAAAAAGGAAGGGCCATTGCCGCCAATTTTGCCGTAATAGATACCCTAAAATATGAAGACCTCCCCAATGACAATCATAGTTCTAAACTCATTGTTGTTCCGTTGGCAAAAGAAAAACTGCTCACCGTTTTAAATGATAAAAAAATTACTTCAAGTACAAAGGAAATTAAACTTAAAATTGAAGCGGAAAACGATTTTAACCCTCATACTGATATTGATTTAGGCTCCTTACGCTTTGGTGCTTCGGAACAGGTAAATTTTGGAAAAGGAAGCAAAATAAAACGAACCGAAAAAAACGGTAAAGACCTCATCCTCATTTTTAATGGTAAGGGCAATGGCCTTACTGATGATAATTTTGCGGGAAAACTACTGGGGAAGGACAAAAACGGGAAGCTGCTCTTTGGCTATACACGCTTACCGGAAGTTGAATACATCGCCCCCATTCTTTCTTCTCGGGCCCCGGTCTTCACAAAAACCACAAAAGGATACGGCCTAAGCGTAAAAGTCGAAAATTTCGGGCAAGTCGCATCCTCATCTGCCCATATCGCCATAACCCTTGTTGAGAACGGAAAAGAAACGGAGTTGGCCTCAGGAGCGCTAGTTCCTATAAAACCCTTTCAATCTACAACAGTTAGCCTCACGACCAAGGCCCATCTGCAAAAAGGGACCACCTATACCCTAAAAAACACCATCAGCTCAAACGGACGTACCGTTGAAACTTTTACCCAAACCCTGACACTTCAAGAATAGCACAAACATGGACAACCGAAGAGATTTTATAAAAAAAGCAGGTATGGGCATTGCCCTTGCCGGAGTATCAGGTCCACTAGCGGCACAAGCTGCCACTACACACTATGAGGTTTTGAACAAAAAGGGTAAGATTGAAGGAGAACAGGTAAAAATAAAAGTCACCAAACCATTGTTTTGCCCCTATAACAGCAATGGCACCGCAGCCCAAAAAGGCGGTGACGCCTATTACTTTCAAAGCGATGCCTTTACCCACAATCCCTTCACCATTCCGGCTAGTGGAATGAGCGGTTCGCCCGTTATACTAGACGCTGCCGGTAAGTTCATAGGCTTTATGACCACCTTCGGTTTTGAAAATTCCACCTTCAGTTTCGACGGAAAAGAAACCCTGACCATAAACGTTCCCGAGGGACAGGAGCTGTTTGTGGATGAAAGCGGTAAGCACGATGAAGCTTGGAAAACGTACAATACCCAAATGATGCAGCGTCTGAACATTCAACCTTATAAAGTGTATCCTCACTTTTGGGCCGATGTGGAGTATTGCACTTGGGTAGAGCAGAAGATACAATCCAATGTTCCCAAAGGGCATTTTAATCTACTGAATCACGACTTTGTAGCGAAGTATTTAGACAAAATCATAGAATACGGATATCCCAAGGGAAAAATGACCTTAGATCACGGTTGGGGCCAATTTCCCGACGGCAGTCTAAATTCCGGTTACGGCTCATGGCATCCCGACCCCAAAAAATTTCCCGATTTCAGGAAGACCATGGACCTTATAAACGAAAAAGGGTTTACGCCCGGCCTATGGATAGGCTTTCCTAAAATACACGCCTCCAGTATTGCGGCCCAGACCAACCCGAACCTCTTAGGAGCCTATCGGGCCCAAGGCAAAACGGAATACGACAAAGGCGTACGATGGTTGAACCCCAAGGCCGACATTTTCGAATACGCTTCGGAGACCATTCATCGCTTTCATAAAATGGGGGTACGGAAATTTAAAATTGATATGTCGTACAACACCAAATCAGACATGCTACACATCCATAAGGAATTGTACAAAGCAGCAAAAGGCATTGACCCTACCATTGAAATGGAATTCCACGTCCCTGATATTTTCTTTACCAAATTCACCGATGTCACCCGCACCAACGATGTGTGGCTCAACGATAAATACGACTGGCCCGCACGTGTAAAGACACATTACGAAATCTCATATAAATCTTCCCCCGGTCGTGGTATAAACCTAGATCATATTGGTGGCAATGCCGAAAAAGACATCACGGAAGAAAAATACCTAAAGCACTTGGAAATGTTCAAATCCAAAATAGGCTATCCTTTAGTTTCTGTACTTCCCCATCATATTAGTCAAAAGTGCGTAGAGGCCACCGGCAATTATTTATGGGATTATGAAAAAGGGGCCAAACACATCATTTCCGATTTTTATTCGTAAGATCCGAAAAGCCTCGAATGTACCGAGAGAGACAACAGATAAACCGATACATACATAAGTCCGCCCTATTTCTATTTTATTTGATTTACAGATAATATGCGCTAATGATTCCTTCCTTTAAAAAAACTGTGTTCCCCATTTTATCTTTTTGCCTTCTTATGTTCGCCTCCTGCGGAGAGACGCCAAAAAAGGCCCAAAAGGAAACGAACGACACCCGCCCCAATATCTTATGGATTACCATCGAGGATTGGAGTCCTGATCTTTCCTGTTATGGCACAAAAGGCATTTACACCCCTAACGTTGACCAATTGGCGGCCGAGGGCATTCGCTACAACAAGGCCTTTACGACCTCTCCCGTTTGTTCGACCTCACGCTCGGCAATGATGACCGGTTTTCATCAAAATTACATTGGAGCCAACCAACATCGTGAGCATAACAAACAACCCCTACCCCATGGTATAAAGCCCATTCCTAAACTCTTGGAAGAAGCCGGATATTTCACCACGCTAATGAGTTGGAAAACCGACATGAACTTTTTGCCCGACACCAAGGAAGAGCTCTTTATGAATACCAATGATTGGGCAGACCGCCAACCGGGACAACCCTTCTTTGCGAGAATCACTTTTGGGGGCACCCACAGATCTTGGAAGCGCGATCCCGAAAGACCTATCGACATTAAAAAGGTTGAACTCCCTCCCTATTATGCCGACACGCCCTTTGTTCGACGTGATTGGGCCAATGGCCTTGAACAAATGCAATTGGTAGACCGGGAAGTAGGTGCTTTGTTAAAACGACTTGAAGACGAGGGATTGGCCGATAATACCATTGTATTTTTTATAGGCGATCATGGCCGTTGTCACATACGAGGTAAACAATTTTTATACGATGGCGGAACCCGTATCCCCATGATTATGCGTTGGCCGGGCCAAGTAGAACCTGGGCAAGTAAATGACGACCTGGTCATGTCTTTGGATATTGATGCCACCATACTCGATGCGGCCCATGTTACCCCACAGGTTCCCTTACACGGAAAAAACCTTCTGGGGGAAGCCATCAAAAAACGAAAATACCTTTTTGCCGCCCGTGATAAAATGGACGAAACCCATGATGCCATGCGTTCCATACGATCAAAAGACTACAAGCTCATTCTCAATTTGATGCCTGAAAGACCATACTTACAGTACAACCAGTACAAGGAAAACGCCTACCCCGTATTGGCCGAAATGAGCATCATGTACCTAAAAGGCGAACTTACGCCCGAGCAGGCCGCCTTCTTTGCTCCCGTAAAACCTGAAATCGAGTTATATGATCTACAAAAAGACACATTTGAGGTAGTCAATGTAGCCGATAATCCCGAATATGGCTCCGTGAAAAAAGAGCTGTTGGCCGAACTACGGAACTGGCGCACAAATGTCATCAAAGACCAAGGTGTTAGCGAAGAGTTCAGGGCCATTGGCGTTTTTCCTGATAAAAATCCATTTTCAACAGTGGACGAATGGGTAGCCAAAAATCAAACGAACTACGATTTTAACCGTATAGGCTGGCCTGCATGGTATCCTACGAAAACACTTCAAGAATGGCAAAAGGCCCGCAAAAAATGGGAGCCTTACGTTATGAGAGGGGCATCGGAAAATATACCTCGTCCTGAAATTGGCATTATCAAAAAGAAGAAAAAGAAATAAAGCCAAAACATTCAGAATGACAACAAAAAACAAATTTGTAAGCCAAGTAGCCATGACCCTTTTTATGTTCATGGGGATGACCGCACTACACGCCCAACTTAAACCGAAAAAATTCCAGCCCGAATGGGAATCGATACGCGCCGGATATGTGATTCCCGAATGGTTCAGGGATGCCAAATTCGGTATATTTTTACATTGGGGCCCTTACGCCGTACCCGCTTATAGCAGTGAAAAATACCCTAGAGGTATTTATGACGAAAAATGGTCAAAAGGCGGCAAAAAACCTTACACCTACCATAGGGCCCATTATGGCGACCCCTCGAAATTCGGCTATAAAGACTTTATACCCGATTTTAAAGCGGAGAAATTTGACGCAGAGGAATGGGCCACCCTATTTAAAAATGCAGGGGCACGCTATGTAGTACCTGTTGCCGAACACCATGACGGCTACGCCATGTACGCTTCTAAGCACACGCGCTGGAACGTTAAGGATACAGGCCCGAAAAAAGACGTTATGCGTATGTTGTCGGATGCGGTCAAGGCCAAGGGAATGAAGTTCGGGGTATCTTCCCACTTTGCTCGCCACAGGGTCTATTACCGTAAGGACGACCCGACCTGGGACACCAATAATCCGGAATTTTACGACCTATATGGAGAGCCTATAGGCAATGACACCCTACCCACTAAAAAATTCCTGAACCTGTGGTGGAACCGTACCACCGATATCATTGACAATTATGAGCCCGATTTGCTCTGGTTCGATTTCGGATTGGACAAACCCGGTTTTGAGGTCGTGCATAAAAAAATACTTGCCTATTACTATAACAAGGGCGAAGAATGGAACAAGGGCGTTGTTTTTCAAAACAAGAACATGAGAAACAAATCCTTCCCCGAAGACCTTATTGTATTAGATATTGAACGCGGCCGTATGGACGGGATCTTCAAATATCCGTGGCAGACCGATACCTCCATAGGAAAGATTTCTTGGGGCTATGTCACCAATGAAGAATACAAGACTTCAAACTACCTCCTTGACGAATTGATAGACATCGTAAGCAAAAACGGATGTTTGTTGTTGAACATAGGCCCGAAGGCAGATGGTACCATTCCCTATGAGGCACAAAAAATATTGAACGAAATGGGCGAATGGTTAAGTCTTAATGGCGAAGCAATTTACGACACCCGACCGTGGACCATCTTTGGCGAAGGCCCAACTAAGGTCGAAACGGGACATCACTCCGAAAAGAACAACAAGGAATCCGGACCGGAGGACTTTCGCTTTACCACCAAAGGAAAAACCTTATATGCCACCGCCTTGGGCTGGCCGAAAGATGGCTCCTTCATGATCAAATCCCTAGCAAAGAACAATCCCAATACATCAAAACGAATTAAATCGGTAAAATTCATAAGCGGCAAAAACAAGATTAAATGGAAGCAGACGCCTAAAGGTCTATCCATTTCCGTTGATGGCCAAAAGCCTTGCGAGGCGGCCTACGTTTTTCGTATCGGCTTAGAATAAAACGAATCAAAACCTCTTTTTCAAAACATAGCAAATGAGCAAATTTTATTTTAACGAAGAACAAAGTTCCTATGATGCCATTGTTGTAGGCACCGGTATCAGCGGAGGCTGGGCCGCTAAGGAATTGTGCGAAAACGGACTAAAGACCTTAATGCTCGAAAGGGGCAGAATGGTGGAACACATAAAAGACTACACTACGGCCCATATGGACGATTGGGACTTTGAATTTGGCGGCGAGCTTTCTATTGCCGAAAAGGCAAAGCGCCCCAAACAAAGCCGAACCAACAAAGGCAGAAGTGCAGACTCGTACAAATGGTTCGTAAACGACCTTGAACACCCGTATAACGAAACCAAACCCTTCAACTGGATGCGGGGCTACCACGTGGGGGGAAGATCCATAACATGGGGGCGCCATAGTTACCGCTGGAGCGAAATCGACTTTGAAGCAAATAAAATTGACGGCCATGGGGTCGATTGGCCCGTTCGCTATAAAGACATCGCCCCTTGGTACGATAAGGTAGAAAGCTACATTGGTGTATCGGGTGAAAAAATGGGACTGAGACAACTGCCCGACGGTCAATTTTTACCGATGATGGAATTGAACTGCGTGGAACAGCACTTTAGGGACCAAGTTTATGAAAACCTAGACGGAAGGGTGGTTACCTCAGGTCGGATCGCACATATTACGGGCGACAAGGAATTTGAAGGGCGTACCAAATGCCAGTTCAGGAACCGTTGTTCCAGAGGATGCCCTTTCGGTGGATATTTTAGCAGTAACTCTTCTACCCTACCGGCCGCGGAACGCACCGGAAACCTGACCCTAAGGCCCAACTCCATCGTCACCGAAGTGATATACGACCCCGACACAAAAAAAGCGACCGGAGTCAAGGTCATCGATCGCTTGACCAAAGAAGAGTTGGTATTTAATGCCAAGGTCATTTTCTTGTGCGCATCGGCCATTGCATCGGCCTCTATTCTTCTACAATCGAAATCGGACCGTTTTCCGAACGGAATGGGCAACGATTCGGACCAAGTAGGCCGAAATATCATGGATCACCACCTAGGAGCAGGAGCCAATGGCAAATTCGATGGCTTTGAGGACAAATATTACAAAGGACGAAGACCTGGCGGCGTATACATTCCCCGTTTCAAGAACATCGATGCCAAATCGAAAAGCACGAACTATCTGCGCGGTTTTGGGTATCAAGGTAGCGCAAGCCGTAAAAACTGGAAAGATGCCGTAGCAGAACTTACCATGGGCCAAGAATTGAAAGAAGCCATCTTAAAACCAGGGGGATGGACCATGGGCGTAGGTGGTTTTGGGGAAATACTTCCGTACCAAGACAACCGCATGACCCTAGACTATGACAATCTGGATGGATGGGGACTTCCGACCGTGACCTTCAATGCTGAAATAAGGGACAACGAATTAAAAATGCGTGAAGACATAGTGGTTCAGGCCGCCGAAATGCTAAAAAAAGCCGGTTTTCGCGATATCAACACCCATAACAGCGCCTATAACATGGGACATGGTATTCACGAAATGGGAACGGCACGCATGGGAAGGGACCCCAAAACCTCCGTGCTCAACGGCCATAACCAAATACACGCAGTACCGAACGTATACGTAACCGATGGTGCCTTTATGGCCTCATCAAGTTGTGTCAACCCTTCATTGACCTATATGGCCTTCTCGGCAAGGGCCGCCAATCACGCAGCACAAGAACTCAAAAAAGGAAATATATAATGGATAGGAGAAAAGCATTGATGCAGATAGGAATGTCAATGGGTTACGTATTGGCCGCACCGACATTCATGAGCGTTTTACAGAGTTGTAACGACAAAAAGGAAACCATTTGGGTCCCTAAATTCTTAAACCAAGACCAAGGCACCATACTAATTGGCTTGGTCGATAGTATACTTCCCAAAACGGACACCCTTTCGGCCTCTGAAGTAAACGTCCATATATTTTTAGACCATTTCGCCAAGGAGGTTATGCCTCCCAAGCAGCAAGAACAATTTAAGGCCACCCTGAACCAATTGGCCCTCTACGCCTTGAAAAGTTCTAAAAAAGAGAAGATAGGCGACCTTACCGCCATTGATCTGGCCCCTGAAATGAAGAAGGCCCTTACCGACAAAAAAGCCAAGGACGTACCCTTTGCCAAAAAGATAAGGGAGCTGACCATTTGGGGCTATAAATGTACGGAGTACGTAGGCGAGGAAGTACTGGCCTATGATTCCATTCCCGGACAATATATTGCCTGCGGCGACCTAGAAGAATTGACGGCAGGAAAAGCCTGGTCTATTTAAACCAAAATACACCTTATACCACCGACCCACACCATAGCAAGCAAACCAAAATGAAGAGACGTAATTTTATACAAAAAGCAGCATTGTCCACAGGGGCGATTACCATGGGTTCCGGGCTATCTTATGCCTCCACCCCAACACATCTAAAAGCCTCCAATAAATTCAAGCTGAAATATGCCCCTCATTTGGGCATGTTCGAACACCATGCGGGCAAAGACCCCATAGACCAATTGAATTTTATGGCCGACCAAGGTTTTACCGCCTTTGAAGACAATAAAATGCGCACCCGTGATGTCGCCTTACAGGAAAAAATGGCGCAAACCATGCAAAAAAGGGGTATTGAGATGGGCGTTTTTGTAGCCGTCTTTTTAAAGGAAGGCCATGTAGCTTCCGGTGACCCGGAAAAAAGAAAGGCATTTTTAGCGCACTGTAAAGAATCGGTGGAAGTGGCCAAACGGGTCAATGCGAAATGGATGACCGTCGTTCCCGGCAACCTCGCCCCTAAAATAAAGAAAGGCTATCAGCAGGCCCATGTAGTAGAGACCCTAAAGCAGGCCTCGGCAATTTTTGAACCCCACGGTCTCACCATGGTGCTCGAGCCCCTTAACTTTTTCAATCATCCGGGAGCCTTCCTGACCGATTCGCCACAGGCCTATGACATCTGCAAGGCCGTAGACTCCCCTTCGTGTAAAATTTTATTCGACATCTATCACCAACAAATACAGGAAGGAAACCTCCTTCCGAATATGGAAGCCTGTTGGGACGAAATCGCCTATATACAAATGGGCGACAACCCAGGCCGAAATGAACCTACGACAGGAGAAATCAATTACTGGAATATCTTGAAGTTCATTCACGAAAAAAACTACAATGGCATTTTAGGAATGGAACACGGAAACTCAAGACCCGGAAAAGAGGGAGAGCAAGCTGTTATAAATGCGTATAAAAACGTAGATAGTTTTGCGCGTTAAACTTATAGAACATTGCCCCTATCTCCAGTATTTGGGGTAGGGTAAATTTTGTCAAGAAACAGCTTACACTTGGTAAAGCATTCACAATTTTATTTTTGTTTTAATTGTTGAGTTCATTTGAAAAAGCCGGAAAACCCATTTGTCTTCCGGCTTTTATGCTACTTCCAATATTTGTAGTACTTTAAACATTATTTTTAAGACCGACCCTATGAAAAGATTGCCCCTATTAATACTTGCCCTATGGGGCCTTACAAATTCTCCCTTAGCTGCCCAAAAACCCAATATCGTTATTATTTATGCCGATGACATGGGCTATGGAGATTTACAGTGCCAGAACAAGGATTCTAAAATACCTACTCCCAACCTAAACCAACTGGCCTCTGAAGGCATGCGCTTTACCGATGCACACAGTTCTTCGGGAATTTGCTCCCCCAGTAGATATGCGTTACTTACAGGAACCTATCACTGGCGAAGACAGCATGATATCGTAAATTCTTTTGGCCCTCCATTTTTTAATGAGTCGGATGTCACACTTCCTGAACTCCTGAAAAACAACGGCTACAAAACCGCTGCTATCGGAAAATGGCATTTGGGTTGGAACTGGAAATTCAAGAACGAAGCTACGGGCGAGGTTTTTCAATGGAACAAAATGCGTAAGTTCTACAAACCCGAAGATATCGACTGGAGCGAACCGCTTTCCGGTGGGCCTCTAGATCAAGGTTTCGACTATTATTTTGGAGATGGAACCATTAACTTCCCCCCATACGCATGGATTGAAAACGATAAATTCGTTGAACTTCCAAAGGAAGTAATGGATGTACATAACGTAGGCTTTGATGTCAACGAAGGCGAATGGGAATTTAGGCCGGGCCCCAAAGTTAAAGGCTGGAACCCATACGAGGTACTTCCAACACTTACCAAAAAAACGGTCGCCTACATTAATCAGCAGAAGGCGGGCAAGCCGTTCTTTCTTTACTTGGCCCTTCCTTCCCCCCATGCCCCGATAATTCCGAACGAAGAATTTATCGGCAAATCAAAAGCAGGCCCCTATGGCGATTATATGTTTCAAACCGATTGGGTGGCCGGTCAGGTCATGAAAGCCTTAAAAGACAAAGGCCTTGAAAAAAATACCATCGTTATTTTCACTGCGGATAACGGTCCGGAAAAATACGCTTTTGAGCGTGCCGAAAAATACGAGCACTATAGTATGGGAGATTTTAGAGGCCTAAAACGTGACGTCTGGGAAGGTGGTCATCACGTGCCTTTCATCGTTAAATGGCCAGAACAGGTCAAAGCTGGAACCGTTTCAAAGGAAGTCATTTCACAAGTAGATATTATGGCTACTCTGGCAGAAATTACAAACGCTACAATTCCTAAAAATGCGGCACCGGATAGTTATAATTTACTAGACCTTCTAAAAGGCAAAAAATATAGCACTCCATTGCGGGAAGCAACTGTACACAATACATACAACGGTATTTGGGGTTTGCGAAAAGGGAAGTGGCTATACATTAACAAACCTTCTGGCGAACATTCAAAAATGCCCGATTCTTTTAAAAAGTTGAGAGGTTACAAAGATTTTGATACACCTGCCCTATTATTCAATATGGAAGAAGATGCTGAACAAAGAAATAATATTTTTGAGGCGCACCCCGATGTAATCCAGGAAATGGCCACGATTTTAAAAACCTATAAAGACCAAGGGTATTCGGTAAAACGCTAGATAAAACTTCCTAATCGTTCAATTGCCCTTGAAAGAGGCAATACGATATGGATCAAAGTAATTTCAAATGCATTTTGTATGGAAGCGTATGATTACCAATTCCTATAAAAATATAGGACAAGTCTATCTTAAAATATTCCCGCTTAAAAAAAGGCTGCCACGGCAGCTTCTTTTTCGTTTACCCTTAACCGGTTCCGATTCAACTTTGGGTTTTTATTCCATTTTCTTCTTCATTATTGCAATCGACCCCATTATTCTTTTGTACGTATAAAGCGTACATATTAAAGTGTTTGGCCCAATACAGAATCTGCGACCGACCGATTTCCCCCCTCAAAAAAACGGGAATACCCCCTCTCTAAAATATTTGATTTACTGAGAGATACAAAAAATATACTCTAAAAGACAAAACCTCTTTTTTTAGTAATATTTTTACTAAGTTTCACATATATTTAACTTTTTTATTGAATATTTAACACGTAGTCTAAAGATTTTTCATTCGATAAAATCACGATATTTCTGAAACAAAATAAAAACCAAACCAACCATCCATCTTTATTTTAACATTTTAAAATCAACTTAAAAGTTCACTTATGAAGCGAGATCAACTATTTATTAATTGGAAACATACGCTTAGGATAAGCGTATCATTCTTGATGTTATTTCTTATAACATCAACTATTTATGCCCAAGACACTACCGTTAGTGGTACGGTGGTAGACCAAACCGGTTTACCCTTACCCGGGGCCAACATCTTGGAACAAGGAACCTCAAACGGTGTAACTGCCGATTTTGACGGAAATTTTTCCATAACCGTTAAAAGCCCCAATGCCGTATTAACGGTATCATATATAGGGTTCTCAACACAACAAATCGCCACACAAGGCCAAAAAACCCTGAAAATAGTAATGCAAGAAAACGCTGCAGGGCTAGATGAGGTAGTGGTAGTAGGTTATGGTACACAAAAGAAAAGCGACCTTACCGGATCGGTAGGTTCTATTTCCGCCAAAGATCTACTCAAGGCGCCCATTACCAAAATCGGGGCAGGTCTACAGGGGAAAATCAGTGGAGTAAATATTCAACAAACCACTGGAGCCCCGGGACAAAAAATGAAAATACGTATCAGAGGGGGAAGTTCCATAAACTATGGCAACGAACCTTTATATGTAATCGATGGTTTTATAGGGGCAGATATTTCAACCATTAACCCCAACGACATCGCTACGATCAACTTTCTAAAAGATGCATCCGCAACAGCCGTGTATGGATCAAGAGGTGCCAATGGCGTGGTCTTGATAACGACCGTTGCACCAAGGGAAGGTCCGCTAAATGTTACCTTTGACACTAACATCGGTATGAGTTCTATGGTCAACCAATACGAAATCTTACCCATCGACGAAATGGCCGAACTTATGAACGAGCAGCAAGCTTCACTCAACAAATCCCCTTACTTTTCAGCTGCGGACATTGCAGGTTTTAGGTCTAAAGGCGGAACCGACTGGGTCGACCTAATTACCCGTCAGGGATATAAACAAAACTATTCCTTGAACCTTACGGGCGGCTCTGAAAATTTAAAATACTTTTTCTCCGCCAACCATTTAAACGATGAAGGTGTTATAAAAAATTCATTTTATAGAAGAACTTCCATCCGTTCCAATATTTCAGGAAACATTGGGGAACGCATCCAGTTTAAATTTAACACCTATGGAACCCACATAGAATCACAGGCCAATGGCAGAGGTACCGGTGGTACCGGTAATCCTATCGGAAACGCCGTAATATTTCCTCAAATGTGGGAGTCGCGCGATGCAAATGGAGATTTTATAGATGGAAGCACCTATAACAGCTATAACGGGGCTTTTCTTGTGGGAAGACTTGTAAACCCAGAAATGCAGGTGAGGCAAAACCAAGAAACCCTCAATGACAAGATCACTTCCAACATTGACCTTAACATCGATGTGGCCAACCATTTGACCTTATCGCTAAGTGCCGCCGGAAGCCTCTCTATGAACTATCATGGCCAACGAACCCTACCGGACTTTATCAATATAAGCAGAGATAACGTTACCGCCCAGCAAGCCTACAGAAGAAACAATAGCTGGTTGGCCAACAGTATTCTTACCTATGAAAACAACTTTGGCGATCACAACCTGAAGATATCGGGCGTATATGAGTTTTCAAAATCGATAAACCGAAACAATACGGCCACCGTCGGCAATCTTTCCACCTTAGCCAACGAATGGCACCTTTTGGCCAATGGCTCTCCCTCCTCACTTAATTCAGGCTATGGTACAGGTAAACTCCGTTCGTATATGGGTCGTCTTAATTATAGTTTTAAGGACCGTTATCTACTCACAGCTTCTATGCGTGCAGATGGATCGTCTCGATTTAACGCCGACAACAGATGGGGTTATTTTCCCTCAGCTGCTTTTGCATGGAGGGCTTCCGAAGAAAATTTCCTAAAAACCTCCGACTTCGTAAGCAACCTGAAATTTAGGTTAGGTTTCGGTTCCGTGGGGAACCAAGCGGTCGGTTATGGAACCATTCAACAAACATTTGCAGCTTCCGATAGTGGAGACGGCCGTAATTATGGTTGGTACCAATTAGACAATGGGGAATCCGTTCAAGGGGTCGTGCCCGGCTCCATTACCGATAAAGATTTAAAATGGGAAACCACCACTTCCTATAACGCAGGTATCGATTTCGGTATTTTAGACAACAGGTTAACGGGTACTATAGACGTGTATTCAAAAAAGGCTACGGATGTCATTATCGCAAAATCCATACCCCGATATACCGGTCAATCCTCCATTACCGACAATTTTGCCGATATAGACAACAATGGTATTGAAGTGGGGCTAAATTGGAATATCATGAGCAAAGATGATTTTCAATGGAGTGCATACGCCAATTTCTCAAAAAACAAAAACATTGTTCAGAACCTGGGCCAATCGGGAGGTGAACCCGTAGAAGAAATTTTTATCGCCAACGAAGAGCCCATAGGCATATGGAGCTTAGTTGGGGGCAATAATAAATTCATTGTCAGAAAAGGTGAATCTATGGGCTCGTTCTACGGATTGAAGGCCATAGGTATTTGGCAAGAAGACGAAGCTGCAGAAGCCGATTCATATAGCTCTAGGCCAGGTGAAGTGCGCTATGAGGACATAGACAACGATGGAGCCATATCGGCCGAAGACCGACAAATTATCGGTAACGCTTCTCCCGATTTCACGTATGGACTTGGTACAAGCATCGCCTACAAAGGCCTCGACCTGTCCATTCAATGTATTGGAACCGTAGGTAATGACATCTATAATTGGACGGACAACAGATTGAACTATGGTATTCTTTCAACAGATTACAGAAATAGATGGTCCCCGACCAACACCTCATCTACCCAACAGGTGATGCCATATGGAACCGACTACTCCCTTACCTATGTCGTAAGCCAGTATATCGAAAAAGGCTCCTTCTTCAAGATCAGTAACATGACCCTTGGGTACAACATACCCGATAGCACAACCGATGCCCTAGGGCTCAGCAGTATCAGGCTATACGCTAGTTCAGACAATATTCTGACTATCACCAATTACTCCGGTCTAGACCCTGAAGGTTCGAGTACGGCACTATCCAGTGACTCCCAATCAGGTGTCGATGCCTTTTCATACCCATTAACAAGAACTATTTCCCTCGGACTCAAAGTAAGTTTTTAATCAAAAAACAAAGAAAATGAAACGAATTTATAATATATATACAGTACTCTTTGCCTTCATTATCCTTCTAGGATTTGGAAGTTGTGAAAAGTTAGACGAAGGATCGGACGGGGTAGTTGCCTCATCCACGTTCTATTCGGACGAAAACACATTAGATGCCGGTATAATAGGCATCTACGGCACCCTACGCAGAAACACCTGGGGCTTAGATAATTATGCCCATTTCACGGGAGCGGATGACCTAACCTCAAGATTGGGCAGCAACAAATGGGTCGTTCTTGAATCTGACCAATTTGCAAGAACTGCAGGTAACTCATGGGCTACCAATGATTACAATGGCAACTATCAAGCCATTCTTGCCTGTAACAGTTATATCGCAGATGCCCATCCGGAAGACGTAGAAGAATCCGTAATAAACGCAGCCCATGCCAACGCCTATTTTGTTAGAGGCCTGTGCTATTTTAGACTTGCAACAAGTTTTGGTGATGTGCCTATGCCACTAGACCCAATTCCAGACCTCGAAATTCCATTAACTCCCAAGAGAGAGGTTATGGCCCAAGCCATCAAAGATTTTGAGTTCGCCATTAAATGGGCCGTTAACGAGAGAGACTCCAACCCTTTAGCCTCTAATGGTAGGGTTTCAAAAACTGCGGCCAAGGCCTTCTTGGCAAAAACATATATGCAGTTGACCGGCTATCCCTACAATGAAGCGGATAAATGGGAGCAAGTAAAACAACTTACTGGTGAAATCATTGCCGATGGAGTTTATTCTTTGACCGATGACTTCGCCTATAACTTCCAAGACCCACATCAAATTAATAAAGAAGTAATTTATGCACACATAATGTCTAACGAATCTTGGCCAATAATTACCCAAAATAGGGTTTATGGCTTTAGATGGGCCAACTGGATGGATCTGTACATGGAGTGGACCTACTTCAATAATTTCCCTGATGGATATAGAAAAGAATTCTCTACCGCAACTACAGGTAATCCGTACTTTGAAGAATTTAAGAACCCTGTCGTCACTAAATTTACTTGGGGTACCAAAGCTCCTAATTCAACGGATCCAATAGACCACGTTTTTGAAAATACATGGCAAACTTCTAATGACCGGATTGCCATGCGGTATGCGGAAGTTTTATTGATGCATGCCGAAGCCGCCGCAAATACAGGAGACCTAGCTACGGCCTTGGAAGACTTGAACAGGGTCAAGAGAAGGGCCTATGCCAAAGGAGCGACCAAACAAGCCGAAGTAGCCGCTTTGGAACCCGGATTTTGGATGACTCCCGACCCGGCCATCGACTATACCCTTGCCGAACTTTCAACTCCCCAGTTGATGATCGATGCGATCGTTAACGAAAGGGCCTATGAATTCTTAGGGGAAATTAGCGGCAACCGTTGGTTAGACTTGGTCCGTTTAGAAAAAGTTGCGGAAGCAAATGCCTCGCGTGATGCAAGGGAGGTTCCCTTAATCGGAGATCCCGCCGATAAAAACCTATGGTTTACCCCTATTCCCGCTACCGAAACTACACTAAACCCTAACCTGAACTAAGGTCTTAGCCTTTACCCTATTTAGTCTAAAAAGTCATTCCTTTCATCGGGAATGACTTTTTCTCTATAACCACATTTGTACTCCCAAATACATTTCATAAACCCTTGCATACATAGAAATCAAGAATATATATCTACTTTGTACGGCAATGCCTTATGTTTCAAAATCAAAGACATATCATGACCACAAAACTTTTCACACCTGCCCTTATCTTTCTTTTACTATTTGTTGGCTGTACCACCAAAGACAAAACAAAAGACCTTGCTAAACAAGACGCGAAAAACACATCGCCCAATATCATACTCTTTGTTGCCGATGACCACGGTTTGGATGCCATTGGCGCCTACGGGAACAAAGTCATCAAAACCCCCAACCTCGACCAACTGGCCGCCGAAGGCGTACGCTTTAACAATGCCTATTGCACCAGTGCAAGTTGTGCCGCCAGCCGATCGGTCATACTCACCGGTCTGTACGGCCACGCTACCGGTTCGTACGGACATGTACACGACTACCATCACTTTAGCAGCTATGACAATGTAAAATCATTGCCCGTCTTACTAGAAAAAGCAGGTTACGAAACGGCTCGAATAGGAAAATACCACGTGGCCCCCGAATCGGTTTACCACTTTCAAAAAGTCTTGGAGGCCAACCCACGGAATACGGTAGAAATGGCCGGGAAATGCAAGGACGTCATTAATTCCGACAAACCTTTCTTTCTCTATTTCTGTACCGATGATCCGCACCGTGGCGCCCCCTTTGAGTCGGAACCTTGGAACCTTCCCAACAGCTTTGGCAATAAAAAGGAAGGCTATAAAGGTGTCGAAACCGTTACCTACGACCCAAAAGATGTAATTGTACCTGACTTTCTCCCTGACAGCAAAGAAAGCCGTGAGGAAATCGCCCAATACTATCAAAGTATCTCGAGAATCGACCAAGGTTTCGGAAAGCTTATGAACATGCTGAAAGCGAGCGGTAAGGACAAAAACACCGTGGTCATCTACATTTCGGACAACGGCATGGCCTTTCCCGGCGCTAAAACGACCGTTTACGAACCTGGTATCAAGCTGCCCTGTATCATCAAAGACCCGCTTGCAAACCTCAAAGGAGGTTCCGTCAACAATGCCCTTATTTCTTGGACGGACCTTACGCCTACCATTCTGGATATGGCCGGTGTCGATTACGACTCAAACGCCTTCCATGGCAAATCGTTCAAAAAAATACTCGGCAAGGAAAACCCCAAGGGATGGAATGAAATATACGCTTCCCACACTTTCCACGAGATTACCATGTACTACCCCATGCGGGTGGTCAGGGACAAGAACTTCAAACTTATCCGCAATATCGCATGGCGTCAAGAATATCCTTTTGCCTCGGATCTTTGGGCCGCATCTACTTGGCAGGAAGTATACCGAAGCGAAAAAGAATACTTTGGAAAACGCAAGGTCAAAGACTACCTCTTCAGGCCTGAATTTGAATTGTTCGACCTGTCAAAAGACCCCGGTGAAAGCCATAATTTGGCGAATGATGAAAACTACAAAGACGTTCTAGAGGGCTTAAAAGCCAAAATGAAAGCTTTCCAAAAAGAGACCAAAGACCCTTGGCTCATAACATGGGACCACGACAACTCCCTACAAGGCACCGGCGTTAACCTATAAGCTCAAGACATATCAAATTAAACCTATGAAAAAACTGTCCCTGTTCGCCCTGTTCCTTTTTGGGCTGTTCCATCTTTCGGCACAACAGACCATTCACTTAAAACCTGAAGCGGAAGATATGACCCCCTTGGTACGCAAAGCCCTAGAGAATGCGACCGATAAAAATCTGACCTTGGTTTTTGAGACAGGAGTTTATACTTTTTTACCCGATTATGCTACCCAACGATATTCGTACATCACCAATCACGGCAATGGATTAAAAAATATTATTTTTCTGTTGGAGGATTTTGATTCGATAACGATCGAAGCCAAGGGTTCCGAATTTATCTTCCACGGCCAAGTGGCCCCTTTTCAGTTTAAAAACTGCAAGAAAGTCACGATAAACGACCTCAGCATAGACTGGGATATCCCTTTTACCTTTCAGGGTGAAGTAGTTGCAGTGAACGAAAAGGAAGGCTGGCGTGATATCAAACCTTTTACCAAGGGCTATTCATGGAAACTGAACAAGGGGCGGATCCTTTTTCCGGATATAGACGACTTCGTCTTTCCCGAAATGGGAAGCACCCTTGCCTTTGACCCTGAACACAAACGGGTGGCCCATGGCGCTTGGGACATGAGCAGTAGACCACGTTGGGTTGAAAAACGCCCCAATGGAGTGCTTCGTTTTTACGAACATTTAAAACAATACCCTTCTGTAGGCTCCATCCTCCATTCAAAGGGAGACCATGACCATAACCGATATGCCCCGGCCTTTCAGGTGACCTCATCACAAAACATTCTCCTAAAAAACATAAAGGTCCACCATGCCCTTGGAATGGGCTTCTTGTTCGAACGAACCGAAAACATTACAATCGACAATTGCGGCGTATATGTACGAGAAGGGTCTGACCGCATGGTCTCAACCATTGCCGATGCCACCCATTTTGCCAACTGCAAAGGTGATATCCTTATAGAAAACTGTACCTTTAAACACATGCTTGACGATGGTACGAACGTACATGGCACCTATGTGGTCGTCGACCGGATCATTGACAAAAGCACGGTAAGGGTAGCACTCCAACATTTTGAGCAAATGGGTTTTGAATTTGCCGCTCCCAATGATGAAATCTGGTTTATACATCAACCGAACCCCAAAAGAGGTGCGGTTCGTACCGTGGCTTCGGTATCGGTAGTAAACGACAAGTATACCGACCTTACCTTTAACGACGGACTCCCCCCGGAATTGGCCGCGGGCGATATTCTCGAGAACAAAACATGGAACCCTACCTTCACCATGCGCGGCTGTACCATCAAAGACCACAGGGCCCGAAATATTGTACTGAAGACCCCTTTAAAAACGGTTATTGAAAACAACAATTTCTCTTCTATGATGTCTTCCGTTTTCTTTCGTGGAGAAACCTTTTTCTGGTTCGAAAGCGGCGCGGTACGAGACGTACTCATCCAAAATAACAATTTTGAGTATTGCGCCTATAGTGGCATGGAGCACGCCGTTCTCTATATTACCCCACGTCTAGGCAAGGGCTTTGACCAAAATATCCGCTATGACCAAAATATCCGCTTTGTGAACAACCGTATACAGACCTTCGGAAACCGTATCGTATGGGCCGATCGGGCAGACGGGCTGGAAGTCTCGGGCAATACCATTATTCAAACCAAGGATGCCCCCGAGCTATACCCGAACGCCCCCATGTTCGAAATTACCAACGGCAAGGCCACTAAAATCATAAAGAACAGCTATTCGGGCACGAACAAGAACATCATCAAAAGCGATGAGACCTCGACCAAAACCCTACAAACAAAAAACAATAAAGGCTTTAAAATCAAAAAATGAAGAATACATCACCGTATAAAAACCTTATCACCCTAACCCTATGTCTTGTGGGTATAATGGGATTTTCACAATCGGCATCCCTCAACGAAAACGTACTTTTTAAAAGCGATATTGCCGATGATGCCACCCCTGCCGTTCTAGCCCGCATACGCCAGGCAAAAGACCATCCTATTTCCGAAATAAAATTTGAAAAGGGCACCTATCACTTTTATCCCGACAAGGCTTTTGAACGCTTTACCCGTATCTCCAACCATGACGACGTAATGGCCAAAACGGCCATGCCCCTTCTTGGCTTTGAAAACCTGACCATCGATGGCCAAGGCTCCGTATTTATTTATCACGGTAGAATGATTCCCTTTCTTATCGAAGGATCAAAAAACATTACCGTTAAAAATGTTACCATTGATTGGGCCATGCCCTTTCACAGCGAAGGCACCATAGTAGCTAACGACGAAAAAAACAACACTTTTGACATCCATTTTTCAGATAAATATCCGTACGAAATCAGGAACGGGCAGTTGATTTTTGTTAAGGAATACTATGAACACACTTTGGGGCAGTCCATTCTCTACGACCCGGAACGAAAGGCCATTGCCTTTGATACCGAAGCCTACACTCCCATTGTAACCTCCCGTAAATCAAAGGTGCAGCATAACCTAGACCGAATTCAGTACAAATACAAAATTGACCCACGTTCTAAAGTTGAAAAGGTACGAGGGAAAGAGGAAAACCTACGTGTAGAAGAAATAAAGCCGGGTACGGTACGCATATACAACCACAGAAAAAAACTGCCGCCCATAGGTATGATATTGGTCTGCAAGGGAGACCAAAGCCTTAACCGTTTGGCTCCGGCATTCCGAATAACGGGCACGGACGGTTTCCACGCCACCAATGTAACGGTACGGCACGCCGGGGGCATGGGCTTGATCGCCGAAAATTCATCCGACCTTATTCTAGACGGCTTTCATGTAAGGCCTTCGGAAGGAAGAATGGTATCGACCACCGCAGATGCCACCCATTTCGTCGGATGTCGCGGTAAAGTAGTACTAAAAAACTGCACCTTCAATAATCAGCTGGACGATGCCACGAACGTACACGGCACCTATCAAGAAGTAATGGATATCTTAAGTGAAAACAGCATTGGGGTCAGAATGGGGCATGCACAGCAACAAGGTTTTCCTATCGGTAGCCCAAATGATACCATAGGCCTAGTTCGCCTGTCCGATTCCTTTTTTGCCTATGACCACATGACCCTGAAAGCCATTGAAAACATCAATGGACGGTATCAGGTCGTTACCTTCAATGAAAAGATTCCCGCTAACCTTAAAGTGGGCGACCTTATCGAAAATTTGGAAGGCTACCCCGACCTACTGGTCCAAAATTGCAACATTAGCCGTAACAGGGCACGTGGATTATTGATTTCCAACCCCAAGAATACTTTGATAGAAAATAACTTTTTCAGTACGGAAATGGAGGCTATCTTAGTACCCGTAGAGAGCAGCCATTGGTTCGAGTCGGGCAATGCCGCCAATTTGGTCATCAGGAACAATATCTTTCAAGACAACCAACATAGCGGTTTCAATAGAGGGGTTATCCGTTTCGTGACCGATGATGACAATGACAACATTGCCTTTAAAAATATTGAGATCACCAACAACACCTTTAACCAATTCGACAATCTGATCCTTGAGATTTCAAATGTAGACGGATTATTGTTCGAAGGGAACAGAATCACCAATTCGGGGACCTTCCCTATGCTACATCCCGAGAATCCGGCGATAAAGGTAAAAGCCTCAAAAAACATCGTGTTCAAGAAAAACGATTACAAGGCCAAGGCCAAGCCTGTTTTGGAAAAAGACGACAGCCAGCCAAAGTTGAAGTTCAAATAAAACAACACTTACATAGAATTAAGAACAAAGCATGTTATTACAAAAACTTTCAGTTCAACTCCTATCGGTCTTGATTTTTGCAACAAGTCTGTCTTCTTGTGCCGAAAAGAAGCAACAAGAAAAAGCGGACCAAACGGCCGGACCAAAAAAGAAACCGAATATTATCTACATTCTTACCGATGATTTGGGCTACGGAGATATCGGTGTGTTTTTCCAGAACCAGAGACAAAAAGAAAACGACCGTAGCGAACCCTGGGCCTTGACTCCCCAGTTGGACCAAATGGCCTCGGAAGGCGCCATGCTTACCCATCATTATACGGCGGCACCGGTATGTGCCCCTTCGCGTTCCTCCTTATTATTGGGGGTCAGCCAAGGCCATGCCAATGTCCGCAACGGACAATTTGACAAGGCCCTGGCCGATAACCACACTTTGGGCAACCTTATGCAACGGGCGGGCTATACCACCGCCGCTATAGGCAAATGGGGACTCCAAGGCTCCAGCAGGTGGTCGGAAAATGGCGATTCGTGGCCGGCACATCCCAACAATAGAGGCTTTGACTACTATTACGGCTATATGCGCCATAGGGATGGCCATGAGCATTATCCCGTTGAAGGCATTTACCGCGGTAAAAAAGAAGTTTACGAAAACAAAAAGGAGGTGAGCGAAGGACTGGATAAATGCTATACGGGCGATCTATGGACGGCCGTAGCCAAAAAATGGATCATCGAGCAAGTAAAGAACAAAAAGGAACAAGAGCCCTTCTTCATGTATTTGGCTTTCGACACGCCCCATGCCGTCCTCGAACTACCTACACAAGCTTACCCTAAAGGAGGTGGTTTGAACGGAGGTTTACAATGGGTCGGCCAACCCGGGAACATGATCAACACCGCATCAGGCCAGGTCGATTCGTACATCCACCCCGATTATGCCAATGCCACCTATGACCACGATAAAGATCCGGAAACCCCCGAAGTCGCTTGGCCCGATGTATACAAACGCTATGCGACTAGCACCCGTAGAATCGACAATGAAGTGGGAGATCTACTGCAACTCTTGAAAGATCTAAACATTGATGAAAACACCTTGGTCATTTTCAATTCGGATAATGGCCCATCTATAGAGTCCTATCTGCCCGAAGAAGAATATGCCGCCGACTTTTTCAACAGTTTCGGCCCCTTCGACGGAATAAAAAGAGATGTGCTCGAAGGAGGCGAACGCACCCCGTTAATAGCCCGGTGGCCCGGCAAGATCCCTGCCGGCCAAGTGATCGACGCCCCAAGTATTTCCTATGACTGGCTTCCCACCTTTACGGAAGCCGCAGGCTATGCACCACCGGCCAACACCGATGGGGTCTCCTTATTACCCATCCTGACCGGAACGGGCGAACAAGAGGAAAGTCTTATCTATGTAGAGTACAACCAGGGCGGAAAGACTCCTGAATACGAAGAATTCGCCCCCAATAACCGGGGAAGGCTACGAAAACAGATGCAAATGATGCGCATGGGCGATATCGTCGGTTTACGGTACGACATCCAAAGTGCCGATGATGACTTTGAACTTTACGATGTCACAAAAGACACCCAACAAACTGAAAACCTAGCAGACAAACCCGACATGACGGCCCTACAAGCAAGAATGAAAGAACGCGCATTACAAGTGCGAATGCCCGATACTGCCGCTGCAAGGCCTTATGACCCGGCCATGGTTTCCGCCCTTCCCGTACAAAAGGTAAGCAAGGGGCTAAAGTGGTCCGCATTCAAAGACAATGCACCCTGGCTACCTAAAGTCGATGGTCTAAGCCCCATAGCCAACGGCACTTCGCAGACCCCTACATTGCAAAACATCGAAGAAAAAGGAGAGGTCTTTCTATTTGAAGGCTTTATTAAAATACCTACGGACGGCAATTACACCTTTTCCCTGACTTCTTCCGGCAAAGCCTTTATACGCATTCACGAAGCGAGTGTAATCGATGCCGATTACGGCTACCGGGCAGGCACCTTAAAAGAGGGTAGCATGAATTTAGAAGCCGGTTACCATCCTATTCGAATCTACTACAAAAAGAAAACAGGAACAAAGCATACTTTAGACTTACAGTGGAGCGGGCCCACTATAGAAATGAGTCCAATCCCTGAGTCGGCATTTTACTCCATCAATTAAAAAGCACCAAAGTCAAATGAAAAATACCCTTCTTTTAGCGGCGCTCTTTATCAGCATTTTTAAAGGTATAGCCCAAGAACGACCGAACATCGTATTGCTTTTTGTAGACGATTACGGCTGGGCCGATGTCGGTTTTAGAAATCCTAAATTCCACACGCCCCATATAGACCAACTTAAAAAAGACGGTTTCAATTTTAACCGGGCCTACATCGCCACGCCAACCTGCAGCCCAAGTCGGGCCTCGCTATTGACAGGTAAGGAACCCGTTCGCTTTCAAATGGTACGCCACATTATCGATAGTAAGGAAAAGGCTGCAAAGAACAATATGGCCGGAGGAGAGTTCAACCTATGGCCTACGGACCCGGTACAAATGCCCTCGAGAAATTGGTTGCCCCTAGAGGAAGTTACCTATGCCGAGCGACTTAAAGAATTCGGATATTACAATATGTTTATTGGGAAATGGCATTTAGGAAGCGAAAAGTACCACCCCATCCACCAAGGTTTCGATGCCCAATACGGCACCGGAGACCATGGCCACCCCGGAAATTATTATGCGCCCTTCTTCAAAAAAGGAAATCCGCTACCCGATTCCCCCGAAGGCACCTACCTCACCGACGTTCTAACCGATGGCGCTGAAAAGTTCATAAGCGAATACAACAAAGAACAACCCTTTATGCTATCCCTTTGGTATTATAACGTACACGGGCCACATATAGGTCGAAAAGACTGGGTAGAGCGCTATAAAAAGGAAGGCTTAACCGGTAAGGACGCCGAGTATGCCGCCATGGTCAGTGCTATGGACGAATCGGTTGGCAGGGTGAGAAAGGCCATCGAAGCGAAAGGAATGGCCGACAATACCGTTATCATATTGCTATCGGACCAAGGCGGTTATTTTAGCAATGCCCCCTTATCGGGAGGAAAAACAGGAGGCAATACCCTCGGTGAAGGCGGGGCACGGGTTCCGTTTATCGTTCACTATCCCGGGGTGACCATGCCAGGAATTTCATGTGATGTACCGGTGCAATCCATTGACCTTTTTCCCACTTTGGTAGAGATCGCTTCGGGTAAAAAAACAAAGACAAAGGATATTCAAGGCAAAAGCCTGATGCCCCTGCTTCAAGGCAAAAAGTTCAAAGAACGGAACCTGTTCTTTTTCCGAAGTTATGAAGACCAATATACCGCCATTATGAACGGCGACTGGAAAATGGTCAAATACCACAGTGGCAGACACGACCTATTCAATATTAGAACGGATAGGAGCGAATCGAAAAACCTTATCGATATAGAGGTAGATCGGGCCAAGAAGATGAAGAAGCAACTCGAAAAATGGGAAAAAGAGGCGGTACCTGAATTTTGAGCCCTAAAAAAGACCAATGATGATGAAAAAAAACACGATAAAAAAAACGCTTGCAGCCGGCATCTACCTTTTGTTCAGCTGTATGCTCTTCGCCCAGGAAAAGCCCAATATCATCTGGCTCATGGCCGAAGATATGAGCCTTGACCTTGAGTGCTACGGTATGAAAGGTGTAAAGACCCCCAACCTCAACAAAATGGCCGAGGAAGGCGTCAAATTCGAAAATTGCTTTGTAACCAACCCCATCTGTTCGCCCAGTCGTTCGGCCATGCTGACCGGCACGCATCAGGTAAAGATCAATGCCCATCACCACAGGAGCAACAGGGACCTTCCCCTCGACGAAGGGTTTAAACCTTTTACCTATTGGCTACGAAAAGCCGGTTAT
The DNA here is from genome assembly GCF_900156625.1 of Zobellia uliginosa. Classification (GTDB taxonomy): domain Bacteria; phylum Bacteroidota; class Bacteroidia; order Flavobacteriales; family Flavobacteriaceae; genus Zobellia; species Zobellia uliginosa. Next base: position 19,825 of record NZ_FTOB01000004.1, on the reverse strand, counting down.
ACCACTATTTTGGGCCATCACGGCGTAATGGGCAAAGGCCGTAAGATCGATGCCAATTTCAAGCACGAAGCCATCGGTCCTTGGGACGGCAAAACGCAGTTCGGCCTCTTCGACAAATACGACACCTTTGAAAAAGGAGACCAACCCTTCTTTGCACAAATCCAACTTGTGGCCAGCCACAGGGGCGATTGGTGGGACGAAGTCCGTGAAAACTCCAAACACCCCGTGGATCCAGCCGAAGTAGAGCTGCCCAAATTTATGGCAGACGACCCCGTCATTCGTTTGGATTGGGCCAAATACCTGGACCAAATCGAATTTTTGGACAACGAGGTAGGTATGATCTTTAAAGAATTGGAAGACAAGGGAATGGCCGACAACACCGTGGTCATTTTTATTGGTGACAACGGCCGTTGCAATATACGGGGCAAGGGGTATCTTCAAGATCCGGGACTCCACATACCCTTAATCGTGTATTACCCCAAAGACCTAAAAGCCGGACAAGTGAGAAAAGATGTCGTTTCCGCTACCGACATCACCGCGACCATATTGGATTTTGCCGATGTAAAAATTCCCGACTACATGACCGGAAAGCCCATATTCGATAAAAACTTCAAACGCGAATACGTTTACGGCGCCCGTGACCTCTGGGACGAGGTAGAAGAGAAATCGCGTGCCATTACCTCAGGCGAATGGAAATACATCCGCAACGACATGCCCGAAGTACCCTTCGACGCCCATCAGGCCTATTTGGAATTCTACCGCCCTGCGGTACACCGGATGCGGGCCCTGAAAGCCGAAGGAAAGCTGAACGAAAGCCAAAAATTGTTCTTCGCACCCCGCAAGGACAAAGAAGAATTGTACAACTTAAAAAACGACCCCCAAGAATTGAACAACTTGGCCGAAGACCCTAAATATGCCGGGGTGCTTCAAAAGATGCGCCAAAAGACCTTAGAGTTTGATCGGCAAATGGAACCCGTAAGCTCGGTTTACCATCCGGTACACCCCATTTCCGTAGATGTTCTCGAATGGGTAAAAAAAGAAAGGCCCGAAGACTACCAAAGAATGTTAAACGGGGAAGAGATTGGCTTTAAAAAAGCCGTAGAAGGCTATAAGGCCAGTCTTAAGTAGGAATCTAGAACATACTGAATTCGGTTTTACCTCAAAAAATCCCTAGTGTCTGCACTGGGGATTTTTTGTTCCTTTATCCCTTTCTTGGCCGGTTGTTCAGCTTGTGCATATAACTCACTATAAAGTAACGGCCCAAGCTTTCGGAGGTTGTTTCCTCAAAATAGTTGGTCGTACTGCGCCTGTAGATATCTATATTTTTATCGAGCAGGTCAATGAACAACAGTTTTAAGACATGGCTTTTCTCTTTTGTAAAGGCATACGACACCGTGGCATTCCACAAGGGTATATTCTCGTTTGAGGCAAAGGCATTATCGGTATAAATAAAATAATCGAATTGGGTATTGAAATTCACTTTTTCGCCCAAATCGCAATCGAGCATTGAAAAATATTGCTGCTTGGTATACTTCCGATCCAAATCGTGTTCTATGGAAAAAGAGGTGTTGTTAACACTATAGGTAGCTCCGGCCTTAAGGTCAACCATACTTTTATTATTGTTCTCTAGGCTTGCACTTACCAGAAAATCTCGGGAAGTCACCTCATTGAGCTGAAAATTGATAATAGCATTGTTCGTATTGAAAAAGTTACGGTTGCGAATGGAGTATCGTAGCCCCAGACCTTTAAGTTTTTGGCTAAAGCCCAAGGAAGTGTTCAGCCGACGTTTGATACCGTTGTTTTGGTAGCTGAGGGTTCTAACGTAGTCTTCATCCACATCAACACTTTTTATAATGGCATCTTTGGTGTATTGGTACTGTACCCGTGTATTAAAACTCAAAGAAGACTTAAAATCATGAACAATGGCCGATACGGTAAGGGCATCCATCTTTTCGGCCACCAGGTCGGGGTTTCCCTTTCTAATGGAAAAGGGATTTAGGTCGTTGACCACCGTCGAGCTTTCGGTAGGTCGTGGCCTACGGACGTTCCTTTTATAGCTCAATCTATATTTCCGTCCCCTTTTTGGGATGTATTGAACCGTTGCCATCGGATTGACGAACAAGCGGTCCGTGGTCATCGACGCTTCATTGACCACGCCGAAAGAACGTACGACGTCTTGCAGTTCCATAGCCGCATAGGTATTGATTTTCCCTACGTTATAACTATGTGCCAAGCGGGTCTGATAATTGTTTTCGCTATGATCGTAGTCGTATTGTAAAATCTCTTCTTTGTTATTGGAAGTAATGGTCGTTTTATTCTGATAGACATTTTCCCTATCGATTTTATTCCCCATATACGACTCCAACTTCATATAATGGTTTCCCCCAAGGGGCTCGGTATATTTAAAATTGAAATTGATGACCGATGTATTCAGTTTTTGGTCCCGTAGGGTATTCAGCTCCTTCACCGATTCCTTAGGGGTATTGACCTGCCTTGTGATCAAGGTGCTTTGGTCGTTCTTCATCGTAGACTGATTAAAGGAAGTTTTCAGTGCAGTCGCTAGGCTCCGCCCCTTTTTACCGAGTTTTTGATAGAAATTAAGACTCATATTGCCCCTTTTTCGATCCCTATCGACCGTAGATAGGTTGTCGTTTTTAGTGCTTAGTTCTTCCTCCTTGAAATAACGCCCCATACGGTTGGAATAGCTATTGACCTCATCTGAGATCAACTGGCCTTTTACGATAAGACTATTGTTGGGGTTCGACTTGTTTTTGTAATCGAGGTTCAGGTTGTGGTTGTTCTTGGTATTGATGTATTCGTTTTCGGCCTCATAATCAAAGTTATTGGCATTCGAAAAAGTGATACGCTTAGAAAGGGAGCTACCATCATTCTTAGAATAGTTATAGAAGTAATCGCCGTTCAACGATTCCTTTTCCTTGAACTCGTGTCCCACGTTCACCCCGGCCACGGCCGTAGTCAGATATCCGCTTAGGCTTTTGGTCTTTTGTGCCGAGTTCTGCTCTTCTTCATCGTCGCCATCGCCATCCACACCGTCGGCATTTTTTAAAAAATCTTGGATATTCGATCCAGTTATATTGATGTTATTGATTTTGCCGATAACCGAAAACTGGGTTTTAGAGGTAAATTTGTTGTAATTCAAATTCCCAAAATACCGATTATCCAATCCGCCCCCGGCAGAGATCTTTCCGAAGCCGTTATTTTTTCGCGACTCTTTCAAGGTGAAATTGATGACCACCTCCTTGTTTCCGTCCGCCACGCCCGTGAGTTCCGATTCATCGCTCTTCTTATCGATGATCTCAACATTGGCAATGGCATCTGCGGATAGGTTCTTAAGTACGATGGAAGGATCACCTCCGAAGAATTCCTTCCCATCGATCATAATTTTGGTCACCTCGTTGCCTTGGGCATTGACCTTTCCATCGGAATCGATTTCCATACCCGGAATTTTATTCAACAATTCCTCTAAATTATCGTCGGAATCGACCTTAAACGAATTGGCATTAAAGGCTATGGTATCTTGCTTTATTTGTACCGGCACCACGGCGGTCAAGGTCACCCCTTCGAGTTCATAAGTGTCTTCCCTTAAAATGAGATCGCCAAAAGCAATGGCCTCCCCTGTGTACGACAGATCCTTATATACCGAAAGGTATCCTAAGGACGAGATATTAAGGATGTAATTTCCCTTGGGTACCTCGCTTATGTTGAAATTCCCATTCGCGTCGGTAATGGTATAATCCACATAGGTGGAATCCTTTACCCCGAGCAATACCACGGCTACAGCTTCCAAGGCTTCCTTTTCCTCCGAAAGCACCCTTCCCGAGATAGCACCGGAGGATTGCGATTGCATTGAAGTAAGCGATAAGAAGAAAAGAACGAGCACAAAACCATACCCGAATTGCAACTTGACCATCAAATTTTTATTGAATTATAATTCGAAATGAACAAGGCTAAAGGTAATTTGAAAGAAATGAACTGGTGTACATAAGAATACAAGAAATGTATCACGGAGTACAAAATCTATAGATCTAATGATTAATTTGCTATAATTATGCAACATATGATCACGGTCTAGAACTATACGAGGTAAAATCAGTACATTGCTTGGCACCTTTTTCCTTTAGCATATAAAACGAACCCTATAGCTATATTCAATAGTCATCGACCCTAAAAAATTGATCATAGCATTTTAAAACCTAAATGAATACCACTATGAGATTACGTTTTACCCCCAAACTATCCTTTCTTTTTGTTATTTCCCTTTTATTAAGCTTAGGTGCGTGCAAAGAAGAAGCCAAAACCGTAACTGCAACCACGGCGAACACCGAACAAAAACCGAATATCATCTATATTCTAGCCGATGACCTCGGTTATGGCGACTTAAGTTCGTACGGCCAGAAAAAATTTGAAACGCCCCGTATAGACGAATTGGCAACAAGGGGCATGAAATTCACCCAACATTACAGCGGTGCGCCCGTTTGTGCCCCGGCCCGCTCTTCCCTCATGACCGGACAACATACCGGTCACACCCCCATAAGGGGCAACAAGGAGCTGGAAGGCGAAGGTCAAACGCCCCTACCGGGCCAATCGCTCACTATTGCCGAAATGTTGAAAAAAGCCGGATATACCACAGGGGGCTTCGGAAAATGGGGCCTTGGCTTCATCGGTACCGAAGGAGACCCCATAGCCCAAGGCTTTGACGAATTCTACGGATACAACTGCCAACGTATGGCGCATAGATATTACCCGCCCCATCTATGGCACAACGATGAAAAGGTACTTCTTGAAGGAAACGATTGGACCAAGGCAGAAACCTATGCTCCCGACAAAATTCAGGAGGCCACTTTGAATTTTATCGAAGCGAACAAAGAAAAGCCCTTTTTTGCCTACGTACCCTTTATTTTGCCCCATGCCGAACTGATTTCCCCTAAGGATTCCATCTACGAAAAGTTTAAGGACCAATACGAAGAAACCCCGTATACCGAAGAGAACTCCTATACCTCCGATTACGGTCCCGATATGGTGCCCCAAGAATATTCGTCAACACTTCAACCCCATGCTTCCTTTGCCTCAATGGTATACCGTATGGATGTTTATGTGGGACAGATATTGGATAAACTAGATGAGCTCGGTATTGCCGACAATACCATCGTAATGTTCACCAGTGACAACGGCCCACATGCCGAAGGAGGTGCCGATCCCGAATTTTTCAATAGCGGCGGAGGTCTAAGAGGCATTAAGAGGGACCTCTACGAAGGAGGTATTCGCTCGCCTTTTCTCGTAGTTTGGCCTAATAAGGTGAAGGCGGGCACCATATCCGACCATGTTTCCGCATTTTGGGACCTTATGCCTACCTTGGCCGATATCATCAAGGTAGATGTTCCGGCCAATAGTGACGGTATTTCCTTTTTACCGACACTGTTAAGTCAAGATGACCAAAAGCAACACCAGTACCTCTATTGGGAATTTTCCATTCAAAACGGCCGTAAAGCGGTTCGTAAAGGGAATTGGAAAGGTGTGATCTACAATTTCAACAAACAACCGCAAGGCCCATTCGAACTCTATAACCTGGTCGATGACCCTGCCGAAACCCATAACCTTGCCGACCAACACCCAGAAATCGTTACGGAAATGAAGCTGATCATGGAAAATGCCAGCGAAGAATCGGAACTGTTTCCCTTCTAAGCCTAATTTTATAAAGCAATAACCCACCCATCGCCACCCTATGAAAACCATTTATTTTTTACTTTTCACATTCTTCCTGTCCTTTTCATGTTACGCCCAAAAAGGGGGCAGCGGTGGCGACAAACGTCCGAACGTGATTCTGATTATGGTCGATGACCTAGGTTACGAAGGTATTGGCAGCTACGGTGGAACTTCCTACCACACCCCCAACATCGATAAACTTGCGGCAACGGGCATGCAGTTCGATCAGGCCTATGCCCAACCCCTCTGTACCCCCACACGTGTAAAACTTATGACGGGGCAGTACAACTTTCGGAACTGGGAAGCCTTCGGGATCTTAAACCCCAAACAGAAAACCTTTGGCCATATCATGCAAGATGCAGGCTACGCCACTTGTATGGTGGGCAAATGGCAACTACAAAGTTATGATCCGCCCGGCTATCCCGGAGGCGAACATAGAAGAGGAATCGGTATGAAGGTCGAAGATGCCGGCTTTGACGAATACAGCATGTTCCACGCCTTCCACACTGAAGATAAAGGCTCTCGTTTTGCCAACCCGACCATTTATCAAAACGGTGAGTTTTTGAAGGATACCGAAGGAAAATACGGTCCTGATATTTTCTCAAAATACGTAAATGACTTTGTTGACCGCCAGGCCGATAAGCCCTTTTTTGTGTATTACCCCATGGCATTGACCCATGGTCCATTCAATCCTACCCCAAACAGTACGGATTGGAAACATGCCGAAAAGCGATTGAACGACGAGACCGTATATTTTAAGGATATGGTGGAGTACTTGGACAAGATTATAGGCGACATCGTGGCCCATCTTGAGGAGAAAGGACTTCGTGAGAACACCCTGCTCATGCTGTATTCCGATAACGGTACCCACCAAACCATATTTTCAAAAATGGGAGACCGAACGGTACAAGGCGGAAAAGGCCTGACCACCGAAGCGGGCATCAAAGTACCGTTTATTGCCAACTGGCCGGGACACATTAAGGCAGGAAGCACATCGAACGAATTCATCGATGCCATCGATTTTATGCCGACCATCCTTGAAGCGACCCAGACCCCAAAGCCCCAAGGCCTCCATACCGATGGCGAAAGCTTCTTGGCCGTTCTCAAAGGAGAACCCGTACAACGCAGAGATTGGGTATTTATGAGCTACGACCCCAAACCGGGCTGGGACAAAAAACAATTTGCCCCCGCAGAATTTGTATTAAACGAAAACTATAAACTTTACGGTGATGGGCGTTTTTACAATACAAGGAAGGACGTATTGGAAAAAGAGGAATTGACCGATGCCAAGTTGTCTCCCGATGAAATACGATTGAGGGAAAAATTCAAGCTCGTCTTAGATTCCCTAAAAAAATATCCCACTTACGGATGGATCGAACGTTTGGCCCCCGAATTCGACTCACTGGTATCGCCACATGCCCGTATTGAACTCGTGGCCGAAGGCTTCAATTGGTCAGAAGGCCCCGTATGGCTTCCGAAAGAGCAAAAACTCATTTTCTCCGATGTTCCCGAAAACAAAATTTACCAATGGCACGATATAGACGGGCTGAGCCTATACATGGCGCCTTCCGGAGGTACCGGAATCCCTAACGGCAATACGGGAAAGGGTTCTAACGGACTCATTCTCGATCCACAGGGAGATTTGGTGATTTGCCAAGTAGGCGACCGCAGAATCAGTAAGCTTACCAGCTTGCGCGATTCACTACATCCGAAGTTCGCCCCTATAGTAACCGGCTATAAAGGCCAAGTCTTTAATTCGCCCAATGACCTCGATTATGACACTCACGGAAACCTCTATTTTACCGATCCGTCTTTCGGACTGGGCAAGGGCAAAAGTGCCATCGGCTTTAACGGGGTGTATTTCTATGGAAAGGACAAAGAAGTGGTGCTCTTAGACGATTCGATAAAGGCCCCGAACGGCATTGCGGTATCTAACGACAATAAAACCCTCTATGTTGCCGATTCTTTTAAAGAACAACCGAAGATCCTGGCCTATGATATTATTGGGGATGGAAAAGTAAGCAACAAGAGGATATTTTTTGATGCTACCGCGCTTCACGATGCAAGCATTAGCAAACAATCGCCCGATGGTATGAAGATTGACAAAAAGGGAAATATTTTCTTGGCCGGACCCGATGGGGTTTTGGTGATTTCCCCTGCGGGAAAGCATTTGGGAACGATCAGAACCGACAAAAACACCGGCAATTGCGAATTCAGTGATGACGGTAGATATTTATTCATCACCGCCGACGATTCCCTTTTAAGGGTTAACCTAAGACCTTACTCCAAATAAAACCACCATGCGCAAAAGTCATATACTGCCCTTATTGATCTCAAGTCTTTTATGGGTCTGTTCCTGTACCGAGAAGAAAAAAGAGGAAGCAAAGCCTGCCCAAGAACGCCCGAACATTGTTTTTATCATTGCCGATGATATGGCTTGGGACGATAGCGGCGCCTATGGCCACCCCAATATACAAACGCCCAACATCGACCAACTGGCCAAAGACGGTATGCGTTTTGACAATGCCTTCTTGACCACCAGTTCGTGCAGCCCCAGTAGAACCAGTATCATCACCGGTCTCTACCCCCACAATACCGATGCGGAACAACTGCATTGGCCCTTACCGACAAGCAAGGTCACCTTTGTCGAGCAGCTGAAAAAATCGGGATATTGGACGGCACAAGCGGGAAAATGGCATTTGGGCGATTCCATAAAAACGCGCTTCGACCTGGTAAAAGACGTAGGCACCCACGGTTTTCAACTATCGCCCACCGGCGAAAAAACAAAACAGAAGGGTGACGGCAGCGGTTGTGAGGAATGGGTTCCCGTGCTTCAACAAAGGCCCCAAGACCAACCTTTCTTTTTATGGTTGGCAGCGGTCGACCCACACAGGCCTTATGACGATGATATCATTGCGAACCCCCATGCCCTAAACGACGTGGTACTCCCTCCCTACTTTCCCGACACCCAGGAAGTACGTGAAGATTTTGTCCATTATTACAACGAGATTGCCCGGCTCGACAATTATGTGGGACAAGTAGTGGCCGAACTAGACAGGCAAGGCGTTTCCGACAACACCATGATCTTGTTCATTAGCGATAACGGCAGGCCCTTCCCCCGCGATAAGACGACCCTTTATGACGGCGGAATAAAAACCCCATGGATCGTAAAATGGCCCAAAAAGGTAAAGGCCAGTTCCGTTAACACCAAGTTGGTAAGCTCGATAGACATTGCCCCTACCTTCCTAAAGCTTGCCGGACTGGAAGCCTTACCGAGTTTTGAAGGGAAGGATTTCTCCCCTCTACTAAAAGACCCCAAGGCCAAAATCAGGGATTTGGTCTATGCCGAAGACCATTGGCACGATTACGAAGACTATACACGGGCCGTACGTACGGAAGAATTCAAGTACATACGCAATTTCTATACGGACTTGCCCAATACCCCTTCGGCCGATGCCTTCGTTGGCGGCACCTTTCAATCGATGCGCGAACTAAAGAAAAGAGGCGAACTCAACGAGGCACAGTTGGCCTGTTTTGTAAGCCCGCGGCCAAGCGAGGAACTCTACGATGTGGTAAAGGACCCTTACGAACTTAAAAACCTGGCCCTAGACCCCGATTATCAAAAGACCCTAAAAACACTGCGCTCAGAGATGAACCGTATTAGAAAGGCATCAAAAGACAGCCTACCCGATTTTAGGACGCCCGACGAGTTTGATCGCGAGACCGGCAAATCGAATGCCTTCAGAAAAAGACCCCGACCATCAAAGGTGGAGATGGAGAAGATCATCAGGGCCATGCCCCATTAAACTTTTGGGCCTACACCGGCCTTTTTACCGAACAAAAGAATCTTCCCGGGTACTATGCAGCGGAACGTACTTCTGAATGATATAGGGAGTAATTTTACGCAAGGTCTCTCCATTGGTGGGGTGCAGGCCCGGGGCCGTATAATACTCCATCCTACCGTCCTTATTCTTAAAATACCAGATCAGGGGTTCGCCCGTATCTTTTTTAAAGAAGGGGTACGATTGGGTAACCTTGACCTTTTTGAAAGTGGCCAACCTCACCGGGTCCAAGGGTTCTACCACGGTACCCTTTGGTGAAAACGGAATGTGGTTACAATCGACCTCAAGATATAGGGAGTCGGCCCAAGTCATACACAGCTGGTTCGAGCCCTTATAGCTTCCTATTTCGGGAATAGCGACAGTGTAGGCCATCCAAACAAGGCCTCCCATAGCGATTATCGCTATGGCCCCATACATCCATGTTTTTGAAAACCCCTTTCTTCCATCATCGATTATCAAGTTTTTTTTCTCCCTTTTTTTCCGTGAACTGTAGTTCCGGTCCACATAATCGGCATAATCTTTATATCCAATATATCTACATAATTCATCAATGGTTTCTTGACTTTGCGGGCCGAGATTTTCCCTTCCATTGATATAACGATCATAAGCCCGTTCTAAAGTTCTGTAACTAAGGTTTACCTCTTCCCCTATCTGTTTTGCCAAGGCATATTTTGCTTGTGATACGGATTTCTCCCTTGCCTTGTCAAAAGCCTCTTGAACAATTTTCTTGATCCTATTATCGTCCATAATCCTAAAAATACAAATTTTAGATAGATCCGCCCCTAACACCAACCTCTGTGAACCCCCGATTTTATTGGTGTCTAAAACATGTCGAACACAAGTCCGATCCGTGTCTGCAATCACCTCCCCAGCTTCCATTTAATTTGCCCCAAGAATGATAACCGCTATGCTTTGCTAACATAGTCTTTCTATAGAAATCATTTTTACGGAAATCTATAATGCGGCAAGAATTAAGTCGAATGGAAAGCGGCTTAAGACCTCCGCATAAGATTTCCACTTTCCAAAAACCCGGGGGACGCCCCTTCATTTTTCCGCACCCTTAATCCGGTGCCCATCAAACCAAATACTAATCTGGACAGCCACAGCTATGTCCAAAAAACAACAAAACAGATGAAAAAAGTGTATATAGCGACCTTGGTCGTAATCATGAACGGGTTTTTATTTTCATGCTCCAGCCCATCTACAGCAGACACCGATGAGCTCTACCATATCCAAGCAACGGAAGGGGATGATGCCGATCCGCCAACAGACCCTCCAAGAGGATAAGGAAAATAACGATTAAATTCAGTAATTTAAGCCATACTTTCGGGTATGGCTTTTTTTATGTTCAATTATTAATACTTCCCACCATTGAATAGGTTTGCACTCATTGTGTTCTGTTTTTTGCTTTTCGGCTGCACATCAAAGCATGATAAACCCCTCTCCCAAGAGGGCAAGGATATCGACAGTGCCTTATTTCACTATAAGCGAGCCAGGGAAAAAACACTTTCCGTAAAAGAACGCTACCAGGCCATCAACCGATCCTACCAATATTTAAAAAACGACCTTGAAGACAGTCTGTACGGCCCTGTACTCTTTCAAAAGAGCCTGCTCCATCTGCTTTCAAAGGAATACGACAGCTTACGTATATACCACGATCAGCTGGCAAACCATGCCCCGAAAATCAAGAAAGTATCGCTCCTGGCAGAACAATACTATCTAATGGGCTATTATTTCTCAGAAGTGGAACACGATTACCACAAGGCCATTGAAAACTATTCCCTCTCAAAAGAATACTATACACAGTTGAAGGATAGTAGTAGAATTGGCATAAACCTGCTGAACATAGGTACCATTCAAAAAAACAACAATGATTTTTTCGGAAGCAAAGAAACCCTGACCGATGCCTTAAAATTTTTAAAAAAACCCAAGAAAGTAGCCCATTGCTACAACGCTTTGGCTACCAACCATAGAAAGCTACTGAACTTTTCCGATGCCATAGACTACTATCAAAAAGCCATACACATTGAAGAAAGTGCCCATGACCGCCTGCTTTACAAGAACAATTTGGCAGCCACGTATATCGACAGCAAGTCCTTCGACAAGGCCATGGAACTCTTGAACAAACTTGTAAAGGACAGCACCTTGGGCCGAAACCAAAAAGAATACGCCCGGGTCTTGGACAATCTGGCCTATGCCCAATGGTTATCAGGGCTTCCTATAGAAGAAGAGGCCTTTAAAAAACCCTTGTCCATGCGAATTCAAGAAAAAGACAAAAGGGGGCAGATCGCCAGTTATACCCATTTGGGGGAATTCCATAGTAAAAGCAATCCCGTAAAGGCCCGTTCTTATCTCGATTCGGTCATTCAACTGTCCAAATCGCTAAAAATACCACGGGCGGAAAAAGATGCCCTGAAACAGCTGATGCAACTCGCTCCCAAGGCTATCGGAATAAGGGACCGCTATGTGTTTTTACAGGATAGCCTTTACGACCAAGAATTAAAGGTAAAGACCCAATTTGCCAAATACAGGTACGACGACAAGCTAAAGCAAGAATCCATTCTCCATTTAGAAAAGGAGAGTGCCGAACACCAATTGGAAGCGGCCAAGCAACGCAACCAAAAAATTATATCCTACTCGGGCCTGGCCTTGATCGTGCTCGTTTCGGTTTTCGCGGGCTTCTTTTCCGTTCAGCGCGCCAAACGCCTAAAACAGGAAAATAAAACCGCAAAAATAGAAGCCACCTATGCCACCGAAGCAGAACTGTCAAGAAAATTACACGACGATTTCGCGGGCAAACTAAACCATGCCATGGTATTGCTGCAAAACGGGGCGCCCGATACCGAGGTACTGAACGTCATCGATGGCCTCTACAACCAAAGCAGGAACTTTTCAAGGAAAATCAACGACATCGACACTGGCCCAAAGTTCAAGGAAATCCTTTTCGGTATGCTGAGCAGCTACTGTAGAAACACCCAATTGATCGTCACCGGAAGTACTGAAATCGATTGGGACAAACTGCCGGAACTCAGCAAAAAAACCTTGTACAAAGCGCTTCAGGAACTTATGATCAATATGCAGAAGCACAGTGGAGCCACAATGGTCTCGATACACTTTGAAGCCTTGAAAAAAAAGCTAAAAGTCAACTACACCGACAACGGCAAAGGTGCCTCAAAAAATAATTTAAATCATAAAAATGGACTATGGAATACGGAAAAGCGTATTCTAGCCATCAATGGAAGTCTTACTTTTGATTCAGAAAAGGGTGATGGTTTTAGCGCCCAAATTGAAATTCCGAATTAAATAGTGCAGACTATGTTCAAAAAAATACTGATTGCAGAAGACTTCCAAGACACGAACAAAGGCATCGTTAACGCCCTTGAAAATCGACTGCAGATTGAAGAAATACAAGAAGAACTTTATTGCGACAAAGCGTACAACAGGTTTAAGTTAGCCTTTAACGAAGGGGAGCCCTATGAGCTTTTAATAACCGACCTTTCGTTCAAAGAAGGGCCAGCGGCCCGTAAACTGACTTCAGGCCAAGCCCTTATCAAGGCGGTCAGGGACATCGACCCGAACATAAAGGTCATTGTCAATTCCATGATAGACAATCCGGTCGAGATCAACCCGCTTTTTACCGATCTGAAGATAAACGCCTATGTCTGTAAAGGCCGTAACGGACTCAACGAACTGGTGACCGCCATACAAGAGGCCTATCAGAACAGGACCTATGTTTCCCCCCAGATCAACCTGAATAGTGCCAACACTATTTTTGAACTGGACAAGTACGACCGTATGATCTTGCAAGACCTTGCCGAAGGCTTGACCAAAAAAGAAATCTCGGAAAAACTCAAACGTCAAAATATTTCGCCCAATAGCGAAAGTACCATCGACAAAAAAGTAAGCCGCTTATTTGACGCCTTCGGGGCCAAAAACATCCAACACCTTATAGCCAAACTGATCAAGGAAGGCAGGATATAGCACGACTGTATCATAAATTTCTAACCGCCCGACCAATTTTTTAATCCCTTACGGAAATCCGTAAGGGATTATCTATTAATGGTATTAGTTTGGCCGAAAATTACCCGATGATCAAATATTACGTAAACAACACCAGACAAAGCAACGGCAATTACGAAGTACACAAACACGACTGTAATCTGCTTGCCTTTATCTTAAGCAAGACCGACCTAGGCTTTCACCCTACCTGTCAGGGGGCGGTCATGGAAGCCGGCAAAATGTACCAAAAAACCAGCGCCTGTATCCGTTGTTGCAAAGAATGCCATAATTAAACATAAGGCCGGCCCGCCTATGAGGTGGTTGGGGGATCATCAAATTTGCGGGTTCGGTCTTTAATAATATAAGAAAACCCCTCGTCCATAGGGACAGCCAAAACATGGTTAACCCCTTGTTATAGCAGGGATCCGACAGAAGGGAGCCCCACCCTTTTTACAATTTATACGAAACAATTTTCGCCCTTTACGGTTTTACGTAAGGAATTGTCTACCAACGGTTTTACATTTAAACATCACTAAGTAAAACCAAAAATACCATGCCAGTAAAGCACATAGCCACAGGAGAGATCCACCAAGGATTAAAAGGAGGAACTACGGGATGCGGTTTTGATACGACCGAGCGCCCCAGTCATTGGACAAATACGAGCAAACCTATCACCTGTAGCAAAAACGGCTGTAAAAACTAGCCTTTTATAAGCCTCAAAAATGGAAGGTGAAAAACCATTTGAAAATTTTAAGGAAGGAAGTCGATAAACGTAAACAAGAAAACTTTTCACTTTATCAAAAAAAAACAAATCAATGACTACGATAGAAAGAGTGTTCGAGGTTGCAGAGCATTACAACCATGCTATTAGCGCGTTTGAAAAGAAGTTAGGGCTGTCAAATATGACTTTGGTTGCCGCTAAAAAAAATAAAGCCTCAGTAAAGGATACGGTGCTCAATAAGGTGTTTGAGGTGTTCCCAGAAGTAGACCCTGTGTGGCTGTTAACTGGTGAGGGTAAGATGCTAAGAAGGAACAACAAGCAAGATGTTCCGGTTATTGTTGACTATACTAAGGAGTTTGACAGAATAGAAAAAGCACTAGCTAGACTAGTACTTGATGTTGGTGAGATTCTAGAAAATCAAAAAAAGAAAAAGGATTAAGTTGATACAAATCGCCCACAGGGACACCCAATCATACTTTGGCATCTTATTGGACGACAACAATAGAAAACCGCTTTGTAGACTTCATTTTAACGGCACCACCAAATACTTGGGCCTGATCAATGAAGACAAGAGCGAAACCAGGCAGGCCCTAGGCGCCTTGGAAGACCTATATCAATTTGAAGAAGCCCTATGGCAAACCGTAGATTTTTATGAAAATGAATAAAGTTCTTTTAGCACTATTGCTTTTGTCTTTCGGGCCCTCTACGCCAAGCGAAACCACCGTCTATATCTGCAAGGGAAAGGGAAGCAAAAAATACCATTACGTAAAAAACTGCCGCGGATTGTCACGCTGTTCCACACGTATTTACGAAGTACCGCTCCACCAAGCCAAGGAAATAGGGCGAGGCTTATGCGGCTGGGAAGATTAAACACCATACCGACCTTTCTTAAAAGAACGGCCCCGTGCCGTTCTTTTTTGCATTACGGATATCCGTAAGGAATTGTCCGCCAATGGTATTAGGTTTGAAAAACCAAGAACATCCAACCACAAACCGATGGGCTACAGAAAAGGATACTACAAAAAAGATGGCACTTACGTTCAAGGCCATTTTGTAAACAAAAGTTCAAAAAACAAAAAATCAACACCTAGCAATAAGCGTCAGGGTTGCCTAAAATTTGTACTCCTGCTAATAACAATTTCAGGCACAATTTACCTTGAACTATTATGCTAGTTGTTCTAGACAAAGGAAACCATATATCAAATCAAAAAAAACCAATATTAAAACTATGGATAAATTAAATGTATCGACCGTACTAAAAAGTCATTTCCTAAGGCTTTATCAAATGGCATTTGCCGACGATAATTTTGATATTCAAGAATTAAAAATGCTTTACAATTTTGCAGAAGAAAGAGGGCTCAGCAAAGATCAATTAAACGAGATACTGCTAAATCCTTCCCAAAACTCGGCAATTCCAGAATCTTTAGAAGAAAAAATAGAATACCTCTATGATTTGGCATTAATGATCTGGGCAGATGGCATCGCAACTGAAGACGAGACAAATACCTTAAAAAAGTATTGTCTAAAATTTGAATTTTTAGAGGAGAATATTGATGACATATGTGAATTTCTTCTTGAGAATGCAAAGGCAAAAATTTCCAAAAAAGAATTAATCGCTAAAATGCAAGACTGATATGAGCGCAATAAAAAAAATATTCTCCGTAAAAAAGACTGCCCCTCAAAAAATAGAGAAACCGAAAGAGGAAGACTCAAAAAAAATCAAACTTACTTTTTTTGAAAGCGGCTACGGTTCATCAAAACAAGCAGCGGGCAACCACATGATATTTAAGGCGTGTTTGCAAGATGTTTATATGGATTATAAAGGTAAATGTAGGGAAGACGAAAAGCTCCAAAAAGAATTGAAAGAACCCTACGTTCAAGAGAAGAGCAAATTCGAAATTGAACTAAAAAAAAGAAAGACCGTCAAGGGCATTATAGAAGAAGGCATCACTAGTTTGGAAAACAAAATTTCAATCTTTAAAAACGAAATAGCCGATGTCAAACACAACCCCGAAAAATATGTGGAAGATGCCGACAAAAAACCCAAGGCGCAATTTTACCTAGGTCTGATTGTCATCATTCCAATTACGTTTTACCTATTAGTTTTCTATATCTCGGCTTCCTATTCCGCATTTTTCAAAACATTTGACACGGAACAACTCACCAACGCCATTTTCGATGCCAACGCCCTTACCAAAGCCATCAAAGATGGTTGGCTTGAAGGGGTTTTTGTAGCTACGATTCCCTTCGCATTTATGGGGTTAGGATATCTCATTCATATGTTTCAGAAACACAAAAATTGGCTGTCTTATGTAAAAATAGGAACGCTGTTTATAATCACTTTTATTTTTGACGCAATACTTGCCTATCAAATAGAAAAGAAGATATATGACATAGAAAAAACCCTGAATTCTCCAGATTTCAACGTACAAATAGCTTTTATCAAGGCGGAATTTTGGGGCATAATATTCGCAGGTTTTGTGGTATACATTATTTGGGGGTTGGTATTTGATTTCATTATGAAAGAATATGACAATTTCGACAAAATAAAAACCTTCATTAGGTCCAAAAGAGAAGATATAAAAAACCACGAACAAGAGATATTGAACCAAACAGAGAAGCTAAGCCCAATAAAGGAGGAAATCTCAGGAATCGAAGGCAAAATAAATGACCTGCAACGTACAATCGATGGTTTTGTGTTTTCCAATAAACATTACCTCACCTATCATGCCGAATACGTAAAAGGATGGTTCTTGGGCATAGCAGATAATTTTGATGATTTAAAAAGGAGGGATCAACTATTGTCCCTTTGCTCTATTGAAGAAAAAAAGCACTTAGAGGAGCACGATATAGCCGATGAAAGTTACGAAGGACGATTATATAAACTAATAAATTAACAAGATGAAAAAATATTTCCTAACCCTTACGATATTGGCACTAATACCTGTTGTCCTTAGTTCTTGCAAAGAGGACCCCAAGTCAGAAGAGCCCATGCACGACCACGAATTTCCAAAAGTTACTGCGAATAAGAACTTAAACATTAGTGTACTTTTAGATTTATCAGACCGAATAAATCCAAAAAAATATCCTTCTCCCGCAATGGAGTTCTACCTGAGGGATGTTGGTTACTTAAAATCTATTGCTGAGAATTTCGAAGCTCATATCATGAATAAAAGAATGATAAAAATAGATGACAAAATCCAAGTTTTTATAGACCCAGAACCTTCCGATAAGACCCTAAATAAAAAGCTCGGAGCCCTTAAAATTTCTTTCAACAGAAATAATGTTACAAAAGAGGATATACTAATGACTTGCAAAAAATACGATAGTATTTCAACCCTTATTTATGAAGCAGCCATCAACGATGACCATTATGTTGGATCCGATACATGGCGTTTCTTCAAAAACAAGGTGAACGACTATTGTATTGAAGATAATCACAGAAATATACTAGTGGTTTTGACCGATGGTTATATCTATCATAAGGACACTAAAATCAAGGAAGGGAACAGAACAACCTACCTGACCCCTCAAGATGTAAAGCGTTTTGGATTTAATAAACCTGGATGGAAAGACAAATTTGAACAACAAGACTTTGGTTTTATAGTCCCAAATAAAGATTTATCCAATTTAGAAGTGTTGGTTTTAGGTATCAATCCCGATGACAAAAACCCTTACGAAGAAGACATCATCAGGGCATATTGGTCCAAATGGCTCAACGAAATGAATGTTAAAAATTTCGAGATCAAACAGGCCGATTTGCCTTCGAATATGGAAAAAGTGATACAAGGATTTATTTTAAAGGAATAGTTATGGCCTTCAGGTTCAACAAAAGGATAAAATTGATAAAAGGATTGGGAATTAATGTCAGTAAGTCCGGAATTACACCAAGTTACAGGACCAAAAGGGGAAGCCTTAGCTCCAAAGGATATTCCATAAGAACAGGAATACCAGGCTTAACCTATCGAAAGACATTCAGTAAAACAAAAAGCAGTGGATGCTTGGTTGTTATATTTATATCTTCATTGGTTCTCACCTTGATTTCCTGTACGAGCAGCGATAGCGAAAAAATTGACAACATCAGCAGCAGCACGAATGACTGTAGGGATACAAATTGTGCCAATTACACCTCTCAAGCTGCGGCACAGGCTGCCTATGATGCGGATCCCGAATGCAGGAATGACCTAGATGCAGACAAGGACGGTATGGCATGTGAAGAGCCCGGCAATAGCATAAAAAACTGCGCTACGACATCAAATTGTGGTTGTTCTAACAAGAACAAAGCTCCATGTCAAGCGGACCCTTGTTGTAAATGGATAGTTGGCAAGGGGTGTAAGTGCGGTTAACTACTCCAATCGAAACCTCAAAAAAACAGGCAAATGATCCGATAATCGTCTTGCCATTTCAAGGTTGTCGCAAATACGTATAAAATCGAGTACCCCGCTATCGGTTTTTAGGATGTCTTCGGAATAAAACATATTATCAATAGGGTGATTGAGGTAGTCATACCCATTACACACCCTTTTCAGGGTGGTCTTCGTATCGGAAATGCAGGCGCGGTAGCCGTTTTCTTTAAAAGTGTCAAAAACCGACATGGCCTCGTTAACGTTAAAATCCCCTGCTAGAATGGTAGGGTTCGTAAAATTTTCGCTGATGTAATGGGTCAGGGCCTTTATTTCCCCCTCCGGTCTTTTATTATAGGGCCTAGAATGAAAATTGATCAGGCTCAACTTTTTGTCCCCAATAAAAAAGTCTACCAAAAAAGGCTCCCTATCGACAAGGCTATCCAATTCCTGAATGAGTTTCCCCCGGTTTTTGATCTTAATGTGTTTCGTCTTCCAAATAAAGGCATAGCGCTCCGTGACGTATTTAGGACTGTTGGTAGGATTGCTGATAAGGTAGTCCCATTTAGCGCCCTTTCGGTTCAGGATATCCGATAGTTTGGCTACGGCTTGGGCACCGCCATAACCCGCAACTACCTCTTGAATAGCGAGAATATCATATTCCCTGACCAGCTCGGCCATTTGCTCTAGCTCTTCACTACTCTTGGTCTTACCAAAGTCTTGAATGTTCCATGACACCAGTTTGATCTCACTTTTTTGTGCAACGACCGTCAGCGAAAGGAAGCATATGGCAAAAATTATGATTTTTCTAAACACGGGACGAGTTTTGGTGAACTACAAATCTAGATAAAGTCCCGCTTTTAAGTTTACGGAAATCTGTAAAGAAGGAGATAGTGGTCAGTACTAAGAAAAATAATCCTATACCGAATACAGCCAACGACATAGGAGTTACGGATAAAGATTGAGTTTCTACTTTGGTGGTGGTTCAATGCCCCCTGTAGTAGGCACGGTGGGAAGCCGAATAGATTATATACGAATGAAGGGGACAGCTACGGTTTTCTTTCAAATATCCAAGAATGGCGCATCCCTTGCCCATAAACCGGCTCAACACAAAAAGTTGTGGAGAGGTTAAAATTGGCCGATCTTTGAATCCAAAAAGTTAAATGCTTTCAGATTCACTATCATCTATAGCCAAA
>NZ_FTOB01000010.1 GCF_900156625.1 Zobellia uliginosa | reverse complement strand
TCGGCCGGGTCGAAAAAGGGGCCCGCCTCGACCACCGCGACCTTGAGGCCCGCATCGGCCAGTTGCTTGGTGGCCATACCGCCACCTGCTCCAGAACCTACGATGATGACATCATAGAGCTCCGGTGATTCTTTAATCTGCATAGTCGAGTTGTTTTGTCTGTTTGCTTTGCGTCTCACAATTTATAAATAAAAAGTGTTGTAACACCACTTTTAACAAATGGATCATTGTATTCCCTATGTTTAAAAGTTTCGCATTTGCCTTAAAGCCTCGTCAACGGACTTGACCGGAAGCTTGCATGTGGTATTCCGACAAACGTAAATCAAAGTGCCATCGGCCACATAACGATCTTTAAAGAGAGGGGCGTTGCTTTCCACCTTACTACCTACCACTAGGGCATTGGGCAAATGGATTTCATTTAAGGCCTTTATTAGAACCTCAGCATCTTTTCCCACCACCGCAATTTCAAAATAAGGATAAGTATGGTTCAATAAAAGGGCATTCCATTTAGAATAGCTCGGTGCACTTTCCGTTAGGACGGGCACCATTGCCGACAACATTCGCTTCGCCTTTTCGGTATACTCGGTATTGTAGTCCAAATGCCCCAAGCGGAACAAATTATGGGCCATTACGGCATTGGGGGAAGGCAGTACCCCATCATCGGTTTTAATGATACGGACGATTAGGTCATTGCCCTCGTTATAATGGTACATCCCCGAAGCTTCATCGGCAAATCCTGCCTCCGCCTTAGCGTTCAACTCTTTGGCAAAATCTAGATATTCGGTATTCATCGTAAGTCCGTAAAGCTCGAGGGATGCATCGATCATAAAGGCATAATCTTCAATAAAACCCTCCTTTCGCTTGCTTCCTTTTTTAAAGGTATGCACCAGTTTTCCGTTCTGATAGGCATTCGACCGTATAAACGAAAATACGCTCTCGGCCTTTTCTAAAAAACGCTTTTGTCCAAAAGCTTTATAGGCATCTACAAAGCCATTGACCAATAAGGCGTTCCAAGAGGTAATGATCTTATCGTCACTTCGCGGAAACACCCTTTTGTTTCTTTCCGCCAATAACTTCTTATTCCATTCCGACTTTATAAAGTTCAGCTTGCTCTGCTCAATATCGTGCTCCTCTACAAATTCAGCATCATCGACCTTTCTGTGGAGTACATAGTTTCCGTCTTCCCAAACAGCTTCCTTATGTATATTGTAATAAGCGGAAAAAAGCTCGAAGCCCTCACCTAAGACCGACCTCAGTTCTTCTTCCTTCCATACATAAAACTTACCTTCCTCACCTTCACTATCGGCATCCAATGCCGCATGGTAGCCTCCGTTCGTATCTTTCATTTCCCTATCGAGAAAATCAATGGTTTCCCAAACCACATTTTTGTAGGCGTCATCCTTAAAAAGCGTATACGCCTTTGAGTACAGGCTTAAGACCTGGGCATTATCGTAAAGCATTTTTTCAAAGTGCGGTACTTTCCAAAATGCATCGGTACTATACCTATAAAAACCGCCACCGATCTGATCGTAAACGCCCCCCAAGGCCATTTTATCCAAGGTGTTCCTTACATGCCTTTTAGCTTTGTCATCCTCCGTGAGTACGGCATAGTCCAACAAGAAACTTAGGTTTGAGGGAATCATAAATTTTTGGACACCCTTTTCCCCTCCTTCTTCCAAATCCCAATTCGGGCTCCAATTGGCGACACTGTTCTTTAGGGCCTCTTGGGTAATGGATTCAAACCCCTTCGCCGGCTCCACCAAATTGGCCTCGGCTATACCGGCCGCTACCATATCTGAATACTCCTCGGCTTTTTTCGGGTCGTTTTTGTACAATTCGCTTATTTTGGTCAACACTTGCATCCACTGCTCCCTTGTGTGGTAGGTTCCTCCATAGAGTGGTTTCCCGTTGGGAAGGGTTATTACATTCAACGGCCAGCCCCCACTTCCTGAAATCAACTGCAATGCCGTCATATAAACTTGGTCGACATCGGGACGCTCTTCGCGGTCTACCTTGATGTTGATAAAATTTTCGTTCATGATTTTGGCCACTTCCTCATTCTCGAAGGTCTCATCTTCCATAACGTGGCACCAGTGGCACGAAGAATACCCGATACTGACCAATACCAACTTATTTTCTTTTTTGGCATCATCCAATGCCTCTTGGCTCCAAGCCCTCCAATTGACCGGGTTATGGGCATGTTGCAACAAATACGGACTGGTCTCGTTGGCTAGGGCATTGGTGTATTTATGTACTTTCACTTCTTGTCCGGTTTTATTTTCTTTACAGGAAACAACCATAAAAAGGGCCAGCATTGAAATACCGGTCAAATATCTAGAAAAACGTAAGGTCATAGAACTATTTTTTTCCACGAGATCAAAACAATACCGTGCGTTGAAATTAAAAAAACGAACCGACGGCCGGTTACTCACTTATAAATGCCGAAGCCGGCAAACCCGCTCCATTAAAAAGATTCGGCTCGGCAATATTGCTCCACCCAAAACGTACGTTCAAGGGTTCCTTTACCATCTTTGACGACAAGATCACTTTGTCTTGCTTGATGACGGCCTTCGCCGGATGATATACCCCATCGGCTCCGGCCACTTCAAAATGGGTCACTTTTTTGCCCTTTGCCATGAGTCCCTTCGCATGGTCAAAGATGACTTCTATCTTTTTTCCCAAAGGATGGACCTCCTTAAAAAGCGGTCCGTAAACCTCACCTTCATACTTTTGATAGGTTTCCTTCAGGGCCAAATTGGCCAATCGCAGGCCTACATCCTGTTTATTGGTCGGATGGATATTATCTATTGTGGCAATATCGCTCACTACCACCATACCCGAATTGGGCAAGGTCTCCAACACACGTCTTTGTACATCCCTAATCCTTACCCCCTGCTCGGCTTCCTTATAGTTATAAGGTGCGATCTGCACGTAATAAAAAGGGAAATCGTATCCCCAAGCCTCTCGCCACGAGCCTACCATTTCGGAAAAAAGCTTACCGTAAACATCCCATCTCCCTCTATTGGATTCCCCTTGGTACCAGATTGTACCCGCTATCTTAAAAGGCGTTATGGCATGAACCATTCCATTGTATAATTGTGAAGGGAATACTGGGCTCCACGGGGTCTCTTCCAAGCTTTCGGCCGAAGCCTTTAGGTCTTCGTTCTTGTCGAAAACAGAACTCGGGGTCCATACTTCTGCCGGCGAACCGCCCCACGCATTATCGATTAGTCCTATCGGTACGTTGAGTTCCCCCTGTAGCCTTCTCGCAAAAAAATAGGCAACGGCACTAAAGGTTTTCATTGTTTCCGGTGTACAAACCTCCCAAGTACCCGGCAAATCGTCTTGTGGGTAATTGGAAGTTCTTCGGGCTACGGTAAAAAGACGAATATTCGGGTAGTCGGCTTTTTTTATTTCCTCTTCGGCATGGTCTATACCCGCGTTTGTGGTAGCGCTCCATTCCATATTCGATTGGCCCGAGCACAACCAGACCTCACCGATCAGAACATTCTTCAATACAATTTCGTTTTCATTTCCCTTAAGGCTGATCGTGTAAGGTCCACCTGCTTCCGGGGTATCGATTTCCAATTTCCATCTCGCCTCAATGTTGGTCTTTACATGGTATTCTTGATTGTCCCAACTCGTATGGACCGTAATTTCCTCTCCCGTGTTGGCCCAGCCCCATAGCGAGACCTTTTCGTTTCGCTGCAATACCATATCATCGGCAAAGATATTAGGCAGTTCAATCTTTGCCCATAGGGGCTGACAGGCCAGTGCCATTAAAAAAGCGACAATCAAAAATTTAGGTTTCATATACGTTATTATTGGTTTGATAAAGTTTTAAATATACCAATTTATTAAAGCACCCCAATACAATGCTACGAATTGTAATGATTTAAATATCTTTAGGATATAAACCCAACAAAACGACCGATGGATACCCAAAACAACCTTTTTAGCAGACGAAATTTTATCAAGGGCACCTCAAGCCTCATCGCCCTTTCTTCCTTTGGCGCCTATGCCTTGGACTTTGATTATCGTGAACCCTTAAAGGTGGGACTCATCGGTACAGGTTGGTACGGAAAGAGCGATCTATTTCGGCTGATGCAAGTTGCCCCTATTGAAGTCGTTTCACTTTGCGATCCCGATCGGAATATGCTTTCGGAGGCTGGAAAACTGGTTGCCTTTAGACAAAAATCCAAAAAGACGCCACGGCTCTATACCGATTACAAAAAAATGTTGGCGGAACGCAACCTAGATATCGTGCTGATCGGAAGCCCCGACCATTGGCATGCGCTACAAGGGATCGAGGCCCTTAAGGCCGGGGCACATGTATACCTTCAAAAACCCATAAGTGTAGACGTTATGGAAGGTGAAGCCTTGGTGGCGGCCGCGAACAAATACGGCAAGGTAATTCAGGTGGGCACCCAACGAAAAAGCACGCCCCACCTGGTAGAAGCCAAAAAGAATATCGTAGATGCCGGCCTATTGGGTAAAATATCACATGTAGAAATCTGTTGTTATTACCATATGCGGGCCAATGACAACCCTCCCCTACAAGAGGTCCCCGATTTTTTCGATTATGAAATGTGGACGGGGCCCGCTCCCTTAAGACCTTTTGACGGCATGCCCCACAGACGATGGTGGCGTACCTTTATGGAGTACGGCAACGGAATTATGGGCGACATGTGCGTTCATATGCTAGACACCGTACGTTGGATGTTGGATCTCGGCTGGCCCCAAAAAATTAGCTCTACCGGCGGTATTTATGTGCAAAAAGACGGAAAATCGAATATTGCCGATACCCAAACCGCTATTTTTGAATTTGAAGAACTCGACTGCGTATGGAACCATAGGTCATGGGGCACCCCTGCCGATCCCGACTACCCTTGGTCGTTCAAGCTTTACGGGGAAAAGGGAACACTTTCGGGGGATGTTAAAAAGTATGATTTTGTACCGACAGGAAAGGGCGAAAAAATTCATGGCGACGTGCTTTACGAAAGGGAAAAATATCCGGAAGACCTGACCGAAAAAGATATAGAACTACATGCCGCACCGGCCACACGGGCCCATATGATCGACTTTTTAAACGCGATACATACGGGAAGCATACCTGTAGCCAATATTCAAGAAGCCCATATATCGACGGCTAGTTGTATTCTGGCCAACATGGCTATGAAACTCAAACGCCCCTTGGTCTATGACCAAAAACAACGTGTTGTAGTGAACGACCCCGAAGCGACCCAACTTTTGCAACGAACGTACCGGGAAGGATGGCAACATCCGCTTCCGGAAATGTTTGAGTAGGAAAATATTTACATTTTTCGTAATCAAGATTTACACCAATTGCTTCTTTTATCATAAACCCATGCTCATAATAAGGGTTTCTCAAAGTATGAGCGGTACAATCGTAGTATCCTTATTTTTAAATTATTTTGGCCTTATATTTATGCCCGTAACGATATAAATCGACATCTTTGCCGAAGAAAATAAAAAATCATTAGCACTCGGCATTATGAAAAAATGTTTGATTACCGGAATAACAGGCCAAGATGGAGCATATCTGGCTGAATTTTTGTTAAAAAAAGGATATCAGGTCCACGGACTAAAGAGAAGGTCATCGCTTTTCAATACAGATAGAATCGATCACTTGTACCAAGATCCGCATGTTGAAAACCGGAATCTTCACCTTCACTACGGTGATATGACCGACAGTACCAACCTAATTCGCCTTATACAGGAAATTCAACCTGACGAAATATACAATTTAGCGGCAATGAGCCATGTAGCGGTTTCTTTTGAAACACCTGAATATACGGCCAATGCCGATGGTATAGGTACCCTACGTATTCTCGATGCCGTACGTCTTCTTGGATTGGAGAAAAAGACCCGTATCTATCAAGCCTCGACTTCAGAGCTTTATGGTAAGGTGCAAGAAGTACCACAGTCGGAAACCACACCGTTTTATCCTCGTAGCCCATATGCCGTTGCAAAAATGTACGCCTATTGGATTACCGTAAACTATCGTGAGGCCTATGGCATGTACGCTTGTAACGGTATACTTTTCAACCATGAATCGCCTATCCGTGGGGAAACTTTTGTTACCCGTAAGATTACGAGAGCGGCTTCAAGAATCGCATTGGGTCTTCAAGACAAGGTTTACCTAGGGAACCTCGATGCAAAAAGAGACTGGGGCCACGCCAAGGATTACGTTAGAATGATGTGGATGATCCTTCAGGCCGATGAACCAGAAGATTGGGTCATAGCCACCGGAAAAACGACCACTGTTCGTGACTTCGTTAAAATGAGTTTTGCCGAGGCGGGAATCGAAGTTGCTTTTACAGGAGAAGGCGTTGATGAAAAAGGTACCGTTGTTTCTTGTAGCAACCCCGATTACCAAGTAGAGATAGGAAAAGAAATCGTTGCCGTTGACCCTAGGTACTTTAGGCCAACGGAAGTAGACCTTCTTATCGGTGACCCGAGCAAGGCCAATAACAAATTGGGATGGACCCCAAAATACGATTTAAAAGATTTGGTGGAAGATATGATGCAGAGCGATTTAAAATTGATGAAGAAAGACACCTACCTAAAAGAAGGTGGCTATCGTATCATGAATTATTTCGAATAGCATGAACAAGGATGCAAAAATCTATATTGCAGGACACCGTGGTCTTGTAGGCAGCGCCATTTTAAAAAAGCTCAAGGCCGAAGGGTTTTCCAATTTCGTATTGCGTACGCATGCCGAACTTGATTTGACCGACGCCAATGCCGTAGCCGCATTTTTTGCCGAAGAAAAACCAGAATACGTTTTTCTCGCAGCGGCAAAAGTGGGCGGTATCGTAGCGAACAATACCTATAGGGCAGATTTCATTTATGCTAACCTCATGATCCAGAACAACGTTGTACACCAAAGTTATGTGAACAACGTAAAGAAGCTTCTGTTTTTGGGCAGTACCTGTATTTACCCCAAGGCCTGTCCGCAACCCATGAAAGAGGACTATCTACTTACGGATACCCTTGAGTATACGAACGAGCCTTACGCCATTGCCAAAATAGCCGGTATTAAACTTTGCGAAAGCTATAATTTACAGTACGGCACCAATTTCATTTCGGTCATGCCCACCAACCTGTACGGCCCGAACGATAATTTTGATTTGGAAAAGTCACACGTACTCCCTGCCCTGATCCGTAAAATGCATTTAGGCAGAGCCATGGAAGCACAAGACTGGACAACAGTTCGTAAAGATTTGAACGAGCGCCCGATCGAAGGTGTCGATGGCAATGCAAGCGAAAGCGAAATCTATACCATCTTGGAGAAATACGGCGTTAAAAAGACCGACGACAAAGTAAGTGTCGAAATTTGGGGCAGCGGAAAACCCATGCGTGAGTTTCTCTGGTCGGAAGACATGGCCGACGCATGTATTTTCATTATGAAAAGTAGAAATTTTGAAGACACCTATGCTTCTGGCGAAAAGGAAATCAGAAATACCCATATCAATATCGGTACGGGCAAAGATCTTTCTATTCGCGAGTTGGCCGAATCGATAAAGGCTATGGTCGGTTTTGAAGGTCCTTTAAATTTCAATGCCGACAAACCCGACGGCACCATGAAAAAATTGACCGATGTCTCTAAACTTCACGGTTTGGGCTGGAAGCACCAAATAGATCTTGAAGAAGGTATTAAGAAAATGTACGATTGGTACCGTTCCGCTTAAGGAAGCCTTCTATTACATAAAGTAAAACCCGAAATACATTGCTAAAAGCTGTATTTCGGGTTTTTAAGTTTACTAGGTTTTAGGAGCCCAAGGCATGCCTACACCAGACCTGTATCTTTCCAGCTTTTTGAATTGGCCGAATTGATAACGGCCTCACAAACCTTTTGGGTCATCAAGGCATTTTCAAAGGTGGGCTCACAGGCTTCCCCGGTTTCCAAACTTTTTAAGAAATCGGCTACTTGGTGTACAAAGGAATGTTCGTAGCCTATAGACGTACCCGGAATCCACCATTTATCCATATAAGGCTGGTCACTGTCCGTTATCAAGATCCTGCGCCACCCCCTTACTACGGCATCATCTGCATGGTCGTACATTTCAAGGTAGTTCATGTCGTGCAAATCCCATCTCAAGGATGCATGTTCCCCGTTGATTTCCAAGGTATTCAAAGCCTTATGCCCCCGGGCGTACCGGGTGGCCTCAAAAAGGCCCAAGGCCCCGTTCTCAAAATGGCAATGAAAAATACAGGCATCATCTATACTTACCTTTGTGACCTCACCGGTATCTTGGTGTACGCGTTCCTTTATAAAGGTCTCGGTTACCGCAGACACGTCCTTAATCGGTCCGTTCAACCACATCGCACTATCGATACAATGCGCCAAAAGGTCTCCCGTTACTCCCGAACCTGCAGCTTCGGCATCTAAGCGCCAAAGGGCCTCGCCACCTTGTGGCAACTCAGGGTTGATGGTCCAATCTTGTAAAAAATTGGCCCGGTAGTGGAATATTTTACCCAGCTTACCCGAATCGACGATCTGTTTGATCAAGGTAACGGCCGGTATGCGACGGTAGTTATAGAACACGGTATTGGCCACACCTGCCTTGGCAATTGCATCGACCATAGGCTGGGCTTCCGCTACGGAACGCGCCAAAGGCTTTTCGCAAAGTACCATTTTACCGGCCTCGGCGGCCGCAATGGCAATATTGGCATGCATGTGGTTAGGGGTACAAATATCGACGGCGTCAATATCGTCCCTGGCAATAACCGCCCTCCAATCCGTTTCATACGACTCATAGCCCCATTGCTCGGCAAAGGCCTTTACCTTTTCCTCAGTTCTGGCACACACTGTTTTAAGCACCGGTTGATATTCAAGTTCAGGGAAAAAATCACCGCTACGCTTATAGCCGTTTGTATGCGTTCTCGCCATTAAACCAGTACCTATCAATCCTATCCGGAGTTCTTTTTTGTGTGCCATTTATCTGTAATTTTAAATTAAAAAATGTTCTTTTCTATATCAAGGGTCTCAATACTTCTTCAATATAAACACCATCTTGCATGGTAATACCGTCAGGATCTGTGATAGCGGCATCACATTCATCTTCTACGATGATCCATCCTTCAAAATCGGTTTCCTTTAAATACGATGTTATTCCCTTAAAATCAATAATACCATCGCCCATTGCCGCCCATTTGCCATTGTCGTACATATCTTTGTAATGCACACAATTGACCAACTCGCGATATTGCTTTATAATAGGTAAGGGATCCATGCCCCCTTTGGCCATGTGCCCCACGTCAGGCGTATATTTAATGACCCTACTATCCAAACCGTTCAATAAGATTTTGTAATCTTCTTCGGTTCTATAGATCGAGCCCATGGGAGAATTGGGGTGATATGAACACACCACACCTTCGCCTGCCGCCCTGGTAGCAATTTCGTTCACACAGGTCAACAGGTTTTGTTGACGTTCTTTTAAGTGCTCACGGTCTTGCCCCGGCATTTGCACCAATAGAAGGATAGCTTCGGGAAAATGCTTCATAAACTCGATCCATTGATCTGCATTCTTTCTTTCGGTATCCGTCTCTTTCGGATTACGCCAATCTTCCACATGGCAAAGCACCGATAATTCAATATTATTCCTGTCCAAGGCCTCCTTAAAGACCTTTGGGTCAGTAAAGCCGTTCATAAAACCGGTATCGGGTTCAATCCCTTTGAATCCGGCCTTAGAAGTTACCTCTATTATATGCTCTAATTTATTTTTATACGTTTCACCGGACATTGCCCAGGTATAGGTTTCACAACCAATTTTTATTTTTGACATCGTTATTTTTTTATTAGGGTTGAATTTGTCGTCACCTCAAAAGGAGGTACGGAATATCCGTACCTATGCCATTGCAAGGCTCTACTTAATAGTTGGCTTTTAGCCAATTCAAAACTCTTGGATTAAAATCATCCAATTTTTCCCAATGGAAAGCATGCCCCGCATTATCGTACAAATGCAGTTCGCTATCAGGGATACCCTCGGCCACCTCACGCACCATCCATTCAGGAACGAACATATCTTGCTTACCCCCGATTACAAGGGAAGGCGACTGAATTTGCGGTAGCTGATCCACCACATTGTGGCTTATACAGGCTTCCGCTTGAGCCTCCAAACCGTGCAAGGGCTGTTGAATGGCTTCTAAGGCCGCTCCTTTTTGCCCTTCCAACAAGCCTTCATATTCAGCGTCATTATCAAAGGTGGGTTTGTCAAAAATGAGCAACTGCATAAAATGGGCAAATTGCTCAGGCCTCAAATGGGCCTTTATGTGGGTTATATGTCTAAAAATAGCTTCTCCTTTTCTATCGCAACTGGCCCAAGGACACATGGCCACCATGGCCGACACCTTTTCAGGATGCCTAATGGCCATTTGCAAGGCAATCGCTCCGCCCATAGATACGCCAACCACTGCGGCATTCGGTATTTTCAAGGCGTCTAAAAGTGCTGCACTATCATCGGCCATCTGGGCCGTTGTGTAGGGACCTTCCGGTTTATCGGACAAGCCCACCCCGCGGTTATCGAAAATGATACAGCGGTATTCTTTTTCCCAATACGAAACATGCTTTTCCCACACGGAACATGGGGCGGTAATACCCATAATCAACAACAATGGTTTTCCCTTACCTCTTATTTCGTAGTATAATTGTATTCCGTTAACCGTAACAAATGACATCATGATTCTCCTTTTTTTTGTTAGTTAACTCCATCCGTGTAATTCCCTCACCTTGATCAAGGTCGCCAGAATATCGTTCCAAGTTTGTTGCTTCATCATCACATCGTTATCGAACATACAACCGTCCCAACAAATATGCTTGAAAGCCTTTGTCAATTCGCCGTCACCGTCGCGTAACCAATAGCCGGCATCCTTGGCAACATCTAGTTTTCCGTTGGGGTCCGTAGCCAAACAGTGTCGTCCGGTCTTATCATGGGATCCCGTTCCGTGAACGGTTCCATCGTTTTGGGCCACGTGAAAATCTATGGTCCAAGGCCTTAGGGCATCGGTAACCGTTTTTAGTCCGGCTTCCAAGGTTTTTCGGTCGGACCAATCGAAGTCTTGAGGTAGAATACGATCTTCCGGGGCATTATAGCCCAACAAATACAAAAGGGTATGCGACATATCGGCCTGAAATCCGATATTGGGTCGATCAACGGCCTCTAAGGTTTCCACCATCGCTTTCCAGCTGTGCATTCCTCCCCAGCAAATTTCCCCTTCAGCAGCCAATTTTTCATCATAATCGGCAGCAACATCACAGGCCTCACGGAATGTTTTGGCTATCAATTTGGTATTGTTCACGGGGTCTTTGGCCCATTCTTCTGGACTAGAAGCCGAATCTATTCGAATTACCCCATATTGTCTTACGCCGTGTTCACGGAAAATTTTACCAAAATGACATGCGCGCTGTACCATAGCCACGAAAGTCTTGCGGTCATCATCGGAGCCCAAAGTGGGGCCTCCCCAAATAGGGGCCACGAGCGTACCGATGTTCAGACCATAGCCCACTACCTTGTCGGCCAGGCGTTTGATGTCATCGTCAGAACTATGAATATCAACATGCGGATCAAAAAGTCCGATATCTATACCGTCGAACTTTATACCGTTCACTTCAGCCTTGGCCGTCATTTCAAGCATTTTATCAAGGGAAATGGGAGGCTCTGAATCAGGGCCTTTGCCCACGATACCGGGCCATGAGGCATTGTGGATTTTTGGAAAAGCGTTGTCTTTCATACTTCTGTACTTTTAAATTAAACGTATCTATTTTTTAATTTCGAGTGTATTTTATTAAACGTAAAAAATACACTTGCTCTAAAATACGGTTTATTTATAATTTAAGGTCAGGATTTTTAGGTCCAAAGTGTTTTAACATGACAATTGGATCGGTTTTACTGTGATTTACAATAGTTACACCTGCTTTTGCCGCCTTTTCGGTAACAAAATATTCATCGTGCGTCAATTGTCCGTAGCGGATCAGTGATGGCGTTTCAATATCCCACACCCCCATAGTACCATGCCCTTGCATCATGATCATTCCATAACATGCGCTATCCTTGATCGTAACCGTTTGACCTGGCAAGACCGTCAATTCTTTGGCACTAAAGGCCTCGGAGCGGTAGCAGATCCATTTATCGACATAGCCTTCCGCTTCCATTTCTTCAAGCGGTCTTACGGGAACAGGTCTCATAAAACGGGTTTCCAACATATTCGGATCCGTGTTCAACTCCCAATCTATAACTTCCATCAACTGGTCATAATCGCCCATTCTATCTTTTGGCGTTCCGTTCCACAATAACTCTTCTGGAATAATGGCCTCGTTCACCAAAGATTGATACATGGCAAATACATCGGAAGCCTTTTGCGGCTCGTAGGTACACATGCTTCCCGGCGCATGGAGCATTCCTGGTGGCACATCCCATCCTGTTCCGGGCTCTAACCTGAACGCTGACGAAAAATTGGTGATTTTATTGTCCCCTTTAGAAAAATTCATCAAACATTCCTTTATTTCTTCCTTGGTGGTCCCCGGCGTTATTCCGAAGAAGGTATATGGAAAATCCCCTCCATGGTTGTTTACCTGAGGTGGAAAATAATAGGCTTCGGGCTTTCCTTTTTGTCCGATTTTCGCAGCATGTTCATCGTTGTGGTGGATGTGATGTGGCAAGGGGCCCATATTGTCAAAAAACTTGGAATACATAGGCCAGCTCCCGTACTCGTTCCATAAGCGATCACCTATAATGGCTCCCTTTAACTCATCTACTACATCTTTGAGAAGAATCTGTACTTCCTTTCCGCCATCTTCAAGAACAACTTGGCTAAGGCCTTCGTTCTTACCCGTCAACGGACCGTTCTCCGCAGGGGTCGTAGAAGAAAACCAACGTTCGTCGATCCCGCCTCGTTCACCTCCTAAGACGTAGTAATCGTCTGGGTGCAATTTTATTCTTCTACCAGGAACACAGAAAGAACGCGGTACCCATGTCGGCGCCAATCGTAAAATCCCCTGTCCTTGTTCCAATGCCTTTTCAGCTAATGAATTTGCCATATTGTTCAATGTTTATTTTATAAAAAGGATGTTATAAATGATTCTATTTTTTCGGGTGCCAGCACTTCCAATTCCAGTGCATAGCTCCTGCTTTCATTCGGTGATAAAAAAATCAGGCTATTTTCTTCCCTAGCCCTTTTCTGGCCTATGGGCGGATTTGTAGCTGGTTCCAGAGCGGTCACGTATTCCTTCTTTCCCCAATGCTGCCAATTGATCAACCAAGGCAGTTGCTCTTTAGGAAAGCGAAGCGCTACGGCCAAACCTAACTTTTTGTTATAGATGCCACAATTGGCGCTTCCGGAAGCATCGGATTCCACATCGATAAAGGCCACGTCTTCACCCGTACCCGAATGTGCTTCCATAGGGACCGGACATTTGCGGAAATTTATTCCGTCTTTAAACATTTTCCCTTCAGCATCTGGGGGAGGCGAATGCCAATCTCCCTTCCATAACAAATCCGTTCCTTCGTCTATCAGGGGCCAACCAAAATTCACATGGTACAGAATCATATGCGGCGCCTTTTGGTTTCCACGGTTTATGACCTCATCGTGAATGCTGATCTTTGCTTCGCCCAATTGGCCCGAAATGGTTCGTTTCAGCTCCAATGATGGACCAAACACTTGGGTTTCTCGAATTATACCGGTAATGCTCATTTCCATTTTTCCGGCGGCCGGATCGGGTTGGTCAATCGATATAATCTCGGCAGGCGTATTGCTGATCAGGCCGTGAAGTCCCCTAGCCCCATACTCATCCTCCTCTGGTCCGCCCACATGTGATAATCCGCATGTAGTTAGAAGTCCCCCTCCAAAATTGCGGATCCACCCCATTCCCTTATCGGAAAAACGCTCGGGCGGAACAACGCCGGTATGGCTCAGCCAAGCCAAGCTATGTTCCTTGTAAAAGGCATCGGCAATGTCCATTCCGCGGTCAAGTACGAGCTTGTACCGAAGTCCGGTTCCCGTATTGATCCATGCAATACGACTACCACGTCCCAATCCATTATCGAGCACAGAAGTTTCAATACCTCCAATTTGGGCGGTATTGCCTATTTTATCCTTGCCGTTATGAATATAATCGAGAGCTGACATTGCTGCTTTATTTTTGTTCAATACTTGCTATAATTCTTTAAGGAATATATTCTTGTAGGCTACTTTCATGGGCGGACCAACATGCACCTGCATACCCAAATAGCCCGACATCTTACGATTGACGGAATCATTATCGGTAACATCACTCATCAGGATGCCGTTTACATAATGTTGCAACCTATTGCCTTGAACCACTAAACGGACATGATTCCAATCTTCCATCCGTATCGTGTTTTTTAGCGAATCGGTATCACCTAAAGACTCGACCACTTCCCTACTCTGCCAGCAATTTCTTTTCACGTTATCGCGTAAAACCGCTGTGTTGTGATCCGTTTGCCCCTTGACCGATACCTTTTCGCCCCTATAGGCCAAAGTGGTCCTTTTTCTTTCTTCGTAGTTCTGCCCCGTATACCTGTTCTTTCCATCTATATCAGCCTGATAGCCACGCAATGCATAGGGTATGGAGTCTAAGAGCTCACTTCTATAATTGATACCGCTGTTTCCCGATTCGGTAATCTTTACGTCGAGGCGCAGTTCAAAATCGTCGGGTTGCCCTCCTTGCCATATGACAAAGGTGTTTTTCTTCAGAGGGGTTTCAGGGCTTACCTCTCCGACCAGGTTTCCATCTTCCACCCTCCAATACGTCGGATTGCCTTCCCATCCTTCCAAATTCGATCCATTGAAAATTTCAACGAAGCCATCCTCTTCCTTTTCGATAGCGGCATCACCCGAACCACGCACTTCCTTACATCCGAACTGCCCTATACAAACCGCGGACATCAGCGCAGCAACAAGCGTTCGACTCTGCGCAAAGGACGCCCATAGGGCCTGCTTCCTTTTCAATATCACGGCCTGAGCGGACTTCTTATATTTTACAAGAACTGAATTTTGCATGTCTTTTTCGCGCTACGAAATAGTGATTTGTATATCTTTTTTATTCTTTGGAAAAAACCTCGTTTTTAGCATCCCCACCCGAGATAAGATACGCCAGTAAATCCTTTACCTCATCATCGCTCAAACGGTTAATACTGCCCGGTGGCATCAAGGAAACCGAAGACATTTTCATATCGGTCACCTCGTTTTTGGGTATGCTCCTGATAATTTCGGGCGCATACGGATTTTGGGATACCTTGTAATCGGCCCCTTCCTCACTGATCAATCTCCCCACAATCGAGTTGCCATCTTTTAAAGAGAAAACGGTTGTATTGTATTGGTCTGAAATCACATCACTAGGCTCTATAATAGCCCTTAGGATATCTTCGGGAGAAAATCGGGTTCCGACCTGCGTCAAATCAGGGCCGATATTCTGACCTTCACCACGCATACTGTGACAGGTGATACAATTGGTGGCCAAGAACATATTCCTTCCCGTTTCAAAATTCCTATTATGCAAACCATCGACCAACAGGGGGGCGATATCTTCTTCTTTCCATCTCTTGCCCGGACCTTTAGGTTGTACGGCACTTGAAGCCAAAGAGTTCCCCGACTTGCTAAGCAAAGAATCACCAGACATTTGGTTGTAAAACTCCCTTTTACTATCCGCTACATGGGTCAGTGCCTTTTTCCGAGCCTTATCGATAAAACCGATATAGCTACGGCCCGCTTTGAACGAAAAGGCCTTATAAAACCACTTGAAATACTTTTCCCTTAGTTGGGGCGTCCACCCGGTCGTAGCATCCTGAAGCACCAAACCGTAATAGGTATGTTGCGCCAAGGGCATATTTTTTAGGGTTTCGGCTATATCCATTCCGTACTGGGGGTTTCTCAAGATCAAGTCCGCCGCATCGGTAGCCGTATTGGCCATAACGGAGGCGTTCTCCCCTTCTTCAGACGCTAGCAACCTCAATGTTTTCGAAACTACCGAAGGATCATCTACGTACACCAGGGTCTTGCTCAACAACTGGTTCAGCACATCGGTGTCGGCCGGGTAATGAGGCGAAAGATACGTACTGATATTTCTTTTGATATCGGCATTCGGCTTTCCGAAGCGCGACAAGGTTAGTTCAATGGCACGTACCAAATCTACTTGATCTTGCCCAGAAAGACTCACGTAGTCTATATTGACCAAGGAGTTCAATATACGATCGCGTTGACTTACGTCGCCCTGTCTGGCCAAAGCTACCGCACCCTGTATTTTTCGAATCGCATCCGTCTCCTTAAAGACCATTTCCCGCCAAGTGGCAACAGGTTGGTGTTCTACTGCAATACGGGCGGCATATTGAACAAAGCGATCCTTACTGTTCAGGTAAGGCCAAGCGAAGGCCAAGGCCCCTTTCCTTGCTTCCCCATGAAAGGTTTCGAGCTCTTTGCGGATCTTGTTTTCCTTGGTATCTTCCAAAACAATATCCGAAGCATCAATAGATTCTTGGTCTTTATAATAAACGCGATACAGATCCGATTCCAATCGTCTTCCTCCGGTCATAAAATACATGGCACCGTCAGGACCTATGACCCCATCGGTCAAGGGAAGTGGAATTCCCGATAAAAACTCCTCTTTCTTTCCGATGTACGAAGCGCCCTTTTGTTCCATTTCTATCGCATAGATAATACCGAAGCTCCAATCGAAAGCAAAAACACTATTTTGATATTTTGAAGGGAATTTAGCGCCCTTTCCGTATACGACATTGGTTGGTGAGCCCTGACCAATATTCAGCACCGGAGGTAAATTATCAGGATAAGCGGCCGACCACTTTCCATTACCCGTTCGCCATCCGAACTCGGCCCCGCTACTCACATGGCAGATGCGTGTTGGGCGATACCACGGCATACCGAGATCCCATTCCATATCCGAGTCATAAACAAACATATCCCCTAAATCATTGAACGCCAAATCGAAGGGGTTACGAAAACCGGAAGCCACCAATTCCCATCGCTTTCCTTCGGGATCAAGATTGGCCACCCATCCTCCTGGCGCCCCACGGTCATTGGCATGTCCGCGTGGATCTTTAATCTGTGGAAAAAGGTTGTCGTCTTTCCAATTATTCGGAAGGCGGTATCCATCCAGTTCCGGCAAATCGGTATGGTTGCCCGCAATTACGTAAAGTGATTTTCCATCAGGGGAAAGCACGATACTATGAGGGCCGTGCTCCCCAGCTCCCTTTAGGGATTTCAAAAGGGTTATTTTATCGTATTGATCATCACTGTCGGTATCTTGTAACCTATAGAGACCACTGGTCTTTTCAAACTCATCGTTCCCCCTGTGATTGACCATAACATACAGGCTATTAAACGCGTACAACAAGCCTTGGGCGTAGCCCATCTGTATGATGGAATCGGCCACCTGTTCACCGGTTTGGATCTTCAATTTTTCGATTTCGGGCAAGAGATTATCGGACCCTATCGGTGAGATTTCCATACGGTACAGGGCTCCGTATTGGTCTGAAGTAATGAGCCGCCCTTTGTTGTCAAAGGTCATGGCCACCCAACTTCCCATATCATTGTCTCCCGGACTATATAAATGCTCCGCGGCGAAACCCGATTGCAATTTTAACTTTGCGATTTTCGGATTTTCAGCACCAGGATCAACACTAGCCTTTTTCGCATCAGAAGAACACGATGATATCAATAGCAAAACACAACAGACGAAAAGAAAAGAGATGTCGGTTTTCAGTGTTTTTACGGTCATATGCTTAGTTTTTGTTTCTAAAGAGGGGATAATCGGCCCTGTGCCGATCCATATCTTCTTCTAAGTTAGTATAAATGTGCTACGCCTTGGCTTTACCACGGCAATACTACACTTCTACGAGCCTAAAACTAATGAAGCATTTTTTCTTTACTATCCTGTAGTGTACTGCATGGGATAGATTCGTTTCAATCTGACCAAAACATAAAAACGAATACGGGCCTATACCGATTCCCTATCTATAAAGTTAAAGGGATTCTTGACCTTTCCTTTTTTCTTATTCAATATCATCTGGGCGGCCGTCTGCCCCATCATCTTAAAATCGGTAGAAATAACCGTAATACCCAAAAGCTCCTTCAAGGGTGTATCATTATATGAGATGACCCCGATATCTTCGCCTAGGGCAAATTCCTTATCTCGAATCTGATTGACGAGATTAACAAGGTCGGCTTCCTCTATGGTAATAAAGAGGTCTCCTTTTTTTAGGATGATATCATCATATATTTCGCCTAAAACTTCAAAGGCTATGGAAAATTCGGCGCAGAACTTCCGGAAACCGTGTAGAATGCGCCGGGGATAAGGGTGCATTGAATTTTCGGGAAAGACCAATACAAGTTTTTGGTACTTTTTTATTTTATGAAGTCCGTCCTTTAACGCATTATAGATATCGTTTTCGAAATCTTGATACACCTCGATACAATTGCCCTTTATCCGCAACTTGTTATTGTCCATAATAACGAGCTTGTCATCAGGTATGGTGTTAATGGCCTTGACCGCTTCATCGGTAAAACTCAAGTGCTTTAAATCATCGGACTTGAAGTGTGGCATGATCACATAGTAATCGTATGCCCTCATGTTCTTATCCAACAGGTTCAGAAAGAGCGAATCATCGCAATGGTAAATATGGAGGTCCGTATGGGAATTGGCCCCTATACTATTGATAAACGAATTGTAAATCTGCATCTTGTAAGTACTCAACTTATTGATCAAGAACAAGATGTTGACCTTTGAAATCAATTGGGTCCTGGTAACATAATAGCCCTTCCCGCGAATCGACGAGATTATCTTTCGCTCTTTAAGAATGTTGTACGCCTTCTCGACCGTATCCCTCGAAAGCAAATATTCTTCACTAAAACTATTTATAGAGGGTATTTTCTCATCTATTTTCAGCTTGCCCGTGGAGATGTTATGTATAATGGAATCGACAATTTGCCTATATTTAGGTATTCTCGATTGTTCGTCTATCTGTATGTGTTTAAACATTTCCATCTTAAAGGGACATTATAAAATCTTGGTGAAGTTCAAAAAAAAATATAGAATAAAAGAATTTGAGTTTTACAAATTGTAAAAGCGTACACCTTACGATCCGTACAAAATAAAATGTCTCACTACGGTACAGTACAGGATAGAAACACGGTAACACTGTTTTACTTTAGCCTCAACTAAAAAAAACACCATAAAGAATGAACGACTCGGTTAAGCAATTCAAATATGTAGATTATCTGTGGGACGATAAAAAAGCGGCCCAATTGGGAGACGATCAAGTTGCGCTCTTCTTGTACCGTTCCAATATTCTTGGAGCTGACCTCAGGATCACCAATTATGGCGGCGGAAACACTAGCTGCAAGACCATAGAGAAAGACCCGCTTACCAATGAGGAAGTAGAGGTCATGTGGATCAAGGGTTCGGGAGGGGACATAGGCACCTTGACCAAGGCCGGAATTGCAGGCTTGTACACCGAGCGACTCAGAAATTTAAAAGACGTATATGGCGGCCTTGAGGACGAAGATCGCATGGTAGGCCTTTTTAACCATTGCATCTACGACCTAGATAGCAAAGCCCCCTCCATTGACACCCCCTTGCATGGCTTGCTCCCCTTTAAACATATAGACCATTTACATCCAGATGCGCTTATTGCCGTGGCTGCGGCAAAAGACAGTGAAAAAGTGACCAAAGAGATTTGGGGAGATACCATGGGCTGGGTTCCTTGGCAAAGGCCCGGTTTCGATTTAGGACTTCAATTGGAAAAATGTCTTGCCGACAACCCCGGTATTCGCGGTATCGTTTTAGGGAGCCACGGTCTCTTCACTTGGGGCGATACGTCTTACGAATCGTACATGAACAGTTTAGAGGTCATTGAAATGGCCTCCGCATATATTGAAAAAAAAATACAGGAAAAAGGAAGCGTTTTTGGCGGACAGAAAATAGGAAGCCTCCCCGAAAAAGAAAGGGCCGAAAAAGCCGCCCAGCTCATGCCCTTGCTACGTGGCCTATGCTCTTCGGAGAATAGGATGATCGGACATTTTAACGATAGCGATGTCGTACTTGAGTTCATCAACAGCAATGACCTAGAACGTTTGGCCCCTATGGGCACTTCTTGTCCCGACCATTTTCTGAGAACCAAAATACAACCCTTGGTCCTTGACATTGACGCCAATGCCGATTTTACCGATACCGATGCCGTCCTTAAGCAACTAAAACCTGCCTTTGAACAGTACAAGAAAGAATACGCCGATTACTACAACACCCATAAAAGGGCCAATAGCCCGGCCATGCGCGATGCCAGTCCGGTTATAATCATCTTACCCGGAGTGGGAATGTTCAGTTTTGCCAAGAACAAACAGACCACACGGGTGGCCAATGAATTTTACGTCAACGCCATAAATGTAATGCGGGGCGCAGAAGCCATAACATCATACACCTCGCTACCTCGACAAGAGGCTTTCGATATTGAATATTGGCTCTTGGAAGAAGCCAAACTACAGCGCATGCCCAAGGAAAAACCACTGTCGAGAAAAGTAGCCTTGGTAACGGGTGGCGGTGGCGGTATAGGCAAGGCCATTGCCGATAAACTCGCCGAGGAAGGTGCCAATGTGGTACTTACCGATATTGCGGAAGATCGCTTACGGGAAGCCCTTCAAACTTACGGTAGGGATACGGCCAGCTATGCCGTCTGCGATGTTACCAAATCCGACTCCATAGAAAATGCCTTTAAAAAAGCCTGTCTTGATTTCGGGGGCGTCGATATTGTGGTACACAGTGCCGGACTCGCCATTTCAAAACCCTTGGAGGAAACCACTGAAAAAGATTGGGACATTCTTCAGAATGTTTTGGTAAAAGGCCAGTTTGAACTCGCCAAAAAAGCGGTAGCCATTATGCGCAAACAAAACCTAGGTGGCGACTTTATAAGTATTGCCAGTAAAAACGGATTGGTTTCAGGCCCCAACAATGTAGCCTACGGCACTTCAAAGGCCGCACAACAACACATGGCACGCCTTTTGGCCGCCGAGTTGGGCAGTGACCAAATACGTGTAAATACGGTCAACCCTGACGGGGTCATCGTAGGTAGCAAAATATGGGAAGGCGACTGGGCCGAAGGTCGGGCCAAAGCCTATGGTATTAGCGTTGAAGAACTCCCCGCACACTATGCCAAAAGAAACCTGTTGAACCAAATTATTTATCCGGCCGACATCGCCAATGGGGTATTCGCCCTGGTCGCGGTCTTGAACAAAAGCACCGGAAACATCATTAATGTAGATGGAGGAATGGCCAATGCCTTTGTACGATAGAAAAGGGAACACAACATTATTTAGATTACGATAAAGAGCATGAAAGAGGTTACCGCGGTATTCGACATTGGAAAAACGAACAAAAAGTTCTTTCTTTTTGACGAGGATTTTCAAGAAGTATATAGGGAATATACCCGTTTCGACTTTATTGAAGATGAAGACGGACACCCTACGGAAGACCTAAAGGCCCTACAAGAATGGTTAAAGGCGGTATTCGAGCGTATTTTGAAATCAAAAAAGTACACCATTACCGCCATTAACTTTTCTACCTATGGGGCGAGCTTCGTCCATTTAGACGAAAACGGTGAAGTGCTTACGCCTTTGTACAATTATACAAAGCCCTATGACCCTAAATTAATAGATGCATTCTATGCCAAATACGGTCCGGAAAACACATTCGCCCAAAGTACAGGTTCCTCCAATTCGGGAATGCTGAATTCGGGAATGCAACTGTATTGGCTCAAACATACCAAACCCAAGGTCTATAAGAAAATAGCGGTTTCTTTACACCTTCCCCAATATATCAGCTACATATTTACGGGGATCCCTTTGAGCGAGTACACCAGTATAGGTTGCCATACCGCCTTGTGGGACTACAACAAGAAAGATTACCACGAATGGGTCTACAAGGAAGGGATAAACTCTAAATTACCGCCCATTGTTTCTACGGAAACGAGCATCAATATGAATTATAACGGTAAACGCATTAAAATCGGAGTGGGCATTCACGACAGTTCCGCGGCACTTTTACCCTACGTTCGCAGTATTAAGAAAAAATTCATCTTAGTATCGACAGGAACATGGAGCATTGCCCTTAACCCGTTTACCGAAACATCGCTATCGGAAGACGACGTAGATAAAGGCTGTATCAACTATATGCGTATTAACGGAAAACCGGTAAAGTCAAATCGCTTGTTTTTAGGAAACGAGTACCGGCTCCAAGTAGAGGAACTGACTAAAAAGTTTAATGTAGCCGACGACTACCATAAAAAAGTAATGTTCGATTACGATACCTTTTTCGATATCATAAAAGATTTTCAGTTTTCCTTTAAATGGTTCAGTCTCGAGCATAAAAACATGCCGAGCGAAACGAACTATAGCTACGAC
This sequence comes from Zobellia uliginosa, assembly GCF_900156625.1. Lineage (GTDB taxonomy): Bacteria > Bacteroidota > Bacteroidia > Flavobacteriales > Flavobacteriaceae > Zobellia > Zobellia uliginosa. The sequence continues at coordinate 65,450 of NZ_FTOB01000010.1, read as the reverse complement.
AGGTTTGAACATGCCTACCACCACCTGATGATAGAATTGGTGCTATTACAAGTGGAGAGCATTAATATCGTGGCCGGCAAAGACACCATAGAAAGACTATATGTAGATGGGGGGTTTAGCGATAATGACATTTACATCAAACTCGTATCGCACTACCTTAGGAACATGAAGCTTCGAACAACGGATTCGTCCCTAGGTTCCGCCCTGGGCGCGGCAATAGCCATTTCCGACACCAAATTGAACTCGAAGTTCCTGAAAAAGAACTATTCCCTAAAAAAACACATTCCTTTTATCCTTAAATAAACAGAACCTATGGCCGCTAAAATCAATTCCGCCTATCCGTCCGTAGATGACCTAAGGACCAAGGCAAAAAAAAGGATTCCCAAATTCGCTTTTGAATATTTGGATGGAGGATGTAACGAAGACGTAAGTATTTCACGAAATACCTCCGACATTCGCAAAGTACAGCTACAGCCCCGCTACCTCAGAAATTACGGCACAAGTTCTACCCAAACAAAGGTACTGGGCATGGAATTCGATGCGCCTTTTGGTATCGCCCCTGTGGGACTTCAAGGGCTTATGTGGCCCAATTCACCCGAAATCTTGGCCAAGGCGGCATATGCACACAACATTCCCTTCATACTGAGTACCGTCACGACCATGAGTATTGAACGCGCCAGTGAAATAACCGAGGGCAAGGCCTGGTTTCAACTGTATAATCCGGTAGAGGATGCATTACGTGACGACATCATCAAACGTGCCGAGGCCGCGCAATGTCCCGTTCTTGTCCTGTTGTGCGATGTACCGACCTTTGGTTACCGTCCACGTGACATACGCAATGGTTTGGCCCTGCCCCCCAAGATGTCGTTGACCAACATACTTCAAATTTTAGGCAAACCTACATGGGCCATGAACACCCTAAAGTACGGCCAGCCTACATTTGAAACCCTAAAACCATATACCCCGGAAGGGCTCAACCTAAAGCAGTTAGGACAATTCATGGACAAGACCTTTTCCGGTCGGCTCAATGAAGAAAAAATTAAACCGATCCGCGATAAGTGGAAGGGAAAATTGGTCTTAAAAGGGGTGGCTTCGGAACAAGACACCCAAGATGCCATACGCATGGGCTTTGATGGCATTATTTTATCCAATCACGGGGGCCGACAACTCGATGCGGCCGAATCTACCATACACAGCCTTCACGATATCGCACCCAAATACGGTGATCAAATCGAGATCATGATGGACAGCGGTATGCGTTCAGGTCCGGATATTGCCCGTACCATGGCCTCCGGAGCCAAATTTACCTTTATGGGGCGATCTTTCATGTACGGTGTCGGCGCTTTGGGCAACGCGGGTGGCGACCATACCATCACCATGCTTAAAACCCAGTTCAAACAAGTCATGGACCAATTGTGTTGTGAACGTGTCGAAGATCTACCACAACACATTATAAAAAAACAATAAGTACCAAATCGACATTATCCGTTGTTAAACTGGGCCCCTCTTTCGAGGGGTTCTTTAGTTTTAGACCCTAATCCTATAAAGCAGTGGGCAAGTACACAGCCATAGCCACATCTAAAACCCACACTATTCTATCCTTAAATCAAACATTTGATATTATTTGAGGTAATTTTGTATATTTATCGGAATTTCACCTTGTAAAAAAAAGGAATTTCGAAAAATTTGACAATCCATTCGAACTTTTAGAGCGGGAAAGTAAACAGAGAAATAGACTATGAAGCTGACGTACAAACAGACCGAAAAACGACCTGAAAACTCTTTTTTAGCGAGACAAGACCGACTGCCGTGTATAGAGCAAAACTGGCATTTCCATAAAGAACTTGAGCTGATATACTTTATAAAAAGCAGTGGCACCAGATACGTTGGCAATTCTATAGGAAGTTTTGGCCCTGGGGAGCTCTATCTCATTGGAAGCAATGTACCGCATCTGTTCAAAAACCATAAGGAATACTATCAAGACCAGCAGGAAGCCGAAGCCGTCAACCTCATCGTAATCAAATTTGAATCAAATTTTCTAGGTAGGGAATTTTTGGATCTTACCGAATCACAAAAACTAAAAAGTCTATTCCAACTTGCCGACCGGGGCATAAAATTCTCAAAAGCTACCACTTATATGGTCCACAATCTGATTACGGGTCTTGTCGGTGACCAAGGGCTATCTAGTGTTGTAGGCCTTCTTAATGTGCTCGACACCCTATCCATAAGTGAAAATTACAAAACGCTCTGTTCAGAAGTTATAGCCAACACCTATAACAATAATGAAAAAGACCGCATGGGCAAGGTCATTACCTTTCTTACCGAAAACTTTGAAAAGAAAATAGAGCTGGAAAAAGTGGCTTCAATAGCACATATGACCCCCAATGCCTTTTGCCGTTACTTCAAAAAGCGCACCCGAAAATCGTTTACCCAATATTTGAACGAAATACGATTAAGAAATGCCTGTAAACTTTTGATTGAGGGGGAAATGCAGATTTCCACCATTTGTTACCAATCGGGCTTCAATACCCTTACCAACTTCAACCGACAGTTCAAAGCCTTAATGAATATTACCCCTACGGAATACATGCATAAATACAACAAGAAAAAAGAAGCGGTATAATTTTACCGGGCAGAATGTTAATATAGTGCCGACACAAGATAATACACGTGTCTCCCCCCTAAGGGCTTTAGGTTATATTTGAGCATACGAAAAAGCGACCTAACTTAAATACCAACGAGTGACCAGTTTATTGTTCTTACTTTTTTGCATCATCTTACTGATTGTTGCCGTTACCGTGTTTAAGGTCCATCCCATACCGGCCCTTTTGGTTTGCGGCCTTATTTTGGGCTTGGCTACGGGGAGTTCGGTAGAAGTCGTTACCGAAAGTCTGCTCAGCGGTTTCGGGAATACCCTGAAGTGGATCGGACTGATTATTTTGTTCGGCACGCTATTAGGTGAAATTCTCGCACGAACAGGCGGGGCCGATGTGATCGCCAATAGTATCATTGGTCTTTTTGGCACCAAATACCTCCCCCTAAGCATGGCGGTTATTGGTTTTCTGATAGGCATTCCCGTTTTTATGGATGTTGCTTACCTGACCTTGTTGCCCACCATATTCGTTCTGTCGAAAAAATCAGGCCATTCGGTGCTTACACTGGGCCTATCATTGGCCATAAGTCTAACCGTTGCCCATGCCTTAATCCCCCCTACCCCAGGTCCGCTTGCCGTGGCCGCCATTCTCGAAATCAATATCGGCGAAATGATTCCGATAAACATAGCCGTGGCCATAGCCGCCATCATCGGGGGCTTGATATTTATTCGGTTCAACAAGAAGAACCTCAGTCTTGATACCCTTTCACAAACCGAAGCGGAAGCCGCTCCGGTCGCCCTACTAAAGGGTCCTAAGCGGATCCTTCCGTTTGCAGCCTTATTAGTTCCCTTGTTCTTGATGTCCATAGGCACTATTTACCCCTTCGAAAACGAAATCATATCTTTCATTAAAAACCCTGTATGGGCCCTTCTTATAGGGGTTCTATTTGCCCTACCCCTATTGCCAAAGAAAAACTTTTCTACCCTATTGAACTCCTATTTTCAATCATCGGGAGAAAAATCGGCCATTGTTATTCTTATTACCGGAACGGGAGGGGCCTTTGGCCAGGTCATAAAAGACACTGAAATTGTAGGCTCCATGTTTTCCGACATGGGGGATATTGCGGCCATGGGCATTGTCATTCCCTTTTTATTGAGCCTATTGTTCACCACGGTTACGGGTTCCATTACCGTCTCCCTTATAACCACGGCCTCCATTGTAGCCCCCTTGGTTTCCAACGGAACACTGCACCCTACCTTTACCGCAGCCGCTATTGGCGCCGGTTCCCTAGGGGTCATCCATGTGAACAGCAGCTTTTTCTGGTTGTTCAAGGAAGTCCACGACGTTTCCGTGTCCCGATTGTTAAAATCGTTCAGCCTGTTATCGGGCGTAGTAGCCTTAAGTGGTGGATTATTGGTTCTGGCATTATATTATTTGAGTGAGTTATAACACGGATAAAATAATGTCATACTAAGGTAAAATTGGCCAATCTACCTGCTTCTTATTGATTTTTCTTTGTATCACTTGAAGGTCTTAACCGTTCTACCTCACTTTTTTATTTGTAAACATCAAACAAAACCATACATGGACACCTATATTTTGGCTATCGTTTTAATCGTATTCGCGAGTTTTTTTCAAGGAACCTTCGGATTGGGCATGAAGCATATAGCTCCCCTGAAATGGGAAGCATGGTGGTTGGTTCACGCCTTCACGGCTATGCTATTGTTTCCTATACTATGGGCCCTAATAGTTATACCGAACCTTTTTGAGATTATTTCACAAACCGAGGGCAACACCTTGTTCTTGGCCGCATTTTATGGCTTTCTCTGGGGTATCGGGGGTATTCTCTTTGGGGTAAGTGTAGAAAAAACCGGCATATCGATAACTTACGGTATTGTAATGGGCCTTGCCGCATCGGTGGGTTCGATCATTCCGCTTTTCCAGATTGAAGGCGCATTTGAACAGCCCTCCTTTCCCATAATCATGTTGGGCGTAGCCCTTCTTCTCGTAGGAGTCGCCATTACGGCCGTGGCCGGGGTACAAAGGGACAAGCTCCACAGCAATTCCTCCACTACAAGTAAATCTATAAAACTGGGAGTACTGATCGCCGTGGCATCAGGGGTACTTTCCGCATTTTTGAATATTGGTTTTTCCAATGCCGCACCGGTAGCCAGTGTTGCCGTGACACAATATGGGGTAGACGCCCAAAATGCGAGCTTGGCCTCTTGGGTCGTCGTGCTCTTAGGCGCCTTTGCCATGAACGGCGGCTATGCGCTCTATCTATTTATCAAGAATAAATCGTGGAATGCCTACCGGGTGCCTAACAAGCGTAAAGCCCTTGGCTGGGCAATTTTAGCGGGCATTTTCTGGTTCGCCGCCCTTGGTGTATACGGACAAGGTGCCGCCCTGATGGGAAACCTAGGTCCTGTGGTAGGCTGGCCCATTCTTTTAGGCTTGGCCTTGATCATCAGCAATATTTGGGGCTATAGGGAAGGCGAATGGAAAAACGCGGACAGACCCTTCAAAATTTTATTGAGCGGTCTTGCCGTTCTCATCGTTGCCATATGTATCTTAGGTTACGCCAACTATTAAACCAAGCATTTCATTAACTATAAGCCTTTTAAATTATGAAAATCAAAAAGATAGAACCCTATGTCATCAGCCATAAACTAGACACGCCTTTCTATTTTTCGCAATGGCAGTACGACACTCGAAAAATATGTATCGTGAAGGTTACCTTAGATGATGGCACCTATGGATGGGGAGAAGGCTATGGACCTGCCGCGGTCATTAAATCCGGAATCGATTTCTTTACCCCCTTCCTACTGGGAAAGGAAGCTATGGGGCATGAGGTCTTATGGCAGGAGATGTACAGACGATCTATGGATTACGCGAGAAGCGGTGTGCTTCAAGCCGCCATCAGTGCTATCGATGTAGCCTTGTGGGACATCAAGGGCAAATTGCTGAATCTACCTGTATCCGTCCTTTTGGGCGGGGTCAAAAACCCAATTATAGAACCATACGCGACGGGCCTCTATTTTACCCGAACCGAAAACCTTGAAGAGCTACTGGTCGAAGAGGCTTTATTGTACAAATCTCAAGGGTTCAAGGCCACAAAAATGAAAGTAGGCCTGGGCATAGAACAAGACCTCAAATATATTGCCGCGATTCGCAAGGCCATTGGTCCCGATATGCGATTAATGATCGATTCCAATCATGCCTATTGCTATAAGGAAGCCATAGAACTGGCCAGAAAAGCCGAGAAATTCGATATTTCGTGGTTTGAAGAACCCGTGTCACCCGAAGATTACGACGGCTATAAACGATTGAGGCAAAATACGACCATACCCATATCGGGCGGCGAATGCGAATATTTAAAATATGGCTTTAAACGTCTTTTCGATAAAGATTGCGTAGACATCGCCCAACCCGACATCTGTGCCGCGGGTGGACTTACGGAAGTCAAGAAAATAGCAACCCTGGCCCAGACTTATAACATTGACCTGGTTCCACATACTTGGGGTACATGGATCGCCATTAGTGCCGCTGTACACTTAGTGGCCAACCTTGATAAAAACCCGGGGAGAATGTACAACGACTTACCCACCATGGAACTTGACAGAACCGAAAACGCCCTGCGAGACGAGGTTACACTCCATAAGATCAAATTGGAAAACGGCCATTTGGAAGTACCATGCACTCCCGGTTTAGGCGTTGATGTCGATATGGATAAACTAGAACACTATTTAGATAAAGAAATACACAAAGATGGAGCAACTAAAATTCGGTCATAAAAAACTATATATAGATGGAAAGCTTGTAGAAGCCTCCGACAACAAAATTTTTGAGGTAATTTGTCCCGCCGACGAAAAACCCACCGCTACAATTGCCTGGGCCAGTCGCCAAGATACCGAAAGGGCCCTTGACAGTGCACAAAGAGGATTCAATACCTGGTCGGCCCTACCCCTGAACGAACGTTTGGATTGGATCGATAAGCTCAGGAATAAAATTCTAGAGAACCAAGACCGTTTACGGGAAAGTATCATGTATGAAATGGGCAAGACCTGGGAAGGCACCGAAGAAGACCTCACCAGTATTACCAATTCACTAAAATACTATTCGGAAGAAATCAAGAAACGTTCCGACATTCCCCTTGAGGACAAAGAGGGCACGCACGAACACCATTTTATATCACAGCCCCTAGGGGTTGCCGTCGCATTTTTAGCCTACAACTTCCCCTTGCTCAACCTTGGGTTTAAACTAGGCCCGGCCTTGGCTTCCGGTTCGAGCATTATTCTAAAACCCTCTGAATTCTCTCCCCTATCGGCATATCTTATCGGAGAGCTTTGCGAAGAAATCAATTTCCCGCCAGGGGTAATAACCGTGCTTTGTGGCGATGTCAATGAGGTAGGTATTCCGCTATGCGAAAGTACCATACCCCGACTCATCACAATGATAGGTTCTACCGAGACCGCACAAAAACTTATTGCGCAAAGTGCAAAAACCTCGATCAAAAGATACAGTATGGAATGTGGCGGAAACGCCCCCTTCATCGTTTGTCACGATGCCGACCTAGAACTCGCCATAAATATCGGGGCAGCCCTAAAAACAGGGAATAGCGGTCAAATATGCGTGGCACCTAACCGCTTTTTTGTTCACGAATCGCTTTTAGAGGACTTTACCGCGGGCCTGGTAGAAAAATTTAGTGGTACCAAAGTAGGCTTTGGCCGCGAAAACCAGCCCGACATGGGACCTTTAGCAAATAAAGCTTCGGTAAAAAAAGTAGAGCATATCGTAAATAAAGCCATTGAACAAGGAGGTAAATTACGCTATGGAGGAAAGGCTATAGACGGCACGGGTTATTATTTTGAACCTACCGTAATTACTTTCGACCACAACGAAGTCGAAGTACTTCAGCATGAAATTTTCGGCCCTGTAGCCCTCATTGTTCCATTTAAAACAAAAGAAGAAGTTATTGTTTTGGCCAATAATACCGATGCGGGACTAGCTTCTTATGTCTTTTCAAAGAATAACGAAACCCTTGATTTCTTTGCGAACCGCCTAGAATTCGGGGAAGTACAACTGAACGGCGTAAAATACGACATATACCTACCCCATGGTGGGGTGAAGAATAGCGGTATCGGTGTCGACTGCTCTACTTATGCCCTAGATGACTATCTTGCGAAAAAAAGAGTAACCAAAGCCTTACTACGCCAATGAAATTACCAAAAAATTTTATTAGCTGTGATTGGGGTACCTCTAATTTCAGATTGCGTTGGGTAGATACCGACACCTTGGATGTTCTGTGCGAACATACAACCGATATGGGCACAAAGAAGCGTTTTCAACAATTCAAGTCCCAATCCGAAATGAAACAGGACCAATTTTTTGCAGCCTATCTTAAAGAACAATTAAAAGCATTGAACATAGCCGAAGACAACGACAGGATCATTGTTGCTTCGGGTATGCTTTCCTCATCCATCGGAATGAAAGAGTTGAGCTATGCGCCCATGCCCTTTTCCTTTGATGGAATGGACTTGTCAAGTGAGTTCATCCCTTTTGATTCCATGCCCAATGTACTACTTGTTTCGGGTGTTTCCTCCAAATCTGACGTAATGCGGGGCGAAGAAATACAAGCGGTTGGCCTGGCCGAAGAACTCGCCCATCACAAATCGGGAACCTTATTATTACCGGGTACCCACAGCAAGCATATCCGTTTTGAAAAGGGAATCTTTAAAGACTTCACTACTTTTATGACCGGTGAACTATTTGAAATCATAAGTCGGCATAGCATTTTATCGGCCTCGCTTGAACCGGCCCAATGGGAGACTTCCTTTCAAAACATTTTTTTGGAAGGCGTAGAGAAAGGCCTTACCAACCAATGCATGCCATCGCTATTCTCCATCAGGGCCAACACCTTACTCAACCATATATCGGGCCATGATAATTACTTTTACCTATCGGGACTTTTGATCGGTGCCGAGATAACAAATTTGCAACGCAGGAAGGAAACCGTTTTTCTAGCTGCAAGCGGAATATACAATACCCTATATAAACTAGCCCTTGCCTCGTTCTTACCAAAGGACGAAATCATTTGTTTTGAAGAACGGATACTGGAAAAAGCACTACTTAAAGGACAAAAAAAAATACTAGAGACCTATGCAGAATAATTCATTTTCTTGGAAAAAATACAATCAAAATCCCATCGTCGGCATTTTACGGGGCCTAACTACCGAAGAGGTGCTTAAGATCATCCCTCCATATGTGAGTAGCGGCTACTATACCATTGAGATAACCATGAACTCACCCGAGGTCTCACAAACCATAGCCACTTTGGCTAAAGAATACCCAGAGTTAAACGTAGGTGCCGGTACGGTTTGCAACATGAAAGATTTGACCGTAGCCCTAGAGGCGGGGGCTCAATTTATCGTAACCCCTATTATCGACGAAGAGGTCATCAAACATTGTGTAGCCCATGATATCCCCATTTTCCCAGGGGCATATACCCCTACCGAAATTTATAGGGCGTGGTCTTTGGGAGCTTCGGCGGTCAAAGTATTTCCAGCTACCCAATTGGGCATTCAATACATCAAAGACGTATTGGCCCCACTGAACGAAATAAAACTTTTGCCTACGGGAGGCGTATCAGTAGAAAATATAAAATCATTTTTTGAAGCAGGAGCTGTTGGCGCCGGTCTGGCCAGTTCCCTTTTTGACAAAAAAATGATCCATGACGGTAATTACGCCGACCTTGAAAAGCACTTTTTAAAAATGAAAAACGAAATAAGTGATTTTATAAAAGAATAAGCCTTTCCCCAAAACCCTATCGACCCTCAATTATAAAGTTCAATCCATATCATTCGCAACGATGAAAAACAATAGCACATTAGCAAAAAACACCCTTGTACTCTTGGTTATCACCTGTTTGACCGCATTCAAAGGTCTTGCCTTTGACTCCGTTAGCCCAGACCCTATTGTTTTGGAGAACGAAAAATTGAATATCAGCGTCGATTCTAAAACGGGCTGCTTTTCGGTTACGGAAAAAATCTCTGGCCACCTCTGGAAATCGGATCCGTGGGACCATGCCGCAGGCCTACTGACCCTGAGCGATCCCAAAGGAAAAAAGCAGACCGTCAATATTTCAAAGAGCAAAAAAATCGAAGTTTCCAAAACCGGAAAAAATACGGTATCCCTAAAATTTATCGACCCGGTTTTTGCAGACGGCTCCGTTGCAAAAGGCGTCTCTATCGCGACAGAGTTAAGGCTAGACCCCAACAACACCCAATTAGACGTTGAAGTGATGGAACACCGTTCAGGCAATTTTACCCTCTTCGACCTGCGTTATCCCGCCAGGGCCTTTAGTTTAAAAACCGATGAAGACAAAGGGGCGGCGGTAATTCCCCAAAAGCAGGGCGTTATCTGTCCTTCATACATCTTCCCCATGAACGGGGGACGTTTCTGCAAGTGGGACGATGCCACCTACAACAACAAATCGCAAGGTTCTTTAGAACTGTTCAACAACGGTACGGGACTTACCATGCCTTGGTGGGGTACCTACAATGAAAAATCGGCGGTTATAGGCATTGTAGATGTTTCGGCCCGTCCACACATGCAATACAACATCAACAATAACGGACAATACCTTTTCAATGCCAAGGGAGTAATGTCTCCTTACCAGCGTATTGTATTTCTTGATCCCATTTGGAAATTGGATCAAGAAAAGGGAAAAATGAGAATGAGCTACCATTTTATTCCCGGTGGCGATTACGTTGACATGGCCAAAGTTTACCAAAAAGAGGCCAAGGCACGTGGCCACTTTGTTTCGCTCCAAGAAAAATTAAAGCGAAACCCGAACGTCAACAAACTTCCCGGGGCTATTTATTTCGGTATTTACGGCGGATATCCGCACTACGTGAACATGCCCGGTATGGCCTTTACTTTCGACGAATTAAAAAACATCATAAAGACCATTCACGATGATTTAAAGGTAGACAAGGCCTTTGTTCATGCGTGGGGCACTTTTTCGAATTTCGTTCCTCACAACTACCCTATTAGCGAAGCCTTGGGAGGTCCTGAAAAACTGAAGGCCGCGGTAGATTTGGCTAAATCTTACGGGTATTTGTACTCGTCTTACCACGCCTATTCGCCCATGTTGGAAAACGACCCGAATTTTACGACCGACCTTATGCAACGCGATGCCGAAGGAAAATTGATGAATACCGGTAGCCGTTGGGCACGTGTTGACCCCAAGTTCCAAAAAGGGTTGGCCCAGAAAAACATTGAAAAGGAAATTTCATACTTGGGCCTAGAGGCAGATATAACCGATATTACTTTTGCCGCATATCGTGAAAACGGAAAAGAAGGTCGTATTGAACTGGCCAAATACATTGATAGTTTTAACCTTGTCAACGGAACCGAACACGGACAAGAGCAATGGATCCCATACTTTGATATGTTCGAAGGAATGACTTATTTGGAAGACCGCCCACTTTCGGTCATCTCACACCCTGCCCCGCTGTTCAATTTGGTGTACCATGAAGCAATAGCCAATTTTGGAAAAATTCAAGACCCCGACAATGAGGTTACCGCCAATGGCGATTTTAGGATCAAGGCCTTGCGAAGTATGTTGTTCGGAAGGGGTACGACCATTTTCTTTTCCCCTTATGAATTTGAAGGCATGCGCCCCATGATAGAAATGGCCAGGGACCTAGTAGCACCCGTACACAAAGAAACTTTCTTCTCAGAGCTACAGAGCCATGAATACTTAAGTGCCGACTATAAGGTACAAAGAAGCCGCTTTTCAAGTGGCACCGAAGTAATCGCCAATCTAGGGCCCGTTGCCCAAAAAATAGAAGGCGGCATTACAATTCCGGGCTATGGGTATAGAATTAAAATGAAAGACGGCTCCCTAAAGACTGGCCATTTTCAGGTCAGCCTCCATATGGATGAATAAAAAACACCATTGAAGGTATGTCATTACCCGCTAAAATCACAAGATAAAACACCCTTGAACTCGTACTCAAGTACCTTTTACGACTCACCTCTTTAACATATAAGGGTAAAATAGTGCCACAACAAGATAATATTTGTCAATTAGATCCTTCTTAATTGGCCTTTATTTGTATGCTGTGCCATTTGAGTATGCACGATTATTTTCCCCTTGCCTTTTCAGGGTTGCATCAAGCTTGTATTGCATCCTAAAAACGCAAAAGGAAACATTTATGAGTTACACCATAGCTATACCTTAAAGATTTACCACTATGAAAAACATAAGCTTATCCATCTGTATTGCACTAAGCGTACTTTCTTGTAAACAAAGCCCAGTTGAACAGTCCCCAACCGAATCAGCGACTACCAACGATTACGCATCACACCTTGATTCCGGTAGTGGCATCATCAACAATACGAACAGTCCACATGTCAAGCTAAAGAGTATTGACATCGGTGATTGTAGGTGGACCGAAGGCTTCTGGGCCGAAAAGTGGAAAGTTGCCGAAGAAACGATGATACCCCATATGGGCGAAATCCTAAAAGGGGATGTCGGCCACGGCTACAACAACTTTAAAATTGCGGCCGGACTCAAAGAGGGCGAACACAAAGGATTCTGGTGGCACGATGGGGACTTCTATAAATGGATGGAAGCCAAAATGTATATCTATGGTGTAAACAAGGACGAAAAAATTGTTGAGGAAATGGATGAAATTATAGATGTAATCGCCCAAGCCCAACAAGACGATGGCTACCTCTCAACACCGGCCATTATTCGAGATGACATAGAGCCCTTTACCAATAGAAGGTACCACGAGCTGTACAATAGCGGTCACCTCCTTACCAGTGCATGTATCCATTATAGGCTGACCGGAAAGACCAACTTTCTTGACATTGCGGTAAAACATGCCGACTACCTATACAAACTTTTTTCGCCCAAACCCGAACACTTAAAGCGTTTTGGCTTCAATCAGACCCAGATAATGGGCCTTGTAGAATTGTACCGAACCACTAAAGACAAGCGCTACCTAGAACTGGCCGAGCAATTTATAAATATGCGCGGCACCTATAAAATTGAAGATGACGAAACCACAAAAGGATATCCTATTGGCGATATGGTACAAGAGCGGGTTCCGCTTCGCAAAGAAACCGAGGCCGTCGGCCATGCCGTGCTGGCCCTTTACTACTATGCAGGAGCCGCCGATGTATATGCCGAAACCGGCGAAAAGGCACTGATCGATGCCCTAGAGCGATTATGGGACAACGTGACCAACAAAAAAATGTACGTTACAGGCGCCGTGGGTCAAACGCATTACGGCCGTTCTTCCCGTCTCGATAAAATCGAGGAAGGCTTTATCGACGAGTACATGATGCCCAATATGACCGCCTATAACGAAACTTGTGCGAACATTTGTAATTCCATGTTCAACTATCGAATGCTCACGCTAACAGGCGATGCCAAACACGGTGACATTATGGAGCTTGTCTTGCACAATAGCGGTCTCTCGGGCATCAGTCTTGAAGGGAAACACTACTACTATTCCAATCCCCTACGAAAAATTGAAGGTGCCCTAGATTATGACAAAATGAACGTTGAGTTTCCTGAAAGACAGCCCTATCTTAAGTGCTTCTGCTGTCCTCCCAACCTAGTCCGAACCATTGCCAAATCCCCAGGCTGGGCTTACAGCAAATCGGAAAATGGTATAGCGGTCAACCTTTACGGAGGAAACGAATTGAATACGACCTTAATGGACGGCTCCCCCATAAGGCTTACCCAAAAAACAGATTACCCATGGAATGGGGCCATTAAAATTACAATCGATGAATGCAAGGCCGATGCTTTCGACCTTCTTCTTCGCATACCTAGTTGGGCCAAGGGTACCCATATTAAAGTAAACGGCACAAAAGTGGCCGAAGCCGTACCCGGTACCTTTTCCAAAATCGAAAGAAAATGGAAGCCCGGAGATGAAATTACTATCGATATGCCCATGGAAACCAAGTTCATTGAAGGCCACCCCCGTATTGAAGAAGTCCGCAACCAAGTAGCCTTGAAACGGGGACCGGTAGTCTACTGTATCGAGTCGGCCGACCTCCCGAAGAATACAGATATCACCGATGTCTACCTTTCCTCTGAAAACAAACTTTCCCCAACCTTTAGACCTGATTTTCTAGGAGGAGTAACCACTCTTGAAGGCGAAATCCTTATCCGAAAGGATAAGCTCGGCAAGATGTATCAAGAAGTCAGCACACCCGATTTTCAATCGTTTAAAACCAATTTTATACCTTACTATGCTTGGAGCAATAGAGGCCAAGGCGAAATGACGGTTTTCTTGCCGGTAATCTGGAATTAAGACCCCGTATCCATTGGCCATAACTTAACTTAAACAATCATATGGGTTCTTATAAAAAGAATGCTTTTACGTACGCAACCATTGTAGCTATGGGTGGCTTTGTCTTCGGGTTGGACGCCGCATTAATATCGGGAACGGTAAAGTTTATAACACAGGAATTCTCGCTTACCGACCTAGAACTGGGCTCCGTTGTGGGAGCTCCCGCTATGGGTGTACTCTTGGCCTTGGTATTTGTTGGCTATGCCTGTAATAAATACGGCCGAAGAACCACCCTGATGTTCGCCGCTATACTTTATCTGGTTTCAGCGGTATGCTCTTCTTTGGCCCCTACCTACTGGACCCTTATAACCGCACGCTTCTTAGGCGGACTCGCTTTTAGTTCAATTTCATTGGCCTCAATGTATATCGGTGAAATAGCCCCTCCAAAATGGCGTGGCAAATTGGTCTCGATGACCCAGATCAATATCGTTCTAGGCTTATCGGCGGCCTACTTCATCAATTATTTGATCCTTGGCCTAGCCGATTCCGATGCCCATTGGGTAGCTGCCTTGGGGATTAACCAACATACTTGGCGCTGGATGTTGGCCACCGAAGTGATTTTTGCCCTCTTGTGGTTCGTTCTCTTGTTTTTCATCCCTCGATCACCGGCTTGGTTACTCTACAAAGGCAGGGAAGACGAAGCGGAAAAAATGCTCTTAAAGGTTACGCCCCAAAATGAAATTGCGCAAAAAATTCAGGAAATGCGGTCTAGTATCGAGAATAGCAACCAAGACCGCTCCATGCTCACGCAATTGAAAGAAATTTTCAGTAGACCGATGCGGATTACCATGGTCATTGCGATGACCCTTGCCATAGCCCAGCAGGCAACGGGCATAAACGCCATTCTTTTCTACGCACCAACCGTGTTCGAACAATTAGGTATCGGAACCGACGCCGCTTTTGCACAGGCCATCTACATTGGCCTGACCAGTGTAGTCTTTACGGTTTTAGGCTTACTATTAGTCGACAGAATAGGCCGGCGACCGATGATTATTTGGGGCATGCTCTGGATCGTATTGAGTCTCGGGGTTTGCTATTACGGATTTGAAACCGCCAATTATACCATTACCGAAAGTGCTATTTCCGAAATGTCGTCCATACCCGATGCAGAAAGATTGAATCCCCTGATAGATGTGCCTTTCGATAGCGACATCAGTTTTAAGAAAGCACTCAACGAGACCCTCGGGGAAACTGACGCCAAAGCTTATTCGGGACTACTCTTACAAAAAGCGGCCAATATAAACGCCCTGCTCATTCTATTGGGCATATTGAGTTTTATCGGGGCCTTTCACTTTTCCATCGGCCCGGTAATGTGGGTCTTGTTTTCAGAAATTTTTCCGATTTCCCTCAGGGGTATCGCCATACCATTTTTCACCTTGGTCACCAGCTTTGTGAGCTATTTGGTACAGAAGTTTTTCCCTTGGCAATTGGCCACCATGGGCATTAGCTTAACATTATTGTTCTATGCCATTGTAGTGACCATAGGCATGGTCATTTTGTATTTCTTTTTAAAGGAAACCAAAAACATGTCCATTGAAGAAGTACAACTGGCCTTGGCCCCCAAACCAAAAAGACAGACTTAGAGATCAAACATATAATATCAAACATTTTTTGCCTAGATGAAACAAGCCACTCCCGCCAATAGGAAAAGTCCTTATACCCAACTAAAAAGTTTGAACATCGGCGATTGCCAGTGGACCTCAGGTTTTTGGGCCGATAAATTCCAACTTTGCGCCAATGCCATGGTCCCCTACATGGGCGATGTACTGTGTGGGGAGGTAGGCCACGCGCTTAATAATTTTAAAATAGCGGCCGGCGAAAAGGAAGGAGAACACCAAGGCATGTTTTGGCATGACGGTGACTTCTACAAATTCATGGAAGCCAAGACCTATGTGTATGCCCATACCAAAAATAAGGCGTTATTAAAAGAATTGGACCAATACATAGACATCATTGCTAAAGCCCAAGAAAAAGACGGATACCTTCAGACCCAAGTACAGCTTCGGAAAGACGTAGACCGTTACGAAAACCGAAAGTACCACGAAATGTACAACACCGGGCATTTGCTTATCAGCGCCTGCATTCACCACAGGGTCACCGGGCAAGGTAATTTCCTCGATATCGCCATCAAACATGCCGATTTATTGTACACTATTTTTATGCCCGACACCAAACATTACGGCCGCTTTGGCTTCAACCAGACCCAGATAATGGGCTTGGTTGAACTGTACCGTACGGTGGACGACAAAAAGTATTTGGACTTGGCGGAAAAGTTCATCAATAACCGTGGTAAATACGAAGTAAAACACCACCCTACCACCGAGGGATACCCCATTGGCGATATGGTACAGGAACGCACGCCCCTGCGCGAATCGCATGAAGCCGTGGGCCATGCCGTGCTTGCTTTATACTACTACGCCGGCGCTGCTGACGTCTACGCTGAAACAGGGGAAAAAGCCCTTATTGATGCACTAGACCGTTTATGGGAAAATGTGACGACCCAAAAAATGTACGTTACCGGAGCCGTGGGCCAGGCCCATTATGGGGCTTCGGTAAATCGTGATATGATAGAGGAAGGCTTTATCGATGCCTATATGATGCCCAATATGACCGCCTATAACGAAACCTGTGCCAACTTATGTAACGCTATGTTCAGCTATCGCATGTTAAACCTGAACGGCGAGGCAAAATACGCCGATATCGTCGAGCTCGTCCTTTACAACAGTGCCCTTTCGGGCATCAGCGTAACCGGAAAGGAATATTTTTACGCGAATCCCTTACGAATGCTCAACAATACCAGAGACTACAACGCACATGAAAATGTCACCGAAACTCCCAACAGGGAACCGTATCTGAGCTGTTTCTGCTGCCCTCCAAATTTGGTCCGCACCATTGCCACAGTTTCAGAGTGGGCCTATAGCCTCTCGGAAAACGGAATAACCGTAAATCTCTATGGTGCCAATAATCTCGTTTCCCACCTTCAAGACGGTTCTCCTATTCAGATTTCCCAAGAAACGGAATATCCGTGGCAAGGAAGGGTAAAATTGAATATTGACGAATGTAAAACGGAGGCTTTCACCATTAGTCTGCGTATTCCAAAATGGGCCAAGAATTCAAAACTCACGCTGAACGGTGAAGAATTAACCACATCTTTAGAACCGGGAAGTTTTGCCCAATTTGAACGCAATTGGAAAAAAGGCGATGTGCTCATTCTTGATATGCCCATGGAAGTCGAATTTATAGAAGGCCACCCAAGAATTGAAGAAGTACGTAACCAAATAGCCGTAAAACGCGGACCCGTAGTCTACTGCATTGAGTCTCCCGACCTACCGAAGGATACCGATATCCTAGATGTCTATTTCAATGGGAACAAAAAGCTAAAGCCCATTTATCGCCCCGACTTTTTAGGGGGGATCACCACATTGGAAGGAGAAATTTTGATACGCAAGGATAAGGGCGAAGGCATTTACAGAACAATCAAAAAACCTGAATGGAAGCCTCACAGTACCCAGCTGATACCCTATTTCGCATGGAGCAATAGAGGACAGGCCGAAATGACCGTATTCATGCCCGTGATCTGGAAGGATTAGCCCCTCTCCCTTAGAAGGCCAAAAAAACAGACCAAACCCAACCAAATAGATAAAATAGTGCCAACAGCAGTTAACAGAGGTAAAAAGAAAGCTTGGTTTTAGTGCTTTATTTGTAAGACTCGGGATACAATCCTGAACCAACATCTCAACATAACTAAACATTCATCTTTAGAAGTCTTAACTATGAAAAGAACCATTGTATTTGCCGGTACCCTATTGTTGTCCATTTCCAACTTTGCACAAGAACACGGGGTACTCAACAACTCCAAGACCCCACACATGCACCTAAAGACTATTGACATTGATGATTGTCAATGGACCGATGGCTTTTGGGCAGATAAAGTAAAAACCGCACATGATGTGATGATTCCTAATTTAGGAAGGCTCATGGACGACCCCGAAATCATTCATGCCTACTCCAATTTTAAAGTAGCCGCCGGTTTAGAGGAAGGCGAGTTTAGAGGATGGTCTTTTACCGATGGGGACTTTTACAAGTATGTCGAGGCCCTGGCCTACGAATACGCAATGACCAAAGACGAAAAGATCAACCAACAGATGGATGAGATTATTGCGGTAATTGCCAAAGCACAACGCCCTGACGGTTACATCCATACCAAAATCCAGATCGGCCACGGCATTGCCGGTTTCCTTCACGAATCGGCCCATCCTTTTACAAGCGATGAAAAGCCTTATACCAATGGTCCTTCACACGAATTTTACAACTTTGGCCATCTGATGACGGCCGCTTGCGTACACTATAGAATTACAGGAAAAAAGAACTTTCTTAATATCGCTATCAAGGCGAGCGACAATATATACGAACACTTTAAAGAACCTTCCCCTGAGCTTGCTCGCATTGACTGGAACCCACCCCACTACATGGGTCTGATAGAAATGTACCGTACCACGGGAGACAAAAAATACCTCGAGCTCACGGAAACATTTGTTGATATGCTGGGTACAGCTCCCAAAAAACCTTCAGACCACCGTGGCATGGACCATAGCCAAAGAGGTACCCCCATCAGGGAAGAATCTGAAGCAGTTGGCCATGCCGGTCATGGTAATTATCTTTATGCCGGTGTGGCCGATCTATATGCCGAAACCGGAGACCTGGCCCTAAAGGAGGCCCTAGAGCGTATTTGGACCAATGTCACCACCCGAAAAATGTCTTTACATGGAGGTACCGGACCTCATCATTTTGGAACTTCAAACCACGCAATGGTATCCGAAGCATATGGAATGGACTACGAACTTCCCAATATCAAAGCGTATAACGAAACCTGTGCCAATATAGGAAACGCCATGTGGAACTGGCGTATGTTCTTGATGAATGGCGAAGGCCGCTTTGCCGATATCATGGAACTCATTTTTTACAACAGCGCCATTTCAGGAATCTCTTTGGACGGCGAGCATTTCTTTTACACCAACCCGTTGCGTTTTATTGAAGGCCATCCACAAAACACCAAAGACCAAGGCAAACGCGGGGAATTCATGTCCGTTTTCTGCTGCCCTCCGAACATCATACGTACAATTGCCAAAATGCACACCTATGCCTATAGCACTTCGGAAAAAGGCATCTGGGTAAACCTATACGGAAGCAATGTCCTTGATACCGATTTAGCGGATGGCAGTAACATCAAACTAACTCAAGAGAGCAATTACCCTTGGGACGGAAATATCAAAATCACCATTGATTCCAAAAAGAAAAAAGAATATGCCCTAATGCTGCGAATTCCCGCTTGGGCCGAAGGTGCCAGTATCAAAGTGAACGGAGAGAAGATAGACCAATCGCCAAGGGCAGGATCCTACGCCGAACTCAACCGCAAGTGGAAAAAAGGCGATGTAGTAGAGCTTGAGTTGCCCATGGTTCCCCTTTTAATAACCGCAGACCCGAATGTTGAGGAAACCCGAAACCAAGTAGCGGTAAAACGAGGCCCTATTGTGTATTGTTTAGAAAGTAAAGACTTAACGACAGGCACCGATATCAAGGATATCGTACTTCCTTCAGATATCAAGCTTCGACCAAAATATGAAGCCAATCTTTTATCAGGAGTCACGGTCTTGGAAGGCGAAGCCAAATTATTACCAAATGAAGACTGGTCAAAGCAATTATACAAGCCATTGATAAAAACCGAACTTAAGAAAACCCCGATTAAGATGATACCCTATTTTGCTTGGGCAAACAGAGGGATAAATGATATGTCCGTTTGGTTGCCTTTGCAATATTGATTTTAAATATGGGGAAATGAAAATCTAAAAGATTGAAAAAGATGAGCCTATCAAAATTTATCGTTTTTATTTTTCTGCTTGGACAAGCGGTAGGTTGTAGCTCGGCACAAAACAGCACCCCTAAAAAAGAGAGCAAGAAACCAAATATTTTGTTTATAGCCATAGACGACCTTAGGCCCGAACTAGGGTCATATGGCTCTGAAATAGGCCAGAGCCCCAATTTAGACCAGCTCGCAAGCGAAGGTTTACAATTCAACAGGGCCTATTGTCAACAAGCCATCTGTGGTCCTTCGCGAGCCAGCGTTCTTACGGGACTGAGGCCAGAGACCAGTGGTATTTTCCACAACTATTTGAAAATACGAGAGCTGCATCCCGATATTGTTACCTTACCACAACACTTTAAAAACAATGGGTACGAATCGGTCTATTACGGTAAGATATTCCATCATGGTGATTTAGACGATTCTTTATCATGGAGCCGCATACCGGGGCCAAAACCCAAATCGGTAGTCGGTTTTGCCCTTTCTGAAAACCAACGCTTACAAAGAGAAACCCGAAAGGAAATGTTCTCAAAATATGGTGATGTGGCCAAATATGGTTTGGCTATGGGACCCGCATACGAATCTGCCGATGTTCCCGATAATACCTACGCCGATGGCTATAATACCGACTTGGCCATTGCCGATATAAAGCAGATGGCCAAAAACCAAGATCGACCATTTTTTTTAGGACTCGGGTTTCACAAACCTCATCTCAATTGGGTGGCTCCTAAAAAGTATTGGGACCTATACGATGAAAGCAAGATCCCGATGGCTTCTGACAGTACTCCCCCAAAAGATGGGGCTGCCATGGGGCTTCACCCCTCATTTGAGTTACGGGTCCGTTCAGGCATACCGAAAACAGGAAAACTACCTCCTGAGCTTTCCCGAACCTTAAAACACGCCTACCTCGCTTGTATCAGCTATGTAGATGCACAGATCGGCCGCGCCATACAAGCCCTGGAAGAAGCCGGCATACGCGATAATACCATCATCATTGTTTGGAGCGACCACGGTTGGCATTTAGGCGATATGGGTATTTGGGGAAAGGCCACTAATTACGAAATAGCGACAAGGGTGCCACTGATGATTTGGACCCCTGATATGCCCGACAGCAATAGAGGTGCCCAAACGGAAGCACTGGTAGAATTAATCGATATGTACCCTACCCTTTGTGAACTCGCCCAAATCGAAAAACCCGAACACCTAGATGGGCAAAGTTTTACCCCCCTTTTAAAGCACCCGGAACAAGACTGGAAAACAGCGGCATTCAGTCAATTTCCCTCGCCCGCCTTACGGGAATGGGGCTCATACCCATTACGGCCCGCCATGCGGGAAACCTACTTTGGTCCCTTACTAGAAGAGGTGGAATTAAAGATCAAAACGCAACAAAAGGAGAAATGGGACCGAAACCTGTTTGAAAACAAAATAATGGGGTACGCCATGCGTACCGACCAATATCGCTTTATTGTCTGGAAAGACCGTACACTACCGCAAGCGTCACCCCTTTATATTGAACTCTACGACCACAGAAAGGATCCCGGGGAAACGATAAACATCGCCTCTAGTCACCCTCAACTTGTAGCACGCCTATTGGCCCAATTCAAAAAAGAAAAAGAGCATCATTCCCTCAACTAATGAAAGAGGAAAAACATCATTTAAACACATATTAAAATTTACAGTTATGGCAATTCACTTTAATCATTTTAAACTGTTTCTTTACGCTGTTGCCCTGTCCGTTACGAGCATCGGACTGGCGCAAGAAACGCGTCCGAACATCCTTGTGGTCTTATGTGACGACCTCGGTTATGCCGACGTTGGTTTTAACGGTTCTACCGATATCGTTACGCCCGAACTGGATAACTTGGCGCAAAATGGCACCATTTTTACATCGGCCTACGTGGCCCATCCTTTCTGTGGCCCTAGTCGTTCCGCCATTTTAACCGGGCGATATCCACACCTCACCGGTACGCCCTACAACCTTTTTCACAATAGTAGTGATGATGACAAAGACAATATGGGCGTTCCCGTTGAAGAGACCTATATGTCCAAAGTACTTCAAAACGCCGGTTACTATACAAGTGCCATCGGTAAATGGCACTTAGGTGCCGCCCCTAAATTCCACCCCAACAAAAGAGGGTTCGATGATTTTTATGGTTTTTTGGGAGGAGGGCATGACTATTTTCCTTCCGAGTACCAAAAGACCTATACAGCGCAAAAGAAAGCCGGCAATCTAAATATCAGGGATTATGTTTTTCCCATGGAACACAATGGGAAGCCCGCCAATGAAACGGAATACATTACCGACGGTTTTTCGCGGGAAGCCATCAAAAACATCAAAATTGCCGCGGCAAAAAAACAACCCTTCTTTATATATCTTGCCTACAACGCCCCCCACGTTCCACTTCAGGCCAAGGCCGCGGACGTGGCCAAATTCGCCCATATAGAGGACAAAGACCGAAGAACCTATGCTGCAATGGTATATGCCGTAGACCGCGGTGTCGGCAAAATTGTTCAGGCCTTAAAAGAAACGAAGCAATTTGACAACACCCTTATTGTATTTTTGAGTGATAACGGAGGAAATTTTGATCACGGTGCCAACAACTATCCCCTAAAAGGCACCAAAGGAGATACTTGGGAAGGTGGCTATCGTGTGCCCATGTTCTTTCATTGGCCCAAAAAAATCAAAAAAGACCAGCGTTTCGATTTCCCCGTTTCCTCCCTTGACCTCTACCCTACCTTTACGGACCTTGCCGAGGCAAAACTTCCGAAAGGAAAGCTACTTGACGGTAAAAATATCATGGACGATGTCTTAAAAAACACCGAACCCTATAAAGATGAAATGATCTATTCATTGCGCTACCGCGAGGGCTATAACGATGTGGGCGCCCGAATGGGCGATTGGAAAATTACACGTATGGGCAACGAACCTTGGCGACTACACAACATCACCCAAGATATAGGCGAAAAGAAGAACCTAGCGGGCCGATACCCCGACCGCTTAAAGGAAATGATAGCCAAGACCCGGGAGTGGACCAAAAGCTTCGTAAGACCGCTATGGGTTTATTCGGTAAAGGACAAGGAACTCTGGGAGAGCGGCCAAATGCCGAATTATGAGGCTACTTTTGAAGTAGACAAACTAGTTGACAGTCCTTATCACAAATAAAAATTATAATTACCAAACGAAAAGGGCCTCGTATGTACGGGGCCCTTTCTATTATAAAGTATACGGTATGTTACTTTGCTACGTTTACCGAACGGGTTTCCCGAATTACGGTAACCTTTACCTGACCCGGATAGGTCATATCGGTCTGTATTTTCTGTGAAATCTCAAAAGACAACTGTGCCGCTTTTTCGTCGTTCACCTTTTCGCTTTCGACAATCACCCTTAGTTCACGACCCGCTTGAATAGCGTAGGCTTTTTGAACCCCACCAAAACTGAAGGCCACTTCCTCAAGATCTTTTAGACGTTGAATGTACGAATCCAACACTTGTCTACGAGCACCTGGCCTTGCACCGCTAATAGCATCACAGACCTGAACGATGGGCGCAATAAGCGTCTTCATTTCAATTTCATCATGGTGAGCCCCGATAGCGTTGCAGACATCTGGTTTTTCGCCATATTTCTCGGCCCACTGCATCCCTAAAATAGCATGCGGGGTTTCTACTTCCGCTTCGGTATTCGGCACTTTACCTATATCGTGTAAAAGTCCTGCACGTTTAGCCAATTTGGGATTCAACCCAAGTTCGGCGGCCATTACACCACATAATTTGGCAACCTCCCTAGAGTGTTGCAATAGGTTTTGGCCATAAGACGAACGGTATTTCATTCGACCTATAGCGCGGACCAATTCAGGGTGCAGACCATGAATACCCAAATCGATTACGGTACGTTTACCGACCTCAACGATTTCCTGTTCGATCTGTTTCTCTGTCTTTTTAACAATTTCCTCGATTCGAGCCGGATGTATCCTACCGTCCGTTACCAATTTGTGCAACGAAAGGCGTGCTACTTCGCGACGGACCGAATCAAAACAGGAAAGAATAATAGCTTCCGGTGTATCGTCTACAATAATTTCAACACCAGTGGCCGATTCAAGAGCACGAATGTTTCGCCCTTCCCGACCGATAATCCTACCTTTTACATCGTCGGATTCAAGGTTAAAAACCGAAACGCAATTCTCTACGGCCTCTTCCGTACCGATACGTTGTATGGTATTGATTACGATTTTCTTGGCCTCTTGCTGTGCGGTTAATTTGGCCTCTTCCACAGTAGTTTGGATATAGGCCATAGCATCGGTCTTTGCCGTTTCCTTCAAGGACTCCATCAACTGCCCTTTGGCATCATCTGCCGAAAGCCCTGAAATAACCTCTAGCTGCTGTACCTGGTTCTTATGAAGCTTTTCCAGTTCGTTTTGTTTCTTTTCAAGATACTCTTCCTTATGGGCGACTTCCTTCAATTTACTATCGAGCTGACTGTTCAATTTCTTGCTTCGGGCCAATTCGTTACTTACTTGCGACTCTTTGTCACGTGTACGTTTTTCGGCTTCCCCGATTTTTTTGTCCTTGCCGATAATTACCTTTTCATGCTCGGCCTTAAGCTCCAAGAACTTTTCCTTGGCCTGAAAGATTTTATCTTTCTTAATGTTCTCACCTTCTACTTTGGCGGCATTAATTATAGAGTTAGCCTCGTTCTTGGCGTTTAAAAGGGTTTTTGAGGCTTTGCCCTTTTCCATAAATTTTGCAATGGCAAAGCCAATTGCTAGGCCGATAATACCGGCTATTATAAGTGTTGCACTATCCATATATCAAATATTTAGGTTCGAATCGACCTAAGCGTTCAAAGTGGTACGTAAAGAATGGGGGTACCGACCGTGGCCGCTCAAACCAATTCATAAAAAAAGCCCACATTAGCGAAGTTTTGTACAAACTCCAATAAACAGGTTTAGGGCTACAAGACTGATCAAGGATCCCTATACGGGTAGGGCCTGCTTTTACAATCTAAACTCACCCTTTTTAAACAAAATTAATGTTGAGTTTGTCAAAAGGTAATACCAATGTGGGCAGTAACTTATGTTATTTTAAAGAACGTTTTTTATTTGACGCCAAGCTTTGAAGTTATCAATTCGTCCAACGCTTTAAGGCGCTCGGTCGCATTTTGGGTCCCTTCCGATTGATCGATACCGCGTTGCTCAATTTTAGAGGCAAACTGCAGGGCACACATGGCCAATACATCTTGCTTATCTCTTACGGCATAACTCTGTTCAAACTTTTTCGCCAATTGCTCGATGTTCTTCGCCGCCTTTCTCAAGCCTTCTTCTTGGCTTGGGTCAATCGTCAAAGGGTACACCCTATCGGCAATAGAAAGCTTTATTTTTAGCTTTTCTGACATTTTATCTTTTGAACATTATTCCGAAAGCTGCGCTATACAATAGTCCAACTCCCTGATCAATGTGTTTATTTTAAGCTTAGCTTCAGTTTTATTTGTATTACTGCCAAGCATTGAGTTTGCAAGTTTCAACGAGTTGTATTTTTCTTCCCAAACGGAAACCGAATTCAACACGTGGTCTTTATCTTCCTTCAGTACGGCAATCTCTTCCTGCAATTTGGCGTTGGCTTGGTTCAGCACCTCCAACTTATGCAAAAGCTTGCTTATTTTATTCTCTAAAGAGTCGACAACTTTGACCAATTCACTCATAAATCAAACGCAATGCATTTTACACAAAGTTAACATACCTGCCCTTACCTAGCAATACTTTTTTCAATTATTCTTAAAGTAATACTTTAACGCGTTAAAAAACGTTGTTGAAACACCTAACGTTATTTTTGGGCCTCGATATTTTCAAGAATTCAAATCGTTTGGCTAATTTCGTATCTCTTTCTAAAGAACTATGAGAAAACTTTTTGTCGGTCTTTCATTTTTATTTTTTGTTTTTGGCTTTTCCCAGGAAAAGTATCCACAAGATGCGTTCCGTTCGCCCGTTGATATTCCCATGGTACTCGCGGGTACCTTTGGGGAGTTGCGTTCGAACCATTTCCATTCAGGTATCGACATCAAGACCCAGCAACGCGAGGGCTTACCTATTTATGCGGTTGCCGATGGCAGTGTAACCCGTATCAAGGTTTCCCTTTGGGGCTACGGAAAGGTACTCTACATAGCCCATCCGAACGGATACACCTCGGTTTACGGACACCTACAGAAATTTGCCCCTAAGATTCAGGAATTTGTAAAAAAACTACAATACAAAAAGCAAGCGTACGAAGTGGAGGATTTTCCCGACTACGCCGAGATAAAGGTCAAAAAAGGTGAAATCATCGCCTACGGCGGCAATACCGGAGGTTCTTCAGGACCCCACCTCCATTTTGAAATCCGAAGCAGTATTTCCGAAAAACCGACCAACCCTTTACTCTACGGATTTGAAGTAAGGGACGCTACCAATCCTACCCTATTGAAACTCTATGGTTTTCCCTTATCGGATGACGCACGGATCAACCAAAATAAAAACACCACTGCCATTAATTTTACCCGACAGCAAGACGGTACTTTTCTGGCCGACCCGGTCAGTGCCACAGGGACTATTGGCCTGGGCTTTGTTGGTTATGACCGACAAGATCTTGCGGCCAACCACAACGGCGTTTATTCGGTTCAGCAGCTCGTCAACGGAAAAGTATATACCGACTACGACTTCGAATCGTTCTCTTTCGGGGAAACCCGATATATCAACACCTTGATCGATTACTATCATTACGGAAAATACCGTCAACGTATACAACGCTTGTACAAGGCCCCGGGTAACCGCCTAAGCATTTACAACAAACTTGAAAACGATGGCAAAATAGAAGTGAAGGAAGGGTTGAGCTACAAGGTCGAGCTATTGATCAAAGATTACGCCGGCAATGAAACCAAGGCCATCATTCCCATAGAGGGAAAAACCGAGCCCGTAAAAATCGACAAAGACGAAGAAAAAACCGAAAACTACGTCATTGCCAAAAAACCGAACAACTACGACTTAGGGGGCGCCAAGGTCTACTTTCCCGCAAATACCTTTTACGACAATTTCTATATCGACCTGAAGACGGGGGAAGATACGGTAACCATACACAACAACCGCGTACCGGCACACCGTAATTTCACTATAACCTTCGACGTCTCAAAATACAGCGAAGCCGAGAAAAAACAAATGTTCATTGCGCGGCTCGACAGCAGATTGCGCCCATCGCACACCTCTACGTACAAACGCGGAAACACCTTTACAACGCGCACACGCTATCTTGGCACCTATACCTTGGCCAAAGACACAGTGGCACCAAAGATCCGACCAAAGAATTTCAAGGAAAAACAATGGCTGAACAATTACCATTACCTTAGCCTGCGCATTACCGATGACCTCAGTGGCATAGACACCTATTCGGCCACCTTGAACGGTAAATGGATCTTAATGGAATACGAGCCTAAAACCAACACGATTACTTATAATTTCGACGATGTCATCCTTGACGAAAAAGAATGTCACCTTGAAGTTACCGTAACCGACAATGTGGGTAACACCAATACCTTTACCAGTACTTTCTATAGAAAATGACACCTTTTTGAAGTGCCTTAAACTTGTTCTACTTCTTGCTCTCCTAGGTGCTACCCTTAGTATTAGTGCCCAGACGGCTACCCTGACCGGTATTGTGTTCAATAGTGCCAACGAGCCCTTAGAAGAAGTAAATATCAGCACAGGAAGCAATGGCACTATTTCAGACCCAAATGGATACTACTCACTTCAAGTAACCGCCGACAAGCCTATAACCCTGACTTTTTCCCATATAGGCCATAAAAACGTGGTATTGCGCGATCTTGTTCTCAACACCAACGAAACCTATGAATTCAGTCCGGTTTTACGATCGGATATCATACAAATCGCCGGTGTCACCGTTTCGCCTACGGGTAAAAGAAACATTGAAGGGGTAACAACGGTAAGTCCGGATATGGCCCACAACATACCCGGCGCCAATGCCGGTGTGGAGAACATTCTAAAACTATTGCCCGGAGTGTCTTCGAGCAATGAGCTGAGCACCCAATACAACGTACGTGGTGGCAATTACGATGAAAACCTCGTCTATGTAAACGAAATAGAAGTTTACCGTCCCTTTTTAGTACGTGCGGCCCAACAGGAAGGCATGAGCTTTATCAACAGCGACATGGTTCAGAACATACGCTTTTCCTCTGGAGGTTTTCAGGCCAAGTACGGCGACAAACTTTCTTCCGTATTGGACATCACCTACAAAAAGCCTTCCGAGAATGGCGCCCAGCTCGACCTTGGTTTTTTAGGGGCCAGCGCAACGGCCGAGGCCGTTTCCAAAGACAAGAAGCTGAGCACCATCAACGGTATCCGCTATCGGAACAACAGCCTGTTCGTCAACAGTCAAGATATCAACACCAACTTCAACCCCACTTTTGCCGATTTCCAGACCTTTACGACCTACCAGTTTTCAAGAAAGTTCCACCTCGATTTTTTGGGCAACGTTTCAATCAACGATTATCAAAACGAACCGCGTGACAGGCAAACCAATTTTGGAACAATAGCCGAGCCCAAATCGCTTCAAATCTACTACCAAGGAGAAGAGCACAATCGCTATAACACCGTCCTAGGGGCCTTAAAGGCCAATTATTTCGTGAGCGACGATGTTACGATGAAATTAATCGCCTCGCTGTATCATACCACGGAAGAAGAATATTCCGATGTAATCGCCCAATACTATCTAGGCAGCGTCAACACCGACCCCTTTAGCGATTCCTTTGGCACCCCTACCGACATACGAGGCGTAGGCAGTCAGTACAAACGTGCGAGGAACGAGCTTGACGCCCTGATATTCAACCTATCGCACAAAGGAAGCTTTACAAGGAAAAACCAATTATTGGAATGGGGCATAAAATACACCCATGAAGATATTCGCGACCAATTGCGGGAATCGGAGTTTATCGATTCCGCGGGGTATTTCGTTCGTCCGCCAAGGGCCGAATTCATCAAGGATCAGCCCAGAACCCCTTTTGAAGCCCCTCTCGAGGCCTATTCGGGGATAAACGCCAGAAATTTTGTAAAGACCGACCGTTTTTCAGGATATGTGCAATTTAGTGACCAAGTAGACCTTGCATCACACGCCCTGTATTACAATCTTGGGCTACGGGCCCAACATTGGATGGTTTCCGGGGTTGAAATTTCAACTTCCCCACAGACCGTCGTGAGTCCACGTGCCCAGATATCCTTAAAACCCGATTGGAAAAGGGATATGCTCTTTCGGCTTTCCGGCGGCCTATACCATCAACCGCCGTTTTATCGGGAGCTCCGTGACCGAACAGGTAGGGTCGATCCCAATGTAAAGGCCCAAGAGTCACTTCATATTGTGGGAGGCAACGAATATTCGTTCGACCTGTGGCAGCGTCCCTTTACCCTCATAAGCGAGGTCTACTATAAAAAAATGAAGCATGTCAACACCTACACCTTAGAAGACGTTCGCATACGCTACGCGGCCAATACCGACGCCAAGGCCTATGCATATGGGGCCGACCTAAGGCTGAACGGGGCCTTTGTTCCCGGCACCGAATCTTGGGTAAGCATCGGTTTTTTAAAAACAGAGGAAAACAGTAACGACCGCGGATATATAGCCAGACCTTCGGACCAGCGATTGAAATTCGGTGTTCTCTTTCAAGATTACATCCCCGAATTCCCTAATTTCAAAATGTACCTCAACCTGGTATACAACACCGGCGTACCCGGTGGTTCGCCAAATTATTCCGACCCATATCTCTACAATACCAGATTACGCGATTATAAGCGTGCCGATTTGGGAATTTCGCATATTTTTGTAGGCGGAAACAGAACCTATCAAAAAAACCACTGGTTGCACCGGTTTAAAGAACTGAGCGCAGGCTTTGAAATTTTTAATTTGTTCAACAATCAAAACTCAATTACAAATACATGGGTTAGGGATGTTGACAGCAAACAACAATTTGCCGTCCCCAATTTTATGACAAGTCGCGTGCTGAACCTAAAACTCCGCATGCGTTTTTAGAAGACATACTGATGAAGAAGATTTTTTTTGCCGTACTACTATTGACCACTGTTCTTGCCAATGCTCAAAAGAATATATACGAAAGTGACAAATTCGATGACCTGAGCGATAGCCACCAAGTTTTGGCCATCATCCCTTTTTTGGCGAATCTTGAGTTAAAGGACGATATTTCAAAGGGTGAATTAAGCACCCTTGAACAGAAAGAAGGCTACGCCGTACAGAACGCCCTCGAGACCTACTTTTCAAAGCGCAAAAAGAAAAAGAAATTTTCAGTGGAGTTTCAAGACGTAAAGAATACCAATGCCATACTGGCCCAAAACAATATAGACTACAATAACATTGATGTATACACCACCAAACAGCTCAGTGAGATTTTAGGGGTAGATGGTATCATTAGTGGAAATATGGATCTCAACGTACTGCTTTCAAAAGGTATACCAACGGAATTCAGCTTTATGGATTATTTCTCGGGAAATGCAGACTATGGCCGTATCGGTGTAAAAATCAGCGATGGCAATACCGGAAAGCTTCTCTGGAAATACGAAAAGAAAATCAACAAAAAGTCAGGAAAAAATACGACCGACCTTATCGACCGCATGATGAAACTGGCGGCGCGTAAGTTTCCTTACGACCGGGAAAAGCGAAAAGACCGAAAGCAAAAATAAGCATTGAAACTCCCTCTAGAAAAGGGAGTTTTTATTTATCCACGAACTCCTTGAGCACCTGAACGGTATAGTCCAATTCTTCTTTGGTATTGTATTTTGAGAAGGAAAAACGAACCGAGGGCTTCTTAAAATCATCTTCCGACAGAATTTCGGCAAGCACATGTGACCCCAGGTCGCTTCCCGATTGACAAGCACTTCCTTTGGAACACGCTATACCTTTTATATCCAAATGAAACAAAAGCATCAACGCTTTCTGTGGATCTATTGGCAGACAGGCATTCACCAAGGTAAAG
Organism: Zobellia uliginosa; assembly: GCF_900156625.1. Taxonomy (GTDB): domain Bacteria; phylum Bacteroidota; class Bacteroidia; order Flavobacteriales; family Flavobacteriaceae; genus Zobellia; species Zobellia uliginosa. The sequence continues at coordinate 34,604 of NZ_FTOB01000010.1, read as the reverse complement.
GTGCTTTTTTCCAAGTCGGCCGAATGACCGTTAAATTTCACACCAGGAATCTCTTCCTTCATTCGGTCTATAAAGTAAGATTTCAGTTCGGTAACGTAAGCCGTCTCGGCCTCTAGATTATCGTATGCCTCCACAAAGGCCATTTCGAGCCCTACAATATTGTGAAACGATTCGGTTCCCGCACGGTAACCACGCTCTTGGGCTCCGCCAGAAATCATAGGTTTGAGTCCCGAATTTTTCTTGATATAGGCAAAACCTATTCCCTTTGGCCCATGGAATTTATGGGCCGCAGCCGTAAGGAAATCGACAGGAACGACTTTTACATCCCAGGCATAGTGGCCGATAGACTGTACCGTGTCCGAATGAAAAAGCGCCCCGTGGGAATGACAAAGTTCACAAACCGCTGCAATATCGATCTTATTGCCAATTTCATTGTTCACATGCATTAAACTCACCAACTTTTTAGAATCGTCTTGCTTCAACAAGCTTTCCAGATGCAAAAGGTCGGGATTGCCGAATGCGTCAAGGTCAACATACAAAACCTTGGTACCTTTTTCACTCTCCAAGTCTTCAACCGTATGAAGTACGGCATGGTGTTCTATTTTAGAAGTAATGATCGTTTCCACTTTCAGGTCGCGAACGGCACAGCGTAAAATCATGTTATCGGCCTCGGTACCCCCTGAAGTAAAAATAATTTCAGAAGGATGGGCGTTCATATATTTCGCAATCGTTTTTCTGGCACTCTCTACCGCTGTCTTTGCCGAACGGCCAAAACTATGGGTAGAAGAGGGATTGCCGTAAAAATTGGCCAAGGCATCTTGCATCTTTGCGATTACATTTTCCCGTACTTGAGTAGTGGCCGCATTATCTAAATAAACCTTTTTCATCACCTAAAAATTCAATTAAGAGCGGTCAAAATTAGCGGAATTAAAGTTAATTTCTCCCTAATTCCCAATAAACTTGTCCTTTATTTCCATTAAATTTGGCACATGAAGAAAACGCTGCTTTTAGGTATATTGATTCTTTTCTGCGCCTGTGACGATGGCGATTTACAAATTGAACGGGTCGATTTTGATTCTGTAGATATTCAAACCTGTGGAGACCTTGACGATCCCCTCGAAACTACGTTTTTCTTTAAAATAGACGGTGACGAGGCCCTATTGCTCAACTTGGCCAGCGGCCTGCTCAAAAACGAGACTTCGGAGGCCGATGAGCTTCAATCGAGTTTACCCTCGGCATCAAGCCTTATTTACAGGTTATTTGACGATGACGTCTCCAAAGATTATTTCTGCTCTACCATACCCGCATTAGAACCGTCCGTAACTAAAGAAAATACGGCTACGGCAGGTGATATCGGCATAGAAACACATGTGAGTACGGTCTCGAAAGACAATAAGACCTATTCACACACCATTTCCATTACCGGCCTCTCCTTGGCCAATGAGCAAAACGAAAGTATAACCGATTCGTCTACCATGACCTACGGAACCTTTAAGACGACCACACCGATAAGTGCCCGACTTGATGTGCCGTTTTCAAATTATGAAGCCATTGCCGATTTTTCAGAATGCGAAAATGCCTTTGTAGACGGTAGTCTAAGGTTATACAAAAAGATAAACGACGAATACGTTTCCTTGGATATTCCCCTCACAACCATAGCCAATACGGCTACAACGGCAGGAGAACCCCGAACTTCGACCTTGGAAAACGGAGCGCTCAAGTACACCGTATTAAACACTATAGTAACCGATGACATGATCTGCACCGACGCAGGACTTTCGGAAGATATTACAAGCTTTGATTTTACCTCTTCCAGCGGAACCATAAGTGTTGAGACCGTTGCAAACGCCGCGGATGGAACAGGCGCCATTACCTATACGCACACTATTTCGATCAACAATTTACTACTTGTCCTAAAAGGTGACGGTGAAGATGTTGCCGATGTAACGCTATCGGCCATTGACAACTTTGTACTGGGCACCTATACAACGGTAGCCGACTAAGTATTCTGGTAAATATAGACCTCAGTAGCGCCCAAGCCGTATTTTTGGTAATCGGCATCGTAGTATTTTACGTTGTCGTAGCGTCTAAAAAGGTAGTAGAGCTCTTCTTTGAGCACGCCTTCCCCTACCCCGTGAATGAATACCACTTTTTGGATCCGCTTTCTCATAGCGAATTCCAACTGACGCTTGGCCGCATCTAACTGAAGGTTCAGCATATCATAATTGCTCATGCCCTTGCTAGACTTTGTCAACTGATGAATGTGCAGATCCACTTCCATCTTGGGGGCGTTGCGCTCTTTGGGCTTTAAGGCTTGGGTTCTTCTTTTCTTCGGAAGTTCTTTTTCGGCCTTCACCTGGCTTATCTCGTAATTGCTGACCCGGATATCGCCGGTATCGACCCGAACCAGTTCGTTCACCTCAAAATCGAGCTCGAACCCATCGTTGGTCTCAATAGTTACCGTAGCCCCGGAAAGCTTTGTAACCCTACCCGAGATGACATCATCTATGGTCTCAACCTTATCCCCTATTTGAAAAACGGCCATAATTTGTTTTGTATCCACAAAAATAATGGTAATTTTCGTGATAGAATTGCTAAACCGTAAAAATGCAGTTAGCTACTTTTTTATTGACTCTTGAAGATTACATGCTACCTTGCCTGAACAAAAAGCTCTTCGGCATCGACTGTCCGGGCTGTGGTCTCCAACGTTCCGTTGTACTCTTTTTAAAGGGGGATTTCAGTGCGGCCTTTGATATGTATCCGGCAATTTTCACCCTTATTCCACTTGTAATGTTCGCCATTGCAAGTCAATTTACCCGATTTCGTTTCGACACCCATATAAAAATGACCCTTGGAATACTAAGCGGTTCTATTATTATAGTTAATTATATTCTTAAAATGACTCACCTAACCCACTAAAAAAAATGGAACAACACAAATTACCCAATGCTACTTTAATTCTTGTATTCGGAATTCTTTCGATAGTCACCTGTTGCTGCTACGGTATTCTTGGTCTTATATTCGGTATCGTTGCCTTGGTCTTAGCGAACAAAGCCACCTCCATCTATCAGGAAAACCCAGAAAACTATACGGATTACGGCAACGTAAAAACGGGAAAAATTCTTGCCATTATCGGTATCGTACTCAGTGTCCTTTATCTCATGATGACCATAGGCATGATTGCTTTCTTCGGATTTGAAGATATGCAAGACCCCGAGATGATGCGTGAAAAAATGGAAGAACTTTTCGGATAGACAATGACACAACAAACCCTACCGGGCGCTAGTAACGCCTTAACTTTTGGAATTCTTTCCATAGTATTGACGCTTCTTTGCTGCGGACCCTTTGGCGCTATTTTCAGCTTTATAGGCCTATCTAACGCGAAAACCGCACAGCGAGCCTATGACCAAAGTAATGGTCAGTACACGGGAATCGAAAATGTAAAGACTGGAAAAACCCTGTCGTATATAGGCTTGATCTTAGCGGCTATTTACTTGCTAATAGCCATTATATACTTTGGCGCCATTGCCGCCATTATTGTAGCGGCCGCTACAAACGGCGATTTCTAAACCGGAAAGATAGAGGTATACAAAAAAGCCTGAAACTAAGTTTCAGGCTTTTTTTTTATTTCTCGAACCGTTTCAATGTTGTTTTTATGATCTCAACACAATCTAACAGTTGCTCCCTGTTCATTACCAAGGGCGGTGCAAAACGGATAATGTTGCCATGGGTAGGTTTCGCCAAAAGTCCGTTTTCCTTTAGGGCCATACAAATATCCCATGCGGTCGAACTGTCTTCCGTATCATTGATAAGAATTGCATTTAACAGCCCTTTACCCCTTACGCCGTTCACCACATTGCAGTTCGGTATGAACTTGTTCAGTTCATCCCTGAACAGTAGTCCGAGCATTTCGGCATTTTGTGCCAACTCCTCATTTTTGACTACCTCTAATGCCGCAATGGCCACGGCCGCAGCAATAGGGTTTCCACCAAAAGTACTACCGTGGTTTCCTGGTTGGATCACCCCCATAATTTCATCGTTGGCCAAAACAGCGGAAACAGGGTAAGCTCCACCAGAAAGTGCTTTTCCCAATATCAAGATATCAGGCTTTACGTTCTCATGATCAACTGCCAACATCTTACCTGTTCGGGCTATTCCGGTTTGGACCTCATCGGCTATAAAAAGGACGTTGTGCTTTTCGCACAATGCCCTGGCCTCCCTTAAATATCCCTCAGAAGGAACGTATACTCCCGCTTCCCCTTGAATAGGCTCTACCAGAAAACCTGCTATGTTATGGTTTTGTTCGAGCACCTCGGCCAAAGCCTCTAGGTTATCGTATTCTATTTTAATAAATCCGGTCGTATAGGGTCCGAAATTCTTACGGGCCACCGGGTCGTTCGAAAACGAAATGATCGTGGTGGTTCTTCCGTGAAAATTGTTTTCACAAACAACGATCTGTGCCTCGTTCCCGCTCAGGCCTTTTTTCTCATAGGCCCACTTTCGACACAATTTCAATGCGGTCTCGACAGCCTCGGCCCCTGTGTTCATAGGCAACAACTTGTCAAAACCAAAAATTTCCGTGGCATACTTTTCATACTTTCCGAGCATATCGTTGTAAAACGCCCTCGAGGTAAGGGTCAAGGTCTGGGCCTGATCGGTCATGGCCTTGACAATTTTCGGGTGACAATGCCCTTGGTTTACCGCAGAGTAGGCCGAAAGGAAATCGTAATATTTTTTTCCTTCAACATCCCAAACATAAACCCCTTCTCCCTTGGTGAGTACCACTGGTAGTGGGTGATAGTTGTGTGCTCCGTACTTATCCTCCAATGCAATAGCACCTTCAGAAGTGATTTTTTCTAAAACTGACATGATAAAAATTACTTTTAAATAAAACTTCAGTAATTCCTTCTATACCTTTTTCCTTTCGAAGATTCGAAAATTCAGCGTAGGAGAGAAATCATCCTTGTAGAGCTGCAAACTTAACAAAATTAGTTGGCAGTTCTAAAAAGAACCTTGTAAAAAGCGACCAAATGTTTACTTACCAAGTCTTTACAACTTCTTTAAATTTTCATCCCCACCAATCTAGCCTCCCGAACAAACCCGATTCATGTGGTATCAATAAGTTAAAAATCACATTTAACTATTTTTAATAAGTCCGATCGTAACGATAGTTATAATAAATGCATCGGGATGCTTACTTTTGCGGCATGCGAAGAAAGAACAAGCGACAGGTATTCGAAAACGTAGAGGTTGTAGATGCCGGTGCAAAAGGAAAAACTATTGGTAAAGCGCCCGATGGAAGGGTGATTTTTTTGACCAACGCCGTACCTGGCGATATTGTAGACGTACAGACCACAAAAAAGCGCAAGGCTTATTTTGAGGGTGTCGCTACCACTTTTCATACCTTCTCCGACAAACGTGTAGAACCTCAGTGTGAACATTTTGGGGTTTGCGGGGGATGCAAATGGCAAGATATGGGCTATAGGCACCAACTTTTCTACAAACAGAAGGAAGTAGAAAACAACCTCAGACGGATCGGACATTTAGAATTGCCCGAAATTACACCTATAGCGGGTTCCAAAGAGCAGTATTTCTACCGCAACAAGATGGAATTTTCCTTTTCCGATAGCCGATGGCTTACCCTTGAGGAAATACAGTCGGACAATAACTTTACGGACAAGAACGCCCTCGGTTTTCACATTCCCGGAATGTGGGACAAAATCCTAGACATAAAAAAATGTCACCTACAGCAAGATCCGTCCAATGCCATTCGTTTGGAGACCCGTGATTTTGCCATTAAAAACGGACTCACATTTTTCAACCCGAGGAATCAGCATGGGCAATTGCGTACCCTTATGATACGTACGGCTTCTACTGGAGAGCTTATGGTTATGGTGCAGTTCTATGAAGATGATGCAACAAAACGAGAACTATTACTGAATCACCTTAAAGAAACTTTTCCTGAGATAACTTCGCTTTTGTACGTCATCAACCAAAAACAGAACGACACCATTTACGACCAAGAAATTGTTTGCTTCTCGGGTCGCGACCATATTTTTGAGGAAATGGAAGGCCTGAAGTTCAAAATCAACGCGAAATCATTTTACCAAACGAATTCGGCCCAAGCCTATGAACTGTACAAACTCACCCGTGAGTTCGCCGATTTACAGGGAGATGAACTCGTTTACGACCTATATACCGGTACCGGAACCATTGCCCAATTCGTGGCCAAAAAAGCGAGGAAAGTTATAGGAATAGAATCGGTACCCGAAGCTATCGCCGATGCAAAGGCCAATGCCGAACGTAACGAAATCGACAATGTAGACTTCTTTGTGGGCGATATGAAGAATGTCTTCAACCAAGAATTCATAGCGGCCAATGGTAGGCCCGACGTTATCATTACCGACCCCCCAAGGGACGGCATGCATAAAGATGTGGTTCAGCAGATCTTGAACATTGCACCCGACAAAGTAGTTTACGTCAGTTGTAATAGTGCTACTCAAGCCCGTGACCTTGCTTTAATGAAAGATACTTACCAAGTAATAAAAGTACAACCGGTAGATATGTTTCCGCAAACACACCATGTTGAAAATATCGTACTTTTGAAAAAGCTATAGCTTTATGAACAGATTCAAAATACTTTTTATCATCCTATTGGGCATTCTTTCTTTTTCCGCCTGCGAAAAAGACGACATCTGTACCGATTATGACACGCCCCAGGTGGTCATTCGTTTTTACGATGTCTTAAACCCTACGGAATTCAAAGATGTACAAAACCTAATCGTCTGGGGTGTTTTGCCTTCCGGAGGAAAAGACACCATAGCCAATGTGGCTTTAGATTCCATTGTCTTGCCTTTGCGGGTAGACGCCAACAGCACGTCATTTGCCCTTTCACGACAGCTTAGTATTGATGACATCAATGTAGATACCCTAACCTTTAATTACGATGTAACGGAATTGTACAAGTCTCGGGCCTGTGGCTATATCGCGAATTTCGAGAACTTAACCGTAACCGTAGAACAAGACGATTCGGTCTGGATCCAGACCATAGATGTAGATAACGCACTTATTGAAAACACAGCTTCTGCCCATGTTAAGATATTTCACTAGTCTCTTTTTTCTTTTGGTTATCGCTGTGGGATTTTCGCAGAGCGAGCCTATAGACCTGAACAAAAAGGACACCACGGTCTATAAGCAACGTTACGGCCTTAGGGTCGGAGCCGACCTGAGCAGGCTTGCGGTTTCCTTTTTCGAAGACAATTATACCGGACTCGAGTTGGTCGGAGATTACCGACTTACCCAAAACCTTTATTTGGCCGCCGAACTGGGAAACGAGAAAAAAACGATAGGCACCCCCCTCGGCGCATTGATCGATAGTGAAGACGGCGACCTGTATAACTTTACCACATCGGGTAGTTATATCAAACTAGGAATAGACTATAACACCTACGGCAATTGGTACGGCGAACAAAATATGATATACATTGGTGGACGCTACGCTTTCAGTACGTTTAGCCAAGAATTGAATGCCTATAAGATTTTCGATACCAACCGTTATTGGAACCCTGATGATTTTGCCGTCGGCACCGATGCCCTTGGCAAATACGAAGGCCGCAATAAGTCTTGGTTGGAGTTTGTGGTAGGCCTGAAGGCCGAGGTATTGAGAAACCTCTTTTTTGGGGCGAGTGCCCGCCTAGGCATCTTAATAACCAACAAACGCCCCGAAAACGAGCTTGACGACCTCTTTATACCCGGTTTCAACAAAGTTACCGATGGCAGTCGTTTTGGCGTAGGCTATAATTACTCCATTAGTTACCTGATTCCACTCTACAAAAAGAAGAACGAGCCAAAAGAGAAAGAGGTACAGCCCGAACCCGAGCCTAAGCCCGACCCCACGGAACGTCCCAAAAGACAATAGTTTTTAGCGTTGTGGGAAAGCCCCGCCCTACTCTTCCTTGTTTTTGTTCATATACTTGGCCTTCTTACTGCCCTCGTACATGACATACTTTACCAAGCGTGACTCTAGGTGACTGTTGAATACCTTTATCTTTCGTGAGGGGCGTAAGCCTACATATTTGAGGGCCTCCATATTGGAGGTGATGAACCAAGCTTCAGTACCAGGATATTTTTGCTTTAAGGTATCACCGATAGAAGCATAAAAGTCTTCCATATCTAAACTCAATCGCTCGCCATAGGGAGGATTGAAGACCATGTGTAATTTCCCTTCGGTAAATTTTTCGGTATCGAAAAAGTTCTTTCGTTCGATGCTTATATATTCAGAGAGGTTAGCATTCTCAACATTGTCAGTTGCCTTGCGAACCGCAGAAGGGGCTTTGTCATACCCCACTATTTTATGATGGAATTCACGAACCTTGTTAAGACTTACATCTACAATCTTATCAAATAATTCCTGATCAAAATCATGCCATTTTTCAAAGGCGAATTCCTTTCTATTGATATTTACCGGAATATTACAGGCGATCATGGCCGCCTCGGTAAGCATGGTACCACTACCGCACATGGGATCTAAAAAATCACATTGCCCGTCCCATCCGCTCATAAGCAAAAGACCTGCCGCCAACACTTCGTTGATCGGTGCTATATTGGTAGCGGTACGATAGCCCCTTTGGTGCAAAGACCTTCCCGAGCTATCTAAAGACACATTACAATGCTCGTTATGGATATGAATATTGATCCGCACATCAGGAAACTTGACATCAACATTGGGTCGACTGCCGTCCATATCCCTAAACTTATCTACAATCGCATCTTTTACTTTTTGCGAAACGTAGAGCGAATGTGTAAAGTTATCCGAGTTAACTGTAGAATCGATAGCAAAAGTGGTGTCTACCGAAAGATATTCGGCCCAATCCATTGCATAGATCTTTTTATAAAGTTCATTTTCGTTACGAACCGAAAAAGAATGAATAGGTTTAATGATCTTTATAGCCGTACGCAAACATAGATTGGCCTTGTACATAAAGCCAGTGTCGCCTTCGAAAGCTACGTTTCTTACCCCTTCTACTACATTACCGCCACCGAGGTTACGGATTTCCTTGGCCAAAATCTCTTCGAAACCAAAGAGGGTCTTGGCGACCATTTTAAAATTTTTACCCATGTCTTATTCTAAAGTTGCCGCAAAAATACAGTATTTTAGCCGGAGAAATACGAACCCGCCCTCTGCTTTCTAAAATGCCGTTCGCCCCTTCGTTGTCGAAAGGATAAAACTCGCTTTTCAGAAAATTAAAAAAAGTCGGTTTCGTCAATGTAATTAGTACCGCAATTCTAAGACTAAGAGCCTCGATAAAATGATTTTCCGTTAATGAATTACGCCTTACCCATTTTTGCCGTTCTACTGAGCTTTGTCTTTGTTTACATGGTTAAACCCACGAACCGAAGTCATTTTAAGCTACTTCTTGCCTTTAGTGGTGCATTTTTGCTGGCCTTGACCTTGTTCGAACTGTTTCCATCGGTGTACGAGCATGGCAATCCCAAAGATGTGGGCTTATTTGTTATGTTAGGGATTTTATTCCAGGTTTTTTTGGAGTTCTTTTCCAAAGGGGCCGAACACGGCCATGTTCATCTCGATGCCGAGAAAGAGTTGTTCCCATGGCTATTGTTCGGTAGTCTCTGCCTTCATTCGTTTCTAGAAGGATTCCCCATACACGATCACGATACCATTCTTTATGGCATATTGATTCACAAAGTACCCATTGCCGTAATTCTGAGTATCTTTTTACTCAACTCAAAAATACCCTTGCCCAAGGCCTTTTTCTTTATTACCATATTTTCATTGATGACTCCCTTGGGCAGTTATATTGCCGACCACGCAGAATGGGCCACTACCTACTTCGCCTATATCAATGCACTGGTCATAGGTGTGTTCTTGCATATTTCAACGGTTATACTCTTTGAAAGTTCGGAGGGCCACACCTTTAATCTTCGTAAGGTAATCGCCATTATTTTTGGTATTGCTATCGCATATTTTTTATAGGATGTTCAGCAAAGCGGAATCAAAAAAATTACGGGAAGACTTCTGGATCGCCTTTGGAAAATCGTATCCTAGAAAATGGATACTGTACAACACCAAGGTGAAAGGCCTCGCCTTTAAATTTCATTTCGATCTGAAAAAAGCCATGGTTTCCATAGATATCGAAACCGATGACCTAGAAAGGCGCATCACCCTTTGGGAGAAATTTCAATCCTTACAGTCCCTACTCCAATCAGAAGAATACCTTCCCGACGCTGTTTTCGATGAAGCCTTTTTTCTATCGAACGGAAAAGAAATTTCAAGAATATACGTCACCTTGGAAAACGTATCGATTCACAACAAGAACACTTGGCAAGAAACCATGATCTTTCTAAGCCAACAAATGGCACGAATAGAACTGTTCTTTCAAGACTTCAGGGAAATTATCGAGTAGGCTCAAGAAAGCTTCATACGGTGACGAAGCCCCTTTTCCAAGCCCGTAAGCTGGGCCATGCCCAAAGCCCTGCCGATAAGTGAATAGCCTGGGTAAAAATCGCCCTGCCGTTTTTTATCATCCAACAATACATGGCCATGGTCGGGCCGTAGTGGGATGGCCACATCGGACCTACCGGCCCCTTTCCGTTTCAACTGCTCTTTTATAAGGGCTTCCATTACCCCTTCCATCATCACCGAACCATTAAGGTGCTCGGCTTCGTAAAACGCCCCACTCGGGCTCAATTGTACATTCCTCAAGTGGATAAAATGAATACGGTCGCCAAAATCTTCAATAATTTTCACCAAATCGTTATTGGGCGAAGCCCCTAGTGACCCCGAACAAAAGGTAAAACCGTTGTGCAGTGAAGGGTAACCATCACAAATGGACTTAAAATCTTCGTAGGTCGAAGTTATTCTTGGAATCCCGAAAACCGAAAATGGAGGGTCATCGGGGTGAATGGCCATATGGATGCCCAACTTTTCCGCCTCTGGCAATATGGCTTTAAGAAAATACGCCAAATTCTCTTGAAGCCCGCTTTTTGAAATTTGACTTACCCTTGCCAAATTCTCCCTGAAAGCCGACATTTGAATAGGTTCCTTGCTTCCGGGTATCCCCGCAAGAACAGCATTTTCCAGGGCCTGTTTTTCTTGAGCGGACAAGCTTTTAAAATAGGCTTCCGCCTTACTTACCACACTCGCTTCGTATACCTCAGCGGCACTCTCTCGCTCTAAGATATAGAGATCAAAGGCCGCAATGGCAATCGGGTCATAGCGTAAACTTGATGTTCCGTTGGGCAATTGGTAATCGAGATGGGTACGCGTCCAATCTATAAGCGGCATGAAATTATAGCAAATCGTATAAATATTGTGCTGCGCCAAGTTCTTCAGGGTTTGAATATAGTTCCCTATATACATATCCCTTTCCGGAAGGCCGTATTTAATGGCATTGTGAACGTTAACGCTCTCTACCACCGACCATTCCATGCCGTGCCGTTCGATTTGATGCTTTACATCGGCAATGGCCTCAACGGGCCACACCTCCCCTGTAGGTATACTGTGGCAAGCCGTAACGACACCTTGGGCACCCAATTGTGCTATATCGGCCAGGGTCACCCCAAAATCGGGCCCGAACCACCGGTAAGTCTTCTTTAGGTAGTCCATATCAAACTCCGGTAAAAGAATTGAAACCACCGTCTACATCGTATACGGTTCCCGTTACAAAGGAGGAGGCTTCACTCAAAAGGTAATGTACCATTCCATTGAGTTCAGAAGCATCGCCAAATCGGTTCATAGGGGTTTTTGCCAGTATTTTTTTGCTTCGCTCCGTATAGGAACCATCTTCATTGATCAAAATCTTTCTATTTTGATTCCCAATAAAAAAGCCTGGAGCTATGGCATTCACCCGAATTTTATCATTGAATTTAGTAGCCAGTTCTTCGGCCATCCACTTGGTAAATATATCAATGCCCGCTTTGGCCATGGAATAGCCCAAAACCCTAGTTATGGACTGCTTCGATGCCATGGAAGATATATTGACAATGGAACCATAGCCCTGCTCGGCCATTAATTGACCCATAACAATTGTGGGGAGCACACTGCCAAAGAGATTGAGATTTACCACTTCTTTGGTGTCTTCCAGTGAGATATCAAAAATTGTCTGATTCGGTTGCAAGGTGGCACCGGGCAAATTTCCCCCGGCCAAATTGATCAAACCATCGATCTTGCCATGGGCTTCCTTTATCTTCTTTCGTAACAGCACCAGCTCATTTTCCTCCATCACATCCACAACATAAGCCGCAGTACTAGCTTCGGAAATGGTATTTAATGCTTTACGTTTAGCGTCTAATTTTTCAACCGACCGCCCCAATAGAATTACTTTGGCCCCATTTTGTACAAGGTATTCCGCTATGGAACCCCCTAAGACCCCGGTGCCCCCTGAAAGGGCTATTGTTTTTTCTTTTAGATCAAAAAGGTTGTTCATATCTAGTTTTTCTTGGCCAGTTCGTAGGCCTTGGTGGTCGTATAGTATTTACTGATCATATTGGGCACTTCCCATTGAGGCAGTTCCCCGGCTTCCATATACTTCAAATAATTTTCGGTCACCTGGCCAAAATGGGCCTCATGTCCGATTTTAAAAGTATCGGGAATATTGACCTTATAGCTACCGTCTCCCATTTTCTCCATGGCCGTACCTTGAAACTGCTTTGATATCTTATCGGCAATGGCCTTGTTCAACACCTCTTCAAATCCGTCCGTTTGATGGGGTACGACGTACAAGGTAGGTTTGTAGCCCTCTTCCTTTCCTTGTTTGATGACCAGGTCACTTTTGGTACCCCGCATAATACTATAATGCGTATCACCGGTACCCTCAGGTGCTTGATAGTTCCAGATTACCGATACCTTGGCATGTTTGCCATTGATTTTATAGACCATTTCACCATTACAGAACACATTCAGTTTATCATCCTTTAAATCCTTTTTTAAATACTCGGGATAGCCATCAAGGCCGGTGACTTTCTGGAATTCGTCGGTGGTAAGTACGGTAGGCCAACGTTTGGCCTTTACCATTTCAATATTGTTGGTATCTATTATTTGATTAGGAAAAGCTTCCCATTGTACCAAGTCTACCAAGTGGGTGGTAACATCAACGATGCCTTCCCCCTCTTCGTTTACGTCAAAAAACCAAGCCGGACGCACTAGGGGCTGACCGGAAACATACTTAAAAAAGTGATGCACACTTTCCTTACTAATAGCGGGTTCCTCGGGCGTACCGTCCACTAATTCCCCGAAAACATCGGGCAATGCGGAAAAAGTTTTTTGCATTAATGTAGTAGACTCGAAACGTTCGGTCATTATATCGTAGATCAACACCCCGTTCTTCTCTGCGATATCAAAAGCCTGCTGTAGTTTTTTAAATCCCTCGGGATTAATAACCAAAGGCTTATCGGCATACACGTTCAACCCTGCCTTTACCGCCTCAAGTACGTAATCTATTTTTTTACTGTTCTTCCCGGCAACGATCATAACGTTACCCGGTTTATCGGCGATCATTTTTTCGAGATAGTCATCACCTAAGTATTTTTCGACTTTCCAGGCCGTGGGTGATTCTTCGCGAGAATTATAACTGTTTATCTTGTTCAAAAAATCTTTTACTTCAGGACCGTCGGGAGCAAAAAGATAAATAGTGGAATCAACTTGGGGATACATTTTTTTCTGTACCAAGGCAGCATGAAAATGACCGGGATCCAAAGTCATTAATTTCACCTTGTTGCCTGTCTTTGCTTCGACCATTTTAGTATCCGTTTTTTTTTCGCCGCATGCGATGCTGAGCAGTAAAAGTAAAAATGCGATTTTATTTTTCATGTAATCACCTGTTTGTATCGCCTTTGACCGAAAACCGGTTCAGGCGTCTTTTTCTTTCTATTGAATAAAAACCTTGAAGATGTGTAAAAAGCCCGTTCGAAAGGAACGGGCTCTTTGGACTTTAGTATTTTACATAATCCGTTCCGTAAGGCTTTCTTTGCTCACGGTGTAACATGGCATTGGCCTCGGCATCGTTGATAAAGACTTCCTTATCATAATCCCATTCCAGTTTTCTATCGAACTGCATGGCGATGTCACTGATCAAGCAGATGGCACAGGCCTTATGTCCTTTTTCTATTGGTGAAATAGGAGCTTTTCGGGTCTTGATACAATCTAACCAGTTTCCATGTTGGTCATCAATTTTTTCTAGGTGGATTTCATTTTCACCGATTACCGATTCTAAAATCTTAGGATCGGAAGCATTTAAGGCCCTACTGCTCTTTTCCTTATCCACCGGATCAGTGGCGGAAGCTTGGTAAGAACCACGTGAAACGAAAATCCATCCATCCGTACCTTCGTAACGGATACCGTTCGTATACCCTCCACTGGTGTATACGGTAATACCGTTATCATACTCGTGTTTTACAAAGAAATCGCCGTGTACGTTCCACAGCCCCGATTTTGGGAATTCGGCCAAAGCCTCTACGGAAATCGGTCCGCTTAATTCGGTATTCATACCCCATGCCGCGGAATCATAATGGTGCTGTCCCCAGCCTGTGATCATTCCGGCGCCATAATTACGCGAACGCAACCAGCCCGGTCTGCTATACCCATCTTGGGGATGTACCCCTATCTCGGTATACGGCACTTCTGGGGTAGACCCCAACCACATATCAAAATTCAAATTTGGAGGTACGGGCATTGCCGGTGCCTCAGGACCCGCAGGATCGCCCGGCAAACCGATTTTAACGGTGTGAATTTTACCGATACGACCATTTCTTACCAATTCTGCGGCAATCCTAAATTGCGGCATGGCACGTTGCTGCGTTCCTACTTGCAAAATGGCACCTGTTTTTTGAACAACCTCGCGCAATTGCTGACCTTCCCTAACGGTTAAGGAAGTAGGCTTTTGAACGTAGATGTCCTTTCCGGCCAAAGCAGCTTCCATTGCAGGTTGTGAATGCCAATGATCGGGCGTACTGATCACTACCGCATCAATATCTTTGTTCAAGAGCATTTCGCGATAATCTTCGTATATTTTTGTTCGGTTATATTTGGCCTTACCCGTCTTTTTTTGATAAAACCCATCTACTAAAAGCTTGGCATCTGCCGCCCTTTTGGAATCAAGATCACACACAGCCAAATAATTAGCTTGGTCAAAACGAATAGTATCGTGAATATCATGACTTCTGGCAATACGGCCACAACCGATCTGCCCGATGTTTATTTTATTACTTGGTGCATTTTTGCCCAATACATGGGCCGGTACAATGCTAGGAAAACCCACCAAAGCGGCGGTACTTAGAGCTGTTCTGTTTATAAATTTTCTTCTCTCCATCGTTATTTGGTATTACTAATTATTGATTATGTCTGTTTTGGGTTGTTGGGCAAATAGCTGCCAGTACGCTTCGGCTTCCCCTGCTTGCAATGTACCATCAAAAACTACCATTCGGTAATTCAATTCGTATTTTTTATTCGGTTCTATTTTCCATTCTTCATGACGTATCGGGCAAAATTCAAAGAACATATCGCCTCTTCCCCCATTGGCATCTATAGGCCATATACGCATCGGTTCGGGATGGTTTCTGTTTTTCGGGTGGCTCATGAACAAAATTCCGTTCGTACCTTTTCCGTCTGCCGATTCACCTGATACGATACACCATCTCGCATTGGTCCCGTCCGCCGTTAAACGGTCGTTGCCCTCCGAAGTCAGCACCGTACAATTATCGGCCTTCCACCTTTCGTTAAAACGCAGCCCCAATCCACCGCCATAGCGGTAGGCTTCGAACAATATCCCGTTTTGCAAGGGCGTACTGAATTCACTTTTGTAGTCGAACATATAGCGATCAGGCCGGTTCAAATTCCACAAACGCACCTGAAGATCCTCATTCAAGGCTATTTGGGGTTCTTCTTTGGTCTTAAGATCGATATGTTCTTGGCCCGCGGTAAACGAGGCATAGACATCGCCCGATTCCTCATTTTTGAATTCCTTAAACAGAACCGTTCCCATACCTTCTCCCAAGTTCCAAAAATCTACTCGCTCACCATCGACCTGGGTATGGGTCCATGGTCCCCAAAGTCCATAATGATGGTAATGGTCGTTAGGTTGAATACGGGTAAGCGTATCGCCCTTAGGTGTGATAATGGGATGAATGTATCCCGATTTTTTAAAGATGGAATCTACCCCGTTCGGGGGATAGGTCATTTCATACCGATAGGAAACAGCAGGCTTATTTTGAAAGCCCAGCTGTAAACTACCATTTCGTTTTTGTTCAGAGATACCACTTTCCGACTTCACCGATGACAGTCCGTTTTCCAAGCGATAGCTTAAGGGGCCATCATTGTTTTTTTCCGTAACCGGAACAAACCAGATTTTGTGCTGTTCATGGTCTACTTGAAAAGGAATCTCCATATCTTCTTTTCCTTCCTGAAAAAGCACCATAGCTTTTTCTATATCTATTTGAGCTTCTTGGGCCTTGGTCAAATCAAAACCGACCGGCTGTGTTAAAAAAATTCCGTCATCTTTTTCTACCGTAAAGCGGATTGAATTTTTAGTACTACAAGACCAAAAAGTCGAAATAAAAAGAAAAAGAGCAATCGTACGCATAAACAATATTTTAGATGACGGAATTAAAACAAAAACTAACTTAAACAAATTTAATGCTAACTACCACTCTCTGTTTCAGGTATACTGGTCAGGGGCGCAACGTTCAGTTCCGCACCAGGGTAGCCTTCATTTTGATTGATCCGCCCTTGGGTATTGGCATTAATTGCCGATGAAGGCACAGGCCATAATACGTGGTAGGGACTCATGGTATACTCATCCCCATGAATGGTCTTCACCCCTTTGTTATAAAAATCGGTAACCTCCATAATGCGGTCGTACCAGAAATTCTTTTGGGAGAAATTGTCCATACTATAAGTTTCACCATTGTAAGCGGTCTTTCCGGTCATAGCAAAAATGTAGGCTATACGTGTAAGTTCCGTCTTTCGTGGTTCTTCGTAATAAAGTTCACGGGCGCGCTCATCAAGTATAACATCTATATTTACATCTGCGGCCGCTATGTCGTCGGCTTCGGCCCTTCTTCTAACGGCATTGATATCATTGGCCGCCTCTGCCAGGTTTCCTTTCCAAAAATAGGCTTCGGCCCGCAATAAATGGGTTTCCGCTATGCGAAAAACGTACCAATCCGAATGTCCACCTGAAGGTTTAACGTTCAAGGGATCTGGAATAGAAAATTTATAATGTGGAAAATCATACCAGTTACGAATAGTATCTGAACATAAGGCCGTACCGTCAGGAAGATACAATTCTAAATTCTTACCGTAATACGAATTTCCAGCTTCTTTCAAACTTGGCGCGTTATACACTAAATCTTCCATTTGAACCCAGTTGCCATCTTTAAACCTTTGGTCATTATTGGCATCTTTCCAGATTTGCTCCGTACTATAGGCCGTACCACGGTTTCTGCCGATACCTCTACCATATTCAAAAACTTGGTTGATTTCGGCGTCAGGTGAATCGGACATTCCGTTCTGCCCATCGGGAGTATTGATAAATCGCCACCATAAAGGCACGGCTTGGCGTTGTACGCTCGTAGCGGCACGCGAACCATTATCTTCAAATTCCAAGCGACTGATAGACATCAATATTCCTTCCGTATTGGCGGGTATACTCTTGTTCTGTGGCCTGTGCAAATCCCAGGTCACATCTTTGGTGGCATCGGCGGCTGTTGAGCCAAACCTATCGGTCATCAGCCTATGGGCACTTCCATCGATAACTTCCGATGCAGAAGCTATGGCCCCATCAAAATCGGCCAGTGCCAAATTCACCTTGGTCAGTAAGTGAAATACCGCTGCCCTACTGACATCGCCCTTGTTCGATCCTTCGGGAACCATTACTGCAGCCGCTTTTAGGTCATCTTGAATTTTCTCCAGTATGGTCGTTCGGCTAGTACTTACAAAATCAAGTTTAGGAGTCTTTACCTCTTCTAGCACAAAAGGAACATCGCCAAACTGTTGAGTAAGCCTGTAATAGAAATAAGCCCTTAAAAAATAGGCTTTACCGAGAATTGCATCCCGCTCGGCATCATTTTCAAATTCGGCATCGTCAATTCTACCGATTACCGTATTGTTGAACTTTATCCCTTCATAGAAAAGGTTCCAATACCATCCGATCCTATTGGTGTTGGAGCTATTCAAGTTGGCATCCGGTAGGATCAGCAAGTTTAAATCTTGGGCCGGACCCGATTTGTCGGTAGTTCCTTCCACGGCAACCTCTGAAAATATATTCTCCGTAATGATCGGTGCCCCATCTCCGTAGAACTCCGAAGTAAGTCTTGCCAATGCATTATTGTTTAAGCTATTCAATCCATCAGGAGTATTCAGGGCATTCCCGGGGGTAAAAAAGGACTGCGGTTCCGCATCTAAAAATTCTTCCTCACACGAGATAAAGGCCAAGGCAAAGACAAAAGTCAAGCCTAATAACGTTTTTCGATATTTATATAATTCTTTATTCATTGTCTATTTATTTAGAATATTAAAGGCTAATGTCTAACCCTACCGTAAAGAATCTAGGCGTGGGTAAAGTGGGGTTATTACTTCCGTTAGAATTTCTACCTTCTATATCGGTTGGTTCCGGATCATAAAAATCCCAATGTGGTGCCCAAACGGCTAAGTTTCTTGCATTGGCGTACACCCGTAATTTCTGAACCGCAAATTTTTGGGTAAACTCCGTTGGAAAACGATAGGCAATGGTAACATTGTTCAACCTTATGAAAGAGGCGTCCCTCCATATACTGTAACTGGCACTACCATCACTTGAAAACAACCTCGCATATTCATTGGTCGGGTTCTCAGGGGTCCAGTATGGCGTTTGAATGGAATTGGTCCGGTCAATAAAGCCATTTCTGTTCTTGGCTTCGTTGAACAAACGTTTCTGTCCCCAATTGGAATACATTTCAAAAGAAAAGTCGATGTTTTCAAAGAGGGTAAAGCGGTTAGACATGGCCGCTTGAAACCTTGGCGTTCTATGCCCGATAAACTTTTTATCCTCGTCGGTAAACAGGCCATCATTATTGACATCCCTAAGCTTGAAATCTCCTGGGGAAAGTCCTACCGCAGCTGCGGCTTCGGCCTCGTCTTCCTGAAAAACACCAAGAACCTCATAATCCCAGATTACATCGGAAGCCTCACCGATGAACCATCGGTTTGAAATATCGTCAAGCTCTTTTCCATTTTCATCTAAATCACCATACAGTTCGTTGATCTTACTGCGGTTAAGGGAAAAATTGAAGTTGGTTGTCCAGTTGAAATTCTCCTTGTCATAGTTTAAGGTAGAAAGACTAAATTCAATACCCTTGTTCTCTACCTCCCCTAGATTGGTAAATACGGAAGTAAATCCAATAATATCGGGAAGCCTTCTCTGAACAAGAAGATCGGTAGTAATATTTCTATACGCCTCGATCGAACCTTCAACAATACCATCGGCCAAACTAAAATCGAGGCCGAAGTTTATCGCCTTAGTTGTTTCCCATTTTAAATCAGGACTTTCTTGGGTGAAATTATTAAATGTAGGTACGGTAAAGACTTCGCCTTCAGCATTGGCATTCAAGTATTTGCCAGCCCTTAATTGGGATAAGGATACAAAGCGACCAATTTCCCTATTTCCATTTTCACCATAGGTAGCCCTTAATTTTAAAAAGTTTACGAAATCGGAATTAAAGAAACTCTCGTTCGAAATGGTCCAAGCCCCTGCAATAGAAGGAAAGTACCCCCTCTTATTACCCGCCCCAAAGGCCGAGTAACCATCTCTTCTCATCGTCAAGGTAAGTAGATAGCGCGAATCGTAATTGTAGTTGAAGCGCGTCATGAACGCATCGCCCGTACTGGTTACATCTTCACTACTTACCGTTGGAACGGTACCAAGTTCAAGACTACTAAAGCCTAAGGCATCGTTAGGTTCAAATGTAGTGGCATTGGCCACGGTCTCATAAGACCTGAATTTCTCGGCATATGCCAAAAAGGTCAAATCAAACTGATGCTTGTCTATGGTCTTGTTCCACCTTAAGATATTATCCAATTGCCATTCTGATATTCTTCTGTTGGCCCTAGAACCCTCACCCACAACATTTTGAGGACTAGCAGATTGCAAATGCCTATAATATTCCCGAAACTCCAATCTATTGGTATAGCCCAGCTCATAAGTAAACCCCAAGGGCAATTTCACTTTGGCATACACTCTTGAATTAAAGGTATGTTCCAAATCTATCAAATCGGTAAACTGTTGAGATAAAAAAGCATTGGTCGCCCCTGCCCCGCTATCGTCTTGAGGACTCAATCTAGGGTTGCCATTATCATCGAACTCCGAACCAAAAGGAGAGGATCTTTCTATCTGTAGTCTATCTGCCGCGATAAAACCTTCATCACGTTTGGCAAACTGGGTATTCATACCCACGGTCAACCAATCATTTATATCGGCATCAAGGTTTAAACGCGACCTTAAAGTTTGAAATTTTTCACCTTCGTATATCCCCTCGTTCGATGTACGTCCGATAGACCAATAATAATTTAATCCATTATTCCTTCCAGAAATACTGGTATTGATATCGTTTCTAATACCGGTTCTAATGATACGGTCATACCAATCGATAGACTTTCCTTCCAAGTAGTTATTGATTTCAACATCTTGAAATCCGATACGGTTCAACCAAGCCCGGGTAGGATCGCCGGCAGAACCATCATAAGCCAACCACTCTTCTACGGTAACTCCTTCCGGTAAGTTATTAGGATTGTCGTACCGGCCCGGATTATCTTTTGTCAATTGTGGGTTGATACTCTTGAATACATCGGTTCTCCAGTTGGCGTAGCCTTCCGGTCCGTACGGTCTTTCCTTATAAGCATCCGTAGCTATACCCACACTCGAATTAATATTAATGGTGGGTTTGTCGCTGGTACCCCTTTTGGTCGTAATCAAAATTACCCCACTGGAGCCCCTAGCACCATAAACCGCAGCAGAACTAGCATCTTTCATTACATCCAAACGGTCAATATCGGACGGTGCAATATCTGACAAATCCCCATTATATATAATACCATCGACCACAATTAAAGGATTGGACCCTGCCGAAAGACCATTGTTCCCCCGAATTCTAATATTACTGACCCCTTTAGGCCCAGAAGACAAACCAATACTTAAACCTGCCACATTACCACGCAAGACATCGGTAACGGAATTCGTAGATTGGTCGGCCAAATCTTCTGCCTCTACTTGAGAGATGGCACCTGTTAGATCTTTTTTCTTCACCGCCCCATACCCGACAAGAACTACCTCATCTAGGGTAGAAGCACTTGGCTCCATAGCGGTGTTGATTTGAGACTTGCCCTCAATGGCAATCTCTTGTTCGGCGTAACCAATGTAACTTATCACTAAAGTTGCATTTTGATTGGAAACCGAAATGGAATAATTCCCGTCAAAATCGGTAGATACCCCATTTGTAGTGCCCTTTTCCACGACGGAAGCTCCTGGCAAGGGAGCATCATACTCATCGGTTACCGTTCCCGTAACCGTAAAATCATCTTGCGCTAATGCCGAATAAGACAAGAACAGCATAGGAAACAAGAGAAATAGCGTTCGTTTAAATAGCCTAAAATGGTTTAGTAGTTGCTTCATACAATGTGTATTAAAAATTGGTTTTGATTATTTAGGTCTTGTCGACTTGAAACAAAACTATAAAATTTTATGAATTGCGCAACCGATTGCGTAAATTAATTACATAAAAATTGAGAAATAGTCATTTTAGACACCCAAAAGCGGCCTACAATATTGAAATAAAGTGCAATAATTGATTTTAGAAGAAAATATCATTGTATATTTCTATTTGTTGCGTAATATTGTTGCAGTAACATTGCACTACCCAAATGGCAAAAAAGATAACGATATACGACCTGGCCCAAAAGCTGAATATCTCCCCCGCCACTGTAAGTCGCAGCTTGAACGACCATCCGGCCATCAGCCAAAAGACAAAGGACAAAGTCTTGTCCGTTGCCAAGGAAACCGGTTATAGAACCAATAAGTTCGCGGCCAACCTCAGCAAACAAAAATCCAATACCATTGGGGTCATCGTACCCAAGCTCAATTCCATTTTTATGTCTACCGTTTTATCGGGCATAGAGAAAATAGCCAATAATTTCGGCTACAACCTGGTCATTAGCCAGTCCTTGGAATCACAGGAAAAGGAAAAACTCAATGCAAAAACGCTTTTTGATAGCGGTGTCGACGCCCTTCTGGTCTCCTTGGCCTACGAGACGGACGATTACGACCACTTCACGACCTATACCGATAGAAAAATACCGCTTTTGTTTTTCGATAGGGTATGCGACCTTCCCAATTGCCCCACGATTTCCATAGATAACGAAGCCGCTGGATATGACGCCACACAGCATCTCATAAAAAACGGTTGCCAAAACATTGTACATATAAGTGGTAGCCTTAAGCGCAACGTTTACGCGGGCAGACTGGAAGGCTATAAAAAAGCCCTGTACAAAAACAAGTTTCCGGTCAAGCCGGAAAACATTATCGAAAGCGACCTGAACATCGGCCAGGTAAAAGAGTTCGTAGCCCGTATAAAAGCTTCGGAACAGAAGGTAGACGGTATATTCGTTTCCAACGACACCTTTGCCGCAAACTGCATCAAAGAGCTGATAAAAGAAGGATTCCGTATACCGGAAGACATTAAAGTTATCGGGTTCAACAACGACCCCGTCTCCGAGGTCATATCGCCCAGCCTATCCACAATTGAATACCCGGGCTACAAAATGGGCATTCTTGCCGGACAAAGCATCATCAGCCACTTAAGCGGATCGATCAATATTCAGTCCGCCGACCAAATCCTCATCAAACATAAATTAATAGCTAGGGAATCTACCCAAATCTAAAGACACGCATTACCCATGAAAAAGAATATCACCGCCTTATTTTTACTCGTTACCGGTTTCATTTTCGCCCAACAAATAGAAAAATTTAAAATTACCGACGAATGGCTGGCCCAAATAGAACAAATGGCCCCATCCGAAACCACCGTAAAAGATGTGTCAAAAAAGAAAATACTGGTCTTTTCAAAGGCTACCGGCTTTGACCACTGGACCATTCCGCACAACGCGGAAATGCTTAAGATTTTAGGTACAAAAACCAATGCCTTTGAGGTCCACATCGCTTACGACGTTGAAAGCTTCGATAAAAAGAACCTAAAAAAATACGATGCGGTTGTATTTAACAATTGCAATCCCTCGGGACCTAAGCGAGATTTGTTCTGGGATTTATTACAGCAAAATTCAAATCTTCCCGACCAAGAAATCACCGCCCTATCAAAGCAGTACGAGACCAATTTAATGAACTACGTAGCCAAGGGTGGCGGACTTATGATCCTACATGGCGCCATTACCGTTCAGAACAACTCTAAGGAGTTCAGCCAAATGACCGGCGGCAGCTTTGACTACCATCCGAAACAACAAGAAATGCACGTTAAGGAAGTGGACCCCAAGCACCCCTTAGTACAAGCCTTTAAAGGAAAGGGCCTTACCCATGTGGATGAACCCTACTTTTTCAACAATGCCTATTTCGACTATAATTTCAGACCCTTACTTTACATTGAAATCGATAAGCTAGAAGGCATGAAAAAGGAAGTCGACGAAAAGGTAAACTATGTTTCTTGGATCAAAAGACATGGCAAAGGCCGCGTTTTCTATAGCTCCCCATCACATAACGCCCAAAGCTTAGACCACCCTGGGTTACTTCAATTTTTCTTGGATGGCCTACAATATGTTGTTGGCGACTTAAAATGTGACGACTCCCCTATCGGAAAATAAAGGGAATTAAAATCGTTGTATTAAACTAGGGTTCTTTTGACTTACACAAGGATACTTTCTGTATTTCTACTACCACAAACAGAGCAAAAAACCGATTCTGGCCGCGCGAAGCATCGCCAGTGTAAATAGACAGGGGCAATGCAAAACCATGTGGTTTTGCATTGCCCCTTGCTCCTTCCCAGACCGCGGCAAACCCTAAGCCCAATGATACGGTCCTAAGCCTTTCCAACCACAGAAGAAATCAGCTTAGAATATCCTTCATTACGTGTCCGTGTACATCGGTCAATCGAAATCTTCTACCTTGGTGTTTATACGTAAGTTTTTCGTGATCATACCCGAGCAAATACATAAGGGTTGCTTGAAAATCATGTACATGAACCGGATTACTGATAATATTATACCCGAACTCATCGGTTTCCCCGTAACTAAGTCCCTTTTTCACACCAGCACCGGCCATCCAAATGGTAAAACACCTAGGATGATGATCCCTACCATAATTGGTTTTGGTCAATTTTCCTTGGGAATAATTGGTTCTACCGAATTCTCCTCCCCATACGATCAAGGTATCTTCCAACAAACCTCTTTGCTTTAAATCTTGTACCAATGCCGCTGAAGGCTGGTCGGTGTCCTTACATTGTCCCCGAATTTGTTTCGGCAGGTTTCCATGTTGGTCCCACCCACGATGGTACAACTGAATAAAGTTGACATCTTGTTCGACCAAACGTCTTGCCAACAAACAATTAGCGGCATAGGTACCGGGAATTCGCGAGTCAGGCCCATACATTTCATAGATATGGTCAGGTTCTTTTGTGACATCCATCACTTCCGGTACCGAAGTCTGCATACGATAGGCCATTTCATACTGTGCAATACGGGTTTGTATTTCAGGATCTTGCTCCTTCTGGTACTGCATTTCTTGAATTTTTTGATAATAATCCAATGAAGACCTGCGCGACATATCGGAAATCCCATCGGGGTTATTCAAAAACAATACAGGGTCTTTTCCCGACCTAAATTGTACCCCTTGATGCAAAGAAGGTAAAAAACCACTTCCCCACAGACGTGAGTTCAAGGGTTGGGGCGCGAGGTTTCCACTACCATCGGAAAGCAAAACACAAAACTCGGGCAAATTCTTATTAGAACTACCCAAGCCATAGCTCAACCAAGAACCGATACAAGGTCTTCCCGGTTGTTGTGAACCCGTTTGAAAAAAGGTTATGGCCGGGTCGTGATTTATGGCATCGGTGTTCATACTCTTTATAAAACACAGATCGTCAACGATCTTCGCCGTATGGGGCATAAGCTCGCTTACCCAAGCCCTACTTTCCCCATACTGGTCAAACTTGAACTGAGCCCCTGCCAAGGGAAAAGATTGCTGACCTGCCGTCATTCCGGTTATACGTTGACCCTGCCTAATAGAATCGGGAAGTTCCTCACCGTTCATTGTTTCAAGCAAGGGCTTATAATCCCAAAGGTCATGCTGAGAAGGACCACCACTTTGAAAAAGGTAGATCACCCTTTTTGCCTTTGGGGCAAAATGTCGCATATCGGGCATACCCGGCGGGGGACTCCCCATGCTGCCCACCTGGCCCAAAGCCTTGAGAGGATTGGAAAGGGCCGCCAAGGCCATGCCCCCAATACCAAAACCCGTCTTGGTAAGAAAATGTCTCCTATTGATTTCAAGACCTTGCCTTACTTCCGGTTGATTATGGAACTTATTTAAATCCGAAAATTTCATCTGTACCTTGTTTTATCTTTTCATAATCGTTTCATCAAAACTCATGATCGTATTACACACCACGGTCATGGCCGCCACCTCTACCGGAAATTGCCCCATTTTTACCGGGGTGTAACCTAAGGCCAATAATTTTTTTGCTTCCCTGGGATTATTCTCGAAACGCACCTTCTCCTTGGCGTAATGTTCCTCTAAAAGTTGAATCGTATTTTTATCGGGGCTTATGCCCGTTAGCAAACGATAGGCCAGTACTATTTGTTCCCGTATCCCTCTTTTATCCCTGACCACCCTTTCAGCCAATACGCGGGCCGCCTCCACAAATTGAGGGTCGTTAAGCAAGGAGAGCGCCTGTAAGGGAGTGTTGGTCTCTGCCCTCTTCACGATACAGTAATCCCTGGAGGGCGCATCGAAAATCGTCATCGTAGGCGGTGGCGAAGCCCTCCTCCAAAACGTATAAAGCGACCTTCTATACAGCTTATCCCCTTCATCTTCCCGATAAGACCTTAAATAAACCGAGTTTCCCGTAATTTCCTCCCAGAGCCCTTCGGGCTGGTATGGTTTTACACTAGCCCCTCCTATTTCATCAACCAGTAGGCCGCTCGATGCCAAGGCCAAATCCCGTATAAATTCCCCTTGCAGCCTGTTGCTCGGACCGCGGGCCAACATTTCATTGTCCGGATCATCTTTTCTTTCATCAACGGGAACTCTAGACGACTGTTGATAGGTAGCGGACATTACAATGGTTTTCATCATTTTTTTGACGTCCCACCCAGAATCGATAAAAGATTTGGCCAAATAATCCAATAATTCAGGATGATGCGGCAAGGCCCCTTGGTTACCGAAATCTTCCACCGTTTTTACGATACCTTGACCGAACAATAATTGCCAATAACGGTTTACGGTCACCCTTGCCGTCAAGGGATTTCTTTCATCGACCAACCAATTGGCCAACCCCAAACGATCGGGTTGAAATTCTTCCGTAAAGGGAAAAATATCCTCAGGTGTTCCTGCGGAAACCTCCTCTAAGGGAATATCATAAGCTCCCCTATCAAGAATATAAGTAGGCCTAGGCTCTTTAAGGTCTCCCATTATCATAACCGTAGGAACGGTATCCAATATGGTATTTTTCTCTTTCCGAAGCGATTTAATCTTGTTGCTTATCGCTTTTTGCTCACTACTCTCCGTAAGCAAATAGTGCTCTTTTAACGCCTCTTTCGAGAAGTTGTCCGGAGCCACTTTAGCTTCCTCGAACAAAGCAAAGGCTTCAACCTCGCTTAACTCCCTATTGTAAATTTTCAGGTCATCCATTAGACCAAAACCGTCTACTTCGACCTGATAATCGATTTTCCCTCCAAGGGTCATCCTTCCATTACCCCGGGAGATGGCTTTAGTGAGTTCATCTAAGAGCACTTGCTTTTTCGACTTTTTACCATCGCTATAAATTTGAATACCACTGGCACTTCCCGACCCGTCATAAACAAAGGTCAAATGCACCCATTCATCTTTAGCGAGCGGCTTCTCCGTACGCACCGAAATCATGTTGGCCGGCAAACTATTGATAAGCCGTATGCTAGGATAGCCGTTTAAGACCGTCATCTCATACCCCTTATAATTGTCATTTTTACCCCCAACATGCATCAATAAGGGCATGTACTCGTTCTCGTGATGCGAATTGACCCAGAAACTAAAAGAAAAAGGATCCGACACACCAAAGTCCAACTTCGTATCATTGATCCGAAGAACGTCATACCCTGTAAACTTAAACCCTTTTCCCTTCTTACCTTTGACCGGTTCAAATTCACCTCCTACCTCATAGGTTTTTTGAGCCCTACTAGCATCATAGACCTTTTTCGAATTGCTGTTTTCGAATGAAATATCGACTAGCAAGCCGTCATTTAAATCCAATTTCGGGTGGCTATATTTATCAACATCCAGCGATCTTTTTAAAGGCGATAGTTTTTTCTGCAAACTATCGACCTGAAAATCGATATAGGCTATAAGGTCATCGACCTCTTTGGTAGTCAGCAATAGCTGTGGCCCCGAATTACCATCATTAGGGGTCATTCCCCTTTCATTGACGCTGTTGAAGAAACTAAAAAATTGAAAATATTCCTTTTGGGAAATTTGGTCATATTTATGGTCATGGCATTTCGCGCACTGCATCGTCAAGCCCAAAAAGGCCGTTGATACGGTTTCCGCACGGTCGGCCGCATATTCGACCAAAAATTCCTCCAACACGATACCACCTTCGGCATTTAGTTTCTGATTTCTCAAAAAGGCCGTTGCCAGCTTTTGTTCACGTGTGGCGTTCGGAAATTTATCGCCGGCCACTTGCCAAGTAATAAAATCATTGTACGGCATATTACTATTGAATGCATCGATAACCCAATCACGCCACGGCCACATGGTTCTCACCCCGTCGGTGGAGTAGCCATGGGAGTCGGCATAGCGTGCGATATCGAGCCACTCTACCGCCATTCGCTCCCCATAATGCGAAGATGACAACAGGCGATCGACCACCTTTTCATAGGCCTTGTCACTGTCGTCGGCCATAAAATCGTCGATTTCATCTATGGTAGGGGGAAGTCCCGTTAAATCAAGGGAAAGCCTTCTTAGCAATAATTCCTTATCCGCTTTAACATTGGGCTTCAACCCATTGTTTTCCAGTTTTTTCAGAACAAAATTATCTATAGGGTTCTGCAACCAATCCTCATTCTTCACTTTGGGCACCGAAGTCTTTTTCAGGCTTGCATAAGACCAGTGCGGCTTGTACTCCGCCCCTTGGTCGATCCATTTTGCAATCATGGCGATTTCAAATTCGGTCATAGACAGATTGAACTTCGGCGGGGGCATCCGTAATTCGGGGTCATCCGAAACCATTCTTTGATAGGCCCTACTTTTTCCAATACTTCCGGGAACAAAGGCATGCCCTCCCGATTCGAGCGTCTTTTTCAATGCCCCTTCGGGAATATCCAATCTCAAGCCTGCCTTAACCCCATTTTTATCGGGCCCATGACAAGTAAAACATCGATCGGAAAGTATAGGTTTTATATGGTAATTAAAATCAACTTTTTCAGGAAGGACATCGGCATATTTTTCATAAGCCTTATCGGAACATGCCGATGCCATTAAAATTAGAAAAGCAACAAACAAAACCGACTTTGTACGCTCAAGGCATCTATTTAATGAAATCAACTTATTCTCATTCAAAGGCATAGTTCTCTTCTTTAGTCTAAAATACAATTTAATTAACGTATCCTGGGTTCTGCTCGAGTTCCCCTAAGGTATTTAGCTCTATTTCGGCAAATGGGATAGGGAACAGGTTATTAAAAGGCTCGATAGTAAGTCCCGCAAAAGGATTGCCGAGAACCGTCTTATCGAAAAGAAATAATTTGGTTTGATTGGTATTGATTGCAAAAAAAACAAAACTATAATTTTTTAAATATCACGCAACCGATTGCGCAAATATTTTCTAAATATTTAATGATTTTATCAAAAAATCAGTGTGATTTGTAGGATAAAAACGTATTTATTGATTTTTTATTTAAAAAAAACTTTCATTTTATTGCTCATTAAAAATTGTTGCGTAATATTGTTGCAGTAACATTGCACTCTCCAAAATGGCTAAAAAAATAACGATATACGACTTGGCCCAAAAGCTGAATATATCTCCTGCCACCGTAAGTCGTAGTCTGAACGACCATCCGGCCATCAGCCAAAAGACAAAGGACAAAGTCTTGTCCGTCGCCAGGGAAACCGGCTATAGAACCAATAAGTTTGCCGCCAACCTTAGCAAGCAACGGTCCAAAACCATTGGGGTCATCGTGCCCAAGCTCAATTCCATTTTTATGTCTACCGTATTATCGGGCATAGAGAAAATAGCCAATAATTTCGGCTACAACCTGGTCATTAGCCAGTCCTTGGAATCGCAGGAAAAGGAAAAACTCAATGCAAAAACGCTTTTTGATAGTGGGATCGACGCCCTTTTGGTCTCCTTGGCCTATGAAACGGAGAACTACGACCACTTCACGACCTATACCGATAGAAAAATACCGCTTTTGTTTTTCGATAGGCTTTGCGACCTACCCAATTGCCCCACGATTTCCATAGATAACGAAGCCGCCGGATACGACGCCACACGGCATCTCATAGAAAAAGGTTGTAAAAATATCGTACATATTACCGGTAGCTTAAGACGAAACGTTTATACCGATCGTCTGGAAGGATACAAAAGGGCCCTGTATAAAAACAAGCTTCCGGTCAGGCCCGAAAACATTATCGAAAGCGACTTGAACATTTATAAGGTTCAAGAGTTCGTGGCCTATATAAAGGCTTCGAAACATAAGGTAGACGGTATATTCGTTTCCAACGACACCTTTGCGGTAAACTGCATCAAAGAGCTTAAAAAAGAGGGATTCCGTATTCCTGAGGACATCAAAATCATCGGGTTCAACAACGACCCCGTCTCCGAGGTCATATCACCCAACCTTTCCACAATTGAATACCCGGGCTACAAAATGGGCATTCTTGCAGGACAAAGCATCATCAGCCATTTGAACGGGTCGATAAACATTCAATCCGCAGATCAAATTATCATTAAACATAAATTAATAGCTAGGGAATCTACCCAAATCTAAAGACACACATTACCCATGAAAACAAACATTACCATTACCGCCTTATTTTTACTTGTTACCGGTTTCATTTTTGCCCAACAACGGGAAAATTTCAAAATTACCGACGAATGGCTGGCCAAGATAGAGCAAATCGCCCCATCTGAAACTACCGTAAAAGACGTATCAAAAAAGAAAATTCTGGTCTTTTCAAAGGCTACCGGCTTTGACCATTGGACCATTCCGCACAACGCGGAAATGCTTAAAATTTTAGGTAAGAAAACCAATGCCTTCGAAGTACATGTCGGATACGACATTGAGAATTTCGACAAAAAAAACCTAAAAAAATACGACGCAGTTGTATTTAATAACTGCAATCCTAGAGGCAAAAAAAGGGACCTGTTTTCCGATTTATTGGAAGACAACACTTCCTTCTCGGCCCAAGAAATAGCAGCCAAATCGGCCCAATACGAAAAAAACCTGCTCGATTATGTAGCCAAGGGTGGCGGACTGATGATCTTACACGGCGCCATTGTTGTACAGAACAACTCTATGGAATTCAGCAAAATGACCGGCGGTAGCTTTGACTACCATCCGAAACAGCAGGAAATGCACGTTAAGGAAGTAGATCCAAACCATCCCTTAGTACAGGCCTTTAAAGGAAACGGCCTTACCCATGTAGACGAGCCCTACTTTTTCAAGAACGCCTACTTCGATTACAACTTTAGACCCTTGCTCTATATCGATACTAACAAGATCGAAGGAATACGCCATACGGTTACAAATGACAAGAACTATGTTTCTTGGATCAAAAGACATGGCAAAGGCCGTGTTTTCTATAGCTCCCCTTCACATAATGCCCAAAGTTTAGACCACCCAGAGCTACTTCAGTTTTTCTTGGATGGCCTACAGTATGTTGTCGGCGACTTAAAATGCGACGACTCCCCTATTGGAAAATAAAGGAATTTAAAATCGCTGTATTAAACTAGGGTTCTTTTGACTTGTACAAGGATACTTTCTGTATTTCCACTACCATAAACAAGACAAAAAACCGATTCTGGCCGCGCGAAGCATCGCCAGTACAAATAGACAGGGGCAATGCAGAACCACATGGTTCTGCATTGCCCCTTACACTTTCTTAGGCCGTGGTAGCCCCTAAGCCCAATGATACGGTCTTAAGCCTTTCCAACCACAGAAGAAATCAGGTTAGAATATCCTTCATTACACGTCCGTCTACGTCGGTCAATCGAAATCTTTCTTTGAAATAGTTAGATTAATAAGAATTCTTCTCTTTAGGTCAAAAAAACTCATTTGACAACAATCATGGTCATCATCCAATTGCAATTGTAAATCATCTATTACACCAACTCAAGTTAGCCTGTTATTCTATCTTCTTGTATTAGACGCCGATTTACTTCTGTAATGGAAACTCCATCCAAGAATGCAAGACGATCATCAACGGAATGCATTTTTGTTCTTTACAAAATTGAGGTAATTATAAGGTTAAAGTCTTAAGTAAATGAATGTGGCTATAAATGAAAGTTTAATTTTCTAGTTATAGTTTCTTTTGGATTCTATTTTTAAAATCATCTATAAAACACTTCCAACAGTGTTATAAAATAAATAAGGGTAAACCACAACATTTAACCATTATAAACCATGATATAAAAATCGTTTTTTTTCAGGATGTCATTTCCTTAAGTACTTCCATAAGTTTACCACAACAATATATTCTCACATAAAGTGTAAGAAATGTTACTTTTGATACAACTAGAATAGTAAAACGGAATTATAATCAATACGCTTAAGACTTAATCAGACCATAATAAAAAAACAAGCAAGAATATAAAAATCTCTTACACAATAACATTATGAACAAACTAAGGCATCAAATTTTAATAGGTATTCTGGCATTTTTGGATCAAAAAAAATTAAAAAACAAAATCTATTTGTATTTAAAAAACAGTAGCGTTCAGCATTGCAACACTAAACTGTGTACCCTATAAAACAAATCAATTCGAGTGCCATAACATGAATACATATTATGTATTCACCAACACCAGAGGCATATGTATAAAAGAATTCTTTCTTGCTAAAGCAATCAATACTAATATAGCATAGAGAGGTTTCGAAAAAAAAATAGTTGTATTTAACGGAGTTTAGTCTTAAAGGATCTAATAAAGCACCGAAATACGAACTCTAAATATGAGGTTTTCACAAAAGAAATAATAGTTTTTTAAATATAGCGCACATAATAATTCCAAACATTTATTACGAAAATTAATAAGGATATAATCTTAATCTACCCAAAATCTACTTTAAAATGAAACAAAAAGTATTTGCTTTAACAGGCGTAACAGGGCACTTAGGCCGACATGTTTTTTTTGAGATCATCAAAGACCATCTTGATAATCTTGATACTCTCGAAATTTTTATTTTAGGACGCGCATCTTATGATCAGTCATTATCAGAACGTATTGAAGACATACTTCTTAATGACGGAATGGATTATTTGTCAATGAGTCCGAATAATTTTCCTTTGATACTATCATTTTTACGTACAAATATTCGTTGTATCAATATCGATCTGTCGACTGATGAACTAATCAATAGTACAGAGTACAGAAAACTAGTTGGGAAACGGATAGATTACTTCTTACATATCGCCGCTTCTACCGATTTTAGAGACAATGCTAAAACCAGAGAATGGCTAAACAGAACAAATGTAATAGGCACGTCAAAAATATTAGAATTAGTATCAAGCCTGATTGTTAAGGAGTTTGGTTATGTTAGTACTGCTTATGCTTGTGGAAAAACCTACGGAGATGTTAAACCAGATTATACGAATTTGGATCAAGAATTCAGAAACCCATATGAAAAAAGTAAGTTAGAGGGTGAGCTTTTGGTAAGAACGTTTCAACAACGCACAGGAATTAGATGTCGAATATTCAGGCCTTCTACAATTTGTGGCCGATTAATCGAGCAAAAGAAAGGAGCTATTAATAAATTTGATGTTTTTTATAGCTGGGCTGCCTTTTTTCTAAGATGGAAAATAAAACAACTAAATTATACTGAAGACATCTACAACATTCCATTAAAAGTAAATTTACGAATAATGGTCAATAAAAATGCCGGATTAAATATTGTTCCTGTAGACTTCGCGGCCAAAATACTTTACCAGATTTGTATTCAAAATATAGAAGGGGACTATTTTCATTTAGTTAATGAAGTCGAAACACCACATGAGTTTTATATACCAAGACTTTTAGAAGTAATTAATCTGTCTGGCTTTTCTTTCGTTAGTAGTACTCCTAACAATCTTAGTTTATTAGAGAATTTTTATTATAAAACAATTGGGACTATTTTTGAAGGTTATATGATACAGAACGCTATCAAATTTAATACTGATAATCTTCAGGATCTTTACAAGAGACTAAATTTATATTGTCCTTCAATTGATGAAAACGATTTCAATTACCTCGTTCAATATGCTAAATCCAAGAATTTTGGCCTACAACTGACTACAAAAAGTGAACCTGTAAGCTTCCCTTAAAACCGAACTGTTTAAAAGTAGAATAGTAATCTTAATTTTAAACGTTATTATGAGGAAGAGTAGATTTTCACCCCCGCAGATCGCAGAGATTTTAAAAGAGTTCGATAATGGCAAGACCGTTGCGGATATAACCCGTGAACACGGTGTGAGTTCGGCCGCTTTCTACATGTGGCGTTCGAAGTACGCCGGAATGAGCGACAAGGAGCTCAGGCGCATAAAGGAACTGGAAGAAGAGAACCGAAAGCTCAAGCAGATGTACGCCAACTTGGCTTTGGACCATCAAATGGCGAAGGAAATCATCGAAAAAAGCTCTGAAGCCTTGCCGTAAGCGCAGTGTCGCCAAAGAACTTGTTCATTACGGTATCAGCAGGGCGTGCCGTGTATTGAATATGAGCAAGAGCGTCTACTATTATAAACCTTTTCCAAAGGACGATACCGAGATAGAGGATGCCTTGCGGCAAAAGACAAAAGAACATTCGGAGGAAGGCTTTTGCGAGGCCTACGACCGTTTGCGCAATGAAGGGAAGCCATGAAACCATAAAGGGGTCCACCGTGTGTACAAGGCCCTTGGACCACCTTTGAGAAGAAAAGTAAAGAAACGTTTGCCCGCAAGGGTGAAAGAGCCCTTAGAGGTACCCGATGGACTTAACCACACTTGGAGCATGGACTTTGTGACCGATGTCCTAGAAAACAAGAGACGCTTCAGGTCGTTCAACGTCATCGATAATTTTAATCGAGAAGCACTTCATATAGAAAGTCGACTTTTCCTTGACCAGCAATCGCGTTGTCTGGGTACTGAACCACCTTATCAATAAAAAAGGAAAGCCAAAGAGGATCCGCATGGACAAC
>NZ_FTOB01000024.1 GCF_900156625.1 Zobellia uliginosa | reverse complement strand
TCTAAAGCTTCACTGTATAACTTAACCTTAATTCTCTCTTTTGTTCTTTCTGGTTTATACCATCAATTTAATGAGAATCAAACTTAAGATGTATAAAAAACATAGGGCATTTGTACTAAACCGAAAGGCTTGTGTATATTAACAAAGTCCGCTAAATATAAAATTTGGCATTTACAAGAAAAAAGATAAAAGCAAAATATTTATATTTGGCTTAGCACCAATTCGAAACGTATCGCTTATCACCTGCCCTACGTTTCTTATGCTAAACGTTGTGGCGAATTGCCTTCGGCCGCGTCCCTACATCGAAAAAAGCAAGACGGGCAACACTCCGTACCCATACCTTTTTTCGATTCCCGGTGCGCTCAATACGCCACAACGGCCCGGGAAGGGCGGCGCAAAAATATAGGGAGCGACCTCAGAGAACCGTAGAGACCTCCCGAAGCAAAACGAAACACAACAAGGGATAAGCCCCACGGATGCCCAGCCCAGACCCTTAACGCGTATGCTGCGCATCCGCAGGGCCTAGTCCCGGGCCGTTAGCCTTTATTAAAAAAACCGATAATCAATTGAATAATTTATTTACATCATCAGTCATACAGGACAAAGAAGAAAAGAAAAAATATCGCTGGCAAGTGGCAATAACTGTGCTTGTTCTATTCATATTTGGTTCTTTAATAAACATCCCTTTCAGTAGAGAAGTTAAAAGATTGAATCTGGAGGCGGGAAATACAGAAGTCAATCTGAACGAATCGATTGTTGACGACCTAATTCCAATTTTAATAAGCAGTCTAATTTTAGGTGCTATATTGGTTTTTATAGGTTTATGGATTTCTTCAAGAACCAATTTGGGAGCGCCAGTTCTTGCAAGAATCTTTTCAAAAAAACCAGTTAATAAATTAATAAACTGGAAATCAATCCTATCAAGTATTTTTTTAGCAACATTGGTAGCTCTATTACTATTGGGGCTCTTTGAATTACAAAGTGAGTTCTATCCAATTTCAGGTAAAATTTCAAGGCCATCCAAACCTTTTTATGCTCTTGTATCATTCTCTGCTGGAATTAGCGAAGAAATAATGTTTCGATTAGGATTAATGTCGCTGATAATTACGATTATTCAATTTTTGAAAAAAGTAGATAATCCATCAAATAAAACAATCTGGATAGGCATCATAATTTCTGCAATATTTTTTGGACTTATTCATCTACCGTTATCCAAAAACTTTGTGGAATTGACGCCTTTTACAATCGGTGTTACGATGATTGGAAACTTAATAACGGGTTCAACATTCGGGTGGATATTTTGGAAACGCGGATTATTAGTAGCTATTATATCCCATATTGCTTTTGATTTAGTATTTCACGTAATTGGAACACCATACACATAGAAAATAACAAAGGCTAACAAAGAACTGAGGCAAAAAACAAATAAATTCTTCCTTAATCTGAGACAATATTATTCTAGGCCCATAGATTCCAAAATCAGTTTCTTCGG
>NZ_FTOB01000025.1 GCF_900156625.1 Zobellia uliginosa | reverse complement strand
ATCAAGTCATAAAGTTGTGGGATTTTATCTTTAGGCAAAAATATTAGTTAACCTAAATAAGAAGAACTCTACGTTTCTAACACCTCTGAATTGAGCTCTGAAGGCTTTTATTTTGGCATTGAATGATTCTGCCGAAGCATTTGTACTCCTGTTGTCAAAGTAGTTGAGTATATTTTTGTAATGAACGGACATAGTTCTGGCAATAGTGTTGAAGCTTTTAAATTTGGCCTGTCTTACTTTTTCATCCCATTTCGCTAAGCGCATCAGCGCGGAGGTCTTGTCTTTTGTGTTGCTGAATATCCAAGATAGGTTTTGGCATAATCCATATGCTTTTTCCAGGTCGGGATAGCGTTCAAAAAGTATTTCTGCTCTTTTAGCTTGGTTTTCGGTCCATTTGTTACTGGATTTATATAATAAATATCTACTTCTGGCCAAGAGTTGTTTTAATGTATCTCCATTGGATAGTAATACCGGTGTGTATTTTAAGGTTTTGCCCCTAGTGTTTTCTATAGCGTCATTTTCGATATTCAGTGCTTCCCACCTATGTTTAATCCTAATTTCCTGTAATGCATCCAAGGCCAATTTTTGAACATGGAACCTGTCTATGACCAGTGTGGCGTTCGGGAATGATTTTTTAACGATCAGTCCCATATTGCCCGCCATGTCCAAGGTGACCTCCTTGACCTTCTTTCGTTGCTTTAAAGGAATCTTATGTAGTATTGTTATAACAGCTTCCGCTTTGGTTCCTTTGACCATGGTAACGATAGCTCCTTTCTTTCCTTTTGCTTTTTTATTGGTTAGAACGGTGTATAGATCGCCATTGGAAAAAGCAGTTTCATCCAGAGATAGATGGCTTCCTATATTGTTCGGGAACAACGTCCATTGTTTTGCGTGCGATCTTTGGTTCCAGGAGTTGAAATCGCTTAAGTGATTTTTGTATTGTCGTTGTAGACTTCTAGGGTTTACACCATAGAACTTCGCTACGACCGCCGTGCTGGAAGCGTTGTTACTAATGGATTTCTTTTAAAAAAGAAGCGAACTCACTAGTGATCCTAGTTCCTTTTGCTACTAATTGCCAATCTCTTGTAACCACATTACCTGTAGATTCATCAAGCCATCTACGCCGTGTTATATGAAGAAATACATTCTTGCCGCGTATCGGGAAGTCCTGAACGGTAGCTTCCGGAAAGAAACCTTTGGAATGGAGTTTGACTCCGGTCGACTCCCTGGGAATATCGTTTAGTTCCGTGAAATAAAAGTGTATTTCTTCGTCTATAACTTCATGTTTGGTCAAATCAAAATAAGTCACAAGAACTTCAGGTAATAATAATTTGGCTATAGATGATAGTGAATCTGAAAGCATTTAACTTTTTGGATTCAAAGATCGGCCAATTTTAACCTCTCCACAACTTTTTGTGTTGAGCC
>NZ_FTOB01000026.1 GCF_900156625.1 Zobellia uliginosa | reverse complement strand
AAAATACCGCCCGTAAAATATGCGGAACTTAATTCTTTTGGGGCTAGCCCCAAAAGAATTAAAAACAATAACTTTAATGAAGTTTTAGAAAACTAGGCAGTTCTAATTAGGGGAAGCTTACAGTTGCTGTCCCGCAGGGCAGCTATGATTTTTAGCCATTGTGTGTGCCCAGTATGGGCATCCTTTACGCTACAGAAATGTAGTTAATTAATCTAGAGGGTGCAAGTCCCTTATGGGCAGGGGTAACGCCTTGATCCATTAGTAAGTCGCAAGGGTGGTAACTGCGAAGTTACATCTGAAGAAAGCGGGACTACAAAACTCGGTACCGACGAACAGGAACCGTATACAGCCCGTCCCGCTCCGGCTGCGGGAAGACCCGTATGGCAGGTGGTGTGAGAGGCGCAGTCCGTTCCTAACTAGGGGTGGACCCGTCTACTCGATTGTAGCACGTTTTTTTTCTTATTTATACAATCTCAGCTAGATTTTTAAAACTATTGATTATATAATTTGGTTTTTGTTTTTCTAATTTTTCCCTCGTGTTGTTTCCATAAGTAACTCCACACGTATCTACATTCGCCCTTTGTCCCATTTCAATGTCAAAAATTGTATCGCCAACTACTAAACATTCAGATGGATGATAATTATATTTATTTATTATGAGATTTACAATGTCGGGTGAAGGTTTTTTATTTTTAGCATCTTCTTCGCCTCCA
Organism: Zobellia uliginosa; assembly: GCF_900156625.1. GTDB lineage: Bacteria > Bacteroidota > Bacteroidia > Flavobacteriales > Flavobacteriaceae > Zobellia > Zobellia uliginosa. The sequence goes on along the minus strand of NZ_FTOB01000026.1, from coordinate 634 downwards.
ACAAATGTAAAAATGTCGTAAACATTTTGCTTTTTGAGTATTTTAATTAATGCCTCTTTCCCTTTGCTTGAAGCAACAGTCAGATTTATTCCTTGTTTATGAAAATCTAATAATGTGTTTTTTACACCATTAAAAAGAGAAATCGTATCGATTACAATTTCATTATAATGTTTACGATAAACTAAAGTTGCTTCTTGTATTAATTTTTCGTCAATTGAAAAGGCTTTTTCAAAAGTAGTTTTCAGTGGTAATCCTATTAAGTTTTCTATTAATTTTTCGTCATAATTATCAATGTTAAAACTATGAGCCACAAACTTCATTGACTGTAAAATACTTTCTTTGGTATCTGCTAATGTACCATCAAAATCTAAAATAAGATTCTTATATTTCATTTGGATTTATGTTTTTTTAAATGTGCTACAACTTGTTTATATGCGGAACATTCCGTCTTTTATCCTGCCAATCCGGTACAATATGTGGAGGTTACGGTTTAGTTTATCACTATTATTTCATTTAAGCGATAAAACTGCTATTTTTTATATACATCTTAAGTTTGATTCTCATTAAATTGATGGTATAAACCAGAAAGAACAAAAGAGAGAATTAAGGTTAAGTTATACAGTGAAGCTTTAGA
>NZ_FTOB01000027.1 GCF_900156625.1 Zobellia uliginosa | reverse complement strand
TATACATCTTAAGTTTGATTCTCATTAAATTGATGGTATAAACCAGAAAGAACAAAAGAGAGAATTAAGGTTAAGTTATACAGTGAAGCTTTAGACTTCGACAACATTGGTAATCCTCTCTCTTTTACTACTTAGACCACGTTCAGTTCTGTGAGACCTTGGATCTCGTTTTCAAGTTGTTGTGTGCCCAAGTAGCCGGTTCTTTCACAAAACATTTCCTATGAATAAATATAAAGAAACTTTCGGAGTCGACATCAGTAAAGATGTCTTTGATGTGCACGGCAGTAACAAAGGTCACGACCGGTACGGGAACGATGGGCCCGGGTTCAAGAAATTCCTTGGGCACTTGCCCAAAGGTTCATTGGTAGTCATGGAAGCTACCGGTTACTATCATTATAGGCTCGCACAGTTTCTTTACAAAAATGGAGTAATGGTCTCAGTGGTAAACCCGTTGTCCGTCAAGCGTTTTATCCAAATGAAGCTGGCCAAGGTAAAGACCGATAAGAGCGACGCAAAGGCTATCTGTGACTATGCCCTGGTCAATGAGGTCCCTCTTTACGATGCCCTGACCGATAGCCAAAGTGAGTGTTTACAGTTGTTCCGGTTATTGGACATGTATTTAAAGCAACGCACCGCAACCAAGAACAAGATCCATGGGGAGGACGTTCTGGGGGTGCCCTCAAAGTTCGTATACCGTTCCTTGGTACGCAACAGGAAACAGTTGGACAAGGAAGTGACGGCCATCGAATCAAAAATTCTATCATTGGTCAAAGGGGATCAACAAGAGCAGTTGACCTTGTTGATGTCGATACCAGGTATAGGGCAAAAGACCGCCTTGTTCCTGATAGTTGTCACTGATGGTTTCAGTAAGTTCGAAACGGCATCGCAGCTCTGTAGCTATGTGGGTATAACCCCAACGATACGGGAGTCGGGGAGCAGTGTAAGAGGTCGTCCGAGAATAAGTAAGGTCGGCAATAGAAAGCTTCGCAATCTATTGTTCCTGTGCTCTTTCAATGCCTGTAAACACAACACGGCATGCAAAGAGGTATATGAGCGAATCGTGAACAAGGGCAAGAGCAAGAAACTGGCATTGATTGCTGTAGCTAACAAACTATTGAAGCAGTCTTTTGCCATTGCAAAATCGGGCAGGCCGTACGATGAATCGTATGTTTCTGTATTGCCTGGATAAATAGCAGATAAATTGAATAAAAAAAAGCCCGAAGAAACTGATTTTGGAATCTATGGGCCTAGAATAATATTGTCTCAGATTAAGGAAGAATTTATTTGTTTTTTGCCTCAGTTCTTTGTTAGC